>OZ223236.1:0-5206294 GCA_965140445.1 Candidatus Ozemibacteraceae bacterium | reverse complement strand
GATTCGGTGGATGCTACAACATTTGTTTTTGAAACCTGAAACTTTCCGCGCCCTGACTGATAAGGTCTGGAGCTTGTGCTTTGAGCATCTACTGCCATTACACTGAGAATGAAGATTGCTAGAATCATAAGACTAATTCTTTTCATTACTTTTTCTCCCTGGTTTAAATATTTCTTCCGTATCTGTATCGATACATTTTTCCCTGGCCATCTGCGAGCTGAAGAGAACCGTCTTCAGACCATCTTCCTGAAAACACTTCAGAGCTGTCTCTCACAATTGTTATGCTTCCATCATCAAGCTCTGTAACCTGAAGTATCATTCCAGATCTTGTATTCTTGAGTGTTACGAGCGGATCTGTTGTTAAAGAGCCGTAAGTCGCCTGCCACTCAATTCCGTCTACATTAAAGCTTGAAATTTCGCCTGCAGCTGTAGGTATAGGTGTTTCAATAACAGTTCCATTACCTCTTGTGATTTTTATTGCTCCTGAATCTAACTTTTCTACAGTCGCTTGCTCAGCGCCTAGGATGATGCTGTCGGATGAAACTAAAGCAATACAAGTTCCTGTCCCTCTGCTAAGTCCAAATTCAGTGCCACGATTTTCAGCCTGGTAGAATCTATTTCTGTATTTCATGGGACCGGAAGCTCCAACTGTTGATGCAAGGATTTCTGGTGATGTCACACCTATTGTTTCTGCTGCTAATACACGGTCAAGTAGCAAGCTACTTTCCACTGCTGCTATTTCTTCATTAGTTGCTGAAACAAAGTCGGTTCCTGATGAAGCTCCTGTGCTGGCACAACCTGTAAAAAAAGCCATAAATCCAACCATAAGTGTTAAAAAAGCGATTTTTTTCAATTTCAAATTCCTCCGAGTAAAAATGTTGTTAAACTTGATATTGCAACAGTCGTGCCAAACTTTTCTTTGTTCTTCGAAAGTCCCTTTAATAAAAGAATTGGGAAGAGTAAAATAAAAAAATATTCCCCTGCCAAAAAAGTCAAAGTGCAAAGGTTTTCACTTTGTTAGTGCAAAGCATTGCACTTTTCGGATAACATAAAATGTAGAGCTTCAAGTGCAAAAAGCCTCTAATACAGAGATATCATTCTACTTAATTCTTTGGCTCACAAATTGCTTAGGTAAAGTAAAGATTCCAGATTATTAGCAGGATATTTATGAAAAATAACTTTAAAACTACGTTAAATAATGTTGCTGAGAATAAAAATCAAGGTTTGATTCTTGATTCTCGGCTTAAAATTTCTCTACTTGTACTCTTTTTAATTGTTTCGGGCTGCATCTCAATTGCACTCTCAAGATGGAATCTTGATCAATCTGAAACATTGCTTAAGTGGGCTGCTGATAGAGAGGGAAAAACCGTCTTTACACGAATTATTCATGAAAGCGGGTACAGTCCGGGGATGTTTTTTCGGAATCCTGCAATTCTTAAAGAAATTGTCGGAAGTGAAAGCTCTGTTATTGGCGCTGGTATTATGATGGGAGAAAAGGTTATCGCCAGTTTTTCCCAAATCGGATTTGAGAAAGAGTTAGGTAGGGTAGCAAAACCAGAAATTGGCTCAGCCATTATTGATTCGGAATTTACAGTTTTCAGAAAGTTTACCGGTCCAGGTTCCGGAGGTGGAGGAAGGTGGCATGGAGCCGGTCAGGGCCCTCCGTGGATGCGAGAGACAACTGTCCCAGAACAGAATAGTGATAAAAACGATAGAATGAGTTTTTTCATTGTTTTCAGAGGTCCAGACCGAAAAATGATTGCCCCACTTGTTTATCAGAGCTATCTATGGCCAATTGTCTGGTTTGCAATGACTTTTATGTGGGTGGGCATCTTGTTTGTACAGAATCGCTTGGCGGTTCTGCATCAGAAGATGCAAAAAGAGTCCCACATGGCTTCAGTTGGAAAAATGTCAGCCAGGTTAGCTCACGAAATTAAGAATCCGTTAGGGGCAGTGCGCGGGATGGCCCAGTTATTGAATCGAAAACTAAATGACTCTCCTGATTTAAAGCCAATGACAGAAACTATTGAAAATGAAACATTTAGACTTGAAACCTTAACCAGAAGTATTCTGGATTTTTCAAACCCTACTGAATGTCAACTTGTAAAGCTTAATCTAAAGTCGACTGTGGCAGATTCTGTGAACTTTTTCAAAAGCCAGCACGAGAAGTTCAAAATTGTTTTGAAATTGCCTGATAACGATGTTTTTTGTCTGTATGATTCAAATTCAATGCATCAGATCATTCTAAATCTCTTGAAAAATGCTGCTGATGAGGCTGGAACAAATGATGAAATTCAAGTAATTCTTGAAACATCAAATGGTTTAGCAAGGCTTCAGTTTCTGAATCCAGGCCAGCTTAGCGATGAAGTAGAAAAAAATAAGTTTGAACCATTCTTTTCTACAAAAACTCGCGGATATGGTCTAGGGCTTCCCATTTGCAAAAAGCTTGCAGAACAGCAGAATGGAAGTCTGAAATTAGTTAATTTGAACAAAAATACAGTTATGGCAGAAGTTTGCCTGAATGAGGAAATCTAGATGAAAGAAGAATTTAAAGCCTGCGTTTTAATTGTAGACGACGAGGAAGCTTATAGATCAATGCTTTCTGCTGTTTTAAATGATTCTAACTATGAAACTATTTCTGCGGAATCAGGAAAAGACGCTCTGGAGATTTTTTCAAGAAGGCAGATTGACGTGGCCATATTGGACTTGATGATGCCGGGCATGGATGGACGTGAACTTATGAAGAGAATTCATAAAAAAAGTCCTGATCTCCCAATCATTTTTTTAACAGCTTACGGCTCTATTCCTTCAGCCGTTGAAGCTATTAAAGAAGGGGCAGCTGATTATCTAACAAAGCCGCTTCCGCATGTTGATGATTTAATTTTGACCATAGAGCGGGTTTTAGAACTTACTCAATTGAAAAAACAAAGTAAGTTACATCTAAATGCCAAAAAATCGGTGGACCCATTTCCTTGCGCCTCGCCAGCTATGAAAAAAGTCCTGGAAACAGCAGCAAAAGTCTCTAAGACCGATGTAACTGTTTTAATTACTGGCGAATCCGGGACTGGAAAAGAAAGAATGGCGCAATTTATCCATCTTAATAGCAAGCGCTCTGCTATGGAAATGGTTGCAGTGAACTGTGCTGCGATCGTTGAAACCCTTTTAGAAAGTGAATTGTTTGGTCACGAGAAAGGTGCTTTCACAGGAGCAACAGATAGGAAGACCGGGCGCTTTGAAGAGGCAAACAACTCAACCTTGTTTCTTGATGAAATTGGAGAGATGTCTATTGCTCTTCAGCCAAAGCTTTTAAGAGCATTGCAAGAGAAGGAATTTAGAAGAGTGGGTGGATCTCAGATAATTCGTTTTAACTCAAGAATGATTGCTGCAACAAATAGAGATCTAAAATTTCAGTGCGATGAAGGAAGTTTCAGAGAAGATCTTTTTTACAGAATTTCTGTTTTTACCCTGCATATTCCCCCTTTGAGAGAAAGGCCGGAAGACATTGTATTTTTAGGGGAGCTTTTTATTAAAGAAGCTGCAGAGCGTTTTGGTAAACCTGTTCCAGAATTAAGCAACGAATTTAAGAATGCTTTACTGGATTACAAATGGCCAGGAAATGTTCGCGAGCTGTCCAACGTGATTGAAGCTTCAGTGCTGCTATGCGATGAAGATGTTTTGAAGCTAAAGCATATTCATGGTATTCAGCTTGCAGACAAAAAAAACAAAGAGTCAGATGAGCCTCTAATGGAGGCTGAGAAAAAAGCATTGCTTGAAGCATTGGCTCGTTTTGATGGAAATAGAGAACAAACGGCTGAGTTTTTGGGTATGAGCAGGCGGAATCTTATTTATAAGCTCAAGAAGCACGATTTAATAAGGCGAAAGATTAAAAAAGTTTAAGGAAGCGTTGCTTCGTGGCTTTTCTGCTGACTGTTTAGCATAGAGATAAAGCTTTTTGGCAGCTCTGCCCTTAAGCTAACCACACCGTCTCCCCATTCCTGGGAGATAATTTTTCCTATTTTCATCGCTTCGCCAAGAAGTGGTGAGCCTATTGGGAGCTCTAAATCTATAGTGTCTCTATTCCTGCACATAATTGTTTCGATTCTATTTTTTAAGACATCTATGTTTTCACCTGTTGCTGCCGAGACTAATACGCAATCCGGGTAAGATGACCTAAGTAGTTCTTCAGATACTGAGAGTCCTTTATCTATTTTGTTGAAAACATAAATTTTCTCATGGTTCGAAGCCCCAATCTGGGCCAGAACTTCATCAACTGCATTCAAATGATCTCTAAATCCAGCATCGGAAGCATCGCTTACAAGCACCAAAACCTCTGCTTGAACAACGCTTTCTAAAGTTGCTTTAAATGCTTTTACCAAACCATGTGGGAGTTTTCTGATAAAACCCACCGTGTCAGACATTATGCACCAATGGCCATTGGGAAGTTCAATTCTTCGAGCGGTTGGGTCAAGTGTAGTAAAAAGTCCATCGCACATTTGAACATTGCTTCCTGATAGTTGGTTTAGCAAGGTTGATTTTCCTGCATTGGTATACCCGACCAGAGAAAATAGGGGTGCAAATCTGTCATTTCTCTTTTTTCCCTGAAGTTCACGTGCTTTTGCTACTTTTTCCAGTTCTTCATTTAGCTTTTTTATTTTTATATTGAGAATGCGTCTATCTGTTTCAAGCTGGGTTTCTCCAGGACCTTTTAAGCCAATACCCCCGCGCTGCCTTTCGAGATGGGTCCACATTCGCAAAAGTCTTGGAAGTTGGTATTGATGTTTTGCCAGTTCAACCTGAAGTTTTCCTTCACGAGTTGAAGCATGGGCAGCAAAGATATCAAGAATAATAGAAGTTCTATCTTTTACTGGCAGACCGGTTCTGGCTTCAATTGTTTTTATTTGCAGAGCACTTAATTCATCATCCACAGCGATATACTTAACTTTTAAATCTTCTGCAATCGCCTTTACTTCATCTATCTTTCCCTTGCCAAAATAGCTTGCTCTTGATGAAGAAGTTCTTTTCTGAATAACTTTATCAACCATTTTTGCTCCGAGGGTTTTTAGCAATTCAGAAAGTTCAATAAGTGAATTTTCAGTTTCTGAATCTTCCTGATAAGGAGTCTGAACTGCCAGTCCTAGAACCGCTGGTGCTTCAGTTTTTACTATATGAATTTTATTTTGCGTAGATATGGCTTTGTTCCTCTGGTTAATCAGAATTAATAGATGTGCATTTTGGGGCAACAAAAATACAGGATTGGTTAATCTACACAATATTGATATTAATTAGCAATGGATTCCCAAAAAAATCTTCTGTAAATATTACCAGTAACCCAAGTTTGTCTCTCTACGATCATTTTTGTTTGTTAAAGTACCGTTAAGAAGTTTAAAAAATTGACGAATGAATGCTCTTATGTATATTTTATTTATGTTCTTAAATTAAACACGAGGGGAAATTATATGAAAAAAAGAATCGTTTTTACTCTACTAATTGCAGTTTTTGCATTTACTTCAATGTTGTCTGCTGGAACTCACACGCTCAACAATGCAATTGTACATTTGCAGGGTGATACTGCTGTTGGCCAGACTCTTTGGCTGGAATCCCAGGTGAAAATTAAATTTAATCATCTCAAATTAGGTTGGGATCACAGTGGTAAAGTTGATAGAATCAGATATGATATTTCCTGTCTTGATGGAAAAGTAATTCTTCAGAATGTGGATTATATTGATTCTGCTATCGACAACCGTGAACAGGTGCGCTGGATTCAGTCAAATGCAAATTTGAATAGAGACTTTTCCTTTATCAAGGATGATAGAGATCATCGCAGAGATAACAATGTAAAATACTCTCAGAAACTTAGCATTCCATCAGCAAACCTTGATAGCGCAATGGTAAGATTCCACTTCACAGCACAGGGACGTCATTATATCGTTATCTGGCACCCAAGAACTAACAAGCTTACAACTACATGGAAGCAATTGAATTAGTTCCGAATTAATTGAAAAGCGAAGGGACCGTCTCATAAGAGACGGTCCTTTTTGTTTTTAGCTTGATCTATAGAATGCAGTTCCAATGCGGGAAAAAGATTGCTGCGATTGACGAAATCACCTAATGCGGATATCATTTGAAAATGCGCAATAGGAAAGGCAGAAGATATTGCTTGAAAAACTTGGTGGCTTTTTCTGAATTAGTCGGTTGGAGGTTGATTTGTATACTAATTTTAGGAATCTGATAGTTGTCTTAAAAATCTGTTTTTTGATTTTCTTTTTGCCTTTGATATCGGATGCTCAGGCACTTTTCCATAAAATTGATGTCTTAGAAGCTAGCGCGATTGTTAGTATTTCGGATGGTAGATTTCTAACCGTTGACGATGAAAAGGGTATTTTCCTTTTAAATGACAAATATGAAAGCAAGCTTGTCAAAAGTTCCAAGGACTGTGAATTCTTAAAAGATTTAGAAGGAATTTCACTTTCTACAGATAAGAAAACCCTTTATTGTTTATCTGAGCAAAAGGGTAAAATCATAAGTTTTCCCATTTCTACCACCAAAGATTCTTTGACTCTTGGAGAGCCAGAATTGCTTGGAAAACTTCCGGTAATGACTGATGACCAAAATAAAGGCTGGGAAGGAATCTATGTAATTGGCTCAAGACAAGGAGATATGCTTCTTGCAATACACCAGAAAAGCCCAAAGCTTCTTGGACTCTTTGAGTTGCCGTCGCTTAAAATGATTGCCTCCAGAGAACTCTCAAATGAATTGAAATCAAAAGTTAAGAATCTTTCAGACTTAACGGTAGATCAAAGAACCGGACATCTTTTATTGCTCTCAGGAAAATCTCGGAAGATCCTTGAAACGAAAATGGATATAAATAATGATCTGGGAAAATTTACTTTTATCAGGGAAATAGCTATTCCAGAATCGGATGGAGGCAGACCTGAGGGAATTTGTTTTGACTCAAAAGACCGTTTGATTGCGGTTACAGATGGGGCTGGTGAGCCTGGGAATTTGATTATTCTGGTAGAATGAATACTTCTATACAGAAGATATTTTATAGCGAAAAAATTAATAATGAATTTGTCAGTGTAGGAGATTCTTATGGCAGCCACAAAAGTTTTACAGAAAATAGAAGGTCTTTATGAAATCATTCCTTTACGAGTTTTGAGAAGAACTCCAGGGGTTAATTTTGATTGTCTTGATCAAAGCGTTTTACCAAAAATAGATGCAATTGACAGAGTTTTGCATGTTACTGGTGCAGTTTCACCAGGTCCGGTGGGTGATGTTTCTCGACCATGGTATATGCATCCCTACCAGGCCGATAATTTGATGGTTTTAAGTGGAACACGTTACGTTGATATTTATAGCATCCAACATCAAAAAGTTGTAAATGTTGAAGTTACACCTAATAAAATAATTATTGATGGCGAACTAGCCTATGATGGACCTGCAATGCTGGTTTGGCCTTGTAATGTTTTCCATAGAATTACAAGCTGCAAGCAAAATGGTTCCGCATCAGTAAACTTCGCTGTTCATACTGAAGGATTCGATTTAAAAACCAATTTTAATATTTATGATCTAAATCCTGAGACAGGTGAATATAAGGTGATTCGTGAAGGGCACAGAGATCAGCCCCAAGCTTTTTAATAGGGGTATTCATTGAAAAAAATATTGTTATTTCCAATGTTGGTGTTTTTGTTTTTTTCTTGCTCACAGGTTTTTGCTGCTGAGATAAAGGTTAATTGCGCTGATGCAAGTGGAGAGATAGAAAGATTAATTTCAGCAATTCAAAAATTGCCCATTTCAAGACGTATTGAGTTTGTTTCAAGATACCTCCTTGGAAGAAAATACAGGCCAGAAACACGTGCAAGAATTAACAGGCAAAAGAAAAAGGTAACAAAGCTGGAGGCAACTAATTCTCAGCCCCTTCCGGTGGAATATTTAAAAACTGGACTCACTTATCTTGATTGCATGACTTATGTGGAGCACGTTCTTGCTATTGCGTCCTGTCGAAAGTCTGATTATCGAGATGAATTTCTTCCAAGACTCGTAGATATAATGTTTGACGCTAATGGAAAGGTTTTATTGAATCATTATAGGAATCATTTTACTTCCCATTGGGCAGACATAAATGAAGGGAAGGGATACCTGTTTAATGTTGCCAGGAACAGCCCTGAAAGCAGAATCCGCAGGACGATTTTAAACAAGGTTGGAACTAATAGAACTTTTTATGTTGCAGATGCATTTTTGAAATATGTTGAACAGCAGCCAATTCACTATTTTCCAATGTCGGTGATTATTAGTAAAAAGGTTGAGTTAAAATCTGCTGATATTATAGCTTTTGTAACTGATAAAGAAGGCCTGGATGTTACACATATGGCTTTTTATATTAAGAGAAATGGCAAAGACTGGATTCGACACGCTTCTTTAAAGCAAAATCGGGTTGTAGATCAGGATTTTTATTCATATCTGAAAAATCAGAAAAAATGTTTGGGATTAATGGTTTTCAGGCCTGCTTTTAAGACTGAAACTTCTCCAAAGTATATCTTCAGATACTAGTTTTTTTAGGTCTGGTCTGCTTGGATGGCAGCTTTAACAGCCAGCCCTAATTTTTCCAGGGTGTAAGGCTTTTTTATATATTGGCCCGCACCTAGTGATTGCGCTAGTTTTACGTCTTCTGTTTCAGAAAATCCGCTTGCGATAATTGCTTTTTGTCCTGGATGAATTTTTATTATCTCTTCATAAGTTTTACAGCCATTTATACCGGGGTCCATGATCATATCTAAAATTATCAGATCAACACTATTTTCCTTCATAAATTCAATGGCCGCTTCGCCAGTTGAAGCTATATGAACTTTGTAATTTAGTTTTTCTAGAATTCTGGACGCTACGATTCTTTGCTGCAAAACGTCATCTACCACAAGTATTGACTGCCCATTGCCTAATAAGTTTTCCAGTGGTATTACTGTTTTCTTTTTGGCTTCTAGTCTGGTTACTGGAAAGAATAACGTAAAAACGGTCCCTATATCTTTAGTGCTTTTAACATTAATGATTCCTTTGTGATCCTGTACAGTCCCCCACACCACGGCCATTCCAAGGCCTGTTCCGCTTCTTCCCATAACTTTTTTTGTGTAAAACGGCTCAAAGATTTTTCCGATCTCTTCTGGAGATATTCCTACGCCACCGTCAGCTACTTTTAATACTACATAGTCACCTTCTTCAACATCCTCATTTAATTCAATGGAACTATCTACATAACAATTTTCAGTTTCTATGAATATTTTTCCACCATGCGGCATGGCTTCAGCTGCATTTGAAATCAGGTTATAAATAGTTTTCGATAGATGGACATTTGACCCAAGTAAATTTAAAAGATGGTCGTCTAAACTGGTATTGATATATATTTTTGGATGATTGAGCTGAAGCTTTTCGATCTCTGGTCCAGTTAAAACATCGTGGATTATGTCGTTTAAGTTCACTACATCATTAACTTGAACACCTCTTCTGGTAAGGGTTAAAAGATCTTGGACAATGGCGGCAGCTCTTTCTCCAGACTGTTTTATTAATTCAATATCTTCTCTAAGTGGGCTATTTGAAGGAATGTCTAGTAACAGCAAATCTGGAAGACTTACCAGTGCTGAAAAAATGTTGTTTAGATCATGGGCAACCCCTCCCGCCAAGAGACCCACTGTGTGCATTTTTTCACCTTGCTGCAGTTTCTGTTCTAGCCGCTTTCTTTCCGTTACATCCATAAACATAAGAGTTATTAAATCCTGGCTTATTTGAAACATAAATAATTCAAGATCAATTTGCCTCTCATTGTCGTAATGAGAAACAGGGGAGGAGCTCCAATCAGTAGATTCTGGTGATTTTTTCTCAAGTATATTTTTTAAATTAGAGCTTATTTCATCTGGAAAAATTTCCTGAATTTCTTTATTAACCAGGCTTCCAGGCTGTGCTGATAGTATTTTGTCTGCAGCAGGGTTTGATTCAATCAAAATTAGTTGTCCGTCAAGGTAGCGGTAAATTTGGATTCCAGAAGGCACAGATTTCACAATTTGAACAAACTTTTGCTCAGAAGCTTCAAGTTCTTGCTGGGCCTTTTCTTTTAGCATTTCCTGAGCTTTAAAAGACTATCTAAAACATGATTGAAAGCTGAAGCAAGTTGTCTGAATTCAGAGAACTTTATTTTTTCCAGATTCAGATAGTAAGTCGGATTCTTTGAAATTTTGGTAGCTTGTTGCGCCATGTTGCTTAATGGCTCATCAAGATAAGAAAGTATAACAAGAAACAATGCGATTCCTAGAAATGAAACTAAGCCGCAGATTACCAGTAATTGAAATGTGAATTCATGGATTCTATCTTCCATTTCTGATGATGGGCTGGCGAAGAAAATTGAGTTTTTTAGACTCAAATCTTTAAAAAGGTCTAGAGGCGTAACAAAATAGCCATTGGTGATGGTAAATGACGCAACTGTTGATTTTAATGGCAATGAAAGAGGAGAATCGCTATCTCCAAGTTCTTTTAGTTCATTTCCTTCTTTAAGGAGTATCTTTCGTTGTGATGTGTGAAGATTTCTTCGAAAGTGAATTGGATCTTTTGCAATGTTATAAACAGCAAACGCTTCTCCGAGCTTGCTTCCATCTCTTCGTTGTATCGAAGATGTAAAAATAGAAACAAGCCCCTTATTTTCAACCTTGTGCAGGATTTTTAGGCTGTTGGCTTCGTTAGCTTTAAAAGTGCTTTCAAGATAGTCTTTTAGGCTTTTATTTTCCAGTTTGGGAATAAATTCCTTTGAGCCTGTTGGGCGAATAAAGAATATAACTTCATCTCCCCTTGGATATTCTTGCTCAATAATACTTTTAATTTTACTTTTTAAACCAAGCATTAAATTGATTTTCAGAGCATTATTTTCGGCTAATCTGAACAAGGTAGACCGAACCATATTTAGTTTTGTTTGGAGGCCGCTTTCAAGCTCTAGCTTATCCGCTTTTAGTAGATTTCTGAATTCCTGAGTAATGGCTCTTTTATAAGTAAAGAAAACTCCTCCAATAATTACTGAAAGCAGTAATCCAACGAAAAGCAGAATCGTTATTGAAAGAAAGTTGGAGAATTTTTTTTCTTTCATTTTGTGCCCTTAGAAATCGTTATAAATGATATCGGATGCCGCAAGTATTTCTTCCGGTATTTGGACATTCAATTGCTGTGCCCTTTTTATATTGAAGGCGAGAGCGAAATCTTCAGCATTCTCAATTTGTAACTCACCAGGAGATTTGCCTTCTAGAGTTTTTAGCGCCATTTTTCCAGCCTGATTACCCATCTTCATGAAATCGACTGCCGCTCCACCAAAAAGGCCTAATTTTGAAAACGCATAATTTAGTGCTAATTCTGGTTTTTTAGAGTTTTCAATCGTCCATTTTAAAATATCTGGAGCTGTATAGGTTAATCCGTTTTTGTCTTTTAATTGCAGTGCAACGGGGTAAATAGCTCCGATTTGCTTCTCTTGATTGGCTGACTCTATTTCATGCTTATACTCTTCCCAGTTGGCAACAATTTTCATACTCCAGGTAATATTTTGATTTTCCAGCTCTAGTTGAATTTGTCTGGTTATTGCTCTACCTGTAGGTGAAGTGCTATCTACTATAACTCTTATTTCTTTGGCTTCGGCGAATACCTGATTATGAATACGAATTGCATCAAGTACGTGAAGCTTTTCATAAACACCAGTTATGTTGTGTCCTGGTTTTTGTCTGGAATTCAAAAATGGCGCTATTTTGCTATAAGATTCTGGTTGTCCATTTAAGCCACAGAAAATAATCGTAACTGGCTTTGTTTTGCCTTGAAATGTAAAGTCAAAAAACTTTAAGCCAACAAGCTTAAAAGCGTTATCGTCAATGGTTAGAATTATGTCTGGTTGAAATTTATGGATTTTTTCGATCGCAGCTTTGGCTTTGTTTTCCTGGTTTTCTGGATTCCTTTTTGTGTCCATGTAAAAGGTTTCCAGATCAATTGGAACACCGCTTAAAGCGTTTAAAAAGCCATCTTCTTGAGGCTGGCCGCAAACATGGTCTTTTTCGTAGCTATGAAGGATGAATATTTTTGTTGTTGGCGCAGCACAGAGAGCTGCATTGAAAGTCAAAATGATAAAAAGGAGGGTAAAGGGTAAGCATCTCTTCATGCAGTTTTCTCCTATTTTTATTTTGGAAACCTGCAAAACTTTTTACATACAACTCAAGTGTACATTTTTATTGCTGATGGGGCAAATTTGATACAATCTAATTGATTTTATTTATTGATAGGATTTCGACTTTATTAAAGTCTTTTGGCTCGTTAAAAAAAAGATTTGCAGTTACTTTGATTGTTCTCCCAACATTTTGCTCAATTAACTCTTGGATTTGCGGTGATTTCAGGAGGATCATAAATGAAGTTAACTTACCCTTATAATTGATTTGTAGCGAGTGGTGGGCTTGATATCTTTCGCTTTTAGGCTCAAAAACAACTTTTCCTGAATAGCTTTGCGAAGAAGAATGTTCATTTGAGGGACCAATAAGCCATAGACCAACTAATACTAAGATTGATGTAATGTAAATGGTTAAAAAATGTTTGAAAATGGATTTTTTTTCTTTACTCATTTATAAAAAGGCTTTAAACGGATAATAGTATCTGAGCAACAGCTTCTTTGTGTTCTATTAAAAGTAATTTGGTTAGTCGCTCAGGGCCATAAACCAGGCCACCAAGCTCAGACGAATCTGCATCAACTACCATGGCCAGGACTCTTGGGCCATGTTTAAGTAGCAAAGATTCGATTTTTCTATAAAATCTTTCTGCGCCATCGTTGCTCAGAATAATTAGCCGCGAGACTCTTTCTCCTCGTTTAACTTCGCTTTTACTATCTGCTAACTTCAGACCCTTTGCTTCTTTTGATAAGTTTCTGTCTGCGGTTTCAAAGCCTCTACCTATTCTATTGTTTTTGTGAGCTTCAACTAAAGCTGATTTAATTGATTCATTAAAGGGACACATGGGAACCTCTATAATGCCGTCTTTCCAGAGTTTTTTCGAAGACTTTTTCAATTTTTCAAGGACCGCTGCACCTGTAGGTGCTGCTTCAACCAATTTTGGCAAACGAATATTAAGTTTGTTCACAATTTTCTCCAGTTTTAGCTCTATTCAATTTGTGGACAGCTAGATGAAAATTCTATCACAGCAAATACTACTTTGCTTGGCAAAAATGAGTGCTAAGGTTAAAGCAAAGGCTACTAGAGACGTAGGCCAGTAAACTTTTTTAAGACAGTATTTTTATTAATGTCAAAATTTGTAATTTGGGGGTAGAATTAAGTAGAAAGATCAGACAAAAAATATACAGGATTTTCACAAGATCAAAGTGTGGAGGAAAGCTTATGTTTAAAATTGATGATTTAAGATATCTCATGAAGGGCTATAGCGAAAAACCCGTGGAAAGAGGGCCAATCCCAGACCAGCAAAAAGGAGTTGCTCACCCTCATCTGGAAGAGCCGTGGGATGATGATGGACATTTGATTTATCTTCCGGACCCTTCTGATTATGTTCCTGTGAAAAATGATTTGAAGGTCTGCATTGAAGATAGAATTAGTCATCGGATTTTTCAGGAAAAAGATATTTCTCAGCTCCAGCTAAGCTTTCTCTTGTGGGCAACGCAAGGCATTAAGCATATTTCAAAAAACGGGACATTTTTTAGAAGAACTGTTCCTTCTGGGGGCTCAAGGCACCCATTTGAGACCTATCTGGCAATTACAAAAGTGGAGGGAATTACTCCAGGAGTTTATCGTTTCATTGCTTCTCAAAACGCTTTGCTTTTAATTGATCTACACGATTCTTTACCTGATGCTATAGCTGAATTAGCCTGTGAGCAGGGCTTCTGTGGAAGTGCCAGCGTTTTCTTCATCTGGACTGTGGTTCCGTACAGAACAGAATGGCGGTATGGTTCATATGCAATGAAGAGTATTTTATTAGATGCGGGACATGTTGGGCAGAATCTTTATTTGGCCAGTGAAGCGGCTGGATTGGGAACCTGTGGCATTGCAGCTTATATACAGGAAAAAGCGGATCGATTACTTGGTGTTAACGGAGAAGATGAATTTTCGATTTACATGGCTCCAGTTGGCTATGCAGAATGAAAGGCAGAGCGGACTCTTATTGTTTTGCAACAGGTAAATGAAAGTTAAATCATTTGTTACGGGTTTGTCTTGGCAATTAATGCTATTGACCGCTTTAAGAAAATTCTTATATGATTAAAACGTAGAATTCAAAACAGCAAAATAATTTAAAGTCAGGGTCGGAGGAAAAATGCACACCAATTTACGTCAAATTCAGGATTTACTCAACGAAGCCATGAGAGAAGTTAAGCAACATGCCGCAGAAAAGCTTGACCGACAGGAAATACTTTTTACCATGATATTTGCTGAGAAACCTTTAACAATAAGCGATATTGCCGGTAGGTCAGGAGTTTTGTCAGAAGAAATTGAGAAAGACGTTGCCTGGCTTAGACAAAACGGAATGATTGATTTGCATTCAGCTCAGGTCGGTAATCAGCCACCGACTTATTCTGCAGCGGTAAATTTTGAACAGGCTATCGCTAAACTTTATGCTTTGAGATTTGATGGCTTATTTTCCATTTTGGATAAAAATGCAATTGTTGCAGATTCAATGATAAATGGTGCAACTAATGAATATAGCCAGGAAGATTACTTATATTATAAAATGATCAAGCAAAGAGTTAGCGGCTTAAAAAGACTTAAAAAAAACGCCAAGAAGTTTCTGGGACAATGGCAAGACTCTCTTTAAGGCTTGTGGTCTTAAATTAAAGACCTTTCTGGAGGAAATGAGCTTTGATTAATGTTCGAAGACTGTTTTTGCTATGGATTTTGCTGATGTTTTCACGTCTTTCCACTGGAGTTTGTAGGCTTAACCGTGCTGGAAACAGTTCAAGCAGGGGTAATTCTTTCTCCAAAAGTTCTAAAACTCAAAAATCTATAAATCCCTCTAATTCTGTAGATCGGAAAGGTTCAGCTCAAAATAGCTCTTTCTCTGATAAGAATTTTGTCAGTGAGGGACAAAAAGAAAATCTAAAAAAGCTTCAATTGGATCTTGCTCAATTGAGCTCAAAGGCTAATGTGACGGAGGAACAAAAACAGTCTTTTGTAAAAAGTTTTCAGACATTGGCGAAAGGAACCGTTAAACCTTCAAAGGGTCTTGTAGAATCGCTGGTTAATGATCTGCAATTAGTTATGTCTGATGGGAATGTCTCTGTTCAAGAGCAGATTAAGCTTTTAAAAGATGTTCAGGCGATTATGAATAGTGCGAATATTCCAAAATCAGAGGTCGACGCTGTAATTAACGATGCCAAATCTATTTTGGTTTCATCTGGAATTGGGCAGGATGATGTGTTGCAAATTATTAACGACTTAAATAATATTTCAGCTGAACTTAAGAAGAATTCTAGTTCCTTGTTGCCCTCTGACTCCCCTTCTAAAAGAAACCTCAGAAGAATTAGGCCCTAAAATACTATGATTTTGTACAATTCTTTGTTAGGATTTACAAAACTTTGCCTGACAAAGTTCTTTTTTCGGTTATAATTAGTCTAGGTGAACAAATGAATAGAATTAGACAAAGCAAAATACATATTTTTGGCATACTGACAGTTATATTTTTACTTTTTAGTCTTAGCTCTACTTGTAAGGCTGAAATTCAGGGACAAAATTGTTTTAAAACAGTTTTTAACAATTTTGCAGGTAGCCACGACATAAATAATTCTTACTTGCTGATGCTGGCAAGTTACTATTGTTATGCAGACAGAATTGGTGCTACAGACTTTAATGATTTTAAAGCAAGATACACAGAAAAATTCGCTTCCCTCGGGTTTGATAAGTTTGACTTTATTTCCAGGCGGCAGAAAACTGGGGATACGCAGCTTGTAGTGATGTCAAATTCCTCAACTGTGGTGGTTGCTTTTCGCGGTTCTGAAGGGTTAAAGGGAAATATTAAAAATTTGCCACGAGCCGTTTATGATTGGCTTTTAACTGATCTAAATTTTTTCAAAAAGCGCATCCCATGGTGGGGAAGTGGCGTAAAAGTTCACAAAGGCTTTTATAACGCTGTTGATATTGTTTATGACGATTTAAAGAAATTGTGTGTCGATCATATGGCTGGAGCTCCAAAGAAACTTTGGATAACAGGGCATAGTCTTGGAGCAGGGCTTGCTACTGTGGCTTCTTTTAGGCTCGCTAAAGATGGGGTCGAAGTTCAGGGAATCTATGCTTTTGGATCTCCAAAAGTTGGGAATAAGAATTTTGTTAAGGTTTTTGGTGAAGAATTATCTAATTTCCAGCGATGGGTTAATGATAATGATTTGGTTACTAGAGTTCCTCTGAAGTGGATGAAGTATGTTCATATTGGTGCTCCAAACAATATTTATTCTGATGGACATTCTGTTCTTGGAGCTATTGAATTTTCAGGCAAGCCAAAAGCCACTTCGCATCCACCAATTAGATATTTGCAGGGGTTATATTCTTTACTGCCAATGTCTGTGAAAATTGAAGTCCCTGCACCTCCTGCAATGGTTAGTAACTCTCTTGTAGAAGATTCAGCTCTTGAAAACCAATTGCAAAAAATAGATAAAGACTGATTTAAATAAAACAAAACCGAGAAATGGTAACAATGACCATTTCTCGGTTTTTTTATTATGGTTTTACGGGTCTAAGGTCTTCTTTGCCAGTTAAGCCAGAGATAAATTCGACAAGCATGTCTATTTCATTTTCTATGTCTTTAATTGAAGCCATCTCTATCGGGGAGTGCATGTAGCGAAGCGGCAAGGAAACAATTGCTACTGGTACACCATTTCCGGAAAAGTGAATTTTATCTGCATCTGTACAAGTTTGCTCAGGAGTTAGCTCATACTGCGTCGCTATTTTTGCCTTTTTAGCGGCTTTTTCAAGGAGCTTGTTTACTTCCGGGTTAATTGGACTGCCTTTTGATAGAGTTGGACCTTTTCCCAGCTCAATCTTCGCAAATTTTTTGTGGCACATGCCTGGGGTGTCTGTTGCAAATGTTACGTCACAAGCTAGAGCTAGCGAGGGGTTGAGTCCAGATCCTGCGAAATAAGCTCCTCTTAGGTTTGTTTCTTCGCCTGTGGTGCTGACGCAATAAACACCAACTTTAAGTTTCTTTTTGCTGAGCTTTCTCAATACTTCTGAAACGATGAAAGCACCTGTTTTGTTGTCTAAGCCTTTTCCTGTAACAATTCCATCTTTTGACAATTTTGGACTGCTTTTATACAGGATATAGTCGCCTATTTTAATTTGTTTTTTTAATTTTTTCACAGATTTGCTGTCGATTGCTCCACAGTCAATGTGTAGATCTTCCATTGAAATTTTCTCTGGAATCTTAAATTCTGGAGTTCTGCTGAATCCAATTACCCCGTCTATTTTTTCTGATTCGCCGAAAATTTCAACCTCCAGCCCGGGTAGAATTGTATGATCTATTCCACCAGATTTTGTGAAATATACAAAGCCATTTTCATCAATGCTGGTGACAACCATCCCAATTTCATCGCAGTGCCCAGCTAGTAGGACTTTGAAGTCTGCGTTTTTGTTTAATATGCCTATGGCGTTGCCAGCCATATCTGTATCTACTTCTGCGAATTTCTTAACTCTTTCAAGCCAGATCTTTTGAAAAGCTTTTTCGTCGCCAGATGGGGAAGGTGTTTCTAGAAGCGTGAGTAGAAAATCTACCGACTTTTTTTCCATTTTTAGTCTCCTGAATCATTCCTGTAATCTATTTTTTAGTGTGACCCATTATGGTTTTAAAATACCAACTCTGTCAAATCCTATATCCAAACTGTTTCTAACTCATCGTTTTGCAGTTTAGGGGGAGGTGTTTTGTTAAAAGTTTTTCTCAGCTGAAGTTAATGTAGAAATTGTTTCCCAGTCCAGATTAAACTTTTGCAGGTATTTTCTTAATCTGTCGCTGTCGTTTATTTTTTGCCTGGATTTTCTTGATTCCGAAAATAGAATGCGGCCCGCTTCAGGTAGATTTTTTGCTTTGGCACATACTTGAAGAACCTGCTCTAGCTGCAATCTGTCAAACAAATCAATTGATTCAAGCTTCTCGGAAGAAATCAATTTCTGAATTAAGCCTTTATCTGTTGGCTCAAAAACTGAATGCCATTCGCTTTTAAGTCTCTTAATTTCTTTCTCTACATCATGAGAGCTTATTCTGTTGCCTTCGCAAAGAACTGACATGCGATTAATTGAGTTATTTAAGTCGCGGAAGTTGGCTTTCCAAATTGCTTCCGGCTTCATTGCAAAGTTTAGATACGCTGTTTTGGCTTCCTTGCTAAAATTAACAGGTTTCCCAATCGTTTTAGACCTCTTTTGTAGCTCAAATTCTACATTTGGTTCAATGTCTTCTTTTCTCTCAGCCAATCCTGGCATTTTAAAGGACCAGAAGTTTATTCTCGCAAGGAGGTCTTCTCGAAAGACGCCTTCGTGAACGCATTTGTGTAAACTTTTGTTGGTTCCGCATATTAATTGAAAGTCGCTTTTTGTTTCTGTGTCCGAACCAACAGAAAAGAAGCATTTGTTTTCAATTGCTTGTAACAGCATGGCTTGCTCATCAAGACCTAATTCACCAATTTCATCAAGAAAAATTACTCCATTGTCTGCTTTCTTGAGTAGACCCGTTCTTGCCTTTTCAGCGCCGGTAAATGCACCTTTTGTATGTCCGAATAGAACTGATAGTGCCATGTCGCCTCTTAGGGTTGCACAATTTACCTCTACAAACTCTCCACAAACGATGTTTTTTTGCTTTTTTAATTCAAATATTTGCTTTGCCAGCCTTGATTTGCCTGCTCCGGTTGGACCTGTTAAGAGAATTGGGTCTGAGCTTCTAAGTGTAACTTTTTCTACTTCACTAATGAGAGCGTTAAATTTTTTGCTCTTTGTTTTTATTCCTGATTTCAGAAAAGAAATGTCGTCATTGATCTGTTGCGAAAATCGCTTTGCTATTGAATCATAGCGTGAGAGATCCAGGTCTATTATTTCATAATTTCCAGGAGGTGTGTTTTGTCGACCTGGGCCAGTTTGAATGAGCTTTCCCGGAAAGAAGCCTGCTTCTGTAAGAAGGAAAAGGCATATTTGTGCGACATGGGTGCCGGTAGTTATGTGCAGCAGATATTCTTCTGTTTTCGTCTTGAATGAGTAGTTGTTGGTATATTCCAGAAGTTCTGAAAACACCTCTTCAAAGTCCCATGGATTTTTTAATTCGATTTTTTCCAGAATCACATTGGTTTCGGGTGAAATAAGTTTTATGTCACTTTTGACCTGTAAAGCAAGTCCTTCATTCCTGGCATTGTATAAAAGGTGGAACTTGTCTATAAGAAGGTCTTCGTGCTGACATATCGCCACAGACGGTCTCCATTTATCCCATCTGTGGTTCTTTCCTCTTCTATCGAGTGATGAACCTAAAAATCCAATTACAACTTTTTTCATATATATAAAATATAATAAAAATATATAAAAATAAATATAAAAAGTCACATTGCTCAAGACAAAGAATTTTTAAAAACTCAATCTTTAAGGGCTTTTGGGGAAAGTCTTGTCGTTTGGCATAGAGATTGCAATATATAGCTTGCCGCCGATTCGACTACAGGCTTGATGGCTCTAGCCAGATCAAGTTCCTTAGTAGTTTTGAGTTTGAGGTTGGCCACGATAGCTCAATGGGTAGAGCAATGGACTAACACTCCATGGGTTGCAGGTTCAAATCCTGCTCAAAATCTGTAATATCAGGTTTTTAATTGGCTGGAGTGGCGGAAGGGGTTGGATTTCTGTTTGCAAACCGTAATTTGGTCTGCTGACAATTGAAATTGGAGTCTGCGGGTTATTTGTCGGATTTGAGGTTCATTTTGTTTTTCTTGGCTGTTGATAGAAAGATAAAAGCGCAAATCTAATTTTAGCTCCCACTTTTATTTTGATGAAATACCTGCTTTGACCGCTACGAAGGCTTTGAAATTAATAGTCATTTGACTAATTGAATAGGTTTATTGGAGGTGTAGAGGATGTTTAAGCTGGTAAGAGTTAATAGTTATGAGTTTGGGCTGAAGTTTGTGAGGAATAAGTTGGTAGAGGTGCTGAAGCCTGGATTGTATGTGGCCAAATCATTGTTTGGGGAAAGAATTGATGTTGTTTCAGAGTTGGATGTGTTTCTAAAGCACAAATCTCTGGAAGAAATTGTAAGGTCTGGTTTTCTTTCTGATCAATTGGAAATATTGGATTTAAAAGACAATCATCGCGCTTTGCTTTGGATAGATGGTAGGTTTGAGGCGGTAATTGGTGTTGGATTGCAAGCGGTTTGGAAATCGCGAAAGAAGATTGCAATTGAAAAGATTGAGGTTGATGATCCTCTGTTCACCCATCGTCAAAAATACAAAATAGCTTCTTCAGAATCAGGAAGAGAGTTTCTGGAAATCCTCGAAATTGAAAAAAATACTGTGGGTTTGTTTTATAAGAATGGGCGCTTTGTTAAGGAGTTTGAGTCTGGGTTTTATGCTTTCTGGCGCAATGTTTGTTCTCTGAGCTTTGTGTTGGTAAGTTTGCAGGAGAAAATGTTTGATATGGTTGGGCAGGAGATAATTACTTCTGATAAGGTTAGTTTGCGATTAAATGCGACTGTTAGCTACAAAGTTGTGGATGCTAAAAAATCTGTTGCCGGTTTTGAGTCTGTGGATTCATCTCTTTACAGGGAGGGGCAATTGGTCTTGCGCGCCGCAATTGGGAGTCAAAAGCTTGATGAAATTCTTTCGGAAAAGGAAACTATTTCTGAAGCTATTTTAAGTAAGCTTAAGGAGAAAGCTGTTAAATTTGGCGTCCAGATAAACAGTTTTGGAATTCGAGATATTATATTGCCTGGAGACATGAGAGAGTTGATGAATAAAGTTGTTGCTGCTCAAAAAGAAGCTGAGGCGAGTCAAATTGCTCGGCGTGAAGAAACTGCATCAACCAGGAGTCAGTGTAATACGGCAAAGGTGCTCGAAAATAATCCGACTCTAATGCGCTTGAGAGAGTTGGAGGCTGTGGAAAGAATTGCTGAAAAGTCCAATGTAAATCTTTTCGTCGGTGAGAAGGGATTGGCTGAAAAGCTTGTTGGGATGCTCTAATGTTGAGGAGGTTAAAAATGATTCGATTGGACGGAGCGCTTGGTGAAGGTGGTGGGCAAATCTTGCGTAGTGCGCTTAGCTTGTCTATCTGTACAGGTCAGCCATTTGAAATTTTCAATGTTCGAGCAAAAAGAAAAAAAACTGGACTGATGAGGCAGCATTTGACTGCTCTAAATGCAGCAGCAGAGATTTGTGATGCTAAAGTTGAGGGTGGACAGGTCGGCTCAGAGAAGATTGTTTTCACGCCTGGAAAGTTGAAGTCTGGAAAATTTAACTTTTCGGTAGGTACTGCTGGAAGCGCAACTCTGGTTGCACAAACGATTATGCTTCCCTTGATGCTTTCTGGAAAACGTTCTTGTATTGTGGTCGAAGGTGGAACTCATAATCCTTTTGCCCCAACTTTTCACTACTTGAGTGAAGTTTATGTGTTTATGTTAAAGCGATTTGGACTTTCTTGTGCTGTTGAATTGTTAGATTGGGGTTTCTATCCTGCTGGTGGAGGCAAAATTAAGATTGAAATCCCATCGGCCAAAGCCCCTGTTTTTCAACCTTTGTCATTGCCTGAAAAGTTTGTTCTTGAATCATCGGGTGTGTTGGGTGTTGTGTCGGGAATTCCAGAGGCTATCGCCAGAGACGAAGTGGAAATGGTTTCTAATGTATTCGATCTTAATAATTTTCAAAAGCAGGTGTTGCAGGTTGATTCGGAAGGACCTGGGAATTTGCTTTTATTGAAACTTGCTTCTATGGATTCTGTTGCTATGTTTACTGGGTTTGGTCAGCAAGGAGTTTCTAGAAAAAAGATTGCAGGTTCTGTTTGTAATGAAGCTAAAAACTTCTTATCTTCTGGTGCCAATTTAGATTTTTACATGGCGGATCAAATTTTGCTCCCACTTTCGCTTTGTGGTGGCGGAGCTTTTACCACCAATAAGCTCGATTCTCATGTTGTTACAAATATTGAGGTGATAAAAAAGTTCTTACCTGTTGATGTAGAAGTGAAAAAAGTTAGAGAGAATCTATATCAAGTTGCGGTTGACTTGAAACGCTGATTGGAGGCCATTATGGAATGGATTAAAGATAAGAAAAGTATTTCGAAAGAGGCTAGAGTTCCAATAAAATCCTGGTGCAATGAAATTGAACCAGAGGCTTTGCTGCAGGCTTCAAATTTGTCCGCTCACCCAGTCGTGGCTCAGCACGTAGCTCTTATGCCTGATTGCCATGTTGGCTATGGAATGCCAATTGGGGGAGTGATAGCTTGTAAAAATGCAGTAATTCCTAACGCTGTTGGAGTTGATATTGGCTGTGGGATGGGAGCGGTAAAGACAAATTTGAGGGTTGAATCTTTTGGTGAGAAAAGATTAATTCGTCGTGTTCTTGATGAAATAAAGAAAACAGTTCCGGTGGGAGAGGGAAATAGTCATAAAAAGCGAAAAGATTGGGTTGGATTCGAAGAATTTGAATCTGAAATTCTTGGAAACTCACCGGGCTGGATTGATTTGGAGGGAGTTGCGCGTGATCGGAAAAACCTTGGAACGCTTGGAGGGGGGAATCATTTCATAGAGTTGCAGGTTTCAGATACTCAAGATATCTGGATGATGCTTCATTCCGGCTCAAGAAATCTTGGCTATAGAATAGCAAATTTTTATCACAAATTGGCTCAAGAGTTAAACGACAAGTGGTGTACAGAGCTTCCCTCGCCGGATCTTGCTTTTTTGCCGTTGGATTCACAAGAAGGGCAGAATTATGTTCGGGATATGAATTTTGCCTTAAGATACGCTAGCGAAAATCGACGCCTGATGATGGAAGAATTTAAAAGGGCAATTCTTGAAGCCTACCCTGAAGCAGCATTCTGCGAAGAGATAAATATCCATCATAATTATGCGGCCTTAGAAAAGCATTTTGATCGGGAGCTCTGGATTCATAGAAAAGGAGCAACTTCAGCTCAAAAAGGACAACTTGGAATAATTCCTGGAAGTATGGGGGCTATGTCCTTTATTGTTCGCGGGCTTGGTAATCCGGAGTCTTTTTGTTCTTGTTCGCATGGGGCTGGTAGAAAGATGGGAAGGAATGAAGCCAGCAGGAAGTTGACTCTTGAAGAATGTGATGCTGCGATGGAGGGTGTGGTTTTTGATCGATGGTCAAAAGCTGGTGGAGGTTCTCGAAAACGAAAATCTAAAGGAATTCTTTATGATTTCGGTGAAGCTCCTCAGGCATATAAGGATATAGAGACTGTAATTAGCTCCGAATTGGATCTTGTGGAACCTGTCGTAAGGTTGAAGCCTATTGGGGTTATCAAAGGCTGAATTCAGGTTTGGTAAAGCAAATTTTAAAAAGAATAGAGAAATTGCCTAGTCATTCTTGAAAAAAATAAATATATTTAAACGTAGTAATCTCTGCTCAAAGGGGCTTTTATGAAGAAGATGTCGTTCGATGAATGGGAAAAGGAATTTATGGCTTTATGCGATAAGTTTCTTGAGGAAGAGCCGTTGTATCCGTATTCGCATCTGTGGAGAGAAACAGATGGCCCAAGAGAGGCTTTTGACAAATATCTTGAAGAGAATCCGGATTATGCTGAAAAGTTTGAAGATATGGTTGATTCCTCCTCTGATCAGACAGAAAAAGAGGATTTTTTGAAGCTTGCCAAACAACTTGAGCAGAAGAAGATTAAAAAAGTTGTCGAAGAAAAGATGAGCCGTTTTTGCCCCGAGTGCGCCAGAGAAATAGGGACTAAGAAGAAATGTAAGTGCGGCTATAGTCGAGGCGGTGGAAAATCGGAAACTGTTTCTAAGATTCGAGTTGGTGGGGCAAAAAAGAAAACGGATGCGGCTGATGATTGGTTGGCTCAGCACGGCTTTTCTGATGAAGATGATGAATTCCTGGATGACGATTATTCTGATGATTTCGATGAATTCGGCGAAGACTACTAGATTCTAAAAGCAAAAAAACTCTCCATTTTGGAGAGTTTTTTTGCTTTTAGAATGATTGAAATTTTTTGAGGAATCGATGAATTTTTGTTGGAAAAAATTGACAATAAAAAGGCTATGGTATATTTTGGGCTTTGTGGAGTAGACCACTATGAATTTTTCTAACTTAATTAAATTGCAAGCGGCTTCCAGCGCTCCTGTTTATAAGCAGTTGAGCGACCAGTTGATAGATAATATCAAATCTGGTGAGATTATTTCGTGTACAAAACTTCCCTCGGAAAGAGATCTTGCCGAAGAGTTGGGATTATCACGTGGAACTGTTAAAAAAGCCTATGAGAGATTAATTCAAGCCAGATTTGCTGTTACTGTCAGAGGAAAAGGGACTTATGTCTCGGATTTTTACAGTCCGGATTCTTCTAGTCGCTTAAAGCTTGCTGAAGAAGCTATTGCTGAATTGATTTCAAAACTGGAAGAGTTTGGCTTCAGTCATAAAGAAATTTCCAACCTGTTTTCTTCTCATATCGCCCAGAGAGAGGAGATTTGTGCTGCATTCACAATCGCTGCTGTTGATTGCAACCCAGAAGCATTGGAAGTATATCAAAAACAAATTTCATTGCTGAATCAGTTGAATGTAAGTCGCTTTGAGCTTGAAGATTTAAAGCTTGAACGGCAGCCGGAAAAGATTCTAGAAGCCTTTGATTTGATTGTAACTACGACTAATCATTACTCTGAATTAAAGCAATTAGCTCCAGGATTGGGCGATAAACTTGTTCAGGTTGGGGTTGCTCCTTCGACTGAAACAATGGTGGAACTTGGTCAGCTTGGAGAAAGCTCATCTGCTGGAATCCTTTATTACAGTGATAAGTTTTGCGAGATTGTCCGTGGCTGGATTTCAAAATTTTATCCATCCAAAAAGTGTCGATCTTTTCAAATTGGCGCTGGTAAAGATTTTTCTGAATTTTTGCATGGTTGTTCTACGCTTGTGGTGCCTCAGACTTTCTTAAAAGGGGCTCCAAGTGAGCTTATGCGACTTTTGCAGGAGTATCGCCTTTCAGGCGGTCGTCTTCTACATTTTCAGTATCAAATAGAACCCGGCTCTCTGGTTAATCTTGAGAGTCTTATTAAACGTTTATTAAATAATCTCAGGTAGGCGGAAATTAATATGAAACCGATACAGATCGTTCTTGGCGTTATTGGTTTTGATTGCCATTCTGTTGGCAACAAAATTCTGGAAGTATTTTTTACAGAACAAGGTTTTAAAGTAACTAACCTTGGCGTTATGGCTAGCCAGGAAGAGTTTATCAATGCTGCATTAGAAACAGACGCAAAAGCCATTTTGGTCTCATCACTCTATGGCCATGGAGAAATAGATTGCGTCGGACTTCCGGAGAAATGTAAGGAAAAAGGTCTTGATGACGTACTTCTTTATGTTGGCGGCAATCTGGTTGTGGGGAAAACTCCATTTGAGGTTGTTCAGGAGAAATTCTTGAAAATGGGCTACGACAGAGTTTTCCGCACAGATTGCGATTTGAATGAAGTCGCTGAACTTCTTAAAAGTGATTTGAAGGAACGTGGAGTGGCTTAAATTGATGAACGGTAATCGATCTGTTATCAGCATAGATATTGGCTCAACTTTCACAAAGGGAGCCTTATTCTCTATAGGCAAGAAAGAAGCTAAACTGCTAAATCAGGCTGCGTTTCCAACAACAACGGAAAATCTTCCTGAAGCTGCATTTAAAGTGCTTCGAAGTCTGTTGTCTCTAAATGATTCAGATCCAATTCCTGACAAAAATGGCCTGCCAGAAGTTTTTTTCTCATCCTCCGCAAAAGGGGGACTTAGAATTTCAGTTCTTGGTCTGGTCCCCGAACTATCGTTACAAATTGGCAGGCTTGTGGCCTGGTCAGCTGGGGCAAGAGTGATTTCAGCTATTTCATATGGTTTGACAAAAGATTCTGTTGAACAAATAGAAAGAGAAAATCCTGATATTCTTCTTTTCTGTGGCGGTACAGATGGTGGACATGAAAAAACCGGGATTAGAAACGCAAATCGTCTGGCTTCTTCAAACTTCTCCGGGACCATTATTTATGCTGGAAATAATCAAATTCAAGATGAAATTTCAGAAATCCTGGAAAACAAAAAGCTGATTATTGTACCCAATGTAATGCCTGATATTGGAAAATTTGAGGGAGAAGCAGCCAGGGAAGCAATTCAAAAAGAGTTTTTGCAAACCATAGTTAAGGGGAAGGGCCTTGAGGAGCTGGTCAGTTATTTTGGCACCAAGCCTTCGCCTACGCCAAGAGCAATGCTTGAGTTGGTAAAAACAGTAGCCAAAAAGAATCGGGAATGGTCGGAGCTTGTCGTGGTAGACACAGGCGGAGCCACTACCGATGTTTATTCTTATTCAGAGCCTCTTAAAGGCGGTGATTCTGTCATTTTGAGAGGAATCACTGAGCCGGTAGCTAAACGATCCGTAGAAGGCGATTTGGGCATGAGAATCAGCGCACAATCCCTTTATTTTATTCTAAAGGAAGAGTTTGAGAAGTCCGAAAGCTTAGGTGAGCCTTTCTTAAATGATCTTGAAACGTGGGTTTCAACTATTTGTAAAAATGCTTCCGTACTTCCGCAAAGCCCTTGTGAAAGTAAATTAGACGAAATTATGGCGACTGGGTGTCTTCGACACGCAGTTATTAGACATGCCGGGCGAATGGAGAAATCCTGGACCCCAGGTGGAAAGGTGTGGCTGCAAAGAGGAAAAGACCTCAGAGCAGTTCCCAAAATAGTTTTAACAGGCGGATATTCGGCCAAAAATTGTGGAAAGGATCTTTATGATCTGGCCATTTCTTCTGACTCTTTGAATCAGGGAGAAACTATGATTCTTGCCCCTGAAAACCCGCACTGCTTTGTTGATAGGCCTTACTTATGGCCTCTTCTCGGTAACATTGCGACACAATTCCCCGAAGCTGCTGCTGAGCTGGCAGTTTCTAATCTATTTGCTCCGCTAAAAGCAGCGGGACAAGATGAAAATTCCCTTAGCAAGGAGTCATTGCAACGTGAGTGCCACTAAGATACCTTTTGAACAATTCGAAACAATCAGACAGGAAATTTTAAAAACCTGGCCAACCGGCGAAGGTCTCAAACTCGAAGACGGTTTGGCATACCAAAAATCAATCCCACAAGAAAAAAACTTTGCCAAGGCGATGAAAAAAGCCTCAGATGAAGGAAGAGTCCTGCTACAACCAAGAGCTGGGGTAGCTCTTGTCGATGAACACATTAAATTACTCCAATATCTGGAAACTCAGGGCGAAGCAGATTTGCTTCCAACAACCATTGATGCATATACTCGCCAGAATCGCTATCAGGAAGCTGCTGAGGGCATTAAAAAGTCCTATGAAGCTAAAACTTCTCTCCTAAATGGATTTCCAGCTGTTAATCACGGCCTGGAAGCATGTAGAAGAGTTGTAGAAGCGGTAAAATCTCCAATTCAAGTTCGACATGGTACTCCAGATGCAAGGCTTCTTGCTGAAATCACTTTGGCAGCTGGTTTTACCAGCTACGAAGGCGGCGGAATCAGTTACAACATTCCATATGCCAAAAAGGTTTCCTTGAAGAAGTCTATTGAAGATTGGAAATATGTTGATCGCCTTGTTGGCTGGTATGAGGAGAATGGAGTTTCAATCAATCGCGAACCTTTTGGACCATTAACAGGTACTTTGGTTCCCCCTTTTGTTGCTATCACTGTAGCAGTGCTTGAGGGAATTCTTGCATTAAGGCAGGGAGTAAAATCGATAACTCTTGGCTATGGACAAGGTGGAAATCTTATTCAGGACCTCGCCGCCATGATCGCTTTAAAAGAAATTGCCCATGAGTATTTTGCCAAAGAAAACTTTTCTGATTATGAACTTACAAGTGTTTTCCATCAATGGATGGGTGGTTTCCCGGAAGAAGAGGCAAAGGCATTCTCGGTTATTTGTTGGGGAGCAACAGTTGCAAGTTTGGCAAAAGCTGAAAAGGTTATTGTTAAATCACCTCATGAAGCTATGGGTATTCCAACAAAAGAAGCTAATGCTCAAGGCTTAAAGGCTACAAGACAGATTGTTAACATGCTTTCTGATCAGAGATTCCCACGCGGACCTGAGCTTGAAAGAGAAATAACAATTATTAAAGCTGAAGTAAAATGTTTGCTTGATAAGGTTTATGAACTTGGCTATGGAGATATAGAAGCTGGTATCGTGCCTGGTTTTGAATCTGGAGCTTTGGATGTGCCTTTCGCTCCAGCTATGTGTAATCACGGAAAAATTCTTCCGATGAGAGATGATGAAGGTTTTATCCGCGTTTTCAATAAAGGAAACCTTCCCCTTTCTAAAGAAATCATAGATTTCCACTCCGAAAGACTTGAAGCTCGAGCAAAAGCAGAAGGCCGTAGCGTTTGTTTCCAGATGGTTACAGATGACATTTATGCTATTAGCAAAGGAAAACTGGTAGGTAGACCAAAATGAAAATTATAAAAGCCTTATTTTCACCTGGAGTTTCAGCATTCTTTTTTGATGATCAGAGAGCAATCAAAAAAGGAGCAACCAACGATGGATTTGTGTATGTTGGTGAAACCGTTACCCCTAAATTCACTAGAATAAGAGAAGCGGGACAGAGTATCTCTGTGCAGTTAGTGCTTGAAGATGGGCAGATCGCGCTT
The DNA here is from genome assembly GCA_965140445.1 of Candidatus Ozemibacteraceae bacterium. Lineage (GTDB taxonomy): Bacteria > Muiribacteriota > Ozemobacteria > Ozemobacterales > Ozemobacteraceae. Next base: position 5,177,504 of record OZ223236.1, on the reverse strand, counting down.
GGAGAATGTGCTGCTGTCCAGTATTCAGGAGCTGGTGGACGAGATCCCTTATTCCTTGCCGAAGAGTACATTCCATATCTTAAGACTCACTTAAGACCACTTCTTGAGGGAATGGAAATTGAATCATTTCGTAGCATGGTAGAAAAATTTATGTCACTCGAAGTGGATGGCAAACGTCTCCATACCGCAATTAGATACGGCTTGTCTCAGGCTTTACTTGATGCAAGAGCAAAAGAGCTTCATGTTCTACCTGCCGAAGTTATTTGTAAAGAATATAATCTTCCCGTTGTCACCGAAAGAGTGCCTGTTTTTGGACAATGTGGAGATAATCGCTATGAAAACGTTGATAAGATGATTTTGAAGGGTGTGGAAGTTTTGCCACATGGCCTTATAAACAACATTGAAACCAAACTTGGTCGTGATGGCGAAAAGCTTCGCGAATACATTAAGTGGCTGGCTTCAAGGGTTAAGGCACTCAGGGTAAATGATAGTTATAAACCCGCTTTACATCTTGATGTTTATGGCACAATTGGACTGGCTTTTGAATATGATATCCCTCGGATTGTAGAGTATCTTGCTTCATTGGAAGCTGATGCAGATGGTCTTCCTTTGTACATTGAAGGTCCTGTTGATATGGAAGAAAAAGCCAAAACCATAGAAGTTCTGGCTGCTATCGTTAAAGGCCTTGAAGAGAAAGGTTCCGGGGTTAAAATCGTCGCGGATGAGTGGTGTAATACCTACGAAGATGTTCGTGATTTTGTTGACGCAAAAGCCTGTCACATGGTTCAAATCAAGACTCCCGATCTAGGTGGAATTCAAAATATTGTAGAAAGCGTTCTTTATTGTAAGAAATTTGGGGTTGAGGCTTACCAGGGCGGAACATGTAACGAAACTGATGTGTCAGCAAGAATTTGTGTTCATCTAGCAGTCGCTGCTCAAGCTGATAGAATGCTTGCTAAACCTGGTATGGGTTTTGATGAAGGCCTGACAATTGTGAACAATGAAATGGAAAGAATTCTCTCTGTATTACGCTGGAGAGAAGGGGGAAATGATAATGACTAAAGAATTCAAAGTTCTATCTCCGACCGCAATTCTGGGCTATGGATTTCCAGAAGCCTCCTTTGAAAGAGGTATGGCGCGAAATCCTGATTTGATAGCAGTCGATGCCGGATCAACTGATCCCGGTCCATACTATCTTGGCATAGGAAAGTCTTTTACTGATAGGGCTTTTGTAAAGCGCGATCTTAGATATATGATAAAGGCAGGAGTTGAAAGAAATATTCCTGTGGTGATTGGTACAGCAGGCGGATCTGGAGCTAAACCTCATCTGGATTGGTGTACTGAAATTATTCGTGAAATAGCCTCAGAAGAAAAGCTTTCTTTTAAGCTTGGAACCATTCCAGCAGATGTTTCCAAGGAAACTGTTAAGAAAGCATTAGCTGAAGGCAAAATAACTCCTTTAACCTATGTTCATGAGCTGACCGAAGCTCATATTGAAGAGTCTGCAGCTATAGTTGCTCAAATGGGAATAAATCCTCTTATAGCGGCTTTAAAGGAAGGTTGCCAGGTTGTTTTGGCGGGAAGATGTTATGACCCGGCTGTTTTCGCTGCTCTTCCAATTTCTCTTGGATATGATGCTGGTTTGGCAATGCACATGGGAAAAATCCTGGAGTGCGCCGCCATTGCTTCTACTCCAGGCTCTGGTGCGGACTGTGCTCTAGGTATTTTGACCGAGGATTCCTTTATTCTTGAACCGCTAAATCCAATTCGAAAATTCACCTGCGAATCAACCGCCGCACATACTTTGTATGAAAAATCAGACCCTTATCATCTCCCAGGACCTGGCGGAATGCTTGATTTAACCGATTGTGTGTTTAATCAGCTTGATGAAAAACGTGTTGAAGTCAAAGGCAGCAAATACGTAAAGTCGGATGTTTCAACAATTAAGCTTGAAGGCGCAAGAAGAATTGGGTACAGAGCAGTTAGTATCGCTGGAACTCGTGATCCAATAATGGTTGGTAGCATTGATAAAATTCTCAACGAAGTTAACGCTCAGGTTAATACCATGATGAATTCAAATGATAATCTGGATGGGCAGGTCTTTTTTCACGTATATGGAAAAAACGGCGTTATGGGCCCCCTCGAACCACTGAGAACAGAGCAGATGAATTCTCATGAAATCTGCATAATCATCGAAGCACTTTGTCCAACGCAGGATAAGGCAGATACTTTATGTAGTGTCACCAGATCGACTCTTTTGCATTACGGGTATGAAGGAAGAATTTCTACCGCCGGAAATCTCGCTTTCCCATTTTCACCATCCGATGTTCCAATGGGACAGGTATTTGAATTTTCACTCTATCATCTCATGGAAGCAAATGAAGTTGAATTGTTTCCTTGTGTTGTAGAGCAGTTGGGCTAAAGGAGATAACAATGAAAAAGAATATACGGGAAGTTGCAAAAGTAATCAGATCTAAAAACTCCGGCCCTTTCGAACTGACTTTTGACATTATTCTTCAAAGCCGCGAGTGGTTTGATTTTTTCAAAGAAAAGAAAATCATAAATCCAGAATTGGTTTGCAGGCTTTTTAAGATAGACCAAAAGGACATTCTTGGAATAATCGCTTTTGAACCAGCTTACGCGATCAAAATTACCATAAAGAGATGGGCACCATCCGGAGCTCCAGGCGAAACAGACATTTATGGAGCGCAGCAACATGCTCCTTTGTTAGATATCGAATTTGAAGTATAGGCGGTAACCAGATGAAACAGGCTTCTTATAGCTTTAATTCTTCAAATTTTGAAACCATGATTTATTCAGCTTATTACGCCCCTCGTGGGCGTCAGAGGCTGTATATGCTGGCCGGAGAACTGTCCAGCCGCTATTTGTATCCCAATGATCTATTGATTGGCATCATTGGCTCTGAAGGCTCAGGCAAATCGACCCTCATTAAAGGCCTTTTCCCTGGGCTGGAGCTGACAAATGATGACGATGGTGTAAATCTTAGACCTACTCCAGTGTATGATTTTCAGGAGGATGATTTTTTTGCATCTCATACGTTTCACCTGGATATAAGATATGAGCTGGCTTTTAAGCAGAAATTTGAAATTATTGAAGCGGTAAAGCGAGTTCTAAATGCCGGTAGACGTGTGGTAATAGAACATTTTGACCTGATCTATGATGCTCTTGGTTTTAATGCTCATATCTTGTTTGGAATTGGGGAAGAGGTTATTGTAGCTCGACCGGGAGTGTTTGGGCCTACGCCGTCTGCAATTAAAGAAGTCGTGGATAAAACCATTAAATATAGATTAATGGCTCATTCAGCAGAGGATTTGACAACCTTTATTCTGAGTGAAGACTATAATTATCAACAGCAGGTTTTTCACTCAGATGTTAAGCATGGATTTGTTATTAAGTTCTCCCAGGACCCTGGAATAAACATTCCTGAACTTGAGAAGAAGGTAAAAGCGGTTATTGCTGCTAATGTTCCGATTGGGCCTGCTGGGGAGCGGAAAATAAAGATTGGTGACAAAGCCATGTTTTGTACTGGAACAAGGACTCACGTTAAATCTACGGGGCAAATAGAAGATTTTCATTTGTTGAAGAAGATGATTTATGATCCGCTGAACAAAGTATATTTGCTTGTTGGAATGGTCGGAAAGCGTGAAACTGTAGGAATTGAAAATCTTGGTTATCTTCAGCCTGATCTGGAGGAAGGTGAGATTGATGAATAAGAAGTCATGCGCGCCTTTCTCACCGATTGATGCTGAATTTCGCTTAGTAACTTCAGAAGGAGTTACGTCAGAAAAGCTTGGAGATAAAACATTTGTAAAAATTGCTCCCGAAGTCCTTGAAAAGCTGGCTTATGAAGCTTTTCACGATGCTTCGTTTTATCTAAGGGAAAGCCATTTAAAGCAGTGGATCGCCATTCTTAACGATCAAGACACCAGCGAAAATGAGAGATTTGTAGTTGGAAATTTGCTAAAGAATGCCATTATTGCTTCGGAAGGTTTTTTGCCTCTGTGTCAGGATACCGGAACGGCTTCGGTTGTGGCAAAGCGCGGTGAAATGGTATTTACAGGTGTAAATGACGAAGAGTTCCTGGTAAAGGGCATTGAAAGAGTTTATAAAAACAATAATTTACGTTATTCGCAGATAATACCTCAGACAATGTTTAGCGAAAAAAATACAGGAAACAACCTTCCAGCGCAAATAGATATTGGCTTTGCTCCAGGGGAAGAATACCATTTTCTTTTTATGGCCAAAGGTGGAGGCTCATCAAATAAGACTGGCTTGTTTCAAGCATCAAAGGCAATGTTAGCTGATGATAAACTTGAAGATTTTTTACGAGAAAAAATTGCTGGCCTTGGAGTTGCAGCTTGCCCGCCATATCATTTGGCAATAGTTGTTGGTGGAACGTCCCCTGAAGCTAATCTCAAAACATTGAAGTTAGCTACTGCAGGCGCACTAGACCATCTTCCCGAGTCTGGTGATGAAAAAGGTAGACCATTCAGAGACGCTCATTGGGAGAGTCGAGTTCAAAATATTGCTACAGAGCTGGGTTTGGGAGCACAGTTTGGTGGAAAATGGCTCGCACTTGACTCCAGGGTTATCAGACTCCCCAGACATGCGGGGTCTTGTCCTATCTCAATTGGCGTTTCCTGTAGTGCTCATCGTAATATTCTTGCAAAAATTACTTCTGAGGGTGCATTTCTTGAAAAGGTCGAAAGAAACCCTGGAAAATATTCTGATAGTCTTGTTGGAATTGAAAAGTCGGGAGTGAGTAAGATAGATTTAAATCTTCCCATGAAAGAAATTTTAAAACTCCTTGAAAAGAAAAATCCTGGCGACTTGGTTTTATTAAGCGGGCCTATGGTTGTTGCACGAGATATTGCTCATGCAAAGCTTCAGGAACACTTTAAGGAAACCGGAGAATTTCCAGAATACTTTAAAAACCATCCGGTTTATTATGCAGGCCCGGCTAAAACACCAGAGGGTATGGCTATAGGAAGCTTTGGCCCTACCACTGCCCAACGTATGGATGGCTACGTTGATGAATTTATGAGAAACGGAGCTTCGATGGTCATGCTTGCCAAAGGAAACAGGTCGCCGGAGGTTGCTCTTGCCTGTGGTAAATACGGTGGAACATATTTAGGGACTATAGGCGGCGCAGCGGCACTTCTAGCCAGAGAAAACATTCGATCAAGCGAAGTTATTGCTTTTCCTGAACTTGGAATGGAAGCCATTAGGAAAATTGAAGTTGAGAATCTTCCGGCTTTTATTATTTCAAATGCAGAGGGAAAAACTTTGTATTAGAAAGTTATTTTGCAATTTATAAGCAGCGATGAGAAGTAAATCTTTGTCGCTGCTTTTTATTTGCAAAATAAAAGTGAACCAAGTTGGAGGGTTGGAATTTTAATGGTAAAATTAAATGTGAGCTGAAAAATTAGATCATTAACAGCGGGGACATAAAATTTACAGAGTTTAGATTATACAAGGTGGTTTAGGTGGTACATCGAGTCATTTTAAAAAGGCTGTTTTTCTTTAAGATTTTTTTAGCAGCTATTTTTGTCTTTATTGCCTTGAGAGTTGGTTGGTCTGGACTCGAAATAAACAGTGGAAACGAAAAACAGTTTCCTGTTTATAAGGTTAAATTGCCAAAAATAGTTAAAAATCCCTCGGATATTGGTGTGGGAAGTGAAACAAAGAGAATTCTGCTCATTAACTCATATCACCAGGGCTTAAGTTGGACAGACGCAATTACAACCCAGATTGAGGAGAGCTTTTCTCAAATTGAAAATTGCCAGATATTTACTGAATATTTAGACTCAAAGCGAGTTAAATTTAAATCAATATCAGGTCAATTTTTAGACTTTTTAAGAGATAAATTTTCAGCAGCAAGACCTGACATAATAATTGTTAGCGATAACAACGCTTTTGAATTCATTCAAAATCAAGGACAGGAGATTTTTGCAGGTATTCCTGTTATTTTTTGTGGGGTCAATAATTTTTCTGAATCAATGTTGAAGATTCCAGAGTTGACATCAGGTGTTGTAGAAAAGACAGATCCGTATAAAACTTTTTTGTTGATGAAATCGTTGCAGCCAAATTTGAAAAAGTGTGTGATTGTTACTGATAACACTTCTACGGGACAAGCTGAGTTGGATGTGTCTAAAAGAATTTTTGGCGAATTTAGAGAAGGAGTAAAATTTGAGTATTGGGTTTCTCTACCGAAGAATGAGTTGCTTAATAAATTAAGCAAAATAGATTCTTTGCAGGAATCGGTATTGTTAATACTGTATAACAATGATCCTGATGGAAATTTTTTCTCCTATGAGGAAAGCGGAAAATTTATTTCTAAAGCTACCAAATCTCCAGTTTACAGTTTATGGGATTTTTACCTGAATACTGGTGTGTTGGGAGGAGATGTTGCAAGTGGCAAGATGCAGGGGCAGTTGGCTGCTCAACTTGCAATTCGAGTTCTGTCTGGGGAAAAAATCTCTTCTATTCCAATTGTTACCAACAGTCCAAATGTAAAAGTACTAGATTTTGATGCGATGAAAAAATTGGGGATTAATTTTTCATTTGTACCAGAAAACACATCATTTATTAACGTTCCAAAGAATTGGTTCTGGGATCATCGAATAACTGCGAGCTTTTTTCTTCTTATGATGATTTTTGAGGCGTTAGCATTAATCTTTCTTGGCTGGTTGCTCGCGCGTTCTCATAATGAATCCAGGCAAGAGTTGGAAATTCGAGAAAATAAATTTCGGGAGCTGTTTGAAACAAATCTTACAGGAATTGCTATTCATAAGGTTCTATATAATGAAGAAAAGCAGCCGATTGACTATGTCTTTGTAAACTGTAATCCTGCTTTTTTGGAGTTGACAGGTTTAAATGAAGTAATTGGAAAGAAAGTTACTGAAGTTATCCCGGGAATAAGTAAAACGCCTTTGATAAATATTTACGCAAAGGTTGCTGAATCTGGAAAGAGTTTTACTTTTGAGCACTATTCTAAGGATCTTGATCGGCATTTTTTGATTAATGCTTTCCCTTTTGGCGAAGATGGCTTTGCCACTGCGTTTTTAAACATAACAAAGCAAAAGAGGGTAGAGCATATTCTTACTCAGAGCAAGCTGGAGACAGAAAGGATTTTAGACTCAATCCAAAGTGGTGTAATGCTTGTGGATTGTGAAACCAGGATTGTTTTAAATGCGAATCCTGCTGCTTGTAAAATGATTGGAGCGGCCAGAAGCGAAATTATAGGAAGGGTTTGTCATTGCTTTGTTTGTCCTGCGGAAAGGAATAGCTGTCCCGCTTTGGATTTAGGACAGATTGTAGATAATTCTGAGAGAATTTTGATTAGGAAGAACGGTGATAGATTACCTATCTTGAAAACTGTTGTTCCAATTAAGCTTGAGGGAAAAGAGTGCTTGCTGGAATCTTTTGTGGATATCAGTCAGTTAATTGACCTACAGAGAATTCTAAGAGATGAGAGAGACCTTTTCTTAGCTGGGCCAACTATGGTTTTCAGGTGGAGCGCAACTATTGGTTGGCCAATAGAGTATGCTTCTCCAAATGTTAAGGACATACTTGGATATACATCAGAGGAACTTTTGAGCGGTAATCCGATTTATCCAGAAATGATTCATCCCGAAGATTTAAAGAAAATAACTAAAGAAGTGGCTGAATATACAGAAATGGGAAAAAGCCACTTTGAACATTCTCCATATAGACTGCTTAAGAAAAATGGGGATTCCGTTTGGATTTCAGATTATACAACAGTTGTAAGAGACGATGATGGAAAACCAATTCAATATCTTGGTTATCTGGTTGATATTACCGAATCACGACAGCAGGCAATTGAATTAGAAGGAGAAAGAAAGCGGTTAGACCTCGTTATCAAAGGAACCAACGCAGGTTTTTGGGATTGGGATATTTCAACTGACGAAATTTTTGTGAATTCGCGTTGGGCTGAAATTATTGGATATTCTATAGAAGATTTTTCTTCATTAAATTTTAATTTGTTTAAAGAAAAAGTTCATCCTGAAGATATATCAAATATTGAAGAAATATTACAAAAGCATATTGAATCTGAGTCTTTTGAGTATGAAGTTGACTTTAGAATGAAGCACAAAAATAGTAATTGGGTTTGGATTCGAGCGGTTGGAGCAATTGTTGAAAGGACAAAAGATGGGAGTCCTTTAAGGATGGTTGGAACCCATTCTGATATTGACCAGAAAAAGAGAGCACAAGAGAAATTTAATGAGCTAACCAGAAGAATTCAATTAGCAACAGATTCTGCCCAAATTGGTATCTGGGAAATAGATATTCCTCAAAACAAGATGTATTGGGACGATAGAATGCTGGATTTCTACGGTATAACCCGAGAGGATTATACTACCGAATTTGAGAGCTGGCAGCTTGGGTTGTACCTGGATTACACAAAGAAAATAAGCGAATTCAGTTCCGAAGAAAAGGTTGAAAGACGAATTGAGACAGAGTTTAAAATAATGCGCCCAACAGGAGAAATTCGTTATATAAAAGCCTTTGCATTGGTTGAATTTGATGAAAATGGGAAAGCTTTAAGTTTAACTGGTGCAAACATGGATGTTACAGATCAGGTTGAATCTCAGATTCGATTACAGGAAAGTGAAGACAATTTCAGAACTTTCTTTGAAACTACCGAAGATATGGTTTTTGTTGCCACAAGGCAGGAAAAGATTGTTTTTGCCAACCAGGCTGGTATAGAAAAGCTTGGCTATCAACTGGAAGACTTGCTGAAGATGTCGCTAAAGGATCTTTTTGCTGATGAAAATCGTTCAGAAGCTGGAAATGATTTTGCGGCAATTTTAAGTGGAAATAAGGAAGTTTGCAATATTCCATTGCTCAGAGCTTCTGGAAACAGCCTTGATGTTGAGACAAGGCTTTGGTCTGGTAAATGGAATGGTAGTGACTGTCTGTATGCTGTTACAAAAGATATCACTCCCTTAAGGGAGGCATTGCAGAAATTCCAACAAATGTTTGATAGTAATCCTTCGTTGATGACAGTAAGTGCAATCAAAGGAACAGAAAGTAGATTCGTTGAAGTTAATCAGGCGTTTTTAAATAAAATGGGGTATTCTCGCGATGAAGTTATTGGAAGAAATATAAAGCAAATTCCAATATTCTCTGCCTTTGACCGCCAGTTTGAGCTTGCTGAAGAATTGCTGTCATCTGGAAGTATTAGAAACAAAGAAGTTCAGGTTAAAACCAAAAGTGGATCAATACTAAATGGTTTGGTATCCGCAGTAATTGTTGAAAACCAACAAGAGACTTTGTTGCTAACTGTAATGACTGATGTAACTGAGCAGGAAATTGCGAAAGAGCAGTTAAAAGAGGCTTTAAGGTTTTTGAGCGAACTAAATTTTGATTTGGAAAATGCAAACGCTAAAGCCAGAGAAATGGCCTTGTCAGCAGAAAGTGCTAATACAGCAAAGAGTGAATTCCTGGCTAATATGAGCCATGAGATTCGGACGCCTATGAATGGCGTTATTGGTATGACAAGCCTATTGTTGGACACTGAATTAGACGATGAACAAAGACGGTATGCGGTAACTGTAAAAAATAGTGGCGAATCATTATTGTCACTTATTAACGATATTTTGGACTTTTCTAAGATTGAGGCTGGAAAGCTTGAGCTTCACATTGAAAAATTTGATTTACGAGACATTTTCGAGAATTTAGCTACCATGATGGCTGTAAACGCCACAGAGAAGAAGCTTGATCTGGTAAATATTATCAATCCTGACGTGCCAAGGTTTGTAATTGGAGATCCAAATAGAATCAGACAGGTTTTAATTAATCTAGTCGGCAATGCTATTAAATTTACAGATGAAGGGAAGGTCGTAGTTCGCATTGCCACTGAAGCCTCTGGAGAAAACGAAGTTACTCTGTGTGCTTTTATTGAAGACACGGGAATCGGTATTTCAGAAGATGATCAAAAACTTTTATTCAGCAAGTTTTCTCAGGTCGACCCATCTTCAACCAGAAAATTTGGTGGTACAGGACTAGGTCTGGCTATATGTAAGCAGTTGGTTGATTTAATGGGGGGTAGCATTGGAGTTTCCAGCGATATTGGAGTTGGCTCAAAATTTTGGTTTTCACTAAGGTTGCAGCTTCCTGAAGAAGAATCTATTGTTTCTAGCCACTCAAAGGAAACTTTTGAAGATATTTCTGTATTAATTGTTGATGGAAATCCTGATAGCCTTCTTGAGACAGACTCTCTTTTGAAATTTCTTGGAGTAAAAACAATTCCGGTTTCTGATTCAATACAAGCATTAAAAGTTGTTTCAGAAATAGCAGCAGAAGGTACACCTGCACAATTTGCATTTATTGATATTTATCTTCCTCGTATGGATGGTATGGCTTTAGGGCAAGCGATCAAGTCCGATGAAAAGTTGTCAAAAATGAACTTGATTTTAACTTCTACTTTGAGACAAAGAGTAGATAAAAAGCGCCTAATTAGCTGTGGCTTTAGTGGATTCGTTCAGAAACCTCTTCGAGAGTCTGAAATCTTAGATATACTTAACGGAAAGCGCAAAGCAATATCGGGCGCTGTAGAAGTTCAAACTTCCTTTAAACAAGAAGGACTAAAAGAATTTTCAAAGAGCAGGATTCTGCTCGCAGAGGATAATATAACCAATCAACAGGTTGCTATGGGGATTCTAAATAAAATGGGGCTGAATACTGATCCAGTTGTAAATGGATCAGAAGTTTTGAAGGCACTGAAGGTTTTTAAGTATGATTTGATTTTAATGGATATTCAGATGCCAGAAATGGACGGCCTTGAGGCTACCAGAATTATTCGAAATGGGGGTGCGGGGGTCGAAAACAGTAAAATTCCGATTGTAGCCTTGACTGCTCATGCTTTACAAGGTGATAGAGAAAGGTGTATTGATGCTGGCACCAATGACTACCTTTCAAAGCCTATAAATCCTTTGCAACTTCTTGAGAAGATAAAATTTTGGCTTAAGAAAGGACTTAAACAAAAAGAAGATAGCGCTGAAATTGATGCAAAAAAGCTGTCCGAAGGGAGGAAAAAAGTGGATGGATCGGATATTAATTCTGACTGTTTTGATGTTAGTACTTTAATGGGGCGAATGATGGGGGATAGAGAGTTAGCTGAATCTATTGTTCGCTGCTTTCTTGAAGATACGCCTGCACAAGTCGTAGAATTGAATCGATCTTTAAATGATGAAAATGTTAAAGAAGTTGCTCTTATCGCTCACAGTATAAAAGGAGCTTCGTCTAACGTTGGGGGAGAAGGATTAAGAAAACTCGCTTTTGATATTGAAAGAGCGGCAAAATCAGGAAATTTGGCCTTAGCCAAAGAGCTTGCTAAGGAGCTTGAAAACTCCTACACAGAGTTAAAAAACGCTATGCTGGATTGGATCGAGTAGAAGTCTTTAGGAGGAACGATGAAAACTTTAATAGTTGAAGATGATTTCACTTGCCGAATGGTTCTTCAGGAAATTTTAAAAAAGTATGGGCCATCCCATGTTGCTGTAAATGGCAAGGAAGCTTTAAGCGCAGTTAAAAATGCATTAAATGAGTTGGAGCCATACGATTTGATTTGTCTTGATATTATGATGCCTCAAATGGACGGACAAGAAGCTTTAACAAAGATTAGAGAACAAGAAGAGTCCAGAGGGCTGTTTTCTACAAATGGCGGAGCCAAGATCATTATGACAACAGCCTTAGGCGACTTAAGCAATATTAATAAGGCGTTTTATGGTTTATGCGATTCTTATCTTGTAAAACCAATTGACAAGAGTAAATTTGTTAAAGAGTTAGTGAAGCTAAAATTGATCTCAGAGGATAGTTGAACCCGTTATCAGGACTTTAGTGAGAAGTAAAAGTAAACTTTTTCCAGAGATTTCTGGATTGCTTTGTTTATTGGGAGACAAGCGTTGCCTGAAGTCGGATCTATAGCTTCAAGACGCTTATAAAGAGAACTTATTGTGGGGATTTTTTTACTTCTTTTGATTAGAGAATCGAATCTTGCACCATGATCAGGTTGAAGTCCTTTTATGATATTGCAAGAAGCTAGCTGAGGAGCTCCTGTTTTACTGGTTGTTGCTGAAAAACCGAAAATTCTGCAAATCAAACCTCTTACAGGGTAGATTTTACATCCCCATTTTCCATTTTCCTGCACATGAAAAATGCATTTTTTGCTATCATGTGCTTCAATTTTATCAAACCATTCATCCAGTTGCCCAAGCCGGTGAGCATGATATGCAAAAGGGATAAATTCTAAAGGGTTTGCCTGAATGTCGTCATATTCGCAGCATTTTGAGCAGTGGGTTTTGCATTCGATACCCAGCTCTTGTTTGAAGTTTTTGATCTCTTTATCTATTGCTTTATAAAGTGATTCAATCTTTTGGACTTTTTGATATGTGGTTACCAGAAAATACACCATTCATTTATTCGTATTTAAGAGGAAATAGTATCTTCCTGGTTTAAGAAATAATAAATGGATGCCAAATGGGGTTTTTGCCAAATTTAGCCATAAAAGGGCGTTTTAAAACAAAAAAGATTAAATATCTTTCACTGGGTTGATCTGTTAAGCGTTTTAGTGAGAATTTTCTTGTTCTTCGAAGCTTCGCTTACTTTCTTCAATTCTTATCGCTCTTTGAAGATCGGCATTCGAGTAACCGATTCTTTTAGCAAGAACTGCAAGGCATTTTAACTCTTTTTCATCAATGAAGCCATCGCATAGAGCCATTTTTACCGCATGAGATAAAAGATTCCAGGCTTCTTTAGAGTTCGATGGCGCCGGTATGTAAACTTGCCCTGCATTTAATGAATAAATTATAGAGTTTATTTCTGACTCATCCATGTCATATTGGGCGGCTATTTTTTCCAGCAGGGAAAACTCTTCTACGGCGACTTTTCCATCTGCAAGTAGTATTTGTGCCATTATGGTAATTAAATCCCGCGCAGAGCAATTTTGTGGTTCAGAGTTATGCTTTTGCGCTATTTCTGCTTTAGCATTTAAAATTTTTAGGTAATCTGGATCATTTTCATTAACAACTTTCTCCAAAATCCAATTATTGTTTCCTTCATTTAAAATTGAATCGCAATACTTGCAGGAAATAGCAAAGCTGGAGGATAAAGCTCCACCACAATTGGGACAATGAGAGCTTGTTAGAGTTGTCTCCAGGTTGGTTTTTGATCCGTGGTTTCGTGTTAAGACATAAACGTCTTTTACAACACGATTAACTCTTTTTTCTGTTACTACTTTTCCATTACTGTCTTTTTTAAGGGGTATTCCGCTCCAAACTATGAGCATGAATGCTCTGTCTTTAAAATTTCCCAGTTTGAATCCCTGTAAACTTGTTGAAGCCAAATTAAGGTTTTCCATTATATCCCACCCCAGAGAAGAAGTTGTCTCTCTGTGGGTGAAAAGTGTTGTACAAAGAGCTTCAGTAGAAAATCTTCGTGCTGGATCTACGCTACCCAATCTTTCTGACATTCGAAGAGCCCAAAATATCACTGCAGACCTATCTTCAATTTGATGGCTGGTAAAATTTGGATCGATTTTTAGCATTTGTTTCCAATCTGGTATCAGGCTTGGCTCGAAATACTCCCATTCGCAAGCTTGTGTTATTTTTGCTAAAACCCAGTCATACTCTCCTGATCTGATAAAAGATTGGCAAGCATTACAAATTGTTGCTTGACCTATTTTTAATGGGATAGAACAATTTGGACAGGAACATTCTAGTAGGCCTGGCTTTTTTAGAGTTTTTGCGGATGGTTTTCGTATAAAAGTCCAATATTCGCAGAATTTACGCGTTTCCTGGTTTTCTCCCAAAATTTCACCAGTTTGGATATCTAGCATTGAATCAGCTGAAGAAGCTCTAACAAAAACATTAATTACATCGAAATTTTGGTCTGAATTAACCTGGACAATTCTTGTTTCATAAATTCTCATGTTATTCATCGAATACTTAATTCCAGCTTCTTTCTGATCTTTTATCTGGTGCTCGAATTGCTCGAACAAAGCATCCGAAATAAAAGGCTGTATAATGGCTATATTTTGTGAATACCAGGCCTCTTGAACTTTCCAGAAAACTTTTTCTATTCTTTCTATAAATTCATCATCTTCAAAAGCGTTATCTCTTTTCTTTAGATCTGTTAAGGCCTGAGACATAATTTTGGAATCTTGTAGTCTTATTAAGTCCAGGTCCAGGACACTGTTTTTACCCTGATGTTTTATTGGTCCTTCATGAAAATGGTCACCCCAAAAATCCTTTATTCTATCTGGGAACTCTTCAATTTCATTGATAACAGATGTTAAAAAATTACCCGCAAAATGCTTTTGAGAGAACTTTCGTTGATGCTTTTGCTTTAGGCTTAACTTGTTCTTTTTTTCAATGGATTCAGATGAATGTCGCGTGGAAACTTCTGGTGATAAACGAATGGCCAGGAGATGGCTTGCAGGGAAAAGCAGAGCCAAAATGATTGGCCTTCCAAGAATTTTCCAGCAAACGAAAACTATTATTGCCCCAAGAAGGCAAACTATTGGAAAACTAATTTTTTTTCTTTGCCAGAGCATCGCTGGAAAGAAGAAGAGGGATATTGCTATTGGAGCCTCATATGGGGCAATAAAAAAATACAGGAAGCAGAAAAAAATAGAAGCCCCGTAAACGGAAACCAGAGCGTAGGAATATAGCTCTAAGCGAATCAACAGGAGGACCATGCCGATTAAGAAGAAAAGATAAGTAACGTCTGGAGCAGCTATTGAACCATCGGAATAGTTGCTGACGATTTTTTCAGCAACTATTCCTGCCAATAAGAATAAAAACAGCAGCCCTATGATCAGGCGAAACTTTGTTAGCTTCATATTATTAAATTCCGAAATTTATGATTTTCTTAATTGACAGTGAAAGGCTATCTGGGAAAAGATTTTTTTACCAATCTAGAAGAGGTTTGCTGGGAAGGCTGTAGTGAGCTATATTGTTTTTTTCAAGAGTTTCGATTTGAGCCTTAGCTGGATTCACCAAAAGTCCAAGTCCACCCTGTCTTGCCGCAAATCTTAGCATATGGCCATCAGTTCTGTAGCTATCGCCAAAGGTCATAATATTGCCTTTTGGAAATTCTCCAACAAAATTCTTTATATACCACGTCTTGCCTGCCGCAAAGCTTATTGGGTTAATAATTTTATTCGTTATGCGATCATTTTCTATTTTTAATCTGATTCCAAAAACTCTGTTTACAGGTATGTTGAAATATTGGGCTGCGGCGATGACTATATTATGAGCACTTGCTGAAACTACATAAACTTCAACACCCATATCCTGAAGCACTTTTACAAGAGTTAACATTTCAGGAAAAATTGCGTTTTTCATGTATTTTTCATAATAGGATTTGGAATATTTTAATACTGTTTCTGGTTTTTGCCCGGCAAGGAGAGTACAAATCCAGCCATATGCTGCCTGAGGATCGTGCTTGGCCCAATTATGGTAAAATCCCCAAGGGTCTTCAGCATACTTTTCAGGGATTTTTACATTCAGCTTGTTCTGAGAATACAATTTTTTTAGCAGTATGTTCATGAAACCAGGTTGGTTTTTTTCATTTCCTTCTGTTATATCGCCGCTAACGAGAGTATTGTCATGGTCAAAAACCGCAACCATTCTTCCTTGAGCATTTTCGACTCTTGCTATAATTTCTTCTGCAATAAGGGGTGACCAGCCTGATTCAACAAGCATTTTACGAGCTGTTTCACCTGTTAGAGCAAATGACAGTGCAGGAGAAATTAAAATTAAAATAGCTGAAAGAATTATAAAAAAAGGTAGTCGCATTTACTTTGCCTCCGAAGAATTCTCATTACTTTTGTCTAGTATAGACTCTATTCCATTAAAAATCATTAATTTGGATGACTGTGTTAACTGGCTTTTCTTTTTCGGGATTTTCGCAATTCGGTGAGTTGGGATTTAAATGATTTGGATAATTTCTCTGTAGATGCCTGCCATGAGGCAGGTTGTATCTTTAAAACGTTTTCAAGCAGAAACTTCTCAGTTTGTTCTGGATACAAGTTGAAAATTTCTCTTATTGCCCAACCAACGCCTTTTTGAACATAGTAATGCTTGTCTTGAATTAGATTAGATACAAGTGAAATCAACTTTTCATACTCAAGGTACCTTTTCCTTGCTCTAGAATAATATAAGAGGCTAACAACTGATTGTCTTCTTTTCCATGGATTATTGTGGTTATTCCAGATTTCCAGAACAGGAAGCATTATCTGTGGATTTTCTTCCAGGGCTAATGAATATATGTCTGAAAGTCCATCGCTGTGTGCCCAATTATCACATCTATCTACCCAGGAAAGTATTGTCGCAAGCTCGTTTTCCGAAAGAGACTTTTTTTCATAAAAGCGGATGGCTTGTCCCATTGTTTCAACATGTTTCGCATTTTTCCAGATAAAATCCCATATTTTTAGAATTTCATCCGGAGTTTTTGAAAAAAAACTATAACCTTTTTTTAGTAGCATTCTGGAGGTTGGTAAAGAAATCCCAAGAGTTGGCGTCGGAGAGTTGTAGCCGTTGTTCGATTTCTCATTCAAATATGGATTAAAAGCTTCTTCAACCTCATTTAAATGAATTTGGATACTTTGATTCATTTGATTAATTTGAGTTTTCTCTATGCAAAGCTTCAAACTTTTCTGAAGACTTCAAGTTGGCTTCCAACTTTTCAATAATTTCGATGCATGGGTCTATGTTGTTTGATGCGGCTAAACTTGTGTATTCAACTAAAACGTCTGGTTTCAATAATGATTTCCCTTTTTTTGTTGAGTAATTTTTTAGCTCAGGTAAGGCTGGTAAAAAATCCTTGTAAGGTACTGAAAGAGTAAATCGGTTAAAAACTTGGAGCTGAAAATGATCTCCTGTTTGAATCATTCTACCTCCAGCTGGCAATCCAATTATTTTTGCTCTTTTAAGGTTTTTCATTACGCTTGCAAAATCAAAAGCAGTTGAAAAGGTTTGAGCACCAGTTAAAACGTAAACTCTTCCACTATAGATGCCTTCTGTTTCTTCTGCCTGGCTAAAATTATCTATTGTGTAACTTCTTGTCTGCCCATATGCCATATCCTGGTCGAAACCAGCTCCTTGAGCTTCAGCGTATCTGGATTTCTTGCTTCGACACATGTTATAGACTTTATAAGGTTGGCTTGTTAATTTTTCAGTAAGAAAATTAAGCGAAGAAGTGCTTCCACCTCCATTTTCCCTTATATCAATTATTAATGCAGGAACCTTTTTCTCAACAAGCTCAGAAAAGAGGTCACTTATTCCATTTTCAAGATCATCATTGAAGCTGAATGAACCAAGGCTAAAATACATTAGCTTATCATTTATCATTGTCCAGATGCTTTCAGAATTTTGAGGGCAATTGTTCTCTAGATCGTAAAAAGCTACTCCTGGAACTTCCAGTATTTTTTTATTGCCACTACAGTCTAAGGTTAATTTGAAGGTTTCCTTTGAACCATAAGCTAAATAGAAATAATGGTAAAAATCTTTTTTTGCGAAATCGGTAAGCTTATTCTCAAATGTTTCTCCTGGTGCAAATAGAGAAAGCTTTTTAAGTATTTTTGCTATCGGAGTGTTATTTATGCCAATTATTTCAGCTCCAACAGGAATTTCAAATTGATTAGGAGGAACAAAAAATTTTCCTCCCTTTAAAAACGGCTGAAATGGGAATAGTAAGGTATTGTTTCTTTTGTAATTTTCCCAAAGGAACGGAATGAATTTATTAAAGCTCAAGTAAACATGTCCATCATTAAATGAAGCAGCAAATTTTGAGAGTTTTTTTATGACTTCCAGTATGGATAGCTCACTTTTTGCGTTGGTATCCAGCAACTCTTGACACTCTTTTTTAAATTTTTCTGATTTTAAATAGTTGAATGGATCTATATAAGCTTTTTTGAAAACATAAATAACTCTTTCTGCTTCTTTTTTGAAAAGAACGGATTTTATAGGAGTTGTCTCAGTTGGTATAAATCCAAATGACAAAGTTTTACTTGTTGAAGCATTTATGGGTATTGTAATGTCCTGGTTTCCACGAGATACAATACAGTCATAGGTTTTTGCTGGAACAAGATTTTCAAGTATCTCATTTACTGTTGATAATAGAACAGTTTTTCCATTAATTTCTTTTATTATGTCTCCCACGTTAAAGCCATTTTCTTCCTGGCAGCCTAGAACAATTAATTCAGAATCGGATGGTTGGCCTTCAACCAGAGAATATGGATTTATTTCCCAGGCTCCGTCTTTACTTTGAAAATTCCCCATCGCAATTGAAGGAGTCTGACTCTTATAGGATAAGTTTGAGAATATCAGGAAACTAGTTCCCCCATGCGAAATATCAAATGCATTTTGCAAAAAACTTAAATCGGGCATGTAAAAAATCAGGCAGTTTTGGTTTTCAATTTGGTTCACAAAAATGGCAGAAATGTCCTTGCCTTTATAGATTCTATTGTAAAATTTTATCCCGTTTGGAGAGCTTACTAGAGGAATGGATTTTGAGTATTTCTTTAAAACTGAGTTCGTTTTTTCTGTTCCAAATATTATGACCGTATTATCTTTTGCCATTGATGGAGAGAACTCTTTATCGTTCAAAATTTTTACTGGTCCAAATTGGTCCAGAAATTTTTTGAGTTTAAGACTTTGTTCATTAGTGCGATTTAATTCGTTTTCGCTTTGATTGAGTGTTGGTATAACGAGCAACTGATTTTTGCTTTTACCATAGTAATCATTAATCGTTAAGACTGGCTCTTGTGCATAGATTAATTGAGTGGAGGAAAGTAGCGCAAAAATCAGAAAATAAAGAATATAAAGTCTTTTCATAGTTTTCTCCATAACTTGATAGCACAATTGTAGCACTAAGAAATTTTAAAAACAAAAAAAGGCGGAACTAGTTATTAGTCCCGCCTTTTTGGTATTTAAAAGTTTATTTGTGAATGTTTCTGGCAGCTCTGATTGCGCAGGCTTCTTTGAAAAGTTTTTTCAAAACTTCGGATTCTGAATCAGAAATTTTTAGCGTTAAAGCCCTAAATTGACCTTCGTCAAGTTTTGAAGTGCGCTCTATGATTGATTTCGCAAGCGGTTCAGCCAAAGGAGACCTTGTTTGAATTCCTATTAATGCAGCTTCTGCATTTAATGCACTTTCATAGGCTTGGTATGCGTTCGCAAGTTCAGAGTTTTGCAAGACTTTCTCGACGATTTTATATGCATCAATCAGACCAGAACCGAATTTTCCGTCTTTACCAGGTGTTCCGAGGTCTTTCGCCGTTTCTTCTGCAATTAGTCTGATCTGTTCAATTGAAAGAGTTGGGTCTGCCTGAAACATCAAGGCAGCTACTCCAGCTACGTTGGGGCATGCCATTGACGTGCCACTGTTGCTTACTAGTCCACCACCATCTGCACATGAAACGATATTCTGGCCGGGAGCAGCTATGTCTGGCTTCATAAGTGGTTTATTGTCCCATGAAATTGGGCCTTGACTACTAAAATATGCTAGACCATCTGTGTTGGTTGTAGCAGCAACTGCCCACGACTGCGGAAAAGCGGCAGGAGTTCCAACTTTTCCTCCCCACATTCCATTATTGCCAGCTGCATAAACGGGAAGAATTCCTGCATCAACCCAATTTTGAACCGCAACCCAAAAAGTTTTATCTGTAGAATCATTATTTCCCCATGAGTTGCTTACCAGAGCGGGGCCATCATTCGTTTCTGGGTTTCCATCAGGGTCCATAACCCATTGCATGGCTGATAGAATTATTTCTTCAGTAGTCCCACCTTTTGCATCAAAAATTCTTCCAACAATTAATCTTGCTCCAGGTGCAACCCCTACTCCCATTCCACCACAAATTGTTCCTGCTGTATGAGTTCCGTGACCTTGTCCATCTAATGGCTTTATGCTTGCATCCGGAGTAAAATCTTTGAATTTTAGCAGTTTATCCGCAAAGGCTTGGTGATCTGCGTAAATTCCTGAATCTAAATGTCCTACAACTACGCCTGAGCCATCTATGTTTAGTTTATTCCAAACTTCTGGAGCTCTTACTTTTTCCACACTCCACTGAATTTTATTTTCATTGTTTTCAATTTTTTTCTTGTTTATGTCTTTATCAAGCCAGATTTTATATTCACACTTGGTGATTTCAGCCACTTCTGGAATCTGCTTTATCTGATTTAGAGTATTTTGGTCAGCTGTAAGCGCAACTGAATTTGCAACCCACAGTGATTTCATATCCAGGTTTTTGCTTCCAGTTACTGATTTTGAAAGCTTTTCAACATTCTTTAAATTGTTTTTTTGCAAAGAGTTTATAACGCTTTTTCTGGAGCCAGTAACTCTTTCGTTGTTTTCAAATCTGACGATGTATCTATCGCCTTCATTGGAAGCTGCTGCTTTTAATGAACTGAAACCCAGGCTCAAACTTATTGCCAACAGGCTATAACACAAATATTTTCGCATGCTAATATACTCCAAGTTTATTTTATCCCTACCAGTCTACCATTTTTGAAACTTGATTCGGTCTCAAAAAACACATTTTGCATGTTTTTATTCCAGGTTTGTCTGGATTTGAGTTGGCAATAAGTTGTTACAAAGAATATGCTAATTTTATTTAAGCCTGTTAGCTTGGAAAATCATCCGGAATCTCAAATTTCATTTTGATGCATGATTCTTGCGAAGGACATTTTTGGCACCTTGCCATTCCGGCACAAAGAGAACAATTCTTTGGAAAGCACTCCAATTTTTGACTGGCTTCTACAATTTTTGCCTGTGCCGAGTTCAGGTAAGATTTAAGTGCTTCTTTTTCCGCTGGTGACGCACAGTGATATAGCCTTTGCAGTTTATAAAAAGTTTGCAGAAGCTGATAGAAATAGCAGTCTTTTTCAAATTGGATTTTTTCCCAATTTCTGTCATTCAGGCATTCACATTTGTAAGAATCATTTTCCATTATTTTGACTATTTTCCTCAAAAGCTCTAAGGATTGCTATGCAATTTTCCCTTTTTTGGCAATCAAGGCACTTTTTCATCCCGGGACAATCAAAACACATCTCGGGGAAACAAGAGTGCGATTTGCTTTTTTCTTCAATTGTTTTCGCAAGCGAATCCAGTGTTTTCCTTAGAATTGATTTTTCAGAAGGGGTTGAAGTATGAAACTTTTGGTGCAATTTATAAAATGTGTTTATCAGGCTGAAAAAGTGACAATCTTTTTTCAGCCTCTTCCCATCTCGAAGAATCTGTATTAGACATTCAGGTATTTTAAACATTACATTAGAAATTATACTAAAATACTTGAGTGTTGATAAAAAAAATCAATTTGAAAAGTATTGATAATAGATTACGTTCTAAAGGATAAGAAATCTCAGGAGGAAATAAATGCCAGAATCAAAATCGTTGGAAATTTTAAAACAGGCTATTTTACTTGAAAAGCGTGGAAAAACTTTTTATAGCAAAGTTGCAGAGCAGACCGCCCATTCTTCGGTAAAAGATTTTTTTGAGCTAATGGCCGAAGAAGAACAGAATCATATTCGATTGCTTCATGAGCAATACAAAAATTTAAAAGCGCATGGAAAGTTCCAGCCGCAAGAGTTGTCTTCTTCACCTACTGACGCCGCTGAAAAGGTGCTTACAGATGAAATTTGCCAGAAAATTTCCGGTGCGGATTACGAATCTGCAGCCATTTCTGCAGCTATTTCTATGGAAGAGCGGGCAATTCAAGTTTATACTGATCGAGCCGAAAATGCATCTGATGAGGAAGAAAAGAAACTTTATAGCTGGCTTGCAAAATGGGAGAAAAGTCATCTGCATATGCTAGCTGACCTTGATCGTGTAATTACCGAAAAAATCTGGACTGATAATAATTTCTGGCCCTATTAAAAAATATATTTAGTCTGATTTTTTGTTTTTTAAGCAAGAAAATTCCCGGAGGTTTGTGGGAAAATGATTGTACTGAAGATATTGGCCGCACTCTTTCTACTGATGGTTTTTTTGTTTATCTGCCTTGTTGGACTTGGTCTGGCAATGGATTTGATAAAAAAGATAACCCAAAAAAGAGGGCAGGATGTGATAGTAGGAGATTTCTCCTATTGGGGTACAGTCGCTGAAACAAAAATCAGACTAGAGAAAAATTTGGAAGTCCCATTAAATTTTCCTTTGGTTGATGGAGAAATTTCCCTTCCAGTAAGGGAAACAATTAGAAAATTGAAAAATTATCCGAATGAAATGAAAATCTCTATCGAAAAAGCAGCTATTCGTGAATTTGAAGAGATAAAAGACTCTTACAAAGATACAGAAGAATGGCCAACGATTAGAAACATGGAAAAGCTGAGGGATACTGAAGGAGCTTTTCTCAATGAGTTTGAGATTGTTAGAATCGAAATTAATGAGGATCCAGAATTTGTTACCATTGAGTATTTATCGCCATGGGATCCGGAGCACACTAGATTAGCTAAACTCGATTTTGATTTAATGGTTACAGGTTACACCCTTACCTGTGCGGATGAGGCGTTATAGTAATGATATAACATCTTTATTATGCATTGTTAATGCTGGAGGGGAAATGGGAATAAATTTTATATTAACTAGACGAAGTGTAAGAAAATTCACCAGTCAGGAGGTGGATGAAGATCAGTTGGTCGCTCTTTTAAAGGCAGCCATGTCTGCTCCATCTGCAGGGAATCAGCAACCCTGGCATTTTATTGTGGTCAAGGATTTTGAAACCAGAAAAAAACTAGCGGCGGCACATCCTTATGCGAAAATGGTTATAGACGCTCCAGTTGCCGTTGTTGTCTGTGGGGATCCTTCTTTAGAAAAGTTTTCCGGATACTGGATGCAGGACTGTTCAGCTGCCACACAAAATCTTTTGCTGGCTGCACATTCTATGGGGCTTGGAGCCGTCTGGACCGGAGTATTCCCAGAAGGGGAAAGAATTAAGACTATACAGGAAATTTTGAAAATTCCTGAAGGTATATTTCCTTTTTCAATGATTCCCATTGGATATGCTGCTGAAGAAGCTATTGTTGAATCCAGACTTATGCCCGAAAGAGTTCATGAAGAAAGCTGGTAGTTTATATTAGAGCCTACGGGGCCCTAGTTTGTTACTTCATTAAACTCTACGGTTTTTTGTTGGTCGAAATACTTTAAAATCGTTTTTTCTTCCCATGTTAAGTCCCGTACATTTTCATTCTCTGGAATTGCATAGCTTCTTGTTGCCGTTTTTATAAAGAAATAGTCGGCGAAGTGGCTCATGCTTAACGGTAGAGTTGAAGTCGCCAAAAGGTTCCTTCCTAGATAGTATTTAGGAGGGGTAATTCCAAGAATGGAGCAAACAGTTGTTGGAAGATCCACCTGGCTACAAAGTAAATTGGGTCTGAGAGTTTTTAATGGCTCAAGATTTGAAGAAACAAATATAAGCGGAATCTTATCCAATTGTTGAAACTTCTTGTTTTTTACAAGCTCCTTGTGCCCGAAATTTGGGTTAGGAGTATGATCAGTGGTTATTATAAAAAGTGTGTCATCTCTAAATAATCCCTTTTTTTTGATTTCAGAAAAAAAGTTCTCTAATAGGCTGTTGTTCCAAAAAACTGTTTTTACTATTCTGGATGGGTGATTTTTTACGGTTTCAGGGATCTCTTTTTTATGATTTTCGCCAAAATGATATGGAAAATGCCCATCAATGGTTTTAGAAAAAATCATGCACGGGGTAGAAGCATTTTTTTCTAAAATACTTGCTAGTTCTTTAAAAATTACATCATTATGCACCCCCCATTCGTATGTATAGTTCACATTGTATTTATCTCTTAAAGTGTCAGCGCAAATAAACTCGTCCATTTTGAATGCTTCAATTACGAGTTTTTGATCCCCTCCGTAATACTTGGTTGAATTTCTAAGATATTGGGTGATCCCTTTGGGAAAAGCCTCTTTAAATAGAGTAAATATGCTTTTGTGTTTATGAATGAGTGAAAAGTGAATTAAATACGGGATTCTTGAAAATACAAGAGCATAGCGACCACATGAAGTTGGATAATTTGATGTGTAAAAATTTGTCATATTTGGGTATTGCTGCAAAAGCTCATCGAAAAATGATGAAGCTTCTTTTGGGATTTCTGGATTGAAAAAGTGCAGGTAGTTTATATCCAGAGCTTCAAAAACTATAAAGACTATTTTTTTATATTGAGGCTTTTTAAAAAATGGTTTCTGTGTTCCAGGAGGGAGAGAAAATCCACAATTTTTAAGAAAAGCTTGTTCTTGTGGACTAAATTTGCCAAAGGATTTCTTTGATAACTTTAAACGAAAGCTATTTACAAAAAAGGAGATTGGATCTTTATAGGTGTAGTCTAGCGCAATGTCTGTTTTTACATCAGCTAATGCGTCTTCCCAGGTTGCTGTGTATCTATAGCTTTGCGGGCTGGGAAACAAGAAAAAAAATACAGCTCCGATTAGTGCAATTGCTATCTCAGCTGATTTCGAGGTTTCCCCAATGCGGAAATAAATCAATCTAGAGAAATAGACTAATAACAGTAAAGTTAAGATTAACAAAGCGCTATTTCCCAAACTATAGAATTGCTGAAAAGCTCTGTGATCCAAGTGGTTAAGGTATTCAATACGAAATGGAGTAGAGCTAACCACAAATGAAACTAAATTGATGAGCGAAAATAGAATTGAAGCTATAAAAACCAAGGTTATGGCAAACTTCCCCAAAAAATATTTGGTTAAATTTGTTAAATTGGCAATTGAGCTAGCAGCAAAAGGAATAAAAAGCTCCCTGAAAATTCCGCCTGTAACTGCCAGAATGGTAAGGATGCTTAGGGGAGTAAGACCGGTTTCATGAACTATAAAAAGCTTTTCTATAGCAAAGAACAACGTTGGTAAAATAATTAAGGTTATTGTTTTTGATTCTCGCAATTTATTTCCTGTTTATTTAGATATCATTAGATTTTACTTGAGAATCTACTGTTTAATAGCTATTGTAAATGTATAATTATAGGCTAGGGTTATGGCTTCCGCCAAGAAAAAAAGATTTATGGAAATTTTAAAAGATATTACTGCGGACGAAATTTTTGAAATTTTATTTAACTTTGTTGCTAAGATTTCTGCCGAATCAAGCATAGAAAAGCAACTTTTACTTTTGTCTGAACTTGGAAAAAAAGTAACTCAGTCCGACAGATGTAGCATTTGGGTGCGTGATCATAGTAACCATCAGCTATGGACTATGGTTGAAAAGGTCCATGAGAGGATAATTATTCCTGATACTCTTGGCGTTGTAGGGCAAAGCACGAAAAAGGGCGAAGAACTTGTTATAAATGATGCTCTTTCAGATTCACGTTTCAACAAGAATATTGATGAGCAGTCTGGCTACCGGACAAGGAATCTCTTAATCATTCCTTTAAGAGACTCTGTCGGAAAAATTATTGGGGCTTTTCAAGCAATAAACAAATTATCCCAGGCGAAAGATTATTCTGCCATAGACGTTAATCGAGCAAGGTTTGTCGCCGCATATGTCGGAAAGCAACTTGAAGCCTGCCTTTTGTATAACGAAATTAGAATTTCAAAAGAAGCTCTTTCAAACAGTCAGGAACGATTAAAACTTATTTTGGAATCAACTAATGATGGATTTTGGGATTGGGAAGTTGGGGAAGATAAACTTTTTGCAAGTTCAAACTGGTGTAATACCGTTTTGGGTCAGGATAAGGATGTAACTTTTAGCCAATTGGCTAGAGATTGTGCTTTTTCTGACGACAGACTTTGGGTTGAAGAATACTTGAAGAATAATTTGTCTAAAGAAAATCCTGCATACGAAGTTGAATACCGATTAAAAAACTTCTCAGGAAAATGGATTTGGGTCGAAGAGAGAGGCAGAGTTATTGAATGGGCAGATAATTTTACCCCTTCAAGGATTTTGGGGACTTTTAAGAACATTACAATAAGGAAAGAGTCTCAACTTGAAAAAGAACGTCTAGAGTCACAATTGCAGCATGTTCAACGGCTTGAAAGCCTTGGACTTATGGCAGGGGGCGTGGCGCATGATTTTAACAATATGCTTGCAACTATTATGGGAAATGCTGAACTCGCGGTTTTGGAGCTAAGCAATGATTCCCCGGCTCATTCATGTTTGCAGGAAATCCAAAAAGCAGCCATGCGTTCTTCAGATTTAAATAAACAACTTCTTAACTATTCTGGAAAAGGTCAGTTTGTAATTGAACCATGCAATTTGAATGATCTCATCAAGGAGATTTCCGCTCTTGTAAAAGCTTCTTTAAGTAAGAAATCTGAAATAAAGTTTAATCTTGACGAAAACTTGTTGTTAATCGAATGTGATTTGTCGCAGGTCAGGCAGATTGTCATGAATCTGATTATAAATGCCTCTGATTCACTTGAAGATGAAGCTGGACAAATAACAATTTCAACCGGAATAAAGGATTATGACTTTCAATTTTTCTCCATGCTTGCAACCGATCAGGAAAAGTTGATTGGTAAGAAATATGCTTTTTTAAAGGTTGAAGATACTGGGAAAGGAATGGACGAAGATACTATCGAAAGAATTTTTGATCCATTTTTTTCGACCAAAGGTGCCGGAAGAGGGCTGGGGCTTGCTTCTGTTCTTGGCATTGTTCGAGGTCATGGTGGTGGGATACGTGTTGAAAGCCGGTTGGGAGTAGGTACTGCTTTTTATGTTCTATTTCCGTGTTTGCCGGATGAAAAGCAAATCCCACTTATACCTAAAAAAGATATTGATCTTCCCTTGGAAGCTCCTTGTTCTGGCACAATTTTGGTTGCCGACGACGAAAAATCAGTTAGAATTTTGACTGAAAGAATGCTTAAAAAAGCAGGTTATGAAGTAATTTCTGCTCCAGATGGAAAGGAAGCTATAAAGCTTTTTACTGCTAATTCAGAAAAGATTTCTCTTGTTCTTCTTGATATGAACATGCCTGTTCTAGGCGGTTTAGAAGCGTTAGAACAGTTGAAAAAAATTGATCCAAAGATGCCTGTGGTGTTGATGAGTGGATACGCAGAGGTCCCTGCAAAATGGTCCGGGGTAAGCCCTGACGACTTTTTGGGAAAACCATTTCAGCGCATTGATCTTTTGAATTCAATTGGAAAATTGATTGCCTTAAAAGAATGACAAAATTGTCGCATTTTTTGTCTTAGATTTTTTTGTTTTTTCTCCCAATTTCCTTTTTATAAAAGAACTTTCCCCAAAAGAACTACTTTGGCAGAAATATTGCTATACTAAAGGTAGGCAAAAAAATCTGATTCTTTTTTGCTCAGTTTAAATAAAAAGTTGCTGTTGTTCATCTTGCTTAATCTAGGTTGTTGACTTTTTTCAGGGCAAAGTGAGCTTGAGGGGAAGCAGATAACAATGGAAAACTGAGAAAAGACTCGATTTATTGGGTGGGTTGCCTAAGAAAAAGCTTGTAAGCACCAAAGCCGTTGAGGTTTGATGCTTACAAGCTTTTTCTTAGTTTAGTGCGACTTTTAAGTCGCGATTTTCCTTTTTTGTCTAAATTGAAATTTCATCAATTTGTTTAAAAGCGCTTTCTATATTTTTATTTCTAACATCTTCGCCAGCTGCGTCCATTGGTTGAGCGTTAATGAAAGAGATGTCCTTCAGCCCAATAAATGCAAAGGCTGTTCGCAAATACGGCTCTAGCTGGTCATAGGCGTGAAATGGACTTTCGGGGCTGTAGTCTCCTCCTCTGGAAGAAACAACATATAGTTTCTTATCTGTAATGAGCCCTACAGGCCCATTTTCTGTATATGTAAACATAAATCCTGGTTGAAAGATTACATCTATGTATTGCTTTAACTTATAGGGGATCCCAAAGTTCCACATAGGTGTGCTAATTATATACACATCAGCTTTTTTAAAACGTTCTATGTGCTTTTCAATTTTTTCCCAGGATTCTTTTTCCTTACCAGACAACTTACCGCCACCCATCAATACATACTTTCCTTTAACTCGAATGACGTTTAGATCCGGTATGTCTTCAGTAAATAGTTCAAGTCTGTCAACAGTTAGATCTGGGTAAGCTTTTAAAAACTTTTTTTCAAGATGAGATGAAATTTTCAGACTTCTGGAATCTGCGCCTCTTGGTGAGGCGATGATATGTAATAGTTTTTTCACTTTTTACTCCTATTGCAATGATCTATAGAGCTTGTCCATGTCCAAGCTTTTTACAAAGCTCCTGGAGGCTTCTTTGTTCTTCTTTTGAGAGGCAAGACATTACTGACTCGATTTTCTTAGCGTGAGCTGGGAAGATCTCTTTAATTAGTTCAAGCCCTTTTTTAGTCAATTCAACTCTGATTTTTCTACGATCTGAAAGGTTTTTTTGTCTTTTTACTAAAGATCGTTTTTCAAGATTGTCTATAACCATAGTTATATTGCCACCACTTTTGAGAATTTTTTTCCCAATAGCTGTTTGTGACAAGGGACCTAGATGAAAAAGCGCTTCTAGAATTCCAAATTGACTTTCCGTTAGACCATAGTTCGAAAATTCTGGTCTTAGAGCTCTTTCAACACTGTCTGAAGCCCTTAAGAGCTTTATGAGCGTATCGAGAGCCATGATTTCTGATTTTTTGCCCTTATGACGGGTGCCCATGTAAACACCTCACTTAAATCTTTTAATATTAAAGTATTTAACGAGGGCTCGCTGTCAAGCGAATAAAATGGAGAGCCCAGAACTGATATTATTCAAATTTCCTTTGTATTAGGGTCTCATCCTTAACCTCAAATACTGGAAGCGGAAATTCTGCCTCGTAATCTACTCCGGGAACGTCTGCTTTGAGAACTAATTTCCATTGAAATGAGGGGTTTGTATCAATGCTGTCAGGCCTTGCAGTATCAGGAATTTGAAGCTCAACTGGTAAGGCAATCCTGTTTTTACTTTGGTTTGAGCTGGAAACTGCTAACTGGAAGCTCTTTTTGTGCAGTTTGTCGGTATGTGTTGTGGAATTCTTTCCACTACCGGTTGTTGTTTTTTTCTCGCAAAAGATTTCAACATCAATGATTTGTCCGTCACTAAATCTTGCTGGAATCAAAACAGCCATTCTTGCTTCATCACCAGGGCGTAGAGGGATTTGATTTAGGACCGCAAAAGATTCCCCATATTTAAGGTGTTGTATAGTTTTGTATATTGCATGAACAAAGAGTGCTAATGCAAACATAGAAAATAAACCTACTATTAACCATGCAAAAACCGGGGCGTTTTTATCTTTAAATAATAAGACTACAAAAATAGATACAAACATTGGTAAACAAATGCCTAATACCCAACTCCAGAACAGTTGAGTTCTATTGTTGGTAGCAATTGAGAATCCATTCCATCTTGAATCTGCAACCCATGGTTTATTCGGGTTTAGTCTTAGAATTTTTTCCTGCCTGCTCTTTTTTAGTTTTTGGAAAAGTCCCGCAAAAAACATTGCAAGCCCAATTGAAGAAAACACTCCTCCCATACCTGTTAACAATATTACCCCTGTTGTGATTACTCTAAATACCAAAGAACTTTCATGATTCGCAGGATCAACAAAAATTGGGAATGATTCTTTTTTCTTTTTTGCTTTTCTTAGTTTGTTATAAAGGTCTTTTTTTTCGTGATAATTGGACGAACTTCCATTTTCCAGCAAAATTCGGTTTCCCACATAATTCTTGCCTTCAATCTGGTAGGTATATTTTCCCTCCAGTTTGTATAATCTTTTGCCTTTGCTGCCTCTAGACTCTTTTAGTTTTACTTTTTTTATCTGGGCCGGAACTTTTAGCCAGTTTTTAGATTGAAAGTATGTTTTAAGCATGCCGAGGCCCAAAGAAAGTGCAATAAGCCCAGCTATGGAGAACGGAAGGGCGAAAAGCATTAAACAACCGCCACCAAGTTCCTGTTTTTTATTACCGGATAATGCTGTGTTATTCATTTTTTTATCCAAAATTTAGTGTTTGTTTCAGGGTGTCACAATTTTGTTTATGATTCAAACAAATTGCTTATATCTCGTTATGTATTTAACACTTTTACGTAGGTTCTGATATGATTTATGTATCCAAATCTAAGGAGGGGTAAGGTGGCGAGTAGAATTTTTCTTATATTGGCTCGTTTAGCCTATGGCGCGATTTTACCTCTTATGCTTCTTTCTATTGCGGTTAATAGTCATTACGAAATTAAAAGAGAGAATTTGGTTCAGAATTATCAGGAACAAATGAGCGATAGTTTAGACCAATTGGTAAATCTTCATGATGATAGAAGATATCTCCACGTTTTGCTCCAAAAGAACTTTTTAGCTGCGGATAAATCATCCAATCCTGATCTTTCAATTGAAAGAATGGTTAAGGCTTTTAAGAAAAGCTTTAAAGGTAATATTCAATTTTTTGTTTGGAAGAACACTGGGGAATTGCTCAAAGAACTTACGGATGAGAAAAGATTCAAATATGTAATGAAAGTTGCTTTTAAGGCTTTTCAAAAACTATCAGAGCATTGTGAAACTGTTTTTCCACCCGCACCTGGTAGAATCACATATCTTGTTCAAAAGATGGCAATTTTGCGAGGTTATTTTGGGCAGTTCCTTGTAGAAGACATAATGGAAAACCCTTTGAAGAAAGGATATCTTGGAAGCACCATAGCTATTAGTGAAAAACCTGACAAGAGCTTTTTCTGGTATCAGAGGGGTAAGAATTTTACAATTGCAGCTTTTATTGGTGACGCATACAAAAATTCTAACATTGGACTGAGAAATCTCATCAAATCCTTTAACAGGCGAAAAAATCCCCAAAAGCTTGGCTATTTTAATTTGCTGGATATGAAGGGGTTTGGGTTAGATGTTTCAGAGCAGCAGGCCATTGAAATAAAAATTGAGGCTCAGAAATTTGTAAATTCCTCTTATTCATTTCTTGAAAGCAAAAATTTCTTTTTGTTATTTCGCCAGGTTTCTCCAAAGATACTGGTTTTCAGCTATCTGGCAAAAAATGGAAATCTAGCCAGCGTTGCACAGCATAGAAATAAACTAATTGTTTCAGGTTTGGCGAAAGTTATTGTTTTAGGCTTTATTGCATATTGTTTTTTTCTGCGAAAGCGTGGATGGGTATTGACCGTTCGTGGAAAAATGCTTTTATTGTTTATTTTTGCAAATATTCTTCCTTTAATTATTCTTGTTTCCACGGGGTATGAATTCTTCCATTACAAACGAAAAACGCTTATTAATAGTGTTCATTTGGATGGGGCAACGGTTTTACGTGAATTTGATATTCGATATTCTGACACTGGAAATAATATTTCACGCAAGCTTAACGATTTCATTTTTAAGAGAAACAAACAATTTGGGAAAAAGGTTTGGAGCGATGAAGTCATAGGTGAATTTAAAAAATTGATTGAGGGCTTCGAGCCAAGTGAATCTGCGTTATTTAAAGTTGGTGGAAAAAAGGTTTTTTGTACCGGCAAAAACATTGACCCGTTGCATTCGGACTTATTAAATGATTTTTTTGCAAAGGTATTGGATTACTTCAATCATTCAGAGAAAAATGATATGCGAGAAGGAACAAGTTTTGCAGGCTTTTCCTCTGAGATAACAGTGCTTAACGGTGTTCTTGATTGCTTAAAGAAGATTAGTATTCAAAATTTTGGTTCTTCTAAGAGATGGACATATCTAAGTCTGGTTGGGCAACAGAAAACATTTTCAAACTGGGGTATGGCAATTGTTTCCTGGGAATTTGAGTCTTTTCAGCGGGCATTTTTTGAAATGGAGATGGAAAGAGCAAACAAGGCTCTTGCTCCTGGAAAAATTATTGCGATGGAAAAAACTACTGAACAGATTTTTCCAACTTCTCTAAACAATCAATCTGATTTGCGTAAGATTCTTCATAGAACTATGACGAGGAAAAATATTTATGAAGATGATATTGTCGTTGATGGAAAGAACTACATTGCCAGCTCGCTGATGGGCAATAAATTGTCAGAAGCATCTTTGGTTTATATTTATCCAAGAGATCTCGTAGAGGGGCAAATTGGAACTTTAAAGATTAGTTTTTTTGTTGTTGGAGCAGGTGGGTTTATTTTTATTTTCTTCATTGTATGGTTCTTCTCCAAGAGCTTTTTTGTGCCCCTTTCTCACATTAAAGATGGTATCAAAGAGATTTCAGAGAGAAATTTTCGTCATCGGATTGGTTATGATTCCCAGGATGAGTTTGGTGATTTAATCCGCGCTTTAAATGAAACTATGGAGGGGATGGGTGAGCTTGCTTTGGCTGGTGCCATTCAAGAAAGCTTGTTGCCTAAAGAAAATGTGACAAGTGGCAAGGCCAGCATATTTGCAAAATCAGAATTTATGAGCAGGATGGGGGGAGATTACTTCGATTATTTTTCTGTCTCTGATAAAAAGCTTGGAATTGTTTTTGGGGACGTTGCTGGCCATGGAGTTCCTGCGGCCTTAATTATGGCAATGATGAAAGCCGTGGTGAGTATTTGTAATGAAGATAAAATAGTTGAAAAGGCAGCTGACGTTCTTATTCAAGGAAACCATTTGTTGAAGCACTTAAAAGAGCAAGGCTGGAATCGAATGATGACTTGCCAGTGTATTTTACTTGATACGGAAACTGGAGAGTTTTCAGTTAGCAGTGCTGGGCATTGTTTTCCAATTATTCTGCGAAAAAACGGAGTTCTTGAATATGTTAAAGCTGGCGGTCTTCCTCTAGGCAAAAACTATCGGGATTTTTACTCTGAACTACAAAACCAATTAGGATCTGGCGACCTGCTTTTCCTTTATTCTGACGGCTTTATAGAAGCAAAAAATGCTTATGGAGAACTGTTTGGTTTTAAAAGATTTGAGCATTTAATTAAAACCTGCTACTCAAGGGATTTATCTGAGTATTTCGGAAGGATGGTCGATGTGTGTTCTGACTGGGGAGGAATTCTGGACGACGATGTAAGTATGCTGATTTTGAGGTTTGACGATGAAAACTAATAAATCGTTAAGCCAATACTGGCTTTTATTCATGTTTTTTATTCTTTCTGCCCCAATAACTTTTTTATATGTTGGGAAGTTGTATTTTTCAAATTTGGCTAAAGAAAAAAATATTGTTTCATATTCTGAAGGCATTTGGGGAAAACTTGAGTCTTTAAGAGCTTCCAGCGATTCAAATACGTTTGTTTGTAAGCAATTTACTAACATATTCGACGGTTCTGGGGGCTTAAAGAGTCTTAAAGATAGCTTGGAAGCTTTTATCGAAGAATATAATTTGAAATGTCACTATGTAATTTTTGATCCAACTGGCAACCCATTTTCCTCAAATTTTGATTGGAAGAGGCGCAAAGGAAATTTGGAGCTGGCAAATCAAACTATTTATAAATTGACAGTATCTGAAGAATACAAGGAGTTTGGAGAAATTCCAAAAGCAGAATACTTAAATTTGTTGGAAATTTTTGGTCCACAATTTTCAACAGGAAGAATTCCATTTTGCTGCACTCGAGATAATCCTGTTTTGATTATCGCCGATAGTTCAGGTAACATGCCGCTCTCCTGGGTCAAAATTAGTAAGGCAGCGGGATTATTTATTTTTATCCACCCCTCAGAAATTGAGCGTAGCCTGGCAATTGATTATGCAATTGAGAATTGGGAAAAGATTCGTGCTGAGGAAGGGTTGGATTTTTCTCTTTCAATTAAGCAGGGTGGGAAAACGCAGAGTACTGACTTATCTCTGGTTCCAATAATTGGTTCAATTGGAGAAAATTTGAAATATAGCTTTATAAACTATATTGAAAAGGATTCAAATTATTTTTTCCCAATGTATCTTGCTGATGATAAATTGGCAATTGGTTCAGTTTCAAAAGAAATGGTTGAAAGAAGCTTTTGGCCATACTGGACCAAATGGGCTTTAGCCCTTTTATTTTGCATCTTGATATTTATTGGGTGCTTTAGCTATTCAATTATTGTTCTTGGTCACAAGCCACGTTTGAGTATTAGAGTTCAACTTGTGACCCTTTTTATTCTTTCAAACTCTATCCCAATGACCATATTGGCGGCTCTTTCAATTGATTATTTAAATGACTATGAAATCTCTTTAAAAGAAGAATCTTTTAATCGAGGAATGCTTTTTCTACAGCATGTTGATGCACTAGGTTTGAATGAAAAAACTTATCAACTGAAAAAGCTTGAGTCTAGTTTTGGTAGGCTTAATCGAGATCTTCGGGAAGATGGAATTTCTTCAAAAACATTAAATGCATTTATCAGGCTTCAAGATCCGGCTCCATTTAAGTTTTTTCTTGTCGGATCATCTACTGAACGTGTTGGCTACCCAATGGGAATTATGGATGGGTCCAAAATTGTTTCTGAGAGAAACTCTTATTTTTCACGGTCTCCAAATGTGCAAACCCAGGTAATTACACTGGGTAAAGTTGGCAGATACTTGTTGAACAGACTAAATCGAAAGCCTATTGGCAAGAAGGATCAGACTGAGTTTGAGATGATCGTGGATGCCATGGGGCAAAAGAGCCCACACTTTGTTTTGCAGGACTATTTTGATGCTATAGACAGGTTTTGGAAGTGGGGATTTGGCGCAAAAATGTTCCCCTCATTTGTGAAAGTGTTCCATACTAGTGGGCCGAAAAATATCTTTGATTATACGCTTTTGTATGTTTGGAACTCGATGCAATTAGAGCGCCTTTTTGTGAAAAGAAATCTGATAAACATAAACAGAAATGTGCTCGGAATAAAGGTTTTTGCTATTTTTAAAGATCATGGGGATATTTATCCAAAAAGCGCGACTTTTGATCAGAGTATGGAGGTTTTTGTTAATCTTCTAGGAAAACAAAATGGCAGAAAACTTGAGACCTGTACCTGGGGGGGCGAGGAACACATAATGATGGGGATCAAGTGTGTTAATCTCGCTGGGGTAAAACTTCTTGGACTGTTCCCTACCGATAAAATAAAGAGAGAAGTTAAGCAAAAATTGCAAATGTTTACAAGTTTTGGTCTGGTAAGTTTTCTTATCTCAGTTTCACTTGGTCTATTGCTGTCTAGAATCATTCTTATTCCAATTGGAGAGTTACAACAAGGTGTTAAAGCTCTCAAAGATCGGCGCTTTGACTATAAAGTAAAAGATATGGGGAATGACGAGTTTGGTAGTCTTTCTCGGATTTTTAATGAAACGATGAATGACATTGAAGAACTGCATGTAGCAAAATTTGTTCAGGAAAAGCTTTTGCCTAGAATGGACTCTTCTTTAAAGTCTCACAAACTTAGATTCTATGGTAAAACCATTTCTTTTGATGATTTGGGCGGGGATTATTTTGATGTTGTTAAGGTTGAAGATGGGGTCACGGGCGTTTTTGTTGGTGATGTTGCTGGTCACGGAGTTGCAGCTTCCTTAATTATGGCCTTTGTTAAAGCCTGTGTGTTTATGCTTAGACCGCTTTATAAAACTCCCGTAACACTTGTAGATAAGATAAACACATTGTTTATGAAAACAAAGAGCAAAAAGCAAAGGAAGTTTATGACTTTTCAATATCTTCTTTTCAATGATGTGGAAGCTAGTTTTCAATATGTGAATGCAGGTCATTGCTATCCAATAATTGTAAATCCCTTCAGAAGAACCGCTGATTTTTGTGAAATGATTCATTCTCCGCTTGGGGCGTCTAAAAAGAAGATTGAAAAGGAGCTTTTATTTGCTCTTGAGAAGGGAGAAGCGGTTATTTTGTATTCAGATGGATTTTATGAAACTGGTGACCTTGGAATAGATGGATTTAAAGAAATTTTGCATAAATGCTATGATCCAGACCCAAAAGAATATTATCTGAAAGTAATGAGTTTTTATCAAAAATTCTTTGAAAGTCATGAAATAACAGATGACTTAACTTTAATGATTATTACTTATCCGGCGGTCTGAGAACTCAGTTTTTGTAGGTAGCAATATCTGATTTCTCAAATGAAGTGCGTTTGATTAAATCTCTCACGCCAAGCAAGCCTTCAATGCAGATGTTTATATTGGTAGCTCCCATGTGGAGAACCAGGGCTTTGTTTTTTTCTATTCCAAGAACCATTAGTTTTTCGCCTTTTCCGATCTGAAAGCCTGAAAGCTTTAAGTATTTTGATGTGACATAAAATTTTCTGCTTCTGGCGGCAGTATTTTTCAATTGTTTCTTTAAGGCTTCCAGGTCTGATTCTGAAAAATCTATTTTCTCTTTTATTGTTCTTATAGATCTGTTATATAGCTCCAGCATATACTTTGCGCCTTTTATTAAAGCCTCTTTATAACCTTTGTTTATTCTAAGGTTTTTCATAATTCTTACCACGCCTTCAAAAATGAGGAATTTGGTTGCATATATTTTTTCCAGGATGACTATTTCCTGAGGCAATTTGCTCGATATGCTTCTATAAAGTTTCAGGTTATTTGTGTACTTTATCTTTAGCTCAGGAAATTTCCCCAGGATATTTAGATATTTGTTTGTTAAAAAAGCGCGCTCAAACTCATCAATGGGGTCAAATAGAGCAAATATGTTAGATCTATTTAATTGGTTTTCGTGTGTCAGAGGTAACCACTTTTGTTGAACAATTTTACTCCCGCATTTTGAACAGAAAGTAGCTTCGTCTGAAGCATTATAACCGCATTTTCCGCAATTAAAGGCCAGGGTAGTTGTTGCTGAGCTTAGAATCAAAAACAAGATTAAAAGTAACCTTGAAAGGCATCTTTGAATATTTTTCATTTTTCCACCGGGCATTGAGGTTTTGTTTTTACTGAACAAGTTTTATTATAATTAAAAGATTCATACATTAATTTTTGATTTGGAGCAAATTTTATGAGGATTTATAAGAGTTTTATTCTTAACTTATTTTTAATTTTAGTTTTAATGCAATCCGCTTTTGGATTCGAACCAATGAAAGATGATGAACTTGAAAAATTTGCTTCATCTAAAAAGCAATGGACGGGAATCGCTGTAAGTAAAAAAGGGCGATGCTTTGTTTGTTTTCCAAATTGGAGTGATAAGCATGCTATTTCAGTTGGTGAAATTGTTGCTGGAAAAGTTATTCCATTTCCTGACTCTAATCTCAATTCCGGGTATGCTAATAAAAAGAGTGGTTTTCTCAGTGTTCAGAGTGTTTTTGTGGATGCGTTGGATAATCTTTGGATCCTTGATACTGGAAACCCAAAATTCAATGGCGTTGTTAAAGAAGCTGCGCGTTTATTTAAGGTTAGTTTAAAGGAAAACAAAATAAAAAAGGTCTATCAATTCTCAGAGCCTGAAATTCAAAAGACCTCATATCTTAATGATGTACGTATAGATTCTATAAGAAACTTTGCCTATTTAACCGATTCTGGAGAAGGAGCTATTGTTGTTTTAAACCTGAAAACAGGGAAAGCCAGGAGGGTCCTGGGGAACCATTTTTCAACGAAATCTGAAAGAATAAAGATTTTCATTGATTCGATTCTTTTTAAGCATGGCGGAGAAATTCCAAATGTTCATGCTGACGGAATTGCTTTGACAGAGGCTGGAGATCGCTTATATTTTCAAGCTCTTACTTCTAATACTTTATACGCGGTGGATACAGATGTATTGAGGGATTTTGCAGCAGATGAAGAGAAGATTCAAGAGAAAGTAGTTGAGATCGCCAAAAGCGGTCCAGCGGACGGATTAATTTGTGACAAGTTTGGAAGGGTGATTGTCAGTTCAATTGTAGATAGCGCAATTTGTCGGGTAAATTCGTCTGGACGAGTAACGACTTTGGTTGAAAATCCAGAAAAAATATCCTGGCCTGATAGCTTT
Organism: Candidatus Ozemibacteraceae bacterium; assembly: GCA_965140445.1. Classification (GTDB taxonomy): domain Bacteria; phylum Muiribacteriota; class Ozemobacteria; order Ozemobacterales; family Ozemobacteraceae. The sequence goes on along the minus strand of OZ223236.1, from coordinate 5,139,723 downwards.
GCGTGGTTTGACTCAAAACACCTTCTTTTTACTAATTCAAAGATTCATTTGCCTGCGAAGTTAAAGAAAGATATTGATTACACAATTTTTAAGATGGCCCCACCGGCTGGAAGAATATTAATGATTTTAACCAGTCACGGGAAAATGGGAAATTCTGACAAAAAAACCGGTTACTATTTATCCGAGCTTTCTCATCCTTATAAGGTGTTTTCTGAGGCTGGGTTCGTGGTGGATATTTCAAGTGTAAATGGAGGGAAATCTGTCCTGGATCCTTCTAGTTTGGATTTAGATGATCCATCAAACAAATCCTTGCTGGAAAACGATTTTGTAAAGCATCAATTAGAGAACACTGTTAAGTTGAGTGAAGTAAATCTTGATCTTTATGATGCAATCTTTTTTGTGGGTGGACATGGAACTATGTTTGACTTTCCAGATGACCCTTCCGTAAAAAATCTAATAGCAGTTATGCATGAGCAAAAAGGTGTTATTGCTGCAGTTTGTCACGGTCCAGCTGCGCTGCTAAACGTAAAGCTTAGCGATGGCAGCTATTTTGTTAAGGGAAAAAGGCTGACTGGTTTTTCCAATAGAGAAGAGAGTGCTGTTAAGTTAGAAGCTTTTATGCCATTTGCTCTTCAAACAAAATTAATTGAGCAGGGGGCAAGCTTTTCGCAAGCGAATAAACCTTTTGATGGTAACTGTGTCGTTGATGGTTTATTGGTAACCGGACAAAATCCAGCTTCTGCAGAAGCTGTTGCAAAAGCAGTGGTGAAAATCCTTATTGGAAGTTAAAAGCATTAAAGTCCAAGAATCGTTGAGAAAAAGCCAAAGAATATTTTGGCAATAAAGAAAAGCGCAAGAATTAGCAGCAGTGCAGAGGCGGTTGCCTGTATATTTGCCGCGCCCGAAAGGCTGTGCCCAATTCCATTTACCAATTGCTCAACTACGCCAATTCTGCAAACATATTGAGTATAGAAAGCACCTAGATCACCAAAAGAGGCTTTTATAACTCCCAGACCTATAAGACTTAGGCCGAAAAAGTTGGCTGTGAAGGAGGCAAAACGACTGGCTTCACTTCCAAACATAATATTCCATAACACTACCAGGGCCATTCCGCCAGAGACTATCCCCATGCTTTGAACTATATAGATTGGCATTTCCATTTTGTTTCTCCTGTTTTTTCTCTTCGAGTCATCCCAATAACCTTATATATTACCTAGCAATTGTTGTACCTGCCTCAAAGTCTTATTTAGAAAGGCTTTTCTTGAGCTACGGGGAAAAGCTACCTGGTTTATGGGGAAAATTTCCCTTTAGTTTAATGGCTTTATTCTGATTGGAGAAAAAACAGCTGGTAAGAGAAAAATTCAAAGGGTAAAATGATTCATAGAAGGAAAAAATATTCGGGAGGTAATATGAAAAGAACTTATTTTTTGATTTTTGTTCTTTGTTTATTTGGTTCGGCTGTTGGTGCTCAGATACCATGGGTTAAGGATTCTGTTTTTATAGTAAACGGTAAGGCAGATAACCTCGTTGATGGTTTTTACTCAAAAATAGAGGCTATCGAGGAAACCAAAGCCGTTGTCGAAGAATTTGAGCAGATTGTTTATGAAAACTCTGGAATGCGACCAAGGAAAGACCTAAGGGATTTTGGTTTTCTTGGATTTAGTGACAAATCTGGCAGCTTTAGGGTTTTAGGGTATCTTACCGGGAAATTTGAACCTGCAAAAATAATTTCTGAGGTAGAAGCCTTAGCAAGCGTTATTCCGCCTGCAGCAAAACTTAAGGTTGATGTATCTAGTCAAGGTGATTTTAAGATTGTTGGTATTGAAGGTAAAAAAAAGAATAAGAAATTTTGTTTCTATTTTTACAACAATAGAACCGTTGTTTTTGGCTCAAAAAAGGACATTGATTGGGCTTCAAAAGGTGAATTGAGCTTTTCAGATGCACCTCTGGCGGTTGCAAAGGCTACAGGCAAAACTTCTTTTTATGCATGGCTGGATACAGGAAAACTTAAAGCGACGATTGAAAAATCTGGAAGCAAGGGCGCAAAAATGGTTGCTGGTATGCTGGCGATGTTTAATACCGCACAGGTTGAGATGGAAAAAGATGATTTTGCTTTAAGCTTTAATTGTGCTGATGGAGAAACTGCAAAGAATTTAAAGACTTTTATTGAAGGTCAGATTGCTGGTTACAGACTTTATGTGGAGAATAGTCTGAAGTCTGCCACCAAGCCTGGAAATGGACCCGGATGGTTGCCCAAAGCTTTTTCTTTCTTGCTAACTAAAAGTTCTGCTTTAATGGCAAAGAAGTCTTTGGATGCCACTAGTGTTGTAACGCTTGAAAATCTGGTTACTTTGAAAACAAAAGTTCCTTCATTTGCCGGGACAATTTTATCTCCAGCCACTCTGGGTGCTGTTGGAGTTGTTGCGGCTATTGCAATTCCAAATTTTAATAAAGCTCGAGGAAAAGCTCAACAAAAAGCCTGTTTTGCTAATCAACGCGTATTGATGGGAGCGGTTGAAATGTATAATATGGATAATGAAGGTAAAATGACCGAACTCAATGAAAAGAATCTTGAGTTGCTCGTTAAGGAAAAATACATTCTCAAACTACCAGAGTGTCCTCAAAATGGTTCCTATAAAAGCATAGGAGATCTATCAAAGGATGGAATTATAAACTGCACAAAGCACGGAGCGGTTAAGTAATATTGCCTAAAATAGACAAGGCGCCGTCAATTAAATTGACGGCGCCTTGTCTATCTCACAGATTCTATTCGTTAGGTTGGTTTGTTTTCTGAAAGAATATTGGCGCACCTATGGTTAGCCATAGACCAAGGAGCTGGTATTTAAAGAACACCAGCCCTGGAATATCTTTGTATCCAGGTATTAGTGATTGATACCCTACCATTATTAAAGCTGCTCCAGCCAGGCCAATTAGGAGTCTTCCTATTTTTCGCAAGGGCTTTTCTGGAATTTGAAACATAAAATAGTAGTTATCCAATAAATAACCCAGAATCAGGCCTGTAAAGGTTCCAAAAAACTTTAAAAAGCTTACGTCTTTAGAGAATGGCAGGGCAATTAAAAATATTGGAAAAAACAACAAGGATAGAGCGTATTTTTTTTGCTCTTCGATTTTTTGGAGAAAATAATTTGCAGAAAGGGAAATTACTATGCCTAGAATCCAGCCTGCAGCAACATCGGTTGGCCAGTGGACTGCCAGATAGTTTCTTGAAATACCAATGAAAAATACAGCGAAAAATGAAAGAACATAGAGCCACTTCTTTTTAAAATTAATTGCCAGTGTAGTATAGGCTGAGGTAGCGGTTTGTGTATGATTACTCGGAAATGAATAACCCGTCGCAGTATGAACTCTAATAGAAGTTAAACCAGGGGATCCAATTGGTCTTGGTCTTTGTATGATGTCTTTTATTCCAGTGTTTATTGCTCCGCTAACCAGCATAATAAAAGCAACTCTGTAGCCGGTTTTTTTATCATAGCACCATAGTATTAGTGAGACTAAAAAGATATAGAAGTTTTGCTCGCCCAGCGTGGTAATTGTTTCAAAAACAAAATTTAACCACTCTGAACGTATTGATTGAAGGAATTTTAATATTTCAAGTTCCATTATAAGCTTATGCTCACTAATATTGCGGTTGCTATTGAGCCCAGGACTAACCAGATTGTCATTGTTTTCCGCTTATCTTTAATTTTCCAGAATATAACTATCCCTGACAGATAAATTAGAATCATTGAAATGGCAAATGCAATTCCGAAATAATCAAACCATCTGCCCCCTTTACCTTTGTGAAGCATAATTAATCTATATGCCCAGTTCGGTTTCATTAACTCAATCTTAATTGGGTTTTCGCTTTGTTCTTCAATAGCGATCATATTACTTGTTGGGAATCCCCAGAAAAACTTTCCTCTGAAAATCCTTGGTTCGCCAGCTGGAAGCGTAAGGTTTTGACTTTTCAAGTAGTCTTCGACGAATTTTTTCTGGAAATCTATGTCGGATTTCCATTTTGTAGGAGAATTAATTTCAATTTTTTGAGTAACTCTTTCGCCCCTGTTACCGAGTAATATCATTGCCCCTGTAATTGAATAAATAAGTGCAAGTGGGAGAAAAAACATTGAGATGTAAGCATGAATTTTCATCCATGAAGCAGGTTTCACTTTTCTATGTCCCCCTGAATTTCATTTTAGTTTTCAATTATATACTCTTAAACAAATTACCGCTAATTTTCTTGAAATAGTCCTTTCTTGCTTAGTTTGAGTCTGATGATTGTGCTAGTATATTTTATTGTTCAATATTTACAGTCGGTCTCGGACTTATTCTAAATTTGATATGAGGTTTTGTAAAATGGCCATTTGGAGCAAATGGATGAAACGCTTTCTGATTTTATATTTATTTCTAATTTTGACTATTCTTCCACTTTTTGCTGAGCCAAATGTAGCAAATCTTCCTACCAGTAGTGTAGTTGCAAGTGCTGAAATTAGATTACCTGGAATTTCAGATCTGGTTCCAAAATCAAATGAGTTAAAAGAGGCTGGTCAGAAGCTTCAGGAAAAATTGCTGGAAACAAGACAGATAGAACCTCTTAAAACGTCTTTAGATGGGATTGTTAAACAACTTGATCTGCTAAAAGAACGCTTCCAGCAAATTAAGCAAACAAATAGTTACGGATTTGAGCAGGTCGCGGCAATAAGAGCCTCGGTTAGAGATTTGAATGGCGAATTACAAAAACTCCTTTTGAGTTCTTCCGCTAGATTGGAGGAAATTGAACGCTTAAAAAGTGCTTGGACAACCAGAGAAGATGTTTGGAAAAACTGGCAATCTTCTATTGAAATTGATTCTGAAAGTGCTAAGAAAGTTTTTTCTGAGTCCAGAGGGCTGATAAAGGATGCCCTGAAGCTTTTTTCTGGAATCGATGCTCCGATAGTGGAAACCCAGAAGAAGATTTCAGAGCGAATTAGCTTTTCAGCTAATCTTTTGCAGGAAATCGATGCTTTACTTCGTGAAATGAAAAAAGATATGTTCAGGCGTTCACGACCTGCGCTTTTTACTAAGGATTTTGTATCACAGTTTGATAGCTCTTTGATGTCAGAGTTAAGTTCTGCGCTTGCGGTTCTGATTCATCCTGAAAGCGATTTTTTCTCAAATCAGGGCTGGCTGATTTTCGTTCAAATTTTTCTAATTTTTTCAATTTACCTCGGGATGAAGAATCTAAGTTTTGTTGAAGAGCGAGAGTTAAAATGGCGCTTTGTAACCAGCAGACCTTTTTCAGCAGCTTTACTTATGGGAATTGTGTTTTTAAATCCTTTCTATGAAACCCCGGAAAAATCTTTTCAAATCGTAATGATTGCGTTAGCAGCCATTAGTACAACAAACCTGGCAAGTGGCCTTGTAGAAGATTTATGGAGACGTAGAGTTTTGTATGTTTTGGCTGGGTTGTATATTTTTTCCCAGTTTTCAGCAATTACCTCAATCCCAACGCCGATCTTTAGAATTTACGTCACTATTGTGAGTTTGATTGGCATGCTAACGTGCTTTTGGCGCACTCGTCTCATAAAAAAAGAGTTGAAGGCATCTGGATTTTATTTATTAGTTTCAAGATTTTTGTCTGGCCTATTTTTAATTATTTTTTTAACCCAGGCCTCTGGTTATGCTAGTTTTGCTAATCATCTTATGGATGCTTCGGTAAAGTCTGTTTTCGCTGTTTTATTTGCCTGGATGTTCAACCTTCTTTTCAAAGGGGGGATTGAAGCAGCATTTGAAAACAAATTTGTTCATCGATTTCGAATTATAAATAAATACGAGAAGTTTCTCATTACTCGTATGGGGTATTTGATCGACATCGTGGTTGGTTTTTTTGCTTTTGCAACGATTTTATCGATTTGGCAAATTTATGATTCTTCCTTTCATGCTGCGTCGAGTTTGATCAATCTTGGATTTACGATTCAGGAGCAAAGGGTTACTGTTGGTCTTATCGCTACTGCAATTGGCCTGTTTTGGTTGATTCTATTCTTTTCGTGGCTTACTCAAAGAATTCTGGAAGAAGAAGTGTATCCGAGACAAAGGGTGGAAACCGGAGTGGGATATTCTATTAATCGGCTTATCCACTATGCCTTTGTCTTAACCGGGTTGTTTGTATCTTCATCAACTCTTGGGATTGATTTTCAAAATATTGCAGTTCTTGTTGGTGCGTTGGGTATCGGTATTGGATTTGGCTTGCAAAATATTGTAAACAATTTTGCCAGTGGCCTGATTTTGCTTTTTGAAAGATCGATTAAAGTCGGCGATGTGGTTCAATTGAATGGTGAATGGGGCCAGATAAAGAGTCTGGGGCTTAGAGCAACTATTGTTGAAACCTTTGACAGATCTGAGATGATTGTTCCTAACAGCGATCTTGTTGCTTCTACTGTAGTGAATTGGACTATGACAGATAGACAGACGCGTTTGATTGTGAAGGTTGGCGTAGCTTATGGTTCTGATGTTGAAAATACAGTTAAGACTCTTCAGGACATCGCTCGCGAAAATCCTATGGTTATGAGAACTCCTGAACCAATGGTTCTTTTTGCAGATTTTGGGGCTAGTTCTCTTGATTTTGAACTGAGGGTCTGGGTTGCAGACCTGGACAATCGTTTAAAGGTTAAGAATGAGTTGAATAAAGCTATAGATAAGCGATTTAAGGAAGAAAAAATCGAGATTGCATTCCCTCAGCAAGATTTGCATATCAGATCAATCGACGAAGAAGCTGCAAAAACTATTGGCTCTTTAAATTCGAGCCGTATAGCAGAAAAAAAAGATGATAAAAAGTCGTAGCTAATTGTTTAATTAGTTAGGCGATTCTTAATCGCAAATAGTTGGGATAAAAAAAGCTCCGACCTTTAACAGTCGGAGCGTTGCTTACCAATTAGACGAGATTCGCCCTCATGGTGCAAGGAAAGGAATAGAGTCTCAGATGCGCTCGATAGTCAGGGCAACGCCCATTCCACCACCAACGCAAAGGGTGGCCAGACCCTTTTTTGCGTCAGAACGCATCATCGTGTAAAGCAACGTTGTCAGGATGCGGGCACCGGATGCACCAATTGGATGGCCAAGGGCTATTGCACCGCCGTTAACGTTGGTTTTACTCATATCAAGTCCAAGATCTTTTACTACTGCAAGAGATTGGACTGCAAATGCCTCATTCGCTTCAACTAAGTCAAGGTCTTCTACCTTCCAACCAGCTTTATCAAGAGCTTTCCTGCTCGCTGATACTGGGCCTACGCCCATTCTGCTTGGGTTTAATGCTGTTGTAGCATGTGAAACGATTTTTGCTAGAGGCTTAAGATTATGCTTTGTAACAAATTCTTCTGAAGCAATTACAAGTGCTGCTGCGCCATCGTTGATTCCTGACGCGTTTCCAGCTGTAACACTTCCATCTTTTTTAAATGCAGGTCTAAGTTTTGAGAGGGCGGCAGCATCTGTTCCAGGTCTGAAATGTTCATCTTTTTTGAAGATTTTTGGATCACCTTTTCTCTGTGGAATTTCAACTGGAACGATTTCTTCATCAAAAGCGCCTTTTTCCCAGGCTTCTGCTGCTCTTTTCTGGCTTTCGCCGGCGAAAGCGTCCTGCTCTTCTCTTGTAATTTTGTATTCGTCTGCGAGCCATTCAGCGGTCATGCCCATATGCTCACCAGAAAAAACATCTGTAAGGCCGTCAACAAGCATTGAATCAACAAATTTCGCGTGACCAAGAACTTGCCCGTCTCTAATATGCATTAGATGAGGTGACTGGCTCATGTTTTCCATTCCGCCAGCAACTATACAGTCTGCCGAGCCAGCTTTTATAGCGTCTACTGCAAGTCCAACAGTTTTAAGACCTGAACCGCAAAGCTGATTGATTGCCCAGGCTGGTTTATCTTCTGGAATTCCAGCGCCTATTGCTGCTTGTCTTCCTGGTCCCTGGCCTTGTCCAGCCATTAAAACATTTCCAAGCATTACTTCGTCAACCATTTCAGGCTTAACATTTGCTCTCACAAGAGCCTCTTTAATTGCTATGCTTCCAAGTTTGTGAGCTGGAATAGTTTTTAAAGATCCATTTAATCCGCCGATAGCTGTTCTTGCTGCGCCAACTATATATACATTACTCATTATGTGTTTCTCCTGTTATTATTTTGTTAAAAATTTATTAATTAGAGTGTAACTTTCCTGTCTAATTGGATGGGCCGCAATTACTGAAACATGACCAGCGTCAAGAACGTGGTATTCAAGTTTGTTTTCTTTTGCGGACTTGGAATTGTGTATTGCTGCGGCAGCTTTTTCTGTAAAAACATGGTCTTGCTTCGCTGCAATACTTAAGACAGGCATATCAATATCTTCAATTTTCACTGGAGTTCCACGAATCGTGAATTTCCCTTTGAAAAAGCTGTTTTCCTGATAAAATTCCTTTATTAACTCAAGAAATGCTTTTTTTGCAAAACAAACATTGTCTGAAGCCCATATGTCTAGAGACTCCCAGATTTCAATGAATCCTGGGATCTTGAAATTTTCCAGAAGGTTTCTGTATTTTCCAAGTTGTTTTTTTGCGTCTAATAACGGAAATGAGGCGTGAAAAAAATCTGCGGGAACTGTTCCCTGGAAAGGAGATGTCATTTTCTCAATGTCAAAAGTTTTTTGAGAAGTCCACATGGCTAGCAAGCCAGAATCTTCAAGGTCAAGAGGCGTTGTTAGTAGAAAAAGCTTTTCAACATCTTTTTTGAGCTCTGGATGAGCAGCGTATAAAGCCGCCATCAACCCGCCAATACATTGTCCAGATAGTTGAACTTGTTTTTTGCCTGTTATCTTTTTTACTTGACGTATAGCACGTCTAATCCATGTGCCAACGTAGTGGTCGAACCCGATCTCTCCCATGCCACTGTGCGGTGTGCCCCAGTCTACGAGAAAAACATCCAGGCCTTCATTTACCATGGCTTCGATAAGTGAATGCCCTGGGAGAAGATCCATAATGTAATTCCTGTTTATAAGAGACGGAATCATTAATACAGGGTTTTTCTTGGAATTGGAATTATTTCCGCATCTAAGAATCCTCCACGGACTTTGGGTAAAAACTTCTGATTTGTTGGTTGGTTCCATGCCTAGCCTGCTTCGATCGGCTTCTGTATAGCACTTCATTGCCGATTTTTGTACCATGGCCTGGTATCCTTCTGGCATCTCAAATTTTTCTTTCACAACTCTATTTTCCTTGTTTTATTTCTAATCTAATTAAAGTTTCCCGGTGCAAAGCACCGGGATTTTGTGTTTTTGAAGAGGGTAGCTTATTTGCTATTTTTTTGTTTTTTATTTGAAGCTGGTGTTGAAGCTGGAGCCGCTGCTGCTTGCTTGTGCTTGGCAATTGCTTCTCTGAATTCTTCTGTGAAATCTTCAAATTTTTCTGTTAAATCGATAAGTCTTTCTTCAACGTCAGTAACTTTTTGCAAAACTTTTACAACTTCTGTTCTTGAAGGTAGATTCATCGCTGCAAGCTGTTGGTCTACTGCTTTTGTGTAAAAAGCTTTTCCAGTCATGGTTCCTGCAATTGATTTTGCCATTTCGCTGATAAACTTTTCGTCCTGTACGAGTTTTTCAAGCTGGGTTCCCATCAATTTTTCCCAATTCTGTGCCCATTCTTTCATCATATCTTCACCAAATGTTGGAAACATATTCAAGCTCCTTATTAATTTGCTATAAAATCTATCACATTTTGACAGGCTTCGAGTCCATTTCTTCCTGTTGTTATACCAATGTGTCCAGATGGAATTGTTACTTCAGAGAAAGGACTGCTATCCTCTGAGGGTAATACAGTTGTATGCAGTGGCGCAATGTGATCTTTACCTGCATTTAAAATTAGTACTTTTGCTTTTCTTTTTGCAGGGTCCACTTTAATTCCATCAGCAGTTTCAAGTTTTCCTGCGGCCAGGAGGTTGTCCTGGTATAGATCTGTTAGTAATTCATAATAAGCCTGTGCTGGGAAATCTACTGGATCGGCGACCCATCTTTCCATGGCGTTGAAAAGCTCTCTAAAGCTGTCGCTTCCGCACTTGCTTTTAAACATTTTTGTCTTCTGGTATGTGCCCATTGGTTGGATAAAATTGAATGAAAATGCAAGAAGCCAACCGGGCATGCTATCCATGCTATCTGCGAATGCATCTACAGGGAATGTGTCAGCATATCTGCCAAGTATTCCTGTTTCTTCGAAGTTAAGAGGAGCGGTCAGAAGAATAAGGTGGTCCACCAGATCTGGTTCAAGGCAGCTGAATGCATATGCCATCGTTCCACCGATACAATATCCCATTAAATCAACTTTGCTTATGCCAGTGATCTTGCGAATCTGCCTGACGGCCCTTTTAATGCTGCGATGATAGAAGTGACTCAAGGGAAGATGTCCGCTTTCTACTCCTGGGTAACCCCAGTCGATTAGGAAAGTGGGTCTCTTCTCCGAAAACCTCTTAATATAGCTGGTTTTTTCAGTAACATCCAGGATATACCAGCGATTTATTAGTGAAGGTATAATCAGGAGAGGTGTGCCTTCTGCTGTGTCGGGGCTTTCAAATTTGATTAACGAAACGTTGCCAGCGTTCCAGACAACTTCACGAGGGGTTACGCCTCGTGGATATTCGTCCACGTTTCCGGCTGTTTCTTTAAGAAACTGTTCAGTGATTGCATCCATGTGCTCAAGTATTTTGTCCATTGTACCTACCATGTTTTTCTGACCCTCCTTGTTGGAGACTAGAGTTTTAGTCCGCCGTCGATTCCAATAACTTGACCTGTGATATAAGAGCTTTCATCGCTGCAAAGGAACATATAGAGCTGTGCGATTTCTTCTGGTTCACCAAGTCTCTGGAGAGGAGTCTTATCTTCGAGCATTTTGATTACTTTTTCAGGAACGGTAGCAACCATATCGGTTTTTGTGTAACCAGGTGCTACGGCGTTAACTCTAATGCCTTTGCGTCCAAGTTCTCTGGACCATGTGTAAGTCATTCCAATTACGCCAGCTTTAGCAGCAGAGTAGTTGGTTTGGCCAAAGTTGCCCTGAACACCTACGATTGAAGAAGTGTTAACGATAGAACCACTTTTGTTTTCTACCATTTTCTTTGAAACAGCAGAAGCCATAAGGAAAACACCTTTAAGGTTAACTTTGATTACTCTATCAAATTGTTCTTCAGTCATCTTGGCAAGAGTTGCATCTGCTGTAATTCCGGCATTGTTAACAAGAGCATCAATTTTGCCATGTTTTGCAAAAATTTCTTCTACAGTTGCATTAACTGCAGCTGAATCAGAAACGTCAAGTTTGGTGCCAATGATTTGGCCTTCGCCTTCAACTTTTTCTTCTGCAAGCTTAGCAAGTGCGTTATCGCTAACGTCTATTGCGTATACGATTGCGCCTTCTGAGGCAAATAATTTAGCGGCTTTTAAACCGATTCCTGCTGCTCCGCCAGTGATGAGACAAACTTTATCTTTCATTCTTTTCATTGTATTCTCCTGTGTGGGAAAGGCCTTTGTGTGGCTTTTCTGAATTTTGTTGAGTGAGTTTTGTATTAACTATTTTCAGAAAATTATTTCTAGCTGTTTAGGGCTGAAATTATTTTTCAGTGGTTTTGGCTTTTGGTTGAAAAGCTTTTACTGTTTCGTCGTAAACTTTCTGATATCTGGTGTTGAATTTTTCCATGTTTTCGCGGAAATATGTTTTGAGTTCGTCATTTGAATTAATAGTGGTGTTCCACATTTCGTGCATGAATTCAACGTTTCTATTCATGTGATCGAAATACATTTCCATGTTTTTTCTTGCGAAACCTTCACTCTGATCCATAGAAGCGCGCCAAAATTTGTTCATTACATCAAAGTTGCCCTTCATGAGCTGAGTGTATTCGTTTGAAAATTCCATCCATTTATTCATTTTAAAAACTCCTGATTTGATTTTGTTTTTTCAATGCTCGCTGCATCGCAATATTATTATCGGCTAAATGCTGCAATGTGTCAAGAGGTTTTTTTAAAAAAAATCAACACGCGCAAAACTCTTTGTTTGTGCTGGTTTTAAATGAGCGAAGGATGAAAAAAGTATAAGCGAAAAGTTGTTTTCTCTTTAAGTTTCTTGTGCTAAAGCACAATTATGTTAAATGATTTTCTAAAATAAAAAAAGCGCCCAGGCCATAAGTCTGGGCGCTTTTTTGTGCTGTCTACTCTTTATTTATCTTGCTTTCGAGATCTTTTAGTCTGTCCAGGATTTCACTCATTGAGTCAGACTCTTTGGTTGATTTGTTTTTGCTATTGCTCGCCATATTTTGCATGAAAGGGTTGCCGACATTCATGAAAGGATTCTGAAACCATGGGTTTTGGAATGGCATAGGACCTGGAGCCATAGAGCCATCTTTAGATTTCATATACATGTCGAGCATCCAGGGGAAGAATTGCTTAAAAAAGGGCTCAAGCGCCTCTTTGGGAGACTGCAAAACCATCTGGTAGAAATAGGTAGGTAGCAATTCATAACGGTCTTCTAGTAGAACCTGCATCATAACATACTTGGTTATGTCTTTCCCGCTTGCTTTTTCAATGACTTTTACAGTATCTCCGCGTTGCAAAAAATCCTTGATCTCGTTTAGAGAAACGTATTTTGCTTCTGGAACACAATAAAGTCGTCTGTTCTCATATTTTTTGATTAGAATCTCAGTCACATAGGGCCTCATTTACGAATTCAAGTGCTTCTGGTCGGCATGAAACCCCAACGTGGTGGTGATTAATAACTTTAACTTTTTCGACCTTTGCTCCTCTGGCTTTTAAGCCTTCAGAATAAGTTGCGCTTTTAAGAAATAGTATTCCATCGCTTTCGTCAGCGAATTCACCCACTGGAATTTTAAGCCAGCCAAATTTTATGGTATCAATCGTTTGATTTTTACCAGCAAGAATATAACATTTTATTTCTGGAGAAACACCTTTTTCGTTCAATTTATCAATTACTGATCCTGCTTCCTTTATTGTTTGATCAATTCCATCAGATACAACCAGTGCTGTTACTCCACCATTGTATAGAGTATTCATAGACAGATTCATATCAGGGGTGTAGCTTTGTGAGCTAAATGGAATTCCATCTTTAACCCAGTTGTGAAGCATTTGTGACTGCCCGGGAAAAAGATAATTATGCTTTACGCAATCAGTGTAAATTCCCATCCAAAAGATTTTTCTACAGCCCATTGGCGCGGGAAGCCCCTGCTGCATAACAGTGAAGTTATAAGCATAATATCTGAACTGTGTATCAATCCCTTTAAGTGGTGAGGCCAGGAAAACAATTTTTCTAACATCTTTTTTATATGAATTGATCCATGAATATTCTGGATAATCTTTTCCAAGGTCAGATGTGTAAATTCTGACAGACATAGCACCTTTGCTATGACATACGAGATCTACCTTTTTAGACTTGGTAACTTGCTTTACTCTGTTAATTGCAATAGATAGCTGATGGGCTTGAATGAAGTTGTCACCTTGAGGGTGTGAAAAAGTGACAGCAAAAACTGGATAACCCATTTTTGCCAAATACTGCATTAAACCTGGCTTATCAATCTTTCCGTTTTCAGGAATTTCAAAGCTCCATGGGTGCGCAAAACCTCTTGTTGCGTTGTCTCCAGCGCCGTGGACAAGAATTATCGGGGTTTTTTTGAGATTTTTATTCCAGTCTGGTGCAAAATGCAATAAAACGAGGTTTGAAGAGGGCTTATTAGTGCCAAAGGCAGCCTTGGTCACGCTATGATTTCTTCTGTTTTTAAGGTGAAAGGGTTCGGATTTCAGATTTCTATTGGAATCATTCAGGCACTCAACTCTTGCCCATGGATATGCAGCTTGTCCTTCGAGAACATTCTCAAGTTTTACTGCTGCGCAAAGTTTTGAGGAATCTGCTTGCAAAAATACAAACAGTAGGAGCGAAAACACGACCCCAAAAAATTTCCAATAGGAACTTCTGTTAAAGCTAACAATTTTTTTCACTACTCTATACACCCTTTCAATTTGAACTATTTCTATTGCAAGGTTAGTTTAGACTTTTTCCTACTTATTTTACTAAATTCTACTCTGATCATTAACCCTGTTCATTCATTCTACTGAAAAAAAGCAAATTTTCCAAGATGGTGAAGGAAAAAAAATGTACCGCTTTAGACATTTTTTTCTTTTCCATGGCTTTTGATAGATTTAGCATCATTTTGCTTTATTAAGACAGCGGATTTTTTTCCGGGCAAATCTATAATTTTTGAAAAGTGTTGTGGTTGGTTAGAAGAAGATCAAAACTTCAGAAGCGGCATTTTTTGCTTTTTTTATTTTTTGCACCAATAAACCATCGCTGGAGGAAGGTTTTTCCAGACAACTTTGCTTGTTTCAACTTCTGAGAAGTGCTCTTTAAGTTTTTTCCTGAATCTGATCCCAGATGGGAGGCATAACCCATGTAGATAAGCAAAAGTGGAAAAAGTTCCACCTTTTTTCAGGCCTTTTGAAGTTTCTTCGAGAATTTCATCCTGTAGCATTTCAGGAAAAGCTGCCCATGGAAGACCACTAATAATAGCATCTGCGTAGCTAAATCCAAATTGTTTCAGGTATTTTCTTACCTCGGAAGCAGAGTCCTGAAAAATTGTGACTTCAGGCACTTGCTCGCTGACAATTCGGTTCATTGTTTCATTCAGCTCAAGAGCAAAAAATACCGTTTTATCTTTTTGTATCTTAGAAGCAACGTGCTTTGTAAACACGCCTGATCCGGGTCCATATTCAACTATGACCTTTGAATTATCAAAATCAATTTTCTGCGTCATTCGTTTGGCTAACCCTTTGGAACTCGGTGCAATTGCGCCTATTGTTCTGGGTTCTTTGCAAAATTGCCTGACAAAATGAAGGAAAGCCATGAGTTTGCTCCTATGTTAATCGCTTCCACAATTTATCAATTATAACAAGGTTTTGCAGCAAAACTCAAACTCAATTTCTTATTTTGCAAGATCTGGTCTAGCAGTTAAAATTCAAGCTTGATTAGTGTACAAGTTTTGATATAATTGTTTGCTTTGTAAAATGATTCAAAGGTAAAAAATAAAAATAAAGTAGGATTTGAAGATGTACATTGATTTCGGGAAGAAAGTTTTGGCGTGTGCTTTGCTAGTTGGTTTATGTGCTTCGCAAGCTTTTGCTGGCGGGTATCAGATTTACCAGGCCGGATCTGCTGAAGCAAAGGGATTGGGTGCGGCAGTTGTAGGAAGGGATGATTTGATTTCAAACGCTTGGTATAACCCTGCTGCAGTAATGGATTTTGAAAAGGATCAATACAGTTCAGGTTATTCTTTTGCTATTCTGAATCACACATATAAACCTGGTAACGGCATCGATAATATTAAAAATAAAAATCAAACTCATATGATTCCTAATGCGCATTGGATTCACAAAGCCAGTGATGATGTAACTGCAGCAATTTCAATGTACGCACCATTTGGTCTGGGACTTAAATGGAGTGATTCCGATATTAGAAAGCTTATGGACTCTAATCTTTACAACTCAAGAACGGTTCCTGCAGGGACTCTTGGGGCTGCTCCAGTTGTTTTGAGTAAAGGTCTTCCTACTTTAATTGATCTGCAAGTTCCTTACATTAATGGGACGCTCGCAACTAAATTGAGTGAAAAACTTTCGGTTGCCGGTGGATTGAGCCTTATGCAGGCCAAGTTTAAAATGAGGATGCTTAGTAGAGCTACTGCTTTAACTCCAGCTCCCGTTAAGGTCTGGGATAATTTTGTTAAATATCAGGCCGATGGCTGGGGTATTGGATACGTTCTGGCTGGGCATTACAAAGTAGACAAGAATTGGAAATTAGGACTCAGGTATCTTTCTAATTCTCAGGTGAAAATGACTGGTACTGTAGAAGATCACCCTGCAGTTGGAAATTCTCTAATGAAAGGTATTATAAAGCTTCCTGCGACTCTCACATTTGGATTTGCAAATAGCAGCATCAAAAAGTGGATTTTTTCCTGCGATGTTGTCTGGACTGAGTGGAATAAATATCAAGAGCTTAAAATCGAGCCTGCAAACGGTGGTCAGACCGCTGGAGGTTTCTCTTCTCCTAAAAATTGGAAAAATACTTTAGCCTACCGTTTTGGTGCAGAATACAAGCATGATAAAACCTGGATTTATCGTGTTGGATATGTTTATGACAATTCGCCTTTACCAGATTCTACAAGGGGTCTCGAGCTTCCAGGCACAGATGGACACATCTATTCTTTTGGTGTAACAAGAAAAGGAAGAAAATTCGATGTGGATTTTGGTTATAGCTATATGAAAACCAAGGATGACGTTGCTGGAATTGAATCGATGAACGGCGTTGGTTCTTTTGTTGATGGAGATAATCATTTTGTGAGTTTCAATATTAGCAGAACTTTTTGAGATAATTTCCAAAGGCTGGCATAAGTTAAATATGCCAGCCTTTGGCTTTTTAGCCTGGAGATAAGTTTATCTGGGAGGGATTTATGCTTCCGTTTGTTAAAAGAGGAATTGCTGAAAATAAATTAGGAAAATCTCCTGGAACTATAGCCCATGTAATCGAATCTGTATCAAAGGATACGTCCTTTGAAATTTTCGAATATTCCCCTGAGTCTCTAAAAGAAAGAAGATCTACTTCTATTCCCGATCTCACAAACTTAAAAAAATCAGATGAAACTACATGGATTAGTATTTTTGGACTTGCCGAACTTGATAAGCTTCACCAAATTAAAGAGCTGGCTAATATTCACTCTTTAACTCTTGAAGATATACTTAATCCCGGGCATAGACCTAAAGTCGAATTTTTTGAAGACTATGTTTTCGTGGTAATGAAAATGCTCTCATTATCTGAAAATGGTGATGTTCAAAGTGAACAGGTTTCTTTTGTTTTTGGTGATAACTTTGTTTTAACTTTTGAGGAAAAGGCTGGAGATATTTTTGATTCTGTTAGAGACCGGATTAGAAGCGGTAAGGGCAGAATCCGAGGTGAGCAAGCCGATTATTTATTATTCGCTTTAATTGATATTATTGTTGATAATTACTTTGTTATTCTTGAGTCTCTGGCTTTGGAGCTTGAAGAGTATGAACTTCAATTGCTACAGATGGATTCGGAGTTCGATATTAAGTCTGTGCATGAGACTAAAATGAATTTGTTTTATCAAAGAAAGCTAGCCTGGCCTTTGCGAGAAATTTCCAATGGGCTTTTAAGAAGCGAAACAAACTTGATAAGGCCTTCTACAAAAGTTTTTTTTCAAGATATTTATGATCATTCAGTTCAGATTATTGAAACTACTGAGACACTTAGAGATGTGGTTCTTGGCATTACTGACCTTTATATGTCTACAGTTAGTAATCGAACAAACGAAATCATGCAAACTCTAACCATAATTGCTACAATTTTTATCCCATTAACTTTTATTGCGGGTGTTTATGGAATGAATTTCGAATATATGCCTGAATTGAAATGGGAATGGGGTTATCCAGCGGTGTGGGTATTGATGATTGTTTCTGCCTTACTCATGCTGGGTTATTTTAAGAGGAAAAAGTGGTTTTAAAAATTTAATGCTTTAGCGAGGTTTTACTTGAAGGGGTTTTTAAATAAGTTTTTTAAGCTTGAAGATAATAAGACATCAATAAAAACAGAGGTTGTTGCTGGAGCTACGACTTTTTTGACCATGTCATACATATTAGCAATTAATCCTTCGTTGCTCTCTCATGCGGGGATACCATTTTCTGGCGTTTTAACTGCAACTGTTCTGGTTTCTGCAATTTCAAGCATTTTAATGGGTTTGCTTGCCAACTTACCCTTTGCTCTTGCCCCAGGAATGGGAATAAATGCGTTTTTTACTTATTCAATGGTCCTTGGAATGGGACTTACGTGGCAAACAGCTCTAGGAGCTGTTTTTATCTCTGGGCTTATTTTTGTTCTTATGACTGTTCTGAGCATAAGGGAAGCCATTGTTCGTGCCATTCCTAAATGTGTTCGCCTCGGAGTTGCCGCAGGCATTGGGTTATTTTTGTGTCTTTTAGGTCTCAAATCGGCGGGGCTTGTTGTTGCTAATCCCGCTACAATGGTTGGAATGGGGAAGTTTTCTCCGAAATTAATTATTTTTATTCTTGGTTTGATTTTTACTATTGGCCTGGAAAATAGAAAAATTCCCGGTCACCTGCTCCTGGGAATCGTTTTTACAACTTTGATATCTATTTCCCATGGGCGAATTTGGGATGGGGATTTATTGGTTCGATTGCCGCAAAACTATTTTGCTGCCCCCGATTTTTCATCCGCTTTTTTTCAGCTGGACATAGCTTCAGCTTTTTCCTATGGAGCAGTTGGAGCAATATTTACATTGCTTTTTACTGACATGTTTGATTCTATTTCCACATTTCTTGGAGTTGCTTCAGTAGCCAATTTGCTTGATGAAAATGGTGAACCAAAGAACATGAAAAAAGCTCTGTTTGTAGATGCTTTGGCCACAACAATTTCTGGTTTATTTGGAACAAGCTCAGCAACAACTTATGTCGAAAGTGCTTCAGGAGTTGAACAGGGTGGTAGAACAGGTTTGACCGCTGTAGTTACAGGCCTTTTATTTATCCCATTTTTGTGGCTTGCTCCTTTGCTGAAGATTATTCCAGCTTGTGCAACGGCTCCAGCGCTCGTTATAGTCGGCTTCTATATGATGAATGCGGTTTCTGGCATCTATTGGAACGAATTTGAAGAAGCTTTTCCTGCGTTTATGGCCTTGGTATTGATTCCATTTACTTTCAGTATTAGTCATGGAATAAGTTGGAGCCTCATTTTTTTCCTGCTTTTAAGGATTTTTTCTGGTCGAAGGTCTGAGCTTTCACTTACCTTATGGCTAATTGTGGTTTTTGCATCAATTGCCCTGGGTCTGGCATTGGTATAGTTTTACCTGACTCTTAACTTTTCTTCACAAAATATGCCTTTTATTTTTTGCCTGATGTATTATTCTTTAATACAAAGTAGCATTACGGAGTTATAGATGAATATTTCCCTGAAAAAGAAGCTGTTATTTTTTCCCATTTTAATTGTTGCAATTATTATTTCAATTACTCTCGTAAAGCTGAAAAAGAAGCCTGCGTTGAAACAAGGTGAAGAAGCTGTATCTTCAGTCAAAGTTTTACAATTAAAAAGAATGTCAATTATTCCTCAGGCTATCGGAAATGGTCATGTAAAACCAGCTAAGAGCTGGAAAGCCATCGCCGAAGTAAGCGGAAAAATCGTTTGGAAAGATGAAAAGCTTAATAATGGAGCGTTTTTTAAAGCAGGCGACAGTTTAATAAAAATCGACGACGTTCCTTTAAAGCTAGCTATAAGTAAAGCCGAAGCGGAAGTTGCCAAGTCGGAAGCAAAGCTGGCTGAAATGTTAACTACACAGAAAAATCTTCAGAAAGTGCTTCAAATAAGACAAAAGATGGTTAATTTTTCACAAAAAGAACTTGATCGAAAAAAAGAACTCTTTAAAAAAAGGTCAATTGCAGCTTCTGACATTGATAAAGAGGAACTCTCTGTTTTAAATCAAAAAAACTCTTTGCAACAGATAATTTCTGAAATTAGTTTGATTCCAGAAAAGATGAAATACGAAAGTGCTATGCTAAAAGCTGCAAAGAGTTCGCTTGAGAAAGCAAAGCTGGATCTTGAGTATTCAGAAATAAGAGCTCCTTTTGATTGTCGGATTGGGTCGGTTAGCTCAGAAGTCTCTCAGTTTGTGAGAGTTGGAGATATTTTATTTTATGCCGACTGGACTGGACGTTCTGAAATTGAAGCCCAGTTTGATGCTGGGCAATTCAGAGTTTTGATAAATCCAGGAAATCTCAATCATAAGGATAATATGCCTCCGTCGGATCGTTTAAAAGCAATGGTTGTTTTTAATGCAGGAAGTAAAGAATACAGATGGCCGGCAGTGGTTGACAGAATAGACTCTGAAATCGATCTGGATACAAGGACTGTTGGGGTTGTGGTTTCAGTTGAAGATACATACAAAATTGCCATGAAATCGGATAAAATTCCACTTATTAAAGGGATGTTTTGTTCTGTTATCTTATATGGAAACCCCCGAAAAGATCAGCTGGTTATTCCTCGCTCTAGTATTCATGGCGGTAGAGTTTACACGATAGATTCTGATGATCGTCTTGGTTTTGCTGATGTTGATGTTAACTTCTTTCAACGAGAATTGGCCGTTGTCAGGGACGGTTTAAGTGAAAATGACAGAATTGTAACCACTGATGTGGTTCCAGCAATAAAGGGAATGAAGCTGTCTGCTTTCGCAAACGAAGGCTTCTGGGAAATGGTGGAGTCGGAAATTGGTTTTTCATGTATTTATAACAATTTGTCTGATGCGCATGGAATCCCTGGGGCTAAAACAAATTCGACAGAGGAAGCTTCTGCAGCTAAAAACTCCAGTTTAAATGGTGACTCCAAATGATTCAGTGGTTTGTTGAACATAAAACTGCTGCAAATATGTTGATGGTTCTCTTGCTCATTCTTGGCATTTTTACATCATCCAAGATTAGAAGAGAAACATTTCCTGATTTTACTGTTGAAAGGGTGAGCGTTTCTGTAGCCTACCCTGGATCTACAGCCGAAGAGGTTGAAGAGGCTGTTTGTGTGCCAATTGAAGAAGCTCTTGATGGAATAAATGGAGTTGATGAAATTACTTCAATAGCTCTTGAGGGCAGTGCCAGAATTTCGGTGGATATGGTTGATGGAAATGATTTTCAGGAATTTTACAATGACATAAAAACCGAGATTGATGGAATAGATTCTTTCCCAACCGATATTGAGAGAATTACCATAAAGCCCGCTAATAGAACTGATTCTGTGGTTTCTATTGCAGTGATTGGGGATGCAAGTCCTGAGCATTTGAAAGCTTATTGTCAGAGTTTTAAAGAAAAAATCGAAATGTCTGTAAAAGGAGCTCAAGTAAGTGTTGAAGGCTTTTCACAGCACGAATTTCGGATCGAAATTCCACAGAATAAGCTTGAAGCATACGGATTAAGCGTTGCTGACATTGCAAATGTAATTCGCCAGCAGAACACTGATTTGTCCGCAGGAATTCTTGAGACAAAAGATCAGGATATCGTTCTTCGATTTAGTGAAAGAAGGCGAGATATAAGAAGTCTTGAGAAAATGAAAATAGTTGCAGGTAAAACTGGAGCTGAAATTGCACTGGGAAACATTGCGAAAATTTCCGAGAACTTTGAAGTGAAAGAAAATAAGGTTCTTTTTAATGGTAAGAGGGCCGGAATTATAAACATTGTTAAAGGCAAATCTTATGATAGCCTGAAAATTTTTGCGGGTGTAATGAAGGTTCTGGAGCAGGAGCGCTTGATTGCCCCCAATGGAATAGAATTCCATATCACCAGAAACGTCGTTTCGGTGGTTGAAGACAGGCTAACAATGCTCATAGAAAATGGAATTCAGGGAATGGTGCTTGTTTTTTTAACTCTCTGGCTTTTCCTGAACTTTCATCTCTCTTTCTGGGTCGCAATGGGGCTTCCAATTTCTTTTATTGGTGGCATGTTTTTTCTCCATTTGTTTGGAGTAACAATCAATATGATTTCAATGATTGCGTTGTTGATAGCTATTGGCTTGTTGATGGATGACGCGATTGTTCTGTCCGAAAATATTGCTGTTCACCTGGCCCAGGGAAAGGGTGCTGTTGAAGCTGCAGTCTCTGGTGTAAAAGAAGTAAGTGCAGGAGTTATGGCTTCCTTTGGAACCACGGCTTGTGTGTTTGGCCCTTTAATGTTTCTTGATGGCAGGATGGGTAAGATATTGAGTGTTATCCCGGTCACTCTCTTAATAATTCTCTGTGTAAGTCTTGTGGAAGCATTTTTAATTATGCCCAACCACCTGGCTCATTCATTCAAAAAAGGTTTGCCCAAGCCTGGCTGGGTAAGAATTAAGGTTGATGCTGTAATTGATTACATCAGAAAGGTGTTGGTTGCTAATGCCATTAGAAGAATATTGCCACATAGATATGCTTTTTTAGGATTTGTGGCTGGTCTGTTTATTTTTTCAATTTCTATGGTTCCCGCTGGTTATCTTAAATACATAGCTTTTCCTGAAGTTGATGGCGACACAATTACCTGTAAGGTGCTTATGCCACAGGGCACTCCTTTGGAGACCGCAGAGTCAGCGGCTAATCGAATTGTTGGTGCAGTGACAAAAGTAAATGAGAAGTTCAAAAAAATACAAAAGAAGGGCAAAGATCTGGTTCAAAACGTTTCTATTCAGTATTCCAAAAATGCTGATGTCAACGAAACTGGTGCTCATTTGTTTTCTGTTGTTGTAGACCTTTTGCCGGGAGCAGAAAGAAAAGGGCGAATTGATGATATTCTTGCTGACTGGCGTAGTTTCACCGGCGAAATTCCTGGGATCGACATAATAAAATTTCAGGACTTTACGATGGGACCATCAGGTAATCCAATTGAAATTAGGCTTGGAGGCAAAAAGCTTGATGATCTGAAGGCTGCTTCAATCGAATTGAGGAAAAAACTTAGCGGATACTCGGGAGTATTCGATATTTCTGACGATATGAGAGCTGGTAAGCCTGAATTCAGAATGAAATTAAAGCCTGGTGCTATGAAGCTTGGGTTAAATGCCGAAATCATTTCTCGTCAGGTTAGAGCTGCATTTTTTGGCCAAAAAGCCGATGAGGTTCAGATTGGAAAAGAAAACTTTGAGTATAACGTAAAGTTAGAGCAGGATCCGGCTGAGAATTTCAAAAGATTTGATAATTTTCGCTTGACCCTTCCCGCCAGGAAAAGTGTCCCGCTAAATGCTGTTGTTGAAACAGATATGGTTCGTGGGCTTGCTTCAATAAGAAGAATTAACAGGATTAGAACTATTTCAATAACCGCAGACGCTGTTTCAACAAAAACTAATAGTAGTGAAGTTATTAAAGATCTTCAGCAAGAGTTTTTCCCTTCACTGAAGAAAAAGTTCCCAGGAATTTCTATTTCTTATGGTGGATCAGAGCAGAGAACAAGAAAGACCGGTTCATCGATGTCCAGATCCTTTTTTATTGGGCTTGTTGGAATTTTTATTCTTCTGACCCTGCAGTTTAATGGGTATCTGGAAGCAATGGCCGTGATGGCAGCTATTCCTCTGGCAATAATAGGCGTTGTTTGGGGGTATATCGCAATGGGATTAGAGCTCTCTATGCCGGGAATTATAGGATTTATCTCTCTTTCAGGAATTGTTGTAAATGACTCTATTTTGATGATGGAGTTTATAAAAATGAGAGAAAAGTCTGGTGAAAAGCCTATTGAGGCTGCTGTTAGTGCCGGAGTGGATCGGTTTAGAGCTTTAATGCTTACTTCGCTAACGACCATAGCCGGGTTGTTGCCTATTTTGATGGAAAAAAGCATGCAGGCACAGATTGTTATTCCATTGGCCGTTAGTATTGTTTTTGGCTTAACCGCCTCAACCTTGTTGGTTCTATTTGTTATTCCTTGCTTTTACTCTGTAATTGCAGATTTGAGGGCGGAGTAGCTTGTTAAATCGTTTTCAGCCATATTGTGTGGTTATAACTGAGTTGAGAGAACCTAAATCAACTTTGTATGTTCGGCTTAATTGTTAATGAAAAAGGGCGGCCATTGATTAATTTGGCCGCCCAATCTTCTTTATAACCAGGTATGTATAAAACTATATTTTTATAAAGTCCTTAACCCTGGTTTTTTTAACTAGTCAATTGGTTCATCTGAAGAATCATCACTACCCATATCTATGTTTCCATCTGGATCGTCCATTACTGGCTCTTCAATTCCAGATTCTGGAGGAGCTTCTTCTGTTTGTGCGCTTTCGTATGAAGCAACTGTGATAGTCTGTTTTTCATCTGAAGAGCTAATGGTACCAGTAACTTTTACTTCAGAACCGCCCATGGCTTCTGCCATAGCTTTTCCAGTTTCGTCCATCACTACCTGATAGGTAACGGTATTAACATTGTCGCTTTCATCGTATGTTTCAGCGCTAAGAGTTGCACCTGTAATTGTTCCAGCTTCGTCTGTGGTAACTGTAAGCATTCCCACCAGGCTGTCGGCGCCTTCTGCCATAACGTTGAGTGGAAGAAAGATGATAGACATAAGAACTGCAAAAGTAATAAAAGCGTTTTTCATTGGTTGTGTTTTCCTTCTAACATTTAAAAAAGTATAGATTTAGTAGTCTTCGTCTTCGCTACTATCGTCAAAGTAAACCCGTTCAGTCCGTTTATTGCTTTTCATTTTTATCTTTCTTGGCGGCTGATCATTGTCGTCGAATTCTCTTCTCCTTTTTGTACTGGTTTTTTTGTCGTTGTTTTTGGGATTCACTTTCGTCATTTCACGTAACTCCTAAATATCTTTGGCAGAAAATCTGCACGATAATCATGCATAGCAGTAACCATGCCAGAAATAAAAAAAAAAGAATTATTTTATAACCTGCACTAATTGCTTGCTTTGGAAGAGTATTTGCGCTTAAAATTGCAAACTGCTAAAATTAAGAAGTTGAGCTTCTGAAAAAATCGGAACATTAGCTTCAAAAAATGGAATTATTCGGAAGTAATAATGCTAATAAGAGTTGGATTACAACTTTCCCCAAAGTCTCTCCATGAGGAGGTTTTGTTTTGGCTGAAAAGTAAAGATTTGTTGGCTTTTAGTCTAAATGAAACCAGCTTTATGGAGCAGCTTAAAGCTGAACCTTGCGATCTTGTTTTTATTTCGGAATCATTTCTTGGCCATTTTAAAGCAAAGCTTCTGAAAGAGATTTCAGAGCTTCCCGATTCCCCGGGAATTTTAGTTTTATCAGATAAAAAGGGTAGCATTTTTAATAGTGAAACAAGTTTCTCAAGCGCCTTGTCTGTTTTACCTTATGGCTCTGAAGTCTCTATTATAAAAGACGCTATTGATGCAATTTTGACTAGGCGACGAGCTGTTCAGAACTTCATTTCTCAAATTCCACCGGGAGTTGAAGAACCAAGATTAAAAGATTTTGTCTCCAAAAATTCAGAAATGGAAGCTTTTTTAAAAACTGCAAAGAGAATTGTCGGGAGCAATGCCTCAGTTCTTATTTTAGGGGAAACCGGCGTTGGAAAAGAGCATTTGGCGTTGGCTATGCATAAGGAAAGTCCACGTGGGCGAGGACCATTCATTCCCATAAACTGCGCAGCTTTACCAGAAAATCTTCTTGAAAGTGAATTGTTCGGTCATGTTCAGGGTGCGTTTACTGGAGCTGTTAGAACGAGACGTGGGGCGTTTGAATTGGCTCACAATGGAACCATTTTTCTAGATGAGATTGGTGATATGCCATTGCATCTTCAAGCTAAACTTTTGAGAGTATTACAGGATAAGCAGTTTCAGAAGGTTGGTGGCGAGAAGCAGATTAAAGTAGATGTAAGAGTTATGGCAGCTACTAATAAGGATTTAAAAGCCATTGTGGAAACGGGTGGTTTTCGCCGCGACCTTTATTATCGCCTGGGTGTCGTTTCTCTTATGATTCCTCCCTTAAGAGATAGAGCAGAAGATATTCCTGATTTGGTCGAGGGCTATATCAAGCATTTAGCAAAAAACATCGGGAGTAGAATTTCCGGGATCGACAATGATGCTCAGGACGCTTTAATTGCGTATAACTGGCCTGGTAATATCAGAGAGCTTATTAATGTTATTGAACGTGCAATATTGCTTGGAGAAGGTGAGTCTATTTCGCTTAAAGACCTGCCGGATGAACTTACGGGGTCTTCATTCAGAAAGCCATTGGTTGAAGAATTTGTAAGAAAATCTGTTAATGATGAGGTGGGGGCAATTGGGGAAGTTTTTGATTCTAAATTGTTAAATCTTGATTGGAAGCAGAGCCGGGCAATTTTTCTGAATCGTTTTGAATCTCATTATTTTACAAATCTGATAAAAGAATCTGCTGGCAAAATTGGCGTTGCTGCTGATAAGGCTGGAATTACACCCAGAGCTTTACATGAAAAACTTGCAGCGCATGGTATTAAGAAAGAGTTGTATAAGAAACTGAGGTAGAAGCTATTTTGCCAAGTCAGAAAACTTAAATTCCTTTAGCTTGGAATTCAATTCATCTTGAACTAGCTGGAATTTGCTATGAACGGGGCAATTTTCTTTTCTCGAACATTTTGGGTCTGGTAAGCAGCATGAGTTAAAAACTATTGATTTGGGATCAAAAATTTCAAGAATATCGAAGATAGAAATAGATTCTGGTTTTTTGGAAAGATAGAGCCCTCCAAATTTTCCTCTTTGAGAGCCTACTATTTTTGCGTCAATAAGTTTCCTGGAGATTTTGCGCAGAAATCTGTAGGGAACTTCTGTGGCCTCGCATAATTCAGTGGTGGATACGGGTTTTTTGCCGTAATTTTGTGCGAGATGTAAAATGGCTCTAATTGCGTAATCCGATTCTCTTGTAATCAATTTATTTTCGCTTCACTTTATTGGGTTAGATTCAAAATACAACTTATCGTTATTTCTTTGCAATGATTGTTGCACGTATAGGAGAAGGATGCCCTTCGATTGTTTTATTGCAATCATCTGGATCCAGGAATTCTGAAAGAGAGTGGCTGGTCATCCACTTTGTTGCTCTTTGCTCTTCAACTGTTGTTTTGCTGAGATTAATCAGCTGGGGATTTTTATATCCGCATTTCCTTAGCCATGTCATTAGAGCATTTGGAGTGGGAATAAACCACACATTGTTCATTTGAGCATAGCGTCCGGGCGGAACCAATACTTCAAGGTCTCCCCCTTCGATTACAAGAGTTTCTAAAACAAGTTCTCCATCAGGTTTTAAAAGAGTTCTTATCGATTTTAAAAAGTCTATTGGGGACCTACGGTGATATAAAATTCCCATTGAGAAAACGGAGTCAAATTCTGGCATAGATGCTGGAAGGTGTTCAAATCCTAAAGGTAGAAGGTGAATTGGTTGATCTTTAATGTATTTTTTAATAGTTAAAAACTGTGCAAGAAACTGAAAAGAAGGGTCTGCTCCTACTACAAGCTTTGCTCCATCTCCTAGCATCCTCCACATGTGATATCCATTTCCGCAACCAATATCCAATACCTTTTTGTCTTTAAGGGGAGAAATCTTGTCAGATATTCTATTCCACTTCCAGTCGGATCGCCATTCTGTGTCAATGAAGGTATCAAATAGGCGGAAAGGCCCTTTTCTCCATGGGCAAAGCTCCGTTAGAGAATGGTTTAAAATCTTGAGTTGTTCGCTTGATAATTCAGTTTTTCTGCCCGCTGAAATTTCAGAACTGTTAAGACAATATTCTGAAGGAAAAACTTCTGGCAAGCTATTAAGAGCATTGAACCAATTTTGTCTGTTTTTTTCTGAAATACCGATTTGATTTAAAAGAGCTTCCTGGAAAAATTCCTCGTATTTACCAAGGCCAAATTTTCTTAGGTCTGCAAAAAAATCTGTAAATAGGTTAATCACTTTTTAACCGCCAGAATGGACATGAAGTTGAAGCACTGAAACCATGGTTCAACGCTTTCAAATCCGGCTCTTATTAATCGATCTCTATGTCGTTTAAAGCTTTCGGGAATAAGGACTTTTTCAAGAGCGGTTCTCTTTTGACTTATTTCTAAATCACTATAACCATTAGCTTTTTTAAAAGAATGGTAGACGTCAATTAGCATTGAGTTCACTTTTTCGTCTTCAAAGCAAACTTTCTCGGATAGTATGAGAATTCCTCCGGATAACATGCCGTCATATATTGTTTTTATTAGCTTAAGCCGACTTTCAGGGGCGACAAATTGCAGCGTGAAGTTAAGGACAACTATAGACGCGTTTTCAATTTTAGAATCAACTATGTCCTCGCATTTAAATTCAATTGAGGTTTTGGACTTCTCAAATTGCGGATTTTGAAGGCATTTTTCAATCATTGCTTTGGAATTGTCGATTGCCACTATTTTGCAATTTTCAGCAGTGTTTCCAAGTTGCATTGAGTGGGAGCTAGCTCCCAATGAACAGCCAAGGTCATAAAAATTGCTGTTATTCTGCCCAAACCTGGCAGTGAGTGTTTCAATCATTGTTATGATTGCCGGATATCCGGGAATTGATCTATTGAGCATGTCAGGAAAAACTTCTGCTACTTTTTCATCGAATTTAAAATTGGCGAGATTCGCAAGTTTTTGTGAATAAATTTTGTCTGTATTGCTTGTCATTGGTTCCAATCCAAATTGAATTTGTGCAAAATTATAGCATAAAATCAGTTTTTATAGTTGTGATTAGACGGTAATTGGTCCGGTTGATTTAAGTGGTTTCAGAGGCTATAATTAAAATATACAGAATAATACAGCCGAAAAATAGATAAAAGGCTTTTGAGAGAGGTCTTTCATGACCGTCAATTATAGATTCCTGCTTGTGGACGAAATTTTGTCCAGAAGAATCCTGATTATTTCTCATTCAGAAACTCAGAGTGAGGAAATTTGTGAACTTCTCGAAATGGAGGGGTTCTCTGGCTTCCTTGTGTACAAAACCCTCTCTGACGCTGTATTATTCTTATCTCCAGAAGGCAGTGACCAGGAAAGCTCCTTTTTAGCTGATATAATTATTATCTGCATTGACAAAGAGATGGAATCTCCCCTGGAGACAATTTGGGAAGCTAAGGAAACTTTTGAATCATTTGAAATTCCCCTCGTAATAATTGGAGATATTGAGGAGACAGAAGAGCTTATTGAGATTGTTGAAAGCGGTTGCATAGACTATTTTCCTGGACCCCTTAACCCTTTTCACATTGTTTCAAGGTTGAAAACTTTATTGAGATTACAGTTGTCTAATAAAGCTCTGAGAGAGAATCAAAAGCAATTAAATAAGATCACTGAAGAGTTGGAAAGCAAAAATAGAGAGCTTAATCAATTGCTTGAAAACATTAAAGTTGACCTACAGATTGCTGGTGAACTTCAAAGAAGTTATCTTCCAACTGGCATAGAAAGAAATGAATATTTTGATTTTGCCTGGTTTTATCAGCCCTGTGAAACTATCGGGGGAGATTTGCTTAATGTTGTGCGTTTAAATGATAGGTTTTTGGGGGTCTATCTGTTGGATGTCGCAGGGCATGGCGTTTCAGCGGCTTTGCTTGCATTTACAATCCATAGATATTTATCGGCAACCTGGGGAAGTAATCTGGTAAAAAAAAATAACGGAAGAATCAGAAGACCTTCAGAGGTACTAAAACTTTTGAATCATGAATTCTACATGGATTTAGAGTGCTTTAAGTATTTTACAATTACCTACGGGGTTTTTGATCTTCAAAAAAAGATCTTTAATTACTGTAGGGCCGGGCAGACTCCTGTTCTTTTATTGCGAAAAGGGCAAAAGCCGTCTAGTTTAATTGGTGGAGACCCACCTGTAGGAATCTCTCACAGAATTGAGTTTCATCAATTTGAAATCCATCTTCATTCTGGAGACAGATTTGCTTTATACTCTGATGGTTTAACAGAAGCCAGAAAAGGGAAAAGTTCTGAAGAATTTGGTGAGAAGAGGATGTTAGATATAATGATGAAAAAATCATCTCCTGATATCCATGCTATTGTTGATGAAGTCGTTAAAGAGGTCTATGAGTGGATTGGCAAGGGAAGGATGCGAGATGATATTTCGCTTTTAATTTTTGAAGTTAAGTGAAAGCTTTTTTACATGTACATGGGGATTTGAAAAAAAGCTTATCGGAGCTATATCAAGGAGAATTTCAAACGATTCATTTTCAATGAATAACTTTATTAAAATGGCTCTAAATGTGAAATGTGAAGACTTTGATCTGCATTAAATTTTTGCTTGTATTGAATAAAAAAAAAGGGGTTCAGAGCAATATAAATAGCTCTGGACCCCTTTTTTTTTATTACTTAATTTCGATAAACTTTTCAGCGGCAACGCCACAAATTTCACATTTGTCGTGAACTCCACCAATAACTGTATTGCCACAAACCGGGCAAATATGAACTTCTGCTTCATCAAGGTCTTTACCGTTTTTCACAGAGTCAAGAGCCTTCTGGTAAAGTGCGTGATGTACTTTTTCTGCCTTCATTGCTATTTCAAAAGTTCTTTCGGCAGCTTTATTGCCTTCTTGCTTAGCTTCTTCGATAAACTTAGGATACATTTCCTTAAATTCATAGCCTTCACCTTCAACTGCTGTTTGAAGGTTTGTTGCTGTGTCCTTGATGCCGTCCATTACTTTTAAATGTGAATGCGCATGAATGGTTTCTGCTTCAGCATTAGCTCTAAAAAGCTTTGATACCATTTTATATCCATCAGCCTCTGCTTTTTTTCCAAATGCCAGATACTTTCTGTTAGCTTGACTTTCTCCTGCAAAAGCTGCTGCAAGGTTTTCTTTGCTACTCATTTAAATGCTCCTTTTTCTTGAATAAAATATTAAATTGATTTAAAATGTAAGAATTATTACTAAGTCGGAATAATTCTTAATATAAACTTCAAAAATTGTCAAGAATGTTGTGAGGGTTCATGAATATTCGTCAAATGGAAAGAAAGCTCATTGATTATTGTAAAACGAATTCTATAAGGGTCACTCCACAAAGGGTTGAGGTCTATAAGGCTGTTTGCAGGTCCAGTGATCATCCAACAGCAGAGGCTGTTTACGAAAGCGTGAAAAAGAGAATGCCCAATGTATCACTCGATACTGTTTATAGATCGCTTAATTGGCTTGAAGAAAATGGCCAGATTTTCCAGGTTGGTGGAGTGGGAAGCTCCGCAAGATATGATGGAAACCTGTCACCTCATCTACACTTTTTCTGCAGCAAGTGTGGAGAGCTCGGAGATATTTTTATGGAATCTTTCCCTGTTTTATCTGTTGCAGATTATCTTCCTGAAGGATTTTCAATCGGAAGATTCAGCATTGAAGTAAGAGGCATTTGTTCAAATTGTAAATAGAATCAATTCTTTTCCAATTTTTCCAGCTTTGCATTATACTTTCAGGTTAGAAGTTAAAGCTGAAACAAGGTTGGTTATGGAATACTCAATTTTCGATAAAATAAGAAATAGTTGTGAAGCTGTTGCAGATAATTCCAGGTTTGTAAAAATTAATCATGACAAAATTGTAAACTATGCTAAAAATCTGCCATTAGACATTGCCCAAAATCCAGTTATGGATGAAGTTAATCATTTTGTCGGGGAGCCTGCTGATACAGCAGCATTTTTTTTTATCCTTGATAGCATTAACTTTGGGTCGGGTTATTTTCCATACTTAAAGAAATATGAAGGCAAGACAGGCTATTTTACTGTAGCTTTTCTTCTTGCAGAATTTTTTAGAAAAAATGGTCGACCAACTTGTGATGATTTGGTTGGTTTTACTCCAGAATTGGCAGCAAAAATTTTCCGTCAAGACCTTGAAAATCCTGAGGTAATGGAATTGATGCAAATGTTTTCTAGTGCTTTAAAAGAATTGGGCGAGTTTGTCGGAACCAATTTTAAAAGCGATTTTCTTTTTATGCTTGAATCTTGCGACGGAAGCGCTGAAAATCTTGTTGAAACCCTTGCTAAAATGCCTATGTTTGGCGACCATTTTCTTTATCACAATAAAGAGGTTTTGTTTTACAAAAGAGCACAAATAGCTGTTTCTGATCTGGAAATTGCTTTCAAGGGGGAAGCCCCGGGAAAATTTAATGACATTGAAAAGTTAACAATTTTTGCTGACAATCTTGTCCCTCATGTGTTGAAACTTGATGGCGTTCTGACCTTTTCAGAGGAACTTGAGAATAGGATTCAAAAAGGTGAGCTCATTGATTCGGGTTCTGACGAAGAAATTGAAATAAGAGCTGTTTCTCTTCATGCAGTAGAATTAATAAAAAGGGAATTGCACCAGGCGGGGGCTTTAATCTCCTCACAAGGACTTGACTATCTCCTGTGGAACCGTGGGCAGGAAGCTTTTTACCGAAAAATGCCCAGGCATTGTACAAAAACCTTTTTTTATTAGAAAATTATTAGAATAACAATTGCCTGAACTTAATTATTTAGTCCAGGCTTTTAAGTTTAAATCGGAGGGGTATTTATGTCTAATGTGTCTGGGAATATGATTTTAACGACTATTGACAGGGTTCCAGGGAGGGAAATCACCGCCCATTTTGGTTTAGTTTCTGGTTCAACAATTAGAGCTAAACATGTTGGAAAAGATATTATGGCCAGCTTAAAGAACCTTTTTGGAGGTGAGCTGACAGGATACACGGAGCTATTGCAGGAATCCAGAATTGAGGCTACCCAGCGTATGGTGTCTGAGGCAAAAAGAAAGGGGGCTAATGCAATAGTTAATATTCGCTTCTCAACTTCTTCAATTGCTCAGGGGGCAGCTGAGATATACGTCTATGGCACTGCAGTAAAGGTTGAATAGCATGGAAGGTATATTTGAAACAATAATAACCATCTTTTTTGTTGTAATATTCATGTTTGGCCCTCTTGTCTTCTATTACTATATTGGAAAATACTTTGAAAATAAGCATTATGAGAGCATTAAATCGCGAGAAGCCAGATTAATAAATTTGCCCTTAATTCCCTCTGATTTTAAAGAAGATGACGACAAAATAATGGCGGCCGGCATGGTTTCTGGAGCCGTTGTAATTGGTTCTGATCCTTTTAAAAGATATGTTGCCTCTTTGGTTAATCTTGTTGGTGGGAGAGTTGCTGTTTTTGAAACTCTCCTTGATCGTGCGCGAAGAGAAGCTGTTTTAAGGATGAAAGAGAAGGCGGCAAATCTTAAAGCAGATGCAATTATTAATTTCAGGATTGAAACCATGAGTATTTGTGGTGGTAATGATGCAAAGCCTATGGGAATCGTTGAAGTTATGGCTTATGGAACTGCCGTTAAGTATACAAAGGAAACGCAGGCTTAAATGAAGTATATTCCTGTCCACGTTGAAGAAAACTTTAATGTGAGTAAAGGTTCCGCCTGGTGGTATGGAGCAAGAATTTTTCTTCGGGTTGTCCTTGTTGGAATCGTTTTCTATGCATTTCTAGGTATGGTTGTTGATTTTTTTGTTCCATTTATTCCTGTTAAGTGGGAAAGAGCTTTTGCTGGACCCATAGTTTCGCAAGTTCTTGAGGCGGGCGAGGGTAGCAGCAAATATGACAACGAGAAAATTCAAGATATTCTTGATTTAGTTGTAAAGCAGTTACCTCAAGAGCAAAGACGCGACTTGAACGTAAAGGTCGTTAAAGGTAAAGATGCCAATGCTCTTGCTTTACCAGGTGGATATATAATTGTTTATTCTGCTCTTATGGACAAAGTTCAATCTGAAAATGAGCTTGCAATGATTCTTGCTCATGAAGTTGGGCATTTTGTTCATAGGGATCACCTAAGAGGTTTAGGCCGGAGCTTTTTGTTTTATCTGGTAACTGTTTTTGCTTTTGGGGGAAATAATCCCACTACAAAGATCTTTTTAAATTCTTCCGGGGTTGCGCGAAATAATTATTCCAGAGCCCAGGAAAAAGCTGCTGATGATTTTGCTTTAAATGTTTTGAATAAAATGTACGGCCATGTCGGGGGAGCTACTGACTTTTTTGTCAGGCTATCAAAAGAGGAATCCTTAGGCGCTCTGGCTAACTATCTTTCTACTCATCCCTCTTCAAAAAGTAGAGTAGAAAGATTAGATAAACAAATAAAGGAGTTGGGATATAAGTTGGAAAAGGTTAGTCCGGCTTTTTGGAAAAAAACAAGCAAGCAAATTCGAGCTGAAAAAGAAAATTAATTTTATTTTTTGCAGGCATCTACAAATGCTTTAAATATCCTTTGCTGGTGCTCTGGATATTTGCTCATTCCCTCTGGGTGCCATTGTAAAAAAAGTCCAAAGTCTGAGTCGGTTTTTTGCAAAGCTTCGACCACACCGTCACTTGTTCTGGCTATAGCTTTGAGATTTGCGCCTATTTTATCAACTGCCTGGTGGTGACGGGATAAAACAACCGCTTTTGTGGTTCCTAAAATTTTGTGTAAGAGGCTTCCGTGAGAAATTCCAATGTTGTGAAAATTGGTGAATTTTTCTCCATTCCGGTGGCAAACATCATTTCCTATCATGGTTGGAATGTCCTGAAATAGGGTTCCACCAGACATTACATTGGAAAATTCCATTCCAAGGCAAATTCCTAGAATTGGCTTTTTTGTTCTCAGCCAGCAGCGAATCAATTCTTTGTCAGATACCGATCTGATTTTTTCCATTACTTTTGTTGAGGGATGCTCTTTTTGGTTGTATAGAGATGGGGGTAAGTCTGGTCCCCCTGTCATCATTAACCCATCCAGAATTTGCACATAACTTTTAATAATTTCGGGATTTGATGTTGGGGGTAAAATTAAAGGGATTCCTCCAGCTTCCTCAATGCATTTTGCATAGTCTAAATCAAGACTTACTACTGAATTTTTTATTGAAGCGCTTATACCAATTACTGGTTTATTTTGCGCGTTTGCATTTTGAGTAAGGATAACAAGAATAATGAATAGCCAAAAAAATCTTTTTTTCACTGGTTGTCTCCGCAATAATAATTAAATAGAGGTTTTATTACCTTGAACTGAAAAGGCTGAATAAGTTACAATTATAGCCTAATAAAAAAAATAGATAAACAAAAAGGGAATACTTGGACTAACTTCGTATCAGTAGTCTTCTTTGGTCGCTGGAGGTTTTGTGAATAAAGAAGAAGCGCCTCTTATATTAATTGTTGATGACAACCAGCAGAATTTGCAAGTCGCTGGGGAGTTGTTATCCTCTTCTGGAAATAGAATTGCGATGGCACAAAGTGGTTCGGCTGCTATTAAGTTTGTTGAAAAGAAACGACCAGATTTAATTCTTTTGGACATAATGATGCCAGAAATGGATGGCTATAAAGTTTGCCAATGTTTGAAAGAGAACCTGGAAACTCGCAATATACCGATTATTTTTCTCACGGCGCGTTCTGAAACTGATGATCTTGTAAAGGGATTTGAAGTTGGTGGATCAGATTTTGTAACCAAACCTTTTAATAACAAAGAGTTGCTGGCACGTGTGAAAGCACAATTAGATCTGCAAAAATTGCAAAAGGTATTGCGGGCAAAAAATAGAAGCTTGCTTGAGGAAATGCGCCTAAGAAAGCAAAGAGAGAATGAACTGATAGAATTTGAGAAAAGTAAGATGATCAACATTCTTGCAGGTGGCATTGCCCATGAGTTTAACAACCTCTTGCAGGTAATTTTGGGGTATGGAGAAATAATTTCTGATAGTTTAGAACACGATCCTGAAAGTTTTGAACTTCAACAGACGGTTATTAAAGCAGGAAAAAAAGCGGCACAGTTTGTTGAACAACTAATGCTTTTTGCAGATCAATCGAAGAAAACTCATCCAGTCGAAATTGATTTAGTAAAGTTCTTAGAGGATAGGATTTCTCTTTTTCGTGGTATTTTTTCTGAAGATATTGAGTTCTCAGTCGAGCTTGATAAAGAACCCCAAATAATCGTTATCGATAAAATTGAACTGTCTCAGCTATTCATGAATATTTTTCTAAACTCGAGTGAAGCTATGAGTGCTGATGGGAAAATTTCTATAAAAGTTTCAGGTTTTATTCCTACTCAAGACTGGTTGTCGGAAAAAAAGCGCTCATCCGCAGACCCGATGGTTCGTCTGGACATCATGGACAATGGAGTCGGGATGTCCAATGGGGTAGCAGAAAGAGCTTTTAATCCATTTTTTTCTTTTAATAAATCTAGGGGGCTAGGGTTAGGTCTTAGTGTTGTTGCGTCTGTTGTAAGAAGACTTGATGGGGAAATTGAAATTAATAGTGAAATTGGAAAAGGGACTTCGATAAGTTTATTTATTCCTAGAAAAGAAAAAGCTAAATATATTTCCAAAGCTGCTTTTAATGATATGCGTGATGTTAATGAATTGCATGGCAGAGGAGAACTTATTCTACTTGCTGAAGATGAAAGCCAGGTGGCTAAACTAGAGCAGAGAATTCTTGAAGACGAAGGCTATAAAGTAATAGTTGCCAGGGATGGAAATGAGGCAATTGAATTGTTTAAAATGCATTCTTCAGAAATTCGTCTTGTTCTATTAGATGTTGGCATGCCTAAAAAATCTGGAGTGCAGGTTGGAGAAGAAATCTCAAGGAATTTTTCTACTCCAATTGTTTATTGCACCGCTTACAACGAAAAATTGTTAAACCAGCTTCCAGAATCAAGAATTCTTATTCACAAGCCATTTGATAGAAAAGAGATTCTCAATCTTATTAAGAAAACAATTCAAAATTAAAAAAATGGCCAGATAATTGTGTGGTTTTTGCTCGGTATCAAGACTGTAACTATTTGAGAAATTGTCGCTGATGGTTTCCATTTTCTGGTATAAAGTCGGGCTTCAACTCTTTTCCGAAACTCATGGAAACTTCATTTGCGCTTTCTGGAGAAGCTGGCGCATAGAGGGATACTATGCTTTTAAAAACTTTTTCAGGAGAAATTAAGCCTTGGGAATAAGATAAACCCGAAGCTAAAAGAAAGGCTGCTATAAAGAAAATCTTTAGGCCTTTGTTTTTCATTGTTAATAAACCCCTATAAGCTTTGTAATATATAATGCATATTTTGTGCCAACATTGTTCAAATTAGATAATTTGCTCAAACAACGGTGTACAGTGAAAAAAGAATTTCTAATATATATTATCGGCAGCTTAATGTGTGAAAAAAATCAGCATTTTGGTGCTAAAAAATCAGCAATTACTTTTTCCCTGAAAAAATTCAAGTTTTTCCATTTGAAAAACCAGATCTTTCCTAAACTCAGATTCAGTAATTCCTCCCCAGATTGGTGCAATTAAATACTTTGCAGGAACTCTATTTAAGAACCTTTCCACGTAAATATCAGGCGAAAGGTTTTGAAGAAATTCAAACAGCAGCTTTTGATAAGAGGTTTTTGATTGAAGATTCAGTGATTCAGGGGACTTTGCATAAATGTCTGCCAGTTTAGTTTCTTTTATAACTTGCAGATGATGAAGTTTCACAAAATCCACTTTCAATTTGGAGATGGCTTTTGCGGAATTTGCTATAAAATCGTTAGTTTCATTAGGAAGTCCGAGAATTAAATGTACCCCGCAGAATATATTGTTGGATTTTATTAGGGCAATGGCTTGCTTTGATTCTTCAACGCTGTGAGATCGGTTTAAAAAATCCAAAGTTTTTTGTGAAAATGATTCTATTCCTAACTCAATTTTTAGAAAATTACTTTTACAAATTGATTTTAACAACAAGAGTTTTTCTGAATCAATACAGTCAGGCCTTGTGCCCAGTATTATGCCCTCAATTTGAGGATGTTTAAGTGCTTCTTCCACTTTGCTTTTGATTTGTTCCAAGCTGCCATAAGTTGATGAATATGTTTGAAAATAGGCCAGGAATCTCTTGGTTTTGTATTTGGAAGCAAAAAAGGAAATTCCCTTTTCGAGCTGTGTAGAAATTGAATCGTTTGCGTCTATATAGAATGGGGAAAAGCTATTGTTGTTACAATATATGCAGCCTTCTCTGGATTTAGATCCATCTCTATTTGGGCAGCTGAACCCTGAGGAGAGAGGTATTCTTTGAATCCTTTCTCCAAAATGTTTCAGGTAAAACTCAGAAGAAAAATTTATAGTTGGAAAGTTCACTTAGAATTTAAAAAGCTTATGTTCAGTAAAATGGTCTATAGAAGACAGCATGTTTCCAATGGTTCTTAATGCATCAAGGAAAGCTATTCCCGCCATGGGGTCCTGTTTCCCTTGCTTTATTCGATCCAGGTGGTTATTTCGCGCAGCCTTGTCTAGAATTGAACTGCTATATATTGCATGTTTTATTTTTTCAGCTTCATCGTCTGAAACATTGATATTGCTATTCGCCTGTTCGAACAGTTCTCTTACGCGGGAGAAGCATATAAATAGTTCTTCGCGTGCGTCCTCACTAAAGCGAAAACTCTCTTCAAATTGTTCACATAATATACTGGATAGCTTTATTAGCTGGTAGCAAAGTATTTCAAGATCTTTTGTTAAATATAGCATTCTGGTAACCTGTTTACTCTGTTGTTCAGTAAGGTCTTTCTGAGCTAAAGCTACCAGGAATTTATTTAATTCTCTAGATTGTTGAGCAAGTTGTTTTGAGTTGCTGGCAAATTTAGATTCTAATTTGTTTAATTCGTCCACATCCTGGTCTTTTTTTTCTAAGAGCCTCTCTGCCCCAGAAAACATATTCTGGATTAACTCAGAGGTTTTGGAAAAGTAATCTTCTGTTTGCCCAATTGCTATTGGGGGAGTTGCCAAAATTCTTTTGTCCAGGCTTTTAGCGTGCGAGCTTTCTTCATCTTCAGACGGCGGGATAATTATAAGAACCATTTTCTTTAAAAATCCCGTTAAAGGAAGAAAAATAAGCCCATTTACAACATTGAAGGCGGTGTGGGAATTTGCAACTTGCCTCATTGGATCTGGAGAACTTTGAAGCATCAAAGTGGTAAATGAATCAAGAAATGGAAGAACCAATACTGTCCCAAGGATATTAAAGAGAGTATGGGCTAAAGCAGTTCGCTTGGCATTATCTGTGGCTCCTATGGACGATAGCATTGCAGTTATACAGGTCCCAATGTTATCTCCAAGAATTATTGGAACTGCTGCCATCAGGGCAAGTTTAGGGTCGTCCCCAAATGCTCCGGTGCCAATTAAACTCATTGTCAAACCGACTGTTGCCGAGCTGCTTTGCACGATAAAAGTAACCAACAGACCTGCAAAAACTCCAAGTAATCTATTTTGTGAAAGATATATGAAGGTCTGCTTGAAAACTTCGTGTTCTCTGTAAGCTTTAAGTGATCCACCCATGAATTTCATGCCCAAAAAGAGAAGTGCAAATCCAATCATGGTTTCTCCCCAGGAGCGGTTTCTTCTAGTCTTGCTGAACATTACAAGAGCGCTGCCAAGAGCGAGAATAGGCCATGCTATATCGGTTAATTTGAATGCGATTAATTGGGCAGTAATTGTGGTACCAATGTTTGCTCCTAGAATAATTCCTATTGCCTGACTTAGATTCATTAACCCGGCGTTAACAAAGCCAACTGTCATAACTGTTGTTGCGGAGCTACTTTGAATAACAGCTGTAACAAAAGCGCCAGTGATCATTGCTAAAAAAGGATTCTTTGTTAGAGTGGAGATTATATTTTTGAGTTTATCGCCGGCAATTCTCTGTAAAGATGAGCTCATAAGGTTCATACCAAAAATGAACATTCCGAGTCCGCCCGCAAAAACAGAAAAGGTGTCCTGTGCCTTTTTACCGAATTTGCTTCCAAGGTAAAAGTAGCAAATTATAAAAGCTATTGCAGCAAACCATTTAAAAAATTGCTTCAAAAGCCTTTTAAATTGTGGACCTTTCATTTTTTAATCCCCTTAGAAGTGTTTTGCAAAGCAGTAATTTTCTCGGGGAGATACTAACAGAAATTATTTGAAAAAGAAATCTTTATTGAAAACTGTCAATCAAGATTTTTAAATCTTCACCGATTTCCAAAATATATGTGTTCATTTCTTCAACGTATGTACTGGCTTTAATTATATTTCCTTCTTTGGCAAGAGTTTCAATCTCTCTTGCTGTATTATAAGCATTTGAAGCGGCCAGCATTCCAACTAACCCCTTTATTGAGTGGGCGGTTTCTTTCATCAAATCAGGATCACTCAAATTTTTGGCTTCATTAAGCTTTTCTACCAATAGTTTTGAACGTTTTTGATAGATTAAATATATCTGCCTGATGTTTTCTGGTTTTTTTAAAACTCTGAACTCAAGCTCTCGTGAATTAATATGCTTTAATTGTGGATGATCAGAAGCATCAGTGTTTTCTGATAAATCAACTCGCTGTTCTTTGTTGGGATTGTTATCAGTTACTAACATTTCCTGATAACTTGCTGAGGGTGATAAAACAAGTTTGATAGCATTTATGAGGTCGTTTGGAAAATATGGCTTAGATAGATAAAAATCAGCGCCTGCTTTTATTGCTTTTTTCTTTTCATTGTCTGCTGCAAAAGCACTAATTGCGATAATTGGAACTCCGCGATGTGAAGAGTTGCTGTGCTCTCTTAACCTCTTAATTGTGGATAATCCATCAAGCCTTGGCATCTGGATATCTAAAAGAATTATATCAAAGCTTTTTCTTTCAAGAATGCTAAGAACTTCAATTCCATCTTTCACACAGGTTGGTGCTCCACCATGCTGTTCAACGATAGTGCTTGCCAGGAAAAGGTTGGTCTCATTGTCATCTGCAATCAGAATTTTCAAGGGTTCGTCTTTTAATACTAATTTAAGCTGTGTTTTGTCAGAAATTAAGTTAATTTCTTCCTTTTCTGTTTTCTGGGCTTTTCGAGTCGGAATTGAAAACCTGAATGTTGATCCATGACCTGGGGATGATTCTACGGAAATGCTTCCCCCAAGCATTTCTACTATTTGTTTGCATATTGCAAGACCCAGGCCTGCTCCACTATTTTCGCCTGGGGCATAAGGATTTAGATTGTTAGAAAAAGCCTTGAAAAGTTGATTTTGTATTTCCGGTGGAATCCCAGGACCAGTATCTGTCACAGAAAAATCTATTAAAAAATCTGCTCTATCATTAGTTTTTAGAGATATTTTAAGGCTAATCTCCCCTCTTTGTGTGAATTTTAGGGAATTAGTTAAAAGATTTAGTAAAACCTGGCGAATTCTTTGTGGATCAGAAATAATCGTTTCTGGAATTTCATCCTGGATCGACCATGAGGTTTTTAGTTTTTTCTTTTCTGCTTTGAAGCTGACAATTTGCATGACTTTATCTACAAGATCTTTTAGTTCAAATGGAACGAGGTCTATTTCCATTTTTCCAGCTTCAATCTTAGATAAATCGAGAATATCATTTAAAAGGTCTAGAAGGGATCTTCCAGAAGATTGGATAAGTTCAAGAATTTTGCTTTGTTCTGGATTCTGGCTTTGGCCCATGGCAATTTCGGTGAGTCCTATGATTGCTGTCATTGGCGTTCTAATTTCATGACTGGTGTTGGCCAGGAATCGACTTTTTATTCTGTTGGCTTCTTCTGCAGAGTTTTTGGCTTCTCTAAGCTTATTTTCGGTTTGTTTTCTTACAGAAATATCTCTCAAGAAAAGCAATACAGCTGATTCTCCATTGAATTCTGTTATAGTTCCTGTAACTTCTGCGGTAAATAGCTCTCCAGATGCTCTTCTAAACTTATTTTCAATTATAAACGACTGGGATTCATAGTTTTGTATAGATTCTGGAAGCATGTCAAAAGTATTTTCTGGTAATAAATCAGTAAATAGCATGCCAACTGGACTGCTGTTTAACTCAAATTGTTTGAGCATACTTTCGTTTGCTGCGTGTATCTGGAGAGTCTTAGGAGAGACTATGATGATGCTTTCCGGGGCATTCATAAAAATGGATTTGAATTGTTTTTGAGCGTTTTCAAATTGGTAGAGGGCATCAAAGTTTTTTATGTGTCCAAAAAGAAAAGTCACAGAGATTATTGATAACAAGAAGAACAATAAAGTTAGCTTCGACTTGCTTTCTGGTATTGAATTGGCATTATTCAACAGCAGTAGACTCCAATTTTGAAGATTTAGAGGCCTAAGTGTGTGGGCATAATTTTCTGTGCTGAAACTTTTGGGAATTCCGCTGATATGCATAAAAGAGGTTGGTTCATTAGCCCTCAGGCGTTTAATAGGAAGAGAGATCCTTGTTCCGACAATAGATTTGTCGCTTGACATGAAAATTTTATTCGTAGAGTCAAGAAGCATGACCGGATGGTAAAGTTTAAAGTAGGTTTCTAAATCATCAAGATTTCTTTTTACACAACAAACACCAAGAATTGTTTTTTTGTCATTGTCGAAAATTGGAAAACTTGAGTAAAACCCTACTTTATAAGTGACTTTCCCCAGGGCAATCATTCTGCCGTTTTGCCCTTTTATAGCGTCCTGGAAATATGGGCGAAATCTGAAATTCTTTCCAAGCATCAGCTCTTTATCCGTAGAGCATGCTAAAACTGTTCCTTGTATGTCCATTATATAACACATGCCATCTGGGAAATTTACCAGAAACGTCTGCATTACTTCATCTAGCAGCTTAGTTGCTTCTGGAGTAGGGTTTTGCATATATGATCTAATGGCTGGTGTTGCAGCAATAAGGTTTGAAGAAGTTGTTGCAAACTGAATTCTTTGGTTTACCACTTTTCCTAGTGATTCACTTGAAAGATTTAAGCTTGAAATTATTTTTAATTTTTCAATGTTTTCAAGATACGCATTTCCTGCAGCTCCACCAAGATTTATGGTGAAAAATATGGCTACTAAAAGCAGCGGGGACAGGTGACTAATTTTGGATTTGCTTTCGAGCAATCGCTCGCTGGTATCGTGTCTGAGGCGACTTAACGCTATGGAAAAAGATAAAATTACTAAAGAAAGGATTTGTACAAATTGTGATAGGTAAATTTCAAACAATTGATCAATGCTTTGGACTGAAAGCATTGGTTTGAATCCAGGCAAGGCACTTGAAATCTGAGAGGTGGAAAGAAGTAGGGCGGAAATGACAGTAATCCAAATTTCTGGCTCGGTTTTGTTCTTTTTTACGATGATCTGAAATAATTGCACTGCAGAAAATAAAAATAGGATGCCTATTAATATGCCACCCGGCCCAGAATAAAGATTTTGGGTCACAAATAAAATAGAGGCGGATATAATTAGCAGAGGAAAATGAATAAATGAGGATAGTTTAAATCCAAAAGCAGTTTCCCAATTTCTGCGTGAGAATTCAGCGAAGATAAAAACGCTTAATAATTGTAATGCTTGTTGAGGAAAGGATGGGGCTGAAAATATTCTACCAAATATTATTGGATTAGCTATTTTAACTATTCCAATCAGAAAGAATGTTGCAGAGCACCACTGAAGAGAATACTTATCGCGAAATTTATTCGGGATAATATTAATAATCGCGGCAAGCAAAACGAATAGAATGCCGTGAAAATAAGAAAAGTAGTCAGCTTGACCAAAAATATATGAAAGCCAGTTCGCCATAGGTTTCCATTTGTGTAAGCAAATTTAGAATAAGCGAAACCCTGTTTTCTTTTTAAAAACCATGAAAAATGCTGCGAATGATAAAAACAAGCTTCCGATGCCAAGAATAACGAACAAAACACCTAGAGCACTTAAAGCTGCGCCAGAAAAGCCGTAAATGTAATTCTCCCACTGTTTCATCTAAATCCTCCATCTTACTCTACTTATATCCTAGGAGTTTAGCATTGAAAATGCAAGCCGAATGTGTAAGGATTAGTCATATTTTTAATTTTGGAGAACTTATGGAATTCGGAAATAATAATCCCAATAAGAATGTGGAAGATGCTGTTGTAAACAATGTGCGACAGTTAAACCTTCCAGAGGGCGAAAATCTTGTGAAAGCTATAGTTGGCATTGTTATAATCCTGATAATTGTGGGTGGCTCTCTTGGTTCTTTTTATAAAGTAGGAACAGAAGAAACTGCAGTTATTTTGAGATTTGGAAAATTTTATGGTTTAGCACAACCAGGCCTGCATTTTAAGTTTCCTTTTGGTGTAGACAGAGTTGTGCTTGTAAAAACAGGAAGGGTTCTTAAAGAGGAATTTGGATTTAGAACTAAAAGTGCTGGAGTTAGAACCTCTTACAATAAAGATGGTTTTGATGATGAGTCTTTGGTTTTGACTGGTGATTTAAATGTTAGTGATCTTGAATGGATTGTTCAATTTCAAATTTCTGATCCAGCAAAGTATCTGTTTAATGTGAATGATCCAGTAACGACTATTAGAGATATTTCTGAGGCTGTTGTAAGAACTATTATTGGCGATTCTAATGTTACAGATGTTCTTACAACCGAGAGATCAACTCTTGCAGTGAAAATTCAAAAGGAACTTCAGAAAACATTGGATAGCTATGAGCTGGGAGTTAGAATTGTTACCGTAAAATTCCAGGACGTTAATCCTCCTGAAAAGGTAAAAGCGGCTTTTAATGGGGTTAATGAAGCAGAGCAGCAAAAAGAAAGTATGATTCTTCAAGCTCGTGAGCAGTATAACAAGATGGTTCCAAAGGCTAAAGGGGAGGCAAAAAGAACTCTTCAGGAGGCAGAAGGCTATGCGTTGGAGCGTGTTAATAATTCAAAGGGTGAAGTTCAGAAGTTCTTGGCAATATTGACAGAATACAAGAGATCACCGGAAGTCACCAGGCGGAGACTTTATTTGGAAACCTTAGAAAATGTTCTTCCGAGACTTCGGGAGACATATATTCTCGACCCAGATGGAAAAAGCTCCTCGGTTTTGCCAATCTTACCTTTGCAGGATAATCAAAACAGCGGTGCCCTGAAAGGAAATCTTCTTGGAGGTGCCCAGAAATGAAAAAAACAATTCTTGGAATTATAGTTTTATTAACTTTAGTATTTGTATATAGCAGTTTATTTGTTGTTTATGAAGGACAACAGGCAATTGTAACCAGGTTTGGTAAACCAGTTGGAGATGTTCGCTTTGCTGGTTTAAATTGGAAACTTCCATTAATTGAAGAGGTTCATACTTTTGAGAAGCGAATGCTTAAGTGGGATGGAGACCCAAATCAGATTACGACCAAAGAGAAAAAATTTATCTGGGTAGATGTGACTGCCAGATGGAAGATTGTTGATCCTTTAA
The DNA here is from genome assembly GCA_965140445.1 of Candidatus Ozemibacteraceae bacterium. Classification (GTDB taxonomy): domain Bacteria; phylum Muiribacteriota; class Ozemobacteria; order Ozemobacterales; family Ozemobacteraceae. The sequence continues at coordinate 5,095,088 of OZ223236.1, read as the reverse complement.
AGTTTTACACAACTGTTGCAACTGTTTCAGGGGCACAAAGTCGTTTGGATGATATTATTGACTCAGTTGTCAGAGATGCGGTTTCCGGTAACTATCTGGTGGATCTTGTTCGAGGAAGCACTTACAAGGGCGATGATGATGTGAGAGCTGAAGCCGGTGATACAAGACGAAATAGAGATGAAATACTTGCTAATATTCTTGCCAAGGCCAGCGTTAATACTCTTGAATACGGTATTAAGCTTGTAGACGTTTTAATTAAGCGCTTAAACTACGTAGAAAAAGTAAGGGAAAGAGTATATGAAAGAATGGTTTCTGAAAGAAACAAAGTAGCGGCTGAATATAGATCAGAAGGCGAAGGTATCAGGGCTGAAATTCTTGGTGAAATGGGTAAAGAGCTAAAAAGAATTGAATCTGAAGCTTATAGAAAGGCTGAAGAAATCAAGGGGCAAGCAGATGCTGAAGCTGCAAGAATTTATGCCGATGCGTATGGCTCAGACCCAGAATTCTACTCGTTTTATCGTACACTTGAAGCCATGGATAAAACAATAAAATCGAACAGCAAATTAGTTATTTCCACAGAGTCTGACTTCTACAGGTATTTAAAAAGTCCTTCAAAATAGTTAAGGAAGCTAAATAACCTGTTTTGGTAATCTTTCAACCAAAGGGCTCCGCGTTAGCGGGGCCCTATTTTTCTTTAATTTCCTTAAGGTTTCGGTAAAGAATTTTTTCCGAAATTTCAGTTGGCGAGAAACTATTTTTGAGACTCTCATAGGCTTTTTCAGCCTTCTGGTGATCACCACATGTAAATATATCTATTTGTACCGATTTAAACTCTGGCCAGGTGTGCAGGCTGATATGTGACTCAACTAAAAGTGCTGCTGCAGTATATCCATCGGGGATGAATTGGTGTGCTCGGATTGCGATGCAGCTCAAACCTGAATCTTGAATAGTCGCTTCGAGAATTTTTTGCCCTTCTGTACTTGATGAAAGGTATTTGGTATTGCATCCTGAAAAGTCTGCAATGATGTGAATCGAGTTTGGTGTGTTTTGCCTTAAAGAGTCCATGAATCCCAGCCTTCTTCGTAATATACCTTAACTGAGTGGGTATTGATAGTATTGAGCAAAGTATCTACATGACCAATGTCTTCTGGAAAATTGGTCATTGAAGGTAGAAAATCATTGGAAAGGAATTTGGTTGATACGGATATTCTCAGTTTATTCCAGAGTATTGGCATGGGTGAGGCCATTACAAATCCCCATTCTCCAAAGGAAGGAATATAGGCATGGTATGCAGCCGCATGTAGCTTTTTACTTTCAGATGTGCCTGGGATATCTATTTCGAAAGGATTTTCTATGCTTTTAAGCGTATTAAAAATGCACCAGAAAGCTTTATGGGAATACAGTGGTGAAGTCGCTTGAGTGACTATTATCCCATGTCGGGAAAGTTTATTGGCGATTAGTCTATAAAATGTTCTCGAATAAAGGCGACTAAGGGTAAGATCGTCGGGATCGGGAAGATCAATAATAATTACATCGAAAAAATCCTGAATCTCTTCAAGCTTTTTCCACGCGTCAGCATTGATTATCGTCACTTTTGGGTTTCTAAAAGAATCATTATTCAATTTTCTCATTAAAGAATTGTTTCGCGCAAAATTGGTTATAGCTGGATCAATATCTATAACAGTAAGTTTTTCCACGTCATCGTATTTAAGAATTTCGCGAGCAGCAAGTCCGTCACCTCCGCCAATTACTAATACTGAATTTCGATTGGGTGTTGCCGCCATTGCAGGATGTACAAGAGATTCGTGGTATCTGTATTCATCCTGAGAGCTAAATTGAATACTTCCATTGATGAACATTCTGAAGTCATTTTTGCTTCTTGTTACTACTACTCTCTGGTAAGGAGAGTTGGCCGCATAAAGAATTTCTCCTTTATAAAGAGAATCTTCGGCCATAGAGGTTATTCTATTTGATAGGAAAAAGCATGTAATCAGCATAATTACGGCACTTGCAAATGCAAATTTCAGTGACTTTGCGCTTGCAAGTTTGTCTCTGAATACATAAATAGCACCTCCTGCAACGCCAACATTCATTAGTCCAAAGAAAAGTCCTGTTTTAACCAAACCAAGATAAGGGACTAGAACCAAAGGGAAAAGTAGAGAGGCAAAAAGTGCTCCTATATAATCTGCGGTCATTACATTGGAAACCAGCAACTTTAAGGTGGTGTGTTCTTTAAGGATTCTTAGAATGATTGGTATTTCAAGACCGATGAAGGTTCCAACAGATATAGAAATAATGAAAAGAAAAGGTGTGTAGTTATCCAGCTGTGCAAATGCAATGAAGAGTATTATTGGGCTTAATCCGCCAACAACTCCCGTTAAGATTTCGATTAAGATGAACCAGTCTGCAAGTTTTTTTTCAATGAAGCGGGATAGAAAAGACCCAAGTCCCATTGAGCTCATGAATAGCCCTATTACCAGAGAAAATTGATATACAGAATCCCCGATAAGATAACTGGAAATAGTTCCTGCCAGCAATTCGTAAACGATTCCACATACTGCTATCAAAAAGATGGAGAATAACAAGAATATCTGCAAAGGGCACCTCTTAGTGGAATTATGAAAGGCTGAGAACAAATGTTCTCAGCCATAGGGTGTATCGTTTAATTTTTATTAGTGAATAGCAGCTGCAATTATAATTGATAGACCTATCATTACTGAACCAATAATTATACCCAAAGATGTATTTTGATCGATTTCAATTTCTTTTCTAACTGAGAAAGGTGAAATCTTGCAGATAAGCCAAAAGGCGATAATATAAATAACAAGTCCAATAACAGAATATACGATGGTTGATAGAATAGGTTGAAGTGCTAATTCGGCTATTTTGCCTTCCATAAAAAACTCCAGTAAATTATTTTCTTATTTGCATGATAACTTTACTTACCATGCATAAAACCAGTATGTCTCCGACCGGAGACATAGACGCTGCCATCTCTAACATTTTTAATTTTCTTTACCTGTGGGGTGGAATTAAAACCTTGAGGAAAGGCGTAATCCATTCCCACGGCCCAGGCGGTAATTGCACAAAAGATGCAGGCAAAAACCAGGCTAAGTTTATTCATTAGTCGTCATCCTCCTCGCCGTCATTCCAACGTTTGTTCTCGAAACTCCAGCTCCAGATTTGATAAGGTAATGCAATAACCAGACAAAGAGCGAACCATGCGAGAGTGTAATGTCCCAGCCTGACTTTCTCGGCAATACTGACGTCAGTGGAAACTGAAAATCCAGGGCTGGTAGACTCATTATAACCACCTTCGCCTTCCATGGAAATTTTGTATTCACCCTTTTCTGGAAGTTTAAAGTAAGCGGTTGTCGTTGTGTAGTCCTCTGACCATCTCTCGCCGTCTTCAACTCCTTCATAATATGAAACTTCAGCAGGCAAAGAAAAATATGTGTTTTCGCCATTTTTATCTAAAACAGTAAGGTCATATGCGGCCCAGGCGTTGTTCATTCTTGCATTGACTGTTACTCCGCATAGAACATCCGGGTTGTTTATTTTAAATACTTTAGACTCTTCGCCATCTTTGAAGACATTTTTTGAAAAGCGATGTGAAAAGATATTCTTGCCATCAGTTGATATTGCAAAGTAAGCAAAAATAGTTATAACGGCAGCAATGATTGCCCCGTAAGAAATGGATTTAAGGATTGGAGGTGCACCAAAGGGCTGACAGCTGAAAACACCGGTTGGCTCATAAACTTCAATTTTAAAGCTTTCAGCTATTTCTGTGTGTGGGATATACTCCCCCCAGAAAAATTCTATTTCAGATCCTCTTTTTTCCATTGAATAAATGTAGGGAGGACAAACAGCATCCATGAAGATGATTTTTTCCTTTTGCCTGGCCTGCCATGTCATTTCACCTTCCACAAAAGCAATTTGCGCGCTTCCAGATTCAAAAGATTTAAATGTTTTATCCCGAACCTTGAAGCTGGTTTTTCTTGGCAGAGAAAATTCTATTGGATCATCTGGGATGTCTTTTACTTCATGCATTAATACCCAATGGCCATCCTCAAAGCATAACCACGCATAACCGTGAGTCCCGGAGAACATGAGATACTCCAGCCATCTATACATTTCTCCGTCATCATATTGTTCGTATTGAATCACGCCTATTGCAACGAATTGCACGCCTTTAAGTTTGCCGGTTTTTCCTATCTTAATCGGCATATACGGCTTCTTTTGGTTTGCGAATTGATAAAGCGGCGCAAATTCTTTTTTGGCATCCAGGCAAGTTCCACAATATTGGCAAACAATTGACAGAATTTTTCTTCCGCCATTGAGTTCAATTGCTCCGCCACATTGGGTGCATTTTATAGCTCTAAGTTTTGGTTTTGCAGGATTCATCAGACCTCTTTTATCTCGAAGGGATCTATCCAGATGCCTTTGTACACATCAACACTTCCAGCTTTAAACTCTAGGCTGAAAGAAAGTCTTTTGGGGCCAAGCAGGTCAATATACTGGTAAGTTTCATTGGGGTGGATAATAAAAGGAATTTGTCCTGTTGCGCCCAGGCAAATACATGTGTTTTTTTCTATTACTGTCAGTCGTTGTCTGTTCACCAGAAGAACTCCACCAACCTGAATCTCATTAAAGGATGGAAGATTCAGGTTGTTCGCTACAAGACTTTCTATGGCGATTTCTCCTTCATCTACCGAAATCCATGTTTCCTTGCCGTTGTCGCTACGAACGAACCATTCGTCCCAGATGCCTTCATCATCGCCGTAAGCATATCTAAGTCGTCCTACCGGGGTAAATTTCCAATCACCAAATTTATAGCTGTGGTGAAGCTGAAAAATACTAGGCTCATCAGTTAAAACGGCGGCTTTTCCAGCATCTTCCATTCTCCCGTTTTGCAGAAAGCTTGTAGTGTTGCAAGCAGGACAAACTACCAGCTGAGGAGATCTGGTCATTTGATTTATAATATTTCCACAAGAAGGACAGGTTAGACTGACTGGCATTTAATTAGCATTCCGAAGTTGAATTTATTTAATTGTATATTCTGTAAGTAGTAAAGTCCAGTATATAAAAGCGGTCAGACAAACAAGTCTGACCGCTTTTTCCATGGTTTCTATCTTAGATCTATTTTTCCAGGTTTGAGAGTTTGGCGAATAACTTTTCAATTACTTCTACTGGTTGGGTTAAGGCAAATCGAACATATCCTTCGCCGGATTTTCCAAAACCAGAACCTGGGGTTGTAACTACTCCGCATTCATCCATCAATTTTATTGTGTATTCTTTTGACGTGTACCCATCTGGACACCTGGCTAAAACATAGAAGGTTCCTGCGGGTGTAAAATAACTCATTCCAACTTTTTTTAGCACCTGAATTAAGCAATCTCTACGTTTTTTATATTCAGCTATTAACTCGTCAACAAATGGTGGAAGCATTTTAAGTGCTTTTATTCCGGCTATCTGAACCGCATCAAAAACTCCGGAATCTACGTTTGTTTTAATTTTCACCAGTCCCTGGATCAGATCTTTATTTCCAACTGCAAATCCTAATCTCCATCCAGTCATGTTAAATGTTTTACTGAATGAGTGGAACTCAAGAACAACCTTCTCTGCCCCCGGGATTGAGAGAAGGCTGTACCTATCTTTTTTATCAAAAACCATTTCAGCGTATGCAGCATCTGAAACTACTATGATCTGGTGTTTTACCGCCCAATCAATCAGTTTTTGCATTTGTTCTTTTGTTGCAATTGCTCCACTAGGATTGTTTGGATAGTTGATGAAAATAGCTTTGGCTTTGGCAACAATCTCTGTAGGGATTTTTTCCAAATCAGGGAAAAAGTTATTTTCTTCCAGAAGTGGCATTTCATAAACGTCTGCCCCTGAGAATTTTGCTGTTGTTGCATAGACGGGATATCCTGGGTCAGGTACTAATGCAATGTCTCCGGCTTCCAAGAAAGCCCATGAAAAATGAGCCAGTCCTTCTTTTGATCCTATTAGAGAAGTTATCTCGGAATCTGGGCAAACCTTTACGTCAAAACGCTCAAGCATGTATTCCGCTACGGCTTTTCTGAATGCTTTTGAACCATTATAAGCCGGATATTTTTGGTTTTCATTAAGTGCTGAAGATTCACTTAGCGCTTTTACTGCAAAATCAGGCGTCGGAAGATCTGGATCGCCTATTCCAAAATTAAGAAGTTCTTTGCCTTGTGATTTTAGTTCTTCTTTTTTGTCATCTATTTCTTTAAACAAATATGGGGGCAATTCAATAACTCTTGATGCTGGCTTTAATTTGCGGTTCATAATCTGTTTCCTTCCTGAAGATTTTCACATTTTTAACATAAATTGCATTTTAAGTACAGACCCGAGAAAAAAGAAAAGCGGCCAGATTTGATAATCTGACCGCTTTTTGGATCTAATATTAAATCGTGCCGAATTTTTTTAGAAAATCCGCAGATTGTTTTTTATTGAGCCTATGGTTTGAAGATAGAAATCCAGCTCTATCCATTTTTCCGAGGAAGTATACAATCATTTTTTTCCACCATGGCCAATCATGCTCAACATCATATCCCCATAAATCAAGAAGAACCGGGATATTGTTTGACTTAAGGCTTCCGCAAAGCTGCATAGCTTCTCCAACCCATTCTTCCCATGCGCCTTGACCACTGCAAACAATCAAAAGATTTTCCTGAAGCTGAGCAATCTTTTTCTTGTCGGTGAGATTTGGAGCATACTTAAGTGGATCGTTGAAATATACGTCATCGTTTACAAAGCCTTCGATTGTGAAGTCTATGCTGTAGCAACCACTAAGTGATAAACCTATGTCAAAGTGTTCAGGGTGTTTAAGAAAGAAGTTAGCTGTGTGAAAGCCGCCAAAGCTGCATCCGTGAACTATTATTCCAGCACCTTCGTGCCCATCAGCGAGAATGTGTGGAACTACTTCATTTGCTACGCACCAGTCATAATCGTTTGCTCTTCTGGCTTTGTCGGCGGGACTGATCTTTGCGAACCAGCTTTCGTGGTCGATACTATCAATGCAATAAACCTGAATTTTGCCAGACTCTATGAATGGAGACAGGATGTCTATCATTCCAAAGTTTTCGTAATCAAAGAATCGTCCTTCCTGTGAAGGGAAAACAAGAAATGGTTTGCCGCTTTCACCGTAAACCAGCATTTCCATAGGTTTTCCCAGAGATTTACTGGGAATGCTTCTGTATTCGCGCTTCATCAGGCCTCCCTGATAATATCGTTGATGATTTCTTTCATTTCTTTTTCATTTTCGCTTCTGGCAAGATATCCCCAGTGGCCCATTACTTTATATTCGAATGGGTTCATTGGTTGGCTATGTGCTATTTTCTCTCCCCACTTTGCATAAAGATCGTCATGAGAAATTGCGTAGCCTCGGTTATGTTTTCTGCCAATGAATGCACAATGGTATTTTCTTTCGTATTCTCTTTTTGGATCGTTGCCAGCCATCATAGATGCCCACCAGTCATAAACATCAATGTCGCAAGCGAAGTTGAACATGTGAGTTGAAAGGCCTCCTGGAGGTCTCATGTTTATTTCAAGGGCTTTAAGTGTTCCGTCTGCGAGTCTAAAATATTCAATATGGAAGAATTTTTCTTTGATATTGGCTGCTTTGACTGTAGCTCTTCCAAATTTCTCAAGGTCAGCTGGCACTTTTCTAACAGAGTAATACCAACAGTTTTCGTTGTTTTTTACAACATTGTGAATATCATTGCTGAAAATGTGTGATGTAAAGAAAACAATGTTTCCTTCCTTGTCGGTAAGGCCATCAAAAGATTCGATATCACCATCAACATATTCTTCCATGAAATACTTGTAATCTTTTTTTACTTTAAAGAAATCTTCAAGATCTTTTTCTGATCGTATGGTGTAAGTATCATCCGCGCCTACTCCAATGTCAGGTTTAATGAAGACAGGAAATTTATTATTAATGAATTTTTTACATTGTTTAATATCTTCAACTATCACACCCTTAGCCACAGGGATTTTGGCTTTTTTGAAAACTTCTTTCATCATTGATTTCTGTTTCATAAAGCGAAGATCATCCGGCTTGGGCCCGGTTACGTCAAATTCTTTTCTAACAGCGGCTTCTAGCTCAATCCATGGTTCAAGATGTGATTCAACTCGGTCAATTTTTCCCAGATGATGATTAAAATAGTGGCAAGCATCCAGAACTTGTTTTTCATTTTCAAGTCGTTCAACCTTAAAATGCCCTGCTAGTGAATTTCTTACTCTAGGCTCAAGCGCTTCATCAGGAACATCTGTAATTCCAAAAACTCTTATGCCATATTTAGCTAAGGATTCAATAAACTGCGAAAAGTGTGCTGGATAATGTGGTGAAATGTAAACCAGATTCATCAATCTTTACTCCATGAAAATTATTTTTATTGTTTATACCTGAAAAAATTAAATATGTGAACCCCTAAGAATCAACTGGGTACATACACTAGCCATGAATTTATAACAGACCAGGGAAAAACTCAATTTTTTTTATTCTCTCTACGTTGTTCACAAGTTAAGGAAAAGTTAGTATAATTAACCAAAATGTACAGCTTAACCAACGCTATTTGTAAGGAGAACTGAATATGAGAAAGCGTTTGTTGCCAGTTTTGATAATTGTTTTACACATGCTTGTTGCAACTTCAGCTTGGGCCGCAACGGCAGCATCTTCCACTAAAAAGAAGACAGTAAAAAAGAAAACAACTGGCGCTAAAAAGACAACCAAGAAGGCTACTACCAAAACAAAACGAGCCAAAAAGGCTTCTTCGACCAAACGGACTACTACCAAATCCTCTGTTTCTGAAAAAGATCAGCAGGAATTGATTGAACGACTTTCCTTGCTCCGTGAAGTCTGGACAAGGAAAATCACGTTAGAGTATATTGGTGACAAACGCACAGATCCTCTTTTAAGCGAGATTTTGAAAGATTTTTCCAAGCAGTTAAAAAACAATTTTATCAGCAATATTCGTGGCGATTATAAAGCCGAATTTTTTGCGAACTATGCTGCTAAAGCAGAAGAGTTGACGGATCAGTCTTTTGATAAAATGAAAGATAATCCTACGATCAGCCGCATTTTACCAGCAATCCTTAAACAATCTCCATTTCCACTGGATTTAGCTTATTCAGACCTTGTTAAAAAAATTGAATCCAGAAGAAAATTTCAGGCAGCTAATTCAAAAACCGAAAAAACAAAGGCGGCATACCAGAAGTTAGCAGAATATTGGTCCGGTATTGCAGCTACAATGAAAGCAAACTCTAAAAAAGATAGATTTGCAGCTGTAGAAGAAATGTATAAAGGCGTATCTCCAACAGATTTCCCAATTTATTGGTATGATGACGCACAGCACGCAGTGGCTTTTGAAACTGAAGGTGCTAACCCTACAGCCCCCGGAAAACAGGGAAGAAAAAAATGGACTTTCCTTGTATATGTTTGTGCAGACAATGATCTTGAAAGATTTGGTCTTCAGGACATCAACGAAATGGAACAGGTTGGAAGCACAAAAGATTTGAATATTGTGGTTCAGGTCGATCGTCTCAGAGGTGGAAAGGGAGATTCTATTTCTGATGGAAACTGGACTGGAACTCGTCGCTATTACGTAACCAAAGACAATACGATGAGCAAAATTTCAAGCAAGATGGTTATGAACCTTGGTGAGCAGAACATGGGGAATAAAGTTACTCTTGCTGAATTTTTGAAATGGGGCGTTGAAACTTATCCAGCTGATAATGTTGCCGTGGTTGTATGGAACCATGGTATGGGCTGGTCAGGTATTGCTCACGATGAAGAATCAAATGAATATATTCGCGTTCAGGATGTAGCCTGGGCATTAAGAGAAGGGCAAAAAGTCCTCAATAAAGTTAATAAAAAGGCTTCGAAATTTGCAATAGTTGATTTTGATGCTTGTCTAATGGGAACTATTGAAGTTGCCTATGAGCTGGCGGATTCTACCGAATTCATGATCGCCTCAGAAGAAACTGAACCCGGTGAGGGGATGCCTTATGCCGATTACCTTGCTCCATTAGCTAAGAACCCAGGATTGAGTGCCAGGGAATTGTCAAAGCGCATGGTAGGAACATATGTGTATTCATATGCAAAAGGTGGCTCTGCAACCAATCAGGTTGTTCAAGGCTCGCCTGTAACTAAGTCTGCTATAGATTTGAGCAAAATTACAAAGCTTGTGAAATTGTTTGATAAGCTTGGTAGAGCACTTCTTGATAATCATGAAGCTTATGCTGATTTGATGGTTAATGAGGGCGCATCAATAGGTGCAGTTAGAAGATATTCCGACGAATCACTTGTTGATCTTACAGATCTGGCAATCAGATTTGCTAAAATTTCAGATATTCCATCAGAAATTAGAAACACTTGTGTGGAAATTGTTGAAACTATTGGTTATCCGGTAAGTAACGATAAACTTTCCAAGCCAGTAATAATCACCAGTGATAAACCAGGCGTTGTTGTCTGGGGTTTCAACGGATGGAGAATGCCTCCTAGAGAACTTTGGCCTTCAGGAACAAGAGTTTTCAGATCAAGGTTGGCAATGACACCTTTGAAAAAACTTCAGGGTGGCGGATACTATACCAAGATCGGTCCTTTCCAGCCAGTAGTTGATGAAGCTTTGGAAAAAAGAGTTTTTGTAAATGAAATCAATTATCAAATCATTCGTCAGGATGGAAAAGCTCTTGATAAGCGTTCTGCTAAACAAGGGAAAGAATATTTGATTGTTTCCAAATTCCCAGAGCAGTCACCTGTAGTAATTGAAGGGCATACCCAGGGAATGGGAGATAGTCGTGGACTATCCGTTTACTTTACTCCTGCTTATAACTTCAGAACTAACTACAAAGCAATGAAGTTTGCGAAAGATACTTGCTGGGACGAATTTTTGGAAAAAACACCAGAATTTAACCGAAAAGCTGATGTTCTGCTTTGCGGCCAGATGGTTCAGGACCCTATGACCTTGCCTTTGATGGTTGAAGCGCTCAGAGCTAATAACATCAAATTCCAGGTTCTCTGGGATCCTTCAGTGTTTGGTTTCAAATTTAAGAATATTCTCAGCAAATTTGCAGGTAAGGGTGTTGTAATTACTGACAGCGTTTCTGCTAGCAGTATGGGGCAGCTTTCACCTAGCTCAGATGATCTTATGGATTATATGTCCAAGGGCGGAGATTTGCTAATTGCTGCTCAGTCTTTTGAACAATCTAATGTTCATAGAGAGCTTCTAAAGAAATATTTCAGATTTACTTATATCGATGATGAAAAAGATTTCGATGACCTTGTATGCAAAGGAAAATCTGATTTGACACTTGCTATCAATGGAGATGAATCAGCGAGAACTGCTTCTGATATAACAATCATGAAAACAGTTGCTCCCGGAAAACTTTTTGTAGAAACCCCAGACGGACGAGGTGCTGGTATTTACATTAGCGATTCTTCATCTTCTGGCAAAAACTATTCAGGTATTTATCTCGGATTTAGATTTGAAGCTATCGGAGATACAAATGCTAGAATTAAGTTTATGGGTGAAATTTTAGATAAACTTTATCCAGAAAGACATCAGTTAAGTCTATTCTAGTTATAGCTTAGTATTCTAAGGCGGTTGTCCATATCAGGACAGCCGCTTTTTTTATTGTTATAATGGCCAGATGAAAAATGATTTTGAATTATGGATTTGTTTTGGGATTGGGCTATTTGAGCTTGTTTTTGTCCCTTTTCTTGTTTATGCGAGAAGTAGATTATTTGATGAAATCGGGATTTTCTCGTCTAAACTAAATGCAGAAACTGGTGGTATTGTGGTTGAGGTTTTGGAGAAAACAGGTAAAGGAGGGGCATTGTTCTCCGCCCTGGTAGAGTTCGAAGTTGCTGGGGAAAAGTGGAAGGTTGAAGATTCCATTGCATGCAGGCCAGCAATTTATAATTTGGGAGATAAAGTGAATGTCAGATTCTGCCAGGAAGACCCTTCTCAAGCAAAAATTCAGTCTGAAAAACTTTCCAGGTTATATTTCTGGTTAAACGTTTTAAGTCTGGTTTTTATTTCATTTTTTGTGATTACGGGACTTTTTGTTTCGATTTTGTCGTTTGCAGCTATAGCTAATTTTGTCTAATTGGAAATCTTAGCAAAGGCTAGTATTTAAGTTTTCTGGCTTTTAACTAAAAAAAGTGGTAATAAGTATGTTAATCTTGTTTTGTTTTAAGCCTCAGGAGGTAATTCGTTGAGTACTACTGATGAAAGCGGAAAACTGGAAATATCTATTGAGCAGGGATATCCGGTTTTTTCATTTAAGGGTTATTGTACAGATGCAAATGTAGTTGAGATGAAGCCCAAAGTTTCAGAACTTGCAGGCAAAGGCATGTTGAAGTTTGTTTTTGATTTCACAGATTGTATAATCATAAATAGCCTTGGGATGGGAGAATTGCTTGATGCAATCCTTCTGATTGATCAGGATTATGAAGGAACAGTTGCTCTTTGCGGGTTGGATTCAATAAAAGAAACTCTTTTTACTGTTTCTGGTATTATTCCAATTGCTATTCACGAGAAGACTCTAGAGAGTGCAATTGCATGTCTTAAAGAATGTTAAAAAAAATTGTTACCTTAGGTATCCTCAAGCGTATTTATATGTAGTAGCAAGGTTTACAAGAACGCTGGAGGATTTATGAAAAAGCTAAGAAAAATTTCAGTTTTGGTTGCTTTGGTTTTGTCTGTGTTTTTAACCGGTTGTGACGTGAGTAGTATCATGGACACAGTAACTAAGGTTGCAGATGGAATTCAGCAAGCTGTTCCTCAGATTCAGCAAGTGATCAGCACTGTTGGAGACGCTGTTAATCAGGTGCAAAATACTGTAAATAGTGTTCAAAATACAGCAAATGCTCCAGCTGCAGCTACTAACAATACTGCGAATGCTCCAGCTGCTACTTCTAATAATACAGCGGCTTCACCCACAACTAATACCGAAACAAATGCAACTAATGCGCCAACGGCTCCTGTTGTTTCGGCTGGTGATAACGAACAAATCTCTCAGATTCAGAATACGGTTAATAATGTAACCAATGCAGTAACTCAGGTTTCTGATATTGCACAGCAAGCACAAAGTGCTTTGCGCAATGCCGATTTGAATCAAAGACTACAGGATATTAATAGTCAGGCGCCACAGAGCCAGGGAATAATGGATAGACTGGCGGGAGCATATTCAACTGTTAAAGATAAGGTTACTGACTTGTTTGGTGGGCTTTTCGGAAACTAATTTCTCAGGTTTTGTTTTCAAAAAAACTTAATAGAAAAAATAGGCCAAAAATTATTTAGGAGTATGGATTATGCGTATTGCAAAAAGGTTATCAATGTTTTTCTTGTTGTGTGCTTCGGTATTCATGACGGGCTGCGATATGAGCAGTATTATGGATACGGTAACACAGGTTGCTAATGGTATTCAGCAGGCTGTTCCAGCTATTCAGGATGTAGTTCAGAACGTTGGAAATGCTATAAACACTGTGGGCGGTGCTGTTAACAATACTAACACTGGAAATACAACAAACACAGATAATACAACTGCAAACACAAATGGACAGGTCGCTATAACCAATGCAGGTGATCAAGAAAACCTGGGAAACAATACGAACACCAATAATACCAGCTCAGGTGGAACAGCTCTTGGACGACAAATTCAATCTGCAGCACTAAATCTCGTAAGTAGATATTCTGCCAGAGGTTCTTTCCCATACGATCCAGCAACCCAGGGAGGCAACCTTGGTTGTGCTCAAGTCGTAACTACAGCGCTAAAGGCTGCAGGAGCAGTAACAAGAATTAATTTGAACTGTGATGGCGTTGTGTCTGACCTTCGCTCAAAGGGGTGGAGAGCTGTTAGTGTTCCACCTTATCAAGAAGGTGATGTGGTAACATGGACAACAAGTCGTGGACCTGGTAGACATATTGGTATTATAGTAAAGAATGGTAATACCTTTCAGGCGATGTCAAATAGTTCATCAGAAAGAAGACCAAGATTGCATTCAATCAACTATATGCCAATCACCCAGGTATTACGAAAAGCTTAGTGTTCAAGGAAATCTGAAATGCGAAAAATTCTTATACCAGTAATTCTTAGCCTTTTCATGGGGTTAACTGTTTCAGCACATAGTCAATGGGCTATAGGGTTCGGCAATAAGCCGTCAGAAGTTACATTTAAGGCTCCGGTAGGACCAGAGGACTTTCCTCTTGGACCTCATGCCTTTAGAGTTATTTCTGATCGCTTGTGGGTTACTGACTCGGTGTCAGGACGCATATTAATTTTTGGCGCTGAAAACAAACTTGAAAAGAGCATTAAAGTTCCTGGCTTTAATTCTGGTGAATTTATTGATGATTTTGCTGTTCAACTTGATTCTAAAAATGAGCCGGTAAGCGTTTGGATAAGTGAAAGAGTTTCTAATACTTTGGTTCGTTTTGATCTTAGCGGAAAAGAATTAGCAAGAGTTCCTCAGACTGCAAATGGCTGTGGTCAGGTTGATCAACTTGCTTGCGATAGCTCTGGACAGCTTTATGTTGGAGATTTCTCTCAGGCAAAAATATCGGTTTTCTCCTCAAGTGGTAAAGCAATACGCAAAATAGAATGGGGATGTACCGGGTTTGCTGTTGATGGAAACGATAACCTACATGTTATTGAATACAATGAATCAGATGGAAATATTCACGTTGTTTTTTCTTCTTCAGGCAAGGAAGTTTCCAGAAATATTCTTGGGCTTAAACAGATGCAAAATCCTAGAGTGTGGTCTGTTTTGAAGAATGGGGAGCTGATAGTTTCCTTTATTCCTGCTTTGGGAAATCCAAGACTGGAACAGCTGTTTACCTTCTCAAAAACCGGAGAAATCCTGAATAAATATGATTATATCCGACCTTATTACATTAATCGCTGTATCGCCGTTGATAACGATCAGGCGTTTGTTGTTAATGCAGATTACTTAAAAGGTGCAAAGGGCAATATCTCTTTAAAGAAGCTTGGTGCTCTGAAGTAAAATAGTCACAGATAAAAAAGAACCGATGGGAAATGAAACTTCCATCGGTTCTTTTTTTATTGGTAAATAAGCTTGGTTAAAAACATTTGAAGAATCTTCTTAACAGCGTATTTTTGTGGTTGTTACGTAGAAAAAAGGAAGCAGGGATTTTTCTTATGAAAGAGAAAAAGGAAAGCCATGATTTTTTTGCTACATACAAAAATCCAGTAGCGCAGGCATTTTTATTCCGGGGAGTTTGCTGAATATAGATCTGATTGTAGGCGATTGTTCAAGATTTGCCAGCTCTTCTCTATACATTTGATAAATAGAGGAATCACTAATCCTTGTCTGATGGGTCGGTATACCAGTTTCTATTTAAGCCAGGGTTGCCCAAAATAGAATTAAGAATTGCTGGATTTACAGTGTCTACGAAATCAGCTATAAAAAATTGAGATGGGTCTACTGTTCCATCTGGTAGCGTCGAAATAGGTTTTCCTGGACTCTTTTGATCAATTAGCTGCAAGGAAATTCTGAAAAAGCTCTTTGAAATCCCATTGGAGGTGACGGTAACTGGGCGGATCTCGAAGAAATTTGCTTTATCAGTAATGAGCTTTTTGGTATCTACTTTCCCTGAGGGATTAGCCGGATGATAACTTATCATTCTTTCAAGCTTTTTAAAGGGCTCAACTTTGGCTTTACTGAGGATGTATGTGATTTTATTGAACCTTCTGTAACTTTCTCCACCGGATTCGGTAGGAAGGACTTTGTCCTCGGTTTTGCCGCCGCTAAAAGTGAAAAATGAGTATTCAATAGAGTCTGAGATTGTTTTTTCTGTAAAAATGTCGTTAATTCCCATGGATTCGCCATCTTTATATACAAAACAAGATAAAGCCAGATCGGCCTTTATCTGGCCCAATATCTGCTGTCCAAGCATTACCACATTGTTTCTGGCAACACCCTGCATCGCCGACTTGCTGCCGTGAGACAGTATGCGGTAGGTTGGAACAAGGATGACCATCAAGACTCCGCATACCACAAGAAGCTCTATTAAAGTGAATGCTCGTTTATTTATCATAACATTGGCTTCTCCATGACTATGGTAGAAAAACTTAACTTATTACGGCTAAGCCATGTTTTGACCTTACCTTCTTCTTTCACTCTAATGTCAACAGTTACAAGTATTCCATTCCCATCTTTTAAAACCGGAGAAAAAGAGATCTTTCTTTCAAAAGCTCCACATTCTCTAAAGTAGGTTGTTTTATCAAAGATTGGTTTTTCGAGAACTCCATGCCATGTAGATAAGGGGAAAAGATCCTGTTTATCTTTATAGTTCTTGGCCCATTCATATTCCATTCCCTGGCAAAGTTCCAATACTTCTTTGCCTAATGAACAGCCTAAAAATTCGTAGTAAGCATCCATGCTTTGAGAATTGGAAGCCTGGTTTATCAAAAAGAAGGATAGAAGAGCAATTTGTAGAATGATAGAACCAATAAGGATTTCAACGAGTGAAAATCCTTTTGAGATTCTAGTTTTAGCCCTCTTTTGCAAAGTTAATATCATCAAATCTTATCCATGGAGAAAGGTTTACTGTAAAGATTTCGTCATTGGCGGATTCAGCTTTAAATCTTGGGTCGTATTCAATAACTCCAGCCGTTAGAGGATATCTATCAAGGTAAAGTTTATCAACTCCTATGCAGCCCTTGACGTTAAGTGGGTTGGATGGGAATATTGATGCGCTATTTGAATCGTTAAAGGCCAGTAATGCGGCTTCTATTTTTTCTGAAGTTGCTACTCTTATTGACCCGGCTCTTGTAAATAATATGCAAAGATCTTTATCTGGGTCTTCAAGTTTGATTCCACACTGAATTGTAAAACCATTTGGTACTAAAAGTGCGCCCCTGCCGCGGACTGTGATAAATTTTTTCCCTGCTGGAGCTTTTAAAGTTAAATGATCAAATTCAATGCTGTGAATCCCTCTAAGGTTTAGGATTCCTTCTTTTTTGTCATAAATTGGACTATCTTCAAAGTCCTTTAACTTAATAAATCTTGATGAATAAAGGGTACAGTGGCGGAAAGGTCTAAATCCATCCCCTCCTGTGAGAGTCAGGTCGCTAAGTTGCGAGCCATTTCTCGAAAAGAATTTTGGCTTTACCCCAAATATGTCAGCAGAGGGGCTTTCTGAGTAGGTTTGCCCGGAGTATATCATGTGCTTTTCGTTCATGGATGAATAAAGAGAAATTGGAGGCGACTTGGTATCTGCAAGTGACTTTACTTTTCTCATGTTGTCTAATAAGAGGCCGAAGCCGGGCAGACTTTGGTTTGCTGAGTCGGTAAAAAATGGGTCATCAGGTGAGAAGCATATGAAGTTTCCTGCCACTTCAAGCTTGAGGCGGGCCTGGGTGATTGAATAAATCGGGACAGTCTTCCCGCCAGCTTTGGCTATGGCAGATGAGGTATCAAGTTTAAAATGAACCATATACATAAACTTCTGGTTTATTGCACCTCTGAAAATACTTTCGAGATAGCTTTTGGAGACAGGTCCTTTTACATCTAAAAAGGCAGGTTTTTGCTCTGTTTTTTTGCCACCTGGAACCATTGATAAAATTGATCTTGCATCTTCTTCTTTTGGCTTCATATCTCCACTTGTACGGGCTGCGGGTACTATGTAAGCAGTAAATTTTCCTTTAAGATTTTCTAAGGTAAAGCCATTTTCCACGATGCTAAGCAATTGCATGCATTCTTCGTGCCCAATTTCAAAACTGCTAACCCCTAATGCTGGAAGAATTGCATCCATGCTGTTCATTTCGTTTGAAACATTCAAAAATATTCTGGAATTGTTGTCGTTTACATCAGCTTTTCCAAAATACACCCATCCTCTTTTTCCTTCCGGGATTGAGCTTTGGTCCGCCAATTCTATTTTCTTTCCTGAATTGTATCTTAGTCCACGGTATCCGTCTTTGAATTCCCTCAAACCATCTCTAACCAAAATAGAATAATCTAATGGAAATGACATGGCGTATGAATTTTCTCGGGTTTTGTAGCTTGAGACAATGCAGGCAGATTTGAAATCAAAATGCCGAACCCGTTTACAGGAGGCAAGTGTTTTTCCGCCGGGAGTTTTGAGGGCAGCTTTTAATGCTATTTCAACGGTTCCCAGTCCTTCACCTTTATGGTAAGAGTGTCCTCGCTGATTTGATGTTCTTCTATCAAAAACATTTCCCTCAACCTTATATTCAAGCTTTGCTCCCTGAAGAAGAGAGTCCTTATATTCTTCAAAAAGGGGTGCAACTAGTGGCAGAGTTCTGTCGGTTGTTCTGTCTGCCATAATGTCGACAATCTTTTTTGACAGGCTGCTGGTAGAATCACTTGTTTCTTTCTGGAGGTAGTTGAATGAGGAATCAAGAATTACATCAGTAACATTTCTGAGCTTATCCCTGTTTACATGATAGAAAGAAGAGAATGCCAGTTGTCTTGAGAATGTGTGATAGAAAAGGATGAAAATTCCCATAATTACAACAACAGAAAGGACAATGTAAAACACCACGCCCCTTCTGTTGTTGGCTATCGAAATATATTTTTCGATGCTTGAATCTGTGCTATAACTAATTTTCCCCATCTGGTAGGTTTATTTCTTCTTCCCCTGGGTTTACTATTAGCGTTCTGGAATTTTCGCTAACATTTTCTTCTATTTGGCTTTCCCAGAGCTGTCCTTGTTTTAATTCCTGAGCCTTTTGACCATTTTTGGGCTGAACCTTTACAATTCCGCTCAAAACCTTTAAAGATACTATACCATTCTGAATTGAACATTCAAACTTTGCATTCATGATTTCGAAGTCGGCATCTGGAGTTTTTAATACATATGTACCGTCCATACCGCTGTATTTTGCAGATATTTTCCCTGATGCGAAATCAATGTTATTTTCGGAAACTTTTTTAAGGGTTGAATTTTCAATAAAATTAACCTCAGAATCCTTACCTATTGATAGTTTTTGACCTTTTTCAAAATTAGTTTTCAGTTCTTTCTTAGTAATAACTTCTGTTTCTGGAAGTGTGCTTTCTATGGCTGGCTGCTTTGTGCTTGTTTCTGGCAAATTCTTGTTTGAGTGACCGTGAAAGAACAAGCCTGCGGAAAGTATTCCTGCAACGGCGACTAATCCGGCAATAATTTTTGTAATGCCTGTTTTTGCTGCTTGAGTGGCGGACGAAGGTATGTCATTTGCTGTTACTGTTGATAAGCTATTTTGAACAAGTGTGGTCATTTTATGAATGCTTGCTTGCTCAGCAATAGAGAGCGGAGCTCTAGCTGCAGTAAACGCTGCGAGAGATTCGGCCATCATTTTGCATTCCGGGCACGCGGCAAGATGAGCCTTTAGCTCTCTTGAATGAGAGTTGGCTGGAGAACTGAGTTCCTCAATAAAGCTTTCACAGATTTTGGACATTTTCACACCTGTTCCAATTATCTTTAATTTTTTTAAGGATTCTTAGAACCCTCATTTTTACAGCTCCAGAGGAGATTCCGACCAGTTCGGCAATCTCTTTAAACGGCAAATTCTGAAAAAATCTCAACTCGATTAGCACCTGTTCGTCTTCATCAAGATCTTTTAAGATTCTTTCAACAGCGATCTTACTGTTTGTTTCACCTTCAAAACCTTCATTAAATTTTTCAGCCAAATTCATTTGCAAATATTTTTGCTTAGTCTTTTCTTTTCTAGTCCAATCAATAAAGGTGTTCTTAGCGATAGAAAACAGCCAGGACTTAAAAGAGCGCGAAGCATCATAGCGATCATAGGCCTTGAAGGCTTTTAGGTAAACCTCCTGCATCATGTCGTCTATGTCGCTGTCTGGTAGGCCCAGATATCTCAGAAAAACATTCAGTGATCTGTAAGTTTCTTCGATGAGGCCCGAGAGTTCAGCTTCGTTGTTCACTCAATTTGTCCTTCTATTATTAATTACGATTTAGTAAAAAGAAGATAACAGAAAATTTAATTTTGTCGTAAAAGTTTTATAGTCTTTACAATTAAAGTTCCGTCTGGTGCTTTTTTAAAAGGCATCGCGGAGAGCTGTAATTTATCTCCTGGCAATACAGTGAAGCTTTTTCCAGGTCTTGGAAGAAGAATCAGTTTTTTCCCTTTATCCGTTTTGGCCAGGATTGAACCGCCATCGAGGTTCGTTTTTTGAACAATTATTTTATAGTCTGTTCGTATTGCAACTACTGGCTGGTAATTTAGCTCTTTTGCAGCTTCTGAATTACCGCCATCTGAGGTTAAAAACCAAAAGAGTGCGATTATTAAAACAATCCCAATGGACAATTTTTTTAAGGCGCCAGAATATTCTGAAACTCCCGAAAAAGTATTTGAGATTTTTGCCCAATCAATTTTGTTTTTGATAGCCTCTAAGGCTTTTTTCTGTATATCTTCTTCCTCAGCCTGTATTTGACTAGCTTTGGTTTTTTTCATGCTTATGAAAAGGTCTATTTCTTCTCTGGAAGCAATTTTAAAAATTTCAAGATTATCCATTACAGCGCCAATAGCATTTTTTACGGTGTTAGGATACTTAGAGGTTTCAGAAAGTTGGGTTAGTTCCCAAACACTTTCAAGCATCGGATTCATCTGGAAAAATGAAAGACAGATTTTTAGTAAATCTTTTTGATGTTCTTTTTCCATGTAGGTTAAAAGCAGTTCTTTAACAAAAGAAAATTCAAATAAAACTATTGAACCAAGTCCTCTTTTTCTTACGTCAGCACTGTCGTCTTTGAGCATTGAGTCCAGTATTGATTTTGCAACTTCAGGGGATTGCTTGCTTGCCAGTTTTATCAGGGTTGTTCTTACAATGAAGGATCTACTATTAACATGGTTGCGAAGCTGCAGGAAAAAGGAATCGGAATCGAAGCGTGCAAGATACTCAAAACTTGAAGAAATGAGATCCTCATTTTCACTTTTTAGCCATGAAATTGCCTTGTTGGTATATCCCTGAAGTTCTACAAAAACAGCTGCACGCAAAGCAGCGGCTTTTATTTCTACTGGAAATGATTTGTCATCTAAAACAGCTGAAATAAGCTCCTCTCCCGCTTTTTCTTTAAGTCGCCTTATGTTAATCAGGGTTCGCAAAAGCTTTTCAGGAGGTGCTTTGAGATGTTCTTCAACCGAAAAGTCCTGTTTCTCCTGTTTTTCCTGTTTTTCTGGAGTTTTATTCAGGGTTTGTTTTATCACATCAGAGAGTTCGTGCTCTGAATTATTTTTTAGCCATTTTTCCATTGCTATGCGGCCATTTTCTGTTTCCGCATATTCGTGAAGGCGTGCTTGAATTTCTTGTTTTCTATTTTCTGAAGCATCCTGGTATAGAGAGAGGCATCCGCCAATAAATGCTTTAGACTGTTTCTCACTTATGTAAGAGGTCAGTTGTTTGACGTAGTCTGGATAGTCTGGACAAATTCCTGAGGCTTTGATTATTGAGCAACAGGATTTTATTAGCTTGTTCAGGTAGGCCTTTTTCTTTTTTTCTGACTTATCCATTACGTCATAGAGACGATAAGGGATTTCCTTGTCTGGATTGGCAATGAAAATTGTGCCTGCCAATTCATACATTGATGGTTCATTTTCTACTAGAATAAATTCTACCAGACTTTGCTTAACGAGGTTAAAAGGCATAATGGTACAGACGCTAAGTGCAGCTGATTTACCAAATTTTTCCCCTTTTTTTAGAAAATCAGCGAGAAATTCAGCTGCAATTTCAGGGGATTTCTTTGCCAGTGCCCTGATAGCCATTGCTCTGATTAATGGATCTTCGGATAATACGAGCTTTTCAAAATGATTAATGAGACGATTTGGTGCTTCATTAATTAAGGCTTCTAGACTTGCTAACTGCATGCTTGGAGACTTTGCAAAAAGATTTTTTTCAAAAAAGCCGAGATCCTTTTTGGGCCAAAATTTATGAAATCTCTTTATAATTTGCGCAACAACAACCGGGTGTTTGGTATTTTTTAGAAGAAAGCGGATCAGTTTTATTCTCACGTCTTCTTCTAATGGTTCTAATCTAAGATTTCCCAGAAGTTTCAATTGAAATTGAGGTAATGTTCCAGGATAGTTTTTTTGAATCTCTTTTAAATCAATTTTTTTTGTTTTTGTTTTGTTTAATCTATTTTCAAGAGTTGAGATTGCATGGTCAATCAGCATTTGACATTCAAGATCTTCTTCGTAAGGTCTGGTTTGTTTTAAAAGATTTAGCAACTCAATAGAGTTTCCGCTTTTTATAATTTTTTCGATCGCGAAAACTCTAAATGTTTTGATAGGCGCTTGAAGTTCAAGACTTAGATTATCTACTTCACTCACTGAGAAGACTCCAATAGAAGTTCTAATTGGTATGTATGACAACCATTATACATTATTAACCCTAAGGAAGGAAAAAAATCATCTTTAGTCGTATGTTCTACGGTTAAAAATAGGTTTTGTTACAAATTTTATAATGTACTCTTGCGTGAATTATTATCATCTGTCATAATTGAAAAACAATCTCGACTGGGATTTTAGTTTTACCCTATAAGTAGATGAGTATGATTAACAAGGGAGACTGATTATGTTTAGACAGAAGACAGCTTTATTTGTATTGATTATTGGATTGTTCCTGGTTGGAACAATGGTATCTGCGGCTAATATTAAGGCCAGATCACCAGAGCAACTTTATAAAGAAATGATGTTGCAACTTGATGAACTTGAGCAGAGAATGCCAAGGGCTCAAACTGATCTTTTTAAACTCAGAGCTGATGTAAAGACTCTTTATTCTTATCTTTCAGCCAGAGAAACTGACCCTGTAGACGAAAATGGAAAGCTTTTGGTTCCAGATCTTGACGCTGCTGGCGATTTTTATGCTGACTGTGCCAATTCACGTAACGATGGACTAAAAGAAGAACTATATAGAAAAATTAATAACCATGTATCCGTTGGTTATCAGAGTGCTCAGGATATCGTTTTTACAGATATTGATAATCATGATGGTTATGTAGAATGTGTTTACACTGGAAGAAAATTAAAAACCAACTGTGAACCTTCAGCTACTAATATGAATATTGAACACACATGGCCTCAATCTCAGGGTGCTACTGGAATTGCTAAGTGTGATTTGCATCATCTTTTTCCATCAGATTCAAAAGCTAACGGAATTCGTGGAAATAATCCTTTTGGAAACGTTAGTCATCCTACCTGGGAACAGGGCGGAAGTAAGACTGACAAACATGTTTTTGAAGTAAGGCCAGAACAAAGAGGCGACACAGCAAGAGGTAAATTTTACTTCTCAGTTCGCTATAGAATGCCAATTCCTCCTCAGGAAGAAAAGGTTCTCAGACAATGGCACAAAGAAGATCCTGTCACTGACGCAGAAAGAAAAAGAAACGACAGAATCGAAAACTATCAGCATAACAGAAATCCATTTGTTGATCGCCCAGACTTTGTTGACATGATCAACGACTTCTAAAGAAAGTCTAAAAATTTACTCATCTGCTTAAAAAAGATCCCCCGGTGAAAACCGGGGGATCTTTTATTTTGCGCTATTTTTTTATGTCGTTGGCGCGGTTTGCCTTTGATTATTTTTCAGTCCAGAAGTTTAGGAAGATCTGCCGGGTTAATTCTGTATTCACTTCCTTTGCCGCCAAAGAAAGAGTGTGCTTTTATCAGCTGAAGGGTAAGCTTATTCCATTTAATTTTGATTTGAGTTTTAGAATCAAATAATTCAACGTCACCCTTTTCAAATAAACCATCTCCCCATGGACTTGGGAGCTTGCCTCTATCGTCTCTAACTCTAATATGGTATCTGTCGTTTACAATCACTTCTTGTTCCATTAGATCGGTGCCTTTGTCGGCAAGCTCCTGAAGTTTATTGCAAACTTCTTCAGTATCCAGCTCAAGTTTGCTTACAGTAAGCATGTCTTGGCGAATAATATCTGAAAGCTTTCGATCATCTGTTCCAAGAAACCCTTTAAGGGTAAGAACTCCAGGTTTCATTTTTTGCTGTATGCGGTCTAATTCGGGAGTCTGTTTCATTGTTAAGCTCCTTAAATTATGAGAATTTATCGTAAAAAATTAATTCTGCGGGCATTCCTTTGCCGGTTAAAACCTTTTCGCAGGCACCTATCATGCCAGGGCTTCCGCATAGGTAGCCTTCATGGTTATCCAGCTTTTCATAATGGCGTGCTACTACATCTGTAATAAGTCCATTTTCAAACGGGTGGTCCGACTTATCATTTGAGAGAGCAGGTACAAATTTGAACCAGGAATGTTTCTTCTCAAGTTCTTTAAGTTCTTCGAGGTAGTAAAGGTCTTTCTGAGTAACTGCACCAAAGAAGAAGGTAGCTTTTCGATTGGTGATATTTCTATCAATCATATCTAGAATTATGCTTCTAATTGGAGCTAAACCAGAGCCTCCAGCGATACACACCAATTCTCTCTCAGAATCTCTGAGAAAAAATTCTCCAAATGGGCCTATTAGTCGAGCTTTATCGCCCTCTTTGAGGTGATTAAATACATAGGTTGTAACCATTCCATTTGGAACGTATCTAATGACCAGTTCAATGGCTTCATTGTCAGAAGGAGCCGAGCTAATTGAATAGGCTCTGGAGGTTTCTTCTCTAACTTCATCATATGGCTTTGAAAAAAGATTAACAAATTGCCCGGCTTTAAACTTAATTTTCTCACCTTCGGGAAGCTTAAATCTAATACCTTTGATGTCGTGAGTGTAGTCGGTTATTCTTTCAATTGTTGTATCAAATTCTTTAATGCTAAGCAGTTCATCCGGGACTGAAATCTTAATATCATTTTTTACTTTTATCTGGCAGGAAAGTCTGGTTCCGTTCTTTTTTTCTTCTTCGGTGAGGTATGGGATTTCAGTAGGAAGTAGCGGACCAGCACCGTCGATAACTTTGCACTTACAGGTACCGCAGCTACCCTTCCCCCCACAGCCAGAAGGGAGAAAAAGTTTTTGTTGAGCAAGACTAGAGAGCAGACTGGCTCCACCTTCTAATTTGTAGAGCTTTTCTCCATCATTTACATTTATTTCACATTCGCCATAGCTGGCGAAAAAATACTCTACTATCAGTAAAAGGATTGTAAGGACTCCGCTCAATCCACTTAAAACAGCAGTTGCAACTAATATTTGTGACATTACCGTTCCCTTTAATTTATTCTTACAATTCCGGAGAATCCGATAAAGGCCATAGCTATAATACCAGTGATAATTAGAGCTATTCCGGGGCCTTCAAGTTCTGGAATTACTTTTGATTTCTTTTCCATTTTGGTTCTTATTCCTGCCAGTGCTGCAATAGCTAAAGCCCAGCCGGTGCCTGACCCAAGTCCATAGGCTACTGACTGAATGAGTGAATACTGGCGAATCACCAGGAAAAGCGCACAACCAAGAATGGCGCAATTTACAGTTATCAATGGAAGAAAGATTCCTAGCGATAGATATAACAGGGTGCTGGTTCTTTCTATTATCATTTCGATAATTTGAACGAATGCGGCGATTACGATAATAAAAGCAATGTATTGAAGGTATTCGAGTTCAAATGGGACAAGCAGTTTATGGTAAACAAGCCAGTTCAATGGTGCGGTAAAGGTCGAGACAAAGATAACTGCCCCGCCGAGCCCGATAGAGCTTTTAAGATCCTTTGAAACCGCAAGAAATGAACACATCCCAAGGAAGTTTGTGAGGAGGATGTTGTTGGTAGTGATGGCAGCGAAGAAAATTACAAATGGGTGTACATTTTGAATATCCATAAACTCCTCCTTACTTTTTACTAGAGCCAAAGTTAAAGGCTCTTGCTATCCAGATGTAAATGGCCAGGGCAAAAAAGCCGCTTGGGGCAATTACCATTAAATTCCACTTTGTCCAGCCTGCTGGGATGATTTGATAGCCGAAGAAGCTACCTAGTCCTAATGGTTCTCTAATCATAGCTATGGGTAATAAAACCATTGAATATCCAATTCCAGCTCCAAGTCCGTCAAGAAGAGCATCCCAAGGCTTATTTGCCATTGCATAGCCCTCGGTTCTTCCCATTACGATACAGTTGGTTATAATTAAGCCAACGTAAGGCCCAAGTTCTTTACTTATCTCTGGTAGGTATGCATCTAAAAGTATTTTAATAACAATTACATATGCTGCAATGATCAAAACCTGGATTATCATTCGGATTCTTCTGGGTATGATGTTTCGCATTAATGAAACGGTTACACATGAAGTTGCCAGAGTAAATAATAAGCCAAGGCACATTACGAAAGTGTTTTTCACAAGATTGGTTACTGCAAGAGCAGAACAAATTCCCAGGATCTGTCCAATTACCGGATTATCTTCCCAGACCATTTTTTTAAAGGCATCGGTTCCTTTTGCGTGTGTCATTGTTTTTCTCCCC
Source organism: Candidatus Ozemibacteraceae bacterium (assembly GCA_965140445.1). GTDB lineage: Bacteria > Muiribacteriota > Ozemobacteria > Ozemobacterales > Ozemobacteraceae. The sequence continues at coordinate 5,068,683 of OZ223236.1, read as the reverse complement.
AAATCTTAAGGGCAACAAAACCATCAATTGATTTATTTACGATTTTTTCTAGAGCAACTGTAGTTCCTGTTGCTCCGGTGATTCCATCAATTTCATTTGTTTTTTTGGCTGTTCCTTCGGCCATAAATTTAAGTCTTAAACCATCAGAACGAATATCATTTATGGGTTTATTTATGAATCTGGCTTTAAATTCCTTTTCGCTGATTCTTCCTCCCAATCCGGGGGTTTCTCCATGTTGGGTGAATTCTATTCCATCTATTTTCTGGGCTTCAAGGTCAATTGCCATAAACCCATATATTTGATCCCAAAAACCTTGTCCGGAAAACGAGAAAACAAATTTGCCTGTTTGAGAGTTTTTTAGTTTGTAAACCTCAAGCTTTTTGGAGGCAGAAGCTGGAAGTTGAACTGGTTCAATCTTATCTGCAAACAATTGCGGGATTAGGCTTTCTTGCAGGTTTTTTGTGTCCGTAGCTATTCCAAATAAGCCCACAATAACTTTTTGTTTTGCAACCATCCTGTTTATCGCTGTTTTTTCTTTTAACGCACTATTTACTCCGCTAACCAGGAGTGTGAAAATTGCAGTAACAACAACAGAAAAAAGGACGATTTTTACTTTCTGAATCATGCTTTCTTCTCCTTGTTCTTTTTGTCCCATTCAACATAGCCAATTTCAATTAGTGGGCCGAATGTGTTTCCAAGAAGAATTGCAAACATGAAGCCTGCGTTAAAAGCAGATAGACTTCTAATTATTGTGGCAAGGAAGCCAATCAGGGCGGCATAAATCCATCGTGCTTTATTATTCATTGGCGCAGAAATAGGTTCTGTTATCATAAAAGTCGCAGCAAATATGGTGCCGCCGGCAAATATGCTAACCAGGAAATCCTTGAAAAATGGCATCAAGTCAAATCCCATGCCGTGAAGAAGTAGCTTGCCTATAAATATCCCCAAAAATGGGCCAACAACAAGCGGTATAAACACTATTTTGTTGTAAATGAGGAAAACCAGGGCAAGTAAAATTAAAATTGCACTAGTTTCTCCCATAGACCCGTTAATGTTTCCCAGAAAGATTTTCTTTATGGAAATATTAGAGTAGGCCTGGATTGCTTGAGTTTGTTTTGCAGTATCAGAAGCTAATTTGGCTTCTCTATAAAAAGCATTAAGCTTTTTTGTTGCAGTTAAGGTTGTTGCGCTTGTAACTCCGTCTATTTTTAGAAAGCTGGAGTCGACATCGGCTGTCTTCATTCTGACTGTATCAGGAGAAAACTTTGCGAATCCAGCTGGAGCGCCAACAAAAGGAGAATACCATGTTGCGGCCATTGTTGCAGGAAAGCAAATGTAAAGGAAACATCTTGCTACCATTGCCGGGTTGAAGACGTTTTTTCCAAAGCCTCCAAATACCATTTTTCCGAAAATTATACCGAAAGCTCCTCCAACAAAAATTTGCCAGAAGGGTATGTTTGGTGGAAGAATCAGTCCAAAAATCATTCCGGTTACTAATGCGGCAGCTGAAGCAGGTTTTTTATCGCGCCTGGTGAAAAGGTATTCGATTAGCCAGCAAGTAAACATTGAAAAAGAAACGCAAAGCGCTGCTCGCCAACCAAAATTGTAAACAGCTGCAATTAGAGGCAATGTTAGGGCCTTTAGCATGTTTACTTGTGGTTTCTGATATTGAATATAGTCTTTCAAATTTATTGACATGTGCCCTCAATGAGATTGAATTTGATTAGTCTGGAAGACTAATATGTAGTATAAATGAATTAGCTCTCAGGTAAAGAAAAAAAGGATTAATTATTTTGTCAGGAATCAAGAGACTGGGGAATCCATCCAAGGAAAAGCCTGTTGACAAGGGTTTTGGTTCTGAAAAAATCTTAATGGAACTTACCAGATTTTTGATTTTTATAATTATTGGACTGTCAGTTTGGAGAGCTTTTGAAATTATTACGGAACCAGAAATACCGCCTTCGCCATTTGAAATTAAGCTAAACAATGTACCAACTGAGTTCGTTGAAAAGTCTCGAATAACTAATAAGAAAAAGCAAAAGGCTGACGCTCTTATTGCTGAAGCAAATATTAGATTTGCTCGTGGAAAAAAGGAAGAGGCCGCTCGCCTGATGGAGCTTGCTCGTAATACTGCTCCAGGATATTTGAAAGCCGAATCAGGATTTGTTGAAGTTGATCGTGGAGCTGCAATACGTGAGAGTCAGAAAAAGATAGATGATCTTTTTCAGGGGGGCTATTATGATCTTGCCTGGAAAGAATTTGAGGCTAACGCAAGAAGAGATCGGGGATATTTTTCAGCTGTGGGATTTAACTATGCAAAGAATCTTTTGGATCAAAATTATAATGCTTCAGCAGCCTCTATTTTAATGACCTATACAAAAATCTCTCCTAAAGATAAACAAGCGCAAGCTCTTTTAAAAGCTGCGCTTGAGAAATACAGTAAATAAATGGAAACTATTATTTAATTAGTTCTGCTATTTTTTCAGCATGGGTAAATGGCAGCCCGTGACCGCCATCTTCAATTTCAACTATTTTTACATTTTTAAGGTTCTCTTTTAGTAACTGGTTTTGTTCCTCTGCGGAGCAAACTGAATCTTTTAGCCCTGAAATAACGATTGTGTTGCATTCTATTTGAGCTAATTTCTCGTGAACCTCTGAAAGTATCTCAAGCATTGAGTTTTTATCGCTGATTGTAGCAAGCAGTGACTCAAACCTTGTATATCTTGGCAAATAAGCTTCAAGGAATTCTTCGCTGACCTCTTCTGGATGAAAGACATTTTGAAGGTGTTTTTTCATTTTTGGGGGGCTTAGAAGTGGAAGAAGAATTCCAAGAATGGTTCCTAGCAAAGGATTTTTTGATAGCTGTGGAATTGAGCTTGGAGTTTCATTTTTGTCATTTGGGGTTACAAATGGGCAAACGAAAACAAGCTTTTTAACTTTTTCGGGATATTTGATTGCAACTTTTGAGGCCAGAAAACTTCCGAGAGAATAGCCAACTAAAATTGCCTTTCCTGAGCACTTTTTGTCAATGAATTCTGCAAATACGTCAGCATCAAGCCAATTGTCCGGAGTTTCCGGAATTAATTCTTCACTGTTCATGTGACCAGGGCGATCAAGGCAAAAGCACTTATAGCCTTCTTTGGCTAAGTTTTTGCTGACTTCTTGAAAATCTCTTTTGGTACCAGGGTTTCCATGTAGAAAAAGAATGGGCTCCCCTTTACCAATTTCTATAAAGGAAATGCGACTGTCTTTTATATTAACAGCCCCAGTTTGTTCAAGAAAACTCATTATCTCACCTCAAAATTTGCGTTCACCAATACTACCACAGAGATGGTCTGATTTCAGAAAATAAGCAAATTTGCGGTTTTAAAAAAAAACAATATAATGAAGTTGTGGGTGTACAACCACGGCTTTGTCTGAAACTCAAAAAGAGTTCGGGACAAAGTGAGAGGTTTGTAAAGTAGAGAGAAAAATTCTCCTTAAAGGGAGCTTCTGTTCTGGGACCTAGGTCTCAGTTTTTTTTTTGTCAATTTTTTATGACAGGTTCAGCCATCCTGGCTTTTGCGGAGAACTATTGAGAATGCATGCTTCCTTGTCACACGGGAACTTCATTATTTTATATCTGCTGCATTCGCGGCACTCTGGTCGAAGAACATTAGAACTGTTTTTTTGTTTGCTCATGATTCGCCTCCAGAAATTACTTCTAATTTATATATCGGCATTTTCTGGAAATGAATTTAATGGGAAAGACTTGGATTATTCGTGCTCTCTGGTTTCGTTGAATTTAATTTCCGGCCACTCTTTCATGACATAGTTCAGTCTCCACTTATCTGGAGCCAGGAATGTTAAAGCATCGGCTGTGTCTAGTGCCAGACTAACTTTATAGCGTTTTTTAAATTCTTCAAGATTGCTTACATTTTCACTTTCTATCCATCGCGCGGTTGAATAGTCAACGGTTTCGTAGATTGCATCAACCCCATATTCAGTTTTTAGGCGAGCCATTGTTACGTCAAACTGCAAAACTCCAACCGCGCCTAGAATGAAATCATTTCCGAGCAGTGGTCTGAAAACTTGCACAGCACCTTCTTCTGAGAGCTGCAGAAGTCCTTTTTGAAGTTGTTTGGATTTTAGCGGGTTTTTTAAAATTACTCTTTTAAAGATTTCTGGAGCAAAATTGGGGATTCCCGTAAATTTAATTGGCTCTTTTATTGAGAATGTATCACCAATTTTTATGGTTCCGCGGTTATGAATTCCAATGATGTCGCCAGGATAGGCTTCTTCAATGTTTTTTCTATCCTGTGCCATAAAAATAGTAGCGTTGTTGAAGGAAATCGGCTTTCCAATCCGGTGATGCATTACTTTCATGCCTTTGGTGAATTTTCCGGAACAGATTCGAACAAAGGCAATTCTGTCTCTATGAGCAAGGTCCATGTTGGCCTGAATCTTGAAAGCAAATCCAGTAAAATCAGTTTCATAGGGCGAAACTTCTCTTGTTTCAGTTTTTCTTGGCCTTGGCGGGGGAGACATTTCTACAAAAGCATCCAGCAATTCCTGGACTCCAAAGTTGTTAACGGCACTGCCGAAGAAAACTGGTGTTTGATTGCCTTTTAGATAATGATCGAGATCGAACGGATTAGCGGCACCTTCAAGAAGTTCGATATCGTCACGTAATTCATTTGCCTGAGAGCCAAGGATTTCATCCAATTTGGGATCATCAATATCAGAAATCTTAATGTTGTCTTGTGGCTTTCTTATTTGCCCTGGCTTAAAAAGAATTACTTCTTTTTTGTAAAGATTGTAAACGCCCCTGAAAGATTTTCCCATGCCTATGGGCCAGGAAAGTGGTGAGCATTCTACCTGGAGCTTGTCTTCGATTTCCTGGAGAAGCTCCAGTGGCATGCGGCCTTCGCGGTCAAGTTTGTTGATAAATGTCATAATCGGTGTATTTCGCATACGACAGATAGACATTAGCTTTTCTGTTTGGGATTCAACGCCTTTAACGCTATCTATAACCATAAGTGCGCTGTCTACAGCAGTAAGAACTCTGTATGTGTCTTCAGAAAAGTCCTGATGGCCAGGCGTGTCTAATAGATTTATTTCGTAGTCCCGATAGTCAAATTTCATCACCGAGGTTGTTACGGAGATCCCTCTTTCCTGCTCAATTGCCATCCAATCGCTAGTTGCGTGTCTGTCAGCTTTTCTAGCTTTGATTGCGCCGGCCATCTGAATTGCACCGCCAAACAGCAGGAGTTTTTCTGTCAGGGTCGTTTTACCAGCATCTGGATGGCTGATAATTCCGAAACATCTTCTTTTATTTACTTCTTTTTCAAATTGCTTTGTCATTTGGAACCCCTGGTCAGGAAATTTGTCAGAGCACGACTATACCTGAAAAGGGGTTGCAGGTCAAATTGGAGCTATTGTTGAAAGTTTTTGTTGCCGATATTGAAAAAAGCGTTTATATTAAAATTGAACAAATGTTCAAAACAAGTGTTCAAATTGGCAAAAAAGTTAGCGAGGTTAGAAATGAACGGGGCTGAGAAGACAAAAGCTGAATTGATAAAAACCGCTGGTGAAATATTTGCCATAAAAGGTTTTAAAGGGGCAACGGTAAGAGAAATCTGTAAGCAGGCAAATCAGAGTCTTGGGTCAGTGAACTATCACTTCAGAGACAAAGAAGGCTTGTATAAAAAGGTCATCGAGGTATACCTCATTTCAATTCTTGAAAAGTATCCTACTATTTCTGAAGATAACTTGAATTTGCCACCTGAAACGAAATTGAAGGTTTTTATTTCTTCGTTTTTTAAAAGACTAAATAGTTTTTTTAATGATCCGGACAAAAGTTGGGTAGGAAAGCTTTTGTTGTCTGAAATTTTGGGACCATCTGAGGTCTTTAAAGAATTTTTTATTAGTTATCAGTTTAAGCAAAAAGAATATCTCGTCAGTTTAATTTCCACTATTTCTGGTCTACCTAAATCGGACAGGCGTTTGACCCGTTCTGCAATCTCTATTATTGGCCAGTGTTTCCACTATGCAATTGCTCAAAGAATACTTCCTTTGTTGAAAGTTTCTGACAATGGTCCTGCAAACGTTGAATCAATTACTGACCATATTTTTGATTTTTCTATTGGTGGTCTGAATCATCTAATTTCAAAGGAAGCTTAGTATGAAAAAAATTATTCCTGTGTTTATTTTAATCCTGGTATTGCTTTTCTTTTTGAAGTTTTCTATTTACTCAGAAAACGGCTCTGATTCAAGGATAAGGTTTTCTGGAAATGTTGAAATTGATGAAGTGAATCTGTCTTTCAGGATTCCGGGCGTTTTGAGCAAAAGAAATTTTTCTGAAGGCGACTTTATTAATAAGGGCGATTTGCTGGCTGAGCTGGATGCCGATGAAGTAAAAATTCAAGTTGATAAAGCTATGGCACAGTTAAGCATTGAAAGGGCTACATTAGCTGAACTTGAGGCTGGAGCAAGGATTGAAGATAGAATTCAAGCAGCTGCAGAAGTTCAGCGAGCTAAAATTCAACTCCAACAGTTGGAAAATGGACCAAGGCATCAAGAGGTTAGATCGGCCAGAGAAAATCTGGCGGGGGCAAAAGCCAGGCTCGATTCTTCCACCGCAAGTCTTCAAAAGGCTTTAAAAGATGAAAAACGTTATTCAAATCTATTTTCAGCCGGAGCTATTGGAGAAAGGGAATATATAAATTATTTGACCATTTATAAAACTGCTCTGGAGAATCAGAAATCGGCGCAGGCCAGCTATAATTCAGCAAAAAACCAACTTAACTTAATGGAAGAGGGAACGCGAAGCGAAGAGATTGATAAAGCACGTCAATCTCTGAAGATTGTTGAAGCAAAATATGAGAGTTTGAAAAATGGTTCACGAAAAGAACAGCTTGACCGTGGAAAAGCACGGGTGATGCTTGCTAGTGCCTCGCTAGACGCTGCAATGTTAAACGAAAGCTATTTAAGCTTGAGTTCGCCTATGGATGGAGTTGTTTTATCCGAAGGTGCTGAAATTGGTGAATACATGATACCCGGCAAAACTGTTTTAAGCGTCGGAAACCTGGATAATGTCTGGATGCGTGGATATGTTAATGAAACGAAAATTGGGCACGTTAAGTTGGGGCAGAAAGTTGCTGTTTTCTGTGATACTTTCCCGGGAGAAAAATTCGAAGGACAGATCACTTTTATCAGCTCCCAATCGGAATTCACTCCAAAAAGTGTTCAAACCTCAGAAGAGAGAGTAAAGCTCGTTTATAGAGTCAAAGTCAATTTGAATAACGCTGAGCGGAAGTTTAAGCCAGGAATGCCTGTGGATGGTGAATTGGAAATAGAATAATGGACAGTCATAATTTCGCGATAAGAGCAGAGAAGCTAAGTAAATCTTTTGCTGAAAAATCAGTTCTTAAAAATATTTCTCTAGAAATACGAAAAGGAGAAATCTTTGGACTTGTAGGCCCTGACGGGGCGGGAAAGTCTACTGCTCTTAGAATTATTGCTGGGATCATGGAGCCAAATTCCGGTTCTGTTCAGATACTGGGAAAGGACATTTTCTCAGCAACTGAGTCAACTAAATCCAGAATTGCGTATATGAGCCAAGGGTTTGGTCTATATCCAGACTTAACTGTGGAAGAAAATGTCAGATTCTATGCTGAAATTTTCGAGGTAGAAGAAGTAGGTTTAAAAGAACGTATTGATGAGTTGCTCAGATTTAGCTATATGCACCCTTTTAAAAAGAGGTTAGCGGGTCGGTTGTCTGGTGGAATGAAGCAAAAATTACAGTTGGTATGCGCTTTAATTCATGACCCGGAAGTGCTTATTCTTGATGAACCAACTAATGGAGTAGATCCCGTAAGTCGAAGAGATTTTTGGAGAATGTTGCAGGGATTGCTGGAAAAAGACGTATCTATTCTCGTTTCGACCTCATATTTAGATGAAGCAGAAAGATGTCACCGTATTGCTTTGATACATGAAGGGAGCTTCCTGGAAATGGGAGATCCATCAGAAATTAAGTCTAAGAGTGATTTTACGCTCCAGAGTTTTAAAGCTGAAAATCCCAGGAAACTTTTTAGTGAGCTTTCAAAGCGTGGTGGAGAGAGCTGGTTCAGATTGGTCGGAGATTTAATTCAAGTTCGAATGTTTTCAGGAAAAAATGAAGCAAGAGAATTGTTAAACTCTACTGCTTTGGCTCTTTCTGATAAGGGCATCTGGCTTGGTGAAACGGAAATCCGATTAGAGGATGTATTTGTAGATTTGATTGAACGAAATGGCAACTGGGAAAAATTTGTTCCGGTGGAATTTTGGAGCCCGGATCTGGAAACCAATAGTGAGTTTTCGGTCAGAGTGAAAGACCTGAAAAAGCAATTTGGAGATTTTGTTGCTGTCGAAGGTCTTAATCTGAAAGTTAAGCCCGGTGAAATTTTTGGATTTCTGGGGCCGAATGGTGCTGGCAAAAGCACTACGATCAGGATGCTTTGCGGGCTTCTTCTGCCAACTTCAGGGGTGGGACAAGTTTCGGGACTGGATGTTCTAAATTCATCTGAAAAAATAAAGGAAAGAATCGGCTACATGAGCCAGAAATTTTCCTTATATCAGGATTTAACCGTTGCAGAGAATATTAGATTTTATGGCGGCATTTATGGTCTTGAAGGCGAAATTTTGGAGTCACGAAAAGAATGGGCTATTCAATTGGCCAAGCTTGAAGGTTTACAGGACTCTAAAGTTTCTGTATTAAGCCTTGGATTCAGACAGAGGTTGGCGTTGGCCTGCAGCCTATTGCACAAACCTTCAATCGTTTTTCTGGATGAACCAACCAGCGGCGTTGATCCATTAACCAGAAGACAGTTTTGGAACCTTATTTATGAGCTATCCAATGCAGGGGTTACAGTTTTTGTTACTACCCATTACATGGAAGAAGCAGAATACTGTGAAAAAATTGCATTTATAAACAAGGGGCGTCTAATGGCAGTGGGAACCCCTGATGAGCTTAAAGCAAACAGCATGAATGATCAGGTGTTTAATTTAAAAATGCCTGGTGACAATAAGATTCTGAAGGATTTGCGGCAGGAAGATTTTATTAAAGAGGCGTATTTGTTTGGAGCTGGAATCCACATTGTTGTAGCGCCAGAAGAAAATAATGAAGAAAAAATAAAGAGTCTACTTCATAGAATGGGGTTAGAGGCTGCCTTTAGTGAAATTTCCCCGGGAATGGAAGATGTATTTGTTTTTCTTGCTGGTATTGCAGAGGAAAAGCAAGATCAGGAGTTTCAGCAATGAAATGGAGAATTTTAAAAGCAGTAGCTGTTAAAGAGTGTATTCATGTTGTTAGAGATTGGCGTAGCCTCGGTATTTCTCTTGCAATTCCTGTATTACTACTTTTACTTTTTGGGTATGCTTTGAATATGGATTTGACAGATGTTCCCACTATAGTTTGGGATCAATCCGGAACCCCTTTAAGTCGGGATTTTCAAAGTTTGCTTGAAGGCTCTCCTTATTTCAGAATTGTCAAAAGAGTAGACAACTATCGGGAAATAGAAAATGGGATTGGATCAGGCAAAGCTTTAATTGCTATTGTCATTCCTGCAAATTTTTCTAGCCAGATAAAAAGCGGAAGACAGGTAAAACTTCAGGCAATCATTGATGGAAGTGAAGCTAATACTGCACGTTTTGTTCAAAATTATGCCCTTGTTGTGTCGACAATTTTTAACTCAAACATATCTCTAAGAATCAATTCCGCAAGAACACATAAAACGCCCACAAGAATCGAATTGCAACCAAGAGCCTGGTATAATCAGGATTTAAGAAGTCGTCATGTTATTGTTCCTGGAGTAATTGCCATAGTTATGATTATTATTTCAGCAATGCTTACCAGCGTTACTATTGCGAGAGAATGGGAAACCGGAACGATGGAACAGCTTATCAGCACTCCCGTCGCGGGTGTAGAGCTAATTCTTGGCAAAGTTTTTCCGTATTTTTTGATTGGATTTTTGGACTTGCTGATTTCTGTAGTTCTGGGCCGGTTTTTGTTTGGCGTTCCTCTTAGAGGCAGTATTGGTTTACTATTTATTGTTTCCAGCTTCTTTCTTTCTGGATCTTTGTTCTTAGGTTTACTCATTAGTATTAGATTAAAAAAACAGGTTATAGCAAACCAGACAGCACTGATTATAAGCTATTTGCCAACGCTTTTTCTTAGCGGATTTGTTTTTTCAATTGATAATATGCCAAGGTTTTTGCAAAATCTCAGCCACATTGTACCGGCAAGGTATTATATAAGCATTTTGAAAAGCATTTTCTTAAAGGGAGTTGGATTGGAAATAATCATAGGCAATGCTTTGATAATGGTTTTTTATGCTTTTCTAATGTTTATGCTTGCTCATAAAAGCCTACGTTTAAAAATGGAATAGCAACATATGTTTTCAAGATTAAAACAACTATTTATAAAAGAATTTTTAGAACTTTTTCGTGATCCTAGAATGAGGATGATCATTCTTGTTTTTCCTGTGATTCAGATTGTTGTTCTTGCTCAAGCTTTTGTGTTAGAGCTCAAAGGGGTGCAGTTAGGAATTCTGGACCACTCCAGAAGTGTGCTCAGTCGCGATTTCATTTCTACGCTCTCTTCGGGGGAACACTTTGTTGTTAAAGAGTATCTTGATTCTGAAGAGCAAATTAAAGCGGGCATGGATTCAGGCAAATTCAGAGCTGTTTTGAAAATTCCTGAAAACTTTTCCACTAAAGTTTTAAAAGGAGAAGTTGGAAAAATTCAAATTATTACAGACGGAACAAATAGTAATGATGCTGGTTTGATTCAGGGATATGCTTCAATGATTCTTGGGACTTTTCTTGAGAAAAGGAATCCATCCAGCCTGGTTGTGCTGGACGCAAGAGCATGGTTTAACCCTAACTTTGAGAGCAGATTCTATTATGTTCCAGGATTAGTTGGGATAATGTTGGTATTAATCTCTTTTCTATTGGCTTCAATTGCTATTGTTAAGGAAAAAGAAGCTGGAACTATTGAGCAGCTGATGGTTACTCCTATCACGAGGTTTGAATTTATTATCGGGAAAACTCTCCCGTATCTTGGAGTTGGTTGTATTACAATGACAATAATGCTTCTGGCGGCTTTTACTTTTTATGGAATTACAGTGAAAGGAAGCTGGTTACTAATTTACCTTTCTACGGCAGTATTCGTGTGCGGCAATCTTGGTGGAGCTTTATTTATCAGCGTTATTTCATCAACTCAGCAGCAAGCACTTTTGACCTCGTTTTTCTTTATGTTGCCTAGCGTCATGCTTTCTGGGTTGTTATTTCCCATAAGAAATATGCCGGATATTGTTCAATATTTGACTTGTTTGAATCCATTGCGCTGGTTTCTGCAAGTGTTTATAGGGGTTATTGTAAAGGGATCCACCTTTGGAGAAGTTTGGCAACCTTTACTTATACAATGCATTTTGGCAGTTTTGTTTATTTCTATAGCTGGAGCTAAATTTAAAAAAGTATCTGATTAGAACTAGAGGCAAAATGTTAAAAAAATTGTTTTATCGCTGACTTTGTGGCAAATTGCCTATTAGGTTTTATTTTCGAGGGGGGAAATTTTGGCCACTGTTGCAGCCGCTGACCGAGTTTCATTTCAAGCAAGGTTTTTTAACAAATTTCCAATAAAAAACTACTGGGTTTTTTATTTCTTATTTTCCGCTCTCAGTATGATTATTGTTCAGTTTGCCTGGTTGCAATTCAATGAAAATAGTATTTATATTTTTTCTTATATGCTTTATGGGATAAAAATGGCTTTTTCTGGTTCAGGAATTGTCTGGATGGAAGATCTTCTCTACGGGTTTGCAGAAGAGTTGCCCAAGCTTACCGGCTGGACCCAGAAAAAGTCCATAGAGTATATCAAAGGAAAGGCGAATACAATATTTGAACCTCGTGCTCCCATTCTGTTTGCTTTATTCTTTTGTTTTATTGCGGTTTTTGGAGATTATTACCTGGTAGGCCTGCCTTTTAAAGCCTATTACGCAAAAATTACTTATCTTGTTTTTGAATTTTTCTATTTATTCTGGAGTCTGGCTGCAATCTGCATAATTCTGCGTTTTGCATTTTTTATCCATGAGCTGAGCAATGAAGATCTCAAGATAGATCTAATCCAAAACAAAAATTCTGGTTTGATGAGGCTTGGCAAAATCCATCTGCGTACTGCTTTGTTTGCTATTGTTCCTTACACGCTGGGAATTATTGCCAGATTTTTTGGTGATTGGGAAATGAACATGTTTCTAATTTTATGGTTTTCAATCTTTGCAGTATCAATAATGATTTATCTAATCTGGCCCCTTTTTAATTTTCATAAATCAATTTTGCAGCAAAAAGAAGCATGTATCCTACGTTTGAACTCAGAGATTAATGTAATTATCAGCAAAGAGAAAACTGATGATGAAGAGGTAAACCGATTAAGTCGTCTGATATCTATAAGGGCCTTTGTAGAAGAGGCTAATACCTGGCCGTTTGAGGTCAAAAAAATTGTTGGATTGTTTTCAGCAGTGCTTATACCACTTTTGTCGGTAGCTTTTGAAATTTTTTCAAGACGCTAGAGAGGTATCAGGCAGCTTTATCCAGTCGACTTTCAGCCAATTGTTTAAGTTGCAATGCCTGGATTAGTTCTGATCGGTTAGGGTTTGAAATTACCGGTGGCAGAAGAGCTTTGCGAATAACAGAATTTGCCGCAGCAAGGGTTCCATAGGGATCGCCAAGATTGTTTTTAAGTTTAGCGGATTCCAGATATCGTTGAGGATTTTCCATATATTTGTATTGATCAGCAGGAGACATTTTATTCATATTGCTTTGCGTAGCTATACTTTCGTTTGGCTGCTTTTCAAAGCGATCGATTTGTTTGGCGGAATAAATTGAAACTTCAATTTTCTTTGCATTTTCGCTGACTGGAAAGAAACCATCTAAACTACGTTGTACGGAATCGATATTTGTCATAATTTGTTTACCTAAGATTTTTTTTGTTTATCTTTGATTTATATCGGCCTCAAAATCATTTTTATTAAGGGCGAAGTTTGAAAAACAGGACTATGAATAAAGATTGTGCTAATATCTAGCAAAGACTGTTTAATGACAGGAGACGGAATGATAAAGACTAAAGAATTTGCAGAAAATTTAATTGATTTTTGTTACTCAAGCCCAACGGCTTTCCATGCTGTTGAATCGGTAAAAAAAATACTAACGAAGAAAAAATTTGTAGAACTTCAAGAGGGTGAAAAGTGGAAGCTTCAGTCAGGAAAAGGATATTTCTTTTCCCGAAATGATTCTGCTCTAATCGCCTTTGTTATCGGGAATAAAAACGTTGAGGAAAACGGTTTCAGGATTGTTGGTGCTCACACAGACTCCCCTTGTTTTCGAATAAAACCTGCTCCGGAGATGGTTGCAGAAGGGAAATACCTGAAGTTAAATACAGAAGTTTATGGCGGCCCGATTTTAAGTACATGGATGGATCGGCCACTAGCGATTGCTGGCAGGGTGATGTTAAAGGGGAAATCGGCTTTGGCTCCTAAGGTGAAGCTGGTAAATATTAATAAGCCTATTTGCATTATTCCAAATATTGCTATTCATATGAATCGCGAAGCTAATTCTGGTTATGCTTTTAATCAACAGACAGACATGCTTCCTTTCTTAGGAGCAATAAATGAAAATCTGCAGGCTAAGGGGTATTTGATAAAGCTTTTAGCTTCAGAGTTGAAAATCGGTGTTGATGAGATTCTTGATTTTGATTTGTTCCTTTATGAGCATGAAAAAGGGGCAATCATCGGTGCAGCTGATGGTTTGATTTCGTGTTCACGAATTGATGATCTGGAAGCTGTTCATGCCGGGATTCTTGCCCTTTCAGAATTGAAAAAGCCTAAGCAAACCTGTGTGATGGCGTGTTTTGATAACGAGGAAGTTGGAAGCACAACCAGGCAGGGCGCAGATTCTAACATCCTGGCTGGAACCATTGAAAGAATCGTAGAGATTCAAGGCGGGAATAAAGAGAGCTTTTTTAGAGCCTGCGCCAATTCCTTTATTGTTTCAGCAGATGGGGCACATGCTTTGCATCCAAATCTTGGGACAAAATGTGATCCTACAAACAGACCGCTTATTAACGGTGGACCAGTTATAAAAGTCAGCGCTAACAGAAGCTACACCTCTGATGCTCATTCAATATCAATTTTTGAGCAAATTTGTGCTAAAGCTGGGTTAAAAACGCAGAGATTTGTAAATAGATCTGACATGCGCGGTGGATCAACAATAGGACCTATTTCTTCAACTCATCTTGATATTCCTTCAGTGGACGTTGGCATACCAATTCTGGCTATGCATTCAGTCAGAGAATTGTGTGGAATTGATGATCACAAATTGATGTATCAAGCTTTGCAGGCTTTCTTTACCGCATAGTTTTACATCGGAGGGAACAAGTAGTGATTAAAAAGATCGTCCTCGTGGCTGGAGCTTCAGTTCTGGTCTTTTCATTATTTGTTTCCTATGTGATTTATTTAATGATTGTCAGGCCGGAATTGGCTCCCAAATTTGTTCTTTCAGATAAAGGTTTTAAAGAGTTTGCTGCTATTACTTCTGATGGAATAAATATAAAGGCTGCTTTTTATGAAGGAAAGCCTGGGGCTGGTCTTGTCATTCTTTGTCATGGCCATGGAGTCAACCTGGGTCAGATGGATGGATTGGTGGGCTTTCTGCGGCAAAGAGGTTACTCGCTTTTGCTGCCAGACTTTCGCGCTCATGGCGAAAGTGGCGGGAAATACTGTACCGTAGGTCTAGATGAGTGGAAAGATCTAAAGGCTGTTATTGGTGAGGCTAAAAAGCTAAAACTAATATCCGATACAACTCCAATTGTTGCTTATGGACGGTCAATGGGCGCTGCCACTTTGATAAATGGCTCTGCTGAACTAAAAGAAATAAAAGCTTTTATTCTTGAATCAAGCTTTGAGCGCCTAAGAAAAATTGCCGGCAGAGACGCCTGGAGTACTTTAAAGATTCCAGATACTTTTGTAACTGATATTTTCTTTTACCTGATCTATAAGATCACTGGAATCAATTACGCTAATAATAATCCTGTCGAAAAAACTGGTGGTTTTGGCTCCAGGCCGGTGTTTATAATTCATGATGAGTTGGACCGACGGGCAAACAACGAAGCTTTTCAAGCATTAAAAAATAAAATGCCCGATGCTGAAACATGGGTTGTTCCTGGAGCAAGGCATGTGCAGGCGCACAATAAGCATCCCAAAGAATTTGAAAGGAGATTCCTCCAATTTTTGGATAGTTTTAATTTTCCGCACGGAAACTAGTATTTGATTTCATTTTTTTAGCATTTTACACACTTTTATATACGGAAGGTATTTACGAATGAATGCGTCAAGTAGCGAATCTGCTCATGGTTCTGAGGGGTTGTCCGGCCGAAGATTTGAAGCCGTAATTTTCATTTTTGTATTCTTTTCATTTTTTGGGTATCTCAGCTACCACATGGGCCCTACTAATATGCTCAATACAATCATGAAAACCGCTCATGATTTATTGATGAATACTGTTTTTTACATCATGGGAATAACAGTACTTGCGGGGGCTTTTGGACGTCTGATGATTGAGTTCGGCGTGGTAAGGCTTCTTGAGGTGATTCTGGCTCCATTTATGAGACCAATTTTTGGTTTGCCAGGGGTTGCTTCATTGGGGGCTTTGATGACGTTTTTCTCTGACAACCCTGCAATAATAAGCCTTGCTCACGATAAAAATTTCAGTCGGTATTTTAAAAAGCACGAGTTAATTTCTTTGACAAACTTTGGAACCGCTTTTGGCATGGGTTTGATTGTTATGACCTTTATGGTTGGGAAGGGATTTCCCGGAGCTGCTGCAATAGGCTTTGCTGGTGCTATTATTGGTGCCATGGTGTCAACAAGACTAATGCAAAAGCTGGTTAAACCATACTTTGAAAAGAACGCTGGAAGGGCTGTCTCTGAAGAGGAAACTGAAGGAGTTGAAAATATCTCCTTTAAATCCAGCGGGAACGTCTTTTTAAGATTTTTAAATTCAATTCTGGATGGTGGCAAACAAGGGGTAGATCTGGGTCTAGCTATAATTCCCGGGGTAATCATTATCAGTTCGATGGTTATGATTATGACCTTTGGCAAATCAGATCCAACAATTGGCTATCAAGGACTGGCATATGAGGGAGTTCCTCTTTTACCTGCGCTAGCTGGACAGTTTAGTGGATTTTTTAAACTTCTTTTTGGGTTTAATTCACCGGAGTTGATAGCTTTTCCCATTACGAGTCTCGGAGCTGTTGGAGCTGCTTTATCTTTGGTAAAGGCATTTATTGCTAGGGGTATTGCAGGAGGTAATGAAATCGCTGTTTTTACCGCCATGGGAATGTGTTGGAGCGGTTATTTGAGCACTCATACTGCAATGCTGGATGCATTAAAATATCGCCAGCTGACCTCTAAAGCTTTAATCTCACATACGGTCGGTGGTATTGTTGCCGGGGTTTCAGCTCATTACCTTTATTTGTTAATATATTAAAAAATTATATTGATAAAAGTTTAAAGGCAATAATGTAAAGGACTATGGCCCCGAGAGTTTCAATTCTCTTACCAAATCTTGCCGAAAGCTTTTTCCCAAGAATAATGCCAGTGTAAGTCATAATTCCCGCTGTAATTCCAATAATTATAGCGGGTTTTATTAACTCCATTCTGGCTATTCCCATTCCAAAGCCAACGCCAAGTGCATCTACACTTGTGGCAATGGACAGGCCAACAAGAGACCAACCTCGGGTTGGATCACTTTTTTCTTTTTCATCGCTTTTTTCTTCATTTTCGAGGCTTTCTTTCATCATTTTGCTTGCAATAAAAAACATTAATCCGAATGCGATCCAGTGGTCATAGTCTTTTATGTATTCAACAATTGATTTTCCAAGGTTCCATCCTATAATGGGCATTAAGAATTGAAATAGTCCAAAATGGAACCATAATCTAAAGCAAGCTCTTCGGCAGGGATCTTTAGTCCCGATCGCCATTCCAACAGCTAAGGCATCGCATCCAAGGGCGAAAGCGATGCTGAAAGTTAAAAAGTAGTCTGAAAAATTCATTTTGCCTCGAAGAATTTAGAAATTTCAGGCATAATATGATAGATTCTTATATCGTTCAATTAATTCTTTTAAAACAGCATATTTACAGCAGATTGGGGAGAACGTTAAATTGAAAAATCCACTTTTAGAAAAATGGGAAGATAAGCTTCAGGAAATTTTTGATCGCATAGATCATCAGCTTGAAGAAAAATATGGCGACAGGTTTCCACTGCGTCCAAATCGTCCTTCGCACAAGAAAGGCGTTACTCCGGATGCAGATGGATTGTTTGATCTTGGGGTTTCATTTTCGGTTGGAATAGGTTCAAAACTAGGCCCAGGTTATGTTTTTCGGGTAAAGCTTGCAACTATGGCAAGAGTTCCAAAAGAATTTCAGGAAGAAGTGGAGGACCATGTGGTAGGAATGCTTCAGACTGAACTTCCAAAAGAATTCCCTGGAAAAGAATTGCAGGTTGCAAGAGACGGAAATATTTTTAAAGTGTACGGAGATCTTGACCTTAATTAAAATTCGTTCTAATATTCTTATGGCCAGAGTCGAGGTAAGGAATATTGAAGACACCGGGCGAACTCGTTAGAGTTCGTCCGGTTCCATTTTAGTTACTTTTTTTTGCTTTTTCTGTTCTTTTCTCTAGCAATTAACCCTTCTTTGAAACTTCTAAAGGAAATGTCATCACCTTCAGCCTTATCATCTTTCAGGTCTGGTCCTACGCTATAAAAGCTTGTTTTTCCATCTACAAGCATCATTTTCAAAGGTAAGTTAGAGTATGGGTCTTTAAAAACCTTATTAGAGTTGGCTAAGAATGATAGTCTGCTACAGATAATGGCTTTAAGAACCTGATTTTCCAGAAACTTTTCTTTTGCCAATCTCAAGTTTGGAAAGAAAATCATCATCAGGGGGTGCTTAATTTCCTGCTGAAATTTTGAAATTTCACTCTCGCTTGAGTTGTTTTTTACAGCATTTAGAATTTTAAGATATTCAAGTTCAGGGTTGCCAAAGGCTATATCTAGAACAAAAAAAGCTAGTGGAGCAGCAATATAAGCACGTCCTCTGGCTGTTTTAAAAAAGCTGAACTCATTTTCGAGGGTTTGATAAAAACTAGTCGCGCAGGAGTATCCTTCGGTTAAATTTTGCAGTATTTTTTTAGCGTCAGAACTGTCCAATTTACTATTATTAATAAGCTTGTTTAGAGAGTTTGCTTGAAAGTTATCAATTGAAACTGAAACCATTTTTCCAATCAGGAATGGAGTTATTACTTCGCTAATTCTGGTAATTTTCTGAGCAACAGATGTTATTCTGGAAACATCGAAGTTATTATTTTGTTCGAGAAGATACTCTTGATAGATGCTCAGAAAACGACTTACTCTTCTGACTTCTCTAAAGTTAATGGTTGGGTAATTGAGATTGGTTATGTCTGTCTGGTAGTAGGAAAAAAGAATTAGTGTTTTCCACTCAAAATTATCAAATTGTTCAATGGCACCTAGAACTTCATTTTCAATTTTCTCAGAATGCGAGGCAATATAGTAAGTTTGCTCATTCGAAGACTTGTCGGAATTTACTTTTAAAAGGGTAGAGGAAAAGCTTGCTAAAGAATGCCATTGAGATAGTGCATCCAGATCTTTTTCACTTGTATACTGGTTTCCAACTTCTCTAAGTTTTTCTGTCAGATCAAACTTTTTATTCATTTTTAAGTCTGACTTAAAGAATTCCTGGTTGGCTTTGACAAGATTGTAGAAACTATAGCTGGTTGCTAACGTAGAAATAAGCAGCAATGCAAGTATTACTATTAGAACACGTTTAAATGGGCTTAAAGAGAAGAATTTTTCCGTTAGTCTGGACATATTATTTCTCCTGTTTGGGAATTTTGATGTTGGCCAGGCATTGCTGCTGCAGTCAGAATGAAGGCCAGGAAGGAAAGTTTCAAGAAAATTCTGACTGTTCCAGTCAGAATTAGTAAAATAACGGAATTTATTTCAGAAAGACTTTGAAGGTGGGAGATTGATTGCCCCACTATATCTTCACTAGTAACTTTAATTTCTGCTGGTGAAACCTGCAAATCCGGTAAAACAAACAAAGTAATTAGGGCAAATGCCATTACTATTGAGAAGGTTTTAATCAGCCAGAAAAAGTCCATTTTTTGATGTACTGTTTTGCTGAGAATTCTCTGGCGAAGATTCTTACTGCTGCCAGAAGTGCGATCAATCTGCTTGAAAGCATTTTTTATTTTTGCGCTATTCATATGGAATCCTCCATAAATTGGCTTCCAAGTTTGTTTTTTATTCTTGAGAGACGAGACATAACTGTTCCTATTTTTATTTCCAGGATTTCAGCAATTTCTTTATATGAAAGGTCAGCTGAAAATCTAAGAGCAATGATTTCTCTTTCATCTTCAGAAAGTTTTATCATTAATTTCTTTAGTAGTTTGCAGTTCTGTTCCCGCAAAAATTGTTCTTCAATCTCGGTTGCATGGTCAATAGAATCGAGACCGCAGAACCGTAAAAAATAGTTCAACTTTCGTTTCAGGCTTCTTTTGTATTTAAGCGCATCATTTCTGGCAACAGTTGCTAACCATGCTTTTGAGTTAAACGATTCTTCATAAATTCTTTTTTCGCCGAAAGCTTTTATGAATACCTCCTGCGTGATATCCCAGCTATCAGACGGATTTAGGGTTATTCCATAGACTATGGAGTAAACCAATCCCTGGAAATTGTTAAGGAGTTCTTCGAATTTATTGTTTTTGTTTAATTGGTTCATTTTTTCTTCTTCCAAAAACTATAATCCCGAAGAATTGAATTTATTCCATAATTAAAATTATTTTTTTAATTCGGATAAAATGCCTTCCATCATTTGGGTTGCTGGGCCTTGAAGGAAAATGTCAGTGATTTTGTGAGTAAAATTTGATGGGGTAGGATTAATTTCAATAATTGTTGCGCCGTTTTGTTTAGCCATAGAAGGTATCATGCATGCTGGCATGACTTCACCTGTTGTGCCAATAACAATAAACAAATCTGAAAGTTCAGCTTCCTTAAAAGATAAAGAACTGGCAGGTTCAGGAATTCCTTCTCCAAAAAAAATGAAATCAGGCTTTATTGTGCCTTTTGTACATTCGGGGCATTCAGGGGGAAGCTTGGTTAAATCAATTTGTGAGGCTGGAAACTTGCTCTGGCAATCAAGACAAACCATATTGCTTGCGGTGCCGTGAAATTCATAGATCCTTCGGCTTCCAGCTTGCTGGTGAAGATTATCAATGTTTTGGGTAATAATTGAAGAAACCAGGCCTGACTCTTCAAGTTCTGCAATAGCATAATGAGCCGAATTTGGAGAAGCAGCACCAAAGAAATCATAAAATATTTTTTTTATTAACTTCCAGGATTCTTCAGGATTGCTCAAAAAATAATTAATTTCAATGAAGGTTGGATCATACTTATTCCATAGACCATTTTTCCCCCTAAATGGCGGAATGCCGCTTTCAACAGATATTCCTGCTCCGGTGAATACGCATACTCTATTGGCTGATTGTATCGCTTGTGCGGCTTCCTGAAACATCTTGGTTTTTCCTCCAAAAAAATATAGGGCTAATTATCACATAAATTTATGTTCAACTCTACCAAATTTGCCGGAAATCATTATAATCATTTTGTACACCACAAAATTTCGGAGGAAAAAAGTGAATAAATGCTCAGGCAAACTCCTTTTCTTACTTCTTACTATTTTTATAGTAAGCTCCTTTTTACCCGTTTTTGCCAGGAATGCGACTCAGATCACCGGCGAGAATTATGAGTATGTTGTAATTACAATCCCAGAATTCGCAGGTGTTTTTCAAAAATTAGCAGACTGGAAAACCGATAAAGGGATAAGAGCCAAAGTTGTAACAACTGATTTTATAAAAAAGAATTTTCGAGGCGATGGGCCTGGACGAATTCGTGAATTTGTAAAATTTGCTTATAAAAACTGGGGAACCAGATGGGTTCTGCTTGGCGGAGATACTGAAGGCCAACAAGGCGAAATTATTCCCGTAAGATATGCGAGATCAGGTATTAAGAATACCGATATTCCTTCAGACCTTTATTATGCTGCATTAGACGGTAACTGGAACGGAAATGGAAATCGTATTTATGGCGAGTTTAATGACAATGTTGATTTAACTCCTGAAGTTTTTATTGGCCGCGCATCTGTCGATACAGCTGAAGAAGCTTCAAATTTTGTTGAAAAGGTTTTGAACTACGAAAAAAGACCACCTAAGAATTGGGTCAAAAAATCTGTTTTGTGTGGTGCAGAATTAGATGAATTCACTTTTGCTGAACGTGGTGCTGAAATCCTTGCTAAAGAATCTTTAAAGGGTTTCAAACTGAAGAAATTTTATCACCTTCGTGGTTCTGATGCTGAAAAGTTTAAAACTGGCCTGGATACTTTTAATCCACATATTGTTTATGTTGGTGCGCATGGTAATCAGCAACTTTTCGGTTTTAGAAAACAATTTACTAATGAACATGCTGATTCTTTAAAGAATGCATTTCCATTCATTTATACTTCTATTTCATGTTTGACAAACTATTTTGACAAAGACAGTTTGTCAGAGCACATTATGAATAACCCAAAAAGCGGCGCTGTAGCTTATTGGGCCTGTAGTCGTGAAGGTTGGTATCAACCAAGAAATGAAGGATATTTCTATTCTATTTTGATGGTTAGAGATTTCCTTCATCTTCTCTTCAATGATCCTAAGAATGTTTCAAATAGCATCGGCCAGGCGGCTGCCAGGGCGAGAGCTAAATACATTCCTGAAGCTAAAAGTGAAGATAGCTGTTTTAGATGGTTAGTCTATGGAATGAACCTGCTTGGTTGTCCAGAAATGCCTGTATGGACTTCTGAGCCTGTTAAATTAAATCTTTCAGCAAGCGAAATTCGCTCCAATAAAGTAAATGTTAAAGTTGTAGCTTCTGGGAAAAGTGTTAACGCTGCAAAGGTAGCCATTCGATATTTTGATGACAATACCTTGTTGGTTACTGCTTCTGCAAAGAACTGTATTCCTGTTAGCAAGAAGATTGCTTTTGCTTCTCCAGCCGGTGTTTATTCCGTTGGAAAAACTTCAAACAATGGGATTGTTACGCTTTCATTGGCGAGCAAAAAGTCTATTGTTAATGGCCTTATTCAAGAGTTAATAGATCTTGATGCTGGTGTAAAATCATTAGCTAACACTCTCAAGAAAACAAGAAGTAACAAGAAGATTTTTGCTAAACTTGGCCGTGATTATAATTACCTTAATGCAACTCTTGCCAGGAAAAGACAAGAGGTAAGAAAGTTCTTTATTGATCTTGTAGAAAATAAAAACTATGAGCAGGTTGAAATAGCTTTAGATTTCATTCAGGAAAATCTTAAAGCTAACCCATCAGCAGTTGATCAATTTGCGCATGTTCTTGTTGCTGTTTCCGACAAAATGCGTTTTAAGTTGGCTCATCTCGGAAACGATCAATCTGATATTCAGACCAGAATTTTCCATAAGCTGTTTGAGTTGAAATCTAAAGTTTCTAAAGAAATCGCTCCAGTTAACCATGATGAAATTGGTCGCTTAAAAGTGACTTCAGACCCAAGTGGTGCTACTGTTTATTTAAACAATGTGCCTGTAGGAAAAACCCCTTGTGTGGTGGAAAGAGTTGCTTTTGGTCCTCAGGTTATTAAAGTAAAAGCTCAAGGCCTTAAAGATGTTTCTGCTCGTGTCACCATTAACGAGAAAAAGACCCTTGTTAAGCACTTTCAATTGGCGGCAGGTTGTAAGATTTCTGGTCGTGTGATTTTTGGCGATACAAAAAAGCCAGCAAAAAATGTAACTGTTAATGTTGGTGGCTTCTTTGGAGAAAACGATTCCTGGAAGACACTTCAGGAAGTCAAAACAGATGAAACCGGGAAATACAGTTTCAGTGCCTTGCCAAAGCTCAGTCTTTATGTAGAGGCTTCTGCTGATAAATATAATTCGATTTATAAGCCTTTCTTGTTTGAACAAAGAGATCAGGGCTTTGTTAGAACCTGGAATATTGTTTTGTATCCTCTTTCAAAGCTTTCAGGAAAAGTTGATGTTTTAAAGAATGCTGAATTGAGATTGTTTAAAGATGAAAAACATGGTTCAAAGCTCTTTAAAGAAATTAAAATTGATAAAACTGGAAAATTTTCTCTTGAAGATCTTCCATTAGGAAAGTTCAGGTTAATTTATACAATTCCTGGAAGAAATCTTTGTGTCAGAGCATTCCACAATGATAAAGGCAAGGATTATACTTTTAATCTGTCTGCCACCAAAATCCAAAGCGTTGAAGTGCTTTATAGATTACCTGGAGAAAGATTTAAGTGGCTAGAAGCTAAGGATAACGGAAAAGGCGTATATGAAGTTGAAGAAGAGTTAAAGGCTTCAGATAAACCATATGAATATGCTTTCTTTTTGAACTATGCAGAATTTAAGAAGACTTCAAACTATACTTGCGTTGTAAATCCAGGATTAAAAGCAAAACAAGGAGCTGGCATTGTTTTGAACGAGCTTGTTATTAAGAAAGATGGAAAGTTTAAGTTCGCCTGGGATTCAAATAAAAAGCCTGTTTACTATGCGGTTGTAAAAGAAGATGGCAAAGAGGTTTATGTACTTAGCGAAGAATCTGATCAGCTTAAAAAATAGTTAAAATAATGAATGCTGGGCTTCTCACCAAAAGTTGAGAAGCCCAGTTTTTTATTTCTGAATCTTTGACTCGCTGATAAGCTGATATTTGACTGAACTAAAATTATTAGGAAAACCCTTTTTTTTGAAGTAAGCTTATATACACATATAAACAAGATAAGAGTGGTTAGAATAATGACAGAGAAACTTGACCAGAAAAAATGCCCATTTTGCGCTGAGTTGATTCAGCGAGAAGCTATAAAGTGTAGATTTTGTTTTTCGGACTTGAATGCCCAGCCAGCTGTCCCAAAAGATACAGAAAAGCCAATGGGGTATGGAAAGGCAGTTTTCTTAAACCTTTGTTGCCCTGGTTTAGCTACCTGGAAACTTGGTGAAAAAGCCAGAGGTGCATTTTTATTTTTTGCAATTACGTTTAGCTGTCTTTTATACGTTGGTGAGGTGCTTCCTAAAATTAATCTGGAAGTGAATAAGGTTGTAAGAACAGGCAAAACTCGAGGCTTAGAGGGGAAACTAGAATCTGCTCTTTCTGATAATATTTGGAAGGATGTCGCTTTCTGGTTATATGTTTATTCTTTTTTTGATATTTACCTGGTAATGGAAAAGAACAAAAAGAGCAAGTTTGATAATCACGAAAAGCAAAATCTTAAAAGATAATGAAGAGTATCTCCAATAGTGAATCCGCTTCAACACAGCTTAAAATCTTACCTGTTATTTTGTGGGTTCTTCCTGTTTTAGCTATAAATCTTGGATTCTTTTTTCTGTCAAAAATTGATTTACATTGGAAAACAGTGCGTCAAGAAGAGACTGCTCAGCAGGAATTAGAGGCCTTAACCGCAGGTGGAGAATTTTCCTATCAGTTAGCAAATAGAGCCGGCAAATTTATGAATGAGCTGGCAAAATCATCTGAATCTCTTGAGCCAAAGCATCTGCTGAATAGACTTGAATCGAGGCGAAGAGCTATTTTTAGAGCTCCGTTTCCGAAGAGCAAGTTTTTTGTGTTCAAAATAGATGAGCAAAGCAAGAAAACAAGTTTACTAATAGAGGATTCTCCAAAAAAATACGGAAGAAGAACCCTTGGAAGGATTTTCAAATATCTGGTTGATTTGAATCTAGATAATCCTGATGCGCAATCTGGCAAGAAGCAAAACGAAAAGTTGCTTTCAAATATATTAGGAAGAGGTACAACCGGACTAATCCTTGCAATGAGCCAAAGAGGTCGAACTACTTTTGTTGTTAATGAGAAAGTTCCCCACTACTTTTTTTGGGATTTTAGAAAAGTTGAGGGCAAGGGGGTTTTTGGAACTTTCATTTTGGTTGAGAATACTCAGGAATGTGATATTGCTTCAAAGCTACTTGCAATAAGTGAGTCAAGATCTCGAGGAAACGGCTTGGCTGGTTTTGTACCAATTGGAAGGGGGCAAAGCGGTTGTATCTTAACTGAAGCGCTAGGAAGGTCCAGACTTTTTAAACAATGGCGCATAAAAAACGTTAAGATGATGGAAGACGATATTCTTAAATGGATTAAATTTGGTTCCCCAAAACCTGAGAAATTAGGTAACTTTAAGATCTTTTCCTATCTGGGTAAGAGAAAAAGCCATTTGACCGTTTTTGTAATGCCATTTTTGGAACTTGCTTCATGGCCTCTTTCTATAAAGGTTATGAATTTTATTTTCATTTTGGTTTGGTTATTCTTTTTATGGCGAGGATTTTTCTTTGGTCTCTGGCCACAGATGGATTTGAAATTTAGATTCATTAAAGTATATCTACTTGGATCCACTATCCCTATAAGCTTGCTTGTAATTCTTACTCTTGGATATTTAAACGAGTTTCGTTTTTCACGAGAAAGTCAGATTTCAGTAGAGGTTTTATCTAGTATCAAACAATTTGATGCCAGAAAATCTCAGGTTCTGGATGAATACCTTTTGGCGATAAACAGTATCCTGGCTGACAATGAATTAAAAGAACTTATTAAAAAAGAAGGAACTGATGGAAAAAATGTTTTAAAAAGACTTCTTCATTTTTTCAAAGACAGGAAGCAACCTCTTCCGGTTTTGGGATTCCTTTTGACTGATATAGCAGGTAAAGAACAGAGGTATTATGAAAATTCCCCCCCTGAGGTAATGGACCCGGCTTTTAATGTTTTTAGACTTCCAATTTTAAAAGGTTTAAGGAATTCTTATCACAGAAAAAGACCAGACGAGGTTTTACCTGAATATAAAGCCAAGGCTTCTGAAGCCTTTGGAGAAGCTGCTTATAACTCTATCTCGCCATACAATATGGCAGAGGAAATTGAAAAAAGACGATCTTTTCCCCTTTATCGCAAAATTGGAGAGCTTACAACAACACAGGTTCACGACTTTCTGATTATTGACGGAGTGGAGCAGGCTGCTATCTTTGTTTTATGGGATGATAAAGCGCTTGATAAATACACTGCAAAGGAGACTATTGATCACTTTGGAGTTAGTTCCCCTGAATACAGATTTGTTTTGTTTAACTCAAAACCCCAGGGTCTCTCGTATTTAATAGAACCAGGGAGACATATTGACGGGCAATTTAAATCTTTTGCTCATGAGCTGGCAAAACTTTCTGCAATCAGAGGAAGCTTTGTTGCCAAAAGGTTTAAGAACTATGCAATGGTTGCTATGCCAGCCAAAAAGTATTCGGATACTATAATTGTTGGAGGTGTTGAGCTTTTAAGCCTTCATAGGACAATACAGTGGCGATGGTGGATTGTTCTTTTAATCATATTTATTTCTGTGCTCATAGTGCCGTTAAGTGCTTATTTATCATCAAGTTTCCTGTTGTCTCCAATAACTATTCTAAAAAATGCCCTTGAAAGAGTTGCCGAGGGAGATCTTTCAGTTAAGCTTTCTTCAAATAGAACAGATCAACTTGGAGATTTGTACAGTGATTTTTCTAAGATGGTTACCGGGGTTGAAGAGAGAAAAAAACTTGCTACCCTGATTTCAGACCAGGCATTGGAAGCATTGGCAAAAAACTCTGGCAACAAAGATGGGATTCTGGAAGGCAGCTCGTTCGATGGAGTGGCATTTGTTTCTGATATTAGAAACTTTACCAGCCTTTGTGAGAGTGAGCCCCCAGAAAAGATTACTGCCCTTTTGAATCAGCACTTTGCCGCTATCTCCATAATTATTTCCGAACATGGTGGAAGAATTTACAAGTTTATAGGTGATGCGGTTGAGGCTATTTTCCCGGACGAAGAAGGTCATGCGGCAAGCAATGCATTTAAGGCTTCTTGTGAAATTTTAAAAAAGATGAGAAGTGTCAACGAGGAAAGAAAGCTAGAAAATAAGTTCTCATACAAAATCGGTATTGGATTAGCCTATGGGAAATTCTTTTCTGGAACAGTTGGTAGCTTACAAACTCGTTTAGATTTTTCAATTCTAAGTGAGGCGTTGAAAAAAGCTGCTGAACTGGAGTCTTTGTCTCGAAATTTTCCAGAGTTTCCTCTGGTATTAGACAAGAAGGTCTCGGAGCTTCTTTCAGAATTCAGCGACTGTTTCTTTTCAAAGAAAGAAGTTTCACACTCAGCTGTTTTTGTTCATGAACCTGAGATAAAAGAAGCTGAAAACAATGTTGAAGTCGTTTTCTCTGATAAAACTGATTCAGATATTAACCAAAATATAAGAGATGATTTTCCTGTAAAACAGAACTCAATGGCCAATAGAAATCTACGTTTAGCTCAATTTGGCGGTTTAATTTTTATCTTTATATTACTTATAGGACTGTTTGGCGCTTTTCGCTTAAATAGTGATTTAAGTCGTGAATATTACAGCATCCAGGGAATGCAGAAAAATATTCGTTTATTAGATCAAATAAAGTGTGAAAAGAATGGAAAAGTAGCCATGAGCGGCTTTGCAAACGAATTAGTGCAAAAAATTCAATTAGCAAAGGAAAATGGAGTTAAAACCTACGGGCGCGAATTGGTTCCAATTTTGGAAGAAAATATGGAGCATCTGGCTCGTATTGGCCTGGGAAGTAGTACGCTTTCAGTAATCTCTTTAAGCTCTTCCCAAAATGCATCCGGTAGCCTAAAAGTGCGTGCAGGTGATGTTTTTTCCAGTAATGTTTGTTCCGAACAACAATTTTTCTTCAAAAAGATTTCCAGCTATGCATATGCAAAACATATGGGTTTGGCCTCTGGCGTTCCGACTGAATTATTGGCTGGTGACATGATTGATTTTACAGGCAAAAAGCTATCAATTTCCAGCTTCTTTAGTGAGTGGTATGGCAAAGTTTCTCAAATGGATTTTCAAAATCGTAGTTACTACTGCTACTGGAATTTTTTGCGTAAATACAAACCAGTGGTGAGAAAGGTTTCAATTGCCACCTCGGCTATTTATATCAGCCGCGTTGCAAGTGAGGCTAGCGATGTTTTTGGAATGCTTTTCTGGATGGTCCCAGTAGAAGATGTCGAAGACAATTTGCCTTTGCTTGTGGAAGGCTTAAAGGTAAAAAATCAATTCTTTGCAATTGAGGATAATTTAAAGGGCTGCATTGTTAGCAAAGGCTTTCCTGTTGATTTACGAGAAGAGCCATCAGGAGTGTCTAAATCTGGTAGATTTAGGATTGATCACGGCAGTTTTGGCCAAGGAAATAGAGAAAGAAAAGTTACCGTGGCTTTCAAAATTCCAGAGAGCTTTTCTGTTTCTCCATTTTCATTTATGGGAATTTTACTTGTTCTATTAAGTATTTTTGCTGCGCATTTATGGTTAAGGATTTTGAAAGATGAAACGGTTCTTGCCAGATCGTTACCATTGAAACTATGGTTTTCATTTCTTTTTTCGACATTGATTCCAGTCGTTTCATTAAGCTTTGTTTTCTTTCTCTTTTTTACTGAGCATGGAAGGTCTATGGAGTTACAAAAAAGGATTGAATTGCAAAGATTTCTCGATGGATTTGAAATCCGACAATATTATTCCAATCATCTGGTGTGGAGTAAACTGAAGGAGTTTTCAAATTCTCCTGAATTGGCAAAAGCAATTAAGGAATTCGAATCCCAGGAGAATGGAAAAAGCTCGGATTCATTGCAATCATTTTTCGATGAAAAATACAAAGAAGCAGATTCTGCAGACGTTTTGTGGAATTTGTCACCCAGGAACTCTGTCTTAGTCTCAAGCGTTGGAAAAGACTTTTCTTATTCAGTTAACTCGCCCGGTGTAAAAACTGAGTTTGAAATTTTTCTGACACACGTTGGGCGAAGTGTTCTGAAGCAGTTCAACACTGAAAAGGGTCCTGCCAGGCTCGATATTGAAAATGTTAAGTCTGAAATGATTTTTGATGATGGACTGGCATCAATCAGAGCTAGTTTTGGTGAAGATAAGCACCTGAGCCTTGTGAATGGCATTGGGATGCCTGTAGAATTAGAAGTTGTTACAGGGGCTGCCGGCATACTTATTCAAGCACTACCTTCAGTAAAAAACTTTAAAAGAATTTTATTCTGGATGATTGTTTTCGAGTATAGTTCCTACTTAGAAAAAGTCGCAAATAGGCAGCAAAGTGAATATGCTGTTTTTTCAATTTCTTATCATCGTTCTGGAATGATTAACAGTCCAACTATAGCTTATGACTTTCTTGGATTTAATAGAATAGTAGACTGGATTGAGAGTACCAATTTTCCGGTGTCTGCAAGTCAGGATTTTGGGGATTCAGAATTGTTAATAGAAGCCAGGCCAGGAATTGCTCAATTAACATCGATGCTAATTGGAGTGGCTTCGGCTGAACCAATCAGGAAGGAACTTTTAAGATTAAAGTGGATTTTCCTATTAATCATTGTTTTAGGCTTTTTTGTTATTTTTTATATTGCGAAGAAAATTGTTTCCGATGTTTTGAGCCCGATAAAAAAAATTGGAATTGGAATGGAAGAGATTGGTAAGCAGAATTATTTGTACAGAATAAGCGAATCTAGAACTGATGAACTAGGCGATCTTTGTAACTCTTTTGATTACATGACAAATGCGCTGGCGGAAAAAGAGCTGATGGGAAAAATGGTTTCAAAGTCTGCCATGAAAATCGCAACGGTGGATAAAAATGATGATTCTCTTCGTGAGGGGGCCTTAAAAAGATTTGCGATTTTGATGATAGGAATTCCTGGTTTTACTTCCTGGTTAAGTGCAACAAGCGTTCAAGAGCTGTTTTCAGATTTGAGAATTCAAATTGCTGAGCTTGGGAAAATTATTCTCCAAAATGGTGGCGACATCGATAAGATTATTGGCGACAAACTTTTAGTTGTTTTTAGTCAGGACGAAGATGACTCCAATTCAGTGGGGTCGTTTGAAAACGCAATTGAAGACATTTTGAAGGCTGAAGTGAAGGGACTTTTACCGTTCCCTGTTGCAATTGGAGCGAATGCTGGTTTGGTCATTTCTGGCTTTCTGGGTGTTGGTGAGAAAAGGGATTTTACTGTAATCGGCGATGCGGTAAATGTTGCAGCCAGGATCGAAGCTGAGGCGGAAAAGTTGAGATTTAATCGCTGTCTTATCTCTGAAGCCGCGCTTGAGATTTTTTCAGCCCCAGAAAGACACAGATTTTTCTCTGAGGTTGATCTTAAGGGCAAATCAAAAACAATCAAATTGTACCAACATTCATAAAAATATTGTTTTAAAGTTCAGCTTTTTATCTTATTCTAGAATAGAGAGTAATTTAAACATCACTTTTTTGTATATTTGGTGTTTGATTGGGCGTTTACAGGGTTGAAGAAGGACAAAAAATCGGTTGATTATGGTTTAAAGCTACTGCCAATTTTGCTGTGCTTAATTCCCGTAATAGCTATAAACCTGGGTTTTGACTTTCTCGCACAAATTGATTTGCGCTGGCGGGAGCAGGAGCAGCAGGAAATAGCCAGGCAGGAGTTGGAATCTCTGTCCTCAGGAGCTGAGTTCTCGTATCAACTTTCCAGGCATGCTGGACAGTTCTCAGAACTCCTTGAGTCTTCTGCACAAGCGGATATTAACCCTAAAGCTCTGACCGGTTTTCTGGGTGGCAGATTAAAAAATATTTTTAAAAAACCTTTTCCCGAATATGAACTATTCGCATTTAGACCGTCTTTATCTGGTAAGAGGTCTGAAATGTTTCTTTGCCATTCCCGGCAGATAGTGGGAAAGCGAGCTTTCTCAAAAGCTTTTGATTATCTCGTCAGCCTCAGTAAGAAAAGAGAATCTTCTGCAATTGAGCAAAGACAATCAAATCGAATTATCAGCAGACTTTTTGGCCCGAACTCAAAGCCGGATATTCTGGCCTTTAGTCAGAGAGCAAAATCTACCAATGTTATTTACAATCGGCGCCCCCATTGGTTGATTTGGGACTACAAGGAGATTCCTGAAAAGGGGGTTTGGGGCTATTTTATTGTTACAAAAATGGCTCCAGAAAATCGTATTGCTGCCAAGCTAATTGCCCTTAAAAGTATAAAAAAGCGGAAAGCAGGAATTGCTGGATTTGTACCACTTGTTCCAGGTTTTGAAGGCAATGTTTTATTTCCGGAATTGTCTCATTCAAGACTGTTTAAAAAATGGCTGAGAGCGAGTGTTCCGTCTTTAGGAAAGGGGCTGGAAAAATGGCAGGACGAGGGTGTGCCTCCTGTAAAGGAGCTTGGAGTTTATAATGTTTTTAGTCATCTTGGGAAAAACCAAAGTCATTTAACTGTTTTTCTGCTGCCAAAGGAAAAGAAAGAAAATCTTCCAATCTGGATATGGTTTTTTAACCTTTTTTCTATTCCGACTCTACTTCTATTAGCTGTTAGAGGGCTCTTATTTAATATCTGGATTGAATTTAAACTAAAAACAAGATTTTTAGTTATCTATTTGCTCGTCGCGACTATGCCACTCAGTTTGCTCGCTATTTCTGCATTAGGTTACCTGAATGAGTTTTCATTTTCCAGGATGAATCAAACTTCATCAAGGCTTATGGGGTGTTTAAGACAGTTTGATGCAAGAAAAACTCAGGTCCTGGATGATTATAAATCCACTGTTTCTGAAGTTTTTAACGATTCGGTATTGCCAAAAATCGTAAAGAAATACGGTGTTAATAGTCCGGAAGCTCGAAAACGTATTCTTAAGTTTTTTAAAGAAAGAAAAAATCCATTGCCCCTGATGGGATTTTATCTTTTGGATTTGTCGGGCGAGGGTCTTTGCTACTATGAAGACGCTCTTCCTGAACAGCTTGATCTTGCTTTTAAAGTGTTTAGAGCTCCTATTGTAGAAAGACTAAGAGCCAATTACAGGGCAAGATTCCCAGATGATAAAATTCCTGATTTTAAAAAAACAGAAGAGGAAAAATTTGGTTCATTAGCATATAACTCTGTTGCAAGCTATGAGTTGTCTGAGGAAATTGAAAAGCGCCGTGGAACACCTATTGCTAGAAAGTTAGGAGTTTATACTGCAACGCAGATGCACAATTTCTTAAAAATTGATGGAAAGGAATCGGCGGTTTTATATGTATTATGGGATGATAGAAAGCTTGATTCAAGAACCATAAAAAGTTCCATTGATTATTTTGGTTTAAACTATCCAACATTTTCATTTGTTGCATTTAGAAATACTCCAATTGGATTTGAGCCTTTGGTTCCTCCCAGTCGTCACCATGATTCCAGGTTTCTTGTAAGTGCCTCTAAGATTGCAGAACTTTCAGTGGCAAGAGGTGGATCTATCAGCAAAACAATTAACGGGTATACCATAGTTGCTTTGCCTTCCAGAAATTATTCTGACACTATATTGGTTGGCGGAATCTCCGAATACTATTTGCAGGTTGAAATCCGAAATCGATACTTGGTTTTAGTTTCAATCGTGATTCTGTCATTAATAATTTTGTATTTAAGCTCATTATTCACAGCAAAGCTAGTTCTAACTCCAATTACAGAGCTCAAAAAGGGATTAGATCGAGTGTCGGGTGGCGATCTTGAATTTGAAGTGAAATCAGAAAGGCTGGATGAACTGGGCGAAGTTTGTGGTGAGTTCTCGGGAATGGTTGGAGGAATGCGCGAACGAGGGCGTCTGGCATCACTCCTTTCTGATCAGGCTATTGAGGCTTTAGCCACTGCTGGAACTTCCTCTAATTCAATGTTGGAAGGTAAAAGCTTTTCTGGAGTTGCATTAGTCTCTGATATTCGAAATTTTACAACTCTTTGTGAATCTTATTCCCCACAAGAAATCACAGAACTTCTTAATGAGCACTTTGCTCAAATGGCATCTGTAATTATGCGTCACGGGGGAAGAATTTATAAATTTATTGGGGATGCAATTGAAGCTATTTTTCCAGACGAAGATTTTAATGACTTAAATGCCTCTGAGAGAGCGCTTAAGGCAAGTGTGGAAATGTTTTTTGTTTTAAGAAAAATTAATTCTGAAAGAGAATCTCGTGGGCTATTCCCATATGCAATTGGGATGGGGTTTGAAAAGGGCGTCTTTTTTTCAGGAGGAGTTGGAAGTCTTGAAACCAGAATGGATTATGTTGTTCTAGGCAAACCAATGGAGTCTGCGACAAATTTAGAAGCGTTGACCAAGTTAAATCCACTGTTGCCTATTGTGTTGGGGCCAACTGCAAAAAATGATATAAATTGGCTTGATTTTAACTTTTTCAAAGTTGCGAATGGCTCGGAAATTGGTTTCTCTTTATCTGAAGGCAGCGCTGGAATTGATTCCATAAAAAAAGATTGGGAAAATATTAGTTTCGGTTTCAAAAAGAAATCTAGTCAATCTGAAAATATTAATACTGGCAGTTTTAAAGTGGTTAATCTTTCTAGCGAGAAAGAACGAAAAAGTTCAAATCTAACCTTTTTCTGCGTTCTGGTTTTTCTATTTCTTTTAGGTTTTGGAATATTTAACGGCTTTAAAGAGAGAAGCGAGCTGGTAAATGATTTCAATAAAGTTGTTGGAGTTCAAAAAAACTTCAGATTGATTGAACAACTAAAAAGTGAAGATTCGGCAAAGGTTGCTTTTGAACTTGGTATAAGCCGTTTTATTAATCGCATTAATAGCAAATTAATTTGGAATGAAAATGACAAGAATGCTCAAACTATTAAATCCTATGCTGCTTTAGAGGCTAGAAGGCTGGAGCTATCAGGGATAAAGTTGCCGAGACTTCTTGTTTTCACTTATAACTATGACCAGATAAAAACTGGAAATATTGAATTGGCAGCTAATACAGTACACACGCACGGAGTTTCTGAAGAAAGCAAACTTATTTTAAAAGCTCTAAGTGTTTACCAATTTTGCAAATTCATGGGCTATCCCTCAAGGGAATATAAATTAATTTTTGCAAACAAGCTTTCCCAGGTTTTTGGTCGGGATATTTCAGTTGGAATTTTGTCTACTGAAACTTTTGGTGCTGCACTTCAGGTTTTAAATAATGATGTACCAGAGTATTTTTTCTGGGATTATATAAAGCTATTTGACCCAAAGTTGGAAAAAATTTCTTTTGCAAATGGTGCCAATAAGTTGTCTGGATGCCCAACAGGGAAATACCATATTGCCGGTATGGTAATGGCCTCTGTAAATGTAAAAAATATTAAAAACTCTCCTGATTTTATTGTGTGGGGATATGGAGAAGAGGAGGTTGATTTTGCAATTATTGCCCAGAACGGTAAAGTTTCAAACACCCATGGCTTTCCTGTAGAGAAGTTTGAAAAACTTACTTATTCTTCTCCTTTGGCAAGAGATAACAACTATCTTTTTAATGAAGATGTTTTAATTCTTGGTGGAGAGAAGTATCGATTAATTGTAGCTTATCAACTGCCAAATTCGCTGGGAATGAATTTGAGGTCTTTGGGGGTAATAGTTACTTCATTATTAATTATTCTCTCTCTCTATTGTTATTTTAGCTTCTATGGCAATACTTTTTTTTCACGATCCTTATCTGCAAAACTTTGGATTTCAATTCTACTGGTTTCCTTGATCCCTGTTGTTACTGTTTGCTTTGTTCTGGACTTGTTTATTTCAGAGCAGGGAAGAACATTGGTATTCCAGGAAAAACTTGAATTGAGAAGTTTTTTGGATGCCTTTGAGCTAAGGCAATTCTATTTTCAGCCAATTGCACGTAATCTTTTGAAAAAATGGTCTACTGATAAACTACTGCTTGAGATTGCTGAGAGTGGGGAGAAAAATTTCGGGTCACCAAAATTTTCGGAGAACAAGGAGCAGTTTAAGAAATACTTCTTAGATAAATATCGTAATGGTGTAAAAGCTTTTAGATGGCGAACAAACTTTTTTCCAAGAGAAGCTGTTCTGGTTAGTAAAACAGGTTGGAGTTTTTCATGTAACGGAAACAACCCTAAAAAGGAAAGCGAATTTGGAATTTTACTGGCCCAGGTAGCTAAAAGACTTTATTCGATAATCGAAAAAGATTCAGGAAAAAAAACATTTTCCGCATCAGATGTGAAAAGTGAAATGATTATGGATATGGGTTTTGAAACTGTTAGAAGCAGTTTTGGAGAAGATGAATATATTAGGTTAGCCAACTCAATTGGAGAGGTGGTTGAATTAGAAGTTACGACTGGAGCGGCTGGAGTATATATACAACCTATCCCGTCTATAGATAATCCAAAATTTATGATTATTTGGATGAACATTTTTGAAAGCGGTGGACATTTATCAAAGCTTGCCAGGTCATCAAAGGGTAAATATGCTGTTTTTTCAATAGAGAGTCATCGCTATGGAAGACTTGCAGAACCTGATGTTGCGAGAGGGGAGCTTGGATTAGAAAAAACGGCTTCGTGGATAGCAGCATCAAATTTGCCTGTCTCGCTTGAAAGAAATTATGGCGATGAAAAAATCTTAATAGAGGGGCGGCCAGGAATTGCACAATTTACAAGTTTGCTCATCGGGATGGCTGCTCAAGCACCAATCCTTCAAAACATAAGAGAACTTACTAATAAGTTCCAGAGAATACTTATACTCACTTTGTTTCTATTATTTCTAGTTGGGCATAAAGCTGTTTCTGACATTTTAAATCCTATTAAATCCCTTATTCAGGGCATGCAGCAGATTAGCAGGCAGAATTTTCATTATAGAATCAACACAGATCGGAAAGACGAGCTTGGCGATCTGTGTCGGGCGTTTGATAATATGGCGAGAGGGCTTGAAGAGAAGGAACTAATGGGAAAAATGGTTTCTCAAACGGCCCGAAACTCTTCTGGGGAAGATAAGTTTTGCGGATCAGAGCAAAGTCAGCTCAAAAAAGAACTTGGTTTCATTTTTATTGGAATTCCTGGCTTTAGTTCCTGGTTGACGATGGGAGATCCGGCAGATCTGTTTAATGACCTTGCTATTCAAACCTCGGTGCTTTGTAAAATTATTCTTGATGCTGGTGGGGACGTGGATAAGATTATGGGTGATAAGCTTCTTGGAGTTTTTGAACCAGGCAAAAGTCTTAATGAATCTATGCTTAGCATGATAAAAATCGTCGAAATGATTTTAAAGGCAGAAGAAAGTGGAAATTTACCGTTCCCTGTGGCCATTGGAGTAAATTACGGAGAAGTCATCAGTGGATATTTAGGGGTTGGCGAAAAAAGAGACTTTACAGTAATTGGAGATGCGGTAAATGTTTCAGCCAGAATCGAGAAAGAAGCAGAAAAATTTAGATTTCAGAGATGTTTGTTCTCTGAAAACGTTGTAAGTAATCTTGAAGATCGCACTAGATTTAGATTACACGGGGAAGTTATTCTCAAGGGAAAATCCAGCGGACTAAAACTATTTCATAAAATTTAATTTTTGCTTGTAAATTCTGTGATTTTTTTTAGGTTTGTTTAAATCCAGAAAACTTGGCAGTTTAGAATTTATGAGCGATAGAATTAGAAGCATACTAATAGTCTTGCTTTTGGCGCTCCCTGTATTGGCGCTAAATGCAGGTTTTTTTAAGTTGCGAGATTTGTCACTCAAATGGGAAAAGAGTGAACAAGAGCAACAAGCAAAGATAAAGCTCAGCGAAATAGAATCTAATTTAAACTTAGAAGTGCAACTTGGGCAAAAATCCCAGAAGTTTAAGAGCTTTATAACAAATGTTTTCAATGACGATCGCTTTAAAAAGCAAGAAAAAGCAAGTGTAAAGAAGATTCACAATGAGGTGTTTAAAACTCCATTTCCTGAACATGAGATTTGGATGTTTACTCTTAAGAAAAACCAGGTCTCATTCTTGGACAAGTTTGGAGAAAATGGCCCCGTTAGTCGAAGACCAATGGAAATTGCTATTGGGCATCTGATAAATTTAGAGCAAGGATTCAAGGTTAAGGATTTCGAAGCAAGGAGAAATAGAAAGTTTCTAACTGGGATTTTTGGATCTGGAATCGTAGATCAGATTCTTGCAGTAGATCAAATAGGAATTCCAACTCCAGTCATTTATAGAGGCACGCCTTCATGGTTAGTTTGGGATTACGAAAAACTAGGCGAAGGAAGTGGTTTTGGTTATTTTTTAGTAGTAAAAAGAACGCAAGATCTTGAACGCTCAACTGTTCTTATGGTTGCTCAAAAGTCAGAGTTGGGAAGCAACTTCCGCGGTGGATTTATTTCTTTATTCAAGAAAGATCATCGTAATTTTTATTTTCCTCGCCAGATCAAAAAATACTCACCTTTCATGGCATGGCGGAAAAAGATAGGCTTTGCCAGAAATGAATTGCTTGAGTGGGAAAAAAAGGGTTTCCCATGGGCAATTGAAGTCGGTGAGGCGGTTTTATACACAAGAATAATGCCATCTACTCAATTTTTAGCCTTTTTACTTATGCCGAGAGTAAAAGGTGGGGATTTCCCGTTGTGGTTGTTCTTTCTCAATCTGATTGCTGGGACAACAATGTTTGGATTTTTAGCCAGGGGATTGATTTTAAATATCTGGCCCGCTTCTTCTCTTAAAGGAAGGTTTTTGGCGACTTATCTTATATCGGTAACTATACCGCTAAGTCTATTGGCACTAACTTCCGGTATTTACATAATGGAGCGAGAAAAAATAGATGAAAAACAGGTGGAAGAAAAGATTCTCAAGATAGCTAATGATCTTGAACTGAGAAAAGAAATCATGGAGACGGAATACCTGGAAACTTTCAGGAGACTTCAATATTCCAAGGAACTTCAGCAAATCTTGAGTAAAACAGCAATATCTGATCCAGAAGTGCTTTTCAAACTGGTTAAAGAATTTTTTGCAAAATCTGAATCTTCATTGCCTTTATCTTCAATTATGATCAGCGACTTAGACGGGAAATGGATTGCCAACTCACCTGATTCTAAAAGAAATGATGAATCCAATACATTAGGGAAATTTTTTAGCATTCCATTGACTCTAAATCTAAGAAAAATTGTATCTGAAACAGAAAAGAATGTTAGATTTTCGAAATTTTCCCCTCCTGAAGAGGACATGGCTGCTTTTCAGTCTTATGCCCGTGGCAATGAAACGGTTGACAGAGAGATGGAGAGGTTTCGTGGCCAACCATTCAGAATGGATATCGGTCGCGGTGAAACAGTATATGTGCATGACTATATCTCTGTTGGAGGTAAAAACCGATTTGTTTTAATGATTTCCTGGAAGGATACGGATATAGATCCGAGGATTTTAAAGCTTTCCACTAGTTATTTGATAATGAAAAATCCTGATTTATCGGTTTTGGCCTTCAAAAGAACGAAAACTGGTATTAATACAATTTTAGAACCAGGTAGAAGTTTTAATAAAAAGAGAATTGATTTATTTCGCAAGGTTGCTGAGTCCGCTTTTGCGAAGAAAAGTGGTTACTTTTTGATCGTAAGAGATGGGATGACAATTGTTGCATATCTGTCAAAGAATTTTAGAGATGTGGCACTGATAATAGGAATAGATCGTTTTCCAATGATGCTGGATCATTGGAAGAGGGTGGCTATTTTAGCACTGGTTGGCTTTGCCAGCTTATTGTTTCTAGTTTTAAGCGCACTTACTACATACTTTCGGGCTATTGATCCATTAGGAAAAATAAAAATAGCATTGATGAGAATTAAAAAAGGTGATTTAAGATTTAGCCTTGAAACCAGCAGAAAAGATGAAATTGGTGTTCTTATAAAAGAGTTTGGCGGTATGGTTGACGGTTTGAGAGAAAGAGAAAGATTGGCGTCGATACTTTCAGATCAAGCTGTGGAAGCTCTTTCCAATATGAAGGGTTCTGAATTAAGTAATAGAGCACAGAAACAGGAAGGTGTAGTTTTAATTTCTGACATTAGAAGCTTCACGGCAATGTGTGAGCAGAATGACCCAAAAATTATTACCAGCTTATTAAATATTCATTTTGCTGAAATGGCAGAAGAGATTGTCAGTCGAGGCGGGAGAATTTACAAATTTATTGGTGACGCGATTGAGGCCGTTTTCCTTCCGGAATCAGGTGATAAATTTACGGAAAAGCCAGAACTGAGGGCGTATAAAGCTGCGGTTGGAATGATCTACAGACTGAGAAAAATCAATAAAGAAAGACTAGGCAAAGGAGAATTTGAATACCAGGCTGGAATTGGTCTTGCTCACGGGGAATTAACTTCAGGCGAGATTGGCAGCTCAGATTCTAGATTAGATTTTGCAATTCTAGGTAAACCTTTTAAAGAGGCGGAAGCTTATGAAGCATTGACTAAGGATTACTCAGATTGCCCGATTATTTTTGATGAAAAAATTCTTTCCTCAATTGAACAAGAATCTCCAGAGATTGAAAAGCTTACTTTGCGGAGTAGCAGTTGCGTAAGATTGCTTGAGCTCCCCCCATTTGATTCTGTTGTATGCAGGTCGGATGAATTTATAGCAAAGACAGAGACGATTGGGATTGAGAAAGAAAATACAGGTTTTTTTGACAACTATAAAAACAGTTTTTCGAAATTGGTA
Source organism: Candidatus Ozemibacteraceae bacterium (assembly GCA_965140445.1). Taxonomy (GTDB): domain Bacteria; phylum Muiribacteriota; class Ozemobacteria; order Ozemobacterales; family Ozemobacteraceae. The sequence goes on along the minus strand of OZ223236.1, from coordinate 5,029,083 downwards.
TTTTTCTTTGGTGCAATAGCCCTATTCTTGCCTTTTTTAGTAATGGTTCAAAAGGAATTCTCAACCTCTAAGAATAAAGAAAAGGTGCTTTATGACCAGGCTAAAAGCAGAATTGAAAGTACAATCGCTAAGTTTAGAGTGAAAAAAGCTAATCACTTTTTATTAGAAGATTATCTTGATGGATTAACAGAGAAATATTCTGATGAGATTCCGTGGAATAAGAATGGAATTGCTTCTTCAAGTTTGCTAAAAATGTCGGATTCTGTTTTCAAATCGTTATCTTCAATTCATTTAACTCCAAGCGTTTATATGTGTTTGCATAAGCCAGGCGATTTTACGTATAGGGTTCCTGACGAAAATTGGCAATTGATACGTTCGATCGGAGCGGGGCCCCAAGAAAATGAATACCTTGAGCTGCTAAGGTTGTTAGCGAAAAAACGCTATTTTAGTGGTTACCATGATTTGACAGCATTTGTTCCTCATTTGCCCTTTCTGATTGGTAAGGAGGTTGAAGCGACTCATTTGTACAATGATATGGTTGCTAGAATTATTCCCATCAAAAGAATGGGAAAAGATGAATTGCTTTATTGGAGACCAATCTTTAAGTGGAACCCTGCAAAAAGACCACCGAAAAGAATAAACAGTGACCAATATAATATTGGAAGTCAGGCGGGACCAGATGCCGTTATTCAAGTCGGAATTCTTTTTATTCTTTTTCCCAGGTCGGTCGAAGAAGGAAAGCTGGCTAATCTATTTCTTGCAACTGCACAAGAGATAGGGATCGAAATTCTTGTAAAAGATAAAAGTGGAAATGTAATTGGAAAAACCAATGGTTTTCCAGATCTGTCTGCAAAAAGCCAAATTGATGAAAAGATTAGTTCGCAATGGGTTACCGAAACAAGCTGGATTGAATCTGGCGAAGAAAAATATGAGATTATAGCTGCTGAAAAGCTTCAGACTTTAAATTATGAAGTGCTTTCGGCAAAAAACTTGTTTGCACTATTGCTGCTAACATTTTTATTGTGTGTTTGGTATATTTCCGTTTTTAAAGAAGGGGCTATTTCGCAAAGGTTTTCGTGGCAATTATGGACTGGCTTGTTAGCAGCTTCAATTGTTCCTATTTGCACGATATATATGGTAAACGAATGGTTTGCTATTGAGCAAAGAGAGCTTAGGGTTAAAGAAGAGAGAAATTCTATGCTCCATACTTTCGAACGCCTTGAGAGAAGGCAGTATTTGCATGAACCCCTTGATTGGCATCAGTATGATTGCATCTCGAATTCAAAAAAAGTTTTGTCACTAGCAAATATTTTCGGTAATAATCCAACTATTGAGAATAAGGAAAAGCTAAAGTTAGCTATTCTTGAAGAAGAACAGCGTTACAATCTTCGCGATGGTACAAGATTTATGGAAATGATGGTTTGCACTAACAAGGGAGAGCAAACTACCGTTAATAAAAATGAAGGGGCCAGAGAATCTAGTGCTTTCAGAAAGTTTGTTGAAGTTGTTGTTAATTCAATATTTAAAGACCTCAAGGCCGATGATTTTCCCAAAAAGAATCAGCAGAATCTTGGCGCTGCATTAAAGGGGGAAATGACAAGAGATGCGGGACTATCGGTTGCTAGAACTTTACTTGGATCAGACAATTATTTTAAAGTTGTCCACGGTTTAAATCTTCCGATTAAAGTGTTTGCAGCAAGCGGTTTAGCTTATTTAAAATTGATAGCAGCTCCGAGTCTAATTAAACCTGATGCTATATTTTTCTGGTTATATCTCGATGATTTAAATAGCTCATGCCGTAGGATAGCTAAAGATTCCGAAACCGATTATGATGTATTTTCTGAATCCAGAGTAATGTACGGATCATTTAAATTTGATTTTAAGGGGAGATGGTTTCGAGATGCCTCAAGAATGGCAAGGTGGGCACACGCACAAAAAAGCAATTTTTCTGAGAGAATCAAACTTTACGACAGAGAATATCTTGTAGAAGCAAAGACAGGTAGTTACAACGAAGTAATGATCTGGATCGGGCTGGCATCTTTGGACAAAATTTTTAAAGAGATAGAGGATAATCGCAAAAGTTTATTGGACTATCTCTTATTGACCATGGCCGGAATATTATTCCTCGCTTTGTTAGCAAGTTCTGACCTGACTTCAGCTATTAAGAACCTGACTGAATCAGTGAGAAGCGTTGCTTCGGGTAATTACACATTAAGGCTTCCAGATACAAGGAGAGACGAGATCGGAGAGCTGTTTACTTCGTTTAATTCTATGGCAAGAGGTCTTGAAGAAAAAGAGATCATGGGTACTATGGTATCTCGAATTGCCAGACTTGCTACCACAAATGAGGAAAATGTAAGGGATGCGGAAGAAGGAATCAAGCTTGAAGTGGCAGTTATGTATTTAGCTATCCCGGAATTTTCATTCTGGTTGACCACGCTTAACTCAAGTGAATTAGTTTGTGACCTTAAAAATCAGGTTGATTTGCTCTGTAAGATAATAATTAATAATGGTGGAGATATTGATAAGATCATTGGTGAAAAAATGTTGGCGGTTTTTTACAATCCAGAGGGAATTGAAGAAAGCATTAAATCGGCCATGAATGCTTTAACTGAAATTAGAAACTCTGAGAGGGAGGGAGTTTTCAATTTTCCAATAACAGTTGGATTGCATAGTGGAGAAGTTATTGCTGGCCTCCTTGGAGTTGGGAAAAACAGGGATTTCACAATTATCGGAGATACTGTTAATACTGCGGCTCGAATTAGTGCAAAAGCTTCAGAATTACCTAGAGAAAGGTTTTTGGTTGGAAAACCAATAACCGAGTTTGCTCAAAGCAAACTTGAATTTCGTGAGTTTGGTTTTGTTGAGCTAAAAGGAAAGGCTGAACAAGTCAGCCTTTATTTGCCAATTTTTAGATAAAAATCAATCTTTCAAGTTTTTGGTGTCTGCTGGTTTTACATTCAGGTAGACTTTGAATTCTCCTGAGTTTTCTTCGTCATTTTCAACTAGAATTTTCAATTCTCCAGTCATTACCAGGTGTTTTGCATCAGCTTCTGAGAGCTTTAAAGAAATATGTCCAATTGGTAGGAAGAGACCTTTTTCCTCAGATGGAACAACTATATCTGCTTCAAAGTTTTCTAGCTGAGGCTTAATTATTTTCAGCTTATGCCCTATGCCTGCAATACTTAGTTTCCCGACTACTTTGGGTGGCTGCGAATCTGCTTTTTGATTATTGCCAACTAATGTCATTTCAGAAAGTTTAAATTCAACTACCTTGAACGTTTGTTCCTTTAATCCAAAGCCAATGCTTTCAACCAAAACCTTTTCTGAAATTATTGCGGTTTGAACACCGTCGATTTTTTCTGCATGCAAAAAAGGTGTGGAAATTAATATTAGAAAAATAAAGAAAGCCAAAGATCTTTTCATTTTTTCCTCCAAGTTAGTATATAATTATTATAGCAGAGCGATGTTAAAATTGTCTTTGCCCCTTGTTTTATTGAAAGGGCGTAAAATAATATGATTCAGAGTTTTTTCAGGTTTTTACTTTGCATTTCTTTAGTATTCTTAAGCCAGAACTTAATTGCTGAGGACTTCCACAAATTAATAGAAGATGAAAACTATGTAAAGGTAAAGTCAGAGTTAAAGAAACGGCCTGATTTTGTTAATATGAAGGATGAATTAGGTAGATTTCCAATTCATCTGGCGGTTAAGAGCGGCGATTTACGTATGGTAAAATTGCTAATTGAAGCTGGTGCAAAACTTAATGTTGAAGATAATTTGTATCATTCTACTCCTCTGCATTATGCCGCTTTTTACCATTACAAGAAAATTTTAAGATTTTTATTGGCAAGAGGGGCTTATATAAATGTTGCGGATTCTAATGGAAATTTCCCATTGCATTTTGCAGCTGGAAATGGATGTCTGGAAACCATTGAGTTGTTAATTCTGCATAAAGCTTCATTAAATTGTCTTAACAAAAAGCTACAGACTCCTCTTCACCTGCTTGCTTATGGCGGAAAAAATAAAATAGAATTCCCTTTTTCAACTAACGGGGCTAGTGGCTATATTGACTCGGCAGCAGCTTTGATAAAAGCAGGGGCTTCAGATAAAATTCGGGACATAAACGACAGAACTCCCGCTGAGGTGGCTTTTATAGCCAGGCCATATCGAGGCTTTGCGCAGAAATTTTCTCAGGCATTATTCAACAGATAGATTTGATTGCAATATTCTTGCAACTAAGATGCCGTCGAAGACGCTGATTCAGATAAAAACTTTTCTTGGATTTTTTGAGCTCTTAGACTAGTATATACAGAGCTGTGAAAACAGAAATTAGTGTACAGGACAAATTAATGAGCGAAGAACAGCAAAATATATCTAACAAAGCTGATTCTGAGGGGAATCCTTCAAAAAAGACTGCTGGAAAGAAATCGAGGCGTTGGCCTGAAAGAAAAGTTCCTTTCATTCACAGTATAAAAGTTAAAACCTGGTTAAGTATTTTTCTTGTAACCATTGTTCCTTTGCTAATTTTAGGACTTTATTCATTTACGGTTTTGACCGAAATTTCAAGAGATCTTCTCATAAAAAGTAATCTGCAGGCTTTTCAGCAGGTTAAATATGAGGTCGATGAATATGTGCGGATGTACGAAGACCTTACGCGATTCCTTGCCAGAGATCGGCGATTGTCAGATCCTTCAAGCGAGGAGGCAGCTGACGCGCTTAAACAACTTGATCAATCTTATGAGTTTGTAGAAAGAATAATCATCTGTTCTAATGATAACAAACTTTTAAACCATTCAAAGCTTGATAAGCAGGCAATTGTAGACTTAACTGTCCCTGAAGAGCTTGTTATGGTTTCTTCTCAAACTATAATGTTTTCTCCAGAAGCTTTTCATGTAAAAGTTCCATTAACAGATAAGGTGGATTCTCCTGTATTGATTGCTTCGGTGTCATTTCTGAAACTACGCAAGTCTTTGGAAGGAATCTCATTTGGAACCAATTTTCATTACTATCTGGTTACACATGAAGGAGAAAACATACTTGATCAGCCGGATTTTCCAAAGGAGCTCATTTCAGATTTGATGGAGCGACCTTGTGGGGCCTATGATATTAGCTCATTTGAAGAAGATATGCCGCCTCAGCTTGGTATTTCTTTACCAATCCTTCATTACAATTTAAGAATATTCGTTTTTCAGGAAGCTGGTGAAGTTTATTCTGTCGCAAAGAAAATAAGAAGTAGAACTTACATGGTTATTTTTGTAATCGGCTTGATTGCATTTCTCGTCGGAACCTTCTTTAGTATCAGGCTTACTTCGCCAATTATTTTAATTGCGGATAAAGCAAATGAATTGAGCGAAGGCAATTTGAGAGTAAATGTAAAATCAAATAGAAAAGATGAAATAGGGTTTCTTGCCATTTGTTTTAACCGAATGACAACTCGAATTCGTAAAAAAGTATTTGAACTGAGTGCTATGTATAAGGTTTCACAGCTGATTAACAGCTCAGCCACATATCATCAGGCTCTTGATGAGTGCCTTTCCCACATTGTTACTATTTTTCTAGCTCAGCGTGGTTCAATAATGCTTTTATCTGATGACAAGTCGAAATTGAGACTGGAAAGTGTAAAACTCTTTGGGCAAATTGCTACAGATGAAGAAGCTGAACCCACAGGGAGAATCGAATTTGAAATTGGAGAAGGTATTGCTGGCCAGGTGGTTAAAACTGGTGAGGCTATTTTATGTATGGATTGTCAGGCGGATGATCGGTTTAAAGATTATGATAAAAAGGATCCTAAATATAAAGCGCCTGACACACTTGTCTCAGTCCCATTAATTGTTCATGGCGGGGTTATAGGTGTAATTAATCTTGCAGATAGGGCGACAAATTCTCCATTTGGAGACGACGATCTTGAGCTTTTACAGGCGATTGCAAATCAATTGGCAATTTCGATTGATAATGCTCGCTTAAATGAACTAGCTATCACTGATGGGCTGACAAAGCTTTTTATTCACAGATATTTCCAATTGCGTCTCGATGATGAAATGAAAAGAGCGAAGAGGTTCGATTTGCCACTTACTCTGGTTATTTTTGATATTGATTTTTTCAAAAAATTCAATGATGAATACGGGCATCAAGTTGGTGATCTTGTATTAAAGGAAGTTTCCAGAATGCTTATGGAATCAGTAAGGGCAACCGATATTCCTTGTCGATATGGAGGGGAAGAGTTTGCTGTGATATTGGCCCATACAAACTGTGAGCAGGCAATGATTTTTGCTGAGCGCTTCAGAGAAAAGATTGCTAACTTTGTTCTTCATAATTCGGGAAATGAATTGAAAATTACCATAAGCCAGGGTGTTGCAGAATTTCCTTCTGTTGCTCAAACAAAGGAAGAGCTCGTCAGGAAGGCCGATACAGCTCTATATTTCAGTAAGAAAAATGGTAGAAACCAGACAACCGTGTGGTCCTCAAGCTTGGAGGAAGACAATGAATAGGAAGTTGGCATTAACAGTCGTTTCGATTTTTGTGGTTTGCTTTGTTTCAATATCGAACTGCGGTTTTTCTCAGGAATATCGCTTAAATTTAGTCAAAAGGTTCTATTCTCTTGGAACAGCGAGTATTAATGGTACCTATTATCCTCTTGGCACTTCGATTACTCGTTTACTGAATTCAAAATTAGATAATTTTGTTTCTATTGCAGAACCTACAAAAGGCTCTGTGGCAAATATTGATTATTTAAGAGGAAATCAGATTGACATGGCTCTGGTTCAGAGCGATGTTGCTTTCCAGGCTTTCAATGGAGAAAACAATTTTGCCGGAAGGCCCTTTAAAAGACTTAGGGTGATGGCTTCTTTGTATTCTGAAGTCATTCAAATTGTTACCAGAGCTGATTCTGGCATACAAAGCATTGAGGATTTAAAGGGTAAAAAAATAGCAATCGGGAATAAAGGAAGTGGCAGTGCTGTAAGTGCAGAATTTATTTTTGCTGCTGCTGGAATTGGCTCTGGTGATTATTATCCAATTTATGAAAGATTTACCAAAGCTACTGAATCCCTTAAAGATGGCTATCTAGACGCTGTTTTTTATATCGGTGGGGTTCCTGCTGATGGTTTGAGCAGATTAGCATCTAAATCAGAGATAAGGTTGGTTACTATCCCGGAGTTTATTCAAGATAGGCTTTTAAAGGTCTATCCATTTTTTACCAAAGAAATAATTCCATCTGCTTCTTATGTTCGACAATCGGTTGAAGTTCCAACAATGGGGTTAAGAGCGCTATTGATTACCTCTGAAAGCCTTGATGCGCAGTTGGCAGAACAAATTCTTGAGCTGATTTTTGATAAAAACGGCATAAATTTTATCAGGAAAGACACAGGAATCTCTTTATATTTAGATAATTCATTAAAGGGAATTAAGCCAGAAATGCTCCATCGTGGGGCTCAAAAGTTTTATAGTGAAAAAAAATTGATCCGTTAATGATTTTAAATCGTTTAAAACTTACGAATATTTAATTTCAGCCATTAATGGCGGGTGTACCTTATTTTCAGTATAATTAGTAAAATAATTTAATTTTCGGGTGGATATAATGAAGAATACCAGAAAGAATTCTGTCCTTGTGACTCTTGTATTTCTCCTGTTTATAGGGGTTACCTCGGGTTATTCTCAACAGACTTCAACTGAAGTGAAAACTTTATTTGACCGATATCAGGCTATTCATAAGCAATACACTGATGCGGTTAAAGCGCAGGCAAGTGAAGCAAAAGTTACCGCATTGGCCGACAGTCTCAAAGAAGCTTGCGCCGCTTATTATAGAGCTATAGGCGTTAATGCTACATACGACAAGCTTGAAGTTCCTGACGCCCCCGGTGTTCAGGTGCAATCCCCTGATGAGAGTTCTTCAACAGAAGGAACAAGTCAGTCTGTTCGTAGAGTTTCAAAAGCTAGAAGTAGTTTTAACAAACTTTTGGCAGAGCTTTATAGCCCAGATAGAAGTAAGAAAGCAAAAGAGCTTAAAGAAAAGCTTTTGGAATTTATAAAAACCTGCCAGGATCCAGAATTAGTTAAAGAAGCTACTTTTGAGCTTGCTGATCTGGTGTTTGATATGTCTGGAAGCCTTGCTGAAGCGCAAAAGGTTCTTGTTGGTTTTGCCCAGAAAAATAAAGATCCTGAGAGCCGACGTCAGGCATTAGCCAGAATGAAGATGTATAGACAAAAAGCTAAAATTGTTGCTAAAAGGTCTGAATATAAAGTTGTTCAGAGTCAGACTATCAGCAGATGGCAGAAATTTTCGACTACTTCCTGGCTTGCATTGCCAAAAAAGCTGATTAGTTTGGGCTCATATTTTGTATCTAACACCAGCAGATTTTTTAAAGCCAGAAAGCTTGATAATATGCTGGATGACTATGATAGGGCCGTTGTGGCAACTTACCCAAAAGGGTCAGCCGATCAGATCACAAGATCCAGAGTTTTGCCTTGTAACTCAGCGAAAATAATGGTTAATGGAAGAACCAGCTTTCATTATCGATTTGAATATGCCAAAAGAGCTCAATACAGCTTGTATGTTCAGACCCTGTTGTTCCAGGATGACGAAACAGGGAACAAACTTGCGGATATTATGATTGAAAGAGCGAATAATGGCGTTGATGTAAAGTTGATTCTGGATGATTTCTTTTCTTTTGGAAAGAAAAAAGGTGTTATTCAGCGTCTTAGAAATAGCGGTGTTGAGGTTCTTATCAATAACCCTGTGCTAAAAAATATTTTTAAGGCAAATTTCCGATCTCATCAGAAACTTTTCATTATTGATGAAAAATTTGCAGTTGTTGGTGGTATGAACATTGGCGACGAGTATGCAAAAGGTGAGATTGAGGAGTATGGCTGGAGAGATACTGATGTTTTACTTGAGGGTCCCATTGTAAGTGAAATCTTGAAGCTATTTGAAAATAACTGGGAAGAACTTACTCTTAAGAAGTTCAATGAAACTGGAATGAAAAAATACAAGGAAGCTCAGCAGAAAATTAACGAGTTTAGTGGTCTTAAAGATACGTCTGCTTTAATTCCTGGTCCAATCCCTGTTTATTTTGAAAACCCTCCATATGTTGAAGATGTAAATTGTAGATTTGTTAAAACTACGCCGATTGAAGAACAGGACGATAACATTTTGGATTTGTTTGTTCTTTATCTTGATCGTGCCAAACAAGAAGTGATCTTCGAATCAGCCTATTTTATTCCTACTGATGAGCTTAAAGATGCGATCAGAAGAGCTAATAAAAGAGGAGTTAAGGTTAAAATTATAACTAACTCAATTGAATCCAATAACCATCCAAGTGGCGGATGGGCTGGAAGAGACAGCTATGAAGAAGTTCTAAGAGCAGGTGCTGAGATTTATGAATGGCGTGGAGCACAAACAGTGCATTCCAAAGTTAGTTTATTTGATGATTTTGCAGTTACTTTGGGCGCTTACAATATGAACTCAAGAAGCCATGCCTGTGACTCAGAAGATATCATTGCTTTTGAAGACTTCAGAGTTGCACGTGTTTTCAAGCAGATTCTTTATAAAGATCTGGAAAGATGCCAACAGATAACCCTTGAAGATGCTTTGAGCTGGAATAAAGAATTTATGAAGAAAATGCAGATGGAATTCTTCAATTTGTTCAAGTTTATGTTTTAAATAAAGTAATTTAAAAGCCAAAAGGCTTCAAAACTCTTATTAAGTATGAGTTTTGAAGCCTTTTTTCTATTCTTTCGAATCAGGCTTTTGTATTTTTATTGGCTAGGTTAAACATTATCGGAAGTACGATCATAGTGAAAATGGTTGAGATTAATAAGCCTCCAATTGCCGCAATCCCAATTCCAGAACGTTGCTCACTTCCAAGAGATTGATCTATGGCCATCGGTAGCATTCCAAGGATAGCAGCTAAAGTGATCATCACGATTGCGCGCATTCTACTTCTTAGGGCATTAAGCATGGCTTCTTCGGGGGTGATTCCACTTTCCATTTCTTCTTGAACCTTATCCATAATCAAGATTGCATTATTTACAACGATTCCGATTAGCATGACGCTTCCAAGTAAAACCATCATTGAGATGGATTCTCCTGTAAGATAAAGGCTCCACAAGCTTCCCATGAGACCAAGAGGAATGGTAAGAAGAATAATAATTGGCCTTTTAAAGGAATTCAGGATCGAACACAATAGCAAATATGTGAGAAGAAATGCTGTTATTCCAACTTCCAGAAAGTCTCGCTGGCCTTCTTTCATTGCTTCGATTTTTCCAAAAAATTCATAGGAGTAGCCAGGAGGCAGCTGTATCTGTTTTTCCAGTATATTGGCAACCTTATCCGCAGCTGTTCCGAGTGGAGCTCCCTTTTTCAGGTTTGAATAAATGACTGAAGCGCGCTCTTTATTCCTTCTTGTTATTAGGACTGAAGCTATCTTTCTGGTAACATCAGCAAAATTTTCAAGAATAACTGGATGCCCGGCCATTCCAGGAAGTTCCAAACTGGCAATTTGTTCCAATCCTTGTTTTTCTTTGAGCTTTACAACGATGTCGTAAGTTCTTGAATTCTTTTTAAAGGTGCCAGCATTTGCTCCTTCAATATTAGTTCTAAGCATCATTCCGAGCATGGTTGCTGGAATTTTTAAATCGCTTAAAATAGCTCGCCGTGGGGTAACTCTAATTTCTGGTTTTCCTGGCCTGATCGAGGTGTCCACATCAACAATCTCATCAAGCTTTATGGATTCTTTGGCTACGGCAAGGCCCAGGCGGTCAAGCTCAGAAAAATCTGGACCTTTTATAACCATTTTTAGATCAGCACCAGCTCCTACAGAATCTGGAAGCGTAACTGTAGCAATAAGATCAGGAAGGTTCTCTACTTTTTTTCTAACCAAATCTGCCAATTCTTCGATGCCTTGATTACGTTGATTTTTGTCTGAGAATATGCAAAGAATCTGGGCAAGATGAACGCCTTCTGAGGTTTGCCCAACCGTACCATCAATTTTTCCAATTGTAACCAGGCGATTTTTAATATATGGAAGATTTATAAGTGATTCGTTTATTTCTTTAACTCTTTCCCTGGTTGCTTCTAGCGAGTATGAGGTTGGGAATTCAAGCTTTAGAACAAGTTCGCCACGATCTGTTCTGGGAATAAATGAAAAGCCAATTGCGGGAACCAGAGATAAAGATTGGAGTAAAAGCAAAGCAGATATAAAAAGGATTAAAATGCTCAACACTCTTTTCCTGAATATTTTTTGAATAAAAGAAGTAAATCCAGCAACCATAAAATCAAAGGCGGAATTCCATGCTTTTTCCATTTTTAAAAGAAGCCCGGTTTCAGTATTGTCGGAATCCGTTTTTTCTTTAAGAAGCTGCCCTGATGTTGCTGGAGTCAATGTAAATGATATGATAAGAGATATTCCGGTTATGCCTACCATGGTGAGGGCAAATGGAATAAAGAATTGGCCAATTTGTCCTTTCATCAAGCTAACTGGAAATAGAACAACAACATTTGTTCCTGCGCTTGCGAGTATTGCTATGAGAACTTCTTTGGTTCCGTTGATTGAGGCAGAAGCCGGCGAATCTCCTTTCTGGAGCTTGCTTACTATGCTTTCCAATACAACAATTGAGTTGGTTACAAGAATTCCAATGGATAGACCAAGAGCCAGTAAAGTGCACGTGTTTAATGAATAGGCGAGAAGATAGAGCATAAACAATCCACAAATAATTGTAAGAGGCATTGTGATTGCAACGATTATTGTGGATCTAAAGTTATACAAGAAAAAGAACATTAAAACTGAAGTTAGAAGAATTCCCTGCCATATATTTGAAACGGCGCTATCTACTGATGCTTGAATGTAGTTTCCCATGTCAGACACCCAAATTACCTCGACGCCGCCAGGAAGGGTTGCCTTAAGCTTTGCAATCTGCTCTTTTACTCGTTTAACAACTTCAACTGCATTTGCTTCAGCTTTTTTTACAATTTTAACAGCAATACAGCTTTTACCATTTACTGTAGCGAGCTGTCTTAGCTCTTCTGTGGACAGAATTACTTTGGCAACATCTCTTAAATAACATCTTTGGGCGTTTGTGTTTGCTATTTCCAGATCTTCAATTTCGGAAATCTCTTTATAGTCTGCATCAAATTTTATTGAGAATTCTTGTCCTTCATGCCTGACTCTTCCTGATGGTATAAGTTTTATCTCGCTCTTAATGGCCTTAACAATATCTAAGCTGGTTAAATTTCTGGCGGCCAGCGCTGATCTATCAAGCTCAATGCTTATTCTTTGCTTAGCCCCACCAATTAGTTGGATATCTGCAACTCCAGGAATACTGGATAATTTGTCGGCAAACTCGTTATCCACATAGTCGTATAAGTCTATTAATGGGATTTCTCCAGTAACGGCCAGGTTAATAATAGGCTGAGCGTTTACGTCAAATTTGAGAATTTTTGGTTTTCCGACCCCATCTGGAAAATTATTTAAGATCAGATCAACTTTCTCACGAACATCATTAGCTGCCTGATCAAAATCAACCCCGATATTAAATTCTAGTAATGTTTGGCAAGCATTTTCCATGCAGGAGGAAGTTATGTTTTTTAAACCGTCAATTGTCCCAACAGCATCTTCGATTGGTTTGGCGATATCTGTTTCAATCTCTGCAGGAGATGCTCCAGGATATATTGTAAAAACAGTTACATAGGGCATGTCTGTTTTAGGAAGTTCTTCGAGAGGTAGCTTTCGGTAAGAGTTCAGTCCAAGACCGGTTAATGCGATAATTAGACAAAAAATTGCCACATATCTTTTTACTGAAAAATCAATTAAGCCCATTAGTTTTCACCTCTAGTAATGGTTTTTACCCTCATACCATCATTTAGGAGGTAGTTACCTTGTGTAATAACTTCATCACCTTCTTTTAAAGGAAAATCTGAAGTTACTTCAGTCCAGCCGTTGTTTTCAGTTCCGGTAGAGATTTCAACCATTTTGGCAATTGAGTTATTGTTCCGTATAAAAATCACTCTTTTGCCATCTCTTGTAAGGATAGATTTAACTGGAACTCCCAGAGATTCATTACTGGAAAGGATCAATTTTACCTCTGCAAGAGACCCCGGAATTAATGAATTGTTTTCGTTTTTCAATGTTGCTTTAACTTCAAAAGTTCGCATGGCTGGGTTTATGGTTGGGCTTTTGTAGTCTATGTCAGAGCTTTTTCTTATGGAACTTTCTATTGAAATTTCACATTTTGTTTTACCCGGAATAATTTGTGAATAGTATTTTGCGGGGATGTAGGCGGAAACTTCTATGGACTTTGGATTCTCTACAATTACAATTGGTTTTCCGGGGGCAGCCATTTCTCCAGGTTCTTGAAGCCTCATACTTACTTTGCCATCGATAGGGCTGAAAATAGTTGAATCTCTTAAATCCTTTTCAGCAATTCCCAATGCTAATTCTGCTTGCTTAAGCTGTTCCCGGCTGAGTTCTATCAATGTTTGAGTATGCTCTACAGAAGCTTCGCTGATTTTATATTTAAGCTGAACCTTCTCATAGTCATCAGCACTTATAGAATTAGATTCCCATAATAATCTGAATCTTTTTAAGTCGGCTTTGGATTTTTCAAGGTCAGCAGAAGTTTGTTTTAATCTGGCTTGTTTTTCTTTCAATGCACATTTTGCAATGGCCAGTTCTTGTTCCCTGATTTCTACATTTTTCTCAAGTTTCAGAGAATCAATTTGGAACAATTTTGTTTTGCCTTTTATTACGGAGTCGCCTTCCTGAACAAAAATGCTTTCAATTGCCCCTGGAATTCTTGCCGATACTTTTGCTTTATAAGAAGCGTCTAGATTGCCTTGAACTTTTAAGGCTTCTTCAAAGACCATTTTTTTAACTTTTTCCGTTGTAACAGAGACTTCTTTTTGTTCTTGTCCAAAAAGAATTGAAGAAAAAAGCACATAACAGGCGATGAATAGTAGTGAAAATTTCTTAGAATAGTTTTTAGAGCGTTTCATACGTACCTCTTTTTCAGTATTTGCTTTCAATAAATGAGATTGAGCTGTCTGAGATGTGCTTAATAACTTTGTTAATATATTCTGTTGAATAATCAGAGATTTCATTGGTTACAAAAATCATTTTTTGTCCAAATATATAGAAGACCATTTGTCCCATTATGGAGTGTGCCCACAGTTGGGCTTGACTGAATGTATAATCAGGTCTAATTACCATTGCCAATTGCTGTAGTTTTTCAAAATCCGGGTAAAAGAATTTTGCGACTTTATCTTGAATTGACTCCGGCGTCTCATGAACAGCTTTAACAATTAATTGTCCATACCAATTTGGGTTGTTTTTGCTGAGAAAAAAATTGCATTTGGCCTCAATAAACTTTTTAACTAAATCAATGGCTTGGGATTTATTGAGGGTTGAGATATCTGCATTGATTGAAAATTCCGCTTTTTTTAAAACCATTTTTAAAATTTCCAGAAAGAGGTTTTCTTTTGAACCAAAGTGATAATTTACAGCAGCTATATTTTGTTCAGTTTCGTCGGCTATTTTTTTTATACTTGTTCCATTTAGTCCGTTTTCAGCAAACAATTTTCCCGCTTTATTGATTAGCAAATCTTTTGTTGAACTCATAAAAATCTCCGGTTTGTAGTATTTAAATTTTACTCCGGTGTGGTAAAAAAATCAAATGATCATTTAAAATGAACGTTTGAAAAATTGTGTATGATGAATTTTTAGCGCCTTGTTTTCATACTTATTTTGAATTAAGCACTTTAAAGGATTGTCTATTGCTCAAGTCAGAAATCTCATTTATGATTAACTAATTAGACTTAATTTTGGAGGGAAATATGCGCAAGATATCTTTGACTATTTTGACTGTTATCTTGGGGGCTGCGTTAGTGGTTCCTGGTTTTGCCGTAGAAAAAAAAGCTGCTGCGACTAAAGAACTAAAACCAGTTATAGCGAAAGCAAAGGAAGCTCCCAAGGCAAAGAAAAAAGCTGAGATGGATGAAATTGGCAAGCCTGAAGTAGTTCTACCTGTAGATCAAAAGGTGCTTGACGCTCTTAATAAATTAGATGCTTCTGGCCTAAAGAGTATAACAGGCATTGGAAAAGCATTGGCAGAAGATATTATAGCTCACAGAAAGGCTTCTCCTCTTAAAGCAATGCTAGACTTTGAAAAGATCAAAGTTGACGGAAAATTAAAATTTGCAAAAACCAAAAGTGGAAAAGTTTCCAGTGCGTTGAGAAATCTGGTGGGAAAACTGAGGCTCCATTTTAATGAAGAGATGGTAGATCTTAATACTGCTTCTGTTTTCAAGATGAGATGCCTTCCTGGTATGAGTGCCAGCGTTGCAAAAGAGATTGTGGCAAAGAGAGCTAAAAAGCCTTTTAAATCAGCCGATGAGTTACTAAGTTTTAAAAATAGCAAAGGGAAAGATATTTTTAAGACAAAAACTGGGGCTCCTAACAAGAAATTCAGACTTCTTGCAGGTCGCCTGGTTCCAGCTGCTACGGTAGATTTAAAGGTCAAAGAGAAGAAAGCTAAAAGCAAAAAGAAAGCCAAAAAAGAAGTTGAAAAAGAAACCAAAAAAGAGGTTAAAGCCGCTGATAAAAAATAGACTTCATTGTTAAAGTTAATTATAAAAAGCTAGCTCAAATTAATCATTGGGCTAGCTTTTTTTTAGCATTGAATCCAGAAGTGAAATCATTTCTCCCGTTTTATAGGGTTTGGTTAACAATTCAACGTTTTTACTTTCCAATAGCTCGGGACTGATTATGCGGTCACTGTAACCCGTACAAAATAAAATTGGGATTTCTGGTTTGATTTTTTTTATCTCTTCATAAGCTTCTTTCCCATTTAATTTTGGCATCATCACGTCAAAAAGAAGCATTGAGACTTCTTCCTTATGCTGGTTAAAAATTTCAATTGCTTCTTCGCCGTTTGTTGCAATAAGAACTTTGTAGCCATTTCTTTTTAGCAATTTGACGCACATAGCTCTGACTGAATCTTCATCTTCTGCAACGAGAATGGTGAAATCGCTTTTTATGGTCATGTCAGTTTTCTTTGATTTGTTGTTTGAAGTGTCTATTAGCTCAACACTTTCAGTTGATAGAGGAAGAAAAATTTCAAATGCTGCTCCAGATTCATAATTGCTATCAATAAAAATGAATCCACCGTGTTGCTTTAGTATTGCATAAACTGTTGCTAAACCAAGGCCTGTGCCTTTTCCAACTTCTTTTGTTGTAAAGAAAGGCTCAAAAACGTGATTGATAAGGTTTTTTGGTATGCCCGGCCCATTATCGGCAAAATAGATTTTGGCATACCCTTGTGGAGAAGTGTTTACTATACCCATCTCAAATACTTTTTCTATTTGTTGCACTTTGCTAAGGGTGATTTCAATCTGGCCTTTGCCTTCCATTGCATCTCTAGCGTTAATGCACATGTTCATTAGAATTTGATCGATCTGGTTAGCATCTGCTTCAACTAAAATCAGGTTTTCTGGTTGATTCAAAGAAACGGTAATGTCCTCGCCTAGAACTCTCTGAGTCATGCGTAGACTGCTTTTTACAATATCACCCAGGCTATGCTGTTTTTTATTGAATTCGGTTTTTCTGCTATAAGTTAAAAGCTGTCTGGTTAGCTTCATCGCGCTTTTACCAGCTTTTTGAATTTGTTCCAGATTCTCTAGGATAAATGAATCGTCGCTTTCAGAAGCTGTAAGTTCGCTATATCCAAGAATAACCTGGAGAAGGTTATTAAATTCATGAGCAATTCCACCTGCCAGTTTTCCCATCTCATCCATTCTTTGCGCGTGGTGAAGCTGTTGTTCGAGCTTGACGCCTTCGGTAACGTCTTCCAGGAGATGCATTATCTGAATGATTTTTCCAGATGCATTTAACACTGGAAAGACGTTTGCGCGAATCCAGACCCCGCCTTTTCCAAAATTCATTAGAATTTTATCTCTAAAAACAGGTTCTACAGTTTCAATTACTTCATCGTCGAGGGTTTTAAAATTTTCCGCTAATTCGGTTGGAAGTATTTCTTTATCTACTTTACCCTCTATTTTTTCTATGCTCAGATTAAACATTCGAGATAGAGCCGGATTACAAATCAGGTATTTCATATCATCTTGAAAGTTTTTAACAGCTATACCGATTGGCATAGATTCAATTAAGTTTGAGAAAATATTTCGTTGTTTTTGAAGCTCTTTGGTCAGATAGGTTCTGTTATCCAGAGTTTTTCTCAGCGTAATGAAAAGAAGGGAGAATAACAGCAGGAAACAGAAAATAACCGAAAACAAAACCTGTGAAGAATAAACCAGGCTTAGAACTTCTTCTTTTTTAAAGCCAATAAAAAGTGAAAAAGATTCATCAAGAATTCTAACCGGAGAGTAAGTCAATAAAATCTCGTGATTTGTTCCTTTGCGATAGAACATAACTTCAGAGATATCTTCAAGTTGGTCTTGAGCTCTTTTTAGTTGATCACTACTTAATTCAAAGTTCAGTTGCTGTGGGAAAAGCTTTTTAGCCGACCCTAAGGTTATCTTAGATGATTCTAAAACCTTTTCTGTGAGGATTAGCTGGCTCCAGGTTTTTCTGAAAATAGAATATGCAAAAATTGAAGAGCTGATGCATCTGTGTGGGCTAATCTTAAAGGCAATTTTTAATTTTTTATCAACCTGGGAATCAAGCACTATGATTATGGAATCATTTGTTTGCTCTATTTTTTTCTCGAATGGGTAAGGGCAATTTTCTTTAAATGTCTTACTAATGTCATAGTAATTATCTGTAGTCCTGGTTACTGTTTTAAATTTTCCCTCTTCATTAAAAACACAAATTTCTTCCAGAATGTCTTGGTAGCTTGAGTAGAACCTTCTAATTCTTTTTCTGGAAATTATCGGATAAGGGAATTCTTGATTAAAGATATTTTCAAATACAGCTGATTCCGAATAAATCTCAAATTGGTTGTAAAAGTCTGAAAATCTTCTTGAAATAAGTAATCCAAGATTTCTAGATTTTTCAATAATCTTATCTTTTTCATAGACTGTAACAGCATTTATGTGCTGAAAAAACATTAAACCGATAAAACATATAATTATCAGCATCAGTGATGAAGCTAATGAAAGATAACTTGAATTAGGTTTGTTGCTTTTCATGATAAAACGATTACGATTGTCCAATCTATTTTTTTTAGTTTCTCAGCCAACAAGGTGGTTACTTTATTTTTTATACAGAAAGAAGTTTCTTTTTTTTCTTCTTTTAGTATTTGCACAGCAGCTTTTCTAACTTCATTTGTCGGACTTTTCAGCAAATTGTAAGTATCTGGCATAAACGTAAAGCTCCTTATGGAGCCTGTATACTGATATTCAACGGGGTCAGGGAGAGAAAGGAGGCTATAGGCGTCAGAATTGCCAAAAACAATTTGTCCACTTTGACTCAAAATAATTATATTCAAATCCTTAAAGTTTTGAAACCATCTGTTTATAATTGAAAAAATTGAGATGTCTGCTCCGCAGACGCCCATAAATTGGTCCTTTAAATAAACAGGCGCAATAGCGGAGATAACACGACCTCTGCCTGCTGGGTCCACGTAAGGTTCAGATATCCAAATTGCTTTGCAAGATGGATTATGCTTTGGATCTGCAAGGTAGAAAAAGTTCATTTCAGGTATTTGCAGATCATCTTTCAGCTGTGCTTGTACATCAATTGGGGGAACGATACGTGCCGAAAAGTAGTTATCATTGAAGTAAGCCTGTGAAAAAATAGAACCTTTACTTACAAGTTCCTTCATGGTTGGTTCTGCCAATTTTGAAATGGCGAGTGACTTTAAGACAAAACTTTTTTCTGCCTTGGCTGGAGCCCATATCGAAGAGACCGCAGAGGTATGGTCATTGTATAACATTCCCGTTTCAGTAAATTGGAATGATGTACTTGATAGTTCCGGGCATCTTTCAGAGTTCAGGTAAGCTTTCTCCAGCTCATTAGAAAGCATTTTTAGCTGGTTGAGGGCCAATTGACTTTCAGTCGAAATATGATCTGAAATTTCACTTAAAATGGCTTTAAATTTTTTTTTCTTTTCGGACTCCTGGTAGCTTTTTACCTCGGTGCTCAAATAGAAAATGAGCAGGCATATGAACAAAGTTGATATCAAAATGACCGCACTTTTGGTTTTCTGCCCGAAATTTTTCATAAATTCCCTATTGTGAAACTACTTTGAGAACCCTTTTTATATTCTATGCTAAATCCAGCAGAAATGCATGGTTAAAAAAAACGTCTAACCACCAGCCCCCCTCCTTTGGGAAAGTCACCAAATTCTGATCGCTGAATAATTCCCGGGGCTTTAACTTCAGATTCCCGACCATGACCCATCCAAATAAAAAAAACAAGGTCAGAGTTGTCGCCAGTACTTATTGACAGGGTTGGTTGCCACATTGATGAATTATCAGTGCAATTGTAAATTCCGTTTATATTTAAATTAACCAGCGGATTCATTTCTCTTGTGGCAGAAACCATGATATAGCTCGAGGCTCCCAAATGGGTCCAGCCTTGTTTAAATGACAAACCAGAATATGCAATGGGAAGAGACTCGGGAGTTCTGGCACCAAAATCCTGATGAAGATAGGCTATCCCCAAGCGCCAGTCGTAGCCAGTATCTTTTTCCAGACCCGCTATCCATGAAATTGCGTATTTATCAGAGATTCCTCCAAGGATTTTTTCTAAATCGGTTTTCCTTTCAAAGATTGCAACCTCTCCCCAAATGTTTACTCGACGTCTTTCTCCCTCCCAGCCAGCTCCAAGAAAATTTCTGTTTCTCAGTTTTCCCGCTAGAAGCTCTAGATCAATTTCTGCATATGTATCTCTAATTCTTGCAAGATAGGTAGAATCTGAGGATTTTTTTCCCGTAACCAATATCAATTCCATTTCGCCGGTATCGCCCTTTAGAGTTCTGATTCTTATCCCGTCTACTCCAGGCTTATATGAACTATCTAAATATCCAGGATAAAATGGAGAAATTACATCAAGGACACCAGTAAAGTGACTTGTACCAAGGCTGATCGGTTGTCTTCCAACCTGAAAATCGAAATTTCCTGATGAGAAGGAAAGTTCGAGTCTTTCCAGATTACTAACAATGCTTGTATTTGGTGTTTTTAGAAGGGAGGAATCTGTTTTCCAACCAGTTAATGTCGAACTTTGTTTCGCTCCGCTCCACGCATTAGATCTGTTGGAAAATGGGTTTTGGGAATCGAATAATCCACTAAACTCCATTTCAGCTTTCAATCTGACTTCTCCCATATATCTTGAATGAGAAAGCCTTAAGAGGCTTTGTGTTGTCCATGTTTTTTCTTTTAAATCTGGAAAAGCTGATATTGAATACTGAGGTGATTTTCGAAATTGAAAAATTTGCCGGTAAGCTCCGATGGTATCTGATGCAAAAGATTTCGTAGAGGAAATTGAGCAAAGTATTGCTAAACCAGTTATGAGAATATATTTTTGGAATGAATTGGAGACCTGATTATCGCTTTTCATCGTGCTGAATTTTTCCATCTCTTAAGTGGATTACTCTTCTTGCTATATCAATAACTTTTTGGTCATGGGAGCTGAATAGAAATGTTACTTTTTTATCTTCATTTAACCTTTTCATTAAGTTAAGTAAATTTACTGCAGATTCTGAATCAAGATTCGCTGTAGGCTCATCCGCTAGAATAATAGCAGGATCACCAACAATTGCTCTGGCTACAGCTACCCTTTGTTGTTGTCCACCACTGAGCTCTTGAGGCCTTCTATCTTCCATTCCCTGTAGCCCCAATTCTTCAAGAATTGGCATAATTCTGTCTTTGTGATCTTTTTCTGGTATTCCTTGAATCTGCAAAATAAACTGAACATTTTCGTATGCGCTTAATACTGGAATCAGGTTATAAGCCTGGAATACAAAACCAATTTTTTTTAATCTTTCATGTGTAAGCTGATCGTCGGACATATTGTTTAGAATATCTCCGTCAAGATGAATTTCTCCACTAGTTGAGCGGTCCAGACCTCCAATCATATTAAGTAAGGTAGTTTTACCACTGCCAGATGGACCTGCTAAAACTGTAAATTCGCCTCTTTCTATTTCAAGATCAAGGTTATCAACTGCCTTAACTGTTAAGCTCCCAGATTTGTAGTGCCTTGATACAGATTTAAGTTTTACAATTTCCATTTCAGTCTCCATTAGTATTTACGCATTGCTTCAGCAGGATTGGCCTTTAAAGCTTTGTTTGAAGGGTATATTGAAGCAAGAAAAACGATTATCATCATAGATATTGAAAGTCCAATCATCCATGGAATGTCCCATGCACTATGAATTATTGGTGTAAAAAGCATTCCCGCCATTTCCTGATCGCCGCCGACCAGGGCAGTAAAATCCAAACCATAATGCCATGAATACGCACTGCTGATTGTGGCTAACGTAAAGCCGATAAATGTACCAAACATTCCCAAAAGCGCTGCTTCGATTTTAACGACTTTTTTTATTTGCTTTTTATCTAAGCCGATAGCGCGAAGTAGGCCAAATTCTCTGGTTCTTTCAAGCACACTCATGAGCATCAAGTTTACCGTTCCGACTCCAACAAGCACATAAAGCATAATAACCATAATTTTGAACTGCGCATGATCCATTTTCATGGCATCAGCAACTTGTTTCATTGTTTCATTCCACGAATAAATGCCCAGTTTTTTTGGATCTTTTATTTTGGCAGAAATTGAATCTACGATTTTTTGTAAATGCTTTTTTGATTTTAGCAAAATAGCTAGTTCATGAACTGCCTCTGAATTGCCAAATGTCTTGGCAATGGATTTTCTGTCTACCATTATAGTAGATGAGTCCAGTTGTGAAATACCGCTTTTAAAAGTTCCCCCAACACGAAAAAGCTTTGAGGCAATTTCTCCGTTTAAGTCCTGGAACATTAAAACAAACTTTTGGCCAACTTTTAAACTTAGAATCTTAGCTAATTTTGCCCCCAGGAAAGCTCTGTTTGTTTTAGAGTAAGGAGGAATTTCACCACTGACGAGTTTTGATGGTTGTAAAATGGGGTTTGTATCTATTTCTTTTTCAAAATCGATTCCCATAACCATTGATGACTTATTATCTCTGCTGCTCCTCGCTAACGCTGGTATAAGAAGTCTTGGCATCGTTTTTTTTACTTGATCCAGGCCTTTTATAAGCTGCTGGGCTTCATTGAGGTTGAAGATCATATCAGTTTTTCTTTCTGTAATATATCCTGGAAAATGAAAAGAAATATGGCCACTTCCCATTTTTACAGCATCTTCAATCATTTTATCGTAAGAACCGACCGCAATGTTATTCATCCAGATTGAAAAGAAAAGGCTTCCAGCTATAACTGCAAGTTGCACAATGGTTCTAGCACTGTTTCGCCAAAGATTTCTCCAGGCCAATTGTATCCAAAGCATTGTTACACCTCCCTTAAAGCTTCTACAGGTTTTAATCTGAAAAGCTTCCAGGCTGGTAATGCTGCAACAATAAAGCCTAGAGCTATCATTGAAAGGAATGGTAAAAGTGTATTCATAATTGATGGCACACAAAAAATCTCTGGAGCAAGGTTTGAGCCCCCCCATGAAATGCTGGACATCCATCTATCCATCGGTATTGGGTAGGAATGAAGAGTGAAATTTAATACTAATCCTATTAAACTTCCTATAAATGCTGAAGTTGTGGCAATCATGCAACTTTCTGAAACTATTAATCCCGCAAGTCTGACCTTTGTAAGTCCAATTGCTCCGATAATTGCAAATTCTCTAAGTCTTTCCAAAAATGCCATATACATTGTGTTAAAAGTGATTAGCAAAACCGCTGAATAGTAAATTATCGTAGTAAAGACCTGCATGGAAAACCATATTTCCAATCCGTTTGAAATTTGTGGGAACATAGTATTCCACGGCGTTGCTTCAAGCTTTGGGGAAAGATTGGCAATTTTTTTTGCAATTATCTTTGATTGGAGAGGATTCTTAACAAACAGGCGGAGAGAATGAATTTTGGTCTCCAAAGCAAAAAGAGTTTGCGCGGATTTAATATTAATAATTGCTAGAGAGGAATCTCTCAAGGGATCTTCAGTGTCAAAAATTCCTTTTAAGGTGAGCAATTCTGAAACCATTGATCCGTCAGCTGCGCTACTCATAAGTATTATCTCATCGCCAATCTTTGCTTCAAGTTTTTGAGCTAACCCTTTACCCAAAATTACAGAATTTGAAGCAACTCCAAGAAAGCTGCCTTGAATTATACTTTTGCTTAGCCTGCTGCATTTTTTCTCTTTTTCTGGATCAACCCCAAGTATCTGGGTCGGCTGAGTTCTACTTTTTCCTTCTGAATTTTTGCTCAAAAGTCCAAAAACGTTGATTCTGGGGCAAATACCCTTAAGGTCTTTTTCAATTATTGGAGGCAAAGATGTATTCTGAGGAATAGTCAGATTTAAGGTTGGATTTTCAATGTAGCTTTTTGCAGCAATAGTGATATGGCCATTCTCTTTTTCGGTTGCATTGTTGATAAGATTCCATAAGATTCCATCATAGTATCCTAAGGAAAAAACCAAAAGTGAGCACGCAAAAATCATAGCTCCCATGGTCAGTTGTGTTCTACGCTTATTCCGCCAGAGATTTCGATATGCTAGTTTTAGAATTATCATTTTTACTTTCTCAAGGATTTTATTGAAAACAGGCCTTTGGAGATTTTTACATCAAACTCAATATTCAGGTAGAGCATTTCTGTGTATTCGCCAGGCTTTTCAATGGGAGTTATTCGCATTCTTTTTGGAAGCCATCTTCCATTAATTTTTTCAACATCGGAAAAGCTTATTGTTCTTACCTTTTCGCCTTCTTCGTCAAAATAATCTGTTTGAATTGGAATCATTTTTATCAGATCAATTTTGTAGAGTATTTTTCCCCAGACTACTGCAGCATCTTTCTTAGGAATTCCTACTATTTCAGCGCTTTCTGAACTGATATTAGAGAAATTGAGTTCATATAGTTCATCAATTTTATTTTCTTTAACCAGATCATCATTGGTAAGATGACTGCCCATCCACGAATCTCCCATTAAACTGGAAGGAATTTTAATCATGCGATCAATTTTGGGAAGGTAGTTCCAAATGTTATTTTCGACTTTTAGGGTGCATGTTCCCTTTTCTTTTCTTGGAGAAAGAATTTTGGTTAAAAAGCTTTCTCTACCTTCAGACCAGCTTTCCATTTCAAGGGTTCTTGCCCAGTTGCTGGTTTTTATAGACATTCTGGTTTTGCCATGAGATGTCTTTCCTTGATATTGTGTTTCAATCTTTCTTACAAGCTCAATCGGATTCATTGTCTGAGATGCTGTTTGAGCAGTTGCCGAAAAACACCAAAATGTCGAAATTAAAAGGCATAATCCCATAAAATAATTTTTCATTTTTTCTCCTTCGTATTATTTGCTATATACGCAAATAGGGAATTCAAAAAGGCTTCGCAAAAATTTTTAAGTTGGTTTTTTGATCCGAGTAATAGACAGGTGCTAAATAAGCCGTCTGCAAAACTGACTAAATTCATGGAGTGAAGATAAATTTCTTCTTCTGAAAGCTTGTTAAACTCTCCTGATGCACATCCTTTTTCTATATGCTGTGCAATTGTGCTTCTAAATCTTTCCCTATATTCAGAGAACTGCTTTATTACTCTGTCGTGATAAATTGTCCTTGATAATAAATGGGTTGATTGTATGAGAAAGCCTTGTGAAACATGGTTCTCAAAAAAGTATTCAACAAAGCTGCAGACTGCATCGAAGAGTTTTTTTCTACAATTTCCTTTTCCTGCAAGATTTTTGTGTAAATTTTTGGAATGATTACTTAAGCAAACTTCAATTGCTGTGAAAATAAGCTCTTCCCGTGATTTAAAATACTGGTAAAGAGTTCCTTTCCCTATTCCAGCTCTGGATGCAATCAAGTTCATGGATGTGGATTCAAATCCGTTTTCTGCAAAGGTTTCTATAGCTACATTTGCAATTTCTTCTCGTTTCTTAGTTTTATTAACTATTTTGGGAGACATCTGATTGCTCTTTCTTTATGTTTTTTATGACCGACCGGTCGGTCATAATTGTAGTTTTTTATTGTATCGTTGTCAAATTTTCTCAGAAGTTGTTGCTATACTCATAAGCTGATATGATATGAGCTTGAGTTGGATGCTTTTTTATGGTTTTACAAAATTAATGCGGTGATTATGGAAAACACTTATTTCTCAGTAATTGTACCTGCCTATAACGAGGAAAAACTGATTGCAAAGACCTTGTCTTCCCTAAATAAAGCTATTGCAAATGCAAAGTTTTCGGGGGAGCTTATTGTTGTGGACAATAATTCAACGGACAAAACAGCACAAATCGCAAGAGATTATGGAGCGACAGTCGTTTTTGAGGAAAAAAGGCAGATTGCAAAAGCAAGAAATGCAGGTGCAAATAGAGCAAAAGGAAATTTTTTATTTTTTACAGATGCTGACACGGTTGTTCCAATAGATATTTTTAAAAAATTACTACCCATTCTGGCCAGGGGTAAGGTCTGCGGGGGGGGAGTTCTTCCAGAATTTGATGTTGCAAAGAATTATCTTTTTAATGCATCACTAGCTTTTTGGAAAATGATTTCCACTTCTTTTTCATTTGCAGCAGGTTGCTTTATTTTTGCCGATAAAAAGGCTTTTAATGAAGTTGGAGGTTTCAATGAAAATCTTTTTGCTTCAGAAGAAATCGACCTTTCGAAAAAGTTGAAAAAGCTGGGTAGAAAGAATAAACAGGTTTTTAAAATATTCCCAGAGATAAAAGTGCTTACTTCAGCAAGAAAGAGCGAATTACACTCTCTTTTATTTTTAACAGCTATTATTTTTACTATGTTTCCTATTGCGGTGAGATTTAAGACTTTTTGTTTTCTATGGTATGATTGCGGCAGGGATTAGATAAGATGAAAACCATTTTTCCGCAAAAATTTATTTTTCTTTGGCTGACTACTTTCTTATTGTTTTTTGTATCTCCGCTTTTTTCAGCAAAAACTATAAGCGTTGGATATCCTGAAAAACTTTTTCCCCTTTGCTATAAAGATTCAAAAAATCAGCCTTCAGGCTTTTTTATTGAGTTAATAACTGAAATTGCGAAGTTGGATTCCTATTCTCTTGAGTTTGAGCCCTTTTCTTGTTGCAGTTCTGATGGAATATCTCCCAAAACGGATTTGATTTGTGGTTATTCAAGAGGGCTTTTGCCTACCCAAGAGAAGATTTTTGAAGCAGGATTTCTAATAATTCCAAACAAAAGCGTTTTTATTACTGCCCCTGGGCACAAAATAGGAAGCTTTAATGAAATCGCTGGAAAACGTATCGGTGTAATTTCGGGGTGCATTTTTGGGAAACTTCTTAAGATAAAAATGGCAGATTTGGGATTTGATTTCGTTGAAGTTTGTTTTGATGAGTATCCAAAACTATATGACGCATTAGCTAATGGTGAAATAGATTGTGTTCTAGATAACAAGTTGTCTTTTAATAGTAATAAATATGCAAAGATTTTTGAAGAAAATGAATTCTTTGAACAGTGGTTTTTTCATACAATTGCATCTACGGGAAGTCTAAAAGGTAAAGAGTTTATCGAAAGAATTAATCATTGGATTGGTATCTGGGAGCATGATCCAAATTCCTTTTACCAACATTTAAAAGGTAGATTTTTCCTTAACCATAAGCATGGGAATTCATGGGGCATTTTAATCATTTTCTTTTTATTTATTCTGGTTTTTACCATTGTCTATTTTAAACTTTATGAATACAAAAAAATACTTGAGAAAAGTGCTGAAGAGCTTAATGATTTCAGGGACTCAAGCAAGATTGCAGAAATTTCGGAGCGAAGGTTCTATCAGCTCTTGGAAACGCTTAAAGATGGAGTTTTTCTGCATAAGCTGGTTGTCAGAGATAAAGTCCTTCAAGACCAGCCTTTCTATGAAGTGAATCAGGCCGCATGCAATATAATTGGCTGCTCAAGGGAAGAGCTTTTAGAAAATTTACGAGTCGAAAATCTTTTTGATATGTACCGTGGCTTTCCAGGAAATTTTCTAGAAGAAATCAGGAATGATAAATTTGTTTTTTTCGAAGCAGAAATTCAAAACCACAATAAAAGAAATATCTCCGTAGAATTAAGCGTACACTTTATGGAAAGTTGGTTGGATGAATCCATTTTGTGCATAGTGAGAGATGTTACAGAAAAGAAAAAAGCTCAGAAAAAACTAAAAGAGCGAGAACAGAAACTTCTTGAAGTTCAATCACTGGCAAAAATAGGGTACTTTTATCACGATTTTGAAACGAACCAATATTTTGGCTCCCTTGAGGCGTCAAGGATCTTTCTTGATTCTGCAACAGAAACAACGGTTCCGGCAATGGAGTTTACCAATTTTATTCATCCCGAGGACCGAGAAAAATTTCGCGCCAAAGTGCATGAAGCAATCGAAAAAGGCCAGAGTGAATTTGTAAATCATTTTCGAATAATTTCCTATCAAAATAATCTTAAGTGGCTAACTTCTGTGACTTGTATCGACTATGACAGCAAAGGAAAGCCCCTGGGGACTCATGGTTCTGTCCAGGATGTGACTGATACCCAGGAAATGAAGCAGGCGCTGGCAGAGAGTAAGGAAAGATTTGAAAATCTCTTTGAGAGTCTTCCTGAAATTGCAATTCTCCATGAGTTATTGGATGGTGAAACCAAAATTATTGAGTTTAATAAATTGGCAGAGACTGAGTTAGGTTTGAGCTCTGAGACTATAAAGAGTAAGGGATGGAGTGCAATTTGCCCAAGAAAGTTTCCTGAATTGATGGAAAATTTTGAAAGGCTTTTGGAAACCGAGATTCCAAGTTTCTTTGAAACAGAATTCCAGTGCGGAAAATCTGGAGCTATGCCATATGAGATAGTATCCAGACTGGTTGATTTTGGTGATAAGAAGAGAATTATTTCTGTCGCCAGAAACATAAGTGAAAGAAAAGCCTATGATCGTCTCATAAGAAACGAGGCCGAGAGATTAAAGCTTGCGTTAGACGTTGCTGGCGCAGGAAGCTGGACTTTAGATGTCCTTAGTGGTGAGTTTGAGCCATCGGATTCATGGTACAAATTAACTGGATTTGAAAATAGAACAGGGAAAGAGTTTCCAATTGATCTTTTAATGAAGCATATTCATCCTGATGATCAACTTTTGGTTGTTAAAGCCAGAGAAGAATATTTGACCGGCCAGAAAGAGCAATATGAAGCCGAGTTTAGATTTAACACACAGAGCGGCTGGCGTTGGATGATGACCAAGGGCACTATTTTCAAATGGGACGAATCTGGCACTCCAATAAAAATCCATGGTCTCCACCAGGATATTCATGAGCGCAAGCTGGTTGAGGAGCTTCTAAGAAGAAATCAACTTTTGCTTGAGGATGCTCAAAGGTTGGGTCAGATTGGTCATTGGTTTGTCGATGTTAGAACTGGAAGAGTTGAATGGTCGAGAGAACTATACAGAATTTGTCAGAAACCAATTGAAACGTTTATTCCAAACTCTTCTAGCTTAAGAGAGTTAATACCTGAGACTGAACTTGAAGAGTATGATGAGAGATGGAAGCGGGCCAAAGAGGATGGCGTTGCATTTGAAATGAGCCATAGGATTTTATTGCCAGATGGCGACGAAAGATATGTGCACGATCTTGGTAAGGCCGAGTTTGATAAGAAAGGTCATTTGATCCAACTCTTTGGTACTTTGCAGGACGTTTCTGATAAAAAGGACAATGAATTGGCTTTAATTTCTTCGGAACGAGAGAAGTCAGTTATTCTCGACAATGTTGTGGATGGAATTTGTTTCGTTGATTACGAACTAAAAATTGTTTGGGCAAACGCTAGATTTGAAAATATTCTAGGAATTTCTGACAGGAACATTCCAAAAGGACTTAGCTTTAAGGAATTATTAAAGGGCGAAAATGAAGCTTTTTTGAATGTAATCAAAGGTGCAATTACAATTGGCAGCCAGGTTGGTGAGGAAATGGAATTTAGAGGGGGGTTCTATCAGCTGAACGCTTCTCCTGTTTTTGATTCTGAAGGTTTTCTGATTGGCTGTGTCGAAACTATTTCTGATGTTACGGAAAGAAAGAAAAGCTTGTTGGAAGTTAAGAAAGCACGAATTGATGCAGAAAAGGCAAAGGAAATTGCTGAAAAGGCTAACATGGCTAAGAGTGAATTTCTTGCCAATATGTCACATGAAATAAGAACACCGCTAAATGCTGTAATTGGTTTTAGTAATTTAATGGAAACTCAGCTTAAGGAAGCAAGACTGGTTAATTTTGCCACAGCAATTAGCTCTGCTGGAAAGTCTCTGCTCACATTAATAAATGATATTTTAGATCTTTCAAAAATTGAAGCTGGAAAGCTTAAGATTAATGTATCTGCTTTGAGTCCTGAATTATTGATTAAGGAAATAAAAAATATCTTTAAATTAAAAGCAGAACAGAAAGAAATAGACTTTATTTGTAAGATTAATCATGATTTTCCCCAGGTTTTGTTTAGTGACGAGGTAAGGTTGAGACAAATTCTAATGAATCTTGTTGGTAATGCAGTCAAATTTACTGAGATCGGAGAGATAAAGATTGAATTTTCTGAGGAAAACAAGACTGAAGAAACTTTGGATTTTGTTATATCCGTTTCTGATACTGGGATTGGTATAGAGGAAGATCAGCAGGAAAGAATTTTTTCTCCGTTCGAACAGCATGAGGGGCATGATACAAGAAAGTTTGGTGGAACGGGCTTAGGATTGGCTATTACCGGACGTTTGATTGATCTGCTTGGGGGAAAAATCTCGGTTAAGAGCTCTCCTGGAAAAGGAAGCCATTTTAAGGTAATTCTTCCTGGGGTGAAGTATTCTAATAAAATTGAGGACTTACAAATTTCCAGAGTTGATAGAGATACTGCATATGAATTTAATCATGAAAAAGTTTTGGTCGTCGATGATGTCAAAAATAATAGAGATGTGTTATGCGAAATTTTAAAACCGGTAAGTATTACTCCAATATTAGCCGCCAGCGGTTTTGAAGCAATTGAGAAATATAAAGCAGAAAAGCCAGATTTGATATTAATGGACATAAGAATGGCTGAAATGGATGGAGTTCAAACTGCACTAAAAATTCGAAAACTTGATAAAAATAATGAAACTCCAATTGTTGCTGTAACTGCTTCTATAAAGGGAGAGTCCCCAGTCAACTATTCAGATATATTCGATGATTTAATTTACAAGCCAGTTGAAGCCGTGAAGATATACAAAGTTTTGAATAAATTTCTTGATTGTAAAAAGACAATCAAAGATTTCGAAGATCCTTTGGCCTGGAAAGCTGAATTAGAAGCTTGTATCAATGAAGAAATTTCTGGATGTTATGAATTGGTCGGGAAAATTAGTATTGAAGTTAAACCGCTGCTAGAAACCCTTGAATGCGGAATCTCGATAGATGATGTGGCAGAACTTTCATTGATTTTCGATAGACTGGGCGTTGAATTCAATTCCGAATTCCTGGTGAATCTTTCATCAAAACTGAGTATTGCAAATACTAGTCTTGATATTGGTAGAATAGAGGCTTGCCTTGCAATTTTTAACCGCTGGTTTTTAATTTTAAAGAAACAGGCCCTGAAGTAAATGGAGCGGAACTAGCGTTTGTGAGACAGATTAACAATATCTCTTATATTTTCGATTGAAATTGATTTTGAATTTTTTTCCCACATTGATACAAACTCAATATTCTTTTTCCTGCTTATTAAAGGAACTGGGGCCAATTTGGTCAGTCTGAGGTCGCATTGCTCAGCGATGTCATTTGAAAGTTTCTCTATTACTTCTATCTGTATTTCAGGATTTTTTATAACTCCGCCTTCAGGGACCTGATCTTTTTTTGCTTCAAATTGAGGTTTTATCAAACCCACAAAAAAGCCAGTCTCAGTTAGCATCGTGGATGCATGGGGGATTATTGAACGCAATGAGATGAATGAAACGTCGGCAACAGCAATGTCAAAAGGGGCGCCAAAATGATCGGAAGACGTATTTTTAAAGTTGGTACGATCAAAAACTATTACTTTATCATTGTTGCATAATTTTTGATCAAGCAGCCCGTAACCAACATCAACAGCAACAACTTCTTTTGCACCCGAAAGTAACAGGACATGAGTAAAACCGCCTGTGGAAGCTCCAATATCTATGCATCGACAGTTTTTTACGTCAATTCCAAATTCCTGGATTGCCCTTTCCAGCTTCAATCCACCTTTTGAGACAAATTGACAAACCTTTTGCTTAAGCTCAAGGATGGTTTCTACAGGAATTTTTTCTCCGGCTTTATCCCAAAGCCTGTCACCAGTTCTTATTTCTCCTGCAAGAATTAATCGTCTGGCGCGATCTATATCTACCGCCAGACCCTGTTCAACTACTAATTTATCAAGTCGTTCTTTTTTTGCCATTTTGCACCAAAAGCCAGAATTTGTTACATCTTAATAGCCTCAATGTTGTGGGTCAAGTTAATGAAATTTCCAGTTAACAAAATTTGAGTTATAATAGTTTGATAAGAGGAGTCTTTTATGGCTGGAATAATTTGCGAACAATGCGCTGCTGAAATCTCTATTCCACAGGGATATGAGCAGCCTATGATTAAATGTGTTTCCTGTGGCACTCTCAATAAGACCGGTATAGAGCAGGAAAAACAACCTACATACAAGATTCTTGGAGTTGGCTCAAAGCATGGCGCTTCTTCTGATTTCCCAGCAGTGGGCAGTGAAAAAAAAGAAAGCTTACAGGATAGTGCTCCCGCTACTGCCATAAATCCTGAGAATCAGACAACTCAAAGACCAGCTCCATCTGTGGCAAGAGCTCCATTGACAAGCAAGTCCCAGTCTTCCCAAAAAAGCCAGGTTAATATTCGCAAAGAAGATTTACCAGTCGCAACAAAGCGATTTATGAGAGATGCTCTTGGTGAGCAAGGTTTACAGATGCTTTTTGAAATGGTGGCTGGGTATATGAGTGAATTTGACGAAAAGAAGAAAAAGGCAAAACGTGCAAGGGTTCTTCAATCATTAATGAAATCAAAAATAACTGGTACCTTAGCTTCCCAGGCTCTGGATTTTGCAGAAAGATCACCTGATACAAAGGCGATTATGATTCAGAATTGTAAGCATGGAATTATGACTGGTCTTGGAGTGTTTTTTGCCGGGGTAATAATCTCTGCCGGGATTCACTTTATTGCGAATCCAGGTCGGGGATTTGTGCTTTTTCAGGTTCCTTTCGCTGTAGGACTGGCTTATGCTGTTTATTCAGGAGTTAGCTTCATTGAATTGAAGAATGATAAATTAAGGTCTTCTATAGCTCACAATATTGTTGTTTTAGGCTCAACATTAATGATTTTGCTTTACGTCATTTGGGGCATCTTTTTTTAATATTTCAGAATTCAGCCTTTTAAGCTCTCGAAAAAAGAAAAAACTGGTCATAGCCATTGCACCGATGTCAGATGCTGGCATTGCCCGCCAAATTCCATTTAACCCCCATATTTGAGGCAGAAATATAATGGCAGGAATTAAACAAACCACTTGTCTGAAGATGGTCAAAGTTAAGCTGACTTTTGGTCGTCCAATAAACTGAAAGTAGTTCCCGCCAATAACCAGATAACCAACGATTGGAAGAACAAGAAGAAAGTTTTTTATCGCATTTGAGCCCATTGCCAGGAAGTCTTTTGCTCCATCTTTTACAAATACTGAAAAAATTAGCTCCGGATATGCATAAACAAATGCATAAAAGAAAAGGCAAAATACTGTTGCTACACCAATTGCCATTAGCAATGAACTTTTTACTCTATCCGGCTTTCCCGCACCATGATTATATCCTGCAATTGGCTGTAATCCCTGGGATATTCCAATGATTGGCATGAGCCACAGCATATTGAAGCTCATTATAACACCCATAACTGAAATAGCCTGATCGCCACCAAACTTTCCCAACTGGTTGTTGAAAAGTGAGAATTGCACGCTTGAAATAAGATTCATAATAAAATGGGGTGAACCCATTTGTAGAACGGTTTTAACTGAATTCCATTTATAACTTAAATTCGCAAGTTTAAGTTTAACCGTGCTTTTGCCACTCCAGTAATATTGCAAAACCCAGAATGCCGAGACGCTGTAACCAATTACTGTTGCCCATGCTGCGCCTTTCATTCCCCAACCAAATTTTACGATAAAAAGGTAGTCGAGAATAATGTTCAATACTCCGCCAATAACCATGGTATACATGGCAGTTTTGGAGTTTCCCTCTCCTCGGATAAAGCTATTTACTCCGAATGATATTTCATGAGGGAGAGTTCCTATAAGCACAATAGATAAATACTCCGTTGCATGAGGCATTATGGAAGGGCTTGCACCAAAAAATCTCAAAAGGTCTTTAAGAAAGAAAAGAGAAGCTCCGGTAAACACTACAGAAAAAGCAAGAAATAGCAGAATTCCTTGTCCTAGTAGCTTTTCTGCTTCTTCGTATTTTTTTTCACCCAGTCTAATAGAGATCTGTGAATTGGTTCCAAAGGCTATTAACATGCCAAACGCCATCATGATGAGCATTAATGGAAATGAGACCGTAGTAGCTGCAATCCCATGCTCACCAACAAATCGTCCAAGGAATATTCTATCCGTAATGTTGTATAGTGAGGTAATAACCGTTCCAGCTATGGCGGGCATGGAAAGCTTTATTAGAAGCTTGCCGATGGGTGCGTTTTCGAGTTCTTTTGTGTGGTGCATTTTGGTGCTTCTTTGTATTAAATTAAGTGCTGGATTATATCATGAATCAATACAGCTGATAAAGATAATAATAGAACTGGCGATCATAGGCTGAACGCCAGTTCTGCTAAAATCAAATTACCTCATTCATTTGTAGTGAAAATATCTTTAAACCTTCTCGAACTCCGGCTTCTTTGTATTTTTTCGCCCACTCCTTTAAAACTCTAACTTTGTCTGAATCTGTTGTAATAAAGTAGATCATGTTTATTCCTGGCCACACATCAGTGTTTAACTTAGTCCCGCCGCCTTTTCCAGAGCCGTAAACTTCTGGGATCTGGGTAAAATATTGAATTTCATTATCTTTCATTAGTCTATGCAGGTCTTCGCGTAAGGTTGAGCTGCAAATTATCATTAAAAGTTCCATTTTGTACTCCTTATGATTCCTGAAGCTCTTTGACCAGTCTTCGACTGAAAAAGCTGTATAGAATAGGCATTAAAACTAGTGTCATAACAGTTGAAACAGCCAAACCTCCAATTACACTCAATGCCAGGGGTACCCAGATCTCCGATCCTTCGCCTGATGACAGTGCCATTGGCAGCATTCCTAGCATTGTGGTTAGAGTGGTTGATAGAACTGGTCTTAGTCGGCTTTTTCCAGCCTCTACAAGAGCATTTTTAAGCTTATAATTCCTCTGAATCAGAATATTTATGTAACTAACCAGAACAATGCCGTTATTAACCACAATTCCTATAAGAATAATGAAGCCCAACAAAGATACGATAGATATTCTAAAACCAGTAAAGGCAAGTATCAAAATTGCGCCCATAAAACCAAATGGGATGCTGAAAAAGATTATAAAAGGCGCAAGAAATGATTCAAACTGTGAAGCCATTACCATGTAAACCAATATCATTCCAAGCCCGGCGGCTTGAAGCATCAGGAGAAACGATTCACGTCGCTCTTGCTCATTTCCAGAAAACTTCCAATGAAAGCCTGGTGGAACTGGAATCGAATTGACAACGACCTCAGCGTCTGCCGAAACTTCTCCTGAACCTCTGCCATAGACCTGCCCTGTGATCTGGATATATCTTTGCTGCTCGTTGCGTTCTATTCGTGTTGGCCCAAAATTTTGAACTATATCTGCAACGTTACTCAAATTTACGTTATAGCCCATTGGAGTTGAAATTGGAACCTGAGATAGATCGCTCAGTTTAACGCGGTCTGATTCTCGAAAACGAACTTCCACATCGTATTCATCTCCACCTTCTCGGTATTTGACAGTGTTATCCCCATTAAAATAAAGCTCAATTGTTTTGCCGATATCAGTAACATTTAGGCCAAAATTTGAAGCTTTTTCTCTATCAACAATAACCTGCAGCTCCGGTTGGGCAAGCTGCTGGCTTGTTTCAATATCCTTAAGACCTTTCACCTTTCTAAGTGCTTCAACTAGAGTGTTTGCGTATTCTATTCCTTTTTCCAGGTCATGTCCGTATATGTTAAGTGAAAAGCCTCCCGAACCTCCCCCCATCATGTTTCCAAGAGGGTCACTTGTATCAAATCTGACAATTGCCCCAGGGATTTTTTCCAACTCTGGTCGCAATGCCTCAATTATGGAGCGGATTCCACGTTTTCGTTGTGCTTTGGAGACAAGCATCAGCTCTATTTGTCCAGTATGCGATCCCTCTTTATTGCCCAGTATGACCGCCGCCATGCTGTCTTCACTTACTCCGTAGCGCGCAACCATAGATTTGAATTCTGGCACATTGTTTTTAATAAGGGCTTGTATTTTATCAATTACTTTGCCAGTTTCTTCATATCTGGAGCCCGTAGGTAACTCTACATTTATGACCAGGCGCCCCTGATCCTGCTCTGGAATGAAATCAGTTCCCACAAGCTTAATTGCCCCAAGGGAGCCAATAAACAAGATAAAAAGTATGCCCAGCACTGTTGCACGATTGGCCAATACCATTCCTAAAAGGCTGCCGTAGAAGTTTTCAAGCTTATTAAAAAAAGCACTATGTTTAACAATTGGATTTCCATGACTATCTTGCGAGGCAGGTTTTAAAAATTTTGAGCAGAGCATTGGTGACAACATTAATGCGGAGAAAAGAGACGCTATCAGCGCCATGCTAACGATTGATGCTAGCTGTCCAAACATTATCTGGGTAATTCCCGAAGTAAATATTATGGGAAGGAATATCGCAATTGTTGTGGTCGTAGAGGCAATTACAGCCTTCGCCATTTCTGCAGCACCCCATATAGCGCTTTCTTTGCTGGACACTGAGCGATCTAAATAGCGCTTTATGTTGTCCATTATTACAATGGAGTTGTCTACTACCATCCCTATTCCAATTGCCAGGCTGGATAAAGAAATTTGATTGATTGTGTAGCCTGCAATATACATAAGAAGGAAAGTAATTATAAGAGATGTTGGAATTGTCGTGCAGACGATTAGACTGGCTCTGATATCTCTTAAAAAAAAGAAAATAACACAAAAGACAGCTATCCCTCCTACTGTTACTGCATTTTTAAGGTTGGCGATGGTGTGACGGATAAAATCTGCAGTATCAAAAAACAAATGTATTTTAACGTCTGATGGAAGTTTGGCCTGAATTTTTGGAATCTCTTCAAGAATAGCTCTGGAAACCGTCACAGAGTTAGCTCCTGATTGCTTTTGAACCATAATTCCCATGGCGGGCTTGCCATTCATTAAAAACTCACTGGTTTTTTCAAGAAAACCATCTACAATTTCTGCTACGTCTTGCAATCTTACTATTCCGGATTTGTTTGAGACAACTACAGAACCAATTTCCGAGACGTTCGAAAATTCTTCCGGGGTACGAACAAGATAGTCAAAGTTACCGCTTCGGATGTGTCCGCCGGGGTTGTTTAGATTTTGACTCCTTAAAATATTAACAATTGCATTGCCGGTTAGTCCGGTTGCTTTTAGTCTTTCTCTGTCTATCTGGCATAGAATGCCTCTTTTGCTTCCACCTTGAGAGATCGCAGTCGCTACTCCTGGAACCCTTTTTAATGGATCAATGATTTTTTTATCAACAATTTTGTCCAGTTTTTCCCAATTTTCATCTGCAGAAACGCCGAGCATTACTACCGGAATCATAGAGGTGTTGAATTTAAAAATCATTGGGGTCTCGGCTTTTTCTGGGAGGCGTTTAGCTACAAGGTCAAGTTTGTCACGAACATCATTGGTTGCTTCTGCCAGATCTATATTCCAGTCAAATTTAACTGTAACCATAGACATTCCTTCAAAAGACATTGAAGTAATCTCATCCACATTTTGGACTGTTGATACCTGCTCCTCAATTCTTTCGGTTATACGGGACTCGACTTCCTGCGGGCCTGCTCCATCATATGTAGTGATGATAGTTATGGCCGGAACTTCAAAGTCCGGCATCAGATCTATCCCAACCTGGGTATATGCAAAAGCCCCGACAATTACAATGGCCAAAAAGATCATTGTCGTGGTTACCGGCCATTTAACTCCGAATTCTGAAAGCTTCATTTTCCGTCTTCCTCCAGAATTACTTTTACCTGGCTTCCTTCTCTAATAAACTCCAGTCCTTCGCTTATTATTATGTCACCAGCTTTTAGACCAGCGGTTATTTCGATAATCGAACCTTGAACAAGCCCGGTTTTAACCATGACTTTTCTGGCTTTTCCGTTTTCTACTTTAAAAGCGTATAAGTTTGATTTGTAGCTCATCAATGAATCTCTGGGAACAATAACAACGTTGCTTTTTGTTTCAATGAGAAGTTTTATGTGCGCAAACATGCCTGAGCGCAGTTGAAGATCAGGGTTGTCTAATTGTATTTCAAGCTTTCCAGTTCTGGAAACGCTGTTTATTGATGGATAAATTTTCTTAACTTTACTTTTGAAGTCCTTTTCTATTGTGTCTAGAGAAACAATGGCAACGGTTTTCTCCGGGTTAATCATGTGCAGATCTTTTTCAATTAGAGAACCGAGTATTTTGACAGGATTCATTTGCTCCAGGCGTAAAATCGGTTTTGCTGGATTAGCCATTGCGCCGGGGTCGGCATCTCTTCGTGTGATTATTCCATCAAATGGCGCAATGATATATGCGTTTTCAAGAATTACTTTTGCAGAATTTAGGTTGGCAGAAGCTTGAATCAGTTGGGCTTCTTTCATTTTTTTTGTCATTTTCGAGGAAAGGACCGCGTCATTCGCCTGCTGTATTGCAGCCTCTGCCGCAACAAGCTGAGCTTCAGTCGCATCATGATTAGCGATTACATCGTCAAGCTGTTGTCTCGAAATAGCTCCTTCTTTAAACAATTGCTCCATTCGTTCCTTTGTTGTTCGCAGATTCTTCATTTGCGCGACGATGGAAGCTTTCTGCGCTTTTGCAGAAGTGAGTCTCGATAAGGAAGACTGGATCATTACTTTTTCCATTTCAACGCCAGCTTTAGCAACTTCTACTGCCGCTTCAGCTTGAATATAACCAGCTTGCTGTACCGCATGATCGATGATTGCCAGAGTATCTCCCTTTTTTACTTTTGAGCCTTCGCTTACTTTTATATCTATAATTAATCCGGAGGTTTCAGGGTGAAGGTCTACTCCCTGCATAGGTAAAACATCTCCAGAAGTTAGAATCTGTGAACTAATTTTGCCGGTTGTAACCCTTTGTGCAACGACTGGTGTTCCCGCGGAAATATTGTTCTGGGCATGTATTGCCGTGGAAAAGAGTAATGTAAAAAAGAATGCGATATTTAATATTGATGAAAATTTCTTCATTTTATTATCCTTAGATTCCGAGGTTAAATTCTCGTCCCAGTTTACCTGTTGAAAGAAGGTATGAAATGCGCGCCTGATGATGCATAAATACAGCTTGCAGGTAAGCCAGATTTGCATTTAGATATGCATTTTCTGCGTCAAACATTTCAACTTGCGTAAACATTCCGTTTTCATAACGAACTTTCGCCAACCGCATGGTTTCTTCAGCTTGTTTGAGATTTTCTTTTTGTGAGGAAACTATTTCCTGGGCGGTTTTCAAATTTAAAATTGCCTGATGGATTTCGAGCTTTGTCTGCTCAATAGCTTGTTCATACTCATTTTTCGCTTTATTCAATGCAGCTTTGGATTCCATAATTTTTCCTCGGGTGTTGCCTGCATCAATAAGTTTAAAATTAATTGCTACTCCTGCATTCCAATAACTTTTTCTTTCAAGTTGTCCAAAGCCGGATTTTGATGAAGGATTTTCTGATCCAAACTGTCCAAATAAATTCACTGTTGGATGCTTCTCACCTCGAGCCGATTTCACGCTTTGTTTGGCAATTTCAGCCTGCAGTTTTTTTACTTTTAGATCTTCTTTTAGTTGAAATGCTTCTGAGCCTATTTCGTTTGCTAAGTCGATTTTTTCAATTTCCAGGCGATAATTGGTTTCTAATTGTTGGTTAATAGGTAGGCCCAGTAATGTTAAAAGCTCAGAACAGTTGAGAAGAGTATTGTTTTTGTCCTGTGCAAGTTTACTTTTAGTTTGAGTTAGCCTGACTTCTGCGCGAAGAAGTTCATATTTAGAGGCTAGTTTATTGTTGTATCTTTTCTCGACGAGTGAAAAGTGAGCTTGAGCAAGTTCAAGGTCTTTTTCCGAAACCCGTTCAACTTCTTTGGCATAAACCCATCCAAGATAAAGAAGGATTGTATTAGCTATGGTTTGTTGTTGAGTAAAAATAAACGCAGAATTGCTTATCGACCGACCTAATCTAGCTGTTTTTATTGCAGCTTGATCTCTTGTTCCCAGAAATAGCGGTTGAGACAACTCAAGATATGCTTTCTGCACATCCTTTTTTCCTAACTCAAGAGTTTGTCCGCCTAAATTAGCTGTTGCAACATCATCAAGCCGTGTTTGTAAGAAATTCCCTGACACCTTCGTGCCCGCTATTGATCTGGCTTGTTTAACTTGTCCATTAGCTTTTCGAACATCTTCTCTTGATGAAATAATTGATCTGTTTTGTTTCAAGGCAATATTAATAGCATCCTGCATTGAAAAATCTGACAGGTCATAGCTTAAGGAAGCTGTTTCAAGTGGTTTAAGGTTTTTGTCCAGTGCTTGAAATATAACTTCTCCATATCCAGTAGTGCATGCAAAAATAGCTAAAAGGCAAAGAAACAGGCTTGTTATTTTGGTATTAGGCTTTTTCATTGATTGATCTCTACTTTTTCAGCATTTTCATGAAATAATGTGCAACTTCTCGCCCAACAACCTTTTTCTGCCCAAAGGTTTTAAATAAAATATTTATGTCAAAGGCTTTATGAAACATTATTGCCATCTGAATTGGGGTGAATTCATCTGAAAGAACTCCTTCATTTATCCCTTGCTCAAAAAGGATGGAGTTTCTGTTAATCTCTTTTTCCAGAAATGAAAAAAAGTTAGAAAATTCATCGCTGGTCATTTCAAATTTGGGGCCCATTTGAAATAATTTCTGAATAAGCGGTCCTTTTTTTTCAAAGGCTTCGCTTTGCAATTCTGCTAACCCAAGTAGTTTTTGTTCAAATTTGGATTCTGACTCAATTATTTTTAGGCTTTTTGCTTCAAATATTTCGAAGTCATGCAATATACATTGGCAAAAGAGTTCATTTTTATTTTTAAAGTAATTGTAAATGGTACCTTTGCCGACTTCTGCTTCTCCAGCTATCTGGTCCAGGGTAATATCATGAAAATTTAAGTTTGAGAACAGCTTTGTGGCTGCTTGAAGAATTTTGCTTTTTTTATCCAGAATTTGTTTGCTCAAGAAGGCTCCCCGTGAAAAATAAAACTGACCAGTCAGTCATTTATTAGACTGACTGGTCAGTCAGATTAATTCGATTGCGATAAAAAGTCAACGATTTTATGTGAAAAGGGAGGTGCTATCGCCTGCAGGCTACGTGAGTGTGTTCACCTAGCGAGGCAAATGGCTCAATGTGGCAATAATTTTTTTCCAGCTCTATTGATTTTTCTATATCTGGGTTTTTAGGTGCTTCATTTTTGAAAAAGTCAAAAAATATTCTAATCCCAGCTTTTGAAAGGCTTTTGAAGCCAAGTTTTCGCAAAAGCGGCAAAACTTCATGCTCTGATAATGGATTGGTGGGAGTTAGCGGTCTTAAATCTTCGGATTTTCCATCTAATGCTTTTTTGTATTGCCCATTAATGCCCCATTTTAAAATGAGTTTTTCACGGTTAAAATAGAGAAGTGACATGCCACCATCTCTTTTTAACAGAGGATATAGCACTTGAATAGCATTCAGAGGCTTTTCCATCCACTCTATTACGCCATGAAGAAGAATTAAATCGAAAGTTTCTGGTTTGAACATTCTTGGAAGTTTCTGTAGTGGTGATTGAACAAGTTCTATGCGGTCCTCAAGCCCCGCTAGTTTGTTTTCTTCCCTGGCAATTTCCAGCATTTCTCCAGATAAATCACAAAGCATAATTTTGTGACCCTTAGCAGCTAGCCATCTTGAAATTTGCCCCATTCCTCCGCCAGCATCAAGAATTTTGAGCTCATGTGGTTGTTCTATTTCAGGAAAACTTCTCAGAATATCGTATTGAAGAACAGCCTGGCGTATTTCGCCTTTTCCTGCTTTATAAACTTTGCTCTTAAATCTATCTGCTAACTCATCGAAATTTTTATCCACCAAGGGCCTCCAAAGAGAGGAATTCTACTGGAAGATTCCAGTAGAATTCAAGTTCGATATTATGATACCACAGTTAGGTTTGTTTCGTTGCGGTTTGGTATTTTTTTGTATTTTAATTTGGGATGTCCAAGCATCATAGCCCCTGCGATTTTATGAGTTTCTGGCACTCCAATACTTTTGGCGACTTCAGGAGAAAGAACTGAGCCATAAGTTGTGAAGCCAGCCCAGCAAGTTCCAATTCCTTTAGTTGTTGCCAGCAAGTCCAGATAAGAAATCGCAATTGCCCCATCCAGAGCTGCCCAATTATAAGCTTTGGGTGTCAAGACTACAGCAACATGAGGAGCTCCTCTGTGGACAACATCATAACCATTCTCAAATGCCTTGATAATAGAAGCCATATTCGGGTCTTTTCTAAATGCGTCAATAACCTTTTCAGATAGTTGTCTGACTCGTTCTTTGCCATTAATAAGTATCCAGCTGAGCATCTGAGAGTTTTTTGCGGTTGGAGCATATTTTGTCGCCGAAATAATTTCCTTTAAAAGCTCTGAATCAACCAGTTCGTCCTTAAAATTTCTTATAGAACGTCTGGTTTTTATTAAGCCATTCAGACTTTCAAAACTTGCAATTTCTTTGGGTAAAGCTTCGCAGGCTTCTCCTGATATATTCTCAACGCTGATAGCGCTGGAAGGGCAAATTGCCACGCAGTGGCCACAATTTATGCATCCTGATGCTATTTTTGAGTTTATATCAGGAACTCCTGAGTTTGATGGAGTCATAATCTTAGCGGGGCATGCGGCAATACATAACCCATCTTTCAGGCATTTATCAGCATTAATTTTTATGTTTCTGGGATTTCCAGTAATCATTTTGTTTTCTCCATTTAGCTATTTTCAGAGGAATTTTTAGAATCCGAAGCCAAAAACTTTTCTTCAACTAATTTATATACCGAAGGTATAACATAAAGTGTAAGAAGTGTTGAACTCGCTAGTCCAAAAACAACGGTTGCAGCCAAAGGTCGTTGAATTTCTGACCCTGCACTCGTTGAAAGAAGGAGCGGCAAAAGCCCTAGAAGTGTAGTGAGAGTTGTCATTAAAACTGCTCTGAATCTAATCATTGCTCCGTCTACTATCGCTGAGTGTAAGTCAAACCCCATTTTTCGGTAATCGTTAAAGTCAGTAATTAACACAACTGCATCTTGCATTGCAATTCCAAAAAGGGCGATAAATCCAACTGAAGCTGGAACAGAAAGATACTGGCCGGTGATAATTAGTCCCGTCACCCCTCCAATCAGAGCCATTGGAACATTTAAGATTACTATTGACGCATGTCTAAGCGAGTTAAAGGTTAACCAAAGCAAGAGAAAAATTACTCCGATTACTACTGGAATAATAATTTTTAATTTGCCCATCGCCCTTTGTTGATTTTCGAATTGGCCTCCAAACTCAACAAAATAGCCTGTGGGAAGTTTTACTTTCAAGGAAATAGCCTGTCGTATATCTTCTACTACTTCGCTTAAGGCGCGCCCTTTAA
Organism: Candidatus Ozemibacteraceae bacterium; assembly: GCA_965140445.1. GTDB lineage: Bacteria > Muiribacteriota > Ozemobacteria > Ozemobacterales > Ozemobacteraceae. The sequence goes on along the minus strand of OZ223236.1, from coordinate 4,986,146 downwards.
TATTTCCGTGAACAACCCATCTTCGTTGACTATTCTGGCGGTTAATCTGGATGGGACCTTCTACCATTTGTATATCTGCAACCTGTTCCAAGCTGACAATTTTACCATTGTCGGAATGAACAATAAGTTGTTTCAGGGAATTTACATCTGATCTGTCAATTTGTTTGTAACGAAGATAAATGTCATAGCGTCTTGTATTTAAGTAGAGTTGATCTATAACCCTTCCACCGATGGCAGTTTCTACCAACTCAAGAATTTCACTAATTTCAATGCCATATCTTGCACAGGCATCTCTATTGGCAACTATTTTTATTTGCGGCTGACCAAAACTTTGTTCGGCAGCTACGTCCGTGAAACCTTTTACACCCTGCGTGGCATGAAGTATTTCTTCTGCTTTTGTTTTTAGTGTGTTCAGGTTTTCCCCGTAAACATTTATGGCAATTTGAGCTTTAGTGCCGGAAAGTAACTCGTCAAAAGCGTTCTGAATTGGTTGTGTGAAGTTCGTGGTTAAGCCTGTTACTGTTTTCAATTCATCTCTAACTCGTTCTTGAATTTGGTCTTTGCTTGAATATTCACTCCATTCTGAAGGTGGTTTTAGCTCAATGTGTATTTCTGCATAGTTAACAGGGTGTGGATGACTGCCGGCTTCAGGACGACCAATCCTTGAAATTACTTCATGGACATCTTTTATTTTTATGAGCTTTTTCTCTATCGATTGAATAGTTTTTACGGCTTCATCAAGACTAATTGACGGAGCCATTGTAGCTCCTATCATAATTGAGCCTTCTTCAAGAGTGGGAATAAACTCTGTTCCCATATTCCATATTGCAATAAAACTGAAAGCTGTAGCAATTACAGCTACCATAACTGTCATTATTGGTTTTTTAAGAGTTCCCTTTAATGATTTCAGATAATATGGTTTTAAAAATTTGAAGAAAGCGGTTTCTTTTTCGACCTCATTTTTTAGAAATAGAAAAGAAAGAGCTGGAGCAAGAGATAAAGCTGCTAAAATTGAACCAAGAAGAGCGAAGCAGATGGTGTAGGCCATTGGAGAGAACATCTTTCCTTCTGTGCCTTCCAAAGAAAGAATAGGTAGGAAAACAGCCACAACAATCAAAATAGCAAAAGTAATTGGTTTTCCAACTTCTTTAGCTGATTCAACTACTATTTTTTCCGTCGAACGTTTTTGTGGATCTTTCTTGGTCAGGTGCCTAACAACGTTTTCAACAACAACAATTGAGCCGTCTACAAGCATTCCAAGCCCAATGGCAATTCCCCCAAGAGACATCAGGTTGGCGGAAATTCCAAAAATTCTCATTCCTATGAATGCTGTGCAGGCGCAAAATGGAAGTGCCATCGCTACGATTAAAGACGCTCTAAGGCTACCCAGCAGAACCATCAAAACGATAACGACTAAAACTGCCCCCTGAAGAAGGGATTTTTTAACTGTCCAGGTGGCCTGGTTTACAAGGTGGGCCTGTTCGTAATATGGAACGATTTTTACGCCTTTTGGCAGACCTTTTTGGATTTCCGGGATTTTTTTGTAAAGTCTTTGAATTACTGCTGAAGTATTTTCTCCAAAGAGTTTTAAAACAAGTCCTGATACAACTTCTTCTTCTCCGTTGCGAGAAACAACTCCTCTTCGGATTCCTTTTCCAAACTGGACCTGTGCAACGTCTTCAATTTTTATTGGTATTCCGTTTTCCATTTTTAGAGGGATTTGTCGGATTTCCTCTAAATTATTCAGTAAGCCGATTCCTCTGATTAAATGCTCTTCAGAACCAATCGTAAGATATTGTCCGCCCGTGTTGCTATTATTTTTGTGAACAGCTTCTTCTATATTTTCAAGACTCAGCTTGTATTTTTGCAGGGCGTAAGGGTCTACATTTATTTGGTATTGTAAAATGTGCCCACCCACAGAAAGAATATCTGTTACCCCTGGTATTGTTTGAAGTTGAAACTTGATTACCCAGTCATTTAAATCACGAAGGTAGGTCAGCTTATCTTTTCCTCCGGTATCGATGCTGTCATCAGCGGTTAGGTAATAAATAAAAATCTGTCCCAGTCCAGTGGATATTGGCCCAAGTTTAGGTGGATCTTTCATTTCTGGAAGATCTGCAAGACTACTGTTTAAGCGTTCATTGACTAACTGTCGAGCAAAGTAAATATCCGTATTCTCTGAAAAGTAAACATAGATAACCGCCATACCAAAAGCTGATGTAGATTTGACTCTTTCAACTCCGGGTAGCCCGTTCATTTTTGTTTCGATCGGGTAGGTTATAAGTCGTTCTACTTCTTCAGGAGCCATGCCGTCTGCTTCGGCAAAAATTGGCACCATTACAGGAGAAATATCTGGAAAAGCGTCAATTGGCATATTCTGATAACTGTTGATTCCCCAGCAAAGTAGAGCGAAAAGAAGAAACAGTGAAATTTCTTTCCATCTTACGGAAAGCTTTATAATTCTATTAATCATTGTTTATTCCTTTTATTAATGACCGTGGCCGGCGTGAGGATCAAGGCCGGAAGTTATCATCGTTGCCTTAAGCTTAAAAGCACCTTCCGAAACAAACTGTTCTCCTTTTTTTAGACCAGAGAGAATTTGCGCACTTTTGCTGTCTTTCATCCCAATTTTTACAACTTTAGTCGCAAAGCCTTTTCCTGCTGGGGTAAAGACAACCATTTCGTTGCCAATTTTTTGAATTGAAGAAAGTGGAACAACAACCTCTGCATTTGTTTTATCAATAGAAAGAAATGCACTGACAAAAGTTCCGGGTTTCCACAGCTGTCCTGTGTTTTGCAAGGTGATTCGGGCCTTGGCTGCTCTGGTTCGTTCATCAATTACCGGAAAAATAAAAGAGATTTCTCCGTAAGTTTCAAGTTTGAGATCTTTGGAGGTAATCAATACTTTATCCCCCTGTTTCACGCTATTTAAGTTTGTCATTGGGATTTTTAAATCGACCCAAACCGTTCTTAAATCAGCTATTTGGAAGATTACTTTGCCTTCTTCCAGGCGCTCACCTTTTACACAGCTTCTGCTAATAATGGTTCCGGCGACGGGTGCTACTATCAGGTTTGCTGCAAGTGAATGGTCAGAATGGAACAGGGGATTTTTCTTTTTATTAGGAGGACATTCAAGCCCGGCACAGGACTCGCAGAAATATTCTTCCGGTTTAGAAGAATAGCCTGTATCGCTAAAAACTTTTTCTAATTCAGAAATTCTTTCCAATTCAACACCCAGGATTTGCAAATTTCTCGCAGCATTATTTTTATGAAATTCTGTAACTTTTAGCTTGTTGACGTTTTCCTGGTAATCTTGTTTCACCTTAAATGCTGTAACGTCGCAAGCATCTTCATACAGAGCTGCGGCTCTTTTGTAATCTGTTTGTGCTTTCTGGAAATCTTGTTGGCTTGATAATCTTTTGGAAATTAGCTGTTTCAGCCTTAAAAAGTCAGATTGAGCTTGAATGAATGCTGCGTAATCACCTATCAGACGACTTCTATTTTCTCCCAAATCTCCAAAAGATGTTTTTCGCAGCTGGTCCAGGTCTGGATTTGTTTTTAGGAGTTTTAAAAGTTTTTCAGTATTGGTTTTTATTGTTTTTGCTCTTTCGAAGTTCAGGCAGGAATTGCTAACTTCGGCTAAGGCTGAGAGAAATTCCAGCTTGGCAGTCCCAATTTCGGGGCAATCAATTATAGCCAGGAGATCACCTTTTTTTACTTTTGTTCCTTCAGTCACTAACACCTGTTTAACTATTCCAAATGTTCGCGGTGAAACCTGTGCCATATTGTCAGTGTTCAAAGTCACTTCAGCTGGTACTTTTAGCTCTCTGTATAGTTCTCCACCTTTTGCTGTCGATAGGCTTATCTTTGCGTTTTCTTTTTGAGCTGCTGAAAGATTGACCCCAGCTTCAGAGCCATGATTATGTCCTTCGTGGCCGCTTTCGCTTGTAGCAGAAACATGGTTGTGCCCTGCATGCTCATCTACTTCAGCTTCGTGATTATGCTCATCTGAATCAGCTTCATGGCCGTGGCTGTGACCTGTATGGTCTTGATGATCATTTTCCACCTTTAATTGATCGTGTGAGCAACTTTCAGTGTGTTTGTGGTCCTGGGCTGAAATGTTGTTAATATAAATAATTGAAATAAAAACTATTAATGCCAAAACGGCAGGAATAGATGGATTTGTCGTTTTCATTTTTGTCTCCTGATTTGATTTTTATGCGGTGAAAAAAACCGGATACGTATCAAATCAGCAGAACTATAGTGTTTTTTTCCTCTATCTGAGTAAAAGGAACGGTTAAATAAGAGTTTGGGGTTGATTTTAATAACTCATGTTGAAAAGTTTGAGAAAACTCAATTGTTGCTGAAACTTTGTTGGAACTTAAAAGATGGTTGTCTCTATATCGGTTTTGACAAGCTATGGCGACATTTTCTTCCAACTGAAAACTCTGGCAATGATGAACTTCAGATGGATTTTTATCCAGATCATTGCAACAGCTTGATATGAGGGTATGTAGCGTGTGGTTATGGGTGTGGTCACCGTGGAAATCGTCGTGAAAAAGATGATTAGGGGAGCATTCTTTTTCTGCAGCAAAAGGCGCAAAAAATGCTACCAAAACCATTAGGACGATTTGAAATATTGCGATTCTATGATTCATTGAGCTATTATTTCAAAAAACTCTAACATTAGCAATAGTTTTCGCTTAAGCTTGCGATAACTTTTTGGCTGGAGAGGAATTCAAATGACTGAAGCTGAATTTTGGAGAAGAGGTTATATTTACCTCTTTGGAGCGGTTTTCTTTTTGTGTTGTGCTGCATGGACCGGAAATACCGGTCTGAGAAGCCTCTCAAAAAATCTTGCAGTTAAAAATTGGAATAATGTTTCAGCTAAAGTTACCTATGCTGGTTCCCTTCCCTTATATCATCAGCAAGAAATTATCGGGGCTTACGCTATTGCTTCCTATTCTTATAGATTTAAGGAAAGTGAATATTCATGCAACGATGTGGCTCCCGATCCGTCTTTTTCAATGGATACAAAGTTGGTAGCAAGTGCTGTAGCCTATTTAAAAGGCTTTGTGACAAGTAAAGAAGAGGTTGTTGCGCTTGTTAATCCAGAAGAACCTGGCAAAGCTTATTTGATAATTGATTCTCCAATGGGATCTTTTTATGATCTTCTTATTTCAGGTATCTTTTTTATGCTTACGCTGGTCTTGTTTGTAGTTTTCTGGAATTATAATTCCAATGAGGATAAAAGACAGGAGTTGAAAAAGCAGTATCCATCTCAGCCATGGCGTTGGGAAAAATACTGGAGAGATTTTAAGATATCAGATGAGCCTCATTTTAATAGACTTATCCCTTTGGGAACCCTTAGTTTTATTCTTGTGACGGCATTCCTTGGTGGGAGCATTTTTATTTTTCTTGGTGGGAACGCAACTGCCCCGGTTTATGTTTCGCTGGGATTTCTTCTTTTTGCAGTAATTGGGAGCTTCTATTTGCTTTGGAAAAGGCATCTTGCTTTATTGTCCGGAACAGGGACGAAGCTGGAGTTAGAACAGTTGCCGGTTGTCCCTGGTGATTCTTGCAGAGGAATACTTCATTTTCAGGAGGGTTTTGAAAATGAAAAGTTGGAAGGAATAGAGCTTGGCCTTGTGTTCGAAGACAAGGTTGCATATGGATCAAAAGGGAGAGTTAGCTTAAGATATGAAACTGTAGAAGGCGCAATTGATGGGGTTGCATTTGAAATTGAGCCGTCAGTTATACATCTTGGAAGGCAAATGGGGCTTAAGTTTGAGCTTAAATTGTCAGATAAGCTAGATTGCACAGACCTGGATGGAGATTTCCCTAAATCATGGAAATTAATTGCTAAATCTCGAAGATCTGATTTGATTTTTTATGAGGAGTTTAAAATTCCGGTTTTTAAAATTGAAAATGATGCATTGGCACAAATTAATAGCAAATTCCCGATATAATTGCCTTTTTTGATAAAAAATATTAATCTGAAACCTGCGGAGGTGAAAGAAATGAAAAAAAATAGAATCCTTATTATTACGCTTTTTTGTTTAGCTCTTACTATTGGTGGTTATGCTCAACAGGCTTTTAACTCAATCAGTATTGAGCAGATTAAAAATAGCCTTCCCCCGAGACCTGTTGCTGTTGGTTTTGACGTGGATGACACTGTTCTGTTTTCTGCTCCTGGTTTTTATTATGGGTTTGAAAATAAAGACGGAGAGAATGGAACAAATCGTTACGGTAAAAGAGTATTAGGTTCAATGGAATTTTGGCGTGACATGAACGGTCATTTTGATAATTTCAGCATCCCAAAACAATCTGCCAGAGATGTAATTGAAATGCACAAGGCTAGAGGGGATAAAATTTACTTTATAACAGCACGCCCCTGGACCAAAGATGAAATTTTGACAAAAATAGTTCACCGTGAATTTAAACTTGATAACAAATATCCTGTTATTTTCTCTGGTAGAACCAGTAAAGCTGTTTACATCAGAAATAAAAATATTCGTCTGTTCTACGGTGATTCTGATTCTGACATTAGTGAAGCTCACCATGCAGGCGTTCGTGCAATTAGATTTATGAGATCACCACTTTCAAACAACAAAGGCAAATATCACCCTGGTAAACATGGTGAGTCCGTCCTGGAAAACTCTGAAAATTAGAGTAAGCTTTAAAAAAAAAAGAGCCAATTTTTTTGGCTCTTTTTTTGTGTACAGAAAAAGATTGACAAAGACAACCTATAAACGGTATAATCCGCCTGCTATGGTAGAATGTATTTTCTGTAAAATTGTTAAGGGAGAGATCCCAGCTGACATCATCTACAGAGATGAGCAAGTTGTAGCGTTTAAGGATTTAAATCCTCAGGCGCCGTTTCATGTTCTGGTCATTCCTACGAAGCACGTTGAAAAGGTCTCTGATCCAGAGGCTGCAAATGGTGAAATGCTTTCCGGCATTTTTAAAGCTATTCAAAAGCTCGCTAAGGATAATAATCTTGAAGAGGGTTTTCGGGTGGTGACCAATTGCGGAGAATTTGGTGGCCAGACCGTGTATCATATTCATTTTCATTTGCTTGGAAAAAGGCAGTTAAATTGGCCTCCTGGATGACGAAAGAATTGATACTTCAATCATCCAATCTCGGGAGGGGGTGAAACATATGGCAGAAGTAAAGGTACTTAAAGACGAACCATTGGAAAAAGCATTGAAACGTTTCCAGAAAAAATGTCAGGAAGCTGGTATTATTAAGGAAATCAAACGTCGTAGAGCTTATGAAAAACCAAGTGAAAAGCAGAAAAGAAAAGCTGCTGAAGCCCGCCGAAAACAAAGAAGGCGTCGCTAAACATGGTTAAAATGTTTAAAACAAAGCCCGCAAGACTTTTTTGTCTTGTGGGCCTTGTTGCGTTTATTTTGTGTCTATTTTCGCCAGTATTTGCTCAGGAAAAATCTGGTGAAGGAGAATCTGTTCTTGTTCTAAGTGTCGATCGGGAAATTGATTCCGGTTTATCGTTTTTTATCCAACGAATGCTTAGAAAGGCTGAAATGGAAAAGGTTTCCATTGTTGTCCTGGAGATAAACTCTAACGGTGGCCTGGTTACGGCAGCTCAGGAGATAAAAGACGCTCTTTTGAGATCAAAAGTTACAACCGTGGCCTACATTAAGGGAAGAGCTCTGTCGGCGGCAGCTTTGATTGCAATATCCTGTCACAGAATCTTTATGGAGCCAGGATCAGAAATGGGTGCTGCAACGCCTTTTATAATGATGGGTTCTGCTGTTAAAGCGGCAGAAGCTAAGTTTGTATCAGCATTTAGAGGAGAATTTGAATCTGCGGCTGAAGCGAGAAAACGCCCTAAAGCACTCGCTGCGGCAATGGTAGATAAAGATCATGATACAATTCCAGGAGTTTCTAAAAAGGGTGAAATTTTAACCCTTACTACAGAAATGGCCTTGGAGCACGGTTATTGTGATTACGTAGTTACAGATGTAACCACTGCACTAAAAAGATTAAATTTCGAAAAAGCATCGGTTGAAAGGGTTAAACCAACTTCAGCAGAGTGGCTCGCCAGATATTTAACAAATCCCAATATCAGTGTCATACTTTTTACTATTGGCTTTTGGTGTTTGATTATCGAGTTTTTTATTGCGGGTTTTGGCTTTTTCGGTTGGCTTGGTTTAACTTGTCTGGCACTGTTTTTTGGTGGGCACCTTTTTGCATATTTGGCCGGACTGGAAGCACTGATTCTTTTCACTATTGGCGTTGTTTTGCTTATTCTTGAAATTTTTGTTGTCCCAGGTTTTGGAATTACAGGTATTTCAGGCATTCTTTGTGTCAGCTTCAGTATTATCATGACCTTTGGCGGAATATATTCTGCCGTTCATGCTGTTGCGAAAATTATAACGCTTTCTGTAGGGTTTTTAACCGCCCTGTATTGGTGGGGACCAAAGCTTAAACTATTTGATAAATTTGTTTTAAATAATAATATGACCACTGAAAATGGTTTTGTCGCCGTTGACTCTACTGGCTATGAACATTTGAATGGCCTCGAAGGCGTTGCTGTATCTCCATGCAGGCCTTCTGGAAAGGCTAAAATTGGAGATGAGCGGTACGATGTTATTTCAGATGGGGAATTTATTGAAAAAGGCGCTAGAGTAACGGTAAGAAAAGTAGAAGGAACTAAAATAACAGTTAGACAATTATCAGAATAAGGACTAAAGAGATATGCTTAGAGGAATTAATTTTTGTATTTTTGTGATGTTGCTTGTTTTAATTCCTTTTCAACTAGTTTGTGCAGCTGAGGATTCAATACTTCCAGAGAAAACTTCCGTTAGTGAAAGCTCTAAGGAAGTAAAAACTGAGGCTAGTGGTGAGGAACCGTCCTGGGGAATTACTGTCGCCGGTTTATTAATGGGCGGCTTAATTTTTATGTTTCTAGAAGTTGCAATAATCCCTGGTTTCGGTGCTGCTGGTGTAATTGGTTTATTAATGCTTGGCGGTGGGATTGTTTTTGCCTTTTTGAAATTAAGCATGAATATGGCTATTGCAGCAACTTTTGGCGCAATGGTTGGATTATTTCTTCTCGTATTATGGTTTTTTTATGTTTTCCCGCACACAAGTTTTGGAAAGAAATTTGTCCTTGAAGCTCAATCTTCAGCAGACAATGGCTGTATTGCGACTCGTGATTTATCTGCTTTTGTTGGTAAAGAAGGTGTTACGGTTTCAATGCTTAGACCCTCTGGTGTTGCAAAGATTGATGATGAAAGAATTGATGTGATGTCGGACTGTGAATACATTGAAAATGGGACCAAAATTAAGGTTGTGAAAGAAAAAAACGGAAGGCTAATTGTAGCCAAACTAGAAGAGGAAGTTTAGTTCTTCCATTAGTTTGTGGAATTTTTTAGATCCCAACATGCATTATCTGAAGTTAATTCAGCGAATCTCTATTTCAATTAACTTGACTTTGTACCCGTTTTTAAAGGATATTGTCAGTTAGATTTCACTATTAGTGTTTTTAATTTCCCAGCAGGAGGATCAACTATGTCAGAAGGCATTATTATACTTGGTGGTATAGGCGGAATTTTTGCGTTTTTAGTTCTGTCTTATTTTGTACCAGTGGGGCTTTGGATAAGTGCTCTAGCTTCAGGAGTCTCTGTTGGTCTTTTAGACCTGATAGGGATGAGATTTAGAGGAGTTCCACCTCACTCTATTATTAATCCAGCAATTATGGCAAAAAAGGGCGGTATTAACATAGCTCTTCAAGATCTTGAATCACACTTTCTTGCGGGCGGTAAAGTAGCTCAGGTCGTTTCTGCTCTTGTTGCAGCTCAGAGAGCTGGAATTAATTTGACATTTAAACAGGCTACAGCGATAGATCTTGCCGGTCGAGATGTTCTTGATGCCGTAAGATTATGTGTTAAACCTAAGGTTATTCAGACTCCACTTGTAGCAGCTATGGCAAAGAATGGTATTCAGGTTAAGGCTATTGCAAGAGTTACAGTTAAAGCTGATATCAACAAGCTGGTTGGTGGTGCGACTGAAGAAACTATTCTTGCTCGCGTAGGCGAAGGTATTGTTACTACTATTGGTTCCGCTGAAAGCCATGAAGAAATTCTTGAAAATCCTGATCTCATTTCTAAAACTATACAGGGCAAAGGACTTGATGCAAATACTGCTTTTGAAATTCTATCAATTGACATTGCTGACGTTGACGTTGGCGAAAACATTGGTGCAAAACTTCAAATTGATCAATCTGAAGCAGATATGAAAATTGCTCAGGCTAAAGCTGCTGAAAGACGTGCTATGGCTGAAGCTAAAGAACAAGAAATGAAGGCTCTTGAACAGGAAATGAGAGCTAAACTTGTTGAAGCTGAAGCTTTTGTTCCACAGGCAATTGCAGATGCTCTTAAAGACGGAAATATGGGTATTTTGGATTATTACACTCTTAAGAATATTAATTCCGATACAGACATGAGAAAATCTTTTTCAACTATGGTGGATGCTCCCAAGACTAAAAACTAAGTAAGGGAGGTAACCTTTTTGGAAATTGTAATAATTATTATTGCTATTGTTTTTTCAGTTTGGTCTGAGATGAACAAAAAGAAAGATGAGGCCAATCTTGATCTTGATTTGTCTGATCTCTCTTCCATTGACGATTTTTTGAAGAAGCCTTCAAAAGTTAAAAATGGTCAAATCTCTGGTTCAAGTTTTTCTGGTTCCTCATATTCGGCCCCTCCGTCACCTCCGCCAATTCCTTCTACTATCAGTAGAAGTGCCAGCAGAAATTCGCAGGGCCGAAATCAAGCTAAACAAAAACAGTCCAAGAAAAAATTTGACGGCGAACATCAGAAGTCAAAGCACGTTAATTATGATAAGGTGCCTGCTCGAAAAGATGTTAATTACGATAAGTTACCTGCTTTAACTGAAGAAGGTGTTTATCATGGAAATGAAACTGATTTACTGGCATCTGTTCATCAAAAAGGGCAGAAGAAGGCTGGGGTTGAGCAACTTTTCCAAATAACGCCAGATCAGATGGTTAAATCCTTTATTCTTTCAGAAGTTCTTACAAGATATGATATAAACAGGATTTATGACAGAATTCCAAGTGTCAGATCGGAAGATTAAAGAGGGTTTTACAGAAACAAGCTGGCCGCCTGATTTTTCAGGCGGCTTTCTTTTCTAGAGGTTAGAGATGAAAAGCAGCATTATTTCAAAATTTTTTTTCAAAAAATTAAGTAACTTTTGGGTGCGTGTCCTTTTTCCAGAATTTCGTTTTTTTGGGGAAAGTGATTTGTCTGGAAATAAAGGATCATTAATTGTTATTTCTTCGGAAAGTCCTGTTGATATTCTTCTTGTTCGCAGTATTTTTAACGGTGATATAACTTTTGCACTTGATGATAAATGGTTTGATCAAAGCTTTTTTAGGGCTCACATAAAATCCCTGGCATGTATACGCATTTCAGATAAAAATTTTATAGACAACGCCCGCCAGCTAATTTTTTCTAAAAGCTCGGTTGTTTTTTTATTGCCAAAAGATGGGGTAAATCAAACAGACCTGATTTTTAAGAAGTTGTGTGAATTGATTGAAAAAATGGAAAGTGATGAATTTATTTATCTGCCAGCTGCTATTTGTGGATCCAATGAGTGTCTTGCTAAAGGTATAATTCCAAAAATTGTTTCTGTAAAAATGATCTCAGCCTGTCCATTTATTTTTAATAATGGGCAGTTAAGTTTTGAGCGAGTTAAAAGCGACTTACAAATGCTTGAAAAAGCTATTGCAGGCTTAGGTGAAGATGAATTTCCATCTATTTTTCCAATTTCAGAAAAAACTTGAGCTAATTTTCACTTTCTTTTAATGAAAAAGATGGCCTACAGCCTTATTGGAAGCGCTTTTGTTGACACTTTGTCTGCTTTATTCTCAGGTTGACTTGTTTGCGATTCTAGAATAAAATCACCATGCCTTAAAGATATAACCGAACTTTTTCGGTAAATTTCATAGCAGGAGGGCAATAGTGTCTAACAAAACTTATGCCATGATGGACGGTAACCAGGCTGCAGCTCATGTAGCTCATAGAACCAATGAAGTTATCGCCATTTATCCAATTACACCATCGAGCGGTATGGGCGAATACGCGGATGCTTGGTCTGCACTTGGCCAGACAAATGTATGGGGAACTGTTCCAGACGTTTGTGAAATGCAGTCAGAAGGCGGAGCCGCTGGAGCAGTCCATGGTTCATTAACAGCCGGAGCTTTGACTACAACTTTTACAGCTTCACAGGGTCTTTTGTTGATGATCCCTAATATGTATAAGCTCGCTGGCGAACTTACATCAACTGTTTTTCACGTATCAGCTAGATCGATAGCTTGTCAGGCACTTTCTATTTTTGGTGACCATAGTGATGTTATGGCTACCAGACAGACTGGTTTTGCTTTGTTAGCTTCGGGCACTGTTCAGGAAGTTATGGACATGGCTTTGATTACCCAGCAAGCCACCCTTGAAAGCAGAATTCCTTTTATCCATTTCTTCGATGGCTTTAGAACTTCTCATGAAATTAACAAGATTGAAGTTCTTGAAGATGAAACTATCAAAGAAATGATTGATGACGAATTGGTATTTGCTCATCACGCAAGAGGATTAAATCCAGATAAACCATCAATGCGTGGTACTGCTCAGAATCCTGATGTTTATTTCCAGGGTAGAGAAACAGTTAATCCTTTCTACGATAAAACTCCTGCTATTGTTCAAAAAACAATGGATAAATTTGCCAAACTTACTGGCAGACAATATAAGCTATTTGATTATGTCGGAGCTGAAGATGCAGAACGCGTAATCGTTATCATGGGTAGCGGCGCTGAAACCGTTCATGAAGTTGTTGATTACATGAATGAAAAAGGCGAAAAAGTTGGTTTAATTAAAGTTAGACTTTATCGCCCATTTAGCCCTGAAGCCCTGGTTAAAGCTTTCCCGAAAACAGTTAAAGCCATCTCTGTTCTTGATAGAACTAAAGAGCCTGGTTGTGCTGGCGAACCTCTTTATCTTGACGTCAGAAATAGTGTTGGCGAAGCTCTCGAAAGAAAAGAAGCTCCTTTCACAAATTGGCCAAAAGTTGTTGGCGGTCGTTATGGTTTAGGTTCAAAAGACTTTACACCAAATCAAGTTGTAGCCATTTTTGAAAACCTCAAAAAAGATCTTCCAAAGAACCATTTCACAGTTGGTATTATTGACGATCTTACAAAAACTCATCTTGAATTAGGCGAAAGCGTAAATACTGCTCATTCATCTACTTTCTCGGCAATGTTCTACGGACTTGGATCAGATGGAACTGTTGGCGCAAATAAAGATGCTATTAAAATTATCGGTGATGATACTGATAACTTTGCTCAAGGCTACTTCGTATATGATTCAAAAAAATCAGGAAGCATGACAATCTCTCATCTTAGATTTGGGCAAAAAGAACTTCGTTGCCCTTATCTTATTGCTCATGCAGATTTCGTGGCTTGCCATAATTTCTCTTTCATTGAAAAATATGACATGCTTAAGAGCCTGAAAACTGGCGGAACTTTCCTCCTTCAGACTGAATACAGCAAAGACGAAGTTTGGGCAAAGCTTCCAAAAGAAACTCAGAAACGTCTTATCGATAAAAAAGCCAAATTCTATATCATTGATGCAACTCGTCTTGCAGAAGAAATTGGACTTGGAAATCGCATCAACATTTTCATGCAGACTTGTTTCTTTGAAATCTCAAAGATTCTTCCAACTGAAAAATATGTTGAAGCACTTAAAAAAGCTGTTAAGAAAACTTACGGCAAAAAGGGCGAAGATGTTGTTAACATGAACTGCAAAGCAGTTGATGTTGCCAGAGAAAATCTTGTAGAAGTTTCTGTTCCTGCTTCAGTATCTGCAGACTTCGAAATCAAGAAGGCTATGACAGTTGAAGTTGCTCCTAAGTTTGTAAAAGAAGTTCTTGAGCCAATTCTTGCCGGAAAAGGTGATGATATTACTGTTGGTCAGATGCCAGAAGATGGAACTTTCCCTTTAAGCACAAGCCAATATGAAAAAAGAAATGTTGGTCTCTATATGCCGGAATGGGATAAAGAAACTTGTATCCAGTGTGGTATGTGTTCTCTTGTTTGTCCTCATGCTGCTATTAGAACAAAAGTATATGATCCTGCAATTGCTGAAAAAGCTCCAGAAGGCTTTAAATCATGCAAAGGCAAAGGTTATAAAGAAGAGCTTGGTTTCACCATTCAAGTTGCACCAGAAGATTGTACTGGTTGTGGAGCATGTGTAAGCATGTGTCCAGCTTTCCAGAAAGATGCAGAAGGTAAAAAACTTGAAACCAGAGCAATCAATCTTGTTCATAAAGATGAAGCTATGCGTCAGCGTGAAGCAAAGAACTGGAATTTCTTCCTTAATGAAATCCCAGATCCAAAACGCTCTCTCATTAATATTTCAACCATTAAAGGTAGCCAGATGGTTAAACCTTTGATTGAATTCTCAGGTGCTTGTGCTGGTTGTGGTGAAACAGCTTACATTAAGCTTATTACACAACTTTGCGGTGACAGACTTATGATTGCCAACGCAACTGGTTGTTCTTCAATCTATGGTGGAAACCTTCCAACAACTCCATATTGTCAGAGAGAAGATGGTCGTGGACCAGCATGGTCAAACAGCTTGTTCGAAGACAATGCTGAATTCGGTCTTGGAATGAGGCTTGCAACAGACAAGCATCTTGCTGAAGCTTTTGAGCTCCTCGATAAAGCAGTTGGCTGTGGTTGTAGTTGTTCCGCTGGTTTAAAAGAACTGGCAGAAGCTCTCAAGAGCAACCCTCAAAAGACTCAGGAAGAAATTGAAACTCAGCGTGAAAACGTTGATAAGCTTCTTGAAACAATCAAAAACTGTGACGATGCTATTTGCAAACGCCTCGAAAAAATGGCCCAGTATCTTGTAAAGAGAACTATCTGGATCGTTGGTGGAGACGGATGGGCTTATGACATCGGATACGGCGGACTTGATCACGTTCTCGCTTCTGGTAAAAATGTAAAAGTACTTGTTATGGACACTGAAGTTTACTCAAACACAGGTGGACAAATGAGTAAAGCAACTCCTCTTGGAGCTGTTGCTAAGTTTGCTGCTGGCGGAAAACCACTTCCAAAGAAAGATCTCGGCATGATCGCCATGACTTATGGCAACATTTATGTAGCTAAGATCAGTCTTGGAGCTAACCCTGCACAGGCTCTCAAAGCTATCACAGAAGCTATGAACTATGATGGCCCAGCTTTGGTTATTGCTTATAGCCATTGTATTGCACATGGCATCGATATGGGTAAAGGCCTTGATGAACAGAAGAAAGCTGTTAACAGTGGACATTGGCCTCTTCTCAGATTCAACCCTGAAAACGTTGTTGAAGGCAAAAACCCACTTTCATTGGATTCCAAAGAGCCTAGTCTTCCTCTTGAAGACTATGTTTATGGCGAAAATCGCTATAAAATGCTTCTCAAGTCAAATCCAGATGCATCAAAAGCGCTTATTGAACTTGCTCAGAAAGATGTTAAGCTTAGATATCACATCTACAAACAGCTTGCAGACTTAACTTTGCAATAGATTTTTCTATAAAAACTGCCGCAGAAATGCGGCAGTTTTTTTTTCCTTTGTTTGCCGGGTTTTTTGTTAGAATTAAATTAGTAATGAGTGAGAACAAAATAAATATCGATAGAAGATACTTAGCCATGCTTTTAAGCGTATGCATATATGTTTCTGGCTTGGTAGCTTTTGTTTATTTCAGAAGTCTTGGTGTTGAACAAGATTACTTGAAAAATTTAGATTCAAGATTGTACGTCGCAGCAGTAGCCTTGAAATATATATTGCCTGAAGACTTTCATGACAGGGTTGTGGCTTCAGATAGCATTGATTTTGATGAAGAGATGAAGCATAGGCAGGAATTCTACCAGTTTAGTAAAGATGTCGGTCTGCCATATGTATACACGTTAATAGAAAGAGACGGTGTTTATTATTTTTCAGCTCCAACAGTTACACCAGAAGAGTCTAAGCAAAGAAAGCGCTGGTATTTTTACCCGTATGAAAGCATTCCAGAAGGTTTTAAAAAGGCTTATTTAGAACAAAAAGTTTCTTATCATACTTATGGAGATCGATGGGGAAAATTCCGTTCTGTTGCAATTCCAGCAACTTCCCCAAATGGGTCTAAATACTTGTTATGCGCCGACTGTTTACAGGAAGATATTGAGAATGTGATTCGAGAAAGCTATTTTGACTCTTTTCTTGCATCTTTGTTTTTCCTGCTGCTTGTTTTTCCGATTTTTTCTCTTCTTTTTCACACAATGAGAAGGCTCACCAACACCAACGAACATTTACAAGAAAGTAAAAATAAATTAGAGGATGAAGTTGCTAAAAGGACTTCAGAACTAAACAGTGCAAACACCGAGTTGATTAAAAATCGTCAACAATTAATGCTCGCGCTTAAAACAGGAAAGATAACGGTTTTTAGATGGGATTTAAAAGCCGAAACTATAGAGTTTCTCCAGACAAAGATGGAAGACTGGAAAAACTTTGAAAGTAAGAAGCTTGGCATAAAACTTTTTAAAAGATGTATTCACAATGACGATCGCGATGAAGTTATGCAAAAGCTTGCTAAATATATTGCAGGATCATCAGATGAGTTTGTTTCAGACTTCAGGATTCGATTCTTGCACGGTAAATTAAGATGGTTCCACGTTATTGGCAAGATTCTTGAAAGAAGTTCAACTGGAATTGGTAGTAGCATGGTGGGAATTGTTGAAGACATTACGGAGATGAAGAACAAAGAATCTGCTCTTCAGCAATCTCAAAAGCTTGAGGCGGTTGGACTCCTTGCAGGCGGAATAGCTCATGACTTCAATAATATGCTCCAGGCTATTATTGGATACGCCGAAATGATAAAGTTTTCTGTTGATGAAGCAGATGAAAATTACGACTGCATCGGACTTTTACTTGAAGCCGCCCAAAAATCCCAGGCGTTGGTTAGCCAATTAATGACCTTCAGTCGAATGTCTCATGAAATCAGAGAAAATTTGAATGTAAATTCAGAGTTAAATAGTGCTTTAAAAATGGTTTCCAGGATTATTGGGGGAGGGGTTGAGCTTCAAAAAGAATTGGCTGATGGTTTACCCTATGTAAGTGCTGATAAGGGACAGCTTGAGCAGATTATAATTAACTTAATAGTTAATTCCAGAGATGCCATTGAGGGTAACGGGAAGGTAATCATTTCAACCCAAAGCGTGGAATTTGTTGAAAGCTTTTGTATAGAAAATTCTTGGGCCAAGCCTGGCAAGTATGTCAAAATTAGCATTGAAGATGACGGACCTGGAATTGAAAAAGATAAAAGAAGTAAAGTTTTTGATCCGTTTTTTACCACCAAAGAAGTTGGAAAAGGTACTGGGCTTGGTTTGGCGATTGTCTATAGTGTTGCCAATAAGCACAACGGATTTGTTCATATAGAGGAATCTAGATTTGGTGGAGCTCAGTTTGATGTTTATTTGCCTGTCAGTCAGCTAACTTCAGAGCTGAGAGCAAGAACTGATGAAGAAGCTATTGAAGCCTTTGAAGGGACAGAAACCGTACTTTTGGCTGAAGATTCAGAATTGGTAAGGAACTTCGCTGGAAGAATGCTCCGCAAAAGCGGATATGAAGTGATTTTTGCTGTTGACGGTACAGAAGCAGTTGAAAAATTTGTTGAGCACCAGGATGAAATTGACATTCTTGTATTTGATATCATTATGCCAGGCCAGACAGGTAAAGTAGCCTATGAAGAAATAAAAAAATATGCTCCAAATATTCCAGTAGTTTTTTGTAGTGGTTACCACGAAGAAATTCTTGATACAAAATTCTTTAGTAATTTTAATGGAACTTTTCTTGCAAAGCCATATCGAAGTAGTGATCTACTGGGAAGAATTAGAGCAATTTTAGATATGGAGAAGAAAATGGATGAAAGTCAGAATTCGTAGACAGATGATCAAAGATGCTTCGGCATTTTTTAAAATCATAAATTGCGAAGAATTTAAATATTTCCCGGTAAGAGTTCCTACTGTAGGCTTTGAGCGAAATTTTTTGCGCCTAAGCAGGAAAAATTGGGATGAAGGGAAATCTTATAATTTCTCGATTCTTGCTGATGAAGTCCTGGTCGGGGGAATTGGTTTCTTTTTCCATTCGGCTCGGGATTACGTAGTTGAGATCGGATATTTTATTTCAAAGGACTTTTGGGGTAAAGGAATCGCTGTTGAAGCAGTAGGACTTGTAGAAAAATTTATATGTGAAAAATTGCCTAAAATTTCGCGAATAGAAATTGTCATGGCCGTTGAGAACTCAGGAAGTGAAAGAGTAGCCCAGAAGGCAGGTTATGAAAAAGAAGGCGTTATGAGAAAAGCTTTAAAAATATTTGAAAAATATCATGATGCTTATCTTTATGCAAAAACCATTGGAGAGGCTGCCGCTAGATAATAAACTCTATTCCGCAAATTTTTACCTGTGATTGTGCGCCAATTCTCCTGATTATGTTAGCGGCCAAAAAGTTGCCGATTCGCATGCAGTCTTTTAGTGGAAGGCCTTTGGATATTCCATAAAAGAAACCGGCTTGAAAGTTGTCGCCGGCTCCGTTTGTGTCTCTTACATCTTCAACAACATAGGCATTGCTTTTTAATTGCCCCTCTGGGGTTATTGCAAGCGCTCCTTCAGCACCCAACTTTACAATTGATAAATCGGAGTATTTTAGAAGATTGTTAAAATCATCTCCGCTCAAAGCCTTTGCTTCGTCCTCATTTGCAAATAGAATATCAACCTTTTGATTTAAAAAGGCTTCAATTTGTTCCCTGGAACTATCGATTACGAAGCTGTCGCCCAGATCAAATGAAATTTTTGTTCCATGTTTCCTGGCTATCTCACAAGCGTGACGGGTAGCAAAGTTGATCGGATTTTCTCCGCGGAATTCATATGCAGAGAAATGGAGATAATCAGAATCTTTAATCAAAGTATGTAAAATCTCATACTCATAAAGTTGCTTGGCAACTCCAAAATCAAGCCCAAAGGTTCTTTGCCCGTCTGGACTTATTAGCGTATAACACAGACCAGAGTTCCCTCTTTTTATCGAAACATAGGTATCAATATCGTTTTCGCGAAGGTTGTTGATGTAATCGTAGCCAAAATCATCGCTACCAACACATCCAATAAAAGCGCAACGTAAACCTAAATTGCTTGCACCATAAATTACATTTGTTGGTGAACCACCAGGAGTGACTGTGGTTTGGTGGGTCTGAACTATGTTTTCAAGCTTTCCTAAGTTCTGATCGTTAAGTTCTATACTGTTACCCTTAGGCAGATCTAACCTTTCCAGGACAACGTCATCTACTTCAACTATAATGTCTGTTAAAGCATCGGAAATGGCTGTTATTTGATATTTTCTTGTGTTTTCCTGACTCATTGCTTCTTCCTGGTAGGGATTTTATGCTGCAAAGCTTAATGCGGTGGGATGTCAAAGTCAAACAAAAAGTGTTTTTTCTAATTTACTCTGAAATTGATTGTTTTCGAAGTAAAATATGTGTACCCTTGAAACATACTAAACAAGCATTGCAGGAATAAGTTAATGTTCAAAAACAGTAAAGAAGTTATTCGTTTTGCCGGGGCCAAGCAGATTGTAAACTTTGGTTTAATGGCTTACGATTTATTTGGCAATTGGATACATTTACCTACTGTGGCACAAGACTTTACCGAAAAAGTGCCAAATGATAGCTTTGACTTTGATTTTCCTGGGTATGGTTGTTAAGAAAGGAAACTGATGCTTCCAGCTAACGCGCGAATACAATGTGGCAACGAATTTAAGCCCATCACTGACATCCGAGAAGAGGCTGTTGTGACGGGAGCTTCTGGTTGGAGTGAGATTAATACGACAAAAGTTAAAGATATTTTTGTGAATTATGATCATAAAGATCCTCTGATAAAGCTTACTACTGCCAGAGGAAATGTTTTGCGTTGTTCTCCGGATCAACTGTGCTTTGGTCGCATCAATCCGCTGGTCAGAAACTATTCATTGTATCTCCATGAAAGATCGACAATGGGGTTTCGTGTTGGGGTTTCTTCTGATTTAATGCGCGAATTAATGGCTGTAAATAGTATGAGGGCTGACGCATTTGGAACCCAGGAAATTATTGATAAAATCTGGATAATTGAAACTACCGGAAACCTCCCAAACGCCACGTTTATGGAGAAGTTCAGCACATTTAAATACGGTTTACCAAATATCCCGTTTTCAGCAAAGCATTCTGATTCAGATTTATCCGAGGATCTTATAAAAGAATTATTCAATCAGATTGATACTCCTTCTCGTGCTCATCAATTGCTTCAGGATTGGCATATGTTTTTTGAACATCCGCATATTACAATGCGCCTTGCCAATTCTGCTAACCCGGTAAGCAGTGCAATCCAATTTGTAATTTTTGGTGGTCCTGAAAAAACGCGGGGTTCAGGAAGATATTCCCACCTTATTCAAATTGATGGCTCAATGGAGCAAAACCGCGCTGAACACAAGCAGTTTAAACGAAAGCAAGGAAAGCATGGTCTTTGGTATCTTGAAATTACAAGAGAAGACCTTGATGAAGCAGAGCTATTTGTGAGAACTTTATCTCATCTTGATAGCCTTGAAATTGTAAAAAAAATCCAGCTGACCAAAAAAACACCATTTTACATTCTTCCAGCCTCACATTTGAAGGTTGGAATGCTGGTCCCCATAGTAGGGAAAAAAGGCGATATTATTGAAGATACTGTGGCCTCTGTTGAGTTTGAGGATTATCAGGGACCGCTTTACGATCTACAGACAGAGCATTTGCATAACTACATTGCAGGAGACTGGGTTGTTATGTGTTATCGTCGCAATACAAACATACAAGGATTGAACAGTGACTAGTGTAATTGAACAGACTATAGCCAAGCTAAATGAAAGACAGCAGCAAGCTGTTAGAACTACGGAAGGGCCTATCCTTGTTGTTGCTGGTGCCGGCTCGGGCAAAACCAGAATGCTTACAGTTAGAATCGCATACCTGGTTGAAGGCTGCGATGTTGAGCCAAGAAGTATTCTTGCTGTGACTTTTACTAACAAAGCTGCAAAAGAAATGCGTGAAAGAGTTAGAACTCTTGTCCCAATGGCTGCTGATCAGATTACCCTTACAACGTTTCATTCATTTTGTTGTCGGCTAATGAGGCGATGGCACAAGTATGCAGGCTTCGAAGATAGTTTTACAATTTATGATGAAGATGATTCCGAAAAGCTTATGAAGCAGGTTTTAAAAGGTAAAGATCTTGACCCTAAAAAGTTTTCTCCAAGAGCTATTCTTTCTTCAATTTCTCAGGCAAAAAATGAATTGATGGGCCCAGAAGAGTATTTAAGGGCTTATGGCGGTGATAAGCAATCCGCTCTTACTGGGGAACTTTATGGTATTTACCAGAGAAAACTAATGGAAAATCAAGCTGTTGATTTTGATGACTTGATTTACAAAAGTTATGTGATGTTGCGCGATAACCCGGATTTAATTGAGAAATTACAAAAACAATATCGTTACTTTCTGGTAGACGAGTATCAGGACACAAACCATGCACAGTATAAGCTGATTTCCATGATATCGTCTGGAACGAGAAATCTTTGTGTTGTTGGTGATGAAGATCAATCTATTTACAGCTGGCGCGGGGCAACAATCAGAAATATTCAGGATTTCGAGCAGGATTTTCCCGGGGCAAAGGTTGTAAAGCTTGAGCAGAACTATCGTTCCACGCAGGTTATTCTTGATGCGGCTGGGGCAGTAATTGCAAATAATAAAAGTGCCCACCAAAAAAGGCTCTGGACCGAGCAGGAAGGCGGCGAATCTGTTGTTTTCCAAAGAACCAGAGATGATCGCGAAGAAGCAGACTATGTTGTTCAGCAGATAAAGAAGATGCAATTGGACGGGCGTCCCCTTTCTGATTTTGCAGTTCTTTTCAGGATGAACAGTTTAAGCCGGCAGATTGAGCAGATACTTAATCGCTATGCCATTCCATATGATATGACGGGGGGAACAAAATTCTTCCAGCGTCGTGAAGTAAAAGATATTCTTTCGTATTTAAAAGTTATCGACAACCCTCTTGATAATATTGCTATGGAACGAATTATCGCAGTTCCTAGAAGAGGAATTGGCCCCAAGATGCTTGATAAGCTGTCGGCCGGCGGAACAAGATCTCTCTGGGAAGGCTTGGGAGAAGAGGCTTCCGCAAAAGCTAATACCAAGATTGCAGATTTTTTCAATATGTTGTTGAATCTTATGGAAGCTTCAGACGAAATGCGCGTTTCGCAGCTGTGTCGAAAAATAATAGATGACATAGAGTATCGAAAACATTTAAGGAATTCTGACCCAGAAAGTGCTCCAGACAGAGAAAACAATATTGAAGCACTTGTTTCGGACATAAGATATCAGGAAGAAGATAATCCCGATCTTAAACTTAGAGATTATCTGTATGAAGCAACGTTGCAAGCGCAAGCGGATGGACTGGACGAAACGCAGGAAAAAGTTCACCTTTTAACTTTGCACAATGCAAAAGGGCTTGAGTTTCCAGTTGTTTTTATGATGGCCATGGAAGAAGGGATATTCCCTCATCATTCCTCGAAAGAAGCTCCTGAAGAGCTTGAAGAAGAACGTCGTCTTGCTTATGTCGGAATGACAAGAGCAAAAGAACTTCTGTATCTGACTGCTTCTCAACGCAGAATGATGTTTGGCTCTTGGGGAACAAACCCGGTTTCACGATTTGTAACGGAAGTTCCTGCTCAGTTGTTTTCTCACTATAAGCAGAGAACGGAAAATTCTTACGGCAGACCTATACAAAATTCCGGATCAATTCCTGGGTCAATCCAGCGTGGAAGAGCATTCGGAAAGCCAAATTTTAATATGAATAAGGGCGAAAAATGGGCAGAAGTCGAAACTAAAAAAGAACTTGACGATTCTGCTGGAACAGAATGCGGAAGCATGGTAAATTTAAAGCCTGGTGCAAAAGTTTTGCATGGTGTTTTTGGGCAAGGAACAGTTTATGAAATTACTGGAAGCTCAATTTCAGATTTCAGGGTAACAGTTAGATTCGAAAAGCATGGGAGCAAAACATTGCTCTTGCAGTATGCAAATCTTCGAGTTATAAAATAGCTAAAAAGCTTAGGAGGCAATAGACATGAGATTGTTAAGATTTGTATGGAAGCTGTTTATTATGGCAAGCGTATTTGGTATTGGTTACATAATTGGCAGAGAACATAGCTTTGAAGAAGAAGAAATGTGGGATGAAGAAGAATGCGAAAATGAATCAGAAGATGAAAGTTCTGAAGATTCAACCGATGGCGAAGAAAGAGAAGTTACTTTTGAACTTGAAGATGAAGAAGCAACAAAGGTTGCTCTTGTTGGAGACTTCAATGACTGGGATAAAGATGCTAATCCAATGAATAAAGAAGATGGCATCTGGAAATGCACCGTATCTCTTAAATCGGGCAAACATGAATATCAATTTGTAGTAAACAATACTGATTGGGTTGTTGATCCTAATTCAGATAAGAACGTCAAAAACAAATTCGAAGGACAGAATTCTGTAATTGAAGTTAAGTAATTGTTTTTGTACTGGACCGATATCATAATCTAGTATCAAGTAACGGGGAAAGTTAAAGCAAGTGGTCAAAAAAATATATCTGGAAGAGATTTGTGATCGGGAGAAGCTCAAAAGCTTTCTTGATCGTTTTCAGCGTTTAACCGGGTTGAATATAGTTCCGTTCAATGAACGGGGAGAAGTCGTTGTAGGAAAACTTGACGACGTTTTCGAAAATGTTATCGAAGTTTCTGACTTTGTAAACTTTCCGGGGAAGGACGTTGTTGAAAGACCTGACGGGTCTTTTATGCGCGTTATGAAGCTTGATTGGAATGGTCATTTATATGGTGCAGTTCTAATTGGGCCTTATCAAGCTCCTGGTCGAAAATTTAGCGGCAAGACTATTTTGCCTTTAATGACTGAAACCCAGATAGAAGCAGCTGTTGAATCTATTGATAACTTTTTTGTTCAGATGATAGATCTGGCTGCTGAAAAAGAATCTTTGGCGCGAAAAGAAAAGATCCTTTCTGTTCTTGAGGAAGCTTCCAATATAATGAATTCCAGCCTGGAATTTCAGAATCTTTTGGAATTCCTAATGGATATAGCAATTGAGATTACTGGTGCTACTTGTGGCGCTTTGCTTCTACGTAAAGATAGCAGAAACTATCTTGAGGTAGCTGTTGCCAGAGGCAAATACCCCCAGGAAGTAAAGAAGATCCGCGTTCCTTTTGGAGAAGGCATCACTGGCTGGGTTGCGAGAAATCAAGAGTCTTTGAATGTGCCAAACGTTCTGTTGGAGCCTAGATATATTGAAACCCCAGAGACAATCTACTCGGAATTGGCAGTACCGCTTACAATTGGTGACAAACTTATTGGAGTTATTGCCGTTGATTCATCTGAAATAAATGCATTTACCAAAGATGACTCATTATCACTGAACACTCTGGCATCAATGGTGACTAAAGTTCTGGAAAATGCAAGGTTGCTTGCAGATTCAAATCAGAAGTTACGCGAGCTGACCAGACTATTCTCAATTAGTGAATCATTAACTGCCAGGTCGTTGGACGATGATGGTTATAAAAAAGTTTTAAAAGAAGCTTGTGAAGCTTTAGATTGTAATGCAGCTTCTTTGTTGCTTTATAACAGCGATGGCGAAGAACTTTCACTTAAAGCTCAATCTGGACTTCCCGAAGAAATAGAAAGTGTCAAAATTGGTGTAGGCAAAGGATATCATGGCTGGGTTGCATCTCAGAAAATTCCTTTGCTAATTCAGGATGTTCTTCATGATAAAACAATAGCCAAATTCTCTTTCCTTGACCAGTTTGCAAGATCTCTTTTGATTGTTCCATTAACGTCTTCCGATCGACTTATTGGAACACTCGGAATTTATCACAAAGAAGATAGCAAGGTTATTTCTGATTCTGATCAGGATTTACTGAACACAATCGGAAGAACTTTGGCGTCTCATTTTGAGAATGAACGTCTCTTTAATGACTCGAAGAGAAAGCTGGATTATCTTTCAACTCTTTACAAAGTTGGATCTTCTGTTTCAAAGACTTTGAACATTTCAACTCTCTTTGACACAATTTTACAGCAGGTTCAGGAAGTAATGGACGTTGAAAACTGTTCTTTGATGGCATATGACCAGTTAAACAACTTTTTGACTCTTGACGCAGCAATTGGACTTCCGAGCAATATGATTGGACATGTTCAGGTTGCAATGGGAGAAGGAATTGCTGGTTGGGTTGCAGAGAACAGACAATCAGTTCTTCTAAAAGATATTTCAAAAGATGTTAGATTTGCTAATCACAGTGGAAGAATGGATTATAAAACAAGATCAGTTCTTTCAGTTCCAATTCTGCATCATGACGAATTGCTTGGGGTTCTGAACGTTAATAATAAACGCTCTGGAGATGCTTTCTTTGAAGATGATCAGAATCTTCTTCTAGGAATCTCAGGACAAATTTCCCAGGCGATTGCCAATGCAAATCTTCATGAAATGACAGATATGCAGGTTGCAGAATTGAGCCTTATTCAAGAACTTGGAAAAGCGATAAATTCTTCTCTGGATCTTGATTCTGTTTTAAATTACTTCATCGATATGACCACGAGAATCACTGAATCAGATCGAGCAACACTAATGCTTTATGATGATGTTGGAGATTCGTTATATGTTGAAGTTCACAGAGGATTTGAAGACCAGAATGTAGAAGAGATCCGACTAAAAATGGGAGAAGGAGTTGCCGGTAGGGCAGCCCAGGTTCGTCGCCCAATGAGAGTTTTAAATACAGGGCAGAATCCTGATTACAAAGAGCTACCAGGCGTTGCTCGAAAAGCTGATCTTACATTAATTTCAGCCCCATTAGTAAATAAGGACAACCTTGTTGGTGTTATCAACTGTGAAAGACTTCTTAGTAAAAAGGGGCCATTTACAGTAGAAAATCTGGATCTGCTAGAAACTCTTGCTTCTCAGGCTTCCATCGCTATTGAAAATGCAAGGCTTTATCACAATCTTTTGAATGTTTACCTTGAAACAATTAGATCTTTGGCAGCGGCTATTGATGCTAAAGATAGCTACACTCATGGCCATTCAAGACGCGTAACTGATTTAAGTGTTGGATTGGCACTTGAAATGAGTCTGGCAAAAACTGAAGTTGATACCATTAGACATGCATCATTACTTCATGATGTAGGGAAAATTGGAATTTCCGAGCAGATTTTGCTTAAGCCGGGTAAACTTACCGACGATGAATTTGAAACGATTAAATCTCACCCTCATATTGGTGCTGGTATTCTCAACTCAATTGAATTTCTGAAGCGTGTGTGTGAAATTATTAAGCACCACCATGAAAGATATGATGGAAGAGGTTATCCTGCTGGTTTAACTGGCGATGAGATTCCTCTGGGTTCCAGGATTATCTGCGTTGCCGATTCATTCGATGCAATAACTTCTCACAGACCTTATAGAAAGCCACTTACCTTTGACGAAGCTTCTGCTGAAATTCAGAGATGTGCGGGAAGTCAGTTCGATCCTGCAGTTGTTCAAGCTTTTATAAGTCTGAGAACTTCCCGTTTCTGCCCACCTTGGTTTAAGGGAGATTATCTCGATCAGACTTTAGCTGATCAGTTCCCATTACAACTGGACCAGGCCTGATTTAACAGACAAGAAAAAGCATATTTTTATAATATGCTTTTTTTTTGCTTGCCAAATTTATTATTTTTTATAATATCTCCTGCTTAGTGGAAATTACTTAAGGAGATTGAAAATGAAGAAACTCTTAGTAGCACTTGCAGTGTCAGCACTGTTACCCACTTCAGCCTTTGCTTGGGAGAGAGCAATGAAGCCCGCTTCACATATGAATGCTTCTGAGTATCGGAAGGTTACGAATGTGGAAGTCTTCGGCATGAAGTCGAATATTGATGGTAATGTAAGGGTAGATGGATTGGTGTTAGATTTGGATTCTGAAGCAAGTTTTGATTCAGAAAATCGTATGGGAATAAAGGTTGACCATGTTCTTTCTAAAAAAGGTAGATTAAGCTTTTCTTATTTGAAACACGATCATACTGGCAGAATTAACAAGACAGTAACTTTTAAAAAGAGAAACTATCAGGCAAATGCCAGTGCCCAGATCGAAACAGACTGGTTCGATATTAGTTATTCTCATTTATTGGCAGTAGGCAATCATTCCGATCCGGAAAAGAAAGATGCATTTTATCTTGATGGTATTTTTGGATTGAAGTTCAGTGAAAGTAAAATCAATGTTACTGGTTACGAAACTGGAACCAGCGCATACGTAAATCAAAGCTGGAGTGAAAGTTTCCCTGTTCCTTATTTAGGTCTTGGTGCTGGCGGACAACTTGCAAAAAATCTTTGGTTAAAAGGCCAGATTAAGTATATGAATGTGAATGCAGCTGGAAATGACGTAATGCATTATGATTTTGGAATCAATGCCGCTTTAAGAATTAACCCGAATGCTACAAATACAGAATGGTTTGTAGACCTTGGATATCGAAAAATCAAGTTTGATGCGGATACAGACAGTAATAACGCAGAACTATCATACAGTGGTCCTACATTAGGATTAGTTGCTAGATTCTAAGTATTAAAACCAAAAAGACCCTGCTTTTGCAGGGTCTTTTTGGTTTTAGTTCATTTGTAAATTCAAAGCATTAATATTGTTTTCCGGCAGCTTGAGAAAGGTGAGATAAAGATGTAGTTTAAGGGGTTACTTAACGATTCTTAATATTTGTGAAATTGATTTCAAGATTGTAAAGATCTAGACTAACCTTGAGGTGACCGATAACGATGGATAAAAAACTTTTCAAGATACTTTTTATAATTATTGCACTTATGAATGGAAGTAGTTGTATTGCAGAAGATCTTCCCGAAAAATGGAACCTTAGAAGCTGTCTAAATTATGGTTTGAAAAATCACCCAAGATTAAAAATAGCAGAAAGCTCTGTTGAATCAGAAAAAGCTAAAATAGATCAAACAGCGGCGGCTTTTGATGTTAATGTTGATGCAAGGGCGGGATGGACTCATAGAAAGCAGGATTCCAGTCTTGGAAGTACATTATCCAATGATCCGGTGACGGACAGCACAAGTGAATCACTTTCAGTTTCTAAGCTTTTGTTCGACTCAGGAAAAACAGCTTCTCGTGTAAATGCTGCTAAGCAGTCTTTGAATGCAGCAAAGGAGCAAAAATTTGGAACTGTTGTAGAAATTGCAGCCCAGATAAAAGAAGCCTTTTTTAAGGCACAGCAGGCAAAGGCCCTGTTAAATGTTCAGCAGGAAACCCTTGATGGTTATCTTACGCATCTTGAAAAGGTCGAAGGCTATGTTGAGGTTGGGACAAGACCTCCATATGACATTACCAGAGCTAAGGTTGATGTTGCGAATGCAAGGGTCAGCTTGATCAGCGCAAAGAGCACGCTTAAGCAAAACCTCGTTTTACTGGCAAAATCAATTGGAAAAGAAGGTACCATTGAGATTCAGGACTTTGATATGAATCAGTTGCCACAAAAAATTGATCAAGAGAGAGAAGATTTGCTTCAAGAAGCTCTTTCAAGACCAGATCTTAAGGCAGCTAAGTTCCAGGTAAAAGCATTAGATTATTCTTTGGCAGAATCAAAAAAGAGTTTGAAGCCAAGCGTATCAGCTAATGGAGATTACAACTGGGCTGGAACCAACACTCCACTGAATAGGACCTGGACTGTGGGGGTAAACTTAAATTGGCCACTACTTGACGGAAAATTGACCAGATCCAGGATCAGGATAGCCAAGAGTCAGCTTAAAAGCTCAAAAGCTACTTATGACAATCTTAAACTCACTGTTTATACCGAATTAGAAAACTCTATTACTGAACTGGAAGATTCTCTGGAGAGATATGAAGCTACTAACATACTGGTTCAACAAGCCAGTGAAAGTAAGGAGCTTGCAGAAGGCCGATATGATTCGGGCTTAGGATCTCCAATAGAAATTACTGATGCAAGAGTCGAGTATTCAAAGGCCAGAGGAAACTATTATGTAGCTTATTTTGATAGTTTGATTGCATTGGCCAGGTTAGAAAAGGTATTGGGCAGATTGCCGGTTGAGGCTGAAGTTTCAGATTCTATCGAGCCATTAGAAAAAGATGAAGAACCCACTGTAGAAGTTTTAATTGAAAGTATGGACAAGTCTTCCTCAGAAAATAGTAAGTCAAATTAGTTTTGGAGAATAAAACCTTATGAAAAAGGCAGCTGTTGCTATCATTATTGCAGTTTTAATCATTGGCGGACTGGCTGGTTGGTATTACCTTGGAAAGAAAAATGGATCAAGCGAGTGGATAACTCAGAAGGTCTCCAGGGGAAACATAAAAACCACCATTTCAGCTTCAGGATCTCTTGCTGCACTTACAACAGTTGAGGTTGGATCTCAGGTTAGCGGTAATATTTTAAAGTTGTTTGCAGACTTCAACGATGTTGTTAAAGCAGGGCAACTTGTGGCCCAGTTGGAGCCATCGACTTACGAGGCTCAGGTGCAGCAGGCAAAAGCAAATCTTGAAAATGCAATTGCAACAGAAAAAAATAATGTCGCGCAGGTTAAAAACCTTGAAGCCTCCCTTTTGAATGCAAAAGCTGAGATTTCTATTAGCAGAGCTAATATTAATAAAGCAAAAGTAACTCAGGATGAATCTGAGAGAAATTATAAAAGAGTTGAAGAGCTTTTCAAAAGAAAGCTTGTTTCAACCGCAGATAGAGACACTGCTAAAGCCGGCTTTGATTCTGCGAAAGCATCGTATGAAGTCTCTCTGGCTCAATTAGAATCATCAAAAGCCAGAGAGATGGCAACAAAGGCACAGATTGATGCTGCTAAGGCTCAGATAGAAGGAGCTCAGGCTCGGGTAAGACAGATGGAAGCTCAGATGCATGTTTCCGAGATAAATCTGGATCGCACCAAAATCTCTTCTCCAATTGATGGGGTAGTTATTTCACGCGAAGTCGATGAAGGACAAACAGTTGCTGCAAGTCTTCAAGCGCCAAAATTATTTGTAATTGCGCAGGATTTAAGAAAAATGCAAATTGACACCGCAGTTGATGAAGCGGATATCGGACTTGTGCATGATGGTCAGGCCGTAACCTTCACTGTTGACGCATACAAGGATAAGGTTTTCAAAGGAAAAATACATCAGGTCAGGCTCATGCCAATCGAGACTTCCAATGTTGTAACCTATTCGGTAATGGTAAATGTTGAAAATGATGAGTTATTGCTAAAACCAGGAATGACTGCCAATGTGGAAATAATTGTAGGAAACAGAAAAGATGTTTTACGAATTCCTTCAAAGGCTCTTTATTTTAAAGCTCCAGAAAATCTAAAAGCGCAAAAAGCCGAAACTAGAAATGCTACTGATACTTTACCGATCTGGATTCTTCAGAATGGGAAGCCTTTGATGAAGTCAGTAAAAATTGGTATTTCAAACGATCGATTTATAGAAGTTGTTTCTGGAGATCTTGAAGCAGGCCAGGAAATCATAGTTGGCCAAGGAGCTGCAGGGGCAAACAAAGGTGGTAGTGGCGGAAAAAGTGTAAGCGCCAGAGATGTTAGAAGAGCAACAAGGCGGATGTAGCAAAATGGGACTACCATTACTGGAAGTAAGACAATTAGAAAAAACCTATTTCATGGAAGGCGTTTCTGTTAAAGCCCTTAGAAGTCTGGATCTAAAGGTTGAAAAAGGGGAATTTACTTCGGTTATGGGTGCCTCAGGCTCAGGAAAGTCAACCTTAATGCATATTCTTGGTTGTCTGGATCGTCCTACCAAGGGTCTTTACATGATTGAAGGCGAAGATGTCTCTAATTTTACAAAAGACCAACTGGCTATGGTTAGAAACCGTAGAATTGGCTTTGTTTTCCAGGGCTTCAATTTACTTTCTAGAACCAGTGCATTAGAAAACGTTGAATTGCCAATGGTTTACGCTGGAGTTCCTCATGCAGAAAGAACTGAAAGAGCAATGGCAGCTTTGGAGGCTGTTGGTCTAAAAGGCAGAGAACACCACCACTCTAATCAACTTTCAGGTGGTCAGCAGCAGCGTGTTGCGATCGCCCGTTCCCTCGTAAATAATCCCTCAGTTATTCTGGCTGATGAACCAACTGGAAATCTTGACACCTATTCCAGCATAGAAATTATGGGAATTTTTCAGGACCTGAATGCAAAAGGAATTTCAATAATACTGATTACTCACGAGCCTGATATTGTTCTTTATACAAGCAGAATTGTAAGGCTGAGAGATGGGAAAATTGTGTCTGATGAACCAATAATTGACCGGCTTTGTGCAAAAGAAGAGTTAAAAAAGTTGCCACCTCGTGAAAATTTGGAGGAGCAGAACCAATGACGTTTTTTGGAATTCTAAAACTGGCTTTTCTGAGCCTTAGTAGAAATAAGCTTCGTTCATTTTTAACAGCTTTGGGTATTATTATTGGTGTTACTTCAGTAGTAGCTATGGTTGGGCTTGGACAAGGCGCTTATTATTCAGTCCAGGAAAATATTTCCAAGATGGGAACAAATCTCATTATGGTTATGCCTGGTGCTCAGAATAAAAGGGGCTTTCATGGTCCACGCGGAACCTCTACAACTCTTACTGAAGCAGATGCCAATGCTGTTCTCAGGGAGTGCCCGTCGGTTGCAATGATTGCTCCATCGGTTAGAACATCGGGACAGGTTGTTTTTGGCAATCAAAACTGGTCTACACAGTTGATGGGATCAACAGAAGACTACTCTAAGGTCCGTTCAACGAAGGTTGAGCTTGGGCGATATATGACCGCGGCTGAAATTAAAAATGGTGCAAAGGTTTGTGTTGTTGGCGAAACTGTTGTAGAAAATCTTTTTGGAAATTTGAATCCCTTAGGGCAAGTCATTAGATTTAAAAAGATTCCGCTTACGGTAGTCGGAGTTTTTGAATCACGTGGAGAAAGCTCTATGGGCGCAGATCAGGACGATATTATGGTTGCTCCACTAAGTGTTGTTCAAAGAAGAGTTCTGGGAATCGATCATATTCAACAGCTTTTTATCTCAGCAGCAGCGCCAGATTTGGTTGATAGTGCCAAAGAAGAAATTAAAACAGTTCTAAATCGTCGCCATAGAGTTAAAAACGACGACGAAGCAGATTTTCATATTCGCACTCAGGACGATATTGCTGAAATGGCTGGTTCAACATTAACAATTATTGGTCTGCTTCTGGGAAGTATTGCTTCGGTATCTCTTGTAGTTGGCGGGATTGGTATCATGAACATTATGCTGGTATCGGTTACGGAAAGAACTAAAGAGATTGGGATTCGTATGGCAATTGGAGCTAAGACCAGAGATATACTTTTGCAATTTCTTGTTGAAGCTATAACCTTATCCTGTTTGGGTGGCGTTATTGGAATTGCAGGTGGCGTTGGGCTTTCCAAAATTATTGGTTATTTTGTTAATTTTGCACCGATTGTTTCAATTGCTTCCATGACAATTTCTTTTGTTTTCTCTGGAATGGTGGGAATCTTTTTTGGGTTATATCCAGCCTGGAAAGCTGCCCAATTAGATCCTATTGAGGCTTTTAGATACGAATAACTGATGTATCTTATTTGTCCGCTGTAGATTCTTTTAAAATAGCTTTTGATAATGAAGCTTGCTTTTGTTTACTCATTTTTGTTTGATTGCAGACTAAGAAATGGATCAAGGTCCCCCCAACAGATGTTCCAACGGTCTTTACTGCTTCATCTGAAGCAGGATGGCTTAGGAACAGACTATTACCTTTTTCTTCAAGATTAAGATTTGCTATAAAAGTTGAGCTGCTCAACATATTACTTTTTAGTAATGTTTTTATTGATTCGTTGTAAATGTTTCGCTTTTCGTCGTCTGGAATAAAAAACTGTGCTTTTAGCATTCTAGGGTCAGAAACCAGTCGGACATGTGAAATAGATTTTAGTTCTTCTGGAATAATAAATTGAGCTTTTTTAAGATTGGAAAGCATCGAGGTGAAATCAGCTTCAAAAGCCAATGCTGCTCCAGCAGTTACCATTTTCCGGAAAGCGTTGTATTTTGGCGATATCTTGATTTGATTATTTTCAACTGGGAAAAGAATGTTTCCGGCACTATTTGCTGGGCAAATGCTTATTAAATTGCTTTTAAAGTCTATTAGTAACTGGGAAACGCTTTCCATGTCCACTTCGATGGTTACCGAAAAATCTTCTCCAGAATTTGGTTTTACGCTTGGAAAAAGTTTCTTGAAATAATCAAGCGGAAAACGACCTGATAGGAATATTCCAAAGTTCTGGGGAGTTTCAAAGTAGAAAAAAAGCTTTCCAAGACTAAGATCTGCAATGTTTTTTATGTTATAAAAAAAATCCTCTGGTTTGCAGGATTCACTTTTTTTAGAAAGCGTTTCGCGGAACTCTGTAATTTTGTTTATAACTTGCTTTAATTCATTTGATTCTGAATAGAGGTTGATCCCGGATTTTTCAAAATCCATAAAGAAAGAGATAGCGGGGTTTTCAATCGGGGCAATGAAAAAAGCCTTTTTTGACTCATCGGGCATAAACCCCTGAAGCCCAATTAACGTAACCAAGCCTAGCAGTAAGAGCGTTAGCCTATTTTTTTGAATTCCATAGCTCATATTATTCACTTATTCGGCTAATCTTGCTACTTTGTTCACCATGTTTTTTGAAAACAAAATGTAAGGTTCAAGAAACTTCTCTTTCTGCCGATTAAGTTGGAAATGAAGAGCCTCTTAAAATCATTTAGAAGTCGTGCAATTAGCATTTGGCCAATACTAAAAGTTTTTCTTATTATTGGTGTTGCTTTGCTTGGAACTAATTTTGAAAATGTGCATGCAGCAGCCTGGAAGCTAAGTAAAAGCTTTTGGTCTGAAGAAGACGAAGTCGTATATCAAAACTTTGTCGAGAGGCTTGGAAGCTCAAAGTATTCAAACTTAAATAAATTTATTAGAGATCCAAAAGCAAACCCACTTTATGGTGAGGAAGATAAGAAAATTGGATTGTATCCAGATTGCGCGGACTTGCCTTATCTTATCAGGGCTTACGTTGCTTACAAACTTCGCTTACCTTTCAGCTACGTGTCATCCATCTCAGGCAAGGGTGGTGATCAAAGATATAGTGACGGAAATAGACCCATTGAATTTAGAGATCATGATTATTTTTCCTCGCCAAAAGATTTATTCCGGAAAGTTACTCTTATTAATTCTGGTTTCTTTAGAATGTCTGCAAAACAGGAGGAATCTGATCACTATCCAGTGAAGATTCAGCGTGAATCAATTGTACCCGGAACTATTTATTATGATCCCAACGGCCACGTGGCAATGGTTTCTAAGGTTACTGATGATGGTCGAATTCGAATGATTGATGCGCACCCCGATCGATCGATCTCAAAGCCATGGTTTGGGCCAAAATTCTCCAGAGGGACAGAAAAAAACGGCGGAGGTTTTAAGCGCTGGCGACCTATAAGGTATACTTCTGATGGAAAAATCAGTCGCTCAAGCAACCACAATATTCCAGATTATTCTGCATCAGAGCAGTATGGCAAACAATTTAGTTATAGAGGCCGTTTAACGAATTCATATTTTGACTTTATTAGAGGGAGTCTCTCAAAAAATGGAGGAAAGATTTATCCTATAAAGGAATTCTCCTTTATGATGAAAGATTTATATGAGGATCTTTGTTATAGGGCTGTAGCAGTTAATCTGGCTATAAAGAAAGGACTTCATAAAAAAAGCCATCCCGGGGCTTTACCCTGGAATATTTATGGTACAGATGGGGTTTGGGAAGAACTGTCTACTCCATCCAGAGACGCTCGTTTAAAAGTTTCTTTTCTCGATTTTTATCATCAAACAATAGAGATGATAAGAAAGTTAGAAATGGGCAATAAGGAGGTTGTTTTTAATGGTAGTCCTAAGCAACTTGCTATTGAGTTAATTTCGACCTATGACATTTTAAGCCATAAGTATTCAATTTCTTACCAAAATTCGGCGGGAAAGAATGTTGATTTAACTTTTGATAAAGTCTTAAAAAGGCTTTTCGATTTGTCGTTTGATCCCTATCATTCAATTGAACTCCGGTGGGGGGCCAAAGGATCAGAACGGGCAACTGGAATTGATGGCGAGCTTAAAATTCGTTTCTATAACCTTGAAAAAAGACTGAGAAACCAATTGGAAAGGGTATATAACCAGCCGACTCCACTTTCTCTGGGCTCTGAAATGCCGCCGGAGGTAGATATTAGAGCATGGTTGAAAGACTATGTGGAGGGGAATTCTTCTCTAATGGTATTTGCGCAGGGCAATCCTTATCCAGATTCTATGATTAAACGAAACCAAATGAGGCTACCATCTTTGCCTGTTTTGCCAAATGCTCAGATAAATAAACCAATCCAGGAAGTTAACTCCACTCTTGTTTCTCAGATAAAGATTGATCATCCAGAAGTGCTGGCAGCATCAATTGTAAAGCTTGAAAGCAAGATAGAAAAAACTCTACCCGCAAATGAGCCTGAATTAGATATAGCAACATCTTCTAAATTCATTTTGGATCTACTTCAGGTTGGAGATCGCCTTGCCGCTGGTTTAATGAATGCCAAAGTTGTCAGCCCATAAAAAATCAATTTGTTTTGCTAAACAGAATTTAGACCTCTACCGATACTAGGGGTGCTAAAAGCCTTAATAATAACCAAATCGGAGGTTAATGCATGTTTCTATTTGCTCTTTCAGTAGTACTCTTACTGTTTATTGTGCTTGTTGCACAGCCTGAGAGCTGGCCAGGAAAATTTGCCAGTTTCTTAAGGGAGCATAATGTCCATAATGGCTGATCTAGACTTTTTAAGCATTAAAGAAGTTAGTGAGCTTGTGGGATTGCCAACCCATACAATTAGATATTATGAAACTCAGTTCCCCCTGTCCTTAGATGTGGAACGAACGTCAGGAGGCCACAGGGTTTATCGCCAGCGTCACCTGGAACCGCTTAACAGAATTATAAAGCTTGTAAAACAGGAAAAACATTCTATAAAAAGTGCTCGTCTGCAAATGGGTGAATTGGATGTGGTTTTTGATCGCCAGTGCGAATCAAAACCAGCAAAAGCAGAAAAAGAATCGATTGAAAACCTGGAAATATCATCTCTTCTTATTCATTTAATTGATCGGTTAGATAGAATCTGTAAGAGTAATGAAAGACGTGATGAGCTACTTGAAAAGCTTGTCCGTGAAAGCTCTTCAAGCCAAAAAAATAGCT
Source organism: Candidatus Ozemibacteraceae bacterium (assembly GCA_965140445.1). GTDB lineage: Bacteria > Muiribacteriota > Ozemobacteria > Ozemobacterales > Ozemobacteraceae. The sequence goes on along the minus strand of OZ223236.1, from coordinate 4,949,773 downwards.
TGTTGAGGGAAATTGAAAGATACAGGACGGAAAATCGCGAAAATATGCGAATTTACCAGGCTGTGCTTGATAGAAGATTGAATTCAAACTGAAATGGGGTTTTAAATGTATATTGATGTAGCATTTACACCAGCTGAAGTGCAGGCTTTAGCAAATAAAGTATGCATTGTTGTAGATGTTGTCAGGGCTACTTCAAGCCTTACTGTTATTATGAGCAAAAAGCCTAAGAAAGTGCTTTTAACCACAACAATTCAGAAGGCTTCCAAGTTTGCGTCTCAACAAACCACGCATCCACTTTTATGTGGCGAGCGTGGCGGCCTTCCTCCAGAAGGATTTGACTTCGGAAATAGCCCTGTTCAATATACAAAAGCCGATTTAGAAGATAAAACCCTTGTTTTTACCAGCAGTAATGGGACTAGAGCGGTTGCTGACCTGGTTCTTGCCCCTCATGTTTATCTTGGTTGTTTTCTAAATGGTAGTGCGGTGGTGAAAAAGGCCGTTGAAACTGCTGCAAAAAAAGCTATGGATATTCTGATTGTTTGTGCGGGTCGAGAAGAAAAATTTGCTCTGGATGATTCTTATTGTGCTGGCTACTTGATTTCAAAGTTAGTTTCTTCTTTTACAGCGGATGAGAAATTCGTTTTGGGTGATGGTGGTCAGGCTGCTCTAGGAATATATGGCTATTATAGAGACCCTTTGCGTCTGCTGGAAATGTCCGGCTCAGGTAAAGCTATAATGGAAATTGGATTGGGCGAGGATCTGCCATTTCTTGTTCAGAAAGACCTTTACGATGTTGTTCCAGAATTTAGTAATAAAGGAAATCCAGAGCCAGACCATGGTTTTGGTCTGTTATCATAAATAAAAGTTTGTAAAAGTTACTGTTAATTTCAGGATGGTACAATGGAGGCTAAGCACCCATTTGCATTAAGAGATCATGGCAACAAGATTATAGAAATATCCGTAACCGATTCCCAGATAAATGGAACACATAAAGCAATTGCTACTTTGGCATTGTTGGGGCAGAAATTTAGTCACACCATATTGAACTTGCAGGAAGGCTCTTCATTGAGTCCTTCAGTAAAAGGAACTCTGGAAAAAATCGGGGAGTTTGGACAGTTAAAAATTGTTTCAGATAATGAAAAGCAGATTCCTTTTGAGTTAAACGGAATTAAGATTTTTTCAGATATATTGGCGGCCAAGCATCGAATTAAAGGTGAGAATTGCCGCGAAAAAGTATTAAAGCAGATGGAAAGTATTTCTCCATTGAGATCTTCTGCTTATTCTCTTTTACAACTTTTAAGAAATCCAGAAGTCACCTTTGAAGAGATTGAGGAGATGGCTTCGCAAGATCCGAATCTTGTTGTAAGAATACTTAAAACTGCCAATACCGCATATTTTATGCGAAGAATTCCAATCGAAACTTTGAAGAATGCTGTGGCTTATCTTGGGCTTGAAGGCATTCGAGAAATTCTAATGCACGTTATTTTTAACGGTTTTTCAGCTGTTTTTCCTAATCAAAGTTCTCTTCTGGCTCACTTAAGACGAAGTGCCCATCTTTCATCGTATCTTGCTCAAATTGTTGGTTTAGACAAGCCTTCTGTCGGCAAAGCAAGGGTTTGCGGTCTTCTTCATGACATTGGTTCGCTTGCGCTTTCTTTTTATAGCTTTCAGGACTATGCCAAAGTTTTAATGAAGATTAGAAACGACAAAGTTTTACCTGAAGACGCTGAATTGGATGTTTTTGGGGTTACACATCTGGAGATCGGAAAATATTTTGCCATGGAAATAGGTTTGCCGGAATACATTCAGAATGCAATTGAAAAGCACCATGACACCGATAATTTATTTGTTGAAAACGATATATATGCGATTATTGTAGCTTGCTGTAATGGGTTTCTGAATGAAAATATTGAACAGGTCCCGTTCTCTACTTATGATCACTTGCTTCATTTGCTGGCAGAGGAAATGAATAAAGATGCGGGCTGGAGAAAGCGACTTGTGAGATTAAAACTAATGTCTGAAAGTTCCGCGTTGGCTTCGGAAAAAGCCGAAGAAGATGCGGAAAATGCTAAATTCCATGCTTCACAGTTTATTCCATTTCTTAAAGAGGAGCTTGATCGATTTTTAATGGATAACAGTGACCTTTGATTGATTGTAAACCGTATAATTAATTGCTAATCAGTCTTTCGTTCTCATTTTTAAGCGGGAACATCATGGATTGGTTAATTTTGGCGTCTGGACAAAATGCGAAATTTGGGCTATTTTTAGAGTAGAGAGGCCTAAAAGGGTACACGCATGGAGGCGGCTAATTATGTCTACGGGAAGAATAAATAGTAATCCGTATATTCAACAGATTCTGACTCAGAATCTTACTTCCTCAAGCATTCAACCGGATCAGCTTAAAAATTCTGCTAAATTACTTTCAGACGCAACAAACGCGAAAGTTAGTTCAGCAGCTATTTCAGCCAATGGCGCAAAGATAAATAATGTGGTTCAAAACTTGCACCAAAATGCTGATTTTAATGCTTATAGCGGTTTTCAGAACGCTTTGAGTCAGGTTAATTCAAGCTCGGATTCTTTAAAAACTGTTCGTTTTTTAACGAGTGCTTCAGTTTTGGCCAGCTCGGATTCAAAAACACTTGCCGAAACTTTCTCAAACCAGAATAGTATTGCAAATACCTATGGAAACTCAGCTGGCAGCACTTTTACCAATCTTTTCACTTCAACAATGGAAAAGACCGGCTCCGAAGGTGTTGCTGCTTTGAATCGTGGTTATAAAGCAGTTGAAAATGCTGATTATTCTGGGGCATCAGTGGGCAAGTCTGAAACTGTTCAGAAATTTTTTGATGCGGTTACAGAGAGCAATCTTTCGGGTAAAGAAAGTGATGCTATGAAGTCAGATTTAAACAAACTTGCAAAAGGTATTGAAACTAGCGGTAAAGCTGATTCTATCTGGAACTTCTTTAACGACTTTATTGGTTCAATTAATGTCTGAATGATTCCATGAAATCTTGAACTTTGATGACTCATCAGCTTATGGTGAGTCATTTTGCTTTTTGTACAAATTGGGCTTGGTTGGCAATAACCTTATTTTGTGGTAAAACTAGCATTCGTAAATGTTTAATGAGAGTTTGTAATGTCGCATTTAAAGGTTGTCTGGGAAGTCGTAGAATACCTCTGGCAGAGGATTTCCGAAACAAGAGTTCTGGAAGCTGCTGCTGCTATTGCTTATTATGCTATTTTTTCATTTTTCCCTCTAATCTTGTTTATTATTGCTTTTAATTCATCATTTTTACAGAGCGCAGAGGTTCAGGAACAGATATTAAAATTTGTTCAGGACAACCTGCCTGGTTCAGAAGATCTGGTAAAAGGAAATATCCGCCATTTGATACATTCCAGTGGTACAGTGGGAATTGCTGGAACAGTAGTTCTTTTGTGGGCGGCCACCCTTGTTTTTGCAGGATTTTCCCAAAATATTAATCTTGCCTGGACCAATTCTAAAACGCGACATTTTTTAATGGAAAGACTTGTTGGTCTAATGATGATAAGCGTTATTATCGTTTTTCTAATAATTTCCCTCATTTTTAATACTGTTTCAGATATTTTGCCGATGTTTTTTCCTAAATTTCTTGAGACTTACTTGCCGGAGGTTTCAAGATTTCAGAAGATGTTGATTGATTATCTGCCAATAGGGCTTATGTTGAGTTTATTTGTGATTCTGTACAAATATGTTCCAAATGTTATCGTTAGATGGCGGGAAGCGCTAGTCGGGGCTATTTTCTCCGCTTCAGCTCTTCAGTTTACAAAAGCTGGTTTTATCTACTACCTTTCGCTGGGAACTGGCAATTATAGACTTATTTATGGGTCACTTGGAGCTGTAGTCGCCTTTATGCTTTGGATTTATTTATCATCTTGTATAATTCTTATTGGCAGCCATGTTAGTGCAACGGTCGCTCACTTAACTCGTATAGAGGTTTTTCCCGAAAAAAAACAGCCGGAGAAATCTCCGGCTGAGTAGTCTTTTTTATTTGGGTTTACCAGGTTTCTCTTTTTTTCTGCTCTTTTTTCATGCTTAAGGAAATTCTTTTTCGTTTTGCATCTACTTCCATTACTCTGACTTTAACTTTTTGTTGAACCTTCACGACTTCTGATGGATCTTTTACAAATTTATCAGCAAGCTGGCTTATATGTACAAGTCCATCTTGATGGACTCCGATGTCTACAAAAGCGCCAAAATTGGTCACATTAGTTACAATGCCCGGAAGTTCCATTCCAGGTAGTAAATCTGTGATTTCATTCACTCCATCTGCAAAAGAGAAAAGCTCAAACTTTTCGCGAGGATCGATTCCGGGTTTTGCAAGTTCTTCTCTGATATCTTGTAAAGTTGGCATTCCAAAATCTTCAGTGACATATTTTTTAAGCTCTATTTTCTGCCTCAACTCTGGTTTTTCAAGCAGGTCTTTTACGGTGCAATTGAGGTCTTTGCTCATTTGCTCTACAATTTTATAGCTTTCTGGATGCACTGCACTCGCATCAAGAGGATTTTTACTATTTCTGATTCGCAAAAAGCCCGCAGCTTGCTCAAACGCTTTAGGGCCAAGTCTTGGAACTTTTTTCAATTGAGCCCGACTTGAAAAAGGCCCATTCTCTTCTCTAAACGTGACTATATTCTTTGCCAATTGTGGCCCTAAACCAGCAACATAGCTTAGAAGCTGTTTACTTGAGGTATTTACTTCAACACCAATTTTATTAACGCTGCTCATTACAACGTCATCAAGGCCTTTTTTTAACATAGTCTGGTCCACATCATGCTGATATTGGCCAACTCCAATGGATTTTGGATCAATTTTCACCAGTTCAGCAAGCGGGTCCATTAGACGTCTTCCAATTGAAATAGCACCTCTTACGGTTAGGTCCTGATCTGGAAATTCTTCTCTGGCTGCTTCTGATGCCGAATAAATAGAAGCGCCACTTTCGTTTACTACAACAACAGCTATATTGGATGGCAAATTCAGGCTGCGTATAAAAGCTTCAGTTTCTCGGCTTGCGGTGCCATTCCCAATTGCAATTGCTTCAATGGAAAATTTTTGGCAGAGAGCCATTACAATTTTGGCAGCTTCTTCTTTGAGCTTTTCTGACTGGGTTACATGAATGACGGTTTGAAAAAGGAATTTGCCCTGTGGATCAAGAGCTACGGTTTTACACCCGGTTCTGAAGCCCGGATCAAGTGCAAGAACAGCTTTCTGCCCTAATGGAGGCGACATTAGCAACTCGCGTAGATTCAATGCAAAAACAGAAATGGCTTCAATATCAACTTTTTCTTTAAGTTCTTTACGGGTTTCTGTTTCTATTGATGACGAAAGCATTCTTTTATAGGATTCTTCTATTGCCATTCTTACCTGTTCCCATGCAGGGCAAAATTCTTTTCTAAAATTCTTTGAAATGCTTTTGATGGCTTTTTCTTCATCTGGTTTAATACTAACTTTTAAAATGCCTTCTTTTTCTCCACGAAAAATAGCCAATACCCTGTGTCCAGCGGCTTTGCTTAATGGCTCCTGACAATCAAAGTAATCTTTAAATTTTTCGCCGGCCTCTTCCTTGTCTTTAACTACCTTTGATGTGATTACTGCTTCAGTAGCGAAAATAGCTCTAAGCTGATTTCTAACTTCAGGGTTTTCATTTATCCATTCCGCCATTATATCTCTTGCCCCGGCGAGTGCGTCTTCAGCGCTTTCTACACCTAATTCTGCATTGATATATTTCTGAGCTTCGTTGGAAGGGTCGGTAGATACCGATTGAGCAAATAGAAGTTCGGCAAGTGGTTCGAGGCCTTTTTCTCTTGCGATAGTAGCTTTAGTTCTTCTTTTGGGTCTAAATGGGAGATAGATGTCCTCAAGAACTGTCATATTCTCAGCTTTATCAATTTTAGCTGAAAGCTCATCGGTCAGCAATTCTCTTTCGGTAAGTGACTTTAAAATTGAATCTCTACGCTTATCCAATTCAGTAAACTGCTCAATTCTATCACGAATTGTTTGAATTTTTACTTCGTCAAGAGAGCCTGTTCGTTCTTTCCTGTATCTTGCTATAAAAGGAACTGTTCCACCTTCTTCAAGAAGCTGAGAAGTTGCCATTACCTGTAATGGATTTACATCAAGTTCCTTAGCTATTTGTTGAAAATATCTATCCTGCATTCGTTTACCTCTAAAATAGTGTAGAAGTATATTACATGAGTTATACATGGCAAGGTCAAGGCTGTTTAAAAAAAACATCCATTTTTTTGCGCAATAAAGATATGTTCAAATTTCAAATCAAAAATGCTTTCAATATTAGCTTTTAAAAAGGTCATCTGTTTTAAATGCTATGGCCTATTGTAAGTGGATTCTATTGGTGTTATAAAATATTAGTTTAGCCTCTTTGCGAACAAAAAAAAGTAAAAGATTTGTTTTGTAGAAGGGCATTTTCTAGTGGAGGTAATCATGATTTCGGCACGTAATTATTTAACAAAGATTGCATTTGCAGTTCTTTTTACCATCGTTTTAACAACTCCCGGCTCTGCAAAGATTTTGCAAATGGGTGTTGTTATGGATGGGAAAACTCACGTTATGACAGAATTGATAGATTCAATAAAAGATGAGATTTCCAAACTTATTTCTGATGATACAAGTGTTTTGATAAAAGAAAGCTGTATTAAAGATGGACAATGGAATCAGAAATTAATTAAAAAGGAAATTGATTCCTTGATGGCTGACAATAGCGTTAATGCTGTAATCGCGCTAGGGCCAGTAGCTTCTCATCTTGGAAGCCACCAGCTTAAATATTCAAAGCCTTTTTTTGCAGCTCATATTATTAATGCGAAAATGCAAAAGCTGCCAGCTTTTGAAGGGGCAAGTGGAATTGAAAATCTGGCTTATACAGATTTAAACATTGATCTGCCCAAACATATTGCAAGATTTCAGGAGATAACTCCATTCAAAACTTTGCATATTCTTGTTTCAGATTACCTGCTAGAAGCCATTCCAGAATTGACTGAGTATTTAAAGAAAGCCACGGAAGAGAAATCAGTTAAGCTCAAAATTATTGCTGTTACTGATAATATAGATGCTTCAATTAAACAGCTAAATGGTGCCGAAGCCGCATATCTTGGCCCATTAGCCAGATTAGGACCAGATAATTTTAAGAAGCTGGTTGCAAAAATAAATGATTTAAAGATTCCAACTCTATCTATGATGGGAAGGACTTCTGTAGAAGCTGGAGTTTATGCATGCATTGCCATGGACATTGATACACAAAAGCTGGCAAGAAGAATTGCTTTAAATGTTCAGAGAATTATTCTAGGCGAAGATCCAGGAGAGTTCCAAACCAGCTTTACTCAAGTTGAGCGTTTGACAATTAATATGGAAACTGCCAGAAAGATTGGTGTTTATCCAACCTTTGAGCAGATGACAGATGCTGAATTGGTAAATGAAGATGTTAAAAATATTGAGCGAAAGCTTTGTATCAAAGATGTTATCAGTAAAGCAGTTGTTAGAAGCCTTCAATTGGCAGCAAAAAACCAGGAATTGTCTGCTGGAAAGCAATCCATAGAAAGAGCTAAAGCGCGACTTCGACCTCAGCTAAGTATTTTTGGACAGGAAGTTGTAATGGACAAGGATAGAGCAGATTCCATGATGTCTCCGGCAGAATATACAACAAAAATCGGGGCAGATTTAATGCAGGTCATATACAGTGAACAGGCTAATGCAGGAATCGATATTCAGAAGTTCATGCTTGCAGCGAAAAAAGAAGAAGAACGTGCTTTAATTCTTGACGTGATCCGTGATGCTGCCATTGCATATTTAAATGTTCTTAAAACAAAAACATTGATGGCAATTCAGAGAGATAATCTTGAAGTTACCAGGGCAAACCTTGAGATAGCCAGGTTTAGAGAACAAGTTGGAATTTCAGGACCGGCTGAGGTTTATCGTTGGGAAATAATGATGACTAACGCTCGCCAGGCCATTATTGATGCTTCGGCCATGAGAAAGAAATCAGAACTTATGTTAAATCAGCTTTTAAATGCAGGTCAGGAAGAAGAGTTTGCAACTTCAGATGACAACATATTTTCCAGGGTATTCGTTCTGGATCCTGAAAAGATATCAACCTATCTTGATAATGTTCATGGTTACAAAGTTTTCAGAGATTTCATGGTTATGGACACATTCGCCTTTTCTCCAGAACTACAGCAGATTAATAATGGCTTAAAAGCACAAAAGAGAATGCATAAGTCAGCCAAACGCAGGTTTGATTCACCTACAGTAGCTTTGCAGGGCAACTTTAGCAGAACAATTAAGGAAAACGGAGTTGGAGATACTAAACCGTCCTTACCAGCCCCATTCTCGTCTATTTTGAAAGTTCCAGATAAAAACGATTGGTATGTTGGTTTAAATGTTTCGATTCCTATTCATGAGGGGGGAGATAGAAGAGCGGCAATTAAGGAAGCTGATGCTGGAGTAAAAAAACTTGAAAATGACCGGGAATTTTTAAAGCAGCGACTAGAATTAAATACACGAGTTACTTTGGAAGATGCTCGTGCATCTTATTCTAGTATTAAGTTAGCTGAGACCAGAGCCGATTATGCTTCAAAAACCCTTGAACTGGTTCAAAGCGCTTATACAAGAGGAGCTGTTAATATTCTCGATTTAATTGACGCTCAAAATGCATCATTAGTTGCTAAAGAAGCTTCTGCTAACGCTATATTTAACTTTCTCAGTGATTTTATAAAGGTTTGTAGAGCTGTTGGCAGTTTCGACTTTATGCTTAAAGAAGAATCGCATAGGGCCTGGTATGAACGTCTGGAAAGCTTTTACTCCAGAAAGGATTAAGCTTTTTTAAGGCGATTGCCTGACAAAAAAATCCCCGGAAACCTTACCTGTTTCTGGGGATTTTTTTTCCTATTTAAATGGCTTTATTGCCTGTCGAAAAAAACTTTTTCCAACTTATCAACCATACGTTCACGAAGAAATTCACTTTTAACTTTGTTTAGGTTTTCTCGCGCTTTTTTTGCCAGCTCTACGTAATTCTTTTTTAAATTTATTGCTTGATCAGCAAGCTGACCAGCATCAGCAGGGTCGTAGTAAAGATTTCCCCCAATTGATCCAAGAATTTCACAAGCTTCGCCTTTTAATCCAAATAGAATTGGGCGCCCACCTGCCATATAGTCAAAAACCTTTGAGGGGATAGTTTTATCCATGGTTCCGTCATCTTTTAAGTGGAGCATAAGAGCTTCAGTTGTTCTTATTAATTCTATTGCCTCAGATTTTGGTATAACCCCTTTAATGACAACATTGTTAATGGCTTCATCTTCTATTCGTTTTTCAAGCATGGATTTTTCAATTCCATTTCCAACAATGAGAAACTCAATTCCTATTTCAGATCTCTCCTGAAGGATTTTTGCTGCATCTAAAACCAATGAAAGATTTTGACAAAATCCCATATTGCCAACATATAGAATCTGTAACTTTTCAGGGGATTCATTAATTGGTTTAACTTCTTCTGGGACCATGCTACCAGGGATTGCATTGTAAATAATGGTTGGCTTTTTTCCACCAGACACTTGCTCAATATAAGATGCCATAGGCTTTGCAACGCAGGTGATCAAACTGGCACGATCATAAACAAACTTTTCTACTTTTTTGGCGGCTTTAAACAAGAAACCATCAGGAGAAATTTGTCCGGCTACAGCAGCGGATTCTGGCCAGATATCTCTAATGTCCAATGCGAAGGTGGCTTTTTTTAGTAGAGATACAAAATAGCCAGAAATCGCTGTAAATAAAGGTGGACTCGAAGCCCATACCACATCAAACCTTGATGGATGCTTAAATGATGCAGCTACAGCTCCAAACATAAATGAAAGATAATGAAGAATATAATTCCATTTTCCCTTGCCGCTGTATTTAAAAAGCTTAACTCTCGTGACGGTTGCGTTGCCATCATCTATTTGCTGCCCTTTAATCTGCCCTTTATGAGGTTCTCCTGCGATTACATGAACAGTATGCCCTTTAGCTAATAAAAGATCCACTGTCTCCTTTATTCTAAAAGCGCAAGCCGTAACATCAGGGTAATAAAACTGAGAAATTATAAGGATTTTCTTACCTTTTCCAGGTAATGACATAGTCTATCGCCTCACTTTGATGGTTACTTATAATTAATTTCTGAGATTGAATTCTGCTTCCGAATTCCGGGAAATATGAACATGCCTCAAATCTGGATCGATTTGTGGTTAAAATTTCAAACTCTGCAGATCCGTTAGATAAGCATAGATGGTCCGCATCTGTTGGTAATAGAACAACATCAGGGGAAAGGTGGAGGCTGGAGCAAAAAGTTCCGGTCACTCGCCTGTTGTACATCCTATCTCTGAATCTGATTCTTTGCTCTTCAAAAATAATTTCTCTATGAAATTCCTGATCATATTGATCGATCATTTCAAGTCTTAGCATGCCTGTTGCCGAATCAAAATCAACTTTTTTGATCTGGGCCCTTTTGCCAATTCGAAAGTCACCCCAAATGTCTGACTGCTCGGCAAGCTCAATCATAGGTACATTATGTGCAGACGTAGTTCTGGAGGAGTGTCTAATCTGCTTATCCTGGTATGATCCACAGCCTGTGTCAACAATGCATCTATAGCCATTAATAGAAAGCTCAAAAGAAAACATATCGCAATGGGTATGGCCCGGCTGGTAGGCTGGAGATGGGTTTCCACAACTTAAAACAAAATAGTAGTCCTTATGAATTCTGACAAAATATCCAGAATCTTTCATCAGGCAGTTTATTGATTTACCTTCAACAGGAGGCTCTGGGGTATTTCGCCCTTTCAGAAGGTTGGCATCGTTGAAAAGTGCAATATAGCCATCCGGGTGGGTCATTAAAGCTAACCATTCAAGCATAGCGGGAATTTGCTCATATATTTTTTCGTGAAGTGTAGAAACTGTTTTTTTGGTTGAAGCTGGCAAATCGTTGCTGCTTTTTATGGAAGAATTTTTTATGGTCATGGCAATTTCTTCCAGAGCTTCAAGCATTTCCAGGTGGTACATCGGACTTCGCTCATAGTGAGCTCCATCTGGCAAAACCTGCTCGTCAATTTGAAGGTTTAAATGATGAGCTGAAAACGCGATCCAGACTTTGGCCTCATTTAAAGCATCTGGATTATTTTCAAAAAGATAAACTGCAGTGCTGAATAGAGCTTTGAGATTCTCAAGTAAATGATTTGCCTGGTTATGAAATTCTATTTCCCAGTATAGTCTGCGAGTTTGCAGGATTATGGAGTCTTCAATGCATTTTCGCGTAACTTCTTCAATATTCGGGTGAAGATCCAGCCAATTTTTCCAGTTAACAATGCGCTTAGAAGTCGGATATGGTTCCCATGATTCTTTTTTGGGGTCATTGTTTTTAGAAATCCAATCCAAAATCAGAAACTCATTTTCCGGTGAAAAGCGTTGTCCGTTTTCCAGAGAAAGGCGATCAAAATAATTGAGCTTGTACCGCCATAATTTGGGCATATTTTTGCTCTCTGCTTTTCCATTAAGAGTCCACGGAATTTTTTCGATGGGAAAACATTCCTCATGGTTCAAAAAATTGAAGCAGACTTTTTCGGGGAGCAAAGATCTGGAGTTTTGTTTTATTTCCATAGCTTTTGCACATAAGCCACCAGGATTTCCGATTGGAAGATACTTTCTTTTTAAAAGAAAGGTTAGGCGACCAAATATTTGAATTGGTTTCAAATATTTTAATGTGTTAAACAGTCTGAAAATAAACATTAAGCTTTTCCTGTGCTCAATCCAGTTCTTCCGATTCCTTTTGAGCTTCCCTGTTTATTCCAGCGGCTTTGAAGGTTGCTAAAGAAACTTCAATTATTTCATCCATGCTAATTGGACATTCGCGACCTTCTTTTATCGAAGCGAGAAAGGCGTCCACACATCCTTGTTGTCCCTTATCTTGAGCCCAAAGAGTCTGAGCTTTTAAACCGGGAACGTTAAATGCGTTCAGGGCTTTAAAATTATCCATTTGCAGAATTTTGCCGCCTGTGAAAATTTCGAGGCGTTCTTTGGGGAAATCTTTGTTGCCATTGGCAAAATAGTGAACTGTTCCAATAGAACCGTTTTCAAAAACCAGACTAATGCTTCCCGTATCTTTTGGTATGTCAGATGCTATCGGGTCGTTCATGAAAGTAGAACTGGTCGAAACAATCGGTGAACCTGCGATAAAGCGAAGTAAATCAATAAAGTGGCAGGCTTCTCCAAGTATTCGTCCACCGCCAGAAGTGATGTCCTGTGTCCAGTGATCGCAAGGTATTGCCCCGGCATTTACAGTCATGATCATGCTGCAGGGAGCGTTTGAAACTGAAACTACCTTTTTACAATTTTCAATTAAAGGCGAAAACCTTCGATTAAAACCTACCATTAGCCGAACACTTTTTTCATTTCTTGCGTTTTGATAGGCTTCGACCACAGCGTCTAGCTCCTCAGGTGTCATGCAAAGTGGTTTTTCTACGAAAACGTTTTTCCCGGCGTTGAGAGCTTCAATGACAAATCTGGCATGAGAATTATGCTGAGTTGTTATAACAACAGTATTTACTTCCGGGTCGATAAAGACTCTTTGCGCTTCAGTTGTGCTGATGGCGAATCCATTTTTTTTGCCAACATGTGTTCCGGAAACTCCGCCAGAACTGGCAATGATTTTAAGGTGTGCCTGGGCGGCTTTAAATGCAGGAATAAGCGTCCCGGCAGCGTAGTTCCCAGCACCTATAAAGCCAGCTACAGGTTCTTCTGGATCAACATCTATTTCAATTTTTTCGGTTAAGAAAACAGATTTTTCTGCAAGATTTACACTTCCATCATACTCCAGAACAATTCCAAGCATGTCTTTTGAGCTTGAAACAAGATTGTATGCTTCCTGAGCATTTAAAAGCGGGATCTGTTTTGAAACCAGATTGCTTGTTACTATCTGTCCTGAGGACATTAGCCCTAATATGGCTTCGAAGTTTCGTTGCTCGGTCCAGCGAACAAATCCAATCGGGTAGTCGAGTCCTTTGTTTTCGTAGGCAGGGTCATATCTTCCAGGGCCATAGGAACAGGAGACTTGAAAGCTGATTTCTTTTTTATAAAAGTCATCTCTGGAGAGGTTTAAACCGACAACACCAACCAAAACAACTCTTCCCCGTTTACGGCACATTTGAGGCGCCTGGTGAGCCGGGTCATTGCTTGCTGTAGCAGCGGTAATAATTACTGCGTCAACACCTTTTCCGCGAGAAAAGTTCATTGCGGCGTCAACAGGGTCTATTCCGTCTGAGAGATTGTGTGCTTCCACTCCGTAGTCTTTTGCAATATCAACCTTTTGTGTGTCGAAATCAAATCCTATTACCCGGCAGCCATTTGCCTTGAGAATCTGACAGGTCAGGAGACCTATTAATCCCAGCCCCATTACACAAACAGATTCTCCGAGAGTTGGATCAACAAGTCTTATGCCTTGAAGAGCTATAGAGGAAACTACAGTAAAAGAAGCTTCCGTATCACTAACATTATCTGGAATTTTGGCGCAGAGATGCTGAGGGATACAAACTACCTCAGAGTGGTTACCATTTGAAACAACGCGATCACCAATTTTAAAATCGGTTACTCCTCTTCCCACATCGATTACTACACCTGCATTTGAATAGCCAAGAGCCAATGGCTGATCAAGTTTTTTGAAAACAGCATTTACTGTAGGCATAAGACCATCAGTTTTCATTTTTTGAAAAACCTGTTTAACTTTGTCTGGTTGCTGACGGGCTTTGTCTATCCAACCGGCTTTACCAAAGTTTAATAACATTCTCTCTGTGCCAAGAGATATGAGAGTTTTGCTTGTTTTTATGAGCAGATTTCCTGCTTTTACAGTTGGAACTGGTATTTCAGCAAGTTCAATACTACCGGATTTCAAGCTTTGTAAGATCTGTTTCATGCTGTTTCCCTTTTGTTTGTATCAAATTTTAATGTCAGTGTAAGAAACGCCGTCCAGAAACAACTGGCACCATATTTCTACGCAGAGAATGGAAAGAATAACGTAACCGCCATCAATTTTTCCATTTATGTCATCTTCAATTAGTTTTTTAACCGCTTTTGGATTAAAAAGCCCCCTTTTCTTTAATGAGCTTTCAGAAAGAAGTTCAGCGATAATATCTTTTAGATCATTTCTGATCCACTTTCTTAAAGGGGCTCCAAAGCCAGTTTTTGGTCGGTAAATTAGGTTGTGAGGAAGGTATGGTTCCATTGCTTTTTTGAAAATTGCTTTTCCAACATTTCCTTTTTGTTTCATTGCTGTTGGAATTTTTGCAGCAAACTCTACCAAATCAGGGTCAAGCAGAGGAACACGTGCTTCAACTCCATACCTCATACAGGTCTTATCTGAATAATTCAGGTTATGATCCACAAGAAAGAACTTACTGTCCAGATATAGCATCTGGTTTATGGGGTCTTTCTCATCGGCAATTGAGACTAAACTTTGCTTGAGTGGCAGTTCCGGAGCTTCGAGTGGATTGTTATCGAAAAGCTCAGGATTGAGAAGTCCGGCTCTGGTTTCATCTGACGACCATTTAAAATAGCCAATAAGTCTGTCTTCAAAAGGAAGATGGGCATTTTCCAGAAGCTTTCTTATGCGTCTTATCCAGGGATTTCGAACGTCTCCAAACCTCATACTAAGGTTGTGCAACTTTTTTAAGGCTTTTGGAGATAGCCAGTTCCAGTATTTCTCAGTGCTCATGGCAACATGTCGACGATATCCTGTGAAAATATCATCCCCGCCAGCCCCGGATAACAATACTTTTACTCCATCATTTCTGGCTTTTTCTGCAATAAACATGGCATTTACCGGTGCAGGGTCTGCTTGCGGTTCATCTAAAAACCACATCAGTTCAGCAAGTCTTTCAATAAGTTGATTTGGCTTGATGGTTATTTTTTCCAGATCAACATTTAAATGCTTTGCAGCAAGTTCCGCGTAAGGTAAATCGGCTGGGCAGCCTTCCACATCTTCACCGTCTTCAAAACCGATGCTATAGCACTTGAATCTTTGATCAGGGTGAAGCTTTCTCATCATTGCTACAATCGAACTGGAATCGAGGCCACCAGAGAGAAAAGCACCTACCGGAACATCTGATACAAGTTGGCGCTCAACAGCTGTTTCAAGGTGACTGGTGAGCATGTTGGCAATTTCATTTTCGGTGCCTTCAAGGCGTTTGCCGTTGTAAGGCAGGTTATACCAATGCCATTTTTTTACGATTTTTCCGTGTTTGATAACACATGCAGTTCCTGGCTCTAGTTTTTTTACTTTCTTGAACATTGTTCCCGGTGAGGGACACCAAATGAACGTTAGATAACGATTCAAGGATTGTGGGTCCAATTCTCGGGAAAGTTCCGGGCAGCAGAGCAAGGCTTTTAACTCGGAGGAATAGAGAAGCCCGTTTGAGGTTTCCCCCATATAGAGAGGCTTGACTCCCAACCCGTCTCTAGACAAAAAGAGTTCGGATGTTTCGGTGTCGAAAATTGCGAAAGCAAAAATGCCATTCAGCTTTTTCAACATATCGTGCCCGTCTCTGCGATAGAGGTTTATAAGAACCTCAGAGTCTGTCTGGCTTTTAAATTGGTAACCTTCGGCTTTCAGTTCTGCTCTTAACTCTCGGTAATTATAAATCTCCCCATTATAGGTCAGCCAAAAGCGCTTGTCCTGACTGCACATTGGCTGGTGACCGTCTTTTGAAAGGTCGATAATTGAGAGCCTTGTGTGTCCGAGACCTACTTTGTGGTCTGGAAAAAACTCGGTCCCAAATGAATCGGGACCCCTATGTTCTACAGCTTTTACCATTTTGGAAAGAAGCTCTAGACCATAGTTGCCTGAAAATCCTGAAATGCCACACATTTGATTTTAATTCCTGTCTATTTTTTCCAGAGTTTGCTTAGCCCAAGAAAGTCTGCTGCTTTACCAAGATCTCTTTTTAGGAGGGCTGGGTCATACATATAAGCCTTGCGTCTGGCAAAGCCTCTTCTAGCCATGTTAAACAGGTTAGTGTTGTGCTTGTTAAAAACTTGAGAAGCTTCAGCGGCAATTTTGTTGAACTTTTCATGTTCAATATACAACAGCCTTTTCCGAGGATTTTTAAAAAAAAGATCTTTCGGGTTTGTCGTTAAGAAGTGTTCTAACCCAGGGTTTGGGTCCAGAAGATCTAATTCTACGCCTTGATCAAAAAGCTTGGTTCGTGGGAATGGGCTATAGACTCCGAGTCCACCATAAAATGGCTTAACTTTTTTCAGGAAGTTCATAGTCATCCGGATATCTTTTTCTGTTTCATTTGGTAAGCCAATCATGAAATACCCGGTCCAGAAAAGCTTGTGCTTGTTAAGAATTTCAGATGCTTTCATTACTTGTTCCAGGCTGATGTCTTTGTCGGTTTCTTTTAATATCTTTGGTGAGCCGGATTCGATTCCCAGAGCTACCTGAGCACAGCCAGCATCTTTCATGGCAGTTAATAACTCATCATCAAGCAGATCAACTCTGGTTGTACAGTTGAAAGTAATTTTGAAAGGCAGCTTTTTAAACTCATTGCAAAGATCAAGAACATGGTTTTTGCGAACCGTAAAGGAATCATCCTTTATCGAGAATTGGGTTGTACCAAATTGCTTATGAACAAGCATAATCTCTTCAATAACCGAAGACACACTTCTGTATCTAACTTTTTTGTCCCACATGTGGAAACAATAGCTGCACCTGAAAGGACAACCTCTGGAAGTCAGAATTATTCCCATATCTTCAGTGGAATAGTTTTCTGGGTTCATAAGAGCACTGCGATCTGGAATTGGCACAGAATTCAAGTCTTTAACCAATTCTCTTTCTTTATTATGAATTACCTTGCCATCTTTTTTCCAACTCAGACCATCTATTTTTGCAAAATCTGATTTATCTCTAATAGCATTTAAAAGCTCCGGGAAAGACTCGTCACTTTCGCCTCTTAAAGCAAAGTCGGCTTCGGGAATTTCCATGGTAAGTTCTGGCATCGTGCTGGCATGAGCACCTCCGATTATTATAGGAACATCGGGTAGTACTTCCTTGCAGAATCTTGCAGTTTGAATCACAGATCCGAATTTGGTTGTCATTGCTGAAATCCCAATTACATCTGGCGACTCTTTTTTTACTATCTGGAGCATTAGCTCCCATGTGGGGTGTTGGTGGTCATTTAATGCTTGAACATAATTAGAATAATTTTCATATTCCTTTGTAAAGTCCAGGGATCCAGCTTTGGGTTCGGCGGCATCCACGTCTAAAATCTTGCATTCGTGGCCAGCTTGCTTTGCCGCACCAGCTATGTAAGTTAATCCCAGAGGGAAGTAAAGGCTGAATATACCTGCAAAGCTTTTGAATGGGGGGTCTATTAATAATACTTTCATTTAATCACCATATTCCACATGTATCTATTACGATTTTTTGTTTGAGAATTTCTTTATCAATATTCTTAAATTGTTTATGGGGAACGAGAAGAACAATAATGTCTGCCTCGTTAATAACTCTATCCAGATTTGCCAGATCAAACCCTTCTATTTCAGTGCAATGTGGTTCACATACAAGAAGCGTTCCCGGGTTGTCTTTTTGCAGCTCCCTGGCAATCTCAACAGCAGGAGATTCCCGCAAATCTTCAATATCCTGTTTGTAGGAAAGGCCCATCAAGCCTATTACTGGATTCTTAAATCTATCTGCCGCTCTTTTTATGCGATTTACCACAAAACCAGGTTTGCTGTCGTTAACATGCCTGGCCGTCGAAATTAATCTTGATTCGTTTGGGCAGGCATCCACAATAAACCAGGGGTCGACCGCAATACAATGCCCACCAACACCAGGCCCAGGTCTGAGAATGTTTACTCTGGGATGCAGATTGGCAAGTTTTATCAGCTCCCAGACATTCAGGCCAAGTTTCTCGCAAATAATTGATAACTCATTAGCAAATGCAATATTCACATCTCTGAAGCTATTTTCTACTAATTTAGCCATTTCAGCAGTTGTGGCGTCTGTAAGGTGAATTTGGCCTTTTACAAAGGTTGAATAAAGTTCTTTAGCTTTTATGGCAGATTCTTCATTAATACCACCAATTACTCTATCGTTTTCGACAACTTCTCTCATGATCTGACCGGGAAGGACTCGTTCGGGGCAATGTGCTATGAATATATCTGTGCCTGGTTTGAAGCCTGCTGCTTCAATTATTGGGGCAATGATTTTTTCACAGGTCTGGGGTGGGGATGTAGACTCGAGAATTACCAGATTTCCGTTTTGAAGAACTGGTAAAATTGCTTCTGTAGCTTGTTTGACATAAGACATGTCTGGTTTGTGATCGGCCTTAAATGGTGTTGGAACCGCAATTATAAAGGCATCAGCTTTTTCAGGCTTCGTTGAAGCTTTAAGTTTTTTCGATTCCACCGCAGCTCTTACAAAAAGATCAAGGTCTGGCTCGGTAATGTGAATCTTACCGTTATTTATTGTTTCAACTACTTTGCTGTTAACATCAATGCCGAGGACGCTGTATCCTTTAGCTGCTAGTATGGCGCTTGTGGGAAGCCCTATGTATCCCAGTCCAATTACGCATATCTGTTTCATTTATCCCTGCCTGTCAATATAGAGTATGGTCTTGGAACTGTACCAGAAATGGGGTGGATTAACAACCTGTAAAAGCTGTCCGAAAACCTGCTGGTTCCAATCTTTAATGTCTATTATAAAGGCTTTGACGACTTTGAAGGTTGGCTATGTTTTGTAGTATTTTTTGTTTCTGGCAAAGCATTTTAATTCTTTAATGGTTTTAATCGTTGCTTGTGAAATAAATATCAACCAAGTGATTTTTGGTGAAAGATTTTGCTAAATCTTGTCCAGTCTCAAAGAAAAAATAGCAAAAAACTATGTACACTCAAAAAAAATATTTAGAAAAATATCTGAATTGAAGCGAATCTTAGAAGGATAAAAAAATAAGTGTAAAAAAAAATAAAAAAAGGCTTGACCCGCAAACCAAACTTTGCTAATATAGCTCCATTGCAACGCAATGTAAGCCCTCGGGGCGTGGCGCAGTTGGTAGCGCACCTGGTTTGGGACCAGGGGGCCGCTGGTTCAAGTCCAGTCGCCCCGATTGCACGCGATGCATGTGCGGGAATAGCTCAGTTGGTAGAGCGCCACCTTGCCAAGGTGGATGTCGCGAGTTCAAGTCTCGTTTCCCGCTCTCGTTTAACGACGGTTGCGCCAGTAGCTCAGCTGGATAGAGCAGCAGCCTTCTAAGCTGCGGGCCAGGGGTTCAAGTCCTCTCTGGCGCGATGAAGTTTGGAAGTTCGAACGGTCTACATGGACAGAGTAGCACAATGGTAGTGCACTAGATTGTGGATCTAGGAGTTGCGGGTTCGAGTCCCGTCTTTGTCCCTCTAGCGCTTGTAGCTCAACTGGATAGAGCGACAGACTTCGGATCTGTAGGCTGAGGGTTCGAATCCTTCCAGGCGCGATTTGTTATACGGGCCGTTAGCTCAGGGGTAGAGCATCTGCCTTTTAAGCAGAGGGTCGTTGGTTCAAATCCAACACGGCTCACTCAAAAGAGGGATACTTCGGTATCCCTCTTTGACCTTTATGGATCATTAGCTCAGTTGGTAGAGCAACTGACTCTTAATCAGTGGGTCACAGGTTCGAATCCTGTATGGTCTATTTTAAAAGCACCGCTTTTGGCGGTGCTTTTTTTATTTTAGAAAGTTTGTGTTGTTGCGTGGCGCAGAGCTAAAATGGAACTTAGCCTGGATCACTTTTTTCTTTAAAAAGAAAAACAGCTAACAATTTAGCTAACAGTTTAGCTAACAGTTTTGATTTTTTTCAAAAATAAAAACCTCAGCATAACTATTTTCCTGTCACCCTGAGATTTCTTTTTCTGGGGATATATTTTAGCTATTATCTTTAGATGTTAAGCTATTGCCGTGCTTTCTTGCGGGCTTCCATTTCTTTTTGCCTTTGTTGAGCGTTGTAGCTTTTTTCTTCAACTTTTCTGGCGCGCTTTACGTCCATTTCTGTATAACCGATGTGTTTTGCGAGACTTATAAGAGACTTTTCTTCAGAATCATCTATTGTTCCATCGGCCAAAGCCATTCTTGTAGCGTGAAGCAAAAGTTCCCAGGACTGGCGATTATCTTTAGGGGCTGGAATATAGACCAATCCGCTTTTCAGGTTTTCGATGATTGAATCAACGTCCTTTTGGGACATTCCATGGGAACTGGCAATTTTATTTAGAAGATTTACTTCATCAGGATCAATTACTCCATCAGCTAACAGTAGCTGGGCAGTAATTGTTACTATGTCCCGAGCAGATCTTTGTTCAGTGCTGAGACATTCGTCATCAGATATCTTTTTTCTGGGGCGGCTGATAGAGTCCAGGTATTCGCCGTCACGTTCTGTAGTAACTTTCTCCAGAATCCAACTTTTGGAACCCTCATTTAAAGAAGATCCACAGTATTCACAGGATGTGGCAAAGCTTGATTCGGTGTTGGCTCCACAACTTGGACAATGTGAGCTGGTAATAGCATTTTTGAGATTGGATTTGGCACCATGTTTTCTTGTAAGAACAAATAAATCTCTGAAAATCCGATTCATGCGTTTGTCGGGAAGTGTTTTTCCTGAAGAATCAAGTCTTACCGGGACTCCGTTCCATGAAACCAGCAGGAAAATCTTATCCCACTTTTCACCTATCTTAAAACCTCTTAATCTAACAGAACCTAACGATATATTTTCTACGTAATTACAATTAAGGCAGTTTTGACTTCTAACTTTTGAAAAGTTTTTGCCAAGGATCTCGGTGGTAAACCTTTTAATAATTTCTGGTTTTTTCATTCTTTCCGCTTGATGGGTTTTCCAGAAAATTACCCCGCCCAAATCCTCAATGGCCTGGATAGTAAAGTCGGGGTCCATTTCTTTAACTTTATCCCAGTCTGGCAATCTAGATGGTTCGGTATATTCCCATTCACCAGCCTGGGTTATTTTTGCAAGTACCCAATCATATTCACCGGAGCGGAGGTACGATTTACAAATTTCGCAGACAGTTACCTGCCCAATTTTTATTGGGTTTCCGCAGTTGGGGCAACTAGAAGAAAGTAGATCTGGCTTATTTAAAGTTTTAGCTGTAGGACGTCTGAGAAAAGTCCAGTATTCTGCAAAATCTCTGTTTTCTTCATTTTCAGCCAGGACCTCATTTGTTTCCAGATCAATTATTGAGTCTCTGGAATTTGCTCTTATAAAAACGTGTATAACATCAAAGTTCTGGTCTGAATTTACCTGGGCTATTCTCGTGTTCTGGATGACCATGTCTTTATAGGTAAACTTAATGCCATTAGCCTTTTGTTCTTCTTCCTGGCATTTTAGCTGTTCATATAGCGCATCTGAAATCATATGTTGAACACTCTCTGATTTTTGCTCATACCAGGCTTTCTGAACCTTCAAAAAGATTTTATCAACTTTTTTTAGAAATTGATTGGAGTCGAAATTATTATCCCTCTTTTTTAGTTCTGTAAGCGCTTTAGACATTGCGAAAGAATCTTGTAATTGCAGAAGTTTTGGGTCAAATAGCTTTTTGCTGGTTTCAGGCTGGTTCCCTGCTTCTTTGCCGTATTTAGCCATTACTGTTTGAATTATGTTTTCCAGTTCTGGCTTTAAAATTGCCCACCAGTCAGCTTTTTCGGAAAGCGATTTTCCAGACCTTAGTCTTTTTTGTTTTTGGCTGAGTAGGTTTCCCATATCATAGATATTTCCGCTAAATCGCGCGTTAACATTTGGGGAGAAGCGCATTGAAATCAAATGACAAACAGGAAATAGAAGGGCAAAAACAGCTGGTCTTCCAAGTAGGTTAAAGCTTACAAACATCAGTATTGCGCCAAGAATTGCCAGGTTTAGGCAGCCAATTTTCTTTTTCTGAAATAGAATAGCTGGCCAGACAAATAGAACAAGCATTATTGGGGCCTCAACTGGCGCAATAAAAAAGTAAATAAAGCAAAATAGTATAGAGCCGCCGTATATAGTTAAAACGCCTGGAACAATTGCTTCTTCCTTTAAGAAAAAGAAAGCAAGACCATAGCAAAGTATTAGATAAATTGCATCTGAAGTGAGGTAGTTTTGCGTGTCAGTTCGCTCTGGAGGCAAAGCAAAAGCTATTAAGCCGGCAAGAGCAAACATTGATAAAATAAATATTATAAATTGCTTTTTGGTTATATCCACTTTACCTGTCCTTCTACGTTAGTTGTTCTAAGCCCTGGCAATAAAGCAGTCTTGTAATTGAATATTTTAAGATTTGCCAGCCAATCTTAAGTTTTTTGTTTGATACATGCCCAGTATACTTGATATTTCACTTTCCTAGACTTTTTCTTCGAAAAAGCTAATAATGAATTATCGTCTTTTTTACCGGTGTCTGAATAATATACAAATGTTGGAGGGCAATCATGACAGCTATTTTTGAATTGCCATATGAGGAGCTTTTCTATCAAATAGCCTGTCAATGTTGTCAGGATGGTAAAATTTCAAGCGATGAGTTCAAGCTTTTAAAAAGGCTTTCTGATGCTTTTAAAATTGATAAAGATAGAGCTAACGACCTTGCCAATAATGCTATAAAAGCCTATAAAAATGGAAAAATTAGTGATTCTACCAAGTTTTCTCCCACTGAGTTATACCAGGCTACTTTATTAAAATTTACTTCTGACGGGGTTTTAGATGGCGATGAAGATGCTATCTTACAACTCTTTAAAACTACTCTTGGGGCAAACCCCGAAAAATTCTCTGCGATTACTTCTTCCAAGACCGCTTCAACTAAAAAACTCAGGTTAAAACCTCTTGTTTGTGGAAACTGTAAGGGGCTTGTTCCTTTGCTTCATAATGAATGGATAAATTGTCCATATTGTTCTAAAAAAGTTCATATTCCAGCTATATACCTGGACGCCATGGCGGCCAGAGAATCAATTAATCGGAAGATGTCCAGAGTGGTTGAATTGAAAGATGTGGTTGGGAAGTTTCCCTCAGATTTTGAAAATCTGCTTTCTTATTTTTCAGATAAGTTGATTTTCTTATTCTTTTTGATTTTTCTTGGTGTTTTTCATTATTATCTGGATTTTTTTTCAATTTATCCACTTTCACTAATCTATAGATATTTTTTTAAAGCAAATTTTGCAGATGTGGTAAGCCCATTTTTCATAGCTCTCTTAAGGGCATTAATTTTATACATTCTCTTGGCTGTTCCCTTTGCCTTGGTCTATCGGGCACGTAGGAAGATTTTTGTATTGGAAGAACTACAGTTTTCACTTGCTGCAAGTCCCCCCGCAATTCCAGGTGGTCCTGCTTTGTGCAATAATTGTGGAGCAGCTTTGGGAATAAAACACGACAAGCATCTGGTTATCTGCGGCTATTGTGAGACTGAGAATCTTGTTAATTTACCAGATGGCTGGATGGATAAGGCTAGAATTAACCATAAATCGATTAGTTGTGATTTAAACCAGGCATTGGAAAATTATTCCAAGGAAACTGGATTGTTGTTTGAGTCGTTGCTCTGTCTTGGAATTTTATTCTTGCTATATGGATTTATTGTTGGTGGAATTAACGCTAGCGCACAAAAGGCTAATTGGTTACCCGTTTACAGCGAAAAATCCAATCACAGAGAACTTATTACACGAGAAGGTGGAAGAGAGCCTCAGCCAAAGTTTGATGACTGGAACCTGGTAACATTGAGCTATTCATTAGGAGCTGGAGGTTCGACTAGTCTATTTTTTCCAATGAAAGCTGGAGAAAAAATTGAAGTTGAATGGAAACCTGATAAAAAGAACTACCAGGTAAAAATGGAAAAGAATCCTTACTTAAAAGGCTGGAAGTTACCAAATAAACTATTTGCGCGTTTAATTTTAGCTGGCGTATTTGACTCATCCGGTAGAAAGGTTTGGGAATCCATTGAATCCAAAGGCCTTGAAGTTGGATTAGCTGAGAGCTTCAAAGCTCCTGTCAGTGGAATTTATGCTCTTAGGATTATTTTCCCCAAACCTTATGATAGCTTTTATTTAAAGATTTCAAGGCGAAATGATTAAATAAATGGATTAAGAAAACTCAATTTTTTGTTTTTTGGAGATTCAAATGAAAAAATGGACTGCTTTTGATTGGATCATTTTACTTGTTGTATGTTTCTTCCCGTGGACGCTAAGCGCTCAGACAAAAGAAAGCTATCCCATTGTAGATACCGGTGTTTCCCTGTTTTATAGTAATGATTCAATAATTCAAAAACCTCAGCCGGGTCAGCCATTCTTTGGGCAGGATGCAAGTTACAATGGTAATCAACCTTCATATCGAGATAATCTGGATGGCACCATCTCTGATAATGTGACTGGATTAATGTGGCAAAAAGCAATGGGCCCCAAGATGAGTTTTTTTGAAGCTATTCAAAAAGTTAAGACGGATAAAACAGGTGGTTTCAGTGATTGGCGAATTCCTGGTATTAAAGAATTGTATTCACTTATTCAGTTCAGTGGAAAAGTGAGAGGGCAGAAATCTATCGCTTTATTTATTGATACAAAATTCTTCACACAGCCAATTGGCAACTCTAATGCAGGTGAAAGAGAAATAGATGCTCAGACATGGAGTTCAACTGAGTATGTAGGCAGGACAATGCGAAATGATGAAACTATTTTTGGAGTCAATTTTGTTGATGGCAGAATTAAAGGTTATCCAAAATACAATCCCAGGACTCGCCGTCCCAATAAAATGTATTTTAGATTTGTTCGGGGCAATCCAAAATACGGGTTAAACAATTTTAAAGATAATAATGATGGAACAATTTCTGATCTTGCAACTGGCTTAATGTGGCAAAAATCAGATAGTTGCAGTGGAAAGTCGTGGCAGAAAGCACTCAACTATGCTGAAAATCTTGAGCTGGCTGGATACAGCGATTGGCGCCTTCCAAATGCAAAAGAGTTGCAAAGCATTGTTGATTATTCACGGTCGCCACAGACAACTAATTCTGCCGCAATTGATCCAATTTTTAATGTTTCCTTAATAAAGGATCCAGATGGCAACAATGAGTTTCCTTATTTTTGGACTGGAACGACACATTTAGACGGAAGAAATCCTTTTGATTCAGCTGCATACATTGCTTTTGGCTCTGCTCAGGGAAGAATGCATCGTCGACTAATGGATGTTCATGGCGCCGGAGCACAAAGAAGTGATCCCAAGTCTGGAAATAGAAGCAGCTACCCCCAGTATTTTGGGCCTCAAGGAGATGTACGCTACGTATTCAATTATGTCAGGTGTGTAAGAACAATAAGTAAGTAGCAGATTGCATGAAAAGATAGCTATTAGAATTTGTTGCAAAAATTTGGCATTAATCGGCTGGAGCAAAATTATCTTGTTTCTGGCTATTTTTTTTTATGAATGCCTGCTATAATCCATTGGAAAATTAGTTGCATATGCAACTAATGTAGAGAGCACTATCGTTCCAATGAAAAGGGCATTCGAATGCAAAAATTTTTACCAGGCAAGTGGGTCGCGCTTATTTATCGTTCTACTCAAATGTTTATCAATAATGAGTTAGCTGGTACCGGCATAGGAGCCGGGCAGTATCCTTTTTTATTGTATATAGGCCGGTGTAGTGGGCAGACCCAGGATGAAATTTCAAAATCTTTGTGCTTTGACAAAGGCACCACTGCAAGAGCCATAAAAAGGCTTGAAAAGGCTGGTTACATTCGTCGGGAAGTTTCCGAAACGGATCATCGAAAAAATCATGTTTTTATTACTAAAACTGGTGCCAGAATGAGATTGAAAATACGGGCTATGCTCGAAGATTGGCATAAAAAGCTTTTTGTCGGAATTTCTGATGAAATGAGAGATGAGATTAGCGAACGCCTCCAGCAAATGGCTACTCAGGCACTGTCGCAAGTTAGAGATGGGGAACTACCCCGGGATATACAGGAGAGTTAAATGAAAAAGTTAATATTCGCAGTAGTAGCAGGTGTAGTAATAGTTTTAGGTGTTTTTAGCTTTTTTAAAGAAAACCCTGATAAGCAAGGAAAAAAAGGCGGAAAAGCCAGAGGGAAAAAGGCTGCCGTTGCTGTTGAGGTCAAAAAAATTATTAAAGATAAATTAATTGACCAAGGGTTATTTTCAGGGACTTTGCTGGCTAGCTCCAAGTTTTCAGTTGTTCCTAGAATTTCAGGGCGTATTAGAAAGCTTATGGTAGATATTGGCGACAAGATCTCTAATGGCCAGATTGTAGCGGAGTTAGACGATGAAGAGCTTGTATTGGCTTCAAAGCAGGCAGAAGCCGAGCTTGAGATCGTTAAAGCAAATTATAACGAGACCGCTGGACTTCTTGAAATTGCTAAAAAGGAATTGCAAAGAACTGAGACAATGCGTAAGCAGAAGGTTTCATCAGATGTAGATCTGGAGAAAGCACAGGCGGCATTTAAAACCAGCCTGGCAAAACATCAAGTCAGCAAAGCACAATTGAGCAATAAGCAGGCCGCTCTTGATACCACAAAAGTTAAGTTGTCCTACGCAAAAGTTGATGTTTCATGGTCTGGCGGTTCTAATCAACGTTTTGTTTCCGAACGTTTCCTGGATGAAGGGGCTACAACTGGTCCAAACAATCCAATTTTGACCGTAATTGATATTGCAACTCTAACGGCGGTTTTGGATGTTGTTGAAAAAGAGTATTTCAAGATTAAGGTTGGTCAAACTGCCGTTGTAGAAGCGGCAGCGATTCCCGATTGTCTATTTTCAGCTAAAGTTACCAGAATCGCTCCTTCATTAGATAGCACTTCAAGGCTTGCAAGAGTAGAGTTGGAGATTTCTAATTCCGAATTTGATTTAAAACCCGGGATGTTTGTAACCGCTAAGATTATTTTTGAAGTGCATAATTCTGTGACTATTGTTCCTGCTTCGTCAATTGTCAGAAGGCAGAATAAAAATGGGATTTTTGTTGTTAACCCGGCAAATATGACTGCGAGTTTTGTTCCTGTAAAAATGGGGTTCTCTGATGCAGAAAATGTTGAGATTGCCTCCCCAACCATATCAGGAGAAGTTGTAACTCTTGGACACCATCTACTGGAAGATGGGGCTGCTCTAAAGGTTGCGAATCTGGAAGAAAATTCTACTAACGGACAACACAATTCTGGAAAGGCCGGTAAATAGCAATGATACTCGCCGAATATTCAGTTAAACGACCTATCGGCATAACAATGATCATGTGCATTGTTTTGATCTTTGGGGTGGTTTCCTTATTCCACCTGCCAATTGATCTTATGCCTGATATTACATATCCACGAATTACAATTTCCGCCTCCTATTCAAACGCAAGTCCAATTGAGGTTGAAACGTTAATCACAAGACCTATTGAGCAGGCTATTTCAGCTGTTCCTGGAGTTGAAGAAATCACTTCAAATTCTACGGAAGGGAGCAGCAGAGTCAGGGTTTCCTTTGCCTGGGGAACAGATCTTGATGCCGCATCAAATGACATTAGAGATCGAATTGACCGCATAAGTGCTCGCTTGCCGGATGATATGGAAAGACCCATGCTTCGCAAATTTGATGCAGCCGCTTTTCCAATTCTAATTCTTGGCGCTGCTGGCGATTTAGATCCGGTTCAACTCCTTAATATTATCGAAAATCAGGTTAAATACAGAATAGAAAGAATTCCAGGAGTTGCTTCATTAGATGTTAGAGGCGGAAGCAAGCGCGAAATTCATGTTGACCTGAATGTTAAAAAGCTTAAAGCGCTTAATATCGCGCCAGAACAGATAATTGCAAGGCTGAAATCGGCGAATGTTAACCTTCCGGCGGGAACTATTGAATCTGGAAACTATGAATTCCGACTTCGTACTCCTGGCGAATTTGAAGACGTTGAGCAGATAAAAACCATTGTTGTGGGCGAAGAAGCTGGAAAGCAGATTCGCCTTTCTGACGTAGCTGATGTTGTGGACAACTGGGAAAAGGATCGTAGTATAATCCGTATCGATGGCAAGCCTGGTGTGCGCGTAATGATTAATAAGCAATCGGGTAGCAATACAGTTGAAGTCGCAAAGGCGGTTAAGGCTGAAATTGAAAAGATCAACCTGGACATCCCTCAGCTGAGCCTCTCACCAATTGTTGATACCTCCATATATATTGAACGTTCGATCAAAAACGTTAGTACATCGGCTTTCTATGGTGGTTTGCTTGCGATAATAATCCTGCAACTCTTTCTTGGTAATATCGCCAGTACGTCCATTATTGCGATTGCTATTCCGATCTCAATTGTGGCGACTTTTGCTTTGATGTACTATTTCAACTTTACGCTTAACATCATGTCTCTAGGCGGTGTAGCTTTAGGTATTGGTATGCTTGTTGATAACTCTATTGTAGTTCTGGAAAATATTTTCAGATACAGAGAGAAAAAAATGAGTATGTTTGATGCGGCTGTTAAGGGAAGTTCCGAAGTTGCCATGCCGGTTCTCGCCAGTACTCTTACCACGGTCGTTATTTTTCTGCCTCTGATTTTTGTTCAGGGAATGACTGGTCTCATGTTTAAGCAGTTGGCCTATATTGTTGCCTTCTCATTGTTTTGTTCTCTGGCGGTTTCTTTAACTCTGGTTC
Organism: Candidatus Ozemibacteraceae bacterium; assembly: GCA_965140445.1. GTDB lineage: Bacteria > Muiribacteriota > Ozemobacteria > Ozemobacterales > Ozemobacteraceae. Next base: position 4,921,123 of record OZ223236.1, on the reverse strand, counting down.
CTATGCTTTCATCACAATTTCTTAGATACAATTCTTCTAAGAAACCTGGATTTTTCAGACGCATTTCTGACTCAATGATTGGTCAGGTGCTTAATCTTCATAAATTTGTCTTACATCTAGTCCTTGAAAACAGAAAAGTTACCGCGTTTATCGTGGCAATGCTTGTTACTGCATGTGTAAGTCTTGTAAGCAAAGTAGGGACAGAATTGATGCCCACCGCTGATGAGGGAGAGGTCAGAGTTTCAATCGAGCTGGAAGAAGGCACAAGAATTGGAATAACTGAAAAGATCTTCATTGCAGCAGAAAAAATCGTTGAAGCCAATGTTCCTGAAAGAACAACAATCTTTACTAACGTTGGTGGTGGCTGGGGATCAAGCTCTGCCACTTCTGGCCAGATCAGGATTCCATTGGTGCCAAATTCTGAACGAACCAGATCCAGTGACGAGATTGCAGCTGTTCTCAGGAAAAAACTTGAAGGACTGCCAGGGGTGAAAGTTCGTGTTAGAGCTGGCCAGGGTTTGTTTATTTTACGAATGGGTTCTGGTGATGCTGATAAATTACAAATTCAGATTCGTGGGCATGACCTTGCTACTTCAGACGCTCTAGGAAAGGCTGTAGAAAGCTTGCTCCTGAATGTTGATGGAGTAACTGATGTGCAGCTTGGAAGAAAAGAAGGGGTTCCTGAGAGAATAGTTGTTATCGACCGATTAAGAGCCGCTGATCAGAAACTTTCTGTAAGCAAGATTGCTGGTTTCCTTGAGACTGTGCTGTCGGGATCAACCGCAGGTTATCTACGTGACGGCGGTGACGAATATAAAATTCTGGTTAAGGCTAAAGATGCTGAATATAGCTCTCTTGAGGATATTCTTAATCTGCACATTACAAATTCATCTGGTGATCCTGTAATGCTCAGAAATGTAGCTCATATCGAAAAAGATATTGGTCCTACAGTTGTTGAGCGCACGGATCAGGAAAGAACCTTAAATATTTCAGCAAACGTTGATGGCCGAGCTTTGGGTTTTGTTATTGATGAAGTGCAGCAGAAACTTCGTGAAATTCCGTTGCCGGCAAACTTCAGTATAGTTATGGCCGGAGACTATGAAGAACAGCAAAAGTCTTTTAAAGAGTTGCTATTCAGCTTTGTTCTGGCATTACTGTTGGTTTACATGGTTATGGCAATTCAGTATGAATCTCTTTATGATCCGGTCATTGTTATGATAACTGTGCCTTTGTCTATTGTTGGGGTTATTCCAACTTTGCTCCTGACTGGAACCACCCTGAATGTTCAATCATTTATTGGTTGTATCATGCTGGGGGGTATTGTTGTAAATAACTCAATTTTACTCGTTGATCACATAAATGATTTGCGTCGTGAAGGAGATATGAGTTTGATTGATGCTGTGTCGATGGCGGCCAGAGATAGGTGTCGTCCAATCTTGATGACCGCAATGACAACAGTGTTGGGATTACTTCCACTTGCTCTTGGAATTGGAGAAGGTGGAGAAGTTCAGGCTCCTATGGCACGAGCTGTAATTGGTGGATTAGCCTGTTCTACGTTTATTTCTCTCGTGATAATACCTATGATCTATGTTGAGTTTGAGCAGGCTTTTGGAAAATACAGAAAAGGCGAGGAAAGCGGCGATGAATAAAAAAATACTTATATTAGCTATATTGGTCTCTGTCTTTAGCTGCCGCTGTAATGCGCAGGCATCCGCAACGGTTGAGTTAAGTAGTTTGAATATTTTTGCTTCCTGTTCCCAAACTCTTGAAATTGACCTTCAAAAATCAATAGATATGGCACTGTCAGAGAATATTGCTTTAAAAGTGGAAAAATATAACCCATTAATCCGCGATACATACACAGAAGAAGAAAGAGCTGCTTTTGATTCAACTATTGCCGCAGAGTTTTCCGGGACTGAAAGAATTGCTAAGGTAATTTTCCAACAGGGAAACCTGGGTGACACCATCACAAATAGAACAGATGCTGGAGTTACTTTAACCAGATTGAGCCCGTCCGGGACTAAGACAACTGTAGGTTTAACAACTGTTAGAACAAGATCTGCAAAATCAGATAATCTTTTTTCGACAAGATTTGGAGTTAGTCTTGAACAGCCTTTAAAGCGAGGAGCAGGAAAAGATGTAAATCTTGTTTCTTTGCGAAAAGCAGAGCTTGACCTGAAATGGTCAAGATATGAACTTCAAGGATTTGTTCTGAATTTGATCGCAGAAATTGAAAAAAGATATTGGGACTATTATCTGAGTACCCGCCAGCTCGCTATTATGCAGGAATCAGTCGCTTTGGCTGAGCAACAGCGAGAGGAAACCAGTAGAAGAATTGATGCTGGCAGCATCCCGGAATCTGAATCTGCAGCAGCTGAAGCCGAGGTTATGCTCCGAAAAGAAGATTTAATTAATGCTGAAAGCAGATCTTCAATCGCGGCTATAGCGTTTCTCAGATTGATTAATCCTGATACAGAAAATTTCTGGAAAACAAAACCAGTAATTTCGGAAGAATTGTTTGCTGTTGAAACACAGGATGATGGTCTGGATAAGTTGATTCAATCAGCACTTGTTGAAAGACCTGAAATTGCTCAGGCAGATTTGATGATCCAGAGAGATAGGCTTGAATTGGTAAGCACAAAAAACGGACTGCTTCCGCAACTGGATTTTTTCGTTAACATGGGAAAAACTGGTTATTCCACAAGCTTTTCTGGTACTAACCCCAAGCCTGGAGAAAAAGGATCATACGATGTTTCAGCAGGTTTTGTCTACGAATTAACAAGAGGTCGAAGAGAAGCCAGAGCTTTGCATCAGCGATCAAAACTAAACGTAAAATTGCGCCGCGAAGCGATGAAGAATCTGGAACAGATTATCAAGCAGGAAGTTCTCAGCGCATACATCGAAGTTAAAAGAACTTTGCAGCAGATAAAGGCCACGAAAGCTACTTCCCAAAAACAGCAGGAAAAATTACGTGTTGAAGAAGTTAAGTTTAACGTTGGAAAGACCACTTCTTTCCAGGTTGCGCAAGCGCAGCGCGATTTGACAGCAGCAATGATTGCTGAGGTTAGCGCTGCTGTACAGCATCAGCAGGCATACACGGAGTTACTTCGTGCCTGTGGGCTTCTTTTGCAGAAACGAAATGTGCTTTTGACTGATCGAAAGTAAATCATTATTCTTTGTTTGTGAAGTTTAAAATTATTGCCAGGTGTAACTATGGGTAAAAGCTCAAAAAAGAGAAGAAAAAAATCAATAATTGAAGAGAATGATTTTTATGACTATGAAGAAAGTGGGGAAATTCTAAAATACCCTTTTCGCAGTGATCTAGATTATTTATACGTGGTTTTTGCTATTGGTTCATTTGTAAGCGCGATAATCTGTTATTACGGAAAAATGGATGCTCGCGATCAACATCTGGATGTTGCTGCAATTATCTATTCTGTGATCGGGGCGTTTTACGCTTATAAAAGTCATTACTCAAATTCATGGCACCAGGTAGATTTGGGGGTCAGGATTTTTTCATCATTTCAGAAATATAAAGGGCGGGTTAGCCACGGAAGGTTAGCCAATTTTGATGATGTTGAAGCCATATCTGTAAATTCAGCTTTGCCGCTTTCCATTAATCAAAGAAGGGTTCCGTCTCCAGATTATTTTGTTGTTTTAATTCTTAAATCTGGAAAGCTTATAGAGTTTGCAGGAAGAGAAAAGAACTATTATAAAGCTTTGCAGCGTGCAGCAGAGATTTCAGAAAGAACCAGTATTCCCTTAGAAGAATCTGACCCTGACACTGAGATCATTGTAGAAAAATCTAATGATCGTATAGGCTTAAAAGGTGTTAAATTAGACCCCTCAAAATTTTCTGCTGATGTTAGTTCAAGATTTCTGTTAAATTTTCTCGCTATTACTGTATATATAACTGTTTTTGTTGCTGTTATTTTTATTAGCAAATTCCTGACATATGGTGGCATGTATTATTGGTAGGGCTTTAAATAATGAAAAAAACTAAACCGGTGCAGCAGCAGAAAAAAAAGCGCAAGCGTCGTAAGCCACCTCAAAAAGTTTATGCTTCTAATGAGGTTAAAAAGAGTAAAGACGGGGTTAAGGTTGATCATGAGTCTATCCAGGAATCTGCTTATTTCATGGGAGGTATTGTCTCTGCAGTTACTTCTTTAATGTGCTTTTTTGGGCAGGATCAAGGGATGGAGCCAGAGCTGTTTTTTGCTTCTGTGATTTTTGCATGCATTTCAATGGTTTTGTTTTATTATTGGAATTATTCAAGCTCATATTTTTTTGTGGATTTGAAGGCGGGCCATTTCCTGGAACGGAACAAATTTATGGACAATTCTAGCGAAAAAGTTCTGGCCAAATTTGAAGAGGTAAATTCCATTGGTGTGGCAGCTGATATGGAAAATATCTCTGGCGATAGGGATTTAAGGCCTGAATATTTTGTTTCGTTGATTTTAAACTCGGGTAATCAGGTAAGTTTTTCAAACAGAAAGAGCTCTTATCACTCTGCCTTAGCTATAGCAAAATCTTTGTCCAAAGTTACAAGTATTCCAATGGCAGAGTCTTCCCAGGAGAAAACTGTTGTTGCTCAAATCATAAATGACCAATTTGTAGTTAGAACTGTTCCTATTAAGGGGAACACATTTCTATCAAGGCATTTAAAAAGAATATCAGTCTTTTTTTTCTTATTAATTGCCGCATCGGCAATTTTTATGGTGGTATTGTATTTTTGTAGGATAATTACATTTAAACCAGTTTGAGCGTTACTTTGTAGAAAAAATCAAGAGAATTTGTTTCCGCATTTTCCGCAAAAGTCGGCTTCGTTTTCTCTTGAAGCGCCGCATTCAGCACAGAATAGCTCCTTTTCTTTCTCTGAAGATTGCTCGTTTGAATTATTACCAGGTTCCGCATCCTCCGGAACATTATATCCTGCAGCTCTTAGAACCGCTTTTTGTTCGGGGCTTGAATGAACTACCGAAACCTTAAACAGCCGATAATAGCCGTAAAGAAAGCTTAGAATTACAATTATGCCAATTAGGGATAAGAACTGTTCCAGGTCGTAACCCATGATTTTCAGATCTAATGAACCAGTGCATCTGGCTTTGATAAAAAAATTCCTGTTGTTTGCTTTCTCTGATAGTGGAACTAATTCAAGATAATACGTGCCGGTTGCAGGGATGCTAAATCGCATTTTTTCCATGTAGAAGGCTTTTATATCAAGTTTTCCGTTGCCGTCAAAATAGTTAGTGGCAATTTTCTTTTTCTCGCTATTTAAAATGCCAATTTTAACCTCGTCCTTGAAATGTTTACCTGTAACAATATTGTTTTTTCCAATTTTTCGGTCGGGGTTAAATATTTTAAGTTCGTATTTTCCAGCTTTTCTAACCTCAAGCTGAATCGTTTGCCCTGAGCCATAGTTTCCTGAAAATTGTCCTGGAAAAACTTTTACATCAGACGCAAACGCTTAATTACTAACGAAAGCTGTAAAGAATAAAGCTGTGATGACCGAGAAAATGAGAGTTACAATGTTTTTTATCATTAAAGAGCCTTCTTATGGGGGTAAAAACGTGTTAAATTTTCTACTCATTGTTTGGAATGGATTATATCAATGAGATAAAACTATAACAACAGGGAAATTATTGAATGGAAGCAGATTCGAGAACCGTTAGTTATCCAAATTCTTTTGCCCAGCTTTTGACAGAGCTTATGAGGGGTTATTTAAGAAACTTTTTTAAAAATACATTAAAGGCTGTTCTAGCAACAGCCTTTGTTCTTTTGATTCCAGAGATTTTGAACTATTTTGAAGCTAACGATCTTTTAAACGATAAGTTAATAAATCTATTGCGGGACTTTGTCATATCCCCTCAAAACACCATTAAAGGCTGCTTGCTTAGTTCAATTGTGGTTTTAACTGGTATTTCATTTGTGGATAAAGTTTGGTTTATTGGAATAGGCAAAAGTATTTTCATTTATTAAGAGTGCTTTCAGCTATTTAAACATCTTTAGGAATACAGCTACTACAGCTTTTGCCTGGGGAGTTGCTTTTGGTGTTTTTGCTGGGGGATTGTTCGAAAATCCATTTATAACACTGACTTTGATGGTCTCAACTTTTCTTGCTGGAGCTGTTCCAGAAGCCAGTGGTCTTGCTTACTTTGCCAAATTTTTCTGGAATCGTTTTTATAAATCAACTGTTTTAAACAGTGGGTTGAAGCCTGCTGAGGAGTTCATTCGAGGAACTTCGCCTGGATTTGCTTTAGGATTTCTTTTTAAGGCTGGTGAGGCTGAGGCACCTGCGTATCTTATTGTTGGCGCTATTTTGTTCCTCTTTTTACTAATTGGATTTTTCCGACAGAAGAAAGGGATGGTTAAAGATGCATAAGAATATTTTTAACCAATTGTTTTCCCGTTTTTGCTTATCTTTGATTTTTGCCATTTCAATTGGAACCTTACCTGGATATGCTCAGGCAGAAGATATAGATAAAATCACCGGTTTTTCACACTATCGCCAGGAGCTTGAAGAGGTGTTAACCTTTACTGTTACAGCAGTAGGTCGAACAGAAAATATTCTTGTCGATTTAAATGATTTATCTAAAACGAAGGAAAGACCAGTCAATACAACATTTGCTATAGCTGCTACAAGATTTGTATCAAACCCCGATATTATATTTTATATTCCAGTGATTCCTCAATTTGCAACTAGCGAACCACAGCTTATTGGTCGTGATAAAAATAAACGTCCTATCTTTACCACAAATTACAAGTTTGGGCTGAATCTTTATGACCACAATAAAAGCATTAACAATGCTTATGGCTTTGCTAACTCTTCTCAATCCGTTAAAAACTGGAAGATTCCATCAATTACCGATCCGGATAAAGTTCAGATACTGTTATTTTTAAGCTTTGCTGACGCAGAAAAGGGGCAAAATGTAAAAGTAGTAACTGTTCCAGCTCCTGGTAAAGAGGGTTTAATGGATGGATTTTCCTTGTCAGAAAAAGCAATTCCCGGCACGATAGTGTTCGGGTTTATGTTTGTCGCGATTGGTCTGGCAGGTGCAGCTACTGGTGCTGGAGCCTCTGTGACTGGTAAAGCGACTGATGCAAATAGTTCAGGGGAAAATACTGATAACGATACTGCCCCAGAACAACCTGGCCGAAAAGAGGATGATGAGAAAGGCGAAGAAAAACAGGATGAAACAGAAGATTTAGAAGCAACTGTTGAAACTGATAGAGATTTTCTTTTTGCCGGAAATCATGAAGATATGCGCTTATCCGTTATTCTATCAGGAAATAACGAGAATTCTGGTGACATTCTAAACCATGTTACTTTGATCGCAGAGGGAGCGGCGGCTGAATTTATAAATATTGAAGATTCCCATTCCAGTTCAGGCTTCGGTTATAAAAGCTTTAATTTAAGTTTTTCTTATAAGTTGGATTCTGAATTTTATTCAGGAGATACCGGGCTTGGTTTTCCAAATTCTGTATCAATAAAAATTTGTGCACCTGAAAATTTAAAGCTCGATAGAAGCAGGGTTGACATTGCTCTAAAAGCACCAGATCCAGAGATTCATCTAAACCAGAAAAGTATTGTTATTGCAGAAGGATCTAGTGAACATCCAAAAATAAAAGCCTGGGTTGTGGCTGTAGATGAAGGTGAATGGGAATTTAGTGTTCAGCCTGTTGCAGATATTGAGTCGGCTATTGCAGACGCTAAATGTCAAAAAGTTACCAGACGAGAATGTAATATAAAAATTAAAGCAGAAAAGCTTGAAGAAGGTGCTGGACAGTCTGTTTCTTCTGAGTTACAAGTTTTTGCTAAAAATAAGGAAACTGGAAAAACAGCGAAAACAACTATTGTGGTTACTACTGCAAAAGAAGGGCTTATACTTGTTTCTCAAACTCCTATACGTATTGCTGCAGACGGCGAAACCGAATCTGAAATTGCTATAACCGCTGTAAAAGCTTTTGGTGGCAAACTACAGACTGATTTTGATTTGCTTAGCGAAGTCTTTTTCTCTACTGAATTAGTAACCAGCTCTCAACTTTCGGCAAAAGCATTCGCTACTTCCAGACTTATGTTTAAGCCAGAAAGTTTCTTGAAGGCGGGTGACGATTGCTGGAGAAATCTTCGCGGGTTCAGTGAAGATAGTCTGTCTTCTTTTGTTTATAAAGTTAAAACCTCAATTCTTCTTCCAGGGCAGGGTGAAAGTTATTACGCTACAGCGACTCTGGGAGACAGATCTGGAACTCACCAGCTGAAAATTCCACTAATGCTAGATGTGGACTTGATGCAGGTAGAAAGCCGCGCATGGGAAATTGAGCTTGAGCGTTGCCGAAAAATTATTGCGAGGCTCCCGGATTCTCACAGGAAAAGAATGGACAAATTCCTGGATCAACAGGCGAGGTTCCTCGGTGCAAAAGGCTTGTATGAACTTCGCCGTAAAACCTGGAAGATGGCGATGGCTTTATGGGAAGCTGAAGGGCTTTCTGGCTATGAAGATGTTGAGCGATGGGCTGGATATATCGAAAACACTCTGGATTTTGCTCAATGGTCTGGACGCATGGCTACTGACTTTCTTCTTACGAATAAGCTAAAGATGGGCGTTTTTGCGGCAATGGCTGCCGGAGAAATTTATGACCTGGTCCTTTCTGGAATCCAGGCTTATAGAAATGATAAATCCTTCGATCAATGGCTTGAAGAATCCTTTTGGAAAGAAATCAAGGATATGTTCATTGAAATGGGAGCAACTGCACTTGATCCTGACAAATTTGTGGCCAAATTTTCCAATAATAAGAAAGTTGTAGCAATTGCGTGGTCAGTTCAGTTTGGATACCATTTTATTGCCAATCTAAGCGTTCATAAACTTTCGGTTATTGAGGCAGCAAAAAAAGCAGCTATAACGGTTGCAACTGCTGCTGCTCTTAAATTCCTTGCGGCAAAAGCATCTGCAATTGCAAAGAAAAAAGGAATAAAACCCGAGCAGCTGAATAAAATTGATGACAACCTTGACGATGCCGCAGAAAAAGGCTGGAAACAAGCCAAGGATAAGGTCGCGGGATTTGAAGATGCGATTAAATCAGGTGATAAGAAAGCTATAAAGCAAAAATTATTAGACATTCAATCAGACAAATTTGCATTGAAAGAAATCAATAAATGGCCAAAAGAAGTCAGGGTCGCCTACAACAAAGAACTTGGCAAGATATACGCTTCAATTGATAAGCGAGTTAAGAAAAAAATTATTCAGGACTTAAAGGCTAAAGGGATTCACGTTAAGTCTAAAGACCTTAAGATGACCAATGCTACAAATGCGAGTAAAAAGGTTAAAGCTGGATCGGATCGTGATATTTCGGTTGAATATAAATACACGGATAAGTTCGGAAAAACAATGACCGTTGACTATCCGAAAGAAAAGCTGAGAGATGTTTACGGAAGAGAGCTTTACCGAAGTGTTGGGCATAAAAACTCTAAAGACCTTCTTCCCGACGAATTGATGGACAAATACGACCAATACGCCATTGATAGCAAAGATGCCGAGGCTTATGGCCGCAAGAAAATGAACTACGAAAATGGCAAAATGGAAAACCGGGATTTTAATAAAATCATGGATAAATCAGGCTTGCCAGAAAAGCTTGAAGATGGAACTCAAATCGGTATGACGGCTGCATATAAAGGCAAACACTGGTTTAATAAAGCTGTTGATTCGGCCAAAAGCGGTAACCTTATAGAATCCGAATCCTTTAAAATGGAAGGAATGAGCCAGCTGGTTAAGCAATACAAGAATATCTATAAACCCAGACGTTCTTTATTAGATATGATGGGGAAAAAGCAGGCGGATGATTCAAAAATGTCCAAGCTTATCGGTCTGATGGAAAAAGCAGTCAACCTGAAAAAATCTCCATCCTATGTAGAAAAGCTGGTAAAGAATAGCGGATTTAGCTCATTAAACGAGTTTGCAGATTCATTTGGTGGAAGAATTTCCGCTATGAATTCTATGATTGATTAACGGAGGCACAAAATGGATTTTACTCAAGCCAGAAAAGAATTTGAACTATTGAAGCGTGCTTACGTTAATGGTGCTATTTCTCTAGACGATCTGAGAGAAAAGGTTGACACGGATCTTGAAGTAACGGATGAAAATGGACAACTCTGGAAAATCGATGAGGACTCCGGGGTGTGGTTGTTTTACGATCCAGAGCAAGAGTCATGGGAAGAGAAAAAGCCTGAAGGAATTTCTTCAGAATACTACGAAGAACAAGATGAAGTAAAAATTTCAATTACCCCTCCGGTTTCTCCAAAAATACCTGAAGATGTTTATGAAGATTGGAAAAAGCATGTAAAAAATGGTGAATCAGGGAACAAAACTTCTGCGCCAGGTAAAACCCCGGATGCCCCACCTCCTGTCCCGGCGCATTTGAAAGGAGAGACTTCTGTTATGTGTTCTGGATGTAACAGAGAGAATAAAGCGGGAACAAAATTTTGTGTAGGCTGTGGAATTCCCATTAAACAGGAAGCCTTCTGTGGAAAATGTGGAAAACAGCTCAAACCGGACAACAAATTCTGTACAGGTTGTGGAGAAAAAATCTAGGTTAATGAATTTGTAAGCTGCTCCAGGCATTAACAGTTAAATCAGGCAGCTAAGATTTTTATCCAGGAATATGTCAGAAAATTTAAAATGAGGTTTTAAAAATGCTTTATATTTTTTCTGGTCTTCCAGGCACTGGAAAAACGACACTTGCCAAGATGCTTGCCAAAAGAATTGGCGCTGTTTATCTGCGAATTGATAGCATTGAGAATGCAATGATGAAAGCGGAACAGAGCGTTAATGGGCCAGAAGGATATATGGTTGCCTCTGTTGTGGCAAAAGATAACTTGCTTAATGGACTTGATGTTATCACCGATTCGGTAAACCCTATTGCAATTACTAGAAATGCATATCACAAGGTTGCTTCTGAAGCTATGGTTAAGTTTATAGATATTGAAATTAAATGCTCAAATTCAACAGAACACCAGACAAGAGTAGAAAACAGGGTTTCTGATTTATCAGGCCATTCTCTTCCATGTTGGCAGGAAGTTGTTGATCGAGAATTTGAAGAGTTTGAATCTGAAAGAATTTTATTAGATACAGCTGGTAAATCTATTTCAGAAGCGTTTGAAGAGCTTGTGGGTTTGTTATCTTTGAAAAAATAGATCTGTTTATTTATTAAAAAGGGCCTGCAACTACAATTTGCAGGCCCTTTTTTTATTCCAGATTTACTTTGCTGCCACGTGCATTAAAAATTTCTTCAGAGTATCAGGTATGTTTGGACTTTTCGGATCAAACTTACCGGTTTTTAACTCGTTCATAAGTAGCATGGTTTCTTCACTTGGTTCATCAATTAGACCAAGAATAGAGAACAGCATTGCCTGAATTTTTGGCATGCCCAAATTGGTCATGTAGAAATTTTGTTTTTCAACGAACTTCTTGATTGGTTTCCCTGGGAAATCCTCATCATTTAGAGGTCCGAGAGAATTGATTTTTTCCATAACAAACTTAGGTCGCTGCCCGTAAGGCATTGCTTTTAGCTGTTCTGACAAAATTGGTTTCCCAAAAAAGTAATCCTGGCGACCGTTTTCGTATGGAAAGTCCAGTCTTTCCCCGCCATCTTCAAGGGGAAGCCCACCAACCAGTCTAACGGGCACAATGGTGATTCCTTTTTCAATTGCAAGATCCAGGAAAATAGAGCTCATTCTTGTTACTGGCTGCCCGGCTTTAAGATCGCGAGTTCCTTCAACATGCACTAGAACAGAAGCCTCAAGAGTCTCCTGTTGTTTTAAAGAATTAATCAGTCCCATGGGATTGGTTTTATCAAAGAAGATTAGCTTAAATGGGTGATCTGCTCCAAGAGAATCTTCTGCAAATGCCATCAAGAATTTTAACCAGGTGTTTACATGGTCAGGCTTAGCTACAGCCTGAATTGGAAGCCCGGTGATAGCGTAAGAAAGCGCCATTAGCAATGGAGATTCAATCCCAATTTGGTGGTTGGCTAGAAATAGAACTGGCTTTGAAGTTGCTTCATACAATGCCATTGGGTCTTCAAAAACTATTCTATTAACAAATGTTCCTGTTAAAACCCCGATCAAGTCATGAAAAAACCTGTTTGATCCTGTGCTTTTCACCCAACAACTTTTGATTTTTTTCCAATCAAGCATTTCATCAGGTGCACCCTGAACCTTTACTTTTCCGTCTGACTCAGAAATCTCTATTGATACTGGGTTATAAGGAAGGTTCAGACAGGAATTGTTTGAGAAATCATAATCGATATCTTTTGGATGCAATCGTGCAAATTGAGACAAATGCTCCGTGCTGACCACCTGCTTAAGAAGTTCAGGGGATGACTCTGGTATTTGATACATTTGCGCAAGCTTTGAACCGAGCCATGAAACAGAACTTACTTCATCTCTATTAAGACTGCTTTCCTCATTACTCACATTTGAAAGGGAGGCATTGCTTACATATCTTAGTCCTTCAAGATACTTTTGTCGCTTATCAAGTGGAAGCATTCCGGGATTTTTAAGAGGGGGAGCATAGTTGCCTTGTGGGGCAACTTTAAACGCTTCATATGATTGTGGGGTAGCGATGACTTTTATATCCGCAGATTCTCTCCCGGCGGCAGTATTCATGGGTGGCAGCTCAAGTGTTATTGAAGAGCCTGTTGCTGACGAAATCACAGCAATTATTTCATCTTCATCCTTTTTCGCATCTTCGAGGCGCCTTAAGGCTGTAAAGCCGTAGCCTTCGATTAAGGTGCAATTTAATAAATCGGAAGTTCTTTCTATTAGAGAGGCTTCAATAACTGAAAGCGCTGTATTTATATCGCTAATGCTTCCAGTTAGCACAAGGTCTGTTTCATTGCTTTGTAAGGCGTTAAAAGCAACGCTCAAGCTTTCAATTCCTATTGATGATGGCAAGGGTGCTTCGAGAGTTGTTCCTTCAAGCCCAAATTTTTCTGCAAATTTAACTGGCAGCTGTGACAGGTCATCTGAATTGCTGTTTGATGAGTTAAAAGTTACTTTTATTTTGCTTTTATCAATTTTATTGTTGGCAAAACTTTTTGTGGATTCAAGCGCTTGTTTTGCTAAAAACAAGGCAATAACCGGTTTAACCTGGCTGATTTTTAAAACTTCAGAAGGAATTTCAAAAACCTTGCCTTCCAGACTTCCATCTGAAAGCAATCCGCTGGTCATAAAAAATTCTTTTAATTTTCCAAGGGTTTCATCTGGAATTAGCTCACCAAAGGGCCACTCCCTGGCAGCTAGAGCTGGCAAAACCCCTTTTAAGGAAATAATGGCTGGCCAAAAGGCATTATTTTTATTTGTGGCTGGAAAAAGTGAGCTTTTCCCAACAATCGCAATCTTTTTGCTCTTTATGGCATCATTTGGTGTAGTGTTCATAAAGCACGTCCGTTTTGGTTTTATTCTAGCAAAAGAAAATTATTTTTCAAAAGAATGTAATTGTCGCTTATTTTTAGTGAAAAGACAAATTAAATGGAAATTTATTAAAAAAATCGAGTTTAATTTCAAATTTCTACTCGAAATGATTTTGATGCTGGTTGAAATTTTTTTTTTTGATGTTACAATTACTGGACTTATTCGTGAATGTGTATAAATTTCGAATAAGACTTAGTGCAATGTTTTGTTCTCAATATGAGGTGTGTGAGATGACAATGCAAGCTGTAAAAGAGCTTTTTTCCAAAAAAATTCATGAGGCCTTCTATACTCTGGACAGAGATTATACTGATATGGCTTTTGCCGATCTTTTCGCATTTGGTTGCCATTGTGTAATAGATGGAAACCCGGAAAGAGGGCAGCGACTTATTAAGGTTGCATTAATAGCAAAAGAAGTAGAGGATTTTAAGGAAGTTTTAGACTTCGCAGTTAGTAACCCCAGGGTTGCTCTTGAGGCTGCAAAACCGAATTCCGAACTCCTTTCCTGATTTTTTTGTATTTAAACATTGATTTGCTTCAAAATTTTGAAGCAAATCTTTTTTTTGTGACAATTTTGTCCCAAATTATATCTAATTGTCGCAGTTTTAAGTGATTGCGGGTGAATTTCAAAGATTAGATCTGGCATGCCAATTGCAAATATGATTTGTGTTGGTTTGGGATAGAATTTTTTTTATCAGGGGGATATAATAAGTTTGCTGATCCAGTATGATATCGCACTCGGCTAGTCCTGGGATAGCATTTTCACGCTAAGCATTTTGCAGCCTGCACTTGTTAATCAACTTGACTAGTCTGACTTCCGATGTCTGATGCTGGAATCCTTCCATTGTTTCAGGAGATTGCTTTTTTGGCTTTCTTCAATTGGTTCTATTTGCTTTATGCGAAAATGAAAGGAGTCCATCATGTATAAAATTCAATTCATTGGTGTCGGAAGCGCCTTCACTACACGCGACTACTACCAGTCAAATGCTCTTGTAATCTCATCAACCGGGAAAAAGCTGCTGATCGACTGCGGAACTCATGCACAGTTCGCTCTAGAAGAGCTTGGAATTAACAATTCTAATATTGGAAATGAAATAGACGGAGTTTACATTTCTCACCTTCATGCAGATCATATAGGTTCAATGGAGTGGTTAGCTCTCGTAACCTACTTCAATCCAGGATTCAAAAGACCAAAACTGTTCGGGATTCAGTCACTTATGGCTGATCTGTGGAATCGAAGTCTTAGAGGTGGTCTTGAAACTCTTGAAGGGAAGCTGGCAAATCTAACTGACTACTTCGAGTGCCACCCGGTAAGAATTAACTCATCCTTCATCTGGGAAGGAATAAAATTCACTCCAGTTCAGACTGTTCACGTTGTAAGTGGCATGAAGATACAGCACAGCTATGGTCTGATAATCAATGAACTTGGCTCAAAGAAAACAGTCTTTTTCTCTACTGATACTCAATTTGCCCCCTATCAAATGAGAAGATTTTATGAAACATCAGACCTCATATTGCATGATTGCGAAACTGCCCCTTTTAAATCTGGAGTTCATGCCCATTATGATGACTTAAATGGACTTCCTGAAAGTATCAAAAACAAAATGTGGCTTTATCACTATCAACCAAATCCGCCTCAAGACAGTAAAAAAGACGGATTCTTAGGATTTGCTCAAAAAGGACAGATTCTAACTATTGAAGCGGAAAAAGAAGTGAAAAAGCCGATCACAAAGGCTGCGTAAGATTTATAACCAACCTGGCTAATCTTTTTGTCAGACTCAGGCATCTGTCTGAGTCTTTTTTTTGCAAAAAAGGGAAAAACTTTTTATAAGTGGGGAATATTTCCTTTGTTGTTTTTTTGCAGTGATTTTTAGAACGCGCTAAACCCGCTCTAACAGATGAAATTGAAGTGGTTTTTTCATGGCATAGTTATTGCTCTAATAGATTTAGAGAAAAGTGGGAACTAGATCTTGCCACAAAGTCGCGTAGGAGGTTGGCATGATGAAGCATTTGTTTAATAGAAGTTTAAGAGTAAAAGACACGGTGGAATCCTTTTAATGGTTGCAGTTGGCGCTGTATTGTTTTTAGGACTAAGCGCTCTTGTTACTGACGTTGGATGGATGTATTTTAATCATGCCCGCCTCCAGACTGCGGTTAATGCCGCCTGGAAAGCTGGTTTTGACAGAATGATGATGACATCTTTCAAGAATTCTGGACCTTTAGATGACGGTGACCAATCCTTGATTAAGAGTCATATAAAAGAAATTTTTGATGCAAATGGCTTTAAAGAAGGAGATTTAAAAGACATATCAATTGATTTTGGAGATGGACTTCAACTCAAAGTGTACGCAAAAAAAGAAGTGGGGTTGTTTTTTGCCAAAATTTTAAATTTTCAAACCGCATAAGTTAGTTCCGAAAGAGAAGGCAGCTCTGGTTTTGACCTCTCAGGTATTGTGCCTTTAGCAATTCCACACGGAGTTGTAAAAGACCTTTCACAACACGAGTATAAGGTTGATTTGTTTCTCTCCGGAGAAGGTTTTAAAACTGGAGAGGAATACATTCTCAAGCTTGGTGAAGGAAATGGTAATGATCTTGATAAGTATTATTCAGGATTTAAGAAAAACTGCTATGGAACTGTAGATCCAGATAATGTTATTGGCGGTGGGGCTAAAGACTATGAAAATCGTCTGAAATATGGTTTTAGCGGATCTTTACAAATTAATGACCGTATTATTCCAGAATACGGGAATATGGTCGGACCAACAGATGATGGCGTTGAATTCAGGATAGAAAGCTTAACACCAAGAAGAAGAATAGTAGTCCCAATTACTGATGTTGGAGAAGAGGTTGCGATAAATAACCCGAGAAATGCTGATGCAAAAACTATTTATGACATTCAGGGTAACGATCAGGCTGATGGAGTATACGATTCTGCGGATTATGATTTTGGTTCTGCAGTAAGAATAATTGGATTTGCGGAATTTGAAATTTTGGCTCCAGAAGATTTCACAAGATCTGGTGGGGATTTAAATACCGGTGACTACGGTGATTTGGGGTATGACAGATCAGGTCAGGTGCGTGGAAAATTTATTTCATACGTAGTTAAACCGGGAGAAGTCGCTTTAAATTAACAACTCTCGCTTTTTATAAAGCCCGTTTTCGGGCTTTTTTTTTGTCTGGATTGTGTAATAATATTGAATTGCTAGCTAAATATCTTGTATCATCTAGATGAAATAATAGACAACGGAATGAGGTCACTAATGAAAAGCGGAATTTTTTCAAAATCAGGGGTACTTTTGATTTTTATCCTGACTGCAGCTGCAGGTTGGGCTGGAACAGCAAAATTCCATATTGACGTTGGTTTGAACCACTTTTACAAGAAACGTTATCTTGAGGCTTATAGAGAGTTTAAGACAGCTTTGGAGCGAGACCCCAAAAGCCCGGAAGCTCATTATAATCTTGGCCGGGTTTATAAAGCTCAAGGATTCATAAAAGAGGCTTTAATTGAGTTTCAGATTGCTGTAAAACTGGACTCGGGATATTTGGCTGCTCAACGTGAACTTGCAGCGATTAAAAAAAGTCTGGAATCAGATGTTAGAACTCAACTAAAATTACAAGGGCGTGAAAATGTCTCAAATCTGCCCACTGAAAGTATTTCGGGTGACGAGGCAGAAAAACGCGGAAGACAGCTCCTTCAACAGGGAAGAACTGCGGAAGCCCTTAGGTCACTTGAACAGGCGGCAAGAGAGAAGCCTGATGACGCAGGATTGTTTAAGCTATTAGGATTTTTGTATTTCAGGCAAGGGCAATATTCCGCTGCTGCCAAGAGTTATGGTAGAGCCAGAGACCTAACTCCAACAGACCCGGAAGTTTTTTATGCTATTGGACTTATAAATCTTAAAACCGGTCAGGGAATAGCGGCTGAAGATAATTTTAGAGCTGCTCTTAAGTTTAATCCTAAAATGGTAAAAGCAGTATTCGCACTTGGTGAAGCTTATGAGTCTCAAGAAAAGATTGAAGATGCTATTTTTCAGTTCAGAAAATGTTTAGAATTGAACCCATCATTAAAAGAGGCTGAAAATAAACTTACTTTTCTTGCTTCAAAAGTTAGCTATAAATATTTTTCAAGGGGATCATATTTTTATCAGAACGGTGATTATGATCAAGCCGAATCCTTCTTGTCGCTGGCTAGAAATTATGGCAATTTAACCCCTGAACAAAATCAGCAAATTGATGAAATGCTAAATGCCAGTCGCTTCTGGATCAGTAAAAAAAGAGCGCAGGAAAAAGTAGATTCTGAGAGAAAAGAAGTTCGGCAATCATCTTATATCAATAAAAATATTGGAGTTTACGACGTAAGCAAAAATCCAAAGCCATATCTCGGACAAGCCGTGGAGTGGAAGGGTCAGATTGAGTATGTCACTACTAAAAAGGGCCGAAAAATTATTTTTGTAAATAGCAATAATCAGGCAAATCCCGATTTTGAAATGGATTACTGTTTTGAGGTTATTTTTCCTGAAAAGTTGCCAGACGATCCTAGAATCGCTGGTAAAGCAGATGTTGAGATTAAAGGAAAGGTTTTGAGAGTTGAGAAACTCTTTAATGAATCGGTAAGTGCATTTAGTAGCCGCAGACAACCAATTGTTGAAGCCACTGAAGCTGTTTTCTTGCGCACCAATTATGATCAACCTCTTGTTTTAAGGTTTTACTAGAAAAGTTTAAATTAAAATTGCACTAATAGGGGGAAAATGGCCAGTTTTATCTCCAGCAATAGTGAATTTGGAAAGCATCGTTTTTCTTTGAGGTTTGTTTTCCTCTTTTTATTAAAGCTTTTTGGATATATTCTGGTCCCTTCATTATTGATTCTTGGAATAATTGATTTTAGTTTAAAAAGACATTATCAAGAAAAAGTTTTCCAGCAAAATCTAAAGATGGAAGAAATTCTGAGTGAGCTTTCTTCCAAGGCTGATCCGGTAAGACGGTTTGATTCCATTTTTTCCAGTTTGACTGAGATTGGGACTGATCAGAAAGCTTTTTGGATTAAGCTCAAACAAGTTTGTGAAGAATTCCCGAAAGCTTTGGAAGTTTATCGATTTTCGTCACAAGGCAAGTGCGAGGAAATTGAGTTCTTACCAAAGCCAACTAAATTTGTTGCAAACAAATTTCTTAAAGCTGTAATAGAGGGACAAAAGTCAAAAGTCAGTGAAAAATGGCTTAAGAGATTTTCTGGTTATTCTACCGCCCATATTAGTTTTCATCAGAAACCCAATAAAATTATCAAACTGACTGGCTCAAATGAAAGATTCTGGGGGGGCTGGTTTAAGCTTAAAACAAAGGATGATGTCTTTGATGGCCATTTAATCGTATTTATTAAAAATACTGGGGTTAATAAGATTAGCCTTTTAAGGGATTCAGTAGCCTGGGCCAATTCAATTTACGGTCGCAATTTTACATTTGGATGGATCGATCCTTATTTTCAGAGCAAAATTTTTCCCAAAAATATTCCCAATGGGGATGAGCTAAGAAATGTCATTGAATCCTGTAAAGTTACTGAAAAAAGCTTTAAGCTTGGCCAAAAATACGGACTTAGAGATATAACAGAGTCTGGAATGCAGGTTTTTGCTCTGTCTTTGCAGTCTATCGATGAAAGTCATCTTTTAAATGGCCTTAAATCTGCTGTGTGGATATTTGGGCTTATTGCTTTGGTTGTTTTATCAGGGTATTTTTCTGGTGGAATAAACTTAAAACTTGGTTTGAGAGCTAAGCTTACTCCTCTTTTTCTTTTCGGAGCGGCTGTGCCAATTTCCATTCTTATTATGACGGGGATAATCGATAGAGATGACCAGGAGAAGATTCTTGTAGAGAAATATCAAAATGCAAATCTTGCTGAGTTAACTAGAATCGATGAAGGAATGGGATTTGAGTATTCCAAAATCATCGATACTTACAAAAAGAAAATTGAAGAAGGGCGTCATGTAACTGAAGTAGAATACCCTAATTATCTGAAGGATTTTGACCGCATTTTCAAGAAAGATGAAAGTCTTCTAATGAGGGCCTTAATCGTAGGCAAGTCAGGCAAGCTTGATTATTATTATGAGCCTGGGCAAACAATTAAACTAGAAGCGGTTGAGGACTCAAAAGTTGGTGCTCAAAAAATTTATTGTGAGAGCTTATTAAAGTCATACAGAGGTGAATATACAGAAGAAAGCATTGAGGGCGGGGTTTCTTTGCGCAATGTTATAACTAATACAAGTCGTACTTTTGCCAGAAACTTTCTTGTAAACAGTGGTGGAATGGACGATTTTTCACTTCTCAGCAGTATTATTCCAACATATTGCGGCGTATTATTCGATTCTAGTTTGGACACTCGTGGTTTATTAATGGCTTTTCATTCAAGAGAAGGCTGTCAGCGGAATTATTTATTAAATCTAAGCAAATCTATTGATAAGGATAAAAGAATTGATAAAACAAGGTTGGCGGCTATTCCGGTCGAGTCTTCTGCGAGATGGCCCGCTTTCCCAAAACGAAAAACTGGAGAAAATGAAAGGTTGAAAAGGCTGGCGGAGCTGATTATGTCATCAGGGCTTCCCAGACATGAAATTGAAGAAATTTCAGGGAAAAAATATCTTTTGAGTGGCATGTTGGGAAAAAATGTTGATGGCTATGTTCTTATCATGGCCCGACCGTATCAAATAATACGCAAAAAGATTGATTCCTTGAATAAAAGGCTTTTTATGCTTTCAGCAATGATTCTTTTTATTGCTGTTTTTTCGGGGTGGTTAACTTCATCGCTACTCCTAAAGCCGGTGTCAGAGCTTAGAAACATTCTTGCTTCAATTTCTTCTGGAGATTTTCGGGTTCGAGCACCTTTTTCGCCTGTTGCTGAATTTTCCCTGGTCAATAAAAGTTTGAACATGACTCTTGAGAAATTCCAGGAACTCAAAGTAGCAAAGTCTGTTCAGGAACAATTGTGGCCTGAAAACGGTTTGAGAGGCGAGGGGTGGAGTCTGGAAGGTGTTTGCAAAACGGCGACAGATCTTGGCGGCGACCATTTTGAGTGGTTTGAGCTGGATTCGGGGAAAATTCTTATAACAGTTGGAGATGTTTCGGGGCATGGTGTAGCCTCGGCCATGGTTCAGGCCTCAACAAAAGTCTGGATGGCTCTCAAATCTAGAGATACTGAAGATCCGTCGAGAATTTTAGGAGAAATTAACAGGCTGCATTTTGAGCAGGGAGTCAGAAAGCTTCCTATGACATGCTGGGTTGGGATTTTTGATCCAGTGAACAGGAAAATTGAATATGCGTCTGCTGGACAAAGCTATCCTATTTTTGTCGACGCGAATGGAAATGCTGATTTTTTGAAGTTACCTGGTATGCCATTAGGCGTGAGAAAGAAGTTCCAGCCAAAAAATGCGGTTTTGGACTTGTCTGAAGGCGGGAATCTAGTCTTGTATACAGATGGACTTGTTGAGACTCCTAACTACAATGATGAAATTCTTGGCTATGATCGTTTTATTCAAATTTGTAGTGAAACTATAGGTTTAAATGCAGGCCAGGCAATGGAATACATTTTTGCGCAAACTTTTAAATGGGATAATGGCAACAAGATAGATGATCAGACTGTAGTTGTTTTAAACATCGCATCAGTTAGCCAGGAGACTCCTAATGAAAGCTAAAAATGTAATTTTCATATTAATCGTTTTGATGTTTTCAATTAATGGCTACTTTGCATTTATAATTCATAAAAATAATTTGAATGCAGCACAAAAGAAGCGTGCAGATTTTTGTTTTAGACTTTTGAATCAACTTCAAACAAAGTTTGATGTTAAACCTGTTTTAAACGAATTTTCAGATAATCTTTTTGCACAATTATCTGGAAAACCAATTAATGAGGCTTCCAGATTGGTAAAGAATTGGAAGGACTCATTGATGGCAGGAAAAGACTCTGTTCAAGTGAAGCTGTATTCAAATTTCAAAGTTATTAATTCTTCAGAAGATAAGAAAGAAGAGTGGAATTTTTTTATAAGAAGTTTAGATCGCGATTTGGAAGATATTTCCAGAACCATTGGGAAAGATCATGGCAGGATTGTTAAGCTCTTAAAAGGCGGAGTTGGTTTTGAGTTTATGGAAGGTCGGCCAGGAAAGGTTTATAGACTAAGTAGAACTCCGATAAATACTTTTGGGGCTTGGTACAAGACCCAAAAGCCTACAAAAGGAAATGTAGATGCGGTTTTAATTCTCTTTCATGAAAAAGCCTTTAACCAAAAATACATGGCAAAGTGGTTTATAAGAAATCAGTTTATGCAGGGAAGAAAGTTTGGTTTTATCGATTATTTTAATCCTGAAATGTCTGTTGGGCTAAAGGGAAGTAATTCGGTGATGAAAAAAATCAGAAAAGCTTTTGAAGAGCTCCAGTTAAAGGTAGCAAATCGAGAGTTCTGGTTTGAGGGCAAGAGGTATGCTTTTAATTCAAAGCCCGATGGGAGAATTATTTTTTGTGAGGTTCCAGAAGTCTTTTTGCCAATCCCGTTTTTGTATCTGGCTTTGCCTTTTTTCTGGCTTCCGCTTTTGCTGAAAATCTACTTTAAAGATAATGGTGAAGGGTTGTCCATTCCATGGATTGTAATGTTGGTTGGCGGTTTAAGCGTTGTCATGCCTGCAGGAGTTTCTACCTTTTATTGGGTTCACTTTGAGGAAACACAGCGAGAGACTGCTAAAATTAAATGGTTCAAACTTCTGGAACAGAGTTTAATTCAACTTGATTCTAGTTATAATGCCCATTTAAGGGAAAAGTTATTTTCTTTTCATAATCTTGTAAAGCAGCTTGATGGGAAAATCGAAAACCTGCAAACGTTTATTGATAAGACAGTAGAAATGGAAATTGATGGTGAATTTGACACCTGTCTGCTAATTAACCAAGAAGGGAAGTTTTTAAGGCCATTTTCGAGTAGTAATTATATGACCAGGAGTTTGGTTTTTTATGAAGAAAGCGCGAAAAGGCGTATTCTTGATGATTATTTCAATCGCGGATGGGTGCCTTTTGATTTAGAGGCTCAATACGTATATAGAACAAACTATAAGAATTTTGATCTCCACAAATTTCTATCTCTTAGCCCGCCTCAGGGGCAAAAGACTATGGCCAGTCTTGGAAAGGTAGCTGGAAACGATCTTATTGGCGCATACAATAGAAAGCACGGTTTCGCAAAGGCTCAGGAGAAAAAAGACCTTTCGTCTATGGTTCTCGGTTCATTTATGGAACAAGGAGACAACAATCCGATACTAAATATGAGTCACAACCTTGGAGATTATGTTGCCTTTGGACTTTCAGATAACAAGTCTTTAAGCTTTGTAGATGTTATTAGAGATCGTTCAGGGAAAGCCTTGCTTTCAACAATTCTTTATATTCCGGTTTTGAATCTTGAAAGTGTAGTTTTGAAAAAAATCTTTCAAAAAAGAGATAAATGGCCTGAGTCTGTTTCCTTTTTTGCTCTTTCAGACAAGGTTTTTAGATTTAACTTTCCTTATATGGATGGTTGGAAAAGATTCGAACGAATCTTTAAATTAATGAAACCTCCAAGAAAAATTCATTCTGAAATTTCCAGAATTAATGGTGAGGAAAATCTCATCGTTGCCTATGCGGCAAGCCAACTTTCTGATTACATATTAATTGCAGCTGTGCCACTAAAATTTGCCTATAAAGAAATTGAAGGATTAAAAAGAAGCTTGATAATTGGAAATCTGCTATTTTTGGTTCTGATTTTATTCTTTTTCTGGAGAATTTCAGAGGGAGTTATTTGCCCTTCTAGAGCAGTTTTGTCTGGGATTTTTGCCATGGAAAGAAAGGATCATAGCCACCGAATTGAAATTCATACGGCAGATGAATGGGAGCAGCTTGGAGAGGCTTTCAATTCTGCTCTAGAAGGCATGAAAGAGCTTGAAGTCGCCAATATTGTGCAAAAACATATTTTGCCTACGGATATTATTAAAAATGGGAGTGTTTCATTCTATGGAAATACTATCCCAGCTGATGAGGTTGGAGGAGATTACTTTGATGCATTTCCTCGCGGCGAAAAAGAGTTAACTTTTCTAATGGGAGATGTGTCTGGACATTCTGTTTCTGCTGCTTTGGTTGTATCTATGGCGAAGGCTGCTTTTGGGGCATTGGTTGATTCTGGGCTATATCTTCCCCACGAGATTTTTGCAGAAATGAATCATTTAATGCTTGATCATTTACGTAGAGTAAAGATGATGACTTGTTTTGGTGGCTTCGTAACAGAAAAAGGGACTCTTATTTACACTAATTTTGGTCAATCTTTTCCTTTCCTGGTTTTACCTGACGGGCATGTGGAGTCTTTAAAACAGGTTGGTTACCCTTTGGGAGCAGCTAAAAAACGGAAGGTCAAATTTGATGAACTGGTTTTGCCAGATAGATGTCGTTTGGTAATGTTTTCTGACGGCTTTGTTGAAGCCATGAACCCTGAGGGTGAATTTTTTGGCTATGAAAGACTTGAAAGTTTGATTTCATCTCTGGCCATGGATTTTACTGCTAAGGAGTTTATTGAAAAAATCCAGGAGAGTCTAAGAGCTTATTCCAAAGGAGTCCCGTGGGGAGATGATGTCACTATGGTAGTGTTGGATTATGATTCGAAGCAAAATTAACAAAGTCCTGTGCATAATTTTACTGTCTTGAATTCCCATTTTAAATAGCCTATAATCGCTGGTATGCGAACAATATTAAGATTACTAATTTCTTTAAAAACAGCGGTGTTGCTGATAAGCTTTCTTGCCGTACTTTCAATGATTGGAACCTTCGTGCCTCAACAGCTCGATGCGGTAGATTATCTTAAAGCATTTCCCAAGTTTGGGCATTGGATTCTTGCCTTGGGTTTTGATGACATGTATCACGGCAAGCTTTTTATAGTTTCTCTTTGGCTACTTTCAATTTCCACATTATTTTGCACAGTTACCAGGGCCAAACTAACATACAGAAGATACTTCGAGAGACTTGCCCGCGTAACTTCTAAAGAAGTTAAGGCAATGCCAATTAATAAAATTGTTTCTGGAAAAGAGCTTGAAGAGCTCTCTGAAAGCTTTGAAGTTGAAGAAAAACGAGAAAATGAATATATTGGCCTGAGAGTTAGGGGAAAGGCTTATCACCTTGGAGGCGCTCTAATTCATATAGGTTTTCTGGCCATTCTTGCTGGTGGATTGATAGGTGTTTTTTATAGCGTTGAAATGGCTGTAAGGGGCAGAGTTGGCGAAAAGTCTGTCATTGCACCTGTTGAAGCTCTCAGGGCAGGAAAAGAAGCTGATAGAATTAGTCGCGAAGCGAGAAATTTACGGGCTGCAAATCCAAATAATCCAGAATTGGATAAGTTACGGGAGCAGGTCGAGAAGCTACACAAGATTTATGCACAGGGGTTAGCCAGCCCTGCAATGAAGCTGGCTTTTAAAAAATTGTCTATTGATTATCACAAGGATGATCGGGGAGAGATTACTGGTATTAAAAGCTGGATTTCAAAGGTTTCCGTTATTGATGGTGCGACAGAAACCGTTCCAGTTGAGATCAAAGTTAATCAACCCTTCACTTATGGGGATTTTACCTTTTATCAGGCTAGCTGGAACAAGATTTTTTCAAATGTCAAAGTTGAAGTAAACATTATTCCCGGCAGAGAAAACCAATTTGTTTCAGAGTTGAATGCAAGTTTCCCACAAGTTATAGAGCTTGAATTAAACAAGCCTGTAAAACCTGACTGGTCTCCATTTACATTTGTTTTACATGATTTTATGCCTGACTTTAGGATTATTGATGAAAGATTTGTCAGCGTTTCAAATGAGCTTAATAATCCGGCTGCAATGATTATTGCTTATGATGAGAAAAAGGCGGTTACTGGAAGAGCGTGGGCGTTTCCTGCTGATAAAAGCATGCTCGGAAGCCATGGAACGAGTCTTCCATTTTCATTTACTTACCTAAGCTCAGTCCCTGAATTTGAGAGCGGACTACAGCTGGCATATGATCCTGGAAAAACTGTTGTTTGGATTGGATGCCTTCTTTTTACTCTTGGTTTAATTATGAGTTTTTACATTCCATATATTGAAGAATGGGTTGTTGTGCAGTCAGACAAAAAGATTATTCTCGCTGTATCTGGAAATCGTTCCATCGATATTTTAAATGAGAAGTTGGAAAAATTGTCTGAAGAGTTATTCGAAAGTGACGCAGAATAAATATGAAATTTGAATATGAAACTAGTATCTTCGTTTTTTCCATGGTTTGCTATCTTTTAGCATTCATGGGGTTTGCTATTTCTGTGAGTTTTGAAAAAAAGAAACTCTATGCTATTTCCAGGGTAGCTTTGATCGTGGGAGCCGTTTCCGCCACTATTGCGCTTGCTTTCAGGTGGCAGGCTTCTGGGCATCCTCCACTTTCAAATATGTATGAATCCATGGTTACTCTCTCCACATTTCTGGCAATTGCCGGATTTTTATTTACCTGGAAGAAACCGCTACCTCTTTTGGAAGCCGGAGCTAGTGTTGGCGCTGTTTTAATGATTGGAATTGCTTCGCTTTTTTCTACTCAGGTAAGACCTTTAATTCCAGCTCTTCAGTCCTATTGGCTGCATTTACATGTTTCACTGGCATTTGTTGGTGAAGCTTGCTTTGCTCTCGCATTTATCATGAGTTACTTATATTGCTTCCGTCAGCAGCTTTCTGGAGATCTAAAAAAAGCCGGGGTTTCTTCAGCTGAAAGAGCTCTTTGCTCTATAGTCGTTTTTGGGCTTCCAACTTCGTTTATCGGGGGAATGATAATGCTGGCTAGCTATCTTAGCCGGCATCCCAAATATCAAGATTCCTGGCACAGATTAGTATATTGGGTAATTATCCCCTCTTGTTTAACTGTTGTAGCATTAGTTTTAATCGCATATCTGTTTCGTGGTGCTATTGGTTCCAAAACTGAAAAATGGCTTCCAGAGCCTGAAGTATTAGATGATTTAACCTATAGAGCTATAGCTCTGGGATTTCCCTTATTTACTGTAGGCGGTCTGATCTTCGGGATGGTTTGGGCAAATAAGGCCTGGGGGAGATATTGGGGTTGGGATCCAAAAGAAACATGGGCTCTTATTACCTTTCTTGTATATTCAGCATATTTACATGTTCGATTAACAAGAGGTTTAAAAGGAGTTTGGACAGCATGCATTTCTGTTCTTGGATTTCTTGTAACCATGTTTACTCTTTTTGGAGTAAATATGCTTATCAGCAGTCTCCACTCTTATGCAGGAGTTTAAAACAGGAAAAATCCTTCACCTTTTTGTCCGCTTTCAATTTGCTTTTGCTCATAAAAAAGCCTGACAAGTAGCTCGAAGGATTCACCTGGATCAAAGTTTTCTTTCCAATCAACTCCTGGTGTTTTTTCTTTGCAAAAATACTCTTTAAAAAGTTCAAACTCAGGTAGCTCTGGCGCAGGGTTGGTAAAATCTTCTTCCTGCTCCCACAAGTTTTGAATAACAATTGCAGAAACGGTGGCAAGATTGCCATTCAATCTTTCTGGTTCAGGCAGTGGGAAAGCTACTCCAGGATGTAAGATGGCTGATTTTCCAGGAGTTGCAACCATCATTTTTTCCATTAACGATTTTTTTAAAATTTCCGGCCAGCTTGAAAACTCTTCAATGCTTATGGTTTCTTTAAGCTCTGTTAAACGCTTGAAAAGATCTTTTTTGCTAATACCAGTCTCACTTATAATAATTGCTAAGACCTGTGAAAGAGTGAGGTGAGCTTGAAAAGGGCCGAACAAGCTCCAAAGACCGGGGACGTCTTCTCTGTCCCAAAATTTAAATAAAGCCTGCTCAATTGGGAAAAACAATCTGCAGCCAAACAAACTTGTTTCATTTACAGATAGTGCTTTTTTGTAAATCATGTCTCCGGCAAGTTCTGGGGCTTCAAGTATTGCTTTGATCATTTCAAACTTTTCCTGACGAGTCAAATGATCTCTAAGTTGCGAAAAGGCATTCAGCAGTGCGTTATACCACTCTGGCCGGTCATAAAGGCTATATTTTTTTATTAGTTTAAGAAAGCTGGTTATTTGAGGGACTTTCCCAACTTTTGTTGCAGCATTTTGAAATGCTTTTATGCCTATTGCGAGCACCGAAAATTTGTGCTCAAACCACAGGTATTCGTATGCGCCTCGGTGATTTGGTTGAAACAAGGTTAAACCTCTTGAATTTGCTGTTTTTCAGGGCCGATTATATTGCAAATAATCATTCTTTGCAAATGAAAAACCGGCTGGCAATGGGCCAACCGGTTTTTCTATTTACTATCCTTAAATCATTGGTAGCGAATAAAATTCTTCCAGACTCCGTCTTTATAGCGGGAGACTGTTCCACCTACGGTGCCAACCCAAACGGAGTTGTCCTTGATTTTTATTGAATGAACGCTATTTTGAGTTAATCCATTCTTTGTTGAATGGGTTTCCCATTTTTCTCCATCAAACTTACCTAGACCTGATGGGGTTCCAACCCAGAGGTTGCCTTCGTGATCAATGGCAAGGTCTCTAATTACATCATTTGGCAGTCCGGCTTTGGTGTCGTAGCGTTTCCAGTTTTTGCATTCAATATCGCAACTTGCAAGGCCAGCGTTAGTGCCTAACCATACAATTCCAGCTTTTTCATCAATACATACACAAGTGATATAGTCAGAAACAAGCCCCGTATCTCTCGCAGGATTGGTTCTGGTGTTCTTATTATTAAAATTCTTGGTTGACTTTCCTGTATAGATTACCAGCCCGTCACCATAGGTTCCAACCCAAAGATTGTCACCAAAAACAGCGTAAGACCTCATGTATTTGTTAAGCAGGGTGTCCTTGCGGTGATACTTAAGCCAGTTGGTTTCTGCAAAGCTCTTTTCTGGGAAAAAGAACATGCTTATAAGACTCATTAGGACAAATAGGTAAATCCATCGGGAATTTGTCTGTTCCATTTTTTTGCTTGCCTCGCAATTTAACTTTTTTTCTATGGGTATGTTATCGGTAATGGGCTTCCAAAACTTTATACCTATAAAGGATATGTTCTAGTCAAAGAGTGGAACATTTAATGCTACAGTTCCACTGGCACCCTGTAACTTAGCTTCTGAAACAATAGGAATGGGTTTCTTTTTCACGGGCTTAAATTTGTTAAAACCAGCGGCAGAATCAAATGTGTGGGTTATGGTCGTGCGTTGATTATCTTTAAAAGAAACATATGGAAAAACAACTCTTTTATAACTTCTTCCAAAGCCATAAAGCCTTTTAAATCGCATTTCAACTTCGACCTTAAGAATTCCAGTGGGAACATTTTTTAAAGTTTTTTCATACATTGCTGTATAGTCTGTTCCAAGACCGTCTTCCCACTTATGGTCAAAGTCTTTTGATCTGGCTTCTTTTTCTGCAATCGGTATGTTGCCTGAATATTTTCCATTTAGAAATAGTTTTCCGTATTCTGGCAATTTATCTGGATTGTCTCCTGTGAAAAACATTTGAACTGTAAGTTCAGAATACTTTCTTTTGGTAAAGCTGGTTTTGGGATCGTGAAGATCTTTGCCACATTCAGGGCATGCCATCGAAAGCGATGAAATATCTGTGGCTTTGCAATAAGGGCAATCCGATGCAAGGACTGTAAATCCAGACAAAAGAAAAGCCATTACCAGCAAAAAGGTAAGATTTAGTTTTGGATATTGTTTGCTCATTTTCTCTTGCCAGTAATATCGGCAAAGTTTTAGCTCTGGCATAGAAAATTTATCGTTCAAGATTAGTAGATTGTTGCCGATACGTCGATATCACCTAAACGAGGGAGAAATATGAAAACATTCGTATGGGGTCTTTTAAGCTTTTATTCAGTTTCATTGCTAGGGTTTCTGGTTTTCATTCGAAAATCATTCCTTCAGTTCTCTGGCGAAACGTCACTTCCCTCTCTTCAAATTAGCGAGGATTCGTTAGACTAAGCATCGGAAGCAAGAAATTCCTTGATTTTTTCTTCTGCTGTGGATAAGATAAATAATAATTTATTTATCTTGAACATGGAATTTCTTGCATGCCGTTTGACACAAAATTCGAATTTATTCTGCAATTTGAAAAGATTCTCGGGGATATGAAGCGAAAAAATCCCGAGACTTATGGTCGTAATATTCAGTTTCTTAGCGGCGAACCGATGGAAACTGTAAGACCTATTTTGCAGAAGTTTTTTCCCTCAGATAAAGGTCTTATTGATACTCTTACCCGAAAAGATATTGATTTGATGCTTATGAGAATTTTGCGCTCAGAGGTTGTAACCTTCCAGGGCGAAGGCGAAAAGCTTGTAAGAAAAGCAAAGAATATAGTTTCTCAATTTGGTTATCTGCCCCCTGTGGCATTTTTCTTTGCATACAATGGTGCGGAACTATTTGACTCAATGGTAGACAGGATGTACAGAACATTGAAAAAGAAGGGACGTCCTATGAGCCTTTCCGAAATCTGGAGAAGGTTCTCTGCGCCTTTGACTGCCAGCTTTGAGCTTAAAAACATTTTCACTAAAGACTTGCTTTTTAAAATCAGACAAAGATTAAAAAATTATCTGGAAAAAGATCCTAGATTCTTTCTGGACGCGAAAAGTCCAAAGAAATTGTATGTTCATTTAACTGAGTGGGGCGAGAACGATTTTAAACTATAGGCCGGGTAGTTTTGGCTGAGCAGGAATTCAGATTCTCTTATATAGATCAGGTATCATTTGGAACCGCAGCCTTTTTTTTGTGCTGGGGACTTTCTATCTATGGTCTGATTTTTTATCCGTATCATTCAATTGCTGGCGAAATTGCTTTGTTGTATCAAGTTTTTGCATTCTTTTTTAGTTTTAAAAGTTATTTAAAGAATAAATCGCGAATTAAATCATTAATGACTTTTTACGAGCTTTCTCAGAAGCTTGATGATTTAAAGCTCTTGAGAAGTGAAAAACCTTTTGAGCTGGTTTTAAAAAATGTTCTGAAGCTTGGCGAGTTTGACTGGGCGGTTTTGTTTCTAATGGATTTTGATAAGGACTCCTTTGAGGCCGCTGCTAGCGAGGGCATCTCTATTGATAAGTTCTCAAGTATAAGTTTCGATGAAGTGTCAGGAGATGACAAGTCTGATGGTGTTTCACTGACTGTTAATCTTTTGAATCTGGCATTTAAGCGTTATGGATTTCATGGTGCTTTAGCGGGTTCTGCAATTGAAAGAGAAGACGTTTATTACGGCTGCATACTTGTTGGGCGAGACAATTCTGAGAATTGCATGAATGAAAAGGACCAGTATCGGTTGAATATTCTCACTGACCAGGTGGCAATTTGTCTTCACAACCATAGATTGCATAATGAATTGTCTTTCAGGGCAGAAGCGCTGGTAAAAAAGCAGCAGCAATTTCAGAAAGAGCTGGACCTGGCTAAGGCAATTCAGGAAGGAGTTATGCGCAGAGATTTGTCACCAATAAACGCTTTGAATGTAGAAAGTTTTGTTCAATCGGCTCGGTTTATCGGTGGGGATTTTTTGCGGTTTTTCCAATTTGAGAATGATCCCAGGCTGGGGATTTTAATTGGAGATGTTTGTGGAAAAGGAATCCCAGCTGCAATGGTAATGGCGGTTGTTGTTAGTTTATTTCGTGAAAAGCTTCATAAGTTAGATTGCTCTAAAGAATTGATGAAAGAGGTTAATTTAGGTTTGAAGGAAATTCTTGGGGCTGGTTCCAGATTCAACTCAACCGCCTTGCTTGCCAGCTACGATCCACAGAAAAAAACAATTAACTATTCCAGCGCTGGTCACGATTTTCCTCTTATTTTCAGAAAAGAAACGGGAGAAATTGATGAACTCGAATCTACGGGAACTTTATTAGGGATTTTTGTAGAAAGTGAATATGAGTGTAAGTCTGTACAGCTCAATTCAGGGGACCTGGTGATTTTTTATACCGATGGTCTTATCGATTTCTTTGAATTTCAGCATGGTGCAGAAGATGGATTTGAATATCTGAAATCCTTTATTAAAGAACGTCTGGATAAAGGACATAAGGCCATTGCGACAGAATTGAGAGAATTAATACTCAAGGATAAAACCTTTTTAAAGGATGACATTACATTTTTGTTACTTTCTGTCGAATGATATGAGATATGAATTCATGTGTCCGAAAAAAGCTTTATATAATTTTTTGTGCTGCACTTTTTCTTTTCTCATTTAGCCTTACAGAGGTTAATGCGGAAAAGCGTGTTGTTGATGGAACCCATTATCTATTAGAACAAAAAGAGACCTTAGATAAAGTTTTACAGAAAAAGTATTTAACTGATTCCCAATTTCGAGCTTCAATTAGGGCTAATAGGGCATTCCTACGAAATTTAAAGCCATACGAAACAGAGAAGAGCTTTCAGGTATTCAATTTTTCGGCGGGAATATATGAGCATAGATCTGGGACATTAGTTGTTTCTGGTGAGCATTGTCATATTTTCGTTGAAAATGAATTCTTAAATTTCAACGGGAAAGAAAGCTCAGCAATTTTTAGCAAAATTGCTGAGAACTTTGATTCAAAGGTTTATCCCACTGTTACAAACTGGTTTGGAAAGCCGGCTATACCAGCAAAGTTTGAGTTGCCAGATGACAAGATTTACATTTTCCTGGTGGATATTTTTGATAATTTCAATGAAGGCTATGTGGCAGGATATTTTGATCATAGAGATCTGGAAGGGCTTTTAGGAAACCAGAAACCCGTATTTTTTATGGATATGAAGCCAGGTAAGCCTGGTGAGCCAGGAGACAAAAATAATTCCTTTTATCGGACGTTGGCTCATGAATTTCAGCATATGGTCAGCTTTTCAATAAGAAATGCCGCTAAATTTCACTCTGAGGACAGGTGGTTAGATGAGGGACTTTCAATGCTGTCTGAGTATCTATACTCAGGAGAAGTGGGAGACTCGAAGGAAAAATTCCCGCCAGTTCCTCATTTACAAAGATTTCTTGAACGACCACAAGTTAACTTGCTTGCCAGCAGTAAGGAAAGTTGGTTCTCGGAAGACTCGTTGTACCGCCAATATGGAGCATCTTTTCTATTTGTATGGTATTTAATAGAAAAGTATGGCGGAGAAACAATTGCTCAGAAGCAGATTTTTACAAGAGCTTTGGTAAACTCCGCTTTTTACGGGGCAGATGGTATTGATCAGGCTCTAAAAACTCAAAACGAAAGTTTCAAGCAAGCCTTTATGAACTGGTGTTTAGCTTGTTATTTGAACGAGCCGAATGCCAATAATGGTAAATGGAGCCTTGGAAATATTAAAAGTCACTTTGGGCCATATTCAGATTTGCTGCCATTGAAGCCAGTTTCTCATAGATATTCTAAAAATGAATCTTCATTTTTAGGTTCAGAGGGAAATGTAATTGCGAACGCCATGAATCTGGAAGAAATTTCAGGAACCGGCACTTTAAAATTGAATTTCTCAGGAGAAACAAAGCTCTCTCCGCAGGTTTTAAAATTAAAAAAAGATGGAACTTACAGTCTTTCACAAATAGTTCTGGATTCTAATGGTAAGTCGGAATTGTTAGCAGATCTGGATACGATAAAAAAAGTTGCGATTCTTCCAGTTGCTTTTAACAAGGACGAGCTTGATTCAAATACCATAGGATATTCTTTTACTGCAGACACAAAGGGGCTGGTTTTATACCCCATGCCTAATCCAACGTTGCCGGAACAGTTTATAATCGTTCTACGGTCCTTTAATTCATCTTTATTGGCTACTCCGAGCTTAAAGATTTCATTTAATAATCTTATGGATAGCCCAAGGTTTGAACCGGCAAATGCTGATCGAAATCTTTTTATTGCTCACTATCGAATCCCAGGCACTGGGAAGGGGCAGGCTCTGGTTTTTTCTGGGGAAGACTCATGCTCATTTAGTTTTTCTGCTGCCATTGTCAGGGGTGGAAAGAC
Organism: Candidatus Ozemibacteraceae bacterium; assembly: GCA_965140445.1. Lineage (GTDB taxonomy): Bacteria > Muiribacteriota > Ozemobacteria > Ozemobacterales > Ozemobacteraceae. The sequence continues at coordinate 4,887,721 of OZ223236.1, read as the reverse complement.
CGTTATGTCCAGTTGTAGGGAAGCTAATCTTGAAGTCCAATCAAGAAATTTGAGCGTGGCGCAAAGCTGTGTTTTTATGTCTGATTCTCCAGTCAGTGAAGTTCCTGGTGGGTGCATGGCTCTCTCAAGAACATTTGACATAATTTTCCCCGCTGGGTTTAGTTCAGATAGCAAGTTGGTTATTGAAGCAGAGAATGGAAGTTTCCCCGGGAAGCCAGGTATGTGGCTAAATCACTTTGATGGTGGGGGAGAGTGGATTGAGGCAAAAAATGAAAATGGACAGTTTTTGGCAACAGTAAAAACGAGTGGAAGCTACTGTCTTGTGGCTGATCAGATGCCACCAAATATTGTTTCGACCCAATTTATTGATTCAGAAAAGCCGGGAATGATTCTGAATTGTTCCGATAATGCTTCTGGAATTGATCCAGAATCTGTAAAGATCAAATGCCGGGGAAGCTTTATTGAATCTACTATTGTCAGATCGTCTGCTGGTGAAATAGAAGTTAGTCTACCTGACAAAGACTATTATCGAGAGGATTTTGAGGTGCAAATATCTGATATGGCTGGAAATACCTCCAGCAAAATGTTTGCTCAATCATTGGTCGGAGAAGCAAAAATCTTTGAAGCTACTGTTTTTCCAAATCCATGCCAAAATAAAGTGTTTTTCAGACTTAGGCTTGAGGGGGCTTCTGCCAGAGACCCACGAAATTCTGGTGTGATCAAAATTTATGATGTTTCTGGAAAAAAAGTAAGAGCTTTACCTATGAATATTGATGCCACAGGAGATCTTTCTGCCCGCTGGGATTGCAAAAATGCATCGGGAAAATCGGTTAGCAATGGTGTTTACTTTTATAAAGCTCGCGTCTATTCAGGTGGCCGGGAGTTAAAGAAAGCTGGAAAGCTAGCAGTTTTGAAATAAAAAAAGCGGTGTTCGAAAAATCGAACACCGCTTTTTTTATTTCAAAAGGCTATTTTGTATATGCTCCAAGAGCTCTTTGATAACGAGCTTTTTGTTTTTGAAATTCTGCCAGCTTCTGCTTTGCTTTGGTCTGATTTCCAGACATTACTGCGCTAACATAAGCTTTATAAGCGTTTTCATATATGTCTTTCACTTTTTTGAGATTTGGATGCATTTTGTTGTAAGGAATTTTGTCGATGGATGATGGAAGCTTAATTCCGTATGGATCGACTGATTCTCTGGCTGTAGGCGTTGAAACTTTAACCTTGGATGCAGCTGGAAGGCTGTCTGCGGTTTGAATAACAGATAAGTATGTTGGCTCTGGAGATGCCTGTGCTTGAGCTGTCTTCTTAGTTTTGCCATATCCGAAAAGCTTTGCAACTCCTTTAAAGAGTTTTTCACCAAGAATACCGCCGACAATGCTTCCTATCATTGTGCCTACTATCGGGATTGGAATCATTGAACCCAGCATGGCACCAATAGTCGATCCTGCAGCTTGTCCTGCTATTGCAACAGGGTCTAAGGCTTTCAATGCAGCTTTAAAGCTCATTCCAGCGCCAAGGTTTCCACCAAGAGAACCGCCAGCAAGAGCAGTTAGAGTTGGAATCAGAGCTCCGGCAATAGTTCCGACAATTGGAATTGGAACAAATGTTTGTATCAGAGGGGTGAAAACCTGGCCAGCGGCAGCACCAAGTGTTGATCCAACTACATTTCCAACGAATTGGAGCGATGCAACTGATTTAACAGCACTTTTAATGCTTGGTTTTTCGCCGTTCATTATCTGGCTGGCAAGATTAATTGCAATAGAGGTTCCCGCAGTCATTGCGAGATTTTTAACGCTAAACGATTGTTTTATAGAATTGGCAGCATTTTTTAAGCCCGTTCCTAGCGCTTTTTGTGTTTTCAGCAAAGTTTCACTTAGTTTAACAGAACGAAATTCCGATGCAAGTGCTTCATCAGAGTAGCTACGGTTTGGATCAAGTGCCGAATCAACCTTTCCTTCAACCACAGCTTTTTTGTAAAGCTGCTCCGTCCATTGGTCATATGCCTTCTTTTGTGACTCAAATTGTGCTTTTAGCTGATTCTTCGTGGCGGCATCAGTGGCATTCAAATATGCTTGTTCAGCATCATGGAGAGCTTTATATTTTGTTGTGGCAGCTGGATCAATTGTTGCATACTTGGTATTGCCAAGGAACTGCTTAATCATCTGACTTTTATCTTCAGGATATGTTTTTATAAAAGCATCGACAAACTCGCGATATGTTTGTGGCTTAGATTGCTCAAAAACTCTTATAACTTTTGAATAAGGCTGCTGAATTCTGCCGTTATTTAAAACATCATAGAATAGAGATGCGTTAGCACCTTCTGTAGACATCATTTCCATGCCTGTTTTCAAAATTCCATCGTTAGGGCCAGTTACTACGCCCTGATTTTTAAAGATGTATTTGTTGTCTGCTATATTTTTTTGAGTTTTTATTCTCCACGAATCCGCAGTATTGTGCTGATCTCTAGTGGAGAGAGACTCAAGAGCTTCCGCCCATCCTTCTGATAATGCGAAGCCTTCGTCGGTTATTGTATTTTTTGAGTGAGCTCCGTAATAATTTGTTTTTGGATAGTTTGGAGTTTCATAAAGCTGGTCCATAATCATATGGCCAACTTCATGTGACATTACAGAAGCTGCAGATGGATCATCCATGCCGCCCTGGAAAACTTCACTATTTGATGGAATTACCAGACGGTTGGCATGTGAGTTATCTCTGTAAGATATTTGTCCGTTAGCTGACTGATCTGCAAGAACAAATCCTCTAGGATCATGATAAATAGAACCAGTGTCACCAATTTCAAGATATACAGGCTTTTTTAAGTCGTTTGTTAACCAAGTTGCAAAAGCTGGATCTTTGGTTCCAGCAGTTAAATCCTGTTTAACCTGTTGAATCTTATAATTTCTGGCTTCGACCTGCATTGCTACAGTTTGTCTTAGTCCAGCATTACCTTCGATATACTGTTTTAATTGGATATATCTTGGGTCTGTTGTTGATAGAGACTTTAAAACAGGAACTTCTGTTCCCATAAAGTCTTTTGTAGTTACTGAGTGAGAGTTGCCTTGTGCAGGAGTGATGATTTTAAATTGCTCCATGCTCGCTTCAGGCGTCAAAACCTGAGCAGCTACAACCCTGTTTTTATTATCTTTAACTATATATTTGCCCGTTTTGGGGTCAAAAGTTGGTGTAATTACCTGTTGTGTATTTCCGGTGGCATCTTTGACTACGTAACGAATCCCCTCATTAGTAGCAATAAAAGTTCCTGCGGCAGAGAGCATGTTGCTCCAGAAGAACGCAAACAGAACAATGAATGTTATTCTCGCCGACTTAAACCTTTTCATACCAAACCTCCGGAAAATAAGGGGATAATTTTATGTAATTATACTTACAGAATAGATTTCCCACAAGGTACCGCTCATCAAATATTAGAGGTGCGTTAACTGCCCTGACATTTGTTGTATTTGAAAAACTGTGTTTTTTTTCTCAGCTAATGCAAAGTAAGTGCCGATAAAGTGGAGGAATACTATTATCTTAACTTGAATAATAACGCAGGGGAAAGCATGAAAACGGCAATTACAAATCAAAAGCTAAAGGTTTTGCTACTACTGCTTGGCATCTTTTTGTCAGCAGGGAATATTTTTGCACAGGAAAACATTGTTCCTGCTGATATGCGAGAAATCGCTGTTCAACAGGGAATTCAGGCAAGAAAATTAGGCGCTGAAGCAGATCTTTCCCCATTTGTTAACGCCAGTCTTTTCTCGCAACCTATAGTATTACAATCAGAAAAACTCAAAGGAATTACAGGCTCAATCAGGGCTGTTGTCGGTGGAAGAAACTTTTCGGCAGCAGATGTTGATTCAGCTGAGATTCCATTTTCAACTTCCAATGGATATGGATTAACCAATCTTTTCCATGATGGCGGAGAATGGCCTGGAACAAATGGTAATCCTGATACGGATGATGGTAGATCGAGTTTTGGCAGCAATTGGGCTGGCGAAATTTATGATATTGATGGAAATGGTCATTATCCCAAAGCAGTTTTGAGATACATTGGCAGTCATTGCTACATTTTTGTTCCGGTAATGTATTTCCCAACTTTGCCAAGAGGAATTTCTACAAATGAAGAAGTTACTCCTGCGGCCGAAGCTTCCTGGGGACTTTACTGGCCTGATAGCACTGTTTTCTCAAATGGTCCATATTACTATGCTCCAGATGCTAATGGAACGGTCCTCGAACCGCGATATGTTTTGGGCTCTGACAAAAATCTTGCCCGTTTAAAACTTAAAGAGCTGGCAGACCAGTTTGACGGAGTTATTTACCCAAAAATTAGAGAATATTTTGGAAGTGAAGCTGATGTTGATGGTGATCCAAAAATCTACATTATGCTCGACGATATTCGTGATGGTTCCGGAAGCTTCAGAGGATATTTCTGGGCTGGAAATCAGTTCCCAAGAACTTCTCAGTCGCTGAGCAATGAAAAGGAACTTTTGAATATCGATATGTTCCCGAGCTTCGCTCTATATCCTACTGACACTTATGGAACAGTAGCCCATGAATTTACTCATATGGTTATCTTCAATGAAGGCTACTCTGTGATAGACGGAGCGTTAGTTGGAATGGAAAGATGGCTTGAAGAAGGTCTTACACAGTATGGCCAGTATCTCTACAATGGCAAATTCACCAGCAATCTTGATGAATTTCTGAAAAGGCCAGATACCATTTTGGTGGAAAACAGAATTTCAGAAGTCTGGTTGGGGCAAAGTCCTTTTGCAAACTATGGCGCATCAATTCTGTGGGTGTTCTACCTGGTAGAAAAATACGGTGGGGCCAATGTTTCTAATTTTATTAGAAATATTATCAGGCATGCTGATCATGGAATGGGTGCTATCGACTCGGTGCTTACTCCATTTGGAACTACTGCTGCTGATGTTTTTGCGGACTGGACCATAGCAAATTATCTTGATAAAACAAGAAAACGTGACGGCAGCCTCTTAAACGACGGTAAATGGGGCTATAACGTTGATAACGACTATGATACAACAAACAACATCGGAAAGAATGAAACTTTACCGGTTAAATTCTCTGAAAAAGTTATATTAAGCGACCAGGCAACTGCTCGCTCATCGAACGTAAATCCATGGGCCGCTGACTATGTTGAAATCTCAGGTAACACCGGGAATCTCAATCTTGGCTTTGACGGCGATGATAGAACACAGTTCAGAGCTGCAGTTATTAAAAGAGGACCCGATGTAGACACTACAGTTGAGTTCCTTTATTTGAATGATAAGCAGTCCGGAAATCTTGTTATTCAAAACTATGGAGCTGGTGGAACCTATGAAAACCTGGTTCTTGTTCCAATGGTTACCGGTAACGCCAATTATGAAAAAATGAACTATGTTTACTCAGGCACTTTTGATGATTTAAAAGTCGCTCTATTCCCTAACCCCGCTTTTGAAAACTTCCTTCACATTGTTGTGGGAACTGAAAGCAAGTTTGCAGCAGAACCAAGATTGCAGATGACATTTGAAGGCGAACAGGGATATTTAACTATGGTTCCTGTAAATGATTCAACCTACATTTCAAACTACAATTTGAACAAATCAGGCGAGGGATCAATTGTTGCAAACGGAACCAACGAAAATGGAGTGATTTTATCAAATTCTCTACAATTTTCAGCAGTTTATTATCCTCCAGGAAGCGAAGGTCTTCTTAAGGCCTCATTTGCAACTGTAGATATTCCTAGAGGTAGCTTGAAAACGGGTGGAACTGTAACTATCGCCGCATCTGAAAATACCGCTTCTTATAGGGGTATTGAGAGAGTTTCCAGAAACTTTGATGTTGGTTTGCCTGTGGAAAAAGCTGCTTCACCAATTAAAATTGAAATGCCAGTAAACAATACTGTTAAGGGACGCGAAGGTAAAGCCGGCCTTTACAGAGTTTCTGGTGAAAAACCTGTGTGGCTCGGACCTCTTCACTGGAAAGAAGCAACTGCTGTAGGCAGTATTGAAAATAGCTGTAGCGTATTTGTTGGCGTTGATGAATCTGCACCAACCATTGAAAATCAGTCTGAAAGGCTTGGAAACGGTTGGGTTGCTGTGAAAATATCGGATATTGGTTCTGGAATCAAAGCTCAAACCGTTAAGGCTGAATATGATGGAATTTCCTTGCCGGTGAAATTTGATGCAGAATCTGGAAAAGTTCTGATAAACACTGCCGGACTTCTTGATGGTAACTATGAATTTGATGTTCAGGCTGAAGATAACGCCAGCAACTTTGCCAGAGCAAGTATTAAGGCTCAGGTTGCAGGGCCGGTTGCTCTAACACAGATGACTGTATATCCAAATCCCGCAAGAGTTTCTACAACAATTAGGGCTTCATTTAATGGAACTGTTGCCGGGACTGGTGTTGCCGCGGCTAAGATTATGGATGTCAGCGGACATAAAGTTGCTGAAATTCCTATGCCATATAAGGGCAGCGGAATTTATGAAGCACGTTGGGATTTAAGAAACTCTGGCGGAGAAAAGGTTGCAAATGCTGTTTACTACGCTGAGATTAAGGTTCAATTAGATGGAAAAACTTATAAGCAACGCCAGAAAATAGCGGTCTTGCGCTAAAACGGAGAAATTAATATGAAAAAAGCCAAATTCTTTCTGCTGCTAATTGTATTGATGACCTTCCCCATGATTCAAAACTGTGGGGGAAGCAGTAACGGTGGTGGAACCAGTGATATTATTGTTGCAGATAAACTTATCAATGAAGGTTGGGATGCTGTGAAACTTGGTAACTTTTCCAGTGGAAAAGCCAGTTTTCAGCAGGCACTGAATGAAAACCTTACTGATGCACAGAGGGTTTCTGCACATACTGGAATGGGCTGGGCTTTGTCTAAGGATGGGAAAATACTGGAATCCATTCCTTATTTCGAAGTGGCTGCAGATAGAGACAATGAAGCAAAGGTTGGTTTGGCCGGAGCACTTATCTACAGACATCAAAGTTCTTATGATTACGTAAGAGCAGCAGAAATGCTCGGAAATATGCCGCCGGAAAAATTTGCCCCACTGCACACAGGTCTATCTTTAAATGCTGCAAAAGTTCATGCCTTAACAGCTTTGTCTTATGCATTAGCTGGTGACATGGATCAGGCAAAAGTTTATATTAATAAAGCGGCGGCATTAGATTCAATGATGGTTGGAACCTCAGTAGACAAGATTGATGAAGCCTTTTTCTTACTGGGCTGGAAAGACTAAGATTAGTATAAAACAAATAAGGGGGAGCTTTTCCCCCTTTTTTTATTGTTTGGCAATCCTTGGTTCTGATATATTTGGATATATTGTAAAACTTAACCTAAGAGCAGAGAAAACATGAGCGCAACAAATCAAAATAATCAAAGACATTTTAGATTTTCAGCAATATTGCTGATTTTCTTTTTTTTATTAGTCTCCAACTTCGCAATTAGTGCGGAAGATAAAGAAGCTGAGAAGAAAAAACGCAAAAGCAGGGCGAAAGATCTCCTTCGAGAAGCAAAAAGGAAAAAGGAACAGAATCAGATTCTTAAAAAAGAAATTCTTGATTTTGTTAGAGAAAAACCGGATAGGGATGCCGGCGAAGGCTGGTTATATCTTGCTCGTCATTATAAAGAGCTGAGAGAACCTAAAAGATCTTTAATCTATTTAAGAACTCTTTTTAGAGCAGATCACATTAAGCCCTCTGTAGTCTGGGAAGCAAAACTTCTTCATGCAGAAATTTTGGAAGAAGATAAAGATTTTAAAGGGGCTTTAAAAGAGCTGGATCGCCTGATTTCGTGGAATCCAGATCGAGAGGTCCTTGTTAGAGCTAAAATTCAGAGAGCGGAGCTGCTGGGGCGTGATTTAACAAGTTTGAAAACTTTGTTTGCAGCTTTTGAAAGATACTATAAATCGTTTCCAGAAAAAACAGATCTTGAAGCCGTGGAATACATTATGGGTTTCCAGCGTGGTTATGATCTTGAAATTGCAATGAAAGCACTTGAAGCATGGGAAGAAATTTCCAAATTCACAGAAAAAGAAGCTTCAGCAAAAGCATTGCTGCAAATTGGTCTTTTACATGCTTTTGATTTGTCTAATCCGGAACGTGGCTTGCCATTTCTGGTTAAAGCATCAATTGAGAATACTGAGGCAAAAATTCAGTCTCAGCTTTTAGAAGCTGTTTTAAACCATTTTTATGTTTCTAAAAAAGATCCTGAAAAGGCAATGCGTCTTTACAGCGCTTATAGAAATGAAACCAGAGATCTTTATGGTTTTAGAATTAGTACTATTTTGCAAAGCCAGCTTGCGCTAAATGTTTTAAATGATATGGAAGCTGCGGTTAAAGTGTTGGATAGTCTTATGGAAACCCCTCCTCATCTTGTTGCTTCCGAATCAATTTCTCTTGAAGTCAGGCAGGAGAAAGAAGAAGAAGAAAGATACTGGGCAATTTTGGCCTGCAAAATGGCAGGTTACATTAGTGAATACAAGCTCAATAATCCGGACAGGGCAAAATCTTATTATCAGAAAGCTTCTGATCTAAATAAAGATAGAGAAAAACCTCAGGAAATCCCCTGGATTAAAGCGGGATTAAATCGAACTGAGCCCAAAATTTCTCCCGCTCAAATGCTTTTTGAAATGGCTTATGAAAAATATCGAAGTCGAAAAATCCATGAGGCTTTAAAGCTTTATGAAAGATTTATTCAAAGACATCCCAATCATGAATTATACCGGGAAGCGCTTTTCAGGAGCGCGGTAATAACTGATGATGATGTTAGAGATTTTGATACGGCTTATGAAATGTACCAAAGATACCTGATCAAATTTTCTCCGGTTAAGTCCAGTTGGAATCTGGATGTTCTATATGACTGGAGCCGAATTGATGAAGTGCGCTATAGAATGGGAAATCTTCTGGTTTTACATCGAAAAGACCCTGTAGGTGCATTGGAGATTTTTAAAGATCTTGCTTACGCTTATCCTGATAGCTATTGGGCTATGCAGGGACAGAAAGACAGTATCAGGATTGTCAGGGAAGACCTTGGAGACGACAATAGAGCCAATGAAATGATGATAGATTTTATTGGTAAATATCCTGAGTCCGAAGATTCTGCAGAATACAGGCTTAAGCTTTATAAAACTTATATTCAGAAAAATGAACAGGTTAAAGCCCTGCATATTCTTCGCAATTATCTGGATCATAGGCTTCCATCTGAAAAAGATTACTTTAAGCTGAAGCAACAGTGGCGTGATCTGGCTTTCAGAATTCGTGAGGAAAGCTTGCGAAAGATTCTTGATGTGGTGGGTAATCGCGATAAAGTTGAAGTTTATGAAAACCTCATGGATGTTTTAACTCTTGCTTCTTCCAGTGCTCCGCTTAAAGGGTTGATCGAAGAAGTTAAGGAGCTGAAAATAGACGACGAACTTCGCTGGGGACTCGTTTATAAAGGCGGAGTTAAGCTATACAGAGAATACCCGGAAGATGCAAAGGAACTTTTTGAAGAACTTGCATCTACATCAACGGGAACCCCTCAGTTAAAATGTGTTCTCACTCTTGGTAATATAGCTTATAGAGTAAAAAAAGATGTTTCTGAATCGGTAAAGTGGTATGAAAAAGCTATGGCTCTTGCCAAACCGCTGAACCCTTATCTGGAAACCCCACAGTATAGATTGGGGCGACTATATCTTGCTGAGGGCCGAGGAATTAAAGGACTTGAAACATTGCAGCGTTTTTGTGCCAGATTCCCAAGAAGCAGACATCTGCCAAAAGCGTATCTGGCCCTTGGAGAAGCCTCCGCTGCTCTTCATCACCCGGTTCAGGCAACAAGATTTTTTAGAAGAGTTATGCGTATTTCACCAAATTTGGCTGAAAAGGCTGGAAAGCGAATTGCTGAGTTAAAAGAGGCAATATCTCCAGAAGAATGGCTTAGACAGACCGCTCTTGAGCGCAATGAAGAGAGAGAGCTGATTCAGGAAAAAGAAGAAGCGAAAAAAGCCGATGAGAACGCATTAGACGAGGAAAATAGTAAAAAAAATCTGGCAAACGAGTCAGCAGAGGAACTTTATGAAGAGCTTTTAATCGAAGTCAGTAAGAGTAAGCCTGATATTGAAAAAGCAGCAACCATGGCTCTTGAAATTCTTACCAAAGACCAGGTTTCTCTTAAACTAAGGCAAAAAGCTTTAAAAAGGTATATCTCTTGCCGCTTTTTCAGGAAATTAGTTCCTGAGTTATTTGTAAATGAAGCTCAAATGCTTCTATCCAAGCATAACTACGCTGAATGGCAATCAGAACTTCTATATAGGCTTGCAATGGCAAAAGAGCATTTTCAAAAAGAATATGAAGAAGCCAGCAAATCATATTTTGAATATCTTTCTTTCTACCCGAATGGAATAAGAGAAATTGAAGTTAGAAAGCGCATTCCACGAGTTTATACTAAACTGGAAGATGTAAAAAACGCCGAGAGATTTTTCCGAAAGTTGATTGATGACAGTAAGCTTGAAGATGAAGTTCGTGTTAATGCTTCAATTGATCTTGCCAAGCTTCTCATTAGCGAAGATAAGAAAAAAGAAGCCATAAGAACCCTTGAAGCTTCATTGGCGTATGAGTCTGAAAGAAAAGGTGAAATTTGTCTCCGACTCGAAAGATTGACCGAGCAATTTAGCTATGTTCAACAGGCATTAGAGTTTAAGGGACTGGAAGAGTTCAGACTAAAAGCCCTAAAGCGCGTTATAAAGAAAGCTGAAGAGGATCAGGATTATATCCAGGCAGGTAAACTGCTTGAAAAATATTCAACGGAATTCGAAACCCCAGATGCCACTGTTTGGGTCGAGAAAAAACTTGAAGAACTTGGTAAGCGAGGAGTTATTAGTGATATTGAAACCTTGATCGAACAGTATCCTGAAGAACCAGAAACTGCAGCTAGAATGTTCCGTCTGGCAAAGTTGGTAGAAGGGGCTGAAAATACTAAATATAGGTCTCAGGATCTTTTTTATGAAATTACTCTGGTTTATCCAAAGTCTGATTATTTCAGAGAAAGTAAGATAAGAGCGGATAAAACCAGGTCAATTAAAGCTGTTTCAGAACTTTCAGACATGCTTAGAAAAGGTACAAAAGGCCGCGAAGGTCAGGAAGTTGTCATCGAGCGTGCCAGATTATTAAAAGAAGATTTAAAAGACCTCTCCGGAGCTATGGAAAACTATGAAACTTTTGTAAAGCTTTTCCCGGATTCTGAAAGGCTGGATGAGGTTTATCTCGGAATGGGTGATATTGTTCTATCCGAAGAAAAGAATCACCAGAAAGCTGTTATGCTTTGGGAAAAAGGATTGTCGGCCAGTAGAGATCCTTTCTTGAGAGAAGAATTAACTCAACGAATCAGTGATTCAAAAACTTTCAGGAAGCTGGTTTTGTATTCTGAAAAATCCGAAGACATTGATAAGGGATTAAAACAGATTTTTAAAATCTGGAAACTCCAGAAAGACCCTGTTTATGCAATTGGTCTCCTTAGAGAAGCCGTTGCTAAACTTGAAAACAGACCAAATGTTGCAAAATTAAGATATTACATCGGACGTATTCTTGAAGATGCGGGGCAGTTGGACAATGCATATAATGAATATGATCTCTCTCTGAGGAGCATTTTCCATCCGGGATGTAGAAAAGACATGCTTCTTTACAGGATGGCAAGAATTAGAGCTGCTCAAGGTAAAGAGAAAGAAGCCTATGAGCTTTATAGAGGCCTGGTTCACAGATATCCTCTAAGTCTGCTTAGCAGATCTGGCTTTTATTGGTTATACAAATATCAAAATCGCCAAAAAAATCTTACACGTTCACATCATTATTTGACCAGATTACTAAACTTCAGGAATCTCTATCCTACCCATAGACAAGCATTTCTTGAGCTTGAAAAAGATCTTGAATCCCGAATGAACATAGAAGAGATGGCCAGACTTAGAAAATACTCTGAAACTGGCGGTTCTGATTTCCCTTACTTCATCGGGAAAGTCCTTGAAAACGATCTTCGTGACTATGATCGTGCTATTAAGCAGTATGAAAAATTTCTTCAAACCAGCCCAAGTATCAGGCGAAGTCGCGAAATTATGACAAAGATCGCAAATCTTTATGAAGAGAAGGGCGACTTTGTAAAAGCGGTAGGATATCTTGACATGCTTCTTGACACATACCAGCCACAACCTCAGAATTTTGATTTGATTTTCAGAATTGGCAACCTTGTTGAAGATAAAATTGGGAATCCAGAGTTATCTAATCTCTTTTATTCTTCAATTGTTGCTGATTATGCGAGAGTCCCAAAAGTAAGACGTTACGCAGAAGCAAAACTTAAACGTTTTGAAGAGAAGAGGCGAGAAGCGGCAAGTAAGCCAAGGACTAAGCGAAAAATCAAGCGTGTTTATACCGAAGACGATGAGGCTGTAATCGAAGAACTTGAAGCTATCATTGAAAGACAAATTGATGATTTGCAGGATTTCAAGAAGGCTGAAAGAGAAATGATTGATTTGTGGGATGAGAATCAGGAATCGTTAGCCACGCTGGATATTATGAAATCTTTGGTTGAGCTAAACCTTTCCCAGTTAATGGACCCTCAGAAAGCAGCTGAATTCTACGAAAGATGGTTGCAGGAGAATCCAGACGATCCGCTGGTTACAGAATATACGCTTAAACTATATGACCATTATATGGAAGTGCTCAGAGATGGAGAAAAAGCTTTAAGGCTCTTAGAAAACTTTATCAGGGAGCATCCTGTATCTGTTGACACTATTGCTATGGAGTTGAAGCTTGCTAAAGCCAATGAAATCTTGATTAGAAACTTTGATGAAGCCAGAAGAATTTATCAAAGAATAATCGATACCAAGCAAAATGATCCAATCGTTCACGAAGCATACTTCAGGATGGGATTTGTCCTCAGGGATGGTTATGCATACTATGAAGAGGCGGTTAAGCTATGGCAGGAACTGATCGATCTTTATTATCAAAATGAATTTGCTGATAAGGCTCAGTTCGCTATAGGTTTCACTTATGAAACTTATCAGCGCGATTATACTAAAGCTCGTCAGGCCTATGAAAAAATACTTAACCTGTTCCCGAATTCAACTTTGCAAAATCAAGCCAGAGACGCTTTGTTGAGAATTGAAGGCAAGTAGCTCGAAAGAAAGGTAGATATTACTTATGATTGGTGCAAAAGAAATGACAGGTCTCCTGGAGCGATATGACAGGTTTCTTGTTGATTATGCCGTTGCAGTTTTAAGATTGATAAGAGATGACAGCTATCTTCAGGAGCGCCGAATAGTCGACTTTTTAAAGGGAACAATGTTCAATGTTTCTGTTGAAAAGATTATTGAATATCTATCTGATTACTCTTCCCCGGAAAGCTGCAGAGACAAAATTGTTGAAACCATCTGGGGACGTCAGCTTGTTATGATGGACATAATTGAGTTTATAGGTAAGGAAGCCGATAGACAAACGGTTTTCCGACCTTTAATCAAAATGCTTAAAAATGAGCAGCACCCGGATAGACCTTTTGCACTGGCTACTCTCTGCTGTTTTGATTTTCCAGATGCTGTTTCGAGTCTGGCATTAGAATTTCCCAAATATGAAAGTCCAATGCGTTGGGTTGCCCTGGTTCAGCTTAAAAAACGTTGGGATGATAATTTTATTCCAGTTTTTCTCAAAGCTTTGCTGGATCAAGATCCTGAAGTTATTAGAATTGCCATTATTGCATTGAGTAAATCCAGTGAGCTGCCCGTTTTAACCCATATAAAGAAATTGCTTTATCACGGTTCAGAAAAAGTAGTTCTTGCTGCTATTAATGCCATTGTGGATATGAATGATACAAAATCAATGCTGGATTTACGCGACCTATTTAGAAAATCAGATTCTGCAAAAATCCGTTCAACTATAGTTTCTGCTATAGGTAGACTGAATTCCAATGAGTCGGTTGAATTCTTATCTTCTGCCCTGGAAGCTCCAGAATCAAGGGTTAGAGCTAATGCCGTTGACGCATTAAATCTTATTGGTAAAAACAAAGGGTTGCTTCCTGAATCTGTTCTTACAAAGATCAGAAAAATGCTTAACGATCTTGATCATAGAGTCCGTGCAGATGCTATCAAAGCATTGTGGGAGTTAGGGCAGTCCGAGAATTTATCCGAAATTGAGAGCATGATTAAGTCAAATGAAGAGATGGTAAGGGCTTCTGGTGCTTATCTTTGTGGGAAATTGAAGCTTCTGCAGTTTAGTAAAAATCTGGAACTTATGACTGGTGATATTTCCTGGAACGTCAGAAAAATGGCTGCACTTGCTCTTCTTGGCTTAGGACGATCCGGAAAAGCTACTTTGGAGAGTTTGATAGAATATGGAACCCCAGATCAGCAAGTTATCGCAGCATATGCATTGGGATTATCTGATGACCCTGCAGGGATAGAAACTCTGATTTCTCAAAGCCAGTCTGGTTCTGAAATGGCAGATATGGCAACCAGATTGTTGCTGAATCTTTCTTAGTTGAATGTAATAATTTCCAAAAAAAAACAGCACCAATATGGTGCTGTTTTTTTTTGTTTAAAGAAAGAGATTATTTAGATTCTTTTTCTTCAGGTGGTTTTCTCATTGCAAAGTATAGCAATGAAAGAGTTAGAAGCAGGAATGCAATTACACCCTTAAAGGTGTGTCCTTCTGGTGAACCAGAAGTTACTATACCTTCGTTGTTACTTGAAATATAGGTTTTACCCCATTTGCTCATTGAGAGTTCTTTTTCAAGTGGTTGGCCATTTACAACACAACTTAGCTTAAAGTTTTTAGACTTGGAAGCAGAGAGCTGATCTTGTAGAGTTGTAAGCTCTTTTTCAAGTTTTTCAATCTGACCAACATCAGGAGTCGTTGTGCTTTTGGCTGTTCTGAGAGTAATTTTGAGTTGAGAGATTTTTTCAACTGTTTGAGAATTATCAGGAAAAACAGTTGGTGAAACCTGGAAATAACTTCCAGAAAGAGGTTGCCCATCAATTGCCACATTTGTAACTTTGTTGGAAGCAATATGGATTCCAGGCTTATTTATGCTTTGAAGAAGTCCAGGACTGCTTTCAGCAAAGCCCATTAGAACCATGATCATAACGCCAGTCAGAGCTGCTCCTGCAATCAAACCCGAAGAGTAAAGCACACCAGTCTCACGCTTTTCTTCAAGATGAGGGTCATTCTTTTTGCATTCGAGTATCCATCTGACAATACCACCAATCATTATAGGAACAGACAAGGAAATTGGCAGATAAAGACCAACGGCGAAAGCGAGCGAGTTGATACCAAGTAGTTCTACACAGATAGCAATAAACACGCCACTGAAAACGAGGTTCCATGGAAGGCTGCCACCAATAACCCCATCAATTACAAGTTTCATGAGGTTTGCCTGAGGGGCTGGAAGCTCGCCGGTGGTGATAGCATCTTTTAATAGATACATTACAAAGCCCATGGTAAGACCAGATGCAATTACTCCAAAGAATTCGCCAATCTGCTGAAGTCGTGGAGTTGCCCCAATTAAGAAACCAGTTTTTAAATCCTGTGAGGTATCACCAGCAATAGCCGCGGCTATACATACAAAAGCTCCAACTGTCAGGACTGCAACTTTTACATTTGGCATATCACCAAGCCCCAGCATGAGAAAAATCACACAGGTAAGTAGAAGAGTTGCGATGGTCATTCCAGAAATAGGATTGGAAGAAGAACCAAGCAGACCAACAATTCTGGATGAAACAGTTACGAAAAAGAAGCCAAATACTATAATCAGGAAGGCGGCTCCGATTGAATACAGCAATGAAGTTTGAAAGATAGCACTTTTAAGAACTATTGCAACAGCTGCCATCAGAATAATTGACCCGGTCAGAATTACTTTCATTGGAAGATCTTGTTGGGTTCTAATTTCAGAAACTTCGGCCACATTTTTTCCAAGCTGAGAGAAGCCTGCTTTAAAGCTTGAGAGGATAACTGGGATGGATTTTATCAGTGAGAAAATTCCGGCAAATGCAACACCGCCAGCGCCAATATATCTGATGTATCGTGACCAGATGTCGCCTGGTTCCATGCTTGTTATGAGATTTACTGTTTCTGGGTAAATTGGGTGGTTCGCTTGCTCTCCGAACAGGTAGATTAAAGGTATCAGAACCAGCCAGCCAAGAGCACCGCCGCTAAGCATTATTGCTGAAATTTTTGGTCCAATAATGTATCCCACGCCAAGCAGTTCTGGGGTTACTTCGGCACCTATTTCTGCTCCTTTAAAGCCAGGAATATGTGTTGAAGGTTCTTTGCTCCAAAGGCCAAAAAGACGACTGTGCATCAGTGCCTGGTATATGGCTCCAATTCCCATACCTTGAAAAAGGGTTTTTGCTTTTGAAAGATCACCTTGTCCTGCAACCAAAACCTCAGCGCAGGCTGTTCCTTCTGGGTATGGGAGTTTTCCGTGTTCTTGAACGATTAGGAATTTGCGAAGGGGAATCATAAACAGAACCCCAATTAAACCACCAATAACAGCGATAACTGTTATCTCAAGTTTGGAAGGCTCAACTCCCCAGATAAAAAGAGCTGGAATTGTAAAAATAACACCTGCTGCAAGGGATTCTCCTGCAGAGCCAACGGTCTGCACCATATTAGTTTCAAGGATGGTTCCTTTTTTAAAGAAAATCCTGAATATGGCAACTGCCATAACTGCTGCTGGAATGGAAGCTGAAACAGTTAAGCCAACCTTCAGACCCAAATATGCATTTGCGGCACCAAAGATACCACCGATTAGCATACCAATTACAATTGCTTTTGCTGTAAATTCAGCGGGACTTTGTTCTGGAGGAACAAAACTAGGATAATCTTTCCCGTCACATGTCTCATAGGCTTTTGGGGAAAGGCCTTTCTTCTCGCTCATAATATCTCCTTGCTGTTTTATTTGAGTTGTAAAAATATCACAATAGCTTGATTAATTCAAAGATGGAAACAAATGCACAAATTAAAACTCCCTTTCTGTATAGAAAGGGAGTCATGAAATACAGTAGTTATTCGCTTATAGCTCTTTTTAATGGCGGATAGTTTTTAGCTTTAAAATGACTTGGATGCTTCTGACCGCCAGCCCTCAAGTAAACTGTATACCATAGATCAACAACATTGTTTACTGCTCGTGAGTAGCATTCTGAAATAACTTTTTTGCTGTCTTCGTAGCGTTTTCCGTTTACGTATGCTTCTTGAAGAGTTTCGTAATATTGATTAGCCCACAAAGCTTCATATATCATTCTTGCGCTTACTCTTTTTATGGATGTGCAACCATCAAATTTCACTCCATAATAGTCCATGTGTTTATCAGCATCTCTCTCAGTTGCTGAGTGGTAACTTTTTTCTTCTATGGTTTCTTCTGTTGAAACACCAGTGTGGAGCGGTTGCACCAGATCGCTTGCATAGTGAGCGATCCAACCCAGCTTAGCTGAAATTGTTTTAAGGCTTTTTTTGCTCTTTATATCTTCAACTACTTCATCTATTAAAGTTTCAATATGAAAAGGACCTTTTCCCATGTTGTAACCATGAATGTGAAATACGTGATTCTGGAAGTCCTTAAATTCTCTGTCAGGCTGAACGCTTCCATAAAGCAAATCTTTCATTGCTGGTTTTTTCAAGTTTGGTTTGTCGGTTTCACCCAAAATTTTGCGGAAAGCTTTCGGCATTATGTGGTAGGCATCAGAAACTATCTTCATATGGACTTTGCTGCCCCAGGCGAAGAGCTGGCTACTACAGATTACAAAAAAAGCTGCGATACTTATTACTCTTATACTCATTGCTTTTTTCATTTTAATTCCTTGAATTATGTTGTTTGCATAGTTATATGCAAAAGCTATGCCTGAATTTGGGATTGTCTGCAAACTACTAATAATCGGGTACAAAGAATTGTTATGAATTTGAATATATTTAAAGTGCCAACTATTTGGCAATTTCTCTGCTAAATTTTTGCAGTAATTAAAGAAAGGTTTTGAGCAAAAAAAAACAGGCCATTTGGCCTGTTTTTTTATTCATCGTCTGGATAAAAATCATCTGAATCCAAAGTTGGTTCTTCAATTTCTTCATGTATTTCCTGGAAATCCACTGCTACAGGAACCACTTCTTCAACTGGTCTCTTTTTCTTTTTTCGCCTCTTTTTCGTGCCATCTGTTCGAGAAATTCCGCTACGGCTTGTCTGGCTATCGCCTGAAGAATTTTTGGCAAATTCAGCAAAATCTACGACCATTCGTTTTTCAATATTACTGGATATATCTTTCAATTTATCTTGAAGGACATTGTATCTGTCCATGACAAACTTTCTTTGATGTTTATTTTCTTCTTTTAAAAGGCCAATTTCTTCATGTAGATCAATGAGAACAATTAGAATGGGCAAGACAATTACTGCGACTATAATGTAGGTTTCAGCCTGCCATTTCAAAAGCATTGAAATGATCATCGCTCCCCAGAGAACCCATAACCAGCGGTTCATACTCATCATCTTACTTGCCCTTTCCTGATAATACCTCAGCCAGGATTTCGCCTGTTTTGTCCTCAGTTAAACCTGATAATAAGAAGCACTTTTGTTTCCCGCGTTGGCCAGATTCAAGAATCACCATTTTTTTAGTGATTTTAAAAATCTTGGCAAGAGCCGCTATCAATTCCTTGTTCGCTTCTCCATCAACTGGCGGTGCCTTAACTCTAATTCTACATCTATCCTGATGTATGTCAACGATTTCTGTTTTTGAGGCACGTGGAACAGCTTGTATTCTAATTAATGTCCCTTTGTCATTTTGAGTGAGACAGGGAAAGCTGGTGCCCATTTTTATTTTCCAGTAACTTTATGCTGCTTTTGACAGGTTATCGGTAGATCTGCCAAAGACCGGAGAATCTTCATTTATCATGGAAAGGTAAGATTCAAGGACTGTTCTGAGCTCGACCTTCAGCATTCTTTTCTGTTTTTTGAGTTCCCGAATTTCTCTGGAAATCATTTCAGCTTCAGTTCTGGTTTCATCAAGGATTCTTTCAGCCTGAAGTTCAGCTTCTTTAATAGTCAGTTCGGCTTCTTTTTCAGCGTTATCTTTAAGATCGCCAGAAGCTTTTTGGGCAGAAATCAAGGTCTGCTTGAGCGTTTTTTCAAGCTCAAGGTAGTCTTCCATCTGACCTGTTAGTCTCTGAGACTGGTCTTTAAGTGATTTATTTTCTGCATACAATGATTCGTATTCTCGACCGACTTTTTTGAGGAAGCTGTATACTTCATTCTCATCAAGCCCGCCGATATTTTTTCTGGAGAATTCGCGTTGGTAGATATCAAGTGGGGTTATTCTCATATTGGCCTCCTATAGCCTTTCCATCAGAACTATTCTATTTGTATTAGTTCCGAGTTTATTGTTTTTTACTCTGAAGCAATTTGCAAGTTTGGTGAATTCCTGAGATTGGATTATTACTTCTCTAACTCTGAATTGACCAGCGTTATATATAGGCATACAAGTTAATCCAACCAGAATTTCGTCAAGATTTAAAATTTTGTTCTGGTATTTAACTTCTCCAACTTCCATGGCAACAAATCCACCAGGTTTTACTACACGGTGAAGTTCGCTAAGAGTGTCAGAAATGAACTGCATCCAGGTTTCAAGGTCAGGGGTTTGAACAATTCTTCCTTCCACTTCTTCTTTGGTGATTCCGCAGAACCATTGTTCAATCCATGTGTCCTGGACATAATCAACCTGATTTAAAAATGGTGGAGAAGTTACAACGAGATTTACACTTTCTGTTTCCCATTGGCTTAAATTTCTGGAATCTCCAGTTGTTAAAAGCTGATGTTGGCTCATTTGACGAATTTTGTCGATTCCGCCAGTTTTAAGTGTTACTTTCGCCTTTTTTAAAATTCTTGAAGAGATATCACGATAATCAGGTTCCATCCCCTTGGTTTTGTTGATTTTTGCCTGATTTGCTTTTGGAATAGAAATCTGTGGAAATGAGTAAGCCGAGAAAAAGCCATTGGAGTGACCATGTAAGCGCGATAGCGCTGTCATTTCAATAAATCTGTCCACATCATCTCGATTTGTTTTCAAATGATTTCTAAGATTAATAAGTTCGCGGTATGTATCAGGGTGATAAAACATAGACATATCTTCTTCATTTCGAAGATCTACAGGAGCCCTAAAATCTATTTCGCTAAGTCTTTGTTCTACTTCTTCTACTGTAACTGGATGAATTTTTGGATAAGCAAGTCTTTCAGATAGTGGATTAACATCATTGCTTAATCCTTTTCTTCCAAGAAGAGTAGCTTGAAGAATTGTAGTTCCTCGTCCACCAAATGGATCTGCAACTCTATCACCAGGATTGGTTAGATTCTTAATGAAGAAATCTGGAAGTTCTGGTTTAAAAGAAGCTCTGTAAGAATTTGAGTAATGCAAAGAATGCATTTGTCTCTGTTTTGCTGTCCAGAATTCGTCGAATACCTGAGTAACTGGCCCGTATGGGGTCATCAGTTGTTCAACCTTTGCCGTAGATGAATTAGAATAGGTGTTCTTTAAAAGGGCTTGGGCGCTCATTTTGCCTCCGATGTTTTTTCTCTTTCAGGAAATCTATCGGCGCTATGCTGTAAAACATTGACTGTTGTTTTAGAAAAATCTTGTATTTTTTTGAAATGAGTTATTAGATAGATGGGAAATAACACTGGAAAGGTAATTTTTATGGCTACAGAATTTTTTGTTGAAATGAAGGAAGCTTTTGACCGAAATGAGCCATTCGTTATGTGCACGGTTGTTGAAACAATTGGTAGCAGTCCCGGCAAGGTCGGGCAAAAAATGATTGTTTTCAAAGACGGTTCAATAGCGGGAACAGTTGGCGGTGGGGTCAATGAAGAGCGAGTTCGCCTTGAAGCAATAGATTTGTTTAAAAACGGAACCACTAGATTGATGACTTTTAATCTTGCAAATCCCTTAGAGGGAGACGAGCCAGTCTGTGGGGGCGAAGCAAGGGTGTTTATAGAATTAATAGCGCATCAGCCTAGAATGGTAATTTTTGGAGCTGGTCATATAGGGAAGGTCCTCGCAAAGATGGCTGCTTTAGCGCGGTTTCGAGTGACCATTATTGATGAGCGCCCTGAGTTTGCAAATGCGCAGATATTTCCTGAATGTGAAAACGTAATTTGCTGCCCATACTCAGATAGTGTTGCCAGATCTGAAATAGATACTCTTTCACATGTTGTGGTTGTCACTCCTGGCCATGTAAAAGATAGGGAAGTTCTGGAGTTGGCTTTAAAAACAGAAGCTCCTTATGTCGGACTTGTTTGCTCGGCTAAGAAGCTTGTTGAAATGAAGCAGGCATTAATTGATTTTGGTATTACCAAGGAAAGAGCTGAAGAGGTTTTTGCCCCAATAGGAATAAATCTTGGAAGCAATACTCCTGAAGAGATAGCTGTGGAAATTTTGGCCCAGATAGTTGCTTTTAGAAATGGGAAAATAATAAAGTTTGAAAAATAGTAAAGAAGCCTCTTCGGAGGCTTTTTTACTATTTGAAACCCCCAAATTCTTCTTTTTATGTTAGCAAAAGCTGTGCCAGTGAATGTTTTAAGAAAAAAATAAATGCTCTTAAACATCTGAAAATAGACCTTTCAAGACTTTTGATAGTCTGAAATATAGTCTTTGAGACGCTGACTGAATGCTGGTTTTGTGGAAAACCGCTAAAAAAAAGAAAAAAAGAAGAATAAAAAAGTTGACTCGGAATTGAACTTCTGCTAATTTATTTGAACCTTCGAAACGAGGTCGGACCGGTAAGCCCGGGTCGAAATCGGGAGGTAAAAAAAGATCTAGAAAACTTTGAAAAAAGTTTTTAAAAAATGGTTGACATTGAAAACTGTTTTTGATAAGCTAGATTTCCTGCCACGGCGGGTCGGCCCAAAACCGGGTCGAATAAGCTCTTTGAGAATCAGATCGAAAGACTAATAAAACTATAACGCCAAGCGGTTTTTGTTTAACGACAAAAACCTATTTGATTCGATGTTACAACATCGATTTTGAGTTAAGTTGAATCTTGAAACAGATCAGCAATAACTCCATAATAATGTAGATGGCGGGTTCCGAAAGGAACTTGTTGTTTAATAATTTTTGTGGAGAGTTTGATCCTGGCTCAGGACTAACGCTGGCGGCGTGCCTAACACATGCAAGTCGAACGAGTTGATCATTAGTAGCAATACCGATGTGATGCAAGTGGCGAACGGGTGAGTAACACGTAGATAATCTGCCTTTCAGACGGGGACAACGCAGGGAAACTTGTGCTAATACCCGATAAGACTACGGAGGGGGACCTCTGCAGCCAAAGGCGGGCTTCGGCTCGTGCTGGAAGATGAGTCTGCGTCCTATCAGCTAGTTGGTGGGGTAATGGCCTACCAAGGCGAAGACGGGTAGCCGGCCTGAGAGGGTGAACGGCCACACTGGGACTGAGACACGGCCCAGACTCCTACGGGAGGCAGCAGTGAGGAATTTTCCGCAATGGGCGCAAGCCTGACGGAGCGACGCCGCGTGAGGGATGACGGCCTTAGGGTTGTAAACCTCTTTTATTAAGGAAAAAGGTTTAGATGTTAATACCATTTAGATTTGATGGTACTTAATGAATAAGCCCCGGCTAACTACGTGCCAGCAGCCGCGGTAATACGTAGGGGGCGAGCGTTGTCCGGAGTTACTGGGCGTAAAGAGCGTGTAGGCGGTTGGAAAAGTCAGGTTTGAAATCTTTCGGCTCAACCGGGAGACTGGGCCTGAAACTTTCTGACTGGAGTTCGGGAGGGGTAATCGGAATTCCTGGTGTAACGGTGAAATGTGTAGATATCAGGAGGAACACCGGTGGCGAAGGCGGATTACTGGACCGAAACTGACGCTGAGACGCGAAAGCGTGGGGAGCAAACAGGATTAGATACCCTGGTAGTCCACGCTGTAAACGATGAGAGCTAGGTGTAGGGGGTATCGACTCCCTCTGTGCCGCAGTTAACGCATTAAGCTCTCCGCCTGGGGAGTACGGCCGCAAGGTTAAAACTCAAAGGAATTGACGGGGGCCCGCACAAGCGGTGGAGCATGTGGTTTAATTCGATGATACGCGAGAAACCTTACCTGGTCTTGACATCCTAGGAACCTTTAAGAGATTAGAGGGTGCCTGCTTGCAGGAGCCTAGAGACAGGTGGTGCATGGTTGTCGTCAGCTCGTGTCGTGAGATGTTGGGTTAAGTCCCGCAACGAGCGCAACCCTTGTTGCTAGTTACCAGCACGTAATGGTGGGGACTCTAGCGAGACTGCCGGTGACAAACCGGAGGAAGGTGGGGATGACGTCAAATCATCACGCCCCTTACGACCAGGGCGACACACGTGCTACAATGCCTGGTACAGCGAGCAGCGAACCCGCGAGGGTAAGCGAATCTCTTAAAACCAGGCCAAGTTCGGATTGGGGGCTGCAATTCGCCCCCATGAAGCTGGAATCGCTAGTAAACGCAGATCAGCATGCTGCGTTGAATACGTTCTCGGGCCTTGTACACACCGCCCGTCACACCATGGAAGCCAGTAACACCCGAAGCCGGTGAGCTAACTTAATTGAGGCAGCTGTCGAAGGTGGGATTGGTAACTGGGGTGAAGTCGTAACAAGGTAGCCGTAGGAGAACCTGCGGCTGGATCACCTCCTTTCTAGGGAGACATGTTGCTGGAATAAGACCTGCTTCGGTGGGCATCGCAGGAACGTATCTTCGTCGAGTTTGGCGATGTTGAACTTAGTCTTTCGGTCTTTCTATATTTTATAGTTCTTTGAAAATAATATCTTTGATGAAAGACATCCAAAATTAAAAGGTCTTTTTGTAATGGATTTGCACGCAAGTGCGAGTGCAGTATGAAAGAATTGATCGAGTGCAATAGGAGTAAATTGTAAAGGGCGCAGGGCGGATGCCTAGGTGCCAAGTACTGATGAAGGACGTGGCCAGCTGCGAAAAGTCACGGGGAGCTGCAAGCAAGCATAGATCCGTGAATATCCGAATGGGAGAACCTGGTATGCGAGAATCGCATATCGCCAATAGCTGAATACATAGGCTATCTGGAGGGAACCTGGGGAACTGAACCATCTAAGTACCTGGAGGAAAAGAAAGTAATAACGATTCCCTGAGTAGCGGCGAGCGAACGGGGAAGAGCCTAAACCAGACTGGTGTTAAAGCCTGGCAGCGTTGCCTGTCTGGGGTCGTGGGGTCTTGTGTTTATCCATGTCAGTGGATAGAATAGGGATTTTGGCTGAAATAGCTGAAGCTAACTGGAAAGTTACACTAAAGAAGGTGATAGTCCTGTAAGCGAAATTTCAGGAACTCTATAGCAAGAAACCCGAGTACTACGGGATCCGGGAAAGCCCGTGGGAATTTGCGTGGACCGTCACGTAAGGCTAAATATAACTTGGCGACCGATAGTGAAGCAGTACCGTGAGGGAAAGGTGAAAAGTATGCCGGCGAGGCAAGTGAAATAGAACCTGAAACCCTGTGCCTACAATCAGTCAGAGGACTATGCGTTTCTTCGGAGACGAATGTCTGATGGCGTGCCTATAGAAGAATGATCCGACGAGTTACTGTATGTAGCGAGGTTAAGCCGGTAATGGCGGAGCCGCAGCGAAAGCGAGTCTGAATAGGGCGATAGTTGCATATAGTAGACCCGAAACCAGGTGAGCTACCCTTGGCCAGGATGAAGCTTTGGTAACACAAAGTGGAGGTCCGAACGCCTCAACGTTGAAAAGTTGAGCGATGAGCTGTGGGTAGGGGTGAAAAGCCAATCGAACCTGGAGATAGCTGGTTCTCCCCGAAATATTTTTAGGAATAGCCTCGGATATGAGTCTAATGGGGGTAAAGCACTGGATGGGCTAGGGGGCATACCAGCTTACCAACCCCAACCAAACTCTGAATACCATTAGATGCTTTCCGGGAGTCAGGCGCAGTGAGATAAGTTTCTGCGTCTCGAGGGAAACAGCCCAGACCGTCGGTTAAGGTCCTTAAGTATACGCTAAGTGGGAAAGGATGTGTAGGTCCTCAGACAGCCAGGAGGTTGGCTTAGAAGCAGCCATTCCTTTAAAGAGTGCGTAATAGCTCACTGGTCGAGGGCTTATGCGCCGAAAATGTAACGGGGCTAAAGCGTATCACCGAAGCCACGGGTTCATGTATAATTCGTTATATGTGAGCGGTAGGGGAGCGTTCTGCGGTAGGTTGAAGGTATACCGTAAGGAGTGCTGGACGAAGCAGAAGTGAGAATGTCGGAACGAGTAGCGATAAGACGAGTGAGAAACTCGTTCGCCGTAAACCTAAGGTTTCCTGGGGAAGGTTAATCCTCCCAGGGTTAGTCGGTCCTAAGCTGAGGCCAAACAGGCGTAAGTGAAGGGAAGCAGGTTAATATTCCGCACCATGATCGTGTTATTTTATCGATGGAGTGACGCAGGAGGTTATACCCGCACGGTTTGATAGGCCGTGTCGAATAGTGTAGGCTGGCTAGGCAGGAAAATCCGCTTAGTCTATAACGGCCAAGGCTAGACAGGCCACCGAAATTAGTAGGTGGAAGGAGTAGATACCACGCTGCCGAGAAAAACTTCTAAGAGAGACATGATTGTGACCGTACCGTAAACCGACACAGGTGGGTGAGGAGAAAATCCTAAGGCGCTCGAAAGAACCCACGTTAAGGAACTCGGCAAATTAACTCCGTAACTTCGGGAGAAGGAGTGCTCCGGTAGGGTGACGGGAACACATTAGCAATAACGTGTCGAACGGTAGCCCGAGGGAGTCGCAGAGAATAGGCTCAGGCGACTGTTTATCAAAAACATAGGACTCTGCTAAAGCGAATAGCCGACGTATAGGGTCTGACGCCTGCCCAATGCTGGAAGGTTACGGGGAGGGGTTAGGACATTCGTGTCCGAAGCTCTGAACTTAAGCCCCAGTGAATGGCGGCCGTAACTATAACGGTCCTAAGGTAGCGAAATCCCTTGTCAGGTAAGTTCTGACCCGCATGAATGGCGTAACGGTCTGAGCGCTGTCTCAACGTGGGGTTCGGCGAAACTGTGCACCGGGTGAAGACGCCCGGTATCCGCGTCAGGACAAAAAGACCCCGTGGAGCTTTACTGTAGCTTGATATTGGATTTTGGCCTGTTATGTAGAGCATAGGTGGGAGACTATGAAGCTAGGGCGCCAGCCTTGGTGGAGTCGCCAATGGAATACCACCCTTATCAGTCTGGAATTCTAACCTTGGGCCCTTGATCGGGTTTGGGGACAGTGTCAGGTGGGCAGTTTGACTGGGGCGGTCGCCTCCAAAAGAGTAACGGAGGCGTTCAAAGGTTCCCTCAGCGTGATTGGAAACCACGCGTAGAGTGTAAAGGCAAAAGGGAGCTTGACTGTGAGACAAACGAGTCGAGCAGGGACGAAAGTCGGACTTAGTGATCCGGTGGTACCGCATGGAAGGGCCATCGCTCAACGGATAAAAGCTACCCCGGGGATAACAGGCTTATCTCCCCCAAGAGTTCATATCGACGGGGAGGTTTGGCACCTCGATGTCGGCTCATCGCATCCTGGGGCTGAAGTAGGTCCCAAGGGTTGGGCTGTTCGCCCATTAAAGCGGTACGTGAGCTGGGTTCAGAACGTCGTGAGACAGTTCGGTCTCTATCCGACGCGGACGTAGGATGATTGCGGGGCTCTGCTCTTAGTACGAGAGGACCGGAGTGGACAGACCGATGGTGAACCAGTTGTCTTGTCAGAGGCACCGCTGGGTAGCTAAGTCTGGATTGGATAACCGCTGAAGGCATCTAAGTGGGAAGCCAACCTCAAGATAAATCATCCCAACCGATCGAAAGACGGTGTAAGGGACCATGGAGACTACGTGGTGATAGGCCAGAGGTGTAAGCGTCGCGAGGCGTTAAGCTGACTGGTACTAATATCCCGAGGATTTACCCTTAGCATCTGCAGGTATTTATACTTAGCAGATCATCTCGATCAGATGCGGACCTTTTATTTTATTGAATTTCATCAAAGATATTTATGTGTTGGTGGGTGACAAGCCCACCAACATATTATAATTTTCCTGGTGGTAATGGTCTCGAGGAAACACCTGATCCCATTCCGAACTCAGCAGTTAAGCTCGAAGACGCCTATGATACTGCGGGGGTGACTCCGTGGGAAAGTCGGTCGCCGCCAGGTCTATAAAAGCTCCAAGCAATAAAGCTTGGAGCTTTTTCCTTTTAGGGAATTCTGGTAGAATAAAATATATAAGGATCGGAGGATTTATGAGGAAATTTTATTTTGCGTTTTTTACAATGCTTTTCATTTATAGTTCCGTTTTGGCACAAAGCAAATTAAATGATATTCCTGTTTCTCAATTGCCTGAATCTGTCCATAATGTCTTGAATCAATACTTCGAAATACTAAGGTCTGAAAAACTTGAGGTTTGTGCTAACAAATTTGTTTCAATTGCAGGTGGTGGACTTTTAGGAAGCTCTCCTGATAAATTAAGATCTGATGTTCCGCAGTTTTCTTTAAAGAAAGATTTTAATAATGCAAAGTTTTATGCTTATCCCCTTCGTATAACTAGAGTTAATAAGAGATATACTAACGGTGATGGCTACGGGGAAACTCTTTTGAAAGGTTTTGAGTATAAGATTTGGATTGATAAAAAGAAAGGCGTTAACGGGATGCCTGCACCCATATCGATTATTGTTCCTGAAGGAAATGACAGTTTTAAATCTCCAAGAGTTATAGGAATTGGAAGTTTGTAGGGGAAAAGAGTGGAATATAAATTAAAAGACTTATTATGTGTAGGATCTAGTGAGACGCCCGAAGATTTTAAGAAATTTTGGGAATTAAAGTATCAAAAGTCATTGGAAGTAAAGCCGGGGTTTTCTATACAGGATACTGAAAGCAAAATTTCAAACTTTAATGTTTTTGATTGTCATTATGCTTCTACCGACGGAATTGAAATTGGTGGCTGGTTGCTTATTCCTGACCAAAAAAGGGTAAAGCGGGCTTTTGTTATGATACATGGCTATGGGGGATGGGAAAAACCTGAGTTTGACTTTCCCTTCAAAGATGCTATTTTCTTTTTTCCTTGTTGTCGAGGCATTTCTAAGAGTAAACACGAAGTGATTCCAGATCGACCTGATTGGCATGTTTTGTTTAACATTGATAATAGGGATAAGTATATTATTGGTGGTTGTGTCCAGGATATCTGGGTTGGAATTAGTGGTTTACTTAGAATGTTTCCTTATCTTGAAGATCATATTGGATTGATTGGGGAAAGCTTTGGCGGAGGAATAGGAACTTTTGTCTCTGCATTTGATTCTAGAATTAAGAAAGCCCATTTAAATGTTCCTACTTTTGGTAATCATAAAGTTAGATTGGACATTCCCTGCAAAGGTAGTGGAGCGTCGGTAAAAAAAATATTGAGCGAAAATCCGGAAGTTGTTACGGAGACTCTTAAATACTATGACGCTTCCTCCGCCGGAAGGTTTATTCGTATCCCTACCCATTTTGCTTGTGCTCTTAAGGATGATGTGGTTCCACCACCAGGGCAATTTTCTATTTTTAACTCGGTTAAAAAAGGTAAAAAACTTTTTATTCTTGATGAAGGGCATAGCAATTATGTTAATAAAAAGACCCAATTTTTGGCACTAAGAAGGGAATTGGATCGCTTTTTTTGTACAATTTAAAATTGTTTGGAGAGCATTATGGAGTGGGAGAAAAAATACGAAATAGGCAATGAAGTTGTTGATAGGCAACACAAAGAGCTTTTCATGTTATTGAATGATTTAGAGACAGCTTTCTCCGAAGGCCATGGACAGGAGAAGCTCGCTATGTGTTTGAAGTTTCTTGTAAATTATGCCAAACACCATTTCACCGCAGAAGAAGAATTAATGAACAGGATTGATTATCCATTCTTAGATAATCAGCAAGAACTCCATAATGATATGATTTCAAAACTGACCTTGGTTTTACTTAGGTTAAAAAAAGGTGAGAATATTGATATTGGTGAACTTCTTGTTTTCTTGCAAGATTGGGTTAAAGATCATGTCATTGAAGAGGATGGAAAAATTGGAGAATTTTTAAAAGAAAATAGTGGTTCGGGCGAAACAAATAAAGAGGTTAATGATGTCGTTAAAGAACTTGAAGTTCTTCGGTCCCAATATCTTGAAGATAAAATTAGTGAAGAGGAAATGAATTTACAGAAATCAAAAGTTGTCTGGAGTGTTATTAAGGATGTAAGCCTAGCTAATTTGAATTCTGTTTTGAAAATTCTTCTAAATCTCTCTGAGATGAGACTTATATCAGAGGATGAGAAGCTTCAAATTGCTATCAGGTTTGCCAAATCATTCGATAAGGCTCAGGCTTTTAATGAGCTTGTTGAGATAGATACAAAAATGTCATATCTGGAGCTTCTTTTTGCAGGTAAAGCCATTCCAAAAGAAGAGTTTAAACGATTGAGAGAGTGTACTTTAAGCGCTCTTTAAATTAAAATTGGGAGATTTTGTGGAGAGATTTGCTAAAGGCAACGGAAAAATTGAGTCTTATTTTATCTGGATAGCCATTGCGCTATTCATTACTGTTATTGGCATTAAGAATTTTCTTCTTTTCCATGTTTTAATTGAACTTTTCTCCATGATTGTTGGAGGAACTATTTTCTTTTTTGCTGTTAATACCAGAAAGTTTTCGGAAAATGGTTACATTTATTTCATAGGAATATCCTATGCTTTTATTGCTTTGTTTGATGGCTTACATATGCTTTCTTTCAAAGGAATGGGCGTATTCGATATTTCAGATGCGAATATTTCTACCCAACTTTGGATATCAGGCAGGCTATTAGAAAGTATTAGTCTTTTTGTTGCTCCCATTTTTGTTCTAAAAAAAGTTCAAGAGAAATACGTATTAATTTTTCTAACGACTTTAACTTCCGTTGTTATCTATCTGGTTTTTTTCACAAACCATTTTCCTGTGTGTTTCATAGAAGGTGTTGGGTTAACCGGTTTTAAAAAAATAATGGAAGTTTTTGTAGTAGTTCTTTTATTGTTTGCTTTGTATCGTCTTAAAAGCGTTAAAACAGAGTTGCATGAAAAAGCTTATAACCTTGTTTTTTATTCGATAGTTTTTACAACAATTTCAGAGATTTTTTTTGCTAACTATATAACAGTTAATGATTCAATAATAATTTTGGGTCATCTTTTTAAACTTTTTTCCTTCATTTTTATTTACAAAGCGGTTATTGAAAATGGTTTAATGGAGCCATATCTAACCATGTTTCGAGAATTGAAAGAGAATGAAAAAAAGACTTTAGCAATTAATGAGGAACTTAGAGAGGCTTTGAAAGAAGTTAATACCCTCTCAGGCTTTTTGCCCATTTGCTCGGCATGCAAAAAAATAAGAGATGACAAGGGTTATTGGAATCGAATTGAGAAATACATCGAGGAAAGATCGGCAGCCTCATTTAGCCATGGTATATGCCCTGATTGCGCAAAAATGCTCTATCCAGATCTGAGAATTGAAGAGTAGAAAAAATTACTGTACAAAACAATTTATTTTTGCTATACTGCGACGCAGCAATCAAAAACCGAGGGATAAAAATGACATTTCCAAAACCATTTTATAAATGGCGTCCACACCCATGGCACGGACTATCAGTTGGCAAAGAGCCACCTGGACATGTCCAGGCTTACATTGAAATTACCCCGTTTGATCTTGTTAAATATGAGATAGATAAAGAAACTGGATATATAAGGGTTGACAGGCCTCAAAGAACATCTTCCCAGCCGCCCGCTCTTTATGGTTTTATTCCAAGAACTTATTGCGGAAGTAACGTAACAAGATTATCAAAAAGAGCTATTAAAGGAGATGGAGATCCTTTAGACATTTGTGTTATCAGCGAACGCCCAATTGCCAGGGCAGAAGTTATTCTAAACGCCAGGGTTGTTGGTGGTTTACCAATGGTTGACCACGGTGAAGCCGATGATAAGATTATAGCTGTATTAGAAACAGATAACATGTGGGCAAGTGTAAAAGATATTTCAGAACTTCCTGGGGTATTGGTAGATAGATTGCATCACTATTTCAGCACATATAAACTTGTTCCCGGTGAAAAGAGCGAAATTCATGTAGATAAGGCATATGGAAGAGAACATGCAGAAAAGGTTGTAGCTGCAGCTATAAAAGACTATCTGGAAGAATTTGGACACTAATGTATTGCTTGTTTTAAAAAACTGGAGGGCATCAAATGGAAAAAGATCAATCAGAAATAATTTTTGGACTCTCTGATCGCCCTCCGGTTGCAGAAGCTATATTTGCTGCTTTGCAACACCTGCTTGCAATAGTTGTTTCAATAATGACACCTGCTTTGATTATCTGCGGTGCTATCGGGCTTGGTATGAAAGATACCAGCTACATTGTCAGTATGTCTTTAATGGTATCCGGTATTGCGACCTTTATTCAGGTTAAGAAAATTGGCCCGATAGGCTCGGGTATTTTAAGCATACAGGGAACCAGTTTTGCTTTTATCGGGGTTATGATTTCGGTAGGTCTTGCTGAAACAGCAAAAAGCGGTGACCCGCTTAAAGCTTTGCCAATGCTATTTGGTTTGTGTTTTGTCGGTTCTTTTATTGAGATGGTTTGCAGTAGATTTATAAAACCCTTGAGAAAGCTTATTACCCCCCTGGTAAGTGGTATCGTTGTTTGTCTTATAGGAATGACTCTTATTGGATCTGCTATGCAGAACTGTGCTGGAGGGAAACTTGTTCTTGCTGGCCTGGTAAAGGGAGATGTTCCTGCTGAAGCTGTTTTACAAAATCTACTTTTATCTTTTGGTGTAGTTGGTTTAATACTTTTGCTCAATAGCAGCAGTAATCGTTGGATTAGAATGGGGTCTATCTTTGTTGGTTTAGTAGCAGGCTACATTGTTTCTGCCTTTCTGGGAATAATTGATTTTTCTACATTAAAGGGGCTGGAATTGTTTAATATCCCGGTTCCTTTTAAGTATGGTTTTGCATTTTCCCCAAGCGCTTTTGTCGGTGTGGCATTGCTATATGTTGTTACTTTGGTAGAGACTATTGGAGATATTACGGCAACTTCTATTGTTTCTTCTGAACCGATAGAAGGGGACTTGTATGTGGAAAGAGTCTCTGGCGGAGTTTTTGGAGATGGGTTTAACTCAATGCTAGCGGCAGTTTTTAACACTTTTCCAAATACAACATTTAGCCAGAATAATGGAATTATACAGCTAACCGGTGTTGCAAGCCGCTATGTAGGATTTTATGTAGCAGGTTTTTTAGTAGTGTTAGGGCTTTTTCCATATTTATCTACTCTTGCAGCTTTAATGCCTGCTCCAATTCTGGGTGGTGCTACTTTGCTTATGTTTGGTACGGTTGCTTCATCTGGAATCAGGATAATTGCCGCCCAAACCATGGACCGAAGAGGACTTCTTGTTTTGGCTATTTCATTAGGTACAGGGCTCGGCGTTACAATGGTTCCTGAGATTTTAAAAGCATTTCCAGAATGGTTTAGTTCAATTTTTAGTTCTGGGATTATTACAGGTGGATTAACTGCAATCTTTGCTAATTTCCTAATTCCTGGACCTTTAAAAGAAGAGTATTTAAAAGAGGAAACAGAACTTTCTCCAAAAGTTGATTTTGAGTAAGATTTCCATTTTCTTTTTTTATCTATTTAACTTTTAAACCATCAAGCTCTTTTTTTTGAATAATTAAATCTTTGTTTTGTTTTTTTAGTTGCGCGATTCTTTTATTGAGCCCTGCTATTTCGTTTCTAATTTGCTCTAACTGAGTCTTTGATCTATTTGTCTTATTTCTGTAGGTATAGAATCTGTACAGAGAGGTTTTTCTAGCCTCACTGTTTGCGGTTGACTGATACGGGTCAGCAACCTGTGAGCTTGGCATTGAGCCATCTGCTCCCCAATTACCTGATGGAAAGTTGTTTGCATCTGGATCTGGGCTATTTCCATATGAGGATGATGGATAATAGTATCTTCTTCTATATCTTGAGGCTTTTCTTACTGAATCAAAAACAATTTCGTTTGTCTCTTTTTCCTGTTTTTCAAGATAAGCCAGTCTTTCCTGAAGTTCCTCAATTTCTTGTGAATTATCTTCGACTTCTGAGCTAAGTTCTTTTTTCTCTGAAGTAAGAATATATTCTTGAACGTCTTGTTTTCGCTGAATGGCAAGTTTTCTTTTTATTTCACTTTGCCAGTTATCAATATAGTCTTTTTCTTTTTTTAGTCTCTCTGCTTCATCAAGAGCAATTTGAGTGTGGGTTTTATCGTCTGTGATTTCGGATGCTTTTTCATAAAGATCAATTGAAGAGTCCAGGTTTCCTCCAAGGATATTTTCAAAAAAAGCTCTGCGACATAGATCACCAACAGTTTTACTTGCTGTATCATTTCTATAGTGATCAAGTAAAGATTTAGCCATTCCATGATCCTCATGTCTTAGAACACTGCTATCGGCTATCAATGCTTGCTCATACAGTTCTAGTGCTTTTGTCTTGAGGCCTTTGTGCCAGTCCTGCATAGCTTCTTTAAAAAGTCTTCTTCCTTTTATTGGATCTATTTCATGGCCTATTACAAGACATTCTTGAGCATATATTGAAACTGAAAAAAATGTAAGGGCTAGGGTAAACAGGACTTTCTTAAACATTATTAAGCTCCTTTATTTCCTGCTAAAAGCCTCTGAAGCAAAAAGTTCGATAAGCTTTCGGCAATTTGAATTTGTACTCAAAATTGGGAAAAGATCCCTGATTTCCGAGTTGGAATGCTCTTTTATTTGAGAAATCAGGTCTTTTAAGTTTTGTTGAATCCCAATAAAATCGTTATTATGTCCCGAATAACTCCATAGCCTTCTATTTAAGCTTTGGATACCAACTTCTAATAATCCGTGGTCTCTTTGTAATTTTAGGGTTGTTTTAATTACGTCTCGGGTAGGAACGGTTTCAAGGCCGGCTCTGAAAACCACAAATTCTTCAATTCTGATATGTTTGATAAATTCCATTTCAAAAGGTTCTATTGCTATTTTTAGCATCCTTATGAACTCATTAGGATCTGAAACTAACAGGCAATCTTGCATTTTTTTCAGGGATGATAAAATGAGTTTATGTTCCTGTGACATTTTTAATATAAAGTTATTTTCAGGCTGTAGCATATTTATTCCTCTAACTGCATTTTACAACAATATCTAATAAAAGCTTATGCATTTTTTTTTAGCTTGCAAGTTGTCGAGGTATTTGTGCCTCGGTTGTGGTTAGATTTTTGGTTTTTTACCACAGCTCTAATAAGACAAAATCCTTTTAATGCTAAAAAACGCATGAATTTTCCAAATTTCTTTCTTTTTTTCAAAAAAAAAGATTGGCACAGTGCTTGCAATATAATAAATGAGTATGAAAAAAATAGTTATCAGATTAATTAGAAATATACTGGTAACTTTTATATAAAAAAGAGTCATCATGCTGGATGGTGGCTCTTTTTTATTCGGAATTACTTTTCTTTATGTTAGAATTGTAAAAAGATTTGTTGAGTGGTGAGGAATGAACAGCAAAAGAGGTTCACTTTTTATAATTTTACTTGTCGGGATAATCGGAATAGGAATTTTGGCTACAAGGCTTATCCCTGATGAGACAATAAATGTCGTTAGACAAAAGGAAAAGGAACTTTCTCAGGAATTGACCGATCTGAGAATGTCGGTTTTATTAGATAGACAGGCCAATGACTCCGTCCTTTACGATGGGGATTGGGATAAAATCGCTGAGTTTGAGGCCTATCTAAATGATCTGGTTGCCAAGAATTACCTATCAGAAATTCCAAAAGACCCTAATATTCCAGATTATCGTTGGGGAATTGGAGCAGGAAAGATTTATTGGCAGCCAACAAGAAATTTTGCTGCTTCATCAAGTTTTGAAACAGATGATTTGGGAAAAACAACATGGACTGTTGGAAGCAGCAATATAGAAGCAAGGATAACTGATAAACTTTGGCCTGGGTCAGATGGGCAAGAGCTTGATTTGTTCCCTGGTCAGAACAGATTTGGAACAAACCTTTGGTATAGTGGCTCATCTTTGGTTTTGGAACAAAAGTAATAAATGAAAAAAAATAAATTAAAATTTTGCGATAATTGTATTGTGCTGCTTATTTTAGTTATTTCAATTCTTGTTTATTTTAAGATTTCGCCATCAGAGAAAAAAAGTCCTTTGCTAAGGGAGTTTCCTGTTCCTAACAAAATAATTCCTTATAACAAAATTCCGGGAAAGAATTTATTATCAAAGCTGAAGAAAAAAAACTCTGATTCTGAATCTCTTTTTATAAGCGCATGTGCCCATCTTGAAAAAAAAGAGTATGATCTTTCTACTCACTTTATAAATCAAGCTCTTGCCTTAGCGCCCGGTGAAAAGAAATACCATAGACTGAAGAACCTCATTTCAGTTAAGAAATCTAATCTAGAAGCATTTCAGAGGGTACAACAATTATTAAACAACCATGAATATAGCAAATCTTGGAGCTTTTTTAAGAGTTGCTGCTCAAACAATTATGTATTTTTTTCTGAGTATGGGAATCTCTATGCAGACCTGTTAAAGAAAAAAAATTGTATTGCTTCTAGCGATTTATTGATAAGTGCGCTGGTTAAGTCTGGGGTGACCGATGGATAACTTTTTTTCAACGCAAATATTCAAAGTTTTTAGAACTATACTAATTTGCTTATTTTTTTCAATTTTGTTTAGTTTTTCTGCCTCGGCTGCAGTAAAAATTAATTCAGTTGTTTGCGCAAATACTACCGTTTCAAAAGGTCAAACTGGTATTGTGCTAAACATGGAAGTTGAGAATCTGGACGTAGGTTCTCCTGTTACAGTTTCTTTAGCAACTTTAACTTATACACTTGGCGATTATGAAACGACTCTGAATTCACCTTCTTTACCTGCTGTAATACCTGCTTCAGGAAAGGTTGTATTCAAATTTACCGTTTCTGTATTTCCTCTTTCGCCTTCTGGTAACTGCTTAGTTGATGGTGCGGTTAACACATCAGCAGGTAATGTTTCAGGAGCTGATTTGCCTCATAACTGGACCATTCAACAACCTGCGGAAATCGTAATTACTACTATTCTTGGAGCTTCTGAAGTAACCCGCGGTAGTAACTCCAACCAGGTAATCATGGACATTAGTCGAAGTGGAGAAGCAGATGTTGTAGTCAATTCAGCCGATCTTTCTCCAGTTACTCCTACAAATTATAGTGATTGGCGGAAAATTTCCCCAAGCTTTCCTCAGAACTTTACCAAAGTTTATTGGTGGGACGATCGTTGGTTATTCAGGCGCCAGATGAAGATTACTAACAGATCTTCAAGTATACTTCCTGAAACCTACGAAATTAAATTTACTTTTGACCACGCCAACATGGTTAGCAGCGGAAAATCCCTTGCTAGTGGAAATGATATTAGAATTGTTTACTTCAATGGCTCTAACTTTGTTCAGGTTGAGAGATATCTCGATCCTCTGGCAAGTGCATGGAATCAAAGTGACACAACAATCTGGTTTCGGCTTCAGGCTCCATTGGCCGCTGCTCCTGCAAATACTGACCGATATGCGCTATACTATGG
Source organism: Candidatus Ozemibacteraceae bacterium (assembly GCA_965140445.1). Classification (GTDB taxonomy): domain Bacteria; phylum Muiribacteriota; class Ozemobacteria; order Ozemobacterales; family Ozemobacteraceae. Next base: position 4,851,112 of record OZ223236.1, on the reverse strand, counting down.
TGCCAACGCTGTTGCTGCTGCTACTCCTCCAGATGATCCTTCAAATGTTTTTGTTTTTTTTGATGACTTTGAGCAGGGACAAAATGGTTGGTCTCAGGGGAGGTTCCCTGGTTACACTAATGCGTATGCTGATCGATGGGAACTTGGAAATGTCGCCGGAGATGGTGTAACTGATGATGATGATCAGGGACCCGCTAGTCCGAGGTCTGGCAATAATGTCTGGGCAACCGATCTTGATAGAAGATATGATAATTCGGGCCATGCAACCAGAGAAATGATCTCTTTGAGAACTCCGGACATTGATCTGGTTGGAAAGCTAAATCCATCACTGACTTTTTGGGATTTTTATGACATTGAAAATGGCGGTGCTTATGATTTTGGGAAGCTTAGAGTGTGCCAAGGTCCCGTTCCGGCACAGTCCGACCCGATGCAGGCAAATGGAACCCAGCTTCAATTGCTTGAGAGTACCTATCTAAATCAGCACGGTCCATGGACTCAACAAACCTATAATTTAAGTCCATCAGTGGGAAAACAAGTTTATCTCGAATTTACTTTTGGTTCGGATTGGGCGGCAAATTCCTATGGCTGGGCCATAGATGACATCATGATACGCCAGATTGCTGTTCCAGAGCCCGACAACCCCTTGTTAGGGGTTGAAGAGCCTGTTCCATTAACTCCAACAATCAAAGCTTATTATGAAGTAGACGTAGATGTTAATGCCATTTCTGGAAACGATATTATTGATGGTATCGCATCTGGAACAGAGGGAAACACGGGGCAGGAAATTTCAGATAATCAGGCGACTTTGCCTCTACAATGGCTAATTAAGGCACAGGATTTTAATATTTTTAAAAATCCATTTTACGTTGTTCCAAGAAATGATTTTAATATCGGTGAAACCGCTTACGGTTTTGGTAAGGGATATACTCCTAATGTCCCATGTCGTATTCAATGGTTTGATCCTTCAATGAATCTGGTTCAGGATTCCACGGTTTATCCTGATACTTCTGGGAATATTTACAATTCCAGACTTTTATTACCAACTGATAGTATTGGCCAGTGGAAAATCAAAATTTATAACGTATCAGGTTCTGAAACGTTCGCTGAAACAACTTTCAACTTAACTTCTCCAGCGCAACTTGTTTCTGAAATAATTGTTCCAGACGAAGTCATTGTTGGTCAGGAATTTACCATAACCCATAAGATAAGTAATGCGGGTCAGACAAAAGCGATTGGGGTTTCAAGTTCAGCTTTAACAAGTGCTGGGGGTGGGTCGTATAATCTATTGTCCGGACCAACTCCAACCAGTTTAACCATTCCTGGTGGGGGATCTGGGGAAATCACATGGCAGGCGGCTGCAGTTAATCCTGGGCATGTTTCTTGTCGCGGTAATGCGCAGGGAACAACAGAAGGAACAACAAATACTACCGTTTCTGAATCTGTAACTTCAAATATTCTAACTATCTTAACTGAAGCTATACAATTTGTTAAGGTTGAAGCTGATGATTCGATTGTAAATCGAGGTCAGAATGGTATTGTTGAGAGGGTTGAAATTCAGAATACGGGTAACGCCGATCTGAATCTTGAAAAGATTGATCTTCTCTTTAAGCAAGGGGCTACGGATGAAAGCGCCAATTATTCAACAATTCAGGTTGCTCCTTCAGTGCCGGCTGTTATTCCAGGAAACAATTTCCCACCCTGGTGGAATACTAATTATCAATACAGACAAAAACTACGTATAACGGGCGACAATAACTCTTATGCGGCCGGCTGCTCTTCGAGAATAACTGTTGATACTGATCAATACGTTGCTTCTGGAAAGCTTCAAGCTGACCGGGATGATTGGCGTGTTGTTTACTGGAATGATACTACTTCAACCTGGACTGAAATTGACAGGGACTACATAAGCAACGAAGTTACCTGGTTCAGATTACAAAATCCACTTGAAACCTATGGAAGAAATGAAAACTATTACATCTACTACGGAAACCCGGCGGCAACCAACCCGCCAGCGAATTTAGATAACGTGTATATTTTCTTTGAGGATTGGGAAACCCCTGTTAGAGGCGGTGGAACAACTAGAAGAAATGCTAATGTTGATATTAATGGTGACGGTGAGTGGAGAGTTGGAACCGACAATACTGATGGAATTTATATATATAGAAACCAATGGGATGGTGGCAACTTTATCCAACGTGGAGCTCAGGCTCTTTGTTTCAGGAGATTGGATTTCCCTAATGTAAATGGCTTTGCAGAGGTTTTCCGAAACCTGGATACGCAGACCTATCCAAACATTATTCTATCACTTTGGCGTTATTATGATGATAACTGTGACTGGGATGGTGGAACCAGAATGGATTGGTCACAGCTCTCATATTTTGATGGTGGAGCAAACCAGGAAGTTATTTTCTATCCTGGAAATGGTCCCGATGATTCTACCTGGCATTACGAGGAATACGATTTATCTGGATTTAACCCATCTGCGGCAGGAAGAATTCATTTCAGAAGCAACTTCTGGTGGGGAGGTGCAAGTACTCTAGATCGAATCCTTTTTGATGACATCAAAGCAATGATGGCAGCCCCTGATGCAATTGGTATTGGTGAGGAGGTTCAAAAGGTTACTTCCTTAATTGCTACATTTTCTGTGGCTGTGGGACCACTTACTCCTACTGGATTATACACATTGGATGCCTCAGGAACTTTTTCAAGCGTTGCCGGAACCGGTTCATACCAGCTTCCAAGCTGTCCTGTAAAAGATTCATGGACAGTAAATCCCCAAAGTGTAGAAACCTATATTGATGCAGGTTACACAACCTTAGGCACTAAGTTTGCTTTGGATAATCGGGTTTATGTGAAGGGAGCAGGCTTTACTCCCGGGGCTACTCAAGTTCGATGGTATGATGATTACCCGGTTGGCACTCAAGTTTTTTTGGATAATGTTGTAGTTGGCGCGGGCGGAGAGTTTACTGCAAATAGGCTAATTCCATCTCCAAACAGCTCTGGGGTCTGGAAGCTTGCCATTTCTCAAGGCGGGATACAGGTTGCAACAGGTTCATTTAGAATGGTCGGCAAGCCGCAAATTTTTCCTCGCTTAAAAATTGATCAAACCTCAACCACAGTTGGAGTTCCAGTTGATGTTTCGTTAGAGATTCAAAGTGGAATCCGTTTTTATGATTTTAATTCTGACACGGTTGGAAATTCTCCGCCTGGTTGGAACTGCAATATCCCCGCCTCATTAAGAGTCAGAAATGATTCAACTTATACCGACGATCCAGAAACAAATTACTTTTCGATGGAAAGTAATGCAGCAACAACTCTAAGGGCCTTTTTCACTATTGGCCTTAAAGAGTTATCGGAGCTGAAACTTGATTTTAATTATTCAACAGTATTTTCTGGGGCTGCTCAGATGAGTGTTGAGTATTCTGTTGATGGTGGTGGAGTTTGGAAAAATCTATTTACTGAAACTTCTCAAACTGGTGCTAAGTCGTGGCAAAGAAAAGCTGTCAATTTGCCTGATGAGTGCGGAGATTGCGCAAATCTTCAGGTTCGATTTTCATTCGCCACTTCTGGTGCAGGATGGGATAGGGCCATGCTTGATAATATTGTGCTGTTAGGGAAAACAGAAAATTTAGAAGATGTTATTTTCGAACCGCTTGTATGGCAGAAAACTGCCCCAAGCACAGGCGATATGAGCATAATGGGGTCTCCTGTTCCAGCATTATCTGTTTTAAGCCCAGGAAAGAGTTTGCTTTTTTCAGCCCAATATATGCCAATAACGCAAACCAATTTGGGGCAACCTTATTTTCTGCATGGGGCTGGAGCTCCTGCACTTGTTGCATCTGGGTCTGGCTTACTTTCCGGGCAACCAATTAATGCTTCAGATACTGAATCAAATGGTTTAACCATTTATCTTGAAGCTCTATCGGTTGTTCCAGCCGTAGCAAATATGGGTACAGTCGCTCCTGGAAATACAAGCGCTATTAGAACAATCGCCGTAAATAACACGGGAAACGTTAATCTGGAATATGTGAAGTGGGAATTTTACAATCTTGCATCAGATCCGTATTTTATTCCATATGGCGCAATAAATGTTACTCCTGACCCAATTGGAGCTCTCGCTGGCTCTCAAAATGCAGATTTAACAATTACCATTCCTCCCGGCACACTTCCAGGAACATATCGAGCTAACCAGTTTGTTTTTGAGGATAATGACCAGGACGGGAACTCCATGGATGAGCCTATTGGTCAGTTTGAAATGGTAGTAACTGTTCCAGAAGTAGAAAAGATCATCTGTGCAACCTCAAGTATTTATCTGGGAGCTTATATCCCAGGAGAAACTACTGCAACCACAACGGTTTTTGTTACAAATGCAGGGAACGTAGATTTGTTTTTAACCAGATTTGTTCCTGGTGATCTAAGTTCTGGGGGAAATACCATTGCATCTTCAAACTTTAACCTGAAGCCTTTTGTAAAAGGGTTTCTTACCAAGGGAAGCAGTTTCTTTCAGGATATTGCCTTAAACATTCCGGGGGCTACTCCTGCTGGGAGTTACATTGGAACAGGCTTGTTTATTGACGATAAAGATGCTGATCAGGCGGTTGACGCGGGTGAAGCGAATTGCCCGCTTACTATTTCCGTATTTGTTGGAACTACCGAAAGCTTTACTTTATCCGCTGGAACTGTAACTCTCGCCGACACCCTTCCCGGAGATATTGGAGTTAGCGGTAACATTACGGTGACCAACACCGGAAACATACCTCTGGCTAACATTTGTTTTATTCCTGCTGCATTAACGGTTAGCGGGCAAACAATCGGGCCAGAGTATATTTCTTTTTCCCCAGATCCTGTTGGCAATATTGATGTTGGTAATAATGCGAACTTTCAAGTGTTTGTTGTCATGCCGCCTGGGCAACCAAATCCAGGTGGGCGTTATACAGGGTTACAAACTGTTTTTAACGATAAAAATGGAAATGGAATCCTTGATGCGGGTGAATCTCAGCAGACTTTCAATCTTAGAATCCGGCCGGGAAACAATCGCGATTTTGTTATTGCAAATGAAGTTGCCAATCTTGGTGCAGGATTGCCACTTGATACAGTTAGCGGAAACATAGAGGTTTTAAATAAAGGGAACCTGACTTCTGATCGCTTAAAGTGGTTTATGACGGGCAATTTGACTTCTGGAGCCAATGTTATTGGAGCGGGAAACATTTCTTACGATCCACCTAACGGTTGGGTTTTGGCAAATACGGTTGGTGGAAGTCAGCTGGCAACTGTAACAGTGAATATTCCGGCTGCGCAACCTGCTGGAACTTATGTTGGCCAGTGTTTGTTGTTTCGCGACAGCAATAATAATGGCAATCCTGATGATGGGGACGCATCTGACACTTTTATCATTCAAATCGAGGTTGGGGTTGAGGGAGTAGATGTGCTGGAGACTTCTCCTTTTGATCTTGGTCAGGTAGGACCGGGGCAACCATCTCCAACAAAGGTTTTCAGTGTTCAGAATATTGGTGAAAGAACTTTGAGTAATCTCAAATACGAAAAGCCTGACCTCATTCAGGGAGCAATCACACCTATACCATGGACAGCCCAGGCTTATTCTGTACCAGACCCATTAGGGCTAATTTCTGGCGGTGTTGTAGTTGGGCCTTCTGTTTATGTGAATGTTCCTCCAAATAAAGAGCCAGGGATCTATACCGGAACATTGCGGGTCTATGAAGATAAGGATAATGATGGTGTATATGATGGTTTGGCTGAAGTTTCTGATACCTTGGATTATCGTTTAGAAGTACTCAGCCAGGCAGATTTTAATGTGTTACCTTCCGTAATTGATTTTGGTGGAATTGAAAAAGGGCAGACTGTTTCAAAAAGTTTTACCGGCACAAATCTTGGAAACATAGATGTAACCAAAATTAGATACAGTCTAAGTGACATGGTAGATGGAGGGAATACTATTCCTGTTTTATCTCAGACGGTAACTTTACCAGAAACACCATGGGTTATTCCTTTCACTGGAACAACCTCTGAAAATGGATCAATAAGCCTGGCCACAGAATTAACAACTCCAACAGGTAACTATGTTGGACAAATAACTTTCTGGGAAGATAGCAATAACAATATGGTCAAAGATGCTGGAGAACTATCCACCAGTTGTGTTACCAAAGTTTCAATAGGAAAAAAAGATTTGGAAGTCCTTGAGAACGAATTGAACTTCGGGGTTGTTAGTAAGGGGGATCTTTCCTCAGAGATCAAGTTTACGGTAAGAAACCGCGGAACAGTTGCGTTAACAAATACCAGGGTAATTTCGGCCGCACTGGTTGGTCCAGGGACTATTCCGACGACTGATTTGCAGTTTAGCAGTTTGATTGTTACTCCTCCTAATTTGAATCCAGGCGTAACAAGGCAGATAGGTTTGAAGATTCAGGCTGATGCTGCTCTTCCATCTGGTATTTATTCAGGGGTTCAAAGGGTTTATGAGGATCTTAACAACAACGGGACCTATGATGCCGGCCTGGAAACCACAGATACCTTTAACGTAACTGTTACGATCACCTCAGGAGGGGTTTTGAGCTACGAGGTGGTTACAAATCCCGGTCTTTTAAGTGCCACTATTGGCAGAGGGAATAGTTCTCAGCTTCCTTTTAAAGTTGTTAGTTTATGTAGTAACTCAATGACTGACGTGCAATTCCAAAGAGCTAATCTTGTGGATGGTGCTTCTACTATACCGTTAGCTAATCTGGGATTTACACCAGCGGGCGGCTTCACTATGGGGGCTTTTGCAATTCAGGATGCAACAGCTACAGTCAATGTTCCAGGGATGACCCCAGCAGGAGTATATACAGGGTTGCAACACATTGTAGATCTTGACCATACAGTGGCATCAACTGATATTCAGCTTGAAATAACAGTTCCTCCGGTGAGTTTAACTGTCAGCCCATTGGTGCTTGATCTTGGCATTGTGGGGGCTGGGACGGCAGAAAAAGTATTTTCCATAACTAATCCAAGCTCGACTGATGCAAATCTGGATTTTTTGTATTCTGATTTTCTGGGAAGCTCGTTTACGATTCCTGCAGCCTCGGCGACGGTTTTGATTCCCGGTTTAAACCTTGTTGCTGGAGCTTCAACTCTAGCGACTGTATCTATTACACTTGATTCTATAGTGCCTGGTGGTGACTATATTGCTACTTTGACAACCAGGGATTTCAATTTTCCTGATGAGGCGAGTCCTACCATGGTAATAAAATTCACCATGAGCGGCGTTAATCCAAATATTGGAGATTACATTTTCCAGGAAATAACCAATAAAACAATCGCTGGAAGCGTTGCTTCGAGTGTTCCGTATGTCGGAAGTGTGTATGTGACTGCCACAAGCACAATTGCCCCCGGTGCAAGTGTTGTTCTGCAGGTAAGGGAGTGGAAGTTAAATGATAATAAGACTGCTTTAGCAACTCACACTGTTGTGATTTCAGGAGCTGAAATTAATCGGAATCTTGGAAAATGGCAGAGGATAAAACTAAATTATACTGCAATAAACTCTACGGAGCTTGGGAGTTTCACGGTGGAACTTGGGATAAAAAATGGTAATCCTGGAGACATTGTATTGTTTGACGGAATAATGTTTGAAAAGGCTGTCAGTATTTCAGGTGCTCCTACTAATTTGCCAACTCCATGGGTAAAAGATAAGGGAATTGTTTCTCCATCCTTTAAGCCTTCAGTAAATGAATTTAAGCCATACTACACCTGGTAAGTTTTCAATAAAATAAAAAAATCCCCCGCAGCCTTTTGATAAAGATGCGGGGGATTCTGTTTTCTTAATCAGTCTTTAACACCCATCATTGCTGAATTAAAGATTCTGGGATTCATGATTTTTGGCTGAGAAGGCACTTCTGGCTGGAATTCCATCAGGTTTAGTATGTCCTTTTGTATATCTATTCCAGGTGCTACTTCTGTAAGTATAAGGCCCTTTTCTGTAAGCTTAAAAACAGCTCTTTCGGTTACATAGGTAACTTCGGTTCCTTTTTCAATGGCGTATGAACCACTAAAAGTCTTTTGCTGAACTGTTTTCATGAATTTTTTAAGTTTGCCTTCCTGGATGATTTTTAATCTTCCGTCTTCAAAGGCTACTTTTAGTCCACCAGCGGTGAAAGTTGTGCAAAATACAACTCTTTTCGCATTCTGGGTTATGTTTATGAAGCCACCGCAGCCCGCGAATTTAGGACCAAATTTGCTAACGTTAACATTGCCTTCTTCATCAACTTCACCAGCGCCGAGAAAGGCTATATCAAGCCCGCCTCCGTCATAAAAATCAAATTGTGATGGTTGAGGTAATACACAATCTGGGCTAAAAGAAGCACCGAAAGATAGTCCTGAGGCGGGTAATCCGCCAATGGGCCCAGATTCTACAGTAAGAGTCATTTTTTCTCTTACGCCTTCTTCTTTAGCAACATTGGCGATGCCTTCCGGCATTCCTATTCCAAGGTTTACTACACATTCACCCAACGGAAGCAGTTCGAACAGGCTTCGGCGGGCAATAATTTTTCTGACACTCATTTTCATTGCTGAAAAGAGAGAATCTTCCGGGAATGAAACCTGGCCAGAATAATATGGGCAATATTGTTCCTGAAAGGTCTGCATATGAAGTTCCGGGGTTTTAATTGTGTCGATTAGAACAACATAATCTACCAGAATCCCTGGAATCTGAACGAAAAGCTGATTAATGGCTCCGCCTTTGGCAAGACGCATAACCTGACAAATAACTATTCCGCCAGCTTTTTTGGTGGCCATTGCCTGGGAAAGTGCATCAAGTGGTGCAACTTCCTGTTCCATGCTTATGTTGCCATATTCGTCGGCGGTGGTGCCTCTGATCAAACAGACGTCAATTCCGAAGTGTTTGTAGCGGAGGTAGTCGTTTCCATCAAATTGAACAACCTCTACCAAATCTTCTTTGGTGCAATCGTTAACTTTACCGCCTTCTACGCGGGGGTCGACATAGGTTTTTAGTCCTACATGGGTTATTGTCCCAGGTTTCCCGGCAGCTATATCTCTGAATATATGAGAAATCGCGCCTTGGGGGAGGTTATAGGCCTCTATTTTGTTTTCGAGGGCCAGCTGACCAAGTTTTGGTGCAAGTCCCCAGTGGCCGCCAACAGCTCTTTTTACCATGCCTTCGTGACCGAAGTGATTCAAACCTCTGTCTTTGGCATCGCCCTGCCCAGCAACAAAGTAAAGCTCAAGGTCGCGAGGTTGCCCTTCCGCAATAAAGCGTTGTTCAAGTGCTGAAGTAAGCGCTTCTGGATGTCCGCTTCCCACGAAGCCGCCCACAACAATTTTATCTCCATCTTTTACCAGTGAAACGGCTTGTTCCACGCTAATAAGTTTAGATTTCAATTTAATTCTCCTCTATTTATCAATCCCGGATTCCCGGCTTCAGGAAACGTATTTTCTAAGTATTTCTTCAAAATAATGAGTATCGAAAAGGCATGAAAGGTGACCATTCTCACTGTTGTAATAGAATGTTTCTGATTCGGGCAGGTATTTCATGGCTTCTTCTGCTTGTTCTCTGGTAAACATCAAATCAGAATCATCAATAATCATTTTCACTGGCATTTTTAGCTTGCTTAGAGCCTGCTCAAGTGTTTCACCCTTTTCGCATAGATCAAATAGCGCATTTGATTTTGCAATATACATGTAAGCGTTGGCATCAAAGAATTGCATACGGGCTACAACCTGGTTTTCTATTTCCTGCTCAACCAGAAATCGTCCTTCAAAACTTTTAAATGGGTCTGGATTGGTCTTAAACTCAGGGTCTAATAATCTTCTGCCGTAATTACGATTGGCCCAAAGATCTGTTCTGGTTTCTGTTAGAAGAATTTTAAAAGCGAGAAGAAGGCCATCAATGGGTGGTTCTGATTCGTAGTAATTGCCGTTTTTCCACTTTGCATCGAGTTTGATTGCTTCAATTCCAAGTTGATTGGGAACCATCATACATGATGGCCTGACCATAGGAGTTGCCACAACGGAAATTACGCCTTTAACCATTTCGGGAAAATGTTTTGCCCACATGAAAGCCTGAAGGCCGCCCATAGATGGGCCTATAACCTGGTTCAAGAATTTTATTCCAAGACTATCAATAAGCATTTTCTGCATTTTTACCACGTCATCAAGGGTGAAAATTGGAAAATCCATTGCATAAGGTTTACCGGTTTTGGGATCAACAGAGGCTGGCCCGGTAGTAATTACATTTTTATTGTGATGATTAATATTACTGATTGTGTCGCAAGAAATAACACAGTATTTGTCTGTATCTATTGCTTTGCCAGGGCCTATAAGGGAATCCCACCATCCGGGAGCCAACTCGGTAGCATCATATTTTCCGGCGGCATGGCTTGTACCTGTAAAGTAATGGCATATCAAAATAGCATTGCTTTTGTCTTCGTTGAGCTTTCCATAAACTTCATAACCAAACTTGATTGGAATTGTCTTGTTTACGTTCTCAAAAGTAAATTCAGGGATTTCAAATTCTTGTTTTTTTACTATCATTCCTGCCTTGAACATCCTTTCAATAATTTTGGCTATGGACACGTTGTTATACTCATTAGCTATTCATAGCCTTTCAATTGAATTCTTTAACTTTTAGTATTTTTATTCTATCAAAGGTTGAGTTGCTTGAGCCAAAGAATTTTCAGGTCTTAACAATTTTGTGAATTATCTTCTCTGGGAGCTGTGCAAAAGCTTTAAGACTATCTTAAGTCAATAATTCGAATTGGAGAAAATTCCTTTTGGTTCATCACTTTAGCAAATAGCTGCTGCAAGTCTTTTTTTGATTCCAATAACAAAACCAACTCAGAATTTCCGCTAAGCGCCCCGGTAAAGAAGATAGCCTGGCTACCAGGTCGCTTAGCCTGGTTATAAATTGCTGCTGATTTATTGGTTTCCAAATGGTCAGCTTTCTCTTTCTTTCTTACCAGCTTTTTTTGGATAAGAAAGGCTTCTTTTAAGATAGCCTGGATTTCAATTCGAGATGTTGAGGAAGCTGAATCGCTTTCAACATAATCAAACTGCGGAACGCGCTCTTTAAGAATTTCTGATAGATTTACTTTAACCTGTTCGAGATCCAGGCCAGTCACCTCTAAAGACCATCTGGTTAGTGCGACTTCGGGGATGCTTTGAGGATTAGGAAACTCTTGTTTGAAATCCTTGATGAACTGACGATAAAAATCATCATCAATTCGGTATTTTTTATCCAGGTATTCCTTCAAAATAGGATAAAGTCTGTGTCCCATCTTGTTTATTACTGGATTGTTATACCACTGGGGATCGTTGAGCTGGAATAAAGTGTCCACGTAACCGTTACCCATAGCCGTTGCCAGAGATTCATTAAAGAAAGCCCATGCGTATCTGGCATTTGGCAGAGGCGAATTATAAAAGAAGGCTTTTGCCGCTTTGTTTGTCTTTGAGAGGTTGAATAGATAATGGGAAATCTCGTGTAGAGCGACAGCAAGAAGGTGACTACCAGCCTTCAAGGTGATTTCAGGCATGCCTATAATAATTGGGACTTCAATTAGCTGAACGTTATCCAGATTCAAGCCGTATATAGCTGACTTTCCGGTAGCTTTTACTTTTTGAAATTCTTCTTTGCTTGCCAGTAAGGGGATTCCCACTATTCTGATCTTAAGATTTTGCTCTGGAATTTTGAAAAAGTTTTTTTGACTCTCCAACAACTGGTGGAAATTCTTAGAATCCAGTTCCTTACTCAATACTGACATGGTTTTATTTATTTCAGACTCATCGAAGTAAAAGCTTTCACAGAATTGATCAAATAGCTCTTCAAAGGCTTTTGCTGGAAATGGTCCGGCCGCAGAATATCTTTTATCAAGATTTTCAACAAATGTTGGCAGGTTCTTTGCCTCTAAGGCTATTCTGTATATTTCTATCTCAAAATCATGCAGGTGTTTTTCTAGTTTTGAGCAGGCTTTGAGATAGTTATGAACCGTCTCTAGTTTGGCTTTTAAATCAGGTTTGTTATCGTTTCTAAGATTCCATGCAGTTTCTTTTAAAGAATCAATAATGGGAAATATTTTACTCGTTCCAACTAGCTGATGAGTGAAGCTGAGTATTTTGCTATGCTCAACTTCAAAGCCACATGCCTGAGATTGACCGAACCATGTCAGGCAGAGTATGGCGAATGTAAAAACAAACTTTTTCATTTATTTAATCTCCCGGGATTAGTAGAGCAAATCCTGCAGAACATCTTTGTTCTCAAGCTTCGGATTCTCTTTTATGTAGTCGTATGCGGTTTTTCCATCTTTATCTTTTGCTTCTACGTTAGCGCCTGCTTTAATCAAAGCTCTAATGACTTCATGGTTTTTATTGTTTTGGGCTGCACAAATTAATGGAGTTCTGCCGTGATCATCTTTTGTTTCAATATTGGCGCCAAGCTGAATCAGAGTTAATGCTACCTCTGGATTTTCATTTTGCCAGCTGGCCATAATAAGCGGAGTGATGTTCAAGTCCCATTTGTAGTCAACCTCTTCGCCACCTCTGGCAAGGGCTCTTATAATTTCCGGGTTTGAGTTGTAGGAAGCTGCTTCAAGCATGGCTGTCATGTTGAATTTGTTTTTAAGATTGGTTTTAGCCCCTGATCTTATAAGATAGTCAATTACTGCAGGGTTAAGGCAGTAACCCGCCACGCTTATTAGAACTGTATCTCCAAGCTCGTGTTGTCTATTTAAATCGTATCCAAATTTCAAAATTCTTTTAAAAAGGTTCAAGTCTGTAGAGCTTCTGCTTGCTACACCTAGAGCGTAATATAGAGATTTGCTGCCTTTGACAAATTTTGCACCGGAATCTAACAGCATTTTGATTATTTCAATGCTAAAAGATTTTGTTGCAGCGTAATCAATTGGGTAAGCGTTTTTAGAGTTTTTTACATTAACTCTTGCTCCTGCTTTTAGCAAAATTCTTACATTTTCTTCTGTTCCATCAAAGCTGCAAGCCAGACTTAAAGCTGTGTTTTTGTTTGTATCTCTGGCTTCAAGCTTTGCTCCTGCTTTAATCAACATTGAAACAACTTCACTGAAGCCATTTTTTGAGGCAGCATGCATTAATGGTGTCATTTTTTTATTGTCTACAGCATGTATGTCTGCTCCTGATTGAATCAGTAATTCTGCTACTTCTGGGTTGTTGTTTACGGAGATTGCATAGGATAACTGAGTTCTTCCCTGGCAGTCTCTGCTCTCAATGTTTGCACTAGCTTGTAGAAGGGTTTTAATGTTTTCCAGATTCTTTTTGTCTGGGTTCGCGCATGCCCAGGATAAAGCTGTAAAACCTTTTTTGTCGCTCTGGTTTATATCTGGGCGGCTTTGCAAAAGCACTTTTAACACAGGCCTTTGAAGTGGAAAATATGAAGCATACATCAAAGGCGTGACTCCCTCGTCATCACAAACATTAGTCTCTGCACCGGCTTTAATTAAAGCCATTGCAACTTCCGGGTTGTCGTTAAATTCAGTTGCAAGAAGGAGAGGAGTTCTTCCATGATTATCTCTTGCCTCAATATCTGCTCCCAGAGATATTAAAAGCTCTGTTATCAAAGCTATTTTATTGCTTTTCACAGCAAAATGAAGTGGAGTCGTTCCAATGCTATTTGTGGCATTGATTTTGAATCCCTTAGAAAGCAAATATTTTATGACCTCTGGATTGGGGTTCCTACCAGCTGCAAAATGGAGGTTTGCTGAACCTCTTTTGGGTCCCTCTTTAGTAAAGTCTACTCCATACTTTTCAAGGAGCTTAATCCTTTTCAAGTCTACGTTGGAAATTGCTGTTTCTATTGCAGTTGTGGTTATAGCGGCTCCGGCTTTGAGCAAATACTCAATGATTTCAATTGGTTTATTATGTAAAAAAGCAAGTGCTAACACATTAAAGTCAGGTAATGGGGTAAGGTTTACGTCCGCTCCATTATCAATAAGGCACTTTATTACATATATGCTTTCAGCTTTTGCAACAGCTGCAAAAATAGGAGGAGCGTCTGATGCGGTCTCTGGATTAACATTTGCTCCATCAAGAATTGCTTGTTTGACCTGCAAAAAAGTTGGATTCCCGCTTTCAAATAGCTTTACAAGATCCGGCTTATCTGGGCCTGCCATTGCAAATTGAGTAGAACAACAAAACAACAAAACCAAAAGAATTCTCACACATCTGTTCATAAAAACTCCTAAAGCCAGATTAATATGAATATACGATACCTTACTTACAAGGTCACGGTCAAAACAGTTTCAGTTCTTTTATTTAATTAAATGGTTCAGCAGGATACAGATTTTTTGAGTCGCTCAAATTTGCCAATGCTATGGTCGTCGAGTTGGTAAATAAAATCCTAAAACCAAGAAACCCGAAAACTTTGCAGATTTCGGGTTTTCGGTGGAGCTGATCGGGATCTAATAGTATTACGTGTTGCTTTAGTTGGCGCGACTTGCTTTGCATGGAAAATGTTAGTTACCCCCAAAGTTACCCTTTGTTTGCTTTTCTTAAGCAAAAACGGATCACTAAAATCAATTTTTATAGAGGGTATTTGTGACAAGAATTTAGGCAATCATTCTACAGGCTTTATGATATATTGATAGACAGAAAGAATACATAATAATATTTGGGTTGAGAAGTTGGTTTAGAAAAGCTTTTTTGAAAGCTAAAATAAATAAAGCGGGGAAATATTATGACTACTTATGTTTGTGCAATGTCTCAAAACCTTGTATCAAAGATAGATGTGCATGGTTTATTGAAAAGGGAAATAGTCCTAACGGCGGAGAGTGTGTGACTAAATCTCTTGTTCAGGTTCATGGAAACTTTATGAACCAGATTGCTATTAACACATCAATAATAAAATAGGCGGAGTTCTCCCGGCGAACGAGTAAATTTTCGGAAATTAGATAAGCAATATACAAACTTCTATTCAAAGAATAAGAGGAAGAAAAATGGCACTTTTAAAAAGTTCAGATTGAGGTAATGATTTTTCAGCTTCAGCAGAAGCTTGTCTTAATTGCGGAAAACCAATACAAGATAAGCCTAAAACCTTTGGCTGTTGCTCTAGCTAATTTATTATTTTGTTAGCATTCATTTTTATTGTGAGATTTATTGGCTGCGAAGATCGTTCAGTTATTAAAGATGGCAAAAATGAAATTGGAACAGCGGCAACGCATCATAGCTTAAGGCCTGTAAAAGATATCGAGTCAAATAAAGATGCGTATGTAAAGTCTGACCAATTAAGTATTCCTGCAATAATTAATGGGTATGATAAACAGGCTGATTACCTTATGAAAAAGGTAAATGTTTGGAAAAAATACCAAACAAGAGAATTTACTGGAAAAGCAAATCATGGGGAAAAAGTGACTATAATTAAAAAGTCTGGAAATGGTCGAAAAATAAGAACTTCATCAGGTCTTGAAGGTTGGGTTACTTACTGGCTTTTGGAAGAGGATGGAAAATGAGAGGGATAATTCAACAGCTTGAGCTTTTTAACTCCAAGGAAAGATTTTTTGTTGTAAAGCAATGTCTAGGAAATAGTTGCTTTAGTTTATCAGAAAAGTTTAGGAATGACCTTTCTATAATTCTGAATTTAAACATTCCTAAAGATGCTTTTTCAGCAATGGATTATCATTTGGATTGGGTTTATGCTTGCTTAAGGATCGCTTCAGAAAAAGAAGGCAATAAAGAGATCTTCTTAAATGACGAGGGCTTAATAAAGGGGCAACAAGAAGATATCGATTTTCTGATCGCATTTGAAACAAAGAATAAAACTCATTTAATCTTTATTGAGGCAAAGGCCACAAGTGGTTGGACTAATAAGCAAATGAATGCCAAAATGAATCGTTTAAAGAGTATTTTTGGAGAAGATGGAAAAGATTGGAAGCATGTTGTTCCGCATTTCGCCCTTCTTAGCCCGAAAAGGCCTTTAAAATTAGATCTGGCAAATATTCCTAATTGGATGATAAATGAGAAAGGTTATAGACATTTAAAACTGGAAATGCCGTTTGAATTGAAGAGAGCCACACGTTGCGATGTATCTGGTAAGCCAAATGCAGATGGAGGATATTGGACAACCAAAAAAAGGAAATGGTGAAAGATGACTATGGTAAAAAAAAGAGTTAATGAACTTATAGGTTTGTCGAAAAGTCCAATAAGAGATGCGGAATTTAAGGATTGGTTGAAACAAAAGCAAGTAATCCCTTTTTTGGAAAAAGAGGCTCAATCAAGCAATTTAATTCTTTATGCTTCGATACCTAACGTATTGATTTATGGCATTTTGGTTCCGAAATCAATGGTTAGGGAGGTTGATTCTAATGAGCTTTTATCTTGGGATCATTCGCCATATGATTCTTGGGGAATCAAGGCAACCGTGAGAAAGGCTTGGGTTGGCTCTCCATTAGAATATGGTCTAAATTCTTTGGTCAGAAATGGTGAGCAGCTTTTATTTGGCAGGAGTTTTGAAGGTTATGAACTTGAAAAGTGTTATTTTGAGCTGAGCCAAAAACTTTCGCAGCCCCTAGATCTACACTGGGTTGATGAGCGGAGGGCTTGGTGTAAGATTGATAAAGAGGGGGATCTTTTTGATGTAGTAAAAATTCATCCTTTTGAATCTTCAGAAAAGCTCTATTCCAATGCAATTGTAACTATAGATAAAAATGAATTAAGCAAATATGCTGTGTTACAAGAAATGGTTTTTTATCAAGTTTTTGATTTTACGAGAATTCAAAGTGAATTTTGTGGCTGGAATGAACTTGTTGAGGAAAAACAACATAGTGCCAATATAAATTGGAGATTTGGTTGGGATCAAAACAATGGTAGCTTTACAAGAGGATTTCAGATCATTGATTTTGATTTAACAATGGAAGAGATTGTTAATTCTATTGTGGGGAAAGACCCTGGCAAAAAGGCGTTTGCTACCTTTCTCGGAAAGAACATACGGAATAATGAAGTTGAAGAAATGTCCTGCAATCCTAAATGCCTAAACAATTTTTTTGAAGACACCGGAAAGCCATTTGAACTAACTCCAATCTTTTTTAAACCGGATGTATTATTAAAATATAAAAGTGACACATCAAAATATAAAATTGATGAAAGGTCGCTTTCATGTCGTGGTGGGTGGCGGCTTAGTTCTTATGATGTAAATTCTGAAGGGTATATCCATACTTATTTAGTATATCTTGGCCATCTACCCCATAATGAGCAGCTCCACTGGAAGCAATATAATGTTGAAGGTGAAGGTTGGCTTTCTGACCGTGCAATTGAAACAGACTGGAATGGAAAATATTTTGAAGGTTACGACTCTTTACTGAGCTTAAAAAGAAAGTTGGCCATGTTAGGTGAGGCAGACTGTAGATGGTGGCAGTTAAGAAACTCAAAGCTTCCTGTAAAGGTAAATTATCCAGTATCAAGTTCAAAAGACGAATGGGCAAATGAGATACTGTACTTGGATCAATTTTTGGTTGAAGGGCTTGAAGAGGGATGGCTTCGATCAAGAGCAAAAGAATTTGATAGCAGTGTAAAAGAGAACTTTAGGGCTTTAAGATGCCTTGAAGTTTGCCTTATTGGTATGGGCTTTGAAAAAGAGCAGGCATACAAAATTTTAAGCCCATTTCACGATGTTCACAATTTTAGAAGTAAGCTAAAAGCTCATCCTTCAGAGGAAGATGCCGAAAAGATAAGAAAAAATGCAATTTCCAAGTTTGGAAGTTATAAAAAGCACTTTGAAAATCTTTGTGCAGAATGTGATAAATCATTAGGTCTTATAATTGAGGCTTTTGAAAGTTTAATGAATGGGAATTTTAAGGATGATTGATTATCTATCAAAGCTACCCCTGAAAGGGGAGGATTTGCCGCCAAAACTTAGAGAACTATTGAGTCCAGTCAAATCTTTTGCGCCATTAGAGAAGATTTGTGTTACATCACATTTTGAGACAAATGGGAACCAAATTGAGGGTGAACGTGAGAATTTGCATATGCTTATGGCTACAGTTCCCGAAGGAGAAGTTGATTCAATTTCTGTTTGCCGTGAATGTAATGATGGAGTTGTTGCTTACTCTGAACCTTGGGCCCAGAAAAAGGGGGAGATTTCCAATTTTTCTCCTAGTGTGTCAGGCTATGACTATATTGTAGCCTCATGGGGAGATGGCTCGCATTACTCTTTTGCCTTAGCTGAAAAAGTTTGGATGTCGCTTGGCTTATCTCCAAGAATTTTGGGAAATTCAGAGCAAAGAATGGTTTATGATAATTTGTCTCTTCCAGAGATGAGCGTTGCAGAAGGAGATGTTTCAAATGAATATTATTTCTCCCCAAGCAAGGAAGTAAAATGGACAATTCAAAACAGTTATCTTCGTAAATATTTATGGCTTAGGGGACATTATGGGGTTCGAGTGTTTTTTTATGAAAAGAAAGTCGAGACATCTCCTTCACTGATAGAGCTAATGAATGGGGAAAGCCATGTTGATATTCCTATTCCAAATAACTGGGGAAAACTTTCGTTAAGAACCTTTGAAGAAGGTATCTTAATACAAGTTTGGGGGACAGTTGTAGCAATAGGACCTGAGCTTTGTTCAGAAAAGAGTATAGACTCTTTTGTTTGGCCGGATTTTAATTCTCCTTTATCTGCTAGTGCAGCTAGATCATTAAGAATGAATGAGTTATTGTATGTGCGAGATGAGTTCTTGAAGAAGTATGAAGATAATTCTGTTTTTGATTCGTCAATTTATAGAACTCGAGATGGGAAAATCATTTGTAGCCCGGGGTATAAAGGGCAGTGGGGCTTTAGAGGCTTTCAGAGAGTTGGCCGAAATTTTTTGTCTGTTCCAATTTATGAGCTTTATAGTGGAATTCCAATTAGAGAGTTGGAGTATTTAAGCAATTTTGCTATTTCAAAAACGGAGATAAGTTCTGAACAGTTCGAGAGTGAGAGTATTGTATCGAAAACTTTTAGGTTTTTGGACGAAATTTTGAATCTTGGAGACAATTTAGAAAAAGTTTCGTCAGCCCTTTTTCAAGAATCAATTGCTGCTAATGATTTCGTTGGATTTGCTCGCTTGGAATATGAAGAAAAAGGAATTAATGCTTTTCCAGTTTTTAGAAAGTTGTCGAAAGTAGCTTCAGAAAAAATTGGTGAGCATGATTTTCTTTCAAGATGTAAGACAATAAATGAGATTATAAACAAGATAAAGGTGGGGCCATTACGAAGGATATTAAGAGAAGCTGGCTGTGGTAGAGATGAAGTTTCTAAATTCAGGATATTACGGCTTATACAAGCTTTTATGAACGTTGTTTCTAATCTTAATGAGTCCGCAGAGAAGATTTCTGCTTTTAGGGGCTCTGCTGAGTGTTTTGATTGGAATTCGAGGAATATAGAGCTGGCTTTTTTGTTTGTCAATAATGACTTAAGAGTAATTGATGCGCATGAAAAAGAAGGGGCAAAAGAGCTTCTTGAATCACTAGAGTATGAGACTGCAAAGCTAAATAGTGGGTATGCTGATGCCTTGGATTTTCTTTTTGATGGTGTTATTTCATCATTAAAAGTTGTGAATCAAGCTATTGAAAAAATGCTTCAACGCTAAATCCTTTATTAATAAAACCTGAATGAACATTTATGAAACTAATGCAGAATTATATAATTCGCGGAGGGATACAATTTTGTTTGACAAAATACTATAGCCCAAGCAGTCAAACTCATCTTTTTCAAAGCGATTTTTTAGAAAGTCTCGACTTAAGTAAGGAATCATTATGGACAGGAAAGAAATTCTCTCTCCAATGTTGTTTGATTCATTTATTTTATTTACTAGCAGCTTTCTGAGATGATGGTCATTGTTTAATCTAATGGTTAATGGTTTAAGATACTGATCATGATGATATTTAAAGTCTTCTGGAAAGCTAATTTTGCGCTGAATAAACTTGAATTGTAAATGGCAAGTAATTTTTCGGTTCTTTCCATGGTTAGTTGAATTAGCTGCATTGTTGAATCAGTAAAGACTTCTTTTTTAGGGTGTTGAAGCTGCATTTTTCGTACATTATTCTTTTGATTACCTTAATTTTATTGATGTGTCCTTCAGCCAATCCGTTATTGTATTCACAAAATTACTTAATTTTTGGATTCCGGAAGAGTATCTGATGCCAGTATAAGGGCAAGCTTGCTTATTGCAAGCGCAATGGTTTCATTAAAAATATGGCAAAACAAACCTAAAACCAAAAAACCCGAAATCTTTGCAGATTTCGGGTTTTCGGTGGAGCTGATCGGGATCGAACCGACGACCTTTTGAATGCCATTCAAACGCGCTCCCAACTGCGCCACAGCCCCATTTGGTAACAACAATTCTAGCATAAAGGGGGGATTGAGTCAAGAAAAAATTATTCTATTTTTACATCTCTTAAAAGTTCTGCGGCGTTCTCTGGGCTGGTTGGATTGATGTAAAATCCGGAGCCCCATTCGAAGCCGGCGATTTTGGTTAATTTTGGGATAATCTCGATGTGCCAGTGGTAGAAGTCTTTATAGGCATCAGAGCACGGGGAGGTGTGGAGAACAAAGTTGTATGGCTGGCCTGGAAGCAGGGCTTCCAACCTTTTTAGCGCAATCTGCAAAGCATTTGCAAAACTGTGTACTCCATCGTTATTTATGGTTTCAAAGAAAGGGTGGTGAGCCTTGGGGATAATTCCCATTTCGAATGGGAACCTTGAGGCGAATGGGCAGAAGACCAGGAATTTGTCGTCCTCAAAAACTACGCGGACCTGTTCTTTTACTTCTTGTTTTACCATGTCGCAGTAAAGGCATCTGTCGTGGTAGTGATAATATTCTCTGGAACCCTCAAGCTCCTCTTCTATCCTTTTAGGAATGATAGGGGTTGCAACAATGTGTGAGTGCGGATGAGAAAAGTTCGAAACACCTTCTCCCGAGTTTTTTACAATCATAAAGTGTTTGAACATTGGGTTCTTCTTAATTTCTACAAGACGTTGTTTGTAGGCCCAAATGACTTCTCTTACCTGTTCTGGAGTAGAGGATTGCAGTCCGGAAAAGTGGTTGGGGGTTTCAACGACTACCTCATGGATTCCTATTGAATTCATGGCGTCAAACATTCCGATGCCTTCTCTGCCAGCATCTTCAGCAGGTGTTAGGATCGGTAAAGAATCTGGAAATACTCTGACCCACCATCCCTGTTCGTTCGAGCCGGTTCCGGCAGTGCGAAACGAGAGAGTTTCCTCTGGAGTCGCGGTTTCATTGCCGGGGCAAAATGGACAATCCTTTGCATCGTCATCGGATTTTTTTGTTTTCTTGAAATCTGAAGGGCGTTTGCCCCTTTCAGGGGAAATAATTACCCACTGTTTTAAGACCGGGTCTTTGCGTAGCTGTGGCATGGTTTTCTCCTGACTTTATTCTTTGCTGACTTTCAATAGGTATTCTGCTGCTTTTTCTGGTGGCATGGGGTTCACGTAGAATCCAGATCCCCATTCAAAACCAGCCACTTTCGTTAATCGTGGCATGATTTCAAGATGCCAGTGGAAGTAGTCTGAGCAATGCTCATCACAGGGTGCAGTGTGAATTATATAGTTGAAAGGTGGATTGCCCAGCGCTTTTACAAGCTTTGAAAGCGTGCCTTTCATAATGTCTGCTAATCCTTCAATTTCATTATTATCAATGTCGCCAAATGAGTCTTTATGCTCTTTGGGAGCGATCCAGGTTTCGAAAGGGAAACGAGACGCAAATGGAGCAAAGGCAACAAAATTCTCATTTTCGTGAATGATTCTTTTTCCGGAGCTAAGTTCCTGGCGTATTACATCACAGAAAACGCAGCGTTCTTTATAATAATAGTAGCGTCTTGCTCCTTCAATTTCTTCCATGGCTCGTTTGGGAATAATCGGCGTAGCTATCAGCTGTGAATGGGGGTGGTCAAGACTAGCGCCCGCTGCTTCCCCATGATTTTTAAAAATCAGGATGTACCTGAATCTTCTATCTCTTTTGAGGTCTCTATATCTGTCTGTATAAGCTCTCAAAATCCTGAAAATCTGATCCTTGCTGTATGTGTGGAAGCCGTCATTGTGGCCCGGGGACTCAATAATGACCTCGTGTGCCCCAATCCCGTTCATCATGTCGTAAAGCCCGAGTCCCGTTCTATCAAGGTCTCCTTCAATTTCAAGAGCAGGGAATTTATTTGGGATAACCCTGACCTCCCAGCCTTTTTGGTTCGGAAGAGTATCGGGTTCGCGATATGACATTACTTCATTTGGTGTTTTATCTTCATTTCCGGGGCAAAACGGACAATTATTAGATTGTCTTGGTGAAGATGTTCTCTTGAAATCTTCTGGTTTTTTATCCTGTTCGTGAAGGATGATTACCCAGCGTTTTGTAACCGGATCTTTTCTTAGTTGAGGCATTGTATGCCCTCCTGTCAGACAGATAGCTCAGGCTATTATACTCCCAAGATGAGATTTTATCAATTTTGCCATTTTAGAAGAGGTTGATATCTATTAAAAGGCAACGTTTTATGTGGGAAAAAATAAGTCAATTGTGTTACAATGTAATGAGAAAAGAATAGGGTAAGAAGGCCAGTTATTGTATAGAAATTTACACAAAGGGGTACTGCCCCTGATTTTTGTTGCGCTAATTTTTTTTACAGCGCTAACATCTGCTCAGCAGCCATTTATAAAAAATGGTGTAGACGGACGGGTTTCGTTTTTTCTCAGAAAGGCTATGGAAGCTCGTGATGCCGGTGATTTGGATCGTGCGAAAACTTTCTGGCTGCAGGCAAAATCTGTTCGCCCGTCTATTGGTCGCCCAGCCTGGCTTGATTCTTCCCCATCAAAAGAAACAAAGCAAAAGTTAGATGTGGATCCAAAAACTGAGGTTTTGACCATGGACTATCAAGATGCAAAAACTATTCTTGAGCAACAACTGAACGCAAGTCCGGGTGATATGGAAACAAGAAAAATCTATCTGGAGCTTGCAAAGAAGAATAATGATTTTAGTCAGGTCAATCGGCATTCTATGTATCTAGATAAGGTTGAAAGTCAAACCCAGTTTTGGAAGGGAATACTGGCTTTAGTTTTGGTTTTAATTGGGGCATGGCAGATTCTGGCTTTTATCAAGGATTGGAAAAGCAAGTCCTAGGCTTGCAGAAATTAGCTTTTGCCAGCTAAACTTAAAGAAGAGAAGGGTACCGGTTAGGAGTTAGCAATGAAAACTAATTTTAGAGTTTCCACATTGGGAGTTTTGCTTTGCCTGGCTGTCTTGTTTTTGTTGCCAGCGGCGCGGGTATGTGCGCTTGAGCAACTACAAAACACTGGTTTAACTACTAACACCAATGGTTGGACTATTGATCACAGAGTATTTGATAATAACTCCAATATGAATACCTACACATGGACAAACGCAGACGGGAATCCTGTGGGTTCTTATTACTGTTACTTCCGGGGTAACAATTGGAATAGAGATTCTGATCTTATATTTGAACAATCCTTTCCTGGGCCAATTGATCAGGCTTATGTTCGGATTCGGTTTGATCATCGAGATATATATACAGGTGTTTATGATAACTTTGATCTGGCTGGCACACTTCGAATTGATGGAAGTGCTGGATACCCTAATGAAACAGTTGCGGTTACTTTTTTTTCTGAGAACACAACCAATTGGGATTCAAGACATGTCGGCTGGCAATCTGACGTCGTCACATCATTGGTTGACCCGGTTGGTTCTTTTTTATATCGTATTTATCTTCATATTCAGGCGGATAATGGTGAAGAAACAGCTGTTTACTGGGATAACTGTAGTCTAAACATGAGTCCATCCGGTCTGGTTGCCACTCCAAACGGAAGTAATATAGATCTTACATGGAATCCCAGCACCAGTAATGCGGTAACTCTTCATGGAACCTCGCCTTATAGAGTTTACAGAAGCACTACTTCTGGCGGCCCTTATACTCAGATTGCGGTTACGAATACCAATAGTTATACAGACACATCTCCGCTTTCTGCGCCTATTGTTTATTACGTTGTCACAGATGTAGATTCAGGTGGAGTGGTTTCGCCTTATTCTCCTGAAGCTATGGTATTAAAGTTTATTGTGAATGACGGTTTGGGTCCAGATATAGCATATTCGTTTTTTGAGGATAGGGTTGAATCTAATTGGCCTCACGTTCCTGCTTCTATTCTAAGGTATGATGCGTGTGTTGGAACATCTCCGGGAAGCGATGATGTGGTGCCGTGGACAGATGTAGGACTTTCAGACCATGCCGTATTCACGGGGCTGACGTTGGCTAGCGGAACAACCTATTACTGCGGTGCACGTGTTGTTGATCTTCTTGGTGCGGTGCAAAGTTCTGGTTTCAGCGATGGATTTTTATCTAGAAGAGATCAGGTCTTGACAGATACAGCATCACAGACATTTTTCAATAACGCCAGAGTTTTAGATCAGATAGATTTAACCACTAATCCTGGTAGGGTATATCCAAAGAATTTTTCTGGCACAGGTGGGGCTGGTTACTGGCGATATTCAGTTCCTGTTGAGGTTACAGAGCCGGGTGTAACTGAAAGAATAAACGCCCCATGCAGAATTCAGCTGACTATTCCTGCAGGACAAATGGGCAGCGTCAATGAAATCAGAGTTTCTGATGATAAGGGAAATGAACTGCCTAGATATAATTTGAATACCAGCACAACTGGTCCGGATATTGTTTTCCTTGTTAATATGGCCAGGGGAGAAAAAAGGACTTTCTGGGTTTACTGGGGGAATACCGGAGTTGCAGATCCCGCATACGGATTTGTTATGAACTCTGGGGATATTTCTATTAACGAATGGACTCCCTATTATACGCGAAAAAATATGCCGGCAGGGCCGGAAAATGCTCCTAATGGTGCCGCTCTAGGGTTGGCAACAACCAATACGGATGATGGTTATACTCCCTATTTTAATCTACCATTTCCCTTTTATTTTTACGGAACTAATTTGCAAAACACCTGGTGTTTAAATATCAACGGTAATATGGCTCGAAACCAGGATGGGGATTATACAAATACCTGGAATGAATTTATTGGCGGCGGCTTTAACAAGATTATCGCCCCAATCTGGGTGGATTTGATGGTGCAAGGATTGGATGATGCCGGTTTGTATCGAGATGATTTGTCTGACCCGACCAGAGTTGTTTTTAGCTGGAACTGTAATAGATACAACGCTACTGATGACATTTATTACGTTCAGACAGTTATTTATGAAACAGGTGACATTGCTCTTCGCTATAGATATTTAAGCCCCAGGGGACTTATTGGACCAACGGTCTGGGATAAGCCAGTAAACATTGATCCAGACCACACTGTTGGGATAAGCAACTCTGATGGCACCCGCTACATGACAAATACCCCTTTAAATATTGGTATTGCAAACTCTTCAACTGCATTTTACCAGTGCATGGACGCATTTAGAGGTAACTATACTGTTGGAACTATCATTGGTGGTAATGTCGGAACCCAGGTTTCAGTAGCAGAATTTCAGTCTATGGTTTTTGATTCGCGAACCTCAAATCCTGATTGGCAAACTTTGCAATATTGGGCAACGGGCGGCGCTGACGGGCAACTGAAATACTCGGTTCGCACAGGTCCAACGGCATTGCCAGAACTTGGCGGATGGAGCGGATGGTCTACGATTGCAACCAGCAACACTAACGGTTCTGCTGCAATTCCTTCTCCAGATCTGCGATTTTTGCAGTATAAAGTAGAGTTTCAGCGACGTGCAAATGGTGCTTTGCCTTATCTCGATGAAGTGCGACTCATATACGGTGGTATTTCGATCGATACTATTTCAGCAAATACGCCGCAGGGAGTTTCCCAGGGGCAGGATAATATAGAAGTAAGTGTAGAAGTCAGAAATTTTTATTCTGGGGCAGTCGACCTGGACGAAATAGATTTAACTTTTGATCTTGGTAGCTATACTTCTACTTTAGTATCACCCGCTCTCCCTGCTTCTATTCCTCCTGGAGGGACCATCCTTGCCACTTTTTCTGTAAATGTGTGGGATGATTCACCTGTTGGAACGGCAACCATTCATGCTGTTGCTACTGCAACTGTTGGGGCAACAACCTTTTTTGACGAGTTTGCCCAAACTCCTCATAAATGGTGGGTTAGAAGTAAGGCGAACCTTGTTATTACCCAGGTTGAAACTTATCCAACCCACGTGAACAAAGGGCAAAATGGTATTCCTGTCAGGATTTATTTTGAAAACCAGGGCGAAACTCCATATACCTTTGATGTGGCGTCTTTAACATTTACCCTGGGGACTTATACTCAATTAATCACCAGCCCGGCGCTTGGCACTGTGATTAATGGACTATCAAGTTTTACAGCCACCGTAACTGTTAATATTTTACCTGTTAACCCTTCTGGAGTTGCAATTATTGGTGCCACTGCGTCTGGCACAAATACTTTTTCAGGAAAATTGACCGAAGATCTTGTGGCAAGCATTACCGACTCGTGGACTATTCAGAACCCTGCCCAGCTTGTTATTGAGGAAGTTACAGCTTCGTCTACAGTTTATAGAGGGCAAACCAATACCCCTGTGTTTATTAGGGTTTCAAATCCTGGGGAGGCTATTGCAAACTGGACTAGTTCAGATCTGCTTTCGCATTTTTCCCTTGGTACTTATGATGATGTTTATGCTAATACTGTTTTTCCGCTGGCTATTCCTGGCGGTTTAGAAACTAAAGCTAGATACGGGGTAGATATATCTCCTGTTTCCGCAACGGGAACCTCAGTGGTTGATGCAGACGTAACTGGAACAGATAATAATACTTTATTCCCAATTTCGTATTCTAATGCGCTTTTACCAGCAAGCTGGACAATTCTTGCAGAAAAAATTAACAGTTATAAAGATGCTTCTTTTTTGTATCCATCAGCAAGTTTTAATAAACCAACAGTTGGAACGACAGAGGTTTATGCTAAAGGGGAAGATTTGCTTCCATGGGGAGAGTTTGTTGTAAGATGGCTCGATCCTTTCGGCGTAGAAGTTGCTTCTTCCAGCCCTCTAACGGCAAATGCTTCAGGAACCCTTTATCATGAATATTCTTTGTCTCCGGCTTCTCCTTATGGAGACTGGGCCATTCAAATAACCAACCCCATTGGAACTATTGTTTCCTGCGAAAATAAGTTTGAGGTGGTTTCTCCTGCAGCCCTTACTATTTCAATGTTGCTTCCATCGACTGTATCAGTCGGGCAGCCTTTTATTGCAAGTCTCACCTTCATTAACTCCGGAGGGGCAGAAATCTCAAGTGGATATGCCAGCACTCTTCAGTTGAATGGACCTGGAACTGTTTCTACTACTGGCGGGCCAAATCCGGCAGTTATTAATGTAGCTGGTAATTCTCAGGCAACCATGACCTGGAATTTTAGTGCTCTAACTCCAGGGAACTTTTCAGCTTCTGCTACTGCTTATGGTTTCGACGCTAATTCCAATGATTTCTTAACTAGTCCGGCGGTTACCAGCAATATATGTTTAATTCAAACTCCTCCAAGTTTGTCTGTCCAGAATGTGAGTGCTGTTCCAACAGTTGTGTATCTTAATCAGAAGAACCTTCAGGTAACTGTGGATGTTAGAAACAATGGACAATCCACAGCTGTTGTAGATGTGGCCAGTTTAAGTTTTACCCTCGGAACTTTCGGCCAGGTTTTAACTTCGCCTGCTTTGCCGCTTTCAATACCTAGCGGGGTTACCACAACTCTAACTTATGATGTTTCAGTTGCTCCGGATTCAGCAACGGGTTTAAGCAATTTCTCTGCTGAAATTCAATATTATGACAGCAACTGGCCAGCATCAACTACTCTTTTGAACGCATTGACTCCAAATGATAGCTGGACAATAGATCCGGTTGGGATTGTGCTTTCAGCGGATAGTGATTTTGATCCTTTGCAGGATAACTTTAACAGGACGCAAACCGTTTATATTCGTGCTTCTGGATTAACTCCAGGGTCTCAGTGGTATCGCATCAGACTTTATAACTCGATGATTCCACAAGCAGGAACGGGGCCAACCGGATGGGAAAATGTTTCTCCACCTTTGGCCGCTGATGTTAATGGATATGTGGATTATCTTAGAACTCTTCCGGTTACCGCAGCAATTGGTGATTGGAGTGTTATTATTGAGGATGATGCTGATTCAAGTAGCACTACGCGTGGGAATATGCTTGGTTTGCAATATTTTAAAGTTCAAAATCAGGGTAATTTAACGACTGATTTAACGATTACACCAGCAAGTGTTTTTGTTGGTGAAAATTTCACTGTAACTATGGTTGCAACTAATACTGTTGTTAATGGATCTACTATTGCTTCAGCCGTTCCTTCATTACTTACTCTGGCTGGTGGAGCTGTTGGGGATGCCGAACTGGTGAGCGGTCCGACTCCAACATATGTTGATGTGGTTGCTCAGGATAGTCAGCAGATCACATGGGAATATAAAGCAACTCAAGATACTGGTCTTGCTGGCAATTATAGTCTGACAGGTGACGCAGCTTTTTCGCTTCAAGGAAGGGATCTAAATACAAATGCTACTGTGACCTCCAACCTGGCCACTTCGAATAATCTGGTTATTTATCGCCGAGCTATGGATTTGTCTTCTGCTACCTTGGATTTCGGATCTATTCTCTGTGGAGACGCGACCATGGAAAATACTGGGGTGGACAACACGGGAAACTACCCATTAGACGATGTGCAATGGATTACAACGGATTTGAACGGGCCTGGGTCCGAGAAAATAGGTAAAGCAAATTTGAGCTTCAGCCCTTCTCCGGTTGGAGCTATTGCGGCAGGAGGTTCTGTGGCTGCTTCGGGAAGTTTATTTGTTCCTTATAATCAACCTGCGGGAACCTATATTGCTACCATGTCACTTTTTAATGATAGAAATGCAAATAGTAGCTTTGATATTGATGAGGTTTATGACCTTTTTCAGTTCATTGTTACTGTGCCTCCCTGTAAGAGAATTTTTATTGTGAATGACAAGATTGACCTTGGTGGATGGAGTATAGGTGAGACAACTTCAGAGAAACAGCTATTTGCATTTAGCGGGGGAAATCTTCCTCTGGATAATTTGAAGTTTAAGCAGATTACCGCCACAAACACATTTCCTATTTTTCTTAATCCTGTGAATCCTGGGCCATTAGCCAAAACAGGATCAATTGTGGCAAGTGTTTCTTCTACTATTTCAGTTGGGCCAAATGGCAGTTATATAGCGACCTGGACTTTGTGGAATGATGAAAATTCAGATGATATTGTTGATGCCTCTGAAGCTAGCGACACATTTCAGGTTTCTGTCCAGGTTGGTGGGAAAAGCTTTTCTTTATTGCCTTCTCCGGTAGACGCAGGTATTGGGACTCCTTCAACTGTTGTAACTGGCTTTGGTCCCACGCTTAATAATACCGGAATGCTGGCTTTAAATAAGCTAAAAAGTATTTTCAGTCCGTTAACTGATGGACTGGGTAATGAAATTGCATCTTCCGGGATTGGAATTAACCCCGCTATTTCTTTGCCTATAAATGCAGGTGATAGTGTTCCGGTCGAGATGAGGCTATTTGTTCCAGCTGGTACAGCAGCGGGATTATTTAGTGGCACTCAGGTTATTTTTGAAGACAATAACCTGAATGGGGTCTGGGACCCTTCTGAAGCGTCAGCTACATTTGTTTTGCAGGTTGATGTTCCATTGGTAAGGCTTATTCAGGTTTTGATTCCAACCGTAGACATTGGTGGTGTTGCGCCCGGAAATAGCCGAACAGTTTCTTTTCCATGTAGAAATATTGGAAATGTTACTTTGACCGATCTAAGGTGGGAAAAGCAAAATCTTGTATCAGGAGCAAATACTGTTCCATCTGCTCAGGTGAATTTTCCTCCTGCTGAACCATTCACTGTTGCAGCAGGGCAATTCTTTAATCATGATATTCAATTGACTGTGCCGCTGGGACAAACTTTTGGTTCATATCTGAGTGTTGCGCCAAATTATTGGATTTATGACGACTTTAACCCGGCCAATCTTACAAGAAATGTTGATGAAGCAGAATATACGTTTAAGGTTCGCTGTCAGATAGGTGAGCAGAAAATTGATATTTTGGAGCCAAGTCTGGTTTCTCCAGGGGACCCAAATGCTCAATCGACTTCAATTTTATTTAATGTTAAGAATACAGGCTCTCTTTCACTTTCTAATCCAAAAGCAACCGGGACTGTTTTAATCCCTTCAGCTCCTGGTCCTATTAATATTCCAGCAACAAGGAATGTTTTTGTTCCGTCGTCTTTAGGAGCAATACTATCAACTCAAACTAAACAGGGGCAATGGTATGTAAATATTCCGGCAAATGCATCTGCAGGTATTTATCTTGCTCAGCTAACGGTATGGGAAGATTCCAATAGTAATAATCAGATTGATCCAGCGGAAGCAACCGATACAATTTCTCTGCAACTTACTGTAAATTCAGCCAGAGTGGTGGATGTGGTTCAAACTCAGTTGGATCTGGGCTGGGGTTCAGAAAATACAACCGTAGAGGGGCAAATAGAGGTCGTTAATGCTGGAAACGTTGATTTGACTGAAGTAAGACCGCTGTCAGCTGATATAATTTTTGGTTTTACAAATATTCCAGCTGGAAATATTACTTTTAACCCGGTTTCTTTGGGCGTTCTTCCTGTTGGTGCCTCAGCTTTGGCAACAGTTACGGTTGTGATTGATAGTAATCAGGCAGATGGAACATATACCGGAAATCAAAGAGTTTATGATGACTATAATGCAGCAAATTCTCTTTGGGATGCGGCTGAAGAATTTGATTTGTTTGAAATTCTGTTAAGAATTGGTAAAAAATCTGTTTATGAAACAGATCCTTCTAATCCGGCCATTGATTTTGGTGCAAGAAATCCAGGTAGTAGTTATTCGCAGAGCTTTACTGTATACAGTGGAACTTCTGTGCCTTTATCAAAAGTGAAATGGAAGATTGATTCACCTCTGTCAATTGCAACATATTCTATGCCTGTTGCAAGCCTTAGCTTTACCCCTGCTGGATCTTTTAGTATTGCAGGTGGTGGAAGCCGATCATGCTCAGCTATTGTTGACGTTGGCAATTATACTCCTCCGGGACAATATGTTGCTACAGCTTCGGTTTGGGAAGATGATAATTCAGATGGAAATATTCAATCTGCGGAGGCTTCTGCTTCCTTTAATGTTGTTGTTTCAATTAATCCTGTTTATCAGATTGACATTCTTGATGCAACATTAGACTTTGGTCAGATTGCTCAGGGAGCTTCGGTAACGAAAGAAATAGGATTTAGAAATCTTGGGAATACATCTTTAACGAATTTTAACTGGAGTTTTTCTGCATTGAACTTTGGGGCTTTTAGTATTCCTGATACCGATATCGTGAACCCAGGTAATTATTCTCCAGATCCAGTTCCGCCTGGTGCTTACGGGACCAGCACGGTTGATATTGTTCCTGATCCTGCTCAAGAGCTTGGTGTGTATGGTCCTGATGGGCCTCAAACTCTATCTGCAGCTTTACCAGGGAGTCCGTCAGATGTTTGTGATTTTATTTGTGAAGTTATTGCTGGCGATACGGGTGGAATAAATATCGCTTCTGGAAGTATTTCCCAGGAAATAGCTACGACAACTTTTTCAGCTTTGGCGCCAAATAATAGGTTCGCTTTGTCTGCGTGGGTGTGCCCGGGTTCCGGATCGGCTAGTTTGGCTTTTGTGATGGCAGATTCGGCTGGAGAGCCTGTAACGACAATAGGAATCAAGGTTCTTGCTGACGGAACCGTTATTCCTAGCGCGGGTTTGGTAGATTCAGGTATTGTTGAGACTGTTCCATTTAATCATCCAGATTATCCAGCTGAAACAAATATGAAATTTTACAGAGTTTTTATTACCTTTGATTTAACTTATACAGAGCCGATGCCATTTGCATCAACTCACATTGTTTTACAAAATAATAGTTTGGGTGTTGGAGATCCGGCAGCGGTGTGGTTTGATGGAGTTCAGCTTGAGAAATTATCTGAAACGGGTATTCCAAAGCCTTCCAGTTTTCACCCGGCTGGTCACTTAATTTCACCAACTCTTGAAAAGACTATTGGTGGGGATAATAGCTATTATGAATGGTAAATATTCATCAGTAAATAAACGAAGGGGCACTTTAATGATTTTGCTAATGGTTGGCATGATCGTTATGGGAATTATCGCTACCAGATTGCTTCCTGAGGAAGAGATCAAAGTTAGAAGGGAGAAAGAAAATCGTTTGCAGGTAAATCTTTCACAGATACGCGAAGCGTTTGATTTAAAGAGAACCGCAGATCCAACTTATGATCCTGATCTTAGCAATAAAGCGCTTATAATTGCAGCTCTTACTCAGTTGAAAAATGATGGCTACTTGAATGAAGATGATATTTCAGATCCAACGATTCCTCATTATTTGTGGGGGCTAAATGATGAATATTTCTGGAGGTCTTCAAAGAATCTTGCTACAAACACCAGTTTTGAGGTTAATGATGGATCGATAGACGGTTGGAAGCCATCTGCAGATACAAAATTGTCCTCAGACACAAACTACCTGGATAAAAACGAATTTGACGATTTTCCTGGTCAGAATAAATTTGGTAATTTTTTTCAGGCAGATGGCTATTCCATAAAGATTGTAAAGTGAATGTGTTTATGTCGCACGTTGTCCACTAGATTTTATTTTTGAATAGCTTCAAATGACCGCCAAGCAACGCTTTGAATTGAAAAAAGTCGTTTAAATTTGGACGGCGTACATGCGAAAATTTACAAAAAATGTTGACAAGTTTTTAAGCTATAGTTACTCTATAGTCGATAAGTTTAGGGTGTATTTTGTGTATAACCATACGAATTTAATGTAGAGGTATGATCGTGGGACGAAAAAGAACTTGTGAACTTCCCTTTTGCAAAGGTGTTGTAGAGGGCACGCGCAATAAACGCCGATGTGACCAGGATAGAAACATCCACCTGCATCAGGTTATTTCTAAGAATGTTCGAAAGATTATGAAATACGTTGAAGGTAAAGATGACTTTACTGCTAACGATGTTAATAGAGATCTTTTTAAGAGTAAATTGGACAAAAATGAAAAGGGCTCAATGTACCGTCTTTTTCAGGCCATGGTTCGAGAAAAATACCTTCAGGAAAAGGGTAAGAGAAGTGGCTTAAAAGTTTATTCCTTTGTTGGATTTGAAGAAAAGGCTCCAGCTCCTGTAAAAGCACCCGTTCAAGAAGCTCCAAAACCTAGTGTAATGCACAAACTTAGTCCAGAAGAAATATTGCTGGGTAAATTGAGGGAGTTTGTAATTTCCAAAAGTGGTCAGTGGGGCCATGAAGATTGGGTTTGGCTGGTTAGTCGCCCGGATATTAAGGAATTTGGAATTTCAGAGAGCGATATGGGTCGCATTCTTGAAGAAGAGAAAGCTAGGTATTGGCTTCAAAGAAAGAATTTTTAAAAAAAAAGCGGCGGAAGCCGCTTTTTTTTTATTTTTACGAAATTGTCTGTATAAAAAAAAAGCCGCCGGTAAAGGGCGGTTTTTTTATGATTATCTATTATTTTAACGATTAGTCATCATCTTCGTCTTCGAGATCATCTTCTTCATCGTCAAAGTCGTCGAAGTCATCATCATCCAAATCTTCTTCGTCTAAATCATCTTCGTCTTCTTCTTCTTCAATGAAGTCGTCATCATCGTCAAAGTCGTCTTCATCTTCATCGTCGTCATCAAAGTCGTCTTCGTCTTCATCGTCGTCGAAATCGTCTTCGTCCTCATCGTCGTCGATGTCTTCTTCTTCATCTTCATCTAAGAATTCATCGTCGTCAAAATCGTCGTATTCCTCTTCCTCGTCTTCTTCTTCATCATCGTCCAGGTCTTCCCAGTCGGTTTGAGAAGCAAGAGCTTTAATTTCAATAAATTCATATTTTTTTGGCATGACGAAAACCCCTTTCTGTTTTAAGCAAAGTAATTATTAATGATTATTTGAATGCAATATAGGCATAGAATAAAAAACCTGTCAACAAAAAAGAGAACAATTTTGTTAAAATCCTAAAAAAAAATAAAATTTAAGGTACGACTTAGCTAAAAGGGTACCTAATATTCTTGACTTAATACCTTCCTTGGGATATACTAGACGTTCCATCCTGCCTGTAGCAGGTAATATGTAAAAGGAGTAGTTCATGTTTCAGAACCTTTCTGACAAGCTTTCAACCGTATTCGACAAGCTTCGAAAATCGGGAAAATTAACTGAAAAAGATATAGATCTTGCTCTTTCAGAAGTCAAAATGGCTTTATTGGAAGCAGATGTTAATTTCCGGGTTGTTAAGGGCTTTGTAAAACGGGTAAAAGAGAAAGCTATCGGATTAGAGATACTGAAAAGCTTAACTCCAACTCAACAAGTTGTGAAAATTGTTATGGAAGAACTAACAAGTCTTCTGGGACAAGAAAGAGTTAAGATTAATATTTCGCCGAAAAAACCTACTGTCATTATGATGGCTGGTTTGCAAGGTTCTGGTAAAACAACTACAACTGCTAAATTAGGCCTCTATATGCGTAAGCAGGAGAAGAAAAACCCTCTTCTTGTAGCTTGCGATATATATCGCCCTGCCGCGGTCAAACAGCTCCAGGTGTTAGGTGATCAACTTGGCGTTGAAGTTTATGCGGGCGAAGTAGGGGTAAGACCGGCTCAGATAGCATCTGATGCTATTGAATATGCTAAGGACAACGACTTCGAT
The DNA here is from genome assembly GCA_965140445.1 of Candidatus Ozemibacteraceae bacterium. GTDB lineage: Bacteria > Muiribacteriota > Ozemobacteria > Ozemobacterales > Ozemobacteraceae. The sequence continues at coordinate 4,816,369 of OZ223236.1, read as the reverse complement.
GTTGTTATTCTTGACACCGCTGGAAGATTACATATTGATGAACAGATGATGGAAGAAGTTCGGGAGCTTCGTAAAGTTGCTAATGCGCATGAGGTTTTGTTGGTGGTGGATGCCATGACGGGCCAGGATGCTGTTAATATGGCAAAAAGCTTTAATGAAATGCTCGAACTTTCTGGAATTGTTTTAACTAAACTTGACGGTGATGCCAGGGGTGGTGCTGCTCTTTCTATAAGAGAAGTAACTGGAAAGCCTGTGAAGTTTGTTGGTATTGGCGAGAAGGCTTCTGCTCTTGAACCTTTCTATCCAGAAAGAATGGCACAGAGAATTTTGGGTATGGGTGATGTTCTCACTCTCATCGAAAAAGCTCAGGCCAACATGGATGAAGAAAAGATGAAAGAAATGGAGAAGCGTGTTCTTGAGGCTGAATTTAATTTCAACGATTTTCTTTATCAGCTTGCGCAAATTAAGAAAATGGGACCTCTTGATCAACTTCTTGGTATGATACCTGGCATGTCTGGAATGGCTAATGTTTCTGAAATGTCTTTTGATGACAGTAAATTCAAAAGATTTGAAGCAATTATTCTTTCTATGACAAACAAAGAACGAAATAATCCAGATCTGATTGATGGTTCTCGCAGAAAACGCATTGCAAAAGGAAGCGGGAATGACATTCAGGAAGTTAATCAGCTATTAAAACAATTTTCTCAGATGAGAAAAATGATGAAACAACTGGGTAGTCTTGGTAAGAAAAAATCAAGGTTCTCAAAGTTATTTGGAATGTAAGTTCGATTAGTTTCGGACATAAGAATATTATAAGGAGTTTTTAGAATGGCCGTTTCAATTAGACTGAAAATGCTCGGTACTAAACATCGCCCCTATTACAGGATTGTTGCTCTTGATAATCGCAAGACCCGCGACGGGAAAACACTTGCAAACCTTGGACAGTATGCTCCATTGAAGCAACCTGCTCAGATTGAACTTCTGGAAGATGAAGCTCTCAGATTGCTCAACCTTGGTGCTGTTCCTTCTGATACTGTAAAAAACATTCTTCGCCAGAAAGGCATCGTAAGAATGCAGGCTAAAGCTGAAAATGGCAGTCCGAAGCTCGTATGGGCTAAGCGCGACAACGCCTGATTAAGCGGAGTTTTTGATTAACATGATTCAACCGGTTCAAGAAATGCTTACAAAGCTTGTAAAGGCTTTAGTCGAGCACCCTGATGAGGTCGTCGTAAAGCCAATAGAAGGCGATAGCACTATCGTTTTCGAAGTTGAAGTTAATTCTGAAGATACTGGTAAGGTTATCGGTAAAAAAGGAAGAACGATCAACGCTTTGAGAACCATTATCAGGTCCTCTGCAAGCACCGGAGCAAAAAAAGTAATTATGGAACTTGTCTGATTTTAATCAGACTTTGGAGCATGGACAATGGCAAAATCGCAGGTCTTTAGATTCAAAGAACTGTCGACTGGCCCGGATGAAAATTCGGATTGGATATCGATAGGGAAGGTTCTAAACGCGATTGCCCTGGAAGGCTGGTTAAGAATTAATCTTCAAACTGACTTTCCAGAAAGATTTCATGCTGGCGCCAGGGTTTTTGTTTTACGAAAGCAGAGCAAAACCCCTGAACCTTGTGTGATAGCAGAAGTGCGAGAGCATTATTCTGATGTAATGCTTGAGTTGAGATTTGAAGGAATTGAAGACAGGGAGCAAGCTTCAAGGTTTGTTTCAGGTGCAATTGTCATTCCTCGACACGAGCGGGCTGAATTGCCAGAAGATCGTTTTTATTCTGATGAGTTGCAGGGAATGAAAGTTCTCTCTCCCGAAGGAATAGAGATCGGAATGGTGAAGATGCTGGAATCAGAAGTGCCGTCTCCATATCTTGTTATTGATTCGAAAGAATATGGCGAGGTTTTGGTGCCTTTCAGGAAGGAATTCCTGGAAAGCGTGAACAGGGAGTCTAAATCAGTTAAGCTGATTCAGCCTCTCAGTATTCATGTTTCAGAAGGTTAAAATGCGGGTAGATATAGTAACTTTACTACCTGGGGTCTTTGACAATGTATTTGAAGAAAGTGTTCTCGGGTCGGCAATCAGAAACGGCCTGATCGAAATATTTATTCATCAATTTCGTGACTATGGCGATGGCCGACACAGAACAGTTGATGATACGCCTTTTGGTGGCGGACCGGGAATGGTTTTGAAGCCTTCACCTCTTGTTAATTGCGTAAGGGATGTAAGAAAACAAGGTGGCTCAGGAGTGGTCGTAGGACTTACTCCGCAGGGAATCCCCTTAAATCAGTCTGTCGTAAAACAGCTCGCAGAATTCGAAAGAATAATACTGGTTTGTGGAAGATATGAAGGATTCGATGAAAGAATCATTCCTGAATTTGATCTTCAGCTTTCGCTGGGAGATTATGTTCTCACCGGAGGAGAAATTGCCGCTATGACAATTGTAGATGCGGTTTCTCGTATGATCCCGGGAACTGTTGGCAGAAAGGAATCTGTTGAACAAGATTCCTTTTATGAAGGGCCACTGGACCATCCGCAATATACTCGCCCTGCAATATGGGAGGGAAAAGGAGTTCCAGAAATTCTTCAAGAAGGGAACCACGCTTTGATAGAGTCTTATAGGCGAGGGCAGTCATTGCTGGCAACAGCGATTTCTCGACCTGATGTCTTTAAAAAACTGGAGCTATCAGAGCAAGATAGACAGCTAATACAGGATCTTGTTTGATCCTGGATAAGTAATAAGCAGAATAATATTGAAACCATTCCGGAAGGAGTTTATCCATGAATCCAATTATTGAAAGTATTGAAAGAAACTACCAGAAAAATCAGAAAGATTTACCATCTTTTATGCCAGGCGACACCATTCGCATGGAAATAAAAGTTCGTGAAGGTGAAAAAGAAAGACTTCAGGCTTTTGAAGGCGTTGTAATCTCTAAACGCTATGCTGGCCTGCGCGAAAACTTCACCGTAAGAAAAATTTCTTATGGCGTTGGCGTTGAAAGAACTTTCCTAATTCATTCTCCTAACATTGCTGACATTAAAGTTATGCGTCGTGGTAAAGTTGCTCGCGCAAAACTATATTATCTCCGCGATAGAATTGGTAAGAAGACTAGAGTTAAAGACAAAATCTTCGCAAAGGATAAAAAGTAAGCATTGAATAATGATTCCGTTCCCGAAAAGGGAGTCGGGGTGTTTATCCACGACATTTCGATTCGATATGGCGATCAAGTTGTCCCTATAGATGCGCTTGATCTGGATGAAGTTTTGGCTGAGTCAGAACTTAAGCTCACTGGTAGTATCAGTGGCAAGGTTCCTGAAGGGGCTAAAATTGTGCTTACGCACGGTTATAGACCTTTTTTTAAGGAAGCTAGCGAATCCAGCCAGATCGAATCTTTCAAACGTGGACGTTTCCGGACTGATCTAAAGCTGCACAACGGGGTCAATAACCTCTCATTAAAGGTTATTGATCCCGATGATTCAGTCCTGGATAGTTCGAGTTATACTTTGCATTATAAAGGCTCGTTTCGTGAATGGAACGAGACTATTTTTATTGCTTTTTTTCTTGCAATTCTTATTCGTAGTTTAGTTTTACAGGCTTTCTGGATACCAACAGGGAGCATGGAACCTACTCTTCTGGGTGAGAAAAAAGACTATGCTACTGGCAAAAAAACCAGAGACGGAGACAGGATTCTGGTGAACAGATTTGCTTATGTAGCTGATCTGTCTCTTGATGGAAGAATTCCTTTTGCTCCAAGAATCTGGCTTGCAAAGCCAAAACGTGGGGATATTATTGTTTTTAAATATCCAAACCCGGATAAATCGGCTCCCCCCAAGGACTACATTAAAAGAGTTGTTGGCCTGGCGGGCGACCATATTTTAATTGAGAATGGAATTGTATTCGTTAATTCTGTTCCGTTAGACGAACCTTACATAGCTGAACCACCGGTTTCAGATTTTGAGTATGTGGTTCCAGCCGATAGTGTTTTTGTTCTTGGAGATAACCGCAATAATAGTGCAGATAGCAGATATTGGGGTAAGATGCCGCTTGAGAATCTTAAGGGACAGGCAGTTTTTGCTTATCTCCCATTTAATCGTATTCATCCTATTCGCAGTCATCCTCACCACAACCTTGATGTCTCGCCAGGAGAAACTGTGGCGGGAATTGGCAATTAATCAAATAGATTTGCCTGAAATTTTTGTTTTGTCTCCAAAAAAATATTATGAGTAAAGAACTTCCCGGTCATATTAAAAAAGCGTTTCGCTCGGTCGACAGATTTTTACCAGTTGTTGACCTTATTGTTGAGCTTGTGGATGCAAGAATGCCATGGGGCTCAAGACTCAGAGGATTTATTGATAGACTGGATAAGCAGTCTATAATAGCCCTCGGAAAAGCAGATCTTGCTGATAAGCAGGAAACAAAAAAGTGGATAGATCGTTATCGCAAAGAGGGTATTCCCGCTTTGGCATTGGACGCCAGAAACAGAAGCTCTGTAAAGAAGCTTGCAAATTTAATAAAGGCTTCAGCTTTTAGAACAAAGCCCGGTGTACCGCCACCAACCCGTAAAGTTCGTCGGGTTATGATCATTGGGATTCCCAATGTTGGAAAATCCACCCTTATTAACTCTCTGGCTGGTAGAAAAGCAGCCCAAGCTGCAAATAGGCCAGGTTTGACCAGAGATATTCAATGGATCAAACTTCCTGGGAGCCTTGAATTGCTGGATCTTCCTGGAATCTTAGATTTTTCTCTTTTGAAACGTGGTGATATTCTCAGGCTCATTAATACTATGCCAGGGAATGCTGAGAGTCCGTTTGAGCAAGCTAAACTTTTAACTGAAATTTTAACTCGTGCAGGGCAACAATTTGTATTGCCTGGTTTTGCTGAATGTGAATCCAATTTTGATGTTTTTATTGAGCATTACGCAAAGAGAATGAATTTTCTATTAAAGGGTGGAAATCCTGACGAATATCGCGCTGCGACAGATATTATAAGGCGTTTTCAGTCCGGCGGTTTTGGCCAGGTTACTTTGGAAAAAAGCGATCAGGATTTTGAAGATCTTTTTGCTCCAGCTGTTCAGATTGTTTCTGTTCCAGAGGAGGAGGATGTCTGATGTGTCCTCCGGAAGAAAAGCTTGAGTTATCTGAAGAGCTTGCCAGGTATTTATTGGCAACTGGTACTAACTCAGGTTTGGAGCTTATAGGTAAGTTACCTGGCCTAAAGTCATGGGCTCGAGGGAATTGCATTTTTCTAGAAGGTTCCAATGACAGTTTAGCTCTGGCGAAAAAATTTATAGAGAATCTTTCTGATAGGCTAAAAGAACCTGAAGAGCTTGGTCCGTTTGAAATGCAGAGGCTTTTTGAACAAACAACAGTTGCTAGCTCCATGGGTCAGAAAAATGAAAATTTGTCTTTTAAAGAAATTTTAATTACTTCAACCGGCAGATCAATTAAGCCAAAAACCATAGCTCAACAGAAATATGTTAAAGCAATAGAAAAAAATGTTTTAACAATTGCAAGGGGCCCAGCCGGAACCGGAAAAACTTACCTTGCTACAGCTATGGCTATTAATGCTCTTAAGGAAAAGAAAGTTACCAAGGTAATTCTTTCCCGACCAGTTGTTGAGGCTGGCGAAAATCTGGGATATCTTCCTGGAGATTTAAAGGAAAAAGTTGATCCGCATTTTAGGCCCCTTTATGATTCTCTGCAGGAGTTTATTGGATTAGCCAAATTTGAACAGTTTTTGCGGCAGGGAGTTATTGAAATTACTCCTTTAGCATATATGCGTGGTAGAACTTTCAATGAGTCATTTATTGTTCTTGATGAAGCGCAAAACACGACCATGGCCCAAATGCGTATGGTATTGACGCGACTTGGCTATGGCTCAAAAATTGTTGTAACCGGCGACCATACTCAGATAGACCTTCCAAAAACCAGCTCTTCTTCTCTATTAAAATTAAAAGAGATTTTAGAAGGCCTTGAAAGTGTTAATTTCACAGATTTAACATCAAAAGATGTAATTCGGCATGAGCTTGTAAAACGAATAATTAATGCATTTGAAACTTATGAAGCTAAGGGATTATTAAACAGTGAGCGATAAAACCAACGTATTGTTGTCCAGCTTTCTGGAGTGGCTCAATATTCCAGCCAAGCAACAGAAAAAGTTTCTTTTTCAGGTTGTTCTGTTTTTCATTCTATTAGTTTTTGTTATGGTTATTGACCCAAGTGGATTTAGTCCTGATGTTGTTGAAGGGAAGCCTGCTCCAAAGACTATCAGATGTCCGCGTTTAATTAGTTTTGAAGATGAAAGAAAGACTAACGAACTTAGGGCCCTTGAAAAGCAAAAGATCAAGCCGGTTTACACCAATATAGAAAATGCAGAAGAGCAGACTCTGGAACGATTTGATCGTTTTTCAAACAATCTTTCCGACTTTTATCTGGAGCTTCGTGAACTTCCTCCTTCCCAGGGACCGGAAAATCTCATTGCTTCATATTTTGATTCGGATCTTTTATTAGACGCTAATCGTCTTGTAAAGTTAAGAACTTTGCGCCCTTCTCAGGTTGAAAGGTTGCGATCATCGTCCCGGCAGATCTTGTCTAATATGAGCCAGAGAATCATCACTTCACAAAACCTGGAAATGATTAAGGATGAAGTTTCTTCAAGAGTTGAATCATTTCCCGAAAATTCTATTTTCAAAATTCTGATGACTGGAATTGTTCGAGGTGCGCTATCAGTAAATGCTATTGAAGATGAGAAATTAACCAGGAAACGTAGAGAAGACGCAGCCAATTCTATTCAGCCGGTGAAAAGAACTTTTCAAAAAGGCCAGAAGATCATAGACGAAGGGGTTCTGGTTACTTCTGATGACTACTATGTTTTAAAAAGAATAGCCAAGCAATTACACAAAAATAGGGTTTTGTCCTTTTCAGGAAACTTTTTAATTGGGTTATTGGTATTGTTGCTTTCACTTGTTTTTTTGCGACTTGATCACATTCAGATGCTTAAAGATTCTGAGCAATACAAGCTGCTGGGCGTTCTGGCCTTGTTAAATATTGTTCTGGCAAAAACTGTGGTTACTATTGGTGGGGCTTTCAGTAAGCCTTATCTGGTCTTTCTTCTGTCTCCCCTGCCATCGATAGCGCTTTTGATGACAATGCTTTTAAATAGTTCTGTTGCACTATTTAATACTGTTTTAATGGGCCTTTTGATGTTTGTTATTGCGGAATCCAACTCGCGCTTTGTAATAGTTAGTATCCTGGGAAGTTTGACTGGTATTCTTGCCTGGAAGGCAGCTTCAAGGGATATCAATGTCAGAACTCTGATTGGTTATACTGGCGTAAAAATAGGGGTGGCAAATGCGGTTTCACTGTTAGCCTTTCTTCTTCTGGATTCCGAAAGCTTTGCAACCATGGATTTTAAACAGATCGGATTAGTAGCCGGTCTTGGTTTTATTAATGGTATTTTCTCAGGAATTCTGGCAAATGGCTTGCTCCCATATATGGAAAGCCTATTTTCTCTAGCGACAAGTTCAAGATTACTGGAACTTGCGGATCTTTCCCAGCCGCTGCTGCGAAAGCTTGCAGACGAAGCGCCAGGAACCTACCAACACAGCGTTGCGGTTGCCACACTGGCTGAGGCTGCAGCCAACGGTATCAATGCTGATGCTCTTTTAACTAAAATCGGTTCATATTTTCATGACATTGGAAAGCTCAAGCGACCAGCCTATTTTGCCGAAAATCAAAGTGATGAAAATAAACATGATCAGGTTACTCCATATATGTCGAGTTTGATTTTGGTTGGGCATATCAGGGACAGTCTGGATCTAGGAAGAGAATACGGGTTGCCGGAACGTGTTTTGTCGATTATGTCACAGCATCATGGGACTACTTTGATAAGCTACTTTTTTGAGGAAGCCAAGAAGAATAAAGATGGCGAGGATGTGAATGAAGAAAGATTCAGATATCCTGGTCCTAAACCACAGACAAAGGAAGCCGCAATTATAATGTTGGCCGATTCAGTTGAGGCGGCCTCCAGAACTTTGCAGCAACACACGCATAGTAAAATTGAAGGTTTGGTTCAAAAAATTATTGAGCATAAACTTTATGATGAAAATCAGTTGGACGAAAGTGATTTGACTTTGAAAGATATAGAAAAAATTGAACAGATTTTTGTAAGAGTTCTAACTTCCATGTATCATGGAAGAATCGACTACCCTGGTAAACTTTCGAATCAACAACCAAAGGGGGCTACAAATGGAAGTTCTGATCAGTAATACGCAAGATCAATTTTCAGTAGACCTGGATTTTATTAAAGATATTGCGATTGAAATAATGAAATTTGAAGGCTGTTCTGAGAATTCAGAATTGTCTTTGGTTTTTTGTGACGATGACTTTATTCAAAAGCTGAACAATGATTATCTTGGAAAAAATGAGCCTACGGATGTGCTATCTTTTCCGCTGGAAGATGATGGATTTGGGAATGAGATTAAGCCAATTGGTGATATTGTAATAAGCACTGAAACTGCTATACGGCAGGCTGCAAACTTAAAACATGAAACGGTGTTTGAAATTGTTTTTCTTTTGATTCATGGCTTATTACATCTAGCTGGCTATGATCATATGAAAGTTTCTGATCGCAAAGTTATGCGTGAAAGAGAAGTTTCTATTTGCCAGCATCTTTGTGATAAAAAGCTTTTGGGATGTATGGATGTAAAAAAAGTTGCTCCTCTGATAAAAAGAGTAATTGAAGAGGATTAAAACTTTTTACAATGCTTAAAGGGTGGAATATTTAAAAATTTATGGACGACTATTTTTCGGGGTTGATATTTGTAGGCTTTTTGATTCTTTCTGCTTTTTTCTCTGCAACTGAAACAGCCTTTTTTGCTCTTTCACCATTGCGCCTTAAAAAACTTGAGACAGAGGGCGATGGCAGGGCTAATGAGATACTGGGCGTGCTTGCTGACAAGCAGAAAATGCTCTTAACCTTATTACTGGGAAATACTCTGGTAAATGTTGGTGCCACTGCCATGGCAACTGCTTTTTTAATGAAATATTTGCCTACGTCGCCAATTGCACAATACCTCGGAAGCAGCATTCCTATTAGTATTGCTGTGGCTTCAGTTGTTATGACCATTTTACTTTTGATTTTTGGCGAAATTACGCCAAAGACAATTGCCATTTTTGGTGCTTATGGTTATGCAAGAGTTGTTGTTAAGCCTTTAAGAATTTTTATCTTTTTGTTTTCACCGATTACTGGGGCTGTGGTTTTGTTTTTGAAAAAGGCTTTTCCGAAGTATGCAGAATGGAATTCTCACCTTGGTTCTTCCACTTCAATGGAAGAAATAGATAGTTATTTCAGCCTCGGAGAGGAAGTTGGAATTATTGAACGGGATGAGAAAGAAATGATCAGCTCTGTTTTTGAGTTTGGCGACACTTTTACCCGTGAAGTAATGGTTCCCAGACCAGATATTATTTCTATGCCAATTAATATTGAACTTGAAGAATTATTAGAGTTCATTAGAGAAGACGGCCACTCAAGATTTCCTGTTTATGATGGAAGTCTGGATAGAGTAGTGGGTATCGTTTATGTAAAAGATATTTTAATGAAGCTTGATGAAATTAAAAAAAGTTATGATTTATTCAAGCTTTTGCGCCCTCCATTTTTTGTTCCTGAAACTAAAAAACTTGATGATTTGCTAAGAGAATTTCAGAAAAGAAAGCAGCATCTTGCACTTGTGGTAGATGAATATGGTGGAATTTCAGGATTAGTAACTATCGAGGATTTGCTTGAAGAGATTGTTGGTGAGATTGTTGACGAATATGATCTTGACGAGCAAAAACCGCTTTTACAGCTAGAAAAGAATGTATATAGTATAGATGCAAGGTTTAGTATCAAAGACATGGAAGAAGAGCTTGATACTAAATTGGATTACGAAGATTCCGAAACCGTGGGTGGCTTCGTGCTTGAAAAGCTGGGACGTATACCACAAAAAGGTGAGATGTTTGAAGAAGCCCAGGGAACCTTTCAGGTTACCGAGATTAAAGGGAATCGAATTCTGCGTGTAAAATTCGCTATATGTACAAATGGGCAGGAAAAGATTGCTTCATAAGCAGTTTAGAGGTGCTCAGGGGAAGGCATGACATTATTTTTCTATGTCGGGCTGGCTTGTGTGTTTCTTGCTTTTAATGCCGTTTTCAACGGGGCAGAAACTGGATTTGTCAGCTTAGATATTGATTATCTCAGATACAGGGCTCGTTCCAAAAATGCATCAAAGGAACGTAGCCTTATTCGGCTTGCTGAGTCACCAGAGCGGTTTTTGGCTCTAACCTTAATTGGTACCAATAGTTTTCTTGTTCTTGCAACATCCATATTGACTGGATTGGTTCAGACATTTAATCCAGCCTGGTTAGAAATCGAAACGATTCTTGTTTCTATTTTCATTTTTGTTTTTTGCGAGTTTCTTCCGAAAATGGCTTTCAGTTATCGCCCACTAAAATTTTGTTTAAAATTTCTCTCTTTATTGACCTTTTTTGAAATCGTTTTTCATTTTCCAGTTGTAATAGTGTCAACTTTTACAAGATCGGTTATGAAAGTGATTGGAATTGGGCAAAATGATGAAGAAGGAACCATTTCCAGAGATGAGTTGCTAATTCTTTTGGGTCATGGATTAAGCTCTGGAACCATTCAGGAGCATTCCAGTGAAATGGCTAAAGGTATAATCGGGATGCGGGAAAAGCATGTGAACGAGATTATGATCCCAAGAATAAGTGTTACTGGCCTGGAAGAAAACTCTCCACTCGGGCTTGCAAGAAAAACTATCCTTGATTCTGGATTTTCAAGAATTCCAATATATAGGGAAGAGATTGGGCAAGTTGTAGGAATTTTGTATTTTAAGGACTTATTTCTAAGAGGGGACAAGGCTAAAACTATTGTTGAATTAATGACCACTCCATATTTTGTTCCTGAAATGAAATCTGGATTCGAATTGTTTAAGGAGATGAAAGAAAAAAATCTCCAGGTTTCAGTTGTTCTGGATGAATTTGGCTCGATGAGTGGAATTGTTACCTTTGAAGATCTGCTGGAAGAATTTGTCGGAGAGATTCATGATGAATTTGACAAGCCGGTTTCTGGAATAAAATTCCATGACGATGGGTCTTACACGGTTCGTTGCGAGATAAGCCTATCTGACATAAACGATAAAACCGAACTAAAACTTGAGTCTATTGATGGAGTTACAACTTTAAATGGTATTATCCTGGCCACTCTTGGTAGAATACCTGCTACGGGTGAAACTTTTGAAGTTAATTCGTATTTGTTTCGAGTCTTAAAAAGTGATGGAAGAAAGGTTGAAACTGTGAAAATCTTTCCAGAAGAGGGATTAGCATGAAATTGCCTATACAGCATGAGCGATTGAACAAAACTCTCGAAAATGCTTCTGATAAGATAAATGATCTTATGCTTGAGATGAGACGGTATTTCTTAACAGGGGTGCTGGTTCTTGTTCCTCTTGCAGTGACGCTTTATACAATGTATTTCATCTTTCAGATCACAGACGGACTCCTGGGGAGTGCTGTGACAAGAAGTTTGGGTTATCGAATTCCGGGAGTCGGGATTATCTTGACCGCTATGCTTTGTGCTGTTGTTGGAATTATTGCACAAAACTTTATTGGTAAAAGAATTATTGACGGGATTGATAAATCCTTAGAAAAGATACCAGTTATACGCTCTTTGTATAATGGCGTGAAACAGGTTGCCGGGGTTTTGATTCAGAAAAACAGGGGAGAATTCAAAAGAGTTGTTATGGTTGAATACCCCAAGGAACATAGCTGGACATTTGGTTTTGTAACTGGCGATTTCACTGTTCCATTAAAATCTCATAATTTTAAAGAAAAGCAAATGGCCACGGTTTATGTGCCAACAACTCCGAACCCAACATCAGGCTTTCTTTTAATCATAGAAAAATCTAGAATTGTTGATACGGAAATGGATATTGAAGACGCCATGAAAATTGTAATTTCAGGGGGATTGGTTCAACCCCCAAAACCTGAGGAACTTCCAGAACCAGAACCAGAATCGGTTGAAAACCTGACAATTCCCCATTAATAGTAAGGAAATAGTTATATGAAAATCTATTACAAAAAAATCGCCTTTCTGATTGCAGCATTTGTTTCTATTTTCTCAGTTAGTATGTTGAGTGCTGAAAATATAGATGAGATTAAGAAGTATTTTGAATTGCGCGATACAATGAATCTGGTAAATCTTGAAATGAAAAGGGCTCTCAGCTCTGATTCAAGGTCGCCCCTTATAAAGAATCCTGATGCTGAAAAGAATTTGACCAGATTATTACTTTTTTTGGAAAATAGAATTCAGCAGTTCGCTGTTTCTAAGACGCCCTTAAAATACCACTACATCAGAAGGTTAAAGGCCCAATTTGAAGAGAGCAGGCAATTATATTCAAATGTAATAGTCCGAATCAGAAGCGGAGCTTTTGCTCAGGTTCCAACAAAGCCTTTATTAGAGTCTTTACCCGTAAATAAACCAAATCTAGGTGAGCGCTCTGTTGCTTCAACAAAACCACCAATGGAACAGAAAATCCAGGATAGACCCTATTTTCACCCCATAGATGTTAGAACTTTGTTAAGTCCTGCTTTATTAAATTCCCCGCCATTTAATGGAAATCCTTACCACGATGGTTTAGCAGCCAAGGGTACAGATCCCAGAAGTTTAAATATTGGTAGTAAAACTCAGGCCGTTGCTGGCAAAGATTCTAATGTTGCAAAAACAAATAAAGTTATTACAGAAGCGAAGCCTGAAGAAGTCATAAATAAAGCAGCTGATAAAAATGAAACTATCAGGCCAAATATTGAATCCACAGAAAGTATTGAATCTGAACCAGCCACTCAAATTATTGGGGGAGTGACCATTATCCCTCCTCCACCTGCGCCACCAGAAAAGGCAGAAGAGAAGGTTCCCACCAAAGCTTTAGAAGAAAAGCCAGTTAAACCAACAGAAATTACAGCAAATTTGGGCACAGCTTCTGTAGCAAAACCTCCAAGTAGAGGCCCAATTCCGCTTGTTTCAAAGCTAGGACAAGGTGAAGCTAGAATTATAAAGGGCAAAGCCATGCGGCCTCTCGCGGTAATGATAGAGAATCATAGAAAGGCGAGACCTCAAACTGGACTTATTGATGCTGAAGTTGTTTATGAAATGCCTGTTGAGGGTGGTATAACACGTTTTATGGCGTTATTTTTTCATGTTCCAGGAAAATTGGGACCAGTTAGAAGTTGCCGTGAATATTTTGTTGATAGAGCTCTTGAAGTTGATGCTTTATATGTTCATTGCGGTGGAAGTCCAAAGGGCTATGCATACTTATCCAAAAGCAAAATTAACTCAATAGATGAGATTAAGCATGGGAAACCATTCTATCGTTTTTCAAAAAGAAAAGCTCCGCATAACCTCTACACAACCGGGAAAAGGCTAAAGGAATACATGGATAAGAAGATTGCCATGGAACTTCCTCAAAAAAAGTTGCCTTTGGTTTATGGCTCTGTTGAGTCAATTGGGGCAAAACCGGGCGAAAGACTTAAGATTAAATATCATGGAAACTACTCAGTTTCCTATAAATACGACAAGGTAACTGATAGCTATCTAAGATTCATGAATGGTGCAATTCACAAGGATCTGGACACCAGTAAGCCAATAAGTCCTCACTCGGTGGTGATTCAGGAAGCAAGTATGAAAACTGTTGATAAAGCTGGACGTCAGGATGTTGATTTTATCGGTTCAGGCAAAGCCTATTATCTTCAATCTGGACGCTTAATAAATGGGAAGTGGACTAAAAAGTCGGCAAATGATTTTACCGAATTCCTGGATGATAGCGGAAATCCTGTTGTATTTAAGAAAGGAAAGAAAGTTTGGATTCAGGTTGTTGCTCCAAGAAACAAGGTATTGTTTAATCCAATTTTAAATAGTAACCCGGGTGCCGCCAAGAATAAGGCTAAAGGCACGAAAGCAAAAAAAAACTGGCGAAACAAAAGTAAAAAGTTTGCCTGAAAAAGAAAAACTAACCAAGGGAAATAAGGATTCTTTATCTACTAAAGAACCGGTAAAAAAAGATGAAAAAAAGTAATTTAAAATTTGGTGCCATAGGCGTTTTTGGAAGAGCTAATGCTGGAAAATCCACATTAATAAACGCTTTAGTTGGTGAAGAGGTTTCAATTGTTTCATTTAGACCTCAAACAACTCGCAGAAGAATTCTAGGTATTCTCACCAAAGAAGAAAAACAAATTGTGTTTTGTGATACTCCTGGTTTGCATCAGGTTAAAAATAAGCTTGATGCTTTTATGAACGAAGAGATTCATGCAACTTTACATGGTCTGCAAGGGAGTTTATATCTTGTAGACGTTGTTGATGTAAGGTTTGAAGAAGATCAGGGGTATCTGGAGCAATTGAAGTCTGGTCTCTCCGGGCCTATGGCTCTTGTTTTGAATAAGGCGGATCTGGCCAAGGATAAAGATCTTGAAGCTATCAAAAAAGCTTATATGGAAATTGCACCCTTCACAGCTTGTTTCACCACCTCAGCTGACAAGAAACAGGGGCTGGATGAACTTTTAAACTATGTTGAGGGCATTCTTCCCGAAGGGCCTCATGCTTATGATGCAGAGTATTATACCAGTCTTTCGGAGCGAGAAATCGCTGAAGAGGTTGTGAGGCAAGTGGCATTAGAAAAGTTTTATCAGGAAGTTCCACATTCTGTTGCGGTAAATGTTGAACAATTTAAGGACAGGCCAAATGGAAAAACATTTATTGAGGCCAACATAACCGTTGAAAAGGATAGTCACAAGAAGATTATTATTGGCACAAGCGGTAAAGGAATAAAAGAACTTGGTCAGGAAGCAAGGCAACGGTTGAACAGACTTCTCGGACGTGATATTTTTTTACAGTTGTGGATAAAAGTTAGAGAAAATTGGCGTAAAAAAGATGAGTGGGTCAAACGTCTCGGATATAAAAAGCGTTAAGCGCAATTTGAAGTAAAAGGGCAATAAAATGAATTCAATTTTAATGATCGTAATTGCGGTTGTTATTCTGCTACTGGTTTTTGTGATGTTTTCTCTTGATGAGCAAGAAGATGAGGTTGATTTTCTTGCAGAAGAACCGGATGGAGAGGAAACAGGAGTAATCGCCAGGGAAAATATTAATGAAGAAGTTGCTTCTACAGCCTCAGACCCTGGTTCTGTACCTTCCGAGAAAACAGCTTTAAATTCAACTCCATCTAAGCCTGTTTCAGTTGGGGTTACCAAAAAAATGAACAGTATCCCAATTATCGAAAAGGGCGGAGAGGAAGATCTTAGACTCAGATTAGATGTTAGGCAAAGACTACCTTTGCCGGTAGAGTCATTAGGTGAAAAGACTGTTGTTGCTGCAATTCAATTGAGATTTTCAGGCGATAATCTGGAAAACAAAAAAGAGTTTAATAAAGCTCTTAAAGAAGCTGAACTTTTGTTAGAAAGGGATTTCTCCTTTGATTTTTCCTGTTATCCGGCGACTCAGTTAAATAGATTCTGGTTTTTTAACTCTGATTCTGAAAGTGATGACCCATTATTTGAAGCTCTGGTTGTAGCTTTTGAAGTGGTTTCCAGATTTAAAAAAGCTCTTGAAACCAGCGCATTGCTTCAGGAATCTAAAGCAAAAGTTACGGTAGGACTGTCTTCTGGTGAAATGGTTAAGGTTGATCGCGGTTTCATCGCTGAACCTTCGTGGGTTGGCATGCCTGCTTATCTAGCAGAAACACTTGCTGAGGCGGCTGGAGACTTTTCTATCTATGTTGATGAAAAAATACACAAAGCTGCTTTGCCTCTGTTTGATTTTAGAGAATGGAAGCCGATTAAATTAAGATCGCCCTTACCAGCTGTTCCGATTTATGAGCTTGTTGGCTGGAACAAACCTGATGAAATTGCATCTTTTGCAGCCCATCCAGAAGCAGCCTCAAGAAGGGCTGTTGCTGTTGCTTATCGCTATCTTGCCTTGGATGATCATGCTCAACCTCTTCTGGAGCTATTGTCTGACTCCGATGAAAAGGTTGCTCTTGAAGCTCTTGGTACAATAAAAGAAATAGGTAGTGATTCTTGTCTTGGATTACTGAAAAAGATTTTTCCTGAAGCTCAGGAACCAATATTTAGAAGCGCAATCATTGATGCTTTTGCAAGTATTGGAAGAAGTGAGGTCGTTCCGGTAATTCTTGGGTCAACAAAGGAGGGGAGTTGGAAGGTCAGGTATTCAGCTGCAAAAGCTTTGTACAAACTTTCGGGGAAGGAGTCTTTGAGGCATCTTGAGGATTTACTTGAAGACGGAGATGGGGCTGTTAAGGCTGCGGTAAATAGTATTTTTTATAGAGAAACTGGCAAAAGCACTTATCTTGAAAATATGAGAGATTTAATGGATGATCTTTCTATTAGAGCAAGAAAGTCTACTGCTGATGAATTGCTTTCTTTAGATAACGAGAAAACAATTCAAATAATTGTCGATAGTTTTGCGGATCAAGAATTTGAACTGCAAAGATATATTCTGGGAAAGCTTGAATTCAGCAAATCAAAGTTACTCTACCAGTGCTTTCTCACAATCTTTAAAATTACGGATGAGCGTATTCGCCCATACATTATTGAGGCTGTGCGCAGATCTGAACTGGTGAGTTAAAAAATGGCAATAGATATATTAGTTGTTGATGATGAGGAAATGATTCGTTGGACACTGAAAGAAGCGCTTGAAGAAGACGGTTACAACGTAAAAACTTTTGAGAGTGGTAGGGACTTTTTGACCTACTTCCACGAAATGGGCGGGGATATAGTCTTGTTGGATGTCAGGCTTCCTGACAGCAATGGGCTCGATCTTCTTCTTGAAGTAACAAAAATAGATCCAAGTGTTATAGTGGTTATTATGACCGCATTTGGGGATGTGGAAACTGCTGTAGAGGCTATGAAACGCGGTGCTTACGATTATTTAGCCAAACCCTATAGTCTGGAAGAAGTTGGGCTTTTGATTGGCAAGATAGTTCAGGCAAATCTTATGAAGAGCCAATTGCATCATTTCCAGGAAAAGCTGGAAAACCAGTTCTCTCAAATCCTTGGTGAAAATTCTAAAATGAAGCAATTGAGAGAGCACATTGCAATGGCGGCCAGAACAGACAGAACTACTGTTCTTATTAGGGGAGAGTCTGGCACAGGAAAAGAACTTGTTGCCAGGCAGATTCACTTCCAAAGTAATCGTGCCGACAAACCATTTATTGATGTAAATGCGGCGGCAGTGAGTAGTACTTTGCTTGAATCAGAACTCTTTGGGCATGAAAAAGGTGCTTTTACTGATGCTCAGAGGCAGAAGAAAGGACTTTTTGAGCTTGCCAGTGGTGGAACATTGTTTCTGGATGAAATCGGCGAGCTTGATCCCAGTTTGCAGGTTAAATTGTTGAGAGTGCTTCAGGAGCGCAAATTTCGCAGAGTTGGTGGAACTTCAGATATTCATGTTGACGTTAGAATTATTTCTGCTACCAACGCCGATCTGGAAAAGGCAATGGATGAAGGCCGTTTAAGGCAGGATCTGTTTTATAGATTGAATGTTTTTACCATTCAACTTCCGCCACTCAGAGAGAGACGAGACGATATTATGCTTCTGGCGAAATACTTTTTGGATGAATTCAGAAAAGAGTTTTCAAAGGATATTAAAGGCTACAAAGAAGAAACCTGTAAAATTCTTGAAAACTACTCATATCCCGGAAATGTTCGTGAGTTGAAAAACATACTTGAGCGAGCAACTTTGCTTGAAACATCAAACCAGATACGGCCATCAAGTTTGCCAGAAGATTTAAAGAAAGTATCAAATATAGATGTGAGTAAAATGGGAGGGGTACAGGAAAAACCCTGGGAGAACTCTGGATTCAACTTTAAAGATTATATAGACTCTGTAGAGAAAAAGATTGTTACAGAAGTGATGCAGGAAGTTGATGGCAAAAAAAGTAAAGCGGCTGACATCCTTGGTTTATCCAGATTTGCTCTTAGGCATCAGTTAAAAAAGCATGATCTTGATAACGAATTTTAAAAAAAATGCCGAATGATAAAAAAATTCACTTTGGTTTACTGAAAAGTGTGTTATATTTACACTGTTGTACCCTATGTGTAAAAAACACACTCTCTTTAGTCCAAATATCCTAATAACAGGCTGTTTGGAGTTGGCACGAAAAATGCGAGTATAAGTTGTATAAGTCTAGCTAGGAGAAACAGCAATGATATCAGAATTACTTCAAGACAGCTTCATTGATCTTTCCTTAAGCGTGGAAAATAAGTCAGACGCCATCGATAAGCTCTCTGGCATGTTGCACCATTCCGGTAAGGTTAGTGACCACAATCATTTTGTTAGCGCAGTTCTCGAAAGAGAAAAGCTGGGTAGTACTGCAATTGGAGCAGGAATTGCAATTCCTCATGCTAGGGCTAATACTGTGAATGAAGTATCAATAGCTTTTGCAAGATCAGGCAAGGGAATTGATTTTAACTCGGTTGACGGTGATCCCGTACATTTGATTTTTCTTCTCGCAGCTCCAGTAGAGTCTGGTAGTTTGTATCTTAAACTACTTGCAAGGATCTCAAGACTTCTCAGATATCAGGACTTAATTGAAGATCTTAAAAAAGCCACTTCGAAAGAAGAAGTTATAAAGATTATTGCAGCTAAAGAGTAACGTTTAATGGTTTGGATCGCTACGGTTCGAGAGGATTTCTAAAGGAGTCCCAATGGAAAAGAAGCGCCTCGATGAACTATCGCTACACATGAGAATCCCAGCAGATAAGATCTATCTGGGAAATGCAGTGTTAACCCTTGAAGGTATCTGTGAACATTTTGATATAGGAGATGTTCCCAGAGACCGCATGCGGTCCGCATTGCAGGATGCCTTGATGAAAATCATCGAGATTTCGTATGTAGAATCGCAGGGATTGTTTGACTTGAAATTCTCAGTTTTTAAGGATAAGCTTCAAATAACTGTTGAGGATTTCATGCTGATAGATGGGGATGCTGTTTCTGGGTCCATTTCTCGCATATCTGAAAGCGATCTTAGAAAACATCTTAGTTCTGTAGAAGCTCTTACTGATGATCTTAGAGTATTTTCAGAAACGGGGCGGAGTTCATGTTATTCCATGCAGTTTAATTTGTAATACTGGTGGAAGTTAATGCCTAAGACTGCTCTTAAAGAAAGAACATTTATTTTAATTAAACCCGATGCTGTCCAAAGAGGACTCATCGGGTCTGTTATTTCAAGGATCGAAGCTAAGGGGCTAAAAATTGTTGCTTTAAAAATGTTACAAGTAACACCTGAACAAGCAGCTAAACAGTACTCCTGTCATAAAGGTAAGCCTTTTTATGATTCCCTGGTTGAATTTATTACCAGTGCCCCAGCGGTGGCAATAATAGTTGAAGGACGAAATGCTGTCCCTCTTTGCCGTAAATTAATGGGCGCAACAGATCCTTTAAAAGCCGAACCCGGTACTATTCGAGGGGATTTTTCCGGTGACATGAAACAAAATATCGTGCATGGGTCAGATTCGCAGGAAAGTTTCAGACATGAATCATCTGTGTTTTTTACTGAGGATGAGATTGTGGAATATAAAATTGCGTTAGAACAGTGGATATACTACACCTGATTATTCGATGATCCTTAATCCATGATAGATTAGGTCCCGGATGTTGACTATCCGGGACTTTTTTAATTAGAATCTCCCAATTATGAATAATAAGCAAAACAATGACAGCCCCAAGCCGATCAAATCCTCTGGGAACCTTTTTCTGAAGGTTTTTGGATATGCCCTTCTTTTTGGGGGAATGCTTTCTGGGGGGCTTCTTCTTTTTTGCAATAGTGATGCTGGTGCGGAATTCTTATTCAATCAGCTTGCAAGGCAAATAGACATTGATGGTGGCAAATTTGAGTATTCTGGACTAAAGGGAAATCTCCTTGATGGATTAGACCTGGAAGAAATTAGTGCTCGAACAGCGCAAAACTCGTTTTTTGTTAAAGCATCAGGAATAAATGCTAAGTTTGATTTTTCAGGAATTTTAACCAAGGCCGGGCTTGGGGTTTCTTTAAAATGTTCTGAAATTGTTGCTTCAGGAAAAATCCAATTGCCAATTCTTGATAAAATTCCACCGCCACCTGAATTAAGCTGTCTGGTAAACAATCATTTACCATTTTTTATAAACAGAATAGAGTTGGAAAAGATTGACTATTTCCCTTTTTCTGATGCGGATTTTGTTTTTTCTGTCAGTTCAATCTCACTTTCTTTGCCAATCGTGGAAAAAGAAAAGGCCCAACAAGTAAACTTTGCTTTTTTGAGCAAGTTTAAAAATAGAAGATTTGCTATTGGAAGTTACTCTGGAGAGCTTCAACAAAAAAAGGGCAAGATGACTGGAGTTGTGTCGGCTTGTGTTATTGACCAGAAATTTGAGTCAGAGGTCTTGATTGAAGATAAAAAGAGAGATTTTAAAATTAGTGGCTACGTTTCTTCTACCACTATAGATCTGGCAAAAATTTCCAGGTGGTTAATTCCACTCTGGCAGGATTCTATGCCTTTTGGCTGTGATGGTGGGATTTCTTTAAATGGTTCATGGATGTTCAGTCGCGGTGATGGCTTTTTTAGTAATTTTAGTGGCACTCTGAATAAAGTTAGAGTCGTTGCTCTTGGCTTCTTTTACACAATTCTGGAATTGAACGCAAATTGGAAATATTTTAATAACGAACTGATTTTCGAGGATGTTGGCAGTACTATGCTAGGCTTTCCAGCTTCATTCTCTGGAAGAATTGAAACTCCCGCCAAGTCTCCTGCAAAATGGTTTCTGGATTTTTCTTCCGAAATCATTGATGTTGAAAATCTAGTTGCCAACTTGCCGTGGGGGCTGAGATACAGCCTTGATTTACCACCAATGTCTGGAGTTGCCGGAGTCTCGATAAAATTTAGGAAAAACCTTCCTGAGGTGTTCGCAAATGTAATTTCCAATAAAATTGTAATTGGAAAAGACAAGCGAGAGGTTGATTTTAAAATGAACTTTAAAACGAAAGCTTTCAATCAATCTGAATTTGCCCTGAATTTCAAGCAGAGGTTTTTCAATGGTTTGCCATCTGTTTTTAATGGGTTTTCGGAAAAGTTTCCTCAGCTAAGAGCGAATTTGGGGAGAAACATTATGTTTGATGGTGTAATTAAGGGAAAAGACTTTTTTAACGCCCGCCTTTCTGGCCAATTAACAGGAAAAGAAATTAAATTTGATGTTTTGGGCAATTGGGATGATGGGAAATCTAATGTCGTTATTAATGTTGGGGACAAAAAGTTTTCAAAAAATGTTTTAGTATATGATTTATTTTTCCTGGATTAATCGATTAATCTCATTGTAACAATATTTTACTGGCTGCAATAAAAAAAGGGCCGTCTTCAATTTGAAGACGGCCCTTTTTCTACCAAAGTTTTATTTCATTTTGCGAACTTTAAGCTCAAGTTGTTGGAGGTTAACACCCTGGGCTTTAAGAAATCCTTCAAACCATGATGGGTTGATTCCGTATGATTTCAATTCGCTGCGGAATTCAATAATCAAACTTTCCAGTTGAACAAGATCGGCTATCTTGAGCTCTGGTCTGGCAGGAGAATTCTGCATGGATTTTATATTACTCAAGGCAGAGCTGATAACACTGGCAAATTCATATCTGGTAACGCTGTCGGTATAAAGGAACGGAAATGAATTCAGAATTCCTTTGTTTGAAATATGTCTTACAGATTTGAAGGCCCAGTGCTTGGGATCTACGAAATTGAAAGCTCCTCCGCCTGAAGAAGTTTTCAATCCTGGATTATCGCTTCTGGTCTTGGCAGGATTGCGTCTAGCTTTTCCATCTGCAAGAGGAATATAAAACGCTGCGTCAGCTTCAGCTGTTTTTCTTGGCTGATATTTTCTTCTCAGGTCTGTTGCAGTAGCAAATTGCCATGAATGCTTCTGAAGTGATTCACCTTTTCTGCTTTTGATTTTGTCTGAAACTATTACTTTATATTCAGTATTTGAGCTGAGAGGAGATGATGGCTCAAAAACAGCACGGTTTTTTCTCTGGTCGTATACAACTTTTCCTTCAACTCTGCGCTGATTTCCGAAAACCGAAATGTTAATGTTGTTTACAGTTGAAGGGTCTGCTGGTTCTGAGAAATGAACTGCTATTTTGCTGCTTCGAGAAACCTTGCTTGCTCTTGCTCCCGGATAAATAGCAGCAATTTTGAAGTTTTCGAGTTTTGCTACAGGTGCGGGAGTTGATTTCTGAGTGTTTTGAATTCTTCTTTGGGAATTTGCAGAGGCAACTCTTCTGATAGGTTGATTAATTTGTCTTTGAGCAGCCTGAGGAGCTCTTCTCTGAGCAGATTCAATCTCTAAGGATTCAAGTTCTCTGGCTTCATTTATTGGAGGAGTGTTTTGATAGTTGGCTGCACCAACGTCCGGGCGCGACGCAAACATTTGAGGAACTGCAGGAGAGGCGACAGGAGAAACTGTTAAGAAGGTTGATGAGATTCCTGTTCTAATTGGCTTTCCTGTTTGGTCTGTGATTCCCTGAGTCACTACAACTCTATAGGTCCTATTGCTATCGAGCATTCCAATTGGAGTTAAAGTGGCTTGTTTTCTTCCTGCAAAATAGTGAATCTTTGCTGGAACCGGGCCAAAATCATCTTCCAGTCTGAAAGTGAATTCGTTAAGAGTTTCAGAGCGAATTTCTTCGCTGAAACCTACAGTAATAGGCTGAGTCAAGTTTGTTACTCTTGCACCGTTCTGAGGAGCGAGTCCAGTTACTTGAACTGGAATAGAAGAAAGGGCTTGAGGCTTTTGAGCAGGAGCCATTCTGTTTCTGGGAGTAAAATTCTTTACCTGGGCTATTTCATTATCAAATGGATTGTTGAGGCCATGATTGGCCGATCGAACTGGAGCAGCTCTTCTCGCCGGTGCAGGAGTTTCATTGATTTCATGAGCTGCAACATTTATTCCGTCATCTTTAACCCCAAATTTGAATGGAATCAAAGTGTTCTTGCGGAGATTGGCGCCTGTATTTCCTGCAATTGACTTGTCTACGAGAATTGTATAGGCTTCGCCAGCTTTAAGATCTTCTCTGGCTCCAACTGTAACAGTTTTCATGTCTCTGGACAGCTTGTAATCAACTCCAATTGCTCTTTGCCCTTGATACAATTTTATCGGGGCGGATTTTAATGAGGCTATATCGAGAGGAGCTGAAAATGAAATTTCCATGGGGGTTTCTGCTTTTATGAAACCTGATCCCATATTTGCATTTGAGATGTTGAGGAAGTCCTGCTGATTGTTAGAGGTTGAGGCGGCTTGAGCAGGGGCTGCAGATTGTGGTGCGGCTGGTGTGTTCATGGCCTGTTTCCCTGATGTCTGGAAACTCCAAAGCTTCTCTGAGGTTCGACCGAGTCCGTCAAAATAAGATACCTGAGCAGTATAAGTCTTACCTTCTTCTAAAGGAGTTTTTGACTTGAACATAATCTGGCGGGCTGATGGATTATAGAATAACTCTCCTTCAATCGGGGAAGTTCCCTGAAAAAGACTTAAGTTAATTGTTTGATAGAAGGACTGGCTTACAGCTCCTCCAAATTCAACCGTAAGAGGTGTGTTTGCTGCAACTCCAGTGGCCATATCAGCTGGAAAATGTTTGGTAACATTTATCGCTGCGGTCTGGGAATCAGTAATACCTCTGTTTAAACTCGCAAGGACTGGTGTCCCCGCATTTACGGCTGTTAGAAGGGCACCAATTACTGCGGCGCGTTTCCAACGGTTCATAGTCTACCTCCTCAATGCTTTTCTATTCAGGAAAATCATCGGCATTAATTAGACAAAAACTTAACAGAAGTTAAAAATATTGTAACTCCGAAATTAAGGAGGCAAAGACGTCCAAGTTGAAAAAAAAGAAGGTTAGTGTTATATCCTATGGTGTGAGTACGGGAAGCCGTCTCAAGGTATCCTGAAATTAAGGAGTAAGGCAATGGGAACTGATGTTGCAGCATTTGCTAAGCAGCTGAAGGAAGACGGCATAGACGCCGCAAAAAAAGAAGCTGAAAGCTTACTTTCTGAAGCCAATCAGAAAGGTAAAAAGATCATTGCAGACGCTAAGGTTGAAGCTGAAAAAATGCTGAAAGACGCTGAGCTCGAAATAACCAATAAAAAGCATAGATCTGAGTCTGAAATGCAACTTGTAGCCAGAGATTTAATGACTGGTTTGAAAAAAAGAATAGAGGACGTTGGTGCATCTCTATTAAAAGGAAAAGTTGCTGAACAGCTAAACACCGAAGAGGTGATAAAAAGTTCTATTTCTGAACTACTGAAAAACCAGGAAACTGGCAGAGAGTGGGAACTGGCTCTTGGAAAAAGTGTGGCAAAGCCTCTCGCCGAAGTTGTTGCAAACCTGTTCAAAGAAAAGGGTGCGACTGTGAAAATGGCAGAAGGACTTAACAAAGCTGGTTTTGAATTAAGATCTGATTCTGGAACAGAAGTAATAGAAGTAACTGAAGATTCGGTTACTGAAGCTTTTAAAAAGCTCCTTTCTCCAGAGTTAAAGAAAATAATTGAAAAGGAATAGGCGTAGAAATAACTGTGTCTAGTCGCTTATATTATCTCTTAACCCTTTTACCTTCTTTGCCCCAGTTGGGACAGCCGCTGGTAGAAAGCGATGCTTATCGACTGTTAAAGGAAGAGGGAAAGAGCAATCTTGATTCTCTCTCAGAACTTCTGGAGCTCGAATTTGTTATTCAGGAAACTGGATTGCACCATTTTGTAATGTCTGATTCAGAATATGAACCAGTCATTTCAGAAGATTTACCAGAAGATTTTAGAAATGTTTTCTTCAGTTATAAAGATCTGGAAGAAGCTGATTGGCTCACTGCCATTAATGAGGCCTGGTTTAAATTAATAATTGAAACTGGTCGCAAGGCTGAGTCTGGATTGCTTGCCGAATGGGCACGTTGGGAATGGGCCTTTCGCTCTTGCCTGAGGATTGAGCGCCTGAAAAAGTCTGGGATTACTCCAGATGATTCAGACTCTCTTTTGCCTGATTTCTTAGCTGAAGATGAAAGTAATTTGTTAGCACACTTTCAGGACATTATTCATTCCTGGTCTTCTATTGAAGAGCCAATGAAGGCAGAAATGTTCCTGGACCAGGTTAGAATAGATTTCTTAAGAGAAAAGGCTTCTGAATATTCATTTGAAATTGATGAACTGGTAGCCTATATGCTTGAATTGCGTATTCATGCCCGATATGCACGTTTAAACCTGGATGAAGGGCGAAAAATTCTTGAGGAGGTTACCGCGCTGTGAGTTCAATCGGTAAGATTGTAACCGTATATGGCAATATGGTCACTGCTGAAGTTGAAGGTTCTGTAAGGCAGAACGCAGTTGCATATTGTCAGCGTTCAGATGGTGTAAAACTCATGTCAGAAATAATTCGTATCAGAGGTAATCGCGCTGATATGCAGGTTTTTGAATTAACCAGAGGCTTGAAGGTTGGAGACCCTGTAGAGGTTACTGACGAATTGCTTTCGGTGGAATTAGGACCTGGCCTGATAGGAATGGTTTATGACGGACTACAGAATCCTCTTCCTGAGCTTGCGGAAAAAGTAGGAAAATTCCTGGAACCAGGAAACTATCTTGCTGCTCTGGATAGAGAACAGGACTGGGATTTTGAACCAATCGCCAAAGAAGGTGATGTGGTTGTAGCTGCCCAGAATATTGGTAAGGTCAAAGAAAAGATTTTTGATCATTTCATTATGGCTCCTTTTACTTTAAGAGGTGAATGGAAGATTAAAAAATTGGCCAAGTCCGGTAAATACAAAGTTGATTCAGAAATAGCTGTTCTTGAAAAAGATGGCGAAACTCTTTCTGTTAATATGATCCAGAGATGGCCTGTTAGACTTCCACTCGGAATTTATAAAGAAAGACTGTTGCCTACAGAACCGATGGTTACCAAGCAGAGAATTATCGATACTTTCTTCCCGGTTATGCTGGGCGGAACTTATTGTATTCCTGGACCATTTGGTGCTGGTAAGACTGTTCTTCAGCAGATCACAAGTAGACATGCCGAAATCGATCTGGTTATCGTTGCAGCCTGCGGAGAGCGTGCTGGTGAGGTTGTTGAAACTCTTAGAGAATTTCCACACCTTAAAGATCCAAGAACAGGTAAAACTCTGATTGAAAGAACTATTATCATCTGTAATACCTCCAGTATGCCTGTTGCCGCGCGTGAATCGTCGGTTTATACAGCTGTTACTCTTGGTGAATATTACAGACAGGTTGGCTTGAATGTTCTTATGCTTGCCGATTCAACGTCACGTTGGGCGCAGGCTCTTCGCGAAATGAGCGGACGTCTGGAAGAAATTCCTGGTGAAGAAGCATTCCCGGCATATCTTGAAAGCTCAATTGCCCGTTTCTATGAAAGAGGCGGAATCGTTGAACTTAATGATGGACGCAAAGCATCCCTTACCATTGGCGGAACAGTTA
The DNA here is from genome assembly GCA_965140445.1 of Candidatus Ozemibacteraceae bacterium. Classification (GTDB taxonomy): domain Bacteria; phylum Muiribacteriota; class Ozemobacteria; order Ozemobacterales; family Ozemobacteraceae. The sequence continues at coordinate 4,789,817 of OZ223236.1, read as the reverse complement.
GTCCAGCTGGTGGTAACTTTGAAGAACCTGTTACTCAGGGTACTCTTAAAGTTGTTGGATCTTTCCTCGGACTGTCTTATGCCCGTTCGTATGCGAGACGATTCCCTGCAATTGATCCTCTTGAATCCTGGTCAAAATACACTGGATTAATCGATCCAGAAAGAGTTGCCTGGGCGCACAATTTCCTTAAACGCGGAAAAACAATTTTTGAGATGATGCAGGTTGTTGGTGAAGAAGGAACATCAACTGATGACTTTGTTACCTATTTGAAGTCTGAATTCCTTGATAGTGTTTATTTGCAACAGAACTCCTTTGATGAAGTTGATGCAGCCTGTCCAACTGATAGACAAAAATATCTGTTCGATATGGTTTGTAACGTTCTTGAAGGTGAATTTGTTTTTGAAACAAAATCTGAAGCCCGAGACACTTTCTTTGCTTTAACTGAAGAATTCAGAGATTGGAACTATTCTGAATGGGGTAGTGACAAACTCAAAGCTGCTGAAAAGCAACTTAATGAAACACTCAAATCCAAGGGGGTAGCTGCCAATGCGTAAGTATTACACCAAGATCGACAATATCGCTGGTAACGTTGCCACTCTTAAAGCCAAAGACGTTGGTTATGAAGAATTAGCCGTTGTTGAAGGTGACTGGGGCAAGTCTCTGGCTCAGGTTATTAAGATTAACGGCGAAGAAGTTGCTTTGCAGGTTTTCTCTGGAACGCGCGGCGTTTCAACCGGAGATAAGGTTTCATTTCTAGGTTCATCCATGAGATTCAGTTTTTCTGAAGATCTTTTCGGGAGAATTTTCTCCGGAAGCGGCGAGCCTCGTGATGGAAGAAGCGAATTGACTGACAATTTGATTCCAGTTGGCGGCCCGTCTGTTAACCCGGCGATCAGATTGATGCCACATCGTATGATTCCAACCAGCATCCCGATGATTGATGTTTTCAACACACTTGTTGAAGGTCAGAAACTGCCAATTTTCTCAATTGCCGGTGAGCCATACAACGAATTGCTGGCGAGAATCGCTCTTCAGGCTGAAGCTGATGTAATTATTTTTGGCGGCATGGGTCTAAAGTATGATGAATACTTGTTTTTCAAAAATAAACTTGAAGAGGGTGGCGCAATGTCACGTTCGATCATGTTTATTCATACTGCTGCTGATCCTGTTGTTGAATGTCTGCAGACTCCTGATATTGCTTTGACAGTGGCAGAGCGCTTTGCTGTTGAAGGCAAGAGAGTTCTGGTTCTTCTGACTGATATGACAAACTTCTCGAATGCTCTGAAAGAAATTTCTATCACCATGGAACAGATTCCATCTAACCGTGGTTATCCTGGAGATCTCTATTCACAGCTCGCTTCAAGATACGAAAAAGCTGTTGTTTTTGAAGAAGGTGGGTCGCTTACATTGATGGCTGTTACTACAATGCCAGGCGATGATGTTACCCATCCTGTTCCGGATAATACTGGCTACATCACTGAAGGTCAGTTCTATCTCAAGAATGGCGTTATTGATCCATTTGGTTCTTTGTCTCGTCTAAAACAGCAGGTTAACGGAAAAACCCGCGATGATCACCGTGCGATTATGGATGGTTGTATCCAGCTATATTCAAAGTGTCGTGAAACTCGAGAAAAACGTGCCATGGGTTTTGAAATGTCTGAATGGGATATGAAGCTCATCAAATATGGTGATTCTTTTGAAAAAGAAATCATGTCATTTGATGCTAACGTCAGCTTGTTTGATGCTTTAGACAAATGCTGGAAAATCCTTGCTGACCATTTTGAACCAAGAGAAACTGGTATTAGATCAAATCTCTGTGACGAATTCTGGCCTAAGAATTAGTATAGAGAGGGATTATGGCTGAAAAAATAAAAAAAACCAGACCTGAACTACTGAAACAGCGAAGACAGCTGGGTATGTTTCAGCGGTTCCTGCCAACTCTGATTTTGAAGAAGCAGCAGATACAATCTGAAATTCTAAAAGTCAGAGCCGAATGCAAGAAGCTTGATGAACAGATGGCTGCACGCATTCGCGAAATAAGCAGCTGGGCTTCATTGTTCAGCGAATCCCTTCCTGGAAAAGTGACGAGACTTGTTAGAGTAAAAGATATTCAACGTGGAATAAGAAACGTGGCGGGGATAAAACTGCCAATTCTTGCAAAGGTTGAATACGAAGTTAGTCCTTATAGCCGTCTTTATACTCCTTCGTGGATTGATAAAGGCCTGGCGTTTATTAAGGATTTAATGGAACTTCGTGAGACGGTAAAAGTCCTTCACGAACAGGAAAGGCTTCTGCAAAAGGAACTGCGAAAAGTTACTCAGCGCGTTAACCTGTTTGAGAAAATTATGATTCCGCGTGCAAAAGAGAATATCAGACTTATTCGAATTGCACTGGCTGAAGAGCAGACTGCGGCTGTTGGTAGATCTAAAATCGCCAAGTCCAAGTCAGCGGCTTAAGGAGGCAAGTTTATGATTACACCTATGAAAAAGATCCTCCTCGCTGGCAAAATTAGCGATAAAGATAAGGTTCTTGAAGTTCTCAGGAACTCTGAAGTTGTCCATATAGATCCCGTAGATCCATCTTCTGTTATAGTTCCTGAAGGTGTTTCAAGGGAATTAGATAACTGTAAAAGAGCACTTGCAATTATTGAGCAGTTTGCCCCTGGCGAAAATCAAAAAGATAAAATTCCAGCTCCGGGAACTCCTTCCAGAATAATGGAAGAGATTGTAGCGCATGATGAGGCTATTCCTAAGCTGGAAGAAAAAATTTCCGTGTTAAATCAGGAGTTAGAAAAGATTTCCCCTTGGGGAGAGCTTGGCTTAAAAGATATTGAAGAACTTGAGCAAACTGGAGTGAAATTTTATTTCCTCAAAGGCGCTGAAAATTCAATTAGAAACCTTGATGGACTCCTGGTTAACGTATGTAAAACTGAATCTGGAATCTGTTGGGCAGTTGGAGCTACAAAAGAAGAATTTGAAGTTCCATCCGATCTGACAGTTATTGCCAAGCCTTCGAGAGAAGATACTGAAATAGTTTCAGAAATCAGCAGTTTAAAGCGAAAGATTGAAGAGCATAAGAATGATCTGAAATCTCTTGCTTTACGCCGTGAAGATTTGGAAAACTTCCAGAAAAAGCTTTTTAATGAAAAGCAATATTCGGAAGTTGAAACTGGAGCTCATCACGAAGCAGAAATTTTTGTTCTTCAGGGATTCTGTCCTGAAAGTGAGCAAAAGGTTCTGGAAACTGCTTTCGAAGAAGCGTCTTTGAATGTCGGAATACAGCTTGAAGAGCCTTCAGAGGAAGATATTCCACCAACAAAGCTGGAAAATTCAAGTTTTGCTGCAAGCGTAAAGCCTCTTTATGACTTCATGGGATTAACACCAAGTTATAATGAACCAGACACAAGCTGGCTGTTTATGCTTATGTTGGCGATATTCTCTTCTTTTCTTCTTGCGGATGCAGGCTATGGTCTATTGGTTCTTGTAGCAGTTGCTATTGCATATAAGCCATTGGCAGACAAGGGGTTTGATAAGCGCGCTTTAAATCTAGCTCTGTGTCTATTCGGTGGAGTTAGCGTCTATGGAATCGTTACTAACACATATTTTGGAGCACGTTTGATTGAAGTTAACAGCTTTAATGCAGACACTCCAGAGGGAATGAAGTTTCTCCAGGGGATTTGTTTCCTTATGGGTGCAGTTCATCTGACTGTAGCTCATGTGATGAAGGTAATGAGAAGAAAAATAGACATAAAGGTTCTATCTGAAATTGGCTGGGTTATATTCGTATGGGGTATGTATGGAATAATCTGTAAGCTAATTATTGGAGAGGGCTTTGTTATGCCAGAGGAATGGGTTGGACCATTCTTTAAAATCTCTCTGTTCTTAATACTTGTGTTCACAAATCCATCTTGGAACATTTTCAAAAGTATTTTGAGTGGCTTGGGTGCTATTGCACAAAATGCTTCAGCCTGTTTTTCTGATATCGTAAGTTATATCAGGTTATGGGCTGTTGGTCTTGCTGGTGGTAAGGTTGCCGGTGCTTTTAATAATATTGCAGAGATGATTCCAAGTACGTTCTTTATGGTTCCTGGCATATTCTTTAAGGTTCCGGTTTTGGTTGCTGGCCATGCAATCAATATTATTCTGGGTGTTATCGCGATTCTTGCTCATGGTGTTCGCTTGAATCTATTAGAGTTCTCAAATCATCTTGAACTCGATTGGTCGGGTCGAGAATACGATCCTTATAAAGAAATCAAGTAAAATTACTTTCAAGGAGTAGAAATATGTATGCTTTTTTGGGAAAACTCTCATTGGGTCTCATAATGGGTTTCGGTGGACTTGGTAGCTGTCTTGGGATTAGAGCTGCAGGTCTTGCTTCAGCAGCAGCCTGGGCAAAAGAAGGTAAAGAAGGAAAACCTCTTTCTGGTAAATTCAATGGTTTGGTTGGTATGCCTGTTAGCCAGACTTTGTATTGTATGATTCTTTATTTCCTTATGGCTCCATTTGCAAGCACAGCTGACAATGGTGCGGTTCTGTTCGGTATTGCAGTAGGTGTTGGATTTTGCGAACTCTTCTCTGCATATTTTCAGGGCATGATCGGCGCAGCCGGAGTAAGATGTCTTGTTGAAAACGGTGGAAAAGGCTTTGGTAACATCATTGTTGCTATGGGTATCGCCGAATCTGTAGGACTATTTGCGATGGTTGTTGGAATTTTGATTCTCAGCAATCCAAATGTAATGGTTGCAGCAGCTGAAGTAGCAGGCGCAGTTGTAAAATAATAAAAATTAAATTAATCGGAGAAGCTCCATTCGTAGCGGGGTTTCTCTGATTTTTTTATTTTAGGGGTACTGCTTTGAGGTAAAAGGATTGAGAGAAAAGCCCATTTAGTTTAGAATGGTATAAGAAAATTATTTAAAAAAATAGACAGGAGAGCCAGACGAATGACTCGACTCTTTGGTACTGATGGTATTAGAGGCCTTGCAAACAAGTTTCCTCTTGATGGAAACACGGCATATAGAATAGCTCAAGCTGCGACTAAACAGCTTCTTTTGAATCATAAGAAAAAGAATCGCCCAATTTTTATTGGGAAAGATACCAGAAGATCTGGGGATATGTTAGAACATGCAGTTGCCGCTGGGGTAGCCTCAATGGGGGCTGAAGCCAGATTGCTTGGAGTGGTTCCAACTCCTGCTGTCGCTTTTGTAACAAAAGAGCTTCAAGGATTAGGCGGCGTAATGATTAGTGCTTCGCACAATCCTTTCCAGGATAACGGTATCAAAATTTTTGGTCCGGATGGCTTTAAAATTAGTGATGCTATTGAAGAAGCTATTGAAGCTGATTTATTTAGCAAAGAAAGACCAGAACTTCCTGTTGGTGAGCATGTCGGCTCTATTAATACTGATAAGAACTCCTGTAGCTTCTGGTTGAGCAAATTGTCTAAAGTAGTTGGCGAAAATGCAGGTTCAAGAAAGCTTAAGATTGCTATGGATTGTGCAAACGGCTCTTTGGCAGGCATTGCACCAGCTTTTTTCAGTGAGCTTGGTTATAGCGTAGATGCAATTGGGATAAATCCAGACGGAATCAATATTAATGCTGGAGTTGGCTCAACAAAAATGTCTGCAATTCTTGAAGTTATGAAGCGCGAACATTTTGACGTGGGCTTTTCATTTGATGGCGATGCAGATAGGGTTATTGCTGTTGCAAGTGATGGGGATGTTATTGATGGTGACTTTATACTCGCCATCACTGCCAAATACCTCAAAGAGAGAGATAAACTTCCAGGAAACTCTCTTGTAACTACTGTTATGGCTAATCTTGGATTGGATCTTGCCATGAAGAATCTTGATATTAAGGTTCTAAAAACAAAAGTTGGCGATAGATTTGTACTTGAAGAAATGCATAAAAACAAATCCATTGTTGGTGGCGAACAATCTGGTCACATCATTCTGTCCGATTATTCTACAACTGGTGATGGTTTATTGACCGCCTGCTACATTCTAAAGATTATGAGAGAAACTGGCGCAAGCTTAAAAGAGCTAAGCAATGTTATGAGTAAGCTTCCACAGGTTCTTGTAAATATCAGGGTTAAGAACAAAAACTTCGATGAAATACCCGCCATAGTAGATGCTATTTCAAATACCGAAAAGCAACTATCCGGTCGTGGAAGGGTTCTGGTAAGACCTTCAGGCACAGAGAATCTGGTTAGAGTTATGGCCGAAGGACCAGATGAAAAAGAAATCAAGGGGTTAGTAGAGGATATTGCTCAAACCATATCCTGTCATCTTTGTTGATTCTAGAGATAGCTTAATGAGTTTTTTTAAAAGCCGCATATTAGTTCTAATTGCGATTGTTGCAATGGCATTCGCTGTTGGATGCTGCAAAAGGGGGCAAAAGAGAAACTCTGATTCAGCTGGCTCAGGTTCATCGATCACATCAGGAACAGGAAGCTCGGGTGAAAAAAAGCCTGTTAAACAAGTTTCTGATACACCCATCGCTCAGCTTGAAAACACTGGCTTGAATTATTCCATAGGTGGTCATGCTGGAAAAAAAACTTCCCGCACTGGTCAGGGCAGCTTCTTTGAAGAAAAATACGTCAAAGGCGTTGATCTAATGGAAAAAGGTGAGTTTGGTGACGCTATAAATATTTTCGAAGAAATTATAAAGCGATATCCGAACTCTGAAGAAGCCAGCGTCGCCGAATTGTGTATTGCCGAAATGTTTTTCCGCAACAAATCTAACAAACTGGCGCTGGCAACCTATAAAAGAATCGTGGCCAATTATCCAAATAGCCAGGCTGCTGAAAATGCCAGAGCTGGTATCAGCTACATCGAAAGTTTTGAAGTATATGAGAAAGATTATATTTCACCTGACGTAGAGGATCGAAAAAGGCGAGGGTATTGATGAAGAATTTCAGAAATAGTGCTGGATTTACCCTCATAGAAGTTATGCTGGCCGTTTTTATTATAGGGGTTGGTGTTATACCTGTTATAGGTCTTTTTCTCTCGGGCTCAAGGACGGTTGAAAAGGGTGGAGTTATTCTGGAAGCATCAATTGCTGCACAAAACATTTTGGACCGGGCAAAAAGCGATTCTTTTCTGTGGAAAAAAATCCCTATAACCATAAATATTCCCAGTAGAGATTATAAACAATTTACCATTCCCGAGTTTTTTGCAAAAAAGTATAATGCTTCAGCTACTCTGACCATTGAAGAGGCCGACGGGCACACGGTTATAGGGACTGGTGCCAAGGAGCAGAATCTTATCCAGCTTACAGTAATCTTAAATTGGATTGAAAATGGATTTGCAAAGAATTTCCGTGTGCTGACCTATCGGGCAAATACTAATTCTCTTAATTTAAAGACTTCGACGAATTTCTAATTATATAATGATAAAACCTACCAAAACAAAATCAGGTTTCACCCTAGTTGAGCTCAGTGTTTCTGCGCTTATTATTGCCATGATTGCATTAGTTTTAATTATGGTTTTCAGAAGTAACATAAATGCCTGGAAGTGGGGACAGAAACATATGGAATTTAATCAGCAGATTCAGCTGATTATGAAACAGGTTTTTACTGATTTGAAAAGAATTAATCCCGTGGTTCTCGAAGATGCAGATGGTGATATCTGGTTTCAGGGCGAAAAGATCGGCGATATGTTTCCAAATTTGATTACCCTTGTTAATACAGATAATGACGCTCTCAACGGTGGGGAAGAATTAAACTTCTTTCACGCCGGGCTCAAGTCAGAAGGGCGAAAAGAAACCATTCATTATTTTCTGGATGGATCAAAATTGGTTCGTGAAATCACTGATTATGATGGAAATAAGAAGCAGAAGTATTTAGCCGAGAAAGCATCGGAATTAAAATTTAATCTAAACCCCGATGATATTAGAGAAATAGTGGTTAAGGTTGATATTCAGGACCCAAAGAATCCAAAAATGATTGAAAAGTTAAATTTTGCGGTGAGATTAGATACTGACCTTGTTTGCGTAAAAATGGTGGATAAATAATTAAAATGCCAGATTATAGATGCGGAATTTCAAAATTAAGCAGAAATGACGGTGGGTTTATTGCAATGATAGCCCTCGTTCTTTTGGCCATTTTTGGAATTATGGGCACATCTTACTGGCTTACTTCAAGAGTAAGCACTGACATGATTGTTCGTGAGGCCCATAGAATAAAGGCTCGCGCTTTAGCTCAAGCCGCAGTTGAAAAGGTTAAAATTAATATTATTAATCATTATTCTTCTGGAGACCACAACCTTGAGTATCCGTCCAAGTTTGTAAAAGATAGAACTGACAAAGAATATAATATTGAATTTCCTGACGGTTCTTTCTCTGTGCTCTCGGTTAAACCTTACGATAGTCCAACCTCTAACAGAAGCTTTTACAATGTTCCCCATAAACAAAAAGGGGTAATTATCGGAAGATATGATATCTGGGAAGTAGTCACCAGTGGAAAGGTTAAGGCAACTGGCATTACAGCTGAGATAACGAGCTTAATAAAAGTCTATCGTGACTATGTTTCATATTAGTTTACAGAAGGAGAGCATAAAAATGAGCAATCGAAGGTTTTTTTCTTTATTGCTGGTGTTGTTTGGCTTTTCCAATTTTTTATATGGCGCTTCACCTGAATTTTCTGCACAGGTTCATGGCGATATCTATGGACAACCAAAAGTCATTGAAGACTTTGATGGTGATGGCAAAAAAGACATTGTTTTTGGTGCTACAGATGGAAAAATTCACATTTTCTCTTCAAAGGGAACAGAAATCTTTCGCCCGCCTTATTGGCCAAAACAGACTGGTGGGCCGATTTTGGCTGACGTTCAGATTGCCGATCTGGAAAATGATGGAAAGCCTGAAATAATTGCCGGGTCCCAGGATGGTAAAGTTTATTGTCTCAATACACTTGGCAAAGAAAAGTGGGTAATCAACACCAGGGGTAAAATTCTGGTTTCTCCCCCAGAAATTGCTGATGTTAACGGTGACGGAAATCAGGATGTTTTCATTGGATCAAAGGCCGGTTCAGTAAGCCGTATTGATAAAGACGGTCAGCTGGTATGGGAAATTAAGATGGTTACATCTGTTTCAGCCAAAGTTGTGGCTCGTGATATGGACGGCGATGGAATAAAAGAAGTTCTTTGTAAAGATGATAGCGGTAAGGTTTCTATTCTTAGAGACTCTGGAACTATGATAAACGGATGGCCACAGGCTACTTCTCCAAACAAAACCTGGCCTTTTAATGTTGATGCTAATGATATTGATGGTGATGGTGTTAAAGAGATTTTTACAACCACACCTGACAAAAAATTTATGCTCTGGAACCTGGACGGATCAGTGAAATCTTCTTTTGCTCTTAGCGATGGTGCTCATACGGCACCACAATTAGCTGACTTAAATGGAGATGGTAAGGATGAGTTCATTATTGGTCAGGCAGATGGAACTGTAATGGTTTGTAATAAAAATGGAACGTCTCTAAAAGGCTGGCCATTTCGAACCGGGCATTCGATTTATCATGCCCCTAGAATTATAGATTATGATGGAGACGGAAATCTGGATTTAATTTTTACAGCCTGGAATCCTGAAGGAACTGGAAAAAAAGCCGGATATGTAATGGCTCTAAGCAAAAACGGAACTCCGTTACGCGGGTTTCCCAAGTATATAGGTAAAACTGTTGCTCCACTGACTTTTGCCGATCTTGATGGAGATGGTTTTCTTGAAATGATTGCCGCTGGTGGAATCAATTATACTGATAAGCAGTTGCATGTTTTTACCACAAGATCCAGATTACAGATAAAAATTGCCGTTTTAGATCAGGAAATAACTTTTTACTAATGAATAATATAGCGCGTAAAACCTTTTTTCTTCTGGCTATTTTGGGCTTTGGGATTTTTTCGATGGCCAATGCTCAAACAGATGAAGATATAGCTGGATTCTTAAAGTATGGTCAGAAGTGCTATAACTCCGGCGACTTATCTGGCGCCGCAATTGAGTTCGAAAATATTCTTTTAATCGATCGGAAAAACTTTGAGGCACAGATTTGGCTTGCTCAGGTTTATGCTGATATGAAAGAGATTGATAAAGCTAAAAAAGTTTTGAGAGAAGCTTCAATCCAAGCTCCGGACCATCCAAAGGTAATCCAGTTGACACAGATTCTAGGTGGGGAGGGAGATGTTAAAAACAAAGTCCAGAGTGATCTTGTGCTTTATGAAGCATTGACTCTTCTCGGATCTGGTACAAGATTGAGGAAATATGGACTGGTTATACCTGAAGCTAAGGTTGTTCCAGATAAAACCGAAGAAAAAATGCTGGTTTTTGATGATGTTGAGATCAAGGTTGAAAAGAAAGAGGAAAAAGAAATAGATCTACTTGCCCTTGAAGAGAATGACGGTCCGTTATCTGAAGTCTTTAAGCTATGGGATGGTAATGGCCTTACTGCGGGACTGGATAAATATTTTGAGTTGCTGTTAAACGATCCTGGTCTTGCAGCTCAGGATGACCGAGGGCTGCTGCAAAAAGGGGAGGAGTTTTTTGCTACTCGCTTTGAGAACCATAAAGATGATGAGGAAGCCAGATATTACTCCGGGATGCTGTTTTATGTTAACGGCATGTTTAAAGAGGCTGAATTTACTTTAAAATATTTTGCTGAAAAACCCGGAAAGTTTGGCCCACGTTTGACCAAGGTTTTTAAAACCCTTAAAGAATGGCGACAACAGGAAGAAGAACGGCTGGCAGCGATAAAGAGAGCTGAAGAAGAACGGTTGGCCGCGGAGCTTCGAGCAAAACAGGAAGCCGAAGAGGCAGCTAGAAATAAAGATGTTTTCGACGAGATAAAAAAACAAACTGAGGGCGAAAAGCCTAAAGCCGGCAGTATAAACGCGGAAGCAAGAGCGTTCCATGATAAAGGCTTTGATCTATACAAAAAAGGCCGTTTGGACGAGGCCATTTTGCAGTTTGAGCAGGCAATATTGAAAGATGATAAAGATTCTCAGACCTATTATCACATGGGGTTGGCTTACACGGATAAAGGATTGGCAGGAAATACCGAATCCTTTGATCGCGCAATAACAGCTTTCAAGAGAGTTGTTGCTCTTTCTCCAACCGGAAAAATGGCTAAAGATGCCGAGTCAATGATTCGAGATATTGAAGCTGCTAAAGCCTCTTTGGGAGGCGGTTCTCTATAAATTCCAGACGCAGTGTTGATTCTTTATTTATAAATCGTATCTGTGTTATAATTCACAAATAAGGAATATAAAAGTGAAAGAAAACGCAAACAACGCTGAAGTTTTACAAAAAGAAATGGTTAAAGAGGAAACTCATAAGGCCAGTTGTGACGGTATAGCTCAAGAGCTCTCAGAAACTATGCCTTTTGAAGGTTATAGCTATATCAAAAAAGAATGGATTGATCAGGACGATTGTATTGCATCTGTGAAGTTGTTTGTGACTCTTGGGCAAATTAGCCTCCCGGCAAATTGGAACAATACAAGTAGTTTTGAAATGATGCCCGAATGGGGAAGTGTCCCTTTAAAACGAAGCTGGATTGTTCGTCTTCCCACCCACTATAATGGCAATGAGAAATATCTGTTCCATTATTATTATCAGGTGAGATACGAAGACGGGCGCGAAAATGCAACAGATACTTTCACCCAATTGATTGTCCCTCACGAGTTTGAGTATATTGACTATTCAGGTGAATGTACTCATGTAAAGCTTCATTGGAGTCTTGATGACTGGACCTACCCTCAGTTTACTGAACTGGAAGTGGATGGGATAAAATGGGGCGATGATTTTTCTGTTAGCCAGGCGCTTTATCGAAGCGGGGACAAATCTTTTGAGAATGGGCGTGCAGCTTTAATTAGTCGTATTGCAGTGCCAAGAGTTTTCAAGGGAATTATTTGGGCACCACGCGGATCAAAGATAAGCTATTGCTTTCAAATGACGACCTGGACTGACGAAGAATTGCAAATTCGCTGGGATAACAATTACGGTAGAGATTATAAATTAAACATCTAGAGATTTTTCTAGATAAATAAAAGAATTTGGTCAACGAAATAATTAATGAATGCAATGTTTATAGGGATTCATAGCCTCAATAGTTTTATTAAGAGTTATAAGCCGTTTATTGAAATCCTATAAGTTATCATTTGCACATATTTGGAGCAAATTTAATGAATTTATCATATTTACAAGGATCGCCTAAGGCGACTTTTTTAATTGGCGGGCTTGGAGCGGGTAAAACAGAATTAGCCTTGAATCTGGCCGTTTGGAATGCCAAAAACTGTAAAAACTCTAATCTTATTGATCTGGATATTGTTAACCCATTTTTCAGAGTTAGAAAGCTGAAAAAAGAAGTGGAAGAGCAAGGGGTTCATATTATTATGCCCGATAGCCGTGTCGCCAGTGGTGACATTCCAGGGTTACCAGCTGAGCTTTTTGGCGCAATTCAGAATCCTGAAAATACCCTTGTTTGTGACGTGGGCGGTGGCGAGCCTGGATTAAGACCCCTGGGCCGACTTAAAGAAATTATTGAAGCAAGAAATGCAAACGTTTTCTTTGTTTTGAATCCGTATAGGCCAGGTTTTACTTCAATCGAAGAAACGCTCGAAAGTTATAAAAACTTTTGCCGTTTAAGTTCTTTAAGTGTTACCCAGATTGTTGCAAACCCAAATCTATCGGGAGAGACTTCTCTTGAAATTTTCATGGAAGGCATGGAAACAATAAAAGAATTTTCTAAAGAAGTTGGATTGCCAATTGCATTTTGCATGGCTGATTTAAATTTAGCCTCTGAAATTTCTGGAAAAGAACTAAATGAAAGATGCTTTATAGAAACAGAAAAAGAAATTCTTTTTGCCATAGAAAGATTCTGGAGCGTTCCCTGGCATTTTGGAGTCGAATAAAATAAATTGCGCTTGAAGCGCCAGCGCTCAATAGATTATCCTATTGCCTGGCGTTAGAAATAGAAGGAGAAAAAAATGGGAAAGGAAATTGAAGAAGTAATTATGGCCGGATTTGGCGGCCAGGGTGTACTATTTCTCGGCAAAGTGCTGGCGGAAGTTGGCATGGCGATCGGGCAAAAAGTTTCCTGGATTCCGTCTTATGGCCCGGAAATGCGCGGTGGAACAGCGAATTGCTCAGTAGTTTTTTCTGACAAGGAAATTGCTTCACCTATGGTGCTTGAACCTGATACACTAATTGCAATGAATCTTCCTTCACTCACCAAATTTGAGCCAAAAATTAAATCTGGTGGTATGATGATTTATAATTCTTCTCTTATTGATAAGAAAGAATTTAGGGATGACATTAGCGTGGTCGAGGTTCCTGCTAATAAAATTGCAGAAGAGCTTGGTAATGCAAAGGTCGCAAACATAGTTATGGTTGGAGCTTACTCTAAAGCTACTGGTGTTTTTAGCTATGATCAGGTCGTTGAAACATTTCCGAAGATAATACCTTCGGCAAAAAAAGAGCTTCTACAGATTAATCTTGAAGCTTTCAAAAAAGGTTATGAATACGTCGAAAATGCTTAGTTAAAGGTTTTTCCGTTTTCTGGTAATCCGGGAAACATTTGACAGGAGGAAAATAGATGGCCAAATGGGTTATTAATGAAAAACTTTGTAAGGGTTGCGGAATTTGCATTGAACGTTGTCCAATGAAGGTTCTGGGTTTTGCTGATCACCTGACAGCAAAAGGAATTCGTCCCTCAAAAATGTTAAACGAAGAAAAGTGTACTAGCTGCGCTATTTGCGCTAGAAGTTGCCCTGACGTTGCAATTGAAGTATACAAAGAAGAAAAGTAGAACCAAGGAGAAATTGAATAATGGCTAAAAAGGTTCTTATGAAAGGCAATGAAGCTATCGGCGAAGCCGCTGTTCTTGCTGGTTGTAGATATTATTTTGGTTACCCCATCACTCCACAGTCTGAATTGCCAGCATATTTGGCAAAAAGACTCCCTGAAGTTGAAGGCGTTTTTGTTCAGGCTGAAAGTGAAGTTGCAGCAATAAACATGGTTTATGGTGCAGGTAGCGCAGGTGCAAGAGTTATGACAAGTAGCTCCAGCCCTGGAATGAGTTTGAAACAAGAAGGTATTTCCTATATAGCTGGCGCTGAAGTGCCATGTTTCATGGTGAACGTTGTACGTGGCGGCCCTGGTCTTGGAAATATCGCTCCTGCACAGTCTGATTACTGGCAGTCAACTCGTGGCGGTGGACATGGAGATTACAGAACTATCGTTCTTGCTCCTAACTCCGTTCAGGAAATGGCCGATATGACAATTGCAGGATTTGAAATGGCTGACAAATACAAAAATCCTGTAATTCTTCTCAGCGATGGTGTTCTTGGACAAATGATGGAGCCTGTAGAGCTTCCAGATCCAATTGACTATGATATACAGAGCAAGAAATGGGCTTTGGGCTATCGTGCTGAAGATAAAAAAGAAAGAAATCTCTGCACATCAATTTTCCTTGATGTGGATGAGTTGGAAGAACATAACTGGCATCTGTATCAAAAATATCAGGTTATTTCTGATGCTTTCGCAACTGGTGAATTGAAAGATATGGCAGTTGAAAAGCATCTTTGTGATGATGCTGAGATTATTTTGATCGGTTATGGTATTATTTCAAGAATTCTGAAAACAGTTGTTGAAAAATGCAGAAAAAGAGGCATAAAAGCTGGAATGGTTAGACCTAAAGTTTTGTGGCCTTTCCCAACAAAAGTTATCCAGGATTTGTGCGAAAAAACACAACAGTTCATGGTCGTAGAAATGTCTTGCGGTCAAATGGTTGAAGACGTGAAGCTTGCAGTTAATGGCAAAAAACCTGTTTATTTCTTCGGAAGAACAGGCGGAACCATTCCTTCAGACTTTGAAATCCTCAACGAAGTAGACAAAATAGTCAGACCAGACTGAAAGGAGCCAGGATAAATGAAACAGGTATTTGCCAGACCAGAATCTTTAAGTGATACACCTTTCCATTACTGTCCAGGCTGTGACCATGGAGTTGTCCACAGACTGGTAGCAGAATCAATAGATGAACTTGGAGTTGCAGATCGCGCAATTGGAGTAGCCCCCGTTGGTTGTTCTGTTTTTGCTTACGATTATTTCAAACTGGACTTTAACCAGGCTCCACACGGAAGAGCTCCTGCAGTAGCAACCGGAATCAAAAGAGTTCGACCTGACAGCATCGTATTCACCTATCAGGGTGACGGCGATCTGGCAGCCATCGGAACTGCTGAAATCATTCATGCTGCAAACAGAGGCGAAAACATAACTGTTGTTTTCATAAATAATGGAATTTATGGAATGACAGGTGGCCAGATGGCTCCAACTTCACTTGTAGGTATGAAAACCCAGACTTCTCCATACGGTAGAAATCCTGCTGAAGCTGGTTATCCAATAAAAGTAAGCGAAATGATTGCAACTCTTGAAGCACCTGTTTACGTAACAAGAGTTACAGTTTATAATCCTGCTAATCTTATGAAAGCAAAGAAAGCAATTAAAAATGCTTTTACGCTTCAGAAAGAAAAGAAGGGCTTCTCTTTTGTTGAAGTAGTTTGCACTTGTCCAACTAACTGGGGCAAGAAACCTACTGACGCTCATAAGTGGCTTGTTGATAACATGTTGCCAGTATTCCCTCTTGGGACGTTCAAAGACACTACTGGTATTGAAGGCTGATTAAAATCGCGCAGGGAGCATAGCTCCCTGCTATTTGCGAGTAGCAAAATTCTCGAGGAGGCATTATATGTCGGCAAAAGTTGAAAGAGTTATTCTGGCGGGTTTCGGTGGCCAGGGAATACTGTTTCTTGGTAAAATATTAGCTGAAACTGGAATGAGAGCAGGAAAACATGTTTCCTGGATCCCATCTTATGGCCCAGAAATGCGCGGTGGAACAGCAAACTGCACAGTAATTCTTTCCGAAAATCCTATTGCCTCACCGATGGTAACCGTTCCTGATACTGTAATTGCAATGAACCGACCCTCGGTAGCGAAGTTCAATCTTAGAATTAAAGCCGGCGGAATGCTGATGTATAATTCTTCCCTTATTGAACGACAGGAATTTCGCGATGATATTCGTCTGGTAGAAATTCCTGCGGGTGACATTGCAGAGGAACTAGGGAACCCTCGTGTTGCAAACCTTGTAATGGCAGGTGCTTACACCAAATTCAGCAAGTTAATTGATCGTGAAGACGTTATCGAAGCTATGCCATTTTTGATTCCTGCTCAAAAGAAAGAAATGCTCGAAGTGAACATTGCAGCTTTTGAGAAGGGTTATAACTACGTTAAAGAAAAGAAATATATGTTTGGACGCTACGTTTACTCTGTATTCAAAGGAATCTAAGGGTAGCTGTTCGCATTTTTTTCTATATCTTTTGAAAGGGGCGCTTAAGCGCTCCTTTTCCGCCAATATGGAGGTCTGAATTGCAGACAACTGAAAGCAAAATGCCTGAATTACTTGAAAGAGTTATTGAGGCCCTCAAAGACAAGAAAGTTGAAGACTTAAGAGTCTTAAACGTCGAAAAGCTGGTTTCTTATACTGATTATTTCATTATTGGAACCGGAAACAACGCTCCTCACATTAAAGCTCTTGCAGAAACTGCAGCTGGAATCATTAAGGTTCCTCATGTTGGTGGTGCAAGAATTGAAGGAGACCAGAATTCTAGTTGGATCCTTCTTGATGGTGGAGATTTTGTTTTGCACCTTTTCCAACCAGATGCCAGGAAGTTTTACAATCTTGAAAGCCTCTGGCAGGATGCAAAGGTTATTGAAGGTTAGAGTTTATGGTTCCTCACGCAAGAGTCTATGAGCCTGAGCTGGAAGGTTTGCTCAGTGACGACAACAAGCATCGCCTGGAAAGAGTCCTTCGCCTGAGAGTGGGAGATTCTTTTTATATTACCAATGGTGAGGGCGGGGAAGCGGTAGCAACCCTGGTTGAATCAGGTAAATACCGGGCTGAAGAATGGACCTACCCGGATCGTGAGCCAGAAATTGAAGTTACAATTTTTGCCGCACTTTCCAAAGGTGACAGGCTTGAATGGCTTATCGAAAAGGCAGTTGAGATGGGGGTTAAACGCATAGTTCCTTTAGTTTCCAGCAGATGCGTAGTTAAGGCTCCTTCTAAAAATAAACTTGAGCGTTATAGAAAGGTGGCGGTTACCGCGATGATACAATGCGGTGGATGTCAGCTTCCAATCGTTGATGAACCTGTTGAGTTCAAGAAAATGGAAGAGCCGCCGGCTGAAGTATTTCCTATTCTTTTGCATGAAGAGGATTTAGATTATTCTGTTCATGATTTGCCATCAATAGGCAAAGAGAAAAAAAAGATCTGGTTAGCTTCAGGCCCGGAGGGTGGCTTTGATGATAAAGAAGTAGAAATTTTTCGCCAAAGAAATTGGCAAACGATATGGCTGGGAAAGCGACTTTTTAAAAGCGATACTGCCCCAATGATCGCTATCGCTAATATTCTTGCAGGATCATGGGGAACCAGCCCAAAGAAATAGAAAGTAGCTATGACAACTTATTCCATAAAATCTCTTGGCTGTAAGATCAGTCAGTATGATGGTGAAAAAATAGCCGAGTATTTACAGGCTTACGGTTTAAAAGAAGACTCCAGGAATCCGGATCTGTATATTCTAAACGGTTGCTCAGTAACCGCAAGGGCTTCCCAAAAAGTCAGACAGATCCTAAGATCAGCTAAGAGAAAATGGCCTGAAGCAAAGCTTGTTTTAGCTGGCTGTGAAGCCAGGTTAAGAGATCAGAGAAGTGAAGTTACTCCAGAAGCTGATTGGATATTATTATCTGGAACGGAGCTTGATGAGGTTGAATCAATGCTTAAGGCTCTGCAATTAGATTTCATTGAAGAGCTTAGTCATCAACCCATTGTTGGAACTCTTTCAACAAGCCGAACTCGTGCTTATCTTAAAGTGCAGGACGGGTGTAACCAGTTTTGTTCTTATTGCATTGTTTCACATTTGCGTGGCGATGAATGGTCAAAACCCATGGAAGACGCAGTCAAAGAAGCTTCAACACTTGTTAAAACAGGGCATAGGGAATTGGTTGTTACCGGAATCCATCTTGGTCACTTCAGACCTGGTTTGCATGGGCTGGCAAGAGCACTTGAGGCCGTTGATGGAGTTGAGCGTATCAGGTTTAGCTCAATTGAATCGGTCGAGGTGAATGAGGATTTAATTAAATGGATGGCCCAATCCCCTAAAGCATGTCAACATTTTCACCTTCCACTGCAGTCGGGCTGTGACCGTATTTTAAAGCTAATGAGGCGACCTTACCTAACCCAGGATTTTTATGATGTGGTTGAAAAAATCCGCGAAAAAATGCCATATGCAGCTATTACAACTGATTTGATTGTTGGGTTTCCAGGTGAAACCGAAGATGATTTTGTTGAAACCTTGAATTTTCTTGAAAAGATCGGATTTTCAAGAATTCATATTTTCAGATACTCCAAAAGAGATGGAACTCCAGCAGCAAAAATGCCGAATCAGATTGAAAATAAGGTAAAACTGGAGCGGGCAGAGCGTGTTGATAAACTGTGGAAAGATCTTGAAAAAAAATATTTCAAAAAGTTTATTGGGCAGAAAATTGAAGTTCTCTGGGAAACTTGTGATGATAATGTTTGGAATGGTTTATCCGGTGAATATGTTCCATGCAAAGTTTCAGGGAGTTCTGAAAATCTGGAAAACCGGATTTCCGAAGTAATTGGGAAAAAGGTTATTTCTGACCATGAAAAGGGCAGTTACCTGGAAGTAGAAATTGTTGGGGAGTCTAGATGATCTCTTTTAAAAGGTTTTTTGATTTTTGTTTTTTCATTTTATTTTGTTTAACTCTTTGTGGATGTGGAATCCCCGGTTCTCCAAATATTCCTGTTGTTGATGATTCCGTTACTTTAACGGGAACAGTTCAGCCTCCCGAAGTAAATGCTTCTGGAGTTCTTGCATCCATTCGTGGCCTGGCTTCTTCTGACGTTCTTTCAAAATTTGTCGCCTCTTCAACCTGCATGGTAAATGGTGCTACTGTTACTTTTTCTTTGTCAAATGCGGGAGAATTAAAAATTGAAAAAATGCCCCCTTCTACAGGTTATGAACTGCAATTAAGGAGTGGGAATCTTGAACTTAGCGCATATGCCCCACATACAAGTCGCGCTGTAAGCTTCCCTGATGGAGTTAATCTGCAAAGCACTGCGAGATATTTGATCCGAAAAAGTGTAGCAAAGGCAAATGAACTTTCGGTCAGCCAGCTGGCTTCGTATAGAGTTTCAAACACTTTGGCAAATAACCTGGAAACAAAATTGTCAGCTTCTTTAAAGAGTTCTTCAAACAGTCTTACCACATTTGAATCTTTAAAAACCCAGGAAGCCAATTCAATTAGCCAGAATAATAGCTTGTTTCAGGCAGTGGGATATTCATTGTCTACTTTTAAATTTCCTGGAACATGGACTGGCCCAATGCAATATTATCAAATGAGTTCTACCGGGCAGAAAGTTCTTTTAGTTAATGCCACAGGAAAATTTGTTTTGAACACTTCTGGCGCTGCTATTTTTGGGAATGCCGAAATAACTCCTGTTTCAGTTCTTCCCCTTATTAAGAATTATAGTTCAATTGCTATACCATCAAAAGTTGCTTTTAGCTTTAGTGGTTCATTTAGCAATTCCGTTGCAAGCTTTAATCGACTTGGTAGCTCTGGTCCATTAAATGGCAAAGTAATGGAAGAGTGGAAAATTTTCCCGGTTAGTGGCGGAATAGCTCTTAAAGCAAAAAATATGGATACCGCTTATTATTTGGGCCTTGAAACGAAAACTGGCGATTGCGTGTTAGCTAAGAATTAAACAAGTATTTTTAAATTACTTTTTCTAATAATTAAACTTTTGTGCCGATTCTTTCGATTATATAAGCAGATAAACTAAAAAAATAGAGACAAAAGTTATAAAGAAACGGCATACAATCCGACTTTTGCATGTTCGGACAGCGGCGATTATGCTTGCTGTGCTTTTTGTTTTGCTAAAAATTCCCGTAAAAGCAGAAGTTAGTGCTATTTCTCAGTTGGAGAGAACAGAAACGAGCACTACATCACCATTTGGGCCTTTTAGGGAAAGGTCTGCTCAAAGGTTTACTTATACGCGGGAAAAGACCTTTCTTGTAACCGAGTTAAATTTTAAGCATGTTCAATACAAAGATTTATATGGCCTGGCACCGAAAAAAAACTACTTATTTCAGGCTTCATTTAATGGGCAGAATTTGTCTGGTGGTCAGGACATTCGCGGTGGGAGAATTTGGACTGGAAATGATTTACTTCAAACTGTTGATGGGCTTTCCTGGTTTAATCCATGGGGAGAAAGCCTAAGTTCCACAATTCAATTCGGTCAGATTTCCAAAATCGATCTGGATGATAAATCATCACGCCCGTCATTTGCCGAAGGCAGGTTAAACTACAAATTTAATCAAAACGCCTGGATGGCTGTTCAGGCTTGTAAGAACTATGATGAAGATTTTGGCTCCACCATGTTTGGTTATACAAGCGAAAAAGTAAAGTTGCTTGGCGAATATAGAGCTGGTTCTGCTACAGACACAGTACATCTTGGAATGCAGGCTTTTGATGGGAAAAGATGGGATTTAACTTCTGACTATTACTTAAATCAAAACGATTCCTCTAATTCTGGAGTTATGCGACATTATCTTGGGTTGGAGTTAGGGCCATTGTATTTTGAGGCAGGATATGGAAATGTTCATTGGTTTAATGGGCCAACACTTCCAGAGACATTTTTCTATGAAGGAAGCGTATGCTGGGGGGCTACAGATAAAGATAAATTAAGCCTGGGATACTCACTTGAGGATATTGTAGCTTCAGCTTCCAGAACTATTTCTGTAAAAGCAGACAGAAGGGTTTCTGCAAAAACCTCTTTAAGCCTTGGTTTGCAGGATACCAGGTTTGAAAAAAGCGGTGGTTCCATACAAAATATGGAAGCAGGAATAAGAAGAAGGGTGGAATGGGGATATTTTGAACTGCGTGGCGCTGTTATCAGTGGCGGGATGGATTCAGATCTGCAGAAAGATGTTTCCCTGAGAGCCGGTTATGAGTTCTAACTAAATGTAGGCAAATTTTTGCATTGGTTTTGAAAATACAGTTTTATCGGGTATCATATATAAGTTATAAGAAATTGCGATAAAACAGAGGAGTCGGTAATGTTTTCAGAAACCCTGATTTTGCCTGAAAAAATGATGTTTCCAGAGAAGACAGCTATTTTATTTGATGATTGTAAAGGAAAAGTTGTTTCTCTTACTTATGAACAGTTACAGATAACCATAAAAAGTGTCGCGAAAGAGCTTATAGAATCAGGCGTTAAAAAGGGTGATCGCGTGGTTTTTATCAGCGAAAATCATTTGAATTGGCTTCCAATTTTTCTAGGAATTGCTAATTCTGGGGCTATCGCTGTTCCACTTGATGGAAATATTGCTGTTGAGAGATTTCACGCAATAGTTGAAGATTGTCAGCCTTCTGCAATAATTATTTCAAGGCTTTTTGAAGCTAGATTTAATGAGTTTATGCTTAAGGACCGTAAATCAGTAAAGATGCTCGACTTTCATTTTGATCTGATAAAGTTGGGGAAGGGTACCTCTAAAAGTGAAAAGTTGGCAGTTGAACCATCTGATATTGCAGCAATAATTTATACCTCCGGAACCACTGGCACCCCCAAGGGAATAATGCTGAGCCATGGGGCTTTTGCAGCCTCTGTTGGTCATGGACAAGCTATTTCGAACTACACTTCAGAAGATGTGATGTTGAACCTATTGCCTTTTACTCACGTTTTTGCGCTGGTAGATGCAGGAATTGTTCAATTGCATACCAACTCAACCCTTATTCTAAGTAATAGTTTTAACCCTGCTGAAATTTTGCAGTTAATTATGAAGCATAAAATTTCCTTTTTTGTGGCAGTTCCCAGATTGGCGGAATTAATGGCCGGAGGAATTAAGCAGGCAGGCATCTCTCTGCCTCCGATAAAAATGATCATTGGTGGTGCAGCTTGCAGACCAGAGATTATAAGTTTGTTGCGAAGCTCTGGTTTAAAGCCTATGCAGGGGTATGGAATGACCGAAACGGCAGCCGGAGTTCTCATGTGTGTGGATGGTCCAATCGAATCTGTAGGAAAGCCAGTTGGAGAAATTCAGGTAAAACTTGGAGAAACAATTGATGGAGTTGGAGAGTTGTTGTTAAAATCTCCTACTTTGTTATCTGGAGTATTCGGGCAAAAGGAGTTATCTAAAAAGCTGTTTAAGGATGGCTGGTTCCATACAGGGGATCTGGCTTCTATAAGCGAAGACGGCTATGTAACTATTCGTGGTAGAGCTAAAGAGGTAATTATCTCATCTTCTGGAATAAATGTTTATCCTGATGAGCTTGAACTCAGACTTGGAAACTTACCTTTTGCCGAAGAATTTGTTGTATTAGGCCTGACAGAAGGAGATATTGAGTTTCCTGCTCTGGCATATCTGGTAAAGAATGAGTTTTTTAAGGATAAAAGCATTGGCAAGGTCAGTGATTTTGTAGAAGAAGAAATAAGGAAAAAAACAGAAAATTGGCCAGAGCCTGAAAAAATTAAGAAAATTTTTATGTTCGACACTCCTTTGCCTAGATCGGCGAATGGAAAGGTAAAACGATTTGCTTTAGCTGAAATCTTAACTGGAAAAAAGATTGAAGAAAAGCCAATAAAAGAGGAAAGGCATATTAATTCAGAGGAGTTAGATATTCTTTTTGAACAATTCAAAATTGAAGCCGCCTCTTTTTTAAATATTGATCCAGAAAACATCAAAAAAGAAACCAGATTTGACTCTTTCGTTCAATTGGATTCACTAGGCATTATTGCTATGCTGATAAAGCTGGAGAGAAAGTTTAATGTTTCGTTTAAAGAGTTGATGGGGCAACCCGTAGAGTCTTTTCAGGATTTGTTTTTTTTCCTGGTAGAAAAAATACAGGCCAATAAAGGAACTGAAAAACAAGAAACTGATTTTACAAAAGCTTCTCCGGCACAACTCCCGACTTTATTGGATTTTTCAGATGCGGCTATCGGGAAGAGAAAAGATTTTTTAAAAGCCTTATCAAACGATGAGACACTAGAGTTTTCAAGTCCTGAATTTCCAGTTAATTACAATGGGAATATTGAAGGTTTTTTCGGCTTTTCTGAAGTTCCTCTAGGTATTATTGGCCCATTGAAAGTTCTTGGAGAACATGCAAATGGTGAATTCTACGTGCCTTTAGCAACAACTGAGGGAGCGCTGGTTTCATCTGTAGCCAGAGGTTGCCAGATAATTTCGATGGCAGGCGGGGCAGAAGTAAGAATTGTTTGTGATAGTGTGGTAAGAACACCTATTTTTATTTTTAATAATCTTGATTCTATGATTTCTTTTGGACATTGGATTAAAGATAATTTTGATCGGATTAAGGAGTCTGCTGACAGTACTACCAGGCACGGCAAACTTGAGGATATAGAGCAATTTCCAATTGGAAGCAAAATGATTCTCAGGTTCAGTTATTCTACTGGTGACGCTTCGGGTCAGAATATGACCACGATTGCCACGAGAAAAGCTGTAGATTTCATTCTTAATAATTTTCCAGGAAACTTTGAAGATTGGTTTCTGGAATCTAATCTCTCTGGGGACAAGAAGATTAATGGCTTAAACTTTACTCGTAACAGAGGCAAGAAGGTAATTGCCCAGGTTTTGATTCCTGGAGAAATAATCAAAAATCATCTTCATACTTCTTCTGAAAGAATGCGCAAATTAGCAGAGCTTTCTATGCTGACTTCTTTACAGGCTCACGCATTTGGTGTTCAGGCTCACTTTGCTAATGTCCTCGCTGCCGTTTATATAGCTGCAGGGCAAGATCCGGCTTGTGTGGCAGAATCAGCAGCTGGTATAACGCATCTGGAAGAAAAGGACGGTGATTTATCAATTAGTATTACTCTGCCTGGCATAATGGTTGGCACTGTTGGTGGCGGGACACGCCTTCCGACCCAGAACAATTGTCTAAAGATTATGGGATGTGCGGGTGCAGGATACTCGTCTAAATTTGCAGAAATTCTAGCTGCAACTGTTTTGGGCGGTGAAATATCATTGATAGGTGCAATGGCCGCAGATGAATTTACTGATGCTCATGCTAAATATGGTCGCACCGGCGGCATAGATCACAAGGCTTAAAAAATGAGAGTCGTATATGTCACCTCAGATGTTACTTATGTAAAAGATAACTACCATCATTTAATAAGAGAGATTTCTAATCCAGATAATCTTCCTACGGGAGTTGAAGTGGTCGGGGCTATAATGCTAAAGATTCCACTAAAGCTTTTGTTAAAAAATATTATTGGATTAACAATGATCGGAGCTCCTGGTGTTGGTCTGGCTTTGCTTAGAAATCTTACTTGTGCAAAGGTTAATGACCCAAGAGTAAAGATTTTTCAGGATCGCTCGATCCCTATGTTCAGGTGTAAAAGCGTTAATCAGCCTGCTGCATTAAAATTTTTAAGCGATCTTAAGCCTGATTTGATCGTCAATATGCGTACCAGAAACATTTACAAGAAGCCTGTTCTTGATCTGCCTGAAATTGGATGTATCAATATTCATCACGGACTTCTTCCTGATAATCGAGGTACAATGTGTGATTTGTGGGCCTGGATAGAAAAAAGACCCGTGGGATTTTCTATTCATTGGATGAACGAAAAAATCGACGATGGAGATATTATTGACCGTCGGGAAGTTAATGTTGAAGGCTGCAAATCATATATTGAAATTCCATTTAGATCCAGTAAACTTGAGTCCAGGTGCTTAATAGATGTTTTAGCAAATATTGCTAGAGATGGTCGAAAAGTTGGGATTCCAAATAAAACGGTTAAAGAAAACTATACAAGGAATCCAGGAATCAGTATGATTGGCAAGATTCGCCGTCGTGGGTTTAAGCTCTAGTTTAAATTCGAGTCTTTTATTCTTTAAAAAGAAAATCCCCCTTTTACTTTTCTAGTAAAAGGGGGATTTTTTTTATGCGTTACATCTTGAATCTTTTCAATAGGTCGCGCAATTGAGCTGCCTGACTGGATAGGTCAATTGATGAAGCAGCTGTTTCTTCTGAGTTTGCTGCAATTGTTTGTGTTACCGACTCTATTTGCCCAAGGCCAGATGAAACTTCCTGAGTACCTTTGTTTTGCTCACTTGAGGCTAGTGCTACTTCTTCCATAATAGTTGCGGTCTTCATTACTGATTCCACAATCTCTTTGAAGGTTTCCTGGGTTGCCAGGGAAATTTGATGCCCTTTTTCAACCTCAGAAACAAGATTTTCTACAAGCTCCGAGGTCGATTTTGCAGCTTTAGCACTTCTGTTTGCAAGGTTTCTAACTTCATCGGCGACAACAGCAAAACCTTTACCCATTGTGCCGACATGTGCTGCTTCCACAGCGGCATTTAATGAAAGCAAATTTGTTTGAAATGCAATATCATCGATTACTTTTATGATTTCTGCAATTTGAGCGCTGGATGAATTTATTTGGCTCATAGCACTCATCATTCTTTGCATTTCATTGTTTCCATGCTCTGCAGCGCCCTTTGCTTGAATTGCCAAGGTATTAGCTGTTTTTGAACTATCGTCATTAGCTTTTGACCTTGAAGAGATTTCCATCATGGATGAATTTATCTGTTCAAGAGAGGCGGCCTGCTCAGTGGCCCCCGTTGAAAGAGCCTGGCTGGAGGAGGATATCTCTGTTGCTCCAGCAGAAACCTGCTCGGCGGCTCGTTGAATCTGTTGGATAATTTCCCTTAAATTATTAACCATTACCAAAAGAGAGTTGTTCAGGACATCTTTCTCTGATTTTACTTCTACAGAAACATCTAATTTGCCATTACTGATTTCTTCTGCAAGAGCGCTTGCAACTTTCATATAATCAATGGTCTCTCTAAATGAATCTGCCATTTGTCCAATTTCGTCCCCAGATTTATACGAGATGCTTTGTTCAACTTCGCCGTTGGCTAATTTTCTGGAAGCTTCTGTCATCTGCAGCAGCGGGGTTTCTACTGTTTTAGCGATAATAAATCTGAAGACAATCATGATCATCACGAGACCAACAAAAATTATTCCGATTGCTGCCTTGGCCATGCTGAAAACCTGTTTGTCGGCTTCATTTAAAGATTGAATTACCTGGAATGCACCATGTATTTCTCCGGTTTTCCAATTTTCCATTTTGCCGCCAGTTGGATCTTTCCCTTCACTATTTCCCCATAATGCAGCAGAGTTTTCTGGGTTGCCATGGCAAAGAAGGCATGTTTTGTCCAGTCTAATTGGTCTGAAGTAGCGTAGATTATTGTCTTTATCTACTTCATAATACTCATCTAAATCATTTGACTTTATTGCTTCCAAAGCTCTTTTTTCCAGCTCATCTGGTTCATTTTTGGGGTTTCTTGGTTGAAATTTTGGAACTCTGAATGTGTATCCACCTTCTTTGGCTTTCCTGATCCCTACTTCCCATGCTGAAACTACAGGAATAGTGGAGAGCATTTTACTAATTTCACCCTTATTTGCCCAATCTCTAAGCAATTCTGGGGTGAATATTTTAAGATCCCAGTGTTTTCGCATTTCCTCTCTGACGCCTTCAATTGCAAGGGTTACCGACCGCCCCTTTTTTACATACTCATCTCTAACTCTATATTTAGACTCTCTAAGATATAGAATAATGACAACTAAAAAAGTCATAAGAATTAGTATTAGAGCGGTGTTTACAATTTTTTTTCTAATTGGCCAATTAGTAAAATTAAACAATTTTGAGTCTCCAGAAATTTAAATTAAACTGCCACTTAAGTAGTAACATTTGATTTTACCATTTCTTTGACGATAGTAAAAAGAGTTTAATTGAGAAATTTTATTTATCCTGCTCCCGGTGGATTTATAACTATTGTCACTTAAATTTCTGCATGGTAAGCTTGTTTTTGAGTTTAATTTGAGCAGATATTTTGGGGAGCTTGGGAATTATGGCATTTTTGGGACGATGGTTGCAGTTTTTTAAAGAAAGGCATGAGCCAATAAGTATTACCCTGATGATTAGTGCGTTTTTCTCCGCAAACGCATTTATGGCTTATCAGCCCGGAGTTCATGCTCCACCATGTTGGAAAAGACTGGCCGCAGGTTTTGCATTGGTTTGGCTGGTCTTTTTGCATATGCGGCTGTTTGACGAAGTTAAAGATTATGATTTTGACAAAGAGCATAATCCTGGAAGACCGCTCGCTAGGGGGCTGATTTCTGTTGGTGAATTTTCAGCTATGACGCTGGTTTGTATTCTGGCAGAGGGTACAATTGCTGGTTTAATGTCATGGCCTATGTTTCCGACTTTTGTAATGGTATTGTGTTTTACCCTTATGATGCGCATGGAATTTTTTATCGGCGACTGGATGCGCCCAAAACTAGAACTTTATGCAATAACTCATACCTTCTCTGCTGCAATGATAGGATTACTTATACATAATGTTGTATGCTTTTCTGATCCAGCTGGGGCTGATAAGGCTTTCTTGATCTTCGCCCTTGGAAACTGGTTTGTTTTTAATGTATTTGAATTTGGACGAAAAACCTTTGCTGTAGAAGAAGAACGACCTGGAGTAGATTCATACTCAGAAAGACTTAAGCCTTCTGGAGCAGTCGCTCTGTTGATGGTTAATGTTATTGGGGCTTTCGTATGTTTATATTACAGCAGCGCAATGAAGTTTGATCTTGTTTTAAATAAAATTCTTCTTCCCGCTGGCATAATTTCAGCTTTAGTTGCTATTTCTGGGATTGTTTATGCTGCAAAACCTCAGCTAAAGATGGCCAAGCTTTATCGCGGAACAGTGACTTTTTATTTGCTGGCATATCCGGCGGCCGTTGCTATTGCCGCTTATATGTATGGTTTCAAGTAAATATGCTTTGCTTGGGATCTAACCGAGGCTCTATATGAATAATGAAAAACTAGGAACAGGGCAGAATATTGTTTTAGGAATGCAGATGCTTTTCGTAGCATTTGGGGCTTTAGTGCTTGTTCCTCTGCTTACAGGACTTGATCCATCTATTGCTTTATTTACAGCTGGTGCTGGAACTTTGATTTTTCATCTTGTGACTAAAGGCTCTGTTCCAGTCTTTCTTGCGTCCAGTTTTGCATTTATTGCTCCCATTAAAGTTGGGATTGTCGAATATGGGCTTGGCGCAACGCTCGGAGGCTTGGTAGCAGCAGGTCTGGTTTATCTTGTCATGGCTTTAGTTATTAAAATTAAAGGTCCGGAAATAATTCACAAATATCTTCCACCAGTTGTAACCGGCCCAATTATTATGGTAATCGGATTAAAACTAGCACCAGTAGCTGTTAAAATGGCTAGAAGTTTCGATGGCTCGGGAAATTTTGATGGAACGGCAATGATTATTGCTGCAGTTTCTTTGGTTACCGTTATTACTGTGGTAATGAAAGGGCGCGGAATGCTAGGGCTTATTCCAATCCTTTCGGGAATTATTGTCGGCTATCTTACCAGTATCCTCCTTGGAAAAGTAAACATGCAGCCGGTTTTTGAAGCTCAATGGTTTTCAGTGCCATGGACTGCTGCGATGAAATGTGGGCGTTATTGTTTCCCGGTTTTTGATTGGGGCGCTATTGCTTTTATTTTGCCAGTGGCTATTGCTCCAGCAATAGAGCATGTGGGAGACGTTATTACTATTTCATCTGTGGCGAAAAAAGATTTCTTAAAAGACCCTGGTTTGCATAGAACATTAGCTGGCGACGGTATTGCTACAGCTTTTGCGGCATTTCTTGGTGGTCCTCCAAATACAACATATTCTGAAGTCACTGGTGCTATAGCTCTTTTAAAGAAACCAGACCCTCTATTGCTTCGTATTGCTGCTGTTTTTGCTATTTTTCTGGCGTTTCTGGGAAAATTTGGCGCGATTTTGCAGACAATTCCAGTGCCGGTAATGGGCGGGATAATGATTTTACTCTTTGGAATGATTGCTTCTATTGGAATTCAGACTCTGGTTAAGAATAAAGTTGATCTCTCTATTTCCCGAAATCTTGTTATCACTGCTGTTGTTCTGGTTGCTGGAATTGGCGATATGGAACTTGGTTTCGGGCAGTTTAAACTTGCTGGGATTGGCCTGGCTGGGTTGATTGGTGTGTTTTTAAATCTTGTTTTACCTTATAGCGAAACTATAGCAATTGAAGAAGTTATCGAAGAAGTCGCTACGAAAAATGAGAATGGTAAATCTGAAACATCTGAACATGATGAAAGGTTATAAATTATGACGAATTACGTAATTACTTCTGATGAAAACAATTTGAAAAAAGTCCTGCCTATCGTAGGTGGCAAGGGTGGAAATCTCATCAAGCTTGTTCAGGCTGGGGCGAATGTTCCCGACTTCGTTGTGCTCTCCAGTCATTGTTTTGAACTTTTTATCGATTCTTTTAGAAAAGAATTTGATAAAGCTTTGAAGGCTTTGGATTGTTCTAGTGTTGATTCAATAAGTAAAACAGCTGCTAATTTAAGAAGCGTTATCTGTTCCAAGAAAATGCCTAAAGTTGTTAAAAAACAGATGTTTGAAGAACTAAACGGACGCATTGAGAAGGATAGTTTTGTAGCGGTAAGATCAAGTGCTCTTGGTGAAGACTCCAAAGAATTCTCATATGCCGGAATGTTAGATACCTTTTTATTCAGACGAACCGAAGATGAAATTTGTGATGGCGTTGTAAACTGTTGGGCATCTATTTTCTCTGATAGAGCGGTTGCCTATAGAAATATGCGAAACATTGCTCAAGACGATGTTTCAATGGCGGTTGTAGTTCAGGAAATGATTGACGGGGAAGCCTCCGGGGTTACTTTTACCGTTAACCCAACTACTTGTTATCAGGATGAAATGCTTATTACATCGGTGTTTGGTCTTGGTGAGGGCCTTGTTTCCGGCGAACTGGACTCGGATCTATACTTAGCTCTTAAGAATGATGGATACAAGGTTATTGAAAAGAAGCTTGCCAACAAAGTTGAAAAACTTGTTTTCGACCTGGAAAAGAATTTCGGCACCAAAACGGTTGAAGTTGATGAAAAGACCGCCAAAAAATCCAGTCTGACTGATAGTCAGATTAGAGCAGTTGCAACTGTATGTCATAGAATCGAAGGTTCTTATCATGGAGTTCCACAAGATATTGAGTGGACAATAGATAAAAAAGGCAACGTAAAGATTTTGCAGGCAAGACCGATTACAACCATCGATCAGCCAATTCCTTCTGAAAGAAAATACCGAACCATCTGGGACAACTCAAACATCGTTGAAAGCTACTCAGGAGTTACCACTCCATTAACTTTCTCATTCGCAATATATGCTTACCACAGAGTTTATGTGCAATTTTGTCAGGTTCTGATGGTTGCCGAAGAAGATATCAAAAAGAACGACTTTGCTTTTGCAAATATGCTTGGGTTCCTGAACGGCAGAATTTATTACAATCTTAAGAACTGGTATAAGCTTATTTCAGTTCTTCCTGGCTACAAATATAACAGTAAGTTCATGGAAGGCATGATGGGCGTCAAAGTTAGTTTTGACGAATCCGTTGAAGATAAAAAGATGGGTTTCTTCCAGAGATACTTTTATGAACTTCCAAGAGTAGGACTGGTAGGGCTTAACCTGGCTTATAGATTCTGGCGCACCGACACAGAAGTTAAACGCTTTATGAATGTTTATCAGAAGATGTATGCCAAATACAAGGACTTTGACTTTAACTCAGCGCCAGCACATCAGCTCGTTGATATATTTAACGAGTTGGATAATACAGTTCTTTCTAATTGGAAAGCACCAATTATCAATGATTTCATGGCCATGATTTTTTATGGCGTGCTGGATATGCTGATGAAAAAGTGGGATCTTAACGAAGATCCAGCGCTTAAAAATGACCTTCTTGCCGGACAGGGTAATGTGGAAAGCACTTTACCAATGCGCCTTATCCAGAAGATTGCCAAATCAATCGCTTCTGATGAAGATTTAAAAACTCTGTTTAAGAATCACACTGCTGCAGAACTAAAGCCAATGTTTATTCCAGTGCCAACTTCTGATAAACCGGCAAGTCATGTTGCTCTAGCAAAGCAGATCGAGGATTACCTGGATCAATATGGATATAGAGCAATGTGCGAGCTTAAGCTTGAAGAACCTTCAATGAGTGAAAAGCCGGAATTCTTGTTTGATATGCTTAAAAACTATGCTAATGCGCCTATCAATGAGGATCAGGACGCTGGTGACAAAGAGCGTCTGGTTCGCGAAATGGCTGAACGTAAGGTTAGAGGCTTATTAGGTGATCAGGCAATTCTCTGGAAACTCAAAAAGATAGATATCTTGATGTTTGTTGCTAACTGGACTAAGAAGGCCATGGCAGTGCGCGAGTATCAAAGATTTGCCAGAACCAAGATGTATGGCATTGTTTCAAGGATTTTCAAAGGCATCGGCCGAAGATTTGTTGAAAGAAAAGTCATAGATAAAGTGGAAGATGTTTTTTATCTCACCATGCAGGAATCTCTTGAATACGTTGTTGGAACAGCAAGAAGTCAGAAGCTTAGAGAGCTTGCTGCCCTGAGACGTGCTGAGTTTAAAGAATATGAAGAAATGGAAGAGCTTCCAGACAGAATTGAAACTACCGGTATCACCTACTGTAACGACCTCAGCAGAGGCGTTTTACCAGAAGGTGGCGAAGACGATGATCCTGATGTAATCCGCGGAATTGGCGGTTGTTCAGGAAAAATTACTGGTAAAGTTAAAGTTATCCTTCATCCTGGAGACGATATGTCTCTCAATGGCGAAATCCTTGTTGCAGCCAGAACAGATCCGGGTTGGGTTCCACTTTTTGCCACGGCATCTGCACTGCTGATTGAGCGTGGAAGTATGCTTTCTCACTCAGTTATTGTTGCCCGTGAACTTGGATTGCCTGCTGTTGTAGGCGCAACCGGAGTTACCAAAAAAGTAAAAACCGGTGATGTGGTTGAGCTCGACGGAACGACTGGAATTGTAAGAATAATTTCAAGGGCGGAAGACAACTAAAAAATGAGTTCAAAACGTTTTGCTGAAAGTTACTTTAAAGCAGCAGCAGCCTTTCTGGTAAGGCGAAGGGTCGCTCTCTTTGCTTTAATGACCATCGTGGTTTTAGGCAGTTTACTTTTTTCCAGCCAGATAAAAATTGATAACAGTCTTGAGTTGTGGTTCCTGGAAGGGGACCCGGCTCTTACTGCTTATCGGGAATTCAAAGCCAAGTATGGAAACGATGAAATTTTGCTGGCAATGGTTGACTGCAGGCAGGATGGGATGTTTTCACCCAAAGTATTGACCAATATCTTTAAGGCTTCCAAGGCAATAGAAGCGGATGAAAAGAACTTTCGCAGGGTTTTGAGTATTGGTGTATCACCTTATATCGGATTAAAAGGGGAAGATCTGATTATTGAAGATCTGATGGACGGCCCTGTAGATACTGATGAGGGTGCTGAACTTATTAAAAAGCGATTTCTGGATGATCCTTTTAAGCGAAGAATCTTGCAAAGCGCAAGCTCTACTCACGCAATTATTATCGCTGAGCCTGTTGCTACCAATGACATGGATGTGCGCAGGCCTCAGATTATTCAGGCTTTTAAAGACCAGCTAAAAGGCTTTGATTACAAGCTTGCTGGAATGGGTGTGATGTACGATGAGCTGAATCGTTTGAGTATTTTAGATGGAGTTATATTCAATACTATCGCTTATGCAGTAATTGCAATTTTGATCTTTGCTCTATATCGCTCCTGGACTTTCTTATTAATGGTTATCGGCGCGATGATGTTTGGTGGTCTTGGCTTTGTTGGGGCATATGGCCTTTTTGGGCAGAATTTCAACATGGTTACGATTGTTTTGCCAACTTTAATGATGATTCTGTCGGTCTCTGATGTGGCCTATGTTTACAATAACTTTTGTTACAATTCCGATCGCATTGCCAAAGACCGTGAAGAAGGGCTTAGATACGTTTTTAACGAAGTTCTTTCTCCATGCCTGTTTACTTCTTTAACAAATACTTGTGGTTTCTTTGCTCTTACAGCAAGTTCTCTGGCTGTTTTGCGAACCTTTGGGGTTTTTGCAGGGTTTGCTTGTATGGCTGAATATATTCTATCTATGATTGTTGCTGTGTTTGTTCTGGGATATGTTAATCCTGAGAAAACTCAGGCTATGCGCAGACCTTTTCAGGGCGCCGTTTCATGGTGGATGAAAAAAATGCCGGTATACTACAGGTTTATTCTGGTTTTTCTGGTTTTAAGTTTGTGTCTTGCTGGTTATGGAATTTCAAAATTACAGGTTGATACTTATTCAATGGGCTTTTTACATGAGACTAACTCGGTAAGAATGGCCAGCGATAAGGTTGAAAGCACTTATGGTAACTATCTTCCGCTCGAAATTCGTCTGTTAACCGGCGAACCTGAGGGTGTAAAAGATCCTGAATTTCTCAACCGTTTAAATCAGTTGCATAATGAGCTGGAAGCCCTTGATGGTTTCGAAAAAACTGCTTCAATTCTGGATGTGCTTAAGAAGCTTAATCAGGTTATGAGCGATGGGACTGAAGAATTTTACAGGGTTCCTGCTTCGCGGGAAGCTGTTAGTCAGCTGCTTATGCTTTATGAGTCTGATCCGGACAATGACCTTGAATATATGACAGATAATCCAGACTACACAGAAGCCAGATTTACGGTCAGGGTTCCCATGGTCAGTGCTGCGAGATTAAGAGATTACGAAAATCAGGTTAATGAAGTTGTGGGCAGAATTTTTAAAGACACAAAAGTAACTTGGCGCTTTGGCGGCTATGTCCCTCTTTATGCACGTATTATAAGTTATGTTACCAGCAGCCAGATTTCCAGTTTTGCATTGGCTATTTTGTTTGTTTTCGGTGCAATTGCCATATTGTTCAGAAGGCTTGATGCTATTTTGCTGGCTATAATTCCAAATATTTATCCAATTGCCATGACGCTGGGAATAATGGGTCTGGTAGGAATAAGGCTTGATATTGCAACGGTTACCATAGCTGCTATTGCTTTGGGCATAGTGGTTGATGATACTATTCATGAACTATTTCTTTTCTTTGAGCCGTCCAGAGCAAAAATGGACCCGGTTGAAGCTATTGTTGACAGTCTTAATGAGGCTGGCCCGGCAGTAGTTTCCACTTCTTTGATCTATTCACTTGGGTTTCTGGTAATGATTTTTGCCAGTATAAAATCTGTTATTTACTTTGGTGTTCTGCTTTCTATGACAATTATCTTTGCACTAATTTGCGAAGTAACGGTTTTGCCAGCTATAATCTGCTTGTTTAAAGATGCTCTGGCAAAGAGTAGGGGAGCTTCAAAGCCCGAATCAATTGAAAATCACGAAGAACCAGAGGTTACAGGTTAACCCGGCAATCAGTATAATCTGATTTGTTAAGCATACA
Source organism: Candidatus Ozemibacteraceae bacterium (assembly GCA_965140445.1). Classification (GTDB taxonomy): domain Bacteria; phylum Muiribacteriota; class Ozemobacteria; order Ozemobacterales; family Ozemobacteraceae. The sequence continues at coordinate 4,755,368 of OZ223236.1, read as the reverse complement.
GGAGGAAATTTGATGAGTAAGAAACCGGCAGTAGTATATAGCAATGTATGGGAAGATCCAGAATTAAACCGGGTTTCTCTAAAAGTTAAACCAGGCGAGAACGTTCTTTCTATCACATCTGGTGGATGTAACTCTCTTTGTTTACTTCTAGAAGATCCGGGGAAGCTTATCTCGATAGATTTGAATCCGGCCCAGCTTGCCATGCTAGACCTAAAACGTGCCGCTATCATGGAACTGGAATATGATGACTTTATTGAAGTTCTGGGAGTTCCATTTTACAAAAAGCCATTCAGCAAGACTCCTGAATATAGAATTGAACTGTATAACAAAATCAAAAAGCACATGCCCGCCTATGCGAAAGAATTCTGGGACGACAATCAACAGATAATCAAAGACGGCGTGATGATGTGCGGCAAAGTAGAAAAGTTTTTTGCATTTTATCGCAAGGTTTTAACCTGGCTTTATGGCGAAAAAGAGTTCCTTAAACTGTTTCAGGCTAAGAACCTTGAAGAGCAGCAGGAAGTTTACAAGAATTTTAGAAAGAAAAAATGGAATGCTCTGCACCGGTTGTTGCTAAATCGCACTATTTTAAGTCTTGTAAAAGGCGCCCATTCTTTCGCAATGGTTGATTTTGAAGATTTTGCCGGGAACCTGAATAGAAAACGAACTCTTGGCATGACCAGATTTTTTAACCCTGACAATTACTTTATGAGCCTTATGCTTTTAGGCGGCCATTACAATGAAAGAGGGATGTCGCCATACTTGCTTCGTGAAAACTATCCTAAATTACAGAAAAACATTGGAGCCTTGGAGATTTACAAGGGTACAATTGGTGATGTTCTCAAGAAGGATGGCCCGGGCTCTTATGACAAATTCAATTTGTCCAATATCTTTGAATGGATGACCAATGAAATTTTCAATGGAATTATAGACGAAGTTTTACAACTTGCCAGGCCGGGTGCTCGTATGGCCTGGAGATATACTTTAGCCAGTCCTCGCGAACTTGATGCGGAAAATTCTTCAAAACTTGTTTATGAACCAGAACTTTCAGATGAATTGTTTAAGCAGGATAGAGCCTTTATTTATGAAAGCTTTCATGTTTATCATCTGAAATAAGCTATAATCTTTAAGTTTTTTAAAAGAGCTGTCTCATCAGAGACAGCTCTTTTTTCATTTTGAGGAACATGCAGTAGTTTTAAAAAAGTCTTTGCAGGGAAAATAAGGGGCGCTATGGCGTAGTTTTTGTTAAAAGCGCACCCAAAGTTCGTTTTATATAAAATAATCGTTGAGTGGCGTTATTTGGCTTTTTTAATTTAAAAAATATTGGGTTTGTTTAAGTTTTGCTAAACAATGAAAATTGCTTTTTTGCTTCTTAGCTATGAATCGGACTCATTAACTATAGGCATGCCGGGGTAAAGCTTTGTTACACAGCTTGGGCAGATGCTATGACTAAATTCTGCTTCTGTATGCTTCCCTATATAGGATTCAATTTGGTTCCAATATCCATTATCATCCCGAATCATTTTGCAACTACTACAGATCGGCAAAATCCCACGCAGGGTTTTGATTTCTTCCAGGGCATTCTGAAGCTCGTTTATTAGTTTTACATTTTTAGACTCAGCATTTTTTCTTTCTCTGATTTCTTTGGCCAATTTTCTATTCCAAAAGAAAAAGAATGACAAAATGATTGCCGCAACCCCTCCTATAAGTAGAATCCACTTTAGAATATCCTGGGCTTGAATTCCATGATCATAGCGTATACCAATCCAACGTTGGCGAATTTCATTGTGCTTTTCCTGGCTAATTGCGGCTAAGGCTTTATTAATAATGCTTACTAGCTCTGGCCAGTCACTTCTAACTGCGATAGACAGGTTATAATTTCCGTAAGCAGTCGGAGCGGCAATTTTTAAGTTGGTCAGCATTCTTTTTTCGATTAGATGAGTAGCTACTGCCAGGTTTTCAATTGCTGCTTCAGAATAACCAAGGGAGACCGCTTTAAGTCCTTCAGATGGAGTGTTTACAAAATAGGGTTTAACATTGATGTTATCTTTTTGTAACCATTCGTAGGTCGATACTTTTTTGGTGATGGAAACTATTTTTCCCTTTAGATCATCAAGACCACTAATAAAAGGGCTGTCTTTTCTGTTAATTATAACGAGCGGAAAGGAGAGATGAGGATTTGTATATAAAAGATAATTTTCACGGTCAGATGTTATGGCCGCACATGACAGGACGTCAACCTCTCTACTTTGAATTTTTTCCAGAATTTCTGACCAAAGATGCTTTTTTGCAACTTCAACTTTCAGGCCAACCATTTTGGCTATATGAAAGATGTAGTCAGAGGCCATTCCTTTAAAAACTCCGTCGTTGTCAACAAACTGAAACGGAGGAAAAGCCTGTGGACCACTTAGTCTGATTACCTTATGATTTTCCAGCCATTGTTTTTCTTTCGGGGTAAGCTGAAGCTCTTCGGCATTAGCTGTGCAGATCAGGCATATGAATATAATCAGTGAGGCAAGAAACTTTTTCATTAATTTGGTTTGATTGAAACAGGCTAAATTTAATGCATTTAAAATAAAGCATTGGTAAGTTCTTTACAAGGTTTATTAATTATAATAGCTATTTGAAGAGCAGTTACAAGATTTATGTTTCAGAATTGCTTATTTTAAAATGATTTGTAAGGAATGTGTCTATGAATGAGCCAATTAATTTTGCTGAAAAATTCTCTAAGTTCGAAAAGCATTGGTCGCCAAGAATTATAGCTGAAATGAATGATTATCAGCTCAAATTAGTGAAAATTGCAGGTGAGTTTGTTTGGCACGACCATCCTGATACCGACGAAGTATTTATCGTATTTGAGGGAGCTCTAAATCTGGAATTTCGAGATGGAAAAGTCAAATTGGAAGCCGGAGAGATGTTTGTAGTTCCAAAAGGACGAGAACATAGACCTGTCGCTGAGAAAGAATGCAAAATCATGCTGATCGAACCAAAAGGCGTTGTTAACACAGGTGCAGCAGGAGGCGAACTAACTGCAGACAACGACGTCTGGGTTTAATTTTCGTCAGACAATTTGCACGAAAATAGCTTGGCCACGTTTAAAACTTGCTTAAATACTCCATTTCAAATTGGTCTATTGTATTTTTAAAGCCTATTTGCTCAAGGATTTCAATCATTTGGCTATTTGCTTCAACGTTTAGATATTTCAGACTTTTTGCTTTTGTGGATTTAAACAGAAGATTACATATTTCAGTTACATGTTCTAGTAGTGGACAATCCGGGGCCACACCAATTTGTAGAACGTTGCCGTTCTCAGCATGAACAATTCCATACGCGTTAACCATATTTTCCGTTGAAATGGTTTTTATCAGGTATTTTTCAGATACATTTTGGTATGAGGCGAACGAATTTTGCCATGAAGGCCTAAAGGTGCTGAATTGATTCTCATCAAGATTTTGTATTCTGTGAAATGATTCGCCAACAGGCATTTCATCCTTTATCAATGCCTCAAAATTGCTTTTTTCAAAACAATGTAAGCGTCTGGTTATTTTAAAACCATTTCGCTCATAGAGCTTCTGTGCTGGGATATTGTTTACCAGAACTTCCAAGATAAAGCGTTCTATTTTTTTTTCCTGAATTACCTTAATCAAAGCTTTCAGAAGTGTTTCACCAACACCTTTTTTTTGAAAAGCCTTTATTACGCCTGTGGCAACATCATACCCAACTTGTTTCCCATCAACATTTCTAATGCCTACCAGAATAAAACCCGCCAAACGATTTTCAGAAAAATAGCCAATCGAGAGTTCGGGGTTATAGCTTCTTGTCGTCATCATTTCTTGCAGGCTTGCAATTGGTAGATTCATTTTCACTTCATATTCAGAAAATGCGTCAACAAATGCGGCATGAATTTCTTCAATTCTGGTTCCACAAAGATTTCTTATTTCAATCACAGTTTTTGGATCCTTTAATATTGTTTCTATTGAGGCTAAATTATAGCTAAAAACTTAGCAGGCTGTGTTTTAAATGCAAATTTTGATTTGTAAATAAAAAAACTCTTCAGCATATTCCCATAAAGCCTTTGAAGATGCTCCCTTTAAGTTAAATCTGAAGGTTGCAATTGCCTTAAAATGAAACTAAAAGTTTTCTTTGCTGTTATATTGTTCTTTCTGAAGAAATAGAGCAAAATAATCTGAACAAACATATTAATTTGTGAGGCAGTGAGGAAAAAAATGAAATACTTTGCAATGATAGTTGGGCTTATTCTAGTTTTGGTCATTGTGTTTTTTGGAATTTTTCTTTCTAATTCTCGTGCTGCTTATGATGGGCCAGTTACCCAGATTAAGAATTCATGTTTTACCTCATCAAGAGTGTTGGAAGGGGCGATAGAATTGTATGACATGGAACACTCAGATGCACCCATGAAGAAACTTGATATTGCTCTTCTCAAGTCCGGCAATTACCTAAAAGGTGAAATTCATGGATGTAACCCAGATTGTGAGTTTGAAGCAGACCTCCTTGGAAGAAACCCAATCGTGTGGTGTAAGAAGCATGGCAATACCGAAAAGCCAACTCCTCTCACAAAAGAAATATTTGCTCGTGAAAGCAGTTTTTGGGGAAGGTTGAAAACTCGGGTGAAGATCTTTTTTGGTGTTTAGTGATTAATAATTCTTTTTGCGGATTCGGACTAATGCAAGCCGAGGGATGAAATGCTATACAGAATTTAAATCCGATTTTTTTGTTTTTCTAATAGGGTTTATAGTTGTTCAGAGGAATATTCTGCTTTTTCGATTCAGATATAACATAAAGGGTTCTAAATTTATTGGTTGAGCATAGTTAAATGCACACTCATTTTGACTACAAATGCTTATTGCGGGTAAAATAAACAATAGTTCTGCAGACAAATTTTGGAGCTATGCACGAAATTCCAGAAACTCAGGAAAAAATTATGCAACCGCGATTGTCCAAAAAACATCTACAGCAGGTTGACGGATGGTTTTATAATAAAGTTGGGGCTTTGCTCGGTTCGCCAGAGCTTAAAAGCGTAAAGCAGATTAGAGGATTTGGCATAAAATGCATGCTTTTGGGCGTTGTTTTACTTCCACTGGTTTATCTATCATTTTATATTGCCACAAAATCTGGACTGGTAAAGAACTCAAGTAATCCTCTTGGTTATCCAGTCGCTGCTTTGGGAATGCTTAGCCCATATGTTTTTTTTGTTGGTCTGGATTGCTTTATTTCTGGCCGAATATGGAAAAAGAGCGAGAAGCCATTTATTCTGAGCATGTTGAATTCTCTGGGTGTTTTGTTCATGATAATTGCTGGGGCTGTTTCTATCGGCTATCTGAGCTACTATCAAATGGTCTATGCGCCGTGGAAAGCTAGAAAGATAGCCACGGAAAAAGCATTTGATAAAATTACAAAAGATTTCGAACTAAAAATGCAGGAAAGCCCAGGAAGGATATATAAAAAAAATGGCGGATCAGATTATGAGAAGAAGACAGCTTTGGCTAAAGGACCAAAAACCTCTTCTGAAAGTAAAGTAGAGCCCAAAAAAGATCCATTCTGGGATATGGTAAAAAGAGACGAAGAAGCCCGTGAAAAAAAAATGCAGCGAGCACCTTATGTTTGTGGTGCTCTTTGGATAACTTGTTTTGGGCTTTTTGCCATTTACTTTATAATGCTGGGCACTATGACCAGCGTTCCTGTAGAGAACTAAAAGCTATTTTTAAAAACTAAATCCATTTGAAATTCTGTTCGTTTTTATTCTCACAATACCGAAGTATATATTGAATAAAATTGGCAGGTGCTTAGTATGAGTTATCTTTTCGTTGCTTTTCTGGTGGGTTTTGTCATCCTGGTGCATGAATTTGGACATTTTCTGGCTGCAAAATGGGCTGGCGTTCCAATAGAGGTTTTTTCAATAGGTTTTGGAAAGGCAATATACAGCTTTAAAGATGGCGAAACCGAGTATCGACTCTCAATGTTTCCTTTCGGAGGCTATGTATTACCAAAAATTGAAACTGAAGAGGATTTCTTTAACCTGCCAGTTTACAAAAGATTCATTATGACTGCCGGGGGGCCGGCTGCCAGTATTGCCCTTCCCATCGTTTGTTATTCTTTTCAAAATATAGCTATTAAAGGGTTTGCGCTTGTGTCGACCTTTATAGCGCCAGTTGAGAGAGCGTTTACAACAATGTGGTTGATGGTCTGTTCGCTTCCATCCTTATTTTCGGGAAGTGGCCACGTATCCGGTATAATTGGCATTGTCTCTCAGGGCGAAGCGTTTATTGGCAATAATCCAGAGCAAGCGTTAGGATTTGTTGCTTTAATCAGCTTAAACCTTGCTGTTTTAAATCTATTACCAATACCTGCTTTAGATGGTGGAAAAATGGTTCTTTTCGCCCTTGAAAAGTTGCACCCTAAGTTTTTAAAACTTCACATGCCCATGGCAATTGCAGGCTGGATATTTATTTTAGGCCTGACTTTTTATACAACCATAATTGATATTGGAAAAGTTTTCTTCGCATAGATTGATAAACAGACAAAAAAAAGAGTAATCGCAATTTCTGCGGTTACTCTTTTTTGTATTACTGAAGGAGAACGTTTTTAACTATGAAATCTCCAAGATTGTGTTGATGAAATCTCGGAATCATTAAAGCTTAGAGAAATTTTAGGAGATACATTTTCATTTTCCAGATCACATAATTGTTCTGATTCTATTTTTGCTTTGATTTCTAAAATTAGTTCTGAGAGTATTTTTCTACGAGTCAAAATTGTCTGTAAATCCATTTTTGCCAGGGAGATAAACTCGTTGCTCTTTGTGGAAAATTTTTTTGGGAGCCATGTTAGGTTTCTGGTCAAATAGAGCAGGTAGTCTTTCCGTGGAACCGTGGTTGAATTCGCTGGTTTTATCCAATTTTTTCTCCTAAGTTATTCTGGCTGTTAAAGATTCGAAAAGATATTAACGACATTTACCCTTTGAATTTCTATCAGCAGATCTTTTGTGTCCATTTTTTCGAGCTTAGTTAGTTTATCTTTCAGTAGTTTGGCAGCTCGATCGGACATGTTTTTAAAGATCTTTTTCTTAACTTCGTTTGATGAATTGATCATGGAGATTGCCAGCTTTGGGAAGTCTACGGCTTGTAGCATCAGTTGGACTTCCTGGTCTGTAAATTCAGGAATATTCTCGAAAGAAATGGCGAATTCTTTCTTTTCAATTGGTGTGAGAACTATCTGATTATCAACAACCTTAATCTCTACCTGTTCTTTAACCTTGCATTGGTTTAAAATGGCCTTTGGAATTCTTATGCCTTTAGAGTTTCCGATACTTATTATTGGTATATTCATATTTTCCTCCATCTAAAGTAATTATAAAGTAAATCTTTTATAGTTACAATAACCTTTTTTTTCATAAAAATAAATTGTTTAATTTTCATCTATTAAAAAAAGCCTTCAATGAATATTTAAAGCCAGATTCTGGCTTGCTTTTTCTCTTTGTGATACGCTTAATTGATACAGGTTTGAGCTTTACAGATCTTAGCCATGTATTTGTAAATGAAAATTTTCAACGAAGACATAAATATTCCTGTTCGGGAGAGACTGGACAGTGGTTTGATGGATTTTTGCTGAACTGAAGCAGATTATAAAGTTTATCAACCGGCGAAGAGGATTCGATAATCCTATATTCCCTTTTGATAAAAGGCTTTTAAGGCATGTAGTTTGTTGCGTGGCTCTATATTTTTGGTGCGAGACAGAAGTTTGTTTTGGAGGGCTTTGTGAATATCAGGTTGGCAATGTTTAAAACTGTAATTGCATATGTAGTGACAGAACACCTTGAGGGTGAAGCGAAAACTTTAAAGGTTAAGTTTGAAGACGATTTTATTACTATTAGTGATGATGGTAGAGGGCATGCCATTGGAAAAATTATAAATGGCATACCTTATCTTGAGATGGTTTATTGTCAGCTTTCATTGGCTGATTCCAGGCCAGCCTTAACTTCTTTTGTTTATCCGGCTTTAGGGATGTCTCTATTTGCTGAAATGTGTGAAAAGATCAATCTCACAGTTGCTAAACATGGGAAAATCCACAAATTTTGTATTTCAGATGGGTCTGTAATCAAAGTATCGGAATCTGAAAGTTCAGATACTATAACGGGCAACACAATTGAATACTCAGTAAAAGAACATGTTGATTCCCCTATCAAGGAAAGTGATATTATTTCAACGCTGCAAAATATCGCAGTTAAATTTAAAAATCTAAATGTTTATTTTAACAACCAGCTGCTGGAGAGTGCTTAAGACGAATAGGTTGGTGCCTTTCTATTCGAAATATAATTTATTCGTCATCCTCATCGGAATAATGTTTCTTCAAACAGTCGTTACAAACGCCGTGACTGAACTGAGCATCAGAATGCTCTGAAATATACTGTTCAAGTTCATTCCAATAGCCTTTTCCGTCTCTGATTCCCTTGCAGTGCATGCAAATAGGAATGACACCCTTCAGCGTTTTAATTTCTTCGAGGGCCCCCTGGAGTTCATGGATGAGTTTAGCTTTTTCTCTTTCGGCAATAGTTATTTCAGAAACTTGTTGCTGAAGCTGAGCATTTAGATTTTCTCTAATATCTATTCCTTCTTGCAGGTCAATATTCAATGCTTCGTTGCGGATTCCAAATTCAAAAGTGCGTGCGCTGGCAGCATTCATTATTTTTCCAGCACGCAGTAATACTCCAATGTAGAAAAGTGAAAGCACTCCAAGAATATTGAAGAGAAAACCACCTTCATAAAAAAATCTTAGAGAAATGGGAACCACAGAAAGAAGGACAAATGATGCATAAGACCAGTTCCATGTATAGTAAGTAGCAACAGCGGCTGCGCTCAGAGGTAAAACAAGTATTGGCCAGACTAGTTGATATAATGGATTATTTTCTGGCCAAAAGAAAATAAAAGGGAGAGACCATAGAACAGCGGAAAAAACAGTACCAACCACATGAAAATTTGCCCATTTTTTAAATTCAGAAATTGCAGGATTCCTTTTTTGAAATGCAACCATAGTAGCGCCTCTAACAAAAGTTAAGAGAACTGATATTGCCGCCCACAAAGAAAGTTTCCATTGGGGAACAACATGCCAGAAAATTAAACAAGCAGTAAGGCAAACAATAATGCTGCCACTAAGCCCAGTCCATGTTTGCCGATAAAGCAACTGAATCTGAGCTTCGCGTATTTTTTGATCAATATTAATTGAATCTTTTGCAGTAATTTGGTTCATTGTTAATTAATCTTCAGAGCATTGTCATAGAAGAGTGATTGAATAGTTTTTGGTTATACTAGCAGCTTTTTTTGTGAAGTTAAATTTTTTTGCAGAATTTCTTACAATTTCAACTTGAGATCAATGTTTTAACTTAAACAAGATCTTTTACTTCTACAATTTAGATGAAGACAATCTCATATTATTCAATGTAAATATTCTCGCTCGATATGGCAAATTTTTAAAAGACATAGCAGTCAGACTGCTACTAAATCAAGTTTTGCGTTTATAATTCCCTGTTTTTAAAAAATAATGTTGAAAGTTGACCATTCTGTCTTAAGTGTGGGAAATTTAATATATACAGATTTAACAAATGGGGGCGTCTTTTGAGAAAATTGATATTCCTTCTGGCCCTTTTGATTGTAATTAACCCATGTGGGGCATCTGAAACCAGATTAAAATCATATTCTGAGACTATGATTTTTGGTTTTGCCGCATTTAAGGTTAAAGGGGAAGTACTTTCGGATAAAATTGAGGCCGAATCAGATTTCGATTTCCGAGCACAAAAGTCAGGTCCACGCGGAAATTTAAAAATGACATGGCCGGGCAAAATAATCATAAATGCCAGTTTAAAAAAGATTGAAGAGTTTGAGCCAACGGCTTCGCCTTCCGTGGAAATTAATGGGGCAGCTTTTCTAGAAGGAAAAGAAATTTACAAAGGTCCGATGGAAATTAATGATTCCAGCATTGCCTGTCCTGTCGAACTCTCTGACAAACTTTTTCGCTTTACTGGCAAAATAAACTTTAAGCCGGAAACAAATGACTCAAAAAAGTTTAAGAAGGGTGACATGGTTAAAGGCTGGCAGATTAGTCTTTCGGGAACTTCTTATTACAATGATCCAAAGGTGGCCGAAACCAATTTTGTTTGCTCTGAAATACAAATTGATCAGAAAGGAATTGCAAGAATTCCATTTATATCTGGCTACGCAGAAGTGAATCTGTTCAAAAACAAAGTCGAAAAAATTTCTGCGTATGTGGATTTTGGTTTTGCTCATCTGGAAGTGGACCCTCAGAACAAAACCCTTTATGGTAGAGATCTTAAAGTATCTCTGGCAGGGAGTCCATATCAAATATCAGGCAAGGCTAAAATTTCCCAAAATGGGAATAAAGTAAAAAGAAGCCTTTCGCTAAAGATCAATCTGGGAAAAGAAAAGGCTCATTCTGGAAAAGTGGAACTTGATGAAACTGGTTTTTCCTTTCCAATTAAAGGTAGCTATCAATCGATCAAGTGGGCCGGGACTTTCAAGATGAAGCCTGTCATCAAAGAGACCAAAGATGAGCTGAAGTTCAAACTTATTGAAGGAATGGAATGTTACTTCTCTGGTGATGTTGAGGCTGAAGACCCTCTTTCAGGCAAGCTACTTAAAACTTCAGTGGAAGATTTGAAGCTGAATCGCGACCGACCAGGTGTGCCTTTTGAAATCGGGAATCTTTCTTTCGAATTGTTTAGAACACTTGATGGTGAATACTGGCAGATTAAACAATATCCAGTTGGTCCTGGCAATGCTTTTATTGAAGGGAAAAAGGGTAAATTTATTGGTAAAGCTGATTTCCTTAAGAACAGCGCTGGGCCAAAATTTAATATAACCCTCACCTTAAGCAAAAAAGAAAAAGAGCTTAAATGTAATGGGGGTTCGTTTTGGGATGGAAGAAAGATCTTTCATGGGAATATTAATTTTCAAGAGGCAGGGGAATATAGTTTTCCCTGGAGTATCAGTAGCGGCAAAGTAAGCGCAAGTGGAGCAATTACCTGTTCTCCTGTATTCGATTCAAAAAGCAAAGAGCTAACAGATTGGAAAGCTGTATTCAATGGTGAAACGCAATTAAAACTAGGTTTCCCGCAAGGAACTCAAAAATTTAAAGTAAAAAACGCCGAGATTGATAAAAAAGGCAACTTTTCCATTTCTCAGTGGAAAGTTAAATTCGACTGCAATGTGGTTAAGAATAAGATTAAATGGAGCTGGAAATAAACCAATTGGGCTACTCAAAAATCAGTATATAGAAGCGTATTGCCAGTTTTTTAGAAACTCACTTCTGGAAATTTCTTTTTCTTTACTCAAGGGATCAAAGAATCTTATTTTATCAGCCTTTACCTCGGTAACAACAATCCAGTGACCAGTTAGACGATTGATTTTTACCACTGTCAAAAGTGGCATTTTACATAAAGCCAACTGATCAAAATTTAGTGTTTTTAATTTAAATTTATCTGCCCTGTTTGGGAATTTAAAGCGAATTGCGCGTAGAATATCGAACTCGCTTGACCCTGAAATTGGGTTGGTATTGCAAAGCTCTGCCATTTCCTTCTCTGTTGAAATACATCCTTGCAGGGAAAGAAACGTTGCTGCAGCTGCGGGACCGCAGCTTATGCCTGTTGTTTGGGCGCAAAAACCATTCTTATCTGGTTGGCCCAGATATTGATAATCATTAAAGAAGGTTAGATAAATACTTATTGTGACAACAAAGAGTAATAAAGCCATTAAAAAAAGTGCTCCAAGGCGAGCTATTGAATTTTTTGCTACCCGTTCGCCTAGCGCAAACAGATAAATCGCAAAAGGAAACACCCACCACTGCCTGATGTGCGAATAAAATTCATAATCGAGATATTGGTATTCAAAGGAATTATTAAATCTTAAAAATAGGTTTAACAGAATTAAGCTTAAGCAAAGGAAAGAGGACAGATTGAGAACCCCTTTTCTTTCGACAGAGATTCTTCTTCCCATAATCAAACCAAGAAGAGTCAGTATTGCCAGAAAAATAGCGGTTATATTGCTCATATTGCAATTGTAGCAAAATCTTCTTATGTTACTATCATTTTTCGGCATTTTGAGGTAATTTGATTGCTCCAACTTAACTTTGCCTATTCGGGAGATATTTTATTTATGCCGCTCAAGGAAGCCATTCAGCAGATTAAATTAGCCTTTAAGACTAATTTTAAGCCGGGGATAATTTTATGGATTTTAATGGTGCTATTCTTTGTGGCTTATGCAACGAATACTGCATTTAGTGAAGGTCTTGGCAAAGTTTCAGCACTGAAAAAATCGGTGGGGTATCCGTTTTCTTTTGGAGTATATGTCCTGTTTGCAGCACTTATGCCAGAAACTTTAAAGATCATTTTTTTTCAGAAGGGACGAATGGTCATTAAAAACTTTCACAATTTGATTTTTGCCGGTCTAATTTTTGGTGTTCTGGGAATAATCACCGATATATTTTATAGCTATCAAGCTCTGTGGTTCGGCGAAGCCACCAATTTTCGAACGATTTTTTATAAGGGTTTTGTGGATATGGGAATTTTTAGCCCCATAGCAAATTTTTCTCTAAGTTCAATTTTTTTTCTTCGTGAAAATGGCTTCAAATCAGAGATTTTGAAAAAACTTATGACCACAAATTTTGCCTTATTCAATGTGTTGCCCGTGATTGCGGCCGGCTGGTGCATCTGGATTCCTGGGGTAACTCTTATTTATTCAATGCCAACGGAGTTGCAGCTGCTGGTTGCGTCGCTGATTCTTTGTTTCTGGGTGCTGATTTTTTCATTTGTGGTTGGCCAGAAAGCAGAGACAGCAAAAGCATGAATCTGAAAAATCATAATGGCCAGGTTTTTGAAATAACTTACGGTGGGCTTTCAAGGGAAGATCTGTTAAAAGAATTAGACGGGGCTTCAATAAAACTAAATGAATACGCAAAGTCGCTTTTCAATAGCGAATTATTTACTCTAAGCAGAAGCGAAAGAAAAGCCAAAATCGTGGTTCTGTCAATTAGTGATCTTGGTTTCGAGAAAGGCGCCAGCTTTCCAGAGCTATTTAAGGCTATCGAGCTAAATGGATTCTCATGCTGTCCGTTAGAAATCGGTCCATATTTAAGATTAGCCTTCCTGGATCAGAAGGAAGAGTATGAACCAGAAAAAAACAAGGCTCCAAAGGGTTCGATAACAATTATATCGAAACCATTAAAGGAAGATGATGATTTTCCAAAAGGATTCTATATAAGAAAACTTGATAATAGCCTCTGGCTGAGAGGTTACGTTTGTTCAATGGATAATATCTGGGACAAAAGTGACAGAATCGCAGTTCTGGGTAATTAATCTTCTATTGTTGGCAAATCTAGTTTAAAGATTTACTTTATTTTCTTTAAAACCAACCGCTCCTGCAGTCCTTTGTTTAAAATCCTTTTCAAAAGGTGAATTTCATCATTAAAAATTTTGCCTTGATAGAATTCTATTCCCTGGTCGGAATAGGTCGTGAACTCGATCAAGTTGTTCATGTGAAAATAACTGCCGGACGAGTCGTAAGAAGTGCCTTGAAGACGATTAATTTTGGGAATCACATCAGCTTTACCTGGCTCGAAAAGCTTTGTTTTAACCAGAAAAAGGCCATCTGAGTAGAATTTAAAATATGTTTGAGTGGTTTCTGATGAACAGTTGTAAAGACCTGAGATTGCTTCAAAAATCAGAGTTTGGGTAAAATCCCGGAAAAGAGATTCAGGTTGGCAGAGGTCTTCCCCGGAAAAGTCTGGATTTACGTAACTTCGCCATTGTTGTTTTTGAGAAGGCTTTTCCTGATCTTTTTCTTCTTGCTGGTAATCTTTTCTCTGGTGGTCGGAATAGCTGCTATTTTCTTTTTGATTTTCCGAAAAAACGAACTTTCGATCATATTTTTCCCGGCGAATTTCGTTTCCCAGGACCGTGTATGCTTCATTGATTTCCTGCATCCTCGAGTTGGCATCAGGAGTCTTACAAAGATCGGGATGGTATTTTTTTGCCAGTGCTCTATATGCAGCGGCAATAACCTCTGGACTTGCGGTTCTAATGACTTCTAGAATGTTGTAATAGTTTTTCATTTAATCCTTAAAATCATTCTGATTATCTATTGGTAATAGTTTTCCTGGTCTTCTTCGTTTTCGCTGGCAGTTATGTAGCTTATTTTGTCGGAAAAGCCATTTTTTTCCATGCTTTGTTTCAAAACGACAAAAAGAAGATTGGTATTCTCACCAACATCCTTAAATTTTATTAATTCTTTGTTTTTAGAGATTGTTAATTGGATTTCGGGAAGTCTGGTTCCCCTAAAAAAGCGATCTGAGAGCTTAAGATCTGAAATTTCAGTAAAATCAATGAATTTTTTTTCGCCGGGGAAATAGATATTCAGACCTCTTTCTTCTATTTCAATCTTGTAAACCGTAGTTAAATACTCATATAGAATGGCAGCCATAATAAATAGAATACAGATATTTAAAAAAGTAGGGGATTTGCTTTGTACAGAAAACGCGACCGATGTAAAAATTCCGATAGCGAAAAGAATATACTGTAGGTGATGAGAAAAGCTTTTGGCAAAAATGTTTGGGAGCGTTTTATCTTCGTAACTACTCACATTTTCGAGCAGAATTTTCCTGAAATTTTCAAAGTTTTTAAGCTGGTATTCGGCCCTCAAAAGAATTTTGCCATTATTATCCAGAAGATTAAGGCATTGTAAGGCAACCTGCTCGTCTATCCTGGCAATTCTAGCCCACATGATCAACCCCGCATCTTTTGTCAGGTGCCTATACCAGATTCCTTCGTCATCAAGGGCAATATCTGAAGAATCAACTCTGCCAAGGGCTGAACCAGCTTGAACAGCAAAAATAATCAATATTATAATAAAAGTGACTAGTGCCATAAGGTCAGGAGGGCTAAATCTGTTGATGCCATAAAAAAAAACGCCCACAACTACTGCTAAAATTAGAAACAGAGTGAAATAAAAGGAGACTTTCCAAAGGCGCAAAAAGCTTTTGTCCAGCTTGAACACCTGTACAGGCGAATTTTCTTCAGAATTTATATCGTCTCTCAAGGTCTCTGTATTCACCATTTAATAAATCTCTCGCTTTAAATATATTTTTTCTAATTTCTCTATATTTAAAAAACTTTTTCATGAAACCAGATTGCTTCTCAAATAATTTTAACCTTGGCCCAATAAACTAGCAAGGAAGAAAAGAGGGGATCATTCGTTTTGGCGTTATCAAATGTTCATTTGGGTCTTTTAAGTTTATAAGATGCGTAGCACATTTTATTTAATGTATTTATTGTGAGTCTTCGAAATTCTTGAAACCCTTGGAAAAGTTCAGGCTTTAATTTTGACTCATGTCATTCCTAAGCATTTTTTATGTAAAATATGTAACAAACTTAAAAAGATCTGCTATGGTAGAAAGAATAGATTTGTGTCTGTCGGTACACAGAGAAAGAAAAAATGAAGTGAGATGGAGATTCTTTTGAATCTTTTTGAAGTTATAGAGGATCGTTGAAAGGCTTTGTCAAAGAGGTCCGCAAACCACAGCACGTAGAGAGCATTAATCTTAAAAGGCGATTCGGTGTTAAATTTAAACACTCGCTTGCCCTTTGGTTCTAAATCTGGAGAGCGTAATTTTGATAAAGTCTTCTCTGTGAATCCCAAGGATTCCAATGTTTTTGAGGGAATCGAATTTTCTACCGATGCCAGGCAGCGAGAAACAAGAACCAAACTGCGCCTTATGTTGAGTAAAGATGGCAACAGCATGGAATACAGGTCTGATGATATTCTAAGGATGGGGCGGTGCCGGTAAACTTTTTTCTCTTTAGGGGATGCTGGGGAGTGGTTACGTTTTGCTGGAAAATTTCTATAATAAAAAGCAATCAAGACTAACCAAAGGTAATGAAGATGAAACCTGGGCCTGCTATTGCTGTTTTTTTCTGCCTGATTCTTTTTTACAATCCATTTGTCCATGTTTTTGCAGCTGATCCAGACCATTCCTATGAAGATGTCCTTTTATTTTTCAAGGAAGGGAAGCATTTGTGTGATGATGGTTATAAAAATCTTAAACTTCTTGAAGCAAACAGCATTCATCATTGGCAACAAATTGCGGTCAGGAAAGGTAATACCCTGACTATTAAAGTTGGCAAAGCCTCTATACCATTCATTGACGTCGGGCAATCGGGAATGGAGAATAGTAAGCACTTTCGTTTCGTTTACTACTTTTCACAGTTTGATGTAGCGGTAGTTCACCAGGGAGAAAACACCTTGGACACCTTTCTTCTCGTGACCGATTCTGACACCATTGAACTTATGGGGCTGCCAATTTTCTCGAAAAGCGGGCAAAGAGCATTTTCATTTCTTTCTTGCGAGATGAACGGAAACTGGTTTTCAATTGTTAATTTTAAAAAAGGCTCATTGACTGAGGAGCTGTCCTGGAGTAGCGAGGATTTTCGCAAAATGGGTTTTGTTGCTTTTGAAGATCCTGAATGGGTTGCTACAGATAGCATAGAAATACTCACTAAGAACATTCTTAAAGACGGAGTTCAGGTTTGGTCGCCTATGAAAACTATTTTAACCTTTAACGATAGCATCGGAAAATGGAATAGAAAGACCATTCCCGATGACACTATTTCTATTGAAAGCGATCATTAGTTTGTCTCTGTGAAACCAATTAAAGAAGATTGGATTCATCTTATGAAACTCTCTGGAAAGAATAGCCGACTTACTAGTATTTTAACTTTTTGGATTTTTTTCTACCAACGTAGAAACCTTTGCTTTTCAGCCATTCATCGGTGTGGTAGTCAGACCAGTTAACCTCACTCCACCTTGAATTTTCTGGTTTTTTGAGGTTAGCAAGAGTTTCTTTAGAGATTTTTGCTTTGAAAAAGTCAGCTTTTTTGCCAAATGCGCCGGTGAAATCGGCTTTTTCTAAATCAGTATTTTTAAACTCTATTCCTTTAAGATAACTGTTTTTAAAGCTGGTTCTGAGACAATTAGCTTCGTTAAAATCCGCGTATCCAAGGTTACAATCATCAAATGTTGTATCAGTTAGGTCACAGTTATTGAAATTTACTGAATGAAAGAAAAAACCATTAAAAGATCTTTTAGACAGGTCTGATCCACTAAAGCTTATATGATGCATTGGGCCGGCTGTTATGTATTTGTTCCAGGCTTCGCGCCCTTTATCAAGGTGAAGAAAAAACTCTTTTTGTTCCTCTCTCAGCAGATTCAGCTTTTGGCGAGCATTTACGTAGGTCATTGTCTGGAATAACAACAAGCCCGAAAGAAAAAAGCCAGCAACGAATCCGAAACACAGCATAACTGTTTTTACTGGTTTAAGGCTGTTTCCATGAGTATTAAAGTTATTGCCCGTAACGATAAGATAGAAGAGATCAAAGATTTGATTCATTCCATTTATTGCAATAAGAATGGATGGTAGTCCAATTGGAAGGGCAATCAGGGCTATCAGGATTTTATTTACTTCTGGTGATGGAATTATGCGCTGAAGCTTTACAAGCAATACCGATGCAGTAGTTAAGATAGCTGCTGCTGCAAATAAAATAACTACTTGAAAGATAATGCCAAAAATAGCATTTGAGCGATCATATTTTTTATTCCCACCGATTAGTCTGACAAAGGGGGAAATTTGCGGGAATAACCTTGAAAGCAGGTCTAAGTCGACTTCATGGTTGGAAAGATCTGGTCTTGAGCTTCTCATTGTTATTACCTGTTATTTTATAATAAATAAACAAAACTACCGAATAAATGGTTTTATTCTTTTTTCGACTATGTTCAAGCTATTTAAGCATAATCACATCTAAACTCAAATCGTTTTAGTTTACTGGAATTTTTTTCTGTCTGCTATCAGTTGTTTAAATAAAGTATCCAAATTGATAGTTTTTTACTTTAAGAATTATTTTTATTCTATTGTGAAAATTCTGAATGGAAAATAGAATATGGAAAATAAGTAATAATAGGGAGTCTATGTGGCAGGAATTGAATTAAATGATTATCTCTATGTAATAAACTATCCTATTATTGAAAAAGGTTTATGCCAATTGGAACTGAAATATCTGTTCCAAAAAGAAGTCAGTCAAAAGTATTTTTTTTCGGCAAAGAATATAAATCCCTCCAGAAGCCCATATATTAAACACCGTGTATCTGTTATGTATTGCGCTGATTCCTTGGAAGAGCTTATGGAACAGCTCAAAGTAAATAAAGTTGCCTACAATGATTTCAAGTTTGCCTATTTTAAATTGGCAGATAGCGAAGTTGGATATGAGGAATGGATCAGATGTGTTGATGCGCTTGGTAGCGTGATTGATGGGCCTATAGACGTGGTTAACCCTAAAATAATGTTAGGTGCAACCAAGATTCACGGGAAATGGATTTTTGGTGAATTTGAAAAAAACGATAATCATTGGCAGGAGCATAATAAGAAGCCAAATACAAATAGTCACTCTCTAAAAACAAGAGCAGCAAAAGCTATTGTGAATATTGCGGTAGGAGATGAGTTAAATTGTACCCTGATTGATCCATGTTGTGGTGTTGGGACAGTTGTAATTGAAGCTGTTTCAATGCACATAAATGTTAAGGGATATGAAATAAATCCGCCCATTGCAAAAAAAGCAGAGGAAAATTTGGCCTTTTTTGGATACAAAAATGTCATCACAAGTGGAGATATGCACAATATTAACGAGCACTTTGATGTTGCAATTGTAGATATCCCATACGGACTATTCACTCCGATTACATTGGATAAGCAGTGTGAAATAATTAAAACCGCTCGACGAATTGCAGACAAACTCGTAATAATTACTTTTGAAGATATGGATAAATACATTGTTTCAGAAGGATTTAAGATTGTTGACCATTGTAGAATAATCAAAGGAAACTTTATTCGCTCAATCAGCGTTTGTCAGTGATAAGAGGAAACACAGAGCTCAACTGAGAGTTTACAAAAAGAGGAGAAAATAGAAATGAGAGTTAAGATTACATTAGTGGCTGCAATTATTTTTGTTTCGAGTCTGATGGTATTTGGAGAAAACGACAAACAATCATCAATAAAAGGTGAAAAATTTTTACCAACCATTTTTGCCGATAAAGACAATTCAATATCTGTTTCATCAAAAGCGCAATTTGATGCTCCAGTTTGTCAATGCTCCGTGAGTTATCAAGGAAGATTTGCTGTAAATGGCAAATTGTCGGTAAAAAATGGCCCTGTCAGTCTGATTATGTGGACAAGGGTTGATGGGAAATACTATTTTTCAAAATTACCAGAATTGATGACGGTCGATTCATTGAAAGAGGTGCAATTTTCATTTCCATTTGATGCAGCAAAAAAGACTGCTGATCTGATTGTTCTGGAATTAATTATGCCAATCGGTGGTAAAGCATCTATTAGTGATCTTTCACACCAAAAACAAGAATGAGCTAATCTGAAAAACTTTCTCTGTTTCAAGCGGCTCTGAAATTGCTGAAGGGATGTTTAAAGGAACAAAACAATGAAAAATAATCAAACAAAACCCGATTATCTGCAAGGTAACGTGGACAATTGGACGGAATATTCTCAATCCCAGAAAGCGTCTATCATCCAAAGATGGGAAATGGAGCCTTGCTGGGGGATTTGGAAAACACCAGATAAAGGACTCAACTTGCTTCCAGTGCAAATGGATGGTTTACATGCACTTGAAATTGGTTGCGGATCAGGTTATGTGTCTTCATGGATGGCTCGAAGAGGGGCAAATGTAACTGGAATTGATCCTACTCCCGTTCAGATAGAAACTGCTCGTGAGATGGCGGATAAGCATAAGCTCAAGATAAATTTTCTTGAAGGTTGCGGAGAAAATTTGCCTTTTGAAGATGCCAGTTTTGATTTTATAATTTCAGAATATGGCTCTTCTTTATGGTCAGACCCTTATCTCTGGTTGCCAGAAGCATCAAGAGTAATCAAAAAAGGCGGTAAGCTTGTATTCTTAACTAATTCCATTTTTTTTACATTGACCTGCCCAGAACTTGAGGATGGTGGTCCTCCCGGGTATGAACTTCTTCGCCCATATCTTGGCATACACAAAGTAAAATGGCCAGATTCGCCAGCCGAAACAGAGTTTCATCTGACCCACGGAAAATGGATTGAGTTATTGACTAGTAAGGGCTTTAGAATAGATGCTTTACACGAATTACCAGCTTTTACAAATGAGGACGACGGTATAGTTACAAAGGAATGGGCAGCAAAATACCCTGCAGAAGAAGTCTGGGTCTGTACTCGAATCTAGCAAAATTAATCATTCTGGTGATCTGAAATTAGTTTTTTGAGACGAATGCCGGTGGGGGATAGAGTTTTTTCTTGGATACTCTTATTGGCGTTCTTCCAGGAAGACATGATGCTTATTGGCCATTGAGGCAACTTAGCTGACTCATTATCACCAAAACTGTAATATGAAAAGAAATATTGGCTGAAATATGGAACTATAGCCGCTATTTTTTTCTTTTGGGCGATGCCTGAGATTAATTCAATGAATTGCTGGTCCAAAGGGCTCCAAAAACTGAAATTATCCCGAAAAAAAGCTTCCCTGCAGAACATCCCTTTTGGCTCGGCTTTTCCATGCTTATAAAGCCATGTTTCACCAATAGTAAAAATAATCTTTGGTCTGGTTTTTCTAATTTGATCAATAAGCTCGCTTAATTTTTCAACCTGATTGATGCGGTCAAGATTGAGTGCATAAAGATGAAAATCTATATAGTCAAGACCCTTTTGTCTGGCAAGCTCAAGGAAAAAAATTTTTGATTCCCAGGTTCCCCCACCTGCGCCTAACAATGTATTTGGACTTGCTCCTGTTTTTTTCAGGCTTTGGGCAACATCTTCCACCCAGCTAACCAGCTCATTTTCAGTATAGCTTAGATGTGTCCATCTAATCAGTGTTTCAGGCTCAGTAAGCAAGCTGAGAAAATCTGGCTTAATTTCCGAATAGATCTGTAACAGTTCATCCTTCATGGTTTCCAAAAACTGTTGTCTTCCCTTTACTGTGTCTTTAAATCCTTTTATTACATTTTTACCAAATGGCGGATTAATAAAGTGTTCAATATATATTTTCATTTTTCGAGAACGAATCTCATTAGCAAGTTCCCGATAGAATGAAATTAAAGAATGTTCCTTATCAATATAAATGTCAGGCGCAGAAATCATAATTGCCACACCATCAACTTTCATGTTTTTAAATGCGTCGAGACATGCCATAAGCTCTTTCCAGCGTTGGGAATCTTTTTTTGCTACTCCAAATCCGCTTCCTGCCATAAATAACCCCGGGACAAACTTAGGAAGTGGGTCATCATTTTGAATTGGAAAAGAATTCTTGTCTGATTTCAAAGTCCTGCTTAGTTCATGATAAAGAGCTAAATTCTCATTTGGAATTGCAGATTGTAAGTCTTTGGACCCAGTAATGTTTTCATCCGCAAAAAGAAAGGGACTTAAGCAAAAGATGAAAAGCAAGAAAACCAACTTTTTCATAGGCATCTCCATTTCAGGGTTTAACGTAGATAGAGGTTGCAAACAGTTCAACTAACCATAAAAGGAACTATAAAGGCTAGCTTTTGGTTACAACCCTGAAGCCAGTGCAACTGTCTTTATAGTTTTCAAACGATTGTTTGTATCGATAATAGGATCTGAACCCATGATAACCAGATTCAAATCCGCCACCCCTTACAATGCGGTTGTTGCCACCTTTGGGTCCTCTTGGGTCCTTGTCAGGGCCTACTGAATAATAGTTATGACCATACCAGTCCCAACACCATTCCCAAACATTACCGCAAATGTCATGCAATCCCCATGGGTTGGGTGCTAAAGTTCCCACCTGATTTGGTTTTCCTGATCCCTTTTTGAATAATTTGTATCCTGAATTACTTCTGCTACAGGCATATTTGTCAATCTCAGCATTTTCATCCGAGTCGCCCCAAAAATGCTTCGAAGTCGTTCCAGCGCGGCAACAATATTCCCACTCAGCTTCTGTGGGCAACCTATAACCTGATGCGTTCCAATCGCATTCAACATAGTCATTTTGAGAGATTTCATAGTCATTATTTTGATTTGTGTAGCATGGAACCAGTCCAGCTTTCAGGCTCAGTTTATTGCAAAATGATACGGCTTCATACCAGGATACGGATTCAACAGGGAAGTTTTTCGCTTCAGCGGATTTATAAAATGAGGGATTGTATCCCATTATTTCTTCAAACTGTGATTGAGAAATCTCATATTTTCCGCATAGAAAGCTGCTTGATATAGTAACCTCTCTGACCTTATTAGTATCGGGGGAGCCGTTTTCATAGCCCATTATGAATTTGCCTGGTTCTATTTTCACAAACTGCATCTCAATGCCATTACCAAGTTCCAGAGCGAGTTTTTTTGTTGCTGAAGGAGATACATTGCTACTCGTTTGCTTTGTTTGGTGCTTTTTTGGGCTTTTTTTTCGCGGCAGAATAGAACTTCGCCAGTTTTCTTTTACTACTCTGAAACCGTTATGGTCGCAATCTTTTTCACAAGAAGACAAAGAAAGCCTTTTGGCCGAATAACAGTCCTTAGCATCCGAAAAATAGGCTCCGCCTCGTAAAACAGCTTCAAAAGCTGAGCTCCCTCCCCTTGGATCAATCAAAGGATCGCCATCCAAATTGCTATAGTCATCAGAAAACTTATCCCAGCACCATTCTGCTACGTTTCCATACATATCATGCAATCCCCATGGGTTGGCTGATTTTGTGCCGACGGGCTGGGTTCCGCTTTTTTCGGCGTGTGGATTTTTCCATCCAGTGCTATCGGCATTTTCTCTACACCAGACATATTCGGTGTAATTCTGTTCACTGACTTCATCTCCCCAGAAATACTTTGTGGGGGTGCCAGCTCTGCAACAGTACTCCCACTCAGCCTCTGTTGGTAAACGAAAGCCGTTACCATCATCTTCCCAGAAAACTAGAGTTTCACTTAGTTTTTCCCCGGGTTCAATCCTGTAGCATGGAGTTAAACCCATTTTTTTACTTAACTCATTGCAGAACATTTCCGCTTCAACTCTGGTAACATTCTCAACTGGTAGCTTGCTTGTATCTTTATAACTATTGGCAGGTGTGTAATTTGAAGGGTTGTTTCCCATCATTACTTTATACTGTTCCTGAGTAACTTCAAATTTGCCAATAAGAAAATCTTTGGTCAAGGTGACTTCCCTGACGGGCTGTTCATTCTCCTCGCCCCCGATCTGACCCATGACAAACTTCCCGGCTTTGATTTTAACAAGTTCGAGTTTGATTCCGTTGCCCAGTTTAATTTTTATCGTTTTAGGCAAAGGCTTTAACGGTTTTTTTTCTTTCGGTTCAGTCTCTTTAACCTTTATTTTTTCAAGAGGTTTTGCTGCAGATTTTTCAACCTTTGTTTTCTGCTCGTCTTTTTTTGCTGTAATGGTGCTATCTTTGTCGCTTCCGCAGCCAACCAAGAAAACAATCTGCAAAAATATAACTGCGAGTAAAAGGTTGTTTAACCTGCTTTTCATGGCCAAAAATCTCCAGTGAAAAAATTATGCCCTATAGCATTTCTTTGATACTACTTTTTTTAACGCCTGAACTGCAATCACTTAATTCACAACAGATAGGCCGCAGCTGGTTACTTAATTCCTGCCCAACTAGGCTTTATTTATGGCCATTTACTCTGGTTCCTCTTTAATTCAAAGCGTGAAACACAGTTAGCGCATATTCTGTAAAAACTTTTCATGTTGCTGTTTTGCACTCAATATTGTTAGTATCTAGCAAAATAAAAAGAAGAGAGGATCTATTATGAGACCAAAGTTTGTTGCAAAATTTGAGTCAGAAGAATCTACTGCTAAGCTGGCTGTATTAATTGATGCGGACAATGCTCAACCATCTATTTTTGAATATTTACTTCAGGAAATTGCGAAATATGGTGAAGCAACGGTAAAAAGGATTTACGGCGATTTTACTTCACCTCAAAGTTCACAGTGGAGAGCTATACTTAACAAGTTTGCAATAAAGCCTATGCAGCAATTTGCATACACCACAGGGAAAAATGCTACTGACAGCACTCTAATAATCGATGCAATGGATCTATTGTACACAAGACGTTTTGACGGGTTCTGTCTTATTTCCAGCGATAGTGATTTCACCGGAATTGCCACAAGGATTAGAGAAGAGGGTTTATTGGTGTATGGCCTTGGGCGCAAAAATACGCCCGAGTCATTTAAAAATGCATGCCATAAATTCATTGAAACAGAAATTCTTGTTCCCAATATCGAAAATATTGAGCCAGAAATTCTTGTCCAAAATAGTGAAAACATTGAGGAAAAGAAAAAAAATCAATCTGGTGCAATGAAAGATGAGCATGATAACAAAAAGAACGAGAACAAAGGCATCGCCAGATTGCCCGTAAAATTTATTTTAAAGGCACTGGAGCAATCAGAAGACGACAACGGATGGGCTCAGATTGGAACCTTTGGCAGCTATCTAATCAAATTGCGCCCTGAATTTGATTCAAGGCTCTACGGCTACAAAAAACTAAGCGACCTGATAAAAGCCCGCAATGACATTTTTGAAATTCAGGAAAGAAAACAGGCCAATTCTGATACAACAACCCTTTATTTGAAGGCTAAGAAGTAGGTTTACAATGATGAATTCGCAACAATTAAGTATGGTGTCCCCGTAATTAAAAATAAGATAGAATCTGAGGGATTGTTTTGAAAGGATGGGGCGCTTTGGCGTTATAGAAGATATGGGTTCATTGAGTGGGAAGATTACTTCGTGGGATGATGAGAAGGGGTATGGGTTTATAAGTCCTGAAAAAGCTGGGCGGCGCGTGTTTTTTCATGTCAATGATTTTAGTCGGAGGCATAAGCGGCCCGAAGAAGGATTGGTTGTTTTTTACGATCTTTCCAGGGATTCTAAAGGGCGCATTTGCGCTGTTGATGTATTACCTGAGCTAAGCTATGAAGAAATAAGCATTGCTGATGTGCAGAGGGTATTTTCTACTTTTATCAGCAGTTTATTTCTTGGGATTGTAACTGTGTTTACATTGGCGAATAAACTTCCAGCTGTAGTTTTGTTTGTGTATCTGTTGATGAGCGCTTTAACTTATGCCTTATATGCCCAGGACAAAAGGTTGGCTCAGTCAGGAGGGCGAAGAACTTCTGAATCTACTCTGCACTCTTTTTCACTTATTGGTGGTTGGCCGGGGGCGGCGATTGCCCAGAGTTTTCTCCGTCACAAATCAAAAAAAGAAAGTTTTAGAACTGCGTATTGGAAAACTGTTTCTGGTAATTTTTTTATTCTAGCGATAATTTTTATTATTAAAGATTACACAATAATATTTAAGGTAGCAAAAGCTATTAGTGACCTTATAACGTATCTGGACCTGTTTTTTGAATTGTAAGGTGAAAAAACAAGACTTCGATTTTGAAATTTCCTAGCAAAGCAAAACAGCCCTTTATACAAATTTATAAAGAGAATTGGCTGGTCTTTGTTTAATTGGTTTTGGTGTTCAGCTAATCGAATTTTAGCCGTTTCTGGAGATCTGCAATTTTTTCCAGATTACTTAGTTCGCGGGCAACTTTGTGTTGTTCTACTTCTTCTTTGCCCTCTAAATAATGGCGATAATGGCTGTTTGCGTCGGCAATTATTTTTTTTAATTCAACCAGATGATTAATTTCTAATTCTTCTGGGCTGCAGCGGATTGACAGTCTGGTTCCGGAGACTCTGGCGTCAGCTTTTTTTATGTACAGATGCTGTTTCCAACGTTCGTTAAAATAGCAGGCCCAATCTGTGCTGGCAAAAGGGGCAAGGATTAGTTTTATATCAAAGCAATCGTCATTGGCTGTGCTATTCTGCGAAGCCTTTTCGTCGATTCCAATAATGCGAACTTCATCAAAAACTACCATGTTGTATTCCTCTAGCAAAAGATTTTTTAACTCTACAAGGTTTAACCCTAGTTTAAATATGGGAAAACAACAAGCTGCATTTTTAGCTGATATATAAAGTTTTTCATTCGAGAAAACTATTCCCACGCAGATGAGGAATTGTTGCCTCTATTTTTTCAATATTATTATTCCATGACTCCGGGTCGTCCATAGCTGGAGCTTGTGGTTGAGTATTGTAGCCATTACCGTTATTTGACTGGTTGCGCTTTATGTTGTTATTCCAGGCTGCCGGATCAAGAGAGGTTCCTTGGGAATTTTGCTGATAGTTTTCATGGGTTTCTCCAAAAATTTATTTTTTATTACTCTCAATATTTTTTATAAAGCAGGTCTACTAAAAGAGAAAACAATTTTTACTTCTTTTCTGCTTTCAGTTTGGTCATCGTGTAAAACATAAACAATCCCCAAAAAGGAAGTAGCTTAAGAAGGCTAACTAATGGGCCAGAACCTATTACTAATACTGGAATTATCAATAAATTTAAAATTGGAATAAGTAAGCTGAGGTTATTTCTTTTAAACAAATATAATCCGAAAAGAGATGCTATCCACCAGCCAATGCATGAAACTTCAATCATAGTCGCTATCTGAAGAACTCCGCTAGGAAAACTCCAGGTTGATTCATCACGTAAGAAAGCAAAAAAATACGGATTTCTGTAAAAATTGTGAAGAATGCTAAGAATAAAAATCATTGCTACGATTGAGTTGCCAAATATATATGCTTTAGCCATAGTGCTTATTTCTGCAAAGTTGTTTTTTATGTAGAAGAAATACGCTACCGGGAAAATAAGAAATACCATCCAGAAATTGGTTAACAATTTGATGACTTTTGGCCCTTTTATACCAGAGAAGGCTTCATTCTTTAGATCTAATTTGTATTTTTGTGGATCAAGCCCGAACTTTGTACATACTTTGGCAAATTGTTCTTTTGGAGATAGTTCTTTAAAATCCTCTTTCCCAATAGATGCGATTCCATGTTTTTTGCAGATGATTATGGAGGTGTCTTTATCCTCTATGGGGATATAATAGTATTCACAATTAAAATCCTTTATGCTTTTTTCTATGCTTGAAACATCTCTAAGATAGTTTGCTTCGAGCAGCTTTTTTAAGATCTTTCCATCAATCTTTATGGAGTTAATTTTTCCATATTGGCTATCTATGGGCGATTTACTATCCATGTTATACATTTCTATTGCGCCACCTAAAGTGTACTGATTGCTGCGGCAAAGCGCTGAAGGGTTAACAGAAGGATAGGCCATAACAAATGTAGTTTGTAGACTAAATATCATTAGTCCAAGTAATAGTTTCCAGCAAAAAGTTAACTTCATTTTTCCCTCACTCTTCCAGGTAGGCTAAAAGTGTATCAAATTTTTTTTTGGTGCAGTAATCTATCAGGCTTTCGCCATTTTTATTTTTAATGGTTTTATCTGCCCCTAGTTTGATTAAAGCAGATGATGTTTTAATATTATTATTTGTAGCTGCTACCCAGAGAGGCGTGTTTCCATTTTCATCTTTTTTATCAATATTCACGCCATCTATTTTTGCTTGCTCAAGCAGCTCTTCTTTTCCAGCTAAACCTCTTTTTAAGGCAAAAGCGTGAAACAAATTTTGGCCCTTATCGTTTTCCCTTTTAAGGTCTATTCCAAGATCTAAAAAGAATCTCAATTCAAAATCATTCAAATTGCTTTCAAGAAGAATAAAGCTTATTGGGGGTTGAATCTGATGCTCATTGCTGAGCTTAAGTTGAGGTGCCAGGGGATTCATTTCTACCTTGCCAAAATATGCTGAGGCGGCAACAACTTCGTCATCTATTCTAAACCCTTTTTTCCATAGAAATTTCGCAATTTCAAAATTTCCCTTACTAATTGCAATTGCTAATGGATTTAAGAACTTTTTGAAATAGTATTCTGGCTTTGTTTGAGGATCATAAAATTCACTTATCTGTTTATTCTGTTTGTTTCTTTCCTGTAAAAGAATTTCCAGTAGAGGAAACTTCTCTCTTAAATCTCTGGGATCATGAGAGAACGCTACTGATCTAACAAACTCAACATTAGAAAAGTCGACGCCCCTGGCAATAAGAAACT
Organism: Candidatus Ozemibacteraceae bacterium; assembly: GCA_965140445.1. Taxonomy (GTDB): domain Bacteria; phylum Muiribacteriota; class Ozemobacteria; order Ozemobacterales; family Ozemobacteraceae. Next base: position 4,727,276 of record OZ223236.1, on the reverse strand, counting down.
TTAAACTTTTTAGCTCGCTTTCTCCAAAAAGACGGTTTAGGTATCCGCCATCGTCTACTTTAAAGGTTTGAGCATCCTTTTGATCCATTAATGTTTTGAAACTTTCAAGGTCTGGATTTCTAATTAATGAATTAAAAACGGCTTGATATTGCTGTTTTGGGATGGAAGATATTAATTTTCTAACTTGTGCAAAATCATGATTGTCAATTGATTGTAATAGCCTGTCATGCTTAGAAATTAAAGGATTAACGGTTAAGCTGGCAGTAATTATTAAAACAAAAGTCAGCCCTGGCTCAAACCATGTAAAAGAAAAATTCTTTGGTGGCTGTTCCTGATTATTATGGGGTTCTGACAGGGATTTTTCTTCAGTTTTCCAATCGGGAATGAGGCATAAAAAAAACACTCCTACAACAATCCAATTAACTATCAATGATGGACCGGCAAAGTCTAGTAAAGAGCTTCCTGGAGTTGTTTTCCAAATTTCAGAAACAACATATCCTGTAGAACAGATGTTGATTAGATTGGCTAGAAGTATTAAAGATTTCAACTTTTTAATTAAGCCGATTAACGTAAGAACAAACACAACCGGCAATGCTATTCGAATGATAGACAAGAGGTTGTATACCAGGTTTATGGCCTTTTCGTTGGATGTATTTAAAACGAGTAAATCGGTAGTGAAAAAACTGGAAATAAAAACAGCAAAAGCTAACCAGGAGATCCATATTGCCAGATTTCCACCTATTTTTTTCTCAAAACCTGAGCCCTGATTGTAATTTTTTTGAAAGAAAAACTTAGCTTTCAAATTCAAATAGATTACAAAAAGGCTGTAAAAAATAAGATAGTTTTGAAATAGCGCTCCTGTAGCTGTTTGTCGTTGAAATAAGACATTTATAATCATGACTGGAAAAGCAAAAATAACGCCCAGAATATAAGCCAGACATGGAGCTAATGGAAAGGAATTTTGTTTTATTCGATTCAGGAAGAAGGTTAAAACTACAGCCCCGGTAATTAATATTATTCCGGGAATTTTAAACGAGTTATCTGGCAATACTCCAGAAGCTAACCCCAACCCTGATGCTAAACTGAAAAAGCTTAGTATTATGGTGAATATTAAAGTCCCTTTGAAAAATACCCAATTCCCTGAAAAATTCTCAGATTCAAAACTAATGTCATTTTGCATTCTCTTTTATTCCGATCCTAATAATAACAATTTGTCTAAGGCTTAGTTATTTACAATTTTGCAACTGGTAAAATGTATGCAGAGTTTTCTAATCGCATACTGTGTTTTAGAAATATTGACAACTCTTTAATTATAGAGGGTTTCAATTCATCTTGAAATCTTTTTTTCAATTGAAACTACAATTTTGCTGCCAGACTTAGATAATTTATACCTTTATTATTAAAGGGAATCCCGCTACTTTACCATGTAGAAAAAACAGTCCTGGGCCTGAACTTCAACCAGATTCTGCTTTTCATTCAGCTGTTTAAAATAATCGGATGAGAGGCAATAAGAGTTGAACAGGGTAGGATTTCCGCTGGTATCAATTTTCATCATGTAGTAGCCCAACTCATTCAGAACTTTTCCGCTCACATCAAGTCGTTTATTGCGTTTTCCGCCGAGCATTCCGATATTGCCATCTGCGCAATGCAGTAATACATGGATTACACTGGTTTTACCCAATTCTGAAAATAGCTGATCCACTTCTTTCTTTATTTTACCTATCCCAGAAAAAATAGTATCGAAATTGGCCGCATCAAAGACAACCAGACAATTGTCGCCAATGAATCTTACGCATGTTCCACCTAGTTCTTCAACTCTTTCGGAAATCAGTTCATGCATTTTGTTGAGTATCTGGTAAATACCTTTGGCATCCATGGAATTCTCAATCTGAGAAAACTTACGTAAATCGAAATATGCCAGAATAACCTTTTTACTCAAAGGCTGTGGTGGAAATACAAAGCTTTTTATCATTTCTGGCTCCTACTAACAATCTGAGTTTCCATTGTATCCTCAAATCCCTCAAAAGAAAATCAGTTGCTCAAGCAATACGTCTAAAATGAAAAAGCGTTGAGCTAAACTTAGCTCAACGCTTTGGAGAATCTGTTAAAAGTCTATCTTGATTGAATAGCCTGCAAGTCATTAGTTCTGGAATATGCGGAAGCAGGGATTGGGATACTGAAAAGAATTTCTTCTGGAGAATCGGGATAAGCAGCTCTGAAAAGGAGTTTGTTGTCAGAAGTGGTGGTCATTATTACTCCACCACCGTTGCTATAACCGTATACAGGAGTCATTCCAATATCCATTGCTATGAGGCGCTTGTCTTTGGCAATAATTTTTCCTTTCGGACCCATTGCTGCAGTGGTATGCCCAAAAATCACTCCCAGAACTCCAAGAGCTTTTAGATTTGCTGTTACGGTTGAGCTGTTTTTCCACCAGCCACGCAGCCATAAAACGCTTTGATAGTTCATCATAACGCCTTTTTTATAATCGCCTCTGGTTACATCATCTTTATAGTCTGCGGCAAGGGCAGACCTTGTGATTGGTTTGGAAGCCAGACCGCCGTGAACATACATAAAACCATTTACAATAGCAAATAATGGACGATTTCTAATCCATTTTCCATAAACACCCTTTTCAGAAATGGCATCACGAAAATTAAGGCCATCGCGGGTGAATGAGTCGATCGTATTCTGGTAATTCTTTTTTCTAGCTCCGCCAGAGTTTGCAAGCTGCTGCACTCGGCCATTTACCAACATTACTTCATGATTTCCGAGAGTAACAATAAATTTTCCACCGGCTTTTTCAGCTTGAATCTGTAAATCCATAACAGCGTCATAAACCTGCTTACTATATAATCCGCGGTCATTCATATCGCCAGTTGATACAAGAATTGTATCCTGTCCGGTCCATGTGAATTTAAAACTATCTTTGGAATCTCTGGTCGCTACCTTTAATGCTTCGAGGGTTCCTGCTAATTGATCAAATGCGCCGTGAACATCACCAAATGAACAAACGCGTTTTGCTCCGGTGATTTCTATGTAGGCGGGGTATTTTTCCCAATCTCTATCTACAGCTGAAACCAGTGATGCTGTGATAACAAAAAATAGTAAAATAGTTAATAATCTGGCTTTTTTCATTCCTTGCTCCTTGGACTCTATCTAATACTTAATCAATGTCTGGTGGGAATTTTTTCCCGAATTCTGTAAATGCGTATTTTAATCCATCCGGGGCACCCGTTCTGAGAATCATTGGGTTGGTTTTCGGAGCGAAGCGTCGAGGATAAAGGAATTCTAACATATTGATATAGGGGGTCGGGGGAAATTCACAAAAAAAAACAGTTATTTTGAAGATTCTATAAACTTCTGATTTTTAAGAATAGAGCTTGAAGGTCCAAAATTATTGCGGGATCCTGTCTGGAAAGATATTCGATAGTTTTTGCACCACCAATGTAAAAAGCTCCTCGGTTAAGGGGTGGTGGGGGCAAAGTTTCCTTTGTTTTAAGTTTTAGTCTGTGACGAATCTTGTTTTCAATGAAACGAGCGAAGCCCTCCTTCCATTCCTGCCAGTTCATATACTGAAAATCAATTTGATTCAGACAGTTTTTTAAACCTGTTTTGGCCTGGACAACATGACTTTCTTCATTAGCATCCAGAGCATGCATAAGCTTTGGGTAATGTTTATTGAATTCCGCATTATTATAAGGGAACGGGTGATTGAGTTCCCACGAAAAATCTTTTTTTTCATAAGGAATTTTAGCAATTTCCAGTGTTTCTTTTAAGCTGTTCTCACAGATTTCCATCTGGGCGCAATGCATGAATTCATGAAAAATTATCACATATCCTTCCAGAGAATCAAAAATGTCTTTAGACACAACACAGGTTGGAACATTATTTACCGGGAATGAAGCCTTTAAACCAGCCGGCATAGGGAAGGGAGTCTCTTGCTTTTTAGAGAATTTATAAGCACCGGACTGCTGATCAAAGTTGAACATATACATCTGGTTATTTTCAACTACGGCTATTTGGTAAACCTTTTTTAGTAATGGGTGGAGGTCCTGTATTTTTTTCTGGAGTTCAAAGATTTTTTTTGTTGCCTTGAGACAGTTATTTATAAAAGCCTTTTCAGGTATTTTCGTTTGAGCAGAGGCAGTAAGAGCCAGTAAAGTAAAAATTGCTGAAGCGACTATTTGTCTGATACTCATTTCATCTCCAGAAAGAAAACCCGTGATTTAGACTATTCTAGCTGACTTCTGGTAAAACTTCAAATTCTGCCTATGTTGTGAATGATGTGTATTCAGGGTAGAATATAAGTAGATAACATTTCTGGAGGCGCTATGAAATTCAGATTAATCACTTTAATTATGTTTATGGCATTTGCTTTGTGTTCTAGTGGAGCAATGGCTATAACGGCTCAGGATATATTGCAAAAGGTTGAAGATCGTTACGTTGGTAAAACCTCTAAAGCCAATGTTTTAATGATACTTGTTGATAAAAATGGCAAAGAACGTGAAAGAAAAATGACTATTTCACGCCAGAAAAAAGACAACAATAACAAGGATAATTTCATTCATTTTGCTGCACCAACTGATATCAGGAATACCACTTATCTGGTGAATGAAGCCAATCGCCAAAAGCAGAAGTGGATTTATCTTCCGGCTTTCAAGAAAATTCGAAAAATTGTGGCCGAAGATTATGGTTTGGCCTTTGTTTCCAGTGATTTTACCTATGAAGACATGGAAGATCTGCACGCAGATGAATATAACTGTAGCAACCTGAAAGAAACCAAGCTTAACGGCGAAGATGTATACCAGTTTGAAGCAAAGAAAAAGGATGACAACACCTCTTATTCAAGAGTAGTTATGACCGTTTCAAAAGATAAATTTGTTGCTCTGAAAACTGAAATGTATGACAAAAAAGATCCAACAAAACTAATTAAGGTAATGAATGCTACCGACCTTGAGAAAATTCAGGATATCTGGACTCCCAAACAGGTAACCATGCAAGATTTGAGCAAGAATACCAGCACAGTTCTGAAGACAGCTAAAATTAAATATGATCTTCCTCTTTCTGCCGATGAATTTTCAAAGAGGAATATGGCAAAGTAGTCCCTGGAGATCGTTTTAAAAAACAGACAGGTCGCTGGTTATAGCGGCCTGTTTTTTTATTCCAAATTCTTTTCAGTCTGAAATGCCTATGTGCCGATATTTTTTGTAGAGAAAAAAATGGAGGCAAGCCGATAAAACGGTTTCAAACAAAGCTTCTTTATAGACAAATCCTGAATCTCAGGTTTTGCCACTTTCTCATTTTAGCACTTTTGATAAGCCTAACCCTCGGCAGTTCTCAGTCTACTTTTGCAGGAGAATGGGACGATTGGGGCGACGAATCAGATTCAGGAAAGCCAACCGTCAAAAGACCTTTCATTTCTGGCTGGTGGAACTGGCAATACAATGAGTTTTCTTCGTTTGATCAGGCCCGGGTGAATCTGGAACGAAAGTTTGGTAAGGATCAAACCTTCTTTGGTGGCTTTAATGCCAATTATTATCATGAAGATAATAATAAAAAATGGGCTGTGTTTCCCGGAGAAAACTATTATAAATTCAGGGCGGGAAACTTTGATTTCAAGCTTGGCACACTGATCGAGAACATTGGATCTGGTGATAAATTTTCATTTGTGGATAAATTAAATTCCAGGCGTTTTCATAACGGCCTTGCCAATGATTACAATCGCGATAAAAAAGAAGTGGCAGCTATAAAAGGTACATGGTTTATAAACAAGAAATACAGCCTTTCTGGACATTATATGCCATATTTCAATGCCAGTGAATTTCCGAGTATTTACAGCAAATGGGCCTATGCAATTCACAAGACCCTGGCCAGCGAAATTTTGCTCAACGGTGCAACATACAATCAGGAAGACAGCACCAGCTTTACCGACCAGTTTCATGTTGAATTTTCCAGCACTTTCGAAAAGCTGGAATTAAGGCTTCATTACATGTATCTGAAAGAAAGGCTTCCGGTAATCAGCATGGAAAAGCCTGGAAACATTTACGGAACATATCCAACCGATGAAACAGTTGCTTTAAATGGCAACTTCAACGTAACCGATGATCTGCTTATGAGATTTGAGTTTGCATACACCAACAATAAGACTTTTTCATCTTTTACAGATGGGCACATTGGGAAAAAGTTTTTCAGCGACCAGTACAACTTTTTGGTTGGAACCGATAAAAATCTGCCCAACAATTTTTACGTCAATCTTCAGGCAATGATGTCGGTGGTGCCTGATTTAAAGACGGCGACACCTTTTCAGCTTAATTCTACTGAGTATCTTGGCACTTTTCAGCTTCGACAGAATTTCAAGCGAGACAAGCTTCAGATTGAGTTGGCGGGGATTTCCAACTTTACCACTGGTGAATATGTGATCACGCCTAAAATAACCATGATAAAGTCAGATTTTCTATCTATAATTCTGGGTTATCAACTTAACGGAGAGGCATCTGAAAGCCTTGGCCCAGTGGGACAGTTCGGCGAAAATGACACGCTGTTTGTTGAGACCCGAGTAACTTTTTAAACTCAAATCAGGCGTAAAAAAATCCTATTGTTTTTGGTTGGCAGGGCTTAAAATGTATCCATGCCCGAATTACCTGAAGTCGAAACAGTAAGATATGGTCTGGAAAAGCTGATTTCCGATGATGCAATTGCTTCATGGGAGCCCCATGCAGAGAAACTCCGGAAGCCAATTCCAACCGCAAAAAACGTTTCTTTCGCTATTGGGAAGGATATTCTCGCTTTTCGGCGCATCGGAAAAACCATCTTCTTCGAATTTGGGAGCAATAATGCTATTTGTTTCCATCTCGGTATGACTGGTAGTTTTCATCTTAAAAGTTCAGAAGAAATCTCTAAAATTAAGCATTTGCGCCTGCTAATTAATTTGCGATCCGGCAGAAAACTAGCTTTTGTTGACCCGCGAAAGTTTGGGCTGATACTAGTTTGCGACCTTCCAGACAGCAGAGTTGTTGAACCCATGGATAAAGAATTCAATGGTCGATTTCTTTTCGATTTGAGTAAAGGAAGGAAGATCAGTATCAAATCATTGATAATGGACCAGAGCAAATTGTCCGGGCTTGGTAATATTTATGCTAATGAAGCTTTATTCAGATCTGGAATTAACCCGACTACGCCTGCTTCAAAGCTTAGTTTGAGGGAATGCAGCCTACTGGCTGAAAATGCGACTCTGGTTATTAATGAGGCTATCAGTCGAGGGCGGGCGAGTTTTGATAAGAGGATGCTTCTGGATGGTGACAGCACGCATTTTCCGATTGAAACGCTTGCCTATGGGCGAACTGGAGAAATTTGCCCAAGATGCGGAAATTGCAGGATCAGTCGCACTGTGATTGCAGGACGAGGAAGCTTTTTTTGTCCAGGGTGCCAACCGGAAAAATCATAATTTTCCTTGTACATAACGGGCAAAGGATATAAAATTAGGCAGAATTTGAGCAGGGGAATGGTAATTGGTCAGGGTAATAAAAAATCTAGTTGCGGTTTTGATGCTGGTTATGGTCACTCTGTGCCTGTCAGCTGCCACTTATAAGACAGAATCCAATACCAGGTTTTCCCACAAAAGTCATTATATGAACAATGTTACCTGCATGAGATGTCATGCAGATGGCAGTATTCCAGCGCGAGAGGGCTCATCAGCTTCTGATGTGATGCCCGGTGGCTGGCAACCGTTACGCAAGTCCAATATTGTTACCCAAAATCATCCTCCTGTGGTGTTGCCTCCTCAGGAAGAGAACGGAACTTTTGGTCGTCCAGCTGAAAAAAGATGCCTGGTTTGTCATTTTAAAACCAGAGAAAAAGCTGATTGCGCCCTTTGCCATCTCGATAAACCTGGTCCAACAGAGCGCAAAAGAAAACGGCTTCCCGAATTTGTAAAATTTGATCATGGAAAACACAAATCAACCGAGTGTTTAGAATGTCACCACGGTATAAATGATTGGGAAAATCTGGATGGAAATAAAACCGATCTGACCATGGATTCATGTTTAAAGTGTCATAATGGCCGCGAAGTCGCTAAAAACTGCACTATGTGTCATAATCCGACCCCGCGACCAGCCGATCATGTTCGAAACTTTGAAAAAAAGCATGGGACTGCTTATAGAACTAATCCCGCCCGGTGTAGAACTTGCCATGAAGACTCATCCTGTTTATCCTGCCACGCTAGAAAGCCAGACAGTCACACTTTAGCATGGGTTAGTCGCCGACATGGAATAGCAGCAAGAACCAATCCTATGAGGTGCCAGGCTTGCCACTCTGATAGATGGGTGTGCAAAAGATGCCACAATAACTGATAGATAAGGCGCATTGATCATGCAAACAAACAATAATGAGACAAAAATTACTCAACTTTGTAAACAGGAATTTGAATCCACAATTGAACTTCTTTCAGATTTAATTGCTGCTGAGTCAACCAGCAGAAATGAAAAACAAGCTGCCGATGCCTTACTTGGATTTTTTGCCGAACATAAAATTCCTGCTTTGCGTGATGAGCGGGGGAGTGTCGTTGCAGTTCTTTTGCCACAAAGCATTAAGACAAATTTTGATTATGCTGGTTTCGTTGCTAATCCAACTCAAGCAGATTTAAAAGAAATAGCAGGCAAGTGCAAAGAAAAGGCAGTGGAAATTCTTGCTTTTAACGGCCATATAGACGTGGTGGCGGCCAGTAACCATGAAGAATGGATATTTCCTCCTTTTAAACTCTCAAGAAACGCAGGAAGGCTATACGGACGAGGAACCTGCGATATGAAAGGCGCAGTTGCTGCCATAGCAAGTTCAATGGCCGTAATAAATAAATATGCGGGTGAACAGGACTTTACAGATGTGATTATGGGATGCTTCTGTACTGAAGAAGAGGTTGGAGAGGGGCTTGCATTTAAAGAACTGATTGAATGGACTGGTTTAAAGCCTTCAGCTGTAGTGCTTGGAGAGCCTTCTCAGCTGGACATAGCCCGTGGACAAAGAGGAAAACTGGAATTTCTTGTTCAAGCCTCTGGAAAACGCGCTCACACATCGGTCCCAGAAGTAGGGGAAAACGCAGCTTACAAGCTGGCAAAAGCGTTACTTTGCATTGAAAAGCTGAATCAATCAGAAGTTGAAAAATTTGGTCTGGAATCTGAAAATGTTTTAAAGAGAAATACTATTGTTGCCACTTCTATCAAAAGCTTTCCTGAAGTGAAAAGCTTTGTGCCAGATAGAGCTGAAGCTCATGTTATTGTACGTCTTTCTCTTAATGATAATTTTTCCAGTATTTGTGAAAAGCTTCGAAGTATTGCTGAATGGCCAAATGATGTGAAATTGGTCCAATATACATACAATTCGCCATCATATACCGGAAAAGTTTCTAACTGGTTCTCGGAGCATTCTGCCTGGGAAACTTCAGTGGATAACGCTTTTTTCAAAAAATCAGTAGAAGTTTATCAAAGCTGTTTTGGTAAAGCTCCAACCGTAAAAATCTGGCCTTTTTCCACAGATGGAGTTTACTCTGCAGGCATGGGAAAAATACCAACAATTGGAATCGGGCCAGGAAAAGAAGCTATGGCACATCAGAACGATGAATGGATTCTGGAAGAAGACCTGCTAAAATCGCAAATTTACTATACGAATCTGATTAAGTCAGGGATTATCTGATCCAATCTGGGAAAGAAATTCCCTGTATTCGCGTCTGGACTTGTTCTGTGCAGCAATTCTAACCTTATTAATTTCTGCAAAGTTTTCGCTTACCAGCTGCACAATTTTAGCGTCCAGCTTGTTGTTTTCTCCCATTTTTTGAAGAATTAGAAGCGATTGCTCATTAGTCATTCCTTTTCGGTAAGGTCTGTCTTCTGTGAGAGCCGTAAAAACATCTGCTACAGCTAACAATTTTGATCCAAGCGGTAGATCTTTTTGCGAAAGTCTGAATGGATAGCCGGTGCCATCAAGCCTTTCGTGATGGTATGAGCCATACTGATTAATCTGGTGCAGATCTTCAATTGGCTCAAGTGCTCTATATGTGTAAAAAGTATGTCCACGCATAACGTTAAATTCTTCGTTAGTGAGCTTGCCTGGTTTTTCAAGGATCTCGGTAGGAATAGCAAGTTTGCCAAGGTCATGCAGGAATCCAGCTACCCTGAGCTCGAAACATTCGTGATCACCAAGTCCTGCCAGTCTGCCAAGACATTCGGAAGTTGCGGAAACTCCACTGGAATGGGTTGCGGTAAATGGACTGCGGAAATCGATAATCCTGCGGATTAAACCAGAAAAGGAGAGCAATTCCTGGCAGTTTAAATGCATCTGTTCTAACTTAACTGATTGTTCGAGTTGTTTTCCAATCATTGGTGAAGTTAGATCCAGCCAGAAATATTCTTTATCTGCAAGCTCCATAAAAGCGTCTACAAGCGATGGCTCAAACATTGTGCCAGAAAAACTGGAAATAACTTCCTTGATATGGTTATTTTGCCCAAGGATTTCTCTTTTTCGGTCAATCAAGAGAGCGATGTGGTCTGCAAGAAATAGAATTCTGCTACCAAGATTAACTTTTTCGCCTTTATAGCTCTGGCCATTTCCATGATCCCATGGAACATGATGGAATTTTATCAGCTTGGCTACTTCCTGCATGGGCTCAAAGATATTTATCAGATAGAAACCAAGTTCAGCATGATCCTGGCCTGTAGTGTTTTCAAACTTCATGTTGTCCATTCGCTCTGCAAGAGAAATGGCACCTATGTCGTGAAGTATTCCAGCGCAGACAATATTATTTTGCTCAAATATGGGAAGATCAAGAGCGTCAGCTAGTCTGAGCGAGATAAGGGCTACCTGTTTATGATGGTCATTCAAAACAGGACTGATCCAGTCCAGAATATCAGATAAACAGTTTAAAAAATCAAATATTCTTAGCTTATATTGTGGTTTCATTTAATGCGCCCAACTCAAGAAGACTTACTTATATAATGCCAAATTTCGAGAGCTTTTGCATTAAATATTTAAAAAAGCTGAATAAGTGGTGGCTGACATAATACTCAGCCACCACTTTTTTATACTACATAATGGACGGTTGTTCAGAGCTGTCAAAATGCCCTTCAGATTTTCTTTTTTGATGAAGGAAAGAGATTTGATCGCCAACAATCTGAGTGATGTATTTTACATTCCCTTTTGAATCCGTGAAGTTTCTAATTTCTAATCGACCTTCAACAAGAACAGGTTTTCCTTTTGATAGATACTTCGCTACCGCATCGGCTGTTGAATTCCAGAATACTATTCGGTAAAAACCGGTTTCCTTTTTGGTTTCTCCATCTGCGGTCTTCCATTTTCTTTGTACCGCCAGTGGAAAAGTAACCATTGCGTTTCCTGAAGTTGTTTTTCGCATTTCCGGGTCCCGAGTGATGTTACCTGCAAGAATAATTTTGTTTAGACTAACCATAATTTCCTCCTGAATTTTTACAACCTTGGTTGCGTTTTCAAGAGATCAAATGAAAACTGTGGTTGGGGAAAAAATAATTAAAAAAAATAAATAGTTACTGGTTTGTGGTCTGTAAAGTTTTTTAAATGAAGGGTTTGGCTAGATAGAAAGCTTGCCGTTTTTACTAAAATTCTCGATGAACTTTTTTGTCCATTCCAGAATATCTTTGCGCAAAAGCAAATGCTGTTCAATATACTCGCCTTTATAATTTTTTATGGTGCGCATGATCTGATTTCTTCCACGATTGAAAAGGATTTGTCCCTGAGAAAGAGTCATGATCATATCCTTATTATCTATCCTGGTCAGAATTGGAGAATTAAAAATCGTGTCTGCCACCAGAATATTGTCTAGATGCCGGCTTTTTACTTCAAGAGCTATTTCAAGTTCTTCCGGGGCTGGTGGGGGATCAAGAAAATAAATGATTCTTGAGATGAACTCGCTGCTCATTATTGAAAGAAGAAAAACGCTGGCTTGTATCAAGCGCTCTGGTTGCTCTTCGAATACCATGCGATCTAAGTCCTGAAGCCTGTGAAGGATCGTTTGATTATCAATTCCAAGCAGATTAACAATTGGATGCTGCTGTTCATTCGATGGTGAAGATTTGAGTGAACGATTTCTAAAACTTTTCATGTAATAATCAATAGTATCAACGCTATCTCTTTCACGAAAAGGATTCTTAGAGAATGATTCTTCCAGGATTACTTGCGGAACTTCTTTTGCTGGTAAGTCGGAGATTCTGGTTACTTTTATGATCGGTTTTTCATTTGGGATTTCTCTGGAAGCAGCCTGTGCGATTAGCAAATTTTCCCGCTTTTTGTTCCAGGTAGCGGCCAGGTAGAACAGAAAAAGGTAAATAAAAGCACAAAGCAGGCCAGGAACATTTCCAACATAGAAAAATCCACCAGGAATAGATTGAACTTTTTCTAAAAATGTTAATAAACCGTCCAGCGCTATGCTTATTCCCGGGGCAATAAAGAGCCCGATATTTGGCGAAATAATAGCGGAAAAAGTGGCGATAAAGCCAACCGGCAGAATAAACATAAAAATCCAGCCGGTGAGAATATTTACAAATAGCGCTGAAACAGAGATTGTACCAAAGAGGAAGGCACTCATGGGCAAAACTCCAAGGTTAGCCGCAAGGATAACTGCAATGTACCTTCTTAAAAAGGTTGGAAGTCTTAAGCACTTCAAAAAATCTTCGATCGGGTGACGAAGAATTAGAATGGCTAACACCGCAGTGAAACTAAGCTGAAAACCAACATGGTTGATGGACTCTGGGGAGTAGATCAACAAGATCAGAGCAGCGGCTGAGAGAGCGTGAAAAGGCCCGGGCCTGGCCTCTGTATGAAGAACAACGGCCAGACAGCAATACATTATTAAAGCTCGCCATACAGAAGGAGAACCTGTAGTAATCATGGCATAACCCGCGAGAACAGCTATAATAAGCAGGCTTCTTGAGACTGGTGGCACCTTAAGCCAGTGCAGGATTGATGCTAGAAAAAAGGCAAGAATCATTATATGTTGCCCTGAAACGGCCATTATGTGGTTGAGGCCTGTTTCTCTGAATAGGATTCGATCTTCTCTTTTAATACGGCTTGTGTCTCCAAGAAGAAATCCAATCATCAACGAAGCATGGCGCATGGGAAGTATGCTCATAAGAGTATCTCTTATTTTCCGTTGCAGGCTGCCAGCAATCGCTGTTGGTGAAACAGGGGACGATACAGGAATTATTTTATCGGCTTTAAATCGAGGGGTGTCTTCTGCCGGGTCACAAATCAATATACCTGTTGCTGAATAATATTGCTCTGGCTCTGGGTAAACTGCACCGGCTTTAACTGTGCAAACGATGTTTCGGTTGAGGGATATGGCTTGAGAAGCTGTTTCTAATATAGGATTGGACATCTTAAAAGTAGTGCCACCACTTTTTAACAGGCGGAATTCACCTTTAAATTGCCCGGTTAAAACACCTTTGGACTGGTCGAATTTAAACAAGTCTAACTGAGAAATATCAGGCTTAATCTGAACCATGCCCGTAAAAATCCCAGAGCTTAATGCACCAATGGTTAGTATTGTTCCTGCCCACTTCTTATCAATAAAATTCTCTCTTGTCACAAGAACGCTGGCGATTGCTACAAAAAGAAAGATGACATACAAATTTGCAGGCATTAAGGTTGAAAATTTCAACCCTAAAAAGAATAGAACAGTGAAGAAAGGCAGTAATTCAAATCTTCCTGCGGTTTTTGTGGTTTCCATCGTTTGCCAGTCTGTGTAAATTTATGATTGATTTTACCTGCTTTAGTAAGATAATAAAAGAATAAGCTAAAGAAAAAATCTTTATGCGGGGAGAAAGTTACTAATGTCTAAAAACCAGAATCAGTTTGCGAAAGAAAAAGAAAATGAGAAGGAAAAAGATTTTTTTAACAATGTGGCAGAAAAATGGGATTCCATGTGCCATCACGAGCCAGAAAAGCTCGATGTAATTTTTTCCTTGTTGCAGGTTAAATCTGGTTTCAAGGTTATGGACGTAGGTTGCGGAACTGGGGTTTTGCTCCCAAGAATCTTTGAGCTGGTTGGAAGCGATGGAGAAATTGTAGCAGTCGATTTTGCCGAAAAAATGCTGAGGATTGCTCGTGAGAAAAACCAATTTAAAAATCTCAAATTTTTCTGTGAAGATGTCAGCTGTCTAGTATTTAAGAAGAATTTTTTTGATCTGATAATCTGCTATTCAGTGTTTCCTCATTTTACTAATCCTGAAAAAACTCTTAATCATCTGGCCAATTCTATTAAGGTTGGGGGGCGACTGGCAATTTGCCATTCTGAATCCCGCGATAGCATTAATATGTGTCATGCTGCAACTAATAGTAAGGTTGTGAAAAAAGATGTTTTGGTTCCAGCAGAAGAGTTGCGGCAAATGATGTTAAATGCTGGATTAAAGATTATACATTCTATTGATAATGAAGAATTATACTTTGTAATGGGTGAAAAAATAGCTACGGATTTAGTTTAACTCCAGCATCTTTAAGGTTTTGTATTTTTCCTTCGCTGAGGCCTTTTATTCTGGTTTGCAGATCATACCAACTCATAAACTCTCTATAGCCACGTTCTTTTGCAATCATTTGTGCCATTGCCTCACCAATTCCAGGACACTTCTTTAAATCATCTACTGGCGATTTATTAATTACTACAAATTCAGCGCTGGTGCTCTGAAACTCTTCTATCTTGTTCACCCATAGCTGACCATTGTCTTTTCGCTCGACAGTTAAAGCTGCCACTCCCTTTGGAACAGCCTCAATTGGTGAAATTGTTGCAGGTTCCATATAGACAATAATCGGTGCAACTATAATTGGCAGCAAAATCAGGGCTTTCATTTGCCAGGTGTTAATTTCTAAGTTGGCAAGCATAACTTGAATCCGTTCTTAACCTGTTTAATTTGATATTCTTTATTGCCAAAGGATTTTTTTACAATTGGTAAACTATTAAAGCAGTTTTTTTTAGAATTTTCAAAGGCGTCTTTATTAAATGCACCCCAATTCCAACCGCTACTACCAATGGAATATTTGATAACAACAATATCCGCCATACTAGCTATTAAAGCCTCGATACCTTCTGATAAACATATTTCATTCCTGAAAGCCAGGCTGCCAACGGTAATTGGAATAAAGGGAAATAGTCCCGCCAAAATTATTGCCTGATCCGGCTTTGAAAGCCCAGTGTTTATTGGCGATAGCTTTTGTGCTTTTTTTAGACGGGCAAGAGCTTGATAGGCTTTATTTTTATTTAATAAATCTCTTGAGGCAAAAACCGCTTCTACCCAAATGCATGAATTGAAGCTTGTTTTGGCTGCTGCTATATTTGTAAAAGAAGAAAATACAGATCCAACCCACTTGAAAGCCAATTCAAGAGCGTGTTCAATTTCTCGATTATTCCCGGGAGATATGGCTGCGACTCTACAAGCATCTATACCAAATTCCTCCATGAAATCTTCTGGAATCTTTGATGTGCTACAAATTGGATATGGGGATTTAAGAATTCCTGTCCATGCTTCTGATAAGCGGTCTTGCATATCCTCATTCAAGGTTTTGGGCTGGGGGAGAGATGCGTCTGATAAGAAAACAGGCCATTTTCTGGCCTGTTTTTGTAAACTATGTGGATTATATTTTTCAATCAATTTGCAATTAAACCCCAAAGCTTGTCGGTTCTATCATTTTTTACACCGGCTTCGTAGGAAAGGAAAAATAGTAATTCCCGGGCCTGAGTTATAACTTCTGGAATTTGTAGGGCTTTTCCGCAAGCGATGAGAAGTCTTATTTCAAAAATGAAGAAATCCTGATCATTTTCAGAGGCTTCTTTTTCTGCTTCTAAGAGCTTTTTCAGGGCATCTTCATACTTTTCTTCTTCATAGAGGTTGCAAAGAGCTGAAATTGATTCTGCCGTTTTAACAAGCTTTTCAAATTCAGCTTTTTTAGCTGGATTTGATGAGAATCTTCCCAATTCTTCCCGTGCTTTTTTTAGCCACTCGGTAGATGATTTAAGCATGAAAAAATCTCGGTGAGCAGCTGTTAGACATGTGCTGAAAGACAATTCATCAAGTTCTTCAACCGTTACATATCTTGTACTGTCAGCATCTTTTATTGCTCTAAATACCTTAAGCGGAAGTCCAAAAGCATTTCTGGATTCTGAGAACATATCGAAGGCTTTTTTGTAATCATCGTTGTTAAAAGCTTGATAACCTGAATTTAGCAATGAAACCTGTTTTTCCTGGGCATTTTGTCCCTGAATGTAAAGAAAAGCAGAACCAGCCACTAAAATGGCTATTACTAAACCTAAAATAACAACTATTGCTTTACCAGCATTTCTATTCAAATGCCGATTAAAAGCAGTTTTACCCTTGTTCATCATTCCCATTTCCATCTGGAAGGCCAATGCCTTGATCGGCAGCTTCCTGCCTCATTTCTCTGGCCTGGTTTACAAACCACAGAATAATGCCCTGCGCATTTTGGCTTCCATATATAATTTGCTCAAGATAATGATTGCTTTCAGAGATGTTTCCGAGAATTCTATGTGCCCCTGCAAGGATATACATGATTTCAAACACTCTGGATTGAGGGATGTTTTCCTTAGGAATTCTTGTTCCATCAGGCATATAAGCATCTTCAACACTGGTAGCTTTATTGGTAATCGTTAAGAACGACAGTGCTTCTGTTAGATAGGCTCTTTCAAAAGCTTTGTAGCGCTCTTTTAAATGGTCTTCTGTTACGGCTTCTGCAGCATCACGGGCAGCCCACGCACCATTAAGATAGGTATAACCAAGAATTCTGTGGTTAGTTTTTCTGGCTTTATAACAGATGGCTGCCAATTCCCATGAACGAACGGCAACGTCTAAGTCGCCTTCCTTTTGAAGCTCATTCACAGGCTTGTCTTTTTGAGAAATATTTGCCGCAACTTTTTCCAGAAGAGGCGAAATTTTTCTTAGGATTGCAACATTAATTGGGGTAAGCTCTCTAAGCTTTTCAGATTCAGCATCTTTCCATATTTGTTGACCGCTGGATGCTGCTCTTACTCTGCTTGCTGCTTCCCATTGCGCTTTATGACTATCAAGAAGTTGTTTTTTTCTTAGATCATCAGCACTCATCACTGGGCAGAAGTATTTATCTTCAGCTGCATAATAACAATGCGGACAAACGCAAATCCCAAAAAAACGTGGGTTAATCGAACCAAGATAAACTGGTCGATAGTCAATGTCTCTTTTATCTAAACTGAATTGTTTTTTCTTCAGAATAAATCTAGTAAAGCCCTTTTCACAAATCGGGCAGATGGTTTCTTTCGGTAAAAAAAGTTTGTCGTTAAGTGCCATAATTACACCGTTTACTAGCTGCTCCGGTTAAAATTTGTCCAACGTTAAATAACATACAGTAAAACTATGGAATTCGCAACAGTTTATGGACCTGCGGAATCCATCTAACCTCCAAAAAATATGGTCTGAAAAGTTTTATCCATTCGAGAATAGTGCTCGTATCCCAATCACTAACGTGAGAGGGAGCTTTTGAGAAAGGTTGAATTACCATTTTAAAATTTTTCAAATCTAGATTCGAAAGACTCTCAATTATTTGATCTGGATCGTCATCTGTATCCAGAATAATTCTAATATATGCATATTTGGGATTTAATTTACTAACGAAAGCCTTGTGCTTTTTTAAGAGTTTCCCGTTTAAACCCCAGTTTTTTGAAAGTTTAAGATCAACGCTCCAAAAAACATTCAGTCCCTTAAATTTATCAAACTCCCGGTGCAGTGTACCATTTGATTCTATAAAAACAGGAACCTCTGCCTCTGCAAACATGGGAACCATTTTTTTTATGAAATCAGCTTGAAAAAGAGGCTCTCCGCCTGTAAAAGAAATAGCAGTAAAGTCTTTAACAGGAAAATTGGCACTTATTTTTTGAAACAATTTTTCTGGAGTAATTGGATTGGAAACTCTAATTAAGCGCTGTCCCGGCCACGGACGAATCGTAAAAGAATCTTCTGTCGTCAGGTGCTCTTTAACATCACAGTTTTTACATCGTAAGTTGCAGCCACTCATTCTGATAAATAGCTGCATAGTGCCTACATGAAGGCCTTCGCCTTGTATAGAAGCAAATACCTCACTGATGTTTCCCTGAATTTTTGACATCTTCTAAAGTTACTCCAACTAAATCAAATAGGTCGTTCTCATTAATGATCGGAACATTTAGGGAATTAGCTTTGCTTTTTTTCGAAGATGTGAAGTTTTCTTCAACTTTTGAGCCAATCAGAAGATATTGTGTTGCTTTCGAAACGCTAGATTTAACTGCCCCGCCGTGATTTTTAACAAGTTCTTCCAGAAGCTTTCTTGGAACTTCAGCTTCTCCTGTTATGACAAAAGTTTTTCCTTCAAGGATATTGGATTTTTTTTGTTCCTTTAAGGAATCTTCATCTGGGCCAGTCCACCAGGATTTCAATGCCTCTATTAAGCCTGTATTTTCAGGGCTGCTTAAGAAGGAAATGATGTCAGCTGCAACCTTGAATTTAACCCCTTTGATTTTAACTTCCTTTTTATCGACCAGGTCGTCTGGAGTGGAATTAAGAAAGGCATGAAAATCGTATTTAAAAGCCTCAGCAATATCTTCGCCCAATACTGTTCCTACATTTGGAATGCCAAGAGCAGAAATTAATTTTCCCAGAGATGCCTTTTTTGCATTTTGAATACTGGCAAAAACTTTTTCAGCTGATTTTTGTCCCATTCTTTCAAGGTTAGCCAAGGTTTCTATGCTAAGCGTAAAAAGGTCTTCAACTGATTTTAAAATTCCCTGATTAAGTAACTGATCTACAAGTTGGGGACCAAAATTTTCTATTTCCATCTGACTGATAAAATAAATAATTCGTCTGGAGAGTACACCAACACAGTTGGGGTTTGTGCATCTAACTATTGTTGAATCCGATTTGTCTTCCTCGCCAGATTTATATACTTCAACTGATCCCTCACATGCAGGGCATTTTTGAGGGGGAGTTATCTTCACAGTCTTATCTGTTCTTAACTCTATTTTTGGGGCTACTACGTAGGGAATGATGTAGCCCGCCTTTTCGATTATTACCGTGTCCCCAATTCTGATGTCTTTTTCCTCAATTTGATCCAAATTATGAAGTGAAGCCCTTGAAACCGTTGTTCCGCCAATTTCAACCGGTTCAAGTTCTGCAACAGGAGTTAATTGCTGTCTTCCAACCTGCCAGGTAACTTCTTTTAATATCGTCTCTACTCTGTCCTGGGGATATTTGTAGGCAATTGCCCATCTTGGGGCTTTTGAGGTTTCTCCAAGTTCTTCCTGCAAAGAAAGGCTATCCACTTTTAAGACTATGCCGTCGATGTCAAAGTCCAGCTGGTCTTTTTCTGATTGAATTTTTGAAATAAATTTTTCAATTTCATCAATGTTATTACAGACTTCAAATCTTTCATTGAGCTTAAAACCTTGCTCTGAAAGAAATTTTAAAGCTTCTGAGTGGGATGTAAAACCAAGGGCTTTTGCTTGTGCTATTCCGTACACCATGATTTGAAGGCCCCGGCTTGCTGCAACTTTTGGGTCCAGACTTTTGACCGTTCCAGATGTAAGGTTTCGACAATTTTTGAATAGATCTTCGCCCTTTTCAATTCGTGCCTGATTCAATTCTACCAATTTTGATTTGGCTGTATAAATTTCACCTCGAATATCCATGTCAAAATCGCTTTTAATGGATAACGGAAGGGATTTAATGGTGCGGAGATTCTCGGTAATCAGATCACCCTCTATACCATTGCCTCGTGTAGAGCCATCTTGAAAAGTTTTACCGGAATAGTGTAACGATCCTGAGACCCCGTCTATTTTTAACTCGGCTACGATTGGGAAAACATCTCTTCCGGCAAGTTTTTCAAGTCTCAAAATCCAGTCTTTAATGTCGTTAATAGAGTATGAATTATCGATACTCATCATTGGAACTCTATGTGGGCGAGTTAAAAAAGAAGTTACCGTTTCCCCAATTCTTTGAGTAGGGGAATCAGGAGTGATTAAATGCGGGTTTGCTTTTTCCAGCTCGGCAAGTTCTTTGTATAATCTGTCATACTCTATGTCACTGATGACAGGTTCACTTTTAACATAATAAAGATGTTCATGCTTTCTTAGCTCTTTTCTGAGCTGTTGTATTCTTTCATTAATCATTGAAATTAGCCCCTAATCAACCATCGCAGTGTTAATGTAGTGAATGCCTTTGTCCGTGCCAATCCAGAGAATATCTCCACTAATGGCCAAGGCTCTTATGAGTGATGAAAAATGTCCAACTGTGGGGTTAACAATTTTTATCTGATCGTCTTTTAACCTTGCTAAGCCAGTGTTAGTGCCAATCCAGAGGGAACCGTTCTGTGCGACAATTGCATTTACGTGGTTTGATGGAAGTCCATGCACTTCTGTATAATTAACAAAGTTTGAAACTGAGCCTGAAAAAATTTTCTGCAAAGATGTTGTTAAAGCAAATATTCCCTTGGTTGTTGATAGCCAGAGTCTTTTTCCATCAAAAGCCAGGCCGGTTACCGGGCGCTGAATGCCAGCTCTTATATAATCAATATTTTTCCAAATGTCCGGGTTAGAGGCTTTGAAGGTGGTATTCCAGATGCTAAGACCTTTGTCATTTGAAACCACAAGCCAGTTTGCAAATTTATATATATGCTGGCACCACAGATTACGCAATCCGCCATTGGAAATTTTGCCATCAATGACATTGAATCTGCCACTTTTGCTTCGGAAGGCAAAACCATCCTGGGTTCCAACCCAAACGGTAGAGCCGTCATAATCAAGTGACCATATGATTTCATTTTTTATACCCTGATCTTCGCCAATTAATTCAACTTTGCCTTGTTTATCTCTTGAAAATAATCCGAATAAGGTACCAATAATCAGTTTATTCCCATCGTGGGCAAGGCATTCAGCTTGCGGTACAGGGAAGCTTCCAGAATCTTGAGAGAAATCTCTTTTTATTTCATTGGAAATTGAAGTCAGACCTTTTTCCGTTGCAGCCCAAACGGTTCCTGAAGGATCAATCAAAATATCATTAACCGGTGCGGTTTCTATAAGGTTGCTCCACGGAATCATTACCATAGAGCCTTCACCTGGAACCTTTGATATGCTTCTTGGGGCTGCCGAGGTTTCTGCTTTTGCTGATTTTTCGCTAGTTTCAACTCCAGCCGTATTCTTGACAACTCTATTTTCTGTGTCTGGTATTTCTATAACACTTTCTTTGTAATGCAAAAAAAGATAAAAAATACCAATTACAATTACCCAGAAAAATATGCTCGATAAGAGCCCACCTTTTTTTTCAGCAGCATCATCGGGAGTACTCAAAACAATTCCTCCATACCTACCGGAATAGCCTGCTCTTCTTTTATTACTGCAAGTTGTGCTGGTCTAACCTGATTTCCAGAAGTGTCAAATCCACCAGAGCCCGCGACACTATCCCAGCCATGCATGGCAGAGAAGGCGGCTTTGATTCTTCCCGTATCGTTGTCGGAAGCTTTCAGAGCTAGTGATGTAAGCATTAGAGCTTCATATGCCAGAAAAGCGTCTGAATCAGCCTGGATCGAATAACTTTCCAGATATTCTGACATGAAATACTCAGCTCTTTGTCCGCCAAGTCTGGGATTAAACGGAAGGGTAGTGGTAGTGTATTCGCCATAGGCTCCGGCATAACCAATAAAAGATTTGGTTGCCAGGCTGTTTCCACCAAAAATTGGATATTTAAAACCGCTTTCTTTAAAGTGCCTTACTATCATAGCTGCCGACACAGGTTTGGCGAGAATAAACAGTCCATCTGGATTTGAAGATTTTACCACTTCGATCTGGTTCTTGTAATTGAGAGAACCACTTTTAAAAGAAACGGCAGCGGTTACTACCTGGCCATTTCTAATAGCGATTTCTATGAGTTTCTGGGCACTTTCTGCGCCGTAAATTTCTGTATCATAAATAATCGCCGGCTTTTTACAGTTTACTTTATTTAGAGCATAATCTGAGAGTGCTTCAAATTGCTTTATGTCATCAGTTATGTTTCTGAAAGTGTAAGGACTGCCAGAATCTGTAATTTCAAAATGGGTGCATGCAGAAGTTAAAAAGGGTGTGTGTGATTTTTCACAGAAAAACTTCATTATTCGGGTGTTTTCTGGATAAATTCCGCCGAGCATACATATAATGGAGTCTTCATAGATCATGTCTCGACAGATTCTCGCGGTTTTTAATTGTGAGCCTTCATTGTCAGAAATAACAATTTCAAGTTTACGGCCATTTATTCCGCCAGCATTATTTATGTGCTCAAGAGCCAGCATTATGCCATTTTTCTGGTGTTGGGCACTTACCGAGAACTCGCTCGAAAGTGGTAAAATTACGCCAACTTTGAGAGATGCACTTCTGGCGCCGAAAATATTCCACAACAGGAAAAGAACTATTGGAATAGTTAAAAGTTGGAACTTATCTAGTTTGCGAATAAATCTGTTTCTCTTTTTCATTTTATATGCAGGCATTTCTTATATATGAGAGAACCAACAAATAGATACCCATATATATGGCTAGAGAAAAGAAGTATGAGAGAGCGAAGAAGAAAAAGGGCATTTCACGAATTACTTTATTAAAGAACTCGTTCTCAACCTCTTTGAATACAAGGCTTTTCTTAGAGAACCTGTCGAATGCAAAAAGAGTCAATGCGCCGAGACCAAAGAATCCAAATCCGAATCCAAAACCAGCTGCAAAGACAGGAGTGTGGTCATTCATTGGGGCAGTCGAATACAACCAGAAAGCAACCATCAGACTTGTAGCCAAAAGGGTACAAAAGACCACAGATGCCCAGAAAATCCATGCCCACAAGAATTCCTTCATATTTTTTTTCTATCTCTCTGTTTTTTGCCAGGTTCCGAGACAATCGGAAGTTGGGTATTTCGCTCTATTTTTTACCATTTTCCTGGTCATAGCCTGAGACACATCTATGTCAAGGACATTGGCCAGGCTAAGCAGGTATGCCATTACATCAGAAAGTTCTTCCCCGATTTCTTCGCGCTTTTTTTCATCTATTTCTTCAGGGGCTGGGGGAGCCCACTGAAAATGTTCAAGCAGCTCAGCCGCTTCAAGAACGACTGAGACTGCAACATTTTTTGGAGAATGGTATTTTTCCCATTCTCTTTCTTTAACAAAGTCACTAACTAAGCTTTTCAGAGCTGAAATACTTGTTGTTTGATCAGATTGGAGTTTAACTGTTGTTGTATTTGAACTCATTATTTTTTCCGATTAAGGATTAACTCCCATTTCATACATTGTAGCTGCATTTAGAGTTACAATTTCTTTGCACAAATCGGGATTCATGTCTTTGATCAGGTCTGTAACCTGGTGGTAGTTATGGTTGGCTTCAAATTCAGACTCAATTGTTAAAACAGCTGGTACATTCTGCTGAATAAAAGGAACGTGATCTGATCCCCATGCATGATAACTTGTATGAACTGTTAAGCTGGTATATTCAGCTGCAAGATTTTCAATTTTTTCTGCAAGAGGTTTGAATGCACTTGAAGTTTCCATCATGATTGAAAGAGGTGGGGTTCTGTCGAAACCGATCATGTCCATGTTAAGAACAGCTCTGGTTGCTTTTTTTTCTGCAGGAGTCATTTCTCGGGCATAAGCTTTGGAACCATAAAGACCTTGTTCTTCACCAAGAAGAAGAGCAAATTTAATTGTCGCTTTTGGTTTTAACCCGGTAACTTTTAAAAGTCTTGCAAGGGCAATAACGCCAGCTGAACCACTGCCGTTGTCGTCTGCGCCAGGAGCATTGTTTCTAGGGTCTCTTGAAATACTGTCGAGATGTCCGAGAACAATAATCTGACCATATTTTTCCTCGTCGGTGCCCTTAAGGGTTCCAACAAGGTTGTTGCACTGGGTAGAACCTATTCTGAAAGGAACCTGCTTAACGCTGAGTCCAAGTTCTTTCATTACGTTTTCAAAATGATCTACGGCTTTTTGTGCGCCAGCGACATATGAATATCTAGTTTTAAAGCTAACCATTTTTTCGAGATCCTGGAAAAATGCTTCCATGTCGATTTTACTCAGGAAGTTTTTCATGTCCTCGCTTCTTGGAGATCTGCCTGACTTTGGGCTTTTTGGAGCTTCAACAACAGTTTCATTTTCAGGTAGAAGCGAAACCTTTGTGAAGTCTGAGCTTTTTGATTTTAAACCCATTGCTGCTGTTTCGTTGGCAAGAACAACCATAAAACCGAAACTTCTGTAGATTACTCTTACACCAGCAAAAGTGGTTTTTAGTATCTGTGGATCTTTTGTATTTACAAGGTAAAGCTTTTCGGTTGGCCTAACTGGAAAAGATTCTACATCTTTATTTTTTATTACTTCGTCAGAAAAATTTTCGCCACCGTGAATAATCACATCGTTACCAAAGATTGTGTAAACTTCATTTCCGCTTCCAGAGCCTTTTATGACATCAAAAGCGATATCTCTGGGCACTATATGGACCCATCCGTCGTTCTCGGCAGCAAAAACAGGCGCAAAAGCTGAAACAGCAATCGCTGCAAGCAAGACAAAAATAAAATGAAGCTTCAATCTCATGGTGTACTCCTTACTCTGTTCATACAAATCTATTTGACCATTCTACCCCAAGAGTAGGAAATCTTCAAATTACAAAAAAATGAAAATTATTCTTTTTTTTGCAATTTAAAGATTTGGCAATTAGGTTTTTTTGCCTATGGTGAGAAAAAAATCTGTGTGTTATGCTTAAAGGCGGTGGATACTAAGGATGCTTGCTACAAAAATAAAAAATGGGAAAACATTGAATAGAAAAGGCTCTGGATATACTTTACCCGAGCTTTTGATAACACTATTGCTTATTTCAATTCTTTTTTCCATAGCTTTAATTTTTTCCAACAGCATGGGGCAAACCAGAAAAATGCGTGATTATAGTGTTGCTGTTGCTCTTGCTCAGCAGGCTGTAGAGGTTTTGCGTGCCTCGCCTTTTGAATCTCTTGATGATGCAGATTTTCCCAAAGATGCAGATGTCAGCGTGGAGACGGATTTAAACACTAACAGTGGTGCCGGAGATCTATTTATACCTGATTATACTTCGGGTACTCTCAAATATAATCGAACTGTAAAAGTTACAGATATTTCTGCAAAAGAAGATGAAAAGCGTCCTATCGGCTTAAAACTTGTAGAGGTCGAGGTTTCCTGGCAAACTCCAGGAGAT
This sequence comes from Candidatus Ozemibacteraceae bacterium, assembly GCA_965140445.1. Lineage (GTDB taxonomy): Bacteria > Muiribacteriota > Ozemobacteria > Ozemobacterales > Ozemobacteraceae. The sequence goes on along the minus strand of OZ223236.1, from coordinate 4,702,023 downwards.
AAGGCTGCAGAACCGTTTAAAACCTCTTTAACTATTGCAAATTTGAATTAAAGGAATGTGCCGTGTGTAAGATGAGCCATAAAAAAGCTAAACGAGGCTTTTCTTTTGTCGAATTGATGATTGTGGCGGTGCTTATGCTCATGATTATCGGGGCTGCATTCAAAGTCTTTTTTTCTCAGGCAAAAGCGGTTACCAAGTCGCTTGGTGCTCTTCAGGTAAATGAAGGGTTTAGAAAGATTATGTCTTTTCTTGGTGATGACATTAAAGAAGCCACTGACATCATTGAACCTGTTCCAATTTTTATGAAAAAAATTCCAGAACTAAAAACCAGAACCGGAGTTGTTTTGAAACTTTTATGTAAAGAGCTTGATCCAGGTATTCCTTTCAATTCACCGCTTGGCGGACAGATCTCTCTTATTAGAGAAATTGTTTATACGATTGAAGAAATGGAAATTGATGAAAAGAACCCTCGGGATTTTCCACTTTACAGGTTAAGAAGACTTGCGGTTGTAAAGGAAAAGCCAGGAGAAACCCCTGAAACGCAGGGTCAAGTTCTTGTTGAAAATATACGGGAGCTGATTCTATTCAGGACAGTCAGAAAGCCATTCCAATGGAAAGATATAAAAAGCAAAAAAGACAGATTGGTCAACGCTTTACCAATTTCCGAAACAGGAACCGGGAATAGTCTGGTTCATTTAAAAATGACGTTAGAGCGAGAACGAATAAAAGAGAACGGTGAAGTTTACCAGATTTCACTTAACACAAGCTTTTACAAAAGAGGCAAAGAGGTATTTTTAAATCAGTGAGTAATAAAAACCTGAAAAAATCAAGATCTGGCTCTGGTTATATGATAATCATTGCTTTTGCTGCAATTTTATTGATTTTTTTCTCAATCATAGGAAGAGTTAAGTCCGGGCAACACCATCTGCAATCAATTGCGGTAAGAAGATATGTTGCCTCAACCTTGGGTGAAACAGCATTGAATTGCATTATTGCAGAACTTAATGCTAATCGCGCTTTTAATACGCATCGCTCTTATAATGAGCGCTATGATGACCCCTGGGAGCAACCCTATTCTCATAAAGACAGTTATCTCGGAAAAATGGGTGATATTTTTGTTGAAGGCGTAAATAAGGGTATTTACTCTGGCGGTTCTGCTGACGGAGAATTTAAGGCTAAATTTGCTTTAGTTCATAGTGCCAGGGGAAATGCCAAGACAAAGACCTTAGATGAAGCACAGATGTATACCAGAGTTGAAGTGGCTGTAAAGGTTGGAACTGGCGATGCGAAGAACACCACATGCAGAAAGGTGAAAGCTTTACTGGAAAGACGCTTCCCTGCGGCTGAGCATCTTTTGTATGATGGAGAAATTCTGGATCTGGGTGGCTATGGTCCCTTTCTTGGTTCACAGAATCTTTTCCAGATAGGAAGATTATATGGATACCATTGGTTAACCTTTAATACTGCTGGTGGAGCTGATAAGGGCTCAGAGTTTCGGAAAATGGAGAAAATTGAGACTCCAGGTTTAATTAGAGCGTTTGTAGAATCAAAGATTGGTTTCCGGGACGGCTCCAGCATAAGGCTTTCAAAACAGAATGACTCTTATAAAATTAGTAAGTTTGATACCAAAGATGGCTTAATTCTTGATGGCATTCATGGCGGACGTCCAATAAAATTTGGCAGGATTCCACGTGAAAGATTAAAAGAAGTGGTTGATAGATACTCCAAGAGTCAGGGTGTTCTTATAGAAAAAAATACGTTGCCCTTTGGTGATTTCAAAAATCCTTATAAGGCATCTACCCAGTATGTCGATCTTGATTTTGGTGATTTTAAGTGTCAGCAGAAACCTAAGCCAAAACCCAAACCAAAACCAGACTCAAGGGATGATGACGATGAGCTGGATTCAGCGGCTTCACAACCCCCACCTCCAGCTTCAGATGACCCGGAAATAATAAAAAAGAAAAAGGGCTCGAAGATAATTGTTTTTGCCACGGTTCCATTGCGAATTTGGGGCTGTCCTGATCGTTCAATTACAATTTACAGTACCGAAGAGATTGTAATAGGTGGCGATTTCAATCAAAGTCAGAAATTTGTTCAAGCTTATGATGATGATTATTTTAACAACTATATAAAGGACCCCGACAATGGCTGGGGAAGATATAAGGTTGGGGCATTGGTGATGTCTGACAAAAGGATTATTTTAGACATGTCTCATCCGACAATGTATGTGAAGAATGAAATGAGACCATACTTTATGTTGGGGTTGATTATTTCCTTAAACCCAGTAGATGAACTTTTTGATGAATTTAAGAACGACTTGTGTCCTTTAAATCCAGATACATGGAAAGGGGTTGTGGGTACTGATGGCACGCCCAGACTTGGAACCGTTCACTTCTTGAAAACAATGAAGGAGGTGACCTCTGGTCCTTTATTTGAGAGCAAAGTCGAGGATTTAAAAAACTTTTTTACTCCAGGCCTTTCAACCGTTGAAAAGCCCCGATTTGCTATTCAAAATGAAAAAATCAGAAAAGAGCTTATTAATGAAGTCATATCCATTTCTCGAGAAACCGGCGGTTTAACTCGTCCACAACTCGAAAATATTTTCGAAAAAGCCTGGGCACAAGCCATGAAAGAGGAAAATGAAGCTCCGGCAAAAAACCTCGGAGCTATGGGAATGATGCAAAGCCTTTTTGAAGAAGCAAAAAAGAGTCACCGGGATGGGCTTTTCATCCCTGAAATGACAGTTAATGCTAATCTGGTAAGCTCTTCAAGACGTTCGGCAAAGTGGACAATGGGTAATTCAAATCAGAAATACCCTGATGAGATAGGTGTTCCCGGTCGCCTTGAATTTCTCAAGTCTCCTGCATTTGTTATACAGAGGGTTTATGGCTCTGAAATTCGCCTTGCAACCAAAGAGCCGGATTACTTTATTACTGGTTCCTATTCCTGCAGAAATGTTTTGAGAAGAAGAGTCTGGGATCCCACCAACATTAGAGGGGATTACAAAGTTGATGAGATGCCAATAACCTATAATCTGTTAACCTTTTCTGAAGAAAAGATCAGCTTGAGGGAATACGATAAATTTCAGTAACTTGATTTGTTGATATTTCCCTTTATAGAAAAAAGCCAGCCATTTTGATAGGTGACACCAGTTCTCTTATCTCGAACATATACATCCATAAAGTAGTTTCCGGATTTCAATTTGCTGTTCATTTTTCCATGGACTGTTTTGCTTTCTGGATCAAACTCAAAAGAAGACTTGCCGCTATTAGGTCTGACAGTGATTTTGTAGTTTTCAGGACTATAGTCGGACAAATCAGGTAAAACGCAGGTGAAGCTCGATAAAGATTCTACCACTGCTCCTGGTGCTGGATGTCTTTCTGTAACTTTTATACCCTGCATTCCAAGTCTTATTAAAAACTTTTCCATGCTGTCAGTTCGGTAAATTACCTGACGTTTCACGAAAAATTTGTCTATTCCAGGATAATTCCCACCACCATCAACTGTCATAGCACCCTTATAGCCAGCAGCCTCAAGCATTGTAAGACATCTGTCTGTGTAAACACCATAAGGCCATACCATAAAAAGAACTTTGTTGTTTAAGTGCTTTTCAATAACTGATTTAGAGTTGACTATTTCTCTTTGCAGGAATTGCTTTTCAGCTTTTTCATTAATGTATTTTGAGCTTAGATTTGCATGAGTTTGAGAATGGCATTCGACGCTCCAACCTTCTGAGATGAGTTCTTTAAGTTGTGCCCAACTCATGGCTTTTCCAGATCCAATAAAAGATGGGTATATGCAGAGGATTCCTTTAAAGCCAAGCTCTTTCATTGCGGGGTAGGCATGATCGTAAACGGTTTTGTATCCGTCATCGAATGTGATTACAACTCTGTTTTTCTTTTCCTGATTTGGATTCTCTAAAATCTCCAGAAGTTCCTGAGAGTTCAGACTTTGAAAGTTTCTGCTTTTTAAATATTGAAGCTGCTTTTTAAACTGGCTTAGTTCCAACGAAAACTTGTTTTTGGTTGATGGCTCTACCTGATGGTAGCAAAGAGCAGGAATGTCCGCTCTAGGCGCTGAGAAACCACTGGGTACTAGCGTGTAAATTAAAATGGTTAGTAGAAATAGAATGTTATGTGTTTGTTTCATGTGAGAATGATAATCCTTTTCCGGGAAAAAAAAAAGGCCACATCTAGTGTAGCCCTAATCAAGGAAAGGAATGATTGAAGACAACTGACGAATAAGTCGTGCAGTGTTGCGCCTATATATGCAAGACCTGTGCCAACTAAAAAATGATGTATTTGCAGGCTTTTTATGCACTTTTACAAGGAATTAGCGGGAAATGATAAACTTTTATACAGGATGGCTATTTGGTGTGTTCAAAAAATTAACATTAATTTGTGTTCAAAAAATGCGCAAAGAAAGCTACCAAATTTGCAAAAAAAAAGACTCTTGCCAGATTATGGCAAAAGTCCTTTTTTTCTGTCAGTTTACTGTCAGGATTTAAAAGTGTCTGGAAGTTGAACCGTTGAAATTGCGTGCTTGTAAATCAGCTGCTTTTTCCCTTCGGATTCCAGAAGAATGACAAAGGTATCAAAACCAAGGATAGTTCCCTGAATCTGAAAACCTTTCATCAGAAAAATTTTAACCAATTCGCCTTCGTCTTTTAGATATTGAAGGATGTTATCTTGAATATTTACAGCAGGCATTTCTTTACCCCCATTTAGTTTCCTTATCTTAAATAGAACATTTTTAGAAAAAAAGCAAACTCAATTTTCATGTTCGGTGCATTTAATTTGCCCGTCTTTGTCTTTTGAATACTGTCCAGTAGCAGGGCAAATTGGTATTTTATATTTCTCAATTATTTGTTTTAGCAATTCTTCATCTGATAAATTCTCTCTATTTTTTTTCAGAAGTCCATGCAAAATTTTTCGAATTCGTAAACGAGAAAATTTGCAAAGCCCTTCCGGGTCCATGAAAAGAGGGAAAATTGGAACTCGTTTATGAAGGTTACATTTTAGAGTACCAGAAGAAGCATCTAATCTTATTATTCCGTGGCCTGGGCAAAGTTTTTCCATGTCACTTTCATTGCCAGAGAACAGGAATCTGTTTATATAGCAGATATACTTGGAAAAGTACCTTGCAGAAAGATATCTAAATAGCGGTGAGTATCTACCTGCAAGTGAGGACAACATTGAAAATGGCTGGACATATTCAGTAATTACAAGAATGGTATCGCTCATAGCCTTAACCTGAATTGTCACATCCATGCCTAATTTTTTGGTATATAGCTTGTATGCAAATAATTCTCTGGCAAAGTTCTGCATGAATTCTTTGGTAACTTCTTCACCGGTAGAAAGAAAAGACGTTTCAGTTAAATTTCCTTTTTCCATGCTGTAATTTGAATGAACGTATATAAATGGTTTAAAGGGATTGGAAATAAATGGAGCGATCAGTCTTGGTAATACAGCCTTAATTTCTTTCCAGTTGAATACTATTTCAGCAAATCTGTCTTCTTCATAAGAAGATGTGTTGCTCATTTTTTCCAGTGTTTCAGAGTCTGGCAACGGGCTTCTACTCAAAAAAGCGCTTTGATTGACTGTGGTTGAATAAACTTTCATTCCCGGGAAGAAAGTTGTGCAACGGATTTCATTTTCATCACAAACCGTTTCGCCACCTAATTCCTGAAAGAATTCTTCTATCATTGCCAGATGGCTTTTTCCATCTTCAGAATCCGATTCAATTTTCAGAACTGCGCTATTGGCTGGCTTAAAAATTTCTCTCAGGAATAGGGAAAAGCTAAGATGCTGGATGTTTTTTACTCCTGAAACATATTCCGAAATTGATTTGAAAAATTCTGGGCCAATGCTTATTACAAGAGGAAAACTGCTGATTTCGATCGCAACTTCTTCGCTGCCAGTTTCATCAAGAATTTTTTTATCAAGTTCTGAAATCTGCTTGCTGGTAGCTCTTTGCTCTGTTGCAGTTGAAGGAGATTTTTCTTTTTTTGCATTTTCAAGATGATAAAAGCCAAACAGAGGCTCGTTTAATGATTTTCTATCTTTCTTTATATCTGAACACAGTTGAGTGAATTCAATTGCTTTGTCATAAAGCTTTTCTTCTTGATATAGTCTGGCAATGTTCATAAGCAAATTACAAATTTTATCTTTGCTTACCTTTTCTCCGAAAAGATTGTGATATTCAGCCAGAGTTCCAAGTTGTGATTTTAAACAGAGGGCCAGATATAGATTCTTTTCTATTTCTTCCATCGTGGGGTTGGTTTTCAAAGCTTGTTTTAAATAGTCTATTGCTGCTTTGAATTCACTTTTTTCAAGATGAACCAGCCCGATATGCAGCAGGATTTCGCTTTCATTTGGAGCTATCTGTGCCGCTTTGTTAAGATATTTCAGGGCTTCTTCTGTTTTGCCTGTTTTGAAGTATAACCAGCCAAGCGTGTCTAGGTAAGAGGCGTTATTTGGTTCAATCTTTACCGCTGTTTCAGACATCTTTAAGGCATCTTCGATGTTTTTATCCTGCTCTGCCAGAAGATAGGCAAGGTTGTTGAGAGCTTCTGCGGAGTCTGGTTTTACTTGAATGGCTTGAGTGTAAAGCTCAGCAGCTTTATCAAGTTTTTTGGTCACGTAGTATACGGTTGCAAGATGATAAAGGGGTTCATAAACATTGTTTTTTATGGAAAGCGACTTTTTTAGCTCTTCTTCGGCTTTGTCGTATTTTCCATTTTTAAATGCTACCCAGCCAAGGCTGTCTCTGAAGCCGGGATTTTCCGGGGCAAGGTCAGAAGCTTTCTGGCAGAGTTGAAGTGCAACCTGTAGGTTTACTCCATAATCTGTGTAAAGGTAGCCAAGGTTGTTTAAAGCATAGGGATTGTTTGGTGAAAGAGTAAGAATTTTTTTGTAAACAGCTTCTTCAAGCCAGAACGGTTCTGGTTTATTGCTGCTTTGGTAATCTTCATGGAGACCCATGTAGGTTCCCAGCAGGGAGTTTTGCAATTTAATATTTTTTGGGTCCAGGGCAGATGCTTTTTCGTAAGAGGCAATGGAAAGAAAAAGGTTTGATTCTTTATTTCCAAGAAATCGGAAAGCTTGTCCCAAAATAAAGAAATAATGAGCTTCCTGTGGAATCAGAGAAAGTGCTGTTTTTAAATCTTCTTCTGGTTTCATCTGAGAGAAATAACCATTCGGGCGGTTACGAAGAAGATGAAAGAGAATACCTTTTGCCAGCGAATATTCAGCCACCTTTTCAAATTTGTCTTCAGCTGCTAGAAGCATTTCTTCAAATTTTTGGTCTGCTGTATTTTTTGGATCATCGTCCTTATCAATACTGAGGAATAGTCCGCGGTAAAAGATCTCATTGAGGCTTGGGTAATCTTTAGAATCTGGTTTCTTTGAGAAAAATTTGAGTCCGGCAGGGTAGAGAACCTTCTGTCGAGGCTCGTCAGATAGTTTATATAGGGTCAGCCATCTGTAAATTCCATGCATCTGAGAAATTCTAGATTTCTCATGTTCGGTCATATACTTTTTTAAAAGCTGAAGGTTGAAGTCTGGCTCTTGAGATTTTTCAAAGCGAATTTCGTCTTTGCCGAATAATGGCAGGCCGAAATCAAATTCAGCTTCAGCTCTTACCGAAGAAGGGAAAATTAAAGCGATTATCCCCAATAGTAAAACAAGAAATGCCAGATTTTTTCTAAAGTTCATGTTTCCTCCAGCCCAATGGGCTATTTAGCCGCTTATCTTTTGCGGTTTAGTTTTTTTCCGTTAACTTCTATTGTCAGATCAATTTTTTCAGGTGTTCCCATGTCTGATTTTGTTGAGTATTCGATGACCTGAACATTGTTAATAATCTTACCAAGCTTGGTGAACCATTCCTCAAGTTTGGAACTGTTTGGGACGTATGAATACAGGCCGTCAGTTTCATCAGCTATGGTTTTTAAGGTTTGTACCTCAAGCCAGCCAAAAGCTATGACAAAGATGGATACATTATGAAGTTTGCTTCTGAGAAGAACTTCTTTAAGTGAATTAAATGAGGCGTTGTCGTTGCCATCCGTCGTTAAAACAAGAAATCTCATGTGAGGTCTTGCCTGGACGGCCTCAATACCTTTTACAACGCCATCAAAAAGAGCCGTGTTTTCAAGAGGTATTCTCTTTTTTATAGCCTTTTTTATCTCATCTTTTGATTCGGAGAGCGGCAAAATTTCTGTTGCCTTGGCGTTAAATTTAACTATGGAAGCGGCGTATGGCACGGTGATGGATTCCATTAGTTTTTCAAAATTATTTTCAATCGCGCTTAAATCTCCTTCAAACATGCTGGCTGAATAGTCCATTACTGACGAAAAACTTACGGGTTCTTTCCAGTCAGTCATCATATGAAGGGGGGTTACTTTATCAATTGTGGCAGATTGTAGACTTGAATCATTTTTACTTCCGATTCGTAACTCTATATCTCCGGCGTTTATGGTGGTCAGCGGTTCGCCGTTTTTATCTGTAACAGAAACAAGCATGGTAAATTTTCTTGGAGTGATCTTCTCAACCCCATGAATTTTTAAGGAGTCGGCAAAGTTGTCTTCAGGTTTCATGTTGGGATGAATGGTTGCGGCAAAAGTCAGGTATTTTCTGATTCCTTCTAAAAAGGAATTGGTCGCTCCAAGCCTTGAGGCGAAAAGATACCAGAACATTGCGAGCAAAATGATTGCGAGAAGTAATAAAACCAGCACGAAGCGCCAGACGCTAATTTTTAAGGGAGTTTTGTTTGGACTAATTTCTACCATAATCGCTTTCTCAATCTGAAAATGTATTTTAACGTTTATATCATATTATCTGGAACCTGTGCATAAATACAAATAGAATTAACATTCAGAAATGCAAAAAGAGCGCCGTTGGCCTCTGTGACCGCCGACACTCTTTTTGTGTGTTAATGGACTTTTACATCATGTTTGGAGCATTGCTGCCAGCTGGGCGTTGTTTGAGGATTGCTTCAAACTGATCGTTGTAGTCACGCAGAATATTCATTATTCCGCGTTTGATTGAAAGAAGTTCGTCACTTGCTGCACTTACTTCGTGGTTCTTTCTGATTTCTTCTTCGATCGCATCTTCGAGTTTTTTCACTCTGTGCTCCATCAAAGGAAGGTATTTTTTTACAATTTCATGTTGTTTAGGGAATGACAGGGCTTTCCAGTATTCTGTGAAAACGCTTCTGATCAGATAGATGCCCATGGTGTTGTTTTTTAGATAATCGAACAATTCTGTAACGGTTCGACCCATTGGTTGTGGCTTATCCTGCTGATACCAGAGTTCGTATTGCACTAATTCGTTATTATATTCGATTCCATGTTTTGTCTTTGCCGGGTCGGCATAGAGTTCGTAGCGTAGCAGCAAATACACCATGTAGTGTTCTTCCAGTTTTTTCGCCGGAATCAAACCGTAGCTTGACCAGAGAATTGGGTAGGCGTCATTGGTGAGCATTGCATGGCAGTTAATCTTGGCGGTATTTTTCCTGTAAAGATTATGCCATTGGTTGATCGAACTGATATTGAATGGGGCAATTCCATGAAGAGTCTGCAATAGACTTATTTCAAAAGGATTTCTCGTTGGAGCTATGGTTACCCCAATATCGCCTTTGCGAAGGCTTTCTTTGATTTCCTGAGCAAGTTTACTTTCTTCGCTGGAAATTCCCAACGTAACAATGTTCATTCGCTGAGGCTGGTTATTGCCGCGATCATTGAGAGTTATGAGAGGAGTTGCCTGGTTCATAAGGCTTTCTACAAGACTCTTTTTGAAGCCCTTTCTCACTGAATCTTTCCAGTGGATAAAGTCTTCGATGCCGCCAAACAGGCGTTTGTTAACCAGTTCCTGACAATACTTTACAATATCCTTTTCAAGGGAAGTACTTTCTGGATTGGTGTATGCATCCCAGTTGTTGGCAAGATTGATTTTCACCAGGAAATCGCCTTCGATATCATTGTTGGAAAGGTCGCCGAGCAAATATTTGTAGAAAGGCTCGATATCTCTTTCTTCAAAGATATAAGTGCGGATAACATCCTGAACCTTAGAGTATGGCTTAATTCTATCCAGACACTCTTCATAATGTCTTTCGATTCGGCCATTCTTAGAGATTGCTTCCAATTTTTTTGCGAATATATCGACCTGTTTTCTTACTGATTGAGCTTGAACATTCAAGTATTTCAAGAAGTCTTCCGCGCATGAAATACAGAACATATCGTATTCCATGTCCACAGCTTCTTTGGCTTCTTTGAGCAATTTATCACGCTCTTCGTTGATGTCGGTCATTCTCAAGACGGTTCCAAGCTCCATTAGCTTCCCGCCGAGGCCTGCGAATCCAGATAGTTTTTCTTTCAGGCGAACACTGATTTCTCGGTATTCTCTTTGTTCTTTTTCATGTCTGACTCTAATTTCCTGAACTTTTCTGTTTAGAATTTCACGTGGGTAACGAGTCAGATACTTTTCAAAGGCGTTGAGGAAATCAATTGCGATATGAGCACCGAGATCCGGATTGTTTATGATCTCAATGATTTTTTCTTTTAAATATTCACCAGCGGTAATTGCCGCTTCTTCAAATTTAAGGCGAACTTTAGCACGAATATCGTCTTTTTTAACTCTATTCTGGTTCATTTCGTCGATTTGTCTAAGAATGAACGCTGAAGCTGATTCGCCATCTTTTTGCTTGTTAGTGGTTCGCAAAGTGTGGAACATTGGATTGTCCCAATACTTTTTACGATCAATGATCTGTCGAGTCAGAGCAAAGATTCCCTCAGGGGAGAGGTCAAGACGGCTTGGGTTGGATTCAGCAAAATCCTGAACCATGGAATCAATAAGAATGCGATCCATGGAAAGTTTCAGCCAATAGGTAAGATCCATGGAAAGTTTAAACGTGTACAGGTCGCGAATTACATCAAGAGGATAGTAGAAGCTCTTATATCCGGCAGAGCTGAAACATTTTAATTGGTTTCCCTCAAGATCAGAGTTTTTCTGGCCCAGAATCTGTGAGGCATTGTCCAACATTGAATTTTGCGCTTTTCTCAGCTGGGTTGCCAGCTTGGTAAAAATAAACTCCGACGCGATGCTGTAATAAGTTGGTATGTCGTCCAGGTTGCTGGTCCCGAGGAGATAGCACTGGTCAAATGGGGGTTCGTCCGCAACTGCTCCAAAAGTCGTTGTATCCTGGCTTTTACCAATTGGTCCGTAGTTGACCATGAATTTGTTGCGTCTGTCTTGATTCAGAATGTCTTTCGCGCTTTTAGTTGGCGGGAACTTTTCTTTAGACATGAAGTAGAACAGTTCTGCAAGAGATGAGTAGCCGTTTGCTTCAAGTCGCCCGGTTGAGTTAACGTTTGGATCAATTGCGATCTGTGTGAAAGCTTCTGGAGTTAGCTGTATTCCTATAATAGTCGGCTTGCCCTTGCCACCAGAAAGCTGGTAGTAAGCCATTTTCATTAAATAGGCCATGTCAAGGAACATTCCAGCCCCAGAACCGCCGCAAAGTGAACCTACGATGTAAAATTCTGGAGTTAAGATCTGGCCCTGTTTGTTCGTCAAAGGGACGATCAGATCATCCTGGTTAACGTTGCTGCGCGCCATTATTTTGCTCATTTTTGTTTTTATGAGCTGATAGATTTTCTGCACATCGACGAATACGCCAAATCTTCCAGTAAACCTGAACTGGTGGGCACCCTGACTGATTTGTCCAATGTGGTGCTTGAGCTTTTGCGGGAACCATTCGTAAAGGTATGTGTAGGTATCTGAATCCAGATTGCCGGTTATCTGACCAGCATTCTGGATGTTTATCTGATGATATTCGCTTTCGGTAAGCTTTGCTCCTTCAACCTTTTCCTCTTCATGACCCGCTTCAAAAATGTCAGTGTCAATGCAGAGCAAATCAATGAAATCCGGGAGCGATGGTTCTCTATTGGCTTTTGCGTAGGCATTTTTTATCTGGGGACTCTGTAAGAAAGTCTCCTTGAAGTTCATAAGGCTCTTTTTGCCCGTTCCACCCAGACCCACTATTAGTGCCGGGTTCAACGCGATTCTATTTTCGTAGTTTTCGCTCATAAAGATGCTCCCCATAGAATATTAATGAATGAAAGTATAGTCTCCCGCCTTAAATACTGTCAAGAAAAGTAAAAGTCACCCGAACAAACTCTTTCCTAAGCTCGCCTCAAAAAATCTTTTTTGGAATGCAACTTCTGACCGATTTTTGCAAAATTGTAACCATAAGTTTGCTATTAAAGCTGCCAGTGCCAAATTTTGGTAAACCTGAAACAAACCAACTCTTTACAAATCTAAATTAGCCCACTGAATTAAAAATGGGGTAAAATGGCCTGTTTTTAGTGGTTTTATGGGAAAATAGCAAATGGAAGAGGTTTTGAGATCAATCAGTTGTTTTTTAGCTCATTGAAACGGTAAATTGTCATGGGAATTTTGGGAAAATAGACTCAGCCGGCTCAAAATAGTATTGAGTCGGCTGAGATTATGTTGTATGGGCTTTGGGGGAGTTGGGGGTTAGAATTGGCAGTACCTATTTTTTTTCTTGAAAAATAGTGATTTCGAAGTTATCAGGTCCAGCACATACAATGCGTGGAGGATCGCTTTTTCTATCATCCTCGGTAATTTTGACGCCCTTTTTTTGTAATTCCTCGAAAAGTTCATCAATGCAGGTTGTTTTGATCCCGAATGAAGTAGTTTTAAAAAAATCCTGCGAGAAAAGACTTATCGATGGACCACCCGAATCGCTTTTTAGCTGTACCATTCCCCATGGTTGCTCATTGATCAATTTATAACCGAAGTTGGCCAAAAATTTCCTGGTTTCGGCAATATTTTTCGCAGGCAACATCAATTCATTTATTGGAGATAAATTCCTAGAATCATCCCTTTTACCAACAGACACCGCTGCTGGATTTCCAGAAAATTCTAGAACATTGCCGCTTGGATCCAAACATGAAAATGAATGAAACTCATTACTATGAGCCATATATTTTCCAACCATATTTACTTTTGCCTTCACTAACCTGGCGTAAGTATTCTTAATACCTTCTTTGGTGGAAAAACAAAGAGACATACAGCTTTGATTAAGAGGATCCCCCTGAGATTTTTTGCGGCCCCCCTCAACATACAAAGACAGATTGCCGCTTACAAGGTTATCAGCTAGAAGCAACCAACCTTGCCCAAGTTTTCGAGTTTTTTTCATACCAAGAAGATCAACATAAAATTTAAGTGCATCATCAAGGTTTTCAACATAAATTCCAACCACATTTAAGTCTTTTAGAATGATTTTCTGGCTTAATTTTTCCATTTTTTTTCCTAAATTTTGTTTCCCTTTATTTGGCCCATCATTTCCCAAAACAGGGATGTTAGAAGCAATAAAAGAGAGAGATGTCACTAGTGTAAAGCAGAGCATTTTTTTTGCGATTTTTTTCAATTTTCCATACCTCAATTTTTCAAACTGGTTAAATTCCTGAGTACAATTATATAAATCTAAACCTTGCTTTGTCACTGCATTGCAGAAATGGTTTTGTTATAGGCTGGGAATCTCTACAGATTACTTACCCTTGAGCATCCTAAATTCAAAACCCTTTTGCTTGTCCATAGTTTCAACTCTCGCAAAAAGGGTCTTTTCGTTTTCCAAGCGATAAATTATTCTTTGTGGGAAGTCATGAGCAGGGTTTTCAAAAACCGCTTCTGTTTTGCTGACCGAAACCAGTTTAAAAGATGTTTTTCCCTGACCGGAAGGGGTAACAGTAAAAAATATTTCTCCAGATTTTTCTTGATGAATAATCACAAACTCGAATTCAACTGTTTTCTTTTTGATTACCGTTCGGCTCATACCGAGCATTGTTTGGCCGGAAGGTTTCATCCAATGCTCACAAATTTCCTTTCCATTTTTCTCCATTTCCCAATTTCCAGTAATCCATTTTAAATCAAACACACTCATTACATGGTTCTCAGCTGAAAATGCTGCAGGTAAAACTAAAAACAAGTTCAAACAAAGGAAAATTAAAATTGTTCTCATATCTCTCCTTTTTAACTCCATGTTCAATCTCCTAAATGTAAAATTTCTACCGTTTCATTATTTTCAAAAGCTGGATACTTTTTTGCCACCTCTATAGATTCAGCAAAGTTCTCGGCCTTTACCAGGTAATAGCCTGAAGGTTGTTGTTCAGAATTAAAAAAAGGCGAGGAAAGTTGTTGAATTTTACCATCCCTGGCTACAGTTGTAAGTTAACACCTCTTAGAATTTGGAACAAGAAAGTTTGCAAAAGACTGAACAACCCAAATTTTATACCTGCTAACAGGTGAAAAAAATAAGAAAACTCTTTCTAATGCTCTGAAAGTTTTGGAAAGACTCAAAGTATTAGAAGGGGGCAAGCTGATGATGTAAAAGGAAGCGAAAAAACCTTAAAGCGGCATTTTTAACAGTGAAAAATGCCGCTCTAAGGTCAAAGTTCTGATGTTTTTTCTTTATTTATAAGATCTTCCGCTGGTCCAACCTTGAAGCCGGAAGCCAGGCTGAAGCCACTGAGGTTATTGCACTAATGCTTAATATTGCGCTGAAAATAGCTTTGTAAGCTGCCCTCGATATTCCTCATAAAAGGCAACTGCGTAATCATTTTCGATCCAGTATTTTCCACCGTTTTCCTCGTCTCTCAGATAAAAATCACAAATCTTAAAGTTCTTTCTCAGATTAATGACATGGTTTGAGCCTCTATCGGCTTTCATTAAATTTTTTGATTCTATAATTTTGATCATTTTCGACAGAGTATTTGACCAGTTACATTGAAACTCTTCACGTGGATATCGTTCCATCTCGTTATTAAGAGTAACGGATTGATCGCTGGCATAGAAAAACATTGTGAAATGTAGCTTTCCCATCAGCTGTTTTGCACCTTTTATCTGCTTTATAGCATCAAGTGGAGCTTTAAAAAAAACAATTCCTGTACATCTTCCCAGAGCATTGGTTTTTTTTACATAATAGGCAAGAAATGTTCCCTTAACAGCAGAAATCTGTGAATCAATTTTTTTAATTTCCTTTACAGCATTGAAACCCTTAAAGATAACGTATGCATCTTCTGCCCTGGCAGCGGTACCGCTGAAAACTATAAAAAACAATCCAATGATCAAAAGACCAAATTTTTTACTTTGCATTTTTTACTCCTGAAAATTCCAGAATTGCCTCATCATTTCTAATATACGCTTCAGCCCAAAAAAAGTAACAAAACAAAATCATTCGGGCTATATAACTTCTGATTTATCAAAGTTTCTGGTTAGAATTATATTACCAGCAACCAAAGGAATGGCTTGAAAGAATAATAAAGAAAAATAATCAAAAAGAGGAAATCCCCCTTCCCCCAAATAAATTAGATATGTGAAAGCTATAAATGCAAAGGTTATATAAAACCTAACCCTTTGGTCTATCAATCTTTGCTTAAGATATAGATAGATTGTATTTAAGATTATAAAAATAATATGAAAACCAATTAAGAGATCTTTTGTTATATAAACTAATAATCCCGTGCTGATTCCTCTACCCCATGAGCTGTATAGGCCGAAATAAGAAGCCCAAAAAAAAGCAGGAATGAAAAAAATGAAATGAAATACAGCAGTCAAAAAAAGTATTAATATGCACTTAAAATATTTCATCCAAATCTCTTTTCTAGCGATAATGCCCGTTTTTGAAGTCTCTCACAGAGTAATTAAATTTTTCACCACAGGCTCTGGATAACGAGGGTTAAAAATTGCCATTAGGTAAGAAAGTAAAAGTTAAGCTTCTCAGGTTTTGCGCTTCTTGATTTTGGCAGATGGGAAAAGCACGTTGTTCAAAATTAGCCGGTAGGCTGGGGCGAATTCCACATAGGAGTTTGTGCCTCGCTTAGGAGAATGACCGCCGTAGTATGCAAAGACTCCTTTTCCGCAATAGCCTGAAAGATATCTAACCGAAACCCCATCAGAATTCTCTGCAAGAATTGTAACTGAGCGTTTAATCAGAGATTTCCTGAAAGAGCTGGTTTCCCCGGAAAAGCCGGGAATTATTTTCTCATGGTTCTGATTTAGCAGGCACGGTATTGAATCAACCGATGCAGAAAATTCAAAAAGTTCAAAGCTTGTTCTTGAATTTGCACTGGAAACATCTATGTCTGAATATTCTCGGCCTGAGGTTAAAATCTGGTAATTTTCAAAGGCAAGTCCTTTGCTATAATCCACTTTGTTCTGAAAGCCCTCGTCTGTTGGAGTTCCGTCAATTGATGGGGGAACTATGTCCAGCCCTTCAACAGCAAGAGAAATGTCGAAGGTTTCAGCTGCGGAGCACATTGCAAATAAGAATCCGCCGTTTTGTACAAAACTTTTTATTGTCTGGGCAACTTTCTGTTTCTTTTTCCAGCGCTCTACGGGATTTTTACCTTTGTTTAACAAAAAAGAAGCTGCGGCTGGAAGCTTGTGGTTTTGCCCGGTAAAATCTTTATGATGAATATGAAGCCAGTCATACCCGGTTAAGCCGCCCTCAAGAATTTTGTCATCGTAAATTACATCAAAGGGGATCTTTGCATATCGCAAAACTTCGGCAACAATATCTTGATGTCTTTTGCTTTCCAGATATATTGCTATTTTGGGGGCTTTTTCCAGTGATACAGCGTCCATATTTTCTTCTTGTATCTCAGAAAATATAGCTGCTTTCTCGCCGTCGCTTATTTCATTGAAAACTATTCCAATTTCTTTCATTTCTGACTTTGCTATCTGAGTTTCAGGCACAATAAAGCTTCCGCCGCGATAATTCAAAAGCCAGTAAATATCGGGGACTTCAATTTCAAGGGACCTATAAACAAAGCCATAAGCTTTGCAGTGCTCTTTCTGGGTGGCGTCCATTGGAATTAGCAGCCAGGAAGCAAAACCCTGATGGGAAAGAAATAAAGATAGAACTAGCAACAATGCTATTTTTCCAATTCTCAATTAGATTCTCCTGCTTTGTGTAGTTTAGATTTTAGTTTTGCATGATTCAAAAGTCCAGTTAAATACATTTTTATGAATTGATTAAAAGGGATGGTTTACAAATTTTGAACTTAGTGCAGATAGGGCTGCCAGTTGCAGAGGAGTGATCTGCAATTCGCTTTGAAATGGCTTTTGGTTAAAACTGGTTTGCTAAAAGAATATCTGTTATACTTTGCTGGTATAAAATTTAATTCCTGATCGGAGATAAAGTCCTGATGAAGCCATTGGAACTCAGTTGCATAACCGAAGTCTGGAAATCAGCCTTACGAATAATTGGCGATGAACTTTCTTCAATAGGGCAGGACCTTCAATTGTGGTTCCCGTGGGGTCACACCTGGCGCGGGCACGACCTGAAAGGGACTCTTCCACCAACAGATTTACCCAGAGATCTTGTTGAGGCAGTGAGCCGATTTGGTGGTCGTTTCTGGATACCAGTTACAATTTCCGGCAGTACATGGCTTTTAAGTGTAAGAGCTCCAATGGCATCTGGCCCGCAGGTAGAATCCTGGCAGATTCCAGAAAAAGCTGAGCATTCTCTCCAGATGCTGGGTGATTTTGTCAGACTGGAAGGCTTGTTGGGGCTGTTCATGAAAATTCTGGAAAACAGAGCCAATGAACATGTCGGGCACTGGGATCGTGTGCGAAATCTTAGTGTTGCAATTGGTCGGGATCTTGGACTTTCATTGAGAGAATTGGCTGATCTTGAAGTGGCAGCGATGCTTCATGATATTGGTAAAATAGGTCTTCCTGATTCTATTCTCCAGAGTTCAGGGCCACTTGATGAAGAAAGTAGAAAAAAAATGGAATCGCATTCGATTGTTGGTGCTGCAATGATCAGAGAAATTCCCGGCATGGACAAGATTGCTGATTATGTTTTGTTTCATCACGAGTCGCCAAATGGAAAAGGCTATCCTAAAGGACTTAAAGAAGATGAAATTCCTTTGGGAGCTTTGATTATTTCAGCGGCTGACGCGTTTGATTCTATGACACATTACCGACCTTATGCTACTGAACAGACCTATTTAGAGAGTTTTAAAGAATTGGCGAAGGAACCTGGAAGCTTTTCAGGAGTTGTTCTTGCATCAATGGAAAATGTTTTAAAGGGTCTTGGAATATTAGATTCAAAACCTTTTGTAAAAGAGTTTATCGATTAACATAAATTTGGAGGCCGAATGAAAGTTAGAGCATTGTTTCTCTGTTTACTGGTTGTTTTTTGCTTCTCATTTGATTCTGCGAGTGCTGTTGAAACCTCAAAAATTGGGGTTGTTCTTTCAATCGGTGGTTTGCGCGACAGTTCTTTTAATGATGCCGCATACGATGGAATAATGAGACTCAGAAAAGATTATCATTGCTCGGTAGAAGTAGTTGAACCAGCCAATATTGGCGGTATTGAAGAAGGTCTTGAGTATCTTTGCTCGAAAAAATTGGATTTGGTATGTGCTGTTGGACTTTTCGCCAATGACGCTATTAGAAGAGTTGCTGAAAAGTTTCCAGAACAGAAATTTGTTTTGATTGATTCAGTGGTGACCAGCCCGAATGTTCTTTCAATTCTCTTTGATGAAGAAGAAGGATCTTTTTATGCAGGCGCTTTTGCTGCTATTGCGGCTAAAGGCAATGTGATTGGATTTCTTGGGGGAATGGATTCACCTGTTATTGGTAGCTTTGAAAGAGGTTTCAAACGTGGCGCTTCTTTTGTTAATCCTGAGATAAAAGTTATTTCAAGATATGTTGGTGATACCCCTGAAGCCTTCCATCAGTCTGATAAAGCTTTTGAAATCGGTCTGACCATGAAAAGACAAGGAGCTGAAATTATATATCACGCCTCAGGTAAAAGTGGACTTGGCCTGATTGAAGCATCCAGAAGAGGCGGATTTCTAGTTATTGGAGTTGATTCAGATCAGAGCCGAATTGCACCTGGTAAGGTTCCTGCCAGTATGGTTAAAAGACTTGATAACGGTCTGGTTAAAGCTGTTAAACTGCTTCAGAATGGAACCTTCAAAGGTGGCGTATGGACACTTGGACTAAAGGATCAGGGAATCGAATTGTCTCTTTCAAGATTCAACAGAGACCTTTTAACCCCAGAACTAAAGCATAAGTTGGCAGAAGTAGAAAATTTTATTCTGAAAAAGAACTGAGTTTATTGAGTGTACCCTTGCGGGTATAAGAATCTATTCTTATACTTAAGAAAATTCAGTTTACGCTGGCCCTGCCAGCAGGAGGAAATGGTTATGATGACACTAGCCTATAAACGCAGACAGGACTTCTCAGTTTTGTTAGTGGTTTCGATGATATTCTCACTATGGATGTCAGTTGCTCCAATGACGGCTCAGGCTTCTATATGGACTTCTGCAAAGAATATTGGAAAATCAATATTTGTTAATGGTGGAGCTATCGCAGCTGGTTTAATGGGTGGTGTTGTTGGTGCTGCTGTTGGTGGCGGTCCTCTTGGAATGGCTGTTGGCGCTGCAGGCGGATATATTGTTGGTAAAAAAGTTCTAGGCTGGACAACCAACAGTTTTGCAAACTTTGCTACAGTTGCAGGAGCAGTTGCTGGTGGAGCCCTTTGTATTGGAATGGGATTTCCTATGCTGGCTGTTGGCGCAATTGCAGGCGGATTGGGTGCAAGACTCATCGTAAAGGGTATTTCTAAGCTGTTTGGAAAGGGCAAATCTGTAATGGTTAGCCAAACTTCAATAGACTCAGAAGCAGCTGCCAAAGAAAGTGCTGCATGTGCTGATTTCCTTGCTAAACTGAATAATAAGGCAGCCGCTCCGGCTGCAGCAGTTGAAAAACCAGCCCAGGCCGCCGCTGCCCCTCAAGAACCTGCTGGAATGGACTCTCAGACAGCTTATGACAGATATCTTTCTGCTTATAAGGGCTATATGGACGCCACTCAAAAGGGTGATGCTGCAATTGCCAAAGCATCTTATGCAGAATACAAAAAATATCTTGGACTCTATAATTCTCTTGTAAAAAGCGGAAAATAGTAGACTCAAACAGAAATAAAAAAATCCCCTCGTATTGATATGATACGAGGGGATTTTTGTTTTAGGCTAATTATCTAAACCATTTTTGCATTTTGACCACGGATTTTATAACATGAGTTTTTTGTGGCATTTCAAGGGTTAGCCTTGGCTTATCAAGTCTGCCGTTAAGCCATTCAATCAATGGGTCATAATTTATGTTCCCGTCGCCAATTGCCAGGTGCTGATCAGCGGTTCCATCGTTATCATGTAAATGGATTTCAAAAATCTTATAATCAAATTTTTCAAGCCATGTAGTAATAGGAACCTTTGAAAAAACGTTGAAATGTCCTATGTCAAAGCATATTCCTACGTTGGGGCTTTCAAAATAACTTAAAAATCTCAGCAGATCGTCTGGATTCTGATCATAGATATTTTCAAAAGCCAATTTTAGTCCTAGAGATTCTGCATGAGCAATAAGCCGACGCATTTTTACTTCAGCTCTTTTAAGCCATGGCTCAAGTCGATGGCCATGAACCCATGGGCCAAAACCTGGATGAATTACAACCTGTGATGCATTTGTTTTGTGGGCAGCTTCAACCGCCCACATCAAACGATCAAGACTGACTTTACGAATTTTGCGATCACGTGCGCCTAAACTTAAATCAAAGAATGGGGCATGGAAAGTTGGTGCAAAGTTTCGAGCTTTTACTTCCGCCCGAAAATCTGTAATTACCGATTCTGAGATTGAATCAATGGCATCACCAGCAAAGTAAAACTCCGGGTGTAAGTCCTGGTGTTCCAGAAAATCAAATCCGTCATTTGTCATGCGCTGATAAGCCATATTTACGTTTATTATTGGCATATATTAAATTTATGGAACCTCTTCAATAATCTGAGCCTCTTCAACCAACATTACGGGGATATCATCTCTAATTGGGTATCTTCTTTTGCAGTCGCGGCAGTCAAGACTGTCCTTGTCTTCTTTGTAAACGATCTGTCCATGGCATGCTGGGCAGGCAAGTATGTCCAGTAACTCTTTTTTTATGGGCATATAAACTCCTATATTTCACACTACGCCTGAAGTGCCCTAAGTATAGTACTCCGGAGATAAAAATTCAAGCCCTATAAAAGCCGCATTTATAAATGAAAAGCGAGAAGGGGTATGTAAAATCTACATTTTTAACTGCCAGGAAAATTAAAAAAATCATATATTTCGGTGATTCGACAATTCGGCTCTACTTTGGTATTATTTGAACTCAAAATCGAACAGAAGAAGGCCCAAAATGTCTGGCTATTTAATTATTCGTCTTAAAGGACTCGGCGACATTGTTCATTTGATTCCATCTATCACCATGATTCGCGAAAGAGAGCCTGAAGCCAAAATTGGTCTGGTTTGCCAAAAACCATTCGGCCAGATTATTCCCCCTTCACTCAACGTAAAGCTGTTTGAACTTTCATCTGGAGCTGGTCTTGTAGAAACCTTTAAGCTGATTAAAGCTATCAGACGGGAAAAATACTCCAAGCTCTTCGATTTGTTCGGAAATCCCAGAACCGCGGTTCTTTCTCTTTTTTCAGGGATAAAGGAAAGATATGGTTTTGATTACAGAATTCGTAGAAATGCATACAAGGCTACTTTTTCCCCAAAAGACCCTAATAAACATTTACTGCACTTGTTTAATGAATTTTTTAATTACTTTGGTATAGAGGGAAAGGTTGCCGAGCCTGATTTAAAATTCTCAGATGCGGCAATAGCTAAAGCCGAAGCCTTTATTGAAGATTCTGGACTTAGCTTCCCGGTTTTGGCAATAAACCCGCATACCACTTATCCTTCAAAAAAATGGCCCGAGGAACACTATGTTGAATTTTTAAAACTGTGGCATAGCAAAACTGGCAAGAGGGCAATCATTACCTGGGGCCCAGGAGAAGAGAGTGATGCCAAAAGAATATTGGATGATGTGGGAACTTCTGTAGCGGTCTTGCAGCCATCTGTAAGTATTCCCGAATTCGCGTCTCTGCTTGGAGCTATAGATCTCTTTTTAACCGCAGATACTGGTCCAATGAATATCGCCTGGGCGGTTAAAACTAATGTTGTAGCCCTCTTTGGACCTACCACCAGAAGAGCGGTTGCACCACGTGGCGAGAAAGATCTCATTTTGTACCGGGAAGATCTGAGCTGCCTTGAGTGTCACCAGGAAGTATGTGATCACAGGTCTTGTTTGAACGGAATGGAGCCTGGTTGGGTATTTGCACAAATACAAAAGATGTATCCGGAGTGTTTTCCCCATGAATAAAGCAATATTTCTAGATCGCGATGGCACATTAAATCCTGATCCAGGATATATCTCTGATCCAAACGACTTTGAACTTTTTCCAGGAGCAGCCGATGCTTTGGCTAAGCTTAAGCAGGCAGGATTTCTCCTCGTTCTTATCACTAATCAGTCTGGAATAGCGAGAGGGAAAATCTCGCATTCTGCATTGGAAAAAATCCATTCAAAACTTCAGAGTAAGCTTCACGAAAAAGATGTTGAGCTTGATGCTATTTATTTCTGTCCCCATCATCCTGATTTTCCTTCAGATGATGGAACTACTGAATGTGATTGTCGTAAGCCAAAATCCGGTATGGTTCTTAAGGCAATAAAAGATTTGAATATTAATCCTCAGGAGTCTTTCTTTATAGGTGATCGAAAATCAGATTTGCTTGCAGCATTAGGAGCTGGAGTTGAGCCAGTTATAATTTCTGAAAACGTATTTGCTGGCTATGAGGAAATTTCTTTCTATGCAGATTTAAAAGGCGCGGTGCAGCATATATTGTCGCTGTGAGAATTAAGGTGGTTTTTAATGCAAGGTTTTTTTATGTTGCTTTGCAGAAAAAAATCGTAACTTTCTTCATATTGTCTTTGACTTTTAGCTAAATAGGCTTATAATAGCGCCAAACTTCACAAGGAATTTTAATTGAAGACAGCTGAGGAAAAAAACGAAAGAGAAATTCTTGGGATTAAGTTCAGTGAGCTCAAGATAACCCTTGTTTCCATCGCATACTTTTTTTGTGTTATCTCTTCATACTATGTTATTAAGCCAATTAGAGGAAGTCTGGCGCTAGAACTTGGGGCAAAAAATATTCCTCTCCTGAATATTCTTTCAATGCTCAGTCTCTTTGCCGGAAACGCTATTTATAGTCTGGTTGTTGGGCGCTATAAACGAGATATTTTTATCCCGTTTATTACAAGATTTTTTGTAGTTTGCCTGCTGGCGTTTTGGCTTGTTTTTGCATTTGTTTTTCCGATAAATCCTTCTGCCCCTCAAAAGGATTTGAGTGTAAAAACAGTAATCACGGGCATTTCTGATGCTATTGCCACCGAAACCCCCGTAATAAGCAGCGAAGAAAGTAGCGAAAAAGATAATGCAGGATTATCTGAAGAA
This sequence comes from Candidatus Ozemibacteraceae bacterium, assembly GCA_965140445.1. Lineage (GTDB taxonomy): Bacteria > Muiribacteriota > Ozemobacteria > Ozemobacterales > Ozemobacteraceae. Next base: position 4,678,625 of record OZ223236.1, on the reverse strand, counting down.
AGCGAAAACGAAACTTTTAACGGTGTGAGCGCAGTTGGCGAAGTAGAGAATATTGAACCGGTAGTTTTAAAAGAAGCGGTACCTATTCCTGAAAAAGTTAGCAGACCCAGCCCGGGATTAGGCAAAAGCATTTTTATTGGTTTTTACTACCTATGGGTAAATTTATTCGCTCTTTTTGCGGTCAGTATGTTCTGGTCGTTTATGAATGACGTTTTTTCTGTGGGCCAAAGCCGTAGACTTTATGCAATTATTGGATATGGCGGTTTGTTTGGTGGTTTGTTCGGCGGTCTTTTAACCTCTGCTCTGGTAAAAGAGATCGGAACCTCAAACCTTTTTATTCTTGCTTCTTTGCTGCTTTATCCTTCAATCTGGTGTATGAAATTCATTCATTCAAATCATTATCAGCCAGCTGGTGTACCCGACGACAATGGAAAACCAAATAAGCCTGCTCATCCCCCAAGACCCTGGGATGGTTTTTCTCAGGTTATTGCCACACCAGTCTTGATTTTTATGGCTTTAGAAATGTTCACCTACACATTTTCCAGCACCATGTTTTTTCAGCAATTTAACCATATGGTTGAAACAACATTTGCGAATGATTTGAATGGAAGAACAGAATTCGTTGCTGGAATTTACAATAGAATTAACAGCATATCGTTGTTTACTCAGTTTTTTGTTACCAGATTGCTAATGTCATTCGCCAATCCAGTTTATGGATTGCTTTTACTGAATTTTATCCAGGTGGCCGGAAGTATTGCAATGTTGTTTGTTCCATCGCTTTCGATTGTTTCCTGGACCCTGATTATCAGGTACGCATTAAATTATTCAACAGGAAGAGCTTTAAGAGAGCTTATTTATATTCCACTTAGCAGAGAGCAGAAATATCAGGGTAAGGGGTTTATCGATACTGTTGTATTTAGGCTTGGAGATGGTATTTCCTCGCTTATGTTGATTGGTGGGTTATCCTTTTTCTCATACGGAAGCTGGATTGACGTGGCTGTGCTGGTTTCTCTTGGTGTTCAAGTTCTGGTAATCATGAAAATTGCACACTTTTATTCAATTAGCCAAAAGAAACAGGACAAATAATACAGCTTAAATTTGCTAATATTGGATTCTACTGATATATTTTAAATCTGAATAAAATTTCTGGAGGAACTAGATGAGCGTTAAAATGATCGCTGTTGGGTCAGTTGCTTACGACACTCTTAAAACACCTAAAGGAACACGCGAGCGTGCTCTTGGTGGTTCGGCAGTATACTTCTCTACTGTTGCCAGTTACTTTACAAACGTAGGGTTGGTTGGTGTTGCAGGTAACGATTTTGAAAAGGATCATATTCAGTTTCTAAAAGATCATAAAGTTGATCTTGGTGGATTTGAAGTAAAAGAAGATGGTGAAACATTCCACTGGTCAGGATCATATGGCGAAGATTTTGGTGATGCTACCACTCATGACACCAAATTGAATGTTTTCGAAAGCTTCGATCCCCAGCTCCCTGAAGAATACAAAAACGCAGAATTGGTTTTCCTCGGAAACATACATCCTGCTCTCCAGCTTAAGGTTATTGAAAAAGTTAATAATCCAAAAATCATTGCTCTTGATACCATGAATCTCTGGATTGATATCTCTTGTGATTTGTTAAAAGAAGCTATTAAGAAGATAGATGTTCTTTTCATCAATTTTCAGGAAGCGTTGATGCTTGCTGGCGAAAAAAAGTTTGCCCCTGCTGTTCCCAAGCTTCTGGCAATGGGACCCAAACGTGTTGTTATTAAAATGGGCGAACTTGGTGCTATGACAGCTACTAAGGATTCTATGTTTTTTACTCCTGCTTTCCCGATTCCGGACATCACCGATCCTACTGGGGCAGGGGATTCATTTGCAGGCGGATTTATGGGAAGCCTTGCCAGACATGGCGATTATTCAGAGCAGGGTTTCAGAAAGAGCATGCTTTATGGAAGCGCAATGGGCTCAATTACCGTAGAAAATTTTAGTATCGATTCTTATAAGAATCTTGATATGGAAACCATTGAAAAACGTTTTAAAGCGATTAAGGAAATGGTTACTGTAGAATAGTAATTGGTTAATTAAAAAAGGCAGAGCCAGTTTGGCTCTGCCTTTTTGTTTTTTGTGGGCAATCAAAGGGGCAGGAATTAGCAAAAATATGCTTCATCGACCTTTTGTGTACATCTGCAGTTATTCTTTTCTTTTGGAATGTTTTTAACTATTTTCATGAGAATTTTATGTAGTGTTCCAATGCTTTTCTGGAAGGTTTGGATAACTTCCTTGGCAGATACTTCAGGAACATCGCCAACTAGTCCAGCATCGAAATCAGTTACCTGTGCAATGTTTACCATGCAAATCCCAAGTTCCTGGGATAAAACTATTTCTGGGTATTGAGTCATATTTACCGTGTGCCAACCCATCTGAGTAAACCATTTGCTTTCAGCTTTAGTTGAAAATCTTGGGCCATTTATTACCACGATGGTTCCTTCTTCATGCGCTACCGCGCCCTCTGATTTTATTGCATCTATGGCAATTTTTCGAAGTTCAGGGCAATATGGCTCTGCAGATGAAATGTGCATTACATCCGGGCCATCAGAGAAAGTGTCATTTCTTCCTTTGGTTCTATCTACGAATTGATCAGTTACAACAAAGTCACCAGGTTTAATGTTTGATTGCAATGAACCAACTGCGCATGGTGAAATAATTCTTTTTACGCCAAGAGATTGCATCGCCCACAAATTAGCTCGGTAATTTATCATGTGTGGTGGAATTGTATGCTTTTTGCCGTGTCTTGGTAAAAACGCGATTTTTATTCCATCAATTTCACAGATATCGATTAAATCACTTGGTGCTCCGTAGGGAGTATTGATTTTAACACTTTGCACATCTGCTGCGTCCAGATTGTACATTCCACTACCACTGAAGATTCCAATATCGGCACTATATTTTTTAGTCATTTAAATTCCCTCTTAAAAGTTTTTTGTATTCTATCATCTAAACATGATAAAAACAAAAGCCGGCTGTGACTAGCACAACCGGCTTTTATTTTAAATTTTGTTCTAGGCAGTTTGCCCTGAACTCACTTTGTAAACGATCTGGTATGGTTCCTTTTTGTCAACACATCGCTCATGAATGATTACTTTCGCGATATTGCTGTCTGAAGGAATTTCATACATCAAATCAAGCATGATTTCCTCAATGATTCTACGAAGGCCTCTGGCGCCAGTGTTTTGCTTGATTGCATTTCTGGCAATTGCTCCAAGAGCTTTCGGGGTAATCTCAAGGTCCACGCCTTCCATTCTCAGCAATCTTGCATACTGTTTAACAAGTGCATCTTTGGGTTCGGTCAGAATTTCTACAAGATCTTCTTCGCGAAGGTTGTTAAAAGTTGCAAGTATTGGGACGCGCCCAATAAACTCTGGGATCAGGCCAAATCTTAGAAGATCTTCCGGCATGATTTCCTTGAGTAGATCGCCGATAAGTCTGTCAGAAGGAGACTTCGGAGTTGAGCCAAAACCCATAGTTTTAATAGAGGTTCTAGCCTCGATATGCTTGTCTACACCTTCAAATGCGCCACCGAGTAAGAACAGAATGTTCTTGGTGTTGATTTGGATGAAATCCTGATGAGGATGCTTACGCCCGCCTTGTGGAGGAACATGAGCAACTTTGCCTTCGAGTAATTTCAAAAGTGCCTGTTGAACACCTTCACCGGAAACGTCTCGTGTTATTGAAACGTTTTCACTCTTACGGGCAATCTTATCGATTTCATCAATGTAAACAATACCTCGCTCTGCTTTCTGAACATCGTAGTCTGCTGCTCTTAGAAGATTCAAAAGAATACTTTCTACATCTTCACCGACGTAGCCGGCTTCTGTAAGAGTTGTAGCATCTGCGATACAGAAAGGAACATTCAACAATTTAGCCAGGGTCTGGGCAATGTGTGTCTTGCCTGAACCGGTTGGCCCAATGAGAAGTACATTTGACTTATGAACTTCAACATCATCTTTTTGTGAATCTTCAAGAGACAGGCGCTTATAATGATTGTAAACAGCTACAGATAAAACCTTCTTTGCTCTTTCCTGGCCAATAACATACTGATCCAAAATCTTAACGATTTCTTTGGGTTTCAGCACGTTTTGCATTTCAAGAGGACTTTCTTCTTCAAGTTCCTCCAGAATTATTTCGTTACAGAGCCCTATACATTCGTCACAAATGTATACCTCAGGTCCGGCGATTAATTTCCTTACCTGATCCTGGCTCTTTCCGCAGAAAGAACAACGAAATTGAGGGGTCTTAGAAAGCATGCTTACTCCTCTTTAGATTTCGCACCAACAGCTTTGCGCTGAACAACTTCGTCAATCAAACCATACTCTTTTGCTTCGTTAGAAGAAAGGAATAAGTCACGATCAGTGTCTTTCTTGATGCGTTTAAGGGGCTGACCTGTGTGATGTGCAAGGATGCCGTTAAGCATATCCTTCATTCTGAGGATTTCCTGGGCCTGGATCTCGATATCGCTAGCCTGTCCTTGTGCTCCGCCTAGTGGCTGATGAATCATGATTCTAGAGTTAGGAAGGGCGTATCGTTTTCCTGGTGCGCCGGCTGCAAGTAGAACAGCACCCATGCTGGCTGCCTGTCCGATGCAGATTGTGCTAACGTCTGGCTTGATATACTGCATTGTGTCGTATATCGCCATACCCGCTGTTACAACTCCTCCGGGACTGTTAACGTATATCATTACATCTTTTTCTGGATCCTCGGATTCAAGAAACAGAAGCTGTGCAATGACAACATCAGCTATGGCATCATCAATTCCGCCACCCAAGAAGATAATACGATCTTTAAGAAGACGGGAATAGATGTCAAAAGCGCGTTCACCGCGACTACTTTGCTCGATTACTATTGGAACCAGAGTCACTCGTCAGTTTCCCCCTTATTTAATTCAGCTTCTTTGACCATATCGTAATTTACTTGGTTGTTCTTTAGCAAAAATTCTCTAATTTTTTGACTTCTTAAAGAAAATTTCACATTTTCTTCGCCTTCAGAACCTGCAAGTGTGCTCAGAAGCTTCTCTACGGGCATATTATAATCTTTGGCTCTTTTTTCAATTTCTTCTCTGTAATCAGAATCAGAAACTTCAATTTTTTCTTTTTCGCCAATTGCGTCAATCAGAAGCATGGTTTTTGTCTGGAGAGTTGCTTTTTCACGGAATGTTTCTCTGAATTCGTTAACATCTTTTCCAGAGTTTTTCAGGTAATCCTGAATTGTTGTTCCAAACTGTCTCCAGCGCTTATCAAGGCCCTGGATGAAAAAGTCGATTGTGTTTTGAACCATTGCTTCCGGAACATCAAATTCGTAGTTCTGGAGAACCTGATTTACGAGATCATCAAAAGCTCTTTCTTCAGAATCGTGGATGGCTCTTTCTTCAAGATCTTCTCTGATTTTGGTCTGAAGTGCTTCCATTGACTCAAATTCGCCAAGGGTTTTAGCAAATTCATCGTTTAATTCTGGAAGGGTGGGGCGTGAGATTCTCTTTAAAGTTACTTTGTAGTGAAGAGTTTTTCCAAAATATTTGGAATCTTTTTCATCTTCACTGGAAACTTCAATGTCATACTCTTTTGTTTCGCCAATTTTCATGCCTTTGCAAGGTCCGAAAACTTTATCGGTTTCAACAAATTTATGGGAAGCTTTGTCGTCAGACAATTCTTCATCAATTTCGCCATCGCAGCTTATTTCAACATTAGCTGAGAAATAGTCATCTTGAGTTAGTTCGCCATCTTCAACCTGCTGAGTTTTGCTATATTGCTCACTAAGTTGTTTGAGAACTTTGGTCACGCTGTCTTCATCAATGATTTCGCGCTGAACCTGAGTTGAAAATTCGGTATATTTGAAATCTCCGAGTTTTGGTCTAACTTCAAAAACGGCTTTGAAAGTGAATGGTTCGCCTTCGTTGAGGTTTGATTCTTCAAGCTCAAAACGGCTTACTGGCTGAAGTTCGGTTTCGCGGATAGCCTGTGGATAAACTTCCTGTACAAGTTCTTCTTCAATTTGTTCGCGAACTGATTCAGGGCCGATATGTTTGGCAATTACTGATCTAGGGGCTTTGCCCTGTCTAAAACCAGGAATTCTGATGGAGCGAGCAGCTCTTCTATAAAAGCTGTCGTAGGCGGCCTTAACTTTTTCTGGCTCGACTTCAACGGTCAGCGCCACTTTGTTAGCTTCCAGTTCATGGACTTGAGTCTTTAACATTTGCATTGGCTCCTTCTGGAGAGATATTTCCAAATTTACAGCTCAGCATTTGAATAAATCACGATCTAACGCCGTCTGTATAGTTTCCTGTGTAAAGATACTAATGTATGGAGTAGAGAATTATAGAATAAAAAGCCAATATTGTAAAGACATTAGAAGGCAAAATGCTGGTTAAAAATTGAATTTAGAGTCGTGATCGCCAAAAGGATTGTCGGGCTGAATTCTATAGAATTACTGTGCATTAACAAGCATGAATATTGGATGGATAAGAGCGAATATGATTGCAATGTGTATTATTAGCAGTCCGATGAAAATTATCTGGCTCAATTTTTCTTTTTCTAAGGGGTCCTTAGCTTTTTTCTCGTTTAAAAACATCATTCCTGAACCGACGATAAGTGTAATTAATAGCAGTTTTGCGCTAATGAGGGTAAGGGAAAATCTGGTAAAAATACTAAGCTCAACATTCATTCCCATTGTGGTGTTTAAAAGAGAGGAATGAAGCCACTGGGCGCAAATGTGAAGAATTATTAAAACTGTTAATTTTATATAGGGAAAGGAGTTGAGGGAAGGGGTAGCTCTTTTTTCTGCGGCAAGCGATTGGCTGGTCAAAATTGTCCTCCCAAGTTTGTTCTTTTTCCTATTCTACTAATGAAAAAGTTTCTGGGCAAATTTTTCATTGATAAGATTTGTATGAAATAGCTAAATAGCAAAAAAGCCGCTTTTAAGCGGCTTTTTTGCTATTTCAAAGCGAGAGACGAGACTCGAACTCGCAACCACCTGCTTGGAAGGCAGGGACTCTACCAATTGAGTTACTCTCGCATATATGTAAGCTTTGCGCGTGACTGCGAAGGGCGGGACTTGAACCCGCACGGTAATTAACCACTAGATCCTAAATCTAGCGCGTCTGCCAATTTCGCCACCCTCGCGCAAAGGTTGGTAACAGAAATGAATATTACCAAAAAAAAGTTTGTTTGGCAATACTTTTTTCAAAAAAAATGTAAGTTTTTTTCAAAAATAATTTTAACTCTGAATTGGCGCCTGTTTTCGATTTGCATGATTTAGTTTCAGAGCATCATCGGAGGTAAAAATTGATAAGTTACTAGAAGGTCGCGTTATAGATTTCCAGCAGAAAAAAAGGGCAGGATATGTGATACAATTTTTGAAACTGATCGGCGAGATTTAATTATGTTTTCGGATTATTTTGAAACCAGAACTTCGGCTATTGATTTTGAAAAGTTCAATGAACTTTTTGTGACAGAGCTTGAAAAAATTCCTCCTGAATTTAAGCAGGAGGTAAGTCAGTTTGTGGTTGAGATTACTGAAAAAAAATACTCCGAATACATGGTTGGGCTTTACGTCCTTGGGCAATATCAGCCCGCTGGGAATTTTGGACAACCGGTGGTGGTGCTATTTTATGGTTCATTTAAGAGGGCTTTTCCGCATATGAGAGTTTCTGATCTTCAAATTGAAATTGGAAAAACCCTGGCCCATGAACTTTTGCATCATTGGGAATTGCGTTCCGGAATAGATGACCTGGGAGATGAGGACAGAGCAAAGCTCCAAATCTGGAAAGAAAAGACTGGAAATGTTAAAAATGCTTCCCTCGGGCAAAATCTTATTGAAATTGCTCTTTATATATATTTGATATTCATTCTCATCGCTTTTTTGGCAAGAGTTATCAGGTGAAAAAGTAAAAGGTAGAACATTATGAAATTAGCTACACTATGTTATGTGCAAAAAGACGATCAAACGCTCATGCTACATCGAAATTCGCGGAAAAGTGATACACACTATGGCAAATATAACGGTCTAGGCGGTAAGTTTGAACCAGGAGAAACTCCTGAAGAATGCGTTAAAAGAGAAGTTCTGGAAGAATCCGGATTGATTTTAAATAAAGTGCAGTTAAAAGGGTTTTTAACTTTCCCGGCTTTTAGTAAGGGCGAGGATTGGTATGTTTTTGTTTTTACCTCAAATGACTTTTCTGGTGATCTACTTTCAAATACGCCAGAGGGAGAACTTGAGTGGATTGATAATTCAAAAATCCCGGAGCTCAATATGTGGGAGGGGGATGAAATTTTTCTTCCATGGCTGAAACGATCAGGGATTTTCTCTGGGAAATTTGAGTACACAGATGGGCGACTCGTGCGTCATGAAGCGGAATTATATTAGAGGCATGTTTCACGAGAAACCAACTTCCCAAAATATTTAAATTTGATAGATTGATTTTTAGGCAATTATTTCCTTTTTCTATATTAAATAGGCAAGAAATAAGTATAATTAAAAAAATAACTTACAGATGAGGCCTAAAATGAAATCCACAATTTCAGAAAAATCTTACAAGCTCAACAGATATTGCTTTAGCTTTTATACGTTATTTATTCTTTTCGTTTTTTCAGCTTTGGTTGCGTCTGCTTCTCTGGCACCAGAAGATTTTCCTGCTCTACCTGATGGATTTAAGATAACTAAAGACGATGTTAGAATTTTGGTCCCGGAAGGCAAAGCCTCCAAATATTCTCCTTATTTAAGAGCTAGAGAAATTGATTTCAATGATTCAAAGTATGCAAATTTAATTTACAATTTGAGCTCCAATCCTGGGTTTATTCAGCAGATTAGAGATTACCAAAATCTTCGTACCGAAAAGGGGAAACCGTCCAGGCCTTTGACGTTGGTTCTGGATGAGCATGGGAACCTGGATATTTCTTTTAACAAAGGGACTAGCGTTGTTACCGTGATTGGTCTTGACGGAAAGACTAAGACTGAATTAAAAGCCTCAAATTTAACTTTTTTGTCTCAGTCCAGAGTAAATGATTTAAGTCGAGTTCCACCATCTGAGTATGGAATGGAGGTTCTTGTCCATGAGTTTGGGCATACAATGCATTCTGAAATGACTGGTTTGAAAATGGCAGCTGCTCAGGTTTACACAATTAGTCAGATTGCTTTTGGATTACCTGAAAAAAAAGGTTTTAGCCATTGGAAAACTAGAATTACCTCTGAAGAGTTTGCTCTTGTGGAAGGTTTTGCTGAGTATTGTGGAGATTACTATCCGGGAACTTCTGTAAGCGGCTCGACTTTTCCTTATCTAATGAGAGGTTACGATGAGGTTTTGGGTAAAAATGAGCTTTATGCAACTGAAGGGTTTTTTGCTGCTATTCTAATGAATGTTGCAAATGGAGAAGGAATTGAAAATGGTCATCAAAAAATCTTGCAGATTTTTAAAAAATATAAACCAACCAAAACCAGTAGCTTTTTTTCATACTTTGCAAAAGAATACCCAAACGACAAAGCTGCACTGATTAATATTCTGGATTCAAATACAAATGGAGTCATTTCAGAATTAGAACCAACTCCACTTGAGAAAATTACTGCTCCTTCTGAGCAGAAGCGTTTAGCTTTTTCCGCTGCCGCAGGGATAGGGGGATTGGCGCTTGGGCTGGCAATTCCTGGTTTGGGAACCGCTGTTGCTCCAATAATTGCCGCTGTTGCTGGAAGCGCTACTTATCAGGCATTAGGTGATGAAGGAAAAACCTCCCTTGTAGATGCAATTAAGGGAATTAGCCTTGGCAGAGTCTCAGGAGCAGCCATTGGTTCTTATTTTGGAATTGGGCTTTTGCCAATTCTTGGTCCTGTCGGACCAATCGTTGGGGGATTAATTGGTGGTCTGGCTGGCGACTGGATTGGGAAAAAAATAGTTGAATCAGCAAAATCAAGAGATTCTTACTCTCAAAATTACAGATTTAGTTTCTCATCTTCAATTAAGAAATTGAAAGGTTTGTTTAGCCGAGATAAAGCTCAAGATGAATTATCTAATACTTTTATTGGAACAGGTAATTTTGCTGATGAAGAGTTTTCAAAAACCGCCGAAAAGAAGGATGATATGTCTAATGTTGAAAGACAGCGGCTTACGGAAGAATACTATAAAGCTGTTGAAGAAAAAGATGAATTAAAGGTTAAGGAGCTTGGAGCACTGTTGCAATAAAAAAATGTGTACCAACCCTTAACAGATCCAGTAAAAATCCTTATAATTTTCTCTGTGAGGTGAAACTATGAACAAAAAGCTATTATTAATTTTGTTATTGACCTTTTGTAGCTCCAGTGTTTTTGCTGGGGTTTTATACCGCCTTGAAGGCGTAATATCAGTCCATGGAAAAGATATTGTTTTTCACACTAAAGATCAAAGGGTCTATAGTCTGAAAATGAGTCAGAGCACTGCCAAAAAATTCGATGGCGATGCTGTACAGATTGAAGCGATTGCAGAAGATGCGGTTCGCCTGAATCAGTTAAAGGTAAAGAAAGTAGTTCCTGTAGAAGATGGAATTGAGAAATTTACAGGACCTATGCGTGCTTATCAAAGACCTGCTAAATTTCTTGGAAAAAATAAAGCTGGCGATTTACTGGTTCAGGATGTTCGCTGGTCCCGTAAAAATCCTAAAGTTAAAAAAGATAAAAACGCAGAGTATTTTTGGCGAAAAGTCAAAATTAATCCTAATTTGATCGATAATGTTTATTTTATTCAGAAGCCTTTTCCACCAGAGTGGATTGCGGCTCATTGCTTAATGCTTTTCACCTTCAAAAAGGGTGGGATGGTTGATGAGCAGGGAAATGATTCCCGAGGTCTCGTGCTTACAATTGAAGCATATTGCAAACCAGGTCAGCCTTATTCTTTAAAAGAAGGTTTCAAAAAAACATTCCCTATAGTGTGGGTTCTAGCCACATGGGAGAACTACGCTGCTGAAACTTGTTTCCATGAAGAAAAGAAAATGAATGTGTTTAAGGTTGAATTTGATAAGCCGAATAAAATGGCTTTGCTTGCTGAAACAATTAAGCAAGCAGGTGTTAATCGTGAAGGCGAATTTTATCACACAACAAGAAACAATTGTACAAATAACCTTGTAATTCTTTTGAACAAATTTTCTAAGAAGAAAGTTCGATTCTGGACTCTTCCAAGTATGATTTACAATGTGCGTGCGACAATGCCGGTAATTGTTCCTTCTTACTTACAGAAAAAGGGAATACTTGGAAAGAAATACCCTGAGGTTAATAAAGATAATTTCTTTGCAGATCCTTCAGAATTGTTCAAGTAAATTTAGTTAAGCCTTAAAAACCCGACTTAAATTGATTTTAAGTCGGGTTTTTCTTTTAGTCCAATTGAAACTCTCTGATAATTGAGTGGCTGGCGCCGTTAGAATTCAATTTGCTTTGGATAAGTTTAAAGCTCTTAGCTTGCCAACTAAATTCTGGTATTGATTCTGGGAAGCTGAGTATATCTCCCTTTTTTCTGGCAATAGTTAAATGAGCTTTAAATGGTTTTGGGTCTACAAATTCTGATAATTGTTCTTTAAGTTCATTTGATAATTTTTTAAGTGGATCTGAGAAAATTTCAATGTATAAGACTGATGGTTTATCATTTTCATTTGCACTGAAGGTTTTTATCCCCGAAGAACAAAGCTCAAATTTGCTGTTATTCGAAGCAATTTCGTTTCCAATTTTTACAATTTCATTAAGTTTAGAGCCAGGAACTTTTCCTAAAAAGGCAAGAGTGATGTGCAATTGAAGGAGATTGCTTGGTTTCCAGCCTTTTCCTAATTTGGTTTGAATATCCGCAACAGTATTTACAAGTTCCTGTGTTGGATATACCGCAAAGAAAAGACGTAAATCAGAATTTGGCATGTTTTCATTGGCCTTTTAGTGACTTTAGTAATAAGACCATGGCGGCTTTTCTTGTGCGCCTTTTTATTGATAAGCGGTTTCCTGGCCAATCAACATTCTTGCTCTTTATAAAGTTATCCGGTCCTGCTACAGCAACCCATGCGAAGCCCGGTTTTTTACCACCATGGGAATCTGGGCCAGCAACTCCAGTTGTTGAAATTGCCCAGGTGGTGGAGTATTTTTTTTGAGCAGCTTTTGCCATTTCGATTGCAACTTCTTCTGAAACTGGGCCAAACTTATCTATTATTGCAGCATCTACCCCCGCTTTAATTTTGTTTTGATTGTTGTATGTGATTTCTCCTGAAACAAAACATGAACTCATTCCAGGGCAATCTGTCAGCTCAGAAGCCAGGCTTCCACCGGTTACAGATTCAATTGTGGAGAGTGTTTGCTTTTTTGATACCAATTGCTTCATTAAAGCCATAGCTAGAGTTTCTTCGTCATATCCGTAGATAAATTCTCCAAGCACGGTTTCAACTTTTTCAATTGCTGGTGCTGCAATTAATTCAGCTGTCTGAAGGTTTTCAGCACTAGCTGCAATTCGAATGTCTACACCACTTTCTCTTGCGTAGGTTCCTGCGCTCGGATTTGTGGCTTTGGTTAAATCTGGAATCAACTCTGCGAGGTCAGACTCGCCGATTCCCGCTGTATGAATGGTTTTATGGTATAAAACCTGGCTGGAGGCAGGGAGATATGGTTTAACCTGCTCTAGCCACATCCTTTTCATTTCTTCTGGAGGTCCGGGCATGGCGATGATTGTTTTGTCATCTTTTTGCCATGACCATCCGCATGCTGTACCTACCGGATTTGGAATCGGCTTTATTCCTTTTGCAGTCCAGGCTTGCTTTAAGTTTTTGTCTGCCATTTTCCTGCCACGAACTTGAAACATAGCTTTTAAGTTTTCAAGTAGATTTGGACAGATTTCAGGTTCTTCCCCGATAAATTTGCAGATGGCTTCTCTTGTCAGGTCGTCGTCGGTTGGGCCCAGTCCGCCCCCAAGAATTACCAGATTGCATCTTTTTATCGCTTCTTCGATAACCTTGCTGATTCTATTCAGATTGTCTCCAACGGTGATTTTGTGAAAAACCGAATAACCCAAATCTCTTAATTCAGCAGAAAGAAAAGAGGAATTGGTGTCGACTATTTCACCAAGAAGTAGTTCGGTGCCTATACTAATGATTTCAGCGCTTAAAGTCTTTTTCATTTTGAGATTATATTACTTGGGAAAAAAATGGTAAAGGCGGAATTTTGGGATAAAAAAAAGCCCCAAACATATGTTTGGAGCTTTTTTTAGTTTTGTTTAGTGGAAATTAGCCTGGTGAAGGGCTGTAATTCTTTCTACAGAGTCTTTAGCAACTGATACTTTTCTTTTGTATGGAGCAATGTATTCTTCAATGATTTTAACTCTTCTATCAAGGAGAGAATCATATTCATTTTGTGCTTCTCTGAGATCTCTTCTGTATGGCTGTATATACTCGCGCATTATGCGATCGCGATTAGCTTGAATGTAATCAAGATCTCTTTGAGCGGAATCAAGTCTTCTCTGAGCACTCTGGACTGTTTCTGGAGTTGCAGTGGTGTCAGCTTTAACAGAAGCAAGTTTCTCTTTCGCACGCCTGACCGACATTCTTGCGTTATCAAGTTTCAGCTGATAATCTCTTTCGGATTCTCTTTCAGCTCTGTGAAGTCTTCTCTGAGCTTCATCGATATCTTCTCTGGCTCTTCTTACTTTATCTTCAAAGTTGCGTTCTGCAGCTTCCCTTTGTCTGTCAAGGATCTCAAGTGCCTGTCTGTAATCATTCTGGTAGCGATCTACGATGCTGAAGCTTATCATTGAAGGATCTTCATTTGAATCTTCGGCGAGGAGCTCAACAGCTTTTTTGTAATCTTTTGATGCCTGCAGGAAGTTGTCCTGATATGCCTCAGTTGATTTCTTCAAATATACATCAGAAAGACGACGATAGAAATCTGGGTAATCGCGTTTTCTGTTGGCATAATCGTATTCTTCAATTAGATTAAGTGCAGTCAATTCTGCGCTATTGCCTGAATATGGTTCGAGAATTTCAAACAGCCAATAAACTGCTTCTTTCATTCGGCCATCAAGCTTGTAGCAATCAACTACTTCAAGGTGGTTTTCATCAGTTGGATTCATTTTCAAAAGCCATTTGATGGCCTGCTGATAATCTTCCATTGATTTAAAGCAAGAAGCAATTCTAAATTTTACCTTATCGTTTTGGTTGTCAACTTTAAGGTAATATTCAATAGCTTTTTGAAACTGCCCACGTTTTTCAAAAGTGTAAGCAACGTCAAAAACCATTTTTTGTACTTCAGCTGAAGTTTGCTTCATTTCGCCATAGATGGAGTCAACCATCTTGTCTGTTTTGGCAATTTCTGCATCAAGGGCTTTTTTCTTTTTGCCCTGGAACCATCCGCTGAATCCATCATATTCAGAGCGTTCTTTGTGAAGTCTGTCTAATTTCAATTCAGGCTCAAGCAGATCCGTTTCTTTTTGGAGAAGTTTTTTCTCAAGATTGGCTATTTCACTTTCGTCTGCTGCATGTCCTGTGAAAGGAACAAGCAGTGCACCTGCAAAGATTCCGGCTAAAATCAAATTCTTTTTGCTAGTCATTGTAATTGCTCCTTTCTTTTACTTGGCATCAATGTAGAGATCGCCGAATTCTGTTTCATTTTTATAAATGGCGTTTTTGATTGTAGAACCATTTGCCATTACCCAGATTTCAACAATAGCGTTTTTAAGGTGGAGTTTTGATTCTCCAGCAACATTTTCCATTTTGCCAAGTGCTGAGAGCTTGGAAAAGTTCTTTTCAGCAAGATACTTAAAGGGATCTTTTTCTACTACAGATTTGTACCATGAAAGATCGCCCATTACGCTTCCACTTCTTGTGGGAGCAATATCAAAAGTCGCAGTTTGTTTCCCTGACCAAAAACCGCCAGAGGTAATTTTTACTGTAGCTTTTAAATCGCTTTTAACAACGGTGCCACCAAAATGACCCATTAATGCGTCCAGAACAAATTTTTTGCCTTCAAAGTAGTAGTTGTAAACATCCTGGTCGCCACTTTCGTTTGAATATTCGGAAATGATTCTGCAATCATGTCTTTTGAAAATGTTTTCAAGATTTGAAACTCTTCTTTTATCTTTTTTGTCCGTTATTGAAATAACTGCTTCGGCTATTGGAGTTTCAATCATGATAAGTCTTTTTTGTCTTGTGCTCATGAGCATTTCGGGGTTAACGGCGAGTTTATCACTATTGTTTACTGTTATTGTAGAACCCAGGTTGCTGTTAATGAATCTGGCTCTATCTTTTAAGAGCTTAGTTGCAACGGCAGCTGTATGGGAATTGAGTTTGTCTTTCTTCCCAAAAGCATTGATGACTTTCTGAGCTTTAGCAAAATCACTGGCTGTTTCAATGCTTGAAACAATTTCTTTTAGTTTCTTTTCACTCTTATCAGCCCGACTGGCTGCAGAATCAAAAGAAGCACGTTCAGCGCTGTTTTCATTTTCGCTCAAACTATAAGCCGTTTGCGAAATTCCTGCGGCTAAATCGTTGAGACAATTGTTTAATTCTGCTTTATCAAAAGCAAAACTTGAAACAGCGAGTAGAGAAAAGAACAACACCAAAGTTATTTTCCGAAACATTCTTTTACCTTCCTCTAAAATAAATTTTATAGGGAAATTGTAAGCAATGTACGTGCCAAAAGTAAAGCGCTCTATTTGTGGGCATAACTGGATTGCTCAAGAAAAACTGCTGGAAAATTGGCAACTTTTGCGCTAAAAACTGGCATTATTGTTGGCGGTTGCCAAAATATAGTTTCGAGGGTTATATTACCCACAACTTATTAACTCTAGAATTGATTAAGGATAAAAAAATGAAAAAACTAAAACTTTTTTCCGCCATTATGGCAGGAGCTTTAGTCGCGGTAACTGCAATAGCAGAACCTGTTAAACCTGTAGAAAGTCAGGCCGCCGGAAAAAAAGAAGTAAAAGAAGCTAGTGCTATTTTATTAGGCAACCAGATGATGGTCGTTTTCATGGAAAGAATGAAAAACGGCAATTATGAAGAAGCGCGCAAAATTGCTGAAGGCATGATTCAAGGCAGTGAAAAATACATTTCCAATGATAAAGTAGAATTTAAAAGCTTTAACTCTCTTCTCGAAATGACTCTTTACAAGACTTTGCAAAAAAGGGCCGGGGTAAAAACTGAAGTGAGATGGACTGAACAACCCATTTCTGACGGATATTATTTTCTGGCTATGCTCGATTTTCAAACTGGCAAGCATGAGGAAGCCTTGAAGAATCTTTCCAGAGCTATCTATTGGAACCCAGTAAGATCAGCTTTTTACTCAGAAAGAGGGTACATGTTGCTTAAGCAGAAAAAAGGCCCAGAAATTCTGATGTCTCAGATTGCATATCAAAAAGCAGCTGAATTGGCAGATAACAATCAGGATCTCGCGGCTGCATTAAGAGGCTTAGCTTTTGTGTTGGTAGAAAGAGGCCGATTAGATGTGGCTTTGGCTTGTTTGCTTGTTTCAAAAAAATATGAACCCGGTAGTCTTGACGCTGAACAGGAAATTGCTTTTATTCGTGGTCAGGCGCCTATGCTTCTTGGGGCATTAGATCTCGCAAAATCTGAGAAAATTCTTGCAGACAATAACATTCCTTTTAAGTTTGAGCCTATTCATGTTGATGTATTTGTTTCACTGGCAGAAATCTATCTGAATTCAAAAGAAAAGGATACTAAAAAAGCAAAAATCTTATTGGAAAAAGCTTTAGAGATTGATCCTACGAATATAACTGCTAACAATCTGTTGAAAAAACTTTAGACCCAGGTATTAAAGAGCTGGACGCTAAATCGGCGTTCAGCTCTTTTTTAATTTTTAGGATGAGTAAATCGGTATGGTAAGTTTCGAAAAATTTTCCAAACTCCGTTTTCTCTGCGCCATTCAACTATAGAATGGATTGATCCTGAATCAATGTCTATCCCAGGAATTAGATTTATTACTTTTACCTGTCCTGTGCAATCGACTTCTGCGCTGTCAGTCCCGGTGAAAGTTATTTTATTAATTGCGTAAGTAGAAATCTTTACATCCATTGCGTTAAAGCGTGCCTGCGCAGTTTGAATTAAATCATTTTTGTTACTGGTTACATCAAAATCGTTTCTAAAATTATCCGAAATGTAGGATTCGAGAGTGTTGGTGTCTTCAACGGCAATGGCAGCTTTAAGTTTTGTATGAATTTCTGCCAGCTCTCCCCATCTTGTATCAGCGCCAACCTGTGAAGGGTGATCGAGTCGGTAGGGAAGGTTTTTCAATATCTTCCAGAAGCTTCCTTCTTTTCGCCAAACTGCATCGAATGTGAACTTTTGGGTTTTAACATTTTGGTCAGAGAGTATATCTTTCAGAAATAACCTGGCTTCAGTTCTAACTCTGGCCGTATTTTCAGGGGTTAGCTCAATATATTGAACATTCCACTCTACATCAAGGACTTTCTTTTCAGCAAAAATGGTTGTGAAGTAGCTGATTATGTCATTCCAGTTTGAGGTTGAGTCCCAATCATTCGAAAAAGATGGAGATATGTAAACCTTAAGTAAATCAAGATCTTTGCGTAAGAGAATATTTCTAAAAACAGAGTTAGAGTCTCTTAAAATATATTCTCTTGAACCTATGATTGCAGCAGCTGATTTTGCTGGTGTAGTGACAGCTGGAACCTCAAGAATAGAGCTGGTTACACTGGAATCAGGCATCTGAAGAGCCAGTTTTATAGCGTATGAAACGCTTGCTACATAGGGGGCGTATTCTCTTGCGCTTATGTCAGCAAGAGTTAATTCTTTATTTGAATCTTTGGCAAATTGCCATATTAAGGCTTTGGCTGTTGAGTCAATATCGATTTTTGTTTGACTTAAATCGGTGAAATCCAATTCATTAGGATAGACCCTTTTTAAAAGCTCGATTTTATTGCTTTTGGCTTTAAGGACAATGCTGTCAGAAAATGGAATATTCTTTATCGAAAAATTACCACTTGCATCTGCGTTCACTGACAAATTTCCGCTGGATACATTAAAAGTTGAAAAATCAGAGATAGACATGAGCGCATGTCGAAGTGATGTTTTCAAGTCGGTTTCAATGATTTCAGGGAGAACTATCTGGCCACTGATATCGTATTCTGCAGTAGATGGAAGTTTTTTGAAAGTCAGATCACCCTTTCCTGTGCATCCTGAAATTAATGCAATCGCAGAAAGGGCGAAAAAGATTATAAAAGCTTTTGTAACGCGCATGATCATTGTTTTTTATCGGGAAAAGGGGAGTTTCCTTCCTCCAGCAAAACTAGTATTACCTTAGTATTTCGGATCATTTAGAGCATAACCGAAGTAAGATATTTTGGTCTTTGCTTTTGAGGTGACTCCTACAGTAGTATAGGAGGCAAATAAAAAAAATGAGGGATTAAGGATGCAAAATTTGAAAAATATTGGTGGAGTTTTAGTAACTCTGTATTTTCTTCTTACTATTTCCCTCCAAACTGGTTTTGCTCAGGAGACTTCCACCGCATCGGTCAGTCTGGCATCTTTTTCTCAGAAGTTAGATGAGTTATACCCTGCTTTTTTTGCAAGTGGCTCTGAGGGAATTGCTTTTGAGGTTGATTCTACTCAATTAAAAGCCGTAGCCACTGCCATGAAGTCGGGCTATCCAAAATGGGGAATTGTTTATTTCAATGGGAAGTTTAACTCGTTGCTTTTGGACGGATTAACATCAGATGAGAGCTTTCCAAAAAATATCAGAGAGCTTGGTGAATCGATAAGAGACACTGGTGAAGGATTCTTAAAGTTCTATGACATGCTGGTTGTCAGACCGCTTTTTAAAAATTTGGCAAAAGAAGCAGTTTTTTCTGAAAGTGATGAATTGCTTAAATTTGAGTGGTTTGAAGAAAACAATAGATATCGAACAGCGATTATTTTTGACAGAGCTTTAATGGTAAAAGCAATTGAAAATGAGGATTTGAAGGCAAATGCCAAAAATGTGCTTTTGCCAACCTGGGAATTTAAGGACGGAGTTTACATTTTGAAGTCATTTGCAAGTCAGGTTTTTTACAATGAAAAGCCAGCATTTCAAAATCTTTTTGAAATGGAGTGTGAGAAAATAAAAGGGGCAACCGTTCCTTTTCCTGCTCAAGTAGCAATCTTTTCTGTTGAGGGGCAGAAGAAGCCTGTTTTAATGTCTGATTTTAAGTTGAAAGACAGGTTTATCTTTAGCAACAGACAAGGTAAATAAGTTAGGAGATTAGAATGACACAGGAAGAAAAACAAGGGGTAGTCCTGACAAAAGGTAAAAAAGGGCTTTGGTTTTACCTTAAAGTTTTGGCTACTTTTACATTTTTGATTGTGCTTGCTATGGCTATCGCCATTGGTTATGTATACAATCGGCTGACGACTGACAATCGTTTGGATTCAATTATAATGGCCAAAGCTTCAAGTGCTTTGAACATGTCGGTTAGTTATAAAAAGCTTAGTTTTTCATTTCCTGAGATTTCACTGGAACAAGTTGGACTTGCAACTGACAGCGATGCTTTAAAAGCAGAATTTACACTTAATAGATTAAGCGTTGTGCCAGACATTTGGGCTGCTTTTGCTGGCGAATTGATGATTTCTTCAATTAATTTATCAGATGCAACTGGCTCTGTGATTATAAAAAAGGGCTCTGCAGGTCTTACTAAAAAAGAAGCAGCTGCAGGCGATTCTTCCTCCAATTGGAAGGAGATTAAATTGCCTTTTAAATCGATATTGTTAAGCAACGTAAGCTTTTCCTACGAAGACCAGACAACAAATCAGAAGCAAAATCTATTTTTGACTCAGGCTGGAATAAGTCAGGCGATGCTGAGCAGTACATTTCCAATTAAGGCGGATTTAAAAATTCCAGAAATTGGTAGAATAAAGTTGGTAGGAGACCTTGATTGGCCTGAATCCTTAAGTTTTAATATTTCTGGAGATATTCAAAAATTTGATCGTTTAATTGGTTTTATTCCAGAAGAGCACAGAGCCAGATTAAAACAGTTTAATTCCGCTACTGTGAGCATCGATGGAAAGTATTTGTTCTCCGGCGCTTTGGAACTTGATGACGCGGTTGTTAGTGTTGTTCCAGGAATCAAGGTAAATCTGAAAGCATCTTTGCCAAGTATCTCACCATTGTCCGGCCAATTAACCATGAATGCAGAAAAAGTGAGTATTGAAACTCTTTTGGGACTAGCAAAAGGTCTCATCCCGGATTCGTTGGGTTTAAAGGTGACGGGAGACCCGATTGGCGGAGCTTTGGCAATCAAGTTTGAAGAATCTAAATTGAAAGAGATTAACGCAAAAGTAAACCCAGGAAAGCTCAATTTAAATCTGGCATTGCTTCCTGCACCTGTTGATATTAATGGTGGGCAGTTGGAGTATAACGGTGAATATCTTTCTGTTTCTAATCTGGGAGCTTCATTGAAAGGTAATAAAATTGATTTGTCCAAGGGGAAGATATTTACCAGCCCGTTAAAAATGCAAGCCGATATTCGATTAGAAGTATATTTAGAATCAGTTTTTACTTTGGCGAAGCCTTTTCTGCCGGCGATCCCCATTGCGATTAAGCCATCTGGAAAAGCAAGTTTTGCTGGGAATTTTAATTATGATGGTGTTACTCCGAAAATTTCCGGGGCTTTACGTTCTGACAAATTTGTTTTGGAAGAAACAAAGCAGAAGGTTGATTTAAGCTTTACTAACTTTTTGGCAAAAATGGAAAATCTGTCCCCTGACGCTGGGATTTTAAACATTGAATCCGCCCAGGTTAAGGGAATTGGCTCCGAATTTAGCATTTCAGGGAGTTTAAAAAACAATAAAGAGATGGAATTGGATTACAAGGCAAAAGGATTTGTAGACTTGAATTCTTTGGCCGCAGTTGCCGCACCAATATTTAATTTGCCTGTTAATTCCGGGCAGTTTAAAGGAAAAGTGGATTTTGATGCTGGATTAAAGGGGGCAAAATCAAATTTACAGCCCTCAGGAACAGTGAAATTAAGTAATGTATTCGCTTCTCTTCCTGAAAGAGGAGTGTTGGTTGAAAACATTAATGGAGAGGCTTCGGCGGATATCAACCAGTTGGTCATTCAGAAACTGGAAGGTCGAATGCTGGGTGGCGATGTGAGCGGTAGCGGGAGCCTTAAAAATTACAAAGCTCCATTTTTGAACTTTAAAGCTCAAACCGGCAATACTGATCTGGCAATGGTTTTGACTTTTATGAAAAAGAATTTTCCCGAAATGCCTGCTGAGTTAATTTTTTCAGGAAAGACAGATTTGAATTTTACTTTAACAGGCAAATCGTCTGAGCCTGAATTTACTGGAAATGCAGTTATAAAAAACGGAGAGTTTTTTCATCCAGCTGTTTTGAGAAAAATTACAAACATAAATGGCCCCGTTATTGTTAACAATAAAGGGTTAAGAACTGAAAAATTAAGTGCAACTTGGGGTAAGTCTCAGGGACGTGTTTCTGGAGCGATTAAAGATTGGGGAAAATTTTTGATGGATTTCGGATATGAAGTAAATCCTCTTGAAATCACTGATGCAAGTGGTTTTTTCCTCGATGGAACTGGTTATAAGGTAACTGCAATTGGAACGGGAAAAGGGAAGCTTGTAGGTACTCTTGATAAGCTTTTATTGACAGGTGCAGCGTATGCGACGGCTGGAATGTTTGAAGCTCCGGTTAGCGAGAAGGGTGATACCTATAAATTCCCTTTCAGAGAACTCACAGCCCCGTTTAGCTTTACTAATGGCCTTTTTCGAGTTCAAGAGGCACAATTAAATGTTTTTGGCGGTGACCTAAAGGCCTCAATGAACGTATTTGTTGAAAAATCTCCCATAGAATTTGATTTTGATGTAATAGCTAGCGGGGTACAAACCCAACTATTTTTAAAACAGAACACATCTATGGGTGATGCACTTAACGGTGGAGTAGATGGAAAGTTTAAGGCGAAAGGTAATGTTTTGGGACTTGTGTCGTTGAATGGATTGGCAAATATTGGGATGAAGGAAGGTGCTTACAAAGCTCCTCCTGTTGTTCAAAGCATTTGCAATAAGTTAAACGCTCCACATTTAGCCTCTGGACAAATTAGAAATATGGCAGCTGATTGCGTTGTTCAGGGAGGAAGATTTAATACAAATAACCTTGTTTCAAAGACAAAGGACGGGTTTATGACTTTTTCTGGTTCTATCGGACTTGATACCACAATTGATGGAACTTCTGAAATGAATTTGACCAGAGAAGCCTGTCAGGGAAGTAATGTTCTAAAACAATTAATAGGTAAAGAGGAATATCTTGTTATTCCAGTTTCTATTAAGGGTTCGATGATGTCCCCAAAAGTGAATATCCCCCTTGAAAAAATGCTTAAGGATGCCGCAACCAAAAACGTTAAAAGCACTCTGGAGAACAAAGCAAAAGAAGCATTGGGTAAACTGTTTGGAAAGAAGAAGAATGATTCAAATAACTCACAAACACCTGTAAATCAGCCCACGGGAACAAACCCTCCTGAAGTTCAGGAACCCAAAAAAGAAAAGCCCCCACTAAAAGAAGTGGGTGATAAACTAAAAGATCTAGGAAAGGACTTAAAGAAAATCTTTAAGTTTTGAGGTGTCAAATGCAGGAAAGTAGATTTTCGGTTAAAGATAAAGAAACTGATGGCATTGCATATATTTATTTTGAAGGTGATTTGTCATTTAATCTTGAGGAAGTATTGCCAGGCATTATAGATAAATACATTAATTCAGGGTGCATAAAGTTTTTGTTCAACTTTGAAAAGGCTATAACGGTTAATAGCCCGGCGGTTGCAACAATTTTAACTCAAACAGAAAAAATTGTTGACGATCATGGAGGAAGGCTCTCCGTAACCGGTTTAAGCAACATTTATGAGAAAGTTTTTGAAATGGTTGGTGTTTTTCTTTATGCCAGTTTATGTACTAACGAAGCAGAAGCGATTGAAGATTTAAAAGACTAATTTTTGGCAATCTGATGCTGAAAATTTGATTACTTTTCAGATAAATTCTCCTACACGGGCTTAGAGTGTGGATTTTGTTTTTGGTACAGGACTTGCTTCATTTTATAGTCGACGCGAGTTAAATTTATTTTTTGGAGGGCAGAGCTAATGTCTAAGAGATGGACAAGAATTATTGCTCTTGTTTCAGTTTTATGTTTCTTATTTTCAGTTCAAGTATTTGCTGGAAAAGGAACTGGATCAAGTAAGAAAAAGAAATCAGGATTTTTTACCAAAATTGGTAAATCAATAAAAAAAGTAGCTACTAAAACTAAAAAAGCTATTAAAAAGGCCTCAAAAAAGACAGCTAAAGCTGTTAAAAAAGCTGCCCAAAAAACAGGTAAAGCAATTAAAACTGCCGCCAAGAAAAGTAAAAAAGCTATCAAAAAAGCAGCTAAGAAAACTGGCAAAGCAATTAAAAAAGCTGCAATTAAAACCGGTAGAGTTGTAAAAGTAACCGGCGCTAAAATTAACAATGCTTTTAAAGATTCTGGAGTATGGGTTAAGTGGAAACTCACAGGTAAGAAAAAACGTGTGTGGGTTTGCGGACACTATACGAAAAAAGGTGTTTGGAAAAAGGGTCATTGGAGAAAGTTAACTCCAAAAGAAGCAGCAGAACTAGGTGGAAACAATCCTAATCAAGGAAACAATCCTAACCAGGGTAACGATCCAGTTCAAGGCAATGATCCAGTTCAAGGCAATGATCCAGTGCAGGGCAATGACCCAGCACAGGGCAATGATCCAGCACAGGGTAACGACCCTATGCCAGGTGATGAATCAGATCCACTTCCACCAGCGGACATACCACCAGCTGGCGATGTAGATCAAACTCCTCCAGCAGACCAGTCTCCAGCTGATGATGCCGATCAGGCTCCTCCAGCAGACCAGTCTCCAGCTGATGATTCCGACCAGGCTCCTCCAGCAGACCAGTCTCCAGCTGATGATTCTGACCAGGCTCCTCCAGCAGATCAATCTCCAGCTGATGATTCTGACCAGGCTCCTCCAGCAGATCAATCTCCAGCTGATGATGCTGACCAGGCTCCTCCAGCAGACCAGTCTCCAGCTGATGATGCCGACCAGGCTCCTCCAGCAGACCAGTCTCCAGCTGATGATGCCGACCAGGCTCCTCCAGCAGACCAGTCTCCAGCTGATGATGCTGACCAGGCTCCTCCAGCAGACCAGTCTCCAGCTGATGATTCCGACCAGGCTCCTCCAGCAGACCAGTCTCCAGCTGATGATGCCGACCAGGCTCCTCCAGCAGACCAGTCTCCAGCTGATGATGCCGACCAGGCTCCTCCAGCAGATCAATCTCCAGCTGATGATGCCGACCAGGCTAATCAGTCTCCAGCTGACGAACCTGAAGATCCTGCTCTTCCTGACGATCTTCCACCAGCAGATGAACCAGGGCAAACTCCTCCATCAGATGACAGTTCTCAGGCAGGCCAATCTGGTCAGAGTTCTCAGTCCGGCCAGTCTAGCCAGAGTTCTCAGTCAAGCGATAGCGATCAAGCTGATCAAGCCGATCAAGCTGACCAGGCCAGTGATGCAAGTCAGACTCAGCAGTTTGGTGATATCTCTCAAGCTGCCATGGCTTACATGGAGTATAAAAAAGTTGGTGTAGATACTTTGGGCGATCTTATGGATAAGCTGATAAAAGAATCCTATGAGATTACAACCTTTAAAGCTAATATTAGAAGAGGCAAAGGGTCTTCTGATGAAGCAAAACAAAGTATTAACGAAACATACATCAGTCGAGAAATGAGAGCAGACATCTTGACCAGAGTAATTGTTTGGGACATTCAGAAGAATAAAGGAAAATCTGGAAAATATTTCAGCTTTTTCAAGCACAAGATGAAAAAATTCGGAATGAAATCCAAGAAAATGATTCAGGATGTTACAAAGAAAATTAAAGAAGGTCTGATCCATGGTGCAAACCATCCAGACAATAAAAAAGAAAAGTCTAATTTTGAAAAGAGACTCAGAGAACTGAATAAGTTCTAAGTAGAAATCAGAAACAGCCTCCTTCACAGGGGGCTGTTTTTTTATGTAAAAAAGGTGTTGCGTTAAAGGTGCGCTGGCTCTAGAATACAAGATAGGAGAAAAGCATGTTTAACCGCTTGGGACAAGTGTTTTTAGTATTTTCTATATTGGTATTAATAATAGTGGTTTTTGTTTTACTAAAACCATCTGGGAATAGCAGGTATCATTTAATTATTTCTGGTATTTCTAAGGGTAGGATTCATCCTTTTAAAGCGAAGTTCAGGCCCTACAAAGGGAAAAAAATGGGTGGAGCTGCTGGTATCGCGACCGTTGTCAAAGAAACAGTGGCCTCATTTTCAGGAGAGCCATTTAATTACCTTTCGGTCGGAAGTGAGATTTCAGGAACCGCTGATGCATATTTCACCCGAGGACTTGCAGTTGTGAAAGCTTTAAATGGCTGTAATCTTGAAGGTATGCTTGTTGGAAATATTGAGTTTACTTTTGGACAAGAGCGCTTGAAAGAGCTTTCTGCTCAATCTGAATTTCCGTTTTTAAGCTCAAATATTCATGAGGCAGGAACCGAACACACTCCATCATATATTAATCCCGAATTGATTCTTACCCCTGGAAGAGGCCTTAAGATCGGTATAGTAGGGATTACACCCCCAAATACGCCTGATCTAACATCAAAGGGGAATGTGCTGGGGTTGGAGTTTTTACCGCCTGATTCTTCTTTAAAGAAAAGAATTGCAAACCTTCGTCAGGCCTCTGTTGATTTAGTTGTACTGCTAACCCTTTACGATAAAGAGAGAATCAGTCCCGCTGAATGGACTGCGATTGCAGATGCACAGCCTGATATTTGTGTGATGCTTGATTATCAGGTCGATAATCCTCCTGCAATAATGAAAGATGGAATCATAATAAAAACTGTGAGTGGTTACAATAAAAGTAAGGAAATTGATGTTCTTGATCTTGAGCTTTCAGGGAAACCAGTTAAGGTTATTTCCTTTGCGGGAAGAAGAATCCCAGTTAATCTTGGCGAGGTAGATCCAGACAAAAAGGTTCAAGAAATAATAGATAATGAAACCAGACAGGTGGGAGCTATTAAAGAGAAAGTCATTGGTAGTTTTGCTGGTGATTATAAAAGAATGTTTAGTCAGGAATGCCCCATCGGAAACATGATTACAGATGCTATGAGAGATAGCACCGGGGCAGAAATTGCCATTCAAAATAGTGGTGGTATACAAAACAATATTCGTGAAGGTGAAATGACTTTTGGGGACTTATTTGATGTCATGCCCTTTGACAACCAATTGGTAACTATGAATCTTTCGGGAAATGATTTACTTGAACTTTTCACCAATTCTGCCAGCATCAGGCGTGGAATTTTGCAGGTTTCAGGTTGCAGTTATAAATTTGCGAATCGTGGCTTTAATGACTATGAGCTGAAAGAAGTGCTGGTTGATGGTAGTCCAGTTGTGGCTACGCAAACCTATAGTGTTACAACTAATAGCTTTCTAGCTGATGGTGGAGATAACTTTCTTGCATTCAAGAGAGGACGTAACCTTCAGTATGGTCTTCAGTTAAGAGATGCTGTTCAAAAATACATAGAAAAACAAAGTATGAATGGTCCAATAGAGCTATCCATTTCTGGAAGAGTGGTCAGAAGTGAGTAAAACAGGACTTCCAAGTCTGTTCTCTTTTGATTGTATTTGTGCTTTTTAAGTGGTAAAATGCCCTAATTATGTTTGATATTTCATGGTTAACTCCAGGATCTGGAGACAGGGGCAATAAAGACGCACTCGTTCGTGAGAACGAGACTCTGAAGAAACAGCTGCAAGAGTTGCTTTCTTTGGATGAAACTGGTTTTTTTATCGAACTTGACTCTCTTTTGAAGGCCATTTTGAAAAAAGCTTTAATTTTGTGTAAAGCAGACTCTTCCTTTTTCTCCCTGGCAGGTAAAGACCCTTCTGAACTGGACGTAAGAATTAGTAATCTTATCCTTGAAGAGAAGATGGAAAAGATTCGCAGAAAATTCAAGGAAGAATACGTTAGATGGCAAGAATCAGAAGCTGAAATAGTCACAATTGATGATTTCATTCTTTTACCTTTGGTTCGCCGTCATAGAATGCTTGGCGTCATTGGTTTAAAGCTTAATTCCAATGCTCCTGAAAATATATGCGAGATATTGCCAATTCTTGCGCGGCAGGCGGCAGCATCATTAGAAAGCGCAATTCTTTATGAAAGAATGTTTAAGCGGCTTTTGGTGTTGAGCAATGTTTTTATTCTCGGGAAAGAGATTGTCACAAACATTGATTTGGGCACCCTGGTTGATAAATTCCTTTCGATTGCCAGAGATGGCACAGATAGTGAAATTGCTTGTATTTTTCTTGTGCGAGAGAATGATAAGCACCCATATTTTGTCCAGGTTCAGTCTGATAAGGGACTTGAAGAGTTTTCTCTTGATCATGATTCCGGATACACTGAACTTATAAAAACCATCAGAAGAGAAGAAAAACAGCGTCTGATAGTTGATTTGTCTTCAAGTGAGTTTTTTGAGTCAGAGAAGAACAAAGTTGCAAACCACGAAATTAGAGATACAATTGCCTTACCTCTTAAGCCCAGAGATAAATTCCTGGGAGTAATTCAGCTGGCCAATAAAAAGGGAAATGCTTCTTTTAGACCAGAAGATTTAGATTTACTAAGAATTTTAGGTAGTCAAATTGCTTTTGTTATACAAAATGCTGATTTATTTCATAATCTGCAAAGGGCGTATATTGACACTTTATCCGCTTTAACAAGCGCCATAGATGCAAAAGATAGTTATACGCGTGGACACTCAGAAAGAGTAACTGATCTTTCAGTGAAATTAGCTAAAGCAATGAATCTTTCAAATCAGGAAGTAGAAAGCATTAAGTTGGGTGGACTGCTTCATGACATCGGAAAAATAGGAATCCCGGAAGGAATTTTAAATAAGCCTGGGCGCCTGACAAACGAAGAATTTGATATTATAAAATCACATCCCGAACTTGGAACCAAGATTCTTGGAAAAGTCGAGTTTTTATCAGGAATTGTTTCTATTATTCGTCACCACCATGAAAGATATGATGGAAAAGGCTATCCAGAGGGATTAAAAAGCACAGAAATTCCTCTTCTTGCAAGAATTATAAGCGTTGTTGATACATACGATGCAATGACAACTGACAGGCCTTATCGTAAGGCATTATCCGTCGAAGAAGCTATTGCTGAAATCAAAAAATGCAGTGGGACTCAATTTGATCCTGAAGTTGCAGCTAATTTTGTAGATTTAATTCAGCAGAAAGACTAATACCAGGCTGGTTTTTATGGCATTTAATGAATCCCGTTTTCTTGAACGTACTCTTATTGCACTTGTAATAATTTCACTTGTTTCATTTGCATACTATTTTACAATTTCAGACTTGGATGAAGTTGAAAACCGTTATGCCAATCGGCGAGTTCTGCTTGTAAAGCTTCTGGCACGTGAAATTGTTGATATGCTAAACAGAAGAATGGACTTAACGCCCAGATTGTCCAATTTATTATCCGAAGAAGCTGTGGCATATGCTTTGGTACAACAGGCCGATGGGGCTGTTCTGGCAAAGGCGGAAAATTTTAGTATTCCAGTTGGAGTTCTAGAGAGCGTTGAAGAAGCTGCAATCAAGTCTGCTCATCTTCAGTTGATTCCTTTTACAGACACCTCAAGAACAATTCCGATGATTGAGGCAGCTATTCCTTTAATAACGCTGACTGAAAAGAAAGTGGTTCTTCGAGTTGGCTTTTTTCGGTCTGCCGAAGAGAAAAACCTAAACCATGTAAAATTCAGAAATACTCTGATTTTTGCCATACTGATGCTTGGATTGGCCACTTATTGGTATGTGAGAATGCATAATACTTCAAATTTGCAGCACACACTCCTTGGTGGAACAGCTCTTGCAATATTGTTGCTATTTCTTGGTACGCGCATGACCATTCAGAACTGGTATGATCAGCATTGGCGACAAAATTTTGTAAGGCACGGGCTATACGTTGCCAAAATGTTTGCACCCCCCGCGGTGAGATTTATTGAAACCGGCGAAGAAAAGGATCTTAAAGAAGCTTACAACTTAGTTTCAGTAGACGATGACTTTTCCCTGGTTTCAGTTATTAAAGATGATCAGATTATATTTCACTCAGATCCAACAATGGTAGGGCAAAAGGTTGAAATAGATCAGAATTATTCTCGAAGTTTAAATTCAGATCATCCAATTATCTTTAAACTTGGATTGCAGGATATGCATGAGGCTTATGTTCCTCTAATGAAAGGAACTCGACGCCTTGGAACCTTAAGAGCAGCTTTCAGAAACTCCAGCCCATATGAACCGCTATATGTTTTAAGGAACAAGATAGTGTTCATTTTTCTTGGTGGTCTGATAATTTTATTATTTTTAATGCACTTGCTTTCCAAGAGGGTTTCGAAAGAGATTGCATGGTTTATTAAAGCAATGGAGAAAGTCACAGCGGGAGACATGAACCAGCAGATTTTTATCGAAAGAAATGACGAACTTGGACAAATGGCTCACGCATTTAATTTTATGCTTATGAGTATGAAAGAGAGGGACCTGATTGGAAAAGGTCTCCAACAATATGTAAGTAAAAGCATTGTTGATAGAACTTTAAAGGCTCTTTCCGATTCTGATAAGAATGGAGAAAAGGTTTTTACGGTTTCGATCTTTGTATATTTTAGTGGAATCGACGATTCCATCGAAAGGGTAGAGGGGCAAAGAATTTTCTCCTTTATTCAGGAAGCTTTTGATACTGTTAGAAAGATTTGTCATTCAGGAAGGGATGTTTCTTTGCAGTTGCTTCCTTCCGGAATCCTTGCAGTCTTTCACCAATCTAATAAGCACGACACTTTATTGAATTCTTTAAATGCTGCCAGAATGATTGCAAAAGATTTGGGAAGGAAGCCGGACATGCCTTTTTCTCCCAAGATTACTTTGCACGCCGCAGAGATGGTAAGAGGGAAAATTACCAACGAAGATGGTTCTTTTGACTTGCTTGGAGATGGATTTATTGATTTTAGAACACTAAGCAAGATTCAGGACAATGATGAAGTTATTGCCAGCCGAGACATGCACATTCTTTTGAAAGATGTTTTTGAATTTGATGAGCTGGAAGTTTTATCTGGTGATCAAGGCCGCTTAAACGCCTTCGTTCTTAAAGGCTTTAAATCCTCAGAAGACATGATTGTTAATTTTGATAAATATACTTCATGGACCAAAGTAATGGTTCTTAGGATTTTAAAGTCAACCGCTGATATCAGCCAGACGGAGAGGCTTTTTGCATGGTTTGAAGATAAGGACCCATCTGTTCGATATCATGTTCTTGAAGCGCTGGAAAGACAAAAGCCGAAGGGTTTGTGTGAATTTCTTGTAAAGATCATTGATATGGAAAAAGAACCTAGAGTTCTCTCTCGTGCTATAAGAAGTCTGGGCAAGGTCGGTAGCGAGGATCATATTTCTGTTTTGACCGAAAAATTGAGATCGAATGATCGTAGAGTTAAAGCCAACACTGTTGAAGCTCTTGAGTCCATTGGTGGAAAAAGAGTTTATGAATTTTTGAATCTTTTGGTTGATGAACAGGACAATCGAGTTAAGGCCAATATTCTTATCGCCCTTGGAAAATACGGCGATATGAAGGTTTTTGATTTGCTTTCTAAAATGATTAAAGACCTGGAACCAAATATGCGTGCATCTGCAGCCTATGCTTTGGGGAAACTCGGAATGGCTCAGGGCGTGGAACCGTTGATTAATGCTCTTTCCGATAAAGATCCAGTGGTGAGAAGACAGGTAGCTGCTTCACTTACAAGCCTGAAAGCAGATTTGGATATAGACTTGTAGACTGCTGCTGTCTCACTGTATTTCAATTATAAGTAAATAAAGTTTGGAAGAAATTCTTTCAAAAGAGTAATATGGTAAAAACGTTTTGTTCTAAAACGCTTTTGCGAGAGAGATTTTATAATATAGAATTCGCTTACTATAGATAGAGTGCAGGAGGCCCGTTAATGGATTTTCAAGAAGCCTATACCAAAGGGAATGAAGCTTTAAAAGAAAATAAACTTCAGGATGCAAAGAATTTTTTTGGTGAGGCGTTAAAGCATAAGCCTAATGACATTTATACAATGAATAAGCTGGCTATGGTCCTTAAGGAAATGGGAGATTTCAAAGGTGCCATGGATTTGCTGGATGATTCTTTAAAAGTTAAACAGGAAGACTTATACACTAATTATCTGGTTGGTAACACCTATTTAGAGCAAGGAAATATTGAAAAAGCAATTGAAACTCTTGAAGTTACCGTTCAGAAAAACCCCAAAGACAAGTATGCAAGCAATTCATTGGCTTTGGCTTATAGAATGAAAGGTGATTACAAAAAGTGTGTAAGTATTCTTGAAAAGGCTTTGGAAGTAGATCCTGGTGATTTATATAACAAAGTTAGTCTTGCCACTGTAATGTTTGAGCTTGGCGATCCCGTCGAAGCTGAAAGACTAGCCAATGAAATTTTGAAAAAAGATTCTCAGAACATTGCTGCTATGGTTTTACTTGGCAGATTAGAGCTTGAGTTACGAGAATTTTCTACGTCCCAAAATTATTTTAACAGGGTTCTGGCGATTGATTCCAGCAATAGTGAAGCGCATTATTACCTTGGAAGAATTTGTCTTGAAACTTCCTCTTCTCTGGAACAGGCTAACGAGCATTTCAATATTGCTTTATCTTCGGAGTCAGAGAAACTCTCAATCAGTAAAAATCTTGGAATGATTTTTATGGACAAGGGAATGCTGGAAGAAGCTCAAAAGCAATTCGCTACAGCAATTTCACTAGATCCTGAAGATGTTTTTACCCTTAGCAATATGGGAAAATTACTGATAATGAAAAAAGAGCTTGAAGAGGCTATTGGCTACCTGAAGAAAGCTATTGAAATACAGCCTGATTACGCTTTTGCTTATTACAATCTTGGGAAAGCTTATCAGGAAAAGCAGGACTATCCAAATGCAATTTATAATTTGATGTTTGCTCTTAATTATGAACCAGACGATGTTTATGCAGTAAATGTTCTGGGAAGAATGTTTCTGGATGTTGGTTTGAATGATAGAGCAATGAGAACCTATGACCAGGTTTTAAAAGAATTTGATGCAGAAGACAGATTTGCTTTGATGGGAAAAGCAGAAGCACTAAATGCGATGGGCGAAAAAGAAGAAGCCTTAACTATTTTGAGACAGTTAGTTGAAAAATTTGCCTCAGATAAAATCTTTGTTGAAAAAGTCAAAAGTCTAATTAATAAATGGAGCTAAATAAGAAAAGATGCTGAAGCGATTTAATATTTTGATTCCCACAGAACTTGAAGAACCGCTTAATGGTTTAGCAGAAAGATTTGGAGTGGGAGTTTTTTCAAATCCGCAGATTCGAGATGTGCCTGGAATGGGCGAGACCGATTATGAATTTACAGGTGAAACTATTGTAAGCTTTATAGTTTCAACGGTTGAACAGGATGCTGAAGGCATTGAAGCTGAGATTATTGCCTGGATGAAGGATTTTTCTGTTGATTCTTCTGCTCTTAGCCTCGAAGAATATAGTGAAAATCAGGATTGGATGGAAGGTTTCAAGGCTCATTTCAAACCTATTTTGCTTAAAGATAAAATTGTAATTCGCCCGCCATGGGCTGAGCCTTTAGAACAGGAAAAATCGGCTACAACTATTCTAATCGATCCCGGAATGGCATTTGGAACAGGAACTCATGAAACAACCAGACTTTGCCTTGAGTTTTTGGAGGGGATCGATGTTAATGGTGAAACCTTTGTAGATTTAGGTGCTGGAAGTGGAATTTTGTCTTTTTATCTTATGAAAAGAGGCGCCAAAAGTGGCGTCGCCATTGAAATAGAAGGTCCAGCAGTTGAAAACATGAAAAAAAATGCAAAGCTAAATAATATTTCAGATCAACTAAAAATGATATGTTCTGATCTAGGAAGTTTTGAACCCGAG
The DNA here is from genome assembly GCA_965140445.1 of Candidatus Ozemibacteraceae bacterium. Classification (GTDB taxonomy): domain Bacteria; phylum Muiribacteriota; class Ozemobacteria; order Ozemobacterales; family Ozemobacteraceae. Next base: position 4,645,594 of record OZ223236.1, on the reverse strand, counting down.
TCAAAATTTGATGGTCTTGCAGCTAACATCACTTCACCAGTTTTGTTAGAGTTCATGTCGGTTTTTTCCCCATGGGTTAAATCTGGAGGTTGGGGAGTATTTTCCGGAGTAAACTCTTCTAATGCTCCAGCTGTTAAAAAGTGTATGGCAGAAAACGGTTGGAAAGATTTGTCGGAAATCACCGAAGGTGATTGGCATGGCTTCAAAGTTACAATGAGCTAAATTCCTAAAAAAAAAAGACCCGAGCCGGATGGCTCGGGTCTTTTTTTTTACATCAGCTACTTCGAATTGCTCTGTCTAAGGAGAGTGATGTAGCGATTGTATGCTTCACGATAGTTATTCAGAGCAGTCTGAGTATCAGAGCGAAGCATGTTAGATTTTAGTTCCTCGTCGGGGTTTTCGCTGCCACCGATGTTGGTAACCATGTTAATGTACTTGTTGTAAGCCTGAATGTATTCAGCATGTGCTGATTTCAAAGCTGTTGATGAATTTCCTGTTGGAGCTGGTTCTGGAGTTCCTTCAGTAACTGGAGCCTGAGCGTCTGCGCTAACTACTACTTCAGTTGAACTAACCTGAGGGATTTCAGAAGAACTCGGTGCCTGGAAGTCTCCACTAACTACAACTTCTGTTGTTGGTGCCGCAACTGGACCAGCTGAAGGAATGTTGCTTCCGTTGCTGATTGTCTGTTTCTGGCGTCTGAATTTTTTCCAGATGAAATATCCGGCAACTGCTGCGCCTACAAGGCAAAGAGCTGGGATAAAGAGAGGACTTCCGATGATTCCACCGATGAATCCTGCGATTCCAGAGAACACACTACCAATAGCTCCACCGATAGCTCCAAGAGTACCAGTGATAAAACCACCAGCTGCACTAATGCCGCCCCAGATGGTTGCGCCTATGCCAGCTAAGCCAGCTCCAGCTCCTGCTACTGCGGCAGTTGCTCCGCCTGCGACTCCTGCGACTGAACCTGATGCAAATCCTACTGCGCTTGCAATGTATGGGGCTCCAAGTATGGCTCCACCAACTGCTGCAACGCCAGCTAATGCGGATTTAACAGGGTTGTTTTTTACTGTGTCTTTGATCTTCGTGAACAGACCTGCGTGGGCACTTGTTCCGAAGGCAGTTAACAGCATAACTACAGTCAGGGTTGTCGCGATTGTTTTCAATATACTGCGTTTCAACCTCATAACTTTTTTCCTCCTGTATAGGATCTCGTAAAATATAGTAAATTTTCGCTTAGATCCTTTCCTCCTTTCAAAGAGTGGGAATATTTGGGTAGGTAGGTAGTAACTTTTGATACCGGGTAAGTATCGGGATATAGAAGGAGCCCCGTTTCGGGTTAAAACGAGGCTCCAGCTTTCACTATTTTGTACCCGAAGATTGTTAGACAATCTCCTGGATTTTGCTTCACTGCTGGGATTCTGATATAAATTTCAAAGATCTTTTCGTATCTTGTGTTAAATTATAAGAATCAAAATTGGAAGCGTCAAGGGTACCTAATAAATTATTTTTATTTTGTCAAACCCATTTTAAGGCTGAGGTTCATGCGAGTTTCGATTTTTTCTTTCTTTCCACCACCAAGATCATTTTCCATGATCATGATCATGTTAGAAGTAACTTCGTTCTGAATCATGATGCCTTTTTTGTAAGCAAACCAGATGTTACCGTTAGCTTTAACTTTAAGATTAATGCTTCCAGCTGATCCTTGAGAGCTTGTAACCTGAGATTTAAGTTTTACACACTCTTCGCCACCAACATTTTCAAAACCAACAACAGTATATTTTACTTCCATTGGAATTGGGAGTTGAGGATTAGGTTTGATATTGGAATCCCAAGAATCGCCAACACCTACTGGTTTGCTAGGAAATTTAATCTGCATCTGATTGAAATTACCCTGCTGATCCATTCCTGTTGAAGAAATGATTTCACCATTCTTGGCCATTTTTACTTTAATAATCTGGCCAATGTTTGGAAGCTGGGTAGGAGTGTTATTAACAGTAATAGTTCCGTCGATAATGGTAGTAGCCATTTCAACGTTACCCTGCTGATCAACACCAGTAACATCCTGTTTGATTGTCATGCTGGTTTCCAGGTTTGTTCTCTGGGCTCTTTTGTAAGCAGTAACAATTGTGTTTCCACGAATGTTCATTTTATACTTAGCAGTTGTGCCTGGTGCAGGATTATACTGCAGGAGCACCTTTTCTGCCGCTGTAGCTGTAAAAGCCACCGATACAAGAACCAAAACACTCAAAATGATTGATAAACGTTTTAACATCAACCCAAGTCTCCTTTCGCGAATCCATGAAGGGTATAACTTTTTTCAAAGCTCTTCCATGTTATAGACTGTGCCTATATGCAATGACATTAGCATAGAGGTACATGGCTGTCAAGCAATGAAAGTGTCAAATAATACACAAAGATTATTTATAATCATTTTAGAGAATTTGGCAAGGGCTTTAATATGGTTATTTTTGCTTTTCTTGCTTAGCTCCTTACTGGGTGATATAATAATAAAAAACAATGTAGGTACCGAACCCTGAGTCAAAGAAAAGAACTAAACCACGAATATTTTGAAGGCGTGTATTTTGAAAAACGCGTCTGGGTTCCTTCCGCAAAGATTTCCAATTACCTGCTGATGTTTACTAAATGTTATGTGGGTGAAAACGACGATATTGGTAAGTCTTCTTTTAGAGATATAATCATTACTCTATCTGAAAGCGAGATGGTTCCTAGGGTTCTTGTTTTCTGGAATAATTCTGTTAAGGCTTGCGTAGAGGGAAGTGATCTTATTCTTCAAATCAATAAAATAGAGAGAGCAGGGGTTAAAATTCTTGTTGCAGGCCATGCTTTGGATAGTTTGGGGCTCAAACATTCTTTAAGGGTCGGAAAACTTGCAAATCATTTTGATCTTGTTGAGTCTATAAATAAGGTCCAGAAGGTTGTTACCTTTTAAATAAAAAAAACATTTTTTTTTGTTGACACTGAAAACAGTTAATGTTAATATCTTCTTTGTCATCAAGACAAGGGCGGTTAGCTCAGTTGGAAGAGCTCCTGGTTTACACCCAGGTGGTCGGCGGTTCGAGCCCGTCACCGCCCACCGCTATATACTAGGACCGGTAGTTCAGTCGGTTTAGAACGCCGCCCTGTCACGGCGGAGGCCGCGAGTTCGAGTCTCGTCCGGTCCGTTCTAGTAAGGCCAGGTAGCTCAGTCGGTAGAGCAACGGACTGAAAATCCGTGTGTCGTCAGTTCAATTCTGACCCTGGCCATTTGTTATTTTTGCTGGCGGCATAGCCAAGTGGTAAGGCGATGGTCTGCAAAACCATTATTCATCGGTTCAAATCCGATTGCCGCCTTTCTTAAAGTGCCGTAAGCACTAAAAAGTTTTAAACCAGGACCGGTAGTTCAGTCGGTTTAGAACGCCGCCCTGTCACGGCGGAGGCCGCGAGTTCGAGTCTCGTCCGGTCCGATCAAAAAAAAGTCCCGCTCTATCAGCGGGATTTTTTTTTTTAGATAATTTTCCTATTGGTCTTTTAGTCCGTATTAACAAGACCATCAAAAACATCATTTATGTCGATACCTCTTCCTTTTAGCTGGTTAAAGTTTTCCAGGGCAAACCAGCCTCTTACACCGTTTTCATCTTCAACACAGCACCATTGCTTGTTATCTGTGTAGGTGATTTTTAAGGACTCATTCGGAGTGATTTCTGATAAAACCTCGGTGCTATTTCGAGATTTGTATAATGGTAGATAATTTTGGCAAACAACTTTTGAGTTCATTAAATAGAGATCTTTCTCTTCTCTTAAAACTTTGTGGTCAGGTGATAGTTTGTAGAAATCATCAAAATACCAGGTGTGAAGAATTTTTCCCCTTGTCCGGGATCTTATAATTCCAGTTCCATCAGTAGCTCCATAACCTTCAATTTTTCCCATAAAAATTAGACTCTTACCATCGTAGAAATAGTAGCTGGTATAAGGGTCTTCGCTAGGACCATCTTCTTTTATGGCAATTTCTTTGAAATTATCAGATTTGTCTATATCAACAATTTCAAAACTGTTTTGAATTTCTTCACCATTACCCTGGATTGAAATTCCATTAACCTTTAGCTCAAAAGTCTCTTTATCAGGTCCACAGGAAAATTCTATAATGTCTATTTTTCCATCATTATTTAAGTCAGGGCCTTTTTGGGTGGCTTCTGATTTGTTAGTGCATAAAAGGCTTTTGAGAGTTTTCAAAAATACCTCGTCCGAGGTTTTTATAACTATTGATTTTTTTGCATCTTTTGAATTCAATACTGATACTTCGGCTTTTGCCCCCTTTGTATTACACAACTTCGCTAACTTAATACTTTGCTTTAAAGCCAGGAGAGGGAGTTCTGATGAGAAAACAAAGTCGGTATCTGTCGTAAACCACGCTGAGCCAGTTAATCCGATTTTAAACTCCTCAGATTTTGAGGTTACTTTTACCCATAGCAGCTTTTGTTTTTGGAATAAGGCATTTTCCCCCTGATAGTCTTGATAGGGGAAAACGATTTGGTTTGCATTGTTAAGCTCAATACTTATTTCATTAAATCCATCTGTGCCTGGTAATGCGCCTAGTATTAACAAGCCAGAAATGATTTTATTATCAATATTAGTATTAAATTCTACTGTACTAAGCCTGATTGGGTTGCCACATTCTTCCTGAGAAAACAGAGGAGAAAAGGTAAAAAAAATTCCGGCTAACAGGATTAGAAAAATTGGTTTGTTCATAGCTTTCCTTATTTAGTAAAAAAATTATTCTACGGTAATTATATTTGCCAAATTTGCTTTGGCAATAATATTTAGACCGGATTTTTTGAAATTAGTCATTCATAGTATTGAGCAAGATAGCTCTTCTCATAGAAAAGAACCTGATTTTTGCTAGTTTTTGCTCTTAGCAGTATAATTAAAAAATATTGATTAAGGGGTACCGTATGCTTAAGTTAAAAAAATGGTCTTTAGGCTTATTTTTATCTATATGTTTGATGGTCTTGTTTTCCTGGGGACAAGCCATTGCTGGAGCTCAGAATGTAGTAGAGAAAGTAATTCAAACCAGAATTTCTAATCCAGAATTAAAGGGAGCTATTCTTGGCTCACTTGCTTTTCTGGAGGACAGACAGATAAGAGCTAGAAAAGGTAAGCTTTCGTGTGAATACGATAGCTCTGCTGATGGAGATGGTTGTAAAACTTTATTGAGCTTCAATCTACCGTTCAGAGAAAATCTGGGGATTCCAGCTCCAAAATCAATGAAAGCTAATAATAGAGCCGGCGAGTGGGCGAGTTATATCCATTTTATGCCGAATAAAATTGGACTAAAAGGACGTGCACCTGCCGCCGTTCAAGATTCGAATTTATTTATGACGGCTTTTATTGGCTACCCACTTTTTATGTTTGACGAATCTCAGCTTCCAGGGCAAAAGCAATATGTAAATAAAATGCTCCGTCTTGCCATGCAGAATATTCAGAGTTTTAAAAGGGATAATGCTTACAACTTCTGGGCCGTTTTACCGGGAGTTCGCGGTAAATCACCTAGAACAGGTCCTTTTAATATTCCAGTGAGCCAGTTAGAGTTTCTTGGAAAGGCATATTTAAACCCCAAATTTGATAAACTTTTTGCAATGTTGGCTAAAGGGCAGCAAACGCCTCCTAAATATTGGTTGTCAGCATGTTTGGATATGAAAGGGAACCCAACTGGGGCGGATGCGTTGTTCAATATTCCTAATGATGCAGATGACACCTCAACAGCAGTTTCTTTTCAGTATCTTTTTGCTAAAAGATTTCCAGATTCAGGTATTGAAGAAGACACTCAGGCATTATTAGAGATTTCAAAATTCAGAGATATTGATCGTGATCGGGAAGATGGTCGCGATGGTTGGAAAGGCAAAGGCTCTGGAGCGTATCTGACCTGGATAAAAGATGAAAATAAACCAGTATTTGATCGTCCTGAAATCGGAATTATTCCTTTGGGTGTGAATAATGTCGACGTGGTTGTAAACTCTAATGTCCTTTTGTCATTATCATTAACCGGTAACAGACATCTGCCAGGTTATATGGAATGTATTAATTTAATAGCTAAAGCAATAGAAAAACAAACTTGGCCGGAAGCTGGATTGTATTATCCTCAGAACATGATTTTTCCTTATGCTGCAACAAGAGCGTTTCGTGATGGTGGAGCAAATGAGGGAGCGATGCGACCAGCAATGAAAAAGCTCCTTCGAGATTTGCTGATTCAACAGAAACTCTGGGCCAGGAAGCATCCAGGACACAAAGGCGCTTTCCCCGGTGGAGATGATAAAAGTGATCATCTTGCCACAGCACTTGGAGTTACGTCATTGATAAATATTGGCAAAGAAATTGCCATTGAAGCAAATTTGGAGCAGGAATATGAATCTTCCTTAAAAGCTGCAGTTGCCTATTTATTGAAAAACGTAAGGTATGTTAAGCCAAAAAATAAATCTACTAAAGGGCGCTTTGCATCTCCAAATGGTAAATGTGCCACATGGGAATCTGGTTTGTTTTTTGCTGCATCGTTTTGGGATCTGGCTCATTGGCGCTCCCAGGCTTTTACAGTATCGATGGTATTAGAAGCTCTAACTCGATATGCGTTAGCTTATGACATTGATGGGTGTAGAATTGGGGATAGAAAACTCAAGCTTAAAAACTAATTTCTGTTAAATAACAGGCGTTGAATCGACTTTGCATTTGATTCAGCGCTTTTTATTTTCCCAGAAATCCACAACCTCAACTTGATTTGTTTTACCCTTCAGAGTCATTGCTCCTAATGTTTTACGATTAAATTCTTTGGGAATATTGTTAGAGATTTTGCGGGTAAGAAGTATTTGATGATCTGAGCCCGGCAGATGGATAGATTTCAATCTTGCCGCAGTATTCACTGAATCACCTATAACAGTGTAATCAAGCTTTCCGGTCAGTGAACCAAGTTTCCCAGATACAACTTCTCCACAATCTATTCCAGCTTTAATTAACCAGGCTTTATTTGAGCAGAGCTTTTCGAAGTTTGAAATTATGAGTTTGGTTGCTTTAAGGGCTAATAGCGACAGGTTGCTTTCAATACCCTGCTCCCTGAAAACTATCATTATGGAATTATCAACTATTTTATCTATTATTCCATGGAACATGTGGGAAGATTCTGCTGACAGTTGAGCCAGCTTTTCAAGATAAAACATTTGCTCATTGTAGTTTTCTTCCAATTCTCGCTTAGAAGAAACTAGTCCTAAAAATAAAATGGCTGCGGTTATTCTTTCGCCCCCGGGTTTGAGTTCTGCATTTTCTGATTCTTCAATTTCTTTCAAAACATCTGAGCTGATGTATTGGGACAATTTATCTTTTTCTTTAAGACCTTTTCTCATGCGATTAAGTTTTTGAGCCAGGGTTTCAAGCTCATCTGAGCTTTGTAAGTAAATCTCTGAATTTAAGTCTCCATTTGCAATTCTTTGCAATCCTTTTATCAGCTCTTCGAGAGGCTTTACATATAGGATTTGTGCGAAAATTAGAATGGATCCACATAGTGAAATGAGAAATAGCAATATTGGGAAAAACTGGCGTTGTTTCTTTTGTAGGGTTGCTTTTGGGATTGTTGTTTTAGAAATGAATGTGATTGGCCACATTTCATGTTTTTTGGCGTATAGGAATTGTTTGCCGTCTGATGTCAGATTTTCAAAATGAATTGCCATTCTATTATTGGCAACCAAATTCAGTTTTTCAGAAATTTTTTCAAGATTTATTGGTTTGGAGGATTTTGCATAGAATTGAACAAGTCTATTCGTTTTAGATGATTGTGATACGAGGAGAAAATTCTCAACAGAGAAACCTCTCCAATTTGAAGCCAATTTATGAGAATCAATTAACCGTTTTAAAGTGCTTTGAATTAGTTTAAATGTATTAAATCTAATAATTACAAACAGGTCTGGGATCTTTTGTCTCGAATAGACAATGAAGCTTGAGAACATGAAATCAGGAGAACCTCGCTCAACTTGGGCCAGTTCTCCTTGATTCGTAAGGTTTGCTGTTTGAGCATTGGTTTTTGAGTTGGAAAGGATTAAATTTTTGACAAATTGGGATTCATTTCTAACGTTGTTTTTTTGCATAACCTCTGATCTGTTTATTAGAGCAACAACTGAGCTACTAAAAACATTTAGTGCCGTTCTTTCTGCATTATCAAAGGTTTCGCTGCCAGCATTGGGTGAAACAATCGAAAAGCTTTCTCCATCAAACCCAGACACAGTGATTTCATCTGCACATGATTCATTTAACCAATTTTGTAAAATTTTAATTCTATTGTTTTTGCTGCTTTCCAACTTAACTGAAAGAAACAAAATTCTATTTCGTAAAGAGTTTAGTTCTTCCTGAATTTCTTCGGTGATCAAAGCTTGTTCTGTCTCTAACTGTTGCTTTATCTGTGCTTCCTGAGAGATTAGGTCCAACTGTTGGTTCATGGCAAGGTTTAAACCAAGTGTGGAAATTGGAAGAATTCCCGCTGTAAAACTTGCTAGAAGTATTTTTACCTTTATTGAGGCTTTAAAATCCAGTCCAAAAAGATGAATTCTGACAATAAAAAAAAGTGCTGCCAAAACGAGTAGCTTTACAAGAAAAAAGATATCCTTCGCATTATTGTCCAGCCAATGTCTTAGGTGTTTTTTGCTCAGACTGATAGACAGATATGGAAAATGCTTTTTTATATCATTAAGGTTTTTTGTTACTATTGTTCCCCTTTGTATCAGGTGAACCATTTGCTCTCCTGATGGAACATTTTTTATCTGGATAAAACTTTTTGTTTCAAAAAGCTGGTTGGAAATATGAAAACTAAGATCATCAATTTTGCCAATACTTTTCTTGGAATAAATAAAGTGCCTTTTGAAAATGCTTGTTGAATTAGCTTTTTTGGCATCTGCAATGATTCGTTCAGGGGAAATATCCTGTAGTCTAAAAATCACCAAATAGCCGCCAAGGATTTTTTCATTTTCTTCTTTACCAATTGTTGCTTTCTGGTAGAAAAAAAACAGTGGTCCAGTTTTTCCAAATCTAGCAGATATGGTCTTAAAAACTATACCAGGTGATATTTTGAATGGGTGGATTGTTCCAAATGCGGTTTGAAACAAGAACTTATGTTTTTGATCGATAAGTGCAGGAGGAAGCTTAGTAAAATTGCGTTTTAGTTCCTTTACAGTAGAGAAAAACTTGATGGGCTTCATTTCATATTGTCTATTAATTGAGGCCATAGCTCTTCTGAGAAGTGTTTTGGGTGGAAATCTAAAAATTAAATCCATACTTTTGTTTTTGTAAGTAGAGATTTCATTGGTATCAGGGCCGTGATAGATTAATGCAGATACGGGCAGCTTTAATTTTTTCTGTATAATTTTTGCAAGAGAGCTGGCTTTTATAGAAGAAAATTGCTCTAACTTTACATTTTTTTCATTTTCTGAAAAACTCACAAAATTAATATTCTCATTTAAAGTTTTTAATTGTTTTGTGAGCCACACTTCTGGCTTCAGTTCTTCCTTAAATTCCATCATTTCATTTTTCATTTTTGGTAGAGACTGATCTAATGATGTTTTTAGAAACGTTTTGCTAAACTCTGTATAGGTTTTAGTCAAAAACATTGCCGGTAAAATTATTAACCAGAAAAACGCAAAGAGTAAGAGAGTTGGTGAAATCCTATTTGAAACTCTAATACTATTTTTGTTTTCCATTAAGAAACCCCAACCAACTCATGGCAATTTTCAATGCTAACATCTGAAAGAGCTTCCAGACGGAAATCGTTTTTAATGGCTTGAGCTACTTCGTTTGAGATAATTATCCCAATGTGCTTTGAGTTTTTTGAAATAGATTCCAGTTGTGCGGCTAAATCAATCTGTTTTCCTGTTAAAATAAACTCCAGGTTGCCTGTGATTCCTAGTGAGCCGGAAAAAACTTTTCCTGTTGAAATTCCAACTCCGTTAGCTATTTCAAAAAGGTTATTTTGTTTTCTCTGTTCATTAAACTTATGAAGTTGTTTTTTCATTTCTAACGCAGCCATGCAAGCTCTTTTTTCTTTTGTCTCAAAATCTCCATCACTAAATGAGGCGAAGATCGCGTCACCAATAAACTTTTCTATTGTGCCCCCGTTGGCAAGGATAGCTTTTTCCATAGATGTGAAATAGGTATTTAACAACTCCACCACATCCTCTGCATTGTATTTCTCTGAAATTGTGGTGAAATTTCGAATATCCGAAAATAAAATTGCCATTTTCTTCTCTTTTGTTGTGGCTAAGGTGTTTGAGGCAGCATCGTTACTATGAGACAAGAGTTGATTTGATAAAAATCTGGAAATCTGTTTTTTTTCATGAAGTCCTTTGTTCATTTGATTAAAGGCTTTAGTTAATTCATCAAATTCGTCATAACTGGATGAATAGATTCTTGTTTCAAATCTTTCTTTTTGATCAACGAGGGTGGCTCCTTTAAAAAGAGCGTCTAATGGAGAAATAAAGATTGTTGCGAGAATTTTTGATAAAAGCAATAACACGAGAATTGAAAATGAAAGAATAATCCAGGGTAAAATTTCAAGTTTGAAATAGTTATCGTCCTCGTTTACAAAGTTGCAGCTACCAGCTATCAGGAGAGTTTTTGTCCGCAGGAATCTCCAACCGCCGATAAAGGTTTCATTTCCAAATCTTCTTACTATGAAATCTTTACTTTTTAATATTGTTGCTGTGTTTAGAAGATTCTTCAATTTTGTTGAAGACGATCCTTTGCTAAAGACAGACTCTTCCAAAACACTGATGCCATCACGATTTGCAACTGAAAATTCAAAATTGAGACCGTTTTCTGAATAGTTAAAGGTTTTGTGAGGATAACCATCTAGTTTTGTGAAAAGTTGTGAGAAATAGTAACAATTTCTAAAAGTAGTAAAGCATACACCAATAGGAGAGAAGCTTTTGCTTTCCAAGTTGGGAACCAAAAAATAAATCATGCGTAAAACATAATTCAAAGCCGTTAGTTGAAGAGTATTTTCCCCTTCGGCTGCAAGAATTTTGGCTTGATTTAGGGAATTCCAATATTCTCCAAGGAATCCGTCAGTTAAAGAGGCCGTTTTTAGGTGTGATTTGGCTAATTCAGAATTTAGATTAAGCATTCCGAGGTGTTGGAGAATTTTGGCCATGTTACATAGTTGTAAAATACTTGATCTTCTTGATTCTGTATCATAGCTGGGAGAGAACAACTTACCATTTAAATCCATTAAAATGATTTTGTTGGTCAAATTTTTAAATGTAGCTTGTAGCTTTGGTGAAAAATCTATTTTTTCCTTATTTTCAAATCCCTTAAATTCTTTTGTTAACTTTGATTTTAATTCTAAAGTTTGTAATACTTGTCTTATGTCTCCTTCGGCCATTAACTCCTCAATGAAGTCTAATTTATTATCTAAAATGTTTTTGGCTGCAGCTGTTTTCAAGTGAGAGAGATTATCAGAAGAAAACTTTGCAAAATAATAGATGAAAATGTTGGGGAAAATGACAATTAGAGCGATGAGAAAGGTAAATTTATTTCTTATGTTTATTGGAAATATCAGGCCATGTAGAAATGATTTGAACCAAATCATTATTAAAACAAGTGCTGATATTCCAAATGCAAAATTTACATTTTTTGCCATTTCCTTGTAAGGTGAAACAAAAAAATTGTGGTCTAGCGCAACCGCAAGTTTGGAGTACGAATGTATCGAAATATTCTGGGGGCGGGCGGCTCGTTTCCGGGTAAGGTTAATGGAAATAAATGAATTTGGGATCGCCGCTGACAAATATTCTTTTGATTTTCCATGCTTATTTTTTTTGAAGAAATAATGTCTGGTGATTCCATTTGGGACAACCCTGTTTAAAGCATTTTTTAGAAGTATTTGTGGGTTTATGTCTGATTCATAAATTACACCACCGTAAAAACCATAAAACTTATCATTTTTTAGAATTGGAGAGAAATATAGAAATAATTTTTGGAATGAATTGTGGTCTGTGAATATTGTGTTTAACTCTTTAGCGTAAAAGACTTTTGTTGTGTTGAATGTTGTAAGCATTCTGGAAATTGCGGCTGATGGATTTTCACTTTCACTTGTAACTTCATAAAATGGAATTTTTGCATAAGCCAGGCATTGTCTCTTGATGCATTCAAAAAAGTATGGAAGTTGGACTTTTTCCAAAGGGGCGTCATTAAGAAGGCTTACAGAAGTTTCAGAATCTTCATCGTAAGCAAAAACCATACTTGGCTTAATTCCTTTTTTGCAAAGTTCATGTTTTAGAAATTTCAAAAACTTTTTGCCGGTGAACTTTGGTTTGTCTTTGTCGCTATAAAGATCCCAAAAATAATTATTTTTTTGAGTACTGTAAATTAATCTTTGTTCAAGTTTGCTGAAAATTTCTGGCAATAATGATTTTGGTTTTAAATCTTCTTTGAATTTTGATAATTCTTGAAATTTGAGACTTTTACCCAGGTTATTTCTCCATGATTCATCTGTTTCAATGGCATGGTTTAGATACGAATTTAAAAAAAAGTTTGCAGAAAATAACCCTATAAACAGAAAAATAAATAAGAGCGAAACTCTTAAATTATTCTCTTTTAGCTTGTTTGCTGAATTTTCTTTTGAACACATCCTTTTCATTATAGTCGTTGATAAGTTATCAACAAAGAAAAATCACTGGTTTACCTCTTAATCTAAAGTCTAATTTTGACGATATATAGGAAAAAAGGCGTCCTTTCAGGAGGAAACATGTCCAGAAGAGAAACTCAGATAGATAAACAACTGAGTATAAAAGGCAAATTCAACCGTTATTCCAGGCGGAAAATTTCTAAACTTGGCAAAGCCATTATTTGTTCAGCTGCATTGCTGGCATTTTCTACAAGTGCATTGCTTGCAAATCCACTAGACTGGTTTGGTTTATCAGGGAAAAAAGACTCTGGTAGAAAAGCTCAAACAAAGTTTGTGGTTCAAGATTCTAATATGATTCAAATGAACGAATCAGATATGGGAATCCCTAATGCAGCAATTCAAGGCGGAAATCTTGATCCTTATAAGTTTGCACAAGCACATTGGAGCGATTCTAAAAAAAAGCTGGAATTAATGTGCAGAGCTTTTATTGGGAAAAGTAACGATAAAGGTTTAAAAGATATAACAAGAAAGCTTTTTGTTCTTGATACCCAGCTTTACAAAGAAAGCATAAAAAATTCTGCCGTGGCAGTAAACCAGATTAGTGCGAATAATCAAAAACTTAAGGGATATTTATCAAATATTTCCAGGGTCATAACTTCCCCAAGCAGGGAAACACTTGATAATCTTGACCGGTCAATAAATGAACTTGCTGCCGCAAACTCTGAGCAATCGATGCAGGTAAAGAGAGCTCTTATTGGCTCAGAAAATCTAATTAGCGTAAGTGCAAAATCGTATGAAACTTTAGAGCTGATTCCTTCACTTTCAATTCCTGCTCTTGATATGTTTGTTCAGACTTCCAAGCAACTTATGAAGCAGAATCAATCAAATTCAGAGGCATTTAAAGGGCTTCTATTAAATATTCAAAGTTCTTGTGAGCAATTAAATTCTGGTTTAATTTCCGTTAAAACTATTGTTAAAAACACTTTGAAGTTCTCAGATCACTTTGCGATTCAACAGTTTCCATTAGTAAACTTACCTACACCTACGCGTGAAAAAATTTATATTCAACTTAATACTCTGAAAAACACTTTAACAGGAATAAGCAATACTCTAAGTATTGGGGATTCCCAGGTCAGAAATGCTTCTCAGCAATTTACGCACTTAGTTCAGGGTTTAACGGCGAAGGCTTCTGAAGCTCTAAAGTTTAGTCAAAATGAATCAAATGGTGGAAATGAAAACAATCAGATTTCAGCATATTCATTGAACCAGGTAAGTGGTTTATATCAAAGAGTTAAAGAGGATATTGCAGCAATGCGCTCTGAAATGGCTCAGGTGCAAAATACAGGCTTATCCTCATCAAGTCCTTTGGTCAGCATTGAAACCAGAAATGAATATGCTTCAAGGAAAGCTCAATCGGCATCACAGGAAAAGCTGCCATTGTTTCTTCTTGGCGGAAAGCAAAATAAAAGTAGATCTGATGAATCTAAAAATGTTGTTGTCGCAAAAGCCAGAGCCCCACAAACCAGAACGACAGTATTATATTCAGAAACCCCTGAGAATCAGGAGAAAATAGATCAGAGTGGTTTAATGCAGTCAGAAATGAATATTCTCAAAGAAGAGCTTGGGGGAAACTTTTTCTTTAATGAAAAGGAAAATGGCCCAGAAGATGTTTCAATGAATAGCACAGAAGTTGCAATAATTGAGGAAGATCCTGAACTCCAATCTGATAGTATTCAAATAAGTTATGACAATCTGGAAAGTGATGAGCCCCAGATTGAACTGATGAAGTTTGAATCGGTTTCATCAAATGAATCTTCAGAGAGTGATCTTATGCCTTTAATGAAGCTTGAGGATGAGCAACTTTTCTTTAACGATTAAAACAATAAAAAAATCCCCCAAACTTTTAGTTTGGGGGATTTTTTTTATGCCAGTTTGTCAATGAATTGGCCAAGTTTCTGCATTGACGAAGGCTTGGTGCCAGGGGGGGCAATTAAACCTACCATCAATTTGTTAGATTTGGTTCCGTTCATTTTGGTTTGAACATTCATTTGTTTTGTGGATTGTTTTACAACTGCAAGCTTGGTATTTTGTTCTGCTCTACGTGCTGATTGTGCTGACTTCTGCGCTTGCATGTATCTAGGAACAGTTTTTGCTTTCTGTTCAGGTTTTGCTGCAGTCATAGCATTTGCAGCTTGATTCGCTCGCTTCCCAGCTTCGACAGTCGCTTTTTGTTGTCGAACGATTGGTGCTATATTGACTTGATTGCTTACCGAATTTGCTTTCATAAGCTTATTCCTTTTTTCTATCTATATATTAATTGTACACAATGTTAGGGCTTGGGTCAATCTGTTATAAAAAATGGTACAGATTGAAAAATAATGGTACAATTTTAAAAAATATTTGGAGGGCAAAAGTGAGTTTCCCAGTACATCGCCCAAGGCGCTTAAGAATAGACTCTAGAATCCGTAAGATGACTCAGGATGTGGTTTTAAATCCAGAAAATTTGATTTATCCAATTTTTATTGCAGAAGAGCTTAGTTCTCCTGAACAGATCAATGCTATGCCAGGGCAATTTCGATGGCCAGTTTCCAAAATTGCAGAGCACGTAAAAGGGCTTTATGAGAATGGGGTAAAATCTTTTTTATTGTTTGGAATTCCTTCTAAAAAAGACAAAGAGGGTAGTTCAGCTTGGATTGCAAACTCCGTAATCGCAAAAGCTATTAAAGAAATTAAGAAAACAGTCCCAGAAGCCTATTTGATTACAGATGTTTGTCTTTGCGCTTATACAGACCACGGACATTGTGGAATTCCATTAGAAGATGGGGTTGTATGCAATGATGACTCATTAATTTATTTGAGTAGAATGGCTTGCGCCCATGCTGAAGCTGGAGCTGACATGATCGCTCCTTCTGACATGATGGATGGAAGAATTGGGCACATGCGGGGAGAGTTGGACAAGGCTGGTTATGAAAATATTCCCATAATGTCATACTCGGCGAAATATGCTTCTGCATTTTATGGGCCTTTCAGGGAAGCTGCAGGTTCTGCTCCGGGAAAAGGCGATAGACGTGGATATCAGATGAATTTTGCCAATTCTCGTGAAGCTATTGTCGAAATGGAATTTGACTTGCAGGAAGGGGCTGACATTTTAATGGTTAAGCCTGGAATTGCTTATCTGGATATTCTTTTAAAAGCCAGAGAGCAATTTGACTGTCCATTGTCTGTTTATCAGGTTTCTGGAGAATACTCAATGATCAAAGCTGCTGCTGAAAAGAACTGGATTAATGAAAAGGATGTGGTTCTTGAATCTTTATTTGCAATGAAGCGCGCCGGAGCTGATTTAATTATTTCATACTTTACTCCTGAGGTAGTGAACTGGCTTTTGGAGAAAAATAATTGATGAAAAATAGATTAAGGGTAATGGCATGGGAAACAACAAGAGCGTGTACATTGGCATGTCCTCACTGTAGAGCAGCAGCGGTTGATTCCAGGGATTCTGATGAATTATCTACAGCAGAAGCATTTAAAATGCTTGAAGATGCAGCTAAAATAGGGCCAGCTATCGTTATTCTAAGCGGAGGGGAACCTCTTCTCAGAGATGATCTGGAGGAAGTTGCTGAATATGCAGTAAAACTTGGCCATAGGCCTGTTGTCTCGTGTAATGATGGGGAATTATTGACTGATGCGCGATTGGAATCGTTAAAAAAGGCTGGAATTTGTCATTTTAGCTTCAGCATGCATTCAATTGACGGAAAAACCCACGATGAATTTGTAAGGAAGGACGGGGCCTTCCAGTATGCGCTTGATTCCTTCCAAAAGATCAAAGAAATGGGGATGTCATTTCAAATTAATACCACTATTTTGCCATCAAATTTTGATAGATTAGCAGAATTCAAGGATTGGGTTATTTCACTTGGGGCATCAGCCTGGCATTTATTTTTCATTGTACCTACAGGGCGGGCATCTCAAAGCAGTGGGGAAATTGACTTGAAAGCCGCAGAAATTGAAAAAGTTTTGCGTTATGTTGCTACTGAATCAGATGATTGGGAAATACCAGTTAAAGTAACATGTGCACCCCAATACTCAAGAATCAGGGCTGAGATTGGTAAAACTGCAGGAGCTAGAGGAAGAAGCTGTATGGCAGGGATGGGATTTGCTTTTGTAAGCTATAAAGGTGATGTAAAGCCTTGTGGATATTTTGACCTGGTTGTGGGAAACATTCGCGAAAAAAGCTTTGACGAAATTTACCAACATAGTCCTGAATTAATTGAAATGAGAAATCCAGAGAAGCTAACAGGTAGTTGTGGGAACTGCAAATTCAACGTTGCGTGCGGAGGATGCAGGGCCAGAGCTTACGCTGTTAATGGAAGTTTTATGGCAGAAGATCCAAATTGTGACTTAAGCACTGGCCATTTAGGGAAATAGTTAGTATATTTATATTCCGCAAAAAAAAATAGATAAAATGTACACTAAAAGGAAGGTTGAAACCTGATGGACGAAAAAGATCGAGAAATACTGCAGCTTCTCCAGGGCAAATTTCCTTTGGATCCAGAGCCATACAAAGTTCTGGGAGACAAATTGTGGATGGACCAGGTCTCAGTTATATCCAGAATAGCCAGGATGATTCAAGACGGAACAATAAGACATTTGGGCCCATTTTTTAATAGCAGAAAGATGGGATACAAAGGTGCACTAGCTGCTATGAATGTTCCTGAAGATAAGATTGATTTTGTTGCTGAAATTCTTGGCCGTTTCTCAGAGATAACTCATAATTATCTCAGAGAAGGTGAGCCAAATATGTGGTTTACAATTATTGCTAAGACAATTGACGAGCAAAAGAAAATTGTCAAACAGATCAAAGAAGAGACTGGAATTGATGAAGTTTTACTTTTTCCATCTCGAAGGCTTTTCAAGGTCAAAGTTGATCTTGGATAGGAGGAAGAAATGGAAACAAAACTTCGAGAATTGCTAAAAGAGTTACAAAATGGCTTTAAGCTGGAAAGCCGTCCTTTCAAAAGGATTGCGAATCAGCTTAATTGGACCGAAGAAGAAGTTCTTGAACAGCTAAAGCTTTCACTTGAAAGCGGCTTAATTAGAAGAATTGGTGTTGCTGTAAGGCCAGAAAAAGTAGGCCATTTTTCCAATGCTCTTGTGGCATGGCAGGTTCCTGAAGATAGGATTGAGCAGGTTGGGGAAGGAATGGCTGAGCTTAGAGAGATTTCTCATTGTTATGAGAGAGAATGCCCCGAAGGCTGGAATCTTAACCTATTTACCATGATTCATGCTAAATCATCAGAAGAGTTAAATGGCATTATTGATGATTTAAAGACCAAATACGAGCTTGAAAATTATAAAATTTACAAGACTGAAAAAGAACTCAAAAAAACTTCCATGCGTTATTTCGAAGGGGAAGAAGATTGAACTCAAATCTAGCAGCTTTACAGACCGCCAGTAACTATTTCCCAGGTGGAGTAAACAGCCCGGTCAGGGCTTTTAGGTCCGTGGGTGGGAATCCCCCATTTATCAGAAAGGCTTTAGGTTCAAAGGTTTCAGATATTGAGGGGCGTGAGTTTATTGATTATGTGGGTTCATGGGGACCAATGATTTTAGGACATTCAGACCCTGAAGTTATTGAAGCGGTAGTCAAAGCTTGCAAAAACGGTTTAAGTTTTGGTGCTCCAACCGAATATGAATCTGAGTTAGCTCAATTAATACAGCAGGGTTTTCCTGGAATGGAAAAAATGCGCTTTGTCAGCTCAGGGACAGAAGCTACAATGTCCGCAATTAGACTTGCTCGCGGTTTCACAGGCCGATCGATTATTATTAAATGTGATGGGGCATATCACGGGCATAGTGACACTTTACTTGTTTCTGCTGGCTCTGGCGTAGCTACTCTTGGAATACCAGGTTGTCCTGGCATACCAGATGAGGTGGCAAAAAATACAGCGGTTGTACCTTTTAATGATATTCCTGCAATCGAAAGGATTTTGGCTAATTTTCCTGAAAAAGTTGCTGGAATTATTGTTGAGCCTGTTTGTGGAAATATGGGAGTTGTGAATCCTGCTTCTGGCTACTTAAAAAAAATTCGGGAAATTTGCAGCAAAAATGGGGTTTTACTTATTTTTGATGAGGTAATGACAGGGTTCAGAGCGGGCTACTTTGGAGTTGAGAAGGTTGAAAACGTTAAGCCCGATCTTACTTGTCTAGGAAAGATTGTGGGTGGGGGAATGCCGTTGGCAGTTTATGGCGGCAAAAAAGAAATCATGGCATGTATTGCTCCAGAAGGCGGAGTTTATCAGGCCGGTACCCTTTCTGGAAATCCAATTGCAGTTGCCGCAGGTACCGCGACCTTGAAAAAGCTTTCTAATAGGCCTGATTTATACGATTTACTAATTCAGAGGTCTAACGATCTCTATTCAGGTTTGAATTCAATAGTGGGTGCTCTAGGGCTACCATACACAGCAAATAAATTTGGTTCTATGATGACTTTGTTTTTTACTGATCAAAAAGTTATAGATTTTAAATCTGCTTCAAAATGTGATACAAATATTTTTTCCAAATGGTTTAATGAAATGTTAAGGCTGGGAGTTTATTTGGCTCCGTCACAATTTGAGGCTGCTTTTGTTTCTATGGCTCATACTGACGAAGATATTGCCAGGACTCTTGAATCTGCTGAGATAGCTTTAAAGAATCTTTAAAATAATAAAAAACCCGGCGATTGTTAGCAACAATCGCCGGGTTTTTTATTTAAAAGTAAGCGGTTTTAAACTATTTGGGCTCAATCTTTATTGGATTAGTCCTTACTGCATACCTGAGTGGCTCACCAGTTGCAGCATTAAGTTCCGTTGAAGTAACCAGATTGCTAGGAGTTGAAAGTGCTCTATCAGCAATAACCTCTCTGTATTTTTTTAGAATATTAAGGTCATCCTTAAAGGCGATAGAATGTACACCTAACTTAACAGTGTTTCCTGCAGCCACGCGACAGATAATAACCGATTCTGTAGCCTGGTTTACAGTGTATCCAGGATTGTCTATGGTGGTGTTTGTCTGAATAACAAAGGAAACAGTATTGGTGGCTTCGTTATTTTCATAAACATCAAAATCTGAAGAGTTTATTCCGCCCTGAACCCAAACAGATTTGTTGAAGTGGAAATAGAGTTGGTCATTAGTATCCATTACCCTGTTATTGTTTCCGTCTTCCCATTCAACCTTAACCATCGCAAGATCTTTTATATAATAGTCTCGGATGTCATCGTTAACAGTTCTGGAGTCCGGTCCTTCGCTATATACGAACGCTCCATAAGGGTCAAGTTTGTAGTTCTTTCCCCATGGATCAACTGGAATATAGGTAAGGTATCTTCCCTGAAGTCCATTATAATCACCTTCTCCCAATACTGGTAAGTATGGTGAAGTTGTAGCAATAGTTCCCTGGTAAGGGAGATCTTCTTGCGAGTTATAAAGAACAACAGCTTGCTTTAACACATCCAGATCCTGAAGTGCTTTTGTCCTTTTGGAGTCTTTAACATAGTCTGCGTAGTATGGAGTTGCAACACCAACCAGTATCGCAATGATCGCCACAACTACCAGCAATTCAATTAGTGAAAAACCGCGTCTCATAGCCTACTCCTTAGTCCAATTAGTGACCAAGATCCTAAAATTAGTCTCAATCAGATTCCTTATCGGAAGCATGATAAAGAAATTTGATAAACTTTGCAAAAAAAATCAAGTAGTTTTTTATTTAAATCTACTTTTTAGTTCATCTCTCTTACTTTTTGCTTCGCCAGAAGTGTAAAAACCATTTCTCTTTAATATACTGACAGCCTTTAATGCTCCTTTTAAGTTTCCTTTGCTCTCATAAAATTCCAATAGTCCTTCCATATATTTTCTTTCTTTTTTTGTTTCTTTTCTTGCAAGAAGAATAAGCAAAGCTTCTTCTTTTAGTCTGTCAGTTTCTCCGTTAAATGCAATATTATCAAGGTCTTCCGGTCGAGCTGAAGAATACTTATAATCCAAGGCCTTTTTGTCATTATATAAAACAAGGTTGTCTGCCTTCATTTTCTCTCTCATTTCTTTAACTGTCTGTTTTAATTCATACCCGGTAATTGAAGATACTTTTGCATATTTTCTATAGTATTTAATTGCCTCGTCGTAGTATCCATTTTTTTCATAATGCTCATATAAGGCTCTTAAAGTTTCAGGATTTTTTTTGTCCTGGTAATACATTTCTTCCAGAATTTCCACGCGCTTATGATCTGTTGTATCAGAATAGTTAAGCTGCTTTTCCAGTTCAAGCTTCTGGGAATTTTCTGCCATTTGTTCAAGATCTTTTTTTCTTAGTTTTGCTTCATCTTTGAATTTTTTGTCGCGGCTAAGCATCGAATACATTTCATATGCTTTATCCCAATTTTCTTGTTTTTCATAAATCTGTGCAGCTTTCATAATGCCATCACCATATGAAGAATCGTATTCATAGGCTTTGATGAAGTTTTTTATAGCCTCTTTTTCATCTCCTGAATACTCATAGGCGTCAGCAAGTTTGTAGTAGCCAAATCCAGGGTCATCCGACTTCTTAATTTGTTTTTTGTATTCAGAGATAGCTTCTTTCACTTTTCCTGCATCAAAGAGATTCTTGGCAAAATCGTAACCAATTATCTCTTTGAGTTCTTCGTTTTTTTTGCCATATTTTTTTGCAAGCTTTAATTCAGCTGCAGCCTTATCTGGCTGATTCTTTTTTTCATAAGCCTTTGCCATTAACAGATGGGCTTCTGCGTCTTTTTCATCAAATCTTAGAACGAGTTCCAGATTTTCTATTGCATCTTTAAGAAGGTTTTTTTCAATTTGTACAGAAGCTAATGCCATAAGATTTTCCGGGTTTCCAGGTTTCTTTTCCTTCGAACGGGATAATAAAATTAGTGCTTTGTCATAGTTTCCATTTTCCAGTTCGAATATTCCCACTCGGCACAAGGAGTCTGGTTCCATTGGGTCTAGTTCTAATGCTTGATTATAGTATTCCAGTGCTTCTTCTTCTTTGCCCTTTGAATACAAAATTTCCGCTATTCTCCGGTTTACATCGGCAGATTTTGGAAATCCTAATTTGGCTGTTTCCAGGTATTTAAGAGCAGCAGAATCATTGCCTTCTTCTTTGCTCATGATTCCAAGGTAATAGTAGGCCATGAATTCTTCAGGAGCCTTTTTTATAATTTTTTTTAATGCAGAAATAACTTTCTGTCTATCATCAGCGTTTCCTATCTGAAAATTTCTCCAGGCTTTGTCATAAAAGTCATCATTTATTTCGAGCGTTGCGAAGTTAGGCTTTTTTTCAGATTTTTTTTTGGCGGCTGCGATAGAACTGGGCGAGAACATGATTGCTGTTAAGGATACTATTACAAAAAATAAAACACTTTTCTTTCTCATTTGAGTCCTCCGCATATTTATTCAGCTAAAAAATAACATGCCTTTCTTTAACTAGCAAAGAAAGGCATGGTCTAATTTTAAATGTTTTTAAGTTTAACTTCCTGAAGAAGGACCGTACATTAGTATGTAAGTGCCTGTGAGAGCAGAAAAAGCGGACAAAATCATTACAAGATAGAATATGCCGGTATGGAAATTAAAAAGTCCTTTTTTGTTTTTTTCTTTAATGGCCTTTGATAAAGCTTTGCCTATAAAAAGATTAGTTATGGTAAAGGAAAGAATAATTAATCCAATAAAGCCATGTCCGTAGGTTCTTATAAATGGTTCAACTCCTGGAAAAAACATCTTAACTGAAGCTATTCCACCGATCAATCCCATTAAAATAAAACCTGTAAGAATTTGTCCCATTTTTTTATGTTCTGCAGCCAATTCTTTTATTTTCCCTGCTTCAGGGGATTTTGGATTAATTTCCAGAGCCTCAACTGCTTTTTTTCGGAGCATGAAGAAGTAGCCAATTATGACCAGCATGAAAACAGGATGAAAAAATTTCATCTACAACACCTCAGATTTTAAATTTACTTATGTCAAAATCGTCAAGCGAAAAAGGATCCTTATCCTTTTTGTCTTTAGATTTATCATCTGGTAAAGGAGCATCCAGATCAAAAAAGCCATTATCGCTTCCAGGAATACTTGAATCTGTTGGTGATTGTGGTTTTTGCTGGAATGGTTCTGAAGACGAATTCTGATTGTCTCCACCCGGGAATACTTCTAATACGTCGAGGTCAAGGTTCAAATTACTGAATGGATCAGCACTCTGCGGCTGGTTAAAAGATGGGGTAGAGGAATCGTCATTGTCAGAGAACAATGAGGCAAATGGGTCGTTAGACTGAGTTTGTTTTAGTGGGGGAGGCGCTGCTGGTTTCATTGGAGGAAGTGGCGTGTCATCATCGTCTTCTTCCCATGAACCAAGATTAAAAGGATCAGAAGCTGGAGCCTGATTTGATGGTGGAGTAGCAGATGTTGCTCCAGGAGCTGGAGCTTTCATGGGCGGAAGAGGTGTGTCGTCATCATCTGTTAATCCTCCAAAGTCAAACGGACTTTGTGGTTGATTAAAGTTTTCCGAAGAAGAAAGACCGCTTACTTCCCCAAAATCTATGGCTGGTGCCTGATTTATCGGTGCCGCAGGCGCTTCAGGTGCTGCAGGCATTGCCGGAGCAGCCGGAGCCACAGGCGCCGCCATTTCCGGTAAATCATCAAAGCTCATTTCCGGCGGCTTGCTGTCTATCGGCGCTGCAGGCGCTTCAGGTGCTACAGGCATTGCCGGAGCAACCGGAGCCACAGGCGCCGCCATTTCCGGTAAATCATCAAAGCTCATTTCCGGCGGCTTGCTATCTATCGGCGCCGCAGGCGCTTCAGGTGCTACAGGCATTGCCGGAGCAGCCGGAGCCACAGGCGCCGCCATTTCCGGTAAATCATCAAAGCTCATTTCTGGCGGCTTGCTGTCTATCGGCGCGACAGGCGCTTCAGGTGCTACAGGCATTGCCGGAGCAACCGGAGCCACAGGCGCCGCCATTTCCGGTAAATCATCAAAGCTCATTTCTGGCGGCTTGCTATCTATCGGCGCGGCAGGTGCTTCAGGTGCTACAGGCATTGCCGGAGCAGCCGGAGCCACAGGCGCCGCCATTTCCGGTAAATCATCAAAGCTCATTTCCGGCGGCTTGCTATCTATCGGCGCGGCAGGCGCTTCAGGAGCTACAGGAGCTACAGGCATTGCCGGAGCAACCGGAGCAACCGGAGCCACAGGCGCTGCTGGTTTTAAATCAGCGACAGGTGGCATTGGAGTTATTTTGTTCTCAACTTCTGGTTTTTCAAAAGCTGGGCTTGGAAATTTCACTGGTTTTATTTCTGAATCAACAGGTTCTGGTTTTTCCGGAACAGGTCGTGAAATGACTGGTTTTAAAGGCTTGGGCGAAGTAAATGGGGCTGCGTTTTTAGGCTCGCCTTCAGTTGGTTCAGGAATTGGAGTGACAGGTTTAATTTTGATCGGAGGCATTGGGCGTTTTTTTCTTGCAATAGGCTTTATTGGAGGTATAGGTCTTGAGCCTTTTGCTTTATAATGCGCACCTTCGCCAGAAAGCGGCTTGCCACAGCAGGGGCAAAATCTGATTACATAGTCGCAATCAGGGCAGGAAATCCCGTCGCCTGCAATTACTGGCCCGGAAGATTTTGCGCCAGATGCACTTGGGGATTCCCAAACGCCTGCTTCGCTTTTCTTCCAGTTCTCTAATTCAAAAGAAACCTGCTTTACACCGGCGATTCCTTTTAAACTGGATTCAATAAATTTTAACTCTATTGCTGTTTCTTCGGGGTTCTTGTCCATTCCTACAAAAGCAAGTTCACCTTGCAGGGTGACATGCCCCGATTTAACAGGGAATTTTAGTTTGCTTAAGTCAACGCGTCTTCCAGACAAGTCTCGTCTGACTCCGGCGCTGATACTTAGATCGGTAGCCTCCCTCAATTTATACCTCCGAAATGGTCATGGGGGTTAACCTGAACAAGGATTTGGGCAATCTTTTGCTCAGTAGAAAATAACAAATATGCTAAATTCTTATACTTAATCGGCACAAATCTTATTCAGATTTAAGGGAATAATTTTTATTCTAGAAAAAACCATTAAAAAGGGAAACTGTTTTTTTTACAATCTCCTGAGTTTTGTTCGGTATCGACAGATCTTCAATTGGCACTCCAGGCCGTTTTCTGAACCAAGTTAACTGTCTTTTTGCATATTGCCTTGTATGAAAAAGGATTTCTTCAGCAACTTTATTTATTCCGATTTTATTTTCGAAAAAAGGAATCCACTCAGAATAACCTATTGATTTTAGGCCGGGAGCATCTGTTCCATAAAGTTTTATTAAATCTTTAACTTCCTTTTCAAGTCCACTCTCAATCATTTTAGCTATTCTAACTAAGATACGTTTATGCAGTTCTTCGCGAGGTCTTGAAACAACAATAGGAAAAAAATTGGCCATAGGGAGAACTGGAATTGGCACAGCATCGGCCAGAGGCCTTCCAGATATTTTTACAATTTCAATTGCCCGAATTATTCTTCTGGGATTATTTATATCAATTCTTTGTCCAGCAAGAGGATCAACATCATTTAATATCTTTACTAACTCTGAAATTCCCTTTTCTCGAAAAGTATCATTTAGTTCACTGACTAACTTTTCATCATTGCCAATTGCAGATAAACCTTCAGAAATGGCAGAATAGTAAAATCCAGTTCCCCCGGTCAAAATTGGAATCTTTTTTTTATCCCACAGTTTTTTTATCTCAGGAACAGCAGACTTTATGTAGTCTCCAGCGCTAAATTCTTGATCTGGCGTTATGCAGTTAAACAGATGGTGTTTTACTTTTTGCATTTCACCTGCAGAAGGTTTAGCAGTTCCTATATTCATTCCCTCATAAATTTGCCTGGAATCGCAATTTACTATTTCTCCACCAAGTAATTCTGCTAATTCCATTGCTAAAGCAGATTTTCCGGATGCAGTCGGGCCGAGGATGGCAAGAATTGGAAGTTTTGATTCTTTTGCTGTCATTATTCTAGGTTCTTAAGAATCCATTTTCTATCTGGCGAGTTGTAAGTCTTACAACAATTGGCCTTCCGTGAGGACAGGTAAACGGATTTTCTGTTTTCAAAAGTTGATCAAGAAGTGAATTCCATTCAGACTCTGCAAGGGGATCTCCAGCTTTCACAGCAGCTTTACAAGCCATCATTTTCAACAGATCTACTTTTATTTCTTCAAGGGAACGACTTTCCCAGCCATTCAAAATTTGGGACAATACGTCCTGAATGCTGTTTTCTTCTGAGGTTTTACTATCAGGAATAGGAACTGCTGTAGCATAAAATTGCCCATCTTCTTCTTCCTGTATCGAAAACCCAAGTTCTTTTAACTCATCAAGCTGGTCTTTAACAATAAGACGCTCGGACGGAAGAAGCTTTAAAGGGATTGGAAAAAGGAGAGGTTGGGCCACGATTTTCGTATTTTTAAAGGCTTCCGTATATTGGTCAAAAAGAATTCTCTCATGTGCGGCATGCTGGTCTACAATGAAAAGTCCGTCATTATCTTCCCCTAGTAAATAGGAGTTCTTTAGTTGTGCCAGGATGTTGGGAGAGGATAAGGTTCTTACCGGGCTTAGGCTTGCCGCAGAAGGTTGAGATGGATTACTGCCGAGCTGACCTTTTTCCTGATGCCCCTTTATATCATAGATTTTAGCTCCACCACTATAGGATGGGTCCGATGATTCTATATTTGTGATTGAGTTCTGAGGTGGAAACATTGTGACGTTACTGGGCACTGATTTTCCAGAATCGTAATAAGAACTTTCGTTATCATGATTCAATGAAGGTAGGTCTGCTATCTCATGGTTTGAAGTGCTTTTGTTGGAATTTGAGGGGTATGATGGGGCAGAAACCATTCTAAGACCTGAAAGGCTTGCCTGGATTGTTTCCCATATTATCCCAAATAGCCATCTTTCATCTTTAAACTTAACTTCGGTTTTTTGCGGATGGACATTTACGTCTAACATTGCTGGTGGCATGCGCAGATCCAGGACCAGCACCGGATATCTTCCCTTTGGAAAAAAGGCTGAGATAGCTTTGCTAATAGCTTGTGACAGAAGTTTGGTTTTTACATATCTCCTGTTTACAAGAGTTGTCATATACCTTGATGAAGAGCGGGCTTCATTTGGTGGCGAGATGTAGCCTTTAAGAGAAATCCCCGTTCCTGCTATGCTGGATGGTTCTTTTAACGGAATCAGAGTTCTGGTAACTTCAGGGCCATAAACGGCCAGTATTGAGTCTATAAGGTTGCCGGAGCCGTTGGTGTGAGCTAAAGAAATATTGTTTTTTGAAAACTTAAAAGCAATTTCGGGGTAACCCATCATGTAGTGGCAAACTATATCGGAAATTTGCGCCATTTCAGACTGAACCGATTTAAGAAATTTTCGTCGGGCAGGAACATTATAAAAAAGGTTTTTTATTTGAATTCTGGTTCCTTGGGGGTGGTTAACTGTGTCTGACGACGATATTTTGCCACCGTCAATTTGAATTCTTGTTCCGATTTCTTCGTCCTGATTTCTGGTAACCAAAGTAACTCTTGAAACAGAAGCTACTGTTGGCAAAGCCTCTCCTCTGAAACCTAGTGATGAAATATTATCAAGATCAACGTCTGAGGTAATTTTGCTTGTAGCATGTGGAGTAAATGCCAACATGGCGTCCTGGGCATTCATTCCTTCGCCATTATCCGAAATTTCGATCAGTTTCTGACCGCCTTCTTTTATTTCAACTTCAATTTTGCTGGATTTTGCGTCAATTGAGTTTTCTATCAGTTCTTTTACTACAGACGCAGGTCTTTCTACGACCTCGCCTGCCGCAATTCTACAAATTACATCTTCTGGTAGAATTCTAATTTTTCCTGTTTTCATTTCTTATCCCAATCTGGAAGAGGTTTGCCCATCTCCCAATTCGACACAGAATTTGAAGCAAGTTCAATATCCTGAATTTGTTTATTTGCAAAATGGCCATGTGCCGCAATCATTGCTGCGTTGTCAGTGCATAGATGTAAGCTCGGAAGAAGCAATTCAGCTCGATATTTTTTTGCAAGGTGAGAAAATGATTCACGCAAAACCGAGTTCGCTGCAACTCCTCCAGCCAGGACCAGCCTTTTTGCTTTAGTTTCTTTTAGTGCTAATTTAGTTTTATTGTAAAAAGTTTCTGCCACAGCCTTTTGAAGGCTCGCACAGAGTGAAGGAATATCAAGTTTTTCCCCTTCGGCCTGTGCCACTCTTATCGCTGCCGTTTTTAAACCGCTAAAGCTAAACAAGTATCCTTTACCAGACATAGGTCTTGGGAGGCTGTATTTATCAGGATCACCTGATTCTCCCATTTTCTGGATAGC
Source organism: Candidatus Ozemibacteraceae bacterium (assembly GCA_965140445.1). GTDB lineage: Bacteria > Muiribacteriota > Ozemobacteria > Ozemobacterales > Ozemobacteraceae. The sequence continues at coordinate 4,617,577 of OZ223236.1, read as the reverse complement.
TGGGCCACCCGGATAACCGAGTCCTAGAAATCTTGAAATCTTATCAAATAATTCTCCAGGTGCATCGTCAATAGTGTATCCAAGAATATTGTATTTCCCTTGCTCTGTAACATGAACAAGATTTGAATGTCCGCCTGAAACGATTAGACCCAGATAGGGGTATTTTGGGGCTATGCCATTGCTTAAAAAAGCTGCGGTCAAATGAGCTTCAATGTGATTTACTGGAATTAGTGGTTTTCCTGTCATCCAAGCAATGGCTTTGGCTGTGCTTAGACCAATTAAGAGTGGACCTAGCAGGCCAGGGCCAGCTGTTACTGCAATCTGATCAACATCATCCAATGCTATGCCTGCTTTTTCTATTGCCTGGTTCAGAAGCGGAAGAATTGCCTCCAGGTGCTTTCTGGAAGCAACTTCTGGGACAACTCCACCAAATCTTTTATGTATTTCAATTTGCGAAGAGATAATGCTTGATAAAATATCAATGCCATCTTTTACGACTGCAACTGATGTATCATCGCATGAAGACTCAATACCTAATGTAATCATTTTTCCAATAACTTTCTTTCAGCCTGTGAAGGTATAATATACATTGGAAGAACCTTTAACAGGTTTTCCATGTCAAAGTTTGAATTTAGATTTTTACTTCTTATAATTTTGTTTATCGCTTTATCAGAAAGTGAGATTTGGGTAATGTTTTCAGCTTGATACCCAACCCCAAAATTTTTCTTTGATGAATCAATTCCTTTTAAATTGACCAGTGTTGGCTTTACTTCCGAAAAATCTATGTTCAGGTCGAGATTCAAGTCCAAAGCAAATGCTTTATCAATAAGTGTTGGAATAATAATTCTGGCTTCATTTGCTTCACCTTGTTCTTTAAGGGTTTCAAAGGCCCATTCAAAAAGACTAATATCAAGCAAAGGTTTTTTGGTCAATAAAGAGCAGGTCCTAAAGAAAGAGCACGCTACTCTAATTCCCGTCAGGCTTCCTGGACCAGTTCCAACGGCAAAAATATCCAAATCATTTTTGGAGATATTTGCCAATTGCAACATTTCATCGCAAATAGAGCTTATTTTCCCCGCAAGGCATCTTTTGGTATCAAAAGACTTTGTTTGAAAAGTTTCGCCTTTTCCAACCTGGGCATAAGTAATAGAGTGTGATCCATCAATGAATAGATACTTCATGCCTTTTTTCCTTCTTTTTCCTGATAGGAGATGGTTCTTTTTTCATCTGAAGCAACCTTAATCGAAACTAATACATGCTTTTGAAAGGTTAACTCATTAAGTTTTTCAGCCCATTCAATCAGACATGGGTCTCCAGCTTCTAAAATTTCAAAAAGTCCAATATCGACGACTTCTTCAAAGCAGTTGATTCTATACAGATCCATGTGATAAACGGTTTTCTCAGCACTTCTATATTCATTTACCAGAGTATATGATGGGCTGGAAACCTGTTGTTCTATACCAATTCCAGCAGTAAACCCTCTGGCAAAGTGTGTCTTGCCAGCGCCAAGTTGCCCATTTAAAAGAATTAGAGATCTGGGAAATTCTTGAGCTATTTTAAACCCGGCATTAAATGTGTCTTCTGGAGAGAAGCTCTGGATCTCTTTTATCTTTTCTGAACCTGAAGTCATTAATCTCTAAGCTCCGTAGCAAGAATGATGTCTCGATTTATCAAATCAATAGATTTCAAAAGTTTGTCCTTGAGACTCTGATCCTTTATCGCATCGCGAATTTGCTTAATTAGATCAATAGTTTGCCTGAATGCTCTAATTAAATCACCTTCGGGAAGGTCGGTGCGTCTCATGATGTTTTCGAATTCCTCACCTTTGCTCCAGTCGATCATTATTTCTGAAAGCCTTGGATCAATAGGCTCAATAAATGGATATTGCCTTACCAGGCTATTTACATAACCTCTGGCACTTTTTATTTTTTCTGGAAGACGTAGCCTGACTTGAGAGTTTCCGTTTGTTGGGCGCCGTCGATGTTCATAAATAAGTGCGAGGCACAGGGCATTGATTTCATAGTTGTCACATTCGTGAAAGTAGCCCTGGAAATAGAGCTCTGTTACAGCTATTTCGTGAATATGAATTCTTGAAGCAATTTCTCCTCTTGCAAGAAGGCCTCTGTCGTCGAGATATCCAAGTTGGCGTAAGATTTCAAGCTTTCTTTCATAGATTGGCAGCTGCAATTCTTCTTGTTCTTCCAGAATATTTTTCCAGTAGTTCAGCTTATTTTTTAATCTGGCGGCCTGGTTGTATTTGGAAATGCATTTGCCTTTGTTTTTACACTTTCCACAGAAGAATTGCTCTTCTTTGGCTTTTAGCTCATCCAAAATTCCGGAAAACCTTTTCTTTATCTGAGCTTGCTGCTGTCGACCTTTTCGACCTCTTAATCCGCCCTTTATCTGGTTAAATTGCTGATTCATGGTGTTTATAACTTGTTGCCGTTTTTTGGCTAATTCCATGAATGCATCCAGATCACTCTCTTTTTCGTGGCACTTATATCCTGAATGTTCAAGTTCTTCACGAAACTGAGCAACTTTCTTGGCAATTTCAGGTAACTTTCCATTAGCCTGGAATTGAGCAAAGTTTCTTTTTAAAATAAGACGGACTTCTTCTGATTTATGTCCCGAAAACAGGTTTAAAACACTATTGAAAGAAAGATCGAATTGGCTTTCCAGATATTCGATGTCGCCGTACACCAGTGTTTGTAGTTCATCAAAACTAAGATCTCTTGAAATATGAGGAACAACCACGTAGCCCGTTTCATCAATTCCTCTGCGACCAGCTCTACCTGAAATCTGACAGAATTCTAATGACTGCATTGGTCTAAAACTCCTGCCATCATACTTCTTCAGGGCATCGTAAGCAACACTTCTTGCAGGCATGTTTACGCCAACTGCAAAGGTTTCTGTTACAAAAAGAACTTTAACAATTCTCTTGGCAAAAAGGATTTCTACCAGCTCTTTTAATTGAGGCATCAGACCAGCATGGTGACGGCCAACACCTACCATCAGCTCTTCCTTTAACTTGCCAGCTGTTTCAAGATTATGGAGGTTATATTTTTCAATACAGTTATCTACAAGCTCCTCAATTTCTTTTTTCTCAGAGACTGAAGTAAAATCAAAATATTTTGAGCAATCCTGAGAATACTTGTCTGCCAAAGCTCTTGAAAAAACAAAATAGAGCAGGGGGAGACGGTCCTGATTGCGAAGCTGCCGAATAATTTCAAAGTGACGAGTTTCTCCTTCTTTTCTTTGCTTGCGCTTATCAACTGGAAGGAAAGATTTACTTGGCGTATTTCTAAGCTTTTTTCTAAGTTCTTTAAAATCAAGAAGCTGTCGGTTATAGAAGAAAATATAAGAAAGTGGAACAGCTCGGTTATTGTGGCTGATTACAGAAACTTTATGGTCTATTACGGATTCTATCCATGCCGCCAGTTGAGCGCAGTTGGGGATAGTCGCAGATAAAGCAAGGAATCGAACTGTTTTGGGTGAAAAAATAATTGATTCTTCCCATACAGTACCTCTTTCGATATCTCCGAGATAGTGAATTTCATCAAAAACAACATATGAAACGTCAGCTATGGCTTCCGGATCTTCTATTGCCATGTTGCGGTATACTTCAGTCGTTACAATCAAAGCCTGAGCGTCGCGGTTGATAACCACATCACCAGTTAAAATCCCTATTTTATCGCCATATTCACGGGAAAAATCGCGATATTTCTGGTTGGATAACGCTTTTATTGGAGAGGTATAAATAATTCTCTTGTCAGTTTTTAAAACCTTTTCAATGAGATATTCTGCTATAAGTGTTTTTCCAGAACCGGTAGGGGCGGATAAAACCAGAGAGTGTCCCTGGTCAAGCTCTTCGATTGCCTGCGTTTGAAAGGGATCAAGGGTAAAACCCTTAAATTTTAAATTTTGTTCCATTTTTGCTTCTATTCCGTTGTGAATTTTTCGGCAGAGCTCCCTCAAACCGCATCAAAATACATCTGAGAAAAACTAGGCCTCTGACTGATCAGAGTTAGAAAATTATATAATTGTATACATAAATCTTCAAGAGACGAAGAGGCTTCTTATTCAGAGGTCGCTTCTTTAGTTTCTGTGTTATAAACGATTCTTTCGCCAGTAATTATTCTTGTTTCAAATTTATGAGTTTTGTCATTCCATTCTTTGGTTTCAACATAAGCATTGCCAGATAGAATTGCAGTGGACGAATCTTTCATATAATCAAGTCTTTGCCCTTCTCCAAATCTATCTTTATCTCGAATCTTAACGTTCCCGCTAAACAATAGTCTGTTGTTGTCGCGGTAACCAGCCATTGCATCTGAAGAAATTATAACCCAGGAATATGTTGCCATATCCCAGGTTTTTTCCTCTATTTTTAGATTTACCGAATCTGAGGCATTAAATTTCCCAGAATCACTGTCCCAGAATATGTTTCTTGCGTCGAGGAACAATTCACGTGTTAGTTTTTTCTCAAGAATTGGCTCTTTTCTGTAAAGTCTTGGAGTAAGGCTTGCTAGAAGCCATCTTGGTGATTCACTAACTATTGCCTTATTGCATGTCAGTAAATCAAATTTCCTTTTTGCTACAACATTTCCTTCAAGATAAGCGACCCCGTCTTTAACAGTCATTGTATTTGCTGTGATTGTTAAATCAGGCTTTCTTGCGGGTATGCTGAAGGTGTCTGATGCTGGCACGATTACTGGTTGTGCATAGCAAACAGATGCAACTAGACAAATTATTGAAATCAAAAGTGTTCTTTTAATCATAATAGAGGCATATTATACTTAACTCTACTCTACGAAACAAGAATCAATTAACATTATTGGAACAAATAAATGACAAAAAAACACTTTGAGTATCTGATCCCTTTCCAGATAGCTTCAACGCTTTTCATTTTGTTGAAGTTAATGGGAGTTATATTGAACCAGAATTCGGTAATTCTTTTGTCATATTTAAATCCTATTTTGGTTTATGGGATATTTTCTCTTTTACTTTCAATTTCATTAATAAAATTGAAAGTGAACTCTAGAACTATATTTTTATACTCAGGGCTTCTAATCAGTTTTTTCTCTATAAACTGTGTCCTGGCTAATGGCAATGGAGTTCAAGACTGGATTCTTTTGATACTATTTTGCGGATGCTATGCAATTTATGCATTTCAGTTGTTTTTTGCCCAAAAGCTTTCCACTTTTTTTCTTAATGCTTTATTAATTTTCAATTTTCTTTTAGCTATTTTTGCATACCTTGATTGGCGCTTGTATTTGGTTACAAAGACGCACTTATCAATAAAATACCTTGCTGAGTTCTGGAGGGTAAAATCGCTCTTTGTTGAATCTGCAACTCACTTGGGGAGCAATTCATGGGTTTTTATCTTTGAAATTGCAATAGTAGTAATTTTTCCATTTATCGCATCATATTTTGTTTGTAAGTATAAAAAGGAGGATAAGTGGAGTTTAAATCTAAAGACTTTGTTAATTGTTCCTCTATTTCTTTTTGTTTCTGGATTGCTTATTTTTAACCCGATTTGCTCAAAGGTTTCTATTGCTGATTACGTTTCGCTAAAATTGAATCTTGGCTTGTTGCCATTGCCTCTACATCCGCGAATGGCAGATAGTTCTGATTTGGCGGCCGTGTTGGATAAGGATTACAGAATTGATATTGATTTTTGTTACGGAGACGGAAGATATGAATGGGGAAAGGAATCTCCCGAAAAAATAGTTTTCATCTTTGTTGAAAGTCTTAGATCTGATGCTTTTCAAAAGTTGATGCCTGGCTTAAAGAAAGTCGCTGAAAATGGTCTATTGTTTAAAAACCATTTTTCTCTTTCAAATATTAGCTTAAGCAGTTTTTATAGCGTCTTTCACTCAAACTTTCCTATAAATATTGCCTTTTCCCCTGAAATTTTTGATGTTTCAAATTTTGAGATTTCAGCTAACAGAGCCGGATATAAAACTGGGCTAATTGGACCCTCATTAAAGTCTTCAATAACTGAAATTCCCTTCTGGGGTCGAGAAAATATAATTACAACAGGCCCGGTAAGCGATTTTCAGTCTACTGAAGCTGTTTTAAACAAGACTTTTAGTCAACTTAAAGAACCGGGAAAAGCCATTTACTTATCCTATTTATACAACATGCATTTCAACTATTATTACCCACCTGAATTTGAGCGATTTAAGCCTGTTACTCCAGAGAAAAATAATGTTTTTACTCTTGAACCTACACCAGAAAATAGGGCAGGTATAGGCAATCGTTACAAAAATGCCGCTCTATGGGCTGATGATTGTTTGACCAGGTTTTTTGATAAGGTTAAAAAGAGCGGCCTGGATAAGAAAACAGTTTTTATAATCCTGGGCGATCACGGTGAATCATTAGGAGAGAGTGGGTTCTTTGGTCACTCAACAGGTCCACATTACATCCAGTTTAGAGTGCCCCTGATTGTGGTTGGAGGAGGAATCAAACCCGAGGTGGTAAATAAAGTTTCGAATCACATGAATATTATTCCCATTATTGCAAAATACCTTAATTTAAAGGTTGAAAATACCACAGGAGCAGACGAGCTGGGCTTTCCAGTTGTAAACATTGAAGAGTCTGTATTGGGAAGGATTTTAGTGCGCCATGAAGGCTTCATGAATATTTTTGATGCTGATGCCTCTGGCAAGCTCTATTGGATAGCCCTGATGGGGAATGATTATAGTCTTACAGGACAGAATGCAAAGCTTTATAATGAAAGGCTTCCCGTGCTGGCTACTTTGATCGAGAGCGATTTAAAATTCCTGGAGCAAAGGTTTTCTCGAAAATAAGCGGCCTTTAGGTTCTTTAAACTTAAAGTTAATCGTTCAAAGAATCGCTTGTGAACCTGGCGTAGGTATCTCTTTTCTAAGAACGGGGCGGTGGCAATAATATACTTTCATTTAGGAAAGGGAACTTTGCGATAAATGCCAACTTTCTCTTGCAACCTACAGGTTTTTTCAAACCTCCCATGTCTGCATGTAGCATACACTGAACTTTCTTTGTGAGTTAGAAAAGATTGGTGGTGCACAATAGCGGCTGAGGAGTTTAATTTTTTTGTTTTCAGACCGTTACTTTTAATGTCTTTTAACGTTAGGTAATAAAAGGAAAGACTGTTTTAGTTGTTTAAATGCTAAGAAATGGAAAGTTGTTTAAGCTGGTGTCTGCAAAATTGTTGTCACAAGAAATACAGCAGTTGCATTTCGGCAATTTTTTCGTAACAAATGGTGAATAGATGAGTAAAGATTTTGTTTTCAGAGCAATTGAGAATATACGAGTTAAGTCTCGAGGCATTACTGAGGCTACAAAGCACTCCGTTACCATCAACTTTCATCCAGATAGATATACTTCAGATAAAAGGCCTTTGCTATCTGCTATTGCTTCTGATGGGAAACTTAGGTCTCAATTTGAAACAGGTACAAGTAACGGAGGATTGACGGCTTACAAGGGCGGAGAAAGATGGCTATGGGAGCAAAAAGCTTTTGATGGAGCTTATGATGATGCTCCTGTAAGTCTAAGGCCAAAATATGGCGCGCTCAATTTTCGCGGTTACGAAACTGGTGCTTCACCTCGTTTTGGTTCCGCCTATTTCCAATTGAAGCCGCATATGCTTGAACGCACAACCTTTTGTTATCCGGATAGTTTTTATGAACCTGAAGATTTTGCAGTGTCTGCAAAAGTGAGTTTTTTAATTAATAAAGCCAGACATGCGCAGGTTGATTTACTTGATGATTATATAGAGGCACATATTCATGGGACAATTTCGCTGAAAAATGATGTGGAATGCTTAGTTTTAGATCCAATATACAGGCTAAGTGAAATCGAAATTCAAGCTAAGCAGTTGGGCATTCCAATTAAATGGCATGCTGGTTATGAGTTAAGTGTTGAGACAATTGAGCTTTACCCTGATTACAGGGGCAAACAATTCGTTGATTTGGCTAAAAATATTGCTGAAAACGGAATCATCAATGCAAAAATGCTTGGACTAGCTGTTACCAGGCATGGATATAACGAACAGGACATTAAGAAAATTTGGCATTATTTAGCTCGGTATGGCTATCGTGCCTGCGGGCAAAAATGAGAAAATTTACGGCACCACTAAATATAGGACAACCTTCAAACGGCGATAACATGTTCCTTTTCTGGGTAAGCATAATTAGTGCAGGAGATTAAATGACAGAATACTTTGTTTTATCGATTATTAAAGATCTTGGTTTTGTTAAATCGGAAATTAATCCAGTTGTAATACAAACTGGGGATGGCCTCATCCTTTTTGATGCTGGATATCCAAATCAATTGCCAGAGATTGAAAGTGCATTAGGGGCAATTGGTTTTAAGGTTTCTGATTTAAAGAAAATTGTAATATCTCACCATGACCACGATCACATTGGTTCATTGAAAGAAATTAAGGACGTAAATCCGGAGATCAAAATAGTCGCAAGTCGTTTTGAATCAAGCTTCATCTCGGGAGAAGAAAAATCCATGCGTTTGGTTCAAGCCCAAAAACACAATGAAAATCTAAAAGGTAAAGAAAAGGAATTTGGGGAGCGATTTGCCAGCTATCTGGAAACCATAAATACATGCCCTGTTGATGAATGTATTGATGACAATGAATATTTAACTGAAGGTGTGAAGGTTATAAATACACCGGGGCATACCCCTGGCCATATTTCACTGTTTCTCGAAGAAAACAATGTTTTTCTAGCTGGTGATGCATTAGCAATTGAAGATAAGAAGCTTGTTATAGCTAATCCCCAATTCACCTTAGATAAGAAAGAAGCTTTGCGTTCGATTGAAAAAATTAGAAAAATGCATGTTGAAAAAATTATCTGTTACCATGGGAACATTTTTGAAGGCTCTATAGAAAAAGATCTTAGTGAAATTCTATTGAAAAATTAGAAATTTATCAAAACAATTCCCTAATCCGATTTTTGATCCATAGCTAAGGAAAACTTGTCCTGAGCTTCGTGGGTTATGAAGTTTTAATCACCAAATTCTTTTATTAAAAGTTAAAAGTAGTTATGAGTCTAGATAATGAACGGCAAAAATTACACAAGCGTCAAATTGTGTTTAAATGCTGAAAGGAGTTCTAATGTCTTTAATCGCAAAAACGCCAAAACCACCGTATTACGCAGTTATTTTTACATCTCTAAGAACTGAAGAAGATGAGGGGTATGAAGAAATGGCGGTAAAAATGCTTGGACTGGCATCAAAACTACCAGGATTTTTGGGCTTTGAGTCAGCAAGAGAAGATGTGGGTATTACTGTTTCGTATTGGTCTGATCTTGAGTCAATCAAAAGCTGGAAAGCTAATGTTGAGCATAAAGTGGCACAAAGATTGGGCCATGAAAAATGGTATTCGTCTTTTAAAACTAGAATCTCAAGGGTTGAGCGTGACTATTGCCTGGGGGCTTTTTTGGGTGATTGAGTGCAACGTTTGATTGGAGTGCCAAGTTTCCAGGTTGGTTTTCTCCTTGAAATATTGATCAGAGAGCGTTGAATGTTCTCAATTCTAATGGGTCTTTAGCAAGAAAGTTTCATTTTTTTGCGGCTAAAAAAAACAGAGAAAAAAAGCACCTTGTTTAATTATTAATACCGACTTACAGAGGGCACGAAAAACCGTGCCCCGGTATATTTTGTGCTTGCAGATGATTCTCAATAATGGTATAAAAAGGCACAAAATTTTTTACAGGAGGCCCATTTTTAATGAAGCCTATTAAGACCTTTGTAGTGGTTCCAAGTTTACCAGAGTCGTTAGCCCCTTTAAAGGAATTAGCTAATAACCTGTGGTGGTGTTGGAATCCTGAAGCTATAGCTCTTTGGCGTCGTTTGGACCCCGTTTTGTGGGAAGACACATATCATAATCCTGTTAAGATGCTAGGGACTATTTCCCAGGATCGTCTTGCAGCAAAAGGAAAAGATGAAGCTTTCCTCGCTCATATGAATAGGGTTTGTGAAAGTTTTAAGGAATATATTGAGGATAAACAGACCTGGTTTATTAAGAATCATGGGGAACAAGATAGCCCTATGGTTGCTTACTACTCTGCAGAATTTGGTTTGACCGAAAGCGTTAGACTTTATTCTGGTGGTCTTGGAATGCTCGCAGGAGACCATTTGAAATCCGCCTCTGACCTTGGCATACCTCTGGTAGCTATTGGAATGCTTTATCGCGTTGGCTATTTCCAGCAGAGATTGAATGCTGGTGGTTATCAGCAAGAACTTTATCCTGCAAATGATTTCCATAACATGCCTATTACTCCACTCTGCGATGAAAATGGCAATCAGAAAAAAATTAGTGTTCAGATGCCAGGCAGATCTGTTTACTGCCTACTATGGAAACTCCAGATTGGTAGGGTTCCATTGATTCTTCTTGATACTGATACTCCAGAAAACTCTGCAGGCGATCGTTGGATTACTCGAGAGCTTTATGGTGGTGATACAGAAACTAGAATTATGCAGGAAATCGTTCTTGGAATTGGTGGCTTGAGAGCGCTGCACGCGTTGAATATGCATCCAAGGGTTTACCACATGAACGAAGGCCATTCAGCTTTTCTTGCGCTTGAAAGAATCGCTGTTGCCATGGAAAGACACCAGATGGAATTCCATGAAGCCCTTGAATTAACTAGATCAAGCAATGTTTTTACCACTCATACTCCAGTTCCTGCAGGGATTGACGTTTTCTCTAAAGAACTTATGGAAAAATACTTCTCACAGTATTATTCAAAGCTTGGAATTTCATGGCAGGAATTTATTGACCTTGGCTGGCAGGATAACACTCCAAAGGGTGATGGTTTCTCAATGGCAGTTTGCGCATTGAACCTATGCGGTGCAGCTAACGGCGTAAGTAAACTTCATGGCAAGGTTTCCAGAAAAATGTGGGGTGATTTATATCCTGCAGTTCCTTTCCAGGAAATTCCAATTGATTCAGTAACAAACGGTGTTCACACAAGATCTTATGTATCTCAGGAACTTTCTGCTCTTTTCGATCGTTACCTTGGCCCAAGATGGGTTATGAATCCTGGTGATCATAGTGTTTGGGAAAAAATCGAGATGATTCCAATGGAAGAATTGTGGAGAACACATGAGAGAAGAAGAGAAAGATTAGTTGCTTTTGCAAGACATAGACTTGAAAAACAGCTCAAACAGAGAAATGCACCTCAATCTGAAATAGCTTCAGCCTCTGAAATTCTTAATCCAGAAATTCTTACAATTGGTTTTGCCAGAAGATTTGCAACTTATAAAAGAGCGACTCTACTTTTCAAAGATAAAGAGCGCTTGATCAAAATACTGACAAACAAAGAAAGACCAATTCAGATTATTGTTGCTGGTAAAGCGCATCCAAAAGATGAGCCTGGAAAGAACTTCATCAAAGAGATTGTTAAACAATGCCGCGATGAAAGACTTAGAAGACATATAGTCTTTATTGAAGATTATGATGTTGTTGTTGCCCGCTATCTTGTTCAGGGTGTAGATGTATGGCTTAATAACCCAAGAAGACCTCAGGAAGCAAGCGGAACTTCTGGAATGAAATCTTCTGCCAACGGTGGATTAAACCTTTCCATTCTTGATGGTTGGTGGGATGAAGCATACAATCCTGAAATCGGTTGGGCAATTGGTAGCAGAGAAGAATTTGCTAATCTGGATTACCAGGATGAAGTTGAAGCTAACTCTCTTTATGAACTGCTTGAAAAAGAAGTTGCTCCAACTTTCTATGATAGAAAGCAGGACGCTCTGCCTAGAAGATGGATTCACATGATGAAAGAAACTATGAAACAGGTGAACCCGTTTTTCAATACCAACAGAATGGTTGCTGAATACAATGACAGGTTTTATGTGCCGGCTAACGTCCGATATAATTCATTGTCTGCAAATGATAGAAAAAGAGCTTGTGATCTTGCAGCCTGGTTGATCAAACTTAAAAACTGCTGGGGAAAAATCAGCATTCAGGGTATTGAAGCCAATGGTTCCAGTGATCACAAAGTCGGAGACATTGTTGATGTTGAAGTTAAACTAAACCTGGATCAACTTAAAGCTTCTGATGTTATTGTTCAGGTATTCCATGGGAATATGGAAGACAGTGACGTTCTTGAAGTTGGCGAAATAGTTGACCTTGAAGTTGTTAAAGAATCTGATGGTTATGCTGAATTTAAAGGCGGCGTAGCCCTTAATTACAGCGGCAAGATGGGATTAACTGTAAGAGTCGTTCCATCTCATCCTGATCTTATTCATCCAATCCTAACTGGAAACATCCTCTGGGCTTAAAGTAAAAATAAAAAATCCCAGAGTGCTTTTAAGCATTCTGGGATTTTTTTTATTCCTAAATGTTTTATAAAAATTTAAGAAATTTAATTTATGGATTCTCTTATCGAATAATTTAAAATTTGTATTCGTATTCGACTGTATATTGCAGGTATCCAAACATATCGTTCTTTAATTTGGTGAAAAGGGTTGGTAAAAGCGTTGGATCATCTTTTTCCAGTCCCATGCTGACAAGTCCCATTTCAGACATTTCTGTTCCAAAGTGAGTATAACCATCAAGAAAGGCTCCGCCAGAAACTCCAAGGCGCAATCCTTTGCTTAAAAAGTAGTTTAACTTTCCTACAAATGTTTTTCTACTTTTGTAAGAGTCTGTTTTTGAGTAAATAAGGTCGGTAGACCAATTCCATTTATGCTTTATCATGCCAGATAGGCCTAGAGTCCAGGCTTTTGCCTGAAGATTGTGGCGTCCTTGTTTTAGATATCCCCATTTGTAGTCCAATTTTGCTAAAAGATTATGGGATAACCAATGATTAACTCCTGCATGGAAAGCTTCTTTGGTGGAATTGTTCAGGGTGAAGGTTATTTTTCCTCGTTTGACGGGTTTTGAAATCAATTCCTGATGTTCCTGTCCGATGATTGCTGTAGTCCTTGCAAACTCGCCACCATGGCAGTCCATGCAGGAGTTCGTACCTGGTCTTCTAGCTCTGGAGCGAAAAACTTGAATGTCGAGATTGTCTTGAGTGTAATCAAAATCAAAAACAGTTACAGATCCTCTAAGTTGGACTTTGCTTGTTGTTCTGTAAAATCTGACGGCATTTTGTAATTGGATGCCATGAACGGTGCGCCATTCTTTAGCCGTCCTGCCCTCAAATGTTTTTGGTACGTATAATTCAAGATACTCGCGTTGGATAAAAGCCCCTTGGCCTATGTCTGACTCATTTGGGGAATTTTCCGACCAATTCTCAAAGCAATTCCCTGAATAAGGGATTAGCAATGCCAACGTGAGGCAAATTAAAGCTAGGTAATTTTTTTTCATCATATCCCCGCGAAAATTAAACTATGCAGGATAGTAACAAAACGAAAAAGCAAAGTAAAGGGGATGGAGAAATTGTTGGCATAAAAAAAATCCCCCGGCAGAGCCGAGGGATTTTTAAAGTTAAGTCTTAGTTAACTGTGAAAGTTTTTACTGAAGTTTCTACTGGGTTACCAGTAAGATCTTTCCACTCACCAGCAGTAACGCTTACAGTGTAAGTTCCTGCTGTGATAGCTTTGTTGATAGTGATAACAGCTTGGCTTGTGCTACCAGGCTGAGTGATTGTGATGTCAGAGCTAGTTGAAGTGAGAGTTACAGTTGATCCGCCAGTTTTAGCGATAGTTACTGTTGATCCAGCTTCAGGAGCACTTTTTACAGCAGCTGAGAAAGTAAGAGTGAGTTGTTTACCAGTTCCAGAAGCAATTGTATCTGTTACAGAACTAAGAGTAGTAACTGTAGTAGCAAGAGCTGAACCAGTGGTGAAGTAGTATTTAGACTGTGGAGTGTCTAAGAGAGTTCCAGCGCTGTCTTTAATGTTGTTGGCAAGAAGTTGAACACTGTAAGTTTTTCCAGCTGTAAGTTTCTTGGCTGTGTCAGTGTTGAGTTTGATTGTTGCAACGTTGCTGGCAACTGCTACTGTGAAGAGTGCAGAGTTAGCTGTGTTGGTAAGATCAAAATAACTTTTTGGAGTTGTTGTGCTGGATTCGTTAGTTACTCTAAGAGTCCAAGTTGTGTTAGCTGAAGTTAAAGTAGTTGGGAGAACTTTGTCAAAAGTTACTGCAAAACTAGGATTTGCAACGTTAACTACAGGTGCGTTAGTAGTTGTAGTTGTAAGAGCAGTTGCGCCATAAGCTACACCAGTTACTTTGAAAGTTGAAACTGTAATGGTTCCAGTAGCTGTTACTGTTGTAGTAGCTGTAGTTGCTGTTGTGCTTCCAGTTGGAACATAAGTTGCACTTACGCTAGTTACTGTGAGAACGCCAGTTGCACTTACAGTTCCGTTAATTACAACTCCAACCTGTGAAGCCTGAGATGTTCCAAGAGTAAGTGTAACTGTAACGATTGCAGTTGCACCTTGGCTTACTGTTGCAGGAACATTTCCAGTTACTGTAGCAGCTTCAGTTGTGGTTACTGATTTTGTGAAAGTTACTGTAGTGGTACCATCACCATTGTCAACAGCGCCAGTAGCTGGAAGAGTGATGTTTCCAACTTTCATTGTGAGGCCAGTGTAAGAAGCTGCACCACGAATGCTTGCGCCAGCTGAAATAGCTGCTGAAGGAAGGGTAGCTTTAGAAGTGAGGGTAGTATAAGCTACATTTGAGTCATTATCACTGTCAAAATCCCAAAGTCCATTACAACCAGTAGTAAAAGGTACGAGAGCTACGAGAAGAAGAATAACGAAAAGCTTTTTCATGATTAAAAAATAATCCTCCTGAGATATTTGTGAATTAAGTTTTATCACATGCTTTTTCTTTTCGTCAACAAAAATAAAAAAAAAGTGTACCGAAACTTAAAAAAAGCTTACAAATCCTATGGAGTTCATCGCGATAATGGGCAACAAAAGGAAGGAGCCCAACAAAATTACTGCCGAATACTCTTCAACAGCCATGAAAGAGTCAAATTTAACTTTATCTTTTGTTTTTATCGAAAACCTGACTTGAGTAGGGCAAAAAGCTCTCCAGTAAAGTCTGCCTGTCAGAGCATAAAATAGTGCTTGAGAAGCAGCAAAGCCGCCTGTAAAAAGCATAAACAGTAAAAATATTCCAGCGATTTTCATTTTTCTCTCTCAATATCTCAGGTAATAGAGATATCGGCATATTAATCACTGGATTTAGCACTATTTACTTTTAATTTCTTCCTCTGTTAGATAACAAGCTGGGTCAGGCATCCACGGGTCATCGTAAACTCTTTTAGCCCTTACTCTTAATGACCCGCCACACATTTTAAGGAATCTGCATTTGGAGCACTTGCCTTTTAGTAAAGGTAGACGATTCTTTAAGCCTTTGAGTAATTGGTTGGATTCATCCATCCAAATCTCCGAAAAGGGGCGTTCTTTAACATTGCCAAGATTCTCATCTTGCCAGAATTGATCAGGATGCACATTCCCTGCCCAGTCTATGTCGCCAATTCCAACACCAGTCGAAAATCTGCCGCCACCATTCCACTCAAGCATTTTTTTTACTTCTTCAGCTTGTTTTGGGCTTTCTTCTAGAAGTTTCAGGTAAATGTAAGGACCATCAACATGGTTGTCTACTGTAAGAATATCTAGATCAATTCCTGAATCTATTGCCATTTTGGTTCTTTTACAAATGACATCCAATGCTTGACGGGTTTCTTCGTGGGTCAGATCATCTGCAGACTTGCCTCTTCCTGAATATACCAGGTGGTAGAAACATGCCCTTGGAATATTGTTTTCAAGAATGAAGTCAAAAATTTTATCCAGATCAAGAAAGTTTCTTTTGGTAAGGGTTAGTCTTAGTCCTACTCGCTGTTCGACTTCTCGACAATTATGGAAGCCTTGCATGGCTTTTTCAAATGCTCCTTCTACGCCTCTGAATTTGTCGTTGGTCGCCCCAATACCGTCAAGAGAAATTCCGACGTAGATAAAACCAGTGTCTTTAAGTTTTTTGGCAATTTCTTTGGTGATTAGAGTTCCATTTGTAGATAAAACAGGTCTTAAGCCACTTTTAACTGCAAATTCAGCCAGTTCGAAAAGGTCTTTCCTGACAATTGGCTCTCCACCTGAAAAAAGTAATGCGGGGATCTTGAAATCCGCTAAATTTGTTATTAGCTTTTTACCTTCTTCTAGCGTTAACTCGTCTGGTGCCTTTGAAGAGTTTGAATCTGTGTAGCAATGAACGCATTTCAGGTTACATGCCCTTGTAACATTCCATACGACAACAGGTCTTCTTTCTCCAGCAGTTTTTGGTATTCCGTGCCCGGTAAATTTGTGGCTGTGGGCTACATTTATGGCCCCTTTTTTACCGTATCTAATTGGATCCCCAGTTGTTTCATGACCTGCATAAATTCTACTTATATTAATCATTTTTATTCCTAAAATATTCAAGTATTTTGGCGACAAGCCCTGGAACTGTATATTCATCTGCGGTTGCAGCTAAATCAATTCCATAATCTTCCGCTGTTTTTGCCGTAATGGGTCCAATTGCAATGCCCTTGAATTGTTTTTTTTCAATATTATTTGCTTCCAGGATTTTTATATATCCGTCAACAGTGGAAGAGCTTGTAAAAGTTACCAAATCAATTTTGCCGTTTTCTGATGCCGCAATAAACGATTCAGTTGCTGCCGCTTCTAATTCAGTCTTATATACATTTATAACTTGTACTACATGTCCAAGCTTCTCCAGTTCCTGTGGTAAAACCTTTCTTGCTTTTTCTGCTCTAAGTATTGCGATATTTAATTTTTGTTTGTTTTCAAAGAATGGAATAATTGATTCTGCAATAAAGGTTTCTGGAATAAAATCTGGAATTATACCCCTTGATTTAAAGCCCTCTGCTGTTGCAGGCCCTATGCAGACGATTTTTTTCCCAGATAGACTGCGTAAATCCATTTTTCTATCTAGAAGTGAGGTAATGAAACCTTCAACTCCATTTATTGATGTAAAAATCAAATGACTGAAAGTTTCAAAGTTTTTAAAAAACTCTGAAAACTCATCTGAATTTTTAATCTGTTTTATTTTTATGGCAGGACATTCAATTACATTTGCACCAAGGGCTTCGAGTTCTTTGCTTAATGCGCTCGCCTGATGCCTTGATCTCGTTACAACAATTGTTTTTCCGAAAAGAGGTTTATCTTCAAACCATTTCATTACCGGTCTTAAGCTTACTACTTCTCCAACAATTGTTATTGCCGGGGCTTTTATTCCACCTTCTTCAACTACTTTTACTATTGTTTCTAATGTTCCTGTTACGGTTTTTTGGATTGGAAGCGATCCATTTTGTATTAGCGCAATTGGTCTGTTGGCTGGAACCCCAGCTTCTATTAGCTTTTTTACGATTGTGGGGAGATTTTTTACTCCCATTAAAAATACCAGGGTTCCAATTTTGCTCAATGCATTCCAGTCTATTGAAGAGTCTTGTTTTGCAGATTCATGACCGGTAATAAATGCTACAGTTGAGGTAAAGTCTCTATGAGTAACAGGAATGCCTGCAAATTCAGGAGCTGAGATCGCTGAAGTAATTCCTGGAACTATCTCAAAGGGGATCATCGATTTATGAAGTCGTTGTAGTTCTTCACCGCCTCGACCAAACACCATTGGATCTCCACCCTTCAGTCTTACAACACTAAGACCTTCAGTGGCTTTTTTTACAAGAAGCTCATTGATTTCTTCCTGGGGAAGGGTATGTTTGCCAGCTCTTTTGCCTACGTCAATTAATTCACAGCTTTCCTTGGCTTCTTTTATAAAATTAGCAGTTCCCAGTTGATCGTAAACAATTACATCAGCATTTTTTACAAGTTCCAGACCTCGAACGGTAATCATTCCAGGATGTCCCGGCCCGGCGCCGACTAAAAATACTTTACCTGTTTCTTTCATTTTACTGGTTGGCTCCTGGTATGAAAATTTTTGCTCCAAGTTCAATTAGCTTTTCTGCTGCAAGTTTGCCCAGGCCTTCTGGGCTTGAAATGTGTCCATAAAATGTCTTTCTTATTGCATTTGATCCATCAGGATTTCCTATAAAAGTTTCCAGCATTATATTCTCACCCTTGACCGCTGCAAATACAGCCATTGGCGTTTGACAGCCACCCTGAAGCTTTTCCAAAAATGCTCGCTCTGATTTTGCTCTAATTTGCGAATCCGGGCAAATCAATTTTGAAACCAAAGGGAGGAATTTTTCATAGTCTGTTTTTCTGCACTCCAGTGCTACTATGCCTTGCCCGGCAGGTGGTGTTAAAACATCAATTGGAAAATGACTTTTTATTTTATCCTGTAAATCGGATCGATTTAGACCCGCAGCTGCCAAAATAATTGCATCTACATCTCTTGCTTCCAGCTTTGCTAGTCGAGTGTCAAGGTTTCCGCGATAATCAGTAAAATTTAAATCTGGCCTGATAATTGATAGTTGAGCGCGGCGGCGTAAACTTGATGTTCCAACTGTTGCGCCGTTTGGTAATTCTTCCAGTGATGCAAAGTCGTTGGACAGAAATGCATCGCGTGGGTCTTCTGGCAAACAAAAAGCTAGAATTGCTAATCCATCTGCTATTTTATGTGGCACATCTTTTAAACTGTGGACCGCGATGTCTATTTTTCCATTTAAAAGAGAATTTTCTATTTCTTTAATAAATAGACCCTGCCCGCCCACTTTAAAAAGAGGAACATCTTGAACTTTGTCGCCAAGTGTTTTTATTATTACTTCTTCAGCCTGAATTTCTTGATTAATTAGGATTTCTTTAATAACTGTTCTAGTTTGAAGCAGGGCTAGCTTGCTTCCTCGAGTGCCAAATTTTATTTTCATACTGATTCTCTTTGTTTTTTTTCCAATTCTCTTATTGGTATTTCAGAAATTTTCTGTGAAGCCAGCCCAAGTATTTCAGAAATCAGCTTTAGATCCTTTTTGTCAGCTGATCCCTGTTTCTTTAGGTTTATGATTTGATCATGGATAAGCTTTGCCATTAAACTTTTACTGCATGCAATAAAGCTTTCAACTATTTCTGCTTCAAGAGATGAGTTCTGGGATAAAAACTTTTCAACTTCTTTTAGTCGGATTTCTTCGGCTCTTTCTCTTAATCCTCTAATTAAAGGAATAACAGTGTAGGATTGCTGAGTAAGTTGAAATTCAGAAGATTCATAATTGACAATAGTTCTGGCTTTTTCTGCTTCTATTTTTCGGCAATTAAGGTTTTCGTCAACCACGCTTTGGAGGTCGTCAACATCGTAAAGAAATAAAGAGGGAATATTTTGGCATTCTTCGTCGATGTCTCTAGGAACTGCTATGTCTATTGCAAACATCGGGTTTCCATTCCGACTATTCATTACCCTTTTCATTTGCTCGAATTTAATAATGGTTCCTGGAGCACCAGTAGAAGTTATACAGATGTCTGCCACGGAGAGAAGTTTTTCCAGCTCTTCAGCTTCAGCATAGAAACCATCAAATTTTTGTGCGAATTCTTTGGCTTTTTCCGTGGTTCTGTTTATAAAATACATCTTAGAAATACCACTTTCCTTGAGGTGAGTTGCCACCAAAGAAGCCATTTCACCTGCTCCTATAATTAAAGCCACAGAATTTTTCAGTGGGCCGAATATTTTTTTTGCCAGATCCACTGCTGCGGAGGCAATGGATACCTTATTTTCTGAAATAGCTGTTTCGTTTCTAACTTTTTTCCCAACCTCAAGGGCTTTTTGGAACAAAGTGTGTAGCTGTTTTCCTACTATATTTTCTCCAGTGGAATACTTATAAGATTCTTTAAGCTGATGCAAAATTTGGTTTTCACCAAGAATCATTGAATCCAATCCGGCAGCAACTCCAAATAAATGTTTTACGGCTTCTATTCCCTCTAGCTCATAGAAATGTTCTGAAAACAAATCGTAATTTAAATCTTGAGTTTGCAATAGGGAAATAAAGCTTCGCTTGGCTATTTCTGGGTTTCCTGAGAAGTAAATTTCCACTCTGTTGCAGGTGAAAACGGGCACTGCTTCTAAGTTGAAACCATCAACTTCTGGGATTGGAATCCCGCAGAGTTGGGCTAATTTTTCTCTGACAGCTATTGGGGCTGTTTTATGATTTAGTCCAATTAACAGGAGAGGCATGATTCTATTTCCTCCCTAAGTTTGCTGATGCCTGTTTTTTTTACTTCTAATAGTTTATTTGCTGAAAAAAAGTTTTTAAAAATGGCCTTTCGTTCATCTTCATTAAGTGTGCTTCTTTTAAGCTTTTGACGGATTTCAATTGCTAAATTTGCAAATTCAATAATACTGTCATCTATTAATGGAAGAATTTCTGATTTAACTATTTGTGAAACAGTTGGCGCCCCTGAAGAAACAATTCCGATATGCAATGGGTATTTATCAATCCTGGAGCAGGTATTGAATCTATTTTCAAAGGATTGATCAACTGTATTGAATAATATTCCTAATGATTCTGCTTTTTCAGCCAGGGTTTTATTAGTTATTTCTGAATTTGTAGCCAATACTACCAGCGAAAAGTCATTGCAAATATCTGATTCAGAAGCTTTTCTCTTGATCAGCAAGTGATTGCTCTTTTGCAATTCTTCATCGAATTCCGGAGAAATAATTGTAATATCGGCTTCACTATTTTCAAAATATTTGGCCTTTCGCAAAGCGATTTTGCCTCCGCCAATAATCAGGATTTTTTTGCCCTTTAAATTTAAAAATACAGGAATTAAATTCATTTTATTAATTCCTTTTGTGATAATTGATTTGGAGCCCAATGGTTAGCATTTCCCGGGAATATAATTAAAATTAAAGACAGAATGAAACCGAACATGGCAAGGGTTGCTAAACGATTTCCGGCAAGTTTTAGTTTGGAATTGAAAATTGAAATTATTGCAAAATAGATGAAAACTACAAGCGACAGGACATGCTTAAGTCCCGGCTCAAAAAAATTAAACTGGCTGAATTGTCCATAAAAGCCCAAAGTCAAACCGAAGAAAAAGAAAAAGGTTCCAACTTGAATAAACTTTCTGGTTAATTCCTCAATTCTTTTAAGTGGAGGGAAAAACGAAAGATCTTTAATTCTATTTTTCTTTTTCAAACGTTTTACTACCCTGAAATATGTTAAGGAAGCTAAGGCAGCCAGAAAGAAAAAACATTCCCCGGTAATCGACAGTATTAAATGTAAACGAAACCAGGTTTGCCCAAAATAGCTTCCTGGAACAGTTACAAAAGATAAATGAGCACACAACATTAATATTATTGCGCCTGGTATTGTGAAAATAGAAAAATATGTTTCTTTAGTAAAAATCTCTATTAAAGCACTAATTGTCGTAAGACATGTCGATGAAATGATAAGAATAAATTTAATTTGAAATTCATCCGAAAATTCTCTCAGGCAGTAAATTGAAAGTGTCCACTGCAGTATTAAGCCTATAGAAAGAGAGATTGTCGAATGCTTCTGCATTGTAGAACCTGCAACCTTTTCTCGTATTCGGAAATAGGTTGCAACGACATAAAATAGACTTATGGATAGTGTAAGAGATAGCATTTTGAAAATACTATCACAGCAATTCTAGTTAGTACAAGTGTCTATCTTTTGAAGTAAAATTTATGGTCGTGGATAGACATTGTTCCCGATGAATTAAGGGTGGGTGCGTGGCAACTAATGCAGTTTTTTTCAGGAGATTCTTCCGGATGATTTTTTTTATCAGAATGACAAGTCATACAATATTCATCTACTGACATAAATTCTGAATTGCTTTCTGAAGAAAAATCTCTGAAGTTTTGACAATAGTCGCATGTTAGTCCTTGCGCTAAAAACAATCTGGATTTCAAGAAATCCCATTGCCTTCTTCTGTCTTCGTAAGTCTCATCTCCAGAGAAATTTGTCGGGTCCTGGCCAGGTTTTGGGGTTAAGCCTGAATAAAATTTTGTGAGATCATCTCCTGGTTTATATCCAACAGGAAAGTGGTATTGCCCTGAATTATCCAGACCTGATGTGTGGCATGATTCACAAACCATTTCTCTTCGATCTGGTGAAAGATTTTTTAGAGATGTGATAAAGCTCTTAGAACCCGTTCTAGAATGATTTAAGCCAGGTCCATGACAACTTTCGCATGCAACTCCGAGCTCTGAAAAACTATCATTCTCTGAGGAGAAGCCGGTCGTATGACATCCAGCGCACTGTTTGAGCCATTGACGATTTTTCCAACCGTAATCCTTAATGGGCAGCCATTCTTTTTTAGAAATATCCCAAATCTTAGGGAGAACCACCAGCGTTCCGGAAGCTTGGGCGACAAATCTTTGAACATAATGAGAGCCAAGGACATAAAGGATCTTTTCTCTTGGCCATTCCAATTGTTCAACAGGAATTTGACTTGTTTTTTCAACTTCCTGTAGCGTTCGGGTCATTTTAGCGTGGGAAGATTTTTCCCATTGATTGAAAATGGCTGTATGGCAGGTTTTGCAAGACTGTGAGCCAGCATACTCCCTGTTTGAAAAAGCTCGGGGCCTGTGCATACTGGCTCTGCTCTGAGTGGAGTCGTCTAAATGGCATTTGCGGCAGAGTTGGCCTTTGTCATTTTTATGATTTAGCATGTAAGTTTTAAATTGCCCCTCTTTGGTTGTAGAAAGTGAAAGTGGAGCCCAGGGTTCGGATGCCAATGGGGGATTGTGTGGAGAGTGACAGGTCAGACAGCTCATATACTTTCCCTCTTCCAGGGGAAGTCCAACAGAATTTGATGCTAGAACTCCCGTTGGGTGAAGGGTCATGGCTTCCATGTCATGGCAGGATTTGCACCATTCGCCTGCGCTTTTTATTAGCTCAACCTGAACTGTTGCCGAGCCGGATGGTGTTTCAGGGGTGACGAAATGACAGGTTGCACAACCAGCCTCTTCTGCATGCTTTTGATGATTAACTGTTTCTGCTGCTACTAGCGAAGAAATCCCTACTAGAGCTATGAAAAAAAGTTTTTTGGCCTTATTTTTCACTTTAGTCCTTTTCCAGTTCTATGTGAGAAAGAATCTCGTCCAATTCTTTTAAGACCTTTTGCTTTTCAAGGCCTTCTGATTTACTCAAATCATTGCGCAAGTTTTTAATTTTTATGAAATGCTGTCGATAGTGCTCTTGCATCTCATTTACTGCATCACAAAGAATCTGTCCCTCATCGCCTTTTCTAAGGCGAAGTGAGGATAAGAAAAGTTTCCCGTTAGAAATCTTTTTAATGTGCCCACTAATTTTAAATATTGGCCCGATAATGCGGTGAGAGAGAAAAACCGTAATCAAAAGAAGAAAAAGAGAACTGACGAGAAAGCTTAAACCATTTGTAACAACTATTGCTGGTTTCAAAATTTCCCATGTGGATCTTAATCTATTGTGTGCAGATAGAAAGCCGTCTTCAATATTTTTGCTGGTTATTTTGTACAAAAAGAATCCGTGCATAATTGAGCCAAGAAAAATGACCATAATCATAAATCCAACCAGCTTTATCTGGTAGGAAGGCAGAATCAAATAATGCTTTCTAGATTTTTTACTCATTTTTACTCCTTGGTTCTTGCAGAGCTTCTTTTAATTTTGACATTTTATACTCAAATCGGGGTGAATGTAACAGTTAAGATTGTTTCTTAACTCAATTAGATGCTCAGAAATTGATTTCTGTCTTTGTTTTTCATATTCCTGACTGAATCTTGTGTTTTTTGAAGCAAGTTCTTTTGGCTGTGGTTTATCTTTAACCAGGAAAAGGTGAAATCCGTTTTCATCATTAAACCCTAGAGTTGTTGATCCAATGGGTGTGTTTTTTAGTTTCTCAAAAACCCCGTCAGGAAAATCGTTCGAAGTTTTTAACCCAATGTCTCCTCCAACAGATGAATACAATGATTTTGACCAGCTTGCATTAAGCTCGGAAAATTCAACTCCTGTTGATGCCATGGACAGAATATGTTCTGCTTCGGAAGCGTTTTGAACAAGAATTGTTCTTAGATGAATCTTTTGCGTTGCAGGTTGGGGGGAAATTGTTTGATTATTATTTATGGGTGGCAGGTTTTTGGTTATGTTTTCTACCGAAAGTTTTGCCAATTCTTCTATTAAGAAAATTGCTCTCGCAACTTTTTCTGAGTCAGAAGCATTTTTTAAGGCATTGTCAAAATTAATGACGTCTTCCTTAAAATCTTCATTCTTATCAAGTCCTTGTTGCCTTGCGCCTTCCGCAAGAAGAACTATTTCAAATAGCTCTTGAGCAAATGCAACGTTAGACATTTTTTGAGCTCTAACTCCTGATATTTTTTTTATATTTTTGAATTCATCCATTCGAATCGCTGTGCTGCCAATTTTCAGGGCTAGATCTCCTTGCCCAAGGATGGAGTCAAAATCTATGTAAAAGAAAGAGCTCATGAGCAGGAAGGTTAGTAAAGTAATTCCCAGAACCGCATAAACTAGCATGTCCTTAGAAACCAGAATTAATTCTGAATTGTTGGAATCTTTAATTTTCTCGACCATTTATATTCTCTGTCTCAATTTTACTGCTTTTTTTCAATGCGGCTTGCAAATCTTTAAATAACACTTCCAGATCCATAGGTCCTTCATTAGAGAAGGTTATTTTTCCGTTTGGATCAACCAGAAAAATGGATGGAGTGGTTTTTACTTTCCATTTATCGGCAGTAAGATAAGAATTTGAGGC
Source organism: Candidatus Ozemibacteraceae bacterium (assembly GCA_965140445.1). Lineage (GTDB taxonomy): Bacteria > Muiribacteriota > Ozemobacteria > Ozemobacterales > Ozemobacteraceae. Next base: position 4,592,963 of record OZ223236.1, on the reverse strand, counting down.
AATTTTTTCAACTAAAATTGTGTTTTCAATTTTTCTTTTTTTTACGAAGTTGTTTAGAGCCGCTTTCATTTTTTTGGTGTCTAACGAAATTAGAAAACTTTTAACATCTTTAAACTCTTTTTGAGCCAATTTGCTCTGGAAGTGTGGTAACTCCTCTATGCAAGAATGGCAAAATAGAGACCAGAACACGACAATATTCCAATGTTTTGTGGCTGGGAATGTTATTTCCTCGTCATTTAAATCTAGAAGGCTTGAAACAGGAGCTTTTTCCCCGGCTTTTAGTATCGAAGATTCCGGAGATACTGGATCTGCATTGGCAACCATTCCTGAAATTATAAAAAATATAAATAAAGCGAATAGCTTAAAGCTTTGATTTGATGGCATCTTCTACTTCCTTTTCTTTCGTTTGCTCATACCCCAGATGTGAATACAAGACTTTTCCCTGCTTATTTATCATTACAATTTTGGGTAATACACTGACCTGGTAAGTTTTGCAAAGGCTCATGTTTTCGTCTATTGCCAGCATATATGGAATTTTTTGTGGGAATTTTCTTAAGAATCTATGAATCTTTTTTAAAGGAAAGCCTGTTGGATGAACTCCTACAATAGTTAATTTTTCTTTAAATTTGTTATGCAGATTAATGATAAAAGGTATCTCTTCAATGCATGTTCCGCACCTGATTGACCAAAAAACAAACATTATGGGTTTGTCAGAAAAAATACCCGTAAGCTTAAATTTCTGGCCGTTTAAGTTTGATAAATTTACTCCATCCAATGAGGAAACAGTTCCTGGCTCGTTATCAGGAATGAAGATTGAGATGAGCGGAATTGTAAGTATTGCTATTGCCAGAAGGATGGCATGATTTCTATTCATAGACTTGTAAATATAACGCAAATCGGCTAAAAGGTTAAGTGTTAAGTATGATTAATCTATCTTGAAAGAAATAAAAAATGAAATTAGTAAAAAGTGAAAATTTGTGGGGATTAGTGCTTATGCTTTTCTGTAGCGCTGTTTTCTATGTATCTTCATCTTCAAACCCCACTGGTGAAATGCATTTGCCGACAGGACCATTTCCCCACATTATTGAGTATGCAATGATGGGATTTTTATCTCATCTTTTTTTTAAAACTATCGCAGAAAGACCTTTAACGGTAGTTGTTGCGCTTTTGTTCGCAATGGGGTTTGCTGTCTCAGATGAAATCCATCAGTTTTTTGTCCCGGTCAGGTCCTGCGACCCCGAGGATTTGTTAATGGACTTAATAGGTTCATCAATTGGAATAACTGCTCTGGGCATACTATTTAAGTATAAATGGCTGTCGTGGAAGGAGTAGTTTAGAACTTACTCCCAGGCAACAATTGTTCCAGAAAATTCGTCGCCCCATCTTCTGTGCTGTTTTCCGCTGTAGATTTTGTAAACTTCATATGCCATTGCAATAACGCTTAAAAGAAGCAGAGGCAAGATCAATACAAGGCCAAGAATGCTTGTGATGAAGCCAAATGGAATTACCCTTATTAAAAATGAAATTGCCGAGATAATAAATGGAAAAGCTGGAACAATATTCCTTTTGATGGACATTTCCATGGTAATTGGTTTTTTATTTAAATCGTAAACTTTAATATTCATTGCTTTTTTGCCGGGAGTCTGGCTATCAAAGGGGCCAATTTGAAATGGGGTGTCTTTGATTAAAATTATCCCAGCTGCCGCTGCAAAAATAAAGAATCCGTAGATTGCCAAGATATTTATTGGTTTGTATGGGAGTAAGAATAGTCCTGGAAGGAGTGAAATAGCAGCAAAAGCACCAACCATAAAAGAGTCCAGAAAGCAGGCGATTATTCTTTTTAGAAAAATATTTTCCAGATGGAATTCTTTAAAGGTATTATTCTCAACGTTTTCTGTTGTTTCATTCGGTTCAGAATTTTCTTCGTTTTGTGGAGCTTGGGAAATCTGGTTCATTTATTTCCTCCCTTTATTTTAATAATAGAAAAACAATATAATAGTTAAGTAAAAATTACACCAGAAATTACAAGGAATGTTTATGAAAATAGGGATAATTTCAGACACACATTTTACCAGCTCAGATAATTGCCATATTCCTGAGTGGATTTTAAAAGCTTTTGAGGGTGTTGATATGATTGTGCATGCAGGCGATGGGGAATGCCGTAAGGCTTTTGAAATTTTTAGAAATATTGCTCCAGTTTATGAGGTAAGAGGCAATTGTGATAGATTCGCCTACGATATTCCAGAATCGATTTCAATAGAAATTGGTGGAGGAAAGCTAACCGCTGCCCATAGACCAGAAGTCGCCAGACGAGCCTCAAACGAAGAAACAAAGGTTCTTGTGTATGGACATACCCATATTTCATTGATAAATCAGGAACAGGATTTGTTGGTTATTTGCCCTGGAAGCCCAACCTTGCCTCGCGCTGGATTACCGCCATCGGTGGCGGTGTTACATGCTGAGAATGGAAAATTTTCTGCAGAATTAAAGCATCCGTAGAAAACTGTCGATGTATTGGGAAGAGAAAACCTTAAGATAAAAAAGGTGGCAAAATGAAACGAATCCTTTTCCCAACATTACTTGTTTGTTTACTGGCATTAACAGCCAATTTTTTAATCAGTAGCCGGGGTGAAACAACTCAGTCAACGGCTAGGGGTGTGTTTTATGGTTATTTATCCAGTGAACCCACTAACTTGGATCCTGCCCGTGGCGTAGATGTCAACGAAGGCACCATTCAATCGAAGATTTTCGATGGACTGGTGAGATTTGATGAAAAAATGCGTCTGGTTAGTGGCCTTGCAGAATCATGGACTACATCACCTGATGGAAAAGTTTTTACTTTCAGAATTAAGCCGAATGTAAAATTCCATAATGGAAGCGTTTTAACCGCTGAAGATGTTGTTTTCTCATTAGACAGGATTTTAGACCCTAAAGTTGGTTCTCCAAGAAGCTGGGTTCTTGAAAAGGTTCTTGGTGCAAACGATAGATTAGCGGGTAAAACTGATAAAACAGAAGGTATAAGAGCTATTAATGAATCTACTGTAGAAATTGAACTGGCAACAACTTTTGCTCCATTCATTTCTCTTCTTACTATGCCAGCTTGCTACATTCTTCCTGCTTCATGTAAAAAGGAAATTGAGAACAGAACTTTCTTTGAACTTCCATCAGGAACTGGACCATTTAGAATAACTGAAAGAGTTAGAGATAGCTATGTAAGGTTAATTGCAAATGAATTTTATCATTCAAAGAGTCCGATGGTAAACAAGATCGAATACAGAGTTATCCCGGAGAATATGAAAGCTGAAATGGAATTTGAAAGTGGTAATCTGGATATGCTGCAGCTTTATCCTTCAAATTACGAAAGATTCAAAGAAGATAAAAAGTGTGCCTCAAGAATACATAATGTTCCTGCAATGAATGTTTTTTATGTTGGATTTAATAATCAGGTTGCCCCATTCAATGATGTTAGGGTAAGGAAGGCTTTAAACTACCTGATTAATCGTGAAAAAATTATAAATGCTGTTTATCAAGGAAGAGCTGTTCCTGCAAAGGGAAGTATTCCTCCCGGAATTTCTGGTTTTAACAAAGATCTTGCTGGTTATGGATATGATCCTGATAAGGCAATGAAGTTGTTGAAAGAAGCGGGATATACCAAAGATAATCCACTAAAATTTGACTTATATCAGAAGTCGTCGCAGGCGGCGTTTGAAATAACCAGACTGCTCCAGGGAGAACTAAAAAAGCATGGCGTTAAAGTTTCTCTAAAACCCATGGAATGGAGTGCTTTGAAAGATTCAATTAATAAAGGTGAGGCTCCTTGCTTTTACTTAAGCTGGTTTGGCGACTATCCAGATGGTGAAAACTTTCTTTATCCATTGTTTCACTCAAACAATTGGGGATCAGGTGGAAATCGTGCTCGTTTCAAAGATGCTGGCATAGACAAGATGATCGAAGATGCTGTAAAAATTCAGGATAACGAAATTCGTGCTAAAGCTTATGCTGAAGTTAATAGAAAAATTGTAGAACAAGCTCCCTGGTTATATCTATGGCACTGTAGCGAAAGTTATTTGCTGGGAGAAAATGTTTCCAATCTTGAGTTTTCTCCGATGTTTTTCTGTGATAAGGCCCTTACTTTACAAGTTAAGGATTGAAATTGTTATCGACTGTCGCTAATATAGACAATCCTGAAAACAAAATTCAGGCCGTATCGGAGCTCAACGCTCTGATGCGGCCTTTAAAACTAATTGAAAGAAGATAATTTACTAACCAATGCTTGAATTTACAGTTAGACGTTTAATGGGAACTATTCCTGTATTAATAGGAATTTTGCTGGTTACGTTTATTGTCTTGTATCTTATCCCTGGAAATCCCGCTCAAACCATTGCAGGCCCAAGAGCTGATAAGGCAACTATTGAGAGAATTTCAAAAGAAATGGGGCTGGATCGACCACTTTTTGTTCGTTTCAAAGACTATGTTTGCAGAGTAGTGACTGGAGAGCTTGGACGCTCTGTTGTTTCTGGAAAACCAGTTCTTGAATCAATAAAAGAAAAGTTTCCCTATACATTAAAGCTGGCTTTTATAGCAATGGCAATTTCAATAGTTCTGGGAGTTATTGCGGGGATCATTGGGGCGATTTTCCAGGGCGGAATAATTGATCGAGCTTGCACTTTTTTATCTGTTGCAGGGATAAGTGTTCCTGTTTTTCTTTCTGGACTGATCCTTCTTTATATCTTTGCGGTAAAGCTTAGATGGTTCCCAACCTCTGGTTTTCGTGGAGCCGAAAGCCTGTGGCCTTTTATTTTGCCTGCATTTACACTTGGTATCAGGTCGGCTGCATTTTTGGCCAGGATCGTTCGAAGTAGTCTTATTGAAGTATTGAATCAGGACTTTATTCGTACTGCCAGAGCCAAAGGTCTTTCTTCTGGAAGAATTCTGTTCCGCCATGGTCTGGTTAATGCTTTAATCCCTGTTATAACCGTAATTGGTCTGGATCTTTCAAGTTATTTGAATGGCTCAGTCATTGTAGAAACTATTTTTGACCTTCCCGGAATTGGGCGTTTTGCCATGGATGCAATTTTAAAGCGCGATTATCCCGTAATTCAGGGCATTATACTTTTTGGCGCTTTTGTTTTTATACTTGTTAACCTTTTAATAGATATTATCTACGCCTGGGTAAATCCCAAGGTTAGAGATGAAATGTTGAAGAAATCCTCATGATGAAAAGACTAATGAAACACTTGTCATTCACTGGCTGGTTGTGCCTGCTGGGATTGGTATTTTTTATCGTAATCGCCATTATTGCTCCATATATAGTTCCAAATGACCCTATGGAAACCGATCCTCTGCGCCGCTTAAAAAATGCAGAGGGTTTTCCCCTTGGCTGTGATCAGCTGGGCCAATGTGTGTTCTCCAGAATAATTTATGGAACCAGACTTTCGCTTGGAATTGGTTTTGCAGCGCGCCTATTCTCCTTGTTCATAGGACTAACAGTTGGGATGGCGGCAGGATATTTCGGTGGATGGGTTGACTGGACTCTTATGAGAACTGTTGATATGTTTCTCGCCTTTCCAAGCTTATTGTTGGCGATTGGAATTTCAATGGTCCTGGGAAATGGAATTACAACTGTTATTTTGGCTCTTTCGATTGTTGGCTGGGCCGAAGTTGCAAGAATTATTAGATCTTCTACTCTGGAGTTGCGCTCCTCGGAGTTCGTTGTAGCATCCAGAACGCTCGGAGCAAGCCACTTGAGAGTTATTTTGACTCACATTCTTCCGAATTGCCTTCCTCTTATAACTGTAATTTTTGCTATGGGAATGGCTACTGCGGTTCTTGGGGAGGCCAGTCTAAGCTTTCTGGGCCTAGGTGTGGACCCGTCATTGCCAACCTGGGGAGGGATGGTAGCATCTGGTAAGGATTATATGATAAGGCAACCAAATCTGGTGATTTACCCGGGCTTGTGTATTGCTTTTCTTGTAATAATTTTTAATCTTCTTGGCGATGAGCTAAGAAACGTATTTGATCCATCACGGAAAGGAAATTGGTCTCCATGAGAAAGCCACTAATCGGGATTGCGTATTCTGATGCAGCAATTAGAGATAACGAAATGCGTATGAGAACCTATGTCTCAAGAAAGTATTATCAGGCTCTTCAACAGGCCGGTGCCGAGGTCATTTTGCTTCCTCCTGTAGAGAGCGAAGAGGGTTGCCAGCGTTATCTGGATATTGTTGACGGCTTGCTGCTTCCGGGCGGGGAAGATGTAGACCCTAGATATCAAAATGAAGACCCAGTAGTAAAACTTGGAATGGTAAATCCATTTAGAGATAAGTTCGAGCTGATTCTTGCAAAGCTGGCATATGGAAGATCCATTCCTACGTTAGGTATTTGTCGAGGGGTTCAGGTTATGGCAATCTCTCTTGGAGGGGCTGTTCATCAGGATATCTCTGAAATACAATCTGTAAAGCATTCTCAGGAAGCACCACGCTGGGCAACATCGCACAAGGTGACGATAGACCCTTCCTCAAAACTGTTTTCATGGTTAAAGAGCAATGAGGTGTTCACCAATTCTTTTCACCACCAGGCGATACGAAAAGTTCCTGACGGAATGAAGCAGGTTGCAACTGCTGGAGATGGCATTTGTGAAGCTATCGAAAGTTGTGATTCAAGATTGTATGTTGGTGTGCAATGGCACCCAGAGGAAACTCGGGTCTCTGACGATGCCAGTAAAAATCTGTTTGACTCTTTTGTGGGAGAAATAAAAAAAACATTTAGTTAATTTTCAAGTCCCCTGATGCCGATATTAATAGTATGGGCTATATTTTAGGGGGCATAATATGAAAAGACTATTGTTGTTTTTTCTTTTGGCTATTCTTTTGCTTATTAACGGAAAGGACCTTGTTCACGCTACCAGAGGACCTATCGAACCCCTGTCCTGTAAACTTACTGAAGATTCAGTCGTTGTTAAGCTTGTTCCAGGAATTTCATCAAGACCTGGCCAGGTAAGTCTAACTGCGAAAGTTTACAAAAAAGGAATACTTGTTGCCTTTGGAACCCGAAATACAGAGTTGGTTTCATTACCAGCTACCGGTGTACCTGTAAGCATTCCGCTTTCAAAGCGAATAAATGCTCTTAACGCATATAAAGTGACTTTTGAGTTAGACACTCCTGACAATGGAAAGTCCACTAGAGAATGGCTTGATAAACGTGTTTCTGAGAGTGACTCAACAAGCTTTTTTGATCGAAACTTTTTACCAATCCCTGAACCATTATCAATAAGAAAAAGTATTGAAGCTATTAAAGTGAAAAGCGCAATGGGGATTTTATAGAAACCTGCCTTGCTAAATTATTTTCAGAGCTTCAAAACATCTCTTCTGTCATTTTCCAAAGTTTTGAAATTGGAAACAGCATAGGAAATTGTAAGAATCAACCAGAAACATCTATTCGTTGTTATATTGTGAAGCATTCCAATTGTTAGTCCAACAAGGATGCTCATCTTGAAGCATGGGTAAAAGTTAGGAATGGAATAAACCTTTTGCCTGATAAATATATGCAAGGTTGATAAGATGTAGCCAATCAAAGCTATTGAAAAACCAAATATACCAGTTTCAACTAAAATACTAATTGGCAGGTTGTGGATTTCAAATGGGTGATTGTTTTTAAAGCAACCCAGGCCATAGCCGGTTAGCCAATCTGGCATAGTATTGACGGCTTTTCGAAAAGTTGAAATTCTCGATTCGTCATAGGCCATGGGGAAGTTTTTTATTTGCCCCAGACTTCTTTTTAAACTGAATTCCCCGCTTAAAATGCAAAAAACCGTTACGACAGTAACAGATAGAACCAGCATTTTTAAAAGGTTCTTTTTTAGCTTTACTTCTTTGAAAATAAACAGCTCAATAATTGCAATTTCCATGATTGAAATCCAAAAAATTCCACGAGCCCCAATTTCCGTTGTGTTTAACAGCATCATAGAAAAAATCAACATGCGTTTAACTAACCCATCTGTTCCTTTATAGAAAACGATTGGGGCAAGCAGCAGTATTGTTATGCCAAGTTGGTTTGGGAGGCTAAATGCTCCTTTTAATCTTAATGTTGGATTAAATAGAATTGTATTGAAAAGTTTAAAGCCAGCTAATTTAAAAAAAATTGCGACAGTGTTAACTGCCAGCATTGCAATAAAAGATATTCTTAGCAGATTTAGAAAAGATTCCAGCTTCTCTTCATTGGGGATTTCACTTGAAACTATTCTCAAAGAAAAGTAGAGGAATATTATAGAGCTAACTTCAAAGATAAAAGAGCGAGGATAGAAAAAAGCCTCTTTTCCAAAAACGCTTACGCCAAGGAATATTAAAAAAAGCCCATCTAATCGGCAGAGCTTTAAGTTTTTTCTTTTATGACTGAAAAAAATAGAAAAAGATGCGGCGAGGATAAAAAAATCCGAGGGTACAAGTCTCGCAAAAAGAGGAACCCCAAAAGGCATAAGGATAAAAAAAGCTTTTAGAAATAAATCTAACGCCGAATTCGTATTCTGGTTTGCATGACTCATTAATCTTTACAAATACCAATTCTTTGTTGAGAGATTATAACCATAACTCCAGCATACATAAAAAAGATTCCAACTGGAATAAGCATCAAGAACAATACATAGAATGGTTGAATTGGCTGAGGCTGGGTTTTTTTATCTGTTAGAATCTGAGGCTTTCTTGGGTATAGAGAAAGAAAGTTCCATTTATCATAGGTGTAAATTAATAGATTTTTTTTGGCATTATGGAGAGGAATGGTTAACTCATTTTCCAGAAAATCTCCGCAAATAGTAAGAAAGCTATTTTTTACTATTTTCCCAATAATGTTTTCATCAAAGTTAATATTAAAGGCTTGCTTTAAAAACTTCGCTCTATTTTCGAGCTGTAAAAGATTTTTTTCAGCACTTTCCTTTTTTTGATCAAACTCTTCACTTATAATCAATTCAAGTTTTTTTACCAGACTTTCAGTAAAGGAATTTAAAAATGTTCTAACTTTTTTTGCTCCAGGCTGGCGAAAGGAAATTTTTACAAAATAATCCTTTTCTATTTCAAAAGAAAGACTCTTGCGTATTTTTCCAAGCAATGCCAGCTTTTCTTCAGGAGATTGGTTAGTAAAGAAGCCCGATTTTTCAGCTGTTTCCAAAAGAAAATTGTCATCAAAAACAAATCTTTTCCATATTTGCTCAAAGGAAACCAATGGTTGTCCTTTTACTGTTCCAAGAACAATTACATCGGTTGTAATCATGCCTCTTGGAGGATATTTTAGAAACCAGATTTCCAATAAAACACATAGTATGATCAGGAAAATTGCAAAGCTGCGGTATTTTTTTGATGCTTCAACTACATGACTTAGGGTGAAGCCATAATCGCTTTCTGAATTTACAGACATTAAAACGTTACTCCAAGTTTTGGAAGGTGAATGACTATGAAGATTGTAATTACCCAGATAAGTAGATTTATCTGCATTGGGCGATCGTTTAAAACAACCTCAGACGGGTTGTCACCTAGCGACTTTATGTGGATAAGGTATAAGTATCTCATTATTCCATAAATGACCATGGGAACTGTATAGATTAAATTGGTTGTATGGAATTTTTCGATTGTATCTGCACTAACTGTATAAAAAGAATAGGTCAGAATAGAAGTGGCGGCCAGGATTGAGGTCATTTGATCAATATATGCCAACGAGTAATGTTCCAGAATTTTTCTGTGTTTTGAAGCTTCTTCCTGGAGTTTGGAAATTTCCTGCCTTCGTTTAACCAGGCCTAAAAACATTGCCAGCATGAGGGTTGAAATTAGCAGCCAGTGAGAGATATAGATACCCGAATCAATGTGTTTTAAAGCGGCTACTCCAGCTACTGCTCGCAATACAAAACCAATTGCAATACACATTACGTCCAGGATCACGATATGCTTAAGCTTAAAACTGTATGCTAGATTTAACATGAAATAGGATAGGGCAGTAGAAAAGAAAAGTCCTGAAAGCTTGTATGAGCCAGCCAGACAGATGAAAAGTAAGAGCAGGAGAGCTGTTTTGGCTTCTGTAATGCTAATTTGCCCGGAAGGGATTGGTCTTTTGCTTTTTTCAGGGTGAAGCTTGTCTTTTTCAATATCTGCAAGATCGTTTAGTAAATAGACGCTTCCAGAAAGCCCACAGAAAAGGAAAAAGCCTGCTAAGCCATGAAGCCAGCCAGTTGCTGTGAAAAGAAGGCTTTTTTCAGAGAACATCAGTCCTGCGAACAGGACAAGATTCTTTGTCCATTGCTTTGGACGCAAACTGCTGAAAATGGGTGCTATCATTAAGGTTCTCCGACAATATTTGCTGCACGCTTTTCAAAGATACTAACAATAAAAACTGGTCATGTAAATAAATTTGAGCCCAGTTCTTTTATGAAAGGTAAGCTGGCATCTTTCTCTGAAAGGATGGGCTGTTTAACTGGCCATGGAATTCCTAAATCAGGATCGTCAAATCTAATTCCTTTTTCATTTTCGACTTTGTAATAATCCGTGCATGAATAAAGAATATCAGAAGTTTCACTTAAAACCGCAAAACCATGGGCACAACCTTCGGGAACGTAAACAGATTCATAGTTTGAACTTTCAAGAATAATGGTTTCCCAGCTTAAAAATGTTGGAGAAGATTTTCTTAAATCCACAATTACTTCAAAAATCTTTCCTGATAAGATTTGAATCAATTTGCCTTGTGAGCCCGGGTTTTGAAAATGAAGTCCACGAATCACATTTCTATAAGAAATTGATCTATTTGTTTGCAAAAAATTTGTTGGAATACCATATGAAGCTAAATCTGATTGACGAAAAACTTCAAAAAAAAGTCCTCTTTTGTCTGAATGAATTTCAGGTTTGAGAATAAATGCTCCATTTAGTTTTAGATTGGATATTTTCAATATTTTATACCTATATAGTCGCTAAGATTTTTTTTCCAATGATTAATTTTACAATTGAAAGATTCCTGGAATTTAGAACAATCTAATGCAGAAAAAACGGGTCTTGACGCAATGTCGTTTTGTTGACTTGTCTGGCAGGGTAAAACCTCCGCTATTCTCTTTTCAGGATGTTTTTTAGCAAGAGTTTCTGCCAGAAAGCATGTAATTTCATATCTGGAAGCAAACCCGGAATCTTGATAGTGAAATATTCCTGTCGGCAAGGTTGCTTTTTGGTAAAGATTGATAATTGCATGGACAAGATTTTCTGCGCATGTTGGGCTACTTGTTTGATCATTAACCATTTGAATGGCAGGTTTGTTTAGTAGAATTTCAATAACTCTATTAATGAATCCTTTTCCGGTATGATTGTAAAGCCAGCTAACTCTAATCAGAAGGTTGTCAGGACTTGTTTTTAGAAGAACCTCTTCGCCTCTGAGTTTGGTTTTTCCGTATATTGATAGCGGAGAAGGCGTATCTTTCTCATTGTATGGGGTCTTTTTTTTACCATCAAAAACATAGTCTGTCGAAAAATGTATCAGTTGGATTTTTTTTTCAAAAGCAACTTTAGAAAGGTTTGAAACTCCAGTGAAATTAAGCTGTTCGGCAAGATATTGGTTGGTTTCGGCTGCTTCAACGTCAGTAAAACCTGAACAGTTGATTATCAAATCAGGCTTAATTTCATTAAAATTTGAATTCAAAAGATCAATATTTGAAATATCTACTTCTCTTCCAGTAGCGGTAAAGGAGAGATTAGTTCCTTTTAAATAGCTTACAAAAGTTGACCCAAGAAGACCTGAGCGTCCAATGACCCATATCATAAACGTTAATCGCCTACATTTTCAAAAATTGTGTTAAAATCTACTATACTCTAAATTAGCTGAAACAAAAATGGAACCGTCCCAACCTGAAATAATTCTTCTTAATGTTTTTGATAATTCAAAGAATAGAAATGTCCCGTTTTGGCGCAGCAGCCAGTTAGTTGCTCCGCTGGGGCTATTTTGCCTTCAAGAGCTAGCTCCCAAAAGAGTTTCAGTGAAGAGTGTTCCTGCTGAATTTTCCAGCGAGGACTTTTATGGAATAGATACTTCCAAAGTTCTTGCTGTAGTGCTGCAAGAGTCTTCTTTTTTTGATGAAGCGACTGTTGAAAGCTACTTTAAGACTTTACGTTCAGCTTTTCCAGGTGTTTCAATAGGACTCGCTGGGCAGAGGGCAGAATTTTTTGCCAGACACTTTAATTTTACTGTTTTTGGAACTGGCGCCACAGCTATTTTACGGATACTCAGAGGAATGCCGGTTAAAGGATATATTGATACCCTTGAAGAAGATGTTAAAACAAAGTTGCCCATCCCGGATAGAAATTGCTTTCATAACTTTGATTTTCGGTCTTCCGTTGAGAGAACTCTGTCAGGAAAAACTTTGGATATTTCAAAACCCTGGATGGGCATGCTGGACAACAGCTCTATTGAGTTTGAAAGCTTTGACGAAGACTGGATAAAAAGCCTTCTTGCCTGGTTAACCAGGTATGGGTATAAATCCTTTCAATTCAACTATCTTGGAAATAACCCGGAGCACATACATCTTTTAAGAACATTGTGCTGGAGTATAAAAGTTGATTTTGGGGTTTTTGTTTCAGACTGGGAATTCGTAGAGAGAATAAAGACCTGGCCAGGAAATCCACTGAAGCAAATCTGGTTTAGTGGTGATTTAAGTCAATTTTATAAGAAAAATACTTTTGAACAAGCTAAGGCTATTTTTGATGACATTAAAAAATCAGGAGTTGAATCGGGGATTTATCTTCAACCCAGTTTTTTAATGGATCCAAATAGTTCAAGATTGCTAAGGTTGGTAAACAATATTAGCTTTACCGATTCTGCCAAATGGAATGGAAGTTCAATGAGAAATGTATCTTTGCATTTCTGGAAAAGTAATTGGAGATTTGTTAAGAAGCTTTTAAGCATCAAATCCGCAATGGAATTAGTGGATTTTATGAGACTTTCGTATAGTATTCTAGAGTGTATTTTTTTTCCGATGGGCGGTGAATGATGAGAACAGTTTATGTAGTAAATGGTCCAAACCTAAATCTCTTAGGAAAAAGAGAGCCGGACGTTTATGGGAATCAAACTCTTGAAGATTTGAATGAGTTTGTCCGAACTGAAGGTGAAAGGTTAGGATTCGAAACTGTTTTTTTTCAGAGTAACCATGAGGGGGAGATTATTGATTTCCTTCAATCTCTGAAAGATAAATCAATGGTTATAATAAACCCTGGTGCGTTTTCCCATTATAGTATTGCTATAAGAGATTGCATTGCTGGCTTAAACATTTCAGTGGTAGAAGTTCATTTATCTAATATTGCTGCAAGAGAAGAGTTCAGGCATAGATCAATTGTAGCCGGAGCATGTGTTGGGGCAATTTCAGGGATGGGATTTATCTCGTATAAATTAGCTTTAATCGCCTTTTCGGAAGGGATAAACAAGGCTTGAGCAGCAAAGAAAATAAAATTGAATTACTTGCTCCTGCAGGAGATTTTAACTCCTTGAAAGCCGCTTTAATTGCTGGCGCAGACGCTATATATCTCGCTGGCAAAAGGTTTGGGGCAAGGGCTTTCGCGCCCAATTTCGATGAAAAAGGCTTAAGATGGGCCCGAAGAGTAACTTGCGCTCTGAATAGAAAACTTTATATCACTCTTAATACAATTGTTTATGATCATGAATGGAAACTTTTTGAAGATGCTATTGATTTTTATGAAAGACTTCAGCCAGATGCCTTAATAATTCAGGATCTGGGAGTGGCTAATGTAATTCGCAAACGCGGTTCATTGATTCCGTTGCATCTAAGTACTCAAGGAGCCTGGTGGGGAGTTGGTGGTGAGGAAGAGTTAAAAGCACTTGGAATAACTAGAGTTATTTTACCTCGGGAAATGACCTTGGAAGAAATCAAGGCTGTTTCCAGAAAATCCTCATTTGAGATTGAAACTTTTGTTCATGGGGCTATGTGCTATAGCGTGTCAGGAAGATGCTACTGGAGTGCCGCTCTTGGCAAAAGATCAGGAAACAGAGGAACTTGTGCGCAACCGTGCAGGCGAGAATACAATTACATTGACGACTCATCTGAAAAAGGTTTTTTCTTTAGTCCAAAAGATATGCGGCTTATAAAATATGCTAATGAGCTGGAAGATTGCGGTGTGGCTTCCCTGAAAATTGAAGGAAGAATGAAAAGCCCTGAATATGTTTATCAGGTTGTCAAAAGCTATAAAAACGCATTACTTGGAAAAGAACAGAATGTTGATACTCTTGATGAGGTTTTTTCAAGGGCTTCTCATGAAGGATTTGCTGCTGGTGAGAATCTTAAAGGATGGAACACTGAATACACTCCTGGCAGAGACGGAGTTGTAATTGCCGTTGTCACAGGAAAAAGCAAGTCTGGTTTGAATGAACTGCGCTTAATAAAAGAAGTTAAACCCGGGGATGGAATTTTCTGGTATGTCGACGGGCAGAAGGTTGGAACCAGGGTCACCTGGGTAAAAAAAGAGGGGCAGAACAATGCCTGGGTCAGAGGGATTTCTGGACGCCTCAAAGCGGGGACAGAGATTCGTAGAAGCGGTAACTCTGATGAAGGAAGTTGGGAGCCTCTTTGGGACAGGAACTGGGAACGAAGACCAGTAGATTTGTTCTGGTCAGGTCATGATGGGCAACCTTTGGCTGTTGAGTTTAAAATTAATGGGCACCCTGGCAGACTCAAGACCTATGAAAAATTGCAATACGCTGTTAAGACTGGTTTGGAGCAGGGAATCATTGAAGAAAAATTCAAGATTCTCGGCGAGAATTTTCAGTCTGGCCGCAATGTAATGCTTGCATTGGGAGAAAAGCTGTTTATTTCAGCCGGTTCTTTGAAAAAACTCAAAAAACGACTGGTTGAAACTCTGAATAAATTGGAAAACATTGCTCCACCTAGAATAAAGCCAGAAATGGGTGGCGGTTTGATTAAATTGATTCAATCGGTTGAAAGTGATTCTGATTCAAGAATTGATGTTATTGACAAGAGCAATAAGCAGGAAGTTTTTATCAGGGTTTGGAATCAGTCCTTTCCTTTTGTGCGAGATATACATCCCGACAAATGGGTGTTGCCATTGCATGGTGATCTTGAAAAGTCACAGAAAATTGTTGGAAATTCTTATGAATTGTGGATTCCCCCTTCTTTGAATGAATCTCAATTTAAAGAGACCTGCTACAGAATCAGGGAATCTCAAACAAGAAGTTTTCTTTGTATGAGTTGGGAGGTGTTTGAGTTAAAAAGAATGTTTCCCGATAGAGAGTTTAGAATTGATTGGTGTTTTAATATTGCCAATTCAGAAAGCCTGAGATTTATCCTGTCAAAAAATTTAAGCGCAACAATTTCTCCTGAATGGAAGGATGAGCGTTTACCAGATAATATCAAGGCTATCAGAATTCCAGGTTCATGGAACCCGCTGGTTTCTCTTAGCAGGTTTCCAAGCGCCTTGAGTTCAAATGGAATTGTGTGTAATTCTCATAACGACCAGTTTTTTATGTTGAATGTTGGAAACGGATTGTCTGGGCTTTTCTTGCAGGATCATATAGCGAATATTAGCAAGAAGGGGAGTAGTTCTGTTCAGATAGATATTGCGATTGGACCAAAAGAAAATCCTGTTCAAGTCGCAAAGGACTTGAACAGGATTATTGAAGTCTTTAAATCTGGAAAATAAAGTATTTTCCTAATTATTTTTTATACGAAGCCTTTTCCGTCTGGTTTTACTGTTAAAACTGCACAAGGTGCTTTTTTAGAAATTTCGTAGCTGGTTCCGCCAAGCCATGAATCAATGTATCCTGACTTTCCATGAGCTCCAAGAATTATAAGATTCGCATTTTCTTCAGCTGCGTAATCTATAATTGCTTCGTAAACCAGGCCGCCCTTAACTTTTTTTATTATGTCCAGATCGTTAAATTTTTCTGGAACAAATTCATTCAAAGCTTTCAAATTTTCTTGTTCCCATTTGGAATTAGTTCCAAGTGGATCGTCAAAGTTACCTGGATGAAGAGCCTCCTCTTCGATTACGTTCAAAAGGTGAATTTGCGCTCCGTATTCAGATGCAAAAGTTGCAGCATATCTCAATGCAAGCTTCGAACCTTCTGAGAAATCAACGGGTACAAGAATTTTTTTTATTGTAATCATCGAAGAACCTTCCCTAACTTAATATATTGGTATATTACAATTCCTTCTTTATGAGGTCAATCTTATTTAATCCAGACTGGAGTCTTTCCTGGAACCAAAGTTTGTTGGTTAAGCCCATCAGTCCTTGATATTCCTATGGTTTTTCCTGTTTGGAAAACTATCCATTCATTGTTTGGAGATAATGAAGGATGGGTGCCTGAAATTAATGGTTCCTGAATCTTGTTGGTTTCTATTTCTCTATAAACGATTTTGTTTTTGCCTGACTGGTTTGTGAAATAGATCATATATTTTCCATCATTTGTGAAGCTGGGGAATGCTTCATTTATTCCAGGGGTTTGTGTTATACGCTTTATTCCCATTGCTATTGAAGAAATCAAATACAGATCAGTAGACCCATCTGCCTCTAGAGCAGACACTGCTATCCATTCCTTCTTAGGAGACCAGGCTGCACTAACAATTTTCAGATTTTGAGATATCTTAACGGCTCTTTTTCTCTGAAGGCTGTAGACAAATAATTCGCCTTTGCCATTACAGCTTGTGAATAAAAAGAATTTTCCGTCAGGAGAAAAATCTTCAAGCGCAGCATCAGTAAGAATCTTTTTGATTTTTTTACCGGATTTGTTTAAAAGATAAATTTCAGATTTCATATCTGGTGTTTTGTTGGTAAAACCTATCCACCCAGATTTTTCATTAAATCTTGGAAACATTAAGTTGTTATAGGGTGGGGTAAGTCTGGTTTTTTCAGTCCCATTTGGGTTGATTGATGCCAAATAGGTTTTTCCAGACTTGTCTATGTCGACAAAGAGAATTTTACCTGTTGGTTCACTTACCTGGGAGTAAGCATTTGCGGAGAGCAAAACAAAACAAACAAACGTGCAAATCAAAAAATTAATTCTCTTCATAAGATCCTTGCCTTCCAAAATAAAAATCAGACGGGGTTTCCCCCGTCTGAGTATAAAACAATTTTCCCGTCGGTTACAAATATTTTATGCGCCGAAAGTTCCTTTTATGGTGTCATAAAGTTCAAGTTTTTCCTGCGAGTCTTCAACGCTTTCATTAAGTTCGTTGATTTTCTTTTGAAGGTCCTGAACCTTTTTGCTGTTTGCAGAGTCATATTTATCTAACTTGCCAAGCTCTGTATTGAGGTCTTTGATTTCTGATTTAGCGCTTGAAATTGAAGTGTTAAGCTCGTTAGCTTTTGTCTTTGCATCTGCAAGAGCTTTTTCCATTTCTCCCCAGGCTTTTTCAAGCTTTGTCTTTAGTTCGTTAACTCTTTTTCCGGCGCTTTCGATTGTGCTACCAAAAATTCCAAGGAAACGATCTGTTTTATTTTCATCAATAAGTTTTTCATATTTTTTCTGTGCCGCAAGCAGATCTTCCTGTAAAGCTGGGATATTGTAGTAAGGGTAATCCTGGCTATTTACAAATTTGAAAAAGCTGGTTGTTCCACCGAAGAACCCTTTGGACATTAATTTCGAGCCAGCATTTACTGCTTTACGGTAATCCTTAGCTTTTTTCGAAAGATCAGGTGATCCAATTTCATTCAAAATCTTTGTGTATTGAGTATTTGCAGCGGCTTCTGCTTTTTCAGCGTCTTTCTTTGCCTGCTCTTCTTTTGCTTTTTGCTCGGCTTCTTTAGCTGCCTTTTCTTTAGCTAATTTTTCAGCTTTTTCTTTCTGGGCTTTTTGCTCAGCATCGTTATCAGCTTTTTTATTTGCTTCTTTATCAGCATCCTTTTTTTCCTGTGCTGCTTGAGCTTTCTTTTCAGCATCTTTCTTTGCCTGCTCTTCTTTTGCTTTTTTTACAGCTTCGTCATATGCTTTTTGTTTTTCAGCAGCATCCAGTTTTGCGATTTGATCCGCAGTAAGGTTGTTATCTGAAGCGTTGTTAGCAAGTCTTACTTCACCGCGGCTATCTATTGCCCAATGAAAACCTGCTGGAGGATTCATCGCCATCCACTCTTCTTCTGATAAGAAACTGTTTTTAATTAAAAATCTAATTGTGGATGGAGTTAAAGCTCCTATTTTTTGCTTTTGAGCTAGTAACGCTCTATTTGCAGCATCAACGGCTTTTTGAAGGCCTTTGATTTTTTGTTCAGTTGTTAACTGTGGAATCTGAACTATAGTTGCAGGTGTTGAAGAGGAGCTTGAGTCTATCGTTACAGTATTGGAGGGTTCAGATGTTCCTTGAGCCACTGCGGCATTAGTGTTTTGATCCGCTGCAGCAGGTTCATCGCCCGGTATTGTTAATTCCCATCCTGCATAAATCAGGTCAGGATTTTTTTCTAATGAAGGATATTTGTCTTTGTTTGCTTCAATAAGTTCCTTGTATCGGTTGCCATCTCCGAGAACTCTTTGTGCAATTTTCCAGAGGGTGTCGCCAGACTGGATTGTTACTTTTGCAGCAGCAACAACGTCTTCTACTGAAGTGTTTTCTTTATCAATAAGTGTTTCAACAGTTGTTCTGACTGTTTGTACCTGCTCCTGAACTTCGCTTATTACAGCAGGTATAGTTGTTTTTACCTCAAAGGGACTATCTCCGCTCATAGGGGGAGGTGTAATTTGCCCTTCATCAAATGGAAGGGTGGATGCCTGTAGGCTAGAATTTGCTGAAAGAGCAAAGGCAAACAAAATGATTAAGAGACTTTTTTGCTTCATAATATATCTCCTCACGAAGGGAATTGTTTATACGTTTTTAATTATACTAATATTACGTCAAAGTTGGGGGAAAAGTTTCTAAAAAATGTTTATTGATTTTACTTTACACTCGTTAATTTATGTACAAACAGGTTTTTCGGGATTTGAAATTGTGTTATGATTTAACTGAAAATCTATTGATCCTTTAGAGGGGGTAAGAATATGTGGCCTAGATGGCTAAGAACATTCGCTACTATCTGGGTGGCCTGGGACAGTAAAAAAAGATCCTCAGTGGACATTTTCTGGGTAATTCTGGTCTTTTTACTTGGGCCATTTATGTTGCCTTTTTACATCGTCGCGCGCCCTCTTCTTAAGGGAGAAAGCCGTTCAAAGTGTTATTTCTTAAATATCTTTTTTGCTTTTGAAAGCCTTTTTTCATGGTTGTTTGCTTTAGCTGGCACCTTGGTGGCGGTTGAAAATTTAACAACTTCAGATTCAAAAGATATCGCAGAAGTTAAGGTTGCTGAGATAAAAGCAGGAACAATCGTTGGTGTTGTTTTTGCTCTTTTGCTCTTAGGCCTTGAAAAAATTGCTCTTGCTCACATAAAAAAATCGCTTGAGAATCGAAATTAAGCCCGTTTAAGATAAATTTAAGTTGTTTGAGCAATAGACGTGTTTCAAGAAAAACTCGTTGGCTTTGCTTATTCGTTTGGCTATTATCCAAAACTCTCCCGGTATAATTAAATTCAGAAAGTTAATACTGCATGCGTATAGTTATCAAAATTTTTTCTTTTTTGGTCGTTCTTCTCGCTAGTGGAAGCTTTTGTCTTGCAAAAGAGTTGCCTCGTGGTCCAGTTCAATCTTCGATTGGACCAGGTGGAAGGGAATATTTCCACAAGCGGATGGTTACCAGACAGGTTGGTATTCAGGAAAATAAATATTTCATTTTTGAACCTTCGGAACCAACACCAAAGAAAGCCGGGATAATTTATTTTTTCCATGACTGGATGACTTCAGACCCCGGTTTTTACATGGCCTGGATCCGTCATTTATGCCTGAAGGGATGGATCGTGGTTTTCCCAAACTATCAAGGGGTTGGAGAGTTGGACAAATACCATTTCTTCAATATCGTGAGATCCTTAAAAGACTCTGTTTTAAATGTTTTCAAAGAAGGCAAAATTGAAATTGACAGGGAGCGGGTTGGAATTATCGGGCATGGTGCCGGTGCTGTTCATGGAGCTAATGTTGCTGCGGCAAGCCGATATTTCGGTTTGCCAATACCTGGAGTAATGGTTCTTATAACTCCAGTAAGGAGAACCTTGAAACTCTTAGACTTGTCTGGAATAAGACAAGGCACCAAGTTGGTAATGATCGTTGGAGATAGAATTTTTGAAACTACTGAAAATACGGCAAGAGAAATTTTTTATGCTGCTGACCGTATTAAAACAAATGACAAGACATATCTAACGGTTCTTTCCGATTTTCATGGTTCTCCACCGGTAGTTGCAGACGAGCTAATGGGGCTGGCCCCTGAAAATCCTTACTATGAAAAAGAGATTGATACAAGGCGGCACGAGTTTATAACTTTATTTAATGATAGGTTTCATGCACACACACTTCGCACTAGACTTCTGGATGCAATAGATTGGAACGGTTCTTTTCGAATTTTTGATTCGCTTGCTGAATACCACTTTAACGGGAAAAAAGAATTTAATGTTTTGAAAAATTCTGACTCTCAGAGATTTCTTGGGTATTGGAGCGATGGAAAGCGTTTAAAGGGGCTTATTTCTACTCATCGTCCATGATAAGAGGAGAAAACTGTGAAAAATAGTCTAGCTATTACTTCTGTGGCACTTATTGTTTTACTTTTTGTATTTAGCATTTCGTTGCAAACAGCCCCAGAAGTTTTTCCATCTGATAATAGCGTATTGGAAACTCTGCGTATGCATTCTCCTGATAAGTTCTGGAGAACAACAAAATCTTTTTGCAATGCAAAGGTTTTAACTTTGCCAATAATTAGAGAAACTTTGCAGAGCTTCATCAGGTTGAAGGTTTTGACCAACCCAGATGATAAAATATCAGCTGCGGCTGTTCAGGGTTTTATACTTTTTAAATACAATTTTTTTGAGGCAGCTGCCTCTGAGCTCGAATATGTTGTAAAAAATAGTCAGTTTGATGAGGAGAGAAATAATTCTCTGGTAATTCTTGCGAGAATTTATCACAGGCTAAAAAACAAAGCTGGCTATATAGAAGCCCACCAAAAAATGCTTAAGTTTGAAATAATTGGGCAGAAAGAGTTTGATAAAGCAATCGAAATGTATGATTTCTCGCTAACATACAAACCAGAAGTTTTACTCACGTGGATATTGATATGGATTTCTTTGTTGCTTTTCCCGGCACTAATTTTGGAGTTTGAACAAAGGGCCTGGATAAAAAAATACTCGCATTTATCTGATAAAAAAGGTGCGTTTCAAGCCTTTAGGACTTCGGTTTTGCCAGAGTTCTTAATTGTTCTATCGGGGATTTCTTTTTTGGTTTTTGATCTTCCCTCAAGACTGGGAATCAACTTCAGATTCATTTTAATGATTGCACATTTTTTCATTGTTTGGCTTTTAGTGCAATTTCCTATTTTTAAACTGGAAAAGTTTGTTCTAAAAAGTCGAGAGAGCTTTGGAGCATTTGTTTTTGACAGGATTCGTTTAATAATTTTTAATCACATGTCTGTTTTTGTGTTTGTGGTAACTTTGTTAATTTTGCATCTGATGACAGTTTGGTTGCCGCTTTGGCAAGTAAATAGGCCTTTTGGATTAATTTTTTCGTTTCCTGCGGTTTTTATGACTATTTTGGGGCTAACGAGTGTAATTTTACCGAGGTTGTTGCTTTTAAAAAAGGTTCAAACTGAAGAGCCTTATGAGAAAGGAATTACAGCTGTTTTTTCTGCCTCTAACAAGAATGCGGGGTTCTTAGGGGGAATTCCATTAGGAGCTTTTTCTTTTAATTCAGCGGTGCTGCTTTGGGGTGACATTGAAGATCGGCTGAGTAAAGGCGAGCTGAGGAGTTATTTACGTAGTTTTGCTCAACTCTTTAAGTTAAATTACAATTTTTGTGATTTTTTGCTTATTTTTATTTTTACCCTATCTGGTTCCTTTTACACCGCTATAAGGCCTATGAATACAATTAATTTATTGATTCTAGGACCGACTTTTGCTCAATTGCTTGGAATCATTTTGTTTATGATGCTGGCTGGCTGGAGCAGAAGAAATTTTTATCGACATATGGTTTATGAGAGTGATAGAGCGCTTGTTGTTCCAGGACATAGTGAAGAATTCATTGACGTTCTTGAAAGGATAAATGAATGGAATTATTTGCCACCAAAATTTCGTGAAGCAGATACGTTGGTGTTGGATCAACCCTCTCTTATTGATCGGAAAATTAACCTTCGTTCTCACGAGGGCGAATATTTTGAGAATCCAAATCCCCCGGAAAATGATTTGTTGCTTTCCATGTGGCGAGCAAAGCTCGGGACTGATTGGAAGCTGGGTGAAGAAGAGGCAATAAGGCTTTGTTCTATTGATGACAATTTTGCTGATCTTTCAATTGAGGAATGCTTTGTTGCATTGGCTAAAAGACACCGAAAACTTGGTGCTGAAGTTATATATGATAAAGAAAATTCCTTATTAAAGATTTTGTGGTGTAGGCAGAAAGCTGCATGTAAGAATGCAGACCCACAATTGCCGGATGAAAGGGTGTGTTTCCTTTGCAGTCAGGGAACAATTCAGGCCATTTTCCCAACAGAGCTAAAATGGGAATCCTCTAAAAAAGGTTGTAAGTTCTTTATTAAAGATAAAGGAAGCAAAGACGCTTAACTTTCTCTAAAACAAAAAGCTCCCCAGGCGTTAAAGTTCCTGGGGAGTTTTTTGTTTTTAAGAAACTGCTAGTAAAGATTCTTGTTTTTCTTCATATCGTTCAATGGCAAATTCAATTAATTTATCAAGTAAATCAGGATAATTTATTCCTGTTGCTTCCCATAGCTTTGGATACATGCTTATGCTTGTAAAGCCTGGTATTGTGTTTATTTCATTTATTATTAAGCGGTTTGTACCTTTTTCAAGGAAAAAGTCTACTCTCGCCATTCCCGCACAATCTAGTGCTCGATATGCTTTTATTGCAAGTTTTCGTATTTCCTCTGTTATTTCAGGGCTAAGGTCGGCGGGGATCTTTAATTCCGATTTGTTATCCACATATTTAGCAGAATAGTCGTAAAAATCGTTGCAAGGGACAATTTCGCCTGGAACTGAGGCCATTGGACTATCATTGCCAAGGACAGAAACCTCCAGTTCTCTACCAACTACTTGCGATTCTATAAGAATTTTTCGATCAAACTTCGCAGCTGTTTTTATTGCTTCTTTTAGTTCATCGGTGTTTTTTGCCTTGGAAATTCCTACAGAAGAACCTGAATTTACAGGTTTTACAAATACGGGATACGCAAAATTTGTTTCAATCTCTTTTACTATTTTTTCTGGGTTGTTTTTCCAGTCTTTTCGTAAAAATTCTTTAAAATTGCCAACAGCTAAACCAGCTTCTTTAAAAAGTCTCTTGGCTACAGTTTTATCCATTCCTGTAGACGAAGCTAAGACGCCGCATCCAACGTATGGAAGGTCGGCTAATTCTAGCAGTCCTTGAAGTGTTCCGTCTTCACCATAAGTGCCATGAACAACTGGAAAAAGAACATCAATAGAAATCTGCTTTTCATTACTCGGGTTGTCCAGAAGAACAAGGCCTTTTCTTGTTGGATCGCAGTTAAGACTTGCTCTGACTGCTCCGCTTTCGGATAAGCCTATGCGGATTTTCTTTTCGTCTGCATTCTGGTTTTGCAACATTTTGTCTGGTGTTGTTCCCACCAGCCATGACCCATTGCGCGAAATTGCAACGGGAACAATGTCATATTTATCTGGATTTAGCGCTTTCATTACTGACTGTGCTGAAACAAGAGATACTTCGTGTTCTCCTGATCTTCCGCCAAA
Source organism: Candidatus Ozemibacteraceae bacterium (assembly GCA_965140445.1). GTDB lineage: Bacteria > Muiribacteriota > Ozemobacteria > Ozemobacterales > Ozemobacteraceae. The sequence continues at coordinate 4,569,156 of OZ223236.1, read as the reverse complement.
TATAATGCCTATTTTTAACTTTTTAGTCTCTGTTTCCATTTGTTGGCACTCCTAAAAATAACCTTCTTGATACATAAATATCGGCAAAAAAGAATTTCATTGAAATAAAAAAAAAGCACCATCCAAAGGATGGTGCTTTTTTTTAAATTTAGATTTTACATTTCTGTATGAGCTTTGTAAGCACCTTTGCCAAGATTAACCGGCATTTGTCTTCTTAGTGAATTTTTTGTCAGTTTTGAAAGTCTTGGATTGCTTTTTCCGAGATCATTTGGTTTTCCAAATAGTGCCTTTGTAATTAAATACTGGTCGTTTTCTGTCAATTTTTCGCTGGAGAGCAGGATTGCATTTATTTCTACTGCAGAAATGTCAGTATCTTGTCCAGTGTATTGCCCTGCTGGAATTGTTGATGGAAAATAGAAAGAGTGAGTTGTTACCAGCTTTTGGACCTGATCTGGATCAATTGGAATTATTGCAATTTCAACTCTTTTAGAAAGTTCAACTATTGATGGGTTTGGAATTCCGCTGGTATAGAAGAAGCCTTGAATATTTCCGGCTTCAAGTTCTCTCATTGCATCTGATGCTGAAAGATACTGGTGGTCTATTTTTTCCCATACTCCAGCACTGGTTAAAATTTGTTGAGCATTATAGAAAGTTCCACTGTCTTTGCTGCCTACAGCTATTTTCTTGCCTTCAAATTCAGAGAGTTTGCTAATCCCACTGTCTTTTCGAACGATTATTTGAACTACTTCTGGAAAGAGAGTTCCAATACCGCTAATGTTGGTGATTTTATTGTTTTCAAACATTTTTTCGCCCTCGGCGGCATAAAATGCAATGTCATTCTGACAAAGAGCAAAATCAACTTTGTTTTCCTTGAGCATGGAAAGATTTTGAACACTTCCCTGAGTTTCTATTACGTTCAATTTTACGTTTGGGTATGTTAGCTTGAGAATTGCAGAAAGAGATTCGCCAATTGGATAATAAACCCCAGATTTTGAACCTGTTGCAATTGTATATTCTGTTTTGGTAAGGGTACTGCTTCCGCAACCTGTGTAAATAAATGATAGTCCTACAAGCGCGACAAATAATAAAATGGAAACTATTCTTTTCATTTTGTTCCTCTTCTTCCCGTAAAAATGTTATTTGAAATATAACACATTTTCATGAAAACTTAAAAAGTGCGCTCAAATTATGTCATATTATTAAAATATAGGAAAAAAATGCGTATAAAAAAACTAACGGTTATTACAGAATGCGGAGTTTTGCTGGCAGCCGCCATTGCGCTTTCCCAGTTTAAACTTTACCAGATGCCTAGTGGGGGATCAATTTCAATTGGAATTGTTCCACTTTTAATGATAAGTGCCAGACACGGGGCGGCTACAGGAAGCATTTGCGGAATGCTAATGGGATTATTGTTGCTAATGAGCAGGCCATTTATTGTGCATCCGCTGCAGTTTTTGCTGGATTATCCGCTGGCGTATGCTTCACTGGGAATTGCTGGGGCAGTGACCTGGGACACTCCCCTAAAAGCAACATCGGCAACAACGCTTGCAAACATTCCTCGCTTGCTATTTCACGTCATCGCCGGTGCCATTTTCTTTGTATCAAACAAAGAAACAACTTTTGGAGCTTTAACTGTAAGTTTTGCTTACAATTTAAGCCATATCCTGCCTGAGACCATTATTTGTGCTTTGATTGCCGGTTATTTGGCTTCAAAACACAAAGTTCTGGTTCAAAGACAAAAAATCTGAATTAATCAGATTTTAAGCAACTGCCACTTTGTCGCTGCCAAGACAACGAGTACAAACGTAACCGCGAACTCGTTTTCCGTTAAGCATAACACGTTTTTTCTGGAGGTTTACGCTCCAGCGTCTTTTGCTGCGGCGATGTGAGTGGCTGAGCTGGAAACTCATTTTTGGTCCTCTATCGCAAACCATACATATTCTAGACATAGTTCAAACCTCCAAGATTGAGCCGAAGTGAAAAATAATGTTACCAGAAATTGAAAAAACTGGCAAGCCAAAAATGCAGTTTTTGTAAAAAAAAATAATTGGCACACTTGGTATAAAGACCACCCTGTTCAAACAATTGTTGTACAACCAAAACTTTTTTAAGTTAGAAGCGAGATTATACCGAATAATTCTACAATATCAGAAAGTCTGGCGGTGGAAAATATGAAACTTTTCTTTGCAAATAATTTAAGTAAATCAGATGGGGAAATTTTTTTCCCCTTTTCTGGAGATCAGAAAAAAGATGTTCCTAAAAATCTTCCCGGACAAATTTCCGACAATTGGAAAGCAGATTATGAAATTCTGTGCATGGATAAAGGAAAAGTTTTTTATAAACTACCGGCTCTTAATTTGTTATCAAAATCATTAAGATCCGACTTAAAAGAAAATTTAGGAATAGCAATAAAGGCTTTAAAAGGTCGGAAAATAAAAATGCCTGGTATTAACCTGCCATCTGTAAAGAGGATCGGTCAGGATTTGATTGAGGACATTTTGGGGCTTCCAATTTATATGAGTTTTGATGAAAAGTCTTTTTGCACTAAATCAGATAAATTTGAGTTTTCTAAGGTTTTTTATTCAAGTGTTCATATAGACGAATTCACATGTTTGAAAAGAATTCAAAAAACAGTTCAGTCTGTAACTGAATCTACCAATTATGCGAGATATTTGACGGATCTTCCCGGCAATATTTTAGGCCCATCTGAGCTATATGCTGAGGCTGAAAAGTTACGTTCCAATTCAATTAATATAAGAAAACTTCCCCAAAAGATTTTGAAAAAAATGGGAGGTTTATGTTCTGTTGGAAAGGGCTCTGACCGTTTGCCATGCTTTATTGAAATTGAGTTAAACCCATCTGATGAAAAGCCAGTCATTTTAATCGGAAAAGGGGTTACTTTTGATTCTGGAGGAATAAATATAAAGACTGAGCCCGGAATGCATGAAGAAAAGGGTGACATGGCAGGGGGAGCGGTCGTTCTGGGAATTATTCAAGCGCTTTCCAGGATTGGATACAAGAAAAGAATTGTTGCTATGATTCCCGCTGTAGAAAACCTTCCTGATGGGAAAAGTGCAAGGCCGGGCGATGTTATCAAGCTTTTTGATGGTACCACGGTTGAAATAACAAATACAGATGCAGAAGGAAGATTAATCCTTGGAGATGCTCTTGGTTATGCTAGGCAATACGATCCTGAGCTGGTTATAGATGTAGCAACTCTAACAAGTAATGTTTCACAAGCTTTGAGTTCACGATTCACGGGTCTGTTCTGCAACGATTCGCAACTTGCTATGTCAATGCTGGAAACTTCTGCCAGAACTGGAGATCTTCTCTGGCAATTACCCCTTCATTACGAGTTTGTGGAAGAGATGAAGGGAAGAATTGCCGATTTGATAAATGCTTCCGTTAAAGCAGCCGGGGCTTGTACTGCAGCAGCTTTTCTGTCCCATTTTGTTTCTGGTCCATGGATTCATCTTGACATTGCCGGGTCAGCGATTGCATCCCGGCAGAAATCATATGTTGCAAGCGGTTGTCCAACTGGAGTTGGAGTTCGTTTAGTGACAAATTTTTTGTTACAGAAAAATTGTAAAGGAAAATAGTTAAGAAAAAAGGCAAATTTCTCCGATATAGAGAGCGATCGGAGGTGTTTTTATGGAAAATGTTAAACGCCTGAAATTAATTATTTTTATTTTTCTGGTAATCTGGGTGGGCACAGCTATTGTTGGCTGTTCCCAGACTAACTCTATAAGTTCTTTAAATCCTGTTGGCTCGGAGGAAAATCCAGAGTCTTCCATCAATGTGCCTACTGATTCGGGAAAATCTGCTAATAGAGCTCCTGTGGTAAATGTTATTGCCCAGGAAACTGTTGTGGGCGTAGGGTCAGAATTGCAACTTCGAGCTGAAGCAATCGATCCGGATGGTGATAAATTAGATTTTACCTGGAATTCCTCAGAAGGAATTCTAACTACCACCTCTAATGGATATGCTGTTTGGAAGGCTCCTGAGGTTAGTTCAATAGCAACAATTTCATGTACTGTTGATGACGGCAAGGGATTGTTTGTTTCTTCTTCGGTTATTGTTGAAGTTCTGGGAAATGGCATTTACACATTAACCGTTGTAGCTGATCGAAGCGCTTTGATCACAGGTCGAATTGCTCAGCAGGAAAACCTGCTCAGTGTACCGTTAGCAGGAGCAAGAATTGAAGTTGAAGCAACAAATCAGGTTGCAGTTACTGATTCTTCAGGGAAAATAGAATTGAATGTCGACCAATCAGATAAAATTGCCACCACCTCAAGAGTGATTGTTAAATATCTGGATTGGGAAATCGCTTATGAAGCAACATTAAAGCCATATAATGGGAATAAAGTTCAGGACGAAGTAAAGTTTTATCCTGGATTTGATAACATTTCTGTGGCTGTCGCACGGGGTGATTCATTCAGCTTAAAACGTGGAGCTGTTGAAGTTACTGCTTATGAAAATACCTATGGTGATGTTAAACCTTTGCCTGAAGTTACCGTAGATGTTGGTTCCTCGCAGGGAGTTTCTGCTATGAAAACTGGTGTGGCTTTGGTTAGCTCTCCGGTAATAAATAGTGGGGAATTAAATCTAAGCCTTTCAAAAAGTGGATACCAGAGGGTGGAGGGGTATAAAATACCTGTTGCACTTGACGGAGTTACCATTGTTAACGCGAAACTTTCAAAGTCTGGCGGAATCCCAGACTCCGAAGCCATTCTGACCTGGACAAAGCCTTACAATTCAATGACTGAATTTCCTGTGACAGGGCCGTTTGAAATTGGTTTTGGACAGCCAATGGATAAGGCAAATATTTTTCAGGACATCCGTTTGATGATTCAAAACAAGGAAAATTCATCATTACTGGCTTTTGATGGGGATTCAATAAAAAACAATTTCAGAGTAGAGTGGGAGGGAGATACTATCTTAAGGCTGTATCCTCTTAGACCTCTTGCTGCTTCAAGTAGATATAGTATGCTAATTAGCCGTTGGAATGCAAAAGCCAGCGATGGCAGAGTTTTGAAAAATTATGATGGCATGTATGGGGAATTTTTAACTGCAACTGATCCTGCTCCGGAAATTCTTTCAACTTCTCCAATAAATGGCGATCTAAATGTGGGAAGAACAGGACCTTTCGTTTTAAATTTTTCGCGTCCAATGCAAAAAGAAACTTTGTATGATGGACTTTTAATTGAGATTACCAATAAGAAAAGCGGATCTAAGGTTGTTTTAAATGGAACTACCATAAGAAGCTATTTTTCAGAAACCTGGAAAAATGGTAATTCAACTCTTGAGCTTGTTCCATATAAAATGCTAAGTGCAAATACTCAGTATTTGATCAAGTTGATTTCAACTGGTTTAAAGTCTAATTCTGGAAAAGGAATACAGGACTTATCAAATCTCTGGGGGCAGTTCACCACTGCAGATCTTTAAATAGAAATAAAAGCGCTTACAGCAGAAGTGCTAAAAAATAGAAACGCACAAAACAGCTGAAATGAAGTAACCCTTATATAGCTGTTTTGTGCGTTTTTTATCGCTTTGAAATTAGTCTAAAAAACTTATACCAGATAAATGCAACAAAAACCGAAATCAGAGTCGCAATAATTGCAAATTTTGCAGAGCCAATTTCAATAGAGGACTTTTTGGAAGGTTTTGGTTGAGGCGAAGAGGTAACATTTGCAGAGGGTGCTGGCACCTCGGAAGGTTTCGGTTCCTGTTTTTTTTCTGTTTTGTAGGCAGGCTCTGATTGCCTGGCAGTGTCAGTTGTTCTGTTTTTTTGAACTGCATCGGTTTTTTGTTCTGACTCTTGCTTTTTGGGTTCTTCTGGTTTTGCTGGAGGCACCTTTGGGGCCAAAGGCTTTGCAACCTTTTTGGGTATTGTTCCTGCTGGTATTTTTGCTCCTGGAACCAATGTGACTGGAGACTCCTTAGAATCTGGTTCCTGGGCACCATTTTCAAAGACTTTAATTCCCTGACGAGTTTCTTTCTTAAAGTAGATTAAATCAGCAATTTCTTCGCAAAATAGCTCTAGACCAATTTGTTGGGAAATAGGAAAAGTTATTCTTGTTGAATTTCCAAGAGAGCCCTTTGGAAAAAAGGTTAAAGAAATTTCTTTTGGTCGTTGAAAATATTCAACAACTTTAATGTCTTTTTTCTTTAAAAGTGCGACCACAGGTTCTTTACTGAACTCCACCGTGTGAAAATACACTGAATCGTTAGTTTGTACGAGCCAGATTTCGCCTTTAGCAGGAGAGTTGGTTGAGCCAGATGTACAGATGAACCCAGATATTTTTTCTTCTGGGCCCATGTATATTTGTAGTTCTTGTTTTACGTTTTCAGGTAAAATTCCGGGAGTCATTCTTATTCCTCAAGGTCTAATAAGCTCTCATCATCTTCTTCGTCTTCAGAGTCACCAGCATTGCCCATGAAAGCATCTGTTTGAAAAATTAAATTTTGAACATATCCCATGAAATCTTCTGGGTCAAAAGCATCAAATGGAACCTTTGTCTGGATGAAAAGAAGGTCCTGAGATCTTTGTGATTCTGATTCTTCATCTTCTGGAAGTATGTCTTCAAGATCATCGTCAGCATCTGTTTCGTATTCATCTTCTGGATTTTCTTCATCGGCAGGGACATTTACTACTGTCAGGCAGGCGTTTATAAAATCTCCGTTGACAGTTAACAGGTGCTTTAAGTCTTCTGGTTCATGATCTGTTACATCGCCTATATGGATCCCAACTGTAATTGTGGGGATCGCAATGGTTTCTTGATTATCTTCAAATGCCAGAAATCCTCTGATGGTTTCTTCTACAGTGAAATTCCATAGACGGCCAATTTCATCCTCATCGACCATTAGACAAACATACTCAGAGCATTCTTCGGCCATTATTTCTTCTATTCTTACTGCAAAATCAGCTGGTTCCATATTTTATTGCCTTCCCGAAAATTTATGTAAATAGTCTAATTTATTTAACACAAAAAAACCATGAATTTGCACAAAATATTGATTTTTACGCCATTTTGCTCTATTTGTGGTGTATACATTTTACTTACAGGGAAGAAGGAGTTCTGGGTGTCAGTAGAAGATGTTGGTAGGCAAAAAGCCTTTGAATCAGTGGAATGGAACAAAAGATTTTGGGTTTTATCTTTTTCGTTAATCGTTTTAAGACTTTTTTTGTCTTTATATTTAGATCTTACTCCTGATGAGGCTTATTATTGGGAGCTTGCAAGACATCTGGATTTTTCTTACTTCGACCATCCTCCAATGGTGGCGTATTGTATTGGTTTCTTTCGTCTATTTCTAGGAGATACAGCGCTCGCTGTCAGGCTGCCTTCTATTCTAGGAGCTTTAGCTGTTAGCTGGTTTCTTTTTGATATTGGCAGAAAATTTCTGCATAGCGGAAAAATTGGATTTTGGTCCTCAGTTATATTTAATTTTACCCCCGCAGGAATGGCTATTGGCTTTATAACTACTCCCGACAGCCCGCTTGCCTTTTCCTGGGCGCTAGGTGCATGGGCATTTCTTAGTGCTTTGAATTCCAGGGAGTATTTCTGGTGGGTTATAACTGGAGTTGCTCTTGGGACAGGTGCCTTGGCCAAATACAATATGATCTTTTTTGTCCCGGGAGTCGCTATTACAATTCTGGGTTTCAAGAAAAACCGGGAACTGGTTTTCACTGGAAGATTCTGGGTAATGGTTGGATTGGCAGCCGTTGGAACTCTTCCCATCCTTTATTGGAATGCAAATCATGATTGGATTTCATTTAAGTTTCAATTTAATCATGGTTTTAAACCATCCAGCAGAGGTTTGCTGAAGAACATTGGTGAATTTCTCGGAGGTCAGCTTGGAACAATTGGTTTAACCTTGTTTCCTGTGCTCTGGTATGTTTCAATTTCTCGCATAAAAGAGACTTTCAAAAAGTTAGATGAGGCTAGATTTTTTCTTATTGTTTTGGCTTTGCCAAAAATGCTCTTTTTTGTTTATATGGGGACGAAATCAAAAGTGGAGGCAAACTGGCCTCAAATAGCGTATTTGTCTGCTATGATTCTTGTTGCTGAGTGGATAATAGTGTCCAATAAAAGAATAAAATGGGTTGTTTTACCTTCCGCTCTATTGGCAATGCTGGTTATATTTCAAGCTTTAACCGTAATTCTTCCCGTCCCTGTTAAATCAGATATTTCCTCCAGGTTACACGGTTGGACTGAGATGGGGCAGAAACTTCAGCAGATTGATTCTCAGTTTTCCAAAAAGGCATATTTTGTTGGTCAGGGTGCTCCGCTCGCAGCTTTACTTGGATTTTACGGGAAGATTTCACCTGAGCGGGTTGCTGAAATACACAAAGGCGGGAATTTTAGATTTTGGTGGGAAAATCGTAAATTAGAACCTGGTTCAACAATAGTGTATGTTGATACTGATAAGTTCTCTGAAGCGATGGCATATGCAGATAAATTTGAAAAGGTTGCATCCCAGTCTATGGATGTTTTTTACAATGCTAAGAAGCTTAAAAGGCTCAATATAACCATTATGGAAAACTCTTTAAATGAATTTGAATTCAAATAAATTGGATAGGAATATTGTATGACCCCCGATAAAATGAGAATGATAGATGCTTTGTTTGGACCGCCAATTTGCTTTTTATTATCCATAAGACGCAAAATTCTGGAACTTTTTTTCCCCAGGAAAAAAGGAGAGCTTAATTCAGTAAAAACTATTTTGTTTGTTAAGCCAGCAGAAATGGGAAGCACTATTCTCATGTACCCAATGCTTAAGAGGGCCAGAGAAATTTGGCCTGGCTGTCAGTTTCATTTTCTGGTTTTTGATGAAAACTCCGCGGCAGTTGAAATGCTTGGATTAGTTCCAAGAGAAAATATTCATACAATTAGATCCAAAAAAATAAGCCTTTTTGTGAAGGACTGTCTTTCAAGACTTTTAACTCTATGGTTTCTTCGTTTTGATGTTGCCATGGATCTTGAATTTTTCTCCAGGGCTTCTGCGATTCTAACTGAGTTGTCCGGCGCTAAATCAACCTGTGGCTTTCACAGGTTTACAATGGAAGGACTTTATAGGGGTAGCTTTTTGAGCCATAAAATTCAGTATAACCCGCATATTCATACGGCACTGAGTTTTTATAGTATGGTTGAAGCCCTTCAGGAGCCTGCAAATACTATTCCATTGCCAAAAAAGCCTTTGCCTGAGTTAAACTCTCTGCCTTTGGCAAAGATGAAGTTCTCTGAAAATCAAACTTCAGAATTGCTCGAAATATTGAAATATGAGAACCCTGTTTATAGAACCGGGGACAAGTTGATAATCATTAATGCAAATTCAAGCGAGCTGGTTCCTCTCAGGCGGTGGCCTTTGAACTCTTTCATAGAACTTGGGAAAAAACTCTTATCAAATTATCCTGAGAGTTTTATTGTTCTTACTGGAGTAAAGTCCGAGATTAAAGAATCGCTTGAAGTTGCTGAAAACATTGGTGCTGAAAAGGTTATAAACCTGGTGGGAAAGACATCCTTAAACCAATTGCTTGTTTTATATTCTCTATGCAGCATAATGATAACCAATGATAGCGGGCCTTCTCATTTTTCTTCACTTACTGATTTGCCGGTTATTACGTTATTTGGGCCAGAAACATCTAAGCTTTATGGGGCTTTTGGGAAGGGGCGTGTGTCTATTTCTGCTCATCTAGCTTGCTCTCCCTGCGTTAGCTCTTATAATCATCGTTCTACTGCCTGCAATGATAATTTATGTATGAAGAAAATTCCGGTCGAGAGGGTTTTTTCTGCTTGTTTGAAAATATTAGATAATAAATAAGGGGGCTATTCCATGAATAAAAACGTTTATGTGTTTATGGCAAAAGGATTTGAAGAGATGGAGTTAACTATTTCAGTTGATATTCTTAGAAGAGCTGGAATAGATGTAAAAACGGTTTCATTGGAAGACAATCTGGAGGCGGTATTGGGTTCAAGAGGAATCAAAATGTTGCCTGATTGTAAAATCTCAGAAATCGATCTTAATTGGGCTGATTTGATTTTGCTTCCAGGTGGACTTGAGGGAACACAAAATCTCGGAGATAGCGAAGTTGTTATTGGTTCCATCAAGAAAATGGTTGAACTGGGGAAGTGGGTCGCGGCCATTTGTGCTGCTCCAGCAGTTTTGACCAAAGCCGGCATTCTCAAAGGAAAGTCTGCAACCTCGCATCCAGCAGCGGCTGGACATATGCCTGGAGTCAATTATTCTGAAGCACGAGTTGTGGTTGATGGAAAGATAATTACTTCCCGCGCAGCAGGAACTACTTTCGAGTTTGCTTTCAAAATAATTGAAGAGCTTATTGGAAAAGAAGCGGTAAAAGAAGTAAATAAAGGTGTATTAGCTCTTCTATAATATAAATACAAAAAGCGGGCTTTCAGATTTCACTGAAATGCCCGCTTTTTTTGTTTATTTAGTGCGCAGCTGGAACATCATCTGCCAACTCAAATTTTTCATTGAGAACCAGATTGATATATTTTGCATTAATTGAATCGCCGAGAAAGTCATTTAAAGTCTTTGAAGCCGCAACAAGGTTTTCAAAAGAAGGTACGGTTACACTTTTGTTACAGATTGAGCAAAACAGCTCTCCCTTTTTTTCCTCAATAACTATGTGACTGAATTTCATTTCTGTTTTGCAGATGGGGCATTCAATCTTAAAATAAAAAACTAATTTGGATAAATCGAACATATATTGGCCTTTCGTTTGGTATTTTTCTGTATTATTTGATTCCTAAAAAAAACAATACTAAAATTCATCAAACAAATATATACTAAATAGCGCAAATAATTTTAAAGATTTTGCCAAAGGAGTAAATATAACGTGAAGAGTTATAGAAGGGAACTTTGGTTCGAGGTAAACGGTAGAAGAGGGCTGATAAACATTACCCCTCAGGTTCAGGATGCAGTTAAGGAAAGCGGAGTTAAGGAAGGCCTGGTCCTTGTTAACGCCATGCATATCACTGCAAGTGTTTTTGTTAATGATGATGAAAAAGGCTTGCATAGTGATTTGGAAGTTTGGCTGGAAAAGCTTGCTCCAGAAAATCCGCATTCTCAATATCAGCATAATGGCGCTGAAGACAATGCAGACGCCCATTTAAAAAGAACAATAATGGGTAGAGAGGTTGTTGTTGCTATTACTGAAGGAAAACTTGATTTTGGTCCCTGGGAACAAATTTTCTATGGAGAATTTGATGGTAATCGCAGAAAAAGAGTGCTGATAAAAGTAATCGGTGAGTAACCTTTCGAGAGGTTCGGATTGGAATTTGGGGGATAAAATGACCATTTTTAGAAGTTTCGCTATCTTTGTTTTTGCCGGGATTTTATTGATAGCCGGCTGTTCTGGCGGGGGTGGTGGAAGTGAAAATCCACTTATGGAAACCATGACGCCAGATGAGACTGTCAGATTGGTTTATTCAAAATGGCTGGGGTCCTCAGACCTTGGGATGACAGTCGATAAAAATGGAAAACCCTCAATTACCACCACTGAATCAGGGCATCTTGGCTACATTAAATTTAAGGATTTAAGTGGGCAGGTTTGGGATCTTATCGTTGAGAAGGTTGAGTATGATGGCGAGAGTGAGGCCGAGGTTTACACTTCATATGTTTTAACCGCATTAAACGAACTAACCATTAAAATGGTTTTTAATATGATAAAAGATCAGGGAGTTTGGGCCTTAGATTCTATAACCCTGACAGAGATTCCTAAAGCTGTGCCTGTAAATACCGGTGATACTGGCACAAATACTGGCACGAATACTGGCACAAGTACGGATACTGGCACCACTACTACCGATACTGGTATTAAGGGGTTTATCACCGACAATGTTACATCCCTGCCTGTTGAGGGTGCAAAGATCGAAGTTTTTAACAAGTCTACCGGAGTTCTATCTGGTTCAACAGTTACTGCAGCAGATGGATCTTATTCTGTTCTTGAGCTCGCACCAGGAACTTACTACATTGTGGTCGGGCGAGATGGATATTCACCGTATACAATAGACAATATTCTGGTTAGTTGAAATAGGTTTGGAGGAGTTTTGAAGTGAGAAACACTAATTTTTTGGCTTTTATTTTCTTGTTTGTAGTTTCTGTCGCATTTCTAGGTTGCGGCGGCGGTGGTGGTGGAAGCTCTAACCCCCTTGGAGTTACAACTGCAACAGGACCAACCGCTGATTTATCTGGTCAGGTCAGCATGAATGGACAAATTCTTTCAAACGTAAAAGTTTATCTGTATAAGTCTAATAATGCTCATATTTCAGGGATTTCTAATCTCACATCATTAAAAAATTCCGTTTTGGCTCAAACCTTAAATAATGATGGAAGTTTTACAACTTTTACCGATTCACAAGGCCAATACAAATTTTCCAATATTCCTGTTGGTGAATATACATTAGTTGCCGTTCAGGATGAAAATCATCAGTTTGCTCAAACCGGAGTTTTGCTTGCTGCAACAACGGTTGTTAATGCCCAGCTAACTCCTACAGGTTCTATTTCTGGTAGGGTAATGCTAAATGGCGCTTCACAGACACCAGTTTCAGGGTCTGTTGTTTACCTTGAAGGAACCTCTTATGTTGCTCTAACAAGCGCAACCGGAAATTTTACAATTTCACATGTTCCTGCAAGTCAGACTTTTGTTGTAAGAGTTATCTCTGATGAGGGCTCTCCATCTGGAGCGCTTACAGCGGTGTTAGCACCTGCTGAAAACAAGAATCTTGGTGATATTCTTTTAACTCCAGTTACCAAGTCTGTAGATACTGTGGTAACTATTTCTGGTAACCTGAGAAAATCTGGATTTTTGCCAAACGCTTCTTCTACAGAAGGAATTATTGTTGTGCTGGTTGGAATGAACAATCAGGACCCTTCGGTTAAGCTGACAGATGCTTCTGGAAACTATAGCTTCAGCGTAAAAGCAACTGGCACATATGCAGTTAGTGTGGTTCCGGGGGATTTTGTTATTACACCACCAAATCAGACTGTAACGGTGGATCTTACTTCAAATGTTACTGTTCCTGAGATGGTTATTACTCCTAAAATAGCTGTTGTTAACCATTGGCTCCGCGGAACAATCAATAAGACCTTAAGAATTTCAGACGAAACTGACAATAGTGGGGTTGTGGTAAACCTTATTTCTCAAACTGAAACTGGAAATCCCGCCTTTTCAACTATATCTGCTGATAATGGCGCTTTTGCCTTTAAACTTATACCTGGAAGCTATACCTTATCACTTGCTGGCAGGTATGAGCTTGTAACGCCACTGTCATTTTCAAACCCAATTTCGGTGGCAACTGATACTGATCTGGGAACTCTAAATGTAAGACCTAAACTTACGGTTGGTGGAGAAGTTGTTGGTAACTTCACCGCTCCTACCGGAACATCTTATGAAGTTATTCTCAGCAGAGTTGGTGTCATAAATTATGAAGAGAGATTTACAACCACTACTGCCTCAACGTCCTTTAGATTTGATGAAATTCCTGTTGGAACATATTCATTAAGTTTGAACCCGGCCAGGGGTGGTCATACTGGAACTTCTGCGGATTTCTTTGTTGGCGCGGGCCAGACGGTAAGCATCAATTTCTCTGCTACAAATGTAATTCCTGGTGTGACGGCATCTAATGTAACTGGGACAACTTTGTTGACAATTTCAGGAAGTAATTTTGTTGCTCCAACTAATGCCGGCGATCCTCAAACAAATGCCATAGTAAATGGAAAAAATTTAAAGTCCAGCGCTTCAGGTACATGGAGCGTTACAAATGTTTATTATGATATTACGGACTTAACCCCAGGAACCTATACCTACGTTCTCTCAAATCCAAATGGAACCAGATCAGCTGAGAAGGAATTTTTCAAAGGCATGGTTGCTCCAACAGGTTTCAATACCTCAGTTACAGATAAAACGGTTACTTTTAACTGGGTCAATAGCCAGTTCTCAGAGTCTTCTGAGATAGTTATTTTTAGTGCAGCCTCTATCCCTATAGCAACTATTACAAATATCCTTGGGGATAGGGTGGAATACAAATCTTTGTCGCCAAACACTAATTATACTGCCAGTCTCAAGAATAAAAATGGAAGCCTTTATTCACCACTTACTTCTGTTTCGTTTACTACAAAAACAGCAGGTTTGGATGGCGTTTCTGTTACCGAATTATCTAATACTGGTGCAATAAGAAGTTCTTTGACAGTATTTGGATTTGAAGTATTAAATAATCATTATTTTATTGGTGCATATGGGAGTGATGGAACAGAGGCAATAATCAAGTCGTTTGACTTCTCTGGAAACGAAGTTGGAACAACAGCTTCGATCACTGTGAGTGGTACTTCAATAGACAAATACAGTTTATGTGCTGGCGATGGCAAAATATTTATTATGTGTCCAAGTGGAAATGGAGATTTAATGATACAGGCATATGATGCGGCTAATCTAAGCGCAGCACCTTCTGCATCAGTTTTGTTTAATGGTGCTCCTAATTTCCCAATGGAAACAGCAACAATGAAATTTTATGATTCAAAAGTTTTTGTTGCAGGAGAATTATCTGGAACTGGCATGTATTTATTTGCATTTAATAACTCTCTTGGAAATTTAACGGGATCAAACCCAATACTTTCCAATGCTAGCGCCCTTTCAGTTTCTTCTAGAAAACATAATAATCTTCTTGCAGCTGATGAATCTGCCGGCAAACTTTACTATATGAAATGTAGTTCTGTTGTTAACCCGACAAACGTAATTGATAATATTAGCGTTTTCCAATATAGCTTGAGCGATATGACAGCTCCTTCAACAACAGTTGCTTCGGCCAGCTTTAAAGCTTCCCCATATGAATTTGTGGCGACAAAGAATTATTTTATTCTCTCCTTTGCTGATGGAGGCGGAGATGGACAAGATTATAAATTGGTACCTCGAAATTCAGTTTTAAGTTTTGTTCCAGAGTTTGCAAAGTATAAGTATTACTCAAATCTATTTGTGGATAACTCGGGAAGATTTTGGGCAGGAAGTGGGAACCGGATGGCAGGAAGCGACCAAATGGCCTTTGTGCAATTTTCTCAAAATGGAAGCATCGAAAATAGATTGCCAATTGGGGATTTTGTATCAAAAATATCGGGTAGTTCTTACGATTTATGTTTGCCTGCTGAGTACATTAAAACTCAAAAATCTGACTCATCAACTGCAATTCTATTTGTAAAAAGCAGTGGCATTCTGGCGGTAGCAAAATATAATAGCTCCTTTTAACTTATAGGAACTTTCTAAGAAGAGGGCCGGTTGGCCCTCTTTTTTTTGTCCAAAAAAGAAAAAATTGAATTGTAAAAAAAATTAGCTTAAAGTGATTGTATGTTTAACACTGGTAGCAAACTAAATCTGCTGATTCTTGTTTTTTTATTGGCGATTTGTTCGTCTTTTTTTTCCAGCGTTTTTGCCTGGAGCAAGGATTATATTCTCGAATTAACCATCGTCACTGATAAACAGGAAGAATTCGTTGATGTTCAGGAATTAACTGAAAGACAGATGCAGGCTATAAAACGGGATCCGACCAGCGGCATAAAAGAATACCTTCTCGCTACAAGAAAAAAATATGCTGATGAAATTGGTTATAGAAAAGAAATATATGGTGAAGAAAATTACAAGATGGTTGTAATCACGCGATATAAGTTCATAGTTCGAGATAAATCTACGGGAAGAGTTATTGTAAGAAAATAGTCTAATGGGCATGACCAACAGTTTGGAGGAGGCCATGAAAAAATACCGTTCTCAAATTAAATTTCTAGTAGTAATAGTGATGCTTTCTGTATGTGCAAATTTATTTGCACTCATTAAATCACCTCCTGCAAAGGCCATTTTGCCTAATGGAATGAGGATTATTGTTGTTGAGGATAAAAGTATCCCAACAGTGGGCCTCGCTTTGATGTTTAAACCTGGTCATTTTTCAAAAAAGTTTGATTCATCCGGGGTTGAGAATCTTGTAAATTACATGATGAAAACCTCAGATCTCAATGATGAAACTAGATTTGATCTAAATGCTCGCCTTGAACAAGAAGGAATTTTGATGGAGTTTGGTCACAGCCAGCAAAGTATTAGTGTTGGTTGCCAGGGAAACATTGAGAGTCTGGAGCAAATGATTAACTCAATTGGCAAGGTCGCATTTGAGCTGAAGCCGTCAAAAGAACTATTTGGACAGGCAAAGGAGAATGCCAGTAGCCGTTTAAGAATGGTAAAGCGCTATCCTTTAGCAACTGGATATCTTGATAAACAAGTTTGGAATGACTTGTTTCCTCAATTAAGAACTGGAATGTCGCAGATAACTAGCGAGGATAAACTAGCTGGTCTTTCATTTGAAGATTATCAGGAATTTTATCATGAAAAAATCGTTCCCAATAATGCTGTATTAGTAATTGTTGGCGATGTAGATAGTTCGGAAATATTTAAAAATTCAATGAAGTTGCTTGGAAAATATGTTGCGACTCAAGTAAAAAATGAAATTAAAGAAAATCAGAAAGAAAAAACTTTAGAAGCGCTTAGTAATATTCAATCAGAATTTCTGGATATTAAAAAGACCCAGGTTGTAGTGGGATTTGAAGCTCCATCAATTACTGATCCGGACATGCCAGCGGCTATGCTTTGGCATACTGCTATTTCTGATATCAATGAATCATGGCTAAAGACTTCTTTTAGTAAGGATTTTCCAGAACTCGAAGATCTATCAGCTTTATATATTCCGGCAAGCAAAAAAGGGATTTTCCTATTCAGATTTTCAAGCAAAGAACCCGACGTCGATCGTGCAATAACAACTCTTTTGGCGTCACTAAACAATCTTTATATAAACCCACCAAGACATAAAGAATTGAGAAATCTTACCGAAATCAAGCAATTAGAAGGATTAGAGGCAAGGGAATTCAGGCTCAATAGAGCCTATGAACTAGGTCTTTCTGAATTACAAAGCAGTTATAGAATTTTTGATGGAATCAATTCTTCCTTTCAGAGGGTTTCTTCTGATGATTTGAAGAGGGTCGCTGAGAAGATGTTCAGCGGTAAGAAATATTCTGTTAGAATCGCTTATCCACTAGAGTTCCAAAAAGCTGAAGAACAGACAGTGGCTTATCAGGAGTTGAGCAATGGATTAAAAGTAATTGTGCGAAACTATCCTGGAAGTGAAATTGCCGGGGTTGCATTGCGAATCGGAATTAATACTTGTGAAACCGATGCCAAGAAATTGCTTTTAATGAGATTAGTAGGCGAAATGATCGAGATCTTCATTAATGATAAAGAGAATACCAGGCTTTCCAGGAGACTTGATGAAATTGGTGCAAAACTGGAAGCTTCGATTGCTGAAGAAGAAGTTATCATTAAAGGCAAAACCCAGAAAAAGAATTTACCAAAGCTAATCAAATTGGTTAGAAAAATCCTTTCTGATCCAGATAAGGATATGGCTCCAAGATTTTTCAAAATGGCAAAATCCAAATTGCTAAAGAAAATGGAGGAAAATTCTACCGATCCAACAAAAAAAATCTATGCTGAGGTTAGCAAAAGACTATTTCCTGGTTTGAACTTTTCCAAGCTTTATGATCCAATTGATGAAAAAGCTATGGAAAAGCTACAATTCAAGGATATACATGAGTTTTTCAGCAAATGGGCTGTTGCTCCTAATGTTCAGCTTGCCGTAGTGGGAAACTTTTCTGTTAAGCAGATTGCAAAAGTTGTGATGGATGAATTTGCAGATTATTCAAAGGGCGATGGAAGCCTTTCAACTTTAACTGCTTGCCCTGATTGGGTTAACCGTCCTCTTGAAAAGACAATCATTGATGAAATAAAATTGCAGGAAAATTCTGATAAATCAGTTGTCCTGGTTGCTTACCGGATGAAAAAATTTATTGATGTTAAGAACAGAGATGAATTGAGGCAAAGCTATGGCGCTAATTCAGTATTAGGACATATTCTTTTTTATAGTCGAAACTCAATTTTGTCTTCAGAACTTAAAAAGAATGGTATTGAAGCCCAGGTCGGCGGCATGTACAGGACGACCAGAAACTTTTCAATATTTTCGTTTTATGTTGTAGTTCCAACAGATAAGCTTGATAAATCTGTAGAGATTATAAAAAAAGTAGTTAAAGATATTCCAGAAATGAAAGTTTCAAAGTCTGATATTGTTGCGTCTGGAAAATGGACAAAATCGCTTTTCAATAGATATTTAGAAGGGTCTGATGCGCAGGCTGGGTTAATGGTTTCGTATTTGGGTTATGGGTTATCCCAGGACTTTTTAAATGAGCTGTTGAGTATTTATCAGTCTGTTACTATTGAGGATGTAAAAAGAGCAGCAAAAGAGAACTTTAATCACTACTTGATGCTGATTGAAAAACATTAAAACCTCCTAGTTCTTTCTCGATAATATAAAAAAGCTCCGCAGAAATTTTGTTTCTGCGGAGCTTTTTTATTCTATTATTTTAGGATAGATAGCCTTGAAGTCTTTCACATCTTCTTGGGTTTCTAAGCTTTTGAAGAGCCTGAGATTCAATCTGACGAACTCTCTCGCGGGTAACGCCAAGTAACTTCCCAATCTCTTCCAAAGTATGCGATTTGGTTTCATGCAAGCCAAACCTATGCATCAAAACAATTCTTTCTCTATCTGATAGATATGAAAGAACTTGATTTAGCTCTTCTTCAAGCGAGCGCTTTTCGGCTTCCACAAGAGGATCAGCTTCGTTGTCAGTGATAACGTCCCTCAAGAACAGATCTTCTTCTGGATCAACTGGAGTAGTATCCATAGATACAACGGTAGGAATATCTCTTAAGAATTTTCGCAGATCCTTTGGACGCATGACAGCTGCTTCAGCAAGCTCTTCAATACTTGGCTTGCGATTAAGCCTTTTTTGCAAAGTCTCTTCAAGCTTCCTGATCTTTAATCCGGTATGAACTCTATTAAGTGGAAGTCTAATGGGATTACCATGACTTGATACAACTTGTATCATGGCTTGTCTAATCCACCACACTGCATATGAAATGAATCTCACATTTTTGTCGGTATCAAACCTTTGCGCTGCACGCATTAATCCCAGGTTTCCGACGGCGATAAGGTCCTCAAATGGAATATCATTAATATTTTTGTAACGCTTGGCAACAGCAACTACAAATCTAAGGTTAGAAAGGATTAGCCTGGCTTTTGCCCTGGTATTCCCGGCCTTGACTTGAATTAGCAGTTTGATTTCCTCTTCTTTTCCGAGGGGAGGGAATCGTTTAAGATCTCTGAAGTAGTCCTTCAGTAGGGTATTATCATTCTCTTGATTATTATTATTGTTATAAACACTTGCCATATTGAATCTCCGTTTCTTCAGTCGCGGCTTTATACTTGGTACAAAGGAAGGTTCGTCCTGAACCGCACGTTGTACGGCAACTTGAATGGTTAATCGGAACAAGTTCCCATTTGTTTAATGGAAAATTTGGAAAAATGTTTTAGCTCCGATTTTAGCTGGAGAATCTAACGATACTTTATCTCGGGTAATGCCCTAACCAACGATGATAGAAAATAAGTAACGTGCTTTTTTTCTTTCTCTAGATTTAGTATAACAAAAAATATTTAATATTAAAAGTTATTTTGTTAAAAAGTAATCTTTTAAAGTGTTTAAAACGCCGCTTAGACCGCGTTTTGGAGAAAAAATAACTGGAATGTTGTGGTCGTTTGCTAATGGTACAATTTCGCGAAGCAGGGTGTGGGAAATTTGTTTTATAACTATTAAAATCACGTCTGGTTTTCCCAGGCCAGATTTTTCAGCACCTAGATTTGAAAACCCACTTTTCCATTTAATATTCAGGTTAAATTGTTCTAGAAAAGTTTTGTATTGAGTTCCGACTCGGTCTCCTCCGAAGATCAATACTGATTTATGATTAAAATTCAGGTTTTGGGGTTCGCTTTCAGTGACCAAAGAGTTGCAGACAATGCATAATTCACGCTTGTTAGGCAGAGCGAGGCAGGTGCTTTCTGGAGCAGCAGCCTGACAGGATTCTGATTTACAGACTTTTAAAATACTAAGCGAAGAACGAAGAGCGGGTAGAACTATTTTAAAATCTTTTTGGAAATTATAAACATCGTTGTTAAAGCTAAAATCAACTCCTATGTCAAATAAAGCTTTTTCAAAAGATTGTTTGTCAAATTTGTATAGGCCAAAATAATTTTTAATTTCTTTCAGGCTGACCTGAAAACGAGGCAAAGTTTTGTTATCAAGGATTTCTATTGATTCAGTAGAGTAAACTCCAAACGGTCGCTCCATAAAATCCGGTAGTATTGTGCCTTTTAAAACATCACCTTCTTTTTTGTCTGAAACAGATGAAAAAATGGGATAAGAATTCTCTTCGGTTACCAATAGTGGACGATTTTTATTACCATTATCATAGCTTAAGTAGCCTGTTTTAAAATCTTTTTTGTCTTCCAGGGAAACAATAAGATTTGGGAAAATGTTATTTTCATTTATGTGAATAGTACAGAACTCTTGCTCTGAAACCTTTGCTGATTTTACCAATTTATCGGGAATGAAATAGGGCTTTCCAGAAAAAGATGTAAATAGCCAGGGTTTTGAACCGTCTTTTTGTGTAATTCTCAACTGAATTTGCCCAGAGATTTTTTGAGCCTTATTCTGGTTGAGCTCTTCCAGATTTGAGATGCGGTTCTTTAGTCTTTCAACCAGTCCACTTTCTTTATCGGATTCTTGTTGAAATTGCTTTTCCTGATTAAGCTCCAATTCTAGCCTTTTCAATTTTGAATCGCGTATTTCAATTGCTTTCTTCTGAGCAGAAATCTCTCTGTTTAGAGAATCCAATTGGTTTTGAAAATCAGATTTTTCCATGGTCGAATCTTTTTTTGCTAAAAGTTGAAATTGAAGATCCGAAACCTCTTTTGTTCTATGTTCCAACTGAGCTGAAAGTGAATCAAATTTTCTTTTCTGATTCTGGAAA
Organism: Candidatus Ozemibacteraceae bacterium; assembly: GCA_965140445.1. Taxonomy (GTDB): domain Bacteria; phylum Muiribacteriota; class Ozemobacteria; order Ozemobacterales; family Ozemobacteraceae. The sequence continues at coordinate 4,548,191 of OZ223236.1, read as the reverse complement.
AGATCTTCTGAAGCTTTTAATGCAGACTGAGTTTCTCGGAGATTTTTATTCAGAATTTCTACTTCTTTTATCAGGTTTTCATTTTCTTTTTCTGAATTTTTTCTTAAAACAATCTGTTCTTTCAGGTTTTCCTGAAGTTCCTTAATGCGATCAGACAATACTTTTGTGTTGTCTTGTTTTAAGGCTTCCTGAGGCAGCGGGGGAGGTAGATGTGAAGACTCAGGAAATAATTGCGGGTTAGAGTCCAGATTCTCCTCTTGCATCAAAAAATCATCATAAAGTTTTTTTGATGCTGGTCTTGGGTCGAAAAAAGAAAGAATTTTTATTTTTAAAATACCACCAAAGTCACCAGAGGCTAGTCTTTCAATTGCCTTGGAATCAATGGGGTGGGTTGCAAATTTAAGAGTTGTTTGGTTTTTATCTATCCAGTTGAAAAGGATAATTTTTCGAAGAGCTCTTTCTCTTTTTGCAAAGTCGATGACCCTTTGGATGCAGCTCGATTTTGATTTTAGCTTTTTCCCTTTAATAAAGGGCTTACATGCTTTATAAAGAAGGGGATTTGGTGAAATCCACGAAAATAGATCATTTTCAGAAGTGTCTTCACATACCAGAGGAAGCAAATCTTGGTTATCAATTAGCTTCTCGTAAATTGGTCCCCAAAAATCATCAGTCATTTGCCATTTCCTTTAATCTGTAAAGTATGTTCAGGGCTTCAATCGGGGTGGTGTTTGAAATATCTACTTTCCTTAAAGCATCAAGAGCTTCATTTGTAGGGACGAAAAGAGAAAGTTGTTTTGGTTGCTCCATTGGCTGAGTTGACCTGGTTACTCGACCTAGTTCCTCCTGCTCTGTTTTCTCAAGCTCAAACAGTATTTCTTTCGCCCGGTCGATAACTTCTCCCGGAATTCCTGCAAGCCTGGCAACTTCTATCCCATAAGACTTATTTGAAGGGCCTTTTTTAATTTCATGAAGAAATACCATTTTTCCTGATTCTGGATTATAGCTAACTCCGACATTAAGATTGAAAAGACCTTTGTGAACAGAATCCAAATCTGTAAGTTCATGATAATGTGTCGCAAAAAGGGTTCTGGCATTTAGCTTTTTGTTTATATGCTCCAGAATCGACCATGCAAGGGATAGTCCATCAAAAGTTGAAGTCCCTCGTCCTATTTCATCGAGAATTAAAAGACTTCTGTCTGTTGCGTTTTTTAAAATTGATGAAGCTTCCATCATTTCTACCATGAAAGTAGATTGTCCTCTAATCAGATTATCTGAGGCTCCAACCCGTGTAAAAATTCTGTCCACGATTCCGATTTCTGCTTTATCCGCCGGAACAAAAGAACCAACTTGGGCCAGTAAAACTATTAAAGCAGCTTGCCGGAGATAAGTAGATTTACCGGCCATGTTTGGTCCGGTTATTATCGCTTGCCTATCTACTTGGTTCAAATTCAAATTGTTCGGGTGGAAGCTGCCATTTTCTATAAAAGCTTCAACTACGGGATGCCGGCCATTGGAAATCTCTATTCTTGGTTCTTCATCAATTGTTGGGCAGCAATAATTTCTTTCCTGCGCAAGATAACCCATTGATACCAGAACATCAATTTCTGCAATTACTGCTGCTATCTGCTGAATTGGCGAAATGTTTTCTCTGATCATTTCGACCAGTTCGTCAAAAATACGTTTCTCTATCGCCACAGATTTTTCATTTGCAGTAAAAACCTTGGTTTCGTAGTCTTTTAACTCAGCTGTAATGTATCTTTCACCGTTAGTGAGAGTTTGTTTTCTCACATAATGGTCTGGAGCAGAATCGGCATAGCTTTTGGATATCTCAATGAAATAGCCGAAAACACTATTCTTTTTTACTCTCAGATTTTTTATTCCAGTTTTCTCTTTTTCGGTTTCTTCGAATTTTTTTAACCAGCTGTCTCCATCTCTTAATAAACCACGTAATTCATCTAAATCCGCATCGATTCCATCGGCAATAAATTTACCGTCAGTCCACACTGCTGGAGGATCATCCTTTAAAGTGGAGTTTAGCTTTGATTCAAGCTCTGGAAGAGGGAAAAGCCTTTCAGAAAGGTCTTTCAATCCTTCTACCGAAATTGAATGTTTTAAATCTGGGATTCTGGAAAGTCCCTCCGCCAGTGAGACGAGATCTCGTGGATTTCGGCTGCCCATGGCAATTTTGGTAAGAACTCTTTCCAGATCAGGTAATCCTTTTAAAGCTTCACGAATTTCAGCCATTAGCAGAGCGTCAGAATGAAAGGTTTTTACCAGATTTTGCCGGTAGAGGATTGGTTCTTTTTGTATTAAGGGTTTAAGGAGCCATTTTTTTAATAGCCTTGCTCCCATACTGGTTTTGGTTCTGTTTACTACATCGAAAAGTGTTCCGCCAATGTTCTGACTTTTGTTGCCAGGCATAAGTTCCAGATTTCCAAGGGTGGCTTCGTCTAATACCATTCCATCGCCGAGCTTATAGCTTTTTGGAAGCTTTAAATGCGACAGGGAGCATCTCTGGGTATCTAATAGGTGGTCTGCAAGTATGCCCAACGTATTTCTGGTCAGGTTAGATAAGCCTGAGAATCTGGATTTATGTTCACTTGTATAAATTGTTGAAAGAAAATCTATAGAATCTGAGTCGCTGATCTTTTTTTCATGAATTTCGGAGCCAATGTGTTCCCATGGGGTAAAATCCATGTGCTCATGACTGCCTTTTAATACAAGTATTTCGCGAGGTTGCAAGCGGGTGAATTCTTCTGGAAGCAAATCAAATTCTGCTAAATCTCCTTCGCATATTTGAACATCACCTGTGCTCAACTCAACACTCGCAAGGCAGAAACTATCGCTTTTTTTTCCGAAAGCGGCCAGATAATTATTGGAAGACTCTTCAAGCATTTGAGGGTCGATGATCGTTCCAGGGGTGATTATTCTTACCACTTCGCGCTTCACGAGACCTTTTGCCTTTTTAGGGTCTTCTACTTGTTCGCAGATGGCGACGGTAAAACCTTTTTGAACCAGTTTTGCGATGTAACCATCAATTGCGTGATATGGAACTCCAGCTAGAGGAACCGGGTTCCCACTGGCTTTCCCTCTGGCAGTAAGAGTGATTTGTAATTCTTTTGCAACTAAAACAGCGTCTTCAAAGAAGGTCTCGTAAAAATCTCCGCATCGGAAGAGAAGAACAGCGTTGGGGTTCTCCTGCTTGATATCTTTGTATTGCTGCATGAGAGGAGTGAGAGCTGGCTCGCTTTTTTCATGCTTAGTTTGGCTAGTCAAGGCTAATCCTTTCATAATCGCTGGACCCCATTTTTAAGCTCATGGCGTATTCAAGCTGAAGGTTGGTTTGTAATTCAGGGTGGATGGAGCAAAATTTTGGATCTCCAGGCTGTTTACCATCCTTTAAAGCCGAGTTGGATAAACCTATCTGCTCATTGACCATGCTCAGGCAGCAGGCATCAAGGGCTACCGGGTCGGTTGAGGCTGCAAAACCGATATCTGGAACTATTGGAGCGTCTGAAAAGCTCATGCAATCACAAAGGGGTACAATGTTTTGCAGAATATTTATAAAGAAAACAGAGTTTTTTTTTGGTTCTAGAACTCCCTTGGCATGTTCAATCATTCTTTCTGTGACGCCAGATGCCTCTGAACTCCAATTAATACGGATTGCTCCAACTCTGCACGAAACAAGGCATTCCCCGCAACCTCGACAAAGATTTGGATTAATTACTATTGGTCCATCTGGCTTTGGTTGGCTGATTGCATTAGCAGGGCACCATTCAAAACAGGTTTTGCACTTCACACATTTTGCATTCAGAACCGTCGGTCTAACCGTGGTATGCATGAGGAGCTTGGCTGACCTTGAACAACAGCCCATTCCAAGATTTTTTAGAGCTCCGCCAAAGCTGGTAAGCTCGTGACCTTTAAAATGGGAGATGACAACTAGTGAATCGGCTTCATGAATGCCGGCTGCTACTGAGACCTTTTCGTAGTGTTTGCCATCAATTTTTACCTCATGAGCTTGCCTTCCGGTAAGTCCATCGCACATGAAGATTGGTGCTCCTGTAACTTCAGAACCAAATCCATGTCTGATAGCTGTTTCTGTGTGATCAATAGCGTTGCTACGACTTCCTGTGTAGAGAGTGGTCGTTTCGGCTAGAAATGGTTTTCCCTCGAAGGATTTAATTAAATCTACAATGGGGCGAATCAAAATTGGCCTTGGGAAAGCAGCGTTTCCGCGTTCACCAAAATGAGTTTTTATTGCAACCAATTTGTTTTTCCATGGGAATTTGTCCATTCCAATGGCTTTTGCCAGCCTTTCCATCTTTGCAGGTTGGCTATCTTGAGGCTTGGATGCCCTAAGGTTTACTGTATAAACAATTGGTTTGCTTGTCATAAATGTACCGCCCAGATTGATTTTATTTTTGAAAGTCTACCGCTTCCAACGATAAAATTCAACTGAAGGCGTTGCTTAAAAAAGGTCCAGTTGTTTGGTGTCAGGGGCAATAGGTTCGGGAGGTTTTATTCCTAAATACTCATATGCCGCTTTTGTGGCTACTCGTCCTCTGCTGGTGCGAGTTAAAAAGCCTATCTGGATAAGGAAACTTTCATATACGTCATATATGGTGTCTGCTTCTTCGCCTACTGAAACAGAAAGTGTGTCCAGGCTTACTGGACCTCCGTCAAATCTATTTAACAGAATTTCAAGGATTTTCCTGTCGATGTAATCCAGACCCATTCGGTCTACCTGAAGCATTTGCATGCCTTTATTAACAACTTCAACATCAACAGTAGGGTGTCGATTTACCTGTGCAACGTCTCTCATTCTTTTAAAGAGGCGTATTGCTACACGTGGTGTGCCGCGCGCTCTTCTGGAAATTTCATCTGCGGCATCCTCTTCCACTGGATATTGGAGACGATCTGAGACTGATTGAATGAGTTTTTTTAATTCACTAATTTTGTAGTAATCGATTCTTGAAACAACTCCAAATCTAGTTCTCAGTGGAGCAGAGATGTCTCCTTCGCGAGTAGTTGCACCAATTAGGGTAAATGGTTGAACTTTCATTCTTATACTTCGCGCTGTGGGACCTTTTCCAATTAGTACATCGAAGAAGTAATCCTCCATTGCAGGATAAAGCACTTCTTCAACATTTTTACTTAACCGGTGAATTTCATCAATAAATAATACATCTCCGGCTTTTAATCCGGTTAATAATGCTGCAACGTCTCCAGCTCTGTTTAAAACTGGGCCGGAAGTTATTTTTATTTGAACTCCCATTTCCGATGCGATTACGTTGGCAAGGGTAGTTTTACCAAGACCGGGAGGGCCTAGGAGCAGCGTGTGATCAAGTGGCTCTCCTCTTTCTCTGGCTGCTGAGATAAAAACCTTTAACTTTTCAACAATAGCTTTTTGCCCAATGAATTCGCTAAATTTCTTGGGGCGAAGACTTGGTGGGATTATTTCATTCTCTTCTGGAAGTGAATGAGGTGAGAGAATTGAAACTCCATCAAGAGCTTTTTGAATTGATTTTTCTATTTCGCTTTTTTTATCTTTACTCATTAAATCTTAGTTAGAAAATGATCTTAAAACTGCTTCCATGATCTCTTCTATTGTTGAATCGGCTGAAACATCAGAAACAACTGCTTTTAAGCTTCTTGCAATTTCTTTTGAAGTGTAGCCAAGTGTTTCAAGGGCCTCTTTTATTTCTGATTCAAACGGAATACTCGTTTTAACGCTCAGAGAGTTGTCGGCCATTGCTTCTGTGGAAACAAGTCCGAGCTTCATGATTGGTTCTTTTAATTCAACAACTAATCTTGAAGCCAACTTTGGTCCAACACCTTTTAGAGAGGTCAGAGACCTCAGGTCTTCAGATAGAATCATCATTGCCAAAGCGTCTGGGTTGGTTGAAGACATGACGTTTATTGCAAGTTTGGGTCCTACCTTGTTAACTTTTGTAAGCAGTCTGAAAAGCTGTCGTTCTGCTTCTGTTGCAAATCCAAAAAGTTGAGGTCCTTCTTCTCGCCAATGAAGGTGACAAAGAACTTTTCCGTTTTCTCCAGCTGGTGGAAGTTTTCCACTTGTTGAGAATGGAACATTTATTTCAAATGCTATTCCCTGTTGCTCAACTACAACCTTGTGGGGAAGTTTGCTTATAATTTTTCCGCTAATTGATTCAATCATGTTTTTTTATGTTAAAAAGCTGCACTACAAAGTTTATCAGTTTAAACTGAACAGTGATTTGCAGTGCAGCTTTAATTAAATGGCTGAATTACATTTCAGCCAGAGCTTTTTCCATTTCTTCATCAGAAATTTCATAATTATGGTAAACATCCTGAACGTCATCGTGTTCGTCAAGAGTGTCTATAAGTTTCAAAATCTTAGGCACATCTGCGCCTGTAACTTTTACAGTTGTTTTGGGAAGATTTGTAACTCTTGATTCTTCAACTTTTATGTTCTTTTCATCAAGAATTTGTCTTGCTTCCATGTATGCTTTTGGCTCACACAGAATTTCAAAACCATCGTCCAGGTTCTTCATGTCGTCTGCGCCAGCTTCAATAACGATATCCATAAGGGATTCTTCAGTCAGTTCAGGATTTTCTTCTTTTGGAGCAAAAAAGAAACCTTTGGTTTCAAACATGAATGAAACGCAACCGGGAACTCCCATTTTTCCGCCACCCTTGCTAAGGATTTTGTTTACTTCAGCAACAGTTCGGTTGGTGTTGTCGGTAAGGCATCTAACCATTACTGCAACTCCACCTGGGCCATAACCTTCATAAGTGATATCTTCGTAATTAACGCCTTCCAATTCTCCAGTGCCTTTTTTTATGGCTCTTTCGATATTGTCTTTAGGCATATTACAATCTTTTGCAGCTGATAAAGCTGTTCTTAATCTTGGGTTCTGGTCAGGATCTCCACCGCCTTCTTTTGCTGCGATAGTAATTTCCTTGATGACTTTAGTGAATGCTTTCCCTTTGATAGCATCCATTTTAGCCTTAACGTGTTTAACTTTGGCCCACTTATTATGACCTGACATGGGGTCCCTCCTGATTTGGGAAGTAATAGAAAAAAATTATATCACGCCTTTAGCCTCAGGCCAAGAAAAGAATCTTTGATTGGCTCAAAAGTCTTATTCTAGGCTCCTCCTGGGATTGTGGGGTCTTGGGCCCAGACATTTGTAAAGCCAAGATCTTCAACTGTCTGAATTACCTCAGAATACTCTTCTTCTGTTATTGGTCTACTAATTGATTTGTGTGAAAATGCATTGTGCGCGGGAAAATATTGACTCATAAGGCTTATGTGGACAGTCGTTCCAAGTTGGTTTCTTATCCATTCAAAAGATTCTCTGGTTCCTGATAAATTTTCGGGAAGTACAAGATGTCTAATTATAATTCCCTTTTTAGCAATTCCCTTTTTATCGAGTTGAAGTTCCCCCGCTTGTCTGAACATCTCTAAAATCGCAGCTCTATTACTCTCTACAAAGTTGGGCGCTTTTGATAAATCCATAGCGGTTAGGTCGTTTGAGTATTTTATATCTGGAAGATACACGTCAATAATACCGTCAAGAAGTTTTAATAGAGGCAATGAATCGTATCCGGATGTGTTGTAAACCAGCGGAAGCTGCTTTGTTTTATCTTCAGCCAGAAGCCAGGCTTCCAAAAGAAGTGGTATAACATGCGTTGGCGTAACAAAGTTTAGATTATGAACTCCCTGTTTGCATAAATAATCAAATTTGAGAGCCAGCTTTTCTGAAGACATAATCTGTCCATTACCCAACTGGCTGAAGGGAAAATTTTGGCAAAAAATGCAGCCTAGAGTGCAGTTAGAGGAAAAAATAGTTCCAGAGCCAGAAGTTCCGGATATGGGTGGTTCTTCGCCTCTATGACATGCCCAGGAAGCTATTTTTATCTGGTCTGTGGTTTTACAAAAACCTGTTTTTCCTTCGAGTCTTAGAGCTTTGCATTCGCGAGGGCATAGAACGCATGGAGACAATAGCTTTTTTATTTCGGGGAGTCGTTTTTCTACCAGAGAATCTTTGTTCATAGGGCTTTGTTTCATTCCCTGATGATGATTACACCTAGTCTTGCTGCTTCTTCTTCTGCTACCGATGTTATGATGGCATTTGAAGGCACTCTTAATGGTTGTAGAGAGTCGGCCGCAACAATTATATCTTCGCTGGTAATAAAAGTTCTGCCAGTATTTGAAACAAGGTTTTTGCTGGATTTCATGCTGCGAATAATTCTAACCAATTTGCTTTCGAGATTTTCAGAGTTAAAGCTGGAAATATTACCAACCAGCAAACTTTCCCAGTAATTCTTATAAATTCTGGAAAAATGGGGATTTGAAAACTTTTCAGGTAAGGGCATAAATTCTTCTGAAAGAAGGATCGGTTTGTTGTTTTCAATAGCCATAAGAAGAAGCCTTGTAGGAAATGAGTCTCCAATCCCTAGCGATAACTTCGCCAGAGTATTCAAACTCAAGGGATGAACGAGGAGGAAATCATAAGAATTCATTTTTAGAAAAAGGCTTTCTTCATCAAGCTCTGTATGAACTTTAAAGTCCAATGAAAGCTTTCTAAAATATCCCTTTTCCTGTGCAGAATTTGAAACGGCAACTTCTATGTTTTCCACAGCAGTTGGAAGGTTTAACTCTTGTACAGGACAAAACTCAGCATCTCGAGGGTCGCAAAAAACCACAAGTGCTCGCAATTTTATTTCGCCTGTTTTGTCGGATTGCATCATGTAAAAGATAAAATACCTTCACCAGCATTGATAAGTCAAATTAAAGACAGTAATTTATCGTAAAAAAAACAATTAAATTTAGCATTTAGTTTATTGGGAAAAAGTTTTTCCATGTGTTATATTCATAGCACTGTTTAGAGAATTACTTAATAGGAAGGATTCAAATGTCGCACAATTTTTTAAAAGGTTCATGGGTCGCTCTGGTTACACCGTTTGTTGATGGAAAAATAGATTTTCCTGCAGTAGAAAAACTTGTAGAAATGCATCTTAATTCTGGCACTGACGGATTGTTGGTTTGTGGAACCACTGGCGAAGCGGCTACTATGAGTTTTGAAGAAAAAGCGGAGCTGATGAAGGTTGTTAAAGCCAAGTCTGCAGGAAAAATTCCTATTATGTTCGGCACTGGAAGCAATTGTACGAATTCTACAGAAAAATTGACTGCAAAAGCAGCTGAATTGGGAGCTGATGCAGTTCTTGTTGTTGTTCCTTATTACAATAAGCCAACTCAAAATGGTATGAAATGTCACTATAGAAGAGTTGCGGCAGCAACATCACTTCCGGTAGTCCTTTATAATGTGCCAGGTAGAACTGGTGTGAATATGAATGCAGATACTACTCTAGAACTTGCTGAAGTTGGTAATATCTGTGCAATCAAGGAAGCTTCTGGAAATTTGAACCAGATAATGGAAATTTTGAAAAAGGCTCCAGCTAATTTTAATGTTTTCTCTGGTGATGACGCTTTAAATTTCCCTATAATGGCTTGTGGAGCAAAGGGAACTATTTCTGTGACAGCCAACGTTGAACCCTTTTTAATGAAGCAATTCAACGACGCAGCATTGACTGGTGACTGGCAAAAGGCAAAAGAACTTCATTTTAAATTACTGGATTTACATCATGGCTTATTTGTGGAGTCTAATCCTTTGCCAACAAAAGCGGCTTTATCTATCAAGGGAGTTATGAAAACTGAATGCAGACTTCCTCTTTGTGAGCCTGCTGATAGCACTTTTGACACGATAAAAAAAATATTGAAGAATTTGGAGTAAACTAAGACCTTGGACGTTCTATTGAATCTTATTCTGGCAATAGTTCGAGACATATCTTTTATAGATTTTCTCGACATTGTGCTGGTTAGCTACGGAATATATCGCGGATTGCTTTTCATAGAAGGAACCCGAGCTTTTAACTTGTTAAAAGGGCTGGGAATAATTCTAATTCTTTTAATTATAACGAAAGACCTTGATTTCAATACTGTGAGCTGGATTCTCTCCAATGCTCTTCCTACAGGTTTTCTTGCTTTAGTTGTTATTTTCCAGCCAGAACTGAGAAGGGTTCTTGAAGATATTGGACGAGGAAGTTTTCTGGGAGAGCAATTTGACCATCAAGACTCAATCCCGGAAATGGTTGATGAGGTTTGTAAAACTATTGAAACCTGCTCCAAAAAAAGAATTGGGGCATTAATTGTTTTTGAACAGGAAATCGGGTTAAAGGATTTTATTGAAAATGGAGTTCCTCTCCATAGCAGGATAACTTCCGAACTAATGAATACTATTTTTCTTCCCTTTACCCCTTTGCACGATGGTGCAGTAATTATAAAAGGGCAGTTTCTGGAGGCAGCGAGTTGCTTCTTGCCTACTACAAGTAATCATGGTGAGATTTCAAAAGAACTTGGTTCCAGGCATCGCGCCGCTATTGGAATTACTGAAATTACCGATGCACTTGTTTTTGTGGTTAGTGAAGAAACTGGAACAATTTCAAAGGCAAAAGGCGGAAAACTAAGTCGCAACCTGAACATGGACAGGGTTAAAAAACTTGTTGCCGCAGCATTTAGTCGTTCGGGAAGAAATCGGAGGATCTTTGTTAAAAAATGAATAATAGATTAGGACTAAAGATCGTTTCTGTGTTTCTAGGTATTTTTGCCTGGGTATACGTAAATCTTGTTATTCCACCACAAATAAAAAGAACAGTTGAATCCTCTGTAGAGTATAGAAACAGCCCATATTTAATGAAGCTGACTCCTGATAGACCAAAAGTAGAAATTGAACTTCAGGGAAACAGGCGGGATTTTATAATGTCGGGAGTAAAACGAGTAGAAGCAACTGTCGATTTGTATAACCTAAGACCAGGAAGGGCTATGCTGCCTGTTAAGGTTACTGCATCTTCTGGTTTGTCTGTCGTGGCTGTAAACCCACCTCAAATAGAAATTTCTGCGGTTCCATTAATCAGAAAAGAGTTTGATATTTCGGTTGAGATCCAGGGTCAGACTGCAGAAGGATATATTGCAGAATCTCCAAGGATTTCACCCGAAGAAATAGTTCTTGAAGGGCCAGAAGACTTGATAAATAAAGTTACCGCCTGCCAGGTTGAGCTTGTATTGGATCAAGTTAAAAATTCGGTTAGCGAAAATCGGCCTGTGAAGATATTTCTAGAATCAGGTGAAGCAGAGCGAGAGATTCGTGCAATTCCTGATAAGGTTAGCGTTGACGTCACCGTTAAACAGGGGTATCCAACTAAATTAGTAGAATTAGCAAAACCGGTTTTCATTAATAAACCTCCCGAAGGGATAAAACTTGAGAATTTTTCAATCTCTCCACGAGAAGTTGCCTTGTCAGGCCCAAGTCGTTTGCTGGACCAGATTCGCAGTGTTAATTCAAAAGCTTTTGATCTTTCAAAATTAAGGGACAATGGCACTTTTACCGTTAAGCTGGAATTGCCATCTGAAAAAGTTAAATTTGTGGGGTCCGACTCTATGGCTATTTCTTTCAGAGTTGGAAAGGCAAAGGTTGTTCGGCAGCTTACCGGACTCACTTTTGAACTAAGAAAAGATAAAGGGCAGCATGTCGCTGTTTCTGTGGCATCTTATAGTTTGGAAATGGAAGGTTTTGTTGAGGACCTTGAAAAGGTTCGCGACTCTCAACTGAAGCTGGTATTAGACATTACCAAAATGAAGTCTGGGCAGTATGATGTGCCATTAACAGTGCCAACGGGATTGCCAGATCAAATTTCAGTGAAAAGAATTTCTCCAGAAAAAATTCAGGTCGAGATCTCGGAATTGGCAACGCCGACCTCTCCAATTGAAGCGGCTTCTCAAGCAACAGATATCCCGAAGCAGATAGGCACATTAACTCCAGGCTTGGAATAAAAAAAAGATTCAGGATTATTATGGAACAAAACATTCAGCACTTGATAGAAACCTTTGGCAATGCAGACAAAGACAAGAAGAACCAGATTATTAAAAAGATTTGTCAGAATAAGAGTCCAGTCATTTTACAATTTCTTGTAAATTGCCTTGGTGACGAATCTTGGATGGTTAGACGTTTTGCGTCTGAAAAAATTGCAGAATATGGAGAAGAGGCTGCACCTGTTTTGTCTGTTGCGCTTAACTCGTATAATCAGGACATTCAGCATTGGTCGCTGAATATTTTGGGCGGAATTGGGCAAAAGGGAATTCCATCAATTCTAAGAGCAATGAAGAGCCCCAATGGCGAGATGAGATATTTTGCCTGCTCTGCACTTGGTAACACAAGGTCTCCTCAGGGTGTAACCGCTTTGCTGCGAGCGCTGGGCGATCCTAAATGGCGGGTAAGAAAATCTGCCTCAGATGCCCTGGTAAAATATGGCGAAGCTATTATTGCACCAGTTCAACAAGTTTTAGGTGTTACAGAAGACGAAGATATTAGATTCTGGGCGATAAAAACTCTAGGTCGCCTGGGGGCCAAAGCGCAAAGATTTTTGCTTGATGCTCTAAGGCGCGGAGACAAGAAGACCAGGTATATTATTGCTGCTGCCCTTGGTGAATCTGGGGATAAAAGGGTTATTAAGGTTTTAATTGAATCTCTTGCAGACCCTGATTGGACAATCCGGAAAAGTGCAACAATGGCCTTGGCCGAAATTGGCGAAAATGCAATTGATATGATGCTTGAATACCTTAGAGGCCCAAATGAAGATATTCGTGACGGCTGTTTAAGGGCTTTGGTTAAGTCAGGTAATCGAGGTTTGGAAAGACTATTTGACGAAATAATAAAAATGGATGATAACCAACGATTTCTTATCAGGCAATCCATTGCAAAAATAGGATCTAGAGTCGTTGAACCTTTAATGAGGCTTTTCAAACTTAGTAATCCAGAAATTCTTTCTTTTGCAGCATCAGCGCTTGGGGAAATAGGTAGTCCAAGGGCCGTTCCTGTGCTGATTACAGGGTTGTCTAACGATGATTGGAATGTCAGGAGAAGCTGTGCTTATGCTTTAACTGAGATTGGTGAACTGGGAGTTGAAAAAATCGCCGAAGCATTATCAAGTCCAAATGAAGATGTTAGATACTGGGTTACTAGAATTCTAGAGAGTATCGGGGAGCCTGGAGTTCCTTTTCTGGTTAAGGCTTTGAATGACCCTAGTCGGGAAATTCGTTTCTTTTCAGCAAAAGCTCTTGCCGGTTCATTTGACCCAGGAGTAGTTAGAAGCCTGATTAACTCCTTGGCAGATGAAGTTTGGAGCGTGAGAAAGGTCGCATCAGAAAGCATTATTCGACAGGAAAATCTCATCGTTGATGATCTGCTTCGCCGGGTTTCCAGCGATAATGAAGATATTCGTTTCTGGGTTGGAAAAATTTTAAAAGAAATTGGTCACCTTCACCTTGATAGAATTGTGGAAGCGATGAAGAAGGGCGATGCTGAGCTACGTCTATACGCTTGTCAGGCTGCAGGAATAATTGGATTGCCAGAATTGATTGAACCACTTATTGACGCGTTGCTTGATGACAGCGAGTGGGTTCGAACTTATGCTGCAATTGCTCTTGGAAAAATTGGCGATAAAAGAGCTATTATTCCACTTATCAGAAGCTTTTCCGACCGGAATGCTGATGTTCATAGAAACATTGTTCTTGCATTTGAGCGGCTTGGTGGAGAGGTTTACGATGAACTGGTTAAGTGCCTTGAGGGCGATGATGTGGCTTTAAGAAGAAACGCAGCCATTGCTATTGCTGAAACCGGTGATGAAAGAGGTGTTGATTACCTGGTTCTGTTGATGGAAGATTCCGAAGAGTCTGTTAGAACCGCTGCAGCAGAAGCATTAGGCCATTTTCCTGGTTTTAAGGCGAGAACTATTTTAAAAGAAGGATTAGCGGATAGTTCCCTTAAAGTGCGTATGGCAATAGTGAGGTCATTGGGTAATTTTGAAACAGAAGAAGATGTTCAAATACTCTTCGACCACTGTTCTAGAGCCAAAGACGACAGGGAATCAAGAACGGCGAAAAGAATTTTGTCTGTAATGGCAGAGAACAATCCCAATCTATTTATAAATCTCTTTTCAAGTGAACAGAATTCAATAAAATCTATGGCCTATGAAGCTCTGGTAGGAGCTGGAATTGAGGCTCTTCCAAGATTGACTCAGGTTGCTGCAGAATCAGAATCTGAAACGATTGTTTTCTGGTGCAAGAAAGCTATTAAAAAGATCAAAGAGCCCAGGGAGTCAATGTTTCATGGCTGAAAGCCTGAATAATCAATCTAGTTTATTGTGGTTAAAGCTGGCCGGCTTGAACTGGCTGGGTGCTACCGTCAAAGCTGGTTTGATTAAAGAATTTAAAACCCCGGAAAGGGTTTTCTCAGCTTCAAAATTCGAATTGGCAAGAGTTCAGGGGTGGGATAACCAGAGGCTTGAAAGGTTTTGCAGAGAAGGTGCGGAAGCAGCCCCTGTTTGTAGCTTAGATGCATTAAGTCATCGCGGAATATCAATGGTTACTTATAATGACGAAAGATATCCGCCCTTACTAAGAGAAATTCCAGATTCTCCTGTGGTTTTATTCACAATCGGAGATTCTAATCTGAATGGTGCTCCGGCAATAGCAATAGTTGGGGCACGTAAAGGAACTCATCTTGGTTTCGATATTGCATTGGATTTTGCAAAGAAGCTTGCTAACGCAGGTTTTGTAATTGTCAGTGGCCTGGCACTTGGCGTAGACACGTATGCGCATCGAGGGGCTGTAGAGGCTGGTGGAAGAACTATGGCAATTCTTGCAAACGGACCAGATGTAATCTATCCAAAAGCTAATCAGAAAATTAGAAAATCAATTTTAGATAATCATGGGGCGCTATTATCAGAATATCCTCCGGGGACTATTGCAAGGCCATGGCACTTTCCGGTTAGAAACCGTCTAATTTCAGGAATGTGTGTTGGAACTCTTGTTATTGAAGCGAGTGCGAGAAGTGGTTCTCTTTATACAGCTAGATTTGCCGGAGAGCAAAATCGAGAGGTTTTCGCTGTTCCTGGAAGTATAAGGTCTAAGGTTTCCGAGGGTACACTTGCGTTGATCCAGGATGGCGCGAATCTGGTTACTGAACCAGAAGAAATTATCGAATATTTTTCTGACATTTTACCCGAAAAAGATAAAGATGGAAATTTAACAAATACTTTTATTAATGATTTAACCAAAGAAGAAAAAAAAATAATTGGAGTTCTTGAAAATGAGTCTTTAAGCCTAGATAGCTTAATTGAAAAGGAAATTTGTGAAAAAGAAAGATTGTTTTCTTTACTTTTGACTCTTGAAATGAGAGATTATTTGATAAAGTTACCAGGGAACAGGTATCAAGCGAAGTTAAAACTTGGCGCAGAAAGGGAACTATGAATAAGATAAAAAGCCCGCTTTCAAACATTATGAAGATAATGAACTTTGTTTTGGAGCGGATAGAAAAAAAAGGGTTGAAATCAGGCAACAGTGATCCTTTAGTTAAGAAGCTTTTGAAAAAAGGCTTTCGTCTTGAGGATATTGATACCGCTTTTAAAATGGTAGCCATGATAACATCACAGGTTAACCCTATTATTGAAGTTGGACATAGAGACAAGAATAAGGGAAAAGCTACAGGAGTCAGACATTTGCATGAGTCTGAAGCTTTAAGATTGACAGCCGGGGCTCAACAACTCTTGCTTGAAATGGTGGAACAGAACCTTATAAGTCAGCTTCATTTTGAAAAGGTAGTTGAATATATCTGGAAAAAGGATCTTAGAAATGTAAGTGCCTCCAGAATAGAATTACTAATACTATTAAATAAACCTGAAGCAGAGGTAAATGAAGAAAGTTTATCATTACTGCCGCACTCAATGGAGCTCCATTAATTAAAGCATCGGACATAGCTAGGGAGAAATAATGGCCAGAAATCTGATAATTGTAGAATCACCCGGAAAAATTAAAACCTTATCAAAATTTCTGGGAAAAGACTTTGTAATTGAGGCGAGTAAAGGTCATGTTATTGATTTACCGCCATCAAGATTTGGAGTTAGTCCTGAAAACGGCTTTGTACCTGACTTCAGAGTTGTTAGAGACAGGGAAGATGTAATTGTAAAACTGCAAAGAGTAGCTAAGACAGCTGATAATATTTTTCTAGCACCCGATCCGGATCGTGAAGGTGAAGCAATCAGCTGGCATTTGGCCAATGTTTTAAACATAGATCCACTTTCTGAATGCAGAATAACATTCAATTCAATTACCAAAGAAGACGTTTTAAAATCCCTAAAAAACCCAAGAGCAATAAATTTTAATCTTGTAAATGCTCAACAATCCAGAAGAATACTGGATCGATTAGTGGGATACAGGTTATCGCCTTTGCTCTGGAACAAAATTTGTCTTGGATTGTCTGCAGGAAGAGTGCAGTCAGTAGCTGTTTTGTTCATCTGTAAAAGGGAAAAAGAGATTCTTGCATTTATTCCAGAAGAATACTGGACTATTACAGCTAGTGTTAAAGGGCAAAAAGGCCGACCATTTATTGTAAAGCTTGTTAAAACAGACGGTAAAAAGTCTGTTGTTCCAAACGAACCAAGTGCTGAAAAAATTACTAATGCGATTAAATCTGCTAAATTGAAAGTAAATTCAGTAGCCAGCAGAGAAAGAAAACAAGCTCCGCCTCCACCGTTTATTACCAGTACACTCCAGGCTGAAGCAGCTCAAAAGTTTTCATTTACTCCGAGAAGAACCATGACTATTGCTCAGCGACTCTATGAAGGCGTTGAGCTTGGCAAAGAAGGCCAGGTCGGTTTGATAACCTATATGAGAACGGATTCTAGTCGAATTTCTCCAGAAGGTTTAAATGAATTAAATGATTTCCTGGAAAAAGGGTTCAGTTCTGAATATCTTTTGAAGAAAAACAGAGTCTTTAAAGCCAAGAAAGGTGCCCAGGATGCGCATGAGGCGATTCGTCCAACCTCTGTCTGGAGAACTCCAGAAAAAATGGCACCTTATATTAAACCTGAACAGCTCAAGCTCTATACACTTATCTGGAAAAGATATGTTGCTTCACAAATGGCTGAAGCAAAATTTAAAGTTGTAAATCTTGATGTTGAAGTTGAAAATCACATTTTCCAGGCCTCTGGAACGACTCTCACCTTTGATGGCTATTCTTCATTGTATACAAGAGCTGAAGATCTTGAAGAGATTGGTGATGATAAGCAGAAATTGCCAGAGTTAAAAAATGGTGATCCACTGGAGTTAGAAGAAGTAAATTCAAAGCAAAATTTTACCAGCCCACCACCAAGGTATAACGAATCCTCAATCATTAAAACCCTTGAAAAAGAGGGGATTGGTCGACCAAGTACCTACGCAACAATTGTTGAGACTATACAGCAAAGAAAATACGTGAAGAAAGTTGAAGGAAAATTTCATCCATCAGATGCTGCCTTTGTTGTAACTGATATTCTTGAGCGATGCTTCGAAGATATTATTAATCCAGGATTTACTGCATCAATGGAAAACCATCTTGATGCTGTAGAAGAAGGATCTACAGACTGGACTGATGTTCTTGCTGAATTTTATGGTCCCTTTATTCAGGATCTTAAAAAGGCAGAAGAAAGCATTGAAAAGGTTCAGATTGAAACAGATTGCAATTGCGAAAAATGTGGCAAAGTTATGGTTGCCAGATTGGCAAAAACCGGAAAATTTCTGGCTTGCACTGGCTACCCTGAATGTAAATCAACAATTAATATCCCGGATGATATTATGTTGTTTTCCAGTGGAATTCCAGCTGGGCCAATAAAAATGAAAGAATTGATTCAGGAGATTCAAAAAGAGACTCCTCCTGATCTTGAACCCGCGGGAGAAATCTGCGATAAGTGTGGCGCAGAGATGATTTATAGGAATGGAAGATTTGGAAGGTTTATAGCTTGTTCAAAATATCCAGAATGTAAAAATACCAGGCAGGTAGTTGTTGAAATAGGTATTTCTTGTCCAGAAGAAAAATGCGATGGAAAAATTCTTGAAAAGAAATCAAAACGTGGCCGATTATTCTATGGATGTTCAAAATATCCAGAATGCGAATTTACTACCTGGGCCAGGCCGACTGGTGAGCTTTGCCCTGATTGTAAAGCGCCTTTGGTTCAACATTCTACTAAAAAACTTGGGCCACATGTAAAGTGTTCTGCCAAAGGATGCAAATATAAAAAGTTCCCGGAAGGCGAAGACAATGACGAGCAAAAAAACTAAATTTCCACAGGTTACAATAATCGGAGCTGGGCTTGCAGGAGCTGAAGCAACTTTTCAGTTGATTCGTAGAGGAATTCCGGTCAAGCTTTGTGAAATGAGACCTGTTGTAGAAACTGGCGCACATACTACGGATTATATCGCGGAGTTGGTTTGTAGCAACTCTATTGGCAGCAATCTACCAGATAGAGCTTCGGGTTTATTAAAAGAGGAAATGCGATTACTTGGAAGCTACATAATGGATGTTGCTTACAAGTATAGAGTTCCAGCTGGAAATGCTCTTGCAGTTGACCGAGGCGCCTTTGCCAGGGAAATCACAAGATATATTAAAGGACATGCGTTAGTTGATTATGTCAATGAAGAAGTTGATACAATTCCAGACGAAGGAATGGTAATAATCGCTTCGGGTCCTTTAACTTCTCCAAAACTTATGAAAGCTCTCTGCGATAAATTTGGTGATACTCATAAGAACTTCTTCGATGCAATCGCACCTATAGTTAAATTGGAAACAATTGATATGGGAATTGCTTTTAAAGCAGATAGATATGGAGAAGGTGCTAAAGGTGATTACATCAATTGCCCGATGAACAAGGAAGAGTATCTCAGGTTTGTAAAAGCGCTGCTTGAAGCAGAAAGAATTCCACTTTCTGATTTGGAAAAAGCTTCCAAAAAGCAATTTTTCAATGCTTGCCAGCCAGTTGAAGTTATTGGCGATACAGGAATTGATTCACTTAGGTTTGGCCCAATGAAACCGGTTGGTTTTACAGATCCAAGAACCGATAAGCGACCTTATGCCGTAGTTCAGCTTCGTCAGGACAACCTGTTGGCTAGTCTTTATAATTTGGTTGGATTTCAGACTAATTTGAAATTTCCAGAGCAGGAGCGGGTATTCAGATTAATTCCAGGTCTTGAAAATGTTGAATTTGTGCGATTCGGACAAATGCATCGCAATTCATATCTGAATTCTCCAACTCTTTTAACAAGGACGCTTCAAACTCAAGTTGATGAAAGAATATTTATTGCCGGACAATTAACCGGTGTTGAGGGTTATACAGAGTCAGCAGCAACTGGTCTATTAGCTGGTTTTAATGCTGCCAGAATAACACTTGATAAAGAACCGGTGTTTCCACCCTCAAAAACTATTATTGGGGCTCTATTAAAATACATTACTTTTAAAGGGCACAAGCATTTTCATCCAATGAATGCTAATTTTGGTTTATTTGAAATTGAAGGAAAAATGAAGAGCACTGAACGCAGAGAGCTAATTGTAAGAACTGCCAGGAAAAAATTCAGAGAGTTTTACGATCAGCTGTAAATAACTAAATTGTAGATACAATAAAAAAGCCCCGTGAGCGAAATGCTCACGGGGCTTTTTTTCAGTAGATTATTTCAGCCAATCAGCCATGCCACTTCTGATTACCTGCATTCTGTTGTTGCCAGCTTCAATAACGAAAAGGTCATATCCATTGGAGAATATGCTAATTGGGGTATTAAATTGGCCGATTCCAGCTCCAAGCTTTCCAAAGTTCATAGAAAGATCGCCATTTGCCGGATTATGCAATGAAACCTTATGGTTTGTTGTATCTATACTGAACATATAGCTGGTTGTAAAAGCAATGTCAGTTGGAGCACTTGCATTTACAGGAGTTTTTTCTGAACCAAGTAGCTCTGAACCATATATTACAACACGATTATTTCCTCGGTCAGCAACAAATACCTTTCCATAGTTCTTATTGGAGTATCTTATGGAAATCGGGGCGCTGAAATTAGTGTTATTTGCCATTGTTACGGTTTTCGAGATGCTCCCGCCGCCATTTGGGTTATAAAGCAATATGTTGTTGGCACCTGTATTTGCAATAAAGAATGCATTGTCATCTGAGGATATTGCTCGAGGTGTATTGAAAGATCCACTTGTAAAGATTTCTCGCGCTGTTGTTGCGGTCATATCTGAGTAATAAATAGTTTGTGCGCCGGTGGCAATACCAAGCAATACCATTTTTCCCGAGTGTCTCACCGAAGAAACAAGGCTGCTGAATCCCAGGTAACTTGCGTCAATGTCAAGGTCTTGCTTGGTTTCAAGCCACTCAGTTCCAAAGTTGCCATGGAAAGTAATCGCTTTAAAGGCCAAGTTGGTTGGGCCGTTATCAAACACCAGTCCAAGATCAGCGTCTTTTCCGCTGCCTTTTCCGGAAATCCATTTTGGATTTGCCGCCATTTCACCCGCGCCTGAGTTGTAAGAAACGCTCTGCCAAACATGAACTTGCATAGAATAAGAATTCTTTGCCTGGCTGCCGTAAGTTGGATAGTAGGTGTCAAACAGCTCAACAGTAATTGTTGATAAACCAATTGGAAGTGTAGTTGTCAATGCAGCGCCAGTTCCAATTTGTGTCAGATTATTATTAACCGTGTTATACCACTTAACATTATTAACCGAGATTGCTTCTACGGTTCCGTTTGTGTCTTGATCATAGCTTGCGAATCCAAAGGTAAGTTCCATTGATGGGTTAGCTGATATAAAGACTGGAGCCTGACTTGGAGCTGTTGCATACTGGTTCGCATAGTTCCATGTGAATGTTCCTACTGGAAGTGTGTTTACCAGAACTGATATAGAAGCAACTGAAGTCGTGCCGTGAGAATCAGTTACTTCACAAAAAATGTTGTGATTTCCTGTTGTTAGAGCGCTAGTCGTTAGATTATCTGTCGTGCCAATTGGAGTCGTTCCGTCAAGCCATCTTATGGTAAGTGCATCTGTTGGATCTGGGTCAGATTTACTTGATTTAAAGGTTATAGGAGCTCCAAGATTAAATCTGGTCCCTGACGCTGGATCTGTTATCGCGACTGTCGGTGTGGCGTTTACAAAAATGCTGTGCTGTGTGTAACTTGCTGCACCATATTGGTCTCTTCCAGTAAGGGTGATAATATGTTTTCCAAGCTCAGTATTTAAATAGGTTTTTGAAAATTGAGCTTTGGCAGTGCTGATTGTTGAAGTTGAAACCATGTTGTAATCTTCCCAAACCATAGTTGAGGATGAAACAGAGCCAAAGATACTGTTTCCAGAACCCATAAAGCTAAGAGCTTGATTCGCAAAAACTACCGCATTGTTGACTGGCTGGTTTATCACCATAGTTGGGCGTTGATTAATAATAACATCAAGACTGCCAGAAGTTTGGCCGCCCATGCTATCTGCTACATTCAAGTTTATTCGGTGAACTCCGGCAGTTAAAGTGCTAACTTTGCATGCATAGCCCCTTGCAATTAAAGTAGACCCATCTAACCACTGAATACTATTTGATGCTATTGTTCCGTCAACATCAGTAACATTTACATTCAGATTTATTTCCTGTGAAGTCAGAAATACAGAGCCGCTTGCAGGACTTGTAATAGAAGCAACAGGAGGTGTGTTTATGTATACTTGAATTGAATTCTTTGCTGATACTCCGCCGTGTCTGTCAGTTGCAGTCAGCTCAATTGTTTGAGATCCAGCTGTAAGGTTATTAACAGAAGGGTTTGTTCCAGTTAAAGTTTGGGTCGGAAATTTCCAACTTAGGCTTGCGCTATTAACCAAAACATCTTCCACATCATTTCCAACGCCGGTGAAATTAATTGTTTGACCTAGCTGGAAAACGCTATTGTTAAGTGGTGCAGAAATGGACGCTGTGGGGGTTGCGTTTATTCTGAACTTGATAGCAGACTGGCTTTCAGCGCCAAGCAAATCGCTAACCTGAAGGGTTACAACATATGTTGCAGGAGTAAGCACCTGAAGACGAATTTCACTTCTCTTTTCGCCAATCTTGGTTGGTGCCATGCCTTCAATACCCTGATACCAAACCATGCTGTCAGCTCCAAGTGTTCCGTCTTCTACATCAGTTGCACTGCCTCTGTAAACGACTTCGCCGGGAACCAAAATGGTGTTGCTGGCAGGAGAGGAAATTGTTACTACTGGAGATGTGTTTGCTGGGGGATTTGGGTTTGGACTAACAGTAAATGTGGCAGTTCTATTCGCTGCTCCACCTCTGTTGTCACTTACAAGCACTGATACCTGGACGTAAGTTGTGGTGTTTACGTTAGGAGTTCTCCATGTTGTAGAAATCTGATCGGTTGGAGAAACTCCACCTTGGGCTGTGCTCCAGAAATAAGTTAGAGCGTCGCCATCAGAATCAGTTGCATTCGCTGTGAGAGTATAGTCCATATTATTCAAAAATGTTGAACTGGCAGTTACTATTCCCAGAATTACTGGTGAGTGATTTGCGCCGGGAACTGTTGTGCCGGAATTTCCAACTTTTATGGAAACATGAGAAGTAGTTGTAAGATTGCCGCTGTCCATTGCGGTAAAGCTTATTGTTGCCACTGTTTCAACGTCAGGGGCGGTCCAAACTGCTACCAAAGGATTGGAAGAAGTTGCTATTGTTCCTGAAGTTGCACTCCAGGCATAGGTGAGATTGCCACCATCTGGATCTTGAGCTGTAGCAGTCAAAGAAACCTGCTGTCTGGTTTGAAGCTCATAGTTAGTTGCTGATAAGCTGGAAGTTGGGGGGCGATTTGTGGAAGAAGTTGGAACAATAGTTTGTTCGATGTATTGAGGAGTGGGGGAGTTAAATGTTACAGGGATTACTGTTTGCTGATAGCCTGGAACCATACACTTAAGTTCTGCTGCAACGCCGTTTGGCATGAGTGGTGAAGCAAATTTTCCACTTGCATCGGTGTAAAATGTTTCTCCCCAAAGAGTTATAGGAGCGTTAGGCATTGGGTTGCCATTGGAGTCTTTAATAATTCCAGTTACATTGTATGTTGCCTGTTGAAGAAGCAGAGTTGTTGCTTCTTTAGCTGTTCCAGCAGAAGAAACGGCTACTTCCCCGGATCTTACTTTATAGGTTTTTCCAGTTGCTGTTTTTATAATAGCAACAACTCGATGGGTGCCTAATGGAACACCGGTTAGAACATACTTGCCTTCTGCGTCTGTTCTTGTGTTGTAAGCAGTTCTATTGCTTTCGATAAATACTTCAACATTTGCTGCGTTTATAGCGGCACGTATGTTGCCTTTTTCTTCATCTCTAAACGAAGACAAAATAGCAGAAGAAGTGATTTTACCGGTGATTGAAGTTGTTAAAGATGTGTTTCCTGGAAGAGGATCATCATTACTACCTCCGCCACCACAGCCATAAAACGCCGTAATGCATAAAAGCACACCAATCAAAAGAAGCAGATTATTATTTCGGCAAGATTTTGCCATACAACTAATTCCCCCATACAATAATTACTTGGACTTTGGTATTATCTACTTTATTGAATGGGTCTGTCAACACCCTATTCTGACAAAAATACGGTGTATTAAACTTGGATTAGTTTGAAAAAATTGAGTGCACAGTAGACGAATGGGAAAACAATGTGTCAAACATCGTTGCAAAAAGGCTTTGAGAGAATAATTTTGTTACACCTGGTGAACCGGAGTTGAATTTTTGCAATACAATCTCCTGTGCTTTTTGCACCTGGTGCTCTGTGGGGGATGAAATATTTTCGACTTTGCAAATGGCCATCAAGTAAATTGGAATTAAAGCTCCAGATAAAAGGGCGCACAGTAAACCTCTTCTAATGTCTGAAAAATCTGTGACGTAGTTTTCTGAAATGCACTTCTGCAGGTGTGTGATTTGATACTTTTTTACTTCATCTTTTATTAAGTCCGGGATAATCATTTCATTTTTACTTAAGCTTGTTTTAAGAGATGAAAATTTCAAAGAGCCGATGCCAAAACTGGTTGCCCCAATTCCTCCGCAAATTTTAAGAAAACCTGGTAAAGAATGTTCGTTTTCTAAAAATGTTATAAACATGCCCTTTATAATGGCGGCTTTAAAATCATCTTTTTCAGAAGTCGGAAGTGATTGATTCAAATCGAAATCTATGTTTCTGGAATTAACTTTATTTTTTATGGCGTCTTGTAAGTTAGCAAGCAAAAGAACCGCGATGTCTGATAATGGAACTTCTGAATTGTTACTAATTCCTTTTAATAAAGCGGATTTCAAAAGATCTAACTCAACTGAACTAATTTTAATGTCAGGAGTCAATAGATACTGCTTCTCTAGACTATTTTCAGTGGACATAAATTCTCTCCCGGTTGAATGCTAACTAACAATATCGCAAAACAGGAATAAAAAAAAGCCCGGATTTCTCCGGGCTTTCCTATAGTGAAACTAAGCTTCCGCTTCGTCTTCTCGTTTATATTCTTTAATTACATCTTCGGTTACGTTGCCAGGAACTTCTTCGTAAGAGCTGAAGTTCATAACGTAATCTGCTCTTGACTGAGTCATTGATTTGAGATCGGTTGCATATTTATACATTTCTGCAAGTGGAACGTGAGCTTTAACAAGCTGTTGTCCACCTTCTTGTGGTTCCATGCCGAGGATTCTTCCACGTCTTGAGTTTAAATCACCGATAATTGAACCCATGTACTCATCTGGAACTGTAACAGCAACTTCATAAATTGGTTCAAGAAGAACTGGTTTTGCTTCCATGATGCCTTTTTTGAAGGCAAGGCTGGCTGCAACTTTGAATGCCATTTCTGATGAGTCAACATCATGATAAGAACCGAAGTCGATCGTTGCTTTAAAACCGATAGTTTTGAAACCAGCAAGAACGCCTTTTAATCTGGATTCCTGGAGGCCTTTTTCAACGGCTGGGATAAAGTTCTTTGGAACAACGCCGCCAACGATTTCATCTACAAATTCAAATTCAGCACCCTGAAGTGGTTCGAAACGAATGAAAACATCACCATACTGACCACGTCCACCGGATTGTTTCTTGTGTTTACCCTGAACTCTTGATTTGCCTTTGATTGTTTCTCTGTAAGGAACTTTTGGCTTGAGAATATCAACTTCAACGTTCCATCTGGATTTCAATCTTGAAATAGCAACATCAATGTGAGTATCGCCAAGTCCAGAAAGGAGACCCTGGCTTAATTCTGGATCAAATTTGTAAGAAAGAACGCCGTCGTCTGCACAGAGTGTATGAAGACCGCTTCCCATTTTTTCCTGATCCTGTTTAGTTTTTGGATTAACTGCAAAAGTTAATTTTGGTTCTGGAAGAGTAGGAACGTTTACTACTGTGGTTCCGTTTTTATCGCAAAGCGTATGTCCGTGAGTAGAATATTTAGGTTTAACAAGAACCGCGATGTCTCCGGCAACAACTTTTTCCATGTCAATTTTGTTTTTGCCACGAAGAGTTGCAAAAGAACTGAATCTTTCAAAGTTTTCTACCGCAGGATTGAGGTATTCCGTTCCAGATACAAACGAGCCGCTGAGACATTTGAGGAAAATCATATCTCCAACTTGTTCGTTAATTTTCTTAAAAATAAATCCAATGGTTTTTCCATCTGGATTAACTTTGATTGCTTCATCAGTATCGCCTGTTTTGCCAGTGACTTTTGAACAATCAAGTGGACTTGGGGCGCATTCTGCTATGAAGTTAAGAAGATTTTCTGTTCCGATGTTTTTAAGTGACATGCCACTTAGAAGAGGCTTGATTTCGTTGTTGGCAAGACCTTTTTTAATTGCAGCTTTCAATTCTGCAGGGCTAATTTCTTCGCCTTCGAAGAATTTTTCCATTAATGGCTCGTCACATTCAACAATTGATTCAACCATTGATTCTCTGAGAGATTCAACTAATGGCATCTGATCTGCAGGTATGTCCTGTTCTTTGATGTCTTTGCCTTTATCATCATTGTAAGCATAAGCTTTCATGTTGATAAGATCAATTACGCCTTTAAGGTTTTCATGAGTTCCCCAAGGGATGATAACAGGAGTAATTTTTGAGTCAAAATCTTTTAATTCAGAAAAAACCTTTTCAAGGTTGATGTTTTCTTTATCAAGTTTGGTAAGATAAACGATTCTTCCAACCTTGTTATCTTCCATTATTTTCCAGTTCTTTTCAAAACCAACTTCTACAGGTGAAGAAGCGTTAACTGCAACTATAGCAGTTTCAATTGCTCCAACAATTTTAAAAACTTCACCAAGAAAATCGTCAACCCCAGGAGCATCAAGAAGATTGATTTTAACATCTTTCCATTCTAGTGCTGCGAGTGAAGTTGCCACAGAGGCTTTTCTCTTTTGCTCTTCTGCATCGTAGTTCATCATTGATGAGTCATCATCAACTTTGCCTATTCGCGAGTTGGCTCCAGTGTGGAAAAGCATGGCTTCAGCCAGTGAGGTTTTTCCGGATCCGCCGTGACCAACGAGGCCTAAATTGCGAATTTTGTCGGTAGTATAAATTTTCATATTCTTCTCCTCAGATACTAACTAAAAGGGGTATAGCTATGTGTTTTTGGTATTTATACAGGAAAAATAATAGAAATGCAATTGAAACTGTGAGATGGTTTAAAAAAAAATATAGCTTTTACCTTGAAAATTAATAGCTTTTTAGATAATTGGATATGGTTGAATATTGAATTCTCTGGAGAAAAAAATGTCTTTTAAGAAAATTAGTGGCTGCCTTTTAATGTTTTTAATGTTTTTTGTTTTATTTTTTCAAAGTCCTGTTTGGGCGGCTAAGAATTATTTGCAAAAAGAACTTGGAAGCATTTACAAACTATACGAAGCCAAAAAGTTTGATGCGCTTTTGAAAAAAATGAAAAAATTATCTCCTGGAGATCTAAAAGAGCTGCATTTGTTTTTAACTGCTGAATGTTTAAAAGCAACAGGAGATAAAGTCGGTGCGATAAAATCTTATGGCGAATTAATGAAAAAATTCCCAGAAACAGAAGTTGCTGCCATGGCAAGATTTACCCATTTTGTTTTAATGGTAGAGTCGGCAACAAATAAAGACGTGAGACGTTTTCAGGGCTTAGCTAAAACCCTTCCAACTTCCTGGCAAAGAGGGAAAGCTTTTGAAAAACTTCTTGAAATTAAGGATTTGGCTGAAACTCAAAAAAGTAGAATGGCATTATCTGCATTAAGAGAATATGCATCCGAAAAACCATTTTACAGAGGGTCTCCTGAAGCTGTTCCTCTACTTAAAGTAATTATTTCAAAAAATGAAACCTTTCTTTTTACAGGTGATGAGTGGTTTGAGATTTTGAAACTAGCCATTGACGAAGGACTGGGAAAAGAAGTTTTTGCAAAAAAAACTTTATTCTCCAGAAAACTTGGAGCATGGGGAAATGATGCTATAACTGTCTTTGAAGCAAAGTATTTGAATTCTCAGAAGAAAAACGATCGTGCTATTTCAATTTTAAATTCTCTGGTTAAGCGAAAACTAAGTCATCCAGCGCTTAAGAGCTACGCTTTTCAAGTTCGCGGTGATATAAATTACTTTGCTTTAAAATATTCTGATGCAGTGTCTGATTATCGAAAGGTTTTGCAAAATCCTGTTTTTCCTGTAGATCGAAGAGCTGCTGAATATAGATTGATGAGAGCTACCTTTAAAGTTGGAAAGCTGTCAGAATCGCTCGAGCTTGTTAACAGGCTTTCCAAAACAAAAAATCCCGAAGGATTGCTCCCTGGACACGTTTATGACATGGCGTTAGAGCTTTATGATGCTGGAAAAAAACTAGATTCAGTTCCTTTTTTTATGGCCTTATCCAGGAAATTTCCATGGCATTACAGGGCTGACGATGCAATTGGTTACTCTATTATGGCGCTCGGATCACAGACAAAGGAAGGAAAAGCACTCTTTAAAATACTAAAAAGCAAGTATGCTAATTCGTTCTTCATAAGCTGGATTTCACCAAAAGAAATTAGCTCTCCAATGAAATTTGGTAGTAGCAAAGTAAAAAAAGCTTCTCGAAAAATTAGAAACAGAACAAAAGTGTGGAAAATCTTAATGAACAGCGGGTTCTCGAGTATCGCAAGTGAAGAAATGCGAAAACTTACTAACAAGGACCCGTTAGATTTAAGCCTGTTTAAAACAGTTATCTCTATCGCAGAAGAAGCAAATGACTACAACTTGCTTTCTGCTTATGGTGAACGTTTGTTAAGGCGTTTGCTCGAAAACGGAAAGGGTGCTTCAGATATGCCTGATTGGGGATGGAGGGCTTTTTACCCAAGAGCATTCTGGAAGCAGGTAAAGTCACAATCATCTAAATACTCAATTTCTCCTCATTGGATTCTTTCTATTATGCGAGAGGAAAGCCATTTTAATCCTAAGACTCTATCAAGAAGTAATGCTATGGGATTGATGCAGATTCTGCCATCAACCGGAAAGTGGATTGCTCAAAAACTGAATGTGAAGAGATTCAGGCAGAACTCTCTTTGGGACCCTGAAACTAACATTAAGTTTGGATGCTGGTATTTAAAATACCTGTCAGATATGTTCAAGGGTGATTTGCATCTTGCCAGTGCATCTTATAATGGTGGGCAAGGAAATGTATTAAGAAAAGTGGAAAAAGGTCCACATTCTCATCTACCTGTTTTTGAGCGCCTTGATCGAATCCCGCTTCCAGAAACACGTGACTACTATAAAAAGGTTATGGGGAGCTGCTGGAATTACGACCGTTTGTATAAATAACTTGTAAAACAGAAACCAGGCTAGAGCTTTTTAAAACAACAAAGCGCTCAAATGAACATCTAATTTGAGCGCTTTGTTAGCTTTTCGTTGAATTTAAAGGTATCTAATTTATGGGCGTAATCGCCTGTTCATATTGTTTTTCATCGCCGCTTCTTCTTGCCACATGTTTAACAATGAGAAAATCGTTTTGCTAAACAAAAAGCCTGTTCCTACAGAGAAGCATAAAAGATAGAATATTTCTTGTGCTGATTCGTTCATGATTTTTATAGTAGGTGAGAATTATCCTGATTAAGGTAAGTTGGACGTTCTGTGTGACTACTTTCTTCCAGATGGCTTAACCATTTTAATACGCTATCCGCTTTGAACCTGACAGATCGCCCAATCTTAACTGTTGGTAAACCCATTCTTCTAAGAGTGTAAATGGTATTCCTTTTAACCTGCAGGAAATCCATCAATTCGGGGATTGTCATGAGGCTTTCATTTTTCATTACGGGCTTACCTCCGGGTAATTTGCTCTATTTTTTATTTTTTTTTAAATCAAAATTGTTTCGTAAATTTTCTATCGTCCAATTTTCTTTCGAATTTGAGATAAAAAAAAATTAAATTTTTTTTAAAAAAAAGCTAATGTTTCCAATTATTTTCGACGATATGTTTTTTGAAGTTCATGTGAAGTTTAACTTTAACTTTAAGGTGAAACTTTTCGTGAATGGACAACCAAATCCCTAACTCCCTTTCAATGTGTCGCTAAAACGGCACATTTTTTATTTTAGTTCAAAATGAAAAAGCATTGATTATTACAAGTAACTTGGTTAATATTGGTCTGCACGGAGGGATGTATGTATAAACCGTTTTCATTAAAAGCTGAGACCAGTGGATCTGTAGAGATTGTATTCTTAGAAGGATATCTTGAGGATTCAGGCGGAACTAAGTTAAAAGATCACATTGAAGAACTTTTGAATGCTGGGAAGTCAAATTTTGCTTTTGATTTTTCTCAGATTAAATTAATTAGTAGCCCTGGTGTAGCAGCCTTACTTGATGTAAGTAGTATAATTGTTGATGACTATGCTGGACAGCTTGCGGTTTGGGGCTTAGATAAACACCACTCTGTAGTGCTTGAAATGTCTGGTTTCTTTTTCATCGCGAATCAGGTCGCTGATCGTCAGGAAGGAATGGATCTTCTTGAAGGCTGATGCTAAGGAGTTCCTATATACAGACGCCTGCGTTAGATCAGGATCTATAAGGAGGATACAATGAAAAAAGCTCAGATTTTGCTATTGGCAATTCTTGCCCTTTTTAATCTCTCAGGTGCAACCTATGGGCAGGATCTTACTGCTCAGTTACTGGATCAGGGGTTAAAACTCTATGCTGCCAAGGATTACAGAGGAGCTTCTGATTACCTTGGTCAAGTCGTTGATATGTCTCCAGATCATAATCAGGCCCGTTATTATCTGATATATAGTCTAACTTCTTCCGGTAACTTGGAGTTAGCTCTTAAACATGCGAAAATTCTTGTTCAGAAGAACCCGGGGCAAAAGCAATATGCCAGTTTGATTACACAAATTGAAAAGGCTCTTGCCGATCAACGAAAGAAACGCGAAGAAAGTCGCAGAGTGGCTCCTATTCCTCAAGAAGTAACTATCGGTGGATACAAGTCCAAGGATGTGATGCAGAAACCTAGAATGAGCTCAAAGCCGGCCCCAGATCCTGTTCAAAAAGAACTTTCCGACCTGGAAAAAGCTGTTTATGCTATTGATGAGGAGCGCTTTGCCTCTGCAACAAGCCTTCTTAACGCAATAGTAAAGAAGGAACCTCAAAATGCCAAAGCCTATCATTATTTAGGAGTTATTGATTTTAACTCAGGAAACTACGCAAAAGCCGAAAAGTTCTTTGAAAAAGCTCTTAAAATAGATCCGAACAGTTTTGAAAGCTGCTTTTTGCTTGGCGATTCTTACCGGAAACAGGAAGATTTTGTAAATGCCGAAAAGACTTTTAATAAAGCGCTTCAAATAAAAGAAGATGTATTTGCTATGCTAAATCTTGCTGAGAGCTATATGTCTCAGAATAAGTTGAACGAAGCTGAAAAAGCATTTGAAAGAGTTGTGAAAAAGGATCCACAAATTACAGAAGGAATGATGGGACTTGCAGAAATAAAGCTTTCCAGAGGATTCCCTCAGGATGCGACTGCTATGGTAAATAAAGTCCTAAGTGAGGACTCAAAAAATCCCGAAGCTCACTTTCTGAAATCAAGAATTCTTGTTGATAACCAGCTATATGAGGATGCTGTAGGCGAGCTTCAGGCCGCAAACACCATTTCTCCAACTAACACTAAATATCGTTCATTTTTAGCACAGGCACTGGTTAAGAGTTTTAATATCCCCAAAGGCCTGGAACTTGCCGGAGCTTTATTGAAAGAAAATCCGGATAATGTAGAGGCTCGTCTGGCTTTGGCTGAAGGCCTGATATTAAGCGGAGCATTTGGAGATGCCCAGGAGCATCTTGATCTTGCGGAGAAAAAATTCAAACATCCTCAGGTCAGCTATTTAAGAGCTCAGATGGCCATTAAGGATGGGGAAAATGACAAGGCAAGACAGTATTTTGTTCAATACATCCAAAGATCAGTGGGAAGGCCAAAGGCGTATAAACAGTATGCGGACTTTCTTAAAGATAACGGCTATGCCTCTGAAGCCATTCAAGCCTATGAAGAGATTGCTGAACAATTCCCGGGCACCAGCTTTGCAAAAGCTTCAAACGATTTAGCAGAAAGTTTGAGGGGAACTGAATCCGGTTCAAACTCAAGCAAACCAAATGAAAATAGTAGTGAAAACAGTAAATACAGATCAGGAAAAGTAAAATTCTAACCATTGAACGAAAGGATTCACTAATATGTGTGGAATCATAGGATACATCGGGAATAAAGCAGCAAATGAAGTTATTTTTGATGGGTTAACAAAACTTGAATATCGTGGCTACGATTCAGCAGGAATCGCAGTAATTGATGATGCCAAAATCCATGTAAAAAAGGATATTGGCAAGCTTAGAAATATAAAATCAATGCTCATGGAAGATTTTGGTTCAACATCTTCGGTGGGAATTGGCCACACCAGGTGGGCGACACATGGTAGACCATCTGCGTTCAACGCACATCCGCATAGCGATTGTGATAATTCTTTGATGGTAGCCCACAATGGAATCATTGAAAATTTCATGCGCCTTAAAAAGCGTCTTGAAGCTGAGGGACACAAATTTGTCTCTGAGACAGATTCTGAGGTTATTGCTCATCTGATCGAATCACATTATGAAGGCGATCTTAAAAAAGCTGTTCTTGATGCCCTGAAAGAAGTGGAGGGCGCTTATGCTATCGCGGTTCTCCATAGAGATCATCCTGAAGCCATCGTTTGTGCCAGAAAAGAGAGTCCACTGATCGTTGGTCTTGGCACAGGTGAAAACTTCGTTGCATCCGACGTTACGGCGATTCTTTCTTATACCAGAAAAGTTGTTTATCTGGAAAACCTTGAAGCCGCAACGGTAAGTCGTGATGGAATTGAATTTTATGATCTGGAAGGCAATCCGACGGAAAAAACTCCAGTTCAGGTAGATTGGAACCCGGTTGCAGCAGAAAAAGGTGGGTTCAGTCATTTCATGCTTAAGGAGATTTTCGAACAGCCTCAGGTAATCAGAAATACTATTGGGGGTCGAACTTCAGAGGAAGAGGGTAAAATTTATCTGGAGGAGCTCGGTTTGACCGGGCCAGATATTTATAAGGCACAGAGAATTGTCGTGGTGGCTTGTGGAACCGCTTTTTATGCAGGATGTGTCGGTAAATATCTAATTGAGAGTCTTGTGAAGATCCCGGTTGAATGTGATCTTGCAAGTGAGTTCAGATATAGATCTCCCTTGGTTGACCAGAATACCCTGGTTATTGCCATTAGTCAGTCCGGAGAAACAGCGGACACTCTTGCCGCTGTTCGGGAAGCAAAAAGCCGTGGGGCGAAGGTTCTTGGAATCGTTAATGCTAAGGAGTCGTCTTTAACGCGTGAAGTTGATGGGCTTGTTTATATTCATGCTGGTCCTGAGATTGGCGTTGCTTCAACAAAGGCTTATATAGCCATGGTTACTGCTCTGACCCTTCTGGCTTTGATGCTGGGAAAAATCAGATCGGTTCTTACTCCAGAGTATGTAATGGAAATGATTCGCGAACTTAAAGTCATTCCACAACAGATTGAAAGAGTCCTTGATAAATGCGAGCAAATAAAAAAACTGGCATCACATTATGTTGATGCCAAAAGTTTCCTGTTTTTGGGAAGGGGTATAAACTATCCTTCAGCTCTCGAGGGAGCGCTCAAACTAAAGGAAATCAGCTATATTCATGCTGAAGCATATGCTGCTGGCGAGATGAAGCACGGTCCTATTGCTCTTATTGATCATGATATGCCAGTTATGGCACTAGCAACAGAGTCAAATGTTTATGATAAAACTATTTCAAATTTAAAAGAAGTCCAGGCGCGATCAGGCAAATTAATCGCTATTGCAACTGAAGGAGACGAAGAAATCAGGCATCTCACCGATGATGTTATCGAGGTGCCAAGAGTTTCGGAAATTTTATCTCCAATTATTAACGTTGTTCCTTTACAGCTATTTTCATATTACGTTGCAGATCTTAGAGGGTTGGACGTTGACCAACCAAGAAATCTTGCCAAGTCAGTAACAGTAGAATAGTTCGTAAAAAATAAAATCGGTTATTTGTTTCACTGCGCTAAGTTAGTAGCGTAGTGAAACTTGTTTTAGGATAAAGGTATGGAAACAAAATCAATTGAAAATCTAGAATTCGATAAAGTATTAAAGAAAATTGCAGTTTTTGCGGGCTCTAACGCTGCAAAAGAATCAATTTTGACCTTAAAGCCAAGTTCAAGCATTAAGCAGGTTACATTTGAGTTAAATGAGCTTGAAGAATTGATCTCTTATTATGAGTGTGGTTTCAAATTTTCTGTGGGTGGAATAAGAGACCTCAGAGAGATCCTAGAATTGATAAATATGGGTAACACTGTATTAGGTAGTGAGGATTTTCTTAAAGTTAAAGCAAATCTTGAAGTAGCAAATCAACTTAAAGAAAGATTTGAATCCAGAGACCCAGATACTGTAAAAACAAAATTTTCTGTCGTTGCAGACAGGGTGAGGTCTATGCCTTCTCTTTCTACTATTTATAAACGTCTGGACAGCTGTTTTGATGAAAAAGGTGAGCTTAGGCCTGATGCCAGCCCTGCTCTTGCATCAATAAAGAGAGACCTGGTTTCGACCAAAAATGAAATTGAGAAAAGGCTGAACATGTTTTTGAGTGATCACTCAGATTTAACTCAAGACAGGTTTTTTACATTAAGAAATGACAGGTATGTAATTCCAATTTCAGCTTCAAATCAGAGTCAGGTTCAGGGGATCATTCATGACCAGTCTGCAACAGGGCAGACGGTGTTTATGGAGCC
This sequence comes from Candidatus Ozemibacteraceae bacterium, assembly GCA_965140445.1. Taxonomy (GTDB): domain Bacteria; phylum Muiribacteriota; class Ozemobacteria; order Ozemobacterales; family Ozemobacteraceae. The sequence goes on along the minus strand of OZ223236.1, from coordinate 4,514,030 downwards.
AATTGCTTTTTTACCACTAAACAACAGATTGGCTCAGCTAAAACTCTCAGAACGTGAAGAAGTAAAAAGAATTCTCATTGGGTTAACCGGAATGCTGGCTGCATCTAGTAGAACTTTGCAGGAGATATTTGAAACACTTGTTCATATGGATGTTTTAAATGCTAAAGCCAGATTTGCTCGTGAATATGACTGTAGCAGACCTGAAATTTGCGACAAGATGGAGTTGGAGCTGAAATCTGCCAGGCATCCATTGATTCATCCCAACTGTATTCCATTAGATATAGAAATGGGCAAAAAGATTGGTTGTATTATCATAACCGGGCCTAATGGTGGTGGTAAAACGGTTGCCTTGAAAAGTCTTGGGTTGAATGCTTTGCTGCTGCAAACTGGAAACTATATTCTGGCTTCATGTAATTCAAAGATGCCGGTATTTAATGAAATACTCTCAGATATAGGTGAAAGTCAGAGCATTGAAGACCATCTTTCAACCTTTACCGCTCATCTTAAGCGCTTGAAGGAACTGTTAGAGCTTTGCGATAATCGCTCCTTGATCCTAATAGATGAAATTTGTGTTGGAACAGACCCGGCAGAGGGTAGTGCGTTGGCTACAGGTTTTTTAAAAGAAATCCATCGCCGAGGATCTTTCTCGCTCGTAACATCTCACTATGATTCACTAAAGCATATGGCTTTTGTTTCAGAAGGTTTTTCTAATGCTGCAATGGAATTCGATTATGAAACCTTTAAACCTACTTTCAGATTTCAAATGGGTATTCCCGGAAAAAGTAATGCGCTGGCAATTGCCCGAAGTTTTGAGCTGCCAGAAGCCATTCTGAAGGAGTTGGATGATCTTGATAAAGCTGGTTCAAAAGATGAAGCCGCTTTGTTAGAAGCTATTGAAAGAGAAAGAAATCGAGCAGAAGCTTTGAGAAGAACCTATGTTCAAAAAATTGCTTCTATGAGGCAAAAAGAGGCTGAAATTGAATCAACAATGGCACAACTTCAAGAATTTCGCCGGAAAAAAAGAGATAAGCTCACCGAAGAATACGCCGGAAAACTTAAGGCCAAGCTGAAGGAATTTGAAAGTCTGATAAGCGGATTAAAGAAATCTCAAGCTCAAGATTTGCAGACCCAGAAAAATGAAGCAAAAGAAAGTGAATTACAATTGGCTCGCAAGGCACATCAGGATGTGAGAAATACCCTTACTGAACTTCGGGATATTCCTGATAATGAATATTCACCTGGCGAACCCATAGAAGATATTTCAACTTTGAATATTGGAGAAATGGTCTTGTGGGCAAAGATAATGCAGAAAGGAAAAATCACGCGAATAGATTCCGGACGCAAAAAAGTCGAATTAGATTTTGATGGAAAGTCCTTTCTGGTGCCTTTAAGCGAGTTGTCTCCTGCTCCACATAAAAACTCCAAAAAGGAAAAGAAGGAGCGAACGGGATCGGTTTATGCACCAAGTCAATTTGTTCGCGATGAAATTGATCTGCGAGGTTTGCGCCTGGAAGAGGCTATTGAAAGAGCTGAAACCTATTTGAAGGTTGCTGAATCTAATGGTCTGGGAAAAGTATATTTGATCCATGGGAAAGGAACCGGAGCACTACAGCGCGGAATTAATGAATTTCTTAGGAGTGGACCCTATAGAAAAAAATTCAGACCAGGAAAATATGGTGAGGGAGATATGGGTGTTACCGTGGTTGTATTTAAGAGTGAGGCTGATGAAGAGAAGCCTGATGAACTTAGAATTCCCAAAAAACCATATAGAAAAAAGGGATTCAAGCAAAAGTAATACCAGTTTTTTTGACTCATTTTGAATTTCAGGTTATATTAGTAACTACATAAAGAGAACAATACTACAGAGCAATTGGGAGACATCCCTATTAAAACGTTAACAAATAAGACAGGCAAAGGTGTCCAAATATGGATGGTTCAATAAGACTGGGGCTTTCTCAGAAACTTGCGCAGACCCTCAAAATGACCCCCGAGATGCAGCTTGCAATTAAAATCTTGCAGCTAAATAGCATCGAATTGAAAAACCAGATTTTGGAAGTTCTCGAAACGAATCCTGTTGTTGAATTGGATGAAAAGCGCAAAAAAGAAAATGAACTTCCTCTGGAAAAGCTTTCAGAAGGTTCTGTTATCGCCCCAGTTCCTGCTTCAAAAGAATTTAAAGAGCAGGGTCGAGATGACTTTGGAATTGATTGGCAAAAATATATTGAAGATAGCGAGAATTCTGAATTCAAAATATCTTCTGGAAGTTATTCAAAAGATGAAGAAACTACTTTTGAAAACTTTGTTTCCAAAAAGAATAATCTTCGCGAGCATTTGACCACGCAATTACACGAAGTTGCTCTTTCTCCCACAGAAAAGAAAATCGGCGAGTATTTGATCGGCCTTGTTGATAGAAACGGATATCTGAGGCACACTCCTGAACAGATAGCTTCTTTGTTGCACATCGAAGAAAAGGTCGTTAAAAAAGTTGTTAAAGCTTTAAAAACCATGGACCCAATAGGGGTTGGTGCCTATGACCTAAAAGAATGTCTTTTGATTCAGGCTTACGATGAAGGATATTCTAATGATGCTGTCACTATCATCATTGAGAATCATCTGGAGGACATAGCAGGAAATAAAATCGTTCAAATAGCAAAGACTATTGAAATGGATGCTGAAGAAGTTCAGGAAGCCATTGAGATAATAAAAGGCTTTAATCCCAAACCAGGGGCAAGCTTTCCTTCAACTGGCGATGATATTTATGTTTCACCCGATGTTTTTATTGAAAAAATAGGTGAAGAATATATTGCAAGTTTAAATGAGCGTGATTTGCCAAGGTTGCGGATAAATAATCTTTATAAGGAAGCGATCAAACACAAGGATAAAACCGAGAAGGATACATACGATTTTATTAGAAACAAGCTTGAATCAGCACGGTCATTCCTGAAGTATATAGATAAGCGCAAAGAAACTATTCTAAATGTTACCAAGGCTATTTGCGAAGTTCAGAAGGATTTTCTTGATTTTGGTATATTACATTTAAAACCACTTACTTTGCAGGATGTCGCTGGAATGGCGGGAGTGCACGAGTCTACGGTGAGTCGTGCAACAAGTGGAAAATATGCTCAAACTCCGCGAGGATTGCTCGAGCTTAAGTTTTTCTTTTCTGGTGCAGCAAGAACACAAGGCGGAGAAGATGTCTCTACTTTGGCGGTTAAAAAGAGAATTGAAGATCTGATTAAACTTGAGGATCCCAAAAAACCTCTGTCTGATAGCCATCTTGTTGACATTCTCAAGGATGAAGGTATTTTTATTGCGAGAAGAACGGTCGCTAAATACAGGACTGAATCTAATATTCCAAGTAGCTCGGTAAGAAAAAGACATTAATAAAAAAAAATAAATAATAAAAGCTAAGGTTTCTTAAACAAGAAGTCGATAGCCTGAGAAGCAAAAACAATTTTATGGGAATTTATGAATAAAGCTAAAGTTACAATCTTTTTGATTCTGGGGATGCTGATTACTTTAACATTATCAGCGGGGTCTTCAGTTATCAAAGCGGGAGATGAGATTAAGGTCTGGGTAAAAGGCGAATCTGATCTCACTGTTGAACGAGTCGTCGGAGACGATGGAAGTATTTCTTTTCCATTGCTTGGCTCAGTTGGCGTTGCTGGCATGACGCCTCATCAGGCTGCTAAGGTTCTTTCTGGGCTGCTTGAAGATGGTTATCTCAGAGATCCACTGGTTCAGATTACCAAGAGTAAAAAAGCTGTAAAGAGAGCAAAAAACACAAGCTATATCGAAGGAAGATCTCTAATGCAGAGCGATTCAAGAGTTTCCTCGGCTCAGGGTTACACAGATACTCGCACTGCCGCGCAGCAGAAGAGATTTGAAGTGGTTGATCGGGAAACAGGCAGAGGCCTGAATGGAGTTGCTATGCTTCTTGATAATCATATTTATCAAAGCAATAGACTTGGACAGATCGTCGCTCATACTGGAGCTGGCGATATTGTTTTAATTGCAGATGGTTACAAAATTCTCTCTGGGTCATTAGAAAACTTTGTAGACAGAGCTGAACCTGGGAAAATAAAGCTTGATAGAATAAAGCTTTCTCCAGAGGTTTCATTTCACGTTATAGATGCAATAACTAGAAAGCCCCTTGAAGATGTTGAAGTTGTCCTGGACAATATGAAAATAAGCACCAATTCTAAAGGAAGCTTCAAGATTAAAAAGATTCAAAGGGAATTCGGTGAAGTTTTTCTTCGCAAAAAAGGTTACAGAGATCACCGATTGGTGGTGGATTTTAAAGGTCCGCAAAATCAATTGATATTAATGGTGAGAAATGAATAGAAAAAGGTCAGGATTTACTCTGATCGAGTTAATTGTTGTTACAGCTATTATAGCCGTCCTCGCAGGGGCCGGCTATAGTTATTATATGGACTCTTTGCAGGATTCGCGAGAAGCGGTCGCTAAATACAATGTTAGAATCGTTCGTGAAGCACTATCCAGAAATTTTAAGGATAATTTTAGGTATCCTGTAGAGCTTGAATCCCTAACCGGAAGATATCTTCAAAAAAGTATTCAGGAGTTACTGATATTTCCTTTAGGTGGGGATGCAAAAGTTTATGTCGAAGTGCCTACTGTAAATACTTCGGCAGAAGCTTCGCAAGCAACCGAAACTCAAACAATTCAGTATTTATTTGACGGAAGTAATACAGGTCAGATAAAAAATGTTAAGATATTCTATGACGGAAAGCTGATGGATTGGTAGGGAGGTCGACGATGGCTGAAGATACTGGCAGAAATGAAGATGTTAGACCAGAAGGTCCAGGAGAAGAAAATCGATCGATTCTTTCTTATATAAACCCTTTTTATAATCATGTCGCTTTAGGCGAACGTTTGCTTTTTACCAAATATTTTGCCACTTTGACCCGTGCTGGTATTTCTGTTTTAAGATCTCTCGGAACTCTTTCCAGGCAAATGAAGACCTGGCGCTTTAAAAAGATGATCTGGGATATGAAGGAAGAAGTTGAGGGCGGGATGCCCATGCACGTTTGTTTCAAAAAGAACGAAGATATTTTCGGCATGCTTTATGCCAATCTAATTCGTGTTGGCGAAGAATCTGGTCGCCTTTTTATGGTTTTGGATCGTCTCAGCAAGCTTCTCGAAAGACAGATTACCATTCGAAGAAAAGTATATGGAGCATTAACCTATCCATTCATAATCTGTTTGGTTGCTGGTGCAGTTGTTTTATTCTTGATGCTCGTTGTTATTCCACAATTTGCTGCTCTTTTTGAACAGTTTGGGCAGGAGCTTCCGTGGTTAACCCAGACTGTAATTGATATTAGTAATTTTATTGGTAGAAATACTTTGAATCTGATAGCTGGTGCAATTCTCACTGGAATTGGTTTGTATCAGGCAAATAATAGCGCCGGTGGACGTCGTGTTTTTGACTGGATAAAACTAAAGACACCTATGTTTGGCGGATTGATTCAAAAATACTTGATTGCTTTGTATGCAAGAAATCTTGCGACGCTGTTTCAATCTGGCGTGAATATTATTTCAGCCATGAAAATTAGTAATGAATCTGTGGAAAATGTTATTCTCGCAGAATCTCTAGACATTGTTGTTAAGGATGTTGAAGGCGGGCTGCCTATTGCCAGGGCGTTAGCCAGGGTAAATGTTATGCCGGAGCTCTCAACTCAGATGATTGAGGTTGGTGAAGAATCAGGTAACCTTGATGAAATGCTGGAAAAAGTTGCTGAATTTTACGAAGATGAAATCAATTTCATAATCGATCAGTTAACAGCTCTTGTTGAGCCTGCATTTATTGTTGTTCTTGGAACTATAGTCGGCGTGATTGTGCTTGCTATGTATCTTCCAATTTTTAGAATGGCAAAGGTTGTATCTGGTGGCGGCGGCGGAGGCCGTTAAATATTCAAAAAAAACTTTAAGCTTTCCTTAAGATTTGCCGATAGGTATTTGGGATATTCTTTCTCAAATTAAAGTATCGCCTTTTTTAAGGAGCGTTTTATGAAAACCCTGACGGCAATTAGGGCAGTAAAAGTTAAGCTTATATTAGGTTTGCTTTGCCTGCTTATTCTATCTAACACTAGCTTAAATGCAGAAATTCTAACAGAGTTGACTTTGGGAACTTATGGCAGAACAGGAATAGTTGTCTTTCCGTCTCATGCTGTTCGTGAGTTTAAAGTGGATTATCAAAGTCCGGAAATTGTTTCAATCGATTTTTATGATTGGAAAATCAATGGAGCTCAAAAGATAATTCCAGGCCCCCATCCGCAGGTCAAGTTTCTTCGCGTAAGTCAGGTTAGCCGTCAGCCAGATGTCGTGAGAGCAGTCATCGTTTTCAATGAACCTTCCAGATACACCCCAAGAAGAATAGGCAAGAATCTTGTTCTTGAAGGTGGAGCGCCCCTTAAATCTAAAAATAATAACCAATTTGCCGGAGGAATGAATGTTCCTGATAATAAAAATTTTGTTTCAACTAAGAACAGTTCAGATACTGTACTCGATAAGACGCTCAGCCTTAACTTCGAGCAAGAAGACCTAATGACAATTTTGAACGCTCTTGCGGTAAAATTTAATCTGAGAATCTTCGCTGATTCCGGAGTTAAGGGCAAGTTTAGCGTTCATGCGCAAGATGTGACTCTGAGAGAGGTTTTGAAAAATCTTCTTCTTCAGAGAAATTTTCAATATACAGTTAAAGGGCGAGATCTTACGGTTATTTCTCTTGGACAGGACTCTGGAAGGGTTGCAAGGGAGTTGCTCTTTAAGGATTTAAGCTTAAAAGATGCTTTGCAGACGCTTTCTAAGATGATGAATGTGAATTTAATAATTCATGAAAGCGTTGAAGACAAAAAAGTCAATTTCTACGTTGAAAATCTGAGTCTTGATGAACTCCTGGATTTGCTTATAGAAACCAATGGTCTCGTAAAAAGGCCGCATAACGATAATACTTTTGTAATCCTTGCTAAAGATAAAGCCAAGGATTTCGGAAAAAAACATTACAGAACTTTTAAACTTGTTAACGCAAAACCTGAAGAGGTTTCAAAAATGATTTCTGATAGTAAATCGCTTTCAGAAAAAATTGATACCAGCAACTTTGCAATCAATGAAAGAATTAACGCTCTTTCAGTCTATGACACTGAAGAAAATCTAAATTTGATTCAGAGAATTATTGAGAATGTTGATGAAAAAGTGAAACAAGCGGTTATCGAGGTTAAGCTTATTGAGATTAACCGCGAAAGCCTCCGTCAGATGGGAATAAAACTCGATAATTACCAGATAAACGTTGCTGATATAGGCCGCTTGCCTAGTAGCTATGCATTGCCTGCCACATTAGAATTCCTTGAGCAGGAAAAGAAGGCTAAGGTTCTTGCTTCTCCAAAGATTCGTGCGGTTCATGGTAAAAAAGCCTCAATTAATATCGGTGAAGTTATTCCTGTGCCATATTACCGTTACGAAAATGCAAGTAATACGTATCTTGGTTATGTTCCTCAGGTATATAAGGAATATAGAGATGTGCAGGTGGGCATTAGGCTTGAAGTTGAACCGCACATAACTAGGGATAACGAAATCAGCATGGAACTAAAAACAACGGTTGATTCTGTTCTGGATGTAAATGAGGATGGACAGATTCATAAAACAGAAAGAAAGACTGAAACCTTTGTTCGAATAAAAAATGGTGAAACAGTTGTTCTTGGCGGTCTGATTAATCATCAGAACTCTGGAACAAAGAAAAGTCCTTCTATTTTGAACAAAGTGCCGTTGCTTAAAGGTTTGGTTTCAAACACCAACTATACTATGAAAGATTCTGAAATGATTATGTTAGTGACCCCAAGATTAGTTAATCTTGATTATATGGATGGAACTGAGGATAGAGACTCTTCTGGTCTAACTATTGAAAAGGCTGAGTTCCAATCTCGCTTTGAGAATAACTAATTTTGAGTATCACTGAAATGATGAAAAACTTCCATGAAGTGAAAAAAATACACCAGGGTCGATCAGGCTTCACTCTGATCGACCTGCTGGTTACCCTTCTGATAATTTCCACACTGCTTATTTTTGCAGTTGATGAATACGGAAGATACATCGCTGATGCCAAGATAACCAGGGCGACCGCCGACCTGAACGAACTCGCTCAGGCCGTCCGTCTTTTTAATATCCGCGAGGAAAGAAGCTTTAAGGTTGCCACATTCACTCCAACCGAATTGGGTTCCTTTATTGGCACTTATCTTGAAAAAGAACCACCTCTAGATCCATGGAAAAGACCATATTTTCATGATTATCGACAGGGAATGTTGTATTCATTTGGGCCAGACGGGAAAGATGGTTCCGGTGTAACCGGGTCTGGAACTTCTGATGATATAGTTGCCAGATATCTTCCTTCAACTCTGTTTATTACAAGAGCGGTATACTTTGACGCTAATAGTAACAATCTTATTGATTATGGAGATTATATTAACCTGAGCTTTTCACGACCAGCTCAAGTTAAGGATGCCACAGTTTTTGATTTTGTTACCAACTCTCCGGAAAAGGCTTTTGGGAGTGCAATAGTTCAATCTGTTCCTGAAGATCCTTTTAAGGCGCGCATAGTATTTACCCCTCCGGTTCCTCCAACGCTAAGGATTGGTGAAACTACAATTGCCCCAAGAGAGTTTATTGAATCTATAGTCGATTATTCAGATACTCCAATTAAATTAAAGATGGTCGAAAATTTGGTGATTCAAAAGCAAAAAAGATAAAAAATTATATATAAATGTGTGGAAAATTTACCCAATGTGGCAAAAATGCCCATGGGTAAAAAATCATTAACTCGCGCTCTCAGTGTATTTTTGAAAGTTTTGCTGTTTTGGAAAGCAGGTACGGAATTTGCTAGAAAATATAAAGAAATATTTATTTATCTCAAAGAAAGATTTTATGATATCTTTAAATAATACAAAAAATGAAATAAAGGGAATGGGAATGAACAACCGCTCCAGAAGTGGATTTACACTGATTGAGTTGTTAGTAGTTATAACAATTTTGGCTATTCTCGCTGGTGCTGCTATCCCTTATGTACAGAACTACGTCAAGGAAAGCCGTGTTAGCAAAGCTAAAGCAGATCTTGAAGAAATTAAGAAGGCTCTGGCAATATATGAAACGCGTGAAGGCACTTACAAGGACGCTACTGTTTTGCAACTTACGGGCAGATATCTGAATAAATCTCCGATAGATCCGTGGGGTAAGGCTTATGAAGTGGCAACTGGAGCTGGAACGGTTTATTCTTGCGGAGAAGATAGAATCGCAGGTAGTTTGGATGATATAAGTGTTAATTACCAACCTCCTTTAGCTTTGGTACAAGCTAAATGGGTTGACTCAAATCAAAGCGGTGCGGTAGACACTCAAAACACTCCCGATTACATTCAATTGATTTTTTCAAGGAAAATTAAAGCTACGAGTCCAGCAGTTGTTACTCCTGCTAACGCCCACAATTATTTTACATGGACAAGCGCTTCCCCGATTGACACCTCGTTGAATTGGACAACTTTTTCTCTTGAATCATCTGGAAACATGATAACTATTGATTTGGCAAATGGCGTGACAAACGTTTTCGGCCCCGGTAGTGATACGTTCCAGGTTAAAGATGGGGCGGGAATTCTTGACCTAGCTCCTCAGTCTAATAAGTGTATTACCAGCCAGACAGTGCTGATAGGATCTTTATAAAAAGAAAAAATCTCAAAGGAGATCGGATTGTTATGAATCGAAAAGGCTTTACATTGATTGAATTGCTGGTGGTTATTACCATTCTGGCGATTCTTGCCGGGGCGGCGCTGCCTTATGTGCAGAACTACGTTGCTGAATCAAGAATTGCAAAGGCTAAGACGGATCTTGAAGAAATTTCCAGAGCTATTGCCGTTTATGAGACAAGAGAGGGTGAGTATACCAAAACAAACGTATCTGATCTAACTGGTCGTTATCTGAACAAAGCGCCAATTGACCCTTGGGGAAAATCCTATGTTGTGGCAACTGATGCTGGGGTTGTTTATTCTTCCGGGCCAGATAGATCATCAGCGGCTGCGGCAGATAAATTGGACGACGTTTCTGTTCCTTATCAACCTCCACTTGCGTTAGTTAGTGCAAAATGGGTTGATAGAAACCAGTCTGGAGCGGTTGACACGCAGAACGTTGCTGACCAGATTCAATTAACCTTCAGCAGAAGAATGGACAATTTGAGTACGGACTTTGATGATTCTGCAGCCGGACAAATTAATAATTTGTTTAATGTAAAGGTTGCGGGCGTTGACACTGTTTTTAATACAGCTTTTTCTGATGTTGCTGCCAACGTTAAGATCGTTGGAAGTAAAACTCTAATCTTAGAAGTTACCGGTGCAGGTGTTTTTACCCCCGGTCAGGACACTGTTAATGTAAAAGCTGGTCATGCCAGAATTAAAGATTTTGGTGGAAGTTTTTGTTTGAGCGATCAGGCCGTGGTTGTACAACCTCAGTAAGCAATTTACTAAGGTAGTAATTTAAGGAGATAAAATAATGAGAAAAGGTTTCACATTAATCGAATTGCTGGTTGTTATTACAATCTTGGCCGTTCTAGCGGGGGCAGCTTTGCCATATGTTCAGAACTATGTTGAAGAAGCTCGTATTGCTAAGGCAAAAACGGATCTTGAAGAAATTTCCAGAGCTATTGCTGTTTATGAAACTCGCGAAGGCGAATATACAAAGGCGGATGTTTCGGATTTGACTGGTCGTTATTTGAATAAAGCCCCTATTGATCCATGGGGAAAATCCTACGTTGTAGACACAAACGCTGGTACTGTTTATTCATCAGGTCCAGATAGAACTTCGGCGTTGGCAGCAGACAAACTTGACGATATCTCTGTTCCCTATCAGCCACCTCTTGCTCTTGTTAGCGTTAAATGGGTAGATAAAAACCAGTCAGGTGCAGTTGATACCCAGAACGTTCCAGATCAGCTTCAACTAACCTTTAGTAGAAAATTAAACAATGCTACTACTGATTTCGATGATGCAGCTCCAAACCAGGTTAATGCGCTTTTAAATGTTAAGGTGGCTGGTGTTGATACTAACTTCAATGCTGTTTGTTCAGACGCTGCGGCTAACGTGAGTATTGTTGGTAACAGAACGGTTATTTTTGATGTTATCGGCGCTGGTGTCTTTACGCCTGGGCAGGATTCGGTTAATGTTAAAGCAGGTCATACTAAAATTGTGGATAACGGCGCGAACTATTGTTTGAGCGACCAAAGTGTTGTAATACAGCCTCAGTAAATGTTTTGCACAGGGGCATATAAATATAAGGAGTCTATCATGAGAAAAGGTTTTACCTTGATCGAACTGCTGGTGGTTATTACCATTCTTGCTGTTCTGGCCGGAGCTGCGTTACCTTATGTGCAGAACTATGTAGAAGAGGCACGTATCGCTAAAGCTAAAACAGACCTGGAAGAAATTTCCAGGGCTATTGCTGTTTACGAAACCAGAGAAGGTTCTTATACCAAGACCGATGTTTCAGATTTGACCGGTCGTTATTTGAACAAAGCTCCAATTGATCCTTGGGGAAAATCCTATGTGGTAGACACCAACTCTGGTACTGTGTATTCATCGGGACCAGATAGAACGTCTGCTGGAGCTGCAGACAAACTTGATGACATCTCTGTTCCTTATCAGCCGCCATTGGCTCTGGTAAGTGTTAAGTGGGTAGATAGAAACCAGTCTGGAGCTGTTGACACTCAAAACGTGCCAGATCAGATTCAGATGACTTTCAGTAGGATTCTTGGAAATCCGGTTGGTGATTTGGACTCCTCTGGTGGTGCTGGTACTATTGATGCTTATTTTAACGTTAAGGTTAATGGTGCTAATACTCTTTTTACGGATTGCTTTGATGATACAGCTGGTAATGTAAGTATTGTTGGAGGCAGAACTCTTGTTTACAATGTAAAAACAGCCGGTACTGTTTTCACTCCTGGAAGAGATACAATTAATATTATCAATGCTCATGGAACAATTGATGATCAGGCTGGGACTCTTTGTCTTAGCGATCAAGACGTTAAGATGCTTCCGCAATAAAGTTGTTAAAGTTCTGGGCGAGCTAAGGCTCGCCCTGTTATTGGGTTTGGATTTTGAAATTACAGGAGGGCATAAAAATGCTTAGAAAAGGCTTTACACTAATTGAACTTTTGGTAGTCATTACCATTGTTGCGATTCTCGCTGGTGCGGCAATCCCTTACGTTCAGGACTATGTTGAAGATGGACGTTATGCCAGAGCCAAACAGGATCTGGATGAAATCAGAAACGCACTTGCGCGTTTTGAGATTGATAGGGGGGTTCTTTATACAACTGGTAATATTGGTGCTTTGATTGGGCCATATTTGTCAAAGTCCATCGTTGATCCATGGGGGGGAGCATATGTTGTAGATTCTGGAGTTTCAAAGATTTCTTCGAATGGACCGAATGGTATTGCTGGTGACGGTGATGATGTATCTGAAGAATATAGACCGCCTCTTGCTCTCTCAAAAGCTTTCTGGGAAGACACAAATCAAAATGGCGTTGTTGACACTGGCGATACTTTGATTATGAAATTCACAAGACCAACAAACGGTCCAGTAACCCTTCTTGCTGATTTGGCCTTTTCTGCAGGCGCACCAACGGCCATTGCTGCTCCTGTTTGGGAACTTGACGACCGACAGGCAAAAATTGTTATGACGAATCCTACGTTTGTCCCTGGTAAAGATACTTTGGATATAGCTGTGCCTGCAAATATGACTGATGGTACAAATGATTGTAAAAATGGATTTCCAGTTCCCATTAAAGCTAGGTAAGCATTTTGCTTGAAAGTCGAGTTATTATAATGAAAAAAGGCTTCACCCTGATTGAGCTTCTGATCGTTATTACGATTATTGCTATTCTGGCAGGTGCAGCTATTCCCTATGTTCAGCAATACGTTGAAGATGGGAGGTATGCAAGAGCCAAGCAGGATCTTGATGAAATTAGAAACGCTTTGGTCCGATTCGAAACTGACCGCGGGGTGCCATATACGGATCCTGGAATAAGCCCACTTGTAGGTCCTTATTTGAGCAAGGCAATGGCAGATCCATGGGGAGGCTCATATCTGGTAACCACTAACGCATCAAAGGTTTCCTCTTCTGGTCCAGATGGAGTGGCTAATAATGGAGATGATGTTGCGGAGTCTTATCGCCCTCCACTAGCCTTAACAAAAGCTTTTTGGGAAGATTCTAATCAGAATGGTGTTGTGGACAATGGAGACGGACTGATCCTTAAGTTTTCAAGGCCAACTGATAAAACTTGGGTTGGTGGGGTTCCTGCTATTGGAGATTTAACCTTCACAGGCGCTTGTGTTCTGGCTGGTATTACTGTTGTGGTAGCCGATTGGACAAACAATGATCAGCAGGTGAGAGTTGATTTAACAAATATTACAACTCCTTTTGTTGCAGGAAAAGATACTGTTGAGTTTTCAGCTGGTGGAGCTGCAAAAATACTTGATGGTGGCGGAGCTGCAGTGAAAACAGGTTCTCCTGTCCCAATAAAAGCAAGATAATTATGCCCTCTTAAAAAAACACTCCCCTTAGCCGGGGAGTTTTTTTTTGCCTGAAATAACTAAAATTGCTGTAATTATAAAAAATAAAACTTTATTTCCTGTTTAAGTTTCTACTTAGCAGGATGTTGCCGATGTGGTATTATATTTTTCCTTGTTGAGGGGGGAGCCGTATGTTATTATCAAAAACCATGAATAGACGTGCATTTTCTTTAATCGAGCTACTTATTGTTGTGGCTATTATAGCGGTGCTGGTCGGGGTGGCAACACCTTACTATCAGGACTATGTTAAGGACACAAAACTTACTAAAGCCAAGGCTGAACTTGATATTATCAAGAATGCTCTGGTTAAATTTGACACATTTGAAGAAAAGTCCTTTGTAGGAACGGACCTTCGCGTGCTTCTTGGCCGCTATCTTCAAGACCTTCCGAGAGACCCATGGGGAAGAGACTACGAAGTAGATTATTCCAAAGGTCAGGTTTCATCTCGAGGGCCAGACAATGTTGATACCAGAGATGACATTATTGTTGATTACAAACCACCACTGAGTCTGCAAAAGGCAACCTGGGTGGATAATGATAAGAATAGGCACATTAGTCAGGGTGACTATTTAAGATTTGAATTCTCGCGTTATCTGAAAAGTGGCGAGGCGATTTCCTATGGAAATGCTTCCCCTGCAGCTGCGGGTATTGATTTGTTATTCTCTTCTGAAGTGCAGGTTGCAAACCTTATTGCAACTTCAACTCCAGCTTCAAGTACAGAAATTCTTGTTGAACTTGGAGTAGGAGCTACTGATAGCACTTTCTTCCCAGGCTCTTCGACTGTTATTGTTTCACCAACAAATGACAATCTGATGGATAACTCAAATGTTAAAGCCAATGGAACAAACGGAGAATACCCAGCTCTAGAGATTATAATCAAGGCAAATTAATTGAAATGGTAAAAAGAAGACATAGATCAACACAGGAAACAAATTCCAAACCAGAAATTGAACAAAGCGATCCTATTATCGGGCCACTGGAAGATTTTTTATCAAAAGTTTTCCGAAGAAGTAGTTCTGAAAAAAAAGGCAATATCAGCATAGTAGAATTCATCATCTATCTAGGTATTGTTCTTGTTACTCTTGTTTCGCCCTTTTTGTATTCAAGATTAACAACAGAGAACTTTTTAACTCCCAAGGAATTTGCTTCCAAAATAGCATTAGCTCTTTTGGGGGGGCTTTTCTGTGTGACTGTCTTCTTAGCACTTAAACCAAGATTAACTAGGACAAGGCTGGATTTTCCTCTGGCCTTGTTTTTTGGCTTTGCGACCCTTTCAGTATTGTGGAACTTTAATCCTTCAGCAGCAATAAGGGATTTGCGCAGCACTTTCCTTATTTTGATGTTATTCCCGCTTATCGTAAATGTTGTTCGAACCAGATGGCAGGTAGAGTCTATTCTCTGGGTTGTTGTTTTTGCAGGAATTGCGACTTCAACTCTTGGAATCATGGAAACTTACAATCTGTATTTCCGTCTTGATCCAAATTCTATTCTGGTTTTTGCTAAAAACGAGATATTGAGTGGAAAAATACTTCCCAATGCCTATTACATCCCGTTGTTTCCGCAGTTAGCAAATGCGGCTGAGGACATGGGGTCCATTGTTTCAACTTTTGGAAACCGAAACTACCTTGGCACTTTCGCCATGTTTACAGCCTTTTTGCCGCTTGGATTTTTCTTTTATTACCGAAACAAGGTGATGAAGGTTGTTTCCCTGGGGCTGTTTGGCTGGATGCTTTACGGTCTGTATATTACCAGGTGCCGTGCTGCACTGATTGGTGTAACTCTGGGCATTGTTTTTATGACCCTGATGTTGTTCATATGTGATCGTAAGTGGAAGCTGGTTAAGAAAAATGCGGTTTTCTTTATCGTTGCCGTATCAATAATATTTGTTGGGCTATTTGGTTTTTCTGTAAAAACTATTCAGTCTACAAATATGTTCGATAAGATTAAGCTCACTTTTACTCTTAATCGTGAGATCAGTAACACCTATGAACGCCTTTGGGTTTGGCATGGTACAATTCAAGCCATGTATAAACGAGCTTCAGGTTGGATAATTGGCCGCGGATTTGGTTCCTTTAAGCACTTCTTCCCTTATCAGGAAGCAGAAACCTTCTCGGATCGTAACCAGGACTCTTTTACCGCAGTTACTTTCCGCCAGGCGCATAATGACTGGCTGCAACTTTTGGCGGAACTTGGAATTATTGGACTTGGCCTGTTTCTATTTCTCACTTACAGATTTTTTAACAGTATTTATTTAGCCATTCAAAAGTCGGTATGGAAAGATCCAGAGGGCGAAATGAATGGGGATCATGTTCTTTTGATAGGGCTTGGAGCAGCAATGGTCGCCCAGATGCTTGCATCAATTCCGGATTTTCCTTTCCATCGCATTGAAACTGCTATTTATGCTGTCGTTTTCCTTGCTTTGGTTGCAGTTTTCACTGAAACTGAATTTTTTACTAAAAAAATGAATCGACCAGAGATTGGTTTGAATCAGAGCCACGGAGTATTTTTTGCCATTCTTGCTTTGAGTGCTTCAACCCTTTCGGCTTTTTATGAATGGCGTTGCTGGAAAGCAGATGAAATGGTGCGACAGGCTGATATGTATTTGAAGTATCAGCAGGGAGATGCGGTTGCCCGTGGAAAGAGCCTTCTCTTTAAAGCCATAAAGCTTGATCCTCTTCCAGGTGATCCTTATTTAAAAGTTGCCTCCATTCTGGAAATGGAAGGTAAAGGTAAAGAAGCTTTAGACTGGGCTGATAAAGCTAGCGTTAATATTAACTTTAACGCCAGATCAACATATCATTCTGTGGTTTTTCGCAAAATGCACATTTACTACCATGTTTTGAAAGATTTGCCCAAAGCACTTGAACAGGCTGAGTTTGGTCTTGAATTGACTTGCGGCGATGCCAGATCTATTTATTACATGTATGTAGGCAAGATAGCCCTTGATATTACCAGATACCCGTTACCTGCTGAGCAAAAGAACAGGCTTCTGGCTCGTGCTGAATCGGCAATGGAAAAGGCTATGGCTTTTAAAAACTTTGAATTGCAGGCAAAGGCTTCCCTGGCTGTTGCTAAAGCGGCCTTGCTAAAATGGGCTGAAGCAGGAAAATACGCAGCCGATGTTTCTGCAATGGTTCAACATAGAGATCCAACCATGTTAAATATCATGGGAATTGCTGCCTCAAATCTTGGTGATAACGCCAAGGCAGAGGATGCTTTGAAAAGAGCTGTAGCATTACAACCAGATAACGCTGTTTACAAAAGAGATTTGGGAGTCGTCTATGTGAGACTGCACAAATTTTCTGAAGCCAGAGAAATGCTTGAAGGAGCTGCTTTTAGCGCCGGAGTTCCAGAAGATTTGAAGAATCAGAGCATCGGGTTAGTGGCTTCCATGACAGCTTATGAGTTAGGTCAGGTTAATGATCTGCTTAGAACCAATAAGAGAAATGAAGCCGTGAACATTATGAAGCGAGTTATGCAATCAAAGCTTACTGCAAGCTCTACCAGAGAATCAATCGCGCAAACCTTATTGAAGTTGGGTGCAATTACTCCAGAGAAAGTATTTCCTGGTGCCACGCCTGTAAACAATCACTAATTTCTAAGGACTGATGATGAAAACATTTAAAGCATTAATTACAACAATTTTCCTGATAAGTATTATTTTGGTTTCCGGGTGCGGCAAAAAATATCAGCCACCTGAAAATATAAAACAGTTGTATGATGCTGCAGATGGCTCTGTTGTCAGATTAGGAATTTATGGCGATCCACTTGGGTTAAATCCAATTCTTCAACAGGGTGAACACGCTCAAATGGTGTGCAATCTCATACATGGTGCGCCACTGGTTAAGTGTAATGATGGCAGTTATAAGCCATATCTGTTCGATTCTTTCTGGCTTACACCTGGTGCAAGTGGCACGGTAGTTATGGAAGCTGTTTGGAAGAACAATCTTAAATGGCACGATGGCGTGGAATTTGATGCAAAGGATCTGGAATTCACTATTGATCAAATTAAGAATCCAGAAAACCAGAGTCCTTATGCTGAAATGGCCAAAGGTATTATAAGTATAAGTTCCTTTGGAAGAGGCCAGCGAACTCGAATCGTTTTTGCTAACAACTCCAGAAAATATCTGGATTTACTTACTATTGGTTTATTGCCTAAGCATATCTTAGAAGGTCAGGAGCTTGCTAAAGCCACGTTGTCTCAGTTAAACGCTTCAGGATCGTCTGAAGTTGCTGCTGGCAGTGCCACAAATACTTCTACAATTTCTTTCAATGATATGCCAGTTGGTATGGGAGCTTATAAAATTGCTTCCCGGGAGACTGGTCGCTATTTGGTTCTTGAATCGACGCTTGAGAATGCAACCTCTCCGAAGATTCTTGTCAGAAGCTATTTGAATTTTGAAAGCCTGGTTAATGATTTCAGAAACGACAAGCTATTTTGGGCAAATCTGCCTTCTGAAATTTCATCTCAACTCAAAGAGATGGGAATCAGCAATACGGTTTTCACAAGATATCCAAATCCTGCATGTATGATCTGGATGTTTAATAATGCAAAAGCACCTTTTGATAACATTCAGGTGCGAAGTGCTCTTAATGCGGCAATTAACAGAGAAAAAATTAAGAATAAAATTCCTTTTGATGGAAGAGAACTGTTTTCAGCACCGCTTGGAGAGCAGATTAAAAGCAAAACTTCTCAGGAAGAAGTTAAGCAGATTCTTGAAGCTGCTGGTTTGAAAGATACTAATGGTGATGGAATCAGAGAACTAAATGGTGAAAACTTTGTTTTAAAAATTGCATTTAACGAAGATAATATTATTCGCCGACTTGTTGCAGAAGAGATTACAAGTGATTTGAAAGCGGTGGGAATCAAGGCTGAGGTTCAACCAGTTTCCTGGTCGGATTTGGTGAAAAATCACCTTGAAAATGGCGATTTTGATACTTGTGTCATTAGCTACAATCTTCCCGAAGATGGAAACTGGGTGAATTTTTTGCATAGCAATCCAGTGAATAATCTGTCGCTAAATTATATGAAGTATGAAAACCCAAATGTTGATGAAATTCTAAATGGTCTGGATTCAATCTTGCCGGGTCAGGATAGAAAAGCTTTAAAGCAAAAGCTGGCAAATATTTTAATCAGTGATAAGCCTGTGGCATTTTTGTTCCAGCCTTATGATACTGGTTTGTTCCGTGCAGAAAAAGGTAGAGAAATTGCCAGCTCAACAATCTGGGATGATCTGCTTTATTGGAATTCAGTTTCCACTGGCACTGATTGCAACTAAGAAATAAGGAAGTTTGATTTTTGCTCAGAATTGAAAATTTTTCTCTAACGCTCAGTGACAGCAATAAGAGAATGCTTCCTGTTCTGGAAAATATCTCTCTGGATCTGGAAGATGGAGTTTGTCTGGGGCTGGCAGGTGAGTCGGGCTCAGGAAAATCAGTCCTGGCTATGAGTGTTATGGGCTTGCTTCCCAAGGCTAGCATTGCCAAGGAATCCGGGAAGATTTTATTTAAAGAAAAAGTTCTAACTAATTTTTCTGAAGGTGATTTCAGGAAATTTCGCGGTTGCAAAATTGCAATGGTGTTCCAAGAGCCGATGACTGCTATGAACCCTTTGATGACGCTATTTGATCAAATTGCAGAAAGCGTGTTGGCTCATGAGCACGGAATATCAAAAGCCGAACTGCAGGAACGGGTAAGAGTTTCTCTTTTAAAATCAGGATTTGCGGAACCAGAAAAGTTTTTTCACTCTTATCCTCATCAATTGAGCGGGGGAATGCGCCAGCGAGCTATGTTAGCTATTTCCCTGGTGTTAGAGCCCGAGTTGATTCTAGCAGATGAGCCAACGACAGCTCTTGATGCAGGTCTACAGGTTCAAATCCTTGCAGAGCTTAGAAAACGGGTAAAGAACGAAGGCAAATCTTTAGTTTTTATCAGCCATGATTTAGGAGTAATAAATTCGGTTTCAGATAAGCTTGGGGTTTTATATGCAGGTAATTTAATAGAGTTTGGTCCCACGAAAGAGGTGATCGAAAACCCGCGGCATCCATACACAAGGGATTTGCTTGCAGCAATGCCAAGACTGGTTCAATCAAAATCTTTACCCAAGCCAATTCCAGGAAATCTTCCCGCTCCGGATAATAAGCCTTTAGGATGTGTTTATTCGGATCGTTGTAAGTTATCAGTGGACAAATGTAAACAGGAGAGACCTGTTAATCAATTTTTTGAAAATGGGAGATCAGTCAAGTGCTGGTTTCCATTGGAAGAAAGCAAAAAAATATGACAAAGGTAAACCGGGAACCAATTTTAGTTGCCAGTTCGATTGGTAAAACCTTTTCTCTTGAAACCGATCTGGTTTCAAAGATAAAAAACAAGATTTCAGGAAAAGAAGCCCCCGTATTAGAAGCCTTGTCAGATGTTTCTTTTGAGCTTTATCGTGGAGAAACGCTTGGAATACTTGGTGAAAGCGGGTCTGGGAAATCTACTCTGGCGCGAGTTCTTATGGGAATTTATTCGCCAGAATCAGGCCAGGCAACTCTCGACAATCTTGATGTTTTTTCCAGTGATTCAAACGTAAAATTTAGAGTTCTCCGAAAAATGCAGATGGTTTTTCAGGACCCTTTCGGATCGCTGGACCCAAGAATGACGGTTCGACAAATTTTATTGGAGCCGTTAAAAATTCATGGGCTTAAGGATTTTGATAGAATTGAATCTTCTCTGGAAGAAGTTGGCCTGGGAATTGAGGCCCTGGATAGATACCCGTCAGAATTTAGTGGCGGGCAAAGGCAAAGAATAGGGATCTGCAGATCTTTAATGCTGAATCCTGAAATCGTAATTGCTGATGAGGCGGTTTCTGCTCTGGATGTGTCAGTTCAGGCACAAATACTTGGCCTTTTAATGGACCTTAAAGAAAAGAGAAACCTTTCGCTTATTTTTATTTCTCATGATGTTGCCGTAGTAAGGCAGTTGGCAGATCGAATAATATTATTGTTTAAAGGACGAATTGTGGAGGAACTTCCATCTGATTGTTTGTTGAAAGATGCTTCTCATCCATATACAAAAAGTCTTTTAAATTCAGCTCTTTATTTGAGAGAAGGTGGTGAGTTAGTTGATCCGGTTGTAAAAGATAATGTGAAATTGGGAACAGCTTGTCCTTATTTTGCATTTTGTAGCGACTCTTTTGAAAAATGTTCAAAAGCGCCTGCTTTTTTTCCACTGCATGAAGGACACAGAGTTGCATGCTGGAAGTATGAAAAACAATAGATATATGCACCGATTATAAACGGTTCTTGTCTATTTCAGGGATTTAAAACTAGTCTTTTTGTGTACAGTTTCGTTGACTTAAATAAATGCCTTCGATATAATCGAAGCTTGTATTTGTGAATTTCTCATATGGAGGTCTTATCCATGAGTGTATCCTGGCGAATGCCCGGGAAGTTGTTGCCAATACTGGCAGCTCTTCTGATCATGGTATCAGCTACCGTAGTTGTGGCTCAACAAGAAGTAGTTGTTGATTCCGCACCTTCAGTTGCACCAGCAGCTGTCGAACCCGCAGCGACAACTCCGTCGCCTGCCCCCGTTGCCGCACCTGTTACACCTGTAACAGAGATTCCGCAACCTGCCATTGCAGCTCCTGTTACTGCTCCTGCCGCAGCTCAAGCTCCGGTAATGAGTGAAGAGGAAAAGGCAAAAGCAGTTGTTGCCGGCAGTCTGGCTGAGGCAAACAGTAATGCTGGTGAAGCAAGTATTGCTGCACAAAAGCAGGTAAAACAAGCACAGGGTATTGGATATTATATCGATACCAGTAGAATGAACGTTCTTGTTATTATTACTGCTCTTTTGGCTTTTGTGACATACTTCACTTTCCACGCTCAGCGCGGCAAGGAACTCTTCATCAGAAGAATCAGCGGGCTTTCAGCTCTTGATGATGCTGTTGGGCGTGCTACTGAAATGGGGCGCGGTGTTTTGTATGTTCCAGGAATCATGGACATGGATGACATTCAGACTATAGCCGGGGTAACAATTCTTGGACACGTTGCCAAGAAAACAGCTGAGTATGACACTCCTTTGTTTGCTCCTATGACTCGCTCTTTTGTTATGTCAGTTGCACAGGAAGTTGTAAAACAGTCTTATCTTGAAAAAGGTAGACCTGATGCATACAGACCGGACAGAATCAACTACCTGACTGATGATCAGTTTGGTTATGTTGCAGGTGTTGGCGGAACGATGATGCGCGAAAAACCTGCGGCTTGTTTTTATCTGGGAACTTTTTATGCAGAATCACTTATTCTTGCAGAAACAGGAAACTCGGTAGGAGCGATTCAGATCGCCGGAACCGCAGAACCATCTCAGATTCCTTTCTTCGTAGCATCATGTGATTACACATTGATCGGTGAAGAATTGTTTGCAGCGTCAGCTTACCTTTCCAAGAATCCAAAAGAAGTTGGATCTCTTAAAGGGCAGGACGTTAGTAAAATTATTATCATAGTAGCGATTTTAATCGGAACAGTACTTCAGAGCATAAAGGGCTTCGACCTCGGAGAACCTGGAATGCTTAGTAGTTGGGCTGAAAGCTATATGGGACTATTTAAGTGAGGCGGGTTGAGAAATGCTATTTGTAAAAAGAACATTACCACTAATAATCACATTCATATCGGGTGTAATAATGATTCTCGCCTTTTTCAGCGGTCCAGCTTTTCCGACGCTTAAGGCAATTGATAAAACTTTCCCACAGTGGCTTCAGATTATCATGTCATTCACCATGTTACTTGGTGCTATCAGCTTGCTGAAGATCAATCTGCAAAAAATCAGTCGTAAGGCTGACGGTTGGGGATACAGTCTGGTTCTTGTTCTTGGATTCCTGAGTATGACAATTCTTGGGTTCATTTCCGGGACATGGCCAATGTTTGAAAAACCAGTTAAAGCTGGTGAAAGCTATTACCTGTTCTCCGATAACAACGTTACTTCTAAGCACGTAACCATTGAAACAGTTACTGAAAATAAGGGAACAACTCCTGATGAAGATACTACAACAATTATAGTTGTTGACGATTTGGGAAATAAACAGAAAGCAGCTTATTCTAAACTCCGCGGTGGAGTTATGGCCTGGTTGTTCTGTGCTCAGCAGGTTCTTTTCCAGGGAGTATTCAAAGCCGCTCAGGCAACAATGTTCTCCTTGCTTGCGTTTTTTGTTGCTTCTGCATCTTTCCGCGCATTTAGAGTTAAATCTAAAGAAGCTGGATTGTTGATGGGCTCTGCTTTCATCGTTATGCTCGGTAACGTTCCTGTTGGAAATATGATTTCTGAATGGTTCAATGTTATTCCAGTTGTTGGCAAGTTTGTTAATATTGCTGCTCTGAAAGCATGGATTATTTCATACCCAAGTTCTGCAGCTCAGACAGCAATTCTGATTGGTGCCATGCTTGGTTATATCTCCGCTTCAATGAAAATCATCCTCGGTGTAGAGAGATCTCACCTTGGCGGTGAAGGATAAGGGAGGCTAGTCATGGACTTTTTAATCAATCTAAAAAACCTTGATCGTCGTTGGGTATTTCTTTTTGTTGCTATAGCTGTTGCTACACCTATGATTTTCAAAATGAATTTCCCGGTTGTTCCTGGCCCAGAAGTAAAAGGCCTTTTTAACTATGTAGATTCTCTTCCTGAAGGACAGAGATGTTTTCTTTCTTTCGATTATGATCCAGGCTCAGAACCTGAATTAGCGCCTTCTGCCATTGCAATTCTTCTGCATATGTTCAGAAAAAATCAGAAGCCTCTTTGTGGCGGTAACTGGCCTCTTGGTGGTGAAATGGCTGAAGCTGCTTTGGCTTCTGCTACTCAGATTTATGAACAAACTTATGAAGAATTCAAAAAAGCGGGAAAAATTTCTCCGAGCTGTAAACCTAAATTGGTTCGTGGAGAAGATTACGTTAATCTTGGATTTAAACCTGGCGCTTTGATTCATGTTAAAGCTATGGTAAACGATTTCATGAGCACTTACCCAGCGGACAGAGAAGGTAACTCAACAAAAGAAATGCCTATTTTCCAAATGGAAAATAACAAGCGTTTCACCATTCAGGATGTTGGAGTTATCGTAAGCTTTACTGCTGGAACGGGCGGAATCGAAACTTTTATTAACCTTTATGGTGATCATAAAAGAAAGATGGGAGCAGCTTGTACTTCTGTTAATATTCCTAGATTTATCACCTATATTCAAACTGGCCAGTTGGTTGGTATGACAGGTGGACTTCCTGGAGCAGCTGAATATGAAAAGCTTGTAGATCATCAGGGCGCAGGTCGTGATGGAATGGCTCCTCAGTCAATCGCTCATCTGGTAATCATTCTTTTCATTATTGTTGGAAACCTCGCTTTCTTGGCTGAAATGAAGAAAAGCAAGAGAAGAGGTTAGGAGGAAGAAGATGACAACATTAACATTATCAATATGGGTTGGAGCTTTCATCACTCTTTGCTGCTTCAGCTTTCTAGTTAAAGACAATCCGTTTTACAGATTTGCAGAGCATCTATTTGTTGGTGTTTCTGCGGGGTATTACTTCTCGGTGATTTCATTTCACCAGGTATTAAAACCGAATCTTCTTTCGAAGATTTTCCCTTCAGCTTTTGCAACAGGGCAGGCAGCCAATGCCAGTCCTGAGTATATTCTGATTATTCCTGGCCTTCTTGGAATTCTGATGCTATTCCGTTTGAGTGGAACTCATGCGTGGATCAGTAGATTTACTGTTTCATTTGTTATGGGTGTTTCAACTGGTATGGCAATTGTGTTTTTTACACATCAGACGCTTATTCCTCAGATTGCTAAGGCAATTCGCCCAATAATAGTGCAGGGAAGTGTTTTTGAGAGTTTCTCAAACCTTGTACTGGTTATTGGAACAGTTACCAGTTTGTTTTACTTCTTTTTCAGTACAGACCACAAAGGCCCTGTATATGGAAACGTAGCTCGAGTTGGTATCTGGTTCTTGATGGTAAGCTTCGGCGCAGCATTTGGAACCACTGTTATGGGTCGTATTTCTCTTCTTATCGGACGCTTTCAGTTCCTTCTATCGGACTGGTTGCACATTATATAACTGGAGACTTAGCCCATGGGAATGTGGACCATTCCGAAGAAAGTGGAAAAGGATTGCAAATTTTCTGACCAGGAGCTTGAGGAGTTTATTAATAAGCTCGCCGAGCTTGTGGTCAGGAGAGGCATGAGTGTTCCCGTTATAATGTCACTGGAAATGGTTAAGCCAATATCCTTTATTGGGTATTCCAGTCTCGTAGTGTTTGGTCCCATTCTTGAAATGATGGTAGATTCGGTCAAAATGGAGAAACTCCAGGCAATTTCCGCCGATAGAAATCGGATTGAGCAATTGATGGTGGCCATTGAGACTCTTGAAAAGGAAAAAAAGGACTGTAAGGAAGGTGAATCACGTGAGCAACGGTGAAATTCAAAGCATCCTGGCAACAGATTGTGGTAGTACGACTACCAAAGCAATTCTGATCGAAAAACGTGACGGGGTATTTCGTCTCATCGTCAGAGGTGAAGCTCCAACAACTGTTGAAGCCCCTGTTGAAGACGTTACACAAGGCGTTTTAAATGCTGTAGCTGAAGTTCAGGAATTAGCTGGACGCCAAATTTTGACAGATGACGGAAAAGCAATAACCAAGCCATTTAAGGATGGAAAAGGTGTTGATCTTTACGTTTCAACTAGTTCTGCTGGTGGTGGGCTTCAAATGATGGTTACTGGTGTTGTTAAATCAATGTCAGGTGAATCAGCAACCAGAGCTGCTCTTGGTGCTGGTGCTATCGTTATGGACGTTCTGGCCACAAATGATGGCAGACTTGCCCATGAAAAAATTGCAAGAATCAGGCATCTTAGACCTGATATGATTCTACTCTCTGGTGGTGTTGATGGAGGGACCAAGTCCCACGTTGCAGCTCTTGCTGAAATTATCGCTGCCGCAAACCCAAAAGCACGCCTTGGAATCAGTTATCAATTACCAGTTTTGTATGCTGGAAACAAAGACGCGACTGAATTAATAAAAGAGCGATTGGCTGACAAGGTTGCACTTGACCTTGCAGATAACCTGAGACCATCTCTTGAAAAAGAAAATCTCATGCCTACTCGCCAGAAAATTCAGCATTTGTTCCTTGAGCACGTTATGAGTCATGCGCCTGGATACCCACACCTGATGGAATTGACTGATGAAGACATTATGCCAACTCCTGGTGCGGTCGGGGACATCATGCAGCTTATTTCCAACCGAAAAGGAATCAACGTTGTAGGTGCTGATATTGGTGGTGCTACCACGGACGTTTTCAGCGTGTTTGGTGGAATTTACAATAAGTCAGTTTCGGCAAACTATGGTATGAGCTATTCTATCAGTAACGTTTTTGCAGAAGCAGGCCTTGATAACATTATGCGATGGGTTCCTTTCGAAATGGAAGAAAGAGATCTAAGGAATCGCGTAAAAAACAAAATGATTCGCCCAACTACCATTCCTTCACTTCTTGAAGAACTTATGGTTGAGCAGGCATGTGCCAGAGAAGCTCTCAGACTTTCATTTGATCAGCACAGATCTCTCGCCGTTGGCTTGAAAGGTGTTCAGCAGGAAAGAACTATTGGCGATGTTTTTGATCAGTCTAATACTGGTGAAACTCTCGTTAACCTTACTGATTTGAATATGCTTATTGGATCTGGTGGAGTTCTTTCTCATGCGCCAAGAAGACAGCAAACTGCAATGATGCTTATCGATGCTTTCCTTCCGGAAGGTATTACACAGCTGACAGTTGACTCGATCTTTATGATGCCTCAATTGGGCGTTCTTGCAAAAGTACATGAAGATGCAGCATTGAGCGTTTTCGAAAAGGACTGCTTGATTTATCTTGGAACCTGCATTGCTCCAGTTGGCAAAGTAAAAATGGGTTCTCCAGTAATGGATATTAGAGTAACTTTGCCAAGTGGCGAAACAGTATCCAAAACCCTTAATGGCGGAGAATTGACCGTTGTTCCTCTTGGGGTTGGCGAGAAAGCAAAAGTCTTTATCGCTCCAAAATGGGGATATGATATGGGTGCTGGTGACGGTAAAGAAGTTGAAGCAGAGCTTGATGGTGGAGTAGTTGGTTTGGTCTTTGATACAAGAGGTAGACCGTTTACGCTTCCTACTAATAATAGCGAACGTGTTAAACTTGTTCAGTCTTGGTATAAAGCCATGGATCTCTATCCAGGCCTTTAATCGAAAGGATGATTGACAATGGCTAGTGCATATACGCCCGGTCTAAAAATAGTTGGAAAAACGTTAGTCCAAAAGGACAGAAGATTACCTATGATCGGTAATGTTCATGTGAAGGTTGGAGATAAGGTTACCGCTGAGCAGGTTGTTGCCTCTACTGATCTTCCTGGAAATGTTTACCCTTTGAATATTGCTAATATTCTCGGTTGTGAGCCAAATGAAATTGCTGACTTTCTGGTTAAGAAAGAAGGCGATACAGTTGAAAAGGACACTGTTATTGCAGAAACTCCTGGAATATGGGGCTTCTTCAAGTCTTTCGTTAAATCTCCAATTCGCGGAACAATCGAAAGCCTTTCAACAGTTACTGGACAGGCAATTCTTCGTGAACCACCTATTCCAGTAGAAGTTCTCAGCTATGTTGATGGAACTATTTCAGAAATTTATGAAGGGGAAGGGGTTAAAGTTGATACTATAGCTTCTTTCATGCAAGGAATTTTCGGAATTGGTCCAGAAGTAATTGGCGAACTGGAAATGGTTGCTAAGAGTCCGTCTGATATTCTTGATAAAGATTCGATTAAAATTGAACACAAGAATAAAATCATCGTTGGTGGATCACTTGTTACAGCTGAAGCCCTTGACAGAGCCGTAGAGGTTGGTGTTAAAGGCGTGGTTGTAGGTGGTTATGATGCTCACGATTTGAAAGAATTCCTCGGATACGATCTTGGTGTTGCTATTACAGGTACTGAAGAAAAAGGCATTACTCTGGTTGTTACTGAAGGTTTCGGTCAGATTAATATGGCTCAGAAAACCTTTGATCTATTAAAAGCCGCACAAGGAAAGAAAACTTCAATCAATGGTGCCACACAGATTCGTGCCGGTGTTATTCGTCCTGAAGTTATTATTCCTCTTGCTGGTCAGAAGATTGAAGAGAAAGATGGATCTCATGTAGGCGGAATGAACCCGGGAAGCCTGGTTAGAATTATTCGACAGCCTAATTTTGGAGCAGTTGCCAAGGTGGTAAAATTGCCTGAGCAGCCAACCAAGATCCCAACTGAAGCCAAAGTTCGTGTTGTTACAATTGAACTTCTTGATGGTGGTGAGCAACTTACCCTGCCAAGAGCAAATGTGGAGATAATTGAAGAATAATGTCAGGTAAAAGCTCTGAAATTGATACAGAAGCTCTCAAGAAGGAAGTCAAAGAAGAGCTTTTAAAGCGCGAGATTATTATGGGGCTCGAAGAGGATGAAATAGATCTCTTCGAGCTGTTTCGCGTTCTGGTTAAACGCTGGAAATTGATTATTGTTTTTCCATTTATTGTCGCTGTTTTAACAGCGCTTTATAGTCTTACTTTGCCAAATTATTACAAGGCGACTTCTACCATTTTTGTTCATTCCGGCAAAAGTGGGATGAGTTCACTGTTGAATAGCATACCTTTAGCTGGAATGCTTGGCGGCCTTGGCGGAGCAGGCGGTGGTTCTTCAGACTATCTGGTTGCTTACCTGAAAAGCAAAACTCTTAGTGCCAAAATTATTAATGAGTTTGGGGTTGCAACTAACCCGTCTATTGTGGGTAAGATCCCAAGTAAACCACCCAAATATGATGATTTGCTGGAAACTGTGAGCAAAATAGTTTCTGTAAATAAGGATAAAGACGGTTTAATTTCTGTTTCAGCAGAAACCATGTCGGCAAGTTTATCGGCCGAGATTGCAGAAGCCTATATCGCTTATCTTGAAAATTTTTCAAAAGGCCCGCAGAAAGAGAAGAGAGCTTTTGTCGAAAGGCAGTTGTCGAAAGTCTCAAAAGAGCTTGAAGAAGCTGAGAAAGTTTTACAGGACTTTCAGGACAAACATAAGATTTTTGCACTCGAAAAGCAGGCTCAGGGCGTAATCGAAAAACTTGCAAAACTTGAATCAGAAGAAGTCACAGCTGGTATTTTTGTAAAAATGCAAGATAGCATGCTGAGAGCTTCAGGCAATATGCCTGAATTGGTTAAAGTTGAAGCTAAAAAGCTTGCAGAAGAAGCCAAGATAGAAGCTTTGAAAAAAGAAATTGCTTCTACAGAAAAGGTTCTTGGTGAGCTGCCAGAAATAGCATTGCAATATGTTAGACTTAATCGCAATCTCAAGGTTAAGGAAAAGGTTTTTGGTCTTTTAACTGAGCAGTTTGAAATGGCAAAAATTGCTGAGGCTGAAGAAGGAAGCCAGTTTGAAGTTCTGGACCATGCAAGAGCTCCAGAAAAAAAGTCTAAGCCTAAACGCTCAGTAATGGTTATTCTTGCTGGATTAGCAGCTGGCGTTCTTGGCGTTTTTGCTGCATTTGTCATTGAGTTTATTAACCGGAAAAAAGCTGAAGAGTTGGCTGCTAAAAAGGCTAAGGCTTAATTAACAAATTTTAAAGGGGGCTCAAAGCCCCTTTTTTATTTTAGGAAATGAAAACAATTAAGTTATTTCACTGGTTTGCTGACACCTTATTAGGTAAAGATTCACCCCCTGAAATCACCCCTGTAGAGGTTTTGGAGAGGCTTGGTATTTCTGCAAAACCTTATCAATGGCTTTCTTCGGTGAAAAATGGTGAATATCCTCTTTTAACAGTTGAGGGAGAGCAAATTCCAGACCTGGAAGCACGCCATAATTCACATAAAAGAACCACAGGTCAGTATTACACTCCTGAAGAGTTTGTGAAGTATTTTTACGATGAAAAGGCGGTTTCAAAAAATTTGAAGGTAATTGATCCAGCCTGCGGAACAGGCGCATTTCTGGTTCCTTATATAAAAAGATGTAACGATAATAATGAGTGTTCTCTGGATAAGGTTTGGGGAGTTGATATTGATGCTCAGGCCTTGCTAATAACCTTGGCCCGATTGCTAAAGGCCTGTAATTTCAAAGGAATCCCAAAGTTAATTTTGGCTGATTTTTTGTTTATTACCACCCATGAAAAATTTGATCTGGTTATTGGAAACCCACCTTATAAAGTTAATTTAGATGAAGATTACAAAAAGAGATTGAAAAAACGCTTTAAGACTTTCGAAGGGGAAAAGGATCTATACACCTTTTTCATTGAAGCGGGGATTGAAAGATTAAGCAAAAATGGGCGCATGATCTTTTTGACCTCTCATACTTACATGGTGAATAAGCAGTGTGCAAAGATTCGAGAATTAGTTTTTTCACAGAACCATGCTGAAAACTTGTATTTGTTACCTGAAAGGTTTTTCCCAAAAGCTCCTGGAGTGCTTCCAGTAATTTTAGATTTAAGGTTGGGTGGGGAAGCTGCAACTAATGAAACAACCATTCATACAAATTTTGATAAAGAAAATGGCTGGAAGAATGTTTTTAAAACCTTATCTCAAAGTCTTTCTTGCCAGAAAGGTTTTAGAAGAGCTTTGATTCCTGAGAGCTTGAAGAGCTTATTTGATTGCATGGAAAGCAACAACCTTCAATTAGGTGATATTTGTAGAATTGGAGTGGGAATACAAGAGTCCAGCAATAGAGGGGATGTAATTTCCAGATTTGTTTCTGATGCGCCAATTGGCAATAACAGTAAAAAGGTTTTGAAAGGTCGTGAAATAGGCCCCTTTTACACAAATTGGGAAGGCAAATACCTGGATTACGGTAAACACTTAACATACGCGGGAAAGCCGGAAGTTTTTGACAATCCAAAGGTTTTGTATCAAAACATAAGAAATGAAAAACTTTCAACAAGACTTGTGGCAACCCTTGATAGACACGGGTTTTACCCAAAAAACTCAATTTCGACTATTTCTGGAGTTCGCGAGCCATTTAGTTTGGAATTCATAGTTGGATTATTAAATAGTTCCATTGTTAATGCGTGGTTTAGTGGGCACTATTTCAGTTTTCACATAACCGTTACAAATGTTAGATCAATTCCACTGCCAGAACCAAAAACAAGATGCATCAATGCCGTTGAAAAAATTGTAAAAAAAATGGAAAAAGATCCAAAATGCTTTGAAACACTTCAAAATGATCTGGATGTGGCCGTGTTAGATTCGTTTGGCGTTTCAGAGAACCATTCATGGCTCATAGAGCAGTGCCATAATTTTCTTGAACAGGTAGCAAAGGTGTGATAGAGTATTGGCACTCTACTTTATGGAGTGCTAATCGTTTAGGATAGTTTTTGCAGGAGGAATCGTTAATGCCTACTTATAGTTACAAATGTACCCAATGTGAAAAAGTTTTCGATTCTTTTCATTCAATGAGTTGTACTGATTCTCAGCATTGCCCTGAATGCAACGGGGTTGGTAAGAAGTTGATGTCTGCAAGCTCAGTGATATTTAAAGGATCTGGGTTTTATTCTACGGATTACAGAGATTCCGGTTATCTTGAAGCCAAGAAGAAAGATAGCAATACGGAAAGCTCAGACTCTTCTTCAAAAAAGACAGACACAAAACCAGCTGCTGAAAGCGAGAAATCCAGCACCAGCAAACCTGAAAAGAAATCGGAGAGCTCTGATACTGGAAAAAAGGCTGAATCTCAGGTTCCCAAAGCAGCCTGAGTAAAAATAAATAAAAAACAGAACGGTGTTTCATCGTTCTGTTCTTGTTTTTAGTTGATTCAAAAGTTACCATGAATTCAGCTTAATGAGAGTGACTAATTTGAAGACCGAAATAAGAACCAGACTATTTAGTAGCGAAGCCAAAAAAAGAAAACAGGCTGCTTATAAAATCCTTTTTGAACGCCACCATGATCTTTTAAATGATCTAAAGGAAGCTGCCGTTTATGAAAAGGACCCTGAAATAGCCGTTCTAATGGCTCAGATTGCTTTGGCAATAGAGGCGCATCCTAGAGATTTATCATTTGAAAGATTGATTCTGGAGCAGCTTCAAAAGCCTGACGGTGTGCAAAGTTTTTCAGAACGAATGTGGCAATACCTTTTAAAATCTGGAACAAGGCAAATGATAATTGCTGTTCTGGATGAAATTGGTGAAAAAATTCCTACCTCTGCACAAAATTTTATTGAAGGTTGCTTAAATAGTTTGGATCCTGAAGTGCGTTCTGTTGCCTGCCAGGTAGCTCTTAACAGTGGAAGACCAACAAATTTTGCGTATGTATTGAATCTGATCACTGATCCAGATCCATTTGTGTCGGAAATGGCTTTTAAAGTGGTTAAAGAGCTTCCGGTATCTCAATTGGCAATTATTCTGGATTATGCCCTGGGTTCCCCTGATGAATGGGTTTTAAAGAATGTGGCTCCTTTTTTGCCACACCTGGTATGCAAAGAGTTGAGATCGGTTATAAGTAAGGTTCAGTTTCATCAGAATGCTCTTGTTTCGAGGAAAGCGCGTGAAGCACTGAAGGCGCTTGATGCTATTCCGGTAAGCCGCAAGAAAAGAATGGAAAGCATGCAGCAGGCCAGAATGGATGAAGTCGCTTTAAATAATGAATCGGAAGTAAAGCCTGAATTAGCCCCAAATGTTTTATCGCATCAGGAAGAAGCGCCTGTAGAACCAGAAGTGCCAGTTTTATCCTTCAAAGAAGAAATGGAGCTGAAGCGCAAGAAAATTCAGGAAGAGGCTAAAAGAAAAGAGGAAGAAGATGCCAGAATTGAAGCAGAGCTATCTGACTGTAGCGAAGAAGAGATGGAAAGCTTTGCTGAAGAGCTGGAGAGTTTTTCTGACAAACTGGATGAGACTTCAGGGATTGAAGAGCCAGTTGTTGTTGAAGATAAACCATTTCTCGAAGACCTGAATTTTGAAGATGAGACCGAAGCTCTTGGTGAGATTTCAATAGAAGAATTAGATGACTCAAATCTTGAAGTCGAAAATGATAAAAATATCTCAGAGATTAAAGAACCAGATGCCACTCAGGAAGAGGAATTTGTAAAAGAACTTGAGACAGAAGTTCAAGTCTCTGTAAATGTTGAATCTAAGCTTGAAACAGAGTCCGTTTTAGATGAATCTGAGGATTCTTTTCAAATGGATTTACAGGCCGCAGCTGGCGACTTATCTGAAGGAGATACTACTGAGGCGGTCTACTTAACCGATGATGAAAGTGCAGGATTGCCTCAAGAAGAAGCTTCCGTAGAAGAAGTTACAGACAGCATAAGTCTTGATTCAGTTGAAAAAGCTTCGGAAGTGAGCTCCGGGCAAAATTCTTTGAGCGAAAGCAATGTTGCAGAAGAATCTATTGAAGTTGTGGAAGAAACCATTGAATTTACTATGGATGAAGGTGACGATCTCTCATCAATAGATCTGGAAAGCGTTAATGTGGAAGAACTGGCCAGCTCTGTTAAAGAAATTCAAGCCAATAATGCAGTAGACGAAATAGAGGTCGAAAACACTCTTGAAAAGGCTCAAGCTAAGAGCACTCAGCCAACTCCAAAACCTGTAAGGCCAGAAGTAGCTGAAAGTGCGCAACAACCTTCCAATAAGATAAAAATAACTCCTCCGCCTTCTGCTCAAACCATATTAACCAGATATCCCTCATTTTTGGCGGACCCGCTCAAGGAATTATTTGTTCCCAATACTCCAGAAGGTCATCTGAAAAATATTAAAACCCTCACTGATAATCTAATTGGCTATCTAAACCTGTGTTTTATTCAGTCCTGTTTATTTTTTGCACCATCTTCTGAAGTCCTTCAAAAGAGTATTAAAGATTGTCTGAAAGGGCATTTGATTGGGCCAACATCACTTAGATGTCTGCACAATTTTTCTTTGGCTTTGAAGCAATCTCGTGAGAATCCTGTGTTTTTTACTTTTTCGCTTGCCAGGGTTTTTTCTGAGTCTTCTGATTTAAATCCGTTGATGATGCTCAGAGAGTTAAATGAGTTTTTAAAAAGCCCGATTGAACCCTTAAATGAGACGGTTCCGCAGGCCGTGGAGGGATTGTGTGACATTCTGGCAGGTGTGAAGTCTATATTGCACAATAAAATTGTTATGAAGGCTCCAAAGGGCGCTAAACAACCTTTTGCTGATTTAAGTGGCCCTCTGGCTGTTCCGCTTGCGCAAGAAGACCGCCCAGAGCTGGACTTGCCTTCTGGAGAAGCTATTCTCATCTCCAGAGAAGGAACTGAAGCTTTGGGGTTGTTTCCATATTTTAAATATCAAAAAAGAAAAGTTGTTTTTAACAAGCCCAGCGTTGAAGAATTTGATATTCTAATTGAAAGATTGGAAATAGAAGTTTAATTTTTTTCAGGTGGTTAGATGCTAAGTTCTGTTGCAAAGAAGGTTATTGCACTTGGATTTGTGTTTATTTCAAGTGCTTTATCTGCAGATATTCTTGACCGATTTTTGCCAGACCAAAATCAGGGAATTTCCAGCACCCGTGTAAACACTACTTTACCTCCCATTCCAGCTGTAAAAAAAGTAAAAGTTTCTCCGGAAAATTTCAATCAGGCAGTTGAGTTAAATAATCTTGGATTAAGGCAGATGGAGGCTAAGAACTTCGCTGTGGCTGCAGAAAAGTTTGCAGCGGCATGCAGGAAAGCTCCTTCCGAAACAGGATTCTGGACCAATCGACTTCTTGCTTTAAAAAAATTGAATGGTCGTGAAGACGAGTGTCTGAAGATATCAAGACGAATACTTGCTTCAGATCCAAAGAATTTTCAGGCGGCGTATCTTGCCGGAGTCATTTTGCTAAATGACTATAAGAAGCCAGAACTGGCTGTTCCGTATTTGAATTTAGCCCATAGATTGAAACCAGAGGACCCCAATTTTGCTGTTGCTCTTGCTACAAGCTATGATCAGGCGGGTGATAGTGATAGCGCTTTTGCCTTATTGAAACAGTATGCACATCAAATTCAGGGCGACCCATATCCTTTCTATTTATTGGGTTTGCAATATTTGAAGCGGGAAGATTACAATCCTGCGATAAGGTCCTTCAAAACAGCAAAAATGAGGGATGAAAAGGGCTACGTCCATGACGCGTATATCCGCGCAAAGTATTTTGCGGGCCAGTTGGATGGTTTAGATATGGAGTGCCGGGACGCGCTGATAAGGTTTCCAGACATCATTAACCGGGAAAGCCTTGAAAGAATTTATTTTTCGATCAAACCAAATGATTTTGAGTTTTTTGAAACCATTACAATTCAGGTCAGTGAGCCCGAGTCACTTGAAAAAATGGATTTCCTGGTGAAGCTGCCTCCAGAAATAAAAAATCATCAATCGATAGATTTAATTGAAGCGCTGGTTATCAAAAGAGATATGGCCAAGAGGATTAAATCTAAAGGCCAGGATTTGAACGGCAAGCTAAGGTTTGAAACACCCAAAGATTTTATTTCATCTACTTTTCACTTGCGCCTAAATTACAGGATTCGCACTACGGCTCTTCTTGGTAGTCGAATTAGCGGACTTCGAGTGAAGCGGCCTGATTTAAAGGAGTTAACCGTTGATCCTCGGCTTAGTCTTGATCACCCAATGGTTCAGTCGCTTGCTGATAAGCTTTCACGCTTGCCGGGCAACTATTTGCAAAACTGTGTTAAAGCCATTGCAAAAGGATTGGGATATAAAGAAAACTTTGAAGATAAATCGGTCGCCTGGGCTTTCTCACATTTAGATCAATGCGATTGTACCGAGTATTCAAGGCTTTTGGCTTCTTTGTGCTTGATTCGTGGCATTCCTGCTCGCGTGGTTACAGGCTTTCTGGTTAAGCCAGAGCTAATGCGCAAAGAGACATC
Organism: Candidatus Ozemibacteraceae bacterium; assembly: GCA_965140445.1. Classification (GTDB taxonomy): domain Bacteria; phylum Muiribacteriota; class Ozemobacteria; order Ozemobacterales; family Ozemobacteraceae. The sequence goes on along the minus strand of OZ223236.1, from coordinate 4,478,563 downwards.
AATTGGCCATGCCTGGTGTGAAGTGTTTATTGATGGTAAGGGGTGGTTCCCCATAGATCCGACTTTGCAGCCCACAATGCACTGGGCCTACTTCGGCAATCTGCTCACCGACCAGATTGTGTTTGACTATCTGCTTAGTGGCAAGCGCTCCAGAATCAGCGTCGACTTTATCTCAACCAGACCTGAATTGCAGGTTAAAATTTCAAATTCCTACAAAATCTCTGAATGGAAGTAAGTTCTAATGAAAAACAAATCTAACTCTAAGCTTATTCAGGCAATCGCATTGGTGCTGTTTTGCTGTATTGCCTCTCAATTGAATGCTTTTTCTGTATATTTTGGGAAGGTTGCTGCGGAAGTTCCAGCTGGAATAGCAGTTTTAGAGCCAGACAACTGGAGTCGCCATGACCTGCGCAAAATGCAGGAAAATGGTGTGGTTCCTGTTGCATGGCTTAATTTAACTCAATTTGAAGAGTTTCGTCTTTTATCCTGGGAAATAAAAGAAAAAGACTTGCTGATAAAGCGCAGTAATCCTCCTGCTGGCGGACAGTTATTAAAATTTTACTCTGACGAAGCCAAAAAAATGCTTAAATTTAAAATTCGGGAGTATATGCAGAAAGGCTTTTCCGGGATATTTCTTGCTAGACCTGATTACTACAAAAAGGTTTCCAATAACCCAATTAATAAGCTTGAAATGGGATATCTGATAGGTGAAATTTCTGTTTATTGCAAAAGATTCAACCCTGGGGCTGAAGTGATTTTGCACAATGGACTGGAGTTTTTTGAAAAGGGTGCATTTCCTGGAAAAGTAACTGGAGTGTTAGTTGAAGGACTATTCAACGGAATTAGAGGAGCGCATAAACACCCGTGGGATAGGAAAGAGGAAGTTGTTCTTCTAAAAAATGCGCTGAAGAAAGGTTATAACGTTTTTTGTCTTGATGGGGCGAAAGCTCAGTCAAGGAAAGATTTCATAAAAGAAAAGTGTGAAGAATTGGGATTCAAATGCTTTTTTGCCCCGGTTCCTCTGAAAAACGAAAGGAAATAAATTATGGCATCAAGAGATAAAATTGTAAGTTTCATCAAAGAAACTTTCGCAGAAGTTAATTTTCCAGATTATTCCCATAACGGGCTTCAATTTGAAGGCAAGAAAACTGTTAAAAAGATAGTTTCTGGCGTTGACGGCAGTATGGATTTTTTCAAAGAAGCCATTAAGCGCAAAGCCGATTTTGCAGTAGTACACCACGGAATCTTCTGGAAAGGCGGCGAATGGAAAGTGATAGATCGCTTTGTACAGAACACAGTGAAAACATTGATGGGTGGCAACCTGAATCTCTATGCTTTGCATTTGCCTTTGGATGCCCATCCAGAAATCGGAAACAACGTATTAATAGCCAAAGCTCTTGGCGCAAAAGTTGTTGGCCCATTTGGCGGAAGCCGTGGAAACGCCATTGGCACTTACGCAGAATTTGAGAAGCCCATTTCTATTAAGCAGGTAAAAGCCAAAATCGAAAAAGCCATAGGCAAGGTCATTACTCACTTGGATTTTGGCAAAAAAGAAATCAAAACTCTCGGAATAGTCTCTGGCGGCGGCTGGAGTTCTTTCTCTGATCCAATGGTTTATGATGGCCAGGTTGATCTGATTCTCACCGGAGAAATAATTCACCAGGGCGTTGCCTCAGTCCGAGAACGTGAAATCCACATGATTTCCGCAGGTCATTACGCCACTGAAGTCTTTGGGGTAAAAGCGCTAGGCGAGAAAATCGCTAAAGAATTCAAGCTGGAGCATGAGTTTATCGACTTGCCAACTGGGTTGTAATTATTTATAGACACTAAAAAGTTGCGCTATGCAAATTTGTATAGCGCAATTTTTTTGCCCAATTGCTGAATTAGAATTAAATATATATAATCAAAACTTCTAAATAAAAAATTCAAACATGCGAGGATACTATGGGAGATGTCTTTGACGATGAATTCCTGCCTCCACCTTCTGCCGAATTCTTAGCCTCAATTTTTCCTGTCAGTTTTTTTAAGTTTGATTTTGAGTCTAAAATATTTACTTTCGATCGAAATTTTGGACCAATGCTGGGATTACCTCCAGTTGCATCCTTGGAATTCGATGATTTTCTGAATATGCTTTCAGAAGGAACTAAAAGGCAGCTGCCAATCTTGTTTATACCAATTAATTTGGGAGCTTCGGAAGAATTTTCCACCAACTTGCTTATTAAGAATTGTGAAGAGCTATTTATAAACATTGAAATGACTTCAAGAATCGAATTTGAGAAATCTGGCGATCCCAATTCCAGAAAATGGCTAATTGGAGTTTTTCGCAACAATTCAGGTGATAATAAAAATAAGCCAGAGCTTTCTGAAAGTGAACGCTGGTTTATGGAGGTTTTGGAAGAATCGCCACATGCTCTTTACCGGGTTGATTTAATAAAGAACAAGTTTGACTATGTTAGTAAGGGATTTGCTGAGGCTTTGGGGCTTACGATAGAAGAAGTATTGGCTATTCCTTACACAAAGTTTGCAGATGGTATACATCCTGAAGATTTTAAACGAATGGGATCTGAAATGGAAGAAGCGTATAAAGGTTATACGGGGGACCGTTTTACTAATTACGTTGAATTTCGCTACCAAATGAAAAATGGCGAGTATGTTTGGTTAAATGATACATTTTCTACTGTTACTGGTCCTGACGGGCAATTCGCTTATCAAGTTGGATTTGGTGCAGTGATTGATGAAAGGAAAAAGCTTGAAGAGCAATTGAAGCAGGCAAATGAGAGTTTAGAAGAAAGAGTAAGAGAAAGAACAGATGAACTTCTAAAGGTGAACAAAAAGCTTAAAGAAGCCATGTTTTTGAGGCAGGAGCTAGAGAAAAAGCTTCTCGAAATATCCGAACGTGAACGACGCTTTATTGGCAGAGAGCTTCATGACGGTCTATGCCAGCACATCGTTGGTGTGACATGCATGTTTGAGGCAATCAGAATCCGACTATCGGCCCGGAATATTACTGAAGAATCTGAATTCATAATGATGAGGGACTTTTTGCAGGATGCGGTTCATCAGATTCGAACTCTTTCCAGAGGGTTATGCCCATTATCTCTTGAACCAGGAGCGGTTGGTGATGCTCTCGAGACCCTTGCTGCTCAGATAAGTGTTTTGTACAAAATTGATTGTGATTTTAAAGGGGATACTGATTTTAAAATTCAAAATCCAGATACTGCCCTACATTTGTTTCGAATTTCTCAGGAGGCCATTCAGAACGGTATCAGGCATGGTGGAGCGCAAAAAATCTGCATTGATCTTTCCCATGATAAAGATAATATTTGTATGACCATTGAGAATGATGGCAAACCGTTGGGAATTGAGGCTGAGACTCGTGCTTCCAAACCAAAAACAGAAGCTGGAAGTGGGCTTGGCTTAAGGTTAATAGATTACAGAGTGGATTTACTTGGAGGAACCTGGAGCATTAAAAACCAGGCTGAGGATGCGGGAGTAAGGATTGAGATCTACGCTCCAATTAACGGGGAACAAAAACAATTATGACAAATGATTTTGAGAAAGTTCGTATTTTTCTAGTTGAAGATCATCCAGTAATGCGTCTTGGTTTAAAAATGATGCTGCTTGAGCGCGGATTTGAGATCTGCGGCGACGTTGGGACTTCAGAGGAAGCCTTAGCCATGCTGCCCTCAATAGTGGTAGATGTGATTATCGCAGACCTCTCTTTGAATGGCGAAACCGCCTTTTCAACACTTTCGGGAATACGAAAAATGCTTCCATCCACATCAATAATAGTTTATTCAATGCATGACTCATCTCTGTTTGTTGAAGGCGTATTACAGCTAGGAGTTAATGGCTATGTCACCAAGTCTGATCCAGTAGAAACACTAGTTGAAGCCATTACCGAAGTCAGATCCGGAAAGCAGTTTCTGGGACCAACATTGGCCAAAAGCCTTGAAGAGCGATACCTACCAAAGGGTAATCTTGGCTCAATTCTCAAAGAACTTTCTGACCGGGAAATGCAAGTATTAAAATCTCTTGGAAATGGCTTTGGCTGCCATGAAATTGCAACTCAACTTGAACTGAGTTCCAGAACCGTAGAAACCTATTGCGAGCGCCTGAAAAACAAACTTGGAGTTCAAAACAACCGAGAATTAATCCGAGAGGCCATTCGCATTATTCATCCAAGTTAGCCAGAAAGTCTGAATTAAAAAAAAACAAATCTGATATGGCTCTAATCGTTTTTCAGAGCCATATCAGATTTTTTTGTACGGGTTTTTACGGACAGAGATTATGTTCAAAACGATATAAATTATGCGTTTAAGTAAAAAGTTATAAAAAGCTTTGGCTGCAATATTTAGTTTCGGAGTGTTGATCATATGGTTTTTAAGCAAATTTTCAAAAATAGTGGATACAAGTTATTTTTGCTCTTATTAGTCGCCCTGTGTTTGATTGTTACAGGGTGCCGTATGATCGGCAATTTTTCAGATGATAGTAATCCTGCTGGTGCTGGTGATGGAAGTAAACCAGGGTGGACCGTTACTCCCTCGCTTGTTCAAATTGCAATTGAACAGGCCAAAGCTCAAGATCCTGGTTTAAATTGGACGGCAACGGAGACCTGGGTCACCACTAATTTTAGTCAAGAAGAAGCAAAGTCGCTTTGTGGAGTTCCAGACCTGGAATCATTTGTTCAACCAACCGATGAAAATTCTTCCAGCACAATATCAACTATTCCTATCAGTCCACCTACTGAACTACCTGCGGATATTGGACAACTGCCTTCTGATGCCACGATTGTTGAAACCCCACAAGCAAGGGGAGCCGGGCGAGTTCGATTAAATTTTTTGTCCCAAACAGTTTCAAATGGTCGAGATTGGCGGAATTATAATAACTTCAATTACGTTTCGCCGGTGAAATATCAAAAAGGTGGAACTTGCGTCAGTTATGCCAGCATTGGCTTGCTTGAATCACTCAATTCAATTGCCAATTGGGGATACAACTTTAAAGTTTTTTCTGAATACTATCTTTGGGTGAGAGGAACTGAGAAATATCCATTTCCTGGACATTTAAGTCCAACTCCACCAAGTCCTGGTGGATGGAATGCATATTATTCTGGCCGATTTTTAAGTGAGATTGGGACGGTTGAAGATGAATTTGCTCCAAGTAATTCTCTTTTTGTGAACTTGACTCAAGCTCCGACTATAAGTGAACCGCCTTCTGAAACAACAAGATATCGTGTCACAAACCGTTACGGATTATATGGAAAGGATGTAATTAAGGCATACCTGGCGAAATCACCACTTATAACAAGCTTTGAAGTATATGAAGACTTTTTTTCATACGGAGGCGGAGTATATAAGCATGTAACTGGCAAATTGGCAGGCGGACATGCTGTAATAATTGTTGGATACGATGATAATTTAAATTGCTGGATTTGCAAAAATTCCTGGGGCAACAATTTTGGAGAAAATGGTTTCTTTCGTATTGCATATGGGAGCTTAAGAAAAATAAATGGTCAGGAATATGCTGAGCTATGGTTGCATTCACTCAAAATGCCAGTCAGATATCCCGAAGCCAATCAGAATGGAGTAAACGTAAATAGGCCTTATTTTTATTTCTTCATCGGGGATTATTCGATCAATTGGAATACAGTTAATAATCAAACTATCCAGTTGCAAAAAGACGGAAAATCAATTGCTGGAAGGTTCTATTCTTCAGGATACAAGAATCGTTTGTATTTCAGACCTGACGCAAATCTTGAAAAATCCAGCATATATACAATGAAAGTTACAACTGGATTTAAGAATTATTGGGGGGAATCCTTTGAAAAAGACGAGTCATGGAGCTTTTTTACAGAAGGTCCACCATTAATTGCTATTGGTGAGCCTTCTGTAAATAATACCGCAAGTGGACCTGTGGAATTCGAAATTACTTTTACGGGTGCTGGTAAAGTAACTCTTACTTCAGCTGATGTAACTCTTAACACCACTGGAACCGCAAATGGCACAATCGAAGTAGACGGATCAAATCAAGCTAGCCGCACAGTTAGGATTTCTAATGTTATCGGAAGCGGAACAATAGGAATCTCCCTCAAAGCTGGAATTGCTAAATCAGTCAGCGGTGACCTTTCAGTAGCAACGGGACCAAGCTCAACATTTAAAGTTCAAAATGATCCGCCAGTTGCCGTTTTAAATAATTTGCCGGCAGATCCAACCAATAAAAATACAGCAACTATTTCAGTTGCGGGGGATAAAGTCACTGGATTCAAATATAAGCTAAATCAGGGAAACTGGAGCGATGAGATGGCGTTGTCATTGCCGATTTCATTATCTGGTCTGGAAGATGGCTCCCAAACTATATTTGTTATCGGGCGTGATATCTCAGGAAATTGGCAATCAGATTCTTCTCCCTCCAGCTATACCTGGAAGATTGATTCTAAACCAAAAGTTGCAGTGTTGACGAACACGCCAACTAATCCCACAAATCAAAAAACTGCCCGCATCAGCGTAGGTGGAACTGGAGTTGTAGCTTATAAATACAAATTTGATACTGGGGCTTATGGCGATGCTAATTCAATTTCAACTGCAATAACTCTAAGTGAATTGGCTGATGGCAGCCACACAGTCTCTGTGCTCGGAGGTGACCAGGTAGGTAACTGGCAAACTGAGGCAAATGCATCAAGTTACACTTGGGTTATTGATTCCCAGGCTAAGGTTGCTGTTCTTTCAAATACTCCAACGAATCTAACTAACTTGAAAACCGCCAATGTAACTGTTGGAGGCGATGGTGTTGTTTCTTATAAATACAAGCTTGATTCTGGAACATATAGCGATCAAATTGCAACTTCATCAGTAATAGCGTTGAGCGGTCTCTCAGATGGAACTCATAGTCTTTTTGTTATTGGCGGAGATATTCTTGGCAACTGGCAACTTGAAGCCAATGCTTCCAGCTACACGTGGGTCATTGATACACAGGCAAAAGCAGCAGTTCTAACTAATATACCTTCAAATCCAACAAATTCAAAAGATACAAATATTTCTGTGGGTGGGACTGGCGTTGTTTCTTATAAATACAAACTTGATTCTGGCTCCTATGGTGATGCTACTCCTGTTGCATCCAAAATTGCCCTAAGCGGTTTAGCTGATGGAAACCATAAAATTTCTGTTATTGGTGGAGATCAGCTAGGAAACTGGCAATCAGAAGCCAGTGCCGCAAGTTGCGCATGGCTGATTGACTCTCAAGCAAAGATTGCTGTTCTATCAAATACTCCAAATAACCCGACAAGCTTAGCAACTGCAAATATTTCTGTTGGTGGAACAGGGGTTGTTTCTTATAGATACAAACTTGATTCCGGTGCTTATAGCGATGTAATTTCTGTGTCATCTGCAATTGCTTTAAATAATCTTTCTGATGGTTCTCACAGTGTTTCAGTTATTGGAGCGGATCAATTAGGTAATTGGCAGGCTGAGGAAACTGCAACAAAACATGAATGGATTGTTGATAGCGTTGCTCCAACAGTTATTTTGGCAAATACTCCTCCAAAAACTTCCAATCAAAGCACTGCCAATTTCACTGTTGGTGGGAGCGATGTTGTTGCTTATAAGTATAAACTTGATACGGGGGCATATAGCACCAATGAAATCCCTGTGGGAACGGCTCTGACATTATCTGGATTAGGGGATGCCAATCATAAGATTGCTGTAATTGGGCGTGATGCAGTTGGCAACTGGCAGACAGAAGAAAATGCTGCATCCTATTCATGGACAATTGACAGTTCGGCCGTGACTGCCGTGCTGGCAAACACGCCAGAAGTTGTTACCAAAATCAATAGTGCAGCTATTACTGTTGGTGGAACAGGAACCACACATTATAAATTCAAAGTAGATTCAGGCGAGTGGGGAGCTGAAACTCCAATTGCCACACAAGTTTCATTTTCTAGTCTTTCTGAAGGCGTACATTCAGTTTATGTTATTGCTAGGAATAGCATAGGTACATGGCAAGCTGAAAATTCAGCGACTCAATACACTTGGACTATTGATCAAACAGCTCCGAGTGCACCAACTATAAATGCTGTAACAAGTCCAACCAATTCTACTCCTCAGGTCATTGGCGGTACCAAACCATCAGATGCAACCTTGGTTTTTGTCAATGGCTCAAGCACTTCAGTAACTTATCCAACGTCAACCACCTGGCAGTATTCAATGGCCTTAACATCAGGTGCAAACGCTATAAGTGTGAAGTGTCGTGATGGAGCAGGAAATGAATCTTCAGCAGTAACTTCCAGTATTGAACTGGATAGTGCTGCACCAGTTGCTCCAACTATAAACGCTGTAACTAGTCCAACCAATTCTACACTTCAGGTCATTGGCGGTACCAAACCATCAGATGCAACTTTGGTTTTTGTCAATGGCTCAAGCGCTTCAGTAACTTATCCAACGTCAACCACCTGGCAGTATTCAATGGCCTTAACATCAGGTGCAAACGCTATAAGTGTGAAGTGTCGTGATGGAGCAGGAAATGAATCTTCAGCGGTAACTTCCAGTATTGAACTGGATAGTGCTGCACCAGTCCCACCAACTATAAACGCTGTAACAAGTCCAACCAGTTCTACCCCTCAGGTCATTGGCGGTACCAAACCATCAGATGCAACTTTAGTTTTTGTAAATGGGTCAAGTGCTTCAGTAACTTATCCAACAACAACTACCTGGCAGTATTCTATGGCATTAAGTGCTGGTGCCAACGCAATCAGTGTTAAGTGTAAAGATGCAGCAGGCAATGAATCTTCAGCGGTAGCATCAAATATTATTTATGATAATGTTTCTCCAACCGCTCCTACATCAGTAGTTTTGACTACGGTCGGAGGGAATTTAGTTACCAATTTGCTGAACTCATCTAACGTCAATCTTACTGCTCAGGCAACAATTACAGCTGGTGAAGCAACTGGAGGAGAGGCTGAATTGCTTAAAGACGGAAACTCATTTTCTCCAGCAATAAAAGATACCAGTATTTCTGGTGGTGATACATCTGTTAGTTTCGATTTTGGTTTAGCTAACAATTCTGAAGTTCAAGCTAAGTTTGCGACCGGAGGAATATTTAGTGTTCGTTTGCGCGATGCAGCGGGCAATACAAGTATTAGCACGGTTGGAAATCCAACCTTGTCAGTAAATTATTCTAAGCCTGGCATTTCTGCTGTAAGTTCAGGCAATTCAAACGGCGTATACTCACTTAACCAAACAATTGATATCACTGTAACTTTCAGCAATGCAGTACAAGTTGTTGTTTCAGTAGGCACTCCAGGTTTAACACTTGAAACGGGTTCTGTAGATCGTGTTGCCACCTACCAAAGTGGTGACGGCACTTCTACTTTGGTATTTAGATATACTGTTCAAGCGGGAGATTTCACAAATAAGTTGGATTATATTAATAATGCTGCTTTAACTCTAAATGGAGGGGTGATCCGTGATTCTTCTGGAAACAATGCTGTCTTAACTTTAGCTAGCCCCGGTAGTGCTGGTTCTCTTGGTGCAAACAAAACTTTTACTATTAATACAGTAACCAATTATTCATTTAGCGGCAGGCTCGGTGAAGGAAGAGGAAACTGGTGGTCAGGGGAAAGACAAGATGGAAAACCTTATGGTGTTGCCATAGATTCTGCGGGGAACATGTACGTTTCTAATAGTGATAAGAACAAAGTATTTAAAGTTTCTCCAGCAGGTAGCATAATAACCAGTTGGGGTGGATCTGGAAGTGGAGATGGGCAATTTGCAAAACCAATGCATGTAGCCCTTGATAGCTCAGGAAATGTGTACGTAGCTGATTCAGAAAACTATAGAATACAGAAGTTTTCTTCTGCAGGTAATTTTATTGCTAAATGGGGTTCAAACGGGTCCAGTGATGGTCAGTTTAACAAGCCGATGGGGGTTGCGGTAGATTCTTCAGGAAATGTGTATGTTGTTGATACCTTCAATCACAGAGTTCAAAAGTTTGACTCGTCAGGGAATTTTATCTCTAAGTGGGGCAGTTTTGGCTCGGCAGATGACCAGTTCTCATATCCAGCTGGTGCAGCCATTGATAGTTCTGGAAACATTTATATAGCTGACGGTAATAATAATAGGATCATGAAATTTTCCTCTCCTGGCGTGCTGGTAGGGAAATGGGTAAGTGGATCTGGAAGTTCAGGTCAGGGAAATGGAGAATTCTTTAATCCAGAATCTATAGCTGTTGATTCTTCAGGAAATGCATACGTTGCTGATACCGCAAATAATCGTATTCAAAAGCTTACTACTTCTGGAGTTTTTGTAACTAAATGGGGGGTAAGCGGAGCTGGTGATGGTGAATTTGCAATGCCTTATGGAATCGCGCTTGATACTACTGGCAATGTCTATGTTGCCGATACAAATCATCAATGTATTCAAAAATTCAATTCATCAGGAACTTTCATTTCCAGATGGGGACCTGCAGGTAGTGCGGATGGACAATTTAATGAGCCTCACGAAGTGAAAGTTGACTCTTCTGGAAATATTTTTGTTGCTGATAAGCGGAATCACCGCATTCAAAAATTTAACTCCTCTGGAATGTTATTAGATAAATGGGGATCAACAGAGGGAAGTGCAAATGGACAATTTTCATATCCTAAAGGAGTTGCTTTTGATAGTTCTGGGAATATCTACGTAGCAGATACAAGTAATCATCGTATTCAGAAATTAAATTCTTCAGGTGGCTATTTAACCCAATGGGGCAGCTCAGGCAGCGGAAACGGACAATTCACATACCCTACAGGAATTGCGGTTGATGCTTCAGCGAACATTTATGTGGTAGACGACGGAAATCATCGAATACAGAAGTTTTCCTCTACCGGTGGATTTATAGGGATCTGGGGAAGTCCTGGAAATGGTGACGGCCAGTTTGATAATCCGAAGGGAATCGCTATCGATAATCAGGGTAATATTTACGTAGCCGATACTGATAATCAGCGTATCCAAAAGTTTAACTCTTCTATGACATTTGTTGCGAAATGGGGATCTAATGGCTCTGGCGATGGCCAGTTTAATTATCCACAAGGCATAGCACTGGATGGGGTAGGTAATGTTTATGTTTCTGATACTGGCAACCATAGAATACAGAAATTTACTCCTACAGGAACCTTTATAGCAAAATGGGGCAGCGAGGGTAGTACAGATGGCCTCCTTCAGGGGCCTTATGGCATAGCTATAGATGTTTCAGGAAATGTAATAATCGCAGATTCATCTAACCACAGCATCGAAAAATTTACTCCATAGAAAATTAGAGTGTTTCACCAAGTTTTAAACCTGGTGAAACGTTTGTTCTAAAAAAGGCAAAATTTTCCCGCGACGGGGATCGCGGGAATGGGCCAATCCGCTTAAACAATGTGATTGCTCAAGCGCCCTAAATTATAAAAAATGGCTAAATTAACGAATGACTTTTTTTCCAGACGGCCTTAAGCTTAATTAATAAGAAGCTTGAGGTTTAAAATGGCAAAACAGAAATTCTTGTTTGCAATCTTTGTTCTTGTGTTTATTTGGGCTGGGCGGCTTCACGCCAACCCAATTGTTTATCCCGATCCTGAAATTGAAAAAAGCTTCAGTTATTTGGCTATTGGTTTGTCTTTATTCGCTGAGGCCATGGCGATTCTTTACTTTCTACGCAAAAGACTTGCTTCTTATCTTGAATTTTCTTTTGCCTGGCTTTTGCTGACTGGCATGACTTTTTTTGCATTTTATAACGCATTGTCTGTATTTGTTCATACGCCTTTTGGTGTTACAAGCAATCTTATGGTAACAATTGTTCTTGAAGCAATTGTGGTGCTTGTCGAGGGTGTCATTTTGTATCTGGCGAGCAGAAAGGATCGTAGGATCTTCAAAGAAAGTTTGGAATTCAAAACTGCGCTGGCTGCTTCCCTCATAGGAAATATTACATCAATAATTGTGTTTATGATTGTTTCAAAACCTTTATTTTTATTAAGTCGGGAAACGACTTTGGTTAAACCAGTAAGATGAGGTGCGAAAAGTGAATTGGGAACCATTTAGCAAATTCCAGCTCAAAGAATTGCTGTTGGATTTGGATTGTTGGTTTTTGGCCGGCGGAGAGTCTATTGATCACTTTTTTGGAAAGAAGTCGCGTGAGCATGATGACCTGGATATTGGTGTTTTCTATGATGATTTACCTGAGTTGATTGGTTGTCTTGAAGCGCATGGATTAACTGTCTGGGCTTGTATTGAAGGGGAGTTGGCGAAATATAATTTTGATGACTTACCTGAAAAGGTTCACAATTTCTGGGTTAGCGATGACACAGCTTATCGCTTTGAAATACTGACTTATCGTACAAATGATGCTGGGGTAATTTTTAGGCGGAATACAGATATTATTTGGGAAAGATCTGCCTTTACTGTTGAAGTCGATGGTTTCAGGGTTTTAAGCCCTATGGTTTCTTATGCTTTTAAAATTACCAGTAGTGATGTTAGAGCAAAAGATTTAGAAGATATTCAATTACTAACCAGAGAGGTTCTACTAAAATTTGGAGGGAAAAAATGAAAAAGTTTTGTCTGGTTCTTTTCACAATTTTGTTGCTTTGTTCTGGCTATCTATTTGCCCAGGAACCCGGATTGGTTCTATTTTCAAAAACATATGAAAACTACGCTTGGGGTCACCAATATAATGGTTATTTTATCGATTCAGATGGCAATTTGAATAAATTTGATTATGCTGCATGCAAGGCATCTCCAATAGATCGTATAGCTGGTAAAAAGGTTACTTCAAATGCTGAACTGCGAAATCAGTTTTCAACAGGGCTAAAATTTGTAAAAAAGGTAAATCTACAAAAGTTAAAAGAAATGAAAGAACTCATTGTTCAAGTTGCTGTTGCCTCACATTCAAAGCCAATTAACAGAGGGGTGGACATGGGGACTTACCGCTGGACTGCTTACTCCTGGGATGAAACTGGAAAAACCTTTAAACCTGTATTTCTAAAAGAAGACGGAGATTTCTTTTCACAAAGCACAGCTACCGACGCGGCAAAGATCGTTGATTGGTTAGATACTATCAGAAAATGAATGGCGCAGGGCGATTTTTTATGATTGAACAGCTATGAAAGGAAGAGCTGGAACAAAGATTAATTAAATGAATCCAGCAATTTTTTGGCTTTTGCACTATTTGGTTGTCTCGACAAAATTTCTTCACAAAGTTTTTTTGCTTCATTTTTTTTGCCAAGTCTCTTTTTTACTAAGGCGAGCATGTAGCAAACCTTGTTGTTTTTACTTTCAGCAGAGTAGCAATTTTCAAGTAATGGAAGCGCTTTCTCAAATTGCTTCTTTTTGGCTAGAACCAAAGCTGATTTAAAAGCTTTTTGGGGATCAAATTTGCTTACTTTTTTGCGAGGGGACTCTTTTGAAAGAGTCTCTAGCATATTCTTGAAAAACTTATCCCCATCTTTGGCAAAGCACTGGCTTAAACTGCTAGCTATGGAGAAGAATTTAATCGAAAGGGTAGAATCAGTTTTTTTATAGAGCTCATATGATAAGGACACAAAGGGTCTTGCAACAAACTCGCTAATTGTTTTTTCTTTATGTAATGTGGTTTGGAATTTTAATCCACCATTCACAGCCGTTTTGATGTCATTTTTATTAAAGGCGATCATTGAAGGCAGTAGCTTCTGTAGCAATTTAAGATTGTTTAATTGCTTTGATGATGATTTTCCAACTGATAGATCTTCATGCGTTTGATTCATCAATTCTTTAACATCAAGCTTCCAGTCCGACATGTTTGCAGAAATGAGCATAAGTCCGCGTTCTCCTCTGGCATGCTTTAAATCATCCGGGCGATAGGTGGAGAAATCTTTAGATCCAACAAAAAGAGAATAAGGGAACTTTATCTGATCAATTGCTTCATTCAAATCATCGTATGAACCACTAAAATCTCCTCGCTCTAACTTGTCATTTGAAGAGAGGTTTAATCTTTTAATTACTTTATTTTTATGGGAAACGTATGCCCCGCCAATCACAAGGCCAGCAATAAAAATAATTGCGAAAATCCCGCCAACTATATCTGAAACTTTTTTATTTCTTGCCATAAGGAATCCTTCTATTTAATTACCCAAATCTTTTTTTGACCCAATATTAATTGAACAAGTTTAAAATAGCAAATTTGAAGCTGTTTGTTGGGGGCAAATAGACAATACTCAAATAAAGAATATATTTTTGAAAGCATCTATAGAATTTATTTTACTCTGGTTTTGAATTGCTTTCATTTAAAATTCTACTATTTTGTTAAAAACATAAATGCTACTTCGAGCGCTACAGCCACAACCATAAATACCATTAACCACATTTGTCTTGATTTTACTTTCTCAGGCGGAATTGGTTTTCCTGAAAAAATATCATGGCAACCAAAGTCGCTGTATTTATCTGGAAACTCCTGGCAGATAATTGTTAAAGCCTTATCCAGCCCTGGAAAGTCATTTGCAAGGGAAAACTGCTTATTTTTCTTTGATATGAACAACACACTATTTATGTTGCCTTTTTGTGGACCGGCCATTGAGCGTATTATGGAAACACTTTTTATTTTTTCAAAGTCAATTGTTTTAAGTTTTCCATCTCGAATTAAAATTAATTTGTCGCCAGCTACTCTTATAAGCTCAGCATGGTTCTCTTTTAATTGGCTGATAAACTCATCATCGTCTATTTCCCAATCGCATTGACTACAGAAGATGTCTTTATCTTCGGCTTCCTTATTACAATCCTTACATTTTCGGACTATCATTTTTGGCTTGTTCCTTATCAATTAAAAAGGCTCAAGCCACTGTGCTTGAGCCTTCCAATGATTTTGTTTTACAAAGCTTGCCTCAGATTCTTTTCCAGGTGCTCAACAGAAACTTCCCCAACCATGCGGAGAGCAGGAAGCTCCTTACCAGAGCTGTCGAGTGTTATAAGAGTTGGCAGGCCGATAACCTGAAATTCTTTAATAAGTTTTTCGATTTCTGGCGTGAGGTTTGTGGTGTCAATCTTTAACAGCACCATTTTCTCAAAAAGAACTGAAATCTTTGGGTCTGGAAAAACATCTCTTTCCAGCTCTTTACAGATAGAACACCATTCAGCACGGAAATCAACAAATATGGGTTTGTTTGATTTCTTAGCTTCTTTTATGGCGTCCTCTAACTTAGTGTGCCAGAACATTTTTGTATTAGAGTGCGCTGCCTGTATTTCTGAAGGCTGCGTCATGCATAGACCGCCCCATTTTGATGTGGCACTAATTGCAAAAGCACATGATACAGCAATTGCCACCACACCAAAGCTTTTCATAACTCTGGGTAAAAGTGGCGCACCGTTTTCGATTTGGGTAAACAAGCCTAAATATGCTGCAAAAGCTGCTAATAGCAGAGACATTAAAATGTCGGTCCATGATGGGCCAATTAAAGGTTGGATAAAGAATAAAGATGCCCCGAGTAGAAGAAAACCATAAAATTCTTTTACTCTGATCATCCATTCGCCTGCTTTGGGAAGAGAGTTTAATGAGCCTGAAAAAGCACCAATAAGCAAAAGTGGGAAACTCATTCCCCAGGCAAAAAACATGAGCATAAAAAAGCCAAGAAACTTACTCCCGGTAGAAGCAATAAAGGCAAGAATTCCTGCAAGCGGAGCCGCAACACATGGCGATGCCATTAGACCGGAAACCATTCCCATGAAAAAGATTCCAAGCATTCCTGATGTTTTGATGTTGCCCAATTTATTTCTGACCGAGTTTGGCGCTTGAATCATGAAAACATCAAACATTGAAAAAGCTAAAACAAAGAAGGTTAACGAAATTATTACTTGAAACGCTGTTCCTTGAAGAAATCCTCTTATTTGGGCACCAAAGCTGGCTGCTGCAAGTCCGAGAATAGCATAGGTCAGTGAAAGGCCTGCAACATAGGTTCCAGATAAAGCAAGGCCTTTAGCAAACGTGGTATTTTCCTTTCTCCCTCCAATAATCGACAGTGTTATTGGTATCATTGGATATACGCAAGGCGTAAGGCTTACAAGAAGACCGCCCAAAAGTGCAAGTATAAGAACCCACAGGGTTCCTTTCTCTGCCAATGTTGAGGAAAAATCGACAAAACCGCTTGGGGTCTGAATAGGAACTGATGGAGATTTTTCCTGGCTTGTCACTGAATTAGTGCTTGTTGCGACTGATATTTTTTTTGCCCCCCCTGCACTTAAGGGTTTGGTTAACATTTCATTTCTGACCGAAGTTGAAAATTCAAACTCTTTAAAAGTAGGCATAAAACAGGTTTGGGATGTGCACCCCTGATAATTCATGCGGACTTTGATGATTTTGTCTTTTATTGGCTTGTTTAAAGTTAATAAAAAGTCGTGGGTTCCTTCTGCGAAAACCTCAATCATATCCTCACTGAATGGATCTTTTTTTACTTTTATTTTTGGCCAGGTAACTGATGGCTCTAGACCATTAATTTCAAAACTAAGTTGATTTTTATATAGAAGATGGTCTAAACCAATTATTGCGCTAATTGAGACTTGGATCTGTTTCTCATTACTTTCTTTCAATTCAGCTGAAAATCGAAAGTCTCCCTGGGCGAAAGAACTTGAACAAACAAATAAAATTAGTGCTATTGTAAAAAAGAATCTTAATATTCTATTTTTCGGGGGCATTTAATTCTCCTTATAATGGGGAAAGGAGCTTAAGTCGCTTTATCCCCATCTCATTTTTTTTCTTAAAACCTGAAAGAAATTTCTTGATCTGAATACAACAATTCTACCCAATTCCTGGGCTCTTCCGACTTCAATTTCGTCACCATCCTGCAGTCTGAAGCCTTCCTGACCATCCATAACTAAATCAACCTTTGAATGGACGCAGGAGAGTTTGGCGATTAATCGTTCTGAGTCTGAAGTAATTACCGGGCGGGCGTTTAAAGTATGACAATTTAATGGGCAAACAACCATTACATTTACCCATGGAGGGACAATAGGACCGCCTGCTGAAAGCGAATATGCAGTAGAACCAGTTGGGGTAGAAAAGATCAATCCGTCTCCATGGTAGGTATTTACCTTGTTTCCAGAAATGGAAACATCTATGTTGATTACTCTAAGCATTGTTCCTTTTTGAACAACAATGTCATTTAAAGCAATTCCACGGAAAACCTTTTTTCCCTGGCGGCGGACGATAGCTTGAAGCATCATTCTATTTTCAATTCTAAATTTTCCGCTCTTAAGTTTTTTTAAGGTAAAAATAGCATTTTTGGGCTCATCAAGCGTTAAAAAGCCAAGATGTCCTAAGTTGATTCCCGCTATTGGGACACCATCTGCCGCAAAAGCCCTAACTGTTTCAAGTATTGAGCCATCCCCTCCAAGCACAACTACCATATCGACTTCAGAGGCCATGTCTTGCCTGGGAAGGCCCAGCTCTGGCCTTTCAACAATTTGTGCCATTCTTGGTGTAAGCCTTACACCAATTTCATTTTCTTCAGACCATTTTAAAAGGGTTTTTAAAAGTGGTGGCACTGAAGCTCTGGCTGGATGACACAAGAAGGCTAGGGTTTTTATTGGTTTTTTCATAACTTATTAGTTTGGTGGGAAGATCTGATAATAGTTTCTTCCCAGTCTTATTGATTTTGCAATGCTTCTTGCAGCAAGTCCATAAACGGTTCCACTTTCTTTGGTCGCAACTCCGTCTAATAGTTCAAGAGCAGATTGCTTTTGTCCTTTTTTGAAATAAAGATTTGCTAGAAGAAGCTTGGCATCAAGGTTTTCTGAATCAATTTTCAGGCACTGCCTAAGCTCCAATATTGCAGGGTCTGTTTCTCCAAGGCGAAACAACGTGTCAGCAAGCTGAAAGTGAGCTTCCGACCACCGGGGATACAATACGACAACTTGCTCAAAGGCTTTTAAGGCTTCAAGATAGTTGCGGCTTAGCTTGGCTTTCATACCCATGTTAAAGTCTACAAATACAGTTTGAACTTCTGAGCCCAAAACGGACTGCTTGCCGTGTTTAGAACAGACGACTTCTTTTCCATCAAGAGAGTAGCTTCCGCCTTCTGGACAAAGCGGTGCCGAGGGCAATAAGCCCATCTTTACAAGCTCTTCAATGGCAAACTCTGTTTTTCTGTCAGGGTGGGCTTTAATAAAAAGATCCTGAGCCCTGGCGATACTGGCCATGCTGTAGTAACATCTTTGTTTTTTCTTTATTGATTTAAAATAAGAAGCTTCCAGAACCTTTTTCTCTGCCGGGGCTATGTTTACTACTTCTACAGGAGAATCTGGTTGGATTGGCCTGGAATTAGCTACAGCCTTTTGTGTAACAATAATTGAATTTCTTTTTGGTTGAAGTTGTTTTTCTATAGAGGTTAATGAGGCCTGAGCGTATTTGTCATCAGGATTAAGTTGTAAAACGGTAAGAAATATTCGTCTTGCCTCTGCCAATCTACCTTTTCTCGAATAAATTGCTCCACGAAGATTCATTAGTTTGGTATTACGCGGGTTAATCTGCAACCCGGTTCTGATTGATTTTTCAGCCTCTTCATAATTCTGTTTTCTTGCGTCAGCAAGGGCTAATAAATAATAGGTGTCAGAGCGCGGGGCCCTTTCGTGCCCTTCAAGCAAATCTCTAACCGTTACTTTTGATTCTGCTATCGATGAAAAAGAGCTTTGGGCTGATATTGGCAATGCAATTCCTGCAATCGCGACAAAAAACAGACCAATTCTTTTTAATGAGTGCCTCATTATGAATTCCTCGACAATCGTCTTCTCATAAGCTCTGCCCAACTGATCATATCGGGGTCGTTTGAATTTTCTGCTACCGAAGTAAATTCTTTCAAAGCTCTTGGGGCAAGACCTTTGGCAAAGTAAATTTTACCTAGAAGGAAATGTACCCGTGGGTCCTCAGCTGAAAGCTTTTGTGCAATTACCGCATGCCTGAGAGCTTCATTCAAGAACCCAAGGTTTAAGTTTGCCTGAACAAGATATAGATGCGTATCAAGATTTTCTGGCTGAAGTTTTAAAATTTCCTTATAGCAACGCATAGCCATTTTCAGCTTTCCACGTTTTCTGAGTAGTTCTGAATAAGACATGAGACCTTGAATGTGTTCAGGGTCTACTGCAAGTAACCTTTGGTAAGCCATCATAGCTTCATCTGGTCTCTGAGATAATTCTAGAGCATGTCCCATCTCAAGATAAGCTTCCAGATCATCCGGGTTCTTTTCAAGCTGCTTTTGTCGGGTTTCAATTATTCTGTTACAACTTGATTCTATTTTCTTTTGTACAGCGGACATATTTGTGTGAATCTGGGAATCAGTATAATCAAAGCTCAGTGCTTTCTTAAAAGCCTTTAATGCTTCTTCATAAGCTTTTTGATTGCTAAGAAGAACTCCGATTGTGTTCCATATTCCAGCTTGGTCAGGAGCACTCGTTGATGCTCGAATAAAGGCTGAAACAGCTTTTTCTGCTTTTCCATTTGCTTGATACAGTTTTCCCAGCTCAAGCCATGCTTCGTAACCAGCTTGTGGGTTTTGGGTTAAATCTTCAAGAATATCAACCGCATCGAGATTCCTACCTTGGTTTATGGCTGAAATAGCTTTTAAAAAGCATGCATGGTGATTATTTTTGTCCAGACGCAAAATTTCTGTGGTTAAAGTTTCAAGCTCCTCAAATCGTCCTAGTTGGCGAAGAACTTTGCCAAGAGAAAGCATTGTTTCAACCTTTGGATGAAACTGCCTGGAAATAGCTTCCTGGAACAATTCTGCTGCTTTTTCGGGCATATGTTTGGCTGCAACTACTTCCGCAAGTTTTTCTAATACGAAGGGATCTGAAGGCTTAATACTAAGGGCGACAGAATATTCTGATATTGCCAGTTCCAGTTGGCCGGTTTGTTGAAAAACCTGTCCCAATTTACTGTGCCCGTAAGAATCTGTTGGATGAAGAATTGTTGCTCTTTTTAACTCCATCTGTGCCAGGCGAAGATCGCCTAAGTCTCTATAAATCATTCCGAGTTGGTAATGAGCATAAGCATCATCAGGAGAAAGCTGAATACATTTTTGTAAAAATTTTCTTGAAAGATCAAGATTGCTTTGACTTCTCTCAAGAATTCCAAGTTGATAGTAGACCTTGGACATGAATTTGTTTAATTCAAGGGCCCGTTCAAACGCTTCTCTTGCCTTGTCAGGTTTCCCGGATCTGCGTAAAAGTATTCCATGGTAAAGATAAATTTCAGCGACTTCTGGCTGAAATGCGATGCATTCCTCCATTTTTTCAACTGCGAGGTTTATTTCTCCTCTTTCTTCGTGGAGTTGTGCAAGTCTCATCAGCAAAGCAAAATTGTCTGGTGATCTTCTAATCTTTCGCTGGATTGCCGAAATTTCTTTCTCAATGCCATCTGAGAGAAATTCTGCAAGAGTCTGGGCTTTAGCTTTTTTCTCTTCAACTTCATCTTTTTCAGTGATTTCATGATTTTCTTCTGAAAGATTTTTTGCCGTTAAAGCCTCTGCTTCATCTTCTGACAATGGAAGATCTGGTAATCCCTGTTGTTGCTCTTTAATAGAATCTTCATAGTCCTGATCCATTGCTTCAAATGACTCACCAATGGAAGGTAAACCTTCTTCTGTTCCAGTTGGGAAAGATTCTGGGATGCTTTCGTTAACTGGAGCTTTGTTTATTTCATTATCTTCTAAAACCCAGAAAGTAATGTCTATTAATCCCCATAAAGCCAGTGCACCACTGCCGAGGCCTGCTAACAGCAGTAAAATTGGATGACCACTCAAAATCTGTGACATATAAACAAATGAGAAGACAAAGATTCCAATTATAACTTTTGCAAACGCACTTTTGGGAAACTCGGTGCTGGAAAAATCATCGTTTTGTTGCATCAGCATTTCATCTACAGGATCTCCGAACCTTTGTCTCATTAGATTGGGGTCGTTTTTTTCCTGAAGAATTCTTCCACATTGGCCACATATTGCAGCTGATACTGAATTTCTCGCGGTACATCTGGGACATACAACCAAAAGTGTCCTGTTACATGCTACACAGCTGATTGAATCTTCGTTGTTAATTGCTCCACAGCTTTGACAATTTGCCATCTGATTAGTGCCTGCTCTCCTCAAAATGATGATCTATAATGCTCCAGGAATCATCAATTTGAAATTCCCGGGGTTCTTCTTCTGCTATTCTGTGTTCGCCGTTGTGTGGGACTACGGTTCCAAAATGCCTGGCGGGCGTATAGGATTGAAAGGATTCAATACATTTATGATCCCAGCTTATAACCAATAAACCATCGCCAGCTCCTTCAAGATTCGGCGTCTGGTCTTGATTTGTTTTAAAGTGATCTTCCAGGCCAGAATCAATTTCTTTAACTTTTTTCCAGAACGCCGGAAGCTTTGAAGCGCCGTTGGATATTGCCCAGAAAATGGAAGGAATTGATGAAGATGGTATCTGACCGGAAACTGCTGATTCTTTTTCAACCATTATCAGTCTTATAATGCTCACTCAACAATCTCCTCGGAGTCTTTGTTTTCCAAAGCCGGGAAATCTGTGGTTTCTTCTTCTAATTGATTCGCTTCCCGCCAGAAATAAGCTAATGGTTCGCCCAGAAACGCACCTAATAAAGAGAAAACAAATATAACTAGATAGGCGGTTTCAAAGTCAAGAAAGTAAAATACCAGAGGGGACGAAATCAAACCAACTAGCATTCCCGACATGCATCCAATAATTGTGGCTTCATATACCGATATAAAAGCACCAAGTGCAGAGCCTAAAAATAGGCCTATCAAAGCATATTGAGCTCCCATAACTGATGCAAGTAACGCGCCTATACACCCAAAGGAAATAACCAAAGTGCAAACCATGGCATAAACCATGATTCTAGTAGAATTCCTTGTAGATGCAAGAATACTCATTAGTTAAACCCTAGTAGTTTAAGATTGTTTTTTCGTAATAATATTTATTCCTGGGATTTTCTGCTACAAATGAAGTTAGTTCTGATAAATATGGCATTCCGCCGATTGTAGCCGAGTTAACACAGATTTTTTTCATTTCCGACAGGTTTTTTTGGATCTCAAGGTAACTTTTCTTAGTCCTTAAGGGTTTAACCGCTCTTACAATAGCTCTAATCTGGTTGTCAGAATTGCCTTCCGGGAGATCTAAAATCTCAAGTCGCAAAACATTGTATCCAGCTTTGTTTAGATCGGTGAGAATGTTATTGTAAATCTGTTGCTTAACTGCTGCTGAAACCTTTTCAGGTGACTTTGTTGTTTCAACTTCATCCCAGAAAGTGTTTAGTTCCTGTTGCAATCTTTCAGACTGATCGGCTGATTGAGCTGAGAGTCCGCGAGTTACTCCAAGCTCAAAAAGTTGCTCGTGAACTGCTTCTACTTCTGTTAAAGCGCGATCATCGTTTTCTGAGAGAATTTTTACATCTGGTTCTGCTATTCCAGTTTCTTTTAAAGTTTGAGAAATTTCATCAGTGATATTTTTGGAATATCCCAGAAATTTCAAATCATCACAGGTGTCTGCAAAAGAGATCATACTGGTTCCACAAAATGCTGCCAGTGCAAGGAATCCAGTTTTGAGTAGCTTGGACTTCATAGATTTCGCTCCTTTAAATCCTTTGAAAAGAGATTATAACATATATTTTTATTCTTGAAGTGAGTTTCATTATTTGATTTCATAACCTTCAAACTCTTTTCTCAGCTTTTCAAGAGTGTGGTTAGGGTCTTCGATAATGATTTTTGCTCCGGCGGTGATATCTACAAACCCAAGCTCACGTGAGTATCTTGGGACAAGATGTTTGTGTAAATGAGGAATGCTGGCGCCGGAAGCTTCCCCAACGTTGAAGCCAATGTTAAAGCCGGATGGCTCGTAAATTTTTTCCAGGACATCCATTGAATGTTGGAGAAGTTTACTCATTTGAAGAATTTCATTTTCTGTTCGTTCTCGAGGATCTTCTATGTGTCTTGTTGGAAAAATTAGAAGGTGTCCGGCATTGTAGGGGTAAAGATTCGCACAAACTGCTACAAAATCATTTTTCCAAACCAGTAGATTTGTTACTTCAGGCTCTTTTTTTATAATAGAGCAAATAATACAATCTACTGTGGGTCTCTTTTTTCCGGTTATGTAGTCGCGTTTATTTGGTATAAATAGTTGTTTGTCAAATGCCATAGTTTTTAAATTTTAGATTCTTCTTTAAACCTTTCTAAAAGTATTTCCGGGTAGTATTTTTTTCCCAGGAAAATCGGAAGACTTCCTTCATAAATTAGTAAATCATGAAAATCTCTGTCGTTTAAGTCACTTTTGAATCTATTTTTTAACTTTTCTTTCATTTCTTTGATTAAGTGCTTACCCGTCAAGTAGGAGACCTGATAGCCAGGGGTTTGAGTGTATCTTTTCATTTCAGCTATTGCTGATGGCTTATCCATATTGGTTTGTTCCATCAAAAAGCTTAGGGCTTTATCAAAGCTCCATTTTTTTCCATGAAGGTTTATATCTATTAGAATTCGAGCTGCCCTAAATACTTCATCGTTAGCCTGAATGAAGTAATTTTCATTAGTTGATTCAAAGCCTCTTTCCATAATAGCTTCTTCACAATAATGTGCCCAGCCTTCAATTAATTCTGTACTTTCGGAAAAAATCCTGAGTTTGCTGGGATGCAAGTTCTGACCAGTGAGCTGAAGGTGGTGTCCTGGATAGCCCTCATGGATGGATGTGTTGGAAATATCTGAGTAATTAAATCTCCCCAGCTCAATTTTATTTTTGTTTCTTGTAACAAGGTAGGTTCCTTTTTGAAACTTTGCTGACTTTTCTGGTCCCATGTATGCTGCAAATGGAATTACATGTGCCATAAAATCTGGGGTTTCCATTATTTCCAAATCTTCATTTTCTGGAAGAGTTGCAAACTGGTTAAGTTCCACAAAAGCTTTGCTCCTTCGGACGGAGTCTTTATACGCTTCAAGGGCTTGCTCAAAAGTTTGCGGGCAATTGGCTTTTATTCTGTTATGGACTTCATTTACTGAGCGTTTATCACAACTTGAAGAAGTTCCAAGTATTTTTCTGCTTAAAAGATCAATTCGGTCAGAGCTTTTTCTTAAACTGGTTTTGCCAATATCAAGCATCTCTGAGGTTGATAATCCAAGATTTCTCAATTGCATCAGAGTTTGAAATGCTCCTTCTCCCATAGCCCAGTCATGTTCTGCTTTAGGCATAATCGCATTCTTAAACCAGTTTGTAAAATCAACCAATGCTTTTTTTGCTGTAATACATGCTTTACTAAAGTTGTTCAAAAGAAATCCTGGCACCTGATTCGATATGCTTGTCTCAATTGTATCAAGCAATGCAGGAAGATTCCTTGCCGAATCCAGATAAATTTCTCCCCATAAAGCTGGGACTTTTTGGAAAAGAGTTTTCCCGCTGGCTAAAAACATTGGCACCGATTCCAATCTTGAAATCATTGCCTCTACGCGCTGATGAAGGGGGGCAAAGTCTCTTACAAACAATAGAAAAATAGAATCGCCAATGTGCATTGCCAAATCTTTGCCAAGCTTCCAGCGCTGCAAATCTTCATTTAAAAACAGGTGAATACTTGCAAAGTTTATTGCAATCTCTCTGTCAATGCGCTCATCTATTGATAAGTCACTTTCTGGAAGAGAACTATAGGAATCCTTCATTTTTCGCAAAAAAGAAATTTCTTTCTCGATTGCTTCAGCTCCGACTTCTGGAAGAAGACTATCAAATTGATGCTCCCCTAACCAGGTTGCTGTGACCGGGTTTCGGCTTAAAAGTTCCGAATAAAAATGATCTGTAATTTTCTGAAATCCTCTGTTTCCATATATTGCCTTTCGACGCATGGATTTGCCTCCTGAAGAAAATGCCATTTTATCTCTAATTAGACTACATCAATTCTCTTAAATGAAACAAGTATACAGAGAAAAATCATTTATAAAAAATTACCGCTGGAGTTTTTCCTGTTTACATAGACTAAACTTGAAAAAATAGGGCATGATATGTAAGTATTGAGCCTCAAATAACTCGCGAGTTTGCAAATTGGAAACAGGTAAAAGAAAAATCAGAGTTTTAAGATTGCTAAGCAGGATAAATGTTGGCGGTCCTTCTTTTCATGTCATAAACCTTTGTAAGGGCATGGCTGGAATGGGGTATGAAACAGTTCTGGCTGTTGGAAATCCCCAGAGTGTTGAAGGAAGTATGATAGATCAGGCAATTAATAATGGAATCAGGGTTGAAGTTGTAAAGGGGTTGACGGGGAGAATTTCCTTATTCAACGACTTTAAGGCTTTTTTGGGAATTGTCAGGCTGGTAATAAAATATAAACCAGACATTGTGCACACACACACAACCAAAGTTGGTATTCTCGGAAGGCTTGCGGCTGTATTCTGTGGAGTTCCTGTAATTTTACATACTTTTCATGGTCATATTTTTTCTGGCTATTTTTCAGAAAAAGTATCAAGTGCTATTGCTTGTTTGGAGAGACTTCTGGCGCGCTTTACTGATAAGATTGTGACTCTATCCCCCGATCTAAAGAAAGAAATCGCTGAGCGACTTTCACCCATTTCAAAAGATAAAATAGCAGTCATCCCGCTTGGACTTGAGTTAGAAAAATTCAGGAGATTTGAACGTAAAAAGGGAAATATAAGAAAATCTCTTGGCATCAGTCCAGATGCTTTTTTAATTGGAATTGTAGCTAGATTGGTGCCAGTTAAAAACCATTTGCGTTTAATAGAAGTTTTTGGAAAAGTCTTGGAAAGAAAGCCTGATGCTCACCTGATTATTGTTGGTGATGGTGAAATGAGGCAGGAAATTGAAGGTAAAATTGAGAGTTTAAATCTTGAGCAAAATGTTTCAATGCTTGGAATAAGAAAGGATATTGAAGAGGTTTACTCCGATTTGGATCTGCTTGTTTTACTTTCAAAAAATGAAGGGACACCTGTTGTTCTAATAGAGGCTCTTGCCGCTGGATGTCCTGTCGCAGCAACTTCAGTTGGGGGCGTTATTGATCTTTTAAATGGCGGTGCTTATGGGAATATTATTCCTACTGATAATGATAAATTTGCCGATAGTCTTTGCGAAGCAATTGAGGCAAGCCGTTTAAGAATGGATCCTGATCCCAATTTGCGCGATGAAATTTGTTCAAGGTATTCTGTAAAACGACTGGCTAATAATATGGATAAGTGCTATAAAACGCTATTAAATTCTCGTGGGTTACTAAAAAACTCTGCACCTAACTCTCTCGGGGAAAGATAATATGGGTCATTACTTTAGCGGTATCGCAAAATGGTTTTCAAGGGTATATCTTTTTGCCTATTTTCTGACAAGCTTATATGATTTAGGATCTGTTTCATACAGCTGTATTCTTCAACTAGGAGTTATTGGTGCTGTTGTGTTTTTCAGGTTTAAAAAAGGCGAACGTCTATCTTTTGTGCCTGACGAACTTTTGGTTTGCCTGCCATATTTTTGGGCTATCAGCATGAGTTCTTTTTGTATGCGGTATGATTATGCTGCTCTTGAATGCGGCTTGGGAAAAGATCGTTTTCTGATTCTGTTTATTATCTGTTTTGCGGTTTCTTTGATTGATACTATATCCAAAAAAGATCTTTTTCCTGGTGGCTGGGCAAATAATACTTTCAGGCAGGGTATCTGGTGGACAATATGCTTTTACGGACTTATGTCGGTGGCTTTACAAAATGTTTTCCCACCTTTTACGATTGAAGCATATCGCTCTGTAGTAATGAATGGTCTTCTTTTCTTTGGTGGAATACCAATTTGTGTCTGCGCTTTTTGGGGCCTTCTTAAGAAGCCGGAACCTGTTGCTGCTTTTGAATATTGAATCTGGCGGGGTTAATCATTATACCCATTAGAAAAAATGCTAACATGGCAACTTCTTCGTCACCCCAGCTATACTCTGTTAGGCCTGTTGCTATAAAGCAAAAAAGAACAGCGATTGCGCCCTTTGAAATGTTTTTTTGCCAATCGGATTCAATGTAATTGGGTGCTGCAATTAATAATCTAGCCAGACTGAGTAGAAACCAGAAAAAACAGGTTAGACCCAGTAGGCCGGTCATAACCATTAATTGCATGAAATTGTTGTGCTGATGTCCAAAAATGAAAGAGTTGTTTCTTTCAAATTCTGTGGCACGTTTTTTATACCAATACTTTACGTTGTTCATTCCCGCACCAAAAACAGGCATTGAATTAAAAATATCGAAACCTATTTGCCAGTTTCTTAAACGACGAAAATTAGATTCAAAGCCATCTGTTTCATATTTTGCATCAACTCTTCTTTGAAAGGTTTGTAAATTTTTCTTTATGCTCATGCTCTGAAAACGCTCTCTGACCTGACTGTCATTTGCGGCAAGCAGTCCAACAAAAATGCCAATAAAAACAGCAATCATAAGAAGCTTTCGTGGAAATCTTACTAAAAGGGTTAGAAAACCAAAGCCAAATCCAAGCCAGGCTCCTCGTGTAAATGAAAGAATTAATGCCGAAAGAATCAAGGTTATACTCAGTAGGATTCCCGCTGTTTCATTTTTGCTTTTATTGGGAGTACATAGCCATGAAATTGCCAGGAGGAGCGCCATGGCCTGACACTCACCAAAGGTAATTGGTAAAGAAAAGAATCCGTATGCTCTATCAAGATTAACGTCGACGAGATATAGCTTTGCAATTCCTGCTGCAGAAATAATAGTTGCAAAGGATAGGTAGATTCCAAGTATTTTTTTTTGAAAAGCTTCTGAATACGGTATCCAGAAAGTTATATAGAACACAAAAATTATTAAGAATTTTTTCATCTCAATAATTGCTTTCAAGGTTTCAGCCGCATTAAACAAAGATAAAAAGCCTGCAAAGGCAAAGCAGGCAAACGAAAGATCAATTGGAGTAGGTCTGGTTGTGTACTCTTTGTTTTTTAACAGAACAATTGTACCAATCAGAGCAAGCCCAAGTCCTATTTGACTTAAGGAAATAGAAAAATTACATGCTATTGCAAAAATAATAAGACCGGCCATTAAAAGTTTTGTTGGCCAGTTTTTTTCAGCTTCAGGGAAGTACTTTATCTTTTCGATTTCACTCATAAGCGCTACAGTTTACTTTACACTTTCTTTTATGTCGAGAATTAAAAGGAAAAACAGGTTTATTTTGTTTTAAACTTTGATTAAACTAAGACTCGGAGAGTTTTATGAAAAAAATTATACTGTCTTTTATTTTTATTGGAATATTAAGTGGAGTTGTTGCTGGTCAGTTAGATTCAAAGGCTTCAAGAACCAAGGTTGCCAGGAAAAAGAAAGCAGCTTCTTCAGTTAATCAGAAACCACAAAAAGCAGAATCTTATATTTTTCCAGTTGATGGAAAAAAGAAAGATCCTGATGGCAAGCCTTTTCAGGTCTTTTCCGGAACATATATTGGCAATTCCTCAAAACCAGCTCCAAAGGAGAAAAATGAGATTAAAAAATTCGATTTTTCTCAGGAAGAAATCGAAAGAATTAAAACTGAAAAGGCTGAGAAAGATAAAGCAATAATTGCCTGGACACAAAACGGAGACACCTGCTTTCATGATCCTTTTCTTGCTTGTAAAGATGCGGAAAAGAAAGTAAATCTTATTGACGTTTCACAACTTGCTGGTCTTGACCCATGTGAAAACTGTTTTTTGAAAACAAACCATGCGCCAGAATTTATTTTAAACGAGAGCGGTGGATTAGATATTGCTTCTGCGACAACATTACTCTCAGAAAAAGAGTTCCTAACCTGGATGAAATCGCATTTGCCAATTAAAGAAGCCAATTATATAACATCAAATAAGATTATGGTTTACGCAAAAAATGAAATGACAAAAAATGGCCTTAAGCAATTGGCAGGTGAAGTTGCAAAAGCTCATAGAAGACACCGCTGGAAAGTTGTTGAGGTCATGGCTAAAAATAGTGAAGAATCCCTGGAGTTTGAAAACTCTTTCTAATACGGAGGTAAAAATGATAGGCAAAGCTAGAGCTATCGAATTGCTTGATGAACATCTTGAGTCTGATAATTTGAGAAAGCATTGTATTGCCAGCGGTGCAATTATGAAGGCATTAGCTACAAAGCTTGGCCGCGATTGCGAAGCTTGGGAGGTTACCGGTTTGCTTCATGATCTCGATTTTGATAAAACTCGTGATGATCCAGAAAAGCACGCAATTGAAACAGTAAATATTCTCCAAAAAGAAGGTGTTTCAGAAGAATTTCTTTATGCAATAAAATCGCATAACGAAATGACAGGGTTTGAAAGAAAAAGTGAACTGGATCATGCCCTGGCATCTTCAGAAAGCATGACCGGTCTGGTGGTTGCCTGCGCAATGGTTTACCCGGATAAAAAGATTACCTCGGTAAAGCCAAAGTCCATCAAAAAGCGCATGAAAGAAAAAGCTTTCGCTCGAAATGTTTCAAGGGAAAACATTCGGGAATGCGAACTTATTGGAGTACCTTTGGATGAATTCATTGAATTGTCATTGCAGGCAATGGGAGAAATTGAAGGGGAATTAATCGCCTGAAATGAATGATCTATTTAGCTTCACTGAAGGAAACCTTGGCCGTGGAGATCTCTATCAGCCGCTCGCCGATAGGATGCGGCCGTCTTCTCTTGATGAAATTTTTGGTCAGGAGCACATTCTTGAAGAAGGTAAACCTTTAAGATTACTTCTGGAGTCAGGCCAGGGCGGGTCAGTAATTTTCTGGGGGCCACCAGGTTGTGGAAAGACTACATTAGCAAGGGTTCTTGCCCAAAAAGTAGATGCTGATTTTATTCAGCTCTCTGCAGTGACCTCTGGCGTGAAAGATTTGAAGGCTGCTTTTGAACAAGCCAAAAACCAGAGACGTAGAAATTCAAGAAAAACGCTTTTGTTCGTTGACGAGATTCACAGATTTAACAAGGCTCAGCAAGATGCATTGCTGCCACACATAGAATCGGGAACAGTCATTTTTGTAGGTGCAACAACTGAAAATCCTAGTTTTGAAGTGGTTTCAGCTTTGCTTTCAAGATGTCAGCTGCTTGTTCTAAAATCGCTAACGACAGAAGCAATTATCCCAATTCTGATCAGGGCACTTGAGAAAGATGAAAAGCTAAATAGACCTAACGCTATAGAAGTAAAGGATGATGCACTGACAACAATCTCTGTTTTAGCTGCTGGAGATGCTAGAATTGCACTGAATATGCTTGAGACTTGTTGTGAGGTTGCCCGGCAAAAAAATCCTCAAAATCCTGTAGTTGAACATCAGTTAGTTGCAGAGGCCTTTCAGACTAAAGGCTTAAGATACGACAAAGGTGGAGAAGAACACTATAACCTTATTTCTGCCCTCCATAAATCCATGCGAGGCTCCGATCCTGATGCCAGCTTATACTGGTTATACAGAATGATTGAAGGCGGAGAGGATTGTAAGTTTATTCTAAGAAGAATGATTCGTTTTGCCTCAGAAGATATTGGCATGGCCGATCCGTTTGCATTAACCCTTGCGATGTCTGCTTCTCAAGCTTTTGCATACATCGGTCCGCCTGAAGGGCATATTCATCTTGCCCACCTGGCAGTTTATTTTGCTCTAGCTCCCAAAAGTAATTCTCTTTATCTTGCCGAAAAACGAGTTGTAAAAGAGATTCGTGGGGGGGGTGAACCTGGGGTTCCGCTTCACTTGAGAAATGCTCCAACACAGACCATGAAGTCTCTTGGCTATGGTAATGAATATAAATACCCACATGATTTTCAAGGCGGATTTGTAAAAGAAAATTATTTTCCAGAAGGGGTTAAAGAAACTCATTTTTTCAGGCCTACAGTTTATGGTAAAGAAAAAAATACCCGTGAACGTATGAAGGCCTTATGGCCAGAAAGATTTTCTGGTGAGAAGAAGTGAGAGCGATTTTGCGATTTCTTAAGCGAGTTGCTTATCGCTGCTGGCAGTTAAAGCAAACGCTGTTTCCCAAAATTGATCAGGAACTCTTGAATGAAGTTTTAAAAAAGTTGCCAGAAAATCTAATCGCAGATTTTAAAGCTTTGAGAAGGTCTGAAATAGCTCATACCTTACGTGTTTACAAAGCTATTAAAGAATCTTCAACTGTGCTCGAAAAAGACCGTGGAATGCTTCTTGAAATGGCCTTATTACATGACATTGGAAAAGGAATAACAAGAGATACAGTTTTTTTTAAAATAGCAAAGGTTCTTTTGCCTATTTCCAGTAATGCACACGCAATAGCAGGAGCAAAATTGCTTCATAAAAAAAGAATGGGAAAAGTCCTTGTGAGAAGGGTTTTAAGGCATCATGATAAAAATCATTCCGATCGTTTATTGGAAGTTTTTCAAATCTTTGATGATATGAATTAACTTCTTCTCATTGTGAATAACAGGCCCAAAATGTTTTATCTTTCTATTGAAGGATTGGCTAAAAAACTGTAGTTTATACCAAGATGATTTTAATAAGGAGACAAATTAATGCTGGCAAAAAAAATGGAAACAGCCCTTAATAAACAGATATTTGAAGAAATGTATTCTTTTTACCTTTATATGGCAATGGCAGAATATTTTAATGCAGAAGGGTTGCCGGGTATGGCTCATTGGATGAGAAATCAGAGCATGGAAGAATTCGGACATGCGGTTAGATTTATGAACTACATTGGAGAAAGAGGCGGACGTGTTGAATTCAAAGCTATGCCTGCTCCACCCAAAAAATGGAAAGATGCTTTGCAGGTTTTCAATGAAGCTCTTAAGCATGAGGGACATATTACTTCTTGCATAAATAATCTCGTTGATTTAGGACTTTCTCTTAAAGACCATTCAACAGTGAATTTCTTGAACTGGTTTGTTGGTGAACAAGTTGAAGAAGAAGCCACAGCAAAGTCTGTTATTGATATGATTAATCTAACTGGAAAAGCACCTGGCGGAATGTTCATGGTTGACCGTGAATTAGCACAGAGACCTGCAGCTGCAGACCCTCTAAATCCTAACCCGGCAGCATAAAATTACATAAAAAAAGCCTCCCAGAATTTCTGGGAGGCTTTTTTATTTTACTTACAATTGCATTCCGCTGCCAGTAGCGCTTAGAAGCTGCAAAGAGATCAAACTTTGCGGATTTCCTACCGCTCCAAGAAGAAAACTATAACCGAATGAAATAAGGGGATGCAGGATTGGCCCAAGACCTCCAACCATAAATAGTATTAATAGAATGAAGGGAGCCACTTCTTCGAAGCTTCTATATTGAAGACGATACTTATCTGGCATAAAGAAAGAGACTATTCTTGAACCATCAAGTGGGGGCAACGGTAAAAGATTAAAAATTGCCAGACTTAAATTTATGACAATAAAAAGCTGTATGGTTTTATATGTCAGAAGAATAAAAATTGGGTGAGCTGCAATGTAAGGCATTGAGAAAGCAAGTAACTTTAACAAAAGGGCTCCCACAGATGCTAAAAAGAGATTTGAAGCAGGCCCAGCCAATGCTACAGAAAGCATTGCACGTTTGGGAATTCTGAAATTTCGAGGGTCAACCAGAACAGGTTTTGCCCAGCCAAAATGAGTGAAGAATAGCATCATAGCGCCAATAGGATCAAGGTGGCGTAATGGATTCAAGCTGAGTCTTCCCATTCTACGTGGAGTGGGGTCTCCCAGGAAATCTGCCATTAGAGCGTGGCAATACTCGTGAAAGGTTAAAGAAATAAGAATAATCGGAATGAGCATTAAATAACCGATCATGCTTTCCATTAGATTGGATGGCTTTTGCAAAATAAAGCTGAATAAAAATAGAAAAACAATGATGCCACCTATGGTAAGAAGGCGGTTGAATGAGTCTGGAGGCATTCCTCCTGGTGGGCGAAATTTATATATTCTTGCTGAGCCGGATGGCATAGTCTAATTCTTCCTTTCTATTTCTGAGTTGGCCTTGAATTTTCTTCTTTAGAATTTCGTGAAAGATAACTCTCATGATGGGACCAGGTTTGATTCCTTTTTCAATGAGATCTTTCCCGTTTATTTCACACTTTAAATTTCTTAAATTTCCAATAAAATACAAGACTTTTTTGGTATTACATTTATCGAGAGAAAATGCCATTAGAACAATCAGTGCTTCCATACACAATGGTTCAAGAAGTTCAAAAATGGAAAAGTGAGAATCAATTTTTATAGAGCTTAAGTCCTCTGGAACTATTTCCATGGCATCTATTGACTGTAAGATTTTGCGTTTTCGCTCTGTTGTGGTTCCTATCTTTTCAAGAATCTCATTGATTTCTTCTTTTTTTAGCAACGACAGGAGTCCTGTCCAGAGAATGGTTTCTCTGTCTATTTCTTCATCTAAAATCGCAAACCTACGTAAAAAGCCAGGGATGAGGCGATATCTTGAAGGCAAAATAGAAGTGTCTGAGAGCTTTGGATGAAGATACTGTAAAAGATTAAAATTAAACAATTCTTCAATTAATTTGTGTGGCTGATCTTCTTGTAGGCAACGGCTTATTTCCGCTCCAATTCTTTTCAAAGATAATTTTTTTACAGCATCTTTTTTTATTGCCAGTTCAAAGGAACGACGAGTGTCTTTTTCCAGATCAAAATGGAATCTGTTGGCGAATCTTAGAGCTCTAAAAAGTCTGGTAGGGTCTTCAAGGAAGCTAAAAGAATGCAGGGTTCTAACTTTCTTTTCTTTTAAATCAGCATGTCCACCAAAGAAATCTTTTAGCTGAAGAAATCTATCAGGAGAAAGATCCAAAGCTAATGCGTTAATTGAGAAATCTCTTCTGTATAAATCACTAGATAATCCAGCAAATTCAATCTGGGGGAGAGCTCCCGGGTCAGAGTAGTGCTCTATTCTGGCCGAGCTAAAATCCAGCTTCAGGTCTTCCAGATAAATTCTTGCAGTGTGAAAGCGGTCAAAAATTTTGTATTCACAATTCAACTCTTTGCTAATGGCTCTTGCAAAAGGAATTGCATCATCCAGAACTACAATGTCTATATCAAGGTTTTGCTTCTCTAAGAGCAGATCCCTGACAAAACCGCCAACGGCAAATGCTTTGGTGCCATAATGTTCAGCGAAGTTGCCTATTTGCTTTAGTAAATGGAAAATTTTTATTGAAAATACTCTCTTTACGGATTCCTCAATTATATTTGAATCTGGAAGTGATTCGCATCTTGTCAGCGGCAGATATTCAGCAGGTAATGGCATATGATCCGGGAGGGATCGCAATAGCTCTCTGGAAGTTATAATGCCAAGGACCGAATCATTTTCAGCAACAACCAGTTTAGAGAGATTAAACCTTACCATTACGTTTTTTATTGCGCGCACTGGTGTGTTAGGTGAAATCGCAGGATGGCTACTGGGGAGATATTGTTGAATTGGGGTTTGCATTAAATCCATTTGAATAGCTCGATCAAGATCACGCCTGGTTAAAAGACCTGAAAATTTTCCATCTTTTACTACCACTAGTGACATTATGTTAAATCTAAGCATGGTTGAAAGTGCTTCAGAAACGGTCATATTTTCTTCTACACAAATGGGAGAAACAGACATAATATCAGATGCACAAAGCTCTGGTTTCAGACCGTTTTTTAAAACTTCTAAGAGCTCTCTTTTAAGGCCTTCTAAATTGGAAGAAATTGACAGTTTAAATGTTATCCATCGTTTGCGGCGTCGAGGTCTATATGATCTGAATACTTCGAAAAAATCTACTTCGGGGATCTCGCTTCTTGCCCAAAATTGAGTTACAGAACCAGATTTAATTCCTATAACGATATTGTGAGGGGCTATTTCTGACCAGACAGAATCCATAATAGGGTCAAGATCCTGGACTAACCCTTGTGACTTAAGAAGGATTAATGTTAATTGTCTGTTTCCAACCGTTATTTCTTCGGTATTTTTTAATAGATCGTAATAAACACCTGATTGTCCTTCACGTAAACCTAAAACAATGGAGTTTGAGATTACCCGACCAGGAATGTTAAACTTATTCAAGTGGCTTAGAACTTCTTTGTCTAGTTGGGTTGATTTGCTTGCCAATCCGGCCCAGGTTTTCTCATAAATTGCCGACAGGAAAAGCTTTGCATCGTTATATTCAAATTCGAATCCGGCTTTGATAAGATTTGATAAAAGTTGACTGGTGAAGCTATGGGTTTTAATTCTTGATTCCTGAGGATGAAAAGGCAATTTTGAAGCTTTTTGAGAATACAAAACTTGTGGGATTCTCAGTTTTAACAGTTGATCAATTAGTTCCGGACTCTGGCGCTGAAAATAAATTCCGACCAAATGGACTCTGCGAATACTTTCCCACTGGATATCTCTTAGAGCAACGGTTTGGAACCATTTTTCTTTTCGTGCAAATTGCCAGGCATTATTCACCAATCTTCTTGGGTGAAGAATTATTGAGGATGGATTTTTTAATGCAATGCATCTGGCTGCAGCCAGTAGATCAAGCGTTGCATCATCCGGAAGAGCAATTAATTCTAATTCTTGTGTTACCAATTTTAAGATTTTCCCTGCTCTTCTTTTTTTATTATTTCAAAGAAAATTCTAACTATTTCAGGATCAAGTTGAGTTCCGGCCGCTTTTTTCATTTCAGATACAACGTATGAAAAAGGAAAAGCTTTTCTATATGGTCTGTCAGCGATCATTGCATCATAAGTGTCAGCTACCGCCAGAATTCTTGCGCCAATGGGGATTTGATCCCCTTTTAACCCAAGAGGATAACCTTTTCCATCGTATCTTTCGTGGTGATAAAGGGTTAACGGAGCAATGTCTTTAAGTATATCTACCTGTTGCATAATTGTTGCGCCGTATTCGGGGTGGCGGTGTAGTTCTGCCAATTCTTCGTCTGTCAGTTTTCCCTGCTTGGTTAGAATGACATCTTTTATGCCAATTTTTCCTATGTCGTGTAGAAGGCCTGCATATCGGATTGTTTCAATTTCTTCTTCGCTAAGGCCCAGTTCTTTGCTTACTTTAACAGCATATTCCATGACTTGCGTGCTATGCCCGTGAGTATAGGAATCTTTGGCTTCTATTGCTGCTGCAAGAGCTTTCACCATAGAAAGGTATTGGTCTTTCATATCTGCATAAAGCTGTGCATTTTCAATTGAAATGCTCGCCTGCGAAGCAAAAGTTGAAAGCAGATCAATCTCATCCTGTGAAAAATCTCTCGGCTTGCTTGTATAAACTGTAATAACACCGATTGGCTTGCCTCGCTGCATAATGGGTACAGCCAGAAGGCCTGCAAGCTTTTCCCTTTTAACCATGTGTGTGTATTTTGTTCTAGGATCTTTTCTTGCATCTATTACTGAAACAGGCAATCTTTCTGAAAAACAGTTGCCAATAATTCCCTCTCCAACCTTTATGGCAGTTGAAGACAAGAATGATTTAGACAACCCGCGCGAGGCTCTAACTTCAAGGAATTCTTTTGAATCATTAAGCAAGCGCAGCTCACAACGCAAGGCATTCATCATCTCCATGGAGAAGTTAACTATAGAATCAAGAACTTCATCCAAAACAAGCGTAGAGGTTATTGCCTGCGAAATTTCAAATAATACAGAAATTTCATCTATTCGTCTTTCCAGATACAGTCTGATTTTGACATTTTCAATCGCAGTTGCCAAAAGATTTGAAAGAGTTGTAAAAGTTCTTAAGTGCTCTCTGTTAAAGGCTTTTTTCTGCGTCGAAGATAGATTAATCAGGCCAATTGTTTTGCCTTGAACCGTAAGTGGAACTGTTAAAAAAGAATTCATTTTCCTTCTCAACATTTTGTCCATATTTATGGTTTTTTGCCCTGGAAGAAACAGCTGTTGGCAGCGAATCATGGTTGGACTTTTTCCCTTGATTTTCATGCTGATGTCATTTATGTGGGTAGTTAATCTCTCAAGGCTCCCAGGTGATAGGGGCAGTCTGGAAACAAAGTAACGAGTTTCTTCTCCTGATTTAAAGAGACACACAACTCCAAGATCGTGAGGAATTAGTTGCGAGAGATATTCGAATGATAGACCTATTAAGCCTTCCAGGGTTTGTACGGAAGAGAATCTTTTTGCCAGAACATTTAGCTTTTCCATTTCATGGATACGGCTTTCTCGTTCTTCAACGAGTTTTATGTGTTCTATTGCCATGGCGGCCAGATTGGCAAAGACTGTGGCTTCTTCAAGGTCGTTAACATTAAATGGAGCTTTTTTGGTAATGTTGGCAATTGAAAGTAGTCCAACTGCCTGTGTGTTTGTTGTGAGAGGAATAATTATTGCTGATTTGAATGGAGAGTCTTTGAAAAGACTGTCAGACATTTTTTCAGTAAACATAAGTCTTTGACGTGAAGTAAATGCTGTTTGCATCAAAAGGGCTTCGCCTTTTAATTTTTCATTTTCTATAATTGCTTCACCTTCTAATGGGCATGGTGGGAATCCAAACTCTTCATCAGAGCTAAGGATTGTTCTGCGATCAGGGCAAGGGATCTTTTTTGGTCTTTTTCTATTTTTCCCACTGGAGGCTTCAAGTTCTAGAACAAAGCTGTGCCTTTCTAAGAGCATAAAATAAACTTCATCTGCACCTAAAGCATCTCTAACTTTAGAGCAAAATGTCTGTAAAAGTTCTTTCAACTCCAGACCTGAAGATAAAGCCATTGAAATATCTGAGAGTCGGTTTAAACGCTCAAATGTTTTTTGTGTGGTGTTTATTCTTTTTTTATCAGGCATTTTTTACTCTGCTTTCAGTATATGGTTTAACTTGATTTCGACCACCATCTTTTGCTGAATATAGTGCAATGTCGGCGGATTCAACAAGGTCAGAGGTTTTGTGACAATCTGTAACTTCTGTGCAGGAGACCCCTATGGACAGAGTTACAGAAAGTTCTTTTCCTTCATGAGGGATTTTTGATGATTCTACTGCTTCCCTGATTCTTTCTGCGAAAAGAACAGCACCCTTTAGCGGGGTTTCTGGAAGAATTACTCCAAATTCTTCTCCTCCATACCTTGCGACTGTATCGATTTGTTCTCGGACAGAATGCTGAAATATTTTTGCAACATGTCGCAATACCTTGTCACCTACCAGGTGACCATATGTATCATTAAATTTTTTAAAGAAATCAATATCAATAACCATCAAAGATAAGGGTTTGCTATAACGTTTTGCTCTCACAAATTCCTGATTTAATGTTTCCTGAAAATATCTGTGGTTAAACAACTCCGTGAGCGGATCTGTAAAAGCAAGCTTTTCCGTTCTTTTATGGATCAGGGCATTTTTTATACTGGTGATAAAAATGCCCGTAAATTGAGATGTAATGTCTAGTTCATGTCGTGTAAATGGTTCAGAGTCTTGTTTTGCCAGATGAATCAATCCCGAAACCTTATCGCCTAATATGATTGGCAGGTTAAGGGTTTGTTTAAATTCTTTAAGCGCTTTGGCATTTGGAACTTGTGGCTTAAAGACCACTGGTTTATTTAGATTCTCATCAGATAAGCCTGGCTCAGCTGGAAATTCTGAGAAAACATATTGTATTTCATCAACCAAAGCTTTTTTATACTGATTGGATATTGGGTATTCAGGTTGAATAATCAACCTGTAAGTATTATCGAGGTCATCAAAAAGTAAAATTGAAATTGATGAAAATGAGATTATGTGTCTGAATTGATTAAAAGCTTTTTGCAAAATCACGTATGGATCAAGAGTCGAGGTTAGATCTTTGCTTATCTCAAGAAAAACTCTGTTTCTGGTGGCATTTTCCAACAGCATTTCCTGATCTTCTTTGATTCTCTGAATCATCTCTTCTCTTTCCAGGGCCATTCCAAGATTTTGAGATACAAGATAGAGGAATCTGTAATGTCTTGGTGCGTCTTCTAAATCTTCTTTTTGGTATTTTCTACTCACAAGGAGCATATGAGATGGTTTACCATCAACCATTAAAGGAATGCAGAATAATTCTCTTGGTTCACCATTTTCATCAAAAGCAAGAGTGAGAGGCTCTTTGTTAAATGGATTTTCCCCTGATTCGCTTAAACTGGATAATAACTGGTGTTTCAAGCGAGCAGAAACCGATTTAAAAATTTGCTGAATCTGGTTAGAGCTGATATGTTTTGCTGCCAGAATATTAAATCCATCTTTTATCTGGTCTAGGCTAAAGGTGGGCGCTGACGAGGATGATAGTTGAATGATTGCTGAGCGCTCAAGCTTTAGAAGCTTACCAAGTTCTTTTAAAAAGTTGTTAAGACTTTTTTGAAAGTTGGAAGAATCAGAAAGAATGCAGGATAAAGAATACAAGCCCTCAATCTCTGTTTTATTTTGATTTATTGTATTTAAAAAGCTTTCTTTTTCAATTAAGCTGGCAATAAGCGTGTCTACTGTTTTAAGCCTTTTCAGGTCATCGTTGCTAAAAGCGGGTTGTTCTGGAACCCGGTTAAGATTTAGCACTCCAATGGTTCTACGATTAATTTTCAGTGGCATTGATAAAAAAGATCCAGGATCACCTTTTCTCTTAAGCTTTGTTGAATCTTTCAAATCAGAGGCTTTCGACACAATTACAGGTTTTCCAGATGTAAAGACTTCACCTGCAACGCCTTTTCCTATTGGAATTCTTGCAACAGGGCCATCTTTAAATTGTTGTCCATGGATTGGGTGACTGGAAGATACATATAACTGAAGGCATTTTTCTTCTGGGTTATGAATCATAATAGAACCCGAGCTAGCGTTTATAAACTCAAGAACTTCTTTATTGATAGATTCCAGAAGTTTGTGCAAATCTACGGTATTTGCAGATTTCGCTGCTAATTTTGCGTGGAACTGTAGTATTTTTTGTGCTTCTTTGCTGAGCATTGTTGCTAGTTTCCTTTGAATTTCAGCGTCAGAACTGTGAGATCATCATGTGCTTCTTTTCCAGCTCGCCAATTAATCGCTGCTGATGTCAAAGTTTCTACCAGTTCTTTGGAGTCTGACTGAGTGTGTGATAACAAAATTTTTGCTATTCTGTCGTTTCCAAACATTTCGCCTGTTTTAGAGTGTTCTTCAGATAAGCCATCTGTGTATAGAAGAATGACATCATCGCCTGTCATTTTAAACTTTTTCTCATCATACATGCCGGGAAGGCTTGGAATACCAAGTGGTGGGCCGCCTTTAGTTTCTAATGCAGCTATTTCACCTGAAAGCCTGGCCATTAAAGGTCCATGCCCGGCAGAAGCCATTTTTGCTTCTCCTGTTTGAGGATTTATAGCTACGATCTGTAAAGTTACAAAATGATAGTCGTCCAGTTCCTTGGAAAGTTTTTCATTTACCTTTTCCAGTATTGCAATTGGACAAGTGGTGTCTTGAACTACAGATCTGAGAATCATGCGAGAAACAGCCATCAGGATTGCTGCTGGCATTCCTTTTCCTGAGACATCACCAAGAGCTATTAATATCTCGCCGCTGTCAAGGGGCAAAATATCAAAGAAGTCTCCACCGATCTGTCTTGCTGGAATGCTGATCCCATAAACTTCAAGCGTGGGGGGCAGACCAGAAAAGCTTTTGGGCAGCAAAGACATTTGAATATCTTTTGCATCCTGCAACTGGCGATCAAGAAGCTTCTTTTCGTGTTCCTTTTCCATTAGTCGGACATTTTCCATTGCAGTGACAACTAAGTGGGCAATTGATTCTAAAAGGGTTTGATCTTGGGCTGTAAAAGTTAATCCATTGGTTTTATTGTTTACATTTATTACCCCAATGACACTTTTCTTATTTCCAGAACCTTTGCTAATTAGTGGAACAGATAGTAAGGACCTGTTCAAATACTGTTCTTGAGATCTTTTTTTGAAAAAACCTTCTGACTCAATGTTGTCGAGACGGTATGATCGGCCTTGTTGAGCAACGAAACCTGAAATCTCTTCGCCGATAGGAATACTCGTTTTTTCTAAAATTCCTGGAGGAAGTCCAAATCCTTTTTTTATAAATAAGTTCTCGCCCTTTTCATCCAGAGTCAGGAAAGAGATTCTGTTCACTTTTAGAAGGTGGCGAATAATCAGGATCATTTCATCCAAAAGCGCATCGGTGTTTGAAAGTCTTTCCATTAAGCCTTCTAAGGCTCTGATTGTTTCGATTTTTTCGTGGTAATTAAATGCCATCTGCAGCGATGCGCTTATGCCGTTTAGAAGAATTTGTATAAGTTTATCTTTTCCATCGGAAGTCAGAGGCTTGTTTAACTCAGATTCAAATAGAATAACTCCTCCTAGCGCTCTTTTAGCACAGCAATCTGCTCCAAGAACCGCAGCCTGGGGAGTGAATGCGAGTGGCAAAACATATCTGACAGGAAAATTAAACTGCTTATCTGAATTGTCAAAAACAGTTCCATCTGAGATGGCATCAATTATATGTTGGTTGTTAGCAGCTTCATGACTTACATTAAATCCTTCAGGGATGTCCCCTTCTAGATAATTTGTAACCTCAAGGCTGTTATCATCATTTGAGTAAATTAAAATTGCACCAGATTTCTGTCCAAAGAGAGTTTTTAGGCTTTCTGCCAAACTGAAAACTATTGCGCCAATATCCACGGAAGAATTTACTAAATTACATGTTTGATTTATCTGTTGAAGCATTCTTCCATTAATCGCTTCTTTTCGCAGCTGAAAAAAGTGGCTGAAGTAAAATCCCAAATGATTGGCAAGCATTGGAAGCAATTTTGATTGATGATGGATATGTCGAAGAGGATGATTGGCATGACTGAAGAAGCCCAGATGTCCGAAAGCTTCACCGCCAGCCTGGCAGGAAAAAACAAGTGGCTCTAAGCTTTCTGTGGAAAACCCTTTTTTCCCAGATTTAATCAAGGTTTCATTAAGAATTGTGTTTTTAAGGTTCCCTTCGTGGCTCAAGGTGATGTCTATCATCTCTCTTACCTCTTCTGGAACGACTTCTTCTTCGCTAATTGAAGATGAAATAAATAGGTTCATGTAGCCTGGAGCAGATTTTTGTATGGTAAAGACTGAATGCAAATCGAACTCAGTTTGAAATTTATCAAGAAACTTCAGCATATATGACGAATCTTCTTGATGCCATTTTTTTCCCTGATATTGCTCGTTGCCAGGTGGCAGAGCGTCAATGTTTCTGGAGTGATTTAAAAGTAATTGAATATTTCTAATGAATGAAAGAGCCTTTTCTGACTCTTTCCTCGTTTCTGGGGTCAAGCTTGCCGGAAAGTCGTAATTTGAAAAAATTATTCGTCCAAGGTGGTCTGCAAATCTTTGCCATTCAAGATAATTTTCGCAGCTCCCGTCTATGATTAAAATAATTTCTCCGAGATGATAATTCTTTCTCATGTACGGGCTGATAAAAAAAACGTGCCCGGTTTTTTTGTTTCGGCAGAAGAAATCGCCTTCGTTGTCTTCGTTAATCCCCATGTTCAAAGAGAGGTCAAGAAATTCTGTAACTGCTTTTTCATTTTCAAATTGATCTGATTCGTAAAGCAGTTTCCATGGACTTAAAACGGAGCCACTGTAGGCACGCAAAATAAGTCCATAGAATCCTTTAATTTTTGTCAAAAAATTGTAGTTAAGCTCTTCTAATGCTAAAAAACCAGGGGTTTCAAGTGCTGTTTCAAGAGCTTCCAGAAAATCAAGTCTCAATGTATTACTCCATATTTTAACTTCTACTGTATACAGAAGAGAATTATATAGCTTTTAACAAGCTTAATCAAGGAGCCCTTTATTTGTACCGCCGAAAATAGCTATATAATCACGTGAAATGTTCTGGTAGTACATTTCAGAAGAAATTAAACAAAGAAAAAAAACAGTATTTTGCTTGAAATCTCTTTAAAGTCGTGCTATGCTTATTTCTCTAAAGTTTATATGGAAGGTGAATATTATGGCTAATACACTGTCAGCTGCAAAAAATGCAAGAAAAGCTGCTCGCCGTCACGAGCTTAGAGTTTCGGCTAAATCTGAACTGAAAACTCTTCGCAAAAAAGCTATTAAGGCTGCTGAAGAAAAAGTAGGCGCCGAAGAAGTAGCTAAAGCTACAAATCAGGCTGTTAGACAGTTTGCGAAAGCTGCTTCTAATAAATACATTCACAAGAGAACTGCTTCTAGAAAGATCAGTCGCTTGATGAAAGCTGTTAATAGACTTCAAGCTCAGGAATAGTTTAACGATTTCTGATTTTCTGATTGTCTGACAAGCTCAATTAGCCTTTACCCGGGGAAAGCAACGCTTTCTCCGGTTTATGGCTTTAGGAAGATTGTTTTTTTGCAATATTCTCTGCTACAAATGCTTGTAAACGAAGCTTTGGGTCTTGTATTCCAGATTTAATTAATTTGTCTGTTTCAAGGATTTTAGGCCAAAGACTTATTAGCTCTGCTCTGGAAAAATTAAGAGCGTGACAGGCAGATTGGATTCGATTGGTAGTATTTAGTCTTAATTTTTCGGCTATATATGGCGGAAAGGAATTTGAGATGTTGATTATGTCCTCTGATAATTTTTTTCTGGCCATGTTTGATTTGTAGTCTGTTTTTCCCTTTAGTCGGGAAAAACTTTCAAATTTTTCGGCAATTGGTTTCATCAGATCCTGGCGATCCATTACTAGATCGTGGAGAAGTCTAAATTCTCTTAGTTGTTTTGTAAGCATGAACCATAGTTTGGGAATTGGCTCGCCGTGATTAGAGAGTGTTTCAATTATTGCCATTGCTCCAGAAGCGTTTCTAGATCCTGTTGCTTCTAGCATTGTAAAAGCATCTTCTTGCCGTGAAGAGGCAACTCCTGTTTTGACAATGGTTAGGTCGATTTTATTGTTTGGCGCAGAAAGACTTAGTTTTGCGATTTCCTGTGATAAGTTTTTTAAGTTGTTGCCGCAAAGCTCAAGCAAAAGGTTTGTCGCATCTTGAGATATCTCACAATTGTTTTCTGATGCGAATTTTTTTATCCATTGTGGAATCACATTTTCAAAAGGAGGCCAAAAATCCACTTTTTCGGCATCTTTTGAGAATATTGCTGAAAGTTCTTTGCTGGTTTTGGTGTCTTCTGTTTGAATGACAATTATTACATCTGGAGGAACGCCACTAGAGTTTAGCTTTTCGAAAAAATCTTTTCTGGCTTTGCTGCTAAGAGACTCAGAGTTTGAGAGTAAAAAAATTCTTGGGCTTGGATTAAATGAAAAGCTGTAAATTTGAGCTGTAATCTCATTAAAGTTTTTTGAGTTGCAA
Organism: Candidatus Ozemibacteraceae bacterium; assembly: GCA_965140445.1. GTDB lineage: Bacteria > Muiribacteriota > Ozemobacteria > Ozemobacterales > Ozemobacteraceae. The sequence continues at coordinate 4,434,456 of OZ223236.1, read as the reverse complement.
GTTAGTCTTGAGAAGTTCTCTGAGCGATCTTCCTTAGGAATATAGCTATTTACCAATATTTCCAGATTTCGCTCTTTTAAAAACAGCTCTGGGCCTGAAAAAATAAGAATTCTTTTATCTAGTTTCTTTTTTTTCAGCGCGCTTTCAAGTGAATTTACATCCATTGTTTTTCTTCCAATTTTGAAAAAAGCGGGCTGGCGGTAAGCCAGGCCCGCTTTTTAACGGTTTTTTGAGAGTGTTTTAATACTTGTTTGCCATGAAGGCTTTATAAGTGCTTACTGTATAATGGTAGTCTACTTTTGAAATTAATTCAAAAGGAGAGTGAAGGCTGAGAGTTGGCAAAGCAATATCTAGAACGTGCATGTTCATATTGCTTAAAAGAAAAGCAACTGTTCCGCCGCCACCTTCGTCGACCTTGCCAAATTCGCCAAACTGATACGGGATATTTTCTTTATTTAGTAGTTTGCGAATATTAGCCATAAATTCAACATCAGCTTCTCCGCTCATGAATTTTCCCATTGCACCTGAGTATTTGCTTACCCATACGCCTTTTCCCAGAACTCCAGAGTTCAGTGGGTCGTGCGTGGACTCAAAGTTGGGGTCGATTGGTGGGGCTGTATCGGCTGAAATAACAAATGTCTCTGATATTGCATTGCGGATCGAGCAAAAACTGCTTTCCCCGGAAGTCGCTTCGGTGAGCATTGCTAGAAAGTCGGTAACCATCATGGATGAGGCTCCGCTTGATCCACAAGAGCCTATTTCTTCTTTGTCCAGCAATAAAATGCCGCAGGTGTGTTCGGGTATTTTTATGTCTGAAATGGCTTCAAATGCTGCCATAACGCACGCTCTGTCGTCGTGTCCGTAGCCACCAATTATTCCTCTGTCAAAGCCAACTTCTTTTGGGTCAAAAGCTGGGACCGCATGAATTTCTGCCCATGCAAAATCTTCTTCTTCAAAGCCGTATTCTTTTTCAAGGTGCGTAAGAATTGCATTTTTAACGCGATCATTCTTTTTCTTGTCCTCTTCTTTTTTAGCCTTCAGAGGAATGTGCCCAACCAAAACGTTTAGTTCTTCACCAGAGAAGGTTGCGTTAGATTTTCTGCTGTCCTGAATTTTTTGTGACAAATGAGGTGCAATGTCGCTGATTGTGAATACAGGGTCCCCTGGCTTGTCACCAATTCTAAAATTAACTTCTTTTCCTTTGGCGGTTATTGCAAAACCGTGAAGTGCTAATGGTATTACAGCCCATTGAAACTTTTTTACACCACCATAATAGTGGGTTTTAAGCAAGGCAAGTCCGTGCTTTTCATAAAGCGGGGTGGGTTTAATGTCTATTCTAGGTACATCGTGGTGGGCGGCAATCAATCTAAAACCTTCGCTGGCTGGCCTTTTGCCAATTACAGCAAGTCCCATTGCTCTATTTTTGTTGATGAAATAAACTTTTGCTCCGGGCTTGAGTTTTTTTCCTTTTCCGAGAGTAGATAATTCCTTAAAACCAAGCTTACCTGCTTTGGCTTGAATGAATTTTATGGTTTCTCTTTCGGTTTTACAATTTGCCAGAAATTCAATGTAATTAACTGATCTGCTTTCTAGAAGCTTGATTTCTTTATCTGGGAGAACATCCCATGCATTTTCTGGCTTGAAACTTTTGACCTTAGAACTTCCTGAACTAGATGCCTTTTTGGCCATTTTTTCCTTCCTTGATTCTATTTATATATTAGGGTAAAATTTGTTGAGACATTGTAACATATTTTGTGCTTAGAATTGAATTTTTCTTGTTCAAAAATGTTATTAAATAGAACTAATAGGCCTTTTTATGTGCTAGAATTGTCATCAATATGCAAGATATTCAAAATAAAATTCAAACTATAAAAGAAAAACTAAACTCAGTAATAATTGGCAAGCCTGAACAGATCGAAAAGGTTCTTGTATGCCTCATTTCTGGGGGGCATCTTTTACTGGAAGACATGCCCGGAGTTGGGAAAACAACGCTGGCTTCTTCTATTGCAAAGCTTATAGGGGGAGTGTTTAATCGCATTCAATTTACTGCTGATCTGCTACCCTCTGATATTATTGGTACAAAGATCTATCGCAGAAAAACTGAAGAATTTGAGTTTATTAAAGGGCCGATTTTTTCTAATCTAATCCTGGCAGATGAGCTTAATAGAGCGCCACCAAAAACCCAGAGCGCTTTGCTTCAAGCTATGAATGATTTAAGTGTAAGCATTGAAAGAAATTCTTTTAATTTGGAAAAACCTTTTTTGGTTATTGCAACTCAGAATCCAAAGGGGTTTCATGGGACCTATCCTTTGCCTGAATCGCAGAGGGATCGTTTCATGCTAAGGCTTTCTATAGGATATCCCAAGGCTGGAATGGAAAAGGAAATTCTAAAAAAACATATGCTTGGGGCCCCTATTGAACAGCTGAATTCAGTTGTAGATACAAAAGATATTCTTCTTATGCAGGAATGTGTCGCGAAGGTTGAAGTTCCTGATTCTGTTATTGATTACATTGGAAGGATTGCTACAAGAACCAGAGAACATGATTTTGTTGAATTACCGGTAAGTCCAAGAGGAAGCATTGCTCTTATGAAAGCATGTCAGGGATTGGCGTTTATGAGGAAGGCTGAATGGGTCGATTTTGATCATGTGAAAGAGTTAGCGCCATCAGTATTAGGGCATAGAATTGGTTTAAAAGGTGCTACAGGGGTATTTTCATCGGAAGGGGCTTCTGAAGATTGGATAAGAGAAGAAATTCTGCAGAGGTTAGAGATTTCGTAACCCCCCCATTAAGAATCAGATTGACATGGCTTGGAAGAGGGATAGCGTTTCTTGCCGTTTTTTTGATGTTTGCAGCTCAAAATACCGGAAACAATCTTTTGTATTTGATTAGCAGTTGTCTGTTGGCAAGCTTGTCAGTGGGTTTTTTGGTGTCATATCGAAATATCTCTTCTTTGTCATTAGAGATGAAGTGTCGGAAAACCTGCTTTGTTGGTGAGCAGCTGCATTTGAACTGTCACCTGACCCCTACTTTGGCGCGTTTCCATTGTTTGATAGGTTTTGGAAATGAGATTGTTGAAAGACTTTCTCCAGGTGAAACCGTTATCTTAAAAAGAAAGTTCACCCCAAAATTGCGTGGTGCCTATCTGGTTGGGAATCTGGAGGTTTTTTCCTTTTTCCCGTTAGGTTTGTTTAGAGCATACAGGGAAATGCCTGACTTTTACGGCTGGGCTGCTCCACTTCCATCTGATTATTCCCATAAGCTTGAACAAAGGTTCAAGGGGGTTGATTCTGGTAGAAGTTATGAGGGAAGAGAGGGCGATTATTGGATGCAAAAACCCTACGGAGTGGGTGAAGATGCTTCTCTAATCAATTGGAAAATTTCTGCCCGCTCTGATAAAGAATGGATTCTACTGAAGACGATCCCTACAGGATGTCCTGAAAGGGTTAGATTTTGTTTTGATGGGTTGGATAATGAAAGCTTCGAAGCTTCATTAAGAATTGTTTCCCGATGGGTTGTTGATAATTTGAAAAATGCCAGCAGAATGTTTGTCTGGGCTCCAAATGACGAAGGAGAGTTCGGTTGGCAGGACATTTGTAAAAACTCAACATTTGTTTTTAAGTGGCTTGCTCTGGCAAATCTTGATGACTTTATCCCAGAAGCAGAAGGGGAGTTTTTGGATTTTAATTTTGCCCGGGAAGGACTATCTTGACATGAATTCAGATAGTAAATTCAATCAAATTGTTTTAGAGGATTCGGTTGAGGCAACATTTTTTCCTACAAATTCTTCCAAGCCTTTAAGTAGTCGATTATTTCGTTTGTTGGTAACTTTGGCCATTACAAGTCTTTTTGCTGTATGGACAACGGGGTATTTGAGACCATTTACTTATTTTTTATTTTTTGTTTTTTGTTTTCTTCTTGTTAAGGGGCGCCCTCCGCAAATAAAGAGTTTTCCAATGCAACTGCTAAGCCTGTTTGCTTTTTTTTACATGCTAAATGGGTATTCATCATTAAGGCCTGGAATTATTGTGCTGTTGGAATTTAATCTTAGTATTTTATCTCTGCAAGTTATGGGCCTCAAGGATAGAAGAGGAGTAATAGGAAGTTTAATTCTTTCTTTAATGGCTATATTGGCTGTTGCTGCAATGAATGTGAATTTCCTTTTTCCACTTGCCCTGGTTCCATTTCTGATTGTTTCGTTTTTAGCGTTAGAAGAGTTAACTTTTTCAGATTGCAAAAAAGTTGTTCGAGGAACTTCAATTTATTGTGCTTCAGCAATTGAATCTTTTAAAACTTTTCGAGCTGTAAGAACCATTTTTGCTGGAGTTCTGTTTTTCTGCTTATGGGTTTTTATGTTTTACCTTATTCCAAGAACTGAAAGTTTTGGTTTGGCTTCTGATCTTGGGCGAAGAAAGCTTAAAGGGTTTTCAGGTGAGCTTTCCCTTGGAGAAGGAGGCTTCTTAGAAGATAATCCTACTGTGATTATGCGTGTTAAGCCCCTGGAGGCTAAATCTTTATCAACTTCTGTGATAAAGAGATTAAAGGAAAAAAAACTACGTGGAACAAGCTTCGCTGTCTATTCTGACGGCAAGTGGCAAAAATACACCCAAAGGAAATGGTTTGTAGAGTTGGCAAAAACTGCTGGCGAAATTGTTTTTGTAAAAGAACCGGTTAGCCAGAATGCCTTGCATCGGGTTGAAATAAGCCTTGAAAATACAGACCCACCTGTTGTTTTTTTTCCTGATCAGGTTGTTTCAGCAAATTTTGATGTACAGTATCTTGTAATGCATCAGGATCAGTCCTTTTTCTTTACCAAGAAAGAAACAAATAGAAAGCGTTACCAGGCAAGTTTTATTCTAAATCCACTTGAGATTAGAGATGCTCCTATCACTGACGTTGATTTGCGAGGATGGCAAAGGACTTATGTTAATTCTTTTGGCATTCCCAAAAGAATTCAAGCACTGGCAAAATCATTAGCTTCTGGCACAGTAACTATAAATCAGGCAGTGACCAGAGGAATGGAGTATTTGAATAGAAATTGTAAGTATTCCCTATATGAGGAGTTTTCTGGCGCTTCAGATCCTGTTGAGGATTTTTTATTCAAGTCAAAAGCTGGAAGTTGTGAGCATTTCGCATCAGCTTTAACTCTGCTGCTTAGGGGGATGGATATCGCTGCGAGACCTGTTAGTGGCTATTCAATGGGTGAATGGAATGAACTTGGAAGTTTTTTTACTGTTAGGCAAAGGCATGCTCATACCTGGGTCGAGGTTTACTTTCCCGGGCAAGGCTGGGTTCCTTTTGATCCTACTCCATTTGATACTAATGATAACGGTTTATTTGACCTGGCATTGTTCAGACCGCTGGCCATTCTATGGGAGGCTTATGAAGGATATTGGTTCAGGTTTGTTTATAGTTTTGACAACAAAACTCAGGGCAGTGGGTTTCGCTTAATTAAATCAAGGTTAAATGATTACTTAAGTCGACTATGGAATCTAAAGTTGCTATGGAAAGACTACATGTTTTTTGCCCTACTTCTTGCTAGCCTTGTTTTACCTAATTTAAAGTCAAAAACAAGACGAAAACCTCTTTTTGCGTATCTACCAGACTGGTATTTAAATTGGGTGCAATTATTACCAATAAGTAGAGAGCCATGGATGACTCCAAAAGAGTTTAATGAATTCCTTCTTAAAGAAAAGATTTTCCCGGAACACATGCGCGAGAAGTTAGAAAGACTTGCCGAACTGGTTTATTGCGATAGTTTTGGAAAGTGCCAAAAGAATTTTGAGTCAGAGGTTTATCAAATTAAGAACGATCTTCTTAAAGAAATGAAACCCAAAGAAAAAATATGAAAAAAGACCGAAGAGCATTTGGGAAAAAAGTTTTTTCGGGAAGCTGGTTGATGCTCCTTGTTTTGAGTATTATTCCTGCTATTTTTCTGATGTGGGATTGGGACCCTGATGGGGAAAAGATTAGTCAAAAAAGAAATAGTGACAGAATCTGGCTTTCAGAAACAGATTCTACTAGTGAAATGTTTAAGGCTGCTTCTAGTCCAGAATATTGGATTAAATTTGCAGCGGCCCAATTAAACTCGTTTTTTTTAGCAAATGTAAGTTCGGAAAAGTCTATTGAAAGCTCTATTGCTCTTTTGCCAAAAGCTCTAAAGCTTAAATTTACGCCTGATTTTTTGCTATGGGGATTTAGCTTTTCCACAAAAAAGCAAGTGAAAATGCTAACCAGTTCTGGGTTTCAAAAAGATAAAAAATACTTTTTAGAAAAATTGTTTTTGGATATTGCCCGTCAGGAAATGGGTGAGGATACGGGGTTTGGTTCTTCTAACTGGAACCAAAGGCTTAAAGCTCTTTTTGGGAAGATGGTTTCTGAAAAACTGTTTTATAAACGATTTAGTGGCATACCTTTTCCTGTTATTTATGACGGAAAGCCTTATTTACTACTATGGGAGTGTTTAAAGAACCCTGAAACAGGCAATGTAGCTGGTGGCTACTTGCTTTTGCAGCCTGTTAGTGAAAAAGAAAGGCTTTTGCCGTTAGAACTGATAATAGCCAATTGGAATTTAATAGATAAAGGGAATGGCGTTTACCCAGCTTATGCTCCTTTAACCATGGAAGGTTTTCAAAATATTGTTTTTCATAAATCCATAGCTGGAATAAAGAGTTTGGAGAAAGATATAAAAGAACTTTTATTGCAAAATTTTGAGTGGAAAAAAAATACCGGATATGACAAGTCTGGGAGTGTTAAGTTGCCGGGGTCGATTGTTGGCAGGGTTCTGGATGTAGGGAAATACCGTGTGAGGGTTTGTGTCTTATCAAGTCTTTGTGGACACCTTGGTTTGATAATTTCAGAACGGCCAAAACTTCCAGAAACTTTCCGTTTGAAGATTTCAAAAGCTTACGCCTGGATTGTTGGGGCTTTTTGGCTACTGTTTATGTCAAACAGATTTATTTTTGGGCAAACCAGTTCTTTTTCTTTAAAAATCAGGCTTTCTTTTTGGTTTTTAGCCTTTTGTGCAGTGCCCGCTGGTTTATCATTTGGAACCTGGTCCGCTTTGCTGCAAGGCTTCAAAGATGGTCGAATGAGGGAGCTGCAAGGAGCTCTCGAAAAACAACTCTCTGATTTTGAAGTTCGTTCAGGTAAAATCCAGGCAAGAATGCAGAGAGCTTGTCAACTATTGGTAGAGGATAAAAGGTTTTCCAATGAATGCTTTGAGCTTCAACAGAAACCATGGGATGACCAAAAAATACTTGGGAGATGGGAAAAGTTTCTTGGTGAAAATGGGTTGGAAACAGATGGAATACTAACGGCAATTCAAGGGGGATGGCTTTTTAAAAAATACAATCCGAAAACTTCCTCGGATATGGGAAGTGCTGCTACAAATATATTGGGTGCAGTTATTGGAGCATATCTTGAACAGGCTTCTCCCAATAAAAATAGAAAGCCTTTACTTAATAATGTATCTCAGTATAAAGACAAAAGAGTTCCACAGTTTGCTGGGGTTGATGATTCAAAACTTTATGAAAATGCGGATTACATAAGAGAAAGCTTTGGTCGAGTTGTTCTTTTTGATAGGGGGAATGATGTTTTCCTTCATTATTATCACCCGGTATACAGGAATGCGGAGTTATTTGGTATTGCCCTTTTTGCAAAGAATGCGATCGTTGAATATGAAAGAATTTTACCTGAAATGGTTTATGAAACCGCGGTGGAATTTCGACAAAACCGTGGTTTAAGCGTGGATTTTGTAATTTTTAGAAATGATGGAAATGGCTTAAGAAGCATAGCGAAAGCAGGAAATATTAAAGGTTTAAAAGATATTGCAAGGCTTTCAGGTGACACAATTGTAAGAAAATTTTCAAAAGATGGTGTCGAAGTTGCTATGCCAACGGTTAGAATCCCTGGTTATGTTATTGCAATCCGTGCTCCGGATTATTTGATTCTTCAGGCTGTTGATATTGAAAAGTTGCTGGTTTTTTTCTCGATTTTATCACTGATTTTGATTCTTTTTCTTGGGTTGCAGGGGTTTTCATATTGGATAGTTTCTCCTATTCTACAGATGCGAAATCAACTCAGGAAAGTGCGAAATGGGGAGTTTTGTCAGGATTTTAACTACAACAGACAGGATGAATTTGGGTTTGTTGGGAAAAAGTTAAACTCTATGGTGAATTGGCTGTTAGAAAGAAAGGGTGTTTCCAGGTTTGTTTCTCCGCAGGTTATGAACGTAATTGAGGAAAAAAACCTTATAAAGGCTGGGGCGGGAACCTTTCAGAATGCCATAATTCTTGTTTCAGATATCAGGTCTTTTACGACTATTTCTGAACGTGAGACATCCGAAGAGGTTTTTGAGATGGTTAATACGCATTTGGGAGCCACTTCAGAGATAATTGAAAACTATGGAGGGATTATTGATCGATTTGTGGGAGACGCTGTCTGGGCTGTTTTCTACGAAAATGAAGGTGCCCTTCCATTTAAAAATGCGCTAAATGCTTCGATTGGTATAATGAATATGCACAATAAAATTCAAGAAGACAGGGAAGCAGGAAATAAATTCAAATACAAAATTGGCGTGGGAATAGATTTTGGGAAGGTTTTGTCTGGAGTTATTGGAGATGCCACATTTCGTCTTGATTTCTCCGTGGTTGGAGAAACTTTGCATGAAGCAGAATCGCTAGAGGGACTTTCAAAGCTTAGCAGGTATACAGGAATAGTAGTTTCGCAAAGATTTGAAGAAATGTTTTCAGATCATAAAGGTTTGTTTTCAGAAATTGACTCCACATATCAAGCTAAAGAGCTTGTTAGCTTGGAGGGGAAGCTTTGAAATGGCTCAGTTCAGTTGGTAAAAATAAATCCTTAGTTGTTTTTACAATTTCCTTTTTTACTATTATGATTTTGTGCATTTTTTCAGTTGGCAGAACTAGGTTAGCAGAGCTGATTAATAACAAGATAATAGGCGAAACAAAAAGGCGTTTGATAAATGACATAGTTGTTGTTAGTAAAACAATGAATCTTGACTATCAGCTTGGTTGGAAAATCCGAAGAGATATTCGTAGAATTATTGATCAATCTCAAAAAGTTATTTCTCCCAGAGATTTTATCGAAGCTAAACTCAAAAGACTTTTGAAAAATAAATTTTATTCAAAACTGCCAGGTTTAAGTTGGCGATTTTATGAGTATACAGTGCCGGCTGACTACGCAAAGCAAATACTTAAAGAGCGCGACCTTGTAGAAAAATTTTCCCACGGATATCAAATTGATAAAGACCTTGATAGATATATGATGCTGGTCAATATCAAGAATTTTGCTGATAAAAAGTTCAACTATAAACTTAACGCTCTTGTTGGGAAAAAATTAGAGGAAAATTTGGACAGGGGCTCTTATGAGGCTAGCGGTGGCTTATCCAGAGCAGCAACCGGGAAATTTTCTACTATTTATGTAAAAGGTAAAACCAAGCAATATTTTTGGTCACCATTCTTTTTTTCAAATTGGGTGGACAATCCGAAAAGACTAGGCAAAATGAATCTTTTGAACGGAGATCCTCGAGATTTAAATTTTGTTCAGCTCCTGGGCGCGATTTCGGTTGTATATGACTCAAAAAAAATCAGATCAGTTGAAGAGCAGGTTTTGTTAAAAGCTGCTGCAGAGAATTTTGCAGAAGACGGCTTGTTTCTAAAATTTTCAAAAGCAGAAGCGTTTAATAATCAATCTTTAAAGGGCATTAGGTCTTCGTTTATTAAAGAATCTGAAAGCAATAGGTCAGGGTTTATTCAGGTTGGCAATGAGTTGCAAACTCAGGCTGAAATATTACTCCGACACTCTATTTCGGTAAACTTATCAAGAAGGCTTCCAGCCTCTACTAAGACTATTGGAGGTTTCAGCCCAATATTGTTTACGCTTCTTTGTTGTTGGGTTTTTGCAATTATCTGGGGAACTGGCTGCTATTTCGTAATGAATAAAAAGGTAACTTTAGGGTTAAAAACGCAGGTTTCAGTAATCATTTTCATTTTGCTTTTTCCACCGACTTTTCTGGGTTGGGAGATGATGGAAAGATATCTTGAAGAAAAAGAGCAGAGGACTTTGCAAAAGGTTCAAAATAGTGGAGTTCAAACTCTAAGAAATTTTGAGGCTGGCCTGGGGTTGTATAAGTCCTGGGTTTGTGCCGAGCTTGATAAATTGATAACTAGCTCCAAGTTAAGAGATCAACTTTTAAAGCTAAAAAAATACTCAGGTAAATCTGTAGAAAAAACTAACTTTGAAGATGTCATTTTAAAAAGCATTTCTGATGCTATTTTTGCTTATGGGGTTCACTTAAAAAATATTATGATTTTGAGGGCGGACAATTATGCTTTCAGCTTTTTTCCTGGTAACGAAAAAAATGATAAGAGATTTCTTACAAATTTTGGCATAACTTTTTTCAGGGATGCATTGAAACGATTCAATCCTGATTATAAAGTCCCCCAAGGTAAGGAAAATTTGCTTCTGGAAGCCCAGACTGAGGAACTTTTTGGTTATTTTAGGACTATCTTGCCTGAGAGATTTTTTCCTTTTGCAGGACAGACAATTAAGTCGTTGGATCAACTGAAGGGTTGGGGAAAGCAGGTTCAGCTATATCACCGTTTCTTTGGTTTGAAAGACAATATGGATCATGTTTTTCAAACAGCTGTACATTTTCCGTCGCTTTATAGGCAGTTTTTTAGAGATTGGTCAGAAGGGTCAAAAAATAGCTCTATAAAAAACTCTATGCGGTTAATTGGTTTTAAAAACTGGAATAGCTGGTTTTTGCGATATCCTTTTTGGAAAGCTTATGTTGGAAGAACAGGCAATTCAATGTTGATGCTTTATGATTATTTCCCTGAAGTATTTTCCAGGTCTGTTTATAGCGCTGTAAAAATTGGGCAGCCTCTGATTTCCGAAATAAAATGGGCTGGTGAAAAGTGGTTTTTGTTTGTTCAACCAAGTAAAGAGGCAGATGAGTTTTGTGCGATTATTTTGGTTCCTTTGGACGAAATATTGAGCAAGTTGAAGTTGTTTAAGAGAAATGTACAGGCATTGATAATTGTCGTTTTTGTTTTGGCTATTTTTCTAGGCGGAAGAATTGCTTCCGAGATTCTCAAGCCGATTATGGATCTCAGTTCTGCCTCAAAAGATATAGTTGAAGGGAATTTTTCAAGAAGGATAAATGTTGAGGAGTGTGACAGAGAAATTCAAGATTTGGGGAGTGAATTCAATCAGCTCGCAGAAAGTGTTGAGAGTGGACAGATTTTAAAGAAATTTGTAGGAGAAACAGCTTTTGAGTTTGTTAAATCCGAAATTGATAGTTCAGAAGTTTCGAAGTCTCAAGCTGAAGAGGCTGTGATTATGTTTGTGCAGATGGAAGATTTTAAGAATGCACTTTCAACTCTTCCCCCGCAGAGGGCATTGAAAAGTTTAAACGCCTTTTTCCAACAGGTTTGCCATATCATGAGCGAGAGCGGTGGAGAGATTAATAAATTTATTGGAGAAAAAGTTTTGGCGGTTTTTTATGCTCGAAAATTTTCTTCCCGTTGTGAAGCTGTCGTGACTGCTCTTAATGCTGCTTCGCTTGTTTCTAAAATTTTAATTGAAGAACTGCATTCTTGCGGTTGTAAGGTGAAAGTTGGCCTTTCAGCAGGAAATATTTATACAGGAATCATTGGGGTTAAAGAAGTGCGTCAGGAACAGGCTATTATTGGAGATAAGGTTAATTTGGCAGCGAGGTTATGTACTTTAGATCATCCAGATTCTGTTGTGGCTGATATAAACCTCAAAAATTGGGTTTGCCTGGAGTCTAAGGAAAATACTTATTTCAATAATCAAAAAATTTCATATTCTACAATCAGAGTTAAGGGAAAAAAAGATGAAATTTCTGTTTTTTCTTTTTCTTAGAATTGATTGTGTACCCTTTTTATTATAATCTTTGAGAAATTTCTACTCTCCTCTAATGTTTAGGGGTAAATATGTTGACTTTTTTTTGCCAATGATATATAGTTAAGACCTTCTATTTAGAGTCCAACCTCAGGAGATAAACCATGAGTTTTACTTATAATCCTAACAAACGTAAACGTGCAAAAACACACGGCTATCGTAAAAGAGCTTCTACTGTTTCTGGAAGAAAAGTCCTGAAACGCCGCAGACTGCGTGGACGCAAGAAACTTTGCGTTTGAGCCTGACTGGTGGGGAACCTTTTGAACGAGGGTCCGTCCACTTTGCGAACCCATTCCGATTTTCAGCGCGTATTTAAACAGGGTAAGCGCTTTTTTCGGAATGGGTTGGGTTTCTATTTTCGGAAAGCTGAAGAACAACGTTTCAGATATGGAATGTCTGTTCCAAAGCGTCATGGAATAGCAGTTGAAAGAAATCTATTGCGACGTCGGATCCGTGAGATCATCAGATTGTCCAATAAGCTCCCAGAATCCACCGATATAATTATTTGTGTGGCTAAACCGTGTAGGGAGCTGTCGTTTGATGTACTTCAAAAGACTTTAGATTGGGCTTTTGACAAGACCAAAAGAATATTTCTCGCTATGTCTGATGGAAACTGAACAAAAGACAGATTCCAGTGCAATTGAACAAGTTTCATTGCTTGGAGTTGTGGGGATCAAGGCGATTCGTTTCTATCAGAGATGGATTTCCCCCTTGCTTGGAGCTAACTGCAGATTCCAGCCGACCTGTTCAAGCTATATGTTAGTAGCAATTGAAAGGTTTGGTTTTTTCAGGGGCTGCCTAATGGGTTGTTGGCGAATTTTACGATGCAATCCTTTTTGCCGTGGGGGGGAAGACCCAGTACCTGACCGGCAAGCCTTAAAGAGAAAATGAAATTGAAGAAAGGTTCCCGGAAGCCTACTGGCGGGATGATTATGAAAACAAGGAATTTTTTTGACTTTAGAAGAAATCGTTTTATCGACTTAAGCAGACTTGTCTGCTTTTTTGTTGTTTTAGGTATAGCTTTTTTTAATCAGGGATTGTTTGCGCAGACAGCTGCTACACTACCCACTGCTGTGATACAGGATGTTGATGGGGATGGTTTAAAAGACTGTTCTATTGAAACTGATTTGTCACGAATGATTATCTCTAGCAAAACTGGTAATCCCTCGGTCCTTTATCTCAAAGGGCAAAACTTCGAAGAAAATATGTATCCCCCTGTTCTTCAGGATATCGGGTATCAGTTTGCATCTGAAACAATGAAAGCCTTCAGTGGTGAGGTTGTTGGGGATGTCGCGAGCAAATTTGGTTACCAGATTTCTGTAGACGATAAGGATGCAGAAAAAATTGTGATCGTTGCAACCGCAAATATTGCCGGGGAAAAGTTTGAAACGGGTGGCATTAGCTTAGCCAAAAAATATACAATTTTTAATAAGTCCTATGAATTTTCAGTGGAATACATTGTTTCAAATCTTGCCGAAAAACTTGTCGCTGTTGGAAATGAAAAAGACGGTGGTCTGAAGTTTTCCTATGGTCCAGGAATCTTTATGGATCCTTTTGGACAGGCAACTATTCTTGGTTTAAAACAGGGTGGCGTTGTCGAAAAGTTTTCTGATGCTGAATCTTTGAATAAAGCTGGCTTGATTCCGAGCTTTTCTGGCATAGGTCTAAAAAATGATTATTTCTGTGTCTTAATGGAAGTTCCGTCTCTTGTAAAAATTTCAGCTCTTGATTTTGATGTAAATCCTTTAGACGCTAAGAAAAAGAAGCATAAAGGTCACTTGATAAATATCCATATACCTACTTTCAATCTTGGTGCAAGAGAATCTAGAACTTTTGGAATTAAAATTTATAGCGGGCCAATGCTATTGGATCAATTGAAGGCAATTAATCGTGAACAGGTTTCTGATTATGGTTTTTTGAGTACGATTTTATTGAGAATTCTCCAATTCTTTTATGGTTTGATCCCAAATTATGGGTTAGCTATTATTCTTTTAACTCTTGTAGTTAGACTGGCTCTTTATCCATTGACTTTAAAACAAACAAACTCAATGGCTCAAATGCAGAAAATTCAGCCTAAAGTCCAGGATTTAAAAGATAGACACAAAGACAATCCACAGAAATTTAACGAAGAAGTTTTAAAGCTATATCAGAAGCACAACGTAAATCCGTTGGGTGGATGTTTGCCGTTGCTTCTTCAACTTCCAATTCTAATTGCTCTGTATAATACAATCAGAATCGCTGTTGAGTTAAGAAAGATCCCTTTCCTTTGGGTTCCAGATCTTTCTAAGGGTGATCCCCTTTTAATACTCCCGATTGCAATTGCAGCTCTAATGTATTATCAGCAGAACAAAATGACTGATCCTCAGCAACAGCAACAACAGCAAATGATGGCAATGATGCCCATGTTCATGTTTATGATCACATGGTCACTTCCGTCCGGACTGTTATTGTATTGGTTTGCCAGCAGTGTGATCGGTTTAATCCAGCAGTTACAGGCTAGCCGTCATGCGGCAGCTATTAAGGAGGAGTAACCATATATGAGCAGAACAATAGAAATTACAGCCAAATCAGAAGAGGAAGCCAAAGAACTTGTTGGTTTTGAACTTAATTCAAACGAATCGATAATTAGTTCTGAAATTCTTTCTGCACCAGCCAGAGGAATATTTGGACTAGTGGGTAAGCCAGAATTTAAAATTAGATTTACCATTGGCGAAAAAGCGGTTGCTAAACAAGCTCCAGCTCCTGAAAAAACCAGGGAAGATGTTGCTGAAAAACCTGCAGATCGACAGGAAAATTCTGAAAGAGCTCCAAGAAGAGAAAGACCTGATCGGGGCGAAAGAAGAGAAAGAAACGAACGCCCACCAAGAAGAAGAGAGCCAAGGGAACAGGTTGAATTTGAAATGCCTGATAGGCCAAAAGAAGAAGTTTCTGAAGAAATTAAAAGCCACACTTCATATCCACTGATTTTTGATCTCATCAAAGAAATTTCTGAAGTTGTGGGCGTTGACGGTCTTGAACTTGAAGATTATCAGAGAGATGGTGCCTGGGTTATAGAAGCATCTGGTGAGAACGTTTCTCAAATGATTGGTAAGCATGGAAAAACCCTGGATTCTCTTCAATACCTTATGAATATTATTTTGAACAAAGGTAGCGATGACAGAATTAAACTGGTTTTGGATGCTCAAGGCTACAGAGAGAAGAGATATAAAAACCTTATCAGCTTAGCTATTAGAATGAGCAAAAAAGCTGTTTCTTCAAGAAGACAGGTTGAATTGGAGCCAATGTCTACGCTTGATAGAAGAACTATCCACATGGCATTAAAAGATAAGACAGATATTGAAACTTTTTCAAAGGGCATTGAACCAATGAGAAGAGTTGTTATAACCCCTGTAAAGCAAAAGAGAACTCATGTTAACTCTGGTTGGCAACCAGCTCCTTCAGAGGCTATCGAGCAGGAAAGAGAAGACGTTCCAACTGCAGTTCCAATGTTCATGGAGGAAGATGTCTAGACCCAAAGTAGACACAATTACAGCAATTTCAACACCTGTCGGGAAAGCTGCATTAAGTATAATTAGAGTTTCGGGGCCTTTAACGTTTGAAATTCTAAAAAAGATTTTTAAAACAGGGGGAAAGAAAACTTTCCCCCTGCCTTATTCTGTTTTCTATGGGAAAATAATTGACCCTGAAACAAAAGCTAAGCTTGATGAGGTCCTTGTTTCATGCTTTATTGCTCCCCATTCCTTTACAGGCGAGGATTGCGCAGAGATTACAACCCATGGCAATCCGGTAATTGTTACCAGGGTTCTGTCTGAGATTTTAAAACATGGTGCCAGAAGCGCTGAACCAGGAGAATTTACCAGGAGAGCTTTTCTTAATGGCAAAATGGATCTTCTGGAAGTTGAGGCAACTTCAAACATTCTTAGCGCAGAAAATATTTCTCAGGCAAGGCTTGCTTTAAACCAACTTGATGGATTGCCTTCTCAGAGGGTCGCATATTTTAGAAAGCAATTGCTGGAGCATTTAGTGCAGCTTGAGGCAAGTTTAAATTTTCCAGAAGATGCTATTGAAGCTATTGATGAGCATCGCTTAGGAATCGAGCTAAAGAGAATTCTTTTTGAATTAGAAGGATTTTCGCAAAATGCAAAGAATGGAAGTCTTGTTGCATCAGGTTTAAAGGTGGTTCTGGTAGGTAAGCCTAATTCAGGAAAATCCAGCTTGATGAATTATATTCTCGGAAGGGATCGAGCAATTGTAACTGATATTGCTGGAACTACGAGAGATACTCTAGAGGAAAACTTTAATTTTGGTAGTTTTCCATTAAAAATTATTGATACTGCAGGTATTAGAAATCCTGGAGATAGTATTGAAAAGATTGGTATTGAGCGAACAAGAAAAGCTATTGATGAGGCTTTTGTTATTATAGCCATGTTTGATAGTTCTTCTTCGCCAACAAAAGAGGATTTAGAGATCTTAGAAGAATTGAAATCTCAGGATAAGCCATTTATTTGTGTTTTAAACAAGTCCGATCTTCCTACTGGTTTTGATTTGGGATTCTTTGGTGAAATAGTTCCCGTAAAGTTATCTGTTACTTCAGGAGACGGATACTCGGTTTTGCTGGATAATTTAAAAGTTATTTTAGACGAAAAAGGAATGGTCGGATTTGAAGATATGGTTCTTTTGGGTGCTCAGCAAATGCGATCTCTGGAAAATGCTTTAAGTGCTCTTGAAAGAGCAAGCGTGGGGATTGGAAATATTTATCAGGATATGCTTGCCATTGAGCTCGAAGAAGCTGTAAGAGAACTTGGGCGGATAACTGGTGAAACTATTGATGTGAATACTCTTGATTTGATTTTTGAAAAGTTTTGTATTGGTAAATAGGCTTATGCAGAGTAGAACTTTTTCTGTAATTGTTATTGGAGCAGGGCATGCCGGATGTGAAGCGGCTTTAGCGAGTGCTCGTCTCGGGGTGGATACCCTTCTTTTAACGATGAATATTTCTACCATTGCTCTGATGCCCTGTAATCCATCCATTGGCGGTCCCGGTAAAGGACACCTGGTGAGAGAGATCGGAGCCTTGGGAGGCGAAATGCCTTCTTGTATCGATGAAACCAGTGTTCAAATGAAATGGTTGAACACCTCAAAAGGGCCTGCAGTTAGAGCAAGAAGGGCTCAAGCAGATAAAGTTCTTTACAGACAAAAAATGACTCAAACTTTATTTAATCAGAAAAACCTTACAGTTAGGCAAGGGCAGGCTGTTGATATAACAACTGTTAACGGGAAAATCTCTGGTGTAAAGCTTGAAACCGGACTCGAATTTTTTTGCAGGAAACTAATTGTTACTTCAGGAACATATTTAAATAGCAGAATTATTTTAGGAAGTTCCAGTTGGAGTAGCGGTCCTCATAATCAAAGACCAGCAATGGGACTATCAGATTCATTAATAAATGCTGGAGTTGAATTGAGAAGATTGCAGACAGCAACTCCTCCAAGAGTTCTAAAATCAAGCGTAGATTATTCTAAAATGAGAGAATTACCGGGAGATGATGATTCCGGTGGCTTTTGCTGGGAAAATAGAACCAGAAAATACGAAAACCAGCTTTCCTGTTTTTTGACTTTTACAAGTCAGGAGACGGTTGAGGCTGTAAAAAGAAATTTGGAATACAGTCCACTAGTACTGGAAAATATTACCAACGTTGGACCAAAACATTGTCCTTCAATCGATCGGAAAATTTTAAAATTTCCTGACCAGGCTGTTCATCAAATCTTTGTAGAGCCAGAAGGCAGAGAGTCTGAAGAGTTATATCTTCAGGGATTAACGACAGGCATGCCACCCCATTCCCAGAGAGATATATTATCTTCAGTCCCGGGATTAGAGAGCGCAGAAATTTTAAGATATGGTTATGCAATTGAATATGATGCACTGGCACCAGGCTTGATTCGAAAAACCATGGAAACCAGGTGTGTTAAAGGGCTTTACACCGCAGGGCAAATCAATGGAACTTCAGGATACGAAGAAGCGGCAGCACAAGGCTTAATCGCCGGTATTAATGCTGCCCTAAGTATTCAGGGAAAAGATCCATATTGGCCTTCCAGGACTCGTAGTTATATTGGAGTATTAGTTGATGACCTTGCAACCTGGGATAGAGACGAACCCTACAGAATAACTCCGGGACATGCTGAGTTCAGGCTCACACTTCGGGATGATTCTGCTGAGTTCAGGCTTATTGAAGACGGCTACTTCGTTGGGCTTGTTTCAGAAGAGCGATATAAAAAAGTAAAAAGCTGGACAACCCGAATTTTTAATGAAGTTGCTCGACTTGAAGAATTGTGCGTGTTTCCCACAACTGAAATGCGTGAAAAGCTCAAAACTTCAGGAACTGGAGACTTAAAAAAGAAGATTTCTCTTGCTGAATTGATGCAGCGACCGGGAGTTGATTATCTTAATCTTGGGCAATTTTCAGATGAATTTTCGCCTGCTTTAAGTCAACCTGATGAAATTTATTTGTTGGAAACCCATTTAAGATATAGTGGTTATGCTAACCGAGAGCTTGAAAGAATAAAACAAACAAGCTTCATGGAAAGTATTCGTTTGCCAATAGATGTTGCTGATGATAGATTTAAGGTCTTGTCCCAAGGTTTATTGGCTATTTTAACTTCAGATCATTATGATGATCTAAATCAAGTTTCAAGAAAAAATTGCCTTTCAAAAGAAGAACTTGCTATTCTTTTAACAATTCTCAAAGAAAATGATAGCGATGTTCGAGGAGAAAATGATTAATAATCGTAAGCAGGAATTAATAAAACAGAATTTGCAGTCTATTTCATCTGAGGTAAGAATCAAAGCGATTGAGCAGCTTGTTAATCTTCCAATGATGCCTGCTGACCAAAAAATAGAGTTTTTGCAAGTTGTTAAAAATGACGGCGAAGAAACAGTGAAAACTTACGCCAACCAGTGTTTGGATTATTTATACGGTGTTTTGCAGGCTGAAAAAGCAGCCAATCCTGTTCAGGATAAACCCGTTGAATTCTCTGATCCTGCTAATAGCGTCTCCACTGAAGAGCCTAAATTTGAAAATATTTTTCCGGCAGAAGAACCAACTCAGGCTTCAAGCATGGAATTCAAGCTTCCCGATGAGAACTCTTTTGGTGGAACATCTCTGCTTCCTGATGCTGAAACAGTAACAAATGCCCCTCAAGAGCCTGTAGAGCCCATGACGGACATGCAGGAACAGCCGACCTTTAGCAATGCTGTTGCTTCTCCTAATTTTGAAGACCCTTTAGACCCTTCTTTGCCGGATTTAAAAACTCTTATAAGCATTCCAGATAAGCTAAGTCATATCAGTAATCTTGCTAAATCAAAAGTTTCCGGGCATGTTGCCCAGTTGCTTTCTCTTTCTTCTGATGTTCAGGAAGAAGTTTCACTTACTGCGCTACAAACCTTGCTTAACTTAAAAGATCCAAGAGTTCCTCCTCAGGTTTTAAAAAAGCTGGCAGAAGAAGGATTTTCTTCACAAAGAAGATTTCTGATGTTGAAGATTATTATGGAGTCTGAGGTTCCACTTGATTTTACAATCATTGAAAATATTTTGATGAGTGAAAAAGATGTAATTGTGAAATCCGGATTAGTAAAAGTTTACGCTCGCAGTAGCGGAAACTCCGGCGTGGCAACTTTGATTCATTGCTTAAATGATGAGGACCCAAGAGTAAGAGCAAACACTGTTGAGGTTATTGAAGAACAACAAATTCAAGGTTGCGATGAGCATATTTTCAAATTGCTGCAAGATGAAGAGAACAGAGTTAAAGTTAATGCAGCCAAATATCTGGTCAAAAATGGTTATAGAGAGGCCTTTGTTACCTTGCGTTCCATGCTGGTTTCTCCAGAAGTCTGGCTTAGAGATAGTGTGATTTTTGCTCTTGGCGAGATTGGCGATCAGGCCTCCTTAACTCTTTTAAAAGCAGCTTTAAAAGATCCCAATCAGGGGATTCGGCTTAGTGTTCTCAAAGCCCTTGCAAAAATAAACAATTCTCACGCAAGGCAGGTTTTACGAGCCGCAACAAATGATCCAGATGCCGTTGTGGCACAGGTGGCCAACAGTTTATTTGAAAAAATAAAAGATACACCACTGAGAGAAATTCCACAGCCACAGGCAAAGACTATTGGAAGGCCATCTGAAAATTCTCAGGTAAACCCTGCGCAAACAGTTTCAACGGCAGCTCCGTTAAGTTCGGCTCAGCCAATAAAACCTGCGGAACCTACTATTCCTGCTCAGCCTGTGCAAGTTGCGGAACAAACTCACCCTGCAGCCCCTCTTTCTCACGCTCAGGCCACTAATCAAACTGCTCCATTGGAAGCCGCCAAACCAATTCAACCATTTGAGCATGGAGAGCCCGCTGCGCCAATAAAAGCTGCAGAGCCAATTGCATCGGAAAGCCCAACCAAACCTGCGGAAACTTTGGGCCATACACAAGAGCTTCCTGGGGTTCAGCAATCGAAGCCTGCAGCAACGTTGCCCCCCGCTCAGCCTATATCTCCAGCCGCGCCAGTGCAACCCGCTGCTCCTGTTCAACCTTCTGAACCTGTTTTGCCCGCTCAGCCTGTTCAGCCTGCTCAACCAGTTCAATTTGCAGCTCCTGTTTCACAGGCTCCATCAGTTCTGCCTCCAATAGATACAGCTTCAAGCGGTGTGGCTAAAGGGTCTGCCAATATAAACTTTGCCAAGCCAAGATCGGCAGAAATTTATCAGAAACTGTGCTCTAACAACCCGGAAGACTGGGAAAAGGGTGTAAAAGATTTGCCATTTATTCTTGGCGATGATCAGATGATTTTGTTAGAAAAAGCCATTCAATGCACTTCTGATAGTGTTAGACTAGCTGCTGCAAAAATTTTATCCAGGAAAAGAAATCCTGGTGTTCGAGAGTTGCTTGAAAAGTTGAAAGGCGACAGCTGTCAGCTTATTGCATCTCTTGTTCAGAAAGCACTAATGTTGCAAAAGTGATGCAATCTTCTAATTATCAGGTAATTGTGGTTGGTGGAGGCCATGCTGGCTGTGAAGCGGCATTGGCGAGTGCTCGTGCAGGTGCAAAAACAATTTTATTTACCATTAATATTGATATGGTAGCTGCAATGCCTTGCAATCCTTCCATTGGCGGTCAGGGAAAAGGACAGCTTGTCCGGGAAATTGACGCTTTAGGTGGAGAAATGGGAAAGGCTGCGGATGAGACTAGAATTCAAGCTCGTCGCTTAAATACTCGTAAAGGTTTTGCCGTCCAGGCTAATAGATTTCAATCTGATAAAGAAGCTTATAGCCTCAGGATGCTGAAAGCTGTCCAGCAGCAGGAAAATTTATGTTTAATGCAGGGAATGGTTACAAAACTTCTTGTAGAAAACAGCATTGTAGTTGGTGTTGAAGTTCTTGGCGGAGAAAAGTTCTTATCAGATACCGTAATTTTAACCACGGGAACTTTTTTACGTGGAATGATTCATATTGGATCAACTTCTTTCCCTGCGGGAAGAGCGGGCGAACCACCATCTGATGAATTGGGACGAAGCCTGGAAGAGCTTGGTTTGCCTATGGCTAGATTTAAGACTGGTACTCCACCACGAGTTGATGCAAATACAATTAATTTTGATAACCTTGAAGAGCAGGAAGACGATCCTTTGACTCCTATGTTTTCAACATGGTCAGATCCAATAGTCCATTTGCCATTTAAGTCTTGTTATATAACCAGAACAAATGAGTCCACCCATAATGTTATTACGTCGAACATTCATAGATCAGCATTGGTCGCAGGCTATATAACAGGAACAGGGCCCCGATACTGCCCTTCAATCGAAGATAAAATCAGCAAATTCCCCGATAAGATGTCTCACAAGCTTTTTCTTGAACCCGAGGGAAGTGAAACTTTTGAATACTATCTGCAAGGACTCTCTACAAGCCTGCCCGAAGAAGTTCAAGAGGATTATGTAAGAACTATTCCCGGGCTCGAAAATGCAAGGATTACCAGGCCGGGATATGGAATTGAGTATGACATTGTTGATCCACAGGATCTTTTTCCAACTATGATGTCCAAATCGATAAAAAATCTTTTTCTGGCGGGACAAATCAATGGAACTTCTGGTTATGAAGAAGCAGCCGCTCAAGGAATTCTTGCGGGAATAAACGCTGCTGCAACCGTCAGGGGAGATAGCTTATTAATTTTGCGACCCGAAGACTCTTATTTGGGACTGATGATTTCTGAAATCACAACCCAGGGAATAACTGAACCATATAGAGTTTTCACATCCAGATCTCCTTTTAGATTACAGCTAAGAATGTCAAACGCCGAAGAAAGACTTTCAAAGGTTGGATTTGAATACGGAGTAATTTCTCAGGAACAATTTGTTATTTTAAGTAAAAGATTGGAGCAAGTTGATTCTTTAGTAGAAAAATTTGAAGAAATCAGCCTTGTTCCAGCAAAGGTAATGGAAGCTTTCCCGGGAAAAATAGAGAAGCTTCCAAATACCGGTCTGTCACTATCTCAATTGTTAAAAAGACCAGATCTGGAATTAAAGGATTTTGTCCATCTTATCCCAGAATTGGCCGAGTTGGATAGATTGGCTTCAATGGAATTGGAAGCTAGAATAAAGTATTCTGGCTATCTCATTCAACAGGCCAAGGAATTTGATCTGGTATCAGAACTGGCTGAAATGAAACTGGATGAAAGTTTTTATAAAAATATTCCTAAAGCTGTTTCTACTGAAGCAAGGATGAAAATTCTGGCGGCAAAGCCAACAACAGTAGGAGATTTAACAAAATTGCCTGGAGTTAGAGCTTCAGATGTAATTGTGATTGTAATGACACTCAAAAAGGCAGCAAGAAAATGAATTCTACCGAAAATCAAGTTAAACCGGATTTTATAAAACTTATAACTGAACAAATTGAATCTCTAAAAATTAGTTTGCCAGATGAAAAAGCTGAAAAACTGAACCTTTTAGGCTCGAATATGTTGGCAGATCCGATGTATCCAAGTGTGTCTAAAATTTTTGAGCATGAAGATTTTGCCATGAAGCACATTTTAGATAGCATTGCACCAATGACTTTTAATATTCCGGTTTGGAAAAGTGACCTAAATATCTTGGATCTTGGAACAGGCGGCGGCTTTCCTGTTTTACCACTCACTATAATGCTTCCTAATTCCAGATTTTATGCAGTTGATTCAAGAAAGAAGTCAGTAGAGTTCGTTTCAAGAATTGCTAAACAAACCGGGATAGAAAATCTTACCACTGTCCATTCCAGGGCAGAAGAATTAGGGAGAGATGTTCGTTTTAGGGAAAAGTTGGACGTTGTAGTTTGCCGGGCTCTTGCGTCTGTAAGGATTTTGTTAGAATATTGCATGCCTCTAATCAGAGTTGGTGGTTATGCTCTTTTTTACAAAGGCCCAAAACTTGATGAAGAATTGGCAGAGGCAGGAAATGCTTTAAAAGAACTGGGTGTTAGAAAAACCAATATTGATTTTTTTAGATTAGAACCTCCTGAATATCCTTTCAGCAGAGGCTTTATGCTTATTCAAAAAAAGAAAGAAGTTGGGAAAAAATTTCCTAGAAACAACGGAATTCCTGTTTCAAAACCTCTCTAAAATTTTTGTACACAAAAGCTATTTGAATAGCGCTTAAAGAATTGACTTAGAACTAATTGTCTGATATAATCAACGGACTTATTTCAATCCTGGAGGAAAATAACATGGGTGCCTGTCCTAAAAATAGAGTTTCCAAGTTAAGAACCAGAAAAAGACGTACACACTACAAGGCTGCGCCAGTTGCATTAGCTAAATGCGCACAGTGCTTTGAAACTAAAAGAGCTCACAGAGTGTGCCCTTCTTGCGGTTATTACGGCAAGAAAGTTAAGGTTCTCGACGTAGAAAAATCCTGATCGTTGGTTGCGCAATGCGAATGAAAATCGCTGTTGACGTAATGGGCGGGGATTTAGCCCCCCGCGAGATCGTTCTGGGCGCTAGCCAATACCTCAAAGAGGGTGGGGCTGGCCTGATTTTGGTAGGAAAAGAATCCGCCATCCGCGAATTCTTGCCAGAACTTCCGGAGAATTGTGAAATTCACGATGCTTCAGATGTTATTGGTATGGATGAAGCACCAATGCAAGCTCTTCGCAAGAAGAGAAATGCTTCTATCGCGGTGGCGGCTCGTCTTGTCAAGGAAGGTCGTGCTTCAGCGCTAGTTTCAGCCGGAAGCACTGGTGCTCAAATGGCTGCTTCCTTAATGGAAATTGGTCGTATTCCTGGGATTGAAAGACCTGCCATTTCTGTTTTTTTGCCTACTGCTAAAGATCGTGGAGCTTTGCTCCTGGATGTAGGTGCAAACGTAGATTGTAGACCTCAGCAACTTGTTCAATTTGCTGTAATGGGAGCCGCTTACTATGAAAAGGTTTGCGGTGTTGACCGACCCACGGTTGGTATTCTCAGCATTGGCGAGGAAGAGTCTAAAGGAAACGAATTAACAAAATCAGTTTTTGAAATACTTAAAAACAGCGATTTAAATTTCATCGGAAACATTGAAGCCGATCACCTTTATTATGGAAAAGCTGATGTGGTTGTTTGTGATGGTTTTGTAGGAAATGTTTTGCTTAAAGCTAGCGAAAGTATTTCAGAACTTATTCAAGGCGCACTTTTTAAGGCAGCCATGGGAATTGGTTTGCCAGAAGACGCCATGATGGGCCTAAAATCTGGTTTAAGAAGATTTAGCCCTGACGCTCCCGAATACAGCGGAGCGCCCTTACTCGGAATAAATGGTGTCTCGGTGGTTTGCCACGGTAAATCAAAGGCTCCTGTAATAGCCAATGCAATTAGGTTAGCCGAAAAATATGCTGAAAATAATGTTATTGGGTTAATTGAAAGCAGAGTTAAAGAAGAAAATTCTAAAAAAGCAAAAGCGTAAGTTTTTGCTTTTTTTGTTTTCTTACAGGCAGCTATAATTTATTCCATAAAGATAATAACAACGGGAGAACCTCTGAAGTTATGATAGAAACAAGAGTAACTAAACTGTTGGGAGTTGAATATCCAATTTTCCAGGGTGGAATGGCTTGGGTTAGTTCTGCTAATCTTGTTGCCGCTGTCAGCGAAGCTGGTGGCTTAGGTGTACTTGGCGCAGGATCTATGGAACCTGAGATGGTTGCACAGGAGATCAGGAAAATCAAATCTCTTACCAGTAAACCTTTTGGCGTGAATATCATGTTAATGATGCCTACGGCGCCTGGAGTTGTAGAAGTTTGTATTGAAGAAAAAGTTCCAGTAGTTACAACTGGTGCAGGAAATCCTGGACCTTTTGTCAAAAGGTTTAAAGAGCATGGAATCAAAGTTATTCCTGTTGTTTCTTCTGTTGCGCTTGCAAAAAGGCTTGAAAGAGCTGGAGTCGACGCAGTAATTGCAGAAGGCCATGAATCTGGTGGACATGTTGGTGAGATCACTACTATGGTTTTAATCCCTCAGATTGCAGATGCTGTTGATATTCCTGTTATTGCAGCTGGTGGAATTGCTGATGGCCGTGGTATTGCAGCAGCTTTTGCACTTGGCGCAGACGCTGTTCAGATGGGCACACGTTTTATTCTGGCAAAAGAATGCCATGCTCATAAAAATTATAAAGAAGCGGTTTTAAAGGCAAAAGATCGTGATACTGTCATGACTGGTGTGAAAACCGGGCATCCTGTTAGAGTTATCAGGAATAAGCTGACTAAGCATTTTCTCGAAAAAGAATATGCAGGAGCTTCGGTTGAAGAACTTGAAGAAATGGGACGCGGTAGATTAAAACTATCCGCTATTGATGGCGATACTACTGAAGGTTCTGTTATGGCGGGTCAGATTAGCGGTTTGCTTAAAAAGGAAGAAACTGCAGCCGAGATTCTCCAAAGTCTTGAGGAAGATTACTATTCTGCCTTTGAGAGACTGCAGGGATTCAGACCAGCTTCAAGGTGATAGCAAGTTCCTGTTAGATTACTTATACCCACAAAAAAATGAAGGCTAAAGTAGCTTTTATTGCAAACTTTGCTATTGTTTTTGTCTTTGACTTGACAACCGGGTATAAAAAGCGGTATTAACAGCGACTTCGTTTCTAAAAAAAGAATTTGAGGTTACAATGGAAAAAAATCAGGAAAATAGTGCTGAGAAAGTAGCAATCGTAACGGGTTCTGCTCGAGGCATCGGTTTTGAGATAGCCAGAGTTATGTGTGAAGATGGCTATGCCGTGATGCTCTCAGACGTTAATGAGGAAGGCCTGCAAAAGGCAAAAGAGGAGCTTGGCTCAAAAGGTTACAAGGTTGGAATTTGTAAAGCTGATGTGTCGAGTGCAGAAGATGCAGATCGACTTGTATCAGAAACAATTAAAGAACTTGGAAGAATTGATGTTCTTGTTAATAACGCCGGTATTACTCGTGACGGCCTTTTGATGAGAATGAGTGAAGATCAATGGGATCTGGTGCTTAAAATCAATTTAAAAGGAACTTTCCTTATGTCAAAAGCGGTTGTTAGGCCAATGCTTAAACAAAAGGGCGGCTCCGTAATAAATATTGCTTCTGTGATTGGCCTTATGGGTAACGCAGGGCAGGCCAATTATGCTGCTAGTAAAGCAGGTATTATTGGTTTTACTAAAAGTTTTGCTAAAGAATTTGGTCGCAAAGGTATTCGTTCCAATGCGATCGCCCCTGGATTCATTAAATCTGATATGACAGATGTTCTAACTGATAATGTTAAAGATCAAATGTTGGCCCAGATTCCTATGAATACATTCGGAAATCCGAGAGATGTTGCAAATGCAGTGTCTTTCCTAGCATCTAATAAAGCATCTTACATCACTGGTCAGGTATTAACAGTCGATGGTGGCATGGTAATGGCCTGATCGGCTTAAAACTCAGGAGGAAAATTTATAATGAGCAATTATTTTGAAGAAATTAAAAGAATCGTAGTGGAAAAACTCCAGGTCGATGAAAAACAAGTTACTCTTGAAGCTAGCTTCATTGAAGATCTTGGCGCAGACAGCCTTGATACTGTAGAACTTGTAATGGATCTCGAAGAACATTTTGAAATTGAAATTCCAGATGAAGACGCAGAAAAGCTTAGAACAGTTAAAGATGCAGTTGATTACGTTACTGCAAAAAAAGGCTAGTTTCTAAAAATCAAAGATTACAGGCCAAAAGCCATTTTCAACTGTTGGAGATCTTAAGTGAAAATATTGCCACGCCTTAAAATTGGCAAATTACGGCCGAGGTTCCCGCTTATTCAAGGTGGGATGGCGATTAGAGTGTCTACAGGAGAGCTCGCAGGAGCTGTTGCAAGAGAGGGCGGCATAGGTCTTATCGCCGGCTCTGGCACTGACGCTGAAGATATTCGAGCCCAGATCCGTGTGGCAAGAGAAATCGCAAATGGCGGAATTGTGGGTATAAATACCATGGTTGCCGCAAGCTGTTTTACTTCTGTAATGCGTGCTGCAGTTGAAGAAGGAATTGACGTGCTTGTAGCAGGAGCTGGTTTTTCTAAGGATATTTTTGAACTTGGCCGCGCCAATGACGTACCAGTGGTACCAATTGTTTCTAGCGGAAGGGTCGCAATTCTTTCAGAAAAACTAGGCGCTTCGGCAGTAATTGTAGAGGGAAGTGAAGCAGGAGGGCATATCGGCTCGGATCGACTTGCCCGAGATATTTATCCTGAAGTAAAAGCAAGTGTAGATATTCCAGTTATTCTTGCTGGTGGAGTTTACACCAGGGAAGATTTGATATCTACCTTTGAGTTTGGAGTAGACGGCATTCAATGTGGTACCAGATTTGCCGCCAGCTTTGAAGCTAACGTCACAGAACCTTTTTATCAGACTTATCTAAAGGCTGAAGAGGGAGATGTTTTCAGAATAAATAGTCCTGTTGGGTTACCGGGAAATTCACTTCCCACACCATTTACTGAGAATGTGGATGCTCTGGGCGACGATAGAGTTAAGAACTGTGGAGGATGCTTGAAAAAGTGTTCAAGACGGTTTTGCATTATCCAGGCTCTTATTTCAGCTAGCAAAGGAGATCTTGATAAGGGATTGGTTTTTGCAGGCGAAGGTGTCCACAAGATAAAGGAAATCTTATCTGTTAAAGATATTTTCCATATGTTTTTTGATGGTCTTGAGCCAAAAGAATAGCTGAATTTGAAGGGTTGTATTATAATTTTCCAAATTGGTTGGCTTTTTTAGAGCTTGCTGAAATCGGAAAATTCTGATACAACCTTTTTTAATTCACAAAAGATTTCACAAGGAGGGCCAGTTTAATGAAACGCGTTTTTGTTACTGGGCTGGGGGCTGTAACCCCAATAGGGATAGGGATTGACAGCTTCACTGAAAATCTCAGAAATGGCAAAAGCGGGATCGGTCCAATTACAGCATTTGACGCTAGCAAACATAGTGTACAAATTGCTGGAGAAGTTAAGGACTTTGACCCTGAACTCTATCTTCCTAAAAAGGAAGCAAGGAGACACGATAGATATTCTCAGCTTGCAATGGCAGCTGCTAAAATGGCTATAGAAGACGCAGGCCTTGATAAGGGCGGAGATTTTGATCCAGATAAAGCCGGTGTTCTTGTTTCTACAGGAATTGGTGGAATTCATACTTTTGAAAAAGAATATGATAATATTTTGGCCTCTGGCCCATCAAGAGTAAGCCCTTTTCTTGTTCCAATGATGATTTGTAATATTTCAGCAGGTTGTATTGCAATGGCCTATAATTTTAAAGGCCCCAATTTTTGTGTTGTTTCAGCCTGTGCTTCAGGTTTACACGGAATTGGTGAAGCATATCTAAAAATATTAAGCGGTGAAGTAGACATTATGATCTGCGGCGGTGCAGAATCTGCTATTACCCCTTTAACAGTTGCTGGCTTTGCGAAAATGAAAGCTCTCTCTACGCGCAACGATGAACCTGAAAGAGCTTCAAGACCTTTTGATAAGAACAGAGATGGCTTTGTTATGGGCGAAGGCTCTGCAGTAATGGTAATCGAAAGCGAAGAAAGCGCGAAAAGGCGTGGAGTTAAACTGCATGCTGAAGTCCTGGGTTATGGGGCAAGCGCAGATGCTTACCATTTGACAGCTCCACATCCTGATGGAGATGGTGGATTCGCAGCAATGTCAAAAGCCATAAACATGAACAAAACGGATGTTTCCAGGATTAATTATTTGAACGCTCATGGTACAAGCACTCCAATAGGTGATCTTGCTGAAATGAAAGCCGTTAGAAGAGTATTCGGAGACAAAATTGGAGATGTTTCAATAAACTCTACCAAATCAATGGTTGGTCATTTGCTTGGCGCGGCAGGAGCACTAGGTTCTGTTGCCACAATAATGCAGATGAAGGGCAATTTTGTTCATCCAACAGTAAATCTTGAAAACATTGATGATGAGCTTCTTGACCTTGATCTTACTCCTTTGAAAGCAAAAGAGCGCAAAATTGAATGTGGAATTGTTAACTCATTTGGCTTTGGCGGGCAAAATGCCAGTCTTCTTTATGGCCGAGTTGATTAAGTAAATTTGTTAGAAAAGTCCCCTCTTAGAGGGGGCTTTTTTATTTTTAGTTTTACTGGAAATTGGATTTGCAATAATTGTATTTTTATGAGTATAATTTTGATTAGGAAAGGGTCAAAGGAAACTAAAGAACCAAGGAGAGGCACCCAATGGAAATACTTAGAGTCGCATCATCTTCTAACCCTAAATCGGTTGCTGGTGCAATAGCAGCAGTTCTTGAGCAAGATAAGCAGGTTGAGCTGCTTGCAGTCGGCGCCGGTGCAGTTAATCAGGCTGTAAAATCAATAGCGGTAACTCGTGGATACGTAGCACCCAAGGGGATTGAACTGATAACCCTTATAGCATTTGCAAAAATAGATATTGATGGTAACGAAAAAACAGCAATTAAATTTCTGGTCGAAGCTCGCTGAGTCAGACTTTGTTTTACTAATTTTTAAAACATTAGAACCCCGCAGGTTGAAAATACTTGCGGTGTGTTTTTGTCTGGCCTTTTATTCATCAGGAATTGATGCTGCAGTAAATTCAGGCAAAATCTATCAGCTTCAACAGAGGCTGATAGAGAAGCCTTCTGACAAAGAAGCCATGTTACATTTGGCTATGGAATATAGTCTACAGAATAATTTTATAAAAGCTGTAGAAACCTATTTTTCCCTACTTAGAGTTGATCCTAATAACTTCCATGCATACAACAATCTAGGAATTCTTTACAAAAAGAGTGGCCAATTTAGAGACAGTATTCATTGTTATCAGCAAGCCCAAAGGATTGATCCTGATTCTTATTGGGTACCCTATAATATGGGACTTTGTTATGAATCAATGGGATTGATGCAGGAAGCCAGAGAAAGCTACGGAAGAGCTCTATCTTTAAATCCGGGATTTACACAGGCTTTGCAAAGATTAAGAAATCTCACTGAGGGCGGAGCGGGCACTGTACCCATGCTACCTTCAATGCCAGATTCTAAAATTTTAATTGCTGATGGAACATCTTCCCAGCCTCATACTTACGGAGGTGGAGAAACTCAAGTCGTTCCTTCCCAAAAGGCTACTCCGACTACCACAAGAAAAGTTGATGTTGCCAAAGCAACTCCTGAGCCCGAAAAAATTTCCAGTAAACTAATTGAAAGTAAAAAGAAAAAACCTGAAAAAGTTAGAACCAGAAGAAAAGGTCCTGTGGCAGCAATTTTTAATCAAGCCATGGAAGCTTTAGAAGAAAATAAAATTGAAAGAGCCATTGAACTTTATGCCAGATGCGTTATTGCTGACCGGGAGTTCCTTGCAGAACCAGAGGGAGATCTGATAAAGAAGGGATTGGGTTTTTTAAAAGATCGCCCAAATAGAATTGAGGATGGCCTTTTTTATCGCGGATTCCTTGTTTCAGTTTCTGGTAATCTTGAGCTTGCAGCTCTTGATATGCGAGGCTATCTCGAACAGCAAAAGTCAAATGGCAAAACAGGAGACTCTTTATTTGAAAAAGAAGCTTTAAGAATTACGCAAAGATACGAGGCTGAATTAGCTCAAAGAAAAGAAATGGAAAAACTGGCCAAAGAAGAAGCTGCCGCCGCAGCCGCTGCTCGGGAAATGGCTGCAAGTGGCCAGGAAAGTGGACAAGAAGTTGTTCAAAAGCCTAGCGAATTCCTGTTAAAAAGGATGAATGTCGACCAGATTATTGATGAAGCTGATAAGCTGAGTCGCTCAAGCAGACAAGCTGATGCGATTGCTGTTCTTAAAACCGGACTTGATAAAGATCCTGATAATATCAGACTCCTGATGAAGAGCGCAAATTCCTATACAGACCTTTTGCTTTTAAAAGGTGATCAGGAAGCGGGAAAAATGGCTTTGCTACAGTTTGATAAGATTCTGGGGAAAGCCCCTGAAAAATCACAGGAATGGGTAATTGCTCAAGAAATGATCAAGGAACTCAAAGGAAGAGTTCGCCCCTGATCTCAATTTACCACTTTATTGTGGTTCCCAACTGAAGTTGATCATCCCAGCCGTATTCTCGGTAGGTTCTTAGATTTTTGTAATATGCGATTTCTAATGTGAAGTTTCTGGTTGGGGCAAGTCTAATTCCAACAATCAAGTCCATGGTGTCTTTGTCATCCCCACCAAGCACTTCTCCGGCAAATTCACCAATCAGACTCGCGTGCTCCGTAGCTTCATAGCTAAGGGCGAATCTATATAGGAATCTATCGTCTTCACTTTCAGAATCAATTACGCCACCTAATTCAAGGTTGGCAGTGGCTCTATCAGTTTCTTTGGTGGTAACACAGCCGAAAAGCTTCATTTCATCACTTTTCTTTGATCCTGCGGGAAGCATTCTATCTGGATTTCCAGTGGTAACTGTCATGACTGCCCCATAGGCAAATCTGTAGTAGCTTTTGTCCGGAAGATAAGTGGCTTTCCAACCCAGTCTCATATTGCCAAGCCCTGTGTTGTCTGATGGGTATCCGCCAAAAGTTTTTGGCGCGTTAAGATTCCAATCGTGTATTGGGATAGTAACAGCCCATTCAGCCCACTTTCCTACCCAATTTAATGTCCCTTCAAATGTTGATACAGATCCGTCCTCTGTGGAATGTAAAGCCGTTCCACGGTTAGCTGTAATTTTATGATATTTGTATCTTGTAGCAAATATTAGTTGATCTGGAAGAAGCTTGTCGGCAGTTTCCGAAACGAAGAATCCGCCTAGTCCATCACCGTTTAGAGCATTTTTGGGAGTTAGTTTAAAGCGCGATTCAACTTCAACTTTGGGAGGTGCTTTACTTTGATCACCCATAGAGTAAATTTCAAAGTCACCAAGGTTACCAAAGTTTTCTACTTGTGCAGAAAGATGGGTTGCCTGCAAAAGTAGAATAAGCAAAACGCCAATTAGACCAATAGCTTTTTTTAAATGCATAGATTTAGTTTTAAAGTGATTTAACAAAGCTTGAAAGCCTTTCTGTGTGTGGGAATGGTTCTGGACCCTTTACGAGTGAAGCAAGTATTTCCTTTGCATTATTTTTGTATTGTTTATTCTTTTCGGTAATGAACAGAATTACGTAAGCCTGAGCTGAATAAAAATCATGTTCTTTTCTATTTTTATCCAGTGATGTTACTGCCTGGAATTCTGCGAGCGCTTCTTTTGTTTTGCCCGCAAAAAGGAATACCATTCCGAGGTTT
Organism: Candidatus Ozemibacteraceae bacterium; assembly: GCA_965140445.1. Taxonomy (GTDB): domain Bacteria; phylum Muiribacteriota; class Ozemobacteria; order Ozemobacterales; family Ozemobacteraceae. The sequence continues at coordinate 4,401,822 of OZ223236.1, read as the reverse complement.
GAATGAGCATCGATATCAGTTGGATTGATTTCAAGCATTCGTTTCCAAACTTTTTCTGAACGAGCAATAAAAGTAAATTCCGGATCAGGGTTGATCGGTCCTTTTATTTTTTTCCATGAGTTGATGGCTTGAGAAGCCTGCCCACCCAGCCAATAGAGGTTGCCAAGTGCAAGGTGAGGTAGTGGACTCTCTGGATGGCTGATTGAAGCCTGAGCAAACGCATCAAAAGCATTTTTGAAGTTGCCTTGAATTGTGTGCAGGAAGCCAAGATTTAAAAGCACTTCCAGGTTTTCGGGAGAAATGGTTCTTGCTTTTTCAAAATCCTCAAGTGCTTTTGCCAGGAAGCCTTTTTCAGCGTTTTCAAGCCCTTTTTTGGTAAATTCATCAGATTTATCAGGAGCTCTTTGAGCTACTTTAATTGTTTTAAGAGCAAATTCCTTGTTTCCTTTTTCAACTGGCAGGGCATATTTGTTTGAATGTGCTCCGAAGCCTTTTAAGCGATTGAGCATCCAATTTTTTTCTTTACTGGTAAGTGTTTCAGCTGTAATAGTTTTTCTTAGTGGTGCAACAGGGCTTGGAGTTGATATTGAGGAGAATTTTTCCATTTGCCTGAGTACCCACAACTTGTCATCTACAGTCATGGTGTTTTTCCCGTATTCTTTGAATGATTTCTCATCTGAAGGTTGAGGAACAAATTTCTTGTTATCCTTTTCCCCGGAAACTCGTTTTACAATAGTTTCTTTTACGTCCATTGCGTCCTCAATTGAAGGGAACTGAGCAGGAGCCATCATTTTGGTGATTTCCCAAATTTTGGTTCTGGCATGTTGTTTTATGGAAGAATTGTTTGGCGCTTTTGCATAAAGGGTTTCATAGATATCTCTGGCAGGTTTTAATCTGCCAAGTCGAATTCGTGCCATTCCCAGAAGAGCCATAGACTTAAAGAATCTTGGTTTTAGTCTCAGAGCTCCAAGAGCATGGCTTTCTGCTGATTCAAATTTCTTATCTTCATAGGCTAATAAACCCAAATAGTATTTTGGCTCTGCTTCTTTTTCGCCAAGTGCTTGAGCTTTGACAAAACATTCTCTGGCTTTATCAACTTTTCCAAGTTTATGGAGCATCTTTCCAAGGTTCAGCTGAAGTTCATAGTTGTTTGGATTCATGGCAATTGCTTTCTGCCATGTGGACACTGCTGGGGTGTTTAAGCCAGCTTTAGCATACATTTCACCCAATTCGTAATATGGTTCAAATCTTTCTGGAGCTAGCCTCTGGCATTCCAGATATTTTTCTTTTGCTTTTGTTACAAGACCATCCCGACGATATGCGGCTGCTTCGGCCATCAATTTCTCGATTGGAGCAGGAGATTGTATTTCGGGAATAGGAAGCTTGGCATGCCTTTCGTGAGCAAGTTTAAGCTTAGAATGCAGATCACTTACTACTTTTGCTAAGGTAGATTTTTCTGGTAGTTTGTCGCCAAGGTATTCTAAGGTTTGAAGAGCTTTTTCAGCTTCATTGGTTTTTGCCTGACTGATGGCTTTAAATAATAAAGCTTTCTGGTGAGAAGGATTCTTTGCTAAAACAAAATCAAATGAATCTAAAGCGCTTTTATATTCCCTTAGAATGTAATGGGATAGGCCAAGGTTGTATCTGGCAAGGATATAGTCAGGCTTTATTTCTACAGCTTTGCTAAATGAAAGCATCGCTTTTTTTACTTCTCCGGTTTTAAATAAAACCCAGCCAAGAGTATGATGAAATTCTGCTCTTAAGCCATCGGCTTTAAGTGCTTTTTCTGCCATTTCTTGTGCTTTATTAAGCTTCTTGCCCAGTGTAGCATACACATAAGCAAGGTTAGCAAGGCTTTCAGCGTGAGAAGGCTGAATTTCAATAGCATTTTCAAAACAAAGTTCAGCATCTTCGTATCTGCCCTGAATACTGTAGCAGTTCCCGAGAATTGCATGAATTTCAGCGATATTTGGATGCTTGGTTCTTAAATAAATCAAACGGCGGATGGCTTCTGGGTAATTGGCCATCGTTACAAGTTCCTGAATTTCTTTCATTTGTGGGAAAATTTCTTCCCATTCAACTTCTTTTTTCTTTCCGCCAAGTCCAGGCATGTCTTTAACATAAGAGTTTACTTCAACTGTTTTAGACTTCTTTTCAATCTTGGCAAATTCTACTGGATTGTTTTTTCTGGCAATCATGTCCATCAAGAAAGTCATTGTTTTTATGGCTTTTTTGGCTTGAACACTTTTTGGAGGAGCATTTTTCAAAACTTTACGCATTTCAATCAAAGCTTCTTCAAATCTATTCTTTTCAGCCAGGAAAACAGCTTTAACATATCTTGCGCTGCTTAGTTCTGGGTCCAGTTCTATTGCTTTATTTATATTTTCAATAGCTGTTCCGGTTTCTTTGCGTTTTCCATTTGCAACGGCCAATGCGTAGTATGATTTGGCTATTTCTGCTTTAATTTTTCTTGTTTCTAATTCAGCGGCAACGGCTTGGTCGTCTTTACCTGAATCCAATAGCTGAGTTGCTTTATCTCGCAATTCCTTTAATCTGGACTCTTTTATGAATGCAGATTGTTCAAGGGCTAATGTTGCCTGATGATAAATATTCAGGTTCAACAGGACCTTTCCCAGGTGATACCAAACATCAGCGGAAGCTGAATTTAGCTGCGATGCTTTGCGGAAGGATTCAAGCGCAGCTTTGTAGTCCTTCCTTTTTTCGGTAAGCACTCCATGCATATAGGTTGCCTGAGCAAGATTTTGTTTGAGAGAAGCCATTTTTCTAGTGGTCTCAATGGCTTTGTCATTTAGTTGTTGTTCTTTTTGAGCGAAGAAAATTTCTTTTAGTTCCTCAAGTCTCTTTTCGATCGTGAAGATAAGCTTTTTGGATAGAATTTCTGCTTCACGATTCTTTTTAAATTCATAACTTAAGCCAGTTAAATGGAAAAGAGCCCTCGAATGGTTTTTATTAAGTGATAAACACTTTTTAAATGCGTTATATGCACCTTTCTTATTGCCAGATTTTTTCAATGCATATCCAAGTAGATAGTAGGATTGAGAATCTCCGGATTCATATCTTACTGCTCTACTAAATTTTCCAGCGGCTGATTCATATTTTTTCTCTATGAGAAGTTTATTGCCTTCATCCACCAGAGTTTTTGCCGTGGACTTATTTTTTTTCAATTTTTGAATGTTTTGTTTACGTATTAACTCTTTGTTTTTGCCATCGAGAGACAGTACGATAAGATCCTGGGCACGTTGTTTTGAAGGGTGGCTTTTTGGAGCATCTTTTAATACTCCCCTGCTGATGCGCATGACTTCATCCCATTCGCCCTTTTGGTAAAGCTTTTCAGCTCTATCCATCGATTTTGCGAGGGATTCTTCAAAAATGAAATCCATAGCTGCCATGGATTTGCCTGGCAACCAAATTAAAAGCGCTATTATTATGTATATGGCTTTTCTAGTCATGATTCAGTTAATTATCGGCACAACTTTTCAGAAAAATGAAAAAAACAATAATTTTTCTGAATCAGACTATTTTTTCTGCTCAATTAATTTCTTTTGGAAATCCTCTAACTGCAGATAGTTTGTGTACACTTTATGGTAGCCGGGAGAAAAGCTCAAACCTGTTTTTAGTTGTGTTAATGCTTTTTCTATTTCACCGTTTTTTGCTAAAAACTGTGCGAATTTAAGTCTAAAAATCTCTGATGCGGGGTCTAATTTAATGGCTTTTTCATAAAGACTACATTTTTGAGAAAATGACTGGCTGGGGAATCTTTCAGCTTTTAGAATATAGTATTGTGCTTCCGAAGGATTTAGCTCAATAGCTTTGGAAATGGCGACTCTTGCCTTTTCGGTATCTCCAAGTTTCTGCTGTATTTCGCTTATAAGCAATTCCTGTAAAGGCGACTGGTAAATCGGAGGCTGATTACTTTTAGCTATCTGCAGGGCCTGTTGGAGTTTTCCCGCCGCAAAAAGGGTGTTAGCATTCAAAATAGCTATTTGATTTTGGTAGATGTTGTATGCAATAAAAATCCCTAACAATAAAAGGATGCTTGCCGGGAGTTTCATTTTATTCTGGAGCTTGGCAATGTTCAGGTGTCTTTTGCTCTGATTCTCAAAGAGTCCAAAAATAATGGCGGCAGAAATCGGAAGAAAAACTGCGACCGGAAGAATTTTTGAAGAAAATCCGGTTAGATTATGGACCACCAATGAAGTGAAGATTGCCGAGAAAATTGCTTTTGTAACTCTGTTTTCAGGGGTAACTTGACCGGGAACAGCAGTAAAAGTCATTAGCGTCAGAAAAAACAGTATTAGTGCACTTAGCGGGCCCGTTTCAAGAAAACTATGCAGAAGTTCATTGTGAGCATTCATCGGGTAGTCGCCGCCGACAATTCTAAATCTGGGGTAAATTTGATTAAATGTGTGGAGTCCAAACCCGGTAATGGGAATTTTGCTGTATGACTTTATAAAGGCTTTATTTATGAGGCTTCTTTGGGAAATCGTCATGTCAGACATGTTTGTCATGCTGGCAAATCTGTATTTAAAAGGGCCAATGAGGAAAATGGCTGCAAGAATTAGGAAAACAATTCCAAGTGGTTTCCAGGAAGCCCTTACTTTTTCAGACTTTAGGCTGGCGATTAAAAATACAAACAGGCCAGCGCCCGCACCAGCCCAGGACCCTCGACTTAGAGTCATTAATAAAGATACGCCCGTACCAATTGCTGCAATCGAACTCCAGAAACGGTATTTGTTGGAAGAAAAATTTACTATTGCGCCAAGATTTAAAAAGAAAAGAACAGTTAAGAATGCTCCAAAAATATTTGGGTCGGTAAAGATCCCGGCACATCTTGTTCTTATAAGGTCTTTCATGCCCGGATCAATCCAGGTTGAAGGTATGGGGGGGGCTTCAATATATTCTGCAATGCAGATATATGTATGTAAAAGGCTTGCAGTTACTGAAACATATAAAGTTTTATGGATGAAGCCGTTTTTTCGTGAATATGCAAAGAAAATTAGGCCAGAAGCAAAGATGGCAAATAGTTTAACGGCTGTCGGAAGGGAAACGGATGGGTCCGCAGAAGTAACAACAGATCTGGCAGCAAGATAAAGGTATGTAAAAGACAGAAATGCTGCTGCCAGGCTTTTGGGGCTTATTTTCTCGGGTTTGGAAAAAACAAATATCAGTAAAAAAGAAAATACAGAAAGTTCTAATGCAAGAGAAGCGAAAAGCTCGTCAAAAAAATACAAAAATGGAACTATGGCAACGAAAAACGCTGGCCAAAACCATGTTAGAAATTCGCTAAAATTTTTCTGAATTTGATTCATCCTTTTAGGAATACAGGCAGAGAGTGGTCTCTCTGCCTGTATTGTTAGCTTATTTAATCAAGGCTTATTATTCGTGAGATTCTGTTTTTGCATCGATCGTATCCGATGCATTTTTGTCTTGATCTGTTGCGATTTTTTCAACCTTTTCAGGTTCTTCTGGTTTAGCCTTTTCAATAATTATAATTTGATTGGCTAACTCACTCATAGTAAGAAGGCATTTTCTATAATTTCCGTATTCTTTTCCGGTTTTGAATTCGTCTTCTCTTGCGATAAAGCGATCGGCATAGATTAACAGGTTTCCGTCCTGATGCATTGTCGATAGAAAGCTTAATCCAGCAGATTCAAAGCTATATTGCTTGTCCCATTTCACCCATTTAAAGTTTTTTGGAAGCTCAAAAATTATAGTTTGATTGTTTTCTTCTGTTGCCCAATATTGCATGGGGAATTTTCGTTTTTGAAGGCTGGCCGAAGAGGACTGATAATTCACCCATAGATTTGTAAAGGTCATTATCAGATCAGAGGCTTTTTGAGCGGCATCCGGGATGTTGTAATAAAGGGTCATAACCGCGGGAGCTTGCAAACTATCAAGGTTTGACAAGCCAAAACTTTTCAAAACTGCGCTTGGGTGAACACCTTTAATTCTTCTTTGAGCGTAATTTTGCTTTTCCTTGTCCTTGGAAGATCTAAGCTGGCGCAATCCAGTTTCAAATGGCCCGCGGTAAGTAATGGTTTCTTTTACATCCATTGAACCGTCGTCGAGAATTTGAACAAAAATATTTCGATCGAATCTGTTCCAATCATTGGTTAAAACTGGAAGAGTTTCAAATTTGATATTCTTATTTGTTTCATCTACAAAAACAGTTCCTCCACCTTGCAAAGAGGTGGAAAGCGAGCCAAATGGTCTGTAAAGAGACCCGAGATCTGTATAAAACGCCTGTTGTCCTAGAATGACTTTTACGATTGGCTCATCAAACATTGAGATATCAGAAATTGCCATTGTGGCAGCTTTTTCGCGCTTTCCAGCACAAAAGCCAAATTCACATTTTATTCCAAGTGATTTTAGGGCGTAATAGAAGAGGGCTGTTTTTGCATGTCGGTTGGCGTATTTCTTTTTTAAGGTAATGTTGGCACTAACTGGTTTATAGCTTCCCATGCTGCTTATTCCAATGCCAACACCTCTAATTTCTCTATTTACTGTTTCATAGATTTTGCAGATTTTTTCAAAATCAGTATCATCAGCACTGAGTTTTGCGTTTTCTATGAATTTATCCAGCAATTCTTTGTCTGGCGCTGATTCATTGTAGGCTTGTATCAGTTTGCCAGCGATGTTTTCCCATTTGTAAGCATCGTAAAGATAAACTCGTGGGAAAATCTGGGATGTGGAAAGCATATTCTGCTCTGGAATAAATCCCTCCGGATCTGAGTAAGACCACTCAATGATCTTTCTTCCGTTTTCAATCTTTTCTGTTTGAACTGGAGCATTTTTGTCAGGCCACTGAAATTTTGCTATCTGAATATTTCGTTTTTCAGGGTAGGATACAGTTAAAGTTTCCTTCAAAACAGGCTCTCTTTCACCAAAAGTTTTTGAAATGGTGAAGGGTTGAATTTCATTAATATTACTCAAGTGCTGAGAATAACAAAGATCAATAATTGAGCCAAGTTCTGCTTTTTTTAGAGCAAACTTTAATTTTTTGAGTCTTGCATATTCAGGATTTGCTGACAGGAGATTTTCTTCCGAAACAGCATCATCGGTTACATGATAAACTTTGCCGCTTGGAGAGTAGGTATGAGCAAAAATCAACTCTGTTTTTTCTCTATCTTTAAGATAGTAGAGAGATCGGTTTGCCATATCCAGACCAGGCTCTTTCAAAATTTGAATAAATTCTCGTCTTGTATATAGCGCACTGCCATCATCCAGATATTTAAAGTTCCGTTTTACCAGAAGAGTGATGTAATCCGAATCTTTAAATTGAGCCGGATTTGGAATATTTTTTAAAACCTCTATGGCTATAGGATCTGTTATGCTGGCAATTGAAGATATCTCATCGCCTTTTCTTATTTTTGAGATAAGAAGGTTTGCTGTTTCTGTTGCAAAGAAGCTTTTGTTATCGCCATCCAGAGTTTTGAAACTTATTGTTCCGTCTTTAATCGTATTAAGTTTTCCTATATGTTCTTCGCCTTCATTTAAGTAGATAACATCTGCGAAGGCTGGAGCTCCAAGACAGAGGCTTAAAACCAGGGTCATGATTAGTTTTTTCATTTTGTATCTCCAGTCTGAGCAACTTCTTCAAGAAAAATTCGTTCCTTGGAAGAATTTGCTATTTTTTCCAAATCCGCTTTATAGCCCAGATAGTCAGAGACAGGGATTACTCTTCTTGGAAAGGCAAGTTTTCTTGTAATTTTAATGCTGTCTCCCTGTTGATCGTAAATTACTTCAAATTCAACATTTGGAGTCTGTATTCTGAGTGCTGGCGGAAGATATTTTACCGAAAAATTATCTGGAATCTTAATTGTGTAAGTTTCATTTCTTAGATTCGAAGTCGTGTAAACAATGTCGTAGTTCCTTTTATTTAAGCTGACTTCCGGGAAACCAAGTTCATAAAATGGAATCGAAAATATCATGTATTTACCAGACTTGGGAGCAAATCTATTCAATGCATAAGATGTTTTGGTAACGTATGGGCCGCTGAAATCAAGGGGATCGGAATGGGTTGCCACTTTCAGAACATAATCAGCGGTTAATCTTGAAATCGTTGATCTTACTGCCTTGTCGTATTCTTCTGGTTTCATGCTTCTTGCAGCGTATCTTGAAGACGCTTCAAAAGAACCATTCATTGTATTTTCAATACTCACGTGAGTTGTCCCATCTGCTTCAAGCTCCAGATTCCATTGTCTGATTGATGCATTGTCTTCTGGTGGAGGAAGTGGGATAGGATTGTGGGTTCTGAGCATTATGTTATCTGCATTTGTATCATGGTCGTCTGATCTGAAATAAGGATAACGATAATCAGTTGCAGTTGAATCAAGATAAAAGATTCTACCGTCCAGATGAACTTCGGTGATGCAGTGGTTGTCGTCGAAAATTGGTAATTCTCTTACAACTTTTCCGTTTGGATTTGTTCTGATACCAATTGGATAAGCTTCAACGCCGATGTGCTTTAACATAGTTGATAAAAGCATCCCTTTATCTGTGCAGTCGCCATACTTATTTCTCAGGGTTTCTTCTGCTGGATGGCCAACCTGATTGCTCGCCAAGTTCCCTTTAATTGAAATGTATCTAATTTCTTTCTGGCAAAACAGATATAGTCTGGCGATTTTTTCATTCAAATCCTTTGCGCCTTCAATGATTTCATCGACTTTCTTTTTTACAAAATCCGTCAGCTGAAAACGTTTTTCCATCATAGGTTTTAGTCTATTGTGCATATATGCCCAGTCTTTTTGAATGCTGTAAAACAAAACTGGCACTACATCACGGAAAGCAGGCATGTAGGGTTCACCAATAATTGGTTCAATATCAGTGTATTCCCATTGATAAATTTTGTTATCAACAGCTTCAATTATCTGAGGTTCACTTTTTTCATCCTTTGAATTTCTAAAGATGTAATGAAGTTCCTGTTCATGCGGAACACTTACTCTAATAATTGATTTTTTTACTGGCACATCACTTTGAAAATAAAATTGTCCCTGAAATAGCTTGGGATCAAAAGGATTAAATTCATCTATTTCATAGCTGTAATCCACAAGAGATCCAACTTCTACGTGAGGAATTGAGAAGCTGACCTGTTGATACTGGTTAAAATAAACGCTTCCAGAAGTACCTTTTGAAATTTTAATCTGTTGGGGATCTATAGAATACACATGCCCAGATGGAGAAAGGGACCTTGCGCTTAAAATTCTGATTTTATGGCGGTTTGGATCAAAAGAGAGACTTACCTGCCCAATTCCCATGGCTTCTTCTTTTGTAATAAGAGTAACCATTCTGGTTCTGGAGAGATTTGAGCCATCTCTTCTATATTGAATGTTAGCTTCATCCAGAACAATTACAGATTCACTGTCAGGATACTTTTTATAAAGCTCTTTTGCTTCTTCAAGAAGTGGCAAGAGATCTGCGCTATCAGTGGAAAGCTGCTCGTTTTTTTGATCTCGTGCAGAAAAGCTGATATCTTTTACCTGATTTCTATCAAGTTCAGAAGTTTCAGTTCCAATTCTTACTGAAAATTTGTCGTTTTCATATCCCAATGCATCTACTTTTAATCTCATTCCGTCACTTCTCGTTATTACTGCAGCATTACAGCTGAGAGAAGCTATGAGTAAAAAAAGGAAGCACATGGAAGGAATTAAATAAAAGTGCTTTTTCAAAGTGTACCTCCGCCGTCTTTTATTAGGCTATTATAGGCGTAAAGTGATTGTTTTGAAAGCACATTTTTTTAAGTAAAATGAAAAAAGGCCACCCGAAGGTGGCCTTTAATCGCTAATTTCAGAATGTTTTATTTACTGTTCGTAACTGTGTAACCTGCGTCAATCCAGCCTTTAATTCCTTCTGGATACTCAATTAGGTTCTTGTAACCAAGTGACTTTAAGTGAGTATAAAGCTTGTGACTTGCAGGGCATTTTAAGTTGCTGCAGTAAGTGACGATCAAAGCTTCTTTATCAGGTAGAACTTTAAATACTTCTTCAGGTTTCGAATCAGCATTTAAGGATTTTGCACCGGGTATTCTTTTACCATCGTCAAATTTTCCTGATCGGGCATCCAGTAAAATTGAGGCGGCACCAGTGTCGATAAGGGTTTTTAAACCAAGAGTATTAATAGTGGCAGGTTTTTCTTCTACTGCGGGCTTTTTGTCGCTATGAGATTCACAACTTGAACAATCTGCTTTTTCTTTTTTGTGATCATGTTTTGCTTCTGTTTTTCCTTCATGGTCATGATCATGGTCTTTTGCTTCTATTGCACAGGAACCATCCGGGCATGAATCAGCTGGCCCGCATGATCCACAGCTTCCGTATACAACTACCGACGAAAGAAATAGAACTAATAAAACTGAAAATATTTTCAGGGATTTCATTTAGTTTCTCCTTAAAAAATTATTATCTTATCTATGGTATTAATTTAATAGTAAATTGATTAATGTCAAATCAAAAGAAAAGTAAAAATCCTGTTTAATTTTTTATTAAACAGGATTTTTGTCTTACTTAACTAATGAATGAATTAAAGGCGTTTACCCTTTTTTCCAAAAAGGAATTTCATTGGAATATGAAATCTTTTGGCCCAGGCTGCTTCACAGTGAGTTGCGCCGGCATCGTAATAACCAAGAAGATTGTGCCCCTCTTTTAAGCCAAGTTCTTTTAATTTTTTCATCATTTGAAAGTATGTTTCTGCTATCGGTGGCTCAAATTCGCCGGTATCAATATAGAATTTAACCTGATCAGGAACATATCCTGGCTTTTTAACCTGTTGGAAAATTTTTCCATAGGTTTTTGGGAAGGCAGGTGAAAAACAACCAGCAAGGCCGAATACTTCAGGGTATTTGCATGCCATCTGGAAAGACATCAGGCCGCCCATTGAAGAACCGCTGATACAAGTATGTTCTGCAGAAGGTAGAGTTCTGTAGTGTTCATCTATGAAGGGTTTTACCTTTTGAACCACATATTTTGCATAAGCTTTGCCTTCTGGGGTAAGAAGATTTAATTCTCTCATCCTGTCTGGGGAATTGGGAATTCCGACTACAATTACATTGGTAATTTTATCTGCTTCAAGCAGTTCTGTAAGCGTTTCGTCTACTTTCCAATCAACTCCTGCAAAAGAATTCGCAGGCTCAAACAGATTTTGCCCATCGTGCATATATAAAACAGAAAATGGTTCGTCTGTTTTATCGTAGTTGTCAGGAAGCCATACCTGAATATCTCTTGGGTATTTTAATCCAGGGCAGGGAATGTCGCTGTGAGTAATGACTCTTCCCTTAATTGGATCAGAGTGAATAATCTGTTTGTCCAGCCAGTCAATAATTCTAATGGGAATTATCCTGTCTTTTCTGGCTCTAATAATTAGATTGCTGGGGGGAACATCTGTTTTGTCATAGATACCCTGGCTTTTCCAACAGCCGCGAGTAATTTTACATTCAATAATCTGCTCTTTTGAAATTGGAAAATCAATTTCGAATTCATGGTTTTCGTTTTGAGACAGGCAAACACCAGCGGGATCCCAATCCCCTAATTCAGGAATATTTCCTGTGATGTATACGCCTTCATCTTCTGGCATTTCGGCTTCTACTTTAACTTTGAGTGTGACGTGATAGTTCTGTGATTCCTTCGAAGGTGAGGTTGCGTTCATATTAATTCCTTAAAGAGAGAGGGGCGCCCGCGTAGCGGGCGCTGTTATCGTTTCTAGAGTGAGTTAACCATTAATTCTGTGAGTTTTTTATTGAAAGAAGAAGGATCAGCAAGCTGACCTCCCTCTGCTATTAGAGCTTGACCATAAAGAAGCTCTGCGTATGATTCAATACGAGAGTCATTTTTATCTTTATCGAATATACTTTGGAGTTTACCGATCAGAGGGTGTTCTGGATTAAGTTCCAGAGTTCTTTTAATTGATGGAACCTCTTTTCCTGAGGCCTTTAACAGTGCTTCAAGATGTGGACTCATATCCCCTTCTTCTCCGACAAGGCAGGCTGCTGAGTTGCTAAGTCTTCTTGAAAGCTTTACTTCTTTTACTGTTTCGCCAAGCTTGCCCTTGAGTTGTTCAAGAAGAGATTTAAGTTTGTCTTCTTTTTCTTTAAGGTTTTCTTCCTCTTTTTTGCGTTCTTCTTCGGTTCCCAAATCCAAAGCACCTTTGGCTGCTGATTTGAGTTTTTTACCCTTATATTCTGTCGAATACTGAACCCAGATTTCATCAACTGGATCGGTTAAATAGAGGACTTCAATTCCTTTTTCTTTGAAAGCTTCAAGGTGTGGAGAGTTTTCAAGGATTTCACGGGATTCGCCTGTGATAAAGTAGATGGTATCCTGACCTTCTTTCATTCTCTCAATGTATTCTGAAATGGTGAACATATCAGAAGGAGAGGCTGATGAGCTAAACAGTGAGCAGTCAAATATTTTGTCTTTATTCTGTGGTTCTTTGAAAAGTCCTTCTTTTATAACCAGGCCAAAGTTTTTCCAGAACTGCAAATATTTGTCTCTGTCATCAGACATAAGTTTTTTTAGAGTGTCGAGAACCTTCTTGGTTACCGCTTTTCGGATAATCTGAATCTGTCTGTCCTGCTGAAGAATTTCTCTTGAGATATTCAAAGAAAGATCTTCTGAATCTACAACGCCTTTGACGAAGCGAAGATATTCAGGAATCAACTCTTCGCAGTCGTTCATGATGAAAACACGTTTTACATAAAGGTTTATGCCGCGATTTGAATTTGGCATGAACATGTCAAAACCAGGTTTTTCAGGAATATAAAGTAAAGATTTAAAATTGTTAGAAGTACCTTCCGCTCTATAGGCAACCCATTTCAGCGGGTCATTCCAATCGTGGCTTATGTGCTTATAGAATTCTTTGTATTCTTCTTCAGTAACATCTTTTTCAGCCTTGAGCCAGATAGCTTTCATTGAATTTAGAGTTTCGTCTTCAACGATAGTTTCTTCCTGAGCTCCTTCTTTTGGCTTTCCATCTTCGTCACGCTCAATTTTTGTGCGCTCGATCTGCATTTTGATTGGATAAGAAACAAAGTCAGAGTATTTTTTTACGACCTGCTTAATCACCCATTCAGCTGTAAAGTCCTGAAAATCTTCGTCATCTTCGGATTTTTCATTCAGGAAAAGGGTAATTGTTGTTCCGTTTCTTTCAGCCGTGGTTTCTTCGACGGTATATTCACCTTCGCCTTCAGAAACCCATTTCCAGGCCTTTTCTTCTCCAGCTTTTCTACTTACAAGTTCAACCTTGTCAGCAACCATAAAGCTTGAATAGAAGCCAACTCCAAATTGTCCAATCAATTCTGGAAGTGCATCTTTTTTCTCTTTTGCAGCCTTAAGCATAGATGCAAAATCGCCTGTGCCAGATTTGGCTATGGTTCCAATATATTTGTTGATGTCTTCTTCATTCATACCTATCCCATTATCGGAAATGGTTAAGGTGTGCTTATCTTCATCTTTGCTTATGCGGATGTGAAGATCATCAGTAAGTTTTCTTAAATCTTCGTTAGTCAGTGACTCAAATCTGAGCTTATCCAGTGCGTCAGAGGCATTCGAAATCAATTCTCTAAGGAAGATTTCTTTGTGGGAATAGACAGAATGGATCATTAAGTCCAGCAATTGCTTTGCTTCAGTTTTAAATTGGTGTTTGGTTGCTTTACCCATAAGATTTTTCTCCTACAAAATTTGGTAATCACAAGTATGTGAGAACGAGAAATGATGAAAAAAAATACAATATTTTTTTCCAGGTATCAATAGATAAATAAATTTTATCTAATCCTTAAAGGATTACTTTCTTGGACCTCGATTGGAACTTCTTTTTGGCCCATGAAATGGCCGTCTGCTTGAACTTGGAATGATCGGAGCTTCCTTTTTTACGGGGGACGGCGTGCCCCTGCCCATTCGAATAAGAGCCTGGTGAAAGCCATCCAAAAGCATTTTCATGAAGTCCTTACCATTTTCGTGGTTTTCGATTTCTTCCAGAAGTTTATCGTAACGTAAAATTCTTTCTTTGCGGGCAGAAGAAGCGTCTCTTAGTTCTGCTTCAAGGCGGGCGAGGATTTTTTCAGAAAGACGTGTCTGAACATTTTCTTCTGTTGGTAAAGTTTTTTCGATTAGCTCGATTTCATTTCTTTTGGCGAATCTTTTTAAATCTACCGCTTCCAGACTTGTCACCAGGCTCATCGCAACGCCTCTTTTTCCTGCTCTGGCCGTTCTTCCTGCCCTATGGACATATTGGGAGAAGTCTTTGTGCATGTCATAAATAATCACATACTCAAGATTACTTATATCTATTCCGCGAGCTGCAATATCTGTAGCTACAAGAAATCTTAACTCTCCGGAGCGGAGCTTAGTCATTACAGAATCTCTAGTTCTTTGATTTAAATCTCCACTGAGCTGGTCAGCGTTATAGCCGAACCTTTTCATCAAAGCAGCCAGATATTCTACTTCTGATTTTGTGTTACAGAAAATTATCGCACTATCCGGATCTTCCATCTCGATAATTCTCATCATCATTCTATCTTTTGACATTGCGTCAACAACGTAGAACAAATGATCCATCTCAGAAACGTGGACACCATCTTTTGATAGTCCAAGAAATTCTGGCTTCTTCATGAAGGTTTCTGCCAGACGTCTTACACTGTCAGGCATTGTTGCTGAAAACATTGTTGTTACTGGTTTTTTACTTATGAAATCGCCAATTTTAACCATGTCTTTGAAAAAGCCCATGGAAAGCAGTTCGTCTGCTTCATCAAAAACAAGAAAATTCAGATTGTCCAGTCGGAGAGTGCCACGAATAAGGTGGTCTAAAATTCGGCCAGGTGTTCCAATTACAATGTTGGTTCCGGCTTTTAAAGCGTCGAGTTGAGGCCGGTAAGAGGTTCCTCCATAAATCGGGGTTCCCATTAAGTCAAGACCTTCAGATAATTCGGCAAATTCTTTATAAACCTGAGAGGCCAGTTCCCTTGTCGGAGTTAAAATTAGAGCTTTACAGCCCGTCTGGCAGCCCTGGAGTTTTTCTATTATGGGAAGAAGAAAGGCGGCTGTTTTGCCACTTCCAGTTCTGGACTGAACAATGGTGTCTTTTCCTTCAAGCATTAAGGGGGCTACTTTTGCCTGAACGAGCATGGGTTTGTCCCAGCCCTTGGTTTTTATTGTCTTTCTCAATTTTTCAGAGAAAATATTAAAGTTCAATGCTTCTGTCGGTTTTTCATTAGCTTGTTCCATCTGAGTTTGATTTTCCTGGTTCATCATTTACCTTTCAAGTTTTCCATTTCTTGTTTTATTTCAAAGGCGGTTTTCTCTGGAAGAAATGGATTCACATTCATCTCTGTCGCTATCTCAAAACCTGCCGGTGTTGTTATTCTGGGTATAATTCTAAGTCTAAGATGATAGAATGGCGCATCGCAATCATCGCGTGGAGCTGAGTCAAATACCAGATTGTAGTCAAAATCACCTAAAAGAATTTCCATTGATTTTAAAACTCGTTTTGTGCAAATAGCAAGAGAATCTAAAATTTGGTCTTCAATTAGCATTAGGCTGGTGACATGTTTTTGTGGATAAATATTTACGGAATATGGTATTGGGGCCGCAAAAGGGCAAATAGCAATTACGTTCTCATCCGCAAATATTACCCTTTCGCCAACTCTTTGCTCTTTTTCAAGTGTGTGGCAAATTGGACACAGCCCTTCGTCGTCATAAAAACGCCTGCAGCACTCAGTTTCGGTTCTTATATAACCCGGAACAATAGGAAGGGCATAAATCTGTGAATGCGGGTGCGGTTGACTTGCCCCAGCTCTTGGCCCTGAGTTTTTAAAAACAATTACCTGGGTTACACGTTTGTCTTCAAATAGTTTTGTCATGCGGCTTTTATAGGTTTTGAAGAGTTCAATAATCTCAGAGTCGGGGCGGTTTGCCAGCCGTGAAAAATGCTGATTTGTTTCAACTACCACCTCAGCCAGTCCAAAGCCATCTATGGCAAGGCCCGCTTCTGTTCTGAATCTGTTTGGTTCTTTTTCAGGGTGAAGCGCAGGGTATTTGTTTGCCAGAACGAATTGAAACCACCCATCTTTTGTTTCTTTTAACAAGAAGACGCCGTTTTCGGCTATTGATGGGCCCTTGCAAAAAGGGCAGTTTTTCGAGCTGTCTTTATTATCCGGGCAGTCGCCCTTGGACTTAACGGGCCGCTTTGCTCTTTCAGGAGCGAAAATCACCCATTGTTTTGTAATAGGATTCTGTCTAAGCATTTTATCTTCTCACATTTAAATTGTTTGAGGTTTTTTAACCTCATTGTTAAAAAGCCAGGTTAAGCTATGATTTGTTAAAAAAGTCTCTGTTAAAGAGGATTCACTAGAATAATAATTAGTTGGCATCATAATTGCTTTTATTAATTGCGTAGTTGAATAGTCAGGACGAAAGGAATGATCAGGATACTACTTAATTTGCAAGGTAACCCTTGACGCGACTTGAGTGGCCGAAGTAGCAATTCTAACTTATCGTAGAGGTTAAAAAACCGCACTCGATTCCGCTGTCTCAAAAGGTTGGTTATAAATTTATAGAATTGCTGCGAAGGTCCAGTTCCCTGGCAACAACCGGGGAATTTTTTTTTGCAACTTTTCTTACTTCTTGTTTTCAATGCTATTCTCACCAACTTCCTGGTTTGAAATTTCTTCTTCGGCAATTGTGTCGGAAGAATTTTCTGTAACCAGGATTTTTTCCAATGGATTGGGTTCTTCTGATCCATCAGAAGAGGCTTCTGTTTCTGAATCAGGTGCTGGTTTCATAAAAAAGAATACTACAAGGAAGAGCACGAGAAAGAAAATATCGGCTCCATAGGTAACCCAGAGTGGGGTTTCTACTTCTGTCATGGTCTAAGTCCACCTTTCAGGCGCGGGATACTGTTTAGCCATCGTGAAAGTCTGTCTTCAAGGTCTTTTAAAACAGTTTTCATAAATTCATTTGCTTTGTTCTGGTCAAAATTTGGTTCGCCTTCATGGTAATTATCCAGCAGAACTTCTCCTGGAGGTGGAAACAGCCATATTCCATCATTTGGTTGGTAGCAGTCGGTTTTAGAATCAAAATTTTCTTTTTTCACCAGTTCAGGGGCGAAATAAAGAATTGCTGCAGTTTCTTCAATAGCCGCATGTCCACCTGGTTTGTCTGAGTAAACCTGAGGAACAAAGTCCCCTGAAAGCACCCACCAGTGAATCACGGAGATAGCAATTGATTTGCTTCTGGAGGTATTTCTGATAATTTTTTTCAAAACTTCGCAGTTTCCACCGTGGCCATTAACCAGAATTATCTTGTGGAAGCCCTGTAAATAAAAACCATCCACAATTGCTTGAACAAAATTTTCAAACAAATCTGATTCAAAAAATGATCCCGGGCTGGTTTGAATTAGAGAATTTGTTATTCCATAGCCAAGAGCGGGAGCTATTGCCCCATTGAATCTCATGCTGAGCTCTTCACAGATTCCGTTTGCGCAGATTGTGTCGGTTCCAACTGGGAGGTGCCGGCCATGCGCTTCTAAAGTGCCAATAGGGATAAAAAGTGGACCTTCTGAAGCAAGGAAGCTTTCGACCTCTACGGTATTCATTTTTTCAAGATACTTTGGGGCTATATTTTTTGTCATATTTGTCTCCTTGCAACAAAAAATGAGAAGATGTGGGTTTTGATTATAACATAATTGAAGCTTGGAAAAGCTGATTGTATTATGTGAATAATGGAAAATCCAAAACTTCAGCTAAAACAGAAGAAATTTCTTCATATCGATATGGATGCTTTTTATGCATCCGTTGAGCAGAATCTCGCTCCTGAACTTAAGGGAAAGCCTGTAGCTATTGGTGGAAGCATGCGGGGTGTGGTTTCTGCTGCGTCTTATGAGGCAAGAGTTTTTGGAATTCATTCCGCAATGCCTGTTAGCCAGGCGAAAAGGCTCTGCCCTGAACTTATTCTTCTGCCAGTTCGAATGGGGCTCTATAAAGAAATTTCAAAAAAGATCATGGCATGTTTGGAAAGCTTTTCTCCAATCATTGAGCAGGTTAGTGTTGACGAGGCCTATTTAGACATGACAGGCACTGAGCGTTTATGGCCTGAAGATATAAATTTGATAAATGAGATAAAACGACGGGTTCATGAGGTTTCAGGCTTAACCTGTTCGATTGGCATTGCTCCTCTGAAGTTTCTCGCCAAAATAGCATCAGACCAAAATAAGCCAAATGGTTTTTGCATAATAAAAAATGAGGACGTTTCATCTTTTTTGAGTCAGCTTCCTGTAAAAAAAATCCCGGGTGTAGGTCCTAAAACAAAGGAAAAGCTAGATCGCTTTGGAATTATTTTTGCAACAGATTTGTTAAAACAGAGTGAAGAATTTTGGTTTAAGCACTTGGGCCAGCCTGGAGTTGCCTTATACAAAAAAGCCCAGGGCAATGCTACAGGATGCGTAAATCCTTCGCGGGATGCCCATTCGTTTGGCGCAGAGAATACTCTTCCTGATGATACAGGAGATATTGAAGTCCTTGAAACCTGGCTACTCCACCAATCAGAAAGAGTTGCAAGCGAGTTGAGAAAGCATAAACTCTACTGTAAAACAATATCATTGAAGCTTAAATATTCGGATTTTTTCACAATTCAAAGAAATAAATCATTAAAAGACGCGACCTGCAGTGGTAAAATAATTTTTGAAACTGCCATTGAACTTTTTCGATCCATAAAACTGGAAAAAAAAGTGAGATTAATTGGGGTGAGTGGATCAAATTTGACCGACGTTCCCGCACAGCCAGGATTATTTGAGGATAAAACTGGCTGTGACAAGAAACTGGACTTAACTTTAGATCAAATAAAAGAAAAGTTTGGAAACGGATCGATTGTAAAAGCGAGAATTAAAGACTTTGTTAAGCCAGCGAAAAAGTAGAAATTTCAGGACTATAATATGAATCGCTATGAGGATATTTTTTGCGATAGCCAGAACTCAAAAATTGGACTAAAGCCTGCTCCAGTTAGCAGCTGGATGATATATTTCATGATTTTGATGCTTTTGCCAATGATTATTCTCTACGATCAGGCTGTTTCAGCCTTTAAAACCGTTGCAAATAATGAAAAAGCGGATGTAAAGAGGCATGTTGAAGCTCTGGTTGCTAAAGCGAAAATTGAGTCGGGTAAAGCAACTCAGATTGAAGAGCTTCTAAAGCCTTTTTTAGTTGAAAATGAGAAAATTAAAAAAAGCCAGAAGTTGGAAGAATATGTTTCAGGCACTTATGCTTTTTGCCTTCCTGGAATTGGTAATAGCATAGGAATTGCAGTTGCTGATCACTATCGTCAAAAGCTGAAAAAGCGGTTTTCAAAATTAAGAAAATTGATCCCGGGGATCAAGATTTTGAAATGGGACCACAATTTTAAATATTCAAGAGAAAGTGATTCTATAAAGCCTTTATGGCCATTTAAAAGCCTCTGTGAATCAATTGCTCTCAGAGTAATTTCAAACGAATTTCCTGATAGAAAAGTTAAAAGTTATCTTGATAACTTACCCAGATTAAGGCTTTTCTTTGGTGAAAATACACCCCTAAGAGAATTTGTTAAAGATGGCAGGGATCTTTTTGAATTTAAGGATTCTACCAGTAGAAAACTCTTTATGATGTGGGATCATCTTGATATGAGTGTGGCAGATGACATTTACAAAATGATTGGGGGCTATCTTTTTGTTATTTATGAGGACTTGCTTCCCGATGATTTTGGACCTTCAATATTTGTTGCCAGAAAGTCTTTTGAATGGTTAAAAGATGGAGTCGGCCTTGGATGGGTTAATCCGCAAAACTTCGATGAGGGAAATCTCCCTTATCCAGTTTCAAGTCTTGAGGTTATGAAATGGAAAAAATGGCTTGTTAAAAGGCCTACTGGTACTTACGAAAAGGACAGTCTGGCAATAGCTGTTGAGAGGGCTGGTTCAAACCTTCTGCTGGTAGCTTATAAAAGCGTAGATAAAATAAATAGAAGTTTTGACCGGAAGGTTTTCTTTTTGAGAATTTTCCTATTCCTGTTGATTTGTTTGCCAATCTGGATAATTTCCTTTTTCAGAAAAAATGGAGGAATAGCTCTAAGTTTAAGATGGCAGATGATTGGATTGTTTCTTTTGACAATTGGAATACCAATTGGTGCTATTTTTCAGTTTGGCTCTGAATTGTTAAGAGAAAGAAAGGAATCAATTGAGGCTGAAGCCTACAGAAAGCTTGAGGAAGTTAAGGTTCATTTCGAGAGAAATTTTGATTTTGGTTTTGAGCAACTGGAAAATATCGGGAACAACCTTGGAAAAGATATTGCCAAAAGTGGAATTGATTTTTTTGATAAAAAAGCCCTTAAATCAAAAGAATTAGCAGAGCTTATTGAAAAGTGTTATGAGGATGCAAATTTAACCTACCTTTTCATTTTTAATGATGAAGCTGAACCGATAGTTGTTGATTCTGTTCAAAAGAAAAGTGCTGATGGAATATTGCCTTTAATGGTTACCCTGGCAAAGCTGAAATTAAAATTTTCAGGAAAGTTAAGGGGCAAGGGAAAACTTGGCGCTGCCAGCTTAATGGACGTTATGATCGAAGAGAGCGGTGGAATGGAGGTCTCGGACTTCGAGGTTATTCTAAAAAATCGTGAAAATCGAGCTTTTGAGCTGAAATTTGCCAATAGAGCTTTGTACACTTACGCTGGAGAATTTTATCTGGAAAGCCAGCCAGACCGGCCTTTTGTTCTGTTAATGGTGTCACGCGATTATCATTTTGAAAAAATGTATATCCGCTTTATGATCGAAAAAATGACAAAAGAGAAGATTTGGAGCGACAACATTCAGGTTTATTATGGCCGAACCAGAATAGGAGGAAATAGATATTTTCTTGATTCTTATCAGCCTGATCCCTGGTTTTTATATAATGCTGTCTCCACTGATTCGGTAAATGTTGGAAAGCTTTCTGATTCTACCCGATTTGCGGGAATCCCTGTAAAAACAACTGTGACTCTTGAGCAGAACAATAGAAAATGCCTGTTCTATAGTTTTAAGCCGATTAGAATAAAAGAATGTTCGTTGGTAGCTCTTTATGGTTATCAAGAAATAGAAGAGCATCTGGCACGATTACGAAATCTGATTTTTATCATTTTTGGTGTTTCGTTGATTATCGCCATAATTCTTGCCCGCCTTATGGCGCGGGCACTTATTTTGCCGGTAAACGTCCTTAAACAAGGGGTTGAGAGTATCCAGTCCGGAAATTTCGAAACCAAACTTTCACTGCCGGGCCAGGATGAACTGGTTGACCTGTCTCGTGCCTTTAACAACATGAGTCAGGGGTTGCTTGAACGTGAAAGAATGTCTCGGTATCTTTCCAGGTCTGCTGTTGAAGCCGTAAAGAGTGATGAGTCTGCAAAGCTTGGCGGGAAGAGAGTTAAAGGATCGATCCTTTTTTCTGACATCAGAAGCTTTACAACTATTTCTGAAAGCAATAGCGCAGAAGATGTTGTCGGGCTGTTAAACGAATATTTTGCATGCATGAACCAGGTTATTGAGGATCTGGGCGGGGACATTGATAAGTTTATTGGTGATGCAATCATGGCTCAATTCCTTCCCAGCGACGATGTTGAAGTTTCAGATGAAAAACAGCTGGCGTGCAAAGCCGTGTATTGCGGACTCAAAATGATGGAGGCCCTGGAAGTTTTTAACTCAGAAAGAGCAAAGATTGGAAAATTTCCGATTTATATTGGTGTGGGTATTAACTCTGGTGAGCTAATCTCCGGTAACATTGGATCGCCAGGGCGCATGGATTTTACGGTTATAGGAGATACGGTTAATGTTGCTTCCAGGTTGGAAGGAATGAGCAAGCATGGCAAATATACCCATGTGATAATTAGCAGATATACCCTTGAGCTGGTTCGGGAAAACATTGAATTTGAGCAGCTTAGCGAAACTGCTGTTAAAGGTAAAACCCAGGCTGTTGAGATGTACGAAGTTATTAGTTGGAAAGGTCGCTTCTGACAAATGTATTTTGTAATGCAGATTTAAAGTAAGGATTTATCGGAGATTACAATTTGAATATGTATCTTAGGGGTGGGGTATTCGTTTGTTGGTTTGGGTGTTCTGCTGGCTTTATTATCAGATTTTTTTAAGCTAAAGCGGAAATTTAGTTACAAAGATAGTCCGCAAAATAGTCTGAAATGAGTATAATTCTAAATGATTTAGCGAAATTCGACATGAAAATTGCTCAAGCCTCGTCTTGCGCATAAATAAGAAGGATGGTACTCTTGGCTTTATAAATAAATTTCAATCCGCGCTGGTTCGTAAGTGAATATTGATAATTAATCATGGCTCGAACCTAACGCTGGCGTGTGGATCAATGATGGGGGAATATCCTGTTTTAGAACCACAACATAGAACTCGGTCGGGTGATCGGATTTCATCGACCGGCAAGGAGTCGAAAATGGCGCTTCCAAAAATTGGCTATGACATCGGTAACGAAAGTTTACGAAACAACTGTTTTTCTTTTTTACAGGATCACGTTGATAAACATCCAGACAGACTTTGTATGAAATGGGTGAACACTAAAAATAAGTTATGGTTCAATTATAATCCTTTTGCAAGAACCTTAAAGCACGACCCATTCACTTATAAAGATATTTACGATATGGTCGTTCATGTTGCGGCCGGTTACCAGAAACTTGGCATAGAAAAGGGTGATTGTGCGCTGGTTTATGTTCCCATGATCCCATGGCTTTACACTGGAATGTTTGCTTTCCAGATGTTGGGAGCAAAATGTATTTTTCTGGATTCTTTTGCCCGTGCTGATCAGCTTGGTTATGTGGCAGATTTATGTAAGCCAAAAGTATGGTTGTCTGGTGAACGTGGGTTTGCTATGGGAGAAGGTCAGCCAGCTCTGGAAGCAATTCCTGTAAAAATAAACATGGGACCATGCACTAAAAAATGGACTGCTCGCTTTGAAGATCTTCTCGAAACTCCAGAAGTTGCCGAACCAGTCCCGGTTGAACAAGAGCACACAGCTCTTATAACCTTTACAACCGGTTCGTCGGGAACCCCAAAAGGCGCTGACCGCTCACATAGATTCCTGGCTGCCCAGCATTATGCCATTGACGCTTGTCTTCCTTATGAAAAAGATGATATGGACTTGCCAGTTTTTCCTATTTTCTCACTGAATAACCTTGCAGCAGGTTTGCCAACTATTCTTCCTGCTATTAATGTTGCAGAACCAGCTGATAATGACCCTTATGTCCTATACACTCAAATTAAGGGTGAAAAAATTACCACTCTAACTTTGAATCCATCGCTTCTAAATGGGTTGAATAAGTATTGTCTGGAAAAAGGTGAAACCCTTCCGGAATTACGCCGTGTTGCTGCTGGTGGCGCTGCTGTATCCAGAGACGTTGTTGAAGAATTTAAAAAAATCGCTCCCAATGCAGAGTTGGTTGTAATGTACGGTTCCACTGAAGCCGAGCCAATGACTCATATAACTGGCAAGGAAATGCTTGCTCAACGCAGCGTCACAGAAGATGATCCAGAGCTTGTTGATGCAGGTGTTAATGTTGGACATTTCGCCGATGGTCTGAAGTTCAAGTTTATCAAAATCGTTCGTGGTCCTGTTGAAATTGATTCTGATGCGCAGTGGGCTGAACTGGAAGTTCCACAGGGGAATGTAGGTGAGCTATTAGTCGCAGGTGAACATGTTTGCCGCGTTTATTACAACAATCCTGAAGCTTTCAAAAAATCAAAAATTCGTGATCATAATGACATCGTCTGGCATAGAACAGGTGATCTTGCACGCCTTGATGAAAAGGGCTATGTCTGGATTGTTGGTCGTATTCACAACGTTATTGAACGTGATGGAGAATATCTTTTCCCTGTTCAGGCAGAAGTTGTGCTTAAGCGCCAACCTTACACCAGATTGGCTGCCTATTTGGGTGTGCCTCACGAAACACTTGGCGAGAAGACCGTCTGTGTAATTGCGCCAAAGGAAACCGCTGAAATCAAAGATGAGAAGCTTTGCGCAGAAAGAGAAGCTGAAATCAGACGAGTAATGGATAAGAATGGTATTCCTGTGGATCAAGTTATTTTCCATCCTGATATTCCTATGGATTTACGTCATCGCTCAAAAGTTGAATATGGAGTTCTACGCGACGAGTTGAAAGAAGCTGGATTGGTATAATTCCTGACCAGATAACTGTTTAAATTGAAAGCGGGCCGAAGTTTTTTCGGCCCGCTTTTTCTTTGGCTATAAAATCTTTCAGGCGACTTGAAATGCTGAAATCCACTATGATAAACGTAGAATCCTGGCCCAGCACGAAGGAACATTACAATCAAGTGTTTGCTGGTGAATATCAATGCTGTGCTTGTTTAATAGGTCTTCATAGCGCCCGTTTTTTAGAAATGGCGACTGGATTCTTACTGGAACATTTTTGTTTGCCGCGTTAATAACAACTATTATATTTTCATCTGAAGATTCACGTAAAAATGCCAGCTGTTCGTGTTCTACCAGTAATTCCTGATAAGATCCTGTCTTAAGAGCTGTTGAGGTGTGTCGAATAGAAGAAAAATTTGCTATTGCTCTGGTAAGGTCTTGCCCAAGTCTATCCTGTGAAAAATTTTCCATGTCCAGGGCAGGCCTGAGATGCCAATCGCCATCTGGAGCTTTTTTTCCATGAATACCCCATTCACTTCCATAGTAAATTGAAGGAACCCCCGGCATTGTGAAAAGAAGGCAATGCAGCGGAAACAGATGAGCTGGCAAAGATAGGTTATCTCTGATTCTCGAAACGTCGTGGTTATCTACAAAGTTATATATTGTAATGTCCTTGTAGATTCCATCTTTTCCGAACTGCCGATTAAGTGCATACGCAATTTCAAAATAGTTTTTATCCACATGACTTGAATAAAGTCCTTTGTAGCTCTCATAGTTCGTAACCGAATCAAGAACACCTGGACCAGCCCAGTTCCGATAATCACCATGGACAACTTCCCCCATTAACCAGAAATCTGATTTTCTGGACTTGCAGAAAGATGAAAGCCTTCGCATGAAATGTTGTGGAAGACAGTCTGCTACATCAAGTCGCAATCCATCAATGTCGAATTCATTAATCCACATTTCTATTGCTGAAAAAATGTGTTCAAGAAGTTTTTCGTTGGATAGGTTTAGTTTAACCAGGTCAAAATGTCCATTCCAGCCGTTATAGGAAAAATGATCTCCGTATGGGCTGGTATTATTGAAATTTATCCCGTCAAACCAGTCAACATATGGTGAAGAATGGCCATGCTCACAAACATGTTTAAAGGCAGGAAAATTCCTTCCCACATGGTTAAAAACGCCATCTAAAATAATTCTGATCCCACGTTGGTGCAATTCTTTAACTAGGTTGGAAAGATCTGCGTTTGTGCCTAAGCGCCGATCGACTGTATAGAAGCAGGCGGTATCATATCCGTGTGTCCCGGATTCAAATAAAGGTCCCATATATATGGCATTAACTCCAAGATGAGTCAGATGATCAAATGTGCCATGTATTGCACTAAGGCGGCAAACAGGCTCGGAACAAAAATCGTTGTTTCTTGGTGCGCCAAAGGCTCCAAGAGGGTAAATGTGATAAAAAAATGCTTCATTAGACCAATGTTTCATAAAAACTCCTTTTATATACCGATCGGTATAGAGTGAGAAAATGGCCAAAAAAAAACAGGGCGTCTATTGCCAACCAGGCTTGCATAAAGCATTGCTAAGTTAGCTTGACGTTAAGTTAATTCAGGCCTCTATCAAAAAGTTTCTGTTAATTAAGAAAAGGCTCCAAAGTCGCGTATCGCAATGATCAAGAATAAATTCCGTAGCTAAATTGTTGGTTTACTGAGTGAATTGTTTCTTCGTCAAGTTTGGCATATCCGTTGGATGCCAACCCAATGTATGTGTTTATTATTCCAAGAAAGCTTGCTGCATAGGCCCGGTGACGGTTTTTCATGTTCCCATGATCGTTTGCGGCAAGCATGAAAACCATCTCAATCAGCTGATGTTGTTTTTCGCACCATTCTCTTACGGCGAGAAAGCCATCGCTGTCTGGTGGAGAGAACCACAAGGCCAGATGCATGCGGTAGAATTCCTGGTTTTTTCGGGCGAAATCAAAGTATGTGCGGATAATCTCTGATAGGGTTAAAGGCAGATCACCTCCATATACTGCTGCAGGTCCGAGCTTGAGAAATAATTTGCGGAAGTTTTCATCCATGATAGCCGCCAGTAAACCGGATTTACTGCCAAAGTAGTGATATAACGTTGGCTTGGTAATTCCGGAGCGGTCGACTATTTCTTTTATCCCGACCGCATCATAACCGCGGGCAGAAAATAATGAAAGTGCGCTTTTTAGTATTTCTTCCTTGTTGCTCATAAATCGATCGTATACTTGTCGGTATACAAAGTCAAGTAGAAAACTTCAATTTTGATATTAAGTTCTTAACTTAAATCGTTGCGGTATCGGGATTGCAATAATCATTAACCGGAAAAAAATAAATGCAAAATGCTTATATATAGCTGCTCGAAGGCTATTTCTTTGTTTCAGATTTTTTTATATCTGAATGAAGCCAAAAACCAAGAAATAAAGCCCAGATGCAGCCTGAAGCTCCAATGATCGAAATTCCATGATAGGCCGGCGGAATTTGCTGACTTATCACCATGCAGGAGCCAAGAAACAATGACGCAATTAGTATCCCATAAATAAGGCGATGCACGATCTTGCCGAGATTTCGGTGTTCAAGGTGTACATCAAACTTTCCGTCCCTGATTAAAAGCAGTATTTCGCTAAGATTATTGGGCAATAAGCCAAGTAGGCGGTGCCAATCGCGATAGCTTCGTTTGAGGCTATCAAGAAATTTTTCAGGGCTATATTGATTAAGAGTAGCTTTGGTCAAAAATGGCTTTATCAGTTGTCCCAGACTAAAATTTCTGTCAAGATTTCTGGAAGTGCTCTCAAGAATAATGAGTGCCCTTATCAACAGCGAAAGCTTAGATGGCAAAATAATATTGAAATTTCTTATAATTGAAAACAGTCCATTTAGCGTGTTTGCAACTTTGATTTCTTTAATAGGTATATCAATTACATCGGCCAGAAAGTCAGAAATTTCTGCGTTCAATCGCCTTCTATCAGTCCCAACCGGTATAGAACTGATACGATAAATATGTTCTGAAACCCTCTCTGCATCGCCACTTACTGCTGCCAGTAAAATGATTTCAAGGTCTTCTTTCAGGTAAGTGTCTACTCTTCCAACCATGCCGGCATCTAGAATTCCCAGGCCCCCATCTTCAAGAATCCAGATGTTTCCAGGGTGGGGATCTGAATGGTAGAAACCGTCTCTGAAAATCATCTCCAATGAGATTTTTGCTCCTCTAAGCGCGATTTCTTTTCGATCATAGCCCTCTGCTGTTATTCTATCTGTGTTGGATATGCTGAATCCTTTGAGCATCTCCATGGTTAGAACTCTTTTAGAAGAAAATTTTTCATAGGTTTTGGGAAAATGGACCGATGGTTCTTCAGCAAAGTTTCTGGCAAATTTTTCGAGGTTTCGTCGCTCCCGGTGAAAATCCAATTCTTTTAGCAACACCTGCTTAAATTCAGAGATAATAGCTTTTGGCTGAAACACTTTTAGTTCTGGTTCATATTTAAGTGCTAAATCTACAATTCCGAACATTATGTCAAAATCAGTTTCTACCAGCTCTTCAATGCCCTCATGTTGAACTTTAACAATAACAACTTGTCCATTATGCAGGGTTGCTTTATGTACTTGTCCAATAGATGCAGAACCGAGTGGTAAATCGTCAAATTCAAGAAATAGCTGATCCAGCTTCGTTTCAAACTCTTCTTCAATTGTTCGGCGAACAACTTCAGGTTTATCTGGTGTGGCTTCAGACTGAAGCTCTGCAAGCTCTTTTGCTAACTCTGGACCAACCAGGTCCGGGCGGGTGCTAAGCATCTGGCCTAGTTTTATAAAAGTGGCCCCGAGTTCGGTTAAAGCTTTTCGAATACAAATTTCCTGGGGCAAACCTGAAAGTTTTTCACCATCGTCGCTAATAAATAGCTCTTGAACAAACTCAGGATCATTTTGATGAACCCAGTTAGCCAGACCGTATTTTACCAGGACGCTAACGATTTCTTTTGCTCGCAGAGCATTTTTTTTATATTGCGGAAGCGAAGTAAGTTTTATCAACTTGTTTACCTCCTACGATTACTTGATTTTTTTATTAACAAAAAAATGGCAAACCAGTTTTTGGAATCATGAAAAGGCATGTTTTAAGGCTAAAGATCCAATTTTCCCAGCTCAAGAATAACTCTATTTTAGTCTTTCTTTTATATTTACTTATTTCTGTCTTATTTGCAATGATCTTGATCAATAATCAGTTTACAGAGAAGATTTGCTCTGCTTTTTTAAGATTTTCATTCTTGGAGGGTTAAGCATTCAAATTTAAAGCCTGAGCTAAATTTTGAAAGCCATAAGAATAAACTCCTGCAAAAAATGATTGTCGAAGAAATTGCAGCAACTGATTTGTATTAAATGTTAATTTTATTTGCCATGAAAGTGCTTTGAAAACAAGATAAGCTGATGAGCGTGAATAAGAACTCTGTTTTTAGCTCTGAGAGGCTCACAGGATTAAAGTAATAGCATAATAAATCATTGGAAAGTTGATCGTTTATTCTTTCAGAGCATTTTTTATGACAGTTTCAAACTTCAAAAAGTTAAATGGTTTTTCGATGAATCCCGCAACTTCATTTGGATTCAGTTTTGCAACGATTTCAGTATTAGAGAATCCACTGGAAACAATAATGGGTATTTCAGAATTTAATTTTTTGAGTTCTTGAAACAGTTCATAGCCATCCATTAATGGCATTCCGATATCAAGAATTACAAGAGAGATTTCTGCTTTTCTTTCCTTGTAAATGTTAATAGCTTCTACACCATTTGAAGCTTTAAGAGTTGAAAAGCCCAACGCCTTGCAAAGGCTGGCTGCAAGATCTATTAGAGCGGTTTCGTCTTCAACCAGCAATATAACACTGTCTTTTTTCCAGTTAGTTGGCATTTGCTTCCTTTCAGACTGGATCTTTTCATTTTCAGAGACCGAGGCGGGTAAAAATACTCTAAAGGTGGTGCCAATCATTGGCTGACTTGAAATCTGTAACCCACCTTTCTGAGATGCAATTATGCCCATGATAGCGGACAATCCCAGCCCTCGCCCAGTAAATTTGGTGCTGAAGAACGGCTCAAAAATTCTTTTGGCTGTATCATCATCCATTCCGCAACCATCGTCTTTTACTTCAAGGCAGATGTAAGAGCCAGGGATGATAGGCGCGCCAAAGTAGTCAATTTCAGGTATATTTTCATCTATAGTAGCAGTTGAGAGAATGATGTTTACAGTGCCCTTTTTTTCTCCTATTGCCTCAGCTGCATTTATTATTAGATTCATCAGAATCTGTTTTATCTGGCTGGCGTCTGATTCGATAAGAGGGATGTCCGTGATGCATTCAAAATTGAAGACAACATTTTGACTAATCGTGGCTTTGAGGATGAAAAGAATATCTCTTACCAGGAATTTTACATCGACCATGGCTTTCATGATCGGGCTTTTTCCTGCATATGCGAGCATTTGTGCACAGAGTTCTGCCCCACGCCTCACTGCTTTTTCAATATTTTTGCGAATTTCTGCTGTATTTTCAGGTTGCAACTCTAACAATGAGCAATTGCATTGAACTATTGTTAAAAGATTGTTAAAGTCATGCGCAATTCCACCGGCTAGAACTCCAAGACTTTCCAGTCTCTGGGCCTGTTGCAACATTTTTTCAAATACTATTTTGTCTTCCTGAGCTTTTTTGTATTCGGTTATATCATTAGCCAGGCCCTCTATTAGAAATTCTCCATTATCAATCTCGGATTTGATGGCTCGATTTCTAAACCAAATCCAGTTTCCTTTTGAATTTTTAAACCTATACTCAAGGTTGAAGGCCTTTTCTTTGTCCAAATTATCCATTACTTCTTGAATCTTTGGTAAATCATCTTGGTGAATTGATTCATTCCACAAAAATGGATGCTCATACAAATACTCTGGGGTATAACCAATCATTTCTTCAACCCGGGGTGAAGCGTAAATTAATCCTCTTTTATTGGAAAATGTGTAAACGATATCGGGGGCATTTTCAACCAGTCGTCGAAAGCGCTCTTTTGTTTCTCGCAATGAGTTTTCCGTTTTCTTTCGTTTGGTAATGTCGGTGCCGTAGAGGTTTGCATAGTCACCAGAAACAATTGGGCTTACTGAAAAAGAAAATTGCCGATTATTTGAGCATAGCTCAATTACTTGGGCTTTTTCTGTTTCTAAGGCCTTAAGAACAATTTTTTGTAACACAGGAGGTGCAGGTTTTCCAATGGGTATATTCCAGTCTGGGAAAAGATTTATGCCAGATTCGTTGATGTATTTTAGATTTCCGTTTTTGGAAATCCTAATTACTGGTGCTGGATTTTCAGATGGGAATTTGGCTATTGATTTTACCTTTTCTTCAGCATGTTTTTTTTCTGTGATATTAAGAATCTGCGACATAACCGAAAGCGTGTTCCCTTGATTATCGGAAAGAATTGAAATATACCATTCGCAATAAATTGTTTGCCCATCTTTGGTAGAGTTGCGGTTGTTGCTGATAACAAATTTGGAATCGCCGGAGGCAAGTTCTTTCATAGCTTCTTTTAGTATTGAAATGCCTTGTTCAAAAAATAAATTGAGATCTGCTATTGGCTTTTTGATGGCTTCCGATGCGCTCCAACCGAATATCTTCTCGGATTCACCTGACCAGCGGGTTATTACAAAATCTTTGTTCCATTCAATAACACCCAGTGGTGAGTTATCAGCATGGAAACTCAAGCGCTCTTCATTTTGTCGAAGATTTTCTTCTGCTTGTTTCCTGGAGGTAATGTCTATGCAGAGTCCTGCCATGCGCGAGGCCTGCTTATGCTCATCATAAATTGCATCGCCCCAGGAACCAATCCAACGGGTTTCTCCTGAAGGAGTAATTATTCGATATTCATTGTAGAGAGGCTTTCTGTTACTTAAGGAATTTTCTATATTGGTCTCTGCATTTTGGTAATCATCAGGATGTGTTATTTTCCGCCATGTTTCGAAACTGGCGTCTACTTCATTTTTATTTAACCCGAAAAGATGAAAAAGTTCATTTGTCCATGTAAGTTCATTGCTTTTTATATCCCAGCTCCAAAGTCCAGCTCCAGCTTTTTGTTGTGAAAAGGTCAGCATTTCATTTGTCTGAAGAAGCTTCATTTCTGTATTTTTTATCTGAGTTATGTCGGTAAATGCCAGAACTACTCCGTCAACTTGATCGTCCACGGTGTAATAGGGCATGATGCGGATCAGATACCAATTCCCTGCATGACTTTGTGCTTCAGTTTCCTTTGGAGTTAAAGTGTCCAGGACTTCCCGCGAATCTTTAATGAGGCTGCCATGTTGTAGTTTATGGGAAAATTGTGCCAGGGGGCGGCCAATATCCGCCTGAATCAAATCTACAACTTCTTCAGCTGATGGAGTAAATCGTCGGATACGAAGATTCATGTCCAGAAAGATGACCCCTGTCTGGACATTGTCTAATAGATTTTTTATGTCGTTATTTGCAATAGTTAAATCTGCCACATTTCTTTGAAGCTCAACATTGACGCTCATAAGTTCTTCATTGACTGATTGAAGTTCTTCTTTGGAAGTTACCAGCTCTTCATTGGTACTTTGCAATTCTTCATTGGAGGATTGTAATTCCTCTATGGCAGATTTTAGTTCCTCGTTTGTAGTTTCTAACTCTTCAATGGTTGACTGGAGATATTCGCGCGTCGATTTTAATTCATCTTCAAGTTCCAGGACGCGTTGGGCATTCATGCTTTCCATGTCCATTTTTTCGGTAACACCATTGTCAGACGATAATTTAGGTAATTCTTTGAAAGTAACGAGCATTAAGCCATGCATTGACTCTGGTTTCAAAATTGGATCAACAGCAAGGCTTGTTCTGATGGTATTTCCATCGGCGTTCACTGAGAGTTCATCGCTTTGGTAAGAGGTTTTTTCAAGATTTACTTTACGGATTGCGGTAGCTAGAGGTATTTTCAGCCCGTCTCTAGCCATTTGAAGAATGTTTGTGCTTAACTCTCCAGTAGTTTGCTCAAAAAATTTACCGGTGCGGCCGTGGACGTATAGAACTTCGCCTTTTTCATTGATAACTGCACAAATAGGAGTATGTTCAGCTAACAATAAGCTTTCTGTCATTTCCTTCATACTCATTTGTTTATTTGTGGGAATCAATTTTGAGGCTGGGACCCTTCTTTTGAGAAGGTTTGATGGAAATTCGAGGAATGTTTTAGAATTTGTAAGGGTTTCTATTCTTTGAAAAACTTTCCATTTAGTGTCTATAGTTCTAAAAAATGCGTGAGCTGCGCCTAAAGATTCTGAATTGCCTAAAAACAGGTAACCATCTGGATTTAACGCATAATGAAACATGGCCAAAATTTTTTGCTGAACTTCAGCTCCGATGTAAATCATTAAATTTCGGCAGCAAATCAAGTCTAATTTTGAAAATGGCGGGTCTTTTACAACGCTTTGGACCGCAAATACTACCATTTCACGAATTTCGTTCCGAATTCGGTAGTTATTGCCTTCAGGCTCAGCAATAAAGAATTTTTGCAGTCTTTCAGGTGAAACATCTGCTGCAATACTATCTGGATAACGGCCTTCACGAGCTTTCTCAATGGCAAGGGTGTCTATGTCTGTAGCGTAAATTTGAATACCCACTTCCTTACCTGTTTTTTCTTTTTGCTCTAGAAATAGCATTGCAATCGAATAAGCTTCTTCTCCTGTGGAGCATCCAGGAATCCAGATACGAATTGGTTGGTTTATTCCCCCTGGTCGTGAAACTAGAGGAGCAATAGCTTTTTTTTCAAGTTGCTCAAAAGCTTCGGGGTCGCGGAAAAAATTTGTAACACCAATAAGCAGTTCTCTAAAGAGGGTCTGAATCTCTAGAGGATTATTGCGTAAAAAATCCAGATAATCATTGATGCTTCCAAGTTGATTAACTGTTATACGTCGCTCAATGCGGCGAGAAATAGTGTTTTCTTTATAGCCGGAAAAATCGTGCCCGGTATGCTCGCGAAGTAAAACAAAAATTTTTTGCAGATGGCTGCTGACATCAAAAATAAGCTCCTGTGGAGGCTTAGATTCCCCTCCAAATGAACGCTTAACATAGTCAACCAACTGTTCAGCAATTTTCTCAGGAGGTAGAATAACATCAACTAAACCTGTATTTATAGCGCTTATTGGCATCCCATCGTAAAGCGCCGAGGAAGGCAATTGAACTATTGTTAATCCGCCCTCTTCCTTTATCGCTTTCAACCCCAAAGTTCCATCGCTACCAGTTCCAGATAAAACAATGCAGATACCAAGTTCTCTTTGATTTACAGCCAGTGATCTGAAAAATGAATCAATTGGCAGGCGCAACCCTCGGGGTTTAGCTGGTTCCATCAAACATAAGTGATTGCTTTGTAAGGTCATGTCGCGGTTTGGCGGAATCACGTAAACAGTATTTGGTTCGATGGTAATGCCGTCTTTGACTTGAACGACCGGCATTTTAGTGTATTTCTTTAAAAGATCCGTTAGAATGCTCTTGTGGGTTGGTTCCAGGTGTTGAACTATTACAAAAGCCATGCCCGTTTCTGGAGAAATGTGGGTAAAAAACCTTTCAAACGCATCCAAACCACCAGCTGATGCACCAATGCCAACTATTGGCATTGTAGGCAAATTACTTTCTAACTTCTTAGAATCTGTTGGATTTGTATTCTGAATCTTAGAAGTGTTTTTTTTGCAGCTTTGTTTTTTCCTCATCACTGATCGTCCTTGCAAACGGCTTTTCTTGCTTATTCTGACTTAATCTAATTTAGAAAACTTCTAGAATCTCAAGCAAATCCGGGAATTTATAGCATTTCTGAAATAATATATCAGAAATTAAAACGGTTTTTCAAACAATCCTTTCAAGCATTCGCTACAGTTTGACTCAGGAAATCATTCAACATATTTTATCAAATATCGAAACAAGCATAAAATGACACTTAGGATCAGAAGAGAAAAGAATTCCTGGGACAAAATGGAGACTATGATTGAAATAAAGAAACTGTAATTTTCACAAATCGAGTCAGAACATTTGTGTGAATTCAAGCCTTTTCTGCACAATAATTTTCCGGGTCAGGTTTTGAAAATCCATTTATATGCAGTCACAAGTCCTGAGAAAATGCGGCCAGGGCGTTTTAGAAGTGTGTGTAAAATTGTTCGTGGTCGAAGCAAAAGTTTGATCCTGGCATTTCTGTATTCTTTTTCGATCTCTTCTTTGGTTGCCATGCCTGGCATGAGGTATTTGCATGAGCTACCCAGACTAAAAAGTTCATCCGGAGATTTGGTCAGGAAGATTCCCTTCTTATTCTGAATATCCTGGTAAAGTTGGGTGCCCGGATAGGGCGTAGTCATAGAGATAGAGCAATAGTCCAGATTAAGGCTTCTTGCAAACCGTGCTGTTTCACGCATTGTTTTAACAGTATCACCAGGAAGACCGAACATGAAAAAGCCAACTGTTTCGATTTTATATTTCTGAAGTATCTTTACAGCCTTTCTCACAGCATCCTTTGTTTGACTTTTCTGGATATTTTTCAGAATTTGCTGATTACCGCTTTCTATTCCGATACCAGTGTATTGTAATCCGGCTTTTTTCATCAATGAGACTAACTCTTCGTCCAGAGAATCTGCTCGAATACCATTGGGCATAGACCAAGGCAGGTTGATCTTTCTGGCAATGATTTCCTGGCAAATCTCTTTTGCTCGTTTTTTATTCGCAGCGAAGGCGTCATCAGCAATCTGAAATTCTCGAATTGCGAATTCCTTTTTTAGATATTCGATTTCGTCAACGACACTTTTGGGACTTCTTGCTCTGAATACTTTTCCAAACAATCCCTTAAAACAATAAATGCACTGATAAGGGCATCCACGAGACGTAACGATAGGAAGGCTTCGCCCACTAACTCTTAATGCCGAGCCGTATTTCTCAATAGGAAATCCAGTCCAGTCTGGGAAGGCCAGCTGGTCAAGTTCCTGGTTGAAAGCGCGATTTTCGGTAATTACAACATCTTCACCTGAGCGAAAAGCGATTCCCTTTATTCTGTGGAGGTTTTCATCTTTCTGTTTCGAGGAAAAATTCTCAAGAAGCTCAACAAAACTTTTTTCACCTTCACCAATAACCACAAAATCGGCAAATTCTAGGCATTCTGCAGAATTTATGGTGGGGTGAGCCCCTCCCAGAACTATTTTGGGTCTGTCCGGGAAAGATTGTAGTAACTTGCAAAAGTTTCTTACCGTTGTGAAGGTAGGGGTTGTCATTGTAATCCCCACAACATCGGCGGTTCTGCATTTTTCCGCCAGGTCCTCAGCATTCATGTTAAAAATATTGTTATCAATGATGCTAACTTCATGGCCAGCCTTTTTTACAGCTGCCTGAAGATAGGCCAAACCGACTGGGCCATCATAGGTGAAATACGCGTCAAATGATGGATGGATTAAGGTTACTTTCATTTATGTGTCCCTCTTTTTCTTTTTTCAGCACGGTCTGGAAGCATTTATTTTATTTTTTGCTCAAACTCAATGTTTCATTGAGAAAGCGATGAATTAATCTTTTGTAGCCTTCAGCACTTTAACCTATATCATAAGAAAAATTTGCTGTTTAAATATAATAGCCTACTACAAGATGTATTTTGACTATATTTTTTTTACTTTGGGTTTGCTGAGGCTGAGAAAGCTTGTTTCATGCTTTAAATATTACGAATCAATTAGACAAATATCCAATTCAAACTCAATTAGCTCTGGGAAAAACTTTTAATTTCCAAGCTTTCTCACGCCTTAAATATATTTCAGCAATATACAAAGTGCAGGTTTATTGTCCTGTAAAATGTCGTTTTCTTGTGAATTCATTAGAAGTCTTGGTCGCCTTTCATGCCAGAGGGTCAGCAGTCTCTAACATTGGTGTTAAGTGGACGCCGTGCGCCCATAGGGAAAGCACGGAAACAGCCTCTAAAACAAGAACTGCCCTATTTTCTTAAAGGTTTTTTCCGCAGAAAAGCCGTTCCACTTCAACACCGCGTTAGGGTTTCTTATATTAAACATTTCAAAACCCTATGGCTCTCGTGAAAAATTGGAGTAAAGATAATAAAAGATAAAAATCCACGGCAAAATAAGGCAACTGTAATAACAAACAATAAATGTAACTTTGCGATTCAATCGATGATGCATGAGAAATGAATGAATTGCGAAATAGAAAAGCCAATAAGAAATTGAAAAAAGGTATTTCCACTCGATAACTTTAAGAATCAAGACATCGTGAATTTGAAATATTACATTGGGTATCTTGTTGCCATAACTAAAGCTACAAGCGACATCCCAGTAATAAATTACAAAGATCAAAAATATAAAGAGAATGAACCATACCAGAAAATCTATTATTTTAAATGGCAGCCGAGCCAGCTTTGCAAAACAATTGGCTTCAGCGGTTTCATATCTTTCCACAAATAAGCTCTCTCAACTTCGTTAACTAAACCTTAACAATTCATTTTACTTTTTTCTCTCCAAAATTTCTCATTTTTTAACACTTCGAATTCCCTTAAATGCAAACTAAACAAAACACAGACTTTTTGCAGGGTCATTACCCTGTGAAAAGTCGTTCTTGGATGTTCAGCGCGGGCATTCCCGCGCTTACGCAGGCCATTGCCTGCGTGGCTGTTGCAGAAGGTCATTACCTTCTGCGGTTTTATATTAAAAGCGGGCTGCAAGCCATTACAGCAAATTCTATGACAAGCGTTAAGCAGAAATCATAAATGGCTTCTGGGGGTCAGTAGCTGTATGGATTAGACCTCCAGAAGCCAGATTGAAACTCCCGCAAACCTGTAACCTTGGCATTGAATTTGGCTTTTATATTGCAGGCCATAGCCTGCCCGGCTGTTTGGCGAAGGTCATTACCTTCGCCCCTGCCCTTGTCCTAAAGGCGGCCATTGCCGCCTCCCCATGCCCGAAGGGCATCAGACTCTAACATAAATTAGACTGAAGCCGTTGCAATATAAAAAAAATACACGCTGGAATAATAAATTTATCCAAGACCGTCTTTTTCTTTCTCCTGATGGTATATATCAAGGCTTTTTTCTTCAATTGGTAAATAACAAAAAAAACCTCCCAGCAACCTTGCAGGCTTACTGGGAGGTTTTTTTATTCAGTATTAGTTAGATCTGCTTCTATCTGTGTAATTTACTGTGATAAAAGTGGCTTGATCCAGGTATTTTGGGGATTTGTTTAGTTTGAGAAGGATTGGGTTGATGTCGTTGCCGCTGAAATACTCACCTTTTGAGGTTCCGTAATCCAGGTAAAGATTGATTGTGTAGAGCTGTAGGTATTCTTTGTTTTTGAGAATATATTGGCGAAGGAAGTTGTGGTTATTTGAATCCCAGGCCTTGGACATGAAATCGCGACCAGTGAGATCCATAATTTGACCAAGGTTTGAGTAGTCGACTACGTGCTCATCGATTGCTTTGCCATTATTATGGTATTCATCTTCAATGTATTGGCTTACTACTCTGGCTAGAATCAGGTCTGAGTCTCTTTCTTTTTCTTCAAAAGTTGGGAAAACCTGATGTTTGCCTTTTCCGTCTTTTACAAAATAAGTAATTATGTATCTGACTGAGTTTTGAAAATTATGCGGTGCCGCGATTTGCTCAACTTCAATGTCTGTAAAAACCGGCTTTAAATTTGTAATTGCCCAGCCTGGTTGAACAGAAAGAACAGAAAAGAAGCAAAATGCTACGAGTACGAATGAAAGTGATTTTAAATTAAATTTAGAACTGAGAAACATATAAAAACCTCGAAACTATAAATCCGGACGGTTTGCTCTGACGAGTTGCTCCGGGTTATTGGAAAAAGTGATCTATGCAATTTAAATGCCAAGTTAGTTGTTTGCTCTAGAAACTTTTAATATTCCACTTAATACATATCGTACCGTTTTTGAGAAACTTTAGAGAAAAAGCAAAACTGTATTGTTATTAAGCACTCTGATTAGGTTTTGAACATCTGGTAAAAAAACAATCAACAGATGCTACTATTTCATACTATGTAAAGAAATTTTGCACCTGAATCTAAAAGAAAATATTGTGGATACGTCTGCCATTTGCACATGAAAAGTAACTTTTTTAGGGAAAAGTAACAAAAAGTATTGCATATTGATTTGTCGTATGATAAAAATTGCAAAGTAACGTTAAGTAGTTTTAAGTAGTAAGCAAGTGGAGGGGTTATGGTTCGTTTATTCATGAGATTATTTGTGGTTTTTTGTGTTCTTCTCGGCAGCTCTGGTGTACCAAGCGCTGCTGAAGATACTGCTGATAAAAAAGACATTTTCGTCTTGCCTGAATTGCAGATAGATGCAGAAAGAGCTTCATATAATGGCCTTATTTCAAGGTTTCAGGACGAAATAACTCCTGAAATGATTGAGCTTAAGCCCACAAGAGATCCGGTTGAACTGCTCAGGTCAATGAATTCCTCCGTTACCGTCTCAAACAGCTTGCTTGGATCTATCATGACTCCTGAGCTACGTGGCTTTGACGGCAAGCATACCAAGGTTCTAATTGATGGATGTCCTGTAAATACACCCTGGAACGGAACTTCTTCCCTTTCCGGGTTTCCACTGCGAAGACTACAAAAGGCTACGATTGCTCCAGGTGGTGCCTCGCTTATTTATGGTTCAAGTGGAATGGGTGGAGCGGTTAACCTGACTCTTCCAACGGCAAGAGATCTTGAAGGTCTGACTTTTACTCAGGAATATGGTGGTCAGGGAACGCGTCACCAGGAATTTATTTATGGAAACGTTTCTCACCAGAACGAACATTTGTTCGGGCTATTCCTCGATAATTACGACGGAAAAAGAAGATATAAAAACTTTGGAACTGGCGGAAACAATTCTGACAATCAAATGTTTATGTATCGCGGACGCGTAGAAACAGACAACGGATGGGTCTTTAAGGCAACAATACTCAAGAGTGATGGCAATGTTAGTATTCCAAATTACAAAGAAAGATTTGAGCCCTGGGAAATGTCCCATCGTGACTTTGTAGTTGAAAAGGATCTTGGAAACGATAGCAACTTAGTGCTTCGATATGCCACTTACAGAGATTACAGTGCAACCCAATTTTACACAGATTATACTCTGAACGGTGCTTCTGGAACTGTTGATCCATCATATGACGTGACTGTTGAAATGAAAACAACTGAAGCTTTGTATAATTTCAAACTTGGAAAAAGACATTCTTTTACCATTGGCGGGCAACAACAGGAAGTTAAAGATACTGGACATACTGTTTCCGCAAAAGCTTCAAATAAATGGCTCACGAACAAGGGCTATTTCATAAGTGATTCAATTAAAGCGGGGGATAAGTTAAATTTACACCTCGTGGCAAGAAGTGATGAATCATTCGAATCGGATTCTGAGAATTCCTGGGCCTTTAACTCTGATTACCAGATTACAGACAGAGCAAACATTGGCTTTGCAATCAGCAAAACTTTGAGATTTCCAAATGTGCAGGAGCTTTATCGGGCAAGCAAACTCTATGGAAACGAAAATCTTAAACCGGAAAAAGCTGATAATCTTGAATTTAGATTAGGTTATCAGATTAATAATCGATGGAACGCGTCTCTTGGCAGATTCAGCTCTGATATTGAAAATAAAATTTCTCTTACAACCACTGCTGTTGCCGCAACAATACCAGGGGTTGGGACTTTAAAAGCCAATGATAATTACTACGTAAATATTGCCGAGTCAAAAATTGCTGGCTGGGAATTTGCGGTCAACGGCTCAATAAATGAAAACGTAGATGCATGGCTAAGCTATACACGCCTGGACAGAGCTGAAGACGAAACTAATGGACTTAGAATCGTTGCCAAACCTGAATTTAGAATAACCGCTGGCAGTATCTATAGAAAGGGTAAAAATAGTTTAATGCTTACCTGTGAACACCAGGGACAAACTCGTGCTACCAGCACTCTTGATTCAAGCGGAAAAGCAACAGCTTATCCAAAGGTTGATGCTTCAACTATATTTGATCTGGGAATCAGACGCCAGATTACCAATGACTTTGCTTTGTATTTCAATGTTGAAAATCTTACAGATGTTGATGATGCAGTTGTCATGCAGGCTTCTGATACAAAAAATAAAACAGGACTGCTGATGGACCCAATCTATTATAGAAATGGCCGCAGAGCTACTATGGGTATGGAAGTTAAGTTCTAAATTTTCCTCAATTTACCATGAATCGAGAGATTGCCGGCAATTGCAATCTCTCGATTTTTTCTTTAGAGAATACAGATTCATAAAAAAAAGCTTGGATTTGCTTAAATCCGTATCCAAACGACTTCAACTGCTGCCTGTTATATATGTGCCGAATATTACGTCTCCATTTATTTCTGAAATACTCATGAGTAATGTTTTTCACAACAGGTTGGTTGATATAAATTTGTGACTGCGCTATAATCAAGCGACCCTCCGGGGTACCAATCACAGCATTTTCAAGGGGAAAAAAATGGCTTCAGGGCAGCCTTCAGATATATCACAGAAATTGAAAGGACTCACTTCTCAGCAAGTGCTTGAGAACAGAGAAAAGTTTGGCGAGAATATTCTTACTCCCGCTGAACGAGATCCGTGGTGGAAGTTATTACTCGAAAAGTTTAACGATCCGATTATTAGAATTCTTATGATTGCTGCTGTAATAGCTATTGCAGTCGGGACAATTAATGGTGAATATTTCGAAGGAATCGGAATCGTAATAGCGATTTTGCTTGCTACTGTCCTGGCTTTTCTCAATGAATTCAAGGCTGGAAAAGAATTTGAAATCCTTAACCAGGTTTCTGATGAAATTATGGTCAAGGTTATTCGTGACGGATCATACAAAAATATCCCCAGAAAAGATGTTGTAAAGTTTGATATTGTTCTTCTTGAGCCTGGCGAAGAAGTTCCCGCTGACGGTGTTGTTTTGGAAGAAGTTTCCTTTCAGGTTGATGAAGCAAAGCTTACCGGCGAATCATTGCCAGTGGCAAAATTTCCCGAAAGAGATAAGAGAGCTAAGGGAATGGTGGATCATGCCTATCCATTTTTCAAAGTTTTGCGCAGCACCCTTGTTTCTGATGGGCACGCTACCATTGAAGTAACTGAGGTTGGTGACCAAACTGAGATTGGAAAAGCTTCCTATGCGGCCTCCGAAGAAACACATAAACCAAGCCCATTAAATCTTCAGCTGGAAAAACTAAGCCAGCTAATCGGTGTGGTTGGTTTCTCAATCGCTTTCATGACTTTTGCTGCTTTGGTTTTCAGGGATTTTTCAACTGGAGAGTTGGCGCTTGAAGGCTATCAATGGGGATTTTCTTCGATTATTTTCCTGAGCATGGCAATTGGACTGAGTAAAGTTTGGATTCCAATTATTGCTGACGGGTTTGACCTTGCCGGAAAAAAAATAGACTTACCTGATATTATCGAGCGTGGAGACCTCTATGCATGGCTTTCCACAGTAGGTGCCGGAGTTATTTTCTTTATTCTTTGTACCGTATCCGGGTCAGTAACTGGCTATCTACCAGAAGATCCCAGTTTGTGGCTAACTCCTGACGCAATAAGCGCATTTGTCAGATTCTTTATGATTGCTGTTACCATAATAGTTGTAGCAGTTCCAGAAGGTTTGCCTATGAGCGTTACCCTCAGCCTCGCCTACAGTATGAGGAGAATGACAGCAGCTAATAATCTGGTTCGAAGAATGCACGCCTGCGAAACTATTGGAGCGGCAAACGTTATTTGTTCAGACAAAACAGGAACATTAACCCAGAACAAAATGCAGCTTCAGGCAACTTATTTCCAGGCTTTTGCTGAAGAAAAACTAAATAAGTCTCTTGGCTCAGATATTGAGAAAATTATAGCTGAATCCATAGCAGCCAATAGTACAGCTAACATCAGCCGACTCGATGGCCAGTCACCGATTCCAATTGGAAATCCTACAGAAGGCGCAGCCCTAATGTGGTTAGAAGAATCTGGAATTGATTATCTTCCACTACGCAAAAGCTTTAAACTTGAGCGGCAATGGACTTTCTCTACGGAAAGAAAAATGATGGGATCTCTAGGAATTTCAAGCCTGGGTGATGAAAGAATTCTTTATATCAAAGGTGCACCTGAAATAATTCTGGAGCGATGTTCTGAAATTATTACGGCAAAAGGCCTTGAGTCTATAAAACGCTTTCATGAAGGAATAAAAGAGCAGCTTCAGGAGAGTCAGCGCCGTGGAATGAGAACTCTCGGCTTTGCTTTCCTCAGAAATATTGATTTAGACCTTGAAAAAGATTTGCTGGATATAGCAAATGGCCTGACCTGGTTGGGATTTATCGCAATTGCCGATCCAATCAGACCCGATGTTCCAATGGCTCTGGAAGCCTGTAAAAAAGCCGGTGTAAAGGTTAAAGTCATTACTGGCGATAACTCCAATACAGCCTGGGAAATAGCCAATCAGATCGGCTTAATCGAAGATGGCGATTCACCTGAAAAAGTTCACATGACCGGCGTTGATTTTCAGGCATTAGATGCTGAAGCTGCTGCAAAAGCGGTAGAGGATATTAAGATTCTTTCGCGAGCCAGACCAGCGGATAAAATGAAAATGGTTCAACTTCTACAGAAAAATGGAAATGTGGTTGCGGTTACAGGGGATGGAACCAATGATGCCCCGGCTTTAAATCATGCCAATGTTGGCCTTGCGATGGGCAAGACTGGAACTTCAGTCGCAAAAGAGGCCAGTGATATCATTTTGCTGGATGATTCTTTCCCAAGTGTCGTTAAGGGCATTATGTGGGGTAGATCCCTCTATGACAATATTAAGCGCTTTGTGATGTTTCAGCTCACCATTAACGTTGTTGCACTTGGTGTTGCTTTAACTGGGCCGTTTATTGGCGTTAAAATGCCGTTGACTGTCATTCAGATGCTTTGGGTTAATCTGATTATGGACACATTTGCTGCGTTGGCCTTAGCTACAGAACCACCACACTGGATGGTTATGACCCGCCAACCCAGAAAACCAAAAGACTTCATTGTTACCAAACCCATGTATATGCATATTTTTGGAGTTGGTGCGGTTTTCTTTGTAATACTGGTTGGAATGCTTAAATATTTCCAGAAGGATGGAACCGTTAGTTTGTGGGAACTTTCTGTATTCTTTACCACATTCGTTCTACTTCAATTCTGGAATATGTTTAATGCAAGATGCCTTGGATTAAAGCAGTCAGCCTTAAAAGGACTCACTGAAAACAAAGGCTTTATGATTATTGCTCCGGCAATTGTGATTATCCAGTTTTTTATTGTAACTTTTGGTAAAAAAATGTTCAGAACTGAAGCTTTATCATTAAAAACATGGCTGATTATGCTTGTCAGCACGTCATTTGTTCTGTGGATTGGCGAAGCCTACAGGTATTTAACCAGGGAGAACGATGACAAACCAGAATTGGATGAATGCCCATTTGATTAAATAATTGAATAAAAAAAACGGGCCGGTGTCGGAGACCACACCAGCCCGTTTTTTTTGCGTAAATTATGCTGCGATTTTGTCCGTAAGTCTTTCTTCTGGAATCAAGTTGATTGCGCCGTTAGAAACGTCATAGAGTCTCTGCTGGACTTTTGCTTGAAGAATTTCAAGACCATTTGGAAGATCAAGAAGATTGAGTTCACTACCCATTACGTCGCCGTAGTGTTTTTTGATGTGATCGATCATTCTAATACGGAATTCAGCGTCGGTTTTTGACTGATAGAGTGGGGTGTTTGGAAGAATCATGTTTGCGGGCCTCCTGAGATTTATTATCTTTTTCTTAAATAACTATCGGCCCTTTGGAAAAAATGTTTAATACTTTTTTATTTTTTTGCAAGAATTGTAGAAATTTTTTCCATGTTGCTTTTATGTCTGTATAAAGTCTCTATTGAAGCCTTTTTTGTGTCGGCAAGATCATACAGGTTTTTTGCAGAGGTATACATTTTAACCGAATCTTCACCTTCCTGGGTATTGATCCATTCCATATCCATCTTGGAGGCTATTTCATATTGTCTGGAGGCCGCAGTTTTACGTGCTGCAAAGTCTGAATCGGATTCTGTAACATTGATTGGGTTTCCAAGAGCATCGTAAGTTAATCCCCGGACCATATTTTCAGGATTGTTTCTGTCCAGGAAGCCAACATACTCGGTCGGAGATTCACTGCCTTTTTGCGCCTGGTCATGAATTTCCTTCATGGTTCGATCTCTGATCATCATGTCATAAACTTCTTTTAGCTCTTTGTATTCGGATGGCTTTGAGGTTTTCAAGCTGGCTAAATCTCCATATACAGAACCAAAAGATTTTTCCATATTTGCCACTTCATATTCTTCGATAATCTTGGTAAGTTTTTCTTTTTCAGCTTCAACGCTTTCTGATTTTTCTTTTAATGAATCCGCACTATCCTTCTCTGAAACATCAATTTTTTTCAGTTTCTTTTGGATATCAGTTACTTCAGTTGATTTATCAAAGATCCACCATCTATCCAGCTTTGTGTCGGCATTGCCTATTTCCTTATCTATTTGGGACAATTCGGCAAAAGCTTTCTCATAGCCGGCCTGCTCTTGCAAAGCCAGCTCACCTAACTGCTCAGCATTCATTGCCATTAGCTGCTCGTCAGTAAAGAGTTGGGTGCCATCATTTAAATAAGTATCCAGCATT
This sequence comes from Candidatus Ozemibacteraceae bacterium, assembly GCA_965140445.1. Taxonomy (GTDB): domain Bacteria; phylum Muiribacteriota; class Ozemobacteria; order Ozemobacterales; family Ozemobacteraceae. The sequence continues at coordinate 4,356,957 of OZ223236.1, read as the reverse complement.
TTATCTTCATCCAGGAGCTTGTCTTTTTTGAAGAGTTTCAACATGGAAAGATACCTTTTTTCACTCACTGAATTTTGAAATTCTTCGCGCATGAAAACAGACGTTTTTTCTGTGTGGGTCTGAACTTTGCCGGTAACATTTACTTTTAACGTGCCCGTCATGGAAATGTCTATACGAGCATTTAAAGCTCTTTCCTGCTCGGTCAGGGTTGAGGAAAAATCCTTCGTGGTGTGGTTGGTTTTATCGCCACCTCTTGTTAGCTCAAAGGCAGTCAAGTGGCTGGCCAGCGTCTTTTGTGGCTTCCCTGTTATTCGGCGTTTTAAGAAAGGCTTCTGGTATGTGTACTCAATGTCCTCTGTGTAATCATAAGAAGTGGCAGAAGCGCCTTCTTCTTTGTCTTTAAGGGAGTATCTCTTCATTTTTATTACTGCGCTGTTTCCATCGCTGGAACCTTTTACTTCAAGTGATCCCTGTTTTATAGCCTGAAAATCCTTAGCCATATAGGTTACCGCAAGTTTTACTTCGTCACCGATTACCTGCCTCACAGATGCAGTAGAGACATCACGTCTTGCTGTTCCCCATATACTATATACAGAACCCAGAACAAGACTTGATAGGAAAACGCCTATCATTACCTCAACTAGGGTAAACCCCGATTTTTTTGTTCTCATACCGATTTCTCCTAATTCACGTCAGGGTTATGTATAGCCTGTGCCAGGCGTAGCTCGCGGGGAGTGTTTCTGGTCGTGCCATCTCCCTCTTTCCAGGTTGCATTTACCTTTATCCAAATTTCCCGGATAACATCATCTTCATTTTTGACCACCTTTAGTTGGGCATCAATGTTCAGATCTTTGAGTTCTTCTTCCATTTCCCGGGAGGCTTCTACGGTTTTGGGATAGAACTCAGGATTGATGGCAAACCAGCTTTGATCCTTTAATTCCGCATACTGCTCTTTATAAGTTGGAAATGGAACATGCTTGCATTCCTCCACCAGTTTCTTTACCAGTCGCGAAACCTTTGAGTAATTCGAGATTTTTACGGTGGATTTGTTTCCATAGTTTATTCCACGAATTATCGGGATGAAGGCCATAGCGATAATCGCCATTCCAATTACAATTTCAAGTAGTGTAAGGCCCTTTCTGGGCAGAGTATTTATTGAAGTTTCCATGATGACCATCCCGGTGACAAAGTGATGAGATACCTGTCTGGATCATAAACACCCTGATCAGGATTAACGGAAGTTAGCGACGATCTGGTTTTATAGGCAACGTATTCCACCAGAACCTCTCCCATCAGATGAAGTTTGCAGAATGCATTAGTCACATAATTGCCGACGATTTTGACCCCTTTACTGGAAGGGACGCTCATGCCTTTTTCGGTATAGATGGAACCTTCCAGCCTTATCGAAGCAGGTCCAGCGCCAGGATCAACAATTAAACCACCTTTTCTGGCGATCAAGGAAAAAATTGTTCGCGGAGTATCAGCTTTTCTTTCTTCATCCTCATTCCAGGCATCTTTGATGTCGCCTTGAATAACGAAATTTCCGCCGGTTACAATGGCTCCTTTGCCGGCAACGCAAAGCTCTGGCATTTCAGGAGGGGGGAGAATAACCGAGTCCTCAATGTAGGTTATTCCGCTGAGATTCAAACAATCTTTGCCATTTTCTTTAATAGTTCGATTTTTTAAATCCGCATAAAAATCCTCTGCTGTAGCATAATAAAAAGAAGCTTTCTTTGCATATTGCTCAACAGAATACAGATTTGGTGGGTGATTGGCCAATTGGGTTGGATCGTAAATCGATCCCTCAATTTCCATGTCTCCTTCCGGCAGTGTTTCCTTTAAAAGCCATAAAGCATACTCATATTTGTTTTCTATGTCATGGGTGTGCCAGACAGGAAACCAAATTGGTAAAAGTGGTCCCCAGGGAGTTGGAATCTGCTTCCCAAAGGGTGGGGGGAGGCATGGGAATGACATTATTCCCAGATGCCATTGTCTGATTCTTTTTAAGACGTTTCCTTCAATCCCTTTAGTTAAAGTTGGATAAGCAGAGCCAAACCCAAATAATTGGGTTGTGGTTTCGGAAACTGTTGGAATAGGAATCCTGAACTGGTCAAAACCAAAACCGGAAACCGGCCATTCCCATTTCACAAAGCTGTCGTTAAATATGTTCATTCCAGATACGCCGGATTCGTTTTTCATGTAATCCTTGGCGAAATGAATTGGAGGCTCGAAAAAGTAAACTCCTAGTTTATCTTTATCAAGTGGAGGTAGGATATTTGGCTGTAGAAAACCTCCAAAAAGCTTTTGTAATCCACCTTTTACGTCAGCCTTCAAATTTCCTTTTTCAAAAGTTTTTTTGAAGTTGGTTTTATGTTCTTCTGCAGGTTGAGGCGGTTTCATAACTGGAGGGTTGAATTCAGCCCCTTTTGACTCAATTTTATCCTTTGTTTTGGCTATCTGTGTATTAGAAAGCTGAACAAATTTGCTACGATATTTGTCGTTTATCTTCTCTTTTGCATCATAGAACTGTGTTGATGCGCCAAATGCAGCGTTTTTACATTTGTGATCCAGGACCAGAGCCCATTCAGCACTCTTTCCCATTTTCTTTAGGGAATTGTCTGATGAATCTATTGAGTTAGAAAGTGGGTTACCTATGAAACCAACATTTACCACGGTGTTTTCGGTTCCGTTAACTCTTACCAGACCAGGAAATTCTGTTTTTTCAGGATCAGAAGATTTTCCAGATCCTGTGATTCTATTTAAACTGGAGAAGTTGTTAATGGTGAGGTTCCCGCCAACACTGTTAAAATTCAGATATTCATTATTGGTGTTGTTTATGAAGAAACTGTACAAAGGAGCTACAGGCTCAATATCAGCGCACTTGAATTCCTTTTCAGCTTTAACTGATTTGAAAACAACCTGTTTGTCAGGATAAATTATTGCTGCATTGGCATTTATTTCCAGAAATCCATATTTTTCGGTTGCGTAGTTCTCTTCAATGCTGGAAGGCATTGTGTAACCGGCTTTTCCTGAAATTGGAGGGAAAATACTTTTGGCCAATTTTATTTCAAGAGGATAAAAGCTGTTTTTGCCAGTCATTGTTTCAAATGTATCGCTCATCCATTGCAAAAGCTTGCTAATCTCATTTTTCTCAAGAATTTGAGACATTGTGCTTTGATCACCGGCACTGCTGGTTTTTTCCGCAAAGGTAGCCAGAAGTTTCATTACATCTATTTCAAATGGGTTTTTAAAAGCCTCTGTTGAAGCTCCTCCGTCACGATATTCTGTTCCCTCTGATGTGATTTTTTTGGTTCCTAAAAGAGCATCAGCCCCGGGAAGGAGGTTTATTTTTAAATCAAAAAGTTGCAGGCCATCAGGAAACTCAAGTGTTAAAGCAGAAAAGCCATCGTTATTTAGAAACTTCATTACCGATTCATTTATATTCCAGGGCATATCAACGCCTGCAATTCTAAAATCGTCAGGAACAATAACACTTGGACCAGGACCGATACCGTAAGATTTTACCAGGCTGATTTGAACTTCTGCGTTAAAATCCGCTTTCTCTCCCGCCATGAACTTAACTGCATCAGTCAGTTCTGAGCCAAGATCGCCTTCAAGGTCCTCTTTGCTCAAGACAAATATTTTTTTCTCTTCTGGAATATTCAGCTCGTAATCTTTGCCGAATGTGTCATCGCCAAGAAAGCTGGACTTATTTTTGGTCATCGGAGTTCTAATAAAACAGGCTAAGCTATTTTTATCCTTGCAGTTTTCGGGGTCGTTGAGCTCTTTTTTCAGCTTTATCATCGCACGTTCCATGATTGCTTCTGCCAGGCATTCGGTTTGAGCTACTCGCTGGGAATACTGAGTTGTATTCTTTTCCTGCATGGTATCTTTAATAAAAAAAGTCATCATGGTAAAAATTATGGCCAAAACAGCTATGATTATGAAGAAAACGTTACCACGCCTCATTTTTTTCCTCCCTGGTAAGAGCCTCTGGACAATTGAAGAAAGAACGCCTGGGTCTGATCAAAAACTGCATCTACTGTCATTTTACCAGTAAGTCCCCTTTCTGCGATAGCTTTCTCAATTGAAGCTCTGACTTGTGGATTTACACGCATCTTTGGAAGGCTGGAAACAAGTTTTTGCATCCCTTTCATTCCTGCTGTAAGTGGTCCGGCGCTAAATCCTGGATATTTTATTTTCTCAAGAAATGATAAATATCTTTGAAATTCTTTCTCATAAGCTTTCTCGTTGCCAAGAAGTTTGTACATTTTACATAAATTACCGCTTGCCTGAAATTTAAGCAGATAGTTGTTGGAGTCTCGGTCAAGGATTTCTTCACATAGCTTCATTGCATGATCAAATTTGCCGTTTTCCATTTCGTAGTTTGCCATGCGAATTTGAGGGTCCATATTTGCTTCCCAGAAGTCCCTTTTGTCTTTTGGAAGCATTCTGATTTTTGCAGGAAGCTGATTATCTTCCTGGGTTCTTTTTATAGCCTTTTCCCATTCATTTTCAGATTTTTTAGATGAAAAGAATTTCGGGGTTTTAGAGAAAATACCGGCAGTAGTAGGTGTGTTTGAAGTGAAACTAAAACCCTTCCTATTCTTCGAAATCGAATATTGCTGAAGGTTTTTTAGTGTTCGACTTTCGCTATTTTTAGCTTTTTCAGAGTAAAAAAGAAGAATAAGCAATGGCAAAAGAACCAGAAAAATTCCAACAACTAGCAGTCGTATGTCAGAAAAATCTACTTCTTCAATTTTTTGCTTAATATCGTCGAGAAAGCTCATTTATCTGTCTCCTGAGTTTGAATAAGAATTTGTTTTGACAGTCACCAGCTTTTTAGAATCTATGTTTAGCTCCCTTCTCTATTTGTGAATAATTATACAAAGAATACAGCAATATTTGTGCCGAAATGGGAAAAAAATCACAATCGCAAGAGCTGAATAGTTATCTTGATGGGTGGAGATTCTTGTGACAGCGGTTGTGTACAAGGATTAATCTGGATAAACATTTATCAAAATAATTTGTGAAAGAGTTTTTGCAAAAATTACATCTTTCTTTGTGTAAAACTTTGGAAAAAGGCTCCTGGAGTATCATACAGCTATGATTGTAGCTTATGTGATGTATGCTGTTGTTTTTGGTGTCAGTGTGAAGCTTCTGTCCACAAACAGGACAAATGTGTCGTTGTTTTTGCTCCAAAGATTTTTTTACTTCAGCGCTGCCCGTGATTTTTGAAGCAAAAAAATTCCACTCAGAGCTATTTTGAAAAAGCAATTTTGCCTCTGATTTTGATATTTCTGTTAGAAAAGGGGAGATTATAAGCTTTTTATGCTTTTTCATTTTCCTCTGGCCTGGTACAGAAAACCTTATATTTTCCTTTGTAAAAAGTGAAAAGAAAGCCTGATTTTTCAAGGCTTTTAATTGATTTTAAAATTTGTTCTTCCCCATATTTACGGAATTTTCCGGAAATTTTGGTTTTTGTCCGTGGAGCATCACAAAAGCTGAGTATTTCCTGGGACAAGATGTCGGTTGCGCTTGGAAGAGGCAAAATTGGAGTGACAACTGTTCTGCCGCAATTTCTAAAATCAATGGATTCTCCAAAGATAAATTTTAGCTTGTCAGAATGGTTTGCCAGAAAATTTCGTAATCTTTTTCTGATAATCCCGCCTTCACCAGTAGAACCATATCCATGAATTACATTGATTGGAGACCTGTTTCCAGATTTGATTTGTCTGTTGTAAAATTCAATGAACTTCTGAAGCGCCTCAAAGGCTTGCAGGCCGTGTAGGTCTATTTCTTTGCTCATTACTATTCAATTTCTTTCTTAAAAATCTAATCGCGCAATTTTTTGGTAAGTCCTAGTAGAAAGTTTCTTAATAGCTGATCGCCACACTTTTTGAAATTTACGTGTCCTCTACGGCGGAAAAGAGCCGAAAGTTCAGCTTTTGAAATTTTAAAATCGGTAAGCGCAAAAATGCTTAACATGTCTTCTTCTTTTAGCTCTAAAGCTATTCTGATCTTTTTTAAAACTTCCGTATTTCCAAAAGGCTGGGTTTCTGTTTGGGCTGGCTGAGGTTTTTCATCCTTCTGACCGCGTCGAACTATAATAAGACCATCCAGAAAATTCTCAAGAACTTCATCAGGGCAAAGAACAAAACCGCTATCAGTTTCCTTTTTGAGATAGCTTTCCAGGGTTTGGTGGTCTATCTTTCTGCCTTTAAGAGCAACCATATCCATAACTCGTTGATTGGAAAGGTTTAGTGCGTATCTTAGCCTTCTTAGAATGTCATTGTTTTCCATTGAATCTCCTGTTCGGAATTGCCCGTTGCAATTTAAATTAAGGCTTAAATCCTATCTTTGAAACCAATTTTTTTCAAGTTTCATTTTAGTTGTTCCGTTTGCTGTTGATGAAAAGACCGATCTGGCCGATCAAAACTTGCGGAATTGGTGTACAGAGGTATAATTAAAAAATATTCAAACCTTAGGGGATAGAGATGAGAAGAATTGGATTTTTAACCGTCCTTTTTGCTTTTGCTGTTTCCAGCGGCGCATGGGCATTAGTCGGAACACCATGTGACCCGGAAAAAGACTTCAAAAAAGTTTTTATGATCAGGAATTGGAAAAAACTTCCTCATAAAAATCAGGAAGAAACAAAAGAAAGAGTTGATCAGTTTAATAAAGAATTTCCCCAGGAGAAATGGGAATATAAACCTGAACCAAATACTCCAATTTATAGTTGTTTAAGCCATGCAGCTTCTTCAATGGCAGATTGGTGGGCAATTGAAATGGGAAGAAAGCTGCCAACATATAGAAGCTTTAACAATGGGCAAATAGAAACAGGTTTTAATCCACGAAAACTCGAAGTTAGATATAGAAAGAACGGCAAGTGGAACAAAATTCGCTATTTGATGCTTTCTACCTGTCCAATTACTGGCTGGAAAGTTCCAATCCGACCAAAAGGATATTCAAGAATTCTGGTATCTGACAAGGAAGAAACAATTTTTGATCCTCTTACCAAATCAGAATTTAAATACAGCAAAAATGATTACCCAATGGAAGGCAAATGGAAAGCCGTTGTAAGCAAACATTGGTTTGGCAAAAAGAATGATGCAAAACTGGTAAAAGCTATAAGAGATCACGGGCCTCTTTATATTCAATTTGAAATGCCTACCCAAAAATACCTTATGGGAACTCATGCTGTAGTTGTTGTTGGAATAGGTGAACTTGAGAATGGGCAAGTTGCTTATATCTGTCACGACTCGTTTGGTAATTTCCCAAAAGATCATGAACAAGACGCAGCAGGAGCTCCAGCTTATAGATATTGTGTTGCAGACGAAATTGATGAGGCTATTGTGTTCCCTCATACTCCTGTAGCAAAGGCTTACCCAATGATGGGCGGCGTTACCGTTAAGATTATGAATCAAGGCGGACAGCCTGTTACTCCAAGAAGAGTATTCTGTATTAATAAGGCTGGCAAAGCTGTTAAAATGCAAATGATTGGAAGTAATGTGGCTTTTACAAATGATATAAAAATTGATGGAGCTCATACCATGATTTACGTAGAAGCTGATTACTACATGAAAGAAGATGGAAAGGGGCACTGGCTTAAGGCTCCTTTGGCTTTGAGCAAATAGATGGCAGGAATTTGTAGGTAAGTGAATTAGACGAAGGTCTCTGCATATGAATTGGGAGACCTTCTTTTATTTGGTCTGACTCTTTTTTTGAGTTTTTCTGTTACGGGAGTAAAAGTTTGGAAAATATGATGCAGGCAATATTGTTTGGAATTATTTTTATTTTGTTAAGTGTGTTCTTTTTTATGCAAATTAGAAGAGCTTACACAGAGGGCGAAATTTCAACTCAAAGACATCATTATAGAAGAGATCAGGAGCCGTTTGGATATTGGTCAACATTTATTGCTCTGATTTTTGCAGGAATTGGAATGAATGGTTTTATTTTGTACATGATTATTAATGTACTTACTGGAAGATAAAAAAAGCCATTACAAACGAAAATTTAATTAGCTTGTAATGGCTTTGCGATTTTTAAAGATTAAAGTTTTAGTCCAACTCTCAAGCCTTTAAAGGTGAACAATTGCTCAAGAGCAAGTCCAACTCCAGGCATAAATGATTCGCGGCTTAAAGAATCGTGACGGATGGTCAGTGTTTGCCCGATGCCACCGAAAATAACCTGCTGGTGGGCGACCATTCCCGGAAGTCTCACTGAATGTGTGGGGATGGCGTCAGAATCTTCTGATTTACCAATTGTTTCAAGCATTACGCGACGAGTAAGAAGGGCTGTTCCTGATGGCTTATCAAGCTTTTGCGGGTGGTGAAGCTCAATAATCTCAGCGTCTGGCATATATTTAGCAGCTTTCTGAGCAAATTCCATCATTAAAATTGCTCCAATAGCAAAGTTTGGCACAATAAAAACGGAGCAATCATTTGCCAATGACAGCTCTTCAAGCATTTTTCTATCTGCTTCTCCGATTCCGGTAGTGCCGATTAATATTGAAACACCAGCTTTAAGAACAGTTTTAGCGTTTTCTACAACTACAGCCGGGATAGTGAAGTCTATTACGGCATCTACGGTGTTTTTGTCTACCGCTTCAGCGAGGCTTTCTAATATTGGGATGTTTAAACTTTCTTGTGCAGTTTCAATTCCCAGGTCTTTCCCTGCTTTGTGCGGATCAACGCCGCCCACCAATGAAAAGTTCTCATGGTTTTGAATGTAACGACATACAAACTGCCCCATTTTGCCGCAGCACCCTGAAACAACTATTCTTTTTTTGGTCATTCGAAGCTTCCTTTACTTTGTACCGGTTGAGCCAAATCCGCCTGTTCCTCTATCTGAGTCTTCAAGCGAGTTCTTTTCATGAAATTCTACCTGGATAACCTTTGAAAAGATCAACTGTGCAACTCGCATTCCTGGTTCGATCATGAACGATTTTTTCCCGTGATTGATCAGAAGAATGCAAATTTCGCCACGATAGTCGCTGTCTATGGTGCCGGGACTGTTTAATACTGTAACACCGTGCTTGGCGGCCAGACCTGATCTTGGTCTAACCTGTGCCTCAAGTCCTTGGGGCATCGCAATTCGCAAACCAGTTGGGACCTTAACATATTCTCCAGCTGGAATTTCAATTTCTATGGCCGAACAAAGATCATAACCAGCAGAGCCTTCAGTCGCCATAGAAGGGAGTTTTACTCCCTCAATGGCATCTAATTGAATATCAATTACTGGTTTAACTGAATTAAGCACCGGCTTGAGCCGCCAATTCTGGTGTTGCATTTTCCACTTTCTGGAATGCAATAATTGCTTTGGCAAGAACTTCCATTGCTTTAGCCAGTTTTGCTGTTTCCAGAACATAACTGATTCGAATTTCGTCTTTGCCAAGTCCCTTTGTTACGTAAAAGCCAGCTGCCGGGGCAACCAATACTGTGCTTCCTTCGTATTCAAAGTCAGTCAAAATCCATTGAGCAAAATGCTCTGCATCCTGAATTGGAAGCTTTGCTATTACATAAAAAGCGCCGGTTGGAACTTTGCAGATAACTCCAGGTGCCTTAGCAAGACCTTCCATAACTGTATCTCTACGTTTTTGGTATTCTTCAAGAATTGGTGTGAAGTAGGATGTATCCATAAGAATTCCCGCTCTTGCACCCCATTGTTCTACTGTTGGAGAGCTAAGTCTTGCTTGAGCAAGTTTCATGCAGGCATCCATTACTGTTTTGTTTTTGCTGGCAATCACGCCAATACGAGCTCCACAAGCAGCGTATCGTTTGGAAATACTGTCGATCAAGATTGCATTTTGATCCATTCCTTCGATTTGAAGGATTGAGGTGTGATTCAATCCGTCGTAGGTGAATTCGCGATAAACTTCATCAGCTATAATATAGATGTTGTGTTTCTTAGCAATATATGCCAAACCCTCGAGAGCTTCTTTTGAATAAACAGTTCCGGTTGGATTGTTAGGATTACAAATTAAAATAGCTCTGGTTTTTGGGCCAATTGCTTTTTCAATGGTTTCTACCGGAGGCAGTTGGAATCCATCTTCAGCGTAAGTGGTTAACGCTTTAAGGGTAATTCCAGTCTGGTGGGCCATTCCATTGTAATTTGTATAAAATGGTTCAAAGACAATTACTTCATCACCAAGATCACAAATTGACAGGAAGGCAAAATAAATTGCTTCACTTCCGCCAGTTGTTACGATTATGTCTTCTGGTTCCAGAGCAATATTATTTTTTCTGTAATAACCAGAAAATGCTTCAACAAGGAAATCTTCTCCCTGCGAAGGACTATATGCTAGCACTTCTTGATCAAAATCCCGTATAGCGTCGCGGATTGGCTTAGGGGTATGGATATCGGGTTGCCCAATATTCAGTGGAAAAACATTAATTCCCTTTTTTTTCGCAGCATTTGCGAATGGAATCAATTTGCGAATAGGGGAGGCTTGCATTTCATTTGCTCTGGCAGAAATCTTCATCATAACAAATTTCCTTTCCTTAACGGTGAACCCTTTTTTTATGCCTTATAACAGACAAATATTTTGATATAAGAATGTAACTCCATTTTTCTTTAACTTTCAACCTTTTTGATTCTAAGGAAAACAGCTTTTTTTTCCGACAACCATAAGTGAATGAAAAAAATAAGATTGATAACCATTTTTATATTTTTAGGAATACTTATGGCTCACCTGGGCTGTATGAGTTCACAATCCCCTGGAAAAGGCGGGCTTAGCGGTATTGTTACTGATACCTCTGGAAATCCATTGAGCGGGGTGAAAATTACTGCTCCAGAAGGTTCCGCCCTTTCCGATGTAAACGGGAAGTGGACTTTAAGTGCTTTGTCAGCACAAATGACCCAGGTTACTGCAGCCAGAGAAAACTTTCAGAGCCAGAATAAAACCGTAGAGGTTCTGAGTGGTGAAACAAAAGAAGGGGTAAATTTTACTCTTGCAGCGAACAGCGAAATCTACGATGTTTCTGTTTCGGGGCTTACTTCTTCAAATGTAACCATTACTTTTTATACGAAAAAGCAGGCTACGGCCTATATAAAATATGGTCCTAACAATCTTCTTCAGGCAACTACGCCAAAAAATACCGAATCAACTTTCATGCATACCTTTACAATTCAGAATCTGATTCCAGCCACGACATACAATTTTGTTTGTGTGGCAAATGACACTTTGAATCGAACTATTGAATCTGAGTTGGGAAAATTTACTACCGCATATACCATTCGAGGAAATCCTCCTACCGGACTAAAAATCAGCAAACTTACCAGCTCGAACGTAATAAAAATTGATTGGAATGCTGATACCGGAACGGATTTTTCCGGTTACAAAATTTATCGGGCTGAATCAGCTGCAGGTCCATTTGTTGAATTGGCCAAAATGACACAAAACACACATTCAGATATGGATGTTTCTCCAGGGGTTAAGTATTTTTACAGAATTACCAGACTCGCTGGAACAGGCGAAGAATCGCCACCATCCGATACCATTTCCTTCTTGATGCCAGGCGTTATGAACAGAAATGCAGTATGGACTTCGCAGAATTCACCTTATCTTCTCACTGGTGACCTGAAAATTGCTCCTGGTTTTAGCCTTGTAATAGACAAAGGCGTATCAGTTGGGGTTTCAGCAGCAGATGAGTGGGATAAAGAAACAGCTGATGACAGGATTGAAATCACAGTTCAAGGGACATTAATGGTTCAGGGAACAGCCAGTGAACCAGTCAGCTTCAATTCAACCAGCGGTTCTCCACAGGCTGGAGATTGGGTTGGAATCATTTTTGATACGAACTCTGATCTAACAACTTCACTAATTAAAGGCTTGAATCTAGCTTGCGCTGTTGATGGTCTTTATGGAATTGAGGGGCTCCCATCTGTTTCGGATTCAAGGTTTTTCAACTGCAGGCAATCTGGTTTGCAGTGCTTAAAATCAAGACGTGCCGTTGACATTCTGAATGTTGTCGCTGACACATGTGGCTCCGGAATCATGGTTAAAGACAGCTCAGTTGATGTAAAAATTACTAATAGCAAGGCTATTAGATGTATTTACGGAATTGTCTGCCGAAACAATACTAACGCCCAGGTTACTGGAAACATAGTTCAATTCGCAGGAGTTGCCGGGCTGGATCTTGGTAATAACAGCACAACTTCAAAAGCAATGAACAATATTGTGGGTTACGGCTCAAATGGATCGGCAGTTATTCTCAGAGGAAAAGATGAGTTGCGTAGAAATACTCTCCAGGCTGGCGTTGGTATTGAGTTAAAAGGAGATGCAAATAGCATTATTCGCAGCAACCTTATTTTATCTGATAACTCCCGCAGTGCAATTGGAGTGCTTTATAGCGGCACTGTGACCGATTCAAGTGGAAAAGTAACCCAATACAATTATTCTGTTGCTTCACACACCATTCAAAACAATGATATCTGGGATATTCCAACCGGAAATGCCCGCAGATATTCAAATTATGATGGAACAGCGCTAACCGGAATTTCTTCTGATTTAACTCTTGATCCATCTTTGCAGGGCGGAACTCCTTTTGTGGAGTTTCCAACCAGCACATTTAATTATACCCCATCGCCCGGAAGTTCTCTAAAGGGTGCTGGATACGACTTCGAAGACGTTGGAGCTATAAATGTTCCTGACTAGTATTAGAAAAAATAAGGCTACTATCCTCACGCTCATGACTATATTTGCTGTCATGGGCATTTTGGGTTGTGGAATGAGGCAGTCGCAGACTGGTAGCCTGAGTGGAAGAATCGTTAATTCCAGTGGTGATGCAGTTCCAAATGCAAAGGTCTACTCAATTTTTGCGGAAGAGGATCAGGTATACACTGGAGGAGATGGTGGCTTTTATCTTGCTGAATTGCCAGCAGGATTGAACAACATTGTAATTCTCCATGACGACTATGCGGTTGAAGAGCGTTCAATCGAAGTTAGATCCAATGAAACTACTGTGGTAGAGGCTATTAAGCTGGATCAGGCTAACGCCCCTCATAAGATCAGCAATGTTACGGTTGCGGAGGTTTCCTCTTCAACAGCAAGAATAACCTGGAAAACCTATAGAAGTGTTGCTTGTAACATAGATTATGGGGTTACTCAGGGATATGGGCAGATTTATCGTGAAGAACGAGCTGCAGTTGAGCATGTGGCTGTTTTAAAATCGCTAAGCCCGGAAACCCTGTATCATTTCAGAGTTCAGTATATTGATGAATCTGCGGTCAGCCATTATTCGTATGATTTTCCATTCAAAACCGATATGGGCGACAGGCCTTCAATGCCGCAGTCTATAAGTGTAGCTGGTTTTACTGAATTGGGAAAAGTTACGCTCAACTGGGAAGCTGCAACCGGTTCATCCGTAGTCGGTTATAGCATCCTGCGAAGAGAAAAGGGCGGCGAATGGCAGCAAATTAACGATAACACCATTCCGGCCAATATCAAGACTTACACCGATCAGAACCTGGAAACTGGAAGACTCTACCAATATTCGGTTGTTTCAGTTAACAGTGTTGGCGCAACTTCAGCGCTGAAATCTTCTAATACAATTTTTGTTCCGGGGGTTGTTGGGCGAGATCTGGTTCTTGAGTCATCTGATTCGCCAATAATCTTAACAACAGATCTGATAATTGCTGCTGGGGCAAATTTACAAGTAGCTTCCGGAGTTCAGTTTCAGATTGCGGAAAAAGATTCTATGGGCCTTGGATTGGACGAAGACAGAGTCGAAATCCTTGTTCATGGCCGTATCGCTTTGAATGGAACGGAAGATAACCCGGTCGCTTTCAGGCCATTAGACGGTTCCGGACGACGGGATCATTGGGCTGGAATCAAGATTTTAAGTTCCAAAACTGGTATTTCAGAGTTTCATCACGTGAATATTTTTGGATGCACTGACTACGCTCTAAACGTAGAAGCTAAAGATTTTAAAGTGAATAACATCAAGGTTAAATACTGTGAAAATGGCCTTAGATTAAAAGGAATAGACAACTTTGTTTATCTTGATGCCTGCAAGTTTGAGGAAATTGCGTCTGCTGCTCTCTATATTGAAGAATGCCGCAGAATCAACGTTCATTCCTGCCAGTTCGACGGAGTAAATACTGGTATCTACAATCAGACAACGGATTCAGAAGATCAACTGGATGTTCAGGATACAGACATTGAAGCCTCAAAGTATGGCATCCGCGGAATAATTGGAAAGTCCAAAATCAAAAATGTGCTCATCGTTTCACCATCAGGTGTGGGTATGGAATTCACTAATTTTCTGAATACCAGAGATAATTATGTCGATCACTGCACAATAGACGCTTTGAATGGAATAATTGTAAAACTGGGAACAGTTGTGATGGAAAATAACATTGTTACAGCTACCAGCTTGAGTGGAGAGACTGGAATAAACAACCTTTCAGTTATCACTCCCACCTATGATTTCAATAATGTCTATGGATTTGCTACGCCTTATAGTGGCTGTGGCTTAGGAGACAACAGTCTTCAAATTACTCCAAAATTTGTTGGAGGAATTCCATACGATTATAACCTTCTCACAGATTCAACTTTGAAACTGGAAGATAGATATGGAAATGAAATGGGCAGATATGGCCCGTCTCGATTGTAAGCGGAGAAAGATAAATATTGAATAACGTTGACGATAAGTCTGGTTTAGCCAAAGAAGTTCTAAGAAAAGAAATTGTACAGGTGCTTAAAAATCGCCACAAAGGTAAGAAAATGAAAACTGTCAGAAAAGAAGAAAAGCAGGGTAAATGGTTTAATCCATTTATTTTTGTGCTGGTAGTTATTGCAATAACTGGCCTTTTGGGCTGTGAAAATCAGGTTGCCACCAAGCGAGGTTCGGTTTCCGGACTTGTTCTTGATACTGCAGGAAATCGTGTAGTGGGAGCTTTAGTCAGATCTCACCGTTCTCTTTATGGCGCTGAAACTAATGAAGACGGCTTTTATGAATTCACTTCTCTTGATGAAGGTAGTCATAGGCTTACAGTTGAACAAAATGGTTTTTACATTGCCTCCAGAACTATTGAAATTGGCTACGGCGAGGTTGTAAATGGCATTAATCTGGAAGTTGAACCTTTACCAGAAATGATTACCTGGTCTATTTCCGGCCGAACAAGAGATAGCGCTGTTATAGATATCAGCTGCAAGGAAGCAATGTCTGTTCAGGTTCTCTATAGAGAGCAATACAGCATGGTTACACAATCTGAACCTACAGTTTCAGCAACTTCCCATCAGATAAAACTTTCAAATCTATTTACCAGTGCAAAGTATCTTTTCAGTATTGAAGGGGTTACGGCAGACGGTAGAAGATACAAAAGTTCCGAAGGATCTTTTAATACTATTCCGAGGGAAGACCTTGCGGGGGCACCAGATATGCCATCAGACTTTACAGTCTCTCAGGGCTTGAATGGCCCGGTGTTAAACTGGTCTTATAAGGGACTCGACCCTGTAAAAGGTTTTCGATTATACAAAGGAACTGCAGGAAATTCTGTAACTTTGATTGCCAATGAAGATGAGATCTTTGGGGCACAGTTTTCCTATCCCGATAGTCTTGTAGTCCCCGGGCAGCTTTATCAATATGCTATTCAGGCGGTTGATCTGGATGGAAACGTTTCTTCCTTAACAAATAAACTCAGTATTTTTCCAGCAGGAAAGCTTACTGAAGATGTTGTCTGGAAAGCTTCATATAGCCCAATTTCCATAAACGGAGATATTTGGGTGCCAGCGGGAAAAACTCTCACCATTGAACCGGGAGTAATTGTAAAATTTTCTGAAAGCGACAATGCCAGAATGGGATACAACCCGGAAAAGTGTGAATTTATCGTTGAGGGACAGCTGACAGCATCTGGAACGCAGGATCTTCCGATTAAGTTCATATCGGGCTCCGCCCTTCCCAGCAGAAGTGATTGGAATGGTATTAGAGTCGTTTCGGGCGCAGACCAGAAGCAAACAGAGTTGCATAGTGTCGAAATTTCTGGAGCAGAAGAAGCGGTAGCTGTTTATGAAAGTCCTGTTTCCATAAGTAATTTGGTTTCAAGATACAACTCAATTGGCCTTGGAATGCATGGTGCAAGCGCAACTACATGCATTGGGCTACAGTTCTATGATTGCGAAACCGGCTTTCTGGCGGAAAACACCTGGAATTGTGCAATAAGTTCTGTAATTGTAAATGGGGCGGTCGATGGAATTTATCTTCGCGGCAACAGTAATTTCAGGCTTACGGATTTTGATGTGAGAGGAACTACTGAAAATGGTCTAAGAGCTGAAGATCGCTTAAGTCCGTATGTCAGGGGTGGGGTGATTCAGTCAGAAAAAGTTGGGTTTTTAATGCGCGGAGCAACTGGGGATTATCAGTTCCTGACCATCGATGCCCAGAATGGGGTTGTTGTGGATGGCGCAGATGTTTCAAACCTTAGAAACTGTATTTTGGTGAACTATCAAAATCCGGGATCGGGCAATGGAATAGAAGAAAAAACGCTTGGGCGCAGTTACCCATATAATAATATTTTTAATTTTGCTGTTGAAACGCTTAACTGTGATCAAAACGGTGGGCCAATTATCAATGCAGACCCTCACTTCGTCAGTATTGCCGGGATAGCTTCTGATTATCATCTTAAAAATGACTCGCCAATTCTTACTTCATCCGATGCTAAAAGTCAGCCAGGAGCTTATGGCTTGTGGCGTTAGCAAAAAAAACTTAATTTCTTAAAAGTTTTTGCCGATTGTCTTTAGAGATAAAAGAAAAGGCATTTCGGAGGTAAACAGATGCGGCGCAATTTTGGAAAATTACTGGCATGTTGTTTTATGCTGGGAATTTCAACTATTGGTTTTGCAGGTCAGGGTTTTCAGCAGGAGAATTTGAATCAGCGTATTAAAGCTTTAAGAACAAGGCTGACAGAATATAGCAAGCAGAAGCATAAAAAGGTTGAAGTTAAGGAAACTGTTGAACTTAAACTGGAAGAAATAAGCGAAAACCTTGAATCACGAAAAGATGTGGAAGTGCTTGTTTTGTTTCACGATCCCGAATTTACAGAAGCTGCTCCAATAGAAGAAAAAGCGGTTGAACCCATTGAAAAGCCTGTAGTAAAAGCTTTGACGATTGAAGAACTTAGAAAGAAATACAGCGCATCTTCCAAAAAGACAATTCAGCGTGCCAAAGAAATTAGAGAAATGGTAGCTCGATTGAGATAACAAAAAAGATACAAAACTAAATACAGAAAACTAAATACAGAAAACTAAATACAGAAAACTAAATACAGAAAACTAAATACAGAAAACTAAATACAGAAAACTAAATACAGAAAACTAAATACAAAAAACTAAATATAAAAAACAGCTCTGATAAAAAATCAGAGCTGTTTTTTTGTTGGATTTATCTGGAAAGTTTTTTTGAAAGCAGTTATTTTTCAGGTTTTAAAATAACTACTTTTACATCTTTTACCAGTTTGGAAAATTCTTCGCCATCTGTTGAATTACCAACAATATCGCCATAATGAATTGGGATTACGGCTTTCGGTTTAATCAATTTGAGAGCTTCGTTGGCAGAATCCTTATCCATTGTGTACGTTCCACCTATTGGCAGTATTGCCACATCAGTCTTTACATCCTTCATTTCGGGAATCAGATCAGTGTCGCCGGCAATGTAAACCGATTCATCTGGAAACCTAATGATGTAGCCAACCCAATTGTTAGCCTTTGGATGAAACTCTTTTTCAGGGTTATATGCCGGGACGGTTTCAATGGTGACACCTTCCAGCTCTATTTTCTGATTTGGTTTAACTGCTATAAAATCGTAGCCTTCAAGCTCCTTAAGGCAATCCTTTGGCGCAAGAATTTTACCACCTTTTTTAATGGACTTTTTGATATCTTCAACGCTTAGATGGTCAAAGTGGGAATGCGTGATTAGAACTAAATCGGCTTCATATGAAGAAGATAGCTTCCATGGATCGATAATTACCTGTTTTTCATTTTTTACCATAACTGAAGAGTGGCCCAGCCACTTAATTGTCGATTTCATTTTGTACTCCTTATAAGGTGTTTCTCCGAAAGCAAGGTTTGTATTTAAAGCGAAAAACAAAGATAACAAGGTCAGGTTTTTCAAAAATACTAATTTCATGTTGAACTCAACTTTGGAATTAAACTAATAAAATTATAAGCCTATTTTTAGTTGAATATCCAACCGCAAAGTAAAAAAAAATTACTTGAGGCTCTATTTCGGAAATCTGACAAAAAAATAACCTCTCCGGTTACCTGGAGAGGCCGAATAGGGATATTGTTGGGTTATGACCTAAACCAATCTGACAGACAAAAGCTGACAGACCAGATTGGATCCAAATTTTATAAGTGGGAATTTTCAGCCAGATTTATAGTTTTTGGTTGGCCGAAGTATCCTCTCTTTTTTTATCCTGTACCCTAAGTATCTTAAAAAAAATCAACTTTGGCAAGAAATTTTTAATACTAGTTTAAACTAGAAAGGAACGTTTTCTGAAAGCTCTTTTAGCCATGCGTCTGGCTGAGAGTCGCTGGGGGCGCGCCAATCACCACGCGGTGAAAGTGATCCACCTGAACCAACTTTTGGCCCATTTGGAACGCAACTCCTCTTGAACTGGGTTTGTCCAAAGAATCTTTTTAAAAATACTTCCAACCATTTTTTTATTTCTGAAATTGGGTAAGCATTTCTTTTTTCTACTGCAATATCTTCAGGCCAATCGCCATTATTAATATTGCTCCAGGCCGAATGGGCTAAAAACGCTACTTTTGAGGGTTTAAACCCATAGCGGGTGATGTAGTAAAGGTTAAAATCCTGTAGCTCATACGGACCTACTGATTGTTCTGTTTTTTGCTGCGGATCAGTATTGCTTCTCCCGGGAATCAACTCCGGAGAAATTTCCGTGGAAAGAACAGATAACAGTATTTTTGCCGCCTCTTTTCCGAAGGCCTGCGTTTCAGCAACCCATCGAATTAAATACTGTATAAGGGTCTTGGGGACAGATGCGTTTACATTGTAGTGGGACATGTGGTCGCCAACCCCGTAAGTACACCAGCCAAGGGCGAGCTCACTTAGATCACCTGTGCCCAGGACAATTGCTTTATGCATGTTTGCAAGCCTGAACAGAAAAGAAGTTCTTTCCCCGGCCTGAACATTTTCAAAAGTAATGTCGTAAATCTCTTCACCTCTGGAGAAGGGGTGGTCCAATTCTTTGAAAACTTGCATGCATGCAGGTTTTATATCTATTTCTCTGCTGGTTACCCCGAGGCAATCCATTAAACTGAAAGCGTTTGATTTGGTCAAATCTGAAGTTGCAAAACCTGGCATTGTATAAGCGAGAATATTTTTTCGGCTTAAACCTAGAAGATCTATAGCTTTGCAGGCGACCAAAAGAGCTTGAGTAGAATCTAAACCGCCTGAAACACCAATGACAATTTTATTGATATGGCTGCTTTTAAGACGCTGAACCAGGCCATGAACCTGAATGTTGTATGATTCCATACAGCGTTGGGCACGAGCTTCTTTTTCGTTGGGGATAAAAGGAAAGCGATCCTTTGTAGAAATTAGTTCGAGATTCTTATCTGGTAGATTCTGCAAATTAAATTTAATACGACGAAAATTCGATAGATTATCTTTGTGCAGGGCAATTGAATCTCTGAAATTGGTGGTTCTCATTCTTTCCTGATGAAGCATATCCACATCAATGTCAGCCATGATTAGTTTGCTGGAGGAGGCAAATCTTTCTGTTTCGGCGAGAATTTTCCCGTTTTCAACAATCAGCCCTTGTCCATCCCATGCAAGATCGGTGGTGGATTCCCCATTGCCAGCTGCTGAATATAAATAACCTGAGAGACATTTAGCTGAATTTGCTTTGGCAAGCAGCCTTCTGTAATCTGATTTTCCGATTACTATATTGCTCGCTGAAAGATTGGCAATGATAGTTGCTCCAGCCATACTGGCAAATGTTCCAGGAGATATTGGAGCCCATAAATCTTCACAGATTTCTATGCCAAATTTAAAAGCGGGCAGGTTTTCACAAGCAAAAATTAAATCGGTCCCAAATGGAACCATTTGTTTATCTATCAAAATCTCTTTGGCTAAATTTTGTTTTGCAGCTGCAAACTGACGTTTTTCATAAAATTCCCGATGATTGGGTAAAAATGTTTTGGGCACAATCCCGAGAACTTTTCCCTTGAAAACAACTGCCGCACAGTTGAACAAAAGCCCATCTACCTCAATTGGTAATCCGGCAACAATTATTGAAAACAATTCTTCGCTGGCTCTAACGAGCTCTAGAAATGAATCCATTGAAGAATCTATAAGAGTTTTCTGATGAAAAAGATCTTCATTGGAGTAGCCACTGATCCCAAGTTCGGGGAAGATAACCAGTGCTGAAAAGCTCTCAGAGGCTTTTTTTGCAAGTTGAATGTGGCTTTTTACATTCTCTGAAGGGTTTGACAATGAAGTCTCGGGAATAGCAACAGCAGTGCGAATGATTCCATGGGAATAGATGGAAAAGAATGGTTTTTTCATTGCTTAACCGAATTCGTAATGCTTTTTAATGGCTTTTTTAATATCCCAATGACAGTTCATTCCGGCGGGAAAAATAACAAAATCACCAGCTTCAATCTTAACAGGGTTTCCATTTTCTGGCGTTACAATGACTTCTCCTTCAAGAATAAAGCAAGATTCTTTATCTGAATAAGTCCAGGGAAATTGTGAAACTTCTTTTTCCCAGATTGGCCAGGTTTCTACTTTTAGTTTTTCAAGTTTGTCCTGAGTTGGTTTTTCAATGTGGATCATGATTCCTCCATCAAGGTTCAAAGCTTAAAAATCAGTCTATTAGCTAACTAATTGCTAGTTATTCTGCTTTTCGTAGGTTTCAAAAACGACCTTCATGCGTCTTTTTCTATCTTCGGGGAGTTCCTGCCACTTGACTCCGGCAATGGCGCCTTCCAGTGCATAGAGTGTATTTAAACAAGCTGTTGGGTGTTTCCCTCGAATTTTCAACCAGGCACTGATGCTTCCAGATTTTATCAGGTCATCTGAAGAATCTATGCCAATTTCGATCAGCTTTTTTTCGAGCTCTTTGCCAATATTTGGCATTTCAGTAAGTTTTTTGTCAGACATTTTGTTTCCTTACAACTTAAGTGCCTATAGCCTATCAAATTCTGTGAATAATTTGAAGCCCCAAAGATTTTTTATTCCCAAAACCGGGTCTCAATTTTGTTTAAATTAGTAATGCTTCGGGCTTATGCTTGACCTTGGTTCGATCGCATATTAGATTATCACCATGAAAAATCTCAATACAACAATTCCAGAGGGCACCATTCTAAATGGATGTAAAATCATTTCAGAGATTGGTTCTGGAGGAATGGGGACCGTTTATAAGGCGATAGACCAAAATCTTGAGCGCCTTGTTGCTGTTAAAGTTATGCATACTTCCTCAGAAGATGAGGTCGGTAGAGCAAGGTTTTTGAGAGAGGCGGCAGCAATCGCAAGCCTTGATCACCCAGGGATTCTGAGAGTTTTCAGTTATGGCGAATTCGAGAGTAGGCCATTTTTTGTGATGGATTATATCGAAGGTTGCTCGATAAAAGAATTTGTGACTCGATGCAAAGCTATACACCAGTCCGGGATGTCACCAGATGAGCTCATGTCGTCCGGCTATATACGTGAGTCTAAGCCGGAAACGCCGTTTTTTCTTTCCGACCCGATTATCAACCCGGTCAAGAATCCTGAATATCCATTTCTGGTTCGAAAATTGATGACTTCAGCAGCATTAGCGCTTGGTGATGCTCATGCCCATGAAATTGTTCATAGAGATATAAAGTCTTCCAATATTCTTATTGTTGATGATCAAAAAATAAAACTTATTGATTTCGGACTTGTTAAGCAGCGGGGCAATCTTGATTTAACCCAGACAGATCATTTCATGGGAACTCTTTCTTACGCAGCCCCAGAGCAGCTTATGGGAAGAAGGGGCAATATTTCAGCCCGCACGGATATTTACTGCCTCGGCGTTGTTTTTTATGAGCTTTTAACACTGGCTCACCCAATTTCAGAGGAAGACCCTGCAGCTATAGTTTCTAGTATTTCTCAGGGATCGCCAGTCTCTCCAAGAGTTTTAAACCCTCATATTTCTCCGGAACTTGAAGAGATCGTTTTAAAGTGTCTCGAAAAAGACCCTGGAAAACGTTTTAGAGATGGAAATGAGCTGGCAGGAGCATTGAATCGGCTTTCTCAATCAGGAACATGGTTTTCTGGTTTTAAGGAGATGCTTAAAGGTTGGTTTTTAAAAGAAGGAAAACAGCCTTCTTTGGTTCGAAAACCTGATGTGGAGAACCAAAAGGAAGAATCTCAAGGTTCAAACAGACCCGTTGATTCATCAAAGCAAGCTGCCAGAAAATTCTTAAAAGAAGCCAGACAAAAGTTTTACATTAACTTTTCAGTGATTGAAGCTATTGACGCCTTAAAACAAGCCTATAAACTTGATCCTTCAAGCGCTGATATTCTTTTTATGCTAAGTTTTGCCCTGAATGCAATCGGTCATCATTCAGAAATTAAAGAGTATCTGGATTCTTCTGAAAAGTTGCTGGATAAGTCTTCCAGACAGGATAAGGAAAAGTATCTGTTAATAAGGGATTTGTTCTGGACACGTAACTACGAAGAAGGAAGACAACGTGCAATAAGGTTGCAGGAAGCCTTTCCAGATGATATTGATTTTCAGTTTGCGTTGTTTTTTAGTTTGGAAGCTGTTGGAGACTATTCCAGTGCGGTAAAAGTCGGCAAAAACATGGCCGGAAAGCTTCCAGATAATAATATTCTGGCAGTTGCGCAGAGCGAATGCTATTTTTCGATTATGGATTTCGAAAATGCCCAAAACATTCTAAAAGACAGGATTTTAAAATATCCAGATTATAACAATCTTCATTTGAAAAGTATCCAGACTCTTTTAATAAGCGGGAAATTTGAAGAAGCTGAAAGAGAGGTTAAGCACGCAGTAAGCAAGGACCCTCAAAATATGCTTATGCTTTTTTATCTGGCGAGAGTCCAATCTTGTAGCGGAAAGTTTGATGAGGCTTACGAGATTTTCCGAAAAGCTGTTGGTATGCCCGGAGACATTGGGTTACGTGCTACGGGGTACTATTGTCTTTATAGAATTAAAGAGCTGATGGGATATTCAGAAGTTGCAAAGCGTCATCTGGAGCAGGCAAGACGTCTGAAAGAAATCCCAGGATATTTATCAAATGATCAGGCATTAAAGATTATTGAAAGTGAACTGTTAGATGGTATTGAAGATGAGCTCAGTAACAAAGCCTGGCGAAAGGTTGCAATAAAATACGCCATAAAAGTGAGCTATGATTCTATTGATATCCGGGCTTATACCATTGGAAATCCAGGGTGCACTTCTATCTTTGAGGTGAGTAAATCCGGAAAAGTCGGTCATCACTGCATTTACAGTAATTTCAATCTTTTCGATGGCGAGGAAGTTATAACCCAGGTTTGGCTTCCGGAGTTTCCCGAGTCTCCATTTATTGACCAGGCGGGCAATATTCTTCCATTTGAATTTTACAAATCGGATGGGCCTGTGAAAGGCGGGGTTGCCTCTGTCAGATTGGTAGAGGGTTGGAAACCTAATCAAAGCATTCATATGCATTGTAAATTAGCGGATTTCGAGCTTATTGGTAAAAATGGAAAGACCTGTCTCCAGTTTCCGGATAAAGCTTTTCCAACATGCAGAAGAGAGGCTTTCTTGGTTATTTTGCCTGAAAATTTAAAGATTGTTAACTCTGATATTGAACCAGAAGAAGAATTGGTTCAAAACGGGGAAAGGATTTATGCTTTCTTTCCTTATCTGGCCGCTGGTGAATTGTTTAATCCAACTTTTGAAATTGTCTGATCGGCAATTTGCTAAAAAAATGCTTTCATTTAAGAAGGTTGATTTCTATCTTAGCTGTGCCTGACTAGATGCGATAAGTCCCTGTAAGCTTGGAGGAATATAAGACCTGGATGGTCCACCTGGTGGTGGAAGCTTAATCTGGTTTTGGCCAAGCTTCATGATTTTTCCTGCTTTTTCCGGGTCCATTGTTGAAAGGACTTTTCCAGCCTGGATTGGAGTTAATCCACGAATAATGTCGTAGATAAGCTGATCATCAGTTACTTCGTCAAAAATGGTGGCTAATGATCTTGAATCCATGGCTTCAGCGATAGTTTGAACCTGTTTCATTTTATTTTCTTCTTCCATGAATTTAATCAAACTCGATTCTACGTTTAAAGCTTCTGAAGCAAGTTGCTTTGAAAGCTCATCGATAGCTTCTTTTCTAACATCCAGGTCTTTAGAGGTTTCCTCAAATTCCTTTTTTTCTTTAAGGAAATCTTCCTGCTGTTTTCTAAGTTCTTCCATGGATGAGTTATAGCGTTCTTTTTGACTTCTAATAAGGTTTTTATAGGATTCTTCCAGGGCTCTGGATCTTTCTTCCAGCTCTTTGCTGCCTTGGGTTATGATTCGGTCATATCTTTGCTGTTCTTTTATAATTAGCTGTTGATAACGTTCTTCTTCCGGGAGCTGATGCAGCTGAACGAAGTCATAGTAGGCGTTTAGTGGCCACTGCTTTCTCCATGGCTCAGGAATATTGTATCTAAATTGATAAATATCAAGAAAATCCAGGGTTAGTAACGAAAGAAAGGTTGCTACTCCTAATGAACCAAGCAGGAAAAGAAAGAAAATCCGACTAACCGCTTTATAAAGCCCGGATGCTTCCTTTTTGGGCGGGGGCGGTTCTTCTCCCTCAGGTAATTCCAGTTCTTCCTGGGATTCCTCTATGCCTTCTGGATTTTGTTTTTCATTTAATTCGTCATTTTCCGCCATTTTCAGCTTCCTTAATCGTCACTTTTTGGTTTACTCAAACCACTTAAAATTTGCCCTACAAAATTCTGTGTTTCAGGAAATGGCGGGATTCCACCAAATCTTTTAACTGTTGCAGGGTCTGAACTATATGCAGCAAGGGCAAGCGTTGTATTGCCACCATTTCTCTTTAACATTTCTGAAAGATGCTGGGTTCCTGCTGAAATATTCTGATCAGGGTCAAAGGGGTCCGTGTAACCAAACTGTCTAAAAATTTCCGGTTTAAGCTGCATCAGGCCGAGTTGACCATCGTTTCCAACTGACTCTGGGTCTCTTCCTGAGGCTACATCTATAAGCTTTTGAACCAGTTCCGGTTTAATTCCTTTTTCGGTTGCATGTTTATTAATAAGGTTTTGCAAATCTTCTGTTGAAATAGTTTTTGGCTCAGCGGTGCTTTCTAGTGGACTTATTGGATGGGAACTCAAGTCTGCTTTAGTAATTTCATTTAAAGCTGTTTTGAAGTTCTGATTTTCACGTTTCACATGTCGGCGAGACATGCCGCTAAAGCTTTTGGAGATAGCGTCCATTTTTTCCATTATTCGGTGCATATTCTCAAGCATCGTCCAATAGCTCCTTTACCATGTTTTTTCTGTTTCCAAACTCATCCAGACGTTTTTGTTCTTTTTTAAGCTGCTCTTTCTTAAAAACGGCCTGGTCTTTTTCACGCATTTTTTCGTAGGTATTTCGATTTTTGCGCTTCTCGATAAGTTCTTCCATTATTTTTTCTCTTTGCTTGAAGAGTCTTTCCAGTTCTTCTTCCTGGAACTCCCAGGATTTTTGTAACCGAGCCAGGTAGGCTGGATACATTTGAACCTTTGTCATGTCTCCCCTTTGGAGATCAAGCATCTTAGACTGTAAAGCAGCTTCATAATCATCTTTTAATTTTTTTATTTCCGCGTTTGCTTCAGCAATTTGAGAGTCTTTTTTGGCTAATTTATTTTTTACTTCATTTTCTTCATGTATGCAAATCTGCAATAGTTGTTGAAATCTAAAAACAAAAGCCATTTAAAAATCCTTAAGCGCTCAAGATACTTTGCATTGTCTGAAGGCTTTCTTCAAAGCCATGAGCATCGCCGATGCCTTGTTTTATAAATTCTTCGATTAGTGGCTGTTTCTTTATTGCTTCATCAATGCGCGGATCAGATCCGGCTTTGTAAGCGCCAAGGCTGATCGCGTCAGCATTTTTTGCATAAGTGGAATAGAGGTTTCTGATTTTTCCCGCTGTGTCATAATGCTTTTTATCAGTTATTTCAGGCATTAGTCGAGAAATGCTTCCAAGGATGTCGACCGCAGGGTAAATATTGTGGTGAGCCAATTCTCTGCTTAAAAGTAGATGTCCGTCGAGAATACCTCTAACCGCATCGGCAACAGGCTCGTCCATGTCGCCCCCTTCAACAAGAACGGTATAGATACCGGTTATTGAACCTTTTCTTGCGGTACCAGCTCTTTCTAGAAGTTTTGGTAACAGTGAAAAAACAGATGGCGTGTAACCGCGGGTGGTTGGAGGTTCGCCTACTGCTAATCCGATTTCCCTTTGTGCTAATGCAAACCTGGTGACCGAGTCCATCATCAGCATTACATCTTTGCCCTTATCTCTAAAGTATTCTGCAATTGCTGTTGCGGTAAAAGCTGCTTTTACACGAACCAGAGCGGGGCGGTCGGAAGTCGCAACTACGATTATTGAGCGTTTCATTCCTTCCGGGCCAAGGTCTTTTTCCAGGAACTCACGAACTTCTCTTCCGCGCTCTCCAACCAGGGCTATAACGTTTACATCTGCCTGAGATGAGCGACACATCATTCCCATGAGAGTTGATTTTCCCACACCAGAGCCTGCGAAAATCCCCATTCTTTGGCCACCGCCTATGGTCAATAGCCCATCAATAACTTTAATGCCGGTTGGCATCGGCTCAAGAATTCTCTTTCGCGTAAATGCATTGGGTGGTTCTCTATTGATTGGGACTCTTGTGACAGTGGAAGGGAGCTCCCCTTTATCATCAATTGGGTGGCCAAGGCCGTCAAGCAATCTACCCAGAAGTTCTTCGCCAGCTGGTGCTGTCAATGGCATGCCGGTTGGGACAACTTCGCTGCCCTGACGAATGCCATCTGTGTGGATTAGCGGCATTAGAAGAACGCTTCCACGCCGGAAACCAACGATCTCGCAGGGCAATGGTCCTTGCGGGGTGATTATATTACAAACGTCGCCAACCGGATTTTGTGGTCCGGTAGCTTCTACCAATAATCCAACAACCTGGGTGACTCTGCCATTAACCCTGATTGGGTCGGCAGTGTTTAAAAGACTTTCATATTCTGAGAATGGAAAATTTGTCATAGCTGCGCCTGAGATCTACGAAATTTCTCAAGTAGAGCGGTTTCCAGCTCTTTTGCCTGACTTTCGATTGTGGCATCAATAGTTCCCACTCCGGTTTCAATTTTTATTCCACCAGGAGACAAGCTGGAATCTTCAATAATCTGAAGTTCTGTAACAGTGCTAAGCTTCTGCATAAACATATCTTTGTGTGCCTGGCACATAGCTTTATCCTTGATGTTTATGCGCATAACTATCTTATCTACATCTGAGACTTTGTTTATCGCTGCATCAATATTTTTTAACACAATATCAGGCTGAATCTGAGGCTCAACCTTAATAACAGATCTGGCAAAGGCTATAATCAGGCGAACCATTTCTTCTTCTGAGGATTTAAGAACGCCCATGCGACTGGTCTGTAATTCATTAATGAGCATTTCTGATTCTTTCATCAGGTTTTGCCAATCTATTCGGGCTTCATGTAATCCCTGTTCTTCACCAGCGCTAATTCCTTTTTCTTCACCGAGGGCAAAGCCTTCTTTGTAAGCTTTTTGTCTGACGTCTTCAACTTCTATTTGAGCGGCTTTTTTTATTGATTCCGCTTCTGCTTTTGCAGATGAAGTTAATGATTCTGAACTGCTTCTTGCCATTTGAATGATGCGTTTACTTTCTTCATCAACCTCATTCCGTTTGGCTTGCATAGTTTGCAGGAATTCCTGCTCTTTTAAATTAAAGGCAGATTCTTTTTCGCGTAATTCAGATTCCCAATTTCGCAATTCCTCTTCGAGTGCTTCCAGCTCCAGCTCTTTTATTTTAAGAGTGTCCAGGGCGGCCATGTGCCTGGATTTTCTTGCAGCAGGGCTCAGTGATGCGTAGCTGCCTGGTCTTGGCTGAGTATCCTTGATTGCGTTTTCGGTTTGTTCTGGTTCTGAATTTTCTGGTTCAGAATTGGCTTCCTTTTTTTCGGTAACCATTTTTTCACCGGAACCAGCTAAATGCTCAGGAGAAAGCTCCCGAAAGACCGAATCAACGAATTGAGCTTCTTCCTGGTCTATTTTTTCTTCAGGTTTTGGCATAATCTGATTATGCGGAACAAAAACTTTTTTATCAGAATCGATCTGAATTTGATGCGCTTTGAAGATCTTTGCCATTTACCAATCCTTAATAGACCAGGTCATCACCAGGTCTGTTTATAAAGAGTTCGCGGTTTTTTATCAAGTCTGAAACCACGAGCATGATTCTTTCGCGTGCCAATTCTGCATCAGCTTCAGTGGCTCTGCCAATTAAGGAAATTTCTTCCCGCAGGTCTCTTAAAGATCTCTGGGACATATTTTCCGCAAGATTCTTTAAGACTCTTTCTGAAGCGCCCTTTAAAGAAACCGCAAGATCTTTGATACTGATAAGCTTGATAAGCTTTTGAATACCTCTGGAATCTCCGTATGCAAGATCGTCAAACGTGAGGATTCTTTTTCTCAGTTCCTGAGCAATGTCAGGAAGATCTTTCTGAAGCCCACTAATAATATTGCGGTTTGTTTTTGAATCGCAATGTTTAAGAATATTTGCAAGGATTTCAACCCCAGTTTTTCCTGTATTATAACTAGCCAACTAGTTCCTCCTCGCCCGGTCTTGCAATGACGATTTCGCCTCTTGCTTCGAGTCGTTTTACAATTGCCACGATTCTTTGTTGTGCCTGATCCACGTCTCTGATGCGGACTGGGCCCATGTAAGCCATGTCTTCTTTGAGCATTTCTGCTGCACGTTTGGACATGTTTTTGTAGAACTTTTCTTTGACTTCGTCTGTAACGCCCTTGAGTGATATCGAAAGGTCTTTCATATCCACTTCTTTCATCAAGCGCTGTAAGCTTCTGTCGTCGATAAGAACAACATCTTCGAAAACGAAGAGTCGTTTCTTGACTTCTTCTGCCAGACTTGGTTCCTGAACTTCCATGGTTTCGATGATATTCTTTTCTGTCGCTCTTTCTACTGCGTTCAAGACGCCAATCAAAGAGTCGATACCACCGACGCTGGTTAGATCCTGACCAATAATCGAAGACAGCTTTTCTTCCAGGTAGTTTTCAATTTCTCTGGTAATTTCAGGACTTGTTCTATCCATTAGAGCGAGTCGTTTCGCAATTTCAACCTGGGTGTCAGGGGTCATGGATTGAAGGATTACCGCAGCCTTATCTGGCTGAAGGTACGCAAGAATAAGAGCAACCGTTTGTGGATGCTCGTTTTGGATTAAAGTTGCCAGCTGAGTTGGATCAGCTGTTCTTGCTGCTTCAAATGGTTGAACAGCAAGTGAGGTACCCATTCTTGCAAGAATTTCAAGGGCTTTACCCGGGCCAATGGTTTTTTCAAGAAGCTGTTTAGCATACTCCAGGCCACCTTCAGCATAGAATTCGCGTGCCATCATTAGCTGTTCAAATTCAAACAATACGGCGAGCTTTTGCTCGGTTGAAATCTTTCTATGCTTGGCGATTTCAATCGTTAAGGATTCAATTTCTGAGTCAGTTAAGGATTGGAGGATTACACCACTGGTTTCTGGACCAAGAAAGATCAGTAGAATTGCAGCTTTTGATTTGCCGGAAATCGTTAGCGGTGGGAGCTTTTCAAGTATCTTTGCGCTTCCTGTAAGTTCCTTTTTAGGTGGTAAAAGTTCATCGGCCATAAATGCTCTCCATTAATCGCTTAGCCACAGGCGCAATACCTGAATAGCATCGTCTGGTTTAGTCTCAACAAGATGTCTAACGCGAGCTTCAAGGTCGTCACGAGCTTCTGCAAGAGTCTGAAGATGTTCAAGTTCTTCTTCTCTGGCTTTGTCGCGTTCCTGAATAATAGCTTCAATTCTTTCAAGGCCATCGAGAAGGGTTCCTTCTTCTTTCTTCTTGAAGGCTTCACGATAAATAAACTGTTCTTCTGGAGTCATTTCTTCGAAATCTGGTGGTAAGTTATCGTTGTCTCTGGCATAAAGATAAGCACTGTGACGAAGATCCTGAACCTTTCGTTTTTTCTCATCCATATCTGTGATTTCCGGGAAGAAGTTTTTAATATCCTTAAATCTTCTTTCCCAATCACGCCATTGCTGTTCAGATTGACGTCTCATCTGGTTTTCTCTAGCCATTCTGATGGCTTCGGCTTCAGCTGCAGCTTCCTGCAGTCTTGCCTGTTCGCGAGCCAGTGCTCTAGCACGTGAAACTCTCACGAAGATGTAAATCATTCCCAGGAAAACCGGGAAAGACATCAGCAAACCAACAACGATCATGAACATTTGTTTCTCCTGCTGTTTCTTCAGGTCAAACGCAGCTCTGGCACGTTCAACGTCTTCATTTTTAAAGGGCATAACCATGAGAGAAAGCTTGTCCCCTCGTTTCTTATCATACCCTACAGTATTCTTGGCGATCTCAGAAATGGAATCTTCCATTTTTCCGAGCTGTTCTGGATCTCCGTCGAGCACAACTGAAACGGTAAGGCGTTTAATTGTGCCCTGATCTTTTCTAAATTTTTCTTTTGACCTTGTGTAGTCAAGGTTTTCAATTTTGGCATCTCTTTTATACTCGTTGTATGTATTTCCTTCTGTTCCTGGATATGCTGGTGCTCCAGGAGGAAGGTTGGAGTTTACTCCGGGCTCTCCGTCTTCAACGAGATCTTTTCCCTTGTAGGCTTCAGATTCAACTTTTGTTGAAATCAATACGCCTTTGTCGCTACCTTCAACTGGAGGTATAATTACATCACTGACAGCTTCTTTTTCGTCAAAGTCCATGTCCAGTCTTACGCGAACTACTGCTTTGCCATAGCCGAACATTTCTTCGAGCTGACTTTGGAGATCGTTTTTGAGCTTCTTTTCTCTGAGATTTGTGAACTTTAACTGTGCGGATTCAATTTTATCCAGGTCCATTGCTTCATCGTCGCTAATAGCTCTGGTTAAATCTCTGGCATCTGTATCGGCGATTCTGACGTTCTCCGGTTTAAGACCTTCTACCGCTGTGCACACCCAGTCTCTGATCGCTCTGATTTGTTCTTTATTAATTTCAGCGCCATCTTTAAGCTTCAGCAATACGCTTGCAGTTGGCTCTTTCTGGTCTTCCTTGAATACTTCTTTTTTGGGTTTAACAATGTTTACGTTAGCATCTTCTATTGGACCCATTCTAACTAATGAATCTTCCAATTCGGCGGCCAGACCCCTTACGTAGTTAAGGTCAAATTCCTGTTGTGTGGTGCCGGAGAAGATAGATCTTTCATCAATTAGTTTCTGCCAACCAGGGCGCACCTGGGGTAGGGATTTTTCCTGGGCAAGTTGGAGTAGGATAAACGATTTGTCTGTCAGAGGAACTCGTATATCAGTGCTGTCCTTGCCGAGTTTATACTCAACACCAAGCTCCTGTAGC
Source organism: Candidatus Ozemibacteraceae bacterium (assembly GCA_965140445.1). Lineage (GTDB taxonomy): Bacteria > Muiribacteriota > Ozemobacteria > Ozemobacterales > Ozemobacteraceae. Next base: position 4,325,358 of record OZ223236.1, on the reverse strand, counting down.
TTTGCTACAACACTGCCAGCATCTTCCAGTTTTAATTGTTCTTCAAAGAGCGGTATAAAATCTTTTGTTGTGCCCCACATTGAGGCAGATATAATTCCCAGAACAACCAAAACGACTATGACCAAAAGGCCTATTCGCTGGCTTCTGGGCAACTTTTGAATTGGTTCCCAAAGTTGCCGAAGAAACTCCGTCATCGCTTGCTACTCCCTACTCCCTATTGTGCCTGTTTATTTTTTTTGCACAATTTTAGAGTTTAAATTGTATTGATTATTTATAGTACGGTTATTTTAATCTGTAAAGACTAAAAATTCATTCTCATAATTTCTTTGTATGCTTCCAGAGCTTTTCCTCTAACTTCCAGTGTTAGATTCATTGCGGTCTTTGCTTTTTCAGCTGCAATCATTACGTCATGAAGATTGTCTACTCTTCCAAGAACGGCGTCCTGTGTGAGTTTTTCTGATTCTTTTCCCAACGCATCAACTTCTCCGATAGATGTTTGAAGTCCATCTAAAAACATTTTCCACTGGTCCTTTGAATTTGTTCTAATTTTATCTGGACCAGTTTGCACCTGCATGAAAGGACTTTTATCAAGAATTCTCATAACCTATTAAGATCTCCCTCCGATATTTAAAGCGGCGCTTATCATATCTTTAGCTGAGTTGATGCTGGTTACATTTGCTTCGTAAGCCCTTGTTGCCGTAATCATATCAACCATTTCATGAACGATGTTGATGTTTGGTCTTCTTACGTATCCTTCACCATCTGCATCCGGATGATTTGGATCGTATTCCATTTTGAAAGGAGCCATATCTTCCATGATTTTTTGAACTCTTACACCGGTGCCAGGAACATTTGGCTTAACTCTGTCCATAAGAGGTAGTCTGCTACCAGGTCTTCTTGCCTGAAAGATAACCATTTTTCTTCTGAACGGTTCGCCAGACTCTGTTCTTGTAGAGTTTACGTTTGCGATGTTATTTGAAATAACATCCATTCTAAGGCGTTCTGCGGTAAGACCAGAAGCTGAAGTGTCAATTGCTCGAAACATGCCCATTATGCTTTAGCTCCTCTCACGATGATATCATTAAGCTCAGAAAACATTGCTGAAAGACGTTTCGCGTTAATCTGGTAGGTCATAGTGTTTTTCGCCAGATCACTCATTTCAACATCGATGTCCACGTTGTTTTTGTCGTTTTTCATTATGTGCATTCTGTCTGTGATGGTTGTGGGATTTACATCCATGTAGTTTACTTCGCCTATTGGAATGTGTTTGTTTTCAAGTCTTTTTCCAACGAGATCCACTTTGCCATCGAAAACTTTTGCCATTTCATCTTCAAATGTAACAATCTGACGTTTGAATTTTGGGGTGTTAACGTTTGCAATGTTATTTGAAATTACTTTGTGTCTTTTGGATGCAACGTCAAGACCTTTTGAAAGCAGGTTGAAAGTTGAGGTTCCGGTTAATCTTTCAAACATATTTGTGCTCTCCTTCTATTTTCAATCGATTATTATAAGATGAATCTGGCAAGGTTCTGATCTTTCATCAGAGGTGTCATGATTTCGTCAACTTTGGCTCCATCTACTGAATAGTGGCCATTTATATTTGCTGGAGCATCAAATGAAACTTCTTCCATTAAATGTTCCATGATGGTGTGCAATCTTCTTGCTCCAATGTTTTCTTGTGTGTCATTGGCTTCACAGGCGTAATGCGCAATTCTTTTAATGGCTTCATCTGTAAATTCTATGTTTACATCATCAACCTGAAGAAGAGCTTCATATTGTTTAGTGAGTGCAGTATTTGGCTCTTTAAGAATTCTTTCGAATTCATCGGCGCCAAGTTTTTCAAATTCAACTCTTACAGGGAAGCGACCTTGAAGTTCAGGAATGAGATCTGATGGTTTGCTTACATTAAAAGCACCAGCGGCAAAAAACAAAATATGGTCTGTTTTTTACCATTCCATATTTTGTCATAATTGTTGTTCCTTCTACCAGTGGAAGAAGATCTCGCTGAACGCCTTCTCTGGATACATCCGGGCCACTTTTTCCTACAAATGAAGAAGCTATTTTGTCGATTTCATCAAGAAAGATGATTCCGTTTTCCTGGGCAAGGGTTAAAGCTTCTTTCTGTAAGTCGTCATGATCGAGGAGATTGGAAATTTCTTCCTGATAGAAAATTTCCATTGCTTCTGAAATTTTTGCTTTGCGCTGTTTGTGTTTTGGTGGAAACATATTGCCGAGCATGCTCTGAATTCCCTGGAAGTTGAAACCCATTTCTTCGAATCCGCCCTGAGTGGAAACTACTTCTACTACTGGTGTTACTGATTCGTTCACTTCGATTTCGACCTCCTTTTCATTAAGCTTGCCGGATTTTAATTCGGCCAAGAGTTCTTCTCTTGTATTTGAAATATTTTTATTCTCTTCACTATCTATCGACATTTCTTTCGATTCATTTAACTTTTTTTCAAAACCGCTTAAAGGATGGTGTGATCTTGATTCTGGAAGAAGGATGTCGAGGATGCGATCATACGCTTTGGCTCTGGCTTTTGGAGCATGCTCTTCCATCTTTTGTTTTTTTAATATTCCTATGCTGACTTCAACTAAATCTCTGACCATTGAATCAACATCGCGTCCCATATAACCAACTTCCGTAAATTTGGTAGCTTCAACTTTAACGAAGGGGAGGCGAGCAATTTTTGAAAGGCGTCTGGCAATTTCAGTTTTTCCAACACCAGTAGGTCCAATCAACAAAAGGTTTTTTGGTCTTATATCTTCGCGCATTTCCTGCTTAACATAACGACGACGATACCTGTTCCTCAAAGCAATAGCAACAGCACGCTTGGCTTTATTCTGGCCAATTATATACTTATCAAGTTCTGCAACTGTTTCCTGGGGAGTAAGTTCTCCTTTTGGAAGTATTATTACTTTTTCTGTCATTTGTTCAGCGTCTCCACTGTAATTTCCGAGTTAGTATATATGCATTGTTCAGCAGCAATTTTAAGGCTTTCAGTAACCACTTTTTCCGGGTTGAAATCCGTATGCGTAAGGAGTGCTTTTGCTGCGGAAAAAGCCATTGCTGATCCTGAGCCAATCGAAGCTATTTGGTCATCAGGTTCGAGAACGTCGCCTTGTCCGGAGAGAAGTAATATTTTATCGGTGTTTCCGACAATCAGCATGGCTTCAAGACGTCTGAGGGCCTTGTCCATTCGCCAATCTTTAGCAAGATCTACGGCCGCTTTTGTAAGGTTCCCGGAGGCCGCTTCAAGTTTTGATTCAAATCTTTCAAAAAGAGTAAACGCGTCTGCGGTTTGACCAGCAAAACCTCCCAGAACTTTTCCGTTATAAAAACTTCTGATTTTTTTTGCTTTTGCTTTAATAACGCGATCACCCAGAGTTACTTGACCGTCTCCTCCAAAAGCCAGGCAGCCATCTTTGAGAACGGCAATTATTGTTGTTCCTTTAAATGTCATTCTTTTTCTCCTGACCTGATCTTGGGTGAGTGTTTTTATAGGTTTTTAGCAATTTTTCCTTGCTGATATGAGTGTATATTTGTGTGGTCGATAAATTTTCGTGACCAAGCATCTCCTGAACAGCTCGAATATCTGCGCCACCATCCAGTAAATGGGTTGCAAAACTATGTCTTAGCTGATGAGGAGTTATATTCTTCATTAAAGCCATTTGTCTGGTGTGTTTGTCTATCAAGCGTGCAATGCTTCTGGTGGTTAGAGCCGTTCCATATCTGTTTAAAAAGATGTTTGGCACGTTTTTGCCCTCGGGTTGCTGTGCATTTCTAAAACTAATGTAGCCTTGCAGGGCTGAACATGAAGAGGGCGTTAAAGGAACTATTCTTTCTTTTCTACCTTTTCCAAGAATTCTTGCTGTCTGAGTGGAAAATGAAACTTGATCAAATGTAATGTCAGCAAGCTCAGAGACACGTAATCCACTACCATAGAGTAATTCCAGGATTGCCAGGTCCCGTTTTCCGAGAAGTGTTTCGGAGGATGGTGAGTGTAGCAAGGCCAGAAGCTCTTCTTTTTCAAGCGCTTTAGGAAGGGGGCGTTGTCGTCTTGGAGACTCCATGCTTTCAACAGGGTTTCTGTTTACTAAATCATGTTTTTTCGCGTATTTGAAAATTCCACGTAGAGATGATTGTGCACGACGCATACTCTGGTGGGATAAACCATTTTTTCTTTGCTCGGCCCAAAAACTTCTGAGTTGGCTTAAAGTAAGGTTTTCCATCTCGTTTAAACTTGAGGTTTTAAAGGTTTCAAAAAACCAGTTATTAAATTTCTCAAGGTCGTTTTTGTATGCGCGCACGGTGTTAGAGGATAGAGTGCGTTCTTTCTCTATCATCTCTAAAAATCTTGAAATTAATTCGCTAAAAGTCAAACAGAACCACCTGACGCAACGATTTTTGTTTTGGGGACGTGGCAAGAATAGCACAACAAATTTTTCAGTACAAGGGGTTCTGAAAAAAAATGTAAAATTCTTTTAACAGCATTTATTTCCAACTTATAGTCAGGTTTAAGTCATAAATCTTCATCCACGGCGTGCCCTTGACTTAGAATAATGATGGAGGGTATACTTCTCTCGCAGGGAACTGAGGTAAATACCTTGAAAGGGGAAGTTTTAATGCAGCTTATCCTGCAGGATGGCAGAGAGGTTACGTTTTCTCCAGCAACTCCAGATGATGTAGACGCGATAATTGATTTATACATAAAAGTTTATCGCGGAAAGTATACTCTTCCTGAAGTTGCTGATCCGGAAACCATAAAAAAGAAAACTGATGATCCGACCTATTTTTGGACGCTGGCCAGATTAGATGGCAGAGTTGTTGGTTCGGTTATTTTCGCAATTGACCCTGTTAATAAAATAGGGAAGTCCTATGCTGCAGCAGTTCTTGGAGAAATGCGTGGTCAGGATGTTATGCGGACCATGGTTAAACATAGTTTAATTATGCTTACCAAGAAAACCAGAACTTGTGATGTCATATATGCTACCACCAGAACGGTAAGCTTTGCCCCTCAGGTCGTGTTAGAGCATCTTGGCTTTTTACCAATGGGAATTTTCCCAAATGTAAGAAAAGTTGAATCTTTTGAAACCCATGGTCTTGAGATTTATTTCCGCAAAGGCAGCGAAGAGTTTAGAAGACCTCAGCCAAAACTTATCAATGAGGTTCATGATTTCTACAAGATTGTTCAGGAACAGTTTGATTTTGAAGAGGCGGAGATAATTGAAATTGAGGGCGAAGACCCTAGAAAAATGGGCAAAAAAATAGAATTCGATCTCAAGGATGATATTGCGGAAGTAAGAGAAAAATACGATGTGTATCAAGCCAAAGATCTTATGGATAAAGTGTTTTTCCCTTTTATTGAACCCAATCTTCTTTTTTCTGCTAAAGATGGATCTGCAGATATCTTTGTAAACTTTAACAAGCTGGACGGGAACGGCGTTATTCTTGGTTATAGATTCTCCGGAAATAACCTCAGAACATTACTCATGTGGTTTTGCGAGGAAGCATCAAAGTCGGGTATGCGCTACATTGAAATGCTGGTTAGCGCGTTTAAGCCCCAAATGCAAAGATTAGCGCTAGATGCTAAATTTCTCCCATGTGCTTATTTTCCCGCTATGAAAATGAATTCTGAAGGTTTACGGGAAGATTTTCTTGTTTTTTCCAGATCCTTTGAAAGTCTTGATTTTATGGACATGAATTTGGTGGATACCAATCGTAGATATTTAGATGCTTTTATGAAATGCTGGTATGAAATGCTGGTTAGATGCCAGCCAGACTTTGACGAGGAGTGGCGAATTGGCTGAAGGTAAACCCTTTGTAAAAACTGGTGAACTTTTCGATTTCGTGGATGCTTTTGATCACAACCCTTTAACAGATAAACTTTTTTCAGACGCAATGAACGAAGCTTTGCTATGGCATTCAAAAAACTGTCCTGATTTCAATTCTTTTTTGGTATCAAGTGGCTGTGTGCCGGGTGATAAGTGTTATTCTCCAGAGGAGATACCTCCAACGCTTGTAACTATTTTTAAAGAACACAAGCTCATCTCCATCCCTGAGGATAAAGTTAAAATAGAACTGACTTCTTCAGGAACAGGTGGGCAACGTAGCGCAATAGTTCTTGATAATCGTTCTTACAAGAGAATCTGGAAAATCGTAAACAATATTTTTTCTTCTCTTGGGCTTGTAAACCTTAAGCAAAAAGTTAACTATCTTTGTTTTACATACGATCCAAAAATTGCAGGCAGTGTTGGAACCGCTTTTTCAGATAAAATGCTTACCGGTTTGACAGGAAAAAGAACGGTTTTCTATGCAATTCGTTGGAAAGAGGAGATCAATGATTTTGAATTTGATCTTGATCTTACCGTAAAGAAGCTGATCGAATTTGGTAAAAGAAGCGAGCCTGTAAGGATTCTTGGCTTTCCCGCTTATTTATGGCAGGTCTGCAATAGATTGGAAGAAAAGGGAATAAAGCTTGAGTTGGGGCCTGATTCCTATATCATCACAGGTGGCGGCTGGAAAATGCATAAGAATGAAGAGGTTTCCAAGGATATCTTTCGTTCACGTGTCTGCGAAATTTTGGGAATGCCTGGTTCTAATCTTAGGGACCTTTTCGGTATGGTCGAGCACGGGATTCCTTATGTGGATTGCGAGGAAGGGCGTTTGCACACTCCGATCTATTCAAGAGCTCAGGTTGTGGACCCGGAAACCCTGGAGTCTTTACCTGATGGAAGCCCCGGTTTGCTGAAGCTTATGACCCCATATTTGTCTAGTTACCCTTCTATTTCCTTGTTGACAACTGATAAGGCTGTTATAGAAGGAAATTGTCCCTGTGGTAGAAGTGGAAAGACGTTTAAAATCCTTGGAAGAGCTGGTTTGGCAAAGCATAAAGGATGCGCAATAAAAGCTCTGGATCTTTTGAAGTAAGGAATGGCTCAATGAAAAAAGACGTTACATTTGCCTTCGGGAAAAGTATTGGTTTGAAATTTTTAAATTCTCAGATTGTTTCTGAGGTTTTGGAAGATGCTTTTGAGCACGCTTCTCTTGCTTCAAGGCCTGATATTGAATGTGTTATCGATGTTTTAGAGAGAGTTTCTGCTTGCTGGCTAGATCCAGAATACCCTCTGCGTGTTGTAGCGCAAAAAGCTCTTCCTGAAATGCTCAATTTCAGCTCGGAAATGGTTTTTGAGGGGCTGAATGTTGTGGGACAAATCTGTTCCAGAGCTAGTATTGAAAAACGTCTACGTGGGGAGCTGGGCGATCTTAGAGTTTTAGATGAGTGGAGACCGCAACCTCACAATGGCCACGAATTGAAGGCTGTTCCCCGAGGAGTTCTCCTGCATCTTACCGCCGGTAACGTTTTTGTCGGAGCTGTTGATAGTCTTGTTTCAGGAATAATCACCAAAAACGCAAACATCTTGAAAATGTCGCGTGTGGATAGTTTATTCCCGATTCTTTTCCTGGAGAGTATTAAAGAAAACGATCCCGAGGGACTTGTCTGGCCACATCAGGCTGTTTTGCTATGGAAGGGCGGAGATGAGCTAGTCGAGAATCTGCTTTTAAAAGCTCCTCTGACTGTAGTTTTTTGGGGAGGGCTTGAAGCGTTAGAATCTGTGCGCTCCCGAACTGGCGCTCATACCAGGTTGATTGAAAACGGGCCAAGGTATTCCTTTGCTGCAATTGAAGGAAAAAGATTGGAAGGATGCCAGCTGGAGCAGACAGTTAAAGGGCTTGCTCTTGATTTGTGTCGCTGGGATCAGCAGGCATGTTCTTCCCCTCATCTTGTCTACTTTATTGATACTGATGAAGCTTTGTTGAATGAGTTTATGGAAGCCCTTTATGATGAGTTATTTGATTTGTCAGAAACGCTTCCGGTTGGTCGATTGTCCTTTGATGAGAAGGTAGAAATTCGCAAAGTTCGTGAGTTAACCAGAATGTCTGAAGCCAAAGGTGAGAGCCGGCTTTTATGCCCTACAGACTTTTTATTTACTCTGGTGTATGAAAAAGATTCTGAATTTAGAGTTTCCTGTTTAAACAGAACCCTGTTTTTTAAGAGGCTTGAATCAGTTGATGAATTGCTGGAAAAGGTCCGTCCATTAGGGGCTTTTCTCCAGACTGTTGGTGTGCTGGCTACTCCTGAAAGTGAAGAAATCATTGCTGACGGGATGATTGGTCTTGGCGCAAAAAGGGTTACTGCAATTGGTGGTATGAGCGAAGGCCATGAAGGGGCCCCACATGAAGGCAGTTATTTGCTACGAGATCTGGTGGATTGGGTTGCACGGGAATTTAGGAACACTTCTGAAAACAAAGTAGAAACTTTGTTGGGTAAAATTCTGGGTTCGCCGTATTACAGCCGAATTGTTTCCCAAACCGGTTGCCATGGTATTGATGCTTTTAAAAAGCTTCCTTTGCTTGATAGAGAAACATTTTATCGGAATTCTCCCCCTGAATCCGGTGATATTCTTACTGGACCAATGACAGACGCATATGTCTATGCCTCAGGGGGAACCACAGGAAGCCCGAAATTCACTTTGTATTCAAATGATGAATATAGGTATGTAACTGATGTTCTGACTGAAATTTATTCAGATGCTGGTCTTGAGAAAGGCGATCGGGTTGCAAATTTATTTTTGGCGGGAAATCTTTGGACAAGTTTTAATGTGGCCGGGAGAGCTCTCGAAAATCTGGGGTGCTTGAACTTGCCTGTTGGTGGCGGATCTGACTTTGAAAATATTTTGAAATATCTGGAAATTTTCAAAGTTAATGCTGTTGTGGGCTTGCCTTCCATTATTGTTAAGCTTGCAGAAGAGGTTAAGAAAAAAGGGCTGCCAATTCAAATTGAGAAAGTGCTTTATGGTGGCGAACATTTGCGCCCCCAAACTTGCAAATTTTTGGAAGAAACATTAGGCGCAAAGCTGATTCGCTCAGCGGGATATGCCTGTGTAGATACTGGTCCGGTGGGTTGGCAATGCCTTGACCTAAAGGGAGCAATTCATCATGAACTCGACCAGTATTGTTATATAGAGATTCTTGATCCTGAAAGTGGTCAGGAGTGCCCTCCGGGAACTCCTGGAGAAATCGTTGCAACCAATCTTAATAGAGTTTTAATGCCAGTTGTAAGATATAAAACAGGCGATCTTGGCGTCTGGTTTAAAGATCATGAATGTAGCTGTGGATTCAAGGGTCGTTCTTTTGAATTGCTTGGGCGATGTGATGATCTGTTAGTTGTTGGCGGTATAAATTTAATGCCAATCGACGTTGCTGCTGGATTGAACAAATTAGATGTCAGCCCAAACTTCCAGATCGTGGCTTCTTTAAAAGAGGGAAAAGAACATCTTACTGTTCGAATTGAAGCCGAAAAAAAACTTGATAATAAAAGGGTTTTTGAGGCTTTGCAACAGGGCTCTTACAAACTTGAAGAATCTTTGTCTGAAGGTTGGATGGTTTTGGAAATCGAGTGGTTTAAACCTGGTGAGATTCCGCGAAACTCAAGGACCGGAAAGTTAAAAACAGTTGTTGATGAAAGATAAAAAAAATCAGCTGATCTTACTCAGGATCAGCTGATTTTTTTTTGTTCTACTTAGTTTTTTTACCTGCAATTCGCGCTTAGTCGCATTTGATCTGTCGCCAACTGGCTCAGAATAAACCATTTTTACAGGGGTTCTTGATCTGGTGTATTTGGAAGCGGTTCCATCGTTGTGAGATCTTAGTCGCTTTTCCAGATTATTTGTAATGCCTGTGTATAATGTTCCATCCTTGCACTCAAGTATATATAGGAACCATTCAATTTCAGCGTTCATTATTAATCAAGTTTTAAAGGAAAGAACTTTAATGGTTTAGCGACATTTTTTACCGGAGCCGATCCTTCCGGGCCAAATTCCCACTTGTTGTCTGGTGTTTGGTTGCAAATTCTGGCAACTTCTTCTGTCACCAGGATTTGATCAGCAGATGCAAGCCCTTGTAATCTGGCGGTTATGTTCATTCCTGAGCTAAAGGCAGTTAGATCCTGATTTGGTCCGATCAATCCAACTACCGTAGGACAATAATTTACCCCAATGGCGACTCCAAATTTTTCAAAATCAGGATGCTGCTTTATTTCAGAATTTTCCTCGGAATTAAGAAATTCTCTTGTGAAGTCTATTATTCTTTTCGAAGCTTCCAGAAGGTTGGCCACGATTTTTTCAGGTTGAGAATTATAGAAAGGAGGGCCAAAAAGAAGAATTATACAATCACCAACAAGTTTATCCAGGCATGCGTCAAGATCAAAGACACGTTCAAGAATTCCATTAGACCAATGATCTACGAGTTGAGTAATGCGCTCGGGAGTTTTTAAAACCTGCTCGCTTATTTTAGTGAAGCCAGAAATATCAGCAAAAATAATTCCGATGTTTTCTTTTCTGGGGGTAAGATATAATGAGTCATAACCGACCTCAGAAACCAGTTTATCGATTATTTTGTCTGAGAAGAATTTTCTAAGATTGTTTCGTTCTCTATTAAAGTCTACCAGGCGCTGTCTCAGAACTTCAGTGAAAATCTGGATCAGTTCCCTCGAGAAAATTGAAAATGTTTTTCCTTGCTCGGGGACAAATATGGCTTTTCCTATTAACTCTTCCTGAATCAGCCCGTCCAGAAGATAGGAAACTGTAACTTCACCTGCTGAAATTAGTTCTTTTAAACGGTTTGGGTCAATAGAGAGCGGATTTTCTCCATTATCTACCAGTTTTTTTAGTTCGGGATGTGGATTGGATGCGGAATCAAAAATTTTACTGGTTTGATTATAAATCATGTAGTTGGTTTTTTCGTTTCCAGTAAGCTCTCTGTCAGAATAGAAAATGTATAAATCAGTAAAAGGAATCTCTTTGCGCAAAACATATACTGCGCAGTCTATCGCGTCTATAAGTGAATGACTTTTGAGAGCTGATTGTATTCCCATTATTAAACTGTGTTTTAATCGACTTTGCTGAATGCTGAAGAAAAAATTGTCCAGCTCTTCAGATATTCCATCTAAAAGTTCCATGCCAAAGTTTTTTTCTGGTTTGGCTTTTGAGGAAAAAGCTAATCCCATTGATCCAATATTGTTTCCTGCCATCTCAAGGGGTTGGGCAAACCAACAGGCATCCGGGGTTTCAAAATATTGAGCACTTGCCAGATTGTGCAGGTTGGGGACTTTTTGCTTTACTACGTTTGCATCTTCTCCAAAACAAAATGCCCGCATATTAAGGTTTTCATCCTGAGTTTCAACAAAAAAGACTTCGAGAGAAATTTTCTCTTTTAAAAATCCATATATTTCATTTAAGGAGCTGTGCAGATCGGCACGTGTGGTTTGTAGCCCTTCGATCAGGCTGTCTAGTTCGAGGGTTATTTCTCTAAGCAAGTTTAACTGGTCTAATTTCAAATCCATTTTTCACTCACAATTTTGATTTAAGTCTTTACATAAAGTCCCAATGAATTCTAATATATCCGATAAATGGTTAAAAGAACAAATTTTGGAGGATAAAATGTCAGACGCAAAAATGTGGTATTTAGCTGTCGCTGGTCAGGCTCAGGGGCCAATGGGTCGCGAAGATATTATTAATAAGTTACAAAGCGGGTCTGTGAACAAAAATACAATGGCTTACAGTGAAGGGGTTACAGACTCGTGGACACCAATCAGCAATATTACTGATTTCGCTGGTGATCTTGGAAGTAGTGCTTTCATGCCGCCAATACCTGCAGACCGTGGTGCACCTTCTCAGGCTGATGAGGTTGATTTTTGTGTTTTTGGTGATGATCTGCAATTTGTTGAAGTGGAACTGGACCCAAATGAATCTGTTGTTGCCGAAGCTGGGGCGATGATGTATATGGATGCCAGCGTGGAAATGGAAACCATTTTTGGAGATGGTTCTAAAGAGCAAACTGGATTATGGGGCAAGATTGCCGGGGCCGGGAAACGCCTTTTGACCGGAGAAAGCCTTTTTATGACGGTTTTTACTCACAAAGGTTCCGGAAAAGCTAAAGTCGCCTTTGGTGGTCCTTTTCCAGGAAAGATTATTGCAATTGATTTGCGGGATGTTAATGGAAAGCTGGTATGCCAGAAAGATTCGTTTTTGTGTGGAGCTAAAGGGGTTTCTGTAGGAATTGAATTGCAGAAAAAACTTGGAATGGGCTTTTTTGGCGGCGAAGGCTTTATTATGCAGAAGTTAGAAGGCGATGGCCTTGTGTTTTGTCACGCCGGTGGATCAATCTACACGAGAGAACTTGCTCCTGGTGAAGTTGTAAAGGTTGATACAGGCTGTATCGTTGCATATCAATCTGGTGTTCAATGTGATATCGAAATGGTTAAGGGAATAAAAAATGCAGTATTTGGTGGAGAAGGTTTGTTTCTTGCGACCATGAAAGGTCCTGGAAGAATCTGGCTCCAATCACTTCCTTTCTCAAGACTTGCCGGCAGAATTCATGAAGCTGCTCCACAAACTGGAAAGAAAAGCCAGGGCGAAGGTTCTGTCCTGGGTGGCGTTTTCAATGCTCTAAGTGGCGATTAATTTTTAATATAAAAAAGGGGCCGTCTCATAGGAGGCGGCCCCTTTTTTGTGTATTTTATTGCATGGTTAGCTTTGGTGATTAAATGAAAATACAAGGGCTTTCCAGGTAATAAAGGCGGCTATTAGAAGCCATACTCCTCCTACCAGCCAGCCAAGGCTTGCACTTCCAACCATCATTTCTGCCAGCTTTGATGCGTCAGAACAACTGATTGAACGGTCTATCAGGTCTGATTTAATATCCAGCAAAACATAGAAACAGGAAGTTAATCCGAGGAACTTTAGGAACTGGTCGCAGACAAAATCTGTAGCATACTTTGCCATGCCAAGAAGGGCGAGGCCTGTTGCTATGCATAGACCTATTCCAAAGAGGTTTCTAACCCATAGGAGAGTTACTGCTAATAAAAGGATTCCAAGGCCAGCAACAGCTTTTCTGTCATGGTTAGAGGTTACGGCAAACATAAGGATAGCCGCTCCCCAAACCAGACTTCCAAGGTATCCTGCTGATACGACTATAAAGCGTATTCCTCCACGGGTCCAGCAAACTCCACCTTGATTAGCATTTAGCTCAATTCTTTCAATTGAGCCTCCGGTTAAGATGGCAGCCAATCCATGAGAAAGCTCATGAAAAAACACCGTGAGGTATTTTATAGGCAAAACTACTGTTGATTCCCAGAAATAGATTGCTACCAGAAACATTATTAATGGTAGAAGCATGCCTTTCCAGGCTTCTTTTTTAGCTCCAGTAGATTTGCTTATCAGGGATGTATTTGTCATTAATTATTTCCTATTTTTTATCCTCATTTTTTTCAGGTCGGTAAGCAAAAAACTTGAATAGAATGTAGGTTATGAGAAGAGCTGAGAATCCCATCTGAGCAAAGTAGTCTGCTTGATAAAGCTTCAAATAGACGGATAAAGCAACCAGAGAGCTCATTAATACCATAAAGAGGAACCACAAATGTTTCTGTTGGCCAGTAAGCATTTTAATTAAACCAAGGCCAGCCATACATCCTATGAAAATCATAAGAATCTGGAAAGCAAAGCCTTTGCCTTTTCTTGGATTTAAGAGGATTCCTTCTATGTGAGGTGCTTTTCCATCCGGTTCAATTTGAAGCATTTTAAATGCAGTTGACCAGTTGGTTGTTGGAATTTTAAATTTAACCGGAAGAAGTCCAGCCATGCCAAAAACCCTGTCTTGCTGACGGTTTGGCTTTTGGTTGTAGCTTACTTTCTTTCTGGAGTTGTCTTTAATTGATGACAGGGAGCTGAAATAGGACGAGTTGTTCAGGAATTTTTGCTGAACGCCTGTGTTAATCTGTCTGTCCAGATTTCCAGTTTCCTTCATCAGTTCATATCCCTCTGGTAAATAGAGCAGCCAGTTTAACTCGCTCACCGGAAGATGCGCCTGAGGTAGCTCAACATAAAGCTTGTTAACCGCTTTAAGTGGCTCTCTGGTTTTTATGGCATAAACTATTTCTACCGGGAATGATTGAGATTCTCCGCCAATGATAGGGGATCTAACTATGGGTAAGTTATAAACACCGAAATCGTTGTCAAAGCCAGCTCTGACAGCCATTCCTGCTACTTGAGTGCTCCATAGCTCAGTTGTTTCACTGCTGATTTTTGGAAGTTTTACTTTCAAGAACTGCTGAGAATTGTTTCTAACTTCATAAACAATCCTTGTGAGAAGGTAGCCATCTTCATTTAACAGGGACATTGCTTCAGCCCTGTCAATGACAGCGGTTTGTTGCCCAATATCTTCCGGACGGGTAATGTTCAATATCAACTTGTTTGGATGGCGAAGAAACTTGAAAGCGTAAGGTGTTTTTTCAGGGTTTCCAAGCTTCCAGTCTTTAAGAAATTCTGCGGCAATAATTGGCGAGAAGCCTTCCGGGGTATCTGCCACTGAAACTTCTAAGGTCTGAAGACAACCAATTCCTAATACACCAAATGATTGCTCAACATTTAAAGGAACGATTTCTGAAATCTGAAAATTCTCATCCTTTAAATTGGAGATATCTTCTTCGAACTCGATATTGATTTGAGTTTCGCCTCTGATTTTGGATTTAAATGTTATATCAAGCTGGTTTTCTCCATCTTTTTCAACGTTTTTCCAGTCTTCAATTAGTTTGTTTTCAACTTTTAAAACTCTAATTGATCCAGGGAGAGCAAATGAGAATGTGGCGATTCCCATTCCTCCTTTAATTTTTAGCTTGTAAGCATTTGTTCCGGTTAAGAAGCCTTCTTTAAAGTAAAGGAGGTTTGATTCCCGGACACTGATTCTTGTCTTTTCTTCAATAAGAACAGGTTTATCTGGCTTAATGGTGGCATTTGAGGAATCATTTGAAGACCCGGTTTCTTCAGCTTTAATTTCCGGCTTTCGGTCAGGAATATTTCTGTAAAGTTCAAAGCTTACTTGAGAAGTTGGTGGAAGGAATGCTTTAAAAACAGTTTTTCCAGCCTTTTTCTCTGCAGGTCTCAATACTCCAGGATCTATCCAGGCTTCGCAAGATTCTTCATTTGCAGTAATTTCCAGGGTTGAGAGGCAGACAGGAATTGTTTTCAGGTTGAACTTGCTGGTATGTCTGTACTCACTAGAGTCCATAGGAATAAAAAAGTCTATGGAAACATTTTTTGTTCCAGTGGCATCTGTCATGAACCCATAAGAAGAAAATGGCTCTGAATCAATTAATCCAAGGGCTAATGGGATTCCGTTTATACTCGCAGAAGTTGGAACGGCATCAGAAGTCAGCAGACCAATTTTCTTCCAGCCCTTATTAAAGAGATCCAAAGTGAAGTCAGCCTGAAAGCGAACTCCTTTTTCCTGGATAATTCCTTTGTAATGAACCGACTCAAATCTATAGTTTTGTGGGGCATTAATTTCTGGTTCATCCGGTTTTTTGACGTCTTTGAGGTATTTGTAATCTTCTTCTGGAATAATAACTACACGATCGCCTGTTGGAATTACTTTAGAAAGCTCTTTGAAAGGAGCCATTATTCTGATTTCTCTAACATCATCTGCTGCAAAAGCTGCTATTGATGACGCTATTACGAAAAGAGACAAGATGAAAATGAGAGGTATAATGGACGTTTTACCATCTCTTTTATCTACTTTTGTTTCTTCTTCGTTATTTTTATCCTCAGTGGGGTTTGTGTCTTTCATTTTTTTAACAGAAACTTCCGGACTTGCCTTTTTTGGTTTTACAGCTGGAGTAATTGATGGGTCGAAAGAAGGATTAAACGGAGAATCAAAAGAAGGCTTTTCTCCTCCATAATTTTTAAAATCAATCTGGGAGAACAACCAGAAAATTTTCCATACAACTGCCCCGGCAATAGCAAGCCAGAGCCCGATGTTTGCGCTGTCTCCAATAGACTTTAGCTTTAGATCCAAAACGGATAGTGCAACCATAATTATTGCGGCAAAGGTGATTTTGGAATTGAATTTCAGGAAAGCACCAGAGACGAAATATAACGCTCCGAAGAATGCAAGGATAAAAGCCAGGATTGAAGCTGCATTTAGAGCCATTGTTTTTACATAATTTACAGTAACTGTAGGACAGGTGCGGTTCAAAATCAAAGCTCCGTTTGAGGCTATTTCAGGAATAATCAAATCTCTTTCAAGAGCATAATAATTCTGGGTAATCACAAACTTTGTTTTGATTGGTTTCATGCCTTTGACTTTGGCAAATCCGTATGCGTCTTGTC
Organism: Candidatus Ozemibacteraceae bacterium; assembly: GCA_965140445.1. GTDB lineage: Bacteria > Muiribacteriota > Ozemobacteria > Ozemobacterales > Ozemobacteraceae. Next base: position 4,309,131 of record OZ223236.1, on the reverse strand, counting down.
TATGTGACGAAGCAGAAGCGCTTACTTTTCTTTTCATTTCCCCTTTAGCAAATTGCTGCCTGCTGGACTTGGCTTCAAATGACACGCTTTCGTCACTGTCGTAAGCTATGTTGTTAACACTGCCAATTCCATTAGACAGTTCTGAATCATCTATTGCACCATGAACTCTACAAATGATTGGAGCTCCTGCGGAAACGTCGCCATTAGAATAATATCTGCAATTTCGTTCAGGTTTATTCAGATTGCTTTTTAAAAATTTCATTCTTACAAGTCTATCTTCGTCCGGGCTTTTCATCATTGGAGAATTGTCCATGTTGTACATTTCCATGGCACCTAGTAAGACGCGCATATTGGCGTAGCAAGCTTTCTCGCGACCTTGTTCCCTGGCTTTTCTAAAGTTCGGTATGGCTATAGCTGCTAATAATCCAATGATTGCCATAACTATCATTAGCTCTGCCAGTCGAAAACCTTTTCCACTAAATATGTAAGTGAAAATTCCTGCCACTAATCCCCAAATACCCTTGATGATCTTGAATAGTAAATTGCGTGCTAAAAAGAGCATAAAAAGAGTAACGAAGAAGAATAGGATAAAAAGCAATTCGGGGTTTAAGATTAGACTCCACGCAGCGTGAAGAAGCGTCATAAAACCGCGGAAGAAGAAGGGGTCTTTTCTTGTGTAATTGTCTTTAACGGTTCCAGAGAAATCAAATAGCTTATATTGTTCAGGGGCATACAGATACCAGCTGAACCTTGAAACTGGAATATCAACCATTGGTGGTACAAAGTCCAGCTTTCCATGCCATTTCATTTCTTCTACCGGTTGTTTTAAAAGAACCTGAAGATTCATTTCCACAGGGCTTCCAACCGATTGACTCATTTCAAGTGGGATCTGGACTTTTCCATCATTTTTACCTGCAACCAACTTTACTGGTTTTCCGCTTCTGAAGGCAGAAATAACTTCTGTTCCAGAGCTAAGTTGAAGCTGCAGATACTGTTTGTTGTTATTTCTGATTTTCATATTGAGCAGGGTGTTGCTGGTTTTGTTTGTTGTGAAAGTTGTTTTTACTTCCATACTATCTGCAACAACAGTTTGCTGAGGAACATCCTGGTATCTTTTGACAGATATCAGAATATTGGCCGGGCTTGTATTTTGCCTGTAAGCGAGCAAAAGAGGTCTTACTGCTCGTTTCTTTAGCGGCTGAGGCACTTCAAGCGGGTCTAAAGAGTAGACTCCTTTGTTTAGAGGTGAATCTTCATTGTTTCCGGGCTGCACCTCTACAGATGTGAGTGCTTCTATTGCAAGGGTGCCAAGCTCTCTTTCAACATTTACCGGGAAAATTTCAGGAATCTTAAGGAGTTTTTGCGAAAGATCAACCGGGGCTTCATAGGCGATTTCTATTCGACAGGAATCTTCACGGCCTGCGAGAAAATCTACCCTAAGTCTTTTTTCTTTTCCTTCACGAATAAGGCGATGGGTTTGGGGCCTGTCAGAGTTAACTTCTACTATTTCTACATTTGAGGGAATTGCAAAACTGAAGCTTGAAACAGGAGCTTTGCTGATGGTGTAATATATGGTTTTATGGCCTTGAATAGCTGTTTCGCCAAGGCTGACAAGTGTTTGAGATCTGGAGTAAACCAAAGGTAGGATTACGGGTTTTACTTCTTCAACTTTTACGGGTTCTGAGGCAATGGCAGAGGTTTCTTTAGGATTTTGAACTTTGGTTTTTTGAACGGCAACTTTCTTTTGTGGCTTACTGAACTTTCTTCGCCATTTTAAATACAGGTCGCTGTTCGCACCTAGCCAACCAATGAACGAGCAACCGTCTGCGTTATTTGGGTAAGGATCAATTGAAAAATCTCTGAAACTTGTGCTGTCAATTGATAATGTAAAGTCGGCAACTTCGAGTTTTAAAAACGTCAGTGGTATTCGGGAGAGACTGAACTGAAGGGTATATAAGTCATCCTGATTTTGGATTGGCACCATGAAGGAAATTTCAACCTCGAAAATTCCTTTTCCTTTGATTGGAAGGGAAAAGATGGCGTCTTTCCAGTTATCCTGGCTCAAAATATCATTCATAGCTCCAGGAGCTTGATACACGTTTTGCAATATGTTCTGCTGACTTAGTTTGCCAAATGTAACCTGACGGTTTGTGTTGCTGAGCCAATTTGATTTGAGAGTTGTATTTTTGCCATTTAATTTGACTGATTCTATGGCGATACTTCCCCACATAACAGGAATCTCGTGCCAATCGTCAGTAAATGTTTCAATTTTAAAAGTAGAGTGGATTTTGGCGAAGTTTTCATCAAGCTTACCGGTTAATTGGGCAGTATTGATTCGATAAAGGAGGGGAGGGGCTACTTTTTCTTCGCCGGAATTTGCTTTTATCCAATCTTCCTTTGCTTTTTTCAGGGCTTCAAATTCATCTATCGGAAGTATGAAATATTTTCCAATATCCTTTTGAAGAACCTTGTACAGGTCTTCGTAGGGAACAAGGGTTTTTATGGTAGTAAAGTCTTTTTTGCTTTTCTGAGGTACAGGTCTGGTAAATTTTGGATTATCGCTGTAATTTCTAAATTTTTCTGTTTCGCGGGTCTGGTTGCTAATATAGTTTTGTTGATTTACAAGATTGTTTGATTGATAACCAACTAAATCATCGCTTTGCACTTGTTGTGATTGCACAAAATTATTATTGGTTCGATCAATTAAATTGCGAATCTGGTTGAGAACTTTGTCTCCAGCAAATGCGCCGTTAATAAAACATAAGTGAAAAAAAATTACAAAAATCCCAAGTTTCCTTTTCATATGCCCCCTTAAGTGACAGTAAACATCTGTCTTTTCTATTTTTTTAAACTGATTTGGTTAATTTCTGAAAATTAGAAATCTGTTCTTTGGTTCCCAACACAACGAGGATATCGCAGCCTTCGAAAACGTATCCTGGTTCCGGATTAATAATGGTTTCATTGTCTCTGCGAACCGCAACAATTATTGCGCCTGATCTTTGGCGAATTTCCGCATCTTTAAGAGCTTTTTCATCGAGAAATGATTTTTTTTGCACCCGGAATTCTTCCATTTGCATAGCCTGATTGTCACCTGCCATTGCAGCATCCATGAAATCTACTACAGATGGGCGGTGAATCATGGCGGCCATTCTGGCTCCAGCGATAATGTTGGGGGAAACAACCTTGTTTGCGCCAGCTCTTCGGAGTTTGGCGATACTTTCGATTTTTTCTGCTTTTGCAACAATCATTACATCGTTGTTTATGCCTCTTGCGGTTAGTGTAACAAAAACGTTGTCGGCGTCTGTTGGTAGAGCAGAAACCAGGCCTGCGGCCTTTTCTAACCCTGCTTCAATGAGTGTGTCATCAAGGGTTGCGTCACCAACAATCGCAAAAACATCTTCTTCCTGAAGCTTTTGAATGGTTGCGCGATTAATATCAATTACCACGAATTGTTTTGGAGATGTATGCCCGAGGCTTTTTATAATTTCCGCAGAAGTTTTCCCCGCGCCGCAAATAATATAGTGTTTCTCAAGGTCATTAATTTTGTCTCGCATTCGTTTTAGCCCCCAAATTTCCCTCAGTTTTCCTTCGAAAATTAACTGCGCAAAAGAAGAGGCAATATAAGCAATGAAACCGCCTCCTGTAAAAATCAAAAAGATTGTGAAGACTCTGCCATAGTCTGATAAAGGGTGTACTTCAGCATAACCAACCGTAAACATTGTGATTACAGTCATGAACAGACCATCTAGTAATGACCAATGGGGCCCTTCAATTATGCGGTAGGTAAAGGTTCCGCAAATGAGGACCAAAAAAAAACCAAAAATCACATAGTATAGTCTGTTCTGCTTCATTCTTAGAGCAGTGTACCGCAAAAACGATTTTTCTTCAATCTAAGGAGAGCAGTAAATTAAAAATTAGTGGCTTCTTGCTGAAAGTTCATGATTGTTATCTGTAAAAACCGGTTTAATGATCAATCTGTTTTTTCTTTTATGAATTTGTGAGTCATAATGCTTCTTTATGGTTTTCCAATCAGCAAAGGCAAGCAGATCCTGTAATAGATTCAAAACTCTATAGTTATCATACAGGTTAAAAACAGGGTATTCTACGGTTAAAAGATCTATCGGAGCATTGCAGGCCTTAAATCTTTTTGTCCAGCTTTTCCTGAAATGTCCCTCTGAATCACAGCAATTGAGCATTATGATTCTATAGCTTTCGGGGAAATTAGTAGAGTCTAAATCCTCTGAAGTTGCTCTGTAGACTCTGAATGGTTTTGTATGTCGATCTTCAACAAGGTCACCATTGCCGCTTTTGAATATGTCGTTCATGGTTTCAAAAGCCATTCCGCCGCCATACCTGGCATGCCCTGAGTATATAACCACGTCGATTGTTTTATCCTCGAGTGCTTGTTTAAATATGCTTTTGGGATTTTGGTTAATCTGTGTAATCATCCCGATTTCAATTTTAATTGGTCGACCTTTGTAATAAAGGTGTTTTCCATTTAAAGTTTCAAATGCCGGGAAAGATCCCATAATGGTTTCTCTTGGATGATCCCATCCCCAGAAGACCGCAATTCGCAATACTCCATCCTGAAACATTGCTTCGTAGTAAGGTCTTCCTTTTGGAATCGTATCGGACTTACTTCTAACCGGAGTTTTTCGAATAGCGGCACCCATCAGAAGGGTTGCGACTATAAAAAGTCCCATAATTACAGATATGGTTTTATTTTTCTTAAGCATCTTACTGGATCAATCGGCAGTAAGTAGGACTTTTTTTACAAAAGCTTAATAGTTAAAAAAATTATTTTTCCTGCGAAGACTCTTTCTGGAAATTGGCAAAGCTCGTCTTAAATTCTTCGATACCGCCCATCAATTGAATCATAAGTCCTATTCTCTGATGTGGGCGAGCATTGGCTTTATAAAATTGGATAAGCTGTTCGATCATTTCAAGGGCTTCTTCGTCCGACAAGTCTTTGGCTATTTCATGAGAAAGTCGTGGCATTGCTCCACCGTTTCCACCAATGAGGACTTTCCAGCCTTTTGAGAATCCAACCAGGCCAATATCTTTAATGCAGGTTTCGGCACATTGGTTTGGACAACCGCTTACTCCCATTTTCATTTTCCCAGGAAGCTCAAGACCATGGTATTTTTTATCAAGCTGAAGACCCATGCCGAGACTGTCGCGAATGCCGCGTTTACAAAAACTTGTGCCTGGACAGGCTTTTATGCTTCTAACGCAAAGTCCTACTGCTGCACCTTTATCCATGTCCAGATCAGCCCACACGTTATCAACAGAAGATTCTTCAAGCCCAACAATGGCAATTCTTGCAGCACTGGTGATTTTTAGTGCGGGGGCATTGTATTTTTCAGCTGCATCTGCGAGTTTTCTTAATAGCTCTGGAGTAACTATGCCGCAAGGGATGTGGGGAGCAACAGCATAGGTTTTTTTGTCTCTTTGTATGATTACGCCTTTTTCACCATCTTTAAGCATCATTAACTCCTAATTTTCTTTTTGGGGTCAAAGACTAGCATAAACATTTTTTGCCAACAATATTTTTAGATCTGCTATTCTAAAAAAGAAGTTGAGGTTATGAAATATGAAAGAATTTTATGCTTTTAGCGAGTTAAGTGAGAATCAAAAGCATGAATTTTTTGCTTTTTGTGAACAAAAAAAGTTGATTCCAGTGAGCGATAGAATTGCTTATCTGCAAGGTAAGCTGTTCAGTGGAGGAAAATATTTCTTTATCGGCTACAAGCAGGGCAAGATAGTATTTATGGTTGGTGCAATTGTTTGTGAAGCTGATAGGGGAGAAATCTTTTTAACCGATCTCTACCAGGTCTCTCCTGATTGTACCGGCTATCTAATTAGAGCAATAAAGCAATTAAACGATTTTTCTGATTGCAGGATTCGCATTGGAATCAGAGAAAACAATCAAAATTGTTTGGAGGAATTGAAACTACTCGGCTTTTTCAAAACATATTCATTAATTTTGATGGAACTTGATGGGGATATGGTTTTTACAAATGAAGAATTGGGCGACTTTGATTTTGTTAACTTGAATGAAGAAAATTTTGATTCCTTTATTCAAACTCACAACCAGGGGTTTAAAAACACCCCAAATGCCGCGACTTACAATACCGATGATGCCAGAACCATCTTTTTAGATAACAGCTGCATTGCAGGAATATTGCTCCATAACAAGGAAATGATTGGAACCATAGAATTACGAATCGAAAATGATAATGGCTCAATTGAGGGAATATGCCTGTTGCCACAATGTCGGGGCAGGGGATTTGGTCACGCCTTGCTAAAATGGGCGGTATTGCTTCTAAAAGAGAAAAAATGCAAAAAAATAGGCCTCAGCGTAATGGATATAAACACCAAAGCTTATACATTATACGAAAAGAGCGGATTTAGTTCAGTCCAGGTATTTTCTACCTGGTATGAACTGGACTTTGATCGTTTTGCCAGCTATCTTTCAACAATTTCCGCTTGGATGCCTTAACAATTCAGCACTGACTTTTTTTCTCAAATTAAGCTTTGGGAGCCTGAGAACTTATTGAAAGCCTTATTCGTCTAATGGACTCTTTACTCCAAGAATGTTTTTTGAAGCGACATGAGTGTAGATCATGGTTGTTTGCAGGTTGCTGTGACATGCTTTTCTGATTTTTTGAGGAGGCAAAGCCCCCGCCAAAGCTGCCTGGCTTAATGTTTTTGAAACTATATTTTTTACAGATTAAATTGGGGCTGTCAGAGCTTTATATGCTTGTGATACAATCAAATTTACGTGAGGATTTAAATTAACATTAAACTAAATGCAAATAACAAGCTTGTCGACGCTCCCTCATTTGCCGATGGCGTCACTGGGCGTCTGGTCACGGCAGGCGTTGGGCAAAAAAAGAGAAAAATTAAAATCTTTGTAGCACTAATTGGGAGATTTCTTTGAAACCAAATTATTATGATGTCCATAGAGATGAAAATTACCTTGTTAATGCAACAATCAGCATCGACAAATTAGAAATTGTAAATGTGCCATGCAAAATCTTTTTACCAGAGCGGATATATGAAAAGCCTTATGTATTATTAAATTTGAAAAAAGAAGAGGGAGGCAAAATTGTCAATTCTCATCAAGCTAAACTATCTGCTGTTGTTAATGGTTTTGATAAAAAAATTGAGCTTACAATTGAATCTCCAATAGTCTACTTTTCCGAGAGTTCAACTAAGCATTGGGGCCATGATATAGTTGTCACAACGGCTTTAGGTAAGCCTCAAGATCTTCATATAAGACGTCATCGGCACAATAAAGATGCGCAAGGCACTCAAATTGTTTTTTGGATTAGCCCGAACCACATGTTAAAGCCTCCTGCGTCTATTTCTAGTTCTTACACCGGTGAATTCAGCTGTAACAGGCTCATCAAAAAAGAATTTGAGATGAAAAATAGAATTCGAATGGAGTTTGATACTCATTTTTCCTCAAAAACTTTAGAAAATGGAGATTTTATTCAATGGCCTTTCCTTGTTGCATGTCTCGATTTAGATATTCAAGCGAATGATGTTCTAGCTCTGAAAAATGTAATGCTAGATATCGATGACTTTCTCTTAATTGTAGCTTTTGCTACTCGCAACCGAACGACCTGTCTTGGCTGGACTGCAAGCGACAAAGACTCATACTGCACTTTTTATCGCGGAAACTTTGTTTTTCCTGAATTTGAAAAGAAGAAAAGCTTTCATGATGATTTAATTGATGAAAACCAATTTGATGAGTTTGTTCGTGTTTGTTATTCAGAATTTTTAAAATTTGATAACAAACTAGCGCTTCGAAGTGCTCTCTATTCAGCTATCTCCCCACCATCTACATTGGAGATATCTTTCCTCAAAACTTTTGCAGGGTTAGAAACTTTAATCTTAGATTTTAGAAGGCGTGAAAATCTCGAATTTGTAATACCAGAAAAGGATTGGGGCGATTTGAGAAAGTACATTCAGAAATGTTTAAAAAATTCAACGATGCCTAAGCTTGAAAAAGATCAAAGATCATCTATTTATTGTAAGCTAAATGAGCTAAATAGGGTGTCTCTTCGTGAAGCATTTGAATTATTTTGCCAAAAGTATTTAATTGATCTTTCAGATTTGTGGCCTGTCTTTGGTAAAAATGGACTAGTTGGGCTTGTGGATATTAGGAACAAGCTTATTCATGGGGATCCATTTCCTGGTGACATGCATGATGAGATTTTTGTAGCAAATTGGCACCTAAAATATACCCTTGAAAGAGCTATTTGTAGAGTTCTCCAGTGGAATATTGATGAAACTCGAATTAGTTCAAGATATTTAGAATCAGAAATGACAGTTCTTAAACAGTGGTCTTATAAACAAGCTTCACTAACGAATTATATCCAATCACATTCTGCTTATTAATAAGCAGATAATGGTCAAAAATTTAATTGCCTAACAAGTGCCTCGACACGGAAAAATCGGTCGGAACACGGGGCTTGCTTACGCAACACCCGCGCCCGTCTCGTTTTTCCGGTCACGACTGGCGTTAACGCGATAAAATTAAAGAAAATGAAAAACCAATAAATAATGAATTCTTGGGCGTTTATAAGAGCCTTGAGAGGAAAAGTGTAAATTGCATGAATCCAATAATTGAATTCAAAAGAATAATTGATACTTGTCTGCCAAGATTGGGAGAGGATGAATGGGCAATTGCAAAAGGTCGAGAGTCGATTGTCGCAACTTTAGAGCCATACGAAGCATTTGATTCAATTCCTTTTGCAATTGATTTGGCTCTAGAGCAAACAGATTCATACGCTTTTTTATCCTGCTGTTGGTTTATTCTAGATTTGGCGAATCGATCAAATACAACAGAATTGCCTGATGAGTTACCGGCTAAGCTAAAGTTACTCATGCGAAAGGCAAATGATCTGGGGGACATTCATATTTTAGAGGTTAAGAAAATTGCTTTATTTTATCGTTTACCATAGCCACTTGAACAAATGCGCTAGCTCTTAGCAGATATCAACACTCGAATAATTTATGGACTGAATTTATCAATTCAAATTATGATTGTTTCTGTAAAAAAAATGAAAAGAAGAGCGTTAACAAGTGCGTCGACGCGGAAAAACCGGCCGGACCACGGGTCTTGCTTACGCAACACCCGCGCCCGTCTCGTTTTTCCGCTCACGACTTGTCGTTAGGTTAAAAATGAAAAAATAGAAAATTGGTGCCATGCAATTTTCGGCTATATATGCCAATCACCTATATAGTATTGAATGTTAAAAGACAAATTTACGGTCTATATAATTGCCATACTAGACTGAACAAATATAATATGAATTACTTAAAAGAGGATATTGAGTTGCTCACAGCTAGTTGCGGACTTCAATTATTCAAATATTCAAAGGAGATTGCATGTTTGATTTACAAGCACTTCAAGACTGGCTAACCAAAAGTGTTGGTGGAATCCTTGTGTTAGGGGCTGCTGGAAGTATTTTAGGGGCTATTTTAATTTCTATTGTAAAATCGCTAACAAATAGACTGCTTAATTCAAAAGACAAGGTAATGCTGTGGTTCCTGAATCAATACAACAAAGAAATTTTGATAGGCGAAGCTGTTGAAAAAACTTTTGGGGCATCTGGTAAAGACGGGCAATTTATTGTTTATCATATAGCTCGTTCTATAGATGCTTTCGGCGATTTTATTGCATTTATGCTTTCATTAACGCTAGTAGGCCATGTTGCGATAGCTTATGGTATTGCTAGGCCATTCCTTCTAAGCGGATTGATCGCTGTAAGTCTTCTTCTTTTTCACTATACTTTGAAATCCATGCTACGAATTTCTGGTCATTGTCCAAATGAGATAGCCGATACGGAACGTTTCCTTTCGAAAACAAAAATCGATTTAAGAATAGAAGACATAAAAAAAACAAATGATCAAGAATCGAAGAAAACCTAACAAGTGCGTCGACACGGAAAAACCGGCTGGATCACGGGTCTTGCTTACGCAACACCCGCGCCCATCTCGTTTTTCCGGTCACGACCGACGTTAGATTGATTATAGGAGAAATAAACTTTGAGTAACCTTATTGAGTTTCTTTGGAAAAAGGATCTACTAGTTCATTCTGGTGTAAACCAAGACCTCATTTCAAGTTTAAATCCGCTGGAGTTTATTGCAATCAATGAAGAGATTGAAGAAATTATCTCAAAATCACAAAAAAATAGTTCCCAGAACACCTTTTCTTTTTCTGCCTCAGAAAGTTTAGGTGGTGGGGCGCTACACTGTGTGGAGCTAGGCTGTAGAAGGGAAAGGCTTGATCGACTTGCGCGGTTCGCACTTTTGTACAGCGATTCGGTTACCATTCCAAGTTTTTTTTCCACGCACACCCACCTAACTGACGAAGTTGACTTTAATGATAGTCTACTCAGATTTTCAGATGATCTGTCTTTGGTTGCATCAGTTGAAACCGCAATTAAAGAAGGCTTCATTTCATTCTTTCCCACTCCTATGAATATTTGCTTTACGTGCCAAGTTGGGCGAGTTTTAGGTGAAAACGGAAAGAAAAGGTTTGATAAGACCTACAAAAATCTTCAAGCACAGTATCTCAAGGTCATGAATGTAATTTGTGAGAAGTTCGAAGATGGATTTGAGTTCACATGTGAGGGACCGGCTCCCTATTTTGACCACAGCAACATTCTTATTTGTAATGGCACGATTCCTGAACTATCTGCAAGACCAAGAATCTTGAAAAAGATAATTTCGGGTGAAGAGGTCGTCTTATCAAAAACGCTTACCAAGGATCTCGCTCTTCACATAAAGCAGGCTCACAATGCAGCAGCAAATGCAATTTTTGGCCTATCCACAGCAGAGTGTCTTGGTACAAACTTTTTAACAGATAACGATATCCATATTAACTTTTTGAATGGGCTCCATTCTAACGAGTGGACATTTAGTCGCAATCAATCTCTTTTTGAGAACTTCTCATTCCTTGTTCCTTTTTTAGAAGATGTTTCACCAAACAATTTAGTAACACTAAGGTCAAGAGAAGAAGACTCGTTTATACACTATAGAAAGGCTCTTAATAATGCTTTAGGGGAAGTTGCTAAAACATCTGGGGTTTTATCTAGAACAGATGCTCAGGAGATTTATTCGAACTACCTAAAACCTGCACTCTCTGAATTAAATAAACGGGTTGAGGTTGCCAAAAGAGATTTGAGATCTACTCCTTTCAGGGCTATAACTGGGCTCATTGGTGCTATTACAATTGGCTGGATTACGGGGCTGATTGGTCCAGAATTTGCTGAAATTGCAAGTGCCATAGGAATCGGGAAGTTTGGCCCCAGTTTTCTAAAGGATTTGCAGGCAATCCATGACGAAGAGAAGTCTATAGAAATGGATAAATTGTATTTTTTATGGAAAGTCCAAAAGGAAAAATAGCTCCCTTGAAATCGAAAACTAAAGCCAATGAATCAATCTAACAAGTGCGTCGACACGGAACGTCGATACTGGCAAAAAAGTTGCGAGAAACCGGCAACTTTTTCGCCAGCACCGATTCCCTCGCTTGCCGAAGGCGTCGCTCGGCGTCCGGTCACGACAGACGTTAAACTCACTTAAAAAAACAAAAAAACGATCGGGGTTATCGGGGAAATAATTGTCTGAGATACACTCAAATAAATGAAGAATTGGCCTGTTTGCCCAGGCCATGAGCCAGAAAGTTACTGTCACGGTCTTTTCTGATATTGGGGTAGGCAAATCACGCGCCAACGTTCTCTTGCGCAATCTCTCCCACCAGCTTCCAAGGGCCTCCAGATTGAAATAACCCACTCCGTTTTTACCATTGCAATATTTTGCAAACTTAAGAAGGGGTTTCTTTTTACTTCTTTAAAACAAGGCTTAAAAAAATAGCCACTCTACTTACCTAAGAAGTTCAGAGAAACAATTGCACGTTGCGAATCCGGCAAAATTTTCAGAAATATGTTGCAACTAGCTGAAGATAATAGCCATACCCAAAAAAATGGGGTTCAAAAAAAAACGCAAGTTTTTCGATTTTCTATCGTCTACTATATTGAAACCCGAAAATACATGAATGAGCAAACAAAAAAACTGATTTTGAATAAGACGCTTAAAATTGATACACACACCAGTGCCGAAGCATTGAAGCAGGGGCAAATAACGCTTGCCTATCTGCTGGACACCTATCAAGACCAGATAGTCAACACCTGTTACGGCTTTCTTCATAACCGTTCGGATGCGGAAGACGCTTCTCAGGAAGTCTTTCTCAAGGCCTGGAAAGCCCTATCCACATTTAGGGGTGAATGCAAGCTATCGACCTGGTTGTATCGGATTGCCACTCGCACCTCGTTGGATATCCTGCGTAAACGAAAGCGAGATCAACGCTGGAATTGGGTTCTCGGGTTGGTAGGATTAAACAAATTACTGGCCGTCACCTCCGTAGAGAAAGACCCTCTCGTCGTAATAGAACAACGCGAACGGGCAAAAATTTTGATGAAAGCGATCGACAATCTACCTGAGACCCAGCGCACAGCCTACACCTTGGCGAACTTTGAACATCTGCAAGGAAATGAAATTGCGGAAATTATGGAAACATCAGTTGCCGCAGTCGAGTCATTGCTATTCCGGTCTCGAAGAAATCTTAGACAGCATTTAAAGAGCTATTACCAGAAAGATAACACCCCCGGATGCCCGGAAGAAAATACTGAGAAGGAGTAAGGCAATCATGAATGTAAAGCAAATGAATAAAGAAATTGACGCAACCTTGGCCAGCCTGGATGAAGTTCACCCTTGCCAGGCCTCCGAATCGTTTGCCCAGCGCGTTCTGACTTCAGTCAACATATCCGCTAAAGAAACAAGCCAGACGGGCTGGCAACCCAACCTGGCGATTGCCATGGCCGTCATGCTCATTTTTCTAAACGGAGCGGCTCTGACCTGGATCTGGAAAGCTCAAACAAGTAAAAACCGCAGCAAAATTCTTCGGGAAATAGCCCTTGAAGGGCGTGGTACAACACTATCCTTTTTTCCGGCCAAAGCGGATGAAAGATCTGGAGGTTTTTGATCATGGAAAAAACGAAAAAACTAAGCTTGTCGGTGATAATACTGGGCCTGCTGAATATTGTTCTGCTAGGTCTTCTGACGTGGCCACACATGCTCCCTTTAATCTCTCCAAAGCCACGAGATCAGAACCTTACACGTGAGGCAGATATTTTCATAGAGAAACAGCTTAAAATGTCACCAGATCAGGTTGCCAGATTTCAGGCAGCCCGCCAAAACTTCCGGATCAGCACGAACAAACTTCGCGATCAAACTCGGCAAGTCCGGCAAAGCTTGATCATGAGTCTTTTCGATGATTCTGTCGATCCAGTTGCGGCCATTCGAATGCTGGATGAACTGGCTTCCTGTTCGCGGGCTCTGGAAGAAATTTCTTATAAACACCTTTTGGAAGTCAGCGAATTCTGCAATCAAGAACAAAAAGTTCGATTAAAAGCCTTAATGGTGGACGTATTCAAGGAGTCAGAAAGTTATACACCCGAAGGCTCTTGATTGCCTGACTTCTTTATTGAAACCATTCACACCTTGGAGCTATGACTATGAAAACAAATTTGAAGGTGCTCTTTGTTTTTCTGATTCTTGCCGGAATTGGAATTTCCTTTGCACAGTTACAGAAAGTCGCAGAGAAAGATAAGTCTGGCTCCGCACAGATAAAAAGTGAACTGGTTACGTCAGGAACTCTCCAGACAACAGTTACTGGCACGGGACAGGTCATACCAAATTTATCCGTGGAAGTAAAATGTAAAGCCAGTGGTACAATCCTGAAACTTCCATTTGATGAAAGCGATGCAGTTAAAAAAGGTGATCTGCTTATGGAGCTTGATCCAAGAGACGAAGAAAACAACGTCAGACAGGCAGAAGTAAGTCTGGATGCAGCAGTTAGTCGCCTGGCTCAGGCTGAGCAAAGCCTCACAATTGCCACTCGCAATGTTGTAATTCTGCGCGACCGCGCACAGACAGAATTAAAAAAGGCCAAAGAACAAGCACAAAATTCGAGCAAAAAAGCAACTCGCCTGAAAACGCTCCTTGGAAAAAAAATCGTCAGTCAGGAAGACTATGATAATGCACAATCACTCGCCATAGTTGATAAATGCAATGAGGATGCCGCTCGGATCGAACTGGCTAACGTTGAACTCGAAAAATTGAGCCTGGAGCAAAAACGCCAGGATGTGCAAATTTCAAAAACGGAAGTTGAATCACGAAAAATTGATCTTTCAATCGCTCGTCAGCGACTTCAGGAAACCAGTATCACAGCCCCTATGGATGGCATCGTTTCCATACGTAACGTGCAGATAGGACAAATCGTTTCCTCAGGAATCAGCAATGTGGGGGGTGGCACAACAATTCTCACCCTGATAGATCTTTCACAGATTTTTGTGCTTGCCTATATCGATGAGAGCTCTATCGGCAAACTTCGCAATGGTCAGAATGCCAAGATTAGCGTGGATGCCTTTCCCGGCGAGGAGTTCAGCGGCACAGTGGTTCGCATTTCGCCAGAAGGGCGCAATTCCTCTAATGTGGTCACTTTCGAGACCAAGATAGAAATAACCGATCCCCGTAAAAGCATACTCAAACCACAGATGACCGCCAGTGTTGATATTCTGGTGGAGGAACGAGAAAAATGTCTATCCGTGCCTTCGGAAGCCATTTTCCGCAAAGGAACTCAGCTCTTCGTTCGGTTGATAAAAGAAGACGGCACAACCTCTGAAAAACTGGTTGAGACAGGAATCAGCGATGGAACGCTAACCGAGATCAAAACCGGCCTGCAAGAGGGCGACCGGGTTGAAATTAATCAACAGACGGCATTGAGTAAATGGCGCCAAACCAGTGAGCAGGAAGATGCCCAAGGGCCACAAGGTCCGCAAGGTCCGCAAGGTCCGCAAGGCCCGCAAGCTCCGGCAATGCCCATGAAAGGCCGATAACATGGTACAGCTCGAAGAAATTCGCAAAACCTTTCCCATGGAGGCAGGCGCTGTCTATGCTCTGAGAGGCGTCAATCTCAACATTAAACGTGGCGAGATGGTTGCTATCACCGGTTCCTCCGGTAGCGGCAAGACGACTCTGATGAATATTCTCGGTTGTCTTTCAAGTCCGGACTCAGGAACTTATCGCCTGGCTGAAGAAGAAGTATCAAACCTTTCGCAGCAGCAGTTGGCAACAATTCGCAGTCGCCGCATCGGTTTCGTCTTCCAGACCTTCAATCTTCTTCCCCGACTTAATGCCTTGCAGAATGTTGAATTACCGCTGCTATATGCGCGGGCAAACACAGGGGCCGTAGACCGAGCTCGGCAGGCTCTGGAGCGCGTCGGGTTGGCAAATCGGATAGAACATTTTCCGAATCAGCTTTCCGGCGGCCAATGCCAGCGCGTTGCCATCGCTCGCGCCCTGGTAAACGAGCCAAGCGTAATTCTCGCTGACGAACCTACTGGTGCCGTCGATAGTGTAACCAGTAAGGATATCATGCAGCTTTTTCACAGCCTGCATGCCGAGGAGCGTACTATCATCATCGTCACGCACGACCCAGGGGTTGCTGCACAATGTGGTCGACAGATTGTTTTAAAAGACGGCCTCGTAACAACTCCTGGCAAAGGAGGCAATTCCTGATGTTATTTTGGACTACAGTTCGAGTAGCACTTCAAAGCTTATATTCAAGTGGGCTTCGGTCTTTTTTGGCCATGCTCGGTATTATTATCGGGGTGGGAGCCGTCATTTCCATGTTGGCAGTGGGAGCAGGAGCCCAGATGGAAGTCACTCAAAAAGTATCGAATATGGGCACAAATCTGTTGAGCGTTCGGCCAACCAGGTCACGCAGTCAAGGTGCGGCAGGTGCAGCAAGACAGAATTTGACTCTGGAAGATGCTCAGTCTCTTCTAGCAATTCCCCAAATCGCTGAAGTAGCACCAATAGTTAGAGATCAGGGTCAGGTGAAATACTATGAACAGAATGCGCCAGCCAGCATTATCGGCACTGCCGTGACCTATTTCTCAACTCGCAGTCTGCAGACAGAACGCGGCCGCATTTTCACTGAGTTTGAAACAGAAAAATCAATGCGAGTGGTTGTTATCGGCTCTACCCTCGCAACAGAACTCTTCGACACAACCGACCCTCTGGGAGAAAATATTCGAATCAACGGCGAAGATTTCCGAGTCATCGGAATTCTGAAAGCCAAGGGCGACCGGGATCGAGATAACCCGGACCAAGCTGTGATCGTTCCCTATACGGTGGCTATGAAGAAAATGATGGGAGCTACTCGCATTCAGGACATTGATGTTCGAGGGGGAGAAAACTGTGACATGAACGCGATTCAGAACAATATAACCCTCATGCTCCGCAAGCAACATAACTTGTTACCTGATACCGACAATGACTTTCAGGTATTTAACCAGGCTGAGCTCCTTGCGACTGCTTCCGAAGTTTCTCGAACGTTCACCGTGCTTCTCGGTAGCATCGCAGGAATATCCATGGTGGTTGGGGGAATCGGTATCATGAACATGATGCTATTGACCGTCTCCGAGCGAACCCGGGAAATCGGCGTAAGGAAAGCAATTGGCGGACAGAACAAGGATATTCTCTTACAATTTTTGCTTGAGTCAATTTTAATCAGCTGTCTTGGAGGTATACTCGGCATTGTCTTCGGGTACGGTGTAGCCACTGCCATTGAGCATTTTGCCGGCTATTCCACTGTTCTCGAAATGAATAGTATCCTGCTCGCTCTGATAATTTCCACAGGAGTTGGCATCTTTTTTGGCTTCTACCCCGCCTGGCAGGCCGCTCAGCTCGATCCGATAGAAGCCCTGCGTTGGGAATAGCAATTTAAGCTGCTTTATTTCAAGAGATTGCCCCCTTTCGCTCAAAACCTTAATGCGTTCTGGAACACTATCTGACGATTCAATTCTAACCAGTTTGAGCAGCCATGTTTTTTCTGCTTTCAGGGCACACAAAATCTATGCTAAAAATAAGAATAGATGAAGAATAAATCAAAATTATGAGAGCAAGTTTAACAAGTGCGTCGACGCGGAAAAACCGGCCGGATCACGGGTCTTGCTGACGCAACACCCGCGCCCGTCTAGTTTTTCCGGTCACGACAGACGTTATGCATAAAAAAGAAGAAAAAAATAACCAAAATAGCCAACGAAAGCTTTTTGGTAAATACCGAGGCGGTCACAAAAATTGCTGAAAAAGCAATTTTTGCGCCCAAATGCCTCGCTTTTGTCTGCGAGAAAAGAAAAAATCAAATAATAAATTAGAAGTTGCGGGACATATCAACAGAAGAAAAATGTCAGCAAAACTAGTCGAAAAAAGATAATGAAATGAGAATATTAAAAAAGATAATATGTGAATTGATGATTGGATACGGGCAGTTTTTGTTGAGCTTGGTTGGACAAGTAATTTTCCCTGTAGTTTTCGCAATTTTAGGAATTGTCTTGATGGCAAAAGTTGAAGGAGACAATACTTGGTTAACCAGATTTATTACACTTTTTATGTTTCTTGCTTTCTTGTATTTTCATTACAAATGCATTGATTGGTGGATAAAATCCAAAAGAAAAAGTAACAAAGAAAACTAAATAGAAAAATGCAAAAGAATACCCTAAAATCAAGCATAACAAGTGCGTCGACGCGGAAAAACCGGCCGGATCACGGGTCTTGCGGTCGCAAGACCCGCGCCCGTCTCGTTTTTCCGGTCACGACATGCGTTATGCTGATTGAAGATAAGAATTTAAATTAACCCGAAGGGTTTGTTAATATATCGATTGAGACAGGAAATTTTGAGACCATGGAAAAAGAATCATTAAAACAAAAAATTTACATTGATTTACTAATTCGGGCTCTTCCCTTGATTAGAAACTCCTTAACCTGGGACAATAAAACTTTAACAGAAAACAAAGCGTGGTTGTATGAAGAGGCTGAGCTTGTTCACAATATTAGCTTATCAATAACCAAAGCTGGTTTTGGTGACCATGATTTTCACTTCTTGAAATTTCATGCAAAAAGATATTATGAAAATGGGAAACAAAGCTGGAATTATCTTGAAAACCTCAAATCTATTGCAAGATTAATGAATGAAATTCCAGAAAATCTAAAAGAAAAACTTCAATGGGCCGGTCCTATAACCGAAGAACCAGCATAAACAATGCGAGACCTTGCAAAATTTTGAATCGAAGAACAGAATTTCGAAAAAATGAATAAATTTAAAGTAAATAGGAAATTTAAGTTGGCTGGAAAAGACTATTTGTTTTTCGGTGGTGAAGTGCTTTCTGGAAAAGTGACGAAAGGCCAAAGTATTGTTCTATGGATTGATAGTGGTCTTTTTTTAAAAAAAGAGATTTTTGAGGTAAATTTCATGGATTATACAAAAATTCAAGAATCTGAAGTGGTAATTTCAATCCAAGCAAAGGATGAGTTTGAGGAGGATTTTTTGTTTAACTCGATTGAGGATGGCTCTTCAATATTAATTGAAGACAAATGAAAAGTGAAAGAATAGCATAACAAGTGCGTTGACTCGGAAAATAGCCGCTGTCACGGGTCTTGCGGAGCAATCCCCACGCCATCTGGCAATTTCCGGTCACGACTGGCGTTATGTTGCAGAAAAAATATGAAACCAATAGAAGCATACTCATTGTTCAAATTGAATCAAATAAGTAGCGAAGACATTGTGATGATTACAAATGATTGGCTTAATGATGGTTTGTACACAAAAAGTCTTGGAGAGTTTGTTTTCATTTCAAACCCAATTATGTCAGAGGTTGCTCCAATTTTTCAACAAACCATGAACGAATTGGGCTTAAATGAACCAACAAGACTTGAAGCCGCCAAAACAGTCATTCAAATGAAATTAGAAAAATTAGTTGAAAGAGTTATATCTCCAGAAGAAGGAGCCTCTTTTATTTATTGGCATGTTTATCATGAATTGTTGAACGAATTTCCTGATAAAGAGTTTGTTGGTGATAATCTTGGACTTGAAAATATCTTTTGCTGGCTTCGTGAAATTTGGGATTGTAAAGATGGTTCCATGATTCTGTATCATACTGATTTACCAAGATCAGAAGCTGAAAAAAAATTTGAAGAGTATTTAATTGAAGAAGCCCAAAAATGGTTAGAAAATGCAACATAACAAGTGCGTCGACACGGAACGTCGATGCTGGCAAAAAAAGTTGCGAAAACTCGGCAACTTTTTCGCCAGCACCGATTCCCTCGCTTGCCGAAGGCGCTGCTCGGCGTCCGGTCACGACAAGCGTTATACGTAAAAAAGGAGAAAAATGGAAAAATTCGTTTATCACTCATCTTCTATTTCTGGGCTTGAAATGATTCGCCCAAGTGTAAGCACCCATTATAAAAAGTGGGTTTATGCAACAAAAGATATTGTTATGACTGCAGTTTTTCTCGGCACACTGGGTGGAGATCTAACTTGTCAAGTTGGAAGAGATAAAGTAAGCGGACTTCCGTATATTTGTGAAAGATTAAAAGGTGCATTCGAAAAAAGATATAACGAGGTTAAAGGATATATTTACACTCTTTCTGCAGCAGGATTTTTGGAAAATCAGACTTCTTGGGATGAAGAAGTAGTATGTCCAGGCGAGGTGCCGGTCCTTCATGAGGTCAAGATTGACAATGCGAAAGAATACTTGCTATCGCTAACACAACAAGGGAAGCTAATCATTAAATATTATCCTGATCGCATTGATGATATCCCTGATGATGACAATGATTTAGTAATGAAATGCATATCTTGGATACAAGATAATCCCAGATATATGGAATTGGTAGAAAAATTCCAACCAAATTTGGTTGAGCGAATAAAATCCGGTTTGATAAAAATTAAAATTTAGACGTATAACAAGAGCGTCGACTCGGAAAAAAGCCGCTGTCACGGGTCTTGCGGAGCAATCCCCGCGCCATCTTGGCTTTTTCCGGTCACGACCGACGTTGGGCAAATTTAGGGGAGGTTTTCGGTGAAGAAAGTAACTTTGGGTAAATTTTCAAGATTAATAATTTCTGCGTTTTTTCTTTTTATATTTAATTGTGCCTTCTGTGCAGAGCTTAAGATTCAAAATACTTCAGGCGATTTTTTGAATTTTATGCAGATCGCAAAAAGCAGTCCACCGGAAAAGAGATTTTTTATTTGGTACCAAAAATATTTTTTGCCAAATAAAGATTTCCTTTGTCCCATATTTTTCCCGAATGGTGTCAAAGAAAAAGAAATTAACCAAATTAAAGAAGAACTCGAAACAATTCTATTAAATTATGATAAATATTTTCAGCTTTTCTCATGGTTTGATAAAGAAGCCAAAAGCCATGTTGAAGAAATGATGGATTTGTTTAAAAAGAAATTTTCCGATTTTCAGGCCGGTGAAAATGAAATAGTAATTTTATGTGGGTGCCCATTTTTTAATGCCAAAGCAGATTTAATTAAGAACAAAAATTGCCTTCTTCTTTCAGCAGATACTTTCTTTAATGTTGAATGTCTGAAAATTACAATTCAACATGAATTGTTTCATCTTTACCATATGAAAAAGTTTCTTCAAGCAGGCAATAAAATTGTTGAGAAACTTTATTTTCCTCTTCTTTTTGAAGGGTGCGCGGTTTTTTATACCTATTCTTTGTTTCCCGAACTTTCGATTAACAAGCATTTCATGGTTGAATCAGAAAGCTATGTTAAAGATTCCGAAAGAGATTTACCCAAAATATTGCCCAACTTATTGTCCAAGATTGCATCCCCAAATGTAGACGATTTATACAACTATTTGTTCAAAGTTAAAGGGGGTGCGAAGGTTGGACTTAATGATCGAATCGGCTATTACATTGGTTTTCAAATATTGAGAGGCTCAGTTAATAAAATTTCTTTAAATCAAGTAATTGCCTTTTCCTCGTCCCAAATGATTTCATTTGCAAAAAATGGAATTGAAAAAATTATGAAAGATAGAAAAATAAAATGAAAATGCCCAACAGTATGATGCAGCGGAATTTGGGGGCCTGCTCCAAACGAGAGTTGGCGGCTCTTTTTGGCATGTTTTGTTTTCGGCGTGTCCAAATTCCGTTCGCCCCCAAATCCGCTGATCTTGGCGTTAGACATTTAAAATAAAGACAAATAAAAATGGGATACAATTTAGCAATCTATAATCCAAAAACGAGAGAAAATGTTGGTTCTTTAATTAGAACTGGCCAGAATTTTGGCCTAAATTCTTTGTTCGTTATTGGCGGCTTTGTAAAAGAAAAGTATAAAGGCAATATTCATAAGTTTGAGCATCAAATGAATACCCAAGACGGCTTGAGCAAGATAAATTTGCAATACTTTGAAAATTTGCAAGAATTTTTACGGCATTTGCCGGCGCAGACAAACTTGGTTATTGTTGAAATGACACCTGAATCTAAAATATTAACAGAATTTACTCATCCCAATAATGCAACTTATCTACTGGGGAGAGAAACAGTGGGACTCGGCAAAGCCGAAATTGAGGAAATCAAAGCTTTTTTTAAGGATTTAAACCAGGGCATCCCGGAAGGGTTTAGGGGGACTTTTTCAAAAACAGCCCGACTAGATTTTGTTAAAATTGACACACCAGAGTCGCTAAATGTTGCTGTTTGTGGTGCAATAGTTATGTACGATAGGCAGACAAAAGAAAAAAATGAGAATGTCTAACAATCGCGTAGACGCGGAAAATGACCGCCGTCACGGGCCTTGCGAAAGCAAGTCCCGAGCCGTCTGGCCATTTCCGGTCACGACAGGCGTTATGTGGCAGGAGAGAAATTATGACCCCAACAGCGGTTCTTGTTCATGTTCCCAACGTGGCTAAAGGGCTTGAGTGGTATAAAAAAGCCTTTCCCGAAGCTACTCCAATCTATTACCCCGAGTTTGATTATACAGCGTTGGACCTAGATGGTTTTTCTATAGAAATAGTGCAAGCCGACGAAAAGGTTGGGGCTGGTAAAAAAGGCAGTGTTGTTTATTGGTCCGTGAACAATCTACTCAAGTCATTAGCATATTTCCAGTCCATTGGTGCAAAGCTATACAGAGGTCCAATGGAAATAGAAAATGGGCTCTCAATGTGCCAAGTAGAAGACCCATTTGGTAACTTAATTGGCTTACGAGGCAAAGCCACATAACAAGTGCGTCGAGTCGGAAAGTCGATGCATGTCAAACCAGTTGCGAAAGGATCGCAACCGGTTCGCCAGCACCGATTCCCTCGTTTGGCAAAGCCAACACTCATTTCCGGTCACGACTGTCGTTAAACTCGCTTAAAAAAATTAACCAATAACCAATAACCAAAAAACAAAGAAATGAAGAGTAAAATTAGGACAATTAGCCTGAGTCCGCTGGCCATGAGCCAGAAAACTTTGGTGTCACGGGAACTTGCTGTAAAAGCCAAGTCCCGTGACAGTCGTTTTCTGGCGAAACACTTCGATTAGAAACAGCGCTACCATGTTTTTTGAATTCAATTAATTTTTTATTAACGCAAAAAATAAGCCAAAATAAAACCAAATAGATTTACACTACACAAGTCTGATATCTGTTCGGCTTAAGATAATTGCATGTGATACGGAGAACATAATGAGATTTTTACCTATGGCAAAGATTATTTTTCTGAGTTTAAGTTTTTTTATGTCCGCTTTTGAATTTGGTTACGCGGCTGCTTTCCAACAGGTAGACCATCAACAAATTCAAATATGGCCAAATTCAGCACCTGGCGGCCAAATAGTAAAAGGCCCGGAGAATGCAGTTCCGGCTAAAAACAAAGTTGCAAATAAACCTTGGACTGCAGTTATGAATGTTGAGAGGCCAACCATCACCATCTATCCGCCAAAAGCCGCAGATACCGGTGTGACAATAGTTGTGTTTCCTGGCGGCGGCTATCAGGTGCTAGCTATCGATCTTGAAGGAACTGAAGTTTGTGACTGGTTTACATTAAGAGGCTTTACGTGTGTTTTATTAAAATATCGTGTGCCCTACGGAAAGCCTGAAAACAGGTCTGGACCATATCCAAATTCCGCATCGGCATTACAAGATGCGCAGCGAGCAATGGGGCTTCTTAGGTATAACGCAGAAAAATGGAAAATTAACCCAAATAAAATTGGCGTGCTTGGGTTCTCAGCCGGTGGCCATTTGGCAGCAGCAATTAGTACCAATTACAAAAAACGACTGTATTCAATAGTTGACGAGGCTGATAAAGAGAGCTGTCGTCCAGATTTTTCGATACCAATTTATCCAGGCCATATGGCAAAAAATTATAATGTTAAGTTGGGGCTCAATCCTTTTTTGCCCGTTACATCAGAAACTCCTCCAACTCTTTTAATTCACGCAAAAGACGACAATGTTGACCCTGTCGAATATTCGATTCTTTATCAAAAAGCTTTAGAAAAGAATAAGGTAATGGTTGAGACTAGAATTTTTGAAGAAGGCGGGCATGCTTTTGGTCTTAGAAGAACAGAATTTCCAATTACAAATTGGCCTGAACTAGTCGTCGAATGGTTGGTTAAGGTCGGTATTATTCATAAGATCAAGAATTAATCGAAGAATTAATGAAAAAAATAAAAATTAGGAGAGCAAGTTTAACAAGTGCGTCGACACGGAAAATAGCCGCTGTCACGGTTCTTGCTGATGCAACACCCGCGCCCGTCTCGTTTTACCGGCCACGACTGGCGTTATGCAATTGAAACAATCGAAGGAGTGATATATGGAAGTTAATCGAGGTTTCCCATTGGTTCTTACTCTTTTTTTGGCACTTTGCTTTCTCCCCCCCCATGCCTTTGCCAACGAAAACTCCATTGCGCAAATGATTGAGGAACTTTCTTGGGAAACCGCCTCTGATGGTGAGATTACAAAATTAATGAAACTCGTTGGAAAATCCAAGAGTCCACTGGTCTTCAAAGCCGTTTTGAAAAAGATCTCCATTGCTCAAGACAGGGTGGCTTACCTAACGACCGTCCTTCACAAAGTAAACTCAAATTCTGGATACGCACATAACCAAATTCTAGCCCCCTATATTAAAAAAGTGTTTAAGAAATGCCTGACAACAGCAGATCAACTTGACAAGGATAAACTTCTGATCGTTTTAAAAGAGTTAAACTTCCTGGGCCCCAATGAGTATAGAGCCATCTTTGAGATTATGGGCGATGATCGAGAGGGGGACGCTGCTTCTCCATTTAAAAAACAGATTCAAGCCTTATGTAATACCAATGGGGCTGCTCGGGGAGAACCCAGAAAAATCGCATGGCTTGTCGAAAAGATGAAAAATGACCCTTGGTATTTTACAGAGGAGAACTTTGGTCTACTTAAGAGCCTCAATTCAAATGCCTTAGAAGCGTTTTGTATAAAGAGGATAATCCAAGATCGTAACAAAAATCTTTCATACGAGGATAGCCTCGTTCTGGACTACTTAAAATCAATAAAGGCCAAACTTCCCGAAGAGTTTGAAAATGTATTGAAGAAGAGAAAGCAAATCCGGCCAAAGAACACAGAACAACCATTTGATGCTGAGTTTTAAAAATGCATAACCAGGCGCTGCAGCAGACCGTTTCGGCTTGTCAGAATTCTTGTAAAAAACAAGAATTCCGCCAAAAACGCCGAAATCCCCTCGCTGTAAAACGCTCGGCGGCCCCTGAGCTTGAGCGTTATATTCACGATTTTAAATCTGCCTTAGTACTTTAAAGTTAAGGAAAATACTACCTCCTTATAGCGAGGAATTTTCGCTTGTTCGCAGAGAGAAAGGAAAATAGAATCATAGAATGGATTTTACAAAAAATTTAGGTATACGAATCAGAAAAAAGCGAGAAGAAAAAGGATTTTCCCAAAATTATCTAGCAAACGCCCTCAATGTAACTCGCCAAGCAATATCAAAATGGGAGACTGGTGAAAATGCGCCAGAAATTTCACAAATAGTAGCCTTATCCAATCTTTTGGATGTGACGACAGATTGGCTGCTTGGTTCCTTTTCAAATCAGGAAGGAAATATCGAAGCATCTATATTCCTCTCAAGTATTCCTGGATTAACAAAAAAGATTGATTCAATGGAAGATAAAGAATCAATAATTTGGGTGAACGGAATATATCAGGGCTTAACAGAATCGATACTTCAATTCGATGGTATTCCAATTAAATATATGGGCGGAGGCTTACTGGCGATTTTTACCGGAAGGAACAATCAAATGCGCGCAATTCAAGCTGCAAAATTGTCTCAAAAGGTAATATCTGCGGATTTGAAAGTTGCTCTGCATTTTGGAAGTATAATTTTAGCAACAATGGGATATAAAGAATATGCTCAAAAAGATATTTCAGGAAAAGCCGTAAATGCAACATTCCGTTTGCTTGCCATACCTTCAGATTCTGGAGTAGTAGCTTCAAAAGAATTAATTGAACATTCTGAATACAAAGAAGTGGCGAATCTTCGTAGTGAGGCACTGAAGGGGTTTAGTTCTAATATATTTGTTTATGACGTATTTTAGATAATGATCGGAATATAACAAGCGCTTCGAGTGCGACTCGCCTATTGGCATGAAAAATGCATTTCGCTTCGCTCAGCATTTTTCACGCCAATCACGGCTCGCGCCTCAAGAGGTCGTTAGGGCACCAAAAATGGAAATCTAAAACAAAATTAAATTTCCAATAAAGAGTCTTGTTTTTTTTGTTCCCCGTTTGGGCTACAGTTAAAGTAGGCAGGTGATAAAAATGTCAAAAACAGCAACAATTCGTGCGAGGGTAGAGCCTTCTTTAAAAAATCATGTTGAAAAGATATTCGAAAAACTGGGTTTAAATGCAACTCAGGCCATAAATTTGTTTTATAAACAAGTTGAACTCAATAACGGACTTCCTTTTGATCTTAAGGTTCCTAATGAAACTACATTGAAACCTTTAAGGAATTCTGAATCTGGCAAGAATCTGGTTGAATGCAAAGATGCAGAAGATATGTTCGAAAAATTGGGAATCTGATGCTAAGACCAATTTTTACAAAACAGTTTGAGAAGGATCTTAAAAAGGTAGTAAAGGAGGCCCATGAAAATGAAAAAAAAGGATAAATACATAAAAATTGTTGAATGGTCAGATGAAGATAATTGCTATATTGGTTCGATCCCTGGGTTCTTAGGGCCTTGCTGCCATGGTGATGATGAGCAAAATGTTTACAAACAACTTTGCAAAATTCTGGACGAATGGATTGAGATTCATGAAAGGGACCAAATTCCTTTTCCTGAAGAGACGGTCAAAAAGAATTACTCAGGCAAATTTGTTCTCAGGATAAATAAAGAACTTCATAAATTGCTTACTATAAAGGCTTTACAATCAAATTTGAGTCTTAATCAATTGTGTGAAAATCTTTTGAAAAATTCAATTTTAAACAAAAAAACTGCATAACCAGCGCGTCGACTCGGAACGCCAGTCCTGATTCCATCATTTGCCAATGGCGACAATCGGCGCCCGCTCACGACTAGCGCTAGCTATTAATGAAGAACACAAAAGAAAATTTCGATCGATCAAGATTGGAAATTAGGAGAAGAGCCCTATGATTTTCTTGATACATGGCCCACCTGGAGCCGGTAAGACAACTCTTTCTAATCAGCTCAGCGAAAAATTTGGCCTGCCACACATAAGCAGTGATCGGATTTCCGAATGGCTTTCTGAAACTGCGCAGAGCTGCGATGGAGCCTCGGCAAGGTTCATTAGTTGCGCAGGATACGAGCTTATGTTCCGAATCGCGTCTGAACTCTCTAAAGGTCTGGGAAGCTTTATTTTTGAGGGCTGTATAAATCCGGAGTTTGGTGGAATAAGACTACTCAACGCAATCAATGCACAGAATCACGAAATTTGTGAGATTTTCCTCAAAGCAAGCAATGAGATTCTTCTGAAGAGATATTCTGATCGAGCGGGAAGTTCTTCACGGCACTCCGCCCACGGAGAAGAAAATTCGAGAACTGAGGAACTTCGAAAACACCTTGATTCGGTCAATTACAGACCAACCGGAGTCGGGAAGTATCTGATCGAAATTGACAATGGGGAGAATCCGAATAACACTTTTCAAATTGTTGTTGAACGACTCGATGGAATTTTCCCTGCCGAGAGAATTAAAGACAGAAAGCTCAATTCGGGTGATGATAAGCAATGAAGGAGCAAGTTATGGAAGAATGTCAAACCGCTTTTCGTACAAAAGTTAAACAAACTTTGTGCAAGTCTTTACAACCCATCCCTGATGTGTTGGCTGCATGGGAGGGCGGGAGTGCAGCTTTTGGTATTGAAGATGAGTTTTCGGACATAGACCTGAACTTTTTGTTAGATAGTGAGGCTGATATCGACTCTTTCTTCTTGTTAGTCGAATCCACTTTAGAGAGCGTATCTCCAGTTTTAGTTAGCCACGATGAACCTCCGGGACGCTACTTCAAATTGAAGGATGGTGGAGATTATCTTTTGGTCGATGTGTGTGTCTACCTTCCTGGGTCATACGTGGATTGTCTTAACATTGAACGACACGGAAAAATCCAGCCACTATTCGATAAGGACCATTGGCTAAGTAGTAAGCCTACCAGTGAGTCCTCGTCAGATGCTTTTCGATCCAAACGGTTGGAAAGTCTGAAAGGCTGGTTTTCATTGAGTCAGCTATTTGTTCGCAAGACGATAAATAGAAGTCAGGAGGTAGAAGCTTTGGCTGCTTTCTGGGGCTACACATTAAAACCACTTGTTGAACTTCTACGCATGCGATATTGCCCGGAAAGATGGGATTTTGGGATGCGATATCTCCAACGAGATCTCCCAGGACCAGTATATCAAAAATTGCAGGACATAATGTTTGTAAAAGACTTTTTTGATCTTGATGTTAGCCACACAAAGGCAGTTAAATGGGGAGAAAAATTGCTCCGAGAGTTTCCGCAGAAACCTGTTATTGAATGCTCTCCAAATACAAACGAATGTAGTTCTAATCATCCCTAAACCAAAAACGAACTCATGCACTGAAGAAACCATTATAAATCCGCTGTGGCGGAGAAATTTATGCCTCGACCAGATTGACAAAAGGGTCTCGACAAGCATCAGAAGCGCTAAAAGCAATAGTCCAGAATTTTTCCAGCTTTAATCTAGTTTAACTTTAATTGTATTAAAGGCTTTCTTTCGACAATTTCCCATTAATTAATCTGAAGCAATCTGGATTAGGGTTTTTGTTCTTCAGGATGTCAGGAAGCCATTCATCGCAAACATTCGAATAGCATTTTAAGCTGGTGAATCTTTTTATTGACGATGGGAATCCGATAGATGAAAAGCCAGGCGCATTTGAAGCAGGGAAAGGCCCGCCGTAAACTGCTGCAGAAGAAAGACTTATGTCTGTTGGCATCTGGTTGTTTAAAAATCTTCCGGTAAGTCTGATAAGGGAGGATGAAATTTTGTTGTAAGTCTGTTTATCCTCTTCACCTTTTGAAGTATAGATGCTTATAGCAGGGCTGCCTTCAAGAACTTTTATTGCATCTTCAAACTGTGAGTCTTCATCTGCAATTACAAAAACCAGAACAGGCCCAAAGGTGATTTCCTGAAAGTGTCTTGAAAATTTCAAAAAAGTCCTTAAGTCGATTTCTACTATTGTGCCTGGAAAAATAAATGGTTCTGCTGGATGAAACAGGCTGCAGGTGACTTTTTTGGCACCAATTCTGATGAAGTTCGACAAAACCGTGTCGAGATCTCTAGCAATCTGATCATTGAGCATATACTGCTTTTCAGCATTTTCCAGATTTTCTTTTAAACTTTTTATGATGGTTCGGGTGCCTTCAGATTCAGTTACAAAACAGATTCCAGGTTTTGTGTAATATTGACCTGAAGAAAACAGGATTGCATCCTGCAAATCAGCAGCAATCTCTGTTGGCCTCTCGTTTACTGCTTCTGCAAAGAGAAAAACGGGATTAATACCAGAAAGCTGTCCGAAGAATAGATTTCCAGCTCTATCCGCAGATTCCTTTAGGGCCAATCCGGATTGTCTGTTGCCAGAGAAGCTGAAAGCGCCTATCATGGGGTGACTTGCAAGTCTATACCCAAGATCTGTGGTTGTATGGTGGAAAAATTGAAATGTCTGGATGGGCATTTCAGCTTCCTGAATCGATTCAAATATTAGCTCTGCAAGTTTTAAGGAAGTTTGTGGATGATTTGGATTTCCTTTTGAAATGATTGTATTTCCTGAACAAATCGCTGATACAAAGTCATTTCCTCCGCAGGAGTTCATTAAAAATGGAAAGCATGTTGAGCCGAAAATAACTACTGGACCATCCAGAGCCCCTCTGGTTGATCTGATTTCTCTTTCAGAATCAATAGTAGGTTCCATCCATTCAATATTTACACAGGATTCAGCTGCCATGTTCATTTGCGCCAGCATCTTGGGCAATTCTTTTTGCATCAGTCTTTCGTTTTTTTCAAATCCTGTTTCGTTTGATGCTATCTGACAAAGCTCTTCGCTGTTTTTATTAATTTTTTCTGATAACAATCGCAGAAAGGCAGCTCTTTTTTCACGGCTGCAGTTTTCAACCTCAAATTTAGCTTTTTCTGCAGATTGCAGCATTTCATCTATATCTAAAAAGCTGGAAATAGGAAAACTCATCTCTCCTTGTTTCGCTTCACGAGGGTAAACCGCTTTAAAAGAAGAAACTGGAAAATTAGCTTCCTGCCACTTTCCATTGCATAAAATTTTCTGATGAATCATCTTCAATTTCCTCATTTTTTTTTCATATATAAAAAGGATTGTATCAGAAGATACAATCCCTTTAAATAGACTTATGAAAAAACGTTAAACTTCTGCTTCTTCTTCGCTCTCTTCAATAACATCCTGATCATCTATCTTAAATCCGCTGGTAACAAGTCTAAGCTCCTCAATTACCGCGTAAAGATCCTGAGTTACCTTTTTGATAGATTCCGGGTCCTGTTTGTTGCTGTTGATCGTTTCTTTGAGCTGATTTCCTGAAACAATTAATCTTTCAATAATTTCCCGATCTTTCGCTACCATATTTCTTAGCGAGACCGACATCTTGTTAAAAGCTTCCTGTAAATCGCCCAATTCGTCACCCTGCCTCAGATGAACTTTCGCTGTTAAATCACCCGAGGCAATAATACGCGAGGTCTCTTCCAACCGATAGACGGGCCCCGCAATCTTGTGTGACACAAATATAGATAAAATTGCAATCGCAAAGAGGAAAACCACTATCCATTTCATTAGCAGGTGATTTACAGTGTCAAAGATGTCTGAAAGCTTGTCCAGAGTGAGGTCTGGGGTGTTTGCTATTCGACTCCATGAAGTGTGATAAATTATCCATCCCACTCCAAAAGCAACTAATAACATGGTAGATATAATAATCCCCATGTATCTAAGTTGCAGCCCTGTCTTAATCAGATAGGTCCTTCTTCTATGCTTACTCATATTTCCTCCGTAGAGCTAATGCGCCTAATCACTGCTACATGTCGTGAACAGTGCAGATAACTTTTCCTGTTTTATCAAATATGTATTTGCCTTTTTCGGGGCAATACTGAATTTCCGCCAAGAATCCTTTTTCTTTTAATTCATCAAGATCAACCACTTTATTCGCTTTTACAATACTTTTAGTTTCATTTGCATCATGATCCATAACTGCAGTTTGAACTTTTCGCTTAATTTCTCTGCAGGTAATACCGTATATGCCAGATTGCATATTTAGAAACTGTGGGAAAAAGATGAAGATCGACAGCACTATTCCAACCATCAGAAAAACAATCGCGTATAAGGCGAAGTTTCCTTTTCTGGAAGAAATTTTATTTTTATCAAGTTTTAAAGAAAGACTCATAGAGCACCCTGTTTTATATTTTCGTTAGTGTTCATCGGCAAAAAGTTCTTTCTAAGAAACCCTTAAGTTTCAAGGCCTTTTAATTTATTAATTGCTTCCTGAAATGCTTCTGGTGGATCGGCTTCCCATGTCATTTGTTCCCCAGTGATGGGGTGCTTTAAACTCAGTTTCGCACTATGAAGAAAATGTTCGTGCTTGCCAAGTAGCTTTCTCCCACCATAGGTGGCATCTCCATAAAGTGAGTGCCCGATAAATTGCATGTGAACCCTGATTTGATGAGTTCTTCCTGTAAGAATTTTGACTCTAACCAGGGAAGCGCCTTCCAGATACTCAATAACCTCGAATTTGCTTATGGCCATTCTTCCATTTTCGGGGGAAGTTGCCTTCATGCGTTTGCGATGGACCCTGTCTCTTTCTATTGCGACTTCAATTCTGCCTTTCTTGTTGGCAATGTGACCCTGTGCAATAGCTATATATTCTTTATGAATGTCGTGACCAGCAAAAGCTTCAGCCAGGTTCATATGCGCTTTTCGGGTTTTAGCCAGAATCATTATTCCGCTGGTTTCCTTATCAAGCCTCTGGACAACACCAGGTCTAATTGGAGCACCAACCGGGCTAAGATTTGTGTGACTCAAAAGTGCAGAGACAACAGTTTCTGTTTCCCCCCCTGCGCCAGGGTGTACAACAAGTCCAGTTGGCTTGTTAATTACAATTATGTCATCATCCTCGAATAAAACCGGAAAATTCATAGGTGTAGGTTGTAAAACTGTATTTTCTGCTTCGTCATCGCGAAAGGTTATTGTCAGAACCTCTTCGCCTTTTAATTTTATTGATGGTTTAACCAGATCTCCATTCAGGAGAATCTCGCTGTTCTTTATCATGTCAGATGCTACAGAACGAGAGATATCGGGGTATTTTGAGCTGATCGCAGCATCAAGCCTTAACCCAATATACTCGGGTTCTATTGTCCACGTAATTTTGCCAGGCATTTTTTATGAATTCTCCAAAGAAAATTGTGAGTTCTTGTTACAGTATACTATCCATAACACAGCCAGACCAAAAAGAACAACGCTGATTGACTGAGATATGGAAAGATTAAAGGGGGTGAACAGGCCTCCTCTGTCATCTGCTCGCACGTTCTCAATAAAGAAACGAAAGATGCTATATGATAAAAGGTATATTCCTGCAGTCATTCCTTTTTTTTGCTTTTTAAGAACGTAAGTTCTTTTAAATGAGTAGTTAAGAGCAAAGAAAGTCAGCAAAAGAAATATTGATTCGTAAAGTTGTACCGGATGGCGATAGCAACTAATCGGATCAGTGTTTAGCCGGTAAATTTGGGGCCAGTTCGTTGGTTTTCCATAGCAGCATCCATTTATGAGGCAACCTATTCTTCCTAGTGCATGCCCTATTGAAAGTGGTGCAGCACAAGCGTCCAGGAATTCTTTTAAAGAAGCCTTTTTAAAATATGCAAAGGCGATTCCACCTATGAAAGCGGCAAGAAAGCCACCAAAAAAAACCATTCCGCCCTCATAGATTGCAAGGTAGTCTTTGAGGCTTTTGAATTGGTCTGGATACAAAACTATATAAAGTAATCTTGAGCCGAAAAGAGCGCAAATTGAAATAACTAGTGCGTAATCAACAAATTCCAGATTTTTAAGGGAAGTTTTATTCAGGTTTTTTTTTACCAGAATCAGGCCTAAAACAAAGGCAATGGTCATTAGAACGCCGTATGAATAAAACGGCAGATAAGCACTTACAAAAGTCATTCGCCTGTTTTTTCCATTTCTTCTGTTCCGGTAGGGGGCAGGTAGCGCAATTTTTTGTAGGATTTTATTGCTTGCCAGCATGCATAGGCTGATATGATCATTGCTATTGCAATCAGTTGTGAAAGCTTTAACCCGGCAAACACAATTGGATTGTCAGCGCGCCAAAATTCTATAAAGAAGCGAAAAAAGGCATAAAGACCCATGCAGGCTAAAAAGGCTTCACCATAGTTTTGTCGCAGATGTCTGAATTTCTGCAGCAAAAGAAAAATGATCAAACCGCTTAGGGATTCATAAAGTTGAGTAGGGTGAACAGCATCTGGAGATACTAACGGGAATACTACTCCCCAGGGCATTGAGCATTTTAATCCGTAGCAACAGCCGTTTAAAAAGCATCCTGTTCTCGCCAGAGCTATTCCTAGTGGTAGCCCGAAACCCACACAATCCATAACTCGCCAGAAAGAAATCTTTTTTAGTTTGAGAAAGAGAAGATTAGAAATAATCCCGCCCAATACTGCCCCATAAAAGGTCAGGCCGCCCTGTTCAAAAGCAAAGAAATTGACCGGATTCAGTTTTTGCGGGGAATATTCTATTAGATAAAGAAGTCTGGAGCCACTGATGCCTGCAATAAGCATTAGCAGCATCATGTCAAAAACAGCCTCTACAGAGAGGCTGTCTTTTTTTGCTTCTTTTAGTATCCAGAAGGTGCCAAGGCTATAGCCAAGAGCTATTAAAAGCCCATAGGAATAGACATTGAAATATGGTGTTGATAACAGTATTGGATACATTTTATCTAAGCAGCTGAAGCTGCCAGAGGGGTATCACTTTCTTCTTCTTCATCTGGGCTAAGAAAGAAAATATCAATAAACAGCATAAATACGCCAAAATCAATCGCAATGTCTGCCACATTAAAAACTGGAAAATCAATGCTTCCAAAATGGAAAAGAAAGAAATCTACTACAAATCCATAGGCAATTCTGTCATAGAGATTACCGATTGCTCCACCTACCAGTAAGGCCAGGGACCATCGCGTCAATTTTTCTTCTTCCGGAAGTTTAAAACTATAGTATGCAATTATTACGATCATGGTTACTGCCATCAAAATTGGTGGCAATTTCCAATCAGGGAACCAGCCAAAAGCGACTCCAGGATTTTTGACATATGTGAGCGTAAAAAATTTATCTATAACTTTAATTGGTAATTCATGGGAATGGTTTAAAACCATTAGCTTTGTCAAACGATCCAGGACAAAGAAAAGTAGAGCATAAAGCAACACAGAAGGGGATCGCAGGTGGTATCCAAGGTTTTTTATGACAAAAAAAGGATACATCAGGACGTAGGAGATGGCTGAAAAGAGCGATGTTGTAAGCCATAGCAAAGATTCTTTGATAAGTTTCATTTTATTCCCATTTGTTTTTTTTTGTAACTAATAAAATCTAAAACCTTTTCGACAGCTTTTGTATTTTCTTGAATAAAAAATGAGAAAAAATTTAAAATCTTTTTTCTTATTATTTGTTAAGCACCAAAATGGTAAATGCCGATACACCCTAGAGCTATAAAAAGTAGCAATTATGGAGGTTACAAATTTACTATGAAGTCCTACAGAAACTTTAGACAGCATTCATGGCTGTTATTTCTACTCATTGGTGCGATCGCCTTCTTTTCAGCGGGCTGTTCATCCAGCACTTCAAGTTCCGGTTCTCAGGTAAACCCACTTGGCGCTTATATGCCAACCGGTTCAAACACAGGAACTCCTACAACTGGTACCGTTCAGGATGTTGGACAAATTGACAGTCCGATTATTTCAACTCCAACAGATGGTAGCGGAAGTATTGATGGGCATACAGACGCTCCTTTATTGGACAACATGCATCCTGGTTGGCAGCAGGCATCTTGCTTAACCTGTCACAACGATACATCAAGAATTCCAGATCATAACTATACTAACTCAAGTATGTGTTATCTATGTCATGGAGCAAATGGATTACCTGGATTTGCTGACAATATTCCTCCTATAATAAGCGGTGTGGTTAATAATCCAACTGATAGCACCGTTTCAATTTCATGGAATACTGATGAACTTTGTCTTACCAGATTAATTTTAAGAACCATCGAAGGGGATCGCCTTGAGTTCCCGGTTAGCACAGCATACAGCAAATCCCATCGCTATGACGTAACTGGATTGCAGGCTGAAAAGCAGTATACCTACGAACTTGTTTGTACCGACAAAAGTGGCAACAAAACAACTTCTTCTTCATTTGGCGTTCTTTCCTTTACCACAACTGCAAAAGTTCAAACACCAACCATAACTTCTACCGGAACAGATACCTCAACAGAAGTTGTTGAAACATTCTTTTCAAATGTTTTGGTAAAAACATCAGGACCTTATTCAGTTAAATTTAGTCTTAATGTTCAAACTCCATCTGATATTGATATGTATGTATTTAATAAAGACGGAACAAGAATTGACACTGAAAACTTAACATTCTCACCGCAAACTTCTGTCAGCAATGAGTATAAAACTCTCCAGGCAGACAGGGAATATAGTGTGCAATTTGAAGCTACAGATGCTGGCGGCGTTAAGCATCTATCAAAAAAATATTCGTTTAAAACCGATAAAAACTAGAATAAATGTAACCTCCTAAAATAAAAAGCGGGACAACAATTTATGTTGTTCCGCTTTTGTTTTTTTAGAATATTTGAAAGAAAAATGAAAAAAAAATCAAATATCTTGCTGTATTCTTTAATTGCCCTTGAAATGGAAAAACAAATCTGGTATAACCAGAGTTTATGAAAAAGCCTAAATTATGCATTGAAAGGCGGTAAGCAATGGGATGGTTTGACAAGCTTACCAGACCCAAGAAAGACATTCCTTCAGACCTTTGGAAGAAATGTACCAGGTGCGGCGAGTTACTTTTAATTAAAGAACTCGCAAAAAACCTTTATCTTTGCAACAAATGCGACCAGCATCTAAGGATGCCATTATGGGATAGGGTTGCTCTGTTAACTGACGATAATTCTTTCATAGAACTGGATGGGAATATCAGGTCGGCAAATCCTTTGAACTTTAATGATTCAAAGGCATATGAAGATAGAATTAGAGACGCTGTCGCTAAAACTGACGTTCTTGAGGCCATTACAACTGGTCGTGGGAAAATCGAAGGCCTTCAGATTTTGCTCGGAGTTATGAATTTCGAATTCATGGGTGGAAGCATGGGCTCAGTAGTTGGCGAAAAAGTTACCAGATTATTTGAAATTGGAGCAAAAGAAAAAACTCCAGTGATAATTGTTTCTGCGAGTGGCGGAGCAAGAATGCAGGAAGGAATATTCTCCTTGATGCAGATGGCTAAAACCTCAGCGGCAGCAAAAAAATTATCCGAAGCGTCTGTGCCCTTTATTTCTTTAATGACCGATCCTACAACAGGTGGGGTTTCTGCGAGTTTTGCAAGTCTTGGTGATGTAAACATTGCTGAACCAGGTGCTTTAATCGGTTTCGCCGGACCCAGGGTTATTGAGCAGACAATAAAGCAAAAATTACCAGAAGGTTTCCAGAGAGCCGAATTTCTTCTTGAGCATGGTATGATAGATGCCGTAATTCATAGAAGAATACTCAAGTCATCAATTGCAAGACTATTGAGACTTATAACCGAATAATCCGGAGTAAAGATGTCCAGAGATTTTGATTTTGAACAACCAATAATTGAGCTTGAAACTAGATTAAAAGAGCTACAGTTGATCTCAGAGAGCGGAAAGCTTGACTTAACAAAAGAAATTCAGGCTATTGCTGGAAAAATCAACACTCTAAAAGAAGAGGTCTATGGTGATCTGGATTCCTGGCAAATTACCAAAGTTGCGCGTCATATCGATAGACCATCAACCCTGGACTATATAAAACACCTGTGTGGTGATGATTTTTTTGAACTTCACGGAGACAGGCTTTTTGGCGATGATTCGGCAATTGTTTCAGGATTTGGAAATGTTAATGGCCGATCAATGATGATTATTGGCCAACAAAAAGGTCACGATACTGAAGAGAATATTTACAGAAACTTTGGTATGCCGCATCCTGAAGGCTACAGAAAAGCTCTCAGAATGATGAAAATGGCTGAGAATTTTAATAAGCCAATCCTGGTTCTTATTGATACTCCTGGTGCATTTCCTGGTTTAGGAGCTGAAGAACGTGGACAGAGTGAAGCCATTGCAAGAAATCTTGCAGAGATGTCCAGAGTCCGTGTCCCAATCTTATGCTTTGTTATAGGAGAAGGCGGCAGCGGTGGAGCTTTGGCATTAGGAATTGGCGATAAAATTTTGATGTTTGAATATAGTATTTATTCGGTTATTACAGCAGAAGGTTGTGCAGCAATATTGTGGAAAGACGCGACTAAGGCAAAAGATGCTGCAGAAGCATTAAAAGTTCTTGCACATAATCATCTGGAAGCTGGTATAATTGACGAAGTTATATCCGAGCCCCTGGGTGGAGCTCATAGAAATCATCAAAAGGCCGCTGAATTGATTAAGGAAAAGATTGAAGAACATCTTCCAGAATTGCTTAAGATGGACCCCGAAGAGCTGATCGAAAAAAGATATCAGAAGTTTCGAGCCATGGGAGAGTTCAGCTGCGAAGAGGAGCTGGAAAATGCCTAAAAAAGACAACAATGCTTCTGGCAAGGCAAAAACACAAGCTAAAACGAAAACAATTCGTACAAAAGCATCAAAAAAGAAAGAAGTAAAAGTCGTTGAAACCCCTGAATCAAAAGAGCTTGAAGTAAAAGAAGCTCAAGAAAAAGAGGGGATAAAAATTGCTTCAGCATATAAAAAATCCTCTGACGAAGATGTTGTTGATTCTCAGGATCAAAGAGAAAAGAGAAAACAGGAGTCTATTTTTGATGATTCTGTAAAGCTCTATCTTCAGCAGCTAACCAAGCTTTCCCTTGCAACTCATGATCAGGAAAAAGATTTTGCAAAAAGAATTCTTGAAGGTGACCAGGAAGCAAGAGAAGCTCTTATTACTGCCAACTTAAGATTAGTTGTAAGTATTGCAAAGAAGTATACCAATCGTGGATTACTTTTCCTTGATTTGATTCAGGAAGGCAATCTTGGTCTTTTAAGATCTATTGAAAAGTTTGATTACACCATGGGATACAAGTTTTCTACCTATTCTACATGGTGGATCAGACAGGCTATAACAAGAGCATTAGCAGAGCAGTCAAGAGTTATTAGAATTCCTGTTCATATCATGGAAATTGTTAATAAGGTCCGAAAGCATCTGCGTCTTTTCGTTCAGGAAGTTGGAAGAGAACCATCCATGGAAGAGCTTTCCATGAGAGTTGATATTCCAGTTGATAGAATTGAAGAAGTTGTCAGATTGACTCAAGAACCTGTATCACTTGAAGTTACAGTTGGTAACAAGGAAGATACTTCACTGGAAAATTACATTTCAAACGATGATGCTGTTAGTCCGGAAGAAGCTGTTATCGATTCTTTGCTTAGAGAGCAGATCGAAAAAGTAATGGTTGCCTTGACCGACAGGGAAATAATGGTGGTTAAACTTAGATTTGGTTTAGATGACGGTATTCCAAGATCACTGGAAGAAATAGGCCGAATTCTTGGTGTGACCCGAGAAAGAATCAGACAGGTTGAAGAAAAGGC
Organism: Candidatus Ozemibacteraceae bacterium; assembly: GCA_965140445.1. Classification (GTDB taxonomy): domain Bacteria; phylum Muiribacteriota; class Ozemobacteria; order Ozemobacterales; family Ozemobacteraceae. The sequence continues at coordinate 4,270,900 of OZ223236.1, read as the reverse complement.
CCTGAAAAAGCTTAGAGCTAGTTCACCGCCAAAACTGAAGGATTATTATTCTTAAAAAAAACGCCACTTACGTGGCGTTTTTTTTCTGGCCAATTGTATCTTTTTTCTATTTTTTTGAAATAAGAATGATAGAAATTATTGATAAAAACAAGGCTAGAACTCGATGAAGATTTAATTTTTCCCCATAAAAAATTCTGGACATAATAATTGGAATAACCACTGACATAGCAAAAATTGGTTGAATTGACGACATTGGGCCTTTGGAAAAGGCTGACAATACAAGAAAGTAGCCAAGAAAATTCATTGAACCAATAACTACGCCAAAGCCAACAGTTTTGTAGTTAAGAGACGAAGAACCCTTAACCACTGCTTTTTTTTGAGTTGAGGCCAGATACGAGTAAATTGCAACCAGGGTGTAAGAAATAAAAATGTAATTTAACTTGGGCACGGTTGTTGAAACTACTTTGCCAACTGTCATGGAAATCGCAGAACAAAAGGCTGCTGAAACCGAGAACAAAATACCTTTACGAAATGAAATTGATTGGCCCGGAACTTTCCATTTTTCAGCTGCTAGAATTAGAATTACACCTATTCCGGAACAAATTCCGACGATTTGATTGAAGTTAGGGCGCTCAGAAAAAAACAACACGGCAATAATGATAGTTAATACTACATTTAACTTTATAACGGGAAAAGAAATGTTTGCCGGGATATTCCTCAGAGCCTCTATTTTGCATATTGAGCCAGCAGCAAAGAAAAAGGCATTTACGCAGGCAAAAAGTAGAATCAGATGGAGAGAACTAAAAGGGGATTTTGTAAAAAAAATAACAATAAATGAAAGAATTGATACACTTAAGCCGCTAAAGCTCATTATGTGAAAGCTTGAGCACTTGTATTCAGCGGCAACCTTGTATAAAAAATTCATGACGCCATAAACGAAAGTTGCCAAAATAGCCAGGTATTGCCAACTCAATGACTGAAAAAAGGCGGTAACAGATTGTTGCATTAATTAAACTAATCCCAGATATTAAACATATCTACAGCTGCTTGATCAGGCTCTTCTAAAAACGTTTCGCTCGCATTATTTGCAGAATCAGAGTCTTTAAATTCTCCTGTAGGAGTCATTTCTGCAAGCTTTTCAAGCTCCGCAAGTGGATCATCTGGTTCAATCGGTAAACTGGGTTCCTCTTTTGATGCTTCTGCTACCGGAATTGTTACTACCACCGGTTTGAAAATCTCTTTTATTCTGCGTGCAAATTGCTGTTTTGTTCCAGATTTGATGAACGCTCTAAATAATTTTGGTGCGCCGTTTGCGGGATAAAGAGCAGAAAAGTTGTCTAGATATGAATCCATAAGCCTCATTTCATCGTCTTTTAACAGGCGTTGTGCCCGGGAAAGTCTCTCTGAAAGATTCGTGTCCCTGTTTTCATTGAGCTGCAGGCATTCCAGCAAAGTCGAATGAAAAGCTTTTCTCAATTCTCCCGGCAGAGTATCTAATATGCCAACTCTGAGCTGATGCAATGGAATCAGAATCCATATTTCTGGCCTTGCTCGTTTCAATAAAACAGAAAAATGACCGTCTCCGTAACGCTTTGCAAGCGAATAGACATCTTCAACTTCAGATAAAAGTTTGTAGATTTTTCTGTGTACATTCCAAAGCTGTTCTTCGGCTTTCAAGCCATTTTCATTATAAAATGGCACTGAAGAAAAGGGGCTTGAAATCTGACTTATCAAGTTCCTGTCGGCATTTAAAGAAGAGATCGCCTTTGCCTCATTGGTTAGGAGCCATAATTTTATTGGAGATGAAATATTAAAGTCGCGCGCGCTGAGTTGAGAACTTGAAAATACGAAGGTTATCAGGGCAAAACAAAAGAGAAATCGTTTCATGTCAGTTCTCCCTTACGCCTTTTAATTTCAATGAATATCTGTGGGTTTCTGCGAATTCCCACATAGGTCTTATTACAGCAAGTTCCTTGTTGAGGAAGGAAAATTGATAAGTGATAAGCCAGTCTGCCTGGTTTATGCATCCATTGGTCAGATCAAACTTGATCTTACCCTTGTAATCAAAGTTTTTCTGTTTGATCCTGTCTTCAGGAAAGTCTAGTAATCCTGAAAAAACGATTTCAGCGAGATTTGTTTCATCAGAATAATCTTTTAACTTTAAAAGCCAATTCATCTGGAAGGTCTTGTTGCCTATTTTCAGGTTTTTCGAAGTTTTTTTGGTTGTACCCACCTTCCAGTCACCTGTAGGGAATGTAAGAAGGAAAGGGATTTTTTGTCCTGTTTCTGTTGGTGCGCCAACCAATTTTCCGGTTGGGGAAATATAGCGCCTTATAGAATGGCCATTTGAAATAATATCAGCTACGTAGGCATTATTGTCAAAGCTGAGAATTTTTATTTCGAATTCCTGAGAGAACTTGTCCGAATCTTTTTTCCCGGATATCTGGAAAGCTTTAAATTCAGTGGAATGCTTGGAAACATACTCATACGAATAAGTGAAACCTGTTTTGAATGAGTATTTAACTTCAACAGCTCGTAATGATTGAATGCCAGAAAAGATCAGAAATAGAGAAATTACTGATATTTTGAGGCAATTACGGAAATTACTTGCTTTGAGGTTCATCCTTTTTTCCTTTGGGTTGATCTTTAGCATCGTTGCTACTAAGAGATTTTTCTTCTTTGGAGTTGTTTGGCTTGTCTTCCTTTGAATTCTTGGAAACTTCAGAATTTGGGTTTTGAGCTTTGTCACTTTTTGAACTCTGGGGTTTTTCCAGAATTGGCTCTACCTTAAAAGTTTCAAGATCTAAGCCAGTCAGGGATTTTAAAACCAGTTGCTTTCTACAGGCTTTTTCAAGTTCCTTAAGGTTTTGGTTATTCTGTCCCCTTATAAAATCAATAAGAGTTTTGTGGGCTGAAATTGAAATCTTCCTGCAATCATAACGTCTGGCTTCATCTAACACCTGAGTTCTAAGCCGATTTCCAAGGGTTTGGATGGATAGAACTTTTCCTGCACCATGACAGCAAGGGCAAGCTTCTTTACGTATTTCCTCAAGGCTGGCGGAAGTTCTTCGACGTGTCATTTGAACTAGTCCAAGGTCTGAGAAATCAAGAATGTGAGGTTTTGCGCGGTCTCCTCTAAAGCCATCTTTAAATGCTCTTAGAACTTGGGCTCTATGTTTGTTAGATTCCATATCAATGAAGTCTATAATAATCATGCCTGCCAGGTTGCGTAGTCTGATCTGTCGTGCAACTTCTCGTGCGGCTTCCATATTTACTTTGAATACAGTTTCTTCCAGATCTGAGCCACCTGAAAATCTGCCAGAGTTAATGTCTATACAATACATAGCTTCTGTTTTATCTATGTAGATGTATCCGCCTGAATTTAGCCAGATTTTTCGAGACAAAGCACGTTCAATTTCTTTATTAATGCAATATTTCTCAAAAATCGGTGTCTTATCTTTATAAAGCTCTAATGAAGCTCTCTGCATAGGAGAAAGAAAATCACAATCTTCCAGGATCGCATTATAAGCATCTTCTGAATCAACGATCATTTCTTCAACATCATCTTTAAAATAGTCTCTGGCAATTTTCATTGGGAGAGATATGTCGCGATGAAGCATTGTTCTAGGAGGAGCTTTCTCAGATTTCTTCTGAACCTTATTCCACATGTTAATCAAAAATCTCAGATCGGCTTCTAATACATTTTCTTCAAGACCTTCAGAGGCGGTTCTGAAAATTAGACCGCTTCCTTTTGGAAGAAGTTTTTTTCCGATACTGCGCAGTCTATCACGCTCTTTATCCTGCGAAATTCTTCTGGAAACACCTATATGATCAACCTGAGGCATGAAAACTAGATACCTTCCCGGAAAGGAAATGGTCATCGTTGAACGTGGCCCTTTGGTTGGTGTGGGTTCTTTAAGTATCTGCAATACTACATCCTGCCCAACTTTGAGAATATCTTGAATTGGACTTTTATAGATGTCTTTTACAATTTCTCCGTCGCTGACGTTTTCCACACCTGTGAGGGTGAGATAAGCGTCCTTGTGAATTCCTATGTCAACAAAGGCAGCCTGGGTTCCTGGAACTACATTGGAAACCCTTCCTTTGTAGATGCACCCGACAATTTTTTCTGAGTCTGGAATTTCAAACATCAGTTCAACAAGCTGGCCTCTTTCAACTACTGCCGCACGTGATTCATATGGTCCTATATTTACTAAAATTTTCCGATCCACGGAAAAACTCCTATTGTGTTAATTCTTCAATTTTTAAGCGCTCAATTAAAATTAACGAGTGCTTTTCGTCTTTCAAGTAATCTGCAAGGGCAGAAACTATTTTTGACACGGAAGGGACGTTAGGTTTTCCCTGAACAAATTCAGCTTCGATGACAAATTTGCCATCAATCTCTTTGGGAACAGAGCTTATAATTGCTTCTTTAACAAAATACTCTCTGGTTTTTTTCTTACTTATCGTTTTAAAGCTGGAATTCTCACTTGTTAAAAATAACTGGGCTTTATCCATAACAGCCTTATCAAGAAAAGTTAATTTGTAATCAAGCTTCTCAATGTTATGGGATGTTGGTGGCTTATCAGGAAGAATCTCAATGCTTAATGCATCCATTCCTGAAGGCATGTTTGCGGATAAAAGTTCCTTTAAGCCATCTAAATCCGGAATCTCCGTCAACGATAATATAAAATACTCACAATAACTGGCATGCCCCAGCGGTAAGGGAGGAGCAAAGGTTATTTTCGGGCGCATATGGCACCCTTTAGTTACATCATACGCAAGGTTCAAACGTCTGATAGCTTTGCTTAAAATGCCGATTGTATCAAGATGAGCAACATATCTCGAAGGCCCGGTTTTTGAATAAACAACTTTCAATAAATGTATTTGTTCCTGGTTCATTCTATTGGTATCCCCGCTATTTTTGCTGCGTCTCTATATTCACTTTCCAAGAAGCTTCTAGGTGTTCCGTAGTCGATAAAGTCCCATGGTAGTTCACTGTTTATGGGGCGTTCGCATAGGTAATCAGCTGGATCTATACCATTTTCAGCAAAAGCTTGATCCCATAAATCTCTTTTGAAAAGTTCATTCCAGCCGTCAAACTTACATCCGAGTCTATGGGCGGTAAGCAGCAGATCAGAAATTTTTTCATCCCCACGGGATAAAACGCCTTCAAGCATGCACAAATACTCTTCGCGCCAAGAAACCTTTACTTTGTTATCAGATAAAGCTCTTCTAACCATCTGCCTTTTTTCTTTAAATTCTTCCATTGAGTTTTGCGCCGACCACTGGAATGGTGTAAAAGGTTTTGGAACAAATCCTGAAAGGCTTATGGTTATCTGCTTTTTGGGCTTATATTTTTTAGACATGCCCTCAATTCTGGAAACCAATTCTGCAATGCCAAGCACATCTTCTTCGGTTTCAAATGGTAATCCCATCATAAAATATAGTTTGAGAGTCCTGTAAACAGAACCAGCAGTAGCTTGAATTACCTTCATAATATCTTCTTCGGTGATATTTTTATGGATAATGTCTCTTAACTTTTGGGTTCCAGCTTCAGGAGCGAAAGTTAAGCCACCTTTTTTCACATTGGAGGTTGAATCAAGTAAGCGAATCGTATTTTCATTCATTCTCATAGACGGAATAGAAACGGTTTGCTCTGGGAATACCTTTTCAGTATCAAGTCGGAGAATAAGTTCGGTCAAGTTGCAGTAATCTGATGTAGAGAGGGAAAGTAAGCCTAATGACTCCTCACCTGTGTTCTTTAAAAGTTCTTTACTCCAGTTCACAAGCTCATCTACAGGTCTTTCTCGTTTCGGCCTGTAAAAGAAACCAGCATTACAGAATCTGCATCCCTGAACACAACCACGGAATATTTCAATTGGAGCGCGGTCATGAATCGCTTGGACATTAGGAATTATTGGATTAAGTGGAGGTGGAAAACTTTTAAAATCCTTTAAAACTCGTTTTTTCACTGGTCCAGGAAATTGAGGAACCCAAACACCCTCGATTTGACTTAGTTTTTTTCTAATTTCCGAATTAGTTGCTGAAGCTTTGCGGCCCTCAATAACCACCTCGGCGATTTCTTTAATTGCTTCTTCTCCATCGCCTATTAGAACTGCGTCCATAAATTTTGATACAGGAAGAGGATTTGAAGCAGATGGCCCTCCGGAAACAACTATTGGGCCTGTTTCTCTGTTTTTCCATTCCAGAGGCACTTTTCCAAGGTCAAGCATATGAATAACATTGGTAAAAGTCATTTCATAAGGAAGAGTGATGGCCAGTAGATCAAATTCATTCAGAGGAGTTCCGGATTCGAGCGAATAAAGAGGTAGATCCTTTTTTTGCAGAAGGTCTTCAAAATCAACCCATGGAGAAAAAACTCTTTCTACCTGCACTCTTTTGTCACTGTCTAATATTGAGTATAGTATCTTTATGGCAAGATTGGACATTCCAAGTTCATAAAGATCTGGAAAACCTAAACATACTTTTATGTCATGATCTGGCTTAGGCGAAGCTTGATTTACTTCTCCTCCCAGATATCTGGCGGGTTTTTCTATGTCCAGGAGTTCCCAATGGCTTATTTTTTCTTTGATATTTGTCATTTTTTTGGTGTGTTTTGCCTGTTAATTGTAAATAGCAAATCAAGCTCTCTGCCCGAAAATTCAGTAGAGATATCGATTGCTGATTGTGGAATTCCAAGGATGCTTGAGACGTCAACGGTGAAATCTCGGACAAGTTGTCCAGCCTCAGATTCAGGGAGGTTTAATCTGGCAGCCAAAAGAGCATTTCTTGCGCGATCACGGTGTGAGTCGCGAGAATGGCTACCAGGTTTCGATGGAAACAAAGGTTTTTGGTTCAAACTATTTATCCAGCAATTTCAACTCAACTTCCTTAGCTTTTCTTGAAGCATAAGAGTTGGTTGGATCAATTCCTAAAGCCGCATTATAAGCCGCGAGAGCAGAGGCATATTCTTTTCTGTAGGTATAAATGTCACCTAGGTTGATATACGCGTCAACGCTGTCTGGAGCCAATTCTGTGGTTCTCTTGTAGTTAAGAACTGCATGGTCAAGAAGGTTTCTTCGATGATAGGCAACACCTAACTGATAATGAACTTTTGGGTTTTTATCATCAATTCTGGCTGCAGCTTCAAATTCCTTTAATGATGCGTCGTTTTGTCCTTCTATAAGGTATAACTCGCCCAAAGCAATTCTCACACGAGGATCGCCTTTATCCCTGTTGAGATATGAGCGGAAATGACGTATCGCTTCTTTGTTTTTACCTGCTTTTTGAGCTATTTTGCCCAAAGCAAATCTTGCTTTTAAGTGGAATGGATCATGTTTTACACAGGTTTCCAGGAGTTTTATGCAGTCATCTTTTCGCCCCATATCCATCATAAAAATAGCGAGGTTATAGTAGGTTTCTGCATATCCGGGAGCTAACTCAAGAGTTTTCTTCCATTCGTTTACAGCATCATCAATTCGTCCCTGTTTGTAGTATGAAAGGCCAAGATTGTGATGCGCATCAATAAATAGGGGCTCTTTTCTTATGGCATTCTTTAAATGCTTTTCAGCAGTTTTGACTTTTCCATATTGACCAGCAAGTGTTCCATACATGTATTCATCTTTAACTGCTTCATTTACTTCATTTTTAAACTTGCCTTTTCTGTCTTTTGATTTTGGCAAAAGTTGAGCCAGGGTAATATTTCTTGCAGAATCGGTCAGTTTAAGTTTGTATTTAACCTGACGATCTCTTTTCTTTTTGCAACCAGACAGGGAAAAAGTCAGGGCTATAGCCAAAAACAGACAGATTCCTATTTTCAGTTTGTTGTTTTTCAAGGTTTGTCTCCCGAATGCTATTTATGATGGTTGGTTATTCTAGCATACCTGCTTGAGCTTGCCAAGGGACGGAGGTAGAGGTTTTTTGCCGATCAAAGAAAACTATTTGGTTTCTTCCGGAATCTAATATATAGACGCGCTTTGAAGAAACCGCAAGGTCAACTGGTTTGCGGAATTTTTCTGTTTCAGAATAGCCACCAATATACATTAATCTTACGCCACGTGGCGTGTATAAACCGAGTTCGGCTGTGGATTCGTCGCAGACAAATATAAGCCCGTCTTCGTCTACCGCAACACCTGTGGGAGATTTTAGATGGTCTTTCATCTGTTTTAAATAAGAACCAAGTCTATCAAAAATCGCAATTCTACCGTTTCCTCTATCTGCTATATAAATTTCTCCATTAGAATCTATATCTATTTGAGTTGGGTCTTTAAGTTTCTGTGAACTATAGCCAAATCCACCGAGTTCAAATAGTTTTTCACCGTTTGGAGAAATTTTCAAAATTTGATCTGCTCTGCCATCCACAAGCCAGATATTATTTTCGGAATCTACTTTTATTCCCCTGGGCCTGTCCAATCTATCTCGACGATTTGAACTGGATGGGTAAAGGTTACCTTTGTAGCTTTTATAAGAATCAAAAATACAAATTCTTTCATTATTCTGATCTGACACATAAAAGTTGGAAAAGCCGCCTGCAGAAACGTCGAAAGGCTCGTCCAAGCTATCTTCTCCTTCGTCAGCCTTGTTACCGAAAGACAAGCCAAATCCGCCATAGCGACTAAGAAATCTACCATCTGCGGCAAGCCTTATTATTCTGTCATTTCCTGTGTCTGCGACAAGAATTTCTTTTCTCGATTGGTCAAAATCAATTCCCATTGGTGAGCTGAACTGTCTTTCGCCGTTTCCTCTTTGTCCTACACATTTTTCCGGCTTAAGAGAAACATTAAAAAGTTGAACAAAACCAGAGCGATTAACTACTCTTCCAGCTGGCATAGGAAGCTTATAAGTTCCTTTGTTCATATATCTTGGGCCCCATAATCGATCAATTTGTTTTCTGCCAGGAACTGTAGACAAAATTGAAACCAGGCCGTTCTTAGGGAGATTTATTTTAAAGAGTGCTGTATCAGAAGCAATATCAAGACTAACCCACATTTTATTTGTGCCGGGGTTTATCTTGTCTTTTTCTTCGGCATTGACTTGAGGAAAAGAAAAAATCATAAAAACGAAAATAAAAATAAAGAATCGATTTGTCTTCATAGGCCCGCCCAAATTAGGTATAGTTGAAGGATAACATGGTTTCAAAAACGTTTAAAGCCCAGTTAAATATTAAGGAAGTTAAAGTTTTTACCTTGCTTGTCGGTGGTTACCGAAAAAACGTTTTCGCCAAAAGTTGAATTAAGTATTTCTGTGGTTAAAACTTCTTCCGGTGTTCCCTGATTTGCGACAAGTCCATTTTTTATCAGAATTATTTTATCAAAATGGCTGGCAAGATTTAAGTTGTGAACGACTGATAAGACTCCACATTTTTTTTCTTTAACCAAATTTTTTAGATAAACAAATAGCTTTTTCTGAAAATATGGGTCCAGATGAGAAAGTGGCTCGTCCAGCAAATACCAACTCGTTTTTGAACAAATACTCATTGCCAGGTTTACCCTTTGTTTTTCTCCCTGGCTTAGGTTTAAAAAGCTGCTGTTAAGGTAGCGTTCAAGCTCAAAAAGCTGCGCAGCCTCAAGAGCTATGCGCTCATCTTCCCTGCTATAGGTGCCAAAAAATCCCGCATGTCTGCTTCGACCAAAAAGAATCATTTCGCCAACGTTGCAATTATAAAAAGGCGATGGAATATCTCCACACATTGTAACTAAGGCTGAAATTTCATGTGTTTCCATGCCATCCAGGTCTTGTCCATGCCAGAAAATTTTTCCTTTAAAAGAGTTGTTGAATTTAGTGAGGCAGTTTAAAAGAGTCGTTTTGCCACATCCATTTGTTCCGATCAATCCAACTAACTCGCCAAGATTGGCATCAAAAGATATGTCATGAAGTATTGATTTGCCTCCATGAGCTACGGACAGGTTGATAACCTGCAATTTTTCCTGGATTTTTGAATCGTTTTTCAAGATCTGAGACTCCTGAATTTTTTAACCAGAAGAAGAAGGAAAAATGGACCTCCAAATAGCGCCGTAAGAGCCCCAACTGGCAATTCTGAGCCTGTTGGTGCGACACGCACTACTGTGTCGGTAACAATTAAACATATTGCTCCTCCGACAAAACACATCGGAAGTAGAATGCTATGCCTGAAACCAAAGATGAACCTCATTGTATGTGGAACAAACATTCCCACAAAACCAATCATTCCTGCAAGTGAAACTGAGATTGAGGTAAGAATTGAAGCGCAGATTATACTGATCCACTTTATTTTTTCAGGGTTCAGACCCAGGTGGTAAGAATGAAAATCCCCGAGTGAAACCATATCAAGTTGATGGCTGAATACCCACAGAAAGGTTAAACAAACTATTGCAATAATTGATGTGGGAAATAGTAGGGTGGTGTCGGGTAAATTTAAGCTTCCCAGAAGCCAGGTGAAAATCCTCGCCATGTCGCTTCCAGCAAGAATAAGAAGTAGTGAGATCATTGCAGAAAAGAAGGCATTTAAAACTACTCCCGCCAGGATTAAAACGCTTCGATTAATTCGGCCGGTTCGAGAAGCAATAAATTCAACGAAAAGCATTGAAAGCATTCCGCCAACAAACGCACCAATTGCAATTGAAAAGGGGTTATGGAAGCCTAACACCTGAAGAAATACAGCCGCTAAGGCACATCCACCTGAAACTCCAATCAGATAGGGGTCTGCAAGCGGGTTTTGGAGTATGTTTTGAAAAACTAACCCAGACACAGCAAGGCTGCCGCCGACAATAATCCCCATAAAAATTCTGGGAAGACGAACTTTGTAGAGTATTGTTGCTGCGTAGTCCCAGTTTCCGTTAACCAGATTCTGTATGTTTTCAATATCTAAAAGTTTGACGGAGCCATCTGGCCCAATACTCAAACAAATAAGGACCGTTATTAAAAGTAAAAAAACGCCTGCTATTGTTTTCCCGAGACTGAAATTTCCCGAAGAAATTTTGGGTGTTTCTGATTTCATTTCCTGATTGCTTTAAAATGTTTGTTTAAAATCTCAATTGCTTCAAGGTTTCTTGGACTTGGGCGTACAAATACGTCTTGATTTAGAGTTATTATTCTTTTGCGTTTAACGGCTTCTATTAAGCTCCAACCAGATCTTTTGCTTATGCTTGTTGTATCGGTAAGTGGATATGAAATAAAAATAATATCCGGGTTTTTTTCTATAATCATTTCTGAATTTATTACAGGGAAATCTGTGGCGGAATCTACTATGTTTGTTCCTCCAGCGCTGGAAATTATTTCCCCTATAAAGCTTGCGTTGCCGGCAGCCTGCATTGGAGTGTCCCAAATCTCAAAATATACTTTAACCTCTGAATTGATTTTGTTTAGTTTAAGAGAGCTTAATTTAACATTCCAATCATTGGAGAACTTTTCGCCTTTGGCCTTTTCTCCCATTATTTCTGCTAATTTAATAGCCGCTGTGGGAACATCTGTAAGGTTTTTTATATTTACACTTATGTAGTTTAAACCAAGTTGCCTAAAAAGTAGTTCGTAGCGGCGGTGCATAAAGTTAAGGTCAATTAGAGCGGTTGGTTTTAAGGATAATAACTTTTCTATGTTTAGCTCTAAGCCACCTATCTTGGGGATTGCGTTTGCTTCTTCCGGGAAATTACAGTAGTCGGTTACTCCAACAATTTGTTTGCCAAAACCCATTGCAAATAAAAGCTCTGTATTTGAAGGTACAAGAGATACTATCCTGTTTTCATGAAGCTGAGAGAAAGCTGTATTTGAAATTAAAACAAGAACTAATATCAGTAAAATAGGTTTAATTGGATTTTTCATTTCTTTTCCTACTGTTTCTGCGATTTTTAAAGAATTCTTTCTTAGAGCGGTTGTGCTCTCTCAAAGTCTTGGAAAAAACGTGACCCCGATTGCCATCAGATACAAAGTATAGGTAATCAGTTTGTTCAGGATTAGCTACAGCGAGTAAGGATTTTCTTCCAAAATTTGAAATTGGGGTGGGGGGAAGCCCTGGATTTATGTATGTGTTGTATGGTGAATCTATTTTGAGATCTTCAAATAGCAATCTGTCTTTCCATTGGGGTAAAGCATACTGAACTGTTGCACAAGATTCAAGTTTAATTCCTTTTTTTAATCTGTTAAGGAATACCGATGCGATGACGGGTCTATCTGCACCCAGAGCTGCTTCTCGTTCCACTATTGATGCCAGTATGCAACCTTCATAGGGAGTAAGCCCATTGGGAAGCTCCGAACTAAAAATTTGAGAGATCTGATGATTAGAAAGTTTCAGCATTTTTTTGGCAACAACAGAGGCTGTTGTATGCTGATTAAACTGGTAAGTTTCTGGAAAAGCCAAGCCTTCAGCTGCAGGAATTAAGGGCCAATCCTTGAATACCTCACCTAATAGCTGAGGATCAGAAACCGATTCAAGAAAGTCAACGGCACTGCAAATTCCGGCATTTTCGAGTATTGTTGCAATCTCTTTATTTGTTTTGCCTTCAGGAATCGTAACGGTAATCGTTGCCGAAGTTCCCTTTAATAGCTTTTGTATAACTTGATCCAAGCTGTCTGATGAAGAAAAATTATAAGTTCCGGGTTTTAAAATATTGTCCACTGCAAGAAGTCGGATATAAAACCTGAACAGAAGCGCACTTCTAATTATTCTTTTTTGTTTTAAAAGGTAGCCTATTTGCCGAGTATTTGATCCCTGGGCAATTTGGATTGTACAATTTTGACTTCCCTCTGGAGATTTGGATTGCTCCTGGAACCACATGTAGCCACCAGCGACAAATCCACATCCGCAAAGAAAAGAAAAAAACGCCATGTAAATCATATATTTGAAGATTTTCATGGCGTTTCCCTACTAAAATTGTTTATTTGTTTTCTGGTTTTCTCTTAAAGGTCAAAATGCAATTGCGGCTATTATCAAGGACGAGAATTTCTTCGTTAGGCAGAGCTAAGATTCCACGAGGATAAAGGAATTTTCCTTTTTCGTTCCCAAAGCTACCAATTTTTGAAATCAATTCGCCATTAGCCTTTAAAACAACTACTGGCACTTCACCAAGGTCGAGGATATATAAATTTCCATCTTTGTCTACATGAATGGAAGATGGCCCAAGCATATCTTCATATTCACCCTTGCTTTTAAATTCTGAAACCAGCTCGCCTTTGGTGGTCATTTTTAAAACCCTGGCTCCACCAAAATCTGTAACATAAAGGTGATTATCTGCAAACAAAATTGATGTTGGGAAAAGCAGTGCGGATTTTCCCGAACCACCTATTTTTTCTATAAAATTTCCTGAAGAATCATACTTATAAATTTCAGGTTTTTTCGTCATTATCACAAACGCATTGCCATTTCGGTCAATGGTTACGTCCATGGGGTATTTGACTTTATCTGTTAATTTTAAAAGTGGTTCACCTTCCGGGCTAAATCTGACAACCTTGTTACCCTTCTGGTCACATACCCAGATATCATCAGTGATAGGGTTTACACCAATACCTGAAACGCTTGAGAGTTTATAGCCTTTTCTGGCGTTATCTCCCCCTGATAGCAGGAAAGTTCCATCAGTTTTCAATACTTGAAATCTAGAGTTTCCGGCGTCGGCAATAACGATATTTCCGTCACGATTAAGTTCCATATCTGTTGCGCTAAGGATTTCACCTTTTCCTGAGCCAGTTTTACAGGTTTCCCTGTCAAAAGCATAGTTGTCAGGAACACAACCTGTAGCAAAGGTTATGGCTACAGCAAATGCCAGTAATAACGTTTTTTTTAACATGCGCCTAATATAGTTCCTTCATGGGTTTTGTACGATACAAAATACATAATAAAGGAAAGAGAATTGATTTGCAAAATATTTCTACTCGCGGTATAATCAATTTGAGTAAAAGTTATGAAAAAACAAAAACAAGGTTTCACTTTAATTGAATTGATGATTGTTGTTGCCATTATTGGTATTTTAGCGGCGATTGCCATGCCGCATTTTTCTGCTGTTCGCAATAGGGCAAGGCAAAGCAAATGCTGGGAGTACTCTTCGCTTTTGACAAGGACTGCTGAGCTATACAACATAGAGCAAAAAGGCACCCCAAAGAGTCTTGAAGATTTGAAACCATATTTACAGCATCAAAGAATTCCTGTTTGCCCTAGTCATGGTGAATATCAGATTGTACCAGGCACCGAAGAAGGACTTCCAAGCGGAGTGAAATTTTACTGCTCAGTTCACAAGTGTGCTTCTGCAACTTGGGGTGGATAAAACCTAATATAGTTTAACTAAGTAATAAAAAAAGCGGCTCTACCAAAATTTATGGTGAGTCGCTTTTTTCTATTTCAGCTTATTGCTTTTTTTATTGCATTGAGATTATTTCTTCCAATCTGGTAAGCGGCTGGGATAAATCAACATGTTCTCCCGCTGTTTTTACTTCATTTCCATTAATAAGAATTTTTACTTTGGATTTAGGATCTAGTTCAGTAATTGAATTTACAATTGCATAAACTGAAAGGATTTCTTCTACAGCCCCGCCAATCTGATTTTGCTTAAATTCTTTACTAAGATCAACGATAAAGGTTCCTTTATCAAAAAAGACCCCTCTAAGCTTAGTTCCTTTAGGCAGGCATGAGATTAATCCAGGTAACTCTGGTCCAGAGATCAGACCTTCAACTATTTTCTCTGCTAGTTGAAGCATACTGGTTTTGCGAATTTTCCTGGCTTCATAGCTTAGAGAATCTTTGCCTGGTTTTACAAAGTAAAGCCTGATTAATTCAGCTTCATCTTCTGGTATAAACTGATCAAAAGATTTGCTGGATGTTTGGGCTTGCTTTGGAAGATCGTTGGCTGGCATTTCATTCGCTTTTTCCGCCATTCCTGATAATTCAGGGAGAATTTTTCTTACAAACAGGAAATAGCCTGAAATAATTAGCCCCACGATTATCAGACCCATTAAAATGAATAATATTGCTTCTTGATTGTGTCTTGATTTATTTTTTTTATTAGCCATTGTTTTTCCTATTCTTTAAGGCTTTAAGACAATTCCATTGAAAAAGTCGCTAACGCCGTTTGCAATGGATTCTGCTATTGCCTTTTGGTAGCCAGAACTAATGAGATTCTTACCCTCAACTTTTTCTGTAAGCATTCCTATTTCAACCAGGACTGCAGGATTCATGATGAATTTGAGTGGGAGAAGAGGGAGAGCTTTTAAGCCGCGACTTTCGACCTGAAGATGTTTTCTTAATCTAGCTTCAATTTTTTTCCCGAGATAAGTTCCAAGGTCAAAACGAGTTTTTTTCAACCAATCTTCGTATACGGTTATGTATTCAAGTCCGGATTTTGAATTATCTGATTCAACGGTTCCTGCTTTTCCATAGACAATGCACGAAACTCCAGATTTTGTTAAATCGCTTGAACCACCAGTATGTAGTGAAATGTAAAGATCTGCACCATTTCTGTTAGCAATGGAAATTCTTTGGGATGCAGTTAGCTCTGTGTCACTCATTCGCAATATTACGCCGTTTAAGCCGCGTTTTTCCAGAGCTTGTTTCAAGTAGTTTGCTACATGAAGGACAATTTCTTTTTCATTTCCTCGTCCGGCTACACTAACGCCAAAATCGCTTCCACCATGTCCGGGATCTATAACTACTGTGCGGCCAAGAAATGCTTCACTTGTTAGTGACGCAACTAGAACTTCGATATTAATTTCAGGTGGAACTTCTGCTTTTATTTCTACAACAGGCTTTTTCGCTTCCTGAATTTCTGGTTTTTTCTCAGGTTCCTGGGTTGGGGGTGTTGGCACTTCTTTCTCATCACCAGATGGAAAGGAAATAATCATTCTAAAAGGCCCTCCAACTGTTTCTATGGTTGGGGCTTGCCTGGTGTTTTTCACACCAAAAGTCAAAACCAGGCCAGATCTATTAGGCCCGCTATTAAAAGCCAGGCTCTTAATATCTTTACCAACCGGATTAGTTTTTTTAGTTGGAACAAGGTTTTTGCAGCCGGAAATTCTTAATTTGTAGATTCCATTTTGAAATTCAGAGGAATATGTAACGTTTGAATTAAACTCCAGTACAACCCTTGTGTGGTCTTCTCTTGAACTATGTCTTAAGGCTACAAGTATACTTTCATTTCCTTGAGAAAGGCTTTGTGGCTGTATGCTTGGAGGGGTAACTGTTTTGGGTTCATTTGAAGGTATTATTGGTGGTTTTGAATTTAAGGCGGTGGCATTAGTTGTGGCAAATTTAACAAGCTTGTCAGTGGGCTTTTCAGGTGCTGGTTTAGGCGGACTTGGGGTGAAATTTCCAGGCATTTCGCCCTGAAAAATTTTCACAATCGCATTGGCAGGAACCATAATCTGCCCATCCTGTATCCTTGGTGGAGCAGGAAGTTGAAAAGCTTTCCCGTCAATGATTGCTGTTGGATCATTGACTTTTAATTTTACTGATTTTAAACCTTTTCTCATTACCAGCATTTTTTGAATTGGAAACCATTGATAGGCAATGTTTTGCGATTCGGCAAAGTTCTTTGCCCCTATGTACCCATCTTGTGCTTTGACTGCAATGGAAGTAAAAAGTATGGCAGTAATTAGTAGGATTCTAATAAGACTTATTCTTTTTAAAGTCCTTACAAGCATCAATATCTTCCTCCAAGTTCTCTCTCAACATCTCTTCTCATGTCTTTTTTGGCAATAGAGTCCCGTTTATCGTATTTGGCTTTACCTTTTACAAGGGCAAGTTCAACCTTAACTTTTCCTTTTTTGAAATACACTCTTAGAGGAACCAGTGTCATACCAGAGGTTTCAGCTTTGTGTCCGAGTTTAAGTATTTCTCGTTTATGGGCAAGGAGACGTCTTTTTCTTACTGGATCGTGATCCAATCTATTGGAAAATTGGTTTGCACCAATGTGCATGTCATACAACCACAGTTCACCATTCACTTCTTCTGCGTATGAATCTTTGAGTGTGACACGATTTTCACGAATTGGGCGCAGTTCTGAGCCAAGCAAAGCTATTCCCACTTCGATTTTTTCAATTATAAAATAGTCGTAGTGAGCTTTTCTATTCGCCGCAACTACTTTTACTCCATCAACGGGTTGTTTCTTTGATTTCAATTAAGTCACCTGCTTTCACTCCAGGGCCAAATTCTTTACGAATTAATGCCCAGCTTGAATGTTTATATACCTTTGTAATCAATAGGTCTGCTGAGAGTTTATCCTCAGTTCGGCCTAGTATTCTTCCTGAATTTGGATCTTTAATGGGGTGACCAGCTTTAAACGCTCTTAAGGTTAGACTGAACTCGTCCGAAAGGCTTAGTCCATTGCTTAAACCCATGTCGAGAACTACCTGCCCCTTCATTTTTTTTAAAACTTTTCCCGCAGAGACTATATCAATCTTTTCTTCAATAATAAAGCGCTTCTTTCTTTTCTCAAATTCTGGATTATTTGCAAATCTGATTTGGTGCTTTTCAAATAATGGACAAGCAAGATAATCCATTTCTATTTCAAAAATTTTGTCTACACCTTCAATAAAGTCTTCAATTGAAGTGTCTCGTTGACTAAGTAGATCTCTGTAGACTTTTATGCTGGCCTGTTTTTCTGATTTGTCCCAAAGAAGCCTGGCAAGCATCCTTAAGTAATTTTTGTTTCCAGGAAACAAAGAGATGGCTTTTCGGAATTCTACTTCTGCTCCGTCCCAATGGCCCTTGTCCAGGAGGTGTAACCCTTTGTCAAAAGCTTCTTCAGAATCTCTTTGCTCTTTGAGTGCTCTTAATGTCTGGCCTGCGGCAGGATATTCATTGTTCCTGAACTTAAGAGCTTCTCTTCTGAATTTAATGAGTTTATTGAGTCTCTCAACTTCTTCCCAGTGGAAAATAGCATCACGCAATTTTCCCATTTCTCTGTAAAGTTTGCCTAACCAATAATGAGCTTTAAGAAGATTTGGCTCATATTTAAGGGCTTCTAAAAAATGTGTTTCAGCTTCTGAAAAGTTGCCTTTCCTGTATTGGGCATATCCTTTTTCATATTCCTGCAAAGCAGAGTCTGCATCAATGTTACGGATTGAGCTGCAGGAAGAAATTTCACAAAAACCCAGTTTGGGGCTAATGAGTGCAAGGGCTGGTAAAATAAGCAAAAGAGCTATCGCTCTTTTTGTATGGTTCATTTACATGGCTCCAGAAACTTTTAAGGTATAATCGACCTTAATATCGGCATTTTTGTCTGGAGATATGAGAGAAGATTATCTACCCTTTAAAACTTTTAATGGGTTCAGATATTTAGAATTTTGCTTAACTGAAAAGTGCAGATGTGGGCCAGTTGCTCTTCCTGAAGATCCAACAGTTCCGATCAATTGTCCTTTTTTAACCCGTTGTCCACGTCGACATTTGTATCTGGTTAAGTGTGCAAAATACATTATCATGCCATTTCTGGTTTGAATTTTAACTAATCTTCCAAGAAGTCCGGCTCTACCTGCTGCAATTACAACGCCGTCCATTGGTGCAACGACGCTGGTTCCGCGTCTAGCTTTGATGTCAATTCCATTATGAAAAGATCTTCTCCTGGTTACAGGGTGTAGTCTCATCCCATATCCAGAAGATATTTTTCCTATAACGGGCCACTCCAGCTTGGAATCTGTTTTGCGAGTTGCAATGCTAACAATTTTATAAGTCTTAGGTTCACTGAAGTTGTGGGCTTTAATCTTGTTCAGTAGAGGGTTAGAGCTTATCTTGTCTGAAACATTTGCCAGCAAATTTTTGCTGCAGGTCCAGAAGGATTGACAATCTGCTTTTTCAGCATAGGAAAATTCAGAAGATATAGAAAAGCTTTGTGTGGCTGGCAAAGGAACCGACAGCTGCAAAAATAAAATTGCAGCTATCACTAGCAGCGCCCTAATGCCATTTGAAAAGCTTTTCATTAATCTGCTTTGCCTGAGCTCTTATAGTTAGGATTAATTAAATCTAGAAATTCTCTATTATTTTTTGTGTTAGAGATGCCCTTAACCAGCATTTCAACAACTTCTTGCGGGTTCTTATCTTCAAATGCTCTTCGAAGAATAATAACTTTCTTGAGATCTTCAGGATCCATAAGAAGTTCTTCTTTACGAGTTCCAGACATTTTAACATCAATACAAGGGAATATTCTCTTATTGAATAGCTTTCTGTCAAGGTGTAATTCCATATTGCCGGTTCCTTTGAATTCTTCAAAGATGACTTCATCCATCTTAGAACCTGTGTCAATAAGGGCTGTGGCTATAACAGTCAGGCTTCCGCCGTGTTCAATTTTTCTTGCTGCACCGAGAAATCTTTTGGGTTTGTGCAAAGCGAATGGATTAACTCCACCAGATAAGGTTTGACCAGCAGATGGCATTGAAATGTTATATGCTCGTGCAAGTCTTGTTATAGAATCCAACAAAATAACAACGTCTCTACCTAATTCTGCATGGCGCTTTGCTTTTTCGAGAAGTAGTTCGGAAACTTTTATGTGATGGCTGATGTGCTCATCAAAAGTTGAAGCTACAACTTCTGCGTCAACAGATCTTCGCATGTCTGTAACTTCCTCTGGTCGCTCATCAATTAGCAGAATAAGCATTAAAACTTCTGGGTGGTTTGCTGAAATTGAGTTTGCCAACTGCTTTAAAAGGGTGGTTTTCCCTGCTTTTGGTGGAGCAACGATTAAACCGCGCTGACCTTTTCCTATTGGACATACCAGGTCAAAAACTCGGGTCGAAGAATCATCTTCACCTGTTTCCAGCTTAAATCTATCTGTTGGAAATACAGGGATACCATCTTCGAAACTTTTTCTGTTTTTCAAGCGGTCAAGGCTAACGCCGTTAACGGCTTCAATGTTTAAAAGTGAATGATAGCTCTCATCGTCTTTGGGAAGTCTAACCTGTGCAACAATAGTGTCCCCGGACATCAGTCCCCATCTTTTTAATTGAGAAGGAGAAACATATACGTCATCATCATTTTGAACAAAACTTCTGGTTCTTAAAAAACCATAACCATCAGGTAAAATATCGAGAACGCCTTCTGCATAGCCCAGACCCTGCTGGCCAAGGTGCTCAGTCATTATCGCTCTGATTAGATTAAGTTTACCTAGTTTCTCTGTGCCTTCTAATTTCATGCTTTTAGCAAGAGATTTAAGGTTCTTAATTGGTTCCAGACATAGTTTAAGATAGTTTAGGGAAGTTTCGTCCACAATTGCTTTCCTTTCGCGGCTTTCCGTGAAAATTGATTTGAGTTTTACTATTTTTTAAAGGCCTGGTTTCTTATTAGGAACAATAGCCTTAGATAGCTGGTTAAACAATATGTCGCCCAAGCCTATTGCCATGTCTTTTGATCTTTCTTGATCCAACATGTCTGAAAAAATATCTTCAGCTTGGCCACCATGAATTAACCCGGTTTTGTTGACTGTTTTTTTCATTTCTTTGAGCATCTGGTTCATGAAAATTGATTCAAAATCACTACATGCTTTTTTCAGCTTGCCCAATTCTTTTTTCTTGTCTTCAGAAACTGTTTCGAGGTTTTTATCCAGGCCCTTAACGGGCCTGGGTATGTTTACAAATGATGAGTTGACGGAGAATCCGGCCAAATTACATTCCAACCTTTGATTTTAAAGATAGAAACTTTTGATTGTCTGGTTCAAGTGCTAAGGCCTGTTTTAGATTTTCGCGGGCTTCTGTTGAATTGTTTGCTGCAATCTGAGCTTCGGCTAGAGAATAAAATGCATCAGCATCGCTATATAGCATGCCAAAACTGTAGTGATAATCAACTTCTTCTGTGTCAAATTCTACAGCCTTCTGCAAGTTTTTAATTGCATCATCAAGATTACCCATATAGAAATTTGATAAGCCAATATAATAGTAACCTTCTGCAAATCTTTCTTTAAAGCCAACTAATTGCTTATATCTGGCAATAACTTTATTGAAATGATTTTTTGCTTCAGTATCTTTTCCAACGCTAATCAATGCTATGGCAAGATTAAAGGTGGCCATTAAATTATCGGAATCATCCATTAAGGCTTTCTTAAAAGCATCAATAGCTTCTGGAAGCTGATTCATAGCCATGAATATCTGACCTAAGTGGCCATAAACTTCGTAATGAGCAGGATTGAGTTCTAAGGATTTTTTAAGGTATTCCAGTGCATTGGAAAAATCTCCCAAATGAGCAAGGGCGCAGCCTAAATCAAAATGGGAATTTTCACTGGTTGGGTCTAGTTCAATTGCTTTGCGAAAAACATCGGCAGCTTTTTGAATCCAGCCTTTTTTCATGTAAAAGTCACCAAGCTTGTTGTAAGCTTGCGAAAAATCTGGATCCAACTCAATAGCTTTCTCAGCTTCTTTAATTGCCTGGTCTAATTTGCCGCACATAGCAAAAGAAATACAACGGTCTAAGTGCTGATTTGCAAGATCTCTCTCTTCTATAGAAATTGATGAAACCATGTTTTGGGGTACCTCGCTGAGGAATTTTGGTCGTAGGCATGTAAAAAAAACATCAACCTGTCCCATTTACATACCATACACCATAATCAAATATCAAGCAAATCTGGAAATTTACTCTACTGAAAGATTCTACATGATTTTTAGCTCTCCGTGAAGGGCACCTACTGCATTAATTGCCTGAAAAATCGCTATGAGGTCTTTGGGGGTTGCTCCAACGGCATTTAAGGCTTCAACCATATCATCTACTGTTGTTTCTCCCTGAACCTCTATTATGCTTCCCTGCTTGGCAGCTTTTCTCACACCAGGCTGTTGTTGAGCTTGATCGTTACCCACTTCTATCCTAATTCCATTATGAGAAATAAGAACTTTACTTATTCTTATGCTATTTCCAACAATTACTGTTCCGGTTCTTTCATTTATAACAACACGGTTTGGCTCTTCAATTGATAGAGTTAAATTTTCAATGTTGGCGGCAAAACTGACAGGATCATCCATCATGCTTGACGGAACTTTTAGTTCAATATTACCTGGGTTAACAATGTTTGCCCATCCCATGCCATAGCGTCTGTCAATTGCTTCTTTAACTTTTCTTGTAATAGCGGAATCCTTGCGCTGAATTAAAATATTAAACTTTCCACGGCTGGCAAACTGATCCTGAACCCCGCGTTCCATAATTGCGCCACCTGGGATATGGGCAACGGTTAAGTGGTTTTTCTGTCCACTTCTTTGTGCACCACCGCCACCAGCTCGGTTTTCTTCAAATCCGCCTATTGAAATTTGGCCCTGAGAAACTGCATAAACTTTTCCATCGCCGCCTTTCATCAAAGTTGGCAAAAGAACTCCGCCCTGCAAGCTTTTTGCATCGCCGATGGAGCTAACGGTAATGCCAAAAGTTTCTCCTGCTCTACCATAAGATGGAAGCATTCCTGTGACGACAACAGCAGCACAGTTTTTTGTTTGGATTTGTTTTGCGGAGAGCTCCATTCCCATATTCTGGAGCATACCCCTGATCATTTCTATACTCATCTGACTTTTATCGCCAGTGCCATCAAGGCCGGTTACCAAACCGTAACCAATCAATTGATACTCTCTATCTCCGCTAAACCTTGCGATGTCTTTTATTCTTACCATTGCCTGTGGAAAGGCTGGCTCATTAATGAAAAGAGAAAATACAGCGAGAATTAAAAGCGCAAGAGAATGCTTAAAATTG
Source organism: Candidatus Ozemibacteraceae bacterium (assembly GCA_965140445.1). Classification (GTDB taxonomy): domain Bacteria; phylum Muiribacteriota; class Ozemobacteria; order Ozemobacterales; family Ozemobacteraceae. The sequence goes on along the minus strand of OZ223236.1, from coordinate 4,248,291 downwards.
ACTTTGCGTTCGGTTTTGTTTACTTCCATGTTTTATATTGCTCCTGAAGGGATGCCTTATTTTTCTGATCAGGCTCTAGTTAAACTATCGGCAATTTTTTCAGAATTATTTAGTTTTAAATCAGTGTTTGAACTGAGATTGGAGCAATTGAATATTATCTTTAAGGTCTTTAGCGGCTTGGTTGTTCCCTGTTCTTTCAGCAAGTTCTATTGCTGTGCTTGTTACAGAGATTGCTTCATTTATTTTACCCTCTTGCGCGTAAGCTGAAGATAAGACTTGTAAAAAGTAAATGTCTTTAAAAGAGGTTAATTTACACGCTTTTTCAGCTAACTCAATTAATCTGACCGGCGAGTTTTCGCATATAGAACTATTGTTCAAAATCAATCTTATCAAGCTTTTTACAGCCGGAAGATAATTTTGGTCAATTTCTAAAATTTCATCATAGATTTTAAGTGCCATGGAAAGATTTCCCTCTTTTTCATGGGTTCTGGCCAGATTAAACTTAATTTCTGTGTTTGTGGGAGTATTTTTAAGAGCGTTTTGGAGAAGTTCAATTGCCTTGCTATTTTTTCCTACATAACCCAGACATGCCGCAAGCCCGTTTAATGCCTGTGGCATATTTGGATTAAGTTTAACAAGGTTTTCAAAAACAGAAATAGCTTCATTGTATTTTTTTTGAGAAACCAGAAGATTACCGAGGTTGTTGTAAGCTGAATAATAGTTGCTTTCAATTTCTATGGCACTTCTGTAGCATTTTTCTGCATTGGCCATATCCTTTTTCTTTGTGTAAACCAATCCAAGATTAAACCAAGCCTTTGCAAAGTTTGGAGCTACCTTTAGGGAATGTTTGAAATCTTTAATTGCTTCATCAAACCGGCCAGAACTGTAAAGCAATATGCCCCTGTTGTTTATCAGATCTATATTGAATGGGTTTAATTCAAATGACTTATTCATATAAATCAATGCTTCATCGAGCAATCCTGCTTCTTGATACATCAGACCCAGACGAGAGGAAATTCTATAGTCCGAAGGATTTTTATTAAGCGCATCAGTAGCATCTTTCATACAATCTGGAAGAGAAGTGTTTTGCTTATACCAGTTCAGAGAAATTTTACGACGACCTAAGTCTTTTTGGTGCCAGATTTGCAAAGTAAAAGGAGGGGATTCCAGGCTTTTTGCTACATATTGAAGATTAAGCTTCTGGTCAAAGTCTGTAAATCCAATATCTTTCAGCACTTGAGCTTCACCAGGAAAATCAAAACTGTTAATTGGGAGCAGGTTAGTTTCTTTTATTTTCGAATAAATGTTTTTTGCTACCAGATAATGCCCATGTTCATTTAAATGAACGTGATCATAAAATAGGCTAAGGCTGTTTATAGAATTTTCATTTGGTTTATCAAATTCCGAAACTAAATCCAGAAGCACAACTTCTGAATCTTCAGATGCGCTTTTTAGCGCGGCGTTAAGGGTTGAATCTGCTCTGACTTTAAAACAGTCGTTGTCTCTTGCTTTGAATAAATTCGTTTTAGCTTCAACTACTTTGTTGAATTTTAATAGACAAAGACCGTAAAGATAATTAATGTCGGCGCGATATGGATTTCTGGCATTAAGATTTTCCAGTTCTTTTAAAAGAGTGGAGTAATCATTGCTTTTACTACATTCTTCCCATTTTTCCAGAAGCGTTTTTATCAAACTGTCGTCAAATTCTGTTTTCTTTGAAATAAATGGTGGCCAATCTAAAAATTTGGATGGGGTCAGGCAGGAAATCACTGGGACTTTGTTTTTTTGGGCTCTTTTAAAAATTTCAGACATATTTTGTTTATAATTCTCTGCACACATCTTAATAACAGGATCCATGGGTTCAATTGAATTGTTTATAAACATTTCAAGCCCTTTCCAGGACTTTACTGAAACTCTGTCGCTTAACAATGATTTTAACCATTGCACCAGCTTTAAGTTCGAAGCCATTATTCCAATTTTTGTAGAAAGCCGGGTGGAATTTCTGTTAAATGCGCTTGCGGGTCCGTACGGCCCTACAAACTCGTTGTGTCCACCATAGAATATGAGCAAATCAGGCTCAAGATTCATGATTTCTTTGCTGAATTCATTGATAACCCAGCTATTTATTGCCGGTATTCCAGTATTTATTACTTCAATTTTTTTGTTGGTAAGAGCTTTGTTTAAAACGGTTTCCAGAATTCTTCCAAATGAAAAGTCTGCAAGTTGTTCGCCCCTTGCAGCTGATTCTCCTAAAATAAAAATTCTAAATGTGGAGGAGGCCTTTTTTACATCGAAGATTTCTGGAAGTGGCTTTCTTGCCAGTTGAGCTGGGAAAAACTTGAATCCTGCCCGGAAGTTGGCGCGATAAACTTCTCTATTGCCAATCTTTTCTTTAATAAATAACTCGTTCGGAAAGCCAACACCAATTATTCTTAAGCAGGATTCCGCTATTGCGAGCAGGGCAATTGGCAAAATAACAATAATAAGAAATAGCTTGGCAAGAAATTTAATAACTGATTTTAAGCTGATTGATTCCATTAGAAGATAGTATACATAAGAGGCCCGATTGCTGAATTTTGTGCAAAGCCTATTAGTATTCCTAAAATGACTAAAGCTACAACAATTGGTATTAGCCACCACTGTTTTTTCTTCCATAAAAAGCTGATTAGCTCAGAAAAAACTGCTATTCGTGAATTTGATTCTTCTTTTTTATCTTGTTTATTGTCCATTAGAATTGCTCTTTTGGGTTAGAAATCTCTTCTTTTTCCATATTTTCTTTGTAAGTTGACAATGATTTATCAATTCTGGCATTTACTGTATCTGTGGTAAAGAGTTTTCTTATTATTCCCGTAGGGGTTATGACTAGAAAGTATAGTAGAGATAAAATAACTCTTGTGTTTACCCACCCAAGTATTGCTCCAAATGCCATCCAAAGTCGATAAGGCCAATATATAAATTGTGGAGCCAAGAGAGCGAAAAAAAATAAAACACCGGCGACAATTGCTGCCCAGTATCTTATAGATAGACTATGAACCAAAAAAGGCCAGATAGAAATCAGGACAAATGCTATGCCAACAGCAACTCCAGCATTTCGCAATATTTTTTTATCTATTTCAATGTTTTTCATTTTTAATCAAGTTCAAAACTTTCCAGCTTAAATTGCTTTAATAATTCTGGGCTCTGCTCACTTTTCTCCAAATAGAAATCTTCTATTACCAGGCAATCCATTTCGGTCCTGATGAAACACTTATAAGCATCTTTTGGTGTACAAACAATTGGTTCGCCACGAACGTTAAAAGAGGTATTCACAATTACACCATAGCCAGTTAGCTTTTCAAACTCTTTAATCAAATCATAGTATTTCGGGTTTGTCTCATGATGAACTGTTTGAACTCTGGCGGAGTAATCGACATGAGTAACTGCTGGAATATCTGATTTGGGTATATTCAATAGCTCAATTCCATTTAATTTTTGTTGAAGATCATCAAGCTTTTTACACCTTGAACCTTTTACCTGAGCCGTTAAAAGCATGTAAGGAGAATCTGCAGATAAATCAAAATATTCTGTTTTTTTATCGCCTAATATCGAAGGAGCAAAAGGGCGAAAAGACTCTCTAAACTTAATTTTCAAATTCATGATAGATTGCATTTTTGAGGATCTGGGATCTCCAATTATACTTCTTGCACCTAACGCACGCGGACCATACTCCATTCTTCCCTGAAACCAGCCAATTACTTTCTCATCACTAAGATTCTTAGCGGTCCGGGAAAGCAATTCTTTTTGTTCCAGTTTTTTGTAAGGAATTTTATACTTTTTTAAAAAGTCCTCTATTTCAACATTGGAGAAGGATGGTCCAAGAAAGCATCCCTGCATTGAATCCATAGGGCTCGGAATTCTTTTATTTTCCAGATGTTCATGCCAGATTGAAAGAGCGCTCCCTAGAGCCCCTCCAGCATCACCAGCCGCCGGCTGAATCCAGATGTTTTTAAAAGGGCCTTCTCGCAAAAGCCTGCCGTTCGCAACGCAATTTAAAGCAACTCCTCCTGCCATGCAGAGGTTTTCAAGACCAGTTTCTTTAAAAATTGAATTTCCTAACTTCAAAATAATTTCTTCAGTGACTTCTTGAATAGATCGCGCCAGGTCCATTTCTTTTTGTGTTACAGGGGCTTCAGGATTCCTTGGCGGCCCTCCAAACAGTTGACTAAATTTCTGATTGGTCATCTTAATCCCAGTACAATAGTCAAAGTAGCTTTGATCAAGGCGAAATGTTCCATCTGGTTTTATATCAATTAAGTTTTCCTTGATTTTATCAACGTAAACCGGTTTCCCATAAGGAGCCAGCCCCATGATCTTGTATTCACCGCTATTAACCTTGAAGCCTGTGTAATAGGTGAAGGCCGAGTACAGAAGTCCAAGAGAGTGGGGGAACTTAATTTCCCAAAGTGGGGTAATTTTGTTTCCTTTCCCATGCCAGACAGATGTTGTGGCCCATTCTCCGACGCCATCCAGAGAAAGAATCGCGGACTCTTCAAAAGGCGAGGGGAAAAATGCTGAGGCAGCATGAGATTGATGATGCTGGGTGAAAAGAATCTTATTTGGAGATTCTCCAAACTCTTTTTTTAATATTTCAGAAATTTCTGTTTTTATAAAAAGTTTCTTTTTTAGCCATTGAGGCATTGCTTCAAGGAATGAAACAAAGCCTTTTGGAGCAAAGTTAAGATAGGTTTTGACCAGTCTTTCAAACTTTAAAAAAGGTTTTTCATAAAATACTACAGAGGCAATGTCGGATATTCCTATGGCTGCATAATCCAGGCAATATTTTACTGCTCTAATTGGAAATTCCTGATCGTGTTTTTTTCTGGTGAAACGTTCTTCCTGAGCTGCAGCAACAATCTTTCCGTCTTTGAGAAGACAAGCTGCTGAGTCATGGTAAAAAGCTGAAATGCCAAGGATATACATTTTATTTGCCTATTATTGAGTATGCCTAGGTATAACAAATTTTTCTTCTCTTTTACAATACGAAAAAAAAATCAGCCTTTCGGCTGATATAAAAGTGAATAGAGGTAAAACAGATCTTCTTAGAAGACTGTATTAATAATCTTTGTGATAATTCCAGGACGATTAACTCTTCCAACTGCGCCTTTTCCATCAAATTTAATTTGAGCATCAGCAAGAAGTTTTGAGTTTATGGTGTTATTCGCATCAATATCTTTTGGGCGAGCAATTCCTCGGACCCTCATCTGTTGAGTCTCTCTGTTAACACGTATTGCCCTGCTACCTTCGATTAATAAATTGCCATTTTCAAGGACTTCAAGAACTGTGGCTGTTACGGTTCCTGTTAATAAACCTTCTCTTGTAGTGGTTCCCTGGCCATCAAATGTATTATCGACCTGGTTTTGTCCAACAAATTGTTTCATGATCCCTTTAAATAAAGGGATTTGTGGGCCAGTTGAAATCTGACTGGAGGTCTGTTTCTGAGTTTGTGTTGTTGCTTTTGATCTAGCTGTGGATTGTTCAGAAACTTCAATTGTGATTACATCGCCGGGCTTGTAATCTCTTGCCCCATTTGATGAATATAAATCGTTTCCATTAAGCCAGAGAGATGCAGCAAATGAAAAATTGCTGGTCATAGTCATTAGGATCACAAGAACTAATAGTTTAGTTTTCATATACAACATCTCCTTGTGCAGTGATCATGCCTTTTACTCTTTTGGAGTTATTCAGGTTAATGAGGGTAATCGAATCTCCTGTGTCACCACCCTGAATGGCTTTTGCTGGGAACGACAGACTTATTGTTCCATTTTTAAAATGGTAATTTACTTTATCGCCTGGCTTAACTACCCAGTTTTCTCTTTCCTGTCTGGTTGGAGCTACTCTTCGCGCGATGTTTCTAACTCTAGTGGTATTAACCTTGGCAGGAGTGTTTTTGCAAATACTGTTTTCACCACTTGAAAGATCCGAGCTTCTGATAATGGTGCCTTGAGATTTAAATCTTCCCAGACATTTCCCAAGCGCTTCTTCAAATTCGATTGGAGGGTGAATTTTGTCGCTTTTTACCTTTACGATTTTTTTGGTAAGCATGTCTTCAGTAAGAATTTCACCTGGTTTTGCAAGCCTTGTAAGCTGAGCTACTTCAGCTATTTTCGCAACACTAACCTGAAGCAATTGGCGATGTTCTCCACCTTCTGTTTGTGCAATCAGGTGAAATAGGCGCATTCCAATTCTATTTTTTGATTTAGGAACAAGGTTCCAGCTGATTATGTTTCCAGGCAGAACAACATTTCTGGGAATTCTGGAAAGATCTAATTCAGTTTTTCCTTCAATTCCTTCAAGGCAGACTTTTTTTAGTCTTTCACAAATGTCATTTCCTTTGAGAATAGAGCCTTGACGTCTGATAACAACCGAATCTGGTAGGTCGAGGCTTTTCCCAACCTTTCCAAGCTTTTTTTCCAGCTCAGATTTTTTAAGAACTAATTCTCCAAGCGGATCAGGAATAACGCCAACTTGAATTTTGGAAAGCCTGGCCTTGATTCCAGGTGCGCATTCGCTTTTTAGGAGCTTGTCTGCGCTGATTCTATCTTGGCTAACCAAAACAGTAGATTTGAAGTTTGTGTTGGATATTTTTGCGCTCGCTAATGCTTGTGTTGACAACGATCCTGAAAGTAAAACAACTGAACTTACCAGACCAGTCAAACACATTTTTTTTACTATTCTATTCACTTATTTTTCCCTATTTATTTATCTATTATCTTCTTAGGTTGTTTGCTATTTGTAACATTGTGTCTGAGGTTTGAATTGTTTTTGAATTCGCTTCATAAGCTCTTTGAGCAACGATCATGTTGACCATTTCTTCAACGACCTTAACGTTGGACATTTCTACAAAGCCTTGAGCGATTTCCCCGTATTCCTGAGTTCCCGGAGTTCCTAAAATCGCATCTCCAGAACTTCCACTAGGAATAAAGAGGTTCCTGCCAATTGCTTTTAAACCGGCGGGGTTAATGAAGTCGGCCAACTCTATTTGCCCGAGAACTTCAAGATCTACCTGATTGGGCAACTTTGCAGCAATGATTCCGGACGGGGTAATATTAATACCTATGGCATCCTGCGGAATAATGGTTCCGGGAAGGACTGTATAACCATCTGAAGTTACAATCTGTCCTTCTGCAGATAGCTTCCAGGCACCATCTCTACTATAAGCGATGTCGCCGTTTGGTAATTGAATCTGAAAGAAGCCTTCGCCTTCAATTACTACGTCCAGAGGTTGTTCAGTTTGCTGGAATTCGCCCTGACTGAACATCTTTTGAACTGCAACTGGTCTAACACCATGACCAAGCTGGATTCCAACAGGATACTGATTTCCAGATGCAACTGGCGTTCCAGGTTCTTTCAGTGTTTGATACATTAGATCCTGAAAGTCTACTCGACTCTTTTTGAACCCTGTCGTTGTTACGTTTGAAAGGTTGTTGGAAACGACCGCAATGTTCATTTCCTGGCCCTTCATGCCGGTCGCTGCCGACCAAAGTGATCTCATCATAGGACTGGTCCTCCCGTCATTTCAGAATTATGTCCTTGTGACGCCTACTGAATTGATGGCTTTATCAAGCAAACCATCGTGGGACTGAATAACTTTTGAATTCGCTTCGTATGCTCTGGAAACTTCAATCATTTTTACCATTTCGGTAACAAGGCTGAAGTTTGGTTTCTCAACATATCCAGATTTTACGTTTCCAGTGGCTCTGGTTACTGCCCCATAAGCCCTTACAAAATTATTACTGCCTTCTTTACGGAAGGCCTTTCTATCTGAAGCCTGACCTCGCATAATTCTGAACCTTGGTTCGCCATTTACGATAACTCGTCCGTCTTCATCAATATTTACTTTTGCTCCAGGTTCAATTTGAACCCTACCAAAATCAGAATTTGGTTTCCCATCTTCACTGATTAGTATTTCACCTTCAATTTCGTTTACAGGTTCTCTTTCTGCCAGAATGTAATCGCCATTAGTGTTGGTTAAAAAACCTTCATGATTGCGAGTTAATATGCCGTCTCTGGAGAATCTAATTCCATTTTCACCTTCAAAACAGAAAAAGGCTTTATTGTTTTCAAGGGCTAAATCCAGATCATTTGAAGTGTATTCAAACTTTCCAGCACCGAAGTCTGTGTAAGATTCATCAAGAATAACACCGGTTCCAAGTTCGCCAATCTTTGGATACTTATATAAAGGTCTTGGTGGATAAAGCTTTCCATCATTTACTTTGCGAATCTCCATAGTCGGGAGTTCTTTGAAAATTCCCTGATCATGTTTAAAGCCTGCAGTGTCAACGTTTGCCAGGTTGTTCGCAACCATGTCCTGGCGAACAATTTCGCAAAGCATTGAAGATGATGCTGTGTATAATCCTCTAATCATTTTTTAAACCTTTCGCAAACGAAGGCATGCATAATGAATTTGTATTGCATTCACCAAATTCTTTTAAAACTTCTCTTCCTATTGGATTGTTATGAAAAGCAAGTTCTTGAGCTACGTGCGAATGAAGGCATTTAACGCCTTTATAGTCAACGCTTCCAGCTATGGTTGTTTTGGAAAGAATATCCAGAATGTGTTCAGGTATTTTTTCGGGCAAAATTTCTTTAGCTCTTTTTAAACGAATTTCAGAAATCTGAAGTTGTCCGTTCTGAAATTCTTTGTAGAATTCTTCATCCATTTGCAGCTTTTCAGAAAATCTTTTTACCGCACCCGACTCTTCAACTCTTGCAACTTCTCTTTTGAGTCTTGGACAAAGAAGCCATAAAACCGTTGGAAAGGGTTTCCAAATTCCATCTTCAAGGAAAACTGAGTCGGCCAGCAAGACCTGAGGAGTTCCATCCGGGCATCTTGTTTGAACGATGAACGGCGTTCTTGGCGGTCGGCCAAGCATTTTTATTACTAATTCTGTTTCTGATAAGCTTTGTTTTGTTTCGTTTGCCAAAATGTTTACCTTCCCTATATGAAACATCGGCAAAACTTTTGCCATTCATTAGGGCTAATTAATTATTTTTTCTATTTATCAGGAAAAATATCGGCAGTTCCGCGCATATTGATAAGTAAAAGTTTAAAAAAAGAAAAAAAATAAGTAGAATCAGCCTTAGTAGATAAAAGGCAGGGAGAAAAAATGACGCTCAAATACTTAACTGCAGGAGAATCACATGGTCCAGCTCTTGTTGGGATTCTTGAAGGGTTGCCTGCCGGAATAAAGATCGATAAAGAGGATTTTAAATTTCTACTGGAAAAGAGATGGCAAGGCTATGGCCGTGGTCATAGAAAAAATGTTGAAAATGATGAGGTCAGGGTCTTATCTGGCATGATTAATGGCAAAACAATTGGTAGTCCATTTTCTGTAATGATAGAGAACAAGGATTTTCAAAATTCGAAGGATTTTATGGACCCATTTTTGGCAACAAGCTCAGAAAAAAATGCCTTGCACGTTATTAAGCCTGGTCATGCAGATATTGGGGGGATAGCTAGATACGATTTTACTGATATTCGCCCTATAAGAGAAAGAGCTTCCGCAAGAGAAACTGCAATTAGGACAGCCATCTCTGTGCCAGTAAGGTGTCTTTTGAAAGAACTGGGGATTAAATCTGTTGCCTTTGTAAAAAGTTTAAATGGAATCGAAGCAGATACCTCGAATCTTGATTTTCATAAGATAAGTAAACTGTTAGATGATTGTGAGAAAGGATTTCTAACCCCTGATCCACAGATTATTCCTATATGGAAAAAAGAAACCGATTCTGCAACTGAGAATAATAGTAGTTTTGGCGGAGTTGTTGAAATACGATTCTCAGGAGTTCCGGCAGGAATTGGTAGTCACGTTCATTGGGATAGAAAGCTTGACGGGCTTTTATCAGCAGCTTTAATGGCCATTCCATCTGTTAAAGCAATTGAGATTGGTGATGGGCTATCTTTTGGGCAAGGAAAGTTATTGGAAGCAGATCCCGTTTCTTATGTTGAGGCAAAAGGCTATTTTAAAGAAAGCAATTTCTCGGGCGGAATTGATGGCGGTATAAGTACTGGAAATGAAATTGTAATAAAATGCTTTGTTAAGCCCATACCAGGAAAAACTAGCGCAAAAAGTGTTGATATTAAAACAAAACAAGAAAAATGCAATGACTTTTACAGATCGGATACTCATGCCTTGCCTGCAACTGCTGTTGTGGCAGAATCTATAATGTCTCTGGTGTTAGCATCAGAGATACTGAATCTAACTGGGGGCGACACTCTAAAAGAAGTGGTTGAAAGGTTCTTACGCTATAAAGAGCGCATCTCTTCGGTTTGATATATTTTTTATTACTAAATTGGCAAAAAAAAAAGCTCCCCGAAGGGAGCTTCTTTTTTGTCGGAGGTTAGAATGAAGCGTCAAATGCATTGTCGAATGAATCATCGATAGTTCCTGCTGGCTGAGTAGATGCTACTGGAGCACTAGCCATTGGGTCCATACCAGTTTCAGGCACCAATGAGGTAGGAGCTGAAGATTCGATGCTCTGGGCAATGATGTGAGGCGTGATAAGGATAATCAGTTCCTGAGATGAACCGGTTTTTCCTTTGAAGGAGAAGAGAGATTTAAGTATTGGGATGTTTCCGAGGAGAGGGATCTTACTATTGTCTTTTCCTTCTTCATCTCTGATCAATCCACCGATAAGAATTTCTTCACCATCACGAACTCTAACTGTTGTTTTGGCAGAGCGAGTTCCAATTACTGGATACATATTGTTGTTCGACCATGATTCAACGAATGATACTTCAGGCTCAGCATCAACTGTAATATATCCATCGTCATTGATACGAGGGGTAATTTTCAGTTTAATACCAGTATCTTTTTCTTTTGGTGGCTGATCTGCTCCACCAGGATAGATAACCTTAGTACCAACAACGATATTGGCTTCCTGACCGTTTACAGCAGAAATCTTAGGGTTACTAAGAACCTTGGTTTCCTGTCTCTTTTCAAGAGCAGCAAATGTTGCTTTGAAAAGAAGGTTTTCTCTGTAGAAATCACCAAGTCCAAACAGTTCACCACGTGATCCATCGAAAGGTTCCTGATAAAGTCCTGAATCTGGATTAGATGCAAAGTATTCCTTAGTAGAGAGAACTGGAAGGCTGTCAAGGTCATGCATTCCGCCATCCTGGCCAGTTGAACCCTGCCATTTGAATCCGATGCTTTTTGAACCGTTTGTTGAAACTTCAACGATTTTGGCTTCCATCATTACCTGATGAACAGGTGTATCAATGGTTTCAATAAGTTTTTTTACTTCATCAAGAATGTCTTTGCCACCAGAGACGATAACTGCGTTGATGCGTTCGTCTGTGGCAACTTTTACGTCTTTCTTGATAGTATTTGAAATGATTTTACTAACATCGTCAGCTTTAGCATACTGAAGTCTTTTTGTTATAGTAAGACCTTTCTCAAATGCTTCAGAGAGTTTCTTAGAGTCAGCAAGAATCCATGTGTTACCAATCTTGCGAACTGCAAATCCGTTTGTCTTTGCAATCAGATTCATGGCTTCTTCGTAGTATACGTCTGTAAGTTTTACAGTTACCTGACCACGAACGCTCTTTTCTGCGATGATGTTGGTTCCAGACTGTTGAGCAATAACCTTGATAATCTGGCGAATGTCTGTATCGCGGAAATCAAGAGAAATGTTATCTTCTGCTCTCAGTGCTGAAGGCAACAGGAGTGCCGCGGCAATTACCGCAAACAATAATACGATGTTACTTTTTTTCCTGGTGTAACCCGTGGAATTCATTCTTTATACCTCCGAACGGGGATGTCCGACAAATAAAATCTTTGTGACCTGCACAGCAAGCCTATCAGGGATAATATCGACAACTTTTATCGTTTTATCCACAACAATTTTAAACTTTTGACTTAATCCATGGCCTAACGACCTTCTAATGCCGTTTCCGGCGTGAAAAAAAATACTAAGCTTTTTCAAAAGATTCTTCATAATGAAGCTCCATATGAAATTCGCCTTGGAATTGGCGGGTCGGGTGCCCTGGACATGTAAGTCCATTTGTCAGTGTTGGCTGACGAGGAATTCAAATGAAGTGCAAATGATCGAGAAACATTTAGAAGTTTACTTCCATAATTCTTAAAATTGACATTCTCTTTTGCAGCAGCTAGAACGCTACATGCGTATGGAAATGTTTCTAATTGTTTATTCTTTCTCATGCTCTTTCTTTCATGTAGTTTTGTCTTTTTACCAGATTGTAATTTTGCTGGTAACTACATCTTCAGTTAGGTTATCGGCATCTTTAATTGCTTTATCCAGTCTGAAATGAAAAAAAGATGAGTAATTTTTGAATTTTTATTCTGAGGCTGAATCCGTTTCTAAAACTGAGTTTACAACTCTTTCGTCAATGTAAATTGGTTTATTGGCTTTTTCTTTTTCCAGGTCTATGGCGAAGCTTTTGTAACCTGCTGCAAATACGCATACTAAACTGGCAATTCCCCAGAGTACCCAAAAGTAACTTTTTCTCATGACAATCTCCTTTTTTATTCAGGGCAAATAAAAAGCTGCATCAAAAGTAACTTTTAGAACCTTTGATACAGCTTTTAATCTATTAGATCAGCTTTTACTTTTCGTCTGCGCCACCAATACGGAATGTGTGACGTCTTTGTTCTTTGTTGGAATATACAACTACTCTATCAGAGAGAATGTCAACGACTTTGAACTTGCCATCAACAACCTGATCTTTAATAATTGTGTGTTCCTGGTTTTCAAACTTAACAACAGCCAATCTGGCGCCTTCGTTACCTACGATGCCTGTTACAAAAAGTCTGATTGGTTTTACTGGTGGTGGTTTCGGTTTAAAATCCCTGTTCTGAGACTTAGGTGCCACTGGTCTTACTGGAGGTAATACTACCTTCTTTACTACAAGTGGTTTGAAAGGGTCTTTTTTAGGGTTTTCAATTTTGAAAGGCCAGAGTTTTGCAAGGTCATCAACCTGATCTTTTTCTGGCTTAGCCTTGGCTGGAGCTGAATCAATTGCTTCTGCTGTAGCTTCGGCTGGTTCCGTGCTTTCTGCCGACTCTGTGATAGTGTTGTCATCAAGACTATCCATTCCGAAGTCATCCAGATCATCCTGGGCGAAAAGCTGAGGAGCGGCAAGGAGGAACGCTGCTAGACAGATCATGCCCAGAATTTTCCATGGTTTTTTTCCAATCATTTCTTGCCTCCTTATTAGTTTCCGCCGAGGATGTAAACTTTTGCACTAAGAGTTACACCAAGCAGTGGGCTTTTGGTTTTTCTGTCTACTTCAGCTGATACTGAAACGTTCATAGAACCAGCGGCCAGGTTGATTATTTTACGTTTTTCTACAATTGTTAAGAACTCACCAATATTCTTGAAGGTTCCCTGAACTGAAATTTCAATTGGTAATTCAGACCAATCTTCAGCTCTAACCAGAGGAGAAATTCTGATGTCCTGAAATTTAACGTCAAATTTGTTGGCGATTGTTTCAGTAGATTCAAGAACTTTAGGAACTACAGTTTCAAGTCTGTTAGATTCTGTTTCTAAACCTTTTCGTTGATCCTGCAGTTTCGTTATATCGGTCCGAATCTTTTCAATTTCTTCGTCAATATTGGCTAACCTCGCTTTCTTTTTCTCGAGATCATCAATATCACTCTTAAGAGACTCAGCTTCATCAAGAATTGGCTGATAGTAGTTCATCCAGAAGAACACACCTGCTCCAACCGCGACAAGGAGGAGGAGGATAGTTACTACCGCAAAGTTATTCATTAGTTAACCTCCCAGATTCGCGTCACCAAGATCACGCTTGATGCGGCAAGTGATATCAAAACGCCATACAGGTTTCTTCTCGTAGACGTTTTTGGTAGCACTGGTCAAGAATACTTCATCAAAGTAAGAATGCCCTTGAAGCTGTTGAATGAACATTTGAACACCTTTGGTCAACTGTCCACCCTTTTCTTTTCCATCTTCCAGGCATGAGTAGCCAGTAATTTGAACTCTTCTGTCTGAATCGATTCTAAGATTGGTAATCCAGACAGTTTGATCAGGGGTTGCCGCAGTCAGACTGCTGAAAACCTGAGACCATTGCAGTAAAGTCGCGCCAGAAAGTTGTTTAAGGCGCTCAATATTTCTAACGATATCGTTTTTTTCCTGCTCAAGGTCACTCTTAGTAGTGAGCTTGGACTCTTCATCACGAATCTCGTCAGCAAGATCTTTCTTTTGATTTATCAGTTCCTCGTTCATACCCTCAATCGCCATGGTTCCTGCGTAGAAACCCGCGCCAATACCAACGAGTCCAATGATGAAGAAGATCGCTGCAAAGGGAATTTGAATAGGTTTACGTCTTTTGACGGTTACTAGATTAATTCTAATCATAAATCTTCAACCACCCCTCTCATCGCCAGTCCGATTGCGACTGTATACTGCTGAAGGTTATTGTAAAGATCATCAGTGTCTGGGGCTGTTACAGAAACTCCTTCAAGAGGGTTGCTCATATAAACGTCAACACCTAGTTCGTTGCTTAGATAGGTGTTAAAGCTTCTTAAGTTGGAGCTTCCGCCTGAGAGAATGATTCTGTGAATAAGTGGCTCACGGGTTTGCGCTTTGAAATAGTCGAATGAACGTCTGATTTCTGAGGCAAGTTCTTCAACAGTTGTTTTCACAACTTCTGAAATTTCATTTCCACCACCGTCAGAAATACTTACTTCAGCTTCTTCAATCTTAATTGATTCAGCCTGGTCAAATTCCTGCTTCATAACATCTCTAATCATTTCAGTGATGTTATTACCGGCGATTGGAATGTTACGCGTGAACATAAGTATTCCAGCTTTGAGGACAGAAATATTGGTAGTTCTTGCCCCGGCATCGATAATTGCTACAACCTCTCCACCTTCTTGAGAACTTGCAGATTGCATGTATGAATTCTCAAGAGCGTTGATGGCAGCGATAGTGTCAACATCAATGATTTCAGGGTTAATACCGGCGCTCTTAACAACTCCCATGTAGGAGTTAACAAGATCTTTCTGCGCCACAACCAAAAGGATGAAATATTTTCCGCCACCCTCTTCGTCTTCATCTACGGTGTCAAGTACTGCGTGGGTAATACTGACTTCGTCGATTGCGTAAGGAACATACTGCTCAGCTTCAATCCGCACTGTCTGTTCGAGTTCCTCCGGCGTCATAATCGGCAGCTTCGTGAAGCGCATAATTACGTTTTGCCCGGAGATTGAAGCGAAACTGCGTTCCGGTTTAATCTTTCGTGCCTTTAAAAGTTCCTTGATGACCGCTGAAACCGTTTGGGGATCTCCAACCGAACCTTCTACCATTGCATCTGGTGGAAGTGGCATCATCCCGTAGTTAACAAGTTCAGGGCCGGAAGGAGTCTTTTTGAGTTGGACGACTTTAACGGCAGATGTGCCGATGTCGATTCCAATTGCTGTATTGCTTGTCCCGAAGGTGAACAAACCCATACGCTTTTTCCTCCAAGTTAGCCCGGAAATAATCCGTAAAAGCTGTAAATTTATAGAATGTCAGTATTTAATCGGCTCAATCTTGCTCTTAATTGAGATTAAATTTTCAAATTTTACGAAAAAATTATTTCAGAGCTTAAATTTAGTAATTTAAATCTCTCAAAACAACGTGAGAATAATAGTAAGGAAGAATCTGGCGATATGTCCAGCCTCGTTTTCCAAGCTCTATCGCTCCAGACTGACATAAGCCTACCTGATGTCCAAAACCTCGGCCAAAAATCTCAAATGAGTCTATACCTCCTTTGGAATTCTTTGTCACAGCCAGTTTTTGAACCTTTTCAATTTTCACTGGCTGTTTTTTAGGTTTGGTCATTGTGGATTCCTGGTTTGTTGAAGGGATCTCTCTTAGCTTCTCTTTCCACGAAATTGCTTTCCAACCTTTTTCTGGTTTAAGAGCTCTTTTTAAGCCTTGTCCTGTTTGGATGACGATTTGTGGCGGAGCGTCAGGAATGTCTTCATAAACAATTCCAACACATCTGACAAACTTGGCTGGAGCTTTCTTTAAAACTTTTTCAGGCAAAGCTTTTGAAATTTTCTGGGTAACAGCCAAACGCTGGCCAAGTATAAAGGTTGTGCTATTGAGATTAAAGATTCTTCTTAAGGTTGTGCCTTTGAATTTTTTGATTCCTTTATCAGTATAAAGAACAACGTTGGTTACCCGGTCTAACTGGCCTGGAGACTCTATATCTATATCAAATACTGTATTGAAAAATACTTTTTCAGGAATTAGTTTTGCTTTTAAATCTTTGATGCTGATTTTCTCTGTCCATCTGTATCTTTTGGCTTTACTGCAGAATGGACAGGCAACTCTTTTCAAATATTTAGTTTGAGCTCCTCCCCAAACCACAGAATTGTTTGAAGTCATGCCACCGCAGGTTGCATGGTAAAGTGCGCTAATTGCTTTTCCATCACTAATCATAATTATCCCGCGAGTAGAATCCACCGCTTTGTTTATGCTGTCTCTTTCTGATTTAACCCCAGAATAAACCTGACAGTGGGTTGAGTTACACACATCCGCATTGCTGCTTCCATGACGGTTTTTATTGGCATAGGTATAGGTTCGGGCTATAACTGCTTGAGCTTTTAAAGACTCTGCTGGAGACAATGAGCCCATTTCACTGCCTACCACACCTCTTAAATAGTCCTCAATTCCAACATGATTAACAACGTTGGCACCTTTTGAATTAAGTTCAATCCTCAAAGAGCCTCTATACTCGTTGTTGTTTAACTTCAGGGATTTCCCTTTTGGCTCAAAAACCAGGGTTTTGTTTCTATAGTTAACGTAATTCCTGTTTCTTTTGGAAATTTCCCATTTGAACGTTCCGCCTTTTCGGATGCTTTTAAGCCTCCTGCCGCGCGTATCTTTTATGGTTCCACCTGTAGTAAAAGTTACAGAAAATGTTTTGTATTGACCGCCAAGCTTTACCCTAACTATTGGCTCCGGGTTCTTTTTGTTGCTTTTCTTGGGGAACTAGCTGCCTCAGCCGTCTGAACAAGAGTAAAACAAAGAAAAAAGAATGTAAATATTGCTGGCAGGATTCTGTGCCAGTTATTAGTTCTTCTTTTCTTTGTCAGTAAGCCATTTGTCATTATAAAATCCTTACAAAAGTAAATGTTTCAAAAGTTAAAACGGGTTAAAAATAGACTGGATTTAGTTTTCTGGTACAGGCAACTTATGTTTTCGAGAATTTTTGTAACGATCAAACTCGCTAAAAATACATCCACAGTATTTTTGTTTATAGAGTTCGTATTCTTCAATTGCTTTATGGGTATCTTTAAAGACTTGCCTAAAGTCTGCATAGAAGAAGTGCAGACCGTATTTTTTGGCAGCATTTTCACCTGATTGAATTAATTTCTCATGATTCTGATAAGGGCTTATCAGAAGTGTGGTAGAAATACTGGAAAAGGAATTCTCACTAGCTTTTTTGGCCAGGGCATTAAGCCTTAGCTCATAACAGATTGAACATCTTTTGGGCCCAAACTCTCCAGCTAATGCAGTCATAAATCGATCAAGTCCGTAGGAGGAATCCCCATAAAAGATTTCCAACCCGAACTCTTTTGACATTTTTTGAAACGACTCCAGTCTGTCTTTGTATTCTAAATACGGATGGATGTTAGGATTGTCCCAAAATGTTGCAATTCTTTGATCTCCTGCCTTTTCTTTTAGCATGGGATATGTTCCCCCAAGGCATGGACCGCAACAACTATGAAGAAGAATAGACATTAAACTTGAGTTACTCCTTCTACCATTTCGCCTGAAACTGTCCAGATTCTTGCCTGGGTGACTTTAACCATGACAAATCTACCAATCAGATCTTTAGGACCCTCAAAATCAATTGCTCTTCCTGTTCTTGTTTTGCCAATCAAGCGGTTTTCATTTTTAGAAGAAATTCCTTCAACCAGAACCTGAAAGGTTTTTCCAATGGTTTTTTGGCTTTCTTCGAGACCTATTTTATTTTGTAATTCAATAAGTCTGGAAAGTCTTTCTTTTCTTATGTTTTCAGGAATTTGTTCTAATTCTGCTGCTTTTGTGCCTTCTCGTGGAGAATAATAATACATGAAAGCCGATTCATAGCGAACTTGCTCTACGATGCTGAGTGTTTTTTGGAATTCTTCTTCTGTTTCTGATGGAAATCCACAGATAATATCAGTGCTGATGCTTACTTCAGGAATGTATTTTCTTACGTTATCCACTAGTTCGAGATATTTTTGGCGGGTGTAGCCGCGTCGCATTTCTTTTAAAACAATATCTGACCCAGCTTGCACTGGAAGGTGAAATTGCTCACAGACTTTCTTTAGAGCAGAAATTCTTTTTATTGCTTCCAGAGAAAAGTCTCTTGGATGGGAGGTCATAAATCTAACCCATTCAATTCCATCGATATTTTCAATTTTTTCTAAGAGTAGGGCAAAACCTTCATTCAATCCAAGGTCCTTGCCATAAACATTAACATTTTGTCCGAGGAGGGTAATTTCTTTAACGCCTTTGCGTGAGAGGTCTGTTATGAAAGCAACCAGCTCGTCTATGGGTCTGGAAATCTCCGGGCCTCTTACGTAAGGAACTATGCAGTAAGAGCAAAAGTTGGTGCATCCGCGAATAATATTGACCATGGCGGAAAATGGCCTGCTTAGTATTATTCCGTCAGCCTCTTCTCCATCAAACGCGCCTTTGTTTACAAACTCCCCAAGCGTTGTTTCATTTTTAGCTTTTTGAAGTAATAATGGAAGCTGTTCTATGTCATTTGGCCCAAAGACCAGATCCACCAGTGGAAGAATATCTATTAATTTTTCCTGTTTGTTCTGGGCAAGACATCCGGAAACTCCAATTAAAAGATCCGGCTTCTTTTTCTTTAAACTATTTAGTGATTGAATTCGGCTGATTAGTCTTTGTTCGGCGTGCTGCCTCACGCAACAAGTATTGAAAAGAATCAGCTGAGCTTCGTTTTCATCGGTAGTTTCCTGATAGCCAAGTTTTGCAAGAATTCCTCTAAGCCTCTGTGCATCGGCTTGATTCATCTGGCAACCAAAAGTTGTTAATAAAAATTGTGGGGTAGTATTTGACTGATTCATAATGCAAGCATTTTAGCACTTCTAAGGATAAATTTATAGCCCTCAGACTTCATTATTTTAAATAAAAAGCAGCCCGACCGTTTTAGGTCGGGCTGCTTTTTAACTGGCTTTGATTTTTGGTTAGGCTAGTGAATATTCCTCATCTGATCAAACATTTCTGAAAGGTCATTCATGGCTTCAAATGTTTTAAAAACAAGATCTTCCAGATCTTTCATACGTTTTGAACTGATATTAGTAAGATCACTCTTAATCGATTTCATTTTACTTAGTCACACTCGCTGAGGGGAATTTTTCAAGATTCCCAGGTCCGATAGTGTAGACTCCAACTTTTTTGTCATCTTCCGTATCGTCCGAACCACAGCCAGTCATAAAGAACGGTGACAACACAATTGCTACAGCAACAAAGAGCCATATGTGTTTTTTTAATTTCATTGGACTACTCCTTGAAATAAATTTCAAGTTCTCTTATCGACTGTGATTTGTTTTTTGTTAATACAAACTTGTAAATGATACTCCTGGAAAATAATGAACCAGGATTTCCTTATAGCTTTTACCCAATTTGGCCATACTTTGCGCACCTGTTTGGCACATTCCAACACCATGACCCCAACCAGCTCCGTGGAAAATCAGTTGTTTCAAATTTCCAGTTTTATCTATTTGGCTATCAATTACAAAACAAGAACTTCTTAGCATGCCAAAAAGACGCCTTATAGGCAGCTCTTTTAATATTGTTTTACTTCCATTCTGGCCATAAATTTTCAAACCTACTATTCTTCCTGAAACATCCCGTTGAAAGTCCGAAATCCTTTTAATTGGTCCTATTTTGAGCTCTTCAGACAGAGTGCCAAGGTCTTTTTTGCTGAAAACTTTTTTCCAACGAAATTTGTCAGAACCCTCTATGCCAGGCTTTGAACAGTAGCATGCTGGTGGATGTAAAATAAAACTTTTAACTTGTTTTTCATCTGTTAAATCAAGTTTTGAAGTTTTAACTGTATCAAAAACGCCCTGAAGATGAGGATCTGGGTTAGAGGTCCATATCATATGATTCGCAGAAGAATGGCCTCCGCAATTAGCTCCATAGACGGCATCAAGGATTCTGCCATTATTTGCTTTTATAACAAGTCCGGAAGTTGGTTTGATAATTGATGCAATTTTTTCTACGGTCGGATTTGTTCCTTTATAGACCTGGCAATGTTGCTCTGTGCAAAAGTCATAGCCTTCTCCAAAGTGTCTGAGACCCATTTTGGAGAGCATTTCTCCACGGGCGGCGACAGCTTGTGCTTGAAGCGCTGCAGGGGGTGCTTTGGCAGAAATTTCAGATGGAACAATTCCGGCGATAAATTTTTCCAGTGGTATTTTCAGGACGGTGTTAATTTTATTTTCTGCTCCCCAGAATACGTCTATAGAACCGGGGAATGTTCTGTTTTCAAATCCATGCCAACTGAAACCCTTTGCGTATTCTACCTTTTTTATCTCTATATTTTTGTTTGGTTTGAGAGTCAATTTTTTTAACTTTCCATTGATGTTCTTTTTTCCTATTTTGAGGTGAATATCACCCATAGAAAGTTTTTTTGTTTCAATAAATATCCAACTGGAGATGCCTTTTTCAGAGAGGTTCTGTTGCGCTTCTCTGGCTTTCTCTATTTCATTAAAATTACTCACACCAAAAAAAATGGTGGTTTTTCCAGGAAGATTTGAGCGGTCTGATTTAAGTATAAACTGGTAGGAGTCCAGGCCAGAAGCTTTAAACTTACTTTCAAGTTCGTCCATTTTTTTCTTATCTGATTGGTCGCAGGACCCAATCATTAAATGAAAGGTTCTTTGAGATTCATTAAGTAGTTTTCCTGAAACTTTACAAATTGTTCCTTTGGGAATGGTCCCATTAAGCTTTTCACTATGCCATTCTCCGCCATTTGGCATGGAGAACTCAAATTCTGAGGCAAACTCTCCAACCCTAACAGAGACAAGAGGCTCTTGCCCGGCATAGCTACCGGGAAAAAATGAAATCTGAAAAATTATGGCAATTGCAAAACTAATCCAAACAGATGGTTTAAGCATAATCAGGCTCTCCGAGGGCCTTGTAAAGAACCCCATTTGCAAGTTCCAGTCTTTTTCTGGCCTCTACCAGCGAAAGTTCCTGACTTGCCATTAATATTGCCAGTTTTGTGTTGCCGTTGGCTTCGTCTAACGCAGCCTCTGCTTGATAATTAGGAACTCCTGCTCCTTCCATAACAATTCGTAATGCTCGTTTTCTGAGTTTCTCGTTCGTCGCCATTACATCTACCATTAGGTTTTCATAAACCTTTCCTATTCTGATCATTGCCCCAGAAGAAATAATGTTTAAAACCATCTTGCATGCAGTTCCGCTTTTCATGCGAGTTGAACCTGAAATAACCTCCGGGCCAACAACTGGGTTTATTAAAATATCAACTTCGGGAAGCTTCCCGTAAGGATTGCAGGTTAAAAGGCTGGTTCCAGTGCCAATGCTTTTTGCATATTCCAGACCTGAAGCCACGTAAGGCGTAGTTCCGGAAGCGGTTATTCCAATTAAAAAATCATCCTGGGAAAGATTTATTTCTTTCAGGTCTTTAACTCCGGCTTCTCTATCGTCTTCAGCGCCTTCAGCGGCATGAGTGACTGCCTTCTCGCCACCAGCTATGATTGCAACGACAGTTTCAGGAGATACTCCAAATGTTGGAGGACATTCTGAGGCATCAAGAACACCAAGGCGACCAGAGGTTCCTGCGCCAATATAAACAATTCTTCCCCCGGCTTTTAAGCTTGTCACACATCGATCTACTACCTGTGAAATGTTTTCTGAACAGGCTTCTACTGCAGATACAATTGCCATATCTTCTTGAATAATTGTTTTTACAAGCTGTCTGGTTGGAAGTCTATCTATATGCATTGTTCTGGGATTTCTTGTCTCGGTCAATGGAAGTTGCTTTTTTGAATCATTGTTGGAAGTCATGTTGCTTTTCCTCTTTTGCCAAAGCGACAAAATTCTTAAAAATATTGTTCACTTCGGGTTGATTTTTTAATCCTTCAAGAATTGGTCCTATTAGATTGCTAAATGGCGCGGAAACTATCTCTAAATCAATTTTATTCTGGCAAATTAATGCTAAGAGCTTATTTTTTAAAGGAGGGTAGTAATCCCATAACCCACCGGCAAGGCAAATTCCCTGCATGGTTTGTCCAGCTTCTAGAGATGAGTTTTTGATTAATGCAATTTGTTCTATCAGATGATTTAGACTCAATTCTATCTGTCTGTTAGCCCATTTATTACCCGTTAATGCCAGCTCTGTTAAAAAAGGAGAAAAGCTGGCCAAGAATGATTGCGGAGATTTGGTTTGATAAAGTTCTTCTAACAAAGTTTCTCTGGATTTTACGCATGGATTTTTATCATTTGCGGTTACTAACCGGAAAACATCAGTAAAACTTTCATTCCCGTCATGGAATTTTAACAATGCAGAAATGATTGCCTGCCCATATGCAGCACCGGAAGGCGCTTTATCGATCAAATATCCATGTCCGCCATTTATTCTGGCAACACCATTACTTTTGTAAACCAGAATTGAGCCGGTTCCGTTTATGGATAGTATTCCGTTGCCATCCGGGAAAGCTGCGTGCAGGTTAGCAATACAATCGGGGTAAAGATTAACTCTAACTACGTTTGGATCTTTCTCCAAAAAAAGTGCCATTTTTTTTAAGGTTTGCTGACTTCCACCTCCAGCTACTCCACCAAATATTTCCAGTGAAGCATGTGGAGACAGTTGTTTGATCTGGGTGAGAAATGTTTGACAATATTGATCAAGTTCATTATCTGAGCATTGACGTATGTTTTTAGATGGTCCGGCAAAGCTGACCAATTTTTTGGTTTCATTCAACAGGAGCAATCCTTTGTAAGAGGTGCCACCCCAGTCGAAACTAACAAAATCGGAATGTGTCATTTAATAGCTCCACTTCTCATGCCTTCTAACAAGTGTTTTGAGAAGTAAAGAAATACCAGAACCATAGGAATTGCTGCCAGTGTGGCGCCAGCCATAAGTAATCCATAGTCCATCAATTGCTGATCCTGTAATGTTGATAGACCAACTGTTAAGGTGTAGTTGCTTTCACTATTCAACGTTACCAGGGGCCAAAGAAAAGCGTTCCATTGAGCCATAAATACAAAAATACCTGAAGTTGCCAGAATTGGTTTGCAAAGTGGCCCGTAGATTTGCATATAAATTTGCAAATCGGTTGCCCCATCTATTCTGGCAGCTTGCAATAGCTCATTTGGAACAGAATCCATGTATTGCTTAACCATATAAATTCCAAAGGGCGCAGCCATTGCTGGAAGCACAACTGCCCAAAGGCTGTCGATTAGATTCCACTTCGACATGAACAGGAAAAGAGGCAGCATCACAATTTGTCCCGGAACCATCATTGCACCAAGCAAAATCATAAAGATAAAATCTTTACCCCTAAAATTTCCAACCGAAAAACCAAATGCAGCAAGGCTGTTGAAAAAGGTTTGCGAAAGGGTGATTGCCAGTGAAATAATGAAGGAGTTAATAGCCCATCTGGTAATTCCGCCTGCAGTAAGTAGAACCTTGAAGTTTTCCAGTGAAAAAGATCCATATTCTGGCGGACTTTTAGCAAGACCTTCTGGCGAAGTAAAAGCTGTGAATACCATCCATACTAATGGACCAGCAGTCATTATTAAACCAATGAACAAGAAGATGATTGAAATATTTTTCCAAAATTTATAGTTGTTCATGCCAGGTACTCCACATCTTTATTCGTTACTTTCTTTTGAATTATTGTTACAACCAGAATTACAAAGAACAGCATTAAAGCCATTGCGGAAGATAATCCAAAGTCAAAATCTCTAAATGCAGAAGTGTAAATCCTATAAACAACTACCTCTGTCGAAATTCCAGGACCACCGTCGGTAAGCATAAGGACTTGAGCAAATACCTGAAGTGAAGCAATTGTGCCAGTGATAATCAAAAATGCAGTTGTTCCTCTTAGAAGGGGGACTGTAATGTTCCACCATTTCTGAACAGCGTTTGCTCCGTCCAGATCTGCTGACTCGTATAAAGACTTGGGAATATTACCCAGGGAAGCCAGATAGATAAGCATTGCTCCTCCTGGAGATTTTAGAATTCCTGCAAGAATTATTGAATTGAATGCAATATCCGGGTTCGTCAACCATCCGACTGGCTGCATGTGAAGATAGCGTAATACCGTGTTAAAAAGCCCAACTTCGGTATTGAAAATCCATCGCCATATCATTGATAAAACAACTACGGAAGCAACTCCAGGAAGATAATATGCCGCTCTAAAGAAGCTTTTCATTTTTCCTGAAAGAGAATAAATCAAACTTGCTACAACCAGTGCAGTAAAGACATTTGCAGGAACAACTACGAGAGTGTATAGCAATGTGTTTTTGCAGGCTTTTACGAATCTGGGGTCTTCAATGGCTCTAATGAAGTTTTCAAGTGTGTAACTACCAACTTCTCCAATTCTATAGTTTCTAAAAGCTAGCACTAAAGCGTCTGTTAAAGGGTAAAACAAAAATAATCCAATTATTACAATGGCTGGGATAACCATAAATAGATGAATTTGCCTTGAATAGAGAGCGAAAATAATAGAAGCGAGGAAAAGAATCAGAAAAATACGTCCAACGATACTACCTTTTCGTATATCATCGCGAATTGAACCTGATTTATTGGCCAGGAAACCATTAATGCGATCTCCGGTTTTGCTCATTCCAGTCTCAATGGTTTTTCTATTAAGAAGGATTTCCTGAATTGAGGCTTCGATTTCTTCGTCAATTTTATCCCATCTGGTATCTGAAAAAACGGTTCTTCCTTCAGAAAGGATGTTCAGAGCTTTGGACATGTGTGGATCGCCTTCGTAAATGTTTCCAGCACTTTTTCTGGTAGGAAACTGAGAATACTTGACAAGTTCTTTTTGCGATTCTGCAAGAGTTAGAAACTTTGCGAGTTTCATTGCAGCGTCTTTTTTACTGTTGTTTTCCTTTTTAAAAACAAAAAATCCTGAAGTTCCAATGAATGGTCCGCCTGTTTTACCAGGCTTTTGGGGGTAATGCATTACCTGAAAATCAATTTTTGATTGCTTTAAGGCCTTTATTCCCCACAAACCAAAGGCTGCAATTGCTATTCTCTGTTCTTTGCCAAATGCGGTCCAGATATCTTTGTCTTTTCTTCCACCACTATCAGAGGGTGCCAAGCCCTTTTCAATAAGAGATTTTAACCATACAAAAGCTGCTTTAATTTCTGGACTTGTTCCAGCGAACTTATTATCCTTACTTATCCAACGGCCACCAAAGTTTAATAGAAACGGGAAGTTCGCTGTTTCACCCTTTTGAAAATAAACTCCAAATGGGTATGCACCTTTGGGTGTAAGAGGCTCATATTTAGGTTCCATACCGTGTGATAAGCTATTTGAAGATTGACTTACAGGGATTCCAGTGTCCATGTAATTTTTTATTTTTTCCAAGCTCCGGGTAAATTCTTCATGGGTCCATCTTCCTGATTCAGGAAGTTCTACGCCAGCCGAGGCGCAAATACTAGTGTTTGCAAATAGAAGCTGACCGCTCATATACCATGGCCAGCCATATATTTTTTCCCCAATTTTAAAGGCGTCAAGTGCTCCCGGGAAATAATCCTGTTTATCAAAATCTGTAAGATAGTCGTTTATTGGTTCAATTAAGTTTTCGTTTATGAATAAAAGTGGTATGGCTCCGGCTGCAACATCTGGGTAATTTCCCCCGATTGCCGCTATCTTCAGTTTTTCTGCTCCTCTTTTCCATGTAAGTTTGGTGAACTTTACTTTTATCTGAGGATTTAGTTTTTCGAATTCGGCAATCTTTCTTTTTGCCCAAACAAACCTGTCTGTTTTATCAAGCTCCTCCGTCCACCTAGGAAAATCCCACAACTCAATGGTTGTAGATTGCGCTAATCCTTTGTTTAAAGGAAAAAAAGCCATGTATGCGGTCAGACATACCGTGCATAGAACCTGTTTCAAGAACATTTTTTTGGAAAAAAAACTCATTTGTTGGTGCCTTACCCTTGCTATCAAGAATTGTTTCGTATAGAATACCTAAGAGACAATTCTTTCCTCAAGGAAAAATGTATGGAAGACCAAAAAAAATCTCTGGGGTCACAGAGTGAAAATTCAAATTCAAGAGAATCTATTATGGAGAAAACGTTGGAAGAAATTACAGAATTAGTTAAAGCATCCCCCAAAAATCCTGAATTGCTCAAAGAATTAGGAAATCATTACTTTAAAATTGACAAGTATGACGAAGCTATTGAGCAATATCATGCTGCTTTGGATATCAAACCTGATTATTACAAAGCTCTATACAATCTGGGAAACACTTATTACAAAATGGAAATGCATGAAAAGGCTGTGCATTACTGGCACGAAGCAATCAAGGTTAAACCAGACTTTGACCATGCATATTTCAATCTTGGATATCACCATTTTCAGAAAGGTTTCATGCGGGAAGCTATAAAAGCTTTAAAAGAAGCTGCACGAATTAATCCTGGTGCTGCTGATGTTCATCATTATTTAGGGCTTTCGTATCATCAAACAAACCAGCTTGAGAATGCGGTTGAAGAGTTTTTGAAAGCAATAGAAATTTATCCTGAAGATCCTGATTATCACTACAATCTTGCCAATACAAGTTATGATATGGGTAATTTTGAAGTGGCTGCCAAGGAATGGGCAATAACTCTTGAATACCGTCCAGAAGATTCAAAAGCAAGAAACAATTATTGTGATGCTCTCCTTCAGCTGGGAAAATATCAGGAAAGTCTTACTGAAATTGAAAAGGTTTTGGAAGAAGAACCCGATTATCCACCAGCGCTATGCACCAAGGGCGAGCTGCTTGAGAAGCTTGAGAACCAGAAAGAAGCTTATGATCTTTTCAATCAGGTTATGGCCGACATCAAAGGTGACGAAACCTGGGAACTTCTTTACAAATATTTGAAAACAAAAATAGACCAATAATATATAAAAAAAAACTGCCGCAGTTAGCGGCAGTTTTTTTTATGCAGATTTTTTCTTTTTCTGGCTCTTTTTAGAAAAACCAGCAGGGTTTGTCAGATAGTCGAAGAGCACATCTTCAGCCTTATAGCTCTTTCCTGATTCCATTCCATCGATAATTACTTTTCCGTTTGTGAAGACTTCTATTAGCATTTAACCTCCAGTGACTTATGATCTTATATTTGATTGAATTTAGATAAACCCTTATTTTGCGTTCATATCAGGGTTCTGCATTCTTATTACCTCAAGTTTTGCGTTTAATTGTCGTTCGACAATCGGGTTTAAGTTGGGTTCGTCAAGCTTTGTTAGTATCGCTTTTTCTGCCTTTGCAGATTCACCGTTTGCGTTTAAACAGTCAATGTAAAGGACAAAGGCTCTAATAACTTCTGGTCGTTCACTGATGAGTTTTTCCAGTAGTGCCAGAGCTGTTTTATAGTTTTCATTCATGAAGTAAACTTCAGCAAGTTTGATTTGGATGTCGGCGTTTTGTGGTTGCTGGTTCTGTGCACTTTCCAATAAATTGGCAGCAAGAGAACTTCTTTGCTTATCAATTAAAGTGTTACAAACTTCCAAAAGAGGCTTTACTAATTCATCGGAAAAAATAATTCCTGTTGCGGTTTGGTTTATAAGTTTCGCTGTTTTATCGTCTTCATTAATAACAGCGAGAATCTGTAGATCTAGTAAAAATTCTGGATGGGTCCTTACTATTTTTTCAAATTTGACACTTCCAAGGACCTCTTCAGCCATTTCATCAAAATCTTTACCGCCTTCGTCTGCTCCATCAGGTTTGGAGTTCATTCTTCTGGTAAAAGCTATATATGCAGATGTCCATGCACTATACAGACGAATATCCTTACCTGTAGCCATAACGTGTCTTGCCATAAGCATGGCTTTCTTTTCTTTTTGAGTGGCTGTCAAAAGCTTTATGTAGATGAGGTTGTCCTCAATTGAATCTACGGGCCTTTTATTTATTAAAGTAAGTGCTTTTTCAAATTCCTGATTGGAAATTAAGAAATTGATTAATTCTCTTTCCAGACTGTTTACATCAGCACCAGGAAGTTTTTTTTCTTTATTTATAAATTCCTCATATTTGTCACTCAAATTAAGAGAAATCATCAGATTTTTCATTTTGTGTTTTACTGCCCTTGTTTTTAAACGTGGGTCTGTAAGCTGGAGAAGTTTTTCAAGTGACAACTCTGGCTCATAGCCAGCATTAAACCATGCATCAACAAAAGCAGTGAGTTCGGCACCTGTTTCTTTATTGTTTGAAATTAATTTAAATTGATTCAGATAGATTTGTGCTTGTTGTTTTAAGCCAAGCATGGTGGAGGCATAGACGGCTGCAATCATAACTTCTGTATTGTCATCCATCTCGGCAAGGGCTTCTTTGCACATGTCCAGAGCTTGCTTGTAAGCGCCTCCATCCAGTAGTTTTTGCAGTTCTTCGTTAAACTTTTTCTTAAACTTATTCATGCGCATTTCAGCGAGATATTTTCTGGAATTTGCTCCAAACTTCTCATCATTTGCTACTCGCTTAAGAAACTTTTCAGCCTTCTTAAAATCTCCGGCAACAAAAGAATAGTATCCTGCGTAATAATTTGCTCCAACATGTTTTGGGTTAAGCTTTAGAACTCTTCCGATGTCCTTTTTGGCTTCCAGTATTTTTCCATTCTCTGCAGCATATTCAATACGTTTAAAAATGCGACTTTCGATACTGCTTTCTTTTGCAATCGTATGGCGGAAGGTTAGACCGCAATTGGCGATGCAAAAAGCTAACAGCGCAAGAGACATCCTTATTAAACGTTTGTTTTTCATATTTACCTTTTAATAATTTACTGAGAGATGCTCGGGAAGATAGTCTTGATCCATTACAGAGGCTAAGAGGCTATCAGCAAGTTTTCCAAATTTTGAAGTTGGTGAAACTGTAAGTATGTGTTCCAGTTCTTTTCTTGCTTCTGAAAGCCTTTCATTTCTGATCTGGAGAAGTGCGAGGTTGTATCTGGAGGGCAAGTAGTCAGCTAGCATAATAGATGCTTTGTATTCTCTCTCAGCAAGAGCTTCCCAATCAGATTGGTCTCCTGGTAAGCCTTCTAAACCTCTTTTTTCATAAGAATAGGCTAATAGATGCCTTGTTTCTTCTGAAGCTGGTCTAAGTTTTCTTGCTTTTCTGAAAGCTATGATCGCTTGCTCATATTCTTTTCTGGAAAGATAACTTTTTCCTTTGCCAAGCCAGTATCCAAATGAGAATTCCGGTGAATTAAGTCTTGAATAAGCCTTTTTCTCATTTTTTCTGCCTGAAATTGGTGGCATAGGAGTTTCGAACCTTGAATAACCGACTTTGCTAGCCATATTGGCTTTGCGCATTGGTATAAACAAGGCACATAAAATTGCTGTAATTATTAGGATTGTTCGCTTCATTTTTATTCTCTTTAATAGAGTTCGACAGTTTTCTTCATTTAGCTGAATTGTTTTTTTATCAGCCGAACAAAAAGTTTTGAAGCGAGGGGAAATTTAGTTTGGGTAGTAGTAAACTCCGTCTTTTGAGCAAATGAAAATATATGCTTCCCCTACAGCGAGTGAATAGACGGGAACATCAAACTTAAAAGGCTCCCAATATGGCTTTTGATATAAAGCGAACCCTCCAGATGAACCATTGCTGAAAGATACCCAGAAGGCTTCAGGGTTTTGACTATCTGGAGAAAAATCCGTCATAACACCAGTTGTAGAAGCTACGGGAATGACAACTGAATTGTATTCAAGACCATCAAAAATACTAATTACATCCTTTCCCTGGATTAATAGACGATTGGAAGGCAGTTTTGCAAAATTTAAAATTTCTCCAAGCTTGCCAGAACCTTTTTCAGATAGCTGTTTAAAAGACTCCCCATCAAATATCGTTTGGGCCCCAGATTTAGAGCCAATTTGAAGGTAGTTTGGCAAATTGATAATTGCGGTTACGGGGGAATTGTTACCCGATGAAAAATTTCTTACAGAATCCGAAGCATTTATTAAGTCAAATTCTCGCTGATAAGTATTAGAAAGACCAAAAAAATCAAAGTAGGATTTTTGGCTTTCTTGATCTAGCTGCAAAAGTTCAAGAAGTTTTTGATAATCAAGATTTTCAAGACCCTGGCCATTAAAAAAGTAAATTTGCTCCTCAATTGGAATAGAGCCTGAAAAAGCGACACAAATTCTGCCAGAGCTATCAACACATACTCTTTTTGCCGGGTAGTCCGGTAATTTTTCCTGATTAAAGCCAATGTTTTTTAAACTGCTGCCGTCATAGCTTATAAGACCTCGATCTCCAGCTATCCATAAAACACCGTTTGCATCCATGGCAAAATCATTCACTTCAGAATGAAAGTTTTTATTTTTTATTGAGTTTAAATGCGCAACTTTTCGCTTGTTCTGCGAATTATAGATATGTAGTCCATCACTTTTAGTCCCAATGTATAAAAGGCTGCCATAAATTCGAACTCTATTGGGTTGGCATTTTAAAAGTTTTTGAAGTCCCAATTCAGAATTCCTGATTTTCCTGGAATAGTGAAGAAGCCCGGCATTTTTTGTCGCAAACCATGCTTCACCGCTATTGCGGGAGTCTATTGCGGAAATTGAATCTGAAGGAAGCTTTGAGTTCTCATAATTAAGATGGTATTTTTTTCCATCATCAGCAAATAAAATTAGCCCTTGATTTTGGGTTCCAACCCATAGACCCTTTGAAAGTGGAATTTCAATTTTAATGCGTTCCTGAACTAAATTTTCCATTGCATCAAAAACATCTTGAAATCTTGCCCAATATTCTTGTTCTAATTGTCTAAGATACAGTGGATTATTGCGATAACTGCGATAGGTTTTTTGGTATTCTTCATAATCCTTTTTTAGCTCATCTCGCATTGAAACAACTGCTTTGAATTTAGGGTCGGATTCAAAATCCGGTTGAAGCTCTTTTTGACTTAGAACTACCCGGGGTTGTATAGGGGTTTCCTCAAATAGATTTGGCTTGCCACTAAAGCTTAAACAGGTTGACCAAATTCCTGGTAATAACTCATGAATCTTTCCATTTTTTTCCATGGCAAATGCGCCATTTGAAGAGGTAAAGAAGATGGTTTTATTGTCAAAAGTCTTAATATCTGAAACCCATCCCTGCTCAACACCCGGGAGATCAAAAGGAATCAGTTTTTCGCCAATAGCTTTAAAAAGCCCAAGGTTACAGCCGATAAGTGAAAATTCTGAATTAGAAAAAGTTGCTGAGAAGCCTGTTGGAGAATAATAATCCAGAATTTGAAATGGTATAAAAGTTCCCATCTCTATTTTTCCCGCTCTTTTATCGCATGCGGCAATAAATGTTGATTCTGAATTAGCTTTCACTGACAGAGATAGAATGTTGAGATTTTCTTCAGAATTGATATTTAGAAGTTTAAACTTTGGATTTGCTCCTCTGGGATCAAGGAAAATTTCGATTAAACCCTGAGGTGTACCAGCGTAAATAGTATTTTCATCTTTTTTTAGCAGGCAGGAGACAGAATAAGCTGGAAACTTAATAGTTGTTTCAGGGTTGAATTCTCTCCAGTTTCCATCTTCAAATAAAAGTAAGCCGTGGTCTTCAGAACCTACCAATACCTTTTTTCCATGCATAAGTACGGAGAGAATATTGTTGGTTGGGAGCCCGGTATGCTTGTTATGAACCTCAAAATATCCGCTGGTAATCTGTGGGGGAACAGGAGCTGGAGGTTGTGGGAAATGCTGTGGGCCTGGTTCTGGGTTGCAGGCGATTAAAATTTGAATAACCAGGCAAAATGTAAACGTGGCGAAAAGTCTCTTTAGCCAATTTTTCATACTTCCCCCAAAATAAAAGTATAACTATCTCATTATACTTATAAAAATTATGGAAGGAAATTTTGGATTTGCATTGGCTTAAAAAAATTAAGCTGACTATGAATTTTGCAAAAAAAGATGAAAAAAATGATGAAAAAAAGATGGCTTCTTTAAAATAGAAGCCATCTTTTTGTATGCAATTTCAGGAAAAAATCTTCTCCTGCTAGTCTTCCTGGGCGGCAATAATTCGTTTATTTCGCATTTCGCGCATAAGCATTTGTTGCATAACCCTCGTATCAAGCAAGCCTACAAGATTACAGGTTTCTGAAGAATCTACAACTGGTAAAACTTCAAGACCTAGCTCATTTGCCAGACTTAGAGCTTCGCTTAAAGGGGTAGAGGCGATAATAACTTCTGAAGGTGGAACCATCATGTCGTCAGCCAAAATTAGGGTATTATGCCCAATATTCCATGCATCTCGAATATCATCAATCATTATCATTCCTTTAAGGTGACTTCCAGTATCAATAACAGGATAAGCATGAGTTGGGCTGTCGGCAAATCGTTCGAGCACGGTACATGCTCTGTCATGTGGGTGAATTGCCGGAGGAGGGTCGAGCATTACTTCTGATACAGTTAATCCTTCCATGAGACTTTCAGTAGTAACGTCCAATCCAATTTCTTTTGATTTCTGCAAAGCCAGCTTTACGCATGGAGGCCCAATAAGCTGAACGATAAAGGTTGTAGTAGTAACAACAAGCAATATAAGGTTTCCGAGCTCACCAGGGAAATTTTGACTGGCGAGAATAGATAAACCTATTGCTACCCCTGCCTGGCTGAAAAGTGTTAGTCCGAGCCACTTTCTAATTTTTGCAGGACTCTTGAGCCAGGTTGCTCCAAAGTAAATCCCAGAAATTTTTCCTATGGATCGGCCAAACAAAAATGCTACTGCCAGAGCCCATCCCATTGCTGGAAGTCCAAAAATCTGAAGGCGAGCACCAACAAATACAAAGAATAAGGCATAAATAGGTGGAGCAAAACGCTTTACAATCTCAAAAACCTCTTTACTTCTTTGAGGTGCAAGATTTCCAATGGTTGTTCCCAAAACCATAGCAGCAAGAATAACGTTTAATTCAGTGGCAATAGCAATTCCACAAACAAGAAGAATAGAACCAAAGGTAAAATCCAAAGTCTTTTCCGGATCACGTAAAGCCCTGATTAATCTGTTTAAAATTGCACCTAATATGAAGCCAACAAAAATAGAGCCAAAAATTTCGTAAGCAGGCTCTTTTAATATCTCAAAAAGTGAAAGAGTTGTGTTTGGTGCGGTAAGCATTTTTGCTGCAGCAGAAGCTAAGCTGAATAGTAGAAGTGCAAGTCCATCGTCTAGAGCAACAAGAGCCATGAGCGTCGTTGTTAAAAGGCCTTTAGCTCTGTATTCCCAAACGACATCTACTGTAGCAGCAGGGGCGGTTGCAGATGAAATTGCACCAAGAAGCAAGCCCAATGCAAGAGAAGTTGCAGGATTTCGTGTAAAGTAATAAGAGATTATTGTTGTGGAAATTGAAACCAGAAAAAAGGCACCCAGGCCTTCACTTAATAGAAGGAAGATGAATTGCTTCCCATGCTTTTTGAAAGTTGCTAGTTTTAATTCGCCGCCGATATTGAATCCGATTATACCCAATGCCATGAAGTTTAGCATGGACATAGATAGAACAAATTCTTTCGAAAGAAGTTTGAAACCTGAGTCACCAATAACAATACCCATTACAATAAACCCAACAACCTGGGGAATACGTAATTTTTGAAAAATCCTGGCTCCACAGGTTCCTAAGAGAATCGTGAGTCCGATTAGCAAAAGTATGTTTGAATGGTGGCCGAAAAGAGCTAATAGGTCAGATGGGAGTGTCATACGTTTTGTCCTTATACCGTAATTAGGGGTAACTATTATGTTCCTGCAGAAAAACTATTGCAAGAAAAATTTTGTACACAATTAATTTTGCCTCGGGTAAATGATTGAAAAAGAGGAAATCAGATTAAATTCAAAATTTGACAGTAATGCATTAATAAGATAGTTTTTCTAATCTTTCACGCAAGCATTTTGTTTGATTATGGAGGCAGATGATATGAAAGTTGTTTTTTCAAATCCTATTCCTGGCGGCCAGGAACAGAGGTTAATAGATGCTGGTTATGATGTTGTTGTTCTTACAGAAGAAAGCAGTATAGATCAATTTATTGCGCAAGCTGAAGATGCTGACGCTATTGTTTCACTTTTATCTGATCAAATTAATAAAGAATTTCTAGGCAGAATGAGTTCTAAACTTCGTTTAATTGCAAATTATGCTGTTGGTTACAACAACATTTCTGTATCAGAATGTAATGAAATCGGGGTGGCTGTGACTAATACTCCAGATGTTCTTACAGATGCAACTGCTGACACTGCAATGTTATTGATTTTAATGTGTTTGAGAAGAATTCCTGAATCCGAAAAACTGCTTCGAAAAGGTTTGTTTAAAGGTTGGAAGCCGGATCTTCTCCTCGGAAGGGATTTAAAAGGTAAAAACCTTGGCATAATCGGAATGGGACGAATTGGTGAAGCGCTGGCAAAAAGAGCTGAAGCTTTTGGTATGAATGTTCTTTATTACACTAGATCGGGAGTTAAAAATCACCTTCCTTACCCTTCGGTACAACTGGAGACTATTTTACGAGAAAGCGATGTTATCAGTTTACATTGTCCTTTAAATAATGAAACCAGGCACCTGATCGGAGAAAAAGAGTTTGAAAAGATGAAGCCAGAAGCTGTTTTGATAAATACGGCAAGGGGACCGGTAATTGATGAAAAAGCTTTCGCTAAAGCTTTAAAAGATGAAAAGATCTTTTATGGCGGATGCGATGTTTTTGAAGATGAGCCGCTGGTAAATAAAGAACTATTGGAGTGCTCAAATGCTGTTTTATTGCCCCATATTGGTTCAGGAACTATTGAAACCAGAACAGAAATGGCAAAGCTGGTTGTGAATTCTGTTTTAGAAGCATTTGAAGGAAAAGTTCCAACTTTGACAGTAAACCCGGAATTCGTTCAGAATAAAGCCTGGTAATTGTTTGTAACAAAGAAAAAGGCCACGCTTTAAGCGTGGCCTTTTTTTATATGCAATTTTAAATCTTAAAAAACCATTTCTTCAAGAGCTTCGTCCAGCATTGCTTTTGCTTCAGAATCGATAACGTCTTTAGCAAAGACTATTTCAGAAATTAGAAGCTGTCTGGCTGTTTCGAACAAAGCTTTGTCTTTTGTTCCAAGTGGTTTTATCATACTTCTTCTAAAAAGAAGTCTGTAAACTGTTGCTACCTGGTTTAAGTCTCCGCTTTGGATTTTTTCCAGATACTCTCGATATCTTTGGTGAAAACTTTTGCTTTCTTCTTCTTCCTCATCAGTAAAGCCAATACTTAAAGTTTCAAAAATTGAGTCAACAAATTCGTCCTCAATAACTTCTCTAAGCCCTACTTATCTGCCATTTCAATTGGAACCATTACCTGTCCCAAATCTGAGTAGGGGAAATCAATTACATAATAGCTTAAAAGTCTTCCTCTCACCTGTCTTTTATCAATTTTTTTTAAAATTCCAGCACCGTGAATTGGATGAACAATGGGAGATCCAACTTCAAAACTATACATTCAATGATACTCCTGATGGGAAAAATTTTTCTATAAATTCAAGAACAAAAGTGTAGATTGCTTGCGCACTTTTCAGTGCGCAAGCTATTAGACTATTATTTTGCTGGTTCAGCAGCTGCTTCAGCACCTTCAGCTGTTTCTTCTTCCTTGGCCTTAGAAACCTGACACAAAGCAATTTTTGGATTAGTTAATACTTTGAAATCACCTGCTGGGATGTCAGAAACGTGATAAGAAGCGCCTGCTTCAAGGTTTTCAATGTTCAATTTGATAACCTGAGGAATTTTTGCTGGAAGGCTTTCAATTCTAACTTTCTTAGAGAGAGAAGTGAAAACACCACCAAATTTCTTACCAATTGGTGTACCAACATAAACAACTTCAACGTCAACCGCGATTGGTTTATCCATTTCAATTGCCTGGAAATCAAGATGTGAATAATAAAGTTTAATAGGATGCTTTTGGAAATCTCTTAAGATAACTTCTCTTTTTTCAGCATTTGGAAGCTGAATTTCAAAAATAGCATTCCTGTTAGCTTTTCTTAAAGTCTTAGTTGTTTCGATAAGTGGAAGTGCGATGTGAACTGGAGTCAGTTCTTTACCATAAATAACAGCTGGAACTTTGCCTGCTGCTCTTAATCTTCGTGAATCGCCTTTGCCTGTCTGGTTTCTTACTTCAGCGTTAAAAATAAACTCTGCCATAGAAATTTTCCTTTCGATATTTTAAATGATTAGCTATTATAGCACTATCATGGCCGTTGGTCAATATTGATTAGTCCTTGTATTAAAAGGGAGAGTCTAAAGAAGATTGATTGTAAATCGTGTCTTGAGAGGAACCATATGGAAGAATTTT
Organism: Candidatus Ozemibacteraceae bacterium; assembly: GCA_965140445.1. GTDB lineage: Bacteria > Muiribacteriota > Ozemobacteria > Ozemobacterales > Ozemobacteraceae. The sequence goes on along the minus strand of OZ223236.1, from coordinate 4,211,800 downwards.
TTGCAGCACTGTTTTTGAGTCGCATTCCAGGGGTGGGCGCAGCAAAATTTAAGCATTTAATTGATGAGTGGAAAAAGCCCTCAATTGCTCTTGATAAAGTCCGGGATGATGAAGCGATTAAAGCCAGATACCCCGATAAATCCGGACTTGATGAAAAAGTTAGGCTTGCAATCGACCTTATTAAGGAGAACCAACTACATTTTTCTTATTATGGTGGCTTAAACTATCCAAAACTCCTGGCAAAACTAACTGAACCACCACCAGTCCTTTTTAGCTACAGAGATATTGTGCCAGATCGTAAGGTAGCAGTTGTTGGAGCAAGAAAGGCTTCTGGGTGTGTATTGGAAATTGTTAAGCAACTTGTTACAAGGCTTGTTGAGCAGAAAATTTGTATTGTAAGTGGTGGAGCTAAAGGAGTTGATACTTTGGCACATCAGTTTACAGTTGATTGTGGAGGAAAAACCATCGCTGTTATGGGGACCGGTGTAGACGTTAATTATCCCAAAGAAAACACAGAGCTTTTTAACCATTTACGAATAAAGCAAAACATTGTTTCGGAACTATTGCCAGGCACTTTGCCATACAAGAGTTTTTTCCCAACCCGAAACAGGATTATTGCAGGGCTTTCAGAAGCAGTTTTTGTTATTCAGGCTTCTGCTAAGAGTGGATCAATGATTAGTGCCAGGTGGGCTCAGAAAATAGGCAGGCCGGTTTATGTAGTAAAGCCCATAAGCTCAGAAAAGAGCCTATGGGCCGGGAATGAAATTCTTATTAAATCTGGTGGAATCCCAGTTGATTTTGAGAAGCCAAATTGGTTTAAAGAGCTTTCCGGATTGCTTTGATTATTGAAAGAGCCTTTGATCTGTCACCAGTGTCTTTACATCTTTTCAGGGAGTTTTCCAGGTCTGACAAACTTAGAATAAACTCTTTCTTAAAAGTTTCATGCTCGGGTTTAAAATATCCTTTTATTCCTTCTGGCATTCCTTCCAGATAGGCCGCAGCAATTTCTACTGCTTTGTCGGCATTTGGGCCTACCGGATATTTTTTTATGTATTTTCCATAGGACTCAAGGTAAAACATCAGAGTCATAGTTGGATCGCCTTCGGTTTCACCTGGCAGCTGTTGGTTTGCTGCAATCCATGCTATTTCTTCTGCAATTCCTGGTAAATTTGCGAATTGAGACTCCAGTGTCCAATAAGCATTTGGGTGAACAAAGTGCTGACCAGCGCTTTCATGGTAGTAAACGTTTTCTGCGTTTTCCTTTATAGAAGGGTGAGTCGTTTCAAACCCTTTTCCCATCATGGAAAGAGAATCAAATATTTTTTGAACACTTTTTAAATAAAGCATTTCGAGTTTTGCTTTTTGCTCGGGAACTACCGTCTGGTTTCGAACCTCTTTAGCAAAGTTATATAGTTGTTCATCGTCCTTTAATGGCTTTCCCTGTAACTTTAAGCGACTTATGATCAAGTCTGATGCAACTTTGAATTTATTTGATGCATTCGCTTTTTCGGTTAAGCCTCCAAAAATCCAGCCCGATGTATTTTTAATTCCATTAATTTTATACCAGAAATCCTTTTTACCAATTAGTTCATCCTGCTCTTTGCTTATGCCAAGAATCTCTCTATAAGTGCCTAATGGCATTGTATCCGTAACTTTTCCTGATGTGGATGGAATAGATCTGATTCTAACATTTGTTGCGGCAACAAAAAGATGGGTTTCTTGCGCATAAATTTGTGTGGAAATAAAAGATAAAAGGATTATGAAAATAATTTGAAATTTTTTCTGCATTGTTTACCTTCCATAAAAAAAGCTCTCAGGCCATTATAACCCGAGAGCTTTTTTGTCTCAATCTAATTAATCGTGCCCACAGCCTGAACAGCTTGAGCAACCTCCGCTTCCGCAAGTTGGTTCTTCAGAGGCATCTTTAATGTCAACTAATTCAAGGTCAAAATTAAGGTTTTTGCCTGCAAGAGGGTGGTTGAGATCAAGAGTAACAGATTTTTCATCAAAATCTCTAATTGTTGCAATTGCTCTATTTCCATCTTCAAGTTGAAGAGCAATTTGAAGATCTTTTTCTGGTTCAAAACCTTCACCAAAATTTTCTCTTTCGGTGGTGATTATTTTTTCTTCTGAAAATGGGCCATATGCATCTTTTGGTTCAAGTTCAACACTTTTCTTTTCATTGATGGCCATTCCCATAATTGCTTTTTCAAAACCAGGTATGATCTGGCCTTCGCCTAATACAAAATGGAGAGGGGAGCTGTCTTTGCTGGAATCAAAAACTTCGCCTGTATCAAATGAGCCTGTGTAGTGTACAAACACGAGGTCACCTTTTTTCGCAGTAGTCATATATTTCGCTCCTTAGCAAGCCTGAAAGGCTTTAAAAATTGGCTTAATAAAACCACCATGAGGTTAGTCTTTTTATGACACCAAGTCAAGAAAAGTTCTAAGAGGTGATGATTCTTTATGGGAAATTCCCGGTTTAAAATCGTTAAACTTATTCTTTTGGAAGAATAAGCCATACGCGTCCGTAGTGGTGCAAATCGCCCGCCCTGAATCCTGCTTCTCTGCCCTGCCCATGATAAAGATCCAGATGTCCTGGGCCTCTAATCGCTCCTCCTGTGTCGTGAGCAAAGAGAATTCGCCATTGATGACATTTATAGGAACCGTTCTCATCTAATAAAGGCACTTCTGCAATCAAACAGGCTCCGTATGGAATGTAAGACTTATCTACTGCGACTGAGTGCATAGGTGACAATGGTAGCCCGGTAGCCCCTGTAATCCTGTTTCGACGCCATTTAAAAAACGAATAGGAAGGGTTCTTATTCAATATTGGCGCTAATTGTTCCGGGTGAGCTTCAAACCACTTTTCAATTGATCTGAGCGAGATTTTTTCTGGAGATATTGCCCCTTTTTTTATGAGCATTTTTCCGACGCTTCTGTAAGGATGACCGTTTGAGCCTGCGTAACCGACAGATTTTTGCTTTCCATCAGCAAATTTTAGAATGCCTGAGCCTTGAACAGAAAGGAAGAAATTATCAAGCAGATTGCTTGTAAATGCTAGTTCAAGTCCTTTTCCGGCCAGAGCGTTCTGGCTGTCAATTGCCTGCCTTGTAGGAATTGGTCTGCTTTTTGGCATGGCGTATATTGGATACTTAAAAACTTCGTCGGCTTTTTCTCTGGCTTCCAGAAGAGGAGTGAAATATCCAGTGAAGTGGACATTGCCTTTACCGTCTTCTCCCTTTATCTGGAAAAAACCCAGAGATGAAAGATGTTTATCTATACCTGTTTTGGCAAATGCATCAATAATTTCTGCCGCTTTTATTAACTGACGCCCTGAAATAGTCAAATTCCCAGATTTAAAAGTTTTTCTGCTGGAAGATCTTTTCAAATATTGCAATGTTCTTTTTATTCCCTCGCTAAGGTCCTTTGAAACATTTAAAGAGGGGAATTCTGGATTGTTTTTTTCATAGGTTTTTGAAAAAATATGACCACGGGCTTTACCATTATTTTCAAACTCATAGCCATGCCCAAGATTGTTGGGAACTTGATCTCCCAAGACTATTAAAGGATGAATCAAAAAAAAGAAAATTGTCAGCAATATATTTGGCAAAAAGCCCTCCTGGTTTTGAGTCTCTAAAATTTTAGCATTTGCTTTCTGGAACTTTGAAATATCTTACATGTCGCCTGAGGTAGCTAATTATATTTTATTTAGTTACTAATTTGCGCTTTTATCAAGTCTTTTGATTTTAATCATTTTGAGGTTTTCCAGGAGTTTCTAAATGGGGGATTTTTTCATTCTTATAATAGTCAGGTCTTTTCCCCCAATTACCTTTTGCTTTTTTGTATTATCTTTCTCGAAACCCATTTTCTGGTAAAACTTGATTGAAGAGGTATTTTTCTCAAGAACCCATAAGATAATATCTCCCAGTTCCATTGATAGAAGTATTTCTTCAGCTTTTTTTAGCAATATTGTTCCTATTCCTTTTCCCCAAAATTGGGGCGCTACGTAAATAGCGGAAATTTCATGGCCATTTTCCTTGTCACGATTTTGACCAAAGGCTATCCAACCAACAATCTTATTCTCAACTTCCAAAACCAATACGCTAAACACTGCTTCAGTTATCTGGTTTTGCCAACTTTTTGTTCGATCATCTACTGAAAGGGAGTCCAGATGTTTTTGGGGAACTATATTCTGATAGGCGGCTCTCCATGCATCAATATGAATTTGCGCAATTTCTTTTGCATCTTCTACTTTTGCCGTTCTTAGCATAGCTTTTTCTCCCGGATTACTTTTTACAGAAATGTTGAGAAGCAAGGAATCAATCTAAGGCCTTTTCAATGAAGTTTTCAAGCTTCCATTCACCTTCAATTTTAGTGTTACTGGAAAATCTTGAACTTGCCCCGGTCGTAACTTTTTCAGAGTATCTTGCATCACAGGAAAAGCTTTTTTTCTGTTCAGATGAGTTTTTCTCTTTCCAATGGCCAATGGATTCTATTTCCAGTCTATTGTAACCACCAATCTTTACACAAACTTCGCACCAGGAGCTGGCTCGTCCGAAATTTTTTATTTGGGTTTTAAATTTCCACTCATCGCCTTTTTGAGTTTTAAATTCTGAAAATCTTAATGGTTTTATAAACACAAGAGCTTCATGCAGGCCCATTTGTGCAACATGTATTAATTGAAGTCTTCCAATGTTCTTGTGAGTATTTGTATTTCGTGTCCTGGAAAGAAAAAGCAATGATGAGCCTAATAATGCGCTAACAACTATAAATCCTAGAACCAGCGGAATGGCCATCCCTTGTTTTTTCATGGCAGGTTCCATACGTGCACTGCCGTCATAACAGCTACTTTCTGACTTGATACAACTATTTCGACTAATCCTGGAGAGAACCTGGAAAAAGACAAAGTATCTACTTTCTCCATTATTGTGCGGTCTTTTCTATTCAAAAATTCTGTTCTGATGATTTTGCTACCAGAAAATTTATACCCAATCTGGTTTCCATCACTGTTATAAAAAACAATCTTGTCCGATTTCGAATCAGAAGAAGGTTCAATCACTTCACGGGCAGACCTCAACTCACCATCGAGGCGGAACAAAAAACGTTCAATCTCGGAGCTTGCAGCACCCTTCCCGTCAACGCGAATGAAAGTGCGTCGGATAAATGAATACGTTGAACTAACAACTAAAATCAGTCCTGAAAAAAGAACAACACAAACCAGAATTTCAACAAGTGTGAAACCATGCGCTGTGGAAAAATTCTTTTTAGACATCATCGGATATTGCGCTCATTTCTTACAAATTTATATGGTAGGACTTCTATGCTTCCGGTTTGTTCTAAACTATGATGCCTTCCTTCGCTGTCCCAGGTTACTTTAACTCTTATAAATCTGACTTTTCGTGCGCCAGAGAATTGAACAATAATTTTATATGGACTGAATTGGTTAAATAGTGGTGAGCCTTCGACTATGGGTTTCCCGGGGCCGAATACGTTATTGAAAAATCTGGTATTTGATTGATCAAAGAATGAGTAGGAACCCAGTTTTACTGGTGTAATCTCAAAATACCAGGGGTAAGAGTCGGCAGCACGTGGGAATCTGGTAACTTCAGCTTTTATTGATTCGAGCACAGCATGGGCAAGAAATTGTGCCTGAACACGATTCACGCTTGACCCCATATTTCGCGAGGCAAACGAAAACATCGCTACTATTGGCCCAATGGTGAAAGAAAGTATCGTAGTAGCTACTAGAATTTCAACCAGGGTTATTCCAGCTATATTTTTTGCAGTTTTTTTCATCAAGAATGCCTTTATGAGTATCTGCCATTGCAGCGCTATTAATTATTGTAACATGCTCAGCCTGGATGAAATAAAACTATGGGATGAAAAATGGCATTCATTTTGTGGTTTATGCGGGTTTAGAAATTTCCGGTTAATTTTATTTTCTTTGTGAAAATGCTTCCAATTAAACGTTTCAGCTAATTATTTCTTGATTTAACATTTCAATAAAAGATAATATTGAGAAGATATATTCATAGATTCAGTTGAGGATTGTTTAATAATGGAGTTTAAGAATTTGCCGTGCAATTCATGCAGGTACATTATTCCCGTCGAATCAAAGTATTGCCAATTTTGTGGGCTTGAAAACCTTCACCGTAAAGGGGTGATTGGGAAAACCTTTTGTTGGCTTAAAGATGTTTCCGGCCTGTCAAAGAAAAATCCTAAGAATCTTTTTGATCTTGAAAAGATGCTGGAAAGCAAAATTACGCGAGGAGTTAATAAGGTTAGTCTGCTTCGCAACCAGTTAAAGGCTATTTTTAAAACCATCGGACTTGAAGAAAGACTTAATGCTTTTAGGGCTGGCTTTATGAAGTTTGGCGGTGGGAGTATAAAAGCCTTAATGGAAGACTCAGGACAAAAAAAGAAGCTGGGGGCAGAATATTTTAAAAAAATGACCGACCCGGAAATATTGGTCGATAGCAGAAACTTTGAAGAATCAATTGAAGAATTGTTTCAAATGGTAATGAACTTGAAATGGGGACTGGATAAATGTAAGGACTATAAAATTTTTGTGCCAAGAAGCGAATATGAAAAGTTGCTAAAAGACACTTATATTTGTCTTGATAAAATTAGGAATCAGTCTACTGACCTATCCAAAACCTCTCAATCTTTACGGACTATTTCACACGCCATTTCACTTTATAATAAAAAGCTTGCAGAGTATGCCATAATATTGCATGGGGTAAAAGTTGAGCTCTGGATTGCTGAAGCAAACAAGAGTTTTTATGAAATCTTTTTCACAAAAATGTCTCGACAAAATATTTCATCAAAGTTGGACACCTTGACTGGAGCCGGGCGGCGGTTTGTTTTTCAATTGAAAGAAGATCTTAATGGCAATTCAAGCCTTGGGATAACAAATCTTATTGAGAAAATTGAGGCTCAGTTGGTTAAACTAGAAGAAGGAAAAATTGCTTGTGCTACAAATCAAGCTGTAGGTGCAATGGAAAAGCTGCGCTTATTTGACGATTCATTGCTTAGCAATGATCTTTGTGATCTTGAAACTAAAACAATTTCACCAGCAATACTACTTCATGAAACCTTTGAAAAGGCAAAAGATGAAGAAATCAGACTTTTGTCCGAAAAAAAAGCCAGCCAAAGCACTTTATAGTAAGAGAAAAAAAGTTATTCCACAAACAAGCCCCCCCTTTACCTAAGGATTCTCTGGTAAAGGGGGGGCTTGTTTTGGATTAATTCTGAGTTTTTCCGAGCTGAAGATTTGAAAATTGCTTTCTTTCAATTTCCTGCTTTTGAAAAATCTCCCTTAACTCGATTAATTCTGAGGAATTAGCAATGAATATTTCTGTGAGTTCCGGATCAAAATGCGTTCCTTTTGCATCAATAATTATCTGCATGGTTTCGTTAATTGTAAAGGCTGTTCGATACGCTCTGTTAGACAATAACGCGTCAAAGACATCTGCTATTGCTGTTATTCTTGCGGCCAAAGGTATCTGTGTTCCAGCTTTTTTATTTGGATATCCGCTTCCATCCCATTTCTCATGATGGTTTAAAGCTATTTCTACCGCCATATTCATTAATGGAATATCAGTCCCGCTAAGAATTCCTGCACCAATTTCACAATGCTGTTTCATTGCATTAAAGTCTTCTTTATTATATCTTCCAGGTTTTTCAACTATTTCTCTGGGAACTCCGACTTTTCCAATATCATGCATGCTGGCTGCAAGTTCTAGTTTCTCTGCATCTTCTGAATTCCAGCCGGAATAACGTGCAACTTGCCCCGCGAGGAGGCCAATTCTTTTGATGTGGTGAAAAGCGGATATATCATTTAATTCAGTCGCTAGAACAAGTCTTTGTGTCAAATGCTTTTCGCGATCTCTAATTTCTCTGGTTTTCCTTTGAATATCGGTTTCCAGTTGTCTCTGATAATTTAGACGCATCTGCTCAAGCTTTCTAACTCTTAATGCGTTTGTAGCTTGAATCAAAATTTCATTCTTTTTAAATGGCTTAATGATATAAGCCAATGCGCCGGCTTCAAGTGCTGTAACCCCGGACCAATGTTCGTCGATTGCGGTTATAATAATGAAAGCAGGAGGGAAAGGTAATTTTGAAACCTCCTTTAAAAGCTCTAAGCCAGTTACATTTGGCATGTCCATATCAGATATAACCAAATCAGGCTTAAGATGCATTTTATTAAGCGCTTCTTGCCCATCGGAGGCCACTATTACTTTATATCCCTCGTTTTCCAACCAACCTGAAATCAACTTGCATACAGCCGGGTCGTCATCAACGACCAAGATGCGATCTTTCATACAATTCCCCGTAGAACTATATTCTTATGTTTTTTACCCCAGATTTCAAAGCCTCTACAAACTTGCTTTATCTAACTTAAGTATACGTAGAATGAAAAAGTCCGGAACATCTAAATCCGACAAAATTTTTTTACGTTTTCCCATATATAGGCCAAATTGGAGGATAAATATATGTCTAGAAACATAGGAATTTTGATTGGAGCCATTTTAATTCTGTGTACACATACTGCTTCCGCAACAGGTCCACTGGTTTTATCAGAAACATCGCATTCCGTTACTTTTTCTCCTGAAAACCCACATAAAGATCCATTTAAAGCGCTTATACTAAAAAATACAGTTTCAATTCCATCTAGAATAATTGAGGAAAACAAGTCAGCAAAAATTGAAACCAAATTTGTAGAGCCTGCCCCCGTTATTAAGATTAGGGTTACGGGAATCTGTGGCAATAATAAATCTAGATACGCCATTGTGGAATTTCAAAACAAGGAATATGAAGTAACTCCCGGGCAAATTATAAATGGTAAGCTCCAGGTCGTTTCTATAAGTGATTCCAGAGTTATTGTATATAGCAACAAGAATAAAAAGCGGCTTAACTTTTCTCTTGGGGGAAAATAGATGCGTGAATCGCAGCCTAATCTCTGCTGAGTGGGATTCGGTGCTTTTTCAACCATTTCCAAACTGCGGTTCTGCTCAATCCTAGCCTTCTTGCTGCCTCAGCTTTATTCCAGGCACAATCATTAAGCAAATCGGTTAGTAAAGATTTTGAACGAACTATTTGTTTTGCAGTTTCAGGAGCAAAATTGATTAACTTTTCTGAAACTGGAATTGGAGGCTCTGTGACCATTGTTGTTCTTCTCTCAAGATTGCCAACCTCTTCTGGAAGGTGCTCAAGCTTTATTTGTGATTCCTGGCACACAACAAACGCATATTCTATAGCGTTTTCCAACTCGCGGACATTGCCTGGCCAGCTATATCGGCAAAGCTTATCCAGGGCCTCGCGGTTTATACCAGTTATTAATTTCCCTGTTTTTGCACTGAATCTGTTTATGAAATGTTGAATTAAGGTGGGGATATCTTCTGGACGCTGAGATAGGGTGGGGATGTTTATTGGAAAAACTCGTAGCCTGTAATAAAGATCTTCTCGAAATCGTCCTTCTCTGACTTCTTTTTGTAGATCCTTGTTGGTTGCGCATATAACGCGGACATCTACTTTTAAAGTTTTTTCTCCACCTATTCTTTCAAATTCACCTTCCTGAAGAACTCTGAGTAACTTTACCTGCATAGCAGGGCTGATATCTCCAACTTCATCAAGGAAAATTGTTCCTTCGTCTGCTGATTCAAAACGCCCGGTGCGCTTTTTTATTGCCCCGGTAAAAGAGCCTTTTTCGTGTCCAAACAATTCACTCTCAAGGAGAGTTTCTGGTATTGCTCCACAGTTTACTTTCACCAGTGGTTTTGCGGCTCTTGCACTTAGATTGTGGATCGCCGTTGTAACAAGCTCTTTTCCTGTTCCGCTATCGCCAAGGACCATTACCGTCGATTCACTTTCAGCAGCCAAAGCAATCATTTTAAAGACTTTCTGCATTCTTATACTTTTGCCAATGATTCCATGAAAGCTTCCTTCTCCGGTAATCTTTCTTGTCATGGCTTCTATCTCTTGTTTGAGATTAAACACAGGTCTGAAATCAGTCAAAGTTTGAATAATTCCAAGAACTTCGCCTGCTTCCGAAACAAGAACTCTTGCATTTACCAATACTGGTATACGTTCTCCAGTTCTTGAAATAATTGCACATTCGCAACCATTAACACATGCGTTACCTGGTTTCCCATTTTTTTCAAGTAAGCCTATAACCTTGTCTGCTCCTGAACAATCTGGAGCTCTAAGCCAGCCTGTATCCTTACCAATAGCTTCATGGTGCGAAAACCCTGTTATTTCAGCCATTGCCTTGTTCCAAACTCTTATTTTACCTTCCAGATCTACAATTAATACTCCTTCAGCCATGGTTTCCAAAAGCAATGCAGAGCTAAATTTTTTCAAAAAATTGTTATCTTTCATAATCAAACCTCATAAAAAAATGGGTAACGCATGTGTAACGTTACCTTGCTGAAGTTGTTTCTGTCACTCTTTTTTTTCGATGTGATTTTTTGCGGAGGATGATGCTGAAACAAAAGCGATAGAGCTAAAACCGAAGCTTTGGCCCTATCGCTTTTGTTTAACCAATGGAAAATTAAATCCTGTGGCACAGAAAATGCGGCTATAATTTACAAATACTAAATGGAGATGATAATTATGGCTATAGACGATGGAATAAGAATCTTAGCTAGTTTAATGATATTGCTTAGTTTAGGGTTAACCTGGTATGTCAACCACTACTGGGTATGGTTAACTGTTTTTGTTGCTCTTAATCTTATACAGTCAGCATTTACAGGTCTTTGCCCAGCAGTTTTCATTTTGAAAAAAATGGGCTTAAAGGAAAGAAAAGTTACTGATTAAAGATTTTCTTGCGCAGATGACAGTATGGAGTCTTACCTGTTTTACTGTAATAGTCTTGATGATAATCTTCAGCTGGCCAGAAATGGCTGGCTGGAGTTACTTTAGTCGCTACTTCATAGCCCATTTCGGTTAGCGTTTTTATTATTTTTTCCACTGTTTCTTTTTGTTTTTCATCAGTATAAAACACTTCTGTACGATACTGGTTGCCTATGTCAGGCCCCTGCCTTTCAAGCTGGGTAAAGTCGTGAATCTCAAAAAACAATTTTGCCAATTCTTCATAGCTGACGACACTTTCATCGAACTCTACCAATACTGCTTCTGCATGGCCTGTTCCCTCGTGACACACCTGCTTGTAAGTAGGATTGTCAGTTTTGCCGCCAATGTAGCCAACAGAAGTATTTATTACGCCCTTTTGCTGTTTTAATAAGTGTTCTACACCCCAAAAACATCCTCCGGCAAAGATAGCTTTCTTAAGCTTTTTGTCAGGCTCAACTTTTTCAGGCTCAAAAACCATGGAAATTGAATTCACACAATGTCGGGTGTTTTTCGGGGTAAATCCTTCTCCGGTAAAAACGTGACCCAAATGAGCACCACAAGCCTGGCAAACGATTTCAACCCTTGATCCGTCAGCATCTGGAACTCTTTTTACCGCTCCTTTTATTTCATCATCGAAGGACGGCCATCCGCAACCAGATTTGAATTTGTCTTCAGACTTGTAAAGAGCTGCGTTACAGCGCTTACAATGGTAAGTCCCCGGTTCTTTGTTGTTCAATAGCTCTCCTGTAAAAGGTCTTTCTGTTCCTTTATTTACTATTACTCTTTCCTCTTCTGGAGTAAGTTTTCTGAATTCCATTTCCTTCCCCCTGGTGTCATTTACAAACAAAATTGCAGCAAAGATTGCCAGCAAAGACAGAATTATTGCTTTTTTCAAGTTTTCCCTCCTATTATGGTAAAAGGGCAGAAATATCCTTTGTCAGGCTTTTGGGAGATACATTTGAAGCGTATCGTTTTATTGGTTTTCCGTTTGTGTCTAACAGGAACTTGGTAAAATTCCATTTTATCGAGTTGGTAATAAAGCCTGGTAAAGCGCTTCTTAAATATTTATACAAAGGATGTGCATCTGACCCATTTACTTTAATTTTTTCAAAAACTTTAAAGTGGGTTTGATATTTTAGACTGCAAAAACTTTCAATTTCCTTATTGGTGCCAGGCTCTTGCCGGCCAAATTGATTGCATGGAAATGCAAGAATTTCCAAACCTTTATTATTGAATTTTTGATGAAGCTCTTCTAATCCAGCATATTGGCCGGTAAAGCCACATTCGCTGGCAGTATTAACCACAAGAACTACTTTACCTTTTAAATTTGAAAAATCGAAATCTTCGCCATTTATTAATTTTGCTTTAAAGCTATAAAGCTTAGCGATGTTTTTGGTATCTGTTAGTGTTGTTTTATTTTTCAGAGAGGAATTTGCGTTTTCCAGACTGGATTTATTAACCTCAGCGCCATTGCAAACAAAGGTAAAAATAACCCCGGAAATCAATAAAATTGCTATTGGGAGAAAAGTTTTTTTCATTATTAAGCCTTACTTTCTAACAAGTTTTTTATGTCGCCTTCAATGCTTGCTGGCGCCACGGTTGGAGCATATCTTTTTATAGGATTTCCGTCCGGGTCTATAAGGAATTTGGTAAAATTCCACTTTATTGAATTTGTGATAAATCCTGTTAAAGAGTTTTGCAGGAAAATAAACAGTGGGTGGGCATCATCACCATTAACTTTGACTTTTTCAAAAAGTTTGAACTCTGTTTGATAGTTCAATCTACAGAAGGAAGCAACTTCTTCATTAGAACCAGGTTCTTGATTCCCAAACTGATCGCATGGAAAGCCAAGGATTTCAAGCCCATTGGCATGGTATTTCTTGTGAAGATCTTCCAGGCCAGCATACTGTGAAGTAAAGCCACATTTGCTCGCTGTATTAACCACGAGGGTGACTTTTCCTTTTAAATCCTCAAAGTTAAAAGGTTCTCCATTTATGAGATTTGCTTTGAAAGAGAAGAAGTTTTCATTCATAAGAATTCCTTAAGAGAGTTTTATATAATAGTAATTAAATTTGCTGATTGGTAAATGTATAAACTAAAGAAAAATCTGGCAGTGAATGATATAATCAATAAAAGGCAGTGTGTAGAATTTATCTGGTTTGTAATCTATCGACATGGAATTAGATTTGTAAATTCTTCTGAGGAGCAATATTGCCTTACGATTTTTTGTTCAAGACTGTATCATTTAAGTATAGTTAAAGGGTCGCTATGGGAAATCAGAACAGAAAACCAGCAAAAATTACCAGATTTAATGAAAAATATCTTTTCATTCAGGCGTTTCATCTTTTTAAGGACGCCAGGAAAGAAGAGAAAACTAATTTCATTAAGTCACTGAATTTATATAAGCAAACTTTGAACCTCATAGATTCAATTCCAGAGAAATTTCCGGCTTCACAGTTGGCTTTGAGGATTGCCCAGCGCAAAGTCAGGATAGGGGAATTTTCGTTTAAACAGCTTGAGAAAAAAATTCTTAGTTTAAGGGAAAAAGCGCGTAAAGAAGAGCTTTTAACTATTCTGTATGATTGTGCCACCAACCTAAGAGCAAATGATTTGAAAGCAGAGATGCTTGCTGATCTGGCCATGATGTTTTGGAAAAATCAACAGCCAGAAAGGGCTTTGAAAATTCTTAATGAAGCTTCTTCAGCTATAGATAATATTGAAGATGTGCACAAAAGGAATGACAGTCTTAACTTTTTGTCTATTCGCTACTCTGAAATACAAGAGTTTGAGCGAGCTTTGACCCTTTCGGCTTTTTTTACCGAACTATCTGATCAAATAAGATTACTTACCGACCTTGGCTATACTTATTTCCTGAGAAAACAGAGGGAAAGAGCCATTCAATTGTTTAACAATTCTATAGAACTTGTTGAGCGAGCTGAAGATAAAAAATCCAGAGATACCGGACTATCTAAAATTGCAAAAAAACTTGGTGAGAGTCGAGAGTTTTTTTGGGCTCACGAGGTTTGCGAAACCATAGAAAATTCAGAGATTAGAGCCGCCACCCTTAATTTTATTGCAAGTAATTTAATTGATCTTGGTCAGCTTGGAAATATCCAGGACATTATTGAAAAGGTTCATGAAAAAAATATTAGATCAGAGTTAATGTGTAACCTGGTATCCAGATATTCCGCAGAAGGCTATTTCTCACAGGCAAAAGAGACTGCGGATCAAATTGTTTCACCTCTTTTCAAAGCCAGAGCTCTTCAGGCAATAGCGCGGGCTTATCGAGGGAAGAATCTTGTCCAGATAGCTATAGATTTTCTGAAAGAATCTGTAAGGCTTACCGCTGGGTTTATCGATTTTGGAGAACAGGTCGCAATTATCGTTTCTGCAGCAGAATTGTTTGAAGAATACCGTTACACTGCTGAAGCCAATCAACTCATAAAAGATGTTATAAGAAAAATTGCAGGGCATTCTGACGCAGAAACTCGCTCAAGACTCATGTTGGCTGTTGTTAAAAGCTGCCTGAAAATGGGCCATCTTGTGGCAGCTGAAGAAACCCTGGAAACAATTGATCCAGGTGAATCCAGAGAAAAAGCACTCGTTTGCTTTGCCATAAAACTATCAGAATTGGATCGGTTCGGGGAAGCTATTGCTAAGCTCAGTGCCTTGAAAGATGATTTTTATCGGCTTCGTGCATTTTTTGAATTGGTTAAAGCAAATCCATCCAATAGAAATTATCGTAGGAAATTTGATCTAATAATGGGTTCAATCAGGGTTGCTGAAAAATTACAAAATTCGGATCAAACTGACCAAATATTGGGTGAATGCGTTATTTTTATGGCAAAATTTGAGAAATTTCATATTGCTTTACAAACGCTTGAAAAGATTGTTTCAAATGATGCCAGAGATGATATTATCTGGCGATTAGCACAGGTTAGATTTGATGCTGACTTCTTCAATGAAGGCATTGAAATCATGCGCCTGATAATGAACACTGATAAAAAAATATCAGGTTTAATTCGGGTTGGCCTGGGCTTGCTTCAAGGGAAATACCCGGATTCAACCTTTGGAATAGGCGAATTCCTTCCTATAGCATTTTCATTTTGGTTGGAAGAAAGTGAAAAAATCAGTTTTGCAGGTCTTATGGATGAACCAGCTCCAGAATAAAGTGGCTGTTAGTTTTTGGCCTTTTCATTTCTGCTGAAAAAGTGTGGCGAATCGCCCCATTCTCCAAAACCAATCGTTTCACCAATTCCTTCAATTCTGTTTTGTAGACAGCCTCGACATTGAGAAGCATTTTCATCAGTGCAAGGTTTGTTTTCATAAAGCTTATAACTTTCCCGATATTTTGTGTCAGTAGTATTGGGCATAATCACATTCGCTCCAGCCTTTAGTCCTAGTTCACGCCCGTTAAACTTAAGTGCCTGTAGTGCGGTTGTAGCAGCAATATTGACGTCTTTTAAGAAAATTCTTGTCACCGCAATCATTTTCAAACCCAGATTTAGCAATTCTTCTGGAGATTTTTCCCAGTCTTTTCGATATTGCTCCAATGGGGTTTTTTTATGAAAAATATATGGCCCCATACCAATCATATCAACATCCATTTTCTTGAAAAACATGATGTCGTCAGCAAGATTCTCAATTGTCTGAAATGGAAGCCCCATCATAACGCCTGTTCCAACCTGAAACCCGGCTCGTCTTAATCTGCTGAGGCATTCAACACGTTTTGAAAATATATGGTCTTCCGGGTGAAGCTTTTTATATAGCTCTTCGTTTGAAGTCTCAATTCTTAATAAATATCTATGGGCTCCAGCATTAAACCACCTCTTGTAGGTTTGTTCTGATTGCTCTCCCAATGAAAGTGTTATCCCTAGTTTTCCATTTGTTCTTGACTTGATTTCCTTTAGGATTCTTTCAACCATATCTATGAAATCATCATCAGATCTTTCGCCTGATTGCAAAACAGCAGAACCATAATCTGATTCATATGCCCAGACAGCTGATTTTATAATTTCTTCTTCTGGAATTATGAATCTTTCGGCTTCTTCATTGCTTTTACGAATTCCACAATAATAGCAATCTTTTGTGCAGTAATTGCTGAATTCAACAATTCCTCTAAAATATGCTTTGGTTCCAATGAATCTTTTCTTAATTTGATATGCTTTATCAAATAGCTTTTGTAAGTTTTCTTCACCTTCAACAGATAGCAATGTCACAAGATCTTGCTTATTTAAATCTATCCCATTGTCGATTTTTTCGAATACTTTCTGCACTTTGAAGGCTCCTTATGTTTTACGCTATGTGATAAATTTCACTTAGAACAAAGATACGGATTTTTTTTCAAAAGTCAAAAGTATATGCAAAAAGAAATGAAATTATTTTTCAGGGAGTATTGTTGGCAAAAGAAAAGCGGGCCGCCTCTTTGAGACAGCCCGCTTTAATTCTTATTTGTTAGATCAAAGGTTTAAGCCACTGAAGCTTCTGGAGAAGATTTAGTCTTTTAATAACTTTTGGATCTGAATGGGTTTCTGGACCAAATACTGTTGTAACTGAACCATCTCTTTCAACTTTAATTTTGTATTCATGTGAATTCTTAATATCATTGAAAATCTTTAGGGCAACTCTATTTGCAAATGAAGGTGATTTTACCGCTGCAACTACTTCAGAATTGATTTTTTCGCTGACATAATCCATGTTGTAAGTTCCGATAATCGCAACTTTACGATCGAATACAAACACTTTGGAATGAAGCTTACTTGAAATTTTGTAACCAAAAATTCTAGTATTTGGCATTTCTTTTAAGATTCTTTTCCAATCGCCAAGAAACATAGCCTGAGTTAAAAGACTGTCGCTACTCATTGGGCTGTTAGTATGAATAATTACTTTAACTCCACGATCGCTGGCTCTTTTAATTGCGGCCTCAGCTGTTTCAGTCAGAACCACGTAAGGATTCTGGATGATAATTTCTTTTTCAGCGGCATCCATGAGTTTTACAAGATTATTGGTGATGTCATTTCTTGGCCCAGCAATTGAGTGTTTGTCCAGGATTCTGGTAGGGTATTTTCTTTGTCCTTCAAACAATCTGAATGAAGCAAAGTGTTGCATATGTTTGTATTTTTTTAATTCATCGCCGTATTTCTTCAAAAGTGCATTTGCTTCTTTAGAAAGTTTATCTGATGGATATTTGTAGAGGCCCATACCCATTATATATCTGCGCATAGAATTATAGGCTATGTCCAGATGTTTACTCATTACGTCTGCATTACCAAAAAGGTCTTTATAGATTTTGAAGTTTCCGGCGCTATTAAATTCTTCTTCAAATGCAAGTCTGGCTTGCTTTGCAACTTTTTGGCTTTTGATAAGGATGTCAGTATCTCTGTAGACAGTTGGAACATCTCTTGGATCTACAAAATAGCTTGCTGAAACATTTCTGCCACCTGTGATGAGATATTCGCCATCAACGAGGATAATTTTGTCATGATTGCTGCCCGTAAGTTTGCGCAGGTCATCAAATACTGCCCAGAGTTTTTTGTGTACAGGGTTGAAAACTCTTATTGAAACGTTTTTAAGCTTGAGCATTTCTTGAAGAACATCCTGTCCCATAAGCTTTCTGGTCAGTCCTTTTGTTCCTCGGGCGTCAACCATCAATCTTATGTTAACACCTTGTCTAGCTTTCTTCATAAGCATTCCAAGCATGCTCATTCCAAAAATATCCTGCTCAACGATGAAATAGGTTACATCAATTGATTTGGTTGCTTTATCCAGTATTGCCCATCTTGCAAACCAGGCTTTAACATTATCCGGCATGAATCTGATTTGCGCATCAGGATCATAGGAATTGGTTTTGATGCTGTCAAAGGCTTTTTCAACTCCACCAGCAGCGTAACAATTGGCTTGGCCAAACAACATGCCAAGAACAAGAAACAGAGCTACAAAAACAAAACTCTTTCTCATTTTTCACCTCAAATTAAATGTTTATCTGACAATTATACTGTTAATAACAAATAATTCCAAATTTAGTTGTTAACAGTATAAATATTGCCTCACCCCTTTGGCTGATGGATTTGGGTGCATTCCCTCAAATATGGTCAAAAACTAAATACTAGTACTGGTAGAAAACTGAGAAATTTATGTTCAACTCGTCCCATTTGCTTTTAAACATTTAATAGAAGTACATTTTTATTCCTCAAATTTGCTGGTGAAATTTGTTGTTCCTAAGAAGGTTATTTTGGCAAACGCCCGTGCAATATGTTCAAAAACGCAATTCTAGTATTTCATTCCTGGCTTTGCCTAATAGGTGCTGAGTTTTTGTGAGAGTCTAATTTCACATTTTGTTAAATTCTCAGTCGCTGGATAAAATTTGAGTATTCTTTTTGCTCATGACTTTTTCCAGGAGCTTTGCGCAAAAATTGATTATTCTGTGATTTCGCAACTAATTAAGTTTGCAAATAGGTAAAATTGGGTTGCTAAATTAAGTATTTTTTTGTAAATTAAAAGAGAATGAGATATTCATTATTGGGTACAGGCAAAAAAGGAAATATTGTATGCAGGTAAAAAAAGCAGGAGTCAAACACAGAATAGAATGCTCAGCTTTAAGACTTTTTTCTCAACATGGTTTTTTGGCGACTACTGTAGCTGAAATAGCCGCTGAGGCAGGAGTTTCTACGGGCAATATTTATCGTTATTACAGCAATAAAATCGACCTGTTGTATTCAATTATTCCTAAACCCTTTGTAAAAAAGTGCCTGAATATGATTCGAAGCAAAATAGAACTTGTCAGAGGAATGGATAACAAAAAAATTGCTGGCCTGAAATCTTTTCATATTGAGAATGCAGTTTTGTTGCAATTCTTAATAAAGGAACGTCAGAGACTTCTGGTCTTATTGAATGGTTGCGAAAATACTGAATATTCAGATTTCAGGGAAGAAATCAAAGAGATTATTGTTTTAAGTGTAAATAATCACTACGAGGAAATTTTGCCCCGATCCGCCAGTGATAGTTGCGTAAACAGAAAAGTAATTCTGGATATTATTTATTCAAATCTGATTCAGGCAATGGTGTCTGTCCTTAAAGGCGATTATGATGATAAGGAAAGAGAGGCGGTTATGAGAGAGTTGTTAAGTTATCATTTAGCTGGAATCTCTGTTTTGCGTTAGTTTTTTTTACTAAAAATTTAAAAGTGAATGAAACGTTCATTATTTAAAAGATTTGGAGGAATTCATGAAAATTGTAGCGTTCAATGGGACACACAAGCAAAAAAGTTCAAATACTGAAGTCTTAGTCGAAAACTTCCTATTGGGAGCAAAAGATGCAGGAGCAGAAACAGAAAGTGTAAGGCTCATATCTAAAAGAATTAATCCTTGTTTAGCTTGCAAAGCTTGTTGGACAAAAGAATCCGTTAAATGCGTAATTGACGATGATATGAAGCACCTGATAAAACTCTTTATCGAAGCGGATATCGTAGTTTTCGCCTGCCCAGTTTATGCTGATAATATTACCGGGATTATGAAAACATTCATTGATCGTTTGATGCCTATTGGAGATCCTCACTGGGAGTTAGATAGCAATGGAGAAAGCCGCCATTGTATGAAATACGATAAACCATTTGGCCTTATCGCAATTAGCAATTGTGGATATCCAGAGCAGAGCCACTTTTCGGTATTAAGAACATTTTACCGGCGTTTTTGCAGGAATTCTCAAATGACCCTTTGTGGAGAGATTTATCGAGGGGCAGGGGCTTTTTTAACTATGCAGACTCCGGAATTTTCTAAATTGGTGACCAATTATCTAAAGCTGGTGCAGCAGGCTGGAAGGGAAGTTGTATTAGGTAAAAAGATCTCGAACGATTTGTCTAAGAAGCTTGAAGCCCCATGGATTGATGATCCTGAATTCAACAGCCAATTTCTATGCAAGGTAAATGAGCTTGCTGATCGTATGTAGGACAAAAACAGGAAAATCTCATCCATTTGAAACTGGAAGTCTCTAAAGTCAACAGTATTCCCTCGAAGGATAAAGAAGGTTAACTTTATGAATCGTGTAGTTATCAGACCTGAATCTATTTCAGTTATTGCATTAATAAACGGAATTGCATCAGCAATTCATATACTTTTCTGGGGCTTGGTCTTTTTTAAAATAAACTCCGGGGACTCCAGTCTTCAGCTTGAAAAAAATGCTATTGCCACGATTTATGGTTTTGGAATCGCCGACTTGCTCTGGTCAGCTCCATTATTGGCTGTAAGCACGTTCGGGCTTTGGCGCATGAGTTTCTGGGGATGGCTGTCAGCACAATGGTGTAATATCTTATATTGGTATTCTCTTACAGTGCTATTTGTCCGAGACTTTAATACGAATACTATTTCACCGGGGGGTATAATATCTTTACCTTTTGCCGTATTTTCAATATGGGCCTTTTTTATACTTTGTAAAGAGCGAAAAAACTTTGAAAATAGCCCTTGATGTGAAATCTAGATTAAAGATGTTTTTACTTTTGATTAGCCCATAGAAGTAAAAGCTCGAATTTAAAATTTGAATTTGGGTTAAAAATTTAATGACTCTCGAGAAAAAGGAAAAAATATGTTTAAAAATACTTACATAAAGCTTGTTTCAAAAATAAATATTCTTTTTGTTATCCTGCTTTTTTGCGCTGGGATAGCAAATGCTCGAACAGAATGGCCTAAGTTTGTTCCCTCCAAAGATGGGACACCAATTTCTTTTGAGACTTATGGAAAAGGAGAGCCAACACTTGTATTCGTTCATGGATGGAGCTGTGACTCAAGATACTGGCGTGAGCAGTTAGAATTTTTTTCAAAGAACAATCGCATAGTGCTTATTGATCTTGCTGGTCATGGACATTCTGGAACAAACCGCTCTAAATATACAATGACAGCTTTTGGCGAGGATGTACAATCCGTAGTAGAGGCTATAGGAAGCAAAAATGTTATTCTGATAGGTCACTCAATGGGAGGGGTCGTAATTGCTGAAGCCGCGCGGCTTATGCCAGATCGCGTTAAAGGTCTGATCGGTATAGATACGCTTGAAAATGTAGAATATCCGTTGACAAAAGAAGCGCTTGAACAAATGCTGGCTCCATTTAAAAATGATTTTCAAACTGGAAGTCGTCAATTCGTATCGGAAATGCTTTTACCTGGAACTGATTCTCAACTTCGTGAGTGGATTCTCTCTGACATGTCATCAGCACCTCCATCTATCGCATTAAGTTCATTAACAGAGATTCTGACACTATCAGTAACGGGGCAACTTGCAAAGCTTTTTGATAAAATCAAAGTTCCTGTCAAAGTTATAAATGCTGATATGTGGCCCGTAAATTGTGAAGCCAATCGCCGCCATATGGTTTCTTTTGATGCCACAATAATAAAAGGTGCAGATCACTTTTTAATGTTGAATAAGCCGAAAGAATTTAATCCGGCACTGGAAAACACAATTCGTTCAATTTTGTCCCCCATAACAGAAATTAAAGGCAAAGCTGGTAAAAAGTAAGGAGGAGTTATGAGCGAAGAATATACGGCAATTCATGAATTCGATCGAAAATTGATCTGGAAATATTTTTCAAACTTTGAACGACAGGGACCTGGGAGCGAAGAAGCAACAAAAAGAGCTTTGAGCTTTATCGATAATCTAAATGACCAGTCACTAATTTCTGACATTGGTTGCGGATCGGGTGGTAATTCAATGGTATTGGCGCAGCATACTCCTGGAAACATAACTGGAGTTGACGTTTCTCCTGTCTTTATCGAGTTATTCAATCGTAACGCCATGAAGCTTGGTTTTCAGAATAGGGTAAAAGGAATTGTTGAATCCATGGAAAACCTTTCCTTTCAGAATGAAGAGTTAGATCTTATCTGGTCGGAAGGCGCAATCTACATTGTTGGATTTGAACGGGGAATTAATGAATGGCGAAAGTTTCTAAAAACAGGTGGTTACATTGCTGTTTCAGAGGCCACATGGTTTACAGAGAAGCGCCCTGCTGAGATCGAGAAGTTCTGGATGGATGTATATCCAGAAATAGATACAATTTCCAATAAGGTAGACCAAATGCAAAAAGCCGGTTACATTCCGGTAGCTGCTTTCATTTTGCCTGAAAATTGCTGGACGGAAAATTACTTTGCTCCAAAATTAGAGGTAGATAAAATATTTCTGAAGGAAAATGCAGGCAATAAGAGGGCCGAAGATTTTATCGTAAGCCAGCGTCATGAGGCTCAACTATACAATAAGTATAAAGAATATTTTGGTTATGCTTTTTATATTGGAAAGAAATTCTAATTAAAAAAATCGCAAACTAATCTTCGTGTAAGTTAGTTTGCGATTTTTTGTTAAATCTATATTAATAGAAATTTAACATTTCTGTTTTTTATTCGTTGCCAGGTTCTTCTGAATAATCAAGAATGTCACCTGGTTTACAGTTTAACTCTTTGCATATTGCTTCCAGGGTCGAAAAGCGAATGGCTTTAACTTTTCCGGTTTTGAGCTTGGACAGGTTGGCTTCTGTCACGTCTATCTTTGCAGAAAGATCTTTAAGCTTAATTTTTCGCATGGCCATAACCACGTCTAGATTGACTATTATAGGCATTAAACAGTATCCCTGGTTTCTTTCATTACGTATATGATTGATTCGAATGCGTCTCGGGCAATTATGAACAAATAGCCAATTATGAGATTTTGAATCGTACTTACCGCTAATTGAGCTGGATATTTGTCCATTTCTTTAAAACCGTTGAGAGCATGGGGAATGAGTGAAGCCATCAAAAATAGAAAACTGAGAGTTCCAAAGAATACAAGTAGTCGGCCAATAATTCCGAACCAGTATGCGCCTCTAGAAATATTATAAATTTTTGCTTCCATTTCTTTTTCGTTCATTTTGCTTTCTCCTGATAATTTTTTCAAACCATTTGTTGCAACAAAATGTTTATATTTTGATTATAACAAAAATAAATCTAAAAGCAATAAAAAATTATTGAAAAACGATAAAAAATTTCCAAAACGGCATTTTGAAAGATTTGGCAAAACAAAAAAAAGAAAAAGAGCTGCTCAGAAATGAGCAGCTCTTGTGTGAAAAATCAGTCTATATCAATGTTTGTGCCCGCAAGGAGGCATTTGACATTCAACTACTTCCTGGAATTCATCGCACAGGTAATCTTTTCTTGGTCTGGCGGTGCCAGTTAGAACTGATGCTCTAATTGATCCTGCACCACTGAATTGATTCATGAATTTAATGTTGATCGCCTGCCAGTCATTATAATCATGAAGATTGCCAAGAGTAGAGTCTCCGCTTGGGTTGATGTTATAGGATAAACTATCAATTTTGTCCCCATCTCCATTCCAATCAACAGCTGCTCCGCCAGACACTCCAAGTCCCGCCGATTCTACAAGATTTCCCTCATTTAGATCCGAAGCTGTTTTACTGGAAAAATCAAAAACGAAATCAGCGGTGTAAGGTCCATTGTGAAGCTGTTCCCATGAACTGCCTGTTCCGTTAAAGTATTTTGCCCAAACAGAAGAGCTGTTAAATCCATCTTTTGCGTACATTTGATGATAATATCTATCACCGGCTTTTGTGTTAGCAGGATCTGAAACTCCAAGATTTGAATAGAGATAGTTCATGAGGCTCAGATAGTTTGGTTTATAGTTTGTATCTTCATCCCCTCCATGTTTTAAACCAAGATTGTGTCCAAGTTCATGCATGATGGTACTTCCCTGATTGTTAGCCCAGAGATTTTTTTCTGCATCCGTTGAGTTGGCAAGGGTTGAGCCGCCTATAGCTACAATAAAGTCATTTCCACCCAGTTCTCCAAGTCCACTTGCTGAGGTGTTATGGATTTTATTTGATAGCAAACAATAATGAAACACTGGAGTCTTGTAGATAGGAAGGCTTTCTACTTTATATTGATAAATAGTTTTAACGCCAGAAGTCGGGTCCATAGAGACTTCAGCAAGATAGCCAACTTTGTGGTCACGATTATCCATGTTGTAGTTAGCAATGCCAGATCCAAGTAATGTTCCCACGTCAAAGTGAATTGCAAACCCACGTTTAGCAAACGCAGCTACAATACGATCCAGACCTGTTTTATTCGGGGTGTGAGCCAATGCATTTGCAGAACTGGTTGGGTCCATGTAATCGATGTGAACAAAGATATCCTTAACACCAGGTCTAGCGCCCCAGTCATATAGAGGCATTCCGCAGTAAGTTTTTCCTGAAACTTCGCTTTCATCTGGAATACCATCGCCATCGGCATCAGTGTCTGAGGTGGCGTCATTGAAAGCTCCTGGAGTTAAGAATCCTCTTACTGTCCAGTTGGAAGCGGTATTGTTGTCTGCTTCTGACATATTCCTTGCTAGAGCATAACCCAGGGTGGCTGGAAGAGCTGTTGCTGCATTTCCTGACCACTGACCTGATGGGATGGTTGGAATTGTATTAGAGTATTGATCAACATTGCCAAACTTGACAAAATCCATGGTTGAGCTGTCGCTATTTTTAATCAGATTAAAATAGCCATATTCACCCCAGTATGGGACCTGTCCTGCACCATTAGTTGCAAAGTGTACCAGTCCTGGGCCAGTATATTGATAGTCTCCGGTTTTATACCTGACAACTACATACGAATTGGCGGCCAGAGAATAAGCTGGAAGCGGGAAGGTAACTTCGTTTGTGAGGTTTGTTCCATCATTCTGCAGTGCTTTGATTGAATAGTCAGAAAGTTGAAGAGCAGAATTAGTGGTGTTTTTAAGTTCAATCCATCTTGGATTGTTTGAATACTGATAGCTGCTGATTTCTGTTATAACCAGATCTGGCAAAGAAACAGATGGGGCATTAACTGTCACTGAAATTGCCGTTGATGTTGTCGTTGCATCCTTATTATCATAAGCTTTGGCAGTAATGCTATATGAACCAGCTGAAACGGAAGCCCAGGTATAGCTATAAGGCGCGGCGGTGTCTGTTTCAAGAAGGGTCGAGCCGTTATAGAACTCAACTTTGCTTATTGCGCCATCAGAGTCAATTGCAGTTGCAGTAATTGCGATTGAATCTCCAGCAGTATATGTTGCTCCTGAAGTTGGAGCGGTTATAGAAACTGTTGGCGATTGATTGGCTGCTACAGCGGTTCCTGTAATTGTAACTTGAACAGGACTTGAGAGAGCTGAAAAACCAAGATTGTCCCAGGCTCTGGCAACAAGCTGGTAAGTTCCAGTTGCCATTCCCGACCAGTTTATAGACCATGGCGAAGCTGTGGCAGTTCCAATTTGGGCGGTTCCAGCAAAGAACTGAACCTGAGATATGCTTCCGTCAGCATCTGCTGCATTTGTTGTAATAGCTATTGTTTCTGTTGCTGCATAGGAGCTTGCATTGGCAGGAGCTGTTATTGCAACAGTTGGAGGTTTGTTTGGTGTAACAGTTGTAGCTAATGAAGTTGCTGTGCCGTCTGAAATAGCAACACGGTAGGCTCGCACAGTTCCATCAGAAAGTTTAACAATAACGGTCATATTTTTAGAATCATCGATTCTAATGTTAGATATCGCTGAGCCTGTGGTAGGGGTTGAAGAATAGGTATGGTTGGTAAAAATTCTTTGCCATTCAAGGTTAGAAGGATCGGAGGTTGAATTGGCAGGGTAGGCGTTTTTACCTGTATCCCATTTATACAAAGCAGGGCAGCTATTTTTTATGCTATAAGCGCCTGCAACAAAAACCGTGTCTGATATGGGGAGAACCTGATCAAATTTGCCGTAGTGTCCAAAAAGCATCTGACCTTCGCCATCTGTATTCTTGTGAGTCGTTAAAATAGCGTAGCCCGTAGTCGCATCACGCCACTCAACCATTGAAAAATTACCGAATCCTTGTCGGACTATTCTCGTGGCAGTAAGGTTTGCTGAGCTGATTCCCAAAATGCTGTCTGTTCCAGTCCAGACTGCAGAATATGTTTTTTGCCATGCCTGACTAGTTCCATTGAAACCTGTTAGCGTCTTAGCAGTATTATCCGCCACAACCCTTATCATTCCTGCTGGGGATAGCTGAGTGATGAGAAGGTTTAAAACCTTAGAATATGGATTGTCCGCCTGAGTATCGATTGAGGAAAGGGCGTTGCGTAGATTTGTAACCGTCTGAGCGCCTGCAGCAGCCATGATGGTGCTATTTTTTATTGCGTCTTCCAGGGCTCCGGCCAGAAGGTCAGCCTCCATTCTGGAGCCTGCCGGGGCAACTTCCATAACGTTGCTGCCTGCAGCTAGATCCGAAGCACCTTGAAAGTCTGTCCAGCCTTGAATGTGTCCGCTTTCAATTTGAATTTTAGCTAGTGCGGCACCAACAGGAATATTTTCAAAGTTAACCGTGGCATTTCCGCTGGAATCCGGAGTTGCAAATTTAACCAGAATTGCTGGTTTTGCATTTGCATATCCTGTTTTTACAACAGTAAGAATTATTTTTACTCTGGTAGAGGTTGTTTGAGCTCTTATCGCTGTGCTTCCTGCGAGCTTGTCGTTGCTGTTTGGGACGACAAATTTTAGATTTAATGATGCTGCAGGACTTATACTTGAGCCCGTTTCATTTGTGTCGTTACTGTTAGGATTAAAAAGGTTGCAGCCCGAAAGTAGGGCCAGGGAAACTAAAGCCAAAAAAAAAGCGGCTTTATACCAGGTAGCTTTTTGCATTAATTACTCTCCAGAATTTTTTTTTCTATTCTAGCAGTAATTGAGAAAAAAATAAAACAATAGGGTACCTCCTGTTTAATCTATTTTTGCGGTATTTTGATTAGAAAAAAAATCCCCGCAGAACCCAAGGGCTCTGCAGGAATGACAGAGAAATAGCCGATTGGTTAAAAGCCTAATGTGAACAGGCGTTCTGACCAATCGTAAGGTTGTCTTTGATGTACAGTTCTACAAGCTTTTCGGGGTTTAATTCACCCTGGATACCAGTGACTACTTCGATGTTTTGTGCTGCAAAAAGTTGCTGAGCTTTTACTCCCATTCCACCAGCCAGGATAACATTAACTTTCTGTTCTCCAAGCCATTTAGGTAAAACACCTGGTTCGTGTGGAGGTGGGGTCAGTTTTTCCACACCAAGTATTTTGTTATTTTCAATTTGAAAAATGTGGAATACCTGGCAATGACCAAAATGCATGCAAAGTTTCTCTTCAGCTACGGGGATCGCGATTTTCATGATTTGTTCCTTTCAAAACTGTTCCAGATTTGTTTTAGGGCCATTGATGCTGGTCCTGAGTTATAATCAACTATTGCTACCCCTTCATTGAGAGAATCTTTTATTGATTCGTCGAAGGGTACTTCACCCAATACGTGGTAATTGTTGTTGTTTGCCAGTTTTTTTATAGTCTCTGTGCCAGATGGATAAAGGTCAGATTTATTAATTATTATTTCCGGTTTCAGGCCAAAGTGCCTTGCCAGATCTAAAATTCTTTTCAAATCATGTATTGCTGCTACAGATGGCTCTGTTACTATAATTACATGGTCTGTACCCGTTAAGGATGCGATTGCAGGGCATGCAATACCTGGTGGACCATCGGAGATGATCCATTTTTTGCTTTTTTGCCTGGCATAATCGATGGCCTGGTTTCTTACTACGGTTACCAGTTTCCCAGAATTTTCAGCACCTGTTCCAAGTTCTGCATGGATAAGACAGCCCTTATTATTCTGGGTCGACATCAGGTGTCCCGTAATTGCTGGTATCATTGAGATTGCTTTGGTTGGACATATCTCATAGCAAAGTCCGCAACCTTCACATTCAATTTCTGAAACCTTAAATTTGCCTGTTTGAGGATCTTTGTGGATGGCATTGAAACTACACATTTCTGCGCATTTTCCGTCGTTGTTACATAATCTTGGATTTATCTGGGCGGTTTGACCAGCAGAAATCTCTTTCCGCATCCATGTTTTGCCACCCATTAAAAGGTGAAGGTTGGCCGCATCAACATCGCAATCAGAAAACACTCTGTCAGGAGCTAATGATGCAAATGCCGCTGAAACTGTTGTTTTTCCAGTTCCCCCCTTGCCACTCAGGATTGTAACTTCAGTATAATCACTACTACCAGAGCCTGGTGTTATGGGTTGGTCATGAAGTATTACTTCAGACCTTTTCTGGGGTACTACTGGAATATTGTTTTCCTGGATAGCCGTAACAAGTGTTTTAAAAGCTTCAAGCATAATCGGAGCTATTTCTGGATGGGAGGCCGAAAGAATATTTCCTTTTGAGCAAGTAGTGGCATAATCCCTACTGAAAGGGATTTTTCCTGCAATCTTTATGGAATATTCGCGACAAAGTTCTTCAATTATAGAATCACCATCATCAGAACGATTTATTAATACCGCAACTGGAATTGAAAGTTGTGCACAAAGCTTTAATGTTGCTTCAAGATCATGATGCCCAAATTTCGTTGGTTCAGTTACAAGCAAAGCTCCAGAAGCTCCCCTGATCGTTGTCATAGCAGAACAAGCGCAGCCGGGGGGGCCATCAAGAATGGTTATGCCTTCCTGCAATGAGTGATTTTTGAGAGTTTGTATGACTTTAGGCGCAAGCGATTCACCAATTTTAAGCAAACCCATGCCAAAACTGAATGGTTCCAGATTTTCATCCAGATGAATTTCACCAATCTTTTCGGGGATGAGATTTATGGCATCATAAGGACAAATTGCCTCACAGGTTCCACATGAATGACAAAGTTCCGGAAACAAAATTGGCTGCCCTTTTACAACAGCAATTGCATTATAGCGGCATTTTTTTGCGCATTTACCACAACCGATGCACTTTGTCATATCCCATTCAGGTTTTACAGCTACAACTTCAGATTTTAAATTATAGCCTGGAGACAAGAAAAGATGTGAATTAGGTTCCTCTACATCAGCATCCAAAAGCCTTACCGGAAGCTGAAATTCTTTGCTTTTGCCCAGACTATAGGCGAGACTAAGAGCAACTGCAGTTTTTCCAGTTCCACCTTTTCCGCTACAAACAGCTATTTGTAAATTAGACCCAGTGGCTTTCAACGTCGGCTCCTTTTGCTAAACTAAGTTTTCCATCTGCCAGTAATTGAATAGCTTCTTCTACTGGAATTCCTGTTTTTACATAATAGATGGCTACTTGAGCTGTTTGAAGAACCTTGAACGCTTTTGGTCCACAGTGTCCGGTAATTACAGCGGCAACGTCAAGATTTGCGACTGTTTGTGCAGCCTGTATGCCTGCTCCCTGAGCGGCATTAAGATTTTGAGAGTTATTGTGATAGGTTGTTTCTTTGGTATCGGTATCATAGCAAACAAACAAATTTGCACGACCGAAGCGCATGTCGACAGGAGATTTTAATCCCTTTTCACTTGCTGATATTGCAATTTTCATTTTTTGGACTCCTTTTTTTTAAACCCTGCTGAATCAAGGTTTTCATTTTTCTCAACCTTTTCGCTATCACAGCTTGGACAGACCGATTCGTCTTGAAACGTGCTACCGCAAGCTGGGCAGAACATGAATTGTCCGGACATACTCGAGTCCTTAGGTGTTTCAAGTCTAAGTGCTTTACCATTTATAAGGGCATCAGCTATTTTCTGATGTGCCTTTTTTATGATATTTCCAAGAGTTTGCCTCGAGATGTGCATTTGTTCAGCAGCGTCAGATTGGTAAAGCTGTTCCAGATCTACAAGCCTTATGGCTTCAATTTCATCCAGACATAGAAAAACCTCTTCCAATTGGCATTTTGGAATCCCCGAAGGTTTCATTACGCCTGAGTAGAAATCTCCACCAATTTTTCTGCAACGCTTAGGTCTCACTTTGTATTCCCTTTTTTAAGTTATCTTGATTGTAATTGGCATATGCCAAATAGTCAATAAAAATATTTTAAAGTATTACTGCGCGTGCTGAAATTTGCAAAAGCTGCTTTGGTAAAAATTTTTTGAGAGAAAATAAGAAAAAATCAGCTCTTTATACTGATTAAACTAAAATTAATAGAAAAATTAAAAGTTTAATGCTAGATTCACTCATCAATCTATTGTTGGACGTCAGTGTGAATATAAGAGATTTGTTTGATTTTATCCTGTTAGGCTCTTTCTGGGGCGCTTCATTTATTTTTATGAGATACACAACCCCGGAATTTGGCGCTATTCCATTAGTAGAGATCAGAATGGGAATTGCTGCCCTATTTCTTTTGTCTGTTTTGTTTATCCAGGGGAACGTAAAACAACTTGCTCAGAATAAACTGCATATGCTGGTTGTGGGTATATTAAATGCTGCTGTTCCCTTTGTTTTGTTGGCCTATGCTACATTACATCTTCCGGGAGGGTTTGCTTCTATTCTAAATGCTATGGTCCCAATGTTTGGGGCAATAGTTGCCTTTTTATGGCTTAAAGAGCGCCTTAACTGGTCCCGAATAATTGGATTGATTATTGGTTTTTCGGGAGTTGTGTCGCTGGTCTGGGATAAACTTTCATTTAACGGCGAGGGAACGGGGCCTGCGGTGCTAGCTGCTACTATAGCCACTTTTAGCTATGGTTTCTCCGCCAATTATACCCGTCGATTTCTCAAGAATGTTGAACCTTTGGTTATTGCTACTGCTAGTCTGTTAGCAGCAGCGGTGGTATGTCTGCCTCTGGCTTCCTTTTACTGGCCCAAAACCAATCCAACGTCTTTTTCCTGGCTTTGTGCTACCGCTTTGGGGTTCATTTGCACGGGCTGGGCTTTTATTATTTACTATCGCTTGATTTCAAAAGTGGGGCCAGCTCAGGCAACCGCAGTAACCTTCCTTATACCGGTATTTGGTCTACTATGGGGGAGGATCTTTCTCAGCGAAGTTATAACCTTGAAAATGGTTTTGGGATGCGTTGTAATTCTTGCAGGCACGTCTTTATCAACTGGATTTTGGTCCCTTGGCAAATTGGTTTCATTTAACAGGAAATCTAATGAAAAGCCCTTAAACGTGCCAGAAGGATTGTCTGAGAAAAACTAACTTTCGGCTACTTTAATGTTTTTCTATTGCCCCAAAATAGAATTTCTGTATTCGTTTTTAGCTCCTGAACAAGTTTTTCTGCCAGATCAAAACTATGGTTGAATCCCTTATAAATATGGTCCAGCTCTCCATAGTGCTCCAGGATTATTTTATCAGGAGAAATGCGTTTTTCTGCAATCTCGATCGCGTCTATTGTGTTTCCTATTTGTTCCGGGTGCCCATCTTCATAAAGCTTGTTGGGGTTACGCCATGGAATAAATAAAAGATCAATTTTTGAGAGTGTTTTTGAGAAAATCTTTGTGTAGTCCGCATCACCACTAAAGATAAAGTTAAAACCATTGGGTAGCGACACTTCAAAATAGCTTAAAGGAACGCTGTCTATATGATCCCTCCACACATGGAAAGCCTTATGTGAATAGAATTTTGTTTCGTTAATATCAAACACCTGATTTTCAGCACATTTTTTGAAATCAAGCTTATTCATTTTTTCGGGGATTGCGGCGGAGTCAATTAATACTGGCTTTTTTAGATCAAGCATCTTGTTTATTAGTATTTCATCAAAATGATCTTCATGCGAGTGGGTGATACATAAGATGTCTAGCTCGCTGGCAATTTGCTCTGAAAGGTTTTCGGGTTCTTTCCAATTGTAAAACCTGGGAATAGGAAGAATATCGAATCCTATCGAAACTGTGCTGGTTCTGATAAAAACTCCGGAATTATACCATTGAAGCATTTCAACTCCATTGGGACAGGTTTTGCTATTACAAAACTTATCTAAACTAGCGAGCATTTGGGCTTGAATTTGCTCCCAAATATGATTTGGGCTTTGCATCAGGTCAAACTCACAGCCAGGGCGAACCTTTTCCTCAAAAATTTGTCCCAGATTTATGAGTTCATTAAAAAAGGAGGGGCTTGATGAATCAGGTATTTTGATTTCCATTGGCGTGGCTCCATCTGGTTGTTTAGAGTTTTTCTTTCTCCGGGGCTGAATCTTCTATTTTTGGAGGAGAAATGATTGCTTCTTTTTGAGGCTCTTGTGGCAATTTCTTGGCTGTTTTATTCACAAAGCTTGCCAAAACTGTTTTAAAGCTAAAAACTCGTCTTTCTTTTTGCTTTAAAGCCACAAAACCATTTGCCAGAGCCCAGGTCTGAATTTCCGGAAGATGAAAGGCACCCCATGGGACGACAATGCGATTAAATTTACCGGTGTTTTCATCTATTAAACCAATTACCTTTTGATTTCGCTTGGTGAGAATGTCATTGAAAAGCGTCATTGCAACTTCTGGTCTGCCTGCCATCAGGTTCAGCTCCAGGAATCTCTCAAAATTGAATCCCTTTTTATTTTTAGCCTGCCCAATAAGGTTTAAGACCTGAATTGTGGAAGATGCAAAATCGGAAACATCAACGTCTGCATTCATTTTGGTGATGTTTAGCTTGCTCTCGTCAATATCAAATTCATTCTTTTGGTTGTCCAGTCCAATCGAACTCGATATTGCTGCGTAATCAGGTGGGTTTGTGATTAATTTTTGTTTATCAGACACGCCCTCCATTAAAAGAAGAGTCTTCTCTCCTGCCAGGTCTTTTTCTATGCCTTTGTAAAAATCAGCAGAGGCAATATGAACCATTCCAGTTAATTGTAGTTCGGTATTTTGCTTTTTATAGGTTCTTTGCATAGCATAGAGTCCGTCTGGTTTTGCATAAACGAACCCATGCGTGCTTTCTGAAAGGCGAAAACCCGCTATAAAAACAGCCGCACAAACTTGAATTGGAATAACTGCAATGAAAAAAATTGCCAGGATTTTTAGAGAATGTTTAAGCCTGAAGGTAATTTCTGATGAAAGCTCAGGTGAAAGAAGGACATTAGACTGATTATTAAAATGCTTTATCCTCCAGCCAAATAGTAAAACGCCCCCTATAAAAAAGAGATTGGCAATTAGCTCTGAACCTGGCTGAACCGATGTGGGGTTGAAGCAGGATGATATCCATACGATTTTCGTGATTGCCAGGTTGATTCCCAATAATATTGGGGCCCATGGAAGACCTGCAAAAGTAAAAACAATCCCTGCAGCAAGAATTGAAGACAAAGCAAGACCTATCGAAATCAGGCCTCTGATCGCGAAAAAGCCACCAGTGTTAAAACCGAAAATCAATACCGCATCGGCAGCGGAAAAGAATATGTCCAGGAGAAGCAGAACTATAAAAGCGTTCAAAATATTTATCGATAATTTTTTTAACATTTTTTCCTAGTGGTATTTTAATTTTTTAAATTATAAACCAAAATTAATCACAGCTGTGTAGAAAATGATGTTATGCGAAAGAGTGTAATCAAAAAACAAATGGGGAAAGTAAAATGTTATAGTGTGAAGCATATAAAATAGTTCCATAACAATTTTTAAAATAATAAACAGGAAATCTATGATTAACGGTAAAAAGCTTCCAAATTCTCCAGATGCCCCAAAAATAAAAGATTCTGAGAGCAAGAGTTTCAACTACATTAATGAGAACGCTGATTTAATTGGTAAAAGGCACTATATGATTTTATCGACCCAGCCAAAATACTGGTTCAATATTTGGCCTGGCCAGATCGAGGACTATAGAAATAGCTTTAAGAAGGATTTTTCTATAATAATTTATCGTAGCAAAGATAATCTGGACTGTTACGCAATTCCTTTTAGCGAATTAGAAAAAATACTTAAAACCGACAATCTCATGCCTTATCAGGAAAAGCATTTGCGATGGGTTGGGGATGTTCAGAATGGGAAAATGACCTTAAAATGTTCGGCGAAGCCCGTTCTGGACATACAGAAATACTATAATAAGATTTCAGAAATAAAAGAATGTATGAAAAACTTTGATCTTTCAAATGCTGTAAAAAGCTCATTTAAGCCTCAGGGCAAGGCAAGGTCTGCTACCAGACAAGCCAGGCCTGCAGGACCAGGCAAAACATCCAAAACATCCAAAAAACAAAATCCAAAAAGATAATTTTTAACGGCCAAATAAATCTTATTTTGCTTAAAAAGAAGCTTTTTACACTAGATTCATTTATAATGTCACGAGCCTCTCAACAAGGAGAATTAAAATGGAATTCAAACTTACTAAAAAAGAACTAGAAACACTTGTGGAGCTTGCGGTAATGTCTGATTGGGTTATGACTTCAAACGACGCCGAAGAAGATAATCGAAAGACACCCTACGTTAAGTTGCTTAAGAAAATCTATAAATTTGCCCATGAAAACGGATGCGAAAAGCAAATTCATTTCCAGGAAGATACCAAGGATTATTATCCTGATCACGATTGGGAAGAAGAAGCTCAGGCTACAAAATTCATTCAGGAATTCGAAGAAAATACTTTCTGGGATGAATTGTTAGATCGTCTTTCAAAAGAAGCCATGGAAAAACGTTTCCAAAATGATTTGCCAAAAGACTTTGATGAGCAATTCGAAGCTTATGCAGAGATTTATGGTCAATTTGAAGAAGAATTTGAATCTTATGGTTTAAATCGCCTTCAGATTGTTGAAGAAAAAGCCAAAAAGAAAAAATAATTTACTCTTAGCCTTAAAAGCAAAGGCGAAGTATTTCCCGCAAAGGGATTTACTTCGCTTTTTATGTTTAGTCTATTCGTCCTGGTGTAAGATGCAGATTTTATTTTTGGGAAGGATTTATTCTCTTTTCCGATAAATTATAGTTTCCAATAGGCAGGCGAGTGATACTCCAATTGAGTAGCAAACCAGGTCAGACCATAGAAAACCTCGCCCAAGCACTAAAGCCACGAAACGATTTTCCCGCAAAGAATCGATAGCAGGGGAGTGGTAGAGCTGTGATATTTCTATTAGATAGCAAAACAAGATGGATACTACAAACAATCGCTTAATACTTGTTTCTGGTTTTAAAAAAGCAAAAATTGTGTAGATCATCATTGCCCAGAGAGTGTCACCAGAATAGTTTTTCAATATTCCTGCTGGAAAATGGCTGGATCGGGATGTTAGTCCCAATATAATGATAAAAAAAACAATTACTGCATATATGGCTCTGTTGCGGCTCATTAAGTTTATTCTCCGTCGGATTTGAGCTTAAGCTTAAAAAAGAAACCCGGTTCTTTCGAGCCGGGTGTGAAGGAGTATACTTAATCAATTATTGAATCGTTAATAGCAAATAACAATTAATCATTGAACAGGTAAAAATTAGCATAGCTTAAAAAGTTAGTCAAGTCTAATTTTATTAGAGCCAACTAAATGGATTTAAAGACCTTTCTACAGCAGAATTAAAACTGTGGTAATGGCTGAAAGAAATTCACACGAAAAATTTCGAACTTGCTCAAATTTGTTTTGCTCCTTGCGCATATTCAGAAAAGGTACATAATTTATAGACAAGCAAAATTGGGAGAGAAGAATAGTGCGAAAGTTTTTTTTGGCATTTTTTATTTTGGTTGCAACTTCTAGCTTTGGTGGGATTCCCAGTATTAAGGATTATGAATGGGGAACCATTAAGGTACCGGAAAACTATGAATTTTCAGGTAGCCAGAAACTGGAAATTTACTGGGAAAAGCTCAAATCTACCTCCAATTCCCCAAAAGCTATTGTTATGATAAATGGCGGCCCTGGTAGTACACATGACGGTTTTCATCAGACTACCAGTAATGGAAAATACCTAAAAGATTACCTTCAAAGTTTAAGAACTGATTATGATGTTTACTACTTTGATCAAAGAGGTAACGGTAATTCTTCAAAACTTGATTATGCAAATTTAATGCGCCATGATTTGGGGCGTTTTGGAATGGAAAATATTTGCAGAGATATTGAAGAGTTGCGAAAGCAGGTCATTAAAAAAGACAAAATCAGCGTTATGGGTGAGTCTTATGGTGGGATGGTTGCTCTTTATTTTGCTATTAACTATCAAGACTCTCTTGAAAAACTGGTTTTGCATGATACCTCCCCAAGTAATGCATATTTTACAAACATGCATCAGAACTTCAGTGGCGGGATAAAACTACTAAATGACGGTCCTTTTCCCGGACTATCTGATTACATGGTTACAGCCATTGATAAGTTTAAAAATGGACAGGTTAATTCAACTTATACAATTACTGCTGATGAGTATTTGCTGGTAATTCTTTCGCTAACATATTCCTTTAATGGGCAATCGTATATGGCTTTGATGACCCAGCAGATTGCCCAACTGGGTGAATCACCTCTGTTAAATCGATTGCTTGGTGGCGCCAAAAAAAGGCGCGAAGCTATGGATCGAGCTTCCTACAGCCAGTTAAACCCAACTCTACTCTCTGTACAATGTTATGAAATGCTTGACGAAACAAAAATTTCTGCCTTGAACGGGCAGGCTGATTCATATCCATACACTCTAGATTGGATGAAAAAATACATCTACTTATCGAGAAGAGATTTTCAGAGCGATTTTCACTTTAAATCTTTTTCGGGATACGATGTAATTTCAAAACTTGGCCAGATCAAGGTGCCTACTCTTATGATTGTAGGGGAATTTGATTTCGTTACACCAGCTAATTATGCCCGTCTAATTAAGAGTGGAATTGGCGACAACTGCAAACTGGTAGTGGTAAAAAATGCCGCCCACTCCGGGATGATTACTCAACAGGAATACGTGGTTGGAAAAATAAGAAATTTCTTATCTGGCTACAACCCTGGATATCGACTTGTAGAAAAAAGTCTCGATGAATTTAAAAATAGAAAGGTTGATCTGGACGAAGCTTTTAATATATACATAACCAATGCTGTAAAATATGGAATACCGGTGGTCTTTGATGAGCAATAAGCCTCGAGTTTTGATTTCTGCGTTCGATCCGTTTGCTGGCGAGCAGACAAACATTTCTGAAACTGTTTTAAAAGAATTTATTCCAGAAGAGAATATTCAATTAAGAAAGCTTTTTTTGCCGACCGTTTTTGGAAAGTCCTCCGATATGCTTTTAAAAGCCATAGAGGATTTTAACCCTGATCTTACCTTGTGTCTTGGCCAGGCTCTTAGTCGCAGCCGTTATTCAATCGAAAAAGTTGCCATTAATCTTGAAGATGCTCGAATTAAAGACAATGAAGGCAATAGGCCGCAGTCTTCAAGAATTGTAAAGGGAGCTCCGGATGGCTTTTTCTCAAATTTACCAGTAAACAATATTCTCACCCAGCTGCATGAGGAGGATATTAGCTCAGAAATTTCTTATTCAACTGGCACTTTTGTTTGCAATCATGTTTTTTATCGTCTGATGCACCATATCTGGGAAAATGAATCGAATATGAAGGGCGGTTTTATTCATATTCCTGGGCGACTACAACCTTCAGATAGAATCCCCCTTGGCCGTGAAGCCCGTTTGCAAAAGTTGCTTCGAGCTGTTGAAATCACTGTTCAATTGAGTCTGTGCCAATAATTTCTTTTTATTTCTTAGAAGGGCGCTTCGCATTGCACGGATTTTGTAAAAAATGTTAAAATTCTATAAAATCTTTTTGGATGTGCCAGATGAAAATTAATAAAATTCTGACAAAGAATAAATTCTTTTTTTTGTTTTTTGCCTTATTCTTATGCTTTTCGAATCTTTTATTTGCAGGCACCTATAAGGTTAATAGAGCAGATTTTAAAGTTGTTTTAAACCCGGAAAAGGCTTTTGTAAAGGGTGTCGCAGATTTGGATATTTCTTTTCCACAGCGCAACGACAAAGCACCTTTTCTTGGCCTATGGAAGACATTAAGAGTTGATGAAACACTTATCTTCGAAAACAATCAATGGAGCAAAATCCCTTTTCAACGAAAAGGGATTTTAATTATTTTTCCAGAAATGAAGCCAGGGAGAAATCGTCTTAAAATATCTTATTCTGGAAAGTTACCAGATGCAAAAGTTAGCAGCGATGAAACCGTAACTGGGGAAAAGCTATCTGGTTTTACAAGAACAGCTTTAGCAAAGGGATTTGGCCAATTGGTTGTGGATGATTATTGGCACCCTTGGGTTCCGCGCATGCAGGAGCCACAAGATATAAGAGGCTGTAAACTTACCATTGCTCTGCCAGATAATTATGAAGCAATTGCTACTGGGCAATTGATAAGTAAAAAAGCAGAATTCGGAGTGAATACAACCTCGTGGAAGATTGGTAAGGGGCTAAGAGCTGGTGGTTTTTCTCTTTTTTATAGCTCTCATCATAAATTAATTCAACAAGTTGTCTCAGGAATTAAGATTGGTGTTTTTATTCCTGAAAAAAATATTAAATTAGCAGATAAATTTATTTCAACGGTTGGAGATATTATATCTCATCACAGTCGGGTTCTTTTCCCATATCCGTATCAATCGCAAACACTTGTTTTTTCGGATTTATTTCCTTCCAGGTGGGGCTATGGAAAATACTCTGAAACTGTAGTTATAGCTTCAGATTTCTGTGAGTATTTTCAAAGCTTATCTCCTGAGAAAGCCAGTGTTTCGGCTTTTACTTTCTTTGCTCATGAAATAGCCCACCATTGGTATGGAATTCTGATAAACAACTCCCCAATAATGTGCTTTGTCGAGGGGGTCCCAGAAGTTATGTCAGGACTTGCTTGTAGAGAAGTCTTAGGAAAAGAGGCCGAGAAGCTTTGGCAAGATAGGGTTTTATCTGAATTAAAGCGATATTTTGATGGAGACAGAAAAGATTTCCCACTAGAAAGAGATTTGGAAGAATACGCTGTTGATCCAGAAAAAGACCCAATTATCTTTCAAGGCGCTAAAGATTTACAGGTAACTAAATTCCCTCTATTTCTGCTGAAAGCAAAGAAGATTCTTGGAAGTAAAAACTTTTACAGGACTATGAAAACCTTTTCTTTAAAGCATGTTGGAATAAATAAGATAAAAGAAACCAGCGATCTTTTGGAAGCATTACCATCTGAAGTTTCTTCTTCACAAAGGAGCGCAATACGAGAGCTCTTTTCCGTTAAATTTGATTCTTTTGAAGAGCTGGTCAGATATCTTGATTAAAAGCATGTCTTTTTGAGTCCGGTTGTACTATTTAGCTCAACTGATTTGGCAATCCAAAAAATTGTCAGTATAATAAACAAATAGCTTTAACTTTGGGGGTACATTTTGAAAGCAATTAGATATTGTTGTCTGATTCTAATGTTTGCTGTGGTTGCCACTTGCAGTTTTGCAATGACCGCAACAGAACAAACGGCTTTAAATACTGTTAAAACTGAGATTAAATCGGCTTTGGCTGGCAAATCAGAGTTTGCACGAAATCTTGGAAGATACACAGATTTTTATCGTGAATTATTAAAAGTTCTAAAAAAATATCCCGAAGTTGCTGAGCCAAAAACCATGTTTATCGGCGAAAAAGCTGCTAAAATTCTGGTTCCACTCAAGCTTTCAGAAAAGCAGATAGGTGGCTTTTTCCAGGTTTCTTCTGATGGAAAACAGGTTCTTTCTTATCTTATATGGGATAAAACAGGAACACCTCTATTCAAAGTTGACGCGCAAAAATGGAATTCAGCAAAAAAAGCCAACGAGCTCGAAGAATTAAAAGAGCTTGTTCCAATTCAGGATAATTATTCAGCCGGAACTCCTGTTGAGCTTAGTGATCTACAGAATGCTTTCATTATTGATTATATCGATATGCTTCCTTCTAAAACCCAGGAGGAAAGAGAAGAATACACAAGCAAAAATGGTCTTAAATCTACTCTTGGTAGACGAACAGCTTCATCCAAATGTCTCTCTTATGCAGCGTCTTTGGCAAGTGACTGGTGGAATATTGCTCAGGGAAACAAACTTGGTAAGTATGATTCATTTGTAAATGGTGCAAGAGAATTTGGAATGAACCCAAGAATCGTTGAAAGCCTGTATTTCAATTTTCCTAAGTGCCCGTATGCTTTTATCAAAGAAACTGGCCTGGACAGAGTTACTGGCGAAAAGATTCCTTATTCACCTAAAAATTACGCTTATATAATGAGTTCAATTGATGCCCCCAAAAGCTTCAAAGACCCATTGAAAAAGCAACTTACCCATAAAATCCCAGCCAATGCTTTTGGAATGGATCTTCCTTTTATGAATTCCTTTAACAAGTGCAACGGCAAGGTAGAAAAAATTAAACAAGATTTACAGCGCTATGGAATTATGTATGCCCAGCATACTTCAAGACTTTTTAAAGATAAGGTTTCTTTAACAGTTCAGGGTGTTCATGCTGTTAATATCGTTGGGACTGGTGTTTTAAAAGGTGAGCCCGTAGTTCTTTATTATGAAACATTTGGTAAGAACAAAAGAGATTATCTTGAAGATAGTTTTTATGGTCCAAGACTTAGAGCATTTCCAGTAAAATTCTTTTACCAGGGAATCGTTTTCCCACACAGAATTATCGCCGATGTAAGACCCGGAAAAAATGAAATCGTTGTAAGATTTTTGAACCATGAAGGTAAGAAAATCCAACCTTCGAAGTTACAGGTAAAGTTGAACGGAAAAGTTGTAAAAGTTAGAGCTGGTTCTGTGATTCAGATTCCTGCTAGTTTCGGTAATAATAAGCTGGAACTAAGCTATAGCCGCAAATATTTTTATACCCCAGAAGAGCCTAATGGTTATGAAAGAGTATTCATGATTTCTGGAAGCAAGGTTGTTGAGCTCAAGAAATATGAGGCAACTCTTAAAGCTTTGGCAGAAAGAAGCGGCGGTTTATTTGCCAAAATTTTTGGCAAGAAAGAAAGCTACAATGATTTCCTGAAGAAAAGTGAAGAAGAGCTTAGAGCTCAGCTGAAGCAGCAGATTACGGCTGTTAGACA
The DNA here is from genome assembly GCA_965140445.1 of Candidatus Ozemibacteraceae bacterium. GTDB lineage: Bacteria > Muiribacteriota > Ozemobacteria > Ozemobacterales > Ozemobacteraceae. The sequence goes on along the minus strand of OZ223236.1, from coordinate 4,171,261 downwards.
AAATAAAGACATTTTGAAAATGATCAGCGATTACATGATTTCAAGTAGAATACTCAAATCTTCTGATGCCTTCAAAATGGTAAATGAAGTAATGAAGTTCAATAAATTGGCTGATAAATAAGAAATAACTAATAATAAAAACGGCTTCAGAGTGAATTTCTCTGAAGTCGTTTTTTTATGGAAATTTTACCAAAAGGAGGTTTTCAATTGATCTCTCTTTAAAGTCATGGAGAATATAATTGAAAGATCAGGAAACAGAGCTTTTTATTTTTTAAACGTTTTTGTTTTCAACTGGAAGGTTCAGTTTTTTTAAGAAATGTTGAATGAAAAACCATGCTCCAATACCTGATAAGGCATAAGAGATAGTGATTCCCAAAAACACTCCCTTTAATCCCAGATGATGTTCTCCCCAGTAGCAAAGCGGGATTAAGAGCACAATTAGCTTTATAAAGTTAACTGCTAAAGCGGCAAAGGGTTTGTTCAAAGCATTAAATATTGATGCTATAAGCATTGAGAGACCATGAAATCCATAAGATACGGCCACGTATAAAAAATATAATCCTACAATCACTGAAACCTCTTTTGAATCATTGAAAAAACTGCCAAATAGTTCGCCGTAGAAATAGAATAAAACCCAGATACAAACTCCTAAAATTAGTGAAAATATCGAGCTGTATTTTAATCCGGTTTTTATCCTGTCTATTTTTCCTGCTCCAAAGTTTTGTCCTGTAAATGGCGTAATTACTGCGCCCAGAGAGATTAATGGAGACAATACAAACATTTCTAATCTGCTGCAAACGCCAAATGCGGCTACAGCAGAGTTTCCTTCTGCTGAGATCAGTTTAGTTATAAATCCCATTGAGAGTGGAATCAAAACCTGGGTGAATGCAGCCGGGACGCCAATGAAAATGACTTTCATCCATGAATCGATCGTTTTATTTATTCCCTCAAATTTGAAAGTTAACATGTTGAATTTAAAATGGAGGAAGAGAAGCGATACGACCAGAGTTACAGATCTCGCTATAACTGTTGCTATAGCAGCCCCTTCCAGTTCTAGTCTTGGAAAAGGGCCGTAGCCAAAAATTAGTAATGGATCAAGAACCACATTTAGGAAAATTGCAGTTAGCATAACTATGCTTGGAATTACGGTATTTCCCGCTGCCCTTATAGCGTTATTACCGACCATTGGGATTACAACGCATGCCACCCCAAAATACCAGATATGCATGTATTTTTTTATTAAAACAAGGTTGGCTTTGCTCGCTCCAAGCGCAGAGAACAAAGGATCAATGGTTAAAAGACCAAACACAACAAATACAATCACAATCAAAAAAGAAAGAATTAATGCGTCAGTTGTGAGCCTTTTTACCTGCTCGGAATCGTTTCTTCCAATTGCTCTTGAAATCACGGCAGAAGCGCCGACTCCAAGCCCCATAGAAATTGCACCCTGCATCATGACAACGGGAAGGGTAAAACCCATTGCTGCCAGTGCTTCTGTGCCTAGCTGACCTACGAAGTAGGTGTCTACCAGATTAAAGGCGACCATCCCAACCATTCCAACCATCATGGGTAAGGTCATTTTTAAAATTGCGGGGAAAACTGGCCCCTGAGTTAGATCAACTTTACTTTTCATTAAGAAATTTGCGCTCTTTTGTTTTGGCTAGGATTTTAGATTTAGAAAGGACAGGGAGAATATATGGCGGTTATCTGGGGACTGGCTTTTTAAATTCTTTTACTAGATGCTTTACCGCAAGAATAGGATGATAAAAAAGCATTAATGGGCCGGAAAACCTCATAACCTGCTTTATTTTTGATTTATAGGGTTCTTGATAGCAATGAATCTTACAGTTTCGGCAAGCTGGTTTGCTATCTTGAAAAGGGCATTTCGTAAGCCTGTTTTTTGCATATTCAATGAGATCAAGGCAATCAGAGCAAGGATTTGTAGATTCCTGGTGTTTCCACGAGCAATAGATTTCGATCATATACATTACCGAGAGAAATTCGCGAAACAGTTCTTTACTTTTGAAATTGCTCATTTGTGCTCCGGATAAAGTGATTTAACTTAGTACCATAAATACGCAAAGGTTTCAAATTCAGTTGAATTTATGACATTATGATATTATTACAAAAAAATACTGGAGAAGTTACTCATGGAAAAAATAGCTATTTTTGCCTTTCAGGGAGAATTGATGTGTTTTGCCCACGCTTTACTAAATGCTCTTGAGTTAAATAAAAAGGGCTTCGATGTTAAGCTCATCATTGAAGGCTCCGCAACAGCTCTAATAGAAAAACTTAAAGAATCTGATACACCATTCTCATCACAATACAGAGAAATTAAGGAAAAAGGTATTCTTGCCGGAATTTGTAAGGCTTGTGCTACAAAGATGGGCACCATCAAGGAAGCCGAAAAACAGGGCCTGACAATATTAGGAGAAATGTCAGGGCATCCTGCTTTTTCAACCTGGCTAGAACAAGGTTACAAAATAATTAGTATGTAAATCTCAATTATTTACCAACCAAAAAATCAAGTACATTGCCAGCCATACTGCTCGATCTTTTATAAAGTTCAGTAAAACCACAGTTCTTGCAGGTTACTGTGGTAAATTTGTTTGTTTGAATATCAAACAGCTTGGAAAAGAATCCGCCCGTTGCTCTCATTTCACCTTGATCAAATGTTTGGTTTTGACATTTCATGCAGTGCCATCCGTTCATTATAATTACCCCTTTGATTTTATTTGTTAAGAGTATACAGAAAATTGCTTGAGCTTCAGGTTTATTTAATAATAATCCTGGCTTAAATTTGTTCTAAAACCTTTATTTTACTGATAGAATAACGAAAACTAAAAGAGGAAAAAGTCATGAAAAAGTTCCTGGTTCCAATTGAAATTCTCAAAAAATACTCCTCTGGTGACCATACTGATTTACAAAAACTATCAGATTTGAATCGAATTAATTGTCTTGCTGGACTAAAAGAGGCTAATCATGGTTGGTTGGGAGCAAGTTTCTCTTCTATGGAAATTCTGACAACCATTTATAACCAGTTTATTGATGATGTTTCTAAAACTCTAACTGACAGACCTGCCGTAGTTCTTTCAAAGGGGCATGCTGCCATGGCGCATTATGCTGTTCTTGCAGGCAAAGAGTGTTTTCCCGTCTCTGACTTATTAGGGTACAAACAATTTGGAAAGTTGCCAGCACACTCTGATAGAGCCGTTTCAGGTGTGGATGCTGATAGTGGGTCTCTGGGGCAGGGACTATCTAAGGGCCTTGGAATTTCTGTAATGAACCGAAGTAGAAATAGAAATCATCCAGTTTTTGTTTTAATTGGTGATGGCGAGCTCCAGGAAGGACAACTCTTTGAATCGTTTTTAACCTGGCGAAAATGGGGGATGTACGAATGCATCCCGATAATTGACCGAAACGGTCTCCAGTCTGATAGCTCAACAAAAGACATTAAAGACGCTGAAAGCTGGGCTAAGGTCTTTGAAGGGATTGGGGCAAATGTTTTAGAAGTTGACGGGCATAATGTTGGCGAAATTTCATCTGCAGTTAACTCAATTTTAAAATCCAGAGTTCCAACGGTTATTATCTCTAACACCATTAAAGGCGCAGGAACCTCTTTGACTCAAATGTCTCCAGAAACCCCAAGAAGGTGTGGAATTTGGCATGGAGCTATTCCAGACGATAAGCAGTATTTAGAAGTTCTGTCTGAACTTGTTGATCGCTGCAATGATGAAGAACTTTCAAGTCTTTTCTCGAATTATTGTTCGGATTTCAAACCTGAAACAGTTGATGGTTGTCCAACTGCTGAGTCAGAAAAAAACGCTCTGCAATCAACGGGACAAGCCTTTGGTGAGTCTTTAAAAAAGCTTGGACATCAAGCTTCTGAACTTTACTTCTTAGATGCAGATCTTGAAAAATCATGCCGCTTAACCAGCCTTGCCGAAGAGTTTCCCGATCGTTTTCTGGAAGTAGGAATTAGTGAGCAGGACATGTGCTCCATAGCTAATGGTATTGGTCTAAATGGTGGAATTGCCATTGTAAATACTTACGCATCATTTTTTAAAAGAGCTATTGATCAAATTTATTGCTGCATAACTGAAAAGGTTCCAGTTATTTTTGCCGGTCACTATGCAGGGGTTGATTATTTTACTGACGGGAAAAGTCACCAGTCTGTGAATGATATTGGTCTTATGAGAGCTCTAGGTAATATTGAAGTTTTTGAACCCATATCACCAGAGCAATCAGAAAAAATACTCGAGTATATTATTGGTAGGATGAAGAATGAAGTAGAGGCCAGTGGGAAAGCTACTCCTGCGTATATAAGGCTTCATAGAACGCCGTTGTCTGAACAACTTAGCAATTATGATTTTTTTGAACCGGATACCCCCATTTTTTACGATTCAACTGAAAATGATTCGAGAGAGAATTTGCTCGTTACAGCAGGACCGCACATGCTTAAAACAGCACTAGACTCACAAAAAACGCTTATGGAACAAGGTATTAGCATCTCAATTGCTGCTATTTCACACTTTTCAGATCGGAAAAATTTGATTAAAAAGATGTTAGAAAAAGCAAAAAAAGTTTTTACTCTTGAAAGCCATCGTAGAGAGGGTGGCCTGGGAAGCTTCATTTCTTCAATTGGATTTAAAAGCCCGGTAAGAATTGGCGTAAAACACTACCTTCAGTCTGCAAGAGACTTTAAAACCATGACACTTAAACATGATTTGAGCTGTGATACCGTTTGTGCGGTTGTAAAAAAAGTCCTATCATGTGAGCATAATAAAAAACTTTAAAACAGGAAAAAACAAATGCCAGAATTCAAATTTAACCATAATAATATTAATGTTCTTGACCTTGAAAAAAGCTTAAACTTTTATCAGAAAGCATTGGGCCTTAAAGAGGTTCGGCGTCATGATGCACAAGATGGTAGCTTTACTTTAATTTATCTCGGAGATGGAGAAACTGGACATCGCCTTGAACTTACATGGCTTCGAGACCGGAAAGAAGCATACAATCTCGGAGATAATGAGTTTCATCTTGCTTTTACCACTGATGATTTTGATGGGGCTTATGCTTTGCATAAAGAAATGGGTTGTATCTGCTATGAAAACAAAGATATGGGAATCTATTTCATAAGTGATCCAGACAATTACTGGTTGGAAATTGTTCCTGTCAGAAAAATGAAAAAAATGGCTGATTAGGTCAAAGTGGAAACAGGAATGAATCTGAAAAAAAAGTGTAAAAAAAATGGTTCTGTAAAACTTGTTTTACTGGTCTTTTTGCTAATAGTATTTGGATTTGGCCTGAGTTTTCTTTTTTCCCCGAAAAAATCTGAAAACTCTCATGAGCAACAGCAGAAGCCAACTGCCGTTATCGGTAAAGTTAAGTCTGAACAGAATTCAGCGGATAAAAATAAGATAAATCCTGGTATAAAGACCGCTACTTCGACTATTATCACGCCTGTTTCTATTCCGGAAGTTAAAGAGCCGGTCATCGATAAACCTGCTCCAAAACCTCCGGAAGAACTTGTTCGTGATCCAGATCCGACACCTGAAACCACACCGGAAAAAGATCCTAAGGTGCCAGAAGAAGCGGAAACAGCTTCCTTTTGCCTTTTCGAAGATGGCGTAAAAGCAATAAACAAAGAAGAAAAAAATATTGTTTTTGGCGGGATTCCTCGTTATACAAAGGATTCAGAATCTTTAAAAATTTTACATAATATTGGCTATTATGTGGGGTATTCTGAGCGCCATAAAAATCCAATATGGGTTTGTTACCGACTGGATTATATGGAAGATACGGACCCATATAAGCGACCTGGTGGCTTTAAACCAGATCCGCGAACAGATTCGATGGTCAAGCAGAGAGATTATACTAAGTCAGGGTATGATAGGGGGCATATGGCTCCAAACTCATCAATTTCAGATCGTTTTGGCCGTGAGGCACAGATTGAAACATTTATGATGAGCAATATTACCCCTCAAAAACCTAAGTTGAATAGAAAAGTTTGGCAGAGGCTGGAATCCCTGGAAGCTGATCTCGCAAATAAGTGTGAAACAGTTTGGGTCGTAACTGGTCCTATTTTTGATGATCATATAGAGAGACTAAAATCTGGAGTTGAAATTCCAGACGCTTTCTTTAAGATATTGATTGATGAAAAGGATGGGAAATTAAGAGCTTTGCCATTTATTATCCCTCAGACCGTTAAGGGGAGAGAATCTCTTGAGCAGTTCTTAACCAGCATTGATGAAATTGAAAATCAGACAGGAATAGATTTGTTCTGGGCTATTTCAGATCGTTATGAGAATTATCTGGAATCGCAGATCCCTGAAAGAATATGGTAGAAAAAAAATCCAACTCCAATAAGTTGTTAAACACGGCAATTTACATTATTGGTTTTGCTTTCATGTTTGCTCTTATATTTTACACCTTTGGCAGTGTTTCAGAAGGTAGTTATGCAAGAGCAAGAATTGATAGTATTGCTGAGCTTCCACCTTTGGGAGATGTTGAAGGATCATCAGAGAAAAGCTGGCTTGTTAAACTTCATTTTCTCGCAGGAGAATTTTCCGGGCAAACTCTTGAAACAGAGCATTTTGAAGGTCCTAATTCTGCTTATAATCTTAATATTGCAACCGGAGATGTGGTATTAGCTATTGCGGAAAAGCACGATGGGCAGCTGGTGGTAGGAATTGACGAGCATTTTAAAACACGTAAATTAATGGCATTAACTATGCTGATAATTGTTATGATTGCTTTAATAGCAGGAATCCAGGGAATGAAAGCAATGGTGGCATTGTTTTTCACACTGATTATAATTTTTGGATTCATGTCCAAAATGCTTTTAGCTGGCTATTCCCCAATATTACTTGCAGTTATTTCTTCAATTGCTATTGCGTTGATTAATTTATTCTTCATTGCCGGAAAAACAAAAAAGACTCTGGTTGCTATAGCTGGAACCTTGTCTGGGGTTATAATGGCTGGCTTTTTTGGTTGGATTGCCTCTAATTTGCTCGTCTTATCTGGATATACAGGCCATGAAAGCACCTATTTACAGATGTTAAACGCTAAGATCGATTTAAAAGGCATCTTAGTCAGTGGGATTATAATTGGCGCACTTGGTGCGGTCATGGATGTCGCAATTTCAATTGCATCATCCCTTCAGGAGATAGCAATTGCCAATCCTGAATACAAAAATAAAGATCTTTTCAATAGTGGGATGAATATAGGTCGAGATATTATCGGATCAATGGTAAATACCTTGATATTGGCTTATACAGGAGCTTCTCTTTCACTGATTCTTTTGTTTGCAATGCAAAGAGAAGACTTTCCATTGATTAAAATTATGAATATGGAGTTTATCTGTTCGGAAATTGTAAGATCATTGGCAGGATTGTTTGGCATGGTCCTTGCTATTCCTATTACCGCACTATTTGCTTCTTTTCTTTACGCCAGAAAACAAGAAGACAAAAAATAAAAAATCGGCAGGAGTTCTAGAATGCTTTTAAAGAGAGTTCAATTTTTAAGTGATTATGCAGAGAGCTACATGGAAAAAGGTGAAGCTCTTCAAAAGAAACTTGGCCTATGGGAGAACATTATTGTTCTTTTTAAAAAAGCTGAAAAGAGATACAGATATTTTCCTCCGCTGGAGGGAGAGACAACTACTAAAGACCTTATAGAATCTAACTTCGCCGGTTTTTGCCGTATTGGAAAAGCTTACATCTATGTTAAGAAAAATTCGGAAGATCTGGTTTGTCAGATGGCAATCGTAGAGAATGATATGATCTGGGATATGAGCGATTGGGGCGAGGGATACAGGTTTGTAACTAATTTTATCGCTCAGTGCTATTTTATGGTAACTAAAGATGATTATATTATTGATGAGGATGAAAAGAAGATTATAACAGCTTTATTGGGCTGTCTTGAACCAAGCTACCAGGAAATTCTTGATGCCAGAAACCTTGTTTACTGGACACTTATTGATAATGTTATTGAAGATGACATTGTTACCGCTGAAGAAAAGGAACAAATGGCGAAAATCAGGGCAGCATTAGGCTTATCTACCAAAAATGTAAATGAGCTTCATTTAAAAGCCTTAAAACAATATTACAAACAGGTTGAAGATGTGAGTTCCTTTACTCATCCAGACCTGACTCGTCTTGCAAGAATCAGAAAAATGGCAAAAACTCTCGGACTTAATCCAGATGATGTGGCAACTGCTCCTAAGGTATGAAAGATAGAGCTTCAAGGCTAGAATTGCTTTTTAGTCAAAATCCGGATAGTCAGAAAAAAATACTGGAACTCTATCTGGAAAATCCTTCCTTGATAAGTGAGGATGAGCCTGAAGCTCTAATCCTTGAGATACTGGCGGGCGACTCATTTGAATTAAAACGACTCTGCAGATGTATTCCCGAATTTCGGGCATTAGAGGAGAACAAAAGAAACTACTCTGATGAAGAAGTGCTTAAAAGAATTCAAAGCGGTGATGAAAGCTCTTTTGGAATCAAGGACCTGGAAATTGCGTTGAAATCTTCTGATGAGAGATTCAGGATTCCTTTATACAGATACTTAGAAAGTTGTACTGATCCCAGGCATATTTCTTATCTGGTTAAAAGGCTTCCCAAAAGATTTTCGGACGAAGAGCTCTTGTTTTCAATAAGATCTTTTTTAACTTATTCGGATGATAGAATTGTTGCAAATGCAATCGAGGGGCTTGTTGAGCTCAAGCAGCCTTCAAATATCCCGATTTTTTTACAATTGTTAAAGCACAGCTCTAATCGTATTAGAGCTACAGCAGCCATGGCAATAGGAAAATCGGATCGGGAGTTTGCCAGAAAACCTTTATTGGAAATGCTGGAGGCGGACGGCGATTTTGCCAATGTTAAGGCTGCACTCTATGTTCTGAAAAATCTGAAAGACCCATATTTTCTAGGTCGGCTGGTCGAGTTATCTGGAAATGAAAAACTTAGAGATGAAGTTATAAAAACCATCGCAGCAATAGGTGTAGACAATGTAACCGAGTTTTTTGAAAATCCAGTTTTTAATGAAAAAAGTTGGCTAAAAGGCCAAATTCTTGCAGCTATAAATGGAATCGTGAGAAAAAGAATCTCGGAAAAGGACTCCGAGTGGTCAGGAAAAAACTTTGGGCAATCTGGAGTTTGTGAAGTCATCACCGGTAAATCACTAATCAAAACGATTAAGCCAACAATAAGTTTCGAAGATGCCCAAAAAAAAGCGGAAAATAGCAAACACAAGGTTTTAAACTTTTTTTCAAGGGTTCTGTTAAGGCCATCTGAAGATGATATAAAGCTGATTTATTCAGAAGTAAGGTATGAGCCATTCTGGTTTATTGATTTTGAAACTCTGATTGATTACATCAGAGAGAACTCCACGGAGATTAAGGTCGCAGAAAGTGTTGTGGAGCTAAAAATCGGCGAAACTATCATTCCAACTGAAAAGAGAAAAGTTAGAATTAATTTTGAAGAGCATTGTATAGATAAAGGAAGTAAAAAAGTCTGTATAGACGCTGTTTCAGGTAATAATAAGAATTTTGATAAGCTTCTAGAAATGCCCTGTCGAGTGGTTAAGTCGATGAGTGAATTAAAAAAATCCGAAGAGGTAATAGTGCCAGCGAAAGTGAAAGCTTCAATTATATTGCGGGATTTGATGCGAGATCTGCTAAAACCTCTAAATGCGACAGAAATCATTGGTCAGAAATTTATCATCAAACAATTTGATTTATTTTTCAGGCCCGTTTATGCATTTGAGTTTTCCTACAAGGATGGGGAGAAAAAGGCGATCTTTGAAATCGATGCCGTTACCGGTGAAATGACCACCGGAAAGACGATTCGAGCGAAATTTGATGATATGCTTTCTGAGAGTGCATTGTTCGATATAGGTGCAGATGCTTTGGGCCTGGTTGTCCCAGGTGGAGAAATCGCTGCCAAAATCGCCATGGCTGTGATTAACTCAAATCAGAAATAATTTGGCTAAAATGCTTCTAAACAGTTATAATTAGGTAACTAGAGGAGCAAAAATGCTGGAAAAAATATTATACATTGGTTTAGGTGGAAGTCTTGGCGCAGTAACAAGATTTCTAATTGCTGAATTATTGAAAGCTGCTTCTCAAACTCATCAGCTGCCAATTGGCACTTTTGCTGCAAACATTTTTGGCTGTGCTTTGATTGGCTTGTTGGGCCAGATAGCGGTATCCAGAGGGCTTTTCTCTCAGAACATTGAAGCAATGATTTTAACTGGCTTTATTGGTAGCTTAACCACCTTTTCCACATTTTCTAACGAATCAGTTAAGCTGTTTGTGGATGGAGCCAGGATTAGTGCGGCATTATATGTAATTGCTTCCATGACTTTTGGGGTTATGGCGCTTATTGGTGGTAGTTCTCTGGCTGCAGTTTTTTTCAAAAAGTAGGCTAGTTTCCACACCAGACATCTCTTTTATAGCGGTTTTTCATTTGTACCGCTATTGACGCTTTTTCATTTTTTCATTAAACTCAATAAATAATCCACCGAATTTGGAGAAAAAATGAAGAAGCAAATAAGAAGCTTTCTTTTTATTCTTGTATTAGTTGCTGCTCTGGTTGGCGGCTCTTTCAATGGGCCAGCACTGGCGAAACCCTATGCTGTCAATTACAATTTGTCTGGCGTTTTGACCGTGGAAAAAGGCATTGTCAGATTGAATACAGAGGACGGAAGAGTTTATCAATTACTCATGCGGGAAAGAAAAGCCCGAAAATTTGATGATAAAATTGTCACCGTTCAGGGAAAAGCTGGTAAATCAGATGACGTTGAAACAATTAAAGTTAAAAAAATTACTGAAATCAGTGAAACTGAACTAAATAAAGAAGAACCTGCTTATGAAGCCTATCAGGTAGCACCAGCTCTGGTTGGCGAAAATGAAGGTAAGTTAAAAGTAGAAAATGTTCGTTGGGATATTTCCCAGGATTCCACATCAAAGGAAACAAAAGCCGTTCACGGATGGGAAACAGCAACTATAGACCCTGAAAAGGTTGTTAAAGCGTATTTTGTGTTAAAGCCATTTGCTCCAAAGTTTATTGCTGCACATAGTTTGTTTGTTTTTACGTTTGATGCTGGTGGAATGGTTTCTGAAAGCGGAAAAGAGTCTAAAGCACTTGCTTTAAGCATTGAAGCTCATAAAAAAATTGGACAAACCTATGGTCTGATTAAAACCATGAAAAAATCTTTCAACATAGTTTGGTTGCTTACTACATGGGAAAACTATGCAAATCTTAATGTTAATTTTAACAAGAGTTCAGACACCGAAATAATGGCCTATCCAATGAATCTAACTCAGGAACAGACAAAGAAACTATTGACTGAAACAGTTAGACAGGCTTGTGTGAATCGAAAAGGTGAGTATTATCATACCATTAGAAATAATTGTACCAATAACCTTCTCATTTTGCTTAATCGTGTTACTCCAAAAGAAAAACAGTTTAAACTCTGGAAAATCCCAAGCATGCTTTATAACTTAAAAGCGACTATGCCTCTTTCTGTTGCCAAGCAAATTAAGAAAAAGGGATTCATTTCAGAACCTTTGCCTACAATTTCCAGAAGTAATTTTTACACGGATCTTGAAGCAAAAAGAATTGGCAAATAAGCCACCGTTCAAATTTGGTAGAATCAAAAAAGCCCTAAAAGGGGCTTTTTTGTTTTTAGGCTTCAAAATCTACCTGTTATTTTAATTTGGTGTTATAATCTCCAAAAGCATTTTTTACAGCATTAGATGGAGGAAAAAATGAGTATTCTTGGCAGAGCAGCCATTCTTGAGGAAATGAAGAATGGGAATATTAAGATTGAACCATTCAATGAAAAAACTCTCGGACCAGCAAGTGTGGATTTACATCTCTCAAATGCTTTCAGGGTTTTTGTGCATCTTCCTACCGAACTGGATCTAACTGATGATATGGATTTCAAAGCCGCAACAAAGGGAATTCGCGTTCCTGAAGGCGGAACACTTACTATAAAACCTGGGCAGACTGTATTAGGTATTACTCAGGAAAAAGTTAGCCTTGGAAAAGGCCTTTCTGGTTGGCTTGAGGGAAGAAGTAGATTTGCACGGGTAGGATTGCTTGTGCATATTTCTGCCTCATTCATGCAACCAGGGATATGTAACCATCAGGTTCTTGAAATTTCCAACTTTGGTCCAATTTCTTTGAATCTTATTCCTGGCACACCAATTTGCCAGTTTATTTTCCAGAGATGTGAAAGCCCTGGACAATACAGCGGTGTGTTTGCCGGCCAAACTCCGGAAAATTTCTCGGAAGGCTGATTTGGAAGCAATTTAAATAAATAAAAAGCCCCGAATGCTTTTAAAGCATTCGGGGCTTTTTTTATTTGCTTAATCTGCCTGAGAGTAACCTTCAAGGCCTTCTCTTGTCCACTTGCAAATTAATCCAGCCCTGGTAAGGCTTTTGATAACTCTTTTAAGTTTTCTGGTTGAGAATCCTGTTTCTGTTTTGAGTGTATCGAATGTTTTAAAGGCTTCTCTGTCCAATAGGGTTTTGACCTTCAGATTAGCCTTGTCAGAAAGTAACTTGATCAATTCTTTATGGAGCTTTCTTCCTTCAACACCAGTTACAGTTTGAGGCTCTCCCATCCTTGGATGTGAAACCATATGATATGGTGTTGGTGAATTCCAAACTGTATCAAATTCTCTCATAAATGCATCAATAACTTTTTGGTGACCATTGTAAAGGCCATTAAAAAGCATTACATTCTCGTAATTTAAATATTCAGCGGCTCCAGACCAGTTATAACTGCCAAGTCCCATTTCAGTTCCGTTTACAATAACTGTTTTATGGTGCAAAAACAGGCTCATGAAAGAAATCAAATCAACTCGTTTGTTTCTCTCATCATAGCCGTAAGCATTTCTTCTGAATCTGTATCTTATCTGGACATTTTTTAAGCCGAGTTCTGCTACTCTTTGTTCAATCCATGGAGCAAGCTTGCTTGCTTTGGGGTCAGAATCGTCCAGTTGTGCATGATCAAGAAGAATTCTGAAAGGAGCTTCAGGGCATCTTTCAGCAGCTCTTACTATGGCCTGAGCCAGTTCTGGTCTGGTGAGACTGAACATAGATAGATCTAATCGACCTTCATTGTTAATCTTTCTAAGCAGATTAAGAAGTTCGTTGTCGATGCGAGTAAGGTTTAATTCGTCTACTGGCTCTGAGTTAAAGATTACTTTTACATCACCAGCTTCTGCATTTACAGGAATAAACTTTTCTGGAACATATTCGCCCAGAACGATTTCACAGTATTCATTCCAGAGGCGAGCAAATTCTTCTTGAAACTGTCTTGCAACTCCAGGTCTATCATGCAGGAATACCCTGTTTTCTCCATAAATTTCATCAGATGTTGTAGATAGATTCGAGCTTCCACAAAAGCTTGTGTAAGGCACTGGATTTCCAGGCTTATAGAATACTCCAAACTTTTCATGCATTGTCCCAAAAATTACTCTGCCATCGTCTAGTGTCGCTGTTCTTCCATTTCTTTCCATGGCTTTGGCAGTAACAATTGCAATGTTGAAATCAAAGGGGATATTTTCAGCTTTCGCTTTGTCAGCGGCTATTTTTACCCGTTCTACAATTTTTTCCCTGCTTGATTTTGACCATGCTGCAGCTCCGTCTAAAATCAGCTTGAAATGGATTTGTTTATCTCTTGCAGCACTAATCATTGCATCAAGAGTTCTGAAATCGCTCATGCTATACATGGCAACTTTTATGGTGCTTCCAACTTCAGTTTGATCCAGTTCATAAATAAATGAATTGGCAAGAGTGGCTTTGTAAACCTTCCCAGAGCTAAATGTAAATGTGCGGCTACTGTTTTGAATATTAAAGCCACCATTTGGACCAAAATAAATTTCAATTGGGCCCGCTGTAACGCTACTGGAAATAACCAGCAATACTAAAATAAATAAAAATACTTTTGTCTGTCTAATCATTCTCAACTACTCCATCCAAATTTTTCAAATCTTCTGTATCTGTTTCAAGTTCACTTAAAACTTCTTCTTCAGAACGCTGATTTTCAGAATCTGAAGATTGGTTTTCTACTTCTTTTTCACCAGTGGAATGTTTTTCGCTGGCTTCAATCTCGATTATACTATTATCTGGTAGAGATTGCTTATCAACCATGTTTAACATTCTGTTATAAGCCCTGATACTTTGTTCAAGGCCATCTTTGATCTCAATGAAGTGCCGCGCAATATCCTGATTTTTTAACACATTGTTTTCTTCTACAGTTTTGCTATATAACTGCTTAATTTCATCCAGGTGCCCAAGCTGATCTTGCATGTAGCGCAGTTGTTCATTTTCTTTTAGTAAATTGGAATTTTCATGCTGGAGCCTTTCAGCTCTTTCTTTAATTACTGCGGAATTCTTTTCACTGCTTTGCAACTCCAAAATTTGTTTGCGCAATCCATCAACTTCTTTAAGTAGTTCTTTTTTTTCAGACTTTAGATCCTCATGGTTGGATTTAAACTCCGAGCTAACACTTTCAAGGGCAGAAATTTTTTCTTTCAGCTGATTTTTTTCTTTTTCAACTATTTTCAGTTCTGCTATATGTTTTTCTAAAATTTCAATTCGCTTAATTCTTTCTTCTAATGCGGATCTTTGTTCCATCTGTGCTTTTAGTTCTGTTCCAATTTCCGCTAGTTGCCCCTGTAACCGCTCAATTGTCGCATGGCTATCTTCCAGACGTGTGGTTGATCTTTGATAGTTTTCTTCTACTTCAGAAAGCTCTTTAAGCTCTTCTTTCAAGCCTTTAATCTCTTTTTGAGAATCTAATTCAAGTTGTTTTATCTTGGAATAGGAAAGAAACCAGGCCATAAAAATCCCCAGGACAAAACCTAAAGTTGGCCCAAGGAGCAAATAATACTGGCTCATTCAGTAGCCTCCTCTTATTTTTTTCTTCTTCTACAATCTTACCCTTTAGACTGTGCCTTTTCCAGCAAGCAATTAAAAAAAGAAAAGGTCGAAGCTTTGATCTTCGACCTTTTTTTCTGGCTAAATTTAGTTAACGCTTTTTTGACCTACGCCCACGCGGAGGTGGAAGCGGTTTAAGTTCTCCATCATAAACAAAAATTTTCAGAGAATGCCCGGAAAGCAGAGTTGCTTCTCCGGATTTTCCGGTTTCTGTTTCATCTGGATTGGCAGTATTCAATATCATTTGCCAGTCTACTTCAAAATCTGGAAAGAAGAACTGGGCGTCCATTGAAGAAGCGTTTAGCATGATTATTAAATTAGAATCCTGTATTGGTATCCCATTTTCATCAACATCATCTAACCCTGTTCCTGACAGAAACATTGTTATTCCTCGGGTTTGTGGATGTGACCAGTCTTCATCGTCCATTTCATGTCCATCAGGGCGGAACCAGATTATGTCTCGAATGTTACTTCCGCGAATTTTTCTTCCTTTGAAGAATTTTGTTCTATGAAGAGCCGGGTGCTCTTTGCGAATTTTTATAACTTTTTTGGTAAATTCAAGAAACTTTAACTGCTCTTCGGTTAAATCCCACTGTTGCCAACTTATTTCGTTGTCCTGGCAATAAGCATTGTTATTGCCATTTTGAGTTCTTGCTACTTCATCTCCTCCGCAAATCATCGGAGTTCCTTGTGATATGAGAAGGGTAGCCATAAAGTTTCTCATTTGGCGAATTCTGAGAGCTTTTATGCGAGGATCATCGGTTTCGCCTTCCTGCCCACAGTTCCAGGAGCGATTATCGTGGTGTCCATCCCTGTTGTCTTCAAGGTTGTTGTGATTATGCTTATGTTCATAAGAAACCAGATCTCTAAGCGTAAAACCGTCGTGAGCAGTAATAAAGTTAACGCTCGCATGAGGTCTGCGTCCATCATCTTCATATAGATCACTGCTTCCAGTTAATCTGTAACCAACTTCTCCTGTGCAGCCGCCGTCGCCTTTCCAGAAAGATCTGATGATGTCTCGGTATTTTCCATTCCATTCAGCCCACAAAACAGGGAAGTTTCCGACCTGATAGCCGCCTTCGCCAATGTCCCAGGGCTCTGCAATCAACTTCGTCTGACTGATTATCGGGTCCTGATGAATAATAGTAAAAAAGCTTGAGAGCTGATTCCAGAAGTGCATCTCACGGGCAAGGGTGCTGGCAAGGTCAAATCTGAAGCCATCGATACGCATTTCCTGAGTCCAGTAACGTAAAGAGTCCATAATAAGCTGAAGTGTTTGTGGGTGTAAAACGTTAAGTGTGTTGCCAGTTCCGGTGAAATCTACATAGTATCTGGGATTTTCATGCGAAAGACGATAGTAGGTTGGGTTATCAATGCCCTTGAAGCAGAATGAAGGACCATTATGATTCCCTTCACCTGTGTGGTTGTAAACGACATCAATAATTACTTCAATCCCGGCTTTATGTAGCGACTTAACCATTTGCTTAAACTCATTTACTGCTCCACCCGGTGTTTTATCTGAGCTGTAGCGAATTTCTGGTGCAAAAAAGGAAAGGGTGCTATATCCCCAATAGTTTTTCAGGTTTTTTTCATAAAGAAACGGGTCATCAATGTGCTGATGAACCGGTAAAAGCTCTAACGTTGTTATGCCAAGGTCTTTCAAATACTGAATGGTTGGTTCCGCACCAATGCCTGCATAGGTCCCCCGAATTTCCTCGGGTAAGCTTTTGTTTAGCATTGTAAGGCCACGTGCATGGGCTTCATAAATAATTGCTCTATGAAATGGGTGGCGCGGCTTAACATCATCTTCCCAGTCAAATCTGGAATCAATAACAACGCCAAGTGGTGCTCCCAAAGCTTGTTTTGCATTTGGAACAAGATCCTTTAAAGGGTGTGAAGTGTCATAGGCAAATAGTCCGAGCTCATGGTTTTCGGTTCCGCTTAGAGCTTTTGCATAAGGATCTAGTAAAACCACATTAGAATTAAATCTAAAACCTTTTTCCGGTTCATATGGTCCATGAACTCTATAACCGTATTTTTGGCCTGGTTGAATTCCTTCAAGATAAATGTGCCAAACAAAGGCGGTGCGCTGTCTAAGATGAATTCGAGTTTCTCTCATTTCTTCATCAAAGAGGCAGAGTTCAACTCCATGGGCGTTTTCGGAGTAAAGAGCAAAATTTACTCCTTTTCCATCCCAATTGGCCCCTAATGGATAGGGAGAACCAGGTTTTACGTGCATAATCAACTCCAGTGTCTAAATAGTTTGATTTGATTTAATATTCGCTAATCATACTCGAAAAAATGGCAGATGTCAGCCCGGCAATGCATTTGTCAAAAATTGAACTATTTTTCCTTTTTTGGTAGCTCTAGAAAAGTTGGAGAAAAAGTCATTGTTGGTGGCATTTTTTATTGTTACCCATTAAAACCTAGATCTTCTAACATTTCGTATATTTGTTTTTGTCTAAAACAATTAATATTATTTGTCTGCTCTTTGCTGAAGAAAAAATGCCGTCGAATAAAATCTGACAGAGAGGATTTATTTGAATCTGAAGTTGTTTTTATCTCTTTTATAGTTTCAATGGCAGAGAGAGGATTACCATTTTTCCAGTTAATCCACGCTAACTGAATTTTTGTTGGGGCAATTTTTAATTTTAAGCTGATTTCCTTGGATTTACTAAGTTTCCCCTCCTCAACAGGAGTGTTCACTTTTGATGCAAGTAAGTGTGACAGCTCAAATTGTATTTTTGCTTTGGATAAATTCCCAGTCCGTCCAAAAAACCACCCCAAATCGTTTAAAACCCTAACTCTTTCTTCTATTTTCATGCGATCTTCTACTGATCCAATGGAAAGCCCATTCAAGGGTAAATTAAGGTAGTCCTTTGATTTTTTTGAATTTGTTTCTGAGTTTTTAAGGAAGTTAGTTAGTAGGGAAATTGCCTCTAAATCTCTTTTCTGCTCTCCCAGATATGAAGCTGCAAACTTATGGTATACAGCATAATCGAGGTCTACTTTTGCTGGTATTTCATCGGTGACGCTCTTAATAAAAGAGTCTGCTTTTTCATATAACTTTCCATTGCGTAATTGGTACAGAAAAGCCCCGTAAAGTTCATACCTTGCCGGGTGTCCTTGAGGTAAGCTTTTTCGACAAACACCTATAGCATTTTCTAATTGCTTTATTTGTTTGTCCGATGGTGAATTCACAGAGAAAAAAAAGTTTGTTGTGAGTTTGCTTACAGCAATACCACGGTCAGGATCAGGTAAATCTTCAGAAAGTTTCATTCCTTTCTCAAAGAATTCTAATCTATTTAAAGCATCTTCATCTCTGTAACAAGATTCAAGAAAGCTGCAGTAAGCTTTGGTTAACCATTTTTCTGGAGGGGCCATTTTTGAAGCCCTTTCAATTGCTCTCTGCCTGTATTTATCTGACTCTGGGATATTATGTTCATAATAAAAATCATCAAAAGCATCAAGGAGAATATAAAACTTGCCTTCATCACTTGATTCAGCAGACAAGTCTTTTTCCCAGTCCCGTGTGATTGCTGGGCGATTAGATTTCTTGCTGGATATTGTATTCCCAATTATTGCCAAGGCAAAAGGTCCCAGCAAAACTGAAAAGTAAAAGGCTGAGCCAGTAATAAAGGTTATCCAACCTGGGGGTTTTAGTGTGGAAACTTCCAGCCTGTGCTTTATCGCTTGAAACCTATGCATGAACAATCCTTTTCGTAGTGGAGTGTTTAAGATTTCGAAAATGATTGAATGCAAAGGAGCAATTTTACTTTCTAGCTCATTGTCTGAGTGAACTATTTTTTTCTTATTAAGGCTTGTAGCTTTGATTTTTTTTATAAAAATCCATGCAAAAAAGAGCGCAAGAATTATTAAAAATGTATCTTTTAGCCATATTCCTGCAATTGCAAATGGTAGTATACTGATACCGCTGAAAATAGACTTAATTTTTGGAAATCTTGTCAAAAAAAGCAATTCAAATATTTTTCCTCCATCTAACGGGTAGATTGGAAGGAAATTGAGGAAATTAATAAAAGCAAGTGTCCCAACTGCTTCTGTAAGCAATTTTGAGTCCTTTGTCGGGTAGACCAAAATAATTCCAATAGCAAGGATGAGCCCAGGAATTGGCCCCATCAAAAGTACGATAAGCGTTTGCCATGATTTTGCGTTTGGCTTCTCACCCATTGCCACTGCTCCAAATGGAGGCAAAAAAAGCATTTGTCTTTTTTTGTAACCAAAAATGATCATTGCCAACATGTGACCAGATTCGTGCAAGAATAAAACCATAATCAAGATTGGCATAAAACTCCATGAGAAGAGCAAGCCAAATGCGATGGTTGATAGACCCAGGCTTAAAATCATGAGAGCCAGTTTATGCCAAAAGCTTGTTTTTACGGAATTGCTAATTGTTTTTAATCTATTAAACCTTATCAATTCAGCTTCTGCATAACCAGTTGGTAACTTTTCCGGAAAGTTACATTTTGCAAAATTTTTTGATAATTCCTGATAGCCTTTCAGGATATTTATACCGGCTGAATAAGCCTTTTTTATTGGGATTTGTTTTTCTCCCTCCTGATTTTCTACCAACTCATGTGATTCAAGTTCTTTTGCATGATCTTTTTCGAGTCGATCAATAAAGTCTTGGTTGAGGTCATAAGTTACGATCGCTTCTTTATCCAGGCTTTCAATTCTGGTTTTGTGGAATTGCCATTGTTCAGGCAAATTGTCACAGCACATATCTTCACATTTTCTATTAGGGTGTGTAGATAGGCTTATAGTGAGAATTCGATTGAGAGTATTTAGAGATTTTTCTGAGTCGATAAAGGTAATAAAATTAGTTGAAAATGCTTTGTCTGGCTGGTTTTCTTCGCAAACAAAAAGTTGTGCGTAAGTTTTGTCAGAATTGTTTTTATATATTCGACCGAAATGAAGGGTTTTGTCTTGGACAATTGCTGGTTTAAAGCTATAGGAGAAGGAATAGTTAAACCCAAGAGAACTCATGGTTTCATCTGCTTCAGAGAATGCCGCCTGGTATAAAGAGTTCTCTTCAGATTTATCAACAAGGGTGAAGCTGGAACGGGTAAATCGAATTGCAGCTATTTGGGCTGCCGCCATACCATATCTAAATAGTTTCAATCCTAAATTGGCAAAAAAGAAAATTGAAATAATCTCAATTAACCTATGGCTCATAGGAGTCTAATCCCTCTCAACAATTTGCTTATCCAATTATGACTTTATTTTATGGTAGATAATGCATTACATAAGGTTAGTTTTTCATTTGCTCCACAAAAGTATCATAAACAGATTCTCTTAACTGGTGTTCCAGAATCTGGTGTTGTTTCTCGTCTTGTATCCACACCAGAAACTTCAGTGTAACCTTGGTAGTGTCAGCTGTCTCAACAAGAACTTGTGGCTCAGGGTTTTTTAGAAAGCTGGGATCTTTGCTAACCAGTTTTGTAAAATTTTCTCTAATTTTTGCTCGGTTAACGGTAGCTGGAAATGAATATGTTGTAGCTATTCGCAGATGGGGAAAATTAGTATAAGAAGTAACAACTGATGCGATTACCTTTGAATTTGGCAATGCAATCATTTTTCCATCTGGGGTTACCACTCTTGTTGAACGTAATGTAATGTCAGAAACTCGACCATAGTCACTTCCAATTTCTACAATATCGCCAATAGCAAATGGGCGATCCCAGAATATAAATAGTCCTGAAATTAGATTTGAGAGGGTGTCCTTGGCCGCAAAACCAATGGTTAGCCCTGCAACACCCAAACTGGCTAAAAGAGATGCTGTGTTTATTCCCAGCTCGCTTAAAGCCGAAAGCAGACCTGCGCCCACAATTAAATATTTGAGGACATCCTGAAAGAAACCGGAAAGGGTTTTATCAAGAGAGGTTTTTTTGATAAAGAAGTTCAGGCCATTTGCCAGGAGCTTCCACAAAAACCAGAAAATAATAAAAGTTAAAAAAGCCGAAACTACATTTGGCGTGTATGAAACCACCACCGCCGTAATTGAGTCTGGGTTAAATCGATTGGCCAGGCTGGCAAATATCTTTTCCATTACAGGTCAATTTCCATTCCTTCAAAAACGCCATATAACTTTAAACTCGAACCTTTTTGTGAAAGTGAATTTCGATGTTTTTCAATTATTGAATCAAGGTCTTCATCTGTTCTGTCTGGATCGTGATGAAAGAAACCTAACTCTTTTACTTCAGCTTTCAGAGCAAGCTCTACAGCCTGATTAAAGGTGGAGTGTCCCCAGCCAATGGTTTTCTCGTAATCTTTGTCAGTATACTGGGCATCATGAAAAAGGACATCTGCACCTTTACAAAATTCAACATATTCTTCAAAAGATTTACCACCTTCGTGGTTGCCCCTAAGTTCATTATCGGTCAGAAAAACAAAAACCTTGTTGTTTTCTGTGAACTTATATCCAAAGCCGCCGTTTGGATGGTTTAAGCTTATGGTTTCAGTTATAATTCTTTTACAAAAACCATTCCCGGGACAAGAACATTCAAAGGAAAACTGGGCCTTAAGCTGTTCAAAATCCACTGGAAAATATGGGGCTTCAAGTTGTCTTGCCAATGACTGTTTCATATAATTTTTAGCTGAGGCAACACCACAGACACTAATTTTATATTTTGAGAAATACGCAGGCACAAAGAATGGAAAACCCATCAAGTGATCCCAATGGGAGTGGGTTAAAACCAGGCACATTTCATCACAGGACTTGTCGCTCAAAATCTCTTTTCCAAGTAATCTTATACCAGATCCAGCATCAACAATCGTTCTAAATCCATGCTGGTTTTTTATTTCTATGCAGGTAGTATTGCCACCATATTTTAATGTACCAGAGCCAGGCGTTGGTAGTGTTCCCCGGCTGCCCCAGACTTTTATTTTCATCATTTCATCCAATTTTAAATTATTAGCGAAAAGTAATTTTCATTAATGACTCATAGTTTAATCTTAAAATGCAAAATGAGCAAAAAAAAAAGTTTCTGCTATGCAGAAACTTTTTAATTGTTTTATTTTTAATCTCGACTAAGAATTTCGATTAAATGAAAGCCAAACTGAGTTTTGATAGGTCCGTAGATGTCTCCGATGTCACCGGAAAAAACAACTTTATCAAATTCTTTGACCATCATTCCAGGGCCGAATTCACCAAGATCTCCACCTTTTGCTCCTGATGGACATTTTGAATGAGATTTTGCCACTTCTGCAAAATCTTCTCCGGAATTGATTCGATTTAGAAGATCCAGGCAGTCGGATTTTGATTCCACAAGTATGTGTCTCGCTCTTGCTTTAGCCATTTTATAAGTCCTTTTCGTTTATTTTTGGCAGAAAATCAACATGGTTTCCGATTCTAATGGATTAAATTCTTCTGCATATGGGCCAAAGATTTTAATTTCGGAAAAGCCTGCCGATTCCAACATTTCATATATTTCTTCTGGATTGTAAATCTGCATTTCCCACTTGTCTTCAACGATTTGCGGGTCATTTACTCCATCCTGTGAATAGGTTCTTGATATTGTAGTTATGGTTTTAGTTTCTTCATCAAGATCGCAGTGTCTTACGTGATGAACAAGTTTTCCTTCAATTTCAACCTGTCTGGACAAATCCTTGTAGTCATCAAAAGCGCCATTTTGCATGGCCTTGAAATTGAAGATATCAGTAACAAAGATTCCTCCGGGAATAAGATGGTCACAAGCGTTTTTCAAAAAGATAGAACAGTCCTTTTTTGAAAGATGTCCAATGGAGTTGAAAATTGAAATGGCAGCATCGAACTTACCTAATTTGGCAGTTCGCATATCCGCATTAACGAATTCTATATCCAGCTTTCCCGCTTTTTTCTTCGCATAATCAAGCATCGCAGAACTTAGATCAGAAGCAGTTACCTTAAATCCTCTGCGGGCAAGGCCAATTGCTTGAGCTCCGGTTCCGCAGGAAAAGTCTAAAACAGTCTTAACCAGATTGGAGTGAAAAAGCTCTTCAAGAAACTGGTTGAAGCCTTCTGATTCACCGTAACCGGCTAGTTCAAACTGATCATAGAAAAAGGCATAGTTTTCGTAATTTGGTTGTTTCATTTCGTTCCCAGAATTATAGACTATAAAATATGAGGAAGGAATTGAGGAAGCATGATTTTCCACCACGGCCAATCGTGATTTACATCATGACCCCACATGTCAACTAATGCCGGGATTCCTTTTTCTTCAAAAATTGCCTTTAAGCGCCAGGAATCTTCTGGATATTCCCAAGGACCTTGGCCTGTGCATACAATTATCTTTGCCTGGCGAATCTGATCAATGAACCACGGATCATTTAATCCAGGGAGGTAATCGAGTGGAGAATTGTTATACACGTTCTGGTCAAAATAATCGCCAATAACCTGCTTCAACGTGTAAACCCCAGCCAACGCGATGCATGCGTCAAATACGTCAGGGTGTCTCAAAAGGAAGTTAACTGAATGGTAAGCGCCCATGCTGTTGCCAGTAAGAGCTATTTTCCAATCTCCGTGGCAATGATTTCTTATGAAAGGAACAACTTCATGAACGATATACTTATCGTAAGCTTCATGTCGGAAAACGTTGTCACCCATATGTCCATCTTTACGCAAGATGGATTCATTGTCTAAACTGTCTACGCAAAATATTTTCAGCTTTCCTTCTTCAACGTGTTGTCGAACAATGTCGAGCATTCCAAAATCTTCAAATTCATTGAAACTGCCGCCAGCACATGGAAAAACGATGAGAGGTCTGCCGTAATGACCATAAACCTTAATATCCATATCGTGACCAATATTCTGACTGTACCATCTGTGATGTTCCACGTGCATTGCCTGACTCCTTAAATGTGAATTGCACAACAGGTGCTAAATTAATTGCAATATTATATCACAGAAAAGAGATAATCGTAACCCTGAAATTTTGCAATACAGCAAATTGGGACAGAATACTTGTCAGAAACACTCTGGATTAATTTTTCTACTTGCAGGCTCAAGATCGTCGAGCTCAATAAATCAGCTGATATTTCGTAAAAACGACCATTTTATTTGCCAGAACTTTGAATCATCTAATTTATAAAGACAAAGGATTCCTGAGTTTTGAAATTGAAAAATAGGAAATTCAATTGACCCGGTAAGAAGGTATGAAGCTAATTTATTTAAAAAGGGAAGGTGACCAACAATCATTAAATTTGAGTTGGGACACAAATTTTCAGAAAATTTTATGACGTCATCATTTGGACCGATACCATCTACTTTTTCAAGTGGTGTATCGCAATTCAATTTTTCCTTGAAGATTGTCGCTGTTTCAATGGATCGCAATTTGTCACTATGCAAAATTCTGCTCACTGGGATCATGTAATAATTTGCAATATTAGCCATATGTACTGCATTTTTTATCCCCGTTGCTGAAAGTGGTCTTTCCGGGTCTTCTTCTTTTGACTTAGCCTCGCCATGTTGAACAAGATAAATTGCCATTTTTTTCCTCTTTATTTCATTAGCTCAGAAAACTGATCGCGAAATTTTCCAGCACCGCCATTGGCTGGATGCCTGACTTTTGAAAATTCTAAACCAAGGGTTTGGAGCTGTACAGAAGACTTTTCCCCAACCGCTACTATTTTTTCAGGTTTTAAAATAGAGATCAGGTCTTCCAGCTTTTTTAATCCGGCTTCCATCTCTTTGTTTGATGGTGTCCTGTTTGACAATAAACCTTTTGCTGGATTATAAGGGTGCCATGGAAGAGCATTCCAGAGCGTAAAAGAGTAGGGGTCCAAACCCAGTTCTAATAGATGTCCCCAGACAATAGTTGCTGTTGGCTCTGAAAATCCGTCTTTTTTTGCTGTCTCTGAGCTTGTTCTTGTTGGCTCTATTTTTGTAAAAACATGTTCGGGCTTAATGCCTTTGTGAAGCATTTTTCCTGTAATAATTCTTTCAGAGGTCATTGCTATGCCAGTAAAATGTCCTCCCTGATAACCAAGAGCCTCAGCGACAAGAAGAAATCGTGTAGAAGTCTCCCTTTCTTCCAGATATGTCTTAAGCTGATGTCTTCTTATTTCAGGCGAATTTGTATAATCGTCATTGTCTTCATCTCTTTCCCACCAGGGATTGAAAAGGTTCTCTCCAGGGGTTTCTCTTAGAGATTCAATATATTTTGCAAATTTTGTCATTTAATTTCTCCGGATAGGAAACTTTACAATATCACTTTCATCTGGCGCAATAATTCATTATTCCGAGAACTGAATTTTGTTCAGGGTATAATAGTGCCCACGCTTGTTTAAGAGCTCGGCATGTGTGCCTTGCTCAATCATTCTGCCATGATGCAGAACTATAATTTTATCGCAGTTTTTTATTGTCGATAGTCGGTGAGCAATAATTATGCTGGTTTTGTTTGATGTTAACCTTGAAATAGCCTTTTGAACAACCTGCTCCGTTTCAGTGTCAACAGAGGAAGTTGCTTCATCCAGGATCAATATTTCTGGTTCAAATGCCATTGCGCGGGAAAAGGCTATCAGTTGTTTTTGCCCTGATGATAAGTTACTACCTCTTTCCATGATCTCCGTGTCCAGGCCTTCTGGAAGGTTCTTTACAAAGTTTTCCATTTCGAGTTCTTTTATAATTCCAAGCGCTTTTTCGTGGTTCTTTTCACTCTGGCCAGGCAATATGTTATCAATAATTGAACCTGAGAATATAAACACGTCTTGCTGTATAAGTGCGATCTTTCGCCTGAGACTACTTTTTGAAAAGCTTTTTAAAGGCTTATTATCCAGGAGAACATCGCCATCGGAAATTTCATAAAATCTTTTTAAGATTGAGGCGATAGTAGTTTTGCCTGCTCCGGTATGGCCAACAATTGCAACTCTTTCTCCTTTTTCTATGCGGAAGCTAAGGTCCTTTAAAACAGGCTTATCCTTGGAGTAGGAAAAGTTAAGATTTTTAAACTCTATTGACTTGTTAATGCCAATAAAGTCAGTTGCTGAATCATCATCAACTTCAGGAGTTTCTTCAAGAAGAATAAAAATTCTTTCCGCAGATGCCATTGCACTTTGGAAAACGGAAACTTTTTCACTAAGATTTTGGATCGGTTCAAAGAGATGTTGTATATACCCGATAAAGGCAACCAGCAAACCTATGCTTACCTGCCCCTGCTGAGAGAGATAGGCCCCGTATCCAATTATTATAAAGGTGGTTAGCGCATTAATAACTTTTGATACAGGTCGGAAGAATGAATTGTAAAAGACTGATTTTAGTTCAGCTTCTCTATGGCTTTCATTCATTTTATTAAATTTCCCGGCACGCTCAAATTGACGGCGAAAAACCTGGATGACACCCATTCCTGAAATGCTTTCAACAATTGAAGTATTCAGCTGGGCTAGTTTTGCCCTGACATCGCGATAGGTAATTCGCATTTTTACTGTAAGAAACCATGCTGTAATAAATAGTAGAGGCATTATAGAAAGAGTCGCTGCGCCAAGTTTTAAGCTTAACCCCAGCATAACAAGAGTAATTCCAACTATTTGCATTAAATCGCCAAGAACATTTACCAGAGCGGCAGAAAACAATTCAGCCAGAGTAACGACGTCATTGGTCACTCTGGTTAAAAGTCTACCTGTAGGATTTTTATCGAAGAAGGTCATAGGAAGACTTTGCATATGTCGGAAAATTTTATTTCTCAGATCATTAAGTACTTTCTGTCCTGAAAGTTGAAGAAAATATGATTCCCCGAAGTAGGCAAAAAATGCGGCTGCTCTAAGCGAACCATAAATAAAGGCGAGATAATATAGATTCTCCAGGTTTTTAGGCTTAAGAGCGGTGTCCACTATTCTTCCTACGACCCACGGAACCGTTAATTGACAAAGGGTACTAAAAAACGTTAAAAAAATCGCCAATAAGAAAGTTTTGCTGTATGGCTTCAGGAATGGAATAATTCGCATCATCAAGCGGTGATCGTAGATCTTTTTATTTATGTCATCGCTGTTGAAATAGGAATTGCCGGATCTCATGCTTCAGACTCCAGTTTTTCACTTAACATCTGTTTTTCCCAGAGCTTTGCATATTTTCCATTTTGTGCTAACAGGTCAGTATGGGTGCCACGCTCGATAATAGTGCCATTATCTAAAAATATGATTTGATCAGCCTCTTTTAAGCTGACCAACCTATGTGAAACTATAATCAGTGATTTTTTTTCTTCTTTGGCATTTAGACTGTTGAGTATGAATTGCTCTGTTTCGGCATCTACAGCACTGGTGCAGTCGTCCAGAACCAAAATCGGAGCTTCACAAGCAATTGCCCTCGCAAGAGCAATTCTTTGTTTCTGCCCTCCGGATAGATTTACGCCTCTTTCTCCCAATAGGCTTTCTATGCCATCAGGAAGATCTTCAATGTCGGCTTTCAAACCAGCTGCTTCTGCAAATTTTAGTGCAGATAAGGAGTCGTCTTTATTGTCTTGAGCGAAAAGAACATTCTCTCTAATGGATTCTGAAAATAAAAATGTGTCTTGAGGAACATAGGAAAAAAGCCCTCTTATATCATTCAAGCTAAGGTTTTTTGTATCTGTTTCGTTTAAAAATATTTGATTAGATTCTGGCTCAAAAATCCTCATCAATAGTCGTAATAATGTGGTTTTTCCACTTCCTATTGGTCCTGTTATTCCTAATACTTCTCCGCTTTTAAGGGTCAGGTTGATATTTTTTAGACAATCATGATTGCCGTCTGCAAATCTAAAGCTAAGATTTTTTACTCTGAGTTGAATTTGATTGTACTGGGGCACTTTTTTTTCTTCGGACATTATTTCAGGTTCTTTATTGTCTGGAAAGGCCTCTTCCGGGATCTCTTCGAGCATTTTCTGACATCTTTCCATTGATGCCATACTTCTCTGATAGAGGTTGATAACCCATCCAATACCCATCATCGGCCAGCCAAGTTTTATAAGATAGGTTTGAAATGCGATAAAGGAGCCTATGGTCATAGCTCCGGTTATAACCATTTTCCCACCGGAAACAATGAGGATAATCATTGTGGCAGCCATAAGCATCATAATCGTGGGATGAAAAATTGCTTCAATTAAAGCCAATTTCATTTTGTTGTTTAGAAAATTCAATCCAGCTTTTTCAAATTTCTCATTCTCACTTTTTTCAATTGCAAAGCCTTTTACGACTTTAATGCCAGATATGCTTTCTTCTGCAACAGAAGATATGTCTGAAAGGCTGGCCTGCACATTTCTTGAGTATTTGTGAATGTATTGTTTAACTTTATGAACAAGAAATGGCAGTAAGAGCATTGGGAGCAGTATTTTTAAAGTAAGTTCCCATGATAAATAAATCATCAGAGCAGGGATTGTTAAAAAATAGAAAGAAGCATCCAGAAAAACTAAAATTCCTATTCCCATCATCATGCGAATTTCCTGGAGATCGTTAGTCATTCTAGACATAATGTCACCAGTTCTGGTTCTGTTAAAATAATGAAACGGAAGCTTAAGTAGATGCCCAAACATTTCCTTGCGGAGGTCATAGCAAACTTTGTGGCTCGTTCCTATAAAGAATTTTCGCCAAAGAAATCGGAAAAAACCTTGAAGGAAAGCTATTGCGACAATAGCTCCTGCAATTTTCAAAATGTAATTAAGCGGTTTACCACTTTCTATGCCATCAACAGCATATTTTATAAGCAAGGGTGGAAGAACATCTGCAACGTCTACAATGATCAATGAGATGAGTCCGGCTCCGAGTTCCATTTTGTAGGGCAAAAGGAGTTCTAATGCTTTTTTTAATGGGGTTTGCTGAGTTTGGTCATCTGACTTTGTCATGGTTGCAACAAACTACTCTTAATAAATGTTCTTGTCAATTCTATAGGCTGCAAGCAATTAACAGTAAAAGGAATTGGCGTATTTAATTGAGGATTTTTTTTCTAAAAAAGGTTAGAATTTAGAAAACTTTACACTTTTTATATGGAAATTTCAGTATTCTTTAGACATATTTTAGGTTAGAAAACAAATTAATGAAGGTAAACAAAATGAAAAACAGGTTAGTTCTAAAACCCATTGGTTGGTTTCTGGTAATTTCGCTTGCACTTGTTCTTACGGGTTGTGGCGGAGGCGGCGGAGGGTCTACAAACCCTGTATCCTCCGGAACAGATTACGCTCCGGACGCAGTTACAGCCCCAAATACCACAATACTGGCAAATCCTGCGGTAATGTACAATTATGCTACAACAGCCAAAAATACTGCAATTGAGATTCCTGTGAATTCAGAGCAGGTTCGTTTTGCTTTAACCGTATCAAATGTATCTGGGTCTGCCCAGACGGTCAGATTAATGCCAGAATCCTATGTTCTTGGAAATGTTGTAACGCCAGTCAGAACCAACAATCTAGTCATTGATAACTCAACTTTATCCGGGAGATATCAGAATCAGAAAGCTTTTGAAAGTAAAATGCGTGCTGATTACAGATTGAATGCTACAAAGAAAATACCTGGTTTACAAAAATCCATTAGAGCTTCAGATCATTCCGCTGAGGTTGTAGGTTCAGTTGTGCCTTTGAGTATTGTTGCTGATCAGTTTGGGGTTTCATATGTTACCAAAAATTGTAAACTTGAAAGACTTACCGCCCATTGTAAAATTTTTGTGGATCAGGAAAGTCACTTTGGCTTGAGTGCGATTTCCGGAACAAGTGCCATTTCTTCAGCTGATCTGGATCATTTTGCCAGCGAATTTGAAACACATATCTGGCCCCTAATTACTCAGAATTATTCTCCAACCTATGATATTGACAATGATGGTAGAGTTTCTATCGTTTTTTCACCCGTGTACAGCAAAATAGGATTTGCTGGACTTTTTAATACTAATAACTTAACTACAAATGCAAACAGTAATCAGAGAGATATGATTGCTATATTTTCCCCTGACCCTGATAATAATTGGGTTGGTGACAGATGGAAAGAAGCAAGTCGGGAAACTATCTGTCATGAAATGCAGCATCTTGCCAATCACAGCGCCCATTATTTCTTTAACAATGTTAACCAAATGGAGCATGAGTGGCTGGATGAAGGAATGTCGGTAAGTTCCGAAGCAAGATATAGAATGCTGAGAGGCAGCTCTGCCACGGAAAATAGATTTACCCTTTGGGCTGGATCTCCAAGCAGCTTTGGGTTGACTTCATTTAGTAGAAATCTTTCTGAATACGGCCAGGTTGGTCTTTTTGGTTTATATCTATATGAGCAGGGTGGGGCAGCTTCAATTAAAAATATTGTAAATGCATCCGTTCTTGGAACAAGTAATATTAATGCAAACTTTGCTTCTCGTGGTGGCATGAACGGCATTTATAGAGATTGGGCAATGGCAGTTCTTGTTGATGGTTTAAAACAAAGAGGCTACATTAGCAATCTTGCTGCCATTGACAGTAAATATAAGTATTCAGCTACTTTGAATCTCCCACTATCCTTCACTGAAGTATCTTATGGGTATTCTACTTCCCAGATTACATTACCAGCATATTCTTCTGCATTTTATGTAATCAGACAGAATGCTGGATCTTCATTTACCAGTTACAGGTTTCGAGTTGAATCAACTCAAGGATCAAATATTGAGCTACTTATGATGAGAGTTCCTTAATTCCTTTCATTAACTGGTTAATAACAAAATATCCCCGCAAATAGCTTAAATTGCTATATGCGGGGATATTCTTTTTTTCTTACTTCAGATACTTATCAAACCATTCAAACATTTCATAAAGAACATGTAGCACCGATTCCCTGGCTTCATAACCATGACCTTCACAAGGTAGAACCACAAGTCTGGCTGTTCCGCCATGTCCTTTTATTGCTGCATACATTCTTCTGCTCTGCAGTGGAAAAGTTCCTGGGTTTGGGTCTTTCTCTCCGTGAATTAGAAGCAATGGCTCATTAATCTTATCAGCCACTGAAAATGGCGAAAGCTTCATGTAAATATCCTGAGCTTCCCAGAAGGTTCGTCTTTCGCCTTGAAAGCCAAATGGGGTGAGTGTTCTGTTGTAGGCTCCGCTGCGAGAAATTCCAGCTGCAAACAAATCGGTGTGCGCAAGCAGGTTTGCAACCATAAATGCTCCATAGGAATGTCCTGCTACACCTATTTTTTTTCTATCAGCGATACCCATTTCCACAAGTTTGTTTACTGCAGCTTCTGCTCCTGCTGAAATTTGTTCAACAAAAGTATCATTAGCAGTTAATGGGTCCCCGACAACAGGTATTTCCGCGTTATCTAAAACTGCATAACCATTTAAAACAAAGAACAAAATCGATGATCCGGCAATCCTTGCATATTTGTTAGATGCGCTGCGAACTTGCCCTGCTACACTGGCGTCTGTGTATTCCCGGGGGTAAGCCCATAGAACGGTTGGATATTTCTTTCCAGGCACATAGTTTTGGGGGTAATAAAGAGTTCCAGAAAGTGGGATTCCATCTTTTCTGGTATATTTTATCAGTTCTTTTTTTACTGCCGCAATTTCTGGTGCAGGAGATTCAAAATGAGTCAGTGCAACTGGGTCTGAAAGTTTGCCGTTTTTTAAGGTTCTTTTAAAGTAATTTCTGGGGTGTTCAGGATCTTCCTTTGAAGTAACAATTGTTTTTAAAGAGCTATCATAAAAAGCTTCGAAGGCTTCCAGGGCTTTTAGATCAGATCTGAATAGCTCGATCTTTTCTTTTGTATAAATATTGAATTTATTAAGAAAGGGTTTGAATCCTTCTGGAGTGGCACCACTTCCGGCGAGATATAGCCATTTGTCATCCTCAAGGATCGCATAATTGTAGCCATTTTTTTCAGTATAGATAGGTTCGCCTTCATCTTTATAGGCATCAGATCGGTTTCGTGAAAATATTACAGGACATTCAGATGCTACATTCGTTTTATCAAGATTTATCAAACGTTGATAATACCATCTGCTATCTCTATCGTAGTCCATTGTGATTGCCAGATTTTTATTTTCAAGCCAATGGAGACCATAAAATCTAAACGGCAATTTTACAATTTCTCTAGGCTCTCCTGTAAATGGAGCTTCAAGAATTTTTATAGAGTCTCTGTATTCGGCTTTCTTATTTGGATCCCCATTGTCTAAAGCTTCAGCAATGAGTATTCTGTCGGAAAACTGCATTTGCCAGAAGGCAAGGCGAGTTCCAGTTCTAACTCCCTCAATAGGAATTTCTTCTGCTAAAGGCTGACTTACAATTGTTTTAATATTTTTTCCTTCTTCATTCCAGATTTCAAGCTCATATCCAAAGCGAGAATATGGAACAGTATAGGAAAAGGGCTTTTTGATCCTTTTTACAATGAAGTGTTTTCCATCGTGGGAAGGACGAATTGAAGAATAGAGATCTGGTTTGCCAAGTATTTTAGATTCACCAGTGTTTAAATTAACAACCGCCAATTCTGAAGTTGCATAGTATTCAAATAGTTTTTCATCATAAGAGTTGCGGAGCAAATCTTGATATGTTCGCACCTTGGAAACAGATCCTGTTGTTTCCTGTATTTCCGGTCCTTCCGGGATCAAGTCCTTCTCTAGAGCTTTACCGCGATTTTCAGGATATAAAGGTACAATCATGGTTTCGGAATCAGCAAAAATATAAAAAGGGTTCATTAAAACCGGGTTCAATCGCGCTGGAGTTATTGCTTTTCCAGATCCAGTTTCAGGGTCAAATACCCATAACTCAGAACCGCCAATTTTATAGTTTGCGGCAATTATTTTTTTGCCGTTACTGGTCCAATTTGGGAATCCAAACCGGCTCTTTTCAGGCATTTGAAGCTCTTTTTTCTTACCAGTTTCCATGTCCAGAATATACATTTTTTTTACAAAGTAGCGTCTTTTTTCAATGTTATATCTGGTTAAGATTCTTACTCCTGCCAGACCAACCCAAGGCTCCCCAAGATCTTCAAGATCAAGATGAAAACTATATTCAACAAGTATTGCTGTTTTGCCCTGTGGACTAACAGAGAGTTGAGGTGGATTAGGGGCGTCTACAATATCAATAATTCTTTGTTCTGGTTGTTTATACATAGTTCCTGCCATTATTCTTGGGGTGAAAGTTGTCATAACTGCAAAAAGCAAAATAAAGAGAACTTTTCTTTTACTAATTCCTTGCCTCCGTTTTATATCTTTATGAATGGTAGACAATTTAAGAATCGCTAGCAACAACAAAATCAGGAAAAAAGCAAAGCTTGATTCCTGATTTTGTTTGTTTTAAGCCGTTTTTTGTTGCGCTAAGGGTGTTAGTTTCTTCCTTTAAGAAAGTAGGCAATGAAACCAATTGGGCCAGTAAAAAGTGTAAATAGCAGCCAATTGAATCTTCCACCTTTGCACTTTTCATCCAGTCCAATGAATCCTAGTGAAAAAGCCTCAAAGGCAAAAGCAAATAACAAATACATCGCAGTTAAACTATTAAATAGACTCATAAAATCTCCAAAAAAAAACGGGACAGCTTTCGCTGTCCCGATCGTCTTATTTATCTTGCAAATACATATCCAAGTTTCTTAATACCGTTACCAAAGACACTTGCAACAGTTGATAAAGCATTTGCTGCTGTTTTTCCAACAACTCCAACAACTTTGGCTGCTGTTCCGCCAACCACTGCTGCGCCACCGATAACCTTGTTTAAAGTTCCGCCTTCATTCCATTTGGTTTTTCCCCAATCGCTAGCTATAGAACCAACCTTAGAGAGACCATTGGATACAACTCCAGTAACTGCACCAGGAATTCCGATACCCAGTTTTAAAACCCCTCCAGCCAATTGAGTTGGAGAAAGTCGTTTAAAGCCGGTTACTGTATCATTGATGCCTGCTGCCATATTATCTTCTGTGGCTGTCCAGAAGTTATTTGTAAAGAGTGGAGGAGAAAATGCTTTTTCTGCTGTTCCAGCAATGTCGATCATTAGATTTTTGTAACCTGCAACTCCACTGAGAAATCCATTGCCTAATGGTGCTTCCCATTTTTTCATGAAATCGCCAACTTCCATGCTGAAAGTGCTTTTGGTTCCCCAATAAGAATCTCTCATTGAGAGAGATTTAACTTTTCCGTTGGAATCCACATCATAACCTGTGATACAAATCCAATGCGGCACATTTCCACTGGAATTTACCAGAGTAATTACTGGTTTTCCATCATCAAGCTTCTTTATTATATCTTCAATTGAGGCATTGTGCTTTGAAGATGCATCAACACCACTCATTCTGAGATATTCAACAATTGTGGAAGGGCCTGTGAATATTCCGGCAGGATTTGTCATTTTATATACTGTGTCGCCTGCAGCTGGAATTCCCATACCATTTAAAGCTGTCGTCATAGCAAACTGACCACAATAATTGTCGCCATCAATGTTAACACTGATCTGGTCAAAACCTGGAAGGTGAACTCCTGTTCCGGAAGCTACTATTCCATTATCTGATCCTTCAGATGTTCCAAGAGCTTTTGAACCATTTCCACTTGAGAAAACCTTTTTTACTGTATCTTTAACTTTAGTTGCAGTGTTTTTAATGGATTCTTTAGTTCTGTCTGTGAGAGAAAACATCTTGCGTGCTTCTTCATAGCGGTTTTTGGCAGCAGTTACTTCATCGGCCAGTTTTTTTCTGGTTTCCTGATTTGTTTCAGAGAGCTTGGTAGTATAGTCCCTGTAAAGCTGCTCATAGCGCATTTTTAGCTTCTCAACATCTTCCCAGCTTTTTACCGTAGCGCTGGCTGTTGAGTGAAGAGCAAGGGCCAATATGGCTATACATATTATAGAACCTATTGCTGCTTTCAGACTTTGATTGTTTTTCATGGCGACCTCCGTGTGGTCGAATTGCTTGATTTTCCTACAATTATAAAAATCAAATGCAAAAGCGTCAATGTACCGAGCAAAAAAAAAATCCCTAATGCATCATTAAATAAAGGCTTTATCTTTGTGTTTCTTCTAGTCTATGCATTAAACAAAGGGTTTGCGTGGAAAAGATTATTTTAGGGTAAGGCAAAATTTATTTATATAATTTGCTATAGTTATTGGGTAAGTCACCAGATTATGTTTTTTTAGCGATCTAAAATACTAATTTCGGACAAGTATTTTTCACCAGCTAACAATGTTTATTTAGTCGTAAAAAGGTAGGGGAATATGAATAGTGAAAAATATCCATCCAAGAATTTGAATCCTTCAAAGAATACTAAGATTCCAAAATTTCCAGACAATGAAAAAAGTGAAGATGAGGCATCCCTCGTTTCTTCTATTGTTGCTAATCTATTTTTGCCGGGAATCGGGACCTGGAAATTGGGTGCCAGAAAAAGAGGTGCCATAATTATGGTTTTTATGCTGCTTTGTACCATCATGGGTGGTTTGAGTTATGTTTCTAGTATGAACAGCCAACTTGATGCTGCATTAGACATGCAGGATGACGCTGCTTTTGAAGCCAGCTTCAATTCGTCTGGCAACAGTTATTGGATGTTTTTTTCGGGGCTAATTTTTGTCTATTCTTTTGTAGATATTTTCCTCGTTTACCGGAGTAAGAAGAAGCATTTATGAGAATTCTTGAGACTGAGCGGCTTTTTCTTTCAGAATTGTTTTTCCAGGATTCTGAATTTATAGTTGAATTGGTTAATGATCCGGCATGGATTAAATTCATAGGCGACAGAGAAATTTGCTCTATTGATCAAGCAAGAAGATTTATAGATAAAGCTTTTGTAAATAGTTATGAAAAATTGGGTTTTGGGCTTTATTTAGTAAGCCTTAAAGAAGAAAATACGCCCATAGGAATTTGCGGATTTGTAAAAAGAGATTATCTTGATTTTCCAGATTTGGGATTTGCATTTTTACCTGATTATAGAGGACTTGGATATGCTTTTGAATCTGCAAAAGCTTTAATACAGTTTGGAATAGGGGTTTTAGAATTTAAAACTATTTTAGCTATTGCACAGCCAAACAATTCCAGGTCCATTGATTTGTTGCAAAAACTCGGGTTCGTGTTTGAAAAAGAGATTAAGCAAGCTGTAGAAAAAAATCCGCCGAAACCAATATTGTTGTATAGCCTATCTAAATGACATGCCATACTTTTCTTTCCGCTCAAATACAGAATCAGAAAAACTAAAATGAACTCTAATCTGAAAAATTGGTTTTATGGTAATCTTAACAAAGCTGAGTCGTTAAAAAAATAGTTTGTTGAGGATTTAGAATGAAATTTTTCGAAACAAGTCGTGTTTCGCTACGTATAACCCTTTTTTACGCATTTTTAGGGACAGTTATTTTCACAACGCTTCTAAATGCTGGAATAAGTTCTCTCCACGTAAGAAATCTTATTAAAAATACCATCAGAGAAAAACTATCTGTGGCAGTTGGGATTGGGGCCAAGCAGATTAATGGTGATTTGCATGCAAAGATTGTTGCTCCGGAAGATAATCAAAGGCAAGAATATAAGACTATTTTTTCCCAATTAGAGGCCATTCGTAAGATTAATCCAGATATTAAAAATGTATATACAATAAGAGAATCTTCAAAAGATGGGGCGGTTTTTGTCGTAGATTCAGATCCCAAAATTAAGGAAAGAGCCAAAATTGGTCACAAGGTAATTCTTATAACCCCGGCCATAAAAGAGGCATTTGATACAAAAAATAAAATAGTTGTAGAAAACAATTATTTCACCGACGAATGGGGTACCTTTGTTTCAGGATTTGCGCCAATTTATACTTCAGCAGGAACTTTTGAAGGTCTGCTCGGGATTGATATTATGGCGGAAACCGTAAAAACCCACCAGTTGAATAATATCCTCGCAATTATCACTACCAGTCTTCTGGTAACAATTGTTGCTGTTTTTCTAAGTTTAATTGTCTCCAGAAAAATTTCTCGCCCTATAAGTCAGGTAACCGCTGATATGGGTGAGATTCAAAAATTTAATCTCGACACTGATTTTAAATCAACTTCTGTGATCCATGAAATTAGAGAGATGACAGATGCTTTGGAAAGTATGAAAATCGGTTTGCGCTCATTCCAGAAGTATGTTCCCACAGCGCTTGTTTCAGACTTGATAAAGTTAAAAAAGGAAGCTTCTCTGGAAGTGGAAAATAGGAAAATTTCCATTTTGTTTACCGATATTCGTGGATTTACAACTATCGCAGAACAGATTTCCCCAGAAAAACTTGCAGAATCAATTGGAATATATTTTGGTGATATGACTCAAGCGGTGATGGATAACGGCGGAATTGTTGATAAATATATTGGGGATGCGATTATGGCACTTTGGGGAGCTCCTCATGATTTTCCGGACCATCCATTGGCCGCTTGTAGGACAGCGCTTGCCTGTAGGAAAAAAGAAGTTAAAATTAACAAAATACTTTCTGAAAAAGGTATTCCAACTTTTTTCACAAGAATGGGTATTAATACAGGCGAAGCTTTGGTTGGAAATATTGGTTACGATAAGCGAATGAGTTACACGGCGGTGGGCGACAGTGTGAATCTTGCTGCCAGGCTTGAAAGCATAAATAAACTTTATCACACTGGAATTCTTATCAGTGAGTCTACTTACGAAAGCGTAAAAGAGGTCATGGCGGCCAGATTTATTGACGTTGTTATTGTTAAGGGGAAAACCTGCGGCGTAAGAATTTACGAATTGTTGTCTGAAATTGAATTTACAGAAAATAACGTTCTTGAGCAGGTAAATCGCCACAATGAAGCAATGGAATTATATATGGCTAAACAATGGGAATCAGCTCTAAAGATTTTTAAAGACCTCCTCGACCAGGAAGAAAGCAGCTACGCCGCCAAGATGATGGTCGAAAGATGCGAAGGTTTTATTCAAAATCCTCCTGGAGACGATTTTGTTGGGGTTGTAGCTTTACGCACCAAGTAAATTTTTCAGTATTTGTTGTAGTTAAATCTTGTAACAGAGCCTTAGGGGGAAAATAAGTTGCAGCAAAATTTTTTTGAAAATGAAATCTTTGAAAAAGTAGATTTTACTCAGGTTCAACTTGAAAGCGGTGAATATGATGGTTGCAAGTTTAAAAATTGTAATTTTTCTAGTTTAAACCTGGATGGTGTAAGTTTTATTGAATGCGCTTTTGATGGATGTAATTTTTCTTTAGCCAAGGTAGATCAATTAATTATTAAAGATGCTAAATTTAAGAATTGCAAACTGTTAGGAGTAAACTTCGAAAACTGTAATAGCCTCCTTTTTTCAGCAACTTTCGAGGATTGTATTTTGAATTTGTGCTCATTTTTTAAATTAGGAATGAAGGGGACTAAATTTTATAATTCAAGCTTGCATGAGGTGGATTTCAGAAATACGAATTTGTTTGAATCTGTTTTTGCTGATTGTGATTTAAGTGGTGCCATTTTTGAAAATACCAATCTGCAAAAAGCTAATCTGGTCAGTGCCAGAAATTATTCTATTGATCCTGGAATAAACAGGATTAAGAAGGCAAAGTTTTCCCTTCCCGAAGTAGTTGGTCTTTTGTATAAGTTTGATATAGAAATTTCTTAAAAGAGTTTTGAGTAAAAGCGTTAGAAAAACTGGGGTTTTCGATTGTATTATTGAAAAATAAGGGAGAGGTGTTGTGGAAAGTATTCGTGCATTACTAAATGATTTAAATTCTATTTGTGCAATGCTTTGCCAGGCTTTAGCCATTGTGGTTATATGCATCGGAGTTTTCAAAGCTTCTCTAATTTACATAAAGGACATTTTCACAAAACACAGAGCCAGAAAGGCCATTGTTGAAAGTCGCCTGGAAATTGGGCACTCATTTTCGCTTGCATTAGCTCTTTTAATCGGAGCAAGTATTTTAAAAACAACTTTGGCACCGTCCTGGAATGACATCGGACAATTAGCCGCTGTGATAGGTATAAGAATTATTTTGAACCATTTTCTTTTATTGGGAATAGATGACGAAGAATAGTCATTTGCAAATACTGGTATTTTAGGCAACTCGTAAAAAAATAGTTAAACTGAAAGAAAAGGTTATTTTGAGCAGGTAAATATGAAGATTCAAAAACTTTGCTTCTCATTGCTGTTAACCCTGTTTATCGCACATGTTTGCGCTGGGGCAATGTTTGATTTTAAATATTTTCAGGAGCAGGCAAATAATGGTGATCCAGTTGGTTATTTTTTCCTTGCTGTTTTCAACTATGAGGGAACAAAAGGGGTTAAAAAAGATTTTAATAAGGCTTATGAATTTTATCTCAAGGGGTCAGAACTTGGCGATTTAGACTGCCTTTATGGTGTTGGACTCGGCCAGATTAAAGGGGAAGGAACGGAAAAAAACATAGAGGCCGGGATGGAGAAAGTTCGGTTGGCTGCATTGAAAGGTCACCCTCTGGCCATTAGCGTTTACGGCGGCCATCTTTTTGAGAAGGGCGAAAAGGTAAAAGCTACTGCTTTATTAGATCTGGCACAAAGTAGAATGGATCTATTTGGGATTAACGTAAAAAGCCAATTTGTGAAAATCAGAAATACCTTTAAATCCAAATTGTCAAAAGAAGAAGTTTCGCAGGTCGAAAAGAACTCCTTCAAATTTCATCAAAATATTCCAATTTATGTAACAAAGCTTCAAAGAACAGATCTTCCCCCGGGAATGCCCGCCTTCAGCAAAGAAGAAGGCGAAGAAATGATGAAAAAGGTTATTCCACTAGTTGAGAAGGCGACTGGTAAAAGGTTTAAAAATAGGCCTGAGCTTGTAATGGCCTCAAGGTCAGAAGTTGCAACGGAGCTTGCTATTGAGCTGAATACTCAATTTCAAAATTTGACTCCAGGCAACTCTCGCCTGGAAAATATTGAGCTGGCCGAAAATGCTGCGATCAGTGCTTCCTATAGCCTTTTTGGGAAATATGGAATCAGGTCAAAGAAACTGTATATTTTACCTCGGAACATGATTCCCCTAATGCGCAATGTCGGAATTCCTGAAAAAATGCTCAAACCCCTTGTTGAAGTAGTAATTGCTCATGAACTAACGCACGCATTGCAGGATCAGCATGCGAACATATCTGATAAGGTTTTTTCTGTTAGCAATTCAGATGAAATGGTGGCATTAAACGCTGTTATGGAAGGGCATGCTGTTTTTATGCAGGACTCTGTTGGCACGGCTATGGGGTATGACAAGGAGATTATTGAGTTTGCCAACATTTTTTCGACCGGGCAGGGCAAGGGAGAGAAGAGTGTTAAAAATATTCTAAATGTAAAGTCTGCTATTTCATCAGCGGGATATGTGATGGGGAAAAAGTTTGTGGACCATTTGGTTCGAGTTTATGGCCGGAAATATCTGTGGAATGTTTTGATTACTCCTCCAAAAACCAGTGCTGTTATAGCTAGTCCAGAAAATTACAGATCAAAACAAGCGGAATCTTTGGACCTGGGAAAAGTTTTTAAAGGTTTGGGAAGCTTTATAACTGATGAAAAGCTTTTAGAAACTTCTCAGGCAATTGGAATCTTAAATCTTAAAGCTGCTTATCCAAATATGAATGAAAAAAAACGGGATAAACTAATATCCGCAATGAAGCAGGCTCATGTTTATATCTTCCAAAAGGCTGAAAAGAGCCCTCCAAACTCAATTACCATATATTGGTTCAAGGACAAAAACATTACCATAGATTTTCTTGATTCACTTGAATTTATGGCAAGAATAAATCTAGGTCTTCTTTCCCAACAGCCTGGAGTGCTGATTAAGGATATTGAATTCTCGTCTATTTCCGCTCCAGAGGCGACCAAAAATCATCTGATCGCATTTGGGGTATATGATAAGAAAGAAAGACTACTGAGCCGAGCATCGATAGTAAGGCTAATTTACGATGATCTGGTAGTAGAGATTTCTAATGGTGATTTAAATTTACCAGCACCAAGAATTGCTGAGATTGCTGGTGAAGTATATAAACGCTTTTCTGCTTTAAAAAATAACAAAGGCAAACCCAATGATGACACCAAAGATTTGATGAAGCAGGCGGTAAAGTTTTATAAGAAACAATTGTTCAGCGAAGCTAACCGGAAGCTTTCCCAGATATTCTTAAGAGATCCTTATTATGGTCAGGCAAGGTTCTTAGCGGCAATTATTGCTGCTAAACAAAAAGATTATCCTGCAGCCTGGAAACATGCAACAATTGCGCAGAAAAAGTCTCCTGATAATATCAAGATAAAAAAGTTTGTTCAAAAACTTAGAAAAGTAGCCCCACCAAATTCTTTGAAACAAAAATAAATGTTTTAACCGTCCAGCGCTCCAGAATGGATGTGTTTGATAAGTCTAAGCACAGCCAAATTGAAAGCTTGGATATCAGGTAAGGCTTGGGGATTTGAAATAGAACACGAAAGACTGAATACAGGGCCCTCCGATGTTTTCTGCAGGAACCAGGTGTAATTTAATACTCCAGGCTCACTTCCACCTTTGTAACAAACCTTATGCCATTCATTTTTATTTATCAGGCCATATGCTGGATTAATTGTTAAAAGTTTATTAAGTCGCAAATCGTAGATCACTTTGCATAATTCTTCTGTACTTATGTTCCACTCAAGTTCGTCAATTAGAAAAGGTTGAGCTTCGGTAATTTCTTTTATTTCCTGAGAAGTTAAATTGCGATCGAATTCTGAAATTTCTTTTAGGATTTCGTTTTTTCGTTTCTCTGAAGCCTTAATAAATTCTTTGGCTTTATCCTTAAATACAAATTTTAGTTTAAGCATCTCTGAGGTGTTTAATGAAAAACCGCAGGTTTCTGGCAAAATTGCTGACACTGTTTCTCGTCCAAGCAAATTAAAAATATGATCCGTAGCTGTATTATCGCTTAAGGAAATCATTAATCCAGCCATGCTTTCAAGAGTAAGAGACGTTCCAACAGGCCAGTCTTGCAGAATTCCGCTGGGAAACGATTTCGATTTCTTTTCTATTTTTATCAGTTGATTCCACGCCATTTCTTTTTTCTCAATCTTTTGACAAACAGCTTTTAAAAGAAATAGCTTAAATGTTGATCCTACGGGATAAGCTTTTTCGCTATTAAGATCTACCAGCTTGAATTTATTGTCTCGCATCAGACAAATAGAAATGCGATCTTTTAGTTTTGAAAACTCACGTTTAATATTTTCCAGGTTATCTGATGAAATAACTGGCTCTCCAAACCAAAGCCCACTGATTTTAGCTTCTTTGTTCAAATGAATTGTGGAAGTTGCAGTGCCATTTTCAAATTTAAGCCTATAAAAATTTCCAACTTTCTGGGATGAAACAAATCTCCCCAACTGATTTTTGTATAGTTCTAAAATTTCATTTATTTTTTGTATTGGGAGTGCCTGGAGAAACTTTTCTGAAAAGGCTTCTCCGATTAAGCCTTTGGAGCTGGAAAAAAGACTCTTATAAGCGACTTGCTCTGCTGACTCAGAAGCGGTTGCTACAATTATTGGGTGCAAAACCAGAAACAGAAGAGATAAAATCAAAACGAGTTTTTTCATCGTGGGCTCCAATCAAAAGGATTATCAAATTTAATTAATTTTATTCTAGCAGCCGGGGAAATAAACTTCTATAATACAATGAATTATTAAATGATCAGGAGATAGAAATGGCAAAGAAAGTAGTTATTATTGGATCTGGTCCGGCTGGGTTAACCGCAGCAGTATACGCAGCTAGAGCAGATTTGCAGCCTGTAGTTTTTGAAGGATTCCTAAAGGGTGGGCAGCCAGGCGGACAGTTGATGACTACGACTGAAGTGGAAAATTTTCCTGGATTTCCAGAAGGGAAAATGGGGCCGGATTTAATCGCCGATATGAGAAAACAGGCGGTAAAGTTTGGGGCTGAAATGATAATGGAAGATATTGATTCTGTTGATTTTTCATCCAAGCCTTTTACCATAACAAATTCCAGTCGAACTATTGCAGCACATAGCGTAATTATTGCTACCGGTGCAAGCGCAAAAGTGTTAGATCATCCCACGGTAAAAGAATTCTGGGGAAAAGGCGTTTCTGCTTGTGCAACATGCGATGGCGCTCTTCCAATGTTTAGAAATAAGGTTATTGCTGTTCTTGGAGGCGGAGATTCGGCCATGGAAGAGTCACTCTTCTTAACTAAATTTGCTTCTAAAGTGATTCTTATTCATAGAAGAGATGAATTCAGAGCAAGCAAAGCAATGCAAAACCGGGTTAAACAGAACCCAAAAATCCATATAGTTCTTGATTCTGTTTTGGAAGAAATCTATGGAAGTCAATTCGTTGAAGGGCTTAAATTGAAAAATGTTAAGTCAGGCGAAATCTCGGATTACGCTTGTTCAGGCATTTTTATGGCAATTGGGCACACGCCAAACACTGGTTTTTTAAATGGTGCTATTTCTGTTGATAGCAAGGGCTATATAAAGGTAAAGCACCCAACAACATATACTTCAGTGGATGGGGTGTTTGCATGTGGTGATGTAACAGATCCTCATTATCGACAGGCTATCTCAGCTGCTGGTTCAGGCTGTATCGCTGCTTTAGATGCAGAAAGATGGCTTTCAGCTCGTGGAATTGACTAGATAAAGAAAGATAAAAAAAAGCTGCGAATCAATTTAGATTCGCAGCTTTTTTTATGCTTTTTGCCTTAGAAACTTAAAAGACAAAACTACTGTTGTAGTTAATGTTAATGCGCCCCCTAGCCAGGTTGCTCTTGGAATCTGTGCCAGGCGACTTAGAATTAATGTTAGAAGTATCATAACCATTCCCAATTTTGTAAAAGCTAAGAATAATAGCATTTGCAGCTCTCCTATCTAATTGAATTTTTCATTTCAATTACTTCAGGCCAGGCTGGAATTTCTTTTAGGGCCAAATCGAAAAGTTTTTTTGCGGCTTTTTTGTTGCCTTGTCTGAGATAAGCAGAAGCAAGGTTGGCATAAAGAAATGGGCGTGAGTAGCAAGGTTTCATTCCAAGTATTTTCTTTTCCAATTTTGAAATATCATTGGAATTAGCAATCTGAAGTGAAATTAGATTCGCTTCAATAAGCTCTCTTGCTGTTTTTGCAGGTAAAGTAAATTTTGTTGTTTTTCCCGAGAAAATTTCAATAAACTCTTCATCTCTTTTCAGACGGTTCAGAAGTAGCTTTGAAGAGGTTAGAATTACCTGATCTTTCTTTCCTGCAAGAGCTTTTCCTAGCTCTCTAAGTGATTCTGAAGTGATTCCTGTCCCGGCATTTTCCGGGGGATACCAAAAAAAGAATTTTGATTTTCCGGTTTTCCAGAAGCTCGTGAAAATAAGCTCTTTAACCCCTGAAAAAGCAATATTTTTATCAATATAGAGAGGTAGGGTTCTTCCAATGTTTAAGGGGCCGTTTATACTTTCCGTTTCCTGGAGAAGTATTTTTCTGGTGATGGGTTCATTGG
The DNA here is from genome assembly GCA_965140445.1 of Candidatus Ozemibacteraceae bacterium. Classification (GTDB taxonomy): domain Bacteria; phylum Muiribacteriota; class Ozemobacteria; order Ozemobacterales; family Ozemobacteraceae. The sequence continues at coordinate 4,127,020 of OZ223236.1, read as the reverse complement.
AATGAGAATTCTCAATAAGTGATTTTAGGCCACTCTTGTCAGGCTGTGCTTTTAACTCACATTCGATCCATGAAGAAAATTCTTTGGGGCATTTTGCGGAATGCACAAATACAGCTTCTTCTCCAACTTTTAAAGCCCTGCCGGAAAAATCTTTGCTGACCGCAACAAAACCTTCTGGCCAATAAATTTTGGAGCTGACTTCTGATAAGTTTATCTTGTTAGCTTTGAGTTTTACGTTCAGGGTTATTAGCTTTTCGGAGGGATTCCATTGCTGGATTTTAAATTCCGAGCTATTCCATTCAGGAAATTTCACGACTGGAGAGAGTCCATATGCAGTTCCTGAAAATTGTAAAAAGAATAGGAATGCCAATGAGCCCAATAAAAATGGAGCCTTAGAAATCATTTGTTTTCTCCTGTGAGTTGTTTGGTTAATTTTAACCCTAACTATAGCAGTTTAAAAGGTCAAAAGGTGCTCAAATTTTCTTTTTCAGTATTTTTGTTTTTTCAAATAAAACAATTGCAAGTGCTACAAAAATTAGCATCGTACCTATACCGCCATTGATTCCCAGGTATTCTTTAAACAGAAGCCATGAAACAATTGCACCAGAAATTGGCTGTAGATAAATAATAAAGCTGGCCAGATTAACACTTATCTGAGACAGGGCGCTATTCCATAAAGAGTAGGTAACGATAGAATTCAAAATCGCCAGATAAAAAAGAATCAAACCGGTTTTGTAAGTCCAGGTGCCAAAGCCGTTAAAATATGTTTCTACTGTGGCTAATGGGAAAAGCATTATTGCTCCAAGAGAAAAGGTATCGCGGCAGACCAGTTTCCATGAATACCTCTGGCTAAGCTTTTTACCAATTATTCCATACATTGCCCAGGAAAATTGTGGAACTAGTGTTAAAAGACAACCTAGCCAAATTTTCCAGTCTGGAAGGCTTTGTTGGGTAGTAGAATCTTTGCCAAGCAGTCCCAGCCCAGCTAATGCTATTCCAATAGAAAGCAATTGCGTTTTGCTGATTTTTTCTTTGAAGAAATACCAGGAAAGGATAACAGTAAAAAGCGGGGGAGTGCCGGAGAGGATAGATGCCGCTATTCCCGGGGCCCATAGAAGACCAAAGTTCATCCCGAGAATTAGAATAAAAACTCCCCAAAAGGCAAGACTCGCGAAAGTTTTTTTGTGAAGTTGGTCAATGCCAGCAAGTGGAAGAGAGCGAGTAAACAAGCAAAATAAAAGTCCTGCAATCCCAAAGCGCAATGTACCCAAAAGTATTGGAGGGACGTCGGTTAATGCACCTTTTGTTAGTGGATAAGCTACACCCCAGAGAGAAGCTGCAAAAGCCACTTTAAGTATTCCAATAATGTTGTTTTTTTGCGACAAAATGTTAGCCTCTATGAGATTTGGTTTTATATTATCAGTAAATTATTGAAGTTGGTTAAAATTAATTTTGCATAAAAATGTAAAGCGCTCTAGACGTACATAGAGATCATTCTTATAATTGACTTAAAATACCTTGATTGTAGGACAAATATGAAAAAAATGACTATCCAAAAGGGCTTTCAGATTGGCCTGTTGTTGATATTTTCGATATTGCTATCTGCGCCATCCTGGGCAGCGGCTTTCTATTTAAATTACGAGCAGGCTGTTACGGACTCTTATGGGAATGAGATTGGATATCGAACCGTGCAGATAACTTCCCCGGATCAGTTACCGGTTGGAAATCAATGGCGTGATTATCTGAAACTGAAGTTGCCAAACGGCAAAACAGTGTTTGATTACGCTAGTGAAACTGCCAGGTATCTTTCAAAACCTTTAAATATGACTATTAGTGACAGAAGTAGTGTTTGTTACTCTTCTAAGAGCTCATATCAGTATAACCTTAATCTCTACAAGTATATTAATAACTACTCTACTGATTGGAGTAAACAGTTCATTTTTCTTCATGAATTTGGCCACATAGCTATGCTTAACGGCTATCCATATAACTATGATTTTGCAGGCCTGGATTACGGCGATGATAATAAGCATTACATGGATGAAATTTTACCAAATGCTAATACAGCGTGGGTTGAAGGCTGGGCAAATGCTTTTGCCGCAAGCAAAAACAATGGCTACGTTTTCAGTATGGATATGAAATCAAGTTCTGTAGTTGCTTTTTTGAAAGATAATAGCTTTGAGGAAATGTCCAGAAATGAGCTTTTCGTGGGAAAAGTTACCTATGATGCAATGAGTAAGCTTAGTGGCGGCCAGACAAAAGTTTTTGATTCTATTTCAAAATCTGGGCCACATTATTCTTTAAAGGAATTTTGTGCTGGTTATACCAGGTTGTATCCAGCAGATAAGGTTGGATTGGCTCAAATACTAATAGAAAATAGTCAGGGAAAGATAAGTTTGAATGAAATTCTTTCTTATGTAAATGGCGGATCCAGAACTGTTAGCAGAGATTTATATAATGTTCTTGCAACCAAAGGATATGTGAAGCCGACTACTACAACCACAGCTCAGCCAACAAACAACAATCAGACCTCAAATACTACTACTGCATCAACAAATACCAGTGGCTCATCTTCAAGTAGCAGTGGATCTATTTGGGATCGAATTTTTGGCTGGTTTTCCGGATTGTTTGGATCTAGAGCCAGGACACCTGTTGAGCCAACTTCAATGCCTGCTATGTCTGGTGTGGCTTTGCCGCCAATGGATTCTTCTGCAGCTCTTGCACCAAGTCTTGGATCGGAAACAACTTCTAGTGGAGCAATTGCTCCAGCATACACTGGAACATATGGTGTTGACGATCTCGTTCAGGCCCAGGAAAATTATTACAAAGCTTTTGCAGAATATAATAAGGCTATGCAGAATCAAAGTTCAAACTCAGAAGTAAAGCAAGCTTTACAGAAACTCAAAGAAGCGAAAGATCTGCTTAAGAAGATCAAGAGCTGCTTAAAGTAAGTTTTTATAAGTTAGACAAAATAAAAATCCCCCGAAGAAATTCTTCGGGGGATTTTTTTGGGTTACTATTCTGCCGATTCTGTTTCAGCTTGATCTTCGTTCTCCGATTTAGCTTTTCTTTTTCTAAGGGTTGGGAAGAGAATCACATCTCTAATTGAAGGGGAATTTGTAAGCAACATTATAACGCGGTCGATACCAATTCCAAGGCCGCCTGCAGGAGGCATTCCATAGCGAAGAGCGTTTACATAGTCAGCATCCATTTGGTGAGCTTCATCGTCGCCTTCGTCTCTTTGTCTCAATTGATCTTCAAAACGAGCTTTCTGTTCTTCGGAATCATTTAATTCTGAGAAAGCGTTTGCAAATTCTCTTCCATAAATAAAGAGTTCAAAACGATCAACCATTGAAGGATCATTCTCATTAGCCTTTGCAAGAGGTGAATTTTCTTTTGGATATTCAATTACAAAGGTTGGATCTATAAGGGTTTCTTCAATTTTATCTTCAAAAATCTTTACAATAATTTTGGCTGCGGAATCGTTTTTGTCAGTAGCAACTCCAACTTTTTTGGCTTCGCTGGCTGCAAGTTCTCTTGAGCAGGAATAAGAAAGTTCCTGACAACCTGTAAGGTCTCTCACAAGAGTAAGCATGCTAACTCTTCGCCATGGACGTGCAAAATTCAGTTCTTTTTCCTGATAAGGGACTTTCATATCTGGAAAATACTCTTCTGCGGCTCCACAAATTACTTCTTCTGTAAGTTCCAGCATAGATTGCATGTCTCCGTATGCCTGATAAACTTCCATCATTGTAAATTCAGGGTTATGCTTTATTGAAATTCCTTCATTTCGAAAGTTTCTGTTTAATTCAAATACTCTTTCAAAACCACCAACTAGTAGTCTTTTAAGAAACAATTCAGGAGCAATTCTTAAATAAAGATCCATATCTAAGGTATTGTGATGGGTGATAAATGGTCTTGCAGCAGCGCCACCAGCAACAGTGTGCATCATTGGAGTTTCTACTTCAAGAAAACCTTTTTCGCTCATTAAGGATCTGATTTTTTGAATAATTTTTGACCGCTTTATGAAAGTTTCTCTTACTTCTGGATTTGTCATCAAATCCACATATCGGTGTCTATATCTCAATTCAACGTCGGTCAGGCCATGCCATTTTTCTGGTGGCGGGTTGATTGATTTCGAAAGAATTGTCATTTTTTCAGCTTTAACTGAAATTTCACCCATTTTGGTGCGGAAAAGATTTCCTTCAACACCGATGATATCGCCCGCATATAGTCTTTTAATAAAGGTATATTCATCTTCACCGATTATATCTTTTCTGAAGTAAATTTGAATTTTTCCTTCCTGGTCTTGAATGTGTCCGAAAGTCGTTTTGCCTTGGCCTCTTTTGGAAACAAGTCTGCCAGCTACTTTAACTGGACCGAAATTGAAGTGCTCGCGTTCCTCTTCAGGTTTTTCGCTTTCAGCCTTTTCAAATGCGGTCTTACACTCTTCAGTGTTATGAGTTCTGTCATATCTTCGGCCATAAGGATTCTTTCCTTCTTTGCGAAAATCTTCAATGACTTGTAATCTTTGTTCCTGGACCTGATTCAATTTTAGTTCATCCATTTTTTACCTCATTAAGACTAGTATGCTTAAAATACAAGAGGGGGCGAAACGGTAAAGCCCGTAATCGCCCCCAGGTTTTCCAATTAAGATTATGAAATTTTTACGTTAATTGCCAGCGGACCTTTTGGACCTTGCTCCATCTCAAAGGCCACTTCCTGACCTTCGCGTAGAGTTTTATATCCGTCGCCTTCAATCTGTTTATAGTGGACAAAAATATCTTGTCCGCCGCCATCGTTTTCAATAAAACCATAACCTTTAACGTTATCAAACCACTTTACACGACTCTGTATCATTTTTAATTCTCCGTAATGTAACTAAAGCTTTGACTTGTGCATCAGCATAAAACTGCTAGCAAAAAATATCACAATGCGCTTTGGTTTGCAATAAAAAATGCCTACTTTGGGATTTGATTTTCAAACTTTTTGGTTAGAAAATGTGTGTAGGCTATACTAATAGCATCTGCTTCGTTATCGTCTTTCACTCTTACTTTAAACTCTTCTTCTATCCATCGAATTATATCTTCTTTTTTGGCATTACCACATCCAGTTATTGCCATTTTTACTTTTTTCGCAGGGTAAAAAACAATTGGGATTTTATGGGTTGCAGCAAAAAGCCGTGCAATACCTCTTAGTTCACCAAGTGCTATTGGAGTTTTTCTGGAAGTCTTCGAGGGAAGAAAAACATCTTCAACTGCTATTTCAGTTGGAGAAAATTTCTCAAACATTACCTCAAGATAAAGGCTCAGATTCAGAATTCGTTCTTGCGGATTATTTTTAGCTAGACGCCATGAGTCGCTAAAAATAAGGCGGCCAGCACCATTTAAAATGCTGGCCCCCGTTTTTTCAGCTAGATCTAAGCCGAGAATAATTGATTTCATTCTTTGGAGTTTCTTTTTCTTTCTTCAAGTTTTTCCAGATGCTCTGGGCTTGGAAAAAGAATCACAGAGACTCCACTTGAAACGCCTCCAACTACTCCAGCTATCAGTGGCGTGTTGTTACCCATGTATTCTGCAATTAGCAATACAGGAAACATAACGCTAAAGATAAAAATCATTCTGTACATTAGATGCTTTGGCATAAGTTACCTTCTATTGTCGTTCAGAGTTTCCAGGATTTCCATTTGGGTTTCTTGGTCGTCTGTAATTCGGAGATTTTGGACTTCGGCGTCTTTTGTCATTAGAGCCAGTTCTTGCACGCCCAGGTGCTCCGGAAGGAGTCGAAGTTCCATTACCTGGTTTCGAAGGTGAACCGTTTGCGGTTGATTTTCTATTAAAATTACTGCTGTTAGTTCTTCTAAGAGGTTTTTTCTTAGGCATTTCGGTGTTTGCAGCAATCTGTGGCTTGGAAATTTTGAGTGGGGGAGCGGCGTCCTCCATTAATTCCCAGTCCTCTTTAACTACTTTAATTTTGTTCTTTTCGCGGTAGGCTCTCTCTTGCTCGTATCTGTCCATGGCAATTGCCAGGCGAATTGCATCTGTATCTTCTTCTATATGCCCACCAAAGTTTTCAAAATTTCTGTGAAATGCTTCATCTGTATCGTTAAATCTTCTACGATCTCTGTTTTGAATTTCTCTGGTGCTTATTGGTGCTTCATTTGCCTGATTCCCTGGAACTGGAGCAGGAGCCTGCTCAGCTGGTTTCTGAGAATTTGGTCGCTCTTGTTGTGGGCGGCGTGGCTCGTCACGATTATTACGAGAGTTTTGAGGAGCTTCCTTTTCTCTTAAAGGCCGATTCTCTCTAGTTTGTTCTCTAACTTGCTCTCTAGCCTGTTCTCTAATCGGCTCACGTCTTTTATCAACGTTTCTAACAGCTTCTTTTCTTGATTCTGCAAGGTGTTTTGCATCGTGAAAGAAAGCCTGGGGAAGAAAAGCATTCAGGTTGAATTCTAATGATGGCAAATTCAGAGCCTTTGCAATTTGATTTCTGAGTTGATAAATTTCATTCTCAGTCCATTCAACCTGGGGCAATAAATGTTTTAGCTTTTTGCCTGCATTTTCTATTCGTAGGCCTATGTAGTTACCGGTCATAATGCCCTGGAATATTTTTAGCTCATCTAGAATTTCAAGAGGGTATTGCACCTCTTTTTCTCCTTCAAATCCGCACCTTTCGAGTAATTGATGAAGAGTGGAGAAAACCGCCATTCTTGCTTTGAGGCCGTCGCCAGTGGTTCTGAATTCTTTTAGGAAAATAGACTTAAGGTATTCAAAAGGAGGGGTTTGGCTAAAGCAGGCCAGGAACTTTTTAAGGGCTTTTTTATGGCGATCCCCGCTTCGTCTAATTTCCTCTGCCAGATTGGTTTCCTTTGAGAATAGCATGTTTATAACTGCTTCAGGATTTTCGGAAAAAGACTCAACAGTTTTAAATTTTCTACTAAGTGTTTCACCTGTTTTGCCCTGATAGATACTTGACAGGATTATTAAATAAAAATGAACGTTGGGGTCCATTATTTCCCGTTCAATCCATCTCCACAAGCCTTTGCGAATGTATTTGTTCTGCCTTTTATGCATAGTTGAAAGGCATTCATGAACAATTGCTTCTTTTAATGCAAAAAGGAGTTCGTCAGAAAACGGACTTTTTTTAGCCGTCTTTTCTTCTCGGGGGGCATTAGGTGCCTGTGAATTTCTTTGAGAAGGCTGAGGTGCGGGCTTTTTTTCCTGAGGTTTAGGTAGAAGCTGTTCCAACTGTAGCTCTAAAATTGGACATCGGATTCTGGATGGTCTGGCTGCAATTGTTTCGGTACCTTTTCTAACCAGAACAATAGCTTTTTTTATTCTGGTTAGAGCTATTTTCTGCTCTTTCTGAAAAAGCTTTGCTTTTGCAGGTAGCTCGTATTTTTGCCCAACTTGCAGATGTGGAACCGATAGATCAATTAAGACGTAGGTTCCCTTCTTGTCATCCGGGGCATGGAAAATAAGGTCAACTGTTTCTTTTCCCTTATCCAGCTTAAAGTCTGTTCCCCATAAGCTCCAATCACCTGCTCCTACGCGATTCTTAAGTAGGTCTGTGATTTTTTTTACATTGGCTTTTAAGCCATTTTTTATGCTTTGCACATCAACAGGCAAAGATTTGCTGCTATCAGCTGTTTTCGATTTAGAATTTTTATTTTCTATTGCCACAAAATTCTCCAATAAAACGAAAGTCATTCAAAAATAGACTTTCCGTAAATTTCAACAATCACTCTGCGACTGTTGTTTTAGCTTGTTAGGCTATTCCCTGACGAGGAAGAATAAGAAAACTATTTCCCCGGCGTGGTGAAAGAAATAATAAAATGAGTGTTTAACCATGAAGTTGGTTCTATTTTAAGGTTTTTTGCTCCCTTTGATTTAATGAGTTTAATCAGATCTCTGTCTAACGAAAAAAGCCCCATGGCTGTAAACAGAGGATCTATAAATTCTTCTAAAATTCTTACAAATCTATTTTGGCTACGTAGGTAGTTCATTATAACAATTCTTGATCCTGGCTTGGATACCCTTAGAATTTCATCTAAAGCCCGTTCTGGATTTTCTACAACAGTTAAAACATAAGCCGCTAAAACACTGTCGAAAGTATTGTCTGGAAACGCCATGTTTTGAACATCCATTTGAAGAAGGGCAAAATCACAACAATTAGGTTCCCGGGGCTTTTTCTTTAACGCTTTTAACATTCCATGTGAATAATCAAAGGCCGTTAAATTCGCTGCCCTGGGATAACTTTCCAGACTTAGTCCTGTTCCAATTCCAATTTCAAGTGTTTGATCACAGTGCTCTTGAAATAGTAATTCAACGGCTCTAAGCCTTCCTTTTTCAAGGCACGGTTTAAAAATCAGATCATAAAAGGAACTAAATTTGTCATAAGTTTCTTGAATGGCTTGAGATTTGATCAAAAAAACTCTCTCCGCATCCTAATTATAGTATCTAAGATACATACCATTGAGTAATAACACAGAATGGGAGAGCTTGGCAACAGATTATGTAAAGAAATCAACGTTTTCCACTAATTCTTCTATAGAGTAGACAGCTTGTCTGAGCTCTGGTATACTGCAAAGACTCAAGTAACCTTAGTATTAATCATTACTTTAGGTTGTAAATCGCTTTTAAGGAGTCGATAATGGTTCGACCTCTGTATCCGCCGAGAAAAAAGAAAAAAGAAAAAGAGCCTTTGCCGCCGCTTTGGAAAAGCCCGCAAATCGTAGGGGCTGGTTTGATTACGGTTGGAATCGTTGCTTTGTTTATTTATCATTCATTTAGCAGTTCTAACGTTATCAATCCAGAAGGAATGCCAGGGGGCAGCTCTGAAGGTGTTTTTTCTTTCCTGAAACCCTCTAAATACTTTAAAAGTAAGAACTCAACCAGTGAACGAGCCAAAGAAGAGCTCGTTAAAATGGGCATCTCTAGTGATTCAAAAGTTCTTAGAAAAGACGTGGAAGCCAAAGATTTACGTGAAGAGCGTCGAATTCTTGCTATTCAGAAGTTTGAAGCGGCAAGGGAAAGTGCTGAAAGATTTTCACGTGAAAGAATGGAGCAGAGAAAGAAACTTAACAGTGGAACTTCTCAGCAGTTGAAGGATGCAATTCTTTCACTGGAATCATCCGACAATCTTGGCATTATGAAATTGGAAAGGCTCCTGGAAGAAAAGCTTATGAAAAGAGGGGCTGACAGCAAAGATATGGATGTTTTAATTTTTGCTTTTGATTCTTTGGCAAAGGTCTATGAGAAAAAAAATATGAAAGATAAAGCTAAAGAAGCTTATATAAATGCCTTTAAGTTAATGAAGAAAAAGGCCCCCGAAAGTCAGGGGCCAGAGTGGGACGAAGCTATTGGTCAAGTTGAAAGTATGAAAACTACATCTCGTAGCAATTAAGGATGCAGTTTTCAGTTAAAGGAACTGTGGTAGAGAGAAGTGGCCCAACTTCAGAGACCTTTCTCATAATTACAAATCTGCGAGTTTCGTGAGGTTGAAGGTTTTTAATACTATGATTAAGAAGATTAACAAGTTTGCTTTGATTCAAAGTGCTTTCCGCAAAAGTTGGGAAGATTTTAAGCGAGTTAATTTCTTTGTCCGTGGTATTTACAACATAACCACCAATATAAAGGTTCTTGCGATCAATTCTGACTCCAGTCTTTTTAACAATTACAGATCCGGGCTTTACTTCGGGAAGCCTGACATAGCTCTTACCAACCTTTTTAAAGGCGAAAGCCTTGGCTGGTCTAAAAGCCTCAGTGGTTTTTTTAGCAGCTTGTGCGAAATGACTGTTGAAAGAAAGCGCCATCAGAGAAGCAAGAATGAGTCCGAAATGCTTTTTATTGACCTTCATTTGTTTTACCTCAAGAGAATTATCTTATTTTAATAATCTATCGGCGGAATATAGGAAGGAGTTTACTGGTTTTGTTAAATTTGAAAAAAATGCCTGTAAAAGCTCAAAAAAGAGGGGTAACTCTCGTTGAAATACTTGTGGCGCTTTCAGTCGCTTCACTTGTTATGCTGCCAATTATTCTTTTATTTGGAGTTTCAGAAAAAGTTACTTATAAAAGCATTAATGAAGTTGTAGCCTGCAATCTGGCTTTGCAGAAAATAGAAGAATTGAAAAGCAGACAATTCAACGAATTGCGTCAAATCATCGAAGTCGCTGCAACAGACCCGGCAGAAGGCCCTTTTAAAGAAGTGGTATTGCCTCTTGAAGTAAATGGAACATGGAATTCGCCGGGGGTTGAGTATGCAAGAGAATCAAGAATTGCTTTTTACCCTAAGGAGAATCCTGATCCTTCCAGACCAGATTTTGAGTTGCAAAAGCGTAGGATAAAAATCAGAGTTATTGTTCGCTTCATTGAGAAAGCCATGGGAAGAAAAGACAATGAAAAATCCTTTGAGCTGGTAACAATTCTTGGCGATGAAACATTGGGAGCGGGATTGAATGCTTCTTTCCCTTCAATGCTCAATAATAAGCCATAGGTTGAAGGGAAAAAAGATGACTAGTAACTTAAATAAATCAAAGAATAGAAAAGGTTTTACTCTTGTTGAAGTGATGATTTCATTGCTGATTTTTGGCATTGTAATTTCTATCGGTTACACTTTCCTGGATAGAACCTTTGTTAGCCTGGATCGTCAGAAGCAATCTCTCGACACTTTGCACGAGGCAAGAAACTTTCTGATGCTTATTGAAAGAGATCTAAGAGAAATGACAAGAGTTGTTTCAATTGATACAGTTTTTAAAGATAGCCTTTTCAGTGAAGAAAATGCCCTTTTGTTTAATCTGGTTATTGAGGTTCCAAGAAAAGACGGAAATGGCTTCAAAACTATAACCTACTCTTATGAGGGACCTGAAAAGCACGCAGATGTAAAAGGTAAAGACAAAATTATATACAGACAAGAAGAAGGAAACGCAAAAAAGCCGATAATAACTAAGCAGTTAAATTATCTTAAAGTCTGGGGAACAGATGGGACAATATTTAGAAATCGTTATCCAGAAGAAACGATGACGGCGTATAGAAATTATTTGAGACCACACTATTATCATCCATCTAATGGCGCCCCTGGAGGGTTGAAGGATATCAACAAAATAAAAGGTATTGAAGTGCAAATTTCAATGCATGAATTGTTTGATGCCCAGAAAAAATCAATAAAGCAAAGAACCTTTACAACAAGAATTTATCCAAGAATTTTGAATTCAAAGTACGAATAATACTATTCTGAAATATTCCAAATGACACAAGACTAAGGAGACTCACGTGAAAACCGCTACCATAAGAAAAAAGTTTCTGGACTTTTTTGGCCAACATGATCATAAAATCGAAAAATCTTCTCCACTAATTCCTCTTGATGATCCAACACTTTTATTTGTCAGTGCTGGGATGGCACCCTTTAAACCCTATTTTTTGGGACTTAAAACGGATTTAAGCCGGGCGGCTTCGTGTCAAAAATGTTTCAGAACTACTGATATTGAAAATGTAGGATACACTGCCAGACATCACACATTTTTTGAGATGCTTGGAAACTTCAGCTTTGGAGATTATTTCAAGAAAGATGCAATTGCCTGGGCATGGGAATTTATAACAAAAGATTTAAATCTGCCAAAAGATTTGCTTTATGTATCAGTTCATCACAGTGATGATGAGGCTTATAACATTTGGAAAAAAGATATTGAAGTTGCTTCAAACAGAATCGTGAAGCTCGGTGACAAGGACAATTTCTGGACAATTGGAGTTGGTCCTTCTGGCCCTTGTTCTGAAATCTACATTGATCAAGGCGAAGAAATTGGCTGCGGAAGCAAAGAATGTGCCCCTGGCTGTGATTGCCCACGATTCCTTGAATTCTGGAATCTAGTGTTTACCCAATATGACAGGGCAGAAGACGGAACTCTGACACCTCTGGAAAGAAAGAATATAGATACCGGAATGGGCCTTGAAAGATTGGCTGCAATTATGCAGGGTAAGAAAGACAATTTTGAAAATGATTTGTTTTCAGGAATTGTTAAAAAGACTGAAGAAATCACAGGACATTCTTTTAATGAATCAAAAAGAATAAGAACTGCTTTGAAGGTTGTATCTGACCATGTAAGAGCTCTATCTTTTGCTCTTTCCGATGGAGGATTACCCGGAAATGAAGGCCGTGGCTATGTTCTAAGAAAAATTCTGAGAAGGGCTTCAAGATTTGGATTTAGCTATCTTGGGCAAGAAAAGCCTTTTCTACATAAAATTGTTCCAACTGTTGGGGACATAATGGAAGCATATCCTGAGGTTAAAGAAAATTCAGATCACGTGATTCGCTTGATAAAAAATGAAGAAGAGCGATTCCTTCAGACCTTGAAAACTGGAAGTGAAATTCTTTCTGAATACCTCGAAGAGGTTAAACACAGTAAAAAGACTGTTTTGCCTGGCGAAAAGGCTTTTCTTCTTCATGACACTTATGGCTTCCCCCTGGATCTGACTCGTGAAATTTGTATGGAAGAAAATCTTCAGGTTGATGAAAAAGAATTTAATGAAGAGTTAGAAAAACAACGAGAACGCGGAAGAGCAAATGTTGTTTCTGCTTTTGTAAACTTTTCAGCCGTTAATCCTGGAGATTATCAAAAAACTTGTTTTACTGGATATGAAAAAATCGAGGATGAAGCAAAGGTTTTAGATGTTGTTTCTGAAAAGGGAAAAGATCTTGTTGTTGTCAGTCAAAGCCCGTTTTATGCGGAAGCTGGTGGACAGGTTGGCGACAAAGGCATTATTAAAGCTGGAAAAGCTATTTTCAATGTGAATACAACAGAAAAAATTGATGATGTTTATCTTCATATGGGCAGCTGGCAGTCTAAAGAAAGATTTTATAAAGGCGATACCGTTCAAATGCTTGTTGACAAGAAAAATAGACAAGCCATTATGAGAAACCACACTGCAACTCATTTGCTTCACAAGGCTTTGCAGGAATTCGTTGGAGAACATGTTAAGCAGGCTGGTTCTCACGTTGCTCCTGATCGTTTGAGATTTGATTTCACTCATTTTGAATCTCTAGGTGCAGATGTTCTGGACAAAATAGAAAAAAGAGTAAATGAAAAGGTTCTTGAATGCCTTAAAGTTGAAGTTGAAAGTCAAAGCTATGATGACGCTGTTAAAACTGGCGCAATGGCTCTTTTTGGTGAAAAATATGGTGATCGTGTCAGAGTTGTTTCAGTGGGAGACTATTCGAAGGAACTTTGTGGCGGAACTCATTTGAAAAATGCTTCAGAAATAGGCTTGTTTTCAATAGTTTCTGAATCGTCTATAGCAGCTGGAGTAAGGAGAATTGAAGCTTTCACCGGAGATCATGCCCTTGATGTTCTGCATGATTTAAGAAATAGCGAACGAAATCTGGTTAAAATTCTTGATTGTGATTCTGGCAGCCTTCAGGTTAAAGCAGAAAAGCTTGTGTCAGAACTAAAAGAATTAAAGAAAGAACTTGAAAAAGCCAGAAAATCTCAAGCTCTCGGGCATGCTGATCAGATTAAATCAAGCGCAATAAAAGTTGGCGACATAAATGTTATGCTTGCAAGAACAGACGATCTCTCTGTTGATGAAATGAAAGATTTAACTGACGAAATTATTGGTGCTTCTAAGGAAAAATCTCTAATTCTTCTTGCAACAGGCGGAGAAAAGGCTGGGTTTGTTCTTAAGCTTACAAAAGATTTAATTCCGCTTGGATTAAATGCCGGGAAATTGATTAAGGAAATCGCTAAAGTTGCTGGTGGCGGTGGCGGTGGAAGACCTGACATGGCGACTGCAGGCGGAAAAGATGTTTCCAAAATTGACGATGCGCTCAAAAAAGCCGAAGAACTTGTTAGAGAAGCTGTCAATTAATTAAACTAACTAAATGATTCCGGGCACAGAATTGTGCCCGGAATAGCTATTAACAATTGTTTTTACAATAAAGGGGTAAAATGAAATTTCTTGCACTTGACGTTGGACACAAGAGAATTGGTGTTGCAACATGTGATGGGCTTGAAATAGCAGCCTCTCCGCACTCAATTGTTAAAGCTGGAAAGAAAGCTATCGAGGATGTTTTAAAAATAATTGACCACGAAGAAATTCATGGAATTGTAATTGGGTTGCCAATTTCCTTTGATGGCCAGGAAAGAGAATCTTGCCAAAGGGCAAGGGCTTTTAAAAACCAGCTTGCAGAAAAGACTGATTTGCCGATAGATTTTGTGGATGAAAGATTTACCACAAAAATTGCCGAGGCATCTCTAGTCGCTTCCGGATTGAATAGAGAGAAGCGAAAAGAGGTTAAAGATGCTGTGGCAGCATCTGTAATTTTGCAGGGATATTTAGATTCAAGAAGATCTAAAGGAAAACAAATAACTGAAAGGTGATTTAGAAATGTCAGATTTAAAATATAAATGTGTTCTTGTTTGTGAAGATATTCGTCAGGAAGTAGGCGGAAGAGTTAGCCTTATGGGAGTTTTGGGCTCAAAGTTATTAGTACAGCAATTCCCTTTGCCTTTTCCAAAGCTTTGCCTGTTTATTGAATGGGGAGAATTGGTCGGCAAGGTTAATGTTACTTTGAACATTATTCCTCCCGCTGGCGTTGAAATTCCTAATGTTAAACCAACCGCGCCAATACAGGGGCAACCAGGTGTTGTTGCAAGATCCATGATTGTTTTAAACAATTTTGCTTTCCCGGGACCTGGAGTGTATACCTTTGAATTTTCGGCTGATGGTAAAGTTGTGGGTAGAGAAGAATTCACTATTGAAAAATATGAAGGCCCAACTTCTACACCAAACTAAGGGTTCAGGAGAACTAGATGTCTTTTGAAAAATTGCTTGAAAACGCCCTTAGTGGCCAGGATAGATTTTTATCTGAAATATTACCAGAATTGCAGCCAGAGGCTGATCCAGAAAAGCTTTTTGCCTTGATTGAAGTGTTTGAATCAGGTAATGTGATTGGAATCAGCTTAGTCTCTAATCTTTTTATAAACCATCTCGGTGAGTCTGGATTAGACTTCTTGAATAAAAATATCAATTTTGAAAAACCTAAAAGCTTCGTTGAAATTGCAAATATTTTTGGTGAAGTCAAATATTCAAAAGCATTAGGGCAATTAGAAAAAGCAATAAAGAGCGGAGTTAATGAATTGGCTTTGCCAGCAGTGAAAGCCATATCTGCATTTGAGAAAGGTAAGGTTGTAGATGATGTGCTGGGAGGTTTTTACCTGACTTACAAGGATGAAACCGTCCTCTATGGAAGTATTAAATACTTGTTAGAAAGGCACGAAAGCCTGGTTCCATTTTTTCTCACCAAGTACAGGTCATTAACTCCAGATCGAAAGATGTGGGTTTTAAAGTATTTATCTGAAACTCGCCACTCAGAAACAGTAAGATTATTTGCAGAGGAATTGGATACAAATCCGCTTGAGCGTGGTTTATATTGCATTTATGGTTTAGGAAAGGTTGCAAACTCTGATGCAGTAGAAGTTTTAGCACGACATGTGAATAATCCAGAGTGGTTCCTTAGAAAAAGAGTTGCAGAGGCTCTTGGGCATACTGAAACAGAGAAAGCAATTGCTCCTCTTATAAAAATGTTAAAGGACGAGTCCTTACAAGTTCGCGCCGCTGCTGTCGAAGGATTGTCAAAGGTGGGCCATCTAAATCCTGATGCGCTTATCGAAAGATTAAAAACTGCTGAAAAACAGGAGAAGATCAATCTTATTCGCGCCATGGGACAATTGAAAAAGGAAGAGTTTATCAAGCCTTTGATTGAAATTTTAAAGGACAGGGATGCTCTTTTCTTCAGCATAGATGCTTTAGGCGATCTTGGATTTGCTGATGCAGAAATCCCTCTCAAAACCCTTTTAAAAGATGATATCTGGTTTAACAGACTCAATGCCCTTGAAGCTTTGGCAAAACTCCCGATTAATTCTTCAATTATTGACTATGCCAAGTCGGTTTCTCAGGATGAAAACGACATGGTTAGAAAAACAGCTTCAAGGATTTTAGCAATTAAAAACTAGTAAAAAAAAAATCCCCCGGTTTAACATCGGGGGATTTTTTTTATTCTTCTTTCTTTTTGCCAAAAACAATTCTGTGAGCATTGAGCAGAATTATAATTTTATTATCTACTTTTCCAACGCCTTTTAAATACTCAACCTCAACGCTTTCAGAAACTCTCGTGGGTGGTTCTATAGATGTTTCAGGGACTCCAATAACCTCTCTAACACTATCTACAAGAAAGCCTGCTTTAACTTTTTCGTCTTCAAAGGCCAATATTATTATTTGCTTGGCTTCTTTCTTTTCAAGGTTTTCAAGAGAAAGGCGTCTTCTGGTGTTAATAACAGGAACAATCTCTCCGCGTAAGTTAATTACTCCGTCAATGTGTGCAGGAGCTTTCGGAACCCTTGTTATAGGAACCATATTGATGATTGCTTCAACTTTTTTAATTTCCAGGGCGTAAATTTCACCGGCAATATTAAAAGTAACAAGCTGAACAAACTCTACTATTTCTTTTACATCATCTGCGTCTTCTTCGTTTTCAAACCCTTGAGAGAAGTGCTCTGAAGCGTCAGGAGCAGAAGGAGGCATGATTATTCCGCCGCCACCTTGCCCAGATGAAGGCTGTGGAGCCGGAGGAGGTGCCACAGGAGCTGCTGGAGCAGATGGAGCTTGCACTGCAGGAGGAGCTTGAGGCGGTGGGGCTGCCGGCGCTGGCGCAGAATACTGTGGAGCAGGCGGAGCAGGAGCCTCAACTTGCTCAACTATGGGCGGCTTTTCTACAATGGCTTGTGGTTGTGAGGCTGAAGCTGAAGCACCATCCTTGCTTAAGTCCAGGATTTGTAGTTCTACAGATTCAATTTCAGAAATAGAATCTATTCCCTCTTTTATTTCTTCCAGGGATCGGCTTGAACAGAAAACCATTTTAAATGATCTGTCAAATTTCTCATTTTCAAGATCCTTAACTTCAGGAGAGGACTTAACTATATCGCATTCAAAGTCATCAAGGGTTCGCAGAATCATAAAGATTCGTGGCCCTTTGAGTAGACAATCTGCAACAAGGGAGATCTTTAAAAGAAATACCGCTTGTCCTCTTTCTCCTGCTTCTTCAAGTCCAGTAATCTCATATGCAGATATATCTAATTCTGCAAGGTCGGACATGGTTCCTGATTCACTTGAGCCTGATGCGGCAGCTGGACTTGCCTTAGGCGAGCTTGAAGATGGGGCTTGTGGAGCAGAGCCAGTGCTTTGCCCTGAAGCCAATGAAGTAAGCTTGGCGGAAATATCAGTTAAATCAATATTAGAATCTGTAGCTTCAATACTATCGTTAACAAGTGTGCGCAGAACATCGAATGTTTCAAATATAACATCGATAACTTCGGTTGTAACAGGTATCTGCTGATTCCTTAATTTATCAAGAATATTTTCCATTTCATGGGTAAGATGAGCTATTTTCTCAAATCCCATGGTAGCTGACATGCCTTTTAGGGTATGGGCGGCACGAAAAATTTCTTCTACAGCATCCAGGTTTGCAGGGTTTTGCTCTAGACTAAGCAGGGACTTATCCATGGTATCAAGATTCTCTCTTGAACCATCAATATAGGCTCCCATATATTCAGATAGATCCAGGTTCAACCCAAAACCTCCTTGTAAACGATAATAGTTTCCGATGAAAAATTATTCATATTTTGGCGCTTACCGCTTTTGTCCCTTCTCAAAGAAAGATGGAATATCCAGAATCAAAGCGATACTACCATCACCGCGCATTGTTGCTCCCATAATTCCTGGTAAACCGCCAAGTAGATTTCCTAACGACTTAATAACAATTTCGAGTTGCCCAAGAAGCTCGTCGACCATAAAACCAGCTCTTTTTTCTCCAGAAGAACATACAACAATTGAGATTTCTTCTTCCTTTTCGTCAAGAATTTTTTGTTCTTCAGGGGTGGTCGGAACCTTTAAAACATTACGCAACCTTATGATAGGAAGTACATCGCCTCTCAATAAGGTAACTTCCTGATGCTGGACAATATTTATGTCATGTTTGGTTATGTCCATTGTCTCTTGAACAGAACCTAGCGGAATTGCAAACATTTCAGGTCCAACTTTAACCATTAACGCGGGAAGGATGGCCAGAGTTAGTGGTAGCTTAATTATAATTCGTGAGCCTTCGCCAACTTTAGATTCGATATCCAACTGACCGTTCAGATCTTCCAATTTAGCTTTAACAGCATCCATCCCAACTCCACGCCCAGAAATATCGCTGACTTCTTGAGCCGTAGAGAAACCGGGGAGGAAAATAATTTTTATAATTTCTTCTGGAGGGATTTGAGCTATTTGATCTGAAGTAAAAAGACCTCTTTCAACGGCTAATCTTCCAATGATAGAAGGATCTACCCCCTTACCATCATCTTTTACTTCAATTATTACATTGTTACCTTCGTGGCGAGCGACTAAAGTAATTGTGCCAGCTTCTGGTTTGCCTTTTGAAACCCTTTCTTCGGGGGATTCTATTCCATGATCAATAGAGTTTCTGATTAGATGGACCATTGGATCACCAATCTCATCGATAACGGTCCTATCCATCTCAGTTTCTTTGCCCTCAACAACAAGATTGATTTTCTTATTAAGTTTTTTAGAAAGATCCCTTACCATTCGTGGGAATCTGTCAAAAACCTGCTCAATAGGAACCATTCTTACTTGCATAACAACATTTTGAAGAGAAGAACTGATCTGGTCTACTCTAGTAAGCGTTTCATTTAAATCCTTTAGTTTGTGAGCCGCCCCAATATCCTGTAGTCGCGTTCTATTGATTACAAGTTCACCTACAAGATTCATCAGCTCATCCAGCCTTCGCATATCAACTCTGACTGTTTGACTTGATCTGCGATCTGTTTGCTTGGCTTGATTGGCAGGGGATGGCTTCTTGGGTGGTGCCGGTGGAGCCGGAGGGGCTGGTGGCTTTGGTGCTTGTGGAGCAGCAGGCGGTTGTGCCGCAGGAGCCTGAGCTGGTGCTTTTTGCGCGGCGGGCTTAGCTGGAGCTTGGGCTACCGGTTGTGGAGCAACGTTTTGAACAGGAGGGGCAGCCTTTACAGGAGCCTGTGGCTGCTCTGGAGGTGCCTTAACTGTAATTTTTGCTGGTGCCTGATTAAAATCCGATGGTTGTAATCTGGTAATCTCAACCGTATCAATTTCTGAAATTGATTCAATTGCATTTCTAACTTCGTTTTCGTCAGATTCCCCGATGATAACCATTTTAAAGGATAAATCAAATTTTTCCTCTTCAATATCTTTTGTGTCAGGGACAGACTTAATAATGTCGCAGGAGAGTTCTTCAAGATTTCGAACTACCATAAAAGCTCTCGGAGCTTTTAACAAACAGTCTGGAACCAGAGTCACAATCATCAAAAAGATTTTGGTGCCATGCTGGCTGGCTTCTTCCAGAACCTGGGTTTCAAACTCGTTTATTGTAAAGTCAGAAAGAAGCGTTGCTAAATTGCTCTCGGGACTGGCAACTTCGGCCGGGGCTTCCTCAACAACAGCTTGTTGAGCTTCAGGCTTTGGAGCTGCTTTCCCTTGGGCGGCTGCATTGATTTTGGTTATGATAAGTTCTACGTCTACTTTAGAATCTGTGGCTTCGATACTATCGTTAACCAATACTCTAAGAACGTCAAATGTTTCAAAAAGGACGTCAATAACGGCTGGAGTAACTTGAACATGGCGATTTCGCAACTGATCAAGTATGTTTTCCATTTCATGCGTCAACTCTGCAACCTTTTCAAAACCCATGGTTGCAGACATACCCTTAAGGGTGTGGGCCGCTCGGAATATTTCTCCTACGGCCTCAAGATTTGTGGGATCCTGTTCCAGCGCTAGCAGGAACTTGTCCATCATGTCTAGGTTCTCGCGCGAACCATCGACATACATCCCCATATATTGCGATAGATCAATGTCCATCTAGTGCCTCGGCATGTACTTGGTTCAGACAGCGACTAACTGTTTTGAGTACGATATTATACAGGAAAACAAGTGAAAAAGGGTAATTAATTTGAAAAAAATTAGTTATTCCTGATTGGTAGCTGTTTTTTAGTGTGTGCAAATTAAGAACTTTCGCTATGATGGTAGCAGATGACTCCCAAAGAATTTGAAATCAGCAGGCTTAATGTCATTTGGAACAGCCTGTCCGTTAGTTATAAAAGCTAGAGATTTACCGGTTTTGTATAAAACGGCTAGCAATGGTCCAACAGTATTGGTTTCATCAACTTTGGAAAAGATTAGATGTTCAAAACAAAGCTTTCCAAATCTGTTTACAACATCCATCATGTCTGTGAATTTTGAAGTGGCAGACAGAACAAGAAATCTTTCTGGTTTTGGAAATCTTTCCATAAAAGCGCCAAGCTCGTCAAGTTCTGAAACGTTTTTCTGACATCTTCCAGCGGTATCGATTATTATCAAATCTTTGTCGGCATGCCTTTTTAAGGCGGGGGCAACTTCATCTGGTTTATAGATAACTTCCATTTCAGCGTCAATAATCTGAGCATAGTTGCCAAGCTGATCAGCCGCGCCGATTCTGTATGTATCAAGAGTAAATAATGCTATGGACTTTCTTTTTACGAGCCCGTAAGTTGCAGCAATTTTAGCTATTGTGGTTGTCTTGCCAACGCCTGTTGGCCCAATAAGCATAATGATTTTTGGGCCTTGTTTTGGAAAACTAATTTCGGGAGAAAATCTCAATCTTTCCTGGAGCCATTCTGAAGTGGCCAGACAAGCTTCTTCACCATATTTTAAAGCGTTCAAAGGTAACTGTTCCTGAATTGAACTGATTATCTGATTTGCAATTTCGGTTGGAGTTTCAAGTGAAAGTAATTTTTCTTTGATTCGTATGATGCCTTCGGGTAATTCGGGAACAGACTTGTTAATCACCTTTTCAGATGTGCTGTTAAGCTGTTTTACCATGCTAAAGACATCATTCAATTGCTTTTCTAAAGCCTGTAATTTTTGTTCTGCAAATGTGTCCATGGCTAATGGTTGCTTGGTATTTTTGGCAGAGTTCAATATCTTGTCTTGTCTTTTTCTTGTTTCCTTTAGATTTATAAGACCTTCAAGGAATGATTCAATTTCGACTGCCTCTATCCCATCGTTAGAAATTCTCTGGGATTTTGGGGATGACGTCCCTTCTTGATTCGTTCTCAAGCCATGAACTGCCCGCATATTTGAATGAGGTTTTGCGCCACCCTGAGCTCCATAAGCTTTTAACCCTATGTTGCGGGGAATGCTTCGTTCGTGCCTGAGAGGCGGGGGAGGGATCGGGACACTAATTTGAGGTTCGGAGCGAATTTCTTCAACTAAATATGGCGAATAATTATGGGGGCGTTCTGCAGTACTGTTTAAATTTACTTCAATCGATGGAGATGGTCGGGTAGGGGCCTCTGTAGAAATGCCGCCAAGTCTTTGAGAGTCAAGTTTTACACCAATGGTTAACTCAACCATTTCTTTGTGGCCAAAGCCACAATAGATTGATTTTCTAATTTTTTGGGAAGTAATAACTTCAAAATTGCCTTTTCCAAATTGGTTTTCTGCTTTAATCGTGGCTTCAAAAAATGTTTCGCCTTCAATTTTATGAAATTTCATATATTTTTTGCAGAACCCCCTTTGAAAAAATCTGTCAATCGAGATAAAAAGCCTGTAATTCCATCGTTCGGAATTTCATCCGGTAGTTCGTGGAAATTAGATGAAACAAGCTTTCTAATCTCAATTGCTGCCGGAGACATTGGGGAAAACAGCAAAAGCGGAGTTTGTTGCCGAACCGCCAGGTGCATTTGGCGATCTTGAGGTAATGAACCAATTGGATGCAGCTTAAAGTCCAGAAATTCATCGGCAACTTTGCATAAACGATCCTGAACAAAGGAAGCATCTTCCAGGCTATCAGCTCTATTAATTAAGATTGAAACGTAACTTTCAGGGCGTTTTGTGCTGATAATTTTTATAATTCCGTATGCATCTGCCATTGCCGTGGGCTCTGGAGTTGTAATTACAATAATTTGGTCTGCAGCCTGACAAAATGAAATGACACTGTCACTTATTCCGGCTCCAGTATCAATTAGTAAAAAGTCGGTTTTGTCCTCAAGGAACTTTAATTGGTTGAAAAGTCTTTCAGCTTTCTCTTGTTCTAACTGTGCCAGCTCTGAAACACCAGACCCTCCCGCAATAATTTGAATTCCACAAGGGCCTGCAATCATTACTTCATCGATGTTCATTTTGCCGTTAACAACGTCCATTAGATTATGTTTTGGTCTAATGCCAAAAACAACATCAATATTAGCCAGGCCAAGATCGGCATCCAGAATTATTACTTTTTGCCCCGCCTGTGCAAGGCAGACTGCTAAATTTGCCACTAAACTTGTTTTGCCGACTCCTCCTTTTCCGGAGGTTACGGTTATTGTTCTAGCGATTTTTTTGCCAGCTTGTCTTGGTGTTCTTGATTCCAGGCGTTTGAAGACGTATGGCTGAATCTTTTTTCTTGCTTCAGCAATTATTGCTTCAATCGGTTTGATAATTGGTTCAGACATTGATTAATAAATCCCTGGAATTAAATAGACTAAGCCTTCTGCCAGACAGTATAAGAAATCTCTTGAACCCGTCGCTAGCGTCGATAATCTTGATCTAAGATTGTTGTCAGTTTCGGGTGGAGAAAAGGTGTTGTTAGAAAGTACCATTCCAGTAGGCACAAGGTCAAGAGCCAAAAATTGTTTTGCAACAATTTTTATTCTTTCCCCGGAAACTTCTTTTGCTGTGCCTGTTTTAGGTGAAAATTCCAATAAACCTATGGGTGAAAAATATCCAGACAAATGAATTGTTTTTACCGTTTCGTAGCATCTTAAAATTGAGTCGGAATGAGATGGAACTGTTACACATGCAACGTCAGCAGCGTGCAAAATTGGATGACATTCTTTCAACTCACTGGCTTTTAGGCTGATCCAGACTTCTGAAAAAGGCTTCAAACACCTTGTAAGGTGGCTAAGGATTTCAATTTTTGTTGAATCATCCATAGAGCTGGTTTTGTTTAGCGAATCGATTCTGGGGAGCACTGTCAGGTGAGATAGACCAGTATCCAGTTTAACTGGAGTGGGGTATTTTAAGCTTATCTGAGTTTTTGGAATTGAATCGGTTGCAATTAAACCCGCCTGATCCCAGAAGCAGCTTTTGGAATTGTGCTGTAAAAGTGCTGGAGCCCAATCTTTTAAAAGAGGGTAATCGTAGGGTAAAGAATCTGGAACTATTAAAACTATAGCTGAAAATGGAGATGGTCGTATTATTCCAGATAAAAAGCTCTCAAGGTTTTGAGGTTTGGGAGCGGATTCCATTCTTTCAGAATCAACAAGTTGTTTGAGTTGTCTTAGTGATGCGGCTTGGTCATTCATTGTTTATTATTTCTGAGGGAATCTTATAAGTCCAACGGATTCAATGTGAACTTCTGTTGGTAATTCGTTATAAGAAATTACTGTCAGGCGCGGAGCGATTCTCTCTGCAAGTCTTTTTAGACTTAATCGCAGGGCGCTAGAACAAAGTAAAATTGGAGAAATCCCTTCCTGCATGACTTCTTCAAATTTACTGCGCATTGCTTCTAGTAACTTATTTGCTGAATCTGGATCAATTGCAAGTTGAACAGATCCGTCTATCTTTTGGAGTGCATTGGCAAGACTTTGCTCAAGTTGAGGGTCTAGAGAGATTACTTTGAGCATATTATTTTCATCAAGAAGGGCTTTGCAAATATGCCTTGCCAAGCCCTGACGGGCTATTTCTGTTAAAGTGTCCACTTCTCCAATTCCTTTGCAGTCGGCGAGAGCTTCAAGTATTGAAGCCATATTGCGAATGGAAACATTCTCTCTCAAAAGGTTTTGCAAAACCTTTAAAAGCATGGAGTTGCTCACAACATTTGGAACAACTTCCTGAACAAGAAGAGGGCTGTTTTGAGAGACAGTATCGATAAGAGTTTTCAACTCTTCGCGACCAAGAATTTCATGAGAGTTTCTGCGAATAATTTCAGTTAGATGTGTTGCTATAACGGTTGATGGATCAACCACTGTATATCCTGACATCTCAGCTCGTTCCCGTAAGGAACCTTGTATCCATATCGCAGGCAATCCAAAAGCAGGTTCAGTAACCTCTATTCCGCTAATTTTGCCTGTGGCAGTTCCAGGATTCATGGCCATTAATTGATCTGGAATAATTTCATAGGTATCAAATTCAACACCCTTAATTTTGAAAACATAGCGAGAAGGCTGTAGCTGTATATTATCTCTAATTCTAATCGGAGGAACTACCAATCCAAGGTCTAATGCAATTTGTCTTCGAATCAAGGTGATTCTGTTTAGCAGGTCACCTCCCTGATTCGCATCAACAAGTGGAATTAGATTATACCCGATTTCAAGCTCAAGAGAGTCAATGCTTAAAAGCGAAGATACATCTTCTGGGCCGGAAGCGGCGCTTTCTTCTTCTGCTATTTTACTTTCAATATCTTTTTGAGCTGTTTCTTCCTGATTTTTATCAACGATGTAGGCTAAACTTCCAAATACAAAAGATAGAAAGAGAAAGCTTACTTTTGGTAGTCCGGGAATCAGTCCGAGGAAGGCCAACATTGCAGAGCCAATTCCGAGAACCTTCGGATGGGAAAGCAATTGATCACTGATTTGATCGCCAAGACTTGAGTCAGCGCTTGCCCTGGTAACAACAATACCAGTTGCAGTAGCAATAAGGAGTGCAGGAATCTGAGTGACAAGTCCGTCACCGACAGTAAATAATGCATAGGCTTGAAGGGCATCTGCAGCTGATTCCCCGCGTTGAAAAACTCCGATTACCAGACCCCCAAGAAGGTTGATTATGGTAATGATAATGCCGGCAATAGCATCGTTTTTTACAAACTTACTCGCACCGTCCATAGATCCATAAAAATCTGCTTCTCGTTGTAGGTTGAGGCGTCTTTGGGTGGCTTCATCCTGGTCAATTGCACCTGCGTTGAGATCTGCGTCAATTGCCATTCCTTTGATCGGCATCGCGTCAAGCGTGAATCGGGCAGCAACTTCGGCGACACGTTCGGCACCTTTGGTGATAACGATGAATTGAATTAAAACCAGAATCAAGAATACAACAAATCCAACCACATAGTTTCCACCAACAACAAAGTTGCCAAAGGCTTCTACGATATCAATCGTTGCACCTTTACCTGAAAGGATGATTCTTGTGGTGCTTACGTTCATGCTCAATCGAAATAAGGTTGAAACAAGGAGTAAGCTTGGAAAAGCAGAAAATTGAAGTGCTTCTTTGTTGTATATAGATACTAAAAGAATTGTCAGGGCTAGAGCAATGTTTAGAGTTAAAAGGAGATTTAGAATAAAAGGAGGCAGCGGAACAACCATCATTATGACGATTAATACTACGCCAAAAGCAAAAACAACGTCCTTGCTTTTTAAAACGTCGGCAAAGGGCACTAAATTTAGGGAATTTGAAGGATTGCCGTCTGCCATTTAAATCTCCATGTTGTGCACAAACTCTTTGCAGCTTTTATTACGCGGTTTTACCTTTCATACGGTAAACCTGTGCAAGGATTTCTACCACTGCACCATATAAATCTGCTGGAATTTCATCTCCTATTTCTACCATTTTATAGAGGGCACGCGCAAGATGTTTGTTTTCTAAAATAGGCACATCGTGCTCTTTGGCTATCTCTTTGATTTTTTGCGCTATAAGCCCGGCTCCCATAGCAACAACAACTGGTGCTGCATCTGAATCTCTGTCATATTTTAAGGCGCAGGCAATATGGGTTGGATTTGTAACAACAACGGTTGCTTGCGGAACTTCATCCATCATTCGTTTTGAAGATGCCTGCCTTTGTCTTTCGCGAATTTTTTGCTTAATTTTGGGATCTCCTTCGCGCTGTTTGTATTCTTCTTTTATATCTTCTTTTGACATTTTCAGGTTTTCTTCATATCTCCATTTTTGAAAAGCCCAATCGCCAATAGCTAGAGCCAGGAGAACCAAAATTATTTTAATGGCCATGTAAAAGATTATTTTTAGCAGAAGTATAATTGCAGGTATTGGCTCAAGTTGGATAAATCTAATAATAAACGGCAGTTGCTCTCTTAGAGTGGAATAGGGGATGTAGGCCACAATAAGGATTTTTAAGATTGACTTGACCAGCTCGGCAACCAGTTTCCATGAAAACACGTTCTGAAGACCGGAAATTGGGTTTAATCGGTCAAGGTCGGGTGTGAGAGGTTCGAATCTGAATAAAAATCCAGTTTGTATCATGTTTGCTGCAATCGCTGATAATGCTACAACTGCAAAAAAAGGAGCCAGAATTTTAGTTAGAGTAACGATCAGTTGGTTCATTATGACTATGGTGTTGGTCAAGTTGAGAGTGGTGAAAATTGCATTTCCCAATGTGTATCTCATGTATTCGCCACATATGCCATATAGTTCCGGGCCGTAATACCTTAAGGTTAAAAAACTTGCCAGAAGTATAACAACAGAACCAAGATCCTGAGATTTAGGAACGTTGCCTTTCTGGATTGCTTCCTGGCGCTTCTTTTCTGTTGCTGGCTCTGTTTTTTCGCCTGCGAACAGTTGTAAATCAAAGTTAAAGTTTTGGAGCTTGATTGGTTGGAAGTTATCCAATCTCAAATTAGCTTTTTGATGTATAGTCATCTATTTCATAGCGTTAAGCATGGTGTTTATGTGTCCAAGGCTTAACTGAATTAGATTTTTAATCAAGTCTCCTAAAAATGGCATTAAAATGGTTATGATTGTTAGTCCCATTAGAATTTTTAATGCAAAACCTATTTGAAAAACATTCATTTTCGGGACAGTTCGTGCAATGATTCCAAGGCCTACATCGCCAACAAGAATCACTCCAATTATTGGCATGGCTATTTGAATTCCGGTAACAAATATCATTCCGGTGTAGTTGGTTACTAATTGCACGATTCCAGAGGGTAGCTTCATTCCTGCTAGTGGTATCATATCAAAGCTCTGATAGAAAGCCTGAAGAACGAGAAGGTGTCCGCCTATCATTATGAAAGTTAAAACGCCGGCAAGTTGAAAAAATTCTGAAACGATCCCCTGGCTTATATTTGACCCGGGATCTGCTACCTGAACAAAAGAAAAGCCTATTTGCATCCCTATTAACTGTCCGGCGAATTTTAGAATATCGGTTAGTATTAAAACCATGAATCCCATTGAAAAGCCGAGGATCAGTTCTCTTAGAATCATTAGCCCATAACCGAGAACGCTTAATTCTGGCAGATCCTGGGTTACCAATAGGTGGGGCAAAACGA
Organism: Candidatus Ozemibacteraceae bacterium; assembly: GCA_965140445.1. Lineage (GTDB taxonomy): Bacteria > Muiribacteriota > Ozemobacteria > Ozemobacterales > Ozemobacteraceae. The sequence goes on along the minus strand of OZ223236.1, from coordinate 4,099,707 downwards.
TTCCCGCACAAATTGCTGATAGGCCAGCTTTAACTTGCATCGGGATGAATGATTCTCCAAAAACAGGCATGTTGATAAAAAAGCCACTGAACCTAACCAGTGCAATCAAGAACATTCCTACAGATTTTAAAAAAAAAGCTTCAGTCATTACTATCTAAACTCTTGAAGATGCCCGAGGAGTTTCATGGTAAATTGCATTAGTTTGGTTAGCATCCATGGGGCTAACCCAACAAGAGCAAGAGCGGTAACCATTAACTTTGGAATAAAGGTTAAACTTTGTTCTTGAATTGAGGTGGCCGTTTGAAAAATGCTTACTGCAATACCTATAAGCATTCCCAGAATTAATATGGGAGCCGAAAGTGTAAAGGCTAAAAATATTGTTTCTTTAAACATTTCGTATAGGGTATATTCCGTCATGCGTTACCCCCAAAGCTTACAACAAGTGATTTTATAACCAGATTCCACCCGTCAACCATAACAAATAAAAGAATTTTAAAGGGAAGGGATATCATTACAGGGGGCAGCATAATCATTCCCATTGACATCAATATGCTGGCGACAACCATATCGATTACCAGAAATGGCAGGTAAATTATAACGCCCATTTGAAAAGCTGTTCTTAATTCACTCGTTATGAAGGAAGGGACTAGAGCGAGTGTGCTGAAATCTTCCTTTGTTTGAGGCTTTGCTCCACCTTCCATTCCTGCAAAAAGAGCTAAGTCGGTTTTGCGGGTATGCTTAAACATAAATTCTCTTATGGGAGAAATTGCTCTATTGTATGCTTGAACATAATTTATGTCTCTTGCAATGTATGGCTGAAATGCATTTTGGTAAATTTGATCAATAACTGGTGACATTGTGAAAAATGTAATGAAGAGGGCAAGACCAATAATTATTTGATTGCTTGGTTCCTGTTGTGTTCCAAGTGCGCGTCTGACAAAACTCAAAACAATTAAAATTCTGGTAAAGCTCGTTAGCATTATTAAAATTGATGGGGCCAGGCTTAGAATTGTTAATAGAATTAAAACCTGTAGGCCTGTTCCTAGTTGTCCTCGCTCTCTTGAAGGATCAACTTGAATGCTGATTGAAGGAATTGGGAAGGGTGTGTTCTGACGTTGTATTTTATCTACATCGGTTGAGTCAGAAACATTTACTCTTGCTCTTGGATTCGAGAGGTCTTGCTGTTGCGCGAATGAAGGGCTTGGGCAACACAAAATGGCAATTAGGCTAGCTACTGCCAGTACGAGACAAAATCTTGTTGAATCAAAGAATCGGTGCATTTTGTAGTATATAACTCACAAAAAATAGATGTGGGGCACATGCCCTTACTTTTTATACAATATGGGGCACCGTTGTGCAAGATGGAATTTTTATTTGTCCTCTGAATCGTTTCTTTTAATAAGCATATCTTTGATTTTGCTTATTCTGTCTGTGTTTTTATCTGTCTGTTTCTTTACGTCAGGGTCAGAGATAGGTAACTTTTCAGAATCTTCTGCGCCATCAAACTGTTTTCTATTTTTTTTGAGAAAAGAAAAAACTTTTTCAACTCCTGGGATCATTCCGGGGGTTTCATTTTGGAATCTTAAAGAATCAATGGTGGCTTTATCAGTAATCTCGCTTAGCAGATTAATGTTTGAATCTGTAACTCCTAGAACTAACACCTTGCCCATAATATCAACCAGATATATAAATCTTTTGTTATCTAGAGGTAGAATTCCTAGAACTTTGCCAAAAACATTGCTTCCAAATCCACCTTTTTTTTGAAGAATCCAGCTTAAAGCTAGCGCGAGAATTATAACTGCAATTAGAGATGAAATAATTCTCAATACAGATCCAAAAGGATCTGAGGCTGGAAGGGTGAATGGCGAATTTGTTGGATTTCCTTCGTTTTGAAGGAAAAAAGGTATTGTTGCTGTTTGATTGGGTGTTTGTGAAGCCGATATCGCTTCAATAGGTTGGGAAATAGATAAACCGTTGCCTAACGAGGCAACGGATTCAGCATTCAAAAGGTTTGTCAGCATTATTAATAAAAATAATGTTGACCAGATTTTATTTAAGCGCACTTGAAGATGGCTAGCGTAAAGCTTTTTGAACAGCTTCTAAAACTCGGTTGGGCTGGAAGGGTTTTACTACAAAATCTCTGGCACCAGCTTGAATCGCGTCAATAACCATAGCCTGTTGTCCCATTGCACTGCACATAATAATTCTTGCAGTCGGGTCAATTTTCTTTATGGCTTTAACCGCGTCAATACCATTCATTTCGGGCATGGTAATGTCCATGGTAACCAAGTCTGGTTTAAGCTTTTGATAAAGCTCAACCGCTTCCTTGCCAGTTTGTGCTTCGCCAAGGACATCGTAGCCATTCTTGCTAAGAATGTCCTTAATCATCATGCGCATAAAGGCTGCATCGTCTACTATTAAAATTGTTTTCCCCATCGGATCGGTGAGTCTCCTTAGAGAGCCTGGAGTCTATCTTGTGGATTGATTATGTTAGTAATACGAACCGCAAAGTTTTCATCAATAACAACAACTTCACCTTTGGCAATTAGTTTATTATTTACGAACACTTCAACGGCCTCGCCCGCTAACTTGTTTAACTCTACTACAGAACCAATACCCAATTCAAGAACTTCTTTTATTAACATACGGGTCCTGCCTAATTCAACTGTTATTTGCAAAGGCACGTCTAAAAGAAGATCGATATTTGATTGTAATCCAACGCCCATGGGCATTTGGAGCATTCCAAATTCTGCAGGATTTCCTTGCATTCCCATTCCCGGCATTTGTCCGGGCATTCCCATTCCTGGCATCTGTCCCTGCATGGGCATTTGTCCGGGCATTCCCATTCCCGGCATCTGTCCTTGCATTCCCATTCCCGGCATCTGTCCAGGCATTCCCATTCCCGGCATCTGTCCGGGCATTCCCATTCCTGGCATTTGCCCAGGCATGCCGCCTTGAGGTTGGGGTTGCGGTTGTTGTTGCTGCTGGGGAGGAGGCGCTGCTGGCTGAGGTTTTGGTGGAGCTTTTTCTGGTTTGGTTAGCTCTGCAGCCATAGACTTTGCAAAGTCAGCTGGAAGAAGCTGAACCATTTCTGTTTCTGCCAGGTCGCCAATCTTCAAATTGTAACCAATTCGAAGAAAGCCGGCATCTTCACCAAAATCTGGGAAATTAGGTGGTCCATTTTGGTAAATGACCACTTCCACCTCTGGAGGTGAAATGTCAACTCTTTTTTTGAAAATCTCTGATAGGGTTGTGGTGGTTTTCCCCATCATCTGGTTCATCATTTCGCAAACTGCTGAGGTGTGCATTTCTTGAAATTCCGCGCCAATTCCTTCTCCACCCATCATTAAGTCGCCAATGATAGCTGAAATACTCTTTTTTAACATTAGATAGGAATTGCCGTCGAAGCCTTCTACGTAAGCAATTTTTGCCAAAACGTATTCTTCGTCAGCACCTTCGCTGGCCAGTTCGTCAAAACTTACAACTCTTACCTGATCAAGGGTTATCTCAATTTCCTTGTTGAGAAGAACTTGAACAACAGAAGATGTCGCTCCTAGTGATAGTTTGGCGACCTCGGTTAGTTGGTCAAGGGCTTCCTGGCTTAGCTGATGTGATGCACTTGATTTGCCTGAATTGCCAGAGCTTCCACCAGAAGCGCCACCGCCTGAAGGCGCGGCTGCAACTGGCGGATCGTCCGCCGGCGTCTCTGCGGGAATTTCATCTCCCCCAGAGTCAGATCCTGCATTTAACAATGCATCAATTTCTTCTTGTGATAATAGGTCGTTCACTCTAATTCCTCCTCCTGATCAGGGGGGTCGACAACATTCGTTATTGATATGGCCATTTTCTTACCGAGGATACCTGGGCGACCGTTAAATTTAACCAGATTTCCAACTTTAATGCATAAATCTTTTTGAACCAACTGATCTGTAACGAGGATATCGCCTGGTTGTAGACCGAGGATGTCTTGTAGATTTACTATTGTAGAGCCAAGTTCAGCAATCACCGGAAGATGAACTTCTTTTACCTGGCTGCTGATAGCGTCGACGTTAGTTTGCATTGGTTCTTTACGGACAGCTGCAAACCAGGACGCTGCATTGAATTTATGAACTATAGGTTCAACCGTATTGTAAGGTATACATAGAGTCATTACACCTGTGACATCATGAATCTTTAACTCTATAGTTATAGAAAGAGTCATGTCGCCAGGAGGAACTATCTGAGCAAACTGGGGATTCGACTCTACTAATTCCAGAGTTGGTGCGAAGTCTATGATATTGATCCAGGCTTCGCGTAAGCGATCAAGAATCCCAACCATGACTTTTTGCATGATTTGTTTTTCTACTTCTGTTACTTGTCGAAGTTGCCCAAGCGGAGTTCCATTACCACCAAGTAATCTATCTAAAATTGTAAAAACAATATTCAAATTTATGTCAATTAAGGCTTTTCCATCAAGATTGTCTGAGCGGAAAATTGAAATAAATGTAGGATTGTAGATTGAATGGATTAACTCTTCAAAAGTTTTTTGTTCAACAGCAATGATTGTAGCCTGGGCATATGCTCTTAGTTTTGTTGATAGATCTGTTCCAACTAACCGGGCAAAAGTTTCATGAATTAATTGAATAGTTCCAAGTTGTTCTTTTGAAAATTTTGTTTGGCGCTTGAAATCATAGCGTTTCTCAATTCTTTTTGGTTTATCTGGATCATCATCTTCATCCAGGCCAAAAAGAGCAAGCTTGCTTGCAGCAGCATCTTTTCTGCGTTGGCTAGGAGTGTCTTCAGAATATGTCCCCCCTCCTGGAGGTGGGGCTTCTTCTTCTGCTCCAGTGCTTAGTGCAGACAGCAGTGCATCAATTTCACTTTGAGATAACGTATCTACCATTTAGCTAAATCTGACTCTGTTTTAATTTATTAGAAAGGTAGGAATAAAAACTTTGATAATTCGACTCTCCGAAGTTGATTTCCCTAGAATTCTGTTTAGTTCTTTTTCAATATCCTTGTGCAAAAAGTGGTCGATGTAATCTTCTTTTGCCCTTTGAATATTGAGTTTCATTAAAATTGTTGTGATTGCATCACGCAATTCGGCTTTTCTTTCTTCTAGCTCTTGCTCCAGGTTTCCAACATATCCAACTTCTACCTGAATCTTCACATAATGAAGTTCCTCGTCTCTTGAAGTTGCGATAAATTCACCCAGATCAAATCTGCCCATCTTAGGGGAAGTAGCTATTTCTTCTTGTACAGGTGGTGGAGAAGGTGCTCCGCCTGGTCCTGTTATAGCCTTTCGTGTTGTCATGTAGGCAACACCAACAACTACAAGTACAAGCAACATAACTGCAAGAACTATAAGAATTAATTTGGTTTTTGAAGACATAGTTTATAAACCTACCATGCTTAAAACGGCCAAGTCAATATTGATACAGACGTTTTAAGAGTTTTTTTGTGCACTGCGTGAATTATTTTTTTCCGCAGATCTTTTCTTTAATGGGCGTAGTCCGTGAATCTGGCGCTTGTATCGCATTATTCGCTTTACTACCAGACTCACGGATTCTAATACCATTAGTGTTTTTCCAGAAATTAAAGTTATTACAGTATCGGGGCATGATTCAATGTTTTCTACTAATTCAGGATTAAGGTAGAATTTTTTTTGGTTAATTCGTGTCAATTGAATCATGCTTAATTAATTATCCTATCGTTTAAGGTTAACAACTTCCTGAAGAATTTCGTCTGAGGTTGTGATTACACGTGAATTGGCCTGAAACGCTCTTTGCGTAACAATCATGTTGGTGAATTCTTCTGAGATATCGACGTTACTCATTTCAAGTGAAGCTGGAACAATTACACCACGATCCTGCATTCCTGCCTTTCCAACAACAGGTTGTCCAGAGTTTGGAGAAAATTCATAAAGGTTTTTACCTGTTTTTTCAAGTCCACCTGGATTTCTGAAAGTTGTTACGGCAATTTGACCAATTGGTTGTTTTTGACCATTTGAGTATACACCTCTGATAATTCCATCATCTTCAAAATAAACCTGTTCCAATAGACCCATTTCATATCCGTCTTGATATTCAGCTTTAGTAGTGAAATCTGAACTGAACTGAGTAATTAAATCTGTATTCAGATTAATTGAAACTTTGTTACTTCCCTGAGGCTGGAATTCCAATACCGGAACAAAAGATCTTCCCGAATCAATTTTACCATTTTCATGGAAATAAATTGTTCCTTCACGATTTTTGAGAAGTGCGTCGTTTGCTCTTTCCAGATCTGCGTCTGTGGGAGCTTCTGGGTCAGCAATATTGTTCGCTGGGTCTTTTAACCAGTTAACAATTTCAGGATCATCATCAGAATAACTCATTTTGTAAACCCATTCCTGGGTTTCTGAGTTTGTGTGTTCCCAGGTTGTTACAAGTCCATGGGCTCCACCAAGTGAATCGTAAACTATAATGTTTGTAGAGTGTTTGGCACCTTCGTTTACTGCTCCGGAAATTTCAAATGTTTCGCCATTTACTGTGGTGCTAAATTTAACCATATCAGCAGAAGGTTGAGGAACGAAGATATTTACTGAATCTGCTGCACCTTTTTCAGCGGTAGTAGCAAAACTCATTGTTTCGTTTGGAAGCCATGGGTTGTCGCCTTCTGTTAGTGTGAACTCTAATCCACCATATGCAAAGTCGCTGATTGCAGCAGTTCCTCTGGTTTCACCCTGTGAAAGGCCAAGCTGATTCATGCTGTTGTCACCAGATAAAGTTACTTTTTCTCCTGAACCGGAACGATTACCTGTTATTGTAAGCTGATCAGGGCTTCCATCGTTGTTAGTGTCAATGAATGAGGCAGTTGCACTAACATTTTCCTGAGCAAGCTTTGAGTTGATTTCAGCGAGAATAGCTCCTCTTGTATAAATCTGGTTTGCTCCAGCTACCTGGTCGTCAAAACGAATGATTGCAGAGTTTCCTGTTCTGTCTGTTATAGTAAAAGCCACATCGCTCGACGGATCCCAGACGTCATTAGAAGGATCGTATGCGGTTGCGTTAGCAAGTGCAAGTGCATTGCTACTAAAAACTTCTGGTCTTGCGCCGCCTGTTCCAACAACTCTTTCTGCTGTTAGTCCAAGGTCTGCAAAGTTTCCTACTGGATTAGAGATTTCAAGATCTCGGTTACTACCAGAGTCATTACTTACAATCTGGAACTGCATTGTAACTGAGTCATAGTAACAGGTCGCTCTAACTCCATTAGCTTTCATTGAACTGTTGATATTGTCAGCTATTTGAGATGTTGAATAAACCTGCCCACCAGTAAAGTTAACCGTAGCCGTGAGGGGTGGATTGAACTGGTGATCTGAAATATCAAACGATGTATTGGCAGCTGGAGTCCAGTTTGCACCAAACGCTACTGGAGTGCCTTGTAAACGGGCTTGTTCTCCGCCCAGAGTTCCTGCGCCTATGAATCCACGTTCAGAACCAACAACTCTATAAGAAGTGGCTCTGGTTGGGTCACCACCGTCAAAAATTACTTGAACGGTTTCGTCCTTGATTTCATTGCCAGTGGCATTAACACCAGAGCTTATTCCAGTGCCAGTGTTTGCTATCGCATTAATTGGCATTGTTGAAGTAGCTGGTTGAGGGTTTCCATCTGGATCATAAGTAAAGTATGGGGCACCTATGCTGGAAGTTGCGCCTGCGGGCTCCACTGTACTTTCAATAACGTTTCCGTCTGCGTCAGTTTTCATGGTTCCTGTTGCAACGTTACCTTCTGTTTCGTCAACTGCTGACCATATCCAGTTTTGAGAATCTAATTTCTTAAACTTGAACTTTAGATTCTGAAAGTTGCCTTCGCTGTCCTTAAAAGTAAGAGTATCAAGGCCTAATTTAATGTCTCTTTCAGCCGAGCCCTGATCCAGGTTACAGGAATAGGTTACTGAGTTTGTCTGATGAGCATGTTTCTTTAGGTACTTGGTAATATTAATATCGTATGGAACTACACCAGTCTCTTTTAATTCAAGGTTTCCAGTTACTGGATCTTGCGTTGATAGCCAACCTTGCATTTTAAATCCAGTGTTGGTCATAACCATGTCGTAGTTTGGGTTAACGTTTAAGTTACCATCTCTGGTGTAGTAGAGGTTTCCGTCATAGCCTCGAACTGCAAAGAATCCAGCACCTTCGATAGCTATGTCAGTTTGTTTTCCAGTTCCTTCAATTGCCCCTTGATCCATTAAAGTGTCAATGGCTGCTGTTTTTACACCAAGACCAACCTGCATTGGGTTGAGTCCGCCATATTCACCAAAGGCTTGCTGCCCGTGTCTTAATGTTTCAGAGAAGAGGTCCTGGAACATTACGCGACCTCTTTTATATGCCGTAGTATTTACGTTCGCAATATTATTACTGAGAACGTCCATTTTTGTCTGGAAATTTTTGAGACCCGTTACTCCCGTGAATAATGATCGAATCATATCACATTATCCTTTATATATAGCGGCTATATAGCCGTTAGGCCGAAAGTTATGTTCCTTCATGCTTTCGGTAGCTCTTCATCTTAGAAGAGCAGCCAACCGGAAGAGAGTTTGGGCACCTCATGTGACTCTCTCTTTCCGGCCAACCTGCTTGGGGTTGGCAAAGATTGATAATCGGCCTTCTGTCAATCAGGCCTCTTTTTATTGGCTTCCCTGGGAAGGGTCCGGCCATTGTTCTGGATTTGTTTGTTTTTTTATCTTTGCGTTCCCAGTTTGTTTGCTTCCTTACAAATGTTTATCTGTTTCTTTAACTTGCTTGCCTTATCTCCTTATTGATACTTCATACTCACGCTGTCTATATTGGTGACTATTCCATCTCGCATTTCTTCATGTCCCATTGCGGTTACCAGTGTTTTGTTCGGCACATTTACAAGGAAAGCCCCTTCTTTCGTAATTACAAGAGAGTCTTTGGCACCTTTAGATTCCAATTCCTCAACTGCAGTTTTTAGAGAATTTTCAAGTTTGCTGTCCATGGTAATGTTACGTTCTGAGAGCCTTTTCTGGGCATGTGCGCTGATTTTAATGTCACCATTTGTTGTGCCTTGGAGGACTTGATTAAACAGAGAGTTAAAGTTGTTTGCCTGTTTTGTCTGATTTGTCTTTAAGCTCGAGTTGTTTAATGAAATTCCACCCAAAGTTGATACTTTTGGTCCAACCATCAGCCTGGGGTCCATAGTTTGCCTCGGATTTTAGATTTTATACTGAGTCTTCTGTTGATTCTGTGGTCGTGTCAGTAGTGTCGGTCGTGTTTGAACCTGTATCTATGTAAGTTGGACTTGCTAGCTGGATTTCATCAAGAGTAAATGCGTAATCACCAACCTTTAGATATGGCTCTCCATTGTCAAATCCTACAGTTTCTACCATTCCAGTAATTGGCTGAAGCATATCTTCAGCTTTAGCTGTAACTGTTGCACCAAGGAATGACATCGCCTGGGCTTTGTAGTTTGACGAGAAACTGCTTGTGAACGATTCAAGTGAAGTGTTCATGTTTTGGAGTTGTTCCAACTCACTGAATGTGGATAACTGACTGATATATTCAGTATTATCCATAGGATTCATGGGATCCTGATTCTTCAACTGCTCGGTTAGCAGAAGAAGGAAGTCATTTTTTCCCAGTTCAGACGATGGTTTTCTTGTCGTAGTTTCATATTTTCCAGGATTTCCAACATCGACTGTTTCAATTGCCATTTTGGCCTCCTAAACCGTAAGATCTATTGCCTGAATGTTTAAAGCTCTTCTCCTTAAATGGGGTAGAACATTCTTTCGAATTAATTCTTCTCCATTATTTGATCCGATTTTTGAACCAGAAATAGACTTATGTTTTCCTTCAAACATTTGATTCCTATTTTTTTCATCGGGATGTTTGGAAGAAATATCCACTGTTATTTCAACTAAATTTATTCCTTGCTCATTTAATTGCTCTTTAATCTTTGGAAGCAATTCGTCTAATTGGCTCTTTACATCGGAGTTTTCAGCTGAAATTCGGGCCGAAACGGTTCCATCCTTGGAGGTCAGCTCCATTTCCATTTTTCCTAATTCTTTTGGATCAAGTTCAATATTTAGAACTTTTTTTCCATCTGGAGCTTTAATAAGTTCAGCTTTTTCCATTAACTGAGCAAAAACTGAATTTGCCAGGCTTCCTGTTGATCTGGATTCTGCAGCTGATCCAGCGGAAGAAGTTGTCCCGTTAGCATTTCCACCATTCGCAAATCCCTGATTCCCATTTTGATTTAGGAACGAAGATTTGTTTCCGGAAATAGGTTTTGGACCATAAGTTGCTTCGCCGCTTACGCCATTTGCCATGTTTTTGCTGTTGTTAACTTTTTGAAGCATTGCAGATACAAGTTTCTTTTTAAGAGAATCATCTGTAGTGTCGCTTGAGATAAGCATGTTAGTTAATTCTGATTGAAAAGAATCTGCAACTTTGGTTTCTGGCAGGTCGGTTTCGCTTGAAGTTTGAACCTGTTCTGAAATTTCCCCTTCAAGAGAAGCGGAGTTTTCTTTTTGGCTCGTTTCTGAACGATACTTCAGGGTGCCATTATCTGAGTTTGCTTTTTGATCTTCAATCTTTGATTCTGCTTGAGAACTTTTTTCTTTGTGAGTTTCTGCTTTTTTCTCCTGAATTTGATCTTTATCAGAAGTTTCAGTCTTTAACTCATCTGAATTGGTATCCGATGCTTCCGTATCTTCTACAGTTTTTAGAGATTCAGAATTAATCCCTTCAATTGATGCTTTTTTTGAACTTTCATCAGATAGCTTATGGTTGATTTCTGGCCTGTTTTTTTCAAGCATGTTGGCTAGAGAAGCCATAGATTCAGAGCTTGAAATTGATGCCAGAATTTCTGCCATTTCACTTTCATCGATGTTCGTTGCTTCTTCCATGAGTTCAGTAAGCCCTTCCATGATGGCTTCCGGGTTATTCAGAATCTCGGTGATCTCGGCTTCAGGAGCAGCCTGAATTGCCTGAATCAAATCAAGAGCTGTATTTTTGTCCATTCCTTGGAGAAAATTCGCTATATCAGGGTCTGTGATCAACTCGTCATAAATTTTCTCAGCGCTCTTTCGTGCAATGGATTCTTTCTCTTCGTCTGTTTCCTCAATTTGTAAATCACTATTTGCTTCTTTCGAGTCATCAACTTTGTTGCGCGTAGATTCCTCCAGGCGTTTATTTGCTTTTTCAGCAAAAGAATCAGAAATTTCACGGCGTTCCGAAGAATTTCCAATGTCTTTTTTTGTTACAAAGTTTGATTTGGAGAAAGAAGGTCTTAGTTCATTTCCTGAGCTGACTTTACCCGGTGAGAATGCCGCCAGTGAGGAAGTTTTGGAGTTGAATGCAGATGAACCGTTCCCGGCAGAGAAGGTTAGCTGCTGAGTTAACAAACTCAAGAATGAGTCGCTTCCAGAGCCTTCAGAGGATTTAGATAGTTTTCCAGTTTCTTGATTAAAACCTGTAGAGGATAGGTTTAGTAAATTTAAGACAGAACTATTTGTCATTTTTTCACCTCCTTTCTTTTAAATATTTAAAACTTACCCAATATCTGTATCGTCTTTTAATTAGTTAAGTCTTAGTGATTTTTTTGAAAAAAATTAAACTCTTTGATATTGATCATCATGAAATATGGGGGTATGCTCTACCCAACTGGAGGCATAATGAAAAAAATATTTACATTTCTTTTGCTAATTCAACTATTCACTCCAGGCTTCCTGGTGGCATCTGAAAAACCACTGCAGTGGCCAATTAAAATAGGTATTTCACAGAGCTCAAGCTTTGCCGAGTTTAGAGGACTTAGGTTTCATGCTGGTATCGATCTGAGAACTCAAAGAAGGTGCGGAGTTCCAGTGTATGCTATTGCAGATGGATACATTTCAAGAGCAAGCATACAATTCAGAGGGTATGGTTATGGACTTTATATAGATCATCCGAGTTTAAAAACAAGAGTAGTATACGGTCATCTAGAAGACTTTGCAGAACCATTAAAGTCTTATTGCGGTAAGAAGCTTTCTAAAATGGGGAAAAGGCATGGTATTAACGAGTTTTTTAAACCATGGAAGTTCCCTGTAAAAAAAGGTCAGATCGTTGCTTTTTCTGGAGAATCTGGTTCTGGACCACCACATTTGCATTTTGAAACAAGAACACTTAATGATGAGCCGATTGCTCCGGCAATTTTAGGATATAGACCTGCAGATAAAATTTTACCTACATATCATAATCTTTATTTTGAGCCTATTCAAATGGGGTCTAAAGTTGAAAATTCGTTTAATAGTTATTTCGTTAAATTGAAGAAAATTGGTAAAACGAAATACGTCTGGAATAAAACAATTGATATTATCGGAAAGGCTAGAATTAAAGTTGGAGTAATGGATTCTAATGGTGCTGGAAATTTCTATGGAATTGAAAAAATAGAGCTATTTCTGAATGAAAAAAAGCTTTTCGAAAGGCTATTTCATAAATATAGTTACTCAGAAAACAATCAATGTCCGTTTGTTTACGATTATTTTAAGTCAAATATGCGTGGGACCGGGTATGTCATAAATCTATTTAAAGGGAATCTTGAAACTCTGAGCTTTTCAAAAGGATATTCAACTAAAGATGGTATTTTGAATGCTGAAACCCCGGGAATTTATGATTTGAAAATTCTTGCCACTGATTTTGGTGGTAACCAGATTAGCGCTGCGGGTAAAATAAGCTTTACAAAACAGTTAGAAGCAAATGCTTCTTCCTTGCCAATAAGTGAAAATGATTTAAAACTTGGCAACGTTCATTCTGTTGCTCATACCGAATCTGGAGTGCTTGTAAAAGGTAAGATTTTATCAATATCACCCGATTTGAAGGAAAGAGCTACAATTTGTTGTCTGGATTTAGATAAAAAATCTGTAATCCTTCCTTTTTTAAAGATAGGAAATGAAGCTGAGATTTTGATTCCCTACAATAAAGATTATGTGACAGGTTTATCATTTGGTAATAAAACATTATTTAATGGTTGGAATTACGGAGATATAGAAAAGTTTGATTTAAACCTGAATGATTCATTTTATGCAAAGTTTTCCAAAAAATCTTTAACTGGACCAGGTTTTTACAAGCTTTTAAAAACTATAAAAAAACCTCTACCTGGAGGTTCAAAGAAAAAAGGATTCTTGCCCCCTTTTAGTGATGTATTTGCCGTTTTACCCAAGGAAAAGGTTTTCTTTAAGCCCATAAAAATTGGTTTGAAACCTGAAAACTATAAAGGAAATAATCTTAAAAAGCTTGGGATTTATACTGTTGCCAAAAATGGAAGTTATTCCCATATGGGGGAAGAGATTATTGATGGAGTGCTTTGGGCTTCCACAAGGACTTCTGGTGAATTTGTGGTGTTGGAAGATGCTGTTGCTCCAAAAGTTTGGTATTCATCACAACAAACATTGAAGCACCTGGGTGCTTGTTGGGTTTACAAAGCAACAGATCTGGGCGAGGGAGTAAATTACCTTGGCTCGCAAGCTACCTATAATAATGTTGCTTGTGAGATCTACGCTGATCCAGATAAAGCTTCGGTATATGTTGTAAAACCTTTGCGAAGAAAAAAGAACGGGACACTGGTTTTGAAGGTTTTTGATTATGCTGGGAACGTTAAGATAGTAAAAAGAAAGTTTTAAAAAAGATTTTTTAGGCTGGCTCTTCATTTGATAGAGCCAGCCTTTTTTATTGCGCATTTTTAATCGAGTTTCATGGCATTTCTACGTAACTTGATTAATGTACACCCTTGTGATATTTTTTTTGAGCTCTTTGTACATAAGACTGATAAGAGATAAGATTTTTTTGAGGAGTTCCCGCGAATGAAAAAGTTTGCTATTGTCGTTCTGGCATTTTTACTTTGTTTTGCTGGATCTGAGGTTTGGGCCGAAGATTCTGGTATCCGTTTTTCTGACCTGGCTGGAGAGGTTCAGGTTTGTCCAAAAGTTGATCTGGACGATGAAGCATGGGAAATGGCCGGTTTAGATGACGTTTTGAACGTTGACGATCACATTAAAACTGGTGGAAATGACTCCTCAGCAATTCTGAGTCTTACAGATATGACCACATTTGTAATGAAACCAAGAACTGAGATTATTCTCTCTACGCCACCAGAAAAAGAAAATAAGATCACTTTGATCACTGGTAAAGTTTGGGTGAATGTGAAGAAAATGATTAAAGATGGTTCTATGGAAGTTGATATGAGCCAGGCTATTGCAGGTATCAAAGGAACTAACATAACTTGTTCTCAGTCCGAAGATAAAACAGAAAATAGAGTTAAGGTTCTTCGTGGTGTTGCTGATGTTTTAATCCGAGAAACCCGCGAAATAATTCAAGTAAATATGGGTGAAGAACTGGTAATCAAACCAGGTGGAAAAACCGAAAAGCAGGAAATTGACGTTCAGGCTGAACAAAAGCTCTGGGAAGACGCAACTTCTAAGCTTGGCGAATCTATTCAGATGAACGAAGTTCCTGAAAATCTTCAAAAGATTATTGAGTTAGAATCCACAGAATTTGCAAGACTTAAAGATGACTTTCAAAAGTTAATTGAATTGCAGGCGGTTGAAGAAGACATTGCCTGGGAACTTCAAAAAGATGCTGACAGATTCCTGGGAGCCCTACTAGAAGATACCATGATAATTGCTTCAATGAAGAAGAAGGTAGCCGATGCTCTAACAACCCCTAATCTTTCAGAGGCAGACCGACAAAAAATTGCCGGGTATTCAAAATTAATTAATGAAACTATTTCAAAAAGAGCTGGTTTTGAAGCGGAAACAAACAAGATTATGAGCTTCAAATTTAAGCTGTCATCTTTGGATGAAGATGCATTAAATGACATCGCAGCAATTGAAAATGAGCTTAATTCAATTGTTGCTGAGATAGATGGAATTAAAAATGGAGTTTTGGCGAATCCAAACGGTAAATCGCAAGAAGAATTTTCTGAAGCTTATGAAAAGGGAACTGAGCTAGTTGAGACGCTAAATGAACTTGTAAGCAAAACAGAATCTATTATCGAGGTTAACCCAGATGATCCAAATGCGAGAAATTTACTTAAACGCCTAAATGACCAGATAACAGTTCTTTCTTCAGTTCTTAAGCAGGTTGAAGTCGTCGAAGTTGATTCTTCAAAGCTTGTTGAAATGCAGGAGTTTGATGACAAGCTCTCAGATAATATTGTTTTGTTAAATAATGAAATTCTTGCATATAACTCACTTTCAGGAACAACTGATGACGTTAAGCAGAAGCGATTACGTAGTTCGCTTCTAATTATGAGAAGTTTTGTCACAGTTAAAAGACAGTATGAGTCTGCACAAAGACTTTATGATCAAACAATGAGAGCTTCTCAAAGCACTAGTTTTAAGACTAGTGAACAAGAGGAAATAGAGAATTCCTGGACGAATATCAGCAATAAATTCCAGGAACTTGGGGTAGTTGCCGAGCAATTGCAGAATAACATTGCCGATCTGGAAAATCAGCTCAGCACTTTCCTTAAGTAAGAGAACTGGAGGATATTAAATGAATACTAAAAAGAGAGTTTCAATAATTTCGTTTCTAATGGTCATTTTGCTTGCTGGACAAGCTTTTGCCATTTCTGTTTCCAGTCAGAATGCTTTAAATGCATTTAGAAGATATGAGCCTGATTTTTCAAATTCTTTCAACCGCTTGAAGGAACTTGATAGAAGAATAATAAATCAGAATATAGAGCCAACAGAAAGCAAATATCAGGATATAATGGATGAAGCTGAAGATAAGATGGATTATGTCCAGAAAAGATATGATCTGATGGAAGATTTATTTATTAATGTGTCTTCAGATTATCCTAATGACAGAGCTGAGCTCTTTGATGGATTCTCAAGAATAGATGATACCTACAAAGAAGTTAGAAACTTTTACCTCGATTCATTTGTGAATAGGGGGCAAAAGAAGTCTGGAAGTTCAGATCAAAATAAGGAAAGTGCTAAAAAGGAAAGTTCGGATCTTTCTGATTACGTTGCTCCTTCATCTGAAAAAGCTCCTGTAACTACCAAAAAGCAAAAAAATGAGTATAAAAAGGTTGAAATTAGCGGAGTTCTCAAACTTGATTTTCAGAATAGAAACGAAGTTTATAGAACTCAAACCAAAACAACTCCTTTTAAGACTGTTGAATCAGCACTTCCAAACAATCTCGGACAAGCAAAACTATCTTTGAATTACAAGTTTAATGAAAATCGTCAATTATTCATTGAGGACAGATTTTTAAAGAGAGAAAGAAACGAACCAGTTCATGAAAATTACTTGACTGCTTCTTATCTGCTAAAACTCAAAAATTCAAAAGCATGGACCTTTAAAAACACTCTTCATCATGCCTGGTATCCAGATAATGTCATTAAGGATTATCGTGATAACCTTTTTGAAGTATTCTTCAACCACAAATGGCAAAAGAGAGAAAGACTTGTTAATGCTGGCTATCAGACAAGAGCATATCCAAACTATAAGCGTTCAGAATTTCATCAATTAAATTTGAGTGATCAGGAAACCTGGTTCCTTAAAGGTGGAAATATCTTTGCTGAAATCACTGGTAATCAAAGAACTTATCGAAATATTAATGACTTGGATTACAATAATGTGAATTTATATACCGAATATAATATGAATTATGTTGGTAATAAGGCAGATTTAAGCGTTTCAAATACATTTGATAGAAGAACTTACGAGAAAGAAGCTATTAATCTTTATCGAACAAGTTACTACGACAATTACTTCAGGGTTAATTATGACCTTCCAGTACACGAAAAGTTGTCATATGTTTTTGAAGGTCAGTATCAGAAAAGAAATTATCAGGCAGATGGTCCGCGTGGGTATGCGCAAATGGATCTGATGACCATGGCAAAATTCCGCTTTGACAAGAGCTCGAGAGGAAATTTTGACTACAGGTATATCTATAATGATGAAAATACAAAAGCCAGAGCCCATAAAAACCATAAATTGCACGGAGTTTGGCAGAAAAAGATTAATCCAAACTTTAAAATTAGAATTGATGACACTTATCATAGAAGAGATTCTGTTGTAGGCGCTGTTATGGACTTCAGAGAAAACCTTTTCTCCGCAAAATTGTCATGGAAACTTCGTAATAAAATGGATTTAACATGGCAGAGTGACCTTTTAGAGAGAATTTATGAACAATTGTTTTATCGAGATTATAAGTTCTTGAAAAGTGGACTGGCTCTTTCTTATGTTAAGTCTGGAAAATATGACTGGAAAGTTAATCAAAGCTGGAGAAAGTTCTCTTTCAGAAACGGGAATAATCTCAATACCGGTTGGGAAGCTGAAACTCAACCCCAGACTGAAGTTAGATTTAACGTTAGTCTCAAAGAAAATTTGAAGCTAAAGCTATTGGCATCCTGGGAAAAATCATACTATAGATCTTTTGACTCCCTCTCTCAGGAATTACTGTGGGATTTTACAAGACCAATGACTATAACAGAATTCTATGGTGGTCTAGAATACGATTTTTAAGAGGGGAGAATGGATCAAATGAGATTAAATAGTAGAGATTTATTATTTTGTATTTTTGTTGTCGTTATCGCAATAACTGGCTGTATGGGCGGCGGTGGAGGAGGAACTCCTGTTCCATCTAACCCGGCAGATGTTGCTGAAATTACCAATACTGTTCAAAGTTTTGCAAATGCCTTGGTAAGTAAGGACCAGGCGGCTTTGAGTTCTTTAGTTTCATCAACTTGCAGTGAAACCGAATGTTACTACACCTTGGTCGTATATGATTTTGGGCCAGATATAGCCAGTTCAACTGATAATGCTACATGGTCTTTTTCTATTAATTCCTCTGAAATTAAGCAGTTTGGGGATTACGCGGAAGTTATTGCGAGATATGACCATGTTGAGCCTAAAATCACAATGTATTTTAATCTTGTCAAGGAAAACGGAAAGTGGATTATAGATAAGCTGGATCTTGGTGGCGTGATACCAACCTCGACTTCTACTTATACCCATATCGATACCGGGACTTACACTTATACGAGCACGAGCACGAGCACGAGCACAAGCACAAATACTGGGACCACTGCTGATAGCATCAAGCTTTTTGATTATTTGCCTATGGATTCTGGAAATGAGTATTGGTTCCAGACTTATGTGAATCAAGCTATTCAGTCTAATGACAGAAAAAGGCTTTATCGTCCCACGATTTCCCAGTCTGTAACTTCTATAGCAATGATGGATTATTTATCAACAACCTATTCTAATGAAAGTCAATATACTGCAAACTTCTTTAACCCAATTGCAACTGCAACTAAAGATAGTTTTGGTATGGATGCCAGTAGAAATTTCTGTTACTACAGCGATACCCCATTCTTTAGTGGCAATAACTATTTGGCAATGTTCCCGGAATACATAAATCTTCCTAATGCCAGTTACACTCTTGCTACATTTTCCAGAAGAATAGGGACTGATGATATTAGCTTTGTGGTAAAGCTTTCTAGAAGTTCTGATAGCTATACTTATCTGGGGCAAACCTTTACTGATACGCTTCAGGTCACAATTTCAAGGTTTGTTAATGGCGCATCAACGGGAGGTTTTGTAACTCTCTTGGCTAAGAGTTTTGGGCCTGTTCACAGAACAGAATACCAGGGAGGTGGAAGCATTTATCTTGAGAACAGGATTATATATGCGAATGTAAAGGGTGTTACATACGGGACCCCTCCACCAGAACTTTCCAGCACTTTGGCAGTATCTAAAAAATAGTGTTTAAAAAGCCCGGCATTGCCGGGCTTTTTAAACTAAGGTTATATTCAGTTAGAATTGATTAATTCCAAAAAGATAAGAATGGTATTTCTAATCAAATTCTGAAAAAATGTTTATAGGCGTTTAAGATATATTTAGGGGCAATGAAGCAGGTGAATGAAACTGAATCAAAGTTAAATTGGTATCAAAAAATTGGAAACAAAATAATTTTGACCACTATTCTTGCTGGCATTTTACCCCTTCTTTTGCTGGGCGGAACTGTTGCTTCCAAGGTTCAAAGTGATTTGTTGAATCAGGCTATCAGTTCTCAGAAAGCAAGAACAAGAGCTTTAAGCCAAGGTATTGCTTCTTTGTTATCCAGCTATCAGGAGCAAATGAAAATTCTGGCAGATTCTCCTGCTATACAGGGAATGGTTCAGGAAAAACAACTGCTGGAAATCCATGAATTTCTGGATAAGCATCCTTACTTTTTTAGTTGTTTCATTTTTAAGCCAGATGGTGATATTCAATGCATGACACTCAGAAACAGAAGGGCTCCAGATCCTGAAAGTGGCGAAAACCCTTTTAAAAGTAACTCTGTGGAAGCTTCTTTTGCTGCGGAAGCCATAAAGAAAGTTGTAAATACTGGTAAACCAGCTTTTGCAAGTCGACTGATTTCATCTTTTGATCAAAAGATGTTTTTAGTTATGGTTCCAATTTTTGATTTTGCTGACAAAAACCTTGTTTGCGGAGTTATGAGCTGCGCTATAAGCTTGTCAGATCCTCAGATTCATGAGATTGTTGCCGAGTTCCCAACTGATGAAAATGATGTTTTAGCTCTTTTGGATTTGAATGGGCGCTTAATTTCGGGAAGCTCAAGTTTACCCGCAAACCTTTCTGGAATAAAACTTCCCAAAAGTATTTCAGGAGAAAATAATGCATCTCCAGTTCTCATAGATCTGGCTTCTACTACGTATCTTGGAACTTTAGCCCACTTTTCACAAATTAACGGCTACCTGTTGGCAGTTAGACCAAAAAATAAAATTCTGGGCTTTTTAAGTCAGTTCCTTTTTGATATGGCTTTTGTTATGGCGGTGGCTGTAATCATTTCAGTCTTTTTTGGTTTTATTCTTTCCAGATCCTTAGCCTCTGGTATCAATGCCCTGTTAGACGGCATCAGAAGAGTTGCTCAGGGAATCGTTAATCATCGTGTTGAGATCGAGGGGGAAGATGAGTTGGCCGAAACGGGAAACGCTTTTAATGAAATGGTTGCCAACCTGGAAAAACATAGAATTATGGATAAAATCTGGACCAAAGAGTGGCATTCTGGTCAAGATGTTGATGGTAAAAAATAGTGAGTTCTGTTTTTAAATCTTTAAATTCTTCTTACACAGCAGCGGGGACATCAACAGATAGAAAGCAGCTTACTCCATTATTGTCTGCTTCATTTACTCTCTTAAAAGCCACCAATAATCTTCTTTATCTTTCTGTTCTAACAGTCTTTTTAAAAAAGGCTGGGGCAACTTCATTACCCTGGGTTTATCTGGCTGTAAACATTGGGTTCATAGCATTTCAATATCTCATAATGTCAAGAATTGCAGGCAAAGAGGGGCACTGGTTACTTTCCAGAATTTCATTTCCTGTTGTCTTTTTCTCAGCTTTTGCTGGTTTTTTGATGCCTACTGAGTCTCTTCCGGCTTTAATTGGTTTCTTATGTGTGGCTATGCTTGTTGATTTAGTAAGTACTCAAGCATTTGGTGCTATGCTGAACCATTTTCTTACCCTTCAGGAGTCTAAAAAGAATCTTTCGGTTATCTATGCATTTGGAAGCCTTGGTTACATTCTTAGCGGGATTCTCCTCAAATTTGTCATTGAAATTCTTGGGGTAAAAGGTCTTTTGTATGGCAACGCTTTAATCCTTTTGTGCTTGAATATTATTCTTTTTCTTCTGAAGAACTACGAGGTGGAGCGCATTGAAGAAGTGGCGCGAGAGACCGAAATAGATAAAGTAAGTCATGTTAAGGATTCCCAGGAAGAAAAAAAGGCAGCTCCTGAAATTCCTGAAAGCACTTTAAAGCATCCGTTGGCCAGATTGCTGGTTTTTTCCTCAGGTTTAATACTATTTAATAAATACCTTATAGATTTTCTTTTTGCAGGTGCAGTGAGCGTATATTTTTATTCCAGCAATGATTTAGCTTCTTTTATGGGAGCTTTTGGAGCAAGCGCTGATTTTGTTGTTATAGGTTTGCAAACGCTTGTAATGAAACGCATTTTTTCAAGGTTTTCAATTGGGGTTGTTCTTTCGGCAATGCCAATAATTCTGGCTTCTTTATGCTTTTTAAACTCAACCAGTAACAACTTCTATCTAATCGTAATTATTCAATTTCTTGTTCTTATAAATAGTAAAAACTTTTCAGTTCCCGCCACGACTATTTTGCTAGGGGCGGTCTCCCAAAAGAAAAGAGTCTTTTTTCGAAGGGATATTTCTGTTGCCTGTTCTTTTGCCAGCACTTTTGTGGGGATTTTTCTGATTGCCGTTAAGGGGAATTTGCCTTTTAAGCTGTTATTTTTTGTCGCTGGAATTCTTTATTCTCTCCTTGCGCTAGTGCATTACCGTTTAGATAAGGCATACCTGATAACTTTGAAGGAAACTTTTGTTTCTGGTGACCACAAAGACCTGGACGAACATCTTAGAGCTTTGAGGTGCCTCGGAGACACTGAAAAACTTGAAAACTTAACAAGTTTGCTTCAAAGCGAAGATCCAGAGCTAAGATTAAATGCCATTGAGGAGATAGATAGTTTTCCGCTGACCAGGAGAAAAGAGATTCTTTTGCAGATTTTCCAGAAGGAACAAGACCCAAAATGTCTGGCATCAATTTCCAGAAAATTGCTAAGGGATTGCGGGGGAAGTATTGTTTGCCAACTTGAAATGATGCTTGCTGAAACAGAAGATGAAAGGCTCAGGGCAGATATTATTGAAGCTCTTGGCAATTCTACTAGAGCTGCCGGATTTGAAATTATTGTTGATAACTATCTTTTTCATAAGCACCATAGAGTTAAGAGCAATGCACTTATGAGCATGTTAAGGCTCACTATGGATTCAGAAAAAATAGAATCGGCTTTGGTTGAGTTAGCCAAAATGGCCAAATCAAAAGAACCAATTCATAGAGCCTCAGCAGCAGCAGTAATGGGAGAGCTGGGATTGCCTATGTTTACTTCTGCATTAGATTTCCTATCCGAGGACCCAGATGTTACTGTTGTTAAAAATTCATTAAATGCCCTGGCAAAGATCAACACTCCCAAAGCATTAGAGGTAATTGAATCCCTGATTGGCCATAAAGATCATGAAATCTCCATGTTGGCAGAAAAAGCTTTTGAAGAGGCCTCCAAAAGCAACTTTAACCAGGTCTCAAGGCTGATGGGGCAGATAACAGCAGAAGAGAGAAAAAAGCTTGCGACTGCCTTTAAATCAGTTGGAAATAGGGGAGACTGGGGGTTAGTTTCAAATGTTTTAATGCTTGAAAATGAAACGGCTAGAAGGATTATTTTAAAAGTTTTTGAGCAAGGCGATATGTTTGCTCAAAAGCTTTTGGCAAGGTGTATAGTTAGAGAATCTGAGGATCAAATTATTTTCCAGTCTGAACCTGTTTGGAATGAGCTATCAAACCACTTTTTTAGAAAAATTCCTACCTGGGCTGAATTGTTACATGTGTCGTTACTAATTTCAGAAGACTCTGAAAGCAGCTTGGAAAAGCAAGCAGTTGAGTTTTTAGGCCAAATATTTGCCGAAGCGAAGATTGTTCTGGAAAATGAAATTGAAGGCCTGGGAATTTATGAATGGAAAGAAAGAGCCAGGGTAGCAGTACAAGTTGTCGCATTAACTTCCTCTGAACCTGGGACAACAATCAATGCGATTAATGATTTAACTGCTTCAAATTCTTACAAAAGGTCCGTCGCTCAGGAATTTATAGAGGCAAAGCTGGGAAAAAAACTTCCAGTATTAATTACTTCTCTGACAAGGCTTTTTGCAATGGAATCCATTAGTTTGGAACAATTGAATGATGAAATTAAGAATCAACAAGTAATTTCTTTTACTGATGAAAAAATATTTGATGTAAAAGCAATGCTTAAAAGATCTGGAGGCGATAAATGAAATGGGCACCATTAGCCTTGTTTTTACTGGTAATTTTGATTCCCTTGGGATTCTATTTTAAGGGAAGCGTTGAGTTAATTAAACTTGAACCAGTTATTGAGGACACTCAACCCCTTTTGCTGGGCGTAATTCCATATATTCAGCCAAAGATTTTAAAAAATCACATGTCGCCGGTTTACGAATACTTATCCCAAAAGATAGGCAGACCTGTCTGTTTGAACACTGTTTCAGATTATGAAAGTCTTGCAAAGCTTTTGGAGATGGGGAAAATTCAATTGGCATGGTTTTCTCACGCCTCATATACTGAGTTAAAGAAAAATAATAAATGGGAGGTTTTGTGCCGCCCATACAAAGATAATGGGGTCGTTTATAACGGGCAGATTATTGCCAGACAAGATTCTGGAATAGAAAAAATTAGTGACCTTAAAGGAAAAACCTTTGCCTATGTAGACAGATTTTCGGGTTCAGGTTTCTTTTTTCCAAATCGACTATTTGCTAAAAATGGAATCAAACCGCTGGAGTTCTTTTCAAACGTAGTTTTTACACACAGCCATATTGTGAGTATTGAAGGGGTTTTAAAAGGAGATTTTGATGCCGCTTCTGTGTTTTCAACTGATTTATTGGTTAAAAATTCTGATGGTGGGAAGCAGATCAAGATCATTGCTCTTACTGAGCCAATTCCAAATGATCCGTTAGTGGTTAGAAGCGATATGGAAGCGGGTTTAAAAGAAAAAATTAAAAACGCTATGTTAAAAATGGATTCAGACCCGGACGGAAAAGCCTATATTGATCGGCTCATAAAACAGAGAGGGTATGAAAAATTTGTAACTGAAGAAGAAGTTCAAAAAATTCTTCAAGGAAATACGTCTGAAAGGTAAAAGAAAAGACGGGAGTTTTTTTCCCGTCTCAAATTTTTTAACGTCTAAAAATTTCAATCCCGAAATCTACATAAAAATCAATGAAGATTGGTAGACCCGAGCTTTCCTGGAAATGATGCTTCCGTAAGTATTTCTTGAATGATCTGCAACGCACCAGGAGTGACCTTCTTGCGAGTAGATGATTCAAACCTTTGGACAAAGTTTTCCAGGTTTGTGAGGATAAAGTATGCTTCTTCTTTGTTTAATTTCATTATTGCCTCCAGATGTAACTTTTTCTGGTCTATATTTATTATCGGTAAAACAGTTGATTAAATTGAGCCTTAATTTCTTTTGTGTTAGAATACCCACGCTATGAATAATCCAGAAACACCATTTTATGTCGGTTACGTTGAACAAGGCATTACTGGCGGCCAGGACCCATTGTCACCACCTATATCAATCAGCAGGAACGGGACACTAGCAAAATGGCGCGATAAATTTAATCTCCTGGACCTTAGGGTAAATGATCCAGGACTAGAGAAATACGGCTCGGATTATGAACAGGTTTTGATGAAAACCCAAGGGTTGGGAATTGAAACTGTTGTTACCCTTCCGGAGTATTTTGCTACGCATTACGATTTACCACCAGCTCCACCTCAACCGGAGGGACCTGTTAAAAAGGTATCTGCCAAAAGGGCAGATAGTCTGGTCTATTTTAAACCTTGCTATCTTTCTTTGCCTTCTGCAATTCCTAATAAAAATGACTATCAGCTGCTTACGGTGGATGAATGCAAACCGATTATTGAACTCGCTAGCAGGCATGGGGTTACAAATGTAATTGTGCCTGTTTCTGAGCCTGGCCTGTTCCTTGATCCAATGGCCGAAGAATCCTTTAAAAAAGCTCTTGGGGAATTGGTTCCTTTTGCTAAGTCACTGGGAATAAAACTTCATTTGCGCAATGGGGGGCTGTCTGTTCCAGGTTTTAAAAAAATCCGAAAAGATTTTGATGTTGGGTATGTATTAAATGTAGGCATAGCACATCTTGAAGGAGAATATTGCTTAGATCTTTATCAGAAGGTTTCTGAGTTCACTTCAATCATAATTCTACAGCAGATGTTGCCGGGACTTGATAAATGGGAAGCTCGGAAGTTTGCAATGAGAAAAGGTATTAAAGAATATATCGATGCATCTAATGAGTTTAACGCTGTTCCAGAAAACGAAGAAGGAACAGAATACCACTCCAATTGTCTGAAAAGGTTTTTTGATGCGCGAAGAAACTACCATGAAGCGTGCAAAAACCATCATTTAAATCTTGGATTGTTTCAAAATGGAGATTTGAATCTTGTTCCTTTGATAAAGGCAATTAGAAAAGATCTTGACGCTGGTTTGGAAAAATCTTTGATTATTGAAACCGTTCCAAACACCAGAAATACTGATTTCATTCTTCGATATCTCTTGCCAGACGGTTTTCCGGGGGCTTTTTAGGCTATATGATTAATAGGGTTTTAATAAAATTATTGCTTTGTGGTTTATTTTTTTCGCCTTGCATCTCCGTGGCGCAAAATGAAAATTTAAAACCTCCTTATAATCTTAAGGATTCCCTTTTAAGGGCTGAAGAGATGTTTAGGGTGAATAATTTTAAGGAAGCCTTAATTTTTTACTATGAAGCTATGCCTCTAACAACAAACGAAGAGGTAAAAAGTAAATTGCATTTTCGTATCGGCGAATGTCTTGAGGCTATTCGCAGATACGATTTTGCAACCTATCATTATCAATTGGCAATGAAGGGAAGTCTTCCTGACATTCTTGTAAGTAGATCCATTATGAAACTGGAGCATTTACCAGAAATGGCTCGCAAGGAAGAGGCAGAAAGACTTTTCAAAAAGGCAATGGCTTCTTATAAAAAAAGAAATATTCGTGATGCAATTGATGATTATTTAACCAGCTTGAGACTTATGCCTTCTTTAATGGCTAAAGATGAATCTGGCTTAATAGAAGATTCAATAAAATATCTCACTTATCTTTCTGAAAGCCGGGAAAAAGAGCCCACAAGACTTTTAAAGCTTGCAACTTTGCTGGAGCTTAAGGGCGATGTTGAAAAATCTGTCGAGACTCTTAAACAGATTGAAATAATATATCCTGATTCTGATGAAGCTCAGCAGGCAGAAGAAAAGCTGGCTAATTTTGATCGGGCAAGAACTGCATATATTGAACCCGCAAAAACCGGAAATGCTTTAAAACCATTTGAGTCTAATGAAAGTTCTATGATTTTTGAAAAATCTTTTAACTTTAATGGAGCCGGTACAATATCAAGGCAGTTGGATAACGGGGCTTTTACATTTAAGGCTTTCAATGAACACAATGGAATTCCAGAGAATAGGTTTGAGTTTTTCAGCGTTATCGTAGGTAGCGGAACTGAGCAACAAGAATTCCTTTTTTCTGCTGAAGATGGAATTGAAAAGAATTCCCACGTTTTTGAAACTGAGAACCTGAAGTATTTAGTGACTTTTACATCTGTTAACCAGACCAGAGGCTATATTCAGGATCTCTATGGAAATGGTAGAAAATCAGTTGGGCTTTTCTCTTCAATTGGTGTTAAACTAACTATTGAGAAGAAGATCGATTGAAGGGAGAAATAGAATGTTTTTTCAAATATTCGGATATGCATTTGGCTTGTTTATGGCTCTGCATTATTATTTTTTCCTGGTTTTTCTACCCGCATTAATTGATAGCTTTCTTGATGAGAGCTAGATTATAAATTGTCCTTTGACAGTGGTATCAAAATTGCTTTGTAAACTGGAAAAATTTTTCTACTTATCGGGAGTCAGGTATGAAATCCACATTTAGCTTGGATGAACTTAACAAAATGAAACGGCAGGAGCTTTACGATCTTGCGCAAAATTTGAACATCAAGGGAAGATCGAAGCTTAATAAAGCTCAATTAATTGACGCTTTAGCTCCATTTTGCAACAGTAAATCTGAAACCCAGGGTGATTTGATTGAAAACCCAGAGCCGTTAACAAAAAAGGTCAAAAAAGAAAGTTTAAAAGATGAAGCTAAAGAAGTGGAAACTTCAAAAGTAAAGTCAGCTACTAAGGTTCCAGCAAAAGGCGAGTCTAAAGTGAAAAAGAAAATTCCAGATAACCCACTAGCCGATAAAGGTAGCATCGTTTGTGGTGACGAGAAAAAAGTTCAACGCTTAGACCGCTCCTTTGGAAAACAAAAGCAGGAAAGCGTCTCTGAACCAAGGCAAAAAGGGGCAGAAGTAAAAAATGCTTCTAAATCAGATAAAAAAGAAGATTCAATAGCTAAAATAGATGCTCCGGGCAGAGGCAAAAAAACTCTCCTGGAAGAAAAGAATTCTTCTCTTAAAACAACCATGGAAATTCCTGTTTTTCCACCTCAAATTTCTAAGGCCACTGAAGCTGTGCCGGAATCTGAATTGTCCGGTGAAATTCCTGAGGATTACGGTGAAACTCAGATCGTTCTTCAGGTTAGAGACCCGCATTGGGCTCACGCTTATTGGCAGCTTCCTCAAGCCGAATTGAAAAGACTTGAGATGGAAGTGGGAATTTTTGAGTTTGCTCACTCCAATTTGATTTTGAGACTGCACAATGTTTCAGATGGTATCTCTCATAATATTAGACTGACTGAAGGTGCACGTAACTGGTATATACACCTTGAACGTGCTATGACTGTATACCAGGTCGAACTTGGTTTGCAAAGCCCAACTGAGGGATATACTTTTATTGCTTTGAGTAATCTTGTTCAAACGCCGCCAGACCGGGTAGCAAAAGATTGGGCCACACTTCCTGAAGTTCCTCATAAGCATTCAGCAAGCTATGGTCCTCAATCTGTTTCGGGCGGTAAACCGGATTTAAATAGACCTCATGAAGTAAAGGCTGATGTGCAGCGAATTGCTGGGCATGAAATTCCAAATGCTGGTAAAAAGATAGCTGTAATTGGGGCAGATGAATTGACCAATCCAGAAATCGTATACGGGACAAAGATGCCAGGATTGCCTGGTTCCCTCGAAATGGCTGAAGGGCCTGTAGGTGTAATAGGATTGCCTTCTTCAGAGCAGGGAATGCCTGGTTCCCACAATATGCCTTCCTCCTGGTCTCCAACTTCTCCCGGCGCAGAAGGGCTGCCTTTACAGATAAAAGAAGCTGAAAAAAGCACTGGAAAAGATTTTTGGCTTGTAGTAAACACTGAATTAATCGTATATGGTGCAACAGAGCCAGACGCAAATGTAACAATTCAGGGCGTTCCAATAGAACTAAGGCCCGATGGCACGTTTAGCGTAAGATTTCATCTTCCAGATGGCATTCAGGAAATTCCTGTTAAAGCTGTAAACAAAGACGGTGACATGGAGCGGGTTATTACCCCGGTAGTTACAAGACAAACATATTAAGAGTGGTATAAATAGATGCATCAGGGATATTTAAGCCTTGTATTGCACGCTCATCTTCCTTTTGTAAGACATCCGGAACACCCGGATATGATGGAAGAAAGATGGCTGTATGAGGCAATCACAGAAACTTACATTCCATTAATTCAAATTTACGAAAAATTGCTTGCTGATGGTATTCATTTCAGGATCACCATGAGCCTGACACCGCCTCTGGTAAATATGCTTGCTGACGAGTTGTTGATGACAAGATATGCCCGTCATCTAGATAAGCTAATTGAATTATCTGAAAAAGAAGTGAATAGAACCAGATGGCTTCCTGAGTTTTATCCAACAGCACTAGCATACAGGGAAAAATTCTATCGCATTCGAGACACCTTTAATTATTATCAGCACAACCTGATTCGAGCTTTTAAACTTTTTCAGGATCAAGGTGTGCTTGAAATTATTACCTGTTGCGCAACTCACGGTTATCTGCCGCTAATGAGCAACTACCGCCCAGCAGTAAAAGCTCAGATCGAACTGGCTGTTAGAGATTACTGGAAGCACTTTGATCGCTCTCCAAACGGAATCTGGCTGGCAGAATGCGCGTATAATCCCGGTGACGATAATTTGCTTGCTGAAGCCGGCTTGAAATATTTCTTTACTGATACTCATGGGATTTTGTTTGCCCAACCTAGACCATCTTTTGGTGCATTTGCACCAATTCAGTGTCCATCCGGAATGTTGGCTTTTGGCCGTGATGTGGAAAGTAGTCGCCAGGTTTGGTCTTCCCACGAGGGTTATCCTGGCGATCTTGACTACAGAGAGTTCTACAGGGATATAGGATTTGATTTGGATCTTGAGTATATTCATCCTTACATTCATGAATCAGGAATCCGATTAAACACTGGAATCAAATATCACAGGATTACTTCAAGAGATTCCGATCACAAGCTGCCATATAATTTTCAGGCTGCCATGGAAAAGGTTGAAGTTCATGCTGGACATTTTATGTGGTGCAGGGAGCGTCAGATAGAACACCTCGCCAGGACCATGAGTCGAAAACCCATTGTGGTTTCTCCATACGACGCTGAGTTATTTGGGCATTGGTGGTATGAAGGCCCCGAATTCATTCATGCTGTTTTAAGAAAGATTGCTACTCAAAGTAGCGTAGTTAAGCTTTGTACTCCATCTGATTACATTGCAGAATACCCTGCGAACCAGGTTGCGACTCCGTCTCTTTCCAGCTGGGGTCATAAAGGATACAACGAGGTTTGGCTGCATAAAAACAATGATTGGATTTATCCACATTTACATAAAGCAGCAGAGCGCATGATTGAATTGGCAAATTCTTATCAGGAATCAGAAGGATTGATGGAAAGAGCTTTGAATCAAGCTGCTAGAGAATTATTGCTTTTGCAATCTTCTGACTGGGCTTTTATTATGAAGACTGGAACAACTGTTGAATATGCTGTAAAAAGAACAAAAGATCATATATTCAGGTTCAATAGACTTTATAATGATATAAAAGCTGGAAAAGTCGATGAACGATGGCTAAAAGAAGTTGAATGGCGGGATAATATTTTTCCTGAAATAGACTATAGAGTATATTGTTCATAAGTTCTCTTGAGAGGATTAATTGATGGCGGGCACAACTATAATCAACCGCTTAAAGTCTATCTTTTTTTCAAAAACAAGCAGAAGCGGGAAAAAAAATAAGAGGTCTCATACTGGCCTCTGGTTTGGTTTGTTTTCATCATTTATTGCCGCCATCTTATTTTTTTCAGGCGTTTTAGCAAATTTTGATGACACATTGGTAGCTCTAATTTTTCAGTATGGTTACAATCCATCAAGCTCTTTAAGCGATATTTTGATTGTTAAAAAGGATCAGGCTACGTCTGAGCTAATGGGGAATAATCCCGGTAGAAATGAATTTGCTTCCTTGTTTTCCTTTTTGGGGAGTTCAGCAATTGTTGAGTCGCCATCTAAAGGCAAGGCTGAAAAATTCAAGTTTTTATCAATTGGATTGGGGTTTTATGAAAATCAGGATAGATGGCTGATAAAGGATAGCTTTTCGAAATGGCTTCCAGCATATTCAGAGGTTAGAACTTATCTAAAATCAAATTCATCTGAACGTCTCACCGGTCTGATGAAAATAGATGGTAGGCTTTGGCCTGAAAAGGGCGGAAATTTTATTAAAGTTCTGGCTCTCGGAAGAAAACCACTAATCTTAAATACTCTTGAGCAAAATTGGTCCGAAGAAATTGATATGGATGATCCTGAAGGACTTGGTGAAGCTCGCGAAGAAATATTAAGTCGCTGGTTGGTTTTGCTGAAGAATTTAATTGTTTCACAAATCTCTTATTCAGTTTCACTGTGGCCATATCCAGATACTGCCATAGAGTTTAATTTTTTTCTCAATAAACCAGACGATAATTCAGAATATGAAGTAGCGCCAGCATCAGTTATTTCTTTTGACTTTGTTTTGCAAGGCGAGAAAGAGCTAGAAGTTGATAAAAAACTTGAATCGGCTATCGAAAAAAGTAAGAGTAAGATTATCTTAGCTGGTCACACACTTATTGAAGAAGAGTTTATAAAAGATACAACTGAAAAAGACATTTATAAGACGGGTGGGGTAGTCCTTTCTGAACTGGAAAAAGTAAAGCTTGTTAGCAGAAAAATTATGCCTCACAAAAAGTTTTTAAAACCTAATGTTAGAGCTGCAATGATTGATGTTTTGGCAGGAAACAAAAGTTACGTAACTCAGGTTCCTCTTTTTGTTTTAAATGATGAGGAAAAATCACTCGAACCAACATTTTCACTGTTAACGTCTATGACGGCTCTGGATGCAAGATACAATCTTATTGGAAGCGATTCATATGTTGCGGAGATGGATCGGGTCTTGAAGCAGATTTATCCGAAATTTGTAAAAAGTGAATTTTCTGGCCCACTGGTAATAAAAGATAAATCGATTCCAGTAAGTTCAAAAGGTATGATGCTTATTCGTTACATGGGATCAACCACAAAAGGACGATTTAAGCAGGTGGCTTTTCCATCCGTCTCGTTTTATGAATGTTTTGAGAAGGATCTCTTACTTAAATTATTTAAAGCAAACCCTGAAAAGAAAAGGTTGAACCCTGACAAAGCTCACAAAAGGACAATGTCCTACGGGAACAATAAGGGGGGCAAACTCTGCCTGGTTGGTCCCTTTGAAGCAAGCGATTTTGATTTTTATCCAACGCCACTTTCTTATAGAAGCCCGCTGATGGTCCAAAGTAAACCATTAATGGGAGTTGAAATTCACGCAAATGCTATTGCCAACATCTTAGAAAATAAGGCTTTGCGCCATCCTCATAGCTTAAAAACGCTAGTTTCTCTTATTCTTTCAAGTTTGTTGCTTGGATTTCTCCTGGATATTTTTTCCCCACTGGTAGGCTTTTTTATTACTATGGCATTTGTGGGCGGCACCTTTGGCTACTCATATTTGTCTTATTATCAGTTTAATCAGGTTTTTCTGTTTGGCGCTTTTTTGGTTAGTTTTCCTGCGACATGGTGTTTTATTACTCTTGTTAACTATCTCAGACAGCGCACCAGAGCCAGAGAAACCAAACAGATGTTTTCCCGGTTTGTCGCAAAAGATGTTGTCCAATATATGCTTGATAACCCGGATCTTGTTAAACCAGGCGGAGAAAAGGTTGAGCTTACTATTTTCTTCTCGGATGTTGCGGGTTTTACGTCCATTTCTGAGGCCCTGACTCCGGAAGAGCTGGTTGTTCTTTTGAATGAATACCTTGGGGCAATGACAGATATTCTCTTCAAATACGGTGGCACTTTGGATAAGTTTATTGGTGATGCTGTTATGGCTTTTTGGAATCATCCCAGAAAACAGGAAGATCACGCTCTAAGAGCTTGTTTGTGCGCAATTGAAATGCAGGACAAGATTAATGAACTTCAAATTGGCTGGGCCAAAAGGGGACTCCCCAGAGTTACAGCTAGAGCCGGCTTGAACACAGCCAACGTTGTTGTTGGTTACATGGGGTCTCAGCAAGCACAGATGAACTTTACCTGTATGGGTGACGGAGTTAATCTGGCCTCCAGACTAGAAGGTGCAAATAAAGAATATGGAACAGACCTGATGATTAGTGATGCAACTTACCAACAGGTGAAGCATGGAATTACTGCTCGATTTCTTGACTTTTTGGCTGTAAAAGGAAAAAAAGAGCCCGTTAAGGTTCATGAACTTATTTCCGAAAAAGGGAAAGAGCCAGAAGGCTGGTTTGAAAGAGTTGAGCTTTATGACAAGGGAATTCAATTGCACCTTGATAGAAAATGGGATGAAGCTATCGCTTCTTTTGAAGCCGTGCTGAAAAAATGGCCTGAAGATGGGCCAAGTAAAACCTATATTGCAAGATGTAATGAGTATAAGATTCATCCACCACCAGATGGATGGGATGGTAGATACATTCTTACTCACAAATAATTGTATTTTGTAAAAAAAAAGATGATTAATATACCTAAAATATGTTAGTTAAAGACAGAGAGCCGAAGGGCTCTCTTATTTGACACGTCAGGAATAAAATGAGTTCAGCCTTTAATCCACAACCTTTTTTAGACGCTGCAGAGCTGATTGAGACAACCCGAGATCTGGAATTATTGCTAAATAAATTAGCTGATTCAGATATTATTGCGGTAGATATTGAATCAGCAGGCTTTTACAAATATTTTACGCGTGTAAATCTTATTCAGATTGCTAGCAGAGATATTTCAGCAATACTTGACCCTCAGAAAATTGAGGATTTCACTCCCCTCAAAGAATTTGTGAAAAACTCAAAGGTTAAGTGGGTTTTTCACGGTGGGGATTACGATGTTTCAATGCTTGCTAACGATCTGGGAGTTTTTATTCCACGTATTTTCGACACTCGCAAAGCTGCTGAGTTTATTGGATTAAAAGGTTTGGGATTAAGTTTTCTGACTGAAAAATATCTTGGGGTAATTCTAGATAAGAAATTGCAAAGATGTGATTGGTCGCGGAGACCTTTGTCTGAGGCCATGAAAAGCTATGCGTTACTGGATGCAGTTTGTCTTATTCCTATTCATGATTTGTTAAAACAAGAACTAATCGACCTTGGCAGGCTTGAATGGGCTGAAGAAGAGTTTGAAAATATAGCCAGAGATGCCAGAACAAATAGACTGCATGAATATGATCCTTATTCATTTAAAATTAAGGGCTCATCAAAATTTTCTCTGCGTTCACTTGCTGTGCTTCGGGAAGTCTGGCATTTAAGAGATCGTATCGCTAAAAAATTAGATCGTGCTCCCTTTATGCTTTTAAGCAATCAAGCCCTTCTTGAAATTGCTCGCCAAAGGCCTCAAAGCATTGCTGGATTATCTGTTATTAAAAACTTGAATCGGGAGTTTCTTAATAGACACGGCGATGAGCTTAGGCAGGCTATCAAAGATGGAATGGAAGCTGAACTGGTAGGTTTAGAAAAACCGCCAAAACTCAGAATTAATCAGAACCTCTTATCCGCATGGGAGGGCGAACTTGCCAAAACCTTGCGGGAAATTCGTGATCAGATTGCTATTGAGTTGGGAGTTGCTGCTTCTTTGCTGGCTCCTAGTCAAGCCTTGTATGATCTGGCAAGGGTTAGACCAAAGTCTTTTGGCGAGTTAAAGCAAAGTGAAATTCTTCATGAATGGCAGGCAGATTTATTGGCAGAAGCATTTATCCCGCTTTTACAGCAGGAAGCTCCTATTACAAAATCAAAAAGAAGAAGAAGACGAAAAAAGAGATGGAGTTGAAAACTTTTTTCTAGGTTTTGTTTAAATTTTTTTCTCTTTTCGACCTGTGTTACACAAAAAATGTGTTGTTTGTTTTAATTGCAGTCCTTTGTGGATGGTGTTTTTGGGTTGTTCTGGTGCTCTTTTTTTGTGACCCGAATGTTAAAAAACTTTTTTTCTAAAAACCATTGCGCCTTTAGGGTACCGTTCGTATAATCAATTAACGATCCCTTACTATAAGGAATTTTGTAAATTTAAGGAGGAAGAACGTGAGGCGATTTACAAGTCTTTTTGTTCTCGTATGTTTGTTGAGCTCCAGCATGGCTTTTGGTGCTGGAATAAGTGTAAGCAGTAGCCGTGGTTTATCCACAACTCTTGAGATGGATTGTCCTGAAGTTAATTTTCATGACGCCCAGATCCTTGGCAAAAAAGCTGTAGCTATTACAGCTCCAGATTCTTCAGAATCATTTGTTAAAGGTGCTCCTACTCTTCCTAGATATACTGCAATGGTAATGGTTGATCCTAGCCGCAGACCAGTATTCCAGGTTCAGAGCCTTCAGTCTGAAGAAATCGATCTTAGTGCTCCTGTAGTACCAAGCAAAGGTAACTTCACTCGTGACATCAATCCAGAATCTGTTCCTTACAGCTTTGGCGAAGTTTATTCCAAAGATGCATGGTATCCAGCAGATGCAGATCTCGTTGAAATGGGTTCTCCATTTATTTTCAGAGAAGTTCGTGGTGTTAACCTTGTAGTTAATCCTGTGCAGTATAATCCTGTTCAGAACAAACTCAGAATTCACCGCAAACTCAAAGTTGTAATCAGTGCTGATGATCAGGCTTCTAAAAATGTTATGAAGAGTGCTGCTCCTATCAGTAAAGTTTACGAACCAATTTACAACAATGTATTTGTGAACTTTAAACAAGCTACTACCAGACTTCCTAGATTGCCAGAAAACGGCCGCCTTCTTATCATTGCTTATGATGATTTCATGGGCGCTATGAAACCTTTCGTAGATTGGAAGAAAAAATGTGGTATCGAAGTGAAAATGGTTCCAGTAAGTGCAGCTGGAAAAACTAACGACGAAATCAAAGCTTTCATCCAGGACGAATACAACCAGGGTGGACTCACTCACATCATGCTTATCGGTGATGCTGAACAGATTCCAACTAACAAAGGCGTTAAAGAAAGAGCCGATTCCGATGGTTGTTACACTAAATTAGCCGGCGATGATCACGTTCCAGATTGTATCATCAGCAGACTTTCTGCTACAGATGTAGATGGCGTTGCTTATCAGGTTGCTAAATTCGTTAACTACGAAGCTTATCCAACTAAAGACGTTGCCTGGTATACTAGAGCTTTCGGCGTTGCCTCAAACGAAGGTAACCCAAAAGATTGGCAGTATATGGACGAAAACCGCGAAGCTCTTCTTGGTTCAATGTTCACAACTGTTGACAAAGTTTATGATCCAGGCGCTTCTAAAGCTAAAGTTGCTGAACTTGTAAATCAGGGCTGCAGCCTTATTAACTACCTTGGACATGGTTCAGGAACAAGCTGGGGAACTACACGTTTCTCAAACAGCGATGTAATGAAACTTTCTAACGGCTGGAACATGCCAATCATTTGGGACGTAGCTTGTGTTAACGGTAGATTCGTGAACTTCACTGGTTATGGTGAATCATGGCTCCGCACTGGTAACATCGAAAAACCAGCTGGTGCTGTTTCTTATGCTGGTTCTACTACCAACATGGAATGGGTTCCACCAATCAAAGTTCAGGAAGAATTCAACAAGAATTACATTGCAAATGAAGTTTATAAAACTGTTGGTGGAATTTTCATCAACGGTATCATCAAAGGCATGGAAATCTATGGTGCTGAGCCAAAAGGTTCTGGCGTTATGATGTATGAACAATGGCACATCCTTGGTGATGGCACTTTGATGGCTAGATTCAAAGCTCCTACTGCAATTGCAGCAGATTCAAAAGCTACACGCAATGAAGAAGCTGTTTCTGTAAAAGTTAACGTAACTGATGCCGATGGCAAACCAGTTAGCAACGCTCGTGTAACTGTTTACACTGAAGGCGTTGAAAACGTTAAAGTTGCAACTACCAATGACGAAGGTCAGGCAGTAGTTACTATGACAACTGATGCCACTGAAGGTTATTTAACAATCATCGGTGCTGATGTTGCTCCAGTAGTAGATCAGAAAATCACTTTCTAATATCCTCCTATTAAATAGGAAATGGGCCACCTTCGGGTGGCCCATTTTTTATTTAGAATACTTCTAAAGTCATTCCCGCGCAGGCGGGAATCCAGATCGGGGCTTCAGCATTTTCTTTTCCTCCTGAAGTCATTCCCGCGCAGGCGGAAATCCAGTGTTTATAAGATTTATCTGCCAGTTTTTTGGGACTAATTCTTCCAGTAAAAACCTCGAAAAATTCATCGCCCATCGCCCATCGCTAAGAAGTCAGAGTGCCAGGTAGAACAAGCTTGCAACATTAGTATTGTCGCAATGATGATAAAAGCAAAACTAGCTCTTTGGTTGAAAGTGCAATCAATGAAAAATCACCAAGCATCTGTGGGCGAGATGAGAGCTTTGCCATTGAATAAGCTATTTTTAGCAACTAATCTAAAAAGAAATGCATAACGGGTAATCTTTTGTGTTTTAGGGCTAGTAAGGGCTGATTCAGTTGCCTGGAGAAGGGAAGAAAATGCAGAATTACATCATCTGAATCAATATTACCCTGAGTAAAAAGTTGGAAAGCATACCGGCTGCTAGATCATCTGCGACGATTCCCATTCCTCCTCGAAAGCTTTGAAAAAGGTTAATTGGGAATGGCTTCAAAATATCAAAAAATCTAAACAGTAAAAATCCGATGAAGATTGTGCTGAAACTTGTGTCCCATATAAAAAGAAGGGTTGCCCACATTCCTACTACTTCATCAATTACTACGTGTTGGGGATCTTTGGACCTTTCAGACTTTTCAATGCGCTCAGAAACGCCTATTGCCAATAAACAGGTAAAAAAGAAGAGGCCTGTTTGAACTCCAACAGAAAAATCTTTCGTTGCAAGAAAAATAAGGATTCCAGGAATACTTCCAACTGTGCCGGGCGCTTTGGGAAAATTCCCAAGTCCACAGCATGTTCCAACAGCTTTAATCGCTACATTACTTGCCGAACTATTCGTCCAGGAAGTGCCAGTTTTTTTTGAAGTAGTCATATCCTGAATACACCGTTGATATTGCCGCTATTATCATCAGCGACTGAATTGTGATTCCATAAAATTTCATGAATATTTCCAGATAGTCTTGTTGGTTGTAAGAAATTAGGAATATTCTGATCGTTATAAAACAAAGGCAGGTGATAGTCGCAGTCAATTGTGCTGTGGTTTTTATTTTTCCAGCTGTTGATGCAGAAATAACATTGCCTTTTTCAGCACAAATAAGTCTTAAACCCGTAACAGCAAACTCTCTGGCAATAATAATGATAGCAATCCAACTTGCAGTAAAGGTAATTCCTCTGTATTCAGCCATTACAATCAACCCGGTTGATACAAGTAACTTATCTGCAATTGGGTCAATAAATTTACCAAAAGTTGTAACCTGTTTATATTTTCTTGCCAGGTAACCATCGTAATAATCGGTTATAGCGGCCAATATAAAAATAACGGTCGCAATTACCTTGCCCCAATCGTGATCCAGTGAAGCTCCGGTAGGACGCCAAAGAAAAGCCACCAGAAAAAAGGGAATGGCGAAAACTCTCATTAGGGTTAGCTTGGTTGCGATGGTCATTCCACAGATTCTCCATGAAAGTCATAAGCTTCTGCTTTAAGAATTTTTACTTTAACTATCTTCCCGGGAATGTCAGTGCTTTTAGCCGGAAATCTAGTGATATTGTCTATTTCAAAAGCATCGCCCATTGTTCTTCCCAAGCAGATACCATCAGTTATTTCATCAATGATAACTTCAGCGACTTTTCCAGTCATTTTTAAATTTAATTCAGCAGCAATCAGCTGTTGCAATGTCATCAGTTCATCAAGCCTTCTTTGTTTTTCAGCTTGCTGTACTTTGGGAACTATTTTGGCGGCGGCAGTTCCTTCTTCAGTGGAATACATAAAAGCTCCAACCCTATCGATTGGATACATTTCAACAAAGTCGATAAGTTCCTGAAACTCTTCTTCATTCTCACCAGGAAATCCAACAATAAAAGTGGTTCTAATGGTTGCTGTCGGATAGTTTTTTCGAACATGTTTGATCAGTGACTTAATTTTTTCTGGGCTGGTATGCCTTTTCATAAGTCTTAACATTCTGTCTGAAGCATGTTGAAAAGGTATATCAAAATATGGGACAACTTTTGGCAGTTTGTACATGGCGTCCAGTAACTCTACAGAGAGGTTTCTCGGATGCATGTAATGGAGTCTGATCCATTCTATACCCTG
The DNA here is from genome assembly GCA_965140445.1 of Candidatus Ozemibacteraceae bacterium. Classification (GTDB taxonomy): domain Bacteria; phylum Muiribacteriota; class Ozemobacteria; order Ozemobacterales; family Ozemobacteraceae. The sequence continues at coordinate 4,061,377 of OZ223236.1, read as the reverse complement.
GATTTTTCCCAGTTTCTTAATTAACTGAGGAAGCTCGCATTTTCCGCTTCTATCCGTACCATAACGGGTTATATCCTGGGCTACCACTGAAATTTCTTTTGCTCCACTTTTAGCTAACTGTTTTGCGGTTTCAATAATAGATTTTTCTTCTATGGACTTAAAATCCCCACGAATCCCAGGAATAGCGCAATATGCACAGCGATTACTACAACCTTCTGCAATTTTTAGAATACCAATATGTTTTGGCGTAAAATGCCGTCGTGTTTGGTAGTTTGCTTCTGGCTTTACTGATTTTAGAGCTTTAAAAAGTTCTTTTATTGAAGTTCCATCCATAAAATCAAAAAGAAAATCAATTTCTGGAATGCCTTCTTCAATCTCTGATCTGTATCTTTTTACCAGGCATCCAAAAACAACGGTTTTGAGTTTTGGCATGGATGACTTTAGATGCAAAACGTTCATTATTGTAGACAGAGACTGCTCTTTGGCATCCTTTATAAAACCACAGGTGTTGACAAAAAGTATGTCTGATTTTTCAGGAGAAGAACTCCAGACAAGCCCTTTTTGTTCAAGAGTGTCACAAAGAGCTTCGGAGTCAGCGGTGTTTTTTGAGCAGCCAAGGCTGATTAGATGAAATTTCATAACTGCCATAGAATACAATCATAGAGCCTAAATAGCAAGTGCAGATTACAATCCTGCATAAAGAAATTTAACATGGATAGAACCCACTAATTACTTCAGGGTTTTCAAAAAATATTTGAAACTTGTGTCTGTTGAGAGTATTTTCAGATCAATCCATAAATCACAGATAAATTGTGGGGCCAATAATTGAAATTAAAAATCAATGCAGATTCGAAAATTGTCAGAAATCCTGAAGTTTCAACACGTTTAACTGAAGAACAGGCCGTTGTTTTCAATTCAGTTTCTGGGCAATTGCAAAGACTTAACCCAACAGGGGTTGCTATTTGGTCCAGAATGGATGGAGAGCTTTCTTTACGTGGTATTGCGAACGAGATCGCTCAGGAGTTTGAGGCCGAATCGATTTCGGAAGTTCAACAAGATGTTATGGAATTTGCCTGCCAGATTGTAGAGGCAGGATGGGCTTTGATAGCTCCGGTAAAAGCTCAAATTTTGCAGCAACCTTTTCCTCAAAACCACGAAAGTCCTTGCGAAATAGATATTTCAATTACTGGAAAGTGTAACTTGAGATGTCCCATGTGTTTTTATGCGGATGAGATGAGCTGTCTGCCTGATTTGCCAACAGAAGTCTGGATTAAGTTTTTTAAACGGCTCGATGAACTTGCTGTTCACAATATCTGTTTGAGTGGTGGCGAGGTTTTTGTCAGGAAGGACTTTTTGGATATCCTGGATTTTTTGTCTACTACTCGCATGCGATACGCGATTTTGTCAAATGGCACTCTTATTGACGAACAGGTTGTCGCTAAACTTTCGCAACCAGCAATTAAAAGTAAACTCAAACACATTCAGCTTTCGGTGGATGGTTCTTGCCCGCAGGTTCATGATAAGATTCGTTCACAAGGTTCTTTCAAGAAAACAGACAGAGCTTTACGGTTGTTGAAAAAGTCTGGTATTACGCTGGCAGTAAGGGTTACAATCAATAAGCATAATTTGAGTGATTTGGAAGAAGTTTTTTCCTATTTGTTAGGTGAAATTGGGATTTCCAGTGTAAGCACAAATTCCGTTGTCGAGCTTGGGGAAGCAAAAGGCGGTGGAAACGATGTTGGCTTAAATTCTTCGGAGCGTTTGCTTGCGATGGAAAAGCTTGCTACGCTTTCAACAGTCACCTGGCCAGGTCGAATTCAGGCTAGTGCCGGTCCTCTATATGAGTTAAAGCAATTTGCAGCAATGGAAAAAGGCGAGCCGATGTCAGCGCAGTATAATGGCCATTTAACTTCCTGTGGGTGTTATTTTAATAAGCTTGCCGTAAATCATGATGGCAGCGTTACCCCATGCAATATGCTCGGAAAAATTGACCTGGGAAATTTCCAAACCACTGACATCACAGAGATTTGGAAACATAAAACATTGCAGGAATTGCGAACCAGAGCAAACCACCCACTATCATCTATTGAGTCCTGCAAAGGCTGTCCGTATCAGCACATTTGCAACGGAGGCTGCCCCGGAAGCACGTTCGAAAAATTTGAAACCGTTTTCATGCCAAACCCCGATAATTGCTACCGAAAATTCAGAAACTCACTGACTCCTGATGAATTAGAAAGGTTGTTGGAGTTGTTTGGGTAAAGTTATAATTTTCCTTTTTTAAACTCGGCTATTAGAAACCATCCCATCGTTTTTTTTAGGAACTCATCAAAGCTTCTAGGAATAATTGGGATCATTTTTTTTGCCATGTGAGATTTTGAAAATCTTGTAGAATCAAGTCCAACTCTTTTCAAATCTTGATTTAATTCAGACTGAGTATAATGTTTGTGAAAAAATCCGTCGGTAAAATACTTTTGAACAGAGGTTAAGGTTTCGCCCTTAAATATTTCTCCCTTAATAATCAGCCAATATAGACCTTTTAAAAGAAATCTTAAACTGACTTTGTTATAAACCATTATTAAGCCTTTTCCTATGCTGGGTTTTAGTATTGGAGACAATTTTTTTAGAATTTTAAATGGTTTATGCGAATGATGGATAACTCCCCACGAAAAAATGTAATCAAAATGGTTTTGAGGAAAATCCAAATTTTCAGCATCAGTGCAAATAAAATTTATTTTTAAACCATTTATTTTTGCATTCAATTTGGCAGTTTCAATAGCTTTCTCAGTTAAGTCTATGGCTGTTACATTGGCGCCATGCTTAGCAAAGATACAAGATGCAACACCAGATCCACATCCGATTTCAAGAACTTTTTTATTCGAAAAATCTGAAAAAATTACATTCTTTGCAATCCAAGGATTACTATCCAAGAAGATTTTTTCTAACTCGTCAAAATCCTCTTTGGAAGTAAGTTGTCGTTCTTCCTTTTCCCAATTTTTATAAGTCATTGGAAGTTTTTCCCACCAATTTTTGTTTTGCTCTTGGGATGATAACGATTCTTTAACCGAATTATTTCTAGCTGAAATGAATGGGTTCACAAAAATTTCCTTTTACTCTTTTACATTTCAAAACATAAATAGACTATCATCTAACAATTATTATATTCAATAATGAATTATGCCTTAAGAAATATAAAATTGTAAAAAAAAAACGATTTGTAAAGCAGAATAGATTATCTTCGATTTTTTTTTTCAATTCAACAAAATTGCTCATTTAATTCTAGAACACTTCGCAAAAATATTTTGATTCAGTTATAATTAAAAATTGGTTAGGAAAATGAAAAGAAAAAGCCTCGTAATAATACTGATATTGTTGTCAACTCCACTTTTTTCAGCTCAGCTGACTTTGAGTGGGGTGCCTCTTTATTACTGGTATTACGGGTGTGCGCCAACTTCTGGGGGAATGCTAATTGGCTATTGGGATGCCAGGGGATACAACCTGGTTGATGGGGATATTTCGACTTATAATGCCGCCGCAAAAAATGCCATTGCTACTGTTGATCATGTAAATGATTATTGGGGAGTAGACGGCCCTGGAAGCCATGCAGATAATAGTATTGCAGATTTTATGGATACTTCGGTGGATCCGGCAAGTGATGGCGGAACATATGATATTTCCTATAATGGAAATTCTGGAATAGCTCAAGGTTTGACAGACTTCGCTGCATGGGATAATCCAGACACAGTAGGAGTAAACGAATCCTATGCATTTACCGCTGTAACTGAAAGAACCACAGCGAGACCCGATTTAAACCCCACTGGAAATTTTGGGTTCACCGATGTTATAAACGAGATTGATCAAGGTAAGCCCTTGATTATAAATGCTTTGCTACCAATTGGCGGCCATTCTTTTGTTGTTTATGGCTATCAGGATAATCCCGGCGATACAAATGACTGGGTTGCAGTTTATGATACCTGGGCAGATGGAACAACCGCTTCTGTTGGGGCTAAAACAGAATCTGGTCACGAGTGGTGGCTATGGGATATCGTTAATACTGGTGGAGTTGATAACTATTATTTCGTGAGCGCAACAACATTTAGTGCTCCCGGTGCGCCTGAGCCTGGAAGTATGATATTATTCAGTCTGGGAACTTTAATGATGTGGCGAAAAAGGCGTAAAAATGATTAATTCGGGGGCTGTGAGGGAATTTTTTGAAAATTTTGATCCGGAAAAAAAAAGAAAGATACTTTTGTTTCTGGATGCAGTTTTAATTTTTCTTATTGCTTTCATAATCAGGCTGTTTCATCTTAAGTTTTGGGAAGCTGGGCATTATTCTCCCCCAATCGTTGATGAATGGGAGTTTCACCTATTTGCAAAAGGCTTCGCAGAGCTCCACACTCTTGGCACAGGTATTTTTCCAAAAGCTCCGCTTTATCCTTTTTTTATAGGGATAATCTATGATCTTTTTGGCGCAAACATAGAAATTATCAGGTCAGTTCAGATTTTTATTGGTGCTTTAAATTCCGTTTTTGTTTTTATTCTTGCTCTGGAATTTTTGTCCGGTTCCTGGGCAGTGTTTGCGGGAGTTCTGGCGGCTTTATGGACCCCTTTTATCTTTTTTGAAGTTCAGCTTCTAAGACCAGTTTGGTTAATCTTCTTAAGTCTGGTTCTTGCTCTTTTCTGGATAAAAGCCTTAAAGACTAAGGGGGTTTTCAGAGTTTTTATTTGTGGTTTGCTTTTAGGATTGTTTTCTTTATTAAAGCCAACTGGGTTGATCCTGGCTGTTTTGGCCGTATTTTGCTGGCGCAGCTTTTTCCCTGAGGGTAAGCGATTGAAAACTTTTGCTGCGGCTTTTATCGGACTATCGCTGGTTATTGCTCCAGTAACAGTCAGAAACCTGCTTGAAGGACAGGATTTTGTGCTTGTTTCTTCAAATGGAGGACTTAACTTTTTTTCTGGCAATAACAAATTCTCAGACGGTTTTTCTGCCATTAAACCGGGATTAGAATGGCAGAGAGTTAAGCGTAAAGAGGGAACATGGCTTCCTGCCTTGCCATCAAAAAGGTCATTTAACTGGTATAAAGAAGGCTTGCGATACATAAAAAATGAGCCTGTTTCATGGCTAAAACTAATGGGGAAGAAATTTGTTTCTTTCTGTGGGCCAGTTGAATTGCCAAATAACCGGAGTTTCTATTTCTCAAAAAGGTTTTCGCCTTTCTTAAAGTTACCGTTTGTTGGAATGTCAGTTTTGCTTGGTTTTGCATTGCTGGGATTTGTAACAACCAAAAAGGGTGATTCCAGCATTTTGAGTCTAAGTTTATTTGTTCTTAGCGGATATTTAGTTAATCAGATTTTCTTTTCCTGCTCAAGATATAGAATTCCTGTTGTTCCATTTCTCATTATTTTTGCTTTACTTGGAATTCAAAAACTTTTTGAAGTATACAGAAATAAGGATTTTAAAGATTTTAGACTATTTACATTTTCTACAGCGGCTATAGTTGCAATTTTCACATTGGCAGGAAACTATTTTATTAAAACTCCAGACTTTTCCAGAGACCATTTCTATCTGGGAAACATTGCTTTCAGGCAAGGGGCTCTAGAGGCAGCTTTGCATAATTTTGGTCAATCTGCTTTTATTGATCAAAAGGATCCTGACCCTCTGGTAATGTGTGGTGCAACTTTTGAGCGCTTAGGAAAGCTTGGCATGGCCAAGAAAATGTATGCACGAGCAATAAAACTAGCCTCTGATTATCTTGAGCCATCACAGAATCTCGCCTCAATTTTGCTTCGAGAAAATAAGCCTGATAGAGCTATTGCTCTCTTAAAACATTGCTTAAAATTGGATTCAGGCAATATCTTTTCTCATTTCAACCTTGGCCTTGCTTATGAAAAGAAAGGTAACCTACTAAGAGCGGAGGAGTGCTATACTCTTGCATTTCAAATTGGCGGAAAGAAACCAGGTTTAGTTAATAATCTGGCTCTAATTTGGGCCAGAATGGGAAAAAATCTAGATCAAGCCATAAGCCTGCTAGAAGAGGTTTTAAATCAAAATGAAGAAAATGCTGGATTACATGATAGTCTTGCCACAGTATATTTTGCTTCTGGAGATAAAGTCTCAGCAGAAAAAAATATTAAAAGAGCAGTGGAGCTTTCGCCTGATCACCCAGGTATTAAAGCGAACTTTGAAAGAATTTGTGGATATATTCCGAAGTAGATTAATTCAGATTTTTCATCTAAGAATAATTTAATTGGCTTAAAATTCCAGAAATAATTGATGGAATGATTAATAAATCCTTCTCGGCGATGGTTAGCTCAATCCAAACATTGAAGCATGGGTAGTTTTTTCCTATAAAGCAAAGTGCCGTTTTGTAAATAAGGGCAGAATTGAACTGTCCAAAACTTTTTCCACCAACGTAATAAGTATAGGCGAAAACTTTAAATGTTTTACTTGTTTTTTTGGTAATTGAATAGCTAATTGGAATACTAGTTCTAGCATTGTCAGTTAAGTTTAAGCTAATTTTGGAGTAAGGATTAATCTTTTGCCAGTAAGTTTTTGACCAATTTACAGGGTAATTTCCATTTTTAAAAAAAAATTGTTTTAGGATATAAAGATTTCCAATCTGGGAATTAAATCTATCGAAAATTTGTATAATTTCTTCATTTTCCAATTTTTTTTCACTTTTTTTTAGAAAGAAATGACTAAAATTCTGATTTTTATTGAAACTAGCTCTTAGATATGTTTTTTCAAATTCCACATCAGTAAAAAAGGCTGAATAAAAACATAGCAATAGGCTTAAACTATAAAAACATTTGTAAAGCAAAAAACTATCTTTTTTCATATTTAAATTTGAGTTGTAGAACCAAAAACATTAATAAAATGTGGGGAATAAAAAATACTGGCCCAATGGTGTGAAAATTGGCAATTGCTTTTTCAAAATCAAAAAAATATGTTGATCCAATAAAAAATGTGGCGATGCGCAGACTATTAAAGAGAATCAATGAAATTGGCATAAGCATTACTACCAGAAAAAGCTTTCGGAGGGAAATCTTTTGAAAAATAGAAAAAATTATCAATAAAGAGAAACTTACATAAATCCCATTTACTCCTCCACATTTTTCTCCTATGCTAAGAGACTTTCCCATTGATTTTATAATACTTCCTTCTACATGGGAGGTAAGGTCTACTGGTAGAAGAATAAAAGAAGCAAAATACTTGGAACCTAATGTCATAATCGGAGCAAATAGCCTTGTTAGAGGCCATGGAAAAGGCCAACATGAAAGATAAAGCATTACAAGCATCTTCTCGTCTTGGTCCAGAGGGCGATTTAAAAAAAATAGTAAAAATAGAACGACCTTAAGAGGTGCAATTAGCCAAACGAGGAAAAAGATTTGATTTTTTAAAATTATTTCAAACCCTATAAGTATAAAAATCAAAAACAAAAATGGGAGAGGTGAGGGCCGTAAATCAACTCGTTTTATAAATCTGGAAGAAGAAAGGTAAAAAAAAATGAGCATGACAATAGGCTGGTGACTAAAGCTTGAATTCTGCCATAGAGGCCAAACTTTATAGGCTGTAATTATGGAAAAAAAGAATAAGGAGTAATGAATAAAGTTAAGTTTTGTTTTCATTCTATTTTATCGCAGCTAAATTTCATAACTTTATTGTAAGACAAAGCAGTCTATATGTCGATAAGGCGAAATGAAGGAACCAAAATAGAGGATGATTGTTATATGAAAGAAACTTTGTTGAGAACGCTAATTAGGGCATATGATACTTCTGTCATTGCATTAGCGTGCTTTATTGCATTTATCTTAAGTACTGCGGGATCTACTATTCTTCCTGATGCATATATGAATCTTTCGTGGTTGATGATAATTCTCGTTATAATTTTTGTTGTAGCTCTTGATTTCTTCAAGCTTTACGACTTGCATAATGCTGTTTATCCATTTCGATTTTTGCCGGGAATTTCAAAGAGCACTGCCTTGACCTTTGTTTTATTTAACTTTATTAGTTTTTTTATAGCAAAATACCCGGCTTCAAGAAGATTTTTGGTTATTTTTTTTATTGTTTCTCCTATCTTGCTTCTTTTAAGAAATAAATTTGTAACCGTTACGGGAAAATTGTTTCGATTTAACCCGAAAATTGACAGAAAAGTTTTGGTTATTGGATCTCCTCAAAGAGCGGCTCAATTTGCTAGAATACTTCAGCGGACACCTTTTCCTGGAATGTCGGTCGTTGGGGTTATCATTCACAAGGACAGAGCTGAATTTGATGAGGAGCATTCAGGGGCCAAAAAGAAAAGTGAAAAATTGAATTGGTCTTTGGCAAATCTTGAACAGATACTGGTTAAAACAAAAGTTGATGAAGTCCTCTTCTGTACCCCCAATGATTGGATAAGAGAACTCAATGACTCTATGATTCTTTGTAGCAACAAAGGAGTTCCATTTCAAGTTTATGCGAACTTTTTTAACTTAATTCTTTCTGAAGCAAATATGGAAGAATTTTTAGGCATTCCAATATTTTCCTTTCAGAAACAAGCTGTGGCACCTTTAAGAATTGCATTAAAAAGAGTTATCGATATAACATTTTCAATTTTAATGATGTTTCTACTCTCACCCATATATTTAATTGTTGCAGCTGCAATTAAATTAGGATCAGAGGGGCCGATTTTTTTTAGTCAGAAACGATCAGGCTTGAATGGGAAAATTTTTAACTTTTACAAATTTAGATCAATGGTTACAAATGCTGAGGATTTAAAGTCAGACCTTAGCTCAAAAAATGAAGCCGATGGACCTGTGTTTAAAATGAAGGATGATCCTAGAATCACTGGAATTGGTAAGCTGATACGAAAGTATTCCTTAGATGAATTACCACAATTTTGGAATGTTCTTTCTGGTGATATGAGCTTAATTGGCCCGAGGCCTCCGATTCCCTCTGAAGTAGAAAAGTATGAGCCATGGCAGCTTAGGAGGTTGTCTATGAAACCAGGTTTGAGCTGTATTTGGCAAGTATCTGGGAGAAGTAATATTAGTTTTGACGATTGGATGAAAATGGACTTGTACTACATTGATAACTGGTCTCTGTGGCTTGATATAAAAATTTTACTGAAAACCATACCTGTTGTCATTTCTGGGGATGGGGCATATTAAAATGAACTATTTTAAACTCTAATTTGGAAGAAAGAATTTACTTGGTAAATCGAAAAGAGTTAGAGAATCAAGTTTTAATGAATAGTTTGCTTTAAAAAAATGGAAAAAAAAAGTATAATTAAATTAGGTGTAATGTTTTTTATATATTCGGTCGATAAGTAGATTGGCCGAAAATCTAATTGGCTAGGATTGGAATATGAACGAAATAAATAATAATGAATTTGATGGTTTTCCTCAGGAATCTGCTTCTAGGCATGATAGATTAAAGCACGATAATGGGAATCGAAAGTCTGGTCTGGAGGATGGTCCTCCAATGTATGAGGTTTTCATAAAACGCAGATTTTTTATAATAGCAATGACTGCTTTGGGTTTTTTGATTGCCCTGATTCTTGGAATGCTTTCCCCAAAAATTTATCAAGCGAGGGCCAGTTTCTTTGCTCTTGAAGGATCAAGGTGGAACCGCGATAATGGGGGTACTGTTTTTCCTGTTTCGAATTCTATGGGAAGCTTTATCACTGAAACGACGTCAATGAAAAAGGATATTGCAAGGCAGCTTCTACTTATTATTTATAGTAGATCTTTGGCAAAGTTAGTCGTTGACGAATTGCCAGAATTATCTGATCACTTTTGGCCAGGAGCAGATAAAAATCATCCTCTCTACAAGGAAAGACTTGCCGCGATGGTTCGTGGTGCCATTATGGTTGATTTAACCAATCATACCAAACCACCTGTGATGGTTTGTAACATGACAAATCCAGATTTAGCTGTTGCAACTGCTAACAAGTATTTAGAAGTGTTAAGAAAATATATTGAATCTAATAGTCTTAATCAAGAGTCAAAAAATCGTCAGTATTTAGAAAAGCAAAGTAAGCTTTATGAAGCTTCTTTAGAAAAAACTGAAGAAGATCTTCGCAAATTTGAAGTTAAGCATAAGTTAATTTCATTAGATACTCAGGCAAAATCAGCTCTAAATGTTATTCAGAGTCTAAAATCTCAACTTATTGTTAAGAGCCGGGAATTAGAAATTCTAGAAAATTCTCCGACTTCGCCTAAGGATGAAATCAGGCGACTAAGGAGGGAGTTAGACTCAATTAAATCAGAGATTAGTTTTCAAGAGAACGGCAATATTGACAATTTAAATGTAAATGAAAAACATAGATATACCGAAATTATTGATGGCGGTGTTTCTGCTGTCCCAAATCTTGCAGCTGAACATTCAAAGCTAAGACGAATAAAGGAAAATATGGAAAAAATCCATTCTATGCTCGTTGAAAAGCTTGAGCTTGCCAAACTTAAAGAACAAATGGAACCAACTAGTTTCTACGTGCTCGATCCGGCAGTAACTGCGATGCAAATTGCTCCAAACGTGAGATTGCAAAGCATTTATGGAGCTATCGTAGGCCTATTCTTAGCCTGTGGCTACCTATTGGTAACCACTTTGATAAACCCGGTGACTAATAAGAGCTGATTAAGGAGTCATAAGAATGTCATTAAACCAAAGATCCAGTGAGAGCGCATTACGATCTTTATTTCGGAAAGCAGCAATTTCTGCTATTGGTGTTTTCCTTATTTCAGGGGGGATAGCCTTCGGCGCCTCACCATCTGATAGTGTAAGGACTGGTTTTGTTAGTCAAGGAGTTGATGGATTTAATCTTCCTAACCCAACCCAAAAACTGTTTGGAGAAATGATAAAAGATAAATCTTCTGATAATCAAAACACAGAAGAACGGTTGCAAAAAGAAGAATCTGAAACTCAAACTTTTTCTATTGACGGCGAAGATAGAGTTAGATCATCTGTAGATGAGAATCAAAACAAAATTGAGAAAAAGTCTGTTTTTAATTTGAAAAAGCCAAATAGTAAAGCCGAATCTCTAAAGCACTTTGGTTATGACATGTTTAATCAATCAAATTATACGGTGTCAGGAAAGGTTTCAATAAGTGATTCTTATTTAGTTGGGCCTGGCGATGTCTTTCATGTTGGAGTTTGGGGAAGCGAAGATGCGTCTTTTACAACCCAAATCTCTGCCAACGGAGATTTTTTAATGCCCAATTACGGTTTCTTTAATGCAAATGGCTTATCTTTCTCTGGCTTAAAAATAAAGATAAACGAAGTAATTTCGGAAAAATTGACTGGTTTTGACCTATCTGTTGTGCCAGTTAAGCCAAGAAAAAATAATGTTTTTGTTGTTGGAGAAGTTCACAGTCCTGGCGTTTATGGCCTTGAGGGAGGATCTACTGCCCTTACATCATTGATGGCTGCGGGAGGCCCAACATTAAAAGGCTCTCTTCGAAAGATTGAAGTTAGACGGGGAAAGAAACTTGTTGGGAAATTTGATGTATACGATTTCTTAACAAAAGGTGATAGATCTGGTGATGTGGATCTCCGTGACGGAGATACAGTTTTTGTTCCACTTGCTGGAAGTCGTGTTTACATTTCTGGGGCAGTTAAAAGACCTGCTATTTATGAATTAACTAGTAAAGAAATGACATTGGGAGAAGCGCTTGAAATTTCTGGAGGCATTATTCCAACAGCAGATTTGCAAAAAATTCAGATTCAAAGACTTATAGCCCATAAGGAACAGATTATTTTTTCTCGGGAGATTTCAAGAAAAGATAGCAGTTTCTCTGGAAACTCTACACCAGTTCAAGATTTAGATGCAATTAGGGTCTTTTCAATTAGTCCAAGAGAGAAGCAAATGATTTCTTTGGAAGGACATGTTTTTGAAGCAGGACCAAGGCCATTTAAAGAAGGGATCATGCTAAGTGAAATTCTAAGTTCAGCAAATATGCTTAAGAAGAATCCTGCTCTTGATTATGGGGAGATTCTTAGAGAGGGAGGACTTGGTGGCGAATACCAAGTTGTAAGTTTTAACCCCGGTAAGATTCTTGAAGGAGACAAAAATGCTGATATAGAATTGAAGGCCAAAGATAGAATCGTTATTTTTCCATTGGCATTAATGAAGGACAGTGCAATGGTTTCAGTTACGGGCCATGTTATTACTCCGGGAACAATGCCATTTACACCAGGAATGCGCATTAAAGATTTGATTTATAGAAGTGGTGGACTTAAGAATGGTGTGAGTCTTTCTACGGCAGAACTTTCAAGAAGGTCTATTAAAAATGGCGAATTAGTTTTGACTCGTATTGAAGTTGATTTGGGTAAGGCAATGAATGATGATTCTAGACACAATCTTGAGGTTGAACCATTTGATAGTCTTATGGTTAAAAGTGTTCCTGAATGGAAAATTGACAATTATATTACTTTAAAGGGCGAGTTCAAGTATCCTGGAAGATACAGCTTCCAGCCTGGAGAAAAGCTTAGTTCTGTAATTAAGAGAGCTCAAGGTTTCGGACAAAGAGCTTATTTAAAAGCAGGAGTTTTTACCCGCTTGTCTGTCAAAGACGTGCAAAAAAAGAATAAGGAAGTTCGGTTGAGTCAACTTAGACAAGAACAGTCTATCGAAACCGAAAAAAGTAAATATTACATTCGCTCCTATGATTCAGAAACTCAAGCTAGAAAATTCGCTATAGAAAAACAGAGTGAGCTGGAGTTAGCTCTTGAGCGAACTCAACCAGAGGGGCGCGTTGTTGTTAAGTTGGATGATTTAGAGAAGTTTTCAAATTCAAGGTTTGATGTTGTTCTAGAACCTGGTGACGAACTTTTCATTCCTTCTAGACCTTCATCTGTAATGATTGAGGGGGCTGTTTACAACTCGATGGGGATTTTATGGGAAAATAACAAGAGCCTAAGGTATTATTTGAATCGTGTCGGTGGAGTAACGAAAACTGGTGATTTGAGTAACACTTATTTAATTAGAGCTGATGGTACGGTTGTTAGCCGCAATACCTCGGGAAGAGGATTTATTGATAAAACTTTTGCTGAACCTGGAGATACAATTTTTGTTCCTACAAAAATCCGGGTTCCTGTGGATAGATGGCAGCGATCAATGGACATTCTAAAAACAGTCTCAAGCTTGTTGATTACTGTTTATACAATTGATAGATGGAATAATTAAAAAGTTCTCAAAGATAATTAGGGAACTATAAAGAAAACATATTTATTAATTGATTAAGACTTGAAAGAATCCAAAGGCTCCTACATAGTAGGAGCCTTTGGATTCTTGGTCTGAAAAAAATGCTTGAAAATTTAAAAGCCATTTGTAGGATTTGAAGCAATAATAGTTTTAGGCTTTTCAATTTGAATGTTTTATGGGCTAAATGAATAAAAATCGTTTCCCTAAGATAATTTTTTAGAAACGCTAGACTAACAGACTAATTTTATTTTGATACATTTTTTTGGTTAAATAATATATGCGCTTTTTCTAAAAAACTGTTTAAAATCTGCTCTTTATTCAAATTTTCACATGTGTAGCGGAGAGCTTTTGCCCCTAGGTCTTTTCTTAGTTCTGGTCTATGTGCGAGAAACAAAATTGCTTTTGCCATTTGAGATGATGATTCAGGCTTCACTGTAATCCCTATGTTTCTAAGGGTGTTAAAAATTTGGGTGTCTGGAGACGCAGTTGCAATAACGGGTTTTCCACTTGCCAAAATTCCTGAAAGTTTAGATGGTAAAACTAAATCTGCTACATCTGATTTTTGGGGGAGAATATGTATGTCTGCTAGGTTCATTAGTTTATTAAAGTCAGCGTTTGGCTGGAGAGGCAAAAATTTTACTGATCCAAGATTTTTAGCCAACTCAATTAATTTTGGTTTTTCGGAACCTTCTCCACAAATTAGAAATTCAATCTCTTTTTCCTTTTCTAGAATTTTTGCACATTCAATAATTATTTCCAAGCCTTGTTTTTTTCCAATGTTGCCAGAGTATAAGCAAATGACTTTGCTTAAAGCATAACCAAAATCTTTTTTTATTGTTTGGGGATTAGGCAGGGGAAAAATTTTAGTCAAATCTACCCAGTTTGGTAATAAAAAGGTCTTCTTTTTGACAATTCCTTTTCTAGATAGATTTTTGATCATTTCAGGAGAAATTGATGAAATGATCGTGAATGAGTTTAAAATTGCATTTTGAATCAAGTTCGCAAAAAAAATCAATTTTTTATTTTTTATTAAATTTAGTCCAGATGCAGCTTCAAGCTCAAAATCCTGAATATGAAGCCATGAAACTGCTTTGCAGAATTTTGAAAAAATAATAGCTAAAGGGGATGAGATTATTGTTGGGGCGATGTTAAACACAATGTCTGGTTGCCATTTTAAATTGGCAATCAAGGCAGGGATGCTTGAAATAGCAAATGAAAAAAGATGAACAAGCCTTTTTACCCCAGTGGGAAATTCAGGTATATATATTGGACATCTAATTGCTTTAACTTTGCCCCACCATTTTTCCCTAAAGAATTTTAAGCTAGAATAACCTTTTTGAATTTTCCAGCTGGGATAATACGGATGGGCTGCAATTACTCTAACTTCATGACCATTTTTCCTTAACCAGTTTGCCATTTCTGCGTTGTATTTTCCGCAGCCAACTATTTCGGGAGCGAAATTTAACCCATAAATCAAAATTTTCATTTTCTTAAACTTACAACCTTTCTTGCTTTAATAATTAGGCAGTCACCCTTTTCACAGAGATTTAGTATCGCCAGAAATGGAAAGAATACAAATCGAGTAATTAGCATTAGAAAAATTAAGTAAACTGGGTTTTGTAACTGCTTGGTTGTTTTCTCTGGTTTCGCGAAGATAACAGATAAAATTGACAATGTAATCCATTGAGATGGGCTTTCAAAAAGGGTTTCAAAGACCTTAAATCCACAATTTTCCAACTTTTTACATATAATTTGCTTGGAAAAATGAGATATATGAAAAGGCATGTGCCAATTTATCCACTTTTTTTTGAAAATTTGGCGAAAGAAGCTATTTCTATTTGGAAAACTCAACCAGATTTCACCGTTCATTTTTAATGCCGAATTAACTTTCCAAAGCATTTCGTTGGGATTTAACTCATGTTCTAAAACGTTTGACAAAACCACAACATCAAATTCTTCTTTTTTATCAAAGTTATTGATTTGCCCACAAAAGACTTCAAAGCCTTTTTTTCTGGCAGAAGCTGCGGCTATTGAATTTAGTTCAATTCCTTGCACTTTATATCCATTGTTTTTATATAATTCTAGTGTTCTTCCTTCGTTGCAACCTATGTCTAAGAGATTGCCGGTACCTTGTTGTAAAAAAAATGAAATGTCTCCATCAATCATAAGCCAAAATTTGTAAATTTTGGAATTCAAAATTTTAATTCGCAATTTATTGTAGAATGGGGTTTTGGAACCAATAAAATTGTAAAAATTTTCATAGTATTGAGTTAACTCTTTTTGAGATGGTCGCGGAACAGTAAACCATTCTAGACAATTTTTGCAAACATAAATAGACCATCTTCCAGGTATTCCAAATCTTGAATCATATAGCGATGAAAGCTTTAATTCTCCTTTTTTTTTACAGGAAGGGCAATTCAAAATTGTACCTCTTTAGATGAAGTTTTTTCAAAAAGCTTTGCGTCTACAAGAAATCTAAACCAACAAGTTTGTAAAAAGAAGAAAATTAGGCCTGGGATTCCATCCAAAAAACCAAGTAAAATAAAATATCTGTAAAAAAAGAAAAGAAAAGCTCTTAAAAATAGAGGACATTTACTATAAATTTTTCTAAAGTATCTTTTTTGTTCAACTGGATTGCCGCCGGTTAGCCTTGCTTTAATTCTTCCTTGTTCGTTTTCCCCAAGAATTTCTTCCACCTCTGCGTTTGCCCACTTGTTATGACGATTGGTCCATTCATCAATTGTCATGAAACTCATGTCATCAAGCATGGGCGAGGAAAGTTTTGAAGTCTTTCCTGAAACAAAAAAGTGTTGATCATATTTTCGTTCTTCACATTTTCCAAAATTCGAACGGAATAAACGCATGTGCCAGATCGGATACATTCCACCGTGCTGGATTTTTTTTCCCATAAATAAAACCAGTCTTGGAAGAAAAAAACCATTTAAATCACTTAAATCTGCTTCGTTTAAATCAATAATTTCTTTCGTAAGTTCTTTTGATGGTCTCTCATCGGCATCGAGGTGCAATTGCCATTCGTATTTCACAGGCAAACTTGAAATTGCCCAGTTTCTTTGGTCCCCGTAGTTTAAAAAATTTCTTTGAAAGAATTTAACTTTTTGGCTCTTTAATATTTCTATTGTTCTGTCGGAGCTAAAGGAGTCCACTACTAAAACATCATCTGAAACCTTTTGGGCACTTTCGAGAGTTTTTTCAATAATATGTTCAGAATTAAATGTTAAAATTATAACAGATGCTTTCATTTTAATTTATACCTTTTTTTAAGGGTAAGGAGTTTAATATTAGTTTGAAAAAAATAAAATTCTAGTGTTTATCTGAATTTTTATGGAACTCTAAAGTTAACTAGGTCACAATCGAATAAACCGTTATACTTCTTCTCTATTTTCCCGTCCATATAAAATCCTTCATACCCAAATTTGTTTAAAAGAGATACAATTTCTTTTCTGGTTGAATTATTGCATATAAGGTTTTCTTCAAGAATTTCTATGAAAATATTTTTCACTTTTTTTAACTTAAGTAGTTTTGCCATTCCTTTTAAAACATTTAGCTCATGACCTTCCACATCAATTTTTACTAAATCGATAAAATCAATTTTTTCTTTTTCGCAAAACACATCCAATGAAATGGAACTAACCGTTTCAAAAATTTTAGATTTTTTATGTATTGAAGTTGCACCCGTATTTTGGTCGCAGGAATAATAAATCTTTTTAGGCTTGCAATTGTCTGAAACTATTAATTTAAGCGGGAAACAATTATTTAATGAATTAAGCTTTAGGTTTTTTTCCAAAAATGAATATTGTGATGAAAAGGGTTCAAATGCAAAAACCTTCGATGAGAAGAATTTAGTTGAGAGAAGCACTGAATAGTATCCAACATTTGCTCCAATATCCATAATTATTGAATTTTTATTACATTCACTTGAAAGCATAAATTTTTCAGACTCATATTCTCCAAGATTAAATCCATTACAAAAAACTTGCCAGGGCAACCAGTCGTCAACGTTGCATAAAAAATCAATTTTTTTTAGGCCTAGACTGTGCTTTAAAGGTACTTTAAAAACCATTTTTTTTCCTCGAATAAGTCTTGCAAGCAGAGCCCTTTGTAAAAAACCTTTTCCTTTTATCCAAAAAGGGATTCGCCGAAAAATATATCCAAACAGGTGAAAAATAAAAAAGTATGGAGAGCTATTCATTTTGAGTCCTCAAAACTAGAATTCATAATATATTTCATTTAACTAGATCCAATCTAAATTTAGTTCTTTAAAAATTAAAAATATTTAGCTTGATGCTTTTATTATTGCCTCATATTCTTTCTCAAGAGTTTCGGCTATTTTTTTCCACTCAAATCTTGATTGGACAGAAACTTTTCCTTTTTGGGACATTTCATGTCTTAATTTTGGGTTATTTAGTAAATAGAAAATTGCATCAGAAAGCCAATTAGAATCGCAAGGCCCGGCAATACCTGCGCCATCTTTAACTATTTCTCGCCAAATATTTACTTTGTCTGAAATTATTACGGGAAGGCCACAAGACATCGCTTCTATAACTGATATTCCAAAATTTTCAGTGTAAGATGGTAATACAAAAATATCAGACTCATTTAGCAAAGCTAGCTTTTTTTCCCCTTCTACCATTCCTGTGAGCGTTAATCTTGAGTGATTGCCAACGGTCTGCAAATTGTTCTTTTTTAACTGCTTAACTGCCATGTTTCCGAACCCTTCATCATCAGGCCCCGCAAGAATTAAGTGGTAGCTTGGCGATTCTTTTGCTAATTTTATAAAGGCTGGTATTATTAAATCCAATCCTTTTTTGAAATTAAGACGTCCAAAAAATAGAATATTTTTTTTATTTTCTGTTTGAGGGAAAAAACGTTTTAAAGTCCCTGCTGTTGGCATGCATGAGTAATCTGCAGGATTTAAACCATTTGGCACAATGAAACTTTTTGTTCCAAAAATATGTGGTGCCGCTAATTGTTGTTCTTCTCTACTTGTAAAATGTATTGCGGAGGCGTTTGAAAGGTTTCGATTTTCAAATAGAGCTTCTACAATCGCTTTTCGAAATCGATGTCTTTTATGGAGATAAGGGTCAAGTGTACCGTGAGGGCGAATAATATGGGGAATTGAATATTTTCTAGCGAAATAACCGCCAATAAAATTGTGAAACAAGTATAGGGAATGAATATGCAAAAGATCAAATTCTTTAAGTCTATTTTTTAATGCTTTTGCTAACTCCAAAGAAAAAACCCAATTTCGAAACAGGGAAACCGGAAAATAACTTATGCTGATTCCTTTGGTTTTAATGGGCTTAATTAAGGGAACCTCTAAGTCTCTTATACCATCAAAATTGGTCGTAAAAATTTCCACATCATGACCTCTTTCTGCTATTGCCATTGCCATTTCGAGGCATGCTTTTGATGGACCGCCAAGTCGAGGCGATAAACTTCCAATTAGATGTAATATTTTCATTATTTTGGTTTTTGACTCATACAAACAATTGATTTCCAGATTAAGGGAAGCCTTCCTGCATTTTTAAATTTTGGCGAAACAAATCCCTCCTCATTTAGCATCTTGATAAGAGTTTTTTCTGAAAAAAACTTTATGTGTCCTCCATCCCAATTGACCGTGAAGTGGTCATCCCATTTATTAAACACACTTAATAAAAGATTTTTTAAATATCCATGATATGGAGTTGTTAAAATAAAATTTCCACCAGGTTTTAATAGTTCAAAAGCTTTATTAATTAGACATTTAGGATACATCAGATGCTCAATTACCTCTGAGGAAACAATAAAATCAAATTTCATTTCTTTTAAAAAACTTAAATCTTCGTATACGGACTTGTTGTAAAAAGTAATGTTTGGAAACTCCTTTTGAGCTATTTTTATTCCATCGCTAGATGCGTCTATAGCTACAACCTTGTGACCTAAGTCGGCCAATTTTTGGGTAAGCGAACCATTTCCGCAGCCAATATCCAGAATTTTTACATTGTAGGAGGGGAGAAAGGCTTGTATTTTTGGAAAAATATAGCTGTGCGCTACATGACTTTCTTTATCAAACCAACCATAGGCCTTAAGCTTCATGGGATATTATCTCTTTTAACTCATTGTGCTCATGCTGAGTGTGTTCTTTACTTTAGAAAAATTGCTTCATAAGTCTAGTCTAAATTCCCTATGATAAATTTTGCAAGTAAATTTTAATGAACATAAAGATAAAGTGTGATAAGCCTTTGTGCGTAGGGCTGGGAATCTATTAAATCAACACAGCCTTGTTCATAAATTTATAACAACTGATATAATTTTAAGAACAGTATTTTGAGGGAAAAATGAAGATATTTGGTCAGCTTAGAAGAGCAATGAAGTTTCTGTATTCAAGGAAAATGGAAGTGCTCGACCTTTCTTTTTGGAAAACCGTTTTTCGTGTCGTCAAAAAGTTTTAACATCTGGGAAATGATTCCAAAAACAATTCAATATAGAACTAATCCTTATAAGTTTATGATAGACGAGGCTTTAGAAAAAGCCCTAGATCAATATTGTCAATGGATGGTGCTGACTTCCTCTTTCAAGTTGTTGCGAATCCAGCTATTTTCCCTAAAATTGGTTTCTAGAATAAAACATGTTAGTAGAAGAGAAAACATCGCCTGTATTGAAACCATAACTAATGCTATTGCGTTGAATTATGAAACCATTAATGCGCTAGTTTATTCTGGAATTTCCAAGATTAGTATAAGCACTGGAGCTCTTCAGAAAGATCTCTACGAAAATTATCGAAATGCATTTTACGAAAAAGTGCTGGAAAGTATTGGATTCCTATTGAAAATAACTCAAGAGGCTGGCAATCTAAAAAAATCGCAATATAGGTAAGCATATTGTTGAATTTAATCCAGATTATGATATGTGGACAGGTGAAATTAGTGACAAAGATCTCTTGCCTGGTATGCACTAGTTAGAGCAGGAACCATGTATGTGGCTTTATGACGGTCCGATTGTGTTTTCAGACGGGAGTGTTGGGTTGTGTGGCTGTAGAGATTTTAATTCAGAAAGTGATCTAATTGTAGGTAATATTAATGACTCATCCTTGTTGGACATTTGGCAATTGGAAAAAGTTAAGAAGCTTCGAGAGTCATTTTATTGTGGTTCTTTCCCAAGCATTTGTAAAAAATGTACTACATATGCAAACTAAAATTTGTTTAGAACAAAATCAGGCTCAAAAAGGTCATTGCAGACAAAAAAAGTGGGAGTCTACGTTTTAAGTTTTTTATATCCGCCAATTTACCTCTATTATTTTTTTGTGCTCCCAAGTTTCTTGACTTCATTCCTATCTATGGTATTTTAAAAGCTACAAAGATAGGTTGAGGTGATTTTGTGTACATGAGGCATACTAATTCGGGGTTTTCGCTCGTTATTGTTTTGCTTCTTTTGTTTGCATTTATAGTGTCTTACCCACTAATTTTTAGAAATGTTAATGAGGGTAGGCGACTTTCTGATGCTTGCGGACAGTGGATCAGACTCCAGGTGGCTGCAGATTCTGGATTTAACCGAGTTGTTGAAGATAATCCTGCTATTGGTGCAACAACTAATGCGACTTACTCATATCCTATAGGCCCATTGGCTACTTTTTCAATATACATTGAAGGTACTGTCCTGGATGCAGATGAAGCGAGGGTTGCTGTTACATCCTGGGCAGATCGCTCAGATGGTATATTTCCATCGGGTTTCTCCTCAGCAATGTTTGGGGCTACATACACCCAGAATATTGCTTCATTTACTGAAGTTGGAAATGGAACTCCAACAAGCTATTTAAGTTGGACAAAGGTTTATTGATGATTAACGGACTTAAAAGAAAAGGACTGACGCTGATGGAGCTGTTGCTTACAATTTCACTGTTGGCGGTATTGTCTACTTTTATTTCTCACCATATGTTTACTTCGTGGGATGCTGCCGAAAAGAATTTTGGGCAGATCCATGCTGCGGTAACGGCGGCAAATATATATGAAGGATTGCTAGCTCAGATGTCTGACCCTGCAACAGCAACAAATACTGCGAGTTTCTTAGCTGCACTTCCCATGGAATCAGAAACATATTTGTCTGCTGATTCTAAAACCCTGGCAAAAGATTCTATTTATCATGCGGCTGGTACCGGCAGATTAGGGGTGTGGAAAGAAGATTTTCCTGCCTTGGGCTATAACACTATTATTGTTGGCGAGCCACTTTGGCGACAAGAAGGAATGCGAGTTGTTTTTTCCTTAAAGTATTTTGTACATAATCCATAGATAAGTGAGATATAGATATGAAAAGAATTGGTGATGCTTTAATTGATGCTGGTGTTATCTCTCATAAGCAACTTCAGGAAGCCCTGGAAGTTGTTAAGAAAAAAGGGATAAAACTTGGTGAAGCATTGATTGAAATGAAAATAATTGGGGAGAAAGAGCTGCTTCAATCCTTAAGTGACCAGCTTGGAATCCCAGTGATTAATAGCGATGAGCTTATCGTTGACCCATCATTAATTCATGAAGTTCCATACAATCTCGCCAGAAAATATAATTTGATTCCTTTGACAGTGCAGAATGGCCGCCTGATCGTTGCTACTTCTGATCCGCTGAATATTTCTATTATTGATGACATTGAGAGTCGGGCTCGAAGGCCTGTTTCTCTTATTCTGGCCGCATCAAGGAAAATTTCTGACGCAATTGAGCAGTATTATTCAGGTGCAGAGAACATTGCCCATACTCTTAAGCAGGTTCAGGAAATGGAGGACGAAACGCTTCTTTCCAGACTGGAAGAAGAAGATCTTGAGCTCCAGGATACGCCTGTAATTAAATTTGTGAATCAGGTGCTGCAAAAAGCCGTAAAAGAGCAGGCTTCGGATGTTCATATCGAGATAGATAATGTGGATTTTCATATTCGATTCAGAATTGATGGAATTCTGCAAACCATGTTCAGACCAAAATCCCATCTTCATCCATATATTATTTCCAGATTAAAAGTTATGTCCAGGATGGATGTGAGTGAGCACAGATTACCTCAAGATGGTAGGATTATGCTTAAGGTTGACGGGGAAGTCGTAGACTTTAGAACTGCCACGATTCCAACTTTACAGGGTGAGAACCTAGTTATAAGGGTTTTAAACAGGGGTCCTAACTTCAAAGACCTTTCAGAACTTGGTTTTAGTGAGAATGGATTCAAAAGCCTTGAACAGCAGCTTTCCAGAAAAAACGGAATGATACTTGTTGCTGGACAAACAGGATCAGGCAAAACAACCACTTTATACTCTGTTCTCAGAAGCTTAAACGATGATAAAAAGAAAATAATCACTCTTGAAGATCCTGTTGAAATGCAAATGCCAATGCTTAACCAGATCCAGGTTAACCCAAGAATTGACCTTTCGTTTGCTAATGGTCTACGTTCAATACTCAGAATGGACCCTGACATTATTATGATTGGCGAAGTTCGTGACACTGAAACTGCAAAGCTGGCAATTAATGCGGCGATGACAGGTCACCTTGTGTTTTCTACTATCCATACAGGAACTGCTGCAGAAGTTCCTGTGCGACTTCTTGAAATGGGAATGGAACCCTACCTGATTGCCAATACACTTGCTGCTGGTGTAGCTCAAAGATTGGTTAGAGTCAATTGCTCAGAATGTGCTGAACAAGAAGAAATGGTTCCAGGCATTTTTCACGGAATCAGCGGCTCATTTAAAAGTTATCGAGGTAAGGGGTGTCCAGCATGCAATCGCACCGGATACAGAAATAGAACCTGTATAGAAGAAGTTTTGCCTGTAACCCGAGCCATTAGAAAGCTAATTCTTGATAAGTCTGATTCAGAATCAATTCAGGATTGTGCTGCCAAAGAGGGAATGCGAACTTTACTTGAAAATGGAATTGAAAAAGTAAAAGCTGGAATTACAAGTTTTGAGGAGTTGGCAAGAGTTATCTAGATTTCTCTTAGCTTGAAAACGGAAGGAAATAAAAGTGCTTTTCGATTATATTGCAAAAAATAATGATGGGCAGGAGTTAAAGGGAACCTTAGAAGCTCAGGATAAGCAGGCCGCAATGACTGAGCTGGAAAAGAAGGATCTTTGGATTCTTTCATTGGATGAATCCGGTGGTTCCTGGAAATTAGACTCAGAAGTTAGAATTTTCTCATGGATTCCTGCGCGACTCTTCAATGCTTTTTTGATTCAGCTTTCAGTAATGATAAAAAGCGGTGTTTCTCTTCTTGAAGCTCTTGCTTCTCTTGAGCAGGGAGAAGAAAATGTTACCCTGAAGCGAATTGTTGGCGGAGTTAAACGAGATATAGAAAAGGGAAATTCCTTTTCTGACGCTCTGGCGAACTACCCCGAACACTTTTCTCCATTTTTTATAAATATGATTAGAATTGGAGAAACAGGTGGTGTGTTGGAAGAAGTTTTGGTTAAACTTGCCAGCGTTAATCAACGTTCCGTTGCTTTAAGAAACCAGTTGTTTAGTGCTTTAACTTATCCAGCTCTGCTAATTCTTGTAACTTCAGGAGTCTTGGGAATTCTATTTGGTTTTGCATTGCCGAGATTTGCTGTGATGTTCAAAAGTGCTAATTTCCCTTTACCACTTCCGACGAAAATAGTTCTTGGGGTCGGTGATATTTTCAAGGAATACTATGTTGTATTTTTAATTCTTTTAGCCGTCGGTTTTTTGCTCGCTTTCTTAGGAGTTGTAACAAGAACAGGAAGATGGATCGCTGGAGAAATTGCCCTGAAAATTCCAGTCGTTAGAGCGGTTGTAAGAAACTATTTGATTGTTCACATCTCAGAGTCTCTCGGGCTTTTGCTAGGAGCTGGAGTTCCTTTACTTGAACTTCTTGGTGCAGTTGAATCTACTTTAACCATGCCAACTGCCAGAAACACTCTTGCGTCAATGAGAACCTTCATTGAAAGAGGGACAACCATGCGTCTCGCTTTAGAGGGCAATCCAATTTTTCCTCCAATGGCACTTAAATTAATTGAGACTGGTGAGCAGACAGGAAACCTTGACAAAATGTTCAATGAAATCGCTTCCTATTACGACGATGTCCTGCAAAGCTCAATAAAAGCCACCTTAAGTATTATTGAACCTTTAATAATTTTCTTCATGGCCGGGATTGTTGGTTTTATCATGTTGGCAGTTATCTTGCCTATTTTCCAGATGTCACAGGCTTTTAGAGGAAGGTAATAATGGTTCTTAAATCACGTAAGGCTTTTACAATTATGGAATTACTTCTGGTAATTTCTTTAGTTGCTATTGTTGCGGCAGTTGCTATTCCAACTTTCTACACGGACACAGGAAAAAGGGCTGATGCAAAAGCTATACAGAGTCTTGCTTACGATATTGAGTATGCCAGAAGTATGGGATTGCTCGATTTGCCCGGTTTCAGTCAGGTTGTATTCACCGCTGGAAGCAATAAATATGAAGTTGCGACAAAAAGTTTTGAACTATCAGAAGATTACATTGTTAACAGCACTGCAGTTATTGATTTTGATTCAAATGGAGCAAAAAAAACACCAGGGAGTCGGATAATCAATGTTAGTCGTAAAAATCCGGTAAACAATTTTGCTCGTGTAACTGTGAATTCTGCGGGGCAGATTGTGTGGGCGGCTTTGCCATGAAAAAACAAAAATTCAAAAACAGGTACGGATTAACTCTTATGGAGCTATTGTTGTCTGTTGCATTACTGGCCGTTTTAGCTTCTGCAACTTTTTCAGTTATATACTGGCAAAACAGGACTTATACTCATATTGAATCAAAGAGTCAGTCTATGGCAAAGCTTATGAACACCTATCTTTTAATGTACAAGAACATTAGGGGCTGGAATAAAAGTCTGTATTCTGATGTTAGTGGAACATATGTTTCTCGAACTCCGGCTGGAATCCGAGATTTTAGTTATAATTCATCAACTAAGCAGTTGTTGTGGCGAAATGAGCCAATTTTGAATAACGCCTCTGCTACAATGCGTTGGGATCCAACCAAAAAGCTTGTTACAGTAGCGTTGCAGGTAAATGATTATGAGGGAACTGCACTAAAGTTTGTTGTTTTTCCCCGCAACGGGAGTTAAAATATCTTGACTAAAAAGTGGTTTGGGCGTAAAAAAAGAGACTATTATCCGGGAGATAAGTTCTGGACAGGAGGATTATTTTGAGTCTTTTAAAGTTATTTGGGGATCCCTCCGAGGGAATAATTGAGATTGAAGAAAATTATCTTCAGTTGATGTACCCCCGCGAAAAAAAATGGAAACAAAAAAGAATTGAAATAACTGAAGGCCGTGATCAGTTTGAAACTCTAAGACGGGTTTTGAAAGATGATTTTAAGGGAATTAGGCAATTCTCACTCATTTTGCATCTGAATTCTGGATCAAAAATTCTCCCCTTTCCTGAAAAGCTTAACGAAAAAGAAATTCTTAATCATATAGATCTTAAAAAAGAAGAATATTTTGGAACCAAAGCTGATTCAAGAATTGCTTTGCGCAGGCTTTCTTCTGGTGAAGGCGGAAGTCGTGATTATCTTGTTTCGCATGTAAATAGATCTTATGTAGAAAAATTGCAGGCGATTGCTAATCAGACTGGCCACACGTTAGTAAGAGTTGTGACTGTTATTGAGGCACTAATTGGATCATATTTGCAGCAGTTGTCTTCTACAAAGACTGCTGATCAGGTTTGCCTTTTGTCACTTGGGTATTCCGATGTAAACATGGTTGTTGCCAGAGGCTCTGAGATTATTGGTGTCAGAACCGCAATTACCGGGTCTCTCAAAGAGCTGGAAGATCGACTTTTAAGGACGCTTAAGCTTGGGCTTGATGAGGTTAAGACCTATTTTACTGGTGAAGTAAAGAATCCTGATCCAAATTCACTTGAGATTATAAGGCAGAACCAGAGAGAACTTCTTGCCAGAATTACTCCGTTCTTCGCTTTTATCAGGTCCAGGAAAAAAATTGCTGGAAACCAGACTATTCTTCTTGCAATGCCTTATTTGAAACTTGCAGGAATGAAAGAGCTTTTGGAGCAAACCTTCAGCGGTGAAGTTTATCCTCTGAATTCTGGATACAAAGAGGAGATTTCACAGGATTCAGATCTTGAATGGTTCCTTGGTGCAACAAGCAAAAAAACCACAAGTCTTCTACCTCCAAGACCTCCTTTTTTCAGGTTTGCTTTAAGTCCAAGAGTTGCGTGGATGTTTATAATGTTCTTTTTGTTGATTCCATTGGCTTTCATTAAAATAAATGCAAAAATTCTTGAGCAGAAAATTGATTATTTGAGTCGTAAAAACTCTCAGTCTAAACCTTTCTTTGATCAGATAAAAATTAATTCTGACAGGATGAATTCGCTGTTTCAAATTTCAAATGTGGTTAGAGGCGAACTTTCTCAACAAAAATTTGTTAGTGCTGCTATTGCTTTAATTAGTGCTCAGAAACCAGAGGCTTTAAGGTTTGAGAAAATAATGGTTTCTCCTGCTAATAATACTTTGCTCATAAAGGGATATTCTTTTGAAACAGAGGCTGTATTAGCATTCTGGAACAGACTTCAGAAAATTCCTATATTGCAGGATGTCAAAGTTCATTTTCCGCAGGGCAAAAATGCTGATGCTATGGAATTCTCAATTACTGCGGTCTTAGGGGGATAAAAATGGAAAACATTTTAAAAGCAATTGTGGGTGTAATGCTTGTTGTGTTATACACTCAGCGCATTTTATTCCCTGGAGTTGCAGATTTGCGAGATAAAAAGGTTGTTCTTGCCAGGCTGGAGCAATCTTTGGCCAGGTTGAAGGCGGGCGAAAATGAAAATGAGCTCAAAAAGTTAAAAATGCAAAGTCAGCAGATAACTGATGGACTTCGTAAGGTTTCTAGTTTTTTACCTCCTTTTGATCCTGAGAATGGAAAGATCGAAGATAAATTTGAGAATTTGAAGCAGCAGTTCCCAGGAAAATGGAAAATTGAACGTGGCGGAAATTTTGTCGAAGATGGAAATATTGTCAGGTGGCCATTCAAACTTAGATTTGAAGGTGGATTTGACGAGAGCTTAAAGGCATTGGCTTTTTTGGAATCAGAAGGACAGATTGCGAAAATTACTTCCATGCAAATGGAAAAAAAATCCGGTTCTGAACTAGTTTTAAATGTGGATCTTGAGTTGCTTTTTTCCAGAGACAAATCCGAAATGGCAATGCTGGAAAAAATGATGAATAAAACGGGAGGGCTGTGATGAATAAGTGGTTACAGTTTTCTGTTATTGGTGCGGTTGCTTTCAGTATTGTTTTTTTTATCATGATTGCCAAAGAAGAGAGCGTTGCAAATACTACCTCTGAACTAGATATGTCTTCCTGGGTTGCCCCAATGAGAAAGACCAACCTTGAAGCCTTAAAAAAGTCTTTTGTTGGCTTAAACCATCCGTTTAAGGAAAAGTTTTTTGAAACTCTTAGTCTCAAAGGATTTTTCAGAGGCGAGGATGGAGGCTGGAATGCCATTATTGAAAGTAAAAATGGAGAAAGCTTTCCGCTGCAACCTGGCAAAAAATATAGAGAAGTTGAACTTGTTTCAATGGATGAAAAGTCCTGCAAATTGAAGTGGGGAAGTATCGAAAGAGAGGTTAAACTCGGTGAATAGTCACAACGCGTTTAATAAAATCTTTCAAAAAAGAGAAGAAAAAAAACTGTTGGATAATTGTGTACGCTGTGTTAAGTTAAATATCCATTTCCTGAGGTCAATTAGACAAGGAATGTTGAAAATAATTAGCGGGGTCCAGAATAATATGGGGGGTCTGTTTACAATATGAATAAATTTTTCTTAAATCGATTATCAGCACTAAATACCGTTTTGGTTTTGGTTGTCGTGCTGTTTTGTAGCAGCCTCGCTTTTCCTGCCGGAATTTTGACTGCAAGCACTGCACCTCAAGATTCTATGGATGCTGGTGTTGATCTCGTCCTAAAAAAAGCGACTTTAAGCACTGGAGTTCAGATTTTATCTGGAATGGCTGGGTTAAAGGTTAAAGCCCATGAAAAGCTTGATGAAATTGTTGATGTAAACATTAAGGGCCAGACTATTGAATCCGCTCTTGATTCTTTACTTACCAACAAAGGTTATGGCTGGTTCATTGACGATAAAGATCTGCATGTTTTTAAAGCAATTGGCAAGAAAAAGGACTTTTCTCCTATTGCTGCAGTAGTTCCAGAAGAAAAAATTGAAAAGATTGAAGTAACCAAAATGATTGCTCTTGTTAATAGACAAGCTGAAGGTATCGTTGATACGGTTTTGTCTGTAGACAGCGGGCTAAGAATTCTGGCTGACGTTCCAACCAATAGTTTGATCATAACAGGCGAGCCAAAAGCCGTTGCCAGAGCAGAAGCTATGGTTAAAAAAATTGATCAGGCAACCGTTACCAGAAATGAAGATGAAGTTAAAGAATTCACCAGTGAAGTCTTTACACTTGAGTATGTTACTGATTTTGAAGATCTTGAAGATAATTTAAATTTTATCCTCTATGGAAAGCGTGGAAAACTAGAAGAAACAAGCGATGCTCAAACTGCTGTAAATGGCGTGAATCAAATCCGAAAAGAGTATTATCTTTTTGATAAGGTTCGCAGAATTCTAATGATTACAGCTAGCCAGGATAAGATGGATGTAATTAGAGAGTACTTTACTAGAATTAATACTCCAATTCCTCAGGTTATTATAGAAGCCCATATTGTTGCTCTTGACGCAGGTTTTGAAAGAAAACTTGGTATTAACTGGACAATGGTTGGTGGGTATCAAGGGCCTGTTAGGCCTACTTCAAACCCTTTGGGAATTCCTCAATCAAATACAGCTAACAATACAACGACTGACCCTGCTAATGATTTTCAATTTGGACGATGGAATCTTTCTGGTTTAACAGCCCTACTTGAAAGTGCCCAATCAAATAATAAGGGTAAAATTTTATCACAGCCCAAACTTATGACTCTTAGCGGTCACGAAGCTAAAATAGACATTAGTACGAGATACCCTTACAAGTCCTCTCAGACAGTTAATCAAACTGGAACTACAGAGAATATTGAATTTGTTCCAGTGGGCATTACATTAACCGTAAAGCCTCAGGTAAATCCTGAATCAAAGACAATTACCATGAGTGTTGTTCCAGTAATATCTGATTTATTGGGATTCAAAAACGATAATCCAATCACAACTACTAGAACTGCTGAAACAATGGTTGAAGTAAAAGACGGTGAAACTATTGTAATTGGTGGGTTGATTCGTGATGAAGAGTTAAAAGAGAAAAACGGTGTCCCCGTTTTGAAGGAAATTCCAGTATTAGGTGATTTCTTTAGGTGGTCCAGAAAAGTAAAAAATAGAACAAATCTTGTAATAATGATTACTCCAAGACTTGTTTTATCTGATAAAGAAAAGGTGGTTCAAGATAAGGCCAATAATGAAGTGACCTCTGAACCAGAAACTAAGGTCAAGAATTACAAGGAGCGTCTTGAGGATATCAAAAAGCGTTACCTTGGCAAATCTTAATATTTAATCATTCCGACAGGGGGATTTTCTGATGAAAAGAAATCGTGGTTTTACACTTATGGAACTCTTACTCGTAATTGCTATTTTGGCAATTGTTGCTGCCGTTGCTGCTCCTCAGTTCTTTAGAGCTGGTGAACAAGCTATGACTGATGCTCGTGTTGCATTACTTAAAGCTAATTATGCAGCGATTAAAGCTGCTGTAAATATGCGTGTTTGGGATGAGAAAAACAACACAAAATTAACTGACAAAATAGACTCCAAAGGCGATGGATTAGTGAACACTGATTCAAAAATAAAATTGCTCATAACTAAAGGTTATTTACAGGATAATGCGGCTTATGTAGAAAATGCAAAAGGTGAAAAAATGCCAATGGGAGTCTATCGGGCACCTGGTTTAACAACAACACCTTCCGATCCTTATGACACAGTTGCTTCTTCCCCTATATTTATGGAAAGCGTAAATGTTTATAAGGTATATGTAGTAGTTAATGGAGCAAATTATTCTCTTGATGATAACCTTCAGTTGAATAAATCTTGGAATGAAATTTATGCTAATGGCATAAACTAGCAGGCAAAGCTGTAAAAAAAAAGCCCCGGTAGGGGCTTTTTTTATAATCCAAGTTAAAGTTTTGGTAATCATTGAACCAAGTTTGAGTTTAAGTTATACTACTTTGTCCACAAATTGAATAGGTAAGATTAAAGACACATGAAACAAAAAGTAATTTTTTTGAAACCCCCTACCGGGACCCCAGGGCAAAATATTGTCAGGGATTTTGTTTATGGCTGCTGGTGCAATGGCAAAAGAGTCGGTGGCATGGAAATGCCTCCTTTAAACGATTTATACGTTGCAACTCATTCTAAGTTTGAAAAATTAGAAAGCATTTTTATTGATGCTCACATGGAGCCTGACAGATTTCAGTCTTTTGTTGAAAAACGATTTTCTGATATTTTTGCTGTTGTAATTTTGACTTCCACTCAGTCGTTTCAAAAAGATACTGAGTGTATCGGCAAAATAAAGGCAATGAACTCAGAGGTTTTATCTATTATGTTTGGATCCCACCCAACTTTTATGCCAGAATTTTGCCTGAAAAATGAATTTGTTGATTTTATTGTTCTTAGAGAGGCTGAAGAGACAATAAGAGAACTTCTGTTAACTTTATATGAAGGCAAAAGACTGGAAAATGTAAAAGGAATTGGTTACAGGGATAAATCCGGAAAAATATTAATAAATGAAATGCGCCCATTTATGGATATGGATGATTTACCCATTCCAGATAGAACTCTTTTACCTAAAAATGCCGATTATTTTAACCCTGTGGTTAAGCGCGTTCCTTACACAACCATGCAAACTTCGAGGGGATGTCCAGGTAAGTGTGTTTTTTGTACTGCTCCGACTTTTTACGGTAATAAACTGCGTTATAGATCTGCTGAAAAGGTTCTTGAAGAATTTAGATCTATTAAGGCGTTGGGATTTAAAGAAGTTTTTATTAGAGATGAAACCTTTACTGCCGCAAAAAAAAGAAATCGAATTATTTGTGAGGGACTAATTAAAGAAAACATTGGATTATCCTGGATAGCCAATGGAAGAGTTGACATGATTGACCGCGAGTCGATGGAGTTAATGAAAAAGGCGGGCTGCCATTTAATCAAATTTGGCGTTGAAACTGGCTCAGATGAAATGCTCCAGCGATACAAAAAAGGTACAACAACGAGCCAAGCTGAAATGGCATTTAAATGGGCGCATGAGGTTGGTTTGGACACTCACGCTCACATTGTTCTTGGGGGGCCTGGGGAGACTGCTGCCAGCATTCGAAAAACAATTGATTTTGTAAAGAAACTCGATCCAACTACGGCTAGTTTTGGTATTTTAACTCCTTACCCTGGGACGGAATTGTTTGAAATGGTAGCCGAGAAACATCCTGAGATAAGGGACGGTTCTGGTTCCAATATGAACAATCTCCATACTTCTGGTTTTTTTTCAGAGAGCATCTGTGAATTGAAGAGTGAGTTTTTGTCCAAAGCTGTTGTTAGAGCATATAAAAAATTCTATTTGCGGCCCGGCTACCTTTTGAAGCGTTTAACTAGTATTGGTAGTCTTGAAGAGCTGTTTATTCTTGCTATTGCTGGGTTTAATGTGATTAGTTTTATATTTACTGGGAAAAAATGACGTGGAAAAAATTAAATTGGTGAGCGTAATTGTACCGGCGTTAAATGAAAGCCCCACATTGGTAGAGCTTTTTATGAGAACGAAAAGCGCATTAGAAGGCAGCTGGGAGTTTGAATTTATTTTTGTTGATGATGGTAGTATTGATAATACAATTGAAGTTGTTAATCAGCTTCAGAGAGAGTTTCCAAATGTAAAACTGCTTGGACATTACCGTAATCATGGCAAATCTGTCGCTTTAATGCAGGGGTTTGCTCTTGCTGAAGGCGAAGTTGCAATTACCATGGACGCTGATTTACAGGACCATCCAGAGCTCATTCCAGAATTTTTGAAAAAAATTGCTGAGGGATACGACTTGGTAAATGGGTATCGAGTTTCCAGGAAAGATAGCTCAAAGAAAATATTTGTTTCTAAGATTTTCAATTTTTTGACATCAAAGCTTATGGATTGCCCTTTACATGACATTAATTGTGGCTTTAAAGCAATTCGAAAAGATGTTTATAAAAAGTTAAACTTAAGGGGCGATCTTCATCGTTTAATTCCAGCGATGGCCAGCTCTCGTGGATTCAAAATTACCGAGATTCCTATTTCTCACTCTGAAAGAAAAGTTGGAATTTCTCGATATCAATTATTAAGGCATCGTGGCTTGCTTGATTTAATTGCCCTAACGGCTTCAACTTCAACTAGAACAAGACCCTTTCATGTTTTTTCTGAGTTAGCGGCTGTTTGCTTTGTTTTCGCTGCAATTTGTGGAATTAGCTTTTTTTCTATCAGACGCACTAATTCATTGTTTGCATTCTTGGCAAAGACCTTTTTTAAAGGGTTTGGAATTTGGGCTGTTTTCTTTGGTTCAATTTTACCTCTTTTAGGGCTTAATTTGGAAATCTCTGGCAGTAAGATTTGTGAGAGAGAATGGTATGATTCTCTTTTGAAAATTGGGAAGCAAAAGTAAAATGTCTTCTGTAGCAATTTCTAAGTTATATAAGCAACAGATTGATTTTAATTCAAATGCAGATTCAAAAAGATTTTTTAACCGACTAAATAATCCTTTTATTGTTAAAAAAGAGCAGAAGTTAGCTTATAAGATTTCCTCGGCGATTCCAATAGGTGGAAAACTAGTATTAGAGATTGGCTGCGGTGAAGGAAGTAATTTTGCTTTTTTGGATCCTTTTCTCAAAGATGTTAAATTTTTTGGGGTAGATTTTTCTTTTTCAAAGACTTTATTCTTTGGTAATGTTTTTTCAGAGTCAATCGTCATAAATGCAAATGCTACTGCTTTACCTTTTCCGGATAATTCTTTTGATACTGTTTTAATTAGAGATCTTCTTCATCATGTCAATTGGGCAAGAAGAAAAGTAATTAGTGAAGCACTTAGAGTTCTTAAACCAAATTGCAAGTTGGTTGTAATCGAAGCAAATGGATATAATCCTTTTAACATCATTTTTCGGTTTTGTTTTCCAGCCGAAAATGGTTTAAAAGATTCTACTCCAAAAAATCTTTTAAATCTGTGTAAAAAATTTGGAAAAACAAAAATCTGCTTTCTTGAAAGTAGCTTTTTGCTTCGTTCATTAGCTTTTTTTTGTGGTTGGCCTGATAATTGGTTGCGTTTTTTCTGTTTTTGTTTTTATGGTTGGGCTTCAATATGGGAAAAGGCTATGGAGAAATTTTCTCCCAAAAACTTTTGGCCTTACATGATGCTGGTGATAGTAAAGGGATAAAATTTATGTGTGGGATTTTTGGAATTGTTAGATTTGACGATGGAATAATTGATTCAAATTTTATTAGATCAATGGGTCTCATTACCAGTCATCGTGGTCCAGATCATACAGGGATTTTTGAAGATAATCATATTGCTATGGGTAATAATAGATTAGCAATTATTGATATTAGTGCTGGAAATCAGCCTATTTTTAACGAAAATGGAAATTTGATAATTGTCTTTAATGGAGAAATCTACAACCATTTAGACATTAGAAAAGAGTTAAAGGCTAAAGGGCATTCATTTAAAACTTTTTCAGATACGGAGACTGTTCTGCATGCATTTGAAGAGTATGGTGCAGATTGTTTGATAAAGTTAAATGGAATGTTTGCATTTGCGATTTGGAATAAAGTTGAACGAAGGCTTTTTCTTGCCAGAGATCGATTGGGAATCAAACCACTTTACATTACAGATATGAAAAATGGGTTGGCATTTTCCTCTGAATCCAAAGCACTTTTACCTCTGTTGAAGGGGGAAGTCAGGCCAAACTGGAATTCAATTTCGCGTTTTTTTTCTTTTGGGTATTGTCCTACTCCAGACTCTCCTTTTTTGGGTATTAAAAAATTTCCCCAAGGAAGTTATGGCCAGATTTCTGATAAGCAATACAAGACTTCAAAGTTTTGGTATCCAAGATACGGTAGAAAAAACAATGTTTCGTATGTCGATGCGTGCGATCAATTAGAGGATTTACTTCACAAGGCCATAAATGCAGAATTATTAAGTGATGTTCCCGTTGGGATTTTTCTAAGCGGGGGGATTGATTCTTCTGCTGTTGCTTATTTTGCAAAACAGTGTTCCAATGATTTAACTCATTCCTTTTCAATTGGCTTCGAGGAAAAAACTCACGATGAGTCTGAGGATGCAAAATTGGTCGCAGAGCATCTTGGATTAAGCCATCATGAATGCTTATTGAACGAAAAAATGTTAAAAGAAGCCTTTTTGGAATTGACTGAAATAATGGACGAACCTTTTGGTGATTCTACTGTATTGCCGCTATTGATTTTGTCTAAATATGCTAGAAATTTTGTTAAAGTGGTATTAACTGGGTGGGGAGGCGATGAGGTTTTTGCTGGTTACCCGACATATCAGGCTCACTTAATTAGTAGACTTTATCGTTGTTTGCCAAACTTTTTAACCAACAAACTAATTCCAGAAATTGTTAACAGGCTCCCAGTTGGGGAGGGGTACATGAGCTTTGACTTTAAGGCTAAACGATTTGTCAAGGGGATTGAAGTAAATTCTGATTTACAGCATTTTGAATGGATGGGTTATTTTGAGGAGCAGCAAAAGAAATCCCTCTTTTCAAAGTCTATCTATGAAGAAATCACCGAAAATGCTTTGACTCCTGTTCGAAATTATTTGCCAGAAATTAAAGAGAAAGATACTATTTCTAGAATTCTTAACTTGGACTCAAAATTTTTCCTTGAGGGAAATGGACTTTTCCAGGCGGATCGCATAACAATGGCGGCTTCTTTGGAAGCAAGAGTGCCATTGTTAAACATTTTTTTACTCGATTTTGTAAATGATCTACCAGCAAAAATTAAAATGAGGCATGGGAAATTAAAATCTATGTTAAAGGATGTTATGGCTACTCATTTGCCAAGCAGAATACTGTCAAAGCCAAAAAAGGGATTTGGACCACCCTCTTCTGCATGGACAAAGGGGTTATTTTTTGAAATTTTAACGAAACAGTTTTGCAGAGATAGAGTTGAAAATATAGGGGTTTTTAATTTTGATACAATTGATAGAATGTTAGTTGAGCACAAGACCAATATTGCTGATCATGGAAGAAATCTTTGGGCTTTGTTAAGTTTCCAGCTTTGGTATGATAGATACATTTTAAAACAAGGATTTTCCTATGAATAAAGATTTAAAAATATTGCTAATGCAGCCATCTAAGCAGCAAGAGGTTCAATCTCTTTTTACATTCCATAAAGATGAAGGACTTGGTGCAAAACCGCCCTTAGGTATAATGATTTTAGCAACTTTTTTGATAAAAAATGGTTTCAAGAATACTTCGTGCTTCGATGCTCAGCTTGAAAATCTTTCACCAGAGCAATCTGTAGATTTTATTGTGAAAGAGTCTCCAGACCTTGTTGGCCTAACGGTATGGACAGATTTTTGGTATCCAGCCTATAAAACTATAAGTCTTTTAAAAGAAAAGCTACCAAAATGTAAAATTGTGCTTGGCGGACCTCATTGCATAATTTATCCTGAGGAAACTCTATTAAGCTCCAAAGCTGATTACCTAATTTCTGGTGATGGAGAAGAAGCTCTTTTGGCAGTAACGAATAAAATAGCATTTAATGAGCCTCTTGAAGGAATTGATGGTTTATGGAAGAAAGAAAACGGTTCAATAATTGCCCCTGATAAACCCATTGCCACTATTCGCGATTTAAGTAAAATTCCGAATCCAGACAGGACTCTTTTGCCTTATCGGAAATACAATTCTTTATTGAATCCGAATGAATACGAAACAACTATGATTACTTCCCGGGGTTGTCCTCATCGCTGTGTTTTTTGCAAAATGCATAGACAGGAGGTTTATGCGCGTTCACCTGAACAAGTGGTTAGCGAATTTTGCGAGATTGCAAACCTTGGTATCAGTGAAATTCAGGTTTATGATGATACTTTTACTTGGTCACATAAAAGGGTCAAGGAAATTTGTGAAGGCATTTTAGACAATAAATTAGATCTTAGATGGGCTGTGCGGGATAGAGTCAACAGAGCTGATCAAGCAATGTATAAACTGATGAAGAGAGCTGGATGCTATCGAATTCATTTTGGTGTGGAAAGCGGTTCTCCACGAGTGCTGGAAGCTTCTAAGAAAGCTATTACATTGTCTGAGGTAGAGAATGCAATGAAGTTGGCTCGAGAAGCTGGATTTATCACTTTAACTTACTTTATGTTTGGTTTTCTTGATGAAACATATGAAGATGCCTTGAAAACAATGCATTTTGCCACTAAGATAAATTCAGATTATGCTGTTTTTGCTGTTCTAATACCATATCCAGGAACGGATCTATACGAAGAGGCGTTAAAAAGGAATCTCATTCCTTTTGACTTTTGGAAAAAATTTGCTATAAATCCTACTCCAGATTTTGAGATTCCTTTTTTGATCGAACAGCATATGGATAGAGCTAAGCTTCTAGGTTTAAAGGATCAAGCCTTGAGGAGGTTTTATTTTAGACCTTCAAGAATGCTAAAGGAACTTTATGGTATCAGATCCATCAAAGAATTAAAAAGTAAATTGGGAATGGCCAAAAATATACTTGTAGATTCTTTTTATTCAGTAAAAAAATAGTAATTGAAAAAATAGAATAAGGAATTTTAGTGTGATTCATTTTTACCTGAGAAAGTTTTTGCCGAAAGCAATTTTTGTTGCGCTTTTTGGGGATAGGGCAAAATATGGATTTGAACCCGTTTCTGAAGATATTGATTGGAAACTTTGGCAAGATTATTATGCCGAACACTATGAATATACTCAGCGGCAATCTGTCGGCAGATTGGTTAGCGATGTTGGTTACAGTTCAATTCTAAACGTTGATTTATGTGGTAAGAGGATTTTGGAAATCGGCGGTGGGGACTTATTACATACAAATCACTGGAATGGTGTGCCTGCTCATCTAACCGTCGCAGATATCAGTCAGGAAATGCTAAGTAAAACAAGAGATACGCTAGGAAGGAAAGTGCCATCTTTGCCTTGTGAAACTATTTTGCTAAATCATGGAGAAAAGACACTACCTTTTTATGATTGTGAATTCGATGTTTTTTTTACGTTTTTTACTTTAGAGCACCTTTATCCACTTGATCAATATCTAAAAGAGATTTTAAGGGTTCTAAAGCCAGGCGGTATAATTGTTGGAGCTATTCCATGTGAGGGAGGGATAGCCTGGGGATTAGGGCGTTATCTGACCAGTCGGAAGCGTTTGTTAAAAAATACTAAGATTAACCCAAACAAGGTTGTTTGTTGGGAACATCCAAATTTCAGCGATGAAATATTGGAGAATCTAGATATATTTTTTGAAAAAGTCGAGCAATCTTTTTGGCCAATTAGAATTCCAAGTATTGACTTAAATTTAGTTGCAAAATTTGTTTTTAGAAAAAGGTTGTAATTTTCATGAGAAGTGTATCAGCTAAGATCGTTTTATTTTTTATCTCTATTTTAATTCTTTTTAACTTATTTGCTGGTTATTACTCATATCCTGTTTTAGATGGAGATTCAATAGTTTATTTTCCGATAGCTTTGCAGTATAAGCTGGGAAATGGTTTGATTAGTTTGTTTGATAGTTTTCCAAAGGAAGTTCGAGATCCTTCTGGAAAATGGGTTTATCACGGTTTTTTTAATCACATAGCTAGAAGCTTTTTGTGCTTAAAGCCAACGTATTCGCATTTAAGATTGGCTTTGTCGTTAGAGACTTGCATATGTTTGGTTCTCGCCTATGTTTTGTTCCAAAATATTTTTAAAAAAACTGACAGGAAAAATTCAGTTTCTGAATCGATTTTAGTAGGTTTTGGTTTATTGCCTGTAGCAACCTTTTTGTCAGGTATTGGGGCTCGACCAGAACCTTTTTCAATGATTTTGATTTTGTCAGGGACTTTAGTTTGCCAAAGGATGAGACAAAAAGGTGGGATTGTTGCTGCTGTTTTGGTTGGATTGCTTGTTGCCTCAAACCCATTGGCCGGTGTTCTTTCAGGCGCAATTCTTTTTATTTGGATTAGTTTAAACTGCACTTTTTTTAACTCCCTTAGAAGTTACTTTTTTATACTCATTATTTCTTTTTCTTCATTTCTTCTTTGTTTTTCTGTTTATCCATATCCTATGGCAGATTGGTTTTCAGGGATGATTCGTGCAAGTAAATTTGCTGTTTCATTGAATAGGATTTCCTTTAAAACCTTTTTTTACTATTACTTTTTTTGTCCGCAATCTACATTCTTAGGTCTTCCTTGGGTTGGTGTAGTAATTGCAATCTCCATATTATTGCTATCTGGCAAAATTAGAGGCAAGTCCCCTTTTTTGTTTTTTCTTTCATGTTTTTCATTGTTTGGGTTGGCATTGAAGACCTTTTTATTGGACATCCCAAGGAATTTCAATTTATTGGTTTTTACGCCACTCGCAGTGTTAACTCTTTTGTGGACATATAAAGAGTATAATACTTTAGTCTCTCTAAACAAAAAACGAATTTGGTATTTCACACTTATTGTGGTGTTTGGTTTATGTGGTGCGGGATTTATAAGAAATGCAATCTTATTCCCGTATTTTCTTAAAAACGGGATGTCCTATCACGATGCGTATCTCAAGTTTCAAAATATCCTGAAAGATGAAAAAGGGGTTATTTGTTTGTCCTCTGGACTTTTCACCTTAACGGAAGATTATGAAAAAATTAGAATTTGGAAACTACAACCTCTTGTTTCGTCTGCAACTTTAGTAATTCAGCAAATCAATATACCCCACCCAGATAGATTAACACCACCTGAAATTCCAGGTTTTGTACTCACCGAAAATTATTTTAGCAAATGTGTGCCAAAATTGTTTGGACTTAAAATTGCTAATACATCCCAAGGGTACAATTTTGCGGTCTACAGACCCAAAAAAACTACTGAAAACAGCAAATAAAACAAATTGTTTTTTTCATTGTCCAATTGCTTGTTTATTTTCCAAAAATTTTAGTCTACATAGATTATTATAAACCATTTTCTCTGATGTAACAGCTAGTTTAAAAGAATTTTGAAATTTGCTTGTTTGTTCTGTACCTGTTTGTAAATTTAAATTGTATAAAAAATCATTTTTTCCTTTTCCCCAAGAGACATTGTTTTCTGAAATGAGGGAAAATGATTTATGTACTACCTCCCCGGGGCCCGAGAAATTAACAGGTTCGCCCAAAAACTCTGGAGGCAGTTTGATGCCACAAATTTCCAACACTGTTGGAGCCAAGTCAATCTGACTAGAGTATTTTTTTACAATTTTTGGTGAAAACTTTTTTGAATATATGATGCAAGGAACTTTTGAATAAATTACTTGGGCTGCTTCCTGGTAGTCTGGGAGTCCTTTTAATTTTTCCACTAATGGATCCCAGAAGGGGGCAAGTCTAATTGGGTGGTCTCCAAAAATTATGACAACAGTATTTTCTAATAGATTATTTCGATCAAGCTCATAAAAAAAGTTTTCAATCTGTTTATCGGTATACTTTATTAATTGAACGTACCCCCTCGTGAATTTATCTTCCCAAGGAATTGATTCAGGCGGGAAAAAGATTGGTGTATTGTCGAAAAGAAATGGATGGTGAGAAGAAATTGTTAGAAGATATGCCATAAATGGCTTTGGTAGATTACTTAAGTGTGGAAGAATTTGACCGAAAAATTCTTTTTCACAAAGACCAAACCCTAGAATTTCTTTAGCTTCAAGTTGGTCGAGATATATACCCTTGTCAAATCCTAAAGACCTATTCATACCTCTTACATTCCAAAAGTGTTGGCGGCATGGATTAGCGTAAAAAGAATAATATCCCAATGACTTAAGGGCTTTTGGTAGAGAAACAAAATCATTTAAATAAAAATCTATATGAGCTTTTGTTTGTTGGAGAGGTTTTAAGCTTGTTAGTGTTGAGAAATCCGAATTACATGTATGCAATGAATTTGAGTAAAAATTCTCTATAAATATAGATCTACTTGCCAGAGAATTTAAAAAAGGGGTTATTGGTTCATTTTTTATTTTTTCTATCATTGCCCACGCCATCAAAGATTCTACCTGGATAAAAATAATATTGGGATTTTCAAGTTTTGGGAATAGAAATTCACGTGGTTTCGATTCACGATCTTTTGCTTTGTTTAAAACAAAAGTAAGAATTTCTTGTTTTTCTTCATGAGTTAAAACTTTTGTATAAATAAGACGTTTTAACCCTGTAAACAATTCAGCTATATAGTAGTTTAAAGGGTTTACTCTTTTTATTCCGCTCCATCCCTGCTTTGAAAAAAAGTCTGCATAGGTATCTCCTTTTAGAGGTATCAGCAACAACCATAGACTAAAAGAAATAAATAGAGTTTTGGCGATTTTGTTTCGTTTTATAGTTTCTAAATCAAATTTCAAAACAAAACTTTTTTTGGAGGGTGCCCAGAAAAGTAAAATAGCCAAAGGAATGTCTAGTAACAAAAAAAAAGCATCTCTTTTTCCGATCAAAGCCGTTGCACTTCCCCTAACATCAAAAAGGTGGTCAATAATAAAAAGCATTTCAAAGGAAAGCGCATCTGTAAAAACTCTTAGATATATTAAAGTTGAAAAAATTAAGAAAGTTAACACAATATTTACTGAAAACAAGAATGTTTTCCGCAATTTCGGTTTTTTTATATAGGAAGCGATTAAAGTAACAATTAATGTGGAAGAAAAACATCCGACAATGTAAGTTGCATCAAAGGCCCCTTCATTAGCTTGAAATACAGGGAATAAAAGTTTCAAAAAAATTGCAAACAAAAAAAACAAACTCATTTAGACTTACCTATTAAACGAAATAAAAAATTCATTATATTCATCAACATTTTCTAATTTCATAATGAACACTTATAAAGTATATTTTATAAACCAAGTTTTTCAACCGTACAGAGATTGTTTTCCAGCATTTTTTTACTTAACTCAAGCTTCTTAAAACACTCTTTTGTATTGAAATTGGTGTGAGGTGTTCCCTGAAATCTATCTATTATTAAGCTAAAATCATCCATTCTTTCATTTTTGCCTAAAAAGATATTGTTTTTTGAAATTCCCGTATAAAGTTTATTAATTGATTGTCCTTGTGCTTTTTCAAAAATACTTTTTCCTAAGAATTCTAATGGGGAAGAAATTGAGGCTATATTAAGTAGAGTAGGGCTTAAGTCTATTTGTCCACAATATTTAGAATTAATCTCTCCATTCGTAACTTCGGGAATAAAAATTATACATGGTGTGTTGGCAAGTAGTATTGTTGCAATATTTCTATTCATAGGATACTTAACGTAGTTTTCTTCTACAGGTGTGAAGATTGGATCAAGTCTGAAACCGTGATCTCCAAACAAAAGAAAAACACAATTTGAATAAAATTCTGAGTTCTTTATATTTTCAAAAAAAATCCTTAGGGCTTCGTCAGAGTAATGTAGACAATTTAAATAGCCTAGCGTTCTTTCATCTTTCCACGGCAAATCCTCTAACTTAAAATAACTGGGGACGGCAGAATAGGTGAAAGGGTGGTGAGTAGACACTGTGTGCAGATGAGCATAAAATGGCTGAGGTAATGTTGCAATAATAGGTAAAACTTGTGAAAAGAAGGATTTGTCAGATAATCCCCAACCTAATTTATCAACCTGCTTAAATTGTGCTAAATAGGTTGCTTTATCAAAGCCGAATGATCTATTCATGGCGAGATTGTTAAAAAAAGTTGCTCGCGTAGCTTCTGAATAGTAAGTCTTGTAACCATTTCTTTTTAAAACTTTTGGAAAGCTTTGAAATTCATTAGTAAAATATTCCACATGCGCGTAATAGTTTTCATGAGGGTAGAGAGAGGTCATAAACGAGAATGTAGAATCTGATGACTGGAGGCTCTGGGAATAAAAATTAGGAATAAATAAGGACTGACTTGCCAAGCTATTGAAAAAAGGAGTAACTTCCTTTCCATTAAACTTAGCATTCATTGCCCATGACATGTAGGATTCGCATTCAATGACAATGAAATTTGGTTTTTCTATATTTAATTTATAGGGAGGCTTAAGAGGAGGAGATTTATAGATTCTAAGCGATTTTATTATTTCTGATTTTAGAGCATCGCTTGGCGGGGGATAAAAATACTCTTTGTTTATACACTTTAAAGCTTCAAGCGAATAATAAAAAACTGGTGAAAAGGTCAGTATTCCTTTCCATCCAGTTCTACCAAACGGTTCAATAATGCTGTTGCCGGGCGAGGTAAGAGGAATCCAAAAGACCATTAAAGCTACTATTATAGCTTTAATTTTATTTGAATCAATAGAAAAAACACACTTGTCTATAGTAGAAAGGATGAATCTAAG
Organism: Candidatus Ozemibacteraceae bacterium; assembly: GCA_965140445.1. Lineage (GTDB taxonomy): Bacteria > Muiribacteriota > Ozemobacteria > Ozemobacterales > Ozemobacteraceae. The sequence continues at coordinate 4,018,740 of OZ223236.1, read as the reverse complement.
TTTTCTAAATGGGAGGGCTACTAATATTGCAAAGTCAAAAGGAAAGTAGAGAATGTCTCTTTTTCCAATCAACTCAGCAAGACTTGAATTTGCATCGCCCAAGTGATCCAAAATCTTCAATAGGTGAAAATTTAAAGTCTGTTGAAAAATTCTATCATACGTTTCTGTGCCGAAAGATACCAAAAAAAATAATGCATTTAAGATACCTAGAAAACACAGGCTTGAAGCTTCATTTTTTGTTTTTTTCAAAAATAATATTAACAAAAAAGCAATCAAAAGGTTTGCAATCAAATAAGAACCAAGCAGACCGGAGGTCGGTCTAAAAAAAACTAGAAACATTTGTTTTTGCAAAATAGAAAAAATAAGAATTGTTTTCAATCTAACTTACCTTTTCCGTAATCAAAATTAGGTTATCACTAAAAAACCTGCCTCTAAAAGCTTTGCTAATATCCTGCCATTTTTTATTTGGGAATTTAGGTATTGAACCAAGGTTTGAATAAAAAAAAGTTGGCTTGCGAAAGCCATTTTCATAGCACAATCGGATAAGATCCAAGCGAAGAAGAGCAGTTATATGTGCTGGATAACATTTGCCAAGGTGGGCGGCAAAATGGCCACCAAAAATGAGGCACAAAAAAGATCTAATTGATTCACAATTTGGGGTTGTAAGAATTAGTTTGCCACCAGTTTTTAAGTTGTTGGCAAAATTTCTAAATGCCAAACGTGGGTTCTCCAAGTGCTCAATTACCTCAATGCATGTAATGAGGTCAAACTTTTTTTTCTCAAATATTGCTGGGAGATTTAAATCTCTTGAAAACCATTCAACATTTTTCGGCAAATTTTGTGGGCGAGGCTGTATGTCAACACCAGAAAATGAATTAATAAGATGTTTTTTACCGGAGATAACTAATTGTAAAAATTCACCAGTGCCAGCACCAAAATCAAGCAAATCACCTTGGATTTTTTTCTTTTCAACTATAGAAAGTAAAATCTTTTTTAAATTCTTATCACTAATTCCTTTTGAGGCTATTGCTCTTTTAAGGTTTTCTCTTGAAAAGCAACTATTCATTGTTTTGTATCTTCATCCATTCTAAAGTTTACGCTTGCAAGAACTAAGCCTATCGTGAACCAGCAATAACCACTGCCCGTACCATGTCCAGTCATTTGGCTGTGGAAGACAAATGGAAAAATGCCAAGCAAAATTATAAAAGGCGTTGGATCATGCTTTTTTAACAAGTGACGAAATGATAAAAAAACAAGGTATATGCATAAAGCAAATCTTGATAAAATAAAGATGAAACCAAAAATCGGTCCCATTTCAGCAATGTGTCTGGACCACTCGTCCTCAATACTCAACTCAACAGTTCTAATTTTCATTAAAGTTGCAGCATTACTTCCAATACCAAGGCCATAACCCATTAAGGGGGTCGTGGGTAGTTGTGCTACAAAATAAGTTGCACCCCCAATAATTCTTTCTACAAGATCAAACCCGATGATATCTGGTCTTGAACTTCCTACAGAAGCCCCCCTTACTCTAAATAATAAAGCATCGGTTTGTGCCTTAAAAAAAGTTGGAAATAAAATTAAACTAAACAAGACCATAAGTCCAGCAATTTTAAATATCGAGTTGAATCTAACTTTTGGAAGAAAAAAGGCGGAAAAAAGTGCACCAAAGAAAATGATGATTATGAGGATGAAGGTTCCTCTTTGCCCGCAAAGTCCTAGAATTCCAAGGGTGGAGAAAAAATAAATCCACCACTCATATCCTGAAAAAACTTTCTTGTAAATACCAGATGTGTAAGCAACGAAAATTGAAGAAAACAGACTTCCAACAAATATCATGTGTCCAACACTAGAAGTGAATAAGCCTTGAGTTCTAGTAATTTCCTGTGCAACTCCATGGGGAAGAAAAAATATTCCCTCGTCAGTTCCTGACCCAGAGTTAATCCAAGCATCTCTCGGGGATGTTGATTGGAAATATGCAATAACCAAGATAAAAGGTGTTAGTTTTAAGGTTTGCTTAAAAAGCCTAACAAAGTCATCTCTTTGGAAATTTTTCTCAATAATAAAAGCTAATGGAATTAGAAAAAAATGATTTCTCCAGCCACCACCTAGAATGTACCAAGGAACGTCCAAGGAAAAATACTGGAAAAAAGTAAATATTGTGCTGGAGATAGCTAAAAATAATCCAGCTAAATATGCAGTTGAAATGCGTGGTAAAAGATTGTTTCTAAGGGCAAATGCGTATATTAAGAAAACAACAGGATCGCGCATAAAATAAAGATAATTTGCAAACTCTGGAAAAACCCATTTCCGAATTGCTCCTTCAAAAATAATAGCCCAGTAAAAAAGGAAAATTAGATTTACTAACTTTACCCTTTTGACCTCATTAACTTTATTCACGTGCTCTACAGATTCCATTTACCATTACCTCTAGATATCTTTGGGCTATTTTTTGTGGTTTATGCTTATCAAGATGACTTGAGAAATTTTTCCTTAACGGATCTATATTACTTCTCTGGAACACTAATTGTCCAATTTTTTCAGCAAGATCAAAGGAATCTCCCATTTTAAAATAGACTGCGCAGTCCCCTGCCGCGCCCATTAATCCTCCAGTATTCGATGCGATTATGGCGCAACCGCATGCTATCCCCTCGAGTGCGACGATACCAAAAGCTTCAACATAGTTTGATGGTATTACTTGGACGATATGCTTGTTGAGTTCTTTTGCTAATTCCTTACCTGTTAATTTTCCGAGGAAGGTTACTTGATTTTCAATGTTTTCATGGCTGGCTTGAGTTTTTAGGTTATTTATTTCTGGTCCATCACCTACTATAGTAAGGTTAACTATACTTTTTTTTTCTTTTAATATTCTAATTGCAGACAATAAAATGTCTGCGCCTTTCTCGCTCACAAGACGCCCTACAAAAATCAACTCTTTTTTTCTTAAGTTATACGGATTGGAATTAAAAAAAATGTCTGTGCGGTAGCTATTCGGGATTATCGCTGATGGGAAAGAAAGATCTTGTGCAACCGCGGAACTAACCGAAATCACTGAAATTTTTGGTAGCAAAAGATGCTTAAGCTGATTAATTATACCCGTTCGCGGAATAATTCCGACATATGAACAACTTGCCTTTTTTGAGAGGATGAGTGGAGCCCAAATCGATTTTAGACTGAAAGGCCTCTGATAAAATACGTCTGCTTTTTTTACTAATTTAAAAAATTTAATAGGTGATGGCTGTCTTACAACTTTGTAAGGAAAAATGGAGTCATCCAATAACGAATTGGTTTGTGTGGAAGTTGTCAGGGTCACCGAATGCCCAAATTTTAAAAATTCCCTTGCCAGTAAGTCTGACATTATAGTTGTTCCACCAACTATGGGATAGAAAAAATTTGCATCCATTAAAATTTTCATTTTGGCGACCTTCGAATTTCAATTAAAAGAAAGTCTCCAGGGAGGGGATCACTTAAAAACAGTCTGAAAAATTTAGCAAGCAAAATTGTAAGAGGTTTTGAGGTTAGGCTAAGTTTTTTCTCAGGTAGGGGACGAATCTCCCTAATAAATAAACCTTGGGCGGTTAAAATCTTTTTTATGGAATCAATATGTACTGGAAATAAATGAGTTGGTTCGTGTTTGGAGTCAAATCCTTTAAGCTGGCCCGTAAAAAAAAATCGCATTCTACATAAGAGGGAGTGGATGTTTGGAGTGGACAAAATGCAAACTCCTGAATCTGAAAGTGATTTGCTAATAAGCTCGAAAAAGCCAAATGGATTTGCAATGTGTTCTAAAACTTCAATTGAAGTTATTAAATCAAATTTTTCAGAGATTAGCTCTCTGTTAGAAGAGTTTATGTCAAAATTAAAAAAATTAACATTTTTTGCCTGAAACTTTTCTTTTTCACGGTCTATCCCAGTTAAATTCGAAAAGCCAAGTTTGCTTAGTCTATCTAACCAAGCTCCTGATCCACAACCAATGTCGAGAATCTTAGATGATTTTGGAATGTTTAGTTCTGCAATATATTTCTCAATGTCTGAATGCAAGGGAATTCCTGTGAATTCTTTAAGTGCGAAAGTCATCTTTTGCTACCTCTTGTTTTATTTTGGTAAGAAACTTCAAGTTCACGGAACAATTTTGAATAGTAGTTCTTCCATGTAAACATTTCAGCTCTTCTTCTTGCTTCCTTGCCAAATTCTACCACTTTTTGAGGATGCTGATAAAAAAACATGATTTTTTCTTGAAGCTTTTCAATTGAACGAATTGGAACTATAAAGCCGTTCTTTCCATCTTCAACAATGCTCCCAGAATTAAAAGTTGTTACAACAGGCAGTCCTGAAGCCAATGCTTCGTAAGTTACTAATGCAGATCCTTCATGAAGAGCTGGAAAAACAAAAATGTCGGCTTTTCTATATTCTTCTGGTAACTTATGATAAGGCAAAAAAGATAAGTGCTCAATGTTTTGGCAATTAAGATATTTTTCTAAAGGTTTTTGGCTTCCTGTTATATTTCCAATTAAGGTTAAGTGTATGTCAGGAGCCTCTAGTGCTACAAAAGCCTCAAGTAAGTATTTGATTCCTTTTCTTTGGGAAATATTTCCAACAAATAATATTGTAAACTTTTCCCTTTCTTTTCTTACTTTTTTCCCTCGGTCAGGCGTAAATTTGGTTATATCAACGCCGTAAGGTAGAACGCTGATTTTTTCTTCATTAATTCCAGATTTTACAAGTGTATTTTTAACATACTCGGAACCTGCTAAAATTAAGTCTGCTATTTTTGCTTCCAAATCAAGTTGTTTTAAATACCATGGCGGGGCATCAATTCTAACGGAGTCAGCAAACTCTGGATTTAAATCTGCCTCTTCATTCAGTAGATTTAATCCAATATTCAGGCTACTGCTAGGATGATCCAAGACTTTTAAGCAATTTTTTGGACAGTTAGAAAAAATCTCTAATGCAGAGCTTTCAAAACAAATAAGAGCTGATGGTGAAGTTTTTTTTACAAGTGGCAAAGCCATTTTTGCAAATACTCTGTTGCGCCAATAGATTACTTTTCGAAGTAGAGTCTGATTTAATCTAATTCTTGAGGCTATTATGAAAACCAATTCGGGCAGAATAATGTTTTTCAGCTTTTCTTGAGGGATCTTCGCCTTTTTCCTTTGTCGAACGAGACTTTTAATCTTTGAGAAAAAAAAAGCAGGGAGTGCTTCTATAAAACTTGCCAAACGACTATTTTCTGAAAAAAAAATTCCCGTGATGAACTTTTTTAGCAATCCAGCTTTCAATAAGCCATTGGCTACCTGATGCGAATGCTGAGTGCCTGGATGGATTACAATAACAGAATTGGTTGATAATTTTTTTAAAGGAAACATTATGTAATTATAGCACTATTTTATGTTAAGGAAATTTTCTTTTGTTTATAAAGTAATTGCAACCAGGTAACTAGGTAAACAATCAAAGGCGGTATCAAAGATAAGAGGCTTACAAGGCTAACTTGATAAACAGATTCGGGTTTTAAAAACAAAATTACTAGACTCGTTGTGATAAGCTTTAAAAGAGAACCAGCGACTCTATGTTGAGTCTGAGTTCTTGCAAATAGGAATGAATCAATGATTTTAGTAAGAAAGCCAATGTAATTTGCAAAAAGGAAGATTGCAAATGCAAGATTGTTGTTTAAGCTATAGTGTGAAAAAAACTTACCACAAAAGTAATAAACACAAAACATTGATGAAAAAAACACTAAGTAACTGGCGTTAGCGCCAGATAGAATTACAAACTCATTTCTTGTTTTATTTTCATTTTTTAATCGAAGTTTTCGTGTTCCAAAGTCAATTATGGGTGAGATTACAAGGGAAAATATTTGCAGTAACTTTTGGAAGACTCCAAAAGAAGCTATCGATACATTCCCTGCAAAAACGGAAGATCCAATCAAGGTGGAGTTGTAAGCGAGCGAGTCAAAATACCTACAAAGAATTGAAGGCTTGAGCATTTCATATAATTTAAGCTTAATTTCATCAGCCTTTTCCTTGAAGATACCAATATCCATGTCTTTTAAAACTGTCTTTAGATAATTTTTTGCAAAAATGTATTCAAACAAGGTAAAGATTACATGAAGAAACATTAAGCTATTGAATGACAGAAAACCTGTCTTTAAAAGAATAAAACCTGTTGAGACTAATCTTAGAAACGATGGCATTGTGGTTGCTTTGGCAAAGATTCTGAATCTTCCTGTTGAATATATGAAGCAGCTGTTGGTTGTGGCAATATTACTTATGAAGCCAAGAAGAAAAAAGAGTAGGATACAAATGATATCGTTACTTTCAAGGCTTTTTTTTGCAATATATCCTACAACTAGTGGCAAAAGAAATATTAGGCAAGCTATTGAGGTTTTTTTCAAGGTAGTAAAGGCAATTTTTCTATACAAATCAAATCGCTGTTTAGAATTTTTCTGTGTCGTTACTAACATTGCTGCACAACTACTAACTCCAGAGTCAGCTAATTGTCCGGCTAAAGAATAAAACCCAAGGCCAATTAGATAGCTTGCATAAACATTAGGGGTAGAGTTATTTATGATCAAAATTGAAAAAATGAGATTAAATACAGCCTTTAAAAACGAGCTTATCCATAATGGGGTTAGCTCAGTAAGTTGCCGTTTTATCCATGAAAAATTTATAAACTTAAAATTCATCAGTAAGGTTTGTTAGAGTAACAAATTTTTCATAAACTTTGGGAACGGATATCGATTTCATGCACGGTGAGGGGATATCTCTTGTACTTAACAGAGGGCAGATTCCTAATCCGCACGGCGAATATTTACAAGCTCCTTGCAAGATACAATTTTTGAAGGAAATATATCCATAATAAAAAAAAGAAGTAGGGCCAAAAAGACCTATGGTTTTTAATCCTAGAGCTACGGCAGCGTGCATGAATCCCGTGTCGTTACCAATTGCAACTTTGCAAAGAGATAGTAAAGCCAGGGACTCACGAAGGTTATAATCGCCTGCAGATATTAGAATGGTATTTAAGTTTAAACTGCTGCTTTTAAACTCATTTTTCAGGTAATTTTGTTCTGCCCCTGTTAATAATACAATCTGGTATTTCGAGTCTTGAAAAAACTCTTTAGCCAAATTAATCCAATATTTGCTTGGCCAAAGCTTGTTAGGTTCAGTTCCGCCAGGAAGAAATGCTACCATGTTTTTTGTAAAGCCAAGATTTTTTAACTCTTTTTTTGCCCAGCTTATTTCAGATTCCTGCAAAATTAAACTTGGCCAGGAATTCGGAAATTTTCTACTTTCAAAGGCTTCCAGAAGCTCAAAAAACATTTTGGGACCGTCGCTAAAATCGTATTTAGCGTTCTTAGAAGTTTTAGAAAACATACTAGCGAAATGAGTTAAAGATAGCCTATAGCCATTATTGTTATTGTTGTGCCCTATTTTATATCGCGATTTCAAGAAATGTCCCATAAATAGGCTTCTGTGATCGTTGTGAGTGAAGAAAGCAATGTCGATTTTTCGTTTTCCAAGTTTTTGCAAAAAATAAACGTCAGAAATCAATTTTTTCCAACAAAATGAAAACTGGATTCTAGAATGGCAAACAATTTGGTCTATTTCAGGGTGATTTTTTAGAATTTCAAAGCCCAAGTCAGAAGTAACCAGAATAATATTTTCTGGTGAATATGCTTTTCGCAATGTTTTTATAAAACCAGTAAGTGCAATTAAATCTCCAATTCCACCAAATCTAAAGATTGCAATATTTTTTATTTTAGAGTGTATTTTCGGAGCTCTTCGTCTTGGATAAAAGTTGAAAACAGATTTTAATAGATTTTTAAAAATGGATTTTTTCTCAAATTTCAAACCAGGAGGCAGGCGGTTACTGAAAAATAAATCCTCTTGGACCAAAATTTTTGGGAAAGAAATTCTTTTTTTCATAGACACTTCTTTATTCCTCTAAGGATTCCCTCTACCGTTTTAGAAATATTCCAAGGAGTAATCTTTCTAAGGCTATTTTTTCCCATTGATTGAGCAATATCTTTAGATTTTAGGATGGCCTTTATTGAGAAAAATAAGCTGTTTTTTTCGTCTAACTTAAAAATATATCCATTATTTCCATTTTCGATTAGATCTTTTGCGCAACCGACCTCTTCACTAGCAATTACGGCTTTGCCATGTGCCATAGCCTCGTTGATTACCAGTCCCCATGCTTCATTGGAGGAGGGTAATATAAATACATCACAAAGATCGTAATAAAGTTTGAGCTCTCTTTGGTTTTTAAAACCAACCATATGAACTGTTTGGGATAGTACGTTTTCTTCTGAAAATTTTTTTAATTGGTCAAATAGTTCGCCGTCTCCAACAAATATAAGGTGAGCTTTGCTATTTGTTTCTTGAACAAATAATTTGAATGAATCCAGCAATAAATTAGCATTTTTTCTAGCCATTAATTTGCTTGCATATAAAATTACTGGAGCATCACTGGGAATTTTTAGCATTTTTTTTATTTCATTAGTTTTTGATTCTGAGACATTTTTTTTAAAAAAAGAATTGTCTACGGCATAAGGAGCAATATCAATTTTTCTTGATGGAATTCCCATTTTTTTATAATACTCGAGGTTGTTGGTCCCGATCGCTAAAAATTGATCTACAAACTCATTCAAAATATAAAAACGAATTCTATTTAATATCTTGTTTTTTAAATCTCGTTTTCTACTCTTTTCCCAGGCCTCATCTCTGATCATTACCCTTATTCTAAGAAGTTTGCAAAGCAAAATTGCCCACCAGTGAAAAAATCTGTTGTATCCATGAATCAATAAGATTTGAATTTTTTTTTCTTTTAAAAATTTTAGCAAACCAAAATTAAATGGTCGCCAGAAATTTACGATTTTGTTTGTTCCAAAACTTTTTAAAAATGAACTTCGGTATCCACTTGTTAATGGCACGTCCCATCTTATAATTCGATTAAATTCTTTGTCAAAGTAGCCATTCATAGATAGTGGCGAGCAAAAAGCAACTTCCAAATCTATCCAGGGCACTTTAGATAGCTGTCTTAGCATTGGTGCCTGGTATTGAATTGGATGGGTTACCAAATAGCCAAGTCGTATTTTCGTTTCCATAAAAAGCCTTTGGTTAAGTTTTTTTGTTAGATTATGGCCCAGATTGTTTTTTATTTTCAATAAAAAGATTTCTAAACGGAAATAAAAGCAGATTTTTTACTCGAAATCATTTTGAAGGAGTTTAGTTTTCCTTTATATTACCAAACTATAGTAGAATAAATACTGTAGACTGGCAATTTTTGTTTTGCTTAGGTGAGTTTACTAAGTTCAAGTTTGTTTTAACTATTTTGAGGTGGCGCGCTTGCAGAAAATTTTATTGATGAATTGTTTTAAGGAAGATTGTAGGGTAAGTATGGACTACTACTCTGAGAGTTTAAAGTCTGGAATAAATAATCAGAAAAAGAATTTTTTTGCTCGATCTTTTACTCCTCAAATTTCTCAATGGTTGCAGGTTATTCCCGATTTTTGGGGAATAAAAATGAGATTTTCGAGGTTTTTTACTTACCCCATGCAGGCTAGGAAATTGGATGCGGATGTTTTTCATATACTAGATCATGGATATACACACTTGTTGCCTATTTTAGATCCTTCAAAATGCGTTGTAACTGTTCATGATTTAATTCCGATTCTCGCACATAGGGGGTTAATAAATGGCATGAAGGCAAGTTTTAGACCGGCTTTTGTGGAATTTTCGCTTTCTTTTTTGCGCAAAGCAGCCGGAATTATTACTGTGAGCAATAATTCCAAAAAAGATATTGAAAAACTATTAAACTGTAGAAGCAAAAAAATTCATGTTATACACAATGGTGTGTCTAAATTGTTTTGTCCTCAGTCTAAGGAAAATAGAAATGAATGTAGGAAAAAATTTCCATTTCCAGAAAAGAATGGCTTTGTAATCTTAATAACTGGAGCAATTGATTATAAAAATCACGAAACCTCCATTAAAATTTTAAAAGAACTGCAAAAAGTAGCTGGGAAACCGGTTTATCTTGTTCGTGTTGGGGGAGAAAGCCCCGCATGGAAAGCGCTAGTCGATGCTTATTCTGTAAATGATAGAGTTTTTTCTACTGGATTTTTATCTGCAGATGAGTTGGCTTCTTTGTATGGATCCGTTGATTTGTTATTGTTTCCTTCTCTTTATGAGGGTTTTGGAATGCCACCTATTGAGGCGATGGCTTGTGGTACTCCTGTTGCTGTTTCAAATGCAGGATCTCTGCCAGAGGTGGTTGGGGATTGTGCTATCATTGCAGATCCGTTAGATGTAATGGGGTTTTGTGAACAGATTCGAAGTCTTTTTTCAGATAGGCAAGTCTGGAAGAAATATAGAGAAATGGGGTTAGACTGGTCTAAAAAGTTTTCCTGGGATTTATGTGCCGAAAAAACTTGTAAAGTTTATGAGCAAATTTTGGAAAAATTTTAATCGTATTTTCGAGAAATTTTGTAAGTAGTCGGGAGAAAGATTCAAATGTGTGGTATTGCTGGATTGGTTCGATTATCACAGGATTCTTATGCTAATTCGAATGCATTGGAACGAATGGTTAATGCTATTAAACACAGAGGACCCGATGATAGTGGTGTTAAGTTTTTTGGCAAAGATAACTTATACTGTCTGGGGCATACGAGATTAGCTATTTTGGATGTTTCAAAAAGCGGTCATCAACCTATGCTTAATAATGAAAATGGCGATTTTATTGTTTTTAATGGTGAAATTTATAATTTTCAGATTCTAAAGAAAGAAATAATACAAAAATTCCCTCATGTAAAATTTAGTTCTAATACTGATACCGAAGTTATCTTAAAAGGTTATGCGGCGTGGGGAACGGATGTTTTTAGTCGTTTAAGAGGTATTTTTGCTCTTGCTATTTGGGACAACAGTAAAAAAAGAATTATTCTTGCAAGAGATCATGTTGGAGTTAAACCTCTTTATTATTATAAAACGGATGATATTTTTGTTTTTTCGTCAGAGGTGCGCTCTGTTTTGAGTTCTAATGCAGTTCCTCGTCGACTTTGCACTAGAGGCCTGCTGTCTTATTTGAGTTATGGCTCTCTACAAGAGCCCTATACTCTAATTGATGGAGTTTTATCCCTAAATCCTGGCAGTTGGGGGCAATTAGAATACAGAGATGGGGAGGTGTTTTTTCAGGTTTCCAAGTATTGGCTGCCAAGGGTCAGTGGTTTTGATGGATCTCAGGATTATGATACAGCTTTGCAAGTGGTTGCTGAGAAACTCAAAGAGTCTGTAGCTATCGAAATGATTTCAGATGTGCCTTTAGGGGCGTTTTTAAGTGGAGGAATTGACAGCTCGACAATAGTTAGCTTAATGAAGAGAGCTGAGAGCAGTGAAGTTCGAGCTTTTTCTGTTTCTTTTGCGGATGCAGATTTTGATGAAAGTCGCCATGCCAGGTCTGTGGCAGACAAGCTTGGAGTGAATCTTGAGATTTGCCAGCTTACCGAGAGCGTTTTTAATGCAAATCTTGAATCAGCGTTGAATAGCTTCGACCAACCAAGTGTGGACGGCTTAAATACATGGTTTGTTTCTAAAATGGCAAAAGAGTCTGGTCTTACCGTTGCATTGTCTGGGATTGGTGGCGATGAGCTTTTTTGTGGTTATAATAGATTTAAAAAACATTTACAAATAAGGAAATATTTCCCTTATCTACAGTATATCCCTGATGTTTTGTGTAAAATTGGTTTGAAATTTTCAACTTCTAGTTTTACGCGCAAGGCGTTTTTAGCCAAGAATTTTCCGCTAGACTCGTATTTTTTGTCGCGTGAGCTATTTGATAGATTTCAGATTTTTAATCTTGTCGATGGTGAACTAATTAATGCTGGAAAATTTTGGTTCGATAAAAGCTATGCTGGAAAAATGCTGTCTCATTGTCGAGAAGCTGATAAGATTAATAAGATATCGTTTTTAGAGACGGTGAGTTATATGCTTTCAACTCTCTTAAGAGACGCGGACCAGATGAGTATGGCCCACGCCTTGGAAGTTAGGGTTCCGTTGATTGATTTTGAATTGATAGAGACTATGTTTGGTTTTTCAGGGAGGCTAAAGGTTTCTGGCGAGTGTCCGAAAAGTTTTCTGTTAGATACAGTGGGCGATATTCCTATTGAATGTGCCTCTCGACCAAAACAAGGATTTGTTTTGCCATACCAAAAATGGATTTTAAGCTCCATGGCGAAAAGAATGGAGGAAACGTTTTTTTCGCCTTTTTCTGTTTTTTGTGATTCTGGATTTAGAGAGATTTGGGCTCGATTTAAAAATGGAAAAACTGACTGGACGAGAGTATGGTCCTTGTATGTTTTAGATCGGTGGTTAAAATCTCAAAATGTGACTGTGTGATGGAGCATTGATGAGGAGTTAGTTGTTTTTTTTTGTGGCTTGCTTTTATTTTTTTTCTTTATCAAATACTGCAATTAAATCATTTTCGCCATTAAACTCTTTCAATTCAGAGTTCGTGATTTTGTAGCCGGCTTTTTTCAAAAAATTAACGCAAAATTTTTCGGCATCAATGCCATGCAAAGAGAGAAGTATGGTGGGCTTTTTTTGCTTTATTGTTTTTTCAAATCCTTTCAAAAAAAGCCCTTCAGCACCCTCTATGTCAATTTTTATGAAGTCTGGAGCCATTGCTAGGTTATTGCTTACTAAGTAGTCGCCTGAAAATGCAGGTATAAAGTATTTTGATTTTTGAGAAATTCTCCCCGTGGCATGGTGGTTGCCAACATCAAAGCCAATTACCGTCTCTTTGTCGGAAAAAGCAAATTGAAAGGCCGATACATTTATCAGATTGTTGATATTTATGTGCTCTAGCAGGTGTGTCATGTTTCTAGAGTTTGGTTCAAAAGCTATGACAGTTCCGCTTTTGCCTGCTAATTTAGACAAGGCAAGGGTATAAAATCCTACGTTTGCTCCTACGTCCCAGCAAACCATGCCAGGTTTCACTAATTGTGGAAGTCGATTTTGCAATTGTTTCTCGTAAATTCCAAGCCAGCATCCGTTTATGCTTGATCCAATTCGCCATTTTTTGCCTTTGTTGAGGCCTGAAAAAATCCTTAAAATCAATCTTCCAGGGAGAAGCTTCAGTGGCAAGCGAACAATCTTGCCTAGCATAGAGTTAGGAGAGATGAGTTTTTTTATCATTTTTTTCCCAATTAGAGCTTATAAAGCTGCTTTTATAACAAAATTTTGAGAGAAGATTGAGCCTTTGCTGGTTCCTGTTTCAATTATCATGTAAATCGATAGAAGATTGCGAATCACCAACCAGAGAAATCTGCGAATTCGATTTTTGAGACTCCCCTTTGGCGGTAAGTCCTCGTAGCAGGAAATGCTTTGAAAACCACAATTTAATAAGAGTTGGTGTGCTGAGTTCTGTGTTAGAAGTGTTTTGTGTGTGAGATCACCGCTGAAAACTTTATTTGCAAAAGGAGATTCACCGTTTGGAGCATGAATCAACCAGCTACCGTTCTGGCGAAGTTTTGCTTTTACTATTTTTCCAAGTCTGTATATTTCTTCGAGGCTAAAGTGCTCAATTAAGTCAAAGGAAATTATGATGTCCAAGCTATTGTCTTTTTGCCGCTTTAGCTCTTCTAGTGCATTCCCATGAAAAACTTCATTTGACAATCCGAAAGATTGAGCTAATCGAACTTGTTCTTCCGAAAGGTCATATCCGACTAAATTTGAATAACCCAGTTTTTTGGCAAAAAACAATATTGCGCCATATCCGCAGCCAATGTCTAAAATCTTAGCATTTTTATCCAAGGGAAAGAAATTTGAAATAAACTCCATTATATATCCAGCCCTTGGAGCCAAAGCATTTGCTTCTGTTGCTTTTTCTTGGTCTGCAAAAACATGCGTAGAGGAATAGGTTTTGTAAAGATCTGATTCTAGAGACATCGTTTAAGTTTCCCAATTTTCTTTATAAAGACGTCTGAAAAAAAATAATTGGAAGGGTATCACGCGCAGAATTTGCAATCGCCGTTTGAAGGGCAATGGTGTCTGGCGGTAATGTCTTTAAGTGTCTTTTGGATTTTTGCCAGGCTTGGAGAAACAGATGAAACATCTCCGCTTTGGCTGGGAAGAACAATTCCAAGTTTTTGAGCTTCGATTTCTCTTTGACCTTTTCTTTTTTCCATTTTAGCAAGAGCTACTGAAAATAATTTGTTATCTGTTTTGTGATAGGTTTTTTGTGTGCTAATTTTTGAAGCTTGGAATGTAACTTGATTTGAATTTCTTACCTGAAGAGGTTCTGGTTTTTCAATTTTCAGATTTCTTTGGGCTGATTTAGATAGTGGGTTCTCAATTACCATTTCTTCTTCTATAACAATGTCTTTTCCCATTTTTGTCTGAAGGGGGAGTTCTTGAACTCTTGAGTCTGCAACAACAATTTCTGTGGATTCGTTTTTTGGAGCAGTAGGAACATCAGATTTCCACGAAAATTCAAAATGCTCAGTTTCTTCGTTCGAATTAATTGAATCCTGACTTTGATAAATTTCTGGTGTTTTTTCATCAACAGCTGCCGCAACTTCATAATTGGCAACTGGAATCTTTTCTGGTTCAACTTGATTAACTATTGGTGTGAGTGGTGGAATTACGGCTCCAGCATCAGTTGTGGTAGTTTCTAGATATTCTTTCTGCGAAGGATTCTGCAGGAAGTAACTAAGAGAGTTTTTAGGTACTTTATATGTCGGGCTTGCCTGTGCAAGCAACGAATAAGGGAATAACAAAGTGAAAATCAGGGCGAAAACAACCCTGGTTTTTATATTTTTAAAGCTTCTTCTGCTGAATTTCATGGTTTACTCTCAGTTTTTAGAATTTCTTCAGGCCGTACCCTGCTTAACACTATAAGATACTTGCACTGGTATCGGGTGTCAATTTAATTCCCTTAACGATAATAGATGGAATGGAAAAAAAACGGGTAGAATTAATCAAAAAAATGATATTGGCCTGTAAGATGTATTTAAAAAATGATTGATATAGCGTGAATCTTTTCTTAAGTTATCTTAAGGTTCTTGCTCTGGTATTGCAAAAAAACACCTAAAACCTTATTCTGTTACACAGTAAAAATCTTTTTCCTTGAAATACTTTAAAAAGCTTGTAACTTAATAAAAAAAGAATTCAGGTATTGTTGTGTTGGCGAACGGAATCCCTCCCCTTAAATCTATATATTTTTATGCCAGTGGTGATTGTAATTTAAAATGCAGACACTGCTGGATTGAACCTCCGCACATTGACCGAACTCCCAAGACAACTCCCTGGAAGAAATTGCGTCCTATTTTTGAAAGCGCAAAAGAACTAGGATTGGCCGGTGTAAAATTAACTGGTGGTGAACCAACTCTTCATCCTGATATTACAGAAATCATTTCAGATCTTACCAATATGCAACTTGGTGTAAGTATGGAAACTAACGCCACGCTTTTAAGCAAAGAAATAGTTAATGCTTTTAAGAGGGCGAGAGGTTTTATTTCTGTTTCTCTGGATGGATATGACAAAGAATCTCACGAATCTTTAAGAGGTGTTGCAGGCTCATGGGAACGCGCTCTTGCTGGAATGAAGCTGTTAAAAGATTCGGGTATTGGATTTCAGGTTATTTGTTGTCTTCATCGTGGAAATTACAAAACTCTTTATAAAATGCCCACTTTGGCACAAAGCTTTGGCGCAACAAGTTTAAAGGTTAACATTATTAGCGGGTTGGGTAGATCAAATGATATGCAGGAGGGTGGTGAGCTTTTAACAATTGAAGAGATTATCAGTTTTTATCAAACTGAGTTTAAAGAAATCAGAGATAAAAGTCCCATAAAAATCTTTTTTGATTTGCCACCAGCTTTTTTAAGCTTAAAAGAGCTTTCTAATGCTAAATATGGAATTTGTGGAATTATGACCATTTTAGGAATTCTCCATGATGGAAGTGCTGGACTTTGTGGTATTGGAGAGCGTGTTAGCGAACTAAATTTTGGATTCCCATTAGAGGTTGGTATTGACAAAATCTGGAATGAAAACCCAATGCTTAATCGGCTTAGGGCAGATTTTCCAAATAATTTGGGCGGGATCTGCCGATTATGTAAAATGAAGGCACATTGCTTGGGTAAATGTGTTGCACAAACCTACTCAAAAACGGGCGATTTGCTAAATGGCTTTCCCTTCTGCGAAGAAGCCAGGAGATTAGGCGTTTTCCCCGAAAGCCGTTTACTCAAAGAAGTTAAAGAATAAATGAAGCAAATATCTAATAAAAAATTGACAAAACAAAATTGCTCAGAGCTTGAAATTGCATCTGCAGAATCTTCTGTTGCCATTGTTATGGGCGGAAGCATGAAGCCGTTTCTGAAGCCTGGACAAAGAGTTGTTATTTCTAAAGCTCAAATTGATGAGCTTTATCCAGGTGCAATTGTCGCGTTTAAGCCTGGTCCCAATTTGCATTCTCGTGTTCATAGAATAAAAAGCGTATTTGAAAAATCAGGGCAGAAGCTTTTTCTAATTCAGGGAGACAATCAGAGGTTTGCCGATGGCGTTTTTGACTTTTCCTGTATTGAAGGTAAGGTGACTGGAATCGTTTATGGAAAGTATAGTAGGGGAATTTCAATAATTGAAGAGCTTTTGGCATTAAAGACAGCTGGGGTTTTATTCAAATGTCGACTTTTGTTTAGAGAAACCATCTCTCTCCTAATGCCCACCTTGTTACCATTTTTGACTTTAAAAACTATTAGTTTCGATTCTTCAGGCAATACCTGTAACATGTTGTTTTGGAAGAGTTTAAAAGTTTGCTCAATAAAAAAATACTCTGAAAAAAACATGGAATTGTGGGTGCATCCGTGGTTTTCTCGAACTAATGTAGCCGAATCAATTGGAAAACAGTATAATGAAAGCTGAATTTTATCTTGGTAATCCTGAGATTGTTATGGAGAAGGAAGAAGACGGAGCACTTCTTTTTAATCCAGAAAATGGTGAGGTGAAAATTTTAAACCTCACTGGCGCATTTGTTTTTGAGCACCTAGACGGTAAAACGTCTATTGAAGAAATATGCAAAAAAATGGGTGAAGAGTTTGAGATAGAAGATCTGGCAAGAGTTAGATTTGACGTTGGAGAGTTGTTGAAAGAATTGGTTTCAAATAATCTGGTAGTAATTAATGAAAAATAAAAAACAAAAGTATGAAAAGCCAAAGTTATCTTCAATGAATATGCCCGTAAAACGAGCTCAAGGCTTTGAAACAGAGGGTAATTGTGGCCCTGGATACTCGGTTGGTTCTGCAAGTGGTGAATGCTTAAATGGCTTCACTCCTACAGGTCCTATAACAGCATGTACTAATGGTGGGCTGGCTTTGCTTGCCAATTGTAGCACTGGAAGTTCAGCGTTTTTTACTGATGGCTGTGCCGATGGCTTTACTGTTTATGGCTCACCACCTTCCTGCTCCAGCGGCAGCAACGTCTAAGGGTTATTTTTTGCATTGATTAGTTCTCAAAACTTTAGACCCGATTCTATTTTCCTTAATCGTTGTTTAAAAGTTATTTGCCAAGGCAAAATCCCTGAATTTTTCCCAGATTATTTTTTTTCAAATAGTAATTCTCTACCCATTTCACCTTCAAAAACCAAACTAAATATTTTACCACTAAGCTTAGAAGCTCCTTTTGAGGCTAATGCTTTAGCAAACAACCCATCCCTCTGGCCCATCAACCAACATCCCAAAGTAAAAGAATTTTTAAATCAAAATAATGATAATAAAGAGTTGACCTTTGGTCCCTACAGTCTTTCTGCCTATTCGGGAATTGAGGATTCTTACCTTTTTTACTTTCCTCATGCATTTGGTGAGCGATTTTTGCGCAACAAAATTCTTGAGCTGGTTTTTAATCTATGTGTTTTTGATCGAAATCTTTTTTTGCATGCTTCAGGAATAAAGCTCGGCGATAAAACTGCAATTTTTACGGGTTTCTCCGATTCAGGAAAGAGCACTATTAGCGGTTTATTTAAAGATAAGTTTTTGCTTTCTGATGATATCGTTTTTTACACTGCAGACAAGGACTACGGAGAGAAACCATCTTTTGTTTCTTCATGTTTTGGCCGCGAGTCAGACGGAGAAAACCATGGACAGGCGGCGGCAATTTTCTTTTTGGTTAAGAGCACTGAATTTAGTATCCGAAAAGTGTCGAGAGTTTCAGGGCTGAAACGTTTACTTTTGATTCATCAGGTATACATTACCTCTTTATTCCAAAATCATCGGAAAGATTTCGCCCTGCTGGCTAAGCAAATGCTCGAAAATGTACCGGCATACGAGATTCATTTCCAAAAAGATCAGATTGATCAGGAAGCAGTTGAACAAGTTATGAATGGAAGGGCAGAAGTCTGCCAAGGTGATGCGCTTGATGATATGAAGTGGCTCATACTCTCCCACATGAAAAAAGACGGCATTTACACCCCTGAATCCTGATTTGGTAGTGGGACCTCAACTGTTTTTTCCAGCTGAGATTCTGAGCAGAATTCTTTTTGATGGGAAAGAATCAGGGTGATTCTTGTGGATAAGAATTTCTGCATGTTTTGATATACTTTTTCTGCAGTATGGTTGTCCAGGTTAGCAAAAGGTTCATCCAGCAATAAAATATCCGGGGATTTTAAAATTATTCGGGCAATCGATAAGCGTTGGCGCTGGCCCGCCGACAAGTTTGTTCCGCGATCATTCAGCTCGGAATCCAGTTTTTCCGGAAGAGCTTGAACAAAGTCCCAGGCCTCTGCAATGCAAAGAGCTTTTTCAAGACTTTCATCTGTTGCTTCTGGATTTGCCAGTAGTAGATTATCCCTTATGGTCCCTGAAAAGAGGTGTGTTTCCTGGGTCATGTAACCGATCTTTTGCCTGATACTTGATGTTTTAAGCGATTGAATATTGACGCTGTTAAATAAAATATTTCCTGAGTCAGGTGAAGAAAATTTGCAAAGTAGCCTGGCTAAGGTGGTTTTTCCCTTGCCGCTAATCCATGGAATAAAATATTGATTTCCTTTTTCAAAAAAGCAACTCCAGCTATCAAAAATCTGATTATTTTTGAAGGAAAACGAAAGATCGCAGATTTCAATTTTTTCCACATTGTCTTTAAATTCAACTGACCCATCTGGCTCCGTTGCAAAATCCAGGATTTGGAAAATCCTTCTATAGGCTACCAAAATCGGCTGTAGTCCAAGATAAAAGAAGGCAATTCCTTCTATCGGTCCGGAAAGATAGCCTATATAACTCATAAATGCCGCTAGATCGCCAAGACTCATCTCAGCATTTTTTATATTGGTTAATCCGACCCACAAAAGAATGATCATTGATATTGTCTGGGCAATTCGGGTTAAGTAATGGGAACTCATATTTAGTATTAGAGATTTTTTTCTGATATTGATAAGCTCTTTTATCTTCTCTGAAAAGACTCTGGATTTTAATGGTTCCTGATTAAAAGCTTTAATCGTTTCTATCCCAGAAAGGTTACCCTGCACATATGAAAAATTCAGGGATTGGGCTTCTGCGGTTTTCTGGTTTTGCCGTCTGACTGGTTTATAGAAAAAGAAATTTATCAAAAGGTAGACTGGGGTTATTCCCAGGCAAACCAGAGTCATTTTCATACTAAGTTTGCTGAGGATTATCAGCCCAAATGATAACCGCAAGAATTGTGTTGCCAGGCTTGGAATAGTATTTGAAACAAATCTCTCAATTGAATTTGAATCCTGAAAAACTCTTGAGGCAAGGTAGCCATCGGGAATTCCCATGTGAGACAAAAGAGGAAAAGCGAGGATCTTTTTAAATAGTTCCTGATTAACTCTTGCCGTTAAACCTTGTCTAAGATTGAAGATTGTTATCTGCTGTATCAGAGAAATCAGTGCAAAGAAGATGGAGAAGCACGCTATAAGGCAAAGGAAGCCATTTACACTTGAAAACAAATATATTATCCATTCTGACAGGCCAGGAGAAATTGAAAGGCCCATTTCCTGTAGTTTGGCTGGATTAAGCTTTCCCCCAATAATAAAATCAATGACTATCTTACTTCCCATGGGAATGAAGGACGCCATGACTGCAATTAAAAGGGAGTTTATGAAACCAGCTAAAATAAGCAGTTTGATCTTGGGAGTAAAGAAAATTTGAAAAGCAGAAAACATTTTTCTGAATCCAACATTAGGTAATTCAGTAAGAGGGTGGTGCTTTTCATTGAGTTTGGATTTCATACCTACTTTTTACCATAGCTTCAACATACTCAAAAGTAGTTTGTTGCTATTAATTTTATCCTGTAGGATAATCTGAGTTATGAAAATGGAAGAGGGAAAAAAAATTAGCGAGAAATTACCGGCCACAAGTTTTCAAGTTTTGGCCGATCTTTTAAAAACTGATAATAGAGATGATGCCATAAATGAATTTATCGAAATGGATTCACAGGGCAGACAGGATATTTTATCTCTGGCTTTCAGGCATAAAATTCTTTGGCATTTAAAAAATTCTCTTTCCAATGAAATCGATTCATTACCAGAGGATATAACCGGTTCATTATCTGAAGCTTGCAGGCATGAAACTTTAAAAAATCTTAAGTTTGTTGCGGAAATGATATCCATTCAAAAAGAGGCAAAAAGCTCAGGTCTGGATTTTATGTTTTATAAAGGTGCGGTTCTAGCTGCCCATCTTTATAGCCATGTGGGAGCCAGAAAGTTTGAGGATCTTGATATTATTTGTCCTACGCTTGATACTGCAAAGCAATTGCGCAAGCTTTTGATTAAGATGGGCTATACATTGGTTGATAAACACAATGATGCCCAGGAAAAGCAATATTGCAAATACCATTGTGAGTTTATGCTTTTCCACCCACAAAAGAAGATTTTAACCGAGATTCACTGGCGTTTTTTTCCGGGTTATTTTGCCGTTGAGCCTTCTTTGGAGCAACTCTTTAAGCGCGCCCAATCCGTTGAAGTTGCAGGAAATAGCTTTTTAACTCTTTCAGATGAAGATTTGATTATAACCATAGCGGCTCACAGCACTAAGCATATCTGGAACGATTGGCGACAGATATTGGACTTTGCCAATCTTATCCAGAGAAGAAATATTGACTGGCTTTTGGTAAAGAAGGTGGCTGAAAGCTCCAATTGCCTTAGAATGGTAAGGTCTGGAATTCACCTGGTAAAAATAGCTGGATTACTTTCCCAAGATTTTGTTGTTTCAGAAGGATTAATGCCAGAAGAAACTGAAATCCGCGCCGCAAGAAAAATTTTAAAGCGCCATCTATCCACTCTACCCAGTGCTCATAACATAAGTGAAGAGATTATTTATCTGCTCAGAATGCAGGATAGCTGGGCAAACCGTATTAAATTTGCTCTCGGAGCTGTCTTTTCACCATCAAAGAATGATTTTGATTTCGTAAGTTTTGGCGAAAAATTTAGTTGGCTTTACTATTTAGTCAGACCTTTCAGGCAGATATGTAAAATCTGCAAAGGAAGATAAAAAAAGCTCCCCCAATCTGAAAACCAGATTGGGGGAGCTTTTTTTTGTCTTAAACCTCGCCGCGAGATCTTTCAATATGGACAAGTGAGCGCTTGGCATCGTTCGCCAGTGGTCCGGTTGGATCCAGCTCGATAACCTTGTTGTATTCTTCCGTAGCACGATCATACATGTTTTTAACCCTGTAGATGCTTGCCAATCTGAAATGAGCTTCAACATAGTTAGGATCAAGCTGAATAGCTTTGCGGTATTCCTGCATCGCTTCGTTTTTCATGTTGATGTCGTAGTTCTCATTGTAGGCTTCACCCAGTTCATAGTGGGCTCTAGGAGAATTTTCATCAACCTTGAGGGCTTTTTTACATATGGCAATAGCTTCGTCATACATATGTTTTCCACTGATGGACTGTTTGCTGTAAACAATCTTAAGACCCCAATAAGGCCAGAGATTGTTAGGATCGCAGGCATTCGCCATTTTAAAGAAGTAAACAGCTTTCTGTTGTTCTTCCTCTGATGGAGTGAAGCCACTGCTAAGGGTAATGTAGGCATAACCAGCCCCAAAGTTGCACATTGGGTCTTTGGGGTTTATTTCTGCTTTATGTTGGAGATCCTTGATAATATTGATGTACTGGCTTTCACGATCTTCAGCCTTTCCATACATTTCTTTGTAGTTGTCGATTATCTTTATGTGGTAGTCTCCACATGCTGGATCAAGTTCAAGAAGCTGTCTGTATTCTGACAGGGCTTCTTCAAATCTTCCCTGAGATGTGAATATTTCCGCCAATTTTTGATGGACGTAAACATTTTCAGGTTCTTTTTCGAGGATTCCTTTGTATGTTGCTTCAACTTCCTGGAGCATATTACGTCTATGATAGACCTTTGCCAGCTCTGTCATCGCAAAAAGATTGCCCGGCTCAAGTTCAAGAACTTTCTGGAAACACTTGATAGACTCGGTGATAGCATTTTCTTCATCAATTGTATTGTCGAGGCCTTTGGAAACAAACAGACCAAGTTCCAGCCAGTCACATGGGTTTTCACCAGCTTTGAGTGACTCTCTGATTGATTGATTCAATTCTTCAAGCTCTTCATCAGAACAGAATCCATTTAAAGCCTTGAATTTCAGCTGAGTAATAAGCTGAATTCTCAGATCAATGTTGGTTGGATAGTATTTTTTAGCCATCATGAGGGCTTCTACGGCTTCGACGATTTTGCCCTTTCTTGTATAAAGGTCGCCCAAGCGTAGAGGAATGTCCTTAAGAACGCCATTTTGATCCTGGCTGAGAGCCTGTTCATATTCAAAAGCAGCTTCATCAAACATATTCTTTGATTCGTAAAGTGTTCCAAGCTTGTATCTGGCCTGCAGGTTATGGTTGTCAAGGTCAATAATGCTGTCATAGTGCATGATTGCCGTGTCTACATCGCCTTCTTTTTCAGCTTCAAGTGCTTTTGCCATGGCATCTTCAATTTCCTGAGACTTTTGTGATGCGGTAAGATTTGCAAAGAAATCTGTGGCGGTAGCATTTGCAGCATCGATGTCAAGAACACGCTGGAACCATGTTTTGGCAGCATCCAGATCGCCTTTTTCATGATAGAGAATACCTAATTGCAGGACGGGTTCTAATTCGGTTGGAACAACCTCATATGCGGCCTCATATTTTTCAATAGCTTCATCAGCCCAGCCCTTTTTCTGGAAGATGTGACCAAGCATGTATAGTCCCTGGAAGTGGTTAGGAACCATGCCAAGTAATTCTTGAAGTTCAATTGAAGATTCATCTGGTTGATTAACCTGAAGATATGTGTGGGCCAGTGAAATATAAACTTCTGGAACATCCGGATTGATGTCCTTGGCTTTTTGTAAAGCTTCCAGAGCTTCCTGGTGCTGTTCCTGGGAAAGATAGATGTTTCCAAGTTCATACCAGGCAACCTGATTATCCTGCTGAAGTTCGATAACATTCTGATATTCCATAATGGCATTTTTAATCATGCCTCTTTCGCTGAACAGGCGTGCTTGTTTGATTCCCTCTTCAGCCTGGCCACTGACTTTCTGGCCAACGAGTTCGTTCTGATATTCCTTAGCTTTGGCATGCAGGGGGTCGAGCAGGAGAAGCTTGTTAAATTCATTAAGCGCTTCTTCTACTTTTTCTAGATCTTTGTAAGCGACGCCAAGTTCATAATGCGCTTCAACACACTGGTCATCAAAGCCAACTGCTTGAGTTAGCTCATTCATACCGTTGTTAATCATGTTGGAGTCGTTATATGCTTTCCCCATATTCAGATAAATCTTGCCAAGCTCAACATGTGCCATTGGATTTTCTGGAAAATCATTAATGATGTCTTTAAAAGTCATGGTGGCTTGATCGATCATGTTGGTAATTGAGTAGATTCGACCAAGCTGAATTCTCGCATCTGTGTTGGTAGGATCTCTGCCTATCAGTTGCTTTAGCTCCATAATGGCCATTTCGTGGTCACCAGATTTTGCATAAGCTTCAGATATGATTGATGTAACATCATCATTAGAAGGATGGTTTTGTCTTACATCCTGCAGTAGCTCTATTACCTGCTGGAATTCCTGGCAGGCCATATAAAGTCTTGCTGTTTCAAGAGTTATAACAAAGCTTTGCGGATCAACCATGCGAGCTTGATTTAATATTTCAAGAGCCTCATTAAACATCTGTTGGCTCTGGTAAATTTTTGACATTTTTACGTAGATGTCAACATTGTCTGGTTGCTGTTTTCTTAGATTTTCAAGCTCATCCATCGCTTCCTGATGGTGATTTCTGATCAGGTAGATGTCGATTAGTTGCTTGGTAACTGCTGGGTCACCATTGGCGCTTTCTTTGGCTTTTTGCAAATTGGCCATGCCTTCAGCAACATGGTTCTGCTGAAGCTGGAGGCTACCTAGTTCAAGAAACAGTCTAGGGTCAGAAGCGCCAAGATTGATAGCCTGATTCAAAGATGCAACATGGTCATTAGTTCGTCCAAGCTTTTTATAAAGTTCACCAAGATCGAGGTGAGCTTTCATATTATCTGGATTGTCTCTAAGAAGATATTTGTAAGATTGGATAGCTTCCTCATCCATACCTTTTTGCTTGTAAAGGTCAGCAAGGATGGAGTGGGGGGACAGATCTTCAGGGTTAATCTGTAAAGCATTTTGAAGCGCTGCAACTGCCTCGCTGAAAAAGCCTGTTTTTAAATAAAGGTTCCCAAGCTGTTTAAAATAGACTGAATTAGGCGATATGTTGGTCAGCCTGTTCAGAGTTGTTATAGCATCTCGGTCTTTACCCGCCTGAATCTGTAACTCCTGAAGGTCATGAAGGAGCTCAATATTGTCGTTATCTGTTTCGAGCAAAGTGTTTATTGCATCAATCTCTTCATTTACAAGGCCTTTTGACCTGTAAATCATGCGCAATTCACCCTTAATGTCTGATCTGTCTGGTTCAAGTTCTAAAACCCTTGTGTAGAAGGCGTTGGCTTCATCAACCATGCCTCGCGCCGCATAAACTCTGGCAAGAATTAATGCAAGTTCAGCATCGTCAGGACTGCTGACACTTAAGGCTTCAAGTGAATCAATACATTTTTCCGGGTCTCCGCCTGCCAGAACGATTTGATATTGTTGCTCTACAATCTCATAATCATCAGGGTTGGCTTCAAGTGCGTTATTGTAATGGTCAATTGCTTTATCCAATTCACCATTTGCGGCATATGAAGCGGCAAGACTTTTCATAACCTCATAAGAGGTGGTGTCGTGCTCTGCAATCGCTTCAAATTGCTTGATTTGCTTATCATACTCGCCCTTTTCTCCATAGAGGTTGGCAAGTTCATAACGGATTTCAAGCCATTCAGGTTTTATGGCAGTAATTGCTTCAAATTCCCTTGTGGCTTCTTCTTCCATGCCGAGTCTCTGATACAGCTTTCCACATCGGTAGAAAAGTTCAACGTTTTCTGCGTCTAACTCTTTTACGGCCTGGTATTTTTCGAGGGCTTCTTCCAGTTTTCCTCTGGATTCCAGGTCCTTACCAATCTTGAAGTGGATCTGAGGGTTATCTGGGTCCAGATACTCAGCCTTCTTGTATTCCATAAGGGCGTCATTGTATTGGCCATGAAGCTCGTAAGCTTCTCCCAGCTCAGCGTGCAGGATGGCATTTTCCGTATCATTTTCGATTGCATGAATATAAAGATCTATGGCGGCCTGAATATCGTTTTGAGTGATTTTTATTCTTGCTAATTCAACCGTGGCTTTAGCAAATTTGGGGTCGATTTCAATAGCTTTCTTTAGATGTTTTTCAGCTTTTTCAAATGCATTTCTTTGCAGGTAAAGAAGTCCAAGATCATACTGAAGATCTTTTCCTTCTGGTGAAAGCTTGATAGCCTGATCGTAAATCTCAATAGCTCTATCGGTTTCACCAGCAGAGATAAGCAATGTACCCAGAGATTTCAAAGACGAAGCATCGCCTGGAGAAAGCTCAATGATTTTTTCAAAAGTCTGAATTGCCAGATCTGTGTTATTTAAGTTGTCATAGCAATCTGCCAGCAATTTATATGCTGGCACAAAGTCCGGCTTTTCTTTTAGAACCTTCTGAAGGGTCTTTTCAGCCTTTTCATAGTTCTCCAGTTCGAAATATGTTTGCCCTTTTTCCAGAAGGATTTCCCAGCGGTTAATCATTCAGCTGTCTCCTCAAATACCTTATTATATTCATTTATTAATACTGAAAGTGCCAGAAGGGGATGCATTAATCATCATCCTCCATGTCTTCCATTAGTTCATCGGCTTTTTCAAATGCTTTTACAGCTTCTTCGTTATTTCCAAGGCCTCTGTGGGTTTTGCCCAGTAAGAAGTATACCTCATGGTTGGCCTCTTTGTATTCACAAGCTTTGGTAAGTTCAGCGAGAGCTTCTTCAAATTGTTCTTTTTCAAGAAGATCCGCTCCAACTCTGATGAGAACTTCATAATTCTCTGCCATTTGCCCTTGTGCCATTCGGAAAGCTTCAGAAGCTTTTTCTTTTTCATTCTGACCTTCGAGAGCTTTTCCAAGTAAGAAGAAGGCTTCTCCGTTGTCAGGAGTGATTTGCGTGGCTTTTTCAAGTGCTTCGGCTGCTTCCTGAATCATACCATTATCAAGATACAATCGACCCAATTCAAAATAGACTTCAGAGTGATTAGAGTCAAGATTGATTACTTTTTTGAATTCATCAATGGCATCGGTAATTTTTAGTTGCTTGTAATAAGCTTTTCCGAGTTCAAAGTGAGCTCTGCTGTTGGTTGGGTATCTGTTAATAGCCTTTTTATAGAGCTTGATCATTTTGTCAAAGTTCTGGCCATTCCAGTAGATACCGCCAAGTGCGTAAATGCATTCAATGAGGTTCTCATTTAAGCTGAGGGCTTGTTCGTATTCGCCCGCTGCTTCAGCAAATGCTTCCTTGCCACGATAAGCTTCACCAAGTTCAAAGTAGAACAGGGCGTTCTTTGGTGCAGTTTCAACGGCTTTGCTGTAAAGCTGTATCATTGCATCGTAGTTCTGTTGCTCTTTGTATTTTGCACCAAGGCGATAGATTATATTCACATCGCCTGGTCGATATTCAAGAGCCTTCTCAAAGGCTTTAACTGCATTGTCTACATCAGAAAGCTTAACGCAAACTTCTCCAAGTTCTTTGTAAACAGAGTAGTTTTCAGCTTCAAGCTCAATTGCCTTTTCAAAGTTTTCTTTTGCTTTTTCCCAGTTTTCAAAGGATGCGTATATTGTTCCAAGTTTCTGGTAAACGTCTACATAGTCGCTTTGAAGTTCAAGTGCCTTGTTGAAGGCTTCAAGAGCTTCATCATAATTATCCTGAAGATAATAAACGTCACCCAGCTCATAAATCATTACAGCATTTTCTGGTTCCAGACGTGATGCTTTCTGGAATTCAGCAAT
This sequence comes from Candidatus Ozemibacteraceae bacterium, assembly GCA_965140445.1. Classification (GTDB taxonomy): domain Bacteria; phylum Muiribacteriota; class Ozemobacteria; order Ozemobacterales; family Ozemobacteraceae. The sequence continues at coordinate 3,991,353 of OZ223236.1, read as the reverse complement.
AGACTCCTGCATATGTCCAGTATCTCGAAGATGTCTTGCAAGTTCAAGATGAGCTCGAGTATGGGTTGGAGCAAGTCCAATAACTGTTTTGAATTCACTTATTGCACTGTCATTGAGGCCTTGAGTCGAGTAGATCGCCCCAAGTTCAAAGTGCGCCGCAGAATTTCTCGGATCGAGACTAATTACCTTTTTATAAGATTCAACCGCTTCGTCAATTATGCCCTGACTTGCATAAGCTTTTGCCAATTCAATATTAACGTGGATGTTGTCTGGTTCAAATTCCAGAGCTTCTTTAAACTCACCAATAGCTTTATCCACGCGCCCTTTGTTGATGTAGGCCATGGCCAGCTCTCTGTGAGGAAGCGGATTTGAACTGTCGAGTTGAATCGCTCTGGTGAATCTGTCTATCGCAAGATCCAGATTTCCCTGTTTGCGGTGAATCAATCCAATTTGAGTTACAATTTCTGGATTTTCCGGTTCTCTTTCCAATGCCGCTTCGAATTCGTGAAGTGCATCAGTGAGGCGGTTAAGGTGATCGTATACCTTTCCGAGTTCAAAATGAATAATTGAATTCTGAGGATCGGTTTCAAATACTTTGCTGTAGAATTTGGCTGCATCTTCCCATTTTTCAAGGGAAGCGTAGATCTTGCCTAGTCTTATTAACGCATCTGTTCGATCTTCGTTGATTTCAGCAACCTTGAGATATTCATCAAGAGCTTTTTCAAGCTGACCACAATGATAGTAGGTTTCTGCAAGTCGGAATCTGGCTGAATGATTTTGCGGGTCCATTTCTACCAGACGGCGGTAGCAGTTTCCTGCTTCAGAGTAATGTTCTGAATGGTAATAAAGTTCTCCAAGGTTTAAAAGTGCCTCAGGAAGAGAAGGTTCTATTTCCAGAGCCAGCTTAAGCTCTTCCATGGCATGACCATAGTCGTCTTTACTCAGATAAACGTTTGCAAGCTCCTGGTGAGCCTGAAAGTCATTGGAGTTAATCAAGATTGCTTCTTTATAAGCTTCAACGGCTCTGTCCAGAGCGTTTCTTGAATGATAAATGCGGGCCATTTCAAGGTGAGCTTCAAAGATGTCTGACTTAATATCAACAACGCTATGAAGCGCATCCAGCGCTTTGTCCTGAAGATCTCTAAGAATGTAGATTCTTGCTAGAGACATCTGGGCTTTTACGTGGTCTGGTTTTAGCTCAACAACTTTTCTGAATTCATCTTCTGCTTTATAAATCTGACTTGTAGATTCATATAGCTTAGCCAGGCGTTCATGAGCGATTAGGCAATCAGGTTCAATTTCGATTGCTTTTAGATATTCATCTTCCGCTTCATGGCTTAGTTCAAGCATTTCAAGAGTGTTTGCGTGCTCAATTATTGCTTCAATAAAATCTGGTTTCTGACTAATAACCTTTTCCAGAATATCTTTTGCCGCTTTCCAGTCTTTTGCATCTGAGTGCAATCTGGAAAGATCAAACTGAATTCTGGTTGGATCTTCAGAAAGACTTATAGCGTTGTTAAATTCTTCAATGGCCTGCTGGAACTTACCAGCTTTATGGTAAAGAAGGCCAAGGGAGTAGTGGGCTTCAACATGAGTAGGATCAAGTTCAATAACTCTGTTAAATCTAACTTTGGCGGTGTCGAGATTGCCTTCTTCAAAGGAAATCTGACCAATGTAGAAATGAGATTCGATATAGTCAATATCAAGCTCGATAGCTTTGCGAAGGTTTGCAAGAGCTTTTTCGCTTTCATTAATCGCCTTGTATACTTTACCGAGCTCGAAGTAGCCCTGAGCAAAGTTAGGATTAATTCGAATTACTTTTTGATAAAGTTTTATGGCTTCGTCTTCCAGGCCTTCCTGGAATCTTATTTCTGCCATATTCAGATATGCAGGAATGAAAGTTTTGTCTTTTTGGGTAGCTTTTTCAAAGAATTCATAAGCTTCAGACAAATTCATCATCTTGCGATAAACATCGCCAGCCTCAAAATATCCGCTAGGATCTTCCGGATCAAGGTTTATTACGCAGTTACAAGCGTCGAGTGCAGACTCATAAAGGGGACCGCTGCCTTCAACATTTGAAAGATACGCATTTTTAAGCCCCCAGAAAGCCCATTTGAAATTCGGGTCCAGGTTAATTGCCATTTGATAGCCGTTAAGGGCTTCTTCAAGGCGTTCTTCCTGTTTTTCTGGCAGAACAGAAGTGAAAACCTGACAGGCATAAGCAAGTGAGAAATGGGCAATAGGATTCTGGAAATCCACCATCGCTTCATTTTTAAATTGCTCAATATACTTGTTGTAAATGGTTTCAGCGTCTTTGTTGTCCTGTGATCTGATTCTGTAAAGATCGATTTGATTCATTACAGCCAATGGACTTGATTTGTCGATGTTCAAAGCTTTTTGGAAAGCCTCAAGAGCATCGTCGTATTGACGGCGCTTAACATAGATTTTTCCAAGTTCAATCCACGCACCGAGAGCGTTGGCTTCTTTGAAAAATCTAAGTTTATTAAAGAGATAACCTTCCTGATAGATCTCACGTGATCTATTGCGGGAAAGCTCAATAACTTCCTTGAATCTTGTTGTCGCCATTTCAACCATTCCCATCAGAAGATGGATTTTTCCAAGTCGATAATGGGCAAAAACATTTGTAGGATTTATGTTGAGACCGAGGTGGTAATACTCAACGGCCTGGTCATAATTAGCTTTTTGTTCACAGATGAAAGCAACTCTGAAATATGCAGGTGCATAGCTTGGGTTAAGCTCAAGAGCGCTTTTGTAGCTTTCCTGGGCTTTTTCGAGAGCTTCTTCTGTAATCATCGCATGTTCAGCCTGAGAGAGCAGGTAGCATTCGCCTAGTTCAAAAATTAATCTCGGCTGGTCTGGAATCTGCTTGATTGCAGTGTTCAGTTGTTCAATAGCCTTTTCGTATTCACCATCATAAATCTGAAGGTCTTTCAAACCGAGATGGGCCCAGAGATTTGCTGGGTTTATTTCCAGAGCTCGTTCCATAAGAGTTCTGGCTTCTTTGCGCTGCTCAATAAACGTGTCTGAATCTTGCGAATGAAGTATTAACAGGATGTTACCCATTATACAATTTGCAGTGGACTCACTTTCAAGGAGTCGAAGCTCATCACGAAGCTTTTCGGTCACGTCTTTGTATCGTTTTTCACGGTCAGGAAGGTTTGAATAAAGTGCACGATATTGGAGAATTAGTCTGATCCAGACTTCCCCGTTCTGTGGATCAGTTTTTAAAGCTTGCTTATAGGATGAAATGGCCTCATCAATTACACCCTGGACAGAATAAATGTCGCCCAGAGACTTATGAATTTTAGAGTTTTTTGGGTCAAGAATAAGTGCTTTTTTATAGTCCAGGAGAGCTCTTTCGAGGCTTCCCTTGTTCTTTGCTATTCCGGCTTGACTGATATAAAGAGACACCCTGTCAAGGATTTCATCTTTAGAAAAGGTCTCAAGTCTTTCTTTAATAAGCTTCAACTCGTTCTGCTCCGCTAATTTTTTTAGCGAACCCAGATAATCTCTTGAAGCTGTGCCGATTTGCTGGAAAATACATTTTGTTTCTTCAGCGTGATAAAACATGCATTGCTCCTGCAAGCAGGTGTGACCAATGCGATTTTCTCCTCTAATATTGCCGAGAAATGGGCAAATCTCCTTGCTCATATCTGAGAATTACTCCTTCCGCAAAGAACTCTACGTTTATTTGATCCGTCTGATGGGCCTACCATACCAGTTTCTTCAAGCATATCCATGATACGGGCTGCCCTATTATAACCGATTCGGAACTTTCTTTGAAGCATACTTGTAGAAGTTTTTTCTTGAGTCTCAAGATATTTTACTATGCTTGCCATCAATTTTTCATCTGCACTTGCTGTTTTGTCCAGTTCATCATCGTTGTCATCTTCGTCCTCGTCTACTTTATCAGGTGCAATATCCATATATTCTGGTTGCCCCTGAGATTTAACATATTCTGTGATATCCATCAATTCTCTGTCAGAAATAAATGCACCCTGTATTCTTAAAGGTTTGTTTCTTCCCTTTGGAACAAATAGCATATCACCTTTCCCCAGAAGTCTTTCTGCACCTTTCGCGTCAAGTATCGTTCGAGAGTCTATCGCGGAAGTAACAGAAAAAGCAATTCTTGATGGAAGATTCGCTTTAATTAAACCTGTAAGAACATTAACCGAAGGCCTTTGAGTTGCGATTATAAGATGAATTCCCACTGCACGGGCCATCTGGGCCAATCTACATATTGATCCTTCAACTTCTGCAGAGGCTGTCATCATTAAGTCTGCAAGCTCATCAATTATTATCACAATAAATGGCATTGGCTCAAGCTGACTATCAAATTCTTTCCTTAATCTTTCAAGATCTTCATTGTATGTGGAGATTTTTCTTACTCCACAGCATGCCAAAAGTTCATATCTTCTTTCCATTTCTTCAACGGCCCACATCAAAGCAGCCGAGGCTTTAGCTGGATCAGTAACAACTGGAGATATGAGGTGGGGAATTCCATTATAAGATGATAGCTCAACCATTTTAGGATCGATCATTACAAATTTAACCTGATCGGCTCTGGCTTGATAAAGAATGCTGGCGATAATTGTGTTTACACAAACTGATTTTCCTGAACCGGTTGAACCAGCGATCAGAAGATGAGGCATTTCTGTTAGATCTGCAAAAACAGGTTTGCCATTAATTGTTACTCCAAGAGCAAGATTTAATGAGGTTTTCTTTGTTAAGAATTTATCATGCTTAAGCAGGTCATAAAAATATACCGGTGTTGGATGAGCATTTGGAATTTCAATACCAAGTGCAGGTTTTCCAGGTATTGGAGCTTCAATTCTTATTGATTGTGCCGCTAATGCCAGGGCGATGTCGTCGACCAGCGTGGTAATTCTGGATACTTTTACCCCAGGAGCAGGTTTTAGTTCAAATCTTGAAATTGCAGGGCCTTCAACAACTGCTGTTATTGATGCTTTAATTCCAAAGTCTTCCAGGGTTTTTAATAGTAGTGATGAACTTAGGCTTAAATCTGACTGTGCCTGAGAGGAGTCTCTGGGAGGGGCAATTTTTAAGAGGGATAATGGAGGAAGCTTTGACTCGGCATAAGGATTCTTATATTCGGTGCTATTCTCCAGTTCATCGTTTTTGATTTCCAGATCAATTCTGTTGTCTTCTAAATAAACAGCGTCTGGCTCTTGATCTTCATCGTTATCTTCCCTTTGAACGATAGAGTCTTCAAGGTGAACCACAACTTCCATTTCGTCTTCTTCATAGTCCACGTCAAAATCGCTTGAGTCGTCCTCTTGAATTCCTTCAAAAGCCGAATAATCTTCTTCTGTCTGGTGGGGTGGGGGAGTGGTGTTTCCCGCATCAAAAGAGGGAATTCCTGTTTCGGCCAAAGTCATTGGACTTATGTTGGATACCTGAACAGAAATTACTGAAGATCCTGTTAAAGGAATGGTTGCTGCGGATGCTTGAGATTCATCTTTTTCTTCTTCCGCTTGAGATGCTCCCTGCCAGATTTGTGGCATGGGAATTACTGTGGCTTCTTCTTCCTCTGTGATTACGCTAGTGGGAGTAGAGGCTTTTGTATTAATTTCAACTTTGCTTTCATCTATTAAGTCTTCTTCGTCTACTTCCAGTCCTTCAACTGTTTGTGGTTTGGGAGAAAAGGAGAGTAGTTTTCCAATTTGAGCTGCCGGATCAATGTCGTTGTCTTCGTAAACCTGTTTAACTCTTCCAAAGATAGCTGAAATTAAACTTCCCGTAGTTTTTACAGCATTAATCATCATTGAGCATAGGCTTAAAAGAACTTCCCAGCAGAAAATAAGAAGTTTGGTTGTCAGGCTTGCGCACACGAGACCAGCTGCGAGAACATCTTTGTAAAGTATGTCCAGGGCAAAGATTAGCGAAGCGAGAACAAGAAAAGTAAACAAAATTTTGCTTGGAATAACACCAAAAAAAGCGGTGAAAAGTCTTAAGGTATAGACTCCAACTTTGCCACCTTCAAGTCCGAGAAGACCAAGGCCAAAGGTCATAACGCCAAGGCTTCCTGCAATTCTCCATGGGAGATTTTGAAAAGGTCGTTCCAGAAATCTTTGAATTCCCATTAAACCTATGAGAAGAGGAACTATGTAAACACCAATTCCGAGATAAACCATTGATGCGTTGATAAGGCCAGAAATCTTGCTTCCGCTAAGGTAGTGGAGAAGTGAAAAGATAAAAGCGCTGAAGCCAACCATTACGAGGCCAATAGCTTCGTTGCGCTGTCTGGCATCTACCATGAATGGCAGGGGACGAGTTTTGCTTTTTCGAGTTCTTGAGGGCCCACTGTTGGTGGAGCTCTTTTTTGGACGAGCTTTTTGTCGTTCGGCCAGCGGGCTTTCAGGAAGAAGAATTTTTTTAGATTTCATTACATTATCCCCGGGAATAGAATAAGTGTTCCACATACGATAGAAACAGCGAAAAGGTAGTATGAGAACAAGCTAAGCTTTTGTTTTTTGATTATATACACAAGAAGATTTAAGGCTAAAAAGCCAACGATAAGGGAAGCGGAAAAACCTGAAGTTAAAGATGCCCAGTCGACCCCATCGGGAAGACCCGCTTTTAATATTTTTCGCACTTCAAGCAGGGTTGCGCCACTTACGGCTGGAATCATAAGTAAAAATGAAAATTTTGCAGCGTCTTCTCCTGTTAGCTTTGAAAGCAGGCCTGCGCTGATGGTTGAGCCAGATCGAGAAATGCCTGGGGTGATTGCAAAGCCTTGGGCTATTCCAATTGCAACGGCGTTCTTTAGACTCAAATCGGAAATTTCTTTTGTTTGATCTGCTGAATTTTTGCGTTTTTCAGAAATTAGAAGAATCAAGCCTGTCAAAAAAAGCGCAACACAAACCAGGACCGGGGAAGCAAACAGAGCTTCAAATTGTTTTTTGAAGCCAATTCCAATGAGTCCGGTAGGTATTGTCGCTGCAATAATCAAAAGGGCTGTTTTGCGGATCTTTTCATTTTTCCAGTTTGATGGCTTAAAAAAGGGAATCAGGTCGTTGCGAAAGTAAAATGCAACGGCGAACAGGGTGCCTAAATGAACAGAAATGTCCATCGACATATTTGCTTCCAGGTTGGTTTGATTCGTAAAGTGTTGAAAAAGGGTTAGATGCCCTGAACTCGAAACGGGAAGAAATTCCGTTAGTCCTTGGATTGTTCCTTGAATTATTCCGTTGATTACGCCGCTGTTCAAAATTTCCTCCGTGTAGTCTGGTTGGTGTGAAATCGGGAATGAAAAGTTCTTACAGAGTAATATCGGTAGAATAGGAGAGAAATCTTAGGGCCGTTCTATATTATGGAGTTTTGCGGGAAATTTGAATTGATGAAGTGATAATATTTTTTAAATAATGATTAAGTTTGTTTAAAAATGATATTAAATAAGAGTTTTGTTTAAAATTATAAAAACGTTTTATTTTTATATGGTTTATCATAAAAATGATTGATTTTCGGTTCGATTAAAAAATCCTAAAATTATGGTGAAAAATATGATATACTCTGCCGATACCAATCCAGCCAGGAGAGATAGTCAATGACAATCACTGCAAATGACCTGAGAAAAGGCATGGTTATCATGCACAACAACGAACTTTGCCAGGTAACTGAAGTCGAATTTGTTCGACCAGGTAACTGGAGAGCCATGGCGCAATCAAAATTGAAAAGCCTTAAAACAGGGGCAATATTTCAACAACGTTTTCAGACAACTGAGAAGGTTGAAGAAGCTACTGTAGAGACAAGACAAATGCAATACCTGTATACTTCAGATAATTTCCTGCATTTCATGGATATTGAAACCTATGAACAAATGGAAATGGATAAGAGTATATTAGGTGATTCTATCAAATTTTTGATGGAAGAAATGTCCTTGTATGTTAAAATCCATGATGGATTGGCCATAGATATTGAATTGCCGCCTTCCGTAGAGCTTGAAGTTGTTGATGCTCCGCCAAATGTGAAAGGGAATACTGCCAGTGGCGGTAACAAACCTGTAACCTGTGCGGGTGGTCATGTAGTAACTGTTCCAATGTTTATTGAAGCTGGTGAAATTATTCGGGTTGATACTCGAACCGGTGATTATCTGGAAAGAGCGAAAAAATAAGGCACATTTGTGCCCTCTGCTTTGCTTTCCCAGTGAATGGTTTGTTTCTGAAATTTTCTAGTTTTTGAGCTTAAACGCTTCGAAAACAGTCTGAAAATTCTTGACAAACACCCGGTTGTACATAGAATTATTGTTCTATAATAAGTATCTTAACTTACCCGGAAATCCCTGGGAGGGCTTAATCAATAATGAAATTGCTTAAACGACAACCAGGGCTCCCATTTTTACTTTCTTTGGGAGTCCTGTTTATATTGTCAGCCAGTTTTTTAGCTGTACAGCTTTGGTCTGACGAAAACTCACTGAGAGGTGCGGCCGCTGCGCTGGAAACCCCGGTTATGCCTCCGTCTTTAAACATGCCAAAAGTGGTTCCGCCACCTATGGAAATGGCCCAGGCAGTTGCGGCTAAAAAAGACGTGAGAAAAGCTGTGGTTAAACTTGAGAAAAAACAAGCAGCCCCTGCGAGAATCGAAAAACTTAGTAAAGAGCCTGCAAAGGTTGTTGAAGTTAAGAAAGCTGTTGCAAAAACTCAAGAGGTTAAGGTTGCCCCTGTAGTTAAAGAAGAACTGGTAAAAAAAGCTGAAACCTCTGTTGTAGCTAAAGAAGAAAAGAAGATCGAAAAGCCAGAGGTTGTGGCAAAAGCAGCAGTTGTTGAGGCTAAAAAAGCTGAGCCTAAACCTGCTCCAAAAGTAGTTTCAAAGCCTGCTCCAAAAGCTACTCCTAAAAGTTCCCCTCAAGTCTCTATTAAGGTGGTTTCCAAACCAGCTCCAAAAGTAACAAAAAAAGTTAATTCTGAACCTAAAAAAGCTATGGTAGCTCCAAAAGCTAAACCAGCTAAGAGAAGAAGAGCTGTTAAGGAAGATATTTCCCAGATACCACCTGAGTGGAACTGGTTCAGTAAGCCATTAAAGGTTGAGATGAATGAGGGCCGTGTAGAGATTAAATCTATTAAATGCGACCCGGTAGTCTCAAAGCCACGTAAGTTGTCTCTAAAGGCCGTTAAAATTGAAATAAAAGAAGATTCAATCGTTAACAAAGTTATGGCTCAGGAAGCAGCTACTGAAAAAGAGCAAGTTGTTGCTGTTAAAAAAGTTGTTGCTAAGCCTTTTCAGAGAGCGCTTGCAAAACTTCGTAAGAACAAAGCCAGAAGAGAAGCACAGGCTTCTAAGAGATCTCTTGTATTACCTAGTCAGGGCAACAAAAGAAAAATGGCTCCTTGCCTTGTAAGACTCAACGATATGGTAAAGATGCTTAGAAACACCTCTAAATCTGCTGTAAAAGAGAATACACCAGCTGTTGAAGTGGTTTCTCCAGTCGTTGAAGATAACAAAAACGAAACGATTGCTGTTGAAGGAGTTAAGATTGAAACTCCTGATACTGTAACTGTTAGTAGCTTTAACAATCCTAATACACTGGACAATGCTAGCTCCTATAAAGGCTCGGGAAGCGGATTTAGCATGAGAATCCAAGAGCTGATCAGATCAGGCGCCTGGTTAAGAAATGTAAATTGATACACTGGACCCCAGGCTTTATTAGCAAAGATTGCTTAAGAAGCCCTCTTTAACCTCGTAAATAAAGCTTTTAAGCCCTCGCTCAAATTGAATTGAGCGAGGGCTTTTCCTTTTCACATTTTGCAGCTATAATTTCTGAGTCTATGGAACTTTTGTAGCCAGGCCTTTAAGTAGGTTGTTTATGTTTTTAGAAAAAAATAAATATTTATTTACCATGAAAAACCTCTGCAGGGCAATAAATTTATATTTTCTGTAAAATAAAAAATAATTTATCGAAAAAGCAAGGGGTATAAGAATTTGGCAGCAGGAATGATTGTGAAAGTAAATAAAAAAAAGTTTAAAGCATTGAGTTTGCTTTTTGACACGAATCTTATGTTTTCCTGCATACCATTATTTTTTTCGCCAATCCCTTATAAAATTCCAGGTTGAAATTTGGTAAGGAAGAAAAAGAAATTTTAAAAATTTCTTAAACTGAAAAATAAGCAAATCTGTAGACTATTTTCTTTTTACTGTTTTTTCTACTAAGCTGGAAATTAAATTTTACAAAAATTTAGACCAGATTTAATTTAAATTTTCTTTAAAGTCTATTTGAGACAAAAAAAGATTTGGGGCGATGAGCGAAAATTTGTATCCATATTTTCTTAAGAATGTAGGAGTTTGTTTTAGAGAAAAATTAGCCTGCAGAAAATATCAGAAAAATGATAAGCAAGAAAGGGTGCAGTAAACCAGGAATTTAACCACTATTAATTGAAGCATCTGATTTGTTGCCAATAAAGCTATTCAAGTGCTAAAATTTTATCCTGCAAAGGAGAAATGTCTTTTGGATAATAAAGGAAAAACCATTTTCGTGGGTATAGGAGAAGTAGATGACCCATTACCGGAAGAACCCAAAAATACTAAATATTGGGTTTTTTGCGGGGCTTGCCCGGTCTGTCAATCTAACGGGAGACTTTTGTTGCCAAGAGATGAGAAGCTCTTTTTAATCTGTGAGGAATGTGGCCACAAGCAGGATAGTTCTGTTGAAAAAAATGATCTGCAAGATTTGACCTATGTGTACTGGTGTAATTCCTCCAAGTTTCAAACTGATATTTTAGAGGAAGATTCTAATCAATCTAAAGAGCTTCTAGAATTTTTAAATAATTTTCAGGAAATAGAGATCCCTCGATGGGCCGTTAAAATTGAAAATGGAATTTGTTGCAAGAGTAACCAATGCATTAATTTTTTTTGCGTCTATCATAAAAATGTTAATAGCGGAGAAAAACTTTGATTAAAGATATTTTTGATTTTGTTGTTGTTAAAGAAGAAGTTCAGGAGGCAATTGATAATGGCGGAGCAGTTGTCGCTCTTGAGTCTACAATTATTTCCCATGGCATGCCTTATCCTGCGAATGTTGAAACAGCATTAATGCTTGAAGAAACTGTCAGGGAGAATGGTGCAATCCCGGCCACAATTGCAATAATTGAAGGAGTTATCAGAGTAGGCCTAAGCAAAGAGGAAATTGAATTTTTAGGAAAATCAAAAGATGTAAAAAAAGCATCCAGGAGAGATTTGCCTATAAACTTGGCTCTAAAGGAAAATGCCGCCACCACGGTTGCTGCAACTATGATTTGTGCTGCAATTGCCGGTATAAAATTTTTCGCTACGGGCGGAATTGGTGGAGTTCACAGAGGGGTAGAAGAGACAATGGATATCTCTGCTGATTTAGATGAATTTTCCAGAACTCAGGTTTTAGTTGTTTCTGCAGGAGCAAAATCTATTTTGGATATTCCACGTACTATGGAGTATTTAGAAACAGCAGGTGTCCCTGTAGTTGGCTATCAGACAGACGTTTACCCAGCTTTTTATTATAGAGACAGTGGACTGCCTGTTGTCAGGAGAGTAGATACTCCAGAAGAGGCGGCTGAGATTTTTGATATGAATATTCTTTTAGGCTATCCAGGAGGAATGCTTATTGGAAATCCTGTTCCAGAAGAATTTGAATTTGATAAGGAAAAAATTGAAAAATGCATTTCTAATGCTTTAACTGAAGCTTCAAGCCTTGGTATTAGTGGGAGCAAAGTTACCCCTTTCTTATTAGGAAAGCTAAATGAAATAACTGAAGGCAAAAGTTTGGAAACAAATATTGCCTTAGTAAAAAATAATGCCAAAGTATGTGCTTTAATTGCTAATAGATTTAGTCGCTTAAATGAAAAAAAACGAATCGGATATATTTAATTAATTTTTTTTTTAGAAAATAAGCGAAAAATATGGGCAAAAAAGCTTGAAATTGTAAAAAAAATATATTCAGCCCTTGCGTATATTGAAACTTTCATTAAAATTAAGGGAAAGTTCAACGGTACACCCGGCGAATTTTATGATATTTGGGGAAACCCAGAAGGAGTGAGTTTATGAGAAAATCGACGCTTAGAGTTCTCAGTAGAGTTATGTGCCTCATTCTTCTGGCCAGTGTAGTGCTTCAGGCCCCGTTAATGGCGGTAGAAACTATACCGGTCAATGTTGGCGGGCAAACCTTTCGTGTTACACCAGGTCAGTGGGTGTCAGTTAGATCTGGCACACAAGTTACACATTACAATGTTAGATTTGTAAATGGTAGACCAGTTGCTCTTGAAATGAGCCAGTATACCAAACTTGTTTTTGGTGATGCAGGTGTTGCAGGTTCAGTAGCTGATGATGTTGCTGCCAGCAGCAATACAGGTTCTACTAGTTCTTCAAATTCTACTAACACTACTAGCACCAATTCTACCAATTCTACTTCCAGTTCAAATACAGCTGGCTCAGTAGCTGATGATGTAGCAGCTAGTGGAAACCCATTGGGTGGAAACAATGCTGGTTCAGTAGCTGATGATTTTGCAATGAACGGTGGCGGAACAACTGCTGACGATTTCATGCAATCAACTGGTGCTGTTGCAGATGATGTTGCTCAGGCTGGAACTGCTGGTCAGGTAGCTGATGACATCGCTCAGGCTGGAACTGCTGGTCAGGTAGCTGATGATATCGCTCAGGCTGGAACTGCTGGTCAGGTAGCTGATGATATCGCTCAGGCTGGAACTGCAGGTCAGGTAGCTGACGATATCGCTCAAGCTGGAACTGCAGGTTCTATAGCTGATGATGTTGCTCAGGCAGGAACCACAACCACCACTACAAGCACAAATTCAACAACAACTACAACCACTAAGAGAGCCTGGGATCCTTCAAGACATCCAAGAGATCCTCAGACTGGTCGATTTATTTCTCATGAAGAAGCTATTAAACGCGGATTAATGGATCCTGGTTCTGTGGCTGATGATATTGCACAGTCTGGAACAGCCGGTCAGGTTGCTGACGATATTGCTCAGTCTGGAACAGCTGGTCAGGTTGCTGATGATGTTGCTCAGACTAATGGAAAACCAGGCTTCAAAGATCAGGTTTCTGGAAAATTCCAATCTGGATATTATGCTGGAAAAGGCATGGTTAACCAGGGCTTTGATAATGTAAAAACAAGTTTGAAATCAGGTTTCAGTGCAAAGAATCTTTTGATTACTGCTGGTATTACAGTAGGTGTTGATCTTGCAACTCAGATTATGCGCGGCGAAAAACCTAGCGCTAAAAAAGCTCTGAAAACTGTATGTAGCGCTGAATTTGTAGGCGGAGTAAGCGGAGCTGTAGTTGGTGCCGCAGCTGGTTCATTCTTTGTTCCTTTCCTCTCTGCAATACCAGTTGTTGGTGGTGCTCTTAGCGCACTTGCTCCAACTTTCGGTTCAATCGTAGGTTCTTCAGTTGGTGCTTACACAGCTGGCGATCTTAAAAATGGTAAATTTTCAATTCGTGAAGCTTTCAAGAAAATTGACTGGGTTGGCGTAGCCGGTCAGACAATTGGTTCAACTTTGGGTGCTACACTCGGTTCGGCTATCTTCCCTCCATTTGGAACCATCGTTGGTGGTATCGTGGGTGGTTATGTTGGAAACTGGGCAGCTCAGAAAGTTGCGGGCTTCTTCGGAAAAGATGCAAATGGAGCTGCGAATCTTCCTGATATCGCAATGCCAGGAACATCTTCAAACCCGCTCGGTGGCTACACTGGTGGCGAAGTTACTATCGGCGATGTTGCTGACACAAATGGTGCTGCTTCAGCAGGCGTTTCAGATGAAGATGTGCTTATTATCGGAGGAGACTCTGAGGTTATAGGCGGTTATGAATCTGAAGTTCAGCTTGCTTATTCAAAATACCAGGAACTTTATAAGCTCTATAATGAAATGCTCAATCAGGGCAGACAGGAAGATGCTTTGGCGGTTGCCGGTGTTATGAATCAGGCCAAGAAAGAATATGATGATTTAAGAGCTCAAAATAAATAATCTCTAAGCGTCACTTAAAATATAAAAACTCCCCCGCCTTATAGGTGGGGGAGTTTTGTTTTTACAGATTTTTTTGCTTCATAAAGCGTTTTAATAGCTGGCAATATTGTTGGCTATATTTTCATTTGAGGGCTGTCAGGTTTTGTGAATTGGGAAATAATGGGCAATTTGAAATCCATCCAGTAAGCTTTAATCCTAAGAAGGTTAAGAGAAATGCTCTGGTGACTTATGATTCTTGTTAGCGCTTCTTATAAGCTACAAAACTATTTGAGTCTTCTTAAAATTACTAATGTAACATCATCCGGATAGGGCCCAGGTTTTCTAAAAGTTTCCAGGGCATCTATCATTTGTTCCAGGACCTTTTCAGCTGAAAGACCTTTATCTAACAACTCTACGTAGGTTTCATAGAATCTGTCATAACCAAACATTTCTTCTGTTTCATCTGAGCACTCAATGATTCCATCTGAGTACAGGATAACAGCATCTCCGGGCTGCATCATTTTTACTTCTGGTTTTGACCTTCGCTTTTTGGTTGCTCCAAGAGGCATTGATGGGATTTTTACTTCTTCTGCGGTCTTGGATGCGTAGTTATAATAATAGGGATAAGATTGCCCGGCATTATCCACTTCAAGTTTTCCTGATTCAGGTTCTAAAACAAGTGTCACTAAAGTCATAAACTTGTGTCTTGGCTTTAATTCTCGATTAAATAACGCGTTTAACTGATCCATCAGGGGGCCCGGAAAGAGGGTGCCTTCAAGTTTCATATAGTCTACCGTCGCTTTAGCCATCGCCATGGCCAGTGCAGCCGAGATACCGTGTCCTGTTACATCTCCCAGTATGATCCCGGTTCGTCCATCGTTTAACGGCAAAATATCGTGATAATCACCGGCCAGATCTGTTGCAGAAGCTCTGAAACATGCTAATTCATAGCCTTCGGGAGCAATGATTTTTGATGGCAGAAGACTTGTCTGAACAACTCTACCATATTCCAGTTCTTTCAAGTCTTCAATGACTGTATTAAATGCATTTGATAAAGTTCCGAATTCATCATCTCGTCTTACTGGGATTCTGAAATCGTGATTTCTCTCTCTAATGGCTTCAATTCCCATAGCTAAATCATTAACAGGGGAAATTATTAGTCTGGTGATTAGATTTGCACCAAGCAGAGAAACCAGGAGAGCAATAATTCCACCAAAAGCCAGCCTGAACTTTAGTTGGGTTAGAACTTTGAGTCTATCCGCTTTTGATACTAGATTTAAAAATACATGACTGGAAATGTTTTTTTCTGGTTTTACCGTAAGCCAGTATTCTTTACCTTCAAACACAGCGTTGCGCTTTACAACCTTGCCAGTTCTATAACTTGTTATTGCTGCTGAGATAAGTTTCTCATTGTCCATATTTTCAATCTGGGGGAACAGTTTAAAACTTGCATAATAGCTGTTCATTGGCGTTGAAAGAAGAATGTTGTTTTTATCTTTCGCAACCCTGGTTAGCTCTTCTTTGATCTGTTTTGAGTATATGGCAATCACTTGAGCTGTAACCGCTATAAAAGCCGGTCCTGAAGAAATCTCCGGATACACATCCCAATACCAGACCGTGGGGAAGGTGCCCATTCTGAAAAGCCATTGCTTTCCACTTTGTCTCATGATGGTAGCCATTCCTATTTCGTCTGTGGAGAGAATGGATTCACTTACAATTTCGGCTGGAGTTACCATATTGGCCTTTAGTCCCATGCGAGAAGGAGAATGCTGCTTTAAAGCTATTCTGCTGAAAACATCCATAGCTTGAGTAACCCCATGGATTTCTTTATCATCTGTTGTAAATAGAATTTCACCGCCACCATCTCTGACTTCCAGGCGAGACATTTGTCTTGGAAGGTTATACTTCTTTAAGAATGCGCTAAACAATTTCTCTGTTGCAGGAACAGTTTTTATTGTTTCTCTAATTTCCCTACACATTTTTTCACTGGCTTCCAGTTTTTTTGAAACCATTTTCTCAAGCCGGTTAAGGTTGGAAATGCTTGCGCTTGTCACCTGATTTTCAATTATTTCTATTCTATCTCCAATTGTTGTTGCGCCAATTAAAAGAGTGAATAATACAGGGAAGAAAGAAGCCATGGAGAATAAGCCGGCAATTCTGTATTTAATAGATATTGAATCCATAAACTCACAGAAATTTTTCCCCGGGAAAATTCCTAGAAATGCGAGCAAATACAGCGCTATCGAGGTTATACAGAGAACTATTGAAACGATAGATAGGATTCTGGTTAGAACTATTGTTTCAGAATCTTTGTTTTTGTCCTGGATTGCCTTGCACCAGAAAGCTCCTGATTCGTCTTCTAAAAAGAACCAAATTTTTCCAAATGCAAATGTATGGTTACTGCTTTCCAGTCCTGTTTTTAACCTGGCTGCAAGAAGCTGGTCAGGCATAGTATTTTCTGGAGGGATACAGCTATTCTTTCCAGAAATACCGACTCCACAATTCTTAAAAAGGCCATCTTTTCTAAATATCTGGAATCGCTCTTCAAATTCAGGAAACTCCGTAATGACAAGAAAAATAGATTTTTTATCGGGCAAGTCACACCAAAAGTAAAAATTGTTTTTTTCCAGTTTCTTAAAAACCCTGAGATCATTATATGTATCCTTGATTAGTTCTAATCTGTTTCCCGGGCCAAATCTGACCATTATTTTTTCATGTATTTCACGCTGGGCTTCTTTTAATTGATCTCCTTCAAGGTGCATTTTTTCCATAATGTCGGCAAAAAAATCTACATCTTCTGCCGGTGAATTCAGGTGTTTGACCAACTTAAAGTTTTCATAAAAATATCCCTGAATGAGGGTCTTTTTGATGCTTTGCGATTCTTTAAAGAAATTAGAAATACTTGAAAAGTTTGAATCAGAATCCCCATAGATTTTTAAAATTTGTTGAATCTGATTGAATAGAAAAGGACGCAAAGTCGTCTTTGAAACAACTTCATCCATGCTGGACTCTATTTTCAATATTTCTCTGCGATTTTGTTCATTTAAAAGCTTGGTAAGGGTTTGCGAGGCCGTTAAATAAAGAAAAAGGAGTAGAATTCCTACGAATAGCAGCAGAATGCGACCAAAAGAAGCCATGTTTTCTCTTTTATTGCTGCTCACTTGTATTCTCCCTGTTTAAGTGGGACAAGGCAAAAATGGAAATATCATCGGCCTGAAAGTTGCCACACCATTTATGGTACAGTTCATCAAGATTAGCTATCCAGGTCTTTGAGTCTACCGAAAATGCTTCGTCTGCCCAATTTTCAATTCGGTCAAATCCAATCATTTCCATGTTGGAATTTAGTCCTTCAAGAAATCCATCTGTAACGCACAGTAATCTGTCCCCCTCCTCAAGAATGAATCTTGTGGATTTTGAGGGGGATGGACGTCCAATACCGAGTGGAAAGGCTGGAATGCCAACCCATTCTTTTCTGGAATCCTTCTTGATTAAAAGGGGATAGATGTGTCCCTTTACAACGATCTCAACTTCATTTGTTTCCAGGTCAAGTGTGCCACAGATTATTCCCATAAACATACGGTCTGTTTTATTTTTTCGAAGCATTTCGTCGATTTGATCCGTTAGTTCAGTGGGAAGTCCAGAACCTTTCTGGCTCCAGTGAAAAGTTATTGCCCTGGAAAAAGCCATTATCAGAGCTGAACCTACTCCATGCCCGGTGATATCACCTATTAAAAACAATAACTTTGTTTCATTCATCATGAAACAATCAAGACAATCCCCACCAAGGTCTGAAGCCGATCGTAGCATGCCATGCATAGAATAGTTTTCTATTTCAGGAAATTTATGAGGTATTAAGCCTTCCTGGACATTATGAGCTATTTGCATATCGTAACTTTCTGCCATCATTTCATTAAAAGCTGAAAATAACTTTGCCATCTCATCACTTCCGCCTGGCTCAGGAAGTCTGGACTCAAACTTCCTCTCAAACAATGCTTGAACTCCTTTGCTAAGATGTTCCAGCGGGGAAATCAGCTGTTTGGAAATCCAGGAAACAATAAAGAAGATGATTACCAATGCCAGCAGAGCTCCCAGGCCGATGCGTTTTTTCATTTTGTTTAGTTGCTGGTCCATCTGGTTGGCAGAACAATAAGCGATCAGACAATTGCCGGATAATTCTGGAACCTGCATACATAGACAAAATCCATTTAATGAATCTGAGTCTGAGTATCTTTCAAACTGGGATTTTCCAACTGCAACAGTTTGTTCCGCAAGCGATAAAATTCTTTGCTCTCTTTTTCTCAGTGGCGGGAGAGACCACCGGTAACCTTTCTGGAAAAAGGCTGAAATATCTATGCGTAAGGTTCCAACTTCAAAATGCTTTTTTTCAAGGCTCTTAAAATATTTTTTCATGGTAGCAAAAGTTGAAAGCTCAACTTGTACCATTGCGCAATCTCCGGCGCTTGCGGGAAGGGTGCGGTAAAATAGCAGGGATTCAGCATTTCCAGTCCTGACCAACTGGAGTGAGTTTGGATGGTTTATAAGGGTTGAAAAACCCATGTCATCTTTGTTTGCCATTGAGTCAGAAAAAGGGTTGCCGCTATATTTGTGCTCATTTAGTCTCGTTGGCGCATATCGCTCTATCATTCTACGGGAGAGCGATTTAAAAACCGTCTCACGACCTGGAGAGCCGGGAAGCCCATGGGAGTATAGAAGCTGGGCGCCAGCGTTTCTTACAGTTATCTGGGCATCTGGAAAAATAGAAAGAATTCTTCTTTTCATGGAAATGGCTTCTTTAGAATTCCCACTAATTCCAGGTGATTCTGTAAGTTTCATTAGTGTAAGGGAACTTGAAGCCAGATAAGCTGAAAAATTCTGAGCAATATTACCAAGGGCTTCTTCTTGTCCAGCTCTGATTTTGTTCGTTTGAATCTCCCTGTAGACATCAAGGTTATCTATTGTGGTGATTGCTATTCCGCTCAAAGGAATCATTGAAGAAGCAAAGAACATGGTTATCAGCAGGGTTTTCAGCTGAAGTGGCTTTGAGGAAAAGCCAAAGTAACAAAGGGAGCAAATTCCCATGATTAAACAGATTAAACGGGTAATGTGTAGAGCGTGAAGATAATTATTCTTACCAATTTTAAAGCAGGTGAATAAAATGTTCCCAGATGCCGTTTTGGTAAAAGCCCAATCATAGCCAGCAAATCGGATTGATTCTTCTCCAGTTTTTGCAATTTGTGAAAATGCTCTTTCTGGAAGTCCAAAACTTTGTTTGTGGTGGTCAGGATTCAAGTGTCCGGCTGAAATGAGGCCTTCTGGTTTTTTGCTGCCCAAAAGAGTTTGTCTGAAGATTGCTTTTGCTTTTGGAATTTCCGGGCAGTAAATTATTAGTCCACCATTTTTTCGGTTGGTCCAGGTAAAGAAGCCTGTTTTTTGGTCAAAACTGGTTTCAATTAATCTTTCCTCATTCTTTTTTAAAGAAATCAGGTCTTTGCCGAAGCCAAAGGAAAACTGGATTTTTCTATCGAGTTTTTTCCCTAATGCTTTGATTTTTTTTCCATCTTTTTCGATTAATGCAGGAAAAAGATTTTTCATTAACCAAATATTTGGAGCTCTTTTTGGGGCAGATTGCTTTAATCTGGCTTTTTTATCAAAGGTATAAAAATTAAGATCTATTCCATATTTTAAGAAAAAGAAATCCCTTGTTTGCTTTAGTCGCTCTGGATGCTCTAATTGAGTTTTTAATAGAGGCAGGATTTTTCGAGATAGAAATATCTCAGGTTCAGTTTTAGCAGCTATTTTTTTTAATACTTGTTTTTGAAAATCAAGAATAGTTGTTTTTCTATGCTCAATTTTACCGCTAAACCATGATTCAATTCCAAGAAGTGTTGATAGAAAAATCGCAACCAACATCACCAATATGGTTGCACGTTCAGAAAAAGACGCAAGTTTTTCAGTTTCAACTTTTGTCATTTTTATGACTCACCGCTTTTAAATCTCGCCTCTATGCCATTCTTAGTCTATTTCTTCTTATAAATCCGGGTAACTAATATAGAAAAATAAAGCCTGAAGAATTATCCTTCAGGCTTTATTCTAGACGAGTTTAAGAAAATTTGAAAGGCAAAAATCGCAGATTTAACGAATATTAAACCGCAGCTCTTCTTATTGGCATGGTCATACATCTACAACCGCCGCCTCCACGCGCAAGTTCTGAACCGTCAATGGTGACAACATATTTGTTGTATGTGTCCAGATCAACTTTATTCTCAATTACATCCAATGCATCAATGATTTCAAAACCATTGCGGTCAAGCTCTTCAATAGTGTTTACATTTCGTCTGTAGCCAATGATTTTTCCAGGGCCAAGGCAAAAGAAGTTCGCGCCGCTATGCCATTGTTCTCTTTCTTGTATCCAGGGGTCAGAGGAGGTACCGCCACAGCTTATTGGCTTGAGATCCATTCCCAGATGAGAAAGGGCGGTAAGAATGTTATGTTCTTCTCTGATGGTTTTTACTTCGCCATTATCAATGTCGATGTGAACCGTTTTAAAGCGATTTGGCTGCAAGATAACCGGTTCATAAATCATACATTTATCAACATCAAGAAGAGTGAATACCATATCCAGATGAATAAATGATTCTGGTTGAATCGGTAATTCCTGAACAACAATGTGATGTCTCTTGCCAAGTCGTTTAAAGTGCTCAATCAGGAAATCAATGGCCTGCGGGGTTGTTCTTGCGCCAATCCCAACCAAAAGAATGTCTTCTCTGGCAATAAGTATATCGCCACCTTCAATTTTCAAATTGCTGGTGTCGCCCTCAATCGTGAGTGGGTTAACTGTTCTAGCACTAAAGAGAGGATGAAAATCAAATATAGCTTCCATGATCATCGATTCTCTTGTTCTGACCTTATTGGCCATATGAGCAATTAGAACCCAATCATTGATTGTAATTGAGGAATCTCTGGTGAAGAAAAAGTTGTGAAGTGGGCGCAATGAGTATTTTTCTTTGCTAAGAAATTTACTCAAATTGTCCTTTTTCATGCTCATGCCTTCCAGCAGACATTTAGCCAGGTTTTTTTCGTCCAAAGCCATTAATTCTTCCCTGATATCTTCGGCATTTTCGTTGAAAAGAATTTTCTCAATAAGTGTTTGTCTGACTTTGGAATTGTGCAAGACCTGTTCAAGCAGATTTTTAACATAAAATGTTCTGCAGACCTTGCTCATTACTGTTTTAAGTTGAGTGTACTCTACTGAGGCTACAGAAAGATTCAAAATATCACTATAAAGTGCTCTTTCTGCATTTTCTGGTGTCATATTTTCAATTTCAAGGCCTGGAGTATGGAGAATGACTCCTTCGAGTTGGCCAATCTCAGAGTTTACACCAATATCAAACTTCAATTGCTGCGCTATCATACTGTGTCCTTTTGAATGTTTTGTAAATCCTGAAGGGATGAAATTCTACCTCAAGTTTGCTTTTATGGCAACTTTTTTGCCTACGTGAGGTCTAAAAAGTAAGAAGCAGACCTGCCTTTATTCGGCCGATCTGCCTCAAAACTTAATGATTAGCTTATTTTGTTGGAATTGAAATTCCTGAGACAAGTTTTTTGAAAAAGTGAAGGATATCTTCAACAATCACAAAAACTGTTGGAACAAAGGTTAGAGTCAAAACCGTAGAAACCATTAACCCACCTGTTACGGAAATGGCCAGCGGTTGATAGAAATCTGATCCAGCTCCAATACCCAAAGCTAGTGGCAGCATGCCAAGAGTTGTAGTAAATACGGTCATAAGGATTGGTCTGAATCTAAGAGTCCCTGCCATGATGGTTGCTTCATAAGTTGTCTCGTGAAGCGTTTCCCGACGAAGAATAATATACTCAATCAGGATAATACCGTTGTTAACCGCAATACCCGCCAGCATAATTATTCCAATCATGGCAGTAATACTAAATTCAAATCCCATGATGTTTAAGCCACCCACAACACCCATATAGGAAAGAGGGATTGTAAACATGATGATGAACGGATAGACAATGGATTCAAATTGGGAAGCCATAATCATGTAAACAAGGAGAATAGAAGCTACCAATGCCAGGGCAAGATAGCCGAAAGCTTCTTTCATGTCTTCATTTTCACCGCCAAAGTTTATAACGTATCCAGGCGGTACCTTAATGTCTTTTATTCTATCAGAAATTTCAGTTACCAGTGCTCCAATTGACTTTCCATCTGGATCGGCTTGAACAATTAGCCTTCGTGCAAGATTTTTTCTTTCAATAGTACTGTAACCTGCTGAAGGTCTAAATTGAGCTATTTGTGAAAGCTTGAGAAATTTTCCTTTTTCAAGTGCTATTTCCAGCTCCATGAATTTTGCAATTTTGTCTTTGGATAAATCTGAAGATTCAACTCTGATATCAAATTCATCGTTGTTTTCTTTATATTTTCCAGCCAGTGACCCATAGACGTAGCTTCTTGCCATGCCAGCTATCTTGGAAAGACTTAAACCAAGATCGCGGATTTTTTCTCTGTCGAAAACAAGTCTAACTTCAGGTCTTCCAGTATTAATGCCGTCTTCAAGATCTTTCAAGCCCTTGATATCTTTGATTTTGTCGTAAACCTTTCGGCAAATTCCTTCCAGAATGGCAAAATCATCGCCCATGATTTCAATCTGAATAGATTTTCCTCTGGACGGTTTTCCCATCTGCGGTTCTTTGTAGTTTATGGTTCTGTAGCCTGGAATTTTTGCAACTTGTTCACGGACCAGACCAATAATTTCATTTGTGGTTCGTTTTCTATCCTTGTTAGGGATAAGCTTTGCTGTGAGGTCGCCTCCACCAACATTAGAATTGGTAATGACCTTGTTAATTTCCGGGTAACCTTTAAGAATAGCTTCGATCTTTGAGGTTATTTCATCCGATTTCTCAACGCTTGTTCCTTCTGGGGTTTCAAATATTATTATAAATTCCCCTTTATCCATTTTCGGAAAGAAGCCCATTGCTGGCTGGTATCTCAGGCTTACAAAGAAAATTCCAATGGTTAAAATGAAATAAAGAACCCTGAGGACCCCGTGCCTCATAAGGATTTTTAAAACCATTACATAAAAGCCGCGTAGAAGTTTCATTACAAAAAAATCAAAGATCGGAAAGAGGATTTTACCAGTAATCAAATTGAACAACTTCAATATGGCTGCGAGTAGTATTGGCAATCCTGCAATGGCGGCTAATATTGCTACCGAGTAGAAAATAGCAGCAAGTGCCGGCCCGTGCATTTCAACTAGAGGCATTAAATGCATCTTTGCCAGAATTCCCTGGAGTTTGGGATTCTTTAGCGATAGGTAGAAAGCAGAGGATGAAGCCAGAGTAAGAACAGCTAGTGCAATTGTAAATTTGGCAATATTGGCTTTAATCCATTTAAAAATAGATTTGTATACTTTTACAATAATGTCTTCCATAAATAGCCCATCAAGCTCTAAGAATCTAGAACAGAGCATTGGAATCAGCGTTATTGCAACAATTAGGGATGCCAGCAGGGAGAAAACAATTGCCAGGGACATATTGAAGAAAACTTCACCAACAACCTGTGGAACAAAGCCGATGGGAAGAAAAACGGCGACCGTTGTTGCTGTTGATGCAACAATCGGCATCAAAACTTCTTCGGTTGCTTTTGCTGTAAGTTCTTTTTTATCTCCATCTTTGTTGTCTCTGAAATATCTGAAGATGTTTTCTATTACAACAATTGCATTGTCGATCATCATACCTATCCCAAGGGCTAGTCCGCCAAGGGTCATCAGGTTCAAGGTGATATCTTTTTTTACTGTCAACATGCCAAATGTTGCGAGGATAGCGATTGGTATGCTTATTCCAATAATGATTGTGGATCGGTAATTTTTTAAAAAGATAAAAAGGATAGTGAGGGCAAATAACCCTCCCATAAAGGCATTGTCTTTTACCATCTGAATAGAATCACGAATAAAGTCCGTTGAATCCTTTCCAATGATGATTGTCATTTTTCCTTTATACTTTTCAATCAGTTTTGGAATGAGCTTTTTGGCTTCATCTGAGATCACAACTGGGTTTGCTCCAGCTTCTTTTTTTATTTCAAGGTTTACTGAAGTCAGGCCATTAATTCGTGATATGGCTTCAATGTCTTTGTGAGAGTCTTCAATAACCGCAAGCTCTGAGAGGTAAACCGGTCTGGAATCTATTTCTTTTACAATTATTCTTCCAAGATCTTGAGGTGTTTTGGCTTCTCCCTCTGATCTGATTAGATATTTGAAGTTTCCTTCATTAATGTTACCGATAGAAGTATTTTGGTTGTCTCTGTTAACAGCATCAATAATGTCGTTAATTTCAAGGTTCATGGCTTTAAGCTTATCGGGGAAAACCTTTATCCGAATTTCTCTTTCAAGCCCACCTTTTATCTCAACGTTTGCTACGCCGCTGATTCTCTGGAAAGCTGGCTTAATTTCTCTATCAGCGATTTTTCTCAGTTCAACTAAATCAAAGTCTCCGCCGAGAGCGACATTTAATACTGGAGTTGCATTTAAGTCTACTTTGGAAACTGTAATCTGTTCAATATCCCTCGGAAGATCACGCTTAGCCAGATCTACTTTTGCTCTTAGATCCACTCCTGCCAAATCAATGTCCGTTCCATAGTTAAAAGAAATTACAATTTGTGAGAAGCCTTCAACAGAGTAGGATTCTATTTTATCAATGTTTTCAACGGTATTAACCTGGTCTTCGATTTTTCTGGTAACGATGTTTTCCATCTGTGCAGGATCAACACCGGGGTAGGGAGCCTGAACAAAAGCAACCGGAATGTCCAGGTCTGGAAATAGTGAAACATTAAACGATAGTCCTGCTGCCAGCCCTATTAGGGCCATGGCCAGCATAAGCATGGTGACAGAAATTGGTCTGTCAATTGATAGTCTTGGTATACTCATAATGTTTTTATTGTTCTCTGATTATTACTTCGGATTCTTCGGAAAGATTGTCTTGGCCGACTAATACTAAGGTTGTATCTGCATTTATTTCTTTTGCGTAAGTTGATTCGCCGTCCTGAGCTATTATAGAGATCTCCTGTCTTTTGGCTTTAGTTCCATCTACCGTGTAAACAACATATTTACCCCGGTAATTTCTTATGGCTCTTGATGGGAATAAAGCTACGTTATTGTATTCCTCTAGAGTTATTTGACCTTTTACAAACATATTAGCTTTGAACATTAAATCAGGATTAGGTACAGCAATTTTTACTTTAAATGATCGAGAATTATCTGCATAAAGGTTTATAAAGGAAACAGTTCCTTCTAACTTCCCTTCAATAAGACATTTCTGTCCTATTTTTATGTGACGGATATCGTTGCCTGGAATTTGTGCTTCAACAAAAATGGTGTCCAGATCGATTACCATTCCCATATTTTGTCCACGCTGCATTGCTTGTCCTATTTCAATGGATCTGTCCACGAAATAACCATCAATTGGAGATTTTATTTCGCACCTTTCCAGATCAAGCTTTGCACGATCAAAGTTTGCTTTAGCTTGTTTTAAGCTACTTTTGGCATTTATTAAAAGTGTTTCTGCGCGGTCAAAAGTTTTTTGGGTTATTGCGCCTTTGTCATGGAGAGTTTTGTTACGGTCATAGTCTTTCTTAGCTTCGATTTCCTGCTGTTTAGCAATATCCAGCGATGCTTCCATCAATCTGTAGTCTAGAGCAAATCTGGATTTATCTATGGTGGCAAGGGATTGTCCTGCTTTTACCTTTTGCCCATCCTCCACTGATATAGCAGCAACTGGGCCGGAAACATCGCAGGCTGCGTAACTTTCTATTATGGGTCTGGTTTCTCCTGTGAAATTTAATATTCTTTCTATCTTGCCGATTATTGGCTTTGATACAATGACATTTTCCTGTGCTTGTACTGTCAATGAAATTAGACTCATTACTAATATCAAAAATATTATTCGTTTCATTTTGTTTCTCCAAGATTTAAGCTCTTAAGCAATAAATCGACGTTTAATGGTGAGGGGTTTTTATCAAGGTCCTTTATTTTCTCAAGCTGAAGGGTTTGCAAAAATATTTCTGAAACCCTTTCACGTTCATCATAATATGCTTTTACTGCAGTTTGAGCTGAGTTGGTTATTATGCGTTGAGCATCTACCAGCTCAACTATTGATGCATCGCCTTCCTGGTATCTTGAAAAAACTATTCGCATATTTTCGTAGCTGTGCTCTACTGCTTTTTCAGCAAAAGCTTTTCTTTTTATGGCTTCTTCATAGTTAGAAATTGCCTTTTCTAAATCTGACTTTTTTTGGTTTTTTAGATCATCAATTCGAAGGTCATTTATTTTTCGATTTTTTTGGGCCATTCTGATGCCGTTTTCAATTTCGCCACTATCATAAATAGGGGTTGATAGCACAAAAGTTGCCGAAATGTCTTTGGTTCCTTCAATAGGACCCATTTTTCTACCATAGTTGTAAGAGCTGTCAAAGCTTAGTGTTGGCAAATACGCACTCCTGGAAAGTTTTTCTGCTTTTCTCAAAATTGCAGAATCGTTTTCTGCCAGCTTAATTTCCAGGTCTTTTTTCATAACCATTTCTAAGCTATCGCTTGCAACGAAAGCTTGTGGTGAGAACTTTAAGCTTGAAGGGAGCTCTACTGTTATTGAACCAAGATCCTCAAGATTCAACAAATTTTCCAGGTCAACGATTAGATTAGAGTAGTTGTTCTCAGATTCAACCAGGCTGGCTTCTGAGTTTAGTTGTTCAACTTCTATTCGAAGAATGTCGCTTTTTAAAACTAATCCAACTTCAAGATTTAGTTTGGCTACTTTTAGAAGCTCTTTTATTAGAAACAAGTCTGTTTTGTGAATTTTTGCCAGTTCCTGCTCTTTAACCAGTTTGAAAAAAGTTTTAGTAAGGTCTCTTAGAAGTTTTACTTCAGATTTTTTTAAACTGGTTTCTTTGGCTTGCGTTTTCAGCTTGGCAATTTCTTTGTTTAACCAGGGGATTTTTCCTAATCCTGGATAAGACTGAGTCAATTTTAGACTGTAAGCAAGAGTAGAATCAAAACTAAAGGGACTGCTTTTTTGGTAGTCGTCCTTAAATGTTTTATGGGATTTATTCAAAGCCAGTGAGACGTCAGGTATCATCTTTATTTCGCTGTTTTTTAAATCAAGGAGGCTTTGTTCAATTTCCAATTGAGAAATTTTAACTTTTAAATTTCTTTCAATGGCAATTTTTGAAAGTTGTTCCAGGTTTGCTGCATTTAGGCTTGAGGTCATTAAAAGAAGTAGGGCGATTGTAATTAAGCGTGTTTTCATTTTTTTAATGCTCCATTTAAAATGATATCGAGAGTTTTTTCCAGATCAACTTCGTTGAAAGCGAGTCCTAGAATTTTTTCACGGAAAAGGAAAAAGTGGATAGAGCCGAACAGTAAATTTACTAATGTCTCGGGGTCGTTTTTTTCTAGAGTGTTATCTTCAATGGCCTGCTGAACACATTCTCTAAATTGTGACAATTGTGGAATTATAATTTTGGATGCAGGATGCTTGCATGAGTCTATATTTTTGTGCGAAAGCTCTTTTTGATGAATAACGAAGCCAAGCTTATGATTGTCTCTAAATTTGGCGAAATAGGTTTTCATTAAAGCAAGAATGTTGTCTCTAAAGCTTTTTTTTGAACAAAATGAAGCTTTTAACTCTTTTGATAGCGATTCACCAAAATTATTTGTAAGGGTATCAAGTAAATCTTCTTTGTTTTTAAAATATCTGTAAAAGGTTCCTTTGCCACAGCTTGCATTTTGAACAATGTCATCAATTGTGGTTTTTTCGAATCCTTTTTCAAACATTGCTTCCAAACCAGCGGAAAGCAACTGTTCTTTTTTTGAATTTGCCATTACTACTCCAAATTTTCACTTTAGACTGACTAGTCAGTCAGGTTATGGCAATTTGGAACTTTTGTCAATAATGAAGATTAGAAATATGCCCGGATTATTTTGCAATGAATACTGAATAAAGTTAGCCTAAAAGATTTTTCACGGAAGTGATCAAATCCTTTTTTGAAAATGGTTTTAAAACAATTGGACCGTCCGGTTTTTCACTTAGCTGATCTTTACTATAGCCACTGCAAAATAGGATTGGAATTTCTGGGAAGTCCTCTTTAGCTATTTTTGCCACTGCTGTACCCATTAATCTTGGCATTACTATGTCCAGCAATAGCAAAGCTGGTTTTTCCTGGTCACTTTGTAAAAAGTCTAACGCAGATTGGCCATCAGAGAACGAAATTACACGGTAACCTGATTTGGTAAGCAGGCTTTTTAAAAGGTTTCTTACCAAATCATTGTCTTCTGCTACCAGGATCAGTTCATCATTACCTTTGATGTTAATTGCATTCTCGGCACAATTGGCTTCAACTGATGCATGGTCGTTTAAGGTTAGAAGAGGCAGAAAAAGTTTAAAAGAAGTTCCTTCCCCAGGTTTCGAATTCACTTCTATAGATCCGCCAAGTTCTTTTACAATTCCAAAAACACTTGCCAATCCCAAGCCTGTGCCCTTTCCCTGAGGTTTTGTCGTAAAAAATGGTTCAAAAATGCGCTCCATATTTTTATCTGAGATTCCTTCTCCATTATCTGTAATTCTGATCATGCAATATAATCCTGGAGGTAGCCTTCCAGAAATGGTTTGCCAGGTTTGTTCAATATTTTTAATTTCTGTGGAAATTGAAATGTTTCCGCCCTCTGGCATTGCATCTCGAGCATTAATACATAGATTCATTAAAATCTGTTCCAATTTACTTTTACTCCCGGAAACTATTATTGGTGATGGCAGTAAAGATAATGAAAGATTTATATTTGAAGGAATTACTCTTGTTAAAAGCTTTTTGAAATTATTACATATTGAATTAACATCTATTGGCGTAATTTCAGTGGACTTATCTTTTTTACTGAAAGTAAGAAGTTGTTTGATAAGCTCTTTCCCCATTTCTCCAGCTTCAAGGGATAGTTTTAAATAATCTTTTTCTATTTCTCCAAGGTTTGAATCTTTAAGCAATTCCAGATAACCGGTCATAGCCTGAAGAATATTGTTAAAGTCGTGCGCGAGACCTGCTGCAAGTTGGCCAATAGCGTCAAGTTTTTGAACCTGAACATATTTTCTTTCCGCATTTTTTTGTATGGTTATATCAAGATTTGATTCAATAATTCCAGCAAAATCCCCTTTTTCATTGAAAACCGGAATGGCTGTTTTTCGCAACACTCTTCCGTCTGGAGTTTTTAACTCTGCAATTTCTGTTTTCTTGCTTCTGATAGATTTTAAGACAGAACAATCTTCGCATGGAGTATGGTTCTCAATGATTGAAAGATAGCAGGATTCTGTTGACACATTTTTGGACAGATTTTTTGTGTCTGATTTGCTGTGTTTATTTGTCCATAAAACGTTTAGATCCTTATCTAAAAAGGCAATTGATTCTTCAATATTGGTTAGGATTAAGTGCTTTTCATTTTCTGATTTTATTAAATCATTTTCGAATTTGATTCTTTTTTTTCTCTCTATTAGTAATAATAATATGGCGCTTAACTGGATAAAAAACAGTGCCGTAAGCAAAGTGATTTCCATTTTGTGCTTGTCAAAAAAATTGCTTCGATTGTAAATATTGCTGTTTTCTGGCAAAGCTGAAATTGGGATGCGCCATTTTTTTAGTTGTGAATTGTTAAAAAACCATCCGCTTATCTCAGGAGTTTTAAGTGGAATATCACTTACTTGTTTCCCGTTATTAATTTGTTCCAAAATTTTGTATGCGATTTTTCCCTGAGTTTTCGCTGGTGGTAGAATACCACCAATAACATAGTCTTTAATTACTGAAAAACTGTATATCGGAGATTTTGATTTTTCAAACAGCTCTTTGCTTAAATCTAAAAAATTGTTTCTTTTTCCATCTTTATCCAACATCCACGGCATGGTTAAAATAATATCATTAGCACTTAATCTGGATATTCTCTGTTTTAAATCAATTGTTGATAATTTTTCACCGGAAAGAAAATGAGAGATTGGTTTGAATTTATCGTTTAACTCTTCCTGAATACTTTTTTTCATATTTATGCCAGTTAAAGTTGCGTCTGTTAGAAAATAGATATTTTTTACTCCAGGATGGAACTTTAATGCATAATGCAGAATTTCGTTTATAAAGATTTTTTCAAAAACTCCTGTCGAAAACTCGGTTTTTGGTAGAGATGGGTTGTTGACCCCACAAAATATCACTGGCACCTTAGGGAAAAGACTTTGGTGGTTTTTTATTGCAAATTCTGTAGCAAAGTCATCGCAGGCTAATACAGCAAGAAATTTGGTGTCTGGATACTTATTTTTTAAAACAAAATATGCTGTTTCACTTGCGAGTTTATTTGGATTTTTTTTTGAATCAAGGTATTCGATGTTTAGATTGAAATTGCCGTGAGTTCGAACTAGTGCTTCTAGTTCAGAAACAATTTCATCTGACCATATGTATCCTTTGTGGTAGGAGTTTAGAACTAATACTTCTTTGGTTTCGTTGCAGTATCCAGGAAATATTCCTGCAATATTGAAAAGAAAAAGAGTTAAAATGATTCTGACAAAGATTCTCTTCATGATCCACCAATTGTAGTTTTGAAGAATTATAACATACACTTTCACAGGTATAATAGATAATGTTACATCTTTTTTATTGGTTATTGGCCTGATTGTTGCTTAAATTATAGACGTTATAATAAATGGGGCTATTCTGGAGGCAAATTGTAATGATTTTAATCAGACCTGTAACAAATAGGGCAGAAATGTTTGTAGCGTGGTCAATTCGTGAACAGGTGTTTGTCCAGGAGCAGAATGTACCGCTAGAACTTGAGAAGGATGAATTGGATGAAAGTGCGACCCATGTTTTAGCCTTTCTAGATGGAGAAGCGGTTGGCACTGGAAGAATTTATCAAGACGATCTAAATCTTAGTGTTGCTAAGCTTGGCCGTGTAGCTGTTTTACCGCACGCTCGGGGCAATGGTGTGGCAAGTGCAATAATTGAAGGCTTGCTAGAATATGCTTGCGAAAATTCCTTTGAGAAGATTGAAATTCATTCCCAATTAGAAGTTATAAAGCTATACGAGAAATTTGGTTTTAGAAAAACGGGTTCTATTTTTGAAGAAGCTGGAATCCCTCATCAGGAAATGAGGCTTGATTTAACTGAGCCTTCTAATAATACTGACCAGAAAGAGTCTGAAGCTTTTGTGTAACTCTTTCTCAATCATCTGCAGAAAGTATATTTTTTTCCCTGGCAAACCAATAGGCCAACAAATAGTCCACAGGAGCTATCTGAATTGAGTTATTTGCCCCTGTTTTAATTGATCTAGGCGAATCTTGCCAAATAAAGATGTCCGGTGCTCTTTCGTTAATGGGGATGACTTGAGTCGAGCGTCGACCAATTTTACCAAATCGATCAGGCCACGGTGATTGAGGATACTTTGCAGAATTTTTATGGTTAAAAAGCTTGTTTTTTCTACTTTCAGGAAAATTTTTTAGGGTATTGATAGCCTTTTCTAACTCAATTTTTGAAACGGTTTTACTACTATAGGCTTTAACAATAAAAGTGTATAGAGAGTTTTCTTCATCTGAGATTGGCTCATATGCCCTCGGCAAAATTGCTGTTATGGACTTTTTTATTTCATCAGCTGTGCTTTGCTCAAAGAGGCCTAATAATGCAAAAAAGGTTAGATTTGTTCCTACATGAGATCTCAAAGTATCGGCTAATTCGTCTATGTTAGAACCAGAAATTTTTTCAAAATAATTTATTTTCTTTTCAAGCTTTTGTTGCAATTTCTTTGAACAAAAACCACTTATAACAGTCTTTAGGGATTTTAAATTTTTTGCTAAGGCCTCAAAAATAGTGAAAGAGTTTTTTTTCTGAAAAAATGAAAAGGTATTTAATATTAAATCTGCGTAAAAATTGGAATATCGGTACAAAATTGGGTAGAAGCCGGGCTCTATATAGCTTGAAATAGATTCCGGAGTTTTTAAGCTCGAAAGAGCAACCCTTAAAAAAAGCTCATTTAAAGCAAAAAAGGCGCCAGAAATTTTTGTTCTGAGTACCTTTAAATTTTTCCCATAGAACAAGTCGTTTAGCAATAGTATTGAATTTGAAGCTATTTCAGGTAGCCTTCTTTTTTGGATCAGTTCTTTTTGAAGGTATTCCTTTATTAAATTGTTTTCTGAAATATTTGCTGCTGTCTGGATCATCATTAGAGCTCTAAGAGCTTCTCCACCTCTCAATGGTGGGGGAGAAAAAGAAGAGACTATTTTTGCCAGTCTTTCAGAAAAATCAACAAAGTCTCTAACATGGTTTATTGGGAAATCATCAACATTATTCCATTCACTCCTGGTAATTCGATCTTGATACGCATAGTTAGGGTTTAAGTCAAAGAAAGAGTGGAATTTTCCAGAGAATACGGCCTTAAGAGAGAGATTGTTCTGTATCAGATTGTTAGCTATATTTTGGATTAACTTTTTTACATCATCGCGGAGATTTGGATTATTTATTTCTGGCCAGGCAATGGCACAAGCCATTAAGATGCCCGTGTATTGATCTCTTGATGTGTCTGCTCTAAAATAGTAGTTTTTCCAGTCCCCGAATCCTTTTATATAACCATTTACAGGAATGTTATCTGATTGCTCTTTAAAGTTTCTCCCTAGAAAACCTTGATTTCCAGACATGTTATCTAAATTTACAAAAGCTTTCAGGCAGGCTTGAAAATTCTCCAAAGCTTTTTTATCTCTGGTTACTTTGTATCTGTAAACCTGAGAAGCTATATAGGCTCCAGTCCAAATTGTTGAGTCTCCTGAATATCTTATTTGTTTTGATTTGTTGCTTTTTTCGATATTTACAATCATCCCATTAAGGAGATGATCTTCCTCAATCATTGAATCGAATAATTTCGCCTTATTCAATAAAATTGGTTCTGCTAAATTGCTATTGGCTTCAGAGAAGACACCTGATGGGATGAAAAATAGAAGCAATATGCATAAAAGGATTTTTCTCATTTGATCTCCAATAATTTAATCTAAAATCTTTCTATGAATCCATTATATCAACGAATAGAATATATTGAAATTAAGCAGCTTTTAACGTTAAAGATATGGGCTAAGATGCCTTTTAAGAAAGGATATAAGTTGACAAAAGTCAAAAAATGATATAAAAAAAAGAAGTAGGGGTGCAAGCACTGGCTTGCCGCTATCGTAGGATTCATTGTGTGGTTTGATTACTCGGTAGTGTTCTGGATCAAACCACAGGATTTGTTTTTGAGGTAGTTAGAATGAATATCTACGTGGGAAATCTTCCTTATAGAATTACTGAAGATGAACTTAGTTCTGCTTTTGAAGCTTATGGTGAAGTTGCAAGCGCTAACATCATAAGAGATCGTGAAACTGGCAGATCAAAAGGCTTTGGATTTATTGAAATGCCAGACGATGAACAAGCTAAAGCAGCTATTCAGGCTTTAGATAATTCTGATCTTCAGGGCAGAAATGTAAAAGTTAATGAAGCCCGACCAAAACAGGATAGACCTCGCGCTCCAAGATACTAATCGCTAAGCGCGCTGCCCCAGTCTTTGACTGGGGCAGTTTTTTTTTGACTGAAAAACTTGCATAACTTAAATTTTATTATGATAATTAAAAGTGTACATAAAAAAATAGAGAGAACGGATCTTAAATGTTTAAAAGGTTGGTTATACTGCTTATATTAAGCTTTTTAGTGAGTTTTCCTGCCTTCGGGGGAACCTTGGCGCTTTCGGGCGTACCTGAATATTACTGGTGGTACGGATGTTCTCCAACTTCAGGAGGAATGCTGGTAGGTTACTGGGATGCAAAAGGTTACGAGAAAATTCCTGGCGATGCCCTGGCAGTTTCAGGTAACTATGGGGCTTTTCACGGCGCGGCCGGCCAAAGTGTAAGAGATATTATTGCCAGTCCGGATCATATTTCAGATTATTGGGGTGCTGATTCTGGAACTCATGTAAATAACAGTATTGCAGATTTTATGGGCACCAGCCTTGATCCATTGTCCGATGGAGGAACCTGGTCAAATAATATTCCCGCAGCTTTGGTAAACTTTCAGGCTTGGGATAATCCTGCAACCGCTGTAAATGATTCTTATACTTTTAACTCATCTCAGGATTACACAACAGATCATTGGGCGTTTGGAACTTTAGATTTCCAGTCTGTTGTCGATGAAATTGACGCTGGCAGACCAATGATTTTAAATACTGTTGTTCCTGGTGGCGGCCATTCAATAGTGGCTTTCGGATACGAAGATAACCCCGGGACTGCAAATGATTGGTTTGCAGTTAGAGATACGTGGAATGATGGTTCTACTGGTGTAACGTCATCGGCAATTGGAGCTAAGACTTCTGGTGGGTATGAATGGTGGCCATGGATTACTGTTCAGTCGGGTTCTTATTATGTGTATGGAGGAATTGTTTTTGTCCCAGTTGGAGGACCTCCAGCAGCCCCGGGAGCGCCAGAGCCTGGAAGCATGGTTCTTTTCTTGATTGGAGCTTATGCAATAAAAAGAAGAAAAATGAAAAGCGAGTAAGACTTCTGTCTTAGATTAATTGCATGGCTACTATTTTGTTTTCATTTCAAATCTTCCGTCCCAGTTCTCTGGAGGAGGAAAATTTGAAAAGTGTTTACATCTATCTATGTAAGTTAAGCAAGGACCATCGTTTTGTTTAATCTTTAAAGCGGT
Source organism: Candidatus Ozemibacteraceae bacterium (assembly GCA_965140445.1). Classification (GTDB taxonomy): domain Bacteria; phylum Muiribacteriota; class Ozemobacteria; order Ozemobacterales; family Ozemobacteraceae. Next base: position 3,956,644 of record OZ223236.1, on the reverse strand, counting down.
TTTGAAGTGTTTTTCAGCATTTTTCCACTCTTTTCCTAAATAGGAATGAATTCCAAGTTTATATAATTTCAAGAATTCTTCCCAATTTTCTGCTTTAGCTTCAGTACCTGAGACAACCTCAAAAACTTTAATTGGTTCATTTTTTCCTTTTACAGCTAAATAATCCAGAAATCTGCATGGGACCGAGTTTTTTTCCAACTGATCTTTTACAGATTCTGAAATCATAATTAGCGTTCCATATTCTTTATTAGCCCCTTCAAGTCTTGCAGCAAGATTTACTCCATCACCAAGGCAGGTAAAGTTCATTTGAATTGAGCTGCCAATAAACCCAACCATGCAGGTGGATGTATTGATCCCAGCCCGCATGCTAACTTCTGGCAAACCTCTTTTATGCCAACCATCTCTTAACAACTCCAGCTCATTTTGCATAGCAATCGCACAATCAACAGCCAGCTGCGCGTGATTTTTCTGTGATGTAGGATGATTCCAGAATGCCATGATGGCGTCTCCGATATACTTATCTAAAGTTCCACCATATTTAAAGACAATCCTGGTCATTGCATCAAGATATTCGTTCATAAAGTCTGTGAGCTCGTCTGGAGGCAATTTCTCAGAAATTGAAGTAAACCCGGCAAGATCTGTAAAAATTACGGTTAACTCTTTTTTTTCTCCACCAGGTTTAAGTGCATCGGGATTTTTTAGAATTTGTTCTACAATTTCGGGTGAAATGAATCTTCCAAATGTTGATCGGGCAGCAATTTCATTATTTCTCGAAATTATCCATTCTATAAATGTTTTTCCAATACTAAATAATGCTATTTGAGTAACGGGAAAAATTACCGGGAGTAGAGTTCCCTTAGTAAAAGAAAGGATTGCCAGAAAAACCCAGGATGGAATTATTAAAATAGTTAGCAAGGCGCCAATGTAAGCTCCAAAGGCAATAAAGATATGATTTATAAGCAGGATTATTGGCAAAAGAAGCAGGGTTTGCAATACTGGCCAGAAGTTCGTTGCTTTATCAAAGTGGAAAAATGGGGAATTTATGAAATTCTTGTTTAATAAGGCTTCGCAAATATTTGCGTGAAGATTCACCCCAGGAATTCTTGAAAACCCCTTATTCATAAAATTGATTGGTGTAATTTGTAAGTCTTGGTCCTCTGCCAGCGAGGTTCCAATAAAAACAGGGCGTTCAGCTATTTTAGCCCTAAGCTGGTTGTAGATTCCTTTTTTTGATCCTTTTGATGCTAGTATTCGATAATTTCCTTCGGTTATAAAAGCTGTGGTTGAGGAAGGGATTTCTTTAATTTCTCCTGTATCTGCAAGGAAAAGAAGGTTTATTTCATTTTTTGTTCCGGTAAAAGGAAATTCAATTTTTACCTTTTTTTCGCTCAGAGAAATAGTTGGTATTTTATTTTCAGGGAGTATTTCTTGTTCTTTTACTACTTGGAGTTCCAGAGGAAGTTGCTTTTTAGACTGCTCCTGGGAAGAGGTTAACGCTATTTGGCAGTCCAATGATGCTGGTAATTTTATCCCATTTTCCCTGATTTTTCCTCTAAATAGAAAACTATGCTTCCATGGATCGCTTGAATCTATAATGGCCAAATCTAAATTTCGGAGTGGGGTTTTGTTTGGGTTATAGCAGATCCCGTTATTTTGAGAAAATTCTATTTCCTCATCAAGCGGAATGAATTCGTAGCTTGAAGGTAAACAAACCTGTGGTAGTTTGCCTGAGGAATCTGTTGGCAGTATATTTAAAGATTCGCCCCATATAATATAATCATCTATGTCCTTGTGTTCTGGAATACATAGAGTTTTGTTCAAAAGGGGAATTTCGCAACAGTTCACTTCTATTACATTGTCTTTGGCTAAATCCCATATTTTATTTGATCTTGAAATCTGTAATAACCCATGGTTCTTTGTTATTATTTCCAAACTGTAGGGACCAGCTGGCAGTCTTTTCAGATGAAAGGTGCCATCGTCTAGAGTTGTAGTTTTCTCCCAATATCCATTATTTTGATTAATGACCATAACAGTTGAATTAATGCAGGGCATTCCAACGGGATTGCTTAACTTTCCACTGATTTGAGAGTTGCCCGGCTCCGTCCAGACAAAAAAGTCTGATACCTCAAAAGGTTTCTCTGAGGAAATTTTGACTTCATTTTTTCGAATCCGATTTGAAGAATTTTCAAGCTCAGTTTTTAAAAGCAGGCTCATTGATAGACTTTCTATATGGTCCTCCTGATATGGAGGTGAACGTCTTTTAAAGGGGATTCTTATGCACGGGGTAGAGTCTGGACCTATTAATGGTAAAGGGCTTGAAGGAATATTTACAAAAGTTTTATTGCCAATGTTTTTACTGTAAAATTCTATTTTTTCCTCTGAAGGTGAAACAAAATCATTTGTGTTGAGCAAACATTTTCTGAGCACAAACTTCAATTCCAGAATTTTTATCAGTTTATCAAGCCCCTGATGCCCTGTTGAGTGCCTTTGAAAGGGAGCTTTGTTTATAAGCTCGACCATCGAGGCTATATTGGTGATAGTTTTATCAGGCTCAGAAAAGATTTCTTTGGGCAAGTTTTGTTTTACTTCTTCTGCTATCCAGGCAGCAAAACCAAGAGTTGGAAGATAGTTTTTCTTTTCATCAGGAAGAAAAGCTAAAGGAGCATATCTTATTACTCCGTCGAAATCAGAAAAAATATTTATTAATCCTGTTGACGCAGCATTTTGAGAAAAATCTCGATATAACGAAGTCGGCCACGGGGGTCTCTCTGAATTGTAGTCGGTAATATTGGCGGTGGAATAGTTTTGTAGCCCGCGAGGGATAAAGTGGTTGGCAAGGATTGGGAAGGAGAAGTCCTTTAGAGATTTTTTCAACTTTTGATTTGCTTGAAGATTTTCACCTTTTTCGTCAAAAATAAAGTCTAGAGCCACGGTCTCTACTCCAGAATCTTTTAATACGTTTAAAAGATTCGCGAAATCCGACCGGTCGGGGCTGCGCCCAAATCGGTCGATAAAGGTTTGGTCTTTGTTTACAATTAAAACCTTTGATCGCTTAAGTCCGCTAGATGGGCATTCTACGCTTATTAGTGAAAAAAGAACATCTGAGAATTTCGATTCGGCAAGTTCCAGCCAGTTTTTCACTGGCGGAAGTTGCGCGAATAAACAAAAGATCAGAGTAATGAAAAAAGCTCTTTTTCCAAGTTTGGAAACGCCACCTGGCAAGTGGCTATTTTGTTGCTTTGACAAGGCTATTCTCTCTAATCTAGAAGCCTAAACCCCGCAATAGGTTTCTAGGATTCTTTTTTATAATTTTTTTTATGGAGTTTACTCTTTTCTTAGTGGTTTTGCTGTCATGACTCTGTTTTTGCTTAGAAAGCTTTTTTTCTGCCTGAAAATTATAAGAGACAATTTGTTTTGCAAATGGGGGTTGTGATGGTGAGCCCCAGCCGTATTTTCCACTTTTTAAATTGAACGTGAATGATGATTCCCCTGCTGGTATTTTGAAAACATCTATTTCGCCTGGAATTCTAGCGTATAGATTTCCCTTTAATACTTTAATATTTGTTACCAGGTTTTCAGCAGATTCATAATAGCTAAGTAAGAATTCAATAGCTGAATTGCTTCCATGAAATTTCTTCACTCTCATGCTTCCAAAGCCTTCTAGTAAAGATAGTCCTTCTTTAGTAGGTTCCATTTTTAATCTATCGCTACCAAAGCCTGCTATTGCTGAAGCGAAGGTGTAATTATCCAGATAAACCTCTTTTACTCCCTTTTCAGAAGCAAAAAATGGATTTTTCTGAACTCTGAAAGAAGAAAAATCAGCTTTAAATTTTTCTCCTACCAGATCTCTTCCAATTGTTTCTAGTTCTCTAACTTCGCCAATTACTTGTCCCGTTTGGCGGGTAATGGCTTCTGCTTTATTCAATTTTTCTACCACTGGAGCGGAAAAACCAGTAAACATAGAATTAAAGCGGCTTTTCTTATCACTAATAGCCGCTGGAAAACTAGTTTCATCTGCAAGTCCCATGAGCCCATCGAGGGATGGATTTGCAGTCAGAAGGCTCGATCCTGCTTCTCCGAATTTCTTTTCAACAAGATTAACTGGGTTGAATTTTTGAAGGATTCCAAAACCATCTTGAACGATAGTATCCACATTTAAAAGCTGGTTATTAAAAACTGAAATTCCTTCTCCGGCTTTAAGGGTTCTGGTTTTTCCTGTGATGGCATGTTTTAACTCGACTTCGCCTTTAAAAACATTTACTATTGTGCCACCAGCTGCCAGAGTGCCAATTTCTAATCCAGGTGTTCCTGCGAGACAATAAAAACCATCCAATACATCCATTTCAAATAAAGTCCCTTTTACTCCAGCTATTACATCAGCCGTTCTGACTTCAAAATTATTACCGGAGATTACTTTAAAAAGGATTGAACCTTGCTGTGCTTTAAGTTGAGTAACATTTTCAACTTCATTTAATTTGGGAACTTCAAATAGACTTTGTTCTTTTACAGCTAAAATACAAGTGTTCTTTAGAGCCATTTCTGCATTGCTGCTTTGGTGGGTTTTTACTTTGTCCCCTCCGTCAAGTCTCTTAAGTGATCCAGAGAGTTTCAGGTTTTTGCGAAGCTTTTTAAACGAGGTTGAATCTGTTTTTTTTACTTCAACATTCCCATTTATCTTTAAAATCTGAGTTGATGAGAGATCTATGCCGTAGCATATTGTTGTACAAAAAATCCCACAAAAAATGTAGAAAATATTTCTGAAAAAAAATGTCTTTTGCATTATCAAGCTCCTCTTTTTTTGGCATTCTATTACTTCTTCTGTAAGTAGGAAAGGTAAATTTTTATTTAAAGTAATTTGTAGAAGCTTGTAAGAATATATATATGAGTCGGCTTGTGGGAATTGTACATCACTTTATTTCAAATTTTTCTGTAATCTCTCTTATCGCTTCATGTAAAGCTGCTGCTTTATATGGTTTTCTAATGATTTTTCCAGGCATATTTTTGACAAAGTTTGTGTCTAGCAGGTCGTCACTATATCCTGTAATGAAAATTACCGGGATACCAGGCTTTAATTTTGAGATAACATCATAAGCTTCTCTACCGTTCAATCTTGGCATCATGACGTCAAAAACCAGCATTGAAATTTCGTCTTTGTTGTCATTAAAAAGCTCAACTGCCTGTTGACCATCGTGAGCGACAACTAAGCTGAAGCCAAATTTGCTGATGTAACTGCAGGTTAGTTCGCGAACCAAAGGGTCATCTTCCGCTACAAGAATAGTCAATTTTTCTTCCGTTTTGCCTGAGATTTTATTTTCGCCATTTGAAGTGTTTTCTTTATTAGTTTTTTCAATAACTTCGGGCCCAAACTCAATGAGCGGGAAGAAAAGTCTGAAGCTTGTCCCATGCCCGACTTCTGAATCAAACTCAACATACCCGTGATGTTTCTTTATTATCGCAAAAGCGCTGGAGAGACCGAGTCCTGTCCCTTTTCCCACTTCCTTCGTTGTGAAAAATGGCTCGAATATTCTATCCTGTACTTCCTTTGGAATACCGGATCCGTTATCAGATATCTCTACGCAAACAAAATTATTGGAAATCGGGTTTTTCTTTATCTCTTCGGGGGAAGCTGATTTCACAGAAATTTTAATCCAGCCGTGTCTTTTTGGTAATGCGTCTCTCGAATTAATACATAGATTTAGAAGTGCGTGCTCAATTTGACGCTGATCGCCAAAAACAAAAAAATCTTCTGGAGAAACTTCAATGCTCAATTTAACATGGTTTCCAATAAGTCGGCTAAGCATTTTGTAGAGACTGTTTACAATGCTTTTTATATTTAGAGGGAAGGAATCCAGTTCTTCTTTTCGGCTGAATAGCATTAATTGGTCAACAAGGTTTCTTCCCCTGTCTGCAGCGTTAAGAATTGATGTCAGAAAAAATAGCGCATCTTTATCTTTGGAAACAAATTCTTCAAGAAATTCAGAATAGCCCTGAATTATCTGTAACAAATTATTAAAGTCATGGGCTACACCAGCAGCAAGCTGACCAATTGCCTCCATTTTTTGATTTTGACGCATTTGCTCTTCCAGCTTGTTTTGAAGTGTAAGATCCGTAAGGATCGTTATGCAAGAAGGTTTTCCTTCAAAATCTACCAGTTTTGATAAGGATTTCACCGGAATCTTATTTCCTGATTTCCCTATCACATTATCGTTTGTTTCAAGAAGACCATTTTTTACAACTTCTCTTGAAAAAGTATTTACATTTTGGTCGGTGCAAATCTCGGAAATCTCATTTGCAGACAATTTAATTAATTCGTCTGGTTCAAAACCAAGCAATTTACATGCAGCTTCATTTACCATATGAAATTTGGCTTTCTCTCCATTTACAGGTAAATCATGTAAAAAGGCCGCTAAAGGAATTTTATAAAACAGGTTTTTAAACAATTTTTCGCGCTCAGAAGCTTCTTTTTCGGCTTTTTTTAATTCGGAAATATCCTGAATCGTTCCTTGAATATTTTCAAGCTTACCTTTTTCATTAAACAGTCTTTTTCCTATTACCTGTAATATTTGCCCGGCTTGACTCTCAGACGTTAGAGAGTAGATTTTATTTAGGTCAATTCCATGATTTTTAAGTTTGTGCAAATCATCTATAAAGTCTTCTTTTTCATTTATCTTGCTAAGAAAAAAATCTAAAGATTGTTTTAAATTATCACCTGGCAACTTAAAGATATTTAGGATTTCTTCCGAGAATATAATTTCGTTATTTTCTAAATTAAGTTCCCAATTTCCAATTTTGGCCATCTTTTGAGCCAGTCTAAGCTTTTGTTCACTTTTTTTAAGATTCAGTTTCTGTCTAAGAATAGTAGTTATGTCTTGGCCAGAAATTAGAATTATGGATTCAGATATTTTCTTTTCCCGCTTGATAACAAATTCAAACTCCAGAACCTTTGATTCGCCATTAAGAGTAGTTATTTCAAAGGAAATTTTTTCACTGACAACTTGGTTGAGAGAGGAATATATTTTGTCTAACTCTGTAGCTATGCGCTTTTTTTCTTGTTCATTTGAAATGAATCTACTTAAAAGATTTTGCCCAATTAGTTCGTCTTCTTGCATATCAAAAAAAGTCAACCCAGATTTGTTGATTTGCAAAATATTAAAATCTTTTGTGATTCTAATTAATATTGAAGTTGAATTGTTAAAAAGAGTTTGGTATTTCAGAAATTCATTTTCTGCTGCTAATTTTTGATTGGCAAAAGACACAAAGGAATTAACAACCCCGGAAAAAAAGTTTATAGCATTTTCGATTTCTGATTTTTCTCTGATTGGGATTTCGGAAACAGCTGCAAAATACTTTTCACTATTAAACCCGTATTTTTCAGCGTGTTTTTTAAAAAAAGATTTGTCTGGGGATTCAAAAAGAAATTGTCCAAAAAAAACGTTACCAATGTGAATTTCATCAACTATTATAGGACAAACAGCTTCCTTAAGACCATTTGGGCAATCGAAAATTAAGTAGTCTTTTTTTTCGTTTATCGTTTGAGCTATTTTAAGGGCTTTAGATTTACAAATTCCCAAAGTTCCGTCACAGATTCTATGAAATTTTTTGCAAATCTCCTGCCGCCCAACACTAAAAATTACCCGATCATCAGGGTTCATTATTTCGAATGGAATATTGGTAAAATCGTTAAAGCTAATTAGAAGCCTATATAGGCCACTAATCTGAAAAATCTCTCTCAGATTGAACTTTTTGTAATTTTCATTCATTCAATTAAAATCCATCTCAATATCTATCTTTAAGATAGTTAATAGTCCAGAATTAGTCAACTTCCAAGGATGGTTCTCAAAACAGCAGAGGAATTACTAAAGTGAATTGCCATCTTGACGGTACGGCCTTCTAAAAATACAATTAAAAAAATAATTAAAACTGAGGTAATCGGGTGAGAAGAAAATATTGGTCTTTGCTGGTTCTTGTTGTTTTTTTCCAGCTGACATTTGCTTTTGAAGCATCGGCATTCGACTTGGGTAAGGTTCTAGGCGAAATAAATGGTACCCTGGATCGAGTTTCGGCCACCCTTGACAAGACATTTGGTGGGGTTAATGACGAAAATCAGGCCGCAGTAGATGATGCTAAAGAAAGATCTCCTCAAACCACGGCTTTATTTGGTGGATTAGAAAACAAATGGGAAATTTCCATGGGCGAAAAAACTCATGAATCCCTAAAAAAAGATCCTGGGTTCAGTCGAGAAACCAAATATCTTTCCAGATTAGGAAATGTTGCAAAAAGATTAATTAAGCATGTTGAGCGAAAGGATCTAACCTGGCATTTTGCTGTATTGGATACAGACGAGGTTAATGCATTTGCTGCACCCGGCGGTTTTATTTACGTAACCAGGGGGCTCTTAAATTTAATTGAAACAGACGATGAACTGGCTGGCGTTGTAGCGCATGAAATGGGCCATATTGATAAAAAACATAGTGTGAAACAAGCTGAAAAAGCAGGAATAATGACTTTAATTGTTGCTGGTATGGGTTTGTCAAAGAAGACACAAAAATATGCTCCTTATGCAGCCGTAGCTGCATATTTTGCCAACATGAAATTCTCAAGAAAAGATGAGTATCAAGCTGATAGCTGTGCCGTAAAATATAGTTATGCTGCTGGCTATGATCCAGCTGGCATTGTTAAGTTTTTTGATAAAATTAATAATGATGATAAGTTGAGTAAGGTCACTAAGTATTTCTCAACCCATCCCCCAACTTCAGACCGTATAAAGGCTGTTAATAAACAAATTGCAGCTTTACCAGGTCGTAATTCCAGTCAGAACTCTGCAAGTTCGACTACTTCTTCAGATCAAGCTGCAGTATCAACAACTTCTTCAAGCTCTACTAATAATCAGACTTCAGCACAGACAACTAATACTTCAAGCTCAACAAAGCCGACCAATGCAGATCTTAGGACTGCATATGAAACTTATCTTTATTACAAGCAGCTCTATCAGTTTAAGATTTCACAACAGGCTCCTACGGCAGAAATCTTAGACACATTTAATAAATATCAGGCCGCAAAGAAAAATTATATGGAACTTCGAAAAGCTGCTGGCTACTAAACAAACTAAAACAGCCTCAAGGTACTATCCTTGAGGCTGTTTTTATTTTAGAATCATTGAGCTTGATTTAATTCTTAGGAGAAAATTATGCGGAAAATGGTACTAATTATAGTCCTGCTGCTTTGTTCGGTAACTTTGTCAGGAACTGCTGACAAGGCTTTGGCTCAAAGCGGCGTGGTCCCATTTCCAATATATCTTGAAGTTAGAAATTTTGGCGAAATGCTTGTCTTTCAAACAGAGAAGTTAGAAAAATTGGAAGCTGATTTACTATTTCTGGAAAAAATTGCCAGACTTTTATTTCCTGGCAAAGATTTTAGGCCATACAGCGATATTAAGTTTTTTTCAGCTCTTGTGAAAAGAGCGATTGGTGAAAATCCTGAAAAAATTATCGTGGCTTTTGATCAAAATGGCCGATTGAATGGTTTTCTTAAAGCAAATAATAAATCTGCACAAGGTCTGGTGAAACTTGCCGGCGAGTTGTCTCTTAGCTCAGATTCCTACCAGCTTTCGACAAACCAACATGTTAGTAGTTTTAAATTTCATATTGGGGCAAAGAATTTCCAAATTGATGTTTCTAATTCCGCTATTTTTTTCAATGAGGTAAATGAAGCGGGACAAGAACTTAAATACATTGAAGCTTTAAAAACTCTGGAAAAAAAGAGTATGAGTAAAGACTTTTTCTATTTTGAAGCCAATCTACCTGAAGTGTTTATGGGGATCTTCAGGACAGTAGAAGACCGTTTTCCAGAATGTATTAGCAATCAAAATCTTCTTGATGCTTCAATAAAGCAAGCGGAAGCATCGGTGGATTTTTCACAAAAGGAATTGAATCAAAAACAGCTAATAAACCTGGGGATTTTACAGAAAGAATTAAATTGTCCTAATGGCGGAAAATACCTGATAAATAAAGGACTAAATGTTTCATCATATTGTTCAGTGCATGGTTCAATTAATAAGCCCAGATTTTCTGTTCAAACTTATGAAGATCTGCCTTTCGATACCAAGCCTTTTAAAAAGCTCTATATTAAGTTTAGAGAGGGAAAGCTGTTAGTTAAGATGGATATATCTGATCAAAATCTGGTTAACCAATGGGCGGCAATTTTCAAGCACCAGATCCTTGCCAAAAAAACATCATTTGAGAATCGGGTTAGGGGGCTTTCAAAGAGCGAGTTCGAAAAGGTATCCAGCTTTTTTTCCAGAATTGATTGTAAACCAGCTTCAGGAGCTCTTGAAATATGGCTGGATGATATAGATGAATCTTTCTTGAAGCTATGTTGCTCAAGTTACGTTTCTTATTGGGTTAAAAACGCTTATTACCGTAGAATCAATTATATTCGGGAGTATAAAGCTTCTAAGTGTTATGAGAAACAGACTTCTTTGCTGACAAAGCTTGAGAAGGAAGGATATTTTGATTCTTTGCGAAACGGCGAATCTTCGGGCTTTGAAGTTCTTGTACAAAACCAAATTTTTGATGAGATTCCGAAATGCACGGAAGATGGTGAATTGACGGTTTTTAGAAATAATCGTGGGGATCTGGATGTCAGATGTTCGAAGCATATAAAACAGCAGTTAATTCCAGATTCACTTCTCCCACCTGAATAGGAAAACAAAAATTGGGGTTAATTTGGTGGGGCTAGAGCTGTTTTAGTGATATAATCAAGCAAAAGAAATGCAAGGAGAGAAATGATGAAGGTTTTATATTTAACAAATGAGTATCCACCCAATGTTTATGGTGGAGCTGGGGTTCATATTGAGTATTTATCGCGCGAAGTATCGAGATTAGCGGACGTAGACGTTAGATGCTATGGCGATCAAAACCAGAAGACAGAGAAAGTTACTGTCAAAGGTTACAATCCAATAAAATCCTACGAGAACCTTCCCACTGGGTTGCAGTCGATTTTTAAAACCTTGGATCGTGATTTGCAGGCAATTGGAGACGGCCTGGATGCAGATGTAGTCCATTGCCACACCTGGTATACACATATGGCAGGAATTTTTGCCAAACTGAACTTTGGTGTACCTCTTGTTGTAACTACTCATTCGCTAGAGCCTCTTCGACCCTGGAAGCGCGAACAGTTGGGCGGAGGATATGACTTTTCTTTATGGGTTGAGAAAATGGCAATTGAAATGGCTGATGCTGTTATTGCTGTTAGTCACGGAACCAAAGCCGATGTAGAAAAGCATTTCAATGTTGCAGAAGGCAGAATGAAGGTAATCTACAATGGCATTGATACTGAAGAGTTTCAAAGAGTAAAAACTACAGATTGTTTTGAGAGATTTGGAATTGATCCAACTAAACCATATGTTCTCTTTGTTGGCCGAATAACAAGGCAAAAGGGAATTATTCATCTGGTTAATGCCATAAAATATATTAACAAAGATATCCCTGTAGTTCTTTGTGCTGGGGCACCTGATACTCCTGAAATTGAACAGGAAATGAAGGCTGGATTTGAAAATGTGTCAAAAGATAGAAACAATGTTCACTGGATTGGGGAAATGGTCGATCGAAAAACTCTAATTGAACTTTATTCCCATGCCGGCGTTTTTTGTTGCCCTTCAATTTATGAACCATTTGGAATTATAAACCTTGAAGCTATGGCTTGTGAAACTCCTGTGGTTGCAAGCGCAGTTGGTGGAATTCCAGAGGTTGTAGTAGATGGTAAAACTGGAGTTCTTGTTCCACTTGATCAGATGGATGAAACTCCATTTGAAGCAGTTGATCCAGACAAATTCTCCCGTGATTTAGCCAAAGGTGTAAATGATCTGATGGCAAACGAGTCGCTCAGAATGGAAATGGCAGCCGCAGGTAGAAAAAGAGTTGAAGACGTGTTTAGCTGGAAATCTATAGCAAAGCAAACCGTAGAACTATATGAATCACTAATCAAGGGTAAGTAAACATGGGAAGCAAAAATAAGAAAAGAATTATTATTGAAAATGTAAAACCGCTTGTAGATAGCGGACGTTGTCCTTTAAAAAGAGAAGCAGGAGATTCTGTAAAAGTAATCGCCGACATTTTCAGGGATGGCCATCAAAAAATTACAGCATGGGTCGCTTATCGCCATCAAGGGAAAAAGGATTGGGCTTTCATGCCTATGATTTGCACTAATCCAGGATTAGATGTGTGGGAATCTGAATTTTCGGTTGATAAGATTGGATTTTATGAATATCAGATAGAAGCCTATTGTGAAGATTTCGGCACATGGGTTCTTGATACCGGGAAAAAGGTTGATGCAAATACTGAATTTGACAGCGATATTCTTGAGGGAATTGAACTGGTAAAAAGTTATCTTCTTTGGCTCCCCAAAAGCGAAAGAGACTATGTAAAAAGTCTCTTCAAAAAGCTTGAAAAGGCAAAAACTGACCTTGATAAGTGGAATTTACTTTCTAACGAGCACCTTGTAAAAATTCTTGCTGAAAATCCAGATCCAGCCTCTAAAGTTGAGGGTGAAACCTACTTTGTCCGGGTTGATCGTGTTCAAGCTCGTTTTGCTTCTTGGTATGAGTGTTTTCCAAGATCTTGCGGGTATGAAGCAGGAAAATCTGGAACTTTTAAAGATGTAGTTAAAAGGCTTCCTTCTATAGCTGACATGGGTTTTGATGTTTTGTATTTTCCTCCAATTCACCCGGTAGGCTTTTCAAAACGTAAAGGACCCAATAACAGCCTTGTTTGTTCAAAGGGAGATCCAGGGTGCCCGTATTCAATAGGCAACAAGCATGGCGGACATGATGCAGTTGAACCTTCACTTGGTACAATGCAGGATTTTGAGAATCTAGTAAAAAAATGTGCAGAATATGGAATTGAAATCGCTTTGGATTTCGCCATAAATTGTTCTCCAGATCATCCTTATCTTAAGGATCATCCAGACTGGTTCAGCAAAAGACCAGATGGGACTATAAAATTTGCAGAGAACCCTCCCAAAAAGTATGAAGATATTTATCCTGTTAATTTTGAATCTGCTGATTACAAAAGTATCTGGAAAGAAATGCGCAGAATTTTTATGTTTTGGGCGAAAAAGGGAGTAAGAATCTTTAGAGTTGATAATCCCCATACTAAACCATTCGCTTTTTGGAAATGGGTAATTGAAGAGGTTCAGAATAAATATCCAGACGTGATTTTCCTTTCAGAGGCTTTTACACGACCAAAAGTTATGAAATCTCTGGCAAAGCTTGGATTTACGCAGTCTTATAGCTATTTCACCTGGAGAAATGAAAAGTCTGAGATTCGTGAGTATTTTGAGGAGCTTACCACGCCTCCGGAATCAGAATTCTATCGTGCAAATCTTTTTGTAAACACTCCAGATATTTTCCCGGTTTATCTGCAAACAGGTGGTGTGCCTGCTCACAAGGTCAGAGCTGTTCTTGCGGCAACTCTGTCTTCAGTTTATGGAATTTTTCAAGGATTTGAACTTTGTGATGGAATTCCAGTTGAAGGAAAAGAAGAGTATTTGAATAGCGACAAATACGAAATTAGAACTAGAGATTGGGATGCACCTGGAAACATTAAATACCTTATCAAAAGGTTGAATCAGGCAAGAAAAGATTATAAAGCACTACAGGAGTATGACAACCTGGAGTTTTATAAGTCTGACAATGATCAGATTTTGTTCTATGGCAAATCCCTTGGCGATGAACATTTGATGGCGACAGTGAACCTGGACCCTTTTAATACTCAGGCTTCTATGGTTTATGTTCCAATTAACAAGTTCGGAATAGGAGAAAACGAAAGCTATCAGGTCCACGATTTGATAGCTGATAAAACCTATGTATGGACTGGTGAAACAAATTATGTTGTTTTGGATCCGCACAAAGAGCCAGCACATTTATTTGTGATAAGAAAAATCAGATAGGCTAAAGGCTGTAGCAATGCTTAATTCTTCATTGCTACAGCCTTTTTGTATATTGAAGGGCTAATTTTGAAAGTTAAGCGTCTTTTTCTGGGAAATTCATTGGCATATTTGCTAGTTTTCAATGAAAACGCTGTTCTAATTGACACTGGTTTAGGTTGTCGGGTTAAGCAGATTAAAAAAGCACTAGCTGAAGAAAATCTCTGCCTTGAAGCAATCCAACTCATAGTGGTTACTCATGCACACTATGATCATGTTGGTGGCCTGAAAGAATTAAAAAAACTTACGGGGGCACAGATAATTGCCCATACCCTGGAAGCATTAAAAATTGAACAAGGCAAAAGTCCGGTTCCCAAAGGGACAATGCTTTTTTCCAGACCAATTTCATGGCTTGGATGTGCTATTTTTAAAAGTTGTATTAGATTTCCTGGGGTGGAAGTAGATTTTACTTTCGAAAATGAAATGGAAATTCCCATTGAAGATAGGGTTTTAAGGCTTTTACATACCCCCGGTCACACCGATGGATCAATAAGTGTAGTGCTTGATAAGCAGGCTTTTGTCGGAGATACACTTTTTCACCTTTGGCCGAATCAAATTTTCCCACCATTTGCAGCGGATTTAAATGAGTTAAAGATGAGCTGGAAACTATTGTTAAACTCAGGCGCAACTGTTTTTTATCCGGGGCACGGTAAACCAATACCTTTCGCACTCCTCAAGAAAAGATTGGAAACAGATTTTTAATTTTTATGAGTTTTCAATGGTTGGTAATTTGTTTAATCAAGTGTCTTAATGTTGTGTAGAGAATTTTTAATTTCATCATCGATCTTGTTGTCAAGTTCATCTATTTGGGAATTGGGGCTATAATCGTTTTCTATTTCTTCGCCAAAAGAATTGGTAGATTCGATGTTTCCTTCTGAATCAGCATTAAAAAGGTTTTTTATCTCTACAAGATTGGATTCGACGTTGGCCTCTCTTTTGGGAGCAAATTCTTTGTACATCGCCGCTTCTTTTCTGCTAACGGCTTCTATTTCACTATCATACTTCTTTTCAATTTCCCAGATTTTGTCTCTTTCTAGTTTATCTATTTCAAGGTGATCACTTGCTGATAGCTCTATTCCATCAACAAATTCTTTCCTTAGAAGTTCATTTTCCTTTAGGCTGCAATCAAGTTTGATAGTGTAGATTTCATAGCATTTGTTTTTGATGAGAGAAATTTGTTGTTTCCTAAAATCGATTACTCTTCGTCTGTATTCGATTCTGTCCAGCTCAAATTGTTGTGGGCTTGGAATTTTGCTTTTTTCCTCGTTCAACTTTGAAATCCTATCCAGCCCGTTTGTAAAGCTATCAAGATAGCGGTATTGTTTCTGGAGCTCATTGGCGTGAGCATTTTCAAGATCAAGAGCTTTTTGATTAATTAAATTTGTTTGTTCATTGGCATCCAAAGAAACCAGAGCAGCAGCATTTAAACCAAAAATTGGTGATGGGGGAGGTGGGATGATTGGACCAGTTAGGAAAGCTCTGTCAGGATCTGAAATCTTGAGGTCTAGGAATAGGCTGGTAATAGAAAAGGTCGCTCCTTTGTTCGCGTTTTTTGAATCAGCTCCATTTAAACTATTTTTTACTACTGATAGTTGCTTTGGCGGATTATTTGGGGCACGGTAAGATCCTTTTCCCTGGTCTTTTTCGCCTTTGAATTGTGATGAAATTTCCAGGTATCTAATGGTGCCGTTAAATTTTGGGTCCGGGGTTAAGTATGTTAATCGGTAGTATTTTTCCAGTTGTATTCTTTTGCTAAGAGCGGCATAGAGACTGTTAAGTTGTCCGGCAGAACTGGCTTGTAGATACCACCCACCTGTTTTTGTTGCAAATTTTGTTAAAATGGTCGAATCAATTTCGTTCCCAAGGCCAACGGTAACTATTCTAATTTTATTTTTGTTGGCAAGAGTATACACTTCCTCGGGTTTCTTGATGGACATCGGCTTTTTCCCATTTGGTGTGGAGTCCACTCCATCTGTCAGGCAAACGATTGTTTTCAGATCATTTCTTCCTGCTTTGGAAGACAATTCTTCACAACCAGTGTAAATTGCATCATAAAGTGCCGTACCTCCCCAGGGGCGGACTTTTCTTATTGCTTCTAATATTGAACCAGTATCAGTCGTGAAGTTTTGACTAAAATCTATATCGCTTCCAAATGACATTAGAGCTAGATTTGATTTTCCATTCAGGCTCCTGGCAAAATTTGAGGCTGCTTGTTTCACCTGGTTCACTGCCGGTTTTATGCTGGAAGATCGATCTAAAATGATCAAGATAAATTGTTTCTGTTTTAACAAATCTAGCGAAAATGTTGCAACTGGAAGTTTGTCTTCTGTAATACGAAAATTTTCGGATTTTACAATTTCCGGGGTTTTATTGAAAACTTTAATTGTAGTTGAAATTTTAGGGAATCCCGCCGCATTTATGTGCATAACTTCTGAAGAAAACCCTTCGCTAAAGCACGAAGGGCACCAAAAAAGAAATGTGCACAAAATTAACATGATTTTTAATAAGTTGTTCATGATTCCCTCCGGCTTTAGATTACAGCATAGGAGCTAATAACAAAAGTTTCAAGCAGAAAAAAAAAGTGTAAATTATGGTAACAATTTCTACAAAAATGAGTACAATTATAGTAGAGAAAGATAAGGAGGGGAACATGAGCAATACAGAGAAATTTGCTCTTCCATTTAAGTGGCGCGAATTTGGTTCCTGGTTCTCTGCTCTAAGCTCTAAAAGTTCTCAAAATGGTTACGGATCAATAAAAATCAGTGATGTCTTCTTTGAAAGTGGGAATAGAAGACTAGATGGCATTCGTATTAAGATCGAGTTAGATCTGAAGAAAGGGCTTGATCAACATTTGTTCCTTTGTGCTTTTATTGCGGATATGGAAGGCTTGCGTCTTTTTGAGCCGTACATGGGGTATAGAGAAAACGAAATAGAGAATTACGTTTGTGGGAAAAAATTTGGTCCATTTCCAGAGGGCGGGTACAGCGTAACTGATTTGTTTATTCCAGAACAGGGGTGGGTGCTTCCCTCAATATGGAAGCACTTATTTTCGGCTATGGGCTTAAAAGCAAAAGCTCCAGTAAAAATGCCTGAGGTTGTAGTGTTTGGGTTTCTTCCAGGCGCTCGACAACCATTGTTTTATTGTTCCCAAGTATTTGACTACTTTGGTCAGGCAAAAAGATTGAGAGAACAGCTTGTTTTAAGTGACTTTTTCAATCTTATTGGAGTTTCTAATGGCTCAACTGAGAAGGAGATCAGCCAGGCTTATCTTGAGAGATACGGGGAACTTTCAAGAAGCTCTGCGGGGCCTTTTTCCCATAGCATCGAAAAATTGCGGGAATCAAGGATAAAAAAGATTAAAGAAGGATATCAAATTTGGTTGGAGAAAAAGGCTACGGCTTAGTTCTCAGATCTATTTGCTTATAGTTCTTGTTTCCGCGGCTCTCCATAAATACCAGGAAGCAATTGATCTATAAGGCATCCATGTTTTACCTTGTCTTCCAAGTTCAACAGGACTTGGGAGATGGTTCGTTTTTCTTATTTTCGCAAGTCCCTTTTGCAGTCCTAAATCTCCAGTAGATAAAACATCTGTTCGTCCCAAACGGAAGATCAGAAACATTTCTGCTGTCCATTTTCCAATTCCTTTTATTCTGGTTAAAACTCTTATAATCTCGTAATTTTGCATTGACCGAAGTTTATTTACATCGGGAAGGTTCTTTGAAATGGCGCTTTCGGCAAGGCTTTGGATCGCAAGGGCTTTGTTCCTGGATAAGCCAACTTTCCTAAGCTCATCGAAGTCTGTGCGAACGACATCGAAAGGACGCAATATAGCCGGCTTACCATAAAGCCCCATTAATCTGCTAAAAATAGTCGCTGCGGCTTTACCGGTTAATTGTTGATATACAACTGCCTCACATAGTGAATGAAAAGTGCTCTGCGCTGGGTTTGTTTCCAGATTAAACTTTGGAGCTTTTTCGATAAACTTTCCTAGTTGGGTGTCAGC
Source organism: Candidatus Ozemibacteraceae bacterium (assembly GCA_965140445.1). Classification (GTDB taxonomy): domain Bacteria; phylum Muiribacteriota; class Ozemobacteria; order Ozemobacterales; family Ozemobacteraceae. Next base: position 3,938,658 of record OZ223236.1, on the reverse strand, counting down.
TTCTGAAAGATATCTGATTGCTTCATGAATATCTATATCTGAAAATGTTTTAGCTTTGGAAATTTTGTAGCCATCCAGTTTTAATCCTTCAAGGCTTAGCATTCTGGCTTTGGTTGAAGCTCCTGCTGAAGAATTGAATTCCCCAAGATCGTAGTTGGATTTTACAACCCGGTGACAGGGGATGATTAAAGGAAGTGGGTTATTCTTTAAAGCCGTTCCTACGGCTCGGGCAGAGCCTTTTTTGCCAGCCAGGGTAGCTAACTCAGAGTAAGAAAGGGTCTCTCCGGGGGGTATTCTTTTCAAGGTTTTGTAGATTATTCTGGTAAACTCTGACATCCCTGAAAATGAAAGTTTGAAAGGCTTGAAGTTTGCATCAGTTCCGGCAAAATAATTTTTTATTTCAACAAGTAATTCATTAACAAAGTCTGTTGGGGTGGTTTCCTGTGCATCAGGATTCTTTTTTAGAATTGACCTTTTCGCTTGTGCAGCTGTCTGATCAGGAAGAACCAGAGCAACAATTTCATTTGATTGCCAGGCTATGGCTCCAAATTGTTTATCTATTTTATATAGACAGTAAAAACAGTTGGACATTGTTAAATAATTCCTTTTATGTCAGGAAGCATTATTTGGTTTCTTTGTTTCTCATGCAGACTTGACAGCGCATTTCATTGCAGTATAAGCAATTATAACAGTCCTTACAAGGGTGCTTTTTCGGCCGTAGGCTAAGCGGCTTGAAGGCATTTAATTTTTTATAAATGTCCTCAGTTTCTTCGTTCGCTTTATTCTCATCATTATCTTTTTTTTCTGTGTTGTTCATTTATTAACCTCCATTATAAAGATGCTCAATATGTCTTAAGCTTCAAGGCAAATTAAATATTATTTAGACAAGTATTGGAGTTAATTTGCAGTTAAATTCATGCAAACACATAAACTCCATATTTGACATGAATGACTTACAAAACTAAGCTAAAGGTAATATCAGGTTTACGGAGATGCTAATGAAAAGATTTGTCTGCCTTCTAACTCTTTTACTTGTTGCTCAATGTGTTTTTGCGGAATTGTGGCCAGGATCGGAAGGCTGGGAAGTTGACGGAGAATACGGATTTAACGTTGCTTTCATAGACCAGACACAGGTTGATTTAAAGAACAAAAATCTGGAGAAAGTTGTTCCTTTTAATTTTGTAGAGGAAAGCTTGCCTGATATTTCCAACATCAGACTGGAAGATCTTTTAAAAATGGGGTTTACCCCCAATTACTCCGGGGAAACAAAGGGGATGAATCTTTTTATTAAGCTATACAGATTTCCTAAAAGCTTTAGTCACCTGAAAATTATTGGAAAAATCCCGGGAAAGTTTAGATTTGATCTTCCCTTAGGCGGAGCTGAGTTAAGCACCTATATGGCTAGCCGAAGCAGGATTTTTTTTAAAAAATGTTTTATAGCAAACTCTAATACAAAGTTTTCAGAGCAGAACCCATTTCCAGGGATGTATGTAGAGAAAAATAACCCAATTTTTCAAAATGAATTTGGGAAATCTATTTTCTTTTACTCGTTGTATTTGAAACCGTCTTTAGATCCATCAAAAGGTGATTCGAACAATGCTCGAATGAGTGCAGGCGGGGTTATTGCTTTTCATCGTGCCCTATTGAGTGCTTATAAAAAAGAATTAGTTGAAGTAACTGGACCGGACAAAGATTGTTATTACTTTATAGGCTCTTCTTCTATTGCCAAAGGAAATATGCCAGCTAAAGTAAACATTCTTAAACTACCTGCCAAGCCTATGGTATTTGATAATTGGAAAGATTTGCCCATGCCTCATAAACCTGGAAACAAATTTTTAAGTTCCCTTCTTTTACTTACCAGCACTGAGTATTCCAGCAAGACAAAGAACCCGGAAACGCTTACAAAGATTACTGGAAAAGAATTTGAATCAGGATGGAATAAAGGGAGAACGTTGATTTTCGAGTTTGGTTCTATCTTTTCTGAGGACTAAGATTAATTTTTGGAAGACTTTGAAAGATATGGTTTCAAGAATTCTTCGTATCTTGCAAACCAGTCTTCAAGGTCACCATTTCTTGGGTATCCTTGTTTAACTGCGTTTTTATAACTTGTTATGGATGAATCAATCGATGAAACCATTAACTCCAGGTGGTTTTTTGGCTCAGATTTTGTAGGCTGGGCATTATTGACTTTTTTGCCAATGCCTTCCATTACTTTTGCCGCAAGTTCTTCCATTTCATATTGGTTCGTTTGATCAATAATTGAGAAAACTTCTATTGGCTCAGGTTTTCCTTTTATTGAAAACTCTCCAAGAAGCTCGCACTTTATATCTTCTTTAACTAGTTCAAAAGTTTTCTTGGTAAGAAATATTCTTCCTGGTTTTGCAAGTGATTCCATTCTCGCGGCAACATTTACAGCATCTCCAAAAGCGTCATCGTTTTTTACAAAAACCGTTCCTGTATTTAGGCCGATTCTTATAAATATTTTTTCTTTGCTTTTCCTGTTAAAATCATTGAGTCTGTCCTGCATCTCTTTTGCAGCAAGGCAGGCTTTGCAAGGATCATCAAAGCGAACCATCAGCGCGTCACCAATCTTTTTTATCAATACCCCTTCATACTTTTCAATCATTGGCATCAAGAGCTTGTCATGTACGGCCAGTAGGGTCATGGTGTCCAGTAAGCGCTTTTCCGAAGCTTTTAACGAAAAGCCAACGATGTCTGTGAACATAATGGTCTTTTCAAAAGTAAACTTGTTCAGAAGTTGTTGATCAAAGGATTCGCCCATCTCAGAATTTGAAAATCTTTTAGCAAGAAGCAGCTCAATATTGGCGTCTGAGAACTTTTCTAATTCCATTTTCTGGAGTCTGGATTTTCTGAATATGTATTCGCTATTTTTTAATGCTTTTGCTTTAAAAAGCATATCAAGTTTTTTGAGTTCTTTTTCAAAGTCCCTTTCAATAAAACCTTCTTCGGCTTCAATTGACTCTACACTTTTTTCTCTCAGAAAGACGCTTGCATCGTGGGCATCTTTTGCTTCCATCATTGGGAATTTCAATAGATCTTGCGGTGTTTCTATTTCAATTCCTGTCCATTGTCCGTCCTTGGTTGTTTTTACATTTATCACCTGCTGAAAATTAAATGCTGTGATTGCAGCATTAGAAGTTCTAAGGGAATCTCTTAAAAAGAAAAATCCTCTTTTAGATGAGAAAAGGGCTAATAGATAAATTGGACGCTCAAGATTAGAAAAAAGGCCTTCCAGTGCGGGAGAAATTTGTCCCGGGTTTCTTATTCTGCTTAGATTAACAACTGTGGTTGCAGAGTTGCTGTCAAGAGACCTGTTTAAATCCTTAAATGGCTCTAGCGTTTCGTTATAAAAACAAATGTAAGTCCTTTCAATTTCTTCGTCTTTTAAAAGCGCTGACCTGATCAGCTCCTGTGTGTCTCTCCGCAGGGTGTTTAAAATTGCTGCTCCAGGAGGAAAATTTCCATCCCATTCTTTTAACAGATCGTATTTTTTCTGTTTTTTCTGTAATTCTTGTGACAATAACTGCTTTTCATCGCGAGAATCCAGGGCAACTATTTCAGGGCCAAAGCCAATATTTTGCCGCATAAATTCTCCAACTTTTTCTTTTACTTCATCTTGAGTTAAGCCAGATAAATCAAGAAAAAATGGTTGATCCTTAAAAATACTACTCACCATCTTTGCGGCAAGACAAACCTGCGTGTCATTTGAAAGCATGGCGTGGAGAGTTAAGTAGTAATCATCTTTGCGCTGAGATTTTTGTTCTTTTACATGCATTAAGGCTGTAATTTTATTTTGCTTTGTCATTGAGTCAAAGCTGGTAAATTTAATGCTCATCAGATTTCCTCTTTTCTCAGCATGGAAAATATTTGCTATTATGCTAACATAAGAGACGTTCTTGATAAACCTTAAGAGGATATTGGTTTGAATAAAAATTACAAAGTTGCACTGTTTTTGTTTTTGCTTCCCTTTTGTTTTATCGGAATTTCATTTGGGAGCGAAAGCTCTTCTGTAATACAGCTGTCTTTGTTTTCGGAAAAGTTGGCAAATGCGGAGGAGTTAATTGCTTCTGGGGCCTTTCTTCCAGCAAAAATAGAACTTAGGCAGCTGATCTACGCTGATGAAACGGCTTCCAGTGCAAAAAAATTATTATGTGGGATTTTAGCTTCAGAAACCTATGAGGTAAATATTGCTTCCTTAACTGCTCAAGAAAAGGTAGAACATCAAAATTCTCTTGAAGAATTGGTTTTATTGCAGCCGGAAAATTTACTTTCACATTATAAGCTTCTTGATTTTCTTGAGTCAGAGAATAAAGAAACAGATTTGATGCGTTTTTGTATTTTATTTCTTAAATGGCAGCAGAAGATTGGAAATCTGGACTTGTCCTTAAATTGGTATAATTTGCTTTGCCGAATAGAGAACCGTTTCAAAAATGTACCTGAGTTTTCCATTTATCGCTGGCACATTATTAGGGTGCTTTGCAGTAGCAAGCATCATAAAGGCGAATATTCAGATCAATTAAAAAACATGGAAATTCTTTCCAGAAAAAGGCTAAAGCTTATTGCGGAAAAGGCTGAAGTCTCACTGGCAACTGGCGACATAAGTGGCGCGGTGGAATGGATTGATCAGATTCGATTTTTTTCACCAGATTTTGAGCTTTTGAGTAAGCTTGAGATGAAGCTAAAGAAAACAAGAGAAATAGAGCGAAATCTTGGTTTGGCTTCAAAGTCTCTGCGGGAAAAGAATTTTGCAGAGGCAATGAAATTTTGCAAGCAGGCTTTGCTGCTTGATCCAAATAATCCATTTGGGAAAGAGCTTGAGAAGCAGATTAATTACGACAAGAACAATGCTGCTGTATCTCGTTTGAGTGTTGATGACCGTTATAGAATTCAGATTAGAAATCTTAAAAAGGAATTGGCATTCGCAGAAGAAGAGCAGGATTTATTAAAAATTAAAGGAATTCTAAAAGAGCTTTTGCTTATTTCTTCCGACAGTGTTGAGTTTCGAGAGCGTCTTAAGGAGGTTGAAACCTCCATTTTTAAGTCAAAAATAGAGGTTAGGGAGAGATTCAAGAAGGCTCAGGAGTTATTTGAAAAATCCCAATGGAAGCTTTTGAGACTGCATTTGAATAAAAATCCCGGTTTGATGAGCTCCATGGATAGGTTGGTAGATGTTTGGGAAATGAAGCTTATGGTGAATTACAAGCTTGCATTAAAAGAGGCAATGGAGCTTGAAGATGACTCAAAAAGGATTTTGGAAAAATCTACAGAAAGCTTTTATGCGAATTATGTGATGCTGAGACTGAAATTGGCAAATCAAAAATATGATGACGCACAAAAATTCTATGATGCTGCTTTTTCTGCAAACCCAAATTCCGAACTTTTGACAGGACCAGGTTGGATTCTATGGATTCATGGTCGGGGCAGGCCCTTTGTTGTTATTGTTTTTGCTATTTTTCTTATTTTATTGGCTAAGCTTATTAAGCCATTTTTTGCCTGGTTCGAATCAACTTATTTTTTCAGGGTAAGTTTAATTGGTTTTATTTTCCCATCATTTGCTTTGAGATCAATGGAAAGCTGTTTTGGGTCTTTTAACAATAAAAGTGATCGCATCAAAATCTTCGAATTAATGATTAAATGCGCTCAGAAAATTAAGAATACAGATAAGGTTTGCAGGTATGCTGAAAACCTGCTGGAGATTTCTCCAGATTCCGCAATTGCCATAAATGCATTGGGAAGAATATATGCAAGAAAACCAAATCTAAGTGAAGATGAATTGAAATTATTAATTTTGCATTCACTTCTAAATCCAAAAAACCTTTCTTTAATTGAAAAAACGGGCACTTTTTTAAAAAGTAGCGGAGAGGTAAAAGTTGAAGATATTAGTTTTTTAAAACTTTATCTAGAAAGCTTTCCGGATGATAAAAACATGTTTTCACTTATCGGAAAGTCTTTTCTTGAATTGCCAGCTAATTTGATTCCTGAAGAGGGTATTTTTCTTATTGAGAAAGCCTGGGAAGCAACGCAGAAAGACGAGTTATGGTGGAATTTGTGGCGAGTTCTGGTGTGTACTGGCCGTTTTGATTTGGCACTTGATATTTATAAATCTTCAGTTGCTTCTGGCTTGTCACTTCAGGTTGATAAACTTTTTCGGGCTTATCTGGATGACCAGGCTGCTTTGTATGGAATTATTGCAAATGAGATTAACCAATATGATTTTGCAGTTGTTAAAAGCGGTTTGGAAAAGATTTGCAAGCTTAAGTATGTTTCAGGGGATTTGTTTGAAGAGTTGTGTTTTGTGGTCGAAAAGATCGTAAATGAGGAAGATGAAGAAATAAGAAAACTTGCGCTTGAAGCCATTGAAAATCTAAAATCCCGACAAATTGCCAGTTCCAGATTTTATGGTGAAATGCTTGCTGTTGAGCCAAAAATAGAATCTGAGAGGCAGCTCACAGAAGAATCTACAATTGTTTCTGAAGCTACACAAGGCACGACAAATGAACCGATTGAAAATGAGACCCCAATAGAAGTTTCGAATATTCCTGTAAGTGATTCTGAAATGACTTTGGAATCGGCGGTAGATGGGCAAATTTCTATTGACACTGTTGGGGTTGAAGAATTAAATAGTGTGGATGTTTTAGAAACCACTATGTTTAATGATCTTAATGAAATACAAGCTCCTCCTGATGTTTCAGAGGACTGGTTAAACTATCTTAACAAAAAGCCGGATAGCAGCTTGTTTGCTGAATTGGAGTAATTGTTCCGAGGGATAGCGATGGGAAGAAGAAGAATTGCAAAACTTGTGGCAACGGGCGACTATGAAATGACCCGGCATGCTTATGATCAAATGGTTGCAAGGGAAATCTATATTCGTCAGGTGGAAGACGCAATTATTAACGGTAGAGTTGCCAAGACCTGGAAAGAATATAACGGTACCAAGTTTGCTATTATTGGGGAGCGATTCAACGGTGATTTTATTAAGGTAGTTGTAAAAGATATGGAAATTCCTAAGGTTATTACTGTATGCTATCCCTATGAAAAGCTTGATTAACCGAAAGAGTATTTTTTGGGCAGTAATGTTAGTGCTATGCACTATTCCTGCTTCTCTTTCTGGTGCATTTTTAGAATCAAAAGATATTCTTGAAATCAATAGTATTTCTCGATTTTTTGAAGCCCCTCCTCAAGGAATTGGCCTAAAATACTTAAGTTCTGCATTAAATAGTGAAAATTTGATTGTTAAAGGCGTTGCTGCAGGAATATTTTATAAGCACTTTGGGAAGAAATTCGAAAAAACCTTTTACAATTGTATGAGCCTGAGTCTTAAGAAAAGCAAGATGGACATTGGAAAAAGGAAAATTTTTAAGTTTGAAGAATTGGGCAAAATTTTAGCCATGTCCAGGGAGGCTTCCAAAAAGATAAAACATGAGACGGCAAAAGAGTTGGTGGAGTTTTTCTTTTTCAGAAAAAATAATGCCTGGCTGGTAGGAACTGCAGGAGAGAAGCTTTCTCTAGCCTCATTTGCGCGCGTCAAACTTCTAAAAAGCCTTTTGGGGCAGACATTTGATCCGATAGAGCTTTCAAAAGATATTGATTTAAAAACAAAATAAATCCGATTGAGATTTACTGCGTTCGTATTTTTAAGATTACCTAAAGGGGTTCCCCAATGAAAAAAATTATGCCTGTTTTGATAATTTTTTGTTTTGTGCTTGTTATGCAACAATGCTTTGCACAGACTGATGTTCCAGAGCTTAAATTAAAAGAGCCTGGATTGAAAAAAATAGAACTAAGGCAGGCTCAGGTCGATACCAAGATCTTAGGTTTTCTTGCTGAAACCAGCTTCTATATGGAGTTTGCCAATCCCAATTCAAGAACCCTTGAGGGGGAATTGATTTTTCCTTTGCCAGATGGAGCGGTTGTAAGTGGTTTTGCATTAGATATTGATGGTGAAATGATTGATGGTGTTGCTGTTGAAAAGGAAGAAGCTCAAAAAGCTTTTGAAACAGAAGTTAGAAAAGGGGCTGATCCCGCAATTCTTGAAAAAGTGGCAGGAAATAGTTTTAGAACGCGCATTTATCCTATTCCCGCCGGAAAGTCCCGCAAAGTAAAAATTTCATTTATCACTTCCCTGAAGGACTCCTCAGGATTTGCTCAGTTTCGGCTACCAGTGTCTTTTTCCAAGGATGTAGATAAGTTTAGAGTCAGAGTTTTTGCGCCTAATCAACTTGAAGAGCCAGAAATTTTAGATAGTAGAAATTCTAAAGTTAAATTTGTAAAAAAAGCGGAAGGTTATCTACTTGAGTTGAATAGCAACGATGGTTATAAGGAAAAAGAACTTGTCATTAATTTTCCATATTCTTCTCCGGGGAATGTTTTCGTGGAGAAATCTAATGATGGTAAAACTTATTTCTGCATTCAACAGAAAGTGCCACATATGGTGCAGAAAAATAAGGTTTCTCCTGCTCGTAAGGTTGTTGTTTTCTATGATATTTCTGAATCCGGTAAAAATAGAGATCAAGTGAAAGAACTTGATTTCATGGACTATCTTTTCAAATCTGATGTGATTGACAGTTCAGCGAATGTAGAAATTATTCCGTTCAGCAATGAGCTTCACTCAGAACTGGCATTCAGTACTAAGGCCGGAGAGGTTAATCTTCTAAAGAATAAAATTTCTGCACTGGATTTTGATGGTGGAACAAATTTAAGTTGTGTTAAGGATTTTTCTGGCGAAGCACCAGATTTTTATTTGCTTTTCACCGACGGGATGAGCAATTTTGGCGAAGAAAAGGCTGGAAGCTTAAATGCCCCTGTGTTTGCTTTTTCAAGTTCTATTGCATTAGATTCTGCTGCGCTGAATGCACTTTGTAATCAAAGTGGAGGAAAGCTTTTTAATTTAATGACGGATGAAAAAAGCCAAATAAAAAATTCATTTTTCTCAAAGCCGACTATGTATATTCCTCAGGATTCATCAAGTCTTGTTTTTTCAAATATCTATCCGGCAAAATCACAACCTGTAGATTCAATATTTATGCTTTACGGAATAATTGAAAATGGTTCAAAAGAGAATCTTAAGATTCATTTTGCGACTGGGGAATCATCGAAAAATGAATTTGAGTTTCAGGTTTCTGACGAGGAATCCAGAAAAGGGGAAACCCTCAGAAAGCTGTGGGCTGGTAAAGCAATTGAAGGTCTTAGTGGTAGCCTGAGCAAAAATAAAAAAGAAATTGTTCGAATAGCAAAAAAGCATGGAATTGTAACGAACTTTACATCTTTTATTGTTCTGGAAACTGTGGCTCAGTATCTTGAGCACAAAATTATTCCACCAGCAAGTAAGAAAGATTGGAGAGACGAGTATTTCAGAGTTCTTGAGGAAAAAGAGCAAAGCAAAAAAGATTTTGAATTTAGTAAACTTGCAAAAGTAATTGAAATGTGGAAACGGCGATTAGAATGGTGGAACCGCGATTTCAGTAAGGCAACTGGCATTGATAAGATTAAAAAGGATAGAAGTCCGATGCTTGGGGGAGCTGCTCCAACAGAAGATAGCTTTGGCGCCGTTTCTGAATCCACCAGGCCTCAATCTGCTCCAGAGCCAATGCGTTCTATTAATCGGCGAGAATTGGAAGAAATGGATTCTGTATCGCTAGAATCAAAATCTGCCTTAATGGACGAAGTGAGGCCTGCCAAAAAGGGCAATTCTGACAAAGAAGAGCGTTTGAGAACTCCAAATCCTGGTGTAGCAATCAAAGCGTGGTCACCTGATACCCCGTATGCAAAAAAATTAAAGAGTTTGTCAGGCGAGGCTTTGTTTAAAGCATATATTGGCGAAAAGGTTGAATATGGCACTTCTCCTGCTTTTTATCTGGATTGTGCAGATATTTTCATTGCAGATGATAACAAAAAAACTGCAGTTCGTGTGCTTTCTAACGTCGCTGAAATGGGGATTGAGAATGCTCCATTGCTAAGAATATTGGCACACCGATTGGCACAAATTGACGAGCTATCAGCTGCAAAGGTTTTATTTGAGAGAGTTCTTGAGTTTAGAACGGAAGAACCTCAGTCTTATAGAGATCTTGCGTTGGTGCTTGCAAGGCTGGGAGAGAGTAAAAAGGCAATTGATCTTCTTTATGAGGTTGTTTTAAAGAACTGGGATGGACGTTTCAGAGAGATAGAAGTTATTGCTTTAGAAGAGATAAATAACATTATTCAGAAAGCAGATAAGGATTCAATAAAGGGAATAAAAGTTGATAGTGCTTTAATAACCCAATTTGAACTTGATCTAAGAATTGTGATGACCTGGGACGCAGATCAAACAGATATGGATTTATGGGTAATAGAACCAACAGGAGAAAAGGCTTATTACAGTAATCCGCTTAGCCGAATTGGAGGGCTGGTATCAAAAGACTTTACCCGTGGCTATGGTCCTGAGGAGTATCTTCTTAAAAAAGCCAGAACCGGAACATACACAATTAAGACTAATTTCTTTGGTTCGCAGGCCCAAAAAGTTTCTGGAGCTGTTACCCTGCAGGTTGATGTATATACTAATTACGGACGTCCGGAAGAGAAGCGAAAATCTGTTACTCTAAGGCTGAAAGAGAGTAAAGAAACGTTTACAGTGGCTGAGATCGAATTCTAATCTAAGTTACATTCCGTTAAAAAATATCAAAGCACAGCTGATTCAAGGCTGTGCTTTGATATTTTAGACAAATTTAGTATCATGTGGGAAAACTTGTTTCAAAGAGGATACTATGCCACCAGCTGTAAGATCCCAGAACCTTTCCATAATGTTGACCGATATTCAGGGGTATTCAAACACCGCTGCTACAGCAACCAGAGAAGAAATAATTGATTTGATTCGTCGCCATAACCAGCTGATGAGGCCGGTTATTGAGTTTTATGGCGGAACTGTTATTAAGTCTATCGGAGATGCCTTCTTATGCACATTTCCAAGCGCAACCGATGCCGTAATTTGCGCAATCATTATTCAATTATTACTTAAGGAATACAACCAACGCCTTGAAGATGAATCCAAGCATTTGAATCTCAGAGTTGTTATTAATTCTGGAGACGTAAGCATTGAGGAAAACGATATTTTTGGAAATGCGGTAAACATAACTGCGCGGATGGAAGGATTGGAGTGCTTTCCCGGTGGGACTATCGGAATTAGTGAATCTACCTGGTTGCTGATGGATCGAACAGAAATCGTGGCAGAAAAAATTGGTCCACAGGTTCTTAAGGGAGTTCCAGAGCCAATAAATGTCTTTAGTGTTCCACTTGAGAAACAAAAACTAAATAAACTTCCAATGCAGCTTCTGAAGCTTGTAGAAAAAGTTATTAACCCTGGAGCTATGGATAGAATGGCCGCTTCCAAGCAATTTGATGAGTGGAAGGAAAATATTGGCAGCTTTCTAAAGCAAACAAACTGGGGAGATAATATAAATAAGGCAACTGAACACATTGGAAACATTCAGCAAAAACTTGTAAGCACTTTTAACCAGAAAAGTGTTCTGGAAAAGAAAGAACTCAAAGATGCATCAGTTGCAAAGCGTTTTAAAAGCTTTTGCATAGATTCAGTCATACTTTTACTCATAGTCTTTTTGATGGGAATAGCATGGTGGCCCACCGAAAGAATCTTTTTCGGCCCCGCATATGTGGTTGTGAACTCAGAAAGCAGTGTTGGCGCGCTATACAATTGGGAGTATGGTCGAATAGATGGGAAGGATGTTATGATTCGTCGCCGAGGGATATTTGAAAAGTTTGTTTCTGCGAGTATCTTTTTTCCTGTGATTCAAGCCTGGATATATCTGGTTTTGTTCTGGAAGTTTAAAAAGGCCACTCCAGGGCAAATAGCAGCCGGCACAGCCATTACTATGGCTGACGGGAACTCCGACATAGGTTTTGGACTTTTAGCTAAACGCGGGGCTCTTTTTCTTGTTTCCTGCATTGCTTTATTTGGTGTTTTAATGATCTTTGGAAGCGAAAAGAAAACCCTTTACGACAAGCTTTGCGAAACAAGGGTCGTTGAATAGGTTATAGCTTTTGGATTTAGCTTAGTCTTCTGCTAACACTATGATTCTATCCCAATCTCCGAAAACAATTTCCTTGTCTTTTTTGGGGTTGATTGTTATTCCGTAGCAGTTTTCCTGCGTTTGTTTAACAGACTTAAGGTGATAGCCGATTGCTGTTTCACCCTTTTTCCTTGCAGATTCAATAACGGTATAAAAGTTTACCGGTTTTCCTAGTTCCACGTAGTTTTTAGCCAATTTCAGGTATGTTTCTGAGCCATCTGCGTCAAAAAGATCCTTAAAAACTGTGTTTAGATGTTTATTTTGAGAAACCTGAGTAACTACAAGGCTAATAAATTGATTGCTTACAATGAAGTCATCAACCTGTGCAACTTCTGATAAAGAGCGGTTTCGTTGATCCAGCATTTCACTGACAATTGACATTGGGTAACGAAGTTCTTTGGTGATATCTCGTAAATGAAGCAGGGTAATAAGGGATACAGAATCAGCTTCCTGAGGTTCAAGTTTATCGGAATAACTAAGAATTATTATATGCTTGAAAGAACTTACGTCCAATTCGTTTAAAACTCTTCTGTCGGTAGTATCAGCTATTTGGCAAGTTACAGTTTGGTTTATGAGAGTTTCAGAATTGTGATCGATAAGATTTTGGGCTTCAGTTTCTGTAGATACCACAAGAACAGAAGAACCCGGAGCAACGTAATTGTCTAGCTCCTGAATAATAGCAGGTGCTCTCCAGTTCCATCCAAGAACCAAGGTGGTTTCAGGGGTAGGGGAATCTGGTTCAGAATTAGAAATTCGATCGGTAAAAATTTTGAAATCCTTTTTGCCAGACATTTTTACTGTGTTGAAATCCTCGGAGATGGCAATGATCTGGTCGCCAACATTAATAACAGTTTCCATTGGCGGATTAATTTGAGGGCTTCCTTTGGTAGGCATAATTCCAATAACTGATGAATCTTCGTATTTGAAAAGAGCTTCGCCATAGGTCGATCCAACAAGTTTTGGTTCTTCCTGAAAATATATTTCATCACCGTCGTAGCCCAGAAGTTCTGAATAAACAATTGATAAGCCAGATTGTCTGCAGGTTTGCGCTATTAATCTTGATATCAGGTCAGAAATCTGAATTAACTCAACCTCATCTTTTCCTACCATTTTTGCTACTTCCATGTTTTTTGGATCATGAATTTGGGCAACGATATGGTAGGGTTCCTTGCGTCGGTTCTGACTTTTGGTTATTGCCAGTATCGTTTTAATAACTATTGCGTCTGGGTTAGTGCCTTCTGGTGGTAAGATTATAATTGAGCGACTTGTTTGAGGGTTAACAATTTCAAGATCGTCAACATCGATTGGATCTCCGCTTCTACAAACAATATGAGTGTTTTTGAAATCAGTTATTTTTTCTCTGATTTCATCTTCCATCTGAATTTTATCGGGTTCGCCCAGGATTACAATACAGGCATTTTCTCTATTTTCATTAGCAATAATTAGCTCTTTTAAAATTGTAAAAATTTGTGGGGACCACCCCAGAATGAGTGTGTGATCTTCTTCTATTACACATGATCGACCCTTACGGAGTTGATCAAGCTTTGTTTCCAATGCATTGTTTAGAACGCCGATCAGGGTGCTTATCACGAAGATGCCACCAAGAGTTACGCCGAACATAATAATTCTGAAACCCCAGCCTGTATCCCCTCCCATGGTTCCGGGATCCAACGTGCGCATTAAGCTGGCCCAGAATGCTTCTGAAAAGCCAAGTTTTGCAACTTCATCAGGTGCCCAGCCAGTTATACAAACCAAACCGGCAGAGATAAGGATGAGTAAAAAAGAAACTGCTCCAAGAGCTGTTATAAGGGCAAAAAAGCCTTTTGCCATAAAGTTGTCAAAGGCATATTGTAAACGATTTTTAATGGTAAATTTTTGCATATTCCATTCTGCGACTTTTGATGAATTTTATTGATTCTACCAGTTTCAGTCTGGTTGTTGAAGTTTAAAAGTAAATTCATCGTAAGCGGCAAAGAAATTTTCTTTGTCAGCAGGATTAAGAATATCTTCCAGGCGAATAATTGATTTAGTAGAGTTTTTTCTAAGCCAATATAAAAGAAGGAACAGTCCTTCAATTTCTTTTTCACCCCAATATCTTCCTTTTTGGAAGTCCAGAGCAATAGCATTGTCTAAAATAAAAATACCAAGCTCTGGTATTACACAATTTTCGAGTTTGAGTTGTCGAAGCATAAAGTGAAATGGCCGTGCGTTTCCCTCACAAACTAGCTTTGCAGGGTTTTCGCATTCGCTAAGTGGCATTTCCCTATTCTCAAGAAGGTTTTGAAACATTGGTGCGCCGACTACAAAGCTGGCTGAATTGCGCATAAGAAGGTAACCGTCAGCAATTTCTTCCTGATCTAAATGGCAAATACAAATTTCAGGAAAAGACCCATCATCAACGGTAAAAAAGTCACCTATTTTATTAAAAAGCCAACCCATGTATAAATTATCGGCAGATTATGCACAAGGTTTGATTAATAAGTGTTGAGTTCTACAAAGAAAGTAACTGGTAGTTTTCCATCTTAAAGCGCTTGATTACATCATCTACCAGAAAATATCTGACTGCTATGATCATGTCTATTTTTGAACTTAATAGTAATTCCAGGTCATTCGCAAAGCATTTTCCCTCTAGTTCCATGGGACCAACTTCATCAAAATAGAACGGAGATTCGTTAGTCTGGATCGATTCGTTTACAATTTTTTGGGCAAATTCAAGTCCAGCAAAGTTAAAACTAAAAAAAGAACCTATCCTGAAACTTTCTTGCCAATCTTGAGGGAGATGCGAAACTTTTCGAATAAAGGGCACGCTTTGTCCTGTAGAAAGCCTTATCAAATCATAGCCTGAGTGCTCATTTTTTTCGAAGGTTTTTATACTCAAAAATCCATCGCCTTTTTTTTGGGACTCGAAATGCTTTTTCATCCAGCTGGTTTTGCCCTGGTTTATGTCCCCAGAAACAATTGTTATCATTTGGCGAGCTCCTTTAGCCAATGTTTTACAGCTTCCGAAAATCCTCCCTTATCATGGGAGGCAACTTTATTAAAAAGGGATTTTAAATCAATGGGGGCGTTGTCCACAACATAACTGTATTTTGTCCATTCAAGCATGTCGAGATCGTTAAAGTCATTTCCAATGCTCATAGAAAGAGAGTTATCTATTGATAGTTGTTTGCACAGCCATTTAGCGGCTCTTCCTTTTGAGACTCCACCTGGGAAAATCTCAATCCACAGAGTCTGTCCATCCAGAGGTGAAAAGTTGCGGATAATACTCAGGTCTGCAAAGCTTTGACAAAGAGTTTGATAGAGCCCTAAACCATTTTCTTTAACTATTAAAAACTGTGTAGCAGTCTGGTGCGGGTAAGAATCGGAAAAGATTGCAAAATTCTTGTAATGATCTAATCTTCTCTTAAAATCATTTGTTTTTGTTGTATTTGAAAAGCAGGTGAAAAAATGGTTTTCCGGGATCGGATGGTGTATGGCAAAGTCCACGTTAAATTGTTTAATTACAGAAAATACCCGATCAACCTGTTCTTTTACTAATTGAAAAGATTGAATGAGTTTGCCAGATTTACAATCAATTATTCCTGCTCCTGAAGAGAAAACCAGATAATCAAAGGGGGAAGACTCTGAAATGACTTTTTGTGATGAATAAAGTGAGCGACCAGTAGCTGCAACCCTTATGCAGTTTTGTTTTTTGAGTGCGTGCAGGGTATCAAGATCTGACTGATCGATGACTCCATCGTTGCCCAGGAGGGTGCCGTCCAGATCAGTAAAAATGACTTTTCTTAATTCTTTCACGTTATCTCCAGAAACATTTTTTTTATTTTAAGTTTTGGGTTGCTGTTTCTTAGTCTATAAGTTGATAGCAACCATTTTGTATAGGAGAGTTAAGGTTGTTCAGAACCTTTTCAAGGAAAATTCCATTCCGTGGGTCGTGATTATGACCAAATGTTGCTCTAATAGCCATGGAAATAAACTGAACTGCTCTATCCAGAGCTATTGGAAGACTATCGCCCTGCATTAAACTACCAGTTATAACACTTGTAAATGTGTCACCAGTTCCCGGATAATTTGCAGGGATATAATCGCACGAAACTTTCCAAAATCTCTCTTGATTGCGATTATAGGCATAAACAAAGGTTTTCTTTTTCTTTTCATCTTTCATTACATTTGTAATAATCGCAATCTCAGGACCTCTGTCGGTTAGCGCACGTAAGTAATCTTTAGTTTGTGATTCTCCTATGTCATGGCTATATGATTTTCCTAGTAGTGCACAGGCTTCAGTCATATTTGGGGTAATTACTCTGGCTTTTTCTATGAGTTTTTTCATTTCATTTACCATGTCAGCCGTCATGGATTCATACAAACAGCCATCATCTCCAAGAACCGGATCTACAACTATAATCTGATCGTTTTGTTTAAAATCTTCAATAAAGGATTCAACCATTTTGATCTGGTGATGGGAACCTAAAAAGCCACTGTAGATACCATCAAATTTTAAATCTAACGTCTTCCAATGGGAAATAAAATCTGGCATGAAAGCTGTGAGATCTACAAATTTGAATCCTTTAATTTCTGTGTTTGTAGATAAAATGGCCGTTGGTAAAGGGCACACTTGAAAACCCATTGTTGATAAAATTGGGATGGCTACAGTTAAAGAAACTTTTCCGAAGCCAGATAAATCGTGGATTGCTGCAATTCGTTGAATTGGATTTTTCATTTGTCCTCCGTCAACAAAGATTATTCAAAGAAAACTATCCTGCGTTGAATAATCTCGCCTGTTCTGAGATTCCTTTTAAATGGTGGTCTTTGTTTAGATACTCGATTTCCCATATTCCATTTTTGAAAATGAGTTTATTTAGAGCTGTTCTGAAAGGTTTATACTCAAACTTTTCATTGTCTGTTGTAGATAACTTTTTTTGGAGATATTCGATAAAATCTTTTACAGTTGCACTATGAGCGATCATTAATATTTTCTGGTTGATTTCTGGCTTATCCAGGCTAGAGAAATGCTCCATGAACGCGATCATTCTGTCCCTTGCTTGTGCACGAGTTTCGGTTCCATAATTTGCAGGTAGCATTTCAATGCCTGGCTGAGTATCTTTTTTAGCCCATCTGCCTTCTCGTAACTCTTGAAATGTTTCAACTTTTAATCCTAGTTTATCTGCAAGCGGGGTTGCGGTTTCAATAGCCCGCTGTAGATCACTGGATACAACTCTGTCTAGTTCGCCAGGTTGGAATGCCTCAGAAAGCCTGGCTGCCATTTCCCGACCTTTTTCACTAAGAGGGGTATTATTCTGGCCCTGCATTAAACCGGCTTCATTCCAGGTTGATGTTGCATGTATTGTTAGATAAATTGTTAACATATAATTTCCTTTTGTTCAGCTATCAGGATAACCCAAAACGAAAGTAAATAAAACGGACTGTTCCAAAAAATATGAAATGGATTTGAATTAAATAAATGGCAATAAAAAAGCCGCTCCAGATGGAACGGCTTTTAAAATCTTTATCAGGATCAGTCGTATGTGTGTACAACCATTCCAGATCTAAGTTTTGGTTCAAACCAGGTTGATTTTGGTGGCATAACTTCGCCGCTGTCAGCGATTCTCATCAGCTGTTCAATTGAAGTCGGGAACATGGCAAAAGCAACAACAAATTTTCCATTGTTAACTATTTTTTCTAACTCGCCAATTCCTCTGATACCGCCAATGAAATCAATTCGGTCATCGGTTCTAGGGTCACCGATGCCAAGTATTGGTGACAGAAGATTGTTTTGCATGATTGCTACATCAAGGCTGTTAACCGGATCATTGGCATCAAAGGTTCCAGGTTTTGCTGTGAGTTTATACCATGTACCCTTAAGATACATGCCAAATGTATTCATTTTTTCTGGTTTTTTGTAATCGAGTTTTTCGATTTCAAATTTTTCTTCAACCTTTTTGAGGAATTCTTCTTCTGAAAGACCATTAAGATCTTTTACTGCGCGGTTGTAATCCATAATGTAAAGGTGGTTGTGTGGGAATACAACAGACAAAAAGAAATTGTATTCTTCTTCACCAGTGTGGTTAGGATTTTTTTCTGCTCTCAAATTTGCTATGCGGCCAGCGGCCTGAGTTCTGTGATGGCCATCTGCAACATAAAGCGCAGGAACTTTGGCAAAAGCTTCTGTAATATTTTTTATCCAGGCAGCATCTTTTACTACCCAAAGGCTGTGCTGAATGCCATCTTCTGATGTGAAGTCAAATTCCGGAGCTGCTTTAATAGCTTCATTTATAAGATTGTTAATGTCGTCCTGGGCGGGGTAGGTAAGGAAAACAGGACCAGCATTAGCATTGGTCATGTCAACATGTTTAAGTCTATCTTCTTCTTTTACTTTTCTTGTAAACTCATGTCGTTTGATTTTTCCGTCCCAGTATTCCTTTGCGCTGGTACAGCACATGAGGCCAATTTGGGATCTTCCATCCATGACTTGTTTATAAATATATAAGCAATCCTGCTCATCTCTTACCAGATAACCTTTTTCCTGGAACATCTTGAAATTTTCTACGGCTTTGTCATAGACCTTCTGGTCATAGATGTTTACGCCTGGTTCCAGATCAATCTCTGGCTTAACAACATGAAGGAAAGAATGAGGATTGTTTCCTGCTATTTCTCTTGCTTCCTCTGAGTTGATTACGTCATATGGAAAAGACGCTAGTTTTGGTGCGATTTCTTTGGTGGGTCTAAGCCCTTTAAAAGGTCGTACGATTGCCATAATTCCTTCTCCTTGTCTGCGGGAAATTATCTGTTGCCGGCAATCATAAACATTAAAAGAAGCCCATGTCAACTTTATTGGAAAGCTGAGTGCTCTCTATTTTTAATCCTTTGTAAGACCGATGCTGTGGAACACTAAAAACTGGCTTGTTTCCAGTTAATTGATTTAAAAATGAAACAAACATGAGTCGTTCGTTTTGTTTAACCGGGTCAGGGAGGAAAAGGTCCCCCCTGGCCCGTAATTCGCCTCTTTTATTCAATTTCATTCTTTTTTCTTTGCTTCAGCGCAAAACGTCCGGAGGGTGGCCGAAATGGGGGTCGCCCTCATGCTTATTGTTACGTGAAATCTTGTTGTGGCTCATTTCCAGCTTGGTTTCAGTCAACCACTTCTGGAAGAACACAAGGATACATGAATCCATCATAAGACTCCTCCTTTTTCAAAGTTTTGAGACATCACTTTCAATGCATTAACCGTGCCATGTTGAAAATTGACATGATTTTGCTATTTTGCAGCAAATTAGCTCATTTTTATGAAATTGCTGCGTAATAGCGACACATTTTTTGGGTAAATGTGACAAATTATTGACCAGTTGGCAAAGATTTGGGTATATTAGCAACGAAAATTAAACAAGGATAAGGAGTGGATTATGCAGCCACATTTAAAGTTAGAAGAAGGACAGATTTCACCTTACGTGATCGTATGCGGTGATCCAGCGAGGGCTGAGAAAATTGCTAAACTTTGTGAGTCATATGAAGAATTGGCGTATAACCGTGAGTATAGGACTTTTATGGGTATCTATAAAGGTGAGAAGATAACTATCACTTCTCATGGCGTTGGTTCCGCAGGTGCTTCAATTTGTTTTGAAGAACTGATTAAGATTGGAGCTAAAGTAATTGTTAGAGTTGGTACTTGTGGAAGCCTCATTGATGGCTTACAGCAGGGCGAACATATTATTGCAACAGGTGCTATCAGAGAAGATGGCGTTACCCCACTCTTGATTCCATTGGGATACCCTGCAATATCTGACGCCGAAGTGTGTCTGGAAATTGAAAAGGCTTGTAAAGAGCTATCCGCACCTTATAAACGTGGGATAATGCTTACCAGCGATGTTTTTTATCCAGCTGTTTTAAAGACTTCTCTTGAGCTTTACAGCAAAGCTGGAGTTCCTGGCGTTGAAATGGAAGTTTCAGCTCTTTTCGTTATCGCTTCACTCAGAGGCGTGAAGGCTGGGGCTATTGCTACTGTAGATGGCAATCCGCTCAAATGGGACGAAGGCAACTATGATCCACATGGAGAGATGGTTACTAAGGGCAAAGAAAGAATGCTGAAAATTGGTCTTGAAACCATGGCCGCTTTAAGTAAAGCTAAAGTAAGCTAATTTAAAAAAAATGCTGCCTCTCATTTTGAGATGGCAGCATTTTTTTATTTAGAAGTTTGCTAAAATTTAAGCTCTTGCGCTTTCCTGCTGTTGATCACGCTTATAATAACAATTGATAACTGAAGCCATTTCTTCTTTGCCAACACAAATTTTTATCATTTTTTCCCACAAATCTTTTTTGAGAAGGTGCTTTAAGGGTTGATCTACCTTATTCAAGTTTTTGATGGATTTCTGTAATTTTTTGTCCCAGACCTTGTGATACTTGAGAAGGTCGTCTGGATAAACAACCTTTCTTCTGGTTCCCTCGTTAATACCTCTAAATGGTTCTTCAATATTCAAGTAACCGTAATCGTCAGTTAGTTCTTCGCCGGGCTGGATATCTCGAATGGCAATTTCAAAATCATAAGCGGTTGTGAGGCAGTTTGAGTTAAAGCTGTGGTTTACAAAACGACCGTTATCCCAGCAAAGAATATATTTACCTGTATTGTTTCGAAAACAGTATTTTCCTAAAATGTCTTTGTATTCAGGGTCCATGTTTTCGATCTCTATTTGTGAAAATTCTCGGTCGAGTTTGTCAAGAACCCAGGTTATAGTTCCTTTGGGAATAAATTCTGTGGCTACTACGCCGTAGCCAACTTCATTATTAATCAATCTTAGTTCGGTTGAAGGATGAAGCATCTTCTACCTCCCATATTAAATGAAGCAAAATAAACTTTGCATTGAGGATATTAGACCCGCTTTTATAACAAAACAAAGGCGGTTTAGGCGAAATTTAACCTTTTTTGGAATCCAATAGAGAAGGCGAGCAATTTTTATCAATTTATCTTTATAGATGTTGTATAATCATTAATTTTCGTTGCTGCCCAAAAACTGGCAGGGCCTGGCGCGCATACTCGGTTTTTTGAGAAGGCTTTTCATAGGTTCTTGAGTGCTAAAACCAATTTATTTTTTTAGGTCAAGTATGCTAGTATCGAAAAAAACATCAGGTGTGGAAATGAATAAATTTGGAAAAAATCCTGTTGTAATGCTTTTGCCTTACGAAAGTTGTTCTGGACTTGAGCTTTTTGGCTTGAGATTTGCCAGAGATCTTCTTGATCGAGGAATACCAGCCGCGGTTGCCGCTCCAGATGGGACTTTATTGTCATCTCAGTGCTTCGATCGAGGTATTCCTCAATGGTCTTTTCCTGTGACCAAAAAATACGAGCCCTGGGGGTTAACCGCTTGCTACAATATGGTTCAAAAACTTGATCCAAGAGCAATAGTGGCTTTTAGAACTCAGTTGATGTATCCCATTCATGGCTCAAGACTAATTAGTGGAAAGAAAACTCCTTTTTTTCTTTTTTATAGAATTGGTGCTGGAAATTATCATCGTAATGACCCTCTTCACCGCCGTCTATTCAAGCATCTTTCAGCGGTTATTCCCAACGCGGATCACGTAAAAAACAAAATTTTGCAGTATTGGGCCATTGATACAGAAAAGGTGAACTGCATCAAGAGTGGTATAGATACCAATAAATACAGACCTGATAATGAGCGTAGGAATTTTTTACGAAAAGAGCTTGGATTAGATGAAAATGCTTTTATCATTGGTAACACTGGTCGAATTCATCCAGAAAAAGGATCTGAAATTCTTTTAAAAACTCTGTTTGATAAAGATGGGCCTGCCCATAATCGAAAAGATGTGAACCTTGTATACATCGGAAGAGAATTTGAGCCGGGCTATGCAGACCACCTTCGCAGAAAAGCTTCTGAATTAGGCGCAGATAAACGATTCCATATTCTTCCTTTCAGAAATGATGTGGAAACAATTTACTCTGCTATGGATCTATTTGCTTTTGCAGTCACTTCTCATGAAACCTATGCCTATGTTGTTCTGGAAGCAATGGCTTCTGGGGTTGTTCCGGTAGTGCCTTCAACAGGGGGCATGAAGGAAATGTATACTCATGGTATAGAAGGCTTTTTCTTTGAACATAGAAATATTGATTCTCTCAGAACAAACCTAAAAGTAGCATTAGAGTTACCACGTAAAAAGTTAAAAGACATGGGTAGTCTAGCCAGAAAGCGCATAGAATCAACTGCAAGCTGGGATTTGATGATGGAAAAATATCTAAAGCTATTTCGAAAATCAGGCGTTCGACTCTAAAAATCTCTATCAAAGGCATTGTATACCGTTCCAACAATCTTAACATCTTGGTATAATTGAAAAGGCGAATTGCCAACCACCAATTTGTTGGAGATTTTACATGCACATGATAGTGACCGAGAGATTACTTTTAAAGCCTTTTTCGTTAAAAGATTCCACCAAGATTTATCAGATGAGTATTGAAGAAGGCATGAAGTCGTGGATTCCAGATCAGGTTTACGAAGACGAGAATGAGGCAAAGGAAGTTTTGACCTTTTTGAAGCAACAGTATGGAAAATCTCCGAAAGAATCACCGGTTGTTTTGGCGGTTTATTTGCGGAGTAATCAGGCTCTAATTGGGCACGTTGGTCTGAGTCCTCTAGGCAATGACGTGGAGGTAGGGTACGCAATCGAAGACAAAGAGCAGGGGAAAGGTTACGCTACCGAGGCAGTTGTAGCTATGACAGACTGGGGACTTAGAGAATTTAATCTTGATTTTATTATCGGAAGTGTTGCTGCGGATAATGTCGGTTCATGTAAAGTTCTGCAAAAAGCTGGTTTTCAATACATCGAGAATATCCAGAAAAAACTTCATGGCAAAGAAATTGTCTGGGGCATTTATAAAAAGTTCCTGAAAAGCTGATCTAGTAAAAATTTTTGGAGATATTTAACTTCATAACCTTGCAACAAAGTCAGTAGTTTTCAAAAAATTGAGTTGGAGGAATTGCTTGGAAGCCTGGGAAAGTGCAGTAAATGAATTTGTCAAAAGCTTGTCTCAAATTGATGATATTCAGGCCGCAGTGCTTACTGGCAGTTACGCTACTGGATTACAAAATGAAAAATCAGATATTGATATTTTTCTTATTTCCAAAGATTCAATCAATTGGCGTGAGCGGGGAAATGTTTTTGTTCAAGGCTTCCTGATTGAATATTTTCTTAATCCACCAAAACAAATTTATAAATACATGGATGATGGAATCGCCATCGGAAGAAGAACTGACGCACTAATTTTTAAAAATGCTAAAGTGATTTTTGATAAAACAGGAATTGTCGATAAAATTAAGGACAGAGCTAAAAAAGATCTTAAAATCTTATTAGCGGATCTCGGTGAAGTGCCTTTAGAGCTCATTAAGTATCATTTGTGGGATACATTTGAAGAAGTAGAGCGTGCATATAAAGAGGGCACAAAAGACTATTTTTATCTTTATCATCGTTATCTTGAATCCCTTTTAAATTCGTTTTGCCAGTTTTCTAAAATCGTTTTACCTGCCCCCCATAAGATACATGCTTTTCTCTCTAATCCTGAATACCATAAAAAATATGGATTAAATAAATTTCCCGACTCTGAATTTGCAAGCCAGTTTGTTGCATGCATGGAAGAAGAATGCTTTGACAGGTCTTTTAAAAATCTATGCAAACTGAAGGATTATGTTTTTAATGCTTTGGGTGGTTTTAAAATTGATGGCTGGAAGTTAAGAACTCCAACAGAAGTTTGATTAAGAAGATGGTATGAAATTAAATTGATTACTTTTGAGCATCGTTTAGTGTATTTTAGTGGCACATTTTAGAAGTCTCTAAAATAGATTATAAACAAACTGAAGGGGAATTCCATTTAATGAAAAAAGCCACAATTTTACTTACACTATTTTTAGCAGTATTTTCCATTAAAGCTTTTGCTTCGGCTGAACAATTCTATGCTGATGAGTTGATTGAGAAGGAGATTTTTGAAATTGTTCAGACAAAAAACTTGGACGCTTTTTCGGCAAAATGTATTACAGAAGAAGATTTAAAGAATTTTATAGTTGGGTTAGATGAAAATTCTCCCAAAGAAGCGAGTATAAAGTCTGAATTTTCTCAAATGGATGTAAAAAAGGATCGCGAAAAGGCTGTAAATGATTTTAATAAGCTTTTTGAGACGTTTGAGGCTGATAAAATTGATTTAGGCAAAGCAAAAAATGATGGTGTTGTGGATAAAAAGCAAAGTTTTGAAACTTCCAAATTAAGTTGTAAGAAAGTTAGACTGAAACTTTCCTTTGAAAAATTCTTCTATTTGATTCGCTTTGACCTTTTTGTATCAGCAGAAAAGTATTGTATTTACGATGTTTATTCTGAAAAATTTCCTAAAATTGATTTTAGAATCGCTTCACCAGCTGGAGACCAGATCACAATCAAACAGGGCAATGGTCTTGATATAAAAATTGAATTCGATGCTGAGGCGGCTAATAAAGCTGGGGCATGGATTGAAACAAGGTTTGACGGCAAGCATGCTGGGATAAGAACAGCTACGAATATGGAATCACCATATAAAACAGAAATACCAGCGGAAGCTTTGAAAAAGGGTAGTCACACTGTTTTTTATCGAATTCATCCCGTCGGGGAAAAAAAATACCGCTATCTTGGTGAGGCAAAGCTTGATATAGTTGTAGAATAATTTTTTTAATCAAAAATAAAAAGCTCTGGGTGCAATTATTGCCTTCGGAGCTTTATTTTTGAGGGTTGGATGAGCTCCAGGTAAATTGCCTTTTATTTGCATTGGACTGTCTACATTGTGGTCTTCCAGTTTTTATAAAACCCTAATATATATAATTAACTTTAGATTAGAAAATAAGTACATTAGAGAAGAGTAATATCAAAAAGAATAGGATGTTTTATGTCATCTAAGCCCATTGATTACAAAAAGCGTGTTTGTCTTGCCATGAATTTCATTAGTAAGAACATTGAGCGCGATCTAACCTTGGAAGAAATTGCAGAAGTTGCAGCATTTTCAGTTTTTCATTTTCACAGGATTTTTAAAGCCGTAGTGGGAGAAACTGTTGCTGGCTTCACCAGACGACTACGCCTTGAATTAGCTGCGAACCACCTTCTTTCCAGGCAAACAGAAGATATTACGACTATTGCATTTGCTTGTGGTTTTTCCAGCTCTCAAAACTTTGCCAAAGCTTTCCGCCAGCATTTCGATATGACCCCTTCAGAATATAGAAAAAGCAAGATTGGAAACATTTTGAGCAATAGTGGAAACGAAACATCTCTTCAGGTTCTGTATAACTCTAATATTGGAAATCCAGATGACCATAAAAGGAGTAATGTAATGAACTTTGAAGTAAGAGAGATGCCCGAGCAAAATGTTGCTTACATTCGTAAAATTGGACCCTATTGCAAGGAAACTTGTGAACCCGCATTTAATGAACTATTGCAATGGGCAGGTCCAAGAAATCTATTAGGGCCAGGGAAAATGTTGGCAATCTATTGGGACAATCCTGAGGTTACGCCGCCCGAAAAGTGCAGGTTTGATACTTGTGTAATTGTTCCAGAAGAAACTTTACCTGAAGGGCAGATTAACATTCAGACTATTTGCGGTGGTAATTACGCAGTTTTTCACTTTGAAATTGCGACTGATAACTTTCAGCAGGCGTGGGAAGATGCTTTTGTCGGACTGTGCGAAAGCGGATATGAATGTGGAGATAAACCCTGTCTGGAGATTTATCACAACCATGCTGGCGAGCATCCAGAAGGAAAGTGGATTTTCGATATCTGCATTCCATTAAAATAATTGATTTGTTTGGGTCGAATTCTTAGCAGATTCTAATTTCTGAGCGCAGGATGAGTTTTAAACTACTCATATTGCGCTCATTCTCTATTTTAGTAAGGAGCTTATTGTCCTCGGGATGGAGCATTTCACTCAAATGTGGCTGGTTAATTATTTTGCTTGCTCTAATAAAGCTTTCCTTGTAGAGTAGTCGGTTTTGTTGTAAATAGGCCAAATTAGAGGATATAGGGAGAACGACAATGGGGAATGCTCGGAAGACAAAGCTGTTGCTTGCCATTTTTTTATTTTGTGTCTCTGGAATAATATTCCACGGATACAAACAGTTTAATGATGAAATTGAGAAATTTAAAATCAAAGTTAATGACGCTTATGAAGTCAAAAAAATACTTGATAAGGAGATTTTCTGGTTACTTCAGGCGAAAAATTTTAAATCTGACGATGAAAGAAGAAAAAATATTGCTAAGTTGCAGAAGTTATCTATGGAAAGTTTTTTTTGCCAAAGTCAGGTTGTTAGAGAAAGAAAAATAATTGCCTCAGGCCCATTTAATTTATTTAAATTGCAGGTTTTCGCTACTTCTTCGGAAAGAAGTAAGATTGAATCACAGAATCTGGCTCAAGGACTTTCTGAGTTATCTATTACGAGTTGCCCGGAAATTTTTGCTCATAAAGTCAAAGAGCTGATTGGTGCATATAAAAATCAGAAATTAGATGTTGCAACAGCAATTTTGAAAGATTTGAGATCCATTTATGCGTCACATTCTGAAGCTTCAGTTCTGCTACCAGATGAAAAAATCCAAAAAGATGAAAAGATTTACTTCGGGGATAAAGAAGCCTGTGTAAAGTTTAACTCAAAACTGTGGCAATTTGAACGCTTAAACGAGAAACAGGTATTAATGATTCGCGATATTCCACGATCCCCCTTAATTTTGTGCCATATGAACCCAATGATTTTTCCCTGGCGTGAAGGTAAGGAAGCGCTCATTAGGCATTTTCAAAATGTAAGTAATGACGGTGTTTGTGATGAACAAAACGTAAATGGCAACTTTGTTTTATCCATTAACCAGAGTATTGGAGGAATGCCTTCAAGATGCTCATTCATGTTTGTTCTTGGAAAAAATCGTTGTTTTAATGTTACATTTGCCGGGCCAGTGGAATTCTATGAAAAATATAAAACTGAGGCTTTCGAAGTTTTTAAGAGTTTTGAAATTCTTAAATCTGAATCGGAATCATTTAAAGAAGTTCAATTAAAGGCTAAAAAGTCTGTGTTAAAAAATGCAGAAGAACTTCCTGGTAACTCGGTTAAAAGTGTTATGAGAATTTTTAGTCAAACTCTTGTTTATCAATTTCCAAAAACCTGGCCAATTTTACCAGCGTATAAGGCAGAAAACAGACAACATTATCTGGTAGAATATGTTCCACTTGGTCAGGATATTAACTCCTGGAAAGATCTGCTTACCATACAGGGCTTTAAGGGATTAATGGAAAAGGGTATTAATGCAGAGATGTTTGTAAAAAACATGATTCTAAATCATAGCCGACAAGCTCCTGGTAAAGTGGTTTATGATGAAATTTTTACCGGAAAGATTAATGGATCAAAAGCAAGGATCTTTATGCTTGGAATAAGAGAAATGGCAAACAAAACCGGAGAAATTGGAATCTACATTGTGATAGAAGGGAAAAAAGATATTTGTTCAATTCACCGGTCCTGGAAAATTGCTCCTTTCAAAGCTAACCAACTCCCTATAAAACTTGAAGAAGTTAAAAAATGGGTGGAGATTCTAAAATCAACTTCGTATGTTTAATAAAATGCGGTTAGTCACAACATTTTTTATCTAACCAACATTAACTTTTTTGGGCCTTCCGCCCAGTATTCTATTGATTCTTGCTGCATTGGCTTTGGCTGATGAGGATTTGCTACCACCTTTCCGTCTTATTTCACTATAAATTTTTTTGAGCCAAAAACCCCTAATATAAGATCTGGAACGCTAAGAGCTAAATCCAATTCTTCCCAGAATATTGCAAAACCATCAGCAAGAACGCTGACTTTTAAAATTGCTTTTTCAGAAGCATTCTATAACCCTTTTGCTAAGCTAACAGGAAACATAAAGGAAACGCCAGAACTAAGATCAAAAATGATTCGCTTGTTTTTTTTGTCGTAACGTGTAGCTACAGCTCGTGGTTCATGCTTTAAGGCATCTAGACCAGCTTGCTTTTCTTGTTTAATTTTCGCAGTAATTTTTTGTTTTGGGTGGGATTAAATTGATTTTTCTAGGCTATTTGTTCAAAGACTTTTATCCATTTAACAAAACAGTTACTAATTTTTTTTATGATATCTATGAATTCTTATTTTGCATATTACTAGTAAATACTTATAATGTGGATGGCAAAATGATGTAACCATGCAACAATTCATGTTTTGCATTTTTCTATTTTGTAGAACTGAAAAACATTTCGTGAGCTGGGTTTGAAAAGGTAAGGGAATTGTGATTATAGAAGATGAATATTTAAAACTATCTACTAAGATAGCAAATTATTGTGATACTTTCCAAGATTCGGCAAATTCAATTTTTTGGAAATTAGATAAAAGGTTGTTGCAAAAAGTTTCTATTTTGGCTATTCCAACAAAAAGTGGGGATGATAAAGTTATTTTTGAACCAAGCTGTCAAGTAGAAGAGCCAAGTGAAATTTTGAAAATAAAGGATGAAGTTGAAGTTTGGTCCAAATTGGATCAAAAGATCAGATTCAAGGTCTTTGGTAATTTAAACCCTCCAAATCCGCAAGATTTCTCCTTGTATGCTGAGAAAAGAAAAAGTATTTATGAATTTTTACAAAGTTGGGAGATTCTTCCGGGAAAGCGAAGATATATTTCTAACTTTATAAGAAAAGAAAAGTATTTGGTGCTAGTTTTTCTTGAGGTATCTAAGGAAATTGTAGAAAAGTATAAGTTTTTGCGAAATCAATATAAATCTCAAAAGCAAGTATCCTTCAATTCTTTTTTCTCGTCCGTAGCGACATTATTCCTGGACAATTGCTATTCAGTTTTGTCAAATGAAGATTTTAAAAGAGGAAATTTTGATCCTGAAGAATTATTTATTAAAGCAGGAAAAAATTTTTTTCAAGGGCAAAAGCCAAAATTTGTTTTAGGAACAGTCAGTATTTCTCTTTACGAGGTATGCAACAAGATTTCTTGTTTAACCTATGAAGGTGAAAAAACTCAAGGGAAAATTCTTTTTGCAAGGCCTGAAAACTCGTGTGTTGATTTAGTCTACTCGTTTGAAGAGAAAATTTCGATAAGTAGCCATAGAAAAGTAAGAAAACTTTTGGAAATGTGTCGGGAAAAAACGTTTTTGATTTCTGACTCGGAGTGGATTCTTGGAATAGGAAAATTGAAAAAAAAACTTAACAATGAAATTAATGAGGTTTTCTTTGTTGAGTTTTTGGGGCAATTTAAATGGAATTTATCCCACGGCGGGAAACCTTTGATGCGAGTTAGATTCAATACTCCGTTTTTACCAGAAGAAGAAAAATCTATTGATAATATAAAGAGGGAACTTCAAAGAGTATTTAAAGGTCTTAAAGAGATTAAACTTAATTTACTTGCCTCCTTCGTTGAAGAATCAAAAAAACAGACCCACGGCACAGTTTTGGTAATTTCTGAAGAGGCGCAATCTGAAGCAAATAGACTGAAAAACCAATGCTTTATGCTAAAAAAATGTAAATTAAAAAAGGAACATGTAAGCGCTTTAACCTCGATTGACGGTGCTTTACTTATAGATCCAAACGGAATCTGCTACGCATGTGGTGTTATTTTGGATGGAGAGGCAAAAAAAGATTTAGGAACGTCAGAAAGAGGAGCAAGGTTTAATTCTTCTTTAAGATATTACTCGGCAAGAAAAGAAAAGCAAAAAGATTTAGGGCTGGTTGTATTGATAGTGTCTGAAGATGGTATGGTAAGCGTTCTACCAGAATTGAAACCTAAGAAGAAACATTCAGAAATTCTAGAAGCAATAGACTCTCTTGAAAGAGTTATGATGAAGTCTTCACAGAGTCATTTTCGGTTGCATATTGCTATAAAGCAGTTTGAGCAATTTAGGTTTTATCTGAACGGTGAAGAATGTAAAAGGCTGAATACCATTTTTTCTCAGTTTCCAGGAAAAGAATTATACCCTAATATTTTGATTGATTTATATAAAGAATACGTTCCTAACCCGGAAATGAATGATAGTTACTATTTATTAGAATAGTTAGGTTGGTATATTAACTTTAAAGTGCACTGATAAGCTTCTAAGAAGTTGCTCCTTTAACTTATACAAGTTCATGCTAGCATTAAAATTTATTATTTTAATGCTAAATTTCTAACTAGATGCACCAATTTTCATTCAGCTTGTTACCATAGTGATTTTACGTTAAAATCAGGCTAAATTAACTTGAGGTGTGGAACAGGATGGCTGAAAAATATATTTTCACTATGTTGGGGCTGAGCAAGTTTTATGGGTCTCGGCAGGTACTAAAAGACATTAATCTGTGCTTCTTTCCGGGCGCTAAAATTGGAATCGTTGGTGCAAATGGCGCAGGAAAAAGTACTGTTTTGAGAATAATGGCTGGTTTGGATAAAGAATTTCGTGGGCAGGCCGAACCCCTTAAGGGAACTAAAGTGGGTTTTGTTCCGCAGGAACCAACGTTAGAAGAAGGAAAAACCGTTCGTGAGAATATTGAAGGTGCTTTCGCTGAAACACTTGCTCTGATAAAGGAATATGAAGATATCTCTGTAGCGATGGGCGATATGGACCCCGATGATATGGACAAGGCGATGGATAAAATGGCCAAGCTACAGGATAAAATTGACGCCGTTGATGGCTGGGATCTTGAAACAAAAATGAATGTGGCGGCCAATGCTCTTGTGCTTCCACCTGATGATATGCTGGTTGATAAACTTTCTGGTGGGGAAAAGCGTCGCGTTGCCTTGTGCCGCGTGTTGCTTGAACAGCCGGACCTGCTTCTACTTGATGAGCCTACGAACCATCTTGATGCACAGACAGTTGCATGGCTTGAAAACTACCTGAAAGACTATCCCGGAACAGTTATTATTTCTACACATGACCGATATTTCCTCGATAATATTACTAAATGGATTCTGGAGCTTGATGAAGGGCGTGGAATTCCTTTCGAAGGAAACTACAGTTCCTGGTTAGCCCAAAAACTTGAAATCCTGGCAAAAGCAGAAAAACGTGAGTCAGCTAAACGTCGTTCTCTTGAGCGCGAGCTAAAGTGGATTAGAATGAATTCTGGCGATAGACGTGAACTACACAAAGACAGAATTGCCAAATTCGAAGATCTTGTAGCTCGTGGAATTCCTGGTGAAAGAGGCGATGAGACTGTTATTCAGATTGCACCAGCGGAACACCTGGGTGATCAGGTTGTTGAATTTGAAGGCGTGGGCAAAGCTTATGGGCAGAATAAACTCCTCGAAGATGTTCAGTTTAAGCTGCCAAGAGGCGCTGTTGTTGGAATTATTGGCCCGAACGGGGCTGGTAAAACTACTATGTTTAGAATGATCGCTGGCGTAGAAACCCCTGATTCGGGAACGGTAACTGTAGGGCCAACTGTTAAGATGGCCTGGGTAGATCAGCACCGGGAAGTTCTTGAAGGTGACAAAACTGTTTTTGACGAAATCAGCGATGGTCTGGATGAAGTTCAGTTTGGTAAGATAAGAATACCTTCCAGAGCTTATTGTGGCCGATTTGGATTCAAAGGATCAGATCAGCAGAAAAAAGTGGGCAATTTGTCTGGCGGAGAAAGAAACCGCGTGCATCTGGCCAAGATCGTAAAATCTGGCGGAAACCTTCTAATGTTGGATGAACCAACGAATGATCTTGATGTTGGAACTTTACGACTTCTGGAAGATGCTATCGACGAATTTGCGGGCTGTGCTCTGGTTATAAGTCATGATCGCTTTTTCCTCAACAGAATTTGTACTCATCTTTTAGTGTTTGAGGGTAATGCCAAGGTTTCATGGTTCGAAGGAAACTTTGAAGACTATGAAAACAGCTGTTTGAAGAAAATGGGCACTGCAGCTAATGAAGGGCGCAGGGCAAAGTTCAGGAAGTTTTCAATCTAAGCTATCTGAAGGCGTTTAAGTTTCAATGGGCAAGTTAAATTTCTGTTGTTCCAAATGGCGAAATTGCAAGTTGGGGGAAATTTATGAAAGAAAAAATTCTTAACAGGTTGTTTAAGGATGAAGAGTGTTTGAAGGCTTTTAAGCTATTGAGCGAAAGGCTTAATTCTTCTGATCTTCAATCTTTGCTCATTGAAACTTTTCGTTTTAGAGCTGAAAAACTTTCCGCAAGGGATCTGATGATTTCTTATGGAAACAATAGATTTGTAAAACCTTCACATATAAACCCAAAGTTCTTCGCCGCTTTTGATCAACTAGCTTATGATTTGCTGCCTGAGAATTTTCAGGCCATAGAGCTACCTCCGGTGTGTCCCCTTGGAACTAACAGTGTAATGGCACCGGTGAACCAGAACAACTGTATTTCTACTACAAGAAATACAGAAGTTTGTTCCGATTCTACCAATTTTCTTGCCTTGGAATGTGCAGTGCGAAGACGGCAACTTTTATTGGGTTCGCCAAGATCCACTGAAATAGTTGGACTATGCGCCAGCCATCGTTTGACCAGGACTCAAACCTTTTCTGGAGCAGCTTCTTTTGCTCATTTTCGAATATTTTCGATGGTAATGGCCGGTAGGGACGAAGGCGGATTAGAGTTTGAGCGCAGATCGCTTTTGGAACAACTTTACTACCATCTCAAACTCGCAAAAAAACTCAAAGAACTTGGATATGAGTTTTCCAAGATAAAAATACTGTTTACAGTATATGAAGATTCTATGTATGACCTTTGCGAATACGCCATAAATGAATTGCACAGAGAGTTTCCAGAGGTTTGTTTCAAATTCAGCAACGAAAACTCTGAGGGGGAAGGCTATTATCGTGGTATGCGTTTTAACATATACTTCGATGACAATTTTATTGTTGATGGCGGTTTTACTGATTGGACCGCGACTTTGCTGGCAAACCAGAAAGAACGGCTTTTAATCAGTGGCTTTGGCAGTGAAAGATTTATTTACTGCTTCAGTAATGATAAAACCTCTTGCTACGACAGTGTTTTACGCAAAACGTAATCATCCATAACAAATCCATTTCCTATATCTGTTACTAATGGTCCAACATTTTCAAAGCCGAGCTTCAAATAGGCAGAAATTGAGTCTTTGTTATTCTTATTTACAGTCAGTCTGATGTTTTTTAGACAATTTTCGGCGGTAATATTCTGGATGAAAGTCATAGCTTTGCGACCCAGCCCTTTTTTGCGGAGCTCAGCTTTAACATAGAGCTTGCTTAAAAATACTTCATTTTCATCTAATTTAAAGGAAAAATAGCCTGCCGGCTCCCTGTTCTGGTAAAGAAGGAAATATAAGTAATTTTCGTTTTCTATTTGCTCTAAAATGGCCTTAACGGATTGGTATTTCTCAACCATGTAGTCAACCTGGTTTTTTCCGATTATAGGGGTGTAATGGCTTGTCCAAATTAGTTTTGCCAGATTGGCCAGTGTTTGGATCTGTTCTTTAGTTACTACTCTCACTATTTCTTGCATGATTTTCCTCTCGGTTCTTTTATGTTGCGAGAACTTTACACCAAAATAGCGATTTCTGCAAATTAATACCTTGCCAAGCAACTTTTAAACTGCTAAAAAGAACCGGTGAGTAGACTAGCTATAAAAAGTGTATTTTTTTTGGTTTTATTTCTGCAGGCATCTTTTTCTTTTGCCGCAGAGGAGTTAGTCTTCTGGAATTTCTGGAATCCAAAGTTCATACTTCCTGTTATAGAAAAGTTCGAAAAAGAAAACCCAGGCGTAAAAATCCATAATGAGCAGATTAACTGGGGAAATGGTCTGGACAAGATCATTGTTGCCATGGCAAATGGTCGCGCTCCTGATATCTGTGAAATTGGTTCGACATGGATGGGAAAGTTCATGTCAGAGGGCGCTTTACTTGATGTAACTGATAAGTTTTCTGATCTGAAAAAAGAATACTTGATGTGGGAACCTGCCCAAATGGGTGGCCGTTTGTATGGTATGCCATGGCTCGCTGGAACCCGAGTTCTATTCTACAATAGGAGTCTTTTTAAGGCTGCAGGTTTAAATCCGGATAATCCTCCAAAGACCTGGTCTGAAATGCTAGCCGCTGCAAAAAAAATCCATAATCCTGCTGATGGGACTTTTGGTTTTGGTATGAATGCAGGCGAGGGGCATATTTTATACAAGAAATTTCTCCCTTTTGTATGGGGAAATCACGGTAAAATTCTTGATGAAAACGGAAATTACGTTTTTGACAGCCCCCAAACCCGGGAAGCTTTTACCTATTATCTGGAATTGCAGAAATATAGTTACAGAGAAAAACAGGACCTGTTAGACGAAGCTTTCAAGCGTGGAAAGCTTGGGATGACGATTTCTGGCTCTTGGAATTTTGCCAGATATCCAAAAGATGCTCCTGACCTGGACTTTTCAGTGGCCTTGATTCCTGAACCAGATAATGGCAAAGGGTACAGCGCTTCATTTATGGGTGGAGAAATACTTGTACTATTTAAAACCTGTAAAAATCCGGATATTGCGGCCAGTTTTATTAGATTTTTAACTAGAAAAGAAAATACCCTTCCCATAACAAAAGAGGCGTTGGTCAGCTTTCCCGCAAATATCGAAGCTTTTGCTGATCCATTTTTTGATTCAGACCCCCGGCTTAGGGTTTTTATTGAACAAATGAAAACCGGTGTTCATCCCCCAATCCATCCTCTATGGATTGAACTTGAAAAGATAGTTAACGAAGCGGTCGAAAAGGCCATGTATGGCACTGAGATTCCAGTTGCATTGGGCATGGCAGAAAAGGAATATAATCGGGTTAAGGAGCTTCGTGAAAGTCGCCAGAAAAGAACAAAAGCAGATTCAATTGCTGCGGCAAATGATAAGGCAAATGGCAAAACAAGTAGTTCTGGCTGGCATTTAACTCTTCTGATTATAATTGCATGCGGAACTATTTTGAATGCTGTTCTGCTTTCATTTTTGATTATTGAAGTAAAAAAAAAACGTAGTTTAGTAAACGGAACGGCAAGAAAAGTAGGCCCAATTGAGCGATCTCAGCGCGCTTTGCTGTTTCTGTCTCCCTGGATTATTACTTTTCTGGTTTTCTGGCTCTATCCTTTACTATTTTCACTAATTTTGAGTTTTGGCGATTATGATGTTTTTCATCCGCAAAATTTCAGGTTTACTGGCCTGGAAAATTATATTCGCCTCTTCAAAGATCCACAGTTTGTGCGTGCTTTTAAGAACACCCTTTTCTTTGTTATGGGAACTACGCCAGTAACAACTGTTCTGGCTCTAGCTCTTGCTGTAATGATAAATAACCTGAAAAAAGCCGAGGGATTTTTTCGTTCAGCTTTTTTTCTTCCATCGATAATTTCTATTGTAGTCACGGCAACTATTTTTAAATCGTTTTACTCACCTGTTGGAATGCTAAATAGAGTGCTTGGCTTCTTTGGCTTAACTGGCTATTCATGGCTGGTAGAAACGTCGACAGCCCTTCCTGCAATCATGTTAATGGATATCTGGGCATTTCTGGGTTATTACATGGTTTTATATCTTGCGGCTATAAAAGCTGTGCCAAAACAGTATTACGAAGCAGCAGACGTTGACGGAGCAACCGAATGGCAGAAGTTCAGATTTATTACTTTACCTCAGATTCACTACATGACGGTTTTTATCATAGTTATTAATACAATTCGCAGTTGGCAGGTGTTTCCTGAAGTGTTTACTCTTACCAGAGGCGGCCCCCTGGGTTCAACCGATACTATGGTTCACAGACTCTACGAAGCAGCGTTCCGATTTCAGGAAATGGGCTATGCATCTGCCTTATCGTATGTGCTTTTTGCAATCATTCTGACCCTTTCCCTACTGCAAATGCGCGTGCTTGGGAGGACTAGATGAAACGGAAAGGTTTGCTTAACAAGCTTAATTTCATGATTCTGTCTGCGCTTGCTTTAAGCTTTTTGTATCCCTGGTTTTATATGATTTTCAGGTCGATAATGCGTCATGAGCCTGGGATGTCTGATGGGAAGGGGTTGTTCACGCTTGAGTATTATCGCCTTGTTCTCGGGAGCGCTGGCTTTTTAACCTTTACCCTAAATAGCTTTCTGGTATTGATAGTAGTAATTCTAGCTAATGTGGTTTTTTCTCTATCTGTAGGCTACGCATTCGCGAGATATAGGTTTCCGTTCAGGAAAAGCCTGTTTACTTTGGTTTTGGTGACTTTGATGATCCCAAAACAGACTTTGATGATTCCGATTCTGGATTTAATGGTGCGTCTAGGCCTTCACAACAGTCTTTGGGCTTTGATTTTGCCATTTTGTGTGGATGGTTTTAATCTGTTTCTGGTTAAGCAATATATTGAAGGCTTACCACCAGACCTGGAAGATGCTGCCAGAACAGATGGCTCTTCGGAAATCGGAATTTTGCGGCATGTGATTTTCCCGCTGTGCAAACCAGCTGTTGCTGTTTTGGTTGTGAATACTTCCATTATGACCTGGAATTCGTTTCTTTTCCCTTTGATTCTTACTGATACCGCTTCGGTAAGAACTCTTCCAGTCGGTTTGGCAATGTTTACTCAGGGACCTTTTGCAACTGATTGGGGCGCATTAATGGCGGGAGCTTCAGTCAGCTCCCTACCAATTATTGCAATATTCTGGTTTTTCCAGAAAGAAATTATTGAAGGAATTACTTCTGGCGCCCTGAAAGACTGATTAGTTGGTTGGCTCTGTTGTTTGATTTAAAACCGGGCCACGTATTTTTTTATAGGAGAGAAGCTTTAATGGATGTGGCCCCTTGCCTGAGTTAGTAAATTCAGCTTTCCACACACCAACCAATGCCACATCTTCTCCTTCTTTTTTCCATGTTTCATTATCTCCGTGTGGATCTACAATTACACCGGCATAACTGGAAAAAACGTTGATTTCAGCAGCAAAAGTCTTTTTATCGATCTGCTTCATACTGTTTACCTGCGAAAACGTGTAGCCTTCACCTTCACAGACCGGGATTTTGTATTCTCCATTTTTTGAACCTGGGTTAGAGATTGTTTTTCCGAAGAATTTTTCGGCAGTATCCTGAACCCATTTTTCTGGAGCTATTTTATCCGGGCCATTTGGAGAGTTTTTCATGCGATTAAAACGGTTCAGATAAAGATGACGGATAGCGAAGTTTTCCAAAATTTTATCATCAAGGTTTTTTTTATCGAAATCTGGAAGCCCAGCTTCAGAAAAGTTGCTGAAGAAAGTATTAAATTTTTTCCATTCTTTAATAAATTGTTCTTGGGCAAAAAGTTGTGAAGTGCTTAGAAGAGCGCTTAGCAAAAAAATAGTCATCAGGATTTTGTTTTTCATTTTTTTTCCTTAGTTGTTTTAATGAAATAATAACAAGGTTTTCAAAATACTTGGAAAATGGCTATAATCAAAGAAAAAATTCAAGGAAATGGATGAAGAGTAATTGAAAGTATTTAATTTTGTAGATTCAAAAGAAATTTTTCGTGGTAACAAATCGACTGGAAAGCTAATTGCGGAAATGAAACGCGCTGATGTGGTTTTTCTTGAACTTGAAAAAGGGGGAGCTATTCCTGCTCATAGCCTTGATCAAAACGTAATCTTCGCCGTTGTGAAAGGTTCTGGAACTCTAGTTATAAGAGATAAGGAATTTCAGGTGCAATCCGGCGATGTGGTTGAAGTTAATCCTAATGAAGAAAGAGCCTGGAAAGATGTTGGGTCGGAAGGCTTACAAACTTTCGTTTTTAAGCAGAAAAACTAGTTAGCTTAAGCTTTAAGCTGGTTGAAAAAAATTAATCAAAAATAGATTCTGGAAGACGTAATGAATTTTTTAGGACACGCATTCTTTTCAGGAAGCGATTCTGAGATCCTTGCTGGAAACATGTTTGGCGATTTTGTCAAAGGTGATATTGAGCAGACCAGTTATTCTGCGGGTATCAAAAAGGGGCTCCTTTTGCACAGAATTATTGATTCAAGATGCGAAGATATTAAGGCTTTTTCTATAATAAAATCCAGAATTGGAAAAGAGTTCGGCCATTTTAGAGGTGTTATTACTGATGTATTTTTAGATTATTTACTGGCAACTAACTGGGACAAATTTTCTCACCAAGAGCTCTCAAGTTTTTCAGAATCTGTATTGTCTGCACTGGAAAAGCATTCTTTACAATTACCGGCAGGTTTTCAGAGAATTTTTATGCTTATGAAGCGCGATAAATGGTTAACCAGAAATAAGCACATTTCTGAGATTGAAGGGATTCTTAGACAAATGGGAGCTCATTTTGGTCGTGGGATACAACTTCATCTTGCAATTCCTGTTCTCAAGGAGCATAGAGAGGAGTTTAATCTGCTTTTACCCGAATTTATAGCTGAAATGCAATCTAGTATTGCCTCTAGCGAAGTTTTCACCAGCAACTGATTGTTTTTCCACACTCTTAATGTCAGGTTATTGTACATTGCGGGAAGCAGCTTTTTTCCTTACAATAAAAAGAAAACTCGGGACTTTAACATGATAAAATCTAGAAAAACCTTAATGCGACTAAGTGCGCTTCTTGCGCTGGTGATTCTATTCTCGCCATTTGTTAGCGTTGCAGAGGCAGGATTATTTGACTCTTTAAAAGCCAAAACAGCTCAAAAAGTTGAAGAATTAAAGCAAAGAGACTGGTGGCTAACAAAAATAGCTGGAAAAGTAGCTGGGTTTGTTGCCGGAAAAGCTGGTGGCGCAATTGGTGCGGCGTGCGGATATGTTATTGGCGCAGGCATCGGTGGCCCGGTTGCGGCTGGGATGGGTGCCATGATCGGATTTAGAATCGGCGACATTATTACTAAAACCCTCGTCAAGCCCATTGGGGAACAATTGGCGACAATGAAGCTTAAAGACAAAAAGAAGATTGACCTTCAAGCGGTAAAGGATGCGATTAAATCAGTAAATAAAGCCTCGCTTACAGCTGAAGGAATAGGCGCTGTTGTGGGTGATCTTGTCGGCGGAACCATTGGTGCAGCAGCTGGTATTGCCTTACTTGCAGGAACAGGAGCATGGGCTATTCCTATACTAGGAACGGTTTCCGCAGCTTATCTGGGAAGTAAATTAGGAAAATGGATTTTTGGTGGTATCGGTCGCTGGATTGGTAAAAAAGCCCTTAAAAAAGGGTATGAAGCTTACGCAGCAAGTGGTAGCAATGCATCTGATACTGAATCTGTTAGCGTTGCAGATAATACTGAAGAATCTACTCCTGAAGCCAGGAAGAATACAGTTGATATTGTTGGGGCAAATAATCAGGAAATCGTGGTGAGCGATGATATTCAAACCAAAAAAATGGCTTATGAACAATATTACAAAGAATATACTGATGCTGTCACAAAGCCAGATAGTGATCCTGAAAAGGTTAAAGATTTAATGATTAACTATCGACAAGCTTATGAAGAATACAAAAGCACAGTAGAAAAATCTGGAGCAAAATAACTTTAAACCTATATTAAATAGAGCTTTCCGAGCTATCGGGAAGCTCTATTTTTTTATGTCTATTTTAGTTGGTTGCTAAACTATTTTATAAATAATGCCGATATAAATTATAGAGAGTTAAACAAGGAGGAAGTATCGAGTATGGAACTTCTCAACTTCACAATGTCTAGAATTAATCATCATTCATTCCTGCGCTGGTCTGATGAGCGCAAAAAATCAAAGAAAGAGGAAAAAGCTACTCAGCGTGCCTTTGACCCAATGAGCCTTCCCGAAGACTGCATGGAAAGAGAGCTTATGCTGACGGCATTTTCTGCCTGAGTTTATGGAAACAACCAATTCAGGAGGGGTGATACTGTTTCACCCCAAGCTGCTTGAGCACGACCCCCTTACCGAAAGAAAAGAAGGGGGTCGTCTCTCATTGGCAATCGATCAACTAACCGCTGATGGACTCTGGGATGATTTATACCTGGAATCCGATATTGCACCAATGAAAAGACTTAGGGATATTCACGACCCTGAATATCTAAATGATCTTCATAGAAGAAGTTACAGTGGAGTGGAACAACTTGATTCCCATACACCGCTAATCAGGAAATCATTTGAGATTGCCAGATATGGCGCTGGAGAAGTTCTTGATGCTGTTGACCATGTTATGGAAGGGCGATATAAATCCGCTTTCTGTTTAACTGCAATGCCTGGTCATCATGCTGGCATTTCTTCCTTTGGCTATGGAAGTCTGGTTAATCCAGCCGCTGTAGGAGCTCATTACTTAATTAAAAAGCATCAACTTAAGAGAGTTTTAATTCTTGATCTTGATGCAGAGCACGGCAAAGGAACCCAGGAAATTTTTTACGAGCGAAAAGATGTAATGACGGTTTCTTTTCATGAATATCCTGGAGTATCAGGAACGGGCCATTACGAAGAAACTGGTGTTAAGGGCTCACAGGGTTACAATTTAAATTTCCCGCTTCCATCTGGATATGGCGACAGAGAGTATCGTGTAGCCATTAAAGAAGTGCTGACGAAGATACTTAACCAGTTTTGTCCACAATTTATAATTTTGTCTTATGGAACAAATGTTCTTGCAGAAGACCCCTCATCCCACATTTTGCTTAGCGAAAGAGGGTTAATCGATACTGTTTTGATGATAAAGAAATTTGCGGAAAAGTATTGCGATGGAAAAATAATTTCTGTCCTTGAAGGCGGCACTCCATCTACATCCATGGCAAGAGCCATTTCAAATCACGCAACTTTAATGCTCAAGAATTTAATCCCAACTGTCGATAGTGGAAAAAAAGAAGAATTAATTTCTTATGCCGATTGGTATAGCTATTCAAAATTGCTGATAGGCCAATTTAAAAAATTCTGGAAACTATGATTAACTTTATATTTCTGGTAAGACCTGGAGGTCAGAGATGATTAGGTTTAACTCTTTCCGGGCCAAGGATCCGGTCCTTGCCGCGTTGATTGCAGCTGGTTTGCTGTTTTCTACGCCGCTTATTGGCCGGGCACAGACTGGTCCAGCTCAGGCGGGTTGGGAGGAAGTCGGTCCGGCTGCTCGAACGGCTCAAACTCAACTTATGATGGCTCCGCCGAAGGTTGTAGCTCAACCTCTTGGCCAGGCTAACTACCGAGCACCTGTAGAACCGCCTAGACAGTCGCGAAACTCAAACACTGCTGTTAGAAATCAGGAAGGCTTTTATGTTGTAAAAGCTGGAGATACTCTTCCTAAGATTGCAATGAGAGTATATGGTAACCCTGACAAATGGCAGGATTTGATGGTTCTAAACAACATAGAAAATGGAAACAGAATCTATGTTGGCCAGAGACTTGTTACTCATGCAAGTGAATCAAGCGCAAACCAATCTGTTGCAGCGCAAGCGACTCAGCACATGGCAAGGGCTACTCATCAAGAAGAGTTTGATATTCCCGATCATGAAATCGACGAATCTCCTGCTCCTTCAGTTTCTGCTGACGCAGCTGAAGCAGATGCGAGCTTTTATGGCCAGGTTGGTGGTGGTTACGTTGTAAAACGTGGCGACACCCTTGGTAAGATAGCCAAGAGAATTTTGGGTTCTTCAAAGCGTTGGAGAGAAATTGCTCGTGCCAACCCACAGATTAATCCAAACAACTTACGTGTTGGTGATAAACTGACTATTCCTGGTGCTGAACCTGTTGAGACAGTAATGGCCCCTCCTGTTGTTACACCTGTTGTTGCTCCACCAATGTATGAAGCACCAAGAGCTATGAACAACCCAACGGCTCCATCTGTTCAAGTTCAGTATGCTCAGCCATATCAAGTTGCTCAAGCTCCTATGGCTGCTGTTGAACCAAGTGTTAGTGAACCATCTTTTGATCCTCCTCCATTGATGCCTCCACCACCACCTCCAGTTAGTAATGAACCTTATGGAATGCGTCCTCCAGCGCCTCAGGTGATGGACTCTTATGCTCCACCTCAGGCTCCTCCAATGTATTCAAGCGGAAACATGACACCTCCGCCTGCACCAATGAATTCTGATTTGACTCCTCCACCGCCAATTTCGGTGCCAGGGTCTCTTACACCTCCTCCGGCTCCGTATATGAGTGCTCCGATTCCTGCACCTTCTATGGCTCCATCTTCTCCAGTAGCAGTTGGAACCCGCGAGCTCTATCGTGAGGAAAGATACAGAATTCCAGATGAAATGAAGCCTACCGATTTCAGCCCATACTTCGCTAACCTTCGTGGTTACCATGGCCTGTTCGAAGTTGAATCCGCTTTGATTCCTTACATTTCAACCTGGCACGTTGGTTTCCAGTATAAATATGAAAAATATCAGTATTTGAACGGCGTTCAGAATGTTATTGAAGGTAATGAAAGCTATATGCCACTTCATATAATGTATACTGGCAAAAAGCTTTTCGCTGGCTTGACAGTTCCTTTCCAGAGCTGGGAAGTTAGACAGTCTGGTGGTGGAAACACTGTTAGCCTTTCTGGAATCCATGATCCAAGCCTGAAAGTTGGTTATCAGATCTGGAAAAACCTTGAAGGAACACATGCAGTAACTCTCCATGTGGAAGGAAGATTCCCTGGGGATAACTATCATCAGCCTCTTGCCAATATGACTGGAAGAAGTCGAACAGGCGTTAGAGTTGGTCCTGCTGAAGCAACCCGCGGTGCCTGGGTAGAAGTTGGTGGTGCATATTCTGGAAAGGTTAATGATCGCTGGAATAGTCACTTAAACGTGTCTCTTGCCAATGACTCGGAAGACAGTATTGCAAAATACATTTTGAGAGCTGGTATGGATTATCGCGTTAATCACAATTTCTCAATTGTGGGTGAGTTGAACAACACGACTTATGAAATGGATAACGGTCCTGATGATACAAATACAGACCTTTTGCTTGGTTTCCTGATCTTTAACGGAGACTGGCAGGGACAGATCGGATTCCCGATTGCTCTTGAAAAAGACTGGGGTTACGGTCATGATGTAGGAGTTATCTTCGGTGTAAATCATCGCTGGGATTAATTTGATATAATAAAAGTCCTCCAGAACTTCTGGAGGACTTTTAACATTTTAGGAAGCATTTAAAATGAAAGTAAGCAAAAGAAACGTTCTTATTTTAACGCTGTTAGCAATGGTTGCCATACCGCTTGCTTTTTACTTCCGATATAATCTGCGCAAAGAACGTGTGAAAGATGGGCTTAAAAAAGCCACTATGTGTATCGCTGCAGGTGATTATAGAAAAGCTGCTAAATTTGTTGAAAAGTTGAAGCCAGAATTTTCTAACCCTAAGATGGTTAAGAGTTTTGAAATTCTGCAAAACTCAGTAGAGCTGGGAAATATTTCTCTAGATATGTCAGAAGGAATCTTAAAGACATCATACAAGCTTGAAGAGCTGGGTAAACGTCTAAGAAACATTAAATCAGACTCTGAAGAGGCAAAGCTTTTTTTGGCTAATGCTATTATGGAAATCCAATCTTTATTGGAGATTAGAGAAGTCTTTGAAAAGATTAGAAAGCAGGATTTTGCGGGTGCTTCCAATCAGGCGATTTCAAATTTAAATAATCCTGAATACAGAAATTTAAGATTAAATAGGCGCCCAATGGCTTTAGCCATGTTTGAAATTGCAAATGGCGTTAAAGGGGCTGCAACTGTTAGCTCTGCAAAGCAAT
This sequence comes from Candidatus Ozemibacteraceae bacterium, assembly GCA_965140445.1. Lineage (GTDB taxonomy): Bacteria > Muiribacteriota > Ozemobacteria > Ozemobacterales > Ozemobacteraceae. The sequence continues at coordinate 3,895,029 of OZ223236.1, read as the reverse complement.
TTATAGAAAGTGTAATGAATGATACGGATGAATTATATTATAGAGAGCTTTTAATTCGCTTAAAGAAAATTGAAGCAGAAGATTCAGCAGGTTAAAAACAAAAAAGCGCCCCAGATAAAATTGTCTGGGGCGCTTTTTTGTTTTAGGAAAAATTGCCTTTTACTTTTTAAGGTTAATGAAAATGAACTGACATCCGTCATCATTACATCTGGTTATTCGTAGTTTCCCACCGGTAATAGCACATCTTATGGTGTGAGTTGTAAGAATCTTCCCGCCTGCAACAAGTGCAACCCCACGATTAACATTTTTGCCGGTGAATTCTTCCAATTCTTTTGCAGCATTTTTTGCTAGTGATAATTGAAGCGAGAACTTATGCTTTCCAGGTGCTGGTGTTATTTCTGGAGATTCATTCAGAATTAGTTTTACATTTGGTTTAGCTTTAATAATGAGGTTTCTTGGCTCACGGTATTCTTCATCTTCTCTAGTTGAAAGATGGTCATAAGAAAATTTTACCAGTTTGTATCCTTCTGGTAGGGCAATATTTGTGGGGATCTTATTCAATTCAGCCTGTATAAGGTAGAGGCCGTTTTCAAGCTCTGGGTAAATATTTTCAATCACTTTTTTTGATGCCATTTCATTTGAGCCAGTTTTTATAGTTGTCTCAGCTCTAGCCTGGCCAAAGGTTAAGGCGCAAGTTATTGCCAAAACCAATAAAATTCTATTTCTCATTTTGAACTCCCATTTAATAAAAAGATGATGAGATTATAACAAAGATTTGGCGGATACGAAAAAGTGGCCCGATTCTGCCTTCAGAAGGGGCCACTTTATTGTATTTAATTTAGCCTAGAGCTACGTCTAATACCATCATTACCGCAAAGCCAGCCATGGTCGCCATGGTAACGGTATCGATATTGTCTGGATTTCTTTGTGATTCTGGAATAAGTTCCTCAACAACGACAAAAATCATTGCTCCGGCTGCGAAACTAAGGGCGTAAGGTAAGATGCTCTGCATATTCATAACAAACATCGCACCAAAAACCCCAGCGATTGGTTCAACGATGCCAGAAGCCTGGCCCAACAAAAAGCTTTTCCATTTGCTCATTCCTTCGCGTCTAAGGGGCATTGAAACTGCTGCACCTTCTGGAAAGTTTTGTAACCCAATACCAATTGCGAGAGCAATAGCTCCACCCAGAGTTGCAGAAGAAAGATTTGCTGCGACTGCTCCAAACGCAACACCAACTGCAAGCCCCTCTGGAATATTGTGCAAAGTTATTGCCAGAACAAGAAGGGTACTTCTTTGCCATGAGGTTTTAACGCCTTCTGTATGATCCATATCTTTATCAAGGTGGAGATGTGGCAGATATTTGTCAGTTAATCTCATAAAAATTCCGCCAGCCATAAAACCAATTAAAGCTGTAAGCCATGGAATCTGTCCCATTTGCTCAGCCATTTCAATTCCTGGTGCGAGAAGTGACCAAAAGCTTGCTGCAATCATTACGCCTGCAGCAAAGCCAAGTAGTGAATCCATGAGCTTTTTATTCATTGAATTGGTAAAAAACACCAATCCTGCTCCAGCGGCTGTTACGCCCCAGGTAAATAGAGTAGCGAGAAGGGCTTGAGTAACAGGCCCGAATTGTTGCAAGAATTCTACCATTGATAGAGTCTCCGTACGTATGTGGTTTGAAAAGTTAACTGTGGACTATAACATGTAGTTATTTTCCATGCCAGAGAAAATTAAGGAAGTGGAAAAACAAAAGGCTCTGTATACCACAGAGCCTTTTGTTTTGTTGGGTTGGTTATCGGATAAAATTCATCAAAAGCTTCTTTTCAGGCTCTGGTGCCTTTATGGTTTCTTTACCATTTTCAACAAGTTTCATGAGCCAGGCCATATTTTTGCCCAGAACTCTCATAATCTGCAAGCCCTCTTCATCTTTCAAGGCTTCTCCAGGCCCCATTCCGTGGATGACATTCCAGTAGTTTGAGGTTGGCATAAGCATTTCAGAATAATTTAGAAAGTTATTTAACTGATTAAAGGTTGGGAGTCCGCCTGAACGTCTAACCGCAACAACCGCTGTTCCAACTTTATGTCTGAACATGCTTCGGTTCACTCCGGCAACAAAAAATGACCTGTCCAGAAATGCTTTCATTGCTCCTGACATTGCAGCATAATGCACTGGGGAACCAAGAATTATTCCGTCAGCTTCTTTCATTTTTTGAATAGATTCATTAACACAATCGTTAGAAATGGCGCATTTTTCATCTTTGTTTTTTACGCACTGGTAACAGGCTATACAACCTCTAATAGATTGATTCCCTATATGAAGGATTTCCGTCTCAATTCCCTGTTCTTTTAGCTCATCTGCAACAAGTTTGATTGCGTGATATGTGTTTCCATTTTTATTGGGGCTGCCATTAATCGCTAGAACTTTCATTTTGTTCCTCCATAGAATTTTTAATTGATAACAAGATACTGCTATTTGTTTGCTTATAAAAGTTGATTATTTTTTTATTCAAAAACAATGAATGGATTTTGCTTATCCAGTTTTCCTTTTTTCTGGATTAAACGTAAGTAACGTTTTACCTGATTCATATCCTGAGCTTTTAAAATCACAAATTTTTGTTTAGAAGGATTAATAGCAGCAAAAGCATAGCTAGATCCCTTTTTCATAAGCTTTTCACCATATGATTTTAAGAAAGGGAAGGAATCTATAAATTTAATTAATTCGTCCGAGTTTCCTTCATGGATTACCAGAACGTTTGTATATGGACTTTTTGCAGCCATTGAAATGGTTATGGGGTGAGAAATTGGACTGGAATTGGTCACAAAGCCACAAAATAGAAAATGGTCCCTTAGAACTTTGTTCAAGTCGTTTGCTCTAAATCGGCCCCCTGCGGAAATAACATGAACTCCGCAAAATATGTTTTCAAAGGCTGATTCGTAATCAGGGTATTTTTTTTCAAAAATTTCGATTAGTTTATCTACGAATTCCTGATCGAGTTGTCTGTTGTTTTTTATATAACTTTTAAAAAATGGGTAGATTGCTCTTGAAATGGTATCTAGAGATTCATTTTGATACCAGGGAGATTTATCCAGTTTATTTGTTATCCTTTCAAAAGCCCAGCCATTACCAATTGTGGTGGGGAGTATTTCGTACAGGCGGCAGAAAACCTGAATCCAGCTTTTTGATCCAGAATTTTTAAATTGTTCCAGCAGCAATTTTTTATCTGATTCTGGTCTTGTGGAGAATAAAGAATGGGTTATTTCATGGAAAATAAGACTGAGTCGGCGGTCTATTTCCTTGGAATCAACAAGAATCCCAACTGATTGTATTGCTTCAGTTCCTCCAAAGGATCTGCCCCTGGAATTTCCGTTTTTACCTGGGATGGCATACAGATAGATCTTAAAAGGTTTATCTAGTGGCCATTCAGAGCCCAGAAAATTTCTAACTTTGACAAAATCGTTGTCCAGGCCAGGTTTTGCAACTTTTCGGGTAAGAAGCTTTTGCCAATTGAAAAGTTTCTCTTTTTCTTTGTTCCAGATCAGCTCTTCGTAAATTAAGGAAAATTTATCCAAAACGGCAAAATATGTTTGTCTTTTTAAAAGATTTACTGCGTATTTTGATTTCTCTTTAAACTCTTTAAGATCAGCTGACCTAATGCTTGCCAGAGTTAATTTATCAACATTGTAAGTTTTTGAGGATTCTTTTATTTTTTGAAAATCATTAAGCAGAGCTTTGTTTTCATCGTTATAGTAGCCACTATTTTTGTATAGATCGACAAATTGCTGGCATTTATTTTGGTTGCCGCTAATAGCCTCAATAAACTCAAATAGTCCATGAATTTTGCTAACTTCAAACTGAATTTTTATTGCAGCCTGTGAAGAAATGGTGAAAGAAAGGAAAAAGACGATCAGAATAAAATATCTCATTAAAACTCCTGTTAATAAGCAGCCAATTTTTATGATTTCTCTTCTTAATGGGCAAAAGGTAAAAGCTAGTTACATATTATAACCGAAAAGCTCCAAAATCTAAAAAGTGATTCTGGAGCTTTCTTTAATAACTAATAAAAATACTTAAATTGCTTTTAAGTATTCTTCGTAGGTTTGGCCTGTATCAACCTGTCCTGTTGGAGTTAGTTCAATAACTCTGGTGGAAATTGTTTCGTTAAACTGTAGATCTTTAGAGGTAAAAAGGATGGTCCCTGGGAAAGCCATCAGGCCATTATTTAGTGCAGTAATTGATTCAAGATCCAGGTGGTTTGTCGGCTCGTCCAGTAAAAGAACGTTTGCACTACTCAGCATCATTTTGGCGAGCATACAGCGAACTCTTTCCCCCCCAGATAGAACATCAGTTGTTTTAAGTGCATCTTCGCCAGAAAACAGCATTCGGCCAAGAAATCCTCTTACAAAAGTATCGGTTTTGTCTGTTGAATACTGCCTTAGCCAGTCCACTAGATTTAGCTCCCCGTCATTAAAAAACTTGGAGTTATCTTTTGGAAAATATGCCTGTGAAGTTGTTACTCCCCAATTGAAAGTGCCAGAATCAGCTTGCATTTCTCCCATAAGAATTTTAAACAGGGTGGTGTTTGCGAGTTCATTTGCCCCCACAAAAACGATTCGGTCTTTTTTGTGAACAGTGAAGGAAACATTGTTGAGAACCTTGGTTCCATCAATTGTTTTGCTTAGACCTTCTACTCTTAGAAGCTGATCTCCTGCTTCACGTTCAGGTCTAAATCCCACAAACGGATAACGTCTGGACGAAGGTTTTATATCTTCGATCTGCAGCTTTTCTAACTGCTTTCTTCGCGAAGTAGCCTGGGAAGACTTAGACTTGTTTGCGCTGAACCTGGCGATGAAGGCCTTTAACTCCTCAGCTTTATCCGCCAATTTTTTATTTTGATCCTGTTGAAGCTTGAGAGCCAGTTGACTGGATTCATACCAGAAGTCATAGTTGCCGGTATAAAGCGTAATATTTCCAAAATCAATGTCAGCCATGTGGGTACAAACTTGATTCAGAAAGTGGCGGTCATGAGATACAACGATTACTGTTTTATCAAAGTTTAATAGGAAGTTTTCAACCCAGCGGATTGCAGCCACGTCAAGATGGTTTGTAGGTTCATCCAGCAAAAGTATGTCCGGGTCACCAAAAAGGGCTTGGGCTAAGAGCACTTTTACTTTTTGAGAATCGGTCAACTCTCTCATGAGAAGACTATGCAACTCAGTTTTTATGCCGAGTCCTGCGAGCAAGGTTGCGGCATTTGCCTCTGCTTCCCAACCATTCATTTCAGCGCAAAGGCTTTCTAGTTCGCCAGCACGGGTTCCGTCTGCTTCGGTAAAATCAGCTTTCGCATAAAGCTCTTCTTTTTCTGTTAAGACAGAATATAGCTCTGGGTAACCCATCATTACGACTTGAAGGACCTGAACGTCTTCATACTCAAAATGATTCTGCTTTAAGGTTGCGATTCTTTCGTTGGGGCCAATATTTACGCTCCCTGTAGTGCTGGAAATCTCGCCAGAAAGGATTTTTAAGAATGTGGATTTGCCTGAACCATTGGCACCAATTAAGCCATAACAGTTTCCTGGAAGAAATTTAATGTTTACTCCATCAAAGAGTTTATTACTGCCAAAGCTGAGTCCGAGGTTTTCTGTGCTGATCATGAGTTGCTCCAGTATGAATAAAAACTAAATGGGTGCTTGGTTTCCCATAAAGCGCAGGGGGAGTTGTCGAATGCAATTTCATTCTAACGTTTGTTTTGAGCTGAGTCCCCAGAGTATTGTTAAGAAAAACATCAACTTCAAATCAGAGCATATAGTAATGCTTAAGGGGTAAAAGTGCAACTTATAGCACAGAAAACTAAAGAGTTTTTGTAATTATTTAACAACAAAAAGCTTTAAGTAACTTCCCAGTCGTTTTTAATATACAAACTTTTGTCTTTCGTTGGCAATCATCTCCTGATTTTTCCTATACCTTCGACAAGGAAAACGTAGCCTGGAAATAGCAATATAACTCCCAAAATCGGCATTAGAAAAACAGAAATGCCAAGTTGCCTAAATACAATTGTGTCTTCTGGATTTGAAGGATTAACAAAGATTTTCATGGGTTTTCCGGATTTAAGGTGACTTTCCATTTTTTGGATTTCGTGTCGTAACGCTGCCTCGCATTGGGCAGGTGAAGAGTCTATGAAAAGTCTCGTTCCGGTATATTTTTTTCCATTAAACTCATATTTGTATTTGCCAACAAGGTAGTAACTTACTCCACCACGATTACTTACAGATCTTTGAACTGAAGCTTGAGTAACGATTGCATCAACTTTTTCCCAGCTTCCTGAACGGGCATAAGTAACAAAGGCCCAAAGGCTGGTAAAAATAATGCCTAATCCAAACACTAACAAGGGAATGCCGCAGCCAAATAAACAGCCAGGTTGTGCCTGCCCTTTTTTTGAATTGATTGAGTTGCTCAATTTAAAATCCTTTCTGAGCGGACTATAGCATTTTTTGGGGGAGAAACGCAAAATGATAACCTGTGGAGACAGGAATAAGGAATTCTGGAGTAAAGCTGTTGGTTTCTTCAAATTAAATAGCTCATGAAGTAATGGTTTGTTAGAATTAGTTAGAATTAAATTTGACTGGAGAAAACTTAATGGCGAAAGCTTCAATACCAGATTTGGTTAACGTTATTGCTCCGCTTTCAGGCGTTTTAATACCTTTGGAAATGGTGCCCGACCCAGTTTTTGCTCAGAAGATGGTTGGCGATGGAGTTTCGATTGATCCTTTGAGTAACGTTCTTAAAGCCCCAGTTGCCGGTGAAGTAATTCAACTTCATTCTGCTGGACACGCATTAACGATAAAAACCTGTGATGGGGTTGAAATTCTTATCCACATTGGTCTTGATACTGTAAAACTTGGTGGAAAGGGATTTGAAGCTCTGGTAAAAAAAGGTGAATCTGTATCTATTGGACAAGCCTTGATTAAGTTTGATGCAGATTTTATTGCTACGAATGCACGTAGTTTGCTGACCCAGGTTTTGATTGCAAATATGGATTCCGTTCAAAACATAAGTTTTGGGACCGGAAATATTGAGGTCGGTGAGAGCATTGTTTTTTCATATGTTCCACTGGGAGCTGGAAAAGAAAAAAATGATGAAAAGAGCTTTAAATCACTTGTGTCAGATGCTGTTGTGATAGTAAATCCATCTGGTATTCATGCCCGCCCAGCTTCTATTTTGGCTGGACTGGCAAGACAATTCAACTGTCAGCTGCAGATTAAAAAGGGTGATAAAAGTGCAAATGCTCGCAGTGTTTCTGCAATTATGGCACTAGAAGTTGAAAAAGATGAAAAAGTAGTTCTGGTTGCCACTGGAATAGATGCAAAGGAAGCCATTGAATACATTCTGCCAAGGCTAAAAGAAGGACTTGGAGAAGATTTGTCAGCAGCGGCGCAGGAGCAGAGGAATTTTGAGAAGGGAATAGTAACCCGAGAAGGGCAACTGTCTGGTATTGGTGCCTCTCGCGGATTGGCAATTGGTAAGGTTTTAAAACTGAAAAATCAGGAATACGATATTCCTGAAAAAGGTAATGGCGCAAAGAAGGAGCAAGAAGATTTTAGAAATGCTTCCCAAACGGCTATTCTTCAGCTTTCTTCTCTTTGCGACAAATTAAAAAAATCAGGTAACCCTGAGCGGGCAGCTATTTTTTCTGCCCATATGGAACTTATTGATGATCCAGAACTGATTGAATTGGTTGACCGGGGAATAGTTGCAGGTAAGAGTGCGGCTTTTGCCTGGAATAAGGCTTTTACAACTCATGCTACGAGACTTGAAAGTCTGAATAATCAACTATTGGCAGCTCGCGCAAATGACTTAAAAGACTTAGGGTACAGAGTTCTAAGGATTCTTCTTTCAATAGAAGAGCAGAGTTTGAATATTACTGATAAACAGGTGATTATCGCAGAGGATTTAACCCCATCAAATATTGTTAGTTTGGACAAGGAGTTAGTTGTAGCTTGTTGTACTATTTCAGGCGGAGCGACTTCGCATGTAGCCATATTAGCAAGATCAATGGGATTGCCTGCTATTGTAGGACTGGACCCGGCTGCGCTCGAGATTGAAAATGGAACCCTGGTTGTGGTTGACGGGAATAAAGGCTTGTTAACTATTAAGCCGGATGAGGATGAGGTTGCGAGCTTTGAAAATGCAATCAAAATTGAGGAAAAAATTCGTGAGGAAGAGCGCTCTCACGCTTCTGAAATTGCAAAAACTCTTGATGGCATTCAAGTTAAAGTGGTGGCCAACCTCGGAGACATAGGCTCTGCACAGCAGGCTATTAAGCTGGGTGCAGAGGGGATTGGACTGCTCAGGTCAGAATTCCTTTTTATGAACCGCGCTGTTGCTCCAGATGAAGAGGAACAGTATGAAGCTTATCTGCAGGTTGCAAAACAAATGGGGAAGGATGCGCCAATTATTATTCGAACCCTTGATGTGGGTGGGGACAAGCCGTTGGCTTATTTGCCCATACCTCGAGAAGATAATCCATTTCTTGGTGAACGGGGGATTAGAGTATGCCTGAATCGGCCAGAAATTTTTATAACACAGCTTCGAGCTATATTGAGGGTAGCGAAAGATTATGATGTAAGAGTTATGTTTCCAATGATTGCTGATATTGATGAATGGAGGCAATCTCGAAAGATTCTGCAACAAACAGCTGAGAGTATGGGAGTTCCATTAATTAAAGCCGGAATGATGATTGAAGTTCCTTCTGCCGCGCTTTTGGCAGATTGTTTTGCTGCGGAAACAGATTTCTTTTCGATCGGTACCAATGATTTGAGTCAATACGTTTTGGCAATGGATCGCGGTCATCCAAAAATGGCGGGTAAAATAGATGCTTTACATCCCTCTATTCTTCGTTTGATAGATATGGTGGCGAAAGCCGCTAATGAGCAGGGAATCGAAATTAGTGTCTGTGGAGGCCTTGCTAGCGATATTGAGGGAATTGTGGCTTTAATTGGTTTGGGAGTTTACAAGCTTAGTGTTGATATTCCAGTTATAGCAACAGTAAAAGCTCTTGTCAGAAAGCTTTCCCAAAAAGCGTGTGAAAACATTGTTCGCGAAGCCATGAAACGATCGGATGCAGATTCTGTGAGAGCTTCGATTAAGAAATTTCTTGATGCAGAAAGAGGTGGCAAATAATGAAAAAGATATTGCAAAGCATTTTTGTAACTCTGCAAAAAATAGGGAAATCCATGATGTTGCCTGTTTCTGTTTTACCGGTCGCGGGTATCTTGCTTGGAGTTGGTAGCTCTGAATTCAGTATTATCCCTTTGGTGGTATCAAAAACCATGGCGCAGGCTGGGGGAGCTATTTTTTCAAACTTACCTGTTATTTGTGCTTTGGGAGTTTGTCTTGGCTTAACCAATAACGATGGGGTTGCTGCTCTTGCGGGACTGGTTGGCTATGCTGTTATGGTCGCAACCATGGGAGTTATGGCTGGAGTATATGGTTTCGAAACCCGAAATGTTATGGGTATGCAATCAATTGATACGGGCGTATTGGGTGGGGTTTTGGCTGGATTGATAGCTGCCTGGCTGTTTAATCGATTTTACCGGGTTCAGCTGCCGCCTTATCTTGGTTTCTTTTCTGGGAAAAGATTGGTTCCAATTTTGACTTCTTTCGCTGCTATAGCTCTTGGTCTGGTTCTAAGTCTTGTTTGGCCTCCAATTGGTGGGTTGATTGCAAAATTTTCACGTTGGGCTTCTTCAGAAAGTCCAGCTACAGCATTTGCTATATATGGCGTTATCGAGAGGGCTTTATTACCATTTGGTTTACACCACATATGGAACGCTCCATTCTTTTTTGAAGTGGGTGAATTTGTAACTTCCAACGGAGAAATTATTAGAGGCGAATTACATCGCTTTGCTGCTGGAGATCCAACTGCTGGAAACATGGCTGGTGGTTATCTTTTTAAAATGTTTGGGTTGCCTGCCGGAGCTTTGGCAATCTGGTACACCGCTAAACCTGAGAATAAGGCAAAGGTTGGCGGTATAATGGGTTCTGCTGCTCTTACTTCATTTTTAACCGGAATTACTGAGCCAATAGAATTCTCTTTTCTTTTCCTTGCACCAGCTTTGTATGGAGTTCACGCTGTTTTGGCGGGGGTTGCTTATTATTTTTGTATAGCGGTTGGAATTAAGCATGGAATGACGTTTTCACATGGTTTTATTGACTATGTAATCTTGTTTTCCAAATCAACTCATGGAGCATGGATGTTGTTAATTGGGCCTATTTGGGCAGCAATGTATTTTTTCGTTTTTAAGTTTGTCATTCTGAAGTTTGACTTAAAAACTCCAGGTCGGGAAGTTGAGGCCGAAGTGGATATGTCGGTAATGGCAGAAAATGAATTTACGCGCCAGCTTGTTCTAGCTTTTGGGGGAAAAAGTAATATTGTAAGCCTTGATGCATGTATAACTCGCTTACGCATGGAGCTTAAAGACACTGGTCTTGCTGACCAGGATAGACTTAAAAAGCTAGGAGCTGTTGGAGTTGTTGATGTGGGAACTGGCTTGCAGGCTATTTTTGGTACTAGATCAGAGATTCTAAGAACTGAAATGGAAGAATATCTTGCAGTTGCCGGAGACGAGGCAGAGATTGAAAAAGACTTAAGAGCGTCTTCTCCAAAAGCTGAAGTGGCTGGATTCCCGTCTGTTGCCAGTGACCCGGAAGCAAGGGAAAAATGCCTTGAATGGTTAAAAGCTGTTGGTGGTAAAGAAAACCTGGTTGAGGTAAAAGCTTGTGCTGAAACCAGATTGCGATTAAAGCTGCAGAGCTTTGGTGAATTGAATCGGGAAATGCTTTTGGAAAATGGAGTAAAAGGTGTAATGAAGCTGGAAGATAATATTGTGCACCTTTTAACGGGCTTGGGTGCTCATCAATATGAAATTGAAATAAAGGGACTACTCACTGCGGATTAGTATATAACTCAAAGGACTGGCTTGCTTTTTTAATTTCTGGTGGTGTTTTGTATTGAAGGTCATAAATGTAAGATTTATGGCCTTTTTTACTTTTCCATAGACCAGTTGGAGGGTGGTCTCTTTGCTCATTTTTTAGGTTTCCTTCGGCAAACCAAATTCACTTCGCAATAATGCAAATTGAATTAAATCATGATGTTTTCCATTCCAAAAGCCGGCTTCGCGCAGAATTCCTTCTTTTTTAAACCCCAATTTGTGTAAAAGCTTTTGAGAAGAGTGGTTTTGTGGGTGTACCAAAGCTTCGATTCTATTTAAACTCATTGTTTCAAATCCCCATGAAAAGGCCGAATAAATAGCTTCCTGCATGAATCCATTTCCCTGGGCTGCCTCACTTAGCTCAAAAGCAGTGCTACAGGATCGCCAGTTCCTATTCCATTTAAATAAGCCGCAGGTTCCTATTAGTTTATGATCACTTTTTCTTTCAATTCCCCAACGTATTCCAGGATTAGAAGATTTGCGCCAATTGGCAAAAATCTCAATTAGTTTTTCAGCTTCTTCAACAGCTTCGATTGGGTCTGCTCCAAAAAATCTCATAGCATCTTTATTGCTGTAGATTTCGAATAGTTTTGAGGCATCCGAAGCAACAATTTCCCGAAGGATCAATCTATTTGTAGTTAGTGTTGGAAAATGTTCCATGAAAAATACTACCCCAATTTTTTTGCGCGGTAAATTACATATAATGAATTTGAAAATTTGATTTAAACAATTTGTAAACTCTTCATGGATAAGAAATTTAGTTGCTCCGACATTTTTATAGTGTTAATTTTTTGGAAGATCAGGAAGTTTTAGCTGTATGGAGGAATTCATGGATCTGGATGTGGCATTGGAATCAGGAAGAAGTCCGAGGGAGCATCTTCATACCTTGAAAGTAATTCTTGGCATTATAATTGGCTTTTCGGTTTATTTTACAGTTTTCCGGGAATTTAGAGTTCTTGCTTTTCTTCCAGCAAATAGCGGTGTGGTAGAAAGCGCATATTCAACAGGACGAAAGGCAGTAAGACATTTTATAAAACTTGATTCAGGGGACCCAGTTGAGGTCACAGAAAGAATGCTAAACCGCGCCAAACCAGGAATGAATGTCAGCTGGAAGGCGAATGCTTTATGGTCAGATTTTGGAAAAGTTAAAGTTCGAAACTACAGATTGTTACCCATAATACTGGCTGTTTTTGCAGCATTTGCATTGACTCAGGTTCTTTCTGAAACTGACCTGGCAATTAGATTGTCAATTTTGCTGGTTGAAGAAAAAATTGGTGGGATACCCCGAATTCTTTTTGTTTTGCTGCCAATTGTGCTAATTACGATTTTTTGGGATTTTTAATCCTCCATTTGCATATTTTAGCTCTCCTCTCCTAGATAGATTATTTCCTTCAGATAAAAACTTAACCGTCTTGATGTTCATGTATATAAGAATATGCTAAAATGTCACGACAGAAAAAAGTTATTCCGAAAAGCGGGATTGTTTAAACTGTAATGAGAGAATTTGAGAACTTTTGCAGCGCAGTCAGCTGAATAGAATTGGACTTTTTCGATTCGAGGGGGGCATATGAAAATTTACCGACTTTTTTTTCTAACCATTTCCATTTTTTTATTAACTGCATTACCGGGGATTTGTGAAGGCATAAAGGATGCTGAATCTGCCACACATGGTTATGATGCAGCTCAATATGTTGTTCAAGGAGTTTTTCAAGGCGAAAATTATAGAGTTGCACAGTTTAATCTGGCAGTTCTTTCTCATTATTCCTACATCCTGGATAGTGATGGGAAAGCCTTGATTGTAGATCCTGGTCGGGATATTCAAGCTTATCTTGATTATGCCAAAAAAAATAATCTTGAATGGGCTGGGGTTTTTCTGACCCATTCTCACGCAGATTTTATTGCTGGTCATCGGGAAATGGCACTAGCAACTGGTGCACCAATTTATGCTGGTCATAAGAGTGGGGCATTGTTTCCTCATGTTCAGGTAATGGAAGGCACTACCATAAAAGTAGGAAAAGCCAGATTAACAATTATTGAAACACCAGGGCACACACCTGATGGACTTTGCGCAGTAGTTTCTCCAGAAAGCTCGCCTGATAAAAAGCAATTTCTCTTTTCAGGGGACACATTGTTTGTAGGCGGAGTTGGACGCCCGGATTTAATGGGTGGAACAGTTTCTGCCTCTGAATTAGCTGAAATGTTACTTGATTCGTGGAATAACAAGCTGGCAAAACTTCCAGATGATACCGTTGTTTTGCCTGCTCATGGTGCAGGCTCTCTTTGCGGAGCACATTTGAGTGAAGAGCCTTCTTCAACCATTGGCCAGGAAAAGGTTTCTAATTTTTATTTGAAGAATTCCGCCGATAGATCTGCATTCATTGCCAGTGTTATTTCTGGTTTAGGTAAAGCGCCAGGGTATTTTGGAGAGAACGCCAGAATAAATAGAGAGGGCCCTGAAATTGTTGATTGGAAAGCTCCATACAAGGATAAGATTCTTGATTACCCATCTCTTTCTGATAAAAATCAGTTTTATGTTGTAGATACCAGGAGTGCTGAAGAATATTCTACTTCCCATATTCCTAACTCAGTAAATATTGCATTAAGAGGCAGATTTGAAACCTGGACTGGAATAATAGTTCCCTGGGGTTCAAACCTTGTTGTAGTTGGGAACGAAAAAGAAACCTTTGAAGCTGCAACAAGATTAAAGAGAATAGGATATAAAACTTCCTATGTAGATTTTAAAGACTATATAAAATCAGGGGTAAAGACTTCTTCCTCGCCGATGATAAAGCCCTCTGATTTATATGCCCAGATGGTTGCAAAAAAAGCTCCATTAATTGTTGATGTTCGTTTGCCAAAAGAATGGACTGGAATGAGAATTGGCGAAGTTGTAAATATTCCGTTAAATGAATTAGCAGCCATTGCGCCTGGCAGATTAAACAAAAATGATAAGATTGTAGCTGTATGCAACTCAGCATTTAGATCAAGTCTTGCGGTTGGACTTCTGGAGAGAAATGGGTTTAAAAGCGCGATGAGCATGGAAGGTGGCGCAGATGCATGGATTGAAGCTGGTTATCCAGTTATTCGCGATGTTGAAAGTGCAAATACGACACAGAGTCATGAGACATATAGAAGTCTCGGCTTACCAGAAAGAATTTCCGCAAAGGCTTTGCTTGAGATAATTAAAGACTTGCCAGGAACTGTGGAGATTATTGATATCAGGCCTAAATCACAAGTTGAAAGATATAATCCAACTGGTGCAAGAGCTGCTGATATTTCAGATGTTCTTGAAAACTTAACTTATCTGGCTGGCGATGTACCACTTATTATCATTGACAGGGACGGAACACTGGCAATGATGGTTGCCGGGATTCTTTCGCGAAAGACAAAAAGAAATATTAAAGCGGTTATTGGTGGCGTGGAATCAATTTGGCGAGAAGTTGAAATGAAATTTGGAGAAACCATGATAAGTCCTTCAACTGGGAAAAATGTTAGCCCCTCTGCCCCAAGCTATGGAGGTGAGTCTGTAACTCCTTCTGGTAATTCTGTTCCACGTGAAACTGCTCCGGCAGAGAAGCCTAAGAGAAAAAGCGCGGGGTGTTAAATTATGGAATACGATCAAAATAGAAACTCATATATGAATCCGTATCTTGCAGGGTTTTTGCTCGGATTAACTCTGTTGGTTTCCTATATAGTTTTAGGAACAGGACTTGGAGCTTCCGGAGGGATTGCGCGCATTGCTTCATTTTGTGAATTGTGCGTTACTCCTGGCCGCGTTTTAAATTCAGAATATTTTGGAAAATGGGGAGAGATGCCGCTGAGCTATTACCTTGTTTTCATGGTTGCTGGTGTTTTTGTCGGCGGTTTTTTCTCTGCTTTGATAAATCATCGGATTAAAGTTCAGATGGAAAAAGGAAGACGCTTTAAAACAAGCGGTAGGTTTTGGCTGGCTCTAATTGGTGGAATAATTGTTGGATTTGCCAGCAGGTTTGCACGTGGCTGCACATCGGGACAAGCTCTTTCTGGAACAGCGATGCTTCAAACCGGGAGTTTTGCTTTTCTAATTGCAGTATTTGCAGGTGGGTATATGGCTGCCTATTTCTTCAGGAGGCAGTGGCATGATTAAAACGTTGTTTTCAATGAATGCTCTTGGTACTCCGGCAGCATTTTTAGCAGCATTTCTTATTGGTGGAGCTTTTGGTTGGTCATTAGAGCAAGCCGGATTTGGAAGTTCAAAGCGACTGTCAGGAATTTTCTATTTCCGTGATATGTCTGTTTTAAAAGTTATGTTCAGTGCAGTAGTTACGGCCATGCTTGGATTAGGCTTCCTTTTCGGAATTGGTATGCTTGATACTGCTAATTTATTTCTTCCTGAAACCATTTGGTTATCACAAATTGTGGGTGGAATAATTTTTGGAATTGGCTTTGTAATAGGCGGCTGGTGCCCTGGCACAGCAGTTGTTGGATTTGCCAGTGGAAAAATAGATGCTTTGGTCTTTTTGATTGGATCTGTCCTGGGAAGCATGCTTTTCAACGAGGTATTCCCATGGATAAAAAGCTACTATACTGCTCAAAATGAAGGTGTTAGATTTATTTTTGAGGATATTGGAGTTTCATATAGCCAGTTTTCAATTGCTTTTGTTCTGGTTGCAATCCTGGCATTCTGGATATCAGAAATGATTGAAGACGGTTTTGTTTTGGCAAAACTTGCTCCTAGAGCCACACCTTTATGGATTTTTTCTATTCTCCTTATGATCTCAGCTGTAGGACTTGGTATGCTGGCCAGTTCACCGGCAAGGGAGCCAATGAAGTTTGGTTTGGCTGGTAAAATTTCTGAGCCCGATTTGTTTCAGCTTCTTGGAAAAATTCAAAAAGCCGAAGACCATATTGAGCCTGAAGACTATGCAAGAGCTGTTGTTGCAAGAAAACTAAATATTATCGCGGTAGATTTGAGAACTGCTGCTGAATTTGAAAAATATCACATTCCTGGAGCAGCAAATATTCAGCTTGGCAATCTGTTTCCAAAAATTAACAGATATAAAGATTACGATTTGATTGTGCTTTACTCAAATGGCATGACTCACGCCGGGCAGGCCTGGATGGCTTTAAAACTTGCTGGTTTTAAAAATGTATACATTTTGTCAGATGGTCTAACAGGATTGTTTGAAAGATGTTTAAAGCCGGCCGCACTAAGGACAGAAAAATTGGATGAGCGGGCTGTTGCTGAGATTGGAAACTGGCGAGCCTGGTTTCTTGGTTCTGGAATCGCAGCTGATTTAGGCACAATTACTGGTAATATTAATAGCCAGATTCTGGATGGTGGGCCAATTGTTGACGTTGATTGGCTGGAGAAGAACCTTAATAAGGTGGTAGTTATAGATTCCAGATCTCAGCCTGAATATAATTCCGGGCACATTCCAGGTTCTATTTCTTTAGCAGCAGAAAGTTTCAGAGGCAATGTAGAAGGCAACCCTTCTATGATGTTACCTCCTAAAATGATTGCCGAAAAGTTATCACTGGCAGGCATCCATAACAGTGATTTTATAATTCTTGTAAATGATAAACTCAGGGATTCAACTCTTATTGGTATGGCCCTGGAACTTGTTGGACATAAGCAATATAGTATTTTAAATGGGGGATTTAAGGCTTGGGTGGCTAATAACAAGCCTCTGGACACTAGTATTCCCAAACGGATTAAAGTTGATTATCAATCTGTTGTACCGCAACTTCAGAATAATCTAATCATAAAAACTTCAGAACTGCTAAGCGAGCTGCTTGAAAACCGGGTAAAAGTTCTTGATGTCAGACCTTCAGATTTCTTTTCCGGGGAAAAGTCTAATGAAGCTCGTGCCGGTCATATTCCTGGCGCAATAAACCGACCTTATACTGAGGATTTGATGGCGGTTAATGAGTCTGAAATCAGGCCGATAGAAGAATTGAAGAAGGAGTATGATAAGCTCATTCCAGCGGAAGAAAAAGAAATTGTTGTAAACTGTCGAACTGGTCACCAGGCAAGTCAAGCTTTCTTCATCCTGAAAAAGCTATTGGGAAGAAAAAATGTAAGACTGTATGATGGCTCCTGGACTGTTTGGTCTTCAAATTCAGAACTTCCGATAGAAAAATAAGTCGTTATAACATTGCAACTTCGCAAACATGCGAAGTTGCTTTTTTTTTGCCAATTTTCTTTCTTTGTTCTGCAAACAATGGAGTTTTCTGCTAACATGGGACTCTAATTTCATCGGAGACATTTATGGCATTAATATCTTTGCAGAATCTAACCTTAAATTTCAGCGGCACCCCAATTCTTGAAAATGTGACTTTTCACATGGAGAAGGGCCAGAGAATTTGTATCCTTGGAAGAAATGGAGCTGGAAAAACAACATTAATGCGAACTATTGCTGGCGAACTTCAGCCCGATAGTGGAGTTGTACAGTTTCAGCAGGGTGTTAAGGTTGCATATTTTGCACAAAATATTTCTTCAAAGTTCTCTGGAAGTGTTTTTGATATAATTGCCTCCGGACTTGGTGAAAAGGGAAAACTGCTCCTTGAATACTATCGAGAGGAGCAAAAATTGATAAGTGACCCACACCATCCTCAGGAAAAACTGTCTCTTTTACGTGATGAGATTGAATCCAAAAGTGCATGGAACATTCTTGATGAAATTGGCAAAATAGCTTCGAGAATGGACATTGATCAGAATTGGGTTTATGAGGATCTTTCTGGTGGTCAGAAGCGAAGAGTTTTACTGGCTTCTGCCCTTGTTTCAGATCCTGATGTTTTACTCCTTGATGAGCCCACAAACCATTTAGATATAGAAACCATTGCCTGGATGGAAGAATTTCTTCTCAGAACCAATGTTTCTATGATGTTTGTAACGCATGACAGAGCTCTATTGCGAAGACTTGCCACAAGAATTGTAGAAATTGATCGGGGCAAGCTTTTTGACTGGGCTTGTGATTATGATACTTTTCTCGCTCGAAAGGCTGAATTATTGGCCGCAGAAGAAAAAGACTGGGAGCGTTTTGATAAAAAGCTTGCTCAGGAAGAAGTTTGGATCAGGAAAGGTATTCAGGCTAGAAGAACGCGTAATGAAGGGCGAGTTAGAGCTCTTAAGAAGATGCGTGAAGAAAGAAGACAACGAAGGTATCGTCAGGGCAAGGCAAAGATAAGTGTGGCTGAAGGCCAGATATCTGGAAATGACATTATTGAAGCAAAACACATATCCTTCAGTTACCCGGGAAAGAAGATTATTAATGATTTTAATCTCAGCATAGTTAGAGGGGATAAGATTGGCGTCATAGGCCCAAATGGCTGTGGGAAAACTACTTTGATAAAGGTGTTGCTTGGGGAGCTAAAGCCTGAAAGAGGAGAGATCAAAACCGGTGTAAATCTTGAGGTGACTTATTTTGATCAGCTTCGAAACTGCCTGGACGAATCAAAAACTATCTGGGAAAATGTTTTGCCTGGCGGAGATACCTTAACAATTGATGGCAAAGATACGCATATAATTACCTATTTACAGAATTTTCTTTTTACACCAGAGCGTGCAAAGACAAAGGTGAGCATATTATCTGGTGGTGAAAAAAATCGGGTTATGCTTGCCAAGCTTTTTGCGCAACCAACAAATTTTCTGGTTATGGATGAACCAACTAACGATCTTGATATTGAAACTTTAGAATTACTTGAAGAGCTGTTGGCATCCTATACGGGCACTGTCCTTTTGATTTGCCATGATCGAACTTTTTTGAGCAATGTGGTTTCGAGTACTATTGTTTTCGGAGAAAATGGGGAAGTTCGTGAGATTGTTGGTGGCTATGAAGACTGGATAGAGGAAAAACGCCAGCTGGCACTGGAGCTTGAAGAAAAGGCCAAAGAAGAAAAAGAGAAGGCCCGAAGCGAAAAAGAACTCAAAAAAGCCAAAAAAATGTCTTTCAAAGAAAAGCAGGAATTGGAAAGAATTCCAGGGCAAATTGAAAAAATAGAATTAGAAATAGGCTCTCTCCAGGAAAAACTTGGCGATCCAGAGTTTTATAAAAGCGGAGAAGATATTTCTGCTGTAAAAAGCCGCCTTGATGAGCTGGAAGAAACTCTCTTAACCAGTCTGGAAAGGTGGGAGGAGCTAGAGGGTTTAAAATAGCGGGAATAAACTTTATTCTTTCCCTAAACCTGAGATTAAATTTATGTTTTCGCTTCCAAGTGCGACTCTTGCATCTGCCGAAAGCTTGTCGACAGCTTTTTGAACTTGCTCAGACTCAGGTTGAAATTTTGGAATATCCAGATACTTGGAATAGAGTTGAAAGCGAAGTAGCTCCTGGGCTTCAAGGGTTGCAGGAGTGTTTTGGTCGATAGAAGCAGCATTTGCAAGCGCTTTAGAAGCTGTGGACAATACCATTTGCTCTTCGAGCTTAGCTTTTAATGCTCTTACCTGACTTATACTTTCAAATAGCTCTCTTATCGCAGGAGTATCAAGTTTTTGCAGAAATTCTTCCTGGTTTAAAGGGAATGGCGGTAACTGCTGATGCCAGTAATATCTGCATTTAAAAGGTAAATCAAATGGAACGTGCTGAAAATCGCCGACAAATTCTTCTGATATTGCTCCAAATTGCGACAGATTAAATTTTTCAATTATTGTCTGTGCAAATATCTGGGCATCACTTTGATCTTCGGGAAGGCCTTTTGAGATATAATCTTCAAGGACTTCATTGATCTTTTCAAGGTTTACCAGCCACCTGTATCTTAAAATCATGGCTTCTGCTTCTTTTATTTTGTTTCCAATTGCAACTGCTTTTTCCTGAAAACTTGAATCCATAGCTACTATTGAATAAACGTTATTGCGCCAGATAAGAGAAGCTGTTTCAAGAGAAATGGTCGCATGATTTTTTAGTCTGGCTGTAAGTACTCGTGCAGCAGTTAAAAAATTCTCAGAGGATGCCTGGAACTCATCGCTTGCCTTGCTCCAATCTCTTACAAAAAATGAATTTACCAGCAATTGAAGACTTTCTAAAATTTGGTCTATCTGGCTTTCAAGTTTAAATAATACTGGGTAGGGGGCTAAACCAGTTTTTAACTGAAGCCTTTTTACCAGAAAAGTAATTGTTAAAGCTCGCATGAAATTAATGCTGTCAAAGCCAACATAGACAAGTCCCGCCCAGAAAAGCATAAAGCTGAGGGGGAAAAGCACCTCTGCCATTAACATACCGCCACCAAGGATTATGGCCAGAAAAGAAATTATAAAAAGATAGCTGCTCCCAATATTGTTTATGTAATCTCGTAGTTCAGATTTTAGGTTTTGAGCTAAATTCAGGTGCGGATTGACAGTGTTACACATATCCTGAAATTTGGCAGGAACCATAGGTGTACTGTTAAGATATTCTTTCTCCAAAGGATTCAGTTTCTCAACGATTGGTCTGGCTAAACCGCATAAGGGGCAGGTTTTTGATTCTGTTGAAACAGAAGATTGGCATTGTCTGCAGGAAGATTTTATAAGATAGTTTGCTTTGCTAGAAGTCATTACTTTATTGTTCCAGTCTAAATAGCTTCAAAATTGATGATACTTGTACAAGCCTTATTATTCAAATCTAAAAGAATTTGTCTATTGGGAAATTTTAATGAAAAATTGTTGAGCTTAAAATAACAGATAGTGATACTCTTAGATAAGGATTAAACCAAAGGAGATTGGTATGAAGGTGCGCTTTTTGAAATGGTTTGTTGGTGCCGTTGGCTTATGCCTTGTTCTGGGGATATATCCGGCTTTTGCAGAGGTTATTACTGGAACTATTTCCCTTGAAAGATCACCAGGAAGAAATATTACTGGTGCAAAGTTAAATACTGATAGCGTTTCCTATTCAATCGTTATGGATGAAAATGGGAAATCACTGGCAAATTTTTATGAGCATAAAACGGTTAAAATAGAAGGAACTCTTAGCGGAAGTAGTTTAACTGCACAAACCTGGGAAGAAATCAGACCTGAATACAAGCCAGAGCCGGTTTATGAAGAGCCTGCAAGGGATGAGCCTGAAGAAAAAGAAGAACCAGAAGACAATGGCGAAGAAAAAGTATCTGGTGATGATGAAAATCAAACTGAAAAGCCTGCAAATGATGATAAAAAAGACGAAGACAAGGATGAAGATTCTGACTCGGAAGACAAAAGCAGCGACGATTCAGAGAGTGATGATTAAAAAATAAAAATCTGAATAAAAGGGAGCTAACCATCAAGGGATAGCTCCTTTTTTTATTAGTCCAACAATTTTAAGCTCGCTGCGATTTTGTCTAATTCTGCTTCAAGCGTATCTTTTTTTATGAATGGGCATCCGCCCTGTAGGACTATTACTTTTTTCTCGTTGGCAAAAAGGTAACTTTTTAAGAAGTATTTATTTCTTTTTCGTCCATCAAATGAAATAAATTTTCCTTTTGCATCTCCAGCATTAAAATCTCCTCTGGCAAGTTCTATAGGGTCTTTCATGTCTTTTTTGAAATCTTTAGCATACCAGTCTAAAAAGATTTCCATTTCGATATTTCTCGATGGATAAACCCTTAGTTGAAGTCCAAATTTTCCAGTTGGGTCCATCATATTGAGCTTTACCAGACTTTTTGAACCTGGAGTTGGCTTTACCTGCCAATCAGCCGGATGATTTATTTCATATCCGTTCAAACTATCCTTAACGCTTGTGGCGGTAGATTCTGCAGTTATTGGCGAATGGTTCTGGCTTATTCCAGCTTGTCTTAAAATTGCCAGAGCAAGAAATACCAAAAGTATGATTATTTTTAAAAAGATTCTCAATTTTTTCTCCGCGGGCTTAGCTTATAAAAAAGATAGCATTAGCATTTCAAACATTCAATTCTCTTTCATTGTTTAATGTTGAATGAAAAATAGAGTGAAATATTTCCTTTATTCCTTATCTATGGTAGTTTAGAAAAAAATAAAATTGGAAGTTGGGGAATATGATTAGAGAGTTTTTTCACGACTTGTGGGTAAAAGCGGTATTTTTTGTGGGGAAGATTCGTAGATTGGATAAATTTCCATGGGTTACCTGGGCAGTTGTAACTCGTGAAATTGACTATGAAGAAATAATGGAAATGGTTGACCAGTTAGAATATGGTGATGTTGGGTTGCACCGTGAGGCTGGCTACCTGGAAAATCTTGCTATTTCTGGATTCATGATCCATGCATGGATTCATACTGAAGATGGATATACTGGCAAAATCGTAGAGGCAGTTAGTGAAGGTGTTCTTCATAGAAACTATCTTTACGCTTTGTATTCAGATTTTACAATTATACTTAGCCCCAAAAATGTTACAGAAGAAGAGCGGAAGGGTGCTTGTAAAAAGGCTAAGCAAATTGTTGGCAGCAAATACGATCCCGATTTTAAGTTTGATATTGAAGAAGAAATAAAGTATTGGTCAGGGCAAAACGAAGAAGAAGCCAGAGCTCATTTAAAAGAGGGCGCTCGCTGGTTGAAAAAGTATGAGCCCGCTTTTACTTGTACTGAAGTTGCTGCTTATTCATGGTGGCACAAAAGAGAAGACCTTCGTCTTTTCAGAACCAAACGGCTTGGAAAAAGTGTAATTTTAGCAGACACTTTTATTAACCATGGTTGGGAAATAAAATGGATGAGCCGCTCAGTTACACCAGAGACAGCAAAAGCATTGGGAGTGCCTGAAGAAGGTCTTTTGATGATAGAGGAATATTTAAAAAACAAGCAAAAAAATTAGCTGTTTTTACAATCGATTTGGATTGAGAAATTGTACCGTTTGTGGTAGAATGTTACAGTTATGGTTCGATATTGGGGTTCTCCTTGAATCGTCTTTAGCAGTTTCAGAAGACACACTTTCTCGGTTGAGCGCGTGTTTATGGAATTTTATGATTTACCGCAAAAGAAAGCGGCAGCGCATTACACGTGTTGGAGCCATGTTTGGTTCTCCGCTCTGCTCCAGAGTCTAACGCATTGTTTTCCACTTTTGCCACAGTTAGTGCCCTTGCGTGGGCGCAGTTACACAAAGGAAGAAAAATGAACGAAATTAACAAATTCTCTGATCTTGATCTAAAACCAGAAATCCTGAAGGCCGTGAATGAGCTTGGATACGAAGTTCCATTCCCAATCCAGGCGCAGATTATTCCAGCGATTCAAACTGGACGGGACGTTTTAGGACAAGCTCAGACTGGTACTGGAAAAACAGCTGCTTTTGCTCTGCCAATAATCAATCGCATTGATACCGATGAAAGAACACCTCAAGCATTGGTTTTAACTCCTACAAGGGAATTAGCCATACAAGTTTCTGAGGCTTTCCAAAGATATGCAAAACACGTAAAAGGCTTTCGTGTTTTACCAATTTATGGTGGTCAGGAATATGGGAATCAGCTAAGAAGCCTCAAAAAAGGTGTTCAGGTTGTAGTTGGAACCCCGGGCCGTGTTATGGACCATATTCGTCGCGGAACTCTTGAACTTGATGAATTAAAAATTCTTGTTTTAGACGAAGCTGATGAAATGCTTAAAATGGGTTTTCAAGAAGATGTAGAATGGATTCTTGATCAAATACCTGAAAAACATCAGATTGCACTTTTTTCTGCAACAGTTCCTAACGAAATTAGGAAAATTGCTAGAAAATATCAGGATAATCCTGAAGAAATTACAATTAAGTCCACCACCACTACCGTAGAAACCACGAGACAGCGTTATCTAATGGTAAGAGGGTACAGAAAAATGGACGCTCTTACGCGTGTGCTTGAAGCAGAGCCATTTGATGCGGCAATCATTTTTGCCAGAACAAGAATGGAGACTGTGGAGATTTCAGAAAAATTAGAAGCAAGGGGATATTCTTCCTCTGCAATTAATGGAGACATCGCTCAGAATCAGAGAGAAAGAACTATTGAACAGCTTAAAAGTGGCAAGATAAACATTCTTGTCGCTACTGATGTTGCTGCTCGCGGACTTGATGTGGACAGAATTACCCATGTAATAAACTACGATGTTCCTTTTGATACTGAGGCTTATGTTCACAGAATTGGAAGAACGGGTCGAGCCGGGAAAAGTGGCGATGCTATTCTTTTCTTGAAACCAAAAGAAAAATATATGCTCAGGGAAATTGAAGAAGCAACCAGGCAAAAAATAGAATTGATGGAATTACCTTCCACTTCAATAATCAATGACAATAGAATTACAGGCTTTAAACAAAAGATTTCAGACACTCTTGCTGAGAACAATCTGGATTTCTTCAGAGCTTTGGTTGAAAGCTATCGTAAAGAAAATGATGTTCCTTCAATCGAAATCGCTGCAGCCCTGGCAAAACTTGTTCAGGGTGAAGTTCCTTTGTTGCTGGAAGAAATCGCTGAAAAGAAAGAAAGACCTCGCCACGATGACGATTTTGATGGAAGAGGTCGACGCCCTCGTAGCAGTAGATCAAGAAATGATGAAATTGTTCAGACTGATGAAGAAGGCATGGAAACCTACAGAGTCGAAGTCGGCCATTGCCATGGTGTAAAACCAGGAAATATTGTTGGTGCTATTGCAGGTGAAACTGGAATGCCAAGTAAAGATATTGGAAGAATTCAAATTTATGAAGACTTTTCCACTGTTGATCTTCCTGTGGGGTTACGCTTCAAGGATCTTAGACGACTCAGCAAGGCGACAATTGTTGGTCAGAGAATGGCAATGAGTAAGGTTGGTGATCCATCTCCACAGGCGGACTCAGGTGAAGTTAGAGATGAAAATAGCACAAGAAGACCACCTCCATTCCATGAAAAAGCTCACAAGAGACCAGCTGGTAAAAGTGTTGGATTCTCTAGTCCTCGCAAATCATACGGAAAAAGTAATGACAGAAGTTCTAACAAACGAAGATTGAGAAGTCGTCGCGATAGAGCTTAATAATTTTTGACAAATTAGAGGGAGTTGCCATTGGCAATTCCCTTTTTTTAATCCTCTAATTGTGAGGTTTGATTATAAAATTCAATGTGCTCTTTTGATGAGGGCGAATAAACGGGGATTGGAAAAACTGCATTATAATTCAAACCTGGCATTTCAATGGTAAAGCTTAGAAACCACTCAAATTGAGGATGGGTTTCTTTTTGATCAACATGGGCGTTTTCAGGAATCCTCAATTTAACAGGTAAGATCATTTTCCGTTTGATACTTGAGCAACTAGCTATAGATGTTTTTTTCTTTACGGAAAAAACTACTTCTTCTTTAGTATCTGCTCTTTTTCCAGAGCCTTCTTTAATGGTTTTTTTGCACAAAAGTTCATAGGTAATCTTTTCAGCTTTTCCAAACATATTTGCTGCAATTAGAACAGCTTCAAATTCTGTTCCGGGAGGGATCGGGATCTGGTTGAATTTAATTTTGGAATTGCCAAACCTCAGATGGTTTAATAGTGAGGATATGGAAACCAGCGAAGTAAAAAAAGCATATATTGTGCTGATACAACCAAGTATTTTTAATATCCAATGAATTTCAACTCCCTGATACCAGGAAACTGCGATGAATCCAGAAAATCCCCATAGAAAGAAAGCGGCCAGGGTAATAATAATAAATTCACTGATATTATGGGTCGATGCTGTAAAGCCTTTCCATCTTTCATCATACTTCCAGGGGCGATCCGGATAAGCTTTAAAATATCTATATTTTTTGTATTCGCTTCGGCACTCAGTAAGTGAAAAGAAAGCCATTATCCCGCCCATTCCAATAATTAGCATTGATATAAAACCTATTGCTATTACTCTCAGGGATAAAATGCCGTGTTTTTGCACCTCTTCGCCAAAAAAGCCCAATCCAAAAACAATCATGAACATTGCTAGAAAAAAGACGAAAAGGTGTGGTCCAATATTTCTATGGCAGTCTGCTCTATTTTTCATTGGTTTAACTTTTACTCGCTGAAATGTCACTTAAATACAAACTAATGATAGATAAAATAGCAGAAAGTTTCAAAAAACGGTATCAAAACAAATTGAATAAAGTTATAATCAGCCTGAAATAATTTGTCAGGAGTTCTTAAAATGGTAAAAAAGCTTAAGAAAGACCTCTATCTCTGTGATGAAAACGAAGATGAAGAAGAAGAGGAAGAGGAAAAGGACAAAGAAGATAAGAGCGAGACAAATGAGGCTGTAGAACAGAAACTGCTTCAAGACAGGAAAATCTTTTTGTGGGGGCCAGTTGATGACGATACCTCAAAAAGTGTAGTAAGTAAGCTGCTATATCTTGAAGCAATGGCTCCTGGTGAGCCAATTACGTTCTTTATTAACAGCCCGGGTGGAATAGTTTCATCGGGATATGCGATAATGGATGCCATGAAACTCATTAGTTCACCAGTTTCTACTGTATGTATGGGGCTGGCAGCTTCTATGGGCTCTATTCTTCTTTCTTCAGGTGAAAAAGGGCAACGTTTTATTTTTCCCCATGGAAGAGTGATGATCCATCAGCCAAGCGTTGAATTTTTGTATGGTCAAGCTAGCGATCTTGAAATACAAGCTAAACAGATCATCAAAACCAGAGAAGTAGCGGCAAAGATTCTTGCCAAAAATTGCGGAAAATCAAAAGATCGTGTTATCAAAGATTTTGATCGCGACTATTGGATGGATGCGGAAGAGTCTATGGAATACGGGATTGTAGATGGAATCTATAAAATGGATAAGCCTAAATCCTGATTGTCTGTTACTAAATATGAAGAGGCTACCAGATAATTTCTGGTGGCCTTTTTTCTTTTGCAAGTGGATTTTTTGTAGCTTTTTAGTGCTTAATTTTGTTTGAGCAAGTATATTATGCACAAGTTAAAATTGAATGCGGGGAACGAAATGTTTTCTAGATTAAAGTATATTTTTCTTTTTCTGGTCGTAGTAGTTGGATTTTACTCTTATTCATATTTCTCATATGTCCAGGACTTTAAACTTGTTGTTGGGGATATGAATGGAAAGGGTGCCGGGCTGGTTTTTGGTCCCAAGGAGATTCCCAGTTGCTGCAAACTTTCAAAAGTATCAGAAAAAGTTGTTTCGATTTCAAATCAAACAAGTTTCTCACCAATTGGGAAAGATGAGATTCTTAAATCCGTCGATGCTGCTGAAGTCGCAAGCTGCAAACCATTTTTAACAGAAGGCTATGATAACTACATAAAGCAAATTAAACTTCCTGGGTTTTCAGCAAAGCTACCTGAAAAGATAGATGTGGCTAAGGGTACATATAATTATCGATTGATTCGTGAAACTGCCAGAATTTTTGGATTTCTGGGAAGATATTACTCTGTCTCTGGCGATTCTTCGATGGCTATCAGAGCGGTGTTATCTTGTGCAACTTTGTCCACTGCCCCTCTTTTGAATAAACCAGAAAGATGTTCGCTAATCGGATATATGATCGCTATAAGTACTTTGAAAATAGCTGGACAGTCGTTGATAGATATTTCAAAAGAAATCTCTCCAAATAAAAAGGTTGTTAAGGTTGTTTTTGATAGCTTCAAAAAGCTTAAAGAACAATTGCCCTCGCTTTTTTTCGTCTCTCAGATGGAAAAAAAGGCTGTCACCAGTATGGATTATCCTTATGAACTTCAAAAAGAACTTTTAAAAAAGAAAGGGGTTTCAAACCCAGCAGAAAGGCTTAAGCCCGTTATGGAGTTTATGAAGGAGCTTTATAAACAAAAGGTCGATAATGACCTTATTTATTTAGAAAAGCCATTTTATGTTGGAATTGAAAAGATTAAAGAACTTGAAGACAGGATGAGGTTATTTCAGGAAAAATACTTCGGGCCATTTAAGAACCCGGGAATTTTTGATTTATTATTTCCAGCTAAGATATTAGCAAAGGTTCTTTTTCAATTTTCCTTTCCAAACTATAAAAATGCATATATAAAACAAAATGAAGCTTTTCAAATTCTTGAGGGTGGGGTAGCTGTTTTGGCGCTCTATGCTTATAAAAATGAGAAAGGAAGCTTTCCTGATGATCTGGATGCTTTGGATAAATGGCTTGGATTTGAAGTATCGGGCGATCATTTTTCTGGAAAGAAATTACTTTATAAAAATTCTCCGCTTGAACTTTTTAGTGTTGGAGTAGATCTGAAAGCTGGAACTAGTGATGATTTCATGCTTCTGCCAGATTATAAAAGATAAGAAAATTTATAATCTATATTTTTGGAAATGCGCGGATATACGCTGAAAAAAGCCCAATTCCGAGGGCTGTTGATCGGTTGTTTCCATTATCGCTTCTTCTGATTCTTTCCCGAAAATATTTTGAAATGAATATGGTTTAGAGTAGTTGGCGCTATTATCATGGCTGCCATAAGAGTTCCCAAAGCATTCTTCTTCTATTTTTGAAGCCGGTTTGTTAAATGCTGATTCTGCATTTATTAATGCCAATTGCCATAGATCCTGATAGTTCTTTTTAAGGGTTAAATCTTTTTTATGGCATAAAGAAAATAGTTTCTTCAGTCCAACAGGTGTTGGGTTTGTGGCAACCAGATAAGCTGCCTGTGATTTAAATTCCGAGCTTGGTTCATACTTTAAGAGATTCCATAAAATAGGCTCTGCTGAAGAGTAATCAAGTTTGGGAAGAAGAGAAACTCCTATTCTGCGCTCATTTTTATTCTTCGATTTAATGAGTGCGAGTATTTGCTTAACTGCCTTTTCTTTTTCAGCAATGATCAAGGATTCAATTGCAGCGGTTTTAACAATTGGATCTGGATGAAAAATTAATCTTTCAATAGTCGGAATGACTTTTTCTCCTTCAAAATTCGCTATTGCTTTTACCGCGGCGGATAAAACCAATGAATCCTCACTATGAATGAAAGAATCAAGAAGTGGCATGTCCAGATAGCTTCCAAATTCTCCTATTTTATGTAAAATTGCTATTTGAGCTATTTTGACATCTATTTTTTGCAGAATCTCGTGTAGAAACAGTCTAGATTTTCTAAATTTTGTGTAGCTGTCAATGTTTGATATAAAAGCTTTTTGATCCTCAGTTGAGAGGTTTTTAAATTTTGATACGGTTTTTACATTATCAAAATCCTTCTGGTGGAACTCATTAGGGGCAGCACCATTTTTGGGTTCCCCTTCCAGCAAAAATGAAATTGTTTCTCTAACTTTAGGGTTCTGATCAGAAATTAGCTTTTTGTTAAGGATTCTTTGGATTGATGGGTGATCGGAAAATTTTGATATTCGCTCTAGCGCTGAAAGCCTTGTGTCTACTTGCTTGCTATCAAGATCTTTTATCGCGAGTCTAATAATGGTTTCAGACTTCCGTAAGCCAATATTTAACTTAAGGCTTTCAAGGTATTTTTTTAGCGGTACATCAAGTATTCCAGCTTTATCAATGGCTTCAAGGTTTTGTTTGAAAACCAGGTTTAAAATGTGTTTCTTTTCGCCATTTGCGAGTAGCAAAATATCGTAAATTCTTATTGGATGTTCGGGTCTTGGGTTGAAAGCAAATACAAACCCCGCTTTTACAAGCATAAGAGGGTTTTTTTCCATAGCAAGAAATTGCATAAGTAGATTTGATGATTTAAAAAAGGGTATCAGCATCAATTCTCTTAAACATTTTTGACGAATCAAGGCCGATGAACTGTGTAAAAGTGATTGAAGAAAATTAAGGCATTCATCAGAATCTACGGTTCTTAAAAGATGAATTGAGTGAAGTTGAACTTTTGGATCGTCTGATCTTAAACCGATGCTTATGTGCTTTTTGAATGTTTCCGGGTCTTGTTTATGTAAAAAAGTTAAAGCGGCGCAGATAACATCTGATATTTTTGAATTCAAAAACTTTAAAACTATCTCACTGTCTGTTTTGTCACCGTGTTTACTTAAAAATGAAATTCCTATTTGCAAGGCAATAGAATCTTTTTTTAGTTTTGAAGAGAGATATTCACGCCATTCCTCAAGATCGATTTTTCCGGGAGTTACCCGCATGCCTTGAATAACGGTTTGATCAAGGAGTGGATCACCACTTTCTATCATTCGGAAAACAAGATCCGGTGTAAGTCTGACCTTATTACTTTTCTTTTTTAAAGCTAATTTAGTTTCATTAACATGAAGAGCGAATTTTGCCAGACTTCTTGCTAAATCTGAAGAGTCCTCAGAGACAATCTGGATGAGATGAGATTCCAGGTTTTTTGAAAAACCCGTGATAGATAATTCCTCGAGAGCAGTCTCTCTAACTTCAGGATCATTTGAATTTAAGCAAAACTCTATCCAGCTATTGAAGTCAAGACTCTGCGGTAGTAATGACATTTGTGTATCTCCGAGGTGGCTAGTTGCCTTTATTATACATTTAAGAAAGGGTTATGTCATTTTTTTGTCTTGCTTCTGGCTGCTCAATAATGGTTTTAACCTCATTCTCCCATTTTGGGAAAAATTTAAGATAACTATTCATCTCTTCCGAAAAATTGAAAGAATAGAAGCGGTGCGGAATTTCACCTGGAACCTGGATTTTAAGAGATAATGCGTGTAAGAGATGGTGACTGGAACCAAGTATCTGAAGGTCTTCTTCGCAAAGTCGGTCTTCGCAACGTTTTAGAAAATACTCAGAGTTGTGAGAATAGAGCTTATCTCCAATTATGGGATAACCTTCTGAGGCCAGGTGTGCTCGAATTTGATGTTTTCTTCCTGTAAACAGCTGTAAGAGGATAAGCGAAATACCATTTTCAGAGCTGATAAGATGAGCCCTGGTAACTGCTTCTTTGCCTTCAGAGTCAATTATCATTTTATATTTTACCGGTGGGCTAAGGCACTCCTTTAAAGGCTGAGAAATGGTTTTTTCTATCCAGTCTGGTTTACCTTTTACAATTGCTAAATAAAATTTTTCCTGAAAGAAACTTTTCATTTTCTTATGGATTTTTTTATGCATAAGCGGGTTTTTTACATAAAAGATTAAACCGCTTGTCTCCCTATCCAGGCGATGGAGGGGTTGTAAATATTCAGATGAAACATCTTTTCTTACAGCCGCTGTTAAGGTTTGCTTAAAGATGCGCCTGGTCGAGTGTACAGGAAGATCGGAAGGCTTGCTGACCAGGAGAAGATCTTCTGATTCCCATATGGTTTTATAGTTCATATCAAGATCGGGCTCTTCAAAATTTGGAACAATAAATTCAATTTCATCATTTTCTTTAACCATGGTTTCAGAAGAAGACGGAAGGCCATTTAAAAGAATCTGTTTTTCAGCTATTTTGGTTTCCCAGTATTCTGGATTGTGATAGGAGAACCTTTCACAAATAAAACTTAGTAGGGTTTTCCCTGCTTTATACTCTTTTACCATACACTTTAGTTTTAGTTCGTATTTCATGAGTCTAAAAACAAAGTATTAAGCTATTTTCAAAGTTCTTAAAGCTCGCTATATTTCTCATATCTTCCCTTACACTTTTCTACTGGATATTTTTCTGCATTTTTTTTCATTTTAGCTTCAATTGCATCAAGAAGATCTATTCCTAGATCGTCTGCCAAAAGCATAAGATAGACTGCCGTGTCAGCTATTTCGTCTGCAACTGTTTCTCTATTTTTGGCGATAAACCTCTTTATTTCTTCTTCATTTTTCCAGAGAAAAATTTCCATTAGTTCTGCAGCTTCAATTGCAGCTGCCATGGCAACTTCCTTGGGCTTATGGAACTTTTCCCAGTCTCTCTCTTGTCTAAATACTCTTAATTTAAGTAGCAGTTTTTCGAATTTTTCCATTTTATTTTCTCACTTTTTTATTTCAACTGGGAATTCTGCTGGTAATCTCCACTTATTATAAGGCTTTTGGTGATTTTCTGATAGAAAAGTAGCAGATTTCTCTGGATTTTTTGAGTTCTTACACCTGGCTAGGAAAATTTGAATATCAAGATCCTTTGACTCGAAATCTTTTTCATAATTTGCTCCACCAATTGCTAAGGCAATAACTGCTTTTAAATTGTTGTTTATTACTGCGTATTCTAATGGAGTCTGACCATCCGAATTGGTTATTTCAAGATTTTCATGGTTATTGATTGCGTAATCAACAATTTCTGGCTGGTTTGTTTTAATAGCTATGTGTAGAGGCGTATTCCCGTTTGCGCCATGAATGTTGGTTTTTGCTCCATATTTCATTAAAACTTTCTTAAGCGGTTTGTTTTTTTTGAGAACTGCTGGATACATGGGAGAAAATTTTAAAGCTTTGAATGATTCATCATTAATTGGAGCACCATTTTCCAGAAGTAATCTTGTAAAAGTAGCATTAAGGTATGTTATTGAGTAAAAAAGAGGGGATTTTTTTTGCCCATCTAGCGCCACAAGTTGCTTTTTTGAAAATTGGGGGTTTATAAAAATTTCGCATTCATCCAATTTTGCGGAACTATGGATTGGATAGCATAAAGAGTAATATTTATGCATGAAAGGATAGAAAAACATCTCTATCCCAGCTCCAAGATTCTCTTCAGTTCTAATTTGAGTCCAGTGTTCACCTATGGTCAGGTGCCAAATTGAGGGATAAGCAAAAAGAAACGTCCAGAAAAAAATAAAAACCCAGATTAGCCAGTGACTTTTTTTGTTTTTCTGAAGTGAAGTTTTCATATCTTTGATTATAGCATTAGATAATAGTTGGAAAAGGAAAACTAACTCAACTTTGAAATTCAGTATTGATTGAATATAGCTTGAGGTGCCAGTGCTGGTATGCTATTTTAGGCAATACCGCTAAACAACTACATCAGGAGTGATTAAATGGAAATCGAATACGTCCAGTATTATGAAAATGAAAAAATGGGTATCAAAACAGAGGATGGAGAAGTTGTTGTTCCAGCTATTTACAGTTTTGTAGCTCCTTTTAGTGATGGTTGTTTTCAGGTTATCAATGATGGAAAGCACGGATTTGTGAATTTGAAAGGTGAAGAATTTATACCGCTGACTGATGAAGTTGAATGTTATTGTGATTTTTCTGAAGGGTTGGCTTCATTTAGAAAGGACGGTAAGTGGGGTTTTATAGATAAGAAAGGAAAGATTGCAATCCCACCAACTTTTCAATATTGCGAAAACTTTCATGAAGGACTGGCGAAGGTTGCAATAAAAGATAGTAAGTTTGGTTATGTTGATAAAAAGGGTAAAATTGTTATCGACTGTCGCTTTGTTCAAGCAGAAGAATTCAGCAATGGCTATGCCGTAGTCTGCGTTGATGATGCTGAGCGATATGGCATTATTGATAAAAAGGGAAAAGTTGTTGTAGAACCTGAATTTGCATACATTAGTCCCGTAGAAGAAGACGGAACCGCTGTTGTTCAAAAGCTGGATGATACTGGTTATCATGAAGGAACCTTAAAGATAGGCGTCGGAGTTGAGTGGAATGATAATCTCGATCATCTGAATGAATTCAACAGAGTTGCCGGAGAACTGTCAAAAGGCTTTACCAAACTGATAAATGCAATGTACGAATCTGGTTGTGCTTGCGAATATCCAAGAGTCAGACAGATAGTTCAATGGAAAAGCGAAGATCGGTTTTTTGATGCCGAGCTCCTTTTTGGTGCTATGCGTGAGCATCTGGATAAAGTTGAAGAAATCCCGGATCCAACCGGTGAATTTTCGGGTATTTGGGAATATACCTGCCCAAACTGTAAATCACGATATCGAGAAACATGGAAGCAGCTAAGTGTTGATTTTGACTTAACCTGTGTTGAAATATTGGATTTAAAGATTAAAAAAGATAAAGGTAGTAAAGCTTTAAAAAGTGGAAAAGGAAAGATTCCGGTTGTTTTGGGGTTTGCCGGCTTTGGTGATATTGTTGGCAAATATGATGAAGAGTATAGTTACTCAGAGATGGAAGATCTAATTGAATTTTTACAGAAGTAGTTTCTGAACTAACTTTGAACCCCTCAAAAAATGGGTGACTTGCACAAAATTTGTTCTTTACGGAGTTTTTTAATTGCCCCAAGACAAATATAAAAGAATTGTAGTGCTTGGTGACCCTCATTTACCGGGTAGGAATCTGGATGCAAAACTAAATTTGATTCGGGAAATTAATTCCTGGAATGATGTAGATCTAGTTGTTTCTATTGGTGATATTTGTTCTGGTTTTGGCACAGAATCAGAATATAAATTTGCCAGTAATTTTCTGAGGCAGATTGAAAAGCCTTTTTTTACTTTAATTGGAAACCACGATAATTATTACTCAGATTTGGGATTTATTCCAGCATCGAAGGCTGAGAGAAAGGAAAAGTTTAAAAGATTTAAAAAAGCTTTCCCCGAGCAGGAATTGTATTTTTCCCAGGAGTTTGGAAGTTATAAATTGATTTTTTTGGCGCTTGATGGACTGGATAGCCCGCTTTATTCAGCTTTGTCAAAGTGCCAGCTAGATTGGTTTAATGACGAGTTGGGCAAAGAACCGGACAGAAAAACTGTTGTTTTCTGCCATGCACCATTGTGGAGTGAGGATGTATTAAAATTGTACCCCCCGGCAATTAACTACATTGCTCAACCAGCCTCAGAATTGAAAAAAGTAGTTCTTTCGCATCCTCAGATCAAGGCCTGGGTTGCTGGGCATGTTCATTTTGGTATGAAAAAAGAACTGGTAGAGCATCGTTTCAATCTATATGAGGGGAAGATTTTCAATTTTATTGTTTGTGATTTAGATGGATTTAGCGTTTTAGATATGTCTATTCGCCCGCAATTTCATGATGATTTATGGACTAGATCCCTATATTTTTATAAGGATAAGCTGGTCTGTAGAACCTATGATCATCGGCTAAAAATGGAGCTTAAGAATCTCGAAAAGACTATTAATTTCTAATTTTCTTTTCCGGTTTATATATCTCAATTGCTCCAACAGTTTCTGGTGAAGTTGGTGATGGAATAAATGAAATTCCCATTGATGGAAAGTGCAGACCAGGATATAAATCTTTTAGTGTAGCTGCGCCATATTTAGCTCTAACCTGTTCCATTGGTGAACCAACAGAAATACCTTGAGGAGTTGAAAGCAGTCCAAACTTTTGAGACTTTCGTTTAGTAATGTTTATTCTTTTTACCCGTTCAAGCTTCTTGAGGGTGGCTATTATTGTAAAATCAGGGTAAATAATCTGCCATTCAGTTTGTGCTTTTTGTCTAAAGATCGGTTGCCCAAGTTTCTTTATTGCTCCAGCTGCTGTGTCGCCAATTGCAGAAATGGAATGGATTCCAAAACCAGGTAGAATTGAGGTTTGAAGGGTTTTGAATGCAGCTGGGTTAAAGGTTTTGGCTAACGCGGGCCTACTTTTTGCCGGGTCTGTATCAACAGATGGCTTTTTGGGCTTTTCAATTTCAGTTGAAATTGGGTCTATGACATCAGTTTTTAAGATTTCTTCTTTTTCTGTTTTGATCTTCTTGTTAGAGTTTGTTGTTGAGTTTGAAGAAGATGTATTTTTTACAAAGCTTTCAAGATTAACATCTGGAACCCCGGCAATAATTGGGTCAATTCTTAGTTTTATGGCTTTTGGTCTGGCCTTTGCTACTGGTGGAATTTCTGCAGGCTGATATTTGCCTTCATCAAAACTAGAATTTTCTTCGTTCAATGCGTTTTTGATGATTTTTTGAGAGTCATTTTCCTTAATTTTAGGTTCAATTTTTTCATTTAGATTTTCAGCAATAACAATAGTCTGTTTTTCTGATGCGATTTTCTTGTTAGATTCGCTTTGTGTTTCATTTGTATCAGGAGCCTGGTTGTTAACAGTTGTAGTTGCAGAAGATGTTTGCAAAATCGAATTTGCTATAACTTCGCTAAAACTTTTTCCCGTTTCTACTGGCTCTGATTTCAAATTTGAATTTGTGTCGGTGGAGATTTTTGAGACAAGAATACTTGATTCAGAGCTAATACTCTGAGTGTCGGTGATTATTGATGTCTGTGAAGCTTTGTTATTAGGCAGCAAACCGCTTGTTTCAATTTTTTGATTTGAAAAATCAATGGAAACTCCTGATTGATTGCTGGTTGAAGTTGTTAAAACAAGTGGCGGATTCTCCTTATCTGCAATAGGCAGGGATGGGGCTGGGCCCTCAGGTCCTGGCAAATTACAGACTTCTGAATCTTCGTATAATCCATCAGATCCGGAAATTAGCTGAATAATGGGTTGTTTTCTTATTTTAAGGTTTGTTGAAAATACTTTTATAGATATGGAGTTTAAAATTGTAAATGAGCCCCATATGAAAAAGTAAACTAACACGAAAGACAACATTGATTGAAAAATTGGTATGGTAAATGCATCAACTAATGTAAGCCATGATCTTTGGCAGGGGCGGCGACAAATTTCGCCTGTAACTGAGTCCAAAAATAACTCCATATTTGCTTCGGCTAAGAATATTCTCGCACCAGGCAAGTGGGATGAATGGAATCTGTTAACAAAATTATTTGCTTCGACCTGGCTTAAGTTAAAGTCAGTAATTCTAATCAGTTTTTGATTAAAATTCTGGATAACCAAAGCGTATCGATCTGGTGAGTCGGAAAAGTATTTTGAACTCATTGCTTCGGGTCTGCAGGTTACACCAATGGCCATTATCTGGTTAAAGCTGGCAAGTATTTTTACTCTGGTAAAAATAAATCTTTTCTGGACCAAACTTATCCAATGATGCTCATAATCAACCGTTGCCACATCAGAGCAGGCGTCTAAAAATATTGTCAGGACTTCAACTAAACCCCACAAAATCAGCAAAAATAGTAGTTGAAGGAACAGATCGGGAGGGGAAACGGAGAAAGGAAAGATCTGTTGAACTAAAATGGAACCAATCTGGAAAAAAATAAATCCATAAGCAAAAAAATGAGCCCATTTTGCTGTTTTCCCGATAAAACTGGTTCGAGAAAAATTCTCGAAAAACATTGACTGACTATTTATCGAATCCAGTTCTCGCGTAGGCAATTTATGCTCTCCTGAATAGCTTTTGTAAAGTTGTAATCGGGCGAAGTTGTTAGATTATTAACTATTATTTATGAGTGGGTAACAAATGCCAATGCAAAGCCGCTTTTCATTCTTATTGAGGCGATTTTATCAGTAATTTTATTGCTTGAAGTTAAAGAGCTCCCTCTGGATATTTTAACGCTATTTGCACAGAATTTGAAGCCGGAAAGAGAAATTAGTTCAATCTCTTTCGAAACAGCAACTAAGGAAAAACCACAGCCAATTTTATTCTTGATCACCAATTCCTGCGATATAGGAAAAACTGTCTCTTTTTCAGTTATAATCCTGGCATTGGGGTAGTACTCAAGAAAAGTTAGATTTAAAAATGTCTGGTCAAGTCTGCCACCAGTAGCATTAAATATAAAAATTTCGCTGTAATTCAGGTTGTAGACCCTTTCCAATATTAGTTCTCCGTCTGATTTATCCTTGTTTTTTGGAAAAAGCTCAAACTTGCATTTGTCTGCGAAAAACTCTCTGGTATGACTCGAAATAGAATCCATATCACCGAGAATTAACTTTGGGCACAAATTGTTTTTCCTGGCT
Organism: Candidatus Ozemibacteraceae bacterium; assembly: GCA_965140445.1. Classification (GTDB taxonomy): domain Bacteria; phylum Muiribacteriota; class Ozemobacteria; order Ozemobacterales; family Ozemobacteraceae. Next base: position 3,857,672 of record OZ223236.1, on the reverse strand, counting down.
AAATTAGCTCCTCCATCCGCACAAAAAATATCTGATTCTGAAACATTTATTCCAAGATGCTCAAAATCTTCAAATTTTTCTGATCCGTTAAGAAATACTGTAGCAATCTTCATTTCAGTTTATTAGTTTTTGAAGCAGTTGCTGAGTCTGGTAAGTAAATGAATATCCCTGTTATCATTTCTGGGCTTGGGTTATCCGAAAAAAAGCTGATGCCTCTGGATGAATAGAGAAGATCCCCGCTGGCCGAAATCTGGTCAGGTGGACCAATTTCAAGCATTACCCGGGAAATGGGAGAGCCAATTTTCAACCCTTCGGGAGTTCTGGCATTGAGATTGTTGCCGGGATACTTAATCATTATTCCGCTGACTCTGTTAGTTTTATTATCAAATTGAATTTCCAGAGACTCGTAGTAAAAAGTCGTGTGATTAGGCTCCTCAGAGATTCTTGCTGGAGAACCTATTTTTTCTATTACTATGCTTTTTTCTTCCCAGAGGGAAACAATTCTGCTGATTCCTCTCCCGGCTATTATTACTGGATCCTGGGAGGTTGGTTTAGCTAATTCTGGAGCCATACGCTTCGCTATTCTATTTGGGATGTTGTAAATTCCCTGGGGTATAAGCTTTATGAGCTGAACCAGTCCAGGCTGGTGAGTGAGCATAAGATCCGTTTGCCATGTGTAAGCCAGGAATCCGCATAGAAACGTAAGGAGTGAAATATAGCAGATAAAGGAGATTAAAAAGCTTGTTACATTTGTCCAGAGGGTCTGAAAGATTTTTGAAGCTGAAAATTTCCATTCCGGTTTAGAAAATTTTGGAATCAATTGCATTGAAGTTCTATCGTATATGGCTTCAACATTAGGTGCAGAAGGAAAGAGTTTGCAATAAAGCGCGGTGGAAATTTTTTCGGCGATTTGCTCGGCTTCTTTAAGTTCAAAAGCATGATCACCAATAAATCTTGCTGAATCTTTGGTTTCAATAACAATCCCATATTTTGGGGGAGCAAATAAAATGTACTTATCAAACCAATTTTGACTTTTTACTGAAGCAGCAACGCATTTAATTGCCTTTAGGTCTTTAAAAAAAACTTTTTCTGCGTATTTGAATTTGAATCCAAAAATATCAATATAGGTTATATGGCTGATTTGATTTTTTTCAAATTCAAATTTGCATACAGAAATGTATCTCTCAGTTATAAGGCTTAGTATTAATCCTGATAATACTGAGATTATCAGAAACAGTATTTTTATGAATCTGGAAGGAATGGTAGTGCTAAATCCAAATAAAGGATTAAAGAAGTTGAAAAGAATTAAAATTAACGGGAAAAGAAAAAAGAAAAATTCGCAGCTTTTTAGAAAGCGCTTAAATGAATTTGAATAAGCAAGATAGACATCTGAATTGTTAGGCTCTCCCACTTCATTATTCGCAGTATTTTCGTTCATATTTTTTCCACTCTTTTTTGTTTCTTTATATTAATAATATAATGATTTGTTGTTTTAGCCAAAAATATATTGGCTTTACTTGCAATTTAGTACTAAAATTCCATGGATTTGTTCCGATATCGCTGAAAAAGGTTATAGGGTTGGAAAAAAATGAACGCTGATAGAAGAAATGAGGCCGGTAGACGCAGTGCTGACCGGCGTCGAGATGATCGTCGAAATAGAGATGATAGAAGGGCAGCAGCGAAGGCGGCCGCAGCAGAAAAATCATCAGGCGGAAGCAAAAAGAAAACTGGAAAATCAGATTCAAGAAAAGCCAGTGTTGCCAAGCCAGTTATAAACAAAAGCAAGCGTCTTTTTAAGGCTTTTGCAATTGTCTTAACTATTCTGGTTGTGACTCTGACCATAGGGATAATGTATGTTTTTTCCAGGCTGGATTTTTTTATGGGGCTTGCCTCCGAAAGAGTTTCAATGAGACTGGTTACAGCTTCTCTTGATTCATCCAGCCTTACCGATAAAATTACAAAAGCGAGATTTACCATAGATATTAAGAATGATCTTCCTTTTGGAATTATTCTCACAAATCTGAATTACAACGTAAATCTTAGCGGATATACTATTGCCAAAGGCGTTCAAATTAGCCCCCGAACTGTAATTCCAACCATGAACCGGGCGAGATTACCTATTCGTTTTCATGTAGATTCCATTATGGCTCGGCGTGGTTTACAAAAAGCGGTTAAAGAAAACGCATCTGGATTGCTTCAAGGCTTGTTGGGGCGTTTACAGGGGAAAAATAAAAAAATAACCAATGACCTTAAAGGGGTAATGAAAGTGAATGGAACGGCGGATTTTCGCATAAAAATTGGTGGGGTTGAAATTCCATTTACCAAAGCGGTGCAATTTGAACAGGGAAGTTAATTGGGTTTTAAAGCTTTTCTAAGTTGAACCCAGTTAATGCTTTTTAGCTTTTTTTGAAATTCAGGGCTCTCAAGCAGTTGTTTTACCTTTGGGTGACTAATTAGGCCTTTTATATCTTTTTTTTGCGCCATACCCATTAGATTTTGATCAGAGGTTATATTTTGTAGCTCTGGAAGTTGAGAAATTGGTTCTAAACTTTGTCTGAGTAAATCCCTGTCGACTTTTTTAGGATCGACTCCATTGCGCATTTCAGATGCAAGCTTTATAAACTCTATTGTTCCGGTGGAGGAAGCAGGAAGGAGTGGAGAAACAATCTCAGATGTCAGTTCTGTAAGCTTTTCTGAAAATTTTGGTGCAGAGGAATTCAAGGGATTCCCAGGGATCATAAGTGACATGCTCAAAAGTATGTAGAAAAAGATGCAACCTTCAAGAATTCCAAAACAAAAGCCAGCGTATCTAGAGATCGAGGTAGGGCGCTTTTTAGTATTAAATACTAGTTTTATTACTAATCCAGATACCAGATAGGTAACAAAAAATCCTGGATAAAACCCAGAAAGAGAGGCTAAAACGCCTTTTAAACCAAGAAAATGTCCAACGTCTTCACTAAATCTAAATGCAACAAAAATTGAGCCCCCCAGTTTGGCAATGTTTATCAGCTCCATTATCAGGCCTTTTTCCATTGAAGCTATTCCGAATCTAGCAAGGATAAATATGAAGGCAGGGAAAAGAAAAGCAACATGGATTTGGGAAAGAATCATGCAGGAAATTCCTGCTGAAATCGAGAGAAAAGAAAGAATCCCCCAAAAAGAACTTTTTTTGGGGGATTCCTGTTGACTCATAAAAAAATCAGTTTAGAAAAAACTCATAATGTCTTTGTAAGTTACAAAAACAAGTAGTGTGAGCAGGCACAGCATACCGACAAAATGAATATTTTCTTCTACTTTCTGGGTAACCTGAAGTTTTAGTCCTGTTAATCCGTTTAGAACTGCAAATATTGCTTCAAGCATTACAAATACAATTCTTCCACCATCCAGAACTGGTAGTGGCAGTAGATTAATCAGGCCAATATTTACAGATAATATTGCCGTCAGATAAAGTAGATCGAAGATACCTTTGGATGATTGATCTTTGATCATTTTCATTATTTTTACAGGCCCGGCTACATCAGCCTGAGTCTGTCTTGTTAGCATTTTATAGAGGCCTGTTATTGTCTGGGCAATGACGCCTAAACCATCGCTGACACCTTTCTCAACAGCTTTGGTAAAAGGAAGAACCTGGAAGTCGTAATTGTTGGGAGCCAGACTTATGCCTATTTTGGCCGAACCCATTTCACCTTCTGGAACAACAGTCAGGTCAAGAATTTCCTGATCATGGATTTCATATGTGCCCTTATTAACTGCGACATCGTTTTGCATAATTGCTCCGCCTGTGGCAGCTTTTGGAATAGGGTGATTTCTGGCAACTGAAAGCTTGAGTTGTTTTCCTGCTGAATTGTTAATGGTTTTAATTCCATCTGTCCAATCGGAGAGCTTTTTACCATCTATAGCAGTAATAATATCTCCTGCTCTGATTCCAGCTTCATATGCAGGTTTGCCTTTCATGGCATCCAGAACTGCAATGTTGGTAATTGGACCGCCAGAAACGGCATAGATAATTATAAATAGAGCAATTGCCCATACCAGATTCATTACTGAACCAGCAGCAAGAACCAGCATTTTAACCCATCGCGGTTTGGTCACATAACTTTTTGGATGGTCAGGCTCAACAACTGGAAGCTCTTCATCTACTTCTGGCTCTTCGCCTTCTTCAGATTCGTCGGTGTTGTCCATTCCCGCGAGCCTTACAAATCCACCAAGTGGGAAAGGCCTTAGAGAATAAAGAGTTTCACCCCATCTCTTTTTAATGACGCGGTTGCCAAATCCAATTGCGAATTCAAGAACCCAGATTCCAGTCAACTTTGCAGTTATATAGTGGCCAAATTCATGGACCAGAGCAATACTGACAAGAACGAAACTTATTGATAAAATGGTTTTTACTACGGTAAACAAAAGAGCTAACATCGGCAAACCTTTCAGAGACTTAGTAAGTTAATAAAGAATAGCATATCGGGCCTAGAAATAGAACACTGTCAATACGATCAAGAATTCCTCCGTGAGCACCAAGGAGGCCACCGGAATCCTTTACATCGCTTTCCCGCTTCAAGACAGACTCGAAAAGATCAGCTATCTGTCCAACAGTTGATACAGATAGGGCGATCAGGATTAGTTTCTGGGCTTCTATTTTTAAAAGTCCATATTTGTGGAGAAGAAAGAAAAATACCAAAGTAGATATCATTCCTCCGATTGCGCCGGAAATAGTTTTATTTGGACTAATTTTTGGAGCAAATTTTGGTCCTCTAATGCTCATTCCAAAGACATATGCACCTATGTCTAATGCCCAAATTGATGCTAGTATTGAAAAGAGAAGCAGGCCTCCGCTTTTCATTCCAATCATCAGGAAAAAAGAAAGGCAAAATGGAAGATAGAAAATGCTGAAAATTGCATTTGAAAACCTTCTGGTTCCATCGCCCTGAAGTCCTCGCAGGACTGTTAAAATCATTATTGCAGTAATAGAGATCGCAAAGGATATGAGTAAACCCTGGGCTGAAAAAAAGTGAGTTGAAACAAGAATTGCTATTCCTGCAATCCATTCCAGGAAAGGTTTATATGACTTTTCTGGTGAAAGGATAGAAATTAGTTCAAATTGCCCTATTAACGAAATAATAATAAAGAAAATTAATCTGGGTATTTCACCTGCAGCTACAAGAATTCCATAAACTGCTGGAATACCTATTAATATAACCGGGATTCGTGCTAATAGCTTTTTCAAGATTTTATCTGCTCGCTTATCAAACCAAAGCGCCTTTCTCTATTTTGATACCAAAGTATGGCGTTTAAAAGTTCAACTTCATCAAACTCAGGCCAGAGAATTGGGGTGAAATATAACTCTGCATAAGCAGCTCGCCATAAATGGAAGTTGCTGGTGCGCATTTCTCCACTGGTTCTCACGACCAGATCCACGTCGGGAAGATCTGGTTGATAAAGGTGTTTCTGTATAAGTTCTTCGGTAATATCTTCAGCTGGAATTCCTTTGACAACTATTTCTTTAACAGCATCTACAACTTCAGCCCTACCGCCGTAATTGATACAAAGGTTAAGCGAAAGTCCCGGGTTGTTTTCCATCAAACGGGTAGAAATTTCAGCTTCTTTAATAATTTCAGGCGCAAGGTCTGAGCGCCTTCCAATCATTCTGAATCTAACGCCTTCTGAATGAAGCTCTTCGCGTTCTCTGACAATATAAGCTTTTATCAATCTCATTAAAGCAGAAACTTCAAAACTTGGGCGAGCCCAGTTTTCAACAGAGAAAGCATAAAGGCTTATGTGTTTTACGCCAATGTCATCTGCAAATCTGACAACAGATTTTACGCGTCTCGCGCCTTCCTGATGTCCATGTATTCTGGTTTTTCCTTTGGACTTGGCCCATCGGCCATTTCCGTCCATGATAATTCCAATGTGGGCGGGAATATTGTCAAAGTCCAGTTCTTTGAGAAGCTTTTCTTTCAATTCGGCACGGTTTTTTGTCATGTTTACTCTAAACTTTCTATAGTGCCGGAGCTGCCCAGAAATACTGTTCAGCTCCGGAATCTATAAAAAATACTATTTTATTTCTTCTTCAACCTTAACGATTGCATCGACAGGACAAACCTCAGCGCATTTACCGCAGCTGACACATTTGCTGGTAATAACATACGGAAAGCCAATTTTGATGGCTTTTGATGGGCACAGAGGATGACAGGTTCCACATGATACACATTCTTCTGTAATTCTGTACATATATTACTTCCTGAAACTAACGACCAGAGATTTCGTTTTCTTTTGACTCAAGAACCTTATTGATTTGTTCAACATATTCATCAGTCAATTTCTGAATTCTTTCCAGGCCTTTTTTGATGTCATCTTGAGTAATTTCACCTTTTTTCTCAAGAGCTTTTAAGGTGTCATTTGCATCTCTGCGAACGTTTCTTACCGCGACTCTGTAATCTTCAGCTTTTTTCTTGGCTTGTTTTACAAGGTCATTTCTTCGTTCTTCGGTGAGCGGTGGAATTGGGAGTCTGATAAAATTGCCATCGTTTTGTGGGTTGAGACCAAGGTCAGATTTTTGAATGGCTTTTTCAATTTCACCAAGCAATGTTTTGTCCCAGGGCTGGATAACGAGCATTTTTGGGTCTGGAGCTGAAACTGATGCCACATGTTGCAGTGGAGTTTCCTGTCCGTATTGGAGAACAGTTATTCTACTGAGAAGCGAAGGAGTTGCCCGGGATGTCCTCATTGTAGAATATTCTTTTTTTAATACTTCAACCGATTGGGTCATTTTGTTTTGAGCGTCTTTGTATACGTTTTCAACAGACATGAAATTAATTCCTCCTGTTAGCTTTCAATCACGTTTGTGCCTATGTTTTCACCAACACAGGCTTTATATAAATTGCCTTTCTCATTTAGAGAAAGAACTTTTAAAGGCATTTTGTTGTCCCTGCAAAGAGTTATAGCCACCAGATCCATTACACCAAGTTTTTTGTTAAGAACTTCGCGGAAAGTAATGGAATCAAATTTTCTGGCATCTGGATTTTTTACCGGATCGGAGTCATAAACTCCGTCAACTTTGGTTCCTTTAATCAGAACATCGCATCCGTTTTCTATTGCTCTCAAAGCAGCAGCTGAATCAGTGCTGAAGTAAGGATTTCCCGTGCCGCATGAAAAGAGGCAGACTTTACCTTCGTTAAATGCTGCCTGAACTTTATCTATCTGGTAGCCATCACAAAGTGGGGGCATTGGAACTGCGGAAAATACACTTGTTTTTACCCCTTCTGATTCCAGATGTTCGGCAAAACAAATTGCGTTCATTACAGTTGCAAGCATTCCGATTGAGTCGCCTTTGTGTCTTCTCAATGCTGGTAATGAGGTTCTTGCACCTCTGAAGAAGTTTCCTCCACCTATAACTATTCCTGGGACAATTCCAGCTTTTACAAGTTCAATTACTTCTTGCGCAAATCTTTCTAGAACAATTCGATCAAACCCTTGCCCAGAGCTTCCACCAAGCATTTCACCACTTAATTTAAGAAGCGGTCGTTTGAATTTGATACTAACATTTGTTTCTGTCATTTTGCTTTCTTTCAGACAGCCGTAGAGACGCCCGAAAATCGGGCGTCTCTACTAATTGTCTATTACTTGTTTTTTCGGAGATGGTTTCACAGAACCACCTGATTAACCAGCGGCTTCTGCTGATGCTTCTGCGGGAGCTTCTTCACCCTGAGGTGCTTCACCAAGTCCCCATCTTCTGAAGGTTTCAACTTCAACTTTGGCTCCAACTTTTTTAGAAATGTCTTCGCCAAAAGATCTGATGGTTTTGGAATCATCTTTTACATAAGCCTGATCCATAAGACAAATATCTTTGAAATATTTGTTAAGTCTGCCTTCAACAATCTTGTTAACGATTTCTTCAGGTTTATTGGCATTCTTAGGATCGTTTTTGATCTGACCCATGATTACATCTTTTTCACGAGCGAGAGTTTCAGTTGGAACTTCGCTGTTATTAGTGTAAAGAGGTTTCATAGCAGCAGCCTGGAGAGCTACTTCATGAGCATAGTTGATTGTGTCTTCGCTTTTAGCAGCTGCATCAGTTTCGGCAGTAACTTTTACAAGAACACCAATTCTTCCACCATCATGGATGTAAGAATCAAATGCACCAAACTTGCCATCTGCGATTGCAAGCTTTTCAAGTCTTCCGATAGTGATGTTTTCGCCCATATTAGCGATGATGATCTTTCTTGCAGCTTCTACGGTGTCGCCATCGAGGGTTGCTGCTTCAAGTTCTTCAACTGTGTTGATGGAATTGCTGTCCATTACCATTTTGGCTAGTTTGTTAGCGAATTCAATAAAGCCTTCATTTCTTGCAACGAAGTCTGTTTCACAATTGAGTTCAAACATAACAGCAGTTCTGCGGTCGTCAGATATCAATGGAACTACGAGACCTTCTGAAGTTGATCTTCCAGAGCGTTTGTCCGCAGAAGCGAGACCTTTTTTGCGAAGAAAATCAACAGCTTCTTCGAAGTTTCCGTTACAATCTTTAAGGGCATCTTTGCATTTCATCATGCCAGCGCCAGTTTTTTCGCGTAATTCTTTAACCATTTGAGCGGTAATCTGCATAGTTTCCACCTTTCGAATATGTCAAATATTCAAATATTATTATTCAATAACGAGCTTTTCAGTTTCGTTTTCTGCAATTTCTTTCTTTTCTGGAGTTACTTCTTCAACAGCAGCTTCTAATTCAGCTTTATCATCAGCTTCAGCTTTTGTATCTTCGAAAGATTTTCCTTCGAGTGATTCAAGAATTGAGTCTGAAATGAGGCTGGTAACAAGTTTAACTGCTCTGATAGCATCATCGTTTCCAGGGATAACATAATCTATTTCATCAGGATCACAGTTTGTATCAACAACAGCTACTATTGGGATTCCAACTTTTTTGGCTTCAGCAATAGCGATTGCTTCTTTGTGTGGATCGATGATAAAAATCGCGCCAGGCATACCTTTAAGGTTTTTGATTCCACCAAGAGCACGATCAAGTTTTTCGCGTTCTTTTTTCATTTTGGAAGCTTCTTTTTTAGGATAAGATTCGATCTTACCGCTATCAATAAGTTCATCCAATTCTTTGAGGCGTACAATTCTTTTTTCAATTGTAACGTGGTTTGTAAGCATTCCACCAAGCCATCTGTAGTTTACAAAATGCATTCCACAGCGTTCAGCTTCGCTTTTAATAATTTCCTGAGCCTGTCTTTTAGTGCTCACGAAAAGGATTGATTTTCCTTCTCTTACTACGCTTTTAATAAAGTCACAAGCTTCATCAAGGAGCTTGGTAGTTTTCTGAAGATCGATAATATAAATTCCGTTGCGGCTGGTGAAGATGTAACGAGCCATTTTAGGATTCCATCTTCTAGTCTGATGTCCGAAATGTACACCAGCTTCCAGCAAGTTTTTCATTGAAACCAAAGCCATGGGAAAACCTCCGAAAAAAATTCCTGATTTAAGTTAGTTCGGTTATTTTAATGGAAATTTGCTTTTACGTCAAGAAAAAAGGGACCGCTTATGCCAGTACTGAAAAGCATTTAGAGTTGAAAAATCTGTGAAACCGTCTTTAAATCATGTGATAAGGAGTGAAGGTGCGCTTAAGTTTCAATTATAGTCTGGTTTAGCAATAAAAGGAGAAGCTCTTGAAATCCGCTTTGGCAGCTGTTTTAAAAACATGTTGCAAAAACTTATAAAATATTGTTACATATTGAATAGGAATTAAAAAGTTAAAATGGAAAAAAATAGTTTCAACAATTTAATCACTTTAAAAGAGATTTCTGAGCTTTTAAAGGTTTCAAGGCATACGGTTCAAGCATGGATTTCTCCAAGCTCGCCAAATCATCGTCCTGAATTCGCAAGGCTTGCCCGACACGCAGGGAGAAAAACGGTCTTTTTAAAAGACGAGGTTTTTGAATGGCTCAACCACAGGAGAGGCCCAATTTATTCAGAACGAATGGGCGAACGCTCTCCATACTGGAGAGATAGATTCATTAGTGGCAGAGGGATGCTGAAAGGAATTTTAAAACTGGAGGAAACCTTATCTTCTACAAGTTCAAGCGATTTAGTGGAAGATTTATTAGGCCTTGATACTGAACCGCTACTTATATGGCTTGCTGATTCGCCTGGTGCAGAAAGAGTATTCAGGATGGTCAGGCAGGCAAGTGGGCTGATTATTTCAGTTCCTTTGTGTAACTGGGTTTTGCGAAGAGTTGGCAAAAGCGGAAAGAAGTTTGAATCGGTCAGGGAATTTTTGCTTATGGACGGAGTTTTTGAGTTGGCCCCTTTTAATGAAGCTGCAATGCTAAGGGGACTTGAACTACCTAAAGGCATAGGTGATCTTCCTGCTCAGAATTACTCCTGTACATTAGAGAGAGGCGCATTATCTTTTCTAACCACCAATAAAACATTGCTAAAAACACCGGGCTTGCCTGTGATTTCTCCTTAAAAAGCTACTTTTAAGCAATTAAGTTATCAAGAATTGTTCTGTGACAAAATTCTTCTGGTTCAAATCATTTACTTTTTACGTATTATTGTTATAATTTAAGGCAAAATGCATGAAAGAAGCAAAATATGATTGAGGAAATCCTTTTAAGCCTCCAAGACAAACTACGTAGTCATGACTTTCTTGATAATGAGCAGGCTCTTGATAAATTCGGGTCACTGCTTGAATCTCAGACTTCAGAAAAACAAAGAAAAATCATTTCCAATATCCTTCCAATTGCCCTGTCTTCAAAATTTGAAAGCATTCAAAAGAAGGCGGTCCAAACCGTTATTAACTACCCAACGGTTTTAAAGGATGTTTTGCCTGCTTTGCGACTGTCTAATGACATGACAGTCCGTTTCTGGTCTCATTTTATTCTTATTGAACTTGGTTTTATTAAACAGGAAGAGCTTCTTTCTATTTTAAATAGCAGGGAAAATGATGAGATTCGTAAGATCGCTCTTGAAGCACTGGCAAGGAACCCTGACAAGAAAATAATTCTTGCTCTCCTTGGAAAAATTTCTGACCCAAGCTGGATTGTTAGAAAGCAGGCTAAAAGGGCTTTAATTGAGCAGGGCGATAGCATTTATAACATTATTCAAGAATACTTCATGAATTGCTCAAGTCAGCAAAAATATGAATGTATAAAAATTATTCCCTTAATACTCCGGGAAAAGGCTTTTACATTATTTCAAAGAATGATAGAAGCCGATACAAAGGCCGGGAATTTACGACCATACATTTGCGCAGGGCTAGGCGAAATCAAGACAGAGGCTTCTATGAAGACTTTGTTGGCTTTATTGGATGACGAATCTCTGGTTGTAAGAGAAGAAGCTACCAAGTCGCTTGCCAATTGGGGAAGAGACCTGGTTAAATATTTGCTCGCTATTTTCCCAACAGCTAAACAGGAAACCAAGATGTGTTTAATGATACTTCTTGGTCGAATCTTAGAGTTAGATGTTGTTAAGCTTTTTGAAGAAAAGTTTGGACAACCAACCCAGGAAACAAAATATTTTCTTTTAACTGCGCTATCAGAGGTTCGAGAGCCGAAGGTTGTAGCATATTTAATTCCTTATTTAAAGGATGAATCTGTCTTTATTCAGGACTACACCCAGAAAATTCTTTCTCAGCTGGGGGTACATGCTGTTGATCCTCTATTGTCCTGTCTGGATACTGAGGATGAAGATTTAATTATTCAGGTCCTTAAGGTAATAGGTATTATCGGTTCCAAGGAAGCGCTTCGGCCTTTATTGTTTTTAATCGACAATTCCAGAAAAACCCTGGTAAGAACTTGCGCAATTGAAGCAATCTCAAAGTTGCAGAAGTTTGAGCTTATAGCAGGACTTTTACTTCTTAAGCTAAATGATAAAGATCTGTCGATCAGGCATACAATAGTCGAAAACCTTTCCAAACAACCGAGGAAAGCCTTCCTGAAAGACCTTGTTGCGGCAACTCTTGATAAGGATTCAGATATCTCCTGGTGGTCGAGAGAGATTCTTAAGCGAAGAGATTATGTGGGGATTCCATCTTTCATTAATCTTTACGATTCATCAACTGATGTTGAGCGGGATCGAATGATAAGCCTTGTTTCAAAGTTGTCTGAAGATCAGCTTGATTCAGTGCTGAAGCTCGAAAAAATAACTCTTGAAGAGTTAAAACCCGAAAATGTTGAAACCAGGGTTCTTAGAAGAAAATATAACAAAGAAAACATTGCCGATTTAAAAGAACTCCTTTATTACCTGCATGAAGAGGGTGGCTCGGATTTACATATCAGTATTGGTTTGCCGCCGAGTATTCGTATACATGGTGAGTTGATTAGAACTACTTTTGAAACGATCACTCCTGAGAAGAGTCGGTTTTTGCTCTTTTCGATAATGAATGATCCGCAGAAGAGAGAATTTAATGAAACCATGGAGCTGGATTTCTCATATGAAGTCGCGGATTGTGCCCGATTTCGCGTAAACGTATTTATGCAAAAGAACGGCATGGCTGGAGTATTCAGAATTATTCCAAATACTGTTCCTTCGTTTGATCAACTATCTCTTGATAAATCTATCATGGAGAAAGTTTGTAATCATAAATCTGGATTGATTCTTGTGACCGGTGCTACAGGTTCTGGTAAATCCACAACTCTTGCAGCGATGATTGATCACATTAATCGAACCAGATATGATCATCTGATAACTATTGAAGACCCAATTGAATTTGTTCATCCTCATAAGAGGAGCGTTATTACCCAGCGTGAGCTCGGTACAAATACTCTTTCGTTTTCAAATGCTTTGAGAAGTGCTTTGCGTGAAGATCCAGACGTAATTCTGGTTGGAGAAATGCGTGACCTTGATACTATGAATCTTGCTATTGCAGCCTCCGAAACGGGGCATCTGGTTTTCTCAACTCTCCATACGATAAATGCTTACGAGTCTATTCATAGGGTGGTGGGAAGCTTTCCTGGTGACGTTCAACAGTCAATAAGAATGCAGCTGGCTGGTACTTTGCGCGGGATTGTTTCACAGAGATTGATTCCTGCCTATTTAACTTCTGGCCGAATAATGGCCTATGAAGTGTTGGTTGGTTCTGTCCCGGTCAGAAGATGTATCAAGGAAGACAAAATTGATCAAATCATTTCTATCATGCAGACCAGTAGAGCTGATGGAATGTTGACCATGGACCAGTGTCTCGAAGATCTGGTAATTGCGAAAAAAATTACCTATGAAGATGGCTTGAAAAATGCTGAAGATAAGAAGGATTTCCAGAAAAGACTTGAGACCAGGATGGGAAAAAGTATCTCTGGTAGCGGCCCCAAAACACCAGGTGAAGCTTCTGCTGCTCCTGGAGTAGGAAAACCTGTATTTTCAGACAAGCCTCAGGTTAAGGGAAAACCATAAAAATACATAATAAAGAAAACGCTTTCATCACATTATGCTGATGAAAGCGTTTTTTTTATCCAGGGGGATGGTGCTTTAATTTTTAAGCTACCATTTAACTTTGTATGATTTTACTTTTCTGTCGATTCCCTTAAGAGTGTGTTCACCATAGGGTTCAATTTCGAAAATCTTCTGATCAATAACTGCATAGGTATTGTCTGAAATAATGATTTCAAAAGCATCTCCAACGCCCTCTAGCCTTGATGCCAGGTTAACCGAATCACCCAATACGTCATTTTCTGTTCTGATTACTGATCCAGTGTTAACGGCAATTCTTATTGCAAGCTGTCTTTCTTCAGGAACGTTCTGGTTGAATCTTTCTAGTTGTCTTTGAATTTCAATTGCAGCTAGAATCGAGTTGTTGTGATTCTCAAAAACAACGAGGAAGGCGTCACCGATCTTTTTAAGAGCTTCACCACCATATTTCTCAAAAACAGGCTTTAGAATTTCATCATGTTGTTTGAGCATCGACATGACTTCTGAAAGAGATGCTTTTGCGCTAAAAGCTGTATAGCCCTTAACATCGGTAAACATGATTGAAAGATCCTGAGTATGAGTGGTTTTAATAATTTCATCATACTTCTCAATTTCTTCCAGTGCTGCTCTTCTTCTTTCGAGAACATCGTCAAGATGATTATCTGAAAGAACGATTTTTTTGCCGTCTTTTGGTCGCAAAATATCGTCAGAAACTTTCCCGCCGACGCTTTCTATGAGATCTACCAAAGCCTTTTTATCAATTTCGTTCTCGAGTGTTTCAATAACTTCTGTTAAAGGCTCGGTAATGATGCTTCCCAGACTGAGAAGGAAGTCGGTAACCGCTCCTTTTAATCTAAAGTCGTCGTGGAAGAAATACCCTGCCAATACCTTTGCAGCCCTTTTTGTGACAATTGGATCTTCATCTTGTAGCAGGTTTTCCATGATTGCAAATGCAACTTTTCTACTTTCAATTGACTCAAGAGCAATAATACAACAAAGTCTGTAAGCCATTGATGGTGATCTAAGACCTTGTATTAATCCTTCGGGTTTATCGCGATAAACGTTTCCGAGGATTTTCCCTACTTTATCAACGTCTTCAATATTAATTACCTCAGACCTGTTAAGTAAAAGTCGGTTTAGCATTTCTAGAAATTCTGGAATTCCGCCCTCAGAAAGGGTTAACATCATATCCAGCATTATTGAAGGTTCTGAAGATGTTAAAAAGCTTTCAATGTTTTCAATTACTGAAGGATACGGGTATTTCGAGATTATTTGAACTATGTTTCTAAGGTTTGCTTTTGACCTTTCCACTGGCATTTGTCTGGTGACAACCTTAAGGTCTGCTTCTGTCATATTTCTCCAGGAAGCCACTGCCTGACTGACATAGTATCTGACTTTGTCGTTGGAATGGGAAAAGCCCAGGAAAACAGTTTTGCGCAAATTAGGATCGTCTACTTTGTTAAGCAAAATTGAAAGCCAGTTTGCGACTCTTTCATCGTGATGAGACAAAAGATTCAAGATGGTATTTATGACATCTTTGGATCTGATGGCCGGAATGTTTTCAAAAATTGATTGAACTCTTAAATCATCGTTATTTTCAATGAACTTCAGAACTGCGGGAACGGCATCTGAATGGTCCATGGAAAGAAGTGCGGCAACAATATGAGGAACCAGTCCCGGTTCAGAATTGTTTTGCAAAATTTCTGTAAGAATGGCAACTGCTCGTGGCCCAATGTTAAGAAGTGCTCTTCTAGACCAGAACTGAATGTCTTCAGAATGGTTGTTGAGGGCTTTGACGATTGCAGGAACAGAAATTTCACCGTATCCGACAAGGCAATTGGCTGCTCCGTTTCTGACGGGCCAGCTTTTATCCCCCAAAAGTTTAATCAATACGTCAATCAAATCCTGATTAGGCGTTATTTTCTGTAATACTCCAAGGAGGAAAAGTCTTTCCTGTTTGTTGCCGTTTTCAAGGATTTTAATGATTGGAGCTAAAGCAAGGCCACCAATCGAACCAACTATTTTAATTATTTGAAATCTCAGATTTTCATCTTCGGTTGAAAGATGATCCAGAAGTAGTTGAATGTTCAGGTTAGGCTTCTCTGCCAGGCAATCAGAAGCAAAGTCTGATACGATTCTGCTTGGATCTGAAAGACTTGAGAGTAAAGCCATGGTAGCTTCATCTGATTTAATTCGGCACAGATTTAAAATGGCAAGAAGCTTATATTCATGATCATTGGTGGTCAAAAGTCTTTGTAAAAGAGGGAGGGCCTTATCTCCCAAAAGGTCTACCAATATGGAAATAATCTGATTCTTTATCAGCGAATCCGATTTGTTAAAAGCAGCAGTAAGCTTGTCAAAAACCTTAGAACCCAGTTCTATTAGCTCCTCACCAGCTTTTTTTCTAATTGCCCATGAAGGATCGGCAAGCCCTTGAATCAAGAAGTCAATAGCAGCAGGGGTTCCCAGTTCTTTTAGGGAAGAAATGACTGAATATCTTAATGAAAAGTTGCCCTTCTGGTAAATGGCTCTCAATTCCTGAAGAACGTCGTCCTTACCAATTTTTATAAACAAGGCGATGACTGAATGATTGGTTTCTTTAGAAGGACTTAAGATCATTTTTCTAAGATCGTCTAAAATCTTGTCGCCATATTCAAGAAGGTTTTCAAATGCAAGTTTGCGAACGACCCAGTTGGAATCGTTAAGCATTGGATAGAGCGGCCTTGCAGCATCAATAGAATTGTTTATTCCAAGTGCTCGAATAGCGTAAGCCCTGATTTCTGCTTCATTGTGGGAAAGAAACTTTTTCAGGGTCTGGATACTCTGTTCATTTGCAAAGCTTCCGAGTACATGGAGCAGCCAATAAAATTCGTCCTGATTTCCCTCATCAAGGTGGCTGATTATAGCACCTGTGAGTTCAGCCCCCCATTCGATAAGGGCTTTTGCTGCTGCCTCTCGTTTATGCCATGCTTTATCAGAAAGCATGGAAATGATTCCCTCGCAAGCTTCATGATCATTTTGAATCAGAAGTACATTTAGTCCCTCTCGCCAGAGAGAATCATCTGTACTTTTAATCAGTTCTAAGGGTGACTTGGACATTTTTTCCCCTGATTAGTTGATAACGACTTGATTATGGAATAAAGTTTAACATATAATTTTCATAGATGGAAATACTTTGAGGAGATCAATTAATGCCTGTTTACGAATTTTTATGTGGAGATTGTCGCAAAAAATTCACGGTTTTATGTCCAATATCCCAGCGAGACGATAAACACAACTGTGTCAAATGTGGATCTGAGAATGGTAAAAGATTGGTTTCCAGAGTTAAAGTTCTTAGATCTGATGAAGAGTTGATGGAGAAACTGGCAGATCCATCCAGCCTTGCCGGGTTAGATGAAAGTGATCCAAAAACTTTTGCTTCCTGGGCTAAAAACATGGCAAGAGAAATGGGCGAAAACATGGACGACGAAATTGACGCCATGGCTGAAGAAGAGCTTTCTGGCAATGCCTCCGGCGGAGCAGATTTTGAAGCTCCGGATTACTCTGGAGATGACCAGTTATAGACTTGTCTTAAAGCTTCATACAGCGATGCTGAAACAGATGTCGCTATGTTTATGCATCTTGCATCTTTAACCATAGGCAATGATATTAAGCTATCCGATTCAATTGCCGATTTCAAAATCAGATCGGGAAGCCCTGCAGATTCTGATCCAAACGCCAATACATCGCCGGGTTGAAATTTAACCTGTGCATAATTCTTTGTTCCATGGGCTGACAGATAAAATACTCTTTTATTGCTGGACCACTCTATAAATTCTTCTATGTCATCCAGGATTATTGGGTTTAAATCTTTCCAATAATCCATTCCTGCACGTTGAAGCCCTTTATCTGTAAGTCTGAAGCCCAATGGTCTTACCAATACAAGAGTGCACCCAGTGGCTTTGCAGAGGCGTGCGATATTGCCCGTGTTTTGAGGAATTTCCGGACATATTAATGCAACAGAAATATTGGAAAAATTATCGTCAATATAATGTGACTGGTTTGACATAAGCTACTCCGGTTTTGTTGATTGAGCGACAAAATACTTTACCCAGGTTTTGCTATTGTTATCCGACCTTTCGATCGAATCAATTTGAAGCTCTCTAAATCCAATTTTACCCCATTCTGCGACAATTTCCCGTTTGGAGAAAAAGTGGACAGTTCCAATTCCTGAGAGGGCACCGATCTTTATGTTTCTAAAGCTATGATTATCTATCTGGTCGCCACTTTTGTAACCAGTCATTGATCTTTTAAAAAGGCCTGATGAGAAAAATTTTCCGCCTGGTTTTAAAACTCTAAAACTTTCTTTCAGAAGTTGACGAATTCCAGAAAGAGAATTCGCTGAGATGGCTGCAGAATCTATTATTGCGTCAAAGGAGTTGTTTTTAAATGGCAGCTGTCCGCCATCGGCGTTTAAGAAGGAGGCATTATTAATGCTTTCAAGGCAATTTTTCCGGGCTTTCTTTAATGCACTAAATGAACCGTCAAAGGCTATGAGATCAAAGCCTTCCCGAGAAACAAACCATGCATTTGCGCCTGTTCCACAGCCAAAATCAAGGATTTTTATGGATTTTCTGTTTTCACACTTGAAGAAATTTCTGGCAACAAAGCGTATGACTTCTTCTGTTGGGTATTTACCCCAATTTTTTTCAGAATGAACTTTTTCCCACTGCTTGTCGAAAGTTTGCATTTTCAAGCTCCATTTTGCCAGGATCAATTTATTTTATTGTGTCATGAAAGTGTAGAAATCTTGATGACTTTTTATTTGAAAGGGCTGACCATTTCTTTGATAGCTCTTTATATACAGGGTGATTATGTATCTTTTTTCCGATGTAAAAGTCAAGAGTAGTTCTTGAAAATCCTTTTTTAAAACGGAAAAGCCCGTCATTTTGATCCATGGACAAGCCACCGCCAAGATGAAGAATTTTCCTGTTCCTGGAATTGCCAAATTTTATGACTTCAGAGAACAAATATACACTGGGGTAAAACTCTTTAAAATCTTTGTCCATGCCTCCAAGGTGGTAATGTAGAGCGTTTTTCTCGTTAAAAATCATTGAAGCGGCGATGCATTGGTTGTGGCGATGAACTTCGAAAATTAATATTTCATCTGAATTTTGAACAATATTAGCCAGATGGGCAAAATACTCGCTTGAAAAGCGTAAATATTCAGAGGCGCTAAGCCTGCACATAGTTTTTTCATAAATTTCCTGGAAATTATGGATAGATCTGCTTACTTTGATTACCAGCTCTGAATTCAAAGATTTTTTATAGTTTCTCAATCGGGCGGGGGAGAATGAGCTGATCGGATCGAAATTTTCATCCTCAGTATTTAGCTGAACATACACAGTTGTTCTGTTATGCTCAAGAGCGTAATTGTCTTTTGCAAGTAAGTGATTTCGGGTGAACGGGTTAAATCTTACAAATTCGGCAACTACATTTTGCTTTTCAAACCACTTTTCAATTTCGGAAAAGAAAACTGCAATATCTTTTTCTGAACAGTTCTGGAAGTGTGGACCACCGTATCCATAAAAAGATTCCACGCTGTAAAAATCGTTTTTTGAAATTATTTCCGGCACTTTTTTTAATAAAAATGGATAAAAAACCTTGCCTGAATCTGGTCCCTCAAAGTAAACAGCACAGGCTTTTGCAGAGTCGGAAATTTCACAAGCTTGTGCATACCAGAACCTGTAATATGATTTTGCTGGGAAATCATCTATTTTTGCAAGATAATCATTCCAGCTTTTTTTATTGGCTATTTCAATCAGCATTAGCAACTGAAAATCCTCCAATTGCTGACCAGGTTAGAACTTCATTCCTGGCAAGATCTTTGGCAGCTACACGGCCGATAATTATCTCATAAAATTCAGGTGAAATACCGGTTCCAGGTCTTTTTAACTCAAGTTTGTCTGCTGTTATAGCCTGACCTTTCTTTATACTGGTATTTACACAAAGACTTCTTCTGACTGATTTAACTATTTCTAATTCGGATTCGGATGGAACTTTGATGGGATTCCCCAGCATTTTTTCCACTTTTCTGATCGCAGAAACCATTTTTTGGAACTCATCAGGATTCGCTGAAGCAAGGTGATCGGGACCGTGCATAGATTTATCCAGAGTAAGATGCTTTTCTATTATTTTGGCACCCAGGCTTACAGCTGCAATCGCTGCTTCAATGCCAAGAGTGTGATCAGAATAGCCGGTTGGCAGTTGAAAGGCCTGCTGAAGAGTTGTAATAACTCTTAGATTTGCTTCTGATTCTGTTATTGGATATCCAGTCGTGCAATGGAGGAGATGTAATTTTCCTGCTCCTGAGTTAGATAAAATTTCGATTGCATTTTGAACTTCCCCAATTGTTCCCATTCCTGTAGAAAGAATCACTGGTAAACCGGTTTTTCCTATTTGAGATAAAAAAAGTTTGTTATTAAGTTCTCCGGAGCCAATTTTTATTGCAGAAACTTTTATTTGTTCGAGCTTATGGAGGCTTTCGAGGCCGTCTGGTGTGGAAAGGAAGATGAGCCCTTTTTCTTCTGCGTAGGATTTAAGTTTATCAAAATCTGCAAAATCCAATTCCAATGATTTTAACAGATCGAATTGATTGGTAATTTCTTGTGAATTTTTTTCCTGATATTCGGCGAGCGGTGAATTTGGATTTGTGCACTCATGAGCCTTAAAAGTTTGAAATTTGACCGCATCTGCGCCAGCTATTTTTGCTGCATCAATAAGTTTAATGGCGGTATCAAAATCGCCATTGTGATTTACCCCGGCTTCTGCAATAACAAATGTTCGTGCAAAGTGGCCTGTCTTAAGGCAATTTTCAGAGATATTATTTTGCATAACTATTGGAGTTTGGAAACTTATCCAAATTCATATTTACCCAGGAAATAGTTTCTATTAAACCTTGCTCAAAGGTGATTTCCTGGCGCCATCCCAATTCTTGTTGTGCCCTTTGCGAACTGCCAATGAGTTTTCTGACTTCAGATTCTGGTGGTCTGTGTCTTGCTAAATCAGTTTCAATAGGCAGGGACCTGCCGACAATTTCCAGGATTTTTTTTGCAGTTTGCTCAATAGTAATTCCGTTTTCTGTTGCAATATTGTATACCGTTCCGTCTGGTTTGCCTTTCTCTGCAACAGCAATAAAGCCACTAACTGTATCGGTTATAAAATTAAAATCTCTGGTCGTTGTGAGGTCTCCCAGACTTATTTTATCTCTGTTTAAAGCCTGGACAATTATTGTTGGAATCACTGCCCGCATAGATTGCCTTGGTCCAAATGTATTAAATGGCCTGACAATACTGACAGGAAGATTAAAAGATTTTGTGTAGGAAACCCCAAGGGCATCTGCAGAAATTTTGCTTGCAGAGTAGGGGGATTGTGGCTGAAGTGGGTGTTCTTCTGTTATTGGTGTGAAAAGGGCGGTTCCATAAACCTCAGAGGTTGAGGTTAAAACGACTTTTTTTATAGAATGCTTTTTGCAGGCTTCAAGCACATTAAGAGTGCCGGAAATGTTGGTCGCTACATAACTTTGAGGAGCTGTATAGGAGAATGGAATCCCAATTAAGGCAGCAAGATGAAAAACCACGTCTACACCAGCTACTGCTGAATCCACAGCGAAGGGATCTCTGACATCGCCATGGATTATTTCCATGTTTGTTAAGAGTTCCGGGGCAAGCTCTTTTAGGAAGCCTATATCAGACCTGGAGTTGTATCTGATTAAAGCTTTTACTCTGTTTCCAGCTCTAAGAAGCTCTTCTACGAGGTGGCTGCCAATAAATCCTGCGGCACCAGTTACCAGAATATTTTTATTTTTTAACTCTATAATTGTTTTATTCATGTTATTTCAACTTTGCGAAGGCTTCCTGAGCCTTACTATAATCTTTGGGATTTCCGATGTCCAGCCAGAAATCTGCAACAGGAAAACAGGCTGCCCCTGATTGCTCTTTCATAACCTTTTCAATCAAATCCGGCATATCAATACTGGTATTTTCAGGCACAAGCTGCTTTACTTCTGGATTTAAAACGTAAATTCCTGCATTAATGATTATCGTATGCTCCGGTTTTTCCTGCATGCTTTCAAGTTCGTTTCCTCTAAGCCTTACCACGCCATATGGAATTTGAAAATTGAATTCCCGTGTGCATAGAGTCATAGATTTATTCGATGCCTGATGGTAGTCGAGTAGATTACCAAAATTAATTGGAGATACTATGTCACCGTTCATTACAATAAAAGGCGCAGACGGTTCTTCAGGAAGCAATGAAATCGCTCCTGCAGTTCCCAGAAATTCCTTTTCTTCCAGAAAATTGACTTCTATTCCAGAAGCTGGATTTTCTGCAAAATATTCTTTGATTCGATCTGCCTTGTAATTTATTGAGATAAAAACCTTCTCTATTCCGTGTCTCGAAAGTTGTTCTACTGTAGTTGACAGCAATGGTTTGTCGCCTACGTTGAGCAAAGGCTTTGGTGTGTTTTTGGTTAGAGGCCCAAGTCGGGAACCAAGCCCCCCAGCCATAATTACTGCCAGATTCGGTCTGGTTTTTCTGGAAAAGAGATCTTTAAGTAAAACGAGTTTTACAATTTTGTTATCTGATGAAATTATAGGTAAATGTTTTATGGAAAAGCTGGTCATGGTAAACATTAACTCATCATCAGGAACAGATTGATTGGCCGTTACCGGGTTTTTGTTCATAAGAACATCGATGCTTGTTTCCAGCGAAATACCACGAATTAACCCGCGCCTGATATCACCATCTGTAACAGTTCCAAGTAGTCGTCCTGATTCATCAACAACCAAAGCTATCTCTAAAGCTGCGTCATCAATAATTTTTAGGGTTTCCAGGACTGTGTGGTGCGGGCTTATTAGAATTTGTTCAAAAATTTGTTTCATTATGGTTTTCTCTTTGATAGATGATGAGGATTTTCAATTAAAAATTTGTAATCAACCGGGATAAATTTCATGAGTTTTGGAGTTGCATCTTTTTGGCTGAAGCCAGCAAAATCTGGAAAATCTTTAAGTCTGATTGAAAATAGCCATAGTTCGTTAAGGTGATCTTCCTGGGACCAGAATTCTTTGAAATATTTTTCAATGCTACATGGAGAATTTTTATAATATGGATCAAAAACTGTTCCATCAAAATTGATGAAAGCATGGCAAATTCTATTTTTTGCTTTAACTGCTTTGTTTGAGAGGAAATTGTCGTTTACATTAATTTTATAGATTTTTTGTCCCCTGGGTGCTCGCGCCATAAATACAATTCTGAGTCCAAACGTATCAAACTTTTCATCCATTAAAAAAGAATAGAAGTTTGTAGAGGTTTCTAAACATGAATTCGGTGCGAGTTGCTCAGAAGTTAGATTTTTGCAAAATTTTGAGAATAGACGATCTATCTCAGGTTGAAATGTTTCACAATTTACCTGGGAGCTAACGCCACAGAACAAAATTAAGTACAAAATAAGGATTCTGGAAATTTGCATTGAATAAAAGCTTACCAGATTGGCTTTATTAGGTAAAGATTGGTTGAAATTTCTGAATCTGCCAGCCTATTCTTCCTCAGTTTCCTCTGCTTGCTCTTCAATCTCTCTAAACGGGGCTTTGTCCATGTCCAGCAATTCCTGGAAACAGTCTTTATCTGCTAAAAATGGTCCGGTAAGATTTGAAACTTTTTCTGTGAATTTACCTTCTTCATTTTGTTCAAGGCTGGCCAGCATCATTCTAACTCCCTGTGTATTTGAGCATGAGTTGCAAGAAATTGGCAGCAATTGCATTCTGGGAAAAAAATCCCCTTCAACCTGATTTGAATTTTTTATTACTTCTACATCTCCATTTAAAAGCGCCTGGAATTCTTCATTATTTTCAGGTAAATCCAGATCAATTCCTTTTGCTTCATGTGCCCATTCATTGCAGTTTTCACAAAAAACTCTATCAACAATTTTCTTAGATGAGGCATCAAACGCAAAGAATAAAACAACGAGTGCTTCAATTAACCACAGAACCCAGAGAAGAACGCCTGAAGGGGTCGCGCCTTTTATGGAAAACCAGCCTGTGGCGTTTATATTCCTTATGATATCAAAAAGCACGCTGGGCGATGTGGCTATTGCAGTCGCAGTAATACCCGGAATGGCATTTTTCTCAAATAGAAAGACAATAAAAAAACACCATGACCAGTATAAGCCGATTAGCCCGGTTCCTAACCCCATTATGCCAAGAATAAAAGGGTTTCTGCACTTTCCCAGGTAGCCAAGCCAGGAGTTCATATAGCCTAATCCCAAGGCGAAAAGGAAGGTAAAAACAAAATTTATTGAACCGCCAATGGGAATATAAACAACTGAGGCAGAGTAAATTGCTGCTAAAACAGCTGCTCCGGAAATTCCTGCGAGAATTATCAGCGGCACGCTTATGCCTAGTTTGCCTGAGTGCTCGTATTTTTTCAGAAGCATACTATTAGTTAGCTTTCAGCTACTGCAGCCGCTGCTGAGGTTTTAAGGATTGTCTCAACCTCGTTTTCTATCAATTTTGGCAACCAGTTGTGGATCTCGTCGAACTCGAACCCAGCGTTTACAGCTCTGCTGGAATCCATTGTGCAATCGTTTTCTATTCCATACGGAGATGTGGCTGGATCATCTTGTACGTTGGTGAGTATTGCTTTTTTTCCGGTTGCTTTTTCAATCATGTTTAGAAGCTCTTCAAGTGACAGGTCTCCTGTGGAGCATGCATTTATGGGCCCCTGGATATTGTTTGAGCTTAACCAGCACAAAAATTTTCCCGCACTTTTAGAGTCTATCATTGAGATTTTTGCCTTAAGATCCGGGAAATAAATTGGTTTTTGATTAATGATCTTTTTTACATGAAAACTTAGTCTTCCCGTATAGTCATCGGTGCCCAGAACCAGCGGAAATCTAACCGCAACCACATCAAATGGGCTCCTTTGGAAATAGTAAGCTTCAGAATGTCGTTTGGCTGCAGCATAACCAAGTTTTTCCATTGGCTTCATTTCTATCTCCAGTTTAAAGGGATCAAAGCTGGATTCAGATTGATTTTTCCCGTAGTTATAAACTGATTGAGAGGAAGTGAAGATGAGTCTTCCAGTTTTGCCTGCAAAGTTGTCACAGAGCAATTTAGCTTCTATTGGAGAAAAGCATATCTGGTCATAGATTAGATCAAAATCCCCAGTTGCTTGAGCAAGCCTGATCAATGACGCTTCATTCGTTCTGTCAATTTTATGATGCGAAACTGAGGCAGCGAAATTTAACTCTTCATTACCTCTTGTGGCGACTGTAACTTCATGCCCATGATCTAAAAGACAATTTATCAGGTGCCTGCCAAAAAAGCGTGTTCCGCCGAAGACTAAAATTTTCATCTCAGCTCCCCCAATTTTTTTCTTTTATTATATCAGAAAACAAGAATAAAGGTTTTCTATAAGAGGGATTTTATTCCCGTTTATGCTAGTTAAACTTCTTGCTTAACTTTAAATGCTTTTGTTGAAGTTTTTGCCTGAGAAACCTATAATTGTGAAAATGAAAAAAGAGGTTTCTGATGGCTAAATCAAAAGTTGCAATCCTAAAAACCACTCCAGCTACAGTTCTTAAAGATTATCACCGGTTAATGAATCTTGCTGATTATCAGCAGACAATTTCAAAAGACGCTGATACTGCTTTAAAAATAAATATTTCATGGCATTTTTTCTTTCCTGGTGCCTCAACTACTCCCTGGCAGCTTGAAGGTGTAATCCGTGCCATGAAAAAAGATGGTTACAACCCAGATTTGATCCATGGTTGTCATAACAGAACTGTAGTTATTGATAGTCATCTTGGGGAACGTGAAAACAAGCAAATTGATGTGGTAAAAGCTCATGGTCTCCGAAATGTTCATCTGTATGAAGGTGAAGAGTGGATAAATATCCATGATGCAGTTGGAGATCTGGCAAAGGATTTCCTTTGTTTAAACGAGGTTTATCCGAAAGGCTTTTCTATTCCAAAGCGCTTTATAGGTGAAAATATTATTCATCTGCCAACAGTTAAAACACATGTTTTTACAACAACTACAGGCGCAATGAAGAATGCTTTTGGTGGTTTGCTAAATGAGCATAGACATTGGACTCATCCAGTAATTCACGAAACTCTGGTGGATTTACTCATGATCCAGAAAAAGATTCATCCTGGAGTATTTGCTGTTATGGATGGAACTTTTGCTGGAGATGGTCCTGGGCCAAGATGTATGGACCCGCATTCAAAGAACGTTATTCTGGCATCCTCAGATCAGGTTGCTATTGATACCGTTGCTGCAAAATTAATGGGATTCGATCCTCTTAAAGATTGTAAATTCATTCGTCTTGCTCACGAAAGAGGTTTAGGCTGCGGAAACTTTGAGGATATTGAAATCGTTGGAGATGTTGAAGCATTGAACGAAAAATGGCATTTCAATGGTCCTTTTAAAGAAATGACTTTTGCGTCACGTCAGCAGCACAAAATTTACTGGGGGCCATTGAAAAAGCCTATTGAATGGTCTTTGAAGACTTGGCTTGCTCCATGGGCCTATATTGCATCTGTTGTTTTCCATGACTTATATTGGTATCCCCTGGTTGGAAAAAGTAAACTATACAAAATACTTAAAAATTCACCCTGGGGAAGATTGTTTGATAATTGGGAGCTTTTGACCGCAGACGAGAACGGTTATCCAGACTTGGGACCACAGGAACAACGAATGAAAATTCGTCCTTCCCATTATCTCGAAGGATTGCGTTTGGTTTTGATGGCTCTAAAGGAATCTCCCGAGTGGCAGGCAGGTAATTTGGGTCGCAAGAGTTGCTTTTCCTGCAGTGGACAAAGCCCGGAATGTAGTAATTCAAGCTGTAAGAAATAGGGGAGAAAAATGGCAGCAATTTTTGTTTTGTTCGGACTTCTGGCTCTTATGCTCAGCTTTCTCTGGATAGTTGGTGAAGCATTAAAAAAAGATCTGTTGGTTGGAATGATGGTTTTACTGTTTTTTCCAATCATGAGTATTTATTATACCTTTGCTGTTGATTACAAACGTTGTAGCACGCCATTTGCTGCAGGAGTCGTCGGTTTGACATCTGTTATAATTGGTAAAGCAATTGGCCTTTAGGAGTATCAGTTGAATAGAAGCTGTTTAAAAATTGAGTTGTTTGAGGAAGATAATTCTACCCTTATTGTCCATTTGTTTGGAGAAATGGATCAGCAAGCAACCGAGCAACTCAAATACGAATTAAATGTTGTTAATGCTGGTGAATTTTCAAATCTGGTATTTGATCTTGCCAACATTGATTTTATTTCAAGTGCTGGTTTATCTATTTTCGCTTTTTATGCAGATTTTTTCAAAACCAGAGGGGAAAATCAGCAATTGAAAGTGAAGAACTGTAATGAACTGGTGATGAAGCTCTTTACTATGACAAAGATGAACGAAATAATTGAGGTTACGCCTGCATAAAGGTGTTTCCAGAAAGCTTTGAACATTAAACTTCAGGCATAGAAGCATAAAAAAAAGTCCCCCGCAAAGCACTTGCGGGGGACTTTTTTATTAAAACATATAAGGTTATTTAATAAGATTCAAATATTTAAGAATAAACGCATATTCAAAAGCTATTTCCTTAATGTAATCGTATCTTCCGGAGGCACCGGCGTGTCCTGCATCCATATTGGTTTTGAGTAACAAAATGTTATTGTCAGTTTTCATTGCTCTTAGCTTTGCTACAAGTTTGGCCGGTTCCCAGTATGAAACTCTTGGATCATTAAGCCCGGCTGTAACAAGCATTTGTGGGTAATCTGCCGCTTTAACATTGTCATAAGGCGAGTATGAGAGCATGTATTCAAAATACTCTTTTTTGTTCGGATTTCCCCATTCTTCGTATTCTTCTCTAACCAATGGCAGGCTTGGGTCAAGCATGGTGTTCATTACGTCAACGAATGGAACGTCAGCAATTACCACTCCGAAAAGGTCGGGACGCATGTTGGTCACTGCGCCCATAAGCAAACCGCCGGCACTCCCGCCATTTATGGCAAGTTGTGGGGTTGTGGTGAAGCCTTCTTTTATCAAATGCTCGGCACATGAAATGAAGTCTGTGAAAGTATTCATTTTGTTAAGAAGCTTTCCGTTATCATACCATGGCCGACCCATTTCCTGGCCGCCTCTAATGTGTGCTATGGCATAAATAAAACCTCTGTCCAGCAGGCTTAATCTAATGGAAGAAAAGTAAGGATCATAAGATGAGCCATAGGAACCGTATGCGGTAAGATACAGTGGGTTTCCTTCTTTTTTCTGCTTATCTTTTCTGTAAACAATTGAAATCGGGATTTTTGTTCCATCAGAAGCAATAGCGAAAATTCTTTCTGATTGATAATTTAAGGAATCGAAATCTCCCAGAACTTCGTAGCGTTTTAACAACTTTGCTTGAGCCGTTTCTAAATCAAAGTCAAAGACGCTTTCAGGAGTTGTAAGTGAAGTGTAATGATATCTCAATAGTTTTGTTTCATATTCAGGATTTGATCCTGCCGAAACACTATATGCGGGTTCATCAAAGTCTATATTACGAAATTTCTTCTGCTTGAAATCGTAATATCTTATGGTCTGAAGTCCTTCATTGCGCTCATAAATCACCAGATAATCTTTAAAACTCTCAAGATCAACTATCAGGGTTTCAGGTTTATGTGGAATAAACTCAATCCAGTCTTTCTTCTCTGGCTTATCAACTGAAGTCTTCATGACTTTAAAATTGACTGCATTTTCATTGGTTAGTATGTAGAAATCGTTTTCATGCTGAACCAGGCCATATTCAACGTTCTTTTCTCGTGGCAGAAATACTTTGAATTCGCCTTCAGGAGTATTCGCATCCAGTATCATAACTTCAGATGATGTGCTGCTGCTGGAGCTTATGATCAGGAATTTTTTGTTCTTGGTTTTGCCTATTCCTGTCCAGAATTGCCCGTCTTTCTCTTCATAGACCAGAACATCTTTGGAGGAAGGAGTTCCAAGTATATGGCGATAAATTCTGTTTGACCTGCCTGTTTCATCCATCAAGGTATAAAAAAGGGTTTTATTGTCGTTCGCCCACTGGAGACTATAGGTGGTTGAAGCGATTTCCTCATCGAAGGTTTTGCCTGTTGTTAAATCCATAATCTTAAGGGTGAATTTTTCGGCACCTGTATAATCGATTGAATATGCAATTAAGTTATGGTTGCTGCTAATTTTTAATGCTCCGAGTGAAAAGTATGGTTTTCCCTCTGCATACTTGTTTTCATCAAAGATAATTTCCTCTTTTGCATCTTTTGTCAGAGCTTTCCGGCAATGGATTCTATATTGCTTTCCCTCTTCTGTTCTGCTGTAGTAGGTGTAATTGTCTATTTTTTGTGGCACTGACAAGTCGGTTTCTTTGATTCTGGCTTTCATTTCTTCAAAGAGATCTTTCTGCAACTTTTCGGTATCCTTCATCGTTGCCTTGGTGAAAGCATTCTCTGCTTCAAGGTAAGAAATAACTTCAGGTTTCTCCTTGCCTCTTAACCAGCTGTAGTTGTCGGTCAGCTTGATTCCGTGCATTTCTGTGATTTTTGGTTCGATTTTAGCGACTGGTGGTTCCATAATTGCTCCAGCTTCTGATTTTACTTCGCAGTTAGCCTGGGGAATAACTGTAAGTATCGTAAAAAGAATAAAAATAGCGAAACGAATCGATTTGATCATTTTTTTTGCCTCTATAAAAAGTTCTATGTATAAGTATATTATTGCAGTTAGGCCTTCATAGCAATGCCTTTTAAGAACTGTTTTCTGGGAAGGCGCGCTCGCTCATCTGTAAGTTTATCCAGGTTTGAATTGTCCGGATGATAGCTGGTGCTTTTTTTTTCTTGATTATTGATACCAGAACAATAGTTTAGTATGTTTATTCTGTGCTAAACTAATAGGACGGACAAAGTTGTGAAAGGACTTTTTATGAAATTTTCGAATCGATTTTTTAAATGTTTTACTCTGATGTTTATTTTGTTTATTTTGCCCGCTGTTGCTTTTGGATTAAATGTTCCAAACCCTGATCAGATAGAGGTTGAGGGACTTGTTAGTTTTGGAGAAGATGGAGCGGCCTGGTTAAACTACAAGGGGCACGAAATTCTTGTAACATCTGGCTATATGATTGGAACAGATCTCAGGGTTGTAGCTGTAAGGCACGATAGCGTAGTTTTGTATCGTCCAAACTCAAAACAGTATCATGTGCTTCTTCCCAAATCTGACCTGGCCTTTAAAGATAGAACAGATGTTATCTGGACTCAGGCTATGCCAATATGGAAAATAACCAGAATGGCTGGTCTGGCTTATAGAAAAGATTACATTTGCAACTTTCAGACTGGCGCACAAAACGTAGTTAGAAGCCACGTCAGAGGCCTTCCTGGTATGATGGAAAAGGTTGTTTCTCCTCATCATCGTTACTATGGCCGTGATGGCATTATTTTTGTTGCTCCTGTTCATGTTCAGGCGACTGGATGGAAAGTTCTCATGGATAGAATTCAAAATTACAGAAGCAAAACTCTTAGCGAGTGGTTTGGAAAATTGAATGAAAATGGTACAATTATAAGTGACGGTAAACCTTTGGATCAGGTTTTGCAGAAAATTGCCTATAAAACCGGCGTTAGATTGATTTGGGAAAAACCTGTGAAAATGCCTCTCTACTGTTCTTTGAGAGACAGACCATGGCACGAAATCCTTGCAACAATAGTTGTTTTTAACTGTCTTGATCTTTATCCGACTGCCGAGGGTATTGTTATTAGATAGAAATTGGAGTTTTAAATGAAGCGTCTTTCAGCAATTATAATTTTCTTTTTGATTGTTCTGACAGGTCTTGCCAATGCTAAAACGCAAGAGCTGGACGTATACCGCGATTGGCGCGGGAACAATTGTGAATTTGTTGCTGAAAGACCTTTTTTTATAATCTCAGATATTTACGATTTGCAGAATTTTTGGCAGAAGTGCAACTCCGATGAGCAAATGCCGGGAATAGATTTTGACAAATACATGCTTTTTGTCTGGGCTCCTGGCTCTTCAATGATAGACCAGAGAAACATCAGCGTTGATAAGTTTCTGAAAAAAGACGGCAAGTATGTGGTTATTTTAAATTCACAGAAAAAGCATTTTGATTCGGGCTGGAAAAAGCCTTTTGTTGCTACAATGCTGCCAAAGAAGGAAAAAGGCGATTTGTTTGTCATGAGGAATGGAAACAAGTTTGCGGGCGAATCCCCCTGGATGCCCCTTTACACGCTTTGGGATATGAGCGGGGATCGGGTAAAAGATTTTGAAACTGTAAAATATGAAGCCCCACCTGTTAAAAAACCACAGTTTATATCTCATAGTCCCAGGGAATTGGCTGAACTTGATCAGCCGGCAGCTGTTAAAAACGAGCAGAATACAAAACCAGTTGTTGTAAGCAGACCTTCTGCTTCAAAACCTGTTAATGTTGCTTCCAGACCCAGACCGCAAGCTGCTACAGCGCCTAAAAGACCTGTTCCAGTTGCAAAAGCAGAATCTAAAAGAGATGAGTTTGGGGGAAGCGGACTGTTTGACTCTGTTCCTTCCAGTAAATCAAGTGCGACCGTAAAATCCAGGAAATCTGTAGTTCCACCCGCATCAAACATTGAAGAAAACCCGCTTTTCGGGGAAGAATTTGATATTAAGTTTTAAGGAGAAAATAATTGATTCACGCCTATACAGGAGATGGAAAAGGTAAAACCACCGCTGCTGTGGGTCTATTGATAAGAGCTTTCGGATCTGGGAAAAACGTGTGTGTTGTTTTTTTTGATAAGGGAAGTGAGACCTATCGGCATAGTGAACTAGTTGTTCTTGATCGGTTAAACATTGAATATCATCTTACTGGTCTTGAAAGAATGAAAGAAGACAAAACCTTCAGGTTTGGAACGACCGAAGATGACTTGAAAGAGGCTCACAGAGGTCTTGAAATCGCAGAAGGCTTGATAAAAAGCTGCAAATATGATCTTATCGTTTTAGATGAGGCTTTAACTTCTGTTGATGTCGGACTGATAAAAGAAAATGACCTGGTTCGTTTGATTAATCTTGTTCCAGAAGATGTGGAACTAGTTCTTACCGGCCGTTCAAAAAATGAAAAATTACTTGATATGGCTGATCTTGTTACCAGCATGATAAAACAAAAGCATTATTTTGATCAGGGAGTTAAGGCTCGGCCTGGCATTGAATACTAAATAAAAAAGCGCCAGACAATACAAATATTGTCTGGCGCTTTTTTTTGTTTTAGTTTTAACCAGTAAATGCAGATTCCATTGTTTGTCTTAGCTTGATTATCGTCCCTTTTGGAAAATATCCATTTACCATTGCACAGGGATATAGACGACATTCGGGTTCCATGACAGTGCCAGGATTAGTCACTGAATTACAACCGAGCAAACATCCGTCACCAAGAATAGCACCGAATTTTCTTATGCCGGTCTCGATAATTTCATTTTCAACTTTTACTTTTACATTGGTTCCGTCATTTTTAAAGTTTGAAATTTTGGTTCCAGCCCCGAGATTAACCCCGGTTCCAAGAATCGAATCTCCAACATAGTTAAAATGAGGCGCTTTTGCACCTGGCAATAAAACAGATCTTACGATTTCAGTGGCATGTCCAACTATCGCTTTATCTCCAATTATTACCTGACCTCTTATAAAAGCCCCGTGACGGACTTCTACATTTTCACCAATGTATGTGGGACCGCAAATATATGCACCGGGTGAAACAACAGTGCCTTTCCCAATGTAAATATTGTCACCTTTTATTATGGCACCTTCTTCAATGGTTCCATGTATCTCATTTTTTATTCTGTTATTCAAAAAGCCTTTTTGCAGACGTTTTAGAATATCCCAAACTTCTTTAAGATCATCAAATCCTTCAAGCTTCTCAGAAAATAGCTCTGGAAAGGGGGATTCATCAATTTTTGCAAAAAAATCCTTTATTGCTATCATTTCAAGTTCTCCGTAATGTATATAAACAAATTATTTTAGCCCTGTGCGCCAAATTTAAATTAGCTTCAGGCCGTAAGCGCCTGCACCTACAAGTAGCAGACCTAATATAACATAAAATACTCTTGCACCATTTCTGCCCAAAATTTTTACTAAAAAAGCTGCTTTATGGTGGCCCATAAAAAATTCAACGTCAAAAATTGCACAAATTATGGAAAAAAAACCGCCAGCCATGAAAAATTTAAATGCAAGTGGGTCACTGCCTTTCATAAGGTGATTCCTTTCGTTTTTTATTGAGGTTTTTGCCGAATTGGCAGGCATTTTTAAGAAGACATTTACCACAAAGATCCTGGTTTTTGCCGTGCGTGCATTCACCAGAAATTCCAAGGTGGCAAAGAGAAAAATCATATTTGATTGGATCAGCAGGTTCCATTTCGGCCAGCTTTGCAGAAATTTCCTCCGCGGTTTTCCAATCGTCAGCGTTTCTTGAGGTTAATCCAAGATTTCTTGAAATTTTGCTTATGTGCCTATCTAAAGGAATTATCAATTCAGATGAGGGGATTTCTTTCCAGAGTCCCATATCAACGCCATCATCACCTCTAACCATCCATCTTAAAAACATTTGCCATCTTTTTGCACAACCGCCGGATGTGGGATCTGGAAGCAGGTGCTTTATGCCTCTTGGAACTTCTGGCATGAATGTTTCGAGGGATTGGATCATTGCCGTTTGAATTGCTTTTTCTCCAGCCTTAATAGACTTATCAGGAGAGTACCCCTTCAAAAAAACATTTTTCAGGCTTTTGTGTTTTTCTATTACCATTCCGAGGGCTTTGGCGAATGATTTTATTTCATCCGCGGTGCTAAGCCGGTAGCCAGGCCAATTTGGCATTTCAGCATGGTTTTTGGTGATTAGTTCAAGAAAGTTCCAGTTGCAGGCTTCCATAACCAGGCGGATTTTTTTGGTAAATTGCTTTGCTGATCCGTAGGCGAGCATGGCCGAGAATAGAGCTACAGCTTCGATTTCTACATCTGCTCGGCCCTGGTCAAATAGTGCACGCGGGAATTGTATTGGGTCTGCCGAAATTCTCTCTGAAGGCGGAAAATCCGCCAGCACTCTATCTAGCATTTGCTTGAGGCTGGCGGATTTTTTATTCATTTTTGTTTCTACAACCATCTGTTGTTTATGTTTTAGTAGCTAAAAGAGCTTCCCCCGATAAATTCTCTCAGGAGAGATGTTGGTGGAACTTCTTTTGGATCTAATGGGCTGAAGAATGAAAGAGTTTTAAGAAGTCTTCTGGCCAGAGAATAGGCTGGGCTATCACAGGAGATGTCGAGAAGAAGAGGTTCTACAAGTGGTCTGAGAATTGCCCATTCGTATTGCACAGCAGAGTTAAATACCATGTCAGCGCATTCCTGGAATGGGAAAATGTTTCTTTCTTCACCACGTCTAACCGAGGCCCATCGGTTGAAAGTATCTTCAGCGGAATATCCTCTGTACTTACTGTCGCGAACAGTTCTTCTGATTAATCTGGTGTCAGTAGTTGCAATACGGTTGTAATCGTCAATTACAAGTTGAGTAAGTGCACTGATGTAGATTTTGAACTTGCATTCGGTCGGAACTGAACTTGTGAGTTCATTGTTTAAGCCGTGAATACCTTCCACGATTACAATCTGATCTTCATTGATTCTTAAAGGATCGGTCTGTATTTTTCTGTGTCCAGTGTGGAAGTCAAATTCAGGAATCTGAACTTCTTTACCATCCAGAAGTTCCTGAAGATGCTGGTTGAAGAGCTCAAGATCCAGTGCATAGATGGATTCGAAATCGTAATCACCATTTTCATCTCTGGGAGTGTGCTGTCTATCAAGGAAATAGTTGTCCAATGAAAGGGTTATGGGTCTTAGGCCATTAACTCTTAAATGTGTGCACAACCTTTTACTGAAGGTAGTTTTTCCAGAACTTGAAGGACCTGCAATCAAAACTATTCTTACTGAATTCTTCTTGGTTATAGCATCTGCCATTTCCTGGATTTTTTTGGAATGTAGAGCTTCAGCAGTTTTGATGAAATCTGAAATTGATTTATCTTTAATTAACTCGTTAAGTCGGCCAACATTGTTTACTTCAAGGATTTTTCCCCATTGCTTACTTTCACGATAAGCGGTGAAAATCTTTGGCTGTCTGCGAGGTTGTGAGGCTTTGGTTGGATCAATTTGATCGGGGAAGAGCAAAACAAAACCGTCTGAATATTGCTTGAGGTCAAAAACCTGAAGATAACCAGTGGAAGGAACCATCGCGCCGAAATCAAGATCAATATATTTCCAGCAGCTGATTACGCCTACAGTGTCAGTGTTCAGATTCTTAAGCAATCTGGCTTTTTCAGGGTATCCTTCTCTGTTGAAGAGAGCGATTGCTTCAGATCTTGTCATCTGGGTTTTTCCGAAAGGCTCGTTCTTTTCCACGATTTCCATCATTTTATTTTTGATGTAATCGAGAATTCTTTCAGAAACTGGAACATCTGTGAAAAGATCATAGTAGAAGCCGTTTCCAATTGAATGGTCAATTGAAAGGCGTGCGTTTCTATAAAGTTCCATTACTGCTCTTGCCAAAACAAAGGTCATACTTCGGCGATAGCAATCCCGGCCTTCTGTGGATTTGAAATTTAAGAAATGAACTTTGCAATCCATTCCTGGTACAAAATCCAGGGATTGAATTGCATTATCAACCTTTGCGCACAAGTATTGAAGATTTTCTTTGAGAGGGATGTCGGCAACAATTGAAGAGAGCGGGGTGCCCTTTTCAACTTGAATAACTTTTCCATCTTCGAGGGTCAGGTTAATCATTTCCTTCTCTTCTGATTTTTCTTCAACCAATTTTTCCTGATTATCAGTCATCTTTTACCTCTAGTGATTTGAAATAATAAACCCCGCAAAATAATCGCGGGGCCAATAAGCATTAACAAACAGCCCGTTGAATCAACTTTTTATGATTAAACGGTTTTTTAGAACGAATTTTACTGAGATTTCTTTTTTCCTCAACAATTTGCCTCTGGTAAAATTTGCGAAGGATTTAGATTATCACCCGAACGATTAAGTGTCAAGAAATTGAAAAGCTGTGCTTTAATTCAAACTGGTAAGATACTTCTTTCGAAGGATTAATCTGCAAATTCGCAAAATTTGGTCTGGAAATTTACTTAGTTTAATTTTCTTTTCGCTGTGCATCTAAAAACTATTGGGGTAGAATTTCAATCTGTATAAAGCTGAAAAACAGGGAAATATTGAATCAAAAATGAACAATACTTTTGAAAAAGCAATTGCAAGAGCTACAAAGGCAGATAAAGTTCAGAAAAAAGAAGTTATCCAGGATTTATGGAGCGGTTACGGCAAAATATTTCGATACAAAACTTCCAATCCTGATATTCCGCGTGTTGTGGCAAAACATATTAATTATCCGGACAATAAAAAACATCCGCGAGGCTGGAACACGGATTTGTCTCACAAAAGAAAGCTTAAGTCCTACCAGGTAGAGATTGAGTGGTATAAAAAGTGGGGTGCTGAATGTGATGATTATTGTCGCATACCCCATTGCTTAGCGGTGGAGTCCTCAAAAACCGAGATTCTGATTGTCCTTGAAGATCTTGATGCCGCTGGTTTCTCACAAAGATACAGGTCGGCTGGCTATGCAGACATGCAGGGCTGCTTAAGGTGGCTGGCTAATTTCCATGCCACTTTTTTAAATAAAAAGCCTGATGGATTATGGAAAGTAGGCACTTACTGGCATTTAGCTACAAGGCCGGATGAATTGGAAAGGTTATCTGATCAGCGGCTCAAAAAAGCTGCCAGCCATATTGATCGGGTTTTAAGCCAGTGCAAATACAAAACCCTGGTGCACGGCGATGCAAAATTAGCCAATTTCTGTTTTGCACAAAGCAGCGAAGATGTAGCCGCAGTTGATTTCCAGTATGTTGGCGGTGGCTGTGGAATGAAAGACCTGGCTTATTTTGTAGGAAGCTGTTTGCGGGAAGAAGACTGTGAGTCACTTGAAGGGCAGATTCTAAAGGATTATTTTGGCATGCTGCAAAGTGCAATTATAGCCAAAAAAATCAATGTAGACTTTGATGAGCTGAAATCAGAGTGGACTAAAATGTATCGTTTTGCATGGGCTGATTTTCATCGGTTTTTGAAAGGCTGGAGTCCGGACCACTGGAAGTTAAATACCTACAGTGAAAGAGTGACCAAAATAGTTATGGATGAGCTTGGGGTTTAAAAGGAAAGTTTAATGCAGCTAGGTTTAATTGAATTAGAAGCTTTGAAAGATATAGCTATTGGTGCAGCTGTTAAAGCTGGAGAATTTATCTTTTCAAAATTTAGCTCCCGCAGTGAATTGAAGATAAAGCAAAAAGTTACGGGGACAAGTTTGGCTTCAAAGGTTGTAACAGAGGTTGATGTTGAGAGCCAGAATACTATTTTGCAGGAACTGCAACCAACTATTAAGGAGTATGATCTTGCACTTTTAAGTGAAGAAAAAGTTGATGACAAAAGTCGCCTGGTTAAAGATTATTTTTGGGCCATAGATCCTCTTGATGGGACTTTATCATTTATCGAAGAAAACAATGGCTTTTCAGTTTCTATTAGCTTGATAAGAAGAGATGGAATCCCGGTTATCGGGGTTGTGTATGATCCTGTTGAGAAGTCTCTTTATCATGCCATTCAAGGGCAGGGCGCATACAAAAATAAGGTCAGACTTTCGATTGGAAACAGTAATGAAAATGGGACTTTTTACCTTGTATGTGACAAAAGCTTTCGTTTGCACAAGGATTTTGCCCGGGTAATTCAAAAATTAAGTTCTGAAATAACAAATTCCGGTGATGTTGCTTTCGAATGTATTTCGCATGGCGGCGCAGTAATGAATGCTTGTTGGGCTATGATAAAGGCACCAGCTTGCTATTTTAAACTTCCCAAAAAGGAACAGGGCGGTGGTTGTATCTGGGATTTTGGGGCTACAGCCTGTATCTTTACCGAAGCGGGTGGGGTGGTCTGTGATTTCTACGGAAACCCGCTGCAACTAAATAACTGCGATAGCGTTTTTATGCACGAAAAGGGTGTTATATTTGCTTGTAGCGAAAAGCTTAAAAATAGTATAATTGATCTGTCAGCTTTGCCTGGACCACACAAAATATAGTAGGCGTATTCTCAATAAAACTGTTGAGAAAAGATGATCGCATAAAAAATTTAAGGTTTTTAAGGTGCTTTATTTAAAGAGTGTTTTTGTTCTTTCAATTATCATCGTGTTAGAGATTATCAATGGAATTCTTCGCGGAAAGTTTTTAACTCCCAGGTTTGGCGATTTCAGGGCACGACAGCTAAGCACACTCACAGGATGCATCAGCATTTTTATCGTCAGTTTGATTTTTATTGGCTGGATTGCCCCTTCCTCAGTGGATCAGGCGCTGGCAATCGGTGCTATATGGTTTGTTTTAATGCTGGTTTTTGAAATTGGATTCGGGCGACTTGTATTCAAATTCACCTGGAAATTTATATTTCAGGATTTCAATCTTTTTGAAGGCAGGCTTCTTGCTCTGGGAATGATATTCCTGGCTTTTGCCCCCTTGATTGCCGGCAGGTTAATGGGGATTTTGTAGCTAGACGTTGAACAGGAAATTCAAAATATCTCCGTCTTGCACTACATACCCCTTTCCTTCGATTCTCTGTTTGCCTTTTTCCTTTGCCCCGGCTTCACCGCCACATTCAATGTAATGATCGAAAGATATGGCTTGTGCACGAATGAAGCCTCGCTCGAAATCGGTATGGATAACCCCTGCTGCCTGTGGGGCTGTGTCCCCTTTATTAATAGTCCAGGCACGAACTTCCTTAATACGCGCAGTGAAATAGGTCTGGAGGCCAAGTAACTCATATCCGGTTCGGATAAGACGATTCAGCCCAGGTTCTTCCAGGCCAAGATCGGTAAGGAATTCCATTTTGTCAGCTTCGTCAAGTGTTGCTAATTCAGCCTCAATTTTGGCGCATAAAGGAACCACTGGTATGCCTTCTTTTTCAGCATATTCATTCAGTCGATCCAGGTAGGGATTATTTTCGAAACCATCTTCCATTACGTTGCCAACATACATGGCTGGTTTGATGGTGAGCAGGCACAGCGGTTTGAGCAGCAAAACTTCTTCTTCGCTCAAACCAAGAGAACGAGCTGTTTTTCCCTGGTTCAGATGAGGCAGGAGTTTTTCAAGAATCGCTACCAGTTTAATCGTATTCTTGTCTCCTGAGCGAGCTTTCTTCCCATCGCGATTCAGCGTGCGTTCGACCGCAGCCATATCAGCAAGCGCAAGTTCGGTGGTGATTGTCTCAATATCAGCAATTGGATCAACCTTGTTCGCAACATGGCTGATGTTATCATCATCGAAGCAGCGAACCACGTTCACGATGGCATCAGTCTCACGAATGTTGGCAAGAAACTGGTTTCCCAGACCTTCACCTTTTGATGCTCCGGCAACCAGACCTGCAATATCAACAAATTCAACAAGGGCGGGTTGCATTCTCTGAGGTTTAACAATAGCGGCCAATGCCTGCATTCGCGGATCAGGAACTTCCACTATTCCTATATTAGGCTCAATAGTGCAGAATGGGTAGTTCTCCGCTGCTATTCCGGCCTTGGTAAGCGCATTAAATAAAGTGGATTTTCCAACGTTTGGTAGACCTACGATTCCGCATTTTAAAC
The DNA here is from genome assembly GCA_965140445.1 of Candidatus Ozemibacteraceae bacterium. Taxonomy (GTDB): domain Bacteria; phylum Muiribacteriota; class Ozemobacteria; order Ozemobacterales; family Ozemobacteraceae. The sequence continues at coordinate 3,818,558 of OZ223236.1, read as the reverse complement.
TCATGAGTTAACTTCCTAAAAATTTTGTAAAGGATCACCCAAGACCCTGAATTGCTATAAAAATTCAATATCTTGCTACTGCATACCTTGCTTTAATTGCTTCATTAAAGGAGAAATGAGATTATCACCCTCTCATTTAGAAGTCAACAGTCACTTTTGCAGGAAAATTACAATTGAAGCAACCTGGGGTAATAAATTGGGGGGGGATATAGTAAAAATTTGAGACTGCTCGACAAATGTTAGAACGGTGCAGAAAAGAAAAGCCTAATGACAATGAGGTTTGCTATTATCTGGCCCTCATCTATTACAAACCAGGAATGGAACACAAAACCAGACTTTTTTGTAACGAGATCCTTGCCCGCGACGCTAATCATGCAAAGACAAAAAAATTTCTTGCTCGACTAATATTTCAAGCTCCTGGAAATTGATGCAATAGCCTTTAGGGAATGCCAACACTGATATTCTCAAATATTTCGAATGAAAAGGTTAGCAGCATTTACCACTTAAGAAATTCAATTGTTTGACCAATCAACTATACCACCCATGTGGGACCATCGCTGTTTGTAATAGTATTAATTGGAATCGAGGAAAACATTTAAAATTTAAGAAAGCTTAGACAATTATCTTAAATAAAACAAATATTGTATATGATAGTTGTCTATAGCTTTTTGAAACTTAGTTAAGGTATTGGGCAATCATTTATACTCAACCAGCAAAGAAATTGCAAAATGGGCAAAATAGAATCGTCAATTTTAGATTTACCTTTAAAGAATGTTTCAAGCGCCTTTAACCTACTAACAACCTCTTCGTCAGAGCTAAACATTTCTTTTAAACCAGATATGTTTAAATCTTGTTCTGAAAGCTTTTGAATCGCATCAAAAATATCTTTAGCCTTTTTTAAATCTTTGGAGCCAGATAAATCAACAAGTTTATCAACATCATGTTTTCTCAACGCTGCAAATCCCGAGCTTAATGTTTTTGCTAACTCTGAAGTAATTGAAAATCCTAAACTGCTAAGAGCACTTAAAAGTAATGGATTGGAAAAAACAGTTTCGCCTAACTTTAATAATTTTTCAAAGTCTGTTTCCTTTCCATACCAAACAAATTTTCCACCCATATTCCATAGGCAAACATAATGATCAAAAACAGCTCCAGCTTCGTCTACAAATAAAAAATTCTTACCTTTCGTTTCTTGAAAAATTCTTGGCAAATCAACTTTAACCATCTCAAATAGCGACTCATTCTTAAGTTCAGCTGGAGTGGGCTTGTGCACACTCTTGAGCGGGATATTGAATGACCTCCTGCTATCGTAAACTAACTCGTCGCCATTTTCTAAATCAAGTAATGCCACGTATGTTGACAGAACCTCAGGCTCTTTATTTGGTTTATTAGTCAAAAACCAGCATTTTTTGTCATCCAAAGAGCGATATACCAATGGAAGTTGGACTCCTGCCTTTACTTCCTCGTATTTGTCCATGTTCTCAAGCTCTTTTAGTGTCAAATTACTCATAAAAATCTCCTCTCAAATTGTTATAGATTTCAATACAATTAAATTTTATTTTTTTCAATGTTAATTGAAAAATTTATTGCTCAGTGCTATTTTCCTTTTAAGCATATGAGAGGAGAGAGGCTTTCAAGCCAGTATATATGACAAACTGCTTAAATTTATTACATATCAGTGATTTACATTTTCATGTTAGTGAGTATGCACCAGAAAATTTTGGTTCAAAGCTATGCATAGACAACATCGCAAGCAGCATTGGCCAACAAAATGGAATTCTAAATGAATCAAACACAGTAATCATCATAACGGGTGATCTAACCGAATCCGGAACTTTGCCAGAATTTTTTTTACTTTCAGATTCTTTAAGAAAGCTTTCCAGCAACCATGTTTTTTTTGCTGCTGTTCCAGGAAATCATGACTATCAATTTCTTAACAAAGGAAGCAAAAATTTACAAAATGATACCAAACATCATCAACTAGCATTTATACCGCAAGAAAACGGGTACAAAAAACTGAGATTTGAATATCCAGAAAAAAATAGAAACTTATTCTTTCCACTTTACTTTAAAGCCCGAGGTCATCATTTCATAGGCTTAGACTCTACGAACAAAGTCAATGCCAGATCTATATTTCCTGTGGGTAATCTTGGGGCTGATCAAAGAAAAAAATTCCAAGAGCTTCTAAAATCATTAAAAAACAGGCCCAATGAAGAGAAAATTATTATTTTTACTCACCATCACCCCTTTCCACTGCCTTACGGAGGGGATAGCAATCCCAAATCAACCCATTCAATGAAAGACTGGGAGCAATTCAACGACATTTTCAATTCAATTGAAAGTGCCAATCCAATTGCCGATGCCTTATTATTTGGACATGAACATGTCCAAATGCCATTTATAAATGGAAGCAATCTTCACAGGTTTCTGAAATCAAAGAAATATGGCTGCTCAAAAGTTCCAATTATTTTGGGATCTGGGAAAACTCCCCTTTCAAACAGAGCCCTAAAAGATATTGACGAAAAAAATCAGCCAATTCTTGAAATGGAAGAAAAGCGATCTGCTTTTATGCTTCAAATCTGTAAAAAGAAAAACTATGCAATTGAAGTTTTCACACTTGATCTTGGCAAGCCTCTTCAAGAACAAGTTTCTACTCTTTCAAATTGTAAAACCTGTGAATTTAGAAATAGTTAAACTAAACCGATAATCCAATAAACCGATGCCAGAAGAGCATAGAACTGGCATCGGTTTTCTTTTATAAATCCTGCAATAATGCTCCTAGCTTCAATTATGTTTTTTTTAGAATCCCACAAAGTTTAACAGCTTAATGAATCATTCATTACTGGTGCAATCAATTATCGCTTCCTATTGTGCCGGCAAAATTAATCAGAATACCTAAAACCCAAATTTCTGGCACATGGTCCAAGCTGTTAAACCCTATATGTTCCTGGTTCCTATTTTTTTCCTAGTTTCGAAGAACGAGTAAAATCAAATGCTCTCATATTGATTATTTTCTAAGGTTCTTTAAGTGAATACAATGCTAGTCACAACTGGAGGCCAATTTTCATCTCGACGCACTTGTTATGCGCGGGAATAATAAGGAACTCTATGATGTATAATACCAAGTTTCTATTGAGTGGCTGATGGAGTAAGCTTTACCCGGCGAGGAAAACAGGACGAGCGCCCCTCGTCAATCTGCTCAAACATATCGGTGCAGGCAAAAATTACGGCCGAACTTTCGACACTATTTCCGCAATTTGCATCAATGGATAGTTGTTGCTAGGAAAATTTTTATAATAGGCCGTATAATACTCAAGTGCCAGAAAATAGTCCTTATTGGCAAAGTGCGTGTCAGCCTCATTCTTGAGTGCTCTCTCAGCTTTCAAATCTCCAACTTCGTTAACGGCCTTTCTTTCTAGAAGAGCAATATTTTGCATAATGGAGGCTTTAATTGTTTTCCAATCATCTGAACCATGTTCGACCAAAGATTGTGCTAACTCAAGTAATAGGCATTCTTGTTCCTTCGAAAACTTGCTCTTTGAAATGTTGCAGGAAGGAATAGATGGAAAGCAGGTGTCCTTTATACGCAAGAACACCTCCTTTTTGCTTTCGACTTTGTCGCATAGCTTTGCAGATACAATGAAACCACCATACAGGGCGTCAAAGTTGCTGTCATTAAGTCCAAATGCTGAATTATACACACTAAGACTATTTTTCCACTGTTTCTTAGCTTTCAACAAATCCCCAACATGAGTTAATTCCATTGAAAGAGTTTTGGCTAAAATGTCATTCGTTGCTTTGTCCGAATTGGTCGCGAAACTTATATTAATGATGCCGGCATTTGTATCAACATTAACTGTGTTTACTTGGCCATAAAGCGACGAGAACGAGATTAAGAAATACATAGTTAACAATTTGACAAAGTTCCATCTAAGAAACCGTAGATATAAGTTCATGTTCTAATTTCCTTTGGAAGTACCGTTAAAACGAAAATCTGCCTGGCCATTGGGTGTCACGTGATCGACATTCATCGTTGTCGAGGCATTCATATTGGTGCTGTCGTTGTTGAATTCTCCGGTAACTTTTCCATCAACTATTCCGACGTGGACAAGATTTCCTCCGCTAGCTCCAAATTCAGGTTTTTGGTCTGGATATTTTGTAACTGTTAGATAAAAGCAGGACACAAACACGACTGACAAGGTAAACATGGAATATTTCAATAGTTCTTGCCTGTTATTCATCTCGGCTAATATAAGCTTCAATATATCCTTTTGTGGAAGTTTTTTTCCATCTATCTTGTATCTAGTTAGGTATTTATCAAAATGTCTGTCTCGTTCACTTTCTGGAAGAGATTTAAGAACCTCTTCTTCGTGGCGCAATGTCTTCTTGTAAATCCAAGCTCCTAATATCAAAGCGAGGCTTAATAACGCTAGCGGGGATGAAATTGAGTTCGCTGTTTCTATTATAGACATGTATTTCTCCCAAAATAATCTTTCAACATTTTATCTCCATGCGTGTCATCTTGTAAAGATCACAGTTTGTGCGCATATAGCTTGCCTCTCATTACCTCTCGATAATGCTTTTTAATGGCTGTTCATTTATTCATTCAAATACTCCAAAACTTCTTTAAAGGCCAATTTCTGAGACCAAAACAATCAAATTTAGCGTTTGCGTTAGTGCACAATTAATAAAAGCATCTCCCCCGTATCAAGCAAACTATAAAATCGAAATAATGTTGAATTCAAGAACAATCTTTAGCCCACATTACCAGTTTTATTGTTCTGTATTTTGGGGAGATTGCTCATAACAAACTTGCTGAAAAAGCCTTAGCACTTCAACAAAAGCTGTTTCCAGAGCAAAAAAAGGCAAAGTCTTCTGACCCCGACGAAAATGTTGATGAGTGGGCCTTCAAGGAAAATTTTAAATCCGCCTTATCTCTTGCAAAAATGAAAAAATCCGAAACTGCTCGACAAATGTTAGAACGGTGCATAAAAGAAAAGCTCAATGACAATGAGGTTTGCTATTATCTGGCCCTCATCTATTACAAACCAGGAATTGAAAACAAAACCAGACTTTTTTGTAACGAGATCCTTGCCCGCGATTCTAATCATGCAAAGACAAAAAAGCTTCTTGCTCGACTAAAATTTCAAGCTCCTGGAAATTGATGCAATAGCCTTTAGGGAATATCATCGTTGACTTTCTCAAACATTTCTAATGAAAAGGTTTGCAGCATGAATATAGCTGGTTACCACTAAGAAATTAAAATGTTTGACCAATCAACTCAGACCATCCCTGTGCTCCTATTTTGTTTCTGATTTGAACAAGTTTCTTTTCAATTTTATCGCGGATTCTATGTATTTTTTGAATTCAACATTTATTTCTTTTTTTTATCTTTAACGTCGGTCGTGACCGGAAGTAAAAGACGGGCGCGGGTGTTGCGCAAGAAAGACCCGTGATCCGGTTTTATTTTCCGAGTTTACGCTCTTGTTCGTCGGTCTTATTAAATTAATTGTATTGTTTTGGAATCTGTAGCAGTTTTTTAATAAATATTCTTAAATTATTTGTCACTTTGCAATTTAAAAATAGCGGCAATTAGTTTGTCAATATCGGTGTATGCACCAAATTCATATCTTCTTGTATCTTTTGGATTCGATTTTTTTTGATATTTTTGTATTTTTTGAGCATTTTTTATTGCTGTGTCCAACCTATTCTTAGTTTCTTCGTAAACAGACTTTGAACTTTTTTGGTAATCAAGATATTTTTTTGTCTTCATGTGATGAATGATATCTTCACTTTTTAGAAAATTTTTGGTGGTGTATTCAAAATGCAATAAAATCCATGTTTCAAATGAAATAGAGGAAAAGGCTATTTTAATGTTGCTATCTATTGCTCGGCTGAATGTGTCGGCATGCAATGTGTATCCATCTTTATCATAAACGACCCACACTTCATCAAAATCAAATTCTCTATTTTTTTTTGCTTCTTCAACCAATTCTTTTCCTGTGTTTTTGTTCGTGTCAACAACCGAGACTTCCACTCTTTCGCCAGCAAAAGAGCAATCCTTTATCAGGGCTTTAAAATAAGCACTTTCCGACTTATCTTTTTTGCCCTCGCATACTATTTGAAGTCGTTTTTCAAGTTTTTTGGTTCCACTTTTTTTTCTTTTTTTAGGCATCAAATAATCCTTCAAGCAAATCAGAGAAGTTAGGGGCTGGAACTGCTCTAAATCTTCCTTCAAGGTAGTTTTTTCCATATGAAGAATAGTCACGTATTAAATTTTTGTCATATTCATCTAATGAAAATAGTTGCGTTGCCCCTTTTGTATCTTTTTCAGTAAACCAAATTTGTTCTCTTCTTAATCTCTTCAAGTCTAGAACACAGGTATCATGTGTTGAGATAAATAATTGTGCATTATACCGATTTATTTTAGGGTTGATAAACAATTCAACCAAAAATTTATTCAATAGCGGATGTAAGCCACTGTTAAATTCATCGATTATCAATACAGTCCCATTTCTCAACGCCTTTAAAACTTCACCTGCAATATCATACATTTTGAAAGTTCCAGTAGATTCTTCGTCTTCTAAATCAAAATACTCTATCTCATTAGTTTCTTCCTCGTTATTGTAGACTGGATGGCCAATATATGGCTTGTATCTTAGGTCGTTCATAATCCTATTTTTTAATTCAATAGGCATGTCTTTAGGAACTTCAATTTTTGATGAAATATCTTGATCTTCAACAAGTTTAACATCTTTTACGTTTAAATCAGCTGCTTTTAATATTATGGAAAGCAACTTTTGGAATTTTACACCTTTGTTCCTAAGTTCTATAGTAGTGTTATGAAAAGGGGTGTGAGAAGAGTCCATTCTAACGTGAATATCTATTCCATTCATAAAAAACCTATAAACAGGTTTCAATAGATCATTTTGAGAATTTGCCGCTAATGATAAGAATAGCCTGTTAGGTAATAGGAACGTTTCTAATGATTTTTTTTCACCCTTAAAATATGTACCAAACTTAATTGGCGCGCCTTTTGCCCTTTTGAATAAATTTGCAATTTTTCCTTCAGGAAAAAAGTTCAGTTCTTCTTCTAAAATTTCTTTTTGATCAAATTCAACCATGTAAACATAGCGAATGTTTTCAACCAAAAACTCTAGCTCAAATTTTGTCGGCTTTCCAATCATGCTTTTGTTAAGCCGAAATGGTTTATAGGCCGGAATTGGTATATCTAAGTCTAGTTTGTGAGAATAAAGAACAAATCTTCTAAGTTCAGATAATGCTTTAATAATGTTAGATTTTCCCGATGCATTTGGTCCGTAAAGAGCAGAAAATGAATGCAAATGGTATCTCCCTTTTTCCACTGGTACAATTAAAAGATCGTGAGAATCATTTTTCTTGTTCGCCAAAAAGCTTAGAGTAATTTCATTTTGTATTGAAAGATAGTTTTTTGCACTAAAATCTACAATCATCATCAACCTCGTTTAATGTGTGTGTTTTGTGTAAAATAACACAAATGTCCTAATTAAAACAGTATTGAATAAAAAACAGCTTTTATTAGATAATCATGGAACAGAAATTTTTACTCAATCGAATAGAAAAAATAGCATTAGTAGCATCATGTTTTTTATTTAGCGACTACAATTTTTTCTGTTTTTTCCGTGTCGACACACTTGTTCGACAGAAGCTTTTTTTGCTTTAGGTTTGCACATCGCTACATTTGTTCTAAAATCGAATCAGAAACATCAGTTTTTTCTTCTTGATCTTCTGAAATGGAATCTTGTTCCGCTGCAAATTCAAAAGGAGGTTCTTTAGGGTATATTTCTTCAAAAGCACTGTTAAATGAATTCAATAGTTTGAAAATGTATTCAATAAGTTTTTTTTACTCTTCTGGCGTGTCATCCTTTATTATTCATCTGCAGAAATTGATCTGTAAATTTTCTTAAGGTCTGCTGCAACCGTTTTTCTATCTTTGAGAGTTACATATTTCAATGAATTCCTGACCATATGAACTATACAAAGCTGAATGGCAGCATTTGGATAAATAGTCTGAATCGCTTCGGGAAAGCCGCTTAAGCCGTCAACACAGCAGATAAAAATGTCTTTAAGACCTCGGTTTTGCAATTCGGTTAGAACAGATAGCCAAAATTTTGCGCCCTCATTTTCAGATATCCACATTCCTAAAAGCTCTTTATGGCCTTCTAGATTTATGCCAAGAGCCAGATAAATGGCTTTATTAATGACCCTTTTATCTTGGTGAATTTTAACAACAATACAATCTAAATAGACAACAGGATAAAATGCTTTCTAAGGGTCTATTTTGCCAGGCAACGACATCTTCTATTACAGCTTCGGTAACTTTGGAAACTAGAGCGGCTGAGATGTCCGCATCATACATCTCCTTAAATGTCTCAACAATATCTCTGGTAGTCATTCCCTTCGCATGAAGCGAGAGAATCTTATCATCAAAGCTCTTTAGACGAGTCTGTCCTTTTTTAACAATCTCAGGTTCAAAAGTTCCATTCCGGTCACGGGGAGTAGATACTAAAACCTCACCATTATCAGTTCTTAAGGTTTTCTGACTGTAGCCATTTCTACTGTTGCCAGACTTTTGTCCTAAAGAAGAATGCTTGGAATAACCAAGATGAGACTCCATTTCGACACCAAGAGCTTTTTCAACTGTGGTTTTTACAAAAATCTGGGTAAGCTTAGATAGATCAGCTTCACTTTTTATGTCTTTGGCTAATTCTTCGGCCAGAAGCTTAATTTTTCTTTCATCCATTATGCTTGTTTCTCCTATTTTATTAATATCGGATTACAAGCAGTTACACAATTTAATTTACAGACTCCAAAAGTTAAATATTCTAAACGCAAACCGATGGACTAAGCGTATAATATTGCTTAGTCCATTTAAGTTAACCATATTGCGAGCTGCAGAAAGGAAAAGCCATTTTCTTGAGTTAAGCTCAATAAGCTTGTTCCACTTGGAATTAAACTTACTCTTATACTCTTTAAGTGCACTACTATTGCTTTCATTCTCCAGTTTGAACTCTGGAAACTTAGATATGCATTTTAAGTGATTCGAAGTGTTTAAAAAGGTGTCAAATTTTTTCACGGGTAATAGTTTTAGACTTCCACTTATGAAATCCTCCCAAAAAGATAGATTCAACCCAGCATTGTCTTGTATTACCAAATACTATATATACTTTTCATTGAACTTCATCACACTATTTCATTATAATACCTTTAATTACATCTTAAGCTAAAATACCCATCTTTCGCATTTAGGGCCTTAAATGTCATATATTAAAATGTATCCATCTTTTAATGGTGATGCTTTCCTGATAAAAGAATCTGGCCCAGCCCCTACTATCTTACTTATTGATGGTGGCTTTTCTACAACTTTTCAAAATTGCATTTTGCCTGACTTAAAAAAGCTCCACACCGAAGGTGAATCATTAGACCTTGTTGTGGCAACTCATATAGACTCGGACCATATAGCAGGACTAATCAAGTTTTTTGAACAAAATGGAAGTTCAATGAATCCATCAATTATTAAAGTAAATGAGGTTTGGCACAACAGCTTAAGAAGCATAAAAAACCACAAGTCCCAATCAGAAGAGCTCTTAGCGGCGGATCAAGAACTTATCACCGAAATTTGTAGGCTCGGACTTTCAACCAATCCCTTGAATCTTAATGATCACGAAGAAATCAGCTCAAAACAAGGAAGCTCATTAGGAGCAGTACTGTTAAAAAATGGTTATAAATGGAATGAAAAAGAAGGTTTTTGCAGTATAAATTGCCAAAGCTACTCTTGTTATAATATTTCCCCTAATGTGAGCATACGTGTCCTGGCGCCCACAAAAGAAAGACTAGCGCAACTGCATGATTACTGGCTTAGTGATTTGCAAAGTTTAGGGTTTGCAAGCCAAATAAGTGATAGTCCTATTTTTGATGATGCATTTGAATTTCTCTGTTCAATGAAAACTCAATCGACCCAAGAGGAGGAGCATATTGAGCTTTGCTCTTCCGATGAAAAGAGCCTTGATGAAATTTATAGCCCTGATCAATCCATTACTAACGGGAGCTCAATTTCTATGATTGTTGAAATGGGAAAATCAAAGTTACTTTTTTTAGGAGATTCCTGGGCCGAAGATATAATAGAAGCTTTAAAGAGCTTAAAAGATCAAGAATTCCCCATTATTTTTGATGCAATCAAAATTTCGCACCATGGTAGTTGTCGGAGCACCAGTCCAGATTTGCTTCGAATTATTGATTCACCAGTTTTTTTAGTTTCATCAAACGGACAAAAGCGCGGACATCCATCAGAGGAGCTTATAAAGGCCATATTAGATCGAAGTGCTACTTTTCCTAGGAAAATTTATTTCAATTACTCTACATCCACCTCGCAAAAAATTAGCAAACATATATGCAAATCAAATTCGACATTTTCAATTCATGAAAATGCAATCAACTGGATAAAGATTGGAGCCGCAAATAATGATTGAGAAATTACTACATCTTGCTACATGCTCAATTAAATGTGGAAATGATAAAGGAACTGGGCACCTTGTTTCAAACAAACATGTATTAACCGCACGCCACTGTATTAAAAATTCCATTGAAAATTCGGAAAAGATTATTTTGACTTTTCCAAATAAAATTAGATCCATCGAGATAGAAGCAAATGTGCTTGATGTTTCAGAAGAGTTTGATGTGTGTATATTAGTTCTTCCTTCACCTCTTAAGCGGTATCCTGTAGATCTGCTTCCTGTCACCCCTCAGCAAGGAAACAATTGGCAAACTTTTGGTTATCCTCAGGAAAAGCGGTCCATTGGGCAAACACTTTCAGGAACCATTTCACAAATTTTAAGCTCACCTCAAGCAAGAATTGATATAGACCTTTCAGTAGATGAAGCAACTAAACCTAATTTATACCAAGGAATATCTGGATCGGCACTTTTTATTGAAGGCACCTGTAGAGGAATTATAAGACTAAAAGCTGGAAATAACATTGGTGCCATTAGCATTAGCGCTATAAAAGAATTCCTTGAAAAGAATAAAATTTATTTATCCGAAAAATCTTCCGCTGAAAATGATTCATCCGTCACGAGCGAAAGATTAGCTGATAGGCTTAACTTTCAAAATGCATTTGAAAGCAAAATAGTTGAATCTGGAGAAAACTTCTTTTTTGTTGGTGGGGCTCATGGAATAGGAAAAACAACCTATTGCAATTCCTTCAAACCTATTGCTCCTAACATTATTTCTTTGGGCTGTTATAACCTAGGCAACATAAGATCAGGGGCAGACATCATCGTTCGCACGCAACCTGAAGTTTTTTTTGATTGGCTTTCAAACCAAATTTCTATGCTCATTTTTGGGAGTTCTTCTGGCAAAGTTGATGCAACTTACCCTAAATTGGTTGCTAAAGCGTCCCAACTTTTTGGAACTTTATCAAAATACTGTTTGGAAAATAAGAAATGCGCTGTTCTTTTTGTCGATGGGATTAATGAAGCTTATTCTGTAGACTCCTGTTCACTATTGAAACTCATTGGAGTTTTGCCAAAAGCTCTACCAAGTGGAGTTAAAATCGTATTTACAGCCCCAAATTTCGATACCATTTCTTCGACATTGAGCGGACGAATAAATGATTCTAGCAAAATTACTTTGCCTCCATTATCAATGTTGGCAAGTCAGAAATTTTGCTGGGAAAACATTTTATCAAAGTTGGCTTCGCATAAACTTATTCATTCAATTTGCGAAAAAGCACAGGGACATCCACTTTATCTTCGATATTTGATAGAACACATTAATAATAGTAAAAGTGATTCTCTGGAGCAATTTCCACCGCTTGGTGGACAAATTGAAAATTATTATGAAAGCTTATGGGAAACATTAATTAAAGATAATGAAGCTTTAAATTTTCTAGCTATTATTGCACGTTTACGGTGGGGAATAAAAACTAAAAAACTTTTGGATATTCTTTCTTCTACTGAGCGAGCAGTATTCATACCAACAATCAGTAGAATTCAACATCTTTTTTATGACTCAGACACCACAACAATTTATCACCCATCCTTCTCTGAGTTTTTGAGGAACAAAACCAAGCACTTAGATGAAGTTATTCATGAGCGTATAGCATGCGCATGTAAAAACGGAAGTTTATCGAGATATGGCTTATTAAATCAAATTTATCATTTGCTACGCTCTAATGATGGGGACATCTCAAAGGCAATTTATGAGTGTAACCAAAGTTGGCTTGATGCTTGTGTAAAAAATGAGGTAGAACCTGATACTGTATTATACGATATCGCCTCTACTTTATCAGCCTCGATAAAGCATGGTCCAGCAGAAGAGGTGATTAGAATTCTTTTGCTTTCCCAAAGAGCAAGTTTTCGATATGACACCTTATTTGCAGAAAATGCTGGATTACTCACTAAGGCATTAATTTCTCTCAATCGTCCAAGCGAGGCTATTAAACATGCTATTCGATACAATCATCTCATAATATCTCCACAAAGCGCTTTAAATATATCAATAAAATTAATTGAGGCCGATTTTAAGATTGAAGCCCAAAAGATACTAAACCTATTGGACAAAAACCTTACTGATTTGCTATCAAATAAAGCTTTGGAAATAGGTAGCTTCGTAGATATAAACAGCAAATTGATAATCACTAATTTTTTATTGAATCAAATATCTGATGAAGTAAATCCAATGAAGATACCCAAAATTATAGCTTGTTATTGCAATACAATTAGAGCGCATTTTGGCGAAAAGAACACTGAAGTTGCAGATAAACTAGTGGCAACAGTAAATTGTCTTTTTTCTGTTTTATTAATTCTTATCTCTAAAAAATATGTGACAGCAAAAGAGTTTCTTAAAGCCACTGCTCAGAAAAAGTTGCCGCCAAATTACTTCTTAACCCTAATCGAAATACTGGTAACCCTGAAGCAAACTTCAATTGAATTTGCTATCCCAATAAGTCCTGCCCCATTAAGCAAATTGTTTTCTGATCTAGAGGAGTTGCTTAACAGAGAAGAAGAAATTCCACCATATTTGGCACAAAGCGCGATTAATGTTTTAATTGAATTGGGCGCTCCAATTTCAATAGTCGAACTTGCCTATGAAAAATCAGAAAAGAACAACCTAATACCCACAAAATTTGTCTCAAGCAATAATGTAGATATTGATTTCCAATTACTAACTCATATGTCGCAATATTGGAGAGCAAAAGGTTATTTCTCCTCCACAGCCAAATGTCCAGAGATAGATTCTCTGACCCCAGAAAAATGGTTTCTAACTTTTGAAAAATTGATATGTGCCTTAGCATGGTGCGATGGCAGGGCAAGACGAGCAAAGAAAGAAGAAAACGATGAGCTATTGTCTCAAACTTTTGAGATATTTAGCTTAAAGGTTCTGAGTAAGCTCGACTTCTCTCTCTCACAGCGATCGAAGTGGGTAGATGGATACGCAATTCCAGAGCAACTTTTGCCCTTCATTTATCAAAAAGTGATATCCATCTTCCTTAACTGCTTTCACGATAAAATTCTTGAATTCTTAAAGAGCTTGAACACTAGGCTACCCAAGCAACTTGGTTTATATAATGAAGGATTCAGGCAAGTTCTTGATATTCTAATTTTCGAATTAACATTCACTAAACGTAACAAGCAAGTTTCTGGGGAAGCATTCAAAATATTAAAATTCTGGAAAAACTATCTCATTTCAGGAATTGAAAATCGGCATGAATTAGTTCCAGAGATTCTGCATTTGATCCCATATTTCACCCATTTCTCTGCACATGAAGAAGCAAAATCTCTTTTTGAAAAAGCGCTAGAACTTTCAATGGGGCCTAATTGGTACAAAGAAGATCAATTAAGCTTAATGCTTGAATCATTTAAGAGCACAGATCACTTTTCGGAAGAATCCAAGTTTTTTTCAAAAATAGCAGGCTATCTTGAACACTGCTCTGGTGAAATGACTTTTCAACGATATGTTAGACAGCAAAAACACGAATTGATTGCAGAGTTATTCCGTAGAGACAAATTTGAAGGAGGCTTTCAATATTTTGTTCACCAATCCTGCGGACCTTTAGAGCATCTAAAAAATGAGGCTTTGAGCGGAAATGTTGATAAAATATCCAAGTTTGAGGGAATGCGCTTTCCAGGAGGCGCAATTGATGAGCAAAGTGCTATTCTTGAAATTGTCAAAAACTCTAAGAAGCAAAACTGGCGTTTGAGGTGGGCCTTGCTGGAAGTTTTCCAGTGCGGGGATGAGAGATATTTAACTGATTTTGCAAAAGAGTATGCCGAAATAGTAAATCAAAACTTTGGAAAACCGGAAGAAAATCATGAAATAATCTATAGGCTAAATATTGTTACAGGAACAGAATTAGACTCTTGCGATCTCTTAACCTTCTTAAAATCTTTTTTTGAACACCTAAATGAAAAGTTTCATCAAAGTTTTAACAAACTCAAAGAAAAGCTGACTATTGAAGCTGAGAAGGGCTCTACCCAGCAATTTCCTAATACTATCTCACCATCAAAAGACGAAAATCATGATATTGATGATGACAAGGTTAGGGAAACTGATGATGATATAGATGAGAATCTCCTATTTATGCCAGGAACTTTTGGAACAAAAGCTTCTTCAGCAAATTTTCAGTCAGAATTAAATAGGGCGAAAAGTGAACTTGAATTGGGTAATCAGATTGCCTCTGCAGAGGCTTCCGCCAACGCAATTAAAATACTCCAAGATGGAGGATGGGGAATATGGACAAATTCTCACTCAGCATCACACAGAGAGGCTGAAGCCATAATCTTGCAAGCTTCAAAGGATAGCCATGAGTTAATTAGTTTTTACTCTTCAATGATTGAAAATGAGCAATTTACTGAAAAGTGGTTAATCGCTGGGTACTTAATACCTAAGATTATGAAGCTGAGCCCTGATGAGAGTAAATCAATTCTCCTTGACTACATTTTCGAACATTTTCAACAAGTAGTTGGAAATGCAAATAATGAAATTAACACCTATAGTTTTTTAGACAAATCAAATAAACTTGATGGGAACGAAACTCTGTATTCACTAGTAGCTTGGCTGGTTGACCACCCTAAAAGGCTTAGACGGGAAAAAGCAATTGAAATGCTCCTTTGGCTAGTTTCTCCTAAAGCAAGCTTTTTTAATAATGTAATCCAAGAAGCATTCTCAATGAAAGTTGGCTATAGCCCAGACATTTTAGCTGGGATTATTGACAGTTTTTCATCGAAGGATCCACTAGCTTTATGGAGTATTGTTTGCCCAACCCTTGAAAAGAAAAAAATAATTTCTCATTGTAAGCACGCTAGCAGACTGTTGATTTTAAGACGAATTTCTAAAAGAGCTGCTGATTCAGGTTCTAAAACTGGGGCAAAAATTCTAAAAGAGCTTTCCCAAAAAATAAGGAATGAAAAACTAACGCAAGAAAATAATAACAGCGAATACTCGATTCCTTATTGGGCTGAATGTATTTCTCACATTCTACAACCTCTTCACGATATGGAATTCTCCATAAAGCATATAATTTCAGAAATGACAACGGAATTGAAAAAAGTTTGCTTGCCTTTAAAAATTTCAGAGGCTTTTGAGATTGAAAATTTGGTTTCCAAAGGATTCCGTGAAAGAAACAACAGTTACTTAAATAGATGGGAAGCAAAAGTTCGGTTTGCCTTAAATGTTTCGTTATTTAAACTTTTGACTGAAGAAGAAATTATTGAAATAGAGAGATTGATTAGGCCATACAATCAATCTTTTCCAAGAAGAAACCTCACCGATGCTTTTTCAATGAGAAATTTAAATATACCCTTTTTAGATGATCCTATTAGAGATGATATTAGAAAGATTATTGGGAATGAGGATCAGTATTTCTTACATTTTTATGGGATTTTACGGGATGCCGAAAACCAAAGAAATCTATCGGTTGAGGCCATAGCATGCTATATTCATTCAAGTCAGCTTCAAGAGATGGCTTTCCCACATCCAAGGAATTTTCAGAAAATGTGTTCATCAGATCAACCAGATTTTAGAAAAATTGATTCGGATTATGAAACCTGCATAACTTTTGACCCAGCTCCAATTTTTGGCGGAGAGGTTACTCCAGCTATTCCTTTCCCTCATTTTTCTCAAATAATAAAATTAAAGGCAGATGGCTTCCAAAGAATAAGCTGGCTAATAAATAGAAGTAGCTCTCCTTATTGCTTAGGGCAACCAAAATATGAAGGCTGCCTACTTGCAATTGAAAAAGAGCAAATTTCTATTCCCAATGACCGAGAGCTTATATGGTATCTATTTAACAATGATACATTTATGGGAATAATCGACTCAGAAGGTAATAACTATACAAGGGGATATTGAAATGCTTGAACCAATGAATAGACCAAAAACAAGGGGAGAGTTTGAAAGAAACTTTCACTTGCTTACTGCTGAATTGAAAAGCGGTAGGTTTAACATTTTACCAAAGCAAGGGAAAGATTTGGCAAAAGTGTTTTTTCTGCCCAATGGAAGGATTAATTTCCTTTCTGTAAATGAAAGCGCAAGATTATCTGCAAATACTTCGGCTCACTTCAATTCTGATAAAATGAAGAGCCTTTTAGAAGAATTGAAGGCCAAAAAAAGTAAAAGTTGAAAAATTGCATCTTTAAAAAGGCGGTTCTCCAGCAGAAACACACCCCCAAAAAATCTCACGAAAAGGTTTTCCACTCATCTTTAGATAGTGATCAGCTCCACCGAAAACCCGAAATCTGCAAAGATTTCGGTTTTTTTGGTTTTAGGATTTTTTTAGCAACACGACGACCATAGCATTGGCAAATTTGAGCGACTCAAAAACTCCGTATTCTGCTGAACCATTTAATTAAATAAAAGAACTGAAGCTGTTTTGATCGTTACCTTGTCAGTAAGGTATCGTATATTCATATTAATCTGGCTTTAGGAGTTTTTATGAACAGATATGTGAGAATTCTTTTGGTTTTGTTGTTCTACTCAATTTGCAATGGCAGGCCCAGATAAGCCGGATTTGTTAAAGTTATTTGATGGCGGTAATCCAACCTTTTTGCAGGTAAAAAATGCGATCCTTAACGGAGCAAGTGTCAGAAAGAGTCTCTAATCTTATAAAGCTGCTTAAAACAGCTGAGGTTCAGAGGGGAGCTGCCTTCAGGATAAACAGAATTCTTAAATCAGATCTGGTGATCATAGACGAAATCGGCTATACACCAATAGAAAGGAGGAAAGCAAATCTATTCTTTAACCTGATTAGCGAGCTCTAAGAGAAAGCTTCAATAACCATCACATCGAACAAAAGTTTCGATTCCTGGGCTGAAATGATGGGAGATGAAGTCATGACAACGGCAATGCTGGATAGACTGCTTCATCATGCACGAATCTTCAGCTTGGACGGAAAGTCCTACAGAACTTTAAAAAAGGAGAAATAATCATTATTTTTTTCTCAAAAACAGGGAAAAACGCTTTCCACGTTCACTGGGAAAAATAGGCTCTTTCCATGGTTAGTTGACTTTTGTTCTTAATTGTACTAGGCTCCACCCGCTAAAATTTGAATTTTAGGATCAGGAATGGACAAGATTGTCAAAATGTTGTAAAAGAATCTTTCCTATGTGAAGCATGAAATTATTGGCGACACAGTTTATATTTACGTCAGATCGCTCAAGAAGAGCGTAAATTGCCATTACTGCGGGTGCGCATCATCGAAAATACACTCATTTTATGAGAGAAGCTTCCAAGACCTGTCAATTCAGGACAAGAAAATAATTTATGTGCTCAGAAATAGAAAGCTTTTCTGCAGAAATGCAGACTGCAAACAGGGCAATTCTTCTCATAAATTTACTCCTTTGGAAATTTAGTGACATCATTAATCAACTAAAGAAGGCAAACACAAATGAGATAATTTTGAATCAAAACTCCAATTCCTGAGGACTTTATCTTAAGGACCAAACATTTGTGTTGAGAAAATACTTATTTGGTTAAAGCCATTCTATCTATTTTTGATTATTCTGTTTAGCTCCTCAATTTTTTTCTCTAGGACCTTATTTTTTTCCTTTTCCCTTTTCAATTCAGCCCTAAGCTCATCTAAAATAGCTTTATAATGATTCTTTCCCGAGATATCAGGCAAATATCTCGGACAATCTAACACTCGTCTTATTTCCGATATGTTAGCCTCTAACGTGGCAAGGTCACTTTTGTTTTTTTGCTTGCCAAACATTTTCCTCAAATTTGATACAGCAGACTCAAAATTTTCGCTATTAGACATGCTTTCTGTTAACAACTCTGAATCAGTGATTGTTGTATTGATAATGGAAGGTTCAATTTCTTTACATATGTTCTTACTTTTTTCTTTTTGATCATGAAGACCATCTTCTTTAATCATTGTTTCGTTTGAACCCATGCCAGCGCTTACAAGGCCAAATAAAAAAAACAATACAAATCCTAGCTTTTTCACGATTTCCCCTCTATGATTTTTTGAGATTTTTCATCTACACCCAATGGTGTAGTTGTGTCTGGTTCATTTTTCAAACTTGAATCAATTGTTGGAGGGGAGGGGGCGCCTGGCCTTATACCCAAACGAGATTCAGTTGCTGAAAGCTTGTTTGGTTTTGTTTCCTTTGCTAAAAGGTAACCAGCAACCGTGCCAAAAATTGTTAACACAGGGTTTATTTGCTCCTTATCGAAGCCTGCGGTTACCAGATAAATAGAACCAAAAATAATTAACGCCAACCCGAAAATCCTAATCTGGGCTCCATCTGACAACCTATTTTCAACTTTACTCTGAGGCCACTGAATCAACCAAAGTGTGATAATCAGCGCTACTAAGACAAGAACAGACAACCCAAAACTCTGATTCTTAGCACGTTCATATTTATTTATAAGAGCATCATATCCTTCTTCGGCTTCACTGATTCTCTTGTCTTGTGCCTTGGAAGTCGCTTCTAGCAAATCATTATACTTCTCTTGCAATTCAAGATATTCCATGGATTTCTTACTTGGTTTGATGGGACTTTGTTCTGGGCCATTATCATATTTTACTTCCAAGCTACTATTATTTCCTGAGGCTTTTTCTTGCTGGACTACAGGGTCTTTTGGATTCATAGCTTCTTGAGGCAAGGGTGGGATTGCGTAAGAACTTTGGTCTCTTGCAAGGAAAAAAAACGATAAAACTACAAAAAAAAGAACAAAAAAATTCACTTTACGCATAAATACCTCTCTAAACTTCTTTTTTTGGCACAGCGGTGATAATGTTTGCCAGTAAATAAAGCCAATTTCTTTTATAAATCTGTTATTCACACTCTGTGAAACCGCTCACGAGCTAATAGTTAGTTAACCTCATCCGGTGAACAGAGTCAATAGATTTTGTTCAGTCTTATTTGCCCCACTTCAACACATAAAATTATTGCCCAAGAACATTCTTTTGCCCGCGTCACCTTTGTTCCAGCGTTACCCATTTGTTTTGGTCTTTTTTGTAATGTTGGCTGGTAATATTTGGTCTCATTTTTTTGCCAGAACAGCTATTTTTATCCTCATTCCGCATAATTATAATACTGAAAAGCTAAAAAGTTAAGGCAATTATTGAAGCCGACAAAATTCTGTTTTAAAACCTATAGTTTTCCACATAATAGCATCTATTACATTGCTTGACGGAGGTGTTGTAAGTTTTAAAAATCATTATTTTGAAGATTTACGGACAAAAAAATTACGGTTTTTGAAACAAATGTGAAATGGTTGGTCTTAGAAAATTTTGAAAAAGCTAAGGAACAAACTGAAATGTGGTTGCTTCCAAAGCAATATGCTTGAGAATTTTCTTTTTTATTTCATAAACAAGCATATTACAAATGTTTTCTCGTCAATGCTCTCTATGGAACCCGTCATTTTGGCAAATTTCCCTTGAAAAGCCTGTGTTTATCCTCAAATCTAAACGATGCGAAATTGCGGCGGCTGCTTTTTAGCAGAACCATTCAATGGGGTAAAAACGTAATTGACAATTTGATCTAATGAGTGCTTAGCTAATTGAAAGAACAGAATTTTCTATAATGGGTGCAGACGTGGATCTCAAATTGAGAATCAGTAATTTCTGGAACGGCGGATGGGTTGCTCTGGGGGTATGGCTGGGGCGACGGTTTAAGAAGACCATTTACATATATCTTGCTGTGTTGTTTACCATTTTTGCCATTGCTGATACTACTGTTTTTCGTTTTACGGAAAAAATGCGTTTAGGGGCTTTTGATGCCATTTTACATTACCGAATTATTAAGCCAAAGCCTGATCCGGATATTGTTATTCTGGATATTAACGAGGCAAGTCTGGATTCTATGGCGCAGGAGTTTGGAAGATGGCCATGGCCACGGCAGATCTTTGGGGAATTTATTGAGCTGATTGAAGAGCAGAAGCCGAAAGCAATTGTTTTTGATATCCTGTTTAGCGATCCGGACCTTTACAATCCTGAAAGTGATGAGTATTTCAATTCTGCTATTGCCAATGCCAGTAATACGTTTTTCCCAATGCTGCGACTGGACCCCTCTAATGACAAACTGAGCCAGTTAAAAGCATCAATGATTCCTGGAGTCAAGGCAGGAAACGGCAAAGTCAAAAAGGACGCCACAATTGCTATGGTGCTTCCCCATTTTCAGGCAGCATTAACGGCACGGCATCTCGGCCTGCACAATATTTATCCCGATGATGACGCTATTGTAAGACAATACAATCTATACAGCAATGCCTATGGCTGGAAAATACCATCTTTACCGGCCACAGTTGGAAGAAGTTTCGGCTGGCCCCTGCCTGATTCGAAAAGCGTCTTGCTGAATTGGCGCGGAGCTCCGTTTACTTATAAGTTTGTCAGCTTTGCAGAAGTGTTTAAAGACTTAACCCGAAAAAATAAACTTCGGCCTAAAGACGAATTTAAAGGGAAGATTTTAATCGTTGGTTCTACTGCTCCAAGCCTGTTTGACGTGAAAATGACGCCGATGAGCCAGATGCATCCAGGTGTAGAAATTCTGGCGACTGCAATTGATAACTTCAAACATGATGATTTCCTGCGTTTCCCCCAGGCACAGGTATTGTATTTGTTATTGGCTCTGGCAATTGTCTGGGTGACAGCAATCGGATTCTATAAGTCTGTGGACCCAATTATTCTTGACTGGTGGTTCGGGTTTTCACAGTGTTTCCTGGTCAGTGTTTCATATGCCAGTATTAATTTCAGTAACGTTTATATCAACCTTACCGGCCCCGTTTCTCTTGCATTAGCATATTTTAGTATCACCAGAACCTATGCGACCTTAACCAAAAAAGCCCTTGAAAGCAGTATGGTTAGAGTATCAATGGGGAAAACCGGTAAAGCTCAGGCAACTTTGTTGCTTATCCGGATAGATACACACGAAATCAGCGAAATCGGTTGGGAAAACATTCGTGTGGGGCTTTTAAAATCAGGAAAACTTGAGAAAAGTGTAGAAGTTATGCGCCATGATGAAAAAGGTCTCTGGAGCCTTTTTGAAAAGACATTGGCTGTCTGCTGGATAGCTCCAATCGAAGATTGTACCGCAACAGTGGAAATTATGGAGGATGCTGAAATCGCCATTGCAATTTTCCCTGAACTGATGCGGAAAGAATTGATAAAGGTAGAGGGTGCCGCTTCATGGTTTGTGCACCACGGCCAAATTTCATGCGGAGAGGATGCCGAAGAGAGCTGGCGCTTGTTGTTTGCTGAAGCTTTGATTCAATGGCATTCCTCAAATAAAAGGAAGGCAAAAAAATGAAACGAATTTTTACAGGATTGTTGCTTCTGGCAGTCTTTTTTACATTTGTCTGGCCCCTGTGGGGAGAAAAACCGGAGAAAATCGCCAAAAAAGCCAACACGGGAAGCATGCTAAGGAAAGATTTTATAAGAGCTGAACCATTTAGCGATGCAAAGGTGATAGGGGCGTTAGAACTTAATGACAATGTCGACATCCTCAAGCGAAAAGGCGGGTGGATGCAAGTGAGAAGCAAGCTGGGAACCGGATGGGTCAGGATGCTTAGCGTTAAAAGAGCTGGGGTTTCGAAGGTGAAATACACCCCCAAAGGACTATTGTCTCTTACTTCTGGCCGTGCAGGAACTGGAAAAGTAGTTCTGACAACTGGTATTCGTGGATTGAATGAAGAAAATCTGAAGTCAGCCAGGTTTAATGCCAGACAGCTTGAGCTTGTTGAATCATATGCTGCGAATAGTGCAAAAGCCAGATTATTTGCCATGGAAGGCAAACTTGTTGGTCGTTCCATACCCTATTTGAAGGGAGAGGGAATAAAATGAAAAAAATAGCTTTAACAGTTTTTCTGTGTTGCATCGGAATTGCAGGGCAAGCAGTAGATTTTAAGCAGTATTTACTGGATCTGGCCCGGGAAAAGTTGATTGCCAGTGGCACCAGTATTCCTGCCAGGGGCGTTGACTACAAAAAGCAATTGCTGGAAAAGCTAAGAAATCGTTTGCCTGAAAAAGCCAGAAAGGGATTTGGCGAAGCCCTTGCTACAGTTTCTCAGGAAGAAGAAATAGCTATAGGCCGGCAGGTTGCGGGTAACCTTTTGGGGGCGGTGCCCCTGGTTAAAGACGATTTTTTGCAAAAATACGTGAACCTTGTTGGGCGTTGGGTTGCTGATCAAAGCGAATTAACTGATCTCCCATGGCACTTTGGAGTTATTGAATCTTCGGATGTAAATGCATTTGCTGCTCCCGGAGGATACATTTTTGTAACCAGAGGATTGTATGCTTTGCTGCAAAATGAAGCAGAATTGGCCGGTGTTTTAGCCCATGAAATCGGTCATGTTTTGCGAAAACATCATCTAAAAATTCTTCTAAAAAGTCGTTTGCTTAATCTGGGCAGCCGAATGGTTTCACAAAAAATCAAGAGCAATGAAAAGGCACAAAAATTGATTGGCAGCGGTGCTGAGATTGTAGCTCGCGCGCTTGATCAACGCTCGGAATTTGAAGCTGATCGAATTGCAGTTGTACTAACCGCCAGAGCCGGGTATGATGCTTTTAGTCTGCCGGCAGTGCTTCAGCAAATAGGTCATTATGCACAAGATCACGAAGGCGTGGAGCTGTTATTCAAAACCCATCCCCATCCAGATGTTAGAATTAAAAAGCTTGATACATCAATTGGAACCAGCTTTGACAAGATTCAGGGACTTACCCTTGAGAATCGTTTTTACCGGATAAGTCCTCGTAAGAATTGAATGAAAGTGGTTTGACCCAAAATTTGTCTCTAAAAAATTTGTTAAAGAATGTAGCTTCCAATGCAAGTTGGATTTTTGTTATAGTTTTATTCAAATAATAATTAACTACCAGGAGATAAATAATGAATCCATCATCCAGGTTTCTTTTGCTGACGACGATTTTATGCTTTTGCCTGTTAATGTTTCCTGGGTATTGTATGGCTCAGAATAATGAAAACATTGATTTTCCATCTTATGGTAACGATGAGTATTCCGATGAAGGCTATTATGAAACTGAGTCGACTAATGCTAACGACTATTATGAAGAAGATGAATCGACTTCGACTTATTCTGAATACGAAGAAGAAGATGGATATGAATATGATTATGCAGACGAGTATTCTGAAGAGCCTGTAGCTGTTGAGCAGCCTGTAATTGAGCCAGCCAGACCTGTGATACCAGCTGGCAAACCAATTAAACTTGAAGAAAAAACAATCAGAATTGGCCGAATCCCGTATATGAGCATTAAAGAGATGATGGCTCATATGGTTCCACTACTTGGTGTTTTAAAGAAGAAAACCGGGGCAAAAGAGGTGCGTCTGGTTTCCAGTGGGAAAGATTACTCAAGTATTTTAAAAGCTCTTGCCCGAGGAAACATTGATTTTGCCTGGGTCGGGCCTACAGCATATTTAAAATTTCGCGATAAAGATCATTTGATGGCCGTCGCCAAAGCCAAGTTTGGAAATGAAACCGCTTACAGAGGGGTTTTTATTGCTCCGGCCAAAGGCAAAGTGCAGGGGCTTGAGGATCTTAGTGGAAGCAGAATAGGGCTCGTGGACCCTCAATCGGCCAGTGGATACATTTATCCAATGTATTTGCTTAAAAGTCTTAAAATTAAACTTGGCAAAAATACCAGAATCAGGTTTCTGAAAAATCATAATAATGTTTTGCTGGCAGTTCTAAAAGGGGTCGTTGATGCCGGCGTTTGTCTGGAAGAAACTATAAAAACATCCAAATTTGCCAATCTGGATAAAAAAATTATTGTTCTGGCAAAAACTCCAGAAATCCCATCAGATGTTCTGGTTTGCCGTCAGGATTGTCCAATTAATTTGCGCGAAAAATTTCAGAGCGCTCTTACTGAAATTAAACCCGGAGAATTGCGTGGTAGCTCCATGACCTTTTTGCCTGCTACAGATGATGAATTTGCCTCTGTAGAATTCATTATGCGTTCAATGGGGTTGCTGGATTAATGCTATCCCCTTCATTCATTTCCGGCATAGCCATTCAATAATTACAAGATTCAGGCACAGTTCCCCGATGGCTGCATCAAACTTATAGCAATTAGCTATAGTTTTTAACTATATCCAAGGTATTAAAGCCGGTTACCATAAGTGAGAGGAAAAGCTATTTTACCTGATGATGAAGTCCAGGAGAATTTTTATGAAAAATGTTTTCAAATGCATTGTAGTGACAATGGTTTTGCTATTTTGCGGCAATATCAACATTTGTGCACAGGAATATAACCCTCTATCAGTTAGAGAATCAGAACCGGTTATATACCTTACTGTTGAGGATTCATCACGTTCCAGGGAAATTCCCATTAAAGTTTATCTGCCTGAAAACAAGTCTCCAGCTCCGATAATCTTTTTCAGTCACGGATTGGGAGGCTCAAGAGAAGCAGGAACATATCTTGGAAAACATTGGTCCGGTCGAGGTTTTGTTGTTGTTGCATTACAACACCCGGGAAGCGACGAATCAATTTGGAAAGGTAAAGGAATTAGCAGATTTCAGCAATCCATGGGACAGGCTATGGACTTTAAAAACTTTATGCACAGGGCGAAAGATGTTCCTGCAGCTTTAAGGCAACTTGAAATTTGGAATAAAACTCCGGGGAATCCCCTTTATGGAAGAATGGAAACCTCAATTGTGGGGATGTCGGGGCATTCCTATGGAGCGGTAACAACCCAGGCTATTTCCGGTCAATCATCACCACTAGGAAGGGGCAAAGGACTTACTTTGCCTGAGATTAAGGCTGCAGTAATTCTGAGTCCAAGTAGCCCACGCAGGGGATCTCCTGAGAGAGCATTTGGTAATGTGGATATTCCATGGCTTCTGATGACAGGAAGCAAGGACATTGGAAAAATGGGTGGAGCTGATTTGGAGTCTCGCTTAGCGGTTTTTCCTGCCCTCCCACCCGGGGAAAAATATGAATTGTTTCTTGATGAGGCCGAACATAGCGCTTTTGCTGATGCCAGAGAAGGTAGCAGAATGTCGGGGAATCGCAATCCAAATCATCATAAGGTTATCTTAGCGCTCTCAACCGCTTTCTGGGATGCTTATCTACTAAAAAATGCAGCTGCTTTAGCCTGGTTGAATGGAAACGGGCCATTAAAAATTCTCGAACCCAATGATCGCTGGCAGAAGAAATAACTTATCTAAGTAATTAGAAGCCGTGTCTTAGGCCATAAAATGCCAAAAACACCAGGGCAAAGGTCCCGAAAAGTGCTATTAAGCCAAAGAAGCCGCAGCCTCCAACAATATTTTTGGCCAGCTGTAATTTTTTGTTCTGGTTTCCCATTTTTTTATGATTATAAAGAAAACAAATTTTGAGCACAAATTTAAAATTGTTATAATTAGAATAATAAATAAAAAAATATGAGATTGATCGTTTTTGATTGGTGTATAGGAGGGGAAAATGGCACACAGAACTCTAAAGACTGGTTATTCTAATCTGGCAGATCGAATAAATCTGTTTCCCCAGGGGGCTCCTCCTTCGGAGATGCTTTTTAAGATTTTAAAAAT
Source organism: Candidatus Ozemibacteraceae bacterium (assembly GCA_965140445.1). Lineage (GTDB taxonomy): Bacteria > Muiribacteriota > Ozemobacteria > Ozemobacterales > Ozemobacteraceae. The sequence continues at coordinate 3,792,533 of OZ223236.1, read as the reverse complement.
GCTTTTTAGTGAAAAGGAGGCTTCTCTTGTTGCAGATTTGCCTATTAGACCTTTTAATGCTGAAAAAGCCGCGAAAATTTGGAAACTTGAAATAGGCGAAGCTCAAAATATTCTTGAAAGGTTGGCTGGTAGAGCCATCTTAGTTGATTTTGAAATAAATGGAGAGGTCCAGTATGCGCTTCCGCCTCCGATGGCAGGTTTTTTTGAATTTTCCATGATGCGAGTGCGTTCTGATATAGACCAAAAAGTTTTGAGTGAACTTTTCTATCAGTATTTGAACGTAGAGGAAGATTTCGTGAAAGCTTTGTTTACACAGGGTGAAACACAGCTGGGAAGAGTTTTTGTTCACGAGCCATCCTTATCAGAGCAAAATGCTTTGCACGTTTTAGACTATGAGAGGGCATCAGAAATTATTCAAACCGCCACAGATATTGGAGTTGGTATTTGTTATTGCCGGCACAAAATGGAGCATCTGGGTAAAGCTTGCGATGCGCCCAAAGAAATTTGCATGACTTTTAACTATACTGCGACCTCTCTTATAAAGCACAATTTTGCCAAAAGAATTGATAAAGCAGAGTGTATGGATTTATTGCAGTTGGCATATGAAAACAAACTTGTTCAATTCGGCGAAAATGTTAGGGAAGATGTAAATTTTATTTGCAATTGTTGTGGTTGTTGCTGTGAAGCAATGCTTGCTGCAAAGAGATTTTCGATTCTAAATCCTGTGCACACCACAAACTTTATTCCAGAGGTTGAAACCCGGAATTGCACGGGTTGCGGTAAATGTGTTTCCATATGTCCAGTAGGGGCTATGGGACTTGTTTCAGCCAATGACCCCAAAAATCATTCCAGAAAAATTGCAAAAGTTAATGAAGAGATCTGCCTAGGGTGTGGCATTTGCGTAAGGGAATGTTCACAAAAATATATTCATTTGAACTCCAGGCCCAGCAGGGTTATTACTCCCTTGAACGGAACCCACCTAAAGGTTCTTATGGCCATTGAAAGAGGAAAATTTCAGAATTTCCTTTTTGATAACCAGGTTCTTTGGAGTCATAGGGCATTGGCAGCGGTTTTGGGGGTTATACTGAAACTGCCTCCAATAAAGCAGATTATGGCTTCAAAGCAGGTGAGATCCAGGTATCTGGAAACTCTGGTTAGAAGGTTTGATAAAAATCATTATTTTGGAGGAAAAAAAGAGGGCTGATCTTGTTTGAGTAAATTGTTTGTAAACAGGTTTCAGTTTAATTCTGTTTGATTTCTCCAGCCTTTTGAAGAGCCCATTTGGCCAATACTGGCCCCACTATTTCATGAATAATGGTAGCGCCAATAATTACATTAAGAATTAATCCACTAAAGGCCGAGAAATCCGGGTTTTGTTTGATAACTAAAGCAAGCCCAATTACAATTCCACCCTGAGGAATGAGACCTCCAACAGTGTATTTTTGAATGGATTTTGAAGAGTGGGAAATTTTTGCTCCTAAAATCGTTCCAACAATTTTTCCTAACGCTCTGAAGGCTACAAAAGCAATGATTAAAGTATAGTTTGCGGCAAGAACGCTAAAATCAAGGTGCATAGAGCTCAAAGTGAAAAAGAGAAGAAAAATTAGCTCCTCAACGTATCTTTCCAGTATTTTAAAAATTCTTTCCTGGTTTATGTTAAAATTGGCGACAATTACGCCCATGGACATTGTCCCAAGCAAAGGGTCTAGATTTATTTTATCCAGGACTCCATAGCAAACTGCCAGCAAACCAATTATTAATCCAATTAGACTTCCTTCTGAATCATCAAAATCTTTTTTATTAGAAAAGGTATTTAGAAAAAATCCAAAAAGGACTCCAACTATTATTGAGCCAAAAATTTGAGAAGTTGGCTCCATTAAGGAGTTTAAAGATAGCTGTTTATGGGTAATAAACATAGTTGAAATTGAAACGGCCAAACTATAATTGATGATTCCAAAAATGTCATCAAGTGCTGCAACGCCCATGATGGTTGAAGTTACTTCGCCTTTAGCTTTAAACTCGTGCTCAACTGCCAAAGTTGCAGATGGATCTGTGGGAGAAGCAAGTGAAGCCATTAGCAAGGCTATTGGAATAAAAGCATAGAATTCGGTTCCGAATTTTGGGGCAAGTACTGGTCCTAGAAGAGAAAAAGAAATAGCAATGCTGACGAAAGCTAATTCGGCCTCCAGGACCGTGATCAATGAAATCGATTTCCCTAACTTCTTGATACTTGTATAGGCCAGGGTTCCACCAACCGAAAATGTGATAAAAGCTAAAGCAATATCAGTAATTAGTGCTGTATTTTCAACAAAGGATAAAGGGATTGTATTTGATAATCCGGGATTCAAAATTAGTCCGGCAAAAATATATCCTGTTACTTTTGGGAGTCTTAGCTTAAGGGCAAGTTTCCCCATTAGAAAACCTGTGAAAATTATAATTCCTACTATCAATATTGGATTCAAAACTCAGTTCCTTACAATAATATAAGTTAAGAAAATTGTTTTTTTCTCATTCTTAAAGGTACTCTTTCAATTATTTTATTACAATGAAATATTTTCAGGCTACCTAAAAGCCAAAGTGTCAGCTGCAAATTTTATCTTTTCAGCTGACACTTTAGTTGTATTTTTGAAAAATTAGTCTCTGATAGTGACTTCGGCCATGTAAGTCAGGTATGTAGTATATATTTTGGTGTGAAGCATGTGAGTAAATAATTGTATGGCGATGAACATGTCTGGCCTCCGGTAATAACTTTAACTATATTTGTTTAAGCAATAATGGTGCCACTTTATGATGGCGCGATAGTTGGAATTCTTTTAATACCCAGCTTTAACATTCGAGAATCAAGGGTAGTCGGCTTCATTCCAAGAATTTCAGCTGCTCCTCCTTTTCCTCGCACGCGACCCCCAGTTTTTTCTAAAACCTTTTGTATGTAACTCTTTTCGAACTCATTGAGGGTAGGAAACGATGTTCCTTGGAGTAGGGGGATTTCACTTGAACGATTGGTTTCATGCCTGAATGGGTTGGTTGGAATGCTTACTTCAAGAACTTCCGATGGACAAATTATAACTGCGCGTTCAATCAGGTTTTTTAACTCTCTAACATTTCCTGGCCAGTCATAGCTGGTTAACTTATCCATGCTTTCATCGGATATACTTGTGATATTTTTCCTCATTCTATGTGCAAAATTTTGCATAAAGCTGGTTGCCATTTCAATTATGTCATCTTTTCTTTCGGCAAGCCGGGGTATGTGAATCGGAAAAACATTTAACCTGTAATAAAGATCCTCTCTAAATCTGCCGTTGATAGATTCTTGAGCAAGGTCCCGATTGGTCGCGGCTATCACTCTTACATTTACATCAATCGTTTTCGTTCCGCCCAGCCGTTCTATCTGGCCTTCCTGTAATACCCTAAGTAACTTGCTTTGAAGCTCAAGGGGAAGTTCACCAATCTCATCAAGAAATATTGTGCCCCCATCAGCTATCTCAAACCGCCCGGCTTTGCGATTTACAGCGCCGGTAAACGCCCCTTTTTCATGACCAAAAAGTTCGCTCTCAATCAGGTTTGCTGGCAAGGCAGCACAGTTTACGGTAATAAGTGTATGTGCTTTTCTCGCACTATTCTGGTGTATGGCTCTGGCAATCAGCTCTTTGCCTGTGCCTGTTTCACCAGTGATCAAAACGGTAGCATCAGTCATTGAAACCTGTGAAACCTGTTCCAGGACAAGCTTTAACCCTACACTGGAACCTATAATGTGTTGGAAATCATATTCCTTGTTGATTTCATTTTTCAGATACTGGTTTTCCTGTTCGAGCCTTTTCTTCAGATTGGAAATTCTTTCGTAAGCAATTTCCAGCTTGCTTTGCGCCTTTCGCAGTTCGGATATGTCGTGGATTATCAAATTCGCGCAGTCGAAGCCATCTTCACTTTCAGCTTCATCACATAAAATAGGGTATATGTTAATTACCCAGAATTTGAATTCGCCATGATGTTGAAAAGCAATTTCCCTTTCAAGCTGCTCTTTTTTGGTTATAAATACGCTGGTTATAATATCGGAAATTTTTTCGCCAAATTCGGGCAGAACCTTTGATACTTTTTGTCCCAGGCATTCCTGGGGTGTTTTGCCTATAAATTCAGCCAGTCTGTTATTCAGGCGCTTAAAACAGTGGTCTTTTGAAATGGCTGCCATTCCGACTGGTGCCGAATGGTAAAACTGCTGAAGCAGTATTAGTGGAGTACAAGCGCACCCACAGGGTATGATGTCAGTTGCTCCAGGAAGTGTAACTCCGTCTTGTAGGTCCATTTTTTTGCTCCGATATTGATAATCTATTAAACCCGAGGGAGATTTTTTGGTCAAGCAAATTCCCGATTTATTTATTAAAAATGGAATGGTTAGTAACAAATCGAAACATATTTGTTGAAAAAAAAATCTAAAGAATGTATTTTCATATGCCAAATTAGAAATAATTCAGGAGGTCGTGACGAGAACGTTATGATACCAGGAAAAAAATTAACAGACGAAGAAGTAGTTGAACTCAGAAGCGAAAAAATCGAACTTAATCGCAAATCTCGCCGCACAACAGGAATGAAGACTGTATGTAAAGGCAAGAGCGAAGGCGTTCTCGAATGTATGACCCCAGAAGGAACATGTCCTGATTTTGAAATTTGCCACGGCTCTTAATATTTAAAATAAAAACCGCGCTTTCAGTGTTCTGAAAGCGCGGTTTTTGTTTTAGAATTTTTCCGCATTCTGCTCCGGTTTAATTTCAGGAGGTTTTGTAAATAAATCGGGATCTGGAGGAAAAGCGTCGAGCATACTGGAAAAATCATCTGTCCAATATCGGGACGCTTTTTTCAAAATGGGATCTTTCCAGCTTGGGATAGGCTTTAAATACTTATCGTAGCCTTCCGGGGTAGAAATTGAAAACCATCTTGTCGGGTATATATTATTTTTCTCATCTTCGTAGTTAAGAGCAACCTTGCCAATCAGGCCAAGCTTTTTAGCCGCCATTGTTAAAATTGGTAACAGGTCTAAATGCCTGTTAGAAATATGGAAAAGCAGGCATCCATCGTTATTTAAGCGTTTCATATATTCCTGGATTGCTTCAATGGTTAGCAGGTGTATTGGGATCGAATCACTACTGAAGGCATCCATAAATATCAAATCATAGGTTTGGGTTGCATTGCGCATCTGTAAGCGTCCATCCCCGCAGATAATATTTACTTTTCCTTTGGTCTTTTCAAGGTAAGAAAAATGTTTTTGGGCAAGCCAAATGTTGTCTGGGTCAAGTTCGTAGAAATCAAGTGTTTGGCCTTTTTCCAGAAAAGCGGCCATGACACCGGCACCAAGCCCGAGAACTGCAATATTTTTGGCTTTCATTGCAGAGCTGGTCATAAACTTCCCGATAGTCGCATCAGGATGATAATAGAACGTGGGTTTCCCTTTGTTTGGGCCATCAATTATTTCGTGACCGTGGTAAGTCGTGCCCATCTGGAGGTAACGGATATTGGCTTTTTCAAACACCTGATATAAGCCATAAAAATTTCGAAATCTTGTTTTTTCTACTCCATCAGAGCTTAACTCATCTGCAAACACCAGGCTGGCAGCAATTAACATAACTATAAGTGAAAAATTTCTTCCCAATCTCTGTGTTTGGCTGAGAACGGAAAATACGTAGATGGCACAGCCTGCACTAGCTGTAATAATAAGGGAAGGAAGAGCTGAAATAAAGCGAAGAGCAAGTAATGGAATAAGAAAGACAATCAGGATTACACCAATTACTCTGACCAGGAGGAAGGTGTCTGATTTATCTATTTTCCAGGGTGAAATCCCTGAAATTCCCCAGGCCACAAGAGTTAGAGCTATAGGAAGTTCTGCCAGACTGTCAAACAAAACGGGAATACCAAAAGCGATCAAAGCTGTTCCCAGAAAGCCACCAAAGGATACATACAGATAAAATGAAGTAAGCTGCTGCGAATTAACAGGTCTTCTGCCTAATAGAGAGGCTTGAGACATGATTGAGCAGGAGTAAAGAATTGCAAGAAGAGCTATAGTTTTTATGATTGCATCTAAAGAGAATTGGAATTGAATTAGAATTGCCATAAAGAAGGCAAATGCCATTATTGTTGAGGCGTGGTCAGACCACCAGGATAGGTTTGGCGGGTTCTTGCGAAAAATTCTCACCCAACTCAGTAAATAGATTGCCAGTGGCAAAACCCATAAAAATGGAAACGCAGCGACATCAATGGTGATTACATTGGTTACCGCTGCTAATAGTGCCGAGCTTCCGGCAGCTGGAATAATCCACTTTAAGGGTGAAAATTCTGGTTTATCTTTAACGGGATTTGATTCATCTTCCAAAGAAATTTCGCGGGCTGGATTTTTGGGAAAACAGGCAAGCATAATCAACGCCCAGAAGACAATTGCCAAATGCCAGCCATGCCAAATTTTCTCTGCAGAGAACATTGGTTCAAAAACAAATGGATAGCTTAGTAGTCCTGCAAATGAGCCTAAATTTGAAGCTCCATAAAGGTAGTAAGGCTCTTCACCTGTTTTGGAGGTATCAACCTGCCACCATCTTTGTAAGGCTACAGAGGTGGTGGATAGTGCAAGAAATGGGATGCCAATTGTTAGCATCAATAACTTTAGCTCTGATAGAGCAAAGCCCAGGCTTGTTGGACCCGTAGATAGAGTGGCGGGATCGAATCTGGAAGCCCAGACACCAATTGCAACCAATAAAAAATAAAGAAGCCCTTTAACTCTGGTTACAGATCCTGCAAAAATTTTGTGTACTAAAAAATACCCGGCTAAAAGCGCGCCTTGAAAGAAGAATAGGGCAACAGTCCAAACCATAAAGCTCCCACCAAATCCAGGTAGTAAAGCTTTTCCTGCCATTGGCTGAATTAAAAACAGAAGGAATGCCCCAACAAATGCTGCAATCGTATATTTCATCTAATTATCTCTGCAATGACCTTAATGTGTTTTGTTTTAAAAGCGATTTCTATTTTTTTCAGGAATCCAGACTTCTATTCCCATTGGTGGTACAAGAAATTGAACTTTATCTCTCTCTTTGCGGGATATGTAGATTTCTTTGGATTCTATTGATTTTTCCAGAAAAACTCGATAATCACCCACAGCACGTCTCCACGCACCGTGATTTATCTTAAGCTCAAATAATGCGGATTTCAATGGATTTCTATTTAATAGTATCAATACGTCCTGTCCAGGTTTTTCAATGAGACTCCAGTAAATGCCAATTTCGTCCTTTCCGGCGTATATTTCTTTTGCCATAAGACAGGTCTCTTTATCTGCAAGCCTTACCAGATCAAAATCACGAGACTTTCTAAATTCAATTAAACCTGAATAAAAATTGAATACAGAGGGAAACTTTTTCTTCAGATCATAATTTATCCAATTTATCTCATCGCCGGCGTTATAAGAGTTTTCATTCCCCTTTTTGCTTCTAAGCATCTCTTGTCCACCAGCAATCATTGGGATTCCAGGACTAAGCATTGTTGCGCCTGCGCAGAAAAGGTTTCTTCTGATATCAATGTCCATTGGCTGAGATCCATTTTTTGTCTTTGTTTGAGAAAGATGGTCAACCAGAGTGTAGTTATCATGGGATTCCACATAATTTACTGCCTGAAGAGGGTGATCCGTCCATGTTTTTAAAGAACCGCAGAGTATTGCGCCTAATTTGTCTGAATCCAGTTTTTCCAGGCAAAAGTCTCTGACCCCATTTCTGAAATCATCATTCCAGCTTGCCCAGCTGGTGCCTTTGAGCTTCCCTTTCAGGGTTCCTCTGAAACTCCATGGCTCTGCTATCAGGACAATATCCTCTTTTATGGAAGTTAGTTCTCTCTCGATGTCAATGAGAGTTTGATGGTCTATGAGTTCGGCCAGATCAAATCTGAAACCATCAATATGATATTCCTGTATCCAATGTTTTAAACTGTCAATTATAAGCTTTCTAACCATTGGGTTTTCTGTTTTTAAATCATTCCCACAACCGCTAAAGTTTAATAACCCCATATTTCCATCATGTCTGAAGTAATATTGCTTATCCATACCCATTAGCGTGTTTGGAAGACCAGTATGATTGTAGACAACGTCTAAAATTACTGCCAGACCTTCTTTATGCAAGGCGTTAACCATTGCCTTAAATTCATTAACCTGACCACCTCGTGGATTCACTGCATAAGATGCTTCAGGGGCAAAGAAAAGGCTGGGCATATATCCCCAGTGATATGAGCCTGGAGGGTTGTCGTCAAATTCGAATACCGGTAGAAGCTCTACTGCATTGACTCCAAGAGTTTTAATATGTTCAATTACAGTTTTTTGAACTCTGGAATCAACAATCCCGAGATATTTTCCACAAAGCTTATCTGCAATTTTTGCAGATGGATGGGTAGTCATGTCCCTAACTGAGGCTTCCCAGATAACTAATTCGCTTTTTTCAGGAGTCTTGAAAAACTCATCGTTCCATTCTTTAAACCCATCGGAGGCTTGGTCTGGCGATATCAGGATTGATGGCCCATTATGAAACCATGAGGCTTTGCAATATGGGTCCGGCCATAAAACCTCTGGCTTAAAGCCTTCAAAATCATTTGATGGCCCGTCAAGATTAAAGCCATAGAATTTTCCCCACCAAACTCCTGGGGCACTGATTTCCCAGACCCCGTCTGAATCCTTCCAGCCAGTGGCTTCATATTCTTGAACTGAAGCTTGTTCGTCTGAGAAAATTCTTAACTTAACTGCCGTTGCTCTTGGGGCAAAAACTCGAAAAATGGTATCTCCTGTGCCTGGATCAATTGTAACTCCAAGCTCTTTATCAGATATGAAAAAGTTTTGAAAAAGTCCGTCATGCTTAACCGGTCTGATAATTGGTCTTTTGCATAAATTGCTGATTTCGAGGGTAATGGAACTACAAACATTGATACGATCGCAGGTTAATTCAAGAACGACTCCTTTGTTAGTTTCAGCATCAATTACTTTTAAATCTAAAACTTCACCTTCCGGGAAAATTTTAAAATCTTCTTTGGAAGGTGCAGTCGGAATTTGCGCTAAATCGCTAAACTCTACCTTGATAAGGTTTGGAGTCATTAAAACAACTTCTTTTATGCCTCCAGTTGGATCAAGTAATTCCAGGTTTTCATCTATAAAGAAAGTTCTGTTTTGCCCATGTTCCCATTTTTCATCCACGATGAATTTATAAAAGTGGGTTCCCGGATCAATCTTTTTTAGTTCAAAGAACCATATGCCATCGCTGTCTCTTGTCATTTTTCCGGAATCTAAATCCAGAATTCCATCCTCAGATCCACACCATCTATTGAAGTCTCCAGCCACAGAAACCTTTTTTGCTGAATTAGATTTAAACTCTAGTCTGGCTATCTTTTTCATTCATATCTCCCATTAACCGCTAGAAATAAGCAATTACGAAAAAACATTAAATGTGCTGCTGTGAATATTGAATTAATCAGGGAGGGTTTAATTTTTTCTTTGATATTTATATTCTACAATAAACTGCAAATTTACTCTATTAATGGTGATGTTTTGATGATAAGTTTATCTTTGTAATTATTTAATAAATTGAATAATAGGGAGAGATTCATGGTTAGAAAAACTATTGCTTTTCTTTGTTTTATGATTCTAGTGACTGCTTCAGGTTATGCACGCTTTCCTGTGCCGACTGGTAGCGTTAGAAGTCCGTATATCAATAAGTTCATTGTTTTGCGCAACCTTTTTGGAAAGCTGGAGAGTCAGTCAAAAGTTGTAAGTGAATCTGCAAAAGCAGCGATTGTAGACGTACTTTTTCGCAACCTGAAAAATATTTTTGTTGTTGAGCCAAATAAACCTATTGGTGCTGGGCTAATGGGATTGTCCATTTCCTTAAATGAAAGGGCCAAGCGAATTCAGGGCGGATTAAAAAATTTTTACGGATGCCTGGGTGTGGGTAGTTTTAAAAGCAAGGCTGATCGCGAAATGTTAATTGCTTTAGCTGATATTGCTACTGAAGAGATGAAGGATCTGATTTTTGATAAAGAAATTGATAAATCCTTTTTTACCATTAGATCTGTTTGGGATGAAAGCTTTGCTATGGTTGATAATGAAATGCCCAAAAATGAAAATGCAAAAAAGACGAAAGAACATAATTTAGATGTTCTTAATCGATTAAAACCTTTAATAGAGCTTACTGAATATATTTATCAGGAACAGATGACCTGGGTTATGGCTGAGGTATTCAGGATAGAATCTATAAAAAAACAACTTGAGATTTACGAAAAAAATGGTGGTATGACCATTGATACCAGATTTGAAGTTGGTTTCCCGCCAAGAATTTTTTACCCGGGAGTTGATTTTAGCAGTTTCGATCTCAGGTAAGTGAATTACTAAAAACAAAAGGTGTCTTTCGGCCTATGGCTGAAAGACACCTTTTTTATTTTAAGTAAAAATGTGAATCAGAAGTCCAACAATTCAAGAAGCTTTTCATCTTCGCTACTCATGTTCTGCTGGTCTGTTTCTGCATTGAGGTTTTCCTGATTGGCATCATGAATTGCCTGAGGGTTGCCAGGTCCGTCAATCATTGGTCTTGGTCCTTCGTCTACGCCAGTTAGAAATCCGCCATCATCACCAGTTGCATTTGTTTCAGGTTTTTTTCCAAATGGAGAGTTGCCGTTTTTTCGTGGGAATAAACCGGGGTTTCGAGGGAATGGCTTGTTTTCTTGATTTTCAATTTTTTGAGGATTTTCCTGGCCAAAAGCTTTTTGCTGACCGAAAGCTTTTGGCTGACCATTCCTTCTAAACATTCCCCTGTTTGTATCGTTCATAAACCCAGCTGAGCCAGATCCTGTGGGGCGTGGTTTCATCTTATTGAAATCCGGCTTCAATTCTGTGGCGTCAAGTATGCCATCACCATTTTTATCGAATTTTGTTATCAGCTTTTGGTAGGCTTCTGGATTTTTTGTTTTCAAATTCTGGAGTCTGGATTGTCTGGCATTGGCTTTTTCTGCATCTGAAAGCATTCCGTCGCCATCAGCATCAAATTCAGCTATTCTTTGTTTCATTTTTTCTTCCATAGCCGCTTTTCTAGCTGCCATTCCCGCTTGTCGTTCTTCTTTACTTATTTTCCCATCCCCGTCCTTATCCATTTCTTTTATCTTTCTATCGCGGGCCATAATTCTTTCGTACTTATCCAACTTGCCATCTTGATTATTATCACTGGCTTCAATGGGAGTTTTATTTCTTTGCGCATCAAGATACGCTTTTCTTTCTTCGAAAGTGATTTTGCCATCCATATTCAAATCAAATTTTTTGAGAGCTTCAGGAATGGGTTTTTTACCATTTTTTCCCCGTCTTCTATTCGCAGCATCAGCGGAAATGCTTAAACAAAGAGAAATTGCTATGGCTAGCAAGATATATTTTTTATTCATGTGATCCTCCATCATATCTAAGGTAGGGCAGGTTTGACTTTAAAAGTCCTTTCTTTCTTTATATAGACCGTACCAGCAGGAACGCCACTGGGTTTACTTACATTTTTCGCTAGAGTGCCAGAGACAGCAGTTGTTCCTGCATTTCTGGCTTTGCTGTGATATGCAGCTACTGAAGCAGCAATCTCAAGCAGTTTTTTGTCTGGTTCTGCTCCATTTTTTGAGCGAAGTAATACATGGCTTCCAGGGACTCCGCTGACATGGAACCACCAGTCAGTTTGCCCGGCAACCTTCATACTTATAAAGTCATTATCGCGGCTGGTTCTTCCGGCAATGATTACAAAATCTTCATCAAGATCATAGATGAAGGCTTGTTTTTTTATACTATCGAGGTCCGAAATCATAGTTATCTCCTATGGGTATTTTAACACTATAACGGTCAAAAAAGAATAGGCGTGGAATGTACCTTTGCGGTAACATTAGTTGGTATTGGTTAATATGCCGCAATTTATTCTGGGGTTCCGGGGAGCAGGATTAGTGCAGAAAAAAATTCCCTTGTCATTGCAGGATCATCTTTTACCCTTTAATTGGGATGTTAAGAAGGTTTGGAAGCTTTCAGCTCCGCTGCAGGAGAAAAGCATACAGGAATTTTTGTATTTACTGGCTTTGCCATTCTGGACAAAAGAAGCTGGTTGCGGCATGAAATTTAATGTTACTCCGCTGGAGGTTTTGACTGATCCGAATCTTTCTCCCTGGCAGTATGAAAGGGTAGTAAGCGCGGATACAACCTTCCCATTAGACTTTGTATCTTTTGAAAAACGGCTGTGCGTGCTTGACGGCTTGCATCGTCTGGCTAACCTTTATCGTCTTGGTGCTGATAAAGTTTTGGTGCGAATTCATTCGGAAGAGAGTGTTTGTAAAGTTGTTGTCAGTTAATCTAGTTTAGTTGAACATTGAATGAACTCATTATTTGAACGGTTGGAGAATGGTTTTGGAAAATTGTCTGTTTTGCCAGATCGGAGCAAAAGTTATTGATTCTGTAGTTTTATGGGAAGACGAGGATATTCTTGTTTTTCTTGATATAAGGCCTATTAGAGAAGGTCATTGTCAGATTATTCCCAAGAAACACTTTGAAACATTTGAAACTTTGCCTCCTGAGCTTGCCGGGAAAATTATTAATGTGGGGCAAAAGATTGCAAAACATTTAAAGAAGGTTTATGAGGTTGAACGGGTGGCATTCATTTTTACGGGTAATGATATTCCTCATACCCACGCGCACGTTTTACCCATGCAGGAAAGAACTGATGTCACCAGCGCAAGATTTATTATGAATTTTGATTCAGTGGAATTTGTTTCTGACCATCTAAAGGCAAGCACCGAGGATTTGTTAAAGGTTAAGAGTCGGCTTAAGCTTGAAATCTAGGATTTCATAATCTTCTTTGCAATGAGTTTTTGAGGGTCTTTTGATAGGGTGTATGTGGAACTGCGGGCTGCGGGACTGCGGGGTAAATTTTGGAATTTAACATTAAGATCACATTATTCACTTTTGCATTGTTTGCAATTCTTTGTGTTTACATTTTATGGAAGTGGCACAGAAGGAAAAAACGGGCCATGGAGTGGGAAGCACATGCAAAAGCCTATGGCTATGATTATTCAGTCGAAGCTCCAGAAATACGTGGAACTTTTCCTGAGTTGAAAATTTTTAAGAAGGGCCATAGTCCGAGAGTTTTCAATTGCATTAGAACCACCAGGGATGGCGTGGAAGTTATAGTTACAGACTATTCCTATGTGGTTGGACATGGCAAAAACAGAAGCTATTATGGACAGACCCTGTGCATTTTGGACAGTAAAGACCTAAATTTGCCGGGGTGTTTTGCGAGAAGGGAAAATCGGTTTTTTGATTTTATTGGAAAAGTTTTTGGAGCAAAAGATATCAATTTTTATGATGACAAAAGCTTTTCAGATGCTTTTATTCTAAACGGGCTTGAAGTGGAAAGAATTAGACGCCTTTTTGATCAAGAGGTGAGGGACCAGTTTTGCGCGGTTAGTGATAGAAAACTTGTTTTTGAAGGGAAGGGCAGAACAATTGTTATTCATTATGGGAGACATCTTGCCCCCAGTGAAATGGACAATATGTTGGAAGATGCATTTACATTGTTTGAAGCCCTTAAGAATAGTGAGGGAAATAGGGCGTGACTCCTAAATTCCAAGGCGACATATCCTTTTGGAAAATTTGTAACAGGCCTTTATGAGGAGGCAATTTTGTCAGACTTTACAATTTATTTTTTGGCGGCCGTTGCTACTGTTCTTTTGTTAGCCTTTGTTCTGTGGCATGAGTATTCCAAGGCTAAAGCCCGTAAGGCAAAATGGATCAAAATTGCGAAAAAGACGGGATTGATATACTCGTTTAAGGCCCCTGAAATTTTAGTTGAATACAAAAAAATGAACGAGCTTGGTATCGGCGAAAACCCTTCTATCACAAATTGCTTAAGGGGCTTTAAAGATGACGTGGAAATAATTGTTGCTGATTTTTCATATGTAACAAAATTAGGGGATAGCTTTACGGTATGGAAACAAACCTTATGTATTTTGAGGCTTAAAGAGCTAAACATGCCAAGATGCAATTTGTTGCCTGAGGCGTTGGGGCTAGACTATCTGATAAAAATTCTGGGCGGGCAGGATATTAACTTTGAAAATGATTTTGCTTTTTCAAGCGATTTTATTTTGAAAGGTTCGGATGAATATGATGTTAAAACCTATTTTTCACAAAAGGTGAGAAATTGTTTCGTAAGCCTGAAGAAGGAAGATATTAGATTTGAGGCTTTTGAGGATGTTGTTCTCTTTCATTATAGCCGATTTATTGAACCAGCTGAAATGCCTCAAATGCTGGCAAATGGCCTTGAAATTGTGGAGGCTTTAAAAGAAAATATCGCTCAATAGAAAAATTTTGTATCATTATGTTAACAGAGGTTTTGATGGATGTTACTCTGGCGCATTTTTTTACTTTGATGGAAGTTTAAATTTAGAAGCAAAACTTTTTGGAGGGCTTATGAGTGAAGATTTTGTAGGTGTAGCAATATTTATAGGAGTTTTGATTTTTATTGTAGGGTTGGTCTATTATGCATGGCTTCAGGAAAAGAAACGAAAAGAGGCCTGGCGAAAAATTGCCGCAAGCACAGGTTTTGAATATTACGAGAAAGCACCAGAGATTTTATCTACCTATTCCAAACTAAAGCTGTTCAGTAAAGGTAGAAGGCATGATGTTTATAACTGTCTACGTGGTTCGAAAGAAGAAGTGGAAATCGTTTTAGCTGACTATTCTTATGTCACTGGCAGCGGAAAAAACAGCACTACGCATATGCAGACCCTATGCTTGCTTTCCAGCCCTGAACTGTCTATTCCGCATTGTTTTGTAAGAAAAGAAGTGAAGCTTTTTGATTTTCTTGGAAAACTTTTTGGTGGGCAGGACATTAACTTTGCGGAAGATAAAACTTTTTCTGACGCTTTTGTTTTACAGGGGGAAGATGAAGGTGCCGTTCGAAACCTGTTTAACCAACAAGTTCGCAATCGTTTCAGCAGTTTTAAAGATGAAAATATCCAATTTGAAGCTCTTGGTAATACAATGATTTTTCACCGGGGCAAATATATTCAGCCAAATGAAGTTAAGAAAATGCTTTTTGATAGCTTTGCCATTTTTGATGCTATAAAAGCCAGACAGAACGATCAAGCATAGTTTATTGCAGGAGATATAGTGGATAAAAGTGAATTAATCCTTTATTGCGGTTTTGGTTTTTTTATTGTTTTAGCCGTTATTGCCTTTATTTATTCCCAGATAATGGATAAAAAGCGAAGAGAAGGCTGGAAAAAAATATCCAGCAGCACGGGCTTTAAGTATATAGAATATTCCAATGGGATTTTTCAAAAGTTCGAAAAGCTCAAGCTATTTAGCACTGGCCGAAGTAGAAGAGCGAGAAATTGCTTAATTGGCAGTAAAGATAACGTTGAAATTATTATTGCGGAATATTCATACGTTACCGGACATGGCAAAAACAGTCAGACTCACATCCAAAGCGTGTGCTTGCTGGAGTCACCAGATCTGTCTCTTCCCAGATGCTTTTTGCGCAAAGAGATCAGATTGTTTGATTTTCTTGGTAAGCTTTTTGGTGGCCAGGACATCAATTTTGCAGAGGACAAGAACTTTTCTGATGCTTTCGTCCTGCAGGGTGATAATGAGGCTTTGGTTCGAAAATTGTTTAACCAGAGATTGCGTAATAGATTTGTATCGCTCAAAGATGAAAATATCCAGTTCGAAGCTGCTGACAGAATAATGGTTTTTCACCTGGGGAAAAGAATTGAGCCGGGTGGGTTTAAAAAATTATTGTTTGATAGCTTTGCCTTGTATGAAGCTTTAAAGACTAGCCCAGGAAATAGAATTAATTAACCCAGAGCAAAATTCCAAAAAATCATTTGCTCAAACTACAGAATTACAGTAATTTGCCATGAATAAATGAATCTGGTAAGTTTTCCAGAACTTAAAATTGATGCCACTAAAAGGCATAGACTTCAAAAAAGGATTGGAAATGAACTATGGCTTATAACGAAACTTTAGCGCAAAGATTAAGAGAGGCCTTATCACACAGAAGTGATTTGCAGGAAGAAGGGATGTATGGCGGCCTTGCATTCAAAGTCTCAAACCACAAATGTATTGGTGTTTTGAATGATGATCTGATGGCTCGAGTCGGTCCAGATAAGTATCAGGAAGCTTTAACATTGCCACATGCCCGTCCAATGGATTTGATGGGTGCTCCGATACCTGGATTTGTTATGGTTAAACCAGATGGTGTTACAAATGATGATGATTTGAAGGTTTGGGTAAATCTCTGCGAGACTTTTGCAGATTCACTACCTCCAAAATAAAATCATTCTTTTATTCACATAAAACAAACCAAATACAGGGGAATGGATCTCCTGTATTTTATTTTGCCATGGAAATAGGCGAAAATTAAGTGCAGAAGGTCTCGATTAAATTTAATGAAAGAAACAATCCTTTTTTCTGACGTAAGTGTTGATCCAATAGCTAAGGTCGGTTTTGGAGCATATTTAAAGCTTGAATCAACGCACATTGATATTGGAGTTGCGAAAGAACTGGTTAAGGTAAGGCATTTTAGTAATACTTCATCAACCAGACTTGAATTGCAGACTTTGCTTTGGGCGCTGGCAGAGAACGATTTTTCCAATAGTAAACTCATAATTTATACTGATTCTCAGAACATTGTTGGTTTGCCTGGCAGGCGTAAAAGAATGGAAGGCTGTAATTTTTCAAACAAAAAGGGCATACCGTTAAAAAATAAAGATCTATATTTGAAATTTTATAAAATTTTAGATGAACTGGACTTGCAGCTGGTTAAACTTAAAGGGCACAAGAATTCAGGAGAAAAGGATCTGCTGGACCAGTTGTTTTCCTTAGTTGATAAGGCTTCAAGGGTAGCTCTTAGAGATGCTTCATTGAGCACAGAATTAAAAGATAGCTGATTTTTTTACATTGCAGCAATCTTTGCTTGACTGAAAGCCTGTATTAGTTTAAACTACTGGCTTCGCCTTCAGGAGCGTACTAATCTTTAAATAAACTGCGAATTGCAATTCAAGGTTTCGTCAGGGTTTTACGACCACTCCTCGCAATGCACTTAATCACACAAAGGACACACTTTTACAATGCAACAGGAAAACATGCAGCGAGTCAGAAACATTGGCATTATTGCTCACATTGACGCCGGCAAAACCACTACAACTGAAAGAATTCTTTATTTTACCGGCAGGAACTATAAAATTGGTGAAACCCATGAGGGAACTGCAACTATGGACTGGATGGTTCAGGAGCAGGAGCGTGGTATTACCATTACCAGCGCTGCAACAAAGTGCCAGTGGCTTGACGCAGACATTAATATTATTGATACTCCTGGTCACGTTGATTTTACTGCTGAAGTAGAAAGATCTCTCAGGGTTTTGGATGGATGTGCCGTTCTTTTTTGTGCGGTCGCAGGTGTTCAACCACAGTCCGAAACAGTTTGGAGACAGGCTAATAAATATAATGTTCCTAGAATTGCATTTGTAAACAAAATGGACAGGGTTGGGGCTAATTTTGACAGGGTTGTAACTCAGGTTAAAGAACGCCTTAACTCCACGCCGCTTGTTTTGACCATGCCAATTGGCTCAGAAGAAAGTTACATTGGGCACGTAGACCTGGTAACAATGACCACCAGAACATGGATTGTTTCTGAAGGTTTTCCAGCAGGCAAAATGATTGAGTCGGGTGAAATTCCGGCAGAACTTCTTGAAGAGGCAAATGCTGCAAGAACCGTTTTAATTGATACTTTGGCCAATTGTAACGATGAAATTCTTGAGAAATACCTTGCTGAAGAACCAATCGAATACGATCTCATTCAGAAGGCAATACGCCAGGCTACTATAGACAATCAGGTTGTTCCTGTTATCAGTGGTTCTGCGTTCAAAAACAAAGGTGTACAGGCATTGCTGGATGCTATCGTTCATTATCTGCCTTCTCCACTTGATATTCCGCCATCTATTGCATTTGATCAGGAAACTCTTGAGCAGATTGAGATTCCAGCTGATCCAAACCTTCCGTTTTCGGCAATGGCATTTAAAGTCGCTTCTATGCCTCATATCGGAAAGCTAGTTTATATGCGTGTTTATTCTGGAACTCTTAACGTTGGTGATCAGATTTATAACGTAACCAGGGGCCAGAGAGAACGCGTTGGTAGAATTCTGCAGATGCATGCTAATCAGCGACAAGATCTGGAATCTGTTCAGGCCGGGGATATTGTAGCTATTGTTGGTTTGAAAAGAATCGGAACCGGAGATACTCTTGCTGCAGAAAAAGATTCACCTATTCTTGAAAAAATTACTTTCCCTGAAACAGTTATTTCTGTTGCAATTGAGCCAAAAACAAAGGCTGATCTGGCGAAATTGAGTACAGTGCTTCATACACTTATGGATGAAGATCCTACTTTTAAATCCTCAATGGATCAAGAAACTGGCGAAACTATTATTGCCGGTATGGGTGAGCTTCACCTTGAAATTATTGTAGATAGAATTTTGCGTGAATTTAATGTTCAGGCAACAGTTGGCGCTCCACAGGTTGCGTATCGTGAAGGACTACGTAAAAAAGTTTCAACAGAAGGCAAATGTGCCAAGCAATCTGGTGGTCGTGGTCAGTATGGTCACGTTATTATGGATATTGAACCTTTACCACGTGGTGGCGGGTTTGTGTTTGAAACTCAGATTAAGGGTGGAACGGTTCCTTCAACTTACTTCCCGGCAATTGAAATGGGAATTCGTGAAGCTTTAACTGAAGGCCCTCTGGCCAAGAAGCCTGTTTCTGATGTTAAGGTAACTTTGCTTGATGGATCCTACCATGAAGTTGACAGTAGTATTGTTGCTTTCAAGGTTGCAGCTATTGAAGCTATGAAACTTGGAATGGCAAAAGCTTCTCCGGCGCTATTTGAACCATATACAAAGGTTGAAGTTGAAACTCCTGAGCAGTATCTGGGCGACATTATTGGAAACATTAACTCCAGACGTGGGAAAGTGGTAAATATGGAAATTCGTGATGATATGCGAACTCTTGAGTGCCATGTTCCTTTGGCTGAAATGTTTAACTATTCTACGCATCTGAGATCTCTTTCTCAGGGACGCGCCAGTTTCTCTATGGAAGTTCTTCACTATATTGAAGTTCCACCAAGTATTGCAGAAAAAATCCTTAAACCTCTAAAAGAAAAATAAGAATTGAATTTGAAAAAGCCGGCTTAACTTTAAGTAGCCGGCTTTTTTTTATTATTTTAATATATTAAAAAGAAGAAATTTAATTTTCAATTCTAATGAAATTTTGATCCGGAATGCATTACAATATCTGTATGAATATATTTGTTTGCATAAAACAAGTTCCGGATAGCACAGAAGTTGACATTGATCCAGAAACCAAGACTCTTAAGCGAGCAGGGGTTGATTCTAAAATTAATCCCTACGATCTTTATGCCCTGGAAACAGCTGTAAGACTTAAAGAATCACTAGATGCAAAGGTGTGTGCTATCAGCATGGGACCACCGCAAACAGAAATTGCCTTGCGTGAAACATTCATGCTTGGAGCAGATGATGGCGTTTTATTAAGCGATAAAAGCTTTGCTGGAGCAGATGTTCTAGCGACTTCTTATGCACTGTCTCAGGGAATTGTTTCTTTAGGCCTCCCGGATCTAATAATTTGTGGAAGACAAACAACCGATGGAGACACTGGTCAGGTCGGCCCTGAGATTGCTGAATTTCTTGGAATTCCCCATGTGGCAAATGTTCGAAGAATAATTGATGCAAATGAAGCGGAATTAGTTCTTGAAATGGACATGCCAGAAACTGTTGAGATAGTAAAGGTTGGTTTCCCGTGCTTAATTACTGTTGAAAAAGGGATTTTCCAGCCTCGGCTACCTTCTTTCAAACGGAAATTGGCAGCAAAAGACAAAAAGGTAAAGAGACTTGGACTAGCAGATCTTCCAGATTCTGAACCAGAAAAATATGGGCTAAAAGGATCACCAACTCAGGTCTTAAAAGTTTTTCCTCCTGAAACTAATTTAAGAAAACAGATTTGGAAAGGCAGTTCTGAAGAGTTGTCTGAAAAGATTTATGACAAATTGCTGGAGCTCAAGTTTTTATGAGTATGATAAAGATTATGCCTGTTCCAGGAGAAGACCCCAAAAAGCTGGCTGAAATTTGTCCATTTAACTCTATTGTTTGTGTGGACGGGAAGCTGGAAATTGATTCTGGTTGCCGCATGTGCAAAGCTTGTGTAATAAAACGCCCGGATGTTTTTCAATGGATAGATGAGGCTGTTTTAAACTCTGTGGATAAAAGTCTATGGAAGGGTATCGCGATTTATGTAGAACAAACCGAAGGTAAGATACATCCCGTCTCTCTTGAGCTTATCGGCAAAGCGAAAGAGTTGGCAGGAAAAATTTCTCAACCTGTCTATTGTTTGTTAATAGGGCAAAATCTTCTTTCTGTTGCTCAAGAGCTTCTTGAGTATGGGGTCGATAGAATTCTTTTTTATGACTATCCAGAGCTTAAGTATTTTAGAATTGAGCCTTATTCAGCTGCATTTGAGGATTTTATTAACAAGATTAAACCGTCCAGTATTCTCGTTGGAGGTACCCCAATAGGAAGATCTCTCGCTCCCCGTCTTGCGGCAAGATTCAGAACTGGTCTGACGGCTGATTGTACTCTGCTGGATGTGGCTGAAAATACGGACATTGACCAGATTAGGCCTGCTTATGGTGGCAATATTATGGCTCACATCCACACCCCCAATCACAGGCCACAATTTGCTACAGTTCGCTACAAAATTTTTAATCCTCCAGAAAAATGCAAACCAGAAGGAAGAATTGAATTGTGCTCATTAGAGCCTTCTAAGCTTGAGTCTGCAATCGAAGTTCTTGAAGTTAAGCCTAAAGAGAAGGTTAAATCTATCGAAGATGCTGAAACAATTGTTGTTGTGGGAAAGGGTTTAAAGAAAAAAGCTGACCTGAACATGATTTATACTTTGGCAGATTCGCTTGGGGCAATGGTTGCAGGAACCCGCCCACTAATCGAGCAGGGATGGTTTGACTCCCGATCTCAAATCGGGCTTAGTGGTAGAACGGTTAAACCAAAGCTTATAATAACCTGCGGAGTTTCTGGCTCAGTTCAATTTTCAGCCGGAATGCAAGGCGCAGATAATATAATTGCAATTAATAGTGATCCAAATGCCCCTATTTTTGAAGTAGCACATTTTTCTGTGGTAGGAGATATTTACGAAGTAGTTCCTGCGCTTATTAAAAAGATTGAAAAAAATGGACTGCGAATATGAATTATAAAAAAGTAACAAGAGAAGATATTGATTATTTAAAATCAATTTGCGGTGCAGAAAACGTTATGGATGGCAGCAATATTCATGAGGATTTTAGCCATGATGAGTTGGGTGATTTAAAAAGCTATCCAGAATTACTTGTTTTCCCTGGCAGCACCGAAGAAGTATCGAATATTCTGAAATACGCGAATCAACATTCTATTCCTGTTACTCCCAGAGGACAGGGCACGGGACTTGTCGGTGGTTCGGTCGCAGTTCACGGCGGAATAATGCTTAGCACGGCCAGAATGAATAGTATTATTGAGCTGGATCAGGAAAACCTGACTTTAACAGTAGAACCGGGCGTTCTTTTAATGGAAATTTCAGCATTTGTTGAAAGCCATGACTTATTTTATCCTCCTGATCCCGGAGAAAAAAGTGCTTCAATCGGCGGGAATATAAATACTAATGCTGGCGGAATGCGTGCAGTTAAATATGGAGTTACCAGAGATTACGTTAGAGGACTGGAGGTTGTTTTGCCCACAGGTGAAGTAACCTGGTTTGGTGGGAAAGTCGTGAAGAATAGTTCCGGCTACAGTTTAAAGGATTTAATCGTGGGCTCCGAAGGAACATTGGGTATTGTCACCAAGGCAGTCTTGCGCCTTCTTCCTCGTCCCGGAAAAGCAATTAGTCTATTGATTCCGTTTCCCGATCTTGGCAAAGCAATCGAAACTGTTCCGTTGATAATTCAATCGAAGGTTATTCCAACTGCAATTGAGTATATGGAGAGAGCTGTAATAGAAAATTCCGAAGACTTTTTGGGGAAGAAGTTTCCCGATTCTTCTTCAGATGCCTACTTGCTCTTAACCTTTGATGGACAGTCCAGAGAAGAAATCGAAAAAGCTTACGAAAAGGTTGCAGAAATCTGTTTAGAAAAGGGAGCGCTGGATATTCTTATTTCTGACACTCAGGAGCGTCAGGAAATGATATGGTCGGCCAGAGGAGCTTTTCTCGAAGCAATAAAGGCTTCTACAACAGAAATGGATGAATGTGACGTGGTTGTTCCGCGCAATAAAGTTGCTGACTTTGTTAAATTCACAAAGATTGTTGAGGCGGAAGAACAGATAAGAATCAGAAGTTTTGGTCATGCCGGGGATGGGAATCTTCATGTTTACATGCTCAGGGACGATCTTTCCAAGCCTGTTTTTATAGACCGCTTAAACAAAGCTTTTGATAGATTTTATGCTAAAGCAAAAGAGATGGGTGGGCAGGTCTCAGGTGAGCATGGGATTGGATTTGCAAAGAAACCATATCTGGAGACTGTTTCTGGAATGGTACAGCTTCAACTTATGAAGCAGATTAAAATGGTTTTTGATCCAAAAAATATTTTGAATCCAGGAAAAATAGTAAAATAATCTAACAGTTTTAAATCGGCGTTACTTTTTCAATTTTATTCTCGTATGCATCGCCATTATAAGAAGCGGGAGTAATTAAATTGAAAAGAGTCACAGCTTATCTCGTTTTGTTTTTTCTTTTTTCTCATACTATTGCAGCTTTTTCTGCCATTTCTAGCGAGAAAGCACTTGAGAATCTGATTTTTAATCATTTATATTTTGATTTTAATGGTCATTTTTCCCAAACTCCTCAACCTTGGAGAATTGATACTTTTGAGGACGTGGAAAAAATACCTATGAAATTATTCCTTTCTGGTGCAAAAGTCGTTTCATATAGCAGTTTTGCTGCTCATGTCTCAAAAAGTCATTTAACCGAATCCCAGTTAAATAGTCTCAAGAAAAAATATTCCAGCAATCAAATAATCTATATTTTTAAGGACCCGGGAGATGGGTCTTTTATAGAAATTTGTGATGGGATTCATTCAAAGCCACCTGCGATGCCAGCTGATTTTTCCGGCTCCCAATCTGATTGGAATTCATTGTACAATTGGCCTTGTTCTGGATGCGGCAGAGTTGGACATAGTCATAGCGATACTGCATTTTGTATGTATTCTTACATGGGAATCGAAAGAGCTGGTGCCGAATACAAATTGGAGCCAACTTCAGACCATCCGGGGATGCAGGTTTATAGCGTTCATTTAGGTTCTGGAAGTGATTGGTGGTATACTACCGGATCAGAGTGGCAGAATCTTGTTGAAAGTAGTAAATCAAGTTTTAATTGCCATAGATGCGTTTGTGATGGTGATAGTTACACCAGGACATATCATCGTTCTGATGGAAGCACATACACCAGAACATACTGTTGCCATAACAGAAGTAACACCCGTGTTGAATACCTTGTTTCTTTTTCACCCACCTCAATAATGCATTCGGGAAAAAGTTGGGATGCGAATAAAGAAATCGTCGCAAGCAATTATATAGCTAATGGTGGTCAGATACATTGGCTCGATAGAACTCCACCGGAGATAAGGGATTTTACTACCTACACTCAGTCAACAGATGGTTATTTACCAACAGCAGATGCTACGGATGGAGTTTCAGTAATTAGAAACACAACAGGAGATTTTCGCAGATTATCTCTTAAGTTTTACGATGAAAACATTTGGGCCAATAGTATTGCTTGTAATATAGCACTGGCGCCAGCTTCGTGGACCTTTGATGCAAAAAATTCCAGTGACGGGAAGTTTCGATTTAGTAAGTTCGCAAATGAAACCTATGTTTCTAAGTCTGGCAGAGGACTTGCACCAAATCCTATTCAATTGCCGTCTCACTTTCATGGAACGATGGAATATTCAATCTACGCATGGGATGGCTCAAACAATCTGAATCCCAGTGATTCCTTTGTAGCAGATAATGAGCCATGGAATTGCTACGGAGTCTGTGCACCAGGATCTGGAAAAAGGCATAATTATAAATACGGAGATGATCTTTTAACTGATCCTCCTACCGCCAAACCGTTTCCATTTATGGCTCCAGGAGATTTGCCTCCTACAGACAGAGCTGTTGAAAGTCCATACTTACCGCAAGAAACGGGCTATATAAGACTTTATGACAACGACCGTCCAAACATTATGATAAGTGTGGTAAATCTGAAAGATAAGCAGAAGGCAAAAAGCGATAGTAGTTTAAAATATAATATTTGTTTCCCACCCCCTGAAAAAGCAGTGCCATCCTGGATGTGGAATAAAAGTGAATTTCAGGATTTTACTGCCGGGTTGCTTTTTGATTATCAGGAGTTTATCGCCACAGATTCGGTTTACTTTATGCCCATCGAGATTAGAATGGGCGAAACCGGAGGAGATTCAGAAAACCGAAGTGCAATTTTTGCTGGTTCAGATAATACTGTTAAAGGGTTGGTAACCTCTGGGGCAGATCAGAAAAATTCATTCTTCCGGAAGCTTTTTTCACTTGAAGACTATGGTGAAAGCGATACGGTAAAAACAACAGGAAAATTAAATCAGGATGTAAGCAATGCAGATTCTTTGAGAAAGCGCTTGGGCTTTGGCGAGAGTCTGGATGTTTTTAATGTTTTTCCACTTGAAGAAGATGTGGAATACGAGATACGTGTCTGGACTCAAGATAATTCAAGATATGTTGCAAATGAGGGCGGAAGGATGCCTGAGGCTGTTGTAGATTCTTACAACTCCACTCCGGGGAGTGGGATAAAAGAGCTTAAGATTAGTTGTAAAAACGGTTCTAGCACAGAATTTGAGCCGACAATTTCTTCAACTGAAGCCTGGAATAGCTGTTTGCATGGTCCTTACAAAATTGTTTTCCGTGATCCCAGTTCGAAGCTGTTCGATGGTAGCTCAGTTCCGGATCTAATTTCATTAAGCAATAATAATCCTTCTATAACTGTAATAGCAAAGGATGTGGCGGGTAATTCGCGAACCCTACGTCTATTTTTTCAGATTAGGGATCAGAAAGCTCGAATAAGAACGCTTGAACAAAGGCATATGAGGTAGAAATTGGCTTCTCAGGGTAATTCTGGATTTACACTTATTGAAATTCTTGTAGCCATTCTGATAGCAGGGATAACGCTTTTGCCAACCCTTGATGTTTTAATAAAATCCTATGGCTTAACTAATCGACAAATGGATGAAGGTTTTGCATTAAACCTTGCAGATTCAGCATTAAACACAATAAAAACGACCAGATTTACCACTCTTTCTGATGCTTTTTCTTCAAATCAGGTTGTGAAGATGGATATTAAATTTCCCGGCGAAGCAGTTTCCAGAACTTTTGATTTGCCAGTTGGAACCGAAAAGCCTTCCTTCAAAGGAGTTAAATTAAATCATCAGGGCAGTAATGCTGATTATTTTATAAAGGTGGAGTTAAAAAGGATCGCGGGTGAGGCAGATGGGGTTTCCACCATTTTTAATTATGGGAAATGTGGTTACAAAGGTGGCATTGGAGCCAGTGTTTCAACCTTTACTGCAAAATACACTACCACTGAAGAAATTTTTACAATTTGGGCTACGGTTACATGTATTCAAGGAAAATCAGAAAGAAAGTTTATTCTATCTACCTGTATAGCAGATTTGGGAACTTGAAATGATTAAACTGAATAAAAATGGTGGAGCTTTGATTATGGTGATTATTTTTGGTGCGCTGTTTGCGTCATTAAGTTCTACTTTGTTTTTGCGTTACAACAGCCAGAAAAAAAGCCTAACCCAGATTGACCAGCATCGAAAGGCAGATTGGGTAGCGAAGGGGCTTGCTCAACTGTTACTCTTTAAATTGAAGCTTTTGCCCTCAGCCTTTTATAAGACAGATGCTTATCACAAAGAACTTGTTGCCGGAAAAGCAGTGCAGG
This sequence comes from Candidatus Ozemibacteraceae bacterium, assembly GCA_965140445.1. Lineage (GTDB taxonomy): Bacteria > Muiribacteriota > Ozemobacteria > Ozemobacterales > Ozemobacteraceae. The sequence continues at coordinate 3,766,453 of OZ223236.1, read as the reverse complement.
GGGCAGACATATTTATTAACAGCTGGTATATGGATTTCTGCAAATTGGATAGCTTGAATATTCCACTGGAACATACTGATTTAAAAGGCCTGGGGACTGTTTATATAGATAGTTTGCCCGATTCTGGGAAAAATAATTATTCAGCATGGGTCAGGGGCTGCAATCTAATTAAAAAAAGCGTTGGTGGATATGAAAGAGACTTTTTAAGGATAAAAATAGATGTTCGTTACAAAGATACAATGAGAAAGTATGAAGAGCTGGTGCAGATCGACAGGTATTCATTGTGAAACGTTACAATAAAGCTTTTACCGTGGTAGAGTTACTCATCGGGGTTAGCCTGATGGTTTTGGTTATGCTGGTAATCTATCGTCTGCAAAGTTCCAGTAGTAGAGTCTATATGATTTCGGCTTGGAAACAGGAGCATTCCCGAAAGTTACAATACCTTATCAAGCTTTTGAAAGATGATTTGGGTGAGGCATCAAGGCGAATTCAGGTTGTTGCAGGTGATCCATTGCCAACCATAGACGATTGCCCACTAAGCTACAATTCTAACGGACTGGGACCAGAGCTTCTGGAATTTACCAGAAATCATTTCAACGATGATGGCAGTATTGAATATCAGATTCTATGCTCTTTGATTCTTAAAAACCGGAAATTAACATATTCACGAACTAAAATTGCCGGGAATCCACCAGATTATAAGCTATTGCCTCAATCTGTTGAACTAACAGATGTTGATAGGGTAGAGGTTGAAGCCAAAACAGTGGTTTACTCAAAAAAAACAGGGTATGAATACGTTCTTGAAGGTGCAATAGATCCTTCTGATGAAGAGGTTTCCGGGGCAATGTTAAATATGTCGTTTATACTTCGCCCGCCAGCAAATGTTTCGATTAAAAGACCCCTTGTTGAAACTTTAAAAAAGAATTTATACGTTAAAGCCCAGCCTTTCTAGGTGGTAACAAAAAACAGGCATCATCATTGAAACGTTTTTTTGCAATGATATTTGCCTGTTTTTATTATTAGATGCGGGTTAATTAATTAACCGGTTTTTCTTACTAATACCCAGGTTGTTCCATGACTGCCTGCTCTTGAACAAGGGGTGAATACTGCGCCCTTTGTAAAAGTCTTATTGGCTTCCGGGTGCTCTTTGCATTTGTAAATTCCTGGTAATACTACTCTGGTTCCTGTTTTGCCTTCCATATTGGCTCCTAAGTTTCTCAATTATTGCAATTTCAGATGCTGGTTGTTCAAGGAGTCCCAATACCAGAACCATAAAGTTCCAACATCTCAAGTATAACACATCGTGTTAATAAATGATTCCATGCATCATTAATATTAGCGATTTAGTAATAATGGATATTTAAAAGTGTATTATTCTTTTCACTCTTGATAAAAAGTTAAGTTAAGAGCACAATAACTTTTGAAGAATCCTATATTTAAATGTATAAACTGGGATCTTCGGACGCATATAGGTTATGCACATTTATTTGCAAGATGCGGGGAAAAAATGTTTAAAAGAAATGAGATTGTATACTCTCCAACTGATTTAACAACTTTCATGGTAAGCCCTTTTGCGAGTTGGATGAATCGGTTACGAATGGAGCATCCGGATTTAGTTCCACAAGCTGATCCAGCTGATGATTTGTCAGGTTTACTGGCAAAAAAAGGATTGGATCTGGAGAAAAAATTATTAAAGGAATTTGAGGAACAAGGGAAAACCATTGCAGATTTGTCAGGCGATGGGGAATCCAGCGAACAAAAGGTTGAGCAGCGACTGCTTAAAACCCTGAGTGCCATGGAAAGTGGAGTTGATATAATTTTTCAGGGAGTTCTTGAAGCATTTTCATTTCGTGGATTTGCCGATTTTCTTATTAAGGTGCCAGGTTCCAGTCGTTTTGGAGATTATTTGTATGAGGTAATTGATACAAAACTTGCATCAAGAGCCAGACCTGAGTTTGTTACTCAGCTTTGTTGCTATTCTGACATTTTGGAGTCCGTTCAGGGTTCCAGACCAAAAACAATAACTTTAGCTCTTGGCAGAGGCGATATTGAGAAGTTAAAAACTGACGATTACTTTTTTTATTACCTGGCCTTAAAAGAAAGATTTCTGCACGAGCAAAGTAATTTTAATCCGAAAGAAATGCCGGACCCATACGATTCGAGAAGCTTTGGTGCATGGGGAACCTACGCAGAGAAAATATTACAGGAAAGGGATCACCTGTCGCAAATCGCAAATATTACCCGATCCAATGTGAAAAAGCTTAATCAAGCCGGCATATATACATGTGAAGCTTTAATCAGTTCAAACGTACAACGCATTTCCGGGTTGAGCATGGCAACCTTTGATAATATTAAGGCTCAGGCATCCATCCAGAAGAGAAGCGCAGGCAGAATTCCGCCTCTGTTTGAAGTTAAGGACCACCCGGAAGGTAGAAAGATTGGTTTGGCATTACTTCCCCCGCATTCGGACAATGATGTGTTTTTTGATATTGAGGGATTTCCATTGGATGATGGGGGATTGGAATACTTATGGGGATGCACTTTTGTTGATGAGAATGGAAACAGACAATTTAAGGATTTCTGGGCTCACGACAGAATACAGGAAAAAAAGGCTTTTCAAGAATTTATTGCATGGGTTTATGGACTCTGGGAAAAAGATAGAACTATGCACATATATCATTATGCAAATTATGAGATAGCTGCTTGTAGAAAGCTTATGAGCAGATATGGAGTTTGTGAATTTGAGGTTGATCAGTTACTCAGAAACGAAGTTTTTGTGGATTTGTATAAAGTCGTTAAAGGTGCATTGCTGGTCGGTGAGCCAAGATATTCAATTAAAAATGTGGAACACCTCTACCGAGGCAAGAGAGAAACCGAAGTTGGTTGTGGTGGTGATTCTGTTGTGGTTTATGAAGAGTGGCGTGAAAATTCCAGAAATGGTTTAGACGGCGACACCTGGCAAACCTCAAAGGTTTTAAAGGATATAAGAGACTACAATATTGATGATTGTAACTCTACACAGGAATTAGTTTTATGGTTAAGAGAACAGCAGCAAAGTAATGGAATCCAGTTTATTGGAAAAGTGGAAACCGAGGAGCCTGAACTCCCTGAAGAGGTTACTAATCGCACAAAGCTTCGCGATAAACTTCTTGAAAGAGCTTCAAAAGAAGATAGAACTAAAGCACGGATTTCTGAAAACCTTGCCTGGACATTGGAATTCCATCGTCGCGAAGCAAAGCCGGTTTTCTGGAGATTATTTGATAGAATCGGTCTTGAAGTTGAAGAACTTGTTAATGATATTGATTGTCTTGCAGGTTGCATAAGAACTTCAAGGGAACCTTTTAAGCCTAAACCCAGGTCACGAAACCTTGCCTATGAATACAAATTTAATCCGGAGCAGGAGTTCAAGGCAAACGCAAAAAACTATTATGTGGTAGGAGAAGAGGACAGTAAGGGAAACTTTTTAAGGGCGGCGTTGTTAGATGAGGAAAGTGACCTTTCAAAGGGAAAACTTGTAGTAACTTCTGGTTCTGACCTTCCCCAGATTTTAACTTTAATCCCAGATGAATACATCAGGCCCGATCCTATCCCACAATCAATAGACGCGGTGGTAACGGATTATGAATTTGGTAAATTCGAGGGCACTGCAATTGGTGACTTTTTGCATCGAAATCCCCCTCGTATCAAGGGTCGAATTGATTCTCAAAAACCAGTTGTAAATTGCGAAAATCCTTCTGATAGATTGAAGGAAATTGTTTCAGCTGTCGTAAATTTAGACAACAGTTATCTGACCATTCAGGGGCCGCCCGGTTCTGGCAAAACCTACACCGGGAAGCACATAATTGCTGAACTTGTTAGTCTCGGGAAAAGAATTGGGATTTCAAGTAATAGCCATAAAGCGATTAATAATCTTCTTATTGGTGTTGCTCGGCATTGTAGGGAAAACAATATATCGGCTCAATGTATTTGTTCCAAAAATACCGGGCCGGAAATTGAGGAAAATGGAATCTCGGTTCTGAAGAATGCAGATATTCTTGGGCAGCTGCAGGACGGTTGTGTTGTTGGAACTACGGCCTGGGGTTTCTGTAGAACTGATTGGGAAAAGCAGTTTGATTACTTGTTTATTGATGAAGCCGGGCAGGTTGCTGTTGCAAATCTGGTTGGTATGAGTCGTTCTGCTGAAAATCTGGTTTTAATGGGTGACCAAATGCAACTTGGCCAGCCATCACAAGGCATTCATCCTGAAGATAGCGGATTATCAATCCTGGATTTCCTTTTGCACGAATCACCAATTATTCCAGATAATATGGGTGTTTTTCTGGGCACAACCTACAGAATGCATTCTTCTGTAAATGATTATATTAGTGAAGCTATATATGAAGGAAAGTTAAAATCCTCACCAGAAAATGATCAACAGAAAATTCAGGTTCCAGAAGGATATGTTGGAGAGCTGGACAGGTCTGCCGGGATCATTTTTATTCCAGTTGAACATGAGGGAAATACTCAGGCCAGTGATGAAGAAGCGGAGTTAATTGCTAAAAAAGCCAATGAGCTTCTTGGTCGAATTTATGTTGATAAACATGGTGCCGAGAAAGCTATAGATTGGAATGATATGCTTTTTGTTGCTCCCTACAACCATCAGGTGAATAAGCTAAAATTAGCTCTTGGCGAATTCGCCAAGGTTGGAAGCGTGGACAAATTTCAGGGACAGGAAGCGCCTGTAGTCTTTTTCAGTTTATGCACAAGTGATCCTTCAGAATCACCCAGAGGCATTGATTTTATCTTTGATAAAAATAGAATTAATGTGGCAATTTCAAGAGCTCAGGCCCTGGCGATAATTGTTGGTAATCCAGACCTTTTCAGCACTTCAGTAAACTCAATAGAGCAAATGAATAAAGTTAATCTTCTGGCAAGATTAAAGGGGTATTGCATAGGAAATTAATCAAAAGCAGGCAGGTTGAGAAACTTTGTTTGACTCTGGAAAAAAGTATCTTAAACTTATATTAGAGGACTAAAAAAAGCCAGGAACTAATAACGGAGGAAAACATGGAAGAGGATAAATTGGTTTGCATTTGTAAGGGCATTTATAAAAGTGAAATTGTTAAGGCGATTAAAGAGAAATCGTTAAAAACCGTCAAGGAAGTTGGAGAAGTGACAGAGGCTTCAACCGTATGCGGGCAATGCAATGATGATATTCTGGAAATACTGGAAGAAATTAATGGTTAAGGCCAGGTTCTTTGTTATTTGCTGAAAAACAATGCCCCCCGATCCAATTGCGGATCGGGGGGCATTGTTTTATATGATAAATAGGTTAGTTTCTTGAAAAAAGAGAACCAAGCTTTTTAATACCATTTCCAATGATTGAAACCTGGCTGGACCAAAGGTTGGAGACTGCTTTTCCTGCTTTGGCTACGGTATTAGTTATTGCTCCGCCTGCAAAAGCTGCGCCGCCAAGGATCTTGTTTCCAAGACCGTTTTCACCCATCTTATTTCGGCCCCATTCCATCCAATTCTGACTTGTTTTATCTGCAAAATTAGAAGCTACGCCGCCAATTGCTCCTGGAAGACCCAGAAGTAATTTGGAAGCACCACCGATAACTTTGGATACTGAGTGGTTTTTCCAGCCATTAACCACATCGTTAATACCTGATGCCATATTGTCTTCGGTTGCAGTGTCAAATGTGCCCGGATAAATTGGAGGGGTTGAGTTTGGTGGATAAGTTCCATAATTATCAATCAGTAGATTTGAATAGCTTACAAGACTGCTAAGGGTTCCACTGCCAAATGGTGATTTCCATGCTTTTTCAAAGTCGCTGATGCTCATTGTGTGTGGACCTCTGGTTCCCCAGTATGAATCACGCATCCTAACAGATGTTACATTGCCTTTATCATCGGTGTCATAACCAGTAATACAAATCCAGTGGGGGATGCCATCGCCTGAATCAACAAGAACCATAACAGGTTTTCCATCATCAATACGTTTAACTATATCGTTAACCGAGGCCTGGTTTTTCATTTTGGCTTTTATGCCGTTCATACGCAAATATTCTACAATTGTAGGTGGCGCGGTGAAAATGCCAGCCGGGTTGGATTCCTGATAAACTTTTTGCGGGTCAGTTTCAATTCCCATGCCGTTTAGCAGCGTGCTCATTGCAAATTGTCCGCAGTAGTTATCACCATCAATATCAATATCTAAGTTGTCATACCCATCTAAATGGTGTTCTACGGCGTTTTCGCTGTCGCTGTGGGTGTTTTGTTTGCCTGTACGTTTTCCCAGGGTTCCATAGAGTTTTTGAAGATCTTTCCACAAAGACAATGAATCGGAGGCGACAAGCGTTTCAATTGTGGTAAAAGAAGCTACTTGAGCTGATTCTATTTCGGATGCTGGTTGTTCAATCTGAACATTCACCGGAACGAAAATTTCTTCCTCTGAAAAAGGATTGGCAGATAAAGTTGCTGAGAAAAAAAGCATTGAGAGCAGCGCTGATAGCATAAAAAATCTATATCGCATAAGGTACCCCTAAGTTAATATCTTATTATTATACTGATTTTTTTCGAAAAAGTTTTTTTTTGTTATTGGGGCTAACTCTGCAAAACCATACTGCCAAAGTTTAGGTAAATTTGTTAGAATGATGACTCATAAAAATCTTTTGTTTGAAGATTTGGAGTCTTAAAACATTAAAATTTGAACTGTATTTTTGATTCTGGAAACAACCATCGAAGCTGAGTGCCAGGATTTAATTGAACGGCCCCGAGGTGGTTTTCCGATAAATGGAGAAAAAATGAAAATAGCATCATTCAATGTAAATGGAATAAGAGCAAGATTACATCAAGTTGAGAAATTTGTTGAAACGCATCGTCCTGATGTTGTCGGTTTGCAGGAGATTAAGGTTGTCGATGACGCTTTTCCGGTTAAGGCCTTTGATGATATGGGATACCATGTGGATTTTTTTGGGCAGAAGGGGCATTACGGAGTTGCTTTAATGTCTTTGAAGAAAGCAGTGGACATTCGAAAAGGGTTTCCCGGTGATGATGAACTTGCGCAACGAAGATTAATTGCCGGAACTTACCAGGATGATAAAGGTAAGCCTTTTGTAATTATTAATGGGTATTTTCCGCAAGGCGAAAGCCGGGATCATCCAACCAAGTTTCCTGCAAAACAAAAGTTTTATGCAGATCTTCTTGATTACCTGAAGTCAGATTTTAAAAAAACCGATAACCTGGTTATTATGGGCGACATGAACATTGCGCCCGGTGATAATGATATTGGAATTGGTCCTATAAATGCCAAAAGATGGCTTAAGACCGGGAAATGTTGTTTCCTTCCTGAAGAAAGGGAGTGGTTGGAAGCTCTGGTAAACTGGGGACTGGTTGATCTGTATCGAAAGTTCTCTCCTGATGTTTCTGATACTTTTAGCTGGTTTGATTACCGAAGTAAGGGATTTGAAGATGATCCAAAGCGTGGCCTGCGCATAGATTTATTGCTGGCTTCAAAAGCTTTCTCTGAAAGATTTACTGATTCTGGAATCGATCTGGAAATAAGAGCAATGGAAAAACCATCAGACCATGCTCCTGTCTGGGCAACATTTGAGTAAAAGAATCCGGAAAATAAAATGGCCAGAACTAAAATGACTTTAGCTCTGGCCTTTGTTTTTTTAACTATTTTAGATTTCTAATCTCAATTTTTGCTATGTTTCCAGCGGGTTCAAAGTTAAAAACCCTTGAGTAGAAGTAAAGTTCCGTTTCTAGAGAATGCTTTATATTGGCAGCTTCTCTAAAACCATGGGCTTCTCCTGGATAGGCCATATATGCTGTGGGAAGGTTTTTCTCAATGAGTTTTTTATACATTTCTTCAGCTTGGTTTGGTGGAACAACTTTATCCTCTAATCCCTGAAAGAATATAACCGGGCAAGAGAGCTTTTCCGTAAAATTTATGGGAGATCTTTTATAATAAATTTCTTTGGCCTCTGGATATGGGCCAACCATGCTGTCGCAATATCTGGCTTCAAACTTATGGGTATCTCTGGCAAGTGCTTCAAGGTTGCTTACGCCAAAATAGCTGGCTCCGACATGGAAGCTATTTAAGAAGGTGAGGGCACATAGGGTAGAGTATCCACCCGCACTGCCGCCACGAATTGCAATTCTATTCTTATCTATTAAGCCTTTTTGAGCTAGATACTGAGCTGCGTTTTCGCAATCATGCATGTCGACAACTCCCCAGTTTCCATGTAAGCGCTCTCTGTATTCTCTTCCATAGCCAGTGCTTCCGCCATAATTTACATCCACCACGGCAAATCCTCTGGTTGTCCAGAATTGGGTTGCAATTGCAAGAATATTAGAGGCGCAAGCCGTAGGACCTCCGTGGCTCATTACCACTAGAGGGGGGAGCTCTTTATCAAGACCTTCGTATCCTGGATTACATGGAGGATAAAAAAAAGCGTGTGCTGTCTCTCCGCCATCGGTGGGGAATTCAAGAGCTTCTGGTACAGAAATAAATTCTTTTTCTATTGGGATTTTTTCCAGGGCAAATAGCTTTTCAAATTCGCCTGAATCAATATCCAGAGAAAATATTGCGGGGGAGTCAACTGGTGAAGCGCCTAGAAATATAATCTTACCATTGTGATAATTCAATGATGAAAAGCTCGAAATTACTGAGTCAAAGACTCTTGGTGTTTCTTTTCGCTTATCCATCAAGCCAATTTTCCAGGTTCCTTTGAGGTTAAATGTGAAAATTGTAAGATTCTCATCTATGATCAGGAAACTTTTATCGCCGATTTTCCATTGAGGACGGCCAAACTCTGCTTCAATGGGGTAAAGATTCTTTTCAGTGGTGAAATCGTTTCTATACAAATTCCACCAACCGTTTTGTTTGTCTGTCACATAATAAAGAGAACCATCAGATGACCATTCTGGTTGAAAGGTGGATTCTCTTTTTCCTCCAGTAATCAGCGTTCTATTAAGGACCTCTCCATTTTCATCAAGATCGGCAACCCATAATTCATTACCATCCCATGGCATTTGAGGGTGATTCCAACAGAAATACGCCAGGCGCTTTCCGTCATTGCTAAGTGCTGGTGAAGAATAGAAATCATAACCCGTAAGGATTTTTTCAACCTGGCCTGTGGATAAATTGATTTTTGCTATGCAGTTCTCTGGTTCATGGGAACTTTCAGAATGATCTTCCATTATTGAAAAAAGAAGGTTTCTGGACTTGTCCAGGGTGAAATTAGCAAATCTCCAGGGCTTCTCTGGGGTAATTGGAACTGGTTTAGACCCGAGGTCGTGCCTATAGATTCTTTGGTCAGAAAATTCTGAAAAATAGTAGCAATTGTCTGAAAAAAGGATTGAGCTGCCACCATACTCATGCAAACGGGTTCTTATATTATACGGAGAAGGGGTGATGTCTTGTTTTTCCCCATTCTCAAGCTTTACTAAAACGGTTCTTCCTTTATCTGTGGGACGAAATTCAAGAAAGTAAATTTCTCCGTTTTCAGAGACCTTTACTTCCCCTAATGAAGCCGATTTTTCAACTACTTTATCGGTTGTTAATGGGGAATCCCATGAGCCGAAGGGGGCTTTAATTACTTTACTCATTTCCCTTTTTATTCCTTTGGCTTTTCTGAAATTGATAGAATCAGATTGGTTACTTCTTGAATTGAAACCCGATAAGTATTGCTGCAGAAGTGACAGGTAACTTCTGGCTCTGTTTTTGTCTCAATGAACTCGTTAAGCTCATCAAGTTTCATGCATGATAGCGAATTAATAACTTTTTCATGACTACAGGTGCAATTAAACTTCAGGGGCCTTTTTTCAATGATTTTCAAATCATTTAAACCGAGCCTCGCTCCCATTAGTTCAATATCTACCATTTGATTTAAAGCTTTTTGGATTGTTTTGTCGTTAAATCTTTCAAGGAGTGGAACAAAGTCTTCTGAATCTCCTTCTGGCATTCTTGTAACCATAAGCCCTGTAGCATTGTGAAGATAATGAGATCTTGATACTGCACTGATTTCTACCGCGGTGGGTTTATTCTGGTCATCATTGTAGTATCTGGCTATTCCGTGTCTAAGGTTTAATGGAGAACATTGAAAACGTTTTTGAGATAGAACATGGAATTTACTTGAATGGATGAGAGTGATAGCTCCATTGTCTCCAAGAACCTCGGCTAAAGGGGTTTGATCAGATTCATCAAATTTATTCAAAATTTTAATATTTGAATATCCTCTAAGACTGCCATCTTTTGATGCATCCACAAAACATCCACCTATAGGGCCGTCAACCTGTGCTTGCAGGGAAATTCTTTCGTCAGGCTGGCCAAGCTCTCCAGACAACAGTGCTACTGAAACAAGAGCTTCAGCAAGAAATCTTCCGGCTGTAGGGCCTGAGAGATGCTTTTTCTCTAACTCTTTAGCTGTGTCGGTGACGTCTACAAATGTGAGAGATATTTTTTTTTCGTTGGAGAACCCGTATATTAATTGATCCATCGTTAATTCCTTGTTGGTTTCCGGCAGTTATTCAATCAGCTTAAAGCTTATTAAATACTTAAATGGTGTGTAAGGGAATCAGTTTACAATAAGATTTGCGCAATATTATATAGGTAATCTTCAATTATTTCAAATCTACATTTGCAGTTGCCCTTATCATCTGGGTCCAAAATTTCATGTTAAGATTAAAATTCTACACCTATAGTTGTTTGATCTAGCTTTGAATAGGGGCAAACAGTTTTTTTGGACTAAGATAAGTTGAAAAAAGACTGGTCAGAGTCGAGTGTGCGAAAACTAACGTGCGAAAAGTGCACATGTGAAAAAATCGCACTCAAAAGACTGGGGGTTTTCTTGTGTTTTGTAGGTTGTTTGAAAAAAATAAGTTGGCATAGATATTGCTTACATAGAAATTCGTTCTTTGATAATTAGGGATCAATCTTAAAACCTTTCGCTTCGGCGATTTATGGTCTATTAACGCATGTTTTTGTCAATCCAAAGATCGTAACTGGTTAACAGGTTGAACCTTTGTTTTTACGCTTAGTCGCGTCCCCGCGCGACTTCACGTATCCTCTCAAAAGATCCTCTCACTTTGCCCCTGGTATTTTATCCAGGGGCCCTTTTTTTCCCGCTTTTTGTGTTTTTACTGTTCCTTTTTTTATTATGGGACGTAAAACGTTTCAAAATAGGAAAAAGTTCTGTTACTATTTATTCGAGGATCGAAAAAAGCTCTTATAAAGATAGCGAAGGAAAAAATGATTAAGCAAGAAAAGTGGTTACTAGTTTCGGATTTGGCTGGGAAAATTATTAAAACCAATTCGGAGAGTGTTATCTTTCGTTTACTTCCTTTTTTTAAGTATGCGAATGGAAAAAAGCTGGATGAGGTTTTCGTATCTACGCTTGGGGCAAGAATTTCTGTTGAAGACTCTTTTTTTCAATTTCAAAAGCAAAACACTCTTCAGATTGAATGTTTTTTAGCGCAGTCTTTTATTAAAGAATGTGCCAGGATTGAAGGTTTCCCAGATGGTAAGCTTGAATTGGTATTGGAGCCAGGAAAAAATAAAGACGAGATTCATATTTTTGAAAAAAGCTTTTACTCAAAAGATGAAAATATTGGTTCTATAGTTGGTGATTGGTCAGAAGGAGCAAAGTGCAATTTAAATTCAATAGCTGAAGCTCAAAATTGGCTCGAAGACGTTTTGCGCGAAGGCAGGATTGCTCTGTGGGGTTGGAATCCATCAACCGCGGAGATTTTATGTATGAAGAACCTTTCATGTTTGCTTGGATATCCAGACAGGGAACTCGAGTTCAGGTTCTGGGATGAAAACCCCTATATACATAAGGACGATCAAAAGTCTGTTCTAAAGAGACTAAATGAACATTTAATGGGAGATATTCCATATTTTTCAGTGGACTTCAGGGCAAAACATTTCAAGGGGAATTTTGTCTGGCTTCATTGTCAGGGCAAGGTTTCAGAATTTGATGAAGTAGGAAACCCGATAAAAATGTCTGGGATTTTGCAAGATATCTCTGAAAAGGTTGAAATGGACTCTCAACTTCGTCAGTCGCAAAAAATGGAAGCGATTGGAAGCCTTGCAGGAGGAATTGCTCATGATTTTAACAATCTCCTTCAAGTAATTATGGGCTATGCAGAGATTGCAAAAGATAAATTCTCTGATATTGGCGAAATTGATGAGATTAACAATATTCTTGAAGCAGGCGAAAAGTCGATGATGCTTGTAAAGCAGTTGCTTAGTTTTAGCAGATCTCAGGATCTAAAATTCGAGCTTATTAATCTTTCGGTATTGATCCCTGCTTTAATGAAATTGCTAAGGTCTGTTTTGGGAGATGGAATAAATTTAAATATTGGGAAGTTTGCTCCAGAATTAATGATCTATGGAGACCCTGTCCAATTGGAGCAGATTTTGGTGAATCTCTGCATTAATTCAAGAGATGCGATGCTCGGAGAAGGGCAAATTGAATTTAATCTTGAAGAAAAATTTGTAAATGAAGAAATTTTAACTGTAAATGGCTACATTCCTATTGGTGATTATGTGGTTTTAACGGTTGAGGATAATGGCTGTGGAATTCCTGCTGATTACATTGATCGGGTATTTGAACCGTTTTTTACTACTAAGGACGTTGGACGGGGTACCGGCCTTGGTTTATCCATGGTCTATGCTATTTTAAAAAGACATAGCGCTTATGTAATTCTGGAAAGTGAGCATAAAAAAGGTACGAGTTTTAAGATGTTCTTCCCTGAAAAGAAAAATGTTAAGAATATCGAAAAAGCTCCTGTTGTTGATCAAAAGACTGATTCTACTGCTCTCGTTGGCAAGAATGTTCTTGTTGCAGAAGACGATAAAATGGTTCGCCAACTGGTTTTAAGGACTTTAAATTCCGCTGGTTGTAATGTTATTGAAGCCACGAACGGGGCGGAAGCAGTAGAACTATTTAAAGAAAATTCAGAGCAGATAGATTTATTGATACTGGACATGATCATGCCAGAAATGAATGGCCGAGATGTTTATGACAATATTTCTAAAATTAAATCTGGCGTCCCTGTTTTGTTTGCTAGCGGATATAGTAGCGATCTTCTTGAAACTGAGTATATGTTAAAAATTCCAGGAATTCTTCTACAAAAGCCCTACCAGAAAAACGCATTGATAAAGTCAATTGTAGAGCTTATTGGCTGAAAGAAGAATAATGGATTACAATCAAATCGCAGAAAATTTAGAGAAATTTTTTCAATTAAAAAATCATGAAGGATCGCGCTATGATCGAAGAAAAATTGGATCATGCGCAATAGGGCTGCAGTCCCCAAGAAAAAATGTAAATATAGGCTCTGTTTTTAGAGCTGCCGGTTGCTTTGGTGCAAATATGATTGCCATAGCCGGAAAACAGCTGGAAAGAGCTGGTTCAGACGTCAATAAAGATTATATGACCACTCCGGTTTTGCAGGTAGATGATTTGCATTCGGCCATTCCTTATTGCTACGTTCCGGTAGCTGTTGAACTTGTAGACAGTGCTGTGTCGTTAGTGGATTATGTACATCCTCCCCAGGCCTTTTATATTTTTGGTGGGGAAAATATGACTCTTGGAAAGAAAACTCTTAGTTATTGCAGGGATGTTGTTTATATTCCTACCGACGGAAGCTTAAACCTGGCAATGTGCGTGAATGTAGTTCTTTACGACAGATTAATGAAAGTATTAAAAACTAAAGGATAAGTTTGCCGTAAACTTTTCTGTTTATTTTGAGTATTTTTTTCCCGATAGTAGATTAAACCCTTAGATATTTCGGGAATGATTGAAGCACTTATTTATACTCAGGAGACAGAAATGGAAAGCAATTATCTTAGAAAATTTCCCGATATGGATGGTAACTTTGGGCCATACGGTGGCGCGGTTTTGCCCCCGGTTTTAGTTGACCATTTTAAACAGATTACCCATTCTTATCTTACAATAAGCAAATCACATAAATTTATCTCAGAGCTAAGATCTATTAGAAAGCATTATCAGGGAAGACCGACCCCTGTTTATTTTGCTGAAAGGCTTTCAAATCAGTTGGGCGGTGCCAGGATATACCTGAAACGCGAAGATCTTAATCACACCGGTGCGCACAAACTTAATCATTGTATGGGCGAAGCATTACTGGCTAAATATATGGGCAAGAAAAAGCTTATCGCTGAGACTGGGGCAGGGCAGCATGGTGTTGCGCTAGCCACTGCAGCAGCCTATTTTGGTCTCGATTGCGAAATTCACATGGGTGAAGTGGATATTGCAAAAGAGCATCCAAATGTTATCAGAATGAAATTGCTTGGGGCCAAAGTTGTTCCGGTAAGTGCTGGTTTAAAAACTCTCAAGGAAGCAGTTGACTCTGCTTTTGTGGCTTATCTGGAAGATCCTGATACTTCAATGTATTGTATTGGCTCAGTTGTAGGACCGCATCCGTTTCCAATGCTGGTGAGAGAATTTCAACGCATTGTGGGAATTGAAGCAAGAGAGCAGTTTTTTGAAATGACAGGCGAAATCCCTGACAACCTTGTAGCAAGCGTTGGGGGCGGTAGTAATGCGATAGGTTTATTTTCAGCGTTTCTTGAAGATGAAGGCACGGAAATTTACGGGGTGGAACCTGCGGGAAGGTCGTTTAAACCCGGAGACCATGCAGCAACTATGACTCATGGTAAACCAGGAGTTATTCATGGATTTAAGTGTTATCTACTTCAAGATGAGAAAGGAGAACCCGCCCCTGTATACTCAATTGCAAGTGGACTGGACTATCCTGGTGTTGGCCCGGAGCATTGTTTTTTGAAGGACGAAGGGCGAATTAATTATGTTCATGTTTCAGATAAGGAATGCCTGGAAGCTTTCTATCTTTTAAGCCGCGTTGAGGGTATCATTCCGGCACTTGAGAGTGCTCATGCTGTCGCTTATGCCATTAAGCTCGCAGAAGAGAAGAAATATCAGTCTATTTTGGTTAACCTGAGTGGGCGCGGAGACAAAGACATTGATTTTGTAACCGAAAACTATGGCGATACAATGGAAGAAATGCAGAAAAAGATAGCTCAAGGCTAAGTATATTATTCGAGATTAACGTTAAACCGGCTTTTTATTTTTGAAAAGCCGGTTTTGCTTTTGTTGATGTACAGGTGATACTGGTGTAGAATCTGACCGATAAAGAAAAGGAATGATTATATGGCCGACGGCCGAAACCTCACAGAGGGAAGTATTGTTAAGAATCTTATTGTATTATCGCTTCCCATGATGTTTTCGAATCTGATTCAGGTTGTTTACAATCTGACGGATACTTACTGGCTTGGACAATTAGCTAGTGGTTCTACAGAGGCTGTGGCGGTTACCGGAATTGCTTTTCCGCTTGTTTTTCTATTTGCTTCACTTGGTCAGGGCATTGCAGTTGCTACAACGGCTTTGATATCAAGATTCAAAGGCGCGAATGAGCCAGAGAAAATCCGCATGTATTTAGGACAGGTCGGTCTTTTGCTGACTGTATTTATGCTTATTTTCTTTGCAATCGCTCTATTTTTTATTAAGCCTGTGCTTCTCTTGTTGAACACTCCGGAAACAATATTGGAGTCCTCTCAAATCTATATTCGCTTAATTATGTTTGGCATGGGTTTGATGTTTGTTTTTTTTGGCTTTCAAAGCTTTGCCATGGGAATCGGCGATGGCATGTCTCCAATGGTTATAAACCTTATTTCAGTAATTGTGAATCTGGTTCTTGATCCAATAATGATTTATGGTTGGATTGGTTGTCCGGCGATGGGGTTAGAGGGCGCGGCTTTAGCTACTCTAATTTCAAGAGCTTTTTCAGTGATTCTTTCCTTTTATGTCATGAAGAGATATTTTGCCAGCTATATTCCTTCTTTTGCCATGTTGAGGCCAGATTATTTAAAAATAAAAGAGATTCTAAGAATTGGTATTCCTGCTTCGCTGGCTCAAACCACAACTTCGCTTGGATTTGTTGTTATGCAGGGGTTGGTAAATAAATTCGGGACAGAAATTATTTCTGCAAATTCCATTGGATTTCGTTTCGTTAACTTTATAATGATGCCTCCAATGGGGATGAGTAATGCTTTGTCCAGTATAATAGGACAATGTTTGGGGGCGGGAAAAAAGGATCGGGCGATTAGAAGCTTTCACGTGTCGCTGGTTCTTGTGATGATAATCATGACTATTGGCTCATCTCTTTTATATTTTCATGGCGATAGCCTTTCTGCTGTTTTTATAAATGATCCTTTGGTCGTGGGCTATGCAAATGAAATGTTAAAGATAAACTCTATTGCGGTATGGATTTTTGGCTTTCTTTTCATGTTTTGGGGTGTATTTAATGGAAGCGGATATACAAAGCCTGTAATGATAGTTGACCTGGTGCGCCTATGGATAGTTCGAATTCCAATGGCTTTTTTGCTTTCCGGGTATCTGGTGGCAGCGATACCATGGCAAACCGGGACAATTCACAGTTTGCTTGTCTGGTGTGCTTCTATTTTGGGGGATAAGTCCTATACTTCAATATGGTGGCCAATGATTTTTAGCAACTTCATTTCAACAACAGTAGCCTTTTGGATATACCGAAAAGGCTACTGGCTTTATGCTATACAGCCTGAAAGCAACAGCTCTCAGGCTTCAAATTAGAAGTTAGTATTTATATTTTTCTACAAGGGTTTCGGCCGCTTTTAGCCCATCTACTGCAGAGCTGACAATTCCTCCGGCATATCCAGAACCTTCTCCTGTTGGATAAAGGCCCAACACATTGGGAGATTGGCCTGTATCATCTCTTAAGATTCTAACTGTGCTTGAACTTCTTGTTTCTGCTGCATACATAATAGCTTCAGCCTGGTCTACACTTTTTAACTGGCGTAACATTGGTGGAATTGTCTTTTTCAGGGTTTTTATTATAAATTCAGGCAGTATGCTTCTGAAATCAGCTGGTCTGGATCTTTTGCATGATCTGCCTTCCGGGAGGTCTTCTGATACGCGATCCGCGAGAAAATCCTGCAATCTTAAGGCGGGAAGGCTGAAACCGTTGCCGCCAGCTTTATAAGCCGCTTGTTCAATGTGCGCCTGAAAATTTAAGCCTGCCAGTTCAGGGGCTTTATCTGGGCCTTCATACATTCCATAGTCCTCTGGTCCAACCGGGACTATGAAAGCTGCATTACCATAAAATCCACTTCTGCTTGAGTAGCTCATACCATTAGTGGTAAGGCCGTCTTTTTCTGATGCGCAGGATATTGTTAAACCACCTGGGCACATGCAGAAACTGTAGCAAGCTCTGGTTCTATCATCGCCTTTTCTTGTGAGTTTGAAATTTGCTGCTCCCATGGCTTTGTGACCAGCAAACTTGCCATATTGAGAAGAATCGATCTGGTGTTGCGGCACCTCAAGGCGGATTCCTATTGCAGAAGGTTTAGATTCAAGGGCAACTCCTTTTGAAGAGAGCATTCTGTAAACATCTCTGGCACTATGCCCTGTGGCCAGAATTATATCGTCAGTTGGGTAGTATGAAAAACCGCACGAAACTCCGCTAACCTTTCCATCATCAATGGAAATGTCAGTCACTGGAGAATTGAATTTGATTTCGCCGCCATTTTCTTCAATCATTCTTCTCAGATTAGGAACAATCCTGAGAAGATTGTCGCTACCCACATGTGGCTCTGAATCCATCAGGATTTCTTTTGGTGCTCCACATCTAACTAAAGTTTGAAGGAAAAGTCTGATTCTTGGCTTGTCCTTGCTTCTGGCAGTAAGTTTGCCGTCTGAGAATAAACCTGCTCCGCCTTCTCCAAACAAAGTATTGCTTTCTGGATTGAAAGCTCCTCCACGCCAGAAAGCAGTTACCTGATCCTGGCGTTCTTCCGCCTGGGAACCTCTTTCGAGGACAATCGGGTTAAAACCCATTACTGAAAGATGGAATGCAGCCATTAGTCCGGCGGGGCCAGCTCCAATAACGATCGGTCGCTTTCTGTCTTCCTTAAATTTTGGAAAGGTTACTTCTTCTACCTCTTTGGGAGGGTCTATTTCATCCAGATCTCTATTGTGTGCCCAGTTGACTTCAACGTGGCTTTTTAAATGAATTTCAAGCTGAAGGATGAAAGCCGGTTCTACGCGGCGTGGTCTGGCATCCAATGAGCGTTTTTCAATAAAAAAGGAAACAATATCCGTTGGACTACATTTAATTTTCTTTGCAGCTGATTCCTTAATTTCCTCGTCTGTATACTCAAGTGATACTTCAACCTGTCTTAATCTAATTAGCATTAATTGTCCTTTCGAGCTTTTTTCACATTATCAGTTAGTCAAAATGCAAAGTCAAGGCTTTGCGGCTAGCAAAACTTTTTCAGGCTTTGCAGGGTTTGTTTTATTGGTTTTTATTTTTTGTTTTCTCAATTATGCTTCTGGCCGCGAGTATTCCTGTAGAAAAGGCCGCCTGAAGATTGTATCCACCAGTATCAGCGTCAACGTCGATAATCTCTCCGGCAAAGTAGAGGTTGGGCACTAACTTTGATTCCATGGTTACTGGATTGATTTCTTTTGTAGAAACGCCACCTGCAGTAACAATAGCTTCTTCCCATGGTGCGGGGGATTTTATAGAAAATCTAAGTTCCTTCAGCCATTTTCGTATGGATTTTCTGGCATGGCTGCTGATATCTGAGGCTTTTAAATCGGGTTTTAATTCAAGATCATGCAGGCATTTTCCAGTTAATTTTTTGGGGAGAAGTGACTCAAGTATGTTTTGAAGCAATCTTTTAGGATTTGACGCAATTTCCCGCAGAAGTCTTTGATCCAGCTGCTCAAATGACAGAGCAGGTTTGAGGTCAATTAGAATCTCTACCTTATTTTCGCGGGTTTGCAGAAGAGGGACTGCGGTTCTTGAAAGAGTGATGATTATGGGGCCAGAAATGCTCTTTGCCTGAAAAAGGAGCTCACCAAACTGTTCTGTGATTTTTTTTCCATTGTTCCATAACTCAGCTTTGACGTTTTTTAGCTGAAGCCCACATATTGCCGGATCTGGAATCGGATCGGTTACTAGCGCGACAAGAGAGGGGAGGGGCTTTATAATTTTGTGGCCCACGGATTTTGCAAAGTTATATCCATCTCCGGTAGAACCAGTCCCCGGGTAGGATCGGCCGCCTGTTGCAAGAAGGACGTGGTTTGCGTAAATTGCTTGCTGATTTCCGTTTATTTTAACTCCAACGCATTTACCTTTTTCGAATAACAGGCCTTTTGCGGGAGTTGAGGTGATTAGTTTTGCTCCTGAATTTTCGCACCATTTTTTCAGGGCGTCTACTACTTCAATTGCGCTCTGACTGCTGGGAAAAACCCTGCCTCCTCGCTCTTCGATCGTTTCAACGCCAAGCTTTGAGAAGAAATCACGAAGATCTATATTCGTAAAACTTTTGATGGCGTGTTTCAGGAATCTTCCGCGGTTGTTAAAGTGGAGAAGCAGCTTGTCTATTTCCTCGGTATTGGTGAGGTTGCATCGGCCTTTTCCTGAAATCCTGAGCTTGCGGGCGGGATACTTCATGGATTCGACAACTATCGTGGAAAGATCTGCGTTTCCGCAGACTCCAGCGGCTATCAAGCCAGCGGCACCAGCTCCAACAATTGCTATATCGTATGTTTTCAATTCTTTTTTACACTAAAGCCGAATTGCCCAAGTTCTTTGCCTAGTTGATAGTAGTGTCCGTGAGCAAAGCCGAGCAGGCCGTTTTTGTTGAGATTGAGTTTGCCTGATTTATCAATAAGGTCGCTTGTTACCTGAATACCAACTATCTCGGCAAGAAAGAGGTTGTGAGAACCAAGTTCAATTTCCTGGGTTACTTTGCATTCAATATTTAAAGGGCATTCCATTATTATAGGGGCATTTATGTGGATGCTATTGCCTTTTGTCAGACCGGATTCATGAAACTTATCTATTGTTTTACCAGAGATTACACCGCAAAGATCAGTTTCTTTGGCTAGTTTCTTGTCGGGAACATTTACACAAAATTCTCCAGAATCTTTAATAAGATCGTAAGAAAACCTTTCTTTTCTAACTGAGATTGATAGCATGGGAGGAGCTGAGTTTATCGTTCCCGCCCAGGCTATTGTAATAATATTGGCTTTGTTTTCGTTCTGACAACTAACCATTACCGCTGGAACCGGGCTTAAAAGAGTTGCTGCTGGCCAGCTGGATTTTCCTTTATTCATTATCTAATTTCCTTTTTCAGGTTATTCTTTTTTGCTTTTATCTTCGTCTGATGTGTCTTCTGGACGCTCAAATGTGGTTAAAAGGTTAAAAAGGGTGCCGTATTGAGCTAATTTCTTGCGTTTTTCATCTTCAGATATGGCTTTATCCTCGAAACCAGGGGCAAAGAGGACTATGTTTTTGGTTTTGTCATTATGATCCAGAACTATATACCAGGATTGCACCCCGCGATAAACGTAGTGTTTTAAAACTATGCCATCAAATTTTTTGATTTTCTCGGTCCATTCTGTTTTTCCATCTATGGTTTTTTCCAGGAAAACAACTGAGCCATCTTTAATTGTGATTTCTTTAGAATATGCTTTTCGGTTGTGGTAAAGCTTATAGAAGCTATATAGTGCAACCGCACTGATCCCGAAGCACATGATTCCGATTGTTACGTAAGTTCTGGGGACTGAAGCGTCCTTGTGAGCCATGTATAGTAACTTTATGGATAACATTGCCACCCATGACATAGATAGAGTGGCCAGGATGCCAGAAAAGTAAAAGAAAAAGGCTGTTTTTCCTTTAAAATCTAAACCCTTTTCTGATAGGGTCATCGGGAGGGTTTTGTCCTCTGTTAATTGCCAGGGTATTTCATTTTTCATAAGTAACCGTCCTTAAATTCAGGTGAATTATACGACCTGATAAGCTCTGTGTCGATTTAAATCTTACCGTTAAACTATCATCATCGTGGAACAAGAAAACGCCTTACTCTAATGTTTGATGTTGTCCATAAGTAGTCGTTGTCTATGAACATGCTTGTTACGCCCGGGACTTTCCACTTTTCCCAGGTTTGGCCATCAAAGAAATGCATCGAAGCACCATCAATATCTAATTCAACTACTTTCTTTGTTCCGTCAGGAAGTGTGTACACATTTGGCGGCTGGTCTGAGCCATTGAAGTTGTCGTTTAATGCGGTGAACGATGCTTCTTTATCGCAAGCCACCCAAATTCCTGTCTTTCGTTTGGAGTTTGATGGGGGAATGCCGATTGCGGTTATGTAATCAGATTCTAGAAATACATTACCGCAGGTGTAAGAGTAAGTTTTGCCTTTTTCAGTCACTCTAACGAGACCACCATCGGTGCCAACGTATAGATTTCCATTATTGTCTGCAGCTATACAGTGATTTTTTCGCATTCCACCAATAGAAAGCTCTGAAAAGAATTCTCCATTCCACAAAGAGATTGCTTGCGGATGCATTAAAACCAGGTAATCCACGTCTTGATACTTCCATTTTGTAAATTCCAGAACAGTTGAAACAGGTAGCCTTTCGTATATGCCATAGTGTTGCCACTCAAATGGATTTTTTTCATATTCACGGGTTGATGAATTCTTTAGAATGTAAAAGCCATCTCCCTTGGTACCAATATAGAGTTTGCCGTCGTTAAACCAGACTGTGGTTAAAATTGTGTCACCTGACCATGGCTGATATTTGTCCATAAATTCCCAGACGGGAGTTTCAAGCATTTCAGGAGGGGAAACTTTACGGTTAAGTTTCATTTTAAAGCTTAGTCGACAAAGACGTTTGTTCTCAAAAATTATCCATAGATCCTGGTTTGATTGGTTTATTGCTATTCTGGAAATATTGTTGGAATAAATTGGGAATAGGATTCTTTCATCGAAAGAAGTCATGTATTCATTGCTGAACATTTGCCACAAACTGCCTTCAACATTTTCCCGACCTTCTTTTAAATCCGGAAATTCTTGAAATGTGGTAGTTTTGGCTATTTTTTCTTGTTCCTCTGGGGAAAGTTCCATTCGTGAGCTGTGAGTAACATTTTCCGCCGTATCGAGATTGGTTACAATTGCCTTGGTTTTATATCTGCTTAAGCCATGTTTGTGCGTAAACCAGTAATCTTTGCCGCGTAGAACCTGTCTAAAAGGAATCATATATTGAAAGGATGGGGGCATTGGGAAAATCGTTTTCGCGTATGCATTGCCGATTCCTGTATTTTTAAACTCGTCAAACATTTGTGAATGAATTGGCATGAGTACAAGGCCGGCATTTGTGGCAATTACAAGTTTTTTTCCAAGCACAAAAAGTCTGTTAATGCAGTTTCCAGGAAGCTGGGAATTACTTTCGGTAAAATTTTTCCAGTAGCCATTTCTAAAACGCCAAAGTCCGTGGGATCTGGTTCCAACAAAGATAATTCTGCCTTCCAGAAATTCATGAAGTTTGGTCTCATCCTCTGTTTTATCATCCTTGTCCATAAATGGAGCTATGTCTGCTTCATCTTTAATTGCAGCTATCGAAGTTGCCCAGGCTTCTCCGTCTGGTACCCGGATGTTCATGTAAACGTTTGTGTCCTTGAGAAGACTGATGCCATCTGTTGTTGCTGCAAGAATATGCTTTTTTTTGGATTTGCTTTCGAATATAAAGAAATCATTAACCCAATCCGCTGCAAGGCCGTTGCTGGTGTTGATTGGGTATTCATTGCTTCCAATCATTTCTACCAGGCCTTCTCCCATGGAGCTATACCAACCTCTTGCAGAAGAATTCATTGCCAATCCGGAGACTCCAACCGCTCGGATTTTCAGGCCCTGGTTTTTCTCAAAATGACTATAATTAACCGGAACAAATGAAGTTCTTCCTCCCTGGGGAATCACAGCGCTTGAAACATAGCCTCCGAAGCAGCCAACAAAGACTTTGTTCTTAGAGACCTGAATTCTGTCTGCATCAACATTTGGTAAACCGTCTGATTTGCCATATACGAAATGACGTTTTCCGTAATAATTAATAACCCCCATTGATGTTGCTATCCAAAGTCCTCCATTCTGGTCAAATGCCAGGTCTTTAACTGAGGCAGATGCTATTTCTTCTGGAAAAGGGGGGATTTGCCATGAGCTTGAATCTCCGTCATAAAGCGCAATTCCCGAGTTTGTTCCAGCTGCCAGATACTTTGGATTAGATGAGAAAGCTGTTACATTACTTGATGGCAGGCCATTGTCAACGGTAAAAACCTGCCAGCTTTGTGCGAAAATGGGGTAATGTATAAAAAAAGCTAAAACAATCGTTGCTATTATTGCTGGAAATTCTTTTTTAGGGGATCTGGCTACCATTGTTTTGCCGCCTTTGTTTTAACAAAAAGTTTAAAGTTTTTTCCGATCATCAGGTCTTTATTAGTTAAAGATATCTGCAGGTTAAAATTTCTTTGAGATTCGGTTACCTCATATTTTAAGCCATTCATTTTCAATGTAGACAAATAATTGTGCAGGTTTGATTTTTCGGTGGTGTTGTTTAAAGACAGGGTAATTTTGCCTTTGGTGTATTTGATTTTAGTTATATCGCTAAATAGGCTTTCTGGAGACAGGATAAATGCCAGTAGCTGGTTTCCCATAGGGCAAATGATTGCTTTTTTATGTAAAACAAGGTCGGTTATCACATGACTTTGTGCACCGGGCAAAAAGATTGTTTCAATTTCGCTACCGGTTTCCATGTCTGTTTGTTTGGTCTTCAAAACGGAATTGTATTTTCCAGTGTCTTCAAAACTTAGCGAATGCTCGGTGAGAAATTCACAGAGCCTGTAGCAGCCAGTTAACCCTGGGAAAGCATCAAAATCTATGTCGCCATGAAACGGTGTAATAAGGGTTGTGGATTTTTCAAATCCAATCGATTGCAAAAGGCTCTGTTCAACAATTTCTACTGTTGAAAAAAAATCATTACTTTCTCCTGTAAGCCATTTTGTTTTATTGTTCCTGTCATTAATCGCCCAGGTTATAATCTTTATTTCTTTGGAGGTTCTAATTCTTGAATTGTTTTTGAACTGAGCTATTAAAAGAAAATCGTTGATATTTTTTTCTTCTGTGGAAAGGTATGTTTCTGAGTGAGTCATTTCCCATACCGGGAAATTACGAATTTCATTTTTTACTTTTTCCATGAATGAGTCTCGTGATTTGCCGTAAGTGTATTCAAGAGAAGCCAATTCTGGAAAAGAAAAATTACTTTTGATAGTAATATCATTAGATATCGGGGTCCAACTGCTTTCTGCTTGTTTGGAGCTTTGCAAGGCTTCATGACTTATTCCAAGCCAACTGGATAAAAGTAAAAGGAGCTTTCCGGTATTTTCTGAATAAGAGTGGCTTAGCTTATTGTTTTGGTAGAAATTGACTGGAAGCATTAGCGGAGTGTTGCTGTTGGAAAAAATGAAAATCGGTGAACGAAGTCTGTTTCTGTGGATTTTTATTGAGATTTTAGGGCGATGCTCAAGCATGATCAGTTTGGTTAATGGTGAATCAGATGGCGTGCTATTTTGAAGTTCTACCATAAGCTGCGAGATTACCCATGAGGGGATTCGGACATTGCTTTTCTTTTCAAGAAAACTTCCATTGTCCCAGATAAGAATTTTGCTTTGTTTTTTTTGTGAATTTAAACTGTAGTTCAGTTCTAATTGGTCAATCCCGTCGTATTCTCTCACCTCGACCCCAGGCAAAAAAGCCTTATCGGAATTGTCTTGTGGGAGCAACGCTTTCAATGTAGGGTCTTTTTCTGCGATTGATTTAGTATTTTGATTTATCAGTAAAGCTCTTGCCAGAAGAGATTTGGCTTCATTTTGTTTTCCCAGAAATGTAAGGGTTTTGGCGGAGGCTGCCAGGGCAATTTCATTAAGTCCAAACTCAACAAGAAATTCTTTAAATTCTCTTGTCAGGCTTTTGCTCCAATTTTTTCTCATTGAAAACGCCTGGAATTTTTCCCCAGTGATTGAAGCCCTGGATATAGATTTTGGGAATTGATTTTGTGCAATGCTTAATGAACGCATTTTATACAGGTTGAGGACTTTCAAAACAGTATCGGGGAATACTTTCCCTTCACGGGATAACTTTGCTGCTAATTTTTTTAAAATTTCCAGCTCTTCGCGTGAACCAATGGAGTATTTGTAAGCTTTTATAAGGTTTTCTATAGGGAGTGATTGTGACTCCGAACAGAGTGTTTTTTCCACGAATCTGCTTTTTGCAATTGAATTTTTTAGAAGATCTTTTTTCAGGTGTTTTGCGGAAATCTCTTTAAAAACTTCAGGGAGTATTGCTTGTTGAGAAAAGGGATGTGAGAAATCGATTGATGGAATGTGGTCTTTACCGGCGGGTTCTCCGTGGGAGAATACAGAAACATAATCAACAAAATCTTTAAACAAAGAGTTTGAAGCGGCATTTGAGGTAATGCTTAATAAAAGAAATATAAGTAGAAGAAATTTCTTTTGGATTTGGCGATGTTTCATTTTGTTCTCCAGTTAGGGGATACCATTCTATCAGTCAATCTCTTTTCGATAAAGCTATTCATTCAATTGGAGGCTTAAATATTCTATGTTTTGGAGAGATTCTTTTTTTATGCTCTCACTACTGCTTGTACTAGAGAATCCGGAATGATAGAATGCAAAAATGCATAGAATCTCCCGATTGAAACTAATCTCTATTTCTTTTATAGCTTTGCTTATTGGCGGGGTTATAGCTTTTAAATTCAGATATTTATTTCGCCCTCTTTTGCTTAAATTTAAGGGGAAAAAAACTGTGGAAGAAGTGGTCTCAAAACTTAAATCCAGGATTTTGAAAAAATTAGAGGTAGATTTGTTAAATATCGGAGTAGAGGGATTTCCTGCTAATGTTTCTTTCGTAGCGATAAAGAGTAGCAGAACTCTGGAAGCCTGGACTGAATTAAATGGTAAAAATTACCTGATAAAGACTTATCCCTTTACTGCTTTTTCAGGCAAGTTAGGCCCAAAATTGAAAGATGGAGACCGACAGATACCTGAGGGTATTTATGGAATAGAATACTTAAATCCAAATAGTATGTTTCATCTGTCACTTAAGATATCTTATCCAAATGAGTTTGATTTGAGTCGAGCTAAAGAAGACGGAAGAAAAGCTTTGGGTGGCGATATAATGATTCATGGAAACTCTGTTACCATAGGATGTATTCCGGTAGGTGACCCGGCCATAGAAGAAATTTTTTGTCTCGCGGCCCATGCAGGTTTGAAAAAGTGCAAAGTTATAATTAGTCCTGTAGATTTTCGAAAGAATGAAGCGCCGCCATCTATTAAAGAAATTAAATGGCTTGATAAATTATATGAAGATATAAAGAAGGAAATTATTGCCTTCCAGGATGTTTAAAGATTGGCAAAAGTGTTTCTTGAAAGCCATGGTTTTAAATAAAGATTATGAAAAAAAATGAAAGAGTCGAAATAGTAAAAAAATAGTTATTTGGAGGAATTTGTTGGAAGAGATTAGCAAACTAATTGCAACCATTGATGGTTATGTCTGGGGATATTTTTTAATGTTCCTTCTTGTTGGCACAGGGATCTGGTTAAGTTTCCGTATGAAACTTGTTCAGGTTAGGTTTTTTAAGCATGCCTGGTCATTAATAACTGGAAAATGGGATGACCCGGATGACCATGGAGAAATCACCCATTTTCAAGCTCTTTCAACAGCCTTATCAGCAACTATTGGCACTGGAAATATTGCTGGTGTCGCGACCGCTTTGGTTAGTGGCGGCCCTGGAGCAGTGTTTTGGATGTGGGTAACTGCATTTATTGGAATGTGCACTAAGTTTACTTCTTGTCTGTTGGCGCAAAAATATAGAAGCATCGACTCGGATGGGGAAGTTACTGGCGGGCCTATGTATTTTCTCCGTGATGGGTTGCAAAAACCTGCTCTTGGATTCGCTTTTGCTTTGTTTGCCTTTATAGCCTCTTTTGGAATCGGCAATATGGTTCAGGCAAACTCTGTTGCTGGTCCACTCCATAGCTATATTGTGGAATGGGGATGGATTGCAGAATCTCCAGAGGGAACTTTCCCGATGGCTAGATTTCTAATTGGTCTGGTAATTTCTGTTCTGGTTGGTTTTGTTATATTGGGTGGGATTAAAAGGATTGCCAGGGTGGCTGATAAAATAGTTCCTATAATGGCACTAGGATATGTAATCAGTTGTCTGATAATATTATCAAAAAATTATCAATCTATATTGCCGGCGTTCAAATTAATCTTTTCTTCTGCATTTGGAATGAACGAAATGGTTGGTGGTGTGCTGGGGTTCTCGGTGGCTCAGGCCATGAGATGGGGAGTTGCCCGAGGGTTGTTTTCAAATGAAGCGGGCTTAGGTTCAGCTGCTATTGCTCATGCTCCAGCGAAAACCAAGGAACCGGTCCGTGAAGGAATGGTTGCAATGTTGGGCCCCTTTATTGACACAATTGTTGTTTGTACTATGACAGCTTTAGTAATTATTACCAGCGGCTATTTTGCAGCTGAGGCTCCTGTTGCTTTAAAAGGACTTAAAGGAGCTGAATTAACCGCAGCAGCTTTCAAAGAAACTGTATCCTGGGGTCACCATGTAGTTAGTTTTGGATTAGTCTTCTTTGCTTTTTCCACTATGGTTGGTTGGAGTTACTACGGCGACAGGTCTGTTAGATATTTGTTTGACTCTAATCCAAGCAGAGCTAAAAAAGCAGTGTTTATTTATCGAATTGTTTATGTTTTACTTATTCCCATTGGAGCTGCAATTCCATTGGAAATTGTTTGGAATCTTTCAGATATTGCAAATGGACTAATGGCATTTCCTAACTTAATTGGTTTGATTGGCCTTTCTGGTGTGGCTGGTGGTATGCTATCCGACTATGAATCAAGGTTCCCAGGGATGAAACCCTATAAATAAAATAAAAAAAAGCCCCGAAATTTCGGGGCTTTTTTTTTATCTAAAAACTTTGAAGCATTTTATTAATTTCAAACGTATACTAGTTAAAGAATAAAATAAAAAATTGAGGATTCTTTTTGTATGAGCAGAATTTCCTGCCAGGTGATGTGTAGTCACGTTCTTTTAATCGTTTTCATCTGGGTAAATGAATATTTTGATCTGGTTGCAATGTTTGGTGGCCAGGCTACACCTGTTAACGTTTCCGAGTGTTTATTAGAGAGCATCATTATTTTTGCTCTGGCGTTGGCAAACTTTTTCTGGTTTTCACGCCTTGAAAAGAAAATTCGTTATCTGGAAAGCTTTCAGGTCATTTGCGCTGGATGCAAAAAGATCAAATCAGATGAAAAATGGGTTGAAATTGATAAGTGGCTGCAAAATGAGAAAGAAGTTGATTTCTCACACGGATTTTGTGAAGAATGCTTTGCCAGGCTTTACCCTGAATTCGCCGAGTTAAGAAAGAAAAAACAAAAAAAATAGAGTTACAGAAAAAGTCATTTTTAAGAGGATTGAATGAGTAAGAAATGTTGGAAATTATCCGTTTTTATTCTTGGATGTTCTTTGGTTCTTTATGCCGATCTTTATGCTAATAACGGCATAAAATCAGGGATAAGCCTCTCAATAGTTTTTGCTTTCTTTATGCTTGTTTTAGCTGTTTTCATTGCAAACTTTTTCCGTAAAAAATTTAGAATTAGCCAATCAGAAGTTGCAAAGAGAGATGAGAAGATACTGCATTTTTTTGATTCTTTAAACGAACCATCATTACTGGTAAATGACGATGAAGACTTTTCTTTGATTGCTGCAAATAAAGCTTTTCAAAAAGAATTTTCCTATGCAGATTTTCCAAATAGATCAATCTCTTTGATTGATATTTTTGGCAAGGATTCTAAAATTTTGAAAGAAAATATAAAAGAAAAGTCTGAAAATGAATGTTTCAATATTTTTCTCGGCAAATCGGGGCGCACTTATTCTGTAAAAAAATTTCAACTAGATTCAGAATCAATAGCAATCAGTTTTTATGATTCAACTGAATCAACAGCTTTTAAGAAGCTTATGGCAGATTCATTAATTAGTAACCGAGCAGTTTTGCAGAGGGTTCAGGACTGTTTATTTTATTTTGATTCTGATCTGCGAATTGTTTGGGCAAATGCTTCCAGCCAGGAAGTATTTGGTCTGGAATTCTCTGATATGCAATTTCGACAATGTAATGAGGTAATTTGTAAATCTTCCGGTATCTGTAAGGAATGCCCGATAAAGAAAGCCCAGGTTTTAAAAAAATTTGCTTTTAGCAACAGTATAAAAACAAATACTGATCATGTTTTCTCCATTGCAGCATCGCCTCAGATTGATGAAAATGGTGATTATGAACTAATTCTTGTTTCAGTTATTGATATTACCGAACTTCAAAACCGAGAGCAAAAGCAAAGACAGGTTCAGAAAATGGAAGTTATGGGGAGTTTAGCTGGCGGTGTGGCTCATGATTTCAATAATATTTTGCAGGCTATACTTGGATATGCGGAATTAATGGCTCCCGAAATTTCAGAAAACTCTGAGGACTTATCACTATTAGAAGGTATTGTTGAGGCAGGTTTAAGAGGACAGAGCCTTGTTAAGCAAATGATGTTTTTTAGCAGGAGGGAGACTTTTAAGCCCCAAAGGATTGAAGTAAACAAGCAAGTTACTCAGATTGTAGGTATGATAAAAAGAATTATAGGGGAAACTTATAAAATAAACTTTAAGCCCTATCAGGATGAAATTTATTTCGTTGTGGACCCAAGTCAGTTTGACCAGATTCTGACTAATTTATGCGTAAACGCGCGTGATGCAATGAAGAAAAACAAGTCAGGTTCGATTGAGATATCTGTAATTAGAGGCGATTTAAGCCGGCATGGTGCCGTTCAGAAAAGTGAAAAGGGTAAATATGTAGTAATTGAAGTTGCTGATCATGGAGAGGGCATTCCACCAGAAATTCAGAAGAAAATTTTTACACCATTTTTTACAACCAAAAAATCTGGCGAGGGCACTGGAATGGGCCTTGCATCAGTTCATGGAATTGTTAAAAGACATAAGGGTAAAATCAATGTTGAGAGCAAGGTTGGACAGGGTTCAACTTTTAGAGTTTTTCTGCCGGTGTCTGGAGAAATAACACCAGTTTATGAACTAGTGGGAACTGATAAAAAGATTTACCAGAATAAGTTTCCTGGTAAAACAGCTATCCTTGCGGAAGATGAAGAGATGGTGCGGGAGCTTTCCAAAAGAATGCTGAAAAAGCTGGGATTCAATGTTATTGCTGTGTCCGATGGACAAGAAGCCTTAGAAGCATTTGAAAGTAATCCAGATAATGTAGATCTACTGGTTTTTGATGTTGTAATGCCAGAATTAAATGGCAGAGATGCTTTTGAAAAAATCTGTGAAATTCGAAAAGGTGTTCCAATAGTATTTTGTACTGGCTATAGCCGGAAAGAACTTCCAGATGATTTCCTGGATAGAACCGATTCCGAAATACTAAAAAAACCTTTTTCTATAAGCGACCTTGGCGAATGTATTGCTCGTCATCTTGATGAGCAAAATGCTTTAAAAGCGCTTAGTTTTCTATGTTTGCTTCCTGGCTTTTAAGCTCGATGAGGAAAATTTTACCTTTTTCAACTTCGGCTATTATTTTTCCTCCAGTGATTTTAGGTGCAATATTTGAAGCGTCACGCCTGAACAAGTAGTAAAATCTTCTGCCTTTTTGTTGAATTTTTAACTTTGTTTCGCCATTTGAAAAGATTTTCGAGTTTCCAAAAACGTATTTTTTAAAATCCTGAACAAATTTTGAAGTATGTAACTTTCGTGCGAAACCAAAATTCTTTGAAAAGAAAAGTAAAAGCCTTTTTAATGATGAAAGAGTATATTCCCAGTTCTTTTCACGTCTGGCGGGGTCATATATGTCATCAGGATGAAAAAAATGAACCGCAATTCCGTGAGCCATTATTCCATTTAAAATCTGAAGTTTTTCATATTCAGTCAAAAAGTGTCCACTGGACAATCTTGGCAGGTCAAGAAATTTTGGAACTTCTGGGTCTAATCCAAATTCATCGCCATTAAAATATTCTCTCGCTTTGGGTGAAGTCATGGCTTTTCGGCTTGCATAAAGACTATAAATTTTCTTCATTACTTTGCTGTCAACTTTTCCAAGTCCTGCAATATAACCAGTGGATTTTTTTGCGAAATGATCATTATCATAGTCTTTGTAAACTCGGCAAATAACTCTTATGCTTGGAAAACCTTCTGATAAGACTAATTTGCCATGCTTATCTATTACATTATTTGGTGGAACATAGCAGAGGGTGGGGGGTAGTCCCAGTTTCTGCCAGATTTTGTAGCCCGCTTTTACTGCATCCAACATTTCATCAAGGCTTTTCCACGGGGTTGATGGACTATGGCCAATTGTAAGAGATTGATGGTTGTATCCATGGAACCCAAAGTCATCGCCCCTTTTTCTTAATATGTTAAGAAATTCGGAGAAAAATGGCTCTCTATCGCTTTGTTTTAGAAAAGGCCCTTTAATTTTTCCATCATAAGCAAAAGTTAAAAAATGGGTGAGCTTTATGCCAGCTGCATCAAGCATAGGTAGGACTTCCTTAGCCCAGACTCTTTTGTGGAAGTCATAGTCCTTCATTCCAAAATCTCTAGCTACAGGTCCTTCCATTATTCCATAGGCTGGAGGTGGTGAATCGTCGATGTGCATTAAAAAAGCATTGTGAACGCTCATGGCTGAAATAGGAAGAGACTTCAAAAGGGTGAAAAGGAATATTCCTCTAAAAAGTTTGGATGTCAAACAAGAGGAGTTCCAATAAATTATGCTTCCTTTTCCAAATCTTCGTGTTAAAAGCAGCGAATTTTCCGGGTTGATATAATTAAGAACAGTTTCCCATTCAGCTGAAAAAGAGAGCTTGATCCTCCCAGTCGTAAACCCCTCTTTTGCCATTTCAAAATATTCATCGTTAAAAATGGGCTTAAGGCTTTTTACTCCCCGAGCATCTTCATAGATTGCATCTGATTCTCCAGATTCTAGAGATACGCCAAAATCACTTATATACTCTTGCGAATAATACTGGTGGGCAAAGCAAAGAATTCCACCATCTAAAACGAAATTTTTAGCATCTGGTCCATAAAGATAGTCAGGGCAGGAGTCGCTGGTGAAAATAATTCCGGTAAAAGAGGAAATATCGTTAAAAGAAAAGTCCAGCAATTGTTTTTTCTCAAGCCTTCTTGTTGATAAGCTTGCGCCCGACATGGCTTTTTCAATGTTATATGAAATTTGTTGAGAGGTTTTAGATTCCTGATCCTCAATCAGCAAAAATTGTTGCTTTTTGAATTCTGCAAAAGCGGGTATTATTATAGTTATAAAAAAGAACGTTGTTATTAGTTTGATTATGTTTTTCATTTTTTTTGCTTTTAAAATTTAATTGGGGTTGATTGTAGCATATGATTCAGAGAATAATATTTTTGGCATTAATGCTTTGTGTCTTTCCATGCTTTGGAGCCCTTGATAATATTAAACCAAAGAACTGGTTTTGCGTCTATCACAAGCAAAGATTATTTTCTGTTTTGAAGACCTCGTCAGATTTAGTGGTAGTTGATCCAGATGCATACAAACCCTTTGAGATTAAGTTTTTAAAAAAAACAAAAAAATATGTTTTGGCCTATTTATCTATAGGTGAAGCAGAAGAATACCGTAGCTATTTTAAAAAACCAGAAGTTAAAGATTTAATAATCAATGAAAACCCTGTATGGACTGGCAACTTCCCGGTAAAATACTGGGAAGAAAAGTGGTTTGATATAATTCAATCCTATTCAGATGAAATACTGGCAAAAGGGTTTGACGGTTTTTACTTAGACATTACTGATGCCTGGGAAATCTATGAAGATACTGAAGAATACAAAGAAAGAATGGTTGTTTTCCTTGAACGCCTTGCAGAAAAGTGGCGAAAATCAAATCCCAAAGTCATACTTTTATTTCAGAATAGCCACGGGTTGTACGAGGATAAAAGAATAATGGACAATTATAATGGCATTGTTCAAGAAGGTCTTTTTGCTTCATGGGCGGAAGAAAAAGTTGATAAAACCTGGCAAAAAGAGAAGATAAAAGAGCTTTCTAAAATCAAAAAAGCAGGCAAGTTCGTAGGAATACTTGAATATACGAGAAAGAGGCTTCAGATGAAAGAAATCTCTGAAAAAGCTGCAAAGCTTGGTTTCTTGCCATGTTTTTCAACACGTGACCTGGATAAGGTTTTTCCTGATTTTTAGAATTCTGTAAGTTTTTAAATTAATTCATTTTTCGCTGGAACTCTACGCTGGCTTCTTTGCCAGACAATTCAATTAAATAAACGTTCTCATCTACTTTTGAAAGAATTTTTCCACCTTCAATAAGTGGTTCTACAGATTTATTGTTCCCACAAAAAAGGTAAAAGAATCTTCGACCATCAGTTTTAATTTTTAACAAATTGCTATTCTCAATTTGAATTTCTGCATTTCCAAAGACATATTTTTTAAAGTCCGTTAAAAAACTGGAAGTATGAATTTTCCTGGCAAAATCGAAGTTTTTATTAAAAAATATGAGTAAACGCTTTAATGCGGCTAAGGTGTATTCCCAGCTTTTTTCACGTCTGGAAGGATCATAAATGTCATCAGGATGAAAGAAATGGACAGCGATCCCATGTGCCATTATTCCATTAAGAATGAAAGCCTGTTCAAATTCAGTTAAGAAGTGTCCGCTTGAAAGACGGGGCAGGTTAAGAAATTTGGGGTTTTCTGGGTCAACCCCATATTCATCACCTCTAAAGAATTCTCTGGCTTTTGGTGATGTCATAGCACGCCTGCTCGCATAAAGACTTAGAATCTTTTTCATGGCTTCGTTGTTAACTTTTCCAATTCCTGCTAAAAAGCCAGATGAATTTCTTGAATAATATTCATCACCATCGTTGTAAACCCTGCAAATAACCCTGATGGATGGAAATTCCTCAGAAATAACCAGTTTCCCTGTTTCATCAATCACATTGTTTGGTGGGACATAGGCAAGTGTCGGCGGCAAGCCCATTTCATTCCAAAGCTGATAACCAGTTCTGACCGAATCAGCCATTTCTTTTCTACTTGTCCAGGGTGTGGATGGACTTTTTCCCATAGTTAAAGATTGATGATTGTAACCATGAAATCCAAAGTCGTCTCCTCTTTCACGAAGTAATTTCAAATAATCTGAAAAAAAAGGTTCTCTGTCCGACTTTTTTTGAAACGGACCTTGAATTTTGCCATCATAGGTGAAGGTTAAGAAATGTGTCAGCGCTAGCTTATACGAATCAAGAATAGGAAAAACCTGCTTAACCCATACTCTTTTATGAAAGTCGTAATCCTTCATCCCCAGATCTCGGGCAACTGGCCCTTCCATTATTCCATAAGCAGGTGGAGGAGAGTCATCAAGGTGCATTAAAAAAGCATTGTGAACACTCATCGCCGAGACTGGTAGTGATTTTAATAATGAAAACAGAAAAATCCCACGATAAAGTTTAGAGCTTAAACATGATGAGTTCCAGTATACGACACTGCCATTGCCAAATTTTCTTGTTGCAAGCAAAGGAATATCCGGTTCAGCAAAACTCAAGAGTTGCTCCCATTCTTTAGAAAAGGAAATGTTCATGCAGCCAGTTGTAAAGCTTCCTGTAGCTAACTCAAACCTGGTTTCTCTGAATACAGGTTTAACCGATTTTATTCCTTTAGCAGAATTCCATAGGTTGGCTATAGTTGTGACAGGTTTAATCCCAAATTTTTCAATGTAGTCTTCTGGATATGAATGGTGGGCAAAAACCATTGTTCCGCCTTCTTCCACAAACCTTATTGCATCTGGACCATATAGATAGTCGGAACTGCTGTCGCTGGTAAATACAATTCCGGAAAACTCAGATACCATTTCAAAGGAAAAATCCAGGAGCTCTTTTTTGTCTATTGCTCGCGTTGCCAGGCTCGCGTCGGCCATGGTTTTTTTTAAGTTATATGATATGGTTTTGGAAGCTTCTGATTCACTGTCTTCAATCATGAGAAATTGCTGTGTCCTGGCTTCACAAAAAGCTGTCGAAATAACCAGAATAAAATAAAGAAACAGAACTTTTTTTAAAAAAAATTTCATCTTATTCTTCCTTAAAAAGGGTGTTTCCACGCACTTGCATGTCCAGTTCAAGCAAAGAAGAATTTATTTCTCCAGGCATTTTCTGGGTCATAAAAGTGTAAAAAATAAGCTTTTTTAATCGGTGATAGAGGATAAATCTCGCAGACAGCGCGGCAATACAAGTTGACAAAAAGTAGCCGGCTCCGTAGGCCCATTCCATTCTGTATGCGACAGTAAGATAAGTAAAAATAACGTTTATGAATAAAAACATTAGATTGCATGCTGTAGCTTCACAACGGAATTCAAAGTAAAGCAAAAGTAGAGAATAGACCAGGAAAAGAACCTGAAAAAAGGCCGCCAGAATTCCCCAGCGCAGGACGCTTGTAAAATCTGTTGAATAGTGGATTAGGCGAAGCAGTTCTGGGGCAAAAATATATATTATGGCTGCTATTGCTCCCTGGATTCTTATTAGTTCCCAGGTAGTTAGATCAATCGTAGATTTAATATCCTTATATTTGGCAATGATCATTTTGAGAGGTTTTTTCTCAAGAATAGCCCCATAAAAAGCCCTGTAAGTTCTATAAAAATCAGTTTCTACTCTAGTTAGGAAAATTCCTAATCCGGGAATAACGAAAACATAGGCAAGAAAAATTGGCACGTCATAGTTTTGAAAATAGTGTAAGCCTTTTACTGCTTCTGAGCCAATATCTGAGAACCAAAAGATGAATTTGTCCAGCCATATTGCGAGGTTGTATGAAAGGCCAGTTATAAGATGAAGTTTGTAGTTTTTGAGCGAATTTAGGCACTCAAAGCTGGTCTGCATTTTTCCTTCGCCCAATTCAACGCAAATTCTCCAGGAAATACCCAACCAGGTAAGAAGCTGGCCAGTGATAAAGCCGGCTAAGGTGCCTTCCATGCCAAAATAGGGCTCAAGATGGATTCCAGCAGCAAGACTTATTAACCCACCAAAAATATAGATCCAGCCAATATATTCAAAATCGCGTAAGCAGCTTAAAAAAATGCCAGCCAGCCACAGAAGAGCCACTGTAACAGAACCTGTTACAAAAAGGGTTTTGTATAAAAGCGATAGGGGAATAAAACTGGCGTAAATTGCTGCAAAAACCCCTTGAGTAATAGAAACGAAGACTATCATTCCAAGATAGGATGAAACTAGAGATTCAAGGCGTTCAGCAAACAACTCATCTGCTAGGTAGCGAGTGAGAGGCATTTGATAGAGGCCTGTTAAAATAAGAGAAAAGGCATAAAAATAAATAATTGAGGTTCTAAAAATGTCGTAATCAAGTCCGCCAAGGTGAGTGAAGTTTGAAAAAATACTGATTACTGCAATCGTGGTAATCCAGGGGCCGGCAACAAGAAAAGTTGCGAAAAGAAATCCACGCAAACTAAAAGTATAGGACCCGTGGTCAACAAGTCTTTGAAGTCTAAATCCAATTCCTGCCATATCAGTTTTTCCCTGAAACCATAGTCAGATTTTTTTCATAGATTGCCTTGTAAGATTGCAATACATTTTCCTGGGAGTAATAAGCTTTAACACGCTCTCTACCAGAGACTACCATTGCTTGAAATAAATCTTTGCTGGTTAAAATATCTATTATTGCCCTTGCAGTTTCTCCCGGAGCAGAAAGGTTGGTAATAATCCCACAGGCGCCCAGCTCCTGGTCGGCTTCTGTTCTTCCTTCTACCAGCTCCCTACATCCACCCACGTCTGTTCCAACAATTGGAAGACCTGCAGCCATCGCTTCCAGCATTGTTAAAGGCTGTCCTTCAGATATTGAGGTGAATACAAGCAAGTCAAGATCCTGGTAGAACACTTTTACATTTTGTGTGCCATGAAATTTTACGTTATCTGAGATTCCAAGGTCGTGCGAAAGTCTTATCATTGCTTTGGCATATTCTTTTTCTTCTTCAAGTGGCCCAATAATATGAAGTATGGCTTTTGGGTATTTTAAAGTTACAATTTTCATGGATCTTAAAAGTGTTTTTAAATCCTTGATTGAAACGACTCTGCCAACAAAACCAATCTGTAGACTTTCTTTATTTGGCAGGCCTTTCTTTCTTATTCCCATAAACTGATCGAGCGAAATCCCGTTTGGAATAATCTCAATTCTTTCTGCGGGGGCACCCAAGTCAATTTGAGCGTTTTTATTGCCTTCAAAGAGAGTAATGATTTGATCTGCTGTTTGGTAAGTCCATTTTCCAATGACCTCAAAAAAGCTTAACCATAGACGCTTAAAGGTGCCTTGATCAAAATTTATCTGGCTATCCTCTGTGTTTTCCGTAAAAATGGTTTCTGAACGCACTATTTCTATGGCTCGCTCTCGAGTGTATATGCCATGTTCGGTAAGCAGAAACGGAATATTATCAACCATTTTTCTCATGGCAGCATAAAAACCAGCATAGCCAGTTGAAGCCGCATGAATTATTTTAGGTCTTGTTTTTTTTGTTTGAAAAATCTGAAATAGCGGAACGTGCATGTAACGCCAGGTCCAGAAAAAATCAATGAATGAGCTATTTTCAAAGCCTTTTTTGTAAAGGGCTATTAACAGAGCAAATGCCTTTTCACTGTAAAACATTTCCTTTAAAGATGAAATGCATTTATCTGAAGTCAGTTTGGTTACCAGATCTTTAAACTTCAGAACGCTCCCGTGTCTCGCTTCAATATGCATATTATACATGCTGTTATAAAATTTATTCCCCTCTATTTCTTTACAGCTTTTTCCAGCCATAAAAGAGGGATCGTGAATATAAATATGGTGCAGATACAAGACATTTTCGGGCAGGTCAAACTTCATTTTAACCGTGTCTGCCGGCCGCGAGGCTAAATGTACAATGCCAAAGGTTTTTTCAGGCATTCCTTTTATTAATCTATGAGTCCAGGCTGAAACCCCTCCGGTTACATACGGATAGCTTCCTTCCAATACCAGTTCAATGTCTACCTGTGGAAATTCTTTATTAGTCACTTTAAATATTCTCTTCCTTGAGCCAGAATTCTCTTAAATCAGAAAGCTCTGTTTCAAATTGAACCTTTTCAATGAAGCCCTGATTAAATTCATTGTTAGTCAGTTCAGCTATCAGCTTTTCTACTATTTCCAGGTCTGCTTTTTGAAAAAAGACCTCACAGGCCTGTATTTTAAAATTATCTGCAAGCATTTTTTTATCTATAAGGTTTTTAAAGATTTCTCCTGCTTCTTCTAATCTATTTAAATTTAGCAATAGAGTTGCTTTATAAGAATCTATGGTGGGATTTCCAGGATAAGTTTCATTTGCCTGGCTTATTGATTCAAGCGTTTCAATAATAAGATTTTCACTCAATTCTTTGTCAAGGAGCCCTGAGTTAATATATTGAAGAACTATTTTAAACAGATTTAAATAATTTTCTATTGAACTGTCCTTTTTTAAGGCTGTTCTTTGTAATGCCAACTTTTTGGAAAATGAACTCTCAATTCTGTCAAGTCCAAGGCTGGAAAGATATTTAATATCCATATCACTTCGTTGAATGGTTTGTTTGATTAATGAAACCGCCAGGCTATCGCTTCGATGCGAAAGGTTTTCCAATGAACCCCAGACAACACTTTTCTTGTTTGAGCTCAGTAAATCAACAATTGGCTCTAAATTAAGTTTTCCAGCAACATGAGATTCAAAATTAATTGAGCTAAATCTTGGCCTGTCTGATGCATTTAATCTTATATAATCAATGTAATCGTCAAACACTTCTGACTCTTTCTTTTCGTTTGGGGAGATAAGAATTGCCAACACTGAGGTTACCAAAACACCAAAAATAGGAAGAAAGAAGGAAAGGAAAAAGGAAGGCCACAATAGTGGGTTTTTTACCTGTTCAGTTTCTTTGGTTTCTAACTCTTTTTCTGCTCTTTCCAGTATTTCAATTTCGGGGTGAACTATGTGCTCAAACTCTTCCTCAGTCTCTTGCTCTGCGAGTTTATTGTCATCTGGTGTTTCTTTTTGAACCTTTTTAAAGCTAAAGGCTACAGCGATGAATATTAAAATAGAGGCAACAAGATGTAAAACTAGAGAATTAACAAAAGAAACAGGCTCTTTTGATAATGTTAGGAGCCATACGGAATAAAGCTCTACCAGGTTTGCAATGAGGCCTATTATAATAGCAACTATGTTAAGCAGTCTTTTCATTATTTTCCATTAATCTGTCTATATGATCAATCAGTATCTCAGCTGCTTCTGATGGTGGCAAACGATAAAGCGTTACAGGTTGCTGATCCTTAACTGTCTGGAAGACCACCTTAATATCTAGCTCTTTTCCATTTTTAAAAGGTTTAAGGTGATAATTTTGAATATTGCTGATTAATCGTTTCATATGGAAAGAGCTGTCTGCTTCCTCTGACAACGGAAAGAGAAAAGCGAAAATACCTAAAGTCTTGTAACGGCAAATGAGATCATGATAGCGAATGGATCTTTTAAAGATTTCGCCAAGGGTTTTTAAAGTAGACTTTTGAGCTTCTTCAGGGAGTTTTTTAAAGTCTTTTAATTCCATAAGTACCATCGTAAATGGAGTGCCGTGGCGCATAAATCTGCTGGCTTCTTCACTCAATCTTGTGAGATAAAACTTGTAAGAATAAGTTCCTGAAAGCGCATCACTAATTTCTTTTTCCTTTAAATCCGCAACAAGTTTGCTTTTTTGGATAGCATTTGCAACCCAATCCGCTATAATTCCAAGAATCCTCATGTTTCCAGCATTCAGGTTGATGAAAGATGAATCGTCGATCGTTATTAGACCCACATTTTCGGCAGAGCTTAATAACTTTATTGGAGCGGCAAGGAGGCATTTTTCAGATTCTTCGAGTTCGGGCTGATTTTTAAATCCATCCAGAAAAGATATTGGCAGGTCACTTTTTATTGCTTGCTGAATCAAGGCGTTTTTTTCTGCTTTCTGAGTAAGCATATCGGTTGGGTCTTCTTCATATCCAAACGATGCTACCGGGAATAACTTCCCATCTTTATTCTTGAGATAGAATGCGCCTTTTCTGGCATGAATAAATCTTTCAACCAGATCTAAAGTTGCTTTATAAAGTTCTTCTTCTTTAAGACTTTCAAGGTTTTTGGCCATGGAATAAAGATTTGAAACCGTTGTATGCTTTTTAATAAGTTTTTTTTCAAGTTCTTTATTGGTTTCCTTTGAAGCTTTGTAATGCTGATAAAGATTATCAAATTGCTCCTGCAAATCTTGATGGTCAGATTCAAGGCTGAAATAGCGATATATGATCCTGTCATACATTTGGCCCATCCAGGCACCAAAAAAAAGGAAACAAAACATCAACAATTTGTCTGAAGATGATAAGGAGAATTCTCCAAAAAAGAAGTTTTCTAAATTTGTTGTGTAATAATAATAAAAGCTACATAAGAGTCCCGTGAAAATTGCTGGTGCTGTTCCATATCTGCCAGAAATTAATATGACTGGTATCCAAAGTGGATTAAATGAAGCTCCTCTGAATCCAGCATTATCAGGGAAAAAATAAAAATCAATCGCTGACAGAATTGCTATAAAGATTACTGCTTCTAGATAAGGCCAAAGGGGGTGCTTATTTCTATTTAACATTACCATCCCCTCCATTCAATAGAAGCTGTGTAGTCCCAATAGTTATAGGGGCGTGCTCCTGGGGTTCCTGTTTGTGAAGAATCTCTTAAATCTCCAGCTAATCGCCAGAATAAATTATTTT
Source organism: Candidatus Ozemibacteraceae bacterium (assembly GCA_965140445.1). Classification (GTDB taxonomy): domain Bacteria; phylum Muiribacteriota; class Ozemobacteria; order Ozemobacterales; family Ozemobacteraceae. The sequence continues at coordinate 3,725,702 of OZ223236.1, read as the reverse complement.
TCATATAGCCTTCCAGACCAGCAGATATGCCTCTAAATGCATTGCCTGCTCCATCCATTCCGTAATAGACATACCAGTTGGCAAGCATTTCTCGCCAGCCGGTGTTTTTAACTTTCTGTTCTCCATACCATCCAATTTGATGAGTTTGAAGATAATCTTCATAATAAAATCTATCATCAAATTCCAGATCTGAATCTTCAACTGTGTAAGAGTATTGAATTGATCTGAATGGGTCGTTGCCTAACACATGATCCCAGGTGAGACTATATAGATGTTTGTCTATTTTTTCACTGTTTCTACCCACTTCGTAATATAATCTGAGATCATTGTATTTATTGATTTCTCTCTGGTGAGTTACACTTAGTTTTCGGTATTTAATGTTTTGCCGCATGGATTCGGGGGTGTCAAAAATTACATTTTCGCTGAATCCTAATTCTGTCCATTTTTTATGCCCTTTAAATCTGTAGGAAACCTCGGGCAGATAAATTGCCGTATCGTTGTCTATTCTGTCTCTTAACAGATTCAGGCCATAAGTCAGATCTCTTTTCAAATTAGTGTGTTTTTTCCTGAGACTAAAACTTGAACCTTTAAAACTTCTTTGTGTTGTTCCATCCCATGTGAAGGAATGGTCTCTCATTTCAAACTCCATTAAGCTATTTTGCTGCACGTTAAATCTTGAAAAGATGTTAAATCTTGAGTCATAAAGATCGCTCGTATCATGGAAAAAATTAAATGAGGTTCTGAAAACTGGGCCGATATTGGCTCTTAAATGATTTTTCTGACTTTTATAGGATTTTTTTGCAAAATTGTCTTTATGGTTTTGTATCTTATTCCTGAGTTCATCAATCAATTTTTTCGTGCTATGGGACCGCCCAGACCACTCGTAGGACTGAAATGCTGATGTGTTAAGAATTACGGGATCGAGTGAAGAATTGTTTTCTAATGATTTAAACAATTCATAGCTTTTGGAAAAATCTTGATCGGATGCGTAAAGTTGTGCCAGAGCTTGAGTATTAGAGGCGTTTTCAGGTTCAATCCTATTCAATGACTTTCTTAGTTCTTTAACTTCCGGAGATTTTCCTGCCCACTCGCCAGTCTCAATAGCTTTTTTCAGGCTATCCACTTCACCTTTGCTTATCTTAAAGACCAGTTTGTAGTCCTGCATGGCCCGATCGGGCTTATTCAGATATGTGTAAACTGCTGCTCTTTCCTTTAAAAGCGATACGTTTACCGGGTTCTTTTCTAAGGCCAGGGTTATTGATGCAATCTGTTTGTTATAGCTCTTTTCAATCCACTGCTGTTCATGCTTCTTAAAGGTTTTATATTGTTGGGGATAATAAGGCGAAAGTTCCTTTAGTGTTTTTGCAAGGTCATCGTCAAATGGGTTTTGCTCCAATTCCTTTAATATTAATTGGGCTGCTTCCCAGTTTTCTCCAGCTTCAAGGTAAGCATTGATTAGTTCTCTTCTTTCAACTTGAAAGTCTTGTTGGTTTTCTTGCAAAAAGCTGGCTATTTTTCTTTTGTTATTGTTGGCTTTATAAGCGTTTAGAAGTTCTTGCCTATGAAGTTCTGGAGATTCCCCTGCTTGGTAAGCGCCTTCAAGAATCTGTACCGATTTCCACGCCTGTCCTGTTTTTATATAAAGTTGAGAAAGATCATTCTTTAAGTATGGATCTTCAGGGGTTATCTTGAGCAATTTTTCATAAGCTTTAATGGCAGAAGACAGGTTATTTTGTTTTGTGTAAATTTCAGCCAGTTTTAGCAGGCTTTCCTGGTCGGAATCTTCAACAAAAAGCAGCTTCTCTCTATAAGAAGCAGCCTGGTTCAGGTCATTTTTGGCCTCGGCGTTTTCTGCTAAAACTCGAAATACAGTCACCAGCTCAAAAGGTTCAAGCGAACCTGTTTTTCTTAGATATTTAAAGTTTCTGACGATGACGTCCTTATATTTTGAAGCATTTGTTGAGGTCTTAGTTTGTTGAATCGAACTAATTGCAATGATTGCTGCTTTTATTGCATTCTCTGGAGCCGTTTTTCTTCTTTTTTTTAGAATTATACTGTCGCAGTCTTTAAGGCATTTTTCATTTTGTGAGGTTTTTAAATACTCACTGGCTCGCATAAAAAGCCTTTCTAAGGTCAAGTATCTGCTAGGCAACTGTTCTAAAAGTGCGGTTGCTTTATCTGTTTTGCCTTGCCATGAATAAATATCAACCAACTGTGCCCTTAAGCCTTTTGAACGAGGGTATTTAAGAATTAACTTTTCCATTAATGATGCTGCTTCAGCATTTTCATTTAAAGCCAGATGGGCCTGGACAACTTTTTCTCCGTTTGCTAGAGATGGTGAACGTTTAAAAACGCGCTTGTAATAATAAAGAGCTTTTGGATAATTGGTTGCCCATTCTGCTAGTTCGCCCATTTTCTGCAGATCGGTTGTTGTAGTCTTATAGCCCTTGGTTCTAAGTAGCTTCTCATAGGCTTTTAGGGCTGATGAAGGTTTAGAGGCCCACGAAAAACGCTCTATTGCAGCAACAAGTAACTGCGGCTCTTTGCTTAATTCATAAGCTTGAAGGTAATTTATAGCCGATTGGTCGGGAGAATTAGAATCTTCTAGAATGGTCGCGCTGGCAATCAGTTTGTCTTTTTCAGTAAGTGGTAAATTTTGCTTCATCTCCGGAGAGTAATTTGAAAGCTCTTCTATTTTTTTATTTATTTTAGAACGAATTTCTGGTTTTAAGGGTAGCTCAAGGGTATGCTTATGCCATTCTATTGCCAGCTCAATAGCATCCATTCCTTCAAGTTTATCAGCAATTCTTTGGCATAGGTCTACGGTAGCGGGGCGAATTTTATAAAACTTGTACAGGCGGTAAAGTTCTTCCTGATCATACTTTTGACTATTCACAACTTCGGGGTAGGGTAAAATGGCTCCCCAAAGGAAACTTGGGAAAAATAGTAATAATGATAAAGTTAATATAAATAAATTTTTCACAATTTTTGACATTTTTTTTTTTGAGAAATTGGATTTTAGCATAAATAACAAAAAACTGCATAAAAAAAAATGCCACTAAATTAGTGGCATTTTTTTGTTTTAACTTAACTAATTCTTAGTTAACTTTAAATCTAACATCACCATTTTCAAAGAAGCCTACTATTTGATCAACACCAGCTACGCCAGCGTTAATATTAGCTTCTGCTGATTGGGCACCCATTTTCTTTGGGGTGAAGAAGAGTCTGTCACCAAATTCAGCTTCCAGTTCAGCTTTATTATCTGGGGCAACATCAGAAACGTATTTAAAGTCAGGGCGCTCAGCCAGAACCTTTTTTAAACCTTCTTCACAAATAACTTCTTTTCTAGCTGTATTAACAAGAGTTCCGTCTTTTGGCATAAGGTTTAAAAGATCAAAATTAATTGATTTTTTTGTTTTATCATTTGCTGGAATATGAAGAGAAACGTAGTGACAATCTGCATACATGTCTTCTACTTTAGTGTAAACTTTGATGCCTTCTTCTTCCATTTTTTCAGCAGGAACAAACGGATCGAAAGCTCCAACTTCCATTCCAAAGCCTTTGGCAATTGTTGCTACTCCACGGCCTACGTTTCCGTAAGCATGAATTCCTATTCTTTTGCCTTTAAGTTCTGTTCCAGATTTACCGGAAAATTTGCATCTTGCAATAAAAATCATCATGCCAATTGCTAATTCAGCAACTGCATTAGAGTTTTGGCCTGGCGTGTTCATTGCTACTACGTCATTGTCTGTGCATGCTTGCAAATCAATATTGTCAAAACCAGCTCCGGCTCTAACAATTACTTTAAGCCTTTTGCCGGCTTCAATTACTTCTCTGGTAGCTTTGTCGCTGCGGATAATCATTGCGTCAGCTTCTTTAGCAGCTTCAATTAGCTGGCTTTTGTCAGTGTATTTTTCGAGAAGTTTTAATTCATACCCAGAAGTAGCGGCAACCGCTTTCTTCATTTGATCTATTGCCTCTGGAGCAAAAGGTTTTTCTGTTGCAACTAAAATAATTTTTGTCATATTCCCTTCCTTTAAAAATGCTTTTTTACAAAAGAAGACCTGCTTTCGCAGGTCTTCAAATTTTGAAAATTAAGAATTTTCCTGGTCGAATTTCTTGATGAACTCTACAAGTTTTTCACAGCCTTCGATTGGCATCGCATTGTATACAGATGCTCTCATGCCGCCAACACTTCTGTGACCTTTCATAGTAACCATTCCAAGAGCCTCGGCTTCTTTCAGGAATTTTTTGTTTAAGTCTTCACTGTCAGTGAAGAAAGGAATGTTCATAAGTGATCTATCTTTTGGACTTGCAACGTGTGTTCTAAAGAGCTTTGAATTATCAATTGCTTCATAAATCATGGCAGCTTTTTTCTGGTTAAGCTTTTCATAATATTCAACTCCGCCCATTTCAATCATGTGATCAAAAACCAGTCGGGCAATATAAATGCCATAGGTTGGAGGAGTATTAAACATTGAACCATCTTTTACATGGGTTTGGTAATCAAGCATGGTTGGAAGATTTTCTACAAGCCCTAGTAGATCTTCGCGGACGATAACAATAGTTACACCAGCTGGACCAATATTCTTTTGCGCGCCTGCATAGATCAAACCGTAGTCTTCAACGTTGATTTTTTCGCTCATAATGTTGGAAGACATATCAGCAACTATTGGAAGGTCAGTTTTTGGAAGGTCCATCAACTTGGTTCCATAAATTGTGTTATTAGAAGTAACATGCAGGTAGTCAGCATCCTTACGAATTTTGGATGCATCTATTTCTGGAATATGATTGAAAACTGATTCTTCTGAGGATGCAACAACGTTTACATCAACACCATATTTTTTTGCTTCTTTGATTGCTTTCTTTGACCAGCTACCAGTATTAATGTAGTCTGCTTTCTTGCTTTTTGCGAGGTTCATTGGGATCATCAAAAACTGTGTTGATGCTCCGCCCTGAAGAAATAGAACCTTATAATTAGCAGGAATATTCATTAGCTTACGAAGGCCAGCTTCAGCTGAATCAATAATTTCTTGATAAATTGCAGAGCGATGGCTGAGTTCCATTACTCCCATGCCGCTATCTTTGTAATTAAGCATTTCATCCGCAGCTTTTTGCAAAACTTTTTCTGGAAGAACGGCTGGGCCGGCAGAAAAATTGAAAACTCTCTTCGTCATTTTGTGTCTCCTGTAGTCTTTTCTAAAAATTTGCCCAAAATTCCTTTCCTATGGGCTGAGTAACTATTCTAATAGCACTTTGAGTCAATTTAAGTCAACCAAATTTGCGGAAATCTGGCCTGGGAAAATTCTTTTATTGTAAAGTAGTCTTGTTACTCAAATTCTCGGTGTGGTAACATTACAATTATTAATTTCTGAGAGGTTTCTCATGCGAAAATTGGCGGCCGGATTTTTAGTTGGAATTTTATGTGGTTTAGGTCCAGCTTGCATTGATCTTGAACTTAACAAAGCTGTTTATGCCCAGGAAGCTGAAGCAAACCCGGAGTCTTTAAAAGAAGAGGCGGAAATTCTTTTTGAGGATGCTGTTGCGCTTAAAAAGCAGGGAAAGGTTGCGGATGCAATTGAAATTTATGCCAAGGCAATCAGAAAATCGCGATCAATATTAGCTTTTGACGATGAGGGGCTGATTGCCGCGCTTCAGAAAGACAGAGAAAATAAGCTTGCTCAGGATCCAAAAAATGTAGAATTACTTGAAACCCTTGGTTTTATTGCTGCGGTGTGTTTTTCCGATTCAGAAAATGCGCTGAAATACTATCAGCAGGTCTATGATCTGGTTGAGGATGATAAGGTTAAAGAAAAAACTTCCATGCTGATGGAAAGAATTAAAGCAACCGCTGAAGTTCAATCAAGTGTGCAATCCGAATATGCTTCACAGCTAAGAGAAGAGCGCTTAAAGGCCTGGAGTGAAATGGAAAAGGTTGAGAAGTTTGGGGCCACCGAAGCTCAAAACCAGGCCAACGCCGAAAAGCTTAGTGAGATGTACAAGAATAAAGACAGCCTGAAAAACCGAGTTCCGCAGATTGAAAAAGAGTTGCAGGAACTTCAGGATGAGAGAGATAAAGCAAATCGAATGTGGCATACCCTAAAGGATGATTTGTATCAAAGACGACGAAGAAGGCTGGACGACGATATTGAAGCGAAAAAAGAAGAATTAAAAGAAGCTGTTGAGAACCTGAATGAAGCAGAAGATGCTGTCGAGACTCTTGAAAAAGAAGTTCTGGAAGTAAAACAAGCCAACGAAATGAGCCCAATTAGAAGTTACAAGGATAGTGACTCAAATAATGCTGATTCAAAGCTCGCTCCTCCAGAGGTAAAGGTTTCTCCTATGCAACCGCCAGAAAACGATTATGGTCAGCCACCAGCGGGTACTGTAGTGGACGATTCTGCTGAAAACGAACCGCTACCAGCTGTTGAAAATCCAGATTTCCCTGAAGAAAAGAAGACCAACGAAGTTAAAGACCCTGAAGATAATGAAAGAGTAAAGAAGTTGGAAAAGCTTATCGATAGCCTTTAGGCAAATAAAAAAATCCATAAAAAAAAGAACCGTTTTTACGGTTCTTTTTTTTATGGATCCGAATTGTCTACAAACCAGAAGGTTCGAAAAACTTTTCGAAATAAGCTTGTTTTACAGGCTAAGAGCTTCTACTGGGCATGAAGAAACGCATGCGCCGCACTCAATACAACCGTCGCCTTTGTAAGCTACTTTTCCATCAACCATTTCAAGTACTTCTACGGGACAAGTTCCTGTGCAAGCTCCGCATCCAACACATTTTTCAGTATCTACTTTGATAGCCATGGTAAAACTCCTTCGAATTGATTCATTTTAATGTCTTAATCGACAGTAAGATATTAATCAAAAAGTATCGATTTGTAAAGTAATACTAAAATGTCATCCAAACTTCTTTAAAATAGGCATAAACAAGTTATTTTTTCTTAATTATTGGTAACTCATTCAGAAGTTTTTAACGCAAAATTTGTTATTTTAGTCCAGGAAATTCTTGGGCAACTGGTTAAATGCTTTTCTTTATGATAAAATTTTCGCATTATATTTTGTTCTTTTGCCCCAGAAATCCACCGGAGGAATTAAATGCCAATCTCCCCTAATACCCCCCTTGCCACATTAAAAAATCAGCTCGAAGAACTTAAGAACAAGAAGGTTCCGTATGTTTATAATGTTCCTTCTCTATGGACTCCAATTGGAACAGAAGGCTCTAATGACGGTACACCGATTAAGGTTAACCCAGCGGAATTTTTTCTAAATCATATTGATGGAATAGAAAAAAACGCCTTGTCAGATGTTGACCCGATAAAGTCCTTAAATGGGCAATTGCCTGATGGAAATGGTGGAAACTGGATAGAAAAAGAAACCATTTTTAACGTTTTTGTAAGATTGACTTCTGCTTATGATCATGATGCTGATGGTCAAATTGGCGGTAACAAGAAAGATCTCACCCTTAATCTTGAAGGTTGTCGGGAATCAGGAACTTTTCTTAAATCTATCGCACTGCTTGGATATATTAAAAGATTGGGTGCAAGTGTGATACATCTTTTACCTGTTACAGCAATCGGAAAAGATGGAAATAAAGGCGAACTTGGTTCTCCATATGCAATTCAAAATCCTTATAGACTTGAGGCTACACAAGCCGACCCACTTGTAAATATGGATGTGGAAGAGCAATTTAAAGCATTTATTCAAGCCTGCCACCTGGTTGGAATTCGTGTAATCACCGAATTTGTTTTTAGGACGGCAAGCAAAGATTCTGACTGGATTAAAGAGCATCCTGAGTGGTTTTATTGGATTGATGAAAAAGTTGCAGACAGAGATCCGTCAGAGAAAAATCTGGACGTTGCAGCTCAGAATTATGGAAATCCAATTTTTTCCAGAGAAGTTCTGGATATAATTAATCGAAAAGTTGAGTCATCCGACTTTAACGATCTTCCTGCCCCCCCTGAAAATTATAGGAACTTTTTTAAAGCAATTCCTGCTCCTGAAAGCATTCAAATGAAAGAAAATGGTGAGATTCGGGCTTCTTCAGAAGACCCAAAAACAGGTTTGAGAAATACTGTTAGAATTCCAGGGGCTTTTGCAGACTGGCCACCAGATGATAACCAACCACCATGGGGCGATGTTACTTATTTGAGAATGTATAATGATGAGAATCATGACGCGCCTGAATTCAATTATATCGCTTATAACACTATTAGAATGTATGATAAAAAGCTTGCCAGACCTGAACTTGCCAATAAAAGTTTATGGAAACATTTGAGAGAACTTGTTCCTTACTATCAGGATACTTTCGGTATTGATGGGGTCATGGTTGATATGGGGCATGCGGTTCCCGTCTCGTTGATGCAGGAAATTATAAATGCAGCAAGAGAAAAAGACCCTGATTTTGCATTCCTGTCAGAAAATTTTGAAATTAAAGATGACAGCGTTGAAGCTGGATATAACGCGGTAGTTGGATATGCCTGGTGGGTAGAATATCGCAGGGACGGTATGTATGATTTGCTAAATCATATTGGAAACCAGGGAGTGCCATTATCATTCTTTGGCGCAGTTGAAAACCACAATACTCCTAGAGCAGCTGGCAGGGAAGGGGGCTTGCAGTATGCCAAATATGCATTCCTCGTCAATACTATGTTGCCTAGAGCTATTCCTTTTATCCATTCAGGGCAGGAACTCGGTGAAGTTGTACCGGTTAATACTGGATTAGATTTTTCTAACGATGATTTGGAAAGAATCAAAGGCAGCAAATTAGCTCTGTTTGATCTTTGTGGTTATAAATGGGACGGCGAGCATGAAATGCTGGATTTCATGAAAAAAGTTCTTGAAGTAAGAAAAAACTTTTCTGCTGCAGCCATGGACAAAAGCACTGAATCATTTGGTCTACTTGAGACCGGTTTTCAGGATGTAATTTGTTTTCTTCGAAAGTCTGGCGATCAACACATTCTTGTGTTATTTAATCGAGATTTGAATAATGAAAAGTCAGGTAGCATTAAGCTGGATTGGTGTTTACCTTCTGAAACATCGTTTCTCGAAAATCTCGTGCAGTTTTCCGGGGATTCCAATTGGAAAATCGAATCAGGACATATGGCTTATACTTTAAAGCCGGGAGATAGTGCTCTTTTTGCCTGGTAATAAAACGCGCTGAAAACCTGAGTTTTCAGCGCGTTTTTATTATATTTAAATTCAAGTTATATTAATAAAATGGATCAGAATACAAATATTAAAAATAGTATCTCGGAATTGTTGAACTCAGAAGAGGATTCCGCCAGAAAGCAAGCTATAGAAATCATAGTAGAAAAAAGAAATGGCGATTTTTTTGAGCAACTTTCCCGACTTGCTGGCTCTGACCCAAATGAAGAAATTAGATACCAGGCTCGAAAAGCATTGGATCAATTAGAAGCCGAAAAGTTTGAAGGGGAGAAGATAAGTTGTTATCAAACCCAGGAAGTAGATTGTCTTCTCTCTTCTGAGGACCCATATGCACGCTTTGCAGGATTGCAGAAAATTTTTAAAGCAGGCAAAGAGGGCCAGAGCAAATACCACAGCTTGATTCATAAAGCATTAGCCAAAGAAGGGTTGGTTCAGCTTAAAGCGCGTTTTATTCTTGCATTAGGAATTTATCAATTACCTGAAGACATTCATTATTTAAGCCAGTATTTGTCACACAAGGATTCGAGAATTAGAGCAAATACTATTGAAAGCTTAACAAACATAGGAACAGAAGATGCATACCGCTTTATTATTCCCTGCATAAGTGATCCCGATAATCGCGTAAAAACAAATGTGATTATGGCTTTAAAAAGCTTTGGAGGTCCGGCTGTATATTCTTTATTGAATTCTATGGCCTCTGACACCAGAGTTTGGTTCCGGGAATCTGCAATTTATGCATATAAAAAACTAAAATCTCCACAAGCTCTCGTTGCTTTGGGTGAGATCGCGTTAAAGGATGCTGAAGAGTCCGTCAGAAAGAAAGCATTGGAAGCTCTTAAGCAGCAAAAAGGCGAGGGGAATCCCGTTGCCGATGAAATTTTACTAAACATAGAAAGAGCTGGATTAAAAGCTTCTGAGAGTCTTGATGTAATTGCTGCCCAAAAGTTAGAGAAGAAACCTCCTAAAGAACTTGCAATAATGATAGAGTCTGAGGACCCGTCAAGCAGGTATATTGCTATTTGTCAGCTTAGAAAGGAATTCTCGAAAGACGAAGAAGGAATGTTTTTAAAAGCATTTTTTAAGGAATCTGATCCTTTCTTGCTTGCCTTTATGACAGCTTTTGCAGGCAAATATAAAATCCTGGAGGCAAAAGAGTATCTGGTTAACTTGTTAAGCCATCCAGACGATAGAGTCAGAGCTAATGCGGTGGAAGCAATTGACAAAATTGATGTCAATTCTGCAGTGGATAAATTGTTGAACTTGCTCGAAGATAAAAGCAGCATGGTAGTAGCAAATTCGATAATAGCTCTAAGCCGCGCCAATAAAGTGGATGCCTTTATACAAACAAGAAGAATGATTGTACAGGGGCGAGAGTCATTTAGAAGAGCTGCTTTAAATATTATCATTAAATGCAAGGAAGCCCCTTTTGTTTCGCTTCTAGAAATACTACTTGAAGATCCCAATCCCACATTAAGAGATGAAGCTTTTGAAGTTTTGAAGTCATTTGCACTGGCCCACGTTCCAGGAGCATTAAAGTTGCTTCAGGATGTAGAAAATAGAATAAACCTTGAGAACTCAAAGGATAATTTTTTTCAAAATTCTCTCGATCAGGCATTTAGCGATGTTTTGCTTGCAATTCAGGCGGGAGAGGTCGACGAAAATCAAAAAAAGCGAAAACCCAATAATCCAGAAAAAGAGAAGAAAGCCCTTCTTCAGTTGGCAGAAACATGCTTACAATTGGAAATTTTTGATCCAAAATTTAAGATTCAAATTCAAAAACTCTCAGACGACCTTGAAGCTATTGAAAAGCTTGCCGAAAAAAGTCGCATTGAATTTGCAAGCAAGGAAGGCTCTATTGAAGAAGCTACCAAAGTTCTTACTGAAGCCGAATTGTTAAATGTTGAAAAAATTAGAATTCAAACTAGAAAAGAACTTATGTTATGCTCTGCGGCTTATGAAATTTGGAGTAATAAACAGTATTTAGAAGCAGAAAAAATGGAGAGTCTGTCTCAGGAGTTTCATAATTTTGAGCAGAGCATGTGTGCTCATATTCCGGATGGACAGTTTTCTGTTTTGCCTCCTGAAAATGCACCTATTAGCGAAATTTTTGATGTAACCATGCGACTTTTTCAAAAACATGTTTGGAAATTTTCCATTGAAACGATCAAAAAAGCTATTTTTTGGCTGGTCTATATCTTTATTTTTAGCTTTTTCTTTATCTTCTTTAAACGCATAGGGAAGACTCTGTTAGGTTTTTACACTCTTTTTGCTGCACCAGTTTTCATTTATGGCAGTCTTGGATTATTCTCAGAATGGAAAACCCTACTGGCTCTACTTGTCGATGACTTTATCCATGGCCGTACTATAAATGAAGCTGAATTTTCAGAGCGAGTTGCCAGTAAAACTCCCTATGTTTTAAAAAACTCTGTAAAGAAATACATTTTTCTTGGACTTTGGACTGCTGTGGGAGTGTTGTTTGGAAGTGTCGTTGTAAGTTCTGGTGAAATGTATGACGATAATATGTTTCTGGGATCAATATTTAAGCTGCTGGGCGTTATTGTTGCCGGGTTTATATTTTCAATTAATTATTTTAAATATCAATTAATTGAACCCCTATGCATATTTATCCCTGGACAAGATGCTTTTCTAATTGCAGAAAGAATTTATAGCCAGAACAGGATAAAAATGGCAATGCTTTTTGCTTTCTCAACTTTTATTATGTTTTTGGTGACTGGGGCATCAATGGAATTATTTAGCATGTTTTTACCGCTCTTGCCTGGAAATTCAGGAGAGCATGCAATGAATTTGCTTGCTTCAATATCGCAGATCTGCCTAATCCCATTAGTGTATTTAAACATGGTAATTTACACTCTAATGAAGATTCGTGACCACCGAATTTAGTTTATTGGGTGACTTTATTCCTAAATGCTAATGAGATTATTGTTCCTGACAAAAAACCCAAAATATGGCAATCAAATGCAACACTTGCTCCGAAGCTTTTTGTTTGCGCCATTGAAAGTAAATTAGATAAAAGGTAAATGCCTAATACTATATAGGCTGGAACATCTATTCTTCTTATAAAAAACCATATCGGGCAAAAATAAGTTGTAATACGATTTGCAGGAAAAATAACAATGTAAGCCCCCATAATTGCCGACACTGCGCCGCTAGCACCAACTAGTGGGGTTGCTGAATCAGGATTCAAAAGTGCGTGTCCGATTGATGCTGATGCTCCTGTAAAAAGGAAAAAAAACAGGAAAAAAAGCTTTCCCATTCGCTCTTCAACATTATCTGCAAAAATAAGAAAAAACCATATATTTACAAGTAAGTGGAGCCAGGAACCATGAAGAAAAATATTGGTTACTGGCATTAGCCAGATCCATAGTTCAGAACTATTAACCACATTTTTTTGGCGAAATCTTTCGGGGTTGAATTCGGGCCAGGTTTTTTTTATGGCATCCGTTTCTTTTTCCGAAAAATCTATTTTTCTGTTTCCAATAGAATATTCCAGTTCACCCTCAAAAAAGGCTTTGGGAATTAACGCATGACGATAAACAAATTGTACCAGTCTTTTTTGGGAAGGGTCATCAAGTGCAAGAATAACCTGATAAACATGCAGCAAAAGGCAAATCCCAATAATAATATAACCTACTATTGGAACTATTTTTACATGGGGATTATTCTGATCGTGAAGTGGGAAAAACATAATAGTACTGAGAGAATATAACAAATTTAGAATGGAGCGGCAATTTAAATGGACTAAAAAAGAAAAAGCCCAGAATTTGGGCTTTATCTTTAGTTGTAGTCTTTAAGCTTCTAGTTGGTTTTGAGTCCTGAATGTCTTAGTAGAGCATTTGTATTAGCATCTCTTCCGCGGAACAAACGGAATACTTCTTTGGGATCTTTACTTCCACCAAGTGCTAATATCGTTTCACGATATTTTCGTCCCATTTTTTTTACTTCTTCCTCATTATCAAGGCCAACTTCTTCAAAAGCTGCAAATGCATCTGCGCTTAAAACTTCTGCCCATTTATAACTATAATATCCGGCACAATAGCCCCCTGCAAAAATATGAGAAAAGCTACAAAGGAAGTTTGCATGCTCATAGATGGGGAATACGTCAATTTCTGAAGCCAAACGCTTATACACTTGAAGTGGCGTTTCATCGCCGCTCGGATCGTATTCGTGGTGAAGATACATATCAAGTTTACTGAATTCTACCTGGCGAAGCATCGTGCTTCCAGCGCGGAAGTTCTTTGAAGCTTTAATCTTTTCAAATAAATCTTCAGGAAGAGTTTCGCCAGTTTCATAGTGCTTAGCCATACCTAAGAGAGTTTTCTTGTGGTAGCACCAATTTTCCATGAATTGGCTGGCAAGTTCAACGCAATCCCATTCCACTCCATTTACGCCTGAAGCCTCTGCTTCATCTACAATTGACAACATTCCTTGAAGTCCATGGCCAAATTCGTGAAAAAGAGTCTGGGCTTCATAAAAGCTCATTAATGAAGGCTTGCCATCAACCGGAGGGGTGCTGTTGCATACCAGATAAATTACTGGATTTCTTACTTTTCCGTTGATTATTCTTCTTCCGAAGCATTCATTCATCCATGCTCCACCTTGTTTTTCCTCTGGCCTGGAATATGGATCCAGGAAAAATGAGGCTATTTCCTTGCCGCTTTCTTCTTTTACTGAGAAATACTGAATATCTTCATGCCATTTTGAAACCTTTTTATCAGACTTTTCAATTTTAATTCCAAACAGTCTGTTGGCAAGACCAAAAAGGCCGTCCAAAACTCTATCTAAGGAAAAATATGGTCGTAACTGTTCGTCTGTATAATCAAATTTTGTTTCTCTCAGTCGTTCTGCCCAAAAACCAAGGTCCCAGTGACAAAGTTCATCTGTTTGTCCCGATTCTTTAGCAATTTTTCGCAAATCCTCAAGATCTTTTATTGCTGCAGGCTTTGATGGTGGAATCAATTCGTCCAGCATTTTGTAAACAGCCTGAACACTTGGTGCGCTTTTTGAATCCAGGCTTAGTTCTGCAAAGGTTTTATAACCAAGTATTGAGGCTTCTTCTTTTCTAAGCTTGAGCATTTCCAATAGGATAGGGTTGTTATCATACTTTCCATTGGTTGCTTTAGTTACCTGAGCATGATAAACGGCCTGTCTTTGTTCTCGGTTTTGGCTATGCTGGACAAAAGGGCCATAGCAAGGGCCATCCAGAGTAATTCTCCAGGGACCGTTATCTGGAGTGCTGTCAGCGTTTTCTGGATGCTTTTGAGAATATAGCTGAGAGGCTAACTGCTTAAGATTTTCTGGCCAGCCTTCAGTGTCCTTTTTATCAGTAATTATTAATTCAAATTCTTTGGTGGCATCCAAAACGTTGTTGGAAAAATCGGTGCTTAGTTTTGACATTCGATTAGCAATTTCATTGAATCTGTCTTTTTCTTTACCTTCTAGTCCAACGCCTGCATGTTCAGCACTTCTAAGCTTTTTAATGATAATTCGTTTTTTTGCATCATTCAAAGTCTCAAAGTCTGGACTTTCTTTGATTGCTTTCAAGCCCCTGTAAATTGGCTTGCTCTGAGATATTCTGAGGCTTATTTGTACAACTTTTGGAAGAACAGCCTGATAAGCTTTGCGCATTTCATCAGAGTTTTTTACTGATGAAAGATGAGAGACTACTCCCCAGGTATATTCGAAGGAAATGTCTAAGTCCTCTAACGGCTTGAGTAGACCTTCCCAGGTTGGTATAATGTTTTTTTCAATTTCCTTTACTTTGCCTTCTACATAGGCAAGGGCTTCATCTATCGCTGGAATAACATGGGCCGGTGTGATTGCGGCAAAATCAGGCAAACCTTCTCTTGCTGACAATGGGTTGATATTCAAAAATTCCTTTTCCTGTTGTGTCATTTTTTTCTCCATTTTTTGTGGATGTTGCACCATTCTAGAAGCTTTCTAAGAATATAACAAACAAAAAATATGTTTTTGTAAGAATGGGCTCGTGGCTTGAATAAATAAAGAGACTAAAAAAAATAGTTTCTTGAATAAGATAGAAAATTTCTGAAAAAGTTAAATTTGTAAAAAACAAATCTCAGAACAAATTAGAAATTTATGGAACGAAAGTCATTTCAAAAGAAAGAGTGTTGGTTTTCAAACCATTGATTTTCATATAAAAGATCATCTGGTGAATTCCAAGAGGCGCATCTTTAACATCCTCGGCTACGAAAGGTATGTCAACTGACCATAAGCCTTCAAGCTGATCTGTTCCAACTTTTGTTGGAATTGGAATTGGTTCCTTGAAGCGCTCATAAAAAGCGGTAGTATCCGTGGCAACAACAGTTGTGTCTGTTGTTGTTTGGAATCTAATGGATGGATAAAGAAGACTAGCTGTAACAGTGGCGGTTCCCGAACCAATTTTTCCAATGGGTTCGGTGTCCATGTCAGATATGGTTTTTACAAATCCAAGATAGCCAGTTGCTGTAGAAACAATTCCTGGACTTGTCCAGTTGCAAGTTATGGTCATGATTCCACCAGCTGCTTTCGAAATTGAGGTGGAGGTTGCCTGTAGTCCTGAAATTGTAGGGGTTACGTATGAAACCGGGAAAACTGCTTCTGGCAAAGCGCCTGATTTACTGCTGCATCCAACGCTTATTAAAGCTGTCAACATTATTATGATTACGCAAAGTTTTTTGAGCATAGGTATCTCTAATTTCTATAATTTGTATTTATATCGGTAAGTTCAATAAAATTTAGTAGTATTCATTTCATACTTCTCTATAGATACAATTTTAAGAAACTTAGCAAAACTCTAAAACAAAAGGCTTTTTGCGTTATCCAGGGGGTAAATTCTAATTTTTACGAATCAAATTAAACTTCATACAAAGGTTTGCCAGAATTAAAAGACATACAGGTAGCTGAAACTAGTATTTCTGCATGGAAATTAGAGAGCTGTCATGTTCTATTTCATCTCGCAGTGGGCAATCGGATATGTGTTCACAACTTTTGCAATATTTGTTTATTTTGGGTAAGAAATCTTTTTCATTTATCATTTGTAAAGCTGTGCCATCAATGGTTTCAATTAGATCTTTGACTATACTGGGGGATCTTGATGTTTCCAGTTTCACATTGTGATCCAGCATTATTAGCGATAACTTGCTGATGTCAAGATTAAAAGCTTCTCTGCAGGCCCAATAATACATACTAAGCTGCTTATCTTCGTCGATTTCTTTTTGAGTTCGCATTGTTGGCTCAGTTTTATAGTCGACTATTTCAAAAGTGCCGTCTTCCAGCTTATCTATTCTGTCAATAAACCCCGTTACCACTGCATTTTTTCCACAGGGCAGTTCAAAGTAGTCTTCAATTGAAAATGCAGGTTTAAAAGCTTTTCCACAAATAAAATTATTATAGTAATTGGTTAATTGCCGAACTCCATCTAATCGATAATTTTCTTCCATCTCCGGAGTTTCATAGCCAGCTCTATGCTTTTTTCTCACCCTATCGTAGATTTGCAAAAGCTCGTCTAATGAAATTGAATTTCGCTTCGCAGTTGGAGAATACACTTCTTCAAATGTTTCATGAATCGCTGTTCCAAAGCTGAAAAAGGGTTGAGGTCGAGGAGAAATTCTATCAATGTAAAGCTTTTTATAAGCTCTTGGACAATTTAGGAACAGGCTCATTTTTGAGTAACTTAATCTCAAGCGTTTAGAATACTCATCTGGGGTTTCTCCTGCTATTTCATAGGGTTTAACTTTCCATTCAGCGCAAGAATCAAAGTAATCACACCAACTGCAAAGAGACCCTTTTCTGGCACAAAATGACTGAGTTTTTTGGCAGGAAATCAGCTCTTGAATCAAGCATTCACCATATTCTCCCATTTCTTTTTCAATGGGAATTTCTATTGAACTTCCTGACCTTAGAAAAATCATTTTAAAAGAAATATCTTTTCCGGGCCATTTTTTGAGAGCAGCCTGAGATATGGCAGAAACAACTGGGTCATAACGCAATTCGCTTGTTGTTAAAGTTTTTTGACCTGTTTTAAAATCAATCAGGGTAACAGAGGTTTCTGTTTCCTCTAATCTGTCAATTACGGTTGAAAAGAAAAAATCGCTTTCCAGGTTTTCAAGGGCATAGTTAACAGATACTTTTGAAGGATTTTGCTTCCAAAGCTTTAAAAGGTTTTCAATACAGGTTGAGCCATCTTTCTCTAGTGATTCTCGGATGTCTGGTTGAATATCTGCTGGTAATCTTTTTAAGAAGTCTTGCAATAGATCATTGTGAATTCTATCCGAATTATGAAAGCCTTTAATTTCTTGAAACTTGTTAATAGTTTCATGCATTGGTCGATCCAAAATGAATTCAGGTGAAAACTCTTTTTTTGTGAGCTTGGTAGCTTTTTCCACATAGGACATGGAATATTTTAATGGGCAGGTTAAAAAGGTTTTTAGCCTTGTCGGGTTAACTTCTGGAATCTTTCCAATAGTGCACATTCCTTTAAAATCACAGAAAGAACAATTCATGGATTTTTTAGCAGGAAAATGATTTCGGCTAATATCTTTACAGATTTCCTGCAATTCTCTTCTTGTTTTCTCAAAGTCGATCATCTGCCTTGTAATTGAAACAGTAAGGTTTTCTTTGAGGTAAATAAAAGAAATATTTTTCACTTTGCCAGGCCATATCTGATCAGCTGCTAAAAAAAGCAATCTAACCGATAAACTTTTTCTGAGTTCTTCCGTTGCATTTGCTGGTGAGTTTCCGCTTTTATAGTCAATCAGTTCATAACTTCCGTCTGTGTTTTTGTCTATCCGATCGATTTTTCCTGAAAAATCTGCCCCACAAATCCGGGTTTTAAAGAAGTAGTCTATTTCAAGAATACTTTTAACTTGTTTACAGTGCGAATCAAAGTATTTTTCAAGGCTGGATTTTGCTATTTGCCTATATTCTCGTTCATGCTCAACTGATTGGTAACCTCGCTGATCCCAATTCTTTCTCAATAAATCCATTAGCCAACTCTTTTCTCCATTGGAATTTGCAGAAAGAGTTTTATAAAAGGCTTTTAAGCTATTATGTAAGCTGTTATCAAATGCTAAATAGTGGGAAATCGAGTAATCTCTTTTTACTTTTCTTACAAACGAAAATTCAAATTTTTTAGGACAACCCACATAGGATTCAATCTTTGAACCGCTTAAGGGGATGCTTATCCTATTTTGCAAAGATTGCCGCTGATTTTCATTTGCCTTACCTTTGTTTAAATTCTTTTCAGGCAAAGATTGATTAAAGTTTGGTTTATTCTCAATTTTACTTTTTTTGGAATCAACTTCTTTTTCAGACCTGAAGATTCTGGTAAAGAGATCTGGTTGCTTAATCATCGTTTTTCCGTTTAGTTTGTATTTTATAAGTCTTAACAGTATCAGATTTAAATCTCTTAAAGCAACCGTAAAACCAGCTATAATTATGAAATTTACAAGGGGTTATGGTTCTGAATAACTATCAGAACCGAGGTTTGCTCTTAGAACGTCCTGTAATGCCTGTGTGTAGAATGGTTTAGACAATTTACCCGCAAACCCGTGGTGAACAGGATCGGTCATGATGGGATCATTTTCATCTCCACTTGCGGCAATAATTTTTACGTCTGGGTCAAAACTTCTCAATTTCTCTGCTAATTCATAGCCAGACATACCCTTTAATACTTTTAAATCTGTAATTACCATTGCATAAGGTTCATCAGTCATGGATTCTCGCTTAAACATGTTTAAAGCCTGTTCACCATCTGAAGCACATTCTGCTGAGTATCCAAAGAAAGAAAGCATATTGGTTAAGAGCATTTGAATGACTTCCTGATCATCCATTACCAAAATCTTTTTACTATTTGAAACAACCTTTAGCTTTTCAGCTCTGGCTTCAGCCAACGAATCGTTTCCAGTTGGTTTTTCTAAGGATTTTTTGGTGCTATCTTCCCCCAATACAGAGGCAACTGATTTGCTTAAGCGTCCTGTTGTGTATGGTTTTTTTATGAAGGCATTTAAGCCTTGTGCAAGCAAAGCTTCAACATTTTCGTCTGATGAAAAGCCAGAGGACATTATTACCTTGGCTTTTGGTTCTATTTCCTTTATTTTCTCAAAGCAGGTAATACCATTCATTTCAGGCATTACCATGTCTAGAATTACAAGATCTATTTTTTCTTTGTTAAATTTAAAAAGTTCCAGGCCCTTCTTTCCATCTCTCGCAAGCATTACGTCATATCCAAGGCGTTTTAAAATAATCGCAGCTGTGGCTCTAATCATCTCTTCATCATCAATTAGAAGTATCAATCCTTTACCCATAACAACTTCATCTTCTGGTTTTGAAAAAAGTTCCATGTCTTCAGTTAAAGGAAGCATTAGGTGAAAAACAGTTCCTTTGCCTATTTCACTGTAAACATTAAGGGCTCCCTTATGTTGTTCAATCATTCCATGAACAGCAGCTAACCCTAAGCCTGTGCCTTTTTCTGTCTCTTTAGTAGTGAAAAATGGCTCGAAAATTTTGTTTAAATTTTCTTGAGGAATCCCAGAGCCTGTATCCCGTATTTCTATCTCAATATAGTTTCCTGGATCAATTTTAAAAGGGTTGGCTTCGCAATAAATTGAGTCGAGGAAAACTTCTCTGGTGGAGAATCCAAGAACTCCCCCGTCTGGCATTGCATGACTTGAATTTACGCCGAGGTTTAAAATAGCGCTTTGTAGTTGTGATAAATCACCAATAACAATACTTTTTGCTGAATCCAAAGCGATTTCAATTTTAATTCTCTTATCAATTGTTCTGTTCAAGAGTCTTACCGCTTCTTGTATCGCAAGGTGAACATTTACTGGAGAATATATCAACTTACCTTTTCTCGCAAAAGCGAGTAGATTTTTAATCAGCTCTGCTCCACGCTCTGTGGATTTGAGAATCATATCAATGTATTCCTGGGCTTTTGGGTTATCACTTAAGTGAAGCTGAAGAAGCTCTGTAGCTCCCATTACTCCACCAAGCATATTGTTCAAGTCATGAGCAACCCCGCCAGCTAGCTGCCCAAGAGATTCCATGGTTTCTTTTCTATTGAGTTGCGCTAAAAGTTCTTCTCTTTCCTTTTGAGACTTAAGCTGTTCACTTATGTCACGAAGCGTGGCTTGAATGAAATGGTTTTTTATTGTTCCAACCCTGGTTAAAAGAACTGTGCAGGAAAAACAAGCTCCATTCAATTTTTTGTGTTCCCACTCAAAAAAACAGCTTCCAGTTTCGCTTGCAATCTTTAAGTATTTTAGGCATTTATTTGCTGAAAGCGCTCCGTCTGGTTGAGTTTCTGGCGATAGGGAGGCTGGCGAATGTTGTTTAAGTAGTTCTTTGTTTGGAATTTCAAACATTTCCAATAAAGCTTTATTTCCGGTCTCAATGTTCCAATTTGGTGGATGTATGGTCATAATGGCATCCTTGGAAGATTCAAAAAGACTTCTATATTTTTTCTCGCTTTCTTCCAGAGCTGCTGTGGCAGACTTATAATCGCTTATATCACGTCCTTCAGGAATAATTAAAGAAACCTTTCCATTTTCATCGAATATTGGTTTTAAAGAAAAATCCATCAGTAGCTGTTTTGATGTTTTGGTTTGGTGAGCAGCTTCAAATCGGATTGTTTCCCCTTTTGCAGCCCTTTGAATACTATCTATTAGAATTTCTTTAGCTTTAGAGTCCCTTGGCCACCAGGGAGTTTCCCAAAAAGGCTTTCCGATTACGTTTGATTTTTTTTCGCCAATTGCATTTAGCGATGTTTCATTAGCTTCAAGTAGTATTCCATCTGGATTCAAAATTCCCATAAATTGAAAAGAACTGTTAAAAATAGCTTTGAATCTAAGTTCAAGCTCAATTCTTTCCGCAATAGCTGATTTTATGCTATTTGTCGAAGAAACCCCAAAATAAAAGGCCGCGGCGACCATA
Source organism: Candidatus Ozemibacteraceae bacterium (assembly GCA_965140445.1). Lineage (GTDB taxonomy): Bacteria > Muiribacteriota > Ozemobacteria > Ozemobacterales > Ozemobacteraceae. Next base: position 3,704,579 of record OZ223236.1, on the reverse strand, counting down.
ACCAGAGCAATGAAAAATGTTAGCCAGGAGAAAAGTTTGACCGGCTTTATATCCTCTAAAATTTCTGACATCGGAATGGTAGCACCTAAGACAAGGAAGTTTTCTGTATCAGAAAGTTTAAGCGGCTGAAAGAATCTTAAAACTTTTTTGCCTTTATCTGTTATAGAGGTTCCCTCACCATAATAAGATTGCCCCTTAATAACAGCATCCTGCTCTTTTGTCAGGCTGGAGTTTACCTCGGTCAAAGTTTTTCCAACTAAACTATGGTTTGGATGCGAAATTAACTTTGCTTGATTTGATAACAAATATCCATAACCAGTTTTGAAAAGTCTTAGTTTGCTAACTTTTTTCAGGATTGATTTTAGAGAGATATCGGCTCCAACAACGCCAGGTCTGAAAATTTCTCCCGGTATAGGGGTGACGATTGTTGTCATCTCAACCTGTTCTTTTCCGATAAGGTAAAAATACGGGGGCATGAGAAAATCCTGCCCAGTTTGTCGAGCAAAATTATAAGCTTCCAAAACTTTTGGGCTATCCAGATCGGTTAGATATGTGAAAGAGGCAGTTCCATCAGGAAGTCGTATGCAGTATGGAATAAATCCGCCAGATTCATCGCTGAAAAATGCATTTGATGCCGTTTGATTGTCCGGGAAACCCGGTTCCCATTGGGTGAAGATTCCATTGGCCATTTCGTGCTTTTCAAGAGTTACCTCTAATAATCCTAGAATAGTCTCGCGACGTTTTGCCTTCGGCCAGTTGCTATATCGGGAAAAATTAGCGGCAATCAGATGCAAGGATTTTTGGAGGGACGAAAACTCCCTTTCAAGCTGGTGGGCTTGGTCAATTACAATCTGCCTTCCTCTCTCAATTGCTATTTTTTCAACGTCTATTTTTGCGAAATGTATGTTTACCAAGGCAGAAATAGCAAAAATAATTGTAGAGAATAATAGAATCAAAAAATGATTTTGCCGTATTCTTTTTTTTTGATTTTCCATCTGGCTTGTACAATCCTTATTATTGTCTTTGCAAACAAAGAAACATTAAAAACCAATTTAGGAAACGATGTGCATTAAAAATTACTATGATTTGATGCTCTCAGAATTTTTGTGTTTCTGACTGATAGGGACATTTTAACTTGATTGAATTCACGAGTTTCTCTCTATCTTTCTACCCATTAGTATATTGTCTTTTATTTAGGCTGTCTAACAAAAAAATCATATGCAAACAATAGAGCATATATTTTTGTTTTCTTGTCCAGTAATTTCAACCGAATATTCGACTTTGTTTTTTTCAATTCAGTTGTTACAATACCTTTTAAAGGATCTGGGGGATTGATGGATAATACTAAAATTGAAAAAAATAAAATTAATGCGAATACAAGCTTCATTCTTGTTGGCTTTATAATTCTTTTACTTTCGTTTGTTTTTTTTAAAAATGCCTGGGTATCCGATGATTCATACATAATTTTCAGAAGTGTGGAACAATTTCACGCAGGAAATGGTCCTAACTGGAATTCAGGCCAAAGAGTTCAATCCTTTACAAGTCCGCTGTGGTTTGCATTGTTAGTTTTTATAAGATTTTTTACCAGCGACGCTTTTTTTGGTCAGTTTTTTCTTTCAATGGTCATATTCTCTATACTGCTAGTTGTTTTGTACAATAGTTTTAAGCCTAAAGCTTTTCTGAGTCTAGGTTTATTGCTTATTGTCTCAAATGGATTCTTTGACTATACTTCATCGGGATTGGAAAATATCCTGGTTTACCTTATCAGTTCAATTTTTATTTTGAAATCCATTAACTATGATGCCCGTGCCCATGAAGGTGGAGCAAATGGTGACTTTTGGAAGGCCATTATCCTATGGTCGCTTTTACCAATTTGCAGGCTTGATTTGGTTTCTCTTTTCTTTTTTCCATTAATAGCCCTGCTTTTTGTTAGAAAAAGTTCAGGAAAAAGTATAATTAAACCCATCATTGTTGCGGTTTTTCCTACTTTTATCTGGTCATGTTTTTCTCTTTTGTATTACGGTGCCCTTTTTCCCAATACAGCTTATGCCAAGTTGAATACTGGAATTGCGCGTATGGATCTTGTAAATCAAGGCCTTCAATATTTTATTGTTACTTTTAGGGCTGATCCTATCACTATTCTAATTCCATTTGTCGCTATTTTTCTTCTTTGGAAGGCCAATACTGCTTTTTCAAAGGCTTTGTCGGTAGGGATAGTTTTTAATTTTTTGTATATTTTGAGTGTTGGCGGTGATTTTATGCGGGGAAGATTTTTTTCATTCTCTTATTTAGCCGCAGCTATAGCACTGGTTTGTTTTTACAAAAGTTTTTTTTCAGGCGAAGTTTGCGGTAAATACTTTTGTTTAAACAGTTTATTGATTTTCTTGACGATTTTTTCTATCACTTTTCCTTTTACCCCACTAAATACAGGGCTAGAACATAGAAACTTTAACCTGGATTCTGGAATTGCCGACGAAAGAGGGTATTATTTTGATGTTTGTTCGCTTTATGCATATCTTTATAATGATAAAAACAAGGTTTTTCCTGATTTTGAGTGGTCACAAATTGGGGCTCAGATTGCATCTGTAGGAGTAAAGTATTTAGAAAACGATTTTAATGGAATGCTTGGATATTGGGCCGGAACCAAACCTCTAATTATAGACCGAATGGGGCTTTCTGATCCTTTTTTGGCTAGAATTCCAATTTCTTCAAAAAAAGGCTGGAGAGTAGGGCATTATAAAAGAAAAGTTCCTGTCGAATATAGAAATTCAATTCAAACTGGCAAAAACATGTTTAATGATGGTAAATATTCAGAATTGTATCGTCTTGTTAGCCTGGCTGCATTTGAAGATAAGTTTTTTTCCATCGAAAGGCTTAAAGCTATTGTTAAGTTAAATCTTGGAAAATATTGAGGGCGTTAGTTTGGAAGAAGTATTTTTAACCATATGTTTATGTGTTGGTCTCTTGTTTAAGGCCAGGCTTTCAAAGATTAGATTAGTGAAGTTCATTCATGAACAAGTATTCTCAATCTTTCTATTTTTCCCATTTGTGGCATTAGTTGTTTTTTTTGAGATGGCCCCAGAAACTTCAAGTTGGCCCTGGTTTTTAATCCAGTGCTTTCTTGTAACAGTTTTGATTCTCATTTTTATAAAGGATAAAGAAAAAGAATGGTAAAAGTTCTTGAATTGCTTTACTGGTTGCCATAGATGGCAAAAATTTTTGAACTGAAATTTGAAAATATGCGGTTATAAATTAAAAAGGGTGGTAGAATTAGTTAGTTTATACTTGGGGAGATAAGATGAGATTTCGCGAAGAGATTTTTACTGAAATAAAAAGCTTAATTAATCGTTATGGAGTAACCATCTGTGAGATCAGCTCAAGATTTCAGGAAAAGGTTGCAGCAAAATTCCCCAAAGAAGCTAAAAGCGAAATTCAAAGAGTATTTCTACCTCTTGAAAAAGAGTTGTTAATCCCACTCAGAATCAATGCCAATAAAAAGGTCTCAGATGTTGTAATAGAAAGAGTTATGGCTCAAGTCTGCTCTCTTCCTGAATTTGATGAAGATGAGGCCTTTGAGCTTGTTTTGGCCTGGGCTGGGGCAATGTCAGTAACTTTTACCACTGAACCAGAAGAATTAAGGGATTTTAACGAAGCGCCAAGCCCCGAAGATATTCCACCAGGGGTTATCTTGCCGCCACCAGTTGATGTTACTTTTGAAACTATTGTTGATGAAATGCCAATAGTTGACAACACTGTTATTGTTGAGCAAGAGCATGGTTTTAATGATATTAACTTTGATATTGAACAGCCTTTTGTTAAAGATGAGATTGTTTTTGATGCGAAAGTAACTTTCAATGAAGAGAATCATAAGAAGAATGTAGACGTCAGTGATTCTAAAAATAAAATCACAGATACCCACGAAAGAGACAATAGAAGAAAAGAGCAGGCTCAAAGAGATTCTAAAAAGGTTGTAAAGATTAATAAAAAATCTTCTTCACCAATTTTTAATGAACCACCTCCGTTTGTGCCAGAAGTTTTTCCATCTTCTTCCTCTTCTTCCTCTTCTTCTTCTGAAATGGAGAATCTAGAATTTGCTTTTAGAGCTTTAAGAAGAGGAGATACTCCAAAAGCGGTTAAGGTCATGATGGATCTTGCTCGAAACGGGGATTCAAGAGCTCAGTTTCATCTTGCAGAATTTTATATAGAAGGCACTGGATTGGCCATAAATAAAGACAAAGGTATTTATTGGTTAAAGAAGGCTGCCAGAAAAGGGCACATGCCTGCAAAAGTTAAGCTTGAGGAAATTGAAAAGGCTGAAAACTCAGGTGGGTGCTGTGGTTGTGCTGTGGTTCTTTTTGTTGGTTATATAGTTTTGAATATATTGGCTCGCATTTTTTAGCGGGCTCCGACAACTATAAAAATTACTGATACAAATAGCAAAATTGTTCCTACAGCAATATGATTTGATGGATTATTTATGCTGGCATCTATTTTAAATAAACGACCTGCAACCATTACTCCATCAGCTTTCGTTTTTTCTTTAGAAGCGAACAAAAAGAAAAAGAGTAAAGAAACTAAATAGTAAATTGATCCAAATATGAATGAAAATGCACCAAATCTTAATGAAAGACTTAGTTTTTCCAAACCTGGATTTGCTGAAAGTGCAATAGAGTTTATTAGGTAAAAAAGCTCAGGGAATGCAAATAATGCTATTACAGTTAGGATTAAAATTTTTCTGGAGTCCTTCATCTAAATGATTATAGAATCTTTTTCACTAAACTTAAACTTTTAAGGAATCATTATGAAAAATAGGGTCGCTTTTGTCTTGTTTTTTCTTATTTTTTCTATTAGTGCATATTGTGCTCCTACAGAGCCTGTTGAACAGTCGAAGATAACTGGAGAAATTGAATCATTAAATTGGGTTCAGGAAAGGTCTGAGCCCGGCCAATGGGGAATGAGTGGGAGTTTGGGAGGAGACAGAACTTTTCCTGCCGGTTACTGGGTCGTTTTAAAAAATGTAACTCAGGAATTTTCTAAAGAATTTAATGATCTAAATAGCTTGAAAAAAGAGAAGCCAGCTTCAAATGTTGACGAAATGGTATCTTTGAATCATTTGAAAATTTTTATCAATCATAAAAAAAACGATGGCTTTCTTAAGATCGGAATGAAGATTCAGGTTCTAGAATATACCTATTCAGGAGACGAGGGAGGAATTTGGTATTCAAATTCTGGAGTAAAAGTCATTGAAAGCACTTCTTCCCAAAGCATGCAAAAAAATGCTTCTGAAAGTAGCTTTATCAAAGAACCTTGCCTTGATAAAAAAAGGTAAATAAATCTTGCTCTTTAAGGCCATGGTGCTATAATTACCATCGTTTTATAAACAAGTATTAAAATTACACAGGAATAATCAGGAAAGGAAGATATTATGAAACCAATCAGAGTCGTTCAATGGGGCTTCGGAGCAATGGGAAGCGGCATGGTAAAACTCATGCTTGAAAAAGAAGGAATTGAAGTTGTTGGTGTTATTGAAAGACGTGAGGAAATCGTTGGAAAAGACGTCGGTGAAGTTCTTAATTTAGGGAAAAATGTTGGCGTAAAGATTTATGCCTCCCCTGATGAAATTCTTGATAAAGATAAAGTAGATGTTTGTCTTCACGCTATTCACTCTTTTACTAAAAATGTTTTTGACAGTCTGAAGACTGTTTTGGAAAAAGGAATTAATGTAATTACTATTGCAGAGGAAATGGCATGCCCGCAAGCGCAAGAGCCTGAATTAGCAAGACAACTTAATGAGCTTGCTGTAAAAAATGGTGTAACACTTCTTGGAACTGGTGTTAATCCTGGTTTTGTCCTTGATCAGCTTATTATTAATCTTTCTGGTGCATGTTTAAATGTAAAGAGAATTGAAGCTAGCAGAATCAATGACCTTTCTCCTTTTGGAAAAACGGTTATGGAAACACAGGGCGTAGGATCTACACCTGAGGAGTTTGAAGCAGGTTTAAAAGATGGTTCAATCGTTGGGCATATTGGCTTCCCTGAATCAATAAAAATGATTTCAGATGCAATTGGATTAGAAGTTGATAATATTGAAGAAACTCGTGAGCCTATTATTTCAAACACTGAAAGAGAAACGCCAGTTGTAAAAGTTAAGCCTGGTATGGTTGCTGGCTGTAGACACATTGGAATTGGCTATAGAAAAGGTGAAGAGGTTATTAAATTGATTCATCCACAGCAAATTCATCCAGGAACAGAAAATGTTGAAACTGGTGACTATATAAAAATTATTGGTGATCCAGAAATAAATATGAGCATTAGCCCTGAAATCCCTGGCGGTAAAGGCACTATGGCAGCGGCTGTAAATATGATTCCAATAGTTTTAAAAGCTTCACCTGGTTTAAAGAGGATGTCAGATCTTCCTATTCCTGCATGTCTTATGGGAAAATCGGCATACGAAAGAGGCTTCTAAGATGTCTGAAAGTGTGAAAGCTGGCACTTGGGTCGAAATTGAGAAAATTATTTTGACACCAGATCAGAGGGCTCCGCAAGTTCCAGAAGATACCAGGTGCACCCCATACATAATGAAAATGTCTGGCTTTTTGCAGTCAGACTCAAAAATTGGAGATATTGTAGCTATAAAAACCCTAATTGGAAGAACCGTTGAGGGTGAATTAAAAATTATTTCGCCATGTTATCGCCATGATTTTGGTGAAACAGTTGAAGAGCTTTTAAATATTGGTTTGGGAGGACAAGTATGAAAAGAGATACTTCCTATCAGGCTGTAATGGCTCGGAAAAATGAAATAATGAAGTCCTCAATGGGGATTGATTACGATGATTATACGCTTGGAGCACTGGCATTCGATTACGAAAGAATGATGAATGATGCTGGTTTTAAGCTTGAAGACATTGCTAAAATTCAGGCTGAAACCAAAGTTGGCAGTACTCCTTTGTTTGAGTTAACCAATTTAACTGAAGCAGTTAGAGCTGGTTGTCCTGAAGGAAAAGGTGCAACAATCCTTTTAAAAGATGAAGCTGCAAATGCCTCTGGAAGCTTTAAAGCCAGGCGAGCCTCCATATCAGCTTTTGTAGCGAAAGAAAAAGGATACTCTGGAGTCATAGCTGCCACTTCTGGAAACTATGGGGCAGCGGTTGCCTCCCAGGCGGCTCAAAGAAAATTGAAATGCATTATTCTTCAAGAAGTTTTTGATTCAATGGGAATTGGGCAACCTGAAATCGTCGAGAAGGGTAGAAAGTGCGAAGCATTTGGGGCAGAGGTTATAAAACTGTCTGTCGGGCCCGAACTTTTTTATTGTTTATTATTAACTCTGGAAGAAACGGGTTTTTTCAATGCTTCACTCTATACACCCTTTGGAATAAAAGGTGTTGAAACTCTTGGGGCGGAGATTGCTTGTCAGGTTCGAGCCAGGTATGGAAAAGATCCTGATGCAGTTGTTGTTACTCATGCCGGTGGGGGAAACCTGACAGGTACTGCGAGGGGGTTAATTCAATCTGGAGCAAACTCTAAGATTGTGGCTTGCTCCGTTGACTTGAGTGGTCTTCATATGGCTTCAGACAAAGATTTTAACAAAAAATCTTTTACCACTGGGCACACAGGTTTTGGCGTTCCATTTGCCACCTGGCCGGATAGAGTAGACGTTCCACGAAATGCCGCAAGAAGTCTGAGATACATGGATGATTACATTCTAGTTAATCAGGGTGAAGTTTTTTACATAACTGAATTGCTTGCAAAGCTAGAGGGAATAGAACGCGGGCCAGCCGGAAACACTAGTGTTACGGGAGCGGTGGCGCTGGCTAGAGAAATGGATCGAGATCAAATTATTGTCGTTCAGGAGACTGAATACACTGGCGCAGGAAAACACCACAATGCCCAGCTTGCTTTTGCAAGAAAAATGGGGATTGAAGTTCGTCGAGGAAACCCTACGGAAGGAATAAATGGAAAAAGTATTGTTATTCCAGAAAAACTTTCCCAGGTTAAAGGTCAGAGACAAGAAATGGAAAAGTTGCGCAGATCTTATGTGAAAAATGCATTGAAAAATGTGCCGATTGATCAATGGTCAGAAGCTGATCGAAAGTTTATTGCCGAAGATATCAAGATGCCGTTAGAATGGCTAAATGGTATTCTGGGTTAAACAACCTGAAAACAAAAAAACGGCACAATTATTTGTGCCGTTTTTTTGTTTTCATAAATTTTGATTCCTGATATCATAAAATGAATAAATAGAAAAGTCTTAATAGATAATTGCCCGAGAGGAGTAAGCATGGCCATGTTGTCTATTGAAAGCTTGATAGAAACCACTCGCTCAATAAGAAAAGTTTCCCAAAAGGCTGCCGAAGAGTATGAGATACTTTGTCCAAAGCTAATTGAATCAGTAGATTGCAATTTGTCGCAAAACAAAAATGTGATTTCTCTCATCGGCTCTAATCATTTGCAAAAAATGCTGGATAACCACAAAAACCATGCTGCTTTTATGACATCGGTTTTTTCGCTTAATAATTTTGAATTGTTGAGTCGCACTGTATTATGGGTTTATAAAACATACTCCAACCATGGGTTTTCCTTTGAGTATTTTCCTATTGAGTTAAAAGCTTGGAAAGTGGCTGTAGAGCAATTGTTTCCTATAGAACTTAAAGATGAGATTCTCGATGTTTACAATTGGATGATTGCTCATCATGAAGACTTTGTGGATCTAGCAAGAAGTCCTTTAATCCAAAGCTCATGCACAAATGGAAGATGGAGCAGTTGCAAAAATGAACTTATGCGGTTTTTGCTAAAGGCAGACCACTTAGGAAGTCTAAACCTGGCAAAAGGAAGTGTTCATTCAATTGCTGACTTGGAAGAATTTTATATCCATGTTTTGCAACAGGCAATGTACGAGATAGGCTGTCTCTGGGAGCGAGGCGAAATCTCGGTCGCTCAGGAGCATCTTACTTCAGCAATTGTTAATAGAGTTATGGCCTGGTTAGCTCAACTTGATTTTAAATCATGTCCAAACAATAAGAGGGCAATTGTAACCGCATGTTCTAACGAATTTCATGAGTTAGGGGCGTGGATGATTGCTGATATTTTGGAATACGATGGATGGACAGTTAGATACCTTGGTGCAAATACTCCTGTTCAAGACGTTTTAAACTTATCTTACGAATTTAAACCAAACATTCTGGCTGTTTCTGTGACGATGCCTTTTAATCTAACAGTGGTGCAGCAGATGATTTTTCAAATAAAGAATCAAGAGGCTTTAAAAGACACTAAAATAATGGTTGGGGGACGAAGCTTTAATGAGAATCCCAAGCTATGGGAGAGAATTGGGGCAAATGGTTTTGCAAATGATGTCATAGAAGCAAAAAAACTAGCAAGAGAGTGGTTTTTATTGTGACATTAAATGAGGGAGCCATTTTTTCTTATGTGCTTGAATACGTTAGTTCCACAAGTAAAATTGCTTTTTTTTCTTTTAGTGAAGATTATATTCTTAATTCCAGTAGTTTAAATCTTAAAAAGACTTCTGGAAGTAATATTAAGCCAGGTGATAGTATCTCAACTATTTTGACTTCAGCAACTGTTAATAAACTAAAGGAACTTATAAGTCAGTTTCCTGAAGAAAAGAAAATCAGTTTAGACTTTGTAAATCCATTATCCATACCTTTATATTGTGAAATTTTTAAAATGGAAAAAGATTGGTTGCTGATTGGAATACCTGAAACGGAACGTACTGATAGTATTATCCGACAGATTTCAGTTTTAAATAATGAATTGGCAAAAACGACTAAAGAATTAATTAGAACAAATAAAAACCTGAAAGAAGCTAAGAAAAAAATTAAATATTTATCTGAATTGTTGTCTATTTGTTCATATTGTCGGAAAATTCAAAATGTAGATGGCACTTGGTTTACATTAGAAGAATACATTACAATGAATTCTGAAACTGTTTTTTCGCATGGAATCTGCTCTGATTGCTTGAAAAATGAGTTCGGTGATTTAGAAATAGAAGGATAGTCCCAGAAAAGCAGAATTCGTTATTTTTTACTTCTTATCAAAAAGTTTAAAATGAAAGGTATTGTTAAATGATTAATCCCTCAAAAATTTTGATACAACCATATTGGAGTCAGAGACACTCATTTTATGAACTGGCAGGAAAATATGGATGTGGCTTTGAACTTGTGTCCTTTGCTATGCCTTCTGTGATTGACTCAAAAGAGCAACGAAAGGAGCAGATGAGTGCTTTTCAGCAGGAACTAAGAAATTTTAGTGGTTATAAAACCTTTCATGGACCATTCATTGATTTAGTTTTACATAGCCCCGATAAGAAAATTGCCAAGCTTTCCCAGGATAGGATTCGAGAAGGAATCGAAATGGCTTTGAATTTAGGTTGTTCACATATTGTTTTCCATTGCAGCATAAATATGTTGATACGTAATCAGAGTTATTTTAAAAAAGCAGTTGAGGATCAGGCAGACTTTTGGAGTGCCGTTTCTAAAGAATATCCAGAAATCTGTATCTGTCTTGAAAACATGTGGGAAGATAGTCCTGATTTATTAAAGGATATTATAAAAAAGTCAAATTCTGAACATGTTAAATCCTGTTTAGATCTTGGGCACATGAATGTATTCTCTTCTTTGGATGCTTCGCGATGGTTTGATACTATGAAAGAAGACATTGTGTACATGCATTGGAATGATAATGATGGCGACAGAGATCTTGAGTTGGCCTTGGGGGAAGGAAACATTGATTGGAAAAAAATGGTAAATTTTACCAGCCAATTATCTGAACATCCATTAATTGTTCTTGAGGTTGGAGATATTGTAAATGTGGAGAAAAGCTTTGAGTATCTGAAATCCCGAGGTTATCTAAAAATCTAAAGATTGAAAGGTACAAGAGCCCTCGACATTTGATTATCAAGGGCCCTTGTTTTTTAGGTGTTCTTAAGTTGCTTTTTGAATTTTAGAACGTTTTTTGCCATTTTTCCGAAATCTCTACTTTGCTTTTTTCTTTCCGCAACTGTTGCTTCAAATCTCTTAGCTTCTCTTTGAAGTTTCGAATAGCTTTTGAATTGCTCTGCACTGATTCTTCCTTGATCAATCGCAGCAATAACTGCACAGCCTGGCTCTGTCCTGTGTGAGCAATCTTTAAAACGACAATTTTCAGTTAATTCTTCAATTTGACTGAAAAGTTCAGAAACTCCGGAGGAGGAATCGGCTATTCCGACTTCTCGCATTCCTGGAGTATCTAGTAAAAGCCCACCAGAAGATAGTCTTACTAACTCTCTTTTTGTTGTTGTGTGCTTCCCTCTGTCATTTTTCTGGCCAAGGTCACCGGTTTCAAGTAGAACTTCTCCGTGAAGAGCATTTATTAAAGACGATTTGCCAACACCAGAAGAGCCTATGAAACAAAACGTATCACTAGCATTAAGTTGCTCTTTCAGAGTAATCAAACCTTCACCCGAGACAGCACTGGTACAGACTACTGTGAGACTTTTATTTCTATTTATTATGTCAGACTTAAGTTGTTCCAGATCTTCTGATGAAATCAAATCAACTTTATTTAAAAGTATTATTGGAGAAATTTTGTTTTCGAGCACTATTGATAAATAACGGTCCAGACGGTTGAGATTAAAGTCTCTGTTTGCCGTCATAACAATAAAGGCTTTATCTATATTTGCTGCAATTATCTGTCGGTTGCCTGAGCTGCCAATGGCTGCTCTTGTTAAGGTAGTCTTTCGAGGATAAATATCTCTGATAATTGATTGGTCATTATCTAGCAGAGCAAGGTTTACCCAATCTCCAACAGCGGGAAGATCTTCGCGACATTCAGCGCAAAATCTCAGTTTCCCGGATAATTCACCAGTTACAACCTTTCCATGAGTCCAAATCAGATAAAATTCTCGACTTTCGGAGATAATTCTTCCAATTTCTTTCTGGTTCCAGCTGTTTTCTTTTCGATATTTTTCAAAATAGTCATTGTAGCCGTAATTAATTAGATTCAATTATGAAATTCCTTTCAAATGCAATGGGAGTAGTCTCCAGAATGCCAGAAATCTGCGCGCCAAAATGCATTCAAAAGTTAATTGGAAAAATTAAAATTTTAGAATAGCAGATGATCTGGCTTTAAAGTTAAAAAGTCAGTTTTTATTATTCCTGGCAATCATCAATTTACCTCCCATGATTAAAAAGTCGTGGAGCTGGAAGGCAACCACTATTCATACTTATTTGAGAATACTTAAAAATACTAAGCTTGTCAATAGATGAAAAAAAAGGCAGCCAATTGGCTGCCCCTTTTAGAAATTTAGAAATCATACTTCCTGAAAATTAGCTGTTCATATAGATCTATACCTTCGGAAGTTAATCTTACGGCTGTTGGTTTTTCAAGATCATTTTCCTTCGTTTTTAAAGCTCCATATTCCCCCAGGTAACAAATTTCAGGAAGAATTTTGTCTTCATTGGTTCTGGACTTTACTTCTTCAGAAAGGGTTTCCATAGATATCATTGCAAACCCTCTTTCTTTCCAGGATTCATATAACACATCAAAAATAGCTCTTCTAACTTTCCAATTGAAACCTTGTTTTTTGGGGCCAGTAAACATTGGGCCTCCGACAGGAAACATTTGTTTGCCGGTAATTGGATTCATAAGACCTGCTAAAGCAAGCCAAAGGCCTATAATCCCAAGTAAAACTGTGAACAGGGCTATTGGAATTTCAAGTGCTTTAGTGTGGGTGAAGGCACGAATAATTTTGCAAACATATAATAAATCGATATCTAGAAGGAAAAAGAACAAAAGTTTGCTGAAAAAACCAAATCCATAGGTTAGAAAAATGAAAACTACGAACATTACTATTTCGGTGGCGAGGAGGATGGTGTGATCGATCATGTAGCCAAGACCTATTCCTGCAAAGGAAATGGCAGTAATAATCCAGTTAAAAGCAAAAGCCGTAAAAATTGTTCCACCGTAAGTGTTTTTGTTTGCAAAATCCATAAGTCCGGTTAAAAGTTGGCAGAACCCCCCAAAAAGGAGGGAAAAAATTGCTGCAGTTACAAATGCAGCAGAATTTATGCCTGTAGAAGAAACTCCATAGCCAAACGCTATTGGGGTCAAAGAAGCACATGCTATTGCAAGGCCAAAAAGACCAAGAGGAGCAGGGTTTCCGAAAACACCGTGACCAGTCGATACGCCAAGGTCAACCTTTCTAATCATAAATAACATCCTCCAGTATGTGTTTTGAGAAATTGATATTATCACAATCCTTAAAAAATCTCAGAAAAATTTGCAACTGCAAAAAAATATCTTGCTCATAACCACAATTGATTTACTAAAACGTAGTTTACTAAAAAATCTAAAATAAGTCTTTTATAGCCTCTAGACTAGAAATTAACTGAAGAAGTAAAGATGTTTTATGTCTTATTATATTTTTAGTTGTTTTGTACGGGATAATTAGAAAATCAGAGGAAATGGCCAAATTTTGCTTTTAATTCGGAATTAGCTTGCAAAAGCTTTTTGTTTTAATTAAAATGTTGCAGAGCAAAAGTAAAAAATTAGTTGAGGAAATTATTATGGAACATTTGATTGAACAAATTGCAAAGTTGCAGTTCTTAAACCAGTTTTGGTTGACTCTTTTTTTAATCTTACCAATGGTTTTAATTTCTAGAACTGTTGTTGCAGGAACAAGATACTCTCCAATACTGATTATAGTTATTTTCGGTCTTGGAATGGGGTATGCTCTTGTTTCAAGTGGTGTTGGTACCCCCGGTCTTAAGGAGTTTCCTTTAATTGGCTTAATTAGTAAAGTAACCATCATTGCCTTGATAGCTTCATTTTTTGTCGGGGGCCAGGAATTACGAAAAATTATTGCAGGACAGCATCTTGAAGAAATAGAAGATATTGTTATTCCATCACAAGAAGAGGTAATTCTTGGTACCAAAAGAACTCAACTTGTTTTTCTGGTTAGATCTATGTTCATTCTTCTAGGAATTGAAGGAATCATAAAGATGATAGTTGGGGCTAGTCCTGAGGATACTCTTGCCAAACTTTATCCTCTAATAGCTTATATTGGAATTGTTGGATCAATAATTTTTATTGATCATCGGGCAACAATAAAAAATAAATCTGCCTATATCAGAAAAGGCTTGCTGGAGATCATCTTTATTGTAGCCGTTTTGACACTGAGTTTTAAAATAGCTGTTTTTGCAAAGTCTTATATTTCATTGCCACAGATCTTTTTTGCAATGATTATTTCCTCCACTATTGGAATGTTTTTTTCAAACTGGCAACTTGGACCAACAGGCAGAGCTCTTTTGTTTGCTGGAATTCCCGTGGTATTGGCAGCAAACTTTATGATTGGCGGGTCAAGAATTGTCGAGGCATTTAAACTTGAAGGAATGACTTCTGTGATGGCATATGGCTTTTTCGGCCAGATTTTTTGGATGTTTGGTGGATTGGCAGTTTTAATTTTTGCTGCGAATAGCAATCAAATCAGAAACCTTGCTCCTGGTATGGCTGGAGCTTTATCTCATGCTGGTTTAACGGGGGCATGTACTGCTGGGGATCTTGGATCTGAAGCTGCCGCCAGAGCTCCAATTATGATTAATATTCCCTTTTTCGGCCATGTATTTGTTTTTACCATACTTGCTATGAGTGTTAAGCAAGGGGCTCTCCTCGTTCCGGCAGCTATAACCATTTCATTAATAGGTTTGTGTCTGGTTTTTTGGTCTATTAAAACTCTTAGATCCGCAAATGGTGATGAAGGCAAAGAAGTTAAAGGGCTCATGCAATTCTCTTTTGGATGGCAACTTACGGCAATTTTTGGTGGATTCTTTTTATTGCACATTGGTGGAATGGATCTTGGATATGCCTCTATGGCCAAATCTGCAGCTATCTCTCATTTTGGACTCTTCGCCGCAGTTCAAGGCGGTATGTTTGGTAATCAAGCATCAAGTATGATTCCTTTCATTTTTGCTATGCCATTTCTTGTTCATCCGCTAGTGTTTGGACTTTTTGGTAAAGCCATGGAACTTGAAGGGCGAATGCCAGAAAAGGCGATTGGAGCGCTTGCTTTTATTGGTGGTAGCGGCCTTGTATATTCTATTTCTGGAATTTAAAAAATAATTGAAAAGAGATTTGGTTTTCATTAAATTGATTTGAAAATCAGATCTCTTTTTTTATTGGGTTTGATTCATTGAAATGGTATCTTATATATTAGATAATGTTTGTATGAAGGGGATTATGAATTGTCAGGTTTTTTTAATAAGCAAAAAATCCGTACAAAGCTTGTAATTGCTAATTTTATTGCATTTTCAGCTATACTAATAATTTTCAGCTCAGTTACCTATTTTCTTTTAAAAAATCAGATTGAACAAAATGTAGAGACTGAGCTTTCAATTTCTACAAAGCTCATGCAGAGATTAGTAAAAACCTCAATTTTGTCTTCAATCAGAAATCATTTGAAATCTATTGCCAATTCTAGTTTACAAGTCGTTTCAGATTTGCATAAGCAGGTATTAGAAGGAAAAATTACAGAAGAAGAAGCGAGAAAAGCTGCAGATAAAATTCTCAAGACTCAGGTGATAGGTAAAAATGGATATGTTTATTGCCTTGATAGTAAAGGCTTTTTACGCATGCATCCACATGAAGAGCTTGTAGATCAAGATGTTTCTAATTTTGCTTTTGTTAAAAGACAAACTCTTGAGAAGAATGGGTTTTTAATGTACGAGTGGAAAAATCCAGGAGAGGTTGAAAAAAGGAAAAAAGCCCTCTATATGCTTTATTTTGAGCCTTGGGATTGGATTATTTCAGCTTCTTTTTATGTTGAAGATTTTAAAGAGATTATTGATGTTGAGGATTTTCGGGAGGGAATTCTAGGTCTAAAATTTAGAAATACTGGTTACTCTTATTTGATTGATTATTCAGGAAACTGCCTGGTTCATCCTATTCTAGAAGGTCAAAACATTTCAGGTTCTAAAGATTCTTCCGGAAGATATTTTATCAGGGAAATGACTGAAAGAAAATCTGGAAAAATAATCTACCCATGGCAAAATCCTGGTGAACCGGCTGTAAGAGAGAAGTTGGTTATATTCGAAGATATACCTGAATTAGGGTGGATAATTGCCTCATCATGCTATCTTGATGAATTGTATCATCCATTAGTGTTGTTTGAATTAGTTTTCCTGGGACTAATTGTTTTAACAATGATAATTCTGATTCCTGTTTCCACTGCTGTTAGTTATTCTATTACCAAGCCTTTAACAGAAAAAATTCAAAAGATAGCTCAATGTGAAAAAGACGATTTTTCATTACGTTTATCTGTCAGCTCAGAAGATGAGGTTGGAGAGCTTGCAAGGTCTTTTAATGGCTATATGGATAAAATCGAAAGCTATAAAGCAGATTTGCAGGAAGCCAATGCAAAGTTGGCGGAAAAAGTTGAAACCCTAAAAGAAATGCTTCCAATCTGTTCTCATTGCAAAAATGTTAGAACCGATACCGGTTATTGGGAAAAAATAGAAAGCTTTTTTGGGAAAAATACTGATTTGAATTTCTCCCATAGTATCTGTCCTGAATGTGTAGAAAAATTTTACCCTGAACATGCTGATGAGCTTTTAAGAAAAGATAAAATTAAGCCAGAATAGAAATTGAGTTTTTTGCTTCTATGCGGAACTTTCGTTTTTTTCCATTTTAATGCTCAAAATCACCTAAAAACATAAATTGGTGTTTTTAAGCCATGTTGCGCAAATCTCTTATTTGTTTTAAACATTCTTTAAAATTTTGATGATTAGAGATTTGCTATGTTTTCTGCTTTTCCAAGTGTTATTTCTTCAATAAAAGATTCCCAAAAACTATGGTCTGATTTTCTCGCTGGCTTGACCATAGGGATTATAGCGCTGCCTTTATCCATGGCTTTAGCGATTGCATGTGATGTCCCGCCACAGCATGGTTTGTACACTGCAATAATTGCTGGGATTGTAATTGCGCTTTCGGGGGGATCAGAAGTCAATATCTCAGGACCAACGGCAGCATTCGTTGTGGTGCTAATTCCTATTGTGAGTAAATATGGTATTGGAGGATTATTTCTAAGCACTTTGCTTGCTGGTATTTTTCTCATTTTTATGGGATTAACGAAAATGGGAAATTGGATCAGATTAGTTCCTTATCCTGTTACTATTGGCTTTACAGCTGGTATTGCTACTGTTATCGGCGGTTTGCAATTAAAGGATTTTCTGGGTTTAACGACACAGCATAAATCTCACCATTTTATTGGTAAGCTGTTTGAAATTTTTAAAGATTTACCTAATCTGAATTGGTCAGCAACCTTTATTGGCATAGTCACATTGGTAATCCTGGTTTATTGGCGAAAAGTTAAGAGTCGGATTCCAGGGCAACTTATTGCACTAACTTTTTCATCATTAATTGCATACGCTCTTGGAAAATTTACTGGTAACTTTTCGATAGAAACAATTGGAACTCGTTTTCAATATTCTTTGGGAGAGTTCTCTGGAGCTGGAATTCCTCCTTTTTTGCCTTCTTTTGTTTTGCCATGGACTCAACCGGGGGCTGATGGGAATCCAATCGGATTAAGTTTTGCTTTGATAAGTGACCTGATGGGACCAGCATTAACAATTGCTGCTCTTGGTGCAATTGAATCTTTGCTTTGTGCTGTTGTTGCTGATGGGGTATCAGGGAAAAATCACAACCCAAATGATGAGCTTATTGGACAGGGAATTGGAAACATTATTGTTCCCTTTTTTGGAGGAATACCTGCCACTGCAGCGATTGCCAGAACAGCAGCGAATATAAGAGCTGGTGGCATTTCACCGCTTTCTTCGGTATTTCATTCTTTATTCATTGTTGGTGCAATACTATTTTTTGCCCCCTTTCTTGCGTACATTCCTATGGCGGCAATGTCTGCTTTGTTGATTCAGGTTGCATGGAATATGAGTGAAACAAAGCACTTTATTCGTATAGCGCGGATTGCTCCAAGAGAAGATATTATTACGTTGTTAACCTGCTTTTTATTAACTGTGGTTTTTGATATGGTTATTGCTGTTGCCGTTGGAATGGGGCTCGCAGCGTTTTTATTTATTCGCAGGATTATTGCCCTCTCCGGTGCCGACATCGTACGACTTGGAAAAAAAGAAAATCGAGAAGTATTGGATTTCCCTGATGATATTATTTCTTATGAAATAAATGGCCCATTATTCTTTGGATCAGCTCAAAGAGCTTTACAAAGCATTGTAAATAACTCCAGGAAAGTGAAGGCTATTGTTCTTGATATGAATAGCGTCTCAATGATAGATATGACTGCAATTGTAGCTTTAGAAACGATTGTGGAAGAACTTGCCGGCAGAAAAATTCGTTTGATTTTTTATAATACGAGACCTTCTGTAAAACTAAAACTACGGCAAGCTGGTATCAGGACTAAACTGGGCGCTATAGAATATTCAAAATCTATAGACCAGACATTAAAAAAGGTTCTGAGATAAAGAATAGAATTGACCTTGAGTTGGTTTAACATAGGTTTTGTCGTCACAAAAGGGTAAGTGCCTTGCTCAATTATGCAACTATCCTTACAATAATCATTATTAAGAACTTTCCTTTTGGAGAATCAAGTCTAAATGTCTTTTGCTGATCTAGTTTTAGTAAATCCGCCTTTAAATTGGCATGAAAAAGGAAGAATGGATTTAAAACCGCCTTTGAATCTGCTTTATCTTGCTTCGTATTTGAACACCAGAGGCTTAAAAGTCAGTATCATAGATGTTGTCAGTGAAAATATTGGATTAAATGAAACTATAGCAAAGGTGTTTGCTTATTGCCCAAAAGCAGTTGGAGTTCCGTTTTATCAGGGAACTTTTAAAACCGCCATTGAATTTCTGCAAAAAGTAAAAGAAACGGACTCCAGTATTTTTACTATAGGTGGAGGTCCAATGATGACAACCTCCAGCAATGATTTACTTATACAGGATTCATTGGACTTTGGAGTAATCGGAGAAGGAGAACTTACTTTAGAAGAGCTTTTAAAAAGTGAGTTTAAAAATCTAAAGTTAATTCCAGGCCTGGCTTTCAAAGAAGAAGGCAGGGTCATAGAAAATCCTGCCAGGGATCACTTGGAAAACCTTGATGAACTTCCTTTTCTTGATTTCTCATTGGTTGATATTGAAAAATATCTTTCATTCCAGGAAAAGCTTGGCATGCCAAGATGGCTGTTCTTGAGTACCTCAAGGGGATGTACTTTTAAATGTACTTTTTGCGCAACACCTGTTCTCTGGCCTGGCAAAATGCGCAGAGTTAGTGTTGAAAGGCTTATTAAAGAATTAAATCACTATAAGGAATTATTCTCAAATTCTAACTTCGGTTTTATGGATGATTCTTTTTTCTCTGATAAAAAATGGTTAAATGAATTCTTTGATCAGATTACTGATTTAAATCGCTTGTATTGCTGTATTGGTCGAGCTGATCACCTTGAATTAAATGATGTTAAGAGGCTGGCAGAGACTGGATGTCACTATGTTGCTCTGGGCGTAGAGACAGGAGTGCAGGAAAGGCAAAGCAAAATCAGGAAACACCTGAATCTTGATAAGGTTAAACGAAGCGTAAAAGCTTTAGCAGAAAACGGAATTCTGACTAAATGTTTTTTTATGCTTGGATTTCCCGATGAAACGATTGAAGAAATGCGTAAAACCATTAATTTTGCTGTGGAGTGCGCGAAGCTTGGCATGCATGAGGCTGGTTTCTTTCCTGTTTCCGCATACCCAGGAACGGAATTGGCAAAAAATCTTAATCATGAGATGTGTATATCCACTGTTTACAATGATGTAGATGGAGCCAATAAGGCGTTAGACGAATTTGAATCTGCAGAAGAAAGGGCAGAAAAACGTCTTTCAATTTACGCTAACATACCTGATGTAAGCCTGAACAAATTTTTAAATAGAGATCAATTAATAGAATTGATCAAGTTAGCATACATAAAGGTTGAACGGCATGAAGAGCTTTCCTTAGATGAAATGAAGGGATTTTAGTACTTTAAATTTCTTGAATTGAAGCTTTTACATAAAAGCGATAAAATAAAATAAATTAGAAAAAAATGAGAGATCTTTTATGCCCAAAAATTATAGATTTTTGCTTGCTGCTTTTTTTGTGGTGGTTTTTTGGATATCTTCAGTGATTTTAGTTGCTCACTTTACCGCAGAAAATTATCACGAGCATACGCTGGAATTGGCTAAAAACATGGCTAAAACTATTACTAATAAGGATTGGGCATTCAGATCATGGGTTAACCGGCATGGAGGAGTTTACGTTAAGATCAGTGAAATAGGAGAGCCTAACCCCCATCTATCTCATTTGCCAGATCGGGATATTTTCAATGAAAATGGAGTGAATTTAACTCTTATGAGTCCCGCTCAGGTTTTAAAACAGACAATGGAACATTACTCCGAAATGTATGGCATAAAAGGGAGAATTGTTGGATTAAACCCTTTAAACCCAATAAATAAAGCTATAGGTTGGGAATTGGAAGCTCTTAGAATTCTGAAAGAAAATCCTGAAAAGGAATACCTTTTTAACTTTGGTGATAGAAACGACACGGTCTTTTGCTCAATGAAACCTCTTATTGCAGATGCTAATTGCTTAAGATGCCATACAGATAAAAGCTTTAAAATTGGAAGTCTGGTTGGTGGAGTTGGTATTAAATTGTCCCTTGATAAGCTTTTAAACAATGAGAAAGAAATGGTCCGCCATCTTTATGATTCAATGGTTTCTGTATGGGTGTTAGGGATTGTTTTAATAATGCTGTTGATAGGGTGGATTGGGAGTAAAATTAGTCAAAATGAGCAATTTCAGGATAGTTTAAATTCTGATAGAAAAGCTTATCAAATTATTATTGATTCAATAGATATGCCTGTTTATGTTTCTGATATGGAAACTTATGAGCTAATTGCAGTTAATGAGTTTTGCAAAAAAACTTTTGGTGAACCAGGCAAAAGAAAATGCTATGAGTATTTTCAAGGAGTTACGAGTGGAAAGCCATGTGAATTTTGCACCAATGATAGATTGATAGGTAATGATGGGGAAGTAAATGGTGTTATTGAGTGGGAATTATTAAATCCTTTAACCGAGCGATGGTATGCTTGTAGAGATAAGGCAATAAAATGGATAGACGGCAGAGTCGTTCGTTTAGAAATTGCCACAGACATAACAGATATTAAAGAAAATGAAAAGTGCAGAGAAGGTTTAATTATTCAGCTTGGCGAGGCTTTTGAGCAGATAAAAAAGCTCCAGGGAATATTACCCATCTGTTCTTATTGTAAAAAAATCAGAAACGATGCTGGTGCCTGGAGCCAAATGGAGGAGTATATTTCAAAACACTCTGAAGCCAAATTTTCTCATGGAATTTGCCCAGAATGCTTTGAAAAGATTAAAAAGGATTTTGAGTAAAATTTACAAAAAAGCCTTTTATTGTGAGAATCTACTGTATATGGTAATATTTTCCAACTTTTGAAAAACGGAAATTGAGTAATCCAATGTACATACTAGGAATAAATAGCGCATATCATGAATCTTCTGCTGCATTATTAAAAAACGGCGAACTTGTTTGTTTTATTGAAGAAGAAAGACTTAACCGAGTTAAAAGAGGAAAAAAGTCTTCAGTAAATAACCCTCATCAACTTCCTGAATTGGCAATAAAAAAATGTCTCGAGTTAGCTGGAATTAGCTTTTCTGACATTGATTTTTTTGCATATTCCTTTTCCCAAAATGGACGACTTCAAAATATTGGTAAAGATTTACGAGTCGTGGATAGTCTATGGGGAAGTAAATCAGGAGAAAACAGGTTTCATGAACTTTTATTGTCTGTTCCTGATGTGCTTAGCAAGCTTGCCAAAGAAGATATTAGCAATAAATTTCGTTGGGTTGACCACCACATGAGCCATGCAGCAAGCGCATTTTTTTGCTCAGAATTTGAAGAATCAACAATTTTGATTGTAGACGGTATTGGAGAGATAAATACAGTCTCAGCTTTTAAAGGAATTAAGAACAACATTACTGAACTTTTCAGCATTCCTTACCCACATAGCCTGGGATTCCTCTGGGAAAAGTTTTGCAAGTTTCTTGGTTTCTCAGAACATGATGCTTGTAAGCTTATGGGTTTAAGCAGCTATGGAAATCCAGAAAAGTTTGCAAACGAATTTTCAAAAATTATTACCTTTGATTCTACCGGAAAGTTTGAATTAGATTCAAAAAATCTATCTTTTCGCTATGAAGATTATACCGCACTTGAAAAGATCTTTGGTCCCTCAAGAATGCCAGGTGAAGAATTGTTGGAAAGGCACATGGATATTGCTGCAGGTCTTCAAAGATTTACTGAAAAAGCTTTGCTGGCTCTTTGTAAAGGATTATTGGAAATGTCAACTTCTAAAAATCTTTGCATGGCAGGAGGAACAGCGTTAAATTGCGTTGCTAATGCATTAATTCAAAGAGATTCCGGTTTCAGGAAAGTTTTTATTCAGCCTGCTGCTAATGACGCTGGAACAGCTCTGGGTGCAGCTCTTTACGTCTGGTGCGTTCTTGAGGGAGGCGAAAGGAAATTTGAGCAGATTCATGCCTATCATGGACCTAGCTATGATGAAGATAGAATTGTCGATGTAATTGAAAGAGCTGGGTTAAGATATGAAAAAATAAATATGCCTGCTGAGTCAGCTGCAAAAGCCATAAGCGAAGGAAAAATCGTTGGGTGGTTTCAGGGGCAGATGGAAATGGGGCCCAGAGCTCTGGGAAATAGATCTTTACTCGCAGACCCTCGCCGCAAGGATATGCGTGAAATTTTGAATAAAAAAATCAAGCATAGAGAAGAGTTTCGTCCGTTTGCTCCAAGTGTTCTGTCCGAAAATGTGAACGAATGGTTTGAGGTTTTTGGGGATTCTCAATCTTCTGATTTCATGCTTTTGGCTTACCCATGCAAAAAAGAAAAAGCTTCACAAATTCCAGCTGTAGTGCATGTTGATAATACAAGCAGAATACAAACCGTTTCAAATAAGACCAATCCTCTTTATCATAAGCTCATTTCAAGTTTTTATGAGTTAACAGGTGTTCCAATGGTTTTAAACACTTCTTTTAATGATTCTGAACCAATTGTTATGAGTCCAGAGGATGCAATTAACACCTTTTTAAAAACTGGAATAGACATTTTGTTTATAGAAAACTTTGTAGTCAGAAAATAGAAATGGGAAAAGTGAATTTTAAAATGGAAGATTATATTAAACCTCCTGAAGGCTCTCTTTTTAACCCCGTTACAGGACCACGTGGATTAAGGCTTGCTATTGTTTTTGGAAATGAAGCTGTAGGTGGAAAATGCCCATTTCACGCAGTTCAATGCAATCATTGCGATATTGGTGAGGGAGAAGGATTGCAATTTACTTCAGAAATGAATTTAAAAAGACTGGAATTTTTTAAGCAATATTATGCAGATGTTTGGGGAAAAATTAACCATTTGGTAATTTATAATTATGGTTCAACTATGAATGAAGTTGAGTTCTCAACCAGAACTATTGATGGTATTTTAGATTTTGTAAGTTCCCAACCATCAATTAGAAGAATCAGCTTTGATTCTCGAGAACAATTTATAACAAGGCAAAGAATTAATCCTTTTATTCAAAAATTAAGAGATGATCAAACCTTTGCCATTACTATAGGTCTTGAAAGCCAAGATGATACGGTTCGATTAGTTAATTTGAATAAAAAAATTACCCGAGACCAGGTGGATAATGTTTTTGGTGTTCTGGAAGAATTTTTGCCAAAAACATCGGTAGATATAAATGTTTTATTTCAGCCGCCTGGAATCTCTGGAAAAGAAGCTGTTGCGGATTCTGTAGCTACAATAAATTATGGGCTGGAGCTAATGAAAAAACATCATGTCACTGTTGATTTTAATTTCCATCCTTATTACCCAAGTGAAAAAGGTACATTTGCTTTCCCTGATCATCCAAGGGCTTTTATGGAAGACGCAGTAAAAGCTTTAATACTGATAATTCGCAGAATGAAGGAAGTTGGTGGTGATTGTAAAATTTTTGTTGGCTGGAATGATGAGGGGCACGATTTACAGCAAGGCGTAAGAAGTAAAAAGCTTATGCTTTATGACCCGGCTTTTTCCGCCTTTAATCAATCACAAGCAGAAAAAGACCTGATAATTTAAGAATATAAGTGCTTATTCGGGCTTTTTAACTAATTGCATTTTAACCCCTGTTTAATTAAAATTGTACAGAGTTGCAGTATTTTTAATCGAGGTGATTTTAATGGCTTTGTTAAACTGGAATAATTCTTATAGTGTTGGAAACGCAGAGCTAGATACTCAACATCAAAAGCTGGTATCAATGATAAATGAGCTTTTTGATGCGCTTAAAGAAGGTAAAGGAAATGATATTCAAGGAAAAATCCTGAAAGAATTGATTTCCTACACACAAAATCACTTTAGAAAAGAGGAATCAATGTTTGAAAGAACCTCTTATTCAGAAGTAATTGCTCATAAAGCAAAGCATAAAGAATTTGAAGCAAGAATCTCTGATTTTAAAAAATCTTTTGATTCCGGAAAAATTGGATTAAGCATTGAAATTATGAACTTCCTAAAAGATTGGTTAATTAATCATATCAAAGGTACAGATAAAGGATATGTTAGCTTTTTAAGCTAAATTCTTTTGGAAAGAAAAGATTAACGAGGTTTATTGTGGATTCTAAAGTTGACACTGGATTAGCCGCCCTGTTGTTTGCGGAGGCGGTGTTTGGTTTTGCGCATCATGAAATTATTTGTGATGACCAAGGAAATCCCGTTGACTATAGGTTCTTACTAGTTAATCCTGCTTTTGAAAAGTTGACTGGTATGAAGGCGGAAGATATTATCGGTCGTACTATTCTTGATTTGATGCCTGGTACAGAGCACAGTTGGATCCAAAAATATGGAAAAGTTGCCCTAACAGGGGAACCTATTCAGTTTGAAAATTTTTCTCAGGAACTAAATAAACACTTCCATGTTAACGCATTTTCTCCTAAAAAAGGTCAGTTCAGCGTTAGTTTTGTTGATATTACCCCTCGAATTATTGCCGAAAGAAAAGTTCTGGATAGTGAAGAAAGAACTAGATTAGTATTGGATGCTAGTGAACTTGGCTTTTGGGACTGGAATTTGAAAACTGGAGAAGTCCAACGAAATGAGATGTGGGCTAAAATCCTAGGATATACATTTGAAGAAATACAGTTTACGGTAAAACAGTGGGAAGATTTTGTGCATCCAGAGGATAGGGCAAAAGCATGGAATTCCATTAAAGACCACCTGGATGGAAAGAAGCCAATCCATGAGCTTGAATATAGAATGATTTGCAAGGATTCATCTATAAAATGGATATTGGACAGGGCAAAGGTCGTTTCCTATGATGAGCAGGGAAAACCATCAAGGATGTGTGGTACGCACGCTGATGTAACCGAAAAAAGACGATATGCAATTGAAAGAGAGGAATTAATTAAAAATCTTCAGCTTGCAAATTCCAAAATTAAAACTCTTTCCGGCCTGCTTCCTCTATGTTGTAAGTGTCACAAAATTAGAAACGATAAAGGATACTGGAGTAAATTAGAAGTTTACATCTACGATAATACTGATGCAGAAATAAGTCATGGAATTTGCCCCGATTGCGCAAAGGAGCTTTATCCAGAACTGGACTGGGAAGACAACGATTAGTTTATTAAAGAAAATGGGCGATTCAATAAGATGAATCGCCCATTTTTTTTATTTTTGAACAAACTGACCGTAGAAAATTCCACCAATCGGTTTACTATAAATGTTTATTTCATTAAATGATCCATCACTTTTGGTTGATAGGGCGACATAGTAAGAATTAGTTTTATCATACCAAATATATTCAGAGCTCCCAGTGTAGGTAGATGGCAAACCCAACTCATTTTGGGGAGATGTTTTTCCTACAAATAGCATGCTGCTTGAACTGAAAGTAAATTGTTCTGTGTCACCTTTTTTATAAGGGAAAGAAGCAGGAGCTGTATTTGATAGTGTATCCAGGGTTAAAGTCAGGTTTTTTCCTTTAATGCTTTCTGGAATTGTTGCAGTTGTTCCTGAAGTTGTTGTGCCTGTATTGGTGGTCGTGTTTGTAGAAGGTGCTGGGACCAAGGTTCCCCCCGTTACTGTGACCTGAAAATTGTAAGTTTTATAAGCGGCTGTAAAAGAGGTGATTGATGAGCCTGTGCCGTTAAAATTAGACAAAACTAGCAATATATCTTCAGTTGTTCCTGAAAAATCAAGAAAAAGGCTTGCGGAACTGGTATTAGTAGCATCTGGCGTGTAGGTAAAGGAACCTGTTAGCGTAACGCCACCTGTTGTTGGGAATGAAGAATGATCGGATACGTTATTAACATATGTAAACGAGTTTCCTGAAAAGCTTATCGTAGGGTTTATGCTCAGGGTTACATTGTTTAATGAGTTTGCGTTTGCTGGTGCTTTAGTCGAAACAATTGCAGAAGTGCTATCATCGTCATCAAAGTCCCACAATGAGTTACAGCCTGTAAAGCTAATCAAAATAATACACAATGTAAAAAAAACAAATAGATTTCGCATGAATAAAACTCCTTAATTTTTTTAAAATGATACCTGAGGAGTGTCATTTGCGTCAAATTAAATGAATAAACTTTTATGTATCATTAACTAATACGAATAGGAGTTGGTTTTATGCAAGAGTTACTTAACTAATGGGTAAGAAAATCATTAGAAAAGCTAAGGAAAGGTTCATTGAAAATAATTCTATAAAAGCTTAGGAAGCTTATCTGGCTGGTGTAGAATGTAATGAGTCAAATCGGTTAGTTGAAACAGAAATTGGTAAAATGTCTCTTTTGTCCACCCAAATGTCAAAATCGTCTTTACTGTAACCAAGAATTTTAAGCAGGTAGTTGCGGTAAGATAAATTTCTCTCTAAGGGTGTTCCATTCCTTATGTAAAAAATCCCTCTGGACAATTTTGCGAAGGAAGTTTTGTCGGGATCCTGGATTTTGTTTAAAAGCTTCCAATAAACCTTTGAAGCACCACCCAGAAGAAGCAATTGAGGCTTCAAACCTGCTTTCGCAGCTTTTTCAGACAGATGAAGTTTTCCTAGAATATGGTAATCGCCATAAACAACCAGATATCGCATTTTGGGATTACTTTCTCTGTGTTCTAAAATCTTTTTTACAATAAAAGTGTCTCTATCAGATAAGGAATGGCTGTTTTTCAATCTTTCAGTTAAAAGAATGGGGGTTTTCAATTTTTTAGCTGCACCCAATATTTTTGAATAATTAGCCCATGAAAATCCCCAGTATTTATCAAAAGATATGCATTTTCTTAAATCAGAAATTTTTATTTTTCCCTGTAGAAAGTTGTTTATCTCTTTTTGGTAACTTATATCAATCCACTCAATAACCAGGGTTAAAGGGGCAGGGTTCTTTTTCATCATTTGCAAAACAGAAATAGTATTTCTTTGAGATTGAGGGGTCGTATGTTCGTCTCCAAGAAACACAAACGGCGCGCCAGCAATAGTTTTAGCCATAACCGTATTTGCAACTGGTAGTATGGAATCAGTCGGGATTGCTGACAAATATTCTTTTTTGTATTTATTTAACGAAGGTGAGGCTTCAAACTCTTCTTCCATTATTGAAATATGGTTGATAAGTGTTTCGTTTACATTCTGAAGTCGTTTAATTTCGTCCGTGGAAATTTTGCCCGCATATAGGGGGGACAAGGACGCTAACAGTGCGATAATAAATACAAACTTAATTTTTAAATACTTAAACAAATCTTTTCTCCAGACTTTAATTGTATTTATGATTTTGATTTCACGCAATGCTTATGAGAAAAAATTAAAAAATGGAAATTCCTGTTTTGGTGGTGAAAAGATCCAGGGCTTTTATCCCTGCAAGTGAATTGCCATTATTATCCAAACCAGGTGACCAGACACAAATGGAAAATTCTCCTGGCATGACTGCCATTATGCCCCCTCCAACACCGCTTTTTGCCGGGAGCCCAACCTGATAGGCAAATTGCCCAACCGCATCATATGTTCCACAAGTTAACATTAAGGAATTTACATATTTGGTTCTTCTTGAATCCAAAACTATTTCCCCCGTTAACGGGTTTATTCCTCTGTTTGCGAGGAAGAGTCCCGCTTTGGCAAGATCTTTGCAGCTCATTGAAATGGAGCAGTGTGCAAAGTAATTATCAAGAACTTCCTCAACATTGTTTTTAATATTACCAAAGCTTTTCATAAAATAACCCATAGCTTTATTTCTAAAACCGACCGATGCTTCTGATTTTGCAACTTTTTGGTCAAAGCTAATGTTTTGGTTTGTGGTTATATGTCTTAAAAAATCCAGTATCTCAATTTTTGGGTCGATAAGGTGGGAAATTAAAACATCTGTTATTACTAATGCCCCTGCATTGATGAAAGGATTTCTGGGAATACCATGCTCATATTCCAGCTGAACAAGTGAATTAAAAGCGGTTCCCGAGGGTTCTCGCCCTGTGCGTTTCCATAGTTCGTCACCCTCAAGCATCATGGCGAGCGTTAGGGAAAAGACTTTGGAAATACTTTGTATAGAAAATGGTTCTTCGGACTCACCGATTGAATAATACTGACCGTCTATTGTACAGACTGAAAATCCAAACTTTTCTTTTGGAATTTTTGCCAACTCAGGAATATAATTCGCAACTTCTCCTGAATTTTTAAAAGATGAAATTTCTTCGTTTATTTCTTCCAGAATTGTCTGAAAATCTCTTCTTAAAGCCATCGCTAAGCCTTTTTATTTGTTTTGAAGGATGATAACATAATTTGAAAAAAATTCATTAAAAAACAAATTAATGATCAAAAAGTTTGATGAATTATGACTTTTCAATTGAAAAGAATTTTGCTTGAGCAAATCTCACTGGTATACTTTTTTTATATTAAAAATGGAGAAATAGTTTTGGAAAAAATCCTTGATATGGGAAACATCCCAGAAGCCTTACCTTTGCTTGCGAAATGGCACCATGATCAATGGGGGTTTTTAAATCCAGGAAAGACGCTGGAAAAGCGCATGAAAAATATGCAAGATCACCTTGCTGGAGAAAAAATTCCTAAAACTTTTGTGGCAGTTAAAGATGAAGAGATTTTGGGCTCTGCAGCAATTGTGGTAAGTGACATGGATGATCGACCTGATCTTACTCCATGGCTGGCAAGCGTTTTTGTTGATAAAGATAAAAGGCGACAAGGAACTGGGGCTAAGCTTGTAAATAAAGTGGTGAAATATGCTGAGGGCATAGGTGTAGAAACTCTTTATCTTTTTACTCCGGATAAGGAAAAATTTTACACTTCTTTAGGATGGGAAACTATCGAGGAGAGAGTTTACCATGATTGTAATGTTACCATTATGAAAATTCACCCTGCAAAAGTCTGATTAATGATATTAAAACTCAGAGAGAGTATATATTTAAAAGAATTGCCTGAAAAAGCTTTTGATTATCTTTCTGATCCAGAAAACTGGCCAAAGATTAACGATAAAATTGAAACAATTGTATACGAGAATAATAGAATTCTTGGTAGCATATGTTTTAAAAACAAGAAAAAGGATTTTGATGGATATCTTGAAGACTGTCACAGACCAAAATTTATAAAAGCCAGACTATTTGTAAAAGAGCCTGATGAAGAAAGTAAGGCAAAGATAGAGATGATAGTTGAATACAGCTTTTCAGAAGGGATTTTCGGAACAAAAGTTACAGAGAGTATTGCCTATCTAGGTGATATCCCATTTTGGGGATGGATAATCATTAAAATTATTACTATTCTGGGGAAGACAGTTGGTGAAACCCCTTTACAAAAACTTAAGGCGGAATTAGAAAAAAATAGTTGAGATTTTTGTTTATTTTGGAGGGATAAATGTATGAGAGTCCTTATCTTTGCGCAATTTCTCTCTTTATAATAGTATTACGACAAACTTTAACTTTTGTTGATATGAGTTTTTATGAAGAATGAATCAAAAAAAATAATTTGGTATCTCTTTTCGGGAGGCCTTAAGGATAAAAATAACATTGAAGAACTTAGACGTGTCTTTATGTTTAATATTCTGGTTTTTCTTGGCGGCTTTTTTATTTTTGTTTTAGGTCTTTTATCATACTTTCAGGGTAGCTACAGAGTTGTAGTTGCTGATTCAATTACTTTAGGTATTTTACTTTTTCTATTTTTTTATCATAAGAAAACTCACAATTATGTATTCTGTTCGACCTTTGCAGTAGCGCTAACGGGTGTCTTTTTTGCTTATTTATCAGGTACAGGTGGTGTTGGTGGAGCTTCACATGTTTGGATTTTTACTTACCCTTTGATTTCTATTTTTTTGCTTGGCAACCAGCGTGGCGCTTTTTTTAGTCTTGTTTTGTTTAGTTTTGTTGGTATTGTTTTTTTCGCGGGAAATGAAATTCCTTATTTGGAGAGTTATGATTTCAACATTGCAATTAGAGCATTGTCGGCATATTTTTTAATCTTTCTTTTTGCTGCTGTGATGGAAGAATTGAGAGATTCTATTCAAAAGAACTTGAATAAGTCTAAAGTCGAAATGGAAAAGTCTGTTACAGAACTTGAAAAAGCTCAAGCAGTTAAGGAAAATCTCATTCATGAGTTAAAGGAATTAATGAATGAGGTCAGCACCTTACAAGGAATTTTACCAATGTGCTCGTGCTGTAAAAAAATAAGAAACGATGAGGGCTTCTGGGATAGAGTCGAGAATTTTATTACCGACCATACTGAGGCACAATTTAGTCATGGTATTTGTCCAGACTGCATTAAAGAGCTATACTCTGAAGAGGACTTTGATGATGATTAAAATTAATCAAGAGAAAAGATACCAGAAAACGCTATGTCTCTGAAAACTTTAAAAGAATGGTTCTGGGATTTTATTTCTTCAGGTTTGTCAAAGAAGCATGAAATAGAAGCTTTGAGACGGACTCTGATGTTGAATTTAACCCTTTTATTTTCCATGGCTACTCTTCTGATTCTGGCACCCATTGCTAGCTATCAGGGAAATTATCAATTGGCTTTTGTAG
This sequence comes from Candidatus Ozemibacteraceae bacterium, assembly GCA_965140445.1. GTDB lineage: Bacteria > Muiribacteriota > Ozemobacteria > Ozemobacterales > Ozemobacteraceae. Next base: position 3,673,501 of record OZ223236.1, on the reverse strand, counting down.
ATTTTTCCTGTTCAATCGTTTTGTTATTATTTTTGATTTTGCTTAGAAAAACAAAAAACTATAGGCTATTTTCTATAATGGGTGTTTCTGTAGGCTTTTTATTGTATTGTTTTTTGCTTATTTCTGGGGGATCTTCTAATTCTGGTTATGTTTGGTCCTTCACTTTTCCAATAATTTCGGTTTTCCTTCTGGGAGAAAAAAATGGGAGCAGAATTGCCTGGTGTTTATTGCTGGTCATGCTTACAGTTTTCTTTTTTGATAAGCATTTTAGTTTTGTTGCAAAATATGATTTTAATGTAAGAGTTAGAAGTGTTTCAGCCTATTTGATTATTTTTCTTTTTTCCTTTGTAATGGAGAAATCAAGGGGAATGGTCCAGGAAGGCTTAAATAATTCAACAAAAGCCGTGGAAAAGGTTGTTAAAGAATTAGAGGAATCTAATGCCGAAAAGGAAAACTTAATTAAAGAGCTTAGGAATACTATGGAGGAGATTAAAACTCTTAAGGGTATTATTCCTATTTGCTCACACTGCAAAAAGATTAGGGATGACAAAGGCTATTGGGATCGAGTTGAAAACTATATCTCGGAACATTCTATGGCAAAATTTAGTCACGGGATTTGTCCCGAGTGTGCGGAAAAGAATTATCCGCATGAAGATGATGATGGGGATTTTGATTAAATAAAAAAGCCCGAAGAATGATATGAAAGCTCATTCTTCGGGCTTTTTGTTATTATTTTATCCTTTTAAAATTCCATCTACCTTATCGAGAAGTTCTGTTTTCTTAAATGGTTTTTCTATGAAATGTATTTCTGAAACATTTGATCCTTGTTTAACCATAATGGCATCAGAATATCCCGACATAAACAGGACTGGAAGTTCAGGTTTAATCTCTTTCAAACGATCAGCAAGATCTTTTCCTGTCATTCCATGCATGATTACATCTGTTAAAATCAGATCGAATTCTATTTCAGTTTTTTCAAGAATCTCTAATGCATGCTCGGCGCTGTGGGCAGCTTGAACTTGATGACCAGCGGTAACAAGGAAGGTTGTGATCATTCTTCTTACTGTGTGGTTATCCTCAACAACAAAGATCTTTTTACCAGTACTGATTTCTGAGTTTGATGTACCTGTAAGTTCATTTTCGTTGACCACGTCTACCAGTGCAGGTAGACAAATTCTTACCCTGGTCCATTTGTTTTCTTCCGAATTTATGCAAATATGGCCGCCACTTTGCAGTGCAACACCATAAACATAACTCAGGCCCAAACCTAATCCATCTCCAACTTCTTTCGTGGTAAAAAATGGTTCAAACGATCTTGAGGCGGTAACAATATCCATTCCTTTTCCGGTGTCATGGATTTCCAACATACACCAATCTCTGGAATCGTCTTCAAGTTCTTTACAGGAGCATTTTCTAGAATCATTTCGGTTATTGGTTGTTTTAAAGGTTAGCTTTCCACCATCAGGCATAGCTTCAATAGAGTTTTGAACAATATTTAGTATTGATTGCTCCATTTGAGGTAAGTCAGCGAAAACATAATCCAGGTCTTCTGCAAGATCAAAATCGCAGTTTACATTTGCTGGTACAATCTTTTGAATTTTATCTTTCAAAGATTCAAGAAAGCTATTTAGGTTTATTGGAACAGGACGTAATACTTGAATTTTGCTTAATGCTAAGAGCTTTCTATTTAATTGAGCGGCTTTCATGGAAGCAGCACAGATATCGGCTGCCATAAAAAAAGTTGGATCTCTAAATGGAAGTTCCTCTGTCAATAATTCCGCTTTTCCAACTATTACTTGAAGGCAGTTGTTAAATTCTGCAGCAACTCCACCTGTTAACAGACTCGCTGTTTCCATTTTGGTGATTTTTCTTAATTCTGCCTCCAGATGCTTTAATCTGGAAATATTACCATGGGTCACAACCAATCTTTTTATTGGCTGAGGCTCATCTGTTCTTGCTTTTATAAGCCAGGAGCCAATTGGCTCTTTTAAGTTGCTTTCTAACGTAATTTCAAAGTTACTAGCAGAACCGTTAAATATCTTTTCAATCTTACTTTTCAGTTCTTCTGAATTTTTTAAGGTAATATTCAAGGCGTTTTTCAGAAAATCAAAATAGTTTCCGGTTAACTTGGTGCACCCATTTTTAGTGGCAATATTTGACAAATATGAATTTAATTCCTCTATCTCACCATTGCTATCTATTATTACGATGCCTATATCAACAGAGTTCAGCAAGGTTTTGGCTGACAACTTGTTTTCCATGTAATGTCCACCTCGTAAGAATTCCTACAACCAGTAGAAAAATATGTTTTGTCTATTGTACCCCAAAAATCGGAAAAATAATACCTCCTTTGAAAATTGGGTAAAAAATGTTTTTGAAAGTTTGTATCTAAAACAATCTTCATTTAACATTCATTTTGAATTGTTTTAAATCTAAATGTAAACAGGTGGAAAAAATGATAGATCGTATTTCTTCTGCGATTGATTTAGTTTGTGGAAATTCTGGTGATGGCTGGTTTGTAATTTTTGAAGAGCCAGAGACTGAAAAATTTGTTCAATTTGCTTTTGATGAAGAAAGCGGATTGTATTTTGATTTACCAACTATGAATCTGAGCGCAGATGAAAGGACCAATGCCCTTTTTATCTTTCGACAATTTGGGGTGGATTTGGGCGATCAAATTGAAAACTTTCCTGAGAGTATTAATCTGGAAATTGGATTTGAAAAAAAATTGGCTATTCAACTTTCTGAGAAAGTTTTTGCTGAGATATTTAAGTTTGATGAAACCTGTTCAATTAATATTACTATCGATAGATGAGAAATAGATTTACCGACGTTTGCCAATTGTTAATCTGGCACCGTTGAATTCAGAATTATTGGGTTAAAAAAATAAATGGGTTGAGGGACAAATTATGGGAATATTAACCCCAGGGCAAAAGTTTGCCAAGTTAAAGCTGGCAGTAGAAAATGGGCTTAAAGTTGATGTAAGAGAACTATTAAAGCAAGCTTCGGATATTTCAAATGACCAATTCTTGTTATTTCTAATTTATAAATGCCTTGTTATTCCTGATGATGAGATTCAAGAATTGTCTTCAGCAATACTGGCAAGGAATATTGAAAAGGTTGTTGAACCTTTAAAGGCTGTTTTAAACCATGCTGAATACCCTGCAAGGGATAGGGTTTTCTACATTCTTGGAGACACCGGACATCTTGAAGTCAGCATATTAAAAGAAATATTGAATAAGCCTGAGAAGGATGACGTTAAAATTCGTTCAGTTGATCTTATTTTGAAACTGGAAGGAATTGAGTCGCTTGATTTTTTAATTCGCCAGATGGTCAACCCAAGCTTCGCTTTAAGAAGACATTTGAATCGCGTACTGGTTCCACATGGCGAGCAGTTGGTAGTTGCAATAAGGAAGGTTTTTGCAAAGGGTAATTTGCACGAAAAATATTGGGCCCTTAAATTACTTATAGATATTAGTGGTGATAAAGCTTTTAAGCAGATTCGAAAGCTATTGTTGTCCAAAGATCCAACCGTAAGATTATATGCAATGGCCGCACTTGAATACTTGCCCGGTGAAAAGGGATTAGGGCTTTTATTTGCAGGAATGTTTGAAAGCTCGCCTTTAATGAGATATCAGGCTTCTTATGTTTTAGCCAGAAGAGGTGAAGAGACTCTAAAAGAAGCTCTTGCCCTGATGAAAACCAAAGGGCCAGAATTGAAGGATGAATTGATTGTCATCATTGGTAAAATTCTTGGAGAAAAGAGCACAAAGTTTTTTAAGAAAATGTTGACAAGCGATGTTCCAGATGAAAGATATTATGCTTTAAAAGCATTAGGGCAAAATCCAGATCAAGAAGGAATTAGAATTCTTGTAGAAGCTCTTACTGACCCTGTCTGGGTTATCCGACATCTGGCTTGTCATACACTTTCTCATCTCTTACCAAGGGCCAGAGAAGAGTTAATTAGAGCACTAAACAGTAAAAATCTTGATAAGGTTCACTGGGCATGTAAAGCGCTTGGTGAGGGAAGAGACCCATTGGCAGCAAGATCTTTAATGAATCTTGTTGATAAGCATCTTGATCCAAATGTTAGAGTTTGGGCTGCAAAAGCTCTTTGTAAGCTTGATCTTGAGTATGTTGTGGATATGCTTATTTTGAACTTTAACGACGGTGCATTATCTGTTAGAAATGCAATTTTAAGTGGTTTAAGCAGCATGACTCCTGAAAAAGTTGTGAAACCATTATTAATTCAACTGTTTTCTAAAGAAAAGAACCTGTCATTTTGGAGTGAAAAAACGCTTAAAAACTTAGGATTTAAAGCGTTTTCGAGTGTCCTCCAGATGCTTGTAACCTTATCTGAAGTTGAAATTGAGAAGTTTGTTTCCTTTTTGCATCAGCTGAGATCTGATCAAATTGTGAAGATTCTTTCCAATGAAAAAGTAGATTTAGCTTCTTTTGATCCAGAAAATATTGTTTTTGAAGACCGTCCCATAGTGCCTTTATCTGAATATAGGTCTATTGATGACCTTTTGTCCCAGCTTAAAGAAATGAAGGGGTCCGATTTACATTTGAACGTAGGTTTGCCTCCAATGTTTAGAATTCACGGAGAGTTAATAAGGACAAATCTTCCTTCAGTAGATCAAGAGAAGGCTGGACAATTATTTTCTACTCTTTTAAATGAAGAGCAGAGAAAAAAGTTTGAAAAAGAGTGGGAAGTCGATCTTTCTCACGAAGTAAAGCACGTGGGGCGCTTCAGAGCAAATATATTCAAGCAAAGGCATGGATTAAGTGGAATTTTTCGCTTGATTCCATCAAACATACCTAGTTTTGAAGAATTGGGACTTCCAAGAAGTGTTTTTGAGAAAATCTGCGATAATCGTCAGGGGCTGGTTCTTGTAACTGGTCCAACCGGTTCTGGCAAATCAACAACTATGGCGTCAATGGTTGATGAAATTAACCGAAAAAGATTTGAACACATACTTACTATTGAAGATCCGATTGAATTTGTCCATTTACATAAGCGTTGTAGTATTAATCAACGAGAACTGGGAACACATACCCATTCATTTGCTCAAGCCCTTAAATCCGCTTTGAGAGAAGATCCAGATATTATTCTCGTTGGTGAAATGCGTGATCCAGAAACAATCAAATTGGCTTTGACTGCAGCTGAAACAGGACATCTGGTTTTTTCAACACTGCACACAATTAGTGCTGGGGAAAGTATAAATCGAATTATTGGAGCTTTTCCCGCAGACTTTCAGGAGCAGGTAAGGCTTGAACTAGCGGGAGTCTTGAGAGCAATTGTTTCCCAGAAACTTATCCCGAGATCTGATAGAAAGGGCAGAGCTCTTGCATATGAACTTTTAATCTGTAATCATGCAGTGAAGAATCTAATTAAAGAAGCAAAGGCTGAACAGATTCCTTCGGTTATGCAAACTTCATCAAAAGAGTTTATGCAGACTATGGATCAATCTCTGGCTAATCTAATTAAGTTGGAAAAGTCTAATCTGGAGCTTGTTTTGCCTCATGTTACTGATAAAGCTGGGTTTGAAAACCTTTTAAACTTTAAGGATGAGAACAAGGATGGTGCAAAAAATTCTACAGTTAATAGCAGGAATGGGTAAGGGATAGTCCAACTCTTGTGGTTTGACTTAAAGAAAAAAGTAGCAAAATCCTTCTAAAAGCGGTAAATTTTCGATTATGAATTTCACGTTCAAGGAAAGGAAAATGGTATGAGTGAAGACAGAATAAAGAAATTTGAAGCTCGTCGCCAGGAATTGCATAAGCTGACTGATGAACAGCTTAAGGCTCGCTTTTGGGAACTTTGTAACAAAGTTGTTGAGCCAATGGTAGATTATGGAAAGAAGTATACTTCACCTTCAATCGAAAGATCTGTGCTTTTGCGCATGGGAGTTGATTCAGTTACCTCTCAGGGCGTAGTTAGTAAAATTAATGAAGCTGGGCTCCTTGGAAAAGGCGCTGGCCATGTTTTGCTAAAGCTTTCTGAAAAAGAAGGCATTGATATTCGAGCTGCTGCTGCAAAAATAAATCAGGATGCAGCCGTTTTGGATGGCCTTTTTTAATGGCCGCCGGAGGAAAAAAGTATGCAAAAATTAGATCCTAAAAAGAAGATTAATATAGAAGAAATTCTTAACGACCTTGATAAGTATCATCCACCTAGAAAAGGCTGGACATGGCGTAAAGAAGTTCCCGGTGGATATAAAGCCCATAAATTTCATTACAAAGACATGGCTGAACCACTCAAAAATTCGGTTCCTCTTCCGGCCGCAAAATATTTTGATAATATTGATCCTCAGCCTAAACCAGTTATTACTACAGAAATCGCATCTGGTCGCTTTGAAGATGACATTCGCAGAATGCGAATGGCTGCCTGGCATGGCGCAGACCATATTATGGTTATTAGAACCACAGGCCAGAGTCACATTGACGGTCTCCTGGAAGGGACTCCTGAAGGGGTTGGAGGGGTTCCAATTACCCGCAAACAGATTAGAGCTTCAAGGAAAGCCTGTGACCTTATAGAAGAAGAAGTAGGAAGACCTATTAACTTTCACTCATACGTATCAGGAGTTGCAGGCCCGGAAGTTGCTGTTCTTTTTGCTGAAGAAGGCGTGAATGGCGCACATCAGGACCCTCAATACAATGTTTTATACAGAAATGTAAACATGTATAGATCTTTCGTTGATGCAGCTAGCGCAAAAAAGGTTATGGCTGATGCTGAGATATTCCAGATCGATGGAGCTCATAATGCTAATGCTACAGCAAAAGAGGGCTGGTCAGTTATGCCTGAGCTATTAGTTCAGCATGGCTTGAACTCCGCTTTCTCTGTAGGCTGTGGAATGCCAAAAGATCATATCGGATTGTCGACAGTTCCTCCATGTGCTCCTCCTTCCCCTAAACTTTGGTATGACTTGCCTTATGCGGTAGCATTAAGAGATATTTTTGATGAGTTTAAGTTTAGAGCTCAGCAAAATACCAGATACATTGAAGCTGATATTGAAGAAGCAACCAGAACTCATGTGATTGACACTTTGATTTCTGCTCTTACAAAGGCTGATATTCAGAGTACAATTACTCCTGACGAAGGACGCAATGTGCCCTGGCATTACAATAACATCAGAGGGATTGAGACTGCAAAGCAGACCTTCGTAGCCCTCGATGGAATTAAGCAACTTGTAAAGCTTGATAGAGAAGGCCCCTTAGGTGAAATGGTTCGCGATATCAAGGAAAAATCAATCTGCTTCCTGGAAGAAATCCTTGAAGTTGGTGGCTATTTTGCTGCAGTAGAAAAAGGTTTCTTTGTTGATTCTGCCAGTTATCCTGAAAGAAGCGGCGATGGAATTGCACGCGATGGAAAGGGCGGCGTGGGAGCAGATTCGATAATAGAGCGCGAAGATGACTATTTAGCACCTGTTTGTAGCACTTTTGGCAAGAACAAAGCCGTTGAGCTGTATAAAAAACCTTGTGATCCAATTGGCGGATGTACAATTTGTAACCCTGAAAAAATAGATTACATTGATGAGATAGACGATACTGACAATTGCAACCTTCGTTTGGAAAAAACCAGAGATTTCAGAACTGGTGGAATGATAAAACCTGAAACTGAATGGGCTGGCGACGGTAATATTCTTATTCAGCTGTTTCTTCCGGAAGAAATTGAAGTTGCAAAGGTTGCGGCTCTTGAAGTTGCCAAAAAGATGGGACTTCGTGACCCAGAAGTTATTAATGCCCAGGTAATGCATCCGTCAGAAGGAACTTTCCTTGAAGTTAAGGGAAAAGTTGATTTTGCTATTGATAAAAGCACTCTAAAAATACCGCCAAAAGAGATAATCCTCCCAGAGGAAGAAATTCGCGCCGGGATTAAGAAAATTGGATTAAAAGTCGTTGCCGGTACAGTTGGAGAAGACGAACATTCTGTAGGAATGCGCGAAATTCTTGATATTAAACACGGTGGAATCGAAAAATACGGAGTTAAATACCATTACATGGGAACTTCAGCTCCGATAGGAAAAATGGTTGACGCTGCGATTGAAACTGGCTCTCAAGCTATTTTAATTAGCACTATTATTTCCCACAATGATGTTCACAGAGATAACATGCGAAAACTTGATGAACTTTGCAAAGAAAAAGGAATAAGAGATAAAATTATTCTAATTTCTGGAGGAACTCAGGTTACAAGAGAAATCGCCAAGGAATGTGGCATGGATGACGGCTTTGGCCGCGGAACAAAAGGTATCCAGGTTGTGGATTCTATTGTAAAAATACTGAAACAGCGTGGAAGTATCTAGAATGAAATTTTGATGGAGGTTAAGGCATCAGGGCTTTGCCCTGATGCTCCTTTCTTTTATGCGAAAACTTGAAACAGAAAGATTATTACTTAGAAGTTACAAAGCTGAGGATTTTGATTTCATGTACAATGAAATTCTTGGCAAAAAAGAAGTTATGGAGTATTTACTCACTGGCAAAGCTCTTAACGAAGAAGAGAGCAGAGCGTTTATTGAAAAATACTTCGCAAAAGAAGATGAAATGATAGGGCTTGGCACTCTTTGTGATAGAGCTACAGGCAAACCCATTGGTTACGGCGGAATTATCCATTGCGATTTTGCTGGAATTGGCGATAATGAGTATGAAATTGCTTTTGCTCTTTGCCAGGAAGCATGGGGAAAAGGCTATGCACTTGAAGTTGGTAAAAGAGAGCTTGAAGAGGCATTCAGGTTAATTCCTTCAAATAGAATTCTTGTTTGTACTCATCCACAGAATGTTAAATCAATAAAGACTATTAATGCATTAGACCTCAAAATTATCAAAAAGATCAATGATGAAAAACGCGGTCCAAGAAATGTATATTTTGCAAGTAGACTTTGGATGACACATGGTGTTAGCAAGGTTATCACTGGCTGATAATTGATTTATAGCGTTTTTTGATTTGAAAAATGCCCAAAAAATATGAATAAAGCAATAGATATTCTCACTCTTGAAGTCGGGAGTACAATTACCAAAGCAAACGGATTTGTAAAAACTCCACAAAATACTTTAAAGCACGTAGCGCAGGGATTCTCTCCTACTACTGTCGCTGAGGGCAATGTTGGCATTGGGGTTGCAGCCGCAATTGAAGACCTTGAAAAGACAAGCGGTCTCAATACTGACAATGTTGAAGTGTTTGCCAATAGCTCTGCGGCAGGGGGGCTAAGGGTTACTGTTCATGGTCTTACCTATAATATGACTGCCAGAGCCGCAAGAGAAGCCAGCCTTGGAGCTGGTGCAATCATAAAAATGGTCACCGCCGGAGAATTGTCCGCTTTTGATCTGGAAGAAATTGAGGAGATTAACCCAAACATGATCCTGCTTTCGGGTGGGGTAGAATATGGCGCAAAAGAGGTTATTCTTGAAAATGCGATTAAGCTAGCGTGCATGGATTTAGGAGTGCCCGTTGTCTACTGTGGAAACTCAGCATTAAAAAGAGCCGTGACTAAAATCTTCAGTAAATCAGGAATTGAACTGATGATTGCTCCAAATGTCTTTCCAGATGTGGATGTCTTAAATGTCGAGCCTCTAAGAGAAAAGATGCAGGAGTTATTCTCTCAAAACATTATCCATGCTCCAGGTATGGAACGGCTTAGAGGTTTAACTGACAAGCAAATTATTCCGACCCCAGCAGCAGTTTTAAGAGCAACAGAAATTTTTTCTGAAGTTGGTGGAGATGCTCTTGTAATAGATGTTGGTGGAGCAACTACAGATGTTCACTCTGTGTCAGATGGAAGTCCAGAATATTCCGATAAGCTAATTGAGCCTGAACCAAGAGCCAAAAGGACAGTAGAAGGCGATCTTGGTGTATATGTGAATGCAGCAAATATTTTGGAAATGGCAAACGATAGCGATCATACAAGTCGTGAGCAAGAAGTTAAAGCGATGCCTTCCTCTGAAAATGAGATAGAAATGACAAGATGGCTTTGCTCAAAAGCTGTTGAATTTGGAATTAGAAGACATGCCGGAACATTGGCTGATTTATTTACTCCATCTGGTAAAAAGCAGGTTGTAAAAGGTAAGGATTTATCTGCAATTAAGTGGATTATTGGAACCGGTGGCGCTCTGACAAGAGTCAAAGGTGGGCTTGAAATTTTATCCTCAGTCTGCACCGGCCCTGGTAAGTATCTTTTACCTCGACCAGAGTCACGTGTGCTTCTAGACTCAAACTATTTGTTTTCTGCTTATGGAACAATTTCTATAGAATACCCGGAGCTGGTTAAAAACACTTTTAAAAGTTGGATAGAACAGGAATGATAGACTATAAAAAAAATGTAAGGTTGTCTAACAGGACACCAAGACTAGAGATATATCCAGAAAGAATAAAAACTAATACTCAAGCCGTTGCCGACCAATGCCGTAGCAATGGTGTTCAATTGGCATGTGTCACAAAGGTAACTGCTGCTCATCCTGCTGTCGCAAAAGCGATGGTAGATGGAGGGGCTGATTTACTTGCGGATTCAAGAATAGAGAATATTATTCGTTTGCGGGAAGCTGGTTTTAAAGGCCCATTTTTGCTTTTGCGTCTTCCAGCAATTTCTGATGCAGAAAATGTTGTGCGCTACGCTGATTATAGCCTTAATTCAAGTCTTAAGACCATTGAAGCTCTTGCTAAAGCAGCAGATTTACAAAATAGAAAGCACAAAGTCATCCTTATGATAGATGTTGGAGACTTGCGAGAAGGTATATGGCCTGATAAGGCTGTAGAACTTTTAAAAAATGCTTCAAAATATAATGGAATAGAAATTGTTGGAATTGGATGCAATCTCGCCTGTTATGGTGGAGTTATGCCTTCTGAAGAAAACATGAGTCTATTGGTAGAAACTACAAAGATTTGCCGGGAAAAAACAGGACTGGAATTGCCTATAATCTGTGGAGGAAACAGCTCCGGGTTGCCATTAATGTCAGAAGGTAAGCTTCCAGGGGAAGTAAATCTTTATCGCATTGGTGAGGCAATTATTCTTGGAAGAAATGTAATTGATCGATCCCCATGGGAAGGAACTCGTCAGGATACAGTAATAGCTGTCGCTGAAGTAATTGAGGCTGAAGTTAAGCCATCCATGCCGATTGGTGATCGTGGGCAAGACGCGTTTGGTGGAAGCCAGGAATTCGTAGATCGAGGCAAAAGAAAACGTGTAATTTGTAATATTGGTCGGCAAGATGTTGTTGTAGATGGCATTGAACCTGTTGAGGAAGGTATTGAGGTGCTTGGCGGCTCAAGTGATCATTTGATTTTAGATGTTGAAGATTGTAAGCGTGATATTAAAGTTGGAGATGAGATTTCTTTTTATCCCGGTTACGGTGCTTTATTGGCTTTAAGCACTTCACCTTATGTTCAGAAAGTGGTTGTTGAGGACGAATAAAAATGCTTTATCAAACTCATGCTCAGGTTCATCTACAAAATATTAAAAATAATATTCTTGGTATCAAAAAGGCCATTGGAAAAGACAGAAAAATACTGATTGCGGTTAAGGCTAATGCCTATGGACATGGGGCAATTCAAGTTTCCAAAATGGCTGAAGATATAGGAGTTGACTGGTTGGGAGTTGCCACAGTCCCTGAAGGAATTGAGCTTCGAGAAGCTGGGATTCGCTTGCCAATTTTAAAATTTAGTCCTGTTTTTTTAGAAGAAATGGAAGAGGCTATAAATAATGATTTGGCTTTAGCTGTCTGTGAGTTGGAAAATGTAAAAGAACTAAATAAGGTTGCTGAAAAGCTAGGTAAAAAAGTTGAAGTTCATTTAAAGCTTGAAACAGGTATGGGTAGAGTTGGAGCTTCTCCAGAAGACTCTATTGAAATTGCTAAAGAGATAGCTAAAGAAGGCAGCCATTTGTTGCTTGGGGGCATTATGACCCATCTTCCCGTCAGTGACGACGGAAATAAAGCCTTTACGCAGAGACAGCTCGAAAAATTTAAAAAAAGAGTAGAAGAGATTCAAAAAGAAATTGGAGTCAAGATACCTTTGGTTCACGCCGCAAACTCTGGAGGTGTTCTTGCTCATCCAGAATCCTGGTTGGATATGGTTAGACCAGGTATCATGATTTATGGATTTTATCCATCTGAAGAGACACCGCAAACCATAGTATTGGAACCCGGTTTAAGTTTTAAAACAAAAGTTTCTTTTTTGAAAAAGGTTTCTAAGGGAACATCTATTGGCTATGGAAGAACCTGGGTTGCCCCAGAAGATAGCTGGATAGCAACTTTTCCTGCCGGGTATGCTGATGGTTTTAATCGTCTTTTTTCCAATATGGGACGCGTTTTGATTAATGGTAAATCTTATCCTGTGGTGGGTAGGGTGTGCATGGATCAAAGCATGTGCAACCTTGGACAGGAAACGGATATTAAAGTTGGTGATGAAGTGGTTTTAATCGGAAAGTCAGGAAAAGAGGAAATCACGGCCTATGAATGGGCAGAAAAACTTAAAACCATAACTTACGAAGTCACCTGTCAGATAAATCACCGTGTAAAAAGGTATCACGACAAGTATTAAACAAGGATTTTTTTTATAAAGCTGAAGAAAATTCTATCTGTTTTAAAAGTAGTTCGTGCTAAACCATAAAAAACTTGAATTGAAAAGGATTAACTAATAGAATAGCGCCCATGGCAGTTAAAATTGTTCCAAGCGAAATTGTAGATGAGATAAAAAACACACTGGGCCTGACTAGGTTTTGCAGGCCATATGCTGCGCTAATTGATCCTGGGGATTTTGGCACGGTTGCCACGTATTTGCCGCTTTTTCCGGATGAATACAAAAAATTACCCCCTAAACTTCAAGCACATGTATACCTGATTGCGCCAGGACAGTATGGCTTGATTAGCCTTCTACCAAGAACTTTTGAAGCTCCGGATGGCGGTAAAGTTACCAGTGTTACAACTGAAAGCAATGCCTGGGGAAAGCTTATAAAAGTAGTTTATACAACTGATCGGGAAGGCGAATTTTTCACTGAGCACACCATCAGGCAAGATAAGTTATTGCTTTATGCAAAAAAGAAGAAGCTACCCATTAATAAAACTGTTAAAATAACATCATAAACAGCAAGGCGAGGTATGCAATGAAAATTACTTTTAACGGAGCTGCTGGCGGATGCGTAACTGGCTCCAACTATCTGGTTGAAACAAATAAATATAAGTTTCTTGTTGATTGCGGAATGTTTCAGGGCGGAAAAGCCTTAAAAGAAAACAACTATAAAGATTTTACTTTTGATCCCACAAGTATTGATTTTGTTTTGGTAACTCATGCCCATATAGATCATACTGGTTTATTGCCAAAATTAGTAAAACATGGTTTTAAAGGCAATATTTATGCTTCAGAGCCAACTGTTGATCTTTTGAAATTTTTATTACCAGATTCTGCACATATTCAAGAGTTTGAAGTTCTTCAAAAAAATCGAAGAAACGAGAGAAAAGGTCTACCTGAAGTTGAGCCTATTTATGGCGCAGAAGACGCTGAAAATGCTATTGCGTTGCTAAAGCCTTTGAAACGCGGGACAGAATTTTCTCCAATTGATGGTTGCAAAGTTGTTTATTGGAACGCCGGGCATGTACTTGGTTCCTCCTTTATCGAAGTTTCAATCACTGAAGATGGAAAAACTAAAAAGATAGTATTTTCAGGGGATTTGGGTGAAAAAGATCATCCAATAGTCAAGGACCCTGAATATTTTTCAGAAACAGACTTCCTCTTGGTAGAATCAACTTATGGTGACAGAAAACGTGAAGTTACCAGCAAGGAAGATCGCCTGAAAAAGTTAGCTGAAGTTTTCAATTCTACTATTAAAAAGGGCGGGAACTTAATTATTCCTGCTTTTGCACTAGAGCGCACTCAGGATCTAATGCATGATATTTTGATACTGAAGGGCAGGGGAGAGATTCCTGGAATTAAAGTTGTAGTTGATTCACCACTTGCAACTAACATTACAAAGGTTTTTGTAAAGTATAAAAGTTACTATGATGAAGACGCTACAGCAATTCTAAATTCTCAGGGAAGCTTGTTTGACCATCCTGACTTTATTTTCACCCAATCACCAGAAGAGTCAATGGCACTGAACGGGAAAAAAGGGATTGCAATTCTTTCTGCAAGTGGAATGTGTGATGCGGGAAGAATTAAGCATCATTTAAAACACAATCTATGGAAACCTGAAAATACAGTTCTATTTGTTGGCTATCAAGCTTTTGGAACCTTAGGTAGAATGATCACTGAAGGCAAGAAAACAGTAAGAATTCATGGTGAAGAAGTTAGTGTTGAAGCAGAAATACAACAGATTCATGGTTATTCAGGACATGCAGATCAGGCTGGATTACTTGACTGGCTTTCAAATATTAAAAAGGTCAATGGACAGGTTTTTGTTACACATGGTGAGCAGGAATCTGCTGCTGAATTAGTTAGAATAATCAAAGAACAGTTTAAATTTGAAGCCGTTGCACCGGGATTAGGTGAAACCTTTGATCTTATTGAAGGTAAGATCAAAGAAGTTGCCCCAGAAGCAGCACCTTTAAGACAACCTGTAAAAGTCGATTCTCACAATCTTTATGCAGAAGTTATGCTTAAGTTGGCTGATTTTATGCGAAGCAGTTCTGATGAAAGTAAGAAAAGAAAATTGCTTGAAAACTTTTTGAAAGACATTGGCTAGATAAGCCGGTTAAAAAAAGGGTTGAAGCGTTTTGGCTTCAACCCTTTTTTATTTATTTTATTCTGTTAGCTTTTGGCTTCAATTCGCAGGTCGATGTCTGCTGGTGTAAAAAACATATTCGCTTTGCTGTTTCCCAGCTTTTCAATGTATTCAACTTTTTTCAGGGTTCTGAAAATTTCTAGCTTTTCTTCTTCTGAAACCGTTTGAGCAAGTGTCGTGAAGAATTCTTTAACCTTCAATGCTTCACTTTCTCCTGCAATGGCGGCTTCTTTAGCTGCATTTTCTCTTTGTATTTTTAATAGCTCACCCTTTTGTTTTTCAATCTCAATATTTCCCTTAACCCGGTTTAACGAAACTTCATTTTCACTGGCTTGCTTTTGCAATCTATTTAAACGATCTGTAGTTTCTTGAATAATTTCCTGCAATATTTGTTGAGTACTAAGCTCTTTACAGGTTACAGATCTGACTTCAACAGAATGTATATCTACTCCGCGATTGACATAGAAAGGGTCATCAGCGTTGATAATTGAATCTTTTATGATGTCGTTAAAGCTATCTAAAAATTCTTCAAGAGAAGATTTGGAAACTGATTGAATAATCATGCTTCTGGCATGAGAGCAGATGTCTCCAGGAGCATCATCAGTCGTTTTTAACATTTTATCAATGTCAGTTATTTGCCAGAAAAAGGTTACTCCAAGCGTTAATTCAACATTATCTTTTGTTCTAACACCAAATTCATACCACATAAATTTTGGTCTGGAATCTATATGCGTTATTTTCAGGTTTCTGCTATCTTTATGAATCCCAGATGACCAGTGGAGGGTCACAAGTTTTTCATATGGATTAAGGAAAAAAGAGGAGTCGTTTTTTCCGCCATTGACAATTTTGTAGCTACCATCTTTTGATTTAATTATTACAGACTCATGATTTTCAAGAAGAATTCTTCTTCTTACTTCCTCTATCTCTTCATCTGCACCAGGGAAAAATACTTTATTTTCAGTAACTAATCTCAAAGAGCCATTGGAAGTGTTTCTTACTAAAACAGCTGTGTGCTCATCAATATTAACCCCGGGGGTTGGGGCACATAAAAGCTCATCATTAGGTCCTGGAATTAGTTCCTTTGGACCAGTCTCTACAAAGATTTTCCCGGTTTTTTTGTTAATAATTTTAACGTATTCATTATGGCGAAGAACAAGAACTTCACTAAGCTTTTTAATTTCTTCGTATGCCTCAAGGTGAATCAGGCATGGACCAGTTTTTATCTTTAATCCTCCTGAGAGTTTATTTTTTATTAAAGCGTATTCAATAGGTGAAAGGCTTATACCCTTTCTGACCTTAGCGCTCTGAAATGGCTTAACGAGGACAGTCCCAGGACCATTGACAGTCCATTTGTCAGTAAAGCTTTCAATCATCAACTGGTCTTCTTTTTTTAAAAAATAAATCCAGGGAAAGATCATAATTTTACCTTTCTGCTAAAGTTTAACTAGCAAATCATTTTTCTGGTTTCGTAGTCATTTTCATTAAAGATTTCTTATCTTCTTTTGCAATATGAGTGTTGCACCTTTTCAAAAACTTTACCAGCCGTTTAGAATTAACAACAAAAGTCACTTTTAAATTCTTTCAATATCAAAATTTTACTTTAATCTTGAGTTAAAGTGAACTTCTTTTGAAATTGAGAATTTAGAGGCCCGTATGTTTTGAATAGAACGATACCCCAAATATTTTTTATTCTAACAATTCCAGTAGTATCAAGTTTGCTTTGTAGAAAGGTAAGAATGAACTCCAGCCTTAAAACGAAATTACAGGTAAGTCATTAACTAAAATTCCGATTTCCTGTGTGTGAAATTGATTGGCTTCAAAATCTAATGAGCCAAAAGGAATAAGTCCGATTAACTGGGCTCTAATGAAGGATGAGTAGAATCTGTTCGTTTTCCCTTTGTATTGATTGCATAAGTTATGAGCATTTTTTGCGGCAAGTCCAACTGATTCGGCAAGGTGTATTGTCAAAGGAAAAAGCAGGTTCTCTTTTTTTTGGATTAAATCTATATTACTTATAAAAGTTCGAGAAAGCTCTGAAAGCTCTAAAAATCTATTTTGATTTGCTAGAGTTAGAGCTTCTTTTAGATAAGAATTTGATAGTTCTTTTATTCTGGCTTTTGTGGCTTTCTTCAGCGGAGAAATTCCAATTACTTTTGTTTCAGCTTTTGATATAAGGGACATGCTTACAAAGTCAGATTCTAAAACTGGATAGCCTTTTCTTCTGAGCTTTCTTGCCCATGCATCAAAAAGTTTAGCTACTGGAATTAAGGAATTTTCAAAGACCAGGAGCTTTCCAGATAAAAATTTGGTTTTTCCATTAGATAAATCCGAATAAATGTGTTTTCTCTGTTTGTTTATAATCAACGCATCTTTTACATGTGTATAGAAAGGGGCAAAAGAAGTTTGATCAACATTTTTATTCTTTAGTGACGAAATTCCAAACTGAACAAATGCTTTTAATTTTAAACTTTGTAGAGAAGCTTCACTGGCGGTAGATTCTTTAGTCCATACTTCCTGAAAGTTTGAAATTGATATCTCAGTGGCTTGCTCAATTGAATTGCTTTCGGGCAATTGCTCATTAACACTCTCTACCAATCCAATTCCATTATTCTTTTGATCAATTTCAGTTATAGAAAGAGAAAGTGCAGAAATAAATTCATTAATAGAAATTTCAAGATCAGGAGAATTCTCCATCATATGGACATTGGAGAACTTTGAGTATGATCTCAATTGTTCTACTGCAGGAGTATAGGGCTCCTCTTGATTGGCAAAGGAAGAAGGCAAAACAGAAGCTGTAAGCAGAAAAAGTAAAATGCTTGTTTTTATTACAGCTTTGATTTTCATCAATTCTTACAGTCCTTTAGGTGTTGTTGGTCTAGGAATCGATTTTAAAATTGATCCAGGCTTTTTGTAGGCTGGTATTTTAAGATCGGAGGTGATTCTTCCTTCAACAGAATAATCAATTTCTTTGTTACGCTTTAAGAAAGTCATAAACCCATCGGCTGCAAGGATTCCTGTTGATTCAGAAGCCACTGCTTCAGTAAACGCAGGGATTCCATTTCCACCCCATGAGAGAAAATCATTGGTGGTTAATGTATAAAGCTTTTCGTCCTCTATAGATTTGCCCATAAATTTGACTTCCGTTGAACCGGCAGAATAATGGACGGTTAAGCCTTTTGAAACCTGCAGGAACCCACCAAAGCCTGGTGAGGTTGCGATTTTTTCAGCTAACTGATTGAAAATTTTCTTAATTGAAGCGCCTGTAAGTGTCAATTTAACCAGGTAATTATCAAAAGGTAAAACATTTAAGCAGTCACCAATGGTAATAGTTCCAGTAGCAATAGAGCTTCTAATTCCACCGCCATTCATTACTGCCATATCAGCCGGAACAACGTCCATAAGGAAATCGGTAATCAGGTTGCCAAGATTGGTTTCTCTGGTTCTGATGTTAGACCTTTCTCCATCAAGAAATGACAGTGTTTTGCTGAGAGGAACATTAACCTTTTCCATAATTTGTTCCCAGAGCCCATTTGCTTCTTTTGAAATTTCTTCATCCTGTGGGAGGTTTGAAGTCATTGGCACTAATCCAGCTGATTTAACGGTAAGATGGGTTTTGTCAAAATGTTTGGTAAAGGATATGTCATATCTTGTTACATGTGATCCCCATTCGCCAGGCTGCGAGATAAAACGGTGTCCCTTTGGGCCTTCTACGATAATTGGGGGATCAATTGCAAGGTGAGTATGTCCACCTAGAACTCCATCAATTTCAGGAAAGGCTTCAAGTAATTGTACTTCTTTATCCCATCCCAGGTGAGAGAGTATTAAAATTATTTCGGCACCTGCAGCTTTCATTTCAGGTAGATACTGGGCCGTGGTGTCTATTGCTGATTCGACTTGTATGTCTTTTACAAAAACTGCTGGAACATTTTCTTTCAAGTTTTCAACAGTTAGGCCAAGAATTCCAACTTTTACAGTTCCCTGTTTGGTTGCTACATCTACAAGAGTATATGGCTTTACTTTTGCTGCAAGTTCTGGGATTCTGGAAAATTTTAGGTTAGCAGAAAGAACCGGGAATTTTGCATAGCCCAACGCTTCAGAGAGCGCTTTTTGCCCTCCATCAAATTCATGATTTCCAAGAGTCATTGCTTTAAAGTCAATTTTGTTGAGAAATTCTATGTCTGGAATTCCGCCGTAAAAGCGATAGAAAAAAGTTCCCTGGAAAATATCACCAGAGCAAAGTGGAACAACTGTTTTACCTTCTTGTTCCAGGGCCTCTTTATAGGTTTTTATTCGTGCATAGCCACCCATTGCTGTTCCTGATGCACAATCAAAAGGAAGAATATGTGCGTGGACATCAGAGGTGTGGATTATTGTAAAATCAACGGTTTCACCATTTTGAAGGGCGAAAGTTGAAGATGCTGTAAAAAAGAATAGCGCTACTACAAATAAAACTACAGGTGCTTTTAAGAGTTTCAATTCCAGTTTCCTTGGTTAAGTTTATTGGTAATTATACCTACAAAACTCCATTTGAGCAACGATAGCTGGAAAAAAACTGATGTTATTTTATTATTAAAGTTAAGCTCGGTTTTTGTTCCGGTTAATCTTGCTAACTTCTATTAAATACGGTCTTTCAGTAGCAATATACAATTGCTGTTTCCTGAGAAAGAAAGATAAAGATTAACGTGCATTGATCTGAAAGAGTCAGTTTAAAAAAAATTATCTGACCAGATCCTCAATTTCGATTGTAAAAAGCCCATTTTTTAACCTTAAAGAAATTGAATTCTTTGCGGATTGATGTAAAAAATCTGGAGATAGTTTTGAAAATGAGTTTGCGTGTTCCTCACTCAATTTTAAATGAATTTTTTCAACAAATGGCTTATTTATTTCATCATTGTTAGAATCCTCAATTGCTTCAATCAAAAATGGTAAACCTGGTCTACAAAACCAAAGGGTACCTTGATCCCAGGTTTTTATTGATATTGGGTGGATTAGCAATGATGAAGAAACAAATTTACTTGTTGCTGATTTAATTGAAGTTGTTGAAATACAGATATGATGAAGACCAGGCCCTCTTTTTTTTAATGCTCTCATGTATGGTCCTTCACCTATAGCCTGAAGTAAAAGCAGAGAAGATTGGGACGATGTTTTTGACTTAATGTAAATTTCTTTTGTGCCTTCATCTGCAAAGGTTTCGATTGGTCCAAAATCTAATTCTTCAGGCAATTTTTTTATTGAATCTTCAATACTTTTTACGAGTAATGCAACGTGGTTAACTTTCATTATTGCTCCCTTATATTTGTTTTTTTCAGTTTACTTAGTTTTTTATTAATTTCACAAATAAAAAAGCTCTGGGAAATACTCCCAGAGCTTTTTTTGAAAACTAAAGCTTAATATCGTCCGAAGTCATCGTCATCCAGATTTATTACATCTGAAGGTTTTAGCATTTTTGCTTTTGATGAACCAGCCGAGGTAATGGTCTGATGTCTTCTATTTTCGGAGATTTCATTATTTCTTGGTTTGCTTACTGGAGCTGGAGGAGGGGATTGGTATGCTGCACTTCTCACTGTATTAGAGTCTTCTATAAGTTTAAATTTTACGAGAAGTCCACTGAGTTCTCTAGCCTGTCCAGAAAGTTCTTCAGCAGCTGCAGCGGTTTCTTCTGCATTGGCGGTGTTTTGCTGAGTAACTTTGTCGATTTGCTCAAGCCCCTGTCCAATTTGAAGGATTCCCTGAGCCTGCTCATTACTTGCAGCAGCAATATCTCCTACAAGGTCAGCAACTTTGATAGAGCTCTGCACAATTTCCTGAAGAGCTTTTTCTGTTACCTGGGCAATTGAAGTTCCTGCATCAACCTTAGTAATAGAGTTTTCAATCATTTCTGAGGTTTCTTTTGCCGCTTTAGCACTTCTTCCAGCAAGATTTCTTACTTCATCAGCAACAACAGCAAATCCCTTACCATGACGACCTGCTCTGGCGGCCTCAACTGCTGCATTCAGGGCGAGAAGATTCGTTTGGAATGCAATGTCATCAATAACTTTGATGATTTTAGCAATTTGCTTGCTTGAATCCTGGATTTCTTCCATGGCATGCATCATTTCACCCATTTTCTGATTTCCTGATTCGGCAGAGGTTCTGGTTTGGGTGGCAAGGACATTGGCTTGTGTTGCATTTTCAGCGTTTGCCTTTGTCTGACTGCCAATTTCTGTCATCGAACTGCTGATTTCTTCAAGTGAAGCTGCAGATTCTGTTGCTCCCTGTGAAAGAGACTGACTTGCATCTGAGATTTGCGTTGAACCTGAATCAACTTCTTCTGCAGCAGCTCTAACCCCAGAAAGGGCTTCATTAACTTGTTCCACCATGAGCTGTAAAGCTTTTCCAAGATCATCCTTAGGTGATCTGATATGAACTTTTTGATTCCAATTGCCTGCTGCCAATAGCGAAGACAATTTTGCCTGTTCCTGTTGTTGGATTATTAGCGTACTAATCCCATTATTTAGTTTCCCAATTTCATCGGATCTTTCCAATTCAGACTGATTAAGATTTATTGATGTGTCACCTTCAACTGCAACTGCGGTTAAGAATTCTACACCTCGATTAATTGGATTAGCTATTCCCATTGCAATCAACCATGCAAGAATACAAACAAGCGCTAATACGCCAATTGTAACTCCTAGCTGATATTCCTCTGAATCTTTAAATGATTTTTGAACCTTTGAAAGAGAATCAAGAAATTCATCGTGGTATGTTCCGATGCCAATAACCCAATCCCATGGTTCGTAATAGGTTACTGCAGCAAATTTCTTTCTGGCAACTAACTCCCCTTCATTCTTCCAGAAATAAGTAACCATCTTAGTGGAGCCATCTTTAGTTTCAAGGGCAGCTTTAATGATATCCTGAATGATAAAGTTTCCATCACTGTCTTTTGATTGGGACATGTCGGTTCCAGTTTCAACTTTGGGGTGAATCTGGGTTTTACAATATTGATCTCCCTTGGATCCATAAACATAAGCATATCCTGTTTTTCCAACAACAAGATTTAGAATATTTTTTCTTAACTCCCCGTCAAAGCCCATTGGAGTTCCAACACCAAGCATTCCAATTACTTCACCATAAGAGTCTTTAATTGGTCTATAGCTGGTAAGTAGCCATGTTGAGCCTACTAATGCTTTTCCTGTGTAAGATTCACCACTCATGACTGCCGCAATTACTTTATTTGGTGTACCGTCATTTCCATAAGCAGGAACAAACGTGCCTATTCCTCTTTTATTATTTTCACCAACAGTAGAGGATACGATTCGAAGCATATCGCCTTTTTTGCTTATTTTTTGGAATATAGAGCATTCTATGCCAGAAGTTTCTTTTACATCATCTACTAACGGAGCATATGTGCCGGGATCTGTAATTTTTCCGGTCCACACATTTCCTATAAGAAATTTTGGCACTTCAACTTCCTGATAGGATTTGGTTACCTGGTTTTGAGCGTTCCATTTAACGTTTTCGTAAGATAAGGAAGCTTTTCCCTTCAATTCCAACATTTTCAGTGCGGCAAGCAAATCGCCTTTTAGTTTTGCTCTTAGAACCTTATCTTGAGTTAAAACCATGTCATAGATGCCTTTAGCAACTCTTTTGGTTTCGTCTTCCGCTTTTGCTAAGATTTCTTGTTCAACCTGATTCCCTATTGATTTGGTGGTTGAATGGGAGAGCCATAAACTTGCTCCGCCCATAATAAGAACTCCGATACATCCCAAAACAAGCAATTTGTATTTAAGTGACAAGTTTGTCCAAAATTTTGATAGACCCATATTCCAAACCCTTTCTGCAAAATATGCATGTTACTCTAATCTTATAGAAGTTAATAAGGGGCGGGGTTAGCCAAGTTTTGACAGCTGTTCGATAGCTTCCTGCTGGAGTAGCTCATTTAACGACAAAATGACCACAACAGCTTCCCCGATTCTTGCTATTCCTTTAACAAATTTACTAACACTGTCTTTTGAGATAGCTGGGGGAGGCGATACAGATTCCGGTGGGATCGATACGACTTCTCGAACAGAATCAACAATTAATCCGACTTGGGAATCATTGATTTTTGCGACTATTAAGCAGGTTCTATCATTATAATCCTTTTGCGGAAAACCAAACCTTAGTCGCACGTCTATTACCGGGATAATGCTGCCACGAAGATTTACAACTCCCAAGACGTAGTTGGGAAAGTCTGGTACCTCTGTAATTTTTTGCACCCCAACAATTTCTACAACGTGGCTGATTTCAATCGCATACTCTCTTGTTTCTACTTGAAATTCTAGAAACCTGTTTGATTGTGTGTCCTCTTCATAATCATCAAATTCGTCATCAAAGGCGTTTTGTGGTGTCTCTTTCATTGTGCCTCCATTTTAGAATGATTTGTACAACAGCCTCCTTTTCTTCTTTCACTTTTAATGTTAACTAAATTTTACAAAAATGAATAGGTTAAAATCAATTCATTTATAAAAATTATCATATTAAGCCTTGTTTAAAATAGGGTTAAACGAGCGCTTAATTTTTAGTGTATGATTTTACTACAGATAGCTGTAAAAAATTTGGAGGATCTAAATGTATATACATTTATTTAAGGGGAAAATCTGGATTTTCCTGACCCTGCTGATTTTGTGTAACAGTTTGCTTTATGCCGGGTCTCAATTTCATAAATCAGGCACAATTCCCGGGCATGACATTGATATAGCAGATCTAAACATTCCCGATGAGTTTGAAGGCTTTGAATCTGCTATTAAACCTAATTTTCAGACTACCCATAGGTCTCATACTCTTTTAGAAGTCGTTTACTTTGGCGGAAAAGCCAAGGATCACATTCAAATACATTTATTTCTTCCTACTTATCACACGGCAAGAGAAGAATATGCCGTTGAAAGGTTCTGGGATTTTTTTAATGATGACAAGAGTGAAGGATTGAAATTAGAAGTAATCAAGGATGATAAAGGTTTCGAAATAAAAAAACTTTGGCAACATTCTAGTAGTTCTGATTCTATAGAATACGGCAGGATTGTTGGAAAATACGCATACCATTTTAGAATCATTTTTAAAAATAAAACCGATCTAAAAGCAAAATGGCCAATTTATAAAGAAATTTTTTCTAAGATTGCGGTTTTGGCCATTGAAAAATTACAGGGCGCTGCAATTTCAAAGAAAGATATCCCGAAGACCCTTGAGGATATTGAGGAATTTAGGGATTTTCGAGGAGTTTGGGACAAGCGTGTTTCGCCAATTATCTGGGAAAGATGGATAAAAGCATGTGTTGGAAATTTAGTTAAAACAGTTAAGGCTTATCCTGGTGTTCACAATAGGCTTGTTGTTCCAAATGAAACACAAAAACATATTGACGATGGTCTGGTTAAAGGCTTTTTGAAAGATGATACTGGAGATCTTGCCAGGCTTATGGCAATGGATGAAATCCCTTCAGAAAATCGAAAGACCAATATTTATGCAGCTCTAACCGAGAAAACGGAAGCAGCCCTTCGGCAAGAAATTTTAAACTCTCCTGATGATAGTTTGTTGCCTTTTCAGGTAATGAAAAAGTCATTGGACATATGTAAAGGAAACTATCCACTGGCTGTATTAACTGCCCATGCTGTTTTAAAAGAAACAGCAAAAAATGGGAGGAGCGATGGTTTAACCCCTATGTTTGCACGGAATAAACAGGGAAAAATGAAAGAAGCCTTTTTGCTAAGGAAAAAGCTTCGTCCGCATAGCGATATTGTTAAAAAATTGCGAAACCTTAGGCCAGCTGGTGATCATACTGGAGATAAAATAGGTCCTTGGTATCATGCTTTTGGCATTCTTTCCGTAGCTGCAATTTCTAGTTCAAAAGGAGCTGAAATCGGTGCTGCTGGAGAACATTGGCTAAAGTTTATTAAGGCTTTCGGCAAGGCAGAGGGAAGCTATAATTGGGAAAAAGAAACCATTGATCTGGAGTTTGCGAATCAATGTGGCTCTTTAAGAGAATACAATAGATTTTGTGTACCTATTTCCAAGGAAGAACTAAAAAAGATACAAATTGATAGTGCAAAAAGATCTTCTAAAAAGTAGCTGTGGCAATACTAAAGTCGCAAATATGGCTTTTCTAATTTTTTGGTAGATCACAAATGTCATCTGCGGGTGGCATCTGGGTAAATTGAACGTATTTTATGGTTTCCTGGCCATTGAGAATGCACTTTAGAGCTCTGTGACCACCGTCCATAACTGTGCCATCCACATTTAAGATTACTGGAAATGAGAGATCAGCCTGCATTGCTTTCAGACAATGCTTACTTACTTCCCTGACAGTTGCATCCTGAGCAGTGCTAAACCAGCAATTTCTATCAAGAATTGTAAGCTTATCAACCGGCATTTCATTTACAGGCAAATCTTTAGATGATTCCCATAATTTATACACATCCCATGTATATTTTTTCCCATCATAGGTTGTTGAATGCTTGTGTGGCTTTTTCATTGGCATTATTCTCCTTTGTTGTAATTTGTAGTTTAGTAAGCAGATAAGAATCTAATCTTACCTTTTTCGGGAACTTAAAAGAAATATTTAAATGATGCTTAAAAAATAAGATTTCCAGACATAAATTTCTTAAAAGCCATTCAGCTACAATGGTATTATTGAAAAAGCATTTTTTTCGCAATTGGAGACAAACCACATGCAAAGAATTTTAACGATAGGGCCAGCCTCTTCGGAAAATAAATCAATTGCTTTATTAAGCGAGGCGGCCACAAGCTTTAGATTAAATATTGCTCATATTCCACAGAAAGATTTAAAGAGTCAAATCGAAAAAATTAATGGAGTTTTGTCTTCTTTGAACAGAGATTTAAGTTTGACGCTGGATTTACAAGGCGCAAAAACACGTATTGGCGAATACCCGACGCAGCAAGCCCTTCCAGAAGAGGTGGAATTGTTTTTTGGGGAAAAATCTGTGAACGTTGACCAGATAGCTGTTCCACATAAGAGCGTATTTGATAAGACTGAGGTGGGCGATCATCTTATGCTTAATGACAGGAAGGTTGAGTTAATTGTTCAAAGCAAAGATGGTAATTCTATCAGAGCAAAAGTAATAAAGAATGGGGCGTTAAGTGCCAATAAGGGAATTAATTCTCCTACGAGGAATTTTGAGCTTGCTCAGGTTACTGATCTGGATAGGCATGCAATTGAAGTCGGACTAAAATACGAGAATGTAAATTTTGCAGTTTCGTTTGTATTTGATGGGAATGAATCTGATTTATTTCGTCCACTTGTCGGTGGCAGGAAATTAATCGCAAAAATTGAAAGACCCGAGAATTTTGATTATTTGCCTAAAATTGCAGATAAATTTGATGAGCTATGGCTTTGTCGCGGAGATCTGGGCTCTGAGGTAGGATTAAAGCAGCTTGGAAAATTTCAAAAGAAGTTTGGCAGCTTTATAGGTCATACCGCAACGGAATGCATTCTGGCCGGAGAAGTCCTTGGATCGATGGTGAATCAGCCATTTCCATCCAGAAGCGAAATTGTTCATTTGTATGATTCTATTGAAATGGGATATAAAGGAATCGTTTTATCTGATGAATCGGCAGCAGGAAATCACCTGAAAGAGGTCGTGCATTTTTTAAATGACTTTTTGGGCCCTGTATAAACACCTATTGTAGTGTAAGAAATCTTCCCATGATCCCAAGGGTTGCGAGCAATCCACCAGCCAGACAAATTATGATTTCCAGAGTTGAAAAATCTGATTCTGGCTCTGTTATGCCTTTGTTTAGATTATTAATCATGTTTTGTAGGGGAACAAGCGGGAGGAATGAAAAAAAGCTGAGTAGGTTTGTGATTCCATTTTGTCTCCAGAAAAGAGACATTACAAAGAACACGAAGGCAAAGAAAATCGGGTTGGTAGCAACTGACATTGATTTAATTTCGAGTTGCTTTTTTATTCTATCTGCCAGTGGAAAAACAAAGAAGGCTGCAAAAATGGTTCTTGCGGTTGGTGAAACATCTGAACCATGGTTTTCTTTTAAGTTTTTCCAATTTTTATAAAACCAGTAAAGCTCATAGAAACCAAAAGTGCTGTAGCTCATTAAGATGAATTTTTTGATTGAGACAGGGTAAAATATTTCTTCTGTTAAACTGACATCTTCATAATCTTCACAAGCAAGATAGGAGTCCTGTATTGAATCTTCTTTTGCACCTTGTTCAGATAGGCTTTGATGTGAAATTTCTTCAGAAGCAATCAGTTGAGCTCTTGCCTGTTTAGCTTGAGAAATTAGAGCGTAAAGTTCAGATTTTTCTACCGGGAGCCATTGAGGCATGCCTGTTATCCAGACGTAGGTGTCGCCAGGGATGCTTTCGTTTAAGAATAAATTAATAAGCTCTTCTTCTGAAATTGGCCCGGTTTGATTGCCTTTAGGTGCGTAATACCATTGTCTCATACTGTATTTTAACTCCGATTTTGGTAATCCTTGATAAAGTTTTCAATGCTTCTATCGTAGGATTTTTCTCCATTTTTGGAAAAGAAGCATCCAGGAATTTGATTCATATCTCGGTGATAGGCTACACATTCACAACATTTATGCCTTTTTCCGCAAGAATAGGTGCAGGAACATGGAAGATTGTTTGAGCAATTTGCCATTTGCTTTTCTCCTTGATGATGTTCTGTTAATTCTAGGGTTTTGCAGTAATTTAAACAACTTTATTTTGAGGAAAGTTATTTTTAGGAAAAAATGCAAAAGCTAGATAATTAACTGTTACCAAAGCGATAAAAGTCTAAAATTTTAAAAGTGCAAAATTAATAAAAAACTACTGGCAAATGTTTGCATTTTAAATAACATCTTCGATCTGAATCAAAAGCGCATATGTTTGCCAGGGAGTAAGTTTTGGAATGAAAAAATCTAATAGAAGCTTTCTACAGGGATTGTGTCTGTTTTCTATTTTTGTGGCACTTCTGGTAGGGGGGAATCTGATTGCTCAGACCAATAGAGGTGCAAGGGATTATTTTGCTAAACCGCCTGTGGTTTCAGAGGTTAAGTCTGATGGTATGACCGTTTCATGGGATACCTATACTGAATTTAACAAAACAACGCACTATCAGGTCCAGCTCAATCATACATTTTATGGTTCATCTACTAAATTTACTTCTGAAAAGCTTGTAGGGCTCCAACCAGGTGGAATATACGATGTTACCGTTGTGACATTTCAGAATGGATCAGCCGTAGGTGTTTCAACCGCATCACGAATTTTGATGGCTCCAGCTTCACCAGAGGGTGTAAATGCTTATGATATTGGCTCTGCATCTTTTGGAATTATATGGAGAAAGGTGCCAAGTGCAACCGAGTATCGAGTGTATGAGTATCCGAATAAATTACTGGCAACCGTGTCTGGTGACAAAAATTCTGCTTTTATAGCGAATGGCTTGATAACTGGTAACTTAATGGGAGTAGCTGTTACCGCGGTAAACTCAACCGGTGAGTCCTATTTGTCGTCCAAAATTCAGTTTCAGCTTTTACCACCGCCACCAGAGATAACCATAAAAAATACAGACATTGGGGATACCTGGTTTAAGGTAACCTGGAGCAAAACAGAAAATGCGGAGAACTATTTTGTCGTTATCAATGGTGAGGAAAAAGCTAAATTAGGCTCTGATACCTTTGAATACCTGGCTGAAGGATTTACTGAGGGAAACACTGTAAGTGTTCAAATGAAAGTTATAAACTCATCCGGTGGCTCAGATTTGTCTGAATCAATAATTGTCCAGTTGCTTCCAGCTAAGCCTGTTCTGGCAGTTACCGCGGTATCTTCATTTTCATGCACATTGCAGTGGACAGCTGCTAATGGTGCTACTTATTACAAGGTTTATGAAAATCAGGAGTGGGCAATATTTAATGTGCCTTCCTCTATTAATAATGTAACTGTTACTGAGAACGTTGTTGAGGGAAATACCGCTACGTATACAGTTATTGCAGTAAATGGAACAGGGCAGTCAGCTCCCTCAGATCCTGTCTCAGTGACATTTACCAATGCTCCAACAATAGCTGTTCAGCCTTCATATAGTATTGTTTTGGCTGATAGTCCTAAGATTCCAGAAAAAATTTCCAGCAAGCTTAGTGGAAAACCTCTCGTGGTTGTTCAGTTTCCTCAAGGCCTGGTCGGTCCCGAGCTTGCCCTGGAGGCACAATATTTGGAAGCTTTGGCGGCCATGCCGGAGCTTAAATCTATCAATTTTCTTGGAATTCTTAGTTCAAAAATTATTTGGAAGAAAAGAAATAAGCCTGAAAATATCAGGTGGGGAAGTGTCAGCAGAAATAAAGATCGAGAGATTAATGGCGAGCTTCCTTTGGTAATGTTCTATAATTCTGACGGACAGCTTGAGGACTATGTCAGAATTTCCATGTTTATTATCTCACCTTCAGAGATTTACAAAAGCCTTCCTGAAAGCCTGGAATCTGGAAAAAAGATGACTTCATTGTATCAAGAGCAGACTGAAAAATTCGAGAGCTTACATAATCCAAAAAAATAGTTACAAAAGTTGTATTGAAGTAGAATTCCAGGCTTTTTGAATGAAAAGCGGCCAGTGAATAATCACTGGCCGCTTAATTCATTTAGACGGTATCTATTTTACTATTGTCTAACATCCAGAGAGAAACTTTGTGAGTGACTGTTAAACTCTGGAGCATACATGCATTGAATTTCAGCCATACCGGTTTGATATTGTCCGGCGTGTTGAATTCTTGTTTCATATTCAAACACGTATACGCCTTTGGGTAGGTAATCCATGTAGAAATGGGTTGCTGTATCTTTAGTTGCTTCGTAATAAGCTAACCCATCCTGATACTTGTATCGTGAAATAACATTAACAGGCTCCATACCACTACCGCGCTGATCTTTCATGTGGATGAATTCCATGTCTCTGTCTGTTCTTAACTCAATTCTTATAACGACCAGATCACCAATTTTCAGTGGCCCGTTAACTGGCGAAATAGTAGGACCTTTCTCAGTATCCTTTTTTACAAAAATGGTCTTTTTGAGTTTAAGATTTGTTTCATGAGGAGTTACCTTGGTCATGTCTTCAAGATACTGCCAGTGAACCGCGCCCCATGCAACGCCTTTGTCTTCTTTGGTAAGTGTAATATTGCCCATTTCTGCCTTTACTTCAGAGGGCGCATAGATCTTTTGATAGTAACCTGTGCCAGCCTCCACCTTTTCAGGTTTAACTTCTGTGCCGCCAAGGGAAACCTTAACAAGTTTATCTGATGCAAGTAGGTTAGCGCCTTTTAGTAACAGAGCGTATATAGCATCAGCCGTAGCTTTAGTGGTTTTCCAGTTTTGAGTTTGCTTTTGCTTGAGAAGCCATACCTTACAGCTTTCTACAGCTTTTTCATCTTTTGCAACCTCATCAAACAGTTCTATCATAACGGCCTGGGTTTCAATCTCAGCGCGATACCACCAGAATGAAAGCTCATTCTCCCGCCAGAACATACCAAGTTCTTCGTCGGTAACACTTCTTTCTCTAATACTATCAACTATAGCTGCCGGAACTGATTTATCTCCAAAGCGTTTAAGGGCAAGCGCTATTTGACCTTGGGCAAGTCTGGAATTTACTTTCAGCCATTTTTCTCTTGCCTCATCAAGGAAGAATTCAACAGCTTTTTTACTTGAAGAAGGTATTGGTCTTTCTTTCAGGAAGAAGCTTCTTCCATATAGATATAGGGCGACGGTTGGATTAATATTCACACGTGAGGCGTAACCAGAATGTCTGATTATTTCTCTGTAGTATTCGTCTATCCAATTATCAAGATGGTTAAGGGATTTAAGGGCCATGCTGACATCTATATCAACCCCAAGGTGCCTCATCCTTCCGAAGCCTGTCATTATATAAAGGGTAATGAATGAGTTAGGTCTGCCACCTGGGAACCATGAGAAACTGCCATCACCTAGTTGTGCATTTGCCAGCTTTTTCATTGCTCTTGATAGTTCATTATCAATGCGGTTTCTATCAAACAAAACACCGATTCTGTGCTTTTGCTCATTCTCTGATTTTGCGTCAAGAACCCATGGGGTTTCTAACAGGGTTACCGATTTTAAATGTTCATTTTTCTCCAGGTTGGAGTATAGAGCTTTTCCCCCGTTGGCTTCATCTGCTTTCCATGTTTCAAAAACTTTTTTGATTTTTGGATCTGAGTTTGCAATAAAGCCGGCAATCTGATTTGCATAAATTCGGTTGAAGATTTGCTCAGAACATTCGTGTGGGAATTCCATGAGATACGGCAGAGCTTGAACTGCATACCATGCGGGATTAGATGTTACCTCTACCGTTAAACCCTGGTTTACCAGAGTATCAGACTTTTTGGAATCGAGAAGCTTTTGGAAGGTGAAGTTCTTTTTCTTAGGTCCAATTATAGGTAAAGGAAGGGACTCTGTTACAAAGATTCTTCTGGAAAGAATTGGTAACAATCCTTCTTCGCCATCAGAAAGTTTATTGGTTGCACCCACTACGGTATATTTAACAAGTCCCGGGGTTTCAGGAACTTTAAGAACCCATCCAAACGCTTTGGA
This sequence comes from Candidatus Ozemibacteraceae bacterium, assembly GCA_965140445.1. Classification (GTDB taxonomy): domain Bacteria; phylum Muiribacteriota; class Ozemobacteria; order Ozemobacterales; family Ozemobacteraceae. Next base: position 3,642,241 of record OZ223236.1, on the reverse strand, counting down.
TTCACCAGCTGGAACAGAAAATTCAAATGTATCCTGATCTAGTCCAAATTCGCTGGTTCTTAGCTTTTCTGAAACTGGATCTTCAAGTTTAAGTTTAATTTTTCCTGTTTGGGTTGTTTCAGAGAGATTTGTTACTTTGGCTGAAAATCTAAGGCTATCGCCTTCTCGCAAAAATCTAGGGGGATTAGGTTGAACCATAAGATCTTTCTGGGTTACGGTTTCACCAATCAGGCCACCGGCTTCACACTTGGTTCCATGAGCGAAGCCGAGGAATTTCCAGGTAGTCAATGCCTCAGGAACCGTAAATTCTATAGAAACCATTCCATCTGAATCAACTGTCAGGTGCGGGAAGAAGAAAGCTGTTTCATTTAGATTTTTTCTGGCAGCCACTTTATCAAGATCCGGGCCCTGGTTTGCAGCAGCCTGATCTGCTGGTGGAGCTGCAGGGGCTGCCTCCATGACCATGCTATCAGACATTTCGCTATCGGCAAAAGATTCTTTGGCCATTGAAATGCTTTCCATTTTTTTGGCTCTTGGAGCCATTGCCGATGGAGAAGGAATTCCTCTGCCGGATTTCATCAACCTGATTCCATCGCGACCTCCGGGGAATCCATAGGACATGAAATTGTTTACAACTTCACGTGGGAGTGAGGGGTAAGATCTATCAGGTATGCCATAGTAGCTATTCAGGTTATCGCGCCAGGTCTGCATCTGCTGACCATGATTTGAATATACCTGTTGAATATAGGATCGATCATTATAGAAAACCGGGAAAGAATCCGCCCAGCTATTAGCTGCAAACGCATCTAGAGATGCATCATACATGGCGGCCAGCATTTCTATCGCTCCAAATTCGGCGTTTTCACCTTTAATTTCGATTTTCCATGTATCTTTTTGGCCAGGTTGAAGCTTTGATGTCATGTGCGCAAAGCGAAGATGGAGTTTTTTATTTTCCCATGGGACATTAACCCGAATGTTATAGAAGTATTCTTTGTTTTCCTTGATATGAAATGCTCTGACAGTGAAACCGCCTCTAAAGTCCTCTGTTATAGGCAATTCAATTGTTTTCACTGTTTCAGAGTTCTCTGTCCAGAAAGACTTAATGACTTTGCTTTTATGTTCTATTTCAATGTAAGCAGGACCTTGTTTGTAGCCCGTAGCCCAAATGGCTTTAAATGTTTCACCTGGTTGCAGAGTTTGTTTTAGTGGAATGAAAAGACTTGGAATATTGATTCCCAATTTATCTGATTCGGGATCAATCACGATAAAATCATTTATTGATTTAACCGGGTTATTATATTTGTCTCTGCTTTGACCAATAATCCTGTAAGCGCCAACTGGCAGACTGACTTTGAAAGATGAGGAGCCGTCAAGGCTATTGTTGAAGCTGTGTTCTTTTACAACTTTCCCTTCTTTCCAGGTTCGAGGATTAGATTTATCATTTTTTCGGCTTTCATAGTCTGAAAAATAGCTCTGCCGATAAGCTCTGTCAGGTTGAATTAGCTCATGAATCTGAATCTTTCCTGCTCCAGGAAGTCCTTTTCCGTCCAGAGTCGAGGTCTTGATTCCTATTTCAAAATCTTTTCTGGCGAATTGCTTTTCGTCCAGGGTTAGATTGAGGCTCAAAGAAGTGTAACCAATCCTGATAAACTGATCAGCAGATCTGGTTTCGCCATTTGAATCAGTGACGTCCGCATGAATTTTATAGGTGAAGACTGGCTCTGTGTCTCTTGATATTGAGAGGTCTGGTTTGGCTGTAAAACGGATGGTGAATTTCCCATCTTTATCCGTTTCTGCAACTCCATGAGTAATTTCCTGTGAGCTGGAAACGGGATAATACCACCAGCACCATCTGGGCATTTGCACTTCTCTAACTACTCTATATTTGACCTTTGCGCCATCAACTTTTGCGCCAGTGTAGGCAAGAGCAGTTCCCTGAACTTTTACACTTTTTCCGAGCTGAAATGATTCTTTTGGGGTTTCGATTTCAACTTTGAATTTTGGTCGTTTATATTCCTCAATTTTAATTTGAGTTGATCCAGAAATTTTTTCGCAGACTAGTTGGTAAGATCCGGTAAGCCTATCTGATGGAGCATCAAAAGTGCCAGAGAATGATCCAAATTCATTTGTCTGGAAGTCTTTTGCGGTGACTTCCTGATAATTCGGATCTCTCAGGCTAACCCTGATTTTTTTATTTTTTAAAACTTTATAATCATTGTTGCTGGTTGAATAGTGAACTGCAACTCCCTTGAAATAAAGCATCTGTCCTGGTCTATAAAGTTTTCTGTCTGTGAAAAAGTATACGTTGTCGCCGCTTCCATAGATGCTTGGTTCATAAGAATAGAAGTCGAAATTTTTGTAAACGAGGTGACCTTTGTAGTCAGCAAGGAAGAGTCCGCTTCCTCTTTGTCCAGGGAATTCTACCTTTCCAAATTTGTCTGTAGTGGCTGATAGAATTCTTTTCCAACCTGTATCCCAATTGAATGAGTGGCCCTTAACCTTTACTCCTTTTACCGGTTGCCCTGAAACGCTGTTAAGAATAACTACTTCGATTTTGCCTTCAAGTTTTCTGAGAACCATGGCAAGTTTGGTTACTGTAATTGGAGATAGCTTAATACAGTTGTTAGATTGTTTAAAGTCCGAATTAACGCTAGCTGCAATGTAATAGAGACCTTTATCAAAGTCTGGTAAATCAATGATTACAGTTTTCTCTTTGTAGTCATTAGTGGGGTGAAGAGCTACACTCCATTCTTTGGAAGGATACTCCTTTAGAATCTTCTCATAATCATCCCAGTTAATACTATCTGGAGATGGTCTTTTATCAGCGGTAAGTGAATCTTCGGTTCTTGGAATCAGTCTAAAATATACATTTTCTATATTTTTATAGGAAATCCTTACTTGAGATCCTTTTGGCAGAAGAATTCTTTCGGTTTCCAGGGTTAAAGTTTTCTGGAGAATCTGGGCTTTAACTGCCTTGCAGATTGAAGCTCCATAAGAGTTTGGATAAGCACTTAAGCCTTTTTCCAAAACTTCCATTGCTTTAACAGGGTCGTTTTGTTTTACAAGTTCCTGTGCTAATTTCCCAAGTGCAGTGGCAGAGTAGGGGTGGTTTGCGTATTCTTCGGCAAAACTGGTCAGGATTTTCTGGTAATAATCTGAAACAGCTTCACCCACTGCTACTCTATGGGCCCATTCGATTCTCATCAAATCATTGTCCAGAAGAGCATCAAGATTATTAGATTCTTTGGCGTTGTTTAATACCTTTTGGAAAAGGGCAACAGCTCTAAAATTACATGATGTGTTATCAACTGTATCAGGGCGCCATTTAAGGAACTTATCTACACTTTGAAGTGCTGGTGAGTCACTTTCGATTTCAAATGCGCGCATTGGCTTAGCAGAGCTTTGATCATCAACCATATAGAAAAACAGAGCTTCGTGGGCAAAGAAATCAAAAAGGGTTGGGCGCAATTTTTCTGGCTGGTTTCCTTTTTCAATAAAGCCATAAAGCTTGCTTATCGGTATTGCTTTTAAAGCTTCTTCCTGTTTTAAAACATTTTCATAGAGGTTGCCTATATATTCAAACAACTTAGGTAGATCCCAGGTGGTGAAGTCTTTGTCGTTAAGTCCTTCGGTTCTGGATCTATTCATAAATCTGTAACGATTTCTTGAGTAATAATGCCAATACCACTTAGCTAATACTATTTTTAAGATTGGTTTTGCACTTTCATCAGCAGTTTTAATTACTTCTTCGAGTCTGACAATTTTTTCTTCAGGCTTGTTCCCTTGTATGTTGCCTTCAAGAACGATTTTTTCACAAACCGATTTTACGATGTCTGGCAGGTCTTTGTCGTCTACAGCCATCTTATAAATTTTATCAAGATGCTCAATTGCTGTCTTTGGCAAACCTTTGCTTTTTGCTTTATTAACATCTTTCCACAAATCTTCACGTGTTTGTGCATTAGATGGCATGGCAAAAGTTAAAGCAAAAAAAATTAACAGAAAAACAGTTCGTTCAAAAAAACTCATTAGCGCCTCCAGAAAGATTCCTTATTTTACAATCTATTTTAACGCATTTAAAAAAATGCGGATTTAGAATTTATACAAATAATTTAAGCTAAATCAGCTTAAATTAAAAGGGTACATAATTTGCCTTAATGGGATTCGTATTCTATATACGGCGTTATTAAGTTTATGGTTGGCTATCTTATCAGCGATTTGAAAGAAAAAAGTTTTTTGGTGAACGCTCTGGCGAAATTAAAAGTTAAATACAATTACTCCAAAATTTTGCTGAGCCTTTTGGAATCTTTGTTCTGGCACTCTACTGAAAATTTGTTGCATCCATTAAATTGTGAAAACTCTTTGACCTGAATTGATAAGTTCTCAAGAAGATTGCTGATTTGTTTTGCTTTTAAGCCTTTGGTATTAAGGTGCAGATTTTTTATAATCAACTCTTTTTTCGCTCTGTCTGCTTTGCAGTCAATGGTTCCAATAATTTCCAGACCAGATAAAATCGGACATGAGAAATACCCAAATCGCCGTTTGGCTTGCGGAACATAGCACTCAAATACGAAATCAAAGTTAAACATTCGTTTAACAAAGTCTCTACGAATAACCATGTTATCAAATGGGGAAAGGATGTGCATTGTTGCTGCCGTTTCGACGGCTGAAAAATTGTTCAATACTTCAGAAAGCGCGTAAAATGGCTGATCCTGACCTTCAAGGTTTATTATTTGAACCTGTTCGCCAGATAGCATTTCTTCCAAGGCCAACATTAGATTGGACTTATCGCGCACAAACCATGTTAAATCAGCTTTGCAGGCAACGCCAAGGGTTCGCAATACCTTGGCAATATGGTGCTTCATTACTTCTTTTACAGAAGGCATTTTCTTATCCGTTTTTGATAGCTTTAAGACTCTTTCAGTAAGGTCGTAGAACCGCTTAAAATTCTTTCGATGGGAAATGGCCAGCTCGCCTTGCCAGTATAGAACCTCTAATACTTGCTTCGCTGGTTTTCTGTTCCACCAGCCGCCACCTTGAAACTCTTTGGGATTGGTAAAATCCGATGCAGACAAGGGACCTTCTTCAGCCACTCTTTTGCGAATTTCTTTTACCAGACCCTTATTGTCAGCCAAAATTTCGCGGCAATCTGCTCGCTCTTTAAATCGCTTCATGATTGGCAAAACATATCTATAGTCGCTAGTTGGCAGATACGACATGGCGTGGGCCCAGTATTCAAAAACTTCTTTTTTATCATGATGAAGTTCGCTTAGATGACCAGGCAAAAAATCCCTGTTGCGAGACCATAAGATATGATTGTGAGCTCTTTCTATAACATTTATTGAATCTATTTGAATGTATCCCAGGTGTTTAATTGCCTCTTGTGTTGCGCCGTTGAAACCGCTAAGAAGCTGTTGTTGTAGGATGATTTGTCTGGCTTCGGCAATTGATAGTTCCATGGTTTGGGCCTTTGCGTGATTTTAATTGATTAAAAAAAGTCCCCAACTCAAAAATTGAGAAGGGGAACTTTTAAATTTTATTGCTTAATAAGTATTGTTAAGCTTTTCGCGAGCCTTTTGGGCTGTAGATGTGTTTGGATACTGGTCAACGATTTGCTGGAAATAACCTCTGGCAGTGTGGTAATCGCCAAGATTTTCGTAGCATTCGCCAGCAGCAAACAGTGCTTCAGATGCCCACTTGTGAACTGGATAGTTTTGTTGGAAGTAGGCGAAATGCTGTGCTGCTCTAACAAAATACTGTCTGAAGGTAACGTTTTGCTTTCCTTGCTGGAATTCTGAATAAGCAAGGGTATAAACGGCTTCAGGGTATAGATCTGAGTATGTGTAAGTTCGCATGAAAAGCTCGAAAGCATCTATTGCCTGCAGGTATGATTGGCGCTGGAGGTATGCTTTGCCCTTCCAAAGTAAGGCATCGTCGGCATAAATTGAGGCGGGATACCTTTTTAACAGCTCATTAAAATAAGTAACTGCATTGTCTGTGTTGCCTTTTAAAAGCTCGGAATGTCCTCGGTTGAAAAGTTCCAGGTCGGATAAGCCTGGATTAGAGTTTCCTGGAGGGATTGGATACTCCGGTGGAGTAGGGTTCATGTCGGGATATGTTGCATCAGGTTTGAGCAGAGACAAGCGCTCTCTGCACTTTGAATAATAGTCAGAGTTGGGATAGTTATAAATGACCTTTTCGTAGGCATCAATGGCATTTTGGTTATCACCAAGATTTTCGTAGGTCCGGCCCATAACATAGAATGCATCGTCAATAAGTTGGCTCATTGGGAAACGTGCGATGAAGTTGCGGAATTCATTTATAGCGCCATAATAGTCGTTTAACTTTACTTTGCAAAAGCCAATATAATAGGTAGCTCGGTCGGCTTGTGTAAAAGTTGGGTAGCTTATAGAAACTTTCTGGTAGTAGGTTATCGCGTTGTAAAAGTTATTCAGGAGCCTATATGATTCTGCGGTGAGGTAGCAAGCCATTGGGGCATTAGTGTCATAGGGGTACTGATTCAGCAATCGCTGAAATAACTGAATTGCATTATAGAGGTTGCCCTGATTGTAAGCAGCCTGCCCTCGAGTGAAAAGCTGATAGGCTGACTGATAGCCCCCACCGTTACCTGGATAACCTGGAGTTGTTGGCGGGTAAGTTGGTGGAACTGTTGGAGGGGTAGTAGGTGGAAATCCACCCCCAGGATTGCCAGGTTGTCCCGGCCATGAATCTACTCTGGGAAATAGAAGCCGGTAGTTATCTGATAGCAGATCTGCTTTGGCAGACGGAGCGACTAAAACAACCGCAAGCGCCACAAGTAGGATTAATTTTTTCATATTATTTTCCTCATCCGAACGGATCGTAAGGATCGGTATTTGTATCTGTTCCCGTATTGTTTGTAGAGTCGTAAGGATCTGTTGTAATGCTGAAAGGGAACTGGATTTCTAATGGAATATGAACATTATAAGTTTCATTGAGTTTGGCGTCAAATCCTTCGAGACTGACCCAGTATCTAACACCTTTTTGTCCTTGCATTACCCATTGTGAATATTCTGAAAAAGGAATGAATATTCCGGTAAAACCAGCTGGTTTAGTTTGGTTCTGGGTGCCAAGCATTACCTGTGCGGTCAGGGTTCTTCTTTCATAGGCTTGCAACCTTTGTGGTGTCCAGCCTGATGCGCTGCTTGAGTTTTGAATGATGGCATCTCTTATATCACCACTAATTGTACCGGCTGGTGCGAACATCCATCCATATACCACTGAAGGTCCAGAATTATAATAATAGTTTGTTTTGCCGGAGTTGTAATTGTCAGCAAATGTTCGGTAAGTGTACATTTTATTGAATTGGATTTCATCGCCGCGAGTTTCTGAAATTGTTACTGAAGCAAAAAAACTTTGACCAGCTTGTGCTACATATGCTGGAGAATTAGAAAACGTGGTATGAACAGGGTTGGTTGTTGGAGGCGTAACTGTTCCACCGCCTCCGCCGCCTCCGCCTGGGCAGCCAGCGAGAAATATAGCGCACAAAACCGCTGCTATTGCGGAAATTCCGAATCTCAAGAAACCTGGTCTTATTAATCTCATAATTGTTCTCCAGGGAAATTTTGCTTTATACTCGCAAAAACTGTTCCAAAGCTAAAAACCGCATTTAATGCAAAAAAAATAAATTTTTTTTAAAAAATAGATGAAAAATTAGCGCAAGTTGCCGAAAATTGGTCAAGAACGAAATGTTCGCAATCCATCGGATAGGCATTATAAATGAAAAAAAACATAATCGCGTTGTTGCTGGGTCTACTTGCTGGGCCGGTAATGGCAGAAGACCCTATCAGTGTTGTAAAAGATATGGGCTATACTCAAAGCTACATCTTTGAAGAAGTTGCGCGTCACAAGAAAATGGAAAGATTTATTGATCCCAAGCCATATGTAAAGCCCAACTACAACGAAGAAAGACCTGGATTAAATCCCGTAGATTTCCTTCACCCTCGAATATTTCAGAAGGGGGAGTCAGCTGATGTAATTCCATTGCTGATGAAACTCCAAAAGAAAAACCCTACCTCTGTCAGATTGACAAGAAAACTCGCACTAACATGCTTAAGGAACGGCCAGGATCGAGAGGCTCTTTATTGGTTTTTACAAACCTATCTTAGAGACAGATCTGATATGGAATCACTCTGGAACATGGCCGCAATTTCTTACAAGTTAAAGGAAAATGACCAGACTGAAAAGTATCTTTCGGAATATGTGCATCGTGACCCGAATAGTGCTTGGGGCCGCATGGCTAAAGAATTTCTGAAAGGTAGATTTTCTGGAAATGATCCTGAAGTGGGCTTTAGAAGTGAGTTCTCTCGCACTGGATCTTCATTTACCGAGGAAAAAATTGATAACATTCTTCTAGGCAAAGAACGAGAAGTTCAAGGCCCTGGAATAATGGTTATTGAAGGTGAAAGAACCAGTTTCAATGAGTATATGACAGATGGCCAAATGCCTGGTTCATCTGAAGAAAAACCAGAAGTAAAAGCAGTATTTAAAGCAGAGAAAAAAGACGCATCGAAAGGGAAAGTTAGCAAAGCGAAACTAGCTGAAAAACAGCAGGTCGCTAACAAGAAGGTTACCGAAGTAAAGACAAAAGCCCCATTAAAGGGAGCCAAAATTATTCCAGGAATGGATAATAAAGCTGTTACTACAACAGCTCCACCTCTTACAAAACCTTAAAAAGAAAGCCCCTTACGGGGCGTTTTTCATTTTAGTTTATTATTTTAAAAATAGAAGGCCACATCCAAACTCTGCCCCCTTACCAATGGGCTTACAAGATATTTTGAAAAGCTTTTCAGGAGACTTTATTTTTATAGCCCCATTAAAGGTTAAAGTTGGAAAGCTTTTTTTCTCTTCGCCAACTTCATAGTAGACGGTATTATGTGGACCAGTTCTTTGAATCTCTATGTCGCCTGCTGCTTTTAACTGCTTTTTCAACCAGATTTCGGCAGCTTCTTCTGAATCTTCAGGTGACTCCCAATCAATTTTAATTTCAGGGTGAATAAATATCGAAAAGGAAATTTCATCACCAATTTTCCAATCAGGTTGGGTAATCTCGGTTGATTCAAGAAATTTAAATTCCTTCATAACAACAAGTTCGGGACGTTGCTTTGAATATACAAGAATTGGAACGGAAACCCCGATCCTATACCATTCAAGACGGTAGAAGAAATCATTTCCTGGTTTTGCCTTTTTATCGGTTAAAAAATTCTTTATGCAGTTTAGGATCTCAATTGGGTTGAAAATTTTCTGTCGATTCAATAAAAATTTACTTGCGAACATGCGGCCTCTGATACAATTGGATTTAGTTTTACAAGATAACACAAAACCTTTTAACAGTTAATAGGAAGGATTTATGAAAAAAACAAGCTCTGGAAAAGACAAGAACAGAGATCACAATGATTTAGAAAAAATTCCAGAAGTGACGAATTCAAATTCTGGCAAAAAAGTTCTTAAAAAAAAGGGCCCAAGAATTGACCATGTTTTTAAGGTTCTTGGGCTTACTGCTCTGATGTTAATTATTCTGCTTTCTCCAGAAATAAAGAAAACTTATTCTGATTATGTCTGGAAAACCAGCAAAAAAAGTTGTTATGAAAATCAAAAGAAAATTATTGAATTGGTGGCAACTTATAATAAAAGCAATATCGAATCACCTGTGGGCAGGGGCGAAATTCAAAAAAATGGACCGTTAAAAGAGTTGGAAAAATTTCAATGCCCATCAAAGGGGATTTTAAGATTAGAAGCTGTAGATCTTGGATCAGAAATGACTGTTTCATGTTCAATTCATGGGAGCAGGGACAGACAGGCAGACATGAATGGGAAGATAGAATTTCCTGTAATGGCAGGAACTTTTATTTATGACGCAAAAGTCGGTAGAGAAAAAGCTGATCTGGTTGCTTCATTTTTAATTGGGACTGGTTTTTTTAATACCCCGAAAGCCAGGATTGACTTAAGTCTGGTAGATTCAGTTTATATTATTTCCTTCAAGGTAAATAAGGTTATTAAAAAAGGGGACGAATTTTATGAGAAGGCCCAATTTTATTCAAAACAGATAAGCTATGAGTGTTTGGATGGAAGTCCGGTTGAATTTGCTTTATACCCGCCGGGCGGTGTTGGAATTGTTAAGGTTAGGGCTAAAATTGATAGTTCAATACTTGAAACAAAATAAATTTATTAATTTATAAAAGCAAAAGCCGCTTCCATTTCTGGAGGCGGCTTTTTGTTTATATTAGATAAATTAAGATCAGATTATAGATGCATCTGTTTCGCGTTCAACTGAAGTTTGATTATCAAAATCTGCTTGTCCAGGTTTTTCCCCATCTTTTAATGCGGCTTTATCTCTTTTACCTTTGAAAAAGAAGAAGGCCATGATTGCCACCGGCAAGATATAAAACCAGAAGAAGAAAGCTGTAGGATTGGTAATTCCGGCTGGAGTTGATTCTGGAGCCCATCTAAAGCGGTCCATATTGTAGATGATTGCTATTAAGGAAGTCCAAACAAAGAAGAAGTTTGGGATAGCATCTGATGCGCTCATGAATCCAAGGCCATCTGTTCTGTCTTTTGTGAAAGGCCAGAAAAGATTATTGCCCATAAAGCCGGTTGAGTCTTCTATAATGTGAACTGCTGATCCAAATAGGATGATTAGCGGATATAGAAGCCATCTTGGCACTGTATACATTTCCGGAGTAGGGATATTTCCATATAGGAAATATGTGAGAATACCAACAAGAATAGAGGTGGCAATTCCAAGAGTAAAGCTGTGAGACCAGGTTCTGTGCCATGGAAGGAATACAATTTCTATTTTTCCATTGTCGCGTTTAACAAACTCAAAACAAGGGCCGGTCATGATGGCGATATTTGATTTTTTATCAAACTGTTGAAAGAGTTCTCCGTCAACTTTTACGCGTGCAGAGGCTTTTTCCTTGTCTTCTAGTTCAGTTCCGTCAAAGGGAATTTGCCCAGTATCCACAAGTGGACCAATATCAACACACACCTCATTGGTTTTTGTATCAAAACCAAGAGAATAGCTTCTCCATAGGTTGGAACCAAGCTGCATGGTATGAAGCTGGACAGTTCCTCTTCCTTCCTTGTTTGCTTTATTTACAGCTTTTGCCACTTCTTCTGCGATGAGTTTTGCATCCAGGTTATTTGGGTCAGGTGCAATTTCAAAATCAGATTTGTGGAAATATTTTGCAAATTTGAAATCCAGGGTGTCTGGCATGATTCCGAAGATTCCGCCTAGACACAGGATGAATGACTGTTCTTGAGCCGACATATGAATTGCTTGCGGAAAAAAGCTGGCTACCGCAATACCAGATATAAAGTGTGTAAAACCTTTCATATTATAGTAACCCCAGCAATCTTAGTATTTCATTTCCATAGCCCGCCATATTTAGGCAGACAGGTAACAGAAGAACTCCCATCAGGTTCATCCTTCTAGCCTGGAACATGACTGGCAATAAGCCAATTCCTGTAGCAACGGTCATGATGGCGAGTCCACCAACACCAGTTAAGCTGAAAATAGCGGGCACAACAATTAATAAAGCAATAACCGAAACAATATGATAGTCGATGTTTTCGATCAGCTTTATGCATAATCGAGTAAAAGTGCCAAGCATTAGAAATGCAAGTCCTGCTGAGAAAAGCATTAACGCGACGAACAAAGCGTATTCTTTCATGGTTAATACATTTACTACAGGAGTAACAATCCAGGCTAATCCACCTCTGGTAAGGCTTAAGCCAGGAATGAAAAAGAACAGAAAAGATCCAACATAATAAACCGTTTTACAGGTTCCGTAGGACATTACAAATAATCTTCCATCTCGCTGAGCTGTGGCATGGCCAGCCATGAGTCCGCCCACTCCAGCGGTGACGATTGGCACAAATGCTGCAAAAAAGCCACCAAGGAAGCCGCCAAAGGTTCCTCTTACTACAAGATCCCAGTCCAGTTCCATGGATTCTGCTTCATGTTGCTTGGGAATAATTCCAATGTTTATAACATTGGTAATCAGCCACGGAATAGCGAAAAGACCAACAAAAACAGGAGTTATACTCTGGAAAGCAAAATCGATTGGAACCATTGTTTTGGCCATTACGATAAAGCCTAGAATGCCTGAAAGCAGGAACGTTACCAGACCAACGCCGAGGTATTTCCAACCTTCGAAGAAATTTTCCCAGCAATTTAGTGATTGTCCAAGTCCTTTAGGCCATTCAGAGAGGAGACAATAAGAAATTACTGCTCCAATGATCCAGAACATGTGTGGAGCTGTAATAGTTTTCAAACCAGGCATTATCCAGACAAAGACTGGTGCAAGAATGGCTAGAAGTATTATTCCGCCTAATGCGCCAACTCCAGTAAGAATTACCGATTCATAGCCCCTGCCTTTAGCAACCCATGCTGCACTTGGAAGAACATAATAAGACATGCTTTCATCGCCTGGTCCAAAGTAAGTTGCTGGAACAGTATTGAGGATTGAATAGCCAACTATCATACCGATACATAATGCTACTAGCTGCATCGGTGCCATTGTGGCTTCAAATTTTAATACTACCAGGAGAAATATCCCGATTACATTGTAAATATGCAACGCAGGTAGGAATGAAATTATCAGGGAGAACAGGACACCCAGACCGCTGAAGTAGAAGAGATCAAGGTATTCTGGATTTAACAGATGTTCCAGTATTACCATTATTAATCTCCTTCCTTTTCTTCTCCAGCTGAGGTGGTTGGTTCAACAGAGTTTACTACCTTGAATGAGTTGGCGCGGTTTACTTTTACTTCCAATTTATCTTTAAAAGTTAAAACCTGACCAGTTGCTTCAATTAGATCTCCGCTATTAACAACCGTTTGAGCAGGGAAGAATTCGTTTGGAATCCAAACTATAATGCCTTTATCTCCATTATCCAACTCTATTTGAATTCCTGATTCAAACTTATGTTGGCCTATTACGCTACCAGTGACTTTCACAAATCTATTTAGCAGTTCTGTGGTAATTTCTGCCGGTGTAACAGATTTTATTCCGGAAGCCTTTTTAGATTTTTTGATTACCTTGATGTGCTCTGGAGCATTTAGAAGAAGGCTGGGGGAATTTTTCTGGAAGCGCACTTGCCCTTCAACTGTAACTTCATCACCTTGTTCAGGGACAGCACCAAGCTTTTCGATTCCGGCAGCTATTTTTGAGTAAGCTGAAACTCTGATATCTCTTGTTTTTTCACCTTCACCAGATTGAACAGTGAAGCTTAATGATTTCCAGCTAGGATGTATTCCGTAACTGCTTTTTACGATACCTTTAATTCTTACATGAGCAAAATTACTTAATGGGCCAAGGTCAGCAACTTCCACAAGTGGAGTCTCTACGTGTTTGGCAAAGAATAACAAGAGAACTAAACCCACGGTTGAGGTTAGAAGAGCAATTGCTTTAAAAACTCTTATAGAGAGTCTTTTCTGGGTAAGTGCCTGACAATAAGGGCATCTGGTATAGACGCCAACAAATCTGCCACAACTGGGGCAGTGGGTTTCTGCGCGATACAATTCTTCTTTTGATTGAGTCTCGTTTTTTTCCTGGTCCATAACTCCTCTTTCCTTGTAGTTTAAAATCCTGCTTTTAATACAGCGGCAATATGCATAATCAATTTTTCCGGGTAATCAGGGGGCAATTGCTGTGGTAAAACTATTACAACAGCAGTGGAACCGGTGTGATTAATTTCGTAATCACTTCCAGCTTCAACTTTAATTCTTATTGGTGGGTTTGCACCAGACAGGCCAAAGGCAACAGCTTCAGCAAATCTTTTTCCCTTACCGCCACGATGATAATGGCGCATGGTAATAGTGTTAACCAGACCGCGCTTGAAAGAAAACAGGATGTCCATATTTTCTTTTAAGTTCGCTTCCATAACAGCCTGGTATTCTGGTTTGAGATCATTTTCTGGAAGATGAAGCCGATATACTTTTGCTCCAGCTTGCATTACATCGCGAACCAGCTTTCTTATAAGATTATCAAATGACATAGGAGCCATAATCCCGATTGTAGTGGTCAAAAGTCTTTCAGAAACGGGAGATACTTTTACCAGTGGGAGAACAACTGGTTCGCCTTCCGTTCTGATCCAGTATTCTTTTTTTGCGTATCCCAGACCTGGCTCTACCATGAGCTTCAGGTTGTGATACATTCGTGGGTATTCTAAATAAAAGAATCCGTCTGGATCTGTTGAAGATTTTCCATTGAATCCATAACGAATTTTCACGTTTTCAAGGCCTTCGTTGTTGTGATTTAACACTCTCCCAAGAACAAATGTCTTGATGGGTTTTTTTATCGGGATTGTTGTCTTTCCAACAATTTTATTGTCAATAATCAACTGTGCTTCAAGCGAGAATCTTTCATTTCCGGATAATTCAAGAAAAAGAGTTGTTTCACCTTTCTCTGAACTGGTCTCAGTAATGGATTTTTCACCATATTTGACCGTTACTGGTAAAGCACGTGGATTGAGCTTGTGAAGCATATCTTTCAATGCAATCTTTACTGGGAAGCGGCCCATGAAGCCTTCAGGAATATATGGAGCAACCGGCCTGATGACACTTTGAGCCACCGGAAGATTTACACTAATTGGCACTGAAATTCTTGGAGCAATTGAGCCGTCTTTGGCAACAAAAGTGAGTTCAAGTTCATAGTCTCCACTAGTAAGTGGAATCTGGTTGTAAAGGCTGTAGGTAAATCCTGTGGAAGGGATTTTTGAAAAAATAAAGGCTTCCATTCCTTCTGGTTTTGATCTGACCTTTACTTTGGCTATTTCTTTATTTGCATCAAAAAGAAAATTAAAATACGGAGTATTAATCTTTACAGGTTTTTCCGCGGTAAATATTTTTACCTTTAAAGGTCCTTTAATAAATGCTTTTTGAATGGCTTTTCTAATTGCCTGCGCTTGATTTGTTAAAGCTTTACCGGTTTTAAGTTCTTGTTCTATCTTGGGAATTGTAATGTAACTTCCTTCAGTTAGAATCGCTGGTGAGGGGTTGTTTCTTAAAACAAAGAAACCGCCTGGAATCACTACAGATTCATCTCCAAAACCCCGTTCAGCAAATTCTGTAATCATGGAACTACCAACTTTTGCTGAGAGCCCCTGATCCATGGCGTTATAATAGACTTCGCTTTTATTCTTTTTAACTGGACTCAATGAAGCGTTGTGATGAATTGAAACAAAAAGATCTGGAACCAGCTTTTCAGCCAGGTTTACTCTTTCTTTTAAAGAAAGATATACGTCTTTTGTTCTTGTCAGTTGAACCTTTGCGCCGTCCGCTTCTAATAGCGTTTTTAAATATCTGGCTACTCGAAGATTAACTTCAGATTCTTTTAAACCTGTTGGACCAACTGCACCTGGATCAGCTCCGCCGTGTCCCGGGTCAAGTAAAATAGTGACTCCCCTAAGTGGAGATAGGCTCTGCGCCCATAAATTGGAAGCCAGAGAAATTACAAACAAAAAAGAAAACAGAATGATTAATTTTTTCATGAAGCTATCTTAACATATAGACAATATATGTAGGAACCCTATATATAGGGAAAACTTTTTCTCATTTTGGTGGCAACGCCATCTAACCGAGTAGGGTTAATAGTCTTTTTTGGCATTCAGTTGTAAGCGTGCTATAATTATTACAATTAATTAAATTGGGACAAAAAATGAAAAATTTTAAGAATTGGGTTTTGCTTATTCTGGCGGTTTCTGTTTTATTTCCATTGCAGGCTTTTGCCGGCGAAAAGTTACCCCAGATTTTACATAAAGCCTTTTTGCCTCTGCCTGATAGCAGACTTATGATTTATGGTAAAGTTTTGTTGATGGAGGCAGACAGGGTCGATGAACCCATCGTTGATGATCAGTTCAGGGTTTTTCTAAGACGACGTGCAAAGAACTTAAAACTTAATATAACTGTAAAATCTTCGGTTGTAGAAACCAAAACTAACGTTGTTGGTGATTTTGCGGCTGTTATACCTGCCACTGTAGTTTCGCAGATGGATTCAGAAGAATCTATTTTCTTTACATGTCCTCAATATCCGGATTTTAAAGCCGTTGCTACTTTTAGTTTCCCGATGAAACCTGAATATCTCATTATAAGTGACGTCGATGAGTCGGTTTTGGTAACCGATAGCAATAAGATTTTTAAATCTGTGGTAAATTCGCTTTTCAAACCAATACATAAAAGAAAGCCAGTCGCCGGAACTCCAGAGATTTATAGGGAGCTTATCAAAGGAGTAAATGGAATAGATAGTTTACTCGTATTCCTTTCTGGTTCTCCTGTATATCTTGCACCCAGAATAGAAAAGTTTTTTGCAGATAAAAAGTTTCCTGAACATGCGTTAATTCTTCAAAATGTTGGACCAAGGGAGCTTTTTCAAAATCATTTTTTTAAGAGTAATAAAACTCGGGAGCTTTCTTCTAAAACCATGGAATATAAGCTTATCCAATTGGGTAAACTATTTAAGTGGTTCCCTAACACTCCGGTCATAATGCTTGGCGATTCGGTAGCTCATGATCCTGAAATTTATCAAAAGCTTGCAGAGCTATTTCCAGAAAGAATACGCCTGGTTGTTATACGTAATATAACGAATCAGCCATTTTCTCATTCAAGATATGATGGGTTAAAAAAGGTCGCTAAACTAATTGTTTGGAATGATCCAGCGATTTTACGAGAATCACTTTTTCAGGAAGGTTTGATTTCAACTGGAACTGCTCCAATTCCTGGAAATGCCGATCAGTCATCTCAATCAAGCACTTCTAATCAGGCTAATCAGAATTACCAGCCCAAGAATTGGTAACGATTAGAGAAAAGTAAAAGCTTAACTTTGTAATGAACAGAAGGCCTGCAGATAAAGAACCTGGAAAACCTGAAAAGAGTCTTTGGTTTTCCTGCTTTTGGCTTTTATGGGTTTTAAGTATCCCAATAATCTCACTTTTATCTTTTATACCAATTGTTAACACAGCAATGCGAATAACAATTCTCGGACTTTTTACGATATTTTTGTCAGGGATTTTTGTTTTTGCCATCAAGAGAAATTGCTATAAAAAGGTATTCTGGATTGGTGGAATCATTATCTTCATTTTAATCGCCTTTCCGAAACCAAATTTTAACAAGGAAAAGTTGGTAAAAGAAAACCTTGAAGCATTAAAGTCTTTTAAAGGAACAAAGTATGTTTGGGGTGGTGAAACTAGAAGCGGCATTGATTGCTCAGGTCTTATAAGACAAGGTTACATAAAAGCCTGCCTATACCGTGGATTTGTCGATCTGGATTTTGCACTTGTTAAAGAATCGTTTCAGGTTTGGTTCAACGATTGCACTGCCCTGGAACTAATGAACGGCTATCGAGGCCATACCAAAAGAATTTTTGAAGCACAGGCAATAAATCAGATTCCAGAGAAAATGCTTTATCCCGGCGATCTGGCCGTAACAGCTGATGGGATACATATACTGGCATATCTTGGATCTTCAGAATGGATCGAAGCGGATCCTGTAGAAATGAAAGTAATAATAGTTAAAGCACCAGATAATAAAAACAATTGGTTTAAGCAGCCGGTCTGGATTATACGCTGGAGTGTTTTTTCCGAATAAACTTATTAAGAAATCAACGAGGTCAACGGTATGACAAACTCTCCCGAATGGTTTTATTGGGCTCTTGGCTCAGCCGTCTTTGCTGCATTAACGGCTATTTTTGCAAAAATAGGTATTCAGGGGATAAACTCTGATTTTGCTACCCTAATCCGTACAACCATCATTTTTCTTGTTTTGACAATATTCGTTAAGTTTACGGGCAAATGGACAGATCCGTTTTCTCTTTCTCCCAAAAACTGGCTGTTTCTAACTTTATCTGGCCTGGCCACCGGTGCATCGTGGGTCTGCTATTTTAGGGCGTTGCAGGTCGGGGAAGCTTCAAAAGTTGCTCCAGTTGATAAGCTAAGTTTGGTTCTTGTGGCAATATTTGCTTTCATTTTTCTAAAAGAAAGACCAAATATGCGCGAATGGTTTGGTATCACACTTGTCGCAACCGGGGTTTTGATTCTTGGTTTTAAAAAATAAACCCCTTAATTCTATTCTAGTATCTCCAGCCCATTTCTTCGGCAAAAGCCTTGAACAGATCGATTTGCTCTTCAGTCATGTTCTTGGGGAAATCTATATCCAGCTTTACCAATAAGTCGCCTCCGCCGAGGCCTTGATGTTTGAGTTTTAATACATCTCCAGGCTTTGAACCTTTGGGAATGGTTAAAATGAAGTTCTCGCGAGCTGGAGATTTCAATTTTACCTTACTTCCGAGAAGGGCTTGAGCGAGGTTAATGGTAATTGTGGTTTCAATGTTTTTACCATTTACTTTGAATGGAGCTTCGTCTTCAACTGAAATTTTCAGGTGAATAGTGCCCTGATTAGAATTAACTTTTAAAACAGAGTTGTTTGCAGTGCCAGCAGGAACATCGATTGTTTGTGTTCCTCCTGGAAGCCCACTAACCTGGATTTTTCCACCATTAACAGCTGTATCAAGAGGTACTTTTAAAGTTGCATTTGGTGCAGATGGTCTTTGTCGGGAGCCCCCGCCGAAAATGCTTTCAAATCCAGAAAATGGTGAGCCCTGTCGACTAGAAGAACCACCAAATCCGCCAAAACCTCTAAGGATATCTTCGAAAAAATCTGATCCACCCTGTGAGCCTTGAGAAAAGAAGTCTCGAAATGGACCGTCTTGCGAAAAACCATCAAATCTGAAGTTATGCCCACCACTACGCGCAGCATCGTATTTCCGCCGTTCATCGTCACGGCTAAGAACTTCGTAAGCCTCAGAAATTTCTTTGAATTTTTCCTCAGACTTGGGATTCCCCTTGTTTATATCGGGATGATGCTGTTTGGCGAGTTTTTTGAACGCCTTTTTAACTTCATCTTTTGAAGCAGAAGAATCTATGCCTAAAACTTTGTAGTAGTCTTTCATGAAAGGGATTATAGCACAACTTCAATCTAATGCCAAAAATTACTACAATCATTGTTAAAAATTAAGCAAAAATTTTAAACAAAACCTTAAGAACGTTCTTGGTAAAGGGTTTTTGGTGTGGCAAAGAAATTGCTTTAATTATGTAAAAGAATTGTCCCAACTTATGGAGTGTGAAACATGAAAAAAACAAATAGAATTTTGGGAATTTTACTTGGAGTCAGTTTGCTGGGCACGGTTAGCGCAAGCGCTGTAGGACCGCAATGGATGGATGCTACACATATTTTTGAAGCTGATGTTGCCAAGCTTGTTGACAATGTAAAGCTTGAGACTCGTAAAGAGCATGCCAAAAGAGTTAAAGCTCCAGCTCCAGAGCCAAAAAAATATACAGTTGGCGATAAAGAAGTTTTCTGGACAAAGAACATCAAAGAAAACAAGTTTGAAAAAACTCCAGCCATATTAAAAGCGATTGGAAAGCATTGCTATGTTTTTGTTGAAGAAACAAAGTCTCTTACGAATGCAGCAATTGAAAAGATTCAGAAAGAATTTGACGAAAAAATATATCCGGTAAATACTTCCAGTTTCGGTTTTGAGTGGAAACCTGGCATTGATGGGGATGAAAAAATCACTTTACTGATGTTTGATATCAAGGACGGTTACAACGGTTCAGGCGGATTCGTTGGCGGCTATTTCTTTGCCGGTGATGAGTATATGCAGTCTCAGATTCCAGCAAATATTGATGTTAAAACCAATGAAAGAGAAATGTTTTACCTGGACATTAATCCTTCTGATCCAACCAAAGACCACTACATGGCTGTAGTTGCCCATGAATTTCAGCACATGATTCATTTTAACCACGATCCCAAAGAAAATACCTGGGTTAATGAAGCTTGTTCACAGATAGCCCCTTATTTGTGTGGATTTGGTCACGCAAGCCAGATTACATCATACATGAAAACTCCAGACAATAGTCTTACTGCATGGTCTCAGGAACAAATGCTTGCTAACTATGGTCAGGTTTATCTCTGGAACTATTACATTTTTAATCGATTTCTGGGAAGAGACAACAGTAAAGCCGGTGTTTTCTTTAAAAAGCTTGTCGACTCCAAAAAGCAAGGAATTGACGGATATTCAACCGCACTAAAAGAGTTTAAAGCAAAGTTTACCGACACTTTTGATAAATTTGCGATTACCAACTTTGTTAATAATCCGAAGCTTGCTGAAAATGATTTGTATAATTACGATAAAACTCTTGGTCGGTTAAAACTCCCTGTAACTCAAGAAGTTAGAGCTTTCCCTGGAAAAGTTCAGAACGAGGTGTTTTTATGGAGCTCTGATTGCATAGATGTTGATCTTTCAGCAGCTAAAGAAGAGATGGAAATAATTTTTGGTGGAACAAGAGCAAAATTTTCAGAAGGAAAATACAATTCGTTTACGGTTGCTGCTGTTTTAATGAATTCGCGTGATAAAGCAAAACCCTTTGTTAGATTTCTTGAAATATCACCAATTGATGGAAAGAATTTACAGGCAGGTTCTTTAAAATTTGCTATTGAAAAAGATTATGACAGCCTAAAGCTTGTAGTTATTGCTCATGCTCCGGAAAGTATTCCAGATAAAGCTTATGCCAAGGCTCCAGCTATGAAATACTTTGTCCAATTTAACGATAAGGGCGAGCAGGTTGAAAGAATTGCTGCATCTGTAGATAGTCTGGAATTACTTAAAAATTATTCTAGAACCTCAGCTAGCTTGGATAGCTCAAATGAAGTTGCCCTAAACATTGCTTTAACCAATCTTGAAAGTTTGAACTACAAATTTTCTGAGCAGATTAAGCAAGAGCTTGAAAATGGTAAATTGGATTCACTGAGGTCATTAGTAGAGGGAATCGAAAGTGGCAATGTGGATAAAAATAATGTTAGACCACTAATAAAGCAGGCTAGCTCTGTAGGAGCTTTTCATCTCCAACAGAATCAAGATTTTGCAGAACTGGAGTCTTTGTTAGATAAAATCAATTCATTATGATGAAGATAAATAATGAAAAAAGCCCTGATTTTTCAGGGCTTTTTTTGTTTGGGTATTACGGTCTATAAAGATAATCAGTATACTTATTAAAATAAGTTTTAGAGATAAGGAGCCGCGTGTTTTGAAAAAATCAGTCAAGGTCATTTTTCTGACCATGATTCTCATTGTTGGATGTGCTTGTAGCAGCGCTTTTGCACAAGATCTGTTTGATGCTACCCACTTGTTTGAAGAAGAAGTAAGCTGGTTGGCTGATAATGTGCAGAAAGAATCCAAAGATGAATTCAGTATTAGAACTCGCGGCTTTGTTCAATATGCTGATACTAAACCTGTTGAAGTTGGTGATGTTGAATCTTTTAACTCCTTTAATATTGCTAAAAATGGGCATGAAAGAATTAAAGCTCAGCTTAAAAAAATAGGTAAACATTGCTATGTATTTGTTGAAACTGGACGTAAGGTTGATGCAAAAGCAATCAATAAAATAGTGGATGACTTTGATAAAAAGATTTATCCAGAAGTTCGTTCCATGTTTGGCGAGGAGTGGAATCCTGGAATTGATGGTGATCCCAAAATTACTCTGCTTTTAATGGATATCAAAGACACATATAATCCAGACCGTGGACAAAAGGGATTCACAGCCGGATATTTCTATGCCGGAGATGAATACAATCGCAGCAAAAACCCCAAGAGCAATGAAAGAGAAATGCTTTACCTTGATATTTATCCTGGAGTTGCTGGCGATAAAAAATTCTTAAGTGTTGTTGCGCATGAATTTCAGCATATGGTTCACTGGAACAATGACCCTAAAGAATATACCTGGGTTAATGAAAGCCTTTCACAGCTTGCTCCATTCCTTTGTGGCTATGGTCACCCGCCTCAGGTGCATGCTTTCATAAGAAATTCTGATAACAATCTTTGTGCATGGGCAAATGATGATATGCTCTCAAACTATGGACAGGTTTATTTGTGGGCATATTATATTTCCACCCACATATCTGATTCGGTAGAGAGAAGGAAAGCTTTTGTTCGAAGAATGGTTGCGCAAACTTCTCAGGGACTTTCCGGGTTGAATGCTGCTATAAAAAAACAACGAATAAAAAACAGTGCAAAAAACATTTTTAGAAATTTCTGTGTAGCAAACTTCTTAAATGACAGCAGTTTTAGCGGCGGCGATTATGGCTACGATAAATTTCTGGCGAAATTAGCTTTGAATCCCTCTATCAAAATTGCAAATGCTCCTTTTGCAGGCCGGGACAATGTGAAGTGTTGGTCTTCAAAAGCTGTGCTAATAAACCCTCAAAGCTTAAGAGATTCAAATATCAAGGTAACATTTGATGGTCAGCGAATAAATTCTTCCAAGTATTGCAATAGATTTGATGTTGCAGCAGTAATGTACCACAGTTCAAAAAAAGTTAAGCCTACAGTTGAATGGCTTAATATCCGAGAATTTAAAGCTTCTCAGGTGTTAACAGAAAAACTTGGAGAACGCGATAGAATGATGCTTGTAGTTGTAAATAGTGGTCCAGACACCATGAAGGTTGAAACAGCCTTTGCCAAAGGGTGTCCGCCTGCACAGTTTTCCTTTTCTATTACACCAACAAACCAATCGGCTCCAAAGAAAAGAAAAAAGGTTGCTAAGAAAAAATCTACTAAACCACGACGTGCAACTACAGCCAGAAGAAGTTCAACCAGCCGAAGCAGGAGCAGCGTTTCAAGAGCCAGAGCAAGATCTGTGATTGAAGAGTTAGCATCTGCGCCAGAACTTGAAGAAGATATTAATCTTGTTCTTGGAGAAACCGATGACGTTGAAAAATCTTCAAAAGAAGTTAGCCTGGATTTCAGCTTTCAAAAGACTGTTGAAAATGAAAATCTAATTGTAGATTCTATAATTGATGGCATTAGAGAAGGCAATTTTGAAGTAGCTGATGAATTTCTCAGTTATTATTCTAATGCCAATCCAAACGAAAAGAGTAAGTTGGCTTCATTGAGAAATAGAATTAGGGATGTCCTAAAGTTTGAAGCAATGCAGGGAAATGAAAAAGCTAAGGAATTTGTTAATTCAGGGAAGATCTAAAGCTTTTTAATTAGTTACAAAACTCGGTGCAAGATCCCAGGATAGGATTCTTGCGCCGTTTGCTTTTAGCCAGGCTTTGTGGCTTTTATATTCGGGGCACCGACTGCTCACTGTATTCCAAAAATTTTCGGAATGGTCCAGATGTAAAAGATGTGCGGTTTCATGCACAACCACATAATTTAAAACTTTTTCAGGCGCTAAAATTAGTCGCCAGTTGAAGTTTAGATTGTTTTTGCTTGAGCAGCTTCCCCACCTTGATCTAGTGTCTTTAATACGAATTTCATTAAAATTAAATCCGTGTAAAGCCTGTTGTTCAACGACAAATTTCTGAACGTAAGTGCGGGCTTGCGATTTTAGCCAGTTTGTAACGTTTTTTGCTATTTCTGAGCCTTTATCTTGATCAGAAATTGATGCGGGTAAGAGCAGCTTAAAAATTTCCTGAGATTCATCCGCCATTACCCTTGAAAAAGAGAAAGGGGTAAAACTAACCTCAAGGTCGAAAATCTTGCCTTTGAAAGGAACAATTTGCTTAAAAGTTTGTTTACACGACTTCGTCAAATTTCCCGCCACCTACGTTAACAAGCTTTTTAAACCCATGTTTTTTTATGTTTTCATCAGACAAAAGCTTATTCTGGTCTGTCATTCGAACTTTGTTAGAGGCATTGATTAATCTTACGATGGCGTTTCCGCAATCTGGGCATTTTTCCAATGCTTCAGCTCTAATGCTCTGAATGGTTTCGTAAACTTCTCTACAAGTGTCACAACAGTTATTTTCGTCTACGGCTCTATAAGTATAGATTGGCATAAATCACCTTTGTGTTTGGATTTCTTCAGGAATATAGTCCTTAATTTCATCAAAGCTTTTTACATTGAGATTATATATTAATCCTCTTTGACAAAGGTTTTCAAGCACCTTTTCAAAATGGTCTGGAAGAATTTCCCAATCGTAGAGTTGGAGGCACATCCGAGCCATTTGATCGGTTGAAAGTTTTTTAAGAACAGAGCTGATTGTGAATTTTTCAATTAAGGGGAGCTCTAAATGCACAGTTTTGTTTTTTAAGGCAGGATTTTTTTCAAAGAAATACAAGGTCGGAAAGTAATTTCCCTTAATATTTTTATCCTGGTCTGAGATTAGACTTTCGATATTGTGCTTTTGCCAGATTACTTTTAATGAAGGAAGAACTTTGAATGGATAATCCTTCATTTTGGAGTCCGGGAAATCTGGGGAAGAAGAAAATTCTGTTGAAGGCGATCGCAGGCTCATTTGAAGCTCATGGTCAAAAAGGGTTTCCAGTTCCTTAGTTTTTGGATGCTCAGGAAACTTATGGATTAAAAAGCTCACAAGGCGCTCTTTAATGGTTCGAGGATTCATTCCAAAATTAAGAAAAGACATTTTTAACCAATAATCAAGAAGATCTTCGAAGAATTCAATCGCATTATTTTGATAAATATTTTCAGTTATGTAGTGCAATGAAATTGTAAATCTCTCCGAGTTTCGAATTGATTCTACAAGCTTTCCAATTTCCTGAATCCTAATGAGTTCCTCAGGGGACATCCAAAGAGTCCTGGTGAGAGTATAAGGAGGGGTTGGCATGCAGGAAACCCTGTTGGTTTTTACTTCATTTTCAAAAGGGGTTCCGCGAAGCACTTTAATTAAACTAACCTGAATACAGTTAGGTTTAAAATTCCAAACCTTGTTAAAACTTTCCCTGAATTGGAGGTAGGTATCTTCCGGGAGACCGCCCAGCAAATCCAGGTGAAGATGACATCTAGTGTGATCCCTAAGGAAAATAATCATTTTTTCAAGCTTTTGAGGGTTGCAAGCTCTATTTACAGCGGCAAGGGCTTTCAGGTTTAAGCTTTGAATTCCAATCTCTAAATGGAAAATCCCATGCGGTTCACTTGCTAGAAGTTCGACTATTTCTTCATCCAGAATGTCTGCTTGAATTTCAAAATGGAAGTTCTTTTTTTGAACGTTATTTTGAAGAATGTAATTAAGAATTTTTTTCGCTCTATTTTTATCAAAATTAAAAGTTCTATCAGAAAACCTTATTTGCTCATAGTCCGAATTGAAAAACCAATCCAAATCCTTTTTAACTCTATTAATGGAAAAATTGCGCAACTTGCCCAATACGGAACTTAAGCAATAGGAACATTTAGAGGGGCAACCCCTTGATGCTTCGTAATATGTGTAACCTTTCCCGTTTTTATAGATGCCAAGCTCAAAAGGGGAGGGTATTACGTCCAGGTTTTCAATAAGTTTCCTGTCATTATTGCTGTATATTTTAGAATTATTTTGAAAGCTTAAACCATCTATTTTCAGGAGATCATCAAGCTCAAAATTGCTCAGAAGCAATTCGGTAAAGGTTTCTTCTCCTTCGCCTCTTATTATGAAATCAATCCATGGAAATCTTTGCAAAATGGATTCGGCTTGAAATGTTACTTCGGGCCCTCCTAGGCAAATTTTCATCTGTGGAAAGGCTGACTTAATAGCGCCAGAAATTTCTATTATGGTCTCAAAGGACCATATGTAGGTAGAAAAGGCTAAAAAATCAGGCTTGATTCTCACCAGCTCAGCAAAAATGGAATCAATGTTTTGGTTTAAATCAAATTCAAAAATTGATGCGGTTAAATCTGATGTGTTTTTTTCAAGATAAGCTTTTAAAGTTGCCAGCGACAGACAAGCGTGAGTGTGCTTTGAGTTGATTGCGGAAAGGATTATCTTTTTCATTTGAATGCAATATAGCCTAATGGGGAAAAAATATAAAGGTGAAAAAAAAACACACACGTCGGAGAACGTGAAAAAAAGAACAAAGTAGAACTTTTAAAAAACCTAAAGTAGTTGACAAAAAATGCATGTCGTGTTGAAATAGGGGTGTGGAAGCTTGTTTTTGAGTGTGAAAAAAAAACACTGGTGAAAAAAGTTAACAAAGGAAATGCCCTAAAATTAGCTAAAAATGATAAAAAAAAGCTGGCATAGGAATTGCATATAGTTAAGTAGCTCTTTGAAAATAGTAAAAAGTAGTTTTCCGGGTCGTTTACAGTATAAGTTGTTACTGGTTCACATTATTATTCACAGTATTTGATACTCTTACAATAGACTTACTGCTCATAGCTTAACATCCTCTCCTAACTATAGTATGGTCGATCCTCCCCTCACAATAAGTAACAGTATAAGTTAAGAAGAAATTACAGCATGATCCGGAAAGCTCTTTTCATAAATTGGTCATCTCTCAGGAGATGACTCCCGAATCCTCTCAAAAGATCCTCTCACTTTGTCCCCGGCTTTTTTTAAACCGGGGATTTTTTTTTGATTTGTAAGTTATAAATTTATAGGTGTTTCCAAGTGTGGGTGTGAAAATACAACATTGTAAAAAAAAGCACATACTATTTTGTTTGTTTCCAGGTGAAACGTCTCTACACAAGGCTTGTAAGCAGAAAACATCACAAAAACAGAAAAGGAATTTTGTTGGCACGACAATTGCGTATGTAGGGGTAGCTCTTTGAAAAAAGTAAAAATGTGTTTTCCGGATCGTTTGCAGTATTAACAGTGCTGGGTCAAAATAAACGAAAAAGCAAAATTCACAGAATAACTATTGAATCGAAATAACCGAATACATCCTCTAAAACAACCTAATATATACGAAAAAGCTACAAATTATTCACAATAACAAACGCACCAAAATTTATAACATGGTTCGGAAAGCACTTTTTAATATCTTATGTCATCTCCCCAGATGACTCAAGTATCCTCTCAAAAGATCCTCTCACTTTGTCCCCGGCTTTTTGACCGGGGATTTTTTTTGTCAAATTAGAAGCTTATGTGTGTGCTAAAATCCACCATAAAAAAAAGTGCACATTCGTATAATAAGTTCAAATTGGCGAAAATTGCGAGTTTATCACTTTTTATAATGGTTTGGAGATCAATTTATAAAAATGAAAAGTTGGCATCGAAATTGCTCTAATATAAATAGCTCTTTGAAAAAGTAAAAATGTGTTTTCCGGATCGTTAATGTATGAAAATACTGTTATAAAGCAAATACTAACGAACTTATAAATTTTTTTAAAAGAAACACTCAAAATATAGTTAAAGCCTTAGATAAACTACAATCACAGCAAAAATCACTGAAGTTTGTCCCATGATTAATCAAGAAATTATTTTATGATTCGGAGAACACTTTTTAATATCTTATGTCATCTCCCCAGATGACTCAAGTATCCTCTCAAAAGATCCTCTCACTTTTTCCCTGGCTTTTTGATCCAGGGATTTTTTTTATCTACTTTCTTTGGCACTTTTGGTTATTTTAGTAACCTTTAGGCTTATACTTCTGGCAAATTTTGTTTTAGAAACCCCTGCCAGGATGGCAAATGAAATCGCCATGAAAATAAAGCCCGTTATTAATCTGGTTGAATCTGAAGCAGAAAAGCCCAGATAAAGAGAAACTTGAGGACCTAGAAATAGTCCCACGAAGAAAAATAGCATTGGCAGACCAAAGACTAAAAGTGCGGCGATGCTTCCTTCACCTGGTTTGGTATCAAGAATCACTTCGTCTCCTGGCTCTGGAACGACATCATCAATAAAGGCTTCAATTCTTTTTAGTGAAGACTTTTTTTCTCCACCTAATAGACCCTGACATGCATGGCACCCTGTACATTCTGGTTTTGGACTGACTTCTACTATAGCAAGGTTGCTGTTTACTTCAATTATTTTTCCCGGTAAACTCATAAAAATTCCTGTAAATAAATTTGTAGTTAAGTGAATATAACATATGGTACGCTCTTGTTATGAAAAGAAAGCTTAACATTTTTTGGATAATTTTTATTTATCTGTTTTTCATCATTTCACCTGGCTTTGCGCAGATGAAAAATTTCTTTGCAACTCCTACAGCTCCAGGGGGAGAAAAAACTGAAACTCCAGCTTCCTCAAAAACTGAAGATCCAAAACAACCTGTTGCATCTGAATCTACAGGGGTAAAGTTTAATGGAATTCCAGTTTATGATCCATTTATGGATAACCATTTAAAAGCACCAATTGAAAATATTGGATTGTTTGGTCTTAAAATTCGGGATGTTGAAAGGGTGTTAAGAAATCACGGGGCAAAAGATTACTCATATGCATTTGGAAAATATAGCAAAATGAATCTATCGGTATATGTTTTAACCATGTATTTTGACCGGGATCAAAAGGTAGGTGGGGTTTCAATAGAACCAAAGCCACCATTTTCAAAGATTGAGCCAAATGCCAGAAAATTTTTTATGGACTTGTTTTTAAAAGGAAATGACATATCTAAATTTAGAACACTGATTTCATCAGGAAGGCTTGAGTTAAGATATGATCCACAAATTCAAAAATAGTTTATAAGAATTAGTTATTTTTGCTATTTTTTCTCTAATATTTCGGCATCGGCATCGGCATCGGCATCGGCATCGGCATCGGCATCTGAGGTAATAATTTCAGGATTGATGGTTTTTATTCCCATATAGTTTTTTAACTCATCACGATGTTCCCACATTGTCCATAAAGATAAAAAGGCGACCACATAAAGATAATTTACATTAGTGGTTGGTTTAATAAGCAATACCCATAAAATTGAAAACAATGGAAGGGCACCTGCAGCACTAAGAGCTCCTGGTTTGCTTGACAGTCCCCAGAATGCCAGAGACATTCCCAGAATACATGAAAGTATTGCTGGTATTGGGAGAATTCCAAAAGCTACACCAAATGTTGGAGCAAGTCCTCTGCCACCTCTAAATCCAAGAAGCGCAGAGTTACAGTGCCCAATAACTGCGAGCATGCCGCCCATACTCACGATCCACCATGAGTCGGCGGCATTTGCGCCAAAGAGATGCTTTAAAAGAACGGTAACTACCAGAAATCCCTTTAATGCATCTAATAAAGAAACCAATATTCCAGTTGGAATGCCAAGAATTTTAAATATCTCCCCTGGCATTTTTGTGGAACGAGTTCCAGGTTCAATAAGGCTATTTTGCCCTTTTATTTTTGAGACTATTGTCCCAGTGGGTATACTCCCTATTAAGTAGGAAAGAAGGGCAAATGTAAAAAGCTTGGTTTCCATCTCTGGTTTCTCTCTATTTGTCTTTCATTGTAATGCATTTTTTAGGACATTTTTCCGCACACAACCCGCATCCCACGCACTTGTCAGATTTTATTTCGTGCTTTTCTTTCGGGGTTCCGCCGATAACAGCTTCGAATTTGCAGACTTTATAACATATGGTACAACCAATGCAATCGTCTTTTGCTATTTCCGCGACTTTTCCCTTGAATTCAGGTTGGTCTTCCATGATTATTGTGTGTTGTGGACATTTTGCTACACAGGCTCCGCATCCGACACATTTTTCATAATCAATTCTAGCCAGGTTGTTTTCTATTATGATTGCATCATAAGCACAAACTTTTTTGCAAAGTTGACAGCCTATACAACCTACTTTACAAACTTTTCTTGTTTCTGCGCCTTTTTCTGGAGAGTTACATTTGACGTGAACTTTCTGTTCCTTATCAACTAATTCAATTAGTTGTTTAGGGCATGCTAAAACACATTTTCCACAGGCAACACATTTATCTTCGTCAACTATTGGAAGATGGTTATCCCCAATTTTTATTGCATCAAATGGGCAAGAGGCAGCGCATGAACCAAGTCCCATACATCTATGAGGACATAACCACGGGCCATTTTGGACTAGTACAGCTGCCTGGCAGTTTGGAACTCCCAGATACTCGAATTTTTTATATTCATCAGCGTCGAGTCCGTTGCATTTGACTAACGCAGCCTTGACTACAGGTTTTTTGTCACCTTCTGAAAGCTTGTCCGAGCCCATGAGCTCTTCAATTTTCTTTCGGTTTTCTGGCGAGATAACCGGACAAAGAGTAACAGAAACTCCCTTTAAAGCTATGGCTTCTGCCATTCCTGCACAACCAGGGAATCCGCACCCACCGCAGTTAGCGCCTGGAAGGAGCTCAAGTGTTTGTTCGACTTTAGGGTCTACTTTTACTTCAAATTTTTTGGAAGCATAAGAAAGAATGGCTCCGAAAACAAATCCGAGACATCCTAAAACTAATACAGCAGGGATAATTTGAGATATCATTTGCAACCTACCTTTATACTAACCCGGAAAAGCCCATAAATGCTGTTGCAAGCAATCCAGCTGTTATGAACGTTATTGGGGCGCCTTTCATTGCTTCTGGAATTTCAGAGATGTTTAATCTTTCACGGATTCCTGCCATTATTATGAGAGCGAAGAAAAATCCAATTCCAGCACCGAAACTGTTTGCTGTAGCTTCCATTAAGCCATAGCCTTTTTTGATGTTAATTAATGAAGCTCCCAAAACAGCACAGTTAGTTGTGATAAGTGGAAGGAAGACTCCAAGAGATTGATAAAGTGCAGGAGCGGTCTTTTTTACTACCATTTCTACAAATTGAACCAGCGAAGCAATTACCAGAATAAAAGAAATCGTTTGAAGATATTCCAGATGGAGTGGCACTAGAATAAAATTTTGAATTGTCCATGTAACTACTCCAGCCATTACCATTACAAAAGTAACGGCGAAACCCATTCCCACAGCTGAGTCCAGCTTATTTGAAACGCCAATAAATGGGCAAATACCCAAGATCTGGTTTAAGACAAAGTTTTCAATAAAAACTGCAACAATAAAAATTGCAATAATGCTACTAGTCATAATTTTTTACCCCCTGGCTTCCATGTGGCGTTTTAAAGCAATTAATAGTCCAAAAACAATAAAGCCGCCTGGAGCCATAATCATTATTAACGCTGGGTCATTGCTAAAAAATGGAATTGAGTAACCTAAAAGTTTTCCATCTCCTAGTAATTCTCTGAAAAATGCTATACAAACAAGAGCTATTGTGAATCCGGCTCCCATTCCCAACGCGTCCATTGCAGAGGCGAGTGGTGGGTTTTTACTGGCAAAGGATTCAGCCCTTCCAAGAATTACGCAGTTAACAACAATTAGAGGAATAAAGATTCCCAGACTCGCTGAAAGAGAAGGAGAAAATGCAGCGATCAATTTATCAATCATTGTTACAAAGGTTGCAATAATAACTATAAAAACGGGGATTCTTATTTTTGCTGGAACAAGATTTCGGATTAAAGAAACAATTACATTTGAGCCAAGTAGCACAAATGTTGCAGCAATTCCCATTCCTAAGGCGTTAACTAAGGAAGAAGAAACGGCAAGAGCGGGGCATAGGCCCAGGGCAATTACAAATATAGGGTTTTCTTTCCAGAATCCCTTGGTGATTTGCTCAAGATTTGTCATTTTACTTCCCCCTGTGGTTGGGCTTCAGTCCTAGCAACTGGCGGCTGAATTGTTTGAAGTTTTTCTTTTACGGTTTCAAATAATGCATTGCCTTGCCTGATACCAGAACAAAAGGCTCTGGAACTAATTGTTGCTGCTGTTATTGCATCAACATCTCCGCTGTCTTGCTTAACTCTGAAGTTTGGCTGAGGTTTTGATTCAATTAATTTCATAAATGGATTTAAAAATGAGGGTTCGGCTAGTTTAGTTCCAAGACCTGGTGTTTCTTTTTGGGAAAGAATTTTAACACCACTGATTTTTCCATTAAGATCCATACCTAATACCATTTCAATTGGTCCACCATAGCCTTTTGGAGATTCGCTAACCACTATTCCAGCGATTTTATTGGCCGAATCAAATCCTGCATAAATATTTACTTTTTCAGTTTTTCCATCTGGACCTGGAACTTCAAGTTCTACTTCCTTAAAGGCTTTAGCTGTAGGCAATACTTCAAGTCTTGCCTTTTCAAGAATCATTTTCTTGTTGGCTTCAATCTTAGGGGCTGTGAAAGATTCTGTCGCTGCAAGTAAGATTCCGGCAATAGCCGCAACTACAAAGAGGAAAAGACCCATTTTTATCATGTCTTTCATGCCTTAACCTCCTTTTCAGTTCCAAATTTTCTTGGAACGGTAAACTTATCTATAAGCGGTACAAATGCGTTCATAATTAATATTGAGTAACAAACACCTTCTGGGTATCCACCTTTTAAGCGAATCAGTAATGTTATTGCACCACATCCAAAGCCAAAAATAAGGTGCCCGGTAGTTGTCATTGGCGAGGTAACCATATCCGTAACCATAAATATTGCGCCAATAAATAATCCACCAGCAAGCAGGTGATAAAGTGCAAAATCCATTGAGCCTCCAAAAATGAAAGCGCCGGCAAAAACAGTTCCAATCATTGTAACTGGTGCATGCCAGGTTATATGGCCTCTAAGCAGGATGAAAATACCGCCTAGCAGAAGAGCTAGTTTGCTGGTTTCCCCTAAAGAGCCACCAATGTTTCCGATAAACATGTCACTAAATGTAATGTTTAACTGGGTTAAAGCATGAGTCACTATTGAAGTTCCAGATGCTTGAAGTTGATTTACCAATTCTGTGTTTTTACTTATCCCTTTTAAAACCGCAAGTGGTGTTGCTCCGGTTAAGCCATCTGGCAGGCAATTAGCTGCAGAGCAATAAGAGCCAGGTTTTAGCCAGGTAGTCATGTATACAGGATAACTTGCCAACAGAATTGCTCTGGCTACATGTGCAGGGTTAAAAATGTTTTGCCCAAGACCACCATAGACCTGTTTCCCAAAAGCTACCGCGATAAAACCACCTAAGAAGGCCACCCACCATGGAAGTGCTGCAGGAACACAAAAAGCAAGAAGCAGGCCGGTTAAAAAAGCACTTCCATCAAAAATTGAAACTTTCTTTTTAAGAAGGAATTTTTGAATTCCAGCTTCGGCACTTACTGCACCTAGAATAGACATTAAAACAACTACAGCGGCTTTAGGTCCAAAGACGTAAAGACTCATGGCGAGTGCTGGAATCAATGAAATATTTACATCCCACATAACTCTGGTAGCGGAAAGTCCAGCATGAATATGCGGAGAGCTGGTTACCAGAAGTCTGGGAGCTAGTTTTTTAGTTTCGCTCATTATCTTATTCCCTTATTATTTCTTTTCTATTGGTGTAGCTTTTTTTCGCTCCGCCATAACCAATCTTTTACCCATTTTGAAGGTTTGAACAAGTGGTAATGCAGAAGGGCAAGTGTAGGAACAACAACCGCATTCCATACAATCCATAATCCCAAGCTTATCAGCCTGATCCCATTGCTTACTGTCTATAAGCTTTTTAAGCTGTTGTGGCAATAAGCCCATGGGGCAGGCTCTTATGCATCTGCCACACCTTAGACAGGAAGTTTCTTCCATTACTTTGGCCTGGTTTTCATCCCAACAAAGAATTCCGCTGGTTCCTTTTATTATTGGGATATTGAGATCAAATAGTGCAAATCCCATCATTGGCCCGCCCATAATAACTTTTTTTAGTTGAACGTCTTCTTTAAGACCTCCAGCCATATCTATAAAATCTGCTACAGGGGTGCCAATTCTGACTTTGTAATTTCCAGGTTTATTTACGCAATTTCCGGAGAGAGTAACTACTCTTTCCATTAATGGTTTATTGTAATTGACAGCATCTGAAATTGCTGCTGCTGAAGCCACATTCTGTACAACTACTCCAACATCCATCGGGAGTTTTCCTGAAGGAACTTCTTTGCCTATGCATGCGCTAATGAGCTGTTTCTCTCCGCCCTGAGGATATTTTACCTTGAGTGGTTGAACAAAAATATGATCTTCGCTTTTAACCTTTTGTTCCATTAGCTTGATAGCGTCAGGTTTATTTAACTCAATACCAATTATTCCTGTTTCAGCATTCAAAACCTTCATAATTAGTTTTAAGCCATCAATAATCTTATCTGATTGCTCCAACATCAAGCGGTGGTCTGAGGTTAATGCTGGTTCACATTCTACCCCATTAAGAATTACAGTATCTATCGGTTTAGAATCCGGGGGAGATAACTTAACGTGCGTTGGGAAGGTTGCTCCGCCAAGTCCTACCAGGCCAGCATTTTGAATGCGATTTTTGATTTCTTCTGCAGGGAGCGAATATCCATCGCATTTTTCATAGACTGGTTCCGCCATATCTTTGTCGCGTTCAATAACTACGGCAGGAGACGGTACTCCGAAAGGATGCATGAAATTGCCAACCCCTATTATTTTGCCGCCAATTGTGGCATGCACTGGTGCTGAAACAAAGCCACCGGGCTCAGCTATGCATTTTCCGCATTCAACCACATCTGTGATTTTGTGAATTGGTCTGGCAGGTGCTCCGATATGTTGGGAAACATGGAGAATGACCTTCTCTGGAATTGGTAGTTCGACTATGTTTTCTGCTGAGGTTGTCTTCAATTCTGGAGGATGCAAGCCTCCTGAAAATGTCATGGGTTCCTTCATTATTTTTTTCTCCTGAAAGGTACAATCCTTGTAAAGGAAGGTAAAAGTAACACAATATTGCAAAAAAATTCAAACTTTTCTTCTCTATTTGAATGGTTTTATGGGAAAAAAATTTATGGTAGCAATTAGGGCTTTAATGCATTTGAAAAAACTGCTATAAGTAGAGATAAATCTTTTTCATTGGAATCACAGCATTGAATACAGGAAGAATCATTTTTCCCGACGTTGAAATTGCAGATGAAGACGGATTGTTAGCTTTCGGTGGAGATCTGAGGCCTGAAACTCTTGTAACCGCATATACTAGCGGAATATTTCCCTGGACGGTCCATCCGATTACCTGGTGGTCACCTGATCCTAGAGCAATCTTCGATATAGACAATTTCGCCATTTCCAAAAGAGCGGAAAGATATTTTCGGAATTCGAAGTTCAGGATTTCTTTTGATGAAGCTTTTAAAAAAGTTATGGAAAAATGTGCTGAACCTTTTCCGGGAAGGGAAGAGAGTTGGGTTACTAAGGAATTCATTAGTGCATATTGCAAGATGTTTGAGTTGGGATTGGCACACAGCGTGGAGGTTTGGGAAGAGTCTGAACTGGTGGGAGGTATTTATGGGGTAGCAATAAGGGGCTTTTTTGCTGGCGAATCTATGTTTTACCGAAGATCAAATGCCTCTACAATTGCTCTCCAGGCCCTTATTAAGAGATTGAAAAATCAAGGCTACTTTTTATTCGATAGTCAGGTAATTACTCCACATACTGCACGTCTTGGTGCAATTGAGATCCCAAGAAAAGAATATATGTCGCGTTTGGCAAAAGCGCTTAAAAGGGATTGCAAATTTATTTAAAAATTGTAAAATAACCTTCCAAATTTCTTTAAACCTCAAGAGAAAATTGTTATACTTCCTTGTTGTTATAATACTTTAAACTAAATATGATGAATAAATTCTACACAAATAAAAAACTCGTTAAGCCTATTAATAAAGGTTTGTTTGCTGCTTTTTCAGTTTGTATTTTTCTTTTATTTTTTCTTTCTTTTCATATTGAAGCATTTGCTGAAGACATAGGAAGAATAACTGATATTAGATTCTGGCAAAGCCCTGAAGAAGCACAAGTGGTTCTGGATCTAAGTTTTGCTCCTCGTGTTTCGCCAGTTGGGAAGCTTCGGGATGGAACCCTGTTTTTTGATGTTTCTGGGTGTTCTTTTAGGCCAGGAAGGCAGAGAT
The DNA here is from genome assembly GCA_965140445.1 of Candidatus Ozemibacteraceae bacterium. Taxonomy (GTDB): domain Bacteria; phylum Muiribacteriota; class Ozemobacteria; order Ozemobacterales; family Ozemobacteraceae. The sequence goes on along the minus strand of OZ223236.1, from coordinate 3,606,621 downwards.
ATCCATTAAAAAACCCATTTCTGGATATACTTACCGTTCAAGAGAGAACTAAAGGAATAGTTAGAGTCTTTTTTCGAGTTCCAATGGGGGTTGAGGCCAAAACCTTTGTATTGCCCAAAAACCCAAAAAAGTCTGACCGAATTGTAATTTTTCTTAGAGAACCGGTTTCAACCTTTGAGAAAAGAAGAAAAGCTGAGATAACTGAAGTTAAAAAGCTTAAATCCAACAATGTAAAAATTGTTGTCTTAGATCCTGGTCATGGCGGTGAAGACCCTGGAACAAGCCACAATGGAATAATTGAAAAACATTATGTGCTAACCATAGGGAAATTGATTAAAGCTTACTTTGATAGAGATCCCCGGTTTAAAGCGATTTTGACCAGAAGCGGAGATTACATTATTCCATTGGAAAGGCGTAGAGAAATCTCTGAGCGACTTGGCGCGGATGCCTTTGTAAGTCTGCACGTCAATTATAATCGCAAAAAACAGATCCGTGGAATTGAAGTTTATTACGAATCGCCAAAAGGTGCAGTTGGAGAGGCCGAAAGGCTAGTTGCTGAGAAAGAAAATGAAGTAGATTTTTCTGGAAGCTATGGCAAACCAGCTGTTAAGAAGGTTAAACGCACAATTGTTAAACAGCAGGCTGAAACAATGTTTCAAAGCCATAAGTTGGCGGAAAAAATTGAATCGCGCCTTAAGCAGTCTGTAAAAAGTATGCCTTCGCGAGGTGTAAAAAGAGCTGGCTTTAAAGTCTTACATTCAATGGCAATGCCTTCAATACTTGTTGAATTCGGTTATACTTCAAATCTTCAAGATTCTAAAATTTTAAAAAACTATACCTACAGAACTCGGCTCGCTCAAGGGGTTTATCTTGGCGTAAAAGATTTCCTGTCAGGAAATATTGAAAAAGGCGTCGATCAGACCTACTTAGCTTATATTCAAAAACAGGAAAGTTTAAAAAAGAGCCGTGAAAAGAGAAAAGCTCTGGCGAAAGAGAAGCTTGAAAGAGCTAAGAAGAGAGCTAGAAAGTATAAAATCAGGAAAGGCGACTATTTAGCAAAAATTGCCAAGAAATTTAAGGTTTCTATTAGCAGTATTTGTTACTTAAATGGCATTTCAACCAAATCGACTTTAATTGCCGGAAAAACGTTACTTATACCCAGAAGATAAGGAAATATTGTGGAATTCTTTTCAAATTTAAAGATTAAAGCCAGATTGTTTATAACAATGGTGGTTGTCTCGTTCATTCTTCTTGGACTCACATTTTTTACCTCAGATAAAATTAGAGGGGCTGTAAAGAGTCAGATTCCTTTGCAGATTGAAACTGTTCTTGCCACAGAAGGAAAGCGTATAACAGCCTCTGTCCGGTTTTATGAAAACCTTTGTGATTATGTTTCAAAATTGAATTCCACAGTTCAGTATTTATCCTGGAAAGACCAGGCTCCCGATCAGGAAGAACTTATCAATCAATGGCTTCAAGTGCTTAAGTCTCCTCTGGAGGGATTGTTAAGAAAGAGCGAAGAAACTGGGGGGGGCACTGATCTTGTTGAGGTGGCCCTTTTATCAGAAGATGGCAAGACCTACTACAGATTGGGGATTAATGGTGCTGAGTTATCGATTGAATCACCACCATATGAGAAATTTATTACGGTTAGAATGGAAGACTTTTTCGAAAATGAAGGAGTTTATAAAACTCCGGTTGTTTTCTCTTCATCAGATCTTGATACCCGAGAGCGCATTATTTATATTGCTAAGCCAGTTACATATTTGAAAAAAACAATTGGTGTTGTAATGGTGGGGATCAGTTTGGAAAGAATTCTTGAATCTATTCCAAACGCTTTAAATGCCTTGCAGGGGCGCTGCGCTGTGGTGACTCGTGAGCCTGTTCAAAATGGTTTTTACTTAACTCATAAAGACAAAGACACTATTCTTGATCCGCAGAGAAATATTTTTCTAAACTCTGCTGAGCCTGAACTACAAGATCACGCAGAAAAGATTATTAATAATAAAAGTGTTTTTAAAACATTTTTAAAGGGAAATAGAGCTAACATATTTTTGAATGCGATACCGGTTCAGGGAACGAATTGGGTTCTTATTACCATGGTTGATACCAGGGGAATGATGGGAGCGCTTAACAAAGCGCAGAACTTCTCTTTATTCCTGATAATTTTTGGACTTATAGTAATGACAGGAATTACAATGGCGGTTATCAGTGGTGTTGTTACTTCAATTCGAGGAGTTTCCCAAGGTTTGGAGGAAATTTCCCGCGGTCGTGGTGATTTGACAAAACGTCTTGCTATTGTTGGTAAAGATGAGCTTACTGAAGTTTCTGACCGCTTTAACAGATTCATTGGTTACATTCAAAAGCTTCTTCTACAAATCCAGGATGTCATTAATCGTCTTGCATCAATGGCAAATCAGATTTCAGATTCAACAATTCAATCAAATGAATCAATTCAAAATATCTTTGGGAATACTCAGAGAATTACTAAGGCTTCGAAGGATTCTGCAATTACTCTGGAATCAACCGCAGCCGCAATTCAAGAGATCTCAGCTAATTCCCAGCTGATTGCCAAGAGATCAAATAGGGCTTATGAAGAATCTGTCCAAAACCGTTTGAAAGCGAGTCAAGGGATGGAATCGGTTAGAGAGGCATCAACTACAATTAAAGAAATTGAAAGAGCGGTTGGTGATTCTTCAAGAGTTTTGGAAGAGCTAAAATCCCAATCCAGAAGAATTGGAAAAATTGTTCTTACAATCACTGCTATTTCAAGACAAACCAACCTTCTAGCCTTAAATGCATCGATTGAAGCGGCAAGGGCAGGGGAGCAAGGCAAGGGATTTGTCGTTGTTGCTGCTAACGTTAAAAAACTTGCAGAGCAGAGTGCGAAAGCTGCAGAAGAAATCGGGGCTTTGATTAATGAAATCCAGACCAAGACAAACAAAGCAGTTGAAGAAATGAATCTTGGTAAAGAAAGAGTACAAGAAGGGGTTAAAATTATTAACCAGGCCGGTGCTTATCTTGATGAAATTGGAATGGCTTCTGAAAGCGTTAATGTTCAGGTGCAAGATATTAGTAAGTCCTCTATTGAGCAAAGTAAGAATATTGAAGCAATCAGCCTCTCAATTGAGAATCTTTCAATTACAACAAAGACCACAACTAATGAGGTTGATGAAGTTTTGAATTCATTAAAAACTCAACGTGATTCAATTCAGGATATGGCTAAGATTACACGCCATTTGAGTATGGTTTCTGAAGAATTGAATAGAATGCTGGCTCACTTTATTCTTGAGACTCGAGACATGGGCGAGGATTTATTGCTTAGCCATAATAAGGGTGAAGAGGTCGAAGTTATTGAAGCCTCAGAAGGTAGCCAGGAAGAAAATGCTGAAGAAGTAAAGGGCAAATAAATTACTTGTAGTAACATTGTTTCTACAAGTGCGAATTGTTTATATTTTGAATATTCCTTTTATAGCCTGGCATTGAATTTTGTTATTTAAGAGCAAGCAATCTTTTTCATCTGTGGATTTTAAAAACACTCATACTTCTTAATGGCACTTTCTTATTGCTTTTAGTTCTGTTAAAGAATCAGATCTGATTGTTATGTGACACTCCCGTAAAAAGGAGTATAAGGATCTTTGTCTTTCTTAACTTAACATTCTTTTTTTACGGTTTATTAAGTTCCCGGTTTTTTTCTTAAAAGGAATGTATCCTTTAAAGAATATTACAGAGAGAGACGGCTTTAACTGGCCTTTTAACAAACTCCTCGGCAAACGCTAAGCCCGAAGTCCTCGAAGAGGTTTTAAAATAGAGTTAACAGCAAAAAGCGGTAAAATAAAAGGCGCTTCACCCGTAAAGGTGAAGCGCCTTTTATTGTTGAGTTTCTTATTCTTCGTGAACTTCTTTGAATTTAATCATTGAATTGATTGCAGGTTTTAAACCATCAACCGTTCGGCTATCAAAGTTGTTCATCATTGCATTAATCTCTTCTGGAGAAGTGTTCTTGGCATCAAGGTCAGCTCTGATTTTCTTAATAAGCTTTTCAACTACAGCAGATGCTCTATCTGCTTTCAATTCAGCATCATCTTCATTATCAAGAGAAGCAGCATAGGAGAAAAGTTCTTTTAAGGTTTTTTCTTTGCTGAGACTGAGCCATGAGATTACCTGACTGTTAAAGAGAGGGGTTTGCAATTCAGATTTTGGATTATAGTATGAATCCTGATAGAATTTATCACCAATACAAGCAACGCGGCCAGTTCCAAGATCTTCACATGCAGCTATTGGAACTGGAAGCTTTGTAGTCATACTGGCATAGATAACGCCATCTGCTTTACCATCAACTTCAATATTGTAAGTGTCATTATCACCAGAAGCTAGAACATAAAGGTTTTTAAGAGATTTAAGCCCTTTCATATCCTTGTTTAGTAGTGAACAACAGCTTTTGGTAAGGAGTTGTTTAACTCCGCCAGTGGTAATGTGGTCTGCAGGGAAAGTTGTAACAAAGAATCTCCATGGAGCGCCAATGTTATTGGTATCATCGCAAACTTCATCATCATTAAATCTGATTCGGCTTCCAATTTTTGCAAGAAGCTTGTTTTGGAACTGTGGATTAGATGTATCTCTGTAATCCGCCTGTCCAAACATTATAATTGAGCCGCCTTCAGTTACATACTTTTTAAGTGCAGTAAGTTCAGCTGCAGTAAAATCTTTATCAGGATGAGGGATTGCAACCACAAAAGCATCTTCAATTGCTTTGGTTGTAATAGATTTTGAAATACTTCTCATTTGGAAGCCAAGTTTCTGATAGAGATCCATTTTCATTCCGGAGAATTTACCGATGAAATAATCAATATTGCCATGTGCACAATCTACCAGGAACAGCTTTGAGAGAACCTTAATGTTCATTGAAACTGTATCAATGATTGATTTTCCCTGACGGAGAACGGCAATTATTTCTACATTCCCAACCCAACCAATTTCAGTTGGAACAACGGCGTCTACTGATCCCTGTGCAGGAATAGAAGTAAACTTCACCTGATCTATCAGGTTAGATGGATCCATTGCAGAATGGTAAATATCCAGATAAATATCTTTTGCTGCTTCTTCACTTTTGTTTTCAACCGGAATCAAAAGTTTAAATGGATGTTTCATGTAGATTTTATCGAAGTTGGTTTCTACACTTTTTATAACTGGAAGAGCAATTCCATTGCCTTCTGGAGTTTTAAATGTTCCATCGAATTCAACAAATTTTTGAGGTTCTCTAGGATCGTTGGAAATCGCTTTAAAAATGTATTGCTGATTTGGTTTGAGTCCTGTGATTGTAACAGTGTGAGTTTTTACTGAATGATCAATAACTTTTTCTTTTGAAAGAGCAGTAGATCCATATTGAAGAGCAGTAGTGGCTTCTTTATTAGTTGTCCACTGTATTGTTGCTGAATTTGGAGTTAAGGAAATCAATTCAGGATTTTTTGCAAATGCAACAGGAGAATTGTTAGTTACAAACTGAACAGTTTCTCCATCTGTAAAACTTTCTACATTGCCATCAAGGTCCGTTCTGAAAGTTTTTGTTTTATAGTATTCATATTTATCAAGAGTTTCTTGTCTTGGATGTCCAAATGAATTTCTGGCACCAACCATGATTACGGCATATTCTGGTCTTACAGCATCAAGAAATGGGTGGCTTGATGAAGTAACACTTCCGTGATGTCCAGATTTAAGAACTGTAGATTTCAACTTTTTAGCAAAGTTTTGAACAACATATTCTTCAGCACCTTTTTCCGCATCACCAGTGAAAAGATAAGAAACCTTTCCAGCGGTTACTTTCATGATAATAGAATTTTCGTTTTGGTTAGCTTTAAGCGGATCATTTTCTGCGCCAGAAGCCTTTTTGTCTTCAGTATGAAAAATTTCTACTTTAATTCCCTTGCCCCAATCAAGCTTGTCAGACATTTTGCATTTAATATATGGAATGTCTCTTTCAACAAGCATATCATGCATTCTTTGATACAGCTGGGCTTCGGAACCTTTAATGGTTTCTCTTTCGGTATCTTCTTCGCCAATTTCGGAGAGTTCATCAGTTGAATAATAAACTTCACCAATGCTGATAGCAGGAATCAAGTCAAGCATTCCGCCAAAGTGATCTCGGTGAGGATGAGAAATTACTACAGTATCAATGTGCTTGATGCCTTCTCGTTTAAGGTAAGGAATGATATAAGAATTAGCTGCATCCCTTTTATCATCACCGGCATCTATAAGAACCGTTTTTTCTGCGGTTCTAATTAAAATACAATCACCTTGTTCAACATCGATGAAGGTGACTCGCATAAGTGGAGCTGCGCCCACAGCACTTAAAACAATTAAAAATAGCGATAATACGCATAAATAACGCGCGGTTGCCTTAATCATTACTCTTATACTCCTTATTCGCGCCTATACATTGCCCGAAAATTATACTCAGATACAATTTTACCCATGGTACACATAAGTGTCAATGCCATGGGTAAAAAAAGTTAAAATTTTGTAATATTTTTTTAGATTATCCGCATTTTGAGTATCCGCAACTTTTGCAGATTACACATCCGCCTTCATGTTCTAATGATTCGCTACATTCTGGACAATTTCTGCCGGGTAAACCGTTGTCCACCAACAAATCCTGCTTAGAATCAGCTTTTGGCTTGTTTTTTAGTTGAGGAATCGGTGCTTTGAAAGTATCTTTGGCGCTCATGTAATATTCTTCAATTGCTTTACCAATAGCATCTGGACAAGAAAGGACTTTGATGCCATTTTGTGATGCACCACGTCTAATAGTTGACATACAACGAATGCCTTTGAGCTGATCAATTACTTCCTGTACATCTATTCCTGCTCTTAGAGCAAGTGAGGCCAAACGGGCCGCAGCTTCGGATTGAGAAGGACATCCGCCGCCTCTTCCAAGACTGGCAAAAACTTCGCAAATTCCCTTGGAATCTGAATTTACTGTAACATAGAGGCTTCCGCAGCCAATTTGTACCCTGTCAGTCATCCCAATGGTTCTTTCTGGTCTGTTTCTTGGGTTAATATAAGGGCTTTCTGGTTCGGCTTTCTTATTTTTTTGCTCACCAATGTTTAATACCTGCTCTTCTCTGGAACCGTCACGATAAACAGTAATACCTTTGCAGCCGAGGGTATGGGAAAGCTTGAAAACTGTTTCCACATCTTTTTTTGTTGCTTCGAAAGGAAAATTCACAGTTTTACTTACTGCATTGTCTGTGAAGTTTTGAAAAGCAGCTTGTGATCTTACATGCCATTCAGGAGAAATTCTGTGGCTGGTAACAAAAATTCTTCTGATTTCAGCAGGAATTTCTTTTATCTCTTCAATGTTGCCTGTTTTTGCAATTTCTTCGAGAAGGTTTTCAGAATAAAATTTGTTTTCGCGAGCTACTCTTAGAAATTCCGGATGTACCTCAACCAGTTTTTCGTTATCCATTACATGTTTTTCGTAAGCAATTGCAAAAATAGGCTCAATTCCGCTTGAACAACCTGCGATAAGGCTTATTGTTCCTGTGGGGGCAATTGTTGTTACAGTTGCATTCCTCATTGGAGCCATATTCTTCTGATGATAAATAGAACCTTCAAAATTAGGGAAAGCTCCTCTTTCTTTTGCGAGCTCCTGAGAAGCTGTCCAGGATTCTCTTTTTACAAATCCCATTACTTTTTCTGCAAGATTTAAGGCTTCTTCTGAATCATAAGGAATACCCATTTTTATCAGGAGATCGGCCCAACCCATGACTCCAAGGCCAATTTTTCGATTAGATTTCGTTGTTCGGTCTATTTCCGGTATGGGATATTTGTTTTGATCTATTACGTTATCCAGAAATCTTACTGAAAGTTTAATGATCTCTTTTAAACGGTCATAGTTGATTTGTGGCTCATCATCAATAATTTCAACAAAACGGGCAAGGTTTAATGACCCAAGATTACAGGATTCATAAGGAAGTAGAGGCTGTTCGCCACAAGGGTTTGTTGATTCTATTTCGCCTATGTGTGGAGTAGGTTGGTATCTATTAATTCTATCGATAAATACAATACCTGGCTCTCCGTTTCTCCATGCTCTATCAACTATCATGTTGAAAACTTTTGAAGCTTTTAGTGATTTTACCGTTTCCTTGGTTCGAGGATTAATAACGTTATAGTCCCCGTCACGTTCAAGAGCTTCCATGAAAGCATCGGTAATGGCAACGGATATGTTGAAATTGGTAAGCTCGTTATCTCTCTCCTTGGAGGTGATGAAATTCAAAATATCAGGATGATCAACTCTAAGAATTGCCATGTTAGCGCCTCTTCTTGTGCCACCTTGTTTGATTGTTTCAGTTGCGGTATTAAATACCTTCATAAAGGAGATTGGGCCAGAACTTACTCCGCTGGTAGAAGCAACTATATCGTTTGCAGGTCTTAGTCTGGAAAAGCTGAAACCTGTTCCGCCGCCTGATTTGTGTATAAGCGCTGCGTGTTTGATTGCTTCGAAAATACCTTCCATGGAATCGTCTACTGGCAAAACAAAACATGCTGAAAGTTGGCCAAGTTCTTTCCCTGCGTTCATAAGGGTAGGGCTATTGGGAAGGAAATCAAGGTCAGTCATCATTGTATAGAAAAGATCTTCAAGCTCTTCTACTTTATATTGAGATTTAGGGTAAGCTTTCTCGGCTTTTGCAAGGTGGGAAGCCACTCTTCTAAATAATCCCTCTATGGTTTCTATTGGTTTTCCATCAGGGCCTTTAGTCAGGTATCGTTTTGCTAGAACTTTCTGAGCATTAGGTGAAAATCGATGAGAAAGCGTTGTCGTTGGGTTCATTTTGTCGTCCTTATTTTTTCTTTATATATGTTTTTTTTAGCGTTGAAAGAAAGAATCAAGAAGATCTGAAAGATTGTCTGGGCTGATTTGTTTTGAAATTACTTTTCCCAGAGTTTCTGGAAGGATAAAAGTTATCTCCTGATTCTTCTTTTTCTTATCTTGAGAAATTGTATTTAAAATTTCAGACTTTTCAAGCTCTTCTGGCAATTTTATTGGCAGGTTAAAATCACTTAAGAGTTGAATCAGACTATCAGTGTAGTCTTCAGCTAAAATCTTTTTTTTGTTTGCTATTTTTAAGGCATAAAGCATGCCTAGACCAACCGCTTCAGCATGATGTAACCGCCTGAAATTTCCTGCGGATTCAAAAGCGTGGCCAAGAGTGTGCCCAAAGTTTAGAAAGGCTCGTTTGCCTTTGTCGGTTTCATCGTCAATTACAAAACTCTTTTTAATGTGTACCGATCTTCTTACCAGTCTTTGAAGTAGTGGTAATTGTTTTGATTTAATTGCATCGGTATTTTTCAAAATAAAACGGTAATATGCGGAATCAGCTATGGCTCCATGTTTTATTGCTTCTACCAGGCCATAAGAGATCTGAGTTAGTGGCAAGGTGTTAAGAGTTGAGACATCCATAATTACCATTTGAGGCTGATAGAAAGTTCCAATAAGGTTCTTTCCACCATTAAAATTTATTCCTGTTTTACCACCTATTGAGGCATCAACCATTGAAAGAAGGGTAGTAGGCATATGGATTAAGGGAATGCCTCTTTTGTAAATAGATGCCGCAAAGCCACCCAGATCGCCAACAACGCCTCCGCCAAGGGTTATAAGCGGGCAATCTCTGTCTATGCCAAATCCCTGAAGTTTGGTTAAAACTTCAATCAAGGTTTCCGGGCTTTTGCTTTTTTCACCTTCTTGGACAATTATTTCGTTAACCTCAAAACCCTTGGTTCTAAGCTCAGCAAGAAGAGGCTGCAAATACCATCTGGAAACCGTTTCGTCTGTTAAAACAGCACACTTTTTTGGGTATCTCAGTCGAATAATTTTGGATACCGATTCTTTGAGTAAATCGCTACCGAGGATAACTTCAGAGGTCGCAGTTCTTTTAAAATCAAATTTTTGTGTTTCCAAAGTTAAATCTCCAATTTAGAACCAAAAAAGTCTCTGGAATTTTGAATTAATTGGGATTCCAGCTCTGAATCTGACATTTCTCTAAGTTGAACCATTGCTGCAAAGGTATGCTGTATATAAGCCGGTTCATTTCTTTTTCCCCTTTTGGGAACTGGTGCTAGATATGGGCAATCTGTTTCAAGATGGATTCTTTCAATAGGAATGGTTTTAAAGGTATCTCTGGTTTCTTGAGAATTCTTAAAGGTTAAAGGTCCACCTATTGAAAAATAAAATCCTAATTCTACAGCTTTGGCAGCGATTTTAGAGTCTCCAGAGAAGCAGTGGAGCATGACCTTTGGTGGATGAGGTATGTTTTTTATAATTTCAAAGAAATCATCAAAAGCTTCTCTAATATGAATTATTGCTGGAAGCTGCTTTTCAGCGGCAAGCAACCAAAGAGTTTTAAAGACCTGTTTTTGTTTTTCCCTCGGAGAAAAGTCGTAATGGTAATCAAGACCAATTTCTCCAACAGCAAGTGCCGATTTATGCTCAAGCATTTGAGAAATTTCTGCAACAGAATTTTCATTAAAACTTGAAGCATCGTGCGGGTGTATTCCAATCAGTGAAAAGCATGAATCATACTTTTCACTGATTGATAGCGCTTGTCGAGAGCTTTCGACACAGGTGCCCGCATTTATTATTGCTACTACACCGCTTTCTTTAGCTCTTTGTATAACTTCAGACTGGTCATCAAGAAATTTTTCATCTTGCAGATGTGCATGCACATCAATAATCCGTCTTGTTCTCATTATTTGACTTTTATTCCCACTTTGGCTGGTTTGTCAGGAGTTACAAGTGCCAATCCACCGTCCTCAGTTTGCGCCGCCAGGATCATTCCCTGGGAAACTGTTCCTCTTATCTTGGCTGGTTTCAGGTTTTTAACCATTACTACCTGTTTCCCGATAAGCTCTTCTGGTGAATAATAATCTGCAATCCCAGCCACGAGACTTCTTGTTTCTTCGCCAATTGAAACAGTAAGCTTCAACAATTTATCTGCATTTTCATGCTTCTCAGCAGTTTCAATTCTTGCAACACAAAGTTCCGTTTTAAGGAAATCATCGAAAGAGATAATTCCTTCTGTGTTTTCCGGAGTTTTAGCAGGTTTGGCAGCAGCCTTTTCAGCTGCTTTATCAGTTGATTTCTTGCCGGATTTCAGCTCCTGAATGCGCTTTGTTTCTAATCTTGGAAACAAAGGTGTCGGTTGAATACATACAGTTCCTTCTTCTAACTGACCCCATTCAAGTTCTGGAAGTTTTATGAAGCCCTTGGTCCAGCCAATTTGTTCAAAAAACTTAGGAGCAAGTCCAGGCATAAACGGCTCTACAAGATGTGAGCAAAATCGGATTCCTTCACCTATGGTGTAGAAAACTTCATCAAGCTTATCGAACTCCTGGGCTTTAGCAAGCGCCCATGGAGCTGTTTCATCAACATATTTATTTAAGCGCTGGATTAGATCCCAGATTCGTTTCAGTGCTTCGTGGAAAAGGAAATTTTCCATTGCTTCAATGTAATCTTTTTTCACTTCCGCAGCCATTTGAACGATTTCTTTTGATTGAATCAATTGGGGAGCGGCCTTATGGAATTTTCCTTCCCGATTTTTCAATAGCAAAGGCAGGGTTCTTTGGCAAAGGTTTCCGTAGTCATTAGCAAGATCAGCATTGTATCTGAAGATAAAATTTTCTTCAGTAAAGCTGGCATCCATGCCAAAAACCATTTCACGGAAAAGATAAAATCTAAATGGATCAAGTCCATATTTGTCCACAAGTTCAAGTGGACTTATAACGTTTCCAACTGATTTAGACATTTTTCCGCCAGCTGAAACCCACCAGCCATGAGCAAAGATGGTTTTCGGGAGTGGAAGGTCAAGAGCCATGAGCATTGTTGTCCAATAAACTGCATGGGTAGTTAAAATGTCTTTTCCAATGATCTGGCAGTTTGCTGGCCAGAGATTTTTAAATTTATCAGCATCAGAATTGTAGCCGGCTGCTGAAATGTAGTTCGTAAGAGCATCAAACCAGACATAAGTGACGAAATCTTTATCAAATGGGAGTTCTATGCCCCATTCAAGTCTGGATTTTGGTCTGGAAATGCAAAGATCGTTTAAAGGCTGTTTTAAAAAGCCCAACACTTCATTTTTTCTGTTTTCAGGTCGGATAAAACCGGGCGTATTATTAATGTAATCAATCAGTTTTTCCTGATAGGCGGACATTTTAAAGAAGTAGCTTTTTTCTTCAATCTGCTGAACTTCTCTTGAGCAATCAGGGCAAATTTTCTCTGGAACTTCTTTTTCCGTCCAAAATCTTTCACATGGTGTGCAATACCAGCCACTGTAGTTAGATGAATAAATGTCACCTTTTTCGTAAAGCTTGTTTAAAATATGAATTACAACGTCTTTATGTCTATCCTGAGTTGTTCTAATGAAATCATCATGGGTGATGTTGAGCTTTTCCCAAAGATTTTCAAATTTGGCAACGAGTTCATCGGTATGCTGGATTGGAGTAATGCCTCTTTTCTTTGCAGCCTGTTCAACTTTTTGCCCGTGTTCATCAGAACCTGTTAAGAAAAACACGTCATTTCCCATTGATCTTTGGAAACGGCTAGCTATGTCTGCGGCCAATGTTGTGAATGCGTGTCCTATATGCAACTCGTCATTAGCATAATAGAGGGGGGTGGTGATGTAGTAAGTCTTGTTGGATGACATGTTTAACCTCTGATATAGATTGTAATCAATTAGTTTTCTGGAAAATTATTGCTCTGTTTCCACCCTGATTCTTTGCGAGAGACAGGGAGGAAATTGCGCATGCAGGAAGCTGCTTTGCGTCTGTAATTGAATCAGGATAGCTGGCAATTCCAGCAGAAATAGTTATTGAGAAGTTTTTCTGGTTGTAAGAAAAAGTTTCCTTTTCCAGATCTTCTTTTAAGCGACCAATCAAAAATACTCCACCAGAAGGATCAGTGTTTGGCAGTAAAAGATAAAACCTTTCCTGAATATTTGCAGCAAGATCCGTGTCTCTCAAGGCTCTTTTAACAATAGTTCCTAAGGCGGTAGTTACTTCAGAAGCAAATTCCGGATTTGTTTCTGTGGCGATGGCTTTATAATTATCAATATCTATTACACAGACGGTAAGGGGCTGAAGATAACGAACTGCCCTGGAAGATTCTTCCTGGAAAAAGCCATTCCAGACGTTGTATGCAGCCAATCCAGTCTGAGAGTCTTCAAAAAGATTTTTATACATTTTATTGCGTTCGATAATTATAGAAGTGAGCGTGCATAGATCTTGGGTGTAAGGCAAATCTTCATTTCTAAATACCGGAGGAGAAATTCTGTTAATAAGATTTAAAACTCCTAAAACAGTCCCATCAGTGCCGATTATGGGTGAACATAATATGCTGGCTACTTTATGATCTTTTTTTGAAAATTCACTAAAGAGCTTGAATCTTGGATCTTTGTGCCCTTTATTTGCAATCACAGGAAGTCCTTCTTTAATAACATGTCCGGCTAAACCTTCATTTGGTTTAAGTCTTATTGCTGGATAGTCTGAATCAGTAAGGTCATCCATCAAAGTTTGCTCAACACCGCGAACACAGGCCACTGCAAGTTCATGTTTTTCCCGGTTGATAAGGAGAACCGATGCCCATTGAACATTCATAGTTCTTAATGCTTCATCGAGTATCGCTTTTAGATTTGCTTGAAAGTCAAAAGTAGTATTAAGCTGCTGGGCTACTTTTAAACAAGATCTTGTTAGATCAAGGTTCTTTTCAGCCTGAGAAAGTTGCAATTCATTCTTTTCTATGTCTCTTGATTGCTGAAATTGTTTTTTCCCCATAGAAACAATGTCGTGATTCCATTCAGAAAAAATTCTGTTTAACTCAGAAGCAACTTCAGATAATTCATCAGAGCCACTATCCGAAACCGAAGCGGCTGATTTTTTTGTTTGAAAGGCTTTCAATGCACTAAGTATAGAATCTATTGGGAAAGCAATTGATGCAGAGACAAGTATTGCGCTGACAATTGCAACGAAAAGGCAAACTGCGCCAAGAAACAACGCAACAGAATCGCTTACAACTATTCCGGTAAACTGAATATATATAAACAGAATAATCGGCAGTAGAGCAGATAGAACAAATGTAGTCAGGATTCTTAGTTTTATTGAGAAACTGCGGAATAAATTCAAGTCAGTGTACCCCGTTTAGAATGAATGGATTCTATTTTAGAGAGAGAAAAAAGTCAATGGCAGGTCTATGTTATTTAGTTAATAGCTTTTGGTAAACGTGCTCCATTACTGAGCCAAACTTTTTTAAAGAAAAATTTTCCATGGTTCTTGATCTGGCACTTTTTCCCATTTTTTCTCTTAAAAATGGATTTTGAATTATTTTTTTCAAAGCTTCCGCAGTTTTTACTGAATTGCCAGGAGGCACAATAAATCCTTGTTCACCATCCTGGATTATCTCAGGAATAACTCCGACAGAAGTTGCTACCATTGGCTTAGAGCAGGCCATAAATTCAAGGGCTGCACGCGAATTTGCTTCCGAACCAATTGAACTTATTAGACCCAAATCCAATGAAGACAAAACCTTTTCAATATCGTTTCTGTAATCAAAGCAATGGAGTCTGTCTAAAACACCAAATTTTTGGGCAAGTTCCTTTAACCATGAAAAGGTTCTTTCATTTTCGTAACCTAAAGCAATAATTCTGAAAGGAGTTTCTATGTCCTTTATTTTTGAAAAAGCTTCAATTGCATATTCATGGCCTTTCACAGGATCTAAACGGGCAAGCAAGCCAACCAAAACTTCCTCTTTTCTTGCTCCGATTTCTTTGCGGAAGCTTTTTTCTGGGTCATTTTCTGCGTGAAATTTTTGGGTGTCCACGCCACCGTAAACGACGGACAGGTCTTCCGGGGAGTAATCAAGAATCTGCTGACAAAGCTTTTTGTGTTGAATAGAACCAACAACTATGTGGTCTGTCCATTTATGATGAACATATCTATTTATTGCATGTCCTTTAGGGGGATCTATGTCAGTTCTCACTCTTGCAACTACCGTTTCTGGAAAATAGCTTTTAGCAATTAGGCCAGCCATCCAGGCACCTTCATTGATGTGGGCAGAAATAATATCTGGTTTAAATTTTGAAATAATTCGCTTCATGCGTTTAAAAGCATGCAAGTAGAGATATGGGTTTCTATGGTTGAGCCGAATGGTATCGTCGGTTGGTATTCCAACTTCTGTTGCTCTTTTTAATGGTTTACCTGGCTCTGTTATTAAAAGAACTTCGTGACCAAGATCCATAAGCTCCTTAGAAACTTGAATACAATAGTTTGAAGCCCCGCTCCAGTTGGGTGAATTTAAAATCTGCAAAATTTTCATTTTTTATCTCTTACCATCTCCAGGAATTTGGCATAGCTAACCGCATGCTGAAAAGAATCACCAATTGCAGCCACAAACCCTTGCCAGCCATTTTTAAATCCGCCTTTTAACAAATACCTGCGTAAAAACCTGAAATAGGGTTTAAAAAACATAAATTTAAGGGTATTGAAAATCGACGGTGAAAGGTTTTGTTCAATCCAAAAATTAGCCTGAAAAGTTGTGTAAAAATTCATTTTTCTTACATAGTCTTCCACATATGGATATGGATGGTGCTCAAAGGCTTCTTTTAGACGGCCGGTTTTTCCTTCTACTTTAAGCATTTCATGTACATGCTTGTTTGGAAAAGCAGCTTTTCCTCTTTTAAATAGTCGCAGTTGTGTGTCTGGATATTGACCACCATGGCTTAACCATCTTTCAAAAAAGAAATTTTTTCTTGGGAGTTTATATGCACAACATTCACTGTCAGAGTTAATTATCTGCCGGATTTCAGCTGCAAGTTGTGGTGTTATTACTTCATCTGGATCAAGGTAAAAAATCCAATCTGTGGTAAGCTGCTCAAAGCCGAAAGATTTATTCAAATTCAGGTTTTTATTGTTAGCTCTATCAAAAATTCTTACTTTTGGAAATTTTTGTGCAATTTCCACTGTTTTATCGGTTGACTCACAGTTAATGAGAACGATATCATCAGCAAACATTGCCGATTCAATCGCATTGGCAATTTGCTTTTCTTCATTATGTGCTATAAGTGATATTCCTAGCGTTTGCATATTAAGTTCCTTAATGGTATGACGGAATTATCCCAGAAAAATGGTGCATCTTCAAGTTTATAGTGCACGAGTATACAAAGAAACAAGAAAATTTAAAGAAAGTCGGAACCTTTTGAAATTTGAATAGTCTATTTGGCCGACTTCACAATTGCAAAACTTATAAGGAGGGAAATGCCTGTGATTGAGATGAAAAACATCACAAAGTATTATGATAACTTTAGAGCGCTTAACAATATCAGTCTTGAAGTCGAGGCTGGTGAAGTTTTGGGCTTGCTTGGACCTAATGGTGCAGGTAAAACTACGGCAATGAGAATTCTAACCTGCTTTCTCCCAGCGACTTCTGGGCAAGCAAAGGTTGCAGGATTTGATATTTTTGAAGATTCAATTGAAGTTCGTCGTAGGCTGGGATATTTACCTGAAACCCCGCCCTTATATCATGAAATGACAGTCAGTTCTTATCTAAGTTTTATTGCTGATATTAAAGAACTACCGTCCAGAATTAAGAACAAAAAGATTCAAGAGGTAATAGAAAGAATAGGCCTGAAAGATAATTTCCATAGAATTATCGGAACTCTGTCTAAAGGTTACAGGCAACGCGTTGGCCTTGCCCAGGCTCTGTTGCATGACCCGGAAGTTTTAATTCTGGATGAACCTACTGTCGGGCTAGATCCCAATCAGATTATTGAAATTAGGGAATTGATTAAAAATCTTTCCAGCGATCATACCATTATTTTATCAACTCATATTTTGTCAGAAGTGAGAATGACCTGTAGCAAGGTTGTAATCATTAATGAAGGCGAGATTGTTGCAGAAGATTCTGTTGAAAATCTTGAAAGAAAAGCTTCTGGTGAGTCTTCTTGGAAAATCAAACTTAAATCAAAAGATGAGAAATGGCGTCAAACCTTCGACAACTTTTCCGGAGCAATTATTACTTCCCTGGAGCCAATGGGCGATGAGTTTGCTTTTTCACTTTCGATGAAAGATGAGAATCGATTTGATGAATTATTCAGTGAGGCAGTTAAATCTGGAATCATTTTTAGAGAAATAACTCCGGTAAAAGCAACTCTCGAAGATGTATTCCTCAAACTTACCGGACGCGAAGAGAAGAAGGAGGCAGCATGAAAATTTGGGCCATAATGAAAAAAGAGCTTCAATCTTATTTCTTTTCTCCCATAGCCTATATTGTTTTTTCTTCATTTTTGCTAATCGTAGGCTATCTTTTCTGGGTTGTTCTGGTTGGAACGAAAGTCGCATCAATTCAGCCTCTTCTTTACAATGCTGCTTTTATCCTGCTTCTCGCTTCTCCCGTTTTAACGATGAGATTAATTAGTGAGGAAAAAAAGAATAAGACTATGGAACTGCTTTTGACTTCTCCGATTTCTCCTGTAGAAATTGTTACGGGGAAGTTTCTTGCTTGTTTTGTTCTGTATCTAATTCTAATAATATTAACCTTTCAATTTCCTGCAATTCTTCTTCAGTATGCGAACAATGTAGATCTTGGACCAATTTATAGTGGCTATATTGGTTTGGCGCTACTGGGAGCTGCCTTTATTTCTCTTGGAATATTTGCCAGCAGCTTAACAGAGAATCAAGTGATCTCAGCAATGATCAGCTTTGGCGCTTCCATAATGTTTTGGGTTTTTGGTTGGGCCAAACATGCTCTGGATAATGAGTTTGGACAAATGCTAGGCGGATTATCAATTTTTGATAGGTATTCTGATTTCATTCGCGGAATAGTGGATTCAGGGAACGTTGCCTTTTTTATCGTTTTTACTTTTATCTGGCTATTTCTGGCTACTAGAGTACTTGAATCAGAAAGGTGGAGATAAATATGAATGACAAAAGAAGAATAGAAATACCAGTTTATCCATATATTATTTTTATATTAGGGCTAATTAGCGCATTGGCCGCTGGACTGTTTTTTATTAATTTTCCAAGTCAATTGAATTATACCTATGGAAGTCTTGGCCTGGGAATAGGTTTGATTGCTTTGTCAATTATACTTCGCCCTGCATTGTTTAAAGAAATTTTTGCCAGCAAAAAGACGCTACTGTGGGTTAACGACCTTGTTTTGATTTTGACTATTATTGGAATTGGGGTATTGGTAGCTCATATAGGTTTTCGCAGAAATTTCCGCTACGACTTTACCCGCAACAAAATGTTTTCTATTTCTGATCAGACTATAAAGACACTTAGGTCACTCGACAGAGAAGTAAAAATAAGTGCCTTTTTTCCAAAAAACACATCAGACGAGAGTTTGATTAAAGATCTTTTAAACGAATACAAAAGGCAGTCTGACAAGCTTAAAGTCGTTTTTGTTGATCCATTAAGAGATCCAATGACCACAAAAGCTATGAGGATTTTGCAACCAGGAACGATTGTTGTTCAATGTGAAACAAATAGGAAAGATATTTTTCCGCAGGATTTGATTGAACAGCAGGGCCCAAATGCAGGCCCAGATAGCCAGCCTCGCTTTAAGGGTGAGCAAATGATAACTTCTGCAATCATTAATGTAATTAGCGGAAAGAAGCAGAAGATACAATTTGTTACTGGCCATGGGGAAGGTAAAATCAGTGATTTCAAAAGAGCCGGTTTTGCAGGTGCAAACGAAATCCTGGTTCGCGAAAATTATGATGTCGGTGAAGTGAGCCTTCTTGAAAGTGATATTGAAGAAGATCTTTCAGTTCTGGCTATTGTATCTCCAAAGAAAGACTTTTTGGATTCAGAAATAACAAAAATCGAAAATTTTGTTAATAAAAACGGTCGATTGTTAGTCGCTTTGGATCCTATGGTGGATACTCCGCGACTTGATAGTTTTCTAACCAGAAAATTTGGAGTATTGCCAAACAATAACCTGGTTGTAGATCCAAGAGGAATTCAAAATAACTATTGGCTGGTTGCAGGAGAACTTGGAAATCATCAGATCGTTAACCCGATTCGAGATGGCAATTTAAATGTATTGATGTTCCATTGCCGATCCCTGACTATTGAAGCTCGAAAAGGAATAAAATCCAGTGAAATCCTCACAACTATTCCTCAAGCATGGGCTAAAAACAATGTTGAATCTGGTGCAGCAGCATCTCCAAACTATGATGAGAAAAATGACACCCGAGGAAAGATGGTACTTGGAGCTGCTATTGAAAACACTGAAGTTGCTTCTGGTAGCAAAATGATAATTTTCGGGGATTCGGATTTTGCGTCTAACTACCTGCTTGCCAATTCAGGACACAAAGACTTACTTGTGAATTCAGTTAACTGGTTGACAGACCAGGAGCAGCTAATCTCAATCAGACCAAAAGAATTAGAAACCCCGAGAATTCTTCTGGATAAAGATTCTGCAAATAGAATTTTTACCTTGAGCGTAATTATTTCGCCACTTGCTGTAATTATTTTTGGTGGAATTGTGTTTTTGATTAGAAGGAGGGTTTAAATATGAAAAAAAGATTTATGCCCACAATTATTGCAGTAGTAATACTGATAGCTTTGGGTTTGTATGCTAACTACTTTGAAACAGAGGAAATTTTGCCACAGGGTGTTGAGAAGCCTGTAGAATTACTTAAAGCTACAAGGGAAAACGTTTCCTCAATAACCTGGAATAAAAATGGTAAAGAACTAGTTGAAGTCTCCAAAAATGAAAAGGGTGATTTTAGTATTACAAAACCTTTGCCCTGTTTTGTTGAAGCTTCCGAACTTGATGGGGTTTTCAATCATCTCAAAGACCTGAAATCCGAATTAGTAATTGCTGAAAATGCTACTCAGACTTCTGATTACGGAATTGGAACCAACTCTTCAAAGTTAATTGTAAAAATTGCTGATAAAACAGAAGAATTAATCATTGGAAATGATGTTCCTGTTGGTGGTTCAATCTATCTTGCAAAAACTGGAGATTCAAGAATCTTTATGGTTCCGACTTTCCTGAAGTCGTCATTAGTGAAAAAATTTGATGATCTAAGAAGTAGAAATCTGTTTCACGAAGAATTTAACAATATTTCCGAAATTTCCATTAAACAGAAAGGGAAAGACGAAATTCTGTTGAAAAAAGCCGAAGCCCTGGAATGGAATATTGTGAAGCCTGTATCTTTATCTGGTGATATAGCTGAGATTACTACTTTGATTTCTGGAATGCGTAATTTGAGAATAGCAGCTTTTATCAAAGACAATCCAGGCGAAAAGGATGATTTTGGTTTCGCAACTCCTGAGTATGAGTTTGTTTTAAAGAACAAAGATGGCAAGGAATATAAGCTTGTTTGCGGTGAAATCTCAGGTCAGGACATTTATGTAAGTAATGGAATAGATAAATCTGTTTATGCGGTTAAAAAGTCTGATATTCAAAGTATTGCCAAAGACATTAATACTTTGAGGGGTAAAGCCTTGGGATCTTTGGCTATTAAAGATATTACAGAAATTAAACTTCATAACAGCTCAGGAACTCATCATCTAAAAAAGGTAGATTCCAAATGGGTTGAAAATGGTAATTCATCTAATTCAAAAAACGTTGATAGTTTTCTTGAAACATATGAAGCAGCTCTTATTTCAGACTTTCTACCTGCGGAAAAACGAAAAGAAAACCTGCTATCAGAAGCTGAGTTAAAAACAGCTCCATTTGCAGAATTAATTGCAGGGGATAAAACGGATAAGATTTTCCTTGGAGAAGTGGAGGGAATTAATCTTTCTGTTTGGGCTGGAGAAGAATTAAAAGTAACAGGTTTGGCATTTAGAGATGCTTTTGAAAAACTTAACTCACAGCTCAATTCAAAGGAAAAGGTTGTTATAAAAGATAATAATGCAACTTCAGCGGCTGAAATTTCTACCAGTAAAGAAGTTTCGGTCGAAGAACCCAAAAAAGAAAATCCTTAACTGGCTGATTCTTATTACAAGCGTTGATTTGACAGGCTGGGCAAAATAGCCCAGCCTTTTTCTTTAATTTTGTCGAAAATGTTGATAGAATATGTGCATAAAATAAAAAGCGAGGGAAGGCCAAAATGTTAGAAGAGAGATATGCAAATAGAGTAAAATACCTTTCGCCAAGCCCCATTAGAAAAATGATGGCAATTGCTAAACAGCTTGTTCTTGAAGGAAAAACTGTTTATGAATTAAATATTGGGCAACCCGATATTGAATGTATTCCTGAATTCATTGAAAGAGTTCAAGAAAAGGCCGCTACTGGACAAATTAATTATGCACCTTTTGTTGGTGAGAAATACCTGAGAGAGACATATGCGAGGTATTTGAATGATTATTTTGATAGAAGAAGGGCTTCTCACCTTGTTGTTGATACAGAAAATGTTCTTGTAACAGCAGGGGCGACTCATGCTTTAAGCAACACATTTCTGGCTATTTGTGAGCCTGGTGATGAAATTCTTTGTATTGAACCGTATTTTACGCCTTACACTGGTTTTTTAGCAGTTTCCGGAGGAATCCTGAAATCTGTTCCAACCAACGCAGAAGACGGATTTGCCCTTCCAAGTGCCGAAGAAATTGAAAAGCATATTACTCCTAAAACAAGAGCTATTTTATTTAATAGTCCAAATAACCCATCAGGAAAAATTTTCACTCCGGCAGAAGTAGAAACGCTTTGTCGTGTGGCTATTAAGAATAATATTTTTCTTATTTCCGATGAAGTCTACAGAGAAATGATTCTTGGGGATACTGAAGCCTTTAGCGTTTTACAGGTAAATCTGGAAAACGATGAAGAAAATGAAAAACTTAAAAATTCCCTTATTGTGATTGATTCTGCAAGCAAATGTTTTTCTCTTTGCGGTGTCAGGGTTGGCTTTGTTATAGGTAAACCTGAAATCGTTGAGAAAATTGCTTTAGTTGCAGCTCACACAATTGCATGCGTTTCTGATCTTCTTCAATATGGAGTTGCAGGAGCATATGATGCTGTTTTATCTCGTCCAGATTATTTGGAAAATCTTAGGAATACCTATAGAGAAAGGCTTGACGCGACAATGGAAGCTATCGCGGAGCATTTGCCTAATGTCGTTGCCCCCCGTCCTCAAGGTGCTTTCTATTTGATGATAAAATTTCCAGAGCTGGATGATGTTACTGAATACTGCCACTTTATGTTGGAAAAATTTAATCTTGGTGGAGAAACTGTTGCAGTAACTCCAGCGGCCAGTTTTTATATGGATCCCGAGCGCGGAAAAAATGAAGTTCGAATAGCTCTCGTAGTTGATCCGGAAAAAATGAAAAAGTCTATAAGAATTATGGCTGAAGCTCTTAGAGCTTATAAGATTTTTAAAGCAAATCAACGAAAAGATTCACTTTAGTTTTGTAGTTGAAAAATGTGCGGTAGATTTACTTTTACGGGTAATATTAAGTGGTTGATAGACCACTTTTTATTACCCGCCATGCCCACTTTTGCTAATCGTTTTAATATTGCCCCATTGCAACCTGTTTTAGCTATTATTTACGACCATGACAGAAAAGTTTTCGCATGGGATTTTTTTTCATGGGGGTTAGTTCCTCCTTGGGCTGAAGATTGCTCACAAGCAGCGAAAATGATTAATGCCAGGTCAGAAACCTTGCTCGATAGACCTTCATACAAAAATCCATTCAAGTATCGCAGATGCATTATTCCTGCATCTGGTTTTTATGAATGGCAGAAAAAGCCAGGAAAACCTCAACCATACTATTTTACTCCAGCAGACGAAGAACACTTCCTTTTTGCAGGAATTTGGGAATATTGGCATGGAAAGGGCGGGGAAGAGCTGAGAACTTGTTCAATCATTACCCGATCTGCAATCGATCCGGTTTCAGACATACATCATCGGATGCCAGTAATTTTGAATAAAAAAGATGCTCATAAATGGCTTCAAAATCCTTTTTTAAGTAATTGGCACCAAATGATATTAGAGAAAAACACATTGGTTAAAATATGCGTCTGTGCCGTTTCAAAATATGTAAACGACGCCAGAAACGATTCAGAAGAATGTATTGAGCCTCTGAAAATTTTCAGACCCGAGCAGCCCAATTTGATTTGAATAAGTTTTCCTTGAAAGTTTTTTTTTGAAGATGTATTCTATCAGCCTTCAATGCACCAATAACGGAGGAAATTAGTCAATGCTTGATATAAAATGGATTAGAAACAATCCTGAAGAGCTTGTTCGCGCCTTAATTAAACGCGGGGAAGCAGGATTAAATGTAGAGAGCAACGCTGCTATCCTAAGAGAAGCAGGGGTCGATGTCGCCGATAAAGACGCTGTTCTTAATTGTCTCTTAGAAAATTCCTCCAAGGTAAAAATAGAAAAGATTCTTCCAATTGAAGAGTTGGACGTGAAAAGGCGTGATCTGATTTTTAAGCTGGAGAATCTTAAAAATGAACGCAATACTGTTACCAAAGAAGTTGGCAAGCGAAAAGCCAATGGTGATCCCGCTGACGACTTGTTGGCTGGAATGAAGGAAGTTTCCAATCAGATTAAGGAATACGAAAAATCTGTTAACGAATTGGATGAAGAATTAAATGAACTTTTAATGACTCTTCCAAATGTGCCAGATGAAACAACTCCATTAGGTCTAAATGAAACGCAGAATGTTGAAGTAAGATCTTTCGGAACAAAACCTGAGTTTGATTTTGAGCCTGTTGATCATGTTGATCTTGGTTCAAAGCTTAATATTCTGGATTTTGAAAGAGCAACAAAGATTGCCGGGTCCAGGTTCTCTGTTTTAAGTGGAGCTGGTGCCAAGCTTGAGAGAGCGCTGATTAACTTTATGCTGGATGTTCATACTGATCGGCATGGCTATAAAGAAATTGTTCCTCCATTCATGGTTAACTCAAATGCAATGCGTGGAACTGGTCAGCTGCCAAAATTTGAAGAAGATCTTTTCAAGCTTAAAGGCACTGATTATTATTTGATTCCAACTGCTGAAGTACCACTAACTAATCTTTATGCAGGTGAAATACTTCCAGAATCTGATCTAACTGTAAAGCTAACGGCTTATACCCCCTGTTTCCGAAGCGAAGCTGGCAGTTATGGAAAAGATACCCGCGGACTAATCAGGCAACATCAGTTTGACAAGGTTGAGTTAGTCAAGTTTGCTCATCCAGATAAATCCAGCGATGAACTTGAGTTGCTATTAAATGATGCGGAAAAAATTCTTCAGCTGCTTGAATTACCGTATAGGGTTGTGTCACTAGTTTCCGGTGATATAGGATTTTCTGCAGCCAAGACTTATGATCTGGAAGTTTGGATCCCAACTCAAAATACTTACAGAGAAATTAGTTCTTGTTCTAACTTCAGAGACTTCCAGGCTCGCAGAGCGGGAATCAGATTTAAGGGAACTGAAAAGAAAGCAAAGACTGCTTTTGTCCACACCCTTAACGGATCTGGTTTAGCAGTAGGAAGAACCTGGGTTGCTATTGTAGAAAATTTCCAGGACGAAAATGGCAGAATCTTTATTCCAGAAGCTTTAAGACCATATCTTGGTGGTAAAACCCATTTGGAAAAAGAATAGACTGTTTTTCTTTAGCCATTGAAAAATTTGAAAGCTGTCGGTACAATCTACTGGCAGCTTTTTTATTGGAGTTATTTTGTTACAAAAATTTAAAATCCCGGTAAACATATTTTTGCTGATTGTTTGTCTTGTATCTTTTATTGGATGCTCTGGAGAATCTTCTCCAACGATAGTTTACCCTATTCCTTACCCAACAGATTTGAAGATATCTGGTAATATTAACCTGGCAAACGTTGCAGTTCATCCTGATCTCGGCGGATTACGTTCTTCACTGGTGGATCACTCAAAATACAAGATAACAATTCAGGATGATTCTGGCAGCGAAACTTCGGTTTCTGAGGATGGCTCTTTCACCATATCGCCGATAACCATACGTGACCAGTTCGTTCTATTCTGCAAGGATACGGCTCATCCTGGTTTGATACTCGAATACATGGGTGCTGATTCTAACCTTCTATACGGTGAAAAAATAATTTCAATTGATATTTATTCAACCGCCAGGGCTTTGATAGCCCGTTGTATGCGCGATAAATATGGCATAAGAATTAATCCGCAGGCACTTGGAACTGAGCACATTAATTCCACTGCAGAAGCGATTGCTCAAGTTTTGGAAAAACACCCGGAAAAATTGTCTGGAACATCCTTGGACCAGGTCAGCGAAATAAAATCTGCTTATGCTTCGATGAGTGAATTGTTAAAAGCTGGGGAGAGCGGTGCATACCCTTATAATTGGGTTTTTCTTTACTACCTTGCTGGAGATAATGACCTTTCACCTTATATAACAGCTAATTTAAACGATCTGGTTCAAGAGGGAAATCTCGAAAAGGCAGTTATTCTGGTTCAGGCTGATTTCAGAATGGAAGGTATGAAACGCTATCTTATCAAGGATGGAAAGCTTGTTGAACTTGCTTCAGTCGGACTTGTAGATTCATCTGATCCTAGATATATTGCTGATCTTGTGAGCTGGGCAAAGAGAGCTTTTCCTGCAAAAAATTATTCTTTAACGATCAGTTCTCATGCCGATGGTTGGAAGGCTAACTCCAGCTCTCTACGCAAAAGTTTAATATCCGATCAGTCAGCTGAGAGCACTGGAAATCCTTTGGCTATTGCCACCTGGTTAAAGGGTGCTAATCAAACTTTTGATGGAGCATACCGGCCGTTGCAGGCTCTTGTGCTTGACGCCTGCTTTATGGGCTTAGTTGAAATCGGTTGGGAATTTAAAGATGTTGCAGAATACACTGTTTTCTCGCAGGGCAGAGTTCCATCTATTGGTTTTCCTTTGGATAGAATTTTTAAATCAGTGAAAAGCTTCCCCTTAGAAAATATGACAGGAAAGGATTTTGCATTTGTTTCGGCTGAGGCTTACAAAAATGAATTCTTGCAAACAATTTCCGAAAATACTGTGTGTGTGTCAGTTATCGAAAATGCTCAATTCCCAGGCTTTTTTGCTGCTTTTAATACTTATTTAAACGCCCTTTATGCAGATAAAGAAACTCTTGGGATAATTTTAAAAAACCTTAGAGATTCTGTTGAAACAAATTCTGAAGGCACTTCATCATATGTAATTCAAGCTTTTGAAAACGCGGATTATCGAGATTTAAAAGATTTATTGCTTGAAAGTCGAAACGTTTTGCCATCAATAAAAATTCAAACAGATCTTCTTCTGAACTATTTTCCAAAATTAATTGTAAAAAACTATTTTTCGGAAAAGTATCTTCCCGATACAAACGGTTTATCAATTTCTTTCCCTGCTTCAAATAGTTACCAGCTTAACTATCTTGATAACGCCCCAATCCCGTATTCCAGTTATGACTTTTGTAAGCAGAGTTTATGGAACGAGTTATTGGCATTCTTAAATTCTTTAAACTAATTGTTTTAAATGGCGAATTACTTGTCTGCATAGCTTGACATGACCTTTAAAACAGCATTATAATGGCCAAAATCAATGATTGAAGGAGCCATTTTTATGAGAAGCCCTATCCACAAAGAAGGCTTTTTTTTCGGGGGATCTATGTTTGCCCTTGGCTTTTTGACATCCCGTTTTTCAAAATGGCTAGGTCGCTTTTTTTATCTTGCCGGAGCATTTACCTGTTATTTCTTTAGAGATCCAGAAAGGGAAATCCCTAAAGGTGAGAGCCTTGTGGTTTCTCCTGCCGATGGAAAAGTTGTTGGAATAGATTCTGTCGAGCATGTTCCTTTCATTGATGGGCCTGCCAAAAGAGTTAGTATCTTTCTTTCTATTTTTGATGTTCATATAAACCGAGCACCTATTAAAGGTAAAATTGAATATCGGCATTATGCGCCTGGTGAATTTTTACCGGCTTTCGAGCCTAAAGCTTCTGTAAAGAATGAGCAAAATGCTATAGGAATTGAAGATTCTGACGGATACAGAATTGTTGTAAAGCAAATTGCAGGCTTAATTGCCAGAAGAATTTTGTGTTGGAAAAATCCTGGAGAATCCTTAGCCAGAGGCGAAAGATTTGGACTAATTCGTTTTGGTTCAAGAACTGATCTTTATCTTCCTTTAGAGACAAAAATAGAAGTTAAACTAGGACAAAGAGTGCAGGGCGGTTCTACTGTTATTGCACGTAGATCATAATGGCAGAAGAGAATATTTCAGAAAAAGAAGGAAAAACTCCTTTAAAGAAGAGGTTTAATAGAAAGCATTTGTCTATTTTACCAAATGCGTGCACCTCTATGAACCTTTTTTGTGGCTATCTTGCTATCATAATGACATCTCAGGGTGAATTTCTGGTAGCAGGCTGGTTGATACTGGTTGCTAACATTTTTGACATTCTTGATGGGCGAATAGCCAGACTCACCTCTGTTTCTTCTCAGTTTGGTGCTGAGCTTGATTCATTGGCAGATCTGGTAAGTTTTGGTGTAGCCCCAGCTTTTCTCGTTTACCAAAGGTATCTTTCTGCGGACAAGGTATTTGGAATCGTTGTTTCTTCTATTTTCGTGCTTTGCGGGGCTTTAAGATTAGCAAGGTTTAACGTAACCCCTTCTGCAAGGCGAGATGTTTTTGAAGGCTTACCAATACCCGCAGGGGCAGGGATATTGAGTACTTTAACCATTTTTGAACTTCAGTTTTTCAATTTTCTTAAGATTCCCAATGCGGTTATACCAGTTGTGGTTATAGTTACTTCTCTTTTAATGGTAAGCAAGGTTGAATACCCGGCAATGAAGAAGACTAAGAAGACCGATGGAAAGAGAAAGATGGTTGTTTTGGCTCTTTTGATTGCTTTGGTTATTATTCCACCAATGACTCTCTTCTTTCTTACCTGGGGATTTGCTCTTTATGGCTTATTCTTCTTTTTCTTCAATAAGTTTTTGGATTTAGTCAGGAAGAAAAAAGCTGAAGAAACCGTTTGTCCTCCAGTAAACCCTTAATTTGTGGGTTTGACTGCAAGGAAATCTTAAAGCTTTGATTCTTATTTAAATTTCCCTACAAATTGGATTCCTCTTTTAAGCTTTCTTTGGCGTTGGTGTTTTTTTTATACCTGATTTTTTTATATCTTCCAGAGAGCTGAGTGACAATAGTTAATAGCTTGTTAGAGGTTTGCTGTGGCTCCGTTTGTGCAAATGAAGTATTTCCAATACGAAGACTTGCTGGTTGTTATATTTTAGGTTTGAAATTTTAGTTTTGTCAGATGTTTTTTAGAAAATGTACAATAAAAAAGTGGGCTTCAAAAGATTGAAACCCACTTCTAATTAGAACTATTAGTTTATTTAGTCTACTCTGGCTGAAACTATTTCTACTTCATCAATAAATGGCAGACCATTTTTATCTGAAGACACAATGCCTTTAAGGTGTAGGATAGTTCCTTTTGGGAAAAGTTTTGGAAGTCTTCCGAGTTTTATTGCTCCTGTTGGATCTGCAAGAAGATACATTCTATCCCCTTTAACTCCATGCCCTTTTGCCAAAACTCCAAGAAGGCCAACATATTGCCCTTTAGAATTAATCGGGTCAAATAGAATCTGGGCAACAGACATCATTTTTTCAAGTTTAACCTTCAATTTCTTAATTTCTTTTACTTCAAGATAGGGAACATTATTTTCACCCATTTTAACAATAGCCAGGACACAAATTGGTTTGGTTTGACCGACTGGATTCATGTTTTGAGGCAAAATACCTGTGCAGTAGATTCCTTTTGATTTTCCAGATATGACCCAGTCAGATCTTGTTACTGGTGGTCTTCCCGTTCCGTTTTTCCATCCGGTATAGTTGCCTTTTACGGACACAAATTTGTTCGCAAAATTGGATGGGTTTGCCAGGATTTCATCTACAGATGTAAATATTTCTGAGGCAAATGAGGTTGAACAAAATACTGAAAAAACAATTAACAAAGTTAATAAAGCGAGTTTATTCTTCATTTTCAAGATCTCCAAGGCATTGGTATTTTTCTTTTATCTGTTGAGCTAATTCGTGTAGCTGCTCCACGTGTTTTTTTCCGAGTTTTCTGATTGTGTCCAATGAAAAATGCTGATCTCCAAACATCAAGCCCATATTTTTTTGAACAAATTTAAAATCACTCATTACTTCATCAGCGTTGCAAACGCCAGCAATTGGAGACCCGGTTGAAATGAAATGCTTTGCAGCTTCTACGAATACCATTAGATCATCAAGGTAACCAATATTTGGAACATCGTCTGGAATCAAATCATTGTCATCAATCAGGTATGCAAGAGTTCCTGCGACCAATTCTTTTCTTTCGTCGGAAAGGTGAGAAAAACCTGAATATCTAATAAATCTATGTATATATTTCTTTAAACGGATTTCAATCTGATCTTTTAAGTTTTGGCTAGTCAAGAATCCATCTCCTTCAATCTGTTTCATTGAAACTACCATAAAAAGAGGAGCAAGGTAAAGACGAAAAACCATATTTAATTGTAACTTTTGACCCATTTATGGTAAATTGGCTGCGAAAAAACAAAGCTTTTTATCAATCTCCTAAGGAATACTAATGACGCAGCCACTGTTTCCATTACAAGACCAGTTAAAGGGGTTTTCCAGGGCTCTTTTTGCCACCTGGATTTACCACAAAAGATTTAACATTCTATTCGATGCAGGCGAGGGTGTTTCAACTGGCTTGTTTAATAAAGTTTTTGGCATTAGAAGGATTTTTCTTTCACATGGTCATGCAGATCATATTGCTGGCCTTGTAAATTTATTAAATATAAGAAATCTTGGAGCGGGAGATCAAACCGCTACCTTAAAAATCTACCACCCCGAAAATAACAGGCTTATCGACATTTTAAAAGAGTATTTGGGGAAAACACAACCAGGGCTATCCTTTGGACTGGAATGGACTCCTTTAAAGGCTGGCCAGATAATTAAACTTGAGGATCAGAAGAGTAGAATTTTTGTAAAAACCTTTAAGACCAAGCACTCTCACAAACAGCTCAGCCTTGGTTACAATGTTATCGAAACAAGACGAAGGCTAAAAGAAGAGTTCTCTAACAAAAGCCAAAGCGAGATAAATTCATTGGTTTTTGAAAAAGGCCGGGATGCAATTGCTGAAGATTATGAGAAAATTTTATTTACATATGGTGGTGATGCCAGGCCTATGAACCCTGATGATTTTAGAGAGTCAGGTTTTTTGTGTCATGAGTGTACTTACCTGGCAAACGAAGATGATGAAAGGGATTTTCAGCAGCATTCAATAATTAATGAAGTTTTTGATGTCGCTGAGGCAGCTGAGGTTGAGAATCTCCTATTATTCCATTTTTCTTTAAGGTATACTCGGGAGCAGGTTAGAGAGAAAATTGAAGCTCTGGTGGAAAAGAAAAAAACTAAGTTTAAGGTAATAGTTCTATACGGGGATCAACTTTTTGATGCAATGAATCCTGAAACGCTTAAGTCTAGAAAAAGAAGAGTTAACAAGGGGACTGTTGTAAAGGGTTAGGTTAAGGAGATTAAAATGACTGCTAAGGCAAGAATACTGGTTGTTGATGATGAACATAGTGTGAGATGGGCTTTTGAAAAGGCTTTGCAAAAGTGCGGTTACGAAGTTCGTTTGGCGGAAACCGGTGCAAAAGGATTAAAGCTATTTGAAGAATTTAATCCAGATTTGACTCTTGTCGATATCAGGATGCCAGAAATGGATGGCCTGCAAGTACTTGAAAGAATCAGAAGTATTGATTCCGATGCTCAAGTAATTGTTATGACGGCTTATACAGATATGGAAACAACTGTTAATGCAATGAAATTAGGGGCTTACGATTTTCTTAGTAAACCTTTTAATATTGATGAATGTTTGCTTTTAATTTCAAGAGGCTTGAATGCAAGAAAAAATAGAATTGAGCCCGAATTTGCTACTTTAGCTCCTAAAACTAGTGGACTTAAAGGTAATAGTGCGGCAATGCAGGAAGTCTACAAGCTTATTGGCAAGGTTTCCGCTGAAGACGTTACAGTTTTGGTTACTGGCGAGTCTGGTTCTGGTAAAGAATTGGTTGCTCAGGCAATTCACTACAACTCAAATCGATCCTCAAAACCTTTCTGGGCGATAAATTGTACAGCCATTAATGAAAGCTTAATGGAATCAGAGCTGTTTGGTTATGAAAAAGGTGCATTTACTGGTGCAAATGCAGCTAAACCTGGAATGTTTGAATTGGCTCAAGGTGGAACCATTTTCCTTGATGAAATAGGTGATATGAATCTCGAAATGCAGGCAAAATTGCTTCGAGTTCTAGAAGAGCGAGAAATAGTTCGAGTTGGCGGTAATAAAAGAATCAAAGTTGATGTCAGAATCATCGCCGCTACAAATAAAGAACTTAGAAAATCCATTTCAACGAATAAATTTAGAGAAGATCTCTATCATAGAATAAAGGTTATCGAAATCACTCTGCCATCACTTAGAGAGAGACCTGAGGATATTCCACTTCTTTCCAGATACTTTTGTTCTATTCTTGCCGCTCAGAGAAAGGGTACTCCCAAAACTCTTTCTGAAGAGGCTATCTCTGTTTTAACAGCCTATGCCTGGCCGGGAAACGTAAGAGAATTGCGAAATGCAATTGAACAATCTTATACCCTTAGCCGTGACCAGGTAATTTTGCCAGAGCACTTGCCGGTTGAAGTAAGACTTGGTAGAAATCCAGAGAACAAGCATGAAAACGAATTTTCCGAAACTATCGAAACTCAAAGTATAACGGTCTCAAGTCAACCAATTCCAAATGAAAATCAAATGATGGTTGGTGGGGTAGGTGAAGCCTTTTCTGACCCGGAAGAGCTTGTTGAAAAACTTGTAAATATTATTCTTTCCGAAAAGGTTGAAGGCAATGGCTATTCTCTTGTAATGGAAAAGGTTGAAAAAAAGCTTTTGAGTAGAGCATTGGAAATGCACAAGGGAAATCAGGTTCAAACGGCCAATTTTCTAGGCATCACGAGAAACACCCTGAGATCCAAAATAGAGAAATATGATTTATAAAGCCGGGAAGTTCCCTCCATATTGACTACAAAGTGAATCGCGTGATAGCATTCATTCATTGTCCTGCATAATCAAAGTACATAATTATTTCAGGAGGTCATTTTATGGCCGGGTTTTTTAATACAAATGAAATTGCAAAACGCAGGGACAATAAATGGTTTCTCTAATTTGTTAAGGATGATCATATATTTGTGACCCAATTTTGCTTTAAGAAGTATTCCAAAAGTTATAAAATTGATTTTAAATTACTTTCTATAGAAAGTTTTATATGCATCACCGCAATTGTAGGGAATAAGAAAAAACCAGAAACAGAATAGTTAGGAAATCTTGAAAGCAGAACAAGAGTATTGGAATATTCTTTAGAATTTGTGAAGCTTTAAGACTTAAGGAGTTTAGATATGCCAATTTATGAATTCTTCTGTGAAAATTGTAAAAAACATTTTGACAAACTTTGCTCAATTAAGGAAAATCTTGAGGAGATAGAGTGCAAATTCTGTTTAGCAAAGAAAGTTAAGAAAAGAATGTCTACTTTTGCTCAGGGCGGAAATAGAACAGAAATCAATATTGGGGATTCTGGTAGTTCTTCATCATGTGGAAGTTGTTCTTCAAGTTCATGTTCCACATGTAGTCACTAAAAAATATAGATGTAATTAACTCCAGTGCAGTATGGATTGGAGCAAGTTAAAAAGGAAAGGATGTTTGTAAGTATGTCACCAATTAAAACTATTATTATGGGCGCAGCTGGGAGAGATTTTCACAATTTTAATCTTGTCTATAGAGACAATAAAAATTATGACGTGGTAGCTTTTACTGCCACTCAAATTCCTGACATTGAGGGCAGAGTTTATCCTGCTAAATTGGCTGGAAAAAATTATCCAAAAGGAATTCCAATTGAACCAGAATCAAAGCTTCTTGATTTGATCAAAAAGCATAAAGTTCAGGAAGTTGTTTTTGCATATAGCGATGTTCCTCATGAATACGTTATGAGCCATGCAAGCCGTGTGATTGCCGCCGGTGCTTCTTTTAAGCTTCTCGGATATGATCAGACAGCAATCAAGTGTAAAAAACCAGTTGTTTCAGTTTGTGCTGTAAGAACAGGTTGCGGAAAATCACAAACAACCAGAGCGGTTGTTAAAGCCTTTAAAGCAATGGGATTAAAGGTTGTTTCAATTCGACACCCAATGCCTTATGGAAACCTTGAAAAGCAGATTTGTCAAAGATTTGCAGATTACAAGGATCTTGATAAGCATAACTGCACAATTGAAGAAAGAGAAGAATACGAACCACATATCGATATGGGCGCGGTAATTTATGCTGGAGTAGATTATGAAGCAATCGCTCGTGAAGCAGAAAAAGAAGCTGACGTAATTATCTGGGATGGCGGAAACAATGATCTTCCTTTCTTCCAGTCAGATCTGAAAATAGTTGTTGCTGATCCTCACAGACCAGACCATGAAAGATTTTATCATCCAGGTGAAGCCAACATTTACACTGCTGACATAGTTGTTATTAATAAAATTGACTCTGCCGAGCCGTACAACGTTGATATCGTTCGCGAAAACGTGAGAAATATGAACCCTAACGCTGAAATTATTGAAGCAGCCAGCCCTATTTCAGTTAAAGATGGTCGTAAGATGAGGGGCAAAAGAGTTGTTGTAATTGAAGATGGCCCAACTCTCACTCATGGCGAAATGACTATTGGTGCAGGTATTGTTGCTGCTCAGAAATACGGTGCAGCTGAAATCGTTGATCCAAAACCATATTTTAAGGGAACTATTCTCGAAGCTCTCGAAAAGTATCCACATATTGGTGATTTGATTCCTGCACTTGGTTATGGCAAAAAGCAGGTTGCTGATCTTGAAAAGACAATTAATGCCTGTGATTGCGATTTAATCGTTTCTGCTACTCCAATTGACATTAACAGAGTTTGCAAAAAGCTTAAAAAGCCTCATATGAGAGTTAGCTATGAGCTCCAGGAAATTGGTGAGCCAACAGTAAAAGGCTTGTTAGATGAATTTGCCAAAAAAGCTCTTAAGGTTAAAAAAGGTAAAAAGTAGATAAATAGTTGAAAAAAAAACGCTCCTATATGGAGCGTTTTTTTTTATTTTTGTTTATAAGTTAGCCAGCCATTGGTTTTCCACAGCTTGAGCAATAATATTCCGAAATTGGAACCTGGCTGGAACAGTGAGGGCAAGGAACTGTTTTTGCTCCAGGAGACTGAGATTGAGCAGGAGGGGCTGGAGGGGTTGGAATTGGAGGGGCAGAATTTCCAATGTTTTCGTAATCAGGGAACCCCCCAGGATTTGCGGGATAGCTCTCGTTGCCGATATTCTCATAATCCGGGAATCCCCCAGGATTACTGCTGTTGTTTGTTTGGCCAGGTTGCTGATCATATTCGTCATTTCCAATATTTTCGTAATCAGGAAAACCACCACCAACATTACTATTCATTGATGCTCGGATTCCAGCTGGCTTATCTTGAAAAAGAGGCTCATCTGGGAATTTTTGTCTGGCCATTTCCAAGGCTTTAGAATGCTCGCTTTCCATGCCTAACTTTTTATAATTTGCAATAAGCCCGGCAAGATACTCAGGAATTTCTGGAGCTGCTCTACAAGCTCTTTCTAACGTTTTGTAAGAATCCTGAGTATAGTTTTCTCTACTAATAATAATATCGGCAAGATACAGAAGTGAATTGGTATCAGTTGGATTTTGTTGAAGGAATCTTGAAATAAAGTCCTGAGCCAATTTATGATCTGCTTTTAAGTTCATATAAGTTCTGGCAAGGAATTCAACAATGTCCGTTCTGCTTTCATCCAGTTTAAATAGAGCCTGAATATTTTCTATGGCAATCGGAGAAGTATCTCCCAGTTTTATGCAAGATTCTCCTATTATACGTTTAACAGTAGTATTTCTTGGATCTCTTTTTATTATGTTTAAGGCTAATTCATAGGCTCTCTGGTAATTTTCAGTCCTGAATAAGGCTTCAGCATACATGATGTTAATTTGCTTGGGATTGGGGACATCTTCTTTTTCAAATCTTTCTTGTAGAAATTGAAGATTTTCTGAGTATGTTCCATCCTCTTTTATCTTTTCAACCTTCCTCAAGATCATGCTTTGTTTGTAATTGCTGACAAAGGATCTTATATACTTGTAGATGGGAAAGGCGAGCATTAGTAGAATTATATAAATTCCAATCTGGAATTTATACAGATACATATAGCGTATTGCACTGGCTGCGTCAGAACGGAAACCAGGAGTTTTATCGTTCATCTTTTTTAAAGATTCCATTGCCTGGTCAAAATCGCCATTTTTATAAAAAATCATTCCTGTTACATAAAAATATAGGTCTTGTTGATCTTTTTCATTTTCAAAGTCTATTGCTAAATTTTTAGCTTCGTCCAGGTGTCCTAAATTTAGCGCAGATTCAGCGACTATGGGTGATATTCTACTTTTCTTTTCAGGGTAGTCTTGTAAAAGAGGTTTCCCTGTTTCATATGCTTTTTCATAGTTTTGCGCAGCGAACAACTCTTCTAAGTTTGAAAATTTCTCGGAAAATTCTTTTTGTTTGCGTTCTTCTTCAGCTTCAAGGATTTCGAGTTCCGAGATTTTCTTTTCAAAGTTGGCTTTATCGGATGTAAACTCCATTGCTTTCTTTAGATTACTGATTGCAAGTGTATATTGTTTTTTCTCTTCATTTTCTGTGGCCAAACCCGAATAATATTTAAGGTCTTTTTCGGCCTTCATACGTTTGCGTTTTATTGCAAGTAATTTGGCTTCGCGTTCTTCTTTGTCTTTTACAATGGCTTGATAAACAGAATTAACTTCTTCTATTTTTTTACTGATTCTTGTATCTTCGGGGTAATTGCTGGCAGCTTTTCCTAATTCCTCCAACGCAACTTCATAATTTTTTTGTGAAACTGCATCTTCAACCTTTTTCAATACCGTGGCAATATTCATTTCAAGTTTAGATTTTTCCAGGAGATCCTGAATCTCAGAAGATCTGTAGTTAGAGTGGGATTTGGCTTCCTCAAGCTTTTTTATTGCCGAAAGATACAGCTTCTTGGAAAAATCTAACTGAGCCTCTTCAAAAAGTTTTTTTGATTTATCTTCAGCGAGATTTTTAAGATCTCTTTTCATGTTATAAAGATCATCATTAGCTTGACGGATTCTGGATGCATGTTTTAAAAAACTGTCTGCCTCTCCGTAGTTGCCAGATTTAAAAAATGCCTGGGCAACAATGACTAATGCTGATTGAAGACTTTTGTCGTCACCGGCTTCTAATGCTCTTTTATTCTTCTTTACTAAAAAATCCCCTTCAGCTTTAATTTTGTCGTAGGCACCATCGTTTCGCCAGTTTTCGAATAGGGTAAGCCACATTTTTGTGGAAGTGGGGTAGGATTTGCAAGATTTGTGAAGATACTCCACCATTTTTTGTCTATTTCCAGCCTTTTGTGCTTCTTTGGCTAGAAAAATGTAAACAGCTCCCAGAGCCTTTTGGCAATCTAATTCGTTGGGATTTAATTCATAGGCTTTGACCAGAAACTTTTCAGCTTCATAATGTTTTTTTTCTTTCCATAGGGACTTTCCTATTAGGTAGTAGGGCTCCCAATTTTCTGGTTCTACACTTGTTGCCTGTTTTAAAATTGCTCGCGCTTTCTCATAATGAAATAAATTTAAATGGTCTTTTGCTTTTTTTACTAAAGGATCTGCTGCTCCTGCAAATAAATTTGTGCATAACCCCAAAATAAAAATCAAACAAAAAAAGACCGAAATGAGGGAGCGATAATGAATGGAAAGTTTGTTGTGTGCTATATTAAAAGTCATTGTTATTGAGGTTCTCTCGCTAAATTATTTTTACTGGATTGCAAAATTGCTAATTTCATTATATATAACCTAAGCGTCAGTATAAAGGCGATAAAAAAATTAATGTACATTAAATGCTTAAATATTGATTGACTATCATAGACAGCTTGAATATAATTACGTCTACTTTGGTCGACCTTAGCAAGGGAGTTTCTGTTTAATGAAGAGTAAACATACTTACAAAATCGTCGCAGTATTAGCGGTAGCACTTTTTGCGGTTCTCTACACGTTCCCCTCAACAAGTTTGTGGGATAGTTCATTTGGTATTTTGACCATGGACGAACAAGTTGCTGTTCCCGCACGGTTATTGGAATTCACCAATACCCCAGATGGACAAGCAGGCCTGGTAAAATTCCAGGTCGATAGGGTTGCTCCTATTTTTAATAGAGCAAAAAACCCTGCAAACACTGAAGATGTTCTCAATAGCGTAACTGAATCCGCGAGAAAACGTTTACTTCAGATGAACCTCGATCCTCGAGTTGTAAACCCTGATTACGAAAACAATAATGTTAGTATTCGTGTTCCTGGCAAAACAGCTGATGATCTTAAGAGAATTGTTTCTGAAACAAATCTCTATGCTAACTTGCCTCTTGCATTAGCCAGTTTTTTCCCAAGATCGAAAATTACTATGGGATTGGATCTTAAAGGCGGCATCGATCTAGTATATCAAGTAGATGTTAATTCCATTCAGGAAAATGACAGCATCACTGAAGCGGTTGCAAGATCTGTAGCTATTATTAGAAATCGTATTGATATGTTCGGTATTGCCGAACCAAGTATCAAACCACAGGAAGGTAATAGAATTCGCATTCAGCTTCCTGGTGTAAAAAATCCTGAAAGAGTAAAAAATCTTATTCAGAACACTGCAATGCTCCAGTTCCACCTTGTGCAGGATCAGGCATTGACTGCTGCTCAGCTTGAGCCAGTAAACAGTGAAACTGAAATAGTTCTTATGCAGCCAGGCACTCCTAAACAGCAAGCTATGTGGTTCAAATTGAACAAAAAAGCTGAAGTTTCAGGAAAAGATCTGAAGTTTGCCAAAGTTTCTTTTGATGATATGGGTTCACCTAACGTTCATCTTGAATTCAATGCTGAAGGTTCAGCTAAGTTTGCTCAGGTAACAGGTTCTCATATCGGCGAACAGCTTGCCATCGTTCTTGATAATAAAGTTCATAGTGCTCCTGTTATTCAATCCAGAATCACAGGTGGTCAGGCAACTATCACCGGTCGTTTTACCCTTGAAGAAGCTCAGAACCTTTCAATCGTTCTCAAAGCCGGTGCTCTACCAGCTAGTTTGATTGCATTAGAAAGCAGAGTTGTTGGACCGACCCTTGGTAAAGAATCTATTGAAGCGGGGTGGAAAGCTGGTTTAATCGGTGCCATCCTTATTTTGATCTATATGGCCCTTTTCTACAAACTCAGCGGTGTTCTAGCAGATGCAGCAGTAATTTTTAATACATTGATTATTTTCTCTGTATTAGTATTCTTTGGCGGAACATTAACTCTCCCTGGTATTGCTGGTCTTATCCTTACCGTAGGTATGGCAGTTGATGCTAACGTAATTATCTTTGAAAGAATTAGAGAAGAGTTCAGATCAGGAAAAACAGTTAAGGCTTCTATAAACGCAGGTTTTGATAGAGCTCTGGCTTGTATTATTGATTCGAACGTAACAACTCTATTAACTGTAGCAATTCTTTATGTCTTCGGTTCCGGCCCAATTAGAGGCTTTGCGACCACTCTTGGCATTGGATTGTTGGCAAACGTTTTCACCGCGATAGTGTGTGTAAAACTTGCTTTAGATTTAATCTACAGTGGTAACAAAGCAAAGACTCTGAGTATATAGGCAGAAGGGAAGGAAAGAACAATGAATTATCAGTTCATGAAGTATAGATATACATTTTTCACAGTTTCAATCGTTTTGGTTGTGCTATCAGTTTTACTTCTTGTTGTTAAAGGCTTGAATTATGGAATTGATTTTAAAGGCGGAAGTATTATCCACGTTCGCTTTACAGATGAAATGACCGAAACAAAGATCCGTGATATTTTTAAAGGCATCGAAAAAGAAAGAAAGCTTTATTTTACCTCACAGCAGCTAATTATTCAGGCTGTTGGTGGAAGTCAGTCTAAAGAATATATTATTCAATACCCAGCGGCTCCAGTTGATAGTCAGAAGAACTCTGAAATTCATGACTTAATTCTTGGTGACCTTAAAAAAGCTGCTCCTTATTCTGATGAAGCTCTTGAAGTTTCAAATGTTGGCCCAACTGTTGGAGATGAAATGAAGAAGCAGGGACTTCAGGCGGCAATTCTTTCTATCGTCGGAATTCTTTTGTATCTTGCATATCGTTTTGAATTTCAATCTGCAACTGGCGCTGTTGTCGCTATTTTGCATGATTTAATTATTACCCTTGGATTCCTGGCTCTTCTTGGAGTTGAATTTGATATTACAGTTCTCGCTTCTATTCTTACGATGCTTGGTTATTCTACGAATGACTCCATCGTTGTGCTTGATAGAATTAGAGAAAATAGAAAGATTATGCGAGAATCAAGTTTCTCCAATCTGATTAACGAATCAATCAATCAGACTCTTGGAAGAACTATCAATACATCAATGACTACTTTGTTTGCCTTGCTTGCGCTTCTCACTCTTGGTGGAATCTCAATTAAAGGTTTTGCATTAACTCTTACTTTTGGTGTAATTGTTGGAACATATTCTTCAATCTTTATTTCCAGCCCAGTTCTTCTTGAAATGACTGGTGAGAAACTTAATAAGAAATAAAACGCTTACCAAAAAAGAGCGCATATGCGCTCTTTTTTTGTTTTAGACCTGGAGGAAAATATGCGCGCTGTAATTCAAAGAGTAAATTATGCAACTTTAGTTGTTGATGGAAATCTTGTATCAAAAATTGAAAAGGGCCTGGTTGTTTACCACGGAATTGGAAAAGAAGATACCGAGAAGGATATGATGTGGTTGGCAAAAAAAATTGCCGGGCTTAGAATATTTCCAGATAGTGATGGAAAAATGAATTTATCAGTTAAAGATTGTGATTATGAAATTTTAGCTGTTTCACAATTTACTTTGTATGGGGAAGTTAAAAGTGGTTATCGTCCTGGTTTTTCAAAGGCTGAGGAGCCTGAAAAAGCTAAGAAAATGTATAAGGAATTTTGTCAGGAATTAAGAAATTTGAATGTTAAAAAAGTTTCAGAAGGAATTTTTGGTGCGGATATGAAGATCTTACAAGAAAATGATGGGCCAGTGACAATAATCATTGATACTGAAAAGTAGGGGATAGGTAATTAGAAAATTCTTTTTTTTAATTTCTTCAAATAATCAAGTCTTTTGTTGGTTTCGAGTGATTCGCCTTTTTGTTTTAGTTCAAAAATCAACTCTTTTTCAACTCGCTCGAAAGTTTCCTTATTCATAAGCATCTTATAGGCAGGAGCACAATGATGCTCCAAAGCGATTTCCAAAAGAAAATCACGGTCAAATTCTTCTAATCCTCTTTGGAGTCTTATAACTTCAAAGGTTTCAATGTTCTTATCAATTGCTCTAAGCTCTTCAAAGCTCTGAGGTTGAGGCTTTTCTCGAAAAAAGATGAGAAGAATGATGATAATGAAGGTTGGAAGAAGTAAAACAAAAACAACTTCTCCCTCATAAGGCGCACTGCTAAAAAAATCATTTAGCGTTCTTAAAATTTTATACCCTGGTCCTGTTCCTGGCATCTTAAAGTACCTTATGGCTTATTGAAGCGATAAGTTTTCTGATTTTAGAAGAAGGATCTTTTCGAAAGGTTGGAAAATAAGCTTTTAGAAGATCGGGATTAATTTCAGAGATAGATCTGATTGTATTATATCTCAACATTTCATTCTTATTGTTTAAGAAGGGATATAGAAAATTCAGATGGTTTGGGTCTTTCATTTGTCCAATTGCCCAGATAGCACTCGCTATCATATTAATATTGGTGTCTTTTAGCATTGATTGCAAGACAGGAGTAAGATTAAAACCACCTATTCTGTTTATACCAACAATTGCATTTGCTCTGATTCGGTTATTAGGATCTTGAAGAAAAGGGAGCAACACTTGAATCGCTTGTCTATCGCCAAGGGAAGAAACTGCTTCTATGGTGTTAGCTCTTACTCTTGGATCTGGGTCATTAAAGAATTCTACCAGATGTTTAATAAGTGAGTTGTCTCCTATAACACCAAGAGTTTTTATAACAGCTGCTCTAACAAGTTTAGAAGGATCTTTCATTGCTGCAAGAAGTGCTTCTCTTCCCTTTGAATCAACCGTTACATTCTCTAGTAAAAGAGCGGCTTTAAGTCTGGTTTGAGGATCAAGTGAATTTAGTTCTGAAATTATTGAATCCGAGAAACCGCTGTCAATTTTCTGGATAACTTTTGCTGCAAGCTTTCTTATGTTAGGTGCCAGGTTGTTAAAATTGGATTTGTACCGATCTTTAGTAATTTGTGCAATTTGTTGAAGGGCAAAATTTCTAATTGGGTCTGAACTACTATTA
Organism: Candidatus Ozemibacteraceae bacterium; assembly: GCA_965140445.1. GTDB lineage: Bacteria > Muiribacteriota > Ozemobacteria > Ozemobacterales > Ozemobacteraceae. Next base: position 3,565,226 of record OZ223236.1, on the reverse strand, counting down.
AGAAATTTTACAAGATGAGGTGCCATTCTATTAGTAGGAATAATTTCCTTCAATTCTTTAAGTGCATAGAAAGCAACGGATTCATCAGGATCACTTGTAGCTTCTGATAGAATTTTTTCAACTTGAGGATAGTTATGTTTAACAAGGTTTTTAATTGCACCAAGTCTGACTTGAGGCGAAGGATCTTTTGTAGAGGTCTTTAGTAAATCAACAAGACCATTAACCTTTAACTCTGACGCAAACTCTAAGGCAGAAACACGAACAGATGGATCCGGGTCTTTCAGAAAGGTTTCCAGGGAAATATTTCTATTTCGAGCCAGGAATCTCTTTTTAAAGGCTGTTCTATCTTCCTGGTCAAGGAATGCGATTAATTTCAATAATATTCGCCAGAAGTTTTCATCAGGATTTCCCTGCAAGACGCTTAAAAGAAGAGATCCGTAAGCAGGGTCCGTAGTCACTAACCAGCTAAATAGTTCAAATTGCTCATTGAAATCCCAATCTTTGATAAAATGGTAGGTTTCGTTGAAATTTGAAGATATGAAATCACCAAAATGGGGTTTTAGTAGATCGTGACGGTTCTGAGCCAGGCTGAAGAATAACCTTCTTACTCCTTTTTTAAAATCAGGAGCTCCATCAGAAGATTTGATCCAATCTGTCAGTTTTTTTTCCCAGCCATCATAAAGTTTAGAAAGTGCGATTTTATTTGGCTCATCTTTATCTTTCATGCGCTTATATGTCATTTTTACAAGCAAAGAAAGACTATTCTGGGCGTGAGTGCGTATTTCTGCTACCGGGTCTTTAAGCAATTCCAGTCCTTTTTCGAAAGTAAAGGGGTCTAGCTTTTTTATTAAACTTGGAAGTATTTTTAAACGAAATCTGGGTTCAGAAATTTTGATTGCAAGATCCAGGATCTGTTCTCTTGATTCTGAAAAATGGCTAAAAATAAGCAACTCGCTCAATTTAAATATTGAATCACTTGTAGGAGACCCCTTTCCCAAAGCCATTTGAAAGGGGGGGATCAGTTCTTGAACAGAAAAATCACTTAAAACCTTTTCAATTTTTGATTTTATTTCTGAAGAAGTTTCATCATACAGTTCTAAATAGAGTGGTACAAAATCTGGACGATGGAATTTTACCAAGGTATTGAAATGAAATTCTCTTACATTTATATCCGGATGATTGAAATTTTCTTTGAGTAACTCAAAAAGATCCAGATCTTCCATTAAAGAGACAATCTCGAAATACAATGGAGATTCATTGTCTTCAGGAACCGCCCGGACTAGTGCGCCAAGCGAATCGGCCCCAAAATTTTCAATGATTATAGTTCTAACCTTTTGTTTTATGGTTGCATCAGAAGAAGAAAGAAAAGAGATTAAAATATCAAGGCTGTCCTGAGATTGAGTTGCAACCAAAGCCTGCAAAGTGCTTTCCCGAATTTGAGAATCTGAATTACCCATTAATAGTTTAAATATTGGCAAAGCTTCATTAATTTGTCGCTGTCCAGCAATATCTATTAATGGAAGGATTAGCTCCTTTGGAGAACTGTCAAAAGCTTCAAGAGCACCCAATACAAGCCTGTCTGTATCAGGATCAGAATGGTCAATTAAGTCCTTGAAAGCGGTCTCTCTCAGAGTAGTATCATCACTTTCAAGCTCTCTAATTAATATATCTGGTGATTTTGTTGTTTTAAACGGCCAAATCATTTTTAACTTTTCGGTTGAGGTGGTTTTGCTGTAAGAATAGCCATAACTTCTTTTCTTACAGCTTCGTCTGGATCGAATCTCAAAGGTCTAATATATGGTGCAAGGGTAAATGGATTAGCCATTTTACCCAGGGCTTTAATTACGTTTCGCCTTACATCGGGCTCAGGGTCTCTCATGCATTGTAGAAGAACAGGAAAGAATCTTGTATCTTTAAGTTCACCTAGAGCGAATGCTGCTGAAGCACGCATCCATTTATCAGGATTTCTTAGCATTTCAATTACTGCATCGTAAATTTGGTAATAGCCAAGTTTCCAAAGTGTTGTAATTGTATTGCCGCGAACTCTATTGTTTTCATCGTATAAACAGGGAAGTATTTCTTCTGCGAGTGACAGATCGCCTACTTCAGCCATAGCTTCAACTGCGTTAGCTCTAACCCTGTCGTCTTGATCTTTTAGAAAGCCGATTAACATTCCAGAAACAGATGGGCCACCGATTTTTCCAAGACCCATAATTACAACTGCTCTGACATGAGGGTCTGGATCCTGAATTGCTACAATAAGGTGTGTTTTTAGTTCTACTGGAATGAAATCACAAAGAACCTCAAGAATTTTGGCGGATCTAACGCGTGTACGTTGATCAGAAGCCGAAAGATCTCGGGTGATGTCTTCCATAAAAGATGGATCCATTCGAATTAAAGAGGTTCCTATTGCCAGCTTGGTTTCATCCGACATTTTATCGAATCCGGAAATGTATTTTCTGCGTGTAATATAAGCAATTGCTTTATGTGCAGCATCTTTTATTTCTGGATTGTTGCTTGATAAAAGCTTTGTTAAATTGCCTATGACTTTTGGATGATCACGATCCTTTAGTTCTTCAATCGTTTTTAAGACAATACTGGAGTCGGTATCTTTTAGAAAGTTCATTAACATTTCAGTACCAGCAATGTTCTTGAAATGATCCATGTCCAGAATCTTTAAAATGCTTTCTCTAACTGAATAGTCAGGATCTCTTAACTTAGTTTCTAAAATGTTAAGAGCATTTTGAGATCCAGATTCGCCTAAAATCCACAAAATTCTGGACCTTAGGGCAGGATCCTGATGATACAAAACTTCCTGAACAAACCTTTGAAGTCTTGGTTCCATCATAAGATTTATGATTTCTGCCTGAATTTCCTGTGGAACTTCCATGAAATGTTCAAGCAAAAGAGTATTTAGAGTTTCGATAATATAATTTTCTGATGGGTCGCCGAGAATTTTTAACGCCGTTCTACCGGTATCTGTTTGGCTGTAACAGCAGGCCTTAACCAGAAGATCCTTTCGCGGCCCAACTTCTAAACCTTTAAGAAAGCTTTTTAAATAGCTTTCGTTATACTGAAAGATTTTTGAAAAGTTGCGGAGTATAATGTCGTTTTCGTGCCGACCTAATCTGAGCAGACACTCTGTTAACAGTTTTATGCTATGAAAAAAGCGGTCGTTTAGATTTTTTTCCAATGGCTCGGTGAAGAAATTTATTCTTTTTTGAACCTCTTCTGATTTTATTTCTGCAGGTGGTTTTTCATCCAGCTCTTCACAGTAATCTTTTACTATTTTCCCAATTGTGTCTCTTACAATCGGTGGGATTGCTTTGTAAGTATCTTGTAGAAAAGGGAACAAGTAAGGATAAGAGCGGTAATCAGAAAGTTGTTCCATTAGCTTTAGTGTGTGCTGTCGAAAGCCTTCACTTTTTTTCCCTAGTCCATCAAAAACCTTTTCAAAAAAGATTTCACCATGCATCTGAAGACATTTAAAAACCTGATATCTCATCACAGGTGCAATTGCGGGAAGCTCTTTAATGCACAATTCAAGAAAGTCAGGGCTCTTAATTTTGTCTACATGCTTGCCAAACTCGACCTGTATAATTCTTTTTTCTTCTTTTTTGGCTTCAATTACTTCTTCTTTTAAAATATCCAGAAAAATAGGATAAGTTTTAGGATTTTGCAGTCTTACAATTTCTTCCAGATAAAGAATCTGTTCTTTGACTGAATAGTCTTTCCATTTGTTCAGAAGCTTACTTAAAATCCCTGATTTTTCAATACCATACTGGATTGTTCTATGAATGTCCTTGTCCATAGTTGAGGAAAGTACTTCGGTAACAGCTTTAAGATTTTCTTCTGTTATTCCTACCAGGACTTCTTTGAAAGTTTCTCTAAGGACAGTATCAGGATATTTAATCAAAGTTAATATTTGTCGGAGATCATCTTCTGAAAGCTGATCTCTGGCATCAGCAAATATTTCCAGAATTCTCATTCGAATTTCAAGCTCTTCTGATTCTTCGAATTTTTCGCATAAAAATTCTATCAAACCAAGGTTCAGGTTTGAAACAAAGTCCTTTTTTGCCCGATCTGAAATCTTTTTGTCTTTTGAAAGTAGCCTTTCAAAGCCCTCTTCGGGATCTGTAAGCTTTCTTGAAAACCAACCCATGTTAAAGGCCTCAATATCTCTTAAAATTAATATATATCTTTCTTCGGCTAATAAGGTACAAATCTGTAGTCTTCTCTATGAATTTAGAGTATACCGCAAATTTGAAAAAGAGTTACAAAAAAAAAAAATAAAATCTAAGTTTACAATGGAAATAATTGTTTGTTATGATTCACTAATCATAAATAACTTAAGCGAGGGCCTAAAAAGTGTGGTTTCTTAGAAAAATATTCTGGATGATTACCCTTCCTTTTATAGCTTTAACTGGTGTCTTAATGTTTGCTTTTCCAGAGGAAATGAAAGAATTTAAAAAAGACCTGGTAGACATGATGGAGAATTCATGGCTTAGATGGATCGGTTTTGTATTCTTTGTAGGAGCGATGGTGCATCTCGCAAGAATTTTTGACGGGCATCATACAATTGTTAGATTAATGGATCCAAACGAATAATTTTGTTTTATTCGTAATCTGAAACTTCTACCCTGTAAGTTTGTCCGCCTTTTGGTGGATTTTTAAAGGGGATCTCAAATAGAGAGCTTTCATTTGGAAATAGACCTCTCTCAGTTAATCTGAGGTTGCCGGTTTCCACTCGAAGCTCTCTATTGTTTTTATCGAGAATTTTTGCTGTTAAGGAAATTTTCTGTCGCAAGCCTTTGGATAGATTCTTTACTGAGCCAACGACATAAAGGGTGTCTAGTTCCATATAACTATCTATTCTTGTAATAGAGAAAAGTGGTTTAATATCACGTGTTATAACCGGCGTTAATTTATTTTTTCGCATGGTGTTTGTGTAATCCTGGATTACTGCTTCGTCATATAAAGACCATGCTTCCATATTCATCGGATCTATTCTTATCGCTGTTCTAAGGGCTTCAAGTGCTTCTGCGTATTTGCCTTCTGCCATTAACTTTTTTGCCATTGCAATAAAAGAATCAGCTGGACTGGTAGCTCTTTTTTCTCCCAGGTTTTCGCCAGTTACTTCAGATAATCGTTCCTTCTTATCGCCAAAATTAGAAGAGCGGGCAACAGAACCCGTTTGAGCAAAGCTTTGGGAATAAAGGAAAATCAATAATAAGCAGATTAAGGTTTTTTTCATTCTAAGCTCCAAGCCTTCGCGGGAAAGCTTCAAGAACGATGTTGAAAAAATTTTCAAACCCTGTCAAAATTATTCCTTCGTGAAGCATTTGATAGGCTGAAAGACCAGCCTCGTTTTCGGATTCACCAAACATCCCAAGCAATGTGTCTTTGTCAACGGTCATATCTGTTGTTTTTATTGGTAGTCCAGGGGGAAACAGTGAAGAAACATTTCTTTCAATTTCTTCGCTTGAAAAAGTTTCTCCTGAAGTCGTTATAAAGAAAAAGTCCAAAGGAATTTCTTTGGATTCATCGTTATCTATGTACATGATTTCGCCTACATCCGAGCAGTGTTTTAAAGAATCTGGGGTAAGTAATATTGAAACCAGGAGGCTGTTGCTGCTATTTTCTTTTATGATTTTTAAAATTTTTCTTGCAATTGATGCATTAGGGTTGTTATTGCCAAGTATGGAGTGAGTCGTTTGTGAGGCTCCCAGTGCTAGCAAAGCTCCTGTCATTGGATTGTCGGGGTTTAGGGCGCAAAGTTTTGCTTTGCCCTGCGGAAGAATTTGTAGGATGTCAAGCTTTTCAAGTGCATGAACTCTATTGTAGGCAGTCCCATAAGGAAGTTTTAATTTTTTCGAGATTTGATGAATGGATAAAACGCCATCAGGAGTTTCTAGAAAGGCTTTTGTTATGTTAATGTTCGTTTGCATTGGTAGATTATACTACAAAAATAGTCCTCTTATCAATTTTTTGCTAACAGAGTTGGAACGATAATTGCTAAATTATTTTTAAAAAAGTCTTGACTGAAGATAACACCGATGTTATAATCCGAAACCACTTCGCGGATTGGTATATAAATTGTTTAGTTTTCGGAGTTAAGCCGACGTTGATCTATATTATCGAAAAAAAGCATCGATTGTCTGAAAACATTTTTCTATCAATTTTCTCTGTACAAAGTTCGGGTTTCCCTTGTTAAGCGAAACCCGATTTTATTTTGTCTTTTTGTTAAATCCTCAAAGTAAGACATGTATTTAAATTAAGGAGCAAGGCAGAATATGGTTGCAAAGCAGACGCCTGTTACCAAAAAGTTTCTGATGGCGAAAGAAAGAATGTTTGAAAACATTCCAAATCTTATCGACATCCAGCTGAAATCCTTCGAATGGTTTTTGCAAGCCGGTAGAGATCCAGGAAAAAGAGATAAGCACGGATTAGAGGAAGTATTTCGAGAGGTATTCCCTATACAGGATTACGTCGGAAATCTTTGTCTAGAATTTAATGATTACAGCCTTGGACTCCCAATGTGTAAGAATTGTCCTCAAACAAAATTGAGGAAAAAGTGCTTATTCGATGATTGTAGTTTTCACGAAAAAGATTGTGAAATCGCATTTGTCGGCGAAACACCATTCAGAGTGAAACACAGCCCTGATCAATGTCGTAAACGCGACTTGACGTATTCAATTCCACTTAATATCAGAGTGCAGTTGATTATGCAGCAGACAGGCGAAGTTAAAGAACAGGAAATTTTCCTTGTTAACCTCCCATGTATGACAGAACGCGGAACCTTCATTATTAACGGTGCAGAAAGGGTTGTTGTTAGTCAGCTTCATCGCTCTCCTGGAGTTTATTTCAGTTTTAACAGAGCAAAGAAAATGTATTCTGCCAAGATCGTTCCTTATCGCGGAGCTTGGATGGAATTTGAACTGGATTTAATGAAGGACGCTGTTTTTGTTCGATTAGATCGTAAAAGAAAAATTCCAATAACTACGTTCCTAAGAGCACTTGGTTATGCTGATGATGAAAAAATTCTTGAACTATTTAACGATAATGAAACTATTGTTAGCTCCCTTAAGTTTGATAAACAAGCTGTTAGCGTTGCTGAGGGTCCAGATAAGGTTTCTAAAGCCGTTACAGATTCATTGAAAGCTATTTTTAGCAAACTTCGTCAGGGCGATCTCTTTGTTGAAGAAAATGCCAGAGCTTTGATTCGCAGTCTTTTCTTCGATTCGAAGAAATATGACCTTGGTGATGTAGGCCGCTATAAGGTTGACAAAAAGCTAAGACTTATTGATCGTTTATCTGATCAGATCGCATTTAAAGATGTTGTCAATCCAGCTTCTGGTGAAGTTCTTGTTCCTGCAAATTGTAAAATTTCAAAAGATAACGCTTCAATGCTTGAATCTCTTCAGGTTCCTTCTTTCATTAAAGTTGGAGAAGATAATCGCGGATACCGCATTATGTTTAACCCAGCTTATGCAAGAATTAATCTTGAAGAAGTTGAAAAAGGTATTGTAGATCTTCTTGGTAGAACAGCATTTGAAACTGTTTATGATTCAAATACTGGTGAAATCGTTGTAGAACAGGGCGAAGAATTTTTCGAAGAAACAGTAGCTAGAATTAAAGAACTTGGAATTGAAGAAGTTAAAGTTCAAAAAGATAGAGTTCTTTGCATCGAAGATGTTATTGGCGTAATCAGATATTTAATTGATCTTTCAAACGGCGTTGGAAGAATCGATGATATTGATCACCTTTCTAACAGAAGAATTAGAAGATGTGGCGAATTGCTACAAAACCAGTTCAGAATTTCACTTTCTCGAATGGAAAGAGTTATTAAGGAAAGAATGACTATTCATGATTTGGATAGTTATACTCCTCAGCTTCTTATTAATACCAGACCTGTTTCGGCTGTTGTTGATGAATTCTTTGGTAGTTCTCAGCTTTCACAGTTTATGGATCAGACAAACCCACTTGCAGAGTTAACTCATAAGAGAAGACTTTCAGCATTAGGGCCTGGTGGATTGAAAAGAGAAAGAGCTGGTTTCGAAGTTCGTGACGTTCATCCTACTCACGACGGAAGAATTTGCCCAATTGAAACGCCTGAAGGTCCAAACGCAGGTCTAATCGCGAGCTTGGCTGTTTACGCCAAGGTTGATGATTATGGTTTCTTAACTACACCACTTTGCAAAGTTGATCAAACCAATGGAAAAATCAACTTCCGCAATATGGAATATAAAGATGCTTATGATGAAGATAGATACAAAGTAGCTCAGCCTGATACCGCAATTTCAGATGACGGATTTATTTCCGATGCAGCTGTTCCTGCAAAATATTTCAGCGATGATTACGAATTTGATTATCTTCCAATAAGTGAAGTTGAATATATTAAATTCAGCCCACTTCAGATGGTTAGTGTTGCGTCAGCTCTAATTCCTTTCCTCGAGCACGATGATGCGAACCGTGCTTTGATGGGAACGAACATGCAACGTCAGGCTGTTCCATTAATTCAAACTGAGCCTCCTCTGGTAGGAACTGGTCTTGAATCAATCGCAGCTCATGACTCTGGTGCGGTTCTTCTTTCAAGAAGTAGTGGTACTGTAGTTTATGTTGATGCTGAATGCGTAAAAATTAAACGTGCCAGCCGACGTAAAGACGATGAGAAAATTCCTGTAGCTGAACCTGCTTTCAGAAAATTCCAGGGCCGTAAGGTTATGGATACAATAGTTGATGAGCTTACTGGCGAAATCATTATTGAAGCTGGTCAGACTCTTGATATTACTTATTTAAGCAAAATTAAAGCAATTTGTAACGAAATTAGACTTCAACAGGAATCTATCGATGTTTACAAACTGCAAAAATTTATGCGCTCAAACCAGGGAACATGCATTAACCAGAAGGTTATTGTTAATTTGGGTGACAAAGTAAAACCAGGAACTGTTCTTGCAGATGGTCCATCTACCTCTCAAGGTGACCTCTCACTTGGAAGAAACGTATTAGTTGCTTTCATGCCATGGGAAGGCTACAACTTTGAGGATGCGATCATTCTCTCCGACAGATTGGTTAAAGATGACGTATTCACTTCTATTCATATTGAAGAATACGAAATTGATGCTAGAGACACCAAATTAGGACCTGAAGAGATTACAAGAGATATTCCAAACGTTGGTGAAGAAGCTCTTAAAAATCTTGATGAAAACGGAATCATTAGAATTGGTGCTGAAGTTGAATCTGGCGATATTCTTGTTGGTAAGGTAACTCCAAAGGGAGAAACTGAACTTACCGCTGAAGACAAACTTCTTAGAGCCATTTTTGGTGAAAAAGCACGTGAAGTTAGAAATACCTCTCTTACTGTTCCACATGGTGAAAAAGGTAAGGTTGTTGACGTTATGGTTTTCTCCAGAGATAACGGAGATGAACTTCAATATGGCGTAAACAAGCTCGTTCGTGTTTTTGTTGCTCAGAAAAGAAAGATCACAGTCGGTGATAAAATGGCTGGTCGTCATGGTAACAAGGGTGTTATTTCCAGAATCGTTTCTGTTGAAGATATGCCTTACCTTGCTGATGGTAGATCAATCGATATTATTCTGAATCCACTTGGTGTTCCTTCTCGTATGAACGTTGGACAGGTTCTTGAAACTCATCTCGGTTGGGCCGCTGAAAAGCAGGCTCGCAGATATTGCACTTCAATTTTCAATAATGGCCGTGATATCAAGAATGAAGACTTTGTTATGAAACAGCTCAAAGAGACTTATGACAAAGATCCTCTTAAACTTGTTGACCTTGAAGGAAAAGCAACTCTCTATGATGGCAGAACTGGCGAACCTTTTGATAAGAAAATTATGGTTGGCATAATTTACATTCTTAAGCTTGCCCATCTTGTTGATGACAAGATGCATGCCCGCTCCACAGGACCTTACAGTCTTGTTACTCAGCAGCCACTCGGAGGTAAGGCTCAGTTTGGTGGACAGAGATTTGGAGAAATGGAAGTTTGGGCCCTTGAAGCATATGGTGCCGCTCATGTTCTTCAGGAAATCCTGACTGTTAAGTCGGATGACGTTGAAGGTCGTGTTCAGGTTTATGAAACCATTATTAAGGGCAAAACCATAATGAAGCCAGGCATTCCTGAATCATTTAAGGTTGTTGTTTCTGAACTTCAGAGTCTTGGACTACAGGTTGATCTTAAAAAGGATGCTAAAGAAGTTAGCATTATAAAAGAAGATGAAAGTCTACTTGCTAAGAGCAACATCGATGTAGATGAAGAAGATGATGAAGATGAAGAAATTTGGACTGAAGACTCATCTGACAGCGAAGAAGATCTGCTGTCTGCAGAATTTACCAGTGAAGATGGCGATGAAGATTAGTGCCATTTCCGGTATCAGCGAAATAGGAAGGAGACATCAAACATGTTAGATATGGACAAATTTGATGCGATTCAAATAAGCATTGCCTCGCCCGAAAAAATCAGGTCTTGGTCATACGGTGAGGTTAAAAAGCCGGAAACCATCAACTACCGAACCCATAAACCGGAACGGGATGGACTTTTCTGCGAAAGAATCTTCGGACCACAAAAAGACTGGGAGTGTTTTTGCGGTAAATACAAAAGCATTCGTTATAGAGGCATTATTTGTGAAAGATGTAATGTTGAAATAACCAAAGCTGCTGTTAGAAGAGAAAGAATGGGCCACATTCAGCTGGTTACTCCTGTTGGACACATTTGGTATTCAAAAGGAAGCCCGAATTATATAGCCCTTTTACTTGATATTTCAGCTAGAGACCTTGAAAAGGTTCTTTATTTCCAGAGCTACATCGTTATTGATCCTGGAAATCTCCCACTTTCTAAAAAGCAACTTCTTCCAGAAGAAGGCGCTGCTGGTGAAATGGGTTACCGTGAACTTCGTGAGAAATACGGTGACATGTTCACAGCTAAAATGGGTGCTGAAGCTATTAGAGAATTGCTTGCAGAAATTGATCTGCCAAAACTTGAAAAAGAATTGGCTGAACAGTTGAAAACCGCAACTGGAACAAAAAGAACTCACCTTCTTAAGAGAATGGAACTTGTTAAAATGTATGCAAGATCTGTTTCTCGCCCAGAATGGATGATCCTTGATGTTATTCCAGTAATCCCACCAGATTTGAGACCGATGGTACAGTTAGATGGTGGTAGATTTGCAACCTCTGATTTGAATGACCTCTATAGAAGAGTTATTAACAGAAATAACCGACTTAAGAGACTTATTAAATTACAGGCTCCTGATATCATTATTAAAAATGAGAAACGTATGCTTCAAGAAGCCGTTAATGCATTGATTGATAACGGAAGAAGAGGCAAGCTTGTAACTGGTCCAAATAATAGACCTCTAAAATCTTTGACTGACATGCTTAAAGGTAAACAGGGTCGTTTCAGACAGAATCTACTCGGTAAACGTGTTGATTATTCTGGACGTTCTGTTATCGTTGTTGGTCCAACTTTGAAGCTTCATCAGGCTGGTTTGCCAAAGAAAATGGCCCTGGAACTATTTAAGCCTTTTGTAATGCACAAACTGCAGCAGAAGAACATAGCTCCTAACATTAAGAGCGCCAAGAAAATGATCGAGCGTGAAAAACCAGAAGTATGGGATATCCTCGAGGAAGTCATCAGACATCATCCTATTCTTCTAAACCGTGCGCCTACGCTTCATAGACTTGGTATTCAGGCGTTTGAACCTGTGCTTATCGAAGGAAAAGCGATTCAGATTCATCCTCTCGTCTGTGCGGCATACAATGCTGACTTTGACGGCGATCAGATGGCGGTTCACGTTCCTCTTATGCTTGATGCTCAGATTGAAGCTAGAATGTTAATGCTTTCAAGCAACAACATTCTTAAGCCAGCAGATGGCAGACCGGTTTCAAGTCCTTCTCAGGATATGACTATCGGCTTGTTCTATCTCACAATCGAAAAACCTGAAGGTGAAGATTATCCAGTTGCTGAAATTGAATTGGCAAAAGGAAAGAAGTGGGCAGATTATCTCTTAACAGATGGCCGTCCATATAACTTCAAGCTTGCAGAAGAAATCAGCGATGCCTTACCAATAAATACCGTTTTTGATTCAAGCGAAACTGTGGATTTATTGGATAAAGAAAAAGTTGAATCAATCATTGTTTATAGATCTCCAATTTTCAAAAGCCTCGGCGAAGCCGTGAATGCATTTGAAACTGGTAGCTTTAATCTTCAATGGCCTGTTTATCTTAGAAATGACTCTTTCGTTTCTGAAAAACGTGAAGACGATGACAGAGAAAAGACTGTTAAAGACAGTTACATGAGAACTACCATTGGAAGAGTTATTTTCAATGATAATCTTCCGGAAGATTTCCCATTCCAGAATCTCCAGGTTAAAAAAGGAAACGTTTCAAACCTGATTAAGAGACTCTTTACAGAATATAATCTTACCGTGGTAGGCGAAGCTCTTGATAAGCTTAAAGCACTAGGATTTAAGTTCGCAACATTCTCCGGTCTGACCATTTCAATTGTAGATATGGTTGACCCACCGAAGAAGCGCGAAATCCTTGAAGCAGCTGATAGAAAAGTTGCCAAGGTTAGAGATAGATGGGAAAGAGGCGAAATCAGCCGTGATGAAAGAAAACAGAATGAAGTAAACATCTGGACGAAAGCTACTGAAGACGTTACAGATGATTTGCTCCAGGAGTTTGAATCAACTGCCCATTTGGGTGAGTTCAATCCGGTTTATATGATGGCGTTCTCTGGAGCGAGAGGTAACATGCAACAGATAAGACAGTTGGCTGCAATGCGCGGTCTAATGTCGAATCCACGCGGTGACATTCTTGCTTTCCCGATTAAGTCAAATTTCCGTGAAGGTTTGAATCAGTCTGAATACTTCATCTCAACATACGGTGCGAGAAAAGGTCTTGTTGATACTGCTCTTCGTACTGCTGACTCTGGATATCTAACCAGAAGACTTGTTGATGTTGCTCAGGACGTTGTTATTACAAACCATGATTGTGGTTCAGAACTTGGCGTAGAGGTTTCTCCAATTCGCCAGAACAGAACTTCAAACAATATCATGATTGATGATATCGTTGTTCCAATACGCTATAGAATAGCTGGACGTATACTTGCTAAACCAATTGTACATCCTGTAACTGGTAAAGTTTTGACCATCAATGTTGGCGGTCAGAATATTAAAGTTGAAGCTGGCCTATATTGTACAGACGATATTGCAAACGAAATAGAAGGCAGAGTTGATTTCCAGGTGCCAATGGAACAGTTGAAACCTGGAATGATTTGCGCCGAACAGCTGATTGATCCAAAAACTAATAGAATCATTATTAGACCAGATAGACCAATTAACGAATATGTTCTGGAAAAAGCCAGAGATGCTGACTTCCCGGAAATCAAGATCAGAAGTAAGATCGTTATGCGATCGCCTTTGACTTGTCGTTCTAAGTCTGGAATTTGTCAATGCTGTTATGGAGCGGATCTTGCAACTGGAAAACCGGTTGACCTTGGTGAAGCTGTTGGAATTATCGCGGCTCAGTCAATTGGGGAACCAGGAACACAGCTTACGATGAGAACCTTCCATCTTGGTGGTGTTGCTCTTGCTCAAAGATCGTATATCAAAGCTAGAACTCAAGGTCTTGCCAGATTTGAACATCTAAAACTTGCAAAAGTTTATGACAGAGCCAAGTTTGAAATTGGTTCAGGAACTGAAACCTTCGATAAGAGCGAATTTGGTGCAAACATCAAAACCGTTGTTGTTGGTGGATACCTCACTGTTCAAGGCAAAGGCGGAAGAAGCGACAGAGTTCATATCCCAGTCGGTTCTGAAATGAGAATTGAAGATGGAGATAAAGTAACTCCTGGAAAAGCTTTGGCTGAATACAATCCAAACAACGTTGTAACTGGATACACTGGGGAAGTTATTTTTGATGATATCGAACAGAAAGACGGTATGGTTGTTTCTGAACACGGTATTATCAAGATCCTCACTCAGGAATTTGATCCGGTAACAAAAGACTTCATTATTGAAGATTATAAAATCCCTCAGGGTGCAACTCTTAAAGTTGAAGATAACGAAATAATTCATGCCGGTAACCTTCTTGCAGAAATCTCGGCCGAATCTCATGCTGCGATTGCTAGAACCGACGGTATTATTAAGTTTGAAAATATTAAGATAAAGAACAAACAGGTTATCAGTGATAACGGTATGGTCTTTGTTTTCCCTGAGAAGAGCAAAGATAAAGACAGAACAGAATATCCTCTTCCAAAAAGCGTAAAGGAAGCAAAAGAAGCTGCTGTTAAATCATCAGGTCTTATCCTTAACGTTAAAAATGGTGATGAGGTATATCCTGGTCAGAAACTCCTTTCAATTATCTCTGAAATGACAGGAACCCTTAGCACAAGTTCACATGGAACCAAATTAACTATCTCCCGAGAAGTTGAAGAGGAATATGAATTTAAGGGCGAAATGGCTGCTGCAATAGATGAACAAAATAAAACTTTGTCACTTATTGCTCCAATCTCTGGTGTAGTAAGAGTTATTAATGAAAAAAGTGCTGCTAACAAAACTCTTGATAGAAAGCGCGTAATCGTTAAAAACGAAATTGAATATCCAGTTCCTCGTGGTGTAATTCTCAGACCAAAAGAAAATTGTAAAATTCCTAATGGTGGAGACGTTGCAGAGGGTGGAGAACTTACAGCCAAACTTATCATTCAAGCTGAAATTGATGGAACAATTGAAATAACAAAAACTATTTCTGAGCACAGAGTTCACTTGATTGGCGACGACATGGAAATTCTTAGAGGCGCAACTTTAGCTAGGGTTGCAGTTAATAAGGAAACCGATGAATTGGTTGCTGAAAAAGGTGTTCAAATTGATGACACATTGTATAACATCCTTGAAGATAACAAAGCTTCAATTAGAGAAGTTTATATTGCTAAGGGTGAACAAGATGCAGTTAACATCATTGGCGAAGATGAAATAAAAGTACAGTATCCTGTGCCAGCAGGAGCAACTATAGCCGTTGAAGATGGTCAGGTTGTAAAAGCTGGTGACAAGGTTGTTACTGATATTGAACCAATGACTAGTGAAATCGCTGGTAAAGTTAACTATATTTATGGTTACAACAAAATCATCTGCGAAGAAATCATTGAAAAGGTTCTTGTTTATAGCGGCGTAGAATTCAGCTATCCAGCAACTCTAAGTTTGAAATTCCCACCAACAGTCGTAAAAGATGGTGAGCTGACACTTGCTCCTATTCCTTTTGAGGAATACGAACAAGTTGAAGACAGTGAAGGTAGTGGAATAAGAATTAGACAGAGAGTAATCAAGGATAAGAAATATGCCGTTACCAAGGAAATGGTAGCATGCGGAGCTGTTCTAGTTGAAGATGGACAGGAAATCCGTGAAGGTCAGCTTCTTGCTTGCTTAAAAGCTACTAACCATGGTGTAACCCTTCTTGAGCATGAAGAATCTAAAGAAGGAAAAATTAAGAGCACTATCAAAACAATCGTTATCCAACCAGGTGAATCTCATCAGGTTCTTGACGGTGCGGAACTTAGAGTAGAAGATGGCGCTAAAGTTAAAAAGGGTGAAATCCTTGCTAAGTGGGGCGCTTCTGCTAGAAAAACAACAGACATCATTCAGGGTCTTCCTCGTGTTGCCGAACTGTTTGAAGTTCGCCGACCGAAGAAAGAAACTGTTATTGCAGAAGAATCAGGTGTTATTCACATCTCTGGTAACTCTGTAACAATTAGAGATATCGAGACTGGAATTGAAAAACCTGTTCGCGTGCAGTTTGGTGCTTCTGGACTTGTTGTTCATGATGGAGAATATGTAGAAGCCGGTGATGTTATTACTGACGGTAAGGTATTCCCTAAAAAACTGGTTAAGGTTGTTGACCTTCCATTTGTAAGAAGATACCTCATGGATGAAATCCAGAGAGTTTATCGTGATCAGGGTGTTAGCATCAATGACAAACACATTGAAATTATTGTTCGTCAGATGTTGAGAAAAGTAGTAATTACTCACTCAGGTGATTCACAGTTCTTGCCAAATGAACCAGTTCATGTAAGACGTTTTGAAGAAAGAGTTAATTCTTTGATTGAAAAAGGTAAAAAACCACCAGTTGGTGTACCAATGATTCAGGGAATTACAAAAGCTTCTTTAACAACAGACAGCTTTATTTCTGCAGCGTCTTTCCAGGAAACAACACGTGTTTTGACTAAGGCAGCTATTAAGTCAAAAGTGGATCATCTCAAGGGTCTTAAGGAAAACCTTATCATTGGTAAGTTGATTCCTGCCGGAACCGGTCTTTCTGTAGAAAGAGATATCATGTTCAAGAATCTTCCTGTTGAAATGGAAGTTGTTGAAAATGCATCAGAAGATCTATTTAAAGCAGAAGGTGCTGAAGATGAAGCTGGATTGAAGAAACTTGAAGAAGAACTCTTCTTAACTTCTTCTCCTAAAGAATAAAAAAAAATTAAGGCTCGGAAAAATATTTTCCGGGCCTTTTTTTTTGAAAATTTTAAAGTCTTCGCAAAAGTACGTTGACAGAGACTTTAACATATGCTAGCATCTAAGTTCACCCTGAACTATCAGGGCAGTAAGGCGGTATAGCCTTATTGAAAATTTTTAAGGAAGGTGTTCGTAGTGCCTACCATTAATCAACTTATCAGAAAGGCCAGACGTGCTCCGGTTTACAAATCGTCATCACCAGCTCTGGATGATTGTCCACAGCGCCGTGGCGTTTGTACGGTTGTTAAAACAACCACACCGAAGAAGCCTAACTCGGCTCTTCGTAAAATCGCTCGCGTAAGGCTGACTAACAAGATTGAGGTAACGGCTTACATCCCAGGTATCGGACACAATCTGCAGGAACACTCTGTTGTGCTTATTCGCGGCGGTCGTGTTAAAGATTTACCTGGTGTACGTTATCACATCATTCGCGGAGCACTTGACTGCGCTGGCGTTGCCAACCGCATGCAGGCTCGCTCTAAATATGGCGCCAAACGGCCCAAAAAATAAGGAGAATTGATTCATGCCTAGACGTGGTCACGTAAGCAAAAGAGAATTGACTCCTGATTCAGTTTACAACTCTAAGCTTGTAACCAGATTTGTCAACAATCTCATGGTAGATGGGAAGAAAAGTATCGGAAGTCGTATTTTCTATGATGCAGTTGAAAAACTCTCAAAGAAAAGAAAAGATGAAAACGGTCTTGAACTTTTCAAAAAAGTTGTTGATTCAGCAAAACCAATGGTTGAAGTAAGAAGCAAACGTGTTGGTGGAGCGAACTATCAGGTTCCAATCGAAGTTAAATCTGATCGTGCGATTGCCTTGGCTTTCCGCTGGATTCTTAGATTTTCCAGGGCGAGAAAAGAAAAATCAATGTCAGACAGACTTAGTGCTGAATTTGACGATATTCTCAACAATACTGGCGCTACAATGAAGAAGCGCGATGAAGTTCATAGAATGGCTGAAGCAAATAAAGCATTCTCACACTTCCGGGTTTAATAAAAATCATTAGAATTGGATGCAACTGTAATAGGTAAACCTTATGAGTGCCACTAATAATATCGGAAAAATTAGGAATATTGGTATCGTAGCCCACATTGATGCTGGGAAAACTACGACAACTGAACGTATTCTTTTTTATACCGGAATTAACTATAAGATGGGCGAAGTTCATGAGGGAACCGCGGTAATGGACTGGATGATCCAGGAACAGGAACGCGGAATTACTATTACAAGTGCAGCGACTAAATGCGCATGGAAAGATGCCGACATCAACATTATAGACACGCCCGGACACGTGGACTTTACTGCCGAAGTTGAACGCTCATTAAGAGTGCTTGATGGGGCGGTTGTGGTTTTTTGCGCCGTAGCAGGTGTACAGCCACAGTCTGAAACTGTTTGGCGTCAAGCTAATCGTTACAAAGTGCCAAGAGTGGCTTTCGTAAACAAGATGGATCGAGTCGGTGCCAACTTTGAAAGGGTTGTTCAGCAGGTAAAAGAACGTCTGTTGGCTAAGCCTTTACCAATCGTCATCCCAATGGGATCTGAAGATTTGTTTGTTGGTCACATAGATTTGGTTACTATGAAAGCTCATACCTGGGACAATGCTAACAGCGTTAGTCTTGGAGTCGAATTCAGTATTGGTGAAATTCCTGCTGAATATGTTGAAAAAGCAGAAAGTGCCAGAGATTTTATGCTAGAAACCCTTTCGGCTTACAGCGATGAAATTCTTGAGTTGTATCTTGAAGAGCAAGATGTTTCTGAAGAATTGATTAAGAAAAGCTTGAGAAGCGCCACAATTGCTGGAAACGTTGTTCCCATGCTTTGCGGCTCCGCTTTTAAAAATAAAGGCGTTCAGGACCTTCTTGATTCAATCGTTGATTATCTTCCTTCTCCGATCGATATTCCTGCTGCTGTAGGTTATGCGGTTGAGGATGAAAAAGAAGTTGAAATTAAAGCAGACCCAGATGCTCCTTTTTCTGCTTTGGCGTTTAAAATAGCTACTGACGCACATGTTGGTAAGCTTGTTTACTTGAGAGTCTATTCAGGCACTCTTGAGGCAGGTAAAGTTGTTTATAACGTCAACAACGGAAAAAAAGAGAGAGTAGGGCGCTTGCTTCAGATGCATGCAAATCAAAGGAAAGACATTCAAAAAATCCAGGCGGGTGATATTGTTGCAGCAGTTGGAATGAAAGGCGTAGCTACTGGCGAAACTATTTCTTCCGAAATTAAGCATCCAACACTCGAAAGAATTACATTCCCGGAAACGGTTATTTCCGTGGCTATTGAGCCAAAAACTCAAGCCGACCTTTCCAAGCTTACTGATGTTTTAAACTCTTTAATGGATGAAGATCCTACCTTTAAAGCAAAGATAGATCCAGATACTGGTGAAACTTTGATTTCTGGAATGGGTGAGCTTCACTTAGAAATAATTGTTGATCGCATCATCCGAGAATTTAACGTTAGAGCTTCTGTTGGGAAACCTCAGGTTGCCTATAAAGAAGGAATAACAAAGCGTGGAACTGGCGAAAGCAGATATGAAAAACAAATTGGTGGGCATGGACAGTTTGGCCATGTTATTCTTGAAATCTCTCCTTTACCTAGAGGAGAAGGATTTAAGTTTGAGAATGCCGCTTCACCAGAGGCTATTCCAGAAAAATTTGTTAATTTTATATCTCAGGGTTGCCAGGACGGCATGAATGATGGTATTCTAGCTGGCTTCCCAATGGTGGATGCAAAGGTTGTTCTTAAGGGTGGTTCTTTTCATGAAACGGATAGCAATGAAATATCCTTTAAAATCTCAGGATATGAAGCTATGAAAGCAGCATTGAGAAATGCTGGGCCTGTCCTACTAGAACCGTTCATGAGAGTTGAAATAGAAACACCTGAACAATATATGGGTGACATTATTGGCAATATAAGTGCCAGGCGCGGAAAAGTAATCAACATGGAAATGCGTGAGGACATAAGAGTTATTGAATGTCACGCTCCATTATCCGACATGTTTGGTTACTCTACACAGCTTCGTTCCTTGTCTCAAGGACGCGCAAGCTTTACAATGGAACTTCTTCATTATGATGAAGTCCCCAAAAATGTTTCCGAACGTATTCTGGGAGTATTTGGTTACGACCAAATGCCTCAGCAGATGATGGCTGGTGACATCTAAGTCATCACGGTACAATTTTTGACTGAAATCCAAGGAGGATTTTAAAATGGCCAAGCAGAAAATGCGGTTGTCTCTCAAAGCGTTTGATCATAGACTTCTTGATCAATCAGTAGCGAGAATTTGTGACACCGTAAAACGAACAGGAACCAAAATTTCCGGACCAATCCCTATGCCAACGGAAATCCGAAAATATACGGTTCTTCGCTCACCCTTTGTTAATAAGGATTCACGCGAGCAATTTGAAATGAGAATTCATAAGAGAAACATCGACCTTTACAATCCGTCAGGACAGACGGTTGACTCTCTAATGAACATGGACCTTCCCTCCGGTGTTAACATCGAAATTAAGATGTTGTAATAGCTGGAAGGATAAAGGAGGAAAATAATGGGCGTTAAGGCAATATTGGGTACCAAAGTTGGTATGACCCAGATTTTTACTGATGATGGAAATGTTGTTCCCGTAACCGTAATCAGCGCTGGTCCTTGCACAATCATCCGCAAAGGTGATTCAAGTGTACAGGTTGGATACAGGGAAATTAGACCGGAAGCTGTTAAACGACTGCTTAATAGGCCTCTAAAGATGAGTTTCGAAAAAGCAGGAGTTAAGCCTTTCCGTTTCGTAAGAAGCTTGCCCGCTGACGAACTTGAAGCAATTGAACCTAATACAGAGATCAATGTTTCAATGTTTAAAGAAGGTGATCAGGTACACATCACTGGAACCAGCAAGGGTAAAGGTTTTTCCGGCGCAATGGAACGGCACAATTTCGCAGGACAGGCAATGACACATGGTGCCTCAGATTATTCCCGCGCGGTCGGTTCCGCTGGTTCTGGTACAAACGCTGCTAGAACTTGGAAGGGCAAAAAACTTCCAGGTCAGCTAGGCAATGTGCGCCGAACTGTAAAAGGTCTGAAGGTTGTTAAAGTCGACGAGCAGAAGAACCTCCTGCTTGTTAAGGGTTCCATCCCTGGAGCCGCCAATGGTCTGGTTATAATTCGCCAGGCTTAAGGAACGGAGGAAGTTATGGAAGCCAAGAAATTTGGTATGAATGGAACCGAAAGTGGTTCAGTTAATTTGAACGAAGCTGTTTTTGGACAGAAAGCACATCCTCAGACCATTAATGATGTTGTAAAAGCTCAACTCAATAATGAAAGACATGGAACTGTTTCTACAAAAACAAGAAGTGAAGTTCAGGGAAGCACTCGCAAGCTGTATCGTCAAAAAGGTACTGGCCGTGCTCGCCAAGGCGATATCAAATCCCCTCTTCACGTAGGTGGTGGACGAACTTTTGGTCCAAGACCACGCATCTTTGATCAAAGACCTCCTAAAAAGGTCGTTGATAAAGCAATAATTGGTGTTCTCACTGCAAAAGCAAGTGAAGGATCAATTAGAATCATTGAGAATTTTGATTTCACATCTGGCAAAACAAAAGATGTAGTTGAATTTCTTAATAGCCACAAAATGGAAAAAGCTCTATTCGTGGTTTCTGAAATTTCTCAGAATACTAGACGTGCCACACAGAACCTTAAAAATGTTAAGGTTGTAACTCCAATGCACGTTAACGTTGTTGATATGCTTAAATATGGCCAGATCGCCATTTGTGATAAAGCTGTCAAAATGCTTGAGGAGGTATTGGTAAAATGAAAGCACCTCAGGACATCATAATTCAACCAATCGTTTCCGAAAAAAGCTACGATCGAATGGGTGAAGGTATTTATCAGTTCAAAGTTGCTAATTGTGCTAACAAGCATCAGATTAAAGATGCAGTTGAAGTACTCTTCAATGTAACTGTGACTAAGGTTAATACCCTTAACGTAACACGCAAACCCAAACGTCGTGGGGTTTTCAAAGGCTATACTTCAGAATGGAAGAAAGCAATTGTTACCCTTAAAGAAGGCGATTCTATACAATTCTTTGAAGGAATTGCCTAAGTAGGAATAGGAGAAAGTCATGAGTATAAAAGTCTATAACCCTACCACCCCCTCACGCCGCTTTGTGACTGGGTTCACGTTTGAAGAAATAACTACAAACAAACCCTACAAACCACTTTGCGAATGGCTTCATAGAAAAGCTGGTCGCAATCATCATGGTCACGTCACTCTTAGGCATAGAGGCGGCGGAAGCAAACGTCTCTATCGTATTATCGATTTCAAACGCTACAAAGATGGTATTCCTGGAACTGTAGCTACTATTGAATATGATCCTAACAGAACTTGTCGTATTGCTCTCGTGAACTATCGCGACGGTGAAAAACGATACATTATCGCTCACGAAGGCCTTAAAGTAGGGGACGTTCTTGAGAATGGTCCAAGCGCTGAGATCCTTCCAGGCAACTGTCTTCCTCTCAGAAACATTCCACTGGGTTCTACCATTCACCACATTGAAATGAAACCTGGCAAAGGTGCTCAGATAGCACGTGCTGCTGGTGTTGACGCTCAGCTTGTTGGTAAAGAAGGTAAATACGCTCAGATTAATATGCCATCTGGTGAAATGAGACTTGTTCTTCTCGATTGCCGTGCGGTTCTTGGAACAGTTGGAAATGCTGATAACATGAACATTACAATCGGTAAAGCCGGAAGAAAAAGATGGATGGGAATTCGTCCATTCGTTCGTGGTTCTGCCATGAACCCATGCGACCATCCACATGGTGGTGGTGAAGCCCGCACAAGCCGCGGTAGACCTCCTGTATCTCTCTGGGGTAAACCTGCTCAAGGTTACAAAACCAGAAAGCGCAAGAATCCTACCAGCAAATACATCATTTCACGCAGGAAGAAGTAAGGGAGAAGGATAATGGCAAAGAAGCCCCCATTTATATGTGAAAGACTAATGAAAAGAATCCTAGATATGAATACTAACGGTGAAAAACGTCAGGTTAAGACCTGGTCAAGATCTTCTACCGTTTATCCAGAAATGGTTGGACATACTATTGCTGTTCATAACGGACGCAAACATGTTCCAGTGTTCATAACTGAAAATATGGTTGGCCATAAGCTTGGTGAATTTGCACCTACTAGAACCTATAGAGGTCATGCCAACGAAAAATCATCGTCCATGCGATAGGGAAGGAGAATTAAGAAATGCTACGATTAGTTGGTGTAACAATTCCCGATGACGTTGACGTATTCAATGGCTTAAGAATGATCAAAGGCCTGGATACTAAAAATAGTCGAGCTAGAATCGAATCACTTCTTACTAAAGCTGGTTTATATTGCAAGCAACTTCAGCCAAACGGAAAATTTGAAAAAGTTTATCCAATGGTAAAAGATTTGAACTGGAAACAGAAATCAAGACTTATCGACTTGCTTGAAATGCCAAGAGCTGTAGTAAGAAACGTAAGAATCAGCCCAAGAAAACTTAGACTTGTTGCTGATCAAATCCGTGGAAAAGGTGTTGATGAAGCACTTGGAATCCTTACCTTCCTACCAAAAGGTGGATCTCCGATTCTTCTTAAACTCTTGAAATCAGCAATTGCTAACGCTGGTAGTAACCATGACATGAAGGCAGATGACCTTTTTGTTGCTAAGATTACTATTGACGGTGGCGCAACCATGAAGAGATTCATGGCTAGAGCAAGAGGACGAGCCTGTCGCATTAGAAAAAGAACTTCTCATGCTTTGATCGTTCTTAGAGAAAGATTCTCAATGGCTAAATTTGCCGGCGAAGAAACTAAAGACGCTCCAGTTGCTAAAAAAGCTACTGCTAAAAAGACAACCAAAAAAGCTACTGCTGAAAAGAAACCAGCAGCAAAGAAAACTACAGCCGCTAAAACAACTAAAAGCGCTGGAGAAAAAACAACTAAGAAGACCACCAAATCCCAGGGAGGTAAAGAATAATGGGTCAGAAAGTTAATCCTATTGGAATACGTCTTAACATTACTCGTACTTGGGATTCCAGATGGTATGCAAAAAGAGCTGACTATGCAAAATTCTTGCATGAAGATGTTAAAGTAAGAAACTACATTGACAACAAACAGTTCCGCAGAGAAGGCATTGCCAAAATTGAGATCGAAAGAAAATCTAATACAAAAATGCGTATTACCATTTTCACCGCAAAACCTGGCGTAATAATCGGCCGTGGTGGAGAAAGAGTCGAAATTCTCAAAAGAGATCTGGAAAAAATCACTGGAAAATCAGTGTTCCTTAATATTCAGGAAATCAAACACCCAGACGTAGAAGCAAAACTTATCGCTGAAAGCATCGCTCTTCAGCTTGAAAGACGAGTTTCACATCGCCGTGCTATGAAACAAAGCATTGGTAGAGCTATGAGAGCTGGAGCTAAAGGGATTAAAATCACTTGTGCTGGACGCTTGAATGGTGCTGAAATCGCTAGAAGCGAATGGATGAGAGAAGGCCGTGTTCCACTGCACACTCTCAGAGCCGACATCGATTATGCTACTGAAACTGCTATTACAACCTACGGCTGCGTTGGTGTAAAAGTTTGGATCTTCAAGGGCGAAAAGATTGGTAAACAACATCTTGTAGCCAGAGATGCCAAATAAGGAGGAACCTAAGCCATGTTAATTCCCGCAAGAACTAAATTCAGAAAACAGCACCGTGGAAGAATGAAAGGTATGGCCAAAGGCGGCAAATACCTGTCATTCGGTTCCTACGGACTGCAGGCATTGGACCCCCAGTGGGTTACTAGTGCTCAGATAGAAGCTGCTCGTAAAGTTATTACGAGAACAGTCAAAAGAGCAGGAAAAATGTGGATCCGCATTTTCCCAGACAAACCAGTTTCAAAGAAACCTTTGGAAGTGCGTATGGGTAAGGGTAAAGGCGCTCCAGAATTCTGGGTAGCAGTTGTAAAACCTGGAAGAATCCTTTTCGAACTTGAAGGGGTTCCAGAAGAAATTGCAATCGAATCTTTGTCACAGGCAGCAAATAAGTTACCAATGCGCTGTCAGGTTATTACCAGCAAAATGTAATTAGGAAGGTGAAACATGAAGAATCGTGAAGATTTTTCTGAGCTTAACGAGCAGGAACTCGAAGAAAAATATAAACACTTTAAAGAAGAACTGTTTAACCTAAGATTCCAGGCGGTTACTGGGCAGCTCGCTAATCCTTCAAGGATCAGTATTGTAAGACGCAATATTGCAAGAGTTAAAACCTATTTAACCAAAATGGAAAAGGTTAAAATTCATCAGCTCCTTAAGGCTGAATATGAAGCATTGCTTAAAGAAGAAGGAATTGATTCTAAAGTAACACCACTTAAAATCAAAATTTCCAAACTTAAAGCAAGACTTTCAAAGAAAGCCAGGCAGGTTCATCAGGAAATTAAAACTGACTGCGATAAAAAAGTGGCCGAACTTATGAAGTCAATTCGCGGTGAAGTTTCTAAGAAGCTTCGCACTACAAAAGGAAAAGACGAAGCTCAGCTGCGTGCGGTTTCCAAAAGATTGAAAGATCCTAAGTGTACAATTCGCAAGAAGTTTCTTGACAAATTGTCTGAAATGGGATTAAATGAAGCTTCTCAAATTGCTTCTATCAAGGAAACCAAACGTGCCAAACTGCAGGAACTCGAAAGCATCAGAGTTTTGCAGCGCGAACTGACCGCAGGCCGGCTTCCCTTTTAATTAGGAGGAAACCATGGAAAATAATAAGATTACCCGTCGCAGTCGTGTCGGTAAAGTAATAGCTAACAACGCAGAAAAAACCATTAAGGTTGAAATCGAAGGAATCATTCAGCATCCTAGATATAAAAAGTATATCAAGCGCCATACCAGATTCCTCGCTCACGATCCTAAGGAAATCTGTAAAGCCGGTGATGTTGTACGTGTTGAAGAATGTCGCCCAATTAGCAAGAATAAAAAGTGGATTGTATGTGAAGTCGTAAAATCCGCTAAAATTATTGAATAGGGAGAACGGTAATGATAGCTCAAGAAAGTGTATTAAAAGTTGCCGATAACTCCGGTGCTAAAAAACTACTCTGTATCCGCGTTCTTGGCGGCAGTAAAAGAACTTTCGGCGGAGTTGGCGATATCATCGTTGCCTCTGTTAAAGATGCAATTCCTGATGGAACTGTAAAAAAGAAAGAAGTTGTTAAAGCTGTTGTTGTTAGAACTAAGAAAGAACGCCGCAGAGCTGATGGCAGCTACATCAAATTTGATGACAACGCTGCTGTTATCATTGGCAATGACAACAACCCTCGTGGAACACGCATCTTTGGCCCTGTGGCAAGAGAATTACGTGAAAAGCAATTCATGAAGATTGTTTCACTGGCGCCAGAAGTACTGTAAGGGAGCAATATAATGCATAAGAAAGTTAAAATGAAACGTGCAGTTGCTAAGCCTCACGTGAAAAAAGATGACCAGGTTGTCGTTCTTAGAGGCGATGATCGTGGTAAAAAAGGCAGAGTTCTTTCAGTTAATGCTGAAAAAGGAACTGCTTTCGTAGAAGGTATCAACTTTATCAAGAAACACACCAAGCCGAACAGAAGCATCGGTAAGGGTGGAATCATTGAAAAAGAAGGACCAATCGCTCTTAGTAATCTCGGTCTGCTTACACCAGATGGTGCAAAACTAACTTCTGCGAAGTTTGTTAAGCAGGGTGATGAAAAGAACCGTGTTTGTGCTAAAACTAACGAACCTCTTGGTCGTAAGTAATTTAACCTGAAAAGATTTCAGGAATAAGTATATAAGGAGATTTCGGCATGGCAAAGACAGAAAAAGGTTCCGAATCCAAAGGAACAAAGTCCTTCCCAAGGCTGAAGGAAAAGTATCTGAAAGAAATCGCTCCTAAATTGGTTTCCAAATATGGAAATGCAATGAGAGTACCTAAGATTACTAAGGTAATTCTCAACATGGGTGTTGGCGAAGCAACTCAGAATGCTAAACTTCTAGACGCCGCAACGAGGGAACTGGCCATCATCGCTGGTCAAAAACCAGTAACTACACGCGCTAAAAAGTCTATTTCAAACTTTAAATTGCGCCAGGGCATGCCAATTGGCTGCCGTGTAACTCTCAGGGGCGACAGATGTTATTTCTTTCTTGATAAACTGTTTAACATCGTAGTGCCTAGAATCAGAGACTTCCGTGGTCTTTCACCAAAAGCTTTCGATGGCCGCGGAAATTACAGCATGGGCCTGCAGGAACAGTTGGTTTTTCCTGAAATCAATTATGATGAAGTTAGCAAAGTTCAGGGCATGAACATTACTATTGTAACCACCGCTCAAAACGATGGTGAAGCTCGTGAGCTTCTACAAGAGTTGGGTATGCCGTTCCGCAAGACCGCCAAAAAAGCATAAGAAGGAGTTGTTATGGCTAAGAAAGCATTAGTAGAAAAGTGGATGAAACCTGCGAAGTTTTCAACACGCCGCTACAACCGTTGCAATATTTGCGGTCGGCCACGCGGTTACATGAGAGATTTCGAAATGTGTCGTATCTGCTTCAGGGATTTAGCTTCAATCGGAAGAATCCCCGGCGTTACAAAATCAAGTTGGTAAAGGAGACAAAGAGTTATGAGTATGACTGATCCTATTGGCGATATGCTGACTCGAATCCGGAATGCCAACATGGTTAAACACGAAAGTGTTGAAATGCCATCTTCTAAAATGAAGATCGAAATTGCAAAGATCTTGAAAAAAGAAGGGTACATCCGGGATTTTCGATATTATAAGTTCCAGAATAAGTTTAATTTGAAGGTTTTCCTGAAGTACGGGGAAAAGCAATCAATTATCATTAAAGGTATTCAGAGAGTTTCAAAACCAGGTAGAAGAATTTATTCTGGTAAAACTGAAATTCCTAAAGTTCTTGGTGGTCTTGGTATAGCTATTCTCTCAACTTCTAAGGGCATCATGACAGATAAAGAAGCCCGTGAAGCTGGAGTTGGCGGAGAAATCATCTGCCAGGTCTGGTAATTCAGGAGGAAGAGATATGTCACGTATAGGTAAAAAACCAGTAATTATTCCTAAAGGCGTTGAAGTTAACATCAATGGCATGGTTGTTTCTGTAAAAGGTCCAAAAGGCCAAATGAGAAAAGAACTTCCAGAAGGTGTTTCGATCAATCGCGAAGAAGATAAAATTGTTTGCAGCATTCCTGAAAATAGCTCCAAGCCAATTAGATCAAAATTTGGTCTAGTTCGCAGCCTTATTAACAATATGGTTATTGGTGTGAATGAAGGTTATAAGAAGGGTCTTGAAATTATTGGTGTTGGTTATAAAGCCCAATCCCAGGCCCCTAATAAAATCCAGCTTAACGTTGGTTATTCACATCCAGTAATTTTTGAAGCACCTACAGAAATAACTTTGACCGTTGAAGGTAATAAAGTATTTGTAAGTGGTATTGATAAGGAAGTTGTTGGACAGACTGCCGCTGAAATTCGGAAAGTAAGAC
This sequence comes from Candidatus Ozemibacteraceae bacterium, assembly GCA_965140445.1. Taxonomy (GTDB): domain Bacteria; phylum Muiribacteriota; class Ozemobacteria; order Ozemobacterales; family Ozemobacteraceae. Next base: position 3,537,211 of record OZ223236.1, on the reverse strand, counting down.
CGCCTAAAAATTACAAAGACGGTGCTGGTATTCGCTACCTCGGCGAAAACGTCCGAATTAAAGTCGGCAAGAAGCTTGCAGCTTAAGGCTTGATTAAAGGAAGGTATATATGAAACTCAGCAAACATGAAATGCGACAAAGGCGTCATGCCCGAAGCAGATTTTATTTGTCCGGTAATGCCCAGAAGCCGCGTCTTGCTGTTTTCCGCAGCCTTAAGCACATCTATGCTCAGATCATAGATGATGAATCAGGCGAAACATTAGTAATGGCAAGTTCTCTTGATAAAGAACTTCGTGGTTCAACTAATGGCGGAAACATTGGTGGCGCAAAAGTAGTTGGTCAGAAAGTTGCTGAAAGAGCAATGGCCAAAGGCATATCAGCAGTTGTTTTTGACAAAGGCGGATATAAGTATCATGGTCGCGTCAAGGAACTAGCCGAAGGTGCTAGAGCCGCTGGCCTTAAATTCTAGGAGGAAACCAGATGACTGAACAAGGAAATCCTCGTTTTCGTCGTGATGGTCGCCGACGTGACCAGATCGTGGAAAATGAATTCACTGAAAAAATTATTTCTGTTAACCGCGTAAGTAAGACAGTTAAAGGTGGTAGACACTTTGGCTTCTCCGTACTTGTGTGTGTTGGCGATCAAAAAGGTAAAGTAGGAATCGCTATTGGTAAAGCAAAAGCAGTTCCAGATGCAGTAAGAAAAGGCCTTGATAAAGCCAAAAAAGTTATGGTTCAAGTTCCATTGAATCGTGACACTGTTACTCATCCTTACATTGGCAGATTCGGTTCTTCCCAGGTAATGATTAAACCAGCCGCTCCAGGGACAGGTGTTATTGCCGGTGGTGCTGTTCGTGCGATTTTTGAAGCTCTTGGCGTTAAAGATGTTCTCGCTAAAAGACTTGGCTCAAAGAATCCAGTGAACATGGCTAAAGCAACTATGAACGCTCTTCGCGAAATGCGCGGTGTTGATCAGGTTGCCAAGGTGCGTGGCATTACTCCAGCACAAGTACTGAAGGGCTAGGAGGACACCATGTCAGAAAAGAAAATTACCTTGAAACTTATTAAAAGCTCCATTGGTGCAACTGTGCGCCAGAGAAGAACCCTAGAGGCTCTCGGACTTAGAAAAATGCAGAGTGAAGTAACTCACGAAGCAACCCCCCAGATTCTTGGGATGGTAGACAAAGTCCAGCGCTGGTTGGAAGTTAAGTAAGGAGACCTAGCTATGATGAATCTCGGAAATCTTAAAAAAGCCAAAGGTTCAACCAAAGAAAAAAGAAGAGTTGGCCGTGGTAAAGGTTCCGGCATGGGAAACCAGGCTACCAAAGGTCATGATGGACAGAAAGGCCGTTCAGGGAAAACTAAACCTTACGCAGGTTTTGAAGGCGGACAGATGCGTCTCGTTCGTATTCTCCCAAAACGCGGTTTTACCAGCCCTAACAGGGTTGAATATTCTGTTGTAAATCTTTCATCTTTGGAAAGCACTTTTGATGCAAATACAGATGTTACTCTCGAACTGATGGTTGAGAAGGGTCTTGTTAAGAATTTACATAAGCCAGTAAAAGTTTTGGCTCGTGGTGAAATAAGCAAGCCTTTGACCGTTCAAGCTAATCGATTTTCTAATTCTGCAAAGGATAAAATCGAAAAAGCCGGCGGAAAAGCGGAGGTGATCTAATTGCTGCAGAGCCTATCGAACTCCATGAAGATTCCTGAACTCAGGAATCGAATCCTTTTCACCCTTGGCATGATTTTGGTGTTTAGAATTGGTACACACATTCCAACACCTGGAGTCGACGCTAAGCTTCTAACACAGAACCTTCCAACTTCTGAAATATTCAGTTTCCTGAATATGTTTTCAGGAGGAGCTCTCAGAAGATTCTCTGTATTCGCGCTTGGTATTGCGCCATATATCAATGCTTCAATCATTATGCAGCTTTTGGTATATGTTATTCCTTATCTTGAGCATCTCGCAAAAGAAGAGGGAGAAGAGGGCCGTAAACTGATTAGTCAGTATACACGGTATGGCACAGTTCTTATAGGCGCGTTGCAAGCATTTGGTATCAGCTTCATGCTTGAAAGATATCAGGTTGTTCCACACCCAGGTCTTGGTTTCAAGATTATGGCTGTAACAACACTTACTGCAGGAACAGCATTCATTATGTGGCTGGGTGAGCAGATGACTAGCAGAGGAATCGGAAATGGTATTTCTATACTAATTACCGCTGGTATTCTTGCTGGTTTCCCAGAAGCAATCGTTCAACAGATTGCACTCTTCACTGGCGATGCTCATGATGTTGTAAAGACTCTTTTCCTTGCTATCTTCTGTATCATAACCATTATGGCTATCGTATATGTGCAAGATGGTGTTAGAAAGATTCCAGTTCAATATGCGAAAAGAGTTGTTGGCAGAAGAGTATATGGTGGACAGAATACTTACATCCCTCTGAGAGTAAATCAGGCTGGTGTTATTCCTGTTATCTTCGCAAGCTCCATATTAATGTTCCCTTCAATGATCTTTAATTGGATTCAAAGTTTAGAAGGAATGCAAGAATTGGTGAAAAACCCAATAATCTATTGGTTTTTGAATATATTCAATTACAATAGTTATTCCTATATCGTTATATATGTTCTTTTGATTGTGTTCTTTACATATTTCTACACGGCCATCACATTCAATGTGCAGGATCTTGCAGATAATATGAAGAAATACGGTGGTTTCATTCCTGGTATCAGAGCCGGAACCAAAACCGTTGAATTTCTTGAAAAGACTGTGTCTAGAGTAACATTAGCAGGTGGTATATTCTTATCACTTGTAGCGGTAGTTCCAAACTTCTTAATTAAGTTCATGAATGTTAACTTCTACTTTGGTGGAACGGCGCTTCTTATCGTTGTTGGTGTTGCACTTGACACAATGAGACAGCTTGAGTCCCACCTTGTAACTAGACATTATGAAGGCTTCATGAAAAAGAAAGGGCTTAGATGACGGCTAAAAATCTGAATCTAATTTTTCTTGGACCTCCGGGTGCCGGTAAAGGCACCCAGGCCAAGGAAATTGTAGAAAAATATGGGATTCCCCAGATATCTACAGGCGACCTGATGAGAGCAGCTATCTCATCAGGTTCTCATATTGGGGAAAAACTGAAAAGTTACGTGTCTTCTGGAGCACTTGTGCCTGACGAATTAGTTCTGGAAATTCTTCTAGAAAGAATTCAAAAAGAAGATTGTAAATCTGGGTTTTTGCTTGATGGTTTTCCAAGAACTGTTGGACAAGCCGAAGCATTAGCAAAAGCTCTTGAGGAAAATGACTCGCCACTCAGCGGTGTTGTTGCTATTATGGTTCCGGATGAAGTTTTGGTTGGCAGATTGACTGCCAGGCGAATATGTAAAGATTGTAGTGCAAGTTATCATCTTGAATTCCTTAAACCTAAAAAAGAAGGTATTTGTGATAAATGTCAGGGTGAATTGTACCAAAGAAAAGATGATTCGATTGATGTTATAACCAATCGTTTAAATGTTTATCATGACCAAACCTCGCCATTGATTGATTTTTATAAAAAAAGAAATTTATTGCATATGGTTGATGGAAATCAAAAAATAAACATGATTTTTTCGAAAATTTGTGATATAATCGATAAACTAAATTCGCCTTGATTTCCATAAAAACTGATCAGGAAATCATTTTGATGCAGGAGAACGGTCGAATTCTATCGGCTATTCTAAATAAAGTTAAGCACCAGGCCAAACCCGGTGTCTCAACTGAAGAATTGGCAAGTATTGCTGATGCTGAAATGAAAAGTTTCGGCGTAATACCAGCTTTTCTTGGTTACAAAGGTTTTCCTTCTGTAATATGTACAAGCTTAAATAGCGAAGTTGTTCACGGAATTCCAAACCAGCAAAAGATTCTCAAAAATGGAGATATCTTGAAACTGGACATTGGAATAAAGCGAAATGGCTTTTTCGCAGACATGGCTGAAACGATTTACATAGGAGAGATTTTTTCTCCAGAAATAAAGCATTTGGTTGATACAACTAAAAGAGCTTTAGAAGCAGGAATTACAAATGCTCATGCTGGAAATACTTTGGGAAAAATATCACAAAGTATTCAGAAGTGCATTGAAAGCAGTAGCTTGTCGGTTATTCAAAGATACGTAGGTCATGGAATCGGCAAGGAATTGCACGAAAAACCACCAGTCCCTAATTTTGGTTCAGACAAAAGTGGACCAATTTTGAAATCTGGGATGGTGATAGCAATTGAACCGATTGCATGCCTGGGGAAGCCAGAAGTTTTCGTTCTCGAAGATGGATGGACTTCAGTAACAAACGACGGATCTCTTTCAGCACATTTTGAGCATACCGTTGCAATTACTGATGATGGCCCCAAAATTCTTACCTCAACCTGCCAGGCGGGTTAAAGAAAGGGTTAAAAATCTTAAGATGAGCAAAAGCGATACCATTCAAGTAAATGGGAAGGTCATTGAGCCATTACCAAATGCCATGTTTAAAGTGGAATTGGAAAATGGTCATGTAGTTCTCGCTCACATTTCTGGGAAAATGAGAATGCATTATATTCGAATCTTACCAGGAGATAAGGTCACTGTAGAATTAACTCCCTATGATTTGACCCGTGGGCGAATTGTTTACCGCTTTAAATAAGTGGTAAGGCTTTAACAGGAGGGAAAAATGCGAGTTAGGGCATCTGTTAAGAAAATCTGTGAAAAGTGTAAAGTTATTAAGCGTCGTGGTGTAATCAGGGTTATTTGTGATAATCCTAGACACAAACAGCGACAGGGCTAATCAGGAGGAATTTTTATGGCTCGTATAGCAGGCGTCGATCTGCCACGAAACAAGAGAGTCGAAGCAGCTCTTCCTTATATCTATGGGATAGGACCCACTAGATCAAAGGAAATCCTTGCCAAGACTAACATTAATCCAGATACTCGGGTTAAAGATCTTACTGAAGATGAAATCAGTAACATCAAGAAAACCTTGGACTCTGAATACAGAGTAGAAGGTGACCTTCGCCGAGAAATCTCTATGAATATCAAGAGATTAATGGAAATTGGTTGCTACCGCGGACTTCGTCATAGAAGAGGCCTCCCGGTACGTGGTCAAAGAACACACACTAATGCGCGCACACGTAAAGGTCGTGCAAAACCAATCAAAAAGAAGTAATTTTACTTTTTTTGGATGTAAACTGATTTAAAGGAGCATAAGTTTAATGGCTAAATCAGGAAGTAAGTCCAGAGTCAAAACCAAAAAACGCGAAAAGAAAATCGTTGCTAAGGGTCAGGCTCATATTCAAGCTACATTTAATAATGTTATTGTTACTATTTCTGATATGAATGGTAACGTTCTCTGCTGGTCTTCCTCAGGATCAAACAATTTTAGAGGATCCAGAAAGTCTACTCCATACGCTGCTCAGGTTTCTGCCGAAATCACCGCTAAACGCGCACTCGAATTTGGCATGAAAGAAATTGAAGTATATGTTGCTGGCCCCGGAATGAGTCGCGAATCTGCGATTAGAGCTCTTCAAAACAATGGTTTGAACGTAGTTTCTATTAAAGATGTTTCAGGGATACCGCACAATGGTTGTCGCCCACCTAAGCGACGCCGCGTTTGATGGAGGTTCAAAATGGCTAGATATACTGGTTCCGTTTGTAGAATTTGTCGCCGAGAAGGCGAACAGCTTTTCCTTAAAGGTGCCCGCTGTTACACTGAAAAATGTGCATTTAAAAGAAGAAGTTTCATTCCTGGAGTTCACGGGAATGCAAGAATGAGAAAAAAGCAGACTGGATATGAAATCCAGCTTCGCGCTAAACAAAAAGTTAGAAAATCATATGGTATTTTAGAACGTCAGTTCAGAAAATACTATGAAGTTGCAAACCGCAAAGAAGGTAATACTGGAATCAACTTGCTTCATCAGCTTGAAACCAGACTTGATAATGTGGCTTTCCGCATGGGTTTTGGAATTTCACGCGCTCAAGCACGTATGTGGGTTACTCAGGGACATTTCGAAGTTAATGGTCGCAAATGTAACATCCCTAGTTACCAGCTTAGACCCGGCGATGTAGTTGCAATCAGAGAAACGAGTAAACTTAGACCTCAGGTTAAAGACGTTCTTGAAATCTCCTCAAAAAGAGACGAAAGCCCTTGGATTGAAGTTGATAAAGAAAACCTCAAGGGTAAATTTGTTACTCTCCCAGAGAGATCTCAACTCGATCCAAAGATCCAAGAATCACTGATCGTTGAGTTCTACTCTCGCTAAGCTGTAAGGAGGCTTTTAAGCGTGATTGAAATTAATCGACCCAAAATTAAATATTCTGAGGGTGCAAGCCCTAATCATGGAATCATAACTCTTGAGCCACTCGAAAGAGGTTACGGACAGACTTTAGGAAACGCTTTTAGAAGAGTTCTCCTTGCTTCTCTTCCTGGTTCAGCCGTAAGCGGTGTTAAAATTGATGGTGTATTACATGAATTTTGCAGTATCCCCGGCGTTGTTGAAGACGTTACAGCTATAATACTGAATCTAAAGAAACTTGTTGTAAATTTGAATTCTGAAGAACCAGTAACTGTAAGGCTTGAAGTAAAAGGCCCTGCTGAAGTAACAGCCGCAGATATCAAAGGCAATTCTGACTTACAAATCATTGATAAAGACATTCATATTGCCCACGTTACAGGCGATATCACACTTGGTATGGATATTACCTTCAAACGTGGTAGAGGTTATGTTCTTGCTGATGACCATAAGATTGCTGGCCTTGACATAGGTACAATACTTGTTGACTCACAGTTTTCACCTGTGACTAGAGTAATGTATAACGTTGAAGATGCTCGTGTTGGTCAGGACATCAACTTTGATAAGTTAACTGTTCAGGTTTGGACAAATGGCAGCATGCAACCAGCAGAAGCCGTTGAACTTTCAGCTAAATTTCTGAAAGCTCATGTAGACCTTTTCCAAGCTCTTGAAGAAGAAATTGTTGAATCTGGAACTAATATTCCAACTCACAATGAAGAACTTGTTATGGTTGCTGCACAGAAGCAGGAAGCCCCCCAGAAGGGTCATCTTGACATTCTTATTAAAGATCTTGAATTTTCTGTTCGTTCTAGAAACTGCCTCAAAAAGGCTGGAATCCAGACTCTTGGAGAATTGGTTGACAAAAAAGTTTCTGCACTTCTTGAAATCAAGAATTTTGGTAAGAAGTCATTGAAGGAAGTTCGGGAAAAACTTGGACAGTTTAATCTTACCCTTCCCGATGATGATACTGCCGGAGGTATTGACGAATGAGACATCGTAAGATAGGTCGAAAATTTGGAAGAGAGTCGCATCAGAGAAAAGCTTTGCTTAGATCTCTTTGCACTTCTCTCGTTAAATATGAAAGAATTGAAACCACTTTGCATAAAGCAAAAGATCTTCGCCGTGAAATCGAAAAGGCTCTTACAATTGCTAAGAAACTTCGCGTAATCCAAGGTGAAGATGAAAAGCAGACAAAAGCTCTGAAAGCTTCTAAAAGAACTTTATTAGAAGGTTTCTTCCATGCTTGTTATGACAGAGAAATCCTTGGCCGTGATGCCATTAAGAAATATTTGTCTAATCTTAGCAAGGATAACAGAGAAGCTGCTGAAAAATACATTGCAGATCCTGATAAGAATCCAAAACCAGAATTCATTCTTGATTTCATCCCATCAACCTGCACTAGAACAGTAAAAGGTAAAGATGGAAAAGAAATTGAAAAGAAAAGAACAGCTGCTCAGAAGATTCTTAGAATTGAAGGAATTCTTACCAAATTAGTAAATAGAATAGCTCCTCGTTTTGAAGAAATCGGTGGTGGTTATACTAGAATTTACAAACTTGGAAACCGTCGCGGCGACAACGCTGAAATGGCGATTATCGAATTCACTAAATAAGATTCTTGCAATGATTCGATTTGACCGGGTTAGTTTCCGGTACAACGAAAATCTGGAAACCTCCTTCATTTTGAAGGAGGTTTCCTTTCATTTAGAAAAAGGACATCTTGTAGGTATTATCGGTAAAAACGGTTCAGGGAAATCCACCATCGGAAGGATTGCTGCCGGATTAATAAACACATCAACAGGATCTGTTTTTATTAATGATCAAGAGATTTCAGTTGATGAAGTAGAAACTAAGAATAAAGTGGGTCTTATTTTTCAAAATCCGGACAGTCAGATTGTTGGATTAACCGTTGAAGAAGATTTGGCATTTGGCTTAGAGAATCAAGGTCTGCCTGGAAATGAAATTTTTAAACGCATTCAAAACCTTTCTGAAATGTTTGGTTTAAGAGATTTTCTTGAAAAACCGGTTGAAGTTCTTTCAGGTGGACAAAAGCAATTGTTATGTATCGCATCTGTTTTAATAACCGAACCAGAATGGATTATTTTTGATGAGCCGACCTCCCATCTTGATCCTTGGGCAAGGGAAAAGTTCTGGAGTGTTTTACGTGATTTAAAGGATAACCAGGAAAAGGGGATTGCTGTAATTTCCCAAATAGAATCAGATTTCATGAATTTTGATAGGGTTCTGATTTTAAATGAAGGAAAAGCAATCCTTTTAAATCCAGAAGATCCCGGTTTTTGGGAGAAAATTTCTGATTACGGATTAGATGTGCCAGAAGAAGTTAAGTTTGGAATATTAAACCAATGAACAAAATTGAAATTCAATTTAGCAACATTTCCTTCGGCTATAATAAAACTCCCCTCATTAGTAATTTTGACTGTGAACTAATCAGCGGCAAAATAAACCTTGTTATTGGTAGAGCCGGTTCAGGGAAAAGCACCTTTCTAAAAACAATTTCTGGCTTTATTCCTACTATTACCGGAAAGGCATTTTTTAAGGATACAGGACTATCGCTGGAAGAAAACGTAACAATTGCCTTTCAAAACCCTGAACAGCTATTTTTTAATGCTACTGTAGGAGAAGAAGTTTGCTATGCTCTTCAACAACAGGGAATTGCATATGACCTTAGCGAAGAAAAAGGTAAGAAATGGCTGGAACAGTGGGGACTACCTTCCGAAAAATTTTGGAATAGACATCCATTTTCATTGTCTGGTGGCGAAAAAAGAAGGGTTGCCCTTGCCGCGACGACCATTTTACAGTCTCCAGTAATTCTCCTTGATGAACCTTTCGCCGGGTTGGATTCGGAAGGGCAGAAGCAGTTGTTATCAGTCTTGATTGAGTTAAGTAAAGAGCATCTGCTGATTGTTGTTACTCATGACCCGGAAAAATTTTTGAAATTTGCAGGAAAGGTTTTACTGCTAAATGGTGATCAGATAAGAAGCTTTGATAAAAAAGAAGATTTTCTTTTTAGTGCATTAAAGGAAAACGATTTGTATCCTTTGCCCGGGTGGTATAGAAAAGCCATAAAAGGCTTTGAAAATAGCAAAGAAAAGATCCCGTGTCCTGAAGCAAAAGAAGTTTATCATTTTATTAAGGAACAAAATGGCTAATATTACCTTTAAACCAGGCAATTCAATTTTTCACAAAATGAATCCCTTAATAAAAGGACTTGTGGTTCTTTTTTTCATTTTATTCTTTTCTTTAAGTCCATATGGTCTGCCTGGCCAAATGGTTAGTCTTAGTGTTTTGTTTTTTCTAGGACTGGCAGGTGGTTACTCTTTTAAGGATGTGCTTGTTTCACTTAAAAGCATTCTTTTTTTACTGCTTGTTGTGGGCTTTCTTCAAGGGGCTGCTCGAAATGGCTTTGATTTAATCCTCGCTATAGAAGCAATTTTAAAAATAGTTGGTGTTTTCATTGTGGCGGGAATTTTTGTCTCGACTTCCTCCCAATCGGAACTAATGTATTTCTGGGAGGTCACCTTAAAACCTTTTTCAATATTTGGTTTACCGGTTAAAGAGATGTCTCTTGTTATGGTTATTGCGGTTAGGTTTATGCCAGTTATCTTTGGAGAAATTGAAAGAATTAAGCTGGCACAAACAGCTCGTGGTGCTAATTTTGGCAAGAAAAATGGTGTTTTGTCAGCAGTGAAAAATTTGATGCCGCTGCTTATTCCCACTTTAACTATAAGCATGATGCGCGCTAATGAACTTGCTTTAGCTATGGAATCAAGGGGTTATAGTTTTAGTCAAAATCGTAGTCGGTATAAGACTTATAGGGTTAATAGCATTGATTTCGCGTTTTCAATCAGCATTATGATGCTTCTCATTGTTCACTTTTTCCTTCTTTGAAAAGGGAAAATTAATCCAGAGTTTCTTTGTTAGAATTAACCAGCACAGATAGATTTGATATCTGATTACTTAAACTGGACAATTCGTTTTCGATTTTTAACAAATCCTGGGGAATTTGAACTTCCTCAGAAAGTTTAACCCTGATCGATGAAGCTTTTCTGTTAATCAAATATGTCAGCAAAAAGTAGCCAGGTATGCTGCTTAGAAAAATTAGAATAAATCCATGAATGAAAAAATCATAAGGCAGCCAGGAGCCGTTAAGCCATTTAAAAAACGTTCGTTGGACTATTTGGTAAAAGAATATCATTGGCAAAAGATTACCAAGAAACAAGTAAATTGATGTAGCTTTAGAGTCTTTTAAGTTGAAGTTTGAAGATGAAAATATTGGTTCTGAAATTTTGAATGAAGAATTGTCAGATTCATTCCTTGGGAAGGCCATAGCGTTGTCTTCAATTATTCTTTTACTATCCAGGTCTAGTGCCTTTTTCTTATCTGAACTGTTAAACAAGTCCTGAAATTTGCTTAGTAGAGTTTGCTGAGAAATAGATTCTGAAAAGTAAGAGTGCCAGAAAATAAAAGGATACATAAAAAGAGATCTTGTTTGCTTCAATTGGGTCCAGATTGTATTTGAGATATGGGTTTGCCATAAAACCTCAAAATTCTCATCAGAAACTATTTCTTTCTGCAATTCAAGCCTTTTTTCAACTTGTCGGTTGGTTTCGTCTTTAAAATTTTTATGAAGTCTTAAAAGATCTTTTATTAGGTTGGAATTTTCCAATTCATAAGAAATATGGGAAATTATTGATTGAAACTTTATTGATTCGACCGTCTCTTTTGTTCTATGTGAAAAAATGGTGTCTTTTAAACGTTGAAATTCAAAAGAATTAGCTTCCCTGGAGTTTAACAAAAATCGATTATTATCTGTTGGTGAGAAGCCAAACTTATTTAAACAAAGATCGAAATCCTTTTTTAACTGTTCATGGCTTACGTCTACTGCCGTATCAATTTTGTTTAATACAAAGAACCATCTCTTTCGTTCGCTCCATTCTATTAAGTCGTTTTGCACATCAAAATTTGATCTTTTATCTGGTGTGGTTACATAAATTATTAAGTCGCTATGTTTTATCAAATGTTGCGTTAGGCTTCGATTTTTTTCCAATATTGTATCAAGATCAGGGCTGTCAACTAAAATACAACTGGACAAAATACCCGGGCAAAAGGTGGCATTTTCCGTAATTGGAAAGAAATGCTGCTGTTCTTTAAAACATGAGACATACAAATTTTTGGTGAAACCTCTTACAGATGAAGAGGATGGGCTTATTTCAGGAATCCCTACAAGTTTGCTGAAAAGGAAAGATTTGCCAACCCCTGTACCACCAATCAATGAAATGATAGCTGGAGCACCGAGGTTTGTTTTATTGCCAAATTCAATGAAGTCATTTAAAAAGTGTTTCAACTCAATTAGAGTAGGTGAAGAATATTCTTCGATTGTAGTCTCGGCTATTTGGTTTGCCAAATCCAGAATTGCATTAATTTTTGTCTTGGACATGTGATTTAAACGCCTTGTCTAAAGTTAGGATAGCATTCTCAAAATCTTGTATTGGCAACGAATTGATTTGCTTTTCCTTTGTTTGAAATTTTTCATAGAAAAGTGGGGAGGCTAAATTCTTCAATAGATGTGCACAGTAATCCTGTGATCGAATTTCTTTCCATTTTTTGTGTGCTTCTAAGATTTCTTTGCCCAGGCCCATATTATTGAAAAGACTCATTAAAAAACCTCCCAAAACTCCAGAACCTCCGACTACTGCAACGAGTCCCAGAGAACCTATTCCGCCTTCAAATACGAAATCGAGCATGAATAGTGAAGAACCTAGTATAAGAGAAAGATCATTTATTACATTTAACCATATCCAACGATTTTTGTTGGTGTTTAACCAATTTGTAAGCTTATCTCTGACATACATTTCCCATTGGTCGTCCACTGCTGGCAATGGATTTTCAACAAATTGCTGCATTGTTTGTCTGCATATTTCTGCATTTAATCGCTCATTTTGAAAATTGATTCGCCATTCCTCTACCAGTTCCTCTGAAAACTTAATTAGTCTTTTTTGCTCAAGATCGTTTCTTAATTCTATTTCTCCGTCTTTTGGAGCAGATTTCAAACCCAATAATTTCCGTTTAACTGATTTTACTGCACCAGTCATAGTGTCTGTTAAGTAATTGAAAGGGGTTAAAAGTCTTTTTAAAAATCCAGGTCGATTTTCTGAGAGCAACTTCTTTATCATCTCAAGAATAAAGAAAACCGGAAATTCTTCACCTACAATTTTTTGTGAGCACTGCGTAACCTGACTTTGCACCATGCTAATGTCTTTGTTTAAGGATTGAGTCAAAGACTTTGCTTCCAGTAAGAGATTATTTGCAAAGGTTCGGTTTTCAAAAAGAATTTGAAGTTGTCTATTTAAAACAATTTCATAAGCGTTTTCACCATATAGAGTGCTATAAAAAGAGGGATAATCAGATTTAATGGGAATAATATTTTCGATGCCTGTTTGTTTTGCCTGAGGACTGTAATAAAAGTTCCTGTTTGATAAAAACTCAAAAATGCTTTTTCCATCTGCTCGCTTTTCAGCAAACTCGGGATCCCTGGAAGCAGATTCTAACAAATCTTCATATATTTCTTGAGCCGCTATTTGAGGGTTTTCTATATCTAATTTAGTCAGCAAATAGATTAAATTCCCAGAATAACGACAGCATCTTTTTAAGATTTCAAATGTTTTTGAGTTTTTATAAGCCTCGTGATAGACCGTGAAAATAACCGTATCTGCTCTGGATATCATTTGCTCGGCTCTTTCCCAATTAGATTTTTCTGTGGTGTTAAAATCTGGAATATCAACTAAACAACAGTCTAAATCGCTTTGCACATTATCTTGATTAAAACACGTATAAAACAGTTTTTCAGGTGGGAAATGCTTGTTTTTCAAGTCATCTGGTAAAGTGTAATTTGAAATCTCAAATCCTGGAAATAGCTTTTCAATGCTTTTCTCCGAAATATTTTTATCTGAAAATGCAGCAATAGAAACATAGGTCATGGGTCTGACAGCTCCCCCTGAAGGGACGCTTAACCCAGTAATAGCATTGAATATGGTGCTTTTTCCGGCACCGCTTGGCCCCACAAAAGCAGTAACAATAAGAGGCTTTTCACTAAAATTTAACAGGGCTTCCGGCGCATGAAGTAAAAGCCTGTAAGAGGGGTTATCTTTTATAGATAAATCAGGATAAAGAATTTTATAGAAATCCGGCAGGTCACTTAGGAAAAGCTTTAAAATGGAGCTGAGTTCAGAAAGCCTTTTCGGTTGAGTTATTATTTGAGCTGACATAAGCCAATAGTACAATTAAATGGGATTAGTTAAAACAAAAAAGAAAAAAAATTTGGATAATGGTTTTACGTTAATTTCCTTTCTATAAGGTCATCAAACATAAAAATACCTTTTCAAATTAAAAAGACTTTTATTAGGCAAAAAATTTTAACTATTCATACTTTTTTTTAAGGAGCTGAAAAATAAGAATTTAGAAAAATATAATTAAAAGTTAATAGAAAAAATCATTAAAAAAGTGAAAAAGATTGTCGATGATCATTTGAATTGGTAATCAAGCTTTCAAAAATATAAGGAAATAAATGAAATTTCGAGTTTTTTTGGTAGAAGACGATACTCTTGTTGCAGAGTTAATTACATTAATGCTGGATAAAGAAGGCATCAAATGTGTACATGCAAATTCTATTGAAAAAGCCTTTGAAATTTTTAAAGAAACTGTCGAAAGTGGAAACCGCTTTGATCTTGCAATCATTGATTTAGTTTTAAATGAAGAGCCCGATGGTGGTGTAAAAGTGCTTGAGGGAATTAGAAAGTTAGATAAGGATGTTAAAGCCATTTTGTGTTCGGGAAGTGTTGGGAGTCCAGTATTCTCAAATTTCAGGGACTACGGTTTTGACAAAAAAATTGCCAAGCCATTCACAAAAGACAGTTTAATTCAGCCTTTAAAAGAAATTTTAATGTAAGGAAAATAGATACGTTAAAATAGTAAGAAAAAAGTCTTTTTTTTTGTTGACTATGTACCCCGCATCTGTTAAGATATTTGAACCTTCGAAACGAGGTCGGACCGGTAAGCCCGGGTCGAAATCGGGAGGTAAAAAAAGATCTAGAAAACTTTGAAAAAAGTTTTTAAAAAATGGTTGACATTGAAAACCGTTTTTGATAAGCTAGATTTCCTGCCACGGCGGGTCGGCCCAAAACCGGGTCGAATAAGCTCTTTGAGAATCAGATCGAAAGACTAATAAAACTATAACGCCAAGCGGTTTTTGTTTAACGACAAGAACCTATTTGATTCGATGTTACAACATCGATTTTGAGTTAAGTTGAATCTTGAAACAGATCAGCAATAACTCCATAATAATGTAGATGGCGGGTTCCGAAAGGAACTTGTTGTTTAATAATTTTTGTGGAGAGTTTGATCCTGGCTCAGGACTAACGCTGGCGGCGTGCCTAACACATGCAAGTCGAACGAGTTGATCATTAGTAGCAATACCGATGTGATGCAAGTGGCGAACGGGTGAGTAACACGTAGATAATCTGCCTTTCAGACGGGGACAACGCAGGGAAACTTGTGCTAATACCCGATAAGACTACGGAGGGGGACCTCTGCAGCCAAAGGCGGGCTTCGGCTCGTGCTGGAAGATGAGTCTGCGTCCTATCAGCTAGTTGGTGGGGTAATGGCCTACCAAGGCGAAGACGGGTAGCCGGCCTGAGAGGGTGAACGGCCACACTGGGACTGAGACACGGCCCAGACTCCTACGGGAGGCAGCAGTGAGGAATTTTCCGCAATGGGCGCAAGCCTGACGGAGCGACGCCGCGTGAGGGATGACGGCCTTAGGGTTGTAAACCTCTTTTATTAAGGAAAAAGGTTTAGATGTTAATACCATTTAGATTTGATGGTACTTAATGAATAAGCCCCGGCTAACTACGTGCCAGCAGCCGCGGTAATACGTAGGGGGCGAGCGTTGTCCGGAGTTACTGGGCGTAAAGAGCGTGTAGGCGGTTGGAAAAGTCAGGTTTGAAATCTTTCGGCTCAACCGGGAGACTGGGCCTGAAACTTTCTGACTGGAGTTCGGGAGGGGTAATCGGAATTCCTGGTGTAACGGTGAAATGTGTAGATATCAGGAGGAACACCGGTGGCGAAGGCGGATTACTGGACCGAAACTGACGCTGAGACGCGAAAGCGTGGGGAGCAAACAGGATTAGATACCCTGGTAGTCCACGCTGTAAACGATGAGAGCTAGGTGTAGGGGGTATCGACTCCCTCTGTGCCGCAGTTAACGCATTAAGCTCTCCGCCTGGGGAGTACGGCCGCAAGGTTAAAACTCAAAGGAATTGACGGGGGCCCGCACAAGCGGTGGAGCATGTGGTTTAATTCGATGATACGCGAGAAACCTTACCTGGTCTTGACATCCTAGGAACCTTTAAGAGATTAGAGGGTGCCTGCTTGCAGGAGCCTAGAGACAGGTGGTGCATGGTTGTCGTCAGCTCGTGTCGTGAGATGTTGGGTTAAGTCCCGCAACGAGCGCAACCCTTGTTGCTAGTTACCAGCACGTAATGGTGGGGACTCTAGCGAGACTGCCGGTGACAAACCGGAGGAAGGTGGGGATGACGTCAAATCATCACGCCCCTTACGACCAGGGCGACACACGTGCTACAATGCCTGGTACAGCGAGCAGCGAACCCGCGAGGGTAAGCGAATCTCTTAAAACCAGGCCAAGTTCGGATTGGGGGCTGCAATTCGCCCCCATGAAGCTGGAATCGCTAGTAAACGCAGATCAGCATGCTGCGTTGAATACGTTCTCGGGCCTTGTACACACCGCCCGTCACACCATGGAAGCCAGTAACACCCGAAGCCGGTGAGCTAACTTAATTGAGGCAGCTGTCGAAGGTGGGATTGGTAACTGGGGTGAAGTCGTAACAAGGTAGCCGTAGGAGAACCTGCGGCTGGATCACCTCCTTTCTAGGGAGACATGTTGCTGGAATAAGACCTGCTTCGGTGGGCATCGCAGGAACGTATCTTCGTCGAGTTTGGCGATGTTGAACTTAGTCTTTCGGTCTTTCTATATTTTATAGTTCTTTGAAAATAATATCTTTGATGAAAGACATCCAAAATTAAAAGGTCTTTTTGTAATGGATTTGCACGTAAGTGCGAGTACAGTATGAAAGAATTGATCGAGTGCAATAGGAGTAAATTGTAAAGGGCGCAGGGCGGATGCCTAGGTGCCAAGTACTGATGAAGGACGTGGCCAGCTGCGAAAAGTCACGGGGAGCTGCAAGCAAGCATAGATCCGTGAATATCCGAATGGGAGAACCTGGTATGCGAGAATCGCATATCGCCAATAGCTGAATACATAGGCTATCTGGAGGGAACCTGGGGAACTGAACCATCTAAGTACCTGGAGGAAAAGAAAGTAATAACGATTCCCTGAGTAGCGGCGAGCGAACGGGGAAGAGCCTAAACCAGACTGGTGTTAAAGCCTGGCAGCGTTGCCTGTCTGGGGTCGTGGGGTCTTGTGTTTATCCATGTCAGTGGATAGAATAGGGATTTTGGCTGAAATAGCTGAAGCTAACTGGAAAGTTACACTAAAGAAGGTGATAGTCCTGTAAGCGAAATTTCAGGAACTCTATAGCAAGAAACCCGAGTACTACGGGATCCGGGAAAGCCCGTGGGAATTTGCGTGGACCGTCACGTAAGGCTAAATATAACTTGGCGACCGATAGTGAAGCAGTACCGTGAGGGAAAGGTGAAAAGTATGCCGGCGAGGCAAGTGAAATAGAACCTGAAACCCTGTGCCTACAATCAGTCAGAGGACTATGCGTTTCTTCGGAGACGAATGTCTGATGGCGTGCCTATAGAAGAATGATCCGACGAGTTACTGTATGTAGCGAGGTTAAGCCGGTAATGGCGGAGCCGCAGCGAAAGCGAGTCTGAATAGGGCGATAGTTGCATATAGTAGACCCGAAACCAGGTGAGCTACCCTTGGCCAGGATGAAGCTTTGGTAACACAAAGTGGAGGTCCGAACGCCTCAACGTTGAAAAGTTGAGCGATGAGCTGTGGGTAGGGGTGAAAAGCCAATCGAACCTGGAGATAGCTGGTTCTCCCCGAAATATTTTTAGGAATAGCCTCGGATATGAGTCTAATGGGGGTAAAGCACTGGATGGGCTAGGGGGCATACCAGCTTACCAACCCCAACCAAACTCTGAATACCATTAGATGCTTTCCGGGAGTCAGGCGCAGTGAGATAAGTTTCTGCGTCTCGAGGGAAACAGCCCAGACCGTCGGTTAAGGTCCTTAAGTATACGCTAAGTGGGAAAGGATGTGTAGGTCCTCAGACAGCCAGGAGGTTGGCTTAGAAGCAGCCATTCCTTTAAAGAGTGCGTAATAGCTCACTGGTCGAGGGCTTATGCGCCGAAAATGTAACGGGGCTAAAGCGTATCACCGAAGCCACGGGTTCATGTATAATTCGTTATATGTGAGCGGTAGGGGAGCGTTCTGCGGTAGGTTGAAGGTATACCGTAAGGAGTGCTGGACGAAGCAGAAGTGAGAATGTCGGAACGAGTAGCGATAAGACGAGTGAGAAACTCGTTCGCCGTAAACCTAAGGTTTCCTGGGGAAGGTTAATCCTCCCAGGGTTAGTCGGTCCTAAGCTGAGGCCAAACAGGCGTAAGTGAAGGGAAGCAGGTTAATATTCCGCACCATGATCGTGTTATTTTATCGATGGAGTGACGCAGGAGGTTATACCCGCACGGTTTGATAGGCCGTGTCGAATAGTGTAGGCTGGCTAGGCAGGAAAATCCGCTTAGTCTATAACGGCCAAGGCTAGACAGGCCACCGAAATTAGTAGGTGGAAGGAGTAGATACCACGCTGCCGAGAAAAACTTCTAAGAGAGACATGATTGTGACCGTACCGTAAACCGACACAGGTGGGTGAGGAGAAAATCCTAAGGCGCTCGAAAGAACCCACGTTAAGGAACTCGGCAAATTAACTCCGTAACTTCGGGAGAAGGAGTGCTCCGGTAGGGTGACGGGAACACATTAGCAATAACGTGTCGAACGGTAGCCCGAGGGAGTCGCAGAGAATAGGCTCAGGCGACTGTTTATCAAAAACATAGGACTCTGCTAAAGCGAATAGCCGACGTATAGGGTCTGACGCCTGCCCAATGCTGGAAGGTTACGGGGAGGGGTTAGGACATTCGTGTCCGAAGCTCTGAACTTAAGCCCCAGTGAATGGCGGCCGTAACTATAACGGTCCTAAGGTAGCGAAATCCCTTGTCAGGTAAGTTCTGACCCGCATGAATGGCGTAACGGTCTGAGCGCTGTCTCAACGTGGGGTTCGGCGAAACTGTGCACCGGGTGAAGACGCCCGGTATCCGCGTCAGGACAAAAAGACCCCGTGGAGCTTTACTGTAGCTTGATATTGGATTTTGGCCTGTTATGTAGAGCATAGGTGGGAGACTATGAAGCTAGGGCGCCAGCCTTGGTGGAGTCGCCAATGGAATACCACCCTTATCAGTCTGGAATTCTAACCTTGGGCCCTTGATCGGGTTTGGGGACAGTGTCAGGTGGGCAGTTTGACTGGGGCGGTCGCCTCCAAAAGAGTAACGGAGGCGTTCAAAGGTTCCCTCAGCGTGATTGGAAACCACGCGTAGAGTGTAAAGGCAAAAGGGAGCTTGACTGTGAGACAAACGAGTCGAGCAGGGACGAAAGTCGGACTTAGTGATCCGGTGGTACCGTATGGAAGGGCCATCGCTCAACGGATAAAAGCTACCCCGGGGATAACAGGCTTATCTCCCCCAAGAGTTCATATCGACGGGGAGGTTTGGCACCTCGATGTCGGCTCATCGCATCCTGGGGCTGAAGTAGGTCCCAAGGGTTGGGCTGTTCGCCCATTAAAGCGGTACGTGAGCTGGGTTCAGAACGTCGTGAGACAGTTCGGTCTCTATCCGACGCGGACGTAGGATGATTGCGGGGCTCTGCTCTTAGTACGAGAGGACCGGAGTGGACAGACCGATGGTGAACCAGTTGTCTTGTCAGAGGCACCGCTGGGTAGCTAAGTCTGGATTGGATAACCGCTGAAGGCATCTAAGTGGGAAGCCAACCTCAAGATAAATCATCCCAACCGATCGAAAGACGGTGTAAGGGACCATGGAGACTACGTGGTGATAGGCCAGAGGTGTAAGCGTCGCGAGGCGTTAAGCTGACTGGTACTAATATCCCGAGGATTTACCCTTAGCATCTGCAGGTATTTATACTTAGCAGATCATCTCGATCAGATGCGGACCTTTTATTTTATGAATTTCATCAAAGATATTTATGTGTTGGTGGGTGACAAGCCCACCAACATATTATAATTTTCCTGGTGGTAATGGTCTCGAGGAAACACCTGATCCCATTCCGAACTCAGCAGTTAAGCTCGAAGACGCCTATGATACTGCGGGGGTGACTCCGTGGGAAAGTCGGTCGCCGCCAGGTCTATAAAAGCTCCAAGCAATAAAGCTTGGAGCTTTTTCCTTTTTAGTCAGACAGGAATTTAAAGATAAGCAAAATCTTGGTGGATATTTTTTTATAAATTTAAACTCTAAAGATTTAGAATTTTTGTTTTCGTGCTTTTTTTAACAATTTCTTTAATTTAATATCCAGATTGATGAGAATTCTTCTCTTAAATTAAAACGAATTGTACAAATGTTTTACTTCAATGGAAGTTAGAATTTGACAAAGTTTTTATTTATGTTGAACTTAGTCTATAAAATACATAGAATGAGATATACGAAAATGTACAACGGATCTGTAGGATAGATAAATTATGGATAGAAAAAAATACCTTTTTTACATTTTGCCTTTTTTGGTCTTTATTTTTACTGGCAAAGCGTTTGCTTCCGACCTTTTAATTCATAAATACAATGATTTATTTAGGCAAAAAAATTACTTTAGAGCTTTTCAAGTTATTCAAGACTTAGAAAACTCTCAACCCGATAATATAGATTTCTTAAAAGAGCATGCCAAAATAGCTGGAGCTATTGGTTCCAAGAAAGAATTCTTCAATGCTATGGCTAAAATTCGTCTATGTTGTTCTACATCATCTTTAAAATGGTTTTTTGAAGTTTTAAGATCCCCATTAATTCCGATAAGCTTTAAGATTTCTCTTCAGAAAAAGCTTTTGAAGGAGAGAGATTTGTTTATATTGGAAAGGTGGAATCTAGAATTAAATTCGTTAGAATTGCTGCCACTAAAGATAAAAAAAGAACAGCTTTTTAATCTTCACCTGGAACCAATTTCTTTTAATAACAAATATGGGTATTATGCTATTGATTCTGGTGAAATGTGGCATACCACTAAACATTGTGATGGTTTAAAGGCTTCCAATAGAATAGGAAGAATGAAAATTAAAAAGTTAATCGGGCTCGGTTTTCAGGACTGTGAAATTTGTAAATTTGATCTTACTCCGGCAAAGGACTAATTAAAAGATGAAAAAGATTCAAATTGATCAGTTGCAACCAACTCAGATTTACTTATCAGATTTAGTTGTTTCAAAAGTTTCTCTCAGCATGGCTGATTTAAGTGCTCCAGTTAAGGTTGCAGATTACAAAGGTCGTTATATCCTTTTAACTGGTCATGCCAGGTGTTTTATTTTGTTGGCTTTAGGAATAAGTGAAATAGAAATTGAGGTCGTAGAAAAGGAATTTCCGTTAGAAGCGTATGAATTGTGCGCAGATGAAGCTATTAAAGCAGGCGTTACAACAATAAATGATCTGGAAGATAAAATTGTTTCTGGCGATGACTTTAAAAGACTTTGGGTTGAAAGATGTAAATCAATTCATTCATTAGGAACTTGTTTAAGAAATAATCAGTGTGAAAGATGCCATTTAGAAGAATAAAAACTGAGAGCTATACTTTTTTCTTGTTTTTTTTAATGCTTTTTTTCCAACAAAGCTTTTTGCACGCTTGTCCCTTTCAAATACAATTTTTAGATTCTATTAATCTAAAGCCTGTTCCATTGGTGAAACTTGAATTAGGTAATAAACAAACCTTTTTTTCTGATAATGATGGGAATGTTAGTATAGATAACCCTGATTTTTATGGGTGTAGATTAAAATTTAACATTAATGGATCTGGTTATATTTATCCTGAAAAGGATTTTTGGGGCGATACCGCTATTTATCCTACAGTCCAAAAAGGAAAAAAGCTTACTGTAAAGCTTGATCGGAAATGTCTTGCCCAGAGAGTTTTCCGCATAACCGGTGCAGGAAAATATAAAGATAGTATTCTTTTGGGCTTAACTCCAACTAACATCGTAGAAACCGATGGCCAAATTTTTGGTCAGGATTCACTAGTTGCTGCGCCATTTACAGATAAACTTTATTGTTTTTGGGGCGACACCATAGGTTATAGTAACTTTAATTTTTCAGCTAGTGGTGGCGTTATTGATTTAAAAAACAATCCTGACCCAGAGAAAAAGCTAAAAATTTCTTATTTTTGCAGTGAAGATGGTTTTGCCAAGAAAATGGTAGATACGGGATTAAGAGGATTTACATGGATTGAATATGTTTTGCCTGTTTACAACGAGGAATATGGAAAAAAGATTCTATTAGCTAAATATGTTCATCATCAGTCTTTAGAAGTAGCTGTTGAAAGTGGTTTTGCTATTTTTTCTACAAAAGAGAATAGATTTAAAATTTTCAAAAGAGAGAAAAGTTCGAAAGTTCATAAATGTGCGCATCCCTTTCCTGGTTTTTTAAAAAATAAGAAGGGATATTTCTTACAGCCCTGGGAATTTGTTGAAGACAACTTTGCCAGCGTTATTAAGGAAAGAGAACACTGGTTTTTAACTTGTCTTGATGAAGTTTCCAAAAAAATCTCCGGTAAATCTATTTCAATCGAAGGGAAAAATTATGTAGTTCGCAGAACGGCAGAAGGCAAGGCTTCGTTTTTTTGGAAGAAAGGCGGCATTCCAGTAGATCCGGTTCTTCAAAATAAACTTTTGGAAGTGAAAGTTTTGAACAAAAGCGATCTTTGGTATTGTCCAAAAGTTTTTGGTGGTGAAGATATCATTAACAACTTTAATGGTTCTATTTTCTGGAGTACTTTTAAAAATCGTTGGGCGGCAATTTTTCAAGGAAATCAACCTGGTGAAATTTTTTATAGTGAATCAGATAATGTTTCAGGCCCATGGCGTGTAGCAATAAAGGTTGCCGAACACCCATTTTACAATCTTTATAATCCGATTACCCATCCTTGGTTTGAAAAAAATGGTGGAAGAGAGATTTTTTTTGAAGGAACTTTGACTAACTATTTTTCAGGCAACCAAGTTCCTTATCCTGGAATTGATTACAATCAGGTCATGTACAAATTAGACTTAGGGGACATTCCCATAGAAGCATTCCCGGCAAAAGATTTTGAAAGAAAGTCTACTTTCCTCTCAGAGGAAAAACCAGGAAATTGGGAATAGAATTGTTCTTAAAAATTTTAACTACAAAACAATCCTTTAACCTTTTCCAGTTCTTCAGATATTTTAATGCCTTGGGGACAATGACTTTCACACTTCCTGCATTTAACACAATTGAACGCTTTTTGTTGATCACTTAAAAACATGTTAAAAGTGGTGTGAGCTTGTTTTCTGTTTCTTTCATTGTCGAAACGATGATATTCATTATAACATCTCAAATTTACAGGAATATTCACTCCAACAGGGCATGGGAGACAATAACCGCATGCAGTGCATCTAATCAGTTTTTTTGATTCAAAACTTTCAATAACTTTTTTTACAAGTTGTTCTTTTTCAGGAGTTAAATTACCCACATCTCTAATGTCTGCAAGTTCACAGTTTTCTGAAACCTGATCCGTAGTGTTCATCCCGCTTAAAACAATTGACACTTCCGGTAGATTCCATAACCAGCTAAGTGCCATATCTACATTGCTTGAAAACAAATTATTAGTTTTAATTTCATTTTCAATTTCATCTGGAATTGAATCCGCCAGGTTTCCGCCACGAAGCGGTTCCATTATTGCTACTCCCATTCCCTTGCTGGAAGCATATTTTAAGCCTTCCATACCTGCTTGATAGTTTTGATCAAGGTAGTTCAGCTGAATTTGACAAAATTCCCAGGGAAAAGAATCTACGATTTCCTTGAAAAGCTGAATGTCATCATGAAAAGAAAACCCTATATGCTTTATTTTTCCAGATTCTAAAGCTTTATTGATAAAACCAAACAAGTCATTATTTTTGAGATTTTGCCAAAATCCCTTGTTTAAAGCATGAATGAGGTAAAAATCTATATAACTGGTTTGAAGCCTTTCTAACTGGTCATCTAAAAGGCTTTCCATATCTTTATGTTCTTTAACTAACCAGGAAGGAAGTTTTGTAGCAATTTTAACTTTATCCCTTGGGACTTGCTTTAGTGCTTTTCCCAGGAGGGGTTCGCTATTGCCACCTGCTTCAAATGATAAGCTATGGTAAGGGTAAGCTGTATCGAAATAGTTTACCCCGTTTTCAATAGCTTGATGAATTAGGGAAATTGCTTTTTTTTCATCTATTAAATCAGGCGTTTCGCCGGCCAAAGGAAGCCTCATACAACCAAAACCCAGAGAAGAAACCATTTCGTTTGTTTTTCCAAATTTTCTATATTGCATGCTATTCTCCCTTTTTTTGTGAATTATAGCAGAAATAAATACCATTAAAGACATTTTTATGGAAAACTGTTTTTTATTTCATTTCCATTCATTTTATTTGTGTTTAAGTTATTTACAGATACTTTTGGCTAATGGAATATTTAAAAAAAATAAGGAAACTTATAGGAGAAAAAATGAGTACCAGTACTATTGTATTAATTCTAATAATTGCGGCTTTCTTTATCTTTAAGCAGATGACACAAGTATCATATTCCAAAGCTCAGCAATTGTTAAAAGAAGAGCATATGATTGTTGATGTAAGAACTGAAAATGAGTTTTCTGGAATGCACGTAAAAGGGGCTATTAATATACCTCTTGATAGACTTAGCAAAGAAGCGGAAAACAAACTTGGAAAAAATAAAGATCTGGTTATTTTATTGCATTGCCTGAGTGGGAGTAGGTCTTCTTTTGCTAAAGGCATTCTGCAGGGTAAAGGATACAAAAATGTTTATAATTTAGGTTCTCTTTCCAGAGCAAAAGCAATTGTTGAAATAGACTAAAAAGTAGCCAGATAATCTTTTAAAACGAAATTTTTATCATAGATTTGTTTTGAATAAACCTGGATCAAGGAGCATATTTTATTAAAGAATTTGCTTTTTTTTCTAATTCCCAGTCCATAGTTAAAAATTTTGGGAATGAAAATGTAATTTTCCTGAAACTCTTTATTACTTAAAATTTTATAATTCATAAGAGTATAATGCTCGTGTGGAAGCTGTATTAAATCAGGAAAACCGGAGCTAATAAGGTCATAGGAAAAACCATTTTTTGCAGCACTTGTGTTGTGCAGTCCAAGAGGATCAATAATTTTTATTTCAGGGTTTAATGCCCCTACATAGCCGTATTCTGTAGCACATAGTGTAATTTTTTCATTTAAATCTGTTAAAAATTGTGAGAAAAGGGTTAAGCCTGCCCATCTTTCTAATATAGGAATTTCTGAAGTCCCATTTTTATAAAGACTTTTAAAATTAGAGATTTGGGGCTTTGATCTGGTCTTTAACCAAAGCTCTCCCATTTTCCATTGAATGTTTGTAGAAAAACAAAAAATTAGAAGAGTAAATACAAACACAGCCCTGATTTTTAAGAATCCAATATGGTTCAGGTTTTCAAAACCAATCTGTTTAAAAGAATAAATCCCAATAAAAAGACAGAATGGGATTGAAGGAAAGAGAAACCTTGCCCCAAACCCCATTATTTGTGGTGTTTGCCAAAAATATATAAATGTTAGGATTACAGGCAGGAAGAGTATGAAAATTCTTTGGTAGTTATCTTTATTTATTGCTGCGATTGTCAATATGGCGTAAGGGAAAACAGCTTGAAGAAAATCCAAAAGATAAACGGCTGGATTCCAGGCATTTAACTCGGAATAACCGATGTAAAAGCCACTTTTCTTTACATAAAATGATAAAGGCACTATGGATCCAAAATAGTAATTTTTTATAAATGCATCAGCAAAAACAATGATCATGCTGGCGCAAATATATTTTGCTATTTGTTTTTTTGGTATTTTTTGGAGATGCCACAAAAGGCAGGGGAATAGAATAAAGTAAATGCCATTATCAGGGCGTGCAAGATAACTTAGATATCCAAAAAAAAGAGAAGCAATCCAATATTGTTTTATCTCATTTCTACTGTATAAATGCGAAAACAGAATAAAAATTACATTAATGCAGAACGCCATTGTCGTTTCCATTCCAGTGGTGGAATGAAACGCATAAATACTGCTTAAAAAGATTAGTGAAATAGGCATAATTGATATTAAAAAGTGGCTGTTTTTGGATTCAGAAAACAACAATCGGGAAAGAATAACCAATATGATGAATGAAAGGATCGTAAAGAACAATGAAGCCCCTGTAAGAATTTGTGCGGCAGAATATGGTAAAAGCCACTTCAGAAAAGTTATAAAAAATAAGTATAGTAAGCTTGTACAACCATAAGTTGGTAATGCTTCCTTGTTCCATGAAAAACCGTAGCCGGAAAGGAAGTTGTTAGCATACCTAATAAACATAAACGCATCATCAAAAGTTGTTTCCCCAATGTAACTCCATGAAAAAATTGCAAAGAGTCCTAATGCAAAAATCGAGATTAAAATTATTTTGAAGTTTTGCTTTATTAAGTGCATATGAAACTCATCTTACATTATAGTCAGCGTAACCGGCCAATATAAATTTCCTTTGTAATTTACCAGTAAAAGATTTTATATTAAAACAAGCTATTGATTAATCGGAGGTCTAAATTGAGAATCCAGGACAAGATCTATTTCATCTTGTTGATTTCAGTGATCTTCTTTACTGTTCAATGTTCCGCTGAAAATGAAAATAAATTTGCTGGGTTGTTTGAGGAGAAGTTTTATTTTGAGGGAAAAACCAGACATATTTTAATTAATATTCCTCCTCAAATAAATAATGGCGAAGAGCTTCCTTTGGTATTGCTATTTCATGGTGGATTAGGAAATGCAAAACAGGCTGCAGAGGACTATGGATTTATTGAAAAATCTAATAAAGAAGGGTTTCTTCTTGTTGCTCCATATGGGTCGGGGAGGCTTGAAAAATCTCTGTTAACCTGGAATGTATACTTTGGATTTGGGTATGCCAAAAGGTTCTATGTAAACGATTTAGGGTTTATAGAAAAGCTTCTTGAACGGCTAGAAAGGCGGTTTAATATCGCACAAGATAGAATCTTTGCTACCGGAATTTCTAATGGGGCAATATTTTGTCATTTTTTAGCGGGGAAATTGTCACATAAAATTGCCGCAATAGCACCAGTCGTTGGTACTGCTGCTGGCAAGGAAATTGAAAAAAAAGAATTTATCTGGCCTGAAACCCCCAAATATCCTGTTAGCGTAATTGCTTTTAATGGGTTACTTGATAAATCAATACCTTTAGCCGGAGGTAAACAGCAAAGATCTATTGCAAATCCTGTTTGGGTCGCTTCCGCTAAAGATAGCTGTCTTTTCTGGGCAAAAAATAACGGCTGTAGCTTAATCGCTAATGAAAAGTTAGATTTGAAAAAAAAATACAGAGAGATAGCTTATTTTGGTGGAAAAAGTAATTCAGTTGTTGTTCAATACGAAGTTTTAAACCAGGGGCATGCCTGGCCAGGAACTCAAAAAAAGAGGAAAAGAGCAGATGCTCCATCTAGTTTAATTTCAGCAACAGACCTGATCTGGAGGTTTTTCTGTCGCCACCCGAAAGAATTTGCTCAAGACAATATAGCTTCTGCACCAATCGAGCTGTTAGACTGATTAATCTAATCTGACTATCCATAGGGGAAAAAATGAAAAAAACAAAAATCTTTCTTTTCATCGGTATTTTATTAGGAGTGATAGTCTTTTTCAGGCTTTTTAAACGTAAAAAGGGAATGCCTCAGCCGGTTAAAAACTTTGTTCCAGAGAAATATTTAGGAAAATGGTATGAAATTGCCAGATATAACCATATTTTTGAACGAAATCTGAATAAAGTTACCGCAAATTATAGCCTTTTACCGGATGGTCGGATAAAGGTTTTAAACTCTGGATATAATTCTAAAAATGGTGAACGGAAAATTGCTGAGGGTATAGCAGAGTTTGCTGGTTCTAAAAAAGTTGGACATTTAAAAGTTTCTTTTTTTTGGCCTTTCTCTGCCGATTATTTTGTTTTAGAGCTGGACCCTGATTATAGATGGGCAATTGTCGGTAGCTCCAGTAAGAAATATTTTTGGCTTTTATCCAGAACTCCTGAGCTTAGTAAAGAACTTAAAGATTCCTTAATGATAAAAATTCTAAATTTAGGTTTTGATTCCAATAAAATTATCTGGGTTGAACAAGAATAATTTAACGACTAATACGTAAAATTGATTGTTTAAGTTGAAAATCTTATTAAAAGCCTTTATAAAGACTAGTGAAAATAATTAGGTTAAGGAACAATTAATTTTATGACATGGTATGTTTCTTTGGTGCAAGCTCACCCCGTTTTAATGGCAATGATTCAATTTGCTCTTTTGGGCACTCTAGGGGATGTAATTTCAAAATGGATTATTGCCAAAAAGCTTTTTAAACCATTTAATTTTAAAACGCTAATTTTAAAAATGCTTGAATGGGCATTTCTTGCGCTTTTAATTAAGTATGCTTTTGTGGGTTTTAAGGCTTTTGTAAAGGGTCTGGTTGAAGCTTCGTATTTGCCGGAATTAAATACCTACTCAAGAGCTTTTGCAATTTCCAGTGCCATGAACTTGCAATTTGGACCATTTTTGGTCTTAATGCATCGACTACTGGATAACCTGGTTGCAGGAGAAAAAAACTGGAATAATATGGACAAGGGATTTAAGTCTTTGCTTTGGTTCTGGATTCCTGCCCACACAGTAACTTTTGTTTTACCAAAACATTATCAAATTGGTTTAGCTGCTTTATGGTCAGTCGTTCTAGGGATAATTCTAGGCCTTTATAATCGTAAAAAAGCCTAGATTTAAGTAATAAAATGGAAAACAGAGTAACTTTAAAGGAGTTTCCTACCTTTTCTAAAATGGTAGAAGCCTATAAAAACCGGACTGGGGCAGTTGTTCCTGAAATTTCCAAAGGAAAAACTGATTTTTTCTCAGAATTTTCTTATTGGCTAAGTAATGCAAATAAAGCCAATTCACCACAAGAAATAAATGCAAAGATTTTTCCAGACCCAATACAGGGGTTGGCTTTACCAAATGCCAATGAAATTCTTGGTTCTGCCTTTAGAATTTCTGGAAAAGAAAATTACTCTGAGCAAGATATAACAAAAAAACTGGAAGAATATGGACTTAGACCAGAAATGCTAAATCAGCCAGTTATGACCTATTCAGGTGGAGAACTTCTTTTGTTAAATTTTGCCAGATCTTCAATCATGGCAAAAATTTCTCAATGCTTGATTGCGTGTAGTCCTGTGTATTGGCTTAATCAAGTTGCTTTTCCTTTTTGGGAAAAATTGGTTAAAGAATTTGTCAGTAATCAAAAAACTGTTGAAGTTTATTTGCTTCAGAATGAAAAGTATCCTGGGCGAAAGCCTGATCCGATGAACATTACTTTGAACCAGGCTGTAAAAAAAAATCTATGGCAACTGTCTGAAGGCAGTTCTTTAGTCTGTTTTCCTGAGGTTCATTTTCCAGTCTATTTTCCGGAGAAAACATTGCAATTTAAGCTTGAAGCAGGTCAAGCAAAACAGTTGATTTCCCCAACCTTGATAACTGGTGAAAATGGCATAGGTAAAAGCACTTTTGTAAAAAAACTTGCTGGAATAATAAAAGGCGAAGGAGCAGGCGTTAACTTTACAGAAAAAGCTGAAACACGGCTGGTCTTTCAAAGTTCAATAAAACAACTCTTTGGAAAATCACCTCAAGAACACCTTTGCTGGGCATTTCAGTTTGACGAAACCTTGAAAGAGAAAGCAAAGAATCTTTTTTTTAAACTTAAAAATGCATATCTTGATAAAATCGATAAAGATGAACTAGATTCAATTGCCACTGCTAAGTTCCTTCTAATTGCGGAAAGACTTGCAAGTGACCCTGACTTTTTAATCCTTGATGAACCTGGGTGGGGTTTTAGTTTTGAAAATGGGATCAATTTTCTACTGACGGTTCTAAATGTTTCAAATGAAATTAAAACTTCAATCATTATTATTTCTCACCAGGTTGCTGTTCTCAGGCAAATTTGCAAATCAGAAATTAAGTTACATAGAACAGAAGATGGTTTTGTGGGGGTAGAAATTGAAGTTTACTGAACTTTTTCTTGTAAGAAAATTGCCCGGCTTATTTTCAAAGGCTTTTTTCTTTTTCATTCTAGGATTGCCCCTGATTTCTGGATGGCCCATCTCTGCACTTTCGAATTCCCAGATTTTAGAACCATTATCAAACGGGCAGTCTCTTACTATTTTATGGGCAATTTATTCAATTCTAATTCTCGCAATTGTTATAATAAACTTTGGTAGAAAAAAAGGACTGCAAATTTTTGGCGTCGGGCTTTTTTTGGGCAGCTCAACAGCAATTTTTGGCACATTGGCCAGGCTTATTTTGCCAGCTTTAGCCTCAGGACAAAGTACCTCCGAGACAATAGAAAAGATGGTTCGTCTTTTTTTCACTATACTTTCAGTTGTTCCATTTTCACTGCTTTTTGTAAATGGCTTTTCACCAAAGCTTCTTGTGGAAAAAAGTCTCAAACTCAAGGGGCGGTTCCGCATTCTCGGATTTCATTTTGCTCTTACCTTACGTGTTTTTCAACATGTTGGTGAAACAGTATTTAAACTCTATGATTACTGGCTTGAAGAGAATCCAGAGGTTTTTTATCCAAGGCATAGACCATTTCAGTCATTTGTGACTAGTCCAGTATTTCTATTCAGGTGGCTTTACTCAAGTATTTCTGCCTGGATGTATGCTTGTATAATGCATAGTTTCGAGCCACTCCCAGTAATGGTAGAAGAAATTGAACTATTAGAAAAAGTTGAAAATCCAAATCAGGTTTCTATAAAAAGGAATTGGGATTTTACAGCTACAGCTATGGTTGCAGCATTAACAGGACTTGCAACTTTGAGTACGCTTTTAATCAAGATTCCAATTCCCGTAACAGGAGGATACTTTAATATTGGCGATATTTTTGTAATTCTCGCAGGGATCTGGCTTGGTCCAATTCCTGGGTTGCTGGTCGGAGCTTTTGGCCCTGCAATTGCTGATGCCATAGGTTATCCTGTTTATATCCCAGCTACTTTTATTATTAAAGGATTCGAAGGCTATATAGCCGGAGCTATTTCTGGTGGTTCCAACAGCAAGAATGTTTATAGAAAGATCTTAGGCGCTATTGTGGGTAGTTTTTTTATGGTTCTTGGTTACTTTTTGTTTGAAGCCTATTTCTATCCTGAATTGGGAAAATACATTCCAGCCTTTGCAATTACTGATATTGGTGCTGCCTTTGCTGCTTTGCTGCCTAATGCGGTGCAAGGATTTGTCGGTGGTATCGGAGGATTTATTTTGTGGAAGGCATTAACCGGGATTTCCAATCCGGGAAAAGATTCCAGTTTAATTTTGTTGGAGAGTACCAATGGGCAAAATTAATAAGATTTATCTAGCAGACTTAGATAAACAAGCCAGGGTAGAAACAAAAAAAGTTTTGGCCGTCAAGAATATGGGATTAGAAGGGGATAGATATTTTGGTTCCTGCAAAAACTACAAAGGGTGGCAACTTTCCCTGGTTGAAAAAGAAGCCATAGAAAAGTTTTGTAAACAATTTAATCTTCCATTAGATTTGAGTATTTTAAAGAGAAATATTGTAACTGAAAAAATTGATTTAAATCATTTAACAGGCAGAGAGTTCCAAGTTGGAGAGGCTCTTTGTAAAGGAATAGAACTTTGTTTTCCCTGCATGGAACTATGCATGGAATTAGGTAAAACAGAAGAAACAGCAAAAAGAATGTATGATTTTCTTTTGGATTGCGGCGGGCTACGAGCGGATATAATCCAATCAGGAAAAATTGAAGCTGGAAGTCTAGTAAAAGAATGTAATACAGTGTAAAGTAATATAGTTAAATAAAAGAGGTTAGAATGGAAATTTTTACAACTTGCGCTGGCTGTAAAAAAGAATGGGTGAGCAGAGATTTATTTGTTAATGACTCTCAAGTGAGAATAACTGGATACAATATAAACCTTGATTATCTGGATAACGGTTATTTTATTTTTTTACACAAAGAATGTCAGACTTCTTCGGCAATTGAGGTTTCATTCTTTAAAGACCTGTATCAAGATGAGAAAAGCTACATAAATAAAATGGGTTCTAAAGAATGCCCTGGATATTGCAAGGACAGTTCTAATTTTGATGATTGTAACGTTGATTGCGAGTGCAATTACGTGAGAAAAATCATAACCCAGATTGTAAAAAGAATTAAAGACTAGAAACTATTGCGCATTTGTTCTTAGCACTTCGTGAAGCTTGAAGATACTTTGATTACCTAGTCCTTTTACCTGTACATCATCATATTGCGTATATTTAAAACGAAATTGAGGTAATTGGGAAAAGGTATTCTGGTCGACCACTATTTCTCCCGCTCCTGCAAGTTTTTCAAGTCTTGAAGCCAGATTAACAACATCCCCAATTGCTGTGTATTCCATCCTATTGCTTGAACCAAAATTTCCAACAATAGCTTCTCCGGTAGCAATGGAAATACCTAGTCCCAAAGGTCGTTGCCCTAACAATGGAGACACTTCCTGAAAAAACTCATTAAACTTAACCTGCAAACGAAAAGCGGTATATACGCTTCTTAAAACGTCATCCGGTTTTTCTATTGGGGCACCGAAAATTACCATGATTCCATCACCCATGAATTTATCGATGGTTCCGTAACTTCCAAGAATTAATTGGCTGGCTTTTTCTAACCAGTAATTAAGAATTTTTACCAGTTGTTCTATTTGAATTTGATTGGCTAACAAGGTAAAACCTCGCAGGTCTACCATCATAATAGAAACCTTTCGTTTTTTTCCTCCAAGAACAGCCATATCGTTAGAATTAACAAGTTCTTCAACAACAGAAGAAGAAACATACTTTCCAAATGCTGTTTGTATTTGATTTTTTTCCTGATTTGCGGTGTCTAATAATTTAACCTTGAGTTCATGGGCTTCACAGTTATCTAATGCCGAAGCTAATACATAACCAAAGGTGGCAAACAGACCAGGGTCCAGATATTTTCTATTTTCTGGTCTTTGCTTTATAACAGTTAGCAAACCAATAACTTTGCCTTCACTACTAAGAGGCATTACTGCAATAGCATCAAGTTCAGCTCCGGGAATAAGTCGCTTTAGAGTTTCTGGTCTGGAATTTCCAGAGATAACGCCCATTAATCCCTTGTCTGGAGCTATTGCATGCTTGGTCCAAAAATCTGGTGAAACAAGGATTGGTGCAATTTTACTGGATGGTTGTTCCCCGGGTTTATATGCTGGTATAAGGCAATTATTAGAATAATCCGCAATAAATATAAGAGATTTGTCTGTGTGGAAAGAATTTTCAAGGACGTGATAAGCCTGCTTTAAGACCTTGTTTCGTTCCTTTGTACAACCTATTAAACTAAAGTGAAGAATTGACTGGAAGCTATTTTGCTGGTGTTCTTTTAAATCCTTTTTTAATGAGTTGTAAACATTTTCAGATATAAACTTTGAATAAAAAAGATTATGGAAACCTTGAACAAGAGCTATCGAAGTCGTTCCAAAAAACATTTCTCGCAGGAAAGCTCCAAAAACATGAAATTTAAAGCTTAGTAAAAACAAAAAAATGGAATTTGGTATCAGAACAAAAATTCCCCATAAGAAAAAGGTTTCCTCAATTTCTGTTACCAAAATTAGAAGAGCGGCAAAATTTAGAATTCCCCGAAACTCATGGAAAATTTTTCCAAAAATCAATAAACCAAGTAAATCAACTAATCCAATTAAAACCCACAACCCTAAGCAAAGCTTAAAGCTTTGCCTGGAGGAAAAGGCAGCTAATTTAGTTTTTACAGCTTTTAAATCCAACGTCTAACCCGATTCTTTATCTATTCACTTCTGATACTATCAGAAAAAAGAGAATTTTGTAATAAGGAGGCCATTGCGGTTGAGTTTTTTGTTATTTTAATATAGTTTCTACCCAACTGAATGGAGAAATAGCATTATGTTACAGAAATGGAAAAATCTTGATCTACAATGGAAAATTCTTTTAGGCATTATTGCAGGTGCCATTTTAGGAATTGTATTAAATAAGTTTTTCTCAGATTCGCTTGATAAAGGCGTTTTATTAGGATTACTTACTTTTTTCAAATATGGTGGCGATATCTTTGTGAGGCTCTTAAGGATGCTTATTGCTCCTTTGGTTTTTGCTTCAATTTATATGGCGGTAATAAACCTTGGAGACCTGAAAGAGTTGGGTCGTGTTGGGGTCAGAACCATAAGTTACTATTTGTTAACTACTGGCCTGGCTGTCTTGCTTGGTATTTTTCTGGTTAACCTGACACATCCCGGTAAGGGGATGCTCCCGGAAACACTAAAAAACGCTGGAATTTCTCTTCAAGTACCAGATAAAGTTTCTGCTCAACAAGTTGGGACAAAGAGCGCAACCCTTATTATTCTTGATACTTTGATTGAGATGATTCCGAAAAATTTCTTTGATTCGCTTGCCCGGGGAGACATATTGCAGATTATCTTTTTCAGTCTTTTCCTTGCCATTGTCGGAACGACATTTAAAAAAGAGGAAGGTATTGCGGTAATAAATGACTTTATAGGCGACATAGATCTTATGATGCAAAAAGCTGTATCAATAGTTATGGAAGTGTCACCCTATTTCATTTTTTTCCTTGTTGCAAAGATTTTTACTGAATTAGGCGTTGCAGCACTTCTTGCTCTCGGGAAATACGCATTTACTGTGGTTCTTGGGCTATTAATTCATTCTATGGTTGTTCTTCCTTTACTGGTTCTGATTATTGCAAAGCAGAATCCTTTCAGACTGATGAAGGAAGTTTTGCCAGCATTGCTAACTGCCTGGTCGACTGCATCATCCGCAGCAACCCTTCCCATGACCATGAATTGTCTCGAAAAAAGTGGAGTCCAGAAAAAAACCAGAGATTTTGTTTTACCACTTGGGGCAACAATTAACATGGATGGAACGGCTCTTTATGAGTCTGTTGCAGTTATTTTTATCGCAGAAATTCTGGGCTTTAATTTAACTCTTGGATCTCAGGTTATTATATTTTTTACCGCAACATTAGCCGGAATTGGTGCAGCCGCTATTCCAGGAGCGGGTCTGGTAACTATGGGCATTGTTTTGGCCGCTGTAGGATTGCCTCTCGATGGGATTGGACTAATCCTGGCTATTGATCGAATTCTGGATCAATTTAGAACCACAGTAAACGTGTGGGGAGATTGTACTGCCGCTGTTGTTATTGATCATTTCGGGAAAAAAGATGATCAAAGTGAATTAACCACAGAGCCGAAAAGTTAAGCTTTTCTCAAATTCGGAAACATTAGTTGGCGTTTAAATAGAAATGATTCAGCGCCAATTTTGTTTTTGATTCCCATCATAAACAACAAGCTTATCTTTTTTGGCAAAAGCCAATTGAAGAAGAGTAATGAAAATTATTCCGGCAAAAAGCGATAGGTTATATCCTTTTCCATATCCGTAAAAGAGATAGAAAAGCATTGTGGCAACTGTAGTTATAATGGCTTGAATGAATTGAGTTTTAGCATGATACATTGGTGAAATGTTAAAAGCGGCGGCAGTTAAAACCGTTTTGTCAGAGTATGGAACCATTAGAGCACCGCTAATTGCACCTGAAATAACAGCTCCTGCAACGATTGGAAGCTTTCCGGGAAATACATTTGAGACACCAAGTTCAAATGCAATTGGCATAACAATAACCATAGAACTCCAGCTAAAACCTGTTGCAACAGTTATTAGCAAAGAAATTAAAAAGACAGCGGCGGGTATGAGTTCTACAATAAGATATTTACCAATTCCCACCGAGATAAAGTTTCCTACGCCTATTTGAGAGCTTGCCACTGATAGACCTTTTGCAAGGATTATAACCATTGCAGGTGATACCATTTTTAAGAAGCCAGATTTGTGTGCCATTAAAACTTTTGAAATTGGCAGTTTATCAGCCTTTTTGATCAAAAATAATGAAGATAACCAACCCATAATGCTTGAAAAAATAAGGATTTTAACGGTAGGTAATTCACCCAACACATTTAATAGCGTTGGTTTTATTGCTGCTTTAAAGTATGTCGAAATTGAAAAATAGCAAAATAGCAGGCTGCCAGTTGTTACAAGAACTAAAATTGGGGTAATCAGGTTCGCGACTGATCCAGCGTGTTTATCTTTCTCGGTTGTTGGTGTTTTTATTGTAGCAACTTTATCAGTTTTAGACTCTTTGTTTGCCGAATCTTTGTTTACTGAATTTTTGGATAATGAATCGAAACCCTCTCCTTTGTCAAAGTAAGCTCCAAACCATTTCCCCTGCCAGGCTGTATAAATTACAAGCAACAGACCTAGATAAGTGGAAATATGAAAAGGAAGTGTGGCGAAAAAAAATTCTGACGCATTTTTGCTCAAATTTACATTTTCAGCTGCACCGATCATTATTGAACTTTCAAAAGCTGCCCAGGTTGAAATCACAATAATTGAAGCGACAGTTGCGGTTCTATCCACTAAATATGCAAGCAATGCCGGAGAAATATTATGCGGTTTAGCCATTCCTCTCATTGAAGCACCACAAACAAGAACATTTGCATAGTCGTCAACAAAGAAACATAGACTTAAAAGAAAAGTAGTAACTCTGGTTTTACGAGCTGAGGTTAAATACCTTGATATCCATTTCGAAAAGGCTTTATATCCACCGGAAACATCAATTAAATCAATGGTAAAGCCAACAAAAATAAGGAAAGCACAGATTTTTAGTCTCTCAATATTTGTAAATGAAAGCTTCAGGTATTCAAATATTAGCTCAACAGCAGAGGAAGAAAATCCACCAACTTTTACAAATGCTGCACTTACAATCCCGAAAAAAACAGCTGTGGCTACCCGGTGAGTAGTTATGGCTATAAGAATGGTTACAAAGGCAGGAACCAAACATATGAATCCATTTGATTCCATTTATTTTATCTCGCTTAAATCCTCAATTCCATGGCCGGCTTCTGTAAGTTCTGCTACCTCTTCCGGGGTTAGAACCTTAATTTGACCTCCATGCAATCCGTGAATCTCTACTTGATAATCCCGGTAATCCATCAATATTTCAACAATTTCTTCGCTAATGAGCTGCCCTGGAACCAGCAGTGGGATTCCTGGAGGGTATGGCGTTATCATTGCGGCTGCAATTTTGCCTGTAGATTCTCTTAAAGGAACTTTTTCCCCATCACAATAAAAGGCAAACCTGGGCATAAACCTCATCGGAGAAAGACTCAAACGATGTTTTTTTGGTGTTCCCCCCGATTTTGCTCTTCTGGTTCCACTCATTTTTTCGATGTTTTCAAGAGCAAGAAATAGTCTATTCAGCTTTGATTGGGTTGCTCCAATAGTTATTAAAACAGTAATAGTATTAAAAGTGGTTTTTTCAATCTGAATATTATGTTTTTCAAGAAGATGGTGTTCTACTTCTTTGCTTGTTAAACCTGTTTTTGAACAATCTATGGTTAATTTTGTCGGGTCCAGACGAATCTTGTCGCCTTTAACTTCTTCTGAAATTAAATCTTCCAACTCAAGAACTCTGAATTTGGCAAGGCTGTTTATGCTCTTCTTTAAAGTTTCAGAAAGTTTTAAGCTTCTGGATAACAGTGAATAACCTTCCATAGACATCTGTCTGCGAGCTACATCCAGTGATGCTATCATAGGATATTGCGGAGAAGTGCTGGAATGAATATTGAGATTTTCAATAAAGAAATCACGAAATTCTTCAAAATCCGGATCATTTACATGGATCATTGAAGCCTGACTGAATGCGCTCATGGTTTTATGGGTAGATTGTGTCGAGTAATCGGCGCCAGCTTCCATTGCGCATGGATAGAATTCAGGATGAAATCTTGCATATCCAAACCAGGCTTCGTCGACTATTACTTTGATATTTCTTTTATGGGCTTGCTTAACCACGTCCGCGATGTCATAGATTAATCCATCATAGGTGCAGTTTGTTAAAATTATGGCCTTAACCTTTTTCCCGGCAGCAATGGCTTTGTCCATTGTTTCATAAATTCGTTTCTTTGGGACAGGTCCAAAAATTCCAAATTCATCATTTACTGATGGAAGCAGGAAAATTGGCTCGGCTCCAGCGATTATGGTTCCGTAGTGTACGGATTTATGGCAATTTCTATCAAGTAAAATAGCATCGCCCGGTTTTAACAAAGTTTGGAGCAAAATTTTGTTTGATGTGCTGGTGCCATTGGTTGAGAAAAATGTATATCTTGCACTAAATGCTCTTGCGGCGAGTTCCTGCGCCTCCTGAATAACTCCGGTGGGATGAAGCAATGAATCCAGTCCTGGAACAGAAACGGAAACATCCGATCTGAATAAATTTGGACCGAAAAAATCATAAAAATCCTTAACCCAGACAGAATTTTTCACTGAATAGCCCGAAGCGTGACCAGGGGTGTGCCAGCTATCTTTTGATTTCAAAGCATATTCCATGAGTTTATCAAAAAACGGGGCTCGATTTTTGCT
Organism: Candidatus Ozemibacteraceae bacterium; assembly: GCA_965140445.1. GTDB lineage: Bacteria > Muiribacteriota > Ozemobacteria > Ozemobacterales > Ozemobacteraceae. Next base: position 3,499,097 of record OZ223236.1, on the reverse strand, counting down.
ATTAACTACCTCAGCCTTGATTTTCCTGGCGATATCATCATAATCATGGTCGCCCTTAAAAAAGTAACCATTTAAATTTCCGCCTGAAGAAAAATGCTGTATTTCAGGGCTATCCGTAAATAAGAAAACATTAACTTCATCCCTGATCATCAAAAGTTCGGAAAACAACTCGGGGCCTTTTAGACTGATCTTGCTATCAGCTGCAACAGGCACTTCCCATTCGGTTAGAATAACGTGAATAAGACCATCATCGCGAAGGAAGTCACTTGCCGATTCTACGTCAGAGGCGGTTATCACCTTGAAACTTCTAGCTGAGAGAGCCTTTGACTCTTTACTTAATGCTTTGTGATCAGGGTTTATAAGTAAAATTTTGTAATTCATAATGACTCCCTTCCCAAAATATACGGCGAAAACTCCTCCGCTGGGGAATTGGATTCTATCATTTTAATTGTTTTTAGTGAAGGAATATTCCAGCCACAAACTAAATCCTGATTTAAAAAAGTCTTAAGGTTGCATAATAAATGAATAGCGATACATTGAGGGCTTAATGGCAATTAGTGGCTCTTTACTAAACATTAAATTCTTATTATGATTTGATGAGTTAATGAGAGGTTTTATTGCAATTGTCATTTTTTAAGAAATCTATTTTTCTTGTTGTGCTTGCTTTTGTTCCTTTAATTGCGGTTTATTTGCTTTTAAACCAATTATTGGATTTTACTGAAAGTAATCAAAATTTTGCTTCCCAGAGAAAGCTTAGAAGAAAAATGCTTTCCGTTGCAGAATTATCCAGTCAGGAAGGGTTTTACTTTAATCTTTTTGAAAAGGTTGCCTTTCATTTAAGCAAAGGTAAATTGGAAACCACCAAAGCTTTGATAAGCAACTTTTAAGATAAATCATCAGTTAAATTTTTAACTTATCTTTTTAATGAAAAAGGAAAGCTTGTTAAGGGCAAAGGGCTTCCACAAAAAAACGGTTTTGTGTTGGCCAAACTTTGGGACATTCTTGCTCAGACAAAAAACTATAAACCTGGTGAAGATGAAGAAAAGCAGGAAAAACGTTTGCTTATAATTCTGGGAGCGGGCTCCAGACCAGGAAAATTGAAAAATCTTGAAGGGCAACTTATTCCAATTAAGAGGAAAAGAAAATCTGGGTATATTTTTTGGAAGAGGTTTTCATCAAAAGATAAATCTGGGGTTATCTGTGTGGCAATGCCGCTTGAAACCCCAGGAAAAATTTTAAAGGAATTTTTAAAGAAGCCGGGTGTTGAGGACTTTCGCTTAACCTATTGGGATCACGAATTTAAGGAAGCAAGCTTTTCTCAGAATGACGAAACTTATGCACGAATTGCAAGAAAAATGCTTGAGCTTAATACAGATGGGTTCATATCATTCGGTTACAGACGATGGGCGATTTTAAAGACTAGTTTTGGTGTTTTTATTGGCTCGGTTCCGATTTTTTCATCTGGTTTTCAAAGCACAAGAGGAATGATCAATCTATGTTTTTTAATCCTTTTTGCAATATTGCTATCTTTGCTTTTGAATCCCAACTTTTCCTTTGAAAAGTATTACCTTCGAATTAGCACAAAATTTTCAGCTGTCTTTTTAGTCGCAGTTGCATTGCCGGTTTCTGCATTAGTATTAAGTGGAATTATGGCTATATCAGATCACGAAAAAGTTCTTTTCGCTGATGTAAAAAAAGAACAAATAAAGCTTTTATCTTCCATTGAAGATGAATTCGTCAACGAAAAATTCCTTTTTGAAAAAAGTTGTCAAAAAATAGCTAAACAAGTTTTGGAAAATTACTCCCTTTCGGAAATTGAAAAAGAGTTTAAAAAATTAGTCGATTCTCGAAAAGCTGTAAGAGCAGAAATGAGGGGCCTTAATGGGAATGCGCTTTTAATAAAAAACTTTGGAAGCACAATTGAAGGCTTGGAAAAAACAATCGACGCTTTTTCAAGGCATCTAATTAGAGAGCAACTAAAAGAAAGGCTTGAAAACGAAAAAGTTGTTCTAAATAAGCCCCCAGACCAGGTTTTTACCAACATGTTTACAAGCGCAGATTTTGGTTTTGCTCAAATTTCAGCGGCTCCAGACAAGATTCATATTATTGATCTGGATCAAAAAGAGCTTTACCAGTATTGGTCTTATATAAGGAAACCAGATCATCCTGCAGCAATTTTGTCATTTTTTCTGCCTAGAGAAACCGCACTTAAAAACTTTGTAAAACGGACTTTAAAAAAATTATCATCGATAAATTTTGTATTCGGTGCTTATGATTGTAATCTAAAACTGTGGTTGGATAATGGATATAAGGGCAATAATGAACTAAATGAAATGGTTGACGAGGCTAAAATTACAGGTAATGCCATATCCAGACGATTACAAATCGGAGAAAACTCTTTTATTGCTATAGTTTATCCGGGAAGAATTCTAAAACCGTTTTGTTTGGTTCGGTTGGTAGATTTTGCTCCTATTGCTTCGAATCTCTTCAAATTAAAGCTTTCTTTAGTTGCGGGTATATTATTGATACTCATAGTTTCATTTGCTATTGCTCAGCTATTGGCCAAGACTTTCCTGAAGCCAATTGAAGAATTTGACCAGGGAATGAAAAAGCTTCAGTCTGGCTCTCCTGATGCAAAAGTCAGTCTGATTTCTCATGATGAATTTGGGGAACTTGGAAAAGCTTTTAACCAAATGGTAGATGATTTGAGCGAAATGAGATTAGCAAAGGTTGTTCAGGATTCTTTATTTCCGCAAAAGAAAATTCATATCAAAGGTTTTGATACTGCTATTTTTAATGAAACAGCAAGCGACCTGGGCGGTGATTATTGCGATATTTTACCCTATTCAGAAGGTAAGTGGTTACTTGTGATCGGTGATGTAAGTGGGCACGGGACTCCCGCCGCGCTAGCTATGGCTATGGTAAAAGCCGCAATTTTTAAAGGCTGCAGAGATAAAATTCCATTTTCAAATCTGGCTTCTTCTTTATCAAAAATGCTTCTAAAAACTTTGAAAAGAAAAAAAATGATGACCATGCTTTTCCTGTTACTTGATCCCATAAAAAAATCCATTCAAATAATGAATGCCGGTCACAACTGGCCGCTGGTTATCCATAAAAACGGGCAGGTTGAAGAACTTAAAGTTCAAGGCATGCCACTTGGGGTAAAAGAATCCAAGCGCGTTAGAGAGCTTATAGAAATAGATCTTTCACATGGCGAAACATTGTTTTGCTACACAGATGCTTTGATTGAAGGGCAATCCCCAAGAGAAGAAATGTTTGGGCACGATAGGGTATATCGTGAATTGGAAAATAAGAACAAATTAAGTCCAGATGAACTGATTTCTTATATTCAATTTTTATGGAAACAGTTTCTTGAAGGGGAACCGCAAGAAGATGATTTAACGATGCTGGCAGTTAAAAGTATTAACCCAGAGGCTTCGGAATGAATATGATAAAAGAAGTCCAAAACCTCAAAAACAAATACCTGATTTCTGTAAGCCATTTGTTTCTGTTTTTTATTTTTCCCTGCATTTCAATATGGATTCTTGGAAATGCAATTATTAGTCAAAATGAAGAGCTGAGAATTAACAGAGCAATTAAATTGCTTGATGAAAAAGCCGAGCAAATTTGTAACTTCATAGATCCGACTGCCTTTTTTGATAAAGAATTTAAGAAATTTGCAAAGTCCATAAACTGGAAAACAGTCAATAAGTTCGAAATAGAAACGTTGTATGAAAAATTCCATGGCAAGGAGTTAAATTTTGTTCCTTATGTGTTTAAAGACGGGCTTTTGATAACTCCAGATTATTTGCTCGGAGACACGGGTGAAAGAATAGAAAGTGTATGGTTATTCAATCATGGCAGGAAAACCAAAAAAGATTTTGAGCACAAGATTGATGCACAGACTCTCTTTGGTGGTGGTACTTCCAAATTTGAAAAATTATTGAAAAGTAAACGAGCCATAGAGTTTTTCGGGCCAAAAGGGAATGGTTTGTTTTTTTATAACAAGCCAGATCAACAGGGCCCCTTAGATGGCTTATTTATTATTTCGTGGGATATTCCAGGACCCAGAATTTTGTCAAAATTTATTCCCGAAGAAATGTCAGTAAATCTCAAAGTTACAATAGAAGATTCAGGTTTTGAGCAGAAAAGCATTGATGGTTCTGAATTGCAGAATTCCAAAGGAAATAACAGCCGTGTTTTAACTTCTAGAAAAAAGTTTGGAAATAGATATCTGGTTTTTTCTAAGGTTTATTCCGGGTCGAAAAACGGTTTCTCCAGAACACATCTTAAGGTTTTCGTTTTTCTTTGGTTCATATGTTGGTCTTTTTCTAGTTGGAACAGATCTTTTAACTCAAAAATCAGTGGAATTTCCTTGAAGTATAAGCTTCTGATATTAGTCTTATACGCTATTATTCTTCCGATTTCTTTATTTGGATATTTTGGCTGGAGATTTATTCTGGAGCACACCGAATACCTTAAACAGCAGGCTTTGCTGGCATGCCAAAATAGTATAGGTGAACTTGAGAATGATTTTGAGGGTGAAAAGTTTAACGTTTTGAATTACCTCAGAGGATTTAAGTTAAATAAAACAATTCTTACAAATCCTGCTGCTGCTATCCCTTTTCTATCGGATCTGGAAAGAAAAGAACTTGTAAATTCTACTGAAATCCGCAATCTGGATGGAGATTTAATTGTTTCCACAAGAAATCAAAATGCAATTGAAAAAACAGAAGTAATCAATAAGCTTTTTGCCAAAAAGGGAATTAGAAGATTTATAAGTGAACGACTTCCGCTAAAACAAAAAAATATTCCTTCAGCGTCAGAGGTCGTTTTACAAGAATTTCTTGAAAGCTCTATTGGTGGTTGGGCACATATTTTTGAAAGTCCGGACGAACTTAATAAAATATTTCTTGGCGGGATAAATATGGTTATTTTCTGGGATACTTACTCTGATCCGAACCATACTCCAGCTTTTATTTTGTTTAACGTAGCTTTTAAGGATATGGTGAAAAACTTTCTCAAGAAAAATCTTCCCAAGCCGTCAACTGCAGGAAATGTTGTTTTAAGACGACTGGCCTGGTCAATCGAAGACTCAACATTGATTGCCTCAGAAGAAAAATTTCCCACCGGAGATTTAAAAAACTTTATAAACAAAGTGCGCAGAAATAACAGCCTTCAAGGTGGACAAATTTTTTGGCAGGGGCAAAGTTGGCTTGCAGCAGGAGCACCGGGCAAATTTCTGCCAGACAACATTATAGTTAGTCTATATCCGCAATCTGTAATTAAAGAAAAAATAGACAGAATCATAAATGATTTATTCTTAGGTGCAATACTGACTGTTTTACTCGCAATTACTCTGGTAAAACTTCTTGAAGAAATTGTAATCAGTCCGATTTCGCAGTTATTGCTGGGTATAAATGCCATTAGAAATAGAGAAGTTTCTTATAAGATTGAGGTTTCTCAAAAAGACGAGTTCGGAAAACTCTCAGAGAATTTTAATCAAACCATGGAAGTGCTTTCAGATGTATTGGATGCCCAAAAGATACAAGCTCAGATAATTCCACAAAAAGCCCCCGATATAAATGGTTTAAATGCAGATATCTGCAGTTTTTCAGCTGCAGATTTGGGTGGAGACTATTGTGATATTCAGGAGATTAATCCTCAAAAATGGATTTTTCTAATTGGTACAGTAAATGGTCACGGATTAAGCTCATCTTTAATTACAGCAATGGCTAAGGCAATTGTTGCCCAATCTATTCAGGAAGATGATTTTTCAATGTCGACTACTTTTTCCTGCCTGGATGAATTGCTTTGTTCGCAGTTTCATCAAAAGAAATGCATGACCCTTTGTGCAGTATCTATTGATCTGGAGAAAGGTAATTTTGACTTGTGCAATGCTGCGCATCTGGTTCCATTATTCTTTTCACAGGATAAATACTCCCCATTACCGGAAATGAAAAATCGTTCTCTAGGGAACAGTGAGAAACCTGAAAAATTCAACAGTAAAACATTTAATTTTTCTGATGGAGACTGTCTAATTTTTTATACAGATATTTGCGTTAAATTATGTAATGAAAATCGAGATGCATTGGGAGGTCGGGGATTTCCAGAAATCTGTAGACAATATCTGCATCTTCCTCCAGTTGAAATGCGAAAGGCTATCATGGGAACGATAACCAACTTATCTAAAGAGAAGTTAGATGAGGATTTTTCACTGATAATTGTAAAAAAAGAAGCAAAATCCGAACCCGAATCAGACTCAAAATAACTGTTCCTGATTTTGGTAATTTTCAAATAAATTTTTCCTCCTGAAACATGTAAATTTTTTGTGATTTTTTTTCATAAAAGTTCAATTTTTCCTTAAGTTTGTGGTCAAGTTTGTGTTAGTATTTCAGGGTATTAAATATAGATAGTCGGAGTGATTGAATTGGTTTAAGGGACAGGCGCTTTGTCAGCCTATTTTTTTCATATTATGAGAAAATTTTGACAAATTTCCTTCTAAAACCTGAAGTTTCATTTCCCTCTTCTTAAAAAAATCTGGAAAGATAAAATTTTCACAAGCGTAAAATAGTTATCTGCCAGAGAGCTGAAAGACAATAATCATAGAAGTCAGGAGAAACTAAATGAACGAAGCACCAAAACTCAATTTGACCAAAAGCATGGAAGAATTCAAGCATGGTAAGACATGCACTCCAGGTGGTGTTCTTGGCATTCGAAGACCATATAACTTTATTGAAGGTGAATATCCTATTTATTTTGAGCACGGTAAAGGCGGAAAAATAACGGATATAGATGGTAATGAGTATCTTGACTATTTATGCGCTTACGGCCCAATCATTATTGGCCACCGCGAAGAAGAAATTGATAATGCCGCTATTGAACAGATTAAAGAGCATGGTTTCTGCTTTTCTCTGACCCAGTCCATTCAAAATAAACTTGCCACAAAACTTCGAAGTTTAATCAAGTGTGCAGAAATGTCTATTTTTACTAAAACTGGTTCAGATGCAACAACTTTGGCTACAAGAATCGCCAGAGGCTTTACTGGAAAAACAAAAATTATGCGCTGTGGTTACCATGGCTGGCATGACTGGTGTGTTGAAGTTAAAGGCGGAGTTTTGCCAAAGCTTTATGAAGACACCCATGAATTTCATTACAATGATCTGGATAGCCTTGAAGAGCTGATGAAGCAGTATGGTTCAGAAACTGCCGCAATTATTGTAACTCCAATCGGGCACCCACTTGCGTACCAATGCGAATATCCAAAACCAGGATTTTTGGAAGGGGTTCGCAAAATTGCTGATAAACACGGTGCTGTCTTAATTTTCGATGAAATCAGAACGGGATTCAGGGTCCATTTAGGTGGAGCTCAGACTCTGTTTGGAGTAACTCCTGATCTTTCAACCTTTGGAAAGGCATTGGCTAATGGTTACCCAATTAGCGCCTGCGTTGGTAAAGAGCACATTATGAAAGTGGTGGAAAAAGAAGTTTTTGTTTCCTCAACATTCTACCCAAACAGCGTTGAATTTGCTGCAGCCCTAAAGACTCTTGAATTCATGGAAAGAGAAAACGTTATAGAAGCAATCAAGGAAAAGGGCAAATGGTTTAATGCAGAACTACAAAAAATCGTTGATAAACATAATGTAGATCTTAGTCTTTCCCCAATTCCTCAAATGCCTTTTGTGGTATTCAACAAAAATGCTGATAAAACCTATAAAGCAATGAGAAACGATTTCTATACTCAGCTCATTAGAAGAAAAGTTTTCCTTCAGCCTTTCCATCATGGTTACATAGCATATAGACACACAAAAGAAGACCTGCAATACACATTGGATTCTATAGATCAGGTTTTAACTTACATTGATAACAAAAAATACTGAGAATAATTATGGAAAAACTAATTTTAACTGCCGCAATATGCGGTGCAGAAGTGACAAAAGAACATAATCCGGCAATTCCTTATACAATTGAAGAAATCGCAAAAGAAGCTAAACTTGCTATGGAAGCTGGAGCTTCTATAATTCATCTGCATGTCAGGGAAGATGATGGAACTCCAACTCAAAGCCGTGACCGATTTAAGGCAGCCATTGAAGCTATTAAAGCTTGTTGTCCTGAAGCTATTATTCAACCATCTACTGGTGGTGCGGTCGGAATGTCGAATGAAGAAAGACTCCAACCTGTTGATCTTGTTCCGGAAATGGCGACTTTGGATTGTGGAACTGTAAATTTTGGAGCTGATGACATTTTTGTTAATTCTGAAAACACCATAATCGCTTTTGGGAAAAAAATGATTGAGCTTGGTGTTAAGCCAGAAGTTGAAGTTTTTGATAAGGGCATGATCGATACTGCAATTCGTTTGCATAAAAAAGGTTTTATCAAAGGTCCGATGCACTTCAATTTTGTTATGGGAGTAACTGGTGGAATTGCGGCTTCTTTACGTGATTTTGTTTTTATGGCAGGAAGTATTCCATCAGAAAGCACCTTTACTGTTTCTGGAATCGGTCGCGCCCAGTTCCAGATGACAGCAGCCTCAATTGTAGCTGGTGGCCATGTTCGAGTAGGTTTTGAAGATAACATATATCTTGAAAAAGGTGTTCTGGCGAAATCAAACGCAGAGCTGGTTCTAAAAGCAGCAAGAATTGCAAAAGAGCTTGGTAGAGAGATTGCAACACCTGATGAAGCAAGAAAAATTCTTGGACTGAAATGCTGATTTTCAGCAGGAATAATTTTTAAAGGAATAAATAAATGTTCAATAAAATGATTGATAGGCAGAATTTTGCCAAACTTCTCAGAGATGATATGACCATTATGATTGGTGGGTTTCTCGCCTGTGGAACTCCGGAAAATCTTGTAAGTATTATTCTTGAAAGCGAAGTAAAGAATTTAACCATAATTTGTAATGACACCTCCTTTGTAGATAAAGGAATTGGAAGACTAATTGCTGCTAATAAAGTAAAAAGAGTTCTTACATCTCATATTGGTACAAATCCTGAAACTGGGAAGCAGATGGTAGAAGGAACCCTAAAAGTTGAACTTATTCCTCAGGGCACCTTAGTTGAGCAAATTAGAGCTGGGGGAGCCGGACTTGGCGGATTCCTGACCCCAACAGGTGTGGGAACTGTTGTTGAAGAAGGAAAGCAAAAACTTACCATTAATGGAAAAGAGTATTTGCTGGAATTGCCTTTAAGAGCAGATATGGCACTTTTAAAGGGAAGCCGTGTGGATGAGGCAGGAAACATTGTTTATAACGGAACCACCCGAAATTTTAATCCCGTTATGGCCATGGCAGCAGAAACTGTTGTTGTTGAGGCTGAAACCTTAGTAAAAGCAGGAGAGCTTATACCGGAAATGGTTGTAACTCCTGCTCCACTCGTTACTCATATTTTCCACCCGGAAAATAGCTAAGCGGCCAAAGGATTAGAGAAAATGATAGAAGATGTAAAATTAGCCAAAAATATTATAGCCAAAAGAATTGCACGTGAATTTAAGGATAATCAAAGCGTTAATTTAGGAATAGGGCTGCCAACTCTTGTAGCGAACCATATTCCCGAAGGCATTCACGTCACTTTTCAGTCTGAAAATGGCATTATGGGAATGGGCTCTGCCCCGGAACCAGGCCAGGAAAATAAAGACATAACCAATGCTGGTGGCTCATTCGTAAGTGTTTTGCCACATGGAAGCTTTTTTGATAGCGCGACTTCTTTTGCACTAATTCGTGGCCGGCATGTTGAATATACGGTGCTTGGCGCATTGGAAGTTGATCAAGAGGGAAGCCTTGCGAACTGGATTATTCCCGGGAAAAAAGTTCCTGGAATGGGCGGAGCAATGGATCTTGTGGTAGGAGCAAAAAATGTAATTGTTTCAACGCTTCATACCGATAGAGGAAGACCTAAAATACTAAAAAATTGTAAATTGCCTTTGACAGCAAAAAACGTTGTAAACATGATTGTTACAGAACTTGCTGTTTTTAGAATTGATTCAACAGGAATGACCCTTTGTGAAATCAACAAGGAATCAAGCGTTGAAGAGATTAAAGCAAATACAGAAGCAGAATTTAAGGTTGCTGAAAATCTTAAGTTTATGGACGAAGCCTGATTTAAAGGCTTTGCAAGTTTATCAGGAGGTGGTTTTCTCTCCCAAGCTGGCATGGGGAGGGTATGCAGAAGGTAGTTAAATCAGCAATAAGAACTATTGTATCTACCATAAAAACTTGATTTAATGATCTTTGTATATCAATAAATTTGAAAGGAATAACTATGAAACAGACATGTAAATACGGAACTCACAGAGTTATTGCCCCTGATAACGCTCTCCCTCAGAATGCTCAGAAGGTAGACAACTCCTTACCAATTCGTGAAAATGAGATTTTGGTTGAAGTAGATACTTTGAATATTGATTCTGCTTCTTTTCGTCAGATGAAAGACGCCTGCAACGGTGATATCGAAGGCGTTAAGAAAATGATTCTTGGCATCGTTGGCGAAAGAGGAAAACAGCAAAATCCAGTTACCGGTTCAGGCGGAATGCTACTTGGAAAAATTAAGGAAATTGGTAAAGACCATCCAAACCCAAAAGGTTTTAAAGTAGGGGATAAAATTGCCAGTTTAGTTTCCCTCTCACTCACACCATTAAAAATTGAAAAAATCATCGAAGTCTTCCCTGAAAGAGATCAGGTTAAAATTGAAGGACATGCAATTTTCTTTGAATCAGGTGTTTTGGCTAAAATTCCTGAAGATTTCAATGAAACTTTGGCTCTTGCAGTATTAGACGTTGCCGGTGCTCCAGCTCAAGCTTATCGCCTTGTTAAACCAGGCCAGAAAGTAGTTATAATTGGAGCTGGCGGAAAATCAGGAAGTATCTGTTGTGCAGTTGCCAGAGAAATTCTTGGCAAAACCGGCTCATTGATTGCCATTCAGCCTTCTCAAAGAGGTTGCGACCGCATTAATAAACTCGGTTTCTGCGATCACGTTCTTCAGGTAAATGCTCAGGACCCGGTTGCTTGTCAAAAAGCCGTTGCTGAAGTTACAAATGGTGAAATGGCTGATCTGGTTATAAACTGTGCTCCAGTTGAAGACACAGAAATGTCATCTATCATGACTGCCAAAGCTACCAGCGATGCTACCGTTTACTTCTTTACCATGGCAACCAGCTTTACAAAAGCTGCCCTTGGCGCAGAAGGAATTGGTTCTGACGCACTCTTGATTGTAGGAAATGGCTATGCACCAAACCATGATGTAATCGCTATGGATGTTATTCGAAAAAATGAAAATCTTAAAGCTCTCTTCGAAGAACTTTATTGCTAGAAAATTGATTGCCGGGGCCTGAAGGCCCCGGTTCATTTTATAAAAGCCCGAAATAGATAAGTGGCCCAGGAAAGGAATTCAGAGAATGTACGATTTTAATGAAACCAGAAAAAAAAGAATGTTTCCTGATGTCTCTGACGCAGAATGGAATGATTGGCGTTGGCACGTCAGAAACCGCATTGAAACAGTTGAAGAATTAAAAAAATATGTAAACCTTACTCAAGAAGAAATAGATGGGATTGAAAAATGTCTAACCACCTTGAGAATGGCAATTACTCCATATTATCTCACTCTCATTGACACTCAGGATAGCGAAGACCCGGTAAGAAAACAAGCTATTCCGACCTATCAGGAACTCGATCGTTCTCCAGCTGATTTGGAAGACCCACTTCATGAAGATGGTGATTCTCCTGTGCCTGGTCTGACTCACAGATACCCTGACAGAGCTCTTTTGCTCGTTACTGACCAATGCTCAATGTATTGCCGTCATTGCACAAGACGAAGATTTGCCGGTCACACTGATCATCCACTCCCAGGACAGCAGATTGATCTGGCTATTGAATACATCGCTAACACGCCTCAAATTAGAGATGTGGTAATTTCTGGCGGCGACCCTTTGTTACTTTCTGACAACAAGTTAGAAGGAATCATTTCAAGACTTGATGCCATCCCACATGTAGAAATCATTCGTCTTGGAACCAGAACCCCAGTCGTTTTGCCACAGAGAATTACTCCTGAACTATGTGAGATGTTGAAAAAGTATGATTCTATCTGGGTAAATACCCACTTCAATCATCCTAAGGAAATAACCGCTGATGCCCAGAGAGCATGCAAACTCTTAAGCTATGCGGGAGTTCCAATCGGAAACCAATCCGTTCTTCTTGCTGGAGTCAATGATTGTATTCATGTAATGCGAAAACTGGTGCATGAACTGGTTAGAATCAAGGTTAGACCTTATTATATTTACCAATGCGATCTTTCTCTTGGGCTTTCACATTTCAGAACTCCTGTTTCCAAAGGGATTGAAATTATTGAAGCTCTTAGAGGACACACAACTGGTTTTTGTGTCCCAACCTATGTTGTGGATGCACCAGGCGGAGGCGGAAAAATTCCGGTAATGCCTAACTATCTGATTTCCAGTGGTTATAAGAAAGTAATTCTTAGAAACTATGAGGGTGTAATAACCTGTTACAACGAGCCTGATGGATACAAAAACAAATGTACCTGTGAAGTTTGTATGCACAATGAAGTGGACGAAGTAGAAGGCGTTGCCGGACTACATCATGGTATGACTCCACTGGAACCAGAAGGACTCAAACGTAAACAAAGGAATGCTCATCACGATTAATGCCTGCCTCTCTTAACAGTCTTCTTGAAGGAGTTAGTTGCCTTGCCATCATTGGCATGGAGAAAAACGCTGGAAAAACAACAGTTTTAAACTCCCTAATTGAAGCTCAAAGAGACAGAACAGTTGGAATAACCTCAATTGGTTTTGACGGTGAAAGTATTGATCAGGTAACTGGAACAAATAAACCTATGGTTTGGGTTAAGTCTGGTTCCTTTGTTGCTACTGCGTCTTCATTAATTGGATCTTGCGATTTTACCCGTGAACTCCTGGAGTTCACGGGTTTTTACACTCCAATGGGTGAAGTTATTATTCTTCGTGCGCTTAGTGATGGTTACGCGCAAATTGCCGGTCCATCAATCGTTTCTCAAATGGAAGAATTAGTAAAAGCTCTTAAAAGAAATGGAGCGGACCTTGTCTTTATAGATGGGGCTGCTTCCAGAAAATCTACAGCTTCTATAACCTTTGCGGATGGCTGCATATTGGCTTCTGGAGCTTCTTTTTCACATAACATGGAAACGGTGGTCAATGAAACTGCCTTTTATACTGAACTTTTAAGTTTGCCAGAATCCAGTTATAAACTCTTTTTAACTGACAAATTGAGAGAGTGGGAGAGGGGAAACCAAATTTCTCAGAATCAATGTTTTATCTTTAAGGAAAACAATTTTTTTGAACTTGCCGGAAGCAATTTTGATGTAAAAACGGTCGATGTTCTTGAATCTAAAATTGGAAAGATAGATGGTATTTTTTTTAACGGAGCTGTCACTAAAATTATAATTGAAAGACTGCTGAAAAAAGTTCCGGAATTTAAAGGCTTGAATCTTGTTACCCTGCATGGCAATAGTATCCAGTTAAATTCAAGCCAATACGCAGCTTTAAAGAATCGAGGGGTTAATATTTCAGTGATTTTTCCGATAAACCTCCTTGCGGTAAGTTCTAATCCAATCTCTCCTTCTGGAATCCAGTTTGACAAAAATGCATTCAAATCATCATTGGAAAGCAACCTGAGGCTTCCTGTTTTTGATGTTTGCGATTCAGGAGCGCAGGTTCAATGACTACTAAATCATATACCCCAGTTACAAAAGGCGTTTCATGGTTGCTTTCAGAGATCATGATAAATTCTTCATATGGAAGAAAAGAGATTCAGGAACTTAAGCCGTTTAAGGCAGAAGATTTTCAAATCGCAAAAAAATCATTTTCAGAGCTGGAAGCAGCAAAATCGTTTTTTAGTCAGGATAAAGCAAAGTTAAACAGCCTTTTTAATCATTTTAAAAAACTAAGAAATATTTACGGAACCATCCAAAACTTAAAAACCACAAGTATTCTTGATGAAACAGAATTCCTGGAAATTAAGGGTTTTGCAATTTTGTCCGAAAAGATCCTTGAAGAAACCTCTCAAATGGGGTTCAAAGCTTCTTCAATTTCAATGGTTTCTTTAAATTCCGTAATAAAACTATTAAATCCGGAAGAAAAGATTTTACCTTCTTTTCATTTAAGTGAATCTTATTCAAACAGCCTGGGAAAAATCAGAGCAGAAAAAAAATCTATTGAAGCAAAGATTTTAAATGCAAAGACAGAAGATGATAAAAAGCGCTATAGGGCTGAAAGAAGCAAAATTGTTCAGCAGGAAAAAGAAGAAGAGTTTAACATTCGCATCTCCCTGGGAAATGATTTAAGAAAGTATCTTTCTGAAATTGAAAATAATGCGTCCATGCTTGGAAAGCTTGAACTTCTCCTGGCAAGGACAGAGATTGGCTTAAGGTGGCCATCATGCGAACCTGATATTCAAGATTTAAAAAGTATAGAGTCTATTGAGATAAAAGACCTGCTTAATCCTGAAATTTACGAAATTTTAAGAAGCGAGAATAAGAGCTTCACTCCCGTTAACATATCCATTCAGAAGGGCGTAACCCTCCTGACCGGAGCAAATATGGGTGGCAAAACCGTTGCTTTATCAACAATTGCCATGAATATGGAACTACTTTCTATTGGTTTCAGCCCCTATGCCAGAATTTTTAAAAGCTGTCTTCCGGATTTTATTGAGTTTGTTTCAGGTGATGGGCAAGATCAAGAATCAGGTTTGAGTAGTTTCGGGGCAGAACTTATGGAACTTCATGAATTCATCGCAATTTCCAAAAAAGGCTCAGGACTCGCTATCTTTGATGAGTTTGCCAGGTCAACTAATCCAGGCGAAGGGAAAAATTTCGTTCAGGCTCTTTGTGAGTTTTTACAAAATTCTGATTCTTTTGGAATAGTAGCAACTCATTACGATGGAGTAAATTTGGATGGAGCAAACTATTATCAGGTTGTAGGATTGCAAGATGACAGCTACACTATAGAAACTGACCAGGTTAACCATTCCAGTTATAAAAAGAAAATTATTAGTGGTCTTTCGGATAAGATGGACTACAGCTTAAAGAAGATTGAAGGCAATTACGAAGTGCCAAAAGATGCTTTAAAAATAGCTTCAATATTGAATTTAGATGAAGAATTTCTCGAAATAATAAAGAAATACTATCAGTAAATCTTAACCACAATACTTCAGCAGTGTAGTGGTTTCAAAAAATTAATTAATGCAAGGGAAGAAGATGAAAAGTAAGCTGAATCTTAATTTCGACCTGGTAGAAAAAGCCAGACAATCTGCAAAAGAAATCGCACTGGATGCACAGGAATTTATTCAAAAGCACACAACAGTAACAATAGAAAGAACTTGTGCGCGACTTCTTGGAATCGATGGGGTTGATGAGAACGAGGTTCCACTGCCTAATGTCGTTGTAGAAAACATTCGCAAGGGAAATGGTCTTTCTATTGGGCTATCCACTTATATTGGAAACGCAGTAATTCAAACAGGCAAAACCCCTCAGGAGATTGCGGAACAGGTTGCAAAAGGTAGTCTAGACCTGACAAAGCTTGAAATGGCAGATTTCTTTGAAATTAAAGCAAAAGTTTTGGAAATCGCTACCAAGACTGTTGAAAAGATAAAAGCAAACCGCAAAGTCAGAGAAGACTTTCTAAAAGAACATGGCGATAAAGAAGGTCCTTATCTTTATGTAATTGTTGCAACTGGCAACATCTATGAAGACATTACCCAGGCTGAAGCTGCTGCCGCCCAAGGTGCAGATGTAATCGCAGTTATTAGAACCACTGGCCAAAGTCTTCTGGATTTTGTGCCTTATGGGGCTACAACCGAAGGTTTTGGTGGAACCTTTGCCACACAGGAAAACTTCCGTTTAATGAGAGAAGCTCTGGATAAAGCCGGTGAAAAATACGGTCGTTACATCAGACTTTGCAATTATTGCTCTGGCCTGTGTATGCCTGAGATTGCAGCTATGGGTGCCCTTGAAAGACTTGATATGATGCTAAATGACGCATTGTATGGAATTCTTTTCAGAGATATCAACATGCAGAGAACTCTGGTTGATCAGTATTTTTCCAGGGTGATAAATGGATTTGCTGGGGTAATAATAAATACCGGTGAAGATAACTATCTAACAACGGCTGATGCCTATGAAGAAGCTCACACCGTCCTGGCTTCGCAGTTTATAAATGAACAATTTGCGCTCCTTTCTGGTATTCCGGAAGAACAGATGGGACTTGGTCATGCATTTGAAATTAATCCTGAAATGAAAAACGGATTTCTCTACGAATTGTCTCAGGCTCAAATGGCCAGAGAAATATTTCCAAAAGCACCTTTAAAATATATGCCCCCAACCAAGTTTAAAACTGGCAATATTTTTAAAGGACATGTTCAGGATGCTCTTTTTAACATGGTTACCATTATGACAAAACAGAAGGTTCATCTTCTTGGAATGCTTACAGAAGCCATACACACTCCTCTAATGTCGGATCGTGCTCTTTCAATTGAGAATGCCAGATATATTTTTAATACAATGGCTGATCTTGGTGAAGAGATCGAGTTTAAAAAGGGTGGAACAATTGAAACCAGAGCCAATCAGGTTTTAAAAGAAGCAAGTGAAATGCTCAAATCAATTAAGGCGGATGGAATTTTTAAAACATTGGAAATGGGAAAATTCGCTGGAGTTAAGCGTCCATTTGATGGCGGAAAAGGTTTAGACGGTGTTGTCGAAAAGCATCAGGACTATTTCAACCCATTCATTGATTTGATGAAGGAAGGAGGCCAATAATGAGCAGCGGATTATATTCAATGAAGGTTAAAGATTTTGATCAGAAACTTGATTTAACCAAAGTTAAGCCCTATGGCGATACCATGAACGATGGTAAAGTCCAGGTTAGCTTTACTCTTCCAATTAAAGATGATGAAAGAGCTGTTGAGGCCGCCAAGCGACTTGCAATGCAAATGGGTCTAACCGATGTTGGGGTCTCCCATCACGAAGCTCTTGATAAAGAATTTACTTTCTTTGTGGTTTATGGGAGCTTGAACCAGTCTATCGATGTAACTTCAATAAAAGTCAGCGTTATTGATTCTGAAATAATGGATATGCACGGCGTTGATGAATACATTGAAAAGAATATCAAACGTAAACTGGTAGTTGTTGGTGCAAGTACCGGTACAGATGCTCATACTGTAGGTATTGATGCCGTTATGAACATGAAAGGTTATGCCGGACACTATGGTCTTGAGCGCTACTCTATGATTGAAGCTTATAATCTGGGTAGTCAGGTTCCGAACGAGGACTTTGTTAAGAAAGCCATAGAATTGAAAGCAGATGTTTTGCTGGTTTCACAAACGGTTACGCAAAAAGATGTTCATGTCGGGAACCTTGTTGAACTGGTTGAACTCCTTGAAGCTGCCAATTTAAGGGATAAGGTTATTCTTATCGCCGGCGGTCCCAGAATTACAAATGAATTGGCCAAAGAGCTCGGCTATGATGCAGGTTTTGGTCCTGGAAAATTTGCAGAGCATGTAGCATCATTTTTCGTGGATGAATTCACCAAAAGAAAAATGAAATAGAAAATATATAAAAAGGCGGCTTCGCATTTTGCGAAGCCGCCTTTTTTTTATTCTTTTGGTTTACCTGAGACTATATTTCATTGGGATTTCAATTCTTGCGTTTGGGTCCCATGAGTCTGGAGGCGTTGGAAATCTTCCTCGCTTAATTGTATTTATAGCGGCCTTAACCAACTGTGAACTGGCTTTATTGGTGTTTTTTATTCCAATAGGTTTTCCCTGTTGATTGACAGAAAATTCCACCATTACTGTGCCTTCTATGCCTCTTCTACGTGCTAGCGAAGGATATTTTTTGTTTCTGGCAATGATGGTAAAAATCCGTTTTAGATATTCCTGATTTGATTTAATTTCAAGAGCATTTGATAGGGTGGTTTTAGGATCAGTAGCGATTGAAGATTCTGAGTTTGTGTTTTTTTCTTTCGAATCTGAAACTACTTTATGTTTTATGCCATTTTCTTCAGTAGTTTTGGGGACTGGTTTCCTGCTGAATTCATTAGGTAGTTCCCGGGAGATCTTTTTTACCAAGGCTTTTGGGGGAGCTAAGAGAGGTTTTTTAACTAATTTGGGTTGTATTTTTTTTATTCTTTTTGGCTTTGGTTTATTAACCTTCGGCAAAGGCTTTTTAACTACCTTTAGCTTTGGCTTTTCTTCAACTTTTTTAATCACCGGCTTAGGTTCTGGTTCAGGCATGGGTTTTGGGGTAGGGGTAAGAACTTTTTTTTCAGGAGGTGGGGCTTTTACCTTTGGAGGTAATGAAGTGGGAGCCGAATCCAGAGAAAGTTCAATTAAAACAGGTTTAGGGGCAGTTGGATTTACCTGCAGATAATTTCCAATAAATGAAACCAGGGCAATCTCCAGAACTAATGCGATAAGAAGTATAAAAAAATTCTTAATCATCAGATGATGGTTTACCTTGAAATAATACCTTTTTTGCTCCCAGCATTTGAAGTGCATCAAGAATTCGAATGTTTACTCCAGCCGGAGCTTCTTTATCGGTAAGAATAGTTATGCTGGAAGAGGCGGGCTTAGATTCAATTATTGTTTTTAAGTCCTCAAGCAGGAATTCTGATCTGATTGTTTTTTCATTGGTTGAAATTGTTCCTGTCTGACTAACTTGAATAACCAGAGCCGTTTCACTTTGTTGAGTTTGTGAATGCAGGTTCGGTAAATCCACTTTGATTGATGGCAAAAAATTCTGGGTTAAAATATAAAAAAGCAAAAGCGTAAAAATAATATCTGAAGCCCCGGTGAGATCAATAATCGGAGCTGGATTACTTTTTGACTTGCGAAGACTCATTTACTTTCTTCCAGATTTTTGAGAATTTCAGTTTCGAGGTTTCTAATTCTATAGCGGGTAATGCTCTCAATAAGATGGGCAAAGCCAGCTGCAATAATGGCAATTACCAGGCCAAAAATTGTGGTAAACAAGGCTTCGTAAATTCCGCCCGCCAATAGAGCTGGGGTTGCAATACCCTTTTCAGCAACGGATTGAAATGTTTTTACCATTCCGGTAACAGTTCCAAGAAAGCCCATAAGTGTACTGATCTGTCCGCAAAATCTCATGGTGGAGACTTTTCTATTCATCTGTTCTTCCACTTTAGACAAACAAATTTCCAGCGACTCAATAAGGGTTGCTTCCTTAAAACCAACTCCGTTTTCTGACATCTGGTAGGCTTTTCTGGCCCAATAAAAAGCACATCTTGAATTCTTATTGTTAGTAATCTTGAGCTTACATTTAACGATGTAGAATAGCTGGTAAATACCTAATGTAAATATAACCAGGCCCAACAAGGCAAGGGGATACATAAGTGGTCCGCCGCCTTTAAAGAAAAATAGAAATGCGCTATTCATTTAAGTTCTCCAGAAGATTCGGCTGCCAGACTAGCCAGAAGCCTTTTCCCTTTTTGTTTAAAATTTGAGCTTTTCCACCCAGACTGTTAGCTAATTTAAGAAGTTTGTCCAAATCCAGCTTAGGCTTACTGCCAGATTTTGCACTTTTAATTCTGTCCAGAATTTCATCTGGAGTGTTTAACCCGAATCCACCACCTAGAATCGCCATCCCACGAGGCTTTAAAAGTCTGCGGATTTCCACAAACGCCCGATGCAAATCTTCCCAGAAAAAAATCGAGCCCCGGCTAAATACAAGATCAAAAGTCTTTTCTTTTAGGGGCAGATAGCATGCATTTGCCTGTAGAAAATGAATTCTGGGATCATGGTTCAGGATTTTTGATTTGCTCAGCATTCCGTTGGAAAGGTCTGCTTCGATTAATTTCTTAACTCCATTTTTGAGGAAGTGGCTCGCCATGTAGCCAGGTCCGCCGCCAATTTCCAGAATCTCTTTTTCCGTCAGGTCGCCAAACAGATCAAGGCAGTCTTGCAACAACCATGGATAAATTTCCAGGAGATTATTTTTAGCGTGCTGTTGAAAATGATCGCCTGATTCATTTTTCCAATCTGGGTTTCCCATGTTTATTTAATAATTATCCGGGGGCTCAATCTCTTCAAAACCATTCAGAAGTTCTGGGTCTTTAGGATACAAAACATTTTTAATACTATCAACATATCTTGCTGTTGCGCCTTGAGAAACCATTTTGATGGTGTCTTTTTCGTCAGTCACCCATGCGCCGCCAATTATATCAACACCGAAATTAAACAGGACACTGCTTAAAGGGACAGTAGGGCCTAAAACAATAAATTTCGCGCCAGGCTTTTTCAGGGCCAATAGTCCTTCAATAGTATCATTAAGGCAAGTTACTCCGGTTAAGGCAACAACATCGGCTTCAGGAATAACTTTATGTGCGTCTTCAGCCGGAAGATCGCCTTCCTTAGGTCTTTTCTCAAGGATGGTAAATTTAGCGGCAGCTTCCTTTATTTTATCCATGTTTGGGAAGTGCCCAACTACAACGACATTTTTGTTCTGGCCAAGAATTCGAGCGATTTCTAATGCGTTACCCTGAAAATATCTTTTACCACTTAGGGGTATACAGCTGTTTATAGCTGCAATTGCAAACGATCTTTCTATGCCATGTAAAGAATTGGTCCATTCCATGATGGTCTTAAGTCCAACGGTTTCAATAGAGCCAAGAGAATGTATGGTTCCAGGTCCTTTGAATTCAAATATTCTGTCGTCATTAAGCGTCATGCTTAGACCGAGTCTTTTTGATTTTAGAACCGTAAAGTGTGCATAGGCGGCAAGATTGGTTATCGGCTCTGAAAAGTAGGCTTCGGGAATTGTTGATTTAATTGAATCAAGAATAAGTGACATATGTATCCTCAAACTTTACAAAGTAATATATAGTAGCACAAAGTCTTATCATAATTGCTTTTTCAACCGCTGTAAAGAAAAAAGAAGAGCATTTTCCTTGATACTACTCTGCGTGCATGCTATTATTGAGAAAAATTAAGGGGTCACTATAGATGTCCGATCAATCGCGGCTTTTAACATTAAAAGAAGTATCAAAAATATTGAACTTAAATACTGAAGTTCTAAGAAGATGGTTAAGAAATAAGAAAATCCCTGGAGTTAAGGTCGGAAGCGACTGGCGCGTTAGAGAAGAAGATTTGAGTGCATTTTTGAATCAAGGGAAAGCCCAGGGTTCAGCGACTGTTGAACAGCCAAAAATGTGCTTTAGATTTCCCAAATGGCTTGAGTATTCAGGTTTGCCACTTTTTCTGAATGAAAAGATTGGTCCAGAAGGTTGGCCCGTATTTAAAAAATTGATTGAACTGGATTTTGAAGCAGGAAAACCAGCAGATCGTTTGTTGGATTGTCCCATCGAAGACATCTCTGAAAGGGTGGGTTATCCGACTAAACAGGTTCAAAAAATCCTGGAGGAATTAAATAAGCTTGGCTATCTGGAATTTATAACTGTTAAGAAAAAGAAATTTCTTAAAATAGTAACTCCGGTAAAAACTCCGAAGCTTGTTTTAGATATCAGCTTTGAAAAGGGTGGGGTAAAGGGTGCCCCAACAAAGGCACTTGAAAACAACTGTTTAAGAAGACTCTTAGAAGTATAATCTCACTTTTTTAAATCTGATTTCTGAGGATTTTTTAGTTCTTTATTGACTAATGATCCCTGAGAAATTAAGCTAATTTTTAATTGTAATCTTGGAGCTAAAATGGATCAGTACTCAAAATCGACATCAGAAAAACCACTGATAAACTATGGTATGGCTGAAGGAATTGCTGTTGCAGGCTTTTTGATGCTAACCATGTCCACATTTATAAATTTTCTTCCCATCACCAAAACCAATTGGATTACCTGCGGTGTAGGTCTTCCAGTTATGTTTGCCTCTCTTCTTGGGGCTTTTCTGATTATGTTTAAAAGACATTTTGAAAGCTTCTTCGCCGCAATGTTTTCCGCATTTTTCCTCACTCTCGAAATAATCATCATTTACGACAAAAAAGCCCTTGAACTCGGCGCAGAAAAAGGCGCTGATGGCTGGTTCCGATCTGTTCCCCTGATTTTTGCTGACGCCTTAAATTTTAAAGTGGGCGCTTTTTGGGCTTTCACTGGAGTTGTAATCGCAATTCTGGCCATTCTCGGCGGCTGGATTTTTCACGCCACCACCAAAAACAGGGAATGCCTGATCCAAAATACCGAAGCCGACCAGGAAAACTACCCTGAAGAAACCCACGATGATTTAGAAGATCTGTCAGACGAGGTCGAGTACGATTTTGAGGAACTGGACTAAAGAGAATAAGTCTCTTTATTATTCGAGTCAGATTTGTTTCAACTTATCAAAAAAAATGGGTAAAAAAGCTAAAATAGCTGGAAACCCATAATTATACCAACTCCACATAACAATAAATTTGAGCATATTATACCTCAAAATCCCCCGCTTTCTTTCAAATTTCCCCCCATTTAATTAACTTGATTGATAGTTTTCTAAGACCTAATATAAAAACGTGGAATAGGTATAAAAATAACTGTTATATTTGCCTAAATTGATACTAAAAAGTTTATAAGAGATGATTTGATTGTGAGCGGTTTAACAGGGGTTATTTTTATTTAAAACAATGAAATTGTGTTTGTTGTGCTAATTGGCTGCCAGCAAGCTTTTGTCACGTGCTTTTCTGACTTCCGGGAGAAGCAAAGCCCGCGCCAACGCTTCCTGGCTTTGTGTTTTTGAAACTATAGTTTTTACAGATTAAATTGAGGCTGTCAGAGCTTTATAGGCTTATGATACAATCAAATTTACGTGAGGATTAAAAATTAGTATTAAAATTAATGCAAATATAACAAGCGCGTCGACTCGGAACGTCGGTCCTGATCAAAAAAGTTGCACAAAGTCCTGCAACTTTTTCGCCAGTCCCGATTCCCTCATTTGCCGATGGCGTCATTCGGCGTCCGGTCACGACTAGCGTTGGGCTCATAAAATGAAAACCAAAATAATATATCAAATTTCCATTCTTATTTGCATTATTCTGTTTTCAACCAAAGCGTCCTTTGGCTGTGATTTTGTTAATGTCCCAGAAAGTATGCTTCCAGCTATTACTTGGTATAGCAGGGTTGAAATTTTCATTCCTAATCAAGCTGTGGATGGCGGATTAATGGGTTTTAAAATCATCAAAATGTATGTTCCATCAAATTCAATTAAAGAAATATATTTCAGAAGTAGAGTCCCATATTCTGGTTACTATGTCGTAATAATTCCTGAGCACGGATTTCTAAACTCAATGAAAAAGAATGAGTTTTCTGAATACAAAAAAGTGAATGTTGAATTCATAAATTTCAGTAATCCAATCCAAGAATTTCTTAAAAGCGCCACAGAAAGTAATGATTTTAATTATCCTCAACAAATTATGCTACCTCAGGGCCAATACTACTCAACCAAACTAAATGAGTTTTTAGAGAAGGGATTTATTATTTCTGAGAGCGAAAACTCATTTTCTTACTTCCGTCAAGCAAACTGGAGGTTAGAGATTGAACCAAAACGATTGGTGATTAACGTTGTTGAAGAGTATTTCGACACATCTTTTAAAATGGCAATTTTCATGAAAGAAATTCCGACTATCGAAAGTATGGCAAGAAGTTTAACTGAATTTAAGGAATTAAAAAAAATAAAAGCCCAACAAATGCATCGACGCGGAAAATGAGGCCGGATCACGGGTCTTGCTTGCGCAACACCCGTGCCCGTCTCTCATTTCCGGTCATGACAGGCGTTAGAGAAATAAAATGGAAACTCCGACAATGAAATTTCCTTACTTAGTTTTCTTTGTTTTCCTATTTATTAACCAGGCTTACTCACCAGTCTTTTCACAAATTGCTTCAAATTCAAATCATTTTGACATTTTAAATAAAAAAGTGCTTTTACAGTATTTCAATGATGTCGCTACATCAGCAAATATGACATATTTTATTGATGTTACGGCTTCAACTACAATTGTTAATGAAACCAACGAAAATACTCAAACCACTGAATTAAAAAACTTCATGTACATTGATTATAATGTTGAACGGATGCTTGGAGGAAACGTTTTCTATCTAATTACAAGGATTTTGTATGGAGAAATTCGGGTAAATGGAAAGTTGAATCCACCAGAAAATTCAATTGAATTTATTGCCAAAGATAAATATGAAAAACTCAAAAAGTATTATAAAGAATATTTTGAAAAGAAAAATGAAAAATGAAATTTCTCTAACAAGTGCGTCGACACGGAACGTCGGTCCTGATCAAAAAAGTTGCAAAAAATTCTGCAACTTTTTCGCCAGTCCCGATTCCCTCATTTGCCGATGGCGTCATTCGGCGTCCGGTCACGACAAGCGTTAAATTCTTATAAAAATAGATACATAAAGAATTTAGAGAGAGAGAATTTGATTGTGATCGGTTAAGCAGGGGTAATTTAATTTGGGATAAGAATTGTGTTTGATGAGCCAACGGGGTGCCAGAACGCTTCTGTCACGTGCTTTTCTGATTTTCGGGAGAAGCAAAGCCCGCGCCAACGCTTCCTGGCTCGGTATTGCGAAACTTTGCTTGTTGCAGCTTAAACAGAGGCTGTCATAGCTTTATAAGCTTATGATACAATCAAATTGATGTGAGGATTTAAATTAATATTAAACTAAATACGAATTTAACAATTGCGTCGACTCGGAAAATAGCCGCTGTTCATGGGCCTTGCAAAGCAAGTCCCACGCCCATCTGGCCATTTCCGGTCACGACCGACGTTAGGCTTACTGATAAATTTATCGAAATGGAATCACATGAAATTAAGTGAAAATGAGTTTAGAGACTTTCTATTTGAAAATCACCGAGATTCAATTTCTGAATTAGTCTACGGAAAACGTGAACCTGTTGAGTGGAATAGTGACGATTTTCCTCCCATAAGTATTCTGTTGCAGCAAATAGCCGAGACAAAGATCAACGAAATAATCGACGGTCTAGAATCTTTAGTTCTATCCGCCAGAGAGCTAAGACTTGAGAAATCAGGTGATACAACAACGCGTATAGACCTATTGGGAAATTCAGAATGTATCGGTTTGGCAATAATAGAGCTAAAAAAATCGAAACAAACTGAAAGACAGGCTTTCACTGAGCTTTTAGCCTATGCAAACCATTTTTGCTCTATCTTTCCTGGGTTAACCGAACAAGCTATCAATACTATTCTAATTGCACCAATGGAAACGAGGACTGTTCGGGATGCATTTGTACAAGAGCTGCTAGGAAACAACAAATCTTCGGCGGCTCTTATTCCCTCAGAAGAAAATGGAAAAATTAGGTTGACGGTGTACTACCCAGACGAATCTTATTATCAATGGTTTGAAAACAATCTCCTAGACGACAGATCAATGTGTACCGTGGCGATTGCTTTTCAAGAGTTAAAAGGCTGGATTGACACTGACAATGGGAATGATCAAATGATACCCGACTACTCTAAAGATGCTTTGAATACCATTTCAAATTCGATTTCTCATCGGTTGGAGGCAGAAGGGTTTCATTCTATTGTGTATGCGACTCAGAAATGGGGCGAAATTGGCCAACTTCTTCCTTATCCAAATGTTATCTATGCAGTTTTTATTAATCCATTCGCTTCATTTAGAAGCTCATGCCACGGTGGCCATATATACGGTGAGACAAAGGAAGGTAGAGCATCTGAAATCCAGTCGGTTTATGATCAAATAGATGGATCAGAAAGAGATTTCTGGCTTGAATGTTTAGAGTCTAATTTTCATGGGCTTGCCATAAAATTCGTAAAGGAAGAATTCGATAAATGTTTTTTTGACACTGAAGGTTCAAAAATACAATCTGAAATATCGCTTCCAGATTGGTACAGCGTGAAAACTAGCATGATTGACTCTGTTTTAACTCATAATCTCGATATTTATCAGACAGGACTACTGCGAAAAATATACTCCAATTATGTTGAATACATTTATAGGGTAAAAATGGATGAAATATTTTACGGTGACGATTTACCGAAGTATTCGTACGATACTTTGAGGTGCTTTTTACCTGTTTGGGAAATATTAAGGGGGCTTGGTGTCGGCGAAGAGCATGCCTGACAAGAGCAAATACACGGAATAAATTTCTGCTGAGCTACACTTTGCTGTGTATAACGGGCGTTAGGCCAAAAAATGAAAACCAAATAAGGACTAACAAGTTGTGAAAAAAAATTTGGGAGATTTTGATGATACTTTTCTATGTTTTGGTCATAAAATTATTGGCCTAGGAAGTGATTCAATAATTGTTCCTCTGCATACCTCGAAAGAATTAGTAAACAATATAGCTGCTGCAAAACTGGCCCATCATCTTGGTTTATCTTCAATTGATTATGCAAAAAAGAAATATGTGGTTTGTAAAGATGAAGAAAATATTGATCCAATACATGTTTTGTTTTGGCAGACATCCCAGGAAATTCATGAAGTTATCGAGAATATTTTCAACAAAAGATCCGTCTTAAATGGTCTTCCAGACGCAATTGGACTAGTCGCTGCTGGAGTTTCTTTTTTCCGGTTACAAAGTTCATGGAAAAATTATTTAATACTTTGCTCCAGAGGAGCAAAATACGATGCATTTACGATCTTAAAATTAATTCTTGAGCAATTGGCATGGGCTATTACTGTATACAAGATTAATGATGCATCGCTTTTTAAAATACAACCAAGCGCGTCAATACGTTCTCTAAAATTCATAAAGGAGAATGTTGGCAAACTTTACGGTGATATCAATGAGTATGCTCATATATCAACAAAAGTCATTCATGAGTTTGTTTATTTTGACGACTCTGATGCCCATGCGGTAATTGCAAGCAAAGAAGCCACGCTAGAATCGTTACCATATGCTTTCGAATTGGCTGATTTAATGGGTATAGTAAATGAAATAATATGGGGAAATTTTTATGATAATTTTCAATATTGCGAAGATAATAAGGAAACTTTTAAGCTTCTAAAAATTCGACCAGCACAGGAAGCTTATAAGAATTTTTTGCAAGCAAATGCAAAATACAAAAAACTTAAAAATACAAAATGAGACGCCTAACAATTGCGTCGACTCGGAAAATAGCCGCTGTTCATGGGCCTTGCAAAGCAAGTCCCACGCCCGTCTCTCATTTCCGGTCACGACTAGCGTTATGCTTGCAAAAGCAGACCAACAATCTAACAAATACCACGCAAGTATTACTGGCAAGATTAATTAACGGATAAATATGGAAATCAAAAGTCTTCCTGATAGCATTACCAGCAATGTTTATAGGTTTAGCTTTTACTATCGATTTCTTTATTTTTGGAATCGAGTCATTATTTGCCCTTCATTTATCGCCAGTGCAATACAAGAATTCAAAACACTTGATAAGAATTTGCGAAATAATTTTGTTGTTTGGTATATTCTCAAGCTGGGATTTATGCTCGACAAAAAGGCTATGTCTAAATTAGAGATCGATATCTGGTATCAAATACTTTGGACTTCTTTACTTCTAATGTTGGCAAGCAAAGAAGTTCGCTTTACCAGAATTAACGATGCTAAGACGATGCGCTTGGAGTTCCCTGATACTAATATTGAGCACATTATGTATGTAGAAGCTTTTATGGACGATCTTTACCCCTTTATTAAGTCAAATAGGGAGGTATTTGTAAAAACTGATGCTGGCCTAGCTCATAAATTCAAATGGACTGGGACTAGAGATCTCTTCTCAATTATTAAAGAGGATAACCTCACATCTGATTGCTAGAACCATTGCTGCTACCTGACTTTACTTGTTTCGAATGAATAATTGTCACAATAGATGTCTTTTGTTTTCAGTAAACACAAGATATGTGCTATAACAAGATAAAAGTGAGGATAGATCATAATATAGAGGCAAGCATAACAAATGCGTCGACGCGGAAAAATCGGCCGGATCACGGGTCTTGCTTGCGCAACACCCGCGCCCGTCTCGTTTTTCCGGTCACGACTGACGTTAGGGCAAAAGTATAGAATTACTAAGCTATTTTTTCAATGCTTGGAAGTAAAAATGGAAGAAAAAGAATATTCGCGTAAGTTGTTACTGAACCTTAAAGAAGTTCTTGGAAACAACATCATCGGGCTTTACCAAATTGGCTCGGCATGCTTGGAAGACTACAAAACAGGGAAGAGTGATATCGACATGGTTGGAGTTTTATCACAACCTATCTCAAATCAACAAAGAGAAGCGCTGGCCAAAAGCATAGATCATTCGCATTTGCCATGCCCTGCAAAAGGACTTGATATTGTACTCTTTCATAAAAATTCCTTAACAACCATCTTAGATGAACCAATTTTCGAATTTTGGTTTGCAACCGGCGCAAGTTGGCGACAAGAGGGTTGGGAAAAAGGACAGAATAAAGAAATGCTTATTTTCATTGAACTCAGTAGAAGGCATGGCATAACGTTGTTCGGCGATAAGCCTAGCACATATTTCCCTCATATTGATAGACGACTGCTTGTGAACGCATTTCTTGAAATGCTGCAATGGCACCAAACCCAAATTCTCGACCCTTTTCACGATCCCGATGGGCAAAACTCAGTGCTCAACGCATGCCGGGTTTTTGCATTTGCCCAGACCGGTCAATTCTTCTCAAAAACAAGAGGTGGAGAGTGGATGCTTCAGAAAGAACCTGAGAATGAAATTGTCCGGAAAGCATTGGCAACACGCAATGGCCAAACTGTAGGCAAAGTTTCCGGAAACGAAATTTCTTTATTGTTATCTAGGATCATAAATGCCCTCAAAGATATTTAAGTAGCCTCTCTTCTTTTAAGAGAGGCACTGGAGAAAGTAAAAATAGAAAAATTGATAATTTCAAGCCCTAACAAGTGCGTCGACGCGGAAAAACCGGCCGGATCACGGGTCTTGCTTTCGCAACACCCACGCCCGTCTCGTTTTTCCGGTCACGACAGGTGTTAGAGCATGGAGTAAAAAAGTGTCTGCCCAAATTCATAAAGAAAAACTGAGGAACCTTGTAAATCAACTTTTACCAGAACTTAATACCGAAAACTCTAAATTAATCTGTAATGCCGGGGTAGATACAGACGCGCTTATCATAGAAAACAAATTTATTGCTCTTTACTCAAAGAAAGCGTGGCAATATTCACCACAGAAAACTGTTACTATCTGCGAATTGATTAGAGAATACGTTCGTATTGAAATTCCTGAGGCTATTGCCCGTGCTCAAGACATTGTAATCTGTAAAATGATTCCTGGAATCGCTATGGAGCCAGAGAGTTTTGTCAATGATGAGATATTGGTGGGAAATGCCGCCAAAAAATTGGAAGAATTTTTATTTGATCTAACTAAGATTCCTGTTCAAAAATTTTCACATCTTCAACTTCTTCAGGTGTCCCCACCCACAGTTCAAGAGATAGAAAGCACTATCGACGAAGCTCGCAAATACCTTTTTCCACATCTGTATACAAGAGCTAAGAGATGGATTGAGAACCACTTCTCGTCGTTTCTAAAAAATTCAGATATGTTGAAATACGACCTTTGTTTGCTCCACGGGGAACTTGTTCCACCTCACATTCTGTATGACCCGGATTCGCGTTCAATTAATGGAATTATTGATTTTGGGCATGCTTCTTTAGGCGATCCAGCCAATAACTTGGTTTGGCTTATCAGATTTTATGGCCAAAGTTTTGCAGAAAAGATTTGTTGTGATAATAGTGTTTTGGAAAGTCATCTCTATCGTGCAAGATTTTATATTGGCTATCAACTTGTTAAAAATCTTATCGAAGGCGTGAAGAATAATGATCTGAGTGCCTTGTTGTCATTAACATCTTGGAAGATGGGTTTTGATCCATTGTTTTGATATGAAGTAAGATAAATGGTTTTTAAATCAACTTAAATCCATGTTCTAACAAATGCGTAGACGCGGAAAAACCGGCCGGATCACGGGTCTTGCTTACGCAACACCCGCGCCCGTCTCTTATTTCCGGTTACGACAGGCGTTAGGCAATAAATTAAATGAAAATTTGGTTCGCCAAGGAAATTTCAGGTAAGATGTACATTATTTATTTTATATGGAGATGCTTATGAAGCAAGTCTGGTATATTTTTTCATCTCTGCGCTAATTCTTTTTTCCCAACAGGCAAAAGCTGAACTGACTCCGCGAGAAATGCTGAACAAGGC
This sequence comes from Candidatus Ozemibacteraceae bacterium, assembly GCA_965140445.1. Taxonomy (GTDB): domain Bacteria; phylum Muiribacteriota; class Ozemobacteria; order Ozemobacterales; family Ozemobacteraceae. Next base: position 3,468,942 of record OZ223236.1, on the reverse strand, counting down.
AAATCAATTTATTTTTTCAGCACAATACATTAAACGCATAGATGTTTCAGAGGCATACAACACAATAACTGTTGGCGAAAAAAAAATCGAGCAGCCCGCCCAGATAAGCTCAATGACAATTGAAATAGAGCAAGAAAAGATGCTAGCAAAACAAACCGTTGATCATAATGGGCAACTTTTAACTATGATAAGGCATGGCAAAAAAGCGGCAATGAAGATCGGTACTGGAACATGGCAGATTCCAGCTGGTCCTTATGAAAAAATGGCCCAAGATATGGGAAATTTTTTTATTTGTGAAGAAACCGCTCCAGAAACGGATAAAAATGCCCCAGTCTGGATTATTGCAAAAATGGAAGAAATTGGAGATTTAGAATCTATTCTCGTAGAATCAAAGGATAATTCCGCTGTGGCTCTTGCGCAGGAAAGAATGTCCAAAGGTATTGAGAGTAGTTTCAAGGATAACCCAGCACAAAAGCCAACTGTAAAGGTTATAGAATACAAATCAAAGAATTGGCTAGGAAAATCAGATTTCAGGCGTATAAAAGTTATTCAAAATTCAAAAGTAATTTTTTTGATGCCTTCTCCAGATGGCACTGTAATGAAAATAGAAAAAACAGGAATGACTACTTCTGATTATGATTATCGCAAAAACAGAATTACCATTCCTGCTGAAGCAGAAGCACTTTTGTTTTCCCAATAGTATGGTTTTCTATAATAAAGCTTAAATGCAAGTTTTTTGTTTCGCGTACCGCAAAGACTATTTCTGCCATTGATTTCTAATCACAAGACCGTATAAAGACCTTATCAAATGTGCAAAAAAAAGAAAAAAGTGACAATCGCCTAACAATCGCGTCGACACGGAAAAATGGGCCGGATCACGGGTCTTGCTTACGCAACACCCGCGCCCGTCTCGTTTTTCCGGTCACGACTGACGTTAGATTTTAATAATACAAATGAAAAAAGAACAACCAAAAGTTATTAAAAAAAATGAATAAAAAAAGCCAAGCTTTTGAACTTAAAACTCATTTTTCGCTAAACTGTATCAAGGCTCTGCAATTCTTGATCTATAGCTTATTTCTTTTATTGGTCATAAAAGTATTTAACTATTTTGCACAAATTAAAGTCTTCTCTATGATTTTCCCCTTCCTACCATTTTGGACTTGTTCCATTTTTTTATTTATTTTATTTTTGCACTTTATTCTCTTTTTCTCGCTGGGAATTAAAACCCTATTTAACACAAAAGTTAGTATTAACTTTATTAAGCCTTTTTTTGTTTTTTATGCTGTTTTTATTTTTCTTCCGGTGTTAGCAAGTCAACTATCATACAATGAAATTGTTTCTCTTGAAAAAAATGAGCTTTTTTTCAACTCATTGCCAGTTCTTTTAAATGATGTTAAGCAAATTCCTATTTACCAGTATCCAAGTGATGCTCAAAGATTTATAAGAATGTTTAGGTCTTTTTTGGGTCAGAAATACATTCGTAAAAAAAAGAAATTTTTAAGAGGAATTTTTATTTTTGTTTCACGATCACTGTTTTTTGTATCTAAAACATCTTTTTTAATTTTAATCTCAATGGTAGCGTATTTTCACTTTGAAAACTCCAAAAATTCAAATTTCCAGAATTTAAAAAGAAATGAACCATAACCATTTTTAATAATCTTTTCAGCTTTGCTCATAAAAATTGCCAAAAATAAGGCAGGCATCTGGACCATCTTTATGGCATTGTGATTCTAGAGAGCTGTTTCATGGTATCCGAATTTAAAATTAATGGGGAAATTTCAAATTAGTATGAATCAGATCAATAAAATGTTTAAATTTAGAGTTTGTGATAAAAAAAACACATCTAACAAGTGCGTCGACGCGGAAAAATCGGCCGGATCACGGGTCTTGCTTACGCAACACCCGCGCCCGTCTCGTTTTTCCGGTCACGACTGGCGTTAGAGATAAAAAATGAATCTAAACAAAATTGAAAAAGAAATAATATATCTGTTAGCTGCAATGAATTTCATTGATGAAATGGTTAACTTCAATTTACTAGACTTGCACGGGAAAACAGATGAGTCTGAATTGATATTTAAAACTGATATTCATCAAAAGTTCTTTAATATTATGTTGGTTGATTTTTTATCCTGCACAGATAAAATGATTTTAAATGAAGAAATTCCATATTTGAGGGCGCTAAGCAATGTTTGCACAAATCCATCCTTCAATCAAGGAAACTCAATTTCTTTCTTATCAAAGTCAGTTGATAATTTTAAAGAATGGTTAAATAAAGACATTTTAGTAAAAAAAGTTTGGTTGCCTTCAATCGAATTAGAGACAGACCTATCAATAAAACGAATTGAGTTTATAAAAATCTGTGGCAACCTTTCAAAACACAATTTTACAAGGTTATCTGGTGTTGTGAATGAGCTAATTAATATTTTTCAAAGAAATGGACACAACTTAACCTTTGAAAACTCTTTGTTAATTTTCGAGGATTTTTTTGTTTGGTTTCATGAAAACATTCTTAATTATCACGGTAGTGCAATTTGCGAATTTCTAAATAATATTAGATGGGGAATTTATGAGTATTTGAAGCCCGAATTCAATCAATCAATAGAATACATAGAAAATGATGAGTTAAAACGCTACAAATATACCTATCCTGATGGTGTAGATAATTTGTTTGCTAAAAATTGTTATTGGGAATTAATGAATAAAATTAAATTAAAACCCTATATGAATAAATTCACAGTAACAAAGTATTTAAAAATGAGATATTGATTTTGGTCACCTTTTTTTGGCGTTCAGTGTATAAAAATTGTGAAGAATTAGCAGATGCCTAGAAAAAATGCAGCAATCTATAAAATTTAAATTGTTCATCTCTAACAAGTGCGTCGACGCGGAACGTCGATGCTGGCGACAAAAGTTGCGAAAAACCGACAACTTTTCTGCCAGCATCGATTCCCTCGTTTGCCGATGGCGTCACTCGGCGTCCAGTCACGACAAGCGTTAGAGACGAAAATGAAATAAAGGTATTGAGGAAATTTTGAAATTTGTAAAATCCAAACGAATTTTTAGGCTAATCTCATTCTTGTTGGTTTTTGAATTTTATTTTTTCTTAGTGTTAATTGGTTTTCTATTTTCCACTACAGAGAAAGAAGTTTTGCAAAGCTTTGGTTTTTTTGTAGGCATTACCTTTTATCTAATGGCATTTACTTTTGGCTTCCGTTATATTTTTGCTTTAATTTTCTCTCGATGCACCAACTGTAATAAATTCCTCAGTTTAACTTTTGGTGGTGAATGTTCTTCCTGCTCTTATTATAATCTTCCCATGGACCAAAATGGTGGATTTTTTAGTAAGAATAAACAACTTCAAACATCAACGATGGAAAATGAACGTTTTATTTTAACTCCAGAAGGGGATTTAATAAATAAAAAGCCAGATTCTTTTTTGAAGCTTGATAGATTAGAAAGCTTCTTAAATCAAATAGCTTTTAATCTGATTTATGGATTTATCTTTATTCAAAATTACAGAATTGTTTTGTCGCTAGAAGGAACAAATATTGAGCTTAGACATAATCACCATTTTCTTTCATTTATTTTGGGGATTGCCGTTGTATTAATCGCCAACTTTATTTTTTTTAAATTGGAAAGTAAAAAATATTTGTATCTAATCGAGATTGTTTTGATAATTCTCATAGCTAGTTATTCTGCTTGGGGGTTAGGTATAACTGAGTTTCATTCCCATTAATCGTTTAATTTAAGCTTTGCTCATAAAAATTGCTCAATTCGCCCCTTAACTTGAACTATTTCTATGCCGTTCTGATTATTGAGAGGTTTTTTCAGAACCAGTTAATTAAAATTTAATGTTGAAATGTATAATTAGTATGAATCAGAATATGGGTTGTTTACAAAATCTTGTGAGAAAAATAAAAAAATGAGAATCTCTAACAAGTACGTCGACTCGGAACGTCGGTTCTGATCAAAAAAGTTGCACAAAATCCTGCAACTTTTTCGCCAGTTCCGATTCCCACATTCGGTGTCCGGTCACGACAGGCGTTATATGCCAAAACCAAAAAAAACAAAGGAATTTTCTGCTTAAAAATGATTGAAGTGTTTCCAAAGTAAATCTATTTTAAAAACAAGATGACAAAAATGGCAAACAAAGACAATGATTACAATTTCATTCAGGTCAGAAAGCAGCTTGCCTATTCTACCTTTGAATATATTGCTCTCAATGCTGGCAAAAAAGGCTTAAGGGCACTAATAGATTGTCATATTCTTAACAAGCAAAGAAATTCTGAGCTAGCTAAACAGAACATTTTCGAAGTTGCTTATAGTGACAACTACTTTGAATACATTGGCTTTGAATTCGAAGGCGGCGTTATTGAAGTGTTCTTTGTAGAATATTTTTCAAAACGAGTTCCAAAATTGTATTTTCTACAGAAATATGCGGGATTATTGAGATTTCCAAAAATGTTTGAGATAGACCACAAAAAAGAGATTGGGGCAGCCTTGGATGCCATAAATGCATTTTGGAGTGGTGAAGAAAAGAATTTTTTGATTTTAAACGTTTTGCCTTTTACTCTTGAAATTAAGATCGGCGAACAAAGAATCCTTGTAGCAGACCACAAAACAACGATTCCTTTTCATCAATATTATGTTGTTGAATCCTTTAAAGGTTCGCTGACAATTGAAAAATTTAATCATAGCGAATGTATTAAGAGAGATGAATACGAAATTCGAGAAAAACCGCATGAAACATCTAAGGTCTTAGTAGACATTGACTCCAATTATATTGGGAGAGTAATTTTGCCTTGGGGCGAAGAAATAACAATTTAGAAAAAAATATGGCATATAACAAGTGCGTCGACGCGGAAAAACCGGCCGGATCACGGGTCTTGCTTACGCAACACCCGCGCCCGTCTCGTTTTTCCGGTCACGACTGGCGTTAGATTGCCATAAATAAAAAACTCAGGAGTTACTATTTTTATCCAGATTAAAAATCACAAGCGATGCTTGCTAGGGTTATCATTGATAATGATGTTAATACCAATGCTTACTTCTGATGCTGCAGATATATCTGCAAATCCAGAATTTAGGTATAGAACTTATAAAGATCGAATTGGGTACACAACTTTCAAGATTCATAATTCGACAGAAATATCATCACAGCCCACTGGATTAGCAACAGATCGTTATATTGGCTTTAAAGATGCTGATGATGAAAGATTGCTTTTTTATGACCAATTTGGTGGAGGTGAAGTTGTATATGTTACGAGCAATTTTAGGCCTCCGTCACCATGGGCAAAATTGCTTTTGATTGACTATCAAGGTTCGCCAATTGGTTCGGAAACGTATCCAGTCCTATTCATCCCGAAGAATTGTTTTATGCAAGGAAATTGGAAAACTGCAAAATACCCTATGATGGGGAGGCAAAATGGACCCTATGAGTGTCAAATTCTAACTTCTCCGATTACAATGTTGGGTCTATTCTGGATACATAGTAGAAGCGTTTCTTCGAATGAAAGCTTCCAGGTAGTATGGCTTTATTCAACACTACTTAGTATTCCAATTGCAAAGCTGTCTATGTCTGCTGAAAATACTGGAGAAGTTGTAATAACGACGACTCTAATCTCGAAGTTTTCAGAATACCCGTTTATTGGAGAACTTCACGTAATAGAAAAAAATAGGTAAAAAATTAAATGCTTAATAGCAATCTAACAAGTGCGTCGACGCGGAAAAACCGGCCGGATCACGGCTCTTGCTTGCGCAACACCCGCGCCCGTCTCGTTTTTCCGGTCACGACCGACGTTATATTTGCCTAAATTGATACTAAAAAGTTAATAAGAGATGATTTGATTGTGAGCGGTTTAACAGGGGTTATTTTTATTTAAAACAATGAAATTGTGTTTGTTGTGCTAATTGGCTGCCAGCAAGCTTCTGTCACGTGCTTTTCTGACTTCCGGGAGAAGCAAAGTCCGCGCCAACGCTTCCTGGCTTTGTGTTTTTGAAACTATAGTTTTTACAGATTAAATTGAGGCTGTCAGAGCTTTATAGGCTTATGATACAATCAAATTTACGTGAGGATTAAAATTAATATTAAAATAAATGCAAATATAACAAGCGCGTCGACTCGGAACGTCGGTCCTGATCAAAAAAGTTGCACAAAATCCTGCAACTTTTTCGCCAGTCCCGATTCCCTCATTTGCCGATGGCGTCATTCGGCGTCCGGTCACGACAGGCGTTAGGCCTTTAAAAATTTAAAAGAAAAATAGTAATTAATCAAAAGGGGATTTAAAAGAAAAGATGAAAGAAATGGGGATTCGAAAGCAAGTTTATGAGATTACCCCAGAAGATCTTAATCTTCACCCAATTTGGGAGTTTGCAATCGACGAAGAAGGCGAAGAAAGGCAAGATGAGGCAACTGTTCGACCTTATGAGTCAGATTTACCACTAAATGCTTGCGAAAGGATGTTTATTGTTCGTGCAAACATTTGGCTGGCAGACGGTACCCATTTATGTGGCTATTTAACGCCCCCGGTTAATGGAGAATTTGATCTAGGGACAATTCAACCTGCTGTTGTTGTTCGCGAAGGGCAAGTTTCATTTTGGTATGGTATTATTACCCCTGAACCTAGACAAATTGAGGCTAGTTACGCGCGACTTGGCAAGACCTCTGCGTCAGAGGTTTTCCCGCTACGATTTGAGAGCGACGTTGAACTTGTTGGGGGTACCGTTGCCGGCGAATTATTGGGTTTCATAGTTATTGAAGACTTAGCAACCATGAAAACAAGAATTATAAAATGAGGCCTAACAATCGCGTCGACGCGGAAAAACCGGCCGGATCACGGGTCTTGCTGACGCAACACCCGCGCCCGTCTCGTTTTTCCGGTCACGACAGACGTTAGGCACAATAAAATAAATTGAAAACCAGGGTAGCAAGTGAAAACTAAGTCAAATTTGCCTATTGTTCAGGTAAAACATGAGTTTCCCGATTCTGGTACGCGAGAATTTGAGTTTCCAAAGTTTGAAGCAAAAATTAATAATAGAGAAGATTTTTGGCTAACATTTTATCGAGGCAAAGCGTTTTTTACGCTACCAGAGGAAATTTTGAAGATAAAAGCATATTTTTTAGATCTAAATGAACAAGATCAGCTTGGCTTAAGGGCTAGTTTGATGGCCCTTTTCTTAGTTTATTTATGTTCAGGCAAGGACGCGATTGTCAATATCGTTGGCTTTCTTTTTATCTGTTATGAATTTTGCGAAGAAAACCCAATTATAATCATAGAAGAGGAGAATGATTGTAAATGGATTAAATATGAAAACAATAATGAAAAAAAAGAATTGGCGACTTTCGCTAAAGAATTTTTGTTTGAATTGCGCTCTTTATTTGGCAAGTCACAGGGTAGAATAGCAAACATCCGGTGCAATAATTCATATTATATTGTAGAAAACCAAGAAACAAACAATATTTCAACATTCAAATTTTCGACGACAAAGCCACCAATTAAAAAGTTTCCATATGAAGAGTCTAGATTTGCGAAGATTATTAATTTCTTATCTAAAATTTAGAGAGTGCCTAACAAGTGCGTCGACGCGGAAAAACCGGCCGGATCACGGGTCTTGCTTGCGCAACACCCGCGCCCGTCTCGTTTTTCCGGTCACGACTGGCGTTAGAGATAAAAATGAAATGTGCTGATGATTTTTACTAGAGGGTTATTCAAATAAGAAGATATTTGTTTGCAAAAATTTTATTTACAATCTCAATGTGTCTTTCAATTTATTGTTTGAAGACGCATTTTAGATATCCATTTTATTATCATCTTGAACCCGATGCAGTATTTGATTTTCTTCATGGCTCCTTTGGGGATTTACTTGGTATTTTTTGTTTCATCATTGCAATGGCTCTATACTTGAAACCTAAAGATCAAGAATTGAATGGGAAAAGTATGACAAATGGAGCTTTGGGATACAGGGGAACTTACTTTAGGTTTTTAATGTTCTTCATAATTATTCCAGTATATTTTGTTCTTAATCTTGAGCAAATAAAGTTCCCAATGTTTTGGATTAATCCTGCGTGTCTATGGTGTCTTGGTGATCCAGCAATATGGAGATAAAATGAATAGCAACATATGTCTAACAAGTACGTCGACACGGAACATCGATGCTGGTCACGACTATCGTTAGAGAAAATCAAAAGTAGAGATAGAATATGGCTAGAGCAGAATTTAATACCTTAATCATTCCTTACCGATTAAATTACAATCAACCTGAATTTGCTGTTTTCTACCGTTCAGAACCAAAAATGTGCCAATTCATTGCTGGTGGCGGCGAAGATGACGAGTCTATATTTGAAGCTGCTAAAAGGGAAACTTTTGAAGAAGCAGCTATTCAATTACCAGATGAAAAATGGCTTGAGCTTGATTCAAAGGCTTCCCTACCAAGGTCAGCTTTTCCCAATGCCCTCTGGCCAGACAATGTTTATGTTATAACAGAACATTGCTTTGCTGTGCATGTCTCAGGAGCTGAAATTAAGTTATCAAAGGAGCATTTTAAGTTTAAGTGGTTAACATTTGAGCAAGCTTTTTCAGAGCTTTCTTGGGATTCCAATCGAGTGGCTCTTTTTGAATTAAATTGTAGATTGAAAGATTCCAATTCTACAGTCTCAATCAAATCAAATTGTATTTAGAAAGCACCTGCCCTGCTCATAAAAATTGCAAAAATTTAGTCAGATACCTGGACAATTTTTATGCCATCGTGATTCTGTGGTGCTTTTCCGGGGCCAGTAAATACAAAAATAATATCGAAATGTTTAATTCGCTTGAACCAAAATATTGAATGTTTCCATCTAAAAATTATGATAAAAATAAAAAAAATAATCTCTAACAAGTGCGTCGACGCGGAAAAACCGGCCGGATCACGGGTCTTGCTTACGCAACACCCGCGCCCGTCTCGTTTTTCCGGTCACGACAAGCGTTATCGCAAATGAAGAAAAAGATAACAAGACAATCGAACAATTTGTTCAATTTGATGTATTGGCAGTAACGTAGGCAATTGGGTCATATAAAGAGGGATTGAGACGATGAGGGAGAAATCATCAGAGATAAATAATAAAGTCGAATCTTCAATAGATGTTCCCAAAATTGATTTAGCAAAGGGTAAAAATAAGCCTTCAAAAGGCCATTCAATTGGTTTTGTTGCACTTTGCATTTGGACATTGATTACGTCGTCTTTTGAAGTTTTCTTTTACGGTCAGGTTGAGCCTTTCATTTCAGGCATTTGGTCAACGCCAGAAGAAACATATCTTCAAGAATATCGCCCTCTGTCTGCAATGATTTGGCAATTTTGCATAACAATAGTCGGTCATCCAATACTATCTTTCGCAATAATGGTTATGCTTTTGATTTCACTATGGTTTTTTCAAAAAAAAATGCAGTCCAAAAATGCAAAAATATTAATAATCGTAATTGCAATAATTGAAACACTCATGGTTTTGGTCATTATGGGCTGTTTATTCCATTTGCATAACCTACCAGTATATGTGCATTTTTAGTTTTGTATCCACCAAAATATGGAGAGAAAAAAGTCTTGATTAAAAAGATAAAATTAAATTTTACTGTGATAACAAGTGCGTCGACACGGAACGTCGAAGCTGTCACAAAAAGTTGCGAAAAAATCGCAACTTTTGCGCCAGCTCCGATTCCCTCGCTTGCCGATGGCGCCGCTCGGCGTCCGGTCACGACTAGCGTTAGAGATAAAAGAGGAAAAATGAATAACTTTCATCAAGAAATTAATAATAAATTAGAGGATAAAGTATGAAGATAACTTTGGACCACAATTGTCTTATTCATTTAGAGAGGGAAACGAAGGAAGGGAATTTAATTAGAAAAATTCTAAATAATAAAAGCTGTAGTTGTTTTGTTGTAAATATTGGCGCATCAGAACTACTAAAACAAGGGATTCGTCCAGACAGATATGATTTGTTTGAAAAATTTCTACAAAAGCTGCAGATTGAAAAGCTTACAAGACTTAACCCAATGATTTTGTTTGATGTGTCCTTTTTTGATAGAAGCATTTTTGCTGATGATGCAATGAAATCCTTGGCAGATAAAATTTATAGCATCCTCTTTGAAAACTTTAAACAAATCGAAATATCTGATGTTGGCATTAATTCAAAAGAGGGCTATAAGTGGTTAAATCGAGTTTGTGACGCACATTCTCTTTGGAGCCACATACATTATAAAAATGATATTTTTTTGACTACAGATAAAAATTTTACAAAGAAAGTAAATATTCAAGATTATTGGAGATTGGAGCAGGTAAAATTTTAAATCCTGATGAAGTTTTGACTTTATTACAATAGCTTTACAGATCATCTTCAGCTCTGCTCATAAAAATTGCAAAAATTTAGACAGTTACCTGGACAATTTTTATGCCATTATGATTCTGGAGTGCTTTTCTGGAGGCAGCAAATACGAAATAAATGGCGAAATGTTTAATTCGCTTGAACTAAAATATTGAACGTTTCAACATAAAACTTATAATAAAAAATATCTCTAACAAGTGCGTCGACGCCGAAAAATCGGCCGGATTACAGGTCTTGCTAACGCAACCCCTATTCCCAGTGCCATTTCCACTCAACATTCGACGTTAGAGATAAGAAAATGAAAAAGGATTGCTGAGATGGATTTTCATACTTTAAAACTATTACTAGCACATGGTGCAGATTTAACAACTTTACTAATGGCTGCCAGAGAATTTTATAAGAGTTATAATCAGCTTGGTATTGATAAGCTAAAAGAAGCTATTGCTGATAACAACAACAAAGAGATGCAAGACAAGCTTGAACATATTATTGTTGGCTTGCAACAAAATCAGGATGGCCAAGAAGTTCGGTTTGAAAAATTGTTAGAGAGACTAGATGAACTTTCCAAAGAAGATGCACCCAAACTAATACTTGGAGTAGATTCTCAAATTGGAACTTTATATGAAGATAAAAAACCTTTTTATAAAGTTAGTTTTAAATTTAAACCCTTTGCCTTTAATGCTTTGCGTCGGGGCATCAAAGATTTTCAACCATATAGGTCTGATAAAAAAAAATAGGTTAGCAAATTGTTGCTGCTCTGCTCATAAAAATTGCAAAAAATTTAAGCAGATACCAAGACAATTTTTATGCCATTATGCTTCTGTATTGCTTTCTCAGAGCCAGCGAATACAAAATTAATGTCGAAATGTATAATAAGTATGAACCAAAATATGGGGATGTTTAAAAAGCTTGTGAAAAAAAATAAAAAAATCATCTCTAACAAGTGCGTCGACGCGGAAAAATCGGCCGGATCACGGGGCTTGCTTGCGCAACACCCGCGCCCGTCTCGTTTTTCCGGTCACGACTGGCGTTATGTAATTTGAATAGAAATCTAAAGAAGTGTGAGTTTTTGTCTGTCTATACGGGGTTTCATAAATTTAACATTTAAGAAAAAATGAAAGACAATTTAAGAGAAGATAGTTCAAATATCAATTTAAAATCACAGGTCAGTGCTGATCGTTTTGTCGAACTAGTTTTGCAAGCATTTGGAGCAGATAAAATTCAGAAACAAAGCGATTTTCATGGTTCAAAAGATAAAAATTTAATTTTTGTTTGCCCTATTGACTCGGGTGTTTCTGAAACTTTGGTAAGTGAATTGCTGGAGAAGTGTTCTCAAGAAGGATATAAGCATCTTGTATTACTAAGTTTTCTCTACGAAAATGGTATACTGCCTGGGATAATTAAAACTGCAAAATTAAAAGGCATTCAGCTCGACACGAGAACAATACCACCTCAAATTTTGAATGGGGATATTCAAAAGATTTCTTTCCCAAATGCCTACAAAGATCCATTTTCAAAAACGAAGAAATGGTTTAAACGAATCATTTTGATTCTGCTTGTTTTTTACGGCCCTTTTGCTGTTCCATGTTGTCTCACACCATATTTGAACTGTTCATATGGTGGAATTTATCACTGGCATTGGGTGTATTGTCACGATGAAGTCCTAGAAATTGATGGAGCAAAATTTCTCGGTAGTTCTCAAACCATTTTTGGTGGGTTACGACCTGTTGGTGAACCTTTCAGTCACGGTGGATTTTACTATCGAAATGGCAACTCCTACTACTTAATTCCTTGGAATTTAATGTCATGGACGATATCTCTAAATAGGGCCCCATTAAAACTCAAAAGAATTTTTTGGGGTGAGCGGTACTATATCGTTCCCGACTATGCATTAGAAAATTTAAAATACGCATTAGAACAGAAGTGGGAACCAAGGCATGAAGGATATGGTTTTGATGCAATTTTTCTAAGACAAGGAGATCAGCTTAAGTTTGCAACAGGTACACCTACTATTTTACCGTAATGGAGTAAAATGAATATTATGTTCAGAAATGATTTAAAAATACACATAACAAGCGCGTCGACTCGGAACGTCGGTCCTGATCAAAAAAGTTGCACAAAGTCCTGCAACTTTTTCGCCAGTCCCGATTCCCTCATTTGCCGATGGCGTCATTCGGCGTCCGGTCACGACAGACGTTAGGCATCTAATAAATAATGAATTCTGAAAACAAAAATCTAAAAATAAAAAATAATAAAGAAATAAATGAATTAAAACATTTCACCTTACTAGCTGATGGTGAAGCAAGAGAACTAAAAGAAGGATTTAAATGTCGACCAGGAAGAGCAGTGATGGGCATGAAGGTTTGGGCTGCTGATGAAGATGAAGCTTTTGATATGATTCAGGTTATTGGGGAACAAATCGGTTTTTTTGTGGATGGAAAGATTGAACTGTATGCTAGTGAGCCAATTCAAATGCCAGAAGAAAATCCTTATGGCTATGACATTAATTTTACTGAATATGATTAAACTGATGCCTAACAAGTGCGTCGACACGGAACGTCGATACTGGCAAAAAAAGTTGCGAAAAACCGGCAACTTTTTCGCCAGCACCGATTCCCTCGCTTGCCGAAGGCGCCGCTCGGCGTCCGGTCACGACCGACGTTAGGCCAAAAATAAAAAAAGAATAAAAATAAGAAAGAAATGCAGTAGCTACAGGAGTGTACGTGTTTTCCTTTAGAACTCGACCAGGATATAAATCCAAAAACCTGCTTATTGAATTTTTGAGGGGTTCTGGTTCAGATGAAATGGTAATTGCCTTAAAAAATGCCTTAAAAAAACTCAATTGCAAAACCATTTCAAAAGAAGATTGTTGGATGAATGATGAGTTTATTTATAATATGAATAGTCAATTCGGAGAATTTGAAATTTCATCAGATTCCTATGGAGAAGTATTTATTATTGCAGAAACAAATCAAATAGCCATTTTAGAAATTGAAAAAGCATTGATCGAAAGTGGAGAATTTGAAAAAGAAGAGGCTGATTTTTCAAAATATGAATAAAATTAAATTTGAAGGCCTAACAAGTGCGTCGACACGGAAAAACCGGCCGGATCACGGGTCTTGCTTGCGCAACACCCGCGCCCGTCTCGTTTTTCCGGTCACGACTAGCGTTAGAAGCAAATTGAAATGAAAAAAACACAAAAAGACTTTTTCAGACGCGACGAAAATGATAGGCAATTGCTGATTGAGAATACTTGGTGTGAAAATTGTAAAGAAGCAGACCTTGGCTTAACAGAGCCTATCGAATATGAACAAAATTCAAAGTTGTTTGTTGAAGGCAAGTGCTCCAAATGTGGTACAAGAGTTGTTTCAGAAATTATTGAAATTCAATCCAATAAGAATTAAAGCTCAATAAAACGAACATAAGTTTAGATAAAAAATTAAATACATAAAGGTAAAATTGTTGAGAGAGTAATGAAATCTTTTATTTTTCCAATTTTGGCCCCATTTTATCCTATTTTGCTGTTAGTTTTATTGGCGGTTAGCCTTACAGATCATCATTCAAGAACATTTGAATATTTAGGCAAAGAACATTCAAAAGAAATTATTGCAGAAATAAAAGAAGAATCAAATTTTAAAATTCCTTTAGACTCAATTGGCATTGCATACAAGTATTTTCCTCCTATCGATCCAATGTTTTTTGCAAAAATTCAATTAACCGAAAATGGGAAAGAAGAATTCATAAAAAATCTCGATGAAATCAACTATTACAAAGATTTTCCAAAAGATTTTGCAAATGACCGGTGTGGATGGTGGAATACTAATTTTGAAAATCTAGTTTTCTCAAAAATCGGAATCTTACAAGGGCATTACGTAGAAATCTATATTATTAAAGAAAATCAGATTTATTATCTTTATTTAAAGAGATTTACAATATGAAGCTTCTAACAAGTGCGTCGACGCGGAAAAACCGGCCGGATCACGGGTCTTGCTTACGCAACCCCCGCGCCCGTCTCGTTTTTCCGGTCACGACTGACGTTAGACCGATAGGAAAATGAAAAATCCGATAAAAAAACTAATTGAATCATTTCATACAAGTGCACAAAAGGATCCTACTGCACTTGATGTTTTTAACTCCATTAATTTCTACGCGCCCAAAAAGGCTTGGGTTCGCGAAGGGATTAGAAATTTTGAAGAAATCCTTGGTGGTTCCAAACAAATTGTTTCTTTAATTGAAGACCCAACAATTGATGATTTTGATGAAGTCGATTTCTTTGTAGACTATTACATTCAATTAGATGATGTGGCTTTTCATTCCTCAATTTTCCTTGCAATGTTTCCTGCTATTTTTAATCCACCAATTGATGGTTACCCTATAGTCAAATTCAAAAAAGTCCTTGTTCCGAATAAATATCATTCTAGGTTTCATCAAATCACTGAAGGAGCAAGTAGTTTAATTCCTTTGACTAGGAAAATATACATAAATTCCAAGAAACTAACTTACCTATTTTCTCTTTTCAAAACGGGCGAAATTAATGACAAGCAGTTTCTTTCCGGCTTGGCGGTCTGTTCAATCGAAACCCTTCGTCTTTGGGCTAGAGCCTCCTAAAAGAAGTATGTTAATGAGTGCCTAACTGGCAAATCTATAAAATGGGAGGATAAAATCAAAAAGACCTCTCCCCAAAAGAAATTGAAGAAAAAATGAAAACAAAAATCGGTCTAACAAGTGCGTCGACGCGGAAAAATCGGCCGGATCACGGGTCTTGCTTGTGCAACACCCGCGCCCGTCTCGTTTTTCCGGTCACGACAGGCGTTATGCAAAATAAAAGAAAAAAATCAATTAAAAGTGAAACGGTAACCTGATGAGAGAGTATATCCTCTTAACTATTTTTATTCTATTGATGGCAATGGTTATTTATTGTCCTATTCGATCTGAAACAAAACATTATAGATGTGAGAATTGTCTAAAATTACTTAATGAAGAAAAAAAAGCAGTCATGGGACTTCCAATGCCAAAATCTATTTTAGACTTGTCATCTGGTCCAGAATTGGGAATATTAGATGGTTTATCATCTTCTTTAAGATGCGATTATAGATTAAGCTATAAAGACATTTTTCATAAAGATTGTGAACATTCATGGGTTTTAATTGCTACTTCTTTGTTTTGGTCAAAATTTTGGGATATGAGGCATGGGCATTCTTGGCTTGTTGCCCCTTCATTGCGAATTATTGTATTAGAAGTAATGTATAGGATTTATCATGACTTTAATTACCCTTTTAAAATTACCTTTTGGGTTCTAAATATGTTATTTCCCCAAGAAGGATTAAAGAAAACGGAAATTTATTGAAATGAATAAAAATTTGCATAACAAGTGCGTCGACACGGAAAAATCGGCCGGATCACGTGTCTTGCTTCCGCAACACCCGCGCCCGTCTCGTTTTTCCGGTCACGACAGGCGTTAGAGAAATAAAATGGAAACTCCGACAATGAAATTTCCTTACTTAGTTTTCTTTGTTTTCCTATTTATTAACCAGGCTTACTCACCAGTCTTTTCACAAATTGCTTCAAATTCAAATCATTTTGACATTTTAAATAAAAAAGTGCTTTTACAGTATTTCAATGATGTCGCTACATCAGCAAATATGACATATTTTATTGATGTTACGGCTTCAACTACAATTGTTAATGAAACCAACGAAAATACTCAAACCACTGAATTAAAAAACTTCATGTACATTGATTATAATGTTGAACGGATGCTTGGAGGAAACGTTTTCTATCTAATTACAAGGATTTTGTATGGAAAAATTCGGGTAAATGGAAAGTTGAATCCACCAGAAAATTCAATTGAATTTATTGCCAAAGATAAATATGAAAAACTCAAAAAGTATTATAAAGAATATTTTGAAAAGAAAAATGAAAAATGAAATTTCTCTAACAAGTGCGTCGACACGGAACGTCGGTCCTGATCAAAAAAGTTGCAAAAAATTCTGCAACTTTTTCGCCAGTCCCGATTCCCTCATTTGCCGATGGCGTCATTCGGCGTCCGGTCACGACAAGCGTTACGCAAAAAAAAGAATCAATAACCATATGAAAGAATAAGCTTCTTCAAAATTGAAAGGTGGACATTTTGAAAAGAGTCAAATATCTAATTTTTATTGTTTGTGGCTTAGGAGTGATTGCTGGCCTCTTGTTATACATCTCGCCGTCTACTGCTGAATTTGCTATGTCACAGTATTTAAATGCCAAGAAAAGCCTTTGGATCAATTCTGTCAAAAATGATTTTAAGAACCAAAGCTACGAGAAATACTCAAAATTCATGATGAAGGATGATTCCTGGGTAGTTTTTGCCATGAATCATGACTGTTGTTCTGGAGATGGGTTTAATTGCGTGATTTCGAAAGACAACACAGGACAGGTGATGATTGACGAGAAGAAAAATTTTTGCGGTGTAGAGGCAATGTGTAACCAAATGAATCAGGTAGCATCAGGATCAATGACTGATTTTTATTCAGGCTTAGTGAGTATTGGCTTGAATTTAAAGAAAATTAATGAATAAAAGATGCGTAACAATCGCGTAGACGCGGAAAATGACCGCCGTCACGGGCCTTGCTGAGCAAGTCCCGCGCCGTCTGGCCATTTCCGGTCACGACAGGCGTTAGAGATAATTAAGTTTCAAATCACATCAGTCACCTTTTTCCACTGGAATATCCAATTTCGGTGAAAAACTTAATTCCCAATTTTTCTTTACGCTGTCCTTTTTTAGATAATAAACGAAGGGCTCAAAATTTCGTGACGAAATGCCTATTGGAATACAAACAGTATAGAATCTTTCTTTGTAGATGACTATCAGATCAGGATATTTGAAAATATAAGGAAAATTATGAAGGCCAAACCAGAACTCAGGATAGTCCATTTTTTCAAATCTATAAGGTCTGACATCTAACTCATCTTCTTTTATAAAATTTATAAACAAGGTAGAGCTAGCTAAAGGTTTCGCTAGTTCAAGTTGGGAAATGTTTCTTTTTTCCAGAATTTGGATTAATTTTTCTGCTTTCTGGCAGGTATTGAAAAAGGTAACCGTGCGCAAACCAAAACCTAAATATATAGAAAAGTAAACCAAGATAAAAATTAAGATTGTTCTTTTAAAATAATTAAAAAATGAGACATCTTTTCTTAAATATGATGCGCTATGAATCAAAATAAAAAGAAATAAAAAGGGGCTAAAGGCAGATAAGTAAAAATAATAATTTAAAAATGAGAGAAGGGCCGGAAAAAAGAAATATGTTATCAGTAGGTGTTTATCTAACAAGAACAGTATTTTGGGGACAAAATTCCTATAATTTCTGTAAATCGTTCTGTTTGAACCTGGAACAACAATTTTTGAAATTTCATTGGAGTTAAAATAGTCTATTTCAGCATCTTCTTCCAAAGGTGGAATATTTATAGAAATGCCAAAAGCTCCTTCATTTTCAAGCTTTTTGCAAACAGCATTATAAACTAACAGCTGCCTGCCATTAGTTAAATAGACAATTGTTTTTGTCCCTTTTCGTTCTCTTAAAATTTCCTCTACAGGTTTCGATTTGATCATTTTTTGAATAGTTTTTATTTCTTTTAGAGAGTTAAGTTTAGCATGTAAGTTGAATTAACGAAAAGAAGTCTTTCCAATAAGATAATCTTCTACTCTACTCTGCTCTGCTCATAAAAATTGCAAAAATTTAGGCAAACACTTGGACAATTTTTATGCCATTGTGATAATTGAACGGTTTTCCGAACCAGTGAATTTTAAATTAATATCGAAATGTTTAATCAGAATAAGTTAGAATATGGGTTGTGTACAAAAGCTTGTAATAAAAAAAAAAAGAATCTCTAACAAGTGCGTCGACGCGGAAAACCCGGCCGGATCACGGGTCTTGCTTGCGCAACACCCGCGCCCGTCTCGTTTTTCCGGTCACGACAGACGTTAGAGCATGGAGTAAAAAAGTGTCTGCCCAAATTCATAAAGAAAAACTGAGGAACCTTGTAAATCAACTTTTACCAGAACTTAATACCGAAAACTCTAAATTAATCTGTAATGCCGGGGTAGATACAGACGCGCTTATCATAGAAAACAAATTTATTGCTCTTTACTCAAAGAAAGCGTGGCAATATTCACCACAGAAAACTGTTACTATCTGCGAATTGATTAGAGAATACGTTCGTATTGAAATTCCTGAGGCTATTGCCCGTGCTCAAGACATTGTAATCTGTAAAATGATTCCTGGAATCGCTATGGAGCCAGAGAGTTTTGTCAATGATGAGATATTGGTGGGAAATGCCGCCAAAAAATTGGAAGAATTTTTATTTGATCTAACTAAGATTCCTGTTCAAAAATTTTCACATCTTCAACTTCTTCAGGTGTCCCCACCCACAGTTCAAGAGATAGAAAGCACTATCGACGAAGCTCGCAAATACCTTTTTCCACATCTGTATACAAGAGCTAAGAGATGGATTGAGAACCACTTCTCGTCGTTTCTAAAAAATTCAGATATGTTGAAATACGACCTTTGTTTGCTCCACGGGGAACTTGTTCCACCTCACATTCTGTATGACCCGGATTCGCGTTCAATTAATGGAATTATTGATTTTGGGCATGCTTCTTTAGGCGATCCAGCCAATAACTTGGTTTGGCTTATCAGATTTTATGGCCAAAGTTTTGCAGAAAAGATTTGTTGTGATAATAGTGTTTTGGAAAGTCATCTCTATCGTGCAAGATTTTATATTGGCTATCAACTTGTTAAAAATCTTATCGAAGGCGTGAAGAATAATGATCTGAGTGCCTTGTTGTCATTAACATCTTGGAAGATGGGTTTTGATCCATTGTTTTGATATGAAGTAAGATAAATGGTTTTTAAATCAACTTAAATCCATGTTCTAACAAATGCGTAGACGCGGAAAAACCGGCCGGATCACGGGTCTTGCTTACGCAACACCCGCGCCCGTCTCTTATTTCCGGTTACGACAGGCGTTAGGCAATAAATTAAATGAAAATTTGGTTCGCCAAGGAAATTTCAGGTAAGATGTACATTATTTATTTTATATGGAGATGCTTATGAAGCAAGTCTGGTATATTTTTTCTATCTCTGCGCTAATTCTTTTTTCCCAACAGGCAAAAGCTGAACTGACTCCGCGAGAAATGCTGAACAAGGCAAATCAATTTATTTTTTCAGCACAATACATTAAACGCATAGATGTTTCAGAGGCATACAACACAATAACTGTTGGCGAAAAAAAAATCGAGCAGCCCGCCCAGATAAGCTCAATGACAATTGAAATAGAGCAAGAAAAGATGCTAGCAAAACAAACCGTTGATCATAATGGGCAACTTTTAACTATGATAAGGCATGGCAAAAAAGCGGCAATGAAGATCGGTACTGGAACATGGCAGATTCCAGCTGGTCCTTATGAAAAAATGGCCCAAGATATGGGAAATTTTTTTATTTGTGAAGAAACCGCTCCAGAAACGGATAAAAATGCCCCAGTCTGGATTATTGCAAAAATGGAAGAAATTGGAGATTTAGAATCTATTCTCGTAGAATCAAAGGATAATTCCGCTGTGGCTCTTGCGCAGGAAAGAATGTCCAAAGGTATTGAGAGTAGTTTCAAGGATAACCCAGCACAAAAGCCAACTGTAAAGGTTATAGAATACAAATCAAAGAATTGGCTGGGAAAATCAGATTTCAGGCGTATAAAAGTTATTCAAAATTCAAAAGTAATTTTTTTGATGCCTTCTCCAGATGGCACTGTAATGAAAATAGAAAAAACAGGAATGACTACTTCTGATTATGATTATCGCAAAAACAGAATTACCATTCCTGCTGAAGCAGAAGCACTTTTGTTTTCCCAATAGTATGGTTTTCTATAATAAAGCTTAAATGCAAGTTTTTTGTTTCGCGTACCGCAAAGACTATTTCTGCCATTGATTTCTAATCACAAGACCGTATAAAGACCTTATCAAATGTGCAAAAAAAAGAAAAAAGTGACAATCGCCTAACAATCGCGTCGACACGGAAAAATGGGCCGGATCACGGGTCTTGCTTACGCAACACCCGCGCCCGTCTCGTTTTTCCGGTCACGACTGACGTTATGCAAAATTAAAAAAATCCAAACATATCGTGCTGACTTAATTCTCCGAGGTGTGATAAAATAAAAATAATAGGAGAAATTAATTATGCACGGTGTTAAAGATGTTTTAAGGGATGCGGAATCTCTACCAGTCGAAGAAAGAATTGTTATTATCGATTCTTTGTTACGTTCTTTAAATAATACTAATTTAGAAGTGGATCAAGAATGGATAAAAGTTGCCAAATCTAGATTGTCTGAAATCAGAGAAGGTAAAGTAAAAACGATTCCAGGGGAAGAAGTTTTTGCAAAAATAAGAAAACGATTTAAGAAATGAAGATTTCGTTTCATCCTGATGCAGAAAAAGAATTTGATTTAGCCATTGATTATTATGAAGACTGCGAACTCGGTCTTGGACAAGATTTTTCAATAGAAGTATTAAGTTGCATCCAAGCAATAGTTAAATTTCCTCTTGGTTGGCCAGTAATTGAGGATGATATCCGGAGATGTTTGGTAAACCGTTTTCCTTTTGGGATTGTTTTTATCGTTGAAGAAAATGAGATTTTTATTTTATCAGTAATGCATCTTCGTAGAAGTCCAAATACCTGGAAAAAAAGAAAAAAATAAAAAAAATTGCATAACAAGTGCGTAGACGCGGAAAAACCGGCCGTATCACGGGTCTTGCTCGCGCAACACCCGCGCCCGTCTCTCATCTCCGGTCACGACCGTCGTTGGGCAAGGAGATAAGCCGATGAAGCTCATAAGAAAGCTCATACCTTTAATAGTATTGCTGATCATATCTTCTTTTGTCGTCGCAGAAGAGGATTCATTCAAAACAGATGGTCATAAAGAGTGGACTGTCGTCAAGACAGAGGATAAGGGTGGGCGTGTTGCTTGGCACAAAGGCAAGAACCACAACCTGATTGCTTTTGATTCAATCACTGATGTTGAGATGAAGAATACCGACGTGTTTGTCATGCAGCCTAATGGCAATGAGAAGACAAATCTTACCGCAAGATCATTAATTCCAAGAGGATTTATCGGCCAACCGGCGTGGCATCCCGGCGGTAAACATCTTGTAATTCAAGCTGAGAATACCAACTCAAAGCACAGGTTGCTTAACCATATGGCTTGGGGAATCAATAACGACCTTTGGATCATCAATAAGGATGGAACTGAAGCGCAGTTGATCTGGTCATCCTCATTGAATCATGCTGCCCTGCACCCTCATTTTAACAAAGATGGCACCAAAATCATCTTTGCTCAAAGGACAGCAACAGGGAAATCCTGGCGATGGATTAGAAGACTTAACCTCGGGGCTGGTGGTGAGAATCAGTGGGATGGATGGAATATTCATCTTGCGGATTTCGACATTGGCAAGCGTGGGAAGAACATGCTCAGTAACCACAAGACTCTCTCACCCAATGGACGCGGATTCTATGAGACCCATGGTTTTACCGATGACGGCAAGCTCATTTATTCGTTTACGCCGAACGGACAGGCATATGTCGATGATATATATGTCTGTGATGAAGACGGCACCAACGTTAAGAAACTCATAGACAGCCCTGCTACATGGGATGAACACGGTATTTTTTCGCCATCTGGAAAATCAATGGCGTTTATATCGAGCAGGGGAGATAAGAATTGGAGTGCACCGAAATCAAAAGCAAATACTTTGCGGACTGAACTATATCTCAAGCAAAGCGGACAAATTATTCAGCTCACAGATTTCAATAAAAAAGAAGAAAAAAAGAAGAGATTCCTTGTTTCAGACTATGACTGGAATGCTTCAGGAAACAAGATCGTTTTCCAAGTCGCCCCCTTTATTGGAAACCGCTCAGAATCACCGGAGCTTTGGATGCTTACTTTTCCAGTGTCCCAATAGTAAATTGATTTGATTAAAGCCCAACAAATGGATGCACTGGATTTTCAACTCGCTACGCTCGTCGAAAACCAGTGATCCAAGAACGTTACGTTTCAATCTGAGTAAGGAGCAATAATGGGGGCGAAGACATGGATGATTGTTTATTCAGATGATCAATCATCAAGTAAATTTAAGAGCTATCCAAAGCCGGATTTGGAAAAGACTGTATCGCTATTGAACCGCTTATTCCCAAATGAAAAACTCGAGAGAATTGACGATGGGGATTTGTCTTTCACATGTCCGTCGGATGACAAGATATACGCTGGATACTTTAACGGAATTTCAGTAGTCGCTGCAAAAGAGTTTGGTATAGACAATCCGTCTAAAATAGATAGGCGCTTTATCTCTGAATCTCCATTTAAGAATGCCTATATACATGCGATGCATAGTGTTGTCGATTGGTTTGCATTTGCTAAATGGGAAGATGGTGAGCTAACGCGATCACTTAGTCTTTCACCCGATAGCGGAATAATCGAAGATATTGGTAAAAAGATAGACTTTGAAATTCCATATTGGGAAGGGGTGCATCCAGCCGTCGACCCAGAAGATGAAGAGGAATATCCGTTCAAATTTCATCCTTTAGAGCTTGGAGAAGAAGTTCTAAAGGAGTTTTTTGGTTATCAGTTAGAAGGCTTTGTAAATGCTAAACTAGTTGAACCAGAAAATATTACGCTCTTTGGCTTCAAGCGGTCTAAGCCTTGGTGGAAAATATGGTAAAACGTAACAAGCCGCTGCACACCGATCAATGATTAAAGACGAATGGATAACATTTGTGATTCAGAATCCGGAACAAATTGTTATTCAAACTGATGGCAGAAAAAAAAATGGGCCAAAATTACTGAAGCAGATAAGTATCTCAGAGTAATTTTGCTCGAAGACGACGCAACCTTTCATAATGCTTTTTTTGACAGATCCTTCGGAGGAAAGACAGATGAAGGTTGAATATTTCCCAGATACAGACAGGCTTACATCGAATTTAAAGATGGCGAAGTCTTTGAAACCAAAGAGATCAGCGAAAATGTATACATAGATGTTGATCAACAAGGCAACATAGTAAATATGGCTATTGAGCATGCCAAAAGAAATGCTGGTCTCAAAGAATTTTCCTATCAAGAGATAACGCAAAAAGCAGCATAGACTGCATAACAAGCGCGTCGACGCGGAACGTCGAAGCTGTCACAAAAGTTGCATAAAATTCTGCAACTTTTCTGCCAGTCCCGATTCCCTCGTTTGCCGTTGGCGTCACTGGGCGTCCGGTCACGACTGACGTTAGAGATAATGAATTAATAAAAAAACAAATTCAAGTGTTTGAAATAGTAGAAAAGCAAATTCGAAAGTTAAAAAAAGAATTATTGCAGCCATTTCCAAGACGAACTATTAGCGATTTATTGAAAGATAAAGTTAATTCTAAAGGTGTGCAATTTCTAGCCAACAAGAGGAAAAGTAGTGAGTAGCAAAAATATTTCCGCCTTGGTAATTTCACATAAACCAATTTCTATGACAAGTCTAAAGAGATTGATATTAATTTTTGACTCTGTTTATTTTTTAAATCCAAAAGAAAATTTATATCTTTTTCCAGATAATATTGCCAAAATTTACTATCCTCAAAAAAGAATGGAGATTCATCATCCAAAATATCTTCCTTTTGTGAATGGTGTTGAGTTTCAAAAACAAGAAGAGCGCCTAATAGACGAGTTCTCAAACGCAGTAAAAAGTGATATTATTGGAGTCTTAGATCCTGTTGCCACTGGTTTTTATTCAAAATTCTGGCTTCCGCTAAGGTTAGCTTATGAGTTTGATACTGGTAACATGAGGATTATCAAATTAGCTTCAAATTTAGTTGAATTTAACCAAAATTTGAAAATTCAAGATGGAATAGCAAGAGGGCTTTGGGCTTCACCAAATGGTGGTGACTTCTATCCAAAAATTCCTGAAGTGCCAAAAATTTTTGATTCCGAAATAGAAAAAAAATACAATTGTGAGGCTCAAATGCTATCAATTGTTGCCAAACTAAATAGAGCATTAGCTTTATCAGCCAAGTATAATCTAATTCCAGTTTTTGCAAACGAGACCCTAGCAAAAATTTATTTAACAAAAGCTGAAAACATATCTAAATCTTCAAATTCCCCCCCTCAAAGGGAATTTCAAATGATTAAGCAAATGCCTCTTGCAAACATTCAATATTGTCTAAAAAGAATTTCTGAAGAAATCATCCCGGATGAAATTTTGCAAAAAATTCCGCTAAAAGAGTTAATTAAAGCAAGAAATAATACTTTTCATGAGCTAATGAAACTTAGGCGCAATTTTAATAATTCAATTTTTAAGCTTTCTAACATGGATTTTTCTGAAAATTCGCTACAAGAAATAAATTGTTTTATTGAGCATGAATTTTTACCCGACTTTCAAAAATATAAGGCTAGCTTTTTAGAACGAATTAAAACAGCACTTAGAATCACTTCCCCCTTTATCTCGGGAGCAATTGGTGCAGGGCTAAGCCTAGCCAACAATTTAAGTCCTTTAGAAACAGTTTTTCTCACAGGAGCTTCAGCAACAGTAGGGAATTACTGTACCAATCTAACAGATTACGTTTCTTCTCCAAGAAAAAAAATCTTTAGAAATTCCTTTGGATTTTTTCTAAATTTAAAGTGAAAAATTAGTAGTAATGTTTTTTTTCGAATCATCTCTAATCTGTTTACAAAAATTGCGAAATTAGCCCTTAAACCTAGAAAAAATTTATGCGACTTTGATTCATGCAAGATTTTTAGGAACCAGCAAATGATAATCTAAAGCTTTTTGTTATAATAAATTGTAAAAAATGAAACCAGAGAGAAAAATGCCTAATCTTCACATTCGATTTTTGAGACTAAAAATTTGTTTTTCCCGAAATCTTTTTTTCTTTAAAAGATTTGTCAAAAAACAATTTTGTAAGTTAAAAGACTGTTACTTATCATTCAAAAATTCTCTTCCCCTATTGAAATCAAAACTTCAATTATATATAGAACATTACTGCAATCGAATTTTTGATTTAATATTTAAAAACCTCAATATAATTCTTTTCATTTCTTTTGCTTCCCTGTTTCTATTGAGCTTTATCGCAATATTTCATTATAACTCTTTTATTACTCCATATTTCCAAGCAAATAACAATTTCGAAAACCTAAAGCCAATAATTTTAACCATTGCTGGTGCTCTTTTTGGTTCTTCAGCAATTGGCTTCTCCCTAATTATGTTTGCAATGCAAACAAACTTTGAAAAAATACCTTTTGCCTTGTTTAAAAAATTTAGCCAGGATTTTAAGTTATTAGCATACTTTGGAACAACTTTTTTTATAAATGTTCTTGTGATTTCTTCCTTTTTTATTTTGGACCCAAATTATGCTTCTTTTGTTTTTTTAACTAATATTTGGTGCATTTTTTTTGTCTTTCTTTTCATTTTTTTAGCATATAAACGTGCCATTCTTCTTATAAGTCCAGTTGAACAGCTAAAGATTATTTTACAGGAGACTAAATCTTTCTTTAAAATTGTCTCAAAGAAAATTGAAATGTTGCGTCCTTTGCTTCAGGTAAACAAACAAGCATGTAATAAAACAAATGAAAATTCTGATTCAGTTGACCAAGAAAAGATGATTTATTTTGGACTAAACTTGAACTGGGCAAATCAACCAAAAGATTCTATCTCATATTGTTTTTCCTTTTGTAATCGTTATTCTGAAATAGGCGATTATCAGATTGCAAGAGAAGCTTTTGGAGTTATTTTAGATATAAATAAGGCTTACATTGAGATAAGAGGGAAGACCTTTAAAAATCCAAATCCTTTTCTGGGTCTAAATGAAAGCACAGATAGTTTTATAAATGAAACACTGGAATTGGCACGCCAATTTACTCTAAAAGCAATACAACGACAAGATGAATTGGCTTTAGATATAGCATTTAGGTTTTTCTATCAAGCTGTTAAAATTTTTATACAAATCGAATACCAAAATGACCGAAAAAATAAGTTTCATGCCCAACTTGCGGCGGGTTATTTAAGTACCGCTGTGGAAAATTCTTTAAAATTGAAATCAACTGATATGACAATGATTGGTATAGGGTTATTGGGAAATGCTGGTATAACTTTGCTTGAAGGTAGCAAACCGGAAAATATTGTTTCAATAGCAAATACAATTTCTCAAATTGCTCAAAAACAACTAATTGAAGATAAAAATCATCCAGCATTCCAAGTATGCATTCAAGAACTGACAAGCTTTATAATTGCACTGTTTCAAAATCAAAATGTAAAATACTCAGTTAAAGAAGTACATAAAACGATTACACTTTTAGCAAAAATTACAATAAGTTTCCCTGATGGCAGAATGTTTAGTAAACATTCTGCAAATTTAAGTTCATTTTATGCCTCTCAACCAAATTCTTTTTGCAGTAGCTTAACGATAATCGCAAATAAGCTTTTAGATGAGCCTGAGAAATCTAGGAAAGCATCTTTTATATTATTAAATATTGTAAGTTGGAGCGAAGGCCTTTACCTTGAATTCCGAGAATTATTCCAATTGGCTGTTAAGCAGGAATCTCTTTTTACTGTAGACATAGTTCATTGGATAAAAAATGTTTCTAACATTTTACTATATCTTTCAAATTCAAGGTTATGTGAAGCATCTCAAAAGGAAGAACTAAGGAAATCAGCAGTTTGGTTATTTTTGACATTTTCATTTGTTCCCGATAATGAAAATAAAATTCTATTTTTGGAAACGTTTCATCTGACTGAAACCATTTTTGAAGCAGTTATTAATGCTTATAAAATTGAATGCATTGAAGTTGCTAATGAATTAAGGAGTTTACTTTTCAATTGGGCAAGGAAATCAGCTAAGTATGATTCATGCTGTAGCATTTTTGAAAAAACTATTCTAGCTTTAATTGTAATTAATATTAAGTTTAAACAATGCAATGAGGCTTTCTTGAAAGAACTAAGAGAAAAGCTTTTTAAAGATAATTTAAAGGAAAATAAAGTTTTTGAGAAGGTCTTTGTTCGACTAAAAAGTAGGTTAAAATGGTCTCGTGATGATTTCTTATATAATTCAATAGACAGAGAAATTAAAGCGATTGATAAAAAAAAATTCAATCAATCAATTGAGCTAATTCTAGAGTTATTAAGATAAAGGAATTATATTTGTAAGATGACTAAAGTTTTGTTGTTTTGTTTTCATAAGAATGTTTCTATTACAGCTTTGCTCATAAAAATTGCAAAAAATTAGGCAGATACCTGGACAATTTTTATGCCATTGTGATTCTGGGGTGCTTTTCCAGAGCCAACGAATACAAAATTAATGTCGGAATGTCTAATCGGGATGAGTTAAAATATGAATTGTTTACAAAAGCTTTTAATAGAAATAAAAAAAAATCATCTCTAACAAGTGCGTCGACTCGGAAAATAGCCGCTGTTCACGGGGCTTGCGGAGCAACCCCCGTGCCATCTTGGCTTTTTCCGGTCACGACAGGCGTTATACCCCAAAATAAAAGGAAATACGATAACGTGCCAGCTTTTGAGATTGAACGAAACAAAAATGAAATATTTGTAAAGTTCTTGAAGCCTATTCAAACATGGCTTGAAATAGATATGGAGCTATACAAGATTGAGTTAAACTCGGAGATAGAAAACGCCTTTTCCCCATCAGAACTTAATATTTTTAAAAATTGTTCCAGAGAGAGCCCGGGGTTTCAAAGTTTGATTGAAGAAACAAAAAAAGAAATTTCAGAATTATATGGTGTTCCATTGGAGAATATTGAAATTGGTAATTATCATGGCGGACAAATCGCATACATTGTCAAAACTAAAAAAGAATTTCGCAAACCGTATCTATTCAAAGGATTTCAAATAAGAATTTGGGATGGAAATGAATAAAATCGGGTATAACAAGTGCGTCGACGCGGAAAAACCGGCCGGATCACGGGTCTTGCTTACGCAACACCCGCGCCCGTCTCGTTTTTCCGGTCACGACAGACGTTACCGCAACAAAATTAAATTTATCGACTGAGTTAATCAATTCAAAGTATGATTTTCTCAGTCAACAGATTAAAAATGAATACAATTATACTCCAAGAGAAGATGACGAGACAAACAGCCAGAACAACCAAAATACCAATAATGAATTCAAAAGCGGTAGCAAGATCTTTAGCAAGGGAGACCATTCACAGGTCTTGCCGCGCAACCCCCTGCGTCTGCCCCTCATTTCCACCTCACGGCAGGCTGGGGTTGAAAGGAAATGGAAGAATTGGAACTAATACCAGTGATGAATGATACCAAATGGGATGAACTCCGATTAGCGATGTATTCACTCGGCAAACTTCGCCCTATGTGGCGTACAAAAGATGTCGAAACGGGATTCATACCGAATTGGGATGGAGAATGGCTCTATCATTTTCGAAATGGAGGATATAAATCTATCGAGTGGGTCGAAATTGAAATCACATCTCAGGAACAAGACGCCGCAGTGTACGACGCCCTTAAACGAATCCACCTTCCTGGAGAACGAACAGAAAAAGGATACAGGGTCGTCGGCTACGCAACCAAAGGTCAACAAGTGAATTATATCGACTGAGTTAATCAATTCAAAGTATGATTTTTTCAGTCAACAGATAAAAGAATGAAGACAACTGAACCCCAAAAGAGATGAAGAGACAAAAAAGATCAAACCGACCCAAACACTGATCAATAATGAATTCAAAAGCGGTAACAAGTGCGTCGACGCGGAAAAAAACGGCCGGATCACGAGTCTTGCTTGCGCAACACCCGCGCCCGTCTCGTTTTTCCGGTCACGACAGGCGTTAGATTTGGAATAAAAGAATGAAATATGAACTTGAACTTTCAGAACTCCCGTGCGGTTATGCTGCGTCATCAACGAAAGAAGGGCAAACTGCAGAGATAATAGTAAAACACTTTTCTTCTTCCGAAGACGGAGATGATTTCATTAGAATCCTCGAAAGTTTCCCGAGCCAATTACTCGCAATGGCCCCAGAAGAGAAAGTTTTGCCTTCTCAAGTCGACAACTTATTGGCAATTATTTCAAAAGATAAAAAGGCAAAGGTTTTCATAAATGAAATTGCAGTAAAAGCACAAATTAGGCCAAAAAGGTCTATAAAAGCGGGCGAAAATGTGTTAATAGACGATGTTGCCTCAATTGAGCGCATAGATTTTGATGGACTCCAGATATCTAATTCCGTTGGCATAATTTACCTTTTTTCATCCGGTTGGCGAAAAGGTGTGTTTTTTGATTTTGCCCCACTGGCACCAAAGGGGGCAGAAAGAACCTATGATGTTGGAGTTCTACTTGGAAAATATTTTGCATACTTAAATTTTCAAAGTGTTTTACAAATCTCCGAAAAAGAGTGGACAAAAATTTTGAGAAAGAAATTTTTCCCGTTTACAGCCCTTTCTGTTGCCAAACGCCAAAAATTTCTTAATTATATTCGCAATAATTGGCGAATTGACTCATTGTTTTGCGAATTTGAAGAAGTAATACTTGCGTCCCTTTCAAATTTCCGCGAGCGGTGGAAGAAATGGTATAGTGACCGGAAAGAGTATGTCTCTTTACATCGCGCACTTGACCGGTTTTCAAAGAAAGACTACATTAGCTGCTGTTCTATTCTTTACCCCAGAATTGAGGGAATATTAAGAAATTTCCATAGAAAAGGCATGACTGGAAAAGGCGCAAGCGAAAAGAACCTTATTCAGAGTCTTTTGCGAAATTCAGAAGATGGTGGTTCCCTCTTGATTCCAGAGAAGTTTGCTTTATTTCTTGAAAAAGTCTATTTTTCTTCATTTACCCCAAACAAGCCGATTCCACTATCAAGACATTCTGTAGCGCATGGCGAGGTTCCAATTCAGTCATTCAACAAAAGGGGAGCAGTAACCATAATTCTCACGCTAGATCAAATTGGTTGGTTTTTATCAAAAAAGAAAATTTAGCCAAGTGGTTTCGGTGCCTTTCTAAAGCAAACCACCTTGCCACCACTCCTTATTTTATAACGAAGAACGGTAGATTTCACAGGAGAGATAAATGAGCTTACAAATCTTAGATCTTGAAACTTTGGCATTGCAATGTCTTACAAGCATGGGAAGAACACATATGAATGAAGCTATTGCTGGCTATCATCGCGGCCTGTACCGGTCAGCAATTGTTCTTACATGGGTCGCCATTGTTTTTGACCTTATTGAGAAAATCAGAGAAATATCCTTGGCCGGCGAACCAAAAGCCCAAAAAATGGAGCAAGACTTTAATAATTTCCTTACTCAAATTGACCAGGGAAATTCAAAGGGGATTGCCAATAGTCTTGAGTTTGAGAGAAATATTCTTGAAATTTTTAAAACCGAGTTTAATTACTTTGACGCGGTGGAATACGCTGAGTTACTCAGAATTAGGGAAGATAGAAACAAGTGCGCACACCCCTCTTTTCACCGCCAAAGAGAACCATACAACCCAACCCCTGAGATCGCGAAACATCATATTCGTAATGCAATTTCTTTTGTCCTTTCAAGACCCCCAATTTTTGGAAAAGCAGCATTGGAAAATTTTCTTGTTACTGTCTCTTCAAACTACTTTCCACTTGAAGTGGAGATGGCAATGCCCATAATACAAAATTTGGGAATGCATTCTCCAACCCCTGGTTTTATAAGGGCCGCGCTAGATGGCCTCTTATTTGGTTTTATTGATCCGCAGTCAAGACTAAAAAATCACTCAGGTGTCTCCACGGCAATGAACTGTATAATAAGGTTACATCATTCGGAAGCAAGCGGTCACATTTGCGCAAGGTTACCCAAGATATTTCTTCAAGTAACTGACCCAGACCTTCCACTATTGATAAAAATGCTTGCGCAAGTAAACGATTTTCTCTCGTTTTTGGATCAATCCGCCAAGGCTAAGATTAATGAGTTCGTAAGAGTTGGGCCAATAACAGAAGTCTCCATGGTATTTTCCGCACTGTCAATGGAACCAGATATTGCTGCGACTTTTTCTGGCAGAATATCAAACTTAGATGAAAATGACCTTACTGTTGTAACTGCATCAAAAATTGCTATTAAACCGGTAAGAGCTAAGGTACTGGAGATTTTGTCTAGCTCAAAAAATTGGGCTCGAACCAACGAGATAATGACAAAAATGGTCATACCAATTTTCCAAGATTTGAGCAAAGAAGATATCATTGAAATCCTTCGCATGCCTGTTACCAAAAAAGCAGATTTTATTGGAGCGATTGGATTTGGGTTGTTTGTCTTGGAGGTTTCAAAAACAAATTCACTTCCGCCCGAAGAATTAAACAAAATTTTGTCTGAAATAAAGGCAGACTACTTAATTGAGCAATTAAATGAAATTTGACAAATCGGCGAGACGAAGAATGATGCTACTCAAGCGTCTTGCTTTCGGCACCGCATATCATTGTCACCCGCGATTGGCGTTAGATATCAAAGGATAAAAAAATGTTAACACAGATATCTATTTCTCAGGTTCGTCTAGGCCCAGAGGTGCCACTTGGGCGAAGAGGTTGTAAAATTGAGAAAGCAAAAAGTATTGAGGAGCCTTCTGGATGGAATGATACCTATTTCTTTGAAGGAGTCAATGATACTCAGGAAAGAACTAAAATTCGATCTTTACTAAAAACTAGAGGAGAAAATGTTTTCTCAGTTCTCAAAAAGGTTGAGTTTGCGTTAGGCCCAATTAAAATTGCTGATTTGCCCAGGGAGCAACAAGAGATAGCAACTCAGCTAATAAATTTTAGAGTTCTTTGTGAAGACAGTTGCAATAATCTAACTCTCCCACGACCAAAAGGAAATTTTGGACCAGAGTTTGAATGCGTAGTTCAAATGGCATTGGAGAGTTTGTTGATTCAAACTAAACGGGATGTCAAGGTTTTATATCCTTATCCAGAAAAACCCTACGATCCTGATGGCCAAAAGTATGACGTTCTGGGAGGCCTTGATTTAACAAAATTAATATGGATTGAATGTAAGAAACCTCTCTACCTTGTCGGGGCAGTAAATCCTCTTCAAAATGTTCTTGAACCCAGCAAGATAAAGTCTTTTTACCGACGATGCCAACTCCTGAGGCCTACGATTGCGGTTTTTCTTGTGGATACACAGAATGATTACAGGGAATTTCTTTCCAATGTGTTTTCAAATGAGTTCTTATCCTCAGGATGCTTTGTGGATACCGCATCTAGCTCAAGTAGCTTGCTTGCTAGAATTCACGGTTTCATTTATTTTGCCAAAGTAGACTACAAGTCATTAGACGATTCCTTCAACGGGATTGTCAGAAGTATTAGCCAGATTCTCCATGACTCCCGAAAAGAATGGCCAGAAATTGGATTCAACGGAGATCCATTTAGGAATTAAAATGCTATCTAATAACAAGTTGCAAGACCCGTGGAATTTCGTGTCGAAAATCTCGTTGTTATTCTGGTAAATTTTTGAGTTTGTGGACTCGGCAATGTTTCGTTCATGGCCGCGAGCCATGTTATATATAAAAAAAAAAGAGGAATGAGAAGTTGAAACCAAAGACCTTTGTAATTAGTGCTTTAAATAAGACAATTCCGGAGATATCGATACTGATAAGATTTCTTCATTACTCGTATGGTTATGGAGTAACCAAGAAAGATTTTGAATCATATCTTAAGGAGATTGGATTTTCAGATCTAGATGAAAAAGAATTGCTTTGGACTAGTTTAAGAGACAATAATGTTCCTGCCGTAGAAGTTGAATGTCAGCAAGGAAAATTAGAAATAGATTTTAGAAAATACAATCAACCAATTTGTTTTACCACCGACATTTCTCAAAACATCATTTATAGAATATTAAATGACATTGAAGATAAGGCTGATGAAAAGGAACTTATCAACAATATTAACTCATTGTTAGGCTCCTTTATTAATATAAATACCGGAATAATGAACTATTTAGTTCGCAAAGCCCAAGAGAACAAAGTTTTCAACTACAATAACCATTATGCACTTTCATCTTACTTCCTCAAAACTCTTGAAGATATGAAAATGCATATCTTTTTCAAAATGACTGGCTCTAATTTTCCAAGCAATTTTTTTAAGGACTTAACCGAACAATTAAAATGTTGTGCCGACATGCTGTTTCTAACAAAAGCTATCATTAGCGTGTTAGATTTTCCTTTTCTTAAACCAGCTGAAAAAAAATCTCTTGAAAAATTAGTTGATTGGATTTTAATCCACATGAGAGATGCGGTTATCCATAAAATTGTTTTGGAAACAAACCCAATTTCATACAAAATACCACCGGAGGAAAGAAAGGCCAAACATAATACAACACGAATTACAATCTACTATCAAATCGAAATGCAATATTCATATAAATTGAGGATTGATTTGCCTCATGTGGGCGCTCATTTGCCACACATCAATTTCTACAATAGCAGTGGCGAAATGATTGGGCCAGTTCCTAATGACATTGTAAAAAAATATACCTCTCTCAATATCATTTATCAAGATCGATGTGACAAGCTGCATTATTTTAATTCTAGTTCTAAGCTTGGAAATTCTAAATTAGAACTTCAAGCGAAGGAAGACATAAAAAAATACAGGCATAATAATGTCCTTGCTGATAGTATGCATGATCTCAATGCTTTCAATAACTTGTTTGATGACTTAATTAGCCATATCACCGGACATTTATTTTTTACAAAGACCTCAAAACATCAACCTGATGGATCTATGGATGAACAAATTTTCAATACAATGAAAATCCGTGGGATTTCCCCTCTTCTTTGCTTTTGTGCGACAAGGAACACTGATTTAAGAAATATAATTAATTCTTACTTAAATGGTTTTTCAAAACAAGAACTTGACAGTTTAGACCCTAAAGATCTTATTGAACTTTTTCATGAGGAGATATACAAAAGAGACTCTTAATTACGAATTAATGCTTATAAAAAATTTAAAATTTTGGCCATATGTAAACTGCATTAACTATTGCCATTTTGTGATGCCGAATCAAAATGAATAAAAGAAAATCTAACAAGTGCGTCGACGCGGAAAAACCGGCCGGATCACAGGTCTTGCTTGCGCAACACCCGCGCCTGTCTCGTTTTTCCGGTCACGACTGGCGTTAGACTGCATAAAAAGATAAAAAAGGACAGAAATGGAAGAAAAGTTATTCAAAGTATTTTTTGAAATCGAATTTGGTTCTTCTCCCAAAGAAACAATTAAAGAATTCATTAATGAAGCTTTGGATTCAGGTATTTGGTTCAATGACTTTGATATTGCTGTGATTCCGAGTTATACGAGTAATGAAGATTTCAAAATCTTATTCAATGCGTTAAAAAAGGCTTTTCCGAAATTCTTTTTTCCAAAAGAAAAAATTAATAAAATAATTGAGGAAAACCTTTTGCAAGCTACTCTTTCAAAGCTAGAATTTATTTTTGAGGATAATAAATCCGTAATTTTGACTGATTCTTTGCGTGTTGCAAAAATAGTTTATGACCAGCTAATTTGGATAACAAAGAGAATTTCTTGGGATGGAATTAAATTGGAAAAAATAGAGGGAGACCATATTATTGGCAAATGGTATGAGCCTTTTGGAGAAGAAAATTGGAAACCGTTAATTCTATCAAAGAATAATGGTAAGTTGATTGAGGGGATGGAAATTGAATTTTAGATTAAAGAAGATTATTACTCGAAGCGAAAATGATTAGCAGTCTAACAAGCGCCTCGACACGGAACGTCGGTCACGACAAGCGTTAGACATTAAGGCGGAACAATGAATATTCGAGAACTAGCAAATCTTAACCCAAACTATTTCCAGATTAACCGAGAAGAAAGAAACTATGCTGCAATTTTGTATTCAGCTCTTTGCAAACCAGAGAATGCGTTAAAATTTCTTGCGATGTGTGGAGTTCAAACACCAACCCTTGGTCCTGATTTTGGAATTTATTTTGAATACTCGTTCATCCGTGACCTTTGGTACCATGTAAAAGAGAATGATACAAGAAAGCGTATCATTGGTGGCCTTTTAAAAATCAATGATATCCAAGAGATTCTTAATCTTCCTTTCGTTGATTTAAACCGAAAATTTGGCGTTAGCGGCAAACCTTCCGCCAACTATGTGGAGAGTCCTGGAAATTGGGCAATTACAAAGTTTTCTGAAAATTTCCCGGATAACGATGATTTCAAAAAGATTTGCATGTTTAAATGGTCCTTTAACATTAAGCCAGACATTGTTATCCATATTGATAAAGACAATGCCTTGTGTATTGAGGCAAAATACGAATCGAAGGAAGGTAAATACCCCTCATCCCGCAATGATCAGGAAATTTTTACTGCACGAAAACTATCCCAAGTTACGCAAACCGAACTTCAAAAATACATGATGGAGGAACTGTTGGGAATTAAGACCAAATTTATGTTTTTGGTTTCAAAAAAGACATCCAGTGAAACACATCATGTGATTAGTTGGGCAGAGGCTTTTGATTCCGTTGGCCTTGACGGTTTTCCTGAGTTTGCAAAACAAATGGCTGAGAGGATTTCGAAGCAAAATGTCTAACAAAGCGCTGCAGCGGACCGTTTCGGCTTGTCAGAAATCTTGTGCAAAACAAGATTTCCTCCAAAAACGCCGAAATTCCCTCGCTGTAAAACGCTCGGCGGCCGCTGAGCTTGGTCGTTAGACAGAAATGGCCAAGAGAATGAAAAGAAAAATTGAATCTGCTCTAACGACATGGCATCACAGGTTGAAAGTCTTCCTGTGTATCTTTTTTCTGTTCCTACCGAATTATTTTCTTTCTGGGCAACCGGTCGCGGAAAAAAATGGGCTGGTTCTGATAACTTGGCCAAGGAAATTTCCTCTATTACTTGGGAACTAAAAGTTGAAGAACTATCGACTAAGTATGGCTTAAACAAAAATCTTGAATGGTTTTCCAGTCAAAATAGCCAATTTGATTTTTCCTTTGGCAATGAGAGGCCTATGCCAAAAGATGGCTGGAAGCTAAAAGAAACGGAAAAATACATTGAAAGGTCAATGGTTAAGCCACAACGAATCATTTTGGGGTTTGGTGGTTGGAAATTTACGGGGTTCACTCCCAATGATGTTTCGAACTTCGAATTCTTGGATTCGCTATATTACAAAACTAGGGCAACTGATGATGAGTACAATAGAGTCCTGAGAATTATTAAAGGTTCCGACCTTCTTGAATTGGTCCGCTATGGTTTGGACACGCTTGGTAAATTCGCGCACCCACCAGAATGGGTGGTTGATGAAATTTTATGGTTACAAGCCAAACCGGATACTGGTGGTTTTCATATCGATCTAGTCGAAACAATTGGGAAACTCAATATTTCACGAACATTCCCGGCAATTATAAGGTGTTACCACAAGAATTCTGTAAGCCACGATTTCTTCATCATTCTAAATTCTATTAATGACTTCGGAATTGAATCTATTGCGGGAATACCTATGGTTGCTAGCATCCTTTATTCTTCAGGTCGTGAGTATAAGCATTATGGTCCAGGTAAAAGGTTTTTTATGAAACTTCCCATGCGCCTCTTTTCGCTATGCGGAAATGGTTTAGGGTTCTTCCTTTGGTATGAGCTTTCTCCACCACCTTGGCCTTCTTTACGGATGGAAAGCGATGGCCCATTCTTCACTCAATTAATTAATTCTCTAAAAGTGGTTGGGGGGCCTCCTTGGAAATAGAGCGCTTATTAAATTCGAGGTTTTCATATAATTATTAATGTAAAAAAAATTCTGTCTAACAAGTGCGTCGACGCGGAAAAACCGGCCGGCGTTAGACTAACTTCAAAAGAAAAAACACTAAAAGTTGCAATAAGTTGCAAAACTAATCGAAAAAATAATAAAATAAAGATGAGAACACTTTATAGGAGGGCAAAATGGCCATCGCCGTAAAAATTTCGGATTCTTTGATTTCTGAGGCCAGGGTTTATAGTAAAGTAAATAATCGTTCGTTAACTGGTCAGATTGAGTTTTGGGCCAAAATAGGTAAATGTTCAGAAGAAAACCCTGATTTAACTTATGCGCAAATTAAAGAAATGTTGCTAGGACTTGAGGAATTGAGTTCAGGTCAAAAAATCGAATATAAATTTGGCTGAAATGAAAATTTATCAATCGCCAACGTTCTTTAAATTTATAAAAAAGGTAGATAAAAAATTCAAGGCAAAAATTGATTCTCAAGTCAGAATAATCGCTGAAAACCCAGAAATTGGGGAGCAAAAGAAGGGGGATCTTCAAGAAATTCGGGTGCATAAATTCAATTTTTTGAATTGTCTTTATCTTTTGGCTTACAAATATACTGATGATGAAATTCAACTTGTAATGCTTTCTACCCATGAAAACTTTTACAGAAAGTTAAAAAAATATATAAAAAAGTAGTCTAACAAGTGCGTCGACACGGAAAATAGCCGCTGTCACGGGTCTTGCGGAGCAAGCCCCGCGCCATCTTGGCTTTTTCCGGTCACGACAGGCGTTAATGCGAGAATTTTATAAAACCTATCGACTGTGATAATCAATACAAAGTATGATTTTCTCAGACAATCGGTTAAAGAATTAATATAATTGCCCCCCCAAAAAATGAACTTAAAAATACAAAAAATTGAATCAATCAAAGCGCCGATTAATAAAAATTTGAAGAGCACTAATAAGTGCGTAGACGACGAAATTGGCTGCCAAATCACTGTTGATTCATAATGAACGAAAACCCTGGATAAAAGAGGAGAAGCTATGTTCCGGTGAATAGTTGAATAATCAATTGGAGCCATACTAGAATCTGGGCCCCAACCCAACTAAATTTAGATACCATAGGAGAATAGAATGCCAAGTATAAAACTAGACACCAAATTTGATGATGAATCCCATGAAACTGGTGAAATTCACGTGCAAGTTAAATTAAATGGTGAAATTTTGCCATTTATCCTTGATACTGCGTGTGCAAAGACAACATTATGCTTCAATGAATCTTCTAAAAAGTTCAAAAAAGTTGGAACCAGTACATCATCAGGCGTGTTTGGTTCCTATAGCTTTGATCTGATAAAGGTGGAGCGTCTAGAGCTTGGCTCATTTATCCTAAGGAATCTTACTCTTGCTAGATCACTGGAAGAGCATTCCAGCCAGAATCTATTAGGAATGGACATTCTCAAAGATTATAATCTCATATTTAATTTTCCCGAAAATAGATTAGAGGTTAATAACAAAGACGTAGTTATCCAGTCTCCAGAATCATTGACGTTGGATGATGGCAACATTCCTTACATTCCAGTAAAATGTGGTGAAAAAGATATATCGGCAGTTTGGGATTCAGGAGCTGGTATATCGTTGGTAGATTTAAATTTTATTGAAAAGAACAAATCTTTGTTTCAGGAAGTTGCCCATGAAATAGGTACAGATTCCGGTGGTTCAAAATTCAGTACCCCAGTATTTATTATGAATTCCATCCAAATTGCTGGATGCCAGTTTAAACCACATAAAGTTGCTGGAGTCCCACTTTCAGTAATCAATAAGTCCGTCAAAATACCTATGCAAATGATCCTTGGGTTCGGAGCTTTCCAACAGGCTAAATGGTGGTTTGATTTTCCACGAAAACAATGGAAAGTTAAACTGGTTTAATTCAGTTGCGCCTGAGAACCCAAGAAAAAATGAACTTAAAAACACAAAAATCAAACAAATTAAAATGCCTATCAATAATGAATTGAAGCACATTAACAAGTGCGGCGACTCGGAAAATAGCCGATGTCGCGGGTCTTGCTTGCGCAACACCCGCGCCTGTCTCGTTTTTCCGGTCACGACTGGCGTTAGAGATAAAAAACTATGACAAGAATTATTATGCCTAAACTGGCTTGTAAAAAGTTAACTTTTTATTCTAAGGAAGATGAAAATTCATTCTTTAAATGGCTAGATTCAATTAGCTGCATAAAAGAGATTAAAGGAATTGGAGATACAATATTTCTCACAGTAAACACCAAAAAGCCTTCAAATTCTTGCTTGCGGGAGATTTTAGCTATTTTTCAGAGATACAAAATTGATATGACTCAATTGGCAGTATTTTTGAATGATAAAAACAAAGAATGGTTTTATGACCAAAAACAAGCTTATTGGCATAAGAAAGTGTTTAAAAAGAAAAAATGACTTTTTTCGAATTACTATTTTTTATAATGAACTGTACAATTGGTTACACAATAGCGAACCAATTCTCTCCATTTGAACTTTCTGTTAACTTTGTTTTTTTCTTTTTGGTCGGTTTTATGATTATTCCAATACTAAGCAAAATTTTTATTGAAAAAAATGAGAAGTAAAATTTAAGCTTTTCTGCTTAGCGGATTAGATATAGCTCTGCTCATAAAAATTGCAAAAATTCGGTCAGAGTGTTGGACAATTTTTATGTAATTGTGATTCTGAAGTGCTTTTCCAGAGCCAGTAGATACAAAATTAATTTCTAAATGTTTAATTAGCTCGAATCAAAAGATTGAATGTTTTCATATAAAACTTATAATAAAAATAAAAAACATCTCTAACAAGTGCGTCAACGCGGAAAAATCGGCCGGATCACGGGTCTTGCTTACGCAACACCCGCGCCCGTCTCGTTTTTCCGGTCTCGACAAGCGTTCGGCGGCGTGAATAACAACTATAGTCCAGGAAACCATTTGATAAGTTGCAAGATGTTCTATAGGATTATTAAAAAGATGAGAATTTAGGATGGATGGCGGTAA
This sequence comes from Candidatus Ozemibacteraceae bacterium, assembly GCA_965140445.1. Classification (GTDB taxonomy): domain Bacteria; phylum Muiribacteriota; class Ozemobacteria; order Ozemobacterales; family Ozemobacteraceae. The sequence goes on along the minus strand of OZ223236.1, from coordinate 3,428,846 downwards.
CCTTGAATTTATTTTATCTTTATGTATAGCATTGCCAATGCTGACAGGCATCAGTTTGTGGAAAAAATCTAACTATTTGATTTTATAATAAAATTTATTTTTCCAAAGAAAATTCACGTTCATGTAGAGGACATATGGCCGCTGTAAAAAAATCTTCACCTTCACCTTCACCTATATCTCACAGTTTTTTTCATGTCAGAACGGTCATCTTTTTGACTTTATTTGCAGTGACCTTCCTGCATCTCCTCTCTTCCATTCCAGCACTTTATCGTTCTGTCCAGAGCTACAAACTATCCAAGGAGGTTCAATATCTCAATAGTATAAGTGATGATCTATTTACAGCTGTCGAAAATTATGGTTTTGAGAGAGGGCGCGTTAATGTCGTTTTAAATGACTCAGGCCCAGTTGAAAAAATGAAAAATAACAGAAAATTTATTCTGGCACGAAGGGTAGACGGAGACAAAGCGCTCCAAAGCGCGCTGGCAAAGTTGCCAGCAAGGGAAACAGCAGAAACAACTCTTTTTATAGATGCAATAAATAGACTAACCAAAAAAGTTGCAGATCTCAGGGAGAAGACAGCCAAAGAGCTAGTCATTTCGAAAGAAAAAAGGAAACAAGGACTTGCTGAAGTATGGTTTGCAACAATGACCGAATACATTGAAAATATTAATGCCTTGCTTGTAACTATTTCAAGTAACATAAGTGATGCTGATGGAATGATTAGTCGTTACTCTTCTTTAAAGCATGAAACTTTGAGCCTGCGTAATACTGCTGGACCGGAGATGTCCATTCTTTCGGCAACAATCCTGTCTGGTAAACCTATCAAAGCTAAATTGGCAAAAAAGATTTCCAATTTACAGGTAAGTACCAAGCATCATTTTGATAGTTTGTCTGATCTCTGTCAACCATTGACTGATCCACAAATTCCTCAGGCATTAGCTGATCTAAAAAAAATCTATTTCGATACTTACCTCCCCTATCGGGACGAAGTATTTCCTCTAACTTTACATGGGGGCCCGTATCCATATTCTCAACCTGAATTTTTAAGCCATGGGGTAAAAGCCCTTCAGCAAATAGCTTCGTTCATGAACACCATTGTAGAGGTGACTCAAAATTATGCTGACAGGAAAGTAGCTCATGCTCATAAGCAAATAATTGTCCTGTTATCCATTACAGTTGGGTCCTTAGTGCTTATTCTTCTCATCTTTTTTTATGTCCACTTCCGAGTCGTAAGCCCTATGGCTGAGGTCACTTCATCGATTCGTCGTCTGGCGAAGAAAGATCTTGATGTTAATGTCCCGTTTCAGGATGCTCAAAATGAAATCGGAGAAATGGCGAGAGCCGTAGAGGTCTTTAAAGGAATGGCTCATCAGCTCGACGAAGATGTGGTTGCTCTTGAATCTGCCACGGCAGAACGTGAACGTTTGATTGCGGAGTTACAAGCAACTCTCAATGAATTAAAGGTATTACGTGGTATCTTACCTATTTGTTCAATTTGTAAAAATATTAGAAATGATGAAGGGTATTACGAACAAATTGAAGCATATATTCATAAACATACTGGTGTGGACTTTAGCCATACAATTTGCCACCCGTGTATGAAGAAACATTATCCGGAAGAATATGAAAGCATTGTTTTGAAGAAGAAAACTAGAGATTGAAGCCTCTTTGCCAAAGGCTTCAACAATAAAAACCTGAAAAATTTAGATATCCCATAGGTTACTACTGCACAGGAGATCGCCGAACCAGGCGGTTCACTTGACGCCGGGAAGCGCGGCGCCGCAAGTGACCTTTATCGTTAAGCCGAATTAAAAAAACAAAATATATTGATGGTGCACATGGTATAATTTCAGTATGAGATTCAAGATTGAAAATTTTAAGAATGAAATCCAGGCCCTGTGTAAACAATTCGCAGTAGCTCGACTAGATCTTTTTGGATCAGCAACAACAGATGAATTTAATGAAGAGAGCGATCTGGATTTTGTTGTCGATTTTCAGCCAAACCAAACAAACCTTCTTGATAAGTTTCTCAATCTTCAAAAACAGCTTCAACAGTTGCTCTGTAGAGAAATAGATCTTATTACAGAAAAATCAATTAGAAATCCTTATCTTAAAGCATCGGTAGAGAGAACTAGAAAAAATGTCTTCGCTTCACACAATTGAAAAACTTCTTTTTGATGCATTATCAGCAGCCAAATCGATCCAGGAGTTTTCGGCAAACTTAACGAAGGAAACTTTTATTTCGAATGAATTGATTCAGAGCGCTTGTGAAAGAAAGTTCGAAATAATTGGTGAAGCTTTAAATCGTTTAAGAAAACAATTCCCAGAAGTTGCAACGGATATCTCAGAAATAGATCAAATTATAGGTTTCCGGAATATTATTGCCCATGGATATGACATTGTAGATTCTGAAATGGTATGGGATACAATCCAATTATGTATCCCCCAATTAATTGAAGACATAAGTAAAAAAATTACGGCTTAACAAGTGCGTCGACTCGGAACGCCGATGCTGTCACAAAAAGTCGCGAAAAAACGGCAACTTTTTCGCCAGCACCGATTCCCTCGCTTGCCGAAGGCGCCGCTCGGCGTCCGGTCACGACTTGTCGTTAGCCGAAAATGATGGAAAGCACAAATCGCCAAGGAGCAACCGTATGCCCCGAATCCTCTGTTTCTGCACTCTATTGATGCTTGCAGTGCCAATTCTCGGCGCTGACGATGCTCAACAGATGAAGCGCCAAGCGATGGAGTTTGGCCCGGGAGACCATTCGTTGACGCTCAAAGTCGGCGACTTGGATCGTCACTACATCATCCACGTGCCGTCTGGCTACGACGGCAAGAAAGCGTTGCCGATCGTCGTCATGTTTCACGGTGGTGGTGGCAGGGCACGTGGGGCGATGTGGGAAACAGACTGGGTGCAAAAGGCTGATCAGGAGGGCTTTTTCGCCGTTTTCCCTGAAGCCACGCCCCCCGATCCGACAAAGCCGAGCCGCTTTGTTAGCAACGGCCAGGTGTGGAATGATGGTTCCGGGCGTTTTCACGCCGGCCTGAAGGACATTCCCGACGTGGCATTCATCAACGCGATGATCGATGACCTTCTTGCGCGGTTCGCGGTGGATCGTCGGCGTATCTACGCCACGGGTTTCTCAAATGGTGCCTCGATGACGTTCCGCGTCGGATGCGAATTGTCCGCACGTATCGCGGCAATCGCACCCTTCGCCGGAGCGCTTTGGATCAAGCAGCCCAAACTCGAACGACCTGTCTCGCTCTACTACATCACGGGCGATGCCGACCCGCTCAATCCGTTCGAGGGTGGCGTGCCGAAGTTCGCCACGGGGCACGCCTCGCGGGACATGGCATCGCAAGCGAAGCCTGCCGCGCGCGAAAACGTGACCACTTGGGCTCGCCTCCTTGGTTGCCAGGCCGGGCCGGAACCGATACCTGCGTCGCCCGGTGTCACAACCGTGAGCTACAGCGCGGGCCGCGACAACAGCGAAGTGCGCTTCACCATCATCAAAGACCACGGCCATGTCTGGCCGGGAGGCAAGAACCAGTTGCCGGAGTCATGGGTTGGGAAAGCTACCAACAAGTTCAAGGCCACGGATGCCATCTGGGAGTTTTTCGAGAAGCATGCGCAGCAGAAGCCAAAGTGATAGGGGGGGCAGGAACGGCTAACCAAGCCTTTCACTTGACGGCTCTGCTTCGCGCCGCCGCAAGTGAAGGCAACGTTATGGGTATGTAAATGCATTTATTGTGCCAACTAGAAGCAAAATATCGTTTTCTGGCGCAATGGCTGCAGGAATTGTAATTGTTAACACAGCCATTGTGAGCAGAGCAGAAACTAAGTAATAGCGACACCGAATTGGCGCAAGAAATGCCAGGAAAATAGGTTCTTTGTTCTATATTTAAAGAGCCGGAATTCAGGTTAAAAGTTTCTTCTTACCTGACAAAACATGCTTCAGAAGCTTAAAACTGGCTCTATAAAAGCTTTTTGATGCTAAGGTTATCAGGTTTTACTTTGGTTAAATCCGATCTGTTCTCCAAAAGTTGCGGTGCCCATCGTTGAACAAAAATTGAATCGGAAATTTTTTCCTTGCGCAAGTATTCAATTACACAGGATCTTGTGGAGGCTATTTCCAAATTAAAGTCAAGATGTCTTAGCATGGGAAAACCTTTTCCACCAAATTGTCCTCCGGTTGTCAAAAATGCAGGAACCGCAATTCTGATTAGCTGTTTATCCATGATCTCTGTCTGGTTTTGCACTAATAGAAGCTTTCCATTGTTTTTTAATATCCTGAATCCTGATACATGAAGAAAAAGATATTTGTCCTCAAGCGATCTGTTAACAATTTGTTTCAGAATTTTCCCAGAAACAACTGTGGTGAAAATTGGATTGTCCCATGAGAGTATTCTGTTTATGTCGGCTTCATATATGTGTCCGCTATACATAATTGGGGAAATTGCAGCCGCATGAAAAAATGCTACTTCACTCTTACCATGTGCGTTAATCGCGTCTGTCACCAATGAACCAACTGGGTTTTCAGAAAACTTTGCCCCTGAAAGGCTGTTATCAAGAATTGCAATTGGTAGCTCCCCGTCTGGATTATTGTGAAACCTTTCAATCATTTTTTGTGCTTTGTTATTAAACTTTTTTGAATTTGATAGTTGAATTAATTCTCCCTCATGATTCCATTTTCCTGTTTTGTTGGTAAAAAAAGTGATTTTTCCAAGATACTGCCCATGTCCACCGGCCTGACAGATAAGGCTGTTGTTTAATTGCATTGGGGAAAAAAGTATGGTGTGGCTATGACCACCAATAATTAAATCCGGACCAGAATTAGAAGCTGCAATTTTTTTGTCCCGTTCAAATCCAAGGTGAGATAGCAGAATGGTAAAATCATGTGGCTTGGAAAGGCTTTCCGAAAGTTGCTTAACTGCATTTTCAGGACTGATAAAAAAATTGGAAAAATGATTTTCAGTAACCTCTTCAGTTAATCCTTGTATTTGAATTTTAAAATTTCCGATATCAACACTTAGACTCTTTTGTAATTCTGAATTCAGGAAAACCGCACTTTTTTCAGTCGTAATGTTAGAGGCTATTTTACAGAAGTTGCCATAAGCAACAGCATTTTTGAAGGAAGGAAAATAGTCTGAAAGATCATGATTTCCCGGGAGCCAGGCTGTAAATCCAAGCAAGTTCATTAATTCAATTTGAAGCAGGCCATTGTAAGAATCTGAAAAAGTGTCTCCTGTGTCAAATAATAGAACGTCACCCTCACTTCTTGCTTTGGTAACAATTTCAAAAACTTCAGGCAATACAAGGTAGTTGCCATGGAGATCGTTCAGGTAAAAGATTGTGAGCTTCATTTTTAACAAAGTCCTTATCCGTTTTCCTTAGGAGGAATATAAAGTAACAAAAGATTAAAACATTGTTTAAACCGGTAGATGAGTTTAAGTTCAGTTCTCATTTTGTGATTAGACCAAATTTTGTTGTGTAAAATTTGTCTTTTAAAGGTGTGGGCTAATCTCTCAGAAGTTTTACGTGGTGAAGCTTAAAACGGAGGAGAAAAATTACCCACATGAATAAGACTAAAGTTTTTTATGAAGTTTGTAAACCGCCAAATCAGATGGAGATAACAGTTTCTAGAACAACAAACCGTTTCTGTGAAAGCAACAGTTTCAACGAAGGAATAATCGTCAAACTTTTATGAGCAGCGGCTTCGCCTTTCAGGCTCGGTCGTAGCAAAGGACTAATTCAGCTCAACAGACAAATAGGTAGATCAAATATACCGTTCCGAATCAGAATATCGTTTCTGCGCCAGGTAAGAGGTGTCGAACAGGCCTGAGAGTTGGAACCACAACGAGCCAGGTTTTTCAGATATAGTTCGAAAGAGAATATATATTTTAACCGTTTCAGCCCTTTGCCAAATAGAGTTTTTAACTAAATAAAAGTTTCTCTCGCCAGCGTACAGACAACGTCTAATTTCACCGCCACAACAGGCCCCTAGCATGCATCTTGTGCAATTTTTTGTTGTTCGGCTCGTCCGAAGGGTGTAAAAAACACATATAGTCCAAATTACAATAGAGCTTTACATCGCTTGCCAGGTCTCTATCCATAAGAGCCGATCCTAAATGGATCGCAAAATGGCCAAACCAGGACGAAATTATTAAAGATAATATTTGATTAACATGCAATGTTATTATTATATGGAATAAATGTAAAAATACCTGTTATGCCAAATAAAATATGCTAGAGAGCTTTGAGAGATGAATGGCGAAGTCGATCGAAATCAAGAAAAAATGACAAAAAGGCAGATCACTTTCCTTGTTTTGGTGATCGCCATATTTTTTTCACCGGCTGGTGTATTTCTTTTTTATGTCTATGGAAATTTTGGAATGAAGCCTGTAAACATTAAAGTTTGCGAGATCCAATCTCCTGATAAACAATACAAAGCAATCGTTTTCAATAGAGATGCAGGGGCTACAACAGGTTTTAATGCTCAATTATCAATTTTAAAAAGCAATTCAACATTACCAGATGATGGAGGCAATGTTTTTATTTGTGATTCTGATCATGGAAAGGCCCCCGTTGCATCATGGGGTGGACCTGAGTTAAGAATAGAATGGCAAAATTCAGATATATTAAAAATTAGATACCATGAAAATGTAAGAGTTTTTAAATCTAAGAAGCAATTCGAAAATATTAAAATTGAATATGAAAAATTTAAAGAATAAAATTAGCATAACAAGTGCATAGACACGGAAAATGATCGCCGATTAAGTGTCTTGCAAAGCAAGCCCGGCACCGTCCTGGCCATTTCCGGCCAAGACTAGCGTTAGACAGAAATGAAAGGAAAGGAAATTAATGAAGGACCCAATGACTATTCTTGAACAAGCTCGTGGCGCCAAGGAAGCAGGAAACTTCCAGAAGTCCTTAGAAAATTATGAATGGTTCTTCCGAAATGCTGTCGAAATAGACTGGTCAAACGTTGGCATTTTATCAAAGTGCCTTGAAGAATGGTTCTCTATGGGTACACTCTATCCGCCAGCCAGAAAGCGAATGGAAGCAATTTGGGATGAACTGAAGAAAAAAGTTCAATCAAAAATCCCAGACGAAGAAGCCTTCAAAATGCTGGTAGAGCTCTCCATTGCAATTGGCCGAGAGCAGGATGTCATAAATGTCTTTCAAGGATTGGACCAAGAAACTCCAGAATTTGCAGTAAAGGCCTTTCCAGCGATCAGAAGATTGCTATGCAAACAAGGATTGTGGAAAATCATAAGCAATTACACCGAAAATCCGCTAGAGGCACTTTCAAAAATCGAGGAAGCATACAAAAGGAAAGTAGAACTTATCAAGAAAGATCCTGTAGGTTTGGAAAAAATATGGGAGCCAACGATCGGACTATTTTTGCAAGAGGTAAAGTTTCTTCTTAAAGCAATGGATAATGGAGATAGAGTTTCTGAGAAAGAGCAACTATTATCAAGGTTAAAAATTCTCCAAAGCCAATCTGAATTCGTGGACGCTCATGAGGGTTTGTTAAATTTGAACCGTAACTAAATTGAAAGCAAATTTCTGTCTAACAATTCGTTCGAGTGGACCGGGGATACTGCCGTCGAGACCTGCGTGGTTTTGATGTTCTAGCTTTGTTTGTGCCCGATTCAGGCTTCCGTTTTCGGCCAATCAACTCAACCGTTAGGCTAGAAAAATAAAAATTCGACTAAAGTTTGCAAAGTAAATACAATGTAAATACGTTTGTATTTGAGTGGGATAAAAAAAAAGCAAAAACCAATTTAAAGAAATATGGCGTCTCTTTTGATTAGGCGCAAAGCGTTTTCTTTGATGAAAATGCGAGAATTATTCCAGACCCAGATCATTCAGAAAATGAAGACCGCTTCATAATTCTTGGGATATCCTTAAATGTGCGACTTCTTGTTGTATTTCATTACTACCGAGACAATGAAAAAAATATAAGAGTTATTTCGGCTAGAAAAGCCACAAAAACAGAAGGGAAGCAATATCAGGAGTTTTTATGAGAAAAGAATACGATTTTTCTAAATCTAAAAAAAATCCATATACAAAAGAACTAAAAAAGCCAGTTACAATAAGGCTTAGCTCAGATATTATAAAATACTTTAAAGACCTGGCTGAAGAGATCGGCGTGCCATATCAGCAATTAATAAATTTCTATCTTAGAGATTGCGTAGAAAAAAAGAAAAAAATAAAAATTGATTGGGTTGCTTAAAATTTTAAATGCATGACAAGTGCGTCGACGCAGAAGGTCGGCCCTGATCAAAAAAGTTGCTGAAAATTGCAATTTTTGCGCGAGCTCCGATTCCCTCGTTTGTCGTTGGCGTCCGGTCACGACTAGTGTTAGACGAGGAAAAATAGAAGACAAAATAGCTCCATCTCTCCGGTCTTTTTATGGTATCATTAAAAGACCGGAGGTGAAAAATGTCAAATTTATCGGATATAAAACCAATAACCTATCTCAAAGCTAATGCAGCAGAATTGCTAAAATACATAAACGAAACACATCGCCCGATTATCATTACTCAAAATGGCGAGGCGAAGGCTGTTTTACAAGATCCTGAAAGTTATGAATCGATGCGTAAAGCACTTTCCCTTTTGAAGCTCGTTTCAATGAGTGAAGAGGAAGTTCGCCAAGGAAAAATCATTGATAATGAATCTGTTTTTGGCAGTATCGAAAAGAAGCTTAAGAATCATGAAAAAAAGGTATAAAATTAGTTGGTCTGAACAAGCAGCCCTTGATCTTGAAATATTGATTACCTATATTGCTTCCGAAAATCCCAAAACTGCCGGTCAGATTTTAAAAAAAATTAAAACAGAGGTTTCTCAGCTAGACAATTTTCCATTCCGAGGCAGAATAGTTCCAGAATTTGAAGGTCAGGGTTTTCTTTTATTTCGAGAATTAGTTGTTACTCCGTGGAGAATAATGTACAGAGTATCATTAGAAAATATTTTTATCTTAGCTGTTTTTGATTCCAGAAAAAATGTTGATGATGTTTTACTAGAACGATTTTTGAAAAATGAAAGATTCATCGTCTAACAAGTGCGTCGAAACGGAACGTCGGTCACGACAGGCGTTAGGTAGCTCCATAGGATAGAAAAGTTTAACCAGAAATGACAGAGGGAGAATAAAGCGATGAATTCTAGTTCTTTCCAAGCATACGTAGTCCAGCAAAGAGAAGGCAAATTTTGTGGAAGCATCATGGAACGGCAAATCAAGGATCTTCCCGATGGAGATCTTCTGATAAAGGTGCATTATTCTTCCCTTAACTATAAGGACGCCCTTTCCGCGACAGGCAACAAAGGAGTTACCAGGTCTTACCCCCATACGCCAGGGATTGATGCGGTCGGAATTGTTGTGGAATCATCCTCTGACTTGTTCAAACCCCAGGACAAAGTAATTGTTACAAGCTATGACCTTGGAATGAACACAGACGGTGGCTTTGCCGAGTATATACGGGTTCCTTCTTCATGGGCATTAAAATTGCCGAAAGGTCTAACAATGAAAGAAGCAGCAACCTTGGGGACAGCTGGATTGACTGCAGGCCTTTCGGTTCTCAGGATAACAGAATCGCTTAATCCAAACGATGGAAAGATCGCTGTATCAGGAGCGACCGGGGGGGTAGGATCCTTGAGTGTAGCGATTTTGAGTAGTTTGGGTTTCCCAGTAATCGGCATTTCAGGGAAAACATCGGAACATGCTTTCCTTAAAAATCTTGGGGCACAGGAGATTATTCAACGATGCGAAATCGAGAATGGTGAAAGTAGACCACTATTAAAGGCCGATTTCGCCGGAGCCATTGATACCGTAGGCGGCGTCATTCTTGAAAACTTAATCAAATCAACGAAGCCAAATGGAGTTGTCACATGTTGTGGCAATGTTGCCGGAGCAAACCTTAGCTTAACCGTCTTTCCATTTATTTTACGTGGAGTATCCCTGTTGGGAATAGACTCTCAGAATTGCAAAATGCCAATTAGAGAATTGGTTTGGAATAAACTTGCAACAGAATGGAAACCAGCATCATTAAGCGATAACTGCCAAGAGATTTCCCTCAGCGAAATTAACGAGAAGATAGAATTAATGCTTAGCGGAAGCCTAAAAGGCAGAACAATTGTTTGCCTGGGTTAAATGAAGCCATTCTACAAGATTTTATAGGGCTGATTAAGTATCAAGGATTAACAAATGAGCTGAATAAAAAGTGCTCGACGCAAAACGTCAGTTCTGATAATGCTATTGCCAAAAGGCACGTGCGACCCGCCACTTAGCTTAAAGGTTAATATATGAATTTTAGATCAGCTTTTCCAGATGACATGTCAGAGTATTTTCAACTTTTTTGGGACGTTAGAAAGATATGGTCCCTCAATCTACCTGTCAGAAGGAAACCTATTGAAGAATTTCTTTGGCATTTAGACCTTCCAATTTGGCCAAGTTCTCCACCTGAATCAATATTTGATCTGAAACCTCGTTATGTATTAGCGAATCTAGAGTCTTTTCCAGACCATAAAGAAAAAATTGATAAAGCTGATATTTCCTATCCGATTGAGACTATGAATTTCGGAAAGAGACTAGTAATCCTGGATGGTATACATAGACTGTGTAAACAATATATCGATGGGATTAATGAGATTTCTTACAGGGTTATAGAGAGAGAAAATTTTGATTTAATAAAAAGAAATTAGTAGAACTAATTCGTAACACGACGCTCATATTCTTGAACCTATAAGACAAGAGATTATGTCTGGTTACTCGGATCGAAAAAGGTTAAAGATTAGCTTGATTTTTTACCTTTAGAAATCTACATAATTGAAGAGAATAAAAAATACTATCTTTATTTGAATAGATTTACATTTTAGACTTCTAAAAAGTGCGTCAAAAGACAATAAAGAAAAATAAATGAAAACAAACTTAACAAGACGCGTAGAGAGTGAAAATAGGAGTTTTATATGAAAACTTTTGAGGATTTAACTTTTGAAAGGTTTCAAGAAAGTGATATTGAACTTTTTACACCTATGGTGAAACGTGCTAACAACAATCGTTACACTCTAAAGGAGGACATCAATGAATTTTCGCCGTGAAAAAGTGTTTTTTATTCTTACATTCATTAGTTTTTGTTTCATCACAGGCGCAGTTTTGGGAGGTGAAAATCTCGAAAAGCATAATGATCAAGATAACCAGGAGATTAAATTGCTTTTTCAAAAGGATCAAGGTGCCCGAAATGGTTTTCTGAAAATGAACGAATTTGAGTTAAAGAAAATGATAGAAGAGGATGAAGCGAGAAGAAAAAGAGTTTATCAAATATGTTCCAATGATGGGTTAAAAACCGGAAATGATTTTTACTGTGCTGCAATGGTTTTTCAACATGGCTCAACCCCGGAAGACTATTTATTCGCCCATGAGCTGGCAGTTATTGCAATTTCAAAGGGAAACAAAAATGCAATCTGGCTAGCTGCTGCCACCGAAGATAGATTTTTAAAATCCATTAATAGAAAACAAAGGTTTGGAACTCAATTTTCAAGAATTGCTTCTGATCCATTTAAGCTAGATCCAATAGATGAAGAAGTTTCAGACACAATGAGAAAATTAATGAATTGTCCAACTTTAAGCGAAGCGCTGAAAATGGAGGAAAGCTTAAATCAGGGCAATAAAAAATAAACGAGTCTTACTAATGCTTAGACTTGAAATCAAAGCCGTAACGGTGTTTGCGATATACGCAAAAAATATAGTTCCTTGGTAGGAAAACTTAAATTTTTGTATATTGAGTAAAATGAAACAAAAGAAACTGGAGTTAAAAATTGGAAGACAAAATTTTTAGAGTTTCTGTATATTTTGTTGTTGCTTCCTTTGTTTTAGGACTTATCAAGGTTCCTTTTGTGCATTTGCTTGCTTTTTTCGGGGCACCAATTTGTTTTTTGATTCAATTGATCCTAATTGTGAGATCTTTTAAAAAGGGTGAAGAAAACGCTAAGTTTAAGTTACTCGTTTTTATATTTCTCTTGATTCTAGCTTTTTGTAAAGTCTGGTTTCCTCATTATGGAACCCATGCGCACATATTGTTTCATGAGCCACATTTTCATTGAGAACTTTCGCTTTTCCCGTAACGCGATTGGGGGCTCTGTCAAAAACGTCAAAATGCTTCCAAAGGTATAATAATCATATATTTTTGTCTTAACCAGGAATTCAATTTAAAGGGGCGGTTTGGTGAACATCAATAAACTTGAAGAAGCTTTACCACCAAATTTACATTTTAAAAATGTTCAGGAGATTCCTCAGTTTCCTGAGAGCAGTTTCAGCGAACTAAAAGCCAGGATAAACAATGGTGAGTATGATCTCGATGTTGACTTAAAGCAAGCCAGCAAGTTGCCCGAACCATTTCCCGGTGAATTGTTCTATGGTTCATTCAGGCTTGTCACTGCAGTTAACTGGCTTTATCCTGTTTTCTTTATTTATAAGGCTATTGCAAATTCAAATAGTCTCTATTTGTTAGGGATTCCCCTTGGAATAATTGCCCAGTTCACTTCAAATGGTAACTTCTATCCATTTCTGCGAAATCAAACTGGAGCAAGAGTGATTGCTCAGGGTTTTTCCTTTTTGGTTTTATTGCTTAACATTGGATTCTTTGTATTTTTTAAGACCATTGGTCATGTGTGGGGAATCCTTATCATCTGTTTCTTGATCTTCTTTTGGCGGAACAAGATTTCAGCAAACCAAATTAGGATTTTTTCTTTAAAATCAGAAGTTGCTTTTCTTTATCTTTACGAGAATCGCGTTTTAAAGGTGTTTGTTCCTGAATCCAACTCTATTCACTCATTTGAAAAACTTCAAAAATCCAAAATAGAGAAAAATGAAGATTCTTAAGGTTTGAAAAAAACAATCATAAAATCGAGCAAGACCACATTTTAAACCTGTTATTGATTCTTAAAATTTAAGTGAGTCAGTTGTTGAACTATATTAGTTGAGGAAAATATGAAACATAGTTTAAAAGTGAGCGAGGATGGCTTAGTTTTCACCGTAACAACCGAAGGCAATGGAGATGTTGAAGGAATTATCATTTTTTTGAACGATATTATTTCTCATTCACAATGGAGGCCAGGCCTTAAAATCTTATTAGATCATAGAGAACTAAAGCTGGATTCAATGAAGGTTTCAGGAATTGAAGAGGTTTCTAAGTATTTTAGGTCAATCGCTGAAAAATTAGGACATGCTAAAGTTGCGCTTGTGATGAAAAGAGACATTGATTTTGGAATAGTCAGAGCCTGGGAGGGTGTAACAGAGCATGGACTTGATACTAAAATCTATGTTTTTCGTGAAATGGAAAAAGCTATCAACTGGTTAAGCGATGAGAGCCTTGCCGGTTTAAATTTGTAAGAATTTACTAAAGATGCCCCAAAATTTGAATAAGCAGGCAAAAAAAAATGAATAAGAAGTTTGCGCCATGTCCTGTTGCCCCAGACGATGAGTTGTATCGGCTCGGGAAATTCGTTTTTAATATAACCAGGATGTTAGATTTTATAGAAAGGAACCAGGATCGTTTTTCTGTTGAGGACATTTCGGTTGGGGACCTTTACGGGGCACCTTTTTCACAGATTGACGAGAGTCGATTATCTATGGTCGACGTCTTAAAACCTGTTATTATTGCAGAAGTTACCCCTGGGCAATTTACCTTAATCGACGGTAATCACCGGATGGAAAAAGCACGCAGGTTAGGATTAAAAACTCTGAAGGCCTATCGGCTGCATATTTTGGACCACATTTCTTTTCTCACCACAAAAGAAGCTTATGAGAGGTACATGCAATATTTTGATAGGAAAAATACTGATTCTCAGAGATAAAAGCTAAATAATTTCTAGCGGAATTTCTTTCCACCGCAGAAATACTCCTGAGCAATCTCTTTTAATCTTTTTAGATTGATCTTTCCGCTGCCAAGAAGTGGCAGTTCTTCAACGCGTAAAAAGAAATCTTTTTTGGGGATGAAAAGGTTAGGCAAACCTGTTTCAGCCAGTTTTGCCGGGAGAGAAGTTACCTTGGATTCTGGCCAGGTGTGCAAAACAACAATTACTTCGCCTTTTCTTTCGTCAGGGACGCCCGTTACGGCAAAAATTCTGTCGTCTATACCCGAAACCTTGTGAAGTGCATCTTCGATTACGCCATGGGGTATCATTTCGCCGGCAATCTTGGAAAATCTGGATAACCTGTCAGTAATTGTTAAAAAACCAAGTTCAGAAAGTGTGGCAATATCGCCGGTGTTATACCAACCATCTACCAGAACTTTTTTATTTAAGTATGGGTTATTAAGGTATCCGCCCATAACATTGGGACCTTTAACCATCAATAGACCAGGTTTTCGAAAACCTAATTCCTTATCAGTTTCAGGATCAACAATTTTTGCGGCCATTCCAGGAAGAAGAATGCCAACGGAGCCTTGCTCGCTTCCTAGCTGGAAGATGCCTTTGGCTCGATAGTTTTCAATATTTATACTTAGAACCGGTGAGCATTCTGTAGTTCCATAACCTTCTACAGGCCAGATTCCGAACTTTTGATAAAAGGCTTCAACGGTTCTCAAAGGAAGCTTTTCAGCTCCGGTAATAACGGTTTTAACAGTTCCAAATTGCTCGGGCTTGCATTTGCGAAGGTAAAGCTGCAAAAAGGTTGGGGTCGCAAAGAAAAAAGTAACTCCCAGTTTTTCGCATGTATCTCCAACGTTTACAGCATCGAGCGGGTTAGAAATAAAAGCAGTAGGAATTCCCATGGTCAGGACCTTCCACATGGCAAGAAATCCAAATGAATGGAAAACAGGAAGAATTTCAAGAATAAAATCATTGGCATCAAGCTTAAGATACTGATCCACCTGCTGTATGTTTGATAAAATATTAAAGTGAGATAGAACAGCTCCTTTTGGCTCACCGGTAGAACCACTTGAAAAGATTATTGTGAGAGGGTCATCAACCGAATTTAAAGGGTAGCTTCCACAACTTTTCTCAATATCTTTAATGGAACCAAAAAGGGCAAGATACACTGCAGAAATCTTTTCAGAAAAGCTTATGTCCTTAGCAATGTCTTCCATGTAGAAAACCTTGACCGTTGAAGGAAGAACTTTTCCAAGTTTTGCCTCAAGTGCTCTTGCAGTTATAACAGTTTTTAGATTAGCCTGTCTGATAGCCGAGGCGAGGGCTGAACGACCCGCGGTAAAATTCAAATTTACGCTGGTTCTTCCCATAATAGAAGAAGCAATATTTAGGTAGGCGGCCGCGCTGCAGGTTGGGAGCATTATGCCCACAGTTTTTTGATCTCTCCAGAAACGTCTCATTGTCTTTGTAACAGCGAGAGTTCGGATTAAAAAACCGATTCTGGAAATTGAATCCTCGGCTTTATCACTAAAGCTTCGCCTATGAGGGAAGCTGCGCATTTTTTTTATAAAGTAATGATGAAGAAACTCTGAGCTTTTTTTTCTTTGCTCCCATGCAATTGGCTCAAGGCCTTGAATGGCCAGGCGGAGTTTTGCCGGTGAGATTGCAGAATTTAAAGGTTCGCCAATGACTATGGTAAGCGGTCTGATAAGTTTTGGCGGAATTTTAGTAACAAATCTGCCGCCATAATAGCTGAAAATGCTGCCCCATACCTGATCCATAAAAATTGGTATAATCTGGGCATCAGAATTTTTTAGAATAGTTTTTAACCCTTTTCTGAAGGGCAACAAAGCTCCGGTTCTGGATATATGGCCTTCGGGAAAAACGCAAACCAGTTCACCATTTTGGACCAGCTTTCCAGCCTTACGAAGCGATTTTAGAGTCTGAGAAATACCACGAGAAGTGAAAAGTGGGATGGTTTTAAAATGCCTTAGCCAGGGGCGCAAAAACCAGTTTGTAAAAGTTGCTTCTGAAACCAGAAAGTATATGTCCTTTTTCAGTATAAACCTTAGCAAAAGGCCATCAAT
Source organism: Candidatus Ozemibacteraceae bacterium (assembly GCA_965140445.1). Taxonomy (GTDB): domain Bacteria; phylum Muiribacteriota; class Ozemobacteria; order Ozemobacterales; family Ozemobacteraceae. The sequence continues at coordinate 3,412,886 of OZ223236.1, read as the reverse complement.
CAAGGACATATGATTGGCTGCAAGAAGGGCACCTTTTGTTGTTGGAATGTTATGTAAACCTAAGACGGTCGCAGGATAAAAAAAGTATACAAATTTCTCAAAAAAAGCTGTGACGAGGGAAGTGGGGATTATGTACAGAATTGCCGTTGCAATAATGATGTAAACAAATCGTAAAATTCTGGCCAGAAATACGAATGTTGGTGAATATAAAATTGTATTGAATTTTCCTGTATTTTGCTGCTGCAAGTTTTCTATTCCTGTTTTTTTATTATCATGTTGATTATGTATTTTAAAGTATATATGTTTTAGATATCTACTGAAAAGGATAAAAGGATGAAAAGCGGACTAATTAAAATATTTTCAGATCTTCACGATATTGATAAGATTGAAAAATTAAATAATTTGTATTCAAAGCCTGTATTAGCCAAAACTGGTGCACAGGAAATCGGTGTCGAAGACATTTTACGACCAGAGATTGAATTTGTAATTTGCTTTATCATGACCGGTGGTTCAGAAAGCAGGTTTCAAGAAGTCTTTCGGAATCTGCGAAAAGCTAATAAAAAATTTGTCTTGATTGCCACTGAGACGGACAACTCACTGCCAGCGTCTATTGAAATCTTAAGCTGGCTAAATCAGAAAGAAATAAAAAATTGTGAAGGCATAATTCATGGGGACCCGAACAAGGTTATTACCGATCTTGAAGCCCTTATCCGAATTGTGGATGTGCAAAAATCTATCTCAAAACAAAAGCTTGGAATTGTCGGAAAACCTTCTGACTGGTTAATAGCAAGTATGCCCGAAATAGACGAAATAACTCATAGATTTGGGTTGGAATTCTGGGAAATCTCTATGGAAGAATTCTTAGAAGTTTTTGAAAGTGTTAAGGGCGCAGTTGTAGATGATGATTTCAAAAAAGCTTTTGAAGCAAAGTATTCAGAGTTTTCTGATAATCAGAACGTATTTCGGGAAGCTGCCAGAATCTATTCTTCATTAAAAGTTGTAAATGAGACCTATGGTTTGTCTGGCAGCACAGTCAGGTGCTTTGATCTTCTAAATACATTCTCTAACACTGGTTGTCTTGCAGTATCGTTATTGAATGACCTTGGTTTCCCTACTGCTTGTGAAGGGGATGTTCCAGCACTATTTTCGATGGTTGTAGCTAATAAATTAACTCTAAAAGCCTCCTTTATGGCAAATCCTTCAAGTGTTAATTCCAATTCAATCACCTTTGCCCATTGCACAGTGCCAACCACAATTCTTGACAATTTCGAGCTTGAAACTCACTTTGAATCAAACAAAGGCGTTGCTATTAAAGGTGTTTTTAAAGAAAGCGAAGGCACTCTTTTCAAGATTGGTGGAAAAAACATGAGCAAATATGTAGCTCTCCCCGGGAAAATAAAGATTGGAGATTTCTCTCCAAATCTTTGTAGGACCCAGTTAAGATTTGAATGCGAAAACCCTGATAAATACATGCTTCAGAAACCATTGGGAAATCATCACCTGATTGTCCCTGGAGACCACCATGAAATTTTGAACCGATTTTGTCAGCACAATGGCTTAATAGAAATCAAACCCTGATTTACACTAAGCCCTGATTTTCATCTTTCAAAAATCACTTCTCTAAAAGCTTGCTAGAGGTAATAATGCTTAAGAGGAGTGATTTTTTCGTCAAGTTCATAAACCAAGGGCACACCAGTAGGGATATTTAAATCCAGAACCTGTTCTTCACTTAGTTTATCAAGAATCATTACCAGTGCACGCAAACTGTTACCATGGGCAGCAATCAAAATGGTTTTATCTGTTTCAAGGATTTCCCTTTTAATTTTTTCCTCCCAAAGTGGTAAAAACCTTTTAATGGTATTTTTTAATGATTCACCAACCGGTGTTTCCTGTTCGGTCAAATCTGAATATCTGGGGTCTAGCCCGGGGTATCTTTCATCGTTTTTTTCTATCAGGGGTGGGGTGGTGGCATATGATCTCCGCCAGATATGAACCTGCTCATCACCATACTTTTGTGCTGTTTCCGCCTTATTCAATCCCTGAAGAGCTCCGTAATGCCTTTCATTTAATCGCCAGTCTCTTTCCACAGGAATCCACATTCTATCCATTTCTTCAAGGCAGATCCATAGGGTTTTGATAGCCCTTTTCAATCTGGAAGTATATGCCTTGTCTACAGTTATTCCCGCGGCCTGAAGCTTCTTTCCTGCTTCTGCTGCCTCTAACATACCTTTTTCGGATAAAGGAACATCAGTCCAACCGGTGAAGCGGTTTTCAAGATTCCATTGACTTTGGCCGTGACGCAAAAGAATTAGTTTTTTCATAAGAGACCTCTCTGCTTAATTAGTTTATTTTCTAAACATACCTGTTTTTCTAAAAAAGAAAAGGGCTGTCTACAAAAGCAAACAGCCCTTTTCTTTATGGTTTTATTTTAATAGATGGTGTTAAATTGCCAGATTTGGAAAATTGAATTATATAGAGGATGAGATTTATCCATTGAGTTGATTAGGGTATTTAATTCACCTTTATCCATGGAATTTGTAGCTCTGATAAGTTGATTTTTAATTGAATCAAGTCTGTTGTAGCAAATATTGATATTTTCTTCGTCCTGCAGGAAAGAAAGCTGGGCAGTATTGTTTTCATAATCTTCAAGAAGAGTAACTATTTCGTAGGACTTTTCTTCGCCTTCAGTTGCATCTTGCTTAAAGAAGATTCTAATTCTATTGCTGAATTCCTGCATTTCTCTACGATTCAAAATAATTTCGAATTTCCATCTGTCAGTAGTTTTGCTCAAATACACTCTTGGTCTGAAGCTTGAAATTCCATTAATTTGAACACGAACATCAGCTTCAGTCATATTTTCAAAACCGTTACATGGAAAGTCGCCTCTAATTCCAAATTCATCAGCAGAATACATGGTCTGTGAATAATGGGAAACGAATCCGCCACCAATTGTGAAACCATCATAATCAACAACATCAGCAAAAACAGTTGGATCACTGAGGCTTATTGTTTCATTGTAGTTATTAGTGTCTTCATTTATTCTGATTGATTTCTGAGCAGATTTATAACCAGGTGCTTCAACTTGAATTTGCGCATAATTGCCTATTACTGAAACTCTACCTCTGGCGTTATAAATCGGTCTATAGCTTTGATTACGAACATTAATAAAAAATGTTTTCCCTTGAGCAAAAAGACTTAACGATGCAGAAGCAGAAAGACTGCAAAACATAAAACAAATAAGTGCAATTCCAATAAAATAAAACCTTTTCATAAATCCTCCCAAATTGAGCTACTATATCTATCGTACGCTTTGCTCTAAAACAATAGTGTTATTATTTTCAGTCTGCCAAAAAGCTTTCTGAAGCAAAAGTTTCAATAAATATGCAGATAGGGCACGGAATTATTTCTCAGATTCGCATGGCAAGATATCATGCGCAAGAAATCTTCTTTGTGATCTAAAATATTTAAAGGGCGAATAATAGCTTAAATTTGCAACACTGGACATGTAAATGCACGCATATCGCTCCACCAGAGTAGCGAATCGAGATATTTCATTGCCTGCCCGCATTACTTCACCCCAATATGGATTGAAATCTTTTTGAGAGTCAAAAATTAGCTGGCGAATCAAATCGTCCAGTTCTTTAGTTTCATCACGGAGGCGATCCCACTCATCGGAGAGCTTTTGGTCAGACTTTTGTCCCCAAAGTTTTTCTCTGATTTGAAGAATTCTATTTTCAATGGCTTCCTTCTCTTCCATTTTTTTGGCGATCTTTTGGTGAATATGGGAAGAATTCTGCAAAATTGGGACTTCTTCCTCAAGCTCCTGGATTACCAATCCGGTTCTCCATCCAATTGCTTCTTTAAGGGTAACAACGTCACCCAGAATGTGATCGCCAATATAAAGAATCTCTGATGGGGAAAGCTTTAGATTCTTTTCAAGAATTTCAGCGTTACCGCCTTGATAAATTTCATGCCAATTAATTTTTCCGAAGAAATTTGAAAGTAATCCTGTTTCCGGGTCTACTTTCAGGTATCTATGTTTTTCTGTGAAATAGGCGGGTTTATTGGCAGCCACGATTATTAAATCAAAAAGATCCTGCCAGGGTTCTTTTAAATAAGGGCTGAAACAATAATCCATAACCTTTCGGCTGTAGTCATAGTCAGAATTGGTAATTAAGGCTATTTTTTTCCCGAATTTTTTAAACCTTTTGAGAGCTTTCACGATTCTTTCGTCGCGAATAAGGTATTTTGAGGGATTTTCAATTATATCGCCTTTGAGGGTTTCATCCTGGTGAGCGTCATTTAGAGATTTTCTAACATCTCTAAAAAGCTTTTTATAATTAACCTTTATATCTCTCTCATCATAATAGTCTACCAGCTGGGCATAAATACAGCCTTCCGCTAATGAGAAGAGGGTGTGAATGATGTAATAAACTGGATCAGAAAGATCAATGTTTTTTGGGCCGAAAAGCTCTTTTTGTTCTTCAAATGTAAAAAATCTGGTTCCATGGGATGCTTTTCTAACAAATCCAAACTGATTTACCTTTAAAACGTTGCCATTCTCGGTGTCTATAACCAGACCACGGATAATAAAGTTTTTATCAAATTTAAGATCTAATATATCTTTTGGGTAATCATAGTTTTCAATCAATTTATTCTGGATTATCGAATATGCTTTCTCTTCAAAAACCGGAACATTGTATGTTGCAAGCGTATAATCCATATCAAAACCTATTAGCTTAATGCTATTGAGGTTTAAGGTTCTGTTTACAAAAATCTTATTTTCTAATTGTATTTCTGTTTTTGTCATTTTTTTTCACCTTCTGTTTGTTGATTTGAAGAATAGCATAATTTTTCCTCGTTTTCATCTAATTTCCAGTGTTTTAGCGCTTAAGCCCAAGGAATCATCCTGATAGTTTTTTGAATTAAGTCGATTGCCAGTATTACAAACCTATGCTAAATTCTATATATGAAAAAAATAAGGTTTGTTCCTTTCAACAAAAGCGTAATGATCGACGAAATCATGAAAAAACTGGCTCGCCGCAAAGCTATTCAGGGCGGGCGAGGGCAGAAAACTTTTCCACCGCAGTCTGCAAATGATGAAGGGATAAAAAAGAAAAAGCGAGCTGCTTTTACTACGATTAAAGGCTTTGAAAACCTTCCTGTTTATCGCTTTGTTAAGGCCAGAAAATAAGCCTATTGTTACAAAATTTGCAAAAAAAAAATGCCGTTTTACAATTAAGTAAAACGGCATTTTTAATTATTTATTCTTCAATAATTTCCAGGTCATCAGAGAAGATGAACAAGTCGCCATCAACAACCAAAGCATCTAATTTGGATCTAATGTCTAATGGGTGACCAGAAAAAAGAGCGAGATCAGCGTCGTAACCCTTTTTAATCTTTCCGATTCTGGATGAAACTCCGAGAATTTCTGCTGGCCATTCAGTAATAGCTTTTAAAGCAGATTTTTCGTCCATGCCGTATTGAACAGCCATAGCTGCAGCAACACGTAATGTTTCTATAGGTAGTCCAGGATAATCGCAAGTTAATGCAATTTTTACGCCTTTATCCACAAGAATCCTGGCACTTTCAAAGCTCTTTTCACGGAGCTCGGTTCTTAATTGAGGAATCAAGCTTGGACCCAGAACAACTGGAATCTTTTTCTCTGCGAGAATATCTGCAATTAGATAAGCTTCGGTTCCGTGTTCTATTACGAGTTTCAAATCGAATTCTTCGGCAATTCTGATTGCGGCCATAATATCATCTGCTCGATGAGCAACAGCCCTCAATGGAATTTCCTGTTTTATCAGGGGGATAAGAGCTTCCATTTTAATATCTCTATCCCGCAGTCCTTTTTTACTGATCTTTTGTGCGTAATAATCCTGAGCTTTCATCAGGGTTTCTCTAATTAAAGAAGAAATACCCATTCTGGTTTGAACTCCGGATTCTCTTTGCTTTGCTGCCATTTTTGGCTTTTCACCAATTGAGATCAGTACTCCAGCCTGTTCGACAATTAAGCCAACATCAGCTGAGTTACCATTGGTTTTTAGAATTGAACATTGTCCAGCTATTGGAAGATCAGAACCGGGGCACACCATGCAAGTGGTAACTCCAGCTCTTCTGGCGTCTTCCAGGGACCTGTCTTTCATTCTTACACCATCTAATGGTCTTAGATGTGGTGTGATTTCTGCAAAGACTTCCGCAACGTCGTTTCCAGTTCCTGGAATGGAATAACCATTATCAAAAAGCCCTAGGTGACTATGAGCATCTATTAAACCAGCAACAAGAAATTTTTGATCACATTCTATTTTTTTTCTTACATTTTTAAGGATGCGGGAGCCAACGGATGCAATTTTCCCTTTTTCAACAAGAACCTTCTGACCGGGAAAGAAAGTCCCGCTCATGGAGATTCTAACGTTATTAAAAATAATTGACATACTAGCTCTCAACTTTGTTGGATTTATAGTGCTTGGTTACCGTCTACAAAAACAGCTTCCGGGCGGGAACGTACATCTAACGGATGGTTATTCCAAACAACTACGTCCGCATCAAATCCAACCTCAAGTTTACCTAATTTTTTATCCAGGCCAAGAATAATGGCAGGATTTTCAGTAATTGCCTTGATTGCTCTTTCTTCATCCAGGCCGTATCTTACACACATTGCTGCGCTTACATTTAAGCCTTCAATTGGCATTACCGGATGATCAGTAGTCAGGGCAACTACACAACCTTCGTCCATCAAAGCTTCAACAGTTTTAAAGGTTTTATTTTTTAATTCAGGTTTACCGCGAGTTGAAAAACTTGGTCCTACAACCGCTCTAGCTTTCCATTTTCCGAGTTCTTTTGCGATAAGATGTCCTTCGGTACAATGATCGAAGATTAGATCAAGATTGAATTCCTGAGCTATTCTATAGGCAGTAATAATGTCGTCTGCCTGATGAGCATGTGCTCTGGCTTGAATTTTGCCTTCTATCAAAGGAAGAAGGGCTTCCATCTGGATTTCTCTATCTCTAAATTCTTTTGATTTTTTCTTTTTGCTGTAGTCCTGAGCTTTCATCAACATTTCTCTGATGACAGCCGCGGTACCCATGCGTGTTGAAGGGAATTTTTTCTGTCCGCCATAAATGTGCTTTGGATTTTCGCCAAAAGCAAATTTCATTCCGGAACTTTCTTTAACTACGCCGTCTTCAGCAATATTTCCAACTACTTTCATGATGCAGCACTGGCCACCAATAGGATTAGCAGAGCCTGGAGTAATCATTACTGTTGTAACTCCACCTGAAAGCGCATCTTTAAATGCACGATCTCTCATTTTTACTGCGTCAAAAGCTCTAACCTGGGGAGTAGCAAGACCATAAGATTCGTTTAAATCATCGTCAAAATAGCCTACACCCTCTTCTTCCAAACTAACGTGGGTATGAGCATCGATAAATCCTGGTAAAATAAACTTATCAGAACAATCGACGACCTTTTCAGAGGCTTCAGATTTCTTTTTTGTGGTTGTTGCTTTGGCTTTTTTGGCTTTGGTTGATGCAAGTGTTATTTCTGAAATCTTACCTTTTTCAATTACCAGTCTTCCTAGTTCCTGGAATTTTCCTTGATAAAAAATGGTTCCTTTTTCGAGAACAGTTTTCATATTTCTCCCCTTTCCTGGGCTGTTTATCTCAATAAATTCTTTGAGACAAAAATGCAGGAGGCAAAAGGTAGTTCCTCCTCACCTCTTAAAACGAAATATGATACACTGTTTTAAGCCTTTAATTCAAGTAATAAATTTTTTTACAAAACTCTCGGGGGAAAACTCCATTTAATCAACTTTGCTATCGGCTTGACAACAGCCTTTCATATACTTATAATTGATCCGAAAGGCTTCGCAAGATGAATAAAAAAATAGTTTTTTTCATAATGTTAACTTCAGGCTTGCTGTTTGGGTGCAATCAAAAGTCACCAGAATTGGCAAAACCCGAAGGTGAAGTTGTGCACCAAGCCACAGGAACCCTGCCCATAGAGGGGACAACGACAAAGGGTGCAACTCAGGCTTCAAACATAAATCTTTCCCCTGTTGAAATGGCTCACAAGGAATATCTTTTTGCCTATAATGAATATGTAAGATTGACCAGGGAAAGTGGACCGCAAACCATGGAAACCCTACAGGCCCTTGCGGATTATCAAAAAAAGTATCGCATTTATCAAATGATACTTAAAGCTGAATAAAAGCCGAAAAAAAGGCTCAGGCTACTTCCTTTTCTTCTTCCAGTTTTTTCTGCCCGCCTTTTGCTATTTTGTACATTGAGAAAAACAAAACAGCGGAAGCAAAAATCTGGACCGTTGAAATTGGTCGATTGAAAAACATCCACATTATTGCAACAGAAGAGAAGGGGAATACCAGCTCCAGAATAGAAGCCAGAGTAGCGTCTACCCATCTTAAACCAGAGTAAAAGAAAGAAGTGGCGATAAGTCCGGAAATGGTTGCCATATAAAAGATACTCCACAAGTTATCGCTTCCATTTGCCATTACAAGCTCAATGCCTGTTCCTTTTCCTGTTGCAAACGAAAGAACCAGACAAAAGGCAAAACCAAACAAAAACCTGTTGGCTACAAGGAATCCCTGGTTGTATTTCTTTAGAAGAATTTTACCCCAGATGGTTCCTCCGCCCCAAAAGAAAGCTGCTGCCAAAGCAAAAAACGAACCAATGGCGATTTTGTATCCTTCTCCTGAAAAGGGGTTAGTTGTGCCAAAAGAAACAAGATAAGAAGCCAATATGGCAACGGCTGCCCAGAGGAAAAATCCTTTTTTAGGTTTTTCTTTTAAGACAATTACTCCTAAAGCAATCGAAAAAATGGGTTGAAGTTTTTGAAGCAATACAGCTAATGCCGGATTCATAAAAGCAAAAGCTTCTGTAAAACAAAGAATTCCAAGGGCTGAAGCACCAAATCCGATCAGGCAGAAAAGCCCGAAGTCTTTAAGATTTAGCTTTTTATATTCCTTTCTGAAAATAAATATCAGTGGAAGAACCAGCAGAAAATTTACAAAGTGTTCCCAACTGATAAGAGTAAGAATCGGGATTTTTTTTATAATCGGGGTACGAAAAAACAGGTCGGTACTTCTTAAGATCCCACAGGCAAGCAGGAAAAAAGGGGCAAATTTTGCAAACATTATTATTAAACCTGAATAGTTCCAGCAAGAGTCGACTGGTTCTTGCCATTTCCTTTACTTACATAAAGAGCCTTGTCAGCCATTTTTATTAAGCTTTCTTTGTCGTGCGCGTCATTAGGATAAGAAGAGATTCCGATACTGACTGTTACTTTCAGGTCACCACTTGAGTGAGGAATGGCAACGGAATTAATTTTTTCTCTTATTCTTTCAGCAGTTTGAAATGATTCATCTGCTCTGGTTTCCGGAAGAATTACAGACAACTCTTCTCCGCCGTATCTACAAGGAATGTCAATTCCAATACGGATTGTATCTTTAATAGCTTGAGCAACCTTTTGAATAACCTGATCGCCAGTTTGGTGACCATAGGTATCATTAAACTTTTTAAAGTTATCAATATCAATCATTATAAGTGAGAGAGTTAAACCATAGCGGCGTGCTCTGAGCATTTCTTCAGACAAACGAGCCTGGAAATATCTATGGACATAGAGACGTGTCATACCATCGGTTATTGAAAGCTCATACAGCTTGTTATTTTCAATAGTTACTGCAGCTTGAGAAGCAATCAAATTCAGGAGGGAAAGATCATTTTCGTTGAATTCTCTTCCGGTGCGTTTATTTACAATATTAATTACGCCAATTGTTCCTTCTTTGAACTTGAGTGGCGAACAAATCAGGCTTGATATGTCTTCAACCGGAAGAAGACTGCCGAAATTCTTGAAATTTGGATTCTTGAAACCGTCATTACAGATTTTGCCCACGCCTTCCTGGGCAACAAGACCGCAAACACCAGCTCCAAGCTTAACCGGGGTTCCTGAAATTATTCTGTATCTTCCCCCCGATGCAACTTTTACCATTAATTCGTCTGTCTGGTCATCCAATAGCATTATTGAGCCACGTTCAGCATCTAACACTTCAATTGAATGATTTAAAACGAACTTTAAAAGATCTTCAGATTCGGTAAAAAGGTTTACGGCGTTACTAACTTTAAACAAAGTTTTTAACTCGTTCATCCTTCTTTCTTTGAGGTCTCTTTCTTCTTTGAGATTAGAAACCATTTCAGAAAAATTCCGGCTTAAAATACCAATCTCGTCAAAACGGTCTAGTGATACCTCTACCTCAAGTTTTCCCTCAGCAATATGGCTGGTATTCTGTGCCAGTAGATTGATCGGGCCGGCGATGTGATAAGACAGGATCGTTCCGGTTACTAATGCGAGAAGGATTCCAAGAATGCTGAAGAAAATAAAGTCTCTCTTCATGGTTCTTCCTAGAATATTGTATTCAGAATCTGGCAAAGAGATTTCCAGGCGGATGGTTTCTGAGATTTTTCCTCTTAGAGCTTCACCTCTGACAAAGTAGTGAGATTTGCCCAAGATTTCCATGTGGCCTTCTTTTATGTCAGGGTTATCTGTCATAATTCCGGACTTTCTTTTGCTGTAGTTATCCATTTGAGTTGTTAGAACTCTTTTTCCTGCATATAAAAGACTAAACTCTGCTCCCGTAAGGCTTTTTAGCTTATCTGCAAAATCTCTGGGCAATCTTTGTGCAAAAACTACATGTTTGGGAACATCGGTTCGAAGCTTTGTAATACGAGCTGCTGCAAATATCCAGGGCTCATCTCCGAGAATAAACATATTAACAGACAAAGGAGAATAACAAATTGCCGGAATAATCTTTGAAAGTGAGTCAAAAGGAATTACTCCCTCATCCAGAATAATATCCTGCCGGTTTTCAACAATAGAAATGAAATCCAGGCCTGAACGACCCAGCTCATATTGCATCAGGGGCCTTGTTCCTGAGGCACTGAAGCCTGAAGCAGCCATATAATAAAAATCAAAATCCGCGACGGTTTTTGCGCGGATTTTAAGAGTGTCCATTTGATCTTCAAGGCTTTCCCTGAAAAGATTGGTTGCGTAACCTAATCTTCTGTTGAAGTCTGCCCTGGCTACCTGAGTTGTCCTTTTTAAGGCAGCCCACATTAAGATAGCCATTGGAATAATAAGAATTACTGCAAAAACCAGTAATATTTTAAATTTAAGTTTTTTCTGACGAAAAAAATTAATAAATGGCACGCTTTAGATCTACCTTTCCATTGGTTTTTCGCAGACCATTTATAAAAGTTCTTCTGATATCACTGGAAAACTTTGTCATCTTATTTTCTGTGAAATCATAGAAGTTTTCATGCCTGGTTGGGAATTTTTCGTTTATTGCAACTTTGTAAATGTTATTTTCATCAAAGTTCCCTTCCCATGGGAAAATCTTAAATTTTCCGCCTTCCTGTAGCTCTATAGAAAATCCTGCAAAGCAGAGTGGGGTTGTTGCCGAAGAAATTGAGGCTGCAATTATTCTTTCCAGAGTTTTTCCGGTAATCTGCAAAACCTTTACTCCCTCATTGGTGGCAAAATCAGAAAGAACTCTTCCAGGGGTAACAGCTGACAATGGTTCACGATTTCTTATCAATAGAGAAACAGGAATCAAACTGAAATCAGCTTTTGTTTCTGACTTGATAACATCACAAACAAGTCTTCCATATTCCGAATCGGAAGTGCCATCATGCACAACTGGAGAAGTAAGACTGGCTAATTCAAAAGATAATGCCTGAACCCTGAGAGTCTCATCCATTTCCTCAAAATCAACAAATCTCTTGGTAAGAATTGGTTCAATAAAAGGTTTTTTTCTAAGGTATTTCTCAAGGCTTTCACGCAGCAGACCATGAATCTTTTCATTGGTGGAATTTTGAAATTCTGGCCAATCCATGTCGTTGCTTCGCATAAAATCGTTTATAGCCACCGAGTATTCTTTATCAAATTCAAGTGGGTCTTCGCCAACATCAATTTGAATAACTCTGAACCCAATAGGGTTGGAGCTGGAATAAGTGCAGTTTATACCAGAAGCTTGCAAAAAGCCTGATTTTCCTGAAAGACTTTCTTCAACAAGGTTTTCCACCTGCCAGCCTTTTAAGGTTACTGTTACAATAGTATTTTCAAATGGCAGCATATCAAACAGATTTCTAAGAGAAACGGCCCCTTCGGAAAGAACCGCTTTGATTCCCCCTGAATTTTGAAAAGCGATATCAGCACCGGTAATATCTCTGATACTGTCGGCAATCAAATTTCCCAGAGAAGACTCATCGTTGTATGATCGCTGAAAATTTCCCTTGCTTTGGGTAATAACTTCTTCAAGTAAAGTGTCGATTTTGGATTCAACGCGGCTGATTTCCTGGACAAGGTCCTTGTCAGGCTTGGTTACACTTGCATCAATGGCGAAAATCCTTTGAAAACCTTTTGCTATATCCCACTTGCCACCGACATAAGGGATCTTTATCATACCAACGCCACCGCCACGATTTGGTGCCGTCTGGCAAATCATTGGTAATCCTGTTGTTGATTGATAAGGACCAATCAGATCCCCAATAATTATATCTATATCAGGGAAAGTTTCTTTTAGGTTCTTATATGAATCAAGCTCTGGATGATGGGATACAAGAATAATTAGCTCTGCACCTTTGGCCTTTAAGAGAGCCGCCGTTTTAGTTACCGATGCAAAAATATCAGAAACTTCAACGTTAACAATATTATCCTGTCGGGTATTTCGGGCTAAATCGCCATGACCCGCGCCTACGATTCCAATTTTTGTTCCAGCTTTTTCTATAATAATTCCCGGCGTAAAAGTTTGTCCAACTGCTGCTGTAACTTCTCTGTAATTACATGCCAGCATGGGAACTTCTTTTTTTCGAATGAAATATTTTAACCTGTCAAATCCAAATTCAAATTCCATGTTTCCGATGGCCATGGCGTCATAGGAAGCTTTTCCCATTAGAGACAGCGGAACTTCGCCCATTGTTAAAGAAGCTTCAGCAGATCCAAACAAGGCATCACCAGTATCAAGCAGAATTGTATTTTCGGCTTTAAAGTTAAACTTTTTAGAACTTTCTTCTATAAAGCCTTTTATAAAAGCCAGTCCACCAGCTTTTTCATAATACCTGTCTAATACTGTTCCAGAAAAGGGTTGGATCTGGCCTCTTAAATTGGAGGTATAGTAGATAACGAGGTTTTTGCTTGGAATGCTGAAGTGGTCGTGCATAACAAGACCTACAAGAATTAATGTCATTAAGACTGCTACAATGGAAAGGTTTCGGACCACTATGGGTGCCTCCATACTATTTCTTTGAGCGAAGTTTATTGACGGGCAATCTAACAAAAATTGAATCCCCATGTCAAGGCAAGAAATAGCCTAAAAGCCTTTTAAAAAGAGTTAAGAGAAGCCAACCTCCACATTCTTTGAAGAAAATCCGTATTTAAAAAAAATAACTTATCTGGAGATTTCCCATTTTTCCAAGTTTTCTTCGCCAATTTCCTCAAGAAATCTTGAAGGTCTTGATAAAAGGCCACTTGAAATTGGATCGAAAAAGCTTCCGGGATAAGTGATCAGCAGATTTTCTTTTGCCCTCGTCATAGCCACATACATTAGGCGCCGCTCCTCTTCAAGCTCCTGATCTGAACCCATGGCCGCAAACGACGGAAATCTTCCTTCCAGAGCCCAAATTATAAAAACCGAATGCCATTCAAGACCTTTTGAAGAATGAATAGTTGAAAGAACCATCGATTCGTCATCGTTTTGATCTTTAGCTGTTAACACCCCATCAACGGAATCTCTAGGTGGCTCAAGGCTTAACTCGGACAAAAATTCAGCCAGACTATTAAATTTACCGGCAATGATAGCAAGTTGGTCGATATCTTTTAATCTTTTGGGATAATTATCGTGATTCTTTTTTAAAATTGGAAAATAATACTCGGTTATCAGATCAAGACACCTTGAGGGTGGGGGGCTTTCTATTTTTGACAAACTTTTTAACAAGCCGGTCAGATTTTTCAATCTATCCTTTAATTTGGGTGGAAGGTCGAGTTTCTCAAGATCAAACGGATTTTCTACTTCCTTAATCTTTTTAAACAAGCCTGTTGCGGTCTGTGTTCCTATGCCTTCTATCAAGAGGAGAACTCTAAGCCATGAAACCTGATCGTAGGGATTTTGAAAAATCCTCAAATGGGCAAGAATATCCTTTAAATGGGTTGATTCAAGAAATTTGTAACCTCCCCATTTTACAAAGGGTATGTTGCGTCGTTTTAACTCCAGTTCGAGCTGAAAAGAATGAAACCCTGACCTGAAAAGGACGGCAATTTCATTTAGAGGAATTCCTTCTTCCCGCAAATCTAAAATTCTGGATGCGATAAGCATTGCCTGTTCTTGATCATCTTCGCATCTAACTTTTCCTGGCTTTTCGCCCCCTTCTTTGGTGGTGAAAAGATTCTTTTCATAACCTTCCCGGGCTTTTTTCATTAATGAATTTGCAGAAGTCAAAATTGTATTTACACTTCTATAGTTTCTTTCAAGTTTTATTACTGTGCAGTTAGCAAAATTTTCGGGAAACTCCAAAATGTTTTTTACTCTGGCACCTCTGAAAGAATAAATACTCTGCGAATCATCTCCAACTACCATGATGTTTTTCTTTTCACCGCCAAGTTCAAAAGTGATTTTTGCCTGGAGTCCGTTGGTATCCTGGTATTCATCCGCCATTATGTATTTATATTTTGAGCAGATTCTTTCTTTAGCTTCAGGTATGGTAGTTAAAAGCTGATGCAATAAAACTAATAAATCATCATAATCGACAAGGAAATTTTCTTTTTTGTAATCCGAGTAGCGTTGAATGATCTTTTTAATATCGTCAGTATGATCCACAAAATGCGAGTAAAACTCCTCTATGACATTTTGAACCGATAATTCAAGGTTTATGGCTTTCGAATAAATCTGGAATATGGTCTTTTTCTTTGGAAACCTTGTTTCTTTCTTATTTAGCTCAAGTTCGGCTCTTATAAAGTTAATAACATCACAGGAGTCAGCTTCGTCCATGATGGAAAAAGAAGCTGGCAAGCCAATGAAATGGCCATATCTACGCAATATCTGATTGGCAAAAGAATGATATGTTCCACCGGCTACTTTTTGCCCTTTTTCACCAATCAATGCCGCCACTTTGTTAAGCATTCCCTTAGCGGCTTTTCGTGTAAAAGTAAGGAGTAAAATGCTTTCCGGATCAATTCCTGATTCAATCATTCTTGCAACGCGATAAATAAGCGTTCGCGTTTTTCCCGATCCAGCGCCTGCAATGCATAGCATTGGCCCATGGAAATTTTTCACAGCCTCCAGCTGCTCTTTATTCAGTAATTTTTCATATTCGATTTCAAAATTACATTGAGTTTCTGATGGGCGTAAAAAGAAGGTTTTAACCATTATTTGGTTACCTGTTCAATCCAATTTAAAAATTTGGAGCTACCTGCTTCCAAGTTTACTCCAATAACTTCAGGGCAGGCGTATGGATGAAGTTCAAGTATTCTTTTTTCCAATTCCTCATAATTAGAAGACTTGGTTTTAATAAGAATGAGGGATTCGTTAGCTTCATTTAACTCATTTTCCCAGAAAAATATGGATTGCACACCAGGCAGAATATTAACGCAGGCCGCGAGTTTCTCCTGTACCAGTGTTTTTGCTATTTTATTTGCAATGTCTGAAGTTGGAAAGCTTGAAAATACCATTATAAAATTGTTCATTAATTTCTCCTGAACTGAAATTTTTTATCTAAATTATTCAGTTAAGTTAATTGCTTTGCCGATATAAAGAATATAAACCAATAAATTGGAGGAAATAATATGGGAACTTTGCCACTTTTTCTTGCTACGGTTCTAACTATATTTCTTTCTTGCGAAATAACTATGGAATAATTTCAGAGCTCTTTCAAGAGCACTGTTTTAGTTTTTTAAAGAAGTTCCTGGATAATAAAATTCCAGGATCTTTTTGAATTTAATGGCTTTTTTTGCCATACCATCCGCACCATAAATGCACATTCCAACGCCTTCACCCTGACCCATTCCTCTGAAAATTACTGAGCGGCGAAGGATGTCCATATTAAATTTCATACTTTTGATGGCGTTTGGTCCGAAGTATGCTTGTGTGTCCTGAAGAAACTTGACCCCGGAAATTTTCTTTGGTCGCCTTCCTCTCAGAAGAACCTGTGAGATTCTTCCGTTTCTATCAACTTTAACGGGTTCCCAGCCGGATAAAAGTCTATCCGCTCCACCTGCATAAGTCACAGAAAGAAATTCTAAAATACTTTTTTTAGATAATTCGATGGACCAATGAAATCCGGGACTATGGAAACAATTTTCTGATCCTTCATCCTCTAATCTGTCTATTTTATCAACGTGATACGGCTCATTTTCATCGAAGATTTCTTTTCCTGAAGAAATTTTACCTCCGCAACACTCCTGGTAACGTGGGAAAAACAGTTTATTCTTATATAAAAGGTGCTTATTTTTAACCATTCCAACTAGAATATCTATCAACTCCCTATTAAAGCTTGCGCCATTAAAAGGAAGACAGTGTTCTTCATCGCACACATCAAAGTTTTCTTTTGGATGTGGCTTATTAGCCTTTAAATACATTAATCTGGTTCTTGCCATAATTATAAAAGCTTTAATAGCTTCTGGTTCTGTGCAAGTAGCAAACTTGGAAACCGAAGAAACCAGAAACTGATGAAACTTAATAATATTAACTATTTTGAGGAACTGTTCATTTAAAGAAATTTCTAATTCACCAAGAAAGAGAATCGGTGCTTGATTAGGAACCTCAAGATTGACAATTTCGCCGCCGCTGATAACTATTTTTTCATAGCCAGTATCCACATCTTTTCCTGTAGAGGTTTTACAGACAATTCCTTTAGGAACAACCATAAGTGAAATGTCTTCACCCTCTATTACAATTTCTTTTTCAGGGGGGGGAATCTCCTTGCTACCAGAAGCTGGTTTTGGAAAAAGCTTTAATGTCCAGTTTCCACTGAAACTTTGCAGTCTAATCGTAGAAATATCTGTTTTATGAGCAATTCCTACTCTTAATAGTTCCTGGTCAACTTCTACTGCAAAAGAAAGAGAAGTAACTACAAAGAGGTAGACTATTGATAGAAGAAAGATTCTACTCAGTTTCATTAATATGCACCTTATCCAAAAATAGTTTAATTATACCAATGCCTGTTTTTACAGGGCAAAAAGCAAATCTTAAAAGAGCTTTAGGGACTTTTGCCCTCTTAAATAAGTTTACTATATTTGGTGAAATTTTTACATAAAGTCGGTTTAGTAATTTACCGAATTCCCATGGTAGCAGGATTTCTCTTCTAAACCAACGGAAAATCTCCAGGTCAGAAGGGGTTTCAAAATACAGATATGTGGCGAAAAAACAAAAGGAAGATTCCCCCTCCTTATCAAAAGTAGGAATAAATCTTGGATTTTGTTTATATATCTGGGCTTTAATTCTAAAAGCTTCTTCGTCTTCGTCGAGATAAATGTAAATTGTATACAACTGGTCCAGAAGATCTATATTCTCTGGAAACAAATCCAAAGCTCTTCTCACGCATTTTCTAGCTTTCTTGAAATGTCTTTTGCCCAGACTTTTACCTAATTCCAGGCCTTTGGTAAGATAAACTTTCCCTGCTTTAGAGAGTAATCTGAACTTAACTTCTCTGATTTGCATTTTAAGTTCATTAACTTCTTTAAGATGGGAATTTTCACGATCCGCCTCTTTAACTACCAGGTCTGATTCATTGAACCTTCTTAGTTCGACAAGAGAATCAGCTTTTAGAATCAGCAGGGGTACACTTACCTTGTGAGAAAGATGAAGCTCATCAACTCGTTTAATAACATCGCTATAATGCTTTGATTCATAGAGCTTTTGCACTTCAAGAATATTAAATTCTTCAATGTCAAACTCTCTTTGTTCAGCAATCTGGAGACTTGCAACTTCTTCTATGAAATGAGAAGCGCCTTTTTTAAGAAATGGGGATTTGTCTTCGAGGATTTTGGATATTTCCTCAATTTTTGCAACATCATTTAGTATTCTGTAACATCTTAATAAACCAGTTAAAGCACCGATACTGTCTGGATTTAACTCATAGGCCTGTTGAAAAACTGCCAGCGCATTTTTACCCAGGTTTGTTAGTATTTTTTCGTTTTCGGATTTTACTCTGTCTCTGGCTAAGGAATCGGTTCGCTTTAAACTTTCTTCAAATTTAACAGCCTTCTCTTCTCTTTTATTAAGGCTTTGGTTTCCTTTAGCGAGCAAATAATCGAAAAATATTTTTCGGGATGTGGCACGAAGCTCTTTCATGTCTCCATCTAAAGGGAACCATGGAGAAACCTCTTCAATCAGTCGAAATCCCAGTTCAGTATTTTCAAGCCTGTTGAGCTCGGTATAAACCCTTTTAAGAAACTCTACTTCAGGCGGTTCTTTTTCATTGAAAACTTTATGAAACAAAGCAATACCCTGCTTAATTTCTTTATTTTTAAAGAAATTAAAGATCCGGCCTTTGGCTTCATTTCGTTTTTGTTCGTTATTGTCAGACATTTCAAAGCATATCCTACATACATTTTTCAATTTTGAAAATAAAAAAAAAGCCCATTTGGGCTTTTCTTTAAAAAATATGGTTATTTTATGAACCTACTTCTGGGATCTCTTCCATAATGGGATAAATCCTTTACTATTTCGGTTCGCAAAAGACCGGGAATTTTCCGAATAAAGAACGCCCAGCTTCCGATTAGCAAAATAGCTCCGCAAACGGCCCCCGAAATAAAACCAGTTAAAATTGAATTAAAATTCAAAATTCCTTCCTCACTTTCTGCAATTCTCGGTTTCAATTTCGGCAGAAATCTTATAATTTTAAATTATTAAAGTAAAAAGGGAATGAAAATGTTTGATTTAGTATTAAAAAATGGCTCAATCTTTTTTGGACACGAGTTTTTTAATGGTGATCTTGCAGTTACGGGTGAAAAGATCGCTGCTATTGGTAAAGATCTAAGCGGAAAAAATGAAATAGATTGCTCTGGGAAATGGGTGTTACCTGGCGCGATAGATGTTCACACGCATTTCTCTCTTCCTTTTGCAGGGGCAATTTCTGCGGACGATTTTTTCTCAGGTACACGTGCAGGCGCTTTTGGAGGAGTAACTTCAATTATTGATTTTACTGCACAAAAAGGTGAAGAAGGTCTTAAAGCCAGCTTTGAAAGAAGATTAAATGAGGCTCAGGGAAATGCCTGCGTGGACTTTTCTTTTCATTCCTGCATAGGCCGGTTTTCTAAGGAAGTTAAGGATGATTTCGCCTGGTTACCGGATTCCGGGATACCAAGTTTAAAAGTGTTTATGGCTTATGGAAAAGCCGGAATGATGCAGTCTGATGAAAATCTGCTCGAAATCATGAAGTTATGTAAACTTCACGATATTCTTCTTACGGTTCATGCTGAAAATGGTGCGATTATTGATTCTCTAACAGAAAAAGCAGAGTTAAGTGGCAAACTAGGCATAGAAATGCTTCCTGAAACCAGACCCGTTTTTACAGAGGTTGAGGCAATTAGAAGAATTGCAGACTTATCACGTGCCACAGCTTGCCCTGTATATGTAGTTCATGTCTCCAGCGGTGAAGGTGCAGATGTAATAAGAGCAGAGCGGTCCAGAGGAACCAGAATATTTGGTGAAAGCTGTCCACAATATCTTTATCTGGACAATACTAAATTTAGAGAAGAAAATGGACATTATTTTGGTTGTTGTCCGCCAATCCGTGAAAAAGAACAACAGCAAGGACTATGGAAAAATTTAGATTCAGCAGATATTTCAGTTATGGCTACTGACCATTGCCCGTTTACCAAAGCCAATAAGGACTTATGGAATAACAAGATTACAGAATTGCCAATGGGATTGGGCGGTATTGAAACTCTTCCAGCTCTTGTTTTATGGGGAGCAGAGGCCAATCAGGTGAATATTGCAAGTGCAATTAAGTCTATAACAGAAAATCCAGCAAGAATTTTTGGCATGTACCCCGAAAAAGGGAGCTTAATTCCTGGGACAGATGCGGACATTATGGTTTTCAATCCCCAGAAAGAACACTTGGTTTGCAATGATGATCTGCATATGAATTCAGACTATTCAGTGTTTGAAGGGGTGTTAGGTAAGGGATGGAATGAAATCACTATAGCCAGAGGAAGAATTCTTGTCCAGGACAACAAATGGCTTGGAGAAAAGGGCTATGGAAAATTTATTAAGCGCAGTCAGTTTAGTTTTCCAAAAATATAACTAATAAGGGTTGATTCTGCTCAATCCAGAAAACTCTGGTATGATATGAAGAGCGGAACCAACCCTAAGATTTATTTTGTTTTAAAGTTTTTCTGATTAAAAAAAAGCAGGAAAACGTTTAATAAACTGATTACATCGGTTTTAAAACACAGACCTGGAGGTGTTCTATATCATCATCTGACAGAATTAAAGTTTTCTCATACCTACTTACAATGCGTTTGCATGACGGGCAGGTATTACCTGAAAACCTGAACAGAGCAACTAATTCTTGTGCACACATAAATTTACCTCCTGCATTATTAATTCCATTATTA
Organism: Candidatus Ozemibacteraceae bacterium; assembly: GCA_965140445.1. Taxonomy (GTDB): domain Bacteria; phylum Muiribacteriota; class Ozemobacteria; order Ozemobacterales; family Ozemobacteraceae. Next base: position 3,392,258 of record OZ223236.1, on the reverse strand, counting down.
TTATCGGCAAAATGCACATGAAAAATTAGTGAATTCTGATAGAAGCTGCTTATAGAAAGACTATGAAAAAAAACATCTGCATAGTAACAGGTTCAAGAGCAGAGTGGGGGCACCTGAAACTCCTGGCTCAGGAATTGCAAAATTGTTACAATATCAATCCACAATTGTTGGTGACTGGTTCTCATCTATTTAGAAATGCCGGCTACACAGTAAATGAAATTTTAGGTGAAGGCTTTTCAATTGATTCCATGGTTCAATTAGGAAAAGAAGGCATTTATGAACCGGATATGTTTGAACAGTTGTCACAAGGTTTTAGATTAATACCTGAGGAAATCAAAAAGCTTGCTCCTGATTTAATAATTGTTCTGGGTGACCGGTATGAAATTTTCATGGTTGCCTCTATTGCCAGATTGATGCAAATTCCCCTTTGCCATATTTCAGGGGGAGAGTTAACTTCTGGGGCATTGGATGATTGTTTGAGACATAGCATTACTAAACTTGCCGACATTCATTTTGTTGCCACCGAAGAATACCGGCAAAGAGTTATTCAGCTTGGAGAACAATCAGAGGCGGTTTTTAATGTTGGCGACCTTGGTCTGGCTGATCTGGAAGATTTTGAATTTCTTGGTCCCGATGAACTATTTGAAGTTACAGGGTTTAAACCAGGAGAAAAAAATGTGGTTGTAACTTTGCATCCTGAAACCTGCTCTCCAGGGAAGGTATATTCGTATCTTTTAAAACTTGTGGGGGTTCTTCAAACCGAGTTGCCTGATTTTCAAATCTTTTTCACTGGCGCAAATTCTGATCCGGGTGGCCCAAAGATCAATCAAAAGCTTAAAATTATCTGCGAGGAAAACCCTGAGCGGTTTCATTTTATTCAGTCCTGCGGAAGACGCGCATATTTGTCTCTTTGTAAACTGTCCAAAATTGTCATTGGTAATTCATCGAGCGGAGTTGTTGAAATCCCTTCACTGCGCGTTCCGGTAATTAATATAGGTAGAAGGCAAGCTGGCAGATTGAAAGCCCAATCGGTTATTGATATTGGTTATCTGGGAGAAAATCTTCGCCAGGGAATCAACTATGTGTTCTCAGAGGAATACCAGAATGTTTTGAAGGTATGCAAAAATCCATATTTTGCCGGTAATACCGCAAAAAAAATAGCGAATATCATTTCGAAAATGGATTTTTCTTCTATTTCCAAAGAAAAAGAATTCAATGACCTGAAAACTCTATCAATAGGGTTAAAGACTTTTAAATACTGAAAAAATTGGCAATAAAAAACCGCCCTCTGCAAAGGGCGGTTTTTTATTGATCGTTAGTTACGCTACAGATTCTGTAGGAATAACGTCAACAACTCTTCTTGCTTTGCGTCTACCGAATTTTACTGTTCCATCGGTAAGAGCGAACAAGGTATCATCTTTTCCAAGACCAACATTGAGGCCTGGATTGATTGGTGTTCCACGTTGACGAATGATGATGTTTCCGGCTATAACTGCTTGCCCGTCATATTTTTTAACGCCCAAATTTTGAGCATTACTATCACGACCGTTAGTGGTTGAGCCTTGACCTTTCTTATGAGCCATATTACTTATCCCCCTGAGGTGATTTAATCAATTTTACATGTTCCGGATACGATTTTGCAATCTTATGGAACCCGAACCTAAAAATTTCACAAATTTTTGCCAGATCACTTGCAAACTTTTCTGGCACTTGGAAAATCAGATCACAGTGACCCGCTTCCAACTTGCCAGAAACTTTTGCCTGCAGTTGACTTTCAATTCCACCCGCAAATGTTTGAGCAAGGGCCGATACTGCCGAACAGACAATATCTTTACCTTTCTCATCCATCCCGGAATGACCGCTAATTTTTAAACTAACGCTCTTCTTTCCGGGTGGCGGAAAGTCGACAAAAATCATTTAGCATTTAATATCTTCGATAAGAAGACTGGTAAAATGCTGTCTGTGGCCAAGTTTTCTGCGGTAGTTGCTTTTGCTTTTATATTTAAAAACAATAACTTTCTTTCCACGTGCATGACCAACAACTTTTGCTTTTACTTCAGCACCCTTGAGATAGGGCTGTCCAACTTGCACTTTTTCACCATCTTTAACCATGAGAACTTTGTCTATGGAAATAGTAGCATTTGCTTCCTGAGCAAGTTTTTCGCAGCGAATTCTGCTGCCTTTTTCTACGTTATACTGTCTTCCACCTAATTCGATAATGGCGTACATTTATACCCCCCAATAGTTTAAAGAAGGTTTGAAGGTTAAACCGATGATTTACAGGGCTGTGTTAATCATGGGAATCCAAATATTAGCACGAAAAAGAAAAAAATTCCAGTAAAGTTTTAAAAAACTTTGATTTTTTTTTATTCGCTTCTTTTTGCTGGTCACTAGCATACATAATTGTTAACAAAAAAGCCAGAAATAAGATTTCAGAGCAAATTTAAATTAATCTGGTTTACATAACATTTAGAATTTTGTGTACACAACAAGAGGAATTGTGGTAAATCTCTATTATATATGGAAATAAGCAATAAAACTGAAAAAGCTAAGTATTACGGCAAAGATCTAGAAGCCATGAATTTTGCGGTAAACTATCATTCCTGGATTTATGATGAACTCAAGCCCTTTATAGGAAAGAGATTAATCGAAGTGGGAGCAGGAAATGGTAGTTTTTCAGAAATATTGCTGCAAAGTAATCCTGAACAGCTTGTAGCTATTGAGCCATCAGAGAACATTTTTCCTGAACTGGCAAAACGGTTTGCGAAAAATAAAATAGTTGAGCTAATCAATGGCCCATTTAAGAATAATAGTTTTAGAAAATCAGAAAACTTTGATTCAGTTCTATTTATTAATGTTCTGGAGCATATCAAAAACGATTTTTCAGCTTTAGAAACCGCCTTTAAAGTTTTAAAAGATGATGGAACATTATTAATATTTGTTCCTGCTTTTAACTTTCTTTACAGTAATTTTGATAAAAGGGTGGGGCATTATCGCCGTTATCGCAAGGAACCACTTGAAGAAAAAGTTAAAAAAGCTGGTTTTAAGGTGGTTCAATCAAAATACTTTGACTCTCTGGGCATTGTGCCATGGTTTTTTGCATTTGTAATGTTAAAACAAGAACCATCTTGTAGTAATGTTGCATTGTACGACAATCTGGTTGTTCCTTTTCTTAGAAAGGTAGAGAAAAAGTTCACTCCGCCCTTTGGGAAAAATCTTTTACTGATTGCTAAAAAATAAAAAGCGAGCAGAAGTAAGTTTATGAATACAGAGTTTGAAAATAGAAAAACAATTTGTGGATACAGTTCACAAAATATTTTTAAGGTTCTATTTTTAATAATTGTTCTTTATTTTTTCATTCACCTTTTGAGCTTTTGGCAAACTCCACTTGGACAGGAGCCTGTTCTTGATGGGGCGGAAAATGTTGCTCTTGCACAGAAAATCTTATCAAACAATCTTCCTGAAGAACCATTCTACAGAGCGATGGGCTACCCATTTTTTCTGTCGTTGCTGTTTAAGTTTGGCGCAAATCCCGAAAATATAATGCAATTCGTCGGGATAAGCGGATTAATCTTTCACCTGGTTAACACTCTTCTTGTTACATTGCTCGCCGGTTTTTTATGGGAGAATGTTTATTCATCGTTGTTTGTTCTGCTAATTTATGGCTTAAATCCTCTTGTGGTTTATTTTGCAGTAGATCCGCTTGATATAACAATGGGATTGACCTTTGCATTGGGATCTTTTTACCTTTTTTTGCAGGATTCAAGAAAGGATCTTAGTGGATTACTTGCGGGCATAGTTCTTGGAATTGGTTCATTAATCAGAGCAAACGTTCTTCCTTTAGCTGGTATTTTTGTTTTGACTCCATTTCTATTTAAACAAAAGAAACGTATGGCGATGTTTGCTTTTGCCGGTCTGCTCATAACGATTATAGGCGGCGGAATTGTTAATCTGAGGGTAGGGGGGCAGTTTCGGCTGCTTCCATGGCAAGGAGCTTATAACCTGTATTCAGCAAATAAATCAGGTGCCAACGGCCGGTATTATAAACAGACTATTTATTTGCCAGACAGGCAGCTTTCCAGAAATCCTGGTCGATTGGAATCGGAAATTCTCTATCAAAAAGAAAACAAATCCAGCAACCAAAATTTCAGTATTGATAAGTTTAATGCCTATTGGCGCAATAGAACCTTGTCTGATATTTGCTCTAACCCGAAAGCCTGGATTTATTTATATATAAAGAAAGTTTTTTATCTCTTTAATAATTTTGAACAGTACAATAACAAAACATTTTCTTTTCACAAGGCTTTGATACCGACTTTGAGATACAATCCGATCTGTTGGGCCCTGATTTTTGTTATGGCAGGAATGGTGTTAGGTTTACATAACACCTGGACAAGAAAATTTAAATTACTGTGTCTGGCAATTTGCCTTTTATCTATAGGCATATTAGGCTTTTATGTAAGCGCAAGATTCAGAATGCTATTAGTGCCTTTTGTTACAATACTGGCTTCTGGAGTATTTCTTATCGATAAACAAAGGCTATTCGGGGCAAAAAGTTTGGTTATTTTGATTGCTTTGAGCTTTCTTACTTTCAACAATTTTTTTGATGCAAAAAGCACGGACACATACGTATCTGATATGCTTCTCATGGCACAAAGCAGCGCTAGAATTAATGATTATAATCAACAATTTGAATGGGCTGGAAAAGCTCTGGAATTAGATCCACAGAACATAAACGGAATCAGGCTCAGGCTTGTTGGCTTCACAAATATGGTTTTAACAGGAGATATCCGCAGCAACCTTACCCTTAAATCTATAGAGAAAGAGTTGGATTTTGTTATAAAAAACGACATCAATTATGAAGACATCGCTCTAATAAAGGGCTGTTACGTGTATAAGGTGCTCAATGACAAAATCAGGGGCTGGACCATTTGGAAAAACTCACTTCTCAAGAACCAGGCGAATCACTTGTTAAGGGGCTTTCTGGCGGCGACTGGGTGTGAAGGGTTTGAAGCAGACGCTTCTGCTAGTAAAATTAATCCAATCTTGTGGTATGCTTATTTTGTGAATTCAAAGGACTTTGATCCCAACAACCCTGAGTATGCAAAAATCAGGAAAATCTTGGAAATTTTGGTTTTTCGGCATGAGTAAGAAGCTTTCAATAATTGTTCCTGTGTTCAATGAGCGGCCCTTTATCCATGAATGTATTAGCAAACTGGGTAAGGTTTGCCAGACTTTGCCATTAAGCCTTGAGATTATTGCTGTTGATGATGGTTCCACTGACGGGACGCGAGAGGTTTTGGCTGAACTGGAAAACGATTTTGACTTTTTTAGAGCTGTTTATCAGGATCAGAATTGTGGGAAGGGTGCTGCGTTACAACGAGGTATTTCGGAAGCTTCCGGGGAATTCATACTTTTCCAGGATGCTGACATGGAATATGATCCAGCAGATATTCCTGCTGTGCTGAAGCCTTTGCTGGATGGATTGGCTGATGTGGTTTATGGCTCTCGTTTCACTATCTCACCAGCCCGAAAAATTTTGAATTATCACCATCAGGCGGGAAATAAATTTCTTACTTTTTTGAGCAACTTAGCCACGGGGCTGAATCTGACCGACATGGAAACGGGATATAAAGCATTTAGAGCTGATGTTTTAAAAACAATTCCGTTCAGATCCTGTAGATTTGGAATTGAACCAGAAATCACAGCTAAAGTTGCGAAACGTCATTGTACCATCTACGAAGTTCCAGTTTCTTACAATGGAAGAAGCTACGGCGAAGGTAAAAAGATTACCTGGAAAGACGGTTTTGCTGCTATTTATACGATTCTAAAGTTCTGGCTTATAGATGATTGTTACCAGAAGGATCAGATTCTTAATTCATATGATGATCTTGAGTTTACTCATCATGCACAAAAGCGTTTAGTTCTTGGAGTTTGGCCATATTTAGGAGATAACATAATTGAAATAGGCTCAGGAATTGGAAGCATCAGCCGAATACTTCCAATAAGAGAAAAGATAACTCTTACAGAATCTCGCAAAGAATTGCTGGACTTACTGGATAAAGGATTTGAGGGAAAAAACAGGATGGAGGTTGCTCATCTTAATATAGAAGAAAAGCCGCCAACGGAAATGATTTCTAATTTTGACACCGCAATTTTTCTGAATCAGCTCCAATTTTTCCAGGACGAAAAAATGATTTTAGATAATTTGCACTCTTTGCTCAAAGATAAGGGAAGATTGTTAATTTCAGTTCCTGGTCACCAGGAAATGGGTAGTTATGAGAGAAAACTTGGTTATCTGAGACGTTATTCAGAAAAATCGGCAATAGATCTGGTTGAAAAAAGCGGCTTTAGGGTTTTGAGCACATTTCAATCCAATTACCCGGCCTTAATTATCTGGAAATATTTAATTAAAAAGGCTGACAGGGAAGAATTGCCGCTGGTTTTTGCTAAAATAGCCGACACATTAGTTAATAAATTGGCTTTCTGGGAAAAAAATCTTAAGTTACCAGGTTTAACACAGGTTGTGGTGGCGGAAAAGGTTTCGCAATAAAAGTGTCCCAATAAAAGTGACCCAATAAAAAATTGGAAAGCACCGGTAATTCTGCTTAGAGATTACATTTCATCCAAATCAACCATTTTCAATAACATACGAATTTGTAACGGCAGTTCTGGAAGCTGGTTTCCACCCAGGGTAAATTTAATTGATTCAGACAGTCCATAACCGGCTTCCTCAATATAAAGTTTCCCAAGATCACTGGTGGCAGCAGATGGAGTGCCAAGATAGCCGTAGTCCGAACCCATTTCCTGAAAAGAGAAATTTCCCTTGAGAACCTCCCAGGAAGTATTAACCTTACATGGTGGAAGGCTGGCAATCAGATTTGAATCAACGAATTCCGGATCAATCGAAAGCATTGCACTTGTTTCCTTAACATCGGCATGAAGTTCATTTCCAGGCTCTAATCCAAGGTTTTTCAGGCTGTCATTGAAGGTCTCGTTAGGAGAGAAGTTCCATAGAGGCATAGGATCATAAGCATGAAAATCTGGTAAGGTATTCAAGTCATCAATTGCAACAGCAATAGCTTTTATGGCATCTGGAGAAATAGAAAGATTAACAAAATAAATTCTTTTAAATCCTTCACGTTGAAAGCAACATCCAATTTCATACAAAGCATCGGAAAAGGTTCTTGCGCCAATAGAAAAATTGGATGTAAACCCAAAGTTTACCTGGCACGGCATGAACGGAACAAGAGGAGCAATAATCGTTTGTATAGAATCTGCCTTAAGGTTCTTTAAAGCTTCAAAAGCTACAGCTTCTGCCAGATAACTTTTTGTACCAACCGGAAGATGCGGGCCATGTTGCTCAACTGATCCGAGAGGAATTATAACGATATAATTCTCTTTGTCTAATTCTGCTATTTGTGATGATGTTAAGTCTGATAAATTCATAATTAAGTGGTATCTTAATCATAGAATCAAACTTAGTCAAGATTTGCGATATATATAATCATCTGATAATTATCAAATGGTCGCAGGGTAATGAGGCTGTATTGGGCTTTAATAAAGGTTTATTGGGTATATAGTAGATTTCTTTGAGTCTGATAATAAATATTATGTAAACCCAAGAATTGTAATTGGTATTTATACTTAATATTGGCTTTTTTTAATATTAAGTTTTTTTGAAGTTCAAAACTTTTCAATTACCTGGAACTTAAAAATATAGATTCTACAGAATATTATTTCTCTTTTTTTCAAATTGAATAAAATCAGATTGAAGTAAAAATTTTGGAACTACTCTTTTGTTTTTTTGCTTTCTACAATTTTTTTATGAAAACAATAGGCATTCCAGAAATTTTTCAGGTTCATCTCAACTAATAAAAAAAAAGTAGCAAATTAGAGCCCAAATAAGAGATTTTTTTTAAGTTTCTGGAGTTCTTATACCTTTTAGGCATTTTTCTTTCGAAATTGAAAGTTTTCCCCCTTTTTTAAGTCTTTTTTGCTTGATTTTACATTTTAGACCAAAAACTGAGTTTTTTAGGTCGAAAAAAATCCAAATAGCTAAAAATCTAAATAGCTAAAAATTCAAAAACTCACCTACTCTTTGTGAAAAAATTCATAATCATAGTTTTAATCAAATATTAGATTTGCTAATGAAAGCTATCAGATTGACCATTGTCATTTATTTGTAGTAATTTAGATTTATGGAAGATCAACAAAACAATAGATGGGCTTTCAGTGATTTATCAGAGGCTATTGATTGGTGTCTAAAGAGACAAACCCAGGGAATTAAAGTAACCCTCGACCCCTTGGGTGAGTATGCATCAAATAAGGACCAGGCCGTAGCCTCTGCAAATGAATACATTAAATGTATTTCAGAAATCAACGATGCAGGTATCGTTGGTGGCTCGGTTGCATTAAAACTGTCAGCCATTGGCCTTAGCTTTGACAAGGACCTTGCCGAAGAAATGCTTGATAAAATTCTGACTAAAGCAAAAGAAGCATCGGTCCTGGCAGAAATAGACATGGAAGGCACTCCATCTGTTGCAGAAACAATTAGCCTGGCGCAAAAGAAAGCATTGGAAGGAAATTGTATTGTATTGGCTTTGCAGGCTTATTTAGATAGAACTGTTCAAGACTTTAAAGATGCTCTGGATAACCGATTAAAAATTAGACTGGTTAAAGGAGCATATCTTGGCGATATCACTGATTTTACATTGATTCAAGACCGCTTTATGAGTTTTTTCCAAAAGGCAATTGCTTCAGGAAAGACATTTGATGTTGGAACCCATGATCCTCTGGTTTTGAAAAATTGTCAGACCATTATTGGCGATGAAAAAAAGGGTCAAGTAACTTTTGGTTTTCTAAAAGGATTGGCTGAAGAGACTAAAGTTTTAATGGTAAAAGATGGATTTCAGGTTTCTGAATACGTCCCATATGGTGATGGCAGTTCTGGATACATTAAAAGAAGAGAAGCCTATTTAAGGGCTTTGCAAAGAATTAAGAGAATGCCGGCACTTTGATTTTGATAGGCCGCTAAATTAATAAAATCAGTCCCCTACTCTTTGCTGTTTGTGCACCGAGCTATGCACGCTTAAAAAGAGTTAAAAAAAGAACCGCTCGCCAATTAATAAACTAGCGAGCGGTTTTTATCTAATTGATTATTTCAATTCATTTTCGAGGAAGCTAACTATATCAGCTTGTGGAACAAATTCAGGATCTCCACCAGCTCTTCTTTTAACTTCATATTGTTCTTTTTCAATGTTTTTGCCGCTTACAGTTATTCTTACAGGACATCCGATAAGATCTGAATCAGCAAATTTTGCTCCAGGATTAACATTTAAGCGGTCATCCCAAAGTACTTCAATATTTTTGGAGTTAAGCAGGTTATAGAGTTTTTCAGATTCTTGCTGAACTGTTTCATCTTTACCAAGGGAAATAATGTGTACATGGTATGGCGCAACTTCTTTTGGCCAGATTATACCGCGTTCATCGTTTCTGGTTTCCACTATTGTACCCATAACCCTTGCAGGCCCAATACCATAGCTTCCCATTATTACAGGATTTTTTGCTCCTGTTTCATCAACATAGCTAAGTCCAAGGCCATCCGAGAATTTAGTACCTAGTTTAAAGATGTTTCCTACTTCAATAGCTTTCTTTTCTACAAAGTCTGCTTTGGTAAGACCAAATTCAGCTACAAGTTCGTCTTCAAAAATTTCTCTGTTAATGGCAACATTTTTTTCTTCGTTGATATAGATCAAGTCTTCACCATATTCACAAAGGGTTTGAAATTCATGACTGAATTTGCAGAAAGTTCCACCAGATGCATAAGTTACATAAGTTATTTCACCAAGACCTAATCGATCAAAGATCTTGATGTATGCTTTCTTGGCTATTTCGTAGTATTCATCCAACTCTTCCTGGTTTTTACAAAAAGAGTAAAGGTCTTTCATGATAAATTCACGAGTTCGCAAGATTCCTGATTTTGCTCTCATTTCGTTTCTGAATTTAGTTTGAAACTGATAAGGAAATGCAGGAAGATCTTTATAAGAATTAATGAACTTTTTCATTAACTTGGTCAGAGGTTCTTCATGTGTTGGAGCCAGCCCAAGTTGATTTCCATTTTTCAGTTCTGTTTTGAACCACACATCCATCTTTTGATCATCCCAGCGATCGGTTGCTTCCCATGTTGCTGGAGATTGGAGTGCGGTTAGCATGATTTCCTGACCACCTATGGCATTCATTTCTTCACGAATGACATTGATGATTTTATTTAAAACTCTTAGTCCTAACGGCAGAAATGAATATGCACCAGCGATCTCTTTATCTATGAAACCGCTTTTTAAAAGCAGCTGTGAATTAAGGCTTACTTCATCTTTAGGTAAGGTTTTTGATGTTTTGGTAAAAAGTTTTGATTGTCTCATTTCTTTTGCCAGGTTCCTTTTACAAATAAATTTGCCTGTAAAGCCCTGCCAAGATACCACAAATTTACTTTCAGACACAGCCCCCGATTAATTTTTTTCTGAGTTTTTACCAAATTTGATTTAATAACACATTAATCTTTACAAAAAATTCATTGAGGATGATAATTCTAATTTCAATCACCGCATAAGTTATAGGAAATTTGTTTTGAAGAATAATCTATTAAATCTGGCTTATTTTGTAGTTTTATGCCTTTGTTTAACTCCATTTTTTTCCCCCGCAATTGCCTTAATAATAGGCTTGTGTTTTGCTGCTGCCGGAATAAAAAATCCTAAAATCAGCTCTTTTAAATCCTTGGCCTTACAGGCTTCAATCGTTTTAATGGGTTTTGGAATGAATCTGGATCAGGTCATAAATGCTTCTAAAACAGGTTTTGCCATAACGGCAGGTTCCGTTTTTTTTACAATGGCTGCCGGGCTTATTCTTGGGAAAATTTTTAAAGTTGAAAAGAATACTGCTATTTTAATTTCTTCAGGAACCGCAATTTGTGGGGGAAGTGCTATAGCCGCAGTCGGACCGGTTTTGGATGCTGAAGATAATCAGATTTCGTTTTCCCTTGTTGTCGTTTTCTTTTTAAATGCAATAGCGTTGTTTATTTTTCCAATGATTGGCCACTATTTAAATTTAAGTCAGGAAGTATTTGGATATTGGGCAGCGATTGCAATACATGATACCAGTTCTGTTGTTGGTGCAGGTGCCAGCTATGGAGTTAAAGCGCTTGAATTAGCCACTATAATTAAGTTGACCAGAGCTCTGTGGATAATTCCACTCTCATTGGCAATTTCTTTCTTTGTTAAAGAAAAAGGAAATGGCAAAATTAAACCGCCGTGGTTTATAGGACTTTTTGTTCTTGCCATAGTATTTGCGCATTTTTTGCCGCAATTTGAGATTTCCTACAAATGGTTAAGTTGGTTTGGTAAAAAGGGAATGGTAGCTGCTTTGTTTCTAATTGGTTCAAATATGTCTATTTCAAGTGCAAAGGAAGCCGGTGTAAAAAGCTTTGCCCTTGGAATAACTCTGTGGATAATTGTAGCTTCACTGGCCCTTGTTTTTTTTATGTTTCCATAAGAAGCTCAATTTTCAGGATTTTAATTTTTGGAAGCTGCTTAAATAGTGAATGGCTATTTAAAGATTCCTTTTATCCAAATATAGAGCCAATAAAATATGCTATAGCCAGGGTCTAAATTGCCTTGCTTATCATCGGTTGATGCACCGTGAAAAGAGCAGGACACATGAAACATTCCTTCTGAATATGTTGCGATAAAATTTCCCTCAAAAGGACAAAGGATTTTTGGGGATACAAGTTTTTTTTCTATCAATAGATCAATTGGAATCTTTTGATTTTTTTCCAATTTTTTGAAGCTATCCAGAACACCCATGTCATACATGCTTTGCAACTTAGAAAGGTTTTCAAAACAGGCTTTCCGTTTTGCTCTTATAGCGGCAGATTTGTATCCAGCCGCCATATTTAACAAAACGAAAAGAACAGTAAGTATGAATAGTATTGTTGGTAGCTTTTTCAAAAGACTCCTTAAACTTATTTATCTAATGAAAGTTATCTTTTTACTGGAAAACCTTTTCCAATTTCTTTTTCCAGTTCATCACCGGAAATGCTTTTTATATCTAAAAAGTTATGGTCATCTTTGGGTAAAGGGATTTCTTCTGAAGGGTGAACCAAATCGCTACTTGAAGCCAGCTCTGAAATTGGACGGCCGTCAGCAGAAATATAATTAAAATTGTGGGATGCAAAACAACCTTCTTCAACAGAGCTATACCATTTCGCAACTAGCTCCTGATTGGTAATCATATATGGGGATTGGGGAACAAAATCAGTGGTGACTGGTATCACAGATATATTTGCTTTTACATGGTCTGGCAAAGGGTGAAGATAGATTTTTCCATTTTCCAGGGAAGTTTGAAACTCATAATCTGAGCCGCCACCATCTTTGTGCTCTATTTTGATTTTGTAAAATTGAACCTGCAAACCTTCTATTTTCAAAAAAGCACCTGCTAATTTGGGAGTGTTTGCCCAAAGAAATACCGGAACCAAAGCTGTAAGAATAAGGAAAATAGCGCTAGTAAGAAGTTTCTTTTTCAATTTTTTCTCCAGAAAAAGTCGGCAAAGTTATAAAACCTTGCCGACTTAGTTTTAAAAAATAATCATTTTAATCCAAGAGCTTTTGCAACACCTTCTCCATAAGCTGGATCTGCCTTTGCAAAATGGGCGACCATTTTCTTTTGTAATTCAACCGGGACTTTTCCAAGGCTTCCAGCAATGTTTTCAGCCAAAGCTTTTTGTTGCTCAGGAGTCATAAGCCGATAAAGATTTCCAGGTTGAACATAATCCTGATCTACGCCGCGTTTTTGCTCATATCTGTCAGCATTTCCAGAAATTTTCAGTGGAGGTTCAGCAAAGGATGGGTCGGCAACTGGGCCTCCCATGGTGTTTGGTTCATAGTTAGGGTCCCCACCGCCATTTTCATCAAAACGCATCGCGCCATCACGTTGATAGGTATTTTGAACTTTTGTTGCGTGTGGACAGTTGATTGGCAGCCTTTCAAAGTTAGCGCCTAAACGATAACGAGAGGCATCTGCATAAGAAAAAATGCGGGCTTGAAGCATTTTGTCTGGTGAAAATGAAATTCCAGGAACTATGTTACCGGGTGAAAATGCGGATTGTTCAACTTCTGCAAAGTAGTTGGCAGGATTTCTGTTAAGTTCCATAATTCCAACTTCAATTAAAGGATAATCGCCATGTGGCCATACTTTTGTAAGATCAAAAGGGTTAAATCTGTAAGTCTCGGCTTCCATTTCTGGCATAACTTGAACGTATAATTTCCATCTTGGATATTCAGCACGATCTATAGCGTTAAACAATTCCACAGTATGGTAATCCGGGTTTGAAGCAGCAAGCTTATCAGCTTCTTCTGGTTTCATGCATTGAATTCCCTGCATGGTCTTAAAATGAAATTTTACCCAGAATCTTTCGTTTTTCGCATTTATAAAACTATATGTATGGCTTCCATAGCCATTCATATAAGGTATGCCCATTGGAATACCGCGATCCGAAAACAGAATGGTAACCTGGTGGAGAGCTTCTGGAACTTGTGACCAGAAATCCCATTGGGCAAAGTCACGTTTGGCGTTTGTTTGAGGATCTCTTTTTTGGGTATGAATAAAATCTGGAAACTTAATAGCATCACGAATGAAAAAGGTCGGGGTATTGTTTCCAACAAGATCCCAATTGCCTTCTTCAGTGTAGAATTTTAAGGCAAATCCGCGAACATCTCTTACTGTATCAGCAGAGCCCTTTTCTCCGGCAACAGTTGAAAAACGTCCAAACATTTCAGTTTTCTTGCCAATTTCAGAGAAAATTTTAGCTTTTGTATATTTGGTAATATCGTGCGTTACGGTAAATGTTCCATGTGCTCCTGCTGCTTTGGCGTGCACCACACGCTCTGGAATTCTTTCTCGATTAAAATGTGCCAGTTTTTCAAGCAAATAGTGGTCTTGAAGAAGGGTTGGTCCCCTTTCACCAGAAGTTAAAGAGGTCTGATTATCAGACACTGGAATACCAGCAGCAGTGGTCAAAGTTTTCTTTTCACTCATATAAAATTTCCTCCAAAGTTCCTTTTAAATCGTAATACAGTTCCTCTATTATTTTGTTTAATTTTGTATTACAAAAAAATGATATATGAGTTTAAGTTTAAATACAATGGTGACTAAAAATGAAAATGAAGGTAATCTTAGCAAATAGGGCCGGTTATTATTAAAAAACTTACGTTAAATTGTCGGACTTTAATTATCGCCTTCAGCAATACATTAACTGGAGTTTTTTTAGAATTTTTCGCCTAACCAGCAAGATAAAATTTGAGTTGTTTTGGGATAAACTTTGAGAAAATTTGAAATATTACTTATTGAAGCAAAATATTCTGAATCAGTATGGTTTTCGGGTGAGGAATCACTTTCTCTATATGTTTTAGCGGGATTTTTGAAAGAAAGGTTTCCCGAATTTGAATTCAATTTTACCTTTGGAGATTCTTATAACTGGGACAGGGTTTCAAAATCTCAAAAGTATGATTTTTGTGGAATTTATTCCCCTACTCAAGCCTGGGAAGAAGCAATAAAAGTTGCTAAGGGCCTGAGAAAAAAAGTTCAGATTATGGCGGTCGGCGGGCCTCATATTTCATGCATGCCTGAAAGCCTTACAGAAGAATTTGATCTTGGTTGTGTTGGGAAGGGCGAGCCACTTCTTGAAGCTCTTTTTTTAAGCTTCCCGGTTCACGAAGAAAGATTGGAGCCAGAGTTCTTAAAAACCATTCCTGGTGCTATTTATTTGAATGATGGAAAGCTTGTTATCAACCCGAGACTCTGCTCAAAAGGTTCAAATGATTCCATAGTTTCACCCTATAAATATTTTCTTGAACCTAATCCTCATAGATGTAGGATTATCAGCTCAGTTGGTTGTCCACACAACTGCTATTTTTGTGCTGCTAAGGCAATTAACCCTAATTTAAAATTGCGAAGTGCAAAAGACATTGCCAAAGAAATGATTGAGCTGTATCAATCTTATGGAATTGTTCATTTTAAATTTGTAGATGACAACTTTCTGGTTAGTAAAAAACGAGTTTATGAATTGGTAAGGATCTTAAAAGAAAATGCTGTGTTAGATAAATTTTCAACCTCTTGTGACGCAAGTTCAAAACTCATAGATGAAGAGACCATCGCGCTTTTAAAAGAGTTGCGTACAGAATCTATTAGTTTCGGTTTTGAAAGCGGATCTGAAAAGATTTTATCAAAATTGAAATGTGGGCAAATTTCAATAAAGGACCACAAGAGGGCTATAGATTTACTGATTAAAAATGACATCATGGTTTATGGGTCCTTTGTTCTAGGAACACCAGGTGAAACAGAGAATGATCTAAAAAAGACTCTAAAGTTTATAAAAAGAAATAGAATTAACCATTTAACGGTTTTTTTGTTGAAGCCATTACCGGGAACGCCTTTCTGGAATGATTTAGTAAGATCCAGGAAGATTTTTCCAGAAAAGATAAGATTTTCCGAGCTTGGTTTTTATGATCCGCAAAAACACTGGTATTTTAACGAAGCCACTGATTTTGAGGTGACTATTCGGTATTTGAAAAAGCTAAATTTGATTGGGAATTTCAGAACTATAAGATTCCATTGGAAAAAAGCATTTTTCTATCGATTTTTTTTCAATCAGATCTCAAACCTTGTAAAAAGAATTTTTCAGAAACAAGATCATTAAGCCTTTTTCCGGCATATCTGGTATTTAAGACGATTGGGGCCAGCCATATTTTTATCGTTAAAATCAGCAAAATTGTCGTCTTTTTGCATTCCACAGCGAATCATAACTTTTTCAGAGGCAACATTTTCACGTGCACAGCCTGCTATAATCTTTTCCAGGTTAAGTTCATTAAAGCCAAACTCAAATAGTCTTACAAGCCCTTCAGAAGCAAACCCCCTACCCCAGTATTCTTTTAGCAGAAAATAACCAGCTTCGGCTACTCCATTGGATGTATGCTCTGTTAAAACAGTAAAGCCAATATCTCCTACTATTTTAGAGCTCTCCTTTTCAACAATGGCGAAAAAATACTTTTTCCGATCCGCTTTTTCGTTTTCACTAAGACAATCATCAAAAAGCTCACGCGATTCATCTATTGAGCTTGATTTCCAGATAACAAATTTCATCAAATCAGGATCTGAAACCCACCTATGATAGTCAGCAAAATCAGATCTTATGTGGTCCCTAATAAAAAGCCGTTTGGTTTCAAGAGTTATCACAATGGGAATTCCTTATAGAACTGAAAAAATTTAGGTAATTTTTGATTTCGATTAATTTCAGACAGGCTTGAGTTAGAAGTTTTGTATTAGTCCCTTTGCTCTGAGAGAAACAACTTTATCACCTAACCCAGGTTTTTGCTGACCTACTTCTATAAAACCTTGCTTGTCATGAAACTTAAGCGAACCAGAATTAGGAGGATTAACATCTACTTCCGCTAAAAGCCAATGCAATCCGCGGTTTTGAGCGTAATTTTCAATCTTCTGGTAAAAGCTTTTGCCAATTCCTGTTGAGCGAGCTTTTTCGCTCACCACAATTCGATCAATATAAAGAAATTTCTTAAACCTGGCATCAAACCATTTGAAATTGGTGCTGTCATAACTTGAATCGGCTTCAAAGCCAATAAAAAAGGCTACTATTTCGTTTTCTTTTTCCCCGATCCAGATCAGACTTGCTTGAGATTTTAGTAATGCAAAGCGATCAGCATCCATGGGGCTCAGAAAATGAACAGATTTGGCATTGAGAGACAAAATTTCACTCAGGTCACTATCGACAAAGGGACGAATTACCATGTTATTCATAAAACCTCTTTTACTACAATTGAAAGCATTCAATCAAATAGATAAATAGCCGAATTTGGCGAGTCAGGGGGAAACAATTTGCTTAAGGTGTGCACTATTTGTTCCACAGCATCCTCCCAGAATCTTAATTTTATAGGTCTCATTCAGTTCTTTCATTAAGTGAGACCATTCTAAGATGCTTTCTGCCTTAAGTTCATCAGCGTTTTCCAGATCACAATGATCCAGGGAAGATGCGTTCGCCTGGTAACCAATCAGCCGGCTGAACAGCTCCCGAGGTTGTTTTCCCGGACAAAGGAAAGAAGGATAGGCACAATTAATCATATATCCAAGCGGTTTTCTTTTGGTGCTTGAATCAACTAAATTTACGGCTTCCAGAAGTTTTGTTCCGTCAAGAAGCGCGCCATCTCTGGAAATTACAAAGCTAATGATATATGGTGCCCCTGACTCCTCCATCGCTTGTGCCATGCCAATTGCTTCTTGCACATTTGGGAGAGTTGCAGCAAGTAGGAAATCTACTTCTCCAGAAACAAGTTGTTCAATCTGCCAGGAATGGAATTCCCGGGCCTCTTTTGTAGAAAGCCCCTCTTCAGGTTTATAACAATCGTTTTTGCAGCCAATCAATCCCCCTATTTTTATGGGAATTTGATTCTTTGAAGAACCGGTAGCTTTGATTTCCTTTAGAAACTTCGCGGCATCAATATTAATAGTTTTCGGGATGTCTGCCTCTATAACTCTATCATTAGAAGCTCTCCAGGTTGGTGTGCATAACAACAAAGGCACATTAGCAGTTTGAGCCACATCAATGAATTGTTTGTAAAGTTCTTTTAAAGCCAGCCTTCCTTGATTGTCATATATTAAAGGGGCATTTAAAAGTCTGGGATGAAGTTTAACCTTGCTGTCTCTGCGCAATTGTTCGATTACTGCTGCTTCCATTAAAATCAGTTTGTGTTCACTAATAAATTGTTTCACTGTATACGCCCAATAGTTTTTTGTAATTTGAAGATAACTGAAACTTGGCTTCAATGCAAAGTTTCGAATAGGAAAAAATGGGTTTTAAAATATAGCTTTATAGAAAGAAGAAACGCTTTAAACGGTAGGAACTACCAGAATTTTACAAACATAAATAAATGCCGATTTTGGAGAATTTTACCAAGGAAAACTCACTAATTGAAGAACTCCAGAGCTGTTATTGGGAGTAGAACCTGTAAAGATAACATGATTAAAATTAATAGAAATAAATTATCGCTAACAAACTCTATATAGGATAAAAATGGTATATAAACCCATGCACATCACAAATTTTCAGGAGAGCACTATGAAGCTTAGTCTTTATCAAATAGACGCGTTTACGGATAAAATATTTGGCGGAAATCCAGCTTGTGTAGTGCCTCTGGAGAAATGGCCGGCAGATGAAATTTTATTGAAGATAGCAAAAGAAAACGCTGTTGCTGAAACAGCTTTTTTTGTGACAAATGACCAAAAAATTCATTTACGTTGGTTTACCCCGGAAATTGAAATGGATTTGTGCGGGCATGCAACTCTTGCAACAGCTCATTGCTTAAAGACAATTCTTGGCTACGAAAACGAAAAATTTGTTTTTGAAACTTTAAGTGGCGATCTAACCGTTTTGGTTGCCAAAGAACTCTACAAAATGGATTTCCCTTCAAGGCCACCAGTTATTGCTAACTTACCAGAAACCATTGAAAAATCCTTAAGCATCAAACCCAGGGAAGTTTTTAAGTCCAGAGACTATGTTTTAGTTTATGACAATGAAACTGATGTTAGAAACATAGAAATAGACAGACAATTGTTTGACAAAATAAACCTTGATCCAGGCGGCGTAATTGTAACCTCTATTGGGGACGAATGTGATTTTGTTTCAAGGTTTTTCACACCTCAGGCTTCCATTCTCGAAGATCCCGTAACAGGCTCTGCTCATTGCTCTCTTATCCCTTTTTGGGCAAAAAGACTTAACAAAAATGAACTTTTTGCACTTCAAATTTCTGAACGAGTAGGAAAACTGTTTTGTGAAGATAACGGAGAAAGAGTTATTATTAGCGGACAAGCAAAAACATATTCCATTGGCGAACTTTGGACAGAATAAAAGGCAGCCAGGATCGTATTTAATCCATTGTTTTACCAACTAGTTGGCATAATTTACTTGTTTTTGGCAAAATATTAACGATGCGTGGAAATATTGCCTGGAATTCCGTTCCTTTTGTCTTGCAACAAACCATTTTGCAATAACAGTGAGGGAAGATATTCCGGTATACAAGGAAAAATTGGTGATCTATTTCTTTAGAGGCAAAGCAGCTACAGGAAAAACTAAGGTAGCCCAAATCATTAAAGACCAGAAAGGCTTTATAACAATAAGTAAGGATGAAGTCTTTGATGAATTACTGAACCAAGGGATTGAGTGGGATTCAGCAAATTCCTTAACCTATAATAAGCTTGCAGAAACCATTCAAAGACACCATGATGAAGGTTTTGACGCGATTGTTGATATTGGATTAGCTCATACACCCTACTTTTCTAAATTTCTTTCAAAAATGAATTTAGGTAAGGGCAATGTCAAATTTTTCCTGTTCGTCTGCAGTAAGGGTGACCTCTGGGAAAAACGTATTGC
The DNA here is from genome assembly GCA_965140445.1 of Candidatus Ozemibacteraceae bacterium. Lineage (GTDB taxonomy): Bacteria > Muiribacteriota > Ozemobacteria > Ozemobacterales > Ozemobacteraceae. The sequence goes on along the minus strand of OZ223236.1, from coordinate 3,372,769 downwards.
TCATAGAATAAGATCCCCTGAAGCGCCAAATCAATTTTTTAAATCCATAAATGAGGCGATTGAGCACTACAGTAAGTATAATATTTATACGTTATCCGACGAAATTGAGATTGACAGTGCGTTATCAGTAGAGGCAATGATTGATAAAATATATGAAGTGATTTAGTTTGTGCGCCCAAACAGTTGTTTCGATAAAATATTTGTCACCTTGGAAATTCGCTTAACTTTAAGCCAAATAGTTTTCAGGTGAATAAAATTTGAAAGGGAAAAATTAGTGACTCACTAAGAATAAAAATGAGATGACCAGTTTTATCAAAGGAAAAAAGCTAAGTGAACTATTCTTTAAAGAATTAGTTGGACCTCTTTTAAAGAAATTTTATCCCGACCTTAAATATTCTGTTGGATTACTGGGTCCTGGTTCTGACGTGATTGATTTTGATACTGCTCGTTCTATGGATCATGACTGGGGTCTGAGACTGTTGTTGTTTCTATCAAAAGAGGATTTCAAAAGAAGCAAGGAAATTTCCAAGATGTTTAGCCGGGAATTGCCTTATCTTTTTAGAGGTTTTTCTACTCACTTTGGAGCCCCTGAAGAAAACGACAGTAAAACTTCTGAAAAAAATAGTAGCGGTAAAATTAATCACAGAATAGTGCTGTTCACCATTGAATCATTTTTCAAAAAATATCTGAATTTTGATTTAAAAAAAGAAATCTCTGTCTATGATTGGCTTGTTTTTCCAGAGCATAAATTATTGACTATTACTTCGGGAAAAATCTTTTCAGATGAATTAGGTCTTAAGAAAACAGTCGAGAAGTTTCAATATTATCCCAAGGATGTTTGGTATTATCTTCTTGTTTCTCAATGGACAAGAATTGCTCAGGAAGAGCATTTCATGGGGAGATGTGGCGAACTAAATGATGAGATTGGCTCAAAAATCATTGCTACAAGATTAGTCAAAGACATCATGAAGTTATGTTTCCTGATGGAAAAACAATATACTCCCTACATAAAATGGTTTGGAACAGCTTTTGATAATTTGAAATCATCAAAAAAACTAAAACCTGTTCTAAATGCTGTAATTAACTCAAATGACTGGAAAACAAGGGAAAAACATCTTTCCGAGGCCTATGAATATCTGGTAAAAGTTCACAATTCTTTGAATATTACTAAACCTCTAAAAGCCAAAGTTGAGTTTTTCCACGATAGGCCTTTCCTGGTTATCAATGGAGGATTAGTTGCTTCTGAAATCCAAAAACAGATCAAAGATCCGATTGTTAAATCCATTGAAAGAAACATAGGCTCATTAAATCAATTTTCTGATTCAACAGACGTCCTGGAAGGAAATACTCAGAAATTCAAATTAATCTATAAGTAATCAACATGGTGAAATTACGATGTCTACTATTTGTAGAAACTTAGCAGATTAAATTTGAAACAGCGTTGTCATAAAGCAGATTAATGTTTATTCATGTTATAATGTATTCCCTATATTGACTTAAACACTTTTATTTGGAGGAAAAATGAAATATTCAGGCTCTTGTCTTTGTGGAAATATAAAGTATGAAATCACAGGAAATTTTGAAAAATTTTTCTTTTGTCATTGCAAATTTTGTCGAAAAGATACTGGCTCTGCTCATGCTTCAAATCTATTTTCATCAACGGCCAAGCTTCAATGGTTAAAAGGAAAGAATGAAGTAAAAACTTTTGACTATAACAATTCAGGTCATGTAAAGAGTTTTTGTCCAAACTGTAGCTCAGCATTGCCTAACATTCAAATGGACGGAAAGCTGCTGGTTGTTCCCGCAGGAAGTTTGGATAGCGATATAGAAATCATCCCTACTGGTCATATTTTTTTAAGCGAAAGAGCAAATTGGGATTCCGAACTGGAAAAAGTCACTCATTTTGAGAATTTACCAACAGAGTGAAATGGTTTAAATGGGTAATCGCAATTAAGCCCTGATATGATGGCTGTAACTTTTATGGCAATCATGTTAGAATGAGAATCAATTAAAGTGCCAATAAAAACACACCTGAATTCAAAATATTTTCATGCCAATAATAAAAAATAGGGCAAGGTGCCTGAGAAAACGCCTGTTAAGGGTACCCCAAGAAGCAAGGTGAGAGATTTATGAAAAAGGCAGAACCAAATAAAAAAAATGGCGATAGGATTACTCTCCAAAGTCAGTATTTACCTGATTATGGCGATCTGACAAAACTAAATACTAAAAGAACAATTCTTGACAGCGTTGGGCAAGAAGAACTTCATTCTATTGTCAGCGATTTTATGGATATTCTCCAGACTTCATCTGCTATTTATGAACGAAACGGTGATTACGCTTTAGGAATATTCTCATCAAAATGGTGTCGTAATCTTGATGGCATTTCAAGAAGTCTTTGCAATACATCTGATAATGAGGTTGCCTTGAATAGTGGTAAATGGCTTTGCCATGAATCCTGTTGGACTTCGATTTCAAAAGTTGCCATTGAAACCAAAGAACCGGTTGACAAGGAATGCAATGGTGGCTTACGCATCTATGCTGTCCCAATAATGGTGGATGGAGACTGCATTGGGGCCATTAATTTTGCCTACGGAAGTCCACCTGAAAATCTTCCTGAAATGCAACCTATTGCAGATTTATATAATGTTTCAATTGAAAGTCTCTTGGAGCTTTCCAAAGAAATTAAAAGAACTGATCCTGAGACAATTGAGCTTGCCAAGAAGAGGTTGCAGACCTCTGCATTACTTATTAGCAAAATAGTCCAAACCAAGCAAATTGAAAAGGAATTGCGAGAAAGCGAAAGAGATCTTAGAAAGTCACAGGAAATTGCACATTTGGGAAGTTGGCGCGTTGATCTTGAGACGAATCAGGTTAAATGGACTGAGGAGCTTTACAAGATGTATGGCTTTGATCCTTCCTTACCGCCTCCGCCTTATTTCGAGCATAAAAAATTATTTACCCCAGAAAGCTGGGAAATGCTATCCAGGGCAATGGAAAGAACCAGAAAAAATGGAATTCCCTATGAGCTTGAACTGGAAACGGTCAAAAAAGACGGTACTAATGGATGGATGTGGGTTAGAGGCGAAGCAATTAAGGAGCCCGATGGTCGCATAACAGGCCTTTGGGGGGCTGCCCAGGACATTACCGAACGTAAAAAAATTCATACTGCCTTGGAAGAAAGCGAAGAAAAATTTCGTCTTCTATTTACAGCTATTGATCAGGGATTGGCTGTCCACAAAATAATTACAGATGAAAACGGGAAGCCAATCGATTATATATTTTTGGATATAAATGAAAGCTATACCCGGCTCTTAGGCGTTACACGTGAAATGTCGATTGGCAAACGAATTAGAGAAGTTATGCCAAAAGTCGAACAATATTGGATAGACATTTTTGGAAAAGTCGCATTGACCGGCGAACCAAGCTATTATGAAAATTTCCTGGAAACTACGGGCAGATATTATTCTACATATTCTTATTGTCCAAAGAAGAATTATTTTGCGGTTCTTGTAAATGATATTACGGAGCGCAAGCTTGCAGAAGAGGCTATCGCTGCTGAAAAAGAGCGTCTTGCAGTCACTCTTCGCAGTATTGGTGACGGTGTAATAACAACCGACCCTCAGGGCAATCTTTTAATAATGAACAAAGTTGCAGAAAATCTCTGTGGTTGGAGCCAGGAAGAGGCCGTTGGAAAACCTTTATCTGAAGTTTTTAAAATAGTAAACCAAAGCACCGGAAAACCTCACGAAAACCCAGTAGAAAAAGTTCTTTCTTCCGGTAAAATTATTGAGCTTGAAAATAATACCATTCTAATTTCCCGTGATGGTAAGGAACGGGTTATTGCCGATTCCGGGGCACCGATAAAGACCAAAAACGGGAAAACCATTGGTGTGGTTCTGGTTTTTCGAGATATGACTGAAAAACAAAAGCTCAGCGACATTGTTCAACGCGCTGCGAAGCTAGAGTCAATCGGTGTTCTTGCTGGTGGTATTGCCCATGACTTTAATAACTTAATGGGCGGTATTTTTGGTTATATAGATCTGGCGAATGAAGAACCCGACAAAAAGATGGCCTCAAGCTACCTCGAAAAGGCATTAAATACAATAGGAAGAGCACGCGCTTTAACTGGTCAGTTGCTTACTTTTGCAAAAGGTGGCGCTCCTATTCAGAAAATTGGTCATTTGTTTCCATTTGTTGAAGAAACTGCACGGTTTGCTCTGAGTGGCGCAAATGTTTCCTGCCATTTCGACGTCCCAGAAAATCTCTGGCCATGTAATTTTGACAAAAATCAGATCGGACAGGTTATCGACAATCTTGTTATAAATGCTCAGCAGGCAATGCCCCTCGGAGGAACCATTAAGTTATCTGCTAGAAATATTTTACTTTCTCACAAAGAGCATCCAAGTCTGGAAAATGGAAAATATATTAAAATTTCTGTCAAAGATTGCGGTATTGGTATACAAAAAGATTTGGTCTCAAAGATTTTTGACCCATTTTTTACCACGAAAACAAAAGGACATGGCCTTGGACTAGCTACCTGCTACTCTATTGTAAAAAGGCATAATGGGTGTATTGATGTAGAATCAGAACCTGGAAAGGGTAGTACATTCCATGTTTATTTACCGGCTTCAACCGATTCGGTTTTACCAATTTCTGATAAGGCAAGTAATGTACATCAGGGAAGTGGCATTTTCCTGATTATGGACGATGAAGAAATAATCAGAGACACAATCAAAGACCTGCTGGAAACTCTTGGCTACTCAGTAGTATGCAAAAACAATGGGCAGGAAGCAATTGACTTCTTCGTGGAAGAGACCAAAGGCAAACTGGAAATAATCGGAATGATTTTTGATCTTACCGTGCCTGGGGGAATGGGAGGAAAAGCCGCTATTGAAGCTATTAGAAAGATAAATTCGGATATTCCTGCTTTTGTGGCAAGTGGCTATGCAGAGGATCCTGTTATGAAAAATCCAACCAAATATGGTTTTATGGATAGTATTTGTAAACCATTTACAAAATCTGAACTCATTGAAATTCTCAATCGGCATATTAAGCATACAAAGTAAGAAACAGTTTTTTTCGCTCGTTGACTCAAAAATAAATACTTTGTATAGTAGCTTCCAATAACATAAATGGAGGAAAGGAAATGGCTCAGGCAGTAAAACTAGCAAATGGTTTGCGACGTACAGCAGTTTGGAGTGAGCGAATTCTAGCAATCGCAATTTTTGCGGGCATGGCTGTTTTTTTTCTGCACTCTTTGGCGGCCTTATCGGTAACAGACTGGAATCAAACTGAAACCCTTTATGAACTAATCAACAGAATTCTTTTACTGGTAATTTGTCTGGAGTTGATCAGAACTCTTTTAACCCATGAATTAGAGGCGGTTTTGGAGCTTCTGGCTTTTGTTGTGGCCCGTAAAACTTTAAAACCAGATCTTTCAGTAGTAGACATTTTATTAAGTGTAATTGCTTTTGTAATCTTGATGATTGCAAGAAAATATCTGGTTTTTCCCGCTGATTCAGAAAATTCTCTGGAAACACCTAAACCACAAAACAATAGATAAGTTTTTTTTACTCTTTTAACTTGTTATAGGCAACTTTAAATCGGTACAAGCTCGCCAAGGTTTGATTGGGCGAGCTTTTTTATTGTTCATTGAAAATGGTGTTTGATTATGAAAAAATAGAAGCAAAGGAAATCGTTGGGAGGGTATTTTGTTAATTTGGAGAGGATTTGGAATTTTAGTAATTCCATTAAGCATAATTTTAATATTGTTGGGCGCTGTTATTTTTTCTTTTCTTCTAGGCTCGGACTATAATCAGGCTCACGACTGGCCATTTAGTGTAATTATGGTTGCGACCGCAGCTGTTATCTGGAAGTGGGGAAAATGGATGAATTCAGATCATCCTGGTCGACACAGTCTCTTTTTTATTCCAGTTCAATGGTATTCAATTTTGGCTATTTTTATGGGAATTGCGATCCTCGGTAGCGATTCTCCTCAAACTGCCCGACCAAAAAATAGTAAAAAATCCAGAGCGAAAGTTGCTGCGAGCAGTAAAAAAAACTTAAATAAAACAGTATCTGAAAAAACTGATTACAAAAAGGCCAAAAGCCTTTCTGACAGCAATGCAAGTGAAAGAGGATATGTTCATCCTGAATTCGTAGCTCGTTTTAATAAGGCGGTTGCCTTTCATAAAAATGGCAAAAACACCGAAGCCATAGAAGCATTTAGTAATGTTTTTAAACCCTTAAAAAACGGAGAAAAAGGTGAATTTAGTCCAAGCTTCTTTTTTATGACTAACATGCAAAAGGCTTTTTGTATGATGGATCTCGGAAAGTATGAAGCCGCAGAAAAAATTTTATCCAACTCTAAAATGACGGCATTAGTGAACCAAATACCCCCTGATATGGCAAATTCATTTTATTTTGCAAAAGGAAACATTTCCGGAAATCTTAAAAATTTCAATGAAATGGAAAAATCTTTTCGAAAAGCAATGACCTATATTAAAAAAGGCGATTTCGACAATGAAAATGCTTGCTGGAAGTGGATTCTTGATTATTCGAAAAAATATGAGAATTGGCCTAAATTACTGCACATTTGTAAAGAGATTCATCGAAAAGGCAAGTTAGAAGAGAATTTCATGCTGCAGTTCTATGCCATGGAATACGGTGCACATGCCTTTTTACATCTTGATTCAAAGGATAAGGCAATAAGACAGGCGAAGAAAGTCTTACAATATTACAAAAAAGCCAAAAACTCTGAAAAAATCCAGGAGTGGGAAAAATTTATTTCGGATAATGGTTAATTGTTTTCAGCTTATTATTTGAGTCTATTTGTTGGTATTTTTCAAAAGAATCCAGAATTTTTTTGACTTTTGCTACCCGTTTCTCAAGATTTCCACTGAGCTTAATGAATTTGATTTTCCTGGTTTCAAGGTCTTCTATGATCATTTTCTGCATTTTTAAACGATTTGCATCCCCTGATCTATCCCATGTGTCATCATATGGGATATCCGTGTCACAAAGAAAGAATAAATCATAACGGGAAGCGTGTTGTTGTGCCATTTCTTCCAGTTTGGAAGAGGCTTTGCCGTGATAATAATGGGAAAAAATCCTGGTAGTTAAAACATTTGTGTCTGTAAAAAGATATTTTTTGGCTTTTAATAACCGGCTTTCTTCGCGATCCAGATGCCCTTCTGCAATTTCTACAAGCTGTTCAAGGGTAAGACGTCGTTCGATCTGATTTTTTTCCCAGTATTCCCTTCCGTATTCTGGCATCCATTCGGTATTAAAATCATGAGCCAGAATTTCTGCTATTGTTGATTTTCCTGTTGAAGGTGCACCAAGGAAAACCACATTAACAATATGATCACGATACACAATGTCTGATAAATACGCTCTGGCAGCAAATGGATTTTTTCGGATTTCTGTTCCTGAAACTGGAACAGCACTTCTATCAATATCAACGATCCTGTTTTCTGCTTTTAAAGCAATGCTCACATGCTCGCCGTATGGTTCACTGGAGTAAAAATGAGTAATTGCTTTATCTTTCATGTGCGAAAGGATGTAGTTTTCCTGTAACTGCATTATTTCTGGTGTATATCCAACTTCTGCAGGACCATCAAAAGCTTCAATAACTGAAACCTGTGGATATAATGATTTTATCCAGTTAGCGCGAACGCTTAGTGGAATTGTTGTGGTTTCAGGACTGTCATAAATCATGACAAAAAGATGATCCATTTCTTTTAATGCAGTTTCAATTACTAGCTGGTGCCCTTTGTGCAAAGGGGAATATTTGCCCAGCGTTAAACCTTTTTTTAAGCGCATGGTTCTAATTCCGGGGTTTCCTGGGTATCGGACAGGGCTGCAAAAGACTTTTTCCAGCGGAAAAGCCCCGCGACGGCCATTCCAAGAAATGCCATATAAAGACCAGCAGTCAAATTTAAACCTTTGGCATAATAGACGCCTATTGCAACAACGTCTACCGCGATCCAGAAATACCATGATTCAAGTTTTTTTCTTGTGAGAAGCCATTGTGCAGCCAAACTAAAAACAGTGGTAAAAGCGTCCGGATAAGGGAAAGAAGCGTCTGTATGGTTAGACATATAATAACCAAGGAGCAAAGTGCAGATTATGGAAGTTGATAAAGTGGTAAATCTCCATCTGGTGGACATTTCAGAAAGTTTTGCCTCAGTTCTTTTTTTACCGCCGTGAAGCCAGAAATACCAACCATAAAATTGGAGAAAAACATAAATTATATGAAGGATTACGTCAGAATAAAGCTTTGCATCGTAAAAAATGAAAACATATAAAAACACCTGTATCAAGCCTGTTGGCCAGCACCATATGCTTTCTTTTATAGTTAAAAAAACGCAAAGAAATCCAAAAATTACTGCGACGATTTCAATTGAACTCATTTATAAATATCCGTTTCACTGAATTCACTGGAATACTGAATTTTTTTTCCATCCGGAATCACATTATTATGAATTCTTAACTTAATTTGTATTTTTTTGCCAAATAATTTAATCAACTGTTGTTTGACTTTCGGACTATAAGAAACAGGCCCCCACCCATGAAATTCAATAGAATGATCCTTTTGTTGATGAAGAGTGAAACCGGCGAGCGCAAACTCACTGATCGCCCTTGAAACATCGACGTGGTTAACGAATTGGCCTTTATCGTCAAAAAAGATAGTTGGAGCCCGACCTTCAAAATCGTGAATCTCAATTGAATCTCCAACATGTTTGAGGACCCCATAATCTCCTGTTCGATAGCGAATCAGAGGTAAAAACGGGTTAATCCCACTTGTTACAACTATTTCACCTCTTTCTCCGCTTGTCACTGGCTCATCTTTATCGGGATGCAAAATTTCTACAAAAAGGTCTGGTCTGAAGAGTCTGTGAATCCCCTGTTTAAGTGACACAGCAATCATTCGGCATTCAGTTAAGGAATAGATATCATAAACCGGGCATAAAAAAGTATTTGCCAGTTTTGTTCGCAATCCCTCATTTAAAGTCATAGCTGATGAAACAAGAGCTTTAGGACGGATTTGAGGGGCGATTTCTGCCAGTTTCAAAAAAGTGAAAGGATCTCCGGTTATGATTTCCGGGTTATGTTTTTCCAGATATAAGGCTGGGTCGGATTCCTGATTCCATTCCTTTGAATTCAGATTAATTTTTAAAACACCCGCCCCATTCAAATAGGTCGAAAGGGATGCGTAGGTTAAGGTTTCTTCCTGACAACAGACAAGGCAGATTGATACTCGTTCGGGGCCCCCTTCAATGAAGATCCCATCATTGTGTAAAATTGATTCTAATTGAGGGATCCACTTAGCCTGAGAGGTTGCATCAAACAAAACATCCATCGCTTTGCCCGTAGTCCCGGATGTGCTATAAACCAGAAGATCCTCAAGTTGACAATCATCTGAGACATAATCCCAAGGGCACTCAGCAAGTGATTCTCTATTCAGGGTCGAATTGTTTTCAAGAGTCATACTGCAATTTTTGTAGGCAGGCACGGTTTCCGTGCACCATTTTAAAAATCCGGGCATCCAATCTGGAGTTTTGCCTGGGTCCCAAAATCTGGTTTTACCAATGTTCTGAGCATATTTCTGTACTTCCTGCAAAGACTCATTATTTAAACGATCCCCTGATTTAAAATTAAATTTCGGACCGCAAGAATCCTGGCGAAGCTCGTTTAAAAAGCCAAGTTGTTTAATCAGCGGAAACCGCTCTTCATCTGTTAGAACCGGAGTAGGCTTCATCATTCTCTCCCATAAACATTGGCTGCTTCCCGCGCCTTTTTTGCTTCCATTTTCTTTCGAATTGCTTTGGCTCTTTCCATTGCCGCATTTGACTCTTCAATTACCTGTAATCTTTTAATGGTGTTAACGGATTCATACCTGTCCAGAGCTTCTTCACGAGATTCTCCCTGGGGAAGGAATCCGCAATGTCTGAAAATAATTCTGGCCAATTCTTCTGCTCTTTCTTCGTCATTTATCCATACTTCTTTTTTTACTAAGGAAGAGATTTCTTTTAGCCCGGTGCAAAAAAAATCTTTTATCCAACTGTTGTCGGTAAATTTAAAAAATGGATGGGTCAAAACCCAGCAACAGATTTGAATCAGAGATAATTCTTCCTTGCTTAGTTTTTTAGAAGACAGTTTTATTGGACAATTGGCAACCATGTCATCTGAAATAATTCGATAAATATCATTTACCAATGCTTCTGTATGAATCAGGCCATTGTTGCCATAAACGGGTTCTTTTAGAAATTCTGAAGGACAGCGTTTGATGTGATGAATCAGTTCTGAAACTGTAGGAACTATTGTCATATTTGCCTCCTGTCCATGTTATAAAATTTTTGCGCAAAATCTCTGGCAAATGAAACCATTTCCTGTTCATTTGTTACATAATGAATGGTCCAACCCATTTTTTTTAGCCTTAAAGCATCATTTTTATGCCAGTTTGAGTTGGAATGGAGAACAAATGTGCCTCCTCCACCCGCATTTTTTAAGGCTTCCTCGGCTACATCAAAATTCAATTTTCCGGTTGGTGAGATGGCCTGTAACATTGAAAAAATGTCATCATCAGAAACAATAAGAAGATGAGTTTTGCCTTTAATGGTTTTCAAATGATCGGTTTCAAGCCTTGGAATTCCATACGCATAACCAGTTCCAAGGTAAGAGGTCAGTACTTTCAGAACATCATTTTCAGTCTTAACAAAGCCTTTAGTTTCAAGAAAACTTCCTGGCTCTCCTGATAAACAGCTCATAACCTTTGCCCCGGCTCTCAAGGCTGAAAGTGAAACTATCGCTCCTGCGCAAATCGGCCATGAAAAATTTAATCTTGGATTTTTCATGGAACCTGAACAGTCAATTCCAACATACAAATTATATGGCTGCTGAGATGATGGACTGTCTGTATCCTCGGAATAAAATCTACGTCTGGTTGTTACCCCCGGGATAATAACTGGTGAACTCATGGTTGTTTCAAGCCAGTCAATTTCTTCAATCGGATCGCCTGGTTCCCATTGATCAGTTCCTTCGGGCAAATATTCCGCCAGAGGAGCTGAATTTTCAACTGGAAATGGAACAAGAAATGGAAGAGCGATATCACGATAATAACGTATCAATAGCTTATTTTCGTCGACACCTGGATCTACCTGCCTCATCAAATCTATGTAGGATCCTGGCTCCAGATACCTTTGCTTTGGGCCTGTTCCACCTTTGCTTGATTGTTGTTCCGTCCATGAAGGCTTTGAAGATTTGATTTCCCCGGTTTCGTCGTCAGCTGCCTTTGAGTCGGCTCCGCCAATAGCTTCTGATCTGGGATCTACGATTCCATCAAGAATTGATTCGTCAATTTCTGCCATTCCACCAGCAATTTCAGAGCCCTCACCACAGGTTTCAGCGTCAAGTAAACGAACGAGCTCGGACCTGGCGTTTTGATAATCGGCGTCCTTAATAAGATAGGGGTAAGCAAGCATGGCGTAGCGCCCTGCCCCATCCAACCAGTTTCGTGCATAACTTCGGACTATGGAAGCAGCTAATGAAGCGTCAGCATCAATCTGGGGAGACTGTTTTTTTCCAGAGAGAACACCTCTTTTAATGCCCCAAAGATATTCATAGGTGCGCATATACCAATTGTGAAGACTTGATTCTATTTTTGTTCCTTCCTGCATTTTTTGATAAACCGAAGCCATATCAAGTCCATGAATTCTCTGCAAAGTATCATTGATAATTAAATCAGCATACAGATTTGCTACCAGAGGTGTTCTATCTTCTATACCAGCTAATGCAAGGCGCATTCGCCGAAACATTCCAATGTTGTCATAACGATTCGCGGGAATAAGAACGTGATGGCCAATCTCGTGAGCCAGAACCTGGAGGGCAAATTCTTCAACTTTAAATTCTTTTACCGTCGAAAAGTCTATTACTATTCGATGATCTGTAAGCCGGATCATAGCAAAGCTACCACTTAGACCTTCTTTGGCAGCAGCGGTTTTTGAAATACACCATGTTGGCTCTCTTAGTGACACATAAGGGTTCCAGACCGATAAGGCCTCTGGCCAGGTTTCAGCCCAAAGGTTTCTTACATTTGCCCTGGTTGCAGTTTTCTTAACCATCAATCCCGCCAAAAACAAATACCGAATGTGAGCTTGCTGTGGTTAGAAATAAAGTTGAATGCTGATATACCCATGAAGTCAAATCTTCGTATTTTTTGAGAATTTTAGCAGAGTTTTCGGGAGCTGACTTTAGAGGGGTAAGAGAGAATTTAAGACTATCTGAAATTCCGGAATTACACTCCTGGAGAGTAGCCCCATATCTATCCACGAAAATTGCGTTTGTTGAAAAACCATCAGAAACAAAAATCATGTTCTCTTGAGACGTTATCTTTGGAGGCACCAGAAACTTTCCATTTAGGCCTGAAAATGCTCCGATGGAAATCCCTTTTTGATCAGTGTTTTTGCCCCATCTTTCTGAAATAGTTTTAATGTCTTCTGGAAAAATGATAGAAACGAATTTTTCATCGATTTGTTGCGAAAAATCTATTAAATCTCGAAGATGAGCCATCCCACAGCGCCACGCAGCAACCCTTCCAAGAAAAAGTAATTCATTGAGATTTTTAACTTCTGGAATAATCTGTTGCATGATTTCAATCCATAATTTAGCGGATTCACGTGAATGTTTAGAAATTTTATTAAAAGCGCAGATTATTGGATGAAATAGCTTTGCAGGATTCTGAGCGCAAATCGCAGGATTAAGACCGATTAACAGCCGACTGGAAACTGTTGTGGCCCACTCTGTATCTTGATGCTTTCCAGAGATGGAATTTAGCATGTCCTCAAATAGCAAATTAAACAGCTTTTCAGTTGAGGACTTATCAAATTTATAAAGATTTTGAAAAACAGGCTGGATAATTTCCTGGAACCATAAAGGAATTCTGGCCTGATTAAATCTTCCCGAAATGGCGTTGGCAGATCTAATTAACGAATTCAGGGTTTCGGCCTTTTCTTTTATCAGCTCAATTAGAGGGGGAAAGGTTATTTTTTCCATTTCAGCCATCTCCGGTAGTTGTTGTACCTTTGATGAAGATATTTTAATTTAAGTATATCGTCTGCCATGTATCCATATAGCTTTCCTGATTTGCTAATCTTATTCAGCTCTTTTTCTATTGCATTCATACGTTTTTCAACTTCTGTCTTGGAAACGCCTTCCAGTCCACGATCAAATTCTTTTTCAAACTCTACGAGCGGGTCATTTTTTTCAAATCCAAGTCGGTAATATTCCTGGCACGAAAGATCAAAAAGCTTGCGGATCCATGTGATGCGATCAACTCTATATGCTTCATGATTAGGTTCGTCAAAAAACGGGGATTCAAGGTGTGGGCTAAGTGTGTCATGCAATACAAAAGGAATGATTTGACGCAGATCTTCCATTTCGACAACTGAAGAGCCTCTGAAATAAGCCAAAGCCTTGCTGAATTGAATAATAGTCATTAACTTTCTGACTGACAGACCATTTTTAGTCTGAGACCCCAGATCGCGCACCAGATCTTTGCCGGTCTCTTCCCGTGCCAATTGTTGAAAATCCATTCCAGAAAGCTTTGCGGTATCTTTTGTCATATACTCAAGCGAAGTTGAAGCTGGTTCAAAAAATTCAAAGTGGCGGCAGAAGAATTCCAGTGGTCGACGAACCTGGTCATTGATTTTTATTCGCCGAATTTCTTTGTTCATTTGAGAAATTTCTTCTTCAGAAAAAATTATTTCATCAGGAATAATTTCTTCAGGTTTAAATGAAAGTTCGATTCTCTTTTGTAAATCCGACAGAAAGCGAGTGTTAAAGTGAAATGCTCTAATGACAATGTCTATTCTGTCTCTTAATGCTTCAATAACCTGATAGGTTCCGCCTCCCCCATCATCATTTGCGGTTAGATACCATGCGGAATCGGGGCATTCAAAAACCTGATCCAGAATTTCAGCATAATTATCTCCCAGAACTGTTAATAATGCGGATTGTGTTCTGGTTGGGATTCGATTGTATTCATCAATAATCTTAACGCGCATAGAGAGCCATTTTCGCCAGGAAACTCTTATGTCGCCCATGCTTTCAGCTTTTACCATATCTGCTGGTAACGGGTGTCCAAGTAAATCGGCTATGGTCATTTGGGGTTGACCATGTTGAATAGCTCTTTTGACCTCAATTTGGGAATAACCAGCAAGAAGGCCCATTAAAATTGCTGTTGCTGTTTTACCGCGTCCGGGGCCACCTACAATAAGGCATCTTCCTCTTACAGCTAAATTTAATAAGGGAATAAGCACAAAGCTTGAATAACTTTGCCCGGTTGGCAGCGATAATTCTAACTTTCGGTCACCAAAAGTAAACGTTCTTGGCGGTTCTTCGTTATATTCAATGTCGTAAAACGGACTAATTATGGCAGTGTTTGTGATCCAGAAATATGCTTGCCTAAGTTTTTCATCAAGCCCTGGAGACTCTGAGACTCTATTATTTTTTTCGGAATCGTAAAGATCTTCTATGTTAAATTCCGCATTTGATTGCTGCTGTTGCGGATTTGTTGGTGAAGCTGGAACACGTTGAAACAGGTCTTTTGCTTTCTCAAAAAGGTTTGCCATATTCGCCTCCATTGCTTATATGCTCCCATGAAAGAAAAATAATTTCAATTTGATATTTTGCTAACGGAAACCAGATTAAATTACTTTTCGTTGCCAGTGCAAATTATCGGGAGGGAAACGGTAAATTTGCTTCCTTCACCGGGCTTACTTTCTAAGGTGATCTGCCCTTCCATTTCATCAACTATTCTCGAAACAATACTTAACCCAAGACCAATGCCACCAAATTTTCGATTTGTTCCAAGACTTACCTGGTAGAACGCCTGAAAAATCCTTTCCTGATTCTCTTTATCTATGCCGATCCCCTTATCGCTAACCGAAACCGATAAAACATTATTTTCTTTTAAAATTTCCAGTTTAACGCTGGTTTCATTACAAAATTTGAATGCATTTACAAGAAGATTGGCTATTATGTGTTGAAGACCATGTTTGTCAGTATTTAGCATGATTGATTCATCAGGAATATTTTCGATATATTCGGCTTTTGAGGCTTTTCTGTTTGTTTCAGCAATTGCCCGAACATATGGAAGAATCTTTTCCAAAGGAAAAATTTCATTTTTTAGAGAAAAAGTTCCACTTTCTAATTGTGAAAACTCTAAAAGAGTATTAACCATAGCTGCTAAATTATCCGAACTATTAACAATTTGCGCAGAAATCTCTGGGATCTTTCCCTGAGCAATAATTTTTTTCCCGGCTGCTCCTTTTAACAGTTCGCTGTAGCCTTTTATTACTGTTAAAGGGGTTTTCAATTCATGACTCATCATAGCTAAGAATTTAGATTTGGCTCTATTAGCTTCTTCAGCTTTTTCCTTGGCAAGAACTAAATCCTTTTCGACCTGCTTGCGCAAACGAATTTCGCTTTCCAATTCGCTGATTTCTTCTTTTTTTAACTTGGTTTCTTCCCGTGATTTAGAAAGATCCTGAAGTGTGTTTTTAATACTTAATTCTAGCCTGTTGTATACCTTTAATCCTTCTGTTTTACCAAACAATTCCATAAGCATCATTGAAGGCGGCAATTTTGGAGATCCGCTGTTAAGTAACGCACTTAGTATTCTTTCGGTTCTTCTTATACCGCAGGCAGTTAGAACATAGCCAAGGGCGATGACAAAGTTAATTGGGCTTGAAGCCACTTCTGTAGCCACTACTTTCGGGAAAAGTCCCGCGTAAATTGCGCATCCAAAACTTAGAGAAACCATTCCAAGACAGACAAGGCGGGCAGAACTTACAAGTTTCCCTTTTGCTGACTGCCAGACATGTAAACACACCGATGCCAGGTAACCTCCGGTCATCGCGTAAAGAATTCCAAAAAAGAACTCTTTTATATTCTGGCCATTACAAAAATTCCCATACTGTGAAAACTCGCCATATTTCATAAATGAACCAATGATGCCTGGATTCATTATGAGTGGAATTGCCCCATAAGTACAAATAATAACCAGATAATAAATCAGGGGTTGTTTATTAAATTCAACTCGGCAGACCCTTCCCAACATATGAATTCCGGGAAAAGCCATCAACATAGAAAAAACAAAAATCATGTTTATCACTGGGCTTTCTTTGAAACCTGCTAAACCACCTAGCCATAAAAAGTAATCCAGCGAATTTCCAAAGGCTGCACCAATAAAGCCAACGCTAATTGAGAGCATGAAATCGCTTGCAATACTTCTGGTAGGTAAAATCAACCAGCTATAAAATGCATACATAGCGGCAAAAACATTGAAGAATACGAAGACTGCATATAAAATTCTGGCGTGTAAAACTGTGCCATAATTGATGCCCAGCAAATAACAACCAAGGTATGCCAATAAAAATGCAATTGCTACAGACCAGGTTATCCCAAGCTCCTGGAAAGAAATTTTGCTTACTGTTCCTTCGTATTTTGCTATTTGTTCATCCGAAATTCTGTCAAATTCTGGATGCTCAAATAGTCTTTTTGGGATGTTGTTATTACTAGAATTTTCGACCTTCATAAAACCCGTTGCAGACCCAGTTTATTTAAAGCTTTTTATTAATTAAGACAGTCGTCTTTTTGTATACGCTAACACAATATAACATTTTAAAATCGTTGGTTGTAGTATTATTATAAAGGTTTAAAATGGAGTGCTTATATGGAAAATTATTGGCAGGCAAATTTTTCTGGGTTTAAATATTTTTTGTTGTTGGGGATATTTATTATTAGCCAATCACCCGCATTTTCAGAGTCCTTTTCAAGTAGGGAAATCTCCGAAAAAGCTCCTGGTTTATCAAAAAAGGAATACATTATTGCAATTGACCCGGGGCACCCCTCCGAAACAAGCAATGGATGCTCTCATTATGGTTTGTCGGAAATGGAAATCTGCTGGAAAGTAGCTATAAAACTAGAAGAGTTAATTGCTTCAGATACCTCACTAAAATCGGTAATGACCAAAAAAGATTTAAACCAGATGGTAACCAACCGCAAAAGAGCAGAAATTGCAAATGAAGCTAAAGCAGCCGTAATGGTTCGATTACATTGCGATTCGGGCAAAGGAACAGGTTGCACCTTATATTATCCAGATAAAGCTGGAACTAAATTTGGAGTAACTGGCCCTTCTGAAACAGTAATTGCAAAAAGCAAACTGGCGGCAGAATATATGCAAAAGGGCATCGGAAAAACTTTAGGTAAAAGGCTTAAACTTAACCCTTTGCGCACAGACTCTTTGACTTATGTGGGCTCAAAGCAAGGGGCTTTAACTGGCTCTATTTTTTCAAAAGTCCCTGCCATAGTAGTTGAAATGGTGTATTTGAATAATAAAAGTGATGCAGATTTTATTAAAACCAATGAAGGAAAACAGCTAATGGCTGAAGCTATTTTTAACGGTATTAAAGAGTTCTTAAATTCTAAAAAAGAATAGTTTCTCAATATTTTGCTCGTTTGTCCCCTATCTCCTTTTATAACTGCAAAATAGCCCTAAAAAACATTTTAGTTTGTTATTTTTTTCACTTGCTAACAAGTGCCATTAAAAGTATAATCTTTGCTGAAGCTAAACAAAATAGTTAAATCTTCAATTTTACATACAGAAATTTTTGTTGCGGGACTAAAAAAATAAGAAAAAAGTCCAATTGGGTTACAGAAGGAGTTCTTCTATGCTTCTTTCAGGGCTTACTGTCGCTTTTGTCGGAATGGTCACGGTTTTTACCTTTCTGGGTTTGGTTGTTGCTCTTATTGAATTAATGGCCTTTGTGATGAAATTTTTCCCCGAAGAACCATCTAATGATGGTCTAATTTCTAAACAAAGCAATCAGGACGAAGAAATTGCACTTGCAATTGCAGCTGCCCGCATTTTTTCCGGGCAAGGAAACAAAGCATGAAAAAAATTATTAAATTCATGGACACTTCTTTCAGAGATGGCTTTCAATCTGTTTTTGGTGCAAGAGTTTTGACCAAAGATTTTTTACCTGCGGTTGAAGCGGCAAAAGATGCTGGAATCAGGTATTTTGAGTCTGGTGGAGGCGCAAGATTTCAATCCTTATTCTTTTATTGTAATGAAAACGCTTTTGATATGATGGACTCATTTCGGGCAACTGTAGGTCCAGATATTGAATTGCAAACTCTCGCCCGGGGAATAAATGTTGTTGGCCTGGAATCCCAGAGCAGCGATGTTATAAAACTCCACGCTCAGCTTTTTAAAAAGCATGGCGTTACCACTATCCGAAATTTTGATGCTTTAAATGATGTAGATAACCTTATTTACAGTGGTAAATGCATTGTTGAAGCTGGATTAAAACATCAGGTTGTTGTGACAATGATGGAATTGCCTCCAGGCTGCGAAGGCGCACATACTCCTGAGTTTTACGCAGATGTTGTGCAAAAGATACTTGATGCCGGGATTCCTTTTGATTCTATATGTTTTAAAGATGCTTCTGGAACCTCTACCCCCGCAAAAGTATACAAAACTATTAAGCTTGCCCGGGAAAAGCTCCCAGCGGATACATTTATAAATTTTCATACTCATGATACAGCAGGTACAGCAGTTGCAGCTTATAAGGCAGCTATTGAAGCTGGAGCGGACGGTATTGATCTAGCGATGGCACCTGTTTCAGGTGGAACCTCCCAGCCAGATATTTTAACTATGCATCATGCATTAAAAGGCACCGATTATGATCTGGACATCGATATAAATAAAATTCTTAAAGCAGAAAAAGTATTTGCTGATTGCGTTAGTGAGTATTTCATGCCACCAGAGTCCCGTTCTGTTGATCCTAGAATCGTTTTCTCACCTATGCCAGGTGGCGCATTGACAGCTAATACACAGATGATGCGTGATAATAACATCCTGGATCGCTATTCTGAAGTCATTGATGCCATGAGCGAAGTTGTCAGGCTTGGGGGCTTCGGAACCTCAGTTACACCAGTTTCTCAATTTTATTTTCAGCAGGCTTTTAATAACGTTATGCTTGGCCCATGGAAAAAGATTGCTGATGGATACGGGAAAATGGTGCTCGGCTATTTCGGAAAAACTCCAGTAAAACCGGATGAAAAAATTGTTAAAATTGCTTCAGAACAGCTTGGCCTGCCACCAACCAAAGAATCCCCTTTGAAACTAAATGACTCAGATTCTAACAAAGGAATCGCCCCCGCAAAAGCTTTGCTCCAAAAAGAAGGCCTGCCTGTTACTGATGAAAATGTATTTATTGCGGCCACCTGTAAAAGCAAAGGGATTGCCTTCTTAAAGGGCGAAGCAACTGTTTCAGTAAGAAAAAATCAAAAAACAGAAACCCCTAAAACTGCGGAGAACCCAGCTGGGTATAAAGTTTCTATTAACAATAAGGATTTTTCTGTGGTATTTGAAAATGATAAGGCGATTGTAAACGGCAAACCTTACGAATTCACTGTTTCTGACCATGATTCAATCGCTCCTGTTGTTTCAAATAATTCTTCAGGCAAAGAGATTGAGGTTTTATCTCCACTGCCAGGTGCTGTTATTAAAGTAAACTTTGCTTCTGGTGATCGGGTCATGAAAGATGATTCACTATTTGTAATTGAAGCCATGAAAATGGAAACTGAGATTAAAGCACCAGCTTCAGGAAAACTAGGCAAGATTATGGTTGCTCAAGGCGGACAAGTTGCTGCCGGACAAGTGCTTGCCCATTTAAACTGAGGCGGAGAAACAAATGAATATTTATGATGTTTTTAGCAATTTGCTTTGTACAACGGGCTTTGCACTGATTACCTACAAACAGGTAATTATGATTGGGGTTGGAATTGTATTGATCTGGCTGGCAATTAGTAAAAAGTTTGAGCCTCTTCTCCTTTTGCCAATTGGCTTTGGTGGAATTCTTGCAAATATTCCAACTGCAAATATAGGGGGGCCTGAAGGCTTTCTGGGTATAATTTATAACTCTGGAATCGCAAATGGATTATTCCCATTGATGATTTTTATAGGAGTCGGTGCCTTAACTGATTTTGGGCCATTAATAGCCAACCCCAAAACTGCTCTTCTCGGTGCAGCAGCTCAGTTTGGTATTTTTGCTACTTTAATTGGCGCTTTATTACTGTCTGAATATGCCGGCCTTGGCTTTACTCTTAAGGATGCAGCATCCATTGCAATCATAGGTGGCGCAGACGGTCCAACCGCCATTTTCCTGGCTTCAAATCTTTCGCCCCATTTGCTAGGTGCAATTGCGGTAGCGGCCTACTCTTATATGGCTTTGGTTCCAATTATTCAACCTCCCATAATGAGATTTTTAACCAACGAAGAAGAGCGAAAGATTGAAATGGTTCAGCTTCGTCAGGTTTCTCAAAGGGAAAAAATGGTTTTCCCGCTGGTTATTTTGCTCTTGTGTGTGCTTTTAATTCCGCAGGCGACTCCATTAATCGGTGCCCTATTGTTTGGTAACCTGCTTAGAGAATCAAGAGTTACTGATCGCCTTATGAAAACCGCCCAGAACGAGTTAATTAACCTGATTACCATTTTTCTTGGATTGGCCATTGGTTCAAAGCTATCAGCGGATAAATTCCTTCGTTTTGAGACTTTGGGAATCCTCTTTCTTGGCTTGATCGCTTTTTCCATAGGGACAGCCTCCGGCGTGCTTCTTGCCAAATTTATGAATCTGTTTTTGAAAACTCCAATTAATCCTTTGATAGGCTCTGCAGGTGTTTCGGCGGTGCCTATGGCAGCCAGGGTTTCAAATAAACTTGGGGTTGAAAGTAATTCTAAAAATTATCTTCTAATGCATGCCATGGGGCCTAATGTTGCTGGAGTTTTAGGTTCGGCAATTGCTGCTGGAGTTCTTCTGGAAATTGTGTAGAACTTTATAAAAAAAGAAACTGGCATTTCAAGGGGCTGTTACCATTGGTAATGGCCCTTTTACTTCCAGTTTCCTACGTATATGATTTCTGATTTACACCAGTTTTAAACTATTTTTCTATTTTCTTTTTTGGCTGCTTTTCAAATGCTTCTTTTACTTTTTTATCATGTTTTTTATCAGCCTGTTTTTTGCTTTTATCTTTGTCTTTTTTTCCGCCTTTGTCTCCCATGGTTTCCTCCCTTCAAATTGATCCCAAAAAAATGTTTTGCCGAGTAATTTTGTTTCTTTGTTATTTGAAGTATAGCAGAGTTCAAGCGCTCTTATTGTTTAATTCTTTTTTTAGCCAAATTCTAGTCTGTTTTAAATTAATATTCACTTTATAGAAATGACAAAATATTCTTTTGTTTTACTTTTTTAGAATAGCTTTGTTATCATTCGCAAAGGCAAGTTTGGCGTTTGGAAATAAAGGAGTTCGTTTATGACAGGTGCAGAGTTTTTAATTAATGAATTAAAGAAGTATAGCTGTATCTGCTATTATCCTTCTTCCGGGATTGATTTAAGCAATATGGACTTTTTCTGTTCCGGGAAAAAACTTTGGAGCGAACGCGTTGAAAGAGAAAATCCGGAAGAAATAGTTTTGGACGAGCCGATTGATGATTCATGCGCCCCGGATTTATTTATACATACGGATGTTAATTTTTATCAGGAATTTGAATCCGGTCTTGATTTTGATGCTGATGATTCCGGAATTCATGGAAGTTTTGAAGTAATTTCTTTTCGTGAGCTTCCCGAAATTAAGGAACCAAACACTATTTGTGATAATTTTGATTTTTCCGGTAGATGTTTTGAGTATAAGTTAAAACTTTGGGGCTCCCCAAAAATTCGGACTTTGATTTTTGTATTATGTGAAAATGAATACCTTGTTTCCAAAATTTTTCTCAAGAATAAGATAGAAGTTTCATACATATGGTCCAAAAACTGGAATGGCGGACAAACTCATGGAACCTGGCTGGCAAACATTCTGGATAAATTAAAAACAAAAAAAATATATACAGACTGGTTGTGTGTTCCAGGAAAAAGAGGACAACCTGGCAACCGATTGGTCGAAGAAAAATATCCAGAATTAATGTGTGTTTCTAATACAAAGCTTGTTCGTAATAATGAAATTCGTTGGATTGACGAAGGCGCTCACGGCTGGGTTGAAGAATTTGACGTTTTGGAATAAAAGGGCTACGATCCGGCCTTCCTGCGATAAAGATTAATTGGATATCTTGAATAGATTTTTTCCCATTTTAGTTCATTTGGAATGACTTTTATGTCCAGTCTTTCATCCATCAGAATGTAGGTGCAATCGTATCTGTCAGCCAACAATTCTGGCCCTGTTTTTCGAAAAGAAATTACTCCGGGATTTTTATTCAGATTGTAAACATAGATGGGGTAGGTGGAAACAATCTTTTCATCTTGGGGGATAGATACCATTTTGAAAAGGTCTTTATAAGGCTGATTGTCATCGTCGTATTCTTTGCTTTGTTTGTTAAAGCTTATCAGGCTAAAGGTAATAGTCCAGAGAATTATAAAGATGCCTGTCCCGAGGTAAACACTTTTCTTTAACCGCTTTATTTTGTTTAGGTAATCCAATCCCACGCCAGTAATAAGGGCCATATGGGGCAGAAAGAAAGCACTTATATGCATTGTAGTACCTCTAACTCCCTGCAAGGTAAAAACAAGGCCACATAGAAGCCAGAATAAAAATAATAGAAATGTAAAAAAGCGCCCTTCCCTTTTCCATATAGGAATAAGTCCCACAAGCCAGAGTGGAATAAATAAAAATATTGCAGGCACTGCTATTAGCTGAACAAGGCTACTCCATAAGCCAACCACTTTTTGCCTGAAAATCTCCAGTTTCCCTAATCCTAGATAATGGCTAAGGGTAGCTTCAAAATCCTCATAGAAAATTTCCTCGTAGTTTCTCATTAGCAAGACTTGAGATTTCATAGGCCAATAGCTATCAAGGACAGTTTTATTCCTTATTACCCAAGGGCTGATTGTTAAAAGAAACAGAAGAATTACAATAAATACCTTCTTCATATCTCTGGTTTTAAACCAATGAAAGATTATGGCAAAAAATGAAAAGATGTGTCCTTCAATTCTTGTAAGGGCTATTAAGCCACAAATAATTCCCAATGGGACTGAATGCGCTTTTTCTGAGCCAAGAATTCGTAAAAGAAGGTATCCGAGTGCAGCGTAGAAAGCAAAATTATCTGTAGTTAATAAGCAGTAAAGATACTTTCCGGCAAAAGCAAAAATGCAAAATGAAACAAATGAAGCAAAGTAATTCTGGGTAAGTTTAAAGCAATAGCGAAAAATGGAAACAGCTAAAAACGACCAGATAAGTATGTTTAAAATTACTTCGGCTGAAACCCCGCCTGCGATCCTGGCAAGATAAAATAGCACTATTCCAAGCGGCATCCAGTAGTCAGTTGGATGGATTAGTTCTTCAAATTTGGTCAAATGGTGCCAGATAAAAGGTTCTTCAAAACCTTTGCCCTTTTCAAGCTGATCAGCCATAACATGATAGTAAGTTGCATCCATTGAAGCTTGCGGGTCTACATAGGGCTTCATTAAAAAGAGAAAGGAAAACGAAAAGATAAAAAGGCCTATGAGTAAGGCCCAATTTAACTTATTTTCAGGTTGTGATTTCGTCTTTTCCATTCTTTTCTGAAAAATTCAATTGCAGACTTTGCACATAATGTTATGGCTGATTCTTAACATATTTTGGATGTTTGCGGTAACAATGAGTCTAGAATTCTTTATTCTGATTGTCCAGTTATCGAATCTGGTGGTGCAACAACAATTCTACCTTTAATTCTAAGAACTATTGGAGTTTCTCCTGCATTAGAATAAACGGTTACAGATTTATTAAAACCGCCTATTCTTTGAGAATCATATTTTACTATTATTTCGGCCTTTTTTCCCGCATGTATTGGTTCTTTTGGCCATTTTAAGGTAATAGCACCGGTACTGCTGCGAACATTGCTAAGAACAAGAGGTTCAGTACTAGAGTTAAAAAATTCAAAGTTATAAGTTGTATCTTCTCCTTTAAAATGGGCCCCAAAATTGTGTTCTAATACCTTAAATTTTATTGCAGGTCCTTGAGTGCTCTTTTCCCTGAAATCACTCTTATGGACTTGTAAATAGCTTATTGAAGGAATGAAAACTAATATAAGAAGGACAAAAAACAGCTTTTTCATAAAGATCCTTATTCAAAAATTTTTAAAAACATACAACCACAATCTCTCAATTGCAGTTTACATTTTCATGAGAAGCACATAAATAGGCTTCCGACAATAATATTGTTTTCTTGTTTATGAGTCTGACTATATCATAAAAGACTTTTGGGAAATATCTAAGAGAAATCTCCTGCTATAAAAAGTGTGTGCAGCTGTATTTAAGATGAAAAAAAGAAAACTCTATAAGGCACGCTTGTCATAGAGCAATAGGCTTTAACTATTAGGTTTTCTCCAGAATGGTATCGACGATATGGTCTAAAGATACCGTTGCATCAATTATGATTGCGTTTTCTGGAATATCTTCTTTGGTTGCATGTAATCGACGAATGATTTTACGTTCCTTTTCCTGACCGCCCCATTCGTCTTCTGGGCGTTCAGCAAGGCGCATATTTAACGTGTCCAGGTCGACTTCAAGAACGAAAACTGCATCGAAAAGATCTATGAAATGGTGAAAATTTCTGGAACCGCCGCAAAAGAAAGTGATTGGATGGCTTTGGTCAGAAATCAAAGCTTTGACTTTGTCTACATCCCAGATATGATTCTCGTGGCCGGAACCATTTAAAGGTTTTCCCGTTTATTGGATCACCCTGATAAGCCAATTCTCTATCACCATGGATAGCATTGTACCCACGTCGTTGAAGTTCGTTACAAACAGTAGTTTTACCAGAGCAGGACACACCTTCAATTAAAAAATTTTTGATACCCATGTTGGAATTCCATTATTTTAAATTATATTATCCAGCAAATCCTAGGTTAACTTCCCTGCCAGGATAAACTAAAACTGCTGAAAGGCATCGTAATGCCTTGACTAGTATTTGTGCTCTCTCTTCACCCAATTTTATTTTATCGTGCTCCATGGCAATGCCAAAGTCTTATTTATAAACTGACTTTCGTTGCGCCTGGTCAATATCTTTGATAACAAATGATATCAGATTCGCTCCCTATTTGACTTCAATGCTTTTGTAATTTTGAGAATTACTAATCCGCAGCAGATAATCATAATTGAATGGAGTGATAAAAGATGCTATAAAACTTGAAAGTTTGTAGATTAAATGAAAATCAGTGAGAACATGAAAAAGTAAGAGGAAGTTGAGAAGGTATCGATGGTAAAGCCAAACCAGCCTGAAATAATGGTGAAACAGACATCAACAAATTATGTTTTATCATTTTCCTACAATGAAGAAATAGTTTCTGTTGTCAGGAAGCTTCCTGAAAGAAGATATGATTCCAAAAAGAAGGAATGGCAGATTCCAATTTCAGCTATTTCACTTGATAAATTAAAGCAGATTCTCGTTTCAATCGCTAACGTTGAACTTGAAACCGTTGAAATAGAAAGCAAACCTGTTGCATTGCCAGTTGAATTTATTAATCATTTAACCCGGCGACGCTACAGCAAGAGCACCATAAAAAATTACAGCCATCATCTCGTCAAATTTCTATGTTTCATTCAAAATCTTGATCTGCAAGATTATGATCAGCAAATTTATGCTTACATCAATTATCTTTCTGATGAAAAAAAGGTCAGCAATTCATATCAGAATATGGCGATCAACGCTATAAAGTTTTATGTGGAAACAGTGCAAGGAAAGAATATGCCAACTCTTTCACTACGTCCTCGAAAAACTCACCGACTGCCTGTGGTTTTATCAAAAAAGGAAGTTACCAGCATAATTAAGCAAATATGCAATTTAAAACATAAATTGATCATTTCGCTAATTTACTCTGCTGGTTTAAGAATAAGTGAAGCGGTTAATTTGCAAATCAAAAATATAGATCCGGTTAGGGGAATTATTTTGATCGAACAATCCAAGGGAAAGAAAGATCGCCAGGTTCCTCTATCTGACAAACTATATTCAATGATAGAGCAGTATCTTAAGGAGTATCAACCCAAATTATATTTATTTGAAAGCACTCAGCCTGGCATCAAATATTCTGTCAAAAGCATTCAGAACATTTTTTCAACCGCCTGCCAGAAAGCTGAAATAAAAAAACATGCGACAGTACACACACTTAGACACAGCTTTGCCACTCACCTGCTTGAAAGTGGCACAGACTTAAGAATAATTCAAGGAATTCTCGGTCACAGTAGTTCCAAAACAACGGAAATCTATACCCATGTTTCTACCACAACCATTTCAAAAATCAGGAGTCCCTTCGATGAGTTAAAACGATTTCGTGATACAACCCAATTCGTCAGGATATGCGAAACCCACGTTCGCAATACATGCAAATATTTCAGAATATACAACACCAGGCCAATCTAAAAATATACGCAACACTACGTATATTTACTAGTTGTGCGAAAGGCAGAGCGCCAAGACAGTGAAAAGATCATTTCTTAACCCAGCCCCAAGAACGCCCGCCGTCCATGGCGGGCTAGAATAATCAAGGGAGAATTCAAATAAATGAGTTGGAAAATATTTAGTGTAAAATACGATAAGCGAGAGACTTGGGCATTTGAACAACTGTCTTATTTGCTTTTCTGTGCTGAGTGTAATAATCGAATTGGACTATTTCGCTATAAAAACCAAACAGGAATTGAGACAGAGCCAATCGAAAAAGACGGAAAATATTATGGTTTTCAATCCAAATATTACACAACTTTAATCGCTGACAACAAAGACGATATTATCGATTCAATCAAAAAAGCTAAAGCCAAAAATAAACAATTAGACGAATTACTTCTATACATAAACCAAGAACTTTCCGAAAGCACCTCCAAAAGTAAAAAGAAACCACAATACCAATTAGACATTGAGAAATCCGCTAAAGCAGTTGGCGTAAATATTCAATGGCGTGTTCCAAGCCATTTTGAATTACAATTGTCTTTGCCTGAAAATAAATATATAAATGATGTCTTTTTCAGCCTTGACCCAAATGAAGGAGATTTGCTCGATGAAATATCTAAACACAACGAAAATATTTTACAAGCAATTCAGACAGAAATATCATTCGGAGAAAAACAAATTAAAATCGACCGGAGTGCTGTTGTTGAAGATATAGCTGATGCTTCTCAAAAGAGTAAAAATATAATTATTTCAGGCGAAGGCGGTTGTGGTAAAACAGCAATTTTCAAGGAGTTTTATAATTCTTATTTTAAGAAAATACCAATTTGTGTTTTTAAAGCAAATGAACTTAATGTAAATCACATTAATGACATATTTCACTTTGACCACAGATTTACTATTGCACAATTTTTCAATGCTTACAAAGATGAACCACTTAAAATATTTGTAATTGATTCCGCAGAAAAACTTGCGGAGATTTCTAATAACGACATTCTCACTACAATAATACAAAAGTTAAAAGAGAATACTTGGAATATCATCTTTACAACACGCTATGCTTATCTTAACGATTTAACTTTTCACATAAAAGAGAATTATCAGTTGCCATTTGACGTTAATAACGTTTCTTTGATAAGTGCTGATGAATTAAAATCGATAGCAGATGATTTCAAATTCTCACTTCCAGACAATCATAAATTCTTAGAACGACTTAGAAACTTGTTTTATCTAAGAGAGTATGTTCAACAATATTCAAACATTGACAAACAAGGAAACTATAATGGATTTATTGACTTGCTATGGAAAAAGAGAATACAAAATACTGTTCAAAAAGATAACCTACATCTTGAAAGAGAAAAATGTATTATCAGCATTGCCAAACAAAGATGTGAAACAGGACGATTTTATATTAATGCAGATAATTTGCCACAATCAGCATTGTTTCAATTAAAGCAAGACGAGATACTTGGATATGACGACACGCATAATGGATATTTCATTACTCATGATATTTATGAAGAATGGACATTGAACAAAATAGTTTCCCGTAGTTTTTCGAATTGTTCAAACACAAAAGAATTTTTTGACAACTTAGGAAATTCATTACCCATTCGCAGAGCACTTAGATTATGGTTGTCCGACCATTTATCTGAAAATTCTAAAGAAATAGAAAACTTTATTCAGGGAGCATTTACCAATGTTGATGTTACACAATTTTGGAAGGATGAAATTCTAATTTCTGTTTTGTTGTCGGATTATTCGGAGGCATTTTTTAAGTTTTTCGAGAAAGAAATTATTGCAAATGATTTTAAAATTCTAAAACGAATTTTATTCCTATTAAGAATTGCCTGCACCGATATCTCAGCAATTCAAAATATTGAAATTGTAAAACCTAAAGGCAAAGGATGGGAAGAAGTAATTGCCCTTATTTACAAACATAAATCTGACTTTTTCGATAACAATTTAAAACTTGTTTTACCAGTTTTAAATGATTGGTGCGACTTCAACAAAACAGGAAAAACAACAAGATTCGCAGGTTTCTTAGCATTGAGTGTAATTCAAAAAACTGAAACCGAAGAAAACTTCTATATGCGCGAAGTTGCAGAAGAAAATATTTTGAAAGTGGTTTTCAATTCAGCCTATGAAATAAAATCAAAACTTAAAGAAATATTTGACAAAGTCGTTTCTAATAAATGGACTGAACACAGAGACCCATACGAAGGACTTTGCTCTAAAATCTTAGAGAAACCATACATTGCAACAGAATTAATAAAAACACTTCCGCTATCCGTAATTCAATTGTGTAATTTGTTTTGGCAAAAACAGCCGAAAAAACAAGACAGATTTGGATATGATAGAGACACAATGGAAATTAGATATGGCTTAGCAGAAAAACACGAATTCAATTATTTTCCTTCAAGTGCAAATCAAACACCAATAAAATGGTTATTACAAATAGAATTCAACGAAACACTTGATTTTATTATAGATTTTACCAATAGGGCTGTTGAATCTTATAGTAAATCTGATTATGGAAAAAAAGATGTCTTAAAAGTTACATTGCACATTAATAAAACAGAAGTCACACAATATTTGAGTAGTGCGATTTGGAATATGTATCGTGGCAACGGGAGCCCTGTTGTTCCAAGTGTGCTACAATCCATGCACATGGCATTAGAAAGCATTCTTTTAGAGTTTTCACAAATAATAAAGTCCGAAATCATTCAAAAAATACTTCTTAAAATTCTCATTAAATCAAAATCAACCTCTCTTACTTCGGTTGTTTGCAGTGTTGTGCTTGCAAATCCTGATAAATTCTATGATATAGCTTTAATACTATTTAAAACGATTGAATTATTTCATATGGATACTATCAGAAGCACAAATGAGTTTCAGGCTAAATCGCTATATTCAATAGGATATGGCATGGATAAAATTAGAGACATTTTATACATAGATGAAAGATTAAAATCATGCGAGGATAAGCATAGAGGATTAAATTTAGAATCATTGTTTTTAAATTATCAGTTTTTCGGTGTAAAAGGTTTTACGGAGGAACAGAATACAGAATTCATCGAAAAATTATATGGAATAATTGACCAACACAAATCCAATGTTTCAAAAAATAAATCATTTGGAATATTGCTGGCAAGAATGGATAGAAGAAATCTTAATCCTAAAGTATCGAAACAAGACGACAACCATCTTATAATAGAATTTAGTCCAAAAGAACTTTCAGATGAGCATAGAAAGGAAAGCGAACAAGCACAGAATCAATACCAAGAAATGTTTAAATATTTCTCTCTAAGGGTGTGGTCGGATTTTTTGATTGGAGAGAGAAGCCAAAATAAAAACAAAAAACAGGAGGAGTATGACAACAATCCTCTTCTAGCTTTATCAGAAACGAAACAACTTGTTGAAGACCTGAAATCGGGACGAAACGAAATAGGTATGCTTGATTATTCCATACCTGCGTTTTCGTGTTCTAAGTTATTGATTGAACACAAAGATAAACTAACAATAGAAGATAAGGCTTTTTGCAAAGAAATTGTTCTTTCAACAATATCTAATCTTTTTGCCGATGATTACGCCTACCAAATAAGTGAAGGAGTTGAGGCTTCTGTCCATGCGATACCATCATTAGTAAACGAATATAAAGAAGAAGCAGAAGATTATATTTTATTAATGGTTTTGACCCTTTTGGATGAAACACCAATTGGACATTACAAAAGGGTATGTGATTACGTCATTGAATCAATTCACAAATCAAAATTGTGGGAACAAAATGCAAAAGTTGCTCAATCAGTTTTATTCGGATATGTAAAACTCAAGCCAATTTATAATATAATTGTTGCGGAAATAAGAAAAGAACAAGGTTGGGGTCGTATTTCTAAAAGTTCAATTTTAGAAAAGTTAGACGAGAAAAGTATTGATTTAAGTTTTGAAAATATATCATTTGACATCAATGAGATTGCCCCACTTGACATCCATGGTTTGGAAATCGTTCTCCAATTAATTCCTTCTGACACGAAAGATGAAATTCACTTAAACATTTATGCAAAATCGTTGCCTTCATTAGCCTTACAGTTATTGAAAGACAGAAGAACTTACAAAGACAATTCAGGAGACGATTCTAACATTTATTCATTACGTTTACATGTTTTCAAAAGGTTTGCTTGCTTTATTTTACATAGAGATAAAACTGAGATTGATACTTTTCTTAAACCATTTCTTGAATCTTTTTCATTAACAGAAGAAACAGCATCTTTTATTGAAGAACTTGTAAGTGCGGAAGATTACCTTAATAACCATGAGCAATTTTGGCATATCTGGGATAGGTTATTTCTGAAAATAAAGGAATTATGTATTAATCCTCGTGGCTATCATTTAAAAGAAATCATAATAAATTATCTATTAGCATGGCGTTGGTGGCGTGAAGGTATTGAAGCATGGCGTAGCTTAAGAAGCGAGAATTTATCCCTATATTCCAATGCTTCTAAAGAATTAGGAAACATTCCTGCAGTATTGTATTCTATTGTAAGAGTTCTGAATACAATCGGAACTAACTTTAAGGACGAAGGTATTGATTGGATTCATACCATCGTGTCAAACAACAAATCGTTACGCCTTGATGATTTGGAATCAAACACTTTATACTACCTAGAGAAGTTTTTAAGAAAGTATGTTTTCATCAACAGACAAAAAATAAAAGAAGAAATAAAATTGAAGAACAAAGTAATTCCAATACTTGACTTTATGATTGAACGAGGTTCTATACATGGTTATCTATTGCGAGAAAGTATTCTATGAGCCAGAAATAAACGAAACCGCCTTTGCACGTCCTGTGCTCTGGCAGAAGAGGGGGCGGGGTTAAGAAATGAAGACAAAAACCGAAGAGGCGCTCTGCCCATCGCACAACAGCGGCTATATGGTTCCGCTTCGCTTCACCCAAATTTTTACTCCACTACGTTCCGCAAAAACTTCATATAGCCGCGGAACGTTAAAGAAAAATTACTCCCCTAAGGCTTTTTCCCCTTCAAGCTATATTAATTCAACGTTGAACGAAGTAAAATTAGGTTTCCTCATTAATTTCAAAATATGTTAGAATTTGCAGGAATTTTTTAATTGATTTGAAAGACTGCATAAATGAAACAATCAATCGTTCACGTTGCTTTGGTGGTAAGAGACTATGATGAAGCAATAGATTTTTATGTCAATAAGCTCAAGTTTGAGCTTATTGAAGATACTTATCAGCCAGAGCAGGATAAGCGCTGGGTCGTTGTTGCTCCACCTGGTTCCAATGGCGCGACTTTATTGTTAGCAAAAGCTTCCAAGCCTGAGCAACATGATTACATTGGCAATCAATCAGGTGGGCGTGTATTCCTGTTTCTCAATACCGATGATTTCTGGCGGGATTACAATAGGATGGTTGCAGATGGAATCAAATTTACACGTGAACCACAAAAACAAGAATACGGAACAGTTGCTGTATTTGAAGATCTTTACGGCAATCTTTGGGATTTATTACAATTGAATGCCGATCACCCAATCAAATTAAGAAATTTATAAAAGAAAATTTTTCCAACAACACAAGGAGAGTTACAGATGATCAGGAGAATCCTAACCACATTTTTGTTTGCAGCTATTACAGTAAATAGCTTTGCAGGCACTCCAGACCGAGACACTCACGAACGCTTAAATGCCCTCTTATGGGTGCAGACATCTGCAGAGTTCAAAATTCTTACTGCAAGCATGTATCGTGATGCTTTTGCAAAGATTAAAAAGTTGGCAGATAGAATCAAGAATGGTGAGAAAATTCCTTCAGCAGCTCTTGAACAAGAGGGTACCAATGAAAAGAATCTTCCTTTGGCAATCATTGTAGATATTGATGAAACAATTCTTGATAACTCGCCAATGACCGGACGAATGGTTAATGAACGCACCAATTACCAGCAATCCATCTGGAATGAATGGGCAAAAGCAAAAAAAGCCGATTTCATACCAGGTGCGGAAGAATTTTTAAAAAATATTCTGGGTGAAAATATAGAAGTTTTTTATGTAACCAATCGCAAGCAACCTGTAGAGGCTGACACAATTGTAGATTTGTTACCAATAAAGGTAAATGGCGATAAGGTCTTAACTGTTGGCGAAACTGGAAAAGGCGAAACCGAACCATGGGTAAGTGAAAAAACGCTGCGTCGTGCATACGTTGCAAAAACTCATTGGATTATTGGCCTGGTAGGCGATGATCTGGGTGATTTCATAAAAGACATGAAAATTATGAATCCAGAAGAAAGAGTCTCAGAAAGCCAAAAACATCTGGATCGTTTTGGTGAGCAGTGGTTCTTACTTCCAAATCCTTTATATGGTTCCTGGGAAGCGGCTATCTGCAACTTGAGAGCCAGCGATAGCGCTCAATTAAAAGAAAAACATGAAAAGGTAATTGATTTCTAAATCGAATTCCCAAAAGTAGTAAAAAAGCCCCCTGCATTCAGTGTTAACCAAATGCAGGGGGCTTTTTACATTAAATCAATTTGTTTAAAATTCAGCAGATTTTGGAGTTCTTGGGAATGGAACAACGTCTCTGACATTGCCTAAACCTGTAACAAACATTAACAGGCGAGCAAATCCAAGCCCAAAGCCGCTGTGAACGCAGGAACCGAATTTTCTGATATCAAGATACCACCAGATGCTTTCTTCAGGGAGACCCATTTTAGAAGCACGTTCTTTAAGGATCTCTAAACGTTCTTCACGTTGAGAACCTCCAATAATTTCTCCAACGCCTGGCACAAGAATATCCATGGCTGCTACGGTTTTTCCATCATCATTTACTCTCATGTAGAATGCCTTGTTTCCTGCCGGGTAATCAGTAACTATTACAGGCTTTTTAAAGTGCTTTTCGACAAGATAACGTTCGTGTTCTGATTGCAGATCAATACCCCATTCATCCACAAGGTATTGGAATTTTTTCTTTTTGTTAGGATTGCAATTTTTAAGAATTTCATAGGCTTCAGTGTAGGTAATGCGCTCAAAACCGTTTTGGCTGACAAATTTAAGCTTTTCGATCAAAGTCATTTCTTCACGTTCAGCCTGAGGTTTTGTTTTATTTTCATCCGCGTGCCGCTTGCTTAGAAATTCGAGGTCATCTGCACAATTTTCAAGAGCATAGTTGATTAGATACTTGAGAAATTCTTCTGCAAGATCCATATTTTCATTTAGATCGGCAAAAGCTATTTCTGGTTCTATCATCCAGAATTCTGAAAGATGCCTGGAAGTATTTGAATTTTCAGCTCTAAAAGTAGGCCCAAAAGTATAAATTTTGCCAAGCGCAGTGGCCGCGAGTTCACCTTCCAATTGGCCAGAAACGGTTAAGTTTGTAGCTTTTCCGAAGAAATCTTTGGAGTAGTCAACTGATCCATCATCAAGAGTTGGTGGATTCTGTGCTGGAAGCGTTGTTACTCTGAACATCTCCCCTGCCCCTTCACAATCAGAAGCCGTGAGAATTGGAGTATGAACGTTTATAAAGCCTCTTTCATGAAAAAACTGGTGAATTGCAAAAGTCATGGCATGTCTCACGCGAAGAACTGCGCCAAAAAGATTTGTTCTGAATCTTAAATGACCAATTTCTCTTAAGAATTCGAGTGAATGCTTTTTAGGCTGGAGCGGGTATTCATCAGGGTCAGCAATGCCGAGAACTTTGAGGTTCTCTACAACAAGCTCTACAGCCTGACCTTTACCTTGTGACGCAACCAGCTTTCCTGATGCCGCAATTGAAGCACCAGTCGTAACCTTAGACATAATTTCTTCTGTCAGGTCTGCATATCCTTTATCCAGATCAACAACAAGCTGAAGATTATTTATGGTTGAGCCATCATTAAGTGCTACGAAAACAACATTCTTGCTTGAACGTTTGGTTCTTACCCAGCCATTGATTGAAACAAGCTCATCAGAAGGTGGCATTTGCAGGATTTTCTTAACTGTTAAACTCATAGATTTAGACCTCAACCATATTTAATTGCCCGGCATATCGCCGTGCAGGGCCTGATTATACTGCACAGGGTATTGTCAGTCAACCGCTAATAATAGGTAAATTAAGTTCCAGAAGCTGCACAGGGGCAAGATCAGAAATCATTAATGTTGAATTTTAATGCTTTGACTTTGTTTGAAAAGGAGTGATAAGCTTCATGGTCCAGAGAAGAAAGAAAATTAGAAGTCATTATCCAGAGAGGCAGGTTTTTACTAGCGAGAGATGTTTTCAAACAGCTTTTTATAATTCTTTTGTTCGCTAGTAGATTTGATTTATTGAGTGAAGATTTTTTCCAAAAAAAATGTTTTAAGAGCAATTGCTTCATTTTCTATAATTGCCTGCTTTTTTCTGATCTGGCTTGCTTTTCCCCAGCCCGATCCCAAATTGTGGCCTCCTAAAGTAAAAAATGAAGAATACAAAATTCATTTGACGGTTGGAGAATTTCACACATGTCTGGACTTCCCTGACTATAATTTAAAAGCGTTTCAAGAATGGCATATGGGTGCAAAAGAGTGGTATTTCACGGAGAAGACCGAAATATACAATCTTGCTGCTAAGGCTCTTTCAAAAAGAGTTGACGGGGTAATCAAGTTTGGCGTTTTTGCACAACCATTCTGGGAAAGAGAAGGTATTTCAAAGGAGAATGTCTTTACATTCTGGCTTTCAAAAGCAGGTTTTGCCCGTCTTCTTGAAACCCTTCACAAGCATCGTGGCGAGAAAATAGCTCGTAAAAATTCCTTTTGGTATTACGAATATACTGCTGGCTACCATTTGTTAGACAATTGCAATGGGTTTATTGCTCAGGCTTTATGCAAAGCCGGATTACCGATAAGAAAAATTCTTGCTCAGGAAAGCATTTCTATGAAGTGGCAACTTAGAAGATGTTTGAGAATCCAGGATTCTTTCTACTCAAAAAATGTTCAGCCACCAAACTGTTTAAAACAAAATCTTTGCATGAGGGGTTCACCGTGAAAAGAAGAGCTATTTTAGCCTTACTTATTTGTTCAATTACTTTGACCTTTGCCGGATGTCAGATTTTTGGCGACTATGGTAGCGATACCTCCCAAACCCAGCCTGACCCAGCAACACTGCTAGGCTTTTCTGAACAGGAAAAACAAGAGATTCTTGCTGTTGCCAAGTCGGAAGATGCGGCTCTGGTATTGCCTTCGGTAGTCCCAGCTATGACTTTTTACCGATTTGATATAAAAAACGAACTTGGAGCTCACAGGCTTTCAACAATTGTCTCTTATGATGAAGCTTGTAAAACGCCGTCTTATGGCCCCGAAAGCACCGCAAAAGTTCTTCTGTATGAAACCGTAAAAAAGCGCTGCGCCTGTGATTTTGATTATTTCGCTTTTGCAAAGAGTATTCCTCAAGAAAACATTACCAGAGTTGTTAATGCTATGGCCCCTTATCTTTGTAGTCCCGAATTTTTACTGCGCTCTTCTCAAAATCTGGAACAGGTTCCAGCAGTTATAGCCGCCCTGGAAAAAGAATCCGGCAATCTTATGGTTCCCCCGCCAGGCAATTTTGTTGCAGCCCCTGTTTCATCTGCGAGTATGAACCTGAATCTTAAACCTCGATTTTCAAGTCTTGGAGATTCAGCTTTACTGCAATTGATTTTTAACTCTGACTTAAGGAATTTCTTTACAAAGCTTCAAAATGAAGGAACCTCTAACTCCTCTTTGATAACCTCAAACGTTACCATTCAGCCGCAGTCTTCACTACGAGCATCAAATGTTAATCCAAATAGCGAACACCATATTTTTTATGAAAAGCTTTCCGATAGGGATAAACTCTATAAAAAAAGTCTTTCAGATATTTATGGCAGATTTCCAGATTCAGCTGCAGATAGCTTTGATTTTTTCCGCTTTAACTATGAGACAGTTAATTTTGCATTTGATTTGGCAAAATCTCCTTTGATTCCTTTGGCCACAGCTACATGGACTCCAACGTCTGCTGGCTATTATGATCTTAAGCTAACTTTTGAACCAGATGGAGCCGTAATTTTACCAGTAATAGGTTATTCATCAGAAACAACTGCCATTTTTCATTACAGGACAACCTGCAGTGATGATTACAGAGAATTGGATGTAGCTACGGGCACAAATGGAAAGATTGTCAGTCAACTTTTGTCTTACCAGCTAATAGCAAAAATTGTAGGCAATAGTTTCACAAAATCTGAGCTAATCAATCTGGGCTCATCTCAAGAAAAAACTTTTCATATAAATAATATTGGGCCATTTGTCAGTGGCGAGACTCCAGAAGTAGAATTCCTTTTGGTAAAAAATAACCAGAACCAGGCTCTTGATGAGCTTATTGAAACTGAAAAAACAAAAATTTCCAAAGTAAATGGCCTCGAATTGTTTAAAGCATTTATTGCCCAGAACAGTTACAGATATACAAGATTCTATAGTGGCGGAATTCTTGAATCCCGTGAATTTGAAATCAGCATGATTGATAAGCCTGAATTCAAAACAGAACCGCAGGTTAAAAGAAAAGGAGCGGATGGTGATTGGGAAGAGTATTATTCTAAATATCGTGTAATAAAAAAAGTTTCCCCATTTCAGTTAATTGCTCTGGGAAAAACATTTACTTTATCTTCTAGTGCATTCATAAGTAAAACCGCTAATATACGTCTTGATGCTACCAATTTTAGTGGCAAAGAGTTAACCTACTCAATCGTAACCCCTCCTCAATACGGAACAATCAAAAGTATTAGCGGAAATGTTGTAACCTATGTGCCCCTGGAGAGCTCTAAATATTTTCCAGATTATTTTACTTTTAAAGTTTCAAATGGAACTGAAGAATCAATCGCGAAAGTTTTAATCAATTATTATTCTTCCCAAAATATTATGGTAGTGAATGCTCAAGGGTTGGATGCTGATGGAAAAGATGTAAGCTATGCTGACATTCCATCTATTTATCCATATAACCCTGCTGACACTTTTGAGCTTAATACCATTTTTGGCAACAGAATTCGTTCGATTGCTTTCGATTTTGACCAGATTATCACTAAGGCGCAACTCCCCATCAATTACAATGTGCAAAGAAAAGACCACGATGGAAGCAACCTTGTTAACTATGGAGAATCAGAGCCGAGCTTTTTTTCATCTACCGAAATTGATCCTAATAACAAAAAACGAATCATTGCAAAGATTAATGATGGCATAAGCCTTTCCCCTGGTATTTATAAAATTTCATGGCCTAAGTTAAGTCCAAAGAATTCTTCAACTTTTGTAAAAAAAGACGTTGCCATTATTATAAATGTCATTGAAAATTCTGGCACAGCACCCTTAGTTTCAACAATTTCACCCAATACTTTTGTAATTGGCACAGGTTTTGATGCAAATGTTTCGGGTAGCAATTTCACACAGGGGGCATGGGCAAAGCTAACCAGAACTGGCTCTGAAGATATTGTGGCAAATAGCGTTATCGTAAACTCATCTGACTCTATCAAAGCTTCTTTTCCTTCTTTGGATATAGCCGCTGTTGGCAACTGGAATCTGGTAATTCTTAACACAAGTGGCAAAACAGTATCCAAAACTGATGGAATAAAAATAGTCCCTCCGGCCCCGACAATAGCCTTTCTCTCTCCTAACTCTGGCCTTTCCAACGAAAGCAAATCTGTAACAATTAGTGGAACAAATTTTGTGCCCGGTGCATTGGTTAAATTGGTTAAAGATGGTCAAACTGATGTTTTGGGAAGTTCTATAACGGTTGTCAGCGATAAATCTATAACCTGCACCTTCGATTTAAATGGCAAATCTGCGGGCAACTGGAACCTGGTCGTTACCAATTCTGATAATCAAACCACAATCCTGAATAATGCATTCAGCATTTCTCTACCAGCTCCCACTGTAACAAGCGTTTCCCCGGCTACAGGAAGCAATGTAGAAACAAAATCCGTTACCATTTCAGGAACGAACTTTGTCAGTGGCGCATCAGTAAAACTAACAAAAGCAGGGCAAACTGACATTGCTGCAACTAATGTAACAGTTGTCAGTGCGACTTCAATCACCTGTTCTTTCGATCTTAACGGCAAAACCACAGGCAACTGGAATCTGGTTGTAAGTAATTCTGATAGCCAATCAGCAACCCTGAATGATGCATTCAGCATTTCTCTACCAGCTCCCACTGTAACAAGCGTTTCCCCGGCTACAGGAAGCAATGCAGAAACAAAATCCGTTACCATTTCAGGAACGAACTTTGTCAGCGGCGCATTTGTAAAACTTACTCAAACAGGGCAAACTGATATTGCTGCAACTAATGTAACCGTTGTCAGTGCAACTTCGATTACCTGTTCTTTTGATCTGAACGGCAAAACCACAGGAAACTGGAATCTGGTTGTTAGCAATTCTGATGACCAATCTGCAACATTAAACAATGGTTTTTCAATTACCTCACCAGTGCTTGTGCCAGCAATTTCAACGGTCTCACCTTCTTCTGCAAACAATAACGGAAGTGTTTCTTTAACAATTACAGGAACTAATTTTGTCAGCGGCGCATCTGCAAAGTTAACTTTGAACGGGCAATCTGATATCGCTGCAACTAATGTTACCGTTGTTAGTGCAACTTCAATTACCTGCTCTTTTGATGTAAGCGGAAAAGCCACTGGAAATTGGAGTCTTATAGTTACAAACACCAACAATCAATCTGGCAATGGAACTTTCACCATCAGTCAGTTAGCACCAACTCTAATGTCGATATCACCAAACACTGGCTTAAACAACGAAACCAAGTCTGTAACAATTACAGGAACGAATTTCCTTTCAGGTGTATCGGTTAAGCTCACAAAAACAGGAGAAGCTGACATCTTAGGAAGCAGTATAAATCTTACTGGAACCACTTCCATAACTTGTTCTTTTGATCTAAATGGCAAAGCAACGGGAGGTTGGAACCTGATTGTTACAAATACAGATAGTCAGGCTGCAACTTTAAATAATGGTTTTACAATTGAGTTAGCCGCTCCAACTGTTTCTGCAGTATCTCCAGCAACCGGAATAAATAACACAACAAAATCTGTAACTATCACTGGAACAAATTTTGTTAGCGGAGTCGCGGTTAAATTGACAAAAACCGGAGAAGCTGACATTACTGGAACCAGCGTAAGCCTTGTTAGTGCAACTTCCATAACATGTTCGTTTGATCTAACTGGTAAAGCAGCGGGTAATTGGAATTTAGTGGTAACAAATTCGGATAACAAATCTGCTACATTGCCAAATAGCTTTGTAGTTACATTGCCGGCACCAGCACTAAACTCAATGACTCCTTCCTCTGCTCTGAATAATGGAAATACTTCTGTCACAATTTCAGGAATCAATTTTGTAAGCGGAGCTACGGTAAAGCTTTCACTTGCAGGACAAACCGATATTTCTGCTACCAATGTCAGCGTAGTAAACGCAAGTTCAATCACCTGCTCGTTCGCTTTAACAGGAAAAGCTACAGGAAACTGGACGCTGACTGTTACTAATCCAGACAACCAATCTGGAATTGCTGCTTTTGCAATTACTCAACTGGCGCCAACTTTAACTTCTGTTTCTCCTAACACCGGTTTGAGCAATGAAACAAAGTCAGTAACAATTGCAGGAGCTAATTTTGTTTCTGGGATTACTGCCAGGCTTACTAAAACTGGAGAAACTGATATTGTTGGAAGTAGCCTAAACCTTGTTAGTGCCAATTCAATAACCTGTTCTTTTGATCTGAATGGCAAAGCAGCAGGGAATTGGGATCTGGTAGTTACAAACTCGGATAATCAATCGGCTAATTTAAGCGGTGGGTTTTCAATTGAACTCCCTGCGCCAACAATATCTGCAGTTTCACCAGTTAAAGGCCCAAATAACACATCAACTTCTGTTACTGTATCAGGGGCTAATTTTGCCAGCGGAATAGCGGTAAAACTGACAAAAAGCGGTGAGGCTGATATTTCGGGAACAAGCGTAAACCTTGTTAACTCTACTTCCCTCACATGTTCTTTTG
Source organism: Candidatus Ozemibacteraceae bacterium (assembly GCA_965140445.1). Lineage (GTDB taxonomy): Bacteria > Muiribacteriota > Ozemobacteria > Ozemobacterales > Ozemobacteraceae. The sequence goes on along the minus strand of OZ223236.1, from coordinate 3,332,286 downwards.
ATCTTAGCGGAAAAACAGTGGGTGACTGGAATCTTGTTGTAACGAATACCGATAGCAAGACCACCACTCTAAGCAATGGTTTTGCCGTAACCTTGCCTGCCCCGGCAATTACTTCAACGACTCCAGCTTCAGCTCTTAATAACGGAGATGCTTCTATTACAATAAGTGGGATAAACTTTGTAAACGGAGCTACTGTTAAGCTTACATTGAGTGGGCAATCTGATGTTGCCGGAACTAATGTTAGCTTTGTAAATGCAACAACGATAACTTGTGATTTCGCCCTTAATGGAAAAACTCCTGGTGCGTGGAATCTCGTTGTCACTAATCCCGATTCACAATCTGGAAGTAAAGCATTTTCAGTAAATCAATTGCCTCCTGCTTTAAATAGTATTAACCCAGCCAATGAGTTAAACAATGTTGAGACAAGCACAGTAAATATTTCCGGGATTAACTTTGTGACCGGGGCAACTGTAAAAATGACGAGAAGCGGTTATGCTGATATATTGCCTTCAAGCGTAACCTTTAATAATGGAACCTCAATTACGGCGGTTTTCAATTGTTATGGTAAGGTGCCTGGAGCTTACAATTTTGTTGTTGTCAACTCTGATGGACAAACTTCCAACGCACAGGTTTTTAATATTCAGGATGCTGTAGCTGCTGGTCCTACCCTATCAGGTATATCACCGAATTCTGGAAACACTTCCGAGAACAAGGCTGTAAGCATTACAGGCACAGGTTTCTTTGTTGCCGCCACAGTTAAATTAGTTAAGAGTGGTGAGCCAGATATTGTGGGAACCAACATTTCTGTGCCAAACCCTACCAATATGACATGCTCCTTTGATCTAACCGGGAAAGCAACAGGCGCATGGAATCTTGTTTTAACCAATCCTGACACAAATTCCGCAACAATCAATTCTGGTTTTACAATTAGTAATCCATAAAAAACACAAAAAAACTCCCTCATCAGCGTTTTTTCGCCAGTGAGGGAGTTTTTTTTGTGTAGCTAATCTAAAGAAATAGAATATAAAGTTGGGTCTGGTTCTATGCCTTTTAAAGATGCAGAAAATTTATTGGTAACCCACTTCTTTTTTTGAATTAGTTTTTTAATATCTTCTTCTTTAAAGACTTCCTCTGATAAGAGAACCTCCCCCGCCAGGCTTTTTCCTTGAACGCGAGCGGCCATATTTACTGTTCGGCCAAAGTAATCCAGGTGATTGTTGGAGTTTACGGCAATAACAGGGCCGCGATGGATTCCAATTTTAACTTGCAATCCCTCATCTTTCATGGCTTTGGCTCGGAATTTTTTCTGGATTTCCATTGCTGCAGTTAAGGCATCTGAATTTGAAGGAAATACTGCCATCACTGCATCACCAATAGTTTTTACTATTCCGCCTTTGAATTTTTTTATGGAGCTGGTCATTACCACAAAATGCTTTTTAACCAGAGAAAAGGCCTTTGAATCGCCAACCTCTTCATACATCTGGGTTGAATCTTTTAAATCAGTAAACATAAGTGTAACGTTTTGTATGGCAAATGCGGTTTCCGGAGAAAGAAATTCTGAATCAAACAGGTCTTTAAACTCCTGTTGCATCGATACAAAATGAGCTGAGACCCAGTTGGTGACAGGACGATCCGGGGCAACCAGAAAACCATTCATTGTCTGAAATTTTGAGTTGACTTTAAAAGTTACTTTGCCGGAATCTACTGCGATTTTTTCTGGTTTGATCTTCCCGTTTTTTCCAACAAACACATCAACAATTTGTGGGATTTTGGACTTTGCTTTTTTTACTTCTAACTTTTGTGGGGGCAAATTGCGGCCAGTTACCCAATATAGGAATTTCCCAGGTGACAAACTTGCTTCAATATCAACAGTTTTATCCGGGAAGATACATTCTCCAACTGTAATCTCGCGATCATCACGGACTTGAGTTTCATTGATAAATTGCATCTTTCCACGAAAGTCCCGTTCGGAGAAATCTTTGTAATCTAGCGCTCTAATGGCTGGGTTTATGGTAAAAGTTACTTCTACCTGTTTTTCGAAATCCAGCTCCCAGTCAAGCTCACAAATGTCACAATGTCCTCTGCTTTTAAGTCCCATCATATGTCTGTAATATTCCGGCAAGCCTCTACAGGAAGGGCAATAAATATCCCAGTTTAAGTCGAACAAACCAATTCTTGTAGCGTAGAGGAACCCTTGCAGAACAATTGTTTTATCCACACCAATTTGGTTGGCGATTCTGAATACATTTATTTTATATAAATCAAAATCCTTGCCAGTTTTAATAAGGGTTTGGATTTTATCTAAAACTCTTTTATCACATGCAGATTCAGCTAATTCATTAAGCATCGTTTTTGCGTTTTTATTTAAGTCGCTTTTTGTTTTTTTCAATTTACTCATAAAAGTCCTTAAACTGAATCAGTTGTTCATTTGATTTATGCCGTTTATTCCATTATTCAAATCCTGAAACTCTAATGGCACTCTTGGCTGTAAAAGCCCTGGAACAAGAAGTCTTGCCCCTTCAGTGGCAAGTGTGTCTGGATGATTTGATGGATATGTTTCTCTGGCCATCTTATCCTCAGGCACAATTGGCAATGAATAATTCTCATATTCATCTACGGTTTCTTTAGATAAATCAGCAAAGCCTTTTTTATTAATAGAATGCAAATCTGGTATATCGCTAAGATGAATACAAGGAATAAAAAGCCATGGATCAACTGGAAGTAACTGAAGGAAGGTAATACAATCATTTGTTCGCATTTTATTACCAATGTATTTCCCAATTCTTTCCCAATCACTTTTACGTAACTGAGAGGTTTTGCCAAACCAGACTTTTAATGGAAGGTAGCCAAACTTCTTGGCATGGGCAGCATTGCATGCGGCTTCTCCTTCTGTAAGATCTGAATGTTCCGCTCTTGGAAGCATTTCACTTTGAAGCATGAATCTTTTCTTTTTAAGTGCACTGCCAGGGTTTGGAGCAATTGATTTTACGAAAAAGTTTGAAGTGTTTAAACGACCAGAAAAATAATATAATCCGCCACCATCAGTGGCAATCCAAAGTCTACCTTCCTTATCAAAATGCATGGCTGTTGTGGGTACATTTTGAATGTATGGAAGAAGAGCTTGGGCAAGTTGTTCATCATCTTTACCTTGCATTTCCTCGATAGTATTTTCATCTAGAAAATCTGGTTCATCTTCGCCAGAAATTTCAAATTTTACACGGCCCATTAATCTTTTAATAAGTCTACTTCCCAGATCAAATTTCCCAAGAAGTCTTGTGGTTGGTGAAAAATTCTGCATTCTGAACTCATTGTTAATGGCATAAAATTGACCGGTATTAGCAAAGGCTAAGTTGTTAAACCAGCCCTTCTGAATTTTTGTGACTTTGTAACTATTTATATCAACTCTGTATAACCCATCTGAGGCCGCTACAATGACATCACTTTTCCCAGGTTTATTAACATTTATAACCTTGTTCATCTGGGCATCAATTTGCTCTTTGTGTTCGCCGTATGAATCATTTTTTCTAATTCCGGCAAAAATGGCTCGCGCAATAAATTCATAGCGCTCCAGAGAGATAAACATTTCGATTGGTGCTTCCTGATCAAGATCATAAATCCATCTCTTATCGGTATCGCCAAAATTAATCTGGTGAAAAGTGTTTGAACTTTTCATAACAAGCCCGCCATCTGTTCCGATCCAGATGTTCCCAGTTGAATCAACTTTAAGTGACTGAACCAGGTTTGAAGGTAGTCCGTCTTTAGATGAAAAAAAGGTTCCAGATGGATCGTAAAGTCCTGTAGATGTTCCAACCCATAAACCATTGCTAGAATCAAGTGCCAGGGCCAAAGTTAATGCCTCTGGAAAATTCTTCATTAATTTACAGTTGGCGTCATAGAATTCTGGCTGATCATTAATTCGGAAAACTCCAGCAGTGGTTGCAACATACAGATCCTGATTCTTTTCGTCATAAACCATGTCATGAATGGCAATCTTTTTATCAGAAACACCAAAATCCTTAAACCACTGCCTCTTAGAGCTATTGACAGAAAATTTGAAAACACCAATGTCTTTTGTTCCAACAAAAATATCTCCATTTTTATTGGAAGTAAGAGAAGTTACAAAGCGGGTTGGTAAAATATCGTCTTTGTAAAAAAGGAGATAGCTTATGCCATCATATGTTTCAACGCCTTCGTCAGGCTTATATCCCCCAGGAACTATTTCAGAGGTAGCGCCAAGACCTTGAAAAGGCTTGGGAAAATGTCGTTCTGCTCCCTTAAATTCAGCAAAAGAAGGATTCAAGCCAAAAACAATAATAACCAGTATTAAGGTTATACTTTCGGTTTTAAAAAATTTCAAAGTCCTACTCCTTAAGAGTTTTTTAGGGTTTTATTTTTTTCTATCTTCTAATTCTACGGAAATTCTGGAAAAAAGGTACATAGCCTTAGGTTTTCTTGTACTAGTTCAAAGTCGGATATTTACGTGTATTTCACGGAAAAAGAACTTAAAAGCTACTTTTTGGGCTGATCTCCATGTTCGATGCAGATAACATTAATTTTTCCTGTTTCAGAAGCAAAACTTTCGTGTCTATATTGATCTTTCATTATCTTTGTGCGCGGTGAAAAAAGAGAATACCAATATTCCAGAAAAGAACTTCCAAGTCTGTCTCTTATGATTTTATGGCAAACCAGCGGGCCTTTTAAGTAACCTTCTTTGTTCAGCAGATCTATTGTTTTCTTTCCTTCAAATTCTTTGATTTGATTTTCTGGGTGCTTTTGATTATGCTCCTCAATTACAGTTTCTAATAGATTTTGCATGCTGTAGCAAGCCTCAGCAATTTTATTTGAGCGCACATCGCTACGAGTTGGAGTAAAAATTACCAACAGAATCACCAGAGCGAGAATTATTCCTAAAATTTTAACCGCTTTATTCATATAATGTACCCTTCAAAATATTCATTTTTTTGCTCTCTGATTAATACTAATGAATAAATGAAGAAATGTGGGAATTCTGGGGAAAATATGAAAGACTTTCTCTTATTGTATATTTTGAGCTATACAAAGGAGGCGAAAAGTTGTTACCTTTGCCTGCATTTATCGTATTGGTTGATAAAAATTTATTAAATAATTTTGGCATTCAAATCTAGGGAAAAATAGCGACAATTTATTTCTAATTTTCCCGCCTGGAGATACTTTCTTGAGAAAGAATTACGCATTGTTCGGAAGAAGTTTAAAAGGAAAAATCAGGCTGGCATTCTCATGTTTTATTTTTGGATCACTATTTTGTGTACAACTTCTAGCTGCTGAAACAAAAATCATTACCCTGAACGAATGCATTAAAATGGGAGTTTCACAGAATCTTCAGATTCTCTCTGAACAGCTTGCCCCAAAAGAAAAGAAGTTGGAAATTGAAGGAGCAAGGAAAATCTTCATTCCAAATGCGAAAGCAGCTTTGAGCGGCGCAAGATCAGGCAGAACTGGAATCGACTATTCATATTCCCTGGAGAAAAAGACTGAGAATGGGACAACATTTGGTCTTGATTTATCAGGTAAAGCATATTCACCCGCAAACAGAGATCATACTAAATACGCTTCTTTTTCGCTCAATCGACCTCTTCTGCAAAATTTTGGAAAACAGATTACAGGCATAAACATTGATATAAAAACCATTGAATATGAAACCAGTCTGGAGCTGTTCAAATATGAGCTAAATCAATTTATTCAGCAGCTTTCGAGTTTGTATTTTGAATTGTATTTTGCCCGCGAAAATCTGAGAATTCAGGAACAGGCCCTTGAAAGAGCTAAGAAGCAATTTAATGACACCCAAAATGATATTGAGAAAGGCGTATTACCTGAACAGGAAATATACCTGGTAGAAGAGAACGTTGTTAATTTTGAAATCAAAAAGGATTCTGCGTTAAGAGACATTGCCTATTATGAGCTTAGCATAAAGCGATTATTGAATATTGATACACCGGATACTAATTCCTTTATTGCAAGTGATTCCTTTGAGGCTTGTTTAAACGATCAGATGAATCTGGAAGAAACTCAAAGCATTACCTTTGCTAATAATCCAAGTTTTAAAATAAAAGCTTTTGCTCTGCAAAAATCACGGCTGGATATGGATATATACAGAAACCAACTTCTTCCCATTTTGGATTTCCAGGCTAATTATGATATTACCCGCAGGGATTCAAGTTACGGCAAGGATGAATATTCCATAGGTCTTGTCTATGAGGTTCCACTATCAAGAAGATCGGATCGAGCTTTGCTGGATAAATCGAAAATTGCCATTAAAAGAAGCGAGCTTTCAATGGGCGATGTGAAGTTTAATCTGAAGTATGACATAAGAAAGCTGTTTCTGGATATTAAACACCAACGAAGTGTTTTAAAGGCTAAAGGAAGAGCCACAGAACTAGCCAGAAAAAAACTTGAAAACGAAACAGAAAAATATAAAAACGGAATTTCAACTTTGGCGGACGTAGTTAGATTTCAACGGGAGCTGGAGGACTCAACCCTTCAGGAGATAAGAACTCTTGTCTTGTTAAATAAGTTTCGCATCCAGAAACTTCTCATCGAAGGAACCCTCTTCAAGTTTTTTGATATTGAGATTGAGTCATGACCCTGATTTCTGTTGATAACATAGTAAAGCACTATAATCTTGGTTTAGTAGATGTGCCAGTTTTGAAGGGAGTTTCTTTTTCCATTAAAAAAGGAGAATTCCTTTCGATTATGGGTCCCTCTGGGTCGGGAAAATCAACTTTGATGAATATTCTTGGTTGTCTGGATACAGCCACTTCAGGAAACTATTTTCTGGAAGGCACTTCTATCGAAACAATGACAGATAACCAGTTGTCAGATATTCGAGCGAAAACCATTGGTTTTATATTTCAACAATTTCATCTACTGAAATATTTAACGGTTTTGGATAATGTGAAATTCCCATTGGAATTTCTCAATTTTTCGAACAAAGATGCAGATATTCAGGCTAAAAAATGGCTTGATCGTGTGCAATTGGGACATAGACTCGATCATCTTCCCCGGCAACTTAGCGGTGGCGAACGACAGAGAGTTGCAATTGCCAGGGCGCTGGTTAAACACCCGAAACTCATTCTGGCAGATGAACCCACCGGAAACCTTGATGTAAAAGTTGGATTAGAGATAATGCAGCTATTTCGCAGTTTAAATAAAGAATTTGGAATAACCATAATAATTATTACTCACTCAAGAGAAGTAGCTGAGATGACTGATCGTTGCCTTGTAATGTCTGATGGACAACTGAAGCATGGTTTTGTTCCCTCCGAAGGAGGGAAAGCATGTTGAAATCAATGTCCAGGTCTGTTTTTAATTTAACAACGGTGTTAGTTTTTCTTCTCGTCTGTCTTGCGGCTATTTCAGCTAAGGAGCTAGAGCAATACGATGGCCAGATTGTTCCGAAAGATTTTATAGCCTTTGGCGCCCCACAAAATACCTTTAGTTTGCCTTTCTGGGGTTCTTCCAGTAATGGCATTCAAATTTCTACAATTGAAAAAGAAGGAAAAAAGGTTAAAGCTGGTGACTGCATCGCTGAATTTCTGTTTCGGATGGATGGGGCAAGAGATCATCTTGATCGGCAGTTTCCTCAAATTAAGGCAAATAACCAAAGTGACTTACTTTATCTAGAAAAACACATTATTCAGGTTCAACAGCAATTGGAAGCAATGACCATCAGAACTCAACAAGCAAAGCTGGATCTTCAGAAAAAGAGTCACCTTTCTTTGATAAAACAGAAAATTTTGGATTGTGACTTTAATCTATTGGCCTTTGAATCAGAAGCTCTAAAACACAAGCTTAAAGCTGCCAAAGAAAATCTTGAGATTAAGAAAAAACTTTTTGAGAAAAAGGAAAACATCTGGAAAAACTATTATGAGATATTTGATTCCACCAAAGCCAGATATAAAATTTATGCCCCCGAAGATGGATATCTCTTTTACCCTACCTTGGAACATCAAAATCGCAAAATCAGACCTGGGGATAGATTGAATTCCGGGGTCCATTTTCTTTCTCTTGTAAGATCCGAAAAGAGTGAACTTATTTTTTACCTTCCCGAAAAGGATTTTATGAAGGTTAAAAAAGGGGATAAGGTTTTTATTAATTCTTCGTCGGAGACCGAGTTTTCTGCTAAGGTCGTAGATATCAGTTATTTCCCACAGTTGATTGGGGATGTAATGAAAAATTTCAGACTCCCTAATGCCTGGGATAAATGCTTTATTGTAAAAGCCGCCATTCAGAAGGATTTAAAAGCATCAAATCTTGGCAACGTTAAAGTGAGGCTGGCGAAATGAGAATTTCAACCCTTGTAAAAGGCAGCCTTACTCAATTCAGGATGAATATTTTTCGGACTGGACTTACCCTCCTGGGAATTATTTTTGGAGTAGCTTCAGTTATCGCAATGGTAACCATTGGCGAAGGCGCACAAAAAAAGATTCTGGAAAATATCAACGCCATGGGTGCGACTTTGGTCCAAATCCTTCCTCAAAAAGTCTCAAATTCAATGATTTCACAAATTATTAATGACTCACTTGGACTAACAGTAGCAGATGTAAGAGCCCTAAGAAACGTAATTCCAATGGAAAACAGGCAGATAGCCTATATGGATAAAATTAAAATTAAAACTACCAATTGGAATGTTCAAATTTATGACCTGGACACCTACGCTGTCAGCCAAAATTTTGTAAAAGTTAACGACATGGTTATCGTTGCCGGCCGAGATTTTATAGCACATGACTTTTCATCAAACGCTTCTGTGGGTCTAATAAGCATGGAATACGCCAGGCAGATTTTTGGCACCCCACAAAAAGCCATTGGAAAGTTTTTCAGCTTGAATTATAAGTGGTTAAAAATTGTTGGTGTTTATGAAAAACCATTTGCCGTTAACAGGAAAAAGGGGAAACGTGGCCTACCGGTTAATCCTAATGAATTTAACAAATCTGTATTTGTGCCCTTCTCCACGAGTATGGAAAAGATTAACCCGCTGGAAATTTATGCAGAATTAAGGCGAATTCTTATTAAATGCCAGAATTTAAAAGAAACCACACAGATAAAAACTGTTGCAGAAAAGGTTCTTCAGGTTTCTCATAATGCCCGGGTAGATTATAAAATTGTTTCGCCTTTGGAATTGCTTGAGCAAAAGCAATCCACACAAAGAATTCTCAATATCGTTTTGCTAAGCATTGCTTCAATTTCTTTACTGGTCGGTGGTATCGGGATTATGAATATTATGCTTGCGAATGTTCTTGAACGAAGATCAGAAATTGGTTTACGTAGGGCTCTGGGAGCTAAACGTCATCATATTATTTTCCAGTTTTTGTTTGAATCAGTTCTTGTTTGCTTTATTGGAGGCGGAATCGGGATTTGTACCGGGCTTGGAATAAGCTATTCTATCTCACATTTCACTGAAATCTCGGTTTTCTTTTCATTTCAACCTATCTTGATCTCTTTTGGGATCTCATTTTTGACAGGAGTTTTGTTTGGAATTATGCCAGCCTGGAAAGCGGCTCAATTGAACCCTGTGGAGGCTTTACACCATGAATAATAGTTTTAAGCATTTTTACCGCGCTTTGCCATTGTTTGTTTTGGGATTGTGCGTTTTATTTTTGTCAGGATTCAATTTTGGCTTTTCTGAAAAACCAGATGGAATATTTGTTCCCGTAAAATTTGGAGACTGTCTGGAAAGCACTGTTTATTTTGGAGAAGTCCAAACCAAAGATACTACCAATATTCATGCCCCGGAAATGAAAAACGAATATTACCTTACCGTTAAAGAAGTATTAGAAGATGGCTGTAGCGTAAAAAAAGGTGATTTAATCCTGGAATTTGATTCCAGTTCATTTCAAAAAGAATTGGAAAGTGCCAAAAACGATCTTGAAGTTGCAAAAGCAGAATATGAAAAAACCAATTTTGATTTAAAGAATAGATTAATCGAACTGGATCTTGCAATACAGCGTAAGGAACTGGAATTGGCCAAGGCAAAAGTCATGGTTGTCGAGAATTCTAATATTATCTCAAAAATTGATTTGGAAAAATCAAAACTGAATGTAAAAATGGCTCAAATGGAACTGAAACAGGCCAATAATTCACGAATGGAATTTGAGAAGGAAAAGGAAGTTGCTCTTGTTGTTAAAAAGCTTCAGGTTAAAGAAGCTGAAAAAAAGATGGAGGATCAGAGAACCAAAATTGCCAGTTCAAAAGTGCTTTCTCCACGGGATGGAATCATTTTTAAACCATTTGTTCGCTTGAATAATGAGAAAGGCAAGGTTGAAAAAAACAAAGTTGTTTCACCGGGAGATAAGCTTCTGGAGATACCAAATCTGGATAATTTTCAGGGGACCATCTACATAAATCCTTCAGATTCCAAATTTGTTAAGATTGGCGATCAGGTTGACCTTTATCTAACTGCTCAACCCGATAAAAAACTTAAAGCTGTTGTGGGGATAAAAGACAACTATCCTGTTACGCGCAATGAAAGACTTGGCAGGAATGATCCTGAAGGAACGCTTGAAGAGAACAAGGTTGTAATCGACATTCTGGATCATGATGAAATTTTGCGACCAGGAATGTCTTTTAAGGCAGAAATTAAATCAATTATCGCCAGTCAATGCTTGTATATTCCTGTTATAGCTGTTGAAAAAGATGAAAACGATAAACCCTTTGTCTGGGTAAAAAACAGGACAGGAGAGCCTGAAAAGAAATCCGTGGTAATAGGAGCAAGCGGTATTTCATTTATTGAAATTGTATCAGGCTTAAATAAAGACGATATGGTGCAGATTGATGCCCCAGCTGTCAAAGAAGATGAGGAGGAAGAATCGGTTAAAGATTAAAATTTGCGACCTGGTGCTGATTTTTCATCTATTTTTTGATGTTGATAACGCGGAAACGCTGATCTAGTGAAATAATGAATGGCATAGGAATTGCTGTTATTTATTCGAAACTAAAAGTTTTAAGGAGAGATTTTTGTGAAATTCAAAAGATTTTTTGTTTTTGGTTTGTGCTTGATTTTATCTTTTGCTTTAAATTCTAATCTTGCTTTGGCAAGCAATAGTAACGATTTTTTTGGACCAGAAGCTGATAAATTACACAAAAAAATAGCTGATAAAAGTATTTTCGCAGCAAAAGAATTTGTTTCTGCATTTAATAAAAAATCCGAGTCAAACATAGCAATTAAAGATACTTTTTATGACCAGAAGTTTCATCGTTTATACATAGAAATTGAGGGCACGCTCGCTGTTTCTAAAAGTATTCATAAAATGTTTATTAAAGGGGAAAAGATTTATTCCTCCGATGGACAATTTGCTTTCGATTTTCTCCTTAAGAATCCAGTGTCGAAAAATGGAAACATGGTTTATGAGATAGATGGAGAATTGATTGTTTTTCAGGAAAACATTCTTTCAAGTATTGCACGAGTTACCCCTGGGGTAAACCTGGCTTACAACCCTATTGGTGAAACTGTTCTTAAGTTTCTTGAAGAAGCTAGAGTTAGAAAACTTGCTAATTTAACAGCTGAAGTTCTTACCTCATTTTCACCTGAAAAACTGGAAAAACTGAAAAAAGAACTTCAGAACCGTGCAGATGAAATGGGCGATACCAATTTGAAAAAAGTTCTATATGTTTCCAGCAAAATGGGACATTTTGCACATTTCTTTGTTCTTTGCCTGGTAAAAAACATACCGACTATGTTGGGAGAGATGACTGGAAGCTCTATTGGTTCTGTTGTGGGTAGCTTTCTTCTTCCGGGAGCAGGAACGATTGTTGGTGCCTATGTTGGTTCTGTAATAAGCGGACAAATTATATATGCCAGCCAATATAGAATTCCAATTCACTTGAAGCTTGCCAGAATGAAAACTCTTGGCAAACTAAGCAAAAATGGCTCTGAAGATAATATTGCCGGAAAAAAATTCACTTCTTTAAGAAAAGACTTTAACAAAGACATTCGAAAAGATCTGGATAAACATTCATATATCGTCGTAGACGAGGTATTAAAAGCTCTTAAGGAAATGAAAAAGAAGCATCCTGGACTGTTTGAAGTTATCGGGAAAGATCTTCAGACAACTCTTCAATATCAACTTGTTCAAGAAAACGACAGATACGCAGCTAGAAAGTTAAAACAGCTCGGTAATCTTTAAGCTTTTTGCTATAACCAAAATAGGCCTGGTTCAAAGAAATGAACCAGGCCTTTTTTACATTACTCCAAGCTCTTTGCATTTTATTCTGTCAATTTTTATCGAGAAATGCTTTGGTCCATCTGCCGCAACTGCTATAAAAGGTAGATTTATCTCTGTTTCTTCTTTCTCTTCTAGTTCTTTTAAAGCTTTTTCACTGGCATCAACAAATCTTTTTAATGCAATAGTGTCTTCCCAGACTTTAACACTTATCTCAATTAAAGCCTGTTCACATAGCCATTCTACAAGTGGCATTATTTCTTGAGATATTTCAGGAGGCTCAATATCTACATTTTCTACATCAGAATCCTGATTATTTACTTTTTCGTTTGAGCCGGTCACAGACAACAAAATAATTACAAAAACAATTATCCCAAATACTAAAATAATACCCATTAAAGCCCCCAACAAAAGTTTTAATTAGTTTACTAATGAAAATTGTTTGTAACAACCTTCTTTAAGAAAAAAGCCAACCTGTTTAATGGATTTAAAACAGATTGGCTTTTTTTAAAGAGAACGTTCTTTTAGAAATTAAATGAGCCTATTTGACTGCCATTAATTCTCTCTCATTTTTTTCAATGGTATATTGAGCTCTTCAGTTCCTGGCACTACAAAAAGACCATCAAGAATGATTGGTACTCTTGTGCCATCAGATTTTACTGCGGTAATTTCAGCAAGCATGTCATAAGGGAGGGTAATGTCCACATGCTTATGAGTATAGGCTTGCGAAGGATCGGTTTTACGAAGAGCACTTTTTTCATTTTCTGTGGCTACCATTAGTTTGCCTGAAATTACACCCGTCTGGTAACTTTCTTCTTCATGCGCAAAGCAAGTATCACCTATTGCAAAGTGAGGTCCCATTTTTTCAACAATCAATATGGGAAGAAGGTGCTGAATCTGATGTTTTTGCGCCATCTGGTAAGCAAGGGTGTTTGTTCCAATAGCAAACTCCCCTATTGGTAAGGTTTTATTTGGCTTGAGAAGGTTATCAAACATGTATTTCCTGTTTTCTTCTTCATTCTCAAAGTTGGAGCATGTGTAATCGGTAATCATGCCATCTTTAAAAGTTATTTCCAGGTTGTAATAACGTAATCCAAACAGGAAAATATCATCTACATGTAAGACTCCGTTAGTTCCAGTTAATTTTGGTGATGTAAAAATCTCTCCAACCGGGATATTTACGTCTGCCCCGCAGTTAAAGAAATTGGTTTGTGTTTCAGGGTCTTTCAGTTTTGGTAACTGAACACATATATTGGTTCTATTACCCTCTTTCCCTTTAACTTCTACATAATCTGATTGATCAAGAATTTCAATCATATGCTCCTGCATCTGTTCATAGTGATCGCCATTCAAATTATTCAAGTCTATAGTATCTTTAAAGATTTCTTCGAAATTTTCTCCAATTTCGGTTGAAGGGAAGGAAATAATGCTAAAGCTTGTTTCACCCCTTGGTGCAGCGTCAAAATACAAACTGGATAGCTTGTTTTGCATTTTATGCATTAATTTATCCTGCTCTTCGCTCATTTGAATCGCATTGGCTTTTATTTCGGGGACAAATGGTTCTTGTCCAAACAGCCAGATTACAACAGAACCTGAAATAGCTCTGAGGTTTTCTTTCATTTCATTCATGCAATCGGCGTAAATTTTACTGTATTTTTCTTCAAACTCTTCATTTAAGTAAAGAGCGTTTTGAAAGCGATTATCATAACCATATTGTTCATTTGCACCCTGAGTGTCTGGTGAGCCAAAAGAAGGAATCAAACCGACTTTTTTAAGCTCTTCTCCATAGAGAAATGCCAGCTTTTCCATACCTTGCGGATAATGTACCTTAGCGAATTTCTTTTTGCGATAATCCAGTTTTTTATGATTAAAGCTCTTTAAATATGCTGCTATATGGTTTTTAGCGATTGTAACAAGTTCTTCGTGCGGGTAGTTATTTAAAAATTCTGCAAGTTTTACGATTTGGGGATCTACATATATTCCAAAACGATATAGATATCTTAAATCAGCAAATTCTGATGTTTTTATAAGTTCATAATACAAATCAAAAGTGGGGTCATATTTAAAATAATTTTTTGCAAATGAGGAATTTTCAAGGTCGTTATAAACGTTTCTTTTATAAGCTGAATAGACTTTGTCATAATTCGCTTCATTTTTGTTATAAAGCTCAAATAGCTCAAGAAAAAATTCGTTTAAAGCGAGCATCTCTGAATAATTACCAATTCTTGCCATGTTTAAGCATTGGCGAAAATTTACATAAATAGCAGATAAAAGCTGTCCTAATTTTAACTCAAAGACACTTACTGCATAATCTGGATTGGCAAAGCATTTTTCATATCCCTGCTCGCCCGAACGTATTTCAGAGTACCATTGGAGATTTTTTTCCTGAAGTTCCTTTAGGGAGAAGCTTTTAAAAGTTGAATCTTTTTCTATCATTTGCTGTAAATCGTAGCCATTTGTCAGACTATTTCTTAATCCAGCAAAAAACCTTCCCCAGTCGTTTGAGTCATCAATTTTAAGAGAACGAATTTCATCAAATGTCTTTTCCCATTGGGTTTTGCCATTTTTCATCCAGTTAAAATTTCTATTTTTAAAGATTTCAGTCATCACTTTCCTGCCTGTATTTTATTTTTGAATAGATTTTAATTCTAATAGGCTTAAATAGCAAATTTTCATTGTTTTTAAAATTTTGGGTTTAAAAAAGTAGATCCAGAAACAAAACTGGAATTGGCAAACCAAAGAACTTTCTGAGAGGCTGATACAATATATCTTTTACAAATTAACTTCTTTCCAACTTGCCCTTAAAGATACATATAAGCTGATAAAGCCCGCTACCAATAGCACTAAAACGGACATTAGTATTCCTGTAACCGGAGGTTTTCCCTGAGCTGAAATCAACACAGGATAAATAGCCAGTCCGGCAGACAATAGACCGTTAAAAACTCCAATTACAAATAGGAAAAGATGTTCCATAAAAATAATGTTAAAAAGTTGAGAAGACGTAAAACCTATTGCAAAAAGGGTTTTAAGCTCATTCTTTCGCTCAAAAAGATTGCGATTTAGTAGTATGCCAATTGCTACAGTACCAAGAAGCAAAGCAATACTTCCCAAAGATAGAAACATTGTTAAATACGTGTTTTGAACCCGGTTAAACTTAGCCAGTCTTTCTGAAGCAGGTTCCAGATTCACCCCGTAGCGGTTTAAACTAGTTGTAAGGCCCTTAAAATCATTATCAAAATTCAATTTAGAGCTGTTGGTCAAAAACAAACGACTTCCTGAAGATTCAGGCCAGAGCCGATAAAAATTATCAAGAGAAACCAGCACCATACCCTGAAAAATTGAGCCTTTTAGACCAGCAACAAACTTTAGACGATAAACTTCTCCGTTGGAGGATTTGAACTCAATTTCACTACCCTGTTTTAATCCAAGACTCCACATTATTACTTCCGAATCTGCAATTGCCGGAATAACTTTGCTATCCGAAAATTCTTTTTGGAGAGCTTCCCAACCTGCTTGTTTATCAGTTTGCCAGGCAAAATCAAACCGATCCTTAAAAACTTCTGGTCTTACACCTATTACTGAAGGTTTTTTTACGGAATTCAGGTTAAAGCAGCTGGCTTCACTGCCTTCTAAAACGGGAACCTGTATCAGCATTGTTTCTGAACCTAACCCTGTTTGGCTATTCTTTTTGCCAGTTGCCCCGGAAAACAAATCACCACTAAAAGGGATCGCTGTCTCTCCAAATATTGAGAAGCCACCGGTTCCGCCTTTTTTGTTCCATGGATTTTCAACTTCACCTCTATGATTGGCCGATATTCCAATGACCAGAAAAACTGCAAATGCCAGAACTCTAATTACAGCCTGACTGCGACTAAATTTACGAATACAGTTTCTTTTAGCCAAATCTATAATTTTCATGGGAGATTCAATTTTTGTGCTGTTAGCTAAATAAAATAAGCTCCATTGAGTTAGAAAATATAGAAGAGCAAAGCCTGCGATGAAGAATAAGGCTAGTTCCTGAACAGCATCCTTGTTCGGGGTAGCAAGAATTGTAACAAAAGCGAAGGCGAGGAAAATTGTGGGGTAAAGGATACCTGAATCAGGGGGAGTAAACTTATTCGGAGAACCAAAGATTAGCTGGTGTTGATCTGAAAGCAGAAACTTTCGAATAAAAAAAAACACCGGAATCATTGAAATAAAGATGGTCACAAATAGTGAAATTAATAAGCTTGTGCCCCTGACATCTAGTTCAAGGCTTGAAAAATTTAAAGCACCATGCCATACAGAGCTAAGTAAAAGAATTTGTATTTTTGCGTAAATCCAACCCGAAATTACGCCAAAAGGTGCACCAATACAACAGATTATAAGAGCTTCCTGAAATAGTAGTTTTCTTAAAACATTTGAAGAAAATCCTATTATGCTCATAACCGACATTTCCTGAAAACGTCTTTCAATATGCATTTCAAAAAGTAATTTCACAAGAAGCAACGCAGAAACAATTACAAAAAAGCCAAGACCAATAAAAAGACCGCGGAAATCAAGCGCTTTATCTGTTGCTTCGATTTTTTGTTGTGCTGATGGTATCGTTATAAAGCCCATTTTTTCCTGGTTAAGGGCGGCCAGGAGTTTATCTTCTAACTCTGGAAAGAACGAACAATATAAAAGAGTTCTTCCGCCGAAGCGATTGCCCCAGAGCTTTTTAGCAGTCTGAACATCGACAATTGCTTTGGGAAGGCTTTTGTAGGTTTCCCAATATTCTTCATCGTCATCTTCAATAAGCCTGGTGTTGATAGGTAATGAGGGGTCCCAATCAGAACAACTTTCAGCATTTTCCATTCCCGGGAAAACGGGCGCAAACCTTTTATATTGCTCGCTGTCCTTCATGGAGATAACTTTTTCTAAAGAAAAATCAGCACTTTTTTCTTCCAAAAGCCCAAAAGGCCGTGGAAGATAATAGGACATTTTTAAGCGGTCTCCATTGGAGACATTAAGTTTTCTGGCTGTCCATTCATTAATGATTATGGAAGAAAGATTCCTGGAAAAACTTGCCAGGAGTGTTTTTTCTATTCCTGTTACGAATGAGTAAGGAACGCTCTTTGTTCCAGATTCAATGGAATTTACAAAGTAGCCAAAAGCCTCTTGACTATCGCTTGCAATCAACTTGAACTGGTTGGCCAGATAATCCGAAATAAAAACTGAATTTGACCTTAAATAGGCGCTTTTACCTTCTCTTTCCAAATTAAGACCATAATCCTCAAGGGTTAAATAAGGCTTTATGAGATTTCCAAGATCGGCCTGTTCTAAAGAACAGATAATATTTCCTCTACCGGTTTGCTCTAGCAATTCAGCAAGAAAATCAAAATCTAAAAATCCATTAATGGGCAATTGCTGAGAAACGTTTAAAGAAAAGTTTCCACCACTTTCTCCTGAGATAAGTGAAGATACTTTTAAGCTTCTAGTTTTAATGCTGCTTTTCTGCAGTGAAAAAGGTGCATCACCGGGCATTCCAGTGGGTTTAAAATAACGTAAAACCACCCTATCGCCTATTTTTAAATCAAGACTATCTGCCAGAGCTTTATTAATTGCTATTTCAGCAGAAGCTATCTTAGGGCCAACAGTATCATTAAAGCAAGATGCAAACGCGGGCTTAATTCCATAAAGATTAATTTTTTGGGAACCATTACCATCTAATTTGGCTAAATAAGCTGTTGTAGAAATTATGAGCTGAGATGAGGCATTGTTTTTAGCTGAAAAATTTTGTACAGATTTTTTGGTTAGCCAGCTTCCTTCTGTTCTAAGAACAGTTTTTATTTTACCGATACTGCTTTTTGAAACCTTCCTAAGGCTGAAATCAACAGAGTCACCAATTATAAAGGACCCGGAAACAACCATGGCACATAAAGCGACGGCTAAGATCATTTGCCAGCAATCAACACGATAGTATCTTATGATTCTGGTTAAAAAATGAGATAAGGAAAAACTTTTCATTAGTTACTAACAAGCTTTCCGTTAACAAGTTTAAAACGCCGGTCCATAAAGTTGGCTACATACTCGGCGTGGGTGACCGTAATCAGTGAACAATCGCGTTGAGAAACCAGAAGCTCCATTATTTCCTGACCCAGTTCAGGTTCTACAGATCCTGTAGGTTCATCGGCAAGAATAATTTTGGGCTTGTTTATCAAAGCTCTTGCAATAGCAACTCGCAACCTTTCGCCCCCGGAAAGCTGCCCGGGGAAATGATCCTGGCGCTCTGACAACCCGATTTTATTCAATAGCTCTACAGCCCGGTCTATGGTTTCTTTAGAATGATCTTCTATAGCCAATGCAGGTAAAAGAACATTTTCTAATGCGGTGCAGTGATCCATAAGAAAATGATGCTGAAAAATGATGCCTATATTCTTTGCTCTGAACTTTGGAAGCTCATCATTTTGCAAAGAACTGATATCGGTATCATTCAAAAAAATCTGTCCTGAATCAGGTTTCAGCAAACCACAAATCAAATTTAGAAGAGTTGATTTTCCACTGCCAGACGGTCCCGTTATAGCCACAGATTTTTGATTTTCTACTTCTAATTCGACACCCTTGAGAACCTTGCATTCCACAGATTCCAGATTGTAGGACTTGGTTAAGTTTTGAATTTTAATAAAACCGTTATTCATACATGTTCCGTTAATCTAGTTTTTCCAGCCATAAAGGCTTAAAGTGCCTTCCATATCTGCTACAAGAAGAGCATTGTCA
The DNA here is from genome assembly GCA_965140445.1 of Candidatus Ozemibacteraceae bacterium. Taxonomy (GTDB): domain Bacteria; phylum Muiribacteriota; class Ozemobacteria; order Ozemobacterales; family Ozemobacteraceae. The sequence goes on along the minus strand of OZ223236.1, from coordinate 3,313,354 downwards.
ATTAATGCAACTGGTGCTTCGACTGATGCACCATGAAGTTTCTGCCATATCTTTTTTCCGGTAGTTAAATCGTAGGCAACCAGGTTGCCATCTGAATCGGCCAGGAAAATAGACTTTTTATCAATAACTGGTTCGGAAATAATTTCTGAAGGGTGATTAATTGATCTTTGAAGCAGACCAGTTTCACGGTCAAGTATCTTTATTTTCCCTTTTCTGCTCGCAATTATTACAAACTCATCATTTACCAAAGGGGAAATTAGGAATTCAGATTCTTCATCAGGTTTTAATCTCCATTTTATCTCTTTTTTGGATGAATCAAGTGCCACAATTTCACCCTCATGAAGAGCAACATAAACCATTTCATCTAAACAAGCAGGCGAAGAAGGAATATAACCACCAAGGCTGATGCTGAATGTTTGACTTCCAGTCTCTGGATTTATTGCTCTAAGAAAACCGTCGCAACCGCCAATAAACAAATTCTTTCCAATTCTGGAAGGAGTTCCATTTTGGTAGTTATCTGTTTCAAGCTTCCAGTTCATTTTCCCGGTAATCGGGTCAATACTATAAATGAAACAGTCATAAGAACCAAAAACAACCATTTGGCTATTGCTCTGCTCAGATTTGAAAACAGCGGGGGCGCCATTAATTTTATCCTGAGTTTTGAAGCTAAAAAGAGGATTTCCGTTAGCCGCATCTGTGGCATACAGATTACCCTTTTGTGTCCCGATAAAATGAATTGTTGATGAGGCATTTTCAAGCAACAATCCACTTGCTGTTACTGGTTCACAATAACAATGCTGCCAGAGTTTTTTACCCGCAATTAGATCAACAGCTACAATCAAACCTTTTTTTGCTACAACAAAGGCTTTCCCTGAATTAACCAGAGGTCCTGATTTCAGAGGGAAACCAGTATTATATCTCCAGATTAATTCAGGTGCTTGCTCAGGAATCTTTTCTACTGATCCCGGAAGGTTTTCATATTTTCGATATTGGGGCCAGCTTCCAGATGGAACAAAAGCTTTTTGAACAGCCTGGCTTTCACTTTTATCTAAACCTGATGAATTCCCTATTTCGGGTGCTATATCAGTTGGCAAATAATAAAAGTGAATTACCGCAATTAGAAAAATCAGTCCTGACAAAAAGACTGCTTTTTGCACTTTAAATCCCTACTTTTTGATATTGTGAGCCATTAGAGCTTCACCATGTCTGATGTAAAGAATACCATTGTGAATTATCGGGTGCGCCCAATGTGCTTTTGAACCATGTTTTACCGGAAACGAGCTAATCAGGTTAAATTCTTTTGGAGTAGCTTTTAAAAGGCCAACTTCCCCACGCTTTTCATCGTATATATACAGCATACCTTCAGCGTAGATTATGCTTCCTTTGCCATTCCATTTCTGTTCCCACATTTTTTTCCCATCTTTCCAGGAAATACAGGTCCAGTTTCCAGTGCTGTTATTCAGCCAATTTGATCCATATAAATATCCATCGACTAAAACCACATGCCCGTGGTGGACATCAAGAACATCTGTTTTCCATAACAGTTTGGCTTCAGTGCACTTTTCATTCAATTTAAGCATTACGCCAGCATGATCATACCCGCTGGTAACAAAGATTTGCCCATCATGATAAGTTGGTGTATTGCAATTGATTACCCAGCGCTGTGGATTGCCTTCATTTTCAAAGAAAGTTCCCAGATAGTCAAATTTCCATTGAATATCGCCATTTTCAGGATTAACCCCAAAAATGTATTTACTCCCAACGCCAACGATTTGTTTGATGCCGTTATAGTTTATTAAAAGGGGAGAAACGTAGGCTCCTTTTTCATTCAAGGAAGGAGTTTTCCAAATCAGTGCCCCGTCTTTAACATTTAGGGCAACCATAGTTGTAGTTTCGCCTGTAGGAGTAACGATCACTTTGCCATCAACTACCAATGGAGATTCCGCTGCTCCCCATCGGCCAAAATCACCCTGATACTTTTCATAAACGTTTTCAGCCCAAAGAAGCTTTCCTGTTTTGGCATCTATTGATGCTGCTACACCGTTTCCACTAATGACATAGATTTTCCCGTCAACGTAAGTCGGAGTAGTTCTAGCTTCTGGATATGAATTCGTCCAGGCTTGTGAATATTCAGTTTTCCATTGTTCTTTACCGCTTAAATCTAAACATACTAAGAATTCTTTTTCATTGATTACGCCTGTCACAAAAATTTTTCCATCGACAATTATAGGACTGGAATAGCCATCACCAATTTTTTCATTTACCCAAAGCATGGTTGGACCAGCGTCTGGCCACTTTCCCAAAAGGCTTGTTTCTGGGAAAATTCCATCACGATTAAAACGCCATTGGGTTATATCCGTAGAAAAAGCAGGAAAACTGGAAATCAGAAAAATGGTACAAATCAAAACAAAATTAAATTTGCTTACAAATCCGTTTTTCATGGGAAATCTCCTTACAACTATTTAATATAGGATTACTTTACATCAGGTTTGGGCTTTCTTAAAGCTCAGAATCTAAATTTATGGTCTAGCAAGAGCACCAGTTGGGCAAATTGCAATAAATTTGTCTTCATCAGGGGCAAAAGCTTGATCAAAAGTGAGTCCAACAGGTGAGTCTACTCTTGAGTTCAAACCTCTTCCTGTCATAACCGGACCATCGGTATGTTTTATTGATTTAAGTTGCTCTCCAAGCCTTATACAGCGATTACAACGAATGCATTTTCCTGGATAATAAACTATGGTTGGGGTAACAACAGGTTCCAGAAATAAGGGGTCAGACAATTTGAATCTGGCTTGTCTGGCTTTCATTAAAGATGCCATATTTCGAAGCTCACAATCACTTTCTGCATTACAACTACATTGAAGGCATCTGTCAGCATCAAGTTTTTCATGGGCAATCTTGATTCCATAGATCTTTTTAAGGCTTTTCTGATCACATTTTCCAAGGAAATGAAAATATTCAGGTCTGGAATTTTTTTCTTTTCTGGTTATCGATTTGTCAGCTTCGCCAAAGTCTTTTAAAAGTTCACGGATTGAAATTGCCCGGTCAAAGAATCCTCTTCGACATGCCTTTTCACAGCGTCCACCACATTCATCGCAAATTTCTGGATTAAATCTGAAATCAGTTATGTTTTCTTTATTTGAAAGCTTTTTCATAAGCTGCGGAATATTAAGTTTCTGAGGACATACCAATTTACATGGCGCTACACAGTCACCAATATGCTCGGCAAGTAGGAGCTCAACTGCTGACTTGCGAAAAATGGCGATTTCTTCAGTGTTGTTTTCATACCTTTGTTCATTGACAGCAAGTGTTGAGCAAGATGCAATAAACTTTTTACTTTCTAACTCCTTAACAGCACAAACCATGCAGTTGCCACAGGAAGCTGTTTCTTTTTTATGACACAAAACAGGAATTTGAATTCCAGCATTTTGCGCCGCTTGCAAGATGGTTTCCCCAGATTTAAATTTGATAGCCTGGTTATCTAAATAAAACTGACTCATTTTCGTTTTTCCACCTCTATAGCTTTATCTGGGCATATAGAACGACAAGTTCCGCATCTTACACATTTTTCGTTATCTATTTCTGCATCATTCCATGGATTAAATGGAATGGCATCCACTGGACATGCCTTGGAACAAAGCATGCACCCTGTGCAATCTTCATTTACCTTGAAACTGAATAATTCAGGGCATTTCCCAGCTGGGCAAAACTTATTCAAGTGGCTTTCATACTCATCTCGAAAATATTTTAAGGTGGTTAAAATAGGATTTGGCGCAGTTTTTCCTAACCCACATTTGCTTCCGGATTTAATAAGGCTAGATAGTTCTTCAAGGCTTTCTAAATCACCCTTTACGGCACTTCCATTACAAAGATTTTCCAGGATTTCCAAAGCCTTTTTTGTTCCTATGCGGCAAAAAGAGCAATCTCCGCAGGATTCTTTTGCTGTAAACTCAAGAAAATAGCGGGCAATATCGACCATGCAGTCGTGTTCATCCAGAACAACCAGTCCCCCTGAACCCATTATTGCACCAGATTCTGATAAAGCTTCATAGTCTATGGGCAGGTCAAAAATACTTTCAGGAATGCAACCACCTGATGGACCGCCAATTTGCACAGCCTTTAGCTCTGCATTTCCAGAAACTCCGCCTCCGAAATCCTCAATGACCTGTCTGATAGTTATTCCCATAGGGACTTCAATCAAGCCACCTCTTTTAACTTTTCCGGCAAGAGCAAAGGTTTTGGTACCAGGGCTGCTTTCAGTGCCAATTTGTTTAAATTTTTCTGGTCCGTTTTTAAAGATCCATGGAATACAGGCAAAGGTTTCTACGTTGTTGATTAAACTGGGATAGCCGAATAGTCCCTGGTCTGTTGGAAATGGTGGACGAGGACGAGGAATACCACGTTTACCCTCGATTGCTGCTATAAGCGCAGTCTCTTCCCCGCAAACAAAAGCTCCAGCACCTTCAACGATTTTGAGACAAAAGCCTTCTTTTAAAGGATTGGCTTCTAAAATCTTATCTTCCTGACATAATTTGATTGCTTCTTTTATTCGTTCGATAGCTAATGGATATTCTCTGCGAACAAAAATGTAACCTTCATTTGCACCTATGGCATTGGCCGCAATCGTCATACCCTCAATTACTCTAAATGGAACCGATTCAAGAAGCATTCGATCCATAAATGCGCCTGGATCACCTTCATCAGCGTTACAAATTACATATTTTTTTTCAGAATTAGCATTTGCAGCCTTTTCCATTTTCAGACCTGTTTTAAAACCAGCTCCTCCCCTTCCTCTTAAGCCAGAAATTTTAACGGTTTGAATTATCTCCTGCGAAGTTGAATTTTTGGCATTTTTAAGCCCGATAAAACCACCGGAATCTTTATAAAGCTGAAGGTCGCAAGGGCTGTTTTCAGGGCAATTTTCCATTACTATACGATTATTGGTGGATAACCAGATTTCATTTTCACTTTCCTCTTTTTTTAAAAGCTTATTCTCAAGAGGATTTTGTCCCCAGTAAAGAAAGTTATCTAAAACATGGGCAAAACTGTTTTTCGGAAAATGTTTGAACAATACTGTTTGAAGGCTATCAGAACTCAAATTTCCATAATAAAAAATCTGGCCTTTTTGGTCAGTGAGCTTTATTAATGGTGCCGCAAAGGAAACACCCGTGCAACCAGAAAGGGTGGTTTTTAATGGAAAACCAATTTCCTGGGACCATTTTATCAATTCATTATAGATTTTTCTTGAACCAGCGGCTGCACAACTTGAGCATAAACAGATTTTTACCTCCCCTTCGGAGCTGACTAATTTCTCTGGAAGAGCCAGCTTATTGCCTGCTGCATATTCTCTGGCAAAATCATTTAAAACCCGTTCAACTTCGGGAGGATCAACCCAGCCAAAGATTTGCTCCCCAACCTGAACCGCGGGAGCAAGCATACAGCAACCAAGGCACGCAACCTTTGAAACAGTATAATTTAATTCCGGGTCTGTATCTTCCCCTTCCGGGACATCGAGAGTTTTTAGAAAGGCATTATAAGTTTGTTCTGCGCCTTTTACATAGCAGGCTGTGCCGACACAGACGTTTATTTGATGTTTTCCGGCAGGTTTCAATCTGAAGTGTGAATAGAAGCTGATTACACTTTTTATTGCTCCGGCAGAAATGCTTGTAAGGGCTGGAATTTCTTCTAAAAGAGGCATTGGCAAATAGCCATATTCGTCTTGAATGCCCAGAAGTATGGCTACCAGGTCACGTTGCTCTCTTCCCCTTGCCTGAACAAGGGATTGTAAAAAATTTAATTCCTGTTCCTGCAAATTATTCTCCCTCAATCTTAAAGATGCCTTTTGAAGTTCTTACCCACATTTGATTAGATCCAATCGCAGGTGTAGAAAGAACTGATACCCCTAATGAGTCGGTGGATTCGACAATTAACTTATCAGGATCGGGTTTAATACTTAGCATATTGCCTTTTAAATCAAAGGCAATGATTCGATCGGTAAGAACGAGCGGGCTGCTGTAGAAGCCATTTTTTACTTCTTCTTCCCATAGAACCTTGCCAGTCTTAGTATCCAGACAGCTAATGGTACTGTCACTTGTAAAAAGATAAAGCATGTTTTTAAAAACAACTGGTGAGCATACATCTGGAAGCACGGCGCTGGAGTTTTTCCATAAAAGTTTCCCTGTTGCCCCATCGACAGCAGCAGCTACAACGTATTGGTTTGCTACATAAACTATGCCTTCGTCACTGGTAGCAGAAGGTGCGACTTCTCCCCCCATGATTTTTTGAGTCCACAATTTTTGCCCTGATTCAAGGTCGAAACCCTCGACATCTCTACAGTTTATGGTAATTACAAGATTTTTATCCTTTAATTGGCAGATGCTCGGTGACGACCATGAAACTGGGGCCTTTCGTTTTTGTTGCCAGATTTCCTTGCCATCAGCTGCATTGAAACAGTAGATAACCTGCTTGTCATCATTATCATATTGAACAATAATTTTTGATTCATAAGCTAAAAGGGAGCTGCAATAGCCATAGATATTGTCTGGAACGCCCACATTTTTTGCCCACAGACGCTTTCCTTCAAAATCTGTTGCCACCAGATCGCCGGTGGCAAAAATAGCAAAAACTCCTTTTCCGTTTGTTACAGGAGTGGAAGCCGCGAATCCGGTGTCCTCTGTGACTTTGGGCGGCTTAGCGGGTGATCCGACAATTTTATCAGCAACATGAGTCCACAAAAGCTTTCCATCCAAAGCATTTAAACAGTATAAAGCCCTGATTTTTTCATCCGCTCCTGTTACAAATATTTTGTCTTTAATGTAAATCGGCGAACTGTAGCCGGGCAAAGGGACTTGAGCTATATTTAGAGCTGCGGTTGCTACATTTTTTCCCCAGCCGGAAACAGGCTTATGTTCTTTTGATATACCGGTATTAAATATTCCCCTGAACCCGGGCCAAAATTTATTCAGTTCTGAGTGGGTCATGAAGAAATTCTCTTTTACCGGGTTTGCGGAGTCTGGTTTATAAGATAAAAATAGTCCGGCATTTACAGTAATTGCACATAAAAGAGCAATAAATACCAGAACAAAAGTTTCGCTACCCGGATTTGATTTCTGTGGTTCGAGTTCTTTAGCCCCTGGGACCCTTGGTTTAACAGCAGTTAGTAATGCAAGTAGAAGAATTAAACATAGAGTCGCAATTGCCAGATAATTTTTTAGACGGGTCTTAATGGTTTGATTTACTAGCCACTCTTTTCGAGCGATATGATCAAAAGTTCGGATTTTGTTTTTGAGTTCTTCATTTTTTAAATCTGATTGGGCTTGTGTTTTTAGAGCTTCCAGAGACTTTAACTCTAATGGATTGACGGCCTCAGCCTCAGATGTTTTCAGGAAAAGAAAAATTGCCAGCAATCCTACAAGAAAAATATTTATGCAGGTAGCTACCACAAGGCATTCATATAGCTTTTTTCTGTTATTTGTCATGTTATTTCTTATTCCTGTTTCTTGGGCACCATGAGTAACAGCGGCCACAGCTGACGCAATTCCATGTTTGCACCTCGTGATAAGTATTGGTTCTTCGTCGGGTTGCCATAAAAATGGCTCCGATAAAAACTATGCTCATATAACCTCCGAAAACGCCACCATATTTTACTATGGCATTAGCCTTTTCAGATGCTCTTTGATTAAGGGAATCAGTGTTTCCATCGTTTACATAAAAAGCTATATAATCATCTTCCTGGGAATTATTGTTCTGAACGTTTGCTTGAAGTCTGAGCAAATCATGAGTTGGGGCCACTTTTTTACCAAGTTGAATTCCTGAAAAAATCCCCATAGAAATAATAAAGGGACTTAGGGCGACAAGCCACTTTAATCTGCTTATAGCTGTTTTCCTTTCTTCTTGAAACTGGTTTGGCGAAGATTGGTCTTTTCCAGCGTCGATGGCATCAACAGGGCATGCGGGAAGACAAAGGTTACATTTAACGCAGTTATCAGAGTATATTTGAACCTTTTTCCAGCTAAATAATGCTGCAATCGAAAGTAGAACAGAATACGGACAAATATAACGGCAATATGGCCTTGCCACAAAAATACCCAGTAGAAGAAAAGCGAACCCCTTAAAAATCAATTCTTTGGGACCACTAAACCGGAAAAGTGCTACAAAAGGATCATACTTGCAGGTTAAAAACCCAAGACCGCTGATCGCAAACCAGATAGTGATTCCAAGAATTGCAAATGGAATTAGTCTAAAAATACGGTCAAGTATAGGTGGAATCTTGATTGGCTTAAAAATTAAAAGATCCTGCAAAACTCCAAAAGGGCAGACAGAACCGCAAAATACCCTTCCGAAGAATAAGGCAAAAATCAAAGGTAAAAGAAAAATAAAAACGATCGAAACCGGCAAAAAATAGTTAGATGAAAATGTGCTTAAAGCGACATTTTGAATCGATCCCACAGGACATACGCATCCTTGATATATAAATCCAAACCAGACCAGACAAAGAAGACCACCAATGACTAATCTTTTACGGCTACGTTTGTAGTGTAAGGAATGGGCTGCATATGCTAAAGAAAGGGCTAGTAAAACAGCAGCAATATCCGTGGATCTTTGCCAGGGCATTGCTGGCTCTTTCTCAACAGGCGTATTATAACCAGAGCTGAATTCAGGACGGGGAAACCTTGCCTCTTCTTCAGCTAATACAATTGAAGATAGACTTAATATTAGCAATAATAGTAGGAGTATTTTTCTCAAGCTTTGTCCTCTTCAAGTGGTTTCCGATCGAGAAGATAAATTTTGTTACCTGAAATTTTTTGAATAGCCTGAGCCGGGCAGGCTGCTGCTATTCGACATTCATTGCATTGGATACAAAGATCGTGACGAATCTGCAGAACCAACGAAGCATTTCCAAATGCACGGCAATTTTTAACACAACGTCCACAACCGATGCAAAGTTCCTCTTCTACGATATATTCAAAATAGGGTTCTTCGATAAAAGTTCGCTTTAGAGCGCCGGTTGGACAGAGTTGATTTTCAGCTGCTGTATCCAAAGTCGTTGCCCCTTGTTTGAAATACCCGCTACATAAATCGCAATAACCACACTTTTGATATACATGCATGCATTTAACTGCTGATGGGGAAAGCACGCATTCCACAGAGCATCTTTCGCACTCAATACATTTTCGAGGGTCTATTTGCCAATAAGAGGTTTGTTCGGAATTCTGAGTTAGTGCAAAAGCGGTAAAAATTGATCCAATCCCCGCAATTGCAGAAGTAAAAAATTTTCTGCGGGAAATAAGATTTTTATCATTTTGTTTTTCACTCATTTTTGTTCTTCATTCCTTCTGCAGGTTTGAGTCTGGGGAATGCAAGTCCCCTTCTCAAAACGGCATCCTTTACAATCGCTTTTTGCATTTAGAAGCACTTTATTTTTTCCTGGTGAAGCTAATTTGATTCCCAGGCTTGTTAAACCCAGAGCTGCCAACACCCTTCCCAGAAAAAGGAGAGCTTTTCGCCTGCTGCAATTGTCACCCAATTTTATCATTTTCTTTTTATCCTTGCCCATCTGTTATCCCGGGTCATATCCAAACAAGCCAGACTTGTCGAATCTCTTAAAAGAAGTAATCCATCAGCTATGGCCATCGGTCCCCAGGCGTCTACCCCGGGCAGAACCTTTGCGTTAGAAATATGTTTCAACTTATCACTTTCAAAGCTGAACATGGATAATTCGCCATTATCGGTTAAAGCAAACAACTTATCATCTGCAACTAAAGTTGGCCCCAGGCCAAATCTAAGTTGAGGATCACCTTCATCTATAAATTCTCTTGGGTTTTTGGGGTTGCATACCACAAGCCTCATTCGTCTTGATCCTGAGTCTTTTGTCATTACGCCAAAAAGTTTATTTTTAAAGTAGATTGCACTCTGTTGCTCAATTGCCAGAGCCTCTTTTGGGTTAGACTTCTGAACAATTTTGGCGGAAAAATTTTTATTTTCGCCATCGACCTTAACTAAAATACTTCCAGCTCCATAACCAGCGCATTGATAAATATAGCCATCGTTAAGTATTACTGGTGAAGGAGCCACAACTGTTGCCCCCCAGTCACCTGTTTGCCAGAGTATCTGACCCACGTTATCTCCTTCAGCTGAAACTCCAACCATTCCACCGATAGCAGCATAAACATACATTCTGCGGCCCTTATAGGTCATTGGCATTATTGAGGAATGTGACATTTTCCAGCCCATTTCATTAGGAGTCTCCCAAAGGATTTCGCCTGTTTTAGCGTTTATTCCTACCAAAAGAGCTTTTTCGCCGCCGGGAGCAATAACCAGAGTGTTTCCATCTAATAAAGGGCACTGCCCCGAATACCATTGTGGAACAGTACTTTTAAAATGGGAAATTACGTCCAACGACCATAGAAGTTCACCAGTTTTAGAGTTTACTGACATGAGATGTCCCATGGGGCCCATTGTCACTGCAACTTCATGGTTAACCGCCGGGATAGTTCTGGAATATCCATGATTTCGCTTTATATCAAGGCGATAAAATCTTCGCCAGATTTCTTTGCCATCCAGTAGTGAAAAACAGCGTAAAGCATCGGATTTTTTCTCTTCAATGTAGTCTAACAGGTAAATTCGCCCTGAATAAATAGCGGGCGCGGCGTGCCCTTCTCCTAGCTTAATTTTCCATAATTCTGGTGGGCCATTTTTATCAAAACTATCAACCAGATCAATGCCCTCTCGACAAATATTATCGCCTTTTTCTCCTCTAAATGATGACCAGGTTCCTTTAAGGTCAGTAGTGAAAGTACTGATGAAGGATTCAAAAAATTCTCCGATTTTTACACTCGAATAATTTTGTCGGCCACCAGGAGGTAAATTGTCTTGTCCGGGAACTCTATCCGAAACCTTTACCCGGTCTTTTTCCAGAACGATAATGTCGTATAGGGGAACAAATGCAATCAATGAAGTTATTATTCCAGTTAGTGCTGGAAGGAGTTTAAAAAAAAAGTTTCTCATTCTCCCTCCTGATCGTAAAGTTCCTTTATAGCGGCGGATAAAGCGCGAAGGGTAAATATCATTGGATACAATTTTTCATCATACCACAAAGATGAAAAATATAAGCCTATAGCACAAGCTGTTAAATTGCCATTTTGAGCAATGGATTGGTCTACAAGAAAATTTACTGCCTTTTTAACAGGCTTTTGTTTTCCGTTATTTAATATCATCGCCAGAGCTGCTTTGGCGGTGGTTTCTATTTTTGAAGAGGTCTGGCGCTCTCCACCAAAGCCTCCGTCTTCGTTTTGCCATCTATATAACTTTTCCAGGGCCGGTTCAACTAAATGATTAACCTGATGTTCAGGAAGCATTGCTAAAGCTTCGAGAACAACTGAGGTTCCATAAACCCTATTTGAAAAATCAGGGGCTTCCTGGTCACCAAACCAGAGTGGTGAATACATTTTTTCATGGTCTGCTGAAGTTTCCAGATATTTTAAAAGTCTTTGTGAACCTTTATCCAGCTTAGCTTTTAGTTCAGAAGGAACCCTGTCTTTCCATAGCTGGAATGCCATCAAGGCATGGGCGCTAATGTCTGGGCAACTTCTGTCAAATGGAAGAAATCCCCATCCGCGACAAAAAGTAGGAATTCCACCATCTTTGTTCATCAATTCCAAAAGCCAGTTTAATCCGGCGATAACCTTATCGTCTGCCGAGCCCTTTTCAAGACGGGCTAGAGAAATTAAAGCAGCAGATGTGTCATCGCCATCCGGAACTCCTCCTGAAAGTTCAGTCCATGCCCAACCACCTGGATTAGTATTGGTAAAAACATTAAATTCTTTGCTTTGTACTTGTTTGAGGTAATTTGCGTATCTGGTTTTATCCTCTGGTGTTAATTCATCCGCATGATCCAGAGCGTTAACAGAAAGACTGGTAAGCCAACTGGAAAGATTAGTGTCTATGGGCCAGCTTCCATTCGCTCGCATTGTTTTCCGTAAGAAACCAATGCCTTTTTTTACGGTTGGATTTTCTTTAAAACCGGATTTACCAAGGCAAAAGGCGACAAAACCAGTTAAAGGAGCCGCTTCCAAAAAACCACCACTTTCTGGAACAAGAGTTAAAAGTTTCCGAAGTGCAGGTTTAGTTGCTTTTACTCTTAGCCACTTAATCAATGGATTTATTGACGGGCAGTTATTTGCCTGCGCAATTCCTACAGCAATTAAGGCTGGAATTGCATAACTAACAACTGGCAAACGAATGAATCTAAAAAGCTTTGCTGGCAGCAGTGAAAATTCATAAGGAAGTGCTGGAATTTTCCTCCATAAAGATTCGTCTTTTCCAAAGGCTTTACAAAGCATACAGACCGTTAAAATTGGAACAGAAAAAGTTAAATCCTTGCCATAGAATTTTAAGACGCTTTGAACCGGGTTAATTGCCTGGTTTACACCTAACTCTTTTTTTAGCCAACGTTCGGATTTTTCTAAAACAACGTTAACCTTTTCAAAATTTAAACCAGAGTTTATAATCGCTGCTCTGGCAAGCAAAACTGCACTTAGGTTTGATGGGCTTTCAGGGGTATCCCCCCACCCTCCATCTAAGTTTACATTTTCTAACAACCAGTTAATTGAAGTTTTAAGGCGATTTTCATCTTCTGGGAAAAGTGATAGAGCCATCGAAGCCACCGCAGTAGAAACAGCACTGCTGGCTAATTTTCCTGTAAATCTGACATTATGCTCCCGGTTTTCTAGAAGCCTTTTTGTGACTAAACTCTTAGCCTTTAATAGTAGCTTTTTTTCTTCGGAATTAAACATTGCTTACAGCACCTAAAGAAAGTAAACCGTAGTATGTGTATTCACAGTCCCCTTCTTCATCAAGTAAAGTTGCTGAGAAACTCCCATCTGACGTCCAATGATCCTGAACAAACTCGCGTGATTTTTTAAAGAAAGATGAAAAATCAGTTTTACAAATTTTTAACGCAAAAAGCGCAACTGCAGTTGAAAGCATATCTGGCAATTGAGCCTTGGGATCTGCTTTAAAACCACCTGAACGGCATCTTTGCCCATTTATCCAATCTACTGATTGGGGGAGAATTTCGCCAGTAAATTGTCGCCAACACAATAATCCTGCCACTGTTGAATTAAGAATTCCTGCTCCTGAGCCATTTGGATCAGCAAAACGGCCATCCGGCTGAAGATAATTTTTCAGAGCTAACTTTAAAGAAGAAACATTTTCAATTTCTAACCCCAAATCCTGAAAAAGATTCATTGCGAGAAAAACAGAATATGGGGCACCCGGTCCTTTGCCGTTAAGCGAAAAACTATTGTTTTCGGTTCTAAAACGATTGGCTGCTCTTGCAATGTTTTTTATTTTTTCATTACTTATTTCTGGTTTGGAGCTATTTAAAATAGATAAGATTGAATAACACTTCGCCAGGCTTGAAAGTTCTATTAAACCAAGATTCTCTGGAATAAAACTATCAAGCCATTCTTTAGTATTTGAAAATGGCAAATTTAATTGCAGAATATATGAGCAGCTTAATCCAAAAAGACTGTAATAAAGGTCGGGATTGCCTATTTTATCTGCAAATCCACCCTCTGGAGTCAGCTTGCTCTTAAAATAGCTGCCAATAAGATTTTTAGCAGCTTCATCAAGCATGCTATTAGCGCCAAGGGCAATTTTTAAAATTTCCTGTGAGTGAGTTAAATTCATTTGCTACTTCTTTAGCAGGTTATGAGTAATCTGGAACAAAAACCTCTTCAGTGGAATAGACTTAACTGTTTTCAACTCTGAAAGAGCTTTTTTTCGGTAATCTGCAAGCAAGTCATTGGCAGCAGCTAGAGCTTCTTCGTGTTTCAGACCTTGCTCCTGCATCATAAGTTCAACTATGGAGGGAATTCTTTCCCCATCATTTGCATCTTGTAAATTGGTGTCCAAAATGTCATCTTTTATTTGATAGCCAATGCCAAGAAAATCACTAAACCTTACAAGCGTATCTCTAATTTCTTCACTGGCACCCATGAAAATAGCGCCAAATTGGAAAGAAACATTAAAAGCCGGAGCAGTTTTTCTCCGAAAAATTTCTATAAGAGAATCAACACATAGCTTGCGCTTTTGATGAATGATTAAAAGCTCTTCACCTTGTCCACAACACAGACTTAAATGAGCTTTGACGGCTTCATCCAAAAGTTTCGCTTTCATTATTGGCTCAACTTCAAGCTGAGATATCATTCGATATCCCTCTCCTAGAAGAAGATCGCCAGTGTTAAGTGCAGTTCCCACGCCGTGAGTTGTATGCAGCGCTGGCAAACCATTGCGGAACTCGTCGTTATCTTCAATATCATCATGGATTAATGAGGCTTTATGAAAACATTCAACTGCAACAGCCAATCTGGATAAACTCATTTCATTATCGTTCTGATGTCCAAGGCTTTTGGCCGTAGCAACGCATAAAAACGGTCGATATCTTTTCCCGGTTTGAACCAGATAGTCTCGTGCGATTTTTTCAGCTTCAAGGTTTGCTTTTCCCATTATTAACTCAAGGTTTTCATGGGAAAATTCATTTCTCACTTTAGTTAAAAAAGGCTTGGGATGGAAAACACTTATTTCCTTTTCATTCTTTTGGCTAATCAGTTGCAATAAATAATCGACATCAGTTTCCGTATTGCTGCAACCGTCATTAAATAAAGGCAATGCCAATCCGGGAACCGCATTGCTTATCATTTGATCAAAGGCTTTTTCAAGGGCTGAAAAGCAACCAACACCAATCAGAGCATCTGCCTGGCCTTTTTCAATAATCTGCGCCGTCATAGTTGATCCTTCAGCGACAATGCACATTAAATCCAGATCTTCGGCTTTGTTAAGAATTCCGTCAATCACACACTGGCCACAACCTTCACAAACCAGGCCCAGCTCATCAATTTCTGCAGGGCATTCTGTTGGATGTTTAAGACATTGCGGAATCAACAACAAGCGCCTTTTAAAGGGAATTGACTTTAAAGTGTCAAGCCATAGGGCGTTATTCAAAAACAATAAAACCCATTTTTTCAGCTCAGTGGAAATTCCATGGTTTTTCAAAATCTCAATGGTGTGTAATTTCAGTTCCTCTAGAGGAATGGGAGGAACCAGGCTGTTGCCATTTACGTAAGCCTCAGTAATTTGGGAGATTTCCCTTATTTTTTCTTTATTAACCATATGATGAAAATCCAAAGAAACTATATTTTTTTGCCAGGCGATATAGAAAACTCTTTTCTGGTATTTCCTGACCTGGCAGATCATGGCAGGGCTTAATTGTCATTGCATCTAATTCATCAAAAGCGGTGCCCCTGCCACTGGTATCAATTGCATTTAATTCTTTTAATTTTTGGCTTAAGAGTTTTGGATTGCTTAGAATGATGCATCCGTCTGTCTCATCGTTGATTAACTTTCTTAACTTTGCCATGCCGTTATCATCTTTGCATAATTTTTTAAAATCATAATCCCTGGTAGCTTTTTTAAAGGCAAATTGTAATGGAGGGCAGAATTCAAGATAGCCTTCAGGATTAAGATGGTGGCTAAGCCCCTTAGCACCGGGACACAATGCTTTTCCATTTTCATCCCAATATGCATCAATTATAGCAATTGGATGATTTAAACGTGCATCAACCATGAATTTTCTAAGGGAAAGAATTTCTTCTTTATCAAGGGCTATTTCGGGATGAGGACGAGGCCCAACAGGTCGGTAAATATAATACCACATATAATGAGCCCCAAGCCCAACCAGTTTTATAAGGAATTTATCAGTTACTAATTCTTTCTGATTTGTTTTACAGACGCTTGTAGCAACACCTGTAAGCAGCTTGTTTCTGGTGCAATTTTTTATTGCAGTGATAGCAGAAGCAAATACATCTTTTCCATTTCTGCGGCGATCACTTTCTTCTTCAAGACCTTCCACACTTATGAGTGGAGTTACATTGCCAAGCTTACGAAGCTTTTTGGCCACTTTATCTGTCAAGAGGGTACCATTGGTAAATAACTGAAAATAAACATTCGGGAAAGTTTCAAAAAGTTCAAATAAATGTGGGTAAAGTAATGGTTCGCCACCTACAAGACCAAAGTATGATGACCCTTTTTGAATACTCGCAGACACAACGTTCTTTAAAACATTAAAAGGTAGGTCATGATGCTTTTCATTGCTGACCCAGCAGCCATTGCAGCTTAAATTGCATCTGTTTGTAAGTGAGATGATCATAAAACCGGGGAAAAAATCATCATCTTTGGCCATTCTATTTTGAAATTTTCGCAGATTGACAGCATTCTTAATAACCAGATTAAGTAGAATTCTGGTTAAAACTTTTGGCGAAACCTCTTTAATTATTCTTGTAAAAAGTTTTGTAAGCATTTCTTAATCTTTTAAAAGCTTTGGGGATTTGCGATTTCGTCTTCTGCGGGCCAGTTTATCGTATAGATCTTCTTCTGAATCCGAATTTGGTTGTGTGTCGATTACGGGCGATTCTGTTTTTATGATTGCACCGTTAAAAGGCTCTTCATCATGCTTTGGAAAAATAATGGCTTGCTGTGGACAAACTCGAGAACAGGCTGGGCAATTGGTTTTGCACTCAGCTGGCTGGGCAACCACTACATTTTTATTTTCCCTGGAATACACACCGAAAAGGCAAAAGTCTATGCATTTTCCACAATCGTTGCAGCGATTTTTATCTATAACTGGGTACCAGGCTATCCAGTCATTCTCATACTTCGGGAGCTCTACTATTGCAGCTTTCTCATCGTCTACCGGGGAAAGATTATCAATTTTTTCCGTAAAATCCTCATCGTTCAATCCAACTATTTCTGGGACTTCTGAACCAATTCTGGCAAAAAAAGCCTGCGCGACCCTTAAATGGCATAATGCTACGAGAGTATTTTTATCCGAGTATTCTTTTATTTCTTCTGGATTCTTAATTGTTTTGAGGCAAAGGTCGGGTATTAGTTTGACTTCAAGTCCAGATTTTTGGGCCCTTTGCACGAGGTCAGTAATTTTATTGTTCTCGATGCGATTGTAGTCAGAACAGGTGCAACAAACAAGACGCTTAAACTGCATTTTGCCCTCCTTCTATACCTTGTATAAAAGCTAATCGGGACAGCAGTAAAAATCAAGCACTGAAATTATTTTGTATGATTTTTATTTGTCATTTTTAAGGATTAAAAATACTTCAATTTAACTTCTTATCAATATGTGGTTTAATGGGCTTATAAAAAAATATATAAACTACGCAAAAAGCAGTTAAACAAATACTCGACGGCTTTTTCTGGATAAAAAAATCTAAGCAGGTTAAAAAAATGAAAAAGAAATTAGCAATGCTATCAGGAATAATTCTCCTAATAATTTCAGGTCTGATTTTTTGGAACTATGATTCCATAAAAATCATGCTTAACAACAAAGACATCACTGGTAAAGTCGAGAGCATACCGGCTTTAACCTTAAAAGAATTTCCGCCGATAACTACGACTGAAGAAGATTGGACAAATTGGCTTGGCGCTGACCTTTCCAATTCAGCAACAGTTAAAAATTTATCAAATGATTTAAAAAATAGTTAAAAAAAATTGTGGGAAGTCAGCTACCTTTGCCAGGATGAAACCACCGCAGTTTGGTCAGCACCGGTAATAATAGGAAATAGACTTATTGCATGTGGAAGAGAAGAGGACAACGATATTTTGTTTTGTCTGGAAACAGAAACAGGAAACCTTATCTGGAAAAACTCTTATCCTGCAAAAGCCAAGAGTAGTTATGGTAGTGGATTTCGCGCAACCCCATGGCTAGACGAAGATAAAATTTATACCTTTGGTCGAAGCGGCGATCTGGTGTGCTGGAATTTGTTTGACGGAAAACTAATATGGAGAAAAAATGTTACCAAAGAAGGCGGCAAGGAGCCTAAGTGGGGATATTCATGCTCTCCGCTTGTTTATAAATCCCTGGTTATTGTAAATGCAGGTGGTTCAGCCCGAACCATTGCGTTTGATAAAATTTCGGGTGAAGTAAAATGGAAAACCGGTAAAGGGGCGTCTGGTTATGCTGCTATAAGTATGACACATATCAATGGTTCTCCTGTCATTCTGGATTTCTATGGCGATGGATTGGCAGCTATGGAACCTGAAACAGGAAAAGAGCTTTGGAATACCCCATGGGTAACCTCATACAAGGTAAATGCAACTACACCTGTTTTTAAAGATGATTTGGTTTTCATTACCTCAGGTTATGGGACGGGTGGAGAGCTAATAAAAATAAGTAAAGATAAAATTGAAATTCTCTGGAAAAACAAAAATCTTGCCTCTCACCATTCTGATCCATTCATAATTGGAGATTATATTTACGGATACACTGGCTATAGCATGCAAAATAAAGGTGAGTTCAAATGCCTCGATCTGAAAACCGGAGATGTAAAATGGGCCACAAATGATCTTGGCTGGGGAACTTGCATAAAACTTAATGATAATCTTCTTTGTATGGATATTAAAGGCAATCTTTTCCTGATAAAACCCAATCCGGAAAAACTTGAGATTGTAACTTCTATTCCAAACATTTTAGAAGAAGTTCAGGGGGCAGCCTGGACAAAACCTATCGTTGCTCAGAACAAGCTATTTCTTAGATTTAAACAAAAGCTAATCTGTTTTGGCCTTGAAAATTAGTAGTATAAAATAAAAAAGTATGAAGGAAAAAATATGCCTAAAAAAATATTGTATTTGCTGGTTCCTATCATCTCGTTTTTTGCTGCTACTTCAGGAATAATTGACAGCAAAATTGCCTCTCGTGCTGTTCGATGCGCAGCAAATCAAAGGGTAATTATGGGAAGCATCGAAATGGCAGAAATGGATGAAATAAAGGTGCCAGCCGGTGCCCTATCGTCCGATACATGCAAATTGATTGGCCTTAAATCCTATTTCTATTGTGATTCAGGCAAGGCCCCTGTTCAATATAAGATCACTGAAAAAAATGGCACCTATAATATTTCATGCAAAAATCATGGCACTGTTTCTGAGATCCAGGATTTCCTTAAAAAATACAATTCATTTTTTGAACGATCAAAAAGAACCCTTTGGGCTTTTAAGTTTGATTTTATTCTCTTAAATATAACTGGATTTGTGGGAATTTTTATTTTTTCCAGGATTTATTTCTTTATTCGAAGTAGAAAAAATTAGTTGTCTAAAACCTTTCTAACTTCCTGCGAAATAGTATTAAAACTGAATGGTTTTTCCATAAGATATATCTCATTTTGAAAATCTATTTTTTCTTTAAGAACTTCTGCTGCATAACCAGACATGAAAAGCACCTTTGTGTTTGGTAAAATATTGTGAAGTTCTTTAAAAAGCTCTTTTCCATTCATTTGTGGCATCAAAACATCTGTTAAAACGAGATCAATTTTACTTTTAAATTTTTTAGCTATTTCTATGGCAGTTAAAGGGCAATTTGAAGAAATAACTTTATAGCCAAGCTTCTCAAGCATTGATTTTGTAAGCGACAATAATGATTCTTCATCTTCTACCAGCAAAATTGTTTCTATTCCTCCAACCAGTTCATCTTTTTCAGATTGATCAAATATAGGCACAGTCTCTCCGCTATAAATTGGCAAATAAATTTTAAAAGTTGTGCCATGCCCTTCTTCACTGTATACATTAATGGTGCCACCATTTTGCTTTACAATCCCATAAACAGTGGCTAATCCCAAACCTGTGCCCTTGTTTTCATTTTTAGTGGTAAAGAATGGTTCAAAAATTCGCTTAAGCGTATTCGGACTCATCCCACAACCATTATCGCTTATCGACAACTTGGTATATGCACCAGCATCAAGAAAATCTTCAAAATCATAATGGGTTTCTTTTATAAGAATTTTTTCAAGATTGATGATTATCTTGCCATGGCCTGAAATTGCTTCCGCAGCATTTATGACCAGGTTGACTATTATTTGATCAAGTTGGCTTGGATCAATATACAATGGGAATTTATCCTCGGTATCTTTTACTAAGAGCTCGATATTTTCCCCAATCAGCCTTTTTAACATAGTTGTCATGTTCGAAATTTTGTGGGATACATCTAAAACCCTGGGTTGGACATTTTGCTTTCTCGCAAACCCTAATAACTGTTTTGTTAATTCTGCGGAACGCTTGCCAGCAGAAAGAATCTGCTCCAGATCAGCTTTTATCTCTGGGTTGGTATTCTCTCTTAAATATGCCATTTCTGCGTGCCCCAAAATAACGCTTAACATATTGTTGAAATCGTGGGCGACTCCTCCAGCTAGACGGCCGATTGCATCCATTTTCATTGCATGCAATAGTTGAAATTCTGTTTCTTTCGCTTCTAACATGGTTCCAATCAATTTTGAGATAGTCAATAAGCGTTTTTTGGCCATCTCGATTATATATGCAGGCCTGCTATGATATTGGTTGGATTTTTCAAGCAGATCATCAATGGAAACATTAAACTTTTCGCTAATTCTTTTCAATTTTGCAGCATCTTTCGTGGGATTTCCGTAACCAAAACTTATTGCTCCAACGATGTTTTCTTTAAGTTTTATGGGAACTGCAAAAACCCTGATTCCTCCAGCACATTCTATATCAACGGCTTGCCCAGATTTTAATGCTTTTTGGCCGCTATTTGTCCAACAAGATTCGTGACAAAGCCACTTTTTAGATGTCATCGCTTCTTTTAAATCGCTTGTATTACAAAGTTTTCTTGAAGAAGCATTTAAAAATTTGCACCATTCTGAAGAAAATATACCTAAGGCATAATCTCCGTTTTCCTCAAAAATTGCAGAAGAAGAGCTTATTAAATCAAGATAATCTCCTGCGAGACCTTCTAAGATTTCTTTACCGATTGTGTGAAGAATTTTTCCATTCAGATTGTTTCCAGTTAAGTCCTCAATATCAATTGAATTCATGTTGTTCGAAGAATTCCTGATAGAACCGCTTAACATCCACTCAAGACTTTGCAATTTTTCCGTAGCTTTTTTTTCTATTACCTTTTTCCAAATCGAATCCATTAAAAGTTGAAGTTGAACCGTATCTATTTCTTCATAATCATTAGTTTTGTTTGCAACTCCAACCACAGCAACAATTTTCTCTTCAAAAAAAACAGGTATGGAAAGATATTTGTTTAAATTTACGTGCCCTTGAGGAAGTCCCTTATTCTGGACTGAGAGCAATGAATAGTCATTTACTATGATTGGCTTTCTTTGCCTGACGACTTCTCCCCATAAACCAGTTTTTTCCAGCTCACAAACACTTTGTGGAGAAACAACAGAGCATGCGGGCATTACTTCTTTTGACCATGAATTAAGTGTGAAAAGTTGATTATCTTCTGAATAAGTGTAAATATATCCTATTCTACTTCCAGTGATTTCAATGGCCACACTTAAAGCATAATCAAGCATTTCCTGGACACTGTTAAATTTTTTCTGCAAAATTTCTAAGACCCGCTGAAGGCGATCTCGCTCTCTGTTTATAGAGTTTTTTTCTTTAATTTCTTCCGTTACATCATATAAGACATTTGAAAACATTCCTTTTTGCGGAGAGCTTACGTTAACCTTGAAATGTTTTTTTACAATGGGGAAATAGCCAACAAAGGTTTCAGGTATGCCTGTCTCGGCAACCCTTAGAAAGATGTCAAAAAATAAGGGTGGATTAACTCCGTAAATTTCAACGGATTTTTTCCCAATAATTTCACTTTTATCAGCGCCTAATAACTTTGCAAAAGCACAGTTAATATCTAAGATTCTATAATCAACGGCTTTGCCATTTTCATAAACAATCTCATCAACACAGGACGCGCAGGACATTGTTTCAAAGATTTTTTGGAATACTTTTTTATCTTTATCAGGTTTCATAGCCATACAACTGCATAAACCATCTTTTTATATTTTCTAATATGCTACCAGTTCTGGAAAACAAACACAAACGTCTTTATTGATTACTCAGATTGACTCTCTAAATAAATGATTGGCAGGTTAATTTTCATTTTGGCGAAAAAAACTATTTTTTTGCAACGATAAAGTCTCTTTTTATTGATAAATCCACCTTATGCTCAAATTCATTATATTCGCTTGAATCAATAATTTCAAAGCCGTTTGCTTTAAGTAAATTCAGTATTTCATTTTTGGGAAGCAAAAATTTGTTCCATGAAACAACTAATGCACCGTTTTTCTTTAAAACCTTGTGCCAACCCGGCAAGCTTTGAGAAAGAAATTCACCTGGGGTTTCAGTCGCTGCTGAATTTCTTTTCCATGCTGTTTTACTGTGACCAGAGCCGCATGGCAGATCACCAACAATTAAATGAAATAAATCCTTCTTAAAATATTGTCCAGCGTAGATAGAGTTCCCGTGTATTATCGAAAGGGATTTTCTATCGGCTTCTTCCTTGAATAAATCCTTATTGGGGGCGAAAGAAAAAGTTTGAGTAACAGCAGCGGCTGTGGTTTCTTTTACGTGAATTCTTCCATTTTTTGTAATGTGCTTGAATTTTTCTTTTTCCAGGAATTTCTTAAAGAAGCTTTCAAGTTCTTTTACTGGTTTAGACTCGATTTCAATGCCAGTTACATTAAAGCCCTGGATCAGACCTTCAAATAAGGTTGTCCCCTTCCCTGCCATTGGATCAAGAAGGTTGATGGTTTCCTCGGAGCTGAAATTTGTGGAAAGTAACCCAACATTTATCATAAGCCTGGTAAAAATTTCATTTGTTTTACCTGAATACTTAAGAATCGATGAAATTTTTGGATCGATATATTCATAAGCTTCTTTGGTTACAGGCAAAAATACGTCATGATCCTTTAATTTGATAACTTCAAAAATGGCAAAAACAAAAGTCAGTCTTGAGAGAATGCTCAATTCCACAGTTGTAATTTCTTTTTCCATTTCAAATGAAAAATAGTTGATACCACCAATGGAAACCGTTGATAGGTTTTCGCAACCGCCCTCAAACTTGTTGCATGCAATTTGCAATTCTGCCAGAGATATCTTTTCGGATTTATTCAGGAAAACTCTATTGTGACGAGGGTCTTGTAGCAAAACATATTTATGCATTTCTATTTCTCCAATTAATTGAAGCTCATAATAGCTGTTTTTACCTAAATTAGCCAGCTATGCAATTAGCAGAATGAATTTAAATAGTTTTCTCCGGAAACACTTTAATACCAAAAAACTTCAAAGAATTTTCGGGCCACTTTCATGGTGATAACTCGTAAATAGTATAATAAATGAGCTTTTTAAAATTTTTGAATTTTACTTTGTTTTGAATGTTTAACCCATTTTTAGTAAGGGAGAGTTCGCAGAATTTTGGTTCTAAGTAAATCAAATTAAAGGCAAATTGTTTTTTTCTAATTCAATCCTTGTTGTTAACTGTGACACAATGTTACACTCGTGCCCTCTTTGTTATACAAAATTACTTTTAAAATCAAAGAAACATACAAATCTGGGGGAATCATGCAGAGAATTCGTAGTATTTTAGTCACTATTGTTGTCATTTTATCTTTTTTACTGCCAAATCAAGTTGAAGCGAAAAAGGCTGATGACAACCTTCCAATAATCAAAGTTGGAGAAGAAATCTCCGTTGAATTGGATGAAAAAACCAAAAAATATGATTTTCAAACCATCAATGACGGCAAGTTCTTGCAAATTCTGAAAATTACCAGTGATAAGGATTGTAGAATTTCCTGTGAGGATGTTGAGAGTAAAAAATCTGAAAACTTAAGTATAAGATATAGCAACAGTTTGGATGTAGCAGAAGGCAATGTCGCTATGTTTGGGGATATTCCGCAGGACATTGGCCAGTACAGGTGGACCGTTGAGATTGTAAAACGCAAATTGCCTGGAAAAGTTAAAATCAAGCTTTTAAACTCTTTTCCGGTTGAGGCTGCCAGCTATTCTAATGAGCTTTCCGGGATTTTGATAAAAAACGTTCCCATGGCAAAGGTTGTTCTCCAGCCTGAATCTGATCGGGATGTATACCCTGCAACGGCATATTATAACCGTTCAAACAAAAATGCAGATTCTACACCGGATGGTGACGCTATATTGTGGGTTTCACCGGGCATATGGCGCGTAAACGTATCATCTTTAAATGAAAATGATGCTGGTCAGCTAAATGCCAGAATGATTCCAACTTTTCCGGGAAAAATGACGGTTGTAAACTGGCCTGATAACCTGGGCAAATTCATTTCTCCGCCAGCTGATTTGAAGCAGACCAAGTTGAATATTAATTCCACGGAAATTGAGAAAAACCTGGGAAAAATTGATTTTACTGTCCTTGAAAGTTCACTGGTTAAGCCTGACACCAAAAATACGGAAGTCATTCAAGGCGCTTCTAAAGTCCAGATAATTGACATTAAAAGGCTTCAAACCCCAATAAATACAGTTCTGTTGCTGGACTCCTCCGGTTCAATGAAAAATGATATGAAGCGAGTTTTAAAAGAAGCAGCTACTTTTGTTAAAAACTTCGATGAGAAAGCGAATATCAGCGTTGTAGATTTTGACACCAAACCAAAGCTACTAAAAGCCAAATCAAGAACCGATTTACTTGCAAAACTCAAGGCAGTTAAAGCCAATGGCGCAACCGCTTTGTATGACAGTGTTATTCTGGGTTTAAAAAATCTTGAAGGCAAGCAGAGAACATCTTTGATTCTTTTTACAGATGGAAAAGATGCCAATTACAATGATACCAGGCAAGGCAGTAAAGCCAATGCAGAGCAAATGTTTGAAGCTGTGAAAAATTCCAAAATTCCAGTTTATACAATTGGTTATGGTAAATCTCCTGATGATTCCACTTTGAACAGAATTTCGGAGCTTTCTGGTGGCGCATATTACAAGACTGACGAGAAAAACCTTGAAGAAGTTTTTAAGAAAATTAAACAAAATCTGGGTAACAATTTTGAGTTAACCTACAAAACCCCAGAAACCCAGATAGCAGGCGACGATCCAATTTTGTTGATTATGCTTGATAATAGCGGTTCAATGAATGCTGAGTCCACATTGGGTGATGGTTGTGATCGACGTATTGAGAAAGTCCGCCAGGCTCTGATGGACTTTGTTGCCAAAGTTCCCGAAAATGTAATTTTAGAATTCGGAACATTTAATACTCAGACCAGCCTTGAGCAGATTGCAACTAAAGACAAGGCCAAAATAATAAGGGCTATTGCCGGAGTAAAAGCCGGTGGCGGAACCAATGAACTTCTTGCTATTCGAGATTCATATAATGCTCTTTCGGTTCCCTCTACGAGAAAATATCTCATATACATTACCGATGCGGCATTAGAAGCTAAAGATGACCGGCAGCAATTTGATCTGATTCTGAGCAAAATTAAAGATGTGGGGATTAAATCTATCTGGGTCGGCATTGGCCTAAAGGAAAAATACAAAAAGCTATTTGATTATGCGGCCGAGTTATCTGGCGGAAAATCGCTACTGGCAAAAGAGCCGCAGGATTTATCAGACATGTTTGCTCAAATCCTAACTGAATTAAATAAACCTGTTAAAAACGCAGAAAAGGTTCCTGTAAGCGTTAAAATCAACTACAAAACCCCAGAAGGTTTACCCGGAATTTTCGCAGCAACAAAGATGGTTGAAAAACCCAAAGAGGCAGTCACCAATGGCAAGCCCGTAAATCTTGATGTCTTAAATTACAGTTTTGAGGATCTAAAGACTCCATACACTGACAGCAGCGCTTCTGCACTTATCTGGGGTAATGATATCGCCTTAAAAGATGTGAGAATAAAGAATCGGATTCCCCTTAGTATTGACGCACAAACTAAAGCCCTGAATATTCACATAAATAGCATATATCTTTTGGATCGCCTGAGAGGCTATCAGCGAAGCGGTCACCAGATGGTTGCTCTGGATCTGGAATTAACAAATGTTTTGAAAAAACAAAAGGTTGTTGTTCATCCCGATGGATCTTCTCATCCTTCAAGCTGGATAGGAAAAGTTGACTCAGACAGCGTTGAGAAGATGAAGATCCCACCATATTTGATTCCCGACCTTGAAAACCACCTGTTTTTGCGCTGGAACAATTCTGCTGAATACCCTCTTTCACATGCCACCTGGCTTGCGGAAAAGCCTCTAATCCTTCCTGGAGACAAGAGTGTATCCATTAAACCCGATCAAAAAGTTTCGGGGGCTATTATTTTCACGGTTCCAGATAAAGTTATGGAGACAGTTTCTCTTCATTACTATGATTCTGCCTATGGAAATGTTGACATCCCAATTACAGGTGAAATGTCGACTCGAGCTGTCGTCGAACTTGTCAAAAGCAAGGCTGCAACTAAAAAACTATCGGACGCCTTTTCCATAGAAATTGAAGGCTATTCAGACAGTGACTCTGTTGCAGGAAGTAAGGTTTACGAAAACGAGCTGTTTAGAACTATTTCCATGAATTTAATATCTAATGTAGAAGGCCTGTTAAAGCTAGATCCAGCCAAAAGAATGTTTTTGCGTATTTCTACGCCTCAAGGCTGGCTGATTAAAGAGCCCCACCCTGTTACCAAAATCATACCATTCGGATTTTATGGACCAGCAGTGCTGTCGCCAGGTTCGTTCAATAAAGAAAAACTTGTTTTTTTAATTCCTGAAATGTTGAAAGATAGCCATGCAGACCTTGTTGTATCGCTTATGGGAAAAGATGTTGTAATTCCAATAAACAACACTCCTGAATCAGAACTGAAGCTTTCAAAAGCAGCTGCATCGGAAGATGGCATTGATCTGCATATTAACGATGTAAAGTATCTCAAAAAGCTTGATGGCAGCGGACATACGCTTGTTTCTATAGATGTTACCTTTGTGGACAAAGAAGACAACACTGAAACAAGAATGCATGATCCGCTTATCATCAGCCAAAAAGAAGAGATTGATACTTCTAAGGCTTATGCAGCGGAGCATAAGGGCCTGGGAGGCTTTTCTTCTGCTAAGGGTAAAAATCCAGGGATCTACAGCCTCTTTGATAAAACCCAGTCCCGATTATTTGGAATGCAAAACCCCCAAATCATCAAAGATGGTTATACCCAGCGCATGGTTGCCTTGTTTAAATGCAACAGTAAAGATGAAGAAGTGTATTTAAAATCCCCAATTTTTAAAAATTTGAATTACAAAATCAATCTTGCTGAACTGCGAAAAACAAAGTTCTTACAAGAAGAAAGTCCATTATTGGGTAAAGAGGTTGAGGCCAAATACCCGGATGATGACTATAACGAAAAAGCAATTCGACGAATTCTAAAAACCATTAATATGCAGCGTGTCGCCAATGGCTTTGTTAAGCCAGGTTCCAAGGTTTTTGCAGAGCTGGATGCAGACGGTAAAAAGGAAATCCAGAAAGAAGTTTGCTCTGTTCCGTCTATTACAATTTATGGAATAGAAAAATTTCAGACTCTTACCACGATTGATCAGGCAATTGAAACAATTAAGGGCTTGAGATACGTTTCCAGCACTAATAGTAACTGCCTTTATTCACCAGAAGCTGTTTTAACTCAGGGATTTGGAAATGAACTGGATTTTGCTTCGCTGTTTGCAAAGGTTCTTGGTAAGAGTCCGGTTAATATGAAAGCATATCTGGTGTATCTCACTGAAAAGGGCAAAGACAATTTAAAACAAACCTATAAGCTTGTTAATGTTCCCAATAGGTTGCCAGCCATTAAGGTCGGCGATGACGAAAATGCCAGAATGCTGGTTTTTCCAATGCTCAAGTACACGGATGAAATTCCCGAGTTTATCGAAAAAATAAAGGATTACAGCTTGAGTAGTCTGAGTGGCTCTAACGTTACTATCGGAGTGAAGCTTGTCGCCAGAAAAACCTCAGATTCGGTCAGCTCAAAAATGGGCGGCATGGCTGGCGCGTTAGGGGGAAGCAGTAACCCGGATAAAGAAGAAACCTTTGATATGTGCAGTTTCAGTCAGGATTCTAACTATTTGTGCGGTCATGCTCTCGACATTGCCTTTGCAAAAGGCAAAGATAATGAGATCAAGGCAATTGCTTATGGCGGCGAGAAAGGCACTATAGTTGGAGCTGGAGCCATTTCAAAAGACTACAAAGTTCAAAAAATAAAAATCGTTGTGAGCAATAATAGTCTTGGTTATGGCGAGCCCTATGAATACGAACTTCCAGAAGATACAAAGATTACAGATAACTTTTTTACAATTGGAATAAATATTCCCAGCCTTACCCGTGAATCCATAGACGTCTTGAATAAGGTTCGAGAGGCCAAAAAGAAATCTGTTTCAAACCCCGATACTCTTTCTATATTGCAATGGCATACCAGAACCATTATTTCTAAGTTTGTAGCTGCGCAGAGCATAAATGAAGCTAATCTGGCCAGGGAACTTGATTTGATAGAAGGAAGAACCAGCAAATCAAGAGTAATAATTGTTGGAGTGGCGAGAAATGCTAAAAAAGGCTCTCTCCAAACCAGAATAGACTTGAAGTATGTAAAAAACGAGCCCCAATCGGAGAACCTTGAAGCCATAAAAGCCTTTAACATTATGTCGGGGCTTTTTAATACCGTTGCCGAAGCAACTGCTCTTGGAAAAGACGGAATTTCAGTGGCAACCCTCTGGAAAATGGCTAAAAGTGATGAAACCATAATGGTAACAAATGAAAATAAGCGAGTTATTCTGGATTTCATGGAAGGCAAAGAATTTTCAAAGTCTATTGTTGATAGAATTAAAAGGTTGAATAGAGATACTTTCCTGCTGATTCCAGTTGAACCGGCAATTATTGATAATAAACAATTCTGGGGTTGGCTTGAAGTTAACCGCGATGATTACTCGATTGCTTCTCTTTTACAAAACAGCGAGCACGGGGCTCTGGTCGAAAGCACAATTATGGAAGCCCTTTCTAATTCAGGCCAGGCAGTGATTGGCTTTCTGAAAGGTGTTGAGACTTCTGTTTGGGCTGTATCCGCAGTCAGTTTCCAGGAAGAAGATTATAAAAAGATCCTGGCCAAAGCTAAAAAGCTGGCAACGGCGCTTAAAGACAACTTAAGCAATGTTGGGAAAAGTCTAAGTGATATCATCGACGATGCCCTGACAGCAGACTCAGATACATCAGTAGCTCTCACCGGCACCAAAATTTCCTTGAAAGATTTACTTACCGAAGGAAAACTGCTCCAGCCAAACATCAGCACCCCCGACCTGAAATCAGGCTACGAAGCAGGTGTTAACTATTACTTTGAACACGCAAAATAAAAGACTCTTTGTCTGTAAAATTCGCTACTAACTGGTATTGAATTACGAAGCCCAGGCTATTTATTAATAAGTGGCCTGGGCTTTTGCTTAATACTGGAAAATAGAATTAAAAGTGGAAAACTTGTTTAAAGAAATTATAAAAAATATTCATACATGAATTTTCAATTACTATTCACAGAACAATTTCGTAAGATTAATAAGAAGATTCTCTTTCAAGAAAATAAACAGGAAACTGGCCAAAGATATGAATAACCGCGCTATTAGAAAATTTGAAGCAATTAAGGATTTCGTTGTAAACATCTTTCAAAAACCTATGACGAAGGTAATTTTGGGCTGTTTGCTTTTTTTGTTATTCCTTTATTTGTTTTTCCCACCCGACATTCATTGGCGAATAGCCAAAATCAGGCGAATCCAACCAGAAAGAGGTTATTTCCTCACTGACAGGGGGTTGGCTAAAGATTTGGATTCCCTTAGATTTGATTTGTTTGATGAAGATTCAAAACCTGTTAGCGTCCGACGAGATTTAATAAATCGTTTACCCATGGACTTTAACGTAAACAAATATTTGAAATTTCTAGACCGACTTAAATTACAAAACGGTTACGAATTAGATTACGTCTATGATCTCACCAGTCTTGACGGGCGCCCATACCTCTACTGCCGAAAAGAAAATTCAGAAAGGGCCGTAATTCTTCTAGATTTGTATGAAATGTATGGAGAATTAAAAAGTAGAATAAGAAAGAATGAATGCAATGCCTACCTTAAGCACATCGAGACGGATGGCAGTAGAGAAGCCTTTATCCAGTTAGCTGTTCTGAACCTTATCGGCGCACAATTCTATTTACACTGGCACAGCAACTATAACGACACCATGATTTTGTCTCGCATCCCCGCCTGGGTAACCTTCTACCCAAACGAAGTAAGCGTTTCCCTCTTAATCTACACCCAATTCGGCGGAGTAAAGCTCTATTCTACAACCCTGAAACGCTCATTCCCCCACGAATTCATCTCCGAAAGCAAAACCACCATTTTGCCTATCAGCAGGGGATTTAGGTATTGATTTTTGATGTTTAGAGATTGATAAATGTAACTAGAACCGTTATACCCATATTTTTTTGTTATGTTGGTTCAAAACCTCTTATTTCATACTATTATGCTTTATGATAATTGATCTTAATTCATATGTAGCAAATTGAATATCGCAGTATGAGATATTTGTAATTTATGAAAAGAAATCAAATGTATTGCAAAAAAATGGCAATGAAGGCTTCTTTTTGTTGGGTTAGATTGATGCAAATAAGCACCTGTAAGAACAAGTTTCATGCTATTATGTTCTTTTTAAGATTGGTTGTTTTGGAGAAATTGTGAAAAAGATTTTTGGCTTAATTATTCTTTTGTCAGTTCCCTATTGGTATTTTTTCATAAGGTTCGTACCGCCCCCTCCATTAAAGATATCAAGGGAAACCACTTATTTCACTAAGCTTATAAGAACAAAAAATACAATAGATTTAGCAGAAACACTTAATCATAATCTGTTTCTTAAACCTGAGCATAATGCAGCCGTTGAGCTTCTTAAAATAAAGGGAATTCAGATTATTTCTTCTGATATAGCAAAGCAAAACGAATTTGTCCAAAAGCTTCATATGGGCATTGATTTTGCTTCTTCTGCAGTATTGTTTAATCCAACAACTTTCATAGAAAGAAAGGGATTCATGGGTTTTGAACTGTCACGAAATAGAAATGATTTTTATCTGAAACCCTGGTTGGAAGAAGAATGCCCTGAACTTGTTTCTTTAATAGCGTCAAACCAGAAGACCTTTTTATTAATGGCTGATATGGGTAAAAAGAAAGGATGCTTCTGGCCCTATCTAAAAAATGAAAAAATGTGGGCTGCCTGCCCACCAAGAGAGCTTAAGCCTAATCAACCAATACGGTTATTGCTGGCAAGGGCTATGAACAATCTGGCAAAAGCCGATTATGAAAAAACCTGGGAAGATATCTGGGTTTCTGGAAGAGCTGGTTATTCTATAATTCAGAGCAATTTAACACTATTTACTTTGTTTGGTTTATTAGGAGTTAGCGATTCTCTTGAGGCAACTGCGGTGTTGCTCAACCAAAAAGATATTTCAGCTCCAGTTATTAGTCAGATTAGCAAAAAGCTAAAGTTTTTCGAAGATCTTTCGAGATGCAATTTTTCCATGGAGCACGAATATCGATTTAATCCACTTTCGCTAATACTCGAAGATATGCAGCCTAATGGCAGTTTTTGGCAGAAAAATGCTACGGCAGCTTCTGATGAGTTCAATCCAGCAGTTTATCTAGACTTGAATCGTCTCTGTATTCGTACAAATCAAGAAGCTGATAGGTATCGGGCAGCCTTACGTCTGGAAAATATCCCGGAAAGAATAAGAAAAATCAAAGAATTCTATTCTAATGGTCAAAACGAAAATCTGCTTCCTTCCTGGAATCAACTAATGTTCGATTTCCTTAAAATAAAATTTCTTACTTTATCAACCCAAAAATCAGCCATGATCTCGGACTATGTTATTGGAATACTCCTGGCACTTAGTAGGCCAAACCACACTACCATTGCGCTAGAAGCTCTTGCAATATCGGAAAGAGCAAGACTCCTGCGCCTTGCAGCATTTGTTCGACTTCAACAATTGGAAACCCAAAATACACCTCAGACCCTTGAAAAAATTGAAGTCCCCGACCCAAAGATGCTCATTGATTCCTTTTCCGAAAAGCCTTTTCGTTACATCCTAAGCACAGAAACCATAACCCTGTACAGCATTGGCCCAGATCTCAAAGATGACAACGGCAAAATCTCGGCCAACACATCAGATTGCGACCTGGTAGTTCGTTTGGTGCGATGATTATCTTTGCTTAAAAGACCTAGAAGCAACTTAAGCTTTTCGTTTTTCTTTACAAAAACACCCAAATAAATGTAGGTTCCTACATTCACACTTAGCGGAGTTGGCAGTTCATGACAAAAAAAAGATTTTTAATGTTTGCAGCAATAGCAATCATTGCAATGATCCTAACTCTACACTTCGAGGGCCGCTCTTTTATTTCCAAATCGGGTAAAGTTTTGTTATGGGTAACAGATATTAATAGTGCGGAGAATTCCCAGCAGCTTGCTGATCCTTATAGTTTTACTCATGTTTTACATGGGGTTATGTTTTGTTTGATTTTGGGTTTTATTTCATCTCGATTAAAGAATAAGCTTAGTTTTTATGGGATGTTTCTTGCAGCGGTGTGCGCTGAAGGGATCTGGGAAATTATTGAGAATTCACCCTGGGTAATTGACAGGTATCGCGAAGCTACCATTGCACTTGGGTATACTGGGGACACCATACTTAATTCCATCAGCGATGTTTGTATGTGCTCAATGGGGTTTTTACTCAGCTCAAAACTTGGCGTTAAGAAATCCATTATGTTCTTTATTGCGGTGGAGATCTTCCTGATTCTGTGGATCAAAGACAGTCTGGTCATAAATATTATTATGCTAATCAGCCCCATCGATGCCCTGAAAAACTGGCAGGCGCATTAACTTATAAAGGGGATGCTATTCGGGACCTTTAGGCTTGCTTTTTACGATTTGGTATCCAGATGAGGGATTCTCACTTCTTCAAAAATAACAGTTGTCAAAGAATAGTGATTTATTATGCCTGCTTCGATACCCACTCTTATACCCAAAATATTGCGGGGGCATGGTTCAAAACCTGAAATCTTTTTTCTCAAGCCATTTTAAAACTTCAGCCTTCAAATCTTCCACAAACTCTATTAACTCATTAGCATCTTTATCTGTGGCACCGCCGACATAATCGTATTCAACGGTATTTCTTTTGATTCTACATGTATCGAGATAGTTTGCATCGTCTTGCCATCTATCTCCTAGAATCAGTGGGAGAGCTTGCAAAGTTCGATAGTGTGCCAAAGACCTATCTGGTCGATATCCTGAGAAATAAAGCAAAACTGTGCAAAGCTTCAATGCAGCATTGTAAGCGATACCAAATCTCCAGTCAGAAGAAAGGTTGCTTTGTCTGGCATCTTCCAGATCTCTATCTACTATAGCTAACAGATTCTGAATTTCCTGCTCACTTGTTTTATGCGGCTTCAACCAGCCGTTTTTAGCCCAAACTTCTAAGTTCATCTTCGTTTCCCATGATCATAAGTATTGGTGCAGCCAAAACGCTTGTTACAAAATGCTCTTTTTCTTTCATACGTATCGTAAATTCTTCCAGCGTCATTACATGAGGGTTTATTTCCCGACCAATTTTGGCAACTGGAACTTTAAGGATTTTACTAATTTCCCGCAAGCTAATGTCACCTATGACAAAAAGATCGACATCGCTTTCAGATTTTTGTATTCCGCTAACAGTTGAACCAAAAATGAAAGCATAATCAACTTCACTTTCAGCAAAAGCAATTTTCAGAATGTCCCCTGCCCCAGCTGTTTTTATTACAAGCTCCCTTAGAATTTTATAAAGTGGATGGTTGGTATTCGCTCGATAATAATTTCTATTACCGTCTACCCTTTTAACGAGAAGTTCCAATTTCGATAGATTCTCGGCTTCAGTTCTAACCGCACCAATGGTTACATTACTCTGGCGCTCTATCTCTCTTAGATGAAATTCGCCAGAATTCAACCCGAAAAAAATACGGAAAAGCTCAGCCCTGGTCCTTGATGAAAATAATTCTGCCAATATATTCATAGTTAAATTGTATACTATTTCTCAACGATTGTATAGTAAATGTATACAACAGTTTGATTATGCACCTTCAGCAACCTATGACCTGTAGAAAAAACCGATTTTCATTCATTCTTTTGACGAACACCAAAAATTTTGTTCATTTTTTCGCTTAGTTCATTTTTTATGAACGCCACATGTTTTTGAACAGAATGCAAGAACCTTTTTAAGACCTCGCAAATTTAGGGCATGTATAGCAAAGTCTCAATTTTCAAAGTTTCATGCGACCATCCTTCTTAAAAATCATCCTTGCTAACTTAATATGCTTATTCGTGGGACACCATACTTA
Organism: Candidatus Ozemibacteraceae bacterium; assembly: GCA_965140445.1. GTDB lineage: Bacteria > Muiribacteriota > Ozemobacteria > Ozemobacterales > Ozemobacteraceae. Next base: position 3,279,139 of record OZ223236.1, on the reverse strand, counting down.
ATTCCATCAGCGATGTTTGTATGTGTTCAATAGGATTTTTACTCAGTTCTAAGCTTGGTATTAAGAAATCCATTATGTTTTTTATAGCGGTGGAGATCTTCCTGATTCTGTGGATCAAAGACAGCCTGATATTAAATATTATTATGTTAATCAGCCCATCAATGCCCTGAAAAACTGGCAGGCCAATTAACTAATTTTGAAATTTACCATAGCGAATGATAAAATAGTTAAATGGTAAAAAAACAGAAATTGCTTAATTTATCAGGTTAAGCAAATTATCGCTCTTATCGAAAAGTATAACCTTCAAATGGAGAATTAAAATGAAAGATTACCATATAAACCTTTTTTATAGCGAAGAAGATGAGGGTTATATAGCAGATATTCCTGATTTAAATCACTGCTCTGCATTTGGTGCTACACCTTCAGAGGCTTTAACTGAAGTTTTAAAAGCTAAAGAGGCTTGGATTCAGACAGCAAAAGACCAGAATAAAACCATCCCCGAGCCTAGATATAGACCGGCAATTTACAAAGTAGCCTGAATTTTAGGCGATACTCTTTTTATAAATCAAAGACAGCCTGGTCATAAATATTATTATGTTAATCAGCCCCATCGACGCCCTGAAAAACTGGCAGGCGCATTAACTCAAGACTTGCAAAATTTCGGCCTGAAAAAGGCTAAATTTCTATACTTCTTTAGTCAGTAGCGTTATAATCTCCATGGAAAATTATTATAAAAATTCTGGAGATGAATGATGAAGATTAAGACAATGAAATGCCTGAAATGTGGCAAAGAATTTCCTGAAGCTTTTGACCGATATGTTTGCGACGTTTGCGGTATTGAAGGTATTCTCGACATTATTTATGATTATGATTCAACTGACTTTTCTGTTGAAGAACTGAAAAATAATAAAGACTATTCACTCTGGAGATACAAAAAGCTCCTCCCAGTTAAGGCTGATTGCCCGGTTCCACCACTTCATACTGGCTGGACTCCACTATATAAACCTGAACTCATCCAGAAAAAGTTTGGACTTAACAATATTTTCATTAAAGATGATGGAAGGAACCCTACTGCCTCTCTAAAAGATCGCGCTTCTGCGGTTGGCGTAGCTAAAGCCCTTGAAAATGGCATTGATACAATTTGTGCCGCTTCTACTGGTAATGCTGCCAGTTCTCTTGCTGGGATGGCTGCATCTGCCGGAATCAAAACCGTAATTTTTGTTCCAAAAAGAGCTCCAAAAGCTAAAGTTGCTCAACTTCTTGTGTATGGCGCGAAAACTGTCATTGTAGATGATACCTACGATCGCGCTTTCGAACTTTCGATAGATGTTTCCAATAAATTTGGAATTTACAACCGCAACTGTGCTTACAACCCATATCTTGTCGAAGGCAAAAAGACTGTTGCCTACGAAATGTGGGAGCAAAATGATTTCACGGTTCCTGATAAAGTAATTGTTTCTATTGGTGATGGTTGTATAACTTCAGGCATCTATAAAGGCTTTTATGACCTTAAAATGCTTGGTTTAACAGATAAAATCCCGGAAATCATTGCTGTGCAGGCCGAAGGTTGTAACCCTGTTGAAGTAGCAATGAACACTGGCAAATTTATTCCTCAGGATGGTAATACTATTGCCGATTCTATCGCCGTTGGAATCCCACGCAACCGCCTTAAAGCCATGCGCGCACTCAAAGAAAGCAATGGTTCATGTATTTCTGTTTCTGACGATCAGATTCGTGAAGCGCTTGTTGAACTTCCACGGGTTTCTGGTGTGTTTGGTGAACCTGCTGGCGTAACTGCTTATGCCGGATTCAAAAAATTAGCAGAACAGGGAAAAATTGGCAAAGAAGAAAAAGTTGTTGTGCTGATAACCGGTAATGGCCTGAAAGATATTGATTCTGCAATTTCGGTTTGTGAGCTTCCAGCCCCTGTAGCACCTGATCTGGAAACCATTTCATCACACGTTAAAAAGCTTCTTTAAAAAGGTTGCCACAACCAGTTTTCTAGCGTTATACTCGCCCTAAATAGGAATGTAACAGGAGATAAAATTGGCTACGATATTAGATGGAAAAGCTCTGTCGTTAAAAATTAGAGATGAAATTGCCGAAGAAGTGAAAATCCTTGTTGAAGAAGGTGGACACCCACCTGGACTCGCAGTGGTATTGGTTGGCGATGATGGTCCTTCAAAAGTTTATGTTGCGGCCAAAAAGAAAGCCTGTGAAAAAGCAGGAATCTATTCTCTCGAAGTTAAAGTCCCGGAAAGCACAACACAGCTTGAGCTTCTTGGGGTAATTCGTGAACTCAACAACAATCCAAAGGTTCATGGCATTCTGGTTCAGCTTCCTCTGCCGAAGCACATGGACGAAATGGAAGCCATTAATGCAATAGACCCACGCAAAGATGTGGATGGTTTCCACCCGCTCAACATCGGAAACCTCAACCTTAACGTTGACACCTTTGTTCCATGCACACCTCTTGGAGTCATGGAAATGATTAATCGACATAACATCCCTCTTGAAGGGAAAAAGGCCCTCGTGATTGGTCGTAGTAACGTTGTTGGCAAGCCCATGGCGACTCTGCTGACCAAGGCAAACGCAACAGTAACGCTGGCCCATTCCAGAACAAAAAATCTGGATAAGGAAGTCGCCGCTGCTGACATAGTTATCGCTGCCATCGGAAAGCCTGAACTGATTAAAGGCGAATGGTTTACTGAAGGAACTGTGATATTGGACGTAGGCACTAACACCGTTGATGATGATACAAATCCAAGAGGTTACCGACTGGTTGGTGACGTTGAATTTGACAAGGCTGAAAAACGCGCATCCATGATCACTCCGGTTCCTGGTGGACTTGGACCAATGACCATAGCTATGCTGCTTCAAAACACTCTAAAAGCAAGAAAGAAATTCTTTTAAAAATAAAAAATACATCTAAGGAATGAATGGAGACTCATTAAAGTGGACTTTGATACTCTGTTGATGACACCCGGTCCTGTTTGTCTGGATTCTGAAGTTATGCTTGCTGGCGCTATGCCACTCAAACATCACCGCACAACTGATTTTTCTCCTATTTATGAAGAATGTGTTGAGCTTTGCAAAAAGTTTTTTAATACAAAGCAAAACCTTTATCTGGTTACCTCTTCTGGAACAGGCTGCATGGAAGTCGCCATTGCCAACCTTTTCAATGAAGGCGAAACCATTTTAACCGTTGAGACTGGCGTTTTTGGTGAAAGATTCTCCCAGATGGGCAGAGCTTACGGCCTGAATGTTATTCCACTCAAATGTGAAGACGGCAAAAGTGTTAAAGTTGCTCAAATCGAAGAAATGCTTGATAAACACCCTGAAATTTCAGGGGTTACCGTTACCTTTAACGAAACTTCTACAGGCATTTACAATGATGTTGCTCCTATCGGGAAGCTTCTTCACGAAAGAAACAAGCTTTTCATAGTTGACGGCGTATCTGGAATCGGTGCTTTGCCTTTCAAAATGGACGGATGGCATGTAGACGCAGCGGTATCAGCTTCTCAAAAAGGCTTTCTCGCTCCTCCTGGTGTTGGAATAATCGGAATCTCTGATAAAGCCATGAAAAAAATCGAAACCGTTAAATGCCACGGCGTTTATTTTGATTTGAAACTTTATAAGTCCAACCAGGAATTAGCCATTCCAGCTTATCCATGGACTCCAGCCATTTCTGTAATGGCTTCATTTCTTGCAGCTTTACGCAAAATTGACAGGCTTGGAATAGATAATCTCCATAAGCATTATAATAAGTTGGCAACCGCTCTTAGAGCTGGTATCGCCGAACTTGGACTTAAACTTTTTACAGAGGAAAGCGCAACTTCAAACGTTCTGACCGTATTTTACGCGCCAGAAGGAATTGTCCCCTCTGAAATCGTTGCTGATATTCGCCAGAATTATTCTGTATTAATCGCCGGAGGGCATGGCCGTTTTGCCGGAACTTTATTGAGAATAACTACCATTGGCGCAATTGGTGAGAAAGATCTCATCGGAACCATCGGCCTCCTTGAAATGGCACTTGCTAAAAAAGGTGTTATCAAGGAAATCGGTAAAGCTACCAAAGCTACCATTGAAGCCCTCCTCAAATTTGAAAGGGAGAATGCATAAAAAATGTCAGAAGAAAAAATTGGATCTTTGCTTAAAGAGGAAATCCGACCACTAGAGGTTATTGGTCAGGAACTGGGTTTAAAGGAATCAGAAATTGAACCCTATGGAAATCTGAAAGCCAAGATTTCATATTCTGCCATAAAACGCCTCGAATCAGAAAAAGATGGAAAATTGGTATTGGTAACAGCCATGACCCCTACTCCCGCTGGAGAAGGTAAAACCACTACTTCCATTGGCTTGGCCGATTCACTCAGAAGCATTGGCACCAAAGTAGCTCTTTGTTTAAGAGAACCTTCTATGGGCCCAGTGTTTGGCGTAAAAGGCGGAGCCACAGGTGGCGGGAAATCCGAACTGGTGCCAATGAATGATATTAACCTTCATTTTACCGGCGACATGCACGCGATTACTTCCGCGCACAATCTTCTGACTGCACTTATAGCAAATCACATTCATCAGGGAAACGCATTAAAACTTGATCCAAAACGATCTCCTTTTAAACGTGTCGCTGATATGAATGAAAGAAGCCTGAGAAATATCGTTGTTGGTCTTGGTGGACCTACAAATGGTATTCCGAGAGAAACAGGCTTTGATATTACCGCTTCTTCTGAAGTAATGGCCATTCTTTGTCTGGCAAAAGATCTCATGGATCTTAAAGAACGCCTGGGCAACATCTTTATCAGTTTCAGCACTGATGGCGTGCCAATTCATGCCAAAGATCTTAATGCTCAAGGCGCAATGGCTGCTATTCTTAAGGATGCAATCAAGCCTAATCTGGTTCAGACCAAATATTCAACTCCGGTTCTCCTTCACGGTGGCCCGTTTGCGAATATTGCGCATGGCTGCAACAGTCTTATTGCTACCAAATTAGGATTGAAACTGGCTGATGTAGTTGTTACCGAAGCTGGGTTCGCAACTGATCTTGGAGCTGAAAAATTCTTCGATATCAAATGCCGCTTGGGTGACCTGAAACCAGCGGCAGCAGTAATTGTTGCTACTATCAGAGCTCTGAAAATGCATGGTGGAGTTCCCAAAACCAATCTTGATGCCCCTGATCTGGAAGCGGTCAAACGCGGTTATGTAAACCTGCAGAAGCATATTGAGAATATCAAAATTTTTGGTGTTCCTTGCGTTGTTGCTGTTAACAAATTCCACACAGATACCGATGCCGAACTAAACTGGGTTGTTGAAGAAACCAGAAAGGCTGGCGCAAACGCCGTTATTTCTGACATCTACGCTAACGGCCCTGCCGGTGGACAAGAATTGGCGCATGCAGTAAATGATCTTATCAAGCTCGATTGCAAAAAGTTTGATTATCTGTATCCACTTGAATTGTCTTTGAAAGAAAAGATTAACTGCATTGCTCGCTGTATGTATGGAGCTAGCGATGTAATTTTCCTGAAAAAAGCAAATGAAAGTCTGGATCACTTTGAGCGACTTGGCTATAAAAACGTTCCGGTTTGCATAGCTAAAACCCAAAGCTCTTTGTCTGATACCAGTAACCTGCTGGGTCGTCCTCAGGGCTTTAAAGTTACGGTGAAAGATGCAAAACTAAGTGCAGGAGCAGGTTTTGTAGTGGCAATTGCCGGAGAAATTATGACTATGCCAGGACTTCCAAAAGTCCCGTCGGCAGAAAGAATTGATGTTAATGAAGATGGCGAAATTATAGGCCTCTTTTAGGGAATACAAGGAGATAATGATGAATAAGACCCCACTTTGTGCAGTTCATGAAAAATTAGGCGCTCGAATGATTGATTTTTCGGGCTGGTATATGCCGGTTCAATATTCTTCAATCATTGAAGAACATAATTGCGTGCGCGAAAAAGCTGGTTTGTTTGATTTGTTTCACATGGGTGAATTTTGGCTGACTGGCCCGGATGCCATGAAAAACCTCCAGAAGATTGTAACCCAGGATATCGAGGCTCTTTCTGATCGTCAGATCGCTTATACCCCAATGTGTCGCGAAGATGGAACCATCATTGATGATTTACTCGTTTACCGCTGGAACCCTGAAAAGTTTTTCCTGGTTGTAAACGCCTCAAATATCGAAAAAGATTTCAATTGGATAAAAAGCCAGCTAGAAGGCGATGTAAACTTTACGAATGATAGCGAAACCACTGGTTTGATTGCTATTCAGGGCCCAAAAGCCGATGAAGTTTTACAAAAGCTAACCCGTCAAAGACTTAAACCAATTAAATTTTATTGGTTTACAGTTGGTAAAGTTGCTGATGTAGATTGCATTATCAGCCGCACTGGTTATACTGGTGAAGAAGGTTTTGAACTTTATTATGACCCAAAACATTCTGAAAAACTCTGGAACGCACTCATGGAAGCCGGAAAAGATGTTGGAATTCAGGCCATTGGTCTTGGAGCCCGCGATACTTTGCGCCTTGAAGCAAGATTAGCTCTTTATGGCAACGACATTCATGACGAAACAACTCCAATTGAAGCAAATCTTAATTGGACTGTTAAATTTGGTAAAGGCGCTTTCAATGGCTCAAAGATATTGAAAGATCAGAAAGAAAATGGCACCAAAAAGACTCTGGTAGGCTTTGAAATGGGCAAAGGTCCAGCTCCAAGACACGGTTATCCAATTGTTAAAGATGGAAAGAAAGTGGGCGAAGTTACCTCCGGAACTATGTCCCCTACCCTCAAGAAGAACATTGGCCTTGGTTATGTGCCACAAACCCTCAAAGAAATTGGAACAAAATTTGATGTAGAAATTCGTGGAAAAAATTACGCCGCGACTGTTATAGAGACCCCGTTTTACACAAGGAAAAGGAGCTAGGAATGGAAATGGAAAATATTAAGAAATTTGATCCTGAACTTTTTGAAATCATCAAGCGTGAAAAAGAGCGCCAGATGACCCAAATCGAGCTTATCGCTTCAGAAAATTTTGTATCTGAAGCTGTAATGGAAGCTCTTGGATCAGTTTTAACGAACAAATACGCCGAAGGTTATCCTGGAAAAAGATATTATGGCGGTTGTGAAGTAGTTGATGAAGCCGAAAATATAGCCAGAGATCGCATCAAGGAACTTTTTGGTGCTGAACATGCTAACGTGCAGCCACACTCTGGAAGCCAGGCCAACATGGCTGTATATCAGGCTGTAATGAAACCCGGCGAAACTTTCCTTGGTATGAACCTTTCAAACGGTGGACATCTTACTCATGGTAGCCCGGTTAACTTCAGCGGAATTCTATATAACGTAATTCCTTATGGAGTTTCTGATGACACAGAAACCATTGATTATGATTCAATTCGTGAATTAGCAATTGAAAACAAACCTAAAATGATTATGGTTGGCGCGTCTGCTTATCCAAGAATCATTGATTTCGAAAGAATCAAAAAGATTTGTGACGAAGTTGAAGCTGTAATGTGTGTTGATATGGCTCATATTGCTGGTCTTGTAGCTGCTGGATTGCATCCTAGCCCAATTCCTTATGCTGACTTCGTAACTTCAACTACTCACAAGACCCTTAGAGGACCTCGTGGTGGTTTGATTCTTTGTAAAGAAAAATGGGCAAAAGCTATTGATAAAGCGATCTTTCCTGGTTTGCAGGGCGGACCTCTTATGCACGTCATCGCTGCAAAAGCGGTGGCTTTCAAAGAAGCGCTTGAACCTTCCTTCAAAGAATATCAGAAGAAAGTTATTGAAAATGCATCTGCACTCGCGGAAGCCCTTAAAGAAAAAGGTTTCAGACTTGTATCTGACGGCACAGACAACCATCTGATGCTAATAGATGTAAGAAACAAGAATATTACCGGAAAGCTTGCTGAAAAAGCCCTTGATAAAGCTGGCATTACCGTTAATAAGAATACTATCCCTAATGATCCTCAGTCGCCTTTCGTGACATCCGGCCTCAGAATCGGAACTCCGGCCGTAACTACCAGAGGAATGACTCCGGAAGTAATGAAGCAGATTGCTGCCTTGATCGACGAAGTGCTTTCAGATCCTGAAAACGAAGAAGTTCTCAAATCTGTAAAAGCCAAAGTTAATGGCATCTGTGAAAAATTCCCACTCTACAAAATTTAATTTTCAAAGCTAGGAGATTAACATGAAATTTTCAAAAGATCACGAATGGGCGAAACTTGAAGGCGATAAAGTAATTGTTGGAATCACTGATTATGCAGCCAATCAACTTGGCGACGTAGTTTTTGTAGAAGTTCCAGCTGTTGGCGATAAATTCGCAGCAGGCGATTCAATGGGAACTATCGAATCAGTAAAAACTGTTTCTGATATGTATGCCCCAGTAAGCGGCGAAATCGTTGCTGTTAACGAAGAACTGGAAGCAAATGCAGCTCTCATCAATGAAGACCCATTCGGAAAAGGCTGGATCATGGAAATCAAATTCGATGATAAAGCTGAATACGAAGCGATGCTTTCAGAAGACGATTACAAAAAGATTTGCGAATAATTTAAATTATCAGGAGATAATTAATGGCCACGTATATTCCAGCTACTCCTGAAGAAATTCAGGAAATGTTAGAGGCCATAGGTGTTAAAACCATAGACGACCTCTTTGCCGAAATACCACCGGAGCTTCGGCTCCAGGGTGGTTTAAATATTCCTGAGGGTTTAAGCGAGTTAGAAACCCAAAAGAAAGTTACCGCATTATCTGACAAGAATACATCCAGTGATAAAGCTGTTTGTTTCCTTGGCGCAGGAGCTTATGATCATGTAATCCCGGCGGTTATTGATCACATTCTCTTACGCGGCGACTTTTTTACCGCTTATACCCCCTATCAGCCAGAGATTTCACAAGGCACTCTTCAATCAATATATGAGTTCCAGAGTTTAATCTGCACCCTCACAGGTATGGACCAGTCCAATGCCTCAATGTATGAAGGTTCTACAGCTCTTGTGGAAGCCATTAATATGGCAACCAGCCAGAAACGCAAAAACCGCGTTCTGGTTCTACAGACTGTTAATCCAGAATACAGAAGAGTTATCAGCACATTAAACGGCACCCTTGGAACTGAAGTCGTTTTCGTTCCTTATGAAGACGGAGTTTGTGACTTTAACAAAGTTCGCGATCATATCGACGGCAACACAGCTGCTGTGGTAATGCAATATCCAAACTTCTTCGGAACAATTGAAGATATTGAAAAAATCTCTGAAGTAGCCCATGAAAATGGCGCGTTGTCTATAGTTTCAACCAATCCAATCTCACTTGGACTGATCGAAGCTCCCGGCGAACTTGGTGCAGACATTGTTACCGGCGAAGGCCAGCCACTTGGCATTCCAATGCAATATGGCGGACCTTATCTGGGATTTCTGGCTGCAAAAAAAGAACTGCTTCGCAAAATGCCAGGCAGAATCGTTGGCGTAACCAAAGACGTTGATGGTAAAAGAGGTTTTGTTCTTACTCTTCAAGCTCGTGAACAGCATATTCGCAGGGAAAAGGCCAGCAGTAACATCTGCTCAAACCAGGCTCTTCTTGCCCTCAATGCTACTATTTACTTGAGCCTGATGGGAAAAACAGGACTTAAAGAAGTGGCTGATCACTGTTTCCAGAAAGCTCACTACATGAAACGTGAACTTCAGAATATCAGCAAAGTTGAATTCCCATTCACAGGCAGCTTCTTCAATGAATTCGTGATTAAAATTCCAGAAGCCCGCAAGGTTCTAGGCAAAATGGCCCGCAAAGGCATCTTCGCTGGTGTTCCACTGGACAAATGGTTTTCTAATCTTAAAGATCACGTGCTTGTCGCTGTTACCGAAAAGCGCACAAAAGCTGAGATCGATGAATATTGCGCAATGCTGGGAGGGTTTTTAAATGACTGAACCCTTAATTTTTGAAGTTTCGACTGAAGGCAGAAGAGGTTATACCCTTCCGAAGCTGGATGTTCCAACTGTAGATCCTACGGACCATATTCCTGCAAGGTTTATTAGACAAGATCTTGATTTGCCTTCATTGGCAGAAATCGAAGTTGTCAGACACTTCACGCGTCTGTCGAGAATGAACCATGGCGTGGATGTTGGCTTCTATCCGCTTGGATCTTGTACCATGAAATACAATCCCAAGCTGAACGAAAACATGGCCAGACTTCCTGGATTTGCTCATCTTCACCCACATCAGCCAGATGATACGGTTCAAGGTGCATTAGAAATGCTCAAAACCCTTGAAAACGAACTTGCTGAAATCTCAGGAATGGACGCGATGACCCTTCAGCCAGCTGCTGGAGCTCAGGGCGAACTTACTGGGTTGCTGATTATGAAGGCATACCACAAGAAAAAGGGAAACCATAAAACTAAAATTATGATTCCTGACAGTGGCCATGGCACCAACCCTGCTTCCTGTTCAATGGCTGGTTATGAAGTAGTAAATATCAAATCAGATGAACGCGGCAGCATCGACATGGAAGATCTGAAAGCTAAAATCGCTCCTGATATAGCTGGTTTGATGATCACCAATCCTAATACTCTCGGCTTGTTTGATGAGAATATTGGTGAATTGGCAAGTTTAATTCATTCAGTTGATGGCCTTGTATATTATGACGGCGCAAACCTGAACGCGATCATGGGCTGGACAAGACCTGGAGATATGGGCTTTGACATCGTTCATCTCAATCTTCATAAAACCTTCTCCACTCCACATGGTGGCGGCGGACCAGGCGCGGGACCAGTTGGTGTTAAAAAGCACCTTGAAGCTTTCCTGCCTAACCCAAGAATTGTATTTGATGGCAAGAAATACAAATTGAACACCAAATGCAGAGAATCTGTTGGACCTGTTCTGGCTTCAATTGGTAACTTCTCTGTTTTGGTTAGAGCTTTCACTTACATTATGGTAAATGGCGCAGAGGGCCTGAAAGATGTTTCTGCAAACGCGGTTTTAAATGCCAACTACATGATGGAAAGATTGAAAAAGACTTTCAAACTTCCTTTTGACAGGTATTGCAAACACGAGTTCGTTCTGTCTGGAAAGACCTTCGCTGAATATGGTATTAAAACACTTGATATCGCCAAGCGATTGTTGGATTATGGTTATCACGCACCAACCATTTACTTTCCGCTGATCGTTGAAGAATCAATGATGTTGGAACCAACAGAAACTGAAAGTAAACAAATTTTGGATAAGTTTATGGATATTCTCGAAAAAATCGCAGAAGAAGCCAAAACTAATCCAGAAAACTTGAGACAGGCACCTTTGAGCACTCCTGTTCGCAGGTTAGATGAAGCTACGGCAGCTCGAAAGCCGGACATAAATTACTATAAAAGACCTGAATAAATGCATAAAAAAATAACGCTCCCGCAGATAGCTTTTAAGCTTCTGCGGGAGGCTTTGTACTATTTAGACATAGAACCTGAAGATGAATTCTGGCTCGTAGGCGGCACCATCAGAGATATTATTCTTGGCCGCGAAGTTTTTGATCTTGATATCGCCACTTCTTTCGATCCAGTGGAAAGAGCCAAAAAATTTGCTCATAAAACCAGATCCGGTTTTGTTGTTCTCGACGATGAAAGAAGAGTTGTGCGAGTTGTAAAAACCGTAAACTCATTGCACTACACTATTGATTTGGCTGGATTTAGAGCCGATAGCATTGAAGAAGATCTCATTGAAAGGGATTTCACTATTAATGCTATTGCAGCTCGTTTAGAGAAGCCTTTAACCAGTCCGGAATTAACAATTTTTGACCCTTTAAATGGATATGAAGCTTTAAAAGCAAATCGTATTGAAGCATGCACAGATCATGCTTTTGTAGAAGATCCTCTGCGGATGATGCGGGGTTTTAGGTTTGCAGCTTTATTTGACGCCGAACTCTCTGAATCACTTTTTACGTTGATACAGAGAGACTCAAGTCTTCTGGATGGGGTTTCCAACGAAAGAATTCGCGATGAGTTTTTTAAGATTCTTGGAGTTTCTAATTCACACAAATGGATAGAAATGCTTCAAAAAGCTGGTGTCTTAAAATATTTTCTACCAGAATTGAATCGGTGTATGGGCGTAGAACAAAATGAATGGCATCACCTGGATGTTTTCCATCATAGTTTGTACGCATTAAAAAATCTGGAAGAACTTCTGATTAAAGGCTTTGATTTCCCATGGTGGCCGAAGTTTAAGAACTTTTTAAATGAACATATATCAGGAAGCAGAACTTATCTCGAAGCTTTTAAGCTTGGCTGCCTTCTTCATGACCTTGGAAAACCCACTACTAAACGGGAAGAAAAGAAAAAAGTAATTTTTCATGGTCACGAAATGGAAGGAGTTCGACTGATTAGAAAGATTGCCGATCGCATGAGGCTTTCTTCTGCTGAATCAAGCTTTTTACAACTTGTAGTGAAAAACCACATGCGACCAGGGGTAATGGTTCAACAAGGGATTAATGATCGCCGCCTATTTAAGTTTTACACTGAAACGGGCCGTGAAGGTGTTGCAATATCTTTATTATCACTGGCAGATCGGCTTTCAGCAATGGGAACTCTAAGCGAAAAGGATCTGAAAGAATTTGAAGCGGGAATACTTGAAATAATGCAGGCTTTTTACACTCAAATGGAAAAGCCACAAGCCCCTACCCTAATTAGCGGAAAAGACCTCATTGGATTAGGTTTGAAACCTGGGCCTAAATTTAAAGAAATCCTGGCTGCAGTTAAAGAAGCGCAATTTCTTGGCGAATTAAATAGCCGGGAAGAAGCTGTGGAGTTCGCTCAAAAAAGAATTTGAAAGTATAATTTTGTGCACAGATAAATTAAACCGAATAACTAATTTTCGGTTGAAACAATTGAAAAAACCTTTTGTTTCAAGTAAGTTACATATATATAAGTTGCTGGGGGGCTTACAGTGAAAAGTTTTATAAAACTTATTTTGCTAACCTTTGTATTCATCTATTCAGGAACTTTTATGAGTTCCACCTTTGCTCAACCATACCGGCTCGAAAAAAAGGTATTGGAAAAGGTTGTGAAAACCTCTATATCCAATCTGGAAATTAACCCTGAATTGTATAGGCTAGATCCTTTTATTTTTTTTCAGGCCATTCAAACTCAGGTGTATCTTGCAGCTTCTCAAATAACTGGTGGGCAAGAACTTGAGCAAACCTTTTATGGTATAGCAATGTATTTTGTGGCAACTCACTTTGGTCGTGAAAAACTTGCTGAAACCCTTCTCCTGGAAGAAAGAAAATATGCTGACGATCCGCTCTTTAGAGGATGGATTGACAATGAATTACTTAAGCTACAAAGAAAATTACTCTACAAAAATGTTGGAATTTTTGGAAGAACTCTAGGTTTCTCCAGACAAATGCTTGAAGAACCGGAAATTTTTAATGAAGAAACTTTCATGGCAATCCCTGCCAGCATTGAAGTAGAAACTTCATCAAATACAGATCAGGATGTGATTGATAATTCAATCCGTGCTAGTTCAGCTTTAAAAAACATGGCAGAAAAACAGGTTGCCGAGGGAAAGCTGAAATCTGCGGTTCAAAATCTGGATCAAAGCGCAGAAATTCTTGCCGCGCCACTTAAAGGCAGCAAAAACTACCCTTCACCTTACATTTTGACAGCAAGACAGATTGCAGATCTTGGTTTATCATTTGCCGCCATAATTCGCTATAAAAGAATACTGCAAAAATGCGGAGATTCAATAAGCAACGAATGGAAGGTGGTTATCCATGAAGATCTGGGAGATATTTATTCAAAATTAAAGTTGAAAGAACAGGCATTGACTGAGTACAATTTGGCCATCGAATTTTCCCGTGAAAATAATATTGTAATTGAAAGAATCTTGCAGAAAGTGAACTACTGAAAGAAGAATCGCTATGGAATGGATATTACCAGTATTTACAGGACTATGTCTCTCAGCTGTAACCGGCTTTAGAGCTTTTTTACCGCCGTTTATTCTTGGTCTTTTGTACAAATTCTTACCAGAATATGTGCAAATTAATTCCGGGTTTGCCTTCCTGGCAAGCGATCCTGTATTAGCCGCTTTAGGTGTAGCTGTTCTGATAGAATTTCTTGGAGACAAGATACCCTGGGTTGATCACCTTCTTGATCAGATTAATCTTCCCGCCAAGTTTATTTTTTCTGGGATTTTGACTTTTGCCTTAATTCCTGGGGATCAACATTGGTTTTATCTGCTGGTAGCACTAGTATTTGCTGAAACAGCAACTCTAACTGTCCACGCCGGTAAAACCGGAGTTAGAATGTCCTCTACTGCAGCAACCGGCGGACTTGGTAATCCCATAATCGGGATTATTGAAGATGTTGTAACTTTAGCTGCTTCTTTGGCAGCAATTCTTTTCCCCTTTATCGCAATTGTATTGCTTGCTCTTATTATCTATAAAAGCCTTAAATTTCTGCTTGGTAAAAAAGGTGGAAACGATGGAAAATTTGCTGAAGCTCAACCATCTGTCTGGCTTTATAGATTATCTGCCTATGGAAGTTACTATTTCTTTAAAATCTACAATAGGTTCACCGTAACCGGACAAGAAAATATCCCTGAAAAAGGCCCATTTGTTATTGTTGCCAATCATGCTTCAGTAATGGATGGCTTCATCCTTGCCGGAGCTTCTAAGCGAGAACTTTTCATAATGGTTAAAAAAGAAGCCTTTGAGAATCCCTTTTCTGGCTGGTATCTGCGTAAGGTTCTTTCTTTCCCTGTGGATCGTTCCAAGCCAGATTCTCAAGCCATTCGCAAGGCTATGAAGATCTTAAATGATGGAAACAATCTAGGAATTTTCCCTGAAGGTACTCGTAACCTTGAAGGAAAAGTTTCTGAATTTAAAGCTGGAGCAATTAGATTTGCCACTAAAAAGAGAATTCCTATAATACCAGCATATATTGGTGGGTCACATCTTCTCACACCTGAAGGAAAATCTTTCCCTCGCCCGGCAAAAATGTGCGCAGCATTTATGAAACCAATTGATACAAAAGCTGAACTTGAAGCAGGAAGAACAGAAGAAGATCTTCTTGATATGATTTATGAACAGATTTGCAAAAAGGGAACTGAACTCATGGGGTATGATGTAAGAGATTACGAAAGCCTTGATGCTGCCAAACATGCTTCTTTAAAAGAAAAAAGTCTTGTAAAAAACAGCAACAATGATCAAAACCCTGAAGTAAAGGTAACAGAAGGTGTTGCCGATGAAACTGCATAGATTCCCAGGGAATTCTGAGGCAGCCTTAATAATCGATTTTGATTCTGTAATTTCAAATGTTCAAAAGATTTTTCCGTCAAATTCTGTTTTAGACGTTGGCCTACCACCCATCAGGGCGTTCTGGGAAAAATATAGCGAAGAATTACTGAAAGCAGGTGTTTCTAGCTTATATTCAAGATTTCCAGCCAATTTACCTGAAACAGGAATGCATGAGATAAAAAGATATTTCGGCCCAATTCGTTTTGAAAAGGATCTGGGCTTCGCCAGTGAAATTTCTACTCCAATCATATCATCTTACCAGGAAGCACTGTTTCTATCCAATATGGGCCAGCAAACGGGCCAGAATCTACCCTTTATTATTAATATTAAAAGTAGCGAAGAGGAATTTAATCAGGGGAGTTTTGGAAGCTTAGAGGTAATAGAAAAAGCCAATTATCTTCCTAACGTTGAATTTAAAGGGGTTTTTGTAGAAAGTTATTTTAAAAACGACCAAAAAATGGATCGCCTTTTAAAAACGATTAAAAGTGAAAATAACATTGCTGATTTAATTTGCATAACCAGCGAAAGTTATAAATCAGAACGACCAGCTGATATTGCTATCTCTGGGTTTAACTGCCTTGGTGTTAGCAGTTCTCTTAATTTTAATCTTGCGATATCAATTGGGGTTGTTGCTTACCCGGTAGGTCATTTAAAAAATTCCTTAAAATGTTTAATCAATCTCGGTAGCCAGGATGGCTTAAGACCTGGAGCGAAGATCAAAATTGGCAATGAAGAACTTGAATTCAGCAAGATTTACTCTCACTTCGCTGAGTTCTCAGCCGATTGTCGCCCAAAAGAAGCATATCCCTGGGAGGCTTTGTTGGTCGGAGAAATTGAAAACCTTCAATTGAGTCACCATGGATGGAATATCTCGGATCTTAAAGAGCTTATTTTGGCCTGGAAACATCCAATTTATCTTAGTAGAAATGGAAACATAGAAAGGTTATAAAACCAATTCTATGCCCTATTTCAGTAATTCCCGATCAATACTGACTTCGTCTTTTGTGAAGCTGATTTTGCCTTTTGATGACAAAATCATATCCCAGTTTTTCAGATTCTCTTTCAAAAATTGTGAAACCTTTGCGCTAAAAACCTTTCTAATGAGTCCTGTAGCGGGCAATTTATAGGAATTAACATATATATTTCCGGGAAGATACTCGCCTGGTGCAGAACTCAAAACTTCTACCTTTATTAAAAGTTTTCTCATAAACCAGCCTGAACCAACAAAAAGGAAAACCGGATTTTTTTCATAACGATAGCGGAGTTTCTGGACAAATACTCCATAGAAAGGTGGAAAGCTGCAAGAGGACAACAGTGCGTTAAATTCATCCGTCTTTAAAACCAGATTTTTTTCACCTTCCCCTGAGAGGCGTTTTTCCTGGAGCTTCCAGTAGCTTTCTTGAGAAATCTCAATTACACCAGGGGAAACAGGAGTTATGATTGCCTCAACCGCATCAGCAATATAAAACCACGAAGCAATTAAAACCAGGAAAAGAGCAGCCAAAGGATAAGTACAACCACAACCAAGGCCTACAAGACAGGAATTTCCACAACATTTTTTCTCTTTTTTGGAAGAATTACTATCAGACATTGCCTCTAAGACTTAAAGCCTTTCAAAACGCTTTGCTCCTCAAAAGAAAGAAGTCTGACAACGTTTAAAAGAATGATTAATTTCTCATCCATTTTTGCAACACCTTGAATATATTGTGAATCAATGTTTGCAGAAAACATCGGTGGGGTTTTCTCTATTTCATCAGTATAAAATCTCATAACCTCAGAAACGTTATCAACAATCATTCCAACCAGGTTTTTATCAAGTTCAACAATCAAAATTTTATCGCTGGCTTTGCTAAGACTTGAAGCAAGATCGAATCTTTTTCGTAAATCAATAATTGGAACAATATGACCACGCAGATTGATTACTCCCTCTACGAATTGAGGGGCTTTTGGGACTTTACGTATGTCCGTCATAGCCTGAATCTCTCTTACGCAGTTAATATTCAGGGCGTATTCATCTTCTCCAAGATAAAATCCTACGACTTGAATCTCATGTCTGATTGTTGGTTTCTTAACGGCCATCTATTCTTCACCTGTTCTATTTTTTGCTTCGTTTTCAAACTGTTTTTTGCGATTTTTTAAGTAAATCAGAAATGATACTATCTCGGCAAGAAAAACTGTTAAATCATCAACCCAGCCCAACCCAACAATTGCATCTGGAATAAAATCAATAGGAGAAACAATATAAGCCAAAGCCAGAAGAAATAATATCAACTGAGTCTTTGGGTTCTGCAAAAATTTGTTGGGTACTGAGCCTTGAGGTTTATTCATTTCAAATCTTCTGAGCCAAAACTCAATGGAAGCAATTCTTTAATTGAAGTTTTTCTGGTTTCATTTTTACTGTTAGCCAAAATGATTTCCACATCTGGTGCTAACTCTAATATTACCTGCCTGCATGCCCCACATGGAGCGGTGAATTCTTCACGGTCAACAAATACTACAAGTCTGGTGAATTCTTTTTTACCGGCTGCGATAGCCGTGAAAAGAGCAGTTCTTTCAGCACAATTAGTCAGGCCATAGCTTGCATTTTCAACATTACAGCCCTGAATTACTTCACCTGATTTTAGTTCAAGAGCAGCTCCCACATTAAAGTTAGAATATGGTGTATATGCTTTTTTACTTGCTTCTCTTGCAATGTTAATTAACTCGATTTCTGTCATTCGATCATTCCTTGAATTAGTTTATCTATATTTTTACCATATTCGGCGCTAAGTTGCTAAAAAAAAACATCCCCCAAAAGGGGGATATTCTTATAAACATTAACGTTTTGAGAACTGTGATCTTTTTCTTGCTTTCTTAAGACCGTATTTCTTTCTTTCTTTTTCTCTTGGATCTCTAGTGAGATAGCCATTCTTTTTAAGTGCTCCGCGGAATTCTTCGTTGAATTTTACGAGAGCTCTTGCAAGACCATGACGAAGAGCGCCAGCCTGGCCAGTGCTTCCTCCGCCTTTGATATTGGCGTGAATGTCGAATTTTCCAAAAGTTTCAGTTGCAGTCAAAGGCTGCACAATGATCTTTCTGGTAAGAGGAATTGGAAAATATTCCTCAAAAGGTCTTTTATTAATTAGGATCAAGCCTTCGCCTCTGCGAATGCGAACACGAGCAGTAGCTGCTTTTCTTCTACCGGTTCCCCAAATATAAGAATCTGCCATTTTAAATTCCTCCTTTCTTACTTAGTCAGTGTGATTAATGTTGGCTTCTGAGCAGAATGTGGATGTTCAGCGCCAGCAAAAACTTTAAGCTTGTGAAGGAATCTTTTTCTAAGCTTATTGCGTGGAAGCATTCTTTTTACTGCAAGCCAAACCATTTTTTCTGGTTTGTTTTCTTTCAGTTCACCATAAGTAACTGACTTGATTCCTCCTGGATAACCAGTATGCCAGAAATGTCTTTTGTCAGCTTCTTTATTACCTGAAAGTCTGATTTGATCAGCATTGATAATAATTACGAAGTCACCACAATCAAGATGTGGGGCAAAAAATGGGCGATGCTTCCCTCTAAGCCTTGCAGCTACTTGAGAAGCCAATCTACCAAGAGAAATATCCTTGGCGTCTACAACGACCCATTCACGTTGAAAATCACTTTTCTTTGGTTGGAACGTCTTCACCGATTCGTCCTCCTTTTCGGTTAATACATGACCTTCATCAGATACAAGCCACTTGGTGGCGCAGGTGCACCAAGTTTTCTTCTATTCCGATTACGGTACAGTTCAAAAATTTCTTCTTCAACCATCTGATCCGTGCCAATTAAATATAAAACTCTAGCCATATTCCTGACCATGTTGTGCAGGAAACCAGTTCCTACAACATCAAACGAGATTACTTTATCTGAAACAGTAACTTTTGATTCAAGAATTCTTCTAACAGTGACTCGATATCGATCTGGGGACTTAGCAAAAGATGCAAAATCATGCTCACCTTTGAATAATTCAGCTGCTGCCTGCATTTTTTCGATATCTAATGGTCGATTTATTTGATAAAAATACCTTTCCAGGAAAGGCCACTTTTCATCACACAACCTGAACAAATATCGGTAGTGTTTGGACTTAGCTGAAAACCTCGGGTGAAAGCTTTCATCTACTTCTTCTGCCCCGCGAATCCTTACAGATCCTGGCAAGGCACCGTTTAATCCGATTATTAATTTTTCAACAGGTATAGGACATTCTGTCCTGATGAGTGTTACCTGCTCTACAGCATGTACCCCTGCATCTGTTCTTCCTGACCCATGCAATCTATGATGCGTTCGTGTTATCAGCTTTACAGCTCTTTCGATCTCACCCTGAACAGTATATTGTTTCGGCTGATATTGAAAGCCCGCGAATGCGCTCCCGTCATAGGCAACGATCATCTTAATGTATCTAAGAGGTTTTGTCAAGAAAATTACCCTGTTTTTATTTGTTGATGAAGAATAGCAGAAAATTAGAAACCATTCAATTTATAAATGGCCTATTCAAAGGAAAGTTTCTTTGAGTAAATTTCCAGAGTTTTTCTATCTATAAGCCCATCAGAATCAGCTTTAAGTGTACAACAATGTCTGGCTGCAATTTGTCCCGACAAAAGAGAGCTCTGAACGCTGTTGCCTTTTAAGACATTAGAATAAAGAAAGCCCACAGCCAGAGAATCCCCTGCCCCATTTGTGTCTATTACAGGATTTTCAAGCTCAATAGAAGGCAACTCCAGAAATTCCGACTCAGAAAGGAACGCACAGCCTTGTTTGCCCTTTCCCGCAATAATTTTTAACTTTCTATTTTTTTGAAGAAGTTGATCCATTATTGTTTTGGCATTCTTTGAATTAGCCGCTGAAAAGAATATGTAATCCGAATGTTTAATAAAATCTTCGCGGTAAGGATCATCAACGAAAATCAGATCCTGTATATCTGTGGCAACAATTGCTCCCGATTCTTTTGCTATGGGCAACAAACTTCTGGCCCAATTCGGGATATGAAAATGAATCAAATCAGCCCCGGCAAAAATTTGTTTTGCCATTTCAAGAGGGTAATTTAGGTTCATGTGATCCTTACCATCGTAGAAGTTTTTCCGTCGGCCATCGGGATACATGAAATTTATGCTGCGAGCTGTGCCTGTGGAATCAATAAGAACTCCTGAAACGTCAATTTTATGTTGAGTGAACTCTTGTTCTATCTGCTTCCCGGCGAAATCCTCACCTATATAGCCAATGAAACTGGTTTTAAGGCCTAATCTTGCATATCCTTTTGAAGTATAACCACCGGCCTGCCCAACATAATCAATGTTCTGACTAAAGTTTCCTTCAACGCTAAAGTCTATCTCATGACCATAAAGATAAATATTTGTATCTATTCCGGCATTTCCTACGACAACAACCTTTTTCATTCGAGAAGTTCCTGTTTTTTTTTTAAGAATATCTTCAGATGCGTTTAATCTTCGGTTTTGTAAAATAATGCTTTCGTAGTATCATTGCAACAAAAATTGTGGAGCTAAAAATGCAGCATATTTCTTTAATTCCCGGTCCGGTTTCTGTTCCTGATGAAATTTTAAAAGAATATTCAAAGGATTTTGGGTCTCCAGACCTAAATAGAGATTTTCTTGCTCTCTATAATGAAACAGAAAAGAAACTCGGAAAGATTCTGGGCACTACATCATCAGTGGTGATCCAGACAGGTGAAGGCATGCTTGGCTTGTGGGGAGCTCTTAACAGTTGCCTTAAAAAAGGTGATAAAGTTTTGGCAATTTGCTCGGGAGTATTTGGCTATGGAATTGCCTCCATGGCAGAAAATCTTGGTATGCAGGTTGAAAGGATTGAACTTCCTTATAACGAAATAATTTCAGATTTCAATCTCACGGAAGAAAAATTAAAGAATTTTGCTCCTGATGCCATTACAGTGGTTAACTGCGAAACCCCTTCGGGAACCCTGAATCCCCTTTCTGAAATCGGTCGATTAAAATCCCTTTATGGAAATCCTTTGCTAATAGTAGATTCTGTTGCAAGTAGTGGTGGAGTCGCAATTGATGCCGATCAAAACCACATTGATATTACTTTAGGGGGTTCACAAAAAGTTTTATCTGCGCCAGCTTCTATGACATTTACCTCGGTTTCAGGGCTCGCCTGGGAAAAAATTGAAAAAGTAAATTATCAAGGATACGATGCTTTAATGCCCTTTAAAGAAGCTCAAAGCTCATTTTACTTTCCTTATACCCCGCATTGGCAAGGGGTTGCTGCACTTAATAAAGCCGCTGATTTAATTCTTGAGGAAGGGCTGGAAAGCTGTTTTTCCAGGCATGAGGAAGTTGCAGCCTTTTGCCGCGCCGAAATTGAAAAAATGGGACTCGAACTCTATTGTAGCAATAGCTCAGGGTTCTCACCTACAGTAACTGCTGTAAAGATGCCAGTAAATATAAGCTGGCAGGATTTTGATCAAAAACTAAGATCCAATGGTTTAGCTGTTGCTGGAAGTTACGGGCCACTGGCTGGAAAGGTTTTTAGAATTGGTCACATGGGTGCTCAAGCCCGATTAGATACGGTTAAAGCTGGATTGGAGATTTTGAAAAAGTGTCTGTAAAACCAAAAATTGCTGCATATTATTACCCCGGCTGGCATCCTTGTAAAGTTCGCGATCAATCATTTCCCAAAGGCTGGAGCGAGTGGGATTTACTCCCTGCCTGCAAACCATCTTTTGATGGCCAATATCAGCCACGGGTTCCGGTTTGGGGCTATGAAAATGAAGCGAAACCTGAAGTGTTTGAAAAAAAAATCTCTACCGCCAATGAATATGGAGTTGATGCGTTTGTGTTTGCTTATTATTGGTCACGTGGAAAACGCCTTCTTGAAGGGGCGTTGGAGGAAGGCCTGTTAAAAGCAGCAAACAAGGAAAACATTGAATTTGCTCTAATGTGGGCGAACAGAATGCCAAGAAAGGTAATGCCTATAAAGTGCCCGAAAGCAAAATTAATCGACCCCTCAAGACTGGTTTTCACTGATCCCAACGACTTTGTGGAATTTATAGAATTTGTTTCTGAAAAGTATTTTTGCCATAAGAATTACATGAAAATAGAAGGGAAACACTATTTAAGCATTTTTGACACTGCATTTTTCATTAAACAGGTTGGAGTTGAAAACGCCAGATTAGCTATTGAAAAAGCCAGAACAAATCTGGCCAAAAAAGGCATGGAATTACATTTGGCAGCAATAGACCCAATTCCTGATCATCAGCCATTGTTAAAAAAAATGGGGTTTGATAGTGTTACCCATTATGTATTTTTGCCAGATTGGAAGGGCCCCAAAGAACAGGATTTTACAGAAATGTCCAGTTTGCGGGTTAAACAATGGGCAACATATCAAAAAAACACTGAACTTCCCTACTATCCATCAGTGACGCCAGGTTGGGATGCTAATCCGCGGGCCGTTGATTACGGTAAAGAAAGGCCCTCAAAATACCCCTGGTCTCCTGTTATAACTGGTGCATGCCCTGAAAATTTCGAAAAATTTTTAAAATCAGCTGTAAATTTTGCACTCAAAGAGTCCATGCTTAAATCACCAATGGTCATGATTTCTTCTTGGAACGAATGGTCTGAAGGTCATTACCTTGAGCCAGATCAGAAATACGGTTATAAATGGCTTGAGGCGGTTAAAAATGCCACCAATGGATGAGCGATGGCCATTTTTCTCAGTAGATATTGAGCTTACCAATAATTGCCAACACAGCTGCTTATTTTGTCCAAGAGAAAAAATTAGCAGGCCAAAAGGCTTTATGGACATAGAAGTTTTCAAAAAGCTGGCGAGGCAATTAGCGGATTTTCCATCCAGAATTGCATTATGTGGAATGGGGAACCCTTTGCTACACCCTGAATTTAAAGAAATAGTAGGTTTTTATCGGGATTTTGGCAAAGAAAAGATCGGAGTTGTTGTTAACGTAAATAGCCTATGTTCAGAGGTGGTTGACACTCTTATTGAAAGCAGGCCGGATTTTATAGAAATTTCTTTTCCCACAATAGACCCGGATCTCTATGAAAAATTGAATCCTGGATTATCATTGACAATGGCTATTGAAGCTCTAGCCAAGTTCTGTTTAAAACGAGGCAGTAAAATCGGAATAACAATCTGCGGAATTCATACCAGTTTTGAAAAATCTTCAAAGGATGTTTTTCTTCAATTTTGGAAAGAAAAAGAAATTAATGCGCGAATATTTGATTGTCATTCACGCGGTGGTAATCTTGATTATCAACTTTTCAATACTGAATCAGGAAAAAACATAGATTCATGTGGTCTTTTTGCAACCCACTCTTTCATAACCTGGGAAGGCAAATTGCTTCATTGCTGTCATGATTTAGATGGGAGCTCACAAATTGCGGATTTAAATGAAATATCTTTAATGGATGCGGCAAAAATAAAAATAGATATCCTTAAGAGCCACATGAAAAGATTTTCAAGGTGTCGAAATTGCGATGAAAGCGCCGCTTTACGCCAGATTCCCGATCGCCCCTTCCCGGAAACAGCAAAACAGAAGAAAAGTTATTTTAAGACACTCAAATAGTTGCTTAAAGTGACTTTACATAATTCAGAATCTTTTGAGTGGCTAGCTTAAAGCCGTTGATAATATTGTTGTCGAAAGGAAGAGAAAAAACAAATTCCGGATTGTCAGAAATGATGCGAACCATGGAAATCCTGCCAGAAGTCAGCCCCTTTTCATCTAAAGCGGATTTTATTTTGAAGGCTTCCATCTCAACTAATGGAGTTTTAAATCTTTGGAAGCAGACTTCTCTGTCCTGCTGAGTTTTTTTCTCGTTTTCAACTGTTAAAAAGGTTTCGCAGTTAAACCCTGGAATCGGAAAAAAGTTATGTAAACCATCGCTGGTTTCTGAAAGAACCTCTTTGGCGCAAAACACCGCTCCTATAGGCAAATTCGTGGTAAGAGCTCCCGCTGTTCCTAGAATAATGCAAAAATATGGATTTTCTCTTGAACTATTTTCAAAAAGATGCGCAAGATTTGCCTGTTCAAGCCCCCACAGACCTAATACTTTAATTTCGGGGGATTCATAACTGAAAGCAGAATGTTTTTTCAGGTTAGGAATAAATCGAATAACGGCCTTTAACTCAGCCGGATAAGGGCACAGAATTACAGGTTTCACTTTTATTTCTCTGGCTTTTCATCGGAATCATGACTAACAGAACCATCCGATTTTACCTTTTCGTCCAGAAAGTTGCGCAAATCCTTTGAAAAAAACTCTTCGCCATGAACTCTCTCCCAGACATCGCTGGATTCCATGCACATGTAAATTTGAGTTTCCGGGAAATGTTTTTTTAACCCTTGCCTGGCAAACCTGTAAATGTCTTCACGATAAGGCCTGAAATAGCGAACTTTACCATCAAATGATGGATGAAACTCTTCTTTAAAAATTTCTGTGTCGGGATGAAATTTGATTACATAATCCTGAAAACCCTTTGGAAAGCGAAATGTTCCCAATGAAATCCAGACTACTTCCATACCACCAACAAATTCTGCCATTTTTTTGAATACTTCTGTGTAATTTTCCTGCCAGTTATCGTGAGGAATAATAGGATCAAAATGGAATGCCAACTTACACCCTTTTTCCTGGCAGGCTTTTTTTGCAGCCATAAGTCGGCTTTCAAGGCTCGCTGTAAAGTGTTCGAGCTTATCGATAATGGTTTGAGGATTTAAAGAAAAAGATAAAACCACATGTTTAGCACTATTAGCTTGTAAAACCGGTTCCACATAATCGCTTTTGGTTTTCAACTCAAGTAAGAAATCCGAATAGTTTTCGGTTAATCTAATCAACTCACTGTTTAATGGAAAAATTTGTTCAAGACCCAAAGGATCTCCAAATTGTCCTGTTCCAAGCCGAATCGGCCCCTTAACTCTATTTCTCAATTCCTCAACTTCAGTAAAACACTTGTCCCAATTAATAAAAAGAGTCATGTCCCCTGCGCAGGAGTAGTTTTGAAGAATGCAGTATTCGCACTTAAAAGGACAACCCATCCCCCATTCAACGACCCAATAATTGCAACAAACACTCCCCTTTTGTCCAGGGCAAGGCTTAACAAAGGTTCCCTTATTTTCAGTTATCAACAAGCCGTTTCCCGGGTGATTTTCGCCTTCATGAAAAACAATATTAGTAAAGTCGACCCCTGCCATTATTCCAACAGAAATCGGGTTTTCCATATTGCTACGTGAGATGTAAACGTTTTCAAAAAATTGTCTCTTCACAACTCTGGCACCTTGGCGAACAGCTTTTCCAACTCACTTTGAAGATCAGTTAAAACAGAGAGTTTATTCCTTTTTAATCTTAAGGAAACTTCTACACCAGGCTTTTCAAGGGTTGGGTCCAACTTAAGATTAACCCCTTTTGGAAGGTTCAAACTAGATAAAACAGCCTCAAGGTTCTTGTTAGTCTCTGTCTTACGTGGGT
This sequence comes from Candidatus Ozemibacteraceae bacterium, assembly GCA_965140445.1. GTDB lineage: Bacteria > Muiribacteriota > Ozemobacteria > Ozemobacterales > Ozemobacteraceae. The sequence goes on along the minus strand of OZ223236.1, from coordinate 3,253,431 downwards.
TTGCCATGGATTCCAGGAAAGCAATACTCTTTTTTGCATCGCCCTCTGGCAATTTTTCTGGAAGGTTGTCGCGCAGCTTGCAGCTTTTAAGTAAGTTGGCAATGATGCGCTTTTCCGAGACTGTTCCTTCCATGGAAATTAAATCTTTTAAATATAGATCAACTTTTTCGCCTAAATGTCCAAGTTCTCTCCAGACATTTATTGGTATTCCACTTGGCTTTGAAAGTTCTTTGTTGGTAATCAAATTTCCGATATGGTTAATAATGTAAGCCATTTGAGGTGACTGGGAAATTCCTGCTTTGTCGAGAAGTCTATCTTTGCCTGAAGCATCCAATTTAAGATAGAGCCAGGCTATCTTTTCCATTGGAAAGCTTTTTACTTCCTTTAGTTCTATAAGAATTTCTGCGGGATTTCCTTCAATACATAAACAGTTTACTTCTGCAGAATTATTTGCTCTTAAATAATTCAAGCGCTTTTCACCATCTATTACTAGATTCTGGCAAACAGTTAGCGGTGAAACCAGAGATACTTTATTTAAACTGGTTTCAAGGTTAGAGTCCTGTTCAACCAGAGAATCGGGAAAAAAGTTTGTTAATTCCTTAATGGAAATTTGTCTAAGTTCTGTTTTCATAGGCATTTATCCTAAATCGGGTCAGGAAAAAGGTCAAGATTTCAATTGCCTCAAATTCATTTTTGAATATAGTATAAATTGAATTAAAATTTGGAGGATCAAATGGATTTTTCTGAACTAATCTATGCCCGAAGAACAGTTAGAAGATTTACCCCGGAACCTGTGCGTCAAGCTACACTTGAAAAAATTCTTAAAGCTGGATTGGCGGCACCAAGTCCAAACAATTCTGTTCCCTGGAATATTTCAGTTATTACCAATGGTGAAATTATTCAAAAAATGAAGGGTGTGGTCGCTGAAAAATTGGACATGATGTTTCCAAAAATAAAGCCAGAACAGCAATCTACCCTAGAAAAAATTAAGCTGTTTTCAACAATTTTTGCAAATGCTCCTGTTGTATTGGCAATTTCTACAAAAGATTATTCCGCACCAATTTTTGATTTGCTCAAAGACTCAGATTTCTCTCATGAGCAAATTTCAAATTGGCGTAGACACCCTGAACTGCAGGCTACAGGAGCAATGGTTCAAAACATGCTTCTCGCAGCTACAGAAGAAGGTCTTGGGACATGTTGGGTTTCAGGAGCATTGGTTGCAAAAAATGAATTGGAATCAATCCTTGGCCAGAAAGAAATGACATTGCAGACTCTTGTTGCAGTTGGGCATCCAGATAGCCAGCCACATCCAAAAGAATCTTTAGATCTGGAACTATATGTAAATTACATTCCTTAATTAAAAAAGTGCCTCAAAAGCGGTAGCTTTTGAGGCATATTTTTAGTTGTGGGTAAATTCCAAAAATTTCAATTGCTGTTCAGCTACAGTGTTTCCCATAACCTCAGCAACCACCCCTCCAAATGCTTTACCTAACAAACCAGCATTCATAGAGCCAACGTAAGTTTTTCCATCAGATTTCTTATAAACACTAATTGTGCATGGCATCATTACCGAAACAATTTTATTTTCATCCTTACTTAGAATTTTATAAGCGTGGTCAGCCTGGCAAAGATTTACCAGATATACCTCAGAAAGATCATGGCCTCCGTGCTTTTTCACCGACTCATGCATCTTGCTGACTCCAGCAACAACCCACCCTTCTTTTATAGCGTTCTCTTTTATCTTTTCTACAGTTTCGTTTATTTCCAAAGGGCTTACTCTTTCAGTAAGCATTAAGCTGGGCATTTTTATAAATATAATTCCACCAGTAATAATAAATCCCATAAACAAACCAATCAGAAAAATTGAAAAGCTCTTCATTGTTTTCCTCCTTTTTTTTATGAAATTTACTTCGGATATAGGAAAAAGCAAGAGAGAATATTACTAAGTAATATTCTCTCTTGCTTTCTTGCTTTAAGTTTTGGATTTAACGTGGGAGTGGGCCTAAATGTTCATTGACTATTTTCCATTGCCCGTTTTCTTTTACAAATAAATTTGTACCTCGACCTGCTCCTACAGCCTTAGCCCCAAATACTTCCCCTGACCAGGAAAATGTATATACGCAACTGGCCATTTTATCGGTGTTAAAAGTCCAATATAAATCTTTAACCTCATAGGTTTGTTTTTTTATTAAAGAAAAAATCTTTTTAATTACTTTTTCTACTTCATTGATTCCCTTATAGGTTCCATCACTAAAGATCATTGTGCATTCATCATGGAAAAAGCCTTTAACTTCATCCCAGTTTTGGGTTCTGAAGGCTTTTTCATAGCGCACTAAAAATTCATTAATAGATTCACTCATCGCATACTTCCCCATTAAAACATCTACACAATGCTAAGATGTATTTTTCTAAAAATCAAGCACAAATTTCCGCGACGCAGCATTTTGTCAAAATTCTGCCATTCTATTTTTTAAGGTTCTCTAATCTCAAGCTCAAGACTATCTAATATAGTAATAATTCAAGGTGTTTTACCAGATTTACTTTATTAAAAATCACGAAATTTTTAATATTGGCGCACTATTACTTGTGCGGTGCGGCATCAGAAAAAATCAACAAAATTTTAACAAAAGGCTACTTTTCTTTTGTTTCGGTAAATTCATAACCCAAAATTGTAATATCATCATCAAAGCTATATTTGCTCAAAAATTTCATCATGCTATTAACATTATCTTCCAGGGGAAGTTTTCTATCTCTCAACAAAAACCTTTTAACACCTTCAAGTCCAAAAAATCCTCTTTCTGTCTGACATTCTGTAATACCATCGGTTAATAGAAAAAATCGATCTCCCTGCTTCATTTGGTAAGTGAGCTCCGTATATTCTTCAAACTCTTCTTCAAACATGCCAAGGGCAAGACCTGTTCCGGAAAATATTTCAAAATCCTCTTTATCAGCTGGCAAAAGTAATAAAGGTGGATGACCTGCGTTGGAAGCTTTTAAAAGTCCATTAGGACTTACTTTGCAAAAAATACCAGAAACAAAACGCCCTTCCGGAAAACAGTTAGAGAACTGCGAATTTAATCTACTTAATGTTTCGCTAGTGGAAAGCTCGTAAGGCAAATAACTAATTGCCATTTTTACCATCATGGTAATTAAGGCTGCCGAAGTTCCATGGCCAGTAGCATCTCCAATAAAAATATTTAGATTGCCAAGCGGATCTAAAAACTCGTCATAGAAATCACCAGAGACTACTTCTAAAGGCATAAAATCTCTGTAGGACTTAATAAATGATAAATCGCTGATAAAATTCATTGTAGATTGCTGAGCTTCTGCAGCGAGCATCAAATCATGCTGTAGGTCTCCCCAAAGCCGTTGGAGAGAAAGATTTTTCTCTTCAAGCCCTTCCCGTGCTTCTTTTAGTTTTACAACCATTTTATTAAATGAGGTTGAAAACTCCCCCAGAAAATCAATTCTTTGATCAAGATCGCCGTCGGCAATCATTCTAGTTTGCCAGGCCAAATGTTTAAGACTGGCCTGAAGAGATTTTAAACTTCCTGCTATTTGCCCTTTAAAGGTTAGGGATGCATTTAACTCCCCCTCAGAAAGCATGGTCGAAAAAACCTTAATTTCTGATAGCATTGCTTTTAGTCGCCTAAGCTCTGTTTGGCAAGGCACCCCCTCTGGAACCTTTACGTCTACAGCTCCACTAAGAAGGTCTTGAAGAAAAGCTTTTAAAAGCTTTTCCGAGTTTTGATCAAATTCTGTCATTTTGGATTGATTTTAAATCTGCAAATTCTGCCGCCAGTGCACCAGCAATCTATCTCTTTTGCTTCAAATTCCTTTCCATTAAAGGATTCAAAAATGCCTGCCAGGAAACCTTCATCATATACACATAGTTCATAATCTAACTCTGGAAGACCAGAACAATCTAAATCTTCGGCAACAGTGATGGTTAGATTCATGGATTCTTCAAAAAATTCTTCTACTCTTAAGACTCCGACTTTTAAATCTAACAAGGTGTTTTTTAACAGGTTTAATAAATCCGGGACATCTTTTGCTGATGATAAAAACTTTTCATACAAAGCCTTTCCAGCTTTTAAGCCAGATTTATAAAAGATCCTATCTGCGACTTCTGTCCCAAATTCTTCTTCAAGAACATCTCTAAACGTAAATTGAAGTAACCGATAATTTTCAACCCTGGTCAACTCGCCCAGATTACCTCTTCCATCCGCAATATCTCCAATTAAATCCCAAGAAAATTTATATTTTCTTTTCTGATCTTTCATAATCCATCCCAAATTAATCTATTTAGATAATAATACATTTTATGTTTTTCACCAATAGAATACCATAATTAGACTATATGATTTATTCTTGCGATTTATTCTCATTAACGATTTCAACAAGTTTATCAGGAAAATCCGTAAAAATGCCGTCAACCTTAACCTGTTCAATCAAAAACCTGGCAAGAAAATTATAAGAAAGATCTTTAGGTAAACTATCCGCCCTTAGTGTCCAGGGATGAACCACAAAACCAAGCTGGTGCGCTTTTTCTGCATACCCGGTAGAAATAATCCCTTTTTCCTGGTCAGCCTTAACTAAATGCGAAATGGATGGCCCAATTCCATCAATAATGCCTTTGTATGACTCCAATTTTAAAGGTTCCTCCATAAGCAAAACCAGAGGTAAATCGGATTTTAACTCCTGTTTAATCCTCTTAACTTCTTTTTCATCAAAACATTGCAAAAAACAGTTGGAATCTTTGGATTTATAACCATAAGAGCTTAATACCTCTAAAGTAATTTTAGTAATATCTTTTCCCTCTTTCAGGTGCCAGGCTGGCTCTTTAATCTCAGTATAAATTCCAATATCTTTACCAGTGCTTTTATTTAAACCTTGAATCAATTCGATCTCTTCCTGGAGAGTCGGTATTTGAAAGGCGGATTTATAAAGTGGGAACCGGTTAGGGAAAACAGCTTCTCCAGAAGTAATATTAATTCTTTCATTAACTCGAAGTTGTTTAATTTCAGCTAAGTTTAAGTCAATAGCATAAAAACGTCCGTCTTCTCTCTTTGATTCAGGAAATTTCTTAGCTACATCTGAAATCGTATCCAGATGAATATCATGGACAATTATGGGGACATTATCTTTGGTAAGAACCACGTCTTGCTCAATAAAATCCGGGTTCATACCATACGCCAGAGCCTTTGCTTCCAGTGTGTGTTCCGGCAAGTAGCCTGAAGCTCCTCTGTGGGCAATGACAATAGTTTTGCAGAAACCAAAATTACAGATTAACGCAAAGGCTGTGATCAACAATACTATCGATTTAAATTGGTTCATAAGTTCCGATCCTTACTTAAAATTTATGTCACTATTTTGGTTTATAAATCCCAAACTCTTTAATTAGTTAGATAAGCATTTTACTTCTCTCTGAGTTTATTTGTATATATAAATTACATTTTGAAGGATCTTTCGAAAAGTAAAAAGTTAAACTAATTGTCTCTTATACTAAAATAGTGTATAAAATTTCAGGCACCGGAAATCTTTACGGCCAGGAAGGATTTCTAAAAATTATGGATTGGTATGCCCTTATCGAGCGTTTAAATTTTAAAACGCTTATTCCAGTTTGCTATGAAAGATTTGTTCCGCTTGTTATAGATGGACTAGCCTGGTTTTTGTCTAACCTGAACATGGATAGGCAAACTCAAATTTTTAACACCCAGGTTTCAATGGGTCCATTTGCTACAACCTCTGAACGCCTTGAGAAGATTATGCAATCTTGTCCAACCTTGCACAAGCTTGGTCAAGTTTTGGCCAGGGACAGTAGATTGAATGAAGAGCTGCGAAATAGCTTAAAAGAACTCGAAACAATGCCCTCAAAGTTTTCACGTGATGATACTGTTTCTATTCTAAGTAATTCAGGAATAGATGTTTCACAGTTTTTGTTTGAAGAAAACCCTATTGCAGAAGCTAGTGTTGCAATTGTCATTCCTTTTAAAAGAATTGAGCAAAATGAGGAAATGGTTGAAGGGGTATTTAAGGTAATTAAACCCGAAGCTCGTGATTTCCTTGAAGAAGAATTAGAACTATGGCCCAATCTTGGGGATGCTTTAAAATCAATTTGTAAGGAAAAAAAACTGCCCGTTCTGGAATTTTCTGACCCTCTAAATGAAACAGCACAAATGGTTGCCCAGGAAGTAAATTTAAGAGTAGAGCAGGAAAATTTGAAAATAATGTCAAATAATTATCTTGATTCCAGACAAGCAAGGGTGCCCCATCTCTTACCATGGTGTACAGACAAGGTAACCTCTATGGAGAGGATAGAAGGTTTATGTGTTGGAGATTTATTAAAAGCTCCAATTGACATTAGAAGGGAAATCGCTGAAAGAATTTTTAACTCTTTGATTGCAGCTCCTTTTTGGCAAAATAAAGAAAAAACAATTTTCCACGGTGATCCTCATGCCGGGAATCTCTTAGTTGATAAAGATGGAAAAATAGTACCCTTGGATTGGAGTCTAACAGTAGCTCTAAACAGAAAAGAAAGAGAACTTTTTATTGAAATAATGTTCGCTGGATTAAAAAAGGACAAACACAGACTTGTCCGTGCCCTCAAAAAGATTGGTAAATATAGAGGCGTAAAAAACGAGATAAACAGTGTTGTTGAGAGATCAATTTGTGCCCTATCTGGTCATAAATTTCCAAGCTTTGATTGGCTTCTTGGACTTCTGGATGATGCATTAGAAAATGGAAGATTAAGCTTAAATGGGAACTTTGCTCTTTTCAGAAAATCCTTGTTTTCTATTTTGTCTGTAATTAAAGAAATCTACCCTGAGATTTCTACAGATAAAATTCTTTTAAAAACTGGATTCGAAAAACTAATTTCGGAATGGCCTTTCAGAGCATTCTCCGACCCTTTCAGTAAAGAATGGGGTACTCATCTTTCCAATGCACAAATCTTGGAGCTTTTAAGCTCCTGGCCGACTTTATATACTAATTTTTGGCTAGGATGCTTAAAAAAAACGTAAAAAATAAAATAATTGTACCGAGGTATTTGCAAATTCTTTAATTTATGTTAAACTCATAGAACGTATTAAGTAAGTATATAAGTATTGTATTAAATTTTCTTAGCTCGATAAGTTGTAATGAGTAAAAATTAAGGAGTAGCGAATGAGACGAGCAGTAATTTCTTTATCTATGGCATTTCTTTTTGCATTTTCTTCCTCAGCATTTTCAGGTCAGGATTTAAGTGCCCAACTTGAAAACGTTAAAAACCCCCAACTGAAAAGTTATCTTGAAAAATCTATTTCAATCGGTTTAATTCAAGATTCATATGATTTAAAACAAGCTATTGCGACCGCTGAAAAAAGTGCTTCCAAAGCAAATCCAGGTTATGTAAACCGAGACCTGATCCGTGGTATTCAACAGGAAATTGAAATGAATACTAAAGGATTAGACAAACTTGATAAAGATTTTATCAAAGTTGAAAAAACTAACGGATTTAAAGAAGTTCTTTTAATTAAAGACATCGAAACAGAAATTCCACAAAGCTACAAAAATGCATTTGCTCTTTGCAAAAAATTTAATCCTAAATCTGGAACAAACGATCATAAGAAATTAGACGATGATATTGATGCTTTCCTTGCTTCAATTGAAAATGATCCAACAATTCAGCATGCATTAAAAGTAACCAACACAACTATTCAGGATTTGAAACATAATTGGTTCGGTTCTGGCCTTGGTTTCGAACATGTAATCGCAGGAGAACTTAAAGGAAGTAAAGTTAGCGGTTATCATTGGTGGTTCAGATTTTATAAAGATGAAAGATCTGGAAACGCAGAAGCTCAATCTTCAATTTCTGGTCATGACGACAATCATGTTTTTACTGGAAAATTTACCTGGGATCCAGATGGATCAGGACCACTTCCAACTGGAAGAAAAAAAATTGGTGGATTTCTTCTTGGAAACTCTGTTCAATCAATACTTGCTCTCGGTCACATTGCCATTCAAGCTGCAAAGAACCAGGGTGGCGTTCCAAGTGCTATGAAATTTGATGCCAACATCAATGGCGAAACTTTCAGCTGGCAGATGTATGCTGTTGGTGGAACAATCAGAAGTCTTTACCCAATGGGTAGCAAAGGCAAAGCAATTATCAATGCTGAAGATTATTATGATCTTGAAAATGATGTTGCTGGTCCAACTCACTAATATAGTTTAAAGAAAAAAATCCCAAGCTTCGGCTTGGGATTTTTTTTTCTTTAGGAGCTTTTTGGATAATGTTTTAATTGAAATAGTATCTTCAATTAAAACTATTTTTTTAAAATTAAAACTATTTTTTTAAAATTAAATCAATTTTTTCGGAAAGCTGTTCTAATGAATAGGGTTTCAAAAGCAAACCAGAAACTCCTAAATCAAGAATTCCCTGTGCTTCTTCATTTCTTCCATAACCTGTTGATAAAAGAACCTTCAAATCAGGACATTTTTCCTTTATTTTTATAAAAGTTTCATGACCACCCATGGTTGGCATCTTCATGTCTAAAAGTATGAATTCAAAATCATAATTTTCCTTTTCCAGAACTTCAAGAGCCATAAGTCCATTAGATGCAACGAAGGTTTTAAAACCAAGTTTTTTTAGCATCCTACAGGCCATTTTTAAAATTAATTCCTCATCATCTACTACTAGTACATTCCCGCCCTGGCCTGGAACATTCTTGGAAAAATTTTCTTTATTAATTAGCTTTTTTTTACCAGGTGGAAAATAAAGTCTGAAAATAGTTCCTTTTCCCACTGTGCTTTCTATTTCAATGAACCCTCGATGTCCTTTAATAATTCCATAGACCATCGCTAAACCAAGTCCAGTACCCTTTATGTCACCTTCAGTTTTTGTGGTGTAAAATGGCTCGAAAACTCTTTTTAAGTTTTTTTTCTCAATTCCATTTCCATTATCCCGAACAACTACTTCAACAAATTCTTCTATTATTGGTTCAGAAAGTTTTGAATTCCAGGAGTTGGTTTTTGTAACATTAGAAGTTGATATGTCAATTTTTACTCCAGTGCCCCGCCCAGATTCTTTTGCATTAACAAGCAAGTTCATAAAAACCTGAGAAATTTGTGATGGGTCGGCGTCAATTGTGGGAATATCAGCAGATAAATTTTTCAATAACATTATGTCTTCATATTTATCAACCGTTCTTAAAAACAAATTAGAGACTTCATCAATAATTTCATTTAGGTTTAAAGGTTCAGAAATATTTTTCCCTCTGCGTCCAAAACCCAGCAGTTTTTGCGTTAGCTCTGCAGCTTTTTTTGAAGACTCCAAAATACCCTCTAGAAAAGAAATTTTCTCGGGATTCTTTTCATCTTCTATTAATAAAGACGCAAAGCCCATTATACCACTTAACATATTGTTAAAATCATGAGCAACCCCGGCTGCGAGATTTCCAATGGAATCAAGCTTTTGAGCTTCAATTAATTTTTCCTCTGACTTTTTTCTCAAAGAAATATCTCTAACAACAGTTAAAATACGATCGGTTTTATTTAAGAAAATCCTTTTGAAAGATATATCAGCCCAGAATTTTTCACCCGTTTTTTTTACCATTTCCCACTCAAAGTGAAAAATACCAGTGGAATTTAAATGTTTTTCAAATTTCTTTTTGAAAGAAGTAAATTTTTCATGATTTTGATTGGCTGAGAAAAGGTCATTAACTTCTATTAAACGTAAATCTTCATTTTTTAAGATAAAAAGCTTAAGCATTGCTTCATTAACTTCTACAATTCTCCAACTAGGAAAATCTTGAATTAGAATAGCTTCAGAGGTGGAATTAAAGATTTGGCTATATTTTCTCTGGCTTTCTTCAAATTCTTTTTCAACTCTAATTCTCTCTATTTCTGCAGCAATTCGGTCTGAAAATATATTAAAAATTATTTCAGCAATCTCAAAAACTTTATTGGAACTGCTATGAAGAATGATTAAAAAACCCAATTTTTTGTTAAACTTGCCCGTAATTGGTGCGCAAAAATAGCTTCTTGCATCAAACTCGGTAAACATATCATTTTCTGGGAAAAAGTTTTTACCACAATTTTTAACAAGACACATTTGCTTTTTAAAAGTTTTTATACAAGGAAAGTTTGAAAATGGGTATAGATTATAAATTGGCTCATTTTTTTCAAAGGCCCCACCTAAAAATTTAACCTTCTCTTGTGGTTCTAAATTTTCACCAATGAAAACGTTATCCGCTTTAGTTAGTTCCTTTAAGAATCTGCAAACAGCATTAAAGAATTCTCTTCCAGTAAGAGAAACAAAATCTTTTGCCAGGGCTCTTAAAGATCGTTCGACAAGTAATTTTTCACCAATTTCTCTAATTACAAGAACACCATAATTATTGGACTCAAACTTGTCTTTTTGTAACACAACCTCAACTTGAAAAACTTCTCCCAGGTTGTTTTCTAAATCTGAATTCAAAATAAGGGAATTTTGAGGATTATTAACCTCTTTAAAGAAACTAACAATTGTTTCTACTTCTGATAGTTTAACAGTTTCATGAAAAACTTTGCCGATAGTCTCAAATTTAGAAAGACCAATTTGACTCAAAGCTGAATTATTGGCATCAATTAATAAGAAGCTATCGAGCTCGAACAGAAATATTCCATCATGGGAATGATCTAGTAGGGTTTTAAAGCGCTCAAGCTCCTTAAGCTTTCTTTGTAACTCGGGATAATAACTTTTACTGATTGATTTTTCACCAAATCCAATCAGAGCTGAGCGTAAGTTTTCCCAATTTTTATTTTCCAAGGGCCTTTTCATAAAGCTCTTCTATGTCCCTTTGAGTTGGAATTCTTGGATTAGTAACAATACAAGCATCCTGCATCGCATTCTTAGCTAAATCTGGAATACTATTAGAGTTTAAACCTAATTCACCAAGTGTCTGGGTTACTCCAATAGCTTTTTTAAAGGTTCTTATTCTTCCAACAATGGAATCTTTTACTTCCTGATCAGATCCTGTTGAATTGCAGCCTATTGATGCAGCTAAGCGTCTAAATTTTTCTGGCATTGCTGGAAAGTTAAATTCAACAATCAAATCTAACAAAATTGCATTTGCTTGACCATGTGGAAAATCCAATAACCCCCCGAGACTATGAGCCATAGCATGTACAGCACCAAGGCTTGCATTAGAAAAAGCAAGTCCTGCATATAGGCTTCCTAGAGTCATTTTTGATCTGGGAACCATCTCAAGGGGATTTTGATATGCTAATTCCAAATTCTCAAGAATTAATCTGGTCGCTTCCATAGAATGAAGATCTGTTATTACAGAAGAGGCGTTAGAGCAATATGCTTCAATTGCATGCGTTAATGCATCTAAGCCCGTGAATGCGGTAAGATCTTTCGGCATGGTTGTGGTAGTTTTCGGATCAATAAGTGCCACATCCGGAACTACCATTTTGCTGACAATTGCGATTTTGACCATTCTTTTTGTATCAGAAATTATCGCAAATTGAGAAACGTCAGCTGAAGTTCCAGAAGTTGTTGGAATACAAATTAAGGGTGGGCCTGGAATTTTAACTTCATCTACCCCTTCGAATTCCAAAACATGTTGTCCATTGGATACAGCAATTCCTATGCCTTTAGCGCAATCCATAGGACTTCCACCACCGATTGCAATTATTCCATTACAATCATTTTCCAAATAAGCTTTAGCGCCAGCCATAGTTTCATGATCTCTGGGATTTGGGGTAATATCAGAAAAAATAGAATAGGAAATGGCTTCATTTTCCAAGGAATTTTGTAACTCAGTACACCATCCCGCATTTATTACACCGGGATCAGTAACGATTAAAACTTTTTGAATTCCAAGGTTTCGAGCATATTTGCCAGCAAGATTTCTCGCTCCTACTCCAAAAATAAATTCCGGGGCAACAAACTTTCTTAATTCAAAGAAATTTTCTTCCATTACATTCCTCCCATTTATTAAAGCTTAGACCAGCAAAAAAATCTGTTTTATAAAAAACAAATAGGACACTTTCTATTCCTATAAAATTTCCATTAAACAAAATAGCCAAATAGCTTAAAAAATCTCTCGCTTATATCTTTTATTTTTTATTATTAGTATAAAAAACAATTGGCAATAAACCTATTCAAGGCTTATTGCCAATTGTTTAGAAATCTTCTTCCGGATCTTCTTCTTCAAAATCGGAATCGGCAAGCTCTTCGGGAATATCATTTAAACCAAGCTCTGGAGCTTGATTTAATAAATCTGTTGCAGCTTGCTCATCCTTTACGCGAACCAAAACTCTATTAAGTTTTTCTTCAGTGGGGCTATTGCTCGAAAGTAAAAAACCTAGAGGATTAAAGCTATTCTCAGCTTCAAGAAACTCAAATTCTAATCCATTTCTATCGAGGGTTTCCATGGCAGAAATAGCAAAGTTCATATCATCAGTTTCAAAAAGTAAAACCTTTTCCTCTTCTATTTCTGTTAGGTTATTTAGCTTGGCGATTCTACCCTGAAAATGTAAAATTTGTGCTTCTATTTTTTTTACCATTTCTGGTCTATTATCTTTGGTCGCTATTTCTAATTCAACTTCACATTCAGGGCATTCTTCAAAATCGTCTTCATAGACTTCCTGACATTCAGGACAAAATCTTATTTCCTGCCCCGGTTTTTCATATTCTTCAATAACAAAAGTTTCTTCAGAATCTTCTTCTAATTCTGGCAATTCTTCTACTAAAGAAGCATTACAATCTGCACAGAAACTGAAACCTTCTCTAAATTCTGCTTTACACTTAGGACAAAACATTATTTTCCTTCTTTCTTTTTATAGCCGGTTAAACAATTACTTACATTTCTTAAGATTTTCTTTTATCTGCCCAACATTAAAATCAAAGCTTAATGAAGCAAGACGCCTGAAGTCATAACCAATTTTAACATTTATTGCCCAGACCCAAAATTCTCTGAGAACTTTGAGAATAGCTATTTTACTGGTTAATTCTTTGTTCACTTCAATGCCATAACCTTGCAGGAAGCTTTTTTCACAAGCTTTAGCTTCTTTTTCTGGAAGTTCTTTATAAACTCCCCATAGATATGTAGCCAGATCGTATTCTGGTAAACCTGCACCGCAGAAATCAAAATCTATAATGGAATGATTTTTTTTGTTAGAAATAAGGTTTGAGCTAAGAAAATCGCCATGAATTAAATGCGTTTTTCCTTTGAAATTTACCTTAGAAACAAGTGTTTTCAAATTATTTGATAATTCTTCTATTTCATCCAATTTATCTGGAAAACTTTCGTTAAGTGTTTGAATTGGTTCATCTACAAGAAAAGAAACACCTAGCTTTGGACGATCAAGATCTTTACCAGCTTTCTTTAAAAAACTATGCAATTCCTGGAGCAACTCACCGTGCTTCTTTGCATCTTCTTTGGTTAAAGGATGTGGAATTTCCCCATCAATGAAATCGAATAGCACTAATGGTCTTTCACCTTCAGGCGCATCAACAGTAATAAACATGTCGCCATCGCCTGTTCTAACGAATGAAGCTACTGGCAATTTTTTCTTCTGAAGAGCTGCTAATATTTTTAACTCAGAAAGAATCTCAGAATCAGAACGCCACCCTTGTTTATAAAGGCGAGCTATAAATTTACCCTTGTCCGTTCTTACGAGATAGCTATCATTGAAACCAAGATGAAGGAAGATAAGCTGTTCAACAGTAACTTTCCAATTTCGTTCGATCAGACTCTTTAAAAACTCGCAGTCAAAAATACTACGAATAACTTGTGTCTCGCCCATATCTGCTCCTGACAATTATAGAATATTCCCAGACCGAAACTTCGTTTTGAGAACAAACCATTATACCTAAATATTGCACCATAAGGCTATTTCAATTTTTATTATTTCAGATTAGCTGTTTTTTTAACCAGTAAAAAAGCTCTCTTGCGCTTTCTGAATCAAGCTCTTTAATCAATTGGTTTCCTTTATCAAAAAGCAGATTTTCTCCTGATGAGAAGTTCTCCCAGATCGCGAGCCCTAATTTTCTATCCAAAATTCGCATTCCTGCTCCAGAAAAAATCAATGCTTTTCCATTATTTTGGACTTTACTTTTTACAGCTCGTCTTACAACATTCTTGAAAGTCTCTTCATCAACCGCTCCAAGACAAGCAACTCCAAGTTCATTTAATTCAAAATTTTCAGAGTTACTGATCATCAACCAAATTTTTTCAAAATCCAAACCAAAAGGAATCAAAGAATGCTCTAGTTCATCAATTAAACCAAGTTTAGAATGAAAAGAAAGTTGTTCCAAAATTCTGAAGCCTGGAAGTCCTGGAAATCTCATAGCCACCTGGTAAGCAATCTCAACTTCTTTTTCATTTCTCATGCGTCCCATTAAGGAAACAACTTGATCCATGGTAACCCTTCCGTCAGTTTGTAGTAGACGTGTGATGTTTTTTCCAAGGCCTGCTGAATTTAGCTTTACCTGTTTACTTACATAAGCTTTTAATTCCTCAGACCTATCGCTTACTTTACTAAGGCACTTTTCCAGGTCTTCATTTTTAATCTTAGAAGCAGCTTTAACAGCCGATTTCAAGACTTGTTCGTTTTCATCATTCAAGAGTTTTATCAGAGCAGGAATTGCAGCTCTACTTTTAATTTCACCAACGATTGCACATGCGCTTGATCTAAATTCTGGCTTATCGGAGAAAACCATCTCTTTAAGTTTTATTAAAGCATTTTTAATATCAGTTTTTTCATTTGAAGCTCTTAAACAAATCATTATAGCGTTGGACTTAAGCCGATTATTATCTGTTGACAGCAACTTTAGAGCGTTCTCTAAAGCAACTTCTTTATTAATTCGATACAAGCTCTCAAGTGCGTCAGCAGAAAGTCTACTTGAATCGTTAGAATAGAGAACTTCTTCCAGCTTCATTTTTATTGAGGGAAACTCCAAACGCCCGCAGGTTCTAACTAATGTAGAAAGGGCTTTTTCATCTTTCTCTGTTTTTAAAAGCTCCAAAACTATTTTTGCAGCACTCCTGGGACACTTTTGAGCTAAACGAAGAATTGCACCACTTCTTTGCATTGGCTGCAGCAAAAGTATTTTTTCTTTTTCAGTCGTAAAACTAAGTGCCGAGTTACCAACCAGCTCATCAGAAAAATCTTCTTCAGAATTTTTTTCCAATGTTTCTCTTAATGCCAGAAAATATTTGTTCCTACCAGCGAAAACAAGGAGAAGCGAAAAACTTCCAAGGGCTAAAAGAGTTTTTAATGGAAAACTTCCCTTAATCAAATCCGGATAAAAATGCATTAAAAGAAATCCTACAAGAAGCCCAAAAGGGAAAATCACTTCCCCATTTATGATCTTTGCAAAAGGCCGTTCGGAATTTTTAAATAATTGAGCAAAAGACTGAAAAACAGCTCTATTAAAAGTTCTTAAGATTAGGTAGGCTACGAAAAAATTTCCTAATTTTATGATTTTCAAGGGAAAATAAATAGATAAAGTCCCTATGAAAAGCAAAAGCACCGGAGAAACTAAAAGTAATGAAGGAGGAGAAAATCGAGTTAAAAAGAAAGGTAAGATAAAAGCGAAAATCATGAAAATCAACACTTCTGCAGAAGCAATAATTTTTCCTACATAAGAGGCGATTTCCTTGGAATTGTTAATGCTGGACAGGCTGTCAAAAATGAATGGAATTGTTGAAAAAGCATAGATTAAGGATGCTATAAATGCAACCAAAAGCCACCATAAGCCTATTTTTGTTTGAAAGAAAGATTTGATGGCAACTCCAGTTTTAGCGAGCCCACTTTCTTCCTTTTTCGAATTTGGGTTATCTGTTAAAAAAAAGGTTACTACTGGAACCAGAAAACACAAAATTGAAGCCAGATTTAAACCTGTTTTGAAAGTTGCAAGTTGAAATAAAAATGGGATGGAAATACCTGCCAAAACAGCACCCAAATAGTGAGAACCATTAAATATATAGTAAAATCTTTTTTGTTCCTTTAAAGAAAAGTTGCTGCTGAACTTTTCCATATAGAATGAAGTACAGAGTGAATCAAAATACACAGCCGATATGAAAAAGATAAGGGTTAAAATATGCGTTAAAGACTCCAAGTTTCGCGATGCGATAAACATAGTGCAGCCCGTAAGGATAGAGAAAAAAGCCAGGATTTTCTTTTTGAAACCAAATACTGGTTTTAGCAATTGAAAAAAACCAAAGAACAGCATTAAAGACGCAAGGATAAGGTTAAATGAGATAAAATTTGAAACAAAATCGCTGGAAAAAATTACCGAGACAGAAAAAATAACAGCAAGCGTAGAAACTGCTTTTGTTATAAATCCCGCCAGGCTTAGCTTTGTGAAATGCTTAATTAATAGTTTTTCATCCATTCCAAAGTTCCGTCCACATTTTATCTACAAGCAAATCTTTTTCTATTCTTTGGACAAGCTCATTATATGCGACTACAGCTTCCTTTACTTCACCAGAACCAGAAATAGAAACTTTATAACTTAGATCTCCATTTTTTACACAATTTAGGCCTTTTACTAACTCAGTTATGGGAACAATTATTTTTCTTGAAGCGATACTTCCTACTATCAGAGCCAGAATCACAATAAATAATGCGTAAAAGAATATCTGAGCACCGAGCCTATTGAGTTGTTCATTTATCTCGTCCAAAGAAATTCCAGTAAAAATAGCCAATCCGCAATTTTCCATCTTTCTATAAACAAGCATGTGATTTCCATGAATAAAACTTTTTTCAGAGGGAGTTATATTTGGTAATGAAATTTCCTTCTTAGCTGGAACATTTCCAACTCCTAAAAGAATATCCATGTCTTCTCCAATAATTGCACTAAACCCCTTCTTCGAAGTACCTAAGGAAGATAACAATTTTTGAAGCCCTGATTCCTCATTGTTTAGATTCACACCACAACTGATTATGCCCAATATTTCTTCGCCAAATTTTACTGGAGCTATAATAGAAAACATTACAGAACCGTTTTGGGTGACAAAGACTTTTGAGAAAGCCATTTTTCCAGAGTATCTAACCCGGTTAATATCATCAAAAATTGATTTTAAATTGGGATCAGAGGCAAAATTATTAAAATTTTCTTCCAGATATTCAGATACATCTCTACCGTCTTTATAGCTAACAGCTAAAGCCTTTCCTGCTTGATCAAACAGGTAAATATTCTGAAAAACCGGGGAGGTTTTTACTGCAAAATCAAGCATTCCCTGAGAAGGAAAGTCTTTTTCCTTAAACTTCTTTAAGCCATTTGCTAAAGCTTGAATTGTAGAGGTGGAAATTTTAATCTGTTCATCAATGCTTGAATAAATAATTTGGGATTTTTCCTTTAGATCATCCTGAAATTGCTTTTCCAACAACTTTTGACTTTCAAAAAAAGCTAATAAACCTATTCCAAATACCATGATTAAAGATATGCCTGCGAAAACAGCCATAATTTGTAGATAAAGGCTTTTGTTTTTCAAAAAAAATCTCCTATTTTTACTATTTATCTAAGTTCCTAATTACTGTATCCGTCCAAAAAATAATCTAGTTCCTGCAAAAGACGATTTTCATTTTTTCAGACTCTTCTTCAGAAAATTCATAACCTGCTTCAGAAAAGGCTTTAATATCATTTGAGGTTTGGATTTTATTCTGAATAATATAGTTAGTCATTTTACCTCTAGCTTTTTTAGCATGTACACCGATTACTTTAAATTTTCCCCCAACTTTTTCCAAAAATTCAACTTTTACCAGGTTTTGACCTAAGTCTGATTTTCTAAAAGGCTGGGAGTATTCTTCAGAAGCCAGATTCAAAATTTCTTCTTCCCTGGAAAAAAGACATTCATTTTTCTCAAGTGATGAAGTTAGCTTTTTTGCCCAAAACTCTCCTAGCGTCGTTTCCATGGAAGGAAGTTTAGAAGCCATTTCGAGCCGATAGGGTAAGATTTGGTCTGTGCTCCTTAAAAAACCAAATAAACCAGAAACAATTATAATTGATTTGCTGGCATACGCCCAATCATCTCTGGACATCTTCTCTACTTCAATTTGAGAAAAGACTTGCCCACTAAATAGTGCAAGGGCAGCATACCTTTTTTCATCTTTAATTTGAAATCTTTGAAATGAGTCTAAAGCGCCCTTAGCTAAGGATAAGTTGCACTTTAAAAGTTCGGAGAGTTCTTTTAAAGGCATTTTGCCAAGTGAATCTACTATTTTCTCAGCTTCTGAATTAAAAATTGGTACAGTAGCGCAAGGATCGCAAAAGGTTTCTCTTGGTTTCATGGTTTTAGAGGAAGCTAAAATTATTTTCAAAAGTCCACCTCAACAAATTCTCTATCTCCATCATCCTGAAGGTGACTTTGGGGACAAATAAACAATATAATTAATGGATTTTTGCAGGTATTTTTTAGCATATGTGCGTAGTTTTCCGGGATTAAGATTACATCGCCCTTCTGAACTTCAACCAAAGAAATTTCATTTTTTTTTATACTTGAAGTATTTTTGGGAACAAAAGCAGTATGCATTTCTCCTGATCCTGAAACAATCTTGTAAAACTCTTTTCCAGTTCGGTGAACGTGAATTGCTACTGAATCTGTAATTATGGCTATATTTAAAGTCAAATCCCCTATTTTTTTTATTCTTGCTCTGGCAATAGAGGCAGAGTCGTCTTTAACAAGAACCTCCAGGTGCTTTTTAGCTTCTTTTTCAGAAATTTCAAAATCAATAGGCCAGTATTCGCCTGTTAAGACTTTTACTATATTAATTGCTTTATTTTCCATCAATGAATTTAACCTTTTTCCTTATCTTAATTTCCACTTGCTCGATTTCATTGGAAATTCTTTCAATTTCAGGTCTGAATTCTTTTACAACTTTTTCTTCTTCTACCTGAACAATATTTAAAACACGCATTTGATAAAAAAATGTGGAAATTATAATTACTTGAAAAACGATATAAATTGAAAAAGAAAAATCGAAAGCCAAAATAGCCATTTGCAAGAAAGCAGTCCCAATTAAAACCATCTTAGAATTTTCGCGTCTATTATTTAGTAAAAAAATAAGATCGCTTTTTTTTTCTTGTACCCCTTTTAGCTGAAAAAAAGCAGAATCCAAATCTTCCTTTAACCTTTTAATAGCTAATTCTGCATTTCCTCTTTCTGTGGCTCGCTCAAGGTCAGCCATCTTTTTCTCTAATTTTTTAAAGAAAAAACCATCCGAATTGTGCATGACCAACTGCTCAGAACCGCAGTAATTACAGATAAAGCGGTCTATTTTATCTGAAAATTTTAAAGAAGCTGAGCAATTTGAACATTTTAGAGTAATTAAATTTATTTCTTTCATTTTTTCTTTTTACATTTTATTGTAGTTTATCTCCAAATTCTACTATTAAAGAGGCCTGAGTTGAATTATTTTTCAAAAATAGCCACCTTATTATTTCTTTTTGTCTTTATTTCAGGAACATTTGGCGCAATCGCCAAAAATTTCCCTAATCCCTCAAATGAAGAGTTGCAATTTGATAAAGAGCTTTTTCATTTAAGATCTAAGATTGCATTTTCTAATCGAATAAACCCAACAACCAAAAGTCAAAATGAAGAAAAGCAAAATTTCTTTTCAGCTCTAAAAAATGGCTCTATTTATAACCCTATCTTTTCTTATAACTCATTGACAGCTGACATTATAAAGGCAAGTGAAAAAAAGTTATCAATTTCAGGAAAAAGTCTGATTAAAAATTTACTTAATGAATGTTCAAAACAACTGACAATCCAGGCAAAAATGCTTTCAACTGATGACTCACAGGTTTTTACAGAAAATTCAATAAAACTATATCCTGCTCCAGAAAATTGGTTAATTTTAGAAGCGTTACTGATAATTAAAAATCAAAAACAGCTAAATGAGGAAAAAATCTATTCTCCGGAAGAGTTGAAAAAGTTATTAATGCTTTCTTTAGCTGATTATGGACTTGATAACTGGAAAGTTGTAATTTCTGATGGCATGGGAGCAAGAGCTTCTGTTTCTCCGGCAAAAAAACAAATTAAAATTAATTCAGGTGCCAGATTTTCTGAATTAGATGCCAAAAGATTAGCTTTACATGAAATAGGTGTCCACGCAGTTAGGGCTGAAAATGGAAGCAAAAAAGAGCTAAAAATTTTTACAACTGGTTTCCCAGGTTATGTTGAAACAGAAGAAGGATTGGCGGTTTTTAACGAGGTTAAACATGAAATTAAAATTGGCCTTCCACTGTTTGCTTTAAGAGTACTTGGAGTTCACTGGTCTTTAACGAACTCATTCCATAAAACCTTTTTGCTTTTAAAACAAGCTGGAGCAAGCAATGAAATTGCCTGGAGAATTACAACCAGATGTAAAAGAGGCCTTAGAAATACATTTAACAAAGGTGCATATACAAAAGACGTTTCATACTTAAGAGGGTATTTCAAAATAAAAAATGCTGAAAAGTCTGACAATTCGATCTTTCCAGCATTATTAAAATTGGGTAAAGTAAGCCTAAAAGCCTACAAAGAAATGTTCTAAGTTCTTTTAGTGGCCTCCTTTTCCCCCAATATAAGAAGCTACTCCAGGATGACCATTTGAATCAGCCAATTTTTTTGGAGTCACAGAACCATTCGTTTTTGCATTTACCTTTGCACCTAGTTTTATGAGTTCTTTTACAGCTTCTAATCTACCACTGGCTGCAGCATGATGAAGAGCGGTAAATTTTTCGTTATCACAGTCTTCTATTTTGGAACCACTTTTTATTAGAAGTTGAATAATATTCTTATGATTAAATCTAGCTGCATATATAAGACCGGTCCAACCTTCTCTGTCTTTTTCAAAAACAAGTTTGGGCATTTTTTTTAATAAAAGTGAAATCTTATTTGAATTACCCTCTTCAGCAGCCTTGAAAAATTGGGTTTTATCATATTCTGTTATAAATTCACCCTGGGCATCTTTTTTTAATGGTTCTGCATTAATCAAAAAAGATGTTGAAACAATAAAAAGCAGTGCAAAAACAAGTAATTTTTTAATCATAAAGCCCTTTCCTAAAAAAAGAGGCTTCCCGAAGAAAGCCTCTTTTTCAATTAAAATCAATTTGAACTATGTAATCGTTCAAAATCCATAATTTTCTGATACTTTTCCATATATTCTTTAACAGTCAAAATTTTCATATCAACTGATTTAAGTTTTCTAACTGCTTCATTCATTCCCTTTTTGGTTTCTACAGCTTTAATAAATTTATTAACTCTAGCAACTTGAGACTTATTTACTTTATAACTGGCAAAAGGATCTGTTGAAACTGGTTTTTCTAATTCATTTGAGTTTGCACCCAAATAATGTCCATGGCCATGACCGGAATTTCCATAGTTACTTTTTTCAGCTATTCTAAGGATTTCTGATTTGGTATAGCCATTAGAACAAGCTTCGGCTAATATTCTATAATCTCTGAACGTAAAAGCAATTTTTTCTGCTGCTGCAAGTAAAAATTGATCTGAAGAATAGCTGTTAGAAACTTCAGCGGCAATATCCACCACAGCTCTAGCGCTTAGAGTTTTAAATGCACGGTTTCTTTGAATTGCATCTAAAAATTGACCTTTAATAGCATCGTTAGACATTTCAGAGAGCATGGCTATAAAATCACTGCTGGAATTGCCTTTTGAAGCATTATCAAGCAAAAATTGATCACGGGAAAAACTATTATTTTCAAGTCTGGCTAAACGAATAATTTCTCTAACGGGTCTGGAAACGCCATTGCCACCATTGTAATTTCCGTGATTATAATCACCATGTCCACCGTTGTTGCCAGAAACATTATCCTTAGCTATCTCAAGAATTTGAGAGCGAATATAGCTATTATCACAAGCTTCAGCAAGGGTTGAATAGCCCCCAGTTCTAAAATCAATGTTTTGAGCTGCCTGTAGCAAAAATTGATCTGCAAGATAAGAATTTTTATTTTGTGAGGCTATTTCTACTATCGTTGCTGCATTTAAGGTTTTGGCAAAACGTAATCCCCAAATTTTATCGCAAAATTGACCTTTAACCATGTCATTTTCCATCACAGTAATGAGAGCAACTAAATCTGAACCATTTTCTGATCTGCCAATATTCTCTAATATGTATTGATCTCTTAAATAGGAATTATTATGAGTCTTGGCATATCTAAGAACTCTACGAATCTCATAAGAAACGCCGTAGTTGTTGCCACTATGACTTCCACCATTGTAGCCACCATTGTTATTGTTTTCACCACTATATGGATCAGAGTGATTCCCACCACTATTATTGCTATAATCTGAACCACCAAGTTCTTTTAAACGAATCCTGGCTTTTCTGGCAAATTCAGAACTAGAAAATTCATTATAAACTCTTTGATATGCTCTTTTGGCTTTTCTAATTTCTCCAATCTCTTCATAGGCGCGGCCCATTACATAAAGAGCATCTGGAACAAACCTTTGTGATCCAGAATCATAAGTAAGAAGAAAATCCTCAAAAGCTTCTGTAGCCCGCCATGGATCTCCATTTTTTACATGACAGTAACCAATATAATATGAAGCTTCTCGCTTAATAAATTCTGGATAGTCAAAGTTCTGAGAAATTTTTTTTAATCTTCTTTGGGCGAGATCAAAATCCCCAGATTCTATAAGACTAATAGCCTTTCTAAGTTGATACTCGGCATCAGTTTCTGCAAAGCCGGTTGTAAAATTTGCTAGTATAAGAAAACCTAATAAAACAAACAAAAACTTTTTCAAAAGACAACCTCCAATTTTAATTAACTTTTTAATTATAAGTAATTTAATGATGAATAGAAAGGTTAAAAAGAAGAATTTAAGTTATTTTTTGAAGGGTTAATTGAAAAAAATTGGAAAAATGGTTTTAAAACTAAAAAAAGCACGAAAACAAAAATTCTAAATCTTTAGAGTTTAAATTTATAAAAAAATATCCACCAGGATTTTGCTTATCTTTAAATTCCTGTCTGACTAAAAAGGAAAAAGCTCCAAGCTTTATTGCTTGGAGCTTTTATAGACCTGGCGGCGACCGACTTTCCCACGGAGTCACCCCCGCAGTATCATAGGCGTCTTCGAGCTTAACTGCTGAGTTCGGAATGGGATCAGGTGTTTCCTCGAGACCATTACCACCAGGAAAATTATAATATGTTGGTGGGCTTGTCACCCACCAACACATAAATATCTTTGATGAAATTCATTTAAATAAAAGGTCCGCATCTGATCGAGATGATCTGCTAAGTATAAATACTTGCAGATGCTAAGGGTAAATCCTCGGGATATTAGTACCAGTCAGCTTAACGCCTCGCGACGCTTACACCTCTGGCCTATCACCACGTAGTCTCCATGGTCCCTTACACCGTCTTTCGATCGGTTGGGATGATTTATCTTGAGGTTGGCTTCCCACTTAGATGCCTTCAGCGGTTATCCAATCCAGACTTAGCTACCCAGCGGTGCCTCTGACAAGACAACTGGTTCACCATCGGTCTGTCCACTCCGGTCCTCTCGTACTAAGAGCAGAGCCCCGCAATCATCCTACGTCCGCGTCGGATAGAGACCGAACTGTCTCACGACGTTCTGAACCCAGCTCACGTACCGCTTTAATGGGCGAACAGCCCAACCCTTGGGACCTACTTCAGCCCCAGGATGCGATGAGCCGACATCGAGGTGCCAAACCTCCCCGTCGATATGAACTCTTGGGGGAGATAAGCCTGTTATCCCCGGGGTAGCTTTTATCCGTTGAGCGATGGCCCTTCCATACGGTACCACCGGATCACTAAGTCCGACTTTCGTCCCTGCTCGACTCGTTTGTCTCACAGTCAAGCTCCCTTTTGCCTTTACACTCTACGCGTGGTTTCCAATCACGCTGAGGGAACCTTTGAACGCCTCCGTTACTCTTTTGGAGGCGACCGCCCCAGTCAAACTGCCCACCTGACACTGTCCCCAAACCCGATCAAGGGCCCAAGGTTAGAATTCCAGACTGATAAGGGTGGTATTCCATTGGCGACTCCACCAAGGCTGGCGCCCTAGCTTCATAGTCTCCCACCTATGCTCTACATAACAGGCCAAAATCCAATATCAAGCTACAGTAAAGCTCCACGGGGTCTTTTTGTCCTGACGCGGATACCGGGCGTCTTCACCCGGTGCACAGTTTCGCCGAACCCCACGTTGAGACAGCGCTCAGACCGTTACGCCATTCATGCGGGTCAGAACTTACCTGACAAGGGATTTCGCTACCTTAGGACCGTTATAGTTACGGCCGCCATTCACTGGGGCTTAAGTTCAGAGCTTCGGACACGAATGTCCTAACCCCTCCCCGTAACCTTCCAGCATTGGGCAGGCGTCAGACCCTATACGTCGGCTATTCGCTTTAGCAGAGTCCTATGTTTTTGATAAACAGTCGCCTGAGCCTATTCTCTGCGACTCCCTCGGGCTACCGTTCGACACGTTATTGCTAATGTGTTCCCGTCACCCTACCGGAGCACTCCTTCTCCCGAAGTTACGGAGTTAATTTGCCGAGTTCCTTAACGTGGGTTCTTTCGAGCGCCTTAGGATTTTCTCCTCACCCACCTGTGTCGGTTTACGGTACGGTCACAATCATGTCTCTCTTAGAAGTTTTTCTCGGCAGCGTGGTATCTACTCCTTCCACCTACTAATTTCGGTGGCCTGTCTAGCCTTGGCCGTTATAGACTAAGCGGATTTTCCTGCCTAGCCAGCCTACACTATTCGACACGGCCTATCAAACCGTGCGGGTATAACCTCCTGCGTCACTCCATCGATAAAATAACACGATCATGGTGCGGAATATTAACCTGCTTCCCTTCACTTACGCCTGTTTGGCCTCAGCTTAGGACCGACTAACCCTGGGAGGATTAACCTTCCCCAGGAAACCTTAGGTTTACGGCGAACGAGTTTCTCACTCGTCTTATCGCTACTCGTTCCGACATTCTCACTTCTGCTTCGTCCAGCACTCCTTACGGTATACCTTCAACCTACCGCAGAACGCTCCCCTACCGCTCACATATAACGAATTATACATGAACCCGTGGCTTCGGTGATACGCTTTAGCCCCGTTACATTTTCGGCGCATAAGCCCTCGACCAGTGAGCTATTACGCACTCTTTAAAGGAATGGCTGCTTCTAAGCCAACCTCCTGGCTGTCTGAGGACCTACACATCCTTTCCCACTTAGCGTATACTTAAGGACCTTAACCGACGGTCTGGGCTGTTTCCCTCGAGACGCAGAAACTTATCTCACTGCGCCTGACTCCCGGAAAGCATCTAATGGTATTCAGAGTTTGGTTGGGGTTGGTAAGCTGGTATGCCCCCTAGCCCATCCAGTGCTTTACCCCCATTAGACTCATATCCGAGGCTATTCCTAAAAATATTTCGGGGAGAACCAGCTATCTCCAGGTTCGATTGGCTTTTCACCCCTACCCACAGCTCATCGCTCAACTTTTCAACGTTGAGGCGTTCGGACCTCCACTTTGTGTTACCAAAGCTTCATCCTGGCCAAGGGTAGCTCACCTGGTTTCGGGTCTACTATATGCAACTATCGCCCTATTCAGACTCGCTTTCGCTGCGGCTCCGCCATTACCGGCTTAACCTCGCTACATACAGTAACTCGTCGGATCATTCTTCTATAGGCACGCCATCAGACATTCGTCTCCGAAGAAACGCATAGTCCTCTGACTGATTGTAGGCACAGGGTTTCAGGTTCTATTTCACTTGCCTCGCCGGCATACTTTTCACCTTTCCCTCACGGTACTGCTTCACTATCGGTCGCCAAGTTATATTTAGCCTTACGTGACGGTCCACGCAAATTCCCACGGGCTTTCCCGGATCCCGTAGTACTCGGGTTTCTTGCTATAGAGTTCCTGAAATTTCGCTTACAGGACTATCACCTTCTTTAGTGTAACTTTCCAGTTAGCTTCAGCTATTTCAGCCAAAATCCCTATTCTATCCACTGACATGGATAAACACAAGACCCCACGACCCCAGACAGGCAACGCTGCCAGGCTTTAACACCAGTCTGGTTTAGGCTCTTCCCCGTTCGCTCGCCGCTACTCAGGGAATCGTTATTACTTTCTTTTCCTCCAGGTACTTAGATGGTTCAGTTCCCCAGGTTCCCTCCAGATAGCCTATGTATTCAGCTATTGGCGATATGCGATTCTCGCATACCAGGTTCTCCCATTCGGATATTCACGGATCTATGCTTGCTTGCAGCTCCCCGTGACTTTTCGCAGCTGGCCACGTCCTTCATCAGTACTTGGCACCTAGGCATCCGCCCTGCGCCCTTTACAATTTACTCCTATTGCACTCGATCAATTCTTTCATACTGCACTCGCACTTGCGTGCAAATCCATTACAAAAAGACCTTTTAATTTTGGATGTCTTTCATCAAAGATATTATTTTCAAAGAACTATAAAATATAGAAAGACCGAAAGACTAAGTTCAACATCGCCAAACTCGACGAAGATACGTTCCTGCGATGCCCACCGAAGCAGGTCTTATTCCAGCAACATGTCTCCCTAGAAAGGAGGTGATCCAGCCGCAGGTTCTCCTACGGCTACCTTGTTACGACTTCACCCCAGTTACCAATCCCACCTTCGACAGCTGCCTCAATTAAGTTAGCTCACCGGCTTCGGGTGTTACTGGCTTCCATGGTGTGACGGGCGGTGTGTACAAGGCCCGAGAACGTATTCAACGCAGCATGCTGATCTGCGTTTACTAGCGATTCCAGCTTCATGGGGGCGAATTGCAGCCCCCAATCCGAACTTGGCCTGGTTTTAAGAGATTCGCTTACCCTCGCGGGTTCGCTGCTCGCTGTACCAGGCATTGTAGCACGTGTGTCGCCCTGGTCGTAAGGGGCGTGATGATTTGACGTCATCCCCACCTTCCTCCGGTTTGTCACCGGCAGTCTCGCTAGAGTCCCCACCATTACGTGCTGGTAACTAGCAACAAGGGTTGCGCTCGTTGCGGGACTTAACCCAACATCTCACGACACGAGCTGACGACAACCATGCACCACCTGTCTCTAGGCTCCTGCAAGCAGGCACCCTCTAATCTCTTAAAGGTTCCTAGGATGTCAAGACCAGGTAAGGTTTCTCGCGTATCATCGAATTAAACCACATGCTCCACCGCTTGTGCGGGCCCCCGTCAATTCCTTTGAGTTTTAACCTTGCGGCCGTACTCCCCAGGCGGAGAGCTTAATGCGTTAACTGCGGCACAGAGGGAGTCGATACCCCCTACACCTAGCTCTCATCGTTTACAGCGTGGACTACCAGGGTATCTAATCCTGTTTGCTCCCCACGCTTTCGCGTCTCAGCGTCAGTTTCGGTCCAGTAATCCGCCTTCGCCACCGGTGTTCCTCCTGATATCTACACATTTCACCGTTACACCAGGAATTCCGATTACCCCTCCCGAACTCCAGTCAGAAAGTTTCAGGCCCAGTCTCCCGGTTGAGCCGAAAGATTTCAAACCTGACTTTTCCAACCGCCTACACGCTCTTTACGCCCAGTAACTCCGGACAACGCTCGCCCCCTACGTATTACCGCGGCTGCTGGCACGTAGTTAGCCGGGGCTTATTCATTAAGTACCATCAAATCTAAATGGTATTAACATCTAAACCTTTTTCCTTAATAAAAGAGGTTTACAACCCTAAGGCCGTCATCCCTCACGCGGCGTCGCTCCGTCAGGCTTGCGCCCATTGCGGAAAATTCCTCACTGCTGCCTCCCGTAGGAGTCTGGGCCGTGTCTCAGTCCCAGTGTGGCCGTTCACCCTCTCAGGCCGGCTACCCGTCTTCGCCTTGGTAGGCCATTACCCCACCAACTAGCTGATAGGACGCAGACTCATCTTCCAGCACGAGCCGAAGCCCGCCTTTGGCTGCAGAGGTCCCCCTCCGTAGTCTTATCGGGTATTAGCACAAGTTTCCCTGCGTTGTCCCCGTCTGAAAGGCAGATTATCTACGTGTTACTCACCCGTTCGCCACTTGCATCACATCGGTATTGCTACTAATGATCAACTCGTTCGACTTGCATGTGTTAGGCACGCCGCCAGCGTTAGTCCTGAGCCAGGATCAAACTCTCCACAAAAATTATTAAACAACAAGTTCCTTTCGGAACCCGCCATCTACATTATTATGGAGTTATTGCTGATCTGTTTCAAGATTCAACTTAACTCAAAATCGATGTTGTAACATCGAATCAAATAGGTTCTTGTCGTTAAACAAAAACCGCTTGGCGTTATAGTTTTATTAGTCTTTCGATCTGATTCTCAAAGAGCTTATTCGACCCGGTTTTGGGCCGACCCGCCGTGGCAGGAAATCTAGCTTATCAAAAACGGTTTTCAATGTCAACCATTTTTTAAAAACTTTTTTCAAAGTTTTCTAGATCTTTTTTTACCTCCCGATTTCGACCCGGGCTTACCGGTCCGACCTCGTTTCGAAGGTTCAAATATCTTAACAGATGCGGGGTACATAGTCAACAAAAAAAGGGAAAAAATTAATTTTGTTTTTTTACGATGAACGCTCCGCGTTTAACACCTGCTTTTTCAGCGATTACGTCGCATTTTGCTCTAAGCAAAAAGAAGAGATTTTTATGTTTAAAATCGCTGAGAGTTTCAAAATTTGCTTGCCCTTTTGATAAAACCAGATCTGCCGAATTAATTAGATCCAAAACATCTTTAAAAATTCTTTTTTGAGGATTACCGGGAATCTGCGTTCCATTAGGAACTATAATAGCAAATTCATTAATTCCAGCCTTAAAAGCGTCTTCTTCGAGCGCATCATTCAATATTGGGCCTGATTTTACTACATAAAAAATCTTTCGGTCTTTTTTTACTAATCTTTCTAATAGGAGGCGGTCAAAGAAAATTTCCCCAGCATTGTCTCCCAACACTACTATTCTATTGGAATTTTCAAGTTTGTGAAGCAGCTCAACACTGTGATCTATTTCCGGCTTTTCATTTTCTGCCATTTTTATAGAATCCATTATTTCATTTAATGGAGTTTCTGCAGAGATTCCAGAATCGATAATGTTTCCGGCGATAGAATATTTTAGAGCCATTAAATTTGGCTGACTAGCAAAGTTTATATTATTCCTTAATTCAGGGATAATTTTTTCGGCAGTAAGGTTTGAATCAATTTTGATCTGTTTGTAAGGATCCTCAATTTTTAACTCTTCTCGGAGATATTGATGAATTTCACCCGCTAATTCTGGTGGAGTTAAGGAAAAATCTATTGTAGAAAGTCGTTTAAATAGCTTACGAAGCATTTTTTCCTGAAATTCGATATTTCCATTGGAAAATCTTTCAGAAATTTCAATAGTGTGTTTGATAAAACAAGGTAAACAATCGAATGTTATTTTCATACTGGCAAACTCCTTAAAAAGAATAAAGGCTCCCCGCAATGCGAGAAGCCTTTAAATCTTTAAAGTCTTACTTGACTAGTTCTTTAATTTTATTTTCAATAATCTCTATATCAGCAGGTCGGTAACCGGCGTGAATAAATGCTATTTTACCTTCCTTATCAATAATTACACTGCTTGGTGTAAATGAAAAACCGTATTTTTCTGGAACTGAAAAAATTGGGTCTAATAAAACCGGATAGTTAATGCTATTGTGTGCGGCCCATGAAACCAGCATTGGCTTTCCAAGAAGATCAACTCCTACAGCAATAACGTTAAGCTTATCACCATATTTATCTTTAACTTCCTTTAAAGCTTTCGCTTCCTGGAGACATGAGTAACAGGCACTTTGAATAAAGAAAAGAACAATTGGTTTTCCGATATAATCTTTAAGGCTTTCCATCTTATCGGTTGATAAGTTTGGTAAAGAAAATTCAGGAGCGGTATCACCAATATTAAGTTCTACTTCTGAATCAATAAAGTCATCTCCTTCTCCTATTGTAACCATGCTTGTGGGCAATTTACTATCTGCCGCAAAACTGGGGGCTGAAAAAAGAAGGATACTCAAAAAGCAAACTGCAAAGCTCGTAAACAATTTACGCATAGGTGTAAAGATCTCCTTAAGGTTTCACAATATCAACAGTGGAAGCATAGCATATAGGGATTTTGCTGGTCAAACATCTGGTGAAATAAAAGAAGATGTAGTAAAATAAATAAAAAATTTTAAGGAAAGCGGCACATGAAATTATTTATAAAAAATGCTAAATATTTTTGGGCGGGCGGCGATGAGCCTGTATTAGAAAATGTATCCATCTTAGTTGATGGCTCCGAAATTAAGGCTGTTGGTAGTGCTCAGGAACTTTCACCAATGGCAGCTGATGCTCAAAATATTGATGCTGAAGAGCTACTCATAATGCCAGGTTTGGTTAACACCCATCATCATTTTTATCAAACCTTAACAAGAAACTTTCCCGTAGTCCAGGATGCAAAATTGTTTACCTGGCTTGTAAAACTATATCCACTTTGGGCCCAGATAAAAGAAGACGATTTCTTCCTTTCAACAACAATCGCTACTCTGGAATTATTAAAGAGCGGTTGTACAACAGCTGTTGATCACTCCTATATGGTTCCGAATGGTGCCAGCAACCTTTATTACAGACAGATAGAGGCTGCGATGAAAACTGGAATGCGTTTTCACCTTTGTCGAGGCAGTATGTCACGCTCAAAGAAAGATGGAGGACTACCACCTGATTCTGTTGTTCAAGATGAAGACACAATTATGAAAGAAACGGATGAACTTGTTTCTAAAGTCCACGAAGCCGAAAAAGGCGGAATGACAAGAATTATTGTAGCTCCTTGTTCACCGTTTTCAGTAACAAAAGAGCTTATGGTTGAAGCTAAAAAATATGCAACCTCCAAGGGTTTAAAAACCCATACTCATTTGGCTGAAACCAAAGATGAAGAAGATTTTTGTATTAAAGAATACGGTGTTAAACCAGTTAAGCTAATGGAAGATCTTGGATGGATGGATGAAAATTCCTTCTATGCCCATTGTGTTCATTTTTCCCCTGATGAAATAGAAGTCATGAGTAAGGCCCAAGGTGGAGTAGCTCACTGCCCTACCAGCAATATGAGATTGGCCTCAGGAATAGCACCAATAGTAGAATTTAATAAAGCGAACGTTCCTGTTAGTCTAGCAGTAGATGGTTCTGCCAGTAATGATTGTTCTAACATGATGCTTGAAGTCAGAAATTGTATGCTATTGCAAAGAGTTCTAAAAACAGCTGATTGCATTACTGCAAGAGATGCATTGAAGTTTGGCACAATAGGTGGGGCCAAGGTTATTGGTCGAGACGATATTGGCTATTTAAAACCAGGCTATGAAGCTGATTTAATCGGATTCCGCCTTGATAGTCTTCGTCAGGCAGGTAGCTCAACAGATCCTTTGGCGGCATTGGTTTTCTGTGCTGCAGATCAGGTTGACATGTCGATTGTGCATGGTGAATTGCTTATCGAAAATGGAGAATTCACAAGATTTTCTCCAGAAGAATTGAATTCATTAGTCAGAAAGCAAAATGAAAGAAGCATTGAAATTTATAAGACATTAAACAAGTAAGTTTCTTGCCATAACCTACTATTTATAGTGCTTAAGACACTTAAATAAAGTTGCAAATGTAATTTTAATTGTGTTAGCTTCTCATAGAATTATTAAAACAAAATTTCAGGAAAGAGGTTTTTAATGAAGATTATAGGTCATGCCACAGTAGTTACTCTAGGAGACAACCATCAGGTTATAAATGATGGAGCAGTAGCATATGATGAAAAGAAAATTCACGCCGTTGGTAGCACAGAAGATTTAAAAAAGCGTTTTCCAAAAGCAAAAGTAAAGAATGCCAATGGAAAACTTCTAATGCCTGGAATAGTAAATACTCACATGCATTTATATTCAACTTTTGCGCGTGGTATTTCGTTAAAAGATGAACCACCAGTGAATTTTGTTCAAATCCTTGAAAGACTTTGGTGGAGACTTGATAAAGCTCTAACAAAAGAAGATCTTTATCTCACTGCCATGATTCCTCTTTTGGATGCGGTTAGAAATGGTGTTACCACTTTAATCGATCATCATGCTAGTCCAAACTACATTGATGGCTCATTGAATGTTTTAAGAGATGCCTTTAAAAAGTGTGGCCTTCGCGGTTCTTTCTGCTATGAAGTATCTGATAGAGATGGAGCAGAGAGAAGAGATGCAGGCTTCGAAGAAAATGCAAATTTCATTCGCGGTTTGAAATTAGAAAATGATCCTGCTTTTACTGGAATGATTGGCCTGCATGCCAGCTTCACTTTAAGTGATACCAGCCTTGAGAGAGCTGCTGAGCTAATGAAATCCCTGAAAACAGGCGTTCATATTCATGTTGCAGAAGATAAAGCTGACAATGATGATGCAGTAACTCGTGGTTACAGATCTGTTGTCGATAGACTTCATAAGTTTAATCTTACAGGTCCTGAAAGTATTTTTGTTCACGGAGTTCATTGTGATGCTCATGATATTCAAACTCTTGGACTTACAAAAACAAACGTTGTTCATAACCCAAGATCAAATATGAATAATGCTGTAGGTTGCTCTCCTCTTGAAGCTATGCTTGAAGAAAAGATTAATGTAAGCTTTGGAACGGATGGAATGTCTGCATCACCTCTTGAAGATCTTGCAGTAGCTAACATTCTTCACAAACATGAACATAAAGATCCAAGAAAGATTTATGGCGAAGCCTGGAAAATGTTTGCTGTTAATGGTCCAAGACTAGCCCATAAAATGTTTGGTAAAAAACTTGGCGTAATTGAAGAAGGTGCAGCAGCAGATCTGGCTCTTTGGGATTACATACCACCAACTCCAGTAACAGCCAACAATACATATGGTCATTTGACTTTTGGATTGCCTTTCTCAAAGGTCCACACCACTATCGCTCAGGGAAAAACACTAATGGAAGATGGCAAACTTACCTTCCTTGCTGACGGCGAAGAAGAAGAGATGATGGCAAAATCTCGTGAACTTGCTCAAGGTCTCTGGGATAGATTCTAAAATAGTAAATTTCAAAAATGAAAAAAGGCCTGCCTCATAAAGAGGCAGGCCTTTTTTCATACCAATCAATTACTTTAGTTGTTTTGCTAACTCTTCCTCTAGTTTCCCACCACGTAATTCAGTGGTAATAACTTTTCCTTCTTTATCAAGAAGATACATAGTTGGAATCGATTGAATTCCATAGGTAGGGCCAACTTCATTTTCCCAGCCTTTGCCGTCAAAATACTGAGGCCATTCCATTTTATTTTCGGTCAGATATGAATCAAAGTCATCTCTACTTTTATCAAAAGAGATACCAATAATTTCAAATCCCTTATCTTTGAATTCATTATATGCTTTTACTAAATTTGGAATTTCTGCCCGACATGGTGGGCACCAGGTTGCCCAAAAATCAACCAGAAGAACTTTTCCCTTAAATCTTTCAAGTGAAAGTTCTTTTCCATCAGTAGTTTTCATTCCTTTTGGAAATGCTGGAAAAGGCATTCCAGCTGGATTTCTAAAAAACTGATTCAAAAATTTATCTACAGCAGCAACAACAGTCGGGTCTTTAGATTCCTTGCATTCTTTTAACATAGCTTCAAATTCTTTATTAAAGTCAATTTTCATCATTTGAAACCTTTGTGCTGCAGTCAAAATCAAAATTTCTCTAACATCGCCTTTCCAATTATTTATAAGGGTGTTAACCATTTGGGTATCAGAAATTTGAATCGCAAGATTTATGATTTCCATATCAAGTTGCAAACGGAATTCAATTTCTTTTAATTCTTTTCTAAGTTTTTCAGCTTCTGTAAATATGCTGCCTGTAAACTCTTTTAAGGCTTTGGTTACCGAATCTCTATCCTGTGGAGATACCTTTCCTTCTGAAATGGCTTTTTCCATATTCTGGTTCAGTTCACCGGAAACTTTTGTCAAAAATTCGGTAACCGGACTTTGCCCCTGAAGAAGCTCCTTCTTTATATCTGCTTTATTTAAAGTTTCTGGTGCAGAGAAGCAGGTAGTCACGGAAAAACCCATGATTAAAAGAAAAAACAACGGCTTAAAATTAAAATTTCTCATTCAAATCCTCCAAAAATTTAATAAAAAAATAAGGCCCCCGATTAATCGGGAGCCTTATCTATTTAACTATAGAACTCTTGGTGTGTTCCACTCAATCAATTTTTCCAAAAGACCAGCCGGATCACCAAATCTGCTTGTAAGCATCATTGCTGCAATGATATATGGCTTATAACCAGCTTCTTTGTAAGTTTCAATTCTGTATTTTTCAAAAACATCTGCGCTAACTTCACCGGCTTTGCAAGAAACGCCGGTAATATCTGCTGGAAGACAATGCATATAAAGAGCTTCGCCATTTTTGGTAAGCTTCATTTTTTCAGCAGTACATTCCCAATCTTTATATTTAGCATTATTAGTGAGACATTCTTTTTCAAGAGCTTTCAAACCATCGTGGTCATTCTTGCGGAGCAATTCTGTTCTTTTGCCCATAACAGCATAAGGAGCCCAGCTTTTTGGATAAACGATGTCAGCGCCTTTGAAAGCTTCATCCATAGTTTTCGCAACTGTAAAGCTTCCGCCAGTTTCTTTAGCGTTCTTTTTAGCAACTTCCATTACATCAGGAATTAATCCATATCCTTCAGGATGAGCAAGTGTAACATCCATTCCGAATCTGGTCATCAGACCAATAATTCCCTGAGGAACTGAAAGTGGTTTACCATAACTTGGAGAATAAGCCCATGTCATAGCAATTTTTTTGCCTTTAAGATTATCAAGACCGCCAAAGTGTTCTTTTAACCATGCTAAATCAGCCATAGACTGAGTTGGGTGATCAATGTCACATTGGAGATTTACAATTCTTGGTCTCTGAGGAAGAACGCCCTTTTCATGACCGTCATCAAGTGATTCGCCTACTTCTCTCATATAAGCATTGCCCGCTCCAAGATACATATCATCTCGGATTCCAATGGCTTCAGTCAGGAAAGAAATCATATTAGCGGTTTCACGAACAGTTTCACCGTGTGCAATCTGAGATTTGCCTTCATCAAGATCCTGAACTTCAAGTCCAAGAAGGTTACAAGCTGAAGAATAAGAAAATCTTGTTCTGGTAGAATTATCTCTGAAAAGAGAAACTGCAAGACCACTATCAAAAACTCTAGTTGAGATATTTTTGCTTCTCATAAGTTTAAGAGCGTCACTAACTGCTAAGATCTGCTTAAGTTCCTCAACGGTTTTTTCCCATGTGAGAAGAAAATCTGTTCCGGCAAGATTTGATTTATAATTTCTAATTTCCTGAATTAAAGCGTTCAATTGATTCATATTCTTTTCCTTTGATTTTTAAAAGTATTAAGAGCAGAACACTGCTAATTTTTTAGAGGTTATAAGCATACATTGCATAAAATGCAGATGCTTTAACAAGGTCTTCTACTGGACATTTTTCATTAGGAGCATGGGCAAGAACTTCATTTCCTGGTCCAAAGCCAATCATAGGTATTTTATAATAACCGTTAATTGTTACTCCGTTGGTTGAGAAGGTCCATTTATCAATTTTTGGATCTTTATTAAACAGTTCTTTAAAGCTTTTTACGCCAGTTTGAACAACTGGTTCGCTTTCTTCAAGTTTCCAGGTTGGGAAATATTTTTCCATACCATATTTGAGACCTGTGTAAGCCACTTCTTCATAATGAAGAACTTCTACAGTTGCTTCATCATTAAGTTTAAGACCACAAGCTGTAATAACATCTTCAACTTCTTTAACTGCGGATTCTTTGGTTTCACCCCAGGTAAGTCTTCTGTCAAGGTGGATGTGAACTGAATCAGCAACAGCACATAATGATGGGCTTCCAGATTTAAATTCTGAAATAGTTACAGTTCCTTTTCCAAGGAATTCATCATTTTTTAATCTTTCATTAAGTTTTTCAATTTCTAATGCAACTTTTGAAGCCATATAGACTGCATTTTTCCCTCTTTCAGGAGCAGATCCGTGGCAGGAAATTCCGCGAAAATCAATACCGATTTCCATTCTGCCACGATGGCCTCTGTAAATATTGAGATTAGTAGGTTCAGTACTGATTACGAAATCAGGTTTAAGTTTTTCTTCTTCTACCAGATATTTCCAGCAAAGACCATCACAATCTTCTTCCATAACTGAACTTACTACATAAAAAGTTACATCTTTATCAAATCCAAGTTCTTTTAAAATTTTACCAGAAGTTATCGCAGAAGCAATTCCACCTTCCTGGTCGACAGTTCCACGTCCTAATACGTGACCGTCTTTTACTTCTCCTAAGAATGGATCAAATTCCCAATTTGCTTTATTACCAACTCCAACAGTATCAACGTGACCATCTATAGCGATAACGGTTTTTCCGTTTCCAACTCTACCGATAACATTGCCAAGTCCATCTGTTCTAACTTCATCAAAACCAGCTTCCTTCATCTGGCGAACGACTTCAGCCTGAACATCTTTTTCCTGCATACTTTCCGATGGAATTTTAACCATTTTACCAAGGTTTGCTGCAGTGTAGTCTCTATACTTTTCAGCCAGTTCCATAATTTTTTTTGCAATATCCATTCCATTCTCCAAGTGTGTTTTCTTTAATTTCGGCCATGTTTTTTTGGCTCTGCAATTATAGCTGACTATTTTGTTTTTAACAACTATTCTAAAAAGGAAAATTTTAAATTGAAGAGCTTTTAGAATTAATTAATCAACTATACTTTTCAGAGAAAATGAGTATAATAGAAAAGCAAAAAAAAGCATGCTGATTTTTAACTAAAAAAAACAGTTTCAAACCAGTAAAAGAATGGAATAGAATCCAAATTCAAAGAAATTGTCATATTTAATGACGGAGGAATGTTCAATGACAACTAATGGCAAAGTAGCAGTTGTTGCAGTCGGTGGGAATTCTCTGATTACAGACAAATCCCATCAAACCGTTCCAGACCAGTATGAAGCTGCTTGTAAAACAATGGTTCATATCGCAGATATGATCGAAGCTGGTTACAATGTAGTCGTCACACATGGCAATGGGCCACAGGTTGGCTTTATACTTCTTAGAAGTGAAATAGCCAGAGATCAGGTACACGAAGTACCATTAGATTCATGCGGTGCTGATACCCAGGGGGCCATAGGCTACAATTTTCAAATGGCACTTGGTAATGAATTTAAAAAACGAGGAATTTCAAAACCAGTAGTTACTGTTGTAACACAGGTTCTCGTTGATAAAAACGATCCATCTTTTGAAAAACCTTCCAAACCAATAGGTTCTTTTTATTCAGAAGCTGAAGCCAAAGACAGAATGGCAAAAAGTGGTTGGAATATGGTAGAAGATGCAGGCAGAGGCTGGAGGCGAGTTGTTGCTTCCCCACTACCACTTGAAATCATCGAAGAAGATGCAGTAAAAACTTTAACAGAAAAAGGTTTTATCGTTGTTGCTGTTGGTGGCGGTGGAATTCCTGTAGTAAGAGATGAAAATGGCCAGCTTAAAGGAACAGCTGCGGTTATCGATAAAGATTTTGCTTCAGCTCTCCTGGCTTCAAATATTGATGCAGACGTATTTGTTGTTTCAACAGCAGTTGAAAAAGCTTGCTTAAATTTTGGAACTCCAGAAGAGAAAGCTTTAGACAAAGTAACCATGGCTGAACTTGAACAATACATAAAAGAAGGTCACTTCAAACCTGGTTCAATGCTTCCTAAATGTGAAGCTATTATTAAATTCTTGAAAAAACGGTGGAAAACACGCCATCATAACCAATCCGGAAAACCTTGCCAAAGCTGTTAAAGGCGAAGCTGGCACTCACGTTTTCCCATAAATAAAGGAGCTTCATCGTGGCTAAATACGCACATAAATTTAAACTTCAGGTTAAAGAAGAAGTCCTGAAAAAAACTATTCAACGCGCTAAAGAAAGAAACATTATTGTTCCTACTTTTGCTCAGCAAAGAAATCCTGATTTGATTCCTCAAAAAATCAAAGATAAAGTTAAAAACCTTGGACTTTGGGATGTAGATCCTTTGAACCTTTTCAGGATTACATGGCACAACAATATTGACACTGGCCTTTATGGCGACGTGAACTTTGTTGAATTTCCAAGTGAGATTACCGGCATTAAAGCAAAAGTAATTGGACTTGTAGGAAAATATTTTCCTACTGGTGCCCATAAAGTTGGCGCAGCATTCGGTTGTCTTGCTCCAAGACTTGTGAGTGGTGAATTTGATCCTACTACACAAAAAGCAGTTTGGCCCAGCACTGGCAACTATTGCCGTGGCGGAGCTTATGATTGCGCACTTCTTGCTTCACCAGCTATAGCAATTCTCCCAGAAGAAATGAGTCCAGAAAGATTTAATTGGCTCAAAGAAATTGGAACCGACGAAATATTTGCAACTCCTGGTTGTGAATCAAATGTTAAAGAAATCTATGACAAATGCTGGGAATTAAGAAAAACCAGAGGCGATGACATAGTAATCTTTAATCAGTTTGATGAATGGGGAAATGCTATTTGGCATTTCCATCAGACAGGCAATGCAGTTCTTGAAATATTTGACAAAGTTAAAAATCCAAAAAGTCGTTTGGCTGGATGGGTTTCAGCAACTGGTTCAGCAGGAACAATTGCGGCTGGCGATAGAATTAAGAAATTGCATCCACATGCAAGAATTATTGCATCAGAAGCTCTTCAATGCCCTACCCTCCTTAGCTGCGGTTTTGGCGGACACAGAATTGAAGGTATTGGTGACAAACATGTTCCTTGGATTCACAATACAAGAAACACCGACACTGTTGTAGCTGTTGATGATGAAAACTGCATGAATCTACTCAGATTGTTTAACGAAAATGCAGGACACGAATTCCTTAAAAACAATGGAGTTAAGCAAGAGTTAATCGACCAACTTCACCTTCTTGGAATAAGCAGTATAAGCAATCTTCTTTCTGCAATTAAAGCTGCAAAATTCTATGAAATGGATGAGAATGATGTAATTTTCACCTGTTTAACAGATTCTGCAGAAATGTATCAATCTAGACTTGCTGAACAAAAAGAAGAAAAAGGAAATTATTGCAATGGCCGCGCCATGGCAGATTTCGAAAGATATTTGGTCGGTGAAGGAACAGGTGACATGATGGAATTAAACTATCATGACAGAAAGCGCCTTCATAATTTTAAATATTACACCTGGGTTGAACAGCAGGGCAAAACCGTTGAAGAAATCAACGAACTTTGGGACCTTGAATTCTGGGAAGATGTTTTTGACGATTCAGTTTTAAAGCATTGGGATGAGTTAATTGAAGATTTCAATAAAAAAACTGGTGTATTAGAAAACTTGTAGAATCAATAAAAAGGCGAAAGGGTAAAACCTTTCGCCTTTTTTCTTTTAGATTTGGTAAACAAAAGATGGTTACAACCTGCAATCTACCTTACACATTAGCTTTTAGGATTCCAATTTCCGAAAGACCTTTTATACGGTCTTGTCAGCGAAAATTAAATGGACTCTTCCATAATTTTGTTCCCTCAGAAAACACTCATTTAACTGTAAAATTTTTAGGTCATTCAAAAGAATTTTTTGATGAAGATGCGTTAATTGAACTCATACCAGAAATTGCACGAATAGCCAAAAAGCATATTCCATTAAAGATATTTGTTCGAGGTTTTGACCTCTTTCATTATGAAGAAGGCAAAAGCCCGGTTATATTTCTTAAAGTAATGCCTAATGACAAATTGATGGCTTTTCATAATGAATTGATAGAGACTCTTGGAAAAAAGATTCAAACTTTTGATTTCGCTGACGCCAGTAATTACCAACCTCATATTACTTTAAGCAAAAACATGTTAATTGGTAGCGAGCGAAAGCTTAGTAAGGTGATTTACAGATCAAAAAAAGGGAAAAAAAGGTTAATTAAACTCGATGACCTTGTGGTCTTAACTCCGAATCGCATGTTTCCAGTATCTGAAAACTTGAAAAGTCCTTTTATCTGCCCACCCTTAAAGTAAATTACCCGCTAAATTTTTCAATTCCTTCTTCCAGAAAAGCAATCTTATCTTTCAAATCTTCGATAGAAACACCTTCATAATCAGAATCTTCAATTTCATTTAGATTTGCGAGCAAACGTTCTTTTGCTTTTATCATCTGTTTTACTAAGGAACCAAAACTTTTCATTTTCATTGGTTTGGGAGCTGGTTTTTCCTTAACAGCAAATTTTCTTGAAATTCCACCTGAGTTTTTTGCAACTATGCAGAGAAATTCAACTTCCTGCCCCACGTAGGGTTCAAAAAAGTCTTCACTCCTTAAACATATCTCTAAACCGCTATCTAAGTCTGTTACAAAAACATTTTCTTCTTCTATTTTACTTATTGAACCTTTAATTTTTTGAATTTTCATAAAAACCTGAATTTTGTAGTTTGACCTTGAGGCCTGTTAGTAATAAGATACCATCATGTACAGACAGCTTCCAGATTTTCTAGATAAACCTTTAAAAGAACTCCCATTTGTAGTTTTAGATCTTGAAACTACAGGGTTCGAACCAGTTTCCGCCGGTATAACCGAAATAGCGATGATTTCAATAAGAAACGGAGAAGAAGAAATCTTTGAACAACTGGTCAACCCTAATATGCCAATTCCAAAACAAATCGTTAAAATAACTGGAATTACTGATGAAATGGTTAAGGATCAGCCAACAATTGAGGAAATAATTCCAATTGTCGACCAGATACTTAAAGATAGCATATTTGTTTCCCATAATGTCCCTTTTGACTGGGGCTTTTTGGATTATGCTACGAGGAAATACCTACAGAAACCCCTCACTATGCCTTCTATGTGCACATTAAAGCTTTCCAGGAGGTTTTTAAACCTTTCTTCAAATAAGCTGGGGGCGGTTGCAAAACACTTTAATGTAAATCTTGAAAATGCTCACAGAGCAATGAATGATACAGTTGCAGTAAAAGAAATTTTAATGGGATTGCTTGATAAGCTTTCAACAGAAGGCTATTACACTGGAAGGGATCTTCTTGAACATAAACTTATATTTCCAGAAACGCCTCCAGTAAGATAATTTAAAAGAAAAAATAAAGCGCGGCTTGTTTGTCGCGCTTTATTTTTTTAGAGAAGAGATTTTTGGCATGCCAATTGCTATTTAATACTTGCCTAAAAAAACGAAAGACTTCGAAATTATTTTTTATTATTTTTCCTTTATTTCGTTGAACAGGCAAAAAGATTAGAGTCTAGGAGCGAATCTATGAAAAAGCGTCAAATGTTATTATTTCTCACATTATTGTTCTTAATTTCACCCAATATTTCATCATTTGCCGGTTACTTATTTTGCCAAAAGGGAGACCTGACAATTGTTTCTCAAAAAATCGAAGTTACAGTTAAAAATCAGGTTGCCGTAACCAGACTAACTCAAACTTTTGATAACCCTTATGATTTTACTGTACAACCAAATCTTCAGTTTCCAATCCATGAAAAAGCTTCTGTTCAAAATTTTTCTTTAACAGACAGCGAAGGTAAAGTATATGAAGGGAAAATTGAGGAAAAAAATACTGCAACTAAAGAATTTAATGAAGCAAAAGAAGATGGCTTAATGCCTGCTATGGCGGTTCAAAAAAGGCCTGGAGTTTTTGAAACTTCAATTGGCTCAATAGGACCCAATTCTCGTGCATCTGTTGTAATCGAATATAGTGAAATTCTCTCTTACAACAAAGGAAAGATTTCTTATCATCTTCCTTTTTCTATTAAATCGTGGGTCAAAAGGCCTCTTGAAACAGTCAGCATTTCAATAGAAGTTGAAGATCAGAAGGACATTGTATCCTTTAAGTCTCCATCCCACGATATTTACGCTGAAAAAAAATCAGAAAATAACTGGAAAGCTATTTTTGAGCAAAACAACTACATGCCTGATAAAGACTTTGCTCTGGAGTATGAAGTTAAAGCAGACAAGATGGCGGTCAACTTCCTATCAACCCGACCTGACAAAGAAGCGGATGGTTATTTTGTATTAATGCTTTCACCTCAAGAAGTAACTGACCAGAAGGACATTGTAAATAGAGATATTGTTTTTGTAATGGATGTCAGCGGAAGTATGAATGGGGACAAACTGAAAAAAACCAAAACCGCATTTAACTTCTTTGTTGAAAAACTGAATGAAAACGACAGATTTGGCATTGTAGCATTTTCAAGCACAGCCTGGACATGGAAAGAAGAACTTCAATCAGTTTCAAAAGAAAATAGAGATGACGCATCTTCCTTTATTGAGCAATTGTCCGCTAGAGGGGGAACTAATATTAATGATTCCCTTTTGAAGGCTTTAAAATTCTTTGATGAAGACCTTGAAAGAACCAAAGCAGTTGTATTTTTAACGGACGGAGAAGCCAGTAATGGAGTAACCAACTCAAATTCGATTATTGAGAATTACAATTCAGCAAATACTCAAAAAATAAGAACATTCTCAATTGGGGTTGGAAACTCTATAAATAAACAACTTCTTGGACGTTTGTCTTTGGAAAATCGCGGTGAACCACTATATCTTGATAGATACGCCAATATTGATTCTGAATTAATCGATTTCTACAGATCAATTTCTACACCATTACTGGTTGATTTAAGCCTGGATTATGGAGACCTCGAAGTAACAGAAACCTACCCTAAAACACTTCCAAATGTATACAAAGGAACTCAACTAGTCATTACTGGAAGATATAAAAACGGTGGCGCAAAAAAGATCACATTAAAAGGGACTCTAAACACAGAAAAAGTTGAATATCCCGTTGATGCCAACTTCACGGAAGATTCCAATGAAAACCTTTTTGTTAGTAGATTCTGGGCAAGGTCTAAAGCTGATGACCTTTTAAATTCAATAAAAACATATGGTGAAAAACCAGAACTAAAGAACAAGGTTATAGAATTAAGTAAAAAATACCAGTTTACAACTCCATATACATCCTTTATAGCAGTATCAAAAGCTGTGGTGCCTCAAATTGCAAAGAAGGATGATTATAAGCCAAATGGGAAATCTCTTGCAGTATCCCTTAATGGCATCGATATTAAATCAGCTCCAAAAAGAGTTGTTATAAAAAAGTCAAAGGCAAAATCGGTTTCTTTATGGGGAGCAAGCGGTTTTCTTCCAATCGCCGCTCTTGCTATACCAAATTTCAGAAAATCCAGAGAACAAGCGCGGGGTAAAGCTTGTTTCGCTAATATGAGAGTTCTTCTTGGGGCTATTGAAATGTATAATATGGATCATACCGAATTGGTTACTAATAACATTGGAGATCCTACAGACCCAGATAACTTCCTGGTAAAAGGCGGTTATTTAAAAGGTCCATTATCAAAACCAGAGTCTGGATGTACTTATGGTGTAATTGGTGACATTTCTGGCACGGGTCACATCTTCTGTACTGTTCACGGAACAGTTGATGAAATTGGTCAGGGACAGAATAATGGAGAAAGATTTCGCTATGACCCAACCACTAACACAATTATTACCGAACAAGTCGTTACAACTTGGTATACCAGAATCTGGAATGATTATGGTGTTCCAATTCTTAACGTGGTAATTAATGTGCCTCTTTTTATATTAGGAATTCTGTTTACCCTTTGGCTTTGTTACAAAGTGCTTCAAGTCCCTTGGATTATAGTAAAAAGTCTTTTTCAGCCTGCAGCAAAAGACCCTTACGTAGACGACATTAACTCTGATGAGGAGCTGTAAATAAAGATATAACATGAGCTGCCTTGTGCAGCTCATGTTTCCTATTTTAACATTACCTAAAATGTTGTAGAATGTGACAAATAATTAGGGAGACAGCCAGGTGGATACTTCTCAAAAAACTCAAATAAGCAAAATACCCAAAAGAGAAATTCAAATCGAAGAAAATGTGGACAATGGTAAGATCATTAGGACCCTTGCTTCCATCTGTGGTTTTTCTGTCAATTATTACTTGATGATTAAGCTGGTCAAAGAGGTATCTAGCGAATCTACCCTCTTTTTTTGGCTCTTAACATTTGTTTTAATCGTTTTATCCTACCGGGATAGAGACGCAAGCTATATCTTTGGGGGGCTTGCAACTGTTTATTGCCCTTATATCATTTTAAGTGCGGGCTTAACTGTCGCTTCAGGTGCGACAATTTTGACAACGATTATTATGTTTGCCTTCCTCAAGGGGGTTACCGTTAAGGGAATAGCTTCTGGAGCAGCAGGAATGGCATTAAATTTTAACAAAACCCAGCTTAAGAAAAATATTTTGAAACTTTCTGGTGAGAATCGTGGTCAAGAATATATAGAAGATAATCATATGCGTGAGTTTCAAAATATTAGCCAGGAAATGGATAAGGTTAAAACTTTTATCAAGGAGTCGCCAGAAAATTTAAGGAATTCTTTGACTGAAAATCTAAACCAAATGGAGCAATTACAAAAAGACCATGCCAGAACTCTAATGAGGAGCGCTCATCTAGGCGGCTTTTTAAAGACTACTGATAAAAATAAACTTCACCATGAAAAAGAAAATCTTGAAATTGAAATTAAGGATGCAAAAGATGAGGTGGTAAAACAACAGCTTTCTTCTGCTCTTGAAATGAAAATCAGTCGAATTGCTGAATTGGAAAAACTTGAAGTTTGTCTTCAAAGAATAAAGGCTCAAAGACTTCAGATATCAGAAATGTTTAGCTCCATGATGGACAAGTTGAATGCCTTGAAATTTGCAGATATTCAAACTCTCCAGGCTTCTTCTGACAAAATTTTTAAAGATATTAAATCAATTAGAACTGATCTGGAGAACCTGGAAGAGGGTTTGAAAGAAACTGAAAGTTTTAAATCAATTTAAGTAAATGACTCTAAATTAGGAGATAAGAAAATGAGAAATTCAAATCCTGTTTTTAACTCAAACTTGTATGATGCAGCTCAATCCTCATCATCACATGCTATGACTTTCCAGGGAACCGTTAACAAAACCGGTTTTCTGTTTATCTTGCTATTTTTTGCGGCAAGTATTACATGGCGATATAGTTTTGAAGCTCCCGGCACCGCAAAAGAACTTATGATGGTAGGATTTGGGG
This sequence comes from Candidatus Ozemibacteraceae bacterium, assembly GCA_965140445.1. GTDB lineage: Bacteria > Muiribacteriota > Ozemobacteria > Ozemobacterales > Ozemobacteraceae. Next base: position 3,208,448 of record OZ223236.1, on the reverse strand, counting down.
GAAGCTTAATTTTTTCCTTACTTACAATTTTCATGAAACAAAATGCGCGTTTCTTTGCCCCAATTTACGCCGTTTTTGAAGGACTCCTTCTCGGCGCAATTTCAGCCGCTTATGCCATGCTTTATAATGGAATTGTATTTCATGCTTTGTTGCTAACTTTTGGAACGCTTGGTTGTATGTTGTTTGCATATAAAACAGGACTGATAAAAGTTACTGCTCGCTTTCAAGCTGGTATAATCACTGCTACTGCGGGGATATTTTTTGCTTATCTGGGCTCAATGTTACTTGGAATGTTTGGCTTTGCATCGCCTTTTGCTTCTACTGGGCCAATGGGTATTGTTATCAGCCTTGTAATCGTAGGTGTTGCTGCTCTTAATCTTCTCTTAGATTTCGAAAGAGTCAATCAAGGTGTTCAAAATGGCGCGCCAGAATATTTAGAATGGTATTCAGCATTTGGCATTATGGTTACAATCGTTTGGTTGTATCTTGAAATACTTAGACTTCTTTCAAAACTTAGATCTAGAGATTAAAATGAAACCTTATTCCACGGCAAAAATTGTTCTAATAACGATTTTTGCCGTGGTTTATTTTTTTAGCCCAATTGATTTTTTACCTGATTTTATTGGACCAATTGGAAGAACAGATGACCTTTTGATAGCTTTCTTTTTAGTTTATTTATTCTTTTTCAAGCCATTAATAAACGATTTTAGATACAAAAATAATGGAAATTCCAATCATAAAAATTCTAAAGAAAACTTTTCTTCAGTTGAAAAAAGCTTTGATCCATATAAAGTATTAGAGCTAGAAAAAACAGCTTCTCAACAGGAAATAAAATCTGCCTACAAAAAGAAAGTAAGCGAGTATCATCCCGATAAAGTAGAGAACCTCGGCCCAGAATTGAAAACTCTGGCCATGGAAAAAACAATTGAAATTAATAAAGCATATGAAATGTTAAAATAACAAATTTTACTTTTTAGGGGTGAACAGATACTGACCGACAAGCCAGTCTTGCCCACGATTGAAGCCAAATTGTTCTATTAATGATAAAAGATACAGCTTCCATCGTTGGAACCAGATCCAAGCCATTCTTTTTCCATAGGTTTTCTCTAAAACCGGCAATAGATCTAACCTGTTAGCATAAAAACGTTTTAGCCACTTACGGGCTGTCTGGGCATATTGGACTCCTGAAATTTTCCATTGGTCCTCGATTGATAAATCTCTTTGGAAGTGAAGAATCATTTCCGTCGATGGAACAATACTGGTTTGCCCAATCGTTTGTCCGGGAAGAATGTCCAACCCGACTGAATCATTATAATAAGCCAATTGGTTATGAGCCTGAACCTGCAGAAAGAGTTTTCCATTGCTATTTAAGAGCTCTAAAATCTTATTTTCCCAGTTTGGTAATTTAAAAAATTCTTGAAATCTCTCAATGCAAAGGATCCTGTCAAATTTTTCATTTATTGGCAATTCATCGAATTCAGAAACCAGAACTTCGATGTTTTTAATACCTTTTTCATTAATTTTCTTTTGAATATGAATTCTTTTGTTTACTGAATTTGTAACAGCAGTAATTTTGGCGCCAGGGAAATTTGCTGCCAGCCATAAGGTAGCTTCACCCCAGCCGCAACCAAGATCCAGAATTTTCATTCCTTCTCTTATTCCGGCTCTGTCTGCTGTCATCCACAACATGGTATCTTCTGCTTCATCTAACGTTTCAGCACCAGTTGGAAAATAACAGCAACTGGTTTGCATTCTTCCACCAAGGAAAAGTTCAAAAAAATCCGCACCCATTTCATGCTTTTCTTCTTCAGCAACAGTATGTTTTTTTAGAGGAATTCCCAATTTAAGGTCCTTCAATATCTGCCTGAAAATGGCATGTCTTGCTTCTGTTTCACCAAGAGAGGCTCTTTTAGAAGCATTTTTTAACAAATTTCTTATCCATAATGAAGTAACTTTTTCTGGCACTAGACCTGTTTCTAAAACCTTCAAAACTAGTTTTCCAGTAATGCTCATGTTGGACCTCCCCAGTTAAACTTTTTGATACCAGAAAAGAATAATATTATTGAATGAATTCTTCAACCTGAAATTAATTCATAAAAGTCTTGAACTAATGCCAATATTAACTATAATCTAGCATTGTATGTTAAGTAAAACCATTGATTTAAATTTTTTCAACCCCGCTAAGCACATTCAAAAGCAACCCAGAAAGGGTTTTACATTGATTGAGCTATTAATAGTTATTGGAGTTATTGGAATCCTAATGGCTCTGGCTGCTTATAGTTTTGGGAATATCAGACGAAAAGTTAGAAAAACTTCTTGTAGAGAAAACCTAAGAATTATTCAGCAAGCAGCAGTTCTAGCTCAAATGGAGAACTCTAACCTTAGTGGAAAAAATTTAACCGTAAAAACTTTATTTGAAATGGGATATTTAAAAAAGCTTTATAAATGTCCTTCAGGCGGCAGCTATGCCGTAACCGACGAGTCTGAAAATTTAAAGGTAACTTGTTTTAAAACCACTTCAGGCGACGATCATGGGTACGTGGACTAAAAAATGGAACAAAAGAAATTTGCAGAATTCATGGATCAAATATCTAACGCATTTAAAAGTAAGAAATTTGATCAAAGTTTAAAACTTTCCCAGCTTTTTAAGCTTGAACTATTAAAAACGCCCCCCGTAGATCCCGTTTTTCTTGGTTGGCAAAGGTTTTATGAGTTTCTAAATCTTGTAGAAAAAAAGAGCGACAAGGAAGCTCTTTCCCTTTTCATCTCAGCTGAAAAACACCCCTACTCCATGCGCTTTGATCAAATTGCATATATGACTTCGGTTTCAGCTGAATTAGCCTGTAGATTAAAAGATGTAGAACTGACTTTAAAGCTTGCCAGAAACTCATGGGCTTTTTCTTTTAAAGAAAAAGATATGCTTGTAAGAGTTCAAAATGCGCAAAATGCTTGCATTTATTTTGAACGTCTAAAGCAGAATCGTTTAAACTTCAGCTTTGCCAGGTTCTTAACAGGAACGGGAAAAAGTAATGACATACCAGTGCTTTTTATTCAGGGCCTTGAATGCCTAATGGCGAATTATATCCAATCAAAAAGCAGAACGGTTGCCAGTATTTTACATGATAGCCTTGAGGATCTAAGCCGTTATATAGATAATCCTCCTGAAGGCATGGAAAGAAATAGAATTGTAGAATTACTTGAAGGAATTGCATCCATAGAATTGGAATTTGAACCCTCCGAACTAATCGAAAAAGGCAGCGAATATGTCACTAACAACAGGTTACCAGAACTGATTCAACTAGTTACTGCATATCCTGATTTAGTAAGAGAAATTGATTCTCAGGGCTTTAATCTTCTGCTTAGAGCTGTACAAGCCAATAATTTATCCGCAGCAGAATTTTTAATTCAACATGGGTCAGATATTCATCACTTTGAACCATCGCAAAACACTTTTCCTCTTTTAATGGCTGTTAATTTAGGCCACGTAGATATTTTAAAGCTTCTTTTAAAAAATGGAGCTGATCCAGAGATTAAAGGTTTACTTGGTCATACACCCCTTATCAGGTCTGTTATAGAAAACCATTTTGAAGTTTTTCTCCTTTTGATGGAATCAGGAGTGCTAGTTGATAGAATAGACAACTCCGGAAATACCGCCTTGCTGCATGCAGTTGAAGACCAAAAGATTGAGATGGTAAGAAGTTTAATTTTTGCCGGTTCAGATCCAAAAGCCAGAAATGCTGCCGGGCAGAGCATAAAAGACATTGCAAAAATTGGTGGAAATTCAGAATTAATTGAATTTCTCGCCCCAATAGAAGTTTAACGAACTTTTCTCGGGAATTTAAAAAGCTTTATCGGTCAGTTAATTCCCGCTATATACCTTTGTTAGTTAGCAGTAACTGTAAAATTTGTGGATAAACCACCAATGCTTATAGTTACTGTCTTTGTTTGAGTTCCAAATAGACTGTTTGAAATTGGCCATGTAAAACTCAGGGAGTTATCGTAATAGTTTACACCCGTAACAACTCCATAATCCTGGATTGAGACACTTCTACTTACATCATCACTTGAATTACCAAAATAAGCTCCTGAAATAGTTAGCAAGCTTCCATTATCAGCAGGATTTGGACTATGACTATTAGCAATTGGGGCTTCTACCCGAATGCTGTTAGTAATTTGTTTTCCACTAACATTTACCACAATCGCCTTAGCCCCTGAACCGGATATCTGAGGTATTTTGGCTTGAATAAAATTTTCACCCCAATTGACAACTTGAGCATTTGAACCACCGATTAAAACAGAACCATTTACCAAAGATTGATTTTGTCCAAACCCCTGACCATAAATGCTGATTGTTGCACCAATATTATCGGCGCTGGGACTAACACTTGTTATTGCCGGATAGGTTAAAGAAAAGGTAGAAGTATTAGACATTTTGGTTCCGTCTAACCAGACTACAACGGGTAAACTACCGGTTTGAGCACTAGAAAAGTTTGGAACAAGGCATGTAATTGCAGTTGAACTCCAATTAATAATTTGAGCTTGTTGTCCATTAAATGCTACGTAGGAACTCCCCTGGGAAGTTCCAAAATATTGCCCGGTTATAACGACTTGAATACCTGGATTACCAGAGGCAGGAGAAATATAAGAAATTGTCGGGCTACTTTGGGTAAATTGAGGACTGGAGTTTGATGAAACACCCCCAACACTTACAATAAATGAGCCACCTGATGTAGCATTTTGAGGAATAGTTACAGTAATAAGAGTATTGCTCCAACTACTCGGTTGAACTGTTATTCCACCGTAACTTACAAAACCAGATCCTTGAATAGCTCCAAAACCTGTCCCCTGAATTGAAACAATCGTACCTGGTCCGCCTGTCAGAGGCGAAATTGTGGTTATTGAGGGTGAAACAACTGAACTTACAGGGTTACTAGATCCACCGCTGCTTCCACAGCCGATTGAAAATGACAGTATCAGAATTATTGAAAGACATAGTATTTGCTTCATAGCCCTTATTATAGATGAATTTACCATTAGTGGCAATGAAGCAGACACATTAAATTAATGGTTTAAAGCTAGTTGGAAATTTTTAAGATATCAGTGATCAAAGTTGATAATATTGAGGGAATTCTTTCCAGGACATCCTTTTTAAAAACTCTTTCAGTCGGTTTATGAAGGTCTTTGCCCCATGGGCCAATGTTTACGACAGGAGACTTCATGCTCTGAATTGCTTTAAAAGGTATTTTATAAATGGTATCCCAGCCAGGACTGTTGGTTTTTATTGCCATAACATCGGCATCACTGCCGACCCAGGAAGCATATGATAAATCAGAAATGCCCATAAAATAAGATTGGGACTGATATTCCACCCCAAAGTTTTTTAGAGAATATTCATTTACCCGACGATGCAAATCAAATTTCTCTCCATCTTTTAACAGTATATTTGAAATGTGCGGATAATATGGTCCAGAAATAGCTATCACAACTGTTGGTTCATCAATGTCCAGCGAATCTGCCGTAAATTCTAGAAGTCGAAGGGTTGCTTCCGGGAGTGTAATAATATTCTTTTCAAAAAGAATTTTAATCTCTTCTTCAAACTGAAGGTAGCTTTCCTCAAATTCTTTCCCGCCATTTTCTACCGCTTCCAGGAATAGAGTTTTAAAATCCATAACTCTAGGCTCAAATTCAATTGAGTCTGGTTTATCGGGAATCAGTTCATAAAACTCTTGTCTTGAATATTTAAAATGCTTAATAGTATCTCTGAGAGCATCTTCACAAATAGAAGTAAGGGTTTCAAGAATTTTAACAGGAGATCTGGTAAAGGTAAGCCAGTTAAAATACCCTGTAGCAGCCTCTGGGATAGAAGCATCGTAAAATCTCTTCCTATCCTTTAAATTTACCCAAATAGGAGGAGGAGTTGCATCATCATTAATTCGATCGCACAGTTTTACATTAAGTTCTGTGTATCGTTGAATATTAGCTAAAATAAAAGATGGATTTATCCCATTGTATGGGTCGCCAATATGGCTTTTAACGCCTTTTACATAGACAACAGGCATTATTTTGCCAACAGAACCTTCATGCATTATTGCTTTTTTTCCAGAATTATTGAAATAAGGCTCGGAATTAATGGTTAAAATAAAATCAAGATCAAAAGTAGATTTAAGCTCTTGCATTAATTCAGATGCAGTTAGCATTCCCCTAGATAAAGATTCTTCGTCTGGAACGCTTAGCAAAAGAAGGTTCCCATCGAAGTCAGGGGCGCAGGAAAATTTTTCAATTAAAGCCATTTGAATCGCTGCTCCTGCCTTCATATCAGCAGTTCCTCTTCCAAAAATCCATTCCCCTGAATCTAAATCCTTTTTAACATTTGGTGATAACTTTCGGTTTTTTAGCTTTTCAAACAAATCATCCGGCAATAAGGAAAAAGGTCGTAATTTGCCATAATCCTCTGTTCCTACAGCGTCGTGATGATGAATAAGAACTATTGTTTTGCTTCCTTTTCCTTTAACAAGCGACCAAACTACTTTTCGATGAAAAGCATCATTAATTATAATCTTGGTGCCTAATCTGTCTGGAAATTTTATAAAATATGGTAATTCAGCCAGCCAATTGAAAATGACTTCTTCAATATCACATTCAAATAATGTATTAGTGTCGCTTCTGGTTGTAACTAAGTCTAAAAAAAGTTTTTCAATGAGGCTGGTTTTGTTTTTCAACTAATGCTTTTCCTTTGATTATTAATTTAGTGCTGTATTTTTTAAATTGAAATATAAAACATTAAAACTTTCTGGCTTTTCCGCTCATAACTATATTTTTAATTATGAAAACACGCGTATTTTTCTCTTTTTTCAAAATGTATTCTTTGCCTTGATCTATGAAATCCGAAGAATATTTTTCCACTAATTTCATGAGACCATTTATCTTTTCTTTATTAAAAAGCTCAAAAACGGTTCCTTCAACAATCGCACTTTGGTAGCAGGTCCCAAAGGATTCTGGTAAAGTTTTTGTTTCACCAACTACACAAAAAGAGCATCTGGGGTTTTCTGTTAAAAAAACAATTTTTCTTCCCTCAATTGCAGAATGAAATATGATACTTCTTTCATGATAGCAATATGACAGCGGAATACCGTAAGCAACCTCCCCCTTTGCCAGGGAAAGGACACCGTATTCGCCTTTAATTAGTATTTGTTGGGCTTCATTTTCGGAAATACTGCGATCTTTTCTTCTCAATCTAACATCCTTTAAAATCTTTAAATCAAATTTCTATCTTAAAAGGTGCTATAGAAAGAATTAAACCAAGTATTATACTAAGGGTTATTCCTGATAAAATCATTGGAAAAACACAAAGGCCAATTCCGCAAAGAAGAAACATAGCTCTGGCCTGTTTTTTACCATAAATAAAATACCCGGTGCCGATTGCTCCCCAAATCATTGAAAGCATCATTGAATTCATGCTGCTATCTTCACTACTTTTTTTCTTTTCTGCCAATTCTTTTTCATGTTTTCCCATTAGTTCTTCAGCGCGATTAATTTGCCCTTCATAACTAAGTTTCTTAGCATCTTCAAGCATATTTTTTGTAGCACTACTTTTTTTGGCGAAAGCAATCCCATGAGGCAGAATTAAAAAAAGAGTAACAATAACAACAAATGTTTTCATATTTTTCCTTACTGACGAATGACCCTAATTCCATAAAAGTCAAATTTCACCCCTGGATAAAAATACCTTCTAAAAGAAACATCTGTTCGCGACATGTTGCTTATCCAGCTCCCACCACGCACGAGTCTAAATGATGATGCTGCGGCACCCTTGGGGTTTTCAAGTTGTCCAGCAGGATAAGAATCATACAAATCCCAGCACCATTCTTCAACATTTCCATTCATGTCATAAATTCCTAATTCATTTGGCAATTTCGTTCCAACTTGGTGAGTCCCGTAATCTGGATCAGATGGCAATAAACCATCAACTGAATTATCAAAAAACCAGGCATAATCTTCTATTTTATTGCTACCAGTAGACCCTGAAAATTTCTTTTTCCTTTTATCGGAAGCGCCCATAGAAGCCCACTGCCATTCAGCATCTGTAGGCAATCGATAACCATTTTCTCCTGTTAAAGTTACAACAGCATCGGTTATTGGGTATCCAGAAGCAGGAACTCTTCCAGTAATTGTATATGCTAATGGCAAACCTTCAAGCTCGCTTAATTTGTTACAGAATTCAACGGCATCATACCAGGTTAATTTTTCTACAGGTCTGTTAAGATTGTTCTGTAAAACATTTGGCGCAACACACCAGCTTGGATTTGGTGCACCAGTAACCGCGATGTATTGTGCTTGAGTTATTTCATACTGCCCCATTCTAAATGTTGAAACCTCTGTCAAGTTTCCAGAATTGTCATCACGTTGAAAGACTCCCCCATTGATTGCTTTTAAAACACCAATATTTGGTGATATATAATCCTGAGGAGTGGCATCCACAGCAGCACTAACCATAAATGGTTTTTGCGAATCGTCTTCAGCAGTTACAGTATAGGTAACAGGATTTGTAAAATTTTGAACAGAACCAGATACTGGATTGATACTCTTTCCTGTATGTGCGATGTTGAGAGCTAAAGCAGTAATGTCTGTTCCATCTGGAACAAGCACATCCACATCACCAGTGGTGTCATCTACATTATATGAAACAACTGGAACTTCATTAGAAAAATTAATTTGTTTTATTTTTTTCGATGGGTTTTTAGCTACAGTCACTTTGACTTCATAACTTTGAGAAGAAGAATCTTCAGCAGTAACAGTATAAGAAACAGGGTTTGTAAAATCCTGTGCAATTCCGCTATTGGGACTTATGCTGGCACCATTATGTGTAATAGTCGGAACCAGATTGGATGGATCTGTCCCAAAAGGTACTGTGACAGAAACTTTCTTTGAACCCTGGTTTATAGAACCCGAGACTACAGGATCTAAGCCATTAAAAGCAAAACCAGTTATTGATTTTGTTGGACTTGGTTCTTTGGTGACAGTTACCTGATAACTTTGCGTTGAGCCATTTTCAGCAGTGACAGTATAAGCAACTGGATTTGTAAAATTAGCTGGAACATTTGATGCCGGCGAAACACTGTTTCCTGTATGGGAAATCGTCGGAACCAGATTTGTTAAATCAGTATCATAAGGAACCGTTAAAGATACGGTTTTTGCAACTTGATTGATAGTTCCCAAAACAGCAGGAGAAAGACCATTAAAAGCAAAAGAAGTTAAATCTTTTTCACTGCTTGGCTCGACTATAACTGTTACTGAATACGTTTTTGTTAAATTACTTTCAGCAGTAACCGTATAATTTACAGGATTTGTAAAGTTTTGAGAAGCACCTGATACAGGTGTCATTGAAACGCCTGTATGGACAATTGTTGGGGTTAAATTTGTAATATTTGTTCCATTTGGAACAGTTAATTCAATGGTTTTGCTGTTTTCATCTATTACACCACTAACTGATGGTGACAAGCCATTAAAGGCAAAAGAAGTAATTTCTCTGGCTTGATTGGCTTCAACATTAACATTTACATTGTAAGTCTTTGTCGAACCATTAGCAGCTACCACATTGTAACTAACTGTATTGGTAAAGTTTTGTGCAACTCCTGAAAGAGGAGAGATTCCAGTACCGGTATGGACAATTGTGGGTGTTAAAGCAGTTATATTTGTTCCGTATGGTACTGTAATGGAAATAACCCTGGCAGCATCATTTATCAAACCATAAACTGGAGGGTTCAAGCCCTCAAAACTAAATGAAGTAATTTCCTTAGCAATGTTTGGGGCAACAGTTACCGTAACCGTGTAATTATTGGTTGAACCATTAGCTGCAGTAACAGTGTAGGTTCTGCTGTTAGAAAAGTTTTGTGGAGTTCCAGAGGGTGGATTAATACTAACTCCCGAATGCCTAATTGTAGGAGTCAGGGCCGTAACGTCTGTTCCGTATGGTACGGTTAAAGAAACAGATCGGAACCAGAAACTTATTATATCTCCCTCTACAACTGGATCAAAATCCTCAAAATCAAAGGAAATAATATCTTTTGAAGTGCTTGAAGATACTACTACCTGAACCTGAAAAGTTTGCGTAGACCCATCAGAAGCAGTTACTACGTAATTTACAGGATTAGAAAAATTAACTGGCACCCCCGAAGCCGGTGAAATGCTCACACCTGTATGTGAAATGGTTGGCACCAACGAGGTGACATTTGTGCCATATGGGACGTTTAAAACAACTTTTCTCAGTGCAGTATCGACTTCACCAGAAATAGACGGGTTTAAACCTTCAAAATCAAAAGTATTAATCACACAATTTAGATTCGGTTCTTCAACTACGTAAACCTGATAGGTTTGGGACAACCATAAGCGCGCATTAACAGTATAGCTAACCGGATTGGTAAAGTTTCGAGCTACACCAGATACTGGAGATATACTAGCCCCATTGTGTGAAATAGTAGGAACTAAAGATGTGAGATTTGTTCCTCTTGGGACTACTAAAGTAATTGTCAGATCATCATTGTTAATATTACCTATAACAGAGGGAGATAAACCATAAAAGTTAAATGCTGAAATGTTACAGTCAAAAAGACCGCCAGTGGTAACAGTAACCGTGTATTCCTGAGTAGTTCCATTTGTTGCTGTAACGGTATATGTAACAGGATTAGTAAAATTTCGTCTCACTCCTGAAGCAGGAGAAATGCTGGCTCCACTATGGGTAATAGTAGGAGCTATATTGGTAATGCTAGTTCCATAAGGGACATTTACTGTAATTGTTTTTGCGACATCATCAACCACTCCAGAAACATCTGGATTCAAGCTTTCAAAAGTAAAGGAAGTGATAGATTTAGTTGGATTGGCAGATTCAATAACAGTAACTTCATAAACCTGTGAACTGCCATCATAAGCAGATACAGTATAATTTACCGGGGTTGAAAAGTCCTGCTGAATCCCCGATGCCGGACTTAAATTAATCCCGTTGTGAGTAACAGACGGTATCAGAGATGTAACATCTGTACCAAACGGCACAATCAAAGCAATTTTTTTGGAGTTTTCATCTATAATTCCGTCAACTTGAGGGGTAAGCCCTCCAAAAACAAAAGCAGTAATATTTTTTGTCGGAGCTGCGGCAGTGAAAAAAGGATTTGTGGAAATAACCTTGGTTTCGCCAAGAGTCTGGAATGTCCAGGTAGTTTCTTTTCCGGATGGATTACCATTAACATCTCGAATGTCCCCATTAACTGTTGCAATTATCTCGGAACCAGATACAAGAGAAGTTAGGCCAGACCAGATTATTGTTTTTTTGTCTGGCTGTAACTCAACTATTCCAGAAATATTTTCACCTGCATTTGAAACCGTAACTGAGTCATTAGTTATAGAGTTAGCCTGTAATTCTTCATCAAAAACAACTTCAATTTTGGAAGAAATATCAACAGAGGTCGCTCCTTGATCTGGAATTTTACTTATTATAACCGGCCCTGCTGAATCAACCATGTCTATTGATTCGGCATCAACAAGTAACCTTAAATTTACAGTGGATGTTGCATTTTTCGGGTCTTTAATCTCAACCGAAATGGTTGCTACCCCTGAATTTTCCATGGCTGTCCACACTGCATCTTTACCGGAAGATCCCATGATAAGGGACCCATTAGAAACATTCCATTTAAATTCTAATAGCGATATGTCGTTTGCATCAGGATCGAATGGGGTTAATGTAATATATAGTTTATCTAAAACCTTACATTTAATGGTTTCATTTCCCAAAGCATCTTTGGAAAGCAAAACCCCAGAAGGAGCATGATTACTATCAGCAACGGGAAGAATTTGCTGTTCAACAAAAGCAGGTGCTCCAGATTCAACAAAAGGTCCTACAAAACTTGTAACTTCTTGACTTCCGGGGATTTTTACAAAAACTTCTGCCGTATCAATGCTATCTGGCAAAGGCGGAGTTGTAAATAACCCGTCTAGCCCGACAGAAAAACTTTCACCCCAAAGTGTTAGCAATGTGCCAGGGGGAAGGGGTACGCCACTGGAATCTTTTAATACTCCGGTTAGGACGTTACTGGCATTTTCCAACTGTACTTCCGGAACACTAACTATATTAGCATCCGCAGTTACTGAAACATTTTCAGATCTTGCTTTTTGAACGACATTATTTATCAGCAACTTAGCAATGACAACATGGTCGCCTACTGGAACATCAGGAAAGCTATAAACTCCAGATGCATTGGTAAAAACATGGGGAATATCAGGCATATCTTCTAGCCAAACTTCTGCTCCTGCCGCAGAAACCAGTCCAGTCAATTCTTGATATCTTATTCCAGAAATTCGATAGTTTTTCTTTGCAGTAAAACTAATTTTGCCTTGAATTGAACCTTTTACGGTGGAAAAAGAGTTTGTATTGTCAGAATAGTTTCCTGTAAGTCGGCATCCAACCAGAACCAGACTAAAAACTATCAGAAAAAATAAACTAACTTTTAATATTTTCTCAAAATTCATTACAACATTCCCATGATATTCTTTTTATTTATCAACCATTGTACTCCTGAAATTAATGTTACACAACCATTTCGACTGAATTTTCCGATTTGAAAACCTTTTTTTCAGTTTTTAATTGTTGAAAGAATGCTGCTTTAACAAAATTGACCTACGATATAACCGCTTGAAAAAGCCCACTGAAGGTTAAATCCACCACAAGGTCCATCAATATTAAGAATTTCTCCAGCAAAATAAAGGCCTTCAATAATCCTACTTTTCAAAGTCTTAGGATCAACCTCTTTTAATGAAACACCGCCTCTGGTAATCATAGCTGCTTTAAAACCAGAATTACCGGTTATCGTAAGAGGAGTCCATGCCAATATTTTTAAAAGCTCATCTCGCTTAGATGGTTTTAAATTTTTTATTGGTTTTAAATAATCAACGGATACAAGTTTACATAACTCTTTTATCAAAGGCGCAGGAATTATTTTTTTCAACACTATTTCTGGTGTCGCATCAGGAAGCTTTAACAGCGATTCTTTAAACAGAACACGCAAACTTTCTTCATTATTGCCTCGTGACAAATTTACTAAAATAGGAACTTCTTTATATTTTTCTAAAAGAGGAGTAATTTCCCTTGCAAAGTCAAGAATAACTGGTCCTCTTAGACCATCAACCGTAAAAATCAGGTCCCCTCGCCTACTTTTAATAGTAACTTTGGGTAAATTTATTTTGATTTCAACGCCTGAAATAGTATCTGATCTGCAATTTTTAACCCAGGATTCTTTAGTGAACAGCGGAAGCATGGCCGGGTAAAGCGGGGTAATTTTGTGACCAAGAGCTTTAGCCATTTCCATTCCATCGGTACTTGAACCTAGCATTGGATAACCTGGACCACCTGTGCATAAAAGAACATTACTGCCTGAGTAGGATTGATCCTTTGTTTTAACTCCAACGACAACTTTGTTTTCAATTAATACCGAAGTGGTTATTTGAGAAAAGCATACTTTTACGTTGAGAGCCTTTAATTCTTTTTCTAATGCTTCAATAACTGTTTCGGACCGGTGAGTAACTGGGAAAACATGAAAGCCGTCTGGAGCGTGGCATTCCACACCAATCCCTGAGAAAAAAGATTGGAGTTCAGCAGAGCCAAAAAGATTTATTGCGGGAATGATAAACTTTCCTTCGCGACCAAATCTTTTTACAAATTCAGTTACTTCTATTTGGTTGGAAAGATTACATCGCCCACCACCAGTTGCTCTGAGCTTTGTACCAATCTCTTCCAACTTTTCCAGAACCAGAACTTTTTTACCCCGCCTTGCAGCTACTATGGCAGCTATAAGACCGGATGGACCAGCCCCGACTACAATTAGATCAAATTCTGCTTTCTTATCCATAAATCTATTTTTTACCTTTATTCAGTAAACCCTCGTTCTGAAGCTGCTGCCGAATTTAAGAAAATAGCCATGCCTGTTTTCATTTTTTTAAATCCTTGTTTGCAATAAAAATCTTCTTTTCCCGGAGATGAATACAAAATGAAATTACAACCCGGTAGTGCTTTTAAAATTTTGGCAAGAATCCTTTTTCCCAATCCTTGCCCTTGAAATTCCGGGGAAATTGCCAGATCATATATGGCAGCTTGATAGGCATTATCAGATATGGCTCGCCCAAAACCAACCAGTTCATTTTTAAAAAAGGCAAAAACTTTATATTCACTGTTTTGAAAAGCTAGTTTATGCTTTTCAGGTGAGAAATTTGCCATTCCCACAACTTTTAACAACTCTTTAACCTTATGCCAATCAATGTTCTGGCAATCTGTTTGAAATGTAATTTCCACGAAAACTCCTAATAAATTAGATTTACCTGGAATCAAAAATACAAAGTTTCTTAACAGCTATTAGCTATTCTGAGACCAACTTAACCCAACTCTTTCTCCATTCAGGCGGAGAAAACGAATCTGGCCAAAATTCAATTTGCTTAACGATTAAATTATTTTTAACCTCGTGAAACGTAATCGCTCTTCCTTTAATATCACCATCAGTAACGCTTACGTCTGTAACAACTTGATTTCCTTCTGCTAAGATTGAATTAATCGTAAAACGCCATTTTCCATTAGCCGGATAATTAGAATTTATTAAAGCAAAATTTTCTCGCCCAATAATTAACTCATTCGATTGAGGCCAAAAACACTCATAATTGTCATCTAAGATTGAACCGACGGCATAAAAATCATTTTCTTCCATTAGCTCCCAAAACTTTAAAACAATTTTTTTATTCATATTATTTTTTAACCATCATCTTTCTTTTTTAAATCCTTTTTTACCGCTGAAACTGCTAATAAAGTTGAATTTATAAGGTTTCTGTTTCCAATTTTCTTTCTTATCTTAAGAGCGCAATTTAGATAGGCTAAAGCAGTTTTTGTTTCACCTTGCTCCATTTTTGATTTTCCAATGTGCTGCAAAGCGAAGCTCTTTTCATATTCGCCCGGGCTTATAGAAATAGCATAAATAAAGGCTCTGTCAGCTTCTTTATAACGAAAAGCATACTGCAATGAAGTAGCCTTGACTTGAGTGGCCCAAAATATATCCGCTTGGCTTTGGGATTTTCTAATAACTATATTTGCCAGATTTACCGAACTCCATAAAAATCCAGTAGAACGTGCAAAATCAGCTAATTTTACGAAATGAAAATAGTTTACTTTATTAAAAAATATCTTTTGATAGAGGACAAGCAAAATTCTTTTGAAAAGAGCTGGAATACATAATGGAGAAAAATTTCTTTGAAATTTCATCATTTATCAAATAGATTTTGCCCCAAAAACAAGCCTTTTTTAAGTTCCTCAGTATTCTCGATAAAAATTTCATTAGCCATTTTTTTTATTAGCCCTAATTCATTTAATTCTCTAACATTAGCAATCATCTTTGAGCCAAGTTTTTTTTGCATTTCCAATTTAATGTGACGTGAAGCCTTGATATGGGGGAAATCTTGATTTGCCATAGCTTCGTCCATAAAATAGTTAAAAACGACAGGTGAATCAGCATTTATTATTTCTACTAGTTTTGCCCGAAACTCAAGAATGGTCTGATGACCTTCTTTAACAAAAGGGAACCTTTCATAATCGTCAAAATGTTGAGCTTCATGCTTTAGGTAGCTAATTTTAAATCTGGGACAATTCACGTCATAGCCTTCACTAACACAGTATAATCCGTCTTCTTTGGCCCAGCCGCCAGTTCCAATTTTTCCAAAACTTGCGAAATCCATCCAGGAATTGCAATGCTTTTTAGAAAGGAAAACAACTTTTAGCCTTTTTCTTCCTAATGGCAGATCAACTTCAAAATTTTTGGTTTCTTTTTTCTCAAAAATGTAAGGGCCTCGAAAAGGATAAGTAATTCCGCCAAGAAAGAACCACCCTACCCTTTCAAATTCCTGTTCCAAAAAGCTTTCAACCTCATCTAAATCTTTAAACTTTTTATAGGGAAAGTTTTTGCAAAGCATTTTGAAAAGTTTCTTTTCGCTATTTTCATGAGAAAACTTTTTGGTCAAAACCTGTATAAAGTATTGAGAATAACTTTTCAAAACGGCTCTAACCCAAGGGATTTTCGTTTTGAATCTCAATCTAGGTGGGTCTGAAAAAAATCTATTTTCAACTTTTTTAATTAATTTATTAATTTCAATTCCGGGTTTTTCAATGGACAATAAAAACTTCCATCCGCTTTTAATGTCTCCTTCTGAGCAGAAAGAGTGAAACTTTTTATTCACTTCTTTATTTGTAATTCTATTCCCTTTATAGGTTTGATTCACTTTTTAATCCTTTTGATTCTCAAGAATTTGCTCTTTATCCTTCCAAAGCCGGAATAATTCAATTGCTCTTTCATACAACCATTTTCCATTTTCTGGTACAATTAAGTTGGTCGAAGTTTGGTAAATTTCTTCCAGAGAAAACCACTTGAAATCACTCCCTGCCATATCGTCCCCCGGCAAAATATCTCCGCTCAAAAATTTCATCAAATAGCAGATACTTATCATATTTGGACAATTTGAATCATAATTAAAAGACATGGTGTGAACTGTTCCTAAAGGCTTTACCTTAACATCATTTCCTATCTCTTCTTTTAACTCCCTTAAGGCGTTTTCAAGAATGTTTCCAAAATTCTCAACCCCTCCGTTAACAGGCTCCCATTGTCCTTTACGATCTGGATGAGAAAGCATTAAAAACTCTTCTTTCTCATTGACAAGAAATACTATTACCGCCGCTGGAAAACAGCTAAATACTCTTCCATTTTTTGGAGTTATTAACTCTATTTTTTTCTGCATTTTTTTCACAACTTTTTCATCAAATTGATATGGAAAAAACTTTCTTATTATCTATACATAAAAAAAAAGAATTTCGCAAAACACCCTAAAATTGCTATTTTTTCCCATTTACGTTATAATAGTTTTCCAATGGGGTTTTCCCATTATTTAGGGCCATTGCCCGTTCGGTGGTTTTCCCGGCTGATCCCCCGATCGACTCCAAAGCTGGGGCCGCAATCGGAGATCGTATCACCGCTCCCGAACCATATTGGAAATTTATGACCACTTCTCAAAATTCACAACAAATTGATGCTGTACCTTTTTCCACTTTAAACGAACGACTTCAAAAAGCCGTAAAGAGCATGGGCTTTTTAAAACCTACTCCCGTTCAAGCAAGCGTAATTCCAGCCGGTTTAAAAGGCCGGGACTTGCTAGCATGCGCACAAACGGGAAGCGGTAAAACCGCTGCTTTTTTATTACCTGTTCTAAATCGCCTTCTTGAGTCCCAGGAAGCCGATAAAATTGCAGGAAAAAGATTTGAACGTAAAACGAGCGTTTTGATAATTGCACCAACAAGAGAACTGGCTGCCCAGATTAACGAGCACTTCTCTGATTTATCACGCTTCACAAACCTTTCAGGTGCTGCTATTTTTGGTGGCGTAGGAATGGGGCCGCAAGAAAGAGCTTTCCGCTCTGGCGTTGATGTAATTGCAGCCACACCAGGCCGTCTTTTGGATCATTTTTCACGCGGTTATGCAAACCTTGAGCATCTAAAATACTTAATTCTTGATGAAGCAGACAGAATGTTAGATATGGGTTTCCTGCCTGATATTCGTAAAGTTTTGGCTCAACTTCCTAAGACACCAAGACAAACGATGTTATTTTCTGCAACAATGCCAGAACCAATACTAAAACTTGCAGACACATTGTTAAAAAATCCATTTTCAATTAATCTGGAACGACCTCCAATGGTTGCAGGAGGAATAGAACACGTCCACTATCCTGTCCCTGACATTCTTAAGCAGCACTTACTCTATAAAATGCTTAGCGATAAAACTATTCAGACCGCAATAATCTTTACGCGCACGAAACATCGTGCCAATCGATTGGCCGAATTCTTATCGGAAAGAAAAATTAAGTGCGACACAATCCATGCAAATAGGCGCCAGGCACAAAGAACTAAAGCTTTAAACGACTTTAAATCCGGGGCCATAAGAATTTTGGTGGCCACTGATATTGCCGCTAGAGGGATTGATGTAGAAGCCCTTTCCCACGTTATAAATTTTGATGTTCCCCATTTGCCAGATGATTACATCCATCGTTCAGGAAGAACAGCTAGAGCGAATATGAAAGGTATTGCCTGCACCCTTGTTTCTCCTGGTGAGATTATTGATTTTAGAAGAATTGAAAATCACATAGGAATGAAAATTCGTAGAGTTACATTGGAAGATTTTGACTATTCTGCCAGACCAAAAGAAGCTCTTGAAATACCTCTTGGAGTTCGTCTTGCTGCTCATAGAGCAAAAAGAGCTGATGAAAGAGCCAGAGCCGCAAAAAAACAGGGAAATAAAACTAATAGTCCAAAGCCCCAAAAAAGCAAAACTGGAAATGGCGAACGCACCAATGAAGCCGGAGAAGCCCAGCCACCAAGGAAAAGATATTCCAAACCTTCAGGTCCAAGAAAGGCACCGCCCTCAACCTCTAATGGCCAGGCAAACGATAGCAACAGGCACCCTCGCCGAAGACGTAATGGCTAAAAGTTAAAACAAAAAAAGCCCAGATCAGTTGGATCCGGGCTTTTTTTTATTCGCAAATTTCCTTTACGCGCCCAATTTCACCACTTTCAAGTCTAACTTTAATTCCATGATGATGATTGGGTGATTTAGTCAAAAGGTCTTTAACAATCCCGTCCGTAAGTTTTCCGGACTTTTGGTCCTGCTTTAATACAATCCTGACTTTTGCACCAGGTTTTACATTTGCTCTAATAGTGCCGTCCATAGCCCCTCCATATAAATAAATGGAAATAGTTTTACTTCCATCGGGAATCTGTCCATGTTTCTTTTCTCAAAAATACGGCTAAGGCCATAATCTCAAGTCGTCCAAGCCACATCAAAAAGGTGAAAACACCTTTAGTTATCCAATGCAGATTTGCAAAAGTTCCCATCGGACCAATCAAACCAAACCCTGGACCAATATTTCCAAGAGTCGCAATGGCCCCGGTATATCCCACGATTAAGTTACTTTCGACAAGAGTTGCAATTGTTCCCCCTACTGCGAAAAAAGCAAAATACATGGTAACAAATGAGAAAACCGGTTGAATTTCTTTTTCTTTAAAACTTCGGTTTTGAAGTTTTACCGTTAAAATGGCTTCCGGGTAGACTGCACGCAATAAAACTTTCCCTAGATACTTAACAAGTAAAAGAAGTCTTATTACTTTAATTCCGCCACCAGCAGATCCGGAGCAACCTCCAATAAACATTAAAACAAACAGAACCGTTTTTGCACTATCTGACCACAATTCAAAATCCACTGATGCAAATCCGGTTGTCGTTAATATACTTAAGTTCTGAAAAAGTGCTGTCCTGATGTTAAAAATTAAACCTGAATCAGGATTAGCATTATATAAGACATAGGTTAGAATAGAAGATGCAATTACAATAATTAAGGCATAAATTTTTAATTCGGAATTGGAAAAGAAAGCTCCCGGCCTACCTTTTACTGCTTTTACCTGCAATGTGAAATTCGCCCCCGCGAGAAACATAAAAAAGATAATTACCCATTCCACTGCAGCAGAGTTGTATCCCATAATGCTTTGAGGGTGTGGAGAGAATCCACCAGCAGCCATTGTGGTAAAAGTATTGGCAAAAGAGTCAATTAATGGCATTCCTATGCCATAGAGAGTTAACGCTTGAACAAGAGTTAAGAAAAAATACCAGCCCCAGAGATTTTGTGCTGTATGGCTAATTCTAGGAGTTAATTTTTCAGGGGAAGCAGAAGATGTTTCCGCGAAAAACAGTTGCCTGCCTGATACAGCCAGATGGGGCAAAATGGCGACAAAAAGAACAAGAATTCCCATTCCACCAAGCCATTGGGTATATCCTCTATAAAAGAAAAGAGATTGATTATAAAGAGAAAAATCAGAGAAAATAGTTGCTCCAGTTGTGGTAAAGCCACTCATGGATTCGAATAAGCTGTCAATGAAGCTTAATCCATTTCCCAGATATGGAATACTACCGACTAATGCAACTCCTAACCATCCAAAAGCGACAATTCCCATTCCTTCGAGACGACTTAAATCATCAAAATTCCGATTTGGGTTGCAGCGCATGGCTAATTGGCCTGCTACGACACCTGTAATGGAGCACAGAAGGAAGAGTCCGGCAGACCCCCATTCTTTTAAAATTAAGGCTACCAGCAAAGGAATACCCATAACTGCAGCAAACCCTTGAATTACCAGTCCAACCACCGCAACAACAATGCTAAATCTAATCATGGGGAATTTTTTTCCTGATGTTTGCTTTTGCAAAACTCATTTAAAAAATCTAAAATTGATTCACCCTGGTCAACAGCACAAAAAACTCTCAGTCGGTCTTTACCCTTAATTTTATCTTCTCCATGAGGCACTATTGTTTGTCCTCCACGCCTTATAGCCGCAATTATAACTCCGTGTGGCAACTTTAGATCAATAAGTTTACTTGGAGGAAAGTTCGCTGGAACAATTATTTCGCGAATTTCTGCTTTTCCTTTTTCAAAAATAGTGAATATGTCGATGTGGTCATCTGACACCTTTTTGGTTACGTTTTGAATAGCATTAAATTGTGAACTTAAAGCCACATCAATCCCTAATTGTTCAAAAAGATCAATGTTTTCTACTGAATGAGCGCGGGTTATAACCCTTTTTGCACCTAGTCTTTTTGCGTGCATAGAAACAAGCAAATTTCTTTCATCCGAACCGGTTAAAACAACGAAACAATCACAATTTGCAATTTGCTGAGATTTTAGGAAAAATTGGCTACTTCCATCGGCATTTAAAATTAAAATAGAGTCTGAAAGATGCTCTGCTAAATATTGGCAACGATCAGGATTGCTCTCTATTAAACGAATTTTTGCTTTTCCTGTTGCTTGAAGTGAACCGGCAAGTATATGACCAACATTACCTCCGCCAACGATAACGACATTTTGCCTTTCTTTTGATACCGGATTGAAGCTAGCCTCTAACTTTCTGATATTTTCTGCTAAACCCATGAAAATTATTTTGTCAAAAACCTCAAAAACGGTTGAACCGCCCGGAATAATAATTTTTTCTCCCCGGAAAATAGCTACAGCGAGCGTCCCTTTGGGCATCTTCAGATCTTTAAGTGTTTTCCCTACGTTTAAATCCCCTTCTTTAAAGCGATATTCAAGCAACTTAAGATTTTCATGTTCAAAGAGCTTTACATCGATAGCGCCAGGAACAGAAATGATCTGGCAGATATATTCCCCAAGAAGTTTTTCAGGCCAGATTAATCCATCTATGACAAGATGCTCTCCAAGTTCACCTGCAAATGTTTCAAAGTAATGAGATTTATTTACGAAACAAAATGTTTTAGCTTTACCAAGTTGTTTTACAGCGAGACTTGAAATTACATTTACTTCATCTGATTTGGCACAGGCAATAAAAGCATCACAATCATCTACTTTTGCCTCCTGAAGCGTGGCTAAACTGGTTGGATTTCCCTTAACAACTTGTAAATCTAATTTTTCCAGTTGAGAGACAAGAGTTTCATCTGTTTCAATTACGTGAACATCACTGTGAAAAGAAAACTGTCTGGCAAAAAGGAAACCAATTTCTTCGCCGCCTGAAATAACTATTTTCATCAAACTTTCCTTGCAAGTAGCCTTTTAAGTCTTAAAAAAATCTGCTTATAAAAAATGGATGGTTTTAAAACCTTAACTAAGCTAACAGTATTTATTGTGTTTTCGGTTATTCAATCCTAGTTTTTTTGATCAATTATTGCAAATTTTCTGGTTTGAAAAAGAGCAATCGTTGAAGCAGCTAAGAGATCAACTGCTATTAAAACCGGATCAAAGAGAAAATCAAAACTTACTAGTAACGGAATAGCAACAGCAATGGGCAAACCGAAATAGTTCAAAATTACGGTTAACATGCTATAGATAGCAGTACCTCCTCCTGAATCACCAAAACTTAAAAATACTGGACCAAGAATGAGAAATATAGATGAAACAACTATATTCTCAACTGGATGATCAAGAAAAACTATGAAAAAAGAAGTTACAGCAATCATATAGATTATTGTTCCTGTTTTACAAAATAAAACCGTTAATGGAATCGTTGATTGCAAACTATCATCGTTATCCTGATTGAAACTATTTTGGAAAGCCACTATAAGTGATGGTATTGCCAACAAGCTGTCTTGCGTGGAAACCCCTATTAAAAGAGGTTTTTTCAAGGCAACAAAAACCTCTTTCATCGACTTGCCCGAAACCTTGCTTATTAAATACCAAAAAATAAGAATAACAAAACAAGAAACCATGTAAAGATAGAAACAGAGTTCAAGAATAGCTCTAAATGTCTCTCCCCCAAGTGAAGAGAACTGAGAAGCAATAATGCTACAGATGCCGATCGGTAAAAAGTATAATCCCCATTCAAGCATTACCTGACAAGCTCTAAAAATTGCATCAAAATCTTCTAATAATTTTTGACTGCTTTCACATCGTAAAACCCCTAAGGCAATGCCCAAAAAGATTGAAAAGAAAATAATTCCAACAATATCTCCTTTACTTAAGGCGGCAAAGATATTCTCTGGAATTAATTTTTTTAGAAAATCTAAGCTCAAAACATTTTTATTTGCTAACGACACTTCATTGTCTGAAGAGTGAACCTTTACCAGATTCCCAAGCGTTTTTTGCTTTTCTTTATCAATTTTATATCCCATCTCATAGTAAGAAAAAACTCCAGCCGTTAAAGCAGCAATCATTAAATTAAAAAGCAAAATATTTTTAAACATGGACAGTAGTCTTTTTGAGGCCTTTTTTGATCGAAAAGCTCCTCCAAGACTTGATATTACAGCAGAAACAATAATAGGAAGTGTACACATTGTCATATAAGACAAAAATAAATCGCCAACCAATTGAAAATCTTTCCCATTATTAGGAAACAGCACCCCAAAAGCAAAACCCAGGATTACCCCAATAAGTATTGCCCATGGAGAACGAAGATTTTCAAACCAGGATTCTTTCTTTTCCTTTTCCATTTCTTTCATTTTTTATCCTCTTTTTTTTCTGGGCAAAAGCTAATTTTACCAGCAACGTATTTGACCCTTAAAAATATAGCTAAGAAGAGAATAAAGCAGGAAATCATTACGGCTGTCATTGCTTTATTTCTTGAATCGGCATTAACATTTTGCTGTTCAAACGCTTCATTTTGGGTTCTATTTTCCTGCTCAATCGACTCATTTATTTGAAATAACTTCTCAGGATTTTCTACCAGGAATTTATGACGATTTAGTTCGATAAAGCTATTCAGCCAAGGAACTAACTGAGACAATTCAGGTGAAACTGCAATGCCTATTAAATCTTCTATTTCCTTGTGTTCCTCTAAAAAAAGTCTTGTGTTTAACTCTGGATGTTTTCTTAAAATATCTCCAAGAACAAAATTATCGTAAAACACACAACTGATTTTTCCTGCAAAAACGTCTGAAATATGTTTTTCCCAGTCACTCACTTCAATAATTTTAGCTTTTGGAAACTCAACTCTAGAAAGCTGTGCATACCAGCCCCCCTTCTCAGTCAAGATTGAAATTCCTTCTCCCTTATTTTTTTTCAGGTAATCAAAAAAGCTTGCTTCTTTTGCGTTCCAGCCGTTTCGGGTGGCAGTCATAGAGTTAACCAATAAAGTAGCCTTAAATCGCATATATGGCCGGGAAAATAAAACTTTTCTGGCTCTTCTTGGAGTTATGGATAGGTAGGAAACGCATATATCTGCTTCATCGCTGGCGATAAGATCTGCTAATCCCTCGAAACTTTTGGTACTTCGATTAAAAATTGGCTTAACACCTAATTGCTTGCAAATTTCATTAGCCAGATCGATTTCTATGCCTTTAAGCGTGCCATTTTTATCTGTATAAAAGAAAGGAATAATATCTTTTCCATTTAAAGCAATTCTTAATTCCCCTTTTTCCTTAAGAGCTTCAAACTGCTGAAAATCTCCATATAGGGACGGAGAAATCAAAAGCAAAACGACTATTAAATAGAATCTCAATTTTTTCTCCAAATCTTGTTTTCCTTTATATAACATAGATTTATGTTAAGCATTTTCTTCAACATCTTATTTTCAATTTAAAACAAAAAATTTCTCTTTTAAATCTGGCTAGAACAAAATTACATGTAATTCTGACTTATAAGTTTTTCCTTTCTCAAATTGCAATTTTCAACCTTAGTACAAGCACTTCAACTACTTTTTAATAACAAAGCTTTTTATATAATTACTTATCAAAACAAATTATTCCTCCATAATTTTCAACTCATCTCTGTAAAGCTTCTACAAAAATGATTGACTTAAAATCCCTTCTACACTAGAATCCTTGCCCATGATCAACCTATCAAATGTTAAAATTGCATACTCTAATCGTGTACTTTTTGAAAACGCTAACTTTCTGGTCAGGCCAGGTGACAAAATTGGACTTGTCGGTCCTAATGGTGCAGGGAAAACCACAGTTTTTCGTCTGATTACCGGCGAAGAAAAACCCGATGAAGGCGAAATTTTCATTAATGCCGGAATTGTCATCGGTTATTTTTCCCAAGATGTTGGTGAAATGTCAGGTCGCTCCGCTTTAGAAGAAGTAAAAGCCGGAGCTGGTAAAGTATATGAAATTGGTCTGAAACTTCAGGAAATTGAAAATGAAATGGCTTTGCCTGAATTTGAAATGGACGATGTCGTTTTAAATGATTATGGCAAGCTTCAAGAAGAATTTATGCACCTTAATGGCTATGATATGGATACGCAGGCACAAACAATTTTAAATGGCCTGGGGATAGGTCCAGATAGATGGAATTTTCCGGTAGAAAGTTTTTCTGGCGGCTGGAAAATGCGAATAGCGCTTGCAAGAATCCTTCTTCTGAATCCGGATGTTTTGCTTATCGATGAACCCACAAACCATCTTGATATTGAAACCATTGTCTGGCTTGAAGCATGGTTAAAAGATTTTAAAGGCGCATTGGTAATGACTAGCCATGACAGAGAGTTTATGACCAGAATTTGTTCCAGAACAATTGAAGTCGCTGGCGAGACAATTACAACTTATAGCGGTGATTATGATTTTTATTTGAAAGAGCGTGTAATTAGAAGAGAACAGCTTTTAGCAGCTCAAAAAAGACAACAATCGATGCTCGCCAAAGAAGAAGAATTCATTGCAAAGTTTGCCGCCCGGGCATCTCATGCGGCTCAAGTACAGTCACGAGTTAAAACTCTGGATAAAATTGAAAGAATAGTTGTCCCACCAGATCCAAAGGTAATTAAATTCAGATTTGGTGAAGTAAAACGTAGTGGTGATGTGGTTGTCGAATTTGAGAATCTTTCCAAGACCTGGCCTCTTTATGATGGAGGAGAGTTGCCAGTATTTTCAGGCGTTTCCGGTAAAGTTTTACGAACTAATAAAATTGCCGTTACCGGTGTGAATGGGGCTGGAAAATCTACATTTCTAAAGGTTATAAGCGAGTTAACTGAACCAACAGGTGGAACATGTTCGCTGGGCGCAAGTGTTCAACTAGGATATTTCAGTCAATACTCCTGTGATGCTTTAAATCCTGAAAGAACAATTTTTGAGGAGCTGCAGGGGCGTCTTCCAATGGCTAGCATTGGAACAATAAAAAACCTTCTTGGAGCTTTCCTGTTTTCTGGCGACGATACAGACAAAAAGATTTCTATTTTATCTGGTGGAGAAAAAAGCAGGGTCATGCTTGCCTGCCTTCTGGCCCAGCCAGTAAATTTCCTGATACTTGATGAACCAACAAACCATCTGGATATTACAAGTCGCGAGGTCCTTCTAGAAGCATTGCAGGAATTTGAAGGTACCGTAATGATTGTAAGCCACGACAGGTATTTCCTTAAAAGATTAGTTAACCGGGTTTTTGAAGTTGATCATGGAGCGTTGAGAACCTATGAAGGCAACTATGACTATTATCAACATAAATCAGCTGAGCTGGCAGCAATGAATCAATAATAGTGCTGGTTTATTTTTAATCTTTTACATAAACAGAAGTCATCCCCGCTTCAATTGAGGCGGGGTTATTTTTTATGGCTGCTTCCAGTTTTTGATTCATTTCAGTAAGACTGGTTACCACGTCTCCAGCTCTTTTACCTGTTACAAAGTATTTTTTTCCAACCTCTGGCTGATAAAAAATTGGCCCACCTTTTCTTGGCAAATCGCCTTCAAGTGGCTGAAAAATAATCAGTTTTACAATTTTTCCTTTGCTATCTATTATCCGATTTTCTTTTAATTCATTTTCCGGGTTTTTAAAATCAAAGAAACACTCAAATTCAAATTCCACTTCTATCTTTTTATCTAATTCATCACTGGAAAGTTGATTTAGACTAACTACCTTTGCCACGCCTTTTATCTCAGAATCATATATCTTCTTTTTCATTATTGATGGAGGCAAAATGCAATATGCAATAGAACTGAAAAAAATAATGAATACCAAAGGTAATAGTTTGTTCAAAGAATTTTGTTCAATTTTCAAAACAGTAGTCTCCTTAATCAGAAAAACTTCAAATCAAATGTTAACAAAACCAGATTATTTTATAACTCCAGTTAAAGATCCAATTTCCCAAAATCCCACTATAAAAAGCACCAACGAGACAGCAAGATAACCTAAAGCCCGGCTCCAGAAACGTATCGGATTTTTCTCCCTTGAATAAACCTTAGTCTTAGATGGTGTCCAATAATTTCCTTTAGTCTGTTCACTAATACTTCCCTTACTTAAGGTGTCAAAAAAACCATACAGCATAAACAGAGCTAACCCAAAAAAAGCAACAATTTTCATCAATAATAGTCCTCACAAAAGCATTATTTTTTCTTTACTCAAAACAGAACTTAAAAAATCTAAATGTTTAATTCTGCTTAATTAAGATTTCATTTTTTAAAAAGAATTACATCACTTCCTAAAAAAATAGGCTTTGAATCCCACAGTTCACCAAGCCATGCGAATGTTTTTTTCGAAAAAAAGCAAATATGGGTTTCATCATTTTTATAATGCCAATTTTTAAAAGATTCCTTATTAATAACCATCTTTGTCATTATACCAAGATATCCTTCGTTTCGAAGCATACCCCAAACTTTATTTAAAGACTCAAATGGCTTTCTTAAATGCTCCAAAACCTCGGTTGAAGTAATAAAGTCATAGTTTTGATTTAAGTTTTTTGTTTCATTACAAAAAAAGGGATCGAAATTTTTCATTTGATAACCTTTTTCTTCAAACATTATTGAAAGAGTTGGACCGGGACCACAGCCAAAATCTAATCCAACTGAATTTAACGATATTCTTTGCACCATAGGCTCAAGAATTCTCGATAAAAAGTTGCGGTACCCTTGATCTTCAGGGGAGTTTTGATGAAGTTCATAAACCGCTTTTTCTTCTTCAATTGAAACAAACTCTTCTGGTAAAACGAAGACTAGAGAACAATTCGTGCATTTGTAGTAGTTTCTTGCTGTATCTTTGTAAAAAAAATCAGATAAAAACTGGCATAAAGGGCAAATCTTTTTTTCCATAGATAAACCATAGCAGCAAATTTAATTTACACAATTGATTTTCCTGATTTTGTAACCAACAAGTTTATATTTTTAATAACTAAAACTCACTCCAGGTTTTAGAAAAATCGAATATGTTTTTTTCAAGCATGTATTCATATTACTTTGGCTGAATACCAAAAAAGCCTGGTAAAAGGGAAAATGACTATTTTTCTGCGAAATTGATAGCCACTAAGCTCTTGTTATTGACTTTCATTTTTCATTTACTGTATGCTTGTATGCTAGCTATGTAATTTAATTTCATAGCCGAAACCGAAGACCAAAGTTTTTTAAATAAGGGGAGAACTTACTTGAAAAGATTTTTTACGACATTAGTTCTGGTGATTTTTATGTGCGGAAGCGCTTTTGCAGGCGAAATAGTGCTTTCAAATTCCAACAAAAGTGGATTGGAAATCATTTCCGAAAAGATGGGTGGATCAAGCGAAATGACACTTCGCATGAATTGTTCATTGGATAAACTCCATTTTTATGATGCTGAAACGCCAAAAGGTGGTTTCACAGTTATTTATTCACCCCAATTTTATTTCGGTGGAGAATATGGAACACCTCAGCTTCCAGTAATCAGCAAACTCATTCAAATCCCAATTGGCTCTAATTTTAGAATTGAAGTTAAAGGTTATGACACAAAGGAATACAAACTTGCGGATTATGGAATCAGTGATCCAATTTTCCCAAGACAACCATCTGCACCAAAAGATGGATCAGAAGTTCCTTTCCTCTATGAAAAATCTGCATATATTACTAAAGGTTTTAATGGACAGCAATTAACATCCATTAAAGAAATTGGGCAGATGAGACATATGAGACTTGCTAATGTTGTCATTTCCCCAATCAAATATAATGCTGTAGAAAATAAAATTGTTGTTTACAACAACATTGAATTTGAAGTTATTTTAACTGGATCTAACATTTCTAAAACAAAAGCTATGTGCACTAACCTCTGGACTCCTGCTTTTTCCTGGATGGAAAAAATGGTTACAGTTCCAGAAGCTTTGCATTTTGCAAAAAGAAATACCAAAGAAACATACGTAATCGTATCTGATCCAATGTTTAAAGAAGCTCTTGCTCCTTTTGTTGCCTGGAAAACACAAAAAGGTTTCAATGTTGACCTCGTTTTCACTGACAAATTTGGGACAGGTGAAGCACTCAAAAGTGGTTTACAGGATTATCTTCATGGTTTGTATAACAATGCAACAATTGATTCTCCTGCACCAAGTTACGTTTTGTTTGTAGGAGATCACGATTTAATACCTGCTTTTAAAGGTCAGACCAAGACTCATATAACCGACCTGTACTATGCTGCAGTCACTCCTGGGGATTTTCTTCCAGACATGTTAACCGGCAGATTTTCTGCTCAGACTGTGGACCAGTTGATTCCTCAAATTGAGAAAACCCTTGAATATGAAAAATTCCTTTTCCCAGATCCTTCTTTCCTTGATGATGTTGTTTTAATCGCTGGATGGGATAGTAATTGGGCTAAAAGTCATGGTTGGCCACATATTAACTATGCTAAGAAATACTATATCAACGAAGAACATGGCTTTGATAACATAGCAACCTACCTTTCTGCCGGTTCACATCAAAATGAATCAAGCATTCTTAAAGATATTAGTAACGGCGCTTGCTATGTAAACTATACAGCACATGGTTCACCTACTTCATGGGCAGATCCAAGTTTTAGCATTGCTAAAATTAAAGGACTTGGTAACAAAGGCAAATATCCATTTATAATTGGCAATTGCTGTTTAACCAGCAAATTTGAAGTTTCTGAATGTTTTGGGGAAGCTTGGTTGAGAGCAAAAGATGCTGGCGCTATCGGTTATGTTGGTGGCTCTAACAGCACTTATTGGGATGAAGATATTTGGTGGGGTGTTGGATTACATTCAATCGTAAAACCAAATAATCAGGGCGTTCCTCCACTTAAAGAAAATACTGGACCTGGCGCTTTTGAAGCCATGTTTGAGACTGGTGTTACTAATGCTGCCTTTATGGTTGCAGGCAATCTTGCTGTTGAAGAATCAAGTTCAACCAGAAAGCATTACTATTGGGAAGTCTATCACCTCATGGGTGACCCTTCTCTTACAACTTTCATGGGCCAACCAAAGAAGCTTGCTGTAAGCCATGATGAGAAACTTTCAATGAGAGCTTCTTCAATTAAGGTAAACGCTCCTGCCGGATCTTATGTTGGCGTAAGCTATGAAAACAAGCTTATTGGAGCAGGCTATATTTCTAATACTGGCGCAACAGAAATCCCACTTTCTTTTGTTCCAGAATCAGGGAAAGCTACTATTACTGTTACAGCAGCAAACAGCATTCCATATATAGATATGGTTGAAATTTCAAAATAATTTCTACGTAGAAGTAAAAGAAACCGCGCCTTTTTATTAAGGCGCGGTTTTTTATATCATTTAAAATCGTCAGGAATTAGAATCTTCTATTACTTCTCTTATTTTTTTTTGAAATTCAATCTTTGAAAAAGGCTTTTGAAGAAAGTGATATCCATCTTCAAGAGCCCCTTTGTTTTCCATTATATTTGCAGTATATCCTGATACAAAAAGTATTTTCATCTCTGGGAACTGTTTTCTTAATATCTTTGAAAGCTCTAAACCATTCATTTCAGGCATGACAACATCTGAAATAAGCAAATCAACTTTGTTTTTTATACTTTTTACCAGATTAATTGTTTCTAATGGATTATTTGAAGCAAAAATTTTATATCCTTGTTTTTCAAGCATAGAATTGGTCATCTTCAAGATTGCTGGTTCATCTTCTACTAATAGAATAGTTTCTGTTCCCTCAGGGAAGCTTTCATCAGAAAAGTCATTCCCTAAATGGTTACTAATCGCATCCTTTTGAGCTGGCAAAAAGATTTTTAAACAGGTCCCTTCACCAATTTTACTTTCCAATTTTAAAAAACCTTCATTTTGTTTAACAATTCCGTAAACGGTAGCTAAACCCAATCCTGTGCCCTTCCCCACTCCTTTAGTGGTAAAAAAAGGCTCTAAGGAATTTTTTAGAGTATCTTGGTCCATCCCAGATCCATTATCGGCAATTGAAATGCACACGTAATCTCCAGGCTTATATCCTTCGTTTTGAGAACAAAACTCTAAATCAAAATTAATTATTTTAGTTTCAATCTCAATTTTACCTATTCCATCAATTGCATCTTTTGAGTTTACACATAGATTAGCCAAAATTTGATCTATTTGAGAAGGATCTATTTTTACCAGGCAAGTGCTATTGGTTGGTTTCCAAATCAAAGCAATATCTTCGCCGATGAGTCTGCGCAACATCTGCAATATATTTTCAACTGCTTCATTTAAATTAACTACTTTTGGAGAAATCGTTTGTTTTCTAGCAAAAGCCAACAATTGTGCCGTAATGTCAGCGGAGCGCTCTGCAGCTTTAAGAATTTCGATTAAACTATCATGAATTGGTGAGTTTTCATCAATTTCGTCTAAGGATGCCTGGGTATAACCGATGATTACTGTGAGCATATTGTTAAAATCATGGGCAACACCTCCAGCAAGCCTACCAATAGATTCAAGCCTCTGAGCTTGAATCAGTTGAGACTGAAGTCTGTCTCTTTCTTTTTCGGCCAGCTTTCCTTCCGTAATATCTCTAAATTCTACAGTTCTAACCATCTTTCCCTTGTAGGGTACATTTCTGGCCTCCAGCCTAATTGGGTATTCTTCGCCATTTTTTCTTAATCCAATTGCTTCGTAAGGTTTTTCATCACCTGAAAGTATTTTTTCAAGAACTAATGGTCTTGCTTTCTCCGCAATTAATTTCAGACCATCCATTCCAATCAATTCTTCAAATGAATATCCAGACATTTCAGCAAGGCCATTATTACATTCCAGAATAACTCCCTTATCGTGGATTGCAATTCCTCCAAAAGAGGCATTATGTAAAGCTTTAAACCTGGTTTCACTTTCAAGGAGCATTTTCTCAGCATTTTTTCTTTCAGTTATTTGATGGTAATTTCCCAAAATTCCATTTATATCTGGATCATGCAGTAAATTATTACCAGTAAATTCTATCCACTTATAAGTTCCATCTTTACACCGGTATCTGCATTCAGCAGAGCCTATGGAAGATTCTTTTTCCAGGAGGGATTTAATAAATGCTTTAGCAAAATCAAGATCATCAGGATGAATGTTATACCAGACGCTTTTACCAACAATTTCTTTTACCTTCCAACCAAACCACTTTTCAATGTTTGGACTTTTATATTTTACAATTCCATCTCGGCCAATGATCACAATAACATCGCCAATATTTGCGATCATTTTGCTTTGAAGCTCCTGATTTCTCTTAATCTCCCTTTCTGTATTTTTTTGTTTTAAAACTAAACTTTCCTGCTGGATTTTTTTCAATGCGTCCTTAGAAATTTGATTTGCTTTTGCAATTAAAAGATTGGTAATCGCTTTAAACTGCTCAATTCCCATTGCTTTTATTTCTTTGAGTTCTTTAAAAAAAGCGTTTTCGCTAACCCCTAACCTTTTTGCAAAATCCACGAAAATTTCATCATCAACATTTTTATCTCTAATTGGCCCAATAAACCAATTAGCCACAGCAATGCCATTGACATTAATAGAGGCTCTGGCTTCAAGTAAACCATAGCATTTACAACCGGAAAAAATTGTCTCTTCATTTTCAAGAATAAGCTTGCTGGGGTTAGACAAGAAACACTCTGAAAGCCCCTTTTGGTTTTTCCTTATTATGTCGTTACATAATTTACAGCAATTGCTGGTCTGAGTTATAATCTTCCCGTCAAGCGTTGTTATAACCGATGCTATTCCAGTTGCTAATGAAAATAGGTCTTGTGCCTTTTGAACATCAGAGATGTCAAAAATTTCATCAAATTTTGGCTTAACAATCCCGTCTTCAAAATCCAATCCCAAACTATCCGATCTCTCTTCAAAAGCTTTTGAAACAGGTTTTTCAGGCATTTAAATCACCACAACTTTTACAATTTAGTAAAGGCAAGAAATCCTGGAAAACAAAAAGTTTTTTATGTACAAAAAGTCTTACTTACGTACAATTTTAACAAATGAACGGATATTTTAATGTTTTTATTTTTAAGCTATTTTTTTTAAGCATGTAATGGTCTGCCAAGGGTGTTAAAAATTTCGCCAAATCCTTAAAATTTTATAACGTTTCTAAATTTCACTTAAAGAAAAAAATTAAGCAGAGCTCTATTATTCCAAACAGCAGCATATTTTCTAAAGTTTGACGACATTAAAAAGATACCGCTATACTTAGGATTATGCAATTAGGGGGCTTTATGTACTTCACTGGTTTTTTAAAAGCGAAGGTTATCTTCTTTTTTTCTTTTTTCCTGGTCCTTAGTTGCAGCCAAACTTTTTCACAAACAAGCTTTGAAGGGCTAACTCAAGAAAAAATTGATAAAATAGAAAAAATGCTGCGCCCTGTTTTAAAGGGAGAACCTGTAACTGAAATTCCTGAGGAAAACCGTCAATTCCTTTTTTTGGCAGAGGAAATTTTTTCTGATTCCTATGAGTTGTTTTTCCGCCACGGTGAATACCTTGCCAATGAGTTAAATGATTATACGCAAGCTATCCCCAGGTTGAAAAAGGCTTTAGAACTAAAACCTGAGGATCTGGATTCTCTAAAGCTGCTTGCAACATGTCATTGTGCATTAAAGCAGTCTGCAGATGAGGTTTCATGCTGGGAAACCCTTAGACAAATAATTGGAGAAAAAAATGATCCTGAGTTAAAAGAATTAAAGGAAAATGTTTTTCTTCAACTTGAAAGAATGGCATCAAAAAACGCCATGGTTATGCAACAACGTCAGCGCTTTATCATCTACACACCCGCATCCGGAGAATATTCCTTTATTGTCGATGAATTAACTAATGAGAGATTAGAGGATATTTACAACCAGGTTACTGGTGATTTGGAATGTATTCCAGCATATCGAACCTCTATAATTGTTTTAAATCCAGACAAGTTTGAAGAAATAAAACCAACTTCATGGGCTG
Source organism: Candidatus Ozemibacteraceae bacterium (assembly GCA_965140445.1). Lineage (GTDB taxonomy): Bacteria > Muiribacteriota > Ozemobacteria > Ozemobacterales > Ozemobacteraceae. The sequence goes on along the minus strand of OZ223236.1, from coordinate 3,174,844 downwards.
GCGGATTTGCAATGACGGGCAAATCGATGATTTTACCAGCAAATAGATTTGAAAGAACACATTCAAATGCCATTTTTACAGCAAAGCCAACCATTATTCACGAATTCACCCATAATATTATTTTCATACAAGGTAAAGGTAAATGTCCAACCTGGTTAAATGAGGGTTTGGCAGGCTTTGCTGAACACAAAAATGACACATACCATTCTTTTAAGCCTATTGCCATTGTTCCCGAAAATCTAATGTCAATTAAAGAGCTTGAAGAGGAGTTTGGTAAAATTAGAAGCTTATCTAAGTCAGCCCATGAAAGAGTCAGTTCTGCATATATGCTGGCTGAATTGTATGCGCGATATCTTATTCAGAATTTTACTTTTGCGGCTCCCAGAACCATTATCAACAATATAAAAAATGGACAAACAGAAGAGGAAGCTTTATTCAGTGTAACTAAAAAGTCTATTCCTGAGTTTCAAAAAGATTTTAGAGATTGGGTTCAAGAGCTTTCACAAAACTAAAGTTTAAGACTTTCTTGGGCTTCCAGAATTAGTAATCTTTCCAATTTTATACCCAGAAACCTCTATTAACTAAAAAACATTTCAGTATTGTATTGAAAAGTAGTTTTCATATTTAGATTCTTTTGAATTCTTTGTTTCTTTCCACCCATGCAAGGACTAAGATTTTTTTCTGATTTTATGTTACAATGTGTATGTTGCTGATATGCCATTTTTGCTAAATTTAAGCAGGCACCATAAAAAAAGAATAGGATCCATTCCTAAATTTTTAATTGAATATTTTTTCGCAAGTTTTCTTTCTTGCATTATACCTTTCGGCAATGTGGAGGATGAAAAATGAACAAATCTGGTAGGACCCCACTTTTTAGGGCCAAAAAACTTGAATCAATATTGGGCGTAAAAGAAATTTATTTTAAATTAGAGGGTGCCAACCCTTTCGGACACAAGTTTAATCGTATTGGCGAACTAATGGTTAAAGATGCCAAAGCCTGGAAAAGAAAATCAATTTTAATTGATGGGCCAAGACGATTTATTAATTCAATAAAAGCGTTTGCTGATTTAGAGGAAATTGAGACTTTTATCCCTCTTTTTTCAGGGCAATCCTGGAAACTAAGTGCTTATGAAGAAAATCATCTAATTGATCTGCGAAACACCAAGCCTGCAAATCAATTAAAAGTAATTGAAATGCTTTGCGAAGAAAAAAAGCATTACAACGCGGTCAATGGATACTATAACAAGCATTTATCCATGCTCGCTCTAGAACAAATCGGCGAGGAATTACTCCAAAAATTTGATCATTTTTCAACAGTTTTTCTTCAGTTGGGATACGGCTACACTGTATCAAGTCTGTATAATAGCTTTTTTAGAGGCTGGGCAAAAGGCGACCTTTTAAAGCTTCCTCAAATCTATTCGTGCACTATTCCTAAAGGAAACATTGTGTATGAAGATTATAAAAAGCGAAATCAAATTGTTGATATCGAAGAATATGATTTAAAACTGAATAAATTTTCTAAGCATCTTTTTATTGAAGATACCGAGCTCCTAGAAGAAACATTAAAGGCAATCAGAGACACTGAAGGAGAAATCATTACCATTAATGAAAGTTTGCTGAAAGAATCAGCTAATTTACTAAAAAATAAAGAATTTATTAAATTGTCTACTGAAGACGCTTATAGCTTTGCTGGTTTTTACAAAATGGCGAAACAAAATAAGCTAAAAGATGGAAGACATGTAATCATTTTAAATGATGGTAAATCAGACGTTTCAGTAAAAAGAGTTACTGATTTCAAAGAATATTCACTAAGCGATCTAAGGAAACTTGTTGATAGCTTTCTTGTCCAATATTCAGATCCTAGTGAATGTGTAGATAATGCTATAGAAAACGCAATGGAACGAGGAGCTATTTTCATAGCAACCATGAATTCAGAAGTTCAGGGTATTACTGTTGTGGTGAATATGGGATTTAAAGAATTTATTCCGACTTATCATCTAGCTTATATAGGAACTCATAAAGGTAGAAAAGGCAGAGGAATTGCAAGCTCATTAATAGAATCTGCAATTGAATTTTCCCAGGGGAATATTTCTCTTCATGTTGACCTTGACAACAGTGGGGCCAAGAAGCTTTACGAAAAATTTGGTTTTAAACACAAATACAACAGGATGATTTTTCAAAATCCTCTTCAAGGATAAAGATAATTCTCTAGGCTATTAATCTTTTAACAGGTTGGGTTGGTTTTTAAATACTAAGTTGCCATAAATTTGTCATCAAATGCATTTGAAAGCCTTCTTACCTTTTTTTTCTTTTTTGGTTTTTACATCTAATTTTTGATGAAAAAATTTGAGTAATCTTCATTCCCATTTTTTCCTCAATGATTTTATAGTGACCCTGATTGATCCCAAAAATTGGGATCTAGCTAACTAATTTAGATGAAAACAAAGTTTCAAAATCTTTTCCTACTAGCCGCGTTATCCTGAAACCCTTAAAAGACAAGATTTCATTACGAATTTCTTTTACGGCTGAATCAATAATTTTTTTGGTTTCATCTGAAAATTTTTCTGGATTAATTTTAGCGACTCCAAAATGTGGAGACCATGAGTTAAAATTTTTATTTTCGCATCTCAAGTTTTTTGGAAGATCGTTAACCATAGAATGGTGAAATGAATAAAGGGAATCTGACTTTTCAACATCCATAATTAATGAATCTTTCCAGAATCTAAAAGAATCGACTCGAATCTTTATATCCCTCAGACTTTTATATTTATTTTTGAAGTGTGTCACAATTTCTTCTTTATCGTTATCAAAGTTTGGTAAATACAAAAGAGTGAAATGGAGATCTTCTGAGAATCTTAATGCAGTGGATAATGATGTTTTTTTTGAAAATTTTTCTCCAATTTTTTTTAAAGAAGAATCTTCAAATTCCAAGATCACAAAGTATCTAAGGATTTGATTCATAGCTTGCCTTTCTTGATTAACAAAGCCAAAAAGTTTGAAGTCATAATGCTTTCAAAATCTTGGAATACGATTACTAAATTATCAATTACGTTTTATTGCATTGATCATTTTTAAACACGACATTTAACAATTCAACAAATTCTTTTCTTTCGTAGGGTTTGGCCACGACGCCTATAAAACCATAATCTTCATAATTTGCCATAATTGGATCATTAGAATATCCACTTGAAACTACAGCTTTTACCTTGGGATCAATTTTCTTTAATTCAATTATGGTTGCCGCACCTCCCATTCCACCAGGAACGGTTAGATCCAAAATAACAAGGCCAAAAGGTTCTGGAGAATTTAGGGCTTTTTTATAAACTTCAATTGCTTGTTTTCCGTCGCACACAGAAACTGTGTCATACCCCATACGAGAAAGCAATTTTCCGAGCATTGTAGAAATATCTTCCATATCATCCATTATGAGAATTCTGCCTTGCCCATGGTGCATTTTTCCTGGTTTACAATCATCTATCAAGATCGTTTTGTTAGTTGCTGGAAGGTAAATATTAAAACAGGTTCCTTTTTTTTCTTCCGATTCAACGGTTATAAGCCCACCATGCTGCTTAATAATTGAATAAGTGGTAGCCAATCCTAATCCGTTACCGTTTTCCTTGGTTGTAAAAAATGGATCGAAAATCTTTTCTAAATCTTCCTTGGAAATGCCCACACCCTCGTCTTTTATTGAGATTTTAACAAATTTGCCCTTTGGCAAAGAAATATCCGATTTGTTTTCTATCTCAATATTACTGGAACTAATTGAAATGGAACCACCATTTGGCATAGCCTGATTTGCATTTATAAGTAAATTACACAAAACTTGATGAATCTGGCCAGCATCAACCTCTGCATTCAAGAGCTCAGAATCAAGCTTTACATCACATTTAGACTTGGAGCCACTGATAACAAAGTCTCGTGCTTCAATAATCAATTTATTTAAATCTGCAATTTTTTTAATTGGTGCCCCACCCTTTGCAAATGTAAGCAATTGTTGAGTTAAGCCTTGGGCCTTTTTTGCCCCTTCCAATGCTGAATTTAACATTTTCTTATTTTCAATATTTTCCACAAATTCATTAAGAACAAAAGAAATATTCCCAATTATTACACTTAAAAGGTTATTAAAATCATGTGCAATTCCACCAGCAAGATTTTCTATTGCCGTCATTTTCTGAGCGTGCTGAAGTTGTTCTTCAATTCTCTTTCTCTCAGTGATATCCATTATTGTACCAATTAAACCGATTGTCTTACCCTCTGCATCGCAAAATGTTGCTTTAGTGTAAATACATTCTCTAATCTCACCATTAGCCATTTTTAAAGAGTTTTCATATGTTCTGGAACCTTTGTTTAAATAAATCTCATCATCAATTTTTTTGGACAAATTGGTAAACTCCAGAGGATGTATTTCTGCTGTAGTTTTTCCTAAAACGTCGCATTTATCAACCTTCCAGAATTCTTGATAAGCCTTATTAATACCCATGTATCTTCCTTCTCTATCCTTATAGAAAACAGGTATGGGTATTACATCCAGCAAATTAGTTAAAAATCTTTCTTTTTCCTTTAGCTCAAGTTCCGCTTTTCTTTTTTCTGTAATATCAATCCACTGACAAACAACATTTTTCAATACACCATTATCATCAATTGGAAAAAAGGTTGCACTAATATAAAGATTTTTTTCTTCTTTATATTCTATTTCCCTGGCCTCACCACTTACCCAATTAAGGTTTGCTTGAAAGGGTTGAAAGTTCTTATAAACATTTTTTACGTCTTCCAGCACCCCTTCTCTAATTAAATTTTCATCATTAAAAATATTATAATTCCCAACAACATGTGATTTGCTTATATCTAAGGTTTTGCACAAGGCTTCATTTACAATAAGAATATTTCCTTCAGGGTCTGATATCCACATAGGAATTGGACTCGATTGAATAACCCTTTCAAGAAACTCCTGTGATTTAACATACTCCTGCTCAATAATTTTTCTTTCCAGTATTTCTTCTTTTAAATGCTTGGTCTTTCGCTCTACTTCACGCCTCAGATACCAGACACCTATTGCCAGAGAAAGTAAAAAAAATGTCACTATGCCAATAAAAAGAGACTTAAAGCTAATTGGTAAAACTGATTTTTTGTAAAAAATAGGTCCAAACCACTTGTCATAAAGTCGGTTATATTTTCCGTTAGCGATAACAAGAGCAAGGCCTTCATTTATAAGAGCTAAAAGCTCTTTATTGCCTTCTTTAACTGCAATACAGAATTTTTGTTCAAATCCACAAAGAGGCTTTCCAATTGGTTTAATGCTAGATTCCTCAACAGAGTTTGCAACTATAAGATTATTTAGATTTAATCTTTTAATTATTTGCAGACCGACCAATTGTTGAATTACAACTGCATCATGTTTTCCTTCCGAAAGTTTTTTCATAGCTTCTTCAAAATCTTTTGTAAGAATTATTTTGCAGCCTAAATTTCGACTCAACAAATATTCGTGAGCAGTGTCATCTCGCATTATCAGGACTTCTTTTCCTTTAAGGTCTTCCTCGGATTTAATAGTTTTTTCTGTATCTCTTATAAAAATAGTCCCGTGCATTCTTAAATACGGGACAGTAAAGTCAAAATATTTTTCTCTTTCAGAAGAATATGAAACAAGCGGCAGCACATCAATTTCGCCAGCTTCCAGTTTCTTTTTTATCTCATGCCATGGGCCAATCGGAAATTCAACATCAAAATGTACCGCTTCAGCAACCGCTCTTAACAACTCTACAGAAAAGCCATCTGCTTTACCATCTGGAGTCACTATAGCGAAAGGTGGATAATCTAGCTCACTGCTTGATTTCAAAACTCTGGCCTTGCCAGGTATATCTTGTGAAAAACAAATTTGTGGGACTAAAATAATAAGAAACAAAAAACAAACACAAAGTTTACTTATGTCTTTATTTCCCATTATAGCCTCTTCTCCAATAAAGAATCTCCATCCTCAAGTAAACCGGCAAATTTAAAACCATTTTTTTTATACAAATGAAAGGCACCAGAATTCTCTGGCTTACACATTGTTAAAATCTTTTGAGCTCCAAGACCTTGAATTTCCTTAATAACAAGATTCAAAGCTATATTTCCCAAACCCTTACCTTGAAATTGTTTGTCAATCATAAACCTGAAAAGCCAGAAAACCGGGGTTTCAAGAATTTCTAAATCCTTACAAAATGCGAGCATACCTATAACTTTGTCGTTAAAAGTGATAGCTCGAAGGTTATAGTGACTCTCAAACTTGGATTCTGCTATGGTAGCAACATTGCTTGCTAAATAACCCTCTTGGTGTACAGACAAAGAAAGGTTGATGCAATCAACCCAATTTTGTTTATCAACTTCTATTAACTTAATTTTTTCTTTCAAAAGAATGATTTTTAAGCTTTCAGCTAAAACTTAGCCATTTCAGCATGCTTCTTTTTGGCTTGTTCCAAAAGAAATGAGATTTTGGCCAGGTGCCCATCTAAAGCAAAAGCATGTGCACAACCTCTCGGCACTTCTCCTTCAGAAAAATGTTCTTGAGATGCCTCGCTATGCTTAATACAAGATTTCAATTCCTCTGTAATCTGCGAAAAAATATCTGATTGATCCTGAACGCTATGATTCATTATCTGAACCTCCTCATGATCCGTATTTATATTCTATTATTATACTATACAAATCATCTCTATAATTTAATAAAAAACTCTCAACCAGATTATTTCTAAAATAGCAAAGAATCTCCTATTATTCAGTCATTGTTAAAGCATGAAATTGAGCTCAAATTCTACTTCTTAAAAAAAGTTGTCTTTGAACCATCCAATTCCTTTAAAACAAATTGTTTATCTCCAACTGAGAGAATTGGATTCTTATCTAATTTTCCGGTCATATTGTTAGAACTATCATTATAGATCCAGACAAAATCTGCTCCGTAAATAACCCATTTTCCTGTTATATTACCGAGTTTCCAGGTCCCATCATTCTTAATTTCTATGATTTCTCCGGCTTGATCCGAATGCCAACTTCCCACAAATAAAGATTTCTGGTATTTAGCGGCAACTTTGCCAGAAAGAACCTCTTTTAGAACATTGTTTTCCTGATATCTTGTTTTTAAAGTTGAGATTCCAAAAATTATCAGGGCAACGATAGGAATTATTAATCTGATAAATCGCATTTTTCTCTACCTTTTTTCTCATTACCCCCTTTTTTAAGCTTAATAAGGGGGCTTTCTTTCCAATTAAAAAGTTTATCTATAAACTCGTTCTTAGTAAAAGAATCTCTCTCAAAATTTATTTTGGGAGAGATTCTTTTCTATATTAATATTTCGTTGAACTTAGTCTTCAATTTTTAAATTAATCAGTTTTGATGATACTCCTGGCAATACTGAAACTTTCCTGGCTAATTCGTTTTTCTTTTCATCATCGCCAACTAATTCAAGAATAATTAAGCCTGAGTTAGCACAATTATCCAAAGTTCCATCATGTAAGCCTAAACGAGTTTTAATCAAGCATCCCCAGGCTGTTAAAATCTTTTGAACATTTGTAGCTGTTTCTTTTCGATCCCCGACAAGAATGGTTAAAATTGTTCTTTCCATTTTTTCCTCCAAAATATAAGTACTATTTTATTTTTGCATATTTCTTTTGAAGTTTAAACATTTAAAAAATCTTGAACAATACCAATTTCTTCAGGCCTGTAAAAATTATCAAAAAACATTTGCGATTGCTTAACAAGAACTCTGAATTTTCCTCTTAAAACTGGGACATCGGGCAATGATTCAATAAAAAATGAGCCATAACTTTTGGTAACAATACGCCTATCTAAAATCCAAACTGTTCCGCGGTCACTTTGGTTCCTTATTAATCTTCCAAAACCTTGCTTTAGTTTAATAGCAGCCATAGGCAGTTGATAATCCCGAAAAGGATTTCCACCTTTTTCCTTTATTTTTTCCTGCCGTGCTTCTAAAACAGGATCATCAGGAATGGCAAAAGGCAAACGAGTAATTACCAGATTTCGAAGGGAATTACCAGGTATGTCTACCCCTTCCCAAAAGCTATCAGTTGCAAACAGTACAGCATTTCCATCCTCTTTAAAAAGCTCAAGCAGGTAATGCCGCTCCATTTCTCCTTGTTTATAGCATTCCAGTCCTTCGGCGGCCATCAAATGTGAAACCCCATTGTAAAGCTGATTTAAATGAGAATAAGAGGTGCAAAGAACCAGAGTCCCTCCCTTAGAGGTGCGGACAATATCCATTAACGGTTGGGTTACATGCTCTATGTATCTACTATCAGTTGGTTCAGGGAAATCTGTTGGAATAAACAATCGCGCTTGATTTTTATATTCAAAGGGTGACGGATAACGACCTGTAATTGGCTCAGGCAAGATATCAGGAGAATCCAGGCCAAGTCTGTTTTTAATAAAGTTAAAATTTCTTCTCGTAGTAAGAGTTCCAGACACCAAAATCACAGAACCAAATTTTTTAAAAAGGTTTTCCACCATAGGTCTGGAAACCACTATGGGCAAAGAATGAAAAGATGGATAAACTGCTGAACGCCTTACAGCAACTGAAAAGAAATGAACGAATAGCTCGCGGTTATCTGCTTCAAGGTCAAACATTAAAGTCAGGCCATGCCCCATTTCCTCAATTCTTTCTGCAAAAGAATTCAATTCAACCAATGACAACTCAAAGCTTTCACGATCATCATCACCAGCCAGGTTTTGGTTTAATATTGTTGCCAACCTTTTCATTTTTTTTGTAAGGGACTGGCATTCCGATTTAAGTTGTTCCGCCCAGTGACCAAGTGTGGCAAATTCAGAACGTGACTCTTGCGCTTCTCTTATTCTAAGCCGGTGTTCACCTAGAGCGGCCTTATCAACATTTACTGAAAACTCGGCAATTCCCTCAAAAAGATTTCGGCCCAGATCAGCAACCTCAAGCCTAATTGGAATTATTTCATTGGAGATACTATCAAGAAGTTCCGCCCTTTCATTATCTGAAAAGTCGCCCTTCCCCAATGATAAGGTGGTTCGAAGGTTATAAAGAGTGCCCCGTTCCCTACGTCCTCTTTTTTGATAAATTTTTCCCAGCAGCCTTTGGAAGCCCATTGAGGTGCTTCTATAGCCAAAATGTCTGGTTGCAATCTCTTCCAGGTTGTGAGCTTCATCTAATACAACGGCTTTATATGCAGGGATAACAGCTGTTTGAGAATATTCGGAAGTAACAGCGCGTAAAGCCAAATCTGAAAAAAGAAGGGAATGATTAACTACCAGAATATCTGCTTCCGCTGCTCTTCTACGCGCCATATAAAAGAAACAGTCTTTATATTCCTGACAGTTTACACCGAGGCAACTGTCCTTATCACAGCAAACCTTTTCCCATAAAGAATCTCTAGGAACCCAGTTTAGATCAGTTAGAGAGCCGTCGTAGGTATTCTGAATCCATGATTCCAGTCTTTGAAACTGCTCTAATTCTTCAAGCTCCAACAAAAGGTCGCCGTCATTTGAAGCACTTGCTTCCCACATTTTTCTTAAACAAATGTAGTTTCTGCGTCCCTTTATAAGGCAAAACTTAAAATCGAACGGCAAAATCTCTTTTAAAAGTGGGAGATCTTTGTTAAATAATTGATGCTGGAGGTTAATAGTATTTGTGGATACCGCAACCCTGCATTTATTCTTTTTGGCATAAAATACTGAAGGTATGAGATACGCCATACTTTTCCCGATGCCGGTTTCACCTTCTAAAATTGCGTGGCAAGGGTCATTTAAAGCATTGATAACCTCTTTCATTAAGCGTTTTTGCCCTGGTCGCTCTTCAAAGTTGTTTATCAATCTTACCAGCGGGCCTGATTTATCTATATAGCCAATAAGCTCTTCAGAATCCAGGGGCTCTGCTGCTTTTTCAAAGTGTGGCTCAACTACAACATAAAATTGATCACAACTATTATTGTGTATGGCAAATCCAATTCCTGATTTACCGCAGAGTGAAGCAACTGCCATATCAGCATCAGAGGGTTTTAAAATTCCGGATGGATGATTATGAAGTAAAACATCGCCCGGTCTTAGTCCGCGAATAATTGCAGGAGCCGAATCTTCGGTGCCCCTTGCCAGGATTCGTAAATCAAGCCAAACGCCTTGCTCTGTAATGCTTACCGCAGAGAGAACTTCAGCACCGCCAGCAATTTCAATTTCATTTGAAAGGTGTGCGCAATCTTCATCTAACATCGGAATTACGGTGCATAATCCGGTACTTTTTTTTCTTGTTTTTGCCATGTCAGGGCATTTTATGGCTCAACCAAAGGTTTGTCAATGGCATTCGAAATTTAAAGTTTATACTTGACCAGAAATCGCTTAAAAGGCATAATAGCGGGGTTAATATTTAACCTACCAAGAGGAGACTTTACTACATGACAAAGCTTGATGGGAATGTTCTAATAGCGCAAGGTGGCGGTCCAACTGCAGTTATCAACCAAAGTCTGGTTGGAGCAGTTTTAGAATCAAGGAAATTTCCTGAAGTTAACCGCGTTTACGGCGCTTTGCACGGTGTTAGAGGAATTATTGAAGAAGACTTCATCGACCTCACTCAGGCTACTACACATAATCTTGAAAGAGTTGCCAGTACCCCAAGTTCGGCACTTCTTTCTACCAGAGATAAACCAGATGCTGAATATTGCAGCAAAATCTTTAAAGTCTGCATGAAACATAATGTTCGCTATTTCTTCTACAATGGCGGAAACGATTCAGCGGATGCTGTTAGAATTGTAAATGATAATGCTCGCGATGCTGGTTATGAACTAAGATGTATACATATTCCAAAAACAATTGATAATGATCTTAGAGTAACTGACCATTGTCCTGGATATGGTTCAGCAGCAAAATTTGTTGCCTCTGCATTCGCAGGAGTGAATCTTGATAACCGTGCAATTCCTGGTGTTTACATAGGAATCGTAATGGGAAGACATGCCGGCTTTTTAACTGCCGCTTCAACTTTTGCAAAAAAATATGAAGATGACGGCCCACACCTTATTTACATGCCAGAAAGAACCTTCGACAAGGAAAAGTTCCTATCAGATGTTGATAAAATGTATTCAAAACATGGTAGATGTGTTATCGCCGTTTCTGAAGGCATTGTGGGTGCAGACGGACAACCAATTATTACCCAATTGACCGGAGATATGGAAAGAGATGCCCACGGAAATGTTCAACTTTCCGGAACAGGTGCGCTTGGAGATCTTCTTGGTCAAACAATCAAAGATAATCTTAAAATTAAACGTGTCAGATCCGACACCTTTGGATACCTTCAAAGAAGCTTTCTTGGCGTAGTTTCAGATATCGATCAACAAGAAGCCAGAGAAGTTGGAGAAAAAGCAGCACAGTTTGCTATATGGAACAATGTTGACGGCTCTGTTGCCATTAGAAGAACAGGTGACTACTCTGTTGAATATTTCCTGACTCCTCTTGAATCTGTTGCTCGCGAAACAAAGCATATGCCAGATGATTTCATCAATGCTGATGGAAACGGCGTAACAAGAGCATTTAGTCATTATGCCAGACCACTTCTTGGAAGCAATCTTCCAGAATATGAAAGACTACAGTGCCCTAAGGTTGAAAAAAAGTGACCAAATCAGCAAAAGAAGAAAGATTCATTCAACATATTGAAGGCCTGACCCCTAAGGGGCAGGCTTTTCTTACCCACAACGGGAATCACTATGTTTTTCCTGGATTTCTTCCGGGAGATAAAATAGAATTCTTCGTGAATGAAGAAGGCCGAGCAAAAGCTGGTGAATTGATTGATCCATCACCAGACCGGGTTAAACCCGATTGCTTTTTTCATGGGCCATGTGGTGGATGCGATCTTTTGGAATTAAGTGAAAAGGCAAGAAGAAAAGAAAAGCAGGCGATGATAAATCGTTGTCTTGACAGAATTCCAGATGGAAAAAAGGCTTTTGTAAAACCTTTTCATCCTTCAAGAGAGATTATAAGATATCTCCCACGCTTAAGACTGCACCAGAGTCGAAATTATAAAGATCGTCAATCCGGTTTCTTAGGCTCAGAAGCCTTTAGTGACAGCCTTTCTGGTGGGATTGTACCGGTTACCTCTTGTGCGTTGATTACCAAGCCTTTAAACAAAAGACTTGTAGCTGCAAGAAAAATTCTGGACCAAATACCAATTTGCATCGACAGCCTTCAGCTAATGGCCTCATCTTCAGATCGATCAGACAGAGTTACTGGTCACGTAACCATGATGAAGGGGAAACCTTTCAGACAGTTTCGTGTTGATCTGGAAAAAGTAATGAGAACGGCCAATTTAAAAGGGCTTTCCATAGCAGACAGCACTGGAAAAATGAAAGAAGTTATGGGCTCTGTTTCTGTGACTGGATTAATTGCCACAGGAGACGAAGAGGGCCCATATCAGGCAGAACCTTCCTTCTTTGTTCAAGGTAATATTTTCCAAAATGAAAATCTGATTAGAACAGTTCTTGATTTTTGCAAAGTTAATAAAACAACTCCAAGGATTGTGGAAGGCTTTGCAGGAGCCGGCAACTTCACAATACCTTTAGCTTCTCATGGTGCTATGGTTCAAGCCGTTGAATCACACCCTGGCGCGGTCAGAACAGCCATGAAAAATATAAGCAACACCAGATTTGCCAGTAGAATAGAGTTTATTCAGGATGATGCAATAAAAGCTCTATTGCGCTATGAACCAGAACCGGACGTGTTGCTGATAGACCCTCCCAGAACTGGCGTTCCAAGCATAGAGAGGGTTGTAAAAAAACTCATGCCCGGCAAAATAGTTTACGTTTTTTGTGACCTTGATTCAATGGCAAAAGATAGTAGAAAAATTGTTGGCTCTGGTTACAAGCTTACTCAGGTTGCCGGGTTGGATTTATATCCAAGAACTCATCATGTTGAAGTAGTTTGCCTTTTCGAAAAAGCAATTCAGTAAAAAAACAAAAAAACTCTTTCATTATCTGTAAAGGTATTTGAGAGAGTTTTTTTTTGTTTTAATCTTATTGGGTTAAATTTTTTTGGGAAATTACTATGCCCTTGCGGGTCTAATCAAAAATTTTTATAATGAAAAGAAAATTAGGAGTAATCTATGCGACAAGGCATTTTGTTTCGCGACTTACTTTCTTGCTTTTTGATCATAACGATCTTAGTGGGCGGATGTGTATTTCCGGCCAGTAGTTTTGCTGAGCAGGATGGCCCCAGGAAACCGTCAAAGTGGCTCGTGTGGGGTGCCGCAGCAGTGGGTGCGGCTGTCGGCTTAGCTACCCTTGGAGTTGCCGGAATAATTGTCGGTCCAGCAGTGGGAATAGTAATGGCAGCAGGTATCGGAATGTTTGGTGGAGTGCATCCAGAAGACACCTTCCGGGCAGCTTTAAACAAACCATCAGTGCATTTTGTGCAACAGACCAAAGAGGTTTCAAATATAGAACCTTCACGGGCAGCTCCCGAAGTAACCTTAGCTGAAGCTGAAGCACGATATAAAAAAGCTTATAAAGCTTACACAGAAGCCATGCAAAAGAATGTACAGGGCTCGGAACTTAATACAGTGCTGAAAGAATACCGCGCCGCCCAATCAGAATTCTTTGCTCTGAAAAAATAAAAGTCATTTGTCCAAAAGCCCACTTCGGTGGGCTTTTTTATTTTGTTGTCTTTTGTGCCCTACTAAGAGCCCTTTTCACCAAACAATTTGTCCATAAATTGACAAATTAGCAACTTCAAAATGGCAAGATTCAACGAATTGGCCTGTTCTATTTAAATTACTAACTGCGCCAGGCTTCAAGAAGGTAAATTGCACTTAGATAGGCATCTCCGAAACATCCGCTTCCTTGATGGGCAATTGTGCCGTCTTCCCACCATCCAATAAGAAGATCAGCAAACCCAGCATGATAGTTCATATCAAAACAGCTTCCTTCTATTTCAAGAATTTCACCGATTCCTTCTGGAATTCCTTTAACCTTTCCTGTTGGGCCAACTATAGTCCCGCTTGCCATTCTTTCACGGTGGAGATAGTTAGCAATTTGATAGGTAATTTCTTCCGGGGATACTTCGCTACCATCTGTTTTAACAACTTTGATTTTTTGCCCATCTTCTGAAATAACAACTTTTGGGCCTTCGGGATCAATTTCGAATAGGTTTTCCAGTTCAAGTATTTTTTTTAGTTCCAGGTTCAGTTTTTTAAAGGGACTTTCTAATGCGGAAAATCCCCTCCCCTTACCTATGAAAGGGTCTGCCAGTTCTTTTAAGCTTTTGACATAGATCGGATTAACTTCTGTGTGTCCAATAACCCCGGTTCTATCTACAAGCTTCGGCATTTCCGCCTTTACATCTTTTATATCCAGGGGGCCACCATGATTTGTAACTGAAATCAACTCGAAAAGGTCGTCATCCGACTTTCTCAGATACAGCCCCAAAGGCATATTCCGAACGCCAATGGATTGGGCTAAGGACACTATAGGAACTGGATCAGGGCATAAAAAAACATTTAAACCAATGCTTAGCAGTTCATCCGCAATAATTATTGAAACATCAATACAGTCTTTATCTGCAGACGAACCAAAAATAAGACTTGGAAACTCTAATGCTGAATTTTTAAGGTGATTAAAAAAATCTTTATTTTCAGGCTTTTCAGCCCATTTGAGTTTTCTAGCTTCCTCAAATTTCAATTTTATCGGATAAAGGGGACTTCTCATGCAAAAATAGCCGCTCCTCCTAACAATACTGCATCATTTTCAAATTTTGCTTCCTGATACAAAACTCTTTCGCCCGAACCAGCTACTGGCAGGATTAATTCATTAACTGTAGCAGCCAACTCTTCTGCGAAAAATGGTTTTAATGCCATCATTCCACCGCCAAGTAAAATTACATCCGGGTTAATCATTGTATGAAGGTTAGCAATTGTAATTCCGAGATATTTGCCTACTCTTTTAATTGCTTTAAGAGCAAGTCTATCGCCGTTTTCGGCTGCCTTTCCAATTATTGGTCCGGTAACATTATCAATATTGCCTTCAACATAATCTGAAATCAGGCTCGGAATTCCTTTAAGCAAAGAAGCTTTAACATAGTTTTCCATTCCTGTGCCTGAAGCATAGGCTTCCAGGCAACCTTTTTTCCCACAACCGCACTCTGGGCCATGAGAATCAAGGCAAATATGTCCGATTTCTCCTGCAGTATTTGTTGAACCATTTACAAGTTGGCCATTAATAACCATCCCAGAGCCAACCCCAGTTCCCACAAAAATATTTACAAAACTATTATGCCCTTTGCCATTTCCGTATTTTTGTTCTGCAACCGTAGCAGCCCTGACGTCATTTAAAACCTTTACGGGCATTTTCAATCTTTCTTCTACTGTTTTGCCTAACGGGGCATTTTTCCAGTTTAAATTTGGTGAATAAATAACATCACCGGTTTCTGCATCAATCTGCCCTGCAGAGCCTATTCCTGCTCCAAGGATTTTTTTCCTGTCTATTCCTTCCATTACTTTTTCAGCCGCTTCTACGATGACATTTACAACTCCATCAAAGCCTGCTGCAGGTCTGGTTGGAAAAATTGTTTTCTTAATAATCTCGCCATTCTGGCACAATCCTACCGCTATTTTGGTTCCGCCTAGATCAATTCCTAGACTATATTGGATTTTTTTGGGCATCTTAACTCCTTAAACTGTCTAACCACCGATTTTTGAAAGGGATGAGTTAAAGGTTTCCTGGTATGTGGCCTGACACTTTTTCCAGGCACCCTTTTCCTCAGCTAGTTTATTTATGACTTCTATAATATCAGATTTTGGCATGTCTTTTACCTTGATTCCATAATCAGCATCTAAACATGGCAACAAAAAACCATTTGCGGTTAATCGCAAGCGGCTACAATCACTACAAAATGGGTGGGTCCGCGAACTAATAAAACCAATTCCCCCCAAACCATTCTTAATTTTAAATTCACTAGATGGACCATGGGTATTTTTATCCAAGGGAATCAGTTCATAAAATTTTGAGATTTCATTAAGAACCTCATTTTCCGAAACAAATGTTTCCTTTTCTCCAGTGCAATTTTCTCCACCTTCAAATGGCATCTTTTCTATGAATCGCACCCATACATCTTTTTTTGCAGCAAACTCCACAAAACTGTTAATTTCCTGATCATTAATTCCCGGAAGCAAAACAACATTGATTTTTACCGGTTTCAAACCTGCTTCTAAAGCCGCATCAATTCCTTCTAACACCTGAGACAAGTTCCCGAGGCGGGTTATTTTTGAAAAACAATCAGAGTCCAGTGAATCCAGGCTGATATTTACTCTGCTCAAACCAGATTTCTTTAGATCTTGAGCCATTTTAGGAAGCAGTGCTCCGTTTGTTGTGAGAGCTATATCTTTTATCTCGGGAAAAGCTGCCAGCTGCTTCACAAAATCCGACAGCCCTGATCTGACAAGTGGCTCTCCACCTGTAATTCTTACCTGCTCAACACCACATTGCAACGTAGCCTCTGTAATTCTCAAAATTTCTTCATAACGAAGAATTTCATCATGAGAACACTTTTTAACGCCAGGTTCTGGCATGCAATAAATACAGCGAAAGTTGCAACGATCGGTAACTGAAACTCGAAGGTATTTAAAATTTTTTTTCATATTCAGGTTGACTATCTTAGAGCTCTTTACCCATTAAGTCAATGTTTGACAGTTACATTCAGATAACTTATTCTGAGCAAACACGTGTTAGCTGGAGGAATTATGAAACTAAGATTTCTTTTCTTTATATTAATTTGTGCCCTTACTTTCCCTTCAAACACTCTATTTTCAAAGGAAATTAAAGCCGAAACTCTTTTAAAAGGTGGTTGGGGAAAAAATTTGAATGAAATTGGAATAAATTTCCCTTCTCCTGGGGTAATGCCTTTAGCTCCATTTACTTGTATCGGTGGATTAGACATCTTTAACAAAGAAGATATATGGATTTCAGATTCCATTAACCAGAGCTTAAAATTTTTTAAAAATGGGAAATTGATATCAAACTTCAAAATTGAATCAAGCATGTGCGGAGAGCTTGCAGTAAATGACAATAGTGTATTTCTTGTAATAAATGGAGATAAGAAGGGAATTCAAATTTTAGACAAAAAAACCGGTACATCAAATCGTTTTGTTCCAATCCCTTTTAAAAATCCAGGAAGAATCTCTATTTTAGCAACAGATTCCTTTGTTGTAGAAGAATCCGGAAATGGAATCTGGTTTTACAAAAATGGAGTAACCCAGAAACATCCTTCAGGAGCCCTGGAAGCTATCAGCACAGGAACCACATTATATGGAACGCAATTTAACCTTGCAGAAAACAATAGACTGATAATTTCATGTGATCTTTCCGTAAGATTAGAACAACCTGAAATGTATTATCTGTTTGAAGTTTCTCCAGAACTAAGAATTTTATATAGCAAACTATGCGGATTTTTTGACGGAAATCCCGTGTTGACTTCAATAGATTCGGGAAATCCAAATTTTTATTCAGCATATTTGTTAGATAAAAATTCGGGCAATCTTAAGCATCAAGGCTTACCCATTTTAACAGGCCCCTTTCTTTCAAATGCCTGGAAAATCAGGGATGGTTATTTTTTCACATTTACAGGTAATCCAAAAGCTGGTTGGAAAGTTATTAGAATCCCCGCTAATTTTATAAACTAGCCTTATGGTTAGTTTAAATTTTTAGTATAATTAATAATATATTTTAAATAAGGCTGGTGCATATGAATAAGTTGTTTAAGCCGTTAGTCCCTATTTTAGGGTTGGCATTGATGCTTTGCACACCCTCTTATGTTGCTGGACAAACAAATCCATTTGAAGATGGTCAAACCATCTCAACCCCTCAGGAATCTGATAGCCCATTTAGCGTTTCATCAGTTACTGAGATGGCTATAGATGGCTCATGGGTTAATGTTAGAAGCGGTCCTGGAACAGGAAATTCAGTTATAAAAACCCTTCCCAATGGAACAAAGGGGATTAAACTTCAGGAAAGTTATGGCTGGACCCAAATAGACTTTGGAAACGGAGTTGTAGGTTGGGTATATAATAAGCTTCTGAAGAATCTGGGTTCAACAGAAAATGTCGCAGATAATTCTGCAAACCAACCTTCTGCACCTACGTCAGTTGCCCTTGAAAATGAAAAGCAATTTGATCGTTGGGAAAGACATCTTGGGGATGATCTGTTTGATTATTCCAAATTTCCGTTTTGGTATTACTTAAAACGTGCCAATAAAGCATATTTGAAAGGTGATTATGAAAAAGCACTCAAATATGCAAGAAAATCATCAGGCAACCCCTTTGAAAGCTATTTCTTGCAGGCAAAGTGCTTGAATAAATTAGGAAAGGCTGATGAAGCTGCCAAGATTCTTTCCTCAATGGAAAAATACCTTGAAGATATGGTTTTCCAGAAGAAAATTGATGAGATTGCAGCTCCGTATATTGACGAACCAATAGTTTTTAAGTTTGGTGGCTTCGATGATATTGAAACCTATAAAAAGAAAAAAGCCGAAGGAAATCGACTTGGCCTTAATTCAGGTGAATACTATGAAAAGTATGTGGATATTAATACCTGGAAATGGCGATCAAAAACGGCTTACAATGAATTTCAGGGCATTGCTGGAATAGATTGCAGTGGCTTTGTTCAAATGGTTCAAAAAAATGCTTTTAAGGAAGCCGGTGTAAAATACCCTATAACCTCTGGACGAACATCCACGAGCGGATTGTGGTCTGAAAAATATACCAAAGCCATTAATCCTGGGTATAAACCGCCTCCACCACCAGATATTCGACCTGGCGACATGATTCTTTTGGATTATGGGCACAACCGGTATGGTCATTCCATGATTTATAAAGGAATCGATAAACATGGAAACATCAAAGTTATTCAAATGGGCGACACCGCTCAGGAAAGCATTCTTCCTCCAGAAAAATATCAATATTACAAAGGCGCGTATAGAATGGATGGAATGGACGAGGTTAGAAAAGCTTTAACCGCCTAATTCTTTTAAAAATAAGGACTCCTTCAGATTTTTTTGGAGGAGTCTTTTTTATTTTTCCTTTCTAATTTAAACATCTTTAAAACAGGTTAGTTAGTTTGTCTTAACCATATTTTAAGGTTTTTTTAATGCTATTTTTATGTTAGACTCTCATGAATCTAATTACGGGAAATATTTAATGACAAAAGTTTTCTACAGCATTGCAATCCCTGTTTACAATGAAGTCGATAATATTGAAGAGCTTGTAAATAAAGTTGAAGTGGTAATGAATTCTATTGGCAAAAAGTGGGAATTATTGCTTGTAGATGATGGCTCCACAGACGGAAGCTTTGAGAAAATTCGTGAATTAAAAAAAGCTTGTCCATTTCTGCGCGGAATAAAATTCAGCCAGAACAACGGTCAGACAGCCGCTATGGCTGCTGGAATTCAGGAAGCTTTTGGTGAAATTATTATAACCCTGGATGCAGATTTGCAAAACGATCCAGCTGACATCCCTCTTTTATTGCAGAAAATTGAAGAAGGATACGATGCCGCTGTAGGATGGAGAGTAAAAAGAAACGATAACCTTATCAGAAGACTATCTTCCAGATCTGCTAATTGGATAAGAAATATGGTTAGTAACGAGACCATACAGGATACTGGTTGCTCTCTAAAAGCATTTAAAGCTGATATTATTAAACCAATTCAACTATTTGAAGGTTTGCATAGATTCCTTCCAACTCTTGTAAAAATGGAAGGAGGCAAGGTTGCCGAGGTAAAGGTTAGTCACCACCCTCGCACAAAAGGCCTCTCGAAATACAATGTCTGGAATAGGGTTTGGCGTTCTTTTTTCGACCTATTAGCCATTAGATGGATGAAATGGCGAAAACTGAGGTATCAAATCGGTGAACAAATTTAACCTGGATATTTGGTTAATTATAGGCTTTGCGGGGCAAATTCTTTTTTCGTTAAGATTTTTAGTTCAATGGATGGCCTCTGAAAAAAAGAAAAAAAGTGTTATCCCGATTTCCTTCTGGTATTTCAGTCTGGGCGGGTCTTTTTTGTTGCTTGCCTATGCTCTTCACAGGAAGGATCCCGTTTTTATTCTGGGACAATCAATGGGATTTGTAATTTACATTAGAAATTTGGTTTTAATTGATAAAGAAAAACAAAGGGTTCAACAAGAGGATGAATGCAATTCTAAAACTAATACGGAAGGTAGTTAGAAAATCCAGAAATCATCTGATTCTGATTTTATTTATTACAACTTTTCTAACCCTTGTATACCATGCAGGAACCGCTGGATTGTTTGAAACATCAGAGGGAAGATACGCCTCGGTGGCTCGCTATATGGTTGATTCAGGTGATTGGCTTGTTCCTCATCATAATGGTTTAAAGCACTTCACCAAACCGCCATTAACTTATTGGATAACGGCTTTAGGTTTAAAGCTATTTGGCATAAACGAATTCGGAGCTCGTTTCTTTTTGTCAGTAGCTGGGGCTATAACAATTCTTGGCTGTTACTTCATAGGAGCTTTGCTATTTTCCAGAATTGAAGGGTTTATAGCAGCTACTATTTTAATGTCTTCACTATTTTTTCAAATTCAATTTAGAGGATTAACCACCGACCCTTTTCTAACAATGTTTGAAACGTTTATGGTCTTAGGGTTTCTTGGCTTTCTCAAAAAGGAAAAACAAAGCTGGGCTTTTCTATTTTGGTTTATGTCCGCACTTGCAATGCTCACAAAAGGTCCTCCCGGGCTGCTCCCACTTCTGGGTCTTATACCAGCAGGATTGTATTTAAATTTTCATAAGCAGTTAAAAAAATTGTTTTCCATGAAAATCGGTTGGGCGATCTTCCTTTTCGTAGGTTTGGGATGGTATTTTTACCTGGCCTTTAAGATTCCCGGATTAATTTCATATTTTGTTATAGAAGAAACCTTAAAAAGAGTTGCAAGTAATACTCACCAACGAGCGAATCCTTTTTATATGTATTTTTTATTGCTTCCGGTTGGACTTTTTCCCTGGACAGTTTTTTTTGTTAAATCCCTTTTTATTCAACTTAAAAACATCAAAAACAAAAACTTTAATCAGGTGATGTTATTAGGCTGGTTAATTTTCCCTTTAATTGTCTTTTCAATAAGTAAATCAAAACTTGCTGCATACGTTTTGCCTCTCATGATTCCAGTTGCATTAATTGCATGCACAGAATTTAAAAGGTTTTTATCCTCAAAAAAAGATGCAGCAAAAGCATGGAATAACCAGCTATACGCTTTATTCTCCATAATCCTGGTTTTTGGTATTGCAGCGACTTATTGGAGCTTAACTGCAAATTTGAAAGCTGTTAATTTAACCAATGCCGCTGGCTTTGTGGGAATTTTATGGTTATTGATAGCAATTTCTGGTCTGGTTTACGTAAAAAAAGGATTCAAAGCGGGGGTTATTTCGGTTCTTTTCCTTTTCTCTCCAGGATTTATTCTATTTTCAATTCCAAACATTATTGGCAATGAGGAGATAAAGCCAGGTAAATATCTCCCAAGTCAGAGCGTTGCACTCAAGCGCCTTTCCACCCTTCCAAAAGATCAAAAGATCATAAATATAGAAGAAATGGTAGAGGGATACTATTTTTACACTGGCAAGACTATCCCAACCTGGAACGTGTCTCGCATAACGGCATTTAATCCGGAAATAGCGTCTCAAAGTGTTTTATTTGGAGACACTGCTTTGAAAAAATATGTAGATTCAGACACATTAATTTTGATTCGAAAGAAGGATATTTCAAAGGTTCAGGCAGCCCTTAGTAAAGAGTTAACATTAGTTGCAGATCTTGGAAAATGGCAGGTTATGAACGCTTCAATCAGGAGTGATTTTAAATGATCAGATGGGAAGTTATTCAAAATAGAACAGTGGGTTTCTCTTTCTATCCAATATGGGAAATGGCGGTTGGAACCCTTTTAATAGTTGTTGGTTTTCTGGTTCCAATTTTGTTTGCCGCTTATAATGGGATAAAATTAGAAAATTGGGGAGAATGGATTTTTAACTTACTTATTTTTGTCTTTCTTGCTTTTCTGGGCCATAACCTGACCTTTCAAAAAATGAGAGTAAACCTCGATGAAAACGACAAGATATGCTTTTACCAAAGTATGAGAGAACCAAATATTCAGAATTTAGTATCCAATAAAGATTGGAAAAGTTATTTGGTTGTTCCAATTGAAGAAAACAATGAAAAGCTATATGTTTTAAAAATAGTTGAAACATCTAAAGAATGGGAATTTTACCGTTCGGTAGATGAAAAAGAAGTAAATGAAATGGGCAAAGCTCTGCATGAGCTTAGACAAAATATACCAGGAGGAAGTCAATGAAACATCCCCTTTTAGGAAGCGAGAGTATCAGACTCTATAATTTGTTCCCTCGATTGTTAGGCCGAATGACAACATGGACAGAGCATCTTGATAGAATTAAGGAAATGGGCTTTAACGCTGTTTGGGTTAACCCTTTTCATTATGCAGGATTTAGCGGAAGCCTTTACTCACCAAAGGATTACTATAAATTTAATCCTATGTTTATAGATAATGAATCTTCAAAAAGTCCAAAATCCCAATTAAAATCATTTATTGAAGCATGCCACTCCAGAAAATTAATTTGTCTGATGGATCTGGTTATTAACCATACAGCAATTGATTCTGTATTAGTTCAGGAGCACCCGGACTGGTATAAACTTGATAAAAACGGAGAAGTAGTAAATCCAGGCGCAATGCATGACGGAAAATGGGTTTCATGGGGTGACCTGGCAGAAATAGATAATCTTGAATCACCGGACCGTAAAAATTTATGGGAGTTCTGGTGGAAAATGATGTCTTATTACATAGATCTTGGCATAGACGGATTTCGCTGCGATATGGCCTATCAGGTTCCTTCTGAACTTTGGAATTTTCTAATTAAAAATTCAAGAGAGAAAAAGGAAGGATGTGTTTTCCTTGCTGAATCTTTAGGTTGTGATTTCGAGCAAGTTAAGGAATTGGCTAATCTTGGATTTGATTATTTATTTAACTCTGTAAAGTATTGGGATTTCAATGAACCCTGGGCAATGGAGCAATATCATACAACTGGTAGTTTAACTCCATCAATTGCTTTTCCTGAGTCTCACGACACCCCAAGATTATTAGCTGACTTAAATGGTAATTTGGACGCAGTTAAACGACAAATCCTTTTTTCAGCAATGTTTAGTCCGGGATATATGATTCCATTAGGTTTTGAGTATGGTTTTACCAAACAAATTAATGTTGTAAAAACAGACCCAACCTGGTGGGAAGAAACTGATATCGACCTAAGTAACTTCCTCAAAAAAATCGCAGACATAAAAAAGGCCTATCCAGTGCTGAACACAGAACCGGGCCTTGAAATAGTTGATCAACCAAATTGGATGAATGTATTTTGCTTTAAAAGGTCTTTAGATGGTGAAAAAACTGTATTCGTGGCATTAAACAAAGATAAGGAAAACCCACAGCACCTTTATATAGAAGATATTAAGGCTGTAATTGGAAGCGACGATATCGTTGACCTCACTCCGGACAACCAGCTTGAAGAGGTTCCCCAAACCCTTAATTTTCCATTGAAACCATCTGAAGTAAAAATCTTTGCTCAAAAATAGAGTATAAAAAAAGGGCTGTCCGATTGGACAGCCCTTTTTTTTATAGAACTAATTAATTAGAATCGCCGTGGCTGCCAACTGGTGGAGGAAGAATATCCATTGGAGCTCCAACCACAGGTTTAGCTATCCCGGGATTAACAGTTAACAAGCTTTTAACTCTGGCAGATACCGCAGAATAAACTTCCGGGGTGTAAGTGTGCATTTCATGCATTGCCAGGCGACCAAAAGCATCAATAACAATGATATTAGGTACATTGTAGTTAATTTTTAAAGCCTTTCCGACAACACCATCCCAATCCATAAGAACAGGAATCGGAGCATTAAAATCTCTCCATTGTTTAATCACTGTTCCACGGCTGGTTGACCAAGGGAATTTTCTTAAATTAACCACCCACAACAAATGAACATGACCTGGAAGGCCGTATTCCTGTCTAAAGGTTTCCGCCCATTTAAGAATTTCATAACGATGATAACGATGCCCAGTAAGCATAATTACCGGCTTTCCTCTTAAATAAGTACTAACCCACCTCTGATGAAAAATGTCTTCAATATCATAATGAACAAAAGGTGTACCTATTTGAACTTTATAATATCGGTAACCATCAGCCGCCTTACCATTTACAGGCAACAAAAACACGCTCGCTATAACCAGCATTAAAGTGAAAACTCTTAGCCTCACAACCATCCAAAACCTCCATGTTTCAAACAATCTTTTTAGAAGGATATCATATAATTTAAATTTTTACGCAAAAAAAAAGGCGGCTTAAAAGCCGCCCAAAAGGTTGGTTAGGATTTAGAAATCAGATATTTGAGAAACATATTCTGGGTGATCAATAAAAGGATTGCGATTACCCTGAATTTCTTCAACACGATCATTTCTGGCACGTTCATTGGCATCGACCGGATCTTCTTTGTGCCATTTCTTTAAAGTATTTTCCTGGTCATCATCAATTTTCATATTGTATCTAGTGGAAAAATAGAACAATGCTCTAGCAATGTTGCCACGAGATTTCTTTTTAACATCAAAATGACGACCATCGCATTTGCTTCCGCCCTGAGCCCATTTAGATGAAGTAATTTCTCCAAAAGGCAATGAACCTCTTGTTGAGTTAGCTTTTGAATCCGTTGGAAAAAGATGATGAAGATCGCCCTTAGCGATTCCCTTTGCACCTTTAGACTGTGGCCAAGAATGCTCTATATTAAAATTGTTACTATTAGGCATTCCTTTGCCTTCCCAGATTCTTCCGGTATATAGGCACTCGACATAGCCACCAAATTTTTCAACGTTAAGAAAAATATGTTTTCTGGAATCAGAATAAACAAGAAACTTATTGTTTTTAATCTGTTCCTGAAGTTCTTGCTTCAATGTACCGTTTCTTTTGCCTCTGGTAGAAGCGTAAAATTCTTTCCAATCATCTTTGGAATATACTCTACCACGGCTGGTGTTACTAGAGACCCTGGTAAAGCTATATCCAGGAACACTTTCTACAGTAACCTTGAAAAGCTTTTGCAGCTTTTCCTTAATCTTTACGATTCTCGCCTGTTGCCTTGGACATTCTTGTTCGAGTTGATAGAGTTGCTCGCTGGCCTCCTTATACCATTGGCCTCTTGCTTCTTCAAGATTAGTCTGAGCTGACACAGTTGAAACTGCGAGCCCGAGCATCAGTAGGAATACCCACACCTTATTTTGTAGCTTATTATTTAGTCTCATACATTCGATTATAATAATAAAATTAAGAACACGGAATAGTTTTGGGAAATTTTTTTTCTTTTTTTTATAAATAAAAAAAGGCCGCATTCGGCCTCTTTTTAAACGCGACTTTTACTCTTCGGCCTTTCTCTTTTTCTTTTCTTTTGCCTCGTAGTAGTCTTTTTCACCCGTAACCAACAAGTAAACACCAAAGATGATAGGTAATGCTAACCACCATGCAGAATGCATGTTCCATTCATTAGCACTTAAGGTTCCGGGAGCTACCAATAGAATTCCATCCGCTTTGCTGTTTAGCTGAACAAAAGTCAGCATATACATCAAAAGGAAAAAACAGAGAATCCCAGCGATTGTTCTCATTGTTACCCCCCTGAAAAAATACTTCCTACTATTAGTATAATACATTATTTCAAAAATTGAAGCATATATCGAAATAAACTTCCTAATTTAACCAATAAAAATAATATATTTGGCCTTTCGCTACTTCATCTAATATTTTTTGCTATTTCTTTCTTCAGCTTCAAGACGCTCTAGCTCATAGAGTTCTGAATCCTTTTTCTTATTAAAATTATTGCCGGAAAAGCCCTTAAAATTGGCTTTTTTAGCATTTTCTTTTGCCTGGAAAAAAGCGATAAAAAACATAAAAGTGGCAAAAGCAAATGCAGCGACAGCTTTTGTAAACGGAAAACCATCTAAAAAGACCACTGCTTCACCAGGTGTGTTCTTATAAACTCTGACAGGAATTTCATTTCCCGCACTAAAATGACTGGCAACCCGTCCTACGAATTCATATTCATTTTTGTTTTTTGCCTTGTATTTAATTGTTGCTTCAGTAACTACCGTATGCCTTTTATCGCTCAGGGTAACTTTTTTGGTTTTTAATATTGTACCCTTTACTCTGTATGTACGAAAAAGAACCCAGGTTGTATCAAAGAATAGGATAAAGCTAGCTAAATATAGCACTCCAACTAAAGCAAAAAGCATTTTATCATTTGGGGTTAGTTTTGTTTCCATGGCGACCCTTAAATTAATTAATTTTTAAATCTAAAAGTTCACTTAGTATACTAATCATTTCTGTCGAATGGAAATTTAGTGCTTATAATGATTTGCAAATAAAGTTTTGGATATTTGCAATAATTAATTTGGGACTCTTCTAGGGGCATTTTTCATCAATTACTTCTCGAACAATTTTAAAAAGGTCTTGCATCTCAACGGGCTTCATTGCAAACCGCTTTATACCAATACTCTTTGCTTTTTGTTCATCAACTATTGAACTATAGCCTGTGCACAAAATTACTGGAATATCATATCTAACTTCCATCAACTTCTTAGATAACTCCATTCCTGTCATTTTGGGCATTGTCTGATCGGTTATGACAAGATCAAATTCCTGGGGTCTTGAGACAAAATCATTTAAGGCATCAACGCTACTAGTATGTGAGGTAACATTATAGCCCTGTAGTTTTAGAAATTCCTCCATATAGTTGACGACCATTTCTTCATCATCCACAACAAGTATTCTTTCGGTGCCTTTCAACAACTTTTCTTCTTCATCTGGAATTACTATAGGTTCAATTCTATCTTTTGCTGGAAAATAAACGCGGAAAGTTGAACCTTTTGCTACTTCACTTTTTACTCTTACTAGTCCTCCATGGTTCTTTACTATGCCATGAACCACGGCTAACCCAATCCCAGAGCCTTTTCCAACTTCCTTTGTAGTAAAGTAAGGTTCAAAAATATTTTTAATAATATCTTTATCCATACCTGAACCATTATCTTGAACTACAAATTCAACAAAATTACCAGGGGAAACATCCGTTTCTCCTTGCAAATCTTCTTCTTTTAAAACGACATTGGATAATTCTACATAAATTATCCCCTTTTCATTTTCCATTGCTTGAAAGGCATTATTGAAGAGATTAACAACAACTTGATGAATTTGGGTTGGGTCTGCAAGAATCCAGTTACAACTAGAATCAATCTTACCTATGATTTCTATTGTCGAGGGCAAAGAAGACCGTAACATTTGCAGTATCTCTTTTATTAAAATTTGGGGTTGCATCGTTTCCAGCTTTTGCCCATGTTTTTTTCTACTGAAAGCTAGAATTTGCTTTACCAATTCTTTAGCACGATTTCCTGATTTTAATATTTGAGAAACGTACCCTTTTAAAGCGGGCGAATCTGCTGATTCTTCTTTTATCAAACTAGCAAAGCCCAATATAGATGCAAGAATGTTGTTAAAATCATGAGCAATCCCACCAGCTAAAGTACCCATTGCCTCCATTTTATGGGATTGATAGAGCTTTTCTTCCAAGGCTCTAATTTCGGTAATGTCTTTGGCAATATGTATCAGACGTTGAAATTTTCCATCACTATCTAGCACGGAGGAAAAAGAGACCTGAAATATTTTATTAAACTTATTGTGTTCGATTGTTTTTTCGCTATGTATTTTTTCGCCTGAGATAGCTTTAACAATATTACAATCAGCGCATGGAACATTGGAATCCCTAAAAAGTTCATAGCAATAATGGCCCTTTAATTCTCCCGATTTTGCTTCAAAAAATTCATGGGCCTTTTTATTAGCCCTTATAATACAAAAGTTTTTATCCATGAGAGTGACAATATCATTCATGGAATCAAATGTTTTTTCCCATTCTTCTTTACTTTCTTTGAGAGCATTTTCAAGTTGTTTTTGCTCAGTTATATCCGTAAAGTTTAATCTGAATTGTCCATCTTTACCATCAACGTTTGGAGTAACAACCGTTTTTAACTGGGCATGAAAAACGCTTCCATCAAGTTTTTTCATACGTAGACTGTAAGTTTGAGGTTCTTTTGAATCAAGGAGTTTTTTTCGACATTTATAATGTATATCCTGATCTGCTTCACAAAGAAATTTGAATAAAGGCTGGTTTAAAAGGCCTCTCCTGTCAACACCAACCATCTCTGATGCCGCAAGGTTTGCCTCTACAATAAGTCCTTTGCTACTTATAGTTAAATACCCTACTGGAGCAAAATCATAGAGATCAGAAAGACGGTGGCGAGATTTTTCAAGCTCAAGCTGAGCTTCACGAAGATCTTTATTTTGTAATTCAAGTTCGACTTGATAAGTATCAAGTTCGTGTACCAGCTTTTTAACATCTTCCTGAGAAAATTTAACAGTCTCTTTCGGGTTTGCAAACAAGTAAATCTGAGCCCTCTTTCGTAGTTTGGCAAATTTATCTGATCCTTGGAAATTCTCATTTATCATGGTTTCCCCCTGTAAGTTTTAAAAGGGCATCTTTATTCAGGAGGCTTAAATCTCTTTCTGTTGTTGCTACGGCATCCAGACTATTATCCTGATTTTTTAAAAGGGTGAAAGTGGCCCAAACTGAAGCAATAGTACCGTCTCTCCTGATTCTATCCAGTATAAAAGGCTTTAAGGAATCATCATCTATCTTTAACCTTGAAAGGAAAAGCTGTGTTTCCTTTTTTTTCTCTTTGGGTAAAGTATCAAGGATGTTCATGGATAAAGCCTCGGCTTCTGAATAGCCATACATCTTTTCTGCGCCTTTGTTCCATGCAGAAATGTTTCCAGAAAAATCATGCAGAATGATTGCGTCATTGGAATCTTCAACAATTACGGCCAGCCGCTTTGCCTTTACGATTTGTTTCATTTCGCTAAGATCATCAAAGATTATTACCACCCCATCGATAACATTATTGGTTGTACGATAGGGTCTGAGCCGCATACGAAAGGTTGATCCAACCGTATCTTCAACTTCAACTTCCCTTGTTGCAAGATCATCCAATACCGCTTTGGCATACTTGGCCAGGTTGGTTTTTTTAAGCTTAGTTGTAAAATGGCTTACTGGACGCCCAATATCTGAGCTCGTTAGAGAAATTAA
Source organism: Candidatus Ozemibacteraceae bacterium (assembly GCA_965140445.1). Taxonomy (GTDB): domain Bacteria; phylum Muiribacteriota; class Ozemobacteria; order Ozemobacterales; family Ozemobacteraceae. The sequence goes on along the minus strand of OZ223236.1, from coordinate 3,145,626 downwards.
CTCAGTTGCTTTTGAAGTAAAACGCCTGATGTTAAGATCAATATCAAGAAAGATGGTGGCAATCTCGGTTGCATCTAAAAGGTTTTTCATGTCGTCATTGGCTGTCTCAAGCTCATCAATTCTACTTTGTAACTCTAGATTTACTGTCCCCGATTCTTCATTTAACGACTGAAGCTCTTCTTTTGAAGTTTCCAATTCTTCATTGGTGCTTTGCAACTCTTCATTTGTGCTCTGCAATTCCTCGTTTGTAGACTTCTGCTCTTCATTAGCAGTCTCCAGTTCCTCAATTGTTGTATGCAGGCTTTCCCGCATATTCTGCAGTTCTTCCTGGAGTTTTATTAATTCTTCCTTTTTAACTTTTCCTTTGGGCTTAGTAGTATCGCTAATGGCTTTGCTTCCAGAAATTGCAATTTCTTCAAAAATAACCATAATTAAAGCGCGATGTTCTGTTTGCAAATCATTCAACGGCCTGACAATAAGGTTTATTTTATGCCCGGCATCTTCCAGCACATGCAAATTCTTAACTATAACTTCGCTCTGCGCAGTCTTCATTTTGCGTATCGCCTTATTGAGTTCAGACTTCAAGCCAGGTCTTGCCATTTCCAGAATATTAAGACTTGCTTCTCCTTCCGCTGGTTCAAGATAGCTTCCTGTTCGTCCATGGAAATAAAGAATATTGCATTGCTCATCAATAACCACAAAAGTCGACATATCACTCTGTGCAATAATTGATTTCAATAGTTTGATTGGATTCATATTGTTCGAAAGCTTCCTTGTTTTGGAATTAGAGATTTTTTCCGTAATCGCTCCAATGGTTCCTGTGGATTGAAAATTTAAAACAGTGGAAACTCCTTTAAAGGAATTTTGGCATCTGAAAATTTTCCACTTTTTATCCAGTGAGGAAAAAAGATCCGAGGCTTGAGTAACAGATTCGGATGACCCAAGAAAAAGAAGGCCACCCGGTTTAAGACTGTAGTGAAAGATGGGCAAAAGTTTTTTCTGCAACTCCTGGTCAAAGTAGATAAGCAAATTGCGACAACAGATTAAATCAAGTTTGGTAAAAGGGGGATCCTTAATAACATTCTGTTGAGCAAAGATAACTATTTCCCGAATGCTTTTTTTTATCTTGTAATGGTTCTCATCTTTAGTAAAAAATGTTCTTAATCTGGGCAAAGAAATGTCAGCAAAAACAGATTCAGGGTAAATACCTGCTCTGGCAAAGCTGATGGCTTTTTCATCAAGGTCCGTTCCAAAAATCTGGACCGAAAAATTCCGTTTCATTATCTCCATGCACTCTTGAAACAAGATAGCAATGGAGTAGACCTCTTCGCCCGTTGAACAACCTGGAACCCAAATCCTAACCTGATAATCATCTGGTTTATCTGCCAAAAATTCTGGTAGATATTTTTCCTTTAAGGATAAAAAAGCTTCAGGATCTCTGAAGAAACATGTTACTCCAATCAACAATTCATTAAAAAGAATTGTGGCCTCATTCTCAGAAGTCTGAAGATAGCGGATATAATCCTGAATAGCATCAATCTGATGAATGTGCATTCTCCGTTCAATGCGGCGAAAGATTGTGTTTTGTTTATAATGTGAAAAATCATGACCAGTAGCGGACCGCAGTATAACAAATATTTTTTGCAGAGCACTCTCTGTATTGCTTGGCTGTTTCACAGACATATGTTTAACATACTCTAATAGTTGCTTGCCCATTTTGGCTGGCGGCAAAATATAATCTATCATCCCTGTTTCTATGGCACTTTCTGGCATACCATCGAACTTGGCAGACTCTACATCTTGAGCCATGACCATCCCACCTTCTCCCTTAATGGCTCGAATGCCTAAAGTCCCGTCAGTGCCTGTTCCAGAGAGAACAATGCCGATAGCCATATTCCCCTGATCCTCAGCGAGAGAGCGGAAAAATGTATCAATTAGCAGAATATGTGGTCGAGCAGTATTGATTTCCAATAGTTGCAAAGTCCCATTTAAAATTGCCAATTCCTTATTTGGGGGTATGATATAAACCTGATTCGGTAAAACTTTCTTATTATCCAAAACCTGATGAACTTTCATCGTTGTTTTTTTCTGAATTAGTTCAGGTAGAATACTGACGTGATTGGGATCAAGATGGCTCACCAGAATAAAGGCAGCTCCGATGGGTTCATCCATAGAACTGAAAAAATCTTCAAAGGCTTCTAATCCACCGGCCGAGGCACCTATGCCCACTATTGGGAACGTGGTTTTCACTGGAAAACCAATTTGTTTCCCGCAAGAGATACTCAACTGATTTTTCCTGGCAGGTTTAGCTTTTTTGTTTTTGGCCAAGTTTTCCCCCTGGTAATAATGCCAAGTACTGTATTAGGTGTATCAACCAAAGGAACCTTGCTTTTTTTTTCAGGTTTGCTTTTTGATCGATCAGTTAAAAAACTATTGTATTTTTTTATCTAGAAACGTGGGAAAAATAAAAGCCAGATTGGACAAAAACTGTAATCTAATGTTCCCCTCTTAAAGATCAAACTTTTATCTTTTATTTATCCTACATAACATCAGAGGGCTTAGCAAATTTTTTGTGTAGTGAGTTCAATTATTTTCTTGCTCCAGTTTTTGGAGTAAAATATGGTTTTTGCGCTATAAAACCATTAAATTTCAAAATTAAACTCACCAGAAATAGCTTTCCTGTTTTATGCAGGATGAATTAATTCAAACTTTTCTCTCTCTAATTGTATCTATTCGGGGTTTATCCACTCTTAAATTGACATTTTTTTTAAGATACTAATTCCTTCTGATCAGATATACAAAGGGACCTTAGCCAATCATTAATTCTAACTGTAGAAATTTTTGGTAAACCATAAAAAAACTCCATCGAGGAAATCTTTGCTTTTGTTTTATGCATTTTAGTAGAAACAACACTATTTTGAGAACCAAACGGGTTCAAAACCTGATTGTTACAAGAAGGATCAATTTGCCACCGATCGTTTACAATAAACTTGTATTCGTGTTCTCCAAAAGGGACAAGGATTTCTGTTATGAAGTTTCCTTTGCCAGCACCTTCAATTAGAGGATTAGCTTTCGGATCCCAGTTGTTAAATGTTCCTGCCACATATACTCTGCTTCCTGGTTTGGCTATAATTATGAAATTTACCCAGTAACTTTTCTTTTTGCCCAGTATTGCCAAAATAAATCCTCCTCATTTAATTTTTTTGCTTAGCAACGTTTGATCAGGACATTCTTAGTTAGGATTTGTTTCTAGTTTTTCTCTTTCTGCATATCTTCACCGGATTTCTCAAGTGCTGCTCCAGCACTTTCAAGAACTTCGCCAGTTTTTTTGGCCGCTTTTTTTATTTTTTCATTGGCTTCATCCAATAATTTTTTGGCTTTGTCTCCAGCCTTTCCCATGGTCTCGTCCAATTTAGCGCCGGCTTCCTCAGCCGGTCCTGTTTCAGATTGAGATTCAGAGTCCTGCTTTTCGCAGCAACCTGTCCAAAAAAAAGCTCCAAAGAAAGCAACTGTAAATAAACCTATAATTAAAAAACCTTTTAATTTCATTTATGATATCTCCTGGTATTCTTTGTTTTCGCATGATGCATTTCAGGCCAAATGTTAACTTTTCCGCAACTACTTCATAATAACAACGCTGAATGTTTTGAAACATCCTTTGAAACACTCAAAAAAATAATAGATTATTACTATTTTAAAATTTTAGAATAATTCCCCACTGGTTTCGTAAATACTTTTAAAATGCATAACAAAGCATTCTTCAAATAATGCTCCCAGTTACTTTGCCTTATTCCAAATTTTAATTAATCAATTTAGCTAAAATATTATCAGCAAGAAATTCTGGGTAAGTGCTTGTAAAAAATTCACCCAAAATAAATGCCTTGACCATTGCAAGCCTTACAAACTATAGTTGCTATTACTAATACAGATTTTAATCACAAATGTCCTGACTAAACTACCAGCCAGATTAAATCAACTTTCTGCTTTGTAACCAGGCTGGAATCTACATTTTTCCAGTGGGAAAAATCCGCTTGCGCGGGAATAACGGTGTCAGAACGTGAAAAAGGTTAAAACCGACCTGAGAGATCGAGTCCAAAAAGAAAAAAATGCAAAAGCTGATCTAAAAAAAGACTTTTCTACACAAAACCCGGCAAAGCTTATTGCTGAACTTCGTACCCACCAGATAGAGCTGGAAATGCAAAATGAAGCTCTTTTTCTGGCCCACGAAGAAACCCAAAAAATACAAGCCAAGTATATTGACCTGTATGATTTCGCACCAGTAGGGTATCTTTCCCTTAGAGGAAAAGAGAAAATTTTCGAAGCAAATCTAACTGCGGCAAAGCTTTTCGACATTGAAAAGTCCTTACTAAAGCAAAGCTCTTTTACGGATTTTGTTGATTTTAATTCCCAGGATGTTTTCTATTTCCACCTTAAAAAAGTTAGAATGAGTAACACTCAGGAATCTTGTGAACTGAAACTTTGCAAATTCTCTGGTGAAACCTTTTTTGCTCGTCTTGAAAGTGTAGCTGTACACCTTGGGCGAGGAATTCCCATCGAAATTCGCATATCAATAATAAATATCAATGAAAACAAAATGAATTTGATGGCCCTTAAGGAAAGCGCTGAGCGCAATGAAATGCTTTTGAACCTTCTCCCTCAACCGGCAATACTTATAAGTAAAAATAGAAAAGTTTTAGCTGCCAATCGCCTAGCAAAAAAGAATGGTGCAGCGGTCGGTGATTTTTGGACAAATAATTCCCAAATTGGTCTACCCAAGTTGAATGAACATTCGGCGCAAACTGTGGATTTCTTAGAAAAAAATGAACTTCCGCCGGTTTCTTGTTTAGTAGATGACAATCACCTTCAACATCGACTATTCACAGTAGTTGATGATTCCAATGACGCCATTTCCCTGCTTGATTTGCAAGGGAATATAAAAGCATGGAACCGAAGAGCTGAAGAATTATATGGGTATTCCACATCTGAAGCATTGAAAAGGACAATCTTTGATTTGACTCCCTCTTGTTTAAGGTTGGAGACCGAACAACTACTAAAAGACATTTGTGCTGGTGTGTTGATTAAACCTTTTGAAACTAAACGTACCGCTCAAGATGGTTCTATTCTGGACATATCCTTAAAGGTAACCAGAATGGTCCAGGATGGAAAAATTGTAGCCATCACAACCACTGAACGCGATGTTACCGATCACAACCGCATATTTGCATCATTACAGGAACTTCCTGGACGAATAATAATGGCACAGGAGAAAGAGCGAAGTCGTATTTCTCAAGTGCTTCATTCAGAATTTGGCCAGTCACTAATTTCCCTGAAACTCTTTACCAGCATAGCAGCTTCCGAATTTTCTTTTTATGACACTAAATTAGCCTCAGTTTTCACCCAGATAAAAGCTCAATTGGATAAAATTGTCAATGATACTCGTAATCTGGCCCATGAGTTATCCCCTCCAGGTTTAAGGTATGCAGGCCTGATTCCTGCCATTAAAAATTTGACTGAATCAGCGATGCAAAATAAGAACTTAAAAATTTCCTTCTTCCATAAGAATGTTGACCAGGCAAGCTTAAAGGATAATGAAATTATTATATACCGCATTATTCAAGAAGCTCTTCAAAATGTAATAAAACATGGGTATGCCACAAGTGTACAAGTTAAAGCAATCTGTACAAATGACCTTTTAACCATTGAGATAATCGATAATGGTAGAGGGTTTAATCCTTCAAAAGCTTCTTCATGCAAAGGCCTTGGTCTTGCCCTTATGAAAGAGCAGGCTTCTCTAATACTTGGCTTCGTCACTATTAGATCTCAACCAGGAAAAGGCACTTCAATAAAGTTATCAATACCAGTTAAGGAGAAAAAATAGCCATGAAAGAATGTAGAATTATTTTGGCAGACGATCACAGTATTCTTCGCGATGGAATGAAGAGTATTATCTCGAAATTTCCTGAATGGAAGGTTGTTGGCGAGGTTCAAAATGGTAATGATCTCCTTGAAATGCTAAAAACAATTGCCTGTGACCTGGTAATACTGGACATTGCCATGCCTGAAATGGACGGACTAACAGCTTTAAAAGAGATCAATAGCCAATATTCTCAGATAAAGGTTCTCATGCTTTCCATGCTTAATGATTTTACCCATTTCCAGAAAGCAAAGTCCTTTGGCGCATCGGGTTTTATGTCCAAAGAAGATGCTGGCGACGAACTCCCCCGAGCCATAGAAAAGATACTCAGAGGCAAGATGTATATCGCCCCTTCCGTAAACAAACTACTGGCTGAAAGACAACTCCTGATTTTGGAAAACGATAGCCTGCCTTCCGTCGAGATACTTACCAGGAGAGAAAAGCAAATTCTTTGTATGATCGCTCAGGAAATGTCAAACAAACAAATCGCCCTTGATCTTTGTTTGAGTATTCACACCGTCGAAAATCATAGAGCAAATCTTTCGCAAAAGTTGGGTTTAAAAAATTCTGTGGGTTTGGTTAAATACGCTATTTCAAAGGGCCTTGTGTCGAATTAGAATCTTAACTTCTGCCATTAACTGATTAGATTACGGAAATCATTATATAACAAGTTCTCCCATTATCTGAATATTATTGACGAACCATTCTGGATTATTTCAATCCAGAATTTTTCATTTTAGAAAAAGACTCGCAAAGGGATTTTCAAGAGTGAAAGTAGTTAGCTTGCACTAGTTTTTTAGGGATAACAGCTGATTTTGAAATTTGGTCTTTAGAAGTAATTTATTATTGGGGCAATTTGAAAATAAAAAAAAACGGTATTTTTTAAACCTACAAGATTCAATTGCCTCAAATGTTCTAACAGAAATGCACTCAGGAGGATTAGGCATTTCTGCATTTTAACTTTAACAAAACTTAATAAAAGTTCGCATTGCAGGTTATACATCCGCATCAGGATCAAAAGCCTATAATCAGCTTTTAAGTGAAAGACGTGCGAGAAATGTTGAACAATATCTTATAAACGAAGGCATTGTTGCGCCAAACAGACTTACAACATTGGGTTTTGGTGAATCGAGGCCAGCAGAATATGAAGCTGCGCCCAAGAATCTTTTCTCAAAGGCTGCAATGGCAAACATGAGAGTTCTTTTTGAAACCATTATAAATTAGAAAACACTTATCGAATTGCCGGTCAGCTAACTCGTAAAGAAATGATTGGAGGTTTCTAAACCTCCAAGGTCCTTGAAGGAAAGTTAAAAAATATGGGAGGAAACAAAATGAAAAAAAGCTCAATGGGGAGAATACTGCTATTAGTGTTTTTATTCGCTTTTACATTAATCTCGAATCAGGCTATGGCCTTAAAAAACGTATGCCCGGAATGTAAAACTCTAGTTGAAGATCTTGAACTTACTGCTTGCCAAAATTGTGGATTGATAATGAACAGATGTTTAATTTGCGGCAAAATAAACCCAATTAAGAATGACAATTGTGATCATTGCTTTGCCAGTCTTGCCGAATCCAGAGTTCTGCAAACTATTGATAAAGAAGTTCGTAAAGATCTAAGGCTTGGAGAGTCTGCACGTGCAAGGCATGAAGTTGAATTGCAGCAAATTGAGGAGAAAATTAAGGTTACAGAACTAACACCAGAACTAGCTAAAAGACAGATCGAATTATTAACAAAGATGGGATGGTGGTCTCAAGCGAATAAAAAAGGAATAGAGTTTGAAGCCAATTTCCCTGATGAAAAGAGTGTTCTCGTTTCTGTTTGCAGATGTAAAGCTTTAAGGAATCTTGGTTTTCTTGCTATTGAGAACAATGAATTTGATGTAGCAATTGGATATTTGAAAACTGCGCTGGCAATAGATCCAAAAGACAAAAAGTCTGCGAATCTTTTAAAAGTGGCTTCCGATGCTAACTAGAAGATAGGTTTAATAAATAGAAAATTAGTCTTCAAACAAATCTAATCAAAACCAAACAAATGGGAGCAGTGTCTGATCACTGTTTCCCGTTCGTTTTCTCTTTTTAATCCATCTTATAGGGAGAAAAATATGCGATATTATATTTTTGCTTTTGTTCTTTGCCTTCTTTTGATTCTTCCAACGCAGACATTTGCCTACGGTCATTATAATGTCTCTTCTTCAGTGCCAGCTGACGTCTATATTGACAATGAATACAGTGCAACTATTTCAGCGACTCAAACCCTGAAACTCATTCTAGCCGGTCCTAAATCTTATGTAATAGGCGTTAGAGCCCATTCTAATGGAGATACTTACAAAGAAGCAGTAAATGTAGGGGATGACAAGAACGAGCATAGAAACATTCTTGCATTTCCTGCCGTAGCAGAACCAGAGTCTGACATTACTATCTATTCAAATGTTCCAGCAGATGTTTATGTTGATAATGTTCATAACAAGTTCATTGACTCTAATCATCCACTGGAAATTAATTTACCGGGTCCACGCACATACACATTTGAAGTGCGTGCAAGGGCAAGTCGAATGATTTACAGGGAAGACATACTTATTAATCCAGCGGCTACTGTCAAAAAAGAAATTCGGGCCTTTGAAGAAGTCCCCGTTTCATCTCCAGATACAGAGTTTGTAAAAACTGCTGAAGAACCAAAAGGTTCTATTTCACGAGAAGAAATGGCAGATGCCATTCAAGATGCTACCGCCAAAGCAAAAGCCGAAGCTCTAGCTGAAGAAGCGGGGCGTAGAGAACGGGCATCAAAAAGAGCAATGACAAATAAAGGAATAGCCCATGTAGTTGGTGTTGAAGCTAATTCTGGGGTTTCCAGCTCGGTTAAAAATATGGAACGTATTAAACTTTTACTTGAAGCAGTTCCGATTTTCAAAAAATAAAAAGGCCACTAAAATGAATGGCTGAAAATAACGCCTCATTTTTAGACCATTAAGGCCTATATAGGGGCAAAAGGATCAATATTAAGAACGAAAGGATACTGCTATGTTGTACAAATCCCAAAGACTTATCGGTTACCCACTAAAGGGAATCGATGGTGATATCGGAACTGTAAAAGAGTTTTACTTTGATGACAATCATTGGACCATTAGATATCTGATTGCCGAAACGGGAACCTGGTTGACTGACAGACAGGTTTTAATCTCACCATATGCCTTGATAAATGTAAAAGATGATGAACATCACATCAATGTAGATTTATCCAAAGAAAAAATTGAGGGCAGTCCGCTGATAAATAATGACAAACCTGTTTCACAGCAATTTGAGGACGATTATTACAAGTATTACGGGTGGCCAATATACTATGGTGGTTCTTCAATGTGGGGATGGTGGACCTATCCTTACATTCCAAATAAATTAAAAGGAGAGCAAGAACCGAAACACCATAAAAAAATATGGAATCCGAGCTTACGAAGCACTAAAGCGGTCATTGGTTATACTATTCAAGCCAATGATGGTGAAATTGGTCATGTAGAAGATTTTATTATTGATGATAAAGCCTGGGCTATTCGATATTTAGTTATTGATACAAAAAACTGGTTTCCCGGTAAAAAAGTACTTGTATCAACCCAATGGCTAAAAAGCGTTTCCTGGGATGAATCAAAGGTCTTCGTTGATCTTTCTCTTGAAACCATTAAAAATTCTCCGGAATATTCGGAAAAATTGCTTTTGGACAGAGATTATGAAGCTCAGTATCACGAGCATTTTGGTCGCCCCGGCTACTGGAACGAAGAGTCTAATCAGAAAACTTCAATCAATTCCAAAACTGAAGAAACAAAATCTGTTTCAAAAGAAAAAACAGCAGAGACTGGAAAATAAAACAAGTTTGTGAAGGATCAGAATCGACGCTTTAAAACTCTTCATCAACAAGTAATATGATTTAATTGCAAATTTAGATAAAGCTCTTGGCATATTAGATAATTATAACTAAAAAAAATAAACCGCATAATTTTCGATTATGCGGTTTTCTTTATAGACACATTTACTGAGTTACTTTTTTCCTTTAAAAGTGAAGTTCTGTCCACTGATAGTTGCTTCATACATCAAACCAGCTTGAGGAACGATAAAAATCATGGTGCCATCTTTGTAATCAGCGGTTTCTGCTACTCCCACATCAAAAACTATCGCTGAAACATTTGCTCCAAGCTCGAACTTTCCTTCTTTAAATTTTTCCAGAGTATAATCGTCTTTAAAGAATAGTATTTCGCCGTAAACCTGGCCACCCAATTGAAAACCAACAGAAATCTGGGTCATGGTGGCTGTACCAATAAAGGTATTTTTTCGGTAAACGTTTCCATCCCCGCTGGCGCCGCCAATTCCCATGCCAGCCTTCCTGATTTTAGGAAAGACCGCCCACCCCACAGCATTATCAAAAACTTTCTGCATGCCTGGATCTTTTGAGATCATGCTTTTTATCAATAATTGGGCATTGGCCCGGCCGCTGCGACGATGGCGACTAAACAAACCTGCCGAAGCAGATTCAGCAACTAATCCTACGAACAAAGCCAAAATTAGTAAAACAGAGAATTTTTTCATAAAGACCTCCCACCTTAATTTTTCTTAAACTATAACTAATACTGCTCTTTCAAATGGATCTTTACAATAGTGGTAACTAACCATTAAAAACCTTATTTCTAAGAGTTTTTTAACTATGAAATAAAGTTAAATAGATTTTGAAAAGGCAATAGAAATAGAATGAAATAGTTTTGAAAAAAAAGCGGTAATTCCATATATTTGAAATTTTGTCTCTTTATTTCAAATATAACTTTGGTCTAAATAAGGTAAAGGAACTGCCGACAACACTTTATATCAGCAATCCCTTTTGTCCATGATAAAAGAAGGTTTAATTTTCCTATTAATGAGTAGTTTGATTTCTTATAAACTTGGCGAACAAGGCCTCAAACTTTTTCAAATAGATCCTTACCAACGCCGCACTCAGGGCAAACCCATGAATCAGGAAGATCAGCAAAATTTGTTCCAGGAGCGATATCCTGTAATGGGTCGCCTTCGGCTGGATCATACACGTAACTACACACTGTGCATTTGTATTTATCCATATTCTCTCCTCACTTAAAAATTTTAAAATCAAAATTCGAGGTTTTATTCCTCACTCTTATGTCAATTATGTTGGCCTTTTTTTATCAGGCTTGCAAAATTTTTCTCTTTATAAAAGCTTTTGTTGCTATTATTTATAATTTACCAAGGACCGAACCGGGAACAAATAGTCTATTCTTACTATTTTCATGAAGAAAACACCTGATAAATCTTTCCCATAACATCTGTTAATATACGTTTGCATAGTTATTGCAAAAAGTAAGTAAAAAAAAAATTTTGAATTTAGCTGTTTTTTTCCTGGTGACAAACAAGAACTATTTTTTTTAATGAAGTACACAGTGATGTACCTATAAAAAATTTGAAGTTAAATTTTCAGAAAACGATTCTACTAACAGTTTGTCTTCAAACAAACATTCATTCTTCGGAATACGCTGAATGCATCATCAATACTATACGCGAACCCTTAATTGTTCTGGATCAAGATTTAAGAGTGGTATCGGCTAACCGTTCTAATTGAGCTTTCAAAGTTTTGTTCCTTGAAAAATACAGAAAACCCAAACATTTTATGGAGTAAAGGGATTGATGTTTTTCACTTCTACCTCTGATTGTTTACATGCCTGTAGAATGTTAAAATTCTATAAATAAAGATTGATTATGGGGTAATTGAATGAGAAAGCTTTTTGTCTTACTTTCTTGCCTATTCTTATTCATAATCTTGAGCGCCCCAGGCTCTTTACAGGCCAAAACTAGAACCAAACTTGGAGTTTTCTATCTTCCCACCCCTGAACTATTTAAAAAAGCGCAGCTAAAGGTCACAAGAGCTATAGTCAGTGACGATAAAATTCAGGAGATTTATAGACAACTGGATTCAGGGAAACAAATTTGGCAAATCAAGCCACTCCAAAAGCTTAAAACCCTTAAAAGCTCTGGCGTCGACGTGATCATTACTTTACGTTGGCCCCAGGATAAGTCTTTGCTTGAAAAGGGAATTGATATTTTTAAAGGCAGGATCGACCCAAATTCTATGATAGATCGTGTTCCAGAAGGATTAGATAGGGAACGAGTATTACAACTTCTAAAACGTTTTCTCAATGATTTTGGTGACCAGATTGCTGTCATATCGCTTCAGAACGAATGTTTAGGGGGACCCGGGCAATACAGAACTGATGACACAATGCGTAATTCTGGTGGATTTTCGAAAGCTGGTAAGTGGTTGATCAAGGTCGCCAAAACTGTGGACGAATTGAGACGCTCCAATCCAAAGCTTTCCCATTTAAAAATTAGCTCTCCAACCTGGCAAGCAGTTGATCGGCTATCCTCTGAAGGCGCTATGATACCGGAGTTTCATGAACACCCCAAGATCAAGCTTCTCGGAGAGATCGTCAAAATCTCAAACACTTATTGCGATTATGTTGATATTCACCTTCTGGAAACATCACTTAAGGACTATCCCAGAATCATTGCTTATGTGAAAAAACACACTGATCTGCCTTTGATAACAACAGAATGGTCTGGACTTTACAAAGTTAGAGAATGGCTACAGGAACCTATTAATCCTAAGATCTTAGCCCTGATAAAAAAAGAGTTTCCGAAATTAGTGGTAACCGCCAAGATAAATAGAGACCTTGTGCAAATCGCCCATAGCAGAAAAACTCCCACACAACTCTGGAACAAATTTCTTGAAACAATGCCCCATGAAAAAGATTTTGCCTTAAGAAGCTTCCAACTATTTGAAAAGGAAGGATTTGTCTACGCATGCTGGGCACTGGGTTATCAATACAACAATTTTGTTTTCGACCTCAATACTCTTTTTGCAAACATGGTTACAAAAGAACCTCTCGCGCCTAACGAACCGGCATTTAGTGATTTTCAGCGAACTATAGAATACTCGGGCGGCATGCCCTGGAAGTTCTAGCTTAAAAGCCTTGGAAATCGATAGTCTGAAGTTTTAAATATGTCCCGGTACCGGAATAAAAGTAGAAAGCAGACCTCGGCTGGCATGGATTAAAATTCCCAGAAAGCATCCCCCACTTCTTTCACGAATATACCCATAAAAAAGTCCAACACAAAAAGTTCCAATTCCCCAGCTCCAACTAATATTCCATATTCCATTGAAGTAGTCTACGGTATTTAACCCATGAATTAATCCAAAGAAAAATGAGCTTAAGATTAATCCCCACCCAAACTTAGCTCCCAGATATTCAAACTTTAGAGAAAACTGCTTATTGAATGTGGTTTGAATGTATCCACGAAAGAATATTTCTTCACCAAAACCAACAGCAAAAAATCGACAACTTGCGATAAGAATTGTTAGCCAAGGACCTTGAGTAGAGTTAAATCCTTTAATAATTACCCAAACCCAAAGCGTGCACAATAAAATGGTTCCATAGATCTTGTGCAATCTAGTTGGCAAATTTGGTGATTTGGGCCAAATATCCAGATTTAAACCAGCCTCTTTAAAACTAATTTTTTTAATGCGAAGAGCTACGAACGAAATAAGAAGCATTAAAACTCCAGGTGAAAAATTTAACCCAAACTGTTTCTCCATACCTCCAAGAGCAGTGTATTGTTTTAAGAATCGCATTGAAACGTGCATTATACAAAAAACAATAAAAACCTGAACAAAACTAAAAATTTTGCTCTTGATTGTAGGCTTTTTCAGTTCCGCTGTCTTTTCGAGAATTTCAACATTTGAATCTATTCTTTTATCAATTTTCATGCTTGATAATAACTACCATGTGTTAATTTTTTCCATTATATTACATTTCATTTTGAAAACCCACCCGCCTTTTAACCTGTTTAAAATTAGAATTGCCCTTTTCAAAAATAGCTTTAAATACCTTTAAGAATTAAGTAACCGAGTCAGAATACATTTTAGAATTCGAAGTGCCTTATCGGCCTACAAAAAATTCGTTGTTCTTAAATTCTAGCAGGGTCATTACTGTGAAAAATATATTACAGAGAAGTCATAACCTTCAGGCATCATTCTCTAATATTGAACCCATAAAATACTTTCCCTTTAGAATCTCCAAATAGGGCAAACGTTATCTACTGAATTTCTACTCAATTATTTCTTTTTTCCAAAGCTTTTGTAAGATAAAGCACTCTAGTTAAACAGTAACTATCATTTTTTTCCTATGCTGGAAAACAAGCATTAATGTTAAAATAGACACTTAGAAATAGGGGAGAAATATAAAAATGAAAAAAGGAGTTCAGAGGACTGGCCTTTTTATGTTGGGAGTACTGTTTTTTATTAGTATTCCAGAGGTGGTGTATTGCAAACCGAACCAGATAGAGTTAGAGAATCCACAAAATGTCGCTGACATCCACAATTATTCCCAAATGCAATTGGAGGGTAAAAATGTTTCAAGGGATTCGAAAAAAGATTTTGAGTCAATAATCAAAGCAGCCAATCTTGGGGAACCAAGGGCACAGAATGAAGCAGGATTAATGTATCATTTTGGAAAAGGCGTTTGTCTGGATTATAAAAAAGCAAAAGAATGGTATGAAAAAGCCGCCAATCAGGGATATGTTTCAGCTCAAAACAACCTTGGCTTACTATATTATCATGGGCAAGGGGTTTCTTAAATAAAAAATTAACAGCAAGCCAATTCGCAAATTTGATGATAAGAGAAAACCTTGAAATTCGATTAAAACCCAAACAAGATGAAAGCCTCCAAAGCCGCAATTTATCGTTACACTTAAAAATCTTAGGAACTTGACCTGTCACCCCGACCAACGTAATATGAAATATGCCAAACATCGAGTAGAGATTTTTGGCTTCTTGGAGGATCAAACAACCATAAAGAGGACTCTGAGCTAAAACTATATTATATCCAGACAATGACTTAGGGAAACAACTGGAAAACTTTATTTCCCAATTCACCCAACACACTGCTCAACCAGAGATCTCACAGCGCTCTTTATTGGCTGAATTTTATACAGTTCAGTTGGAGTGGTTAATAGCAAATTAGCCAATGAAAAAATGGGCAAAAAAAGAATAAAAAACGAGATGGATACAAAAGCTAAATCATCGGTAGAAATTTCTGATCCCCAGAATGTGGATTTAAAAATAGAACCCAAAACTCAAGCACTCACAAAAATAACAGGACAAGAGCTCTCGATTCTTCTGTTAATCCTCCTTACATTTAGTATTGTATATCTTCTCTGTTATGCATTTAAAATTCCTTACGGAAGCATTACACATGGTAAAACAATTTTTACTGTTTTTCTTGCTTTCAATATTTATGCTGCCTATATAGCATTAAAAGCCTGGAGCAACATTCCACTTTCAAGTCTTAGTCGAGACATGGCACTAATGTTCACATTAGCACTAAGTGGTGCGGCAACAGGTAACACTATGGACCTGATATTATGGTTCACCAATTATTGCAATTTCAAACAAAACTTAGCAACAAACATGGTTTTTATTATTTCATTGATACTTGTTTTCCCAAGTATGCATATGCTTTCAAAGCTTTGTAGAGTAAAAATGAAAAAGGAATTTTTGTTATATTTTGTTTTTTTTACAATTTTATTCATAAGTATTCCATTTATTATGAATCCTTCTTTGTTTAAAACTATTGGCAAAGCTTTAAACTTTAAAGAATTTATGTTTCAAATGATTTATGCCATCGTTGGTGGGTATCTCGGAGCTTTTTCGTTATACATATGGAACAAAGCGCGGGGTGAAATTAGTTATGCAGCGCGTTTTATGAGTCTAGGGCTTGTAATTACAAGTATTTGCTGCGCAATATATGCAGGACTACTCTCACAAGGAGAACCTGCCAGTGTGGCAGCAAACCCGATAAACGTTGTTTTAGCACTTAGCTACACAATTCTAGGACTCTCAATAAAACGTATACAGTCAGTTTTAAGTAGAGCTTTGACGATAGAAGGAAAAGATAACTCACCAGAAGTTGTATTAACAGAGGTCTGGGGCATCGAGTCTGGGAATCAAATATACAGTAAGATGGAACAGAAAATTAAAAACGCGCATAGTAAACTTCTGCAAGCCCAGGCAGATATGAAGGCTCACAAAAAAGTTATTAAAGTTTTAGAGGAGGAAGTTACTAAAAGAATAGATGCTGAAAAGGACATGATGTTAGCTAAACACAAAGCTGAAATGGCCAACAACGCTAAATCTCAATTCTTAGCAATGATGAGTCATGAATTAAAAACTCCTTTAACGGCTATTAAAGGTTATAGTCAGCTTATTTCAAGCAAAAACTCTCCATTAATTAAAGAAGTTCCTGATAAAATTCAAGAGCTAGGTTCTCATATTGTCCAAAATTCCGATACTCTTCAAGCAATTATCGATTCGATATTAAATTTCGCACAGCTGGAATCAGGAAAATTTGTTTACCAACTAAAAGAATTTCCCCTTGAAATGCTTATTGGTGAAGTTCGTCAATTCATTTCGTATCAAAAAGAAAATTATGATTGTGACTTTATTTTTAATGTGCCTGAAAAAGAAGTTCTCTTAAAATCTGATCTAATGGTTATTAGGCATATAATTGTAAATTTAATAATGAATGCTTTCAAATTCTGCAAAAATGGAAAAATAACGCTAGAACTCATAGTCGATGATACAGCGTTGTTAATTAATGTAGAAGATACTGGAATAGGACTTTCTAGGCAGGAAATGGAAAATATTTTTACCCCTTTCTATCAAACGAGCAAGGGAAGCAAACGAAAGTATGGCGGAACAGGACTTGGGCTTTCACTCGTAAAAAGATTTGTCGAGGAACTAGAAGGAACAATCCAGGTAACGAGTGAAAAGAATGTATTCACAAAATTTGAAGTTTTTATTCCTGATATTGTTGTATTTGATAATAGCTCTAGATGATCATTAGTCGTCTGTTACCCCTTTATTTTCTTCAACTATTAAGCCTCTGTTTCAACCTATTTTTGTAGTCATTCCAATTTGTAAAAGGAATTAGTTTGAAGTGGTATAGAAAAAGGTGGATACCAAATTAAGAGAGAAGAAATTAGATATCGAGGTGTAAAATGATTGATAATATACACAAGGCGACATTAGCTGATGTTGATAGCCTTGTTCTATCCCTTGCACATGCTTTCAACGACGATCCCATTGTCAATTGGTTGGTTCGACAAGATGATAAGCGATCATATGGTTTCAAGGAACTATTTCGAACTAGCCTATGCTCCTTGAGTCTACCTCACGGTGAGGTGCTTACAACAGACCATGGTCTTGGTGCTGCGTTATGGTATCCCCCCGGCAAGTCGAAAATCGGATTTCTTAAACAACTATCTCTGCTACCAAGCCTTATTAATGTCGCGAGTTTTCGTGGCTTGACACGTCTGATAAAAGCTATGGATGCATTGGACAAAGCACACCCGACTGAAAAGCACTACTATTTACAATTCATCGGTGTAAAACCTGACCATCAGGGCAAAGGTCTCGGCAACGCACTTATGCAGTCAGTATTGAAACGCTGTGATCGTGAAGGCTGTGGAGCTTATCTTGAGAATACCAAAGAAGCTAATCGAGCCTTTTACGAGCGGCACTGTTTTGTGGTTACTGGCGAAATCAACCTGGGCAAAGGAGCACCGCCTCTTTGGCGAATGTGGCGCAATCCTCAACAGGAGTCTTAATCACTTAATCTATATTCAGGATAACGATTTTAACGAATTCAGGCTGTTTTAAACCAACACTACAAATAAGGCAGAATTAGAGCTTTCTTAAAAAGATGTATGTTTCAGTTCAACACAGCATCTTTTTTAACATTTTGGAGGCAGACGAACCTTTATGAGAGGTCATTTTTTTTGCTATTTTTCATTTCCAATAGTAAAATTTGCTTTGTGTCTAATGAATATTTCTGATTTTTGAGTTTTATCTATATGAGCAATGAAAATAAACAATTGAGAACCGATAATCTGGGTCGATATATACTCGACCTAAAAACCCCTTTGGAAAAGTCTTTTGGGAAAGTTTTTGGTTGTTTCGGAATCATTCTTTTAATACTTGCACCGTTCTTATTCATTTCAATTCTTCAAAACGACTTTGGTATTCTTTCGAAATTATTGAGGCTTATAGGCTTAATTCTCTTAGTCGGATTTTTTAACTTTTGCCGAAAAAGTATCGATTGTTATTATGTCCTTGATGCCGTTGGCGGACAAATGCTATACCATTTTTCTGCAATTTTGATGGTTTCAGAGGACCCTATTGCCAATATTGAAAATATTAACGGGGTAGGAGTTACCCATGGTGGTTACGACTCTTACGCTGTAGTTGTTTGCTGTGACAACGGAAAATTAATAAGAATTTCAGATTTTATATCAGTTTCAGAAGCCAATTCCATAGCTACAAAGATTGCAGACCTGCTTGATATTTATCTGATTTGCGCCGAACCAAATGAAAAAATTTCTATTGGCGTGGAAAACGGATGGATGATAAAGAAAACCGATGAAAATTTGATTTCTACTATCGACAAGGAAACTACTTCTGGCTGCATCACGGGACTATTTCTTTCACCATATCTTTTCATACCTATCTTAAGCACTTTAATGATTTCGTTATTTATAGTCACCGGTAGTGGGGAAAAACGAGATCTGGCTTATTACATGAAAAACAGAAAATATGATGTTGTTGATGTAAATGGAAAGAAACTTACCTTTAAAGACATAAGAAAAAAAACTACTAAAAATTTAAATGAAACAAATGATAAATCTAAAGCTGGCCTTCATAAGTCTTCTAATGAATCTAAAGACACGATTGTTCCAGGAAAAGGCATTATTGGATTTATTGAGATTAATGAACTCATGGAAACTGTTTTTAAAAGGTTTAATCTCGAAATGCCTCCTATGACTGCAGAATTGAATGCTTCTAAACCTGGCTATAACAGACAAACCAGAAAATTTATTCCGCCAAAAAGGCATCGTCAAAATTTACTGGACGGAAAAATATCAGTAGTATTCACCGAAAATCGCAATAATCAAATGAAGGTTTCCCGGATAGAAATTTTTAGAGGAAATGAACTACCTTATATCACGGGAGACAAAATTGGTTTTTCCTCCAGCGCCAAAAAGAATTTTGGACTAGGAGATGGTAAGGGTAAACTCAGTGGAAAAGAAGATTATTTAATCAAACGCAAATTCCCTGATGCAAACTTTTTTACGACCTCACGAAAGGTTGGGAATAATTTTGAGCAAGGGTATGGCATAAATTTTGACAAAGAAGGTATTGCTTACACTTTTTACGGCGACAAACTTTATGAAATAACTATTACCGAGAAAAAAAGATGAACCAGACCCAAAGTAATAAATTTCAGGAACTAGCACCCATTATCTGTGAAAATTGTGGTTCTGCTGTTCCAATGCCTGAGAATGACACAGAGCAATGTATTTATTGTGCAGCAACTATTATTGTTCCAGAGGAGTATAAACGCGGTAGAGATGCAAAAGCTCAATTAGCTGGAATACGAACTCATGCCGAGAACTTCCTGAAACGGCTCGGACGACACCCTGGAAGGCTTGAAGGCTTATTATCAAAGATTCCCTCTTATGTTTTCTTTTTTGCTTTAATTTTTGTAATGCTCAGCTTTTTTAAATTATTTATTTTCATTTCAGAAAATCAATTGAGTATTGCATTGGGAGTAAATATCGGAGATTATTTACCTGAGATTGTTGGAGTATTCCTGTATTTTTTCTCATTTTTTGCCTTTTTTGCTTTAACAATGTCCCTATATTTTCTTATACGCATAAGGGTATTCGTAATTCGCCGATTACTTTCTGTTCTTGCAGCAGGAGAACCTAAGACTCCTGGGGGCCCAGCAACTTGTCGCCATTGTGGAGCACCTTTTCAAGTGAAGGAAAACGAACTTATAGCCGCATGCAGCTATTGTGGCACAGAAAACTTTCTTAATGTCCCTTTGGAATGGCTTTCAGAAACTCGAAAGCTTTCTAAGAGTTCTGGGCGAAACGTCTTCTGGGCAGAGAGAGAATATGAAAGGGAATTAAATTCAGCAAAACGCTCCCTATTAAACCAACTCACCGTCTTTGCTGCTTTCCTGCTTTTGCTTGGTGGAGCATTTCTGCAGGCTGACACAGGTAACATGAGAAACTGGGAAAATGAGATCAATAAAACAAATCGCCAGATTTTCTCTTTGACTAAGGACTTTCCAGGTCCAGAATTTGGTAAAAATTTTAAGATTCATGGAATCTATAAAAGCTACAGTAGTGGCCATTACTTTGAATACAAAGTCGCCCTAAAGAAAAACGACCGGCTAAAATTTTCATTGATAGAAGGCCAACCACTCCAAGTTAGACTTAAGTCAAAGTTTAGCTATTTAAGAAAAGATTTAACTATTGATTCTCCTGCAGAAATAACTGTAGAAATTGGCGGCTGGTATGATCTCATCCTTATCAAAAAGCCCAAAGATCCTTTGCCCACAATAAAAATAGAGCTTGAAAATTAGTCTACTTAACGACTTATTAATTCCTCCCATTTTTTATCCAAGACTTTACCAAGCTGGAAATTCCACCGGAACCAATAAACCCTGTAAGATCTCTGCTTTCTATTGCAGAACATAGACCGAAGAGCTTCAAACTCTAACATTTGTGTTACCTGGCCGCTTCTCGCCCACAGGAAAAGTTAGGTGACAGCCGTTAAACAAATATTCGTTCCAGTTCAACACATCGTTAGGTTTTCTCTTATGCTACTTTCTGGAACAAATCTGCTTCATACTCAGGAAACATTATAATAGCGGGGTGCACACCAAAAGCCTTTGCTAATGATTCAGCTCTTCTTTTCCCAATATCAATTCTATCGTTTTCTAATAAACTAATGTTCTTTGAGTTTAACCCAGATTTTTGGGCCAGGTCTTCCTGGGTCCACCCCTTTAACTCTCGAAGCATTCTAATAGCTTCACCTGTGGAAAAAGAAATTTTAGATGTGGCTGAAACAAATTCATTTTTATTCATGGTTTCTCCTAATACTTGTGAGGAGTGATTTCAAAAACGTAAACAATCACTTCATCTTGCTCTACTGAGTATATAACTCTGTATTGAAAGTTTAGTCTAGAAGATCGTTGCCCCAACCTGTTTCCTGCCAGTTTTTCGTCATTAAAACCTGGAAATTCTCTTAGAATTTCAGGTCCATGTCGAAAGACCAAGTCTTTCCAAAGTTCATATTTTTTTAAGACTTGTGGTGGCAATTTTTTGCTGTTTTTTATGAGACTTTTGTGTTCTAGAATTTTCCAAATCATTATTAACAATAATACCTTATCAATTTCGATAAGTCAAATCTCCGCGAGGTCATTACCTCTTGGAATGGCTTTCGCATTTCTAATGACAACAAACAGCTGCAGCAATATCATATCGAAAACTTTCTGGCAAAAAAATGACGTTCGGAGAGCTTTATTAAATTTAAAAGGATGTTACAAGCCATTGCAGCAAATTCTTTGACAAACGTAAAGCGGAGACTTGAACGCCGCATTAGAACTTTCCCTTGCCATCCGGCTTCCTAATTGCCTTAAATTACAGATGCTAAGCAGAAAAGATCTATTAGGAAAATTACATTTTATTTCACAAGTCTTTGTGGATTAAGTATAATGAGTTTATGAAAAGCAGGTCAGAAATATTGAAAGAATTAGAGTCTCTAAAGCATGAACTCCATGAAAAGTATCAAGTAGAGAAGCTTGGGATATTTGGTTCTTACGCGACAGACAGTGCAGACAAAGATAGCGACTTAGATATTCTAATCGAATTTTTAGAAGAACAACCAGAAGCATACCGAATAAAAAATGAGATTAGAGCTATTCTTGAGAAAAAATTTGGAATGAAAATAGACTTGGCGAGAGAAAAGTATCTGAAGCCATATTTTAAAGATGAAATAATGAAGCAGGTAATTTATGTCTAAAGATTCTGGTGACTCTGTGAATAATTCTGCCTTGTTTCTTTGTTTTTTTCTTTGTTATTGTTTTAATTGCACTTGCAATATTTTTTCCCAATCCTTCATTTTTTCAAAACACTGTTTTTCGAACGGTTTTAGCTATTGCAGCAGCATGTGCTGCAGTTATTCCAGGCTTCATAGAGGTGAACTTGAATTTGAGCTTGAAAAACTATATTAGAGCTGGGGGGGGCTATTGAAGTTTTTGTTATTGTCTATTTCTTTTTGCCAGCATACTTAGATGATTCTACAAACCAAAAAGATAAAAATCCTCTGAAAACACCACCCCTGAGCACAAATAAACAATCTGATGAGAATTGGGTAGATAAAACAACAATGATTCCCAAAAATGAATACGGTGATAAAGAGCTTCAAAACACCGAAATAGAAGCTATCGATAAAAAGTTTTAGGAAATGGGTTATTAAAAAGTCTTGGGTTTGGCTGTAGTTTTTCTTAAACAATAACAAAAACCGAAGTGCTAAGATTTATCTGAAGCAAATTACTAGTATCTATGGCCTTTTTTTGGGGAAAATAATGCAAAACGATGAAAAAAATTTTAAAATCTTTGTAGACACCTCATATCTCACGCGAATGCCTGCGACAGAAAAGGTGGAGTGGAACAAATTATTAGAACTTTCAATTGAATGTGGCAAAAGATCAAACGTTAAGCAGAACATTGGTATTTTTATCTCAGAAATCGCATTACGAGAGCTTCGTTGCAAAATGTTAGATGAGTTGATAGCCAAAATTGATCAAGCCAGAACGAGGCTTGATTCTTTACAGGAAGAATGGCAAAAAAATGAGGTTGCTAAAAAACTTGTCTACCCTTTTCCAAAAAATAGAGACATTTTCCCACAAAAAAAAGAAATTGAAACCGCAGCTGACGAAGCAATTGAATCTCTAATTTCAAAAGGGGTTAAAAAGGTCAAAATTCAAGAACACCACAAGGATGCGGTTTGGGAGAATTATTTTGACTGGCTACCACCATTTGATGCACCAAGTCCCGCCCAAAGAAGTGAACGTGCTGTTAGAGAAAAAAGACGCATCCACATTCCAGATGCATGGATTCTAGAAGCAGCAATGGATACTAAGGATGAAAAATCAACACTTTTATGTCTTTGCATAGATGGTAATCTATCTAAAGCTTTAAAGGTTCACAATTATGATGTCTATCAATCTGCAAAAGAGATTCTTGACATATTGATCTCCCCTACAATTGAAGAATCAGCCCAATTGCAAGCTGAATGCTTAAAGGTCTCAGGCCAAGAAATACATCCCTTAGATTTGCTTCTAACCAAAGCCCCTAATGAGAAAGTTAAAAACATTTTTCTAAGACTACTTGGCTTTGTAGAAGTTATGGATACTCCTAGGCACGAGGAACTGATAAATGCTGTTGTTTCAATAGGTTTTGATTCTAAACTTGCTGAAGCTTGTGCTGTAATCCTATCTGAAAATTCTAACCCCTATTTGAAAAACACAGGTTCACATTACATTGTTGGGAATAATGAAATCTGCTCAGAAGCTGCAGAGAGACTGACGCAAGAAATAGTCGATATGTTGGAGTAAAATTGCTATGGAGAATAAGCAAAGAAAAAGTGTTTTAACACATTTGTCAAAAAAAGCAGCAAAAGACCCTATTGCGAAAAAAGCAATTTTAAAAGAGTTTTCAAAAATTTTGAGCTGCCTAGAACAAGAAAATCATTATGAAATATTAGCAGAGCACCTGGACTTGTTAGATACCTTTGCCCACATCGTTTTTGATGAAACTGTGAACTCCCTCAAACATTTGATAAAAAGATTTGAAAAGCTAGATCTAGAGTATCAAGAAATACTCTGGTATTCACAAGAAAAAATTCGAAAGCACGAAAACAATTTCACTCTAGTTATAAAAAGTTTAGAGTTACTTGCAAATTTACGTTACTACTTACCATCGAAAATTTTAGACGTGTTTTTTGAATATTCGATTCATCAAAATGAAAGCGTTGCCAAACAAGCTATTATGGGCATTGAAAAACTTGCCAATTTTGATCTTAATATTTTTTATTCAAATGGAAAAAATTGGCCCGGTCTTGGTTGGCAACCCCAAGAAAAGGTCCTTGAAAAAATCACCTCTTTTGATGGTGCTAAAAAAGAAAAATACTTTGACGCAATAGAGCTGGCATGCAAAAATATTCTTAGACCAACAATTACTGGGGCAACTTCAAATTATAAGGCAGTGACTATTAGAACTGGCGCTTTACCTGCTTTAGATGGAATAAAAAAGATTAGAAATAAAGCTATTGAAGAACTCATAAAACTTTTCCCATTTGCAAAAGAACCTAGCAAAAAATACTCTCTTTTTAAATCTATACAAATTGCTACTGAAATCCCATTCAGAGTTGAGTGTGGGCCAGACTTCTTAGAAATGATAGATAATAACACTATTACCATTCTA
Organism: Candidatus Ozemibacteraceae bacterium; assembly: GCA_965140445.1. Classification (GTDB taxonomy): domain Bacteria; phylum Muiribacteriota; class Ozemobacteria; order Ozemobacterales; family Ozemobacteraceae. Next base: position 3,121,277 of record OZ223236.1, on the reverse strand, counting down.
AATTTTGTTAAAAGCATAATTAAATTCGATGATTTGTTATTTATTCAAAAAATGGAACACGATTGCTATTGGTTGTTACAAAGAAGAGGCTTGCATAATCAGGCAATTTTCAAACTTTGTCTTCAAATAAGAGATGAAATTTATGCTAATGAAGAGTATAAATTTTTTCGCATTCTTATAGGCTTTGACAGTATTTTCCACGATTGGGAAAAAGCAGAGGATGTAAGAAATGATTATGAAAATGAAAGAAAATGTAGAGAAATCTCAGCGCTTGGATTTGCTGAATCTATTGATTCGGAATCCTATCCATCTTGGAAAAGCCGAATTATTAAATATTCAAAGATTAGATCTAATGATTTGGCAATGTTTCCTTTTTTTGGAAAGTTTTTGGAACACTTTGGTAAAACTTCACCAGATTTAGCATTGAAGCTTTTATCTGAGTCTTCAGATGAGTTAGAAAGTTTTCTGATCGCTATACTCTGCGGCGTAACAGAAACGGAAGCTAAGCCAAATGCTTACTCATTAATTGAAGATTGGATCGAGAACGGAAAGTATCTATGCAGCCTAGCAAGATTTTTTGAATTTTCTTCAGAACTAAATTTAAAGATACTAGAAAAAATCTTATCCAAAGCCATTACTAAAAAGGAACAAACCACCTTAAAACAAATAATTTCCTCGGTCACCTCAAAATATGATGAACATGGGCAGAGTCTTATTGAAGTTTTTTTTATTCCTGCATTGAATGAACTAACTAAATACCAGAATACTGATTGGGTATACGGAGTATGGTTTAAACCTCAACTAAAGACACTATTTTCTAGAATGAAGCCTAGGGATATAGATTTCGTTCTTAGCAACCTAACCTGTTTAAACAAAATTGATTACCATGCTGAAGAGATCCTTGCCGAGATAAGTAAATATAATCCCGAAAAGGTTATTCAATTTTTCTGCAATCGCATTCTTCAGGCAAAAACAAATGAAGGTGATAGCAATTATGAGTCAATACCCTTCCATTTTGATAAACTTGCTCCTGTTCTAGCAAAACAACCCACAAAAGTTATCGAATCAATTCTAAAAGTTTTCAGCAACAACGATGTTTTAATCATTTACCGTTTTGCCAGACTCATTGCGAATGTTTTCCCCGACTTTCCTATTGAACTTCAAGAGCAATTAATTGATTTAATAAAAACAAAAAAAGAGGAATATCTACATTTAGTTTTTGCCATTTTTAGGAACTACGATGGCAGGCCTATTATACATAATGTTAGCAAAGAAATTGTTAAGTTTGGGTCAAAAAGTAATGACCAGATTAGTGAATTAATGTCTGTACTTATGAACACAGGAGTTGTGAGTGGAGAATATGGTTTTGTAGAAGCTTACAGACAAAAAATCGAAGAAATGCAAGCCTGGTTGAAAGATGATGATCAAAGAGTAAGGAAATTTGCAGCAAGTTACATTGAAACCCTTGAAAAAAGGATCGAATTTGAACAGAAAAGAGCAGATGAAGAAATAATTTTAAGAAAGCATAAATTTGGAGCAGAAGAAATTTAATTTTCTTGAAAATGCCGAGGAAACGACTCTCCAGAAGCTTATGCAAGTCACGGTAAGAAGCTACTTTTAGGAATAAAATATTTTAGAAATAGCAGTTTTACCACTAGTGATCGAATTGGCGGCAACCTAAAAAAGATGCGCTTGCCTTTGGAATCCGAAAGAATTTTAAGGATTCATGAATTGGCACTTCTTCGCTGTCGTCCACCATCAAAGGCTAGTAATTTATTTCACCTACTTCTACCCACCCTTATACCATTGATGATTTTGGGGTGCTAGGTGAAAGATTGCTTTGCCGGGCATCTTCAAGATCACGCTCAACAATAGCCAGCAGGTTTTGTATTTCCTGATTGCTCGTTTTATGTGGCCTTAGCCAGCCATTTTTAGCCCAGTTTTCCAAGCTCATCTTCGTTTCCGATTATCATTATTTTCTTTGCTTCCAGAACTCTGGTTACAAAATGCTCTTGGGCGTTCTTTCTTTTAACGAATTCCTTCGCATCCATAACATGCGGGTTAATCTCTCTACCCAAAATTTTCACAGGTTCATTAAGCTGTTTTGAAAGCTGTCTTAAGCCAATTTCACCAATAATAAACAGATCGATATCACTATTACTTTTTTCTTCGCCATTCGCAAAAGATCCAAACACAAAAGCAAAATCGATAGAATCATCAGACAAATACTTTTCAAATACGTCTTTCAATCCGTTTGTTTTTAAAACCATTTCATGGATAAGATTAAACAATGGATGCTCGTTGTTGGCAGAATAGTAAATTCTATTGCCGCTTTTCCTGCTCATAAGCAGTTCAAGTCTTTCAAGCTTTTCTATTTCCTGACGAATAGAGCTGATACCAAGGCCTGCCAATCTTTGAATCTCTCTCATGTGCAATTCCTGCTGATTAGTTCCGAATAGAATTCGAAATATCTCAGCTCTTGCCTTTGAAGATAGTAATTCAGCCAGAATCGACATAAAAGCACCTTTGTATCAAAATACCGAACAATTGTATCTTATATTGATACAATATTTATTATCTAAGGAAAAATCAAATTAATTTTAGCCATTTTGCTGCACAGCTTGCTCATAGTCTAACTAACTTTCAGGTTTAAAATACAATCCAGGAAAGATTATTTTTATCTTGGGATAATCTTCACTTTCCTAAGTGTCCAGTTTTTGTTGACCACTCAAGTCCAGCCGGCTCGAATTATTCGGCCATTTACTGCCTGGAATCAAGCACAAAAATTCTTTGTGGTTTAATAATTTAGTAAAAACCTAAAGCACAAAACCCTCGAATTTCTTCGAGGGTTTTGTGATCTCCTGAGGAGGGATTTGAACCCCCGACCAATCGGTTAACAGCCGATTGCTCTACCACTGAGCTACTCAGGATCGTTCGTTGTTCGAACGTAAATGTATGATAACATCAAAGGGTTTTTAATGCAACTATTTTTTAAAAAATTTTTCTTAAAATTTATGAACTTCGGCAAATCTTTCTTTTAGTGAATAGATAGCGTTCAAACTTTGGGGTAATGCGGCCTTTTCAAGATTAAGTTCATCAGGGTTGAAATTACCTGCAATAAACTTAGCCATCTGGTCAACATACATCCAGCCATTTTCTTTATCACTTTCAAGCTTTGCCAGGCTCTTTAAGTATTTTTCAGAACTACGCAAATTTGAGGGCTTTTTGTTGTTGATCACAACGAAGATGTCTTCCCCACTCCATTTAAGATCTTTTCTAGTCATTCTTAGCTTTATCTGATAGAACTCGTCTGTGGGTGTAATCTCTGCGCTTTTTTTCATTGGAAATCCCCAGAACGAATCAAAAAGCTCAACCTTCTCAGAAGACGGCACCGGCCAATCTGCTTTTGGAATAAAAACTGTTAATCCATATTCGTCTGCTTCAAATCCGTATTGATCTTGTCTGATATAAGCAGACTCAATAATTGAATCATTCAAATCAACAACAAAGAAGTTTCTTTCGAGATCCTCGAGGATGAAATCTCTTTTATAGAGGGTCTGATTTTCATTGATATTGAGAACATACTTAAGGGTTTTGTAACCAGTAGCCTTAACCTTAATTGCAATTCTTTTGCTATCAATAAAATAAGTTGATACTTTTTGTTTTGGAATAATATTCATTGCCCGGTTGAAAACCTCAATATCAATGGTGTATTCCCCTATTTTATGAGGAATTGCCAAAACTGTTCCTGCAAAAAGCCAGAAACAGAATAAAGTGATTATTTGGGCAATTTTCTTATTCATATACTATATGATCAATTAAATGATCTATCCAAACAAGGTACATTTGTATGTAAGCTTTTCGCCATCTTAATGGCTTTATTTAACGAATAAGACAAATATACTGAAATCTGTATGTTACAAAATTTATGCCGAAGCTATTGCAACCTTTTTTCGATTTCTTAAAAATTCCGGTCCTAGAAGCTTTTTTTTCATGGCCAGATAGAGTAGAGCAAGCCCGACACCTTTACACAATGAACTTATACTGATTGCCCACCAGATGCCACTAACTCCAAAACCCATGTAATAAGCCAGGAACCATGCCAGGGGGATTCTTCCAACGGTAAAAGGTATGGTGATAAAAAGAGTAGGATAAGTCACCCCTAATCCAGTAAAAATCCCACCAAAAACCATTTCCCAACCCATCATTAACTCAAAGACACCAATAATAAATAAATATTCGGCGCCGTGCATTAACAATTCTGGATCACTGGTCATAAAAGAAAATATTTTATCCGGAAAAATCAGGAAAATTAAGGCAAAAGGTAATAGCAATAAGGTTGCAACCTTAACCCCTGCGTTGATAACTTGATCCGCTTCTTCAGCATTTTTCCGTCCAACAGACTGCCCTACGAGAGAAGTCATTGCAATGCCAAATGCTACTGATGAAAAATAGGGCACACTCTCCAGGCGGTGCGCTATTCCAATTGCTGATAATGGTGCCACTCCAAAAGGGGTAATTAACCTTGTTAAAAATGGATAAACCACAGACCAGATTACCCCGGTTAAAGCATTGGGGATTCCAATTGAAAGGATTTTTTTAAAATAAAATGTCCGGAATTTAAAAAAATATGTAAAACCGGGAATAAAATTCTTTTTCCTTAAAAAGTAAACTCTTGCAACCAATGATAATAAATGACTAATTATTGTTGCTGCAGCGGCCCCCGAGATAGCCATGGCAGGAACCGGGCCCCACCCAAACATCATAATAGGGTCTAGAATGATATTAACTATCAAACACAAAAACATTATCAAGTTCGAAACTTTATTATCGCCATAAGCATTAAAAATGTTTCCAGCCAGCATATCCAGGAATATCAGGGGAAACCCCATAATAATTATGAAAAAATACTTTTGGGCCAACTCGGCGGTATAAGGGTCTAATCCCATCCATGCAAAAGGCTTTTCAAGATTTAACAAAAAGAATAAACAAATAAATAAACTAATTATCAAGCTTAACCAGGTTGCCTGATTAATTACCGCCCATGCTCTTCTTCTTTTACCGGCACCATAAAATTGTGCAACAAGTGAGGCCATTCCCGAGCTTGTAACTTGAATCAAAGCATAAAGAGCCCAAACAATAAAACCTGCTGACGCCACACCTGCGACAGAATGCTTTCCAAGCTTTTCAATCCAGTAAATGTCAATAATATCAAAAAGAATTAAGCCTATAAACCCGGCCATTGCAGGAATTGCGATTGAAAAGATTCTTTGATATGGCTTCATTATTAAACTGCTTAAAATGGATTTGGAGAAGCATTGTAGCAAATCTATTTCAAAACAACTATAAGAAAAACTCCTATCAGCATGAGAAAAACTCCCAACAACTTTTCCTTTATAGATTTTTCCTTAAAAAACAAAGCACCCCAAATCACACAAAGACCAGTACTAATCCGTTTTATAGAGATTACGTAAGGCACGATGGTTAGATTAATAGCTAGAAGCTGGGTAAAGATTCCTGCTGCTCCTATAAATCCAATTAAAGAAAATCGTCCTAAATTTCTTTTTATTCCAAAATATGTTTCTTTAAATCCAATTGCTGCTATACAGGAAAAACTACAAAGAAGGCTAAGAGTACCGAAGATTGAAACGCTCCACAATTCCGGCGATGACTTCCCCACCCCGATCTTATCAAGATTTGCGGTAATGCTCCAAATAACGGCAACGCCAAGCATTAGCAACTTTCCAAAATTGAAGTTTTTAGTTTGTTGTGGATCATTTGCCAAATCAGATTTGCTGTTCTTTTTATTAATAATGTAACCACCGGCAACAATTAATAGTATACCGATAAGCCCGATTGTCGATGGAAACTCACCCAACATAAGAGTTGAAGTCAAAAGTAAAAAGACAGGAGAAAAACATAGCATTGGGACCGCTGAAGACAATTCCCCCCATTTTAAAGCGTTTGCATAAAGTAAGCTTACAATCCATAAAAGCAAACACGATGCTCCCAAAATATAAAAGAATTCGGTTCCGCTGATGGTGAACTTACCCGTAGCAACAAGAGGCAGCAAAAAAATAAACTGAAACAAGTTAGTGCCGAGAGCAACCACTAGTGGGTCTGTATTATGGACAACCTTTTTCCTTATTACATCTACAAAGGAAACTGAAAATGCGGTTACAAGGCTTAAAAAAATCCAATTTTTCAGCAAAATTTGTAGGTTCCTTATTTTTTACATATAATGAATCGTGATGGATTAAAGTTGAGGTTTATTTTGCCAGATAAAAGCAGTTTTTTAAAGCACCTGGACGAGTTTTCCAGATTAATTAGAAATGAGTCAGAATACTTTTCCCACCAAACTGCCCTTTTTATATTGGGTCTGGTCGATTCACCTCCAGAGGAAATCACAATTGTTTCACCTAAACGTAGACGAAATAGAGATATTGGCGAATTCCATCTCACCTTTGTATACCATGGAAATTCTTATCTTAAATCTACACAGAAGAGTCTTTTTCAAAATATAAAGTTTAATGTTTCCTCGCTCGAAAAGACTATTATAGACCTACTTAAAGACCTTGCCTACGCACCATCCATTTTCGATCTTACCAACCTGGTGTCAATTCTACCTTTCGACGACAATCTTCTGCTGATGCTCGCAAAGCAAACCTCTGACACTGTTTTAAAGCGAGTTTCTCTACTCTTAACCTTATGTGGCCGAAAGTTTTTTCCTGACCTTCCATTGAATCTCTTTAAAAGAACTCCCATCAAACTAGATCCCCGGGAAGTAAAAAACCTGTTTTGGAGCCGTCACTTTTTTTGCAAGTATCCAGCCTCTCTTCTAACCTACGAAGGGAAAAAACCTGAAACGGTAACAGATGAATCCAGATTAGCCTGGATCGAACTTCTTCATTTTGCGCCTTTTCGACAAGCACAATTTGAAAAAGAGTTTCTTTTTATACCGGAAAACCCTGAGTCTGCATCAATAGCTTTTTTAAAGGAATTTTTGGAAAGCTTTTTTAAAAAAATGACTACTGAGGAACTTTTTGATTTTTTCAAGAAATCTGATAGCAAAAAGTTTCCCCAAATTCTTAAAAATCTAATTCTTAACAATCCCGAAACCCTGAATATAAGACATAAGGATTGTGTAGACTGGGTTCTTAAAAATAAAGACACCTCAAATCCTTCAACGACAGAAACTCTAATCAAACTTGGTTCACAAATTGGAATGGATGAAATCGTTGTAAAAAAATTCAACGAAAAGGGTCCGGACCTGTTTAACAATACCAGATTTGAAATTATAAATTTCTTTGCAGACAAGTATCTTGATTCCAGTTTTTCTCTTTCTCATCAAGCTTATCTTGCTATTTCCAGGACATTTACCATGCAGGAAAAATATGATAAAGCCCTGGAGATTCTGGATTGTGCAAAAGAGAAGTATGAAGCTTTAAAGGGTTATGAAAACGAATTAGGGCATTTGTGTTTTGCAACCGGAATTATTATGACCAGACTGAATCGCACCAATGAAGCCATGTCTGAAATGTTTTTAGCCAAAGAATTGTTTGATTCTTCAAAAGATTTTGAAAATATTGCCAGAGCAGAAAATTCCCTGGGAAATCTATATTTTACCAGGGGCAAACCGGAGTCAGCCAGAACCCATTATATCTCCGGCCTAATTACTGCAAAAGTAAATAAACACAAAAAAATGCAAGCGGCGATACTCTCAAATCTTGGAATGGTCGAATACGATCTTGGCAACTTCCCTAAAGCTTTGAGCAGCCTTTTTAAAGCGAGTCAACTTTTCAAAATGCTTGAAAATGAGTGGAGCCTTTCAGTTGTCTCTTTTGCCATTGGGAAAATTTTTCTTAAACTCGGTAGATTCTCCAAAGCCCTCAAATTGTTTAAAGAATGTTATCTACTAAGATTAAAAAAGAAAAACGAAAGTGGCATTTATGAAGCAGCATGTTTGCAGGCATGGATATATGAACTATTAGGAAAAACAGCAACAGCTAAAACCTGGTGGAATCAGGCTGAAAAAATTACAAACACAGTTTTAGAACCTAGAGCAAGATTTGTTGGCGATGTTCTTAAAGCATTGTCTCTATTATACAATAGCGATTTTTCGGCAGCACTTACCAAGTATTCGACGGTCTTAAAAGAATCAGAATTAAGAAATTCTTCTTCGGTGCAAATTGGAGATTGTCAGCATGGAATTGGTCTAGCAAAAATCTTTCTTGGCCAGAGTGATGCTGTTGAATATCTGGTAATGGCGAGAAATAATATAAAAACGGACTCAAGCAGATTTCAGGTAACACAAATTGAAATCCACCTTTCACTTTTTTTCCCATTAAAGGTTAAAGAATTAAATTTGAATAGTCTTTTAAAAAAGCACAATCTAGCCAAAGTTTACGACCCCTTCTGGTCTTTTATTGCAGAAAAACTTATGCAAACAAAACTTGATAGTGCGCGAGAATACCTGGAATTTCACATTTCAAGATCTCCGCAAACGACAATAGACTTTTTGACCGACTCTATTAAGGGACTCTCTCAAATCATAAAAAAAATTCAGATTGAAAAATCAAGGGCGGAAGAATTTGTAACGATAGTTTCTGAACTTGAAAGTAAAACCGTACATTATGAGGACTACGTCCTTTGGCAAAAAAATGTACATAAAGACAGACTGATTTTTGACGGTCCAGCTGGAAAGATTCGATTCCAGGAAAAGGAATCTTCTTTAAAAATGGGATCAATCCCCCACTCTATTTTATCTCAACTTTTCTTATCCTACCCTCATCCTGCAGAAATCTCTTCAATGTACAAAGGTGCATGGGGTATGGAATTTGATCCGGAATGTGATATGGGTGCTTTTAAAAGCAGCCTACAGAGACTTAAAAAAATCTTAAGACAGGTTTCGCCCTCGTTAATGATTAAACGTAAAAATACAGAGCGCGGAAAAGCTGGTTTAATACTGGCATTACCAAAGAATTGGTTTTTTGTTTATAAGTAACGCATATTTTTTGTAACGTTTTTATCTAATTTTGCTATTCCTTGGCTCTTTAAAGCCCTTTATGTCATTAAAAACTTGTCACTCCCGCTTCTATTGCAGGATTCCGATATGCTTGTTATACTTTTTTCAGAACGAACTCTAATAAGAACAATAAGCGATGGAGGAGTATAGAGAAATGAAATTTAAGTCAATCGTATTTATCTTTTTAATGTTGATCTGCGCTCAAGTGCAGGCTTTCGACGGGTTAACACCTGACGATAATCTTTTCGAATTTCAATGCAAAATTTTTAGAGTAATTTCTAATTATTGGGAAATTCAGGATCTTTATGATGTTTACATCAACAATGAAACCCCAGAAAATGAAAGCAACTGGGTAAAAGCCATGGAAAATCACTCAAAAAAGAGTGTTGTCATTGGCAAAAGAATCCTTGAATCACTCAAGAAAAAGCAGCTTGGAGAAATAGAACTTCTAAGCGAAATTTACAAAAGTCTTGAAGTAAGCGTTCGCCCTGCTGTTTATCCAGCTCTTGGTTACATGAAAGTTGAAATTAGCCAGGATTTCAAAGAAATACTTAGCGAAGAAAAATTTCGTGAATATTTCCCTGGTTATGGTTACACCGAACCTGGATACAAATATCGCAAAGGTCGCGAAACAAAACGCGAATACAAAGGCGTTACATGGCAGCAGGAAGAGCATTCTATCTCTACCACATGGAATGTAAACCTTACAGTTTCAATTGATGTTCTTAACATATTAAAAGGCTGGCTTACTGGCGGATTAATCAAAAATCTTAAAGTTTCAGAACAGTTCCAAATGAATGTTGGTGGACAGCCAATGATTTGCTTTAACGTAACTTTCCAGAGAGTTAATGCAATTACAACAAAAACTAACAGAAAATTTGAAATTAACAAAATTTGGTTTGAACTCCTCAGATCAAAAAGCTCAGGCTGGTCAAACAGCGGAGAATGGGAAAAAACTGGCGAAACTTATGAAATCCTTCATGAACCTACTGGCGAAGAAGTAGTTACTGGAATTCAGGGTTAATTCTCAAGGAGCTTTAATTGAACAATAGCAGTATCAAAAAAGCAATTTCTGCCCTTAAGATACTGTCTTACATTTTAATCTTCTCAATCGCTTATACACCGGGAATCTGTGATTCCCGGTTTCTTTCTTTCTCTGAGGCTGGTCAAAAAGCTTTAATAAAGACAGGAATTTTTGAAAACACCAAGCCTACTACTTCCGACCTTGAATCGCTTAAAGAAATAGGAAGCGCATATTTATCAGAACTAAATTCATTCAACAGCATTGCAAACTACTCCTCCTGGTTAGCAGGCGGTCTTTTTCTTGAATTAGAAAGGGATTTTTCATTAAAATTGGAGCAGGATTTTCCTGAATTTTTGATCAGCAGCTCCGATAGTAATCTTCAGAGAATACCTTCTATACTTGCAAGTCCAACAGAAAATACAGAACCACAAAAAATCTTATGGAACCACGAATTATCCGGGTCTTTTTTATTACAAAACCTGTATGACTTAAAAGGCCAGGGAACCCGAATAGGAGTCGTAGCTTTTAAGAATACTCTTGATCATGTCTGCCTCAAGAAAACTCTTCTTACAGTAAAGGAATTTTCATCTGTAGCCACAGAATCAACTGAGGTAGTTTCACTTGTTAGCAAAAGATCTGATCTTTACCTAACTCATCCTCTTGGTATTTTGGCCGGTTCTGAATCCAAGAGTTTTACTGGAATTGCTCCATTAGCAAGCATTACCCTTGCACTAATTGATAAGGATTCAGATAAAAACATATCTCTAATGAAATCACTTGAGTGGATACTTAGCCCTGAACATGGCTCAGCCCCTACAGCAATTGTTTTCATGCTGGATTTTAATGGAACGTGCCCTATTGCTTTTCAAAGAGCTTTAGCAGCAATTAGAAATGTAGGAATTTTACCAATTGTACCTGCTGGCAACAACCCCAGTAGAATAAGAGGAATGGCGGCACTCCCCTATGTTGTCACAATAGGAGCAATTGATCGCTGGAAAAGCAGAGCATACTTTTCAGGGATTGGACCAGCAATTTTTGAAAATCAAAAGATTTTGAAACCAGATTTTATGGAGCCTGGCCTGGCGGTTCTTGGCCCAACGATGGTAGATGAATATAGATACGGAAGCGGTACAATTCAGGCTGCAGTTCATTTTGCAGGAGTTATAACCTTGCTCAAGCAAAGATATCCAGAAATGCATATTGAGCTAATCTTAAATGCCATAAAAGCTACCAGTCTTGATATTGGTCAAATGGGTCCAGATTATGAAAATGGCTTCGGTTTGCCCTCTATATCTGCTGCCATTAACAGAATTGACAACCCGCCACCGGCACAAAATTATTGATCCAGGATTAAATACTAATTCCTGTTTTTTAACTCCCAAATAAGGCAAAAAAAAATCAGCGCTTTCAATTTTTGAAAGCGCTGATTTTTTTTAATTAGCTAAGTTAATTCTCAATAATGACCTGGTCTCCACCCTTTTCTTTTGCAGTTTTCAGTAGTCTTTCAGCCTTTTCTACAAGCTGGCCAATATTCATGTTAACTTCAAACAAAGAAACGGAAACACTCACTAAAACCTTTTCTTCCACATCTTTATTTTTAATTACGAGGCTTCTGAAGCTTTCAAGTATTTTATTTGCTGCAGTTTCAGCGCCGGAGACCCCTGTGTCAGGGAGAATAATCGAAAACTTTTCGCCTTCAAACCTGCAAGGAAGATCGTTAAAGCGTATTACTTTCTTGATTGTCGCCCCAGCTTTAACAAGAACCTGATCTCTGAATCCAGAGCCATTTCTTTCCAGCAAGTCATTTATATTATCAATTCCAACCATAATTATAGAAAGAGATGATTTTACTCTTCTTACTCTTGAGATTTCCTGAGCAAGTCTCATTTTAAAGTAGTGGTTGGTGTACAATCTGGTTAGTCCATCAGTAATGCCTCTTTTGTAAAGGTTAGCATTCTTAAGAGCAATACCAAGTTGGCTACAAAGAAGTTTTGCAAGTTCAAAATCTCTTTCAGTTAAGGTTCCGTTTCCGTCCTTATCTGTTAGATTAACTAATCCAAGAACTTCATCCTGTACAATAACAGGAATTACCATGAAAGATTCTGAGCTATAATTTTTTGATCTGGTAAAATTAAATCGCTGTTCACATTTAATGTCAGGGACATAAATAGCTTCCATTTTTTGCACAACATGCTGAGATATGGCTGAGGACCACAAATCAAGGTTCGAAGGCAGATTTCTATCATTCTGACAAACAATGTAGCGATTTTCTGTAGGATCAAAAATAGCCATAGAGAATTTTTGGATATTCATGATGCTTTTGAAAATCCCCTCAACGGTTGAAGGTAAATTTTCAATTTCAAGTTCAGAGGAAATGGTTTGACTTGCTTCTCTGACCGCATCCAATTCCTTTATCCTGCCATCAAGCTTTTCGTTAGCACTTTTTAAATCATGCATAAGTCGGAAAGTATGAATTGCAGAGGAAATATTTCTTGAGAGAGTAGAAAGAAGATCTTTATCCAAAATCTCTTCTTCATCTTTGCGGAACCTATTTCCAAGAATCAATAGACCAAGGTTCTGATTATCTGTTCTAAGCAGATAAACCTGTTCTATTTCTTTTTCTTTAAAGGTTTCTTTAAAGGCCGGAATTTCATTTTTGATAATTTCAGTTACTTCACCATCATCAATAGAAGCCAGCTTGTTAAAAACGTCCGGTGCAATTCTGGCATTTGGAAGCCTTGTATTTGCCTTAAGTTTGATATCCACAAGACAATCAAGATTTTCGTTACTGTCTTCGAACGTGTAGATAGCACCTCTTGAAACTCCAAGTGTTCCAAGCAGAATGCGCAGCATAGATCTAAGTCCGGCTTTCAAATCTTTGCTCTGACAAAGGAAAGAGCTTAGATCAATAAAGCTTCCAAGAATATATTTTAGCCTTTCCAGGCGTTTATGCTCTCGTGCTGCATCAATTTCAGCAGGTGGTTCATTAGTTGTAACAACTCTTTTCTTGATAAGTTGAATTAAAGTTCCAGATGGCGGGAACGAACTAATTTCTGCACCATCCATAAGTCTTTCCATTAGCATTAATCCCCACCCACGTTTGTGAGAGGATTTCAATTTTTTTCTAATGTCTGGTTTTTCAACAACTGTTGGATCAAAACCTCGACCAAAATCCCTGATTTGAATTTTTAAGAGCTCATTTTCAAACGTTAAAGCAACGTGAATTAATGCTTTTTCTGCCTCAGGCATTTCCTTTGGCGCGTGTTCTTTAGCATTAATCAATGCTTCAATAAAAGCCAAACGCATTTCATCGACAGTATCAGCCTGAAAACCACATTTTTTCGCAAATACGTCTAAATACTCGCATGCTTCTAGCTCCGAATCTTTCTCGTTAGCTAGCATAAAGAAAAGGTGATGGACCATTGATGGCAATGGAAGCCTCCTTCAAATACCTCTCAATTCGAGGAAGTCACTGATATAACATTTTACATTCTATTTCCAGTTTAAATACGTGTCAAGGAAAGACTTTGAAACATTTTTTTTTATTGTTCATTACACAACTTTAGAAGATGGTCGATAGTGGAAAAAATTGTTCTATATCCTAGATCGCTTACAGGAGATAAAAAATGGACGAAGTCCCAATTGCAAACTCTAACCCTGTAACATCCCTAATTAAGGGTGAAACAAAAAAAGAAAAGGTCAAACCAAACCGTCTGGTTGAAACATTAAAAAACTTTTTCTTAATGATGCCGCTTGCTTTGATAATAAGTATTCAACTTTACTATCTTGGAAAAAGCTTCGGAACTTTTTCAACTTTTCCATTTGCAAGTTTTTCCACTTATATCTTTTTAGCTGCTATTGGAATTTTATTCCTGTTCTTACAAATGTTGATGAGATCAATAACCTATTCTTCTCTCATAGCAGTGTTTTTTGTTTCTGGAATTTTTACCGCCTGGTTTGGCGATTTCTATACTCCTATGATAGAAAACTTTCAGAGCTTTTCCTCAATTTTAAAAGCTGCCTGGAGCCGAAAGGATGTTCCTTACCCACTTTTAATGTCAGGTATTACAAGTGGAATTTTCTTTTTATCAATAGTAATTCAATTTTTCTTTTCTCTTTTAACAAAGTCTTTTTTTGAAGCTTTTTTTGGCAGAGAATGGGGAGATGGCAAATGGGCCGGTTTTCTCGGAGCTATAGCTCTAATTCTTGGAGTTCAATTGGGTTTTCATTTTTATTCAAATGCGTCAGAAAGAACTGCCGAAAAGGTTTATTGGAAGGTTTATCAAACTTACTCACCAATGGAAAAATACCTGGCTCTAACGCCTTCTGCCACAATTTATTCTAAGAAGATGGTTAGTATCTCAAATGATAAATTTACCAAAGTAATTGATTTTAAAACAGGAACTATTAAGAAAAAACGATCTGAAGGACAGTCTTTTATTCAATATGGCTGGCAGGATTCCGAAGTTCCAATTCTTAGTAACAATACCGGTTTAAAAGGCTACGCTTCGGATCTAGGAGCAAAACTCTGGGAAGTTAACTTCCCATCAGTTTTTCCCGATCTTGAAATTCCTGAAGATAAAAAGTCTTCTTTTAGTAATATTCCTTTAAAAATAGAATATTTAAAAAAAGGAGATCAGTTCCTGGTTTTCTATGACTACGGTTATGTGGCTTTACATGATTTAAAAACCGGGAAAGAAATCTGGCTTAAATCAATTGATGTAAAGATTAGAGCTAACCGACTATTTCCGGAAACTTATCTAGAATCTTCTTTGTTTGCAGAAAATGAAAGCAGCTTATTTTTCAGTTGTTACAACGGCCGAGTGAAATGTATTTCCAAAGAAACAGGGGATCAGACCTGGATTTATGAACATGACACTCCAAAGCATAATGGAAAAGGACAAAGAGCATTTCTTGAATACAGAAATGAGAAATTGCTGGTTTCTTTTATGACGGGACAAATGAAAATTTTGTCAGCCAACGACGGCAGACAGATTTTCCAGGCGGTTAATAAAGACTTCACCATGGTTTCTAAGCCTTTCTGGGGAGAAAGAACTATTTCTTTTATTAATGATGATGGGAAATACTACAATGTAGAACAGGATGGTGGAAAAGTTATTTTTTCTGAAACCGTAATTCCCAATAGAATTAATATAATACCTATGGTTTCAGATCTCGAAAAAGGAATAGTTGCTTACAGGGAAAATGTTTTTAAAATCGATCCTGAGCAAAAAGAAGTTAAATCTATCTTTGAAAGCAAAAACCGTATTTTTTCAACAACTCCTGTTTTTGATGAAAAGCTTATGTATATTGGCACAATGGATGGATGGGTTCATTGTCTTCACATAGGTAGCATCCATGAAAAATGGAGAGTCCACGTTGCTGGTGAACTCTCCACAAATGCTTTAAAACTTACAGAAACAGGCTTGCTGGTAAAAACCAAATCCGGTTCTTTATATAACTTAAATAAAGCTCCTTAGTTTTTCTTAGTCTTAGCCTTTTTATCAACTTGACGCTGGCAGTAGTCGATTCGTTCCTCTGCCAGCTTTTTCATTGTCGAATCTGGAGAAAACTCAAGGTATTTCTGGTAATTAAGAATAGCATCTTCAAATTTTCCAGAGAATCCGTAAACTGATGCAATATTGTAATAAGGATCAGGGAATTGTGGCTCAAACAAAATAGCTTTTTTATAATATTCAATTGCCTTTTTGTTTTGATCGAGTTGATAATAAGCGATTCCAAGGTTGTTGCAAATTTTACCTGATTTGGGGGAAATCTTTAAAGCGTCTTTCCAGGAATCAAGCGCTTCTTCTATTCTTCCCATTTTAAAAAGACAATTACCTATGTTGTTGAGAATTTCAGCGTTTTGAGGAGCTTTTTTGAAAGCAAGCTTGTTCTTATCAAGCGCTTCAGCAAATTTACGTTTTTCGTAAAGTTTAATTGCTTCATTATATAGTTCCTCAGCGCTTCCTGAAGTTTCTACCACTTTTGCTGCATCAGCTTTGTTTATTTCTTTTTTTACTTTTTCTTTCTTTTCTGCAGCTTTTTTAGGAGTTTTTTCCTTTACTTCTTTTTCTTTTTTCTCTGGCGTTTTTGCTTTTTTCTGACCTGTATTTTTTTTCTCTTTTTCAGCAGCTTCAGCTTTAGCTTTGCCTTCTTCAATGACTTCTTCTCGTCGCTCAATCAAGGTCTTATAAAGCCAGCCTGTCATACCGTCTTCAAAGGCAACACGAACCCAGTTGTTTTTTTCAAATTCTACGGTATATCGATCTCCCCGCATTTTTTTCCCGATTAGTGGGGAATTAAATTTAGGTTCCTTGCGGATATTTATGTAACTTCCTTTTACAATGCCTGTTTTACCCATTAAAAGGGTTGGAAGAAAAAACATTAACAAACCAAATAAAGCAATACACTTAAAAACACTTTTCATTTCAGCCTCCAGCTTAGGAAAAAGGCAATATATAAAATTTCAGCTCAGTATGTCAATTAGAAACCTTTTCTAGATGCAATTTGCACTTAACTCTAAAATTGTTGGACCTTCTAAATGAACTTCAAGATGGTCACCTGGAACGATTGGTCCTACGCCGGCAGGAGTTCCAGTCAATATCAAATCGCCCCTTTCCAAAGTCATACAATTTGAAATGTCAGAAATTAGGGTCTCAAAATCAAAAGCCAAGGATGAAAGACTGTCTTGTTGAACAATTTTTCCATTTTTCAATGTTTTTATACCAGCTGAATTCCAGCGTGAATCCCAGGGTGCAATTACGGGGCCTAATGGACAAAAAGTATCAAATCCCTTAGCTCTGGTCCATTGTCCATCTTTTTTCTGAAGCTCCCTTGCTGTTATATCTAAAGCAGGAATAATCCCAAATATAAATTCCCCTGCTTTTGAAGGATCTACATTTCTACATTTCTTTTTAATAACCAGGGCAAGCTCTCCTTCATAATCAATTTGCCCAAATCCCATTGGGATTTCGATATTTCCGCCATCAGCCAACAAGGAACTCAAAGGCTTTGTGAACCATAAAGGACGAACAGGCATTTCATTACCCATTTCCTCAGCATGCTTACAGTAATTTCTTCCAACACAAAGAATTTTGGTTCCAAAAAAAGGCAAACTAAGCGATTTTCTTTGTTCCTCGGTAAAATCAATAATGGTTTCTTTTTTTAATTCTTCAGAAAAATTGAATTTCTCAAAAGAATCAATCTGCTTCCATTTTTTTGTTTCAAAATCATATTGTTTAAATCCATCTATGAATTTAGCGATCAAAATCATTCTCCTAAAGTAAAACAAGG
This sequence comes from Candidatus Ozemibacteraceae bacterium, assembly GCA_965140445.1. Taxonomy (GTDB): domain Bacteria; phylum Muiribacteriota; class Ozemobacteria; order Ozemobacterales; family Ozemobacteraceae. The sequence continues at coordinate 3,103,932 of OZ223236.1, read as the reverse complement.
CGGGTTGCCCCGCCTTGTTTTTTTCAATTAAGCATTAAGCATTCATCTGCTTCTTAGCAAAAGAAAGCCTTCCACCTGCTCTAAGGATTTCCATGTCAGCATCACTTAAGGTGTGCTCTAATGGGATTTTAACACCCTTAGTTACGTTTTCTACGAAAAGTGGCTTTTGAAGATCAGATACATCGATCTTCAATTCATCATTAAGGTCAATTTTGTCATAATCTGCAGCATTTTTGAACGTAAGAGGGATGATTCCAAAGTTAATAAGATTTGCAAGATGAATTCTGGCAAAGCTTTTAACAATAACGCCTTTAACGCCAAGATACATTGGGCAAAGAGCAGCATGTTCTCTCGAACTGCCCTGACCATAGTTGTCACCGCCGACGATGAAACCGCTCTTCTTTTCTACAGCACGGCTGTAAAATTCAGTATCAACACCTTCGAAAACATGTTTAGCATATTCAGGAACGTTTGATCTTAAAGGAAGGTATTTTCCAGCTGGCATAATGTGATCTGTTGTAATGTTATCTTCAACTTTTATCAAAGTTGAACCCACAAGTTCATTACCCATTTCTTCTTTTAGAGGAAGTGCAGCAATGTTAGGTCCACGAATAATTTCAACATTATTTCCAGTTTCTGGTGGGAAAATAAACATTGAATCATCTACGGTGAATTTTTCCGGCATTTTAACTTCTGGGAAGCTTTCCCATTTTCTTGGATCTACAAATTTTCCTTCAATTGCAGCTACAGCTGCGACTTCTGGGCTAACAAGATATACCTGAGCAGAAGCAGTTCCTGAGCGCTTTTCAAAATTTCGGTTAGATGTTCTAAGTGCTACTGCATTAGTTTTAGGTGCAAAACCCATTCCAATACATGGTCCACAAGCACTTTCAAGAATTCTTGCTCCAGAAGCAACCAAATCAGCTAATGATCCTTCGTCGGCTGCCATTCTAAGAACCTGACGAGAACCAGGAGCCACACCTAGTGAAGTTTTGGTATTAACAAGTTTGCCTTTCATTATTCTTGCAGCTCTTGTCATGTCTACATAGCTAGAATTTGTGCAGCTTCCAATCATTACCTGATCAACTGCCAAACCTTCAAGTTCTCTAATGGGTTTAACCACATCTGGCATGTGTGGACAGGCTGCCAAAGGCTCGATTTCGCTCAGATTAATTTCGAGAACTCTATCATATTGAGCATCTGCATCAGCAACAAGCTCAATCCAATCATTTTCGCGATCCTGAGCAGCAAGAAATCTTTTAGTTTCAGCATCACTTGGGAAAACAGAAGAAGTAGCGCCTAATTCAGCACCCATGTTGGTAATTGTAGCTCTTTCTGGAACAGTAAGAGTTTCTACGCCAGGTCCAGCATATTCATAAACACACCCTACTCCACCTTTAACAGTTTCGCGGCGTAAAATTTCTAAAATAACGTCTTTTGCAGCAACCCAAGGCTGGAGTTTTCCTGTTAAATTAACCTTAACAACCATGGGCATCTTAAGATCAAATGCATGTCCGGCCATAGACATGGCCACATCTAATCCACCGGCACCGATTGCCAACATACCAACTCCACCACCAGTAGGTGTGTGGCTGTCAGATCCAATCAAGGTCTTGCCAGGCTTGCCAAACCTTTCAAGATGAACCTGGTGACAAATTCCATTACCAGGTCTTGAAAAAACTATTCCATATTTTTCCGCTATACTCTGAAGAAAAACATGATCGTCAGGATTTTTAAAATCCATCTGAGTTGTATTATGATCAACATAACTTACAGATAATTCTGTTTTTACTCTATCAACTCCTAGAGCTTCAAACTGCAAATAAGCCATTGTACCTGTAGCATCCTGAGTTAAAGTCTGATCCATACGGATGCTGATCGGGCTTTTTGATTTCATTTCGCCGGTTACAAGATGATTCTTAATAATTTTCTGGGTAATATTTAAAGACATTCCTACTCCTGATTATCTAATTTAATTAAAATCGAGTTCTCAAAAACACCAAAACTTTCAAAGCTCTTGCTTATCGGGTCACCCTCCTTTTGGTTTAATGGTCCTTGAACCGCTAGCGGGCTCAGGTTTTTGATTCTTTTTAAACTCAAGGCTGGTTAGAGGGATATCAACAACAATGTCCTCATTCCCATCAAGTTCCATGGGAGCCAAAGGATCTCGGCCTTTTGATTTTATTTTGACCAGCTCCATTTTGTCATGGTCCGGGCAAAAACCTTCTTCATCCTGCTCATATCCACACTCTGGACATCTAAAAATTTCTGGAAGATAATCTCGATTTTCTTTTTCTGTTTCAAGGAAAAGAGCATCTGATTCTTCTTCATCAGTTTCTTTGCTAACCTTTTTATCATCCGTTTTCTTGGATTTAGCCTTTTTATCTGCTTGAGCAATCATAAATCGATCTTGCCCAAAAGCAGTCGGAATAGAATAAGAAAACCCTGCACCCGTAAGGGTGAACAGGGTCAAAATTGTTAAATACTTTTTGATTGGAATCTTCAAAAAAGGCCTCGCTATTCTCCTATTCGTTTTCCTGAATAATCTCGATAACCTTTTGTGGTGTTCCAGCTTCCATCAAAGCATCTCTGAATTCATCGCTTCTTAACAATCTGGAAATTTTAGCCAATAATTTCAGGTAAGGTCCACCAGATGAGATTGGCGCCAAAAGCATGAAAATCAAGTTAACAGGCTTTCCATCGATTGATTTAAAATCAATACCTTTTTCTGATCTAAAAAATGCAACGGTTAAATCTTTTATTGCACTTGATCTAGCGTGTGGCATAGCAATTCCGCCACCTACGCCGGTTGTACCGAGCTTTTCTCTTTCATAAAGAGCTGTTTTCAGTACCATAGGTTCCTGGATAGTTCCAGACTCTTCAAGGGCGGCAATGAGCTTTTCCATTGCCATTTCTTTGTTTTCTGCTTCGAAATTAAGGAAAACTAAATTCTCCTTAAGCACATCAACCAATTGCATTGAACGGTCCCTCCGTTGGGTGAGGTTTATATGACGATTATACGAAGAGGATTAGGCGATTGCAATATTTTTTAAAAAAATTGTTAAATTTTATTTAAGAAATACCAGTAAAAGATTTACAGTTTGGCCTCTTACTACTCTAAGCATCGCTTTTCCAGAGTTTTTAAGCATTCCAATTATCGAGTCAAAATCTTTTTTGTAAGAAATCTCTGCACGATTTATACCCTGAATGACATCTCCAGGCTTCAAACCCGCTTTTTCCGCAGGTGAACCAGGATCAACTGAAGTAATTACAACTCCGTTGTTGACATACAAATAATATTTGCGAACCAGGTTCAAATCTATTTCGCTAACTCCAACTCCTAAAACATTTTTAGCTAAAGGGGTTTCTTTAAAAATAACTTCGCAGATTCCCTCTTTACCTTTTCGGAAAATTTTAAAAGTAGCTTTTTCCCCTACCCGATGCTCACGCAAACTATCCTGAAACTCAATAAGGGATTTAATTTTGATTCCATCAATTTCTAATATAGCATCGCCGGGCTTTAAACCAGCTTTCTCTGCTGCAGAATCCTTCGAAACATCTGTAACCAGGACACCCTCTTCCGGAATCTCAAAATATTCTGCCAGTGCCTTTGTAATCTCCTGGGCAGTAACCCCAAGAAATGGCTTTTTTACCCTACCGTATGCTATTAGATCCCCAACGATTCTTTTGGCTAAATTTACAGGAATAGCAAAACCAATTCCTTGTCCATATGGAATAATAGCTGTATTAATACCAATCAGCTCACCTTTTGAATTTAACAATGCTCCACCAGAGTTTCCTGGATTAATGGAAGCATCAGTCTGAATAAGCTTTTTATAACTTCTTTCCTGATCGACTGAAAGATCTCTATCCAGTGCTGAAACAACACCAGCTGTAACGGTAATTCCCAGACCAAAAGGATTTCCTATAGCTACAACCCATTCACCAACACGGAGTTTGGATGAATCCCCAATTGGTACATAATCAAGCTTTTCTTTTGAATCTATTTTTAACACAGCCAAATCGGTCCTGATATCTTTACCAATCACTTTGGCTTTATATTTTTTCCCATTATCAAAGTTAACCTGAATTTCATCCGCTCCAGCTATCACATGTTCGTTAGTCAACAGATGGCCTTCCGGACTGATAATTACCCCGGAGCCGTTTCCTTTTTGTGGGATAACATTGTTTGATCCGTTAAAATTATCTTCAAACAAATGACCAAAAATACGGTCCAAGAAAGGATCACCAGAGCCAACACCCCTTCTGGTGCGAACATAGTGGATAGATTCAATTGAAACAACGGATTTATTTGCCTGCTCTGCAATATCTGCAATTAGTGAAGTCCCAAACAATTCAGCAGGAGCGGCGTTTAAAGTAACAAAGCAAGAGCCAATCAATACCAAAATTAGAAAAAATACACGGCTTCTAAACATTTTTTTCTCTCCTGACTAATTCTGATCAATTACAAGCCGTAATTCTGGCGTTGCGGGTATGGGAAGTCTTTTTTCTGCTTCAGGATGAGATTTTCTAAATTTTTCCAACTTATTCAGGAAATTTTTAATTTCTTCTTGAGAAACATCTTCAAGCTTTTCAGAATTAGTCATCTCACTTGCAACCTGCAACAATGCTGGTTCCTTCTTTGCAATCTCTATTCTTGAAGCAGCAACAGGAGAGTGTTTAGCCGGTAAGTGCATAAGAGAAAAGATCATAAAAACGCATGCCAAAGAGATTGAAACCTGCAATGGTCGTGCAAATTTATCAAACAGATTGTCAAAGATAGAAATTTCTTCTACATCCCCTGCATTTTCATTCTCCAGGTTTTGCATGATGTAATTATGAAGCCCGGCAGGTGTTTCTACAGAAGGCATTTCAGCCATTGCTTCCATCAATATTTTCCTGTCTTTTATATCAATAGAACAATCCGGGCATCTTAAAGCATGCGAATAAACGTCCGTCCACTCTTTGCTATCTTCATCAAGTCCATATTTTTCTAGATAATCCATATAAACCTGGCACTTATTCATATATTTCTCCCATGGCGGAAAGCGCTTAAAGATTCCTGTAACATTCGCCTTCCCCTGTTAATTCTGGATTTAACGGTTCCTATTGGTATTCCTTGAATTTCAGCTATTCTTTCAAGCGGAACACCTTCAATATCTTTTAATATAACTGGCATCCTGTAAATGTCTGGCAGGTTTGAAATTTTCTCACTTACAATTTTTTGGGTTTCTGTTCTAGATTCCATGTCGATTGTTTGTTCTTCCGGGGTCTCTGCGGTCTGTTTTTTAGTCCACCAATCCAGAATCCCTTGAAAGAAACCCTCCTTTTCCTTCTTTTTTCTTGCAGAATGAGTGATGCAAGAATTTGAAGCAATTTTATATATCCAGGTTTTAAAAGAAGATCGTCCTTCAAAGTTTTTTAATGACCTAAAAACTTTTAGAAAGACCTCTTGAGTCATATCCAGAGCATCTTCTTCGTTGTTAAAAAACCTGAAACACAAAACATATATCTGCCTTTCGTAAGCAGATACGAGTTTTTCAAATGCTTTTTGATTACCTGCAGCAGCAGCTTTAACCAGTACAATTTCATCTTGATTTTCCACGTCTACATTGTTTGACTGGTCTGGGGTTAAAAAAGTTCCCATTTTTTACAATCCGATTCTAATTTTTTTGCTTATTCTGGTAATTTTGCCCGGATGGATCCCTACTTGAAAGGTTTTACCATCCCATTGTCTTCTATTAGTAATTGGGTTTTCGTAATACAGCCTTATTGTAATAAAGTAATAGCCACTTTCTAATGCTATCGATGGAAACAAAAATAGTGCTTTGTGCTTTTCTCTTACGGTACCTGGTTCGCCGATCGATTTGGAAGCTAATCTCCTGTTATCTAACCAGATTTCTGCCCGATCAGGAATGATAAAGAGTCTTTTTGAAAATCCATCCCTTGATGATTCTACTGATAGGCTTAAATGACCTTTTTCAGAAATAATTTTGGGTAAATTCAACTTGAATTCATTGTTTTCACAAAAAGCAATTCCTGATTGAAAAAAAACCAGGAACCCCAGCAGGACAAATAAAATAGTCTTTTTAGGCAACGTGTCCATCTGTAACATTTAATACCCTAGGATCTGCTGGACCTTTAATATACAGATCTTTAAATTCTCTCAAATCTATTTCTACTCTATCTTTGAGCTTCTTGTTTTTTGCATCTCTAACAACCTTAATGACCGGGCGTATCACAGATCCGGGATTGTTTTTAAGAACAAGGGCAACAGAGCCATCATTTAGTGCAACAAGGCTTCCCGCAGGGTATAGTGAAAATTTTCTAATAAATGCTGTCAATACTTTTGGATCAAAATGATTGTCTATTCCTGCATTCAAAATCTTCATTGCTTCATAAGGACTCATGGCAACCCTGTAAGGTCGATCAGTAGTTAAAGCGTCATAAACATCGGCAACAGCACAAATCCTGGCAAAAAGGTTTATTTGCTGACCTTTCAACCTTTTAGGATAACCGCCTCCACCAAATTTTTCATGATGCTGGAGACAGACCATTTTTGCTCTTTCAGTTATTCCACTAGATTTGCAAAGGATTTCATATCCATAAGTTGGATGGCTTCTCATCTCTGAAAATTCTTCATCTGTGAGCTTGCCATCTTTATTAAGTATGCTAAGTGGAATTTTCAGTTTTCCAACATCGTGCAATAAAGCTCCGGTTCCCAACTCATTCATATCATCTAAAGTTAGTCCAAGTGCTTGTCCAATCAATAGTGAAATAGTTGCAACGTTAACATTGTGAGTAAAAGTATAATCATCAAATGATTTAATATTCATCAAGTTCATTATTGCATCTGGAGCCTGTAAAACTTCTTCAACAAGCTTTTCTGAAACCTCTTTTGTTTGGCCGGAATCGATTCCATGACCGGCTCTAACGCTGTGTATAACATTTGAAACAGCTTTAAATGCAACGACTTGAGTTTTTTTGGAAATAACAACCTTTTCCCCGTCTGTAATTGCTTTCATCTCGGGGAATTTTTCAAAGAGAAGGGCAAAGTTCTTGGCTATTCCGCCAACATTTTCAATATCATTAATGTCTGTAATTTGGAAATCTGCAACTATGTATTCTTTGCCATCCGTGGTTCTTAAATACAAATCTTTTCTAATCATCAAGGCTTCTACATCATACTCGCACTTTAAGCCTCTGAAAATGAACCTGGATGGCATTTGTTTTGTGCCGATTCTGTCACCAGGAATCCATACGAACTCACGGCAAGAGCCAATATAGCTATAGCCGGTGAAAATAGTTACATCTGTTAATTTAATATTTTGTCTCATATAGAAAATGAACCACCATAGTGGTGGTTCATTATATCACGTTAGTTTTTTTTATAAAAGGTTTAAAGCTTATTTATTTGTTGAATAATATCGGCTCTGAAAACATCGCCATGAGCATTTTCAAACAAAACCCTGTTTTTAATAAACGAAAGAGCTAATCCTGCAACACTTGATTTCTTAACTCTTTCAAAAGTTTCGGTGTTACCATTTTTAAGATCAGCAGTAACGATATTAGCTATTCTTTTGCTGACACTTTCAACTTTATTAAGAACATCATTTCTGATTTTCATATGATCATCGTTATCAAAAAGAGAATAAGCGTCTTCGACTGCGCAGATAGCAGATTTGAAATCTAACTGACTAATTACATCTTCATTTCCAACTGTTGCAACAACACCCAAAGTTCCGGCTTTTTCAATCAAATACTTAACTGCAGGAACGTTGTCGCCACAGAAATCATCGATTTGATTTGGATTTGGAATAAAGGTTGAACAAAGTTCGAACGTAAACGCAAGAGTCTTAAGTTCGCCGTAAAGATAGTCATCACTGTCACCCATTGCAGGATAAAGCTCTGCACTATTCTGTGGGGTGTAACCATTAAATCTTGCCATATCGCCAGCCATTTTCTTAAAGATCTTAACATCCTGATTTGGAACATTATAAGCGTAGCCAAAAGGATAAAGAATTAATTCTGAATAAGTATGACAGGAAATACTTGCATTAAATTTTTCACGAATAGCTAAATCTCTTACGGCGCAAACTTCTGGTTCACTAAAGGCTTTAGGGCCATGATAGGTGTCAGAATAAGTTGAGTTACTTGAACCAACATTACCCCACTGGTATCCCCAGTTTCTATTAGGATCTACGCCAAAACGTCCATCGCCATTATCTCTGCGATTTTTACGCCACATTCGACTTTTTTCCTGAGAATAAGTCATTCCATCTGGGTTAACCATTGGTACAAACCAGATTTCTCTGTTATCTACAAGCCACTTAATTTTTTCATCGTGACTATAGTTTTCAAGAAGATCTTTGGCAGTTGCCATCGGAACTTCAACAGAAGGCCATTCTCTTGCATGATGGTCACCCATAATCAATGCAGCTGGCTCATTTTCATCAATATTTGGGTTATCACTAATTTTCAGTCCCCAGATATCTCTTTTTTCCCAACTTTTTCCAAGAGATTCTAATCTGCAGATATCAGAGTAGTCTTTGGCCCATTTCTGGAGCTGAGTCTGCATAGTTTTAAAAGTATAATACTGTGCATTCTTAGTCTGCTTTTTTTGTATATCCTGAATGTATTGATCAACATCTGGAATAATGATTTCAAGAGGATGACCTTTATTAAGAAATGCATCCATTTCTTCTTTACTTAAAACCATTTCGGCATAGCCTTTGCCTTCTTTTGCAATGTCATAACCTGCATTTGCAAGTTTTGTAATTTGTTTACTGGTTAGTTTTTTTACCTTAACAAGGCTTTGAACTGTAGTTGCACCTGCAAGAGTCCCTACACTCAATAATGCACCACAACAAACAGCAATAAGGCTGCGTCTCATACTCTATTCTCCTTTAGCTTATAGGACATTAATACATTTAAAATACTCTGATACTCTTGTGAAGAGAATGTTATAATTTTAACTATCAATTATAATAGTGTCAAGGGTACATAATTTTTATTTTTTATCCTGATCCGAATACTTTATCAGTTTTTCACCACCGACTTTTGGCCCTTTTAAAATTGCCTTAAAAGAAGTTTCGCTTGATCTAATTGTATCCCCAGAATATCTTGACTCAAATTCTTGCCCATTCTGAGTTTGAGTATTTGTAGATGTATTTGTTGATGTTTCATCAGGGCGTACACCAGAAGTCGCTGTTACAATTAGCCTCTGTTTTTTTGTAGGATCTTTTTCAGTAGCAATTTCTTTCATCTGATCTTTGTCCGGAATAATAATTGTCTTTCCAGTTGGAATAGTTCTTGGATTGTCTATTCCGTTCACTTCCAGTAAAACAGGGTATAGCGTTGGATCTCCATAGTGTTTCGCAGCAAGATCCCACAAAGTGTCGCCTGATGCAAACTGGTGTGTTGTTAAAGCAAACCCCGTTGTTGAGAATGTAATAGACAAAATAATCAAACTTAATGCTATTTTCTTAGGCATCATCATAAGTGCCTCCTTTAAAAATTTCGAGCTAAATTCCAGTATTTTTCTTCATCGCTAAGAGATTCCTGAAAAAATCTAGGAAACAAAATTGCTCTTAATTCAACTTTATTTCCTTTTTTGTTAATATCCTTATCTTCCAAATCTTTATCTCGATCTACAACAATTGAAACCATAAGCATTTTGCTTTTTCCCTCTTCTGGGACCTGGATTGAAAAATCAGCAACTTTTACAGGGTTTAGTTTCCGTTTTTTCCCATCAACTTCCCTTTCCACAATGCCATTTTTAAAATTATAGGAGACTTTTTTCTTTCCTTCATGATCTCTAATATAGAACTCCAACTCCGTCTTCCCAGAATCATTTTTTAAAACAGCTTTTTCTGCAGAACTGGCTGGTGCAATAGCAAGACGAATGTCATATTTCAATCTTTCAAGAATTAAACTTGCAGCACGAAGGTTGGTCAATTTTGTTTGGGATTTAAAAAATTGCGAAAAAGTCCCAGACATAATTCTGTATGCGACGCCAGAAACAAGCGACACCAAGGCAAAAATAACTAATATTTCTATAAGGGTAAACCCAGATTTCTTCATGTTAATCCATCACTATTGTAAAGAGCTGAACCTCATCTTCACCATTTCCGGAAGTGTTGGGGAAAGTAACTTTTACGTTAGCCAAATAGTTCTTTACAGATCGCCTTTCATTGAAAAGATCACTTAAATAACCAATAACGCCAAAGAATCCCTTAGTATTATTTCCTTTGTAACTAGAAAGTTCCATGCTCCTTGAGAAAGGCTTAACTGTTGCAGGAGGCGCTTCCAGTCCAAGCCTTTTAAATGCCGTGGAAATTTCTTTATCATTCTTCAAAAGCACCTTTTTCTTTTTGCCACCCAACATAGTGTCAATCTGATAGACTTTTAACTCTCGAGTATAGTTAACCAGATCTGATGCATAATTTGTTGCTGTTACCTCATTCAAATTATTTTTTGTTCCATGTTGACCGAATCTAAAAAGATTGTACACAGGCAAAAATGCAAGGCTTAAAAACAGCATTGCCATAAGAATCTCAAGTAAAGAAAAGGCTTTTGTGCCTCTACGCATTTTAGTCTCCCACTAATTCCAGTGGCTTTTCATCAAAAGGATTGCTCATCTGTTTAACTTTTTCCACTTCCATGACATCTCCTGTTGGAGCAACTACATCTATTTCAGAATTATAGTCCTTTTTCTCATTTTTTTGCATACCATCTTCTATAACAGGATTTTCAATTTGGTTCTTTTTATCTAATGCCTTTTCCTGGATAACTTTTTCCGATTTTTTTAATTCAGGCATTGAATCTTTTTTTATCTTTTCTTTTACAACTTCCTTATCTGACAATTCTACTGGTGAACCACCAAGAGTGTAAGTCTTATTACCAGACTCAATTAGAACCGACTCACTTGAGTTGTTTGAAAAAATTCCATTTCCTTCTTTAAAATTAATGTCACCAGAGGTGGAGATAGAAAAAGAACCACTGCCATTCCAATTAATCTTCTTGGTTTTCGATAAGACAATTTCAAAATCAAATACACCTACAAAATTATTAACTTCAAGTGGCTGAACTTTGAATTCCAGTTCTTTTACAATTACTTTTTGATTAAAAAAGGCATCTGAATCCTTCGCCTTACAACTAATCAAACTAGCGGAACCAGGATACTTTTTCCCGGGGTAAGAATTGAATTTTAAAGCGACAAATAAAATCAGGCATAGCGCAAATGCTGGTAAAAGAATGCGAAGAGCGCGCTCCATGAAGCTGAAACTTTTACCTGGTAGCTTCTCTTTACCTATTTTCTCCATGATGGATTTATTAATCTCTGAGTTATCAGAGAAGGATCTGAATGATTCAATTATTTTTTCTTCATACCTGGTCAATTGTGCAACTTCATCTTTACACTTTTGGCAAACATTAAGATGCCCTTTTACCTTTAAGAGCTCTTTTTCAGAAAGCTCATTATCGATAAAAAGATTTAGCTTTTCTGTATCAGGGCATTTCATAAGCTACTTCCTTTTTGCTCACGTAAAATCTGACGAGCCTTAAAGATTCGATTTTTCACCGTTTGAATCGGAAGCTCAAGATTTTCAGCAATGTCTTGATAGGATTGTTCGTCTACCACTCTTAGAATGAATGGAATTCTAACTTCTTCAGGAAGTTTCCCTATCAAATCAAAAACTTCCTGAAATTTCTCTTTTTTTAGAACTTCTTCCTGGGGTTGTCCCCCGCCACCTTCATTTTTAAGCCCTAAAAGAGTTTCTTCTACGACTTCAGTAGAGGTAACACTTCTACCAGCTTTTCTGCGCAAATCAATTAGAAGATTTTTTGCAATCGTTAAAAGCCAATTTGAAAATTTCCTTTTTTGATCGAATTTATCAAGATGCCGAAAAGCCTTAATATATGTTTCTTGAACAATGTCTTCGACCTCCTGATAATTCCCATGTTGAGACAAAAGGAAACTGAAAAGAAGACGTTTGTAGCGCCCAATTACTGTTTCAAAGCAATCAAGCCGTCCTGCAAGTATGTTTTCAATTAGCTCTTTGTCTGTTTTCATTTCTGGACTCTATATTAATACTTATCTAAATTAAAAAAGTTTTTATTCTTCTCGAATAATTTCCAAATCTCTCGGTCCCATAGCCAAACCATAAAAATCTGGAGAGCTAAAACATTTTCCATTGGAAAGCTCTTTTGGATCAAAACCCCACTCAACAATACATCCATTTTTAACAAGATCATCAATATTATCAGCAGCAACACCACCGATAATGTGAAATCCTTTGCCAACAACGATTCTTCCACCTCCATCGCTCATGCTGATAAAAAAGCCATGAACCTGGGGAAGCCCACCGGAAACCTTGGTCCCTGCGGCAATAACTATTTCTTTTTTTGTAATAAAAGAAAGATAACCATAGGCATCTGGAGTAGTCGGAACATTTTCTATATACGGGTTAACTATAGGAGCCTGGATGGTAACCTTCCCATCAACAATGATCACTCCGCCTTTAACAACCTCTAATGGTATATCAACAATTAAATCGCCTTTAATTCCTATTACCTGATTCAAGAAGAGCATATTTTTACCCTTGCTTTTGCTAATAAAACGATTTTTAAAAAATTCGCATTTGCTAAGCTTTACTGGTCCGTTTTCACCAGTATCTATTAAATAGCTCATCCTATCTCTTAAATATCCGTCTTTGGGATTAATTTGTCTGATACTGCCGGTGTAATAAATCTCTTTATCATTGGAGAAGTTGTAATCAGTTTTACAAAGGCTCTGTGGGCCATCTTGTACATAATCATTTTTCATAACAACCTCTGACCACTTTCTGTCGGGACCACCGGGATCAGAAATGTTTTTTAACCCCTCAAGATAGGGTTCCCAGTCACGAACTTCAGGATCCAGTCCACATAAAGAAGGGGTTTTAGAAGGAAAACCCAATTGATATTTTGGAACATCAATTTCTGTAGCAAAAATGCTCGAAAAATCTGCCATTAAAGTCTCATCAGCATTATTTCCAGAAATAGATCTATACCAGTCTGGAATTTCTTTAAACGCGAAATTGTTTAATGAACTTTCATTTTTAAATCCTCTTAATGGATACACACGTGAACTTTCACTAAAGTAAAAAGCAAAAGTACGAATATAGCGTCTTTTAACCTTTCCAAAAATAAGAGTCGGAGTACACAATGCCGGGGTTCCAAAAAGGTGCATTGAATTTCCCCGATCAATGTTTTCACTAATCTTGGAACCATATATTTCCAATGCGGTTTTAAACAAATAATTGCTTCTGAAAGGGATACTATAAAGCCCCTTATAATATCCATAGTCAACAAAAGCAACCATTATTCGGCTGGCTCCACCCCCCTGGTCATTGCCAGGAATTAGCTTATTAAACCAGTCGGTCCAATCCTTAGAAATGAGCCAACCTGAGCTATTCGGGTTGAAATAAAAGTGGAAAAATTCACCAAAGCAGCTTTTGCCTTGATCATCATTGCTACCAGTGTTTACGTTGAGAATAAGATTTCCAGAATCGTCCATGGAATCCATTGAATTCCCACGGCCTCCGAGATAAATCCAACCATTTTTCACAAAGGATGGTTCGCCGTCGATTACTTTTACAATGTTATCTGCGCGATTAAATCGAAAATCTAATCCTTCGATGCCTTCTTTTTTCTTTCTGATTAATGAATTGTAACAAACTAAAGGGCGTCCGCTCTCAAGCTTTCCATCGTCTTTAAGGAATGTTTGATTGGCAACATTTTTATCAATTGTCGCACCTTTATGGGAAAAAAGCGTAAAGCGGTGAAAAGGTTGTGGGAGAAGGTTGGTCAATAAAAATTCTTTTCTGATTCTACAAACCTTTGAAATTCCCAGGTGGAATACTTCTACAACAACATCAATATGTCCTTTTCTTTCAAAAGGACTAGGTGTAAGACCTTTTATGGGTGCTGAAAAAGGATTTTCCTTACCGAGATCCGTAGAATAGGTGACCTCAAAACTAATTTCACCCCATTTACTTTTAAACCGGGTAATAATTTCTTTAACAACATCAAGGTTTTTAATAACATCCGAATAGCTTACTTCAGCGAGTTTTCCGTATTTATTGTTAAATGCTGCATCAATTATTTTTTTTGAAAACTCAGGATCCTTTGTTTCAAAATCTTTCTGCAACTTTCTAACTGCAAGGCGACCAATTGCTGATGCGGCCTGATACATCCTTTCATTAACAGAGACCCTTGCGGTTACCGCCCCTTCATGTCTGACTCTATTGATCAAGGAAATAAAAATAATCATTGAAAAAACAAGAACGCCTGCTACGAGGACTAAAAGCATTCCTTTTCTTCTATGTTTAAAGAAATATCCCTTCACTTTCTAAGTTCCTGAAGGAGCTTTTTAACTTTTTCATCAGACGGATCTAATTCAACAATTTTTTTGAAACATTTTTCTGCTTCAGTTTTATCTCCATTGACCATATAAGCAAGACCCGTCTGGAATAAAACATTGGTATTATATGGGAAAAAGTCCAGAGCTTTTTGAAAATATCCAATCGCCGTTTTAAAATCTTTCTTCCCGGAAAAAATATTGCCAGCCAGTATTGTTGCCGTGCCCGCATCACGGGTTTTTGGGAATTTCTCAATTAAATCTATGAGTGCCTTACATGCTTCATCCTTCCTGTTTTTAAGGAGAAGGCATTGGGCTTTTTCAAGGATTGCATTTGTATCAAATGGGTCAAGCTGTATTGTTAAATCATAATGCTCTATTGCCAAATCAATTTGCCCACTAAGTCGGTATGCATCTGCCAGATCATTGTGGGCATTGCTATCCATCCTGTTCAATCTAGTCGCTTGCCCATAAAACTCAATGGCGTTTTCCAGATCTCCCAGATCAAAGTAAGCATCTGCAATCCAGTTTGCTAATATTCCGCAGCCAGGAGCCATTTTTAAAGCTTTCTTAAATGATTCAATAGACTCATTTGTTTTATTAATTCTTGCAAGAGCCATTCCCATACCAGCGTTTGCTTCTGCTGAATCCGGATCTTCCTGGAGGGCTTTTTGGTAGAATTCGATGGCCTTATCAAAATCTCCCTTTTCAAAATGGGCGATTCCAAGACCAATTAAAGCACTGTTGATGTTTTTTTTCTGTTTTAAACAGTTCTGTGCTTTTCTAATAATTTCTTCTGCTGTTGCAACCATAGTTTGAGTATTATATCAGGATATGTAAGGCTAGTCAGGGACTTTTTTAATCCTTATTACGGAAAAAAGCATAAATATCAGCAAATACCTTTTTCTTTCTTAGCCACAGGCCTAGCGAAAAACGAAACAAATCTTCTTTTTTTATGGGAAACCTTCTGATTTTCATTGGGTTCATTCCCTTAAAATTTGCTCCTGTATCAGTTCTAAATGCACCGGTATAACCGACTTTAACCGCCACTTTTTCCAAGGTCTCATTGGTTTTACCCCAAGGCCAACAAATCAACTTAGGTTTAGGAATAAATTCTTTTTCAATAATTTTTAGTGAACTGGTTAAATCATTTTCAATACGTTCAAGATATTCAGTTTGTTTTTCTTTTTTTAAAAAAATATCACCAACCTGTATTGATTCTTCAGAATCTATGCTTGAATCTTTTCCTTGAGAGCATTTAACAAATCCCGGTGTAACAAGACCGGCCTGTCGTTTAAATACAGGCCATTCTCCACTGGAGCAACCGTTATTATATGCTGATAAAATTCCCCAATGGTTATCAGTTTTGGGATAAATCCCCGTTTTTTCTTTTGAAACAAAAACCTGATTATGTTTAGCCGAATGACTGTAGATTTCCCATCGACCGGTGTTTTCAAGTGTTTTTAGCTCATTAAGAGACATAAAATTTGATAAATCGCCGCGTCTAGCTTTTGTATGAGCTGTGTTAAACTCATCCACCTTTTCTGCAGCTTTTTGACTTTCCGGTCTTATCAGGTCTGTGGCAACAAATAAAGCCGCCTTAAACCCGTATTTTTCAAGGATCGGATCTGCATATAAAAGATTATCAACAAAACCATCATCAAAAGTCAGGCAAACTGCTGGCATTTTCAGATTTAAATCTCCTGCCATCCAGTCTATAAGTTCTTTCGCTGAGATTACATTGTATCCTCTTCTTTTCAAGAAGGCCATCTGACGGTCGAAACCTTCAATTGAAATACTTAGATGCACCGGGTCTGGAGCACCAACTCTATGATAATAAAGGACGGGTATTGAATCACATTTCATTTTTTTATAAATTTTCTATAGGCATTTATCGTTTTTTGAACCATTGATGAAACAGAAAAGTTGGAAACCGTTTTTTCCCTAAGTTCCTGAAACTTATCCAACTCAGCCATAAATTCTACGGCCTGTTCTGCAAGATTCAACGCGTCGCCAGATTTAAAAAGCTTAATTGGAACTAATTTCCCAATTTCCAGATTCCCTGGAATATCTGAAGCTAATACCGGGACATTTAAAGCCAAAGATTCCCTGACTGTTCCTGACAATCCTTCTTTATAAGAAGCATTAATGGTGAAAAGAGCCTTTTTCATCATTGCTGGAACGTCTGCTCTGAATCCCAGCATATGAATTCGATCCAAAAATGGATGCCCTTCAGCATACTTTCGTAGTTTCTCTGAATCAGTGCCATGTCCAGCCAGCACCAGATGAAGCTGAGGTTTACTTTTACCAAGTTCCTTAAATGCATCAATTAAAAGGTGATGTCCCTTGTTAATGCTATAATTACCTACCATTAAACAGGCAGAGGCTCCATCTGGGACAGGCCAGGAAGCTTCAAGCGGTTCATTTGATTCTGGGGGAAAACCTAACCGTATCTGTAGCTGAATAAACAACTTCAATTCTTTCTGATTTAACGCCAGTTTTCTCGAGTTGCTTGCCAACAGCTTCGCTAACAGCAATATAGCCTCTAATGGCTGGAGTTCTATATTTAACCAGACTTACGGGGTTAGAATCCGGCTTAAAAAGCACTCTTCGAGTAACAATCAACCCTCTAAATCTTGTAATTAAAGAAACAATAAGCCACTGGGTATGAGCCCAGGCCCTGTGAACATTTACAATATCTGGCTTAAACTCTTTATAAGCTTTATACAGCTGAATCATTGAAACTGGATTTATTTCTTTAAAGTAATTTACCGATCTTACTTTCAGGCCAGCTTCCAAAGCTCTTTTTTCAAGAACGCTGCCTTTCTGACACATTAATAATACGTCATGGCCTAGCTCCTGCTGGCCTTTTGCAAGAAAAAATGCTTGCTGCTGTCCGCCGCTCCAAGATTCACCTTCTAAAGAATGGATAATTTTCATACAAAATTTTTACCCTCTTTTCATTTCTCTGTCAATCCATATTGACCTGTTTTTTTTTTGGTGATAATATCGGTCATGCCTTTAAGGAGCCACTTATGAAAAACTATAAAACACTGCTATTTATCTGTATTTCGGTTGTGATAATTTCCATTATCGGGTGCGGAGGAGGCGGTGGAGGCTCCACAGCAACAAATTCAAGTATATCTGCTTCATCTTTGGCTGCAGGTAAAATTAGCTATGAAAATGGATCAACCAATGACACTCTGCATGCGGTTGTAACAGGAACAGGTGTTTCAGGTGGCTGGATAGAAGATTTAAATGGAATAAAATTGGCCGGCTCAGACTTAAAACTTCAAAGTTTGACCAATAGCTGGGAAGTAACCTTAGAAAGATCACCAGGAACTTTTGTTTCAGGCGGTTATGTTTTAAAGTATTTTAAAAATTCTGAAACCTTATTGCTTACAGAAAATAGTGTTCAATGGACAACCGCCCCTCAATTTCGAACGGCTCCTACTTTGAGTTGGGATTCTGCAGCCAGATATATTAAAGTTAGTTATCCAATCCTTGATGGTTCCTCAACTTCTTATTATCTAAGGATATATTCCGAATTTGGTACCCTTGCCAAAGAAACCTTCAGAGCTTACGGACCAGAAATAACAGAATATCTACCAATTGATGGTAATTACAGAGTAGTCTTAATCGGTGAAGTAAATGAAAATGGAAAAATCACTGGTTCAGCACGTCACGTTTTTACGTTAAGATCTTTTACTGGAAACTAGGTTCTTTATCGGGTTCTACCCAATACCAGGCAAACCTTAACTCGGCAGTTTTTGTGTAGATTTTAGAGAACTTATTATCAGAAGCAGCGATTTCTTCACCTGATTTTAACCTTATTTTTTCAGTAGCTTTTGAAATTTCTACTTCCCCTTTGATAACGCAGATTCTAGTTAAGATCGGATTTGCTTTAATAACAATAATGCAGTTAGAACCGCTAACCTCAAAATGGGGGGTTCTAATTATTTTGGGAGTTTCGCCAATGCTAAATCCGCCAACTCCCCTGCTAATTTCAACTTTTCCCAGATTAGATATCTGAATTGTTGAATCCTCTTTAAGCCTGAATCTAAAATCATCTCCAAGTTTAAAAATTCCCTGACCATCATTTAAAGCAAAGATTCCATTTACATCTTTAATTTGATACTCACCCTCCTGAAGGGAATAAGGGGATTTATCTGCTGAGTGAATCAAAACTTTTCCAACAATTTTCTGTGCCAGGAGTTTTTCCGGCAAACTATCACCAAATACCAAAACGGTTGGCATGAACAAAAAAAATAAAGATAACTTACTTAAAAGCCGCATTATTTACCCACCATTTTAAATAGATAAATCTTTTTGAACTGAGCATCTCCAATTGCAACCAAACCATTATCATTAGTGCTTACACAAGTTGGAATCCATGGTTTTGGTCCTGGAGGAGGATTAATGACCGTTAAAAGCTTTCCATCCTGATTAAACCGTTTCACCTGAAATCGGTCTCCATCACAGATCCATACAAATCCCCATTTATCAACCCAGAAAGTTTTTGCACCTTTGCATCCACTGTCAAAAGAAGTTTCGAGCTGTCCCATTGGTGAAACGATCTTAACCTCACCACTGCTTTCCAAAACAAACAAAGCTTTATCAGTTGCCCTAACCATAACCGGTTCGGAAAAAAGATTTGTGTCTGGTCCACCAAATTTGCCAAGGTATTTTTCCTGTTTATCAAAACAAACAATCGCTTTTTGGTGCCGATCAACAACCCAGACTTCCTTATTTCTAAAACACATTCCCCCAGGAGAAACAAGCCTTTCATTGGCTCCGGGAATTGTGCCAACAAGCTTCCCATCTGTGGAAAACTTATGGATTTTACGCTCAAGACTATCAGAAACCAGTATGATTCCATCCTTATATATCATGGAATAAGGGAACCCAAGCTTTTCTTTATCCGAATCTCTCTGCCCAAAACTAATTCTCAGATTTCCTTCTAAATTAAAACAGTAAACCTGCTTCATCTGGCTATCAAGAATCCAAATGTTACCAAACTCATCAAGACTGGTTTCGTGAGGCCAAATCGCTTTCTGGCCGATTCCAGGAACTTCTATTTTGATGGACTTAACAAAATCCAGCTTCAAAGCCTCCTGAATATCTAGATTTGAGTTATTACCAGTCAAATTTTCTGGCAAAGTTGCAGGTGCATCCCTTAAAGATTCAATACCTATCTCATTTTTATTAGATTCACTTTTTTCACCAATTTGAAAGGTTTGGGAAAAAATCTTTATGTAATCTGGATAACCATCCAGGTGAGCAGAAACAGAAAGAACAATTTCTCCCTGCTCATCGGACAATGTACTCTTTGGAGTAGCAATAAGCAGGTTATAAGGGCTAAGCTTAAAAACACTGCTATTGTTGTAGAAGAATGGTGGGGTATTTCCATTTATTTCTGCTGAAAAAATTGTTTTTTCAGTCGTTTTTAATTCTATTTTTGTATCTTCCAGCTTTACTACCTGGCCCATGGAATTAGCCATGAAATCATAGTTCTGGTTCCAATTAATAACAAATTGATGAACATCTTTTTGTGGTTGGTATTTTGCTTTCAAATCCGGAAAAGAAGGAAATTTGAAAACTTTATCATTGTTAGGCTCATCACCATTGCATTTTAAATAATAAACAACACCAGGTGTAATTGGCTCAGGTGTAAAAGATTTTAAGTTATCCCCGAGATCTATAAAATTACCTTTTACAGCTTTTTCGCTGCCATCAACCATTTTGTTAAAAACCTTTATTTCGGTAATTCCAGAACCATCTTCCTGAAGCTTAAAGGAAGATTTAAATCTAATACCTCGAAAGGGGTTTAAATAAAATCTGTTTGCTGGTGAAACAACTTGAAATTCTACATCTGGATTTGTTAAAGATGTGCTTGAAGCTGTTTCAATAACCTCAGAAGCGATATTTGAAGGCAAAGAATCAGATAAAGTTGCAATAACAATGTTGCTTTCCGGGTAGCTTGCATTAATCGATTCTGAAACAGATCCAATTTCAGAATTTTCAATTTTTAAAGTTGAGGGTGGAACTTCTAATTCTGTAGAAGAAGCTATATTAGCCTTAGTCAAATTATTATCTATTTTGATGGAAGCTTGATTTAAATCAATGCGCTCTTGCAATTTAGCGTTGGTTGAGTGCAAATTATCATCAAGGTTATTGGAAGAATCTTTGGCAATAGAAGAGATTTCCAAAGTATTTGTCTCCAATTTTTCTTCTGTTTTGGTATTTTCTTCTATTTTGGTAGTAGCAGGAGCTGCCCCATCGTCTTCATTTTCACTTTCAAGGACTCTCAAAATAAATTTGATTTCACCATCATTTCTTGAAACAGGAATTAGCTTTATTTCATAAATACCAGTTTCAGGCAAATTTATTCTTTTAACTCCAGCATCTGATTTAAATTCAACGCTGCTATCAGATGTAAGTTTAACAGATTGAATTTTAACTCTATCTGTTTGTTCTTTTTTACCTGGCTCAAAAATTTCGAAGGAGATTCCCTTTGCTTCCTTTAGCAACATGTAGTTAGTAATTTCAGCATTACTATCACGGTTAGCTGGAAAAATCCCACGATATTCAAAAAGAGTTTCAGCAAAGCAAACCGTAGAAGTAAAAACCAATACTGCAAAAATCAGCTTTTTCACTAGAGCCTCCAAATTACATTTCTTAGAAAGCAAACCGGAGCCAACAATAATTTATTGGCTCCGGTGAAGAATTTTATTTATTTAAGCCAAATTGATTGAGGGTGTAAACTACGTAATATCCCCCATACTTCCTGGGCTTCTTTATAAGCATTGTGAACTTGATAAGTATCAGCAAGAACAGCCAGTGCATGCTCATTCTTAGTCAGTCTTTTTTCAACTGTAATAGATTTATTTATTAAGTCCATTGCTAAGTAAGGGAAAACCTTTTCGCATGCTAATCCAGCAAGAAAGTATCTGGTTCCGATTCCAGCGGGTAAATATAACGGATAAAGAGAATCATCTATCATTCTCTTAACCTGAACAGTCTGCCCTGCTTTAACTGATTCAAATATTTCATGTGCCTGTAGTTTTTGTCCTACAGCACCAAAGAAAAACAAATCAAATGGAAGTCCACTATAGCCTTTAACTTCAGGAACAGATTTTACTATTGATTTTTTCCCATCTCCGACCACCATGTCTGACAAAGCCAACATTAGATTAACTCTATCATAGGTGACTACTGGCAAAGCGCCATTATCATATGGAAACAATGCCTTGAGTTTATGCAATTCAAGTAATTCATTTCTTCCGGCTTCAGTAATGATTTTTTCTTCATTAAAACCACAAAGAATTTCCTCAACCCTTGCTCTGTCTCCAAAATTTGGCATTCTGCCCATTTCTTTCAGAATTTCTTCGGCAAGTTCTTTATCCATAGTTTCATACAAATAGATGTTCCTGAGATTCTGAAGAACTAAGTATTTTTGTTCCGGTGTGGCTTCAGGAAACTTTTTAATAAATTCAAGGTTTTTGTGTATTCTGTATTGAGAAGAGGTTGTGTGATGAATAGCTCTTTCTAATCCACACCATTCAACTTGTAAAGGATGATAAACATCACCCGAACTATCTTTTATTCTCTGTCCAATTAAAGAGATAGTCGGAGCATTTTTAGCAAAATAGTTGTTTTCCAGAGCTCTGTTAATTTTATCTACGGCATCCGCAGCAGAAATTTTGTTTTCCACTACCATTTCCATAAGTTTTTGAACATACGCATTTCCACGATGAAATCGTCTTAAATCCTTCTTCAGTCTTGAATCAGGCTTGTTCAAATAGGATTGTTCAAGATACTTTTCTGCTGTTCTATACTTTGCCGAAGAAAGATAAGCACCAAGTCTAAGAGACTTCGTTTTGTAAGGAACTTTTCCACCGGCTATTTCTTCAACTCTTTTAAGCGCAGCTTCTGCCAGGTCATAGTCTTTTACAGAAAAAGCTGCAATGGCTTTATATAAAAGAACCTTGCTCAGATAAATTCCCTTTGGATACAATTTTTCATAAGTATCTGCAGTTGTATAAACTTCCGGGATTAAAGCTGGACTAACACATTGTACCGCGACATAGAGAGCTTTTTGCTTTACCGAATCCAGAAATTCTGGAGCTGTCCACGCCATTGAGTCATTATAGGCTTTCTCAAGTATTTTTTGAGCTGCATACGCGTCCGTGGTCCATAGTGATCGCGCTTTTTTTATATCCTGCTGAATTTTACCGATTGATGGTGTAGCAAAACAGTTTATAGAGCTGGCAAAAACCAACAGAAGCAAAAACCACCCAGTAACCAAATTAAATCTTTTCATACTTCCTCCCGACTAGTTTGCTTTTTCTGGCTGCGCTGGATCTTTTCTCTTTCTTGGAGGCCTTCGTCTCCTTGAACTTCCAGCATTTCCGCCGCTATTTCCTGTTTTACCATCTCCGCCAGATGGCTTATTATCTCTTTCTGGTCTTGGCCCATTGCCACCTTGAGGACGATTATCTTTTGTTCTTTTGTTATCTCTAGGAGGCCTTCTGTTTGGATCTTTTTTGTCTTTAGAATTGCTATCCTGGTTTTTTGGCTTTCTTTTTCTTTCCATTGCAGGAGCTGGCTTAGGAATTCCAAGATCTGCGCCTGAAGTTATCTTTTCAAGGGCATCAAGAAATTCATCTTTTCCGGCTTTAGTTTTAGCCGAGAATGTTAGTGCAAAATCAACTTTAATATCTCTTAAAATTTCTTTGCGCATTTTTAACCCTTGCTGATTACTTAACTTATCCATTTTGGTTAAAACTGCGAGATAGTTAAATTTCTGATCTCTTATCCATGAAAACATCTGAACATCTAATGCAGATGGCTTATGCCTAACATCCAGGATTTGAATTACGCCCTTCAAACGATTGCACTCTCCGAAAAATTCATTCATCATTGCTTGAATTTTCTGCCTGGTTACCTTTGATGCTTTTGCATAACCATATCCAGGTAAATCTACAATATAAAAAGCTTCGTTAATCAAATAAAAATTAATGGTCAGAGTTTTTCCCGGTAAAGAACTGGTCCTGGCCAATTCTTTACGACCACAGAGAGCATTAATTAATGAAGACTTTCCAACGTTACTACGACCAACAAGAGCTACAATTGGCAGATTATCATCTGGAATTGCGGCTTTGTTAGTAACGCATGCATGAAAAGTCGCAGAGGTAATTTTTATTGTCATCTAGTTTTCCTTAGACTTGCGTCTTTTTTTCTTAGCTTCTGTTCCAATAGCCCTTCGGCTAAATTTTAATGGCGTTTTCTTTGGTTTTCCAGTTAAAGCAAATTCAAGAACTTCATTTGCATATTCAACCTTGTGAATAGTTAGATTTTTTCTAATCTGAGGTGGAATTTCTTCTAATTCTTTTTCATTTTCTTTGGATAGAATAATAGTTTTAATATTCTGTCTATGAGCAGCCAAAAGCTTTTCTTTAATTCCACCAACAGGAAGAACTTTTCCTCTAAGAGTTATTTCACCTGTCATAGCGACTTTGCTACTTACCGGAACTTCATTCAAAGCTGAATAAATAGCGGTAGCAATTGCAATACCTGCAGAAGGTCCATCTTTAGGAACAGCTCCTTCAGGGAAATGGATATGTAAATCCATTGAATCGTAATCAATAGGACGCATTTTCAGTAAATCTGCATGACTTCTGAGATAGGACAAACTGGTATGGGCAGATTCCTTCATTACATCCCCCAAAGAACCTGTCAAAATGATCTTGCCCCTACCAGGCATAACTACAACCTCAATTGGAAGCGTTGTTCCGCCAACTTCAGTCCAGGCAAGTCCATTAACAAGACCGATTTCATCTTTATCTTCAGTTTTGTCACCATGGAATTTAGGAATTCCAAGGTATTTTTCTACAGTCTTTGCAGTAACAGTAATAGTTTTAGAACTACCTTTTTTGTTAACCTTCTTGTATCCGAGAACTATATCTCTTGCTATTTTTCTACAAATTGAAGCAAGTTCTCTTTCCAGATTTCTAACACCAGCTTCTCTGGTATATTTTCGGATTACTTCGACGATAGAGCTTTGTTTAAGCTCTACAGCATATTTATCAATTCCATTGGCCTCTTTCTGTTTTGGAACAAGATATTTTTCAGAAATCTGAACCTTTTCTTCTTCAGTATAACCAGGAAGATAGACAACTTCTAATCTGTCTCTAAGAGGTCCAGGAATTGTATGCGGAACATTCGCAGTGGTCAAAAACAATACCTTTGAAAGATCAAAAGGTGTTGCAAGATAATGGTCAGAAAAGTTGTAGTTCTGTTCTGGATCAAGGGCTTCTAACAAGGCTGAACTCGGGTCGCCCCTAAAATCCATTCCCATTTTATCGATTTCGTCCAGAAGGATTACAGGATTTCTTGAACCAGAATCTCTCAAAGCCTGAATTATTCTTCCTGGCATAGCTCCAATATAGGTTCTTCGGTGCCCTCGAATTTCTGCTTCATCTCTCATTCCACCAAGGGAAATCCTGGCAAATTTTCTATTCAATGAACGAGCAATAGACTTGCCTAATGAGGTTTTACCAACCCCTGGAGGTCCTATAAGGCAAAGGATTGGCCCTTTAATTGTCTTTTTCAATCTACAAACAGCAAGGTATTCAAGAATTCTTTCTTTAACCTTTTTAAGTCCGAAATGATCTTCATCAAGAATTTCCTGACATTTTTCCAGATCAATTCTGTCTTTAGTCTGCTTTTTCCATGGAAGAGAAATTAACCAATCTATGTAGTTTCTTGAGACTGTTGCTTCTGCTGAGCCTGGTGGCATTCGCATAAGCTTTGCAAGTTCCTTATCGACCTTTTCTCTGGCCTCTTCAGGCATTTTTGCTTTAGCTATGCCTTCTTTTAGCTCTTCTATTTCTTCTGTTCTTTCATCAGTGTCACCAAGTTCCTTTTGAATAGCCTTCATTTGTTCACGAAGGTAATATTCTTTCTGGATTTGTTCCATCTGCTTTCGAACCTGGCCACGAATTTTTTTCTCAACCATCATTATTTCTAATTCACGATTAAGAATTTGAGCTATTTTTTCAAGACGATCCTTTGGTATAGCAGCTTCAAGGATCTCCTGTTTTTCTTCAACTTTAAGATTCAAATGTGCAGTAATAATGTCAGCAAGCCTTCCTGGCTCTTCAACATTATTAGCAACCATAATAACTTCCAGAGGAATTTTTTTGTTCAGCTTAACATATTGCTCAAAAAGACTAATAACGTTGCGCATAAGGGCTTGGAGTTCAATTGTCTTTTTATCCTCGCCACCAATTTTGATTGCTTCAACTTCAAAAAATTCTTCAGTTCTAACAAAGTCCTGGATGGAAACTCTGGTTGTACCTTCGACAAGAATCTTTAAAATTCCATCGGGAAGTTTCAGTAATTGTAGGATTTCTGCAACTGTACCAGTCTGATAAAGATCACCTTTCTCAGGATCATCAGTTTTAGCCTGCTTTTGAGAACAAAGGACAATCTTTCTATTTTTGAGCATTGCCTCTTCAATTGCACGAATGGATTTTTTCCTTCCTACAAACAGAGGAACTACCATGTAAGGAAAAACCACCACGTCTCTTAGTGGTAGCAGAGGATACATTTCTGATTCTGCCTGGTCTAAGATTTCATCGGAGGTGTTGTCAATTGCTGTTTTGCTTTCTTTTTCACTTTTTGCCATAAATTATCCTCCATGGGGAATAATGTTGTTGTAACCTTTAGATTTAGCTTTAAAGGATATCAGCTTTTTTTTTAGATTCAATTCTTTTCTAACTTTTTTTCTTTACGTATAAAAGGCAATTTTACTAATTGCGTGGAAAGCCTTTTTAAAAGGTAAATTCTTGCTGTAAGTTCATCATTAGTATCATCCAGGATTGGTGGGAGATCCATAAGGCATGCTTCAATATCCACACGTTTATCAATAAAAAATCGATAAATTTCAAGATAATTAACCCCTGAAAGCTCCTCAATCTTAAAAATTCCTTCCTCTAATTCCTTTTCAAGTTCGGTTGAGGCTTCTACTGGTTGAATTTTTGATTTATCTGGTAGCCTTGCCCCTATTCTTGCTTTAAGGCCAATAAGATATTCACCATCTGGTGGTAAACTAGATCCCCACTCTAAATAAGCTTCTCTGAAAGAAACCGGATCAAACCCCCTTGCTGAAACCAAACCATCACAAATGGATTCATTACTTTCCGTTTCTTTAATAAACAGTTTAAAAAAGCACTCCATCCAGTCCTTTCTTTCAATTTTTAGCCCTGGGAAAAGTCTGTTTATTGAATAAAACAAATCAAACCTTAAAGAGTTGTTTACTAAATAGTTTAAAACCCTGTTGATATACATCTCTTTTTCTTCTGACCGTGCATAATCTCTGAGAAGGTATGCTAAGGATAGAATTTTCCCAGCTTCACACTCAGTTTTTAAAGTTTTACCGTTCTTAACAAGATTGATAGTTCTTAAAAGCGATAAAATCTCCTCAGAAACAGTTCCATTAATTTCAAGATTTTTCAAAATTATTGAAACACCGGTTCCAGGAACAAGTTTTGAGACTTCTGTAACTTCACTTAACTTAATGAATTTTAAGGGTGTCTCCAATTCTTTCAGATTTATTTTTATATCTAGATGCTCTGATAGCCAAGTGGCTATCTTCGATATCTCTCTGCTATCCGAAACAGTTAATTCATTTTCCAATTCATCTGCTTTACAAGATATAGCAGCCAAATCAATTTTTTTGTCCCGTTCCCAGCAAGCATAAACTTTATCAAGAAATCGATTGAGAATTTTTCCCAAAACCGTTTCTTCAATCCCTGGAAATTTTCCGGAAGAAGCCAAAGCCACAGTGAATGGAAGAAGCTTTCCATTGGAACTTTCACAGGTTAAATGCCTGAATTGACCAGAAAGAATTTCCAGCAAAACTTCGTCGGGCATCTCCAGATACTTAGGTTTAAACTTCAATAGCACTGGAAAAGCTTCTTCCTGAGAAAGCGTATAATCAGAAAGCAGTTTTTGATTGCTCATTAAGCGGCATCCATCTGGAAGCATCGCTCGGATTTTAGATTCAACCAATTTTTTTCTTTCTTTAAAATCTGACTCCATCCCGACTTTTTTCATAAAAACAGGATAATCAGATGCGTGTTCCATCTGAAATCGTTGAACACCTGGAAAATTAAAGCATCCGGTTTTTGATTCTGCTTTTAATCCTTCAAACTCAATTTCAGCAACTTTTGAATCAAGCATTCCACAAATATAAAGAGGCGGTTGAGGAAAAAGGCTTCCTTTTTTCCATGGAGATGAGTTAAACGGGAAACTGGAAAAAATCTTATCGGCTATCTTTTGAATGCAGTTTTCGGCATTTTTTCCGGTGTCGGTTTTTTTGACAAAAAGAAATCTTTCCCCTTCAACATCTTTTATATAAAGATCTTTTAGTTCAAGCCCCTGCGCTGAAGCAAATCCTTTTGCAGCTGGGGTTGGTAAATTATTTAAATCATAAGCTACCGCAGCTTTTGGACCTCTGACCTCTTTTACGCAGTCGTGTTGAACATCTGCAAGGCCTTCAACCAGAACTCCAATGCGGTTGGAACTTACCCAGCATCTAACTTTGGAATAATCTAAACGATCTCTTTCCAGGAGTTCTTCTACAACTTCGGAGAAATTTCTTGCACAATCGCCGAAAAAACGACCTGGCAAACCAAGGAATCCAGCTTCTATTAATAAGGTTTTAGGCAATTTGCTCTCCTGAAGATGTTAATTGGGCTTGAATTATAGCCTTTGCACCAAATAAATTCAAGTCAATGCAATTAACAGCTCATTTAACAGTAAAATTAAATGAAAAAGAATTTGCCGGGTTAAATATTTTCTTACTAAGTTTTTCAAAATCAAAAAATTTCTGACCTCCAATGAGAGGCCTTGAGCTTAATCCATTTTTTAGTCTAAAAACTTCCAGGAAGCCATTCCAGTTTAATGGTGTAACTCCTTCAGGAGCACAAATTTCATCTTCCTTAATAAAATCTTTAATTAATGAAGTAGGTACAATGGCCAGCACAAATTTGTAAGTGCCCTCAGCCATACTTTTTGGAATGACAATCTTCCTTTTAATAAGCAGATTTGGTCTTTTCAAATCAGCTTTACAAATATAATCCAGAGGAGAATGAAGATCATTCATGATAAAAATTCCGTGACTGGAAATTAAACTTCCATTAGATTTTTCTATATAAGCAACGAATTCAATGTCTTTTCCAGCGATAAAAGAAGGTTGAAGATTATAGAAATATTCAAAGGCCCCACCCTTTTGCCAATTCTGTCTACTGC
The DNA here is from genome assembly GCA_965140445.1 of Candidatus Ozemibacteraceae bacterium. GTDB lineage: Bacteria > Muiribacteriota > Ozemobacteria > Ozemobacterales > Ozemobacteraceae. The sequence goes on along the minus strand of OZ223236.1, from coordinate 3,075,212 downwards.
TGTCAAAAATTCCAACATCAACCTTAAGCTCATTTAAAACAAGGGTTTTATTCGCCAATTTTAAATCATTCACAGTTTTAAAAGCTTGATCCGGAGGTAAGATTTGATGAAAATATCCATTATTTTCAATGGAAAAAGATGCTATGAGGCTTTTAAGAATATCTTTTGGGTAAACCATTGTTCCGAAAACACCATGGTTAACAGTAGCTTTATTTAGAAATGATAATTCATCAGTCTCAATCTTATCTACCAGACTAATTCTAAGGTCGCTTCTAAACTTTTCTGACAACCTTAAAAACCAATATGGGCGGAATTCCACGTCATTACTTAGCAATAACAGAGACTTCGGTGGCAACTCCTTATATGATGTTTTTACAAATTCAACCGCTTCATTATTAGCTTTTTCATTTGATAAGTAAAATATTCCAAAGGTAAAAACCAAAAGTCCCATAACAATTTTTCTGTTGATCATTTTATCCGGTAACTTTGTTAAACCAATACTTGCAAGGATTACGATTCCAAGGATTGATGGCAACAACATTGTTTGAGCTTCAAAAGCATTGTAATTAGCTACAAAGATTATGTTACTGACAATTAGAAAAGATGCAGCATTTACAATGTGTGAGTTTTCATATTTTGCGGGATAGCGATAGAATAAAAACAATGCTATAGCGATTGGCCAGACATATAAATCAGCGGTTAAATAGAAAACAATGTCCTTAAACCTAAGCAAAAGTTCTTTTAGATCAAAAGCAAAGAAACCACCAGAATAAACTCTTCCGGTGACAATTCTGAAAAAGCTTGCCATATCATGACCGATCAGTGGATCAAGCAATACCCTTCCAGGATTCTGGAGTCTCAAATACAAATCAAAGGTGGGGATAAGGCCTACCAAAATACCAAAAACAAAATATGAGTAAAACCTAACATCTTTGGGAAAAGGAGTTTCACGTTTCTTTAGAAAAAAGATTAAAGAAATTGCATATAATCCAAATGTTGGTCTATGGCCAAAACCAGCGAAGCCTACCAGGCCACAGAAAAATGCTAACCACGGGTTGGAACTTCCCCGAGCAATAAAAAGACCACAGAAAAGCCCTAGAAGAATAAATAAAATCTCAAGATTATAGACCTCAGCTTGAATTGACTGTTCAAAAAATGTCTGGCTGAACAACAGTAAAAAAGCACCAGACAGTGCAAAAGTATCTTTAATTCGGGCAAAGCTAAGAAAAAGAAATAATATCCCAGCTGCAAAAATCCCGGTTAAAGCCGTAACAAGATTAACTTTTAAGGCTGGTCCAGATTGTATAGGAATACTCAAACCCAGGTTGCAAATCCGCGTATATAAAGGGTAACCGGGAGCGTGAGGCACATCAAGGGTCATTGCAGCAGCAACAAATTCTCCTGAATTATACCATCCAACACTATCCTGAATGGCTGGAAAATAAATGATTACTCCAGCAACAACTACGAGCAAAAAAAGCTTTAGTTGTTGAGAAAATTTCATTTTAATTGAAGACTCATTCACTGACATCAATCATTTCAAACAGTTTTTGTGGAGTTTTTGCATCTTCTGGGAAAACAAAGATTTTAAACTCGATATCTGATGAAACACTCTTTTCGGATTCATATTCAACCAGAATTTGATTTAAATCGTCTGTAATCCTGGCCTGAAATTTTAGCAATCCTTTGTGGTCAAGATCTGGAATCATAAGCAATATGCTGTCTTCACTATAACGACATACCATGTCAGATTCTCTTATAAAGTCATTAATAGACATTCCAAGTTCTTTAATGAGGTTTGATCTAAGAATTTCCGGTGTTTCTGTCTCAAGACTTTTTTTATCTTTTTTAAACTCTAACTTTCTTAGGCGGATTTTTAAAAAGCCAATTTTCTGTTCTTCAATAGCTGCTTTACTAAGATAATTAGATACGCAATCTACAAAATAATCTCTGGCATAAAGCTTGGAAGTGCTTTCTATAACGTTCTTTTCAATAAGATTCAATTTTTGGTTTGTGGCTCTGATCCTTGTATTCAACTCTTTCATGATGCCTAAAGCTACCATTGGGAATTCACTGATCAAGTCGCAGAATTCCCCTTTCCTAAGAGTTAAAACCTTTGCGTTAGTTTGAGCCATTGCTGAAGCGGCACGTGGCTTATCATCATATAAACCCATTTCACCAAAGAACTGCCCTTTCTCAAAGACAGCAAGAATCTTGATTGCAGGTGTTTTTCCTGTATAGACAGAGAATTTTCCTTCAGTGACAAAATACATACAGTCACCAAAATCACCTTCAGCAAAAAGTGTTTCTCCAGCTTGAAATTCGTCTTCGGAAAGAACTTCAGCAATCTTTCTTAACTCATAGCTAGTCAAGCTGCTGAAAATTGAGATTCGTTTTAAAAATAAAATTATTTCAATCGTAATCATAATTAATTAATGGCAAGGGATGCCCTTTTCCTCTAGTTTAAAAAGAGTCCATTCGCATAACTTTCTGGTTTCATCAGTTGTGCCTGAAGCTTTAAGTATATTGCGAACGGCTGGAACAAGATCTTCAATTTCAGACTTACAAATAGTAAAAATGGCAGCTTCCCGCAATTCCCGATCTCGGCTGCTGAGATATTTACCAAGAATGATTTTAGCATCATTTTCGTGAATGCTGAAAGCTTCCATGCCATAGTTGGCAATCTGCTTTAATGAGATATTCTCAAGAATGGGGATAATATGGTAAACCAATTGCCGTTCTCCCATGTTTTGAAGAACTTCTATGGCGTTACTAATCATTTCTTCATTTGAGGAATAAAGACTTTTAAAAAGATCCCTTGCCTCTCTATTTTGTTCAGGTGCAACCAGGCAAATTATAAGCTTCGTCATTGCCCAGGCCCTTTCAGTAAGAATCATTGAAAAATATTCTGATTTTTCGGGGCCAAGATCCTTCTTTAGGACATACTCTTCAATTTTATACTCATAAAGTTTTCTGATAACACGATTACCAAACTGGTGCAGATATTCTCTAATTCCTGAATCCTGAGTTGCTGAAAGGATCTTGGCAACAGATGCTTTTGCATGCAAAGAACTATCATTATTTTCTAAAACCATTATCAATTCCGCTATCATGTCATCATACTTGGAAATAAGAATTTCCTCTGAAAGCTTTCGGTTTCTCGGACTGGAATCGGAAAGACCTTCCACAACCAGAAAAAACCACTTTTTTCCACTCAATCTGGCCATCATTTTAAGGGCAAGATGTCGAATTTCCCGATAATCATCTTTAATCAATTGACTCATAAGATCGTAATGTTCGCCAGCTTCCCCACTTTTCATAAGCAATTCCAGAGAACGGGCGGCAGCAAGGCGAACCTTGGAATCTGCAGAACTTAGAAAGGGGCGTAAATTAACCCAGAATCTTTCATCATAGGTGAATCCCAAAACCTCAATTCCAAGCAACTTTTCCTTTTCAACCTGGCTGTAGATTAAATCGTTTATGATTTGCATAGAGAGTACCATTTGATCAAGGTCTCCTATGCGCGCAAGAATTACAGCCGCAAGGGCCCTAAGTCTCAAAGATTCGCAATTCAAAAACTCTGGCACTTTTCTGCGAAGTCTTTCGGAGGAAGGAAATGCGGCAAGGCCTTTTAGCGAAAGCAATTGAAGTTTTTCATCATTGGACTCAAGACAGTCTAAAAGGAAATCTCCAATCATTTTTTCAGATGAGAACCTGATGCGTTTCAAAATTTCTGATTTTCTGGAGTCTGAAAACCCCCTTAAAATTTTGAATAGCTTTTCTTTTTTTTCACGGTTTGCGTTATTGAGAATTAATTGAACTATCAGCCCGGAGGTTTCGTCGTCTGCACTGGCAAGCAAATCCAAAAGCAGATTCATTGTATTTGCATCCAATGGCAATTTTTCAAAGGCTTTTCGGGAAAACAAATCAAGATTGGAGCTTTTCAATAGCCTCATCAAGCCATCCCGATATGGCTTCTTTAGTAAAAAACAAACTATAAACCATGTAAGTGCGACAACAATAGGAATAATCCTTGTAAAGAACATACTTTCTTTTGTTGCCAGGATCATTAAACCTGCAGCTACAGATGCCAAAGGCAAAAAGACCCCCTCGTTTACCGCAATTATCTGGGATTTATCCTGTTTCGGCAGCGCGTTATAAAAAAGATTGTTTACTGGCGTAAAAATAGCCAATCCGAGCCCTTCACTAATAAATCGTAATATTACTCCAGGAATAAGGGTACAAGAAGCCATTACTCCCCCAAATCCCAGTAAAGCAATTAATGGGAAAATAAGATTAGAAATACCAACACCGAATCGATGGATTAAAAACCCGGTCAAGGTTCCCTGAATTATAAAGGCAAAGAAGCTGGAAAAAATGTTAAAAACACCGTAAAACCGGGCCAAATTGTTTTCTGAAACAAAGTGCTTGCTGAAAATTCCTGCGGTCGTAAAGTCCGAAAAGTAAGCGGTAAAAGTTAAAAAGAAAGACGAAAGAATGAGTAAGAAAACTAGTCTGGAAGAGAAAATAAGTCTTCCTAGTCTGGCTGTTTGTTCAAAAAATCCAGGGCCTCTGCGGCTTTCTTCCATGGAAAGAATTCCACGAATTGGCCTTTTCACAAACCTTTCAGATCCAATAACAAACCAGAAAAAAGCCCCACAATGAACTGCCAGCCACACCCAAAGGATTTCATCGACCTGAAGTCTCAGGGCCAAAAAGTTCAAGCTTACACCAGATGCTATCTGACCTCCAATTGATCCGGTAAAGATAAGTGGAACCAACCTCTTACCTTTTAGAGAATTAAATTGTGTACTGATAATAATTGAAAAATTGGCAACAAGGACAAGGAACAAAGAATTTTTAACAAAATAAATCAGATGATAACCAAATTCGCTGGCATATACGCCTTTATCATTAACTATTTTTATTGCAACGAATAAAAAAACCGCGCTTATAAACCCAATAAAATTGGTTAACCTTCTTTTTTCAAATTTCCCTTGAGCCAATGTAAAAAAAAGAGTTAAAGGAATAGCTAAAATAGAACAAAGGATAAACATCTGTGGCAGGTTTTCATAGCCAACCCTTTTTATAAACAGGGTGTCACCCAGGGAATCACCTATGCCCAATGAAAACCAGATTAAAAAATTAAAAATCCAAAAAAAGAAAGCTTCGCCCCATTCGCCGGGGCGAATATTCATAAAGCTTTCTATTTTTTCTTTTATCATTTAATACTGTCTAAACTAGAGAAGATTTTTGTACCAAAAGTTACAATCACATAACCTACGTATATAGCTATTGGTAAAAATACAAAAATAGGGAGTAATTTAGTCAATAGTTTAATTCTATGCCGGGCGTCATCTTCGAAATAAACAGCAGTTTTTTCTAATAGTTCGGAAAGTTTTCCACTACTTTCTCCAACTGCAATCATTTCTCTCATTGTAGAAGGAAGCGCTTGAACAGTTCTCAAGCCTTCGCCAAGACTCTTTCCCTGGGCAATTGATGTTTTCAAACCAGCCAATTGTCCCTGTAGCCAAGGATTGTCAGTAACTTTTATTGAAGTTTCAAGAGACTGTCTAAGGGGGACCCCCGCCGACAATCCAACCCCAAAAGCTCTTGCAAATCTGCACAGAGCAAGCTTTTGGAATATTCCTCCTAAAAATGGCACGTGGACAAGAATTCCCGCGGCAATGGTTGTGCTGGAAACTTTATACATCGCAAATAAACCAAAAAGTATGGCTAAAAAAACAATCAAACTATTAATTAATCCAGAGCTTGCGCTCCAAATACTTTGTTGGGACGCGATTGCTTTAATAATCGGAGAACCCATCAAAGCTATAAATAAGAGAAACATAGGATAGACCATTGCACCAATGACTTCTCTTTGTAATGAAATCTCTCTGTCAGAATGTGAAGCTAAAGTTCCACAAACTTTATCCAGGCTCCCAGTTTCTTCTCCAAACTGAATAAAACTAACCTGCATTTCAGTAAAAGGAGATCCAACTTTTTTCATGGCTTGAGCAAAGGTATCACCAGACTCAATGTTGCTGATTATTCTTTTTACTTTACCCTTCATTCCAAAACCTTTAACGTTTTCAGAAATAAGATGCAAAGCCCTAACTACAGGGATTCCTGAACTTAACGAAGTCTCAAGCTGAATAAAAAAATCTCTCAAATTACTCATTAAATCTTTTCCTTTTACCAGAATTTCCAATCATATCGTACACCAATTCTCTTATCATTTTCAGGTTTTTCGAATTCTAAATTTACCACGAATCCCCTTGGCAGGCGATACTCAAAAATATATGTTTCGTTTTCATCGTCTCTCATAGTGCCTTCATATGCTAAGAAGAGGTTGTTTCCAATGTATTTTCCGACCCTCAAAAAGGAGACACTTTTACCAGAAGTTTTGTCAAACAAAGATGTCAAAAACAACTCATCCAGATTTAAAGCTGTCGATAAAGTATTCCCCAACAATGCGGAAATATATGAATTCTTTAATCCTTCTAAGATCTCATTTTCGAAAATCTCTTTGGAATCAGAATTCATTGCTGTAGTTAAATCTCTTCCGATCGTTAATAATGCGAGAAGGTCCCCTTCTGACATAGGTGGAGAAGAATAAATCTTTGGTGTAAAAGAAGAAACCCTACCCTGAAGAGTCAAAAATACCTGAGTATTTTGAACCTGTCCTTCAGATTTAATATAAATATGTGGATCGAAGCTTTCTTCAACTCCTCCAAATTTTATATCACCTGTTTCAATACGGAATTTCCTTCTCTGAAAATATAGCCAGCCTTGAACGCATTCAATTCCACCATCAAGATTTACCTTCTCAAGATCTCCGAGAATCGAGAATTTTCCGCGCATTTCTGCGTTTAAGAAAGAGCTTTTTAGCCAGAAATTCCTTGGCACTTCCACGTCAATATCATACTTCAAGCTATTAAAAAATAGGTCCAAAGTCGGTCTTTCAGCAAGCAAATCGGTATTGATATGAAATTTACCTCTGGGAACAATTACATTTCCTTTAATTTCAGGGTTATATAGATTCCCACCAATTGTTACGGAAGAACTGGCTTTATAAATCTCAAAATTCAGAAATGACAAATCTATTTTTTCGCCTGAGATTTTTGCCGTTATTGATCCAGGTCCATCTCTAAAGTTAACTTCTCCAGAGCCTTGAATCTTTCCTCTACCAAGTTTGGCGTTTAAAGAGTCAAATTTTAATATATTGTCATGAGTGGAGATATCAAAATTTAGATTGGTAAAAGGTTTTTTCATTCCCTTAAAGCCAAGCTCATCGGCTTTTAAATTAACTTCGCCTATTATAACTGGACTATTTGGATTACCAGTCAGCTTAAGGGAAGCATTTAACGTGCCTGATGCCTCTCTAAAAACGTCTGGCAAATATGTTGGAAGATCTGAGATAGGCCCTTTGGGAACTGTAAAATCCAGATTTATGTTTTTAATGTCAGTTAAACCACTAAACTCCAGAAAACCTTTTAAGAAGAAGTAGTTATTTGGTAAATTTACTTTTACTTCCTTAACCTCAAACTTATTTCGATTCCCTTCCATACTAGCTACAATTGATGGAATAACCCTTCCCTTAATTTTCAATTCATCGATTCTAGCGTCAGCTTTTAAATCGAAATCAGGATAATTACCAAACACACCGCCATCTAAAGAAAGTCTCCCATCGTAGTCCCAGTCTGGCAGGTTAAATAAACTTCCTATTGCCTTAATAGAGAAGTCTTTACCATTAAGCACTAAAGCAGCATTCTTTCCAGGGCTGTAAATTCCTTCTATACCCAAAATCCCTTGCCTGTATTTAAGCTCTAGCGAACGAATCTCAATGCTGTCATTCTGAAAAACGACTTTCATTGGTTTATTAGCTACAATTACATCATTTTCTTTCTGGATTTTTAAAGAAGACAAATCCATTTCAACAATGTCAGGGGTTAATGAAGCAAGATCACCTGTCATAGAGCATTTTCCGTCTACAACTAATCCACCGTAATCAAAGCCTTCAACCCCATGAATTTGAGGTAAAAAAGAAAGGTCAACCTGCTTCAGTTCCATTTTTGCCTTATATGGTTTACGGCCTTTCCAATCAATGCTTCCAGTAAGCTTTACCCCTAATTTATCAAACTCTCCTTGAATCACTTCAAGGCCCTGATTATCAACAATAACTTCGCATCCCATATTGCCAAGGTCACGTTCATTTACCCGCATTTTTTCGCCAAAAATCGTAAATAAACCATTTTTTTCTTCTTTATCCCAGACAATATCTCCTTGAAGATTAATTTCTCCTCTTAACCCAGGAAACAAGTTCTGAAGAAATGTAGCTTTATTTAAAAATAAGGATTCTGCTTCGATGGAACCTGCAAATCGAGTTTTTGATTGAACTTCTCCATTGATCTTGATAGTTCCCCCAAAAGCTCTGACAAATAAATGACGTATTTCTCCCTGATCTCCCCAGATGCTTCCCTCAATAAAAACACTGTCTAGTGGCTGTTCTGCCATTTCAAGATTCCGACCATTAATCAGGAAGTCCCAATATTCCTTTTCCCGCTGACCATCAAAACTTACCGATCCACTTACTCGTCCTGATAAGGCTGTACTTTTAAAATTGTCAGGCAAGAATGGGCCTATAAAGTCTATTGAAAGGCCCTGCAGGTTAAGTTTAAAAGAATTAATTTTTCCTGTTTCAATATTTACAGAAAAATAGCCATCTATCATCCCCTCATTCGTGGGGATCATGACCATGGGAGACAATTCCAGAGATTTTTGATCAAGTTTAATCTGGGCTTTAAAAGATGAAAGAACTTGCCCCATAATTCCAACTTTACCTGCCCACACCTCTCCTAGAAGCTCTGGCTTATCCAATTCTCCAGAAAGTTTCCCTTCTAATGAGGTGGTTCCTGACGCAATATGTATTGGAACGGCCAATTCATCCAAACGAACTTTTTTAATCGATAAATTACCTGAATAGCCCTTGTGGGAAATTTGTCCTTTTAAATTTATTTTTCCACCATCTGAAAAATCCGCACTTGGGTCTTCAAGAATCCATTTTTGCCCTTCGCCGAAAAGTTTTCCTTTAAACAAAAGAGGACGAATTGAAAAAATATCTGGTTCTAAAACTGATAAATCAATAGAATAGGTCGTGCTAGCAGGCTGATTCAAATCAAACTTGATTTTAAAAGGGCCTGAGCATTTTCCATCTAATGATCCGCTCACAAATTCATCGAAGACTTTTAAGCTGAGATCGTTAACTTCTCCTTCAACTTTTCCCTGACCTTTTTTCTCTCCAAAGGGAAAGAATTGCCAACTTAGAGCCAAATCCCCAATTTCAGTTCTAAAGTCTCCTTCAAGATCTAACTCTTGTCCTTTAAAAACCCAATCAACCTCAGCTTTTCGGATTAACTTTCCTTTGTATTTCCATCCAGTCGCAATTGCTGAACCGCTTCCAACTACTCCTTCTATTCCACCCTCAACATTTCCAGAAAAATTAATTTGCCCTGGATTTGTATTATTAAGAGGCATTCCAACCATATTGTAAATCTGAGGAGTTAATTCAAGGTTTTTCGCCTTTACTTCTGCTTTAAACTTCGCAAAGTCGTTCTTATCACCAAGCCAATCTGAGTTAACTTCAATTAATGAAATTTTATTATGGGCATTCAAATGCAATTTCCATGGCCATTTACCAACTCTGCTGCCATAGAGATCTAAATCACCTTTTAAACCAGCCCATTCCACCTGGCAATCTTTAATGTAAAAATGCCCTGATAGTTCTTCAGAAAAAAAGCTTGTCAAATTCTCCGTAGGATTAGCAAGTCTCTTTCCAAGAATACCTTCCCAGACAAAATCCAGATTAATATTTCCTTTTTTTATGGACACACCATAGTAGTGACTAATAATTCCAAATGGAATAAACTGCTGAAAGTTAGAATGAACCCAATTAAAATTAACTCTCGCCTTTCCACTTGAGAAATCGATTAAAGAAGCTATTTTACCTATTCCACCAAATGGACCTTTTGCAACATTTGCTATCACATTTCCAGTTTTGCCGTTTCTTACGAATTTCAAGTCAAAGTCTTTAAAATCCAAAAGCCCAAATTTATTTAGAACGGAAAGTTTTACCAGAGTTAAAGATGTTGCAGGAATAGAAGCAAAAGGAATTTCTCCCTCAGTTGCCGCAGGAAAAGGAGCTGTATCATCTACATAGACATTTTTTAAATCAATTCTTTCAAATGGGGATCTATTTAGGTAAACATCTAATACGCCCGTTCCAGATGCAGCATACAGATCAACCTGATCAACCTTAATAAATGGCTTTTCCTGGGGAAGCTTTAAACTCAGCCCCCTGACATTTACGGTGTGAGTAGAAAAATTTACATAGATGGATGATACATCAAAATCAAGGTCATAAAAGGTTAGAGTAAAACTTTTTATTCTTTCAATTACAAATCTTGGACAGCTAAAAGATGTTTGATAAATTAAATAACCCACACTGATAAGAAATAGTGTAAGTCCAATTAAAGTAAAAACTATCTTCCGGATTTTTCTAAGGTTCTTTTTCACCGATTTTGCTTGCCAGCTCTTTTATCTTATTTTCTAATTCCTGAATTTTTTCTTCTTCTTTTAAAGCTTCTTTGCTTACTCTAATCGGAGTAAAAATCTGCAACAATGCGTAATATCCAGCAGCCCCAAAGAACGCAAAAGTGAGAGAATTTACTATTTTTGTTCCAAAAACAGAACCAAGTATAACAGCAGTTAAAAATGTTCCCCAGATTAACAGCTTTCCGAACCACCACCCCAGGAATTTAAACCACTGGGGCCCTGAGGCTTTTATTAAAACAGCTTTTTCATATTGAACCCTTGCTAACAGTAGTTCCGCGAGCAGATTTTCAGGCTCATTACTGGAAATTTCTTTTAAGGAGCTTTCCAGGTTATTACTTTCAGCAATAATTTTTACAAGTCTATTTTCAATTTTCATTTTAGTTGAGCCGGGTGTAAAAACACCCGGCTATTTCATTTTTTATTTTTCTTGATGATCTTCAATAAACATATCGTCAGGTTTAGCTGGAGTCGTCAGTATTTTTCCCACACTATAGGATACAAGCGCCATAGCGAAGGTCCAGGATGAAACCAATAGTATCAAAGCGTTGGTATTAATTCCTACCATTCCAGGACAGGTGGCAAGCAGAAGAATCATTGGAAATCCCCACATAATGCCAGGAATCATCCAGGAATCTCCGTCTTCCTCCCTGAACCTTTTCCAAGTCAGGTAAGTAAAAGCTCCAATAACCAGCATCATAACAACTCTTGTAGCCCAGATATACATTCGATTTTCAATTGGAACCCCTGTCATTACAAGCTTATCCCAGCCTTCCTGGACAGACCATACAATTAAAATCCCAAGAATAAAAACAGGGGTAATATACTTCATAATGAATAAATAGAATTTCGGAATTCGCATATCGCATCCTTTATGAAGCTCCAACCATGCTCTCTTCACTCCAAATATCCACATAAAAACAACAACTTCTACGCTTGCAACAAGAACAAGGCCGAAAGTCCCAGCCCAATAATCTATTTCATCAAGAACCCCATTTTTCAAAAAGAAAATAGGTCCATGAGCAAGGATAAAAGTTGCAGCACCAATTACAAGAACAGCTTTTTTGTGTTTCATGCCAATTTCATCTTTTAAAAATGTGATAGCAGGAGTCAACAATGCAACCGCACTTGTTATGCCGGCAATAAAAAGCAGAGCAAACCAAATTGCGCCAAAAAACCAACCCATATTAATCTGGGTAAAAATCATTGGCAAAGACTGAAAGCCAAGATCAAAAGCTCCGCCTTTTGCAATTTCCATTGTACCAGCTTCTCCAAAAAACGCCACTGCCGCTGGAATTGCAATAGAACTACCAAGAATAACCTCTGCAAATTCATTAGTAGAAGCCGTAGCAAGACCGGTCAAAACGATGTCATCTTTATCGGACAAATAACTGGCATAGGCTTGAATTGCCCCAAGACCTAGAGAAAGAGTGAAAAAGACTTGTCCAGCTGCTGCCAACCAGACTTTAGAATCCGCCAGATATTTAAAATTAGGACTCCACAAGAAATTAAAGCCATCGGCAATAGAACTAACCGCACCTTCTGGTTTACCTAAAGTTAGAACTCTCAATGCCAATATAACAGCGAAAACAAACAAAACTGGCATTCCTATTTTGGCAAGTTTTTCAATACCTGCCGACAAGCCCATATACAGGAAATACATATTGCACAAAAAGGTAATCAGAAAAAAGATATAGGCAGTGCTATTATTGTTAAAATATTTTTTCTTTAAAGAAACCTCAGTAAACGGACATTTAGTCAAATCAGCTTTTTCATTTAAAGCATCCCAATGCCCATCAATCTCTGATTTATATATAAGATTTTCAGGAACGTCTTTTGCATCAAATGTTTCACTAACCTTTTTTAAATCTGCAGCATTAGTTTCCCTTTTCAGCTTAACAGATGGGCCTATTCCCTGAAATTCGCTCAAAAACCGGCCCATTTCATCCTTTTTCTCATTAATATTATCGCCTTTGAGCTCCATATATGAGCCTTTTACAGAAAAATAACTAAAGGATAAAGTCCATGATTCTATATAAAAATAATAGATTCCAATAAAAAGGGGTAACACAAAACCTAATACCCCAATATATTTTACAAATTTGCTTTTAACGATTTTTTGAAGAACTCCAGGCATGGTTCCATGTCCCATTGTTCCCCCATACCTGCCAATACCCCATTCTATCCACATTAATGGAATTCCCAGAAGCAAAAAGGCGATAAAATATGGAATCATAAAAGCTCCACCGCCATTTTGCGCTGCCTGAGTTGGAAATCTTAAAAAATTCCCTAGTCCAACAGCGTTTCCAGCCATTGCCAAAATAAGGCCTATTCTAGACCCCCAATGTTCTCTCTTTTCAAAGTCCTTATTCTCTGCCAAAACAACCTTCTCCCTTAAATTTTAGTCACTAATATTTAAACAAAAAAAAACCCCGCTCTCAAGGGAGCAGGGCTTCTTTTTACTAATTTATTTACCCTTAGCAACCATATCTTTAAGGTCTTTACCAGGTTTAAATTTAACAACTTTTTTAGCTGGGATGCTGATCTGTTTTTTAGTCTGAGGGTTAACACCTTTGCGAGCAGCTCTTTTAGCTACTTCAAAAGAACCAAAACCGATCAACTGAATTTTGTCACCTTTTTTCAGAGTGTCTTTGAAAGTATCGAGCATTGCTTCGAGAGCTTTCTGGGCAGTTGCCTGATTAAGGTCAGCTTTAGTTGCAATTGTTTTTACGAGATCCGCTTTATTCATGATGGAATTCTCCTTCGGATTTGAATTTTGATGAGCTGATTATAATTACCTCGAATTGCTTATGTCAATACCAAAAAAAAAAAAATTATCCATTTTTCCCTTTCATAGAGCAGATTTTGCACTTTTTTTCTCAAGCACATAGAACGAAACGACATTCAAACCCTGTTGTACACAGGTTTTACAGCAAATCGCCGCAAAGACGTTGTGAATAAGGGTATATAGACTTTTTACATTTTTTTTGATTTAATAATAAAAAAAATTCTTTTGTGAGAGAAGACATGATACTGATCCAACTTTTTTTGTTTTTAGCATTTCTACTTATTTTATTTTGGGGCGCGATTTCTTTTTTCAAATTTCTATTTCCCAATGAAGCAGAAGAATCTAATCTGTCTGAAAAAGTAGAAACGCAAATTATCCCTCCCTCAGCTCTTCCAAATGATGAACCTTTTGGCTTTAGAGGTAACAATCCAGCCCCACCTACTCGTAGCAATAAATCTAAAATGATCAAATTGGCAACAAACTTTTTTTCAGTCATAACTATACTTGGTATTTTTTACCTTTATAGCGATGAGATAATTCCCCTTTTTAACAATATAAAAGTCCTGTTTTCTAATAAATTGAAAGACTTGCAAAAATCGCAAGTTATTGCATCAAATAGCGAAGCAATAAAAAGCAATGTAAACGCCTCCACTACTTCTACAATTTCAGTATCTGATAAGGTTATGGAAAAACTAGGCCTTCCGACCTCAAAAGAGCGCATAGAAGAAATAAAGAAGCTAAAAAAATTCCAAAGTAGCTATAAAAAGCAAATGGAAATTTTAAAAAAGCAGTAAATAGATTCACTCCAAATGACGATAAGAAGACATAAATACCTTTTGGGGGAGTCTTATGTCTTCAATGCTTTTTCGCAGATACTTTTTTCTTACGATCCTATTGGCTATCTTTGGGATAGTTCTTGTAGGTTGTAAAGAAGGAACAGAAAACAGTCCCGTTTCAAAGCTTTTAACAGGGTCTGATGTTACAACACAAACAGTTAACCTCACCCAGGTTGCTGAAGGACCTGCTGAATATTCCATCGAAGGCACAGTCGTTTCTAAAACCTCATTAGAAAAGCTATCTAACATAAATGTAGCGCTCTATTACAGTGGCAGTCTCGCCATGCAGACAAGAACAACCTCAGAAGGTAAATTCTTTTTCTTTAAGATTCCACCAGGATTATATGATCTTGTAGCTGGCAATGGAGACACAACTTATGCATCAACAACATACGTTGTCAGAGTTTTAGATTCTGGGAAAATGTCCCCCGAAGCCCCTGAGATTCAACTCGACAAACTAGCCCAACCAACTTCCGGTCCCGTTCTGGTAAAAATTTCTGGTCAGGTTTATTCTGCTGACAGTAGATCTCCTGTAGACAATATGCCGGTTGAACTTTGGTCGAATGATGCAATCTTAAAAAGCACTGTCACAAGCGGCGAAGGAAAATTTTTCTTCGAAAGCATTGCATCTGGTTTGTATAGAATAGAGGTTGCCAAGGATTCTCAATTTTATCAGCAAAAAAGTGTGACAGTTAATGTTCTTTCTGATGGAACCATATCTCCCCCATCACCAGAAATTTATTTAACTGCTAATACTTTTGAAAGTTTTACTATAAGTGGTTTTGTAAAAACCCAATCCAACGAAATCCTCTCAAATTTAAGAGTAGACATTAGAAAAGATAGTTCCACAGCCCCAATTCTCTCGACAACTTATACATCTGGGGAAGGAAAATTCTTTTTTCAAAACTTAACTTCTGGCATGTATTACATAAAAGCTGCTGCTGGAACCACCACAACAGAATCATCACTTTATCCTGTCAGAATTTTATCTACCGGAGAAATGTCACCAGCACAAGCTGAGATTCTAGTTTCGACTAGTCAAACAGTTGTTTCAAAAGACATTAAAGGCAACATTTACGAAGCATTTACAGGTTCACCCTTAGAATATGCGGTCTGCAAGATCGAAGGAATCTCTAACGGTATTACAGACAAAAATGGAGACTTTAGTTTTACAGAACTATTACCAAATATCTATAAGATGGAAATTTCTAAAAACGGGTTTGAAACACTGTCAATTAGCTTCAAGCTAAATGCAGACGGAACAACCCAACCATCCAAACTATATTATCCTCTGGTTCATTCTTTAAGATCAGGTTACGGATCTATAGTAGGGAGACTGGTTGATGAAGCTACAGAAACTGGAAGACCCAATTTAATTGCAAGACTTTATGTTTGGGAAAAAACTAAAAAATCTAACGGCGGGACTGAATTTGAAGAATATGAAATTACAGGTTTGACTCAAACCACAAAAACCCTCGATGCAGATTCAACAGATAAATTGGATCAAAAGGGAACCTTCAAATTTACCCATCTTGGTCCAACCGGAGCTACAAAAAAATACGCATTAATCATTACCCAAACATTAACACAACCTTTGTTTAAACAAATCGATTACGGCCATACTGGACTTTCCTGGACTGTTCCAGATCTTTCTGATCCAAATAACCTTTTCACACTTACTGGTTTTGAAGTCGAAGCCGAAAAAACTACCTTCTACACAAACTATGAACATGAAAAATAAAATTCTAATAATAGCAAGTCTTATACTTCTTCCTTTAACTTCTTCTGCTCAAATTCTTGAGGTAATTCCTGAGGATATAAAGCCAATAGTTGAGCGACCCGCTAGAACAGGAATGACTTACTCAGGAACGACTGGTCTTGTTACAATTCCAGCTCCGGATTTTCAAGAGGAAAGAAGAGTAGGTTTCACTTACAAAGCCGGAACCTACAAGCAGGATATTGGCGTCAATGGAGTTCCTACCAAACTTGAAAAGGATGAGTTTGTCGCAGGTTTTCGAGCAGCTATTCATCCAGATTTAGAGTTATCAGTGCTTCATATGAACTATCAAAGAAAGTCTGACCCTAAAGTTGCAGGTCTAAATTTTAAAGAAGATTCAACCGCTCTTGGAATGAAATATAGCACCCATGTAGGAGAAAAAGACTTATGTTTGGGGTTTAATTTTGCACCAATGGATGCCAATGAATTAAACCTTGCTGATCTTGAGCAAATAGAAAAATTAAGAAATGTATACATGACTGTTTCCGAAACTGTAGCAAGCGGTGTTACTGGCTTCTTAAACGTAACTTCTGCTTTCACAAAAAAACAGGAAATTGATTTTGGAAATGGAACTAAACAAAAAATTGATCGCAAGGACATTATCATCGGATCTTTAGGTCTGGAATACAGATTTAAAGAATTTGCCACTTTCTTTTGCGAAGCAAAGTTTGGAAACTACAGAGATGTTTTTCAAAAAGATTCGGTTAGACACAGACTTCATGCAGGCTTTAGAGTTGGTTTAAAAAGCTTTCAAGCAGAAGTTCTCGGATTAAATTTGTCTGAAGATAATCCAACTCTAGTTCTTGGCGGAACGGTTTCCTTTTAAGTTTATTTTCAGAGTTAACTGAGGTAAATTAGTTAACAAGTAAAACAAAAGGTAAAGAGGAATTGGCGACTTCTAACTCAGAATTAGGCGCAAAAGAAATGCTTTCCATTTTGTGTAGCGGCAACGGGACCGTTGTTCTCGACACCCTTGAAGAACTTGATTTCCGTGAACCAACTCGAGTTGAAGCTCAAGTCCTCAAGAAAGCTCTTTCAATAGTTAAGGATCCGGTTTTATCTTTTCAAATTAAGAAATCCTTTAGACTCGCTGTTTTTAAATTGAAAAAAGCTAATTTTAAAGTTTCTACAGATGGCTTTGAAAAGTTGCTTAAAGACCAAAATCGACTTGATGATCTCGCATTAGCTATTGCCACTGTTGAAACCGCTGAAGCTTTTTTGACTCAGGATATTATCAAGCAAATTAATTGGACTTCTTTTCCAGCTCCTATTTTGCCATCGTTCTGTCAGTTTTTTAAAAGATTCGGAAATATTCAGGATTCTTTTGAAATACAGCAACTTACGCGTCATCCAGACCCAACAGTTTTAACGGCAGCTTTAAGCTCTCTCGAAAAACTGGACCCTGGAAACCTTCAAGGCATTATAGTTCCTTTATTAACATCTCCCCAACCAGTTGTAAGGGCTCAAGCCATACAAGCTTTCTACAGATGGAATAAAGGGCAGGCTACTCAACATCTTCTCGATATGCTTTTCTCTAAAGAAGAGAATGAAGTGCAACTTGCAATTCACCATGCCACCTACTTTCCTTATCCTGAAATAGAGCCACACCTTCTTAGACTAATTTCAGCCTGCAATAATCCATCAATTTTGATGAGAATTAGTCAGCTTATAAAGAAGAATGCTCATCAGGAAATCCCGTTCAAACTATTCTGGCTTGCCAGATCTCTTCAGGGACAACATCAAAGTCTAGTTAAGGGAATGTTGTTGGGAATAGTCCGAGAGCTTTCGGCTAAAAAGCTCATAGATTGCTCTAGTCAAGAATATCTGAATAGAATTAAGGAACGTGCCAAAAAAGAAGAACTTCAGATTCTTAAAGACACTTGTCAATTTCAAGAAGATGCTGACGAAGAAAACTCCTTGCCTTCATTAGAGGCGATTTCTGGTCAGGAAGAAGAACACCCAAAAGATGAAATTGTTAAGGAAGAAAAACCCAAAATAAAACAAGGCTTTGAAAATTATTCAGAATTGCCTACCAAAGCTCGAATTCAAATGCTAGCAAGGTTAGACGCAAATACTTTCAAAGAAAATAAACCACTTATTATCTCTTTATTTAGAGAAAGCGAAGGAAAAGAAAAGGCTTCAATAATTAATCTCATCGGAAAATTTGGAAATTCCCAGGAAGATCTGGAACGAGTAAAGCCCTCACTTCAATCAGAAGACCCAGATCTGGTTTGCGCAACAATAAAAGCCCTTGCAAATCTTGATCCAGACTACCTTTGTCTGTATTTGCCCCAATTCATGCAAGATCGCAACGGAAAAATTCGCATGACCGCTACAAGAGTTTTTGTAACTATTGATAAAGAAACCATCAAAAGTCTTTTATCAAGCCTTATTTCCTCAAACAACATTAAGCAAAGAACTCTTGGTATATCTACCAGCATGCTTGTTGATTTTAGTTTGGTTCGTGAATCCCTTATTGAAGCTTTAGCAAAAGAAACATCACTGGAGTTGCTCGATAAACTTTGTGTGGTTCTTTCTGCCAATCCAGACAGGGAGTTGTTAAACTGTGCTTTCGCAAAAGTTTCTAATGATCATCGCTCTTTAAAAGCGGAAAAATTTAAAGTTTTGGAATCTATAGCTGACAAACTGGCCATTGCCTTGGATAACATCTCATCTCCTGAAGAACTATATCAAGAAGCCAAAGATTTTTTTGAGCAAAGTCAAAAGGAATTAAAAAAACAGACAGAACAAAAAAATATCAACAATGCGGAGAATAAAGAAAATCCTTCAGAATCAAATTCCAAAAATTCTAATTCAACTGAGGTAGATACTTCGGTTGATATTACGAATCCAGATGCATTACACGATGTTTTAACCCAATCTTCTACAGACTCAAAGGCTAAAAGAGCAAAAGCCACAGTAATTGTGTGGCTTTTGGTAGCACTCGCATGGGGTGCAGCAATTGCAATTGGAGCTTTGAAATTCTTATTTGGTGATTAGCCAAATAAAAGGTTTACTTTAAATAGAATATTTTTTCTACCTCTTCAATTTGTCCGTTTCTATCTGCTTTTCCAAGACCAATTCCAATCAGTTGTCCTTTAATTGTTTTGGCAAATTCTTTTTCACTATTTTCTTTAACAAAGGCAGACAATAATTCTCCTTTATCATTTCCAGCAACAAGAGTTAAGTGGGGTTCAAAACTGGAAAAAACATTGGGACTTCCAAAGTCTGCAATATTTTTTTTCTTTTCAGGGTAATCTTCAACCCATTTTGGAATAAACCCATCATTGAATCGATACTTTTCCAATTTGGTAACAATAGTGTCTGCAAGGTTTTGCAATAAAGCATCTTTTTTCAGGTTTATAAATACCCAATTTCCATTGGTAATATGCAAACCATCAGTCTCTAACGAAAACTTTTTTGTTTCCGAAGCGGTTTCAGAAATAACATTCAGGATTTTGTCCTTGTTTACATTACTGAATCTCGTTAGATAAAAAGTACAATGAACCTGCATCCCTTGAGCTGGAAAGGATTCAAAGCCTTTTTTAACAAGGGCTTCGGAGGCCTGCCTGGCTGCATCCTCAATATTCCCTGAAACTACCGCAAAAACGTTCCATTTAGTAGTATCAGCTAAAGGATTATCTTTTGCTGCTAAAGAAACTTGAAAAAGTAGCAGAAAGCTTAGAATTGAAAATAACCTTTTCATCTTAAATCCTTTACCAGCAAGCAGTTCTTATATAAGTTGCCGGGTTATATACTGTGTAAGCAGGTGTGGTCAAAGCATTATTATAAAAGCGCAAATACGAACCTGAAACATATCCTCTTCTAAGCGGTGCGTGGACGGATTGGACATAATACCAATTTCCTGTCTGGCCCAAAATATATGCCTGTTCTCCACCTTTTAACAGCCCAATTATATTTGAGCTTTTCTTCTTGCTTGAAACATAAGGAGCTGAACGAATATTTAAATTGCAGCTTGAAGCAGCCAGATTATAGCCTGATTGGTAATACCAGAACATTCCGTTCCAAGCTGGAACTACTGGTGCTGTTGAGCAAGTTTGAACTAACGGATACGAGCGATGATAATAAGCTCTGTTATGGTAGGCTGCCTGATAATATGCCTCTTGGTAATAAGGGTTTCCATAGTATGCAGCCCCATAATATGTGGGAACCATAACTGGATCACATGCACTTATATATGGTCTTACAGCAACGGCTGAAGAATTAATAACCCCGTAACCATAATAAGTCGGTACAACAACATTTCTGGCATCAACCGAAGAAAACGAAATAACAGCTAATAAAATAGCGCAAAGAAGACTCCATTTAATACGCATTTATTTTCCTCCATGAAAAACATATAACCTAAATATACTAAATAATTTGAATTTTTTCTCATTTTCTTTGTACATTAAATTTGAGGTTCAAATGATTAATAAAAAAATACCAACTCCTTTTTTACTAATAAATTACAACGAGCTAAAAAATAATATTGAAAAAATGGCGGCTGCTTTTCAAGGCACAAAGATTAATTTGAAGCCACACTTTAAAACCCATAAATCTATAGAAATAGCCAAAATCCAAATAGAAACAGGAGCTACAGGAATTACATGCGCAACCCTCAATGAAGCAGAGGTTCTTTGTGCGGCCGGAATCAGTGACATCTTTCTGGCCTACCCCATCTTTGATTCTGCATCACTTAACAGGTTCGAATCCCTTACAAAAAAAATAAGAATTTCTTGTGCTGTAGATTCTTTAAAGCATTTAGAAATATTTAAAAGCTGTAATTTTGAAGTACATGTAAGAATAGAGATAGATTCAGGCCATCATCGTTGCGGTGTTTTACCTGAGACTTCAGAACTTGATCCCTTGATTGAGTTTTTAAAAGAAAATTCCCAAGTTAAGCTTGATGGAGTTTTTACACACGCAGGTCATTCGTATTCAGCAAAAAACAGTGAAGATTTAAAAAAGATAGCTCTCGAAGAATCTGAAGCTGTTATAAAGGCAGCTGAAATTGTAGTTTCCTCGGGTTTAAGTTGCGATGTAATAAGTGTTGGATCGACTCCTACAGCATTTTTGGCTTCTAAGTCCGGCAAGATTAATGAATGTCGCCCAGGAAATTATGTTTTTTATGATTCAATGCAACTCTCTTTAAACGTATGCCAGCAAGAAAATTGTTCACTTTATGTATGTTCATCAATCATTGGAATTTATAAAAATCGAATTGTCATTAATGCTGGAAGCAAATCTCTAGGGTTAGATAAAGGTGCTCATGGCTTACAAACAATTTCTGGGCACGGTCTGATTGTTGGAAAAGAAGATTTGCAAATTTCCCGCCTCTCCGAAGAGCATGGAATTATTGACTTAAAAGAAAACCAGGGCCATGATTTGAAAATCGGAGACCGGATTTTTATTATTCCAAACCACTCATGTGCAGCAGCAAACTATTTTGAGCAATATTATGTTGACCACCTTAATGGCGATTTACAAAACTGGTTATTAGTTGGAAAAAGATAAAAAAAGTCCCGAGTTTTACTCGGGACTTGTAAAGTGGTGTGGGCTTAACGCCCTTTTCCTGGGAAAGAAATAAAATCGTTTAAAAATGGTCTTCAGGTTTTTCTTTAATGGGGTTTGAGAATTTAAAAACAAAGTTTCCATCACCTTTATTCCCGTCACCATCCCATCTTCCATGAATGAAAAATTTAACTTCCACTTCTATCTCACCATAAAAAGAGTAATATGGAGCATTTTTAAATAGAAGATAGTCCACAAGTGTATCATCTGGAATTGGAGCTAGTTTATTAACCCCTTTGGTAATCTGTGTAGGGTGAAAAGAGATTATTTTAATTCCTTGGGACCTGTTTCTTTTTTCTTTTTTCATGGTCAAAAATTCTCGGGTTTCACCATTAACCACTAAATAGAAGTTAACCATGCCTTCCTGGGTTAAATACCCGTTATAATCAATTGAAAGACACATTTCTCCGGGCCTGCTTAACCAATCAAGCTTGGCAGTAACTGTTCCATTGTCATCTGAAATACTTTTTATTTGTGAGGAAATAACTTCCAAATCCTGTGCCATTGAAAATACCTGTGAGTTAAGAATAAGAATTAACATTATGGTTAAAACTGTTTTGATAAATTTAGAGAATTTCATTGCTTTAACCTCCTAAAATAATTTACTGCAGAGGCTATAGCAATTTTGATGCCAACTTTATTTGTGAAATTTTGCCCAATTAGGTGCAAATTAAGGAGCAAACTACTTAAAACAGACTGGAATGTTGATTAAATCAATCTTACTGTTCAATGAAAGATCAAGTTTGAGCAAATTATGAACAGTTACCAGCTGGAATATTTTTCACCATTTGCAGCAATTTCATCTGAAGAGGAACAAACGTCAAAAACATTCTTTCCATCCGAAATTTCTGAATCTAACGGGTCAGAGGAAGAGCGGGTTTTCCAATCAGCTTTTTTGGTAAAAGGATCAATTGGAATCCTTCTCAAAACTCTTTCTTCCACAAGAACATCTAGTGTTTCAGGGTAATATTCAGAATAATCAAGCCCAGGAGTCTTTGCCTCTTTTCGAGCGTAAAATCGATCAATTCCCTCTCTTATTGTCTGCAAATTTCTTTTTAAGGCAAGCTCTTTTTCATGTCGAATAAAGTTTTTGGATAATGGTAACGCCGTCGCTGACAGAATGCCAATTATTAGTGTAGTTATTATCAGCTCAATTAGTGTTAAGCCAAAGTTGTTCCTAATAGGAAGCATAAGCTCTACCCCGGGAATCTTTTAAATCAGAGATCTCAATTCCTTCTTCATCAAATAAAGAAATAGTTCCGTTATCGCTGGAGTAATGAATAATCCCTTTTCCTTTGCTACCAACCCATTTTTCTGGAACATTTTTTATAAAGTCCGGTGCAAGGGAAGAAAGCTCGTCTGGAAATTTTCCGTTATTATTAAGGCTGTATTGATAAACAGCATTTCTGAGAGCAGTTAGATTAACCATCAAACCAGCGTCTTTGCTGTTTTTTAATACCCTGGTATTATTGTGAGAAGCAATACTTAGAGCCAATCCAATAATTGATAAAACCACAAGGATTTCAATTAAAGTAAAACCTCTCCTGCTATGCTTTTCAAAACATTTAATCATCATTTACCTCAAGCAGATTGAACTCATCTTCATTTTTGAAATCAAACATGTTTCTTGAAGGTTCAGACATTTCCGGGATGAATTTTTTTTCAAAAACAAGCTTAGTAATTTTAAAATCTTTTCCGGCATCCAGTTTTAGAAATTTCAGAACATCTTTTAAAGTTTTTTCAAGATTTTCGGTGCATTCCCTTTTGCTAGTTACTGGATTCACAACAAACTCCCAAAGCTTTAAGGAAACCGCTTCCATCTTTTCAATAGCCAGGTCTGATCCAGGATTAGTTTTATTCATCATCGAAATGGATTCAATCTCTTTTTCAGCTTTAAGAAAGAATTTATAAAACTGAGGAAACTCCAGTCCACATTCAATTAGATTGTTTTTTACTTTTCGTAAGGTTTTAGAAGGTATAACCCTTTTTCTGGACATGCCAACTTCTGGAATATCAAATTCTTCCTGAAAAAGTCCCCCCAGAAAAGGTCCACTAAATTCATAGCCACCTGCAAGTAAAAAGAGAATTATTAATGAAATCAGGATCTTTTTCTCTTTCAATCTCAGTTGAAAAGTATCAATAATCTCTTCACGATTTTTTATTCTGAATTCCTCTTTTTTCTCTTTCATAGCTTCACCATTTGCTGTACTGATACAGAATAATTGCTTTTATTTGCTGCAATTATTTCGCGAATAATTAAAGGGTATTTCAGGCATTCCAACTCTGCAATAAATCGCCTGAAATCCTTATAATTTGCAGTGATCTGGAACTGAATGTGAAAAGACGGAGCCTTAAATCCATCTATTTCTCGGGTGAATTCATAACGAACATTTCGAATCAGGGCACTATTTTTTCCAGCTTTACTATGAATCTCCTCTATTATTTCTGGTAAATTCCCTCTGTCTGGCAAAATATTCTCAACATTTCCCTGAGCATTGGATAACTCTGAAAATCTTTTTGAATCTTCCTTGCCCTTAATACTTAAATCCAGAGCCTTTTTACTTTTCTTTAAAGCAGTTTTATAGGCATCATCCTTTTGAACAAGTCCATCGTCAATTGGGCCAACAAAAATTGAAGGAATAAATACAGCCAATAATAGCAGAATAAAAGCAAAGGGAGCCTTTTCTTTCAACTTATTCATTTCATTAGGATTCATTAGAAAAAGTCCCCCCCATTTTCAACATAATCGACTTCCATATCAAAAACCAAACTCTTATCATCGCCATTTCCAGCTCTGCTATGCCTTTTTAAGTTTGGATTCAAAAAACAGTCAGAATTAATCATAGATTTCAAAAAAGTGGTTAAATTATGTAAATCCACAACCTTGCCCTGAATCATAATTTTCACAACTTTATCAGGTTTAATCCTGATTCTGGTTATTTTCATTCCTTCAGGAGACAGCTCCTCAAACTTCTGAAACAATTTGCTCCATGAAGTTTGATAAGCTGAAGAAATAGCACGATACCCGAGATATCTTTCAGCTAAAAGATTTAGATCTTCTTTATCTATAAGATCTTTCCTCGTTTTTTCCTCGAATTTTGTTGTTTTTTTCTTTAGGTTTTCCAAGTTGCTTTCATAAATGGATAAGACTGAATTAGCAGCGTAATATTTGTATCCCCAAAAAAGAGCAATCACAAAAGGAACTCCAAAAAGAATTGCCAAAGAAGTTCGCAATAAGAAACTACTTCCTTTTCTAAAAACAACTGTGGGTTTAATATTCAAAAAATGTTTCATTTTTACAGCCTCACTTTACCAACAAACCTATGCCAGGGGCTGCAATAGGGCCAGATTCAAAAACATGCTTATCAAGCTTCCCAGCTAATGGAATTTCAGCCAGTGGGTTAAAAACAAAGCAATCTGTATCAAGATACTCACTTAAAAATTCTGCAATACCCCCAAACTTTGCTCCTCCGCCAGTTATCATAATTGAAGGGAGTTTACTTGTTTTAAATTTCTCCTGAAAAAATCGAAAAGTTACATTTAATTCTCTAAGCCAATTTCCAAAAATAGATTCAATTCTTTCCCTTTTTGCAAGCATTTCAGGAATATCCTTTCTTTCTGTGGGAAAAAACTTTTCCTCTTCCTTAATTTTAGTGGCTGTTTCAAAATCAAGTTGATCAAGAGTTGATAAGGTGTGAGTAAATTCTTCTCCACCAACTTCTATAACCCTCTCGTATATCAAGGAACCAGATCCATATGCTTTAACCACTGTTGTTTCATGGCCCACATGGCAATGAATAATTGTTTTATCAATACAACTTTCAGGTCTCAAAGTCTCAAATAAGTTGTAAACGCCAAGGGTGGAGGTATCAAAAGCCATAACCTCCATACCAAGCTCTGTGGTCAAACTTGAAAGGATTTCTACAATATCCTTTTTTACAGCTGCAGCAAGAACCCGATATTTGGAGTCCGGTGTGTCATTGATTTTTCCAAGGATCTGAAAATCAACTATTACCGACATATTTTCAGGAATAGGCAAATTCTTTTCAAGACGCCAGGATAAATATTCTGGTGACTGCTTTTCGTTTTCATTAAGATCCATTTCAAAAAGATGCATTTTTACCCATCTATCGGGCAAGCCTATAATAAATCCTTCTTTTCGGCTTTTGAGCTTCTTTAGCATTTTTTGAATTGAATTCTTAAAGCTATTCAAGTCACTTATAATCGGGTTGGTAAAACCACCGCCGATGAGTCCTTCAGGGATATCTTCAAGTTGAAAGTTCCCAACCCTGTAGCCTTGCTTTCCGGGGCCATAATCCATTGAAACCATCTTAATGCTGTCTGTTCCAATATCAATAGCTATTAAATCTGTATATAGATGCATTATAGAACCCCCTCTTCAAAAGTCACTCTGTTCATTTCTTCAAAAGTAGTCTGCCCTTTTTCAACCTTTTTCCATCCTGCTGTTCTAAGAGGGGTCATTCCTTGTTCTATTGCTTTTCTTCTAATCTCAAGTGGTGACTGATGCATTAAAATCATCTGTTTGATTTCAGGAGAAAGTTCGAGCACTTCGAAAATGCCTTGTCTACCCTGATAACCAGTGTCATGACAATATCTGCAGCCTCGACCGCGCATAAATTTAACATCCTCATACTCTTTGAAATCAATTGTCAAAGCTTTCATTTCATCTGTAATGGTATTATCTTCAGCAATACAGTTTTTACAATTTATCCTCATAAGTCTTTGAGACATTATCAAGTTAAATGAACTAACAAATTCATATGGGTCAATTTCCATGTTTTCTAAGCGGGAAATAGCATCAATTACGTTATTTGCATGGATTGAGCTAAAAACAAGGTGTCCGGTAAGAGCTGCATTGATAGCAATCTTAGCAGTTTCAGCATCACGAATTTCGCCCACCATGATTTTATCGGGATCCTGTCTGACAATTGATCTTAGCCCTGAACTGAAAGTAAGTCCTTTTTTTTCATTAACTGCAATTTGAACAATATCAGGAAGCTGGTATTCAACAGGATCTTCAATAGTAATAAACTTATCTCGCGGCGTTTGAACAAACTTTATTGCAGAATATAGGGTGGTTGTCTTCCCTGATCCAGTTGGACCAGCTACAAGAACCATTCCATAGGGTTTCTTAACGTTTCTTTTAAAGATCAACAGATCCTGACCGTCAATTCCAAGTTTTTGAATATCCAATCCTAGTGCAGATTTATCCAGGATTCTTAAAACGACTGTTTCACCATAAATTGAAGGTAAAACAGAAACACGAAAATCAACAAAACGATCATCAATTTTAAGTTTGAAACGACCATCTTGTGGAACACGCTTTTCAGCAATATCAAGAGCGGCCATTACTTTGAGCCTTGAAATAATGGGACCTCGAAGTCTGGGCTCCACATCGGAAAGAACTTCGAAAAGAACCCCATCAATTCTGTATTTAACCTTTAATTGGGATTCATAAACTTCAAAATGTATGTCGCTGGCTCTTTTACGAACCCCTTTTAAAATAATAGCATCGACCATCCTGATTACCGGGGCATCTTCATTGAACTGAGAAGTCATCGCCACGCCAGGAGCAGGTGAATCATCCGCATCCTCTTCTTCTTCCACGACTTCAAGCGGTGGAAAGTTTTCTAATTCGGCAAAAACAACCTTGGAATCAAGACTTGTCTCAATCATTAGAGTAAGAAGTTTTAAAATGCTTTGTTTCGAGGCAACCATTGGAAGGATAGGCATGCCTAGTTGCACTTCCAGCTCTTCAATTTCATCCACATTTCCGGGATCTGCCATAATGAGATAGATATCACGGCTTTTCTTCTCATGTGGAATAAAACAATATTTTCTCATTAAAGAAACATCAATTCCATTGAACAGCTCATCATTTACTTCATAATGGGCAAGATCTACATATTCAATTCCCAATTCCATAGCAATAGCTTTCGAATATTCTTCTTCGGTTATAACTTTTCTTTCAACCAGGATTTGACCTATATTGCCTGGAATAGCACCAAACTCACCAATTAAAGTTTGAACAAATTCAATTGAAATGTACCCTTCTTCAACCAGTATTTCACAAAAAGATTTTTTCTTAAAAGATTTTACAAATGCTTTTAAAAGTAATTTGTCTTCGACTTTTGGGTCATTATGAAGGCTTACCAGAACCTTATCCACGTCGCCCTTACATTCAGAAACCATTTTTTCAGCAAGGTTTCTTTCCAAAATTTTATTTTTAACCAAATAGTCTGTTAAGCTTTCCATATTTTTTTCCTAGTTCAATGAATATTGGAAGCAGCCGTAAGCACAGGATACAGCAGCGCGATAATCAAAGTCCCCACAACTACAGCCATACTAAGGAAGAGTATTGGCTCTACAAGTGAGGTAATAGTATCAGTTAATTCTGAAATTTCTTCGTCATAATGTTCCGCAAGGTTCTCCAACATCTCATCCAGATTGCCAGATTCCTCACCAACTGTAATAACCCGAACCATTATGCCAGGAACTCCATGAATCGATTTCAAAGCCTTCCCAAAGCCCAAACCTCTCTTAAGAAGTTGTGGCAAAACATTTAATTTTTCAGCCATCAATCTATTTTCTAAACTATCAATAACAACTTCAAGACTATCTAGCAAAGGAATCCCACCAGAAACCATTGTTGAAAGAGTTCTTGAAAACTGACTATAGCCATATTTTTCTTCAAGGCTTTTTACAATTGGAAGTTTAGACTTTAAAACAGCAAAGTTTTTCTGCCCTTTTTTGGTTTTGAAATAGTTAAAAAATATCACCGAAGCACAAAAGACAATTAAAGAGATGGTCCCAGAACCAATTGCCTATAAACTGCGATGAATCAAGTAAAATTGAAGTCATCATCGGCAAAGGAACTTCCAGGCTTGCGAACAAATTTGCAAATTCAGGCACAACGGCAACCAGCATATATGTAACAAGCAAAAGTTGAGACCAGAAGCAAAATACTTGGATATATCAATGCAGCAATAATCTTCCTGCGTATGGCTA
The DNA here is from genome assembly GCA_965140445.1 of Candidatus Ozemibacteraceae bacterium. Taxonomy (GTDB): domain Bacteria; phylum Muiribacteriota; class Ozemobacteria; order Ozemobacterales; family Ozemobacteraceae. The sequence goes on along the minus strand of OZ223236.1, from coordinate 3,046,597 downwards.
TTGAATTGGCGAAATACTCGGTTAATCTTTTCAAAATATTTTCTAGGGCGCCGGCTTTTTCTCCGGCAATAACCGTTTTTACATAGATTTCGGGAAAAATATCAGGGTGCCGGCCCAAGGCCTGGCTGAAGGAAATCCCTTCCTGAATATCTTCCTGAATCTGTCTTAAAGCAGAATTCAGTGGTGATCCATTATCATCTTCAAGTAGTATATCAATTGCATCATTAAGCGGCATTCCAGCCTTAATCAGTGTACGCAAAAGCTTGGTAAATTCATTTAATTCTTTTAATGAAACTTTATTGCCAGAAGAAAGAGTCTGTTTTAATTGGGCTAAAAGTCCAGGAGTCTCCATTTCCTCATGGAGAATATAATATCCGCGATCTTCAAAGGCCTTTCGCATATCCTCTGCTGAACGGGTCTCGAAAACATCTTCTCTTGCCTGACCATTTTCATCAGCATATTTAACTCTGATTCTTTCCATAAATCCCCTAAATGTAAAAAATCCCGAAATGCAACTCTAGATTAGTCTATGAAATTTTTTCAATTTCCACAACTTCTATATGCTGCAATTCAGGATTATTATAATAAGAACAACCCTATACCATCGAGCCCTTTCAATTGAAGCTAATTAATTAAGTGTTCGTTTAGTTCAGCCTGTTTTTGAGTTAGATCTAGCACCCATTGCTGCTCTGAATCAATCAGAACTTCTTCAACTGAACCAAACCATTCTCTGGCCAGCTTCTTATCTTCAAGACGCCTATATAGCTCACCAACGAGATAAGTAACAATTGGCAAATTATCCGGATTTAAAATCGTAGACTTCTCAACTGAGGTTCTTAAAAACTTAACAGCTAATTGTTGAAGCTCTATTTCGGCTTTCCTGTTTTCCTTAAGCCTGCAACACCACGATCCTCTTAAAAATAAGTTACCTATATGATAAGGGTTTCTCCTGCTGGCTTCATAGATTTTACCAGCTACATAAAATTTAAGAGCATCTGGAGGTAATTTTTTAGCAAGCGGTTGATTAACAATGCCTTTAATAAGTGATTCTTCCAATTTGCGTTCAGCAGCAACAGATGGAAGGTAATCTTCTGGATACCCGCAATAGGAGCACTTAGGGCATTGTACCAAAAAGAATGGTAAAGGATTCTCTCCCAGATAATGAGGGAAAAAATCCGAATCTTGCCCTTGATGGGTTACAGATTTAACGACCAGACACTCAAATTCTTTTGAGCAAGCTGGACAGCTAAATGACCCTTTTTTAAATTGCGTAGTCAAAAATTTCTCCTAACAGTGTGAATATAATAGGAACACCCTAACTGTCAACCACCTTTAATCCACAAGGACTTTTATTGATCCAGCATCGCTAAAGGGCCAGAATTTTAGTTCAGCCCGGCCTTTGATAAGCGACTTATCTAATAGTCCCCATGCACGCGAATCATGTGAATTATTCCTATTATCGCCCATAACACAAACTTTTCCAGGCGGGATTTTTATCGGTCCGTAAGAGCCAAAAACATATTCCTTAACAAAATTTTCATTGAGCTTTTTACTATTTCTGTACAAATAGCCATCTTTAACCTCAATGGTATCGCCTGTAACCCCAACGACTCTCTTGATAAAGTCTTTTTTGGGCTCCAGTGGATATGAGAACACAACAACTTCACCAACCTTCGGCTCCTCGACAAAATACAATAGTTTGTTAACTATTATCTTTTCCTTAGAGTGAAGCTCCGGCTCCATGCAGGCTCCCTCAATAACAAACCCCTGTACAACATAGGTTTGTAGAAACAGAAAGAAAATAAATGCTTTTACGAAATCTTTAAACCAATCCCTTAATCCGTTCAAGAAGTTCTTCATTGACCAACTCCATTTCGGTCTTTTTATTTTGTTGTACTGTTTTGTCGGAAGGGATTTATAATTTCTTAACGAAAATTTCGGTATTTTTAATTATTTTCTTCTTCTTCAGCCTTATTTTTCTTTGGAATAAACCTTTTTGCTCTGCCGTCAGAATGTGGAAACTCTGCATCTGGAAGGTCGCCAACGGGTTTTTCCAATAAGTCTTTAACTTCGAAATATTCTTTTTCCAATTTCCAGCGATTGTACAAAGCCTCAACAGTTTCTGGCGAAGCTTGTTTATTGTACATTCCGGCGTTTTCTCTTTGCCTTTGGATTTCGTATAAGATTACAGCAGTTGCAACTGAGATATTTAAACTCTGTACAAAACCAAACATCGGGAGAAAAATATTCTCGTCGGCACATTCAACGGTTTCATCCCGACAACCACGTTGCTCATTTCCCATGATCACAACCCAGGGTTTGGTCCAGTCTATAGTTCTAAAATCAACCGCTTTTTTTCCCATATGAGTTGCAGCAATTGAATAGCCTTGTTTTTTAAACTCCATAAGCTCATCTTTGATGCATGAAACCTTTTTAACATCGACCCAACGCTCTGTACCTAATGAGACTTCAGGGTTTAACTTGTTGTTAGTAGCTAAATCAGGCTCCCATACGACACGTCCAACGCCTGTTGCGTCAGCAGTTCTAATTACTGCAGAAATATTATGCGGATCATGTACCCCGTCTAACGCGATAATCAGGTCGGACTGCCGATGATGAATAACTTTTGCTATTCGGTGAATTCTACGTTTTGTTGGCATGTTTCTCACCTTATATTAATTGTTTTTTCTCGTGTCTATTCGGCTAAAGCTTTTAACCAGGCCATTTCCCACGACAACTTTATCAATGCTAAGATTTAACCAGGTCTTTGTTGCGTCGAAAACAGGGTTTATCTTAGAGAAAATACTTCCAATACTGCTCCTTGGGATGGGAATTCCATTCAAGGTCAATCTATTGCATCTAAAATCTATTACCTTTGGAGACACCAGGCGGGTTTTCCCAAAAACCTTAAAATAAACTGTTAAAAACCCTTTTTTATAATAACCTCTAAGAGTAATTCTTTTTTTATCAAGACTCAATTTTAAATCTTGTAAATTTCTGGACCTGGCATACAAATCAAAGACCTTGAGAATGTCTTGTTCCGAAACATTAGTCTCAATTTTTAGATTTGGTAATTTCTCAAATCTGACCTTTCCTTGTTCTAATTCATCCATGTTTAATTTACAATTTGGAAACTCGAACACCGCTGATGAAATAGTCAATTTATAATACTTAATTTCCCTGCAAAGGACTCTAATAGTTTTGAAGAACCCAGGAACCTCATCCATCTCAAACTCGACTGTTATTGAAGCAGGCCTTGGAGTAACGTTGCCAAGCGAGTCAATCTCGGATTGTTTATATTCCAGCAATTGAAAAACCTGACTTGATTTAAATTGTTCCTGATCAGAAAAAGCAGCAAAGAAAGCTCTCTCAAGCTTCTCTTTCATGATCTCACCAGCAAAAAGAGAATTAGAGAAAATGGACAGGAATACCAAACATAAAAAAATCCCTACCGATCTTCGATAAACTAATTGTTTCATTTACTTCTTCCTGCTTTCAGTGATCTTAAGATTAACTCTGCAGTTTTAACTGGAATTCCTGTTTCCTTGCCTAACTTTGCTGGTTCCATATCTATAATTTCATCAACTGAACCATATTTCCAGATAATTTTTTTCAAGGTCGCTGGACCAACACCTGGTAATTTTAATAATGCTGATCTAATGATGGTCTTAGAATGAGTTTTCTTTTGGAAAGAATTAGCAAACCTGTGAGCCTCATTCCTTAATTTAATAATCATCCGCATTCCTTTACTGGAGAAAGGAAGGTTTACTTCTTTACCATCTGGATAAACTAAAGTTTCTTCTCGTTTTGCCAGACCAAGAATGGGCACATCTAATCCCAGCTTTTCCAGTTCCCTGACAGCAGCCCGAACCTGAGTAATGCCTCCATCTACTATATACAAATCACAAATACGACTTCCTTCATTTAAAACTCTGGTAAAACGTCTCCTTGTGACTTCTGCTATTGATGCTGGATCATCCCCACCATGGGCTTCTTTTATATGAAAGAGGCGATATTCTCCTTTTTTGGGAGCACCATTCTCAAAAACAACTAATGATGCCACCGGGTCCGTTCCTTGAATATGGGAAATATCAACGCACTCGATTCTATAGGGAGTTTGCGACAATTCTAACTCTTTTTCGAGGTCAAGAACTGCTTCATCCACCCTTTCATTTCCCTGAGCTTTAAGATTTTTCATTATTTCCAGGGCATTAGTATCTGCCATCTGCAAAAGTCTTTTGTAATCTCCTTTTTGAGGGACTTTAAAGGAAATATTCTTTTCTGCTTTCAGCTTAAAAGTAGCTTCCAGAACCTCCGGCCCATCTGGCAGTATTGATGCATATATATTTGATGGAATAAGGTTGTTATCATAAAATCTAGTTAAAACCGTATTAAATTGTTCCTCAGAAGTAGCTCCAGGCTCACGATCAACATCAAGCAGACGATTTCCGAGGAGTTTTCCAGAACGAATAAAAAAAATTGAGTAAACCACTCTGTCAGGCGCTTCGCTGATCCCCCAAAAGTCTGAGTTAACTGGCTTAACAAACTCCACCTTTTGAATCTCAAAAAATCGTTTCAAAGCTGCAATTGTATCCCTGAGTTCGGCAGCCTCTTCATAACGGTATTCTTCCATAAGAATTTTTAACTGCTCTTCTAATTCTTTAAAATCAGGCTTCTTTTTACCTGATAAAACTTCTATTACCGCATCAATTGATTCTCTGTAATTTTCAGGTGACACCTTTTTTTGGCAAACACCCTGGCAAACTCCCAGATGGTATTTTAAACAAGGTCTGGTGATCCCACTTTTTGTTTTTATAGATCTCTTTTTAGAAGTACAAAGCTTGAAATTTCTTGAAAGCCGCTCAACAATGCGATTTAAATCATATTCATTGGGGAATGGGCCAAAATAGAGATTTCCATCTCGAAAAGAAACCTTCCTGACCTTTTCCAGCCTTGGATAAGGTTCTTTCATGGTAATACGAATATATGGATGGGTTTTGCTGTCCTTTAGCATTATGTTGTATCTGGGCTTGTGCTTCTTGATCAGATTATTTTCCAGAATCAACGCTTCTATTTCATTATTGGTAACAATGAATTCTATGGACTCAATGGCAGCAACCAGAACCCCGGTCTTTACATCTTTGTGATCTTTGGCAAAATAAGACCTTACCCTTTTTTTTAAGGATCTGGACTTGCCAATATAAATAATCTCTCCCACCCTGTTTTTCATAATGTAAACGCCAGGTTTAAGAGGTAGTTGGGTAAGAGTTTTTTCTATTTTTTCAGTAATTTTCAAAATTCTTTTTGCATCTGTGCAAAATTAATCTTTCTTTTCAAGAATTAATTTTTCAGTAAAAGAATCGCTCGCATTAATGCTTTCTTCACTTTTAGGGTCTATTTTATTGGTTAATTTTTCTTTGGAACTCTCAATTTCTGCACTTTTCTGATTTTTTTCTTCTTCGTGCTTTAAATTATCAGTTTCAGAAGCTACCAAAGCGATTTCATTTTCTGACTCTTCATTAACCTCTGTTAATTCATCAATCATTCTAATGTTTTCAATTCTTAGAAATCTCAAAGGAGAGCTGAACTCTGACTTAAGCCACACTCCAGAAACTTTTACGTAACCATCGAGCATGTCTTCATTTTTAACAGTCTGAAGTAGTTTAAGATTCGATTTTAACGGGATTCTGGATTTATCAGCTAACTCAAGCACCCATCGATAAAGATTTTTTCTTCGCCCCAATGGATGCTTTTCAGCAATTAAACGACCTTCCAATTCTGCTTTCTGTTCAACTCTGGATTGTTCATCATCAGGCTCGCCGTCAACAATTAACACTGGACTGAGGCTATCTGCTTTTTCATACTTTTCTTCGACAGGTTCATCTGAAACTTCTTCATCCTCAAAGGAAATTTCTTCTATTGGTTTAGATTCCTCTATTCCTTCCTGTTTATCATTGTTTTCGATTGCCGTTTCCTCAATCTCATTTATATTTTCTTCAATAATTTCTGTTTCAATCGCATCATTCTTAGAAATAATGTTTTCATCGTTTCGAAGCTTTAACTCCTGGCAGCTCGCAGGGAAACAATTTATAGCAATGGCTCCCATAGCAATGATCGCGGGCAAAATCATCTTTTTAAGATTATACATATCTGACTCCGTTGTTAGCTGATGCATTTTAACACCAATAGACGGCAGTTTCCACCTTGTAATAAGTTTAGAAAATCCTCTGACCTCGGTTATGCTATAATTCCCAAAATTATGTTTAGGAGCCTTTTATGAAGCCATACAACAAATATACAGAAATAGCAGCCGCTGCAGCAGAGAAAGCAGGAAAACTACTAATGAAGGGCTTCAGAACTAATTTAAAGATTGAGCGAAAAGGTGTTGTCGATTTGGTTACTGAAATGGATTTAGCTTCTGAAAAGCTCTTAAAAGAAGAATTGGCATTGCTTGCCCCAGAAGTTGAATTCTTTGGTGAAGAGGAAAGTCAACATTCAATTGATTGGAAAAACGCAAACTGCTGGATAGTAGATCCTCTTGATGGAACCACAAATTATGCAAATGGCTTAGAGAATTTTTGTGTTTCTGTAGCATATTGCGAAATGGGAGTTTCTAAGTCAGGATCTGTTTATAAGCCCGTTTCAAAAGAATTGTACACTGCAACTCTTGGTGAAGGTTCATTTAGAAATGGTGAAAGACTATCAGTAAATACAGTAGAAGTTTTAAATGACTGCCTTGCAGTTACTGGATTTCCATATAATCGTAGAGAATGCATGGATTTGTTGTTACAGCGCTTAAAAGCGATGCTAATGAACGTGCAGGGCGTTCGCAGATTTGGATCTGCTGCATTAGATCTGTGCAAAATAGCTGAAGGAGTATTTTCGATTTATTGGGAAACCAACTTAAAACCATGGGATGTCGCAGCAGGAAGACTTATTGTTACAGAGGCTGGCGGAAAAATTTCCAAGATTAATGGCGATGAAATGGAATTAGATTCAGAGGATCTTTTAGCCTCAAATATGATTTTACATAGTAAAGCGATTGAGCTTTTGAAAATATAAGAAAAAGGCTATCTGAATGTTTCAGATAGCCTTTTATTTTTTAAACCCTGGGCTTGTTCTGCATCCATCTTGGTTGTCCAGTGGATTCAAGAACGTTCAGCCAAAACATACTTTCAGGATCAATAAACTTTCTATTCTTAACTGCCATTTCAATTGGCACATGAGTAAATCTATTGTTCCAGATACCTACTACCATACCGGTTTTACCAGCCATTCCGGCGTGAACCGCATGCTGAGCCAACTGATTACAGTAAATGCTGTCTGAAGGTATGGCATTTGAGCTTCTGATAATGTAACTAGGGTCGATATATTTAACACCTATTGGAACATTAGCTTCCTTAAAGTATTTTTTTATTCCCTCTCGAAGATGAATTCCAATATCACCAAATTTGCTATTGCCCGATTCATCTCTTTCATTTTTTGCGCAGAAAACTTCGCCGACACCTTCCGCAACAACAACTACAGCGTGACTTTTCCTTTTAACTCTTTCCAGCAAATGTTTGTAAAAACCATTTTCGCCTTCCAAATCAATCGGAATTTCTGGAATCAGACAAAAATTAACATCTTGAGAGGCAATAGACGCATTAGCAGCAATATAACCAGATTGCCTTCCCATTAATTTTACGAGACCAACACAATTTTGGTATCCGCGTGCCTCAACATGAGCAGTTTTAATTGATTCAACAGCGTGTGAAAATGCTGTTTCAAAGCCGAAAGTTTGTTCAATGTATCCAATATCATTATCAATTGTTTTTGGTATTCCAATAACAGAAATCGCAAGGCCACGTTTGGTTATTTCGTCAGTGATTTCTTTTGCACCTCTCAGTGTTCCATCGCCACCAATGCAAAATAGAATATTGATGTTATAGTCCATAAGTCGGTCTACCATTTCACTTACGTTTTGGGGGCCTCTGGAAGATCCAAGTATAGATCCGCCCTTCTCATGGATATCTGTAACCATTTCAGGATCCAGAACAAGGGGCTGTAATCCTGCTTCCTTAATCATTCCCAGATAGCCATAACGAAAACCATAAATATTTTTTACCCCATACCAATGGTGAAGTTGCATAACCAAACCACGAATAACATCGTTAATTCCTGGGCAAAGACCACCGCAAGTAACAATAGCTGCTCTGGTTCTGCAAGGTTCGAAAAAGGTTTTTTCTCTTGGTCCAGCCTTTTCAAAAGAAAGTGGTTCTTCACCGCTTTTAATTTCTTCCTGGATTTTTTTTATGGAATTATGATAAATAACCCTTTCATCATCTGGAACGTAGTTTGTTAAATAATCTCCATCAATTTTTGATAATTTAAGCGGGGAATCAAAATTTGGTGTTCCGAGGGTTTGGATAATAAAATCCTGAGCACTGATTTCCATATTTTTCCTTCCATTATATACGGGGATTTTCAATTGCAACATAAACTGCTATCATTTAAATATGTATAAAGCTCGCCAATAACAAAGTCAAGAAACCACATTAAACAGGATTAAATTTTGAATATTTATTTTGGAATTCCATCTGGAGATCAGGCAAACCTTGAGGAAACTATAATAACCAAAAGATTAATTCAATCTCTTGCAAATGTTCCGTGTCACACAAGGGATTTTACAACTGACGACCCATATCCTTTTGAAGCTTTAAAAGGAACCCCCTCGCTCATTCATGCTTTTAATCTGGCTAAAGCCGGAATTCCATGTTTAAAATTGGCAGAGTCTTCAAGACTCCCTCTTGTAGTTAGTTGCGTAGGACCAGACGTATTTATAGATCTTTTAAATCCAGGGTTAAAGGTTCAAATTCAAGCGGTCCTGGAAAATGCAGGAAAAATAATCATACCATTCTCTCAGATGGCAAAGTTTATTCAAGCTCGCTTTCAAACTTCGGCCTCCTTTGAAGTGATAACACCTGGGGTATTGCCGCCCTTTAGTGAAATGGAGTTCCCCAAAAGCCATTTTGGTTACGAGCAAGACGATCAGGTAATTCTCATTGACGGCGGCTTGTTACCGCTAAAAAACACGCTTTTTGCAATTCATCAAATTGAAAAAATCCTTAAAGACTTTCCAAATATAAGACTGGGTATTTTAGGCGACCCCTTTGATGAACAAACTAAACAACAAATATTTTCGGAGATATCTAACAGACCATGGGTAAGAATCCTTGAGCGCCCAGAACCTGAAATGACTATTTTTCTTTATAAAATAGCAAGTGCTTTTGTAAATGTTTCTCATGTAGAAGGCTATAACCCGTTTTTACTGGACGCAATGATGGCAGGCCTTCCAATTGTGGCTTCAGATATACCAGGCAATCATGCTTTTATAAGAAACGAGTCAAACTTTCCCGATTCAGGCACGGGATTATTATATTTTACTTCCCCCGCTCCAGCCAGTTATAAGCGAATTCATGATGGAGACGATTTTATTCTTAAATTACGTTCTGTATTGCAGGAACCTGAAAGGTTCAAGCTCATGGGTAAAAGGGCTTATGACTGTGTAAAAACCAGCAATAACCCCTCCAAAGAAATTTATATGCACATTCAACTCTACAAAAGTCTCCTAAAAAATAAAAGCCCGCAGAATCGCATAGGATCTGCGGACTTAGTTTAAATCTTAAGCCGTTTTTACTTTTTCCCCATAAGACTTTTCTTTTGATTGATCCCCTCTTACCGAGAATTCTTCAAATTTTTCTCTGAGACGTAAAAGCGTGGAGTCTTTAATCCATGGACCTGTAAAATCACGTAAAGTTTCATCAAAAGCATTTCCATGCTTATATTTTTGAAGTACAAATCGTTTTGCATTTAAGCTATGAAGTGAGTCAGCAATTTCAGAAATATCGCTATCAGAAAGTAAATCTGGATGAACAGTAGTTCTGAATTCGTAGTCTATTCCTGATTCAATAACAAGTTTAGCAGTTTCCAGAAATTTTTCCCATTCTGCATTTATTCCTGCAACTTCTTCAAATCTTTTTGGGTTTGCTTTGTAATCAATAGCTACAAAATCAATCAGCTGATCTTCAATAAGGCATTTTACCATTTCAGGATAGAACCCATTGGTGTGCAAAGCGATGGAAAATCCTAATTCTTTAACTTCCTGTATAGATTCTGGAAGAGAATTTTGTAAACAAGGCTCACCTCCGCTAAAAACAACTCCTTCAATAAATCCTTGCCTGTCCTTAAGGAAATTAATAACTGATTCCCATCCCATTCTCGAACTTTCATTGGAAAAATCAAGAAGAGATCGATTATAACAAAATCTACAACGCAGATTACAGCCTTGAAGAAATAAAACGGAAGCAATTTTTCCTGGATAATCAATCAAGGTTAGGGGCTCTAAGCCCCCAACCATAACTTTATGGTTTATTTTCAACATATTAATTAGATTACTTCTCTAACTACTTCCTGAGACTTCAAAAGCGTTCTGTCAGCGTATTCACTCTTCTTGCCAGCATTAAACTGTGATACAGGTCTGAAATAACCCATTACCCTTGTCCATACTTCGCAATTTGTTCTTCTATCTTCTGGAATTTCAACATTTTCCAAAGCCAGTTTTTCACCGTTTTCACTTGCAACCGCAAGAATCTTTCTTGCTTCTATATCATCACATGACGGGCAGAAATTATGTTCTCCAGAAACATATCCGTGATTTGGACAAACGCTAAATGTAGGTGTAACTGTAATATAAGGAAGTCTGAATTGAGTTAGAGACTTCTGAACCAATCTTTTACATGACTCTGCATCTGGGATTCTTTCACCGAGATAAAGGTGCAAAACAGTTCCACCAGTGTATTTATTTTGCAATTTTTCCTGATGGCGCATTATATCAAATAAATCCCCATCATAATCAACTGGAAGTTGGGTTGAATTTGTATAATATGCAGCGTTAATAGGTCCGGCCTGAAGGATTTCAGGGAATCGTTTTCTATCTTCTCTTGCAAATCTATGAGTTGCGCCTTCAGCTGGAGTAGCTTCAAGATTGTAAAGATGGCCAGTTTCTACCTGATAAGCAACTATCTTCTCTCTAATGAAGTCCATTATTTTTTCTGCAAGTTCAAGGCCTTCTTTGGAGGTAATATCATATTCGCCATCAGAATAGTTTCTGATTAACTCATTCATTCCATTCACACCAATAGTGGAGAAATGATTTCTAAGAGTTCCGAGATATCTCTTGGTATAAGGAAATAGACCGCTATCAATTCTGGCTTCAATAACTTTTCTTTTGATTTCAAGACTCTTCTTGGCAAGTCCGAGGAGTTCATCAAGTTTGATTGTTAAGCCTTCATAATTTCCTTTGTATACATATCCGAGTCTCGCCAGGTTTACGGTAACAACACCGATTGAACCAGTCTGCTCTGCTGAGCCAAATAAGCCGTTCCCTCTTTTAAGTAGTTCACGCAAATCAAGCTGAAGTCTGCAGCACATTGATCGAACCATTTTTGGCTCAAGGTCAGAATTAATGAAATTCTGGAAATATGGAAGACCGTATTTAGCAGTCATTTCAAACAAGGCATTACAATTTGGATGTTCCCAGTCAAAGTCTTTGGTAATGTTATAAGTTGGGATCGGGAAAGTAAAAGCCCTACCCTTGCAATCGCCATGACACATTACTTCAATAAAAGCCTTATTGATCAAATCCATTTCTGGTTGAAGTTCACCATATGTAAAATCAACATTTTTCCCACCGATTAAAGGTCTTTGATCTCTAAGATCTTCTGGACAGTTCCAATCTAAGGTTAAATTTGTAAATGGAGTTTGGGTTCCCCATCTTGAAGGCACGTTAAGATTGTAAACAAATTCCTGAATTCCCTGAACAACTTCGTCGTAATCAAGATTGTCTAATCTGATGAAAGGCGCTAAATAAGTATCGAAAGAAGAGAAAGCCTGTGCACCTGCCCATTCATTCTGTAAAGTACCAAGGAAGTTCACCATCTGACCTAATGCACTTGAAAAATGCTTTGGAGCTGCAGCTTCAACCTTACCGGGAACACCGTTAAAGCCTTCTTGTAAAAGTGTTTTTAGGGACCATCCAGCACAATATCCTGATAGCATATCTAAATCATGAATGTGCATGAAGCCGTCACGATGAGCTTCGCCAATTTCCGGGGTGTAGACATGAGAGAGCCAATAATTTGCAGTAACTTTACCAGCAACGTTTAAGATTAAGCCACCAAGAGAATATCCCTGATTAGCATTAGCATTTACTCGCCAATCAAGATGGCCTAGATATTCATTAATCGAACTAATGCTATCCACAATTGATTTTCTACCTTCGCGCATTTGTTTGTGCTGTTCGCGATACACAATGTATGAACGGTTGGTTATAAAATAATTGTTAGCGATGAGAATGTGTTCTACTGCATCCTGGACTTCTTCCACTGATGGAGTGCCTGATTGATGCCGATGTGCAAGTATGTTTATTACCTGACTTGCCATTCTAACTGATTCAACCATTCCAAATTCCCCGGTAGCTTTTCCAGCTTTTTCCATAGCTGCTCTAATTTTTTCCGGGTTAAATGGAACTATATTTCCCTGGCGATTTTCTATTAACTGCAATTCGCGACCTTGTTTCATGTTTGCTCCCTATATGTTTTTGTCCCCGATCGTTAAAAAGGTGTACAAAGATGGTTGGAATTACCCAACCACCAGCTATAAATGCTGCGTTTTCAGGGGATTAAATGAAAAATAGGTGTCGTATATTTTTTGAAGACGTGCCTGTGTTTTTTCATTCTTGCCGGGTAAAATTACACCATTTTAAACCCATGAAGTCAAAGACTTTTTTAGAAAAATTTTCAGCTCACTACCAATGCGCATAACAGGATTTTAAGCCAGCTTAGGAGGGATAAACAGGGAGATCTTTTATACATTATTTAACCAAATATGCACCAAAAGTTAGATACAGGCATGTTCATTTTTTGAGCATCTGGTGTTTTTTTCAAACATAACCTAAAACTATCTCTAACAAAGGTTGTAGCTAATTTTGAACTGTTAAAAAAGCCTTTAACACGTGTTTTATCTTATTTTAAGCAATATTGTGTACACTCTCGTTTTTTCCGATCGCTCCGATTTTTCGGAGATAAAATTAAGATTTAAGGATTTCTTTCTAGCACAACTTTGAAATCATTATTACTTTTCCCACCTATAACCAAAGAAATACTGCCGCTTTCATCTGTCCTATAAATCTTTGTTTTAAGCCTTTTGTAAGCTTTTAATGCATCTTTTGCAGGGTGTCTGAAAGGATTATCCTTGCCAACACAAATTATCCCAACTTTTGGCCTGACAAGCTTTAAAAATGGTTCGTAAATACTTGCATCTGATCCATGATTAGGAATCTTCAAAATCTGAGATCTCAATCCCTCTCCATACTTCATGAGTTCTCTTTCAGAATCTTCCTCTATATCTCCTGCCAGAAGGACTTGGACTTTCCCGTAACGAATTAACAATACAATTGATGAATTGTGCAAACTGCTATAATTGGAAGTTTTTGAATACAATTCCGGATTTATTACCTGCACAAAAATTTCATTTCCCCATTCAAGCACGTCACCTGATTTTGCTGTGACTCTTTTAATTCTTTTTAATTTACATAGTTCTTCGTATTTTTTGTAATTAGCGACTTCAGAGTTTGTTCCACACTCCCATGTTTGCTTTACCGGAAAGGTTTTTATCACAGGTAAAAGCCCACCAAAATGGTCATTATGCCAATGTGAAATAATTACACCATCAAGACTCTTAACGCCCATGGTGTTTAAGTAATTCTGAACAAGCTCCCTACCTGTTTTATTGGCATCTAGAATGGTTGCCTCCATTCCGCCATCAATTAAATAGTTTCTTCCTTCTGGTGTTCTTACTAAGATTGAATCACCTTGCCCAACATTGATAAAATCAATTCTCAATGATTCATTGATGGAGGTATCTATAAGCCCTCCGCTTGCTGGTAGGAATAGTAAAACCCATGCGAAAACAGTTAATAACAATAAAATTGAAATAAGAGTTTTTTTTCCACGGCTTTGAAATGCCTTATTTTTAAAACCATAATAATTCATAGCGTTTTATCTGACCTCAACCAAATCAATAAATTTTTTTACAGTTGAATCAGACAACCCAGGTATTTCTCGTAAATCATCTAAAGAATAAAAAGCTCCATTTTTATTTCTAAAATTGATGATTTTTTTGGCCATTGCTTTTCCAATTCCTGGGAGTTCAGAAACTTCTTTAAACGTAGCAAAATTTAGATTTAGTTTGTTGCCCCATGCGTTTCTGCCACCATGACCGCCTTTTGCGGTAACATATCTTTCAAGCCTATAAACTTTTTTCCGGGTAAAGCCTTTAATTTGTAAAAGTTCTCGAAGATCCGAAATATTCCCTTTTTTTTCAATAAAAGCAAAAATTTTCTTTGCATCTGATTTAGAAATTTTCGGGACTTCCATGAGACTTTTCAGATCCGTTTTATTCAAGTTCAGTTTTCTAGCATTTTCCTTCTCATCAAAATAAGAATCGCCCTTAACAAGAACATTTCGATCTGTAAGGGCGGAGATTTCAGCGATCTGTTTCAACATTCTAGAGTTTCTTTGTTTTGAAACTCCAATTTTACCAAGGATTAACAAGCCTGCAATTGCAATTAATGCAATTAGTGATACGATTATGGATTTTTCAAATTTATTAAATTTCACCAATACTATCCCTAAGAATTACTTCAACACATAAAAAATCATAGCCCAACCTTTATAAGGCCATAAAACGTGTTAAAAGATGATTCAGACTATTCCATGGCCGTCCAGGCGTTAGTCTTTTGAACCCAATTTTCAAAGAGACTGAAAAACTTATCAAAATCAAAACTCGTAATCTGTCGGAAACAAGTTTCGGACTCCATGTCTTCAAGTGCTCCCATTAGGGTAGAGTATTTGGTGAAGAAACTATCACAATAAATAGTCAGTAATAATCTCACCATATAAAATGATTGGTATAACGCAAGCTCACGTCTAGCAGGATCAGGAATAAGATTGATATCCTTTCTCATTACATCTGGTTGGATAAGTTGATTTGCAGATTGTGCTTTTTGTAAAATTGCCCAACCCTTTTGTAGAAAATCCTTACTATCTTTCCGAATTTTCCAGGCCGCCTGAAGAGCAAATCCCTCTCTTAGCCAGGACGGGGTTCTCCACTGTCTAATTCGAACTTCTCTTTCACCAACTTGTCGATTAAAAACCAGATGGCCAAGCTCTCTTAAGGCCACTTCTCCATAGTTATCGGTTAATTTTGGAGCAACAGCACCTATAACACCCTGATCATAAAGAATTCGAATGATTTCACCCACACGTGGCTGAGCACCGCCAATTTTTTCAAGATCTGCTTCTGACCTGAGCAGAAAAATCTCTGCCTGAGGCTCCTCTTGAAGGTTAAACACCATGCGAAATACGGAACTGCCGCGATCAAGACTATCAAGCATTTCTTCAGCAATTAAACTATCATTAATATCAAACAAAACCTTAAAGGTTCTTAATTCAAACTTCTGTTTCAGTGAATCAACTACAATTTGAGACATTTTTAACCCCCACAAATTAATACCATAAAATCCACAATTTTTCCATTTTATGATATATTCAAAGTAGATAATTATTTGGGTTGTATAAATTAAATAAAGAGAGAAAAAAAATGGATTTTTCTACAACGGGGCTTTTTTCCACCTTAAGCAATGCTGAATTGGTTGAAGTTCAAAAAATTGCAAGCCGCCAACACATGAGTCGTGGTGAAATCGTATTTAATGAAGGAGATTATGAGAAAAACATTTACATAATCGAGTCAGGCCAGGTAGAAATCTTCAAAAAACATCCAATTCACGGTGAACAGTCCATTTCTGTTTTAAAAAATGGTGACTATTTTGGAGAAATGGCTTTTTTTGAAAAAAATGCCAGTAGATCAGCTTCATCCAGGACTCTTCAATCAACCGTTTTAATCGTGATTAAGGGTTCAGATTTTGAAAAATTATTACATAATCACCCTTCAATAAGCCTTAAGCTCCTTGCCACCCTATCTCAAAGATTAAGAGATACCAATAAACTTGTTTCAGAAAGCAAACAAGCTATATTAAAAAAAGAATGCAAAGTATTAACAGTTGCTTCAGCAAAAGACGGCTACGGGAAAACAACTTTTTCAGTCTCCTTAGCCAAGTTGCTATCTTCAGAATTGCCTCATAAAGTTCTATTTTTTGACCTTGATTTATATTTTGGAAGTGGAACCCATTTAATGGGAATTCATTCACCAAGATCTATTATTGATATCGCAAGTAAAATCCGAGCCAGTGAAAGTTCATTTGAGATAATGAATGAAACAATAAGAATGGGCGATAATCTCTGGGGGATTCCTGCCCCAAGAAGCTTTCTTGAAGCAGAACAAATTCATAGTTCAGATATTCTTGCCATCTTAAAAATTGCAAGAAAACATTTCGACTATATTGTAATTGATACAGGCTCAATTTTTGATGAGAACCTTTTTACCGTATTAGATACAGCGGATTTTATCTTCTTTCTGATAAATTTTGCCAACCTTTCAACAATAACGGATAATGTACGCTTCTTTCATGGAGTTTCAAAATTAAGCTACCCAAAAGAAAGGTTAATTCTACTCGGAAGCAATATTGGACCAGATTTTTCTTCTTCAAAAACCAGCAAAATTTTCCCTTACCCAGTTATTGGAGGCTTACCAAGGCTTGGTGATTATCAGCCTCAGTTCGGAAAACCTCCATATGATTTAAATAATTCCAGCCCTTATTGTGAAGTTTTGAGATTGTTGGTTAGAAATATCCTTGAAGAAAAAACTTTAAAACGACCAACAGCTAAGTCCACTATTTTTTCTACCTTTTTCGGGGGCAAAGAAAGTGGTCCTGACGCTGATTTCAAACTTTCACAATTTGATGGAGCAAACGGTATTAAGTTTGCCCCAATAATAAACCCAAATGATGTTCGCTCTCAGGTAAAATATGTAAGATACAACATGATCTTTGGGTATATTAAAGAAGCAAAAGAAAACTTAATGACTTTTCTTGAGTATTCGCAGGCTGCTGCCCCTCTGTTTGAGTTGCTTGGGGAAATATACCTAAGAGAAGATAATCCAGCCGAAGCACTTGAGGCGTTTTCTAAAGCCGTAAGCCTTGATCCTACTCAACATTTAGCTTTAGGTTACCTTGGTATCCTAACTAATAAAAATGATCAATATCTTAAAGCCATTGAAATTGCCAATAACAAAATTGCTGCCAATCCATCGCATCTGGATTTGATTAATGATTTAGGTAAAATTCTCATGAAAAATGAAAATTATGAAGAAGCCCTAAATCATTTTCAGAGAGCCTTAAAGTCGAACCCAAATTATCTTGAAGCAAAAATGAATCTTGCTGTTTGTCTGTCCAGTCTTAATAAAAGCGATGAAGCAATAGAGCTCTTATTAAGTATTTCCAATAAAAATCCAAGAATTTATTGCACCTTAGGTAATATTTTTTACGATACCAATAGATTTTACCTTGCTCATAAAGCCTATTCAAAATCTATGGAAATCTATGGCGGTTGTAAAATTACCAGAACAAGACTGCTTGAATTAACCAATTACCTGAGAAAGCTTGATTCGGTAATAGATATTCATGAGAAATTCGTCAACACCAATCCGAATTTTCCAGATCTGCATGCCAAATTGGCCAGCTTTTATCATCAGGCAGGAAAATCTGAGATAGCAATTGAAGAATATAAAAAAGCGATAGCATTGAATCAAGGATACAGAGATGCCACCAGTAAGCTGGAAATGATACAAAAAGATATGATCTGGCGACTGGCTAAAACTCATCTGGTAGAAGCCGTTGAAACTCACAATGCTGTAACCAAAGACCTGCAAGTTGATTTAAGCTTTTCCATGATAAACACAAAAAACAAAAAGTTACCTGAAGAAACAATTCTGCAGGTCAAAAACGTTAGAACTTCAAAATCTATGCAAAAGGTCATGACTAATAAAGACATTGAAACAGGAACAATGACAGTAGACTGTTCACCTTTAGGACTAATTGCATGTCAGGATATAATTCTGATTCAGATCATTAATGGAAAAACTAAAAAAGCACTTCGTTTCTCGCCCCACTACATGGAGCTCGATGAAATAAAAGCCGGAAAATTTGAGATTAATCTTGAAATTGATCCCAACGCAGCTCAAGCAACTGAAGATGTAGTATTTTCAAAATATTTTTTAATTCACCTTACTTCAAAACAGTTTGCAGAAATCATTTCTACAGAAAATTCCATGTATAAAGCTTTTCTTAAGAATCTTTCAAATGGACTTGAAGCTCAAGGATATTTAAATCCAGAAAATGACGAGCAGATCAATTTTGTTCTAAATGGCTCAAATGGTAGTAAAGGTGATTCATCTCTCGAAAAAGCTGCAGTAAAATCAGGCGATAAACTGGAGATAAACATTCAAGATGCTGACAAGCAAGATGTTTTTTCCATGGAATTTGCAATAGGCAATTCCGACGTAAAGAATTTCTGCAAAACCATTATTCCTAAAGACATTTCTTGATTTGCAAAGAACATCTTTCAAAAAAATATTTGTAGAAATAAATCAAGCGCTAAGAGCTTCCTCTCTAACTTTTGAAGCTCTTAGCGCTTTTGAATTTGATCAGGCTCCTATAAACGTAATTTCACTTGGCAAAGCTTCTCAGGAAATGTTTAAGGGAATTCCAGACTATTTTTATAATAAAAGTAAGGCGTCCTTTATAGTTTCTCCATTTAAATTAGATAACTCTCTTCAAACCCCGACCAAAAAGATTCAGCATTTTCAAGGGGAGCATCCTTATCCCAGCGAAGGTTCTTACCAAGCAGGAGAACAAATTTTAGCCTTCATTGACAATCTTGAATCCAATTCTAACCTGTTAATTCTTATTTCCGGTGGAACTTCTTCCTTGCTGGCACTCCCAGCAGATGGAATCACCAGAGAAGAAAAAACCCTATGTCACAAAACCCTCATTCATTCAGGATTAGCGATAGATGAAATAAACATTGTTCGTCGCCACATATCAAAAATCAAAGGGGGAAACCTGTTAAAAAAAATTAGCAGAAAAAGAATCAAATCTTTAACTCTTGCAATTTCTGATGTACCAAACGATCACCCCTGGGATATTGGATCAGGACCTTTTTCTGTTGATCCGACAAGCTTCAAAAATGCTTTCGAAATTGCTAAAAACATTTCAAACTTTCCCAAAAACGCTCTAAATTTTTTAGAAATCAAAATGAATGAATCCCCAAAAGCTTCTACAAAAAATAGTTTGTTTGATAGCACAAATCACTCCTTCAAAGTTATTTTAAACAAAACCCTGGGATTTGAAAAAATTATGGCCGTCCTCAAAAATCACGGAACAATCTCATCCCAGCCTCTTGATCACAAAACCTGGGAAGTTTGGCTTCAGGATTTAACATCTTATTTTAAAAAAGATTTCTGGTATGTCATCCTTGGGGAAAAAGAAATTAAGCTTCCACCAGAGGTAGTTTCAGCCAGAGGCGGCAGAATAAGTCACCTTCTAGCTCAAGTTGCACTTAAAATTAAAAAGAAACAAAAATTTGATTTAATTGGTATTGCAACTGATGGAAATGACGGAAATTCAAATTCTTCAGGATGTTTCATTTCTTCGGAAATTCTTGAACAACGAGAATTGCAAACCGCTCTGACTCAAGGCATTAAGGCCTTCAATACAGCCGAACAACTTGAAAAGTTCGATCTCCTATTTCCAAAAGAAAGGTCAAACTCAAATATCGGTGACATTTTTCTTTTTAGAATTAGATAAAAAAATCCCCTACTCTCTTATGAAGAATAGGGGATTCAATTAACTAGTTTAAGCCAGTTGCTGGATAAATCTTGTCATTTCAAAAATATCTTCTTCTACAGGAGATCTTACAAGAAAAGCTTCGTTACCCATTACTTCAGAAAAAACGAGAGGCACTTCTGTGTGCATAGAGATTTTTTCACCAAATTTGGCATAAATCTCTTCATTTGAATGAGCATAGGCTTTTCCGTATTTGCGTGCAATGTGTGCGGCAAAGTATTTTCTGTCAACCGGGGCATAGAACTTATTATCAGCAACGATATTGGCCCATTCCTGATAGACATCAACATCGGCTGTAAAGTTCATTAAATCAACCGTATACCCTCCAGGAGGACGACAATTCATTTCAAGGACAAACAGCTTATCATCTGACTTTCTTCTAAGAAATTCAAGATGGAAGAACTTAGCCTTAATTCCAAAAGCTTTAACAAGCTTTGGACCAATTTCCAGGACATCTTTGGGTATATCTCGAATAAGGTAGTAGCTTAAATCGCCATTATTGGCGACAAGGTCAAATGCTCCACTCATAGAATGCAAAGATGAGTAAAAAACGATTTCCCCATTCTGATCTGCTATTCCATCAAAGGTTAAAAGCTGGCCATCAATAAATGGTTCTACAAAATAGTCACCATCAGGTTTTGTGTTCCAAAAATTTTCCAGTGAGTTCTCGTCTGCAATTTTATAGGTAGCCATTGCTCCAACACCAATGTCAGGTTTTGCAAAAACAGGATACCCATGCTTTTTAATAAACTTTTTTAGAGAAGCTTTGTCTGTGACAATCTCTCCATCTACAACCGGACACTTTTCGCTCCTAAAAATCTTTTTCATTTCAGATTTTCGTTTAATTCTAATTGTTTGGGCGACGTCTGGTCCTTCAGCAATGTTGAAATCTTCACGCAAATTGGCTTCGTGCATCATCCAGTGCTCATTGTGAGATTCCACAATATCGATTCTTCCATGTCTGTGAATGAAATAAGCCGCTGCCCTGTATATTTCTTCGTAATTTTCAAGGGAATTTACCCTGTAATATTCTGTAAATGACTCTTTAAGTTCAGGGTGAAGCTGCTCAAAAGAATCTTCTCCAACACCAAAAACCCTGATTCCTTTACGTGCTAAACCAACACAAAATTTATAAAAGGTTGGTGGGAAACTCGGACTGATATACAACAAATTCATTATTTTCTTCCTGTGACAATTTTATTTTTCCGCCAAGCAGCGGTACCCCAAAAGAAAGCTACTTAAAATCTTAATAAAGCAGCACGAACAAGATTTTAATAAAAAATATTAGAAAGCGCAAGTATATCAGCGGTTTAAATAATCCTGTTCAGCATTAATCCCGCCAGGAGAAACGGTTACAGGCTTTTCAATTTTTCGGTCCGTTTTTAACAATTGGACTTTTAGCTTCTTTTGTAGCTTTCGAATTGAAATTATTTCCACCGTAGAGTTCATGTAGTATGAAAAGAAGATGGCTAGCACAACAGCAAAACTAAGATAAATAGTAAACCCTTTTCTATTTTTAATACTAATCATAATTAGAAGTTTCCAACCTTCCAGTACATAGGCAAACTCATTTTTCTGAATTTGATTTTACAGTAAAATGTCTTATTATCAATTTTCCTGAATTTTGAAAACCAGGTATCCTTAAAGTTGTAATTAAGCTCTCCATTGGAATCAACTATAGAAATATTTTTCCCGTTAGGTGAAACTCTTATACGCCTTTCTTTTGAAAGGTTCACACAATGGCCGTCTTCTTCAACATCTATAACTTCGTTCTCTTTTTCCAGAATTCTTTTTATCTTGGAAAACATAAAACATAGCTTTGTATTTTCACTGACAATTTTTGAATCGTGCTTAAACCTATGTGAAAGGAATTTAATACCATCAAAAAATCCACATCCCATTATAATTCCAATGATAGCAATTACAATCATAAGCTCAATTAATGTAAACCCATTTTTTTTCATGGTAGTAGGACCTCCCGAAAAGTGGGTTTCATCTGCAACTCATTGTCTCTTGGTTTCTCACTTAGACTAAGCCTTATTCTTTTATTCCCATTAATTCCATCTAATGTTTCAAGCCTAAGATTAAACTTGGCCTTACCAATAAAACTTTTGTTTGCTTCCAGTATTTCTTCAGGTGTGTGGCCATTTCTCAAATCAACCAAAACCTTGTTTCTAAGGCTTTCGAGTGCATAAAGGCTAAATGTTTCTTTTTCTATTAAATTTAGAGTATTAGAATGAAATCTTGTGACTGTGCTTAAGGCAATAATCAAAACGACCATTAAAGAGCAGGTAATTATAATTTCTATCAATGTGAGGCCTTTTTTTCTCATTTTATGACCTCCCACAACTGCCAAAAGTAAGTACTGAAGAAGCTAAGAGAAATAATCATAACCATAATTCCAGCAAGGATAACAGCAACAATAGAAGCCACTTTTTCCATAAAACTAAAATCTTTTTTTGCTGAATGAAATCTAAGTTTTGCCATTTTTTTTAACTTAAACTCAAGTTCCTGCCCTTCTGTGCTAACTTCTGCAAAATACTCCAGCACTGGGCTTTGTTCCATGGCTTCCTTAAAATCAACACCATTTTTTAGAGCTTCAGCAACATTACGTAAGCGAAAGGTCTCTGACATTTTCGGATCAGAATCCGATGCCCGATAAATTGATTCAACCAAAGTAAACCCTGCACCAAGGTATAAAGCTATAAGGGATTGAATCCTTGCCTCAGCCTGCTTTTCGATGAATAAATTCAACTTCATAAGTCTTGCAATCAAAGAATGCCGAAAAACTTGCCAATCACCAGTCCAAATAGTTTTAACAGTATTGGCTGTTGCCCAGAAAAATAAACATGGAAACAATAAGGAAAAAGGCCACATTCTCGGTTCGGCAAAATATAATGCGCGCATTAAAATTGGAACTTCGTTAATTTTACCGATAAATTCCTGGAAAAGTGCTGGAAAAACGAAAAAATTAAGTAACATCAAATTGGCTAATAGAAAAAACATTATGACAAGAGGATAAAAAAAGGCAGTTTTTAAATTCTCTCTTATAGTTTCAATGAAAAGCAAAAACCTGGAGTAACTTTGCAATATCTCAATGAGTCTATCCTCACCAATAACGGCTACAATTCCAGCAAGAATAGAATCAAATCCCTCTAAATCCTGCATTGCGTTTTCTATTGAGTATCCATCCTTAAGTCTTAGAGCAAGATTTCTGCACCAGTTCCCTGCAATCCGCCCGGAATGTGCATTTGAAGCTTCAATTAAAGATTCTGCAAGCGGTATTCCGCTTTGAGATGCCATGCTTAGCATTTGACAAAATAAAATCAATTCTTCGTTTCTTTTATCAACTGACATTTACATAGCTCCATTCATAGCTGCAAGAATGCCTGAAAAAACTCCAACAACAATTATTCCAAAGGAGCATCCCAAAAATAATGTTATTAAAACGCCTGTGATGGCACTTAGCATTTCAAAGCGGGTAACAATTCTTGCTTCCAATAATACTGCACTGTCCTCAAGGGATTCTTTCCCCATTTCACCGACCAGGCCAAGCTTGATAAACCAGGCAAAAAAAGGATCAATGTTTGATCTTTCAAGTGCTGTATCAATTGATTCTCCGGCCATTAAGGCCTCTGAAAATTCCTTAAACCTTTCATGCTGTTTTGGGAAAACGGTTTTATTCGACAAAATCCTAACAACCATTCCCACTTTTTCTTTATCTATAATTTTTAACAAAGAAACAAAATTTAAATAATCAATTTCACTTTGAATACCAAGAAAACTTGCAACGAATCCTTTTCCCGCGATCCCAATAACCAAAACCCCGATAAAAATGAGAAGCAAAAATCCAAAACCATTATCAGAAAGGAAGAGCAGAATTGAAAATAGAGTCCCCCCATCAATATTTAATCCCATGAAAATCTCTTTGAACTGAGGAACAACAAACATAAACAAAGATGTTATGGTTAGTCCTCCTATTGCTGCTTCCTGAAAAGCTAACCCTAGTTCTATAAAACTTTTAAATCTGGTAAATTGAAATCTATGCCATCCAAATAAAATCTCACCCTTTGTTTTGCTATCAATGGGAGCACCAAGGACAAATCTTGCATAAGGCGGGATTGAAGACATGAAACCTTCCTTAAAAACTTTGATTGGCTCATTGCCTTCATGGATAAGTTTCGCCGCTTTTAACAATGACATTTTCACAGAACGATTTTCCGAGGATTCGGCAGCCAGTTTAAGCGCAGGGCATAGTTCAACACCACTTTTCAGGATAAAACCAATTCCCAGAACCAATTCCTCTTTAGAACTAAGAGCTTCAATTCCAGAATGCCCAGCAACTCTACTAATATCAAGACCTTGCATCTACCGTAAAACCTCCCCCTCCAATTTCGCCATTTCTTTAAGGTGAACAGAGGGACAAACCTTTCCATCAATCTGTTTTAGTTCAAGGGAAAGTATAGCCTTTAATCCATTAAAAACCAAATAATTATCAATTCCCATTTGCTTTATTCTTAAACAAGCTTCATCGGCAGACCCGGCGTGAAAGGTTGCAAAAACAATATGCCCGGAAAGTCCCGCTTGAAGAGCTTCCCTAACGCATTCTGCATCGCGGATCTCCCCAAGAGCAATAATATCAGGGTCCTGACGCAAAATATGCTTAAAAGCCTCCGCCAAAGTTAAGTTATTTATCTCTTCAAGGGAGGATTGACAAATCTCTGGAACTCTTCCTTCAACAGGATCTTCAATAGTTACAATTCTATTTCCACCCTTTTGTTTTGCAAGTTCACATAAAGTAGCATATAAGGCTGTTGTCTTTCCCGAGCCAACCGGGCCAGTAATCAAAATCAGACCATTAGAGGACGAACACAGCTTCAACCATTCTCCAGAAAGAGCTCCAGGCCATCCTAAGGATTCAATATTGTTAAACTGAACAGTATTAATAAATCTTAAAGCGGTTCTTTCGCCGTATTTTGAAGGAAAGGTGGAAAGCCGGATATCAATATTAGTATCTTTGTGCCGAAAAGCCCCCTCTTGAGGCCGGTTTTGAACATGATTCTGACAACCTGCCAGGTATTTCATTCTTGATAAGATTCGTTCATAACTTTTCACTGGAAAAGAAAAAGCAAAACTAACCTCATCTCTTTTTCTAAATGTAATCTTAACTTCATTTTCAAAAGGTTCAAAATGAACATCGGAGCAATTTTGTTTAATGGATTTTTGTAGTAATAGTTCTGTGGCCCAAACAAAAGGCAAAGCTCTAAAAGAAAGACATTCTTTGAAGGCCTCTGGCCAGGCGATTTCACCGTTCTGGGCTTTAATATAGAAATCGCTTTCCTCTATCAATCTATCTAGAAGCAATTTTAAAGAGGGTGCGCCATTTTCGTGGGCAATAGAAAATTCACCGTTATTGGATGTAATCTTTAATGTGTTCTTGTTCTCAGCAACAGTTTTTACTATTTCAGAGTAAGGAATTTTTAAGGCTTTGTCTTTTTGAAAAATTTCAAGTTGCTGTGAATCCAGCTTATATGAAACTTCCCCCAGAAGGGATTTTAACCTTCCAGGGGATACTTCTATTGGAATAAAACCAAAACCATCTTTAAATAACTTTTCTTCTTTTTTTTGCATTAACCCAGATTTTAACTTTCAATTGTCACCCATTCTACAGTATCAAGACCATCAAATTCAACTTCAGAAGCTTTTAAAAACTCTACTCCCTTGTTTTGGTCCAGATTTTTCTGTGGTCCGCAAATAACCTGGGCAAATCTGTGCAACCAGCTTTTGTTTAAAAAATGCTGGATATAAGCTTCATTGGAGAATTTACTGAAAACCTTATGCTCCAACTCAACATTTTTTCCTGAATTGGCAAGACTAACAGAAATCTGGTTTTCCCCGAGATTAACTACATTTGAATTTATATTTTTGGAGTAAACTAAGCCATCTAGTTTTAAAGGAATATTTTCATGAATCTGTGCACCAAGAAAAAGGTAAGCACAATTAGAGGGCACGCTCTTCATCATGAAAACACCATTTTTATCTGTTTTAACTTTGAAAATTTTCTTTATCTGGTAAACCGGCTTTCCATTTTTATAGTCTTTTAACTTGGCCTGAGCAATGCCAACCACATTTTCAGATTTTAGATGTTTACAGTTTTCACTTTTTAAAAGCTCGGAAGTTACTCCATTATAAGCAACCTGGCAACGGCCAACTACAAATGCCTGCCCCTCAGTAACTTTCAATTCGGCCTCAGATACGAATCCCAGAACCATAGCGAAAGCGCTCAATGTAAGGATTCTAACAAGTGCATATTTCATAGTTAACCTCCGGTTCACTTTAATCAGCAATTTACATGCCAAATCTATAGTTTCGCTATTCATGGGGCTTTCTCTTAAAAACGATTTTTTACCAGGGATTTATTCCCTAGTAAGCAGGAAAAATTCGTCTATATTTTTCCTTAATTTGCTTAGAAAGTTGGTAAAGTTTCTGGTATATTTAATCCATGGTTCTTCTATCAAAATTAAACAAAATTTGCTCAAAAAGATTTGTCGCAAGAGGTATTCCTGCACAAATAGCATGCAGAATTCTTGGCAACGATAAAAATCCTTGTCAATTAGACCCGCTTTGTTCTACCTGCGAAAAAACTGGTTTGTGGCTATTTTATGGCGCAATAACCATGGTTCTTTCTGCCATTTTTATGCTTGTTTACTGGGTATTGAGAATTACCAGAGCTTCAAAACTCCTAAATTTTATTTGGAGACTAATTTCCCCACCTTTAAGATGGGTCTCTTACACTTTTGCAGCAATTTACCATTTCTACAAAAACTTACCTTTTTAACAAATGAAACAACTTTATTTTCATAATTTTTCCGGGCGGACTTATCCCGATTTTTCAAGAACCACCTTTGATTCAATGCACGTTATTGATGGAGTTGTGCTTAAAACCGGTTTCGAGCTCCCCGTTCCCAACAAAGGAATAGGAGTCGATTTAATTGATCTTCAGGGATCGATTGTTTTTCCAGCTTTTTGCGATTCACACATTCATTTTCTTCAGACTGGTGTTTGCATGCTAGGTGCAGATTTAAATGATGCCGAATCCATTTCAGGTGTTACCGGTATAATGAAAAGGGGTTCAAACCATTCTGGCTGGCTGCTTGGCTATGGACTTGACGATTCTATATTAAAAGATGGTTTGCCAAATCAAAATGATTTAAACAACATTTCTAATAAATACAAAGTCTGGATTACCAGAAAGGATCTTCATTCTGCAGTGGTAAACTCTCTTGCAGAAAAATGGTTAAGACAAAAACTCCCTTCTATTGAAATTGCAAATGGATACCTTTCGGGAAAATCCTTTAATGAAGCAGCCTACATTCTTTTAAATTCTTATGATCAATCAACCATTTTAGCAGCCCTGGAGCTTGCAGAAAAAACATGTTTTTCATATGGAATTGCTTCTATTCATGCCATGGAAGGCTCAGCAAAGTCTTTGGCAGATATAAAAACAACAGCAGATTTCCTTGATAAAAGTCCTCTGGATGCAACAATTTATCACCAAAGCCCTAACCCGGACTTCTGTGTTTCCAGGGGCTGGAAACAATTAGGCGGATGTATTCTTGCAGATGGCTCATTAGGAACAAGATCAGCTGCTTTGTGGGAAGACTATTCGGACATGCCCGGGCAAACAGGCAATGTCTACCTGTCTCCTGAAGATATAGAAGAAATGTTGAAAGCCTGTGCACCTAAAGGCATTCAATTAGCTCTACATGCTATCGGGGACAGAGCTATTGATACAGTCATGTTCTGCTACAACTGGAGTTTCGAAAAATTTGGAAGTGATTCTCCTGCCAATAGAATTGAACATTTTGTTCTTCCCAGCGCTAAAGCAATTAGATACGCGAGACAAACAAGAACTCACATTTGTGTTCAACCCGCTTTTGATTTTTTTTGGGGTGGAAAAAATGGATTATATGAAAAAAGATTAGGCCCGGATCGACTAGACAGCGCAAACCCATTAAGGACGCTTCTTGATCTAGGAATTCGTCTTGCTGGAGGTTCTGATAGCCCTGTTACACCGCCAAACCCAATGCTAGGGATTCAAGCTGCTGTAAACCATAATAATCCAGATGAAAGAGTAGATTTAAACACTGCTTTTTCAATGTTCATAACTGATGGACACCATTTCTCTGGAAAAGCCAATCAAAGAGGGAAATTGAGTTCTGGATTCTTTGCAGATTTTATAACCTTTAAAGACGACCCGTTCCTAACTCCTTCTATTCGATTAAAAAATCATTTACCAGAAAGACTTTTTATTAAAGGTAATTTAATAAAAAAAGCCTAATTTAGCGTTTTGTTGAGCAGTTCTCTTATTGTGGCAAGCAAGATCTCTTTTTTATATGGTTTCTCTATTAATACATTTTCGATATCTTTTCCAACAAGCTGGTCTGTGTAACCGCTACAAAAGATTAGCGGGAGCCCTGGTTTTTTCTGCAAAATAGCTTTTCCAGCTTCCCAACCTGACATTTCTGGCATAACAACATCGAAAAGCAACAGCTTAATTTCTTTGGAGTTGGCCTCAAACAGCTCAATTGCTTCTCTTCCATTTTCCGCAACTATTACCTTGTATCCATTTTTTTCCAATAATCTTTTACCGAGATTCCGAACCTCTTCCTGGTCTTCGGCTAGCAAGATTGTCTCACCATTGCCCTCAAAAGAAAAATCTACAGCCTCCGGTTTCACCTCTTCATAGTTTTCACTAACATCTGTTACAGGCAAATATAATCGAAAGGTTGTTCCTTTGCCGAGTTCAGAATCAACTCTAAGAAATCCCTCGTGTTGGGTAACAATATTAAAAACAGTAGCTAATCCAATTCCAGTTCCTTTTCCTTTTGATTTGGTGGTAAAAAAGGGATCAAATATTCTTTCAAGATCCTTTGGCGGAATTCCACTACCAGTATCACTAATTTGAATGCAAACAAATCTTCCCGACACCTTTTTGCCCTGAGAAGGAATGAATTCGTTAGTCAAAATAGCATTCTTTAATTCAATAGTAAGCCTTCCACCGTGACTCATGGCATCTCGAGCATTTACACACAGGTTCATAAGAGCCTGTTCCATTTGCTCTGAATCCCCTGCAACAGGCCATAATGAATCAATTTCGATATAAACGATTTCAACGTTTTCTTCAATAACACGCTTAACCATTTTTAAAAGCTCTTTAACCGTTTTACTAAGATTGAAGTAGCCTTTTTTAAACTCTTTTTTCTCCCTGCTAAATGAAAGAATCTTTTTAATCAAAGACTGAGCTTTTTTGCCGGCTTCCATAACCTGTGACCAGTTATCTTTTTCAGCTTCAGAGAAGTTTTCAAGCGACTCTTCAACAAGCTCACCATACCCAAGAATTACCTGGAGAAGATTATTAAAATCATGAGCAATGCCCCCTGCCAGCTGCCCCACTGCTTCCATTTTTTGACTCTGTCTTAACTGTTTTTCAATTCGCTCTTCATTGGAAACATCCCTAAACACTAAAACATAACCTTCCAACTTTCCCTTATTTGAAATTGTAGTAAGGCATGCAGAAATTGTTCGTTCATTATTAAGACTATCAGTCATCTGGCAGCGAATTGTTACAACTTCTAAGGGTAAATCAGCTTTGAATTCAGGTAACTCCAGATTTAAGGGCTCACCATCAAAGCTTCTGAGGATCAAAATATCCTTAAAAAAGCTTCCAATCAGGTCGTCCTTGAAAATACCAATCATTTCTTGCGCTAGAGCATTTGCGGCAAGAATTTTTCCCGAAGGGTCCAGGGATATTACTCCTTCTCCGATGTTTTCAAAAATCGCTTCCAATTTCTTTTCGCTCTTGGATAAAGCTTCACTTCGTTCTTCAATTCTCTTTTCAAGCAAAAGCTTTCCTCTAAGAATTTCCATATAGAAAAAAGCAATGGAAAAAGATAAAAAGAGAAACAAGCCGACAATAAAATATGTAAATAAATTTGGTGGATATCTACTTATGAGGATTCGACCAATAACCCTATCGTTGTATGAAATCTTACTTTCAAGTTCAGAAGGATTAAAGAAAAATGAACGAAAATCAATGGGTTCATTGTTTACAAGGTTGTTTCGATGAACACGGACAAATGGTCTATAAGTATCTGGCTCAGACTCTAATCGAGTTTCTAGAACGATTTCCTGATACCCTCTTTCCAGACAGATAAATTCTAAAAAACTATTAATTGCCTGCTGGTCATATTT
Organism: Candidatus Ozemibacteraceae bacterium; assembly: GCA_965140445.1. Taxonomy (GTDB): domain Bacteria; phylum Muiribacteriota; class Ozemobacteria; order Ozemobacterales; family Ozemobacteraceae. The sequence goes on along the minus strand of OZ223236.1, from coordinate 3,016,440 downwards.
CCATAAAGCCGGAGACAAAATTTTGCAAAATTTATTTAATTTGGAGATTTCAATTCGTTTACTTTCAGCTTCATAGAAAATAATAAATAAAATCAGCAGTCCTATTCCAATAAAGATCGCTAATTTGCCTAATCGCTTCATTTAACTTTTAATCCTTTGCATCAAGGAATTCTAATTTATGGTTAGAAAGAATTTTTTCAAAGCATTTTTCCAGAAAAGAAAATTGGTCAACAAATTTTGACTTTTTAGAAATACCAAAAAATATCTGAACAGGCTTTAAATCTATCTCCTTATAAAACCCTCTAACAAATCTGTCAGTTTTAAAAATGCGCTTTAAATAATAAGAAGTTCCATAGACAGCATCAATTTTTCTTTCTCTCAAAATTCTACCCAGTTCAAATAGATTTGCAGCTTGATAAAAATCAATAGAGTCTTGAACGTCAAAGAATTCCACCGGAAAGTTACAGCAAAATAAAGCCGCGACGCTGAACCTTTTCTGTTTTAAATCTAATCTAATGTGCCCTTGCTCATCAAAAAAAGGATTTAACCTCTTTTGTATAAACAAGCTTTCAGATTCAACAAGCAAAGGAACTTTAAAAAGCTTAACTTTTTCCAGAATTTGACTGGTCTTACGACAATAAGGCAAAAAATCTATGTCTCCATTTTCAGCAGACCAGAGTAACCGCTCCCAGGGGTAAGATACAATCTCGATATCTACATCGAGATTTTGGGCTAACTTTTTGGCAACTTCAACTGCCTGAAATTCAGGGCAATCTGATTCAGAGTAAAATGCTTTCCAATAATTTCTGAGGGCTATCCCAACCTTTAAAACCTTTCTTTCTGCTGATACTACGGGTTGACAAATTCCCTGAAAAATTAAATATAAACAAAGCAGAATGGCAAAGAACCGTTTTAAACAAGGTTTCATTCGTTGCCCCTTTACTATCTACCTAATTATATATTAAAAAGGACCGTCGATTCAAATCAACGGCCCTTTTATTTTTAAGTTAGATTAAATCTATTCCAGATCTTTCCATTCTTCTACAAGTGCGAGCATGTTATTAAGCAATTCATCAGCCTTTTTATCCGAAGAGCTTTCAGCTGTAATGTTAACAAATGGTTTATCTGGATCAGGAAGAATTAGAACCCAATCCGTATCATTCATGAGAATTTTAACTCCATCAATCAGAAGAGTTTCAAAATCTTTTGCATATTCCATTGCGTAGCGCATTACTTTGCCCTTATCTTCCCATGGACAAGGAACTCTATCAGCCTTAAGATAAAAGTTTGGCAAGCTATTTACGACTTTTGAAAGCGGCTTATCAAGTGTGGCCATTAATTCCATTAACTTTGCTGCAGCAAAAATTCCATCAAAGGTTGGCTGGAATGCAGGGAAAATAATTCCACCATGATTATCCACACAAACAGAAATATCTTCGCTTAAAGCCGCATTCATTAGCTCACGACTGTTGGTTTTTGTTCTTACAATTGTTCCACCTGTTTTATCTGCAAGCTTTTCAAGAACGTGTGTTGATGAAACAGGAACAGCAATTTTTGCCTTTGGATTGATTTCAAGAACCATCTGAATCCATGATACCAGAGCTTCATCGCCTTCAATAACCCGACCCTGATCGTCCACAAAAGTAATTTTTTCAGCTCCATCGCCCAACATGATTCCAACATCCGCTCCGAGCGATTTTACGATTGAAGCAATGTTTGCTGAATTGTTGGTTCTGCTTTGACTTGGATCAAGCTGTTCCTGATATGCATTTAGAGAGATTACTTCGCAGTTTAACTTGCCAAGGAAAGTTGCAAATATACTGGAGGCTCCACTATAACCATAGTCTAGAACTATTTTTAGATTTCTCTTTTTAATAGCTTCTACATCAATTCGACGAAGCAATTCTTCGCTATAGTTTTCTGGAACGCGCGGTGGGAAAGTGATTTCCCCAACTTCTTTTATAGAAACACGTCTGAAATCATCCCTATTAAAAAGACGTTCAATTGATTTTTTCTGAGCTATAGAAATATCTCTTCCTTCAAAATCAAAGATTCTTATTTCAAGCTGGTTTGGATCATCAGCAGATAGTCTAACGTGAATTCCACCACCACGCATAAAAGCGTTTGGTTTGTATCTGGCAACAGGCTCTGGAGTTACTCGCAAATCAGCAACATTAATACCAGCTGAACTTAATCCACAGATTAAAGCTCGGTTGATCATTCTGCTAAATTTGTGTGAATCCCTTGAAGAAATAATGCTTACGCCCTTTTCAAGAGTAGAACCATATGCGGCACCAATCTTTGAAGCAAATTCAGGCGTAACTTCAATGTTAGCAAGGCCAGAAATTCCAAAATCGTTAAAAAGATTCTTCGTCCACTTATCGCTCCAGATAAGGCTTGAGAAAACATGCGATCCTTCCTCAACTACTTTTCGAGGCCATATCTTTACATTTTCTTTAACAACAGCACCTTTTCCAATGCGGCACTCTTCACTTATTACAGTGCCTTTTTCTAATTTGGCATCTTCATTAATATGGCTGTCCCATGAAACAATAGTTTCATCAATTTCAACATTTTCACCAATATTAACGCCTTCCCAGATAATTGAAGAAGAAATTTTTGCACCCTTTTTAATAATACAACCATCTCCAATTATACTATTTTCAAGGACTACGCCTTCTTCAATCTCACAATTCTTACCAATAATTACTCCACCTTTAAACTTTGCTTTGGTGGAAACATTGGAGTTCTTACCGACCCACACATCTCGTCCAATGATGTTAAGCCTTTCTCCAGGAATGTCTATTTTAACTTCGCCATTAATAAGATGCTTATGAGCAAGACGATATTCGTCAAGATTTCCAATGTCTTTCCAATATCCATCAGCAATATAGCCATAAAGTGGCAGCTCTTCCTTAAGCATCAAAGGGAATAGATTTTTACTAAAATCAAATTCAGCTTTTGCAGGAATATATTTAAAGATTTCTGGTTCCAGAATGTAAATTCCAGTGTTAATCGTGTCTGAGAAAACTTCGCCCCAGCTTGGTTTTTCAAGGAAACGAATGATTTTTCCGTCTTCTGCGGTAATAACAACTCCATATTCAAGAGGATCTGTTACTCTTGTTAAAACCATTGTTGCCATTGATTTTTTTTCTTTATGGAAACGAATCGCTTCTGAAAGATCAAAATCAGTAAGCACATCACCTGAAATAATTATGAATGGCTCATCATTAAGCTTATCCTCAGCATTTTTAACACTACCAGCAGTACCAAAATCTGCTGTTGCCATCTGATAATCCATTTCGATTCCAAAATCAGAGCCATCATCAAAATACTTGGTAATTACTTCTGGTTGAAAATAAAGAATTGAACAGATTTTTTTCAGATCATATCGCTTCAATAGGTTGACGATATGTTCCATCATTGGGATGTTTGCCACAGGCACCATCGGTTTCGGGATGTTACAGGTAATTGGGCGTAATCTGGTGCCAAAACCACCAGCCATAATAACAGCTTTCATCTTTTTTTCCTCACTCATTCCATTCCATATTTATTGGGAAACTCTTTACCCATGTTAGCTATTCTAGAAGTGCTGAAGCTTATAGTCAACCAAAAGAAAATTAATAATCCAGAGAATTCCAGGTATGAATTTTCTTTAATCCACATTTCTTTGCGATTTTAGTTGAGGCCAGGTTCTCTTCTTCAACTTGATAAATAAGAAATTTATTCGACAACTGGTGTTTGAGGTAAAAGTATTTTAGAATTTTTTCTCCCACCCCTCTACCACGATAAAATGGATTTACTTCGATGTAAGGCTCAATAGTATTTTTTGTTTCGTGGATAGCTTTAATGTACGCAACAATTTCATCTTCTACTAAAAAGTAAAATGATAGATACTCAAATCTATATTGCCCCTCAAAGTAACTTTTAAGCCTGACTCTGCTTTTAATCTGTATTTTAAAATTTGCAAGCAAATAGCTTTCTATTTCTTGTATTTCAGCGTCTATTTCGCTGGAGCTAACTTTAGAGTCTGAATCATCCTGTCCAAAATTAGAAAAAACATGGATGCTTTTAGAAATCTTTGAATCAATTCCTATACAAATTTCTTCGGGAAGAAAAATCCTTATGTCAGTTTGAGGTAAAAGCAAAAGGTCACCTCTATCCAAGGTTGAATCCTTACCGCAATATTTGGCAATCGTCCAGTCTGCACTATTTTTTTCTGCATAGGTTACAAGCCATTTTAGAGAAAAACCATCAGGTTCCATGACAGGCAAAACCCTTTTTTGGTTAGTAACCAGATTGTGGATTTCCTCATTAAAAAGCAATTCTTGAGTTTCAAGGTTATCTAATAAGGAAACTAAGTTCATTTTTTCTTAAATGGCTTTCTATTGCTCGTTTTTTTCTGTAACAACTTTCTGCTTTCTAACCTTTCATTTCGATTCTTTTTTACTTTCAAAGGTTTCATATCTGGAGAAAGCTCAGTGGCATACATAGCAGTAGCAATACTTCCCGGGGTAGGAGTAAATTCCTGGACCTGCTCATGGGCAAGCTTTAATTCCTTAACAAGCTCAACGATTTCAACATCAAGATTATCGCTACCTGGATATGCGAGAATAAAATAAGGAACTACATACTTTAAAATTTTTCGACTCTTACAAATTTCTTCAAATCGTTTTACAAACTTCCTGAAATCAGCATTCTGTCCCTTTCTCATTAAACCCAAAACTTTTTTATTAACATGTTCTGGAGCAACTTTTAACTGACCGGAAACATGGTTTTCAATAATTTCTGCCAAAGCATTCCAATCTTTTTCACCAATAAGATCAAACCTTAGACCAGACCCTATAAATACCTTTCTTACCCCTTTAAGAGCAGCTAATGATCTAAGAAGTTTAAGATAAGACGATAAACCTGTTTTCATATTCTTGCATTCATCCGGGAAAGTACACAAACCTGTTTTGCAGCCATCTACCTTACAGCCCCATTGATACATGTTTACCGCTGGTCCACCAACATCGGGAATTATTCCCTTAAAGTCTGGATGACTTAAAAAACCTTTTGCCTCTTTTATCAGGTCCTCTTCTTTTCTTGATCTTATAAATCGGCCTTGATGTATGGAGAGTGCGCAAAAAGAACAAGCACCCAGACATCCTCTATGGGACTGGATTGAAAATTGCACAGGCTCTAACGCAGGAACAGGATCTTTATATATCTTGTGAGAAGTCCTTGTAAAACGCAATGAACTCATAATTTCTGGCTCTTTAAGCCAATCTTCTTTATCTGGGGGAAAGCATAAAATATCCCCTTTTGCATGCTCCTGGATTAGAATTTCTGCGCCGTCACGAACCGCTCTATCAACAACAATGTTCATTTCCATGAACTTTTTTGCATCCTTTTTGCATGTTTCAACATCCGGGAGCAGTAAGAACTTGTTTAATTCATGTTCACGCCATTTTCCATGCTTAACTCTAACACAAGTCTGAGAAAACCTTGGGAAAGCTTCTCTGAGCTCTTCAGGTGTCCTATAAAAATCAACAATTCTTTCCAGAACCACTTCGCCCATACCATAAACCAGGAAATCGGCCGGGGCTTCCATTAAAATAGGATCTTTGAAAGAATCATCCCAGAAGTCATAGTGGACAAATCTTCTTAAAGAGGCTTCAATCCCCCCAATTACAATTGGGACATTTTTGAAAGCTTCTCTAACTTTTTGAACGTAGACTCTGGTGGCACGCTTCGGCCTCAAACCTGCTTTGCCACCGGGCGAAAGTCGATCTTCACTTCTAGGCATGCGTGTGGCAGTATAATTTGAGACCATACTATCCATGGCCCCCGCTGTAATAGCAAAAAACAATTCGGGTCGTCCCCAGGCCAAAAAATCGTCAATATTTTTCCAGTCTGGTTGAGCAATTATTGCGACTTTGAGTCCAAGTTGCTCTAATCGACGATAAATAACTGCAGCTGGAAATGCCGGGTGATCAATATAGGCGTCGCCTGAAATTAAAATAACATCGAAACTGTTATGCTTTATATCCCCGCCTTTAACACCCCTAAAGGCTACCGGAGGCGACTTCAACCAACTCATTTATAGTTTTTCTTCAGGGATAATAACCTGAATTCCGGAAAATCTGGCTTTATCCATCAGATACAAAGGTGGAACCAGATATTTTCCTTTTAGGATTATCTCAGATGATGATCCTCCATCCAGAAAAATAGCTTCGGTTATATCTCCAAAAACCTTTTCTCTTGTAAGTTTTCGTGCTATCTGATGCAAAGTATGACCTGTTTCAAAAACTAGTAGATATAAATTTCGCTCAAAATCCTGAGCAATGACAGTATGGCGACTATTTTGATCTTCTTTTCTGAAAAGGAACCTTTGCCTTTCATATGATTCGCGGTGAACATCTTTTCTTCTTTGAATAATCCAGCCCCCGCCACCTAAAAGCTGATCAATGCGTCCATAAATTTTTTCAACATTTAGCCAGGCTTTTTCTTTAAACTCATCACCAAGAAGTTTGCCACCACGGAGTGAAGTCTCCCCGATGTACCATTTTTGTCGGAGTTTAATATCTCTGAAACCTGATACAAAACATCTTGAGAGAGAACCTGGTATCTGCATTGGGTAAGTTGGAATGCTGCCATCCGAAACCGCTGATCCAAGGATTCCTCGGGACGAATAAAATGTTCCGTTAATTGCCGCAACAATAGCCATTCCAGAAGATTCGGCTTCTTTATAGCGCTCCATCAACCCCTGTTCAGAAGTCCAGGTATCAACCCGTATCTCAAACTTTAAAGCTTCAATACGAATACCTCTGCAACCTGGAATATCAATAATTTTCATTCCTTCAGGAATTTTACCGAATTCCTTAGCAGAAATAGCATTTGAAAACGCTCCAAAAATGCTTCGAATTTGTCCTTTTAGCTCCTGTGCATTTAAGGAAATAGAGCAGAAAAAACAGATTCCAAGCAGGAAAACCTTACATACGTTTTTAATTTTGAAACTGAGCATAGTTTTAGTATAACAGGTCTGATAATTCCGAAACATCTGCTGAAAAATAGGTCTTCTTTTCTTTGCCATCATTGGCCCAGGCTGCCCCGAATCTCAGCACGATAGGGATTCTTCTGAATAGAAGGGCTTGCATTCTAATTTCCGCGCCTCGATCAAAAACATATTGAAATTTTCTATTCAGCTTTACATCTCCGGCTTCCCAGAAAACTTCGCCTACCATAAATTCATTTTTTATCCACTTCATAAATTTAGGGAAGCCCACTTTTATTGGATGACCTAAATGAAGGCTCATTGCTCGAAGAGAGTTGCCGCTGCGATACGCACTGTCATACCCGCGCAAAAAGTCTCCACCACCGCCAAGACTAAGATCATCTGGTCTTCGAATGTTGTTTTCTTTATCATCTTCAGCAACATACCCTCGGACGGTCAAAACAAGATTCTTTTTTATTGGGAAATACTCGTTCCATCTTAGAGACATGTGATCATATCTTAGTTCACCATCAAGAAAGTCTGTACCCTTCTGGTAATTAGCAACTACAGTGCGACCTTTACGCGGAAAAACCTTCCAGTATGGTTCTGTGCGAATTGCGGTATGATTTACAGTGGCATAGAATGAATGGTCTCTTCCCACGGTTGGGTATGGACTGCCATTTTCAGGAATTTTAGCAATTCCACGCTTATTTAAATTTGCACCAAAATTTAGGGTCGTTGACAAGTTAAAAGGATATTTAACATCAAAAATCTTTGCACGAGTTCTTTCAAAATACTCATTTGATAAATAGGATCTTTTGGAAACTTCATCGTTGATTGAGAGAGTAAGCTTGAACAGGCCTATTCTCTGCATAAAGGTACCTTCGTAACCCCAGTTTTTACTTTCAAAGCCATATTTTGGCGCAACGACAATATTACTTCTATTTAATCTATCAGATCTGTAGCTGTAAACCCCAAATACTGGGCCTTCTTCATCTTCACTAACGATAGGCATCCAATAGCTGGTTCTAAATTCTTTTTTGTATACAGAGCTATTAACTTTAGCAAATTTTGGCTTATGGGCAATTGTTATCTCCGGAAGTTCGTTACTTAAGTCCTTAAATTGCTCAGGATTAATTCTGGTAGTATGAAACTCACCCTTATGAAGTGTAGAAATCGCGAAATCTCCATTCTGTTCAAGGGTAAAGTCCCAGACCCCACCGGGCAATTCGGTGTATTTTTTTAATCTGCGCTCTACTTTTTTCCCATCAGTTTGATCGACTTCATAGGAAAAAAGCTGGGTGGTCATAAAGTCTTTTTCACCAGCAAACCAGAGCTTATTGTCAATAAACTGTAAAGCACGAATTTCTCCATCTCCGGAATATAAAACCTGTGGAAATTTTTCTTTATCGTCTTTAGCAATTGATAAGAATGCCAGATGTTTTTTCAAATCATGGCTCTCAAACACGAAATACATTCCCTGGCAAGATTTATCCAACGCTATGTCAAGTGGTCTGTATTCTGGAGCAAATTCGTATTCAACCCTTGTTGAATTCGCAAATTCAGGGTCAACTGACATTATCCGGGAAATTCCACTTTTGCTGTTTAAATAGAAAATTCTTCCAAACCTTTTTCCAAGCGGCTTAAAACTACCAGCCTCACTAACCAGTTTCTTTTTTCGCCCGGTTACGTCTACTTTCCAGATGCCTAAACGTCTTTGTCTCAGGGAGTTTACCCAATATTTTCCAACGTAAATTTCATTATCAAAGCCATCAACATAAATTAGCGGATGAACATTCTTAATAAGTACTTTTGGTCTGTTTTTTCCCTTTTGGTAATAAAGGTCATATGTTTCCGTAAAATATCGCTTTGACGATACCCATACTTTTTCATCAGGACCAATTTCTCTTAATGAGCGAAAAAAACCTCCACCCAATTTTGGATCAACTTCAACTTTTATGTCACAAGGACTGCCTTCACTGCCCCTTTTACATTTAGACCAGACGAACTCCATGTAATCGTAGTAGGCTTTATTCATATCTACGCCATAATATTTCTTGAACAGCTTTCTGAAGCCTGTAGGATCTCTGAAAATTCTTTTCATCAGATCAATTCCAGCTGTAGCTCCATATTTTTCGCCCCAGAATGAAATCATACTGTGGGCTTGAAATCTCATTTCTTCTCTCACCAAAGTTGGCTGACTCACCAAAGTATCAAGTTCAACTAAGGAATATAACCGATTAAATCTTGCCATATCAAAAAGTCGACTTATATGTATAGAATCAAGTTTAAAAGCAATATCAAGGGCCAGGCCATCCAAAAACCATTGAGGCACCGCAAGAATGGCTAACTTTCTTTTCAGAGCATTTTGGGAAGAACCAAGGGTTCTTAAAATTAAGATATTTGCCAGTCGCAATGCAAAACGTTTTTCAAGTGAATATGCTCGTGTGGAAAGGGCACCGATCTCTTCAAACATTCCAAGCGTAATCCAGTCTAATTCAGGATCACTTGAGCTACTAATTCGATCGTCATGGTCGCTTAAAAGAACAGTCGCTTCATAGTTTTTCTGATCCGGGAAAAGCTTATTAAAACTTTGTCTAACCCCTATCAAACCACTTAAAACTCTTGGGATAGCTGCCTTGGCTGATTCAGGAAAATAAAGTCTTACCCCGCCAGAGGCTACAACACGATAAGGACCAAGAATTTTGTAAACATCAGTTAATTCTACTGCTGAACAACTGCTCGTTAATAACCAGAAAAGTGCAACACATGCTATCAATCTTTTTAAGAACAACATCAAAAACCTCTCCATTTTTACCTAACCTGACGCACTATTCGCTGAGCGCCCATTTGAATTTCCGTTTTTCCAACTTTTTCTAACCTTAAATGAGTCCAGTTCTGGAAAACTGATTTTTACAGTCCCAGCTCCGCATATTTTTTCCCATTCTCGAATCAATTTTGCAGAAACAGCAGTTCTAAAGCCAGCCCCTGGTTTCAAAGTGACCTTTTCACCGTCAGGAGTTGCTATCTTAATGTCAAAAGAACAAATTCCAGTATTGTTTCTCAAAACTTCCCGCAAGATAGCGTAACTTTCCTTGTTTGCCAATTCTTTTGGAATATTTAAACTAATTTTTGCGAATCCCTCATCATTTAAATCTTCTGGGGTATATACCTTTTCTGCATTAACCTTAACGCTTCCGCCAAAAAGTTGAACCTGAGCTACCATAAAAAGTGGCTCATCAATTCTAAGTCTATGCAAGTTTTCATTGTATGACTTTGGAAAAAGGGTAATGTCCTGAGATGCATTGTCAGCCTCAATGGTTAAAAAAGCCATTACATCGCCCTTCTTGGTAAAATGCTTTTTAAAAGAAGTAAGGTTTCCCGCGATTCTGCACAATGTTCCATCTTCTGCGGTTTCTAATCTATTTAATGGGTGGGTTGAGAAAACCCTTCCCAATGGAGCAACTTCATTAAAGGGGTCTCCAGTCAGGTAAAACCCAAACACTTCTTTCTCGTTTAGAAGTAATTCCTTTTCAGTTAATTCAGGAATATCAGGAGGAGCAATATCAATATCGCCCAATCCCTCAGCATCGTCGCCAAGCAAATCAAAGAAAGTGGTTTGTCCTGAGTTTTTATCTTTCTGAGCCTTTTGGCCAGATTTTAATGCATCGGTCGCCATTTCAAGCAATTGACTCTTTTTTAGACCGAATCCGTTAAACGCGCCAGCCTTTATTAAGGCATCAATAACCCGGCTGTTTACCTGCCTGGTATCTACTCTTCGAGTAAAGTCTCCTAGAGATTTAAACTCTCCATCAGCATTCCTTGCCTCAACTACAGAGTCAATAGCTCCCCCACCGACTCCTTTAATTGCACTTAAACCATACCTGATATTTCCATTTTCAACTGTAAAAAGGTTTTGGGAAACATTTACATCCGGAGGTAAAATCTGAATACCTAAAGTTCTGCACTCATCTACATATTCTGCAATTTTATCGGTATCGTTCAATTCCGAGGACAAAACTGCTGCCATAAATTCAACAGTGTAATGAGCCTTTAAATAGGCTGTTCGATATGTAACAAGAGCATATGCAGCAGAGTGAGATTTGTTAAATCCATACTCAGCAAAACTTGCCATCAAATCAAAAATTTCTTGTGCCTTGTCCTTATCAACATCACGAGCTACCGCTCCTTCAACAAAAAGCTTGCCCATTTTTTCCATGGTTTCACGAATCTTTTTACCCATGGCTTTTCGCAAACCATCCGCTTGAGCCATTGTGAAATTGGCTAGAATATTGGCAGTCTGCATAACCTGTTCCTGGTAAAGGAAAACCCCATAAGTATCCTTTAGAACAGGTTCAAGATCCGGGTGTGGATAGGCCAGCTCTTTTCTTCCATGTTTTCTTTCTACAAAGTCATCAACCATGCCGCTGCCCAATGGACCTGGACGATACATTGCCAGCAAAGCGATAATATCTTCAAAAACAGATGGCTGAAGGTTTGTAAGAAGATTTCTCATGCCTGCCGATTCGAGCTGGAATACTCCCAGGGACAATGCATCTTGAAGTAATTTGTAAGATTTCTGGTCGTCCAATGGTATGTGGTCGAGATCCACATCCACTCCCCTGCTCTCTTTAATGTATTCGAGAGCTCTTTTAATAATTGTTAGAGTTTTAAGACCAAGGAAATCCATTTTAAGCAATCCGATAGACTCGATTGCATTTTTTTCATATTGGGTAACAAATTCTTTAGATTTATCGAGGTAGATTGGAACTATATCCATCAAATCTATTGCAGAAATAACGATACCGCAGGCGTGTACTCCGGTATGTCTGGCCATACCGTCTACAGTACCTGCAATTCTCAATAGACGCTTTTGCTGCTCAGTTCCATTTTTAACCATTTCACGCAGTTCAGGAACTTCTGAAAGCGCGGATTTAATATGGGTTCCCGGCTTTTCGGGAATGAGCTTGGCAATAAAGTCAACTTCAGGCAATTCCATGTTTAAAACACGGCCAACATCTCTAATGGCCATTTTTGCCGCCATGAAGTTGAAAGTAATGATTGATGAAACCCTTGAACGGCCATATTTTTCAACTACGTAGTCAATTACTTCTTTTCTACCATCATCACTGAAATCAATGTCGATATCCGGCATACTGATACGTTCCGGATTCAAAAACCTTTCAAAAAGGAGCCCATATTTTATTGGATCAATATCGGTGATTCTTAAAAGATAAGCAACTATACTTCCAGCTGCTGAACCACGTCCTGGTCCGACAGGAATCCCCATCTCTCTTGCCGCGCGGATAAAATCCCATACGATCAAAAAGTAATCACAAAATCCCATGCGCTTGACAACGCCCAATTCATATTCCAGGCGATCGAGATAGACCTTGTCGTTCTTGTGCTCTCCGTATCTTTTTTCCAGGCCAGCGTAACAAAGTTCAGTAAGATAACTTTCTGAGGTTTTTCCTTCAGGAAGATCAAATTCTGGAAGAATTGATTTACCTAGTGTTAGCTGGACATTACATCGCTCAGCAATCTTGAGAGAATTACTAATTGCGTCAGGGTACTCCTTGAAAAGTTCAGTCATCTCATGTGGGGATTTGTAATAAAATTCCCTGGTCTGAAACCTGAACCTTTCCTTATCATCAAACTTGGCATTGGTGCCCAGGCATAGCAGAGCATCCTGAGCTTCCCAGTCTTCCGGGTTCACGTAATGGCTATCGTTTGTAGCAATAATGGGAGCATCGCACGCCCTTGCCACTTCTACCAGAGGGTTTAAAACTTCGATCTGATCTGGAATACCATGATTCTGTATTTCAACATAAAAATTTTCTTTCCCGAAAATACGCTGATATCTTTTAACAGCTTCTATTGCCCCGTCTCGGTCTTTTTTCTGTAATAATCTTGGGACCTCTCCTGCAAGGCATGCACCGAGAGCAATTACACCCTCGCTGTATTTTTCAAGCTGTTCAAAATCTATTCTAGGCCTATAGTAAAACCCGTCTGTATAACCTAAAGTAGATAGTTTTACCAAATTACTGTAACCAATATTGTTTCTTGCAAGAAGAACCAGATGATAATTGGGCACCTCTTTATTTTTGTCAAGATGGCTCCCGGCTGTAACATAAGCCTCAAACCCAATAATTGGTTTGACACCCTTTTTAAGTGCATACTGGTATAATTCGATCGCACTAAACATGTTTCCGTGATCAGTAATGGCCACAGCGGGCATGCGAAACTTGCGCGCGGCATCAACAATAGCCTTAACAGGCGCAGCGCCGTCAAGAAGGCTATAATGGCTATGAACATGGAGGTGTACAAAGTTTGTGTGATACATGGCGAAAATTATACCAAGATACGGCCTTCAACTAAAGAAAAACCTTATTTTTTATCGCTTTTGTTTTCGCCTCTCTCTCAGATTAGCTTCTCAATATTTGTATCGAAAAAATCCATTAGAATGCATCACAAATTTCAGTTTTTAGAATCATTTTTGTTATGTTATTATCGCTTTTAAGTTAAAATCAGCCATAAATCCCGAATAGAAAATGGAAAAATTTTTAAACAACTTAAGAAACTTTTTAGGTTTAGCATTACCAATAAGTCTTTCATTCATTTTATTGGCTATTTTGCATTTCCATTTAAGCACCAGCTACCAGGAAGAGGTTCTTGCCAAAAAAGAACAGTGGTCAGAGAAAACCAAAATCATGCAGGCATTTTTAAACACCCATCACAAAGCATCACAAATTTATCAAAATCAATTAATGCAGCTTTGTCATAAAATTGAAAATCAATTAAACCCAACAATAGATGAGAATTCTTTAAAAACTCTGATTCATAATGAGATTGCTTCTTTACGTCCATCCAATAAGCTAAAATTATGGTTTTTTAAATATGAAAATGGTTCTGCCAAAACTCTAAATATTGGCAACAAAGTCATTACCAAAAAAAGAATCATGAGTAAACTTTTTGAATCGCTTGTTTCCTTCTCTTCACCAGACATTTACTCTATTAGAGACTTAGAAAAGCTTGAAAAGTTTTCAACTGGAATTCTTGGTCACGGCTCCTCACCCAAATCCATTGGTTTAAGCAGAGAAGGGAAGTTCACTCCAGTTAATTTTAATAAAAAAAGAAGCTACTTATACTGGCGAAAATTAAACTATCAAAACTTTTGTATAGGCGGAATATTAGCAATTGCTGAAGCTGATTATTTTGAAAATGAACAAAAAAATCTCCAAAGGGCAGCAAACAATTTTTTCATTAAAGCCCAAAAGAAACTGGCAGTAGCATTCTTACCTTTAATCGACGACTGTAACGATGCGACAATAATTTTGCCTGAAATTTTCAAACATAATTCAATTGAAAAAAAAGATTTGGTAAAAAAAATATTAAAGGTTCAATCAAAATATCTGAAAAAACAATCAGACCCAAACTCAATTAAAAGCGTTCAAAAATACATTTTTGAACTTGGAGGTTATGTTTTTCAAATTGGCAATTTTTCTATCGATATTCCTTATAAATCAATCATTTTTGCGCCAATCCCAAAAAGCTTTGCCCTTAAAGAGGTTAATTACAATAGAGATCGAGCAATTTTAGCTTTTATGTGGTTTTTTATAATTGCCTACTTTTATCTTGTAAATGGTGCTGTTGGGCTGCCACTTAAATTTTCTTTTCGCATGTTATTTTTTCTTTCTGGATTAATTCCAATAGCAATTCTCAATATTGCGGGCAGCAGATTAATCAATGATAGCTATAAGGCAGGTCTAATTGAAGCCAGACAAAGGCATTCAAGGTTGCTTTCCTCAATTAATGAAAAAAGCAACGGCCTTTTGCCTATTTTTGGTCTGAATGTTATCAAAGCTTTTAATAAAACCAACATTTTAAATTTGTTTCTCAGTAATTCTGAAATTGATCAACAAAAAGGTTTCCATACCCTTGCTAAATTTCTTTCCAAAAGGAATCTGGCAATTGACTATATGGTTTCAGCCTCACCCAATGAGCCCGCAAAAAACTTCATAGGAAGTAAGGCCATAAGAGACACCGCTAAAGTCACATTAGATTTAATGGCTCCGTCTTGCTACAAAGTTTTTCAATTGTTATCCAAGCCAAATCCAGAAAAACAGATTCAAATGAATGGAACCCAAAAGAACTGGCATTCCATTTTGAAAAACGTTGGCAAAGACTTTTTAGAAGAAATTTTTCTTACGACATATGAAAAAGAAAATTATCTGTCTTTGGGCGGAGGAAAAAAAGATTTTTTCTATTCAATGATTTTCACTGTAAACAATGAAATAGAAAAACTCGTAAATTTTATTGTAAATTCTAAGCGCTTAAAAATGCAGTTTGTTGAAAAAGAGCTAAACTCACTAAATTTTGCCAATTCATCCTTTTTTTTGGGGGCAACCGAAAAACCAAATTCTGATTTTTATCTTTTCCCATTAAAAAGCTCCAATTTTTTAAATAGCACAAACGGTAAACTCGCTTTTAATTTCATGAAATATTGCAAAAATTCAGAGTATGAAACATTTTTAAGAACCAAAAATTCTATTTTCTATTTTTCTCCGTTAAATAGCATTGATGAGATTTGTGCTTGTAGCATAATATCTCTTGATGGTTTAAACAAAGCCAAAGATTTAAAAGAGCTTGCTCTGATATGCTTTTCAATCCTGGTTATAACTTTTATGTTTATACTATCTTCCATAGCAACTTCCCATCTTCTATTACCTCTTGGAAAAGTTAAAGAAACAATTTTGTTAATTAGTAATGGTAATCTTGACTCCAAACTTGACCTTAAGCGAACAGATGAATTAGGAACCCTTGCTGAAACCATAAATGTAATGACTCAGGGTTTTAAAAAGCGCTTGAGACTTGGCAAATTTGTTTCAAAAACACTTGAAGAGAACCTTGCAAAAGGGTTTGGAGCAAATGAACTTGAAAAATCTCAATCAATATACGGGACAATCCTTTTTTGCGATATACGTGACTTTACAACTCTTTCTGAATCCATTTCCCCCACCCTCTTAGCAAAGATGCTTAATGAGCATCTCGAAAGAATGGTTAAAGTCATTCAGCAATTTGATGGACAGGTTGAACAATTCATTGGGGATGCAATTGTTGCTTTCTTTCCTAACAGCGTCTCGGAGTTGATTAGTCGCACCAATGCTTTGAATGCTGCAATCAAAATGCGATTATCACACGAAAATGCCATGAGTAATAATTCTTCAAATAGTCCAAAGATAGAAATAGGAGTCGGAATTGCATATGGCAATGTTCTGGCCGGTGCAATTAAAGGCATTTCAAGATCCGAATTTATAGTTCTTGGCAATGCAAGGACTTCAGCGGAAAACCTGGAAACCCTAAGTAAAAAGGGTAAATACATGAAAATCATCATGGAAAGTTCATTTAAAGACTTTCCTGTTTCAGGTTTTGACTATGTTTCCCTTGATGAAACAAGCCATTTAGAGATAAAAAAAATGGAACCAAAAGAGGTAAAAATTGAAAAAAATCCTTAAAGTAATCTCTTTTGCCATTTTTGCTTTTATTCCATTTATTATTTTATGGATGTCTTTAACCCAGTACAGAAAACAAATCAGAGATGAAAAGATCTCTGAATTAGAAATTCAGATTTCCAGAATTATTCAAAATAACAATAAGATTTTTTCCCCATTTTTTCCTCCTATAAGAGAAATTGGAGTATTTAAATCTACGCTGGAAGCTGTAGATAGCTACGAAGACCAGAGAAAAAGCGGTAACATGGAAAAGCGTCTGATTAGCTTCCTGAAATCCTTTTCTCAAAATTATAACGAGTCCGAAATTTGTCTACAAACAGAGAGAAATAACAAGTGTGACATGCATTTTTTCAAAAACGGAAAAATAGCAACGTCCAGTCGGTTTATAGAAATTACCAACAAGCTTTATAAATATTCAGATCCTAGAATTTCCAAGCCTATACGAGAACAGCTCAGGCACGAAATTTATCAACACCTGAAGCAGAAATATAATTGTTTCTTCGACATGGGGCCACTAAAAGCTGGTGATAGTTCCAAAATTTCCTACTATCATCTCAGAAGTCCTGAACAACCATTAAAAACATACATAATTGCAAAACACAGCCAATACTACACATTTTTTATTGAACTCAGGTATCCCGGTTCTTCTGAAAAAATTTCTGTAAAAAAAATTGTCAAAAATTTTAATAATAATAATTTTGGTATTTTATTTATTCCCAATAAAAAAGAAACTCAAACAGTTCACAAAGATCAAAAAGTTATAGCCAGTTCATATATTAAAAAGATCCCGCTAAAAACCTTAAGAATCATAAAAGCAGTAAAACAAAACCCCGAAAGATTTGTAACTTCCAACGTTGATGATTTTTTGTTTTCTGCTGTTCCATTTTCTCCTCAACGCGAATATCGGATCGCAGTGGTCACAAAGCTACCAGATTTTGAAAAACGCATGGATCTTCAATTGCTAATCGCTATGGCTGGAATCTTTGCCACATTTCTGGTTAAAATCTACGCTGAACACTTAATTTCTGGCCGATCAATAAAACTTTCACTTGGATCATTTTTATTCTTTATCTTCTTATCTATAAACATTTTGCCCTTAGTCGGAGCAATCAATCTTTCAAATGAATACATAGTTTCCCGGTTTCAGTTAGAGAAAAACAAGTCCGGGGAAGAATTGAATGAAGATTTAGTAAATCTTGATCTCAAAAATTTTGAAAATATCGAAAAGCTTATAACAACCTTTAGAAAATATAATTCAACCGAAAAAATAGCTAATTTCGTCGGCCTTTCACCAGATAAAAGCATAAAAGAACTTTCGCTAGCCTTTTTAAACAAGGTCCTTAAAACTTTTAATCACCCTCCGGTACATCAGGTTTGGGGATATGAGCTTAATAAAGATTTCTTTTGTTGGCAAAGCTTAGATTCAAATTACCATAAAGCCGAAATAAATAACCCATTGTTCCAGGAAGCTTTTAAGCCCAGGTTTGCAGAGTTTCTCTCCAGAACAAAGACTAAAGTAAGAAATGATAATGAAAAAATCAAATTTAACAGTTTAAAAGAAGAGCTTTTTGACAAACTCTACTTAAACCTTTCAGGGCAAAAAGCCTACTTTAAATTAAAAGAGAATATAGGCTCTGTTATCAAGGTTGATACCTTTTTCGATCAGAACTTTCTCGTATCAATACCGATCTCCCGAAATGGAGCGAATAAATACATTCTTACCTACTTACTAAACTCAAAACATTTAAGAAATCCTTTCCCACACGATAAATTAAGTCTTAAAAAAGATAAACCAACCATCGCATTGTTTGGTACAGCAGATTACTTTAAAGCAGAGCCTGGTGATATTAACAGGATTTCAGCTGACTTTCCCGAGCTAGCTGCTCTTGCAAAAAAATCTCACCTGGCAAAAGCAAAAATAGCTGCGACCTCTTCCAACGCATCAGAATCATACATTCTTTTAGCTTTACCTTTAAGAAGCTGTGAGTATGTATTAGCTGGAAAAAGGTTTACAAAAAGCCTTGGAAGTATACAAAAAGAACTAAAACAGCAAACAGACTTTTGGATCGGTATTTTATTACTTACCCTGGTTGTTATTTCTTTTGTTACAACTTACTATTTCGCACTTCCGATCCGACAACTCACTTTTGCTACAAAACAGATAATTTCAGATAACTACGGAGTGCGGCTAGACGAATCACACTCAGATGAATTTGGTGAAATCTCAAAAGTTTTCAATAAAATGGCAAGAGGTCTGGAAGAAGGACGGCTATTGAGCACATACGTATCTGACAGCGTCGAAAATATGGTTCTACAAAACCCTGATCAATCTTCACAGGCAACAGTAAAAATGGTTACTGTTGTTTTTTCCAGCATTCTTTCTTTTAAAAATCTTTTAACTAAACTTCCAACCGATGAGCTTTTTTCAATTTTACAAACTCACCTTTCAGAGACAGAAAAGCTTTCAAAAACCTTTCATGGCGAAATCGACAAAATGATTGAAGATAAAGTAATGATAGTTTTTGAAGATTACCCTAACCAAAAGTTATCATCTGCAGAAAGAGCACTTAAGTTAGCACTGGAACTAAAGCAGAATTTTGCAAGGTTAACCAACCACGATTTAGCAATAGGAATTAATACAGGCAAAGTCGTTTCAGCAGTTATGGGAGCTGAAGACGTCAGGCTCTCAGAAACTATTGTTGGCGATCCGGTAAACCTTGCTGCTCGCTTAGCAGCCCTGGCCCAAAACTGTGACGGAAGCAAAATTGTTGTTTCAGGGCAAACCAAATCTGAATTAAAAGTTCAACAGAGCTTTGCGAAACTTGATGTAAACAAAGTAAAAGGAAAAACCCAGGAAATCGAAGCTTTTATTTATAAAGCTTAAAGGATGGAAACAATGACAAATTCAGCACAAAAACAGGCCGCCACCATTTTAATATTTATACTGGTATTACTTTTACAAAAATGCATGGCCGACAATTATCAAAGAACATTTTCAGGACAGGGAAATTTCGGTGCAGTTTCAAGCGGTCATCCACTTGCCACTCATGCAGGCATTAAGATCCTTGAACAAGGCGGGAATGCAATTGATGCAGCAATAGCAGTTGCTTTTGTGCTTGGAGTGACAGACTTTTCCAACTCTGGCCTTGGGGGCGACGGCTTCGCTCTTATCCATTTACCCGGCGGAAATATCCATGCATGGGATGCATCAATAAGCAGGCCAGCCGAAGAGGGGTTAAATTACATTGGTATTCCAACGATTCCTGAATTCTTGCTTAAACTCCATAGAATTTATGGAACCAAATCCAGAGAGAAACTTCTCGCACCTGCGGTCAATTACGCTCAAAACGGTTTTAAACTGGACTCTTACATAGAATCAGTCATTAGAAAAAGCCTGATAAAAAAACTTGACCAGGCAGCGATAGAACAGCTCTGCCCCAACGGAATTCCTCTGATTTCAGGACAACTATTCAAGCAGCCCGCACTCGCCTCCACATTAAAAGACCTTTCAGAGAATGGAACCGCTGGTTTCTATCATGGCAACAATGCAAAACTGCTAATTCGGCATATGAACAAACTCGGCTCAAAATATTCTCAAAAAGACCTTGCCGGATACAGAAGCAAGCTTACTACACCTGTTAAATCTTCAATTGGGCCCTTTGAAATTTTTGGCACCCCGCTACCCTCAAGCTCAGTCGTAACCATCAAATTGATTAAAGAGCTGGTGTCTGCTAATTACCATCTCTCCCCAAAAAGCTACGAGGAATACTCTGATATCTCTTCAATTAATCGAAAGTATCTCGACCATAAATATGCCTATCTGACCTCGTTCATAGGCAACGACCAGGCTTATCTTAATCTTGAAACCCTTGCCCCCCAAATTAAGCAAGGCGATGATACCGGTGACCGTAACGATTCACAGACCACACATCTATGCGTATGGGATAAAAATGGCTATATAGTTACCATGACTTTGACTCTTGGCAGCCACTTCGGGACTGGTAACCTTTCTCCTCTCGGTTTCTTTTACAACAATGAAATGCGTAACTTTACCGAATCTGTTGCTAAATACCCTAAGAACTATCCGGCAAATTTTGGCCCTCTCTCATCCAAGTCTCCTATCATAATAAAAAAGCATGGCGTTCCTGTTCTTGCTATTGGCGGAGCTGGCTCAAATAGGATCATTACCAATACCGCCCTTAATGCTGCCGCCTATATAAAAGATGAAAACTCTCTGGGTAAAACGCTTCTTTCCCCAAGATTTTTTATGGATTATAAAAATGTTTTGCAGCTAGAGTGGAGTCCTGATCTAAATCTTAAAAACTTCCCTGATTCTGGAAGGTCGTTATCTAATTTGAGACCAATCGGTGACGACTACTTTGGCCTTGTTACTGCTATTGCCTCTTATGGTAACCAGTTGCATTCTTACGCCGATTTTCGAAGAAATGGCTCTTGTGGAAACCTCTCAAAAATTCCATGATTATAGTTAAGGTGGATAAAAAATTCAGGAGGTTCTATGAATAGATTTACAGGCCTGATACTGGCCCTTTTAATATTATTGCCAATTACTCTGTTTGCAAGACTTGAAATCATAAAGCTTAACTATGCAAAACCTGAGAGTGTGGTTGGTGTCATTCAGAAGCTATTCCCTGGGACAGTCACAGTTACTGCCGCTCCAATGATCAATGGAATAATTGTAAAAACAGAGATGGACAGAGATTATGCTGCAGTAGAACGATTAATCCGCTCATTAGATAGAAAACCCGCAATGCTAAAATTCAGTATTAAGCGTATGGGCAATGATAAAACAAAAATTGATACCACAGAAGCAAAGTTTGGGGCTAAAGGTGGCTTTAACCGGCAAACCTCAATCATAAAATCGCGATCAGACGAGGTCCGAAACATTACTACCATGGAGTTTGCAAAGGCTGCGTTAACAGATGAAACCCTAAGGGTATTTACCGTTCCAACCTGGTATGGCCCTGAATCTAACGTAATCACAACAACCAGAGGTCTTAAAATTTCAGGACATCTGGCTTCTGGTAATACGGTCATTGTGGAAGTCTGGTATGCCCATGGAGATTTTGATAAATCTGAAGCATTGCTTACTTCGCTTGAAGTTCCTATAGGAACATGGTTTTCCATCGGGGGGAACACAGAGAACAGATCATCCAAAACACCTGTTCAAGGATTTCAGGTAGGCGGAGATAATAAATCAATAAATGTCAGTAAAACCAGCAATACCGGATTCATCCAACACCAATATTTAATAAAGGTCGATATGATTCAGAAGCAGTAGATTTTGCTTCTCTAAATTCGCCTGTTTATAAAATTTTACGAAAAACCACTTCACCAATATCATCATCAGCAATGTTTTCTATGATTCCATTGGATTTAAAACCCATTTTCCTGTGCCATTCCTGAGGTTCTGGTTCGTTTGTTTGTGAAGAGCTAAGTAGAACAACATATCCTTGCTCTCTCAAATCATTCTGCAAAAATTCAAGCATCTCGCGAGAATATCCTTTTCCTCTGAATTTTGAATTAATACAGATTAACCCCAGAAACGGAACCGTTGTCCAGAGCAAGGAAAACCTGGCAAGTCCTACGATTAAACCATCGTTATCCAAAACAACAACTTCTTTGGCAGCAACCTTCATGGCCCACACATCATCCCTTGGCCATGGATCTACGACTAACAGCTGCTTTATATCTTCTTTAACAGCAAACCTTACAATACAATTTCTGGTCATTATTTACTCCCGTAAAACCATGACAAAAGTCGCAGTTTTTTAACAATCAAATAAAATCTATTTGAATCTAACAGAAATCTTGCGCTATAGCGCAAATAAAGTTTTTTTTTTATCATTATCCTTGTATTGAAAATTGCTTTTTTGTTCAAAAATTAAAAAAAATTAGTTATATATATTCAGATAAAAGTTTATTTCTCTTGAGAGGTTAAAGTTGCATCGTTCTATACTTATTGCAATTCTTGGTTGGATTTTAGCATGCTTTGGGTCACTTGCATGGAACTTAAAAGTAGCGACCAGAAACCAGATAAGTCTTGCCCGGCAAGCTGCAACTTCAATTGTTCAGCAACTTCATTTTATGAGAGCCTGGAACATGTCTCATGGAAGGGTATACGGACCAGTAACTAAAAATCATCAACCAAGCCCGTTTCTTCCGGACAAAGATAAAGTTGTTCAAACAAATGATGGGCTCAAGCTTACCAAAATAAGCTCAGCCATCATGATCAGGCAACTTGCAGCAATTGCAGAAAAAACTACGGGTGTAAAATTCCGAAATAGCAGCTCAGCCCCTGTGAATCCAGAGAATATGGTTAAAGACTGGGAAATTGAAGCAGTAAAGAATATAGAAGCCGGAAAAAAGGAATTTTATTACCTATTTGATGGCCCGGACCATAAAAAAGAATTCAGATTTATGGTCCCTTCAATAGCAAAAAAACCTTGCCTGGAATGCCATTCAAAATTCGGCCAAAAAGAAGGTGACCTACTTGGTGTTTTTAGTGTTGCTGTTCCATTAGTTTTAGATGAGTTAAATCTGGAGATTTGGATTTCACATATAATAGCTTTATTTGCTGGCTTAACAGGTCTTACGATTTTTGATGCCAACATCAAAAAAAATACGAAAACTCTCTTGGAATCTAACCTTAAATTGGAGAAGTCCAGTAATGAATTACTAAATATAAACAGAGAAATGGAAAAGGATTTGATGGTTGCAGAAGAGTTGCAAAAAGAACTTTTCAAGGTTGGCCCGATACCAGACTTTATTAATTTAGAGAGCATTTGCATTCCATTTTCCCATGTCTCTGGTGACATTTTCAGAGCATGCAAGAAAACTGAAAGCCTATTTAGTATTTTTCTTGGTGATGGAACTGGGCACGGAATTGCAGCAGCATTCACAACCATTATCGCCAAGATGGGTTTGGATGAAAAATTCAGTGAAACTTGTCCCGTTAAATTATTGGAGCATCTTAATGATATCTTTTTAAAACTTCTACCTAGTGAAAGATACATGTCAGCCATACACGCAACCATTGATCAAAATGGATTATTAACGGTTGTTAATGCTGGACATCCTCAAATGCTGCTTTTAAAAAAATCAGGTGAACTAGTCTCCATGAAAACTGGCGGCCTTCTATTAGGATTATTTGAAAACGAAATTCTTGAGCTGGAAAAAGAAACAATTCAGCTTGAGCCTGGCGAAAAGTTTTTCTTGTTTACCGACGGGCTTCTGGAAAGAACCAATCCCGAGGGCAAAATGTATGGAATTGAAAAGTTTCAAACTGTTATAACTGAAAATAAAGATAAAAACATCAGAGAACTTATTAATTTTTTTACTAATGATATTCAAAATTTTACTGACGGAAGAGCGCCAGAAGATGATATCTCCTTGATAGTGGTAGAATACAAAGGAAAAATCCAGTAGTGTTTGATCATCAAAAACCGCTATTTTTCTCTATAGAACACTAGATTTTTATGACAAAAAATTCTGAAAAGCTTAATAGCATTTTATGGCCTTGTTTTTTAGTAAACTGAAAATTTAATCCCTCCTGAAATTGGGATAGAAGAGCTAAACGCAGTCTTGATCTTTCCCGGGGGTGTCTCATCAAATCCATATACTTTACGGCTCTTTTCATCAACTTTATAAAGTCCAAACAGATTTGCTCTTCTTGAATTGTTTTTTGTTTCAAATTTTGCCAGCGGAAAGCTTCCAGAGTTTGAATACCTAATTTCTTCCCATTTTATCCTTTTGGAATTGGACAATAATAGCAGATGCGTTCCCCCATGGGGACAAACTAATCTCTTTTCAGGTTTATCAGGTTTACTTATAAAAAGCCTGGGAAGCAACTTTTCTCTTGATACTACCGTTACCAGAGCATCGTCTTTTGGGGAAACAACTAATGCCCGCTTATTTAGCTGGTGTTTTTTCCCTTTACCACGAGGTAAAGCCTCAATGGAAAAAGAAAGACATGGATCTTCATTTAACCTGATTGTGGCTGATGACTCAGCACCATTGAACATATATATTCGAGTAAATTGTAGCTTCCCAAATTGCTCTTCTAACTCTTTATTCACCCTATCTTTTTTTCTGGCGGCCTTTATATTTGCCTTACGTTTGGAATCTTCGACAAAAAAAATATATAAAGCAACAAGAAGAAGAAAAGCCATAAAGATCCCTATGCTCTTCCAAAAAGTCCTGTTCTTTTTTTCTTTATAAACCACAGTTAAAATTTTCCTGTTCAAATCCTGAGAATAACCAATCTTTCCGAATAAAGCCTGATTATAATCTTGAATCTAGCACTAAGCAAACTTGAAACTCAAAACTTTTGTCTAAATTATTTTTAGTTCCTCTTATTTGGCTTTAGGAAAGAAAGCTTTTGATATACACTTGAGAAAAAAGTGAAACCACAATTCTGGAGTTTACCAATGGCAGAAAGCAAAGAAAGCATTGTCCCTGAAAGCCTTTTTTCTAATGAGGCTGATCGAAACAGACACTTAGAAAGCCTCACCAGATTTGTCCTAAATGATTGGAGGCAATCAACTTTTGCTGTAATGCTTTTTGGCTACGTTGGTTATTATATTTGCCGTGGCAACCTTTCAGCCGCCTTTCCTTTGATGAGTGCAAAGTTTGGATATACCAATGCGCAACTAGGGCTAATAGCTTCTTCCTCAGAAATAGCCTATGCCATTGGAAAATTCATCAATGGTCCTGCCGCAGACCGCATTGGAGGGCGGACTATCTTCTTAATCGGTATGATTGGTGCAATATTGATGAATTTAGTTTTTTCCCAGATGCATAGTTTAACTGCTTTCATCGTAGTTTGGTGCCTTTGTCGATATTTTCTTTCTATGGGATGGGGAGGACTTACAAAGACTATTGGTGCCTGGTATGAACCGGAAAGAAATGGAACAGTAATGGGTGTAATTTCTCTGAACTTTCAGTTCGGTGGTGTTGTTGCCAGTCTTTTTGCTGGTTCACTTGTAGCTCTTGGTTGCACCTGGGATAAGCTGTTTTTATACCCCGCTTTAGTGCTATTTTTTATTTTCCTCTGGTCAGTTCGCTCCTCAAAAAGCTGCCCACAGGATGTTATCCCTGGGATTAAATTTGGAGGAAACGCAGGTAAAAAGTCATCCATTGCAAAAATTGACGAAGAAAAAGATGGCAGCATGGATGTTTTAAAAACCATGAAAGGTCTTCTAAGTATGAGGCTCTTTCGCTATTTACTTTTATATAGCTTTATTACAACTTTTTTACGCTCTATTTTCTTTTTCTGGACACCAAAATTTCTTGTAGACATTGGAATGGGTACATCTTTTGCTATTTTAAAATCAGCACTCTTTCCTTTTTTGGGCTGTGTCGGAACAGTTTTGCTAGGTTGGTATACCGACAAATTTGCCAATAACGGAGACAGGGCAAGCGCTATGTGGAAAATGCTTCTTGGTCTCGTCGTTTCTATGGTGGGAATAGCCGTTTTAGCCCACGGCGGTACAGTTTCTGCGTCTTATCAAAACTGGATAGTTGTTTTGCTTGGCCTGGCAGGTTTTTTCCTTCTTGGCCCATACGCCATGTCTTCAGGCTGTTTAACTCTTGATATTGCTGGTTCAAAAGCCGCTGGAAGCTGCACGGGATTAATTGATGGAATTGGTTATATTGGCGGGGCATTAGCAGCATGGGGTGCTGGATACATCTCTGAAAAGCTGGGCTGGGCTGAGGTATTCTGGATTTTAGCAGGAATTTCATTTCTTGCAGTAATAGCTGCCTGGTTAATGTCGTTGGAGTTCCAGAGAATTGCTAAAGAAAACTGACTGATTAGTTAACATTGAAGAAAATCAGACAACTAAACTAATTGTTTATTAGTTGCGAATTAAGTTTTCTATTTTTCTCTCATTTCCCATTTTCGTTCCAAATCCGCTAATAATAGAACAAAATGCAACATTTCCATTAAAAAAATGTTAAACTGATAACATACACAATGAAATGGAAGTAAGTTAATGCAGCTAATATTTAAAGAGTACCTTCCAAAAGACGCAGAAAAAATTGCTCATTTTATTTCGTCAGAAAAGTGGCCTTTTCATTCTTTGGAAACCCCATCACTTGAAAGAGTTCAAAAATGGGTCTCAGATGGTGATTTTGAAGGCAATGATAATAAAGCTTTCTGGATTCTTGAAAATAATAACGATAGTCCTATAGGAATCGTATGCTTTCACGATCTAACTGATGACACACCAATTTTTGATCTAAGGTTAAAATCTTCATCTCGCCATAAAGGTTACGGCAAAAAAACTGTCAAATGGCTGGAAAACTTTATTTTTACCCAAACCAATAAAACACGAATTGAAGGAAATACCAGAGTCGACAACAAATGTATGCGTAGTGTATTTCGTTCCTGCAATTGGGTAAAAGAGTCCCATCATCGCAGATGCTGGCCAGATTGCAATGGCGCCCTTTACGATTCAATCACATATGCAATATTAAAAGAAGACTGGAAAACTGGGAAAATCACCCCAGTTAATTGGCACGACGAATAAAACGGCTACAAATATTTTTCCAGTCGTAAATCGGTTCTTAAAGCACCATCCCACCAGGTAAATTCTGGGGTTTTGGCAAACTCAACATAGCCCATCGATTCGTAAAGTTTTCGGGCAGCACCGTTAAACTCAAAAACCCCGATTTCTATACGCTTACAATTCATTTCCAATGCAAGCTCTTCACACCAGATCATGGCTTGCTTTCCTATTCCCCTACCCCTGGCAGACTTTTCACCGATCAAAATACTTGGCCAGAAAGTTCCTGGGACCTGACGCAAAAGATGTCTCGGATCAATCTGAGCAGTTAAAAAACAAACAGGAGAGCCTTTTTCAAGAACCATCCAGAAAAACTGGTTTTCAGAGTTATAGACCTTTTCAATTCTCTCAAGCAGCTCTTCGTATGTTTGGTGCAGGTTTTTAAATTCCTCTTCACTTCTGGTTACAAGATGAAGATGCCGAATAGATTCATCATTCTCCCATTCCAACAAGGTTTTTATGAAATCTTTTAAATCAGGTGTAAGCAGACAAAGCTCAAGATCACCTTTCTTTTTTAAAATCTTTGGTTCCATTATTGTCTCCTTATTTTCATTGGCAACAATTGAGAGTGCTCTAAACTAGTTTAAGGGATTCTGGGAAAAAGTGAAAACAAACAATTGAACTAGATTCATGATAAAATTTCGTTTATGAACACCTGGTATGAAAATTTGCAAAGACCACCTCTGACTCCTCCAAACTGGTTATTTGGACCAGTTTGGACAGTTCTTTACATAATGATTGGCATATCGATTTTTTCTTTTGTAAAAAACTATAAGTCGGAAAATGGTATTGGAATCTATATTTTGATAGTTTTACACCTGATATCTAACCTCTCATGGACAGGCTTGTTTTTTGGGTTACAGAATCCTGGCCTGGCATTAGTAGATATAATTTTTCTAGACGTTTCTTTGATTTTTATCATTTACTATTTCTGGCAATCAAATCAAACTGCATCAATCTTATTATGGCCCTATTTACTATGGGTTCTATTCGCTACCTATTTGAATTTCTCCTTTTACATGTTAAATAGATCTTAAATTGTGACTTCTAAGGATTTTTAAATGAAAAGAATTTTTATCACTTTATTTTCGCTTGTTCTTTGTTTAAATACCCCGGCAAAAGCTGAGAATCCAGCTGATCGATATGCAAATGAATACCGTAAACATTTGAATGCCAAATGCCCAATTGAAAGCGATAGCATAAAGCATTTCGTATACTTTGCAAGGGATAGAGAAGCAATCAGGAACCATTCTTTTTTGAAAGTTTCAAGATTTGAAGGTGCGCAAATAATGTATTCATGGCCGCAACTTGAACCATCAAAAGACCAGTATGATTTTTCCATCATCGAAAGTGATTACAAATACTTAAAAGAAAAAAACAAGAAACTGTTTATCCAGCTACAAGATGCGACTTTTGACGTAAAATATAGGGCAGTGCCCACGTATTTAAGATCAGAGGAATATGATGGTGGTGAAATATTTCAGCGCGATGATAATGATAAACCAGAGGGATGGACAGCAAAACGTTGGAATAAAAAAGTTCAGGAAAGATTCGCCAAGCTTCTAATTGCTCTTGGTAAAGAATTTGACGGAAAAGTAGAAGGAATTAACCTACAGGAATCTTGCATTGGAGTTACAAGTAAATATGACAAATCTTTTTCTCCCGCTTTATATGCAGAATCTTTAAAGACAAACATGCTGGCTTTAAAAAAAGCCTTTCCAAAATCAGTCACGATGCAATATGCCAACTTTATGCCTGGAGAATGGCTACCCTGGGAAGACAAAGGATTTCTAAGATCCATTTACAAATACGGGGAAGAAATTGGGGTTGGACTTGGAGCTCCTGACTTGATGATGCAAAAACGAGGACAACTAAATCATCCTCTGGCAATGATGCACGAGCATTCCTACACTGTTCCTCTTGGAATAGCAATTCAGGATGGGAACTACATTGGAACAACTAACTCCGATTTGGTTAAACAGAAAAGAAATAACATTGTTCCTATTTTGCATTCATTCGCTAAGGACTTTTTAAAGGTCAAGTATATGTTCTGGGTAAATCAGGAACCTTACTTTAAACAAGATGTGCTTCCATGTTTCTCAACTTCTAGTGATTCCACCGAAACAATTGAAAAGTAATTCCTTAGAGTAGTTACCCTGTTATAATCCTTTTGAGCATTATAAAATCCCTTTGTTAGCCTTTGGTATCAGACAAAAGACAGGAGATCCATTTTAAATGAATGATGAAGTAAAAGAGTATTATGATTCAAATGCAAAATCTGAGCTTAATAGACTTGATAATAATTATTCTTTAATTGAGTTTATGAGCACCATGTATCTTATAGATAAATATGTTGCAAAAGGTTCTTCTATTTTGGATTGTGGAGCAGGTCCTGGCAGATATGCCCTTGAATTGCTCAATAGAGGGTATGAAGTTACTCTTCTTGATTTATCAAAAGAATCCATTGAAATCGCAAAGCAAAATATTGAAAAGCATGGTTTACTCGCCAGGGATTACATTGTTGATTCCGCGACAAATTTAGATCGCTTTGAAAATGAATCATTTGACTCGGTAATTGTTCTGGGCCCACTTTATCATCTCCATGAAAATTCAGAGCGTAAAAAAGTGTTAGAAGACGTCTTTAGAATACTTAAGCCAAATGGTGTGGCAATTTTTGCATACATTAATTCATATGGCCTTTTACGCGCTTCGGTTACAGAGTTTCCTGAAGGTTTTTGTGAAGAAAAGCTTAATACAATGTTTTTAAAAGGTGATCTCAAACTAACCAGTGAAAATTCATTTACAAAAGCCTACTTTACTACTCACAAACTTGCGATTGATGAAGTTGAAAAAACTGATTTTCAAATTATTTCAACTGCTGGCGCAGAGAGTTTTTTGAGTGGAATGAAACTTCAATTAGACGAATTGCGTAGCAAAAGTGAAGAACTTTATCAGGAGTATGTAAAGGTTGCAAGTCGGTATTGTGAGCTAGATGATTATAAACATACAACCGAACATTTCTTGATTGTCGCCCAAAAACCCTGATTGGCATTGTTATATTTAATTATTAAAGCGATTCCACGACTCGAAGGGAATAAATTTTGAATTCAGATACAGAAAAGATAAAAACATTTTACAATTCATTGCCTAAAAAAAGAATGGGAGCTGGATGTTTGATCTTAGACGACTCCCAAAGAATTTTGCTGGTTAAACCAACTTATAAAAAAACATGGGAAATACCAGGTGGAATTGTTGAAGAAAACGAATCTCCAAAGAATTGCGTTAAAAGAGAAGTAAAAGAAGAGCTTGGCCTGGATTTGATCATAAAAACCTTATTGCTGGTCGATTACAATCCTCCCGCTGGTTTGAAAACTGAATCTCTAATGTTTGTTTTTTCAACTGAGCCAATCACTTATGAAATGCTCAGTTCAATAAAATTGCCCCAAAATGAACTAAGCAAATTTCAATTTTTCAATGTTGATGAGCTTCCTGAGGATTTGACTCCATCTTTAAAAAAACGTATTCAAAATTCCTTTAAGCAATTTTTGGCAGATAAACCAGCCTATTTTGAGTAAAAAAAGACTAATAAATTGGCTATCCGTCCCAAATTCCCAATTAATCTTTCTTTTGAAGATTTTTTGTTAGATAATGGTTTTGATATTATTTCTTTTTAGTTTATAAAACAGGTTTCCCTTATGATTTGCCCACATTGTAATTCTAAATTCCCGCTTACCTGGAAAAGATATTTGAAAAGCCCGTTAGGTAATCATATTTGTCCTGATTGCCATAAAAAATCTGCCTTAAAGTCAACGCTCAAGTATTACATGAGTCTGGCAGCATTTTGGACACTTTATTACATTTGCGCGATTTATTTTGTAAAAAACTACCTCCATGGCGGTATTAAGCTTATACAAGATCCATTTGGTTTTGGCTGTGTTATCGCAGTTGGCTGCATATTGGTTTTACCGGTTGATAAAGAGTTCATGGAGAGTTTAAGAAACCTGGAAAAAAATGTTGAATAGCTCTAATCCCTCAAGTTTTAAAGGTGGTCAATTATGAAGTGCTTTTTTGTTTTTCTGGTAGGGTTTTGCATATTTTCTCAAACTCTCTTTGGTGAATCAGACCAGCAAGCTGAAAATCGAAAAAAATACGAAGAAATGCTCAAAATGACTGGCGATACAATAAAAGATTTCAACAAAAAGAAAGAAAGTGGCGAATTGAAAGCCGCCGCAGGAGATATCTTTGATGCAGCA
Organism: Candidatus Ozemibacteraceae bacterium; assembly: GCA_965140445.1. Lineage (GTDB taxonomy): Bacteria > Muiribacteriota > Ozemobacteria > Ozemobacterales > Ozemobacteraceae. The sequence continues at coordinate 2,985,110 of OZ223236.1, read as the reverse complement.
ATGTGTGGAGACATTAAGGAATTGTTAAGGATTTTAAAAGAAAACCCAGGCAAAGCAAAAGATAAATTAGAGAATGGTGAAACTCCATTACACAGAGCAATTAATTTTAATCAGAAAAAAGCAATTGGAGCTTTAGTTAAATTCGGTGCAGATGTAAATGCAGTTGGGGCTGACAATGCAACCCCATTAATTGATGCCGCCAGCAACGGAGAAGCAAAAATTATTAAATTTCTGGTATCAAAAGGTGCCAATCTTGAATCAGTAGACAACTATGGCTACACCCCATTACATTGGGCAGCACAAAAAGGGCACATTGAAGCAATAAAAATGCTTTTGGAGTCGGGTGCAAACAAAAATGCCAAAGATAAACAGGGAAGGATTCCTGCCGACCTTGCAGATCTTATGGAGAAGCCAGAGGCCGCCAAGCTTCTTCGCTAATTTTACGCGAATGCATAGTGCAGCTTTAAACATTAGATCATTCTCCAATGAACCTAATTAAAGTGAGCTGTCTTACAGAATTTCAGTTTAGAAATTCTGGTTCCTGGTTAGCTATAGAAAGTTTATAATCATTTTTTACCAATTATGAATCTTTGGTGTTTAAACCTTTAATAAGGATAAGAAAATGAATAAAGCAAAAGTTTCTGCTCAGCTACTGGATGGAGTAAATGCTGTAATAGTAATTGCAGATGAAAACTTTGTAATCCAATATATCAACAATATCGGCGCATTAAACTACGCCCGATTTGGTGGGAAAAATATCGTGGGAACCAGCTTGTTTGATTGTCATAAACCTGAAAGCCATCAGCCTATAAAAGACATGTATGAAAGTTTTAAAAACAATTCAGTCAAGGTTGTTGAGAAATCAATCCCAATGGCAGGAAAACAGAAAAAAATACTGTATCTTCCAATATTTCAAGATAACGAGTTTAAGGGTGTTAATGAGATCCAGTATTTCACCCCCCCTTTAAACCCATGCTAACTTTTTGGCTGAGCAATAAATACAAATTCTTTGCCAGGTCGATCTGGTGCATCGCGAATATCCAGGACTGAATAGCCTGCATTATCAAGAGATTCTATAATATCTTCTCGCTTACGAAACCTAAGCGTGGAGTCGGAAGATAGAACTTTACCGTCAGATTCAAAAGTGTAAGTCCAGCAAAAGGTCACCAATTCTTCAGACACTTCTTTAACTTCACACCATCCTTCAACATAACCAATACCTTTAATTTCTAAACGCTGATGAGTTTTTTCAGGAGTCCAAGCTAGCCAGGCTTGCCTTTCAGGGTCTCTAACTTCAAAAACCAGATGCCCTTGCGGTTGAAGAACTTTCCGAATTGCCAGAAGGTTCTCTTCCCAAGATTCATCAGTAATAAAAACTTGAGCAACATTTCCCGTCATAACCGCTAAATCAACAGTCATAGGCGGTAGACAAGTTGCGTCACCTAAAATCCATTGTATTTTATCGGCGTGTCTTTTTCTTCGAGCAATTTCCAATGAAGCCCGAGCCGGGTCAAGACCAGTCACATCATACCCCTGCTCTTTCAATAAAACAGCAAAGCATCCTGTCCCACAGCCAATATCCAAAATAGACTTAGCACCAAATTCTTTAACGATTTTCAAATAGTTTTGAAGGTCTTCACGTTGACCATCAAAATCATCATAGATTGAAGCTAACCTTGAATTTTCAAATATTTGATCTGGCATTTTACCTCTTTTAACTTTTATATAATTTTAGATTTTAAGAAAATCCAAGGATTTTGCTACATTCAAGACGTCTTGAGAAAAAACAAATATCTTTTTGCCAAGTTTTTTAAATTTAGTTGAAATTGCGTTTTTGGCACACAAAAATAGTGAAGCTGTAAGCACTTTGAATTTTTCCTGTGAAGCCTTGCGCCAATCTATTTTTTCAGTCACTGTATCCTTACGGGGACTATTTACCCATGATGAAGGTATAAGAAAGATTTCCATTATTGCTCATCTGGATTCTTATGTTCCAATTTTCAATATTAACTTTCTCCTTGAAGTCAGAACGATTGATTTCCAAGACATATAACAATTTGTTCTGATGACTAGAATCCGTGACTTTCAAAGTTTTAATTTTTCCTTTGTAGTTATCAAGCTCAAGCTTTATGTCTGGAAATTTTTTAGAGTTATGAAAAATATATCCAGGTAGCAACTTTTCTTTGGTTGGATAGTTAAATTTAACAGGAGAATCGTAATCTGGATGCAGAATTCCAAAATCTTGATGATCTTTTAAGAAAGCCAAAAAGTCATCGATAGAGTTTATTTCTATATCATACTTGAAATAGGTTTCGTTACCATTTGGGAAGCTTTCTTTGGGGGAGCGGTTAAAGGGATCAATAATAGAGGAAGATTGATAATTAATATCTTTGAGAACAATTTCTGCTGCAAAAATAGAAAAAGGAATACAAACTAATAAAACGAAAATTAACAATATTGATCTCATCATTAGGCCTCCAATTTTATGCCACCGGAATGTTATCTATCACAACAAAATTAAAAATAGCGTCACTTCTTGCGAAGCTTAGACCTAAAAGAAAGTTTTATGGGCCATGCTGGAAGGAATATTTTCCATCATTTCCTTTTATTATGTGAGGATTAGATGGTCTTGTATCAAACCCTTGCACATACTTTGCCTTAGTTGTCTGAGCTATTTTTTTTGCCTGTTTTTCTTCCTTAATGAAAATTGCTTGCTCCAGGTTGGTTATAGGTAATACTTTTCCAGAAGATAAAGCTATAAGAATCTGGTATTTCCAAAATTTTCTGCTTTTTGCGCCTGGTGCACCAACAGTTTTAGAACTTGAGCTTCTTTTAACAGTCGATTTTATGGTAACAGCGTGAATATCTTTAAATAAGGCATAGGTATAAATCTTCTCATAAAAAAGAAATTTGAACCTATACATTAGCTGCTGACGATCACAGTCAAGAATGTAGTAATTGTCTGTGAGGAAATACAAAATCAAGCAAGGGATCATTCCAAAGAATCCTAGAAAAACCAATGGTATGAACAGGCTAATTTTGGTTGCCACATAGGCAAAGACACTCATAAGACCAAGAAAAGGGCATAGCCAAATGCCAGTTCTAAAGAGATTTTCAAAGGGAGTCCTTGGGTCAAATTTTACCTTCCCTTTTAGTATGAGGTCGAAGTCTTTGTTTTTAATGTTTTCAGGATTAGCTATTTCTTTTTCCATTCAACTCTCTAAGTGAAAAATTTACTTCATTTACCATTAATCTAGCATTAGGGATTCATAGAGACAATAGTTATTGGACCGTAGGGCTCATTTCACATTGCTGAGAATTTTTTAATATATGCTGAAGCCAATACACCAACTTGCCTAAGTTTTTTTAGCAAATCTACTTCTTTATGCTAATATTAACGAGTTAAAATCTCCAATTCAAATAAATGATGCCTTCTTCAGATAACATAGACAGGGACTTGGGCAGTCCATAATCTCTTAGCCTGCCTTTACAAGAGCAATTGTACAAAACTATGAAAAGTATAAATAAAAATAATCTTGAAAATGAAAAAGAACCCCTCCTTGGCAATTTACTCAAAGATCCGCAAATAATCAGCAGAGTTTTGTCTGCTCTTATCGCAATTGTGTATATTATTATTTCTGGTGTTTGGCTAGGTGGAAAAGCAACTTTGCAGGTAGCCGCATCCCTTTTGCTCCCGCTTGCATGCATCTGGTTCAGTGAGGCGATGGGAGCATTTACTGGTTTCATGAGTGGTCACAAAATCACCGCCGCTTCACCTGCTTCTATGGTCGCTTTTGGGGGTTGGTTTCTACTTTTGCTGCCAGTTTTTATAACATTTTTAATGTTTTTAATTGGAGAATAGTTTAAGTTTCCTTTTAGTTAAATATTCCATTTTTCTGATGCATGATTGATTTAGAATATTTTACTTCAGCCTTTTGAGCATATTGTAACTTAGTTTTAGAGCTGACTAGCCTGACTTTAAAGAAAAGGTTTATTCCTCAGACATGGACTGAGGTTTTTCATTTAGCCATGATTCAATGGCAGGAAAAATAACCGAACCAGCTATTATAGCTGTCAACGAAATGACACCGACTATTGTTACCAATTGCTGAGCAGGGGGTGTCGGCGCTGCAAAAGTGCCAGGAATTGAAATGACAACCATCGCGTAATTTGGCAACAAATAAGCTTTTCGGCAGAAGGAATAAATGGGGGCGATTTTCTTTTTCCCAATTATTTTTGCCAGAGCTAGAAAAGTTAAAACAGGTCCAACCCAGATTAAAAACCCCACAATAATAAATGCCAGCTGACTTCTATTGCTCTGAGTTATTTTTGCGGCGTTAATGAGATCAATGTATTTAGAATCTTCTGGTTGTACAATTATTCTCTCTCTGGAACCATGGATTTCACAATAAACAATGATTTCTCCAGATTCATTTTTTTTAACTTTGTAGGGCAACGGCTCTGGCTTGTTTTCCAATCCAGCTGGACAGATTGGAATTGTTGTCAATCCACCTTTCTCAACCAATGAATATTCATTAATGCTCTCACCTTCGCCCCGAACTAAAGTTCCCCCTTTCTCCAGACGTTCTAATGCATGGGTAGCAACGATCATTTCTTCTGCGCATCTCTTCGCTATAAGAGCTTCCCATTGCGGCCTATACCCGCAAAGAACGAAAGACATAAAGATAAAACACAGAACACTTAAAATTTTGTTTTTTAATTTCATTTGATTCCTATAAAGGGTTAAAAGTTAATCCAATAAAGTTTTAATGCTTCAATAAATGGAAACAATTTGAAGCTTCACTAGAGTGCTTAGCAATTGATCACGCTTCATTTTAAATTGCGATCTTTTCTTCTGAAAACTTTTCTCCAGCAGCTTCTATTGCATCTTGCCGATTAAAGGCCAGAGCTTCCCTCAGAGTCTGCTGAAGACTTTTAATTAACTGTTCCTTGGTTTCTTCTTGGCAATTTACACCAGGAACCTCTTCTATCCATCCAAACCACCATTTATCCTCATTTTTAACAATAGCTGTAAATTCTTTTAACATTGCTCCACCGACCAATTATTTTCTATATTTTAGCAACATCTGAGTTTTTTTGCTATAGAGCATTTTGAACGCCTATTTACAAATTTAGAACTTTTATCAACACTAAAAACCTTACTTCCAACTCTTCAATAAGGTTCCAAGTTACAGCGGAAAAAATAAGTCTTTTACACACTATTCAGTATAAGTGCAGGAATTTTAAATTCACCAGATACATTTCTAAGGTGAAAACCACACCATTTTGGGCATAAAAATAAGGAAAATAATTTTGTACGTATTTTCCCGGACAGACAAAAAGTTCCTTTAGTGTTTTACTATCCGGCCATAGAATTCTGAATGGAAGAATACTTGGGAAAAATAAAATCTGTGTTAAAAAAAGCTGCCAGTGAGGGTGAAAATGTTTAGTAAGTTAAAAGTTTCTTTTATGCATCTCTTTATTATTTTGTTTTGTCTGTTTGAAATTATTGGATGCTCTGGTGGTGGAGGTGGATCAAATCCGGTTGGATCACTGACTACTGATAACAGTATTCCCGGAGAAGTTTCAACGTCAATTCGACTGATACTCCCAAGTTTGGATTTAAAGTCGCAGTCATTGCTGGCAGATGGCATTCAGGCTTCAAACTGTTTTGTGAAACTTATTGTTTTCAATCCACAAAGCTCACCAAACATCTTAATATTAAATAAAACATTTAATCTTATTAATACAGCTACGAATGAAATTGAGTTTCACAACGTTACTGGTGTTCTTGCTTATGCCCAATTAGATTTTGACAACCTGTTTGTAATGGAATCTCATAATCTTCATGGGGCTATAGACATTCAACTTTATAAACAGAATGTTATCAATTATGCACCAAAAGGAAGCCGTTCCAAAACTGATCTGGTAGGATCGCTGCTGGCTAGATTAGCTGAAGATTCATCAAAGGCTAACTTTGGAGCACTTCCCAAAATCTCTTTGATTGAAGAAGTTGTTGCCAAACTTGCTTCCGACTCCCCTACGATTTATGAAGATGCCTGGGTAGAGTTCGAAAAAATACTTGGCGAAAAGGGTCTGACTCTGGTTAATGATAATCTGAAGCCAATGCAGCAGATAGAAATTGTTGCAAATGGATTTACACCATCAAGAACTTCTTATGAAGGTTTTATTGAAGAAACATCAGTTGTTTTTTCCAACAAAAACGGCAAACTTACTTGCCCTGTTCCCAGTCTGGCATCTGGCTGGCATACTGTCAGTTTAACCGTAGATGGCTGGAGCAGTTTGAATCGACTTTATATTTCTGCTTACGAAGGGCAGCAAAATCCAGATACTTTTATTGAAGATACCCTCAAAGTTTTCGATGATGAATTGGCAGGATTGGAAGCCAGCTCTGATCTCGCAGAATTACAGGCAGAGAACCAGAAGCTTCGCGAGGATTTTGCAAAACTTACTCCCGAAGAAAAACAAATTGCCGCTCAGTTTATGGCCGCAAATCAGGAATTCTTCTCAGGGTTCTCTTTGTCATCTGCTTCTATACGTAGATCAGCTGGTAGATTTAGTTTTAATGGAATGAGTGTAAGAGCAGATGTTATTGAAGAGGGCGTTGTTATGTTTGGACCTAATTCGTATCTCGGCCCGGATTGTGGAACAGGGAATAGAAGTTTTGTAAAACTTAGAGCATATACGGAAAATGGAATCACTAAAGTCGATGTTCTAAAATCTGTTGGAATCTCAAAGGCAGAAGTAAAAGCGAGTCAATTCGTCAAAGACTGGATAAAAAAAATTATTGAAAGTAGAAAAAAGGCTGCGTCTAAAAATATTGTAGAAGAGCTATGGGGAAAGGCAACCGGGGTTTTAAGGAAAAAAATCTATGCACCGGCTAAAGATACAGTCATTTTTCAAAAAACCAAAATGGCTGGGTCTGGAGTAAGAGGAAATGTGAGATATGCGTTGAGAGCAGAAAATTCTACGTCTGAGCCAATTCTTTTTCAGGCTAATACCTATTGGCTTGAGGGGGGCATTCAGTTCCTGGCAAAGTATCGAACCCTTAAGGCAACTGATTTCCTGAACGGAAATGAAAATCTCATTCGATTTAAAGAATTAAACACAAGCTTGAAACAACTCGAAACCGCAATCAATCAAAACAGCGCAGGCTCGTCTAATTTCTCTTTGAATCTGCCTAATCTCAACACTCTGACTTCTTCAATCACCACCGAAGATTATTTGATTCACCCAAGTATAATAACCAGTACAAAGGAATCAATTGCAAAGAGTATTTCTAACCCAAAAGTAAGACTGGATTATTTCCTAGCATATACACCACATCAAGAAAACCCATCAAATCTTTATTTTATATTTCTTTGCGACGAACTGGATGATCAGGATTTTACCTTTGATATAGAATATCAGGCTCCTGGATTTGCAAAAGAAACTGTAACCGTTAAAGCGCGCGTAACAACAAAATTCACAGAGTATTGGGATCAGGAAGAAACACAAAAACGTAGAGAAGGTAGCCATGATTCACAAGGGAATATCTTCGGAAAATGGTCTCAGTGGAGAGATAATGGCACATTATACAGTGATGGGGAATCTTTTAGAAACTCTTCTGGTGAAATAATGCCAATAATTAATACTGAGTATTATGATGACGGCGCAAAAAGAATAGTAAACAAAGATTTTACCGCTACTGACTCTTATAAATCTTTTGTCTATTACCCCGATGGAAAGTTGCAAAGTGAAAGAAATTATAAAGATGGCTTATTTGATGGACTTATGACGGAATATTATGAAAACGGCAATATCCATACAACCACTAATTTTGAAAATGGTAAAAAAAACGGACTTTGTACGAATTATTATCAAAATGGAAATGTATGGCATAAACATACTTTTAAGGATGATTTTTTAACCGGACCCGTCACATGGTTCTTTGAAAATGGCAATATCTCCCATAAAGGCCAATTCATAGATGGAAAAACAACAGGAACCTGGCATTGGTATTCCGAAGATGGCACAGAATCTGGGACACATACATATTGAAATGGTAAAGGAAAATATAATGTTAAAAAAGTTTATATGCTTAAGCATTCTTGTTTTTATAATATTTAGCTTACCCGGTTGTCGAATTCTTGGCGGATTTGACAATGATAATGCCGATGTTTCTGCACCCGTAACTTATTCAGTTGCCGGCAAAGTAAGCATACCTTCATCTTTGCTCAGCAACTCAATTCGAGTTTCTTCTGAAGTTCCTGGATCTATGGTAAAAGCCAACCTGGCATTAGACAGTTTAAACGCATACCTCTATGACAAATCTGACAAAATGATTGCCGGCCCTGTACCGGTCGATAAAGCTTCAGGAACTTTTGTTCTGACGCAGATACCACCAGGTGAAAATTACAGGGTCAAGATCTTTATGAGTGGACATTGCTTACTTCAAAGCCATATTGATCAGCTAAATGTTAACGAGAGCAACATTCCTGTAAATGTTGATACTACGGCAGTATCACTGCTTGTTGAAAAAAGTAGTTACAGTATTAATTCAAAGCAGGTTGAGGCTTCTGTAATAAGCGGAGAAGTTAACCTTGAAGCAGTTGCCACAGCTATAAACAACTGGTTGGCTAACGACTTAAGCGCGAACGATAAAGATGTAATGACAATGATTCTAAGTAACATTGGAGAATCAACACTGATAGATATGGTTAAGTCGGTTCCGGCTAGTTCCACAGCAATACTTACACCTTTACCTCCCGGACAAACAAACCAGATTGCAGCACCATCAGGGGTCATCGGAATAAGCGCTGACGGGTCTATTCAGCTGCAATGGCAAGCCGTTCAGGGTGCTGTCGGCTACAACATCTACTGGAGTGATAAAGCAGGCTTTATAACCACTACGGCTACGCGTATTCGTGGAGTGACATCTCCATTTAGATTTACACCACCAGTTTTAGGTAATAAATATTATTTTGTAATTACAGCTGTATCTGCAATGGGTGAGTCTCCGGCTTCTTCTGAGGTCGAGATAACCGGACAACAGGCAACTTCAATTCCAGCAGCTCCTACCGGGGTGTTTGCCTCAGCTGCAAGCGGCTCTGTCAGCATTTCATGGATTCAGACTCCTGGTGTTTCAGAATACAATATTTACTATGGCAAACAACCAGATATAAGCAAGGTTAATGGCACAAAAATTGAAAATATTATCCCACCATATATTCATCAGGGTCTGATAAATGGTGAAACATATTACTATATAATTACTGCTGCAAATTCATTAGGAGAGTCTGCAGAATCTGCCGTTGTAAATGCGACTCCTGCAACAGCCCCTGGAAAACCGACTGGATTAAAAGCCACTTCCGGAGAGTATGAAGTTATTCTTGAATGGGAACCTGTTGCTGGAGCTAAAAGCTATACACTTTATTTTGGTCTGAACTCAGTAAACACTTTCTCCGGATTTAAACTCGCCGGCGTCACCAGCCCTTTTAAGCATAATAGTCTTCAAGGGGGGCAAACCTATTCTTATATTCTTGTAGCAGAGAATGAATCTGGTATTTCTCCTGAATCTGACGTTGTTTCAGCAATTTCTCGCTATAGGGCAAATGAAGCAGCTCCTGCTCCCATTTTGCTTAACAACCCCGATAAAGAAACAAATTCAACTTCAGCGACCTTTCTTGCGGCAGGTGCCGGTTATGTCAGTTTCGCCTATCAATTGGATGGCGGAACCTGGAGTGATTTGTTGTCAATTGGTGTTGCCCTGAATCTTAGCAATCTTTCTGTTGGTCAGCACAGTTTAATCGTTAAAGGCATGCAACAGGATAATAACTTTGGACAAAACACTCTCACCTATTCCTGGGAAGTTCTGGATTCTTCAACACCAGTAGCATACAAGAAGCGTTTAGTCGGTGATTACCGTCTATTCTCTTTCAGCGCCGGCACCGGAAATGAAATGCGCTGGTGTTCCATGGAAGAAGTTTCGGTTTCAGGCGATCAAGCCACTGGCATCGAAAAAGTTCCTTCTACCGGAGAACAGTTCACAAATACAATAATAGAAACTGATGGCGAACTTTCCATTAATGGAAGCACTACAAAACGCGGACTGGTTTCTCCATCAGGCAATTATGCCATTATACATAATTGGCAGAGTCAAGATCCTTATGTGGGCTTGTTTATAAAAAAGGCAACGTCTGCTAATACCACAACTCTAAACGGAACTTACAGAGTTTATGAATGCTCTGATGATATAGATGCCGCTTTTACACCGTTAAGAGCTACAACTCAAGCTTACACGATGACCTTCAGCAATGGAAATTTTACCAGGCAATCACTCTTTGACCCTTATTCAGAATACGATAGTAGCCTGAGCAATGGTAATTACTCCATTTCGTCAGACGGAACAGTTACAATAGCTGGCTCTGAGACAAATTCATTCACTCAGGTTTCAGCGGACGGAAACGTGTTTGTGCGTATAGCTTATGTTCAGGGCAATTATTGTGATATGACAATCGGTATTAGAGAAGGTAGTGGCTCCTTTAATGGCAACTATCTTCGTGTGGCAATAAATGCAGGGGTGTATAACGGCAGCTATAGTTCTTACTCTGCAAGCTCTTTTGTCAGTTCTGATGGTAGTAGTTTCACAGGGCTTGACGTAAAAACCGAAAGCACAAACTTATTTGGTATGTATACAGAAAATTACACTGTTAATTCAGGTATAATATCTATTCCTGTTGCTCCTGAATCGAATTACGGCAGCATCGATGCATCAGGCGAATTATTTTGCATAACGACCAAATATGTAAATAATCCTATCGATGGTCGTTTTTTTACTTTTGGTGTTAAAAAATAAATGTAATTAAGATAAAGATTACAATGAAAAGGGATCGTCTTTTTGACGGTCCCTTTTCATTCCAGTAAAATCAAAGTTACCCAAAAATACAATGCTGAAACTTCAAAATACAATAAGGAAAGTAAAGCAACCCAACTTAAGGCATGGACAAAATCAAGTTAACATGATTCTCAAGTTTCCTGTTTTTTGGTTATAAATTAAGCTGCTATTCCCCAAATATATCAATCCAGGGCTTAAGCTGAAATTGCAAAATTCCTTTTACAACTCCTGGGTCTTTTTTGGCGATTTTCTCAATTTGTTCCTCTTCTAAGCCAGGACGGAAAATCATCATGCCACCAGCCTTACCAGGGAAAGGACCGCCTCTTTCAATGAGGCCCTGCTTTTTCAATTCTGCAAAGTATCCGGCGTGTTCTTTAACAATTGGATGATCAAGGCTAAGGCCTTTCTCTGGCCAGTTTTTACCAGGGGAATGGAAAATTACAAAACGAGGTTTGGGAGGATTTTTGGCATCAGAGCTCTTATTCTCGACTGGATTGCCATTCCCGGAAAACTCAATAATATTGCCACTTGGATCAACACAGGAAAACATATGATATTCTTCACCATAGTCCTGATATTCTCCAACCATTTTTACATTGGCTGCCTTAAGTTTTTCATATGTATTCTTGATTCCTTCTACGGTTGAAAAGCAAAGAGTTAAACCGCTTTCAGTTAAAGGATCAGTATTGGGATTAGTTCTTTTTCGACCACCTTCAATATAAATTGAAAGATCACCGTTCACTAGTCCGTCTGCACGAAGCAGCCAACCAGATCCCAGCTTTCTGATTTTTTTCATACCCAAAAGCTCAACATAAAATTTCAGAGCCTCATCTAAATTTTCAACATAGATACCCACCACATTCAGGTCTTTCAATTTGATGTTTTTCATGGCCTTCTCCTTAATTTGCACCTGGTTGACGTTATCAGCAAAAGATATATCCAGGATCGTTCCAAAGAAAATACTCAGGAATGCTATAACCAGTAAACCTCTGATTGATAGTTTCATTTTAATGTACAACCTCTCTCATTGATATGTTTTAATAAATACGTAACACATTTATGGTTGGTAACAAAAAAAATTGACCAGAAAAGTTAGAAAAGACTTGTATTAAATTAATCATATACTAATCCATATAAAGAAGCTTATCCCCTCCGCTTTATTATTAATGATGAAATTCTACATGTTCAACAACCAGGTAACGAATTTCACCAAACCAGAACAAAAGGGAATCTGGAAATACCTTGGAATATTCTTTATAACGTTCCTGTTTTCTGCGGACTGATATTAGGTTTTTATAGATATTGGGAATTGTATTTAGAAGATTTTCCTGTAATTCCTATAAAAAAGCGTTTGTGGGTAAGAGATTTCATTATCGCGGTTATTTATTATAATAGCGCCTATATACGCTCTTGTTAATTTTGGCAGGATGGCCCAAAGATGATGTTGCCGAAGCCTTTAAGAATTTTTTTTCAGACTCTCAGTCAGAGAACTAAAACCCTAAGAAAGCAAAAAGCCTAAATTCTTACGAGGTTTCCTCTAGTTTTTATAAGTCCTTTACACATTAGGTTGAGCGCAATAAGAAACATCTGGCACATTGTTGCCGGATTGTTATTTATTTAAAATTTTCAATGCGAGGGCCATAATTTGGCACAGATTGGCTGGCGCAATAAGCTTTCCACAAATAAAAATACAGATAATACTGCCCTATACTAACTAACGTAAGAAACAAGGCTGTTTTTAACAAAACCGGCATTGGCTTGATTGTAAAGTTAATCTTCGATTTATTAAGTAGGGTTAAAAAAAGACAGGACATTGAAAAGCTCACTAATAAAGCAGCCGCAGGTAAGAAAATAAATATTATGATTCCCGGATCAAAACTTGCTAGCAACACAGAAAGCCACACTAAAATCATAGGGGACAAAAATACAGTTAATATTGTTTGTAGGACGCCATAAACAATACCGGCTCCCACAAACCACTTATCTTTATTGGTTTCAATACCAGACAGAATATTCGGAATAAAATAAAATGCAGAGGCATTTACCAGCATAATAATTATGAACATGTAAAAATCCTTAATGTTGACAAATGTATTCCCAGATTTTACGTGTTTTTCTGGAAATTTCAAGCAGGCTAAAATGCAAACTGTCTATCGTTCTTTGGTGAAGGAGTAGTTTAAATCTCTTCTGATGCACCTAACCAAAATTAAATCTTAAACTTTGTTCCCCAAAAATATTCTGTATGAAGGCACATTTTCACTGGAATTACACCTAAATCACTATATAAAAAAGTATACTTCGACCAATGAAGAACTTGAGAAAATGCTGAAAGCATACGAAAGAACGAATAAAAACTGAGCGTAGCAAAATTCTCCTTTTAAGGTTACAATCTTCGCAACAAATTTTCGACCTAAAAGGAATCAAATGGAAACTCTATTAGCTAATCCCCTACTCCTTTGCCTTGCCATATTTTTCGCTCGCATCCTTGATGTATCCCTTGGAACCATCAGAACAATAATGGTATTTAGGGGCTATCGCCTCATTGCTGCGGTTGCAGGCTTCTTTGAAGTCTTAATCTGGTTGGCTGCAGCCAGTAAGGTTATCACTAACCTTCAGCACTGGTATCTAGCGGTTTCTTATGCGGCTGGATTCGCAGCTGGCAACTATATTGGGATCTGGTTTGAGGGAAAAATTGCTATGGGCGTTCAGCTGGTGCGGGCGATTTCTGAGAACTCCAAGATTCATCTTGCAACTGAGTTAAGGAAACTAAATTACACAGTGACAAGCTTGCCGGCAATTGGTGAGAATTCCCTTCCTGTTGAAATAGTGCTAGTTGTAGAAAAAAGACGGGTAATTCCAGAGTTGATTTCCACGATTAAAGAAATTGATCCTCATGCTTTTTTCACCCTTGAAGACGTAAAATACTCTTATCAAGCCATTTTCAACAAGCAGCACAGACCATTTCCAAACGGTCCTATGAATCTGGCCAAGAAAAAATAGTAGTTTCAAATTAACAAAACCAGATAATTAAGTAAGGTGTCCCCATAATTATTGGCGTAAAAAAAACGAGGGCTGAAATTAAATTCAGCCCTCGTTTTTTTATGCTGGTTTAAAATGAAACTTCGCTTCCTTCGCCCGGCTCTGGAGTGAAGTAATCATCGTCATCTCCGCCAACTGAGCCACTGCCATCTCCGTAGCTTCCAGGAGGTGGAGGCGGTGGGATTTCATCGTCGCCGCCATAGGTATTATCCTGAGCAACTCCCATGTCTTCATCATCAAGTGGTGGCGGTGGAGGAGGCTCTGGATAATCATCATTTCCGCCGCCAGAACCGTAACTATCAGGAGTTAGCATTCCAGCAGCTTCATCTTCAGTTGGAGGTGGAATTTCTGATTCACCTGGATCCAGGTTGGAAGGATCAGAGAATTCATCAACATAATTATCATCATCAACATCGAATCCGGAAGGTGGTTCTAATTCTGAAGGCATATCAGATGAGACCTTAATATCGTTGCCACCAAAATCATTTCCGCTTTCGAGGCTGCCGAAGTCATTACTGGCATTCAGAGTAATTTCATCAGGGAATTCACCCGGCAAAACTCCACCTGAAGCTTCAATTTTTGGTAATGCAAGACTTTCGATCATTTTTTCTCGAAGATTAGTCATATGCTTAAGCATCTGCAGACTGTTGTGATAAAAATTTAATACGATAAGCTTTTTACCCAATGGAACAATAACCATGTGAGTATAAAGTCTCTTTCCGCCCTTGAGGAAATGGAATAAAACATGGCCAATTTCAACGCCCGCTAATTCTGATTTCCATTGATCATACAAACGTGGCTGGAAAGGCATCAAACTGTCTTTAATAGACTGCCCAACCTGTGAAAGCGTTTGAGGTTCATCATATTGAGCGGCCTGAATATGCAGAAGGAACTGCCCTCCGAATGCACTTACAGCAGCAAGCAAAGCTGGACTAACCTTTTCTTTTATTTTGAATGTGTTTGGCACATAAATGCTCAAATCGTATTCTTTATTACGAATTGGCCTGAATCCTCTTTTATCTTTATAGAAAGGTTTTAAACTGTTGGTATATGTATTAACTCTAACATTCTTAAGAGCGGATCTGAAAACATGGCTAAGTCTTTGTCCGTTAAGAATGTAGTCGTATACCCACCATCTTTCTTCTGCAAATCGACAGTAAACTACAAATTCAAACTTGCCTTTGGTGGTATGCAATCTAATAACAATTTTAGCCTGAACTTTCTTGTGATATCGAGGGTCCGAATAGCTAATCTTGGCACCTTTTGCGACTCGATTCATTATTCCAGCGAGGAATCTGAATTCGTTTCTGTGAGTCTGCACCTGGTAGGAGTAAAGCTCCTGACTTTCAGCGGGCGACAAACGCGATAATTGCCTTCCAAACAAGATCTCCAAAAAAGACCTTACATGGAAATTTGATAGACATTTATCATATTCGCCATCCATAACACCGCCCATGAATTCATAGACCATTGGAACGGGTGAAGGGAGTTCTGATCTCGCGCCAGGGGGCTCTGGAATATCGACTAACAAAGCGTTGGCGTCAACAACTTGCGCCTGACAAAAGATTGGCGCAGAGACCAGTAACACAAGAAATATAAAAGGATATACATATGTCCTTGCTATTGTTTTTACCATAGTTTCAGGGTAATTCAGGGAAAATACTTTGTCAATCTATATTGATTCCCTTTCGCCCTTGATGATAGAGATTCACCGTGCTAGAATCTGATACTGAATATTAAGCCAACGCCTCATGGAGGGAAAAATGGGAATAGGATTTACTGAGTTAATCGTTATTCTGGTTATCATTCTGATTCTATTCGGTCCCGGCAAATTACCTGAAATAGGAAAAGCCCTCGGACGCGGAATTAGAGAATTTAAAGATGCCCAGAAAGATGGCCCCAAAAAAGAAGAGCCTGAAGATAAATAAGATAATTCTAAAGAAAGTGGATTGCTGAATGAACAAGAATTTTGCCTTACCAAAGCAAATTTTGATTTTTGCTTTAAGTGTTTTTTTTGTAACCAGTCCTATGCTTTTGCGAGCAGACACCCCTGAACAAACAGAGCAATACAAATATGCTCTTGGGCTCATCCAAAGGCACCTCTATGAAGAAGCTGGAAAAGTTTTAAACCGAATATTGTCTGAGCCTGCAGTTTTTTCTCAGGCTGATGGTGCATTATTTTGGCTTGCAGAATGTGAATACCGACAAAAAAACTGGCTTAAATCAATCGGCTTGTATGACAAACTTCTCAAATCATATCCAAACAGTATTTTTTACGACAGAGCTGCTTATGGACTTGGTTGGGCACATTCAAGGGATAACAACCCAAAATCCGCAGTAGAAGCTTTTGCAAGAGTTAGAAAAACCGATCC
Organism: Candidatus Ozemibacteraceae bacterium; assembly: GCA_965140445.1. GTDB lineage: Bacteria > Muiribacteriota > Ozemobacteria > Ozemobacterales > Ozemobacteraceae. The sequence goes on along the minus strand of OZ223236.1, from coordinate 2,968,802 downwards.
CCAGCTTTGGATTGACGCAAATATGAAACGCGGCTTTCTTATGGTTAAGTATTCAATGGATGGACAGTCGGTTATTGACACCTACGAATCACTGCTCGCCCAACCTGAATTAACTGATACCCAAAAATACGAGTGCCACCTGCAAGCCGGAATCGGGAAATTCAACAAAAGTATTTTTCCTCAGGCATTAAAGCACTTTGAACAAGCCCTTCCTCTTTGTCCTGAAGAGAAGAAGCAGCCCCTGTTGTTTTATGTCGCAGAGTCCAATTTTAGAGCACGAAAATTCGATGAAGCTAAAAACTGGTATGGAAAAACCATCGCCCAGGACCCTAATTCTGTTATTTCGCAAAAAGCCAGCTATTCGTTGGCATGGTGCAACATTAAACTTAAAAATCCTGATGAAGCACTTAAGATCTTTAAAAGATTGACCGAAATGCCCAATTCAGTAGTTCGAAAAGAAGCTGCAAAGAATCTGATCGATCTTCTGATGAATATGCATCAGTACCCTGAAGCGATAAAGTGGATGACAACCGCCATTGAAATCGTAAACAAAAAGGACAAAGAACAGCTTCTTTATTTAAAAGGCCTTGCTCAATCAAGAACAGGCGAATTTACAGATAGTATCCGTACATACGAAAGCTTCCAGAAAATGTTTCCAAAAAGCCTTCGTATTGATGAAACGATTTATCAGATCGGCCTGTCTTATGTAGCAATGAGTAAATTTCCAGAGGCTTTGAAAGAATTTGAAAAAATTAATTCCGACAAAACCGACCCTGAAATCAGAGAAAAAGCAATTTATCGAATTGGTGAATGCTATTTCAATCTTGGCAATATTAAGCTGGCAGGTGATAACTTCAGCAAGTTGCTCAAGTTGTTTCCAACAGGAAAAACCAAATACGATGCCCTTTATCAGCTTGGCGAACTGGCCTATATGACCAATAGCTATGCCGAAGCTCTCGCAGCTTTTGAAACTATTGCAAAGGGAAATCAGGAGCTATCTTCTCAGGCTTTATTCAGGGCTGGTGAAGTTCTCATGAAAGCTGCGCGGTACCCTGATGCAATTGAAAGATTTAATGCCTACCTCGACACATACCCCGAAGGCAAACTTAGAGAAGATGCCATCTTTAAAAAGGGTCTCTGCTTTCTTGAGATAAAAGATCAAGGACAGGCTTTGGCGGCCTTTTCTCAGCTCGGTGATGCAAAGGGGTACTTTAGACAGGAATCCAGATTTCAGATTGCCGAAATAGCAAGATCTTTAAAAAACTACCCATTGGCAATCCAGCATTACAAAGCGATTGTTGCCGAAGAACCAACCCACCCTCTTGCTTCAAGAGCCAAGAGAGCAACAGGAATTTCATTGTATATGACCGGCGATTACCCGGCAGCCATAGAAACTTTTAAAAAGCTTTTGAAGGATTATCCATCAACTGACGCCGCAATCCCGGAAAGTCAACTTTGGCTTGGAAAATCATTGATAGCTAACAAAGATATTGATGAAGGTATTCTTGCAATTCTCAAGGTTCCAGTTTTGTATCCACAAAGCAATCTTGCAGCAGAAGCCTATGCAGAAGCCGCAAAAGCTTACGAAAGCAAAGACAATCTTAAAAAATCACTGGCAATGTGGCAGCAGGTTTTGGACTCTTCACCATCACCAGAATTAAAACTTGAAGCTGAAAAAAAATTAAAGAATTAGTTTATTCTGTTTTCAACAAGAGAGAGTCGCATTTGAAGCAAATGTGACTCTCTTTTTTTATGCACAAACACCTACACTGCAGCGCAAAATATTTTTTTCTCTGTCCAGCCTCTGCTGGTCTCTAATTGCGTCTATTAGTAATTTTCTACCTAATTTCTCACTAATTTCCCCCTGCCTTTCTGTCGATATTGATAACAGAAAATAAATAGGCTGGAGGCAAATCATGCATAAACTCAAGATTGTTGCATTTGCTATTGTATTAAGTTGTAGTTCCACTCTTTTTGCTGCTGACGCTTACGACATGGGTAAAATCCAGGTAGTAGGCCAGGATGCCCAGCAGGAAAAAATCACACCAGACATCAACGATCTGGAAATTAACATGGGTGAGCGCACCTCTCCTATGCCAGATTTGATTCCAGAAGAAATTCAGATGGAAAAGCGCCCTCTCGTTGAAAAGAAGATCGCCAGCAACATCCATAAGGAAAACAAAGAAGAAATTTCTGTGGCATTGGGTATTGGAAACCGTGGCGCTGATGAAATCATCCTTAACGGCAAAGGCGTCCGCAACGGTTACACAGGCGACATCGCTATTTCCCGAATGACTAAAGATGGATATAAATCGTTTTATGACGAAGAAAAAACTGGTGTTTCAGGCCGTGTAACCTCAACCGGTGAAGGCAGTTACATGCTTTCAGTAAACGGGGAATATGGAAGCAACAGCTTTGCTCAACGTGGATCTCGCCTTATTCCAACTGCAAACGCCGGAATAGAAGATTCAGGTGGACGCATTGGCGTTTCTGGCCATTCAACCCTCGAAGATGGTTCGTTCTTCAAGGCTAACGCTGACATCACTTCCCTCGGTCGCGAAGTTACCAACTCAAACATTAGTTTTAAAGAAGAAGATTCACTATTTTCTTTTGCGGCAGGTGCTTCATATCTGAAATCTTTCAGCCCTTCTTTCAAAGGGAAGGCTGCCCTTTCAATGGTTTCTGACAAATACACCACCACAGGTTCTCCTGATAGAGAACTGACAAAATCAGTTGTGGATCTTGGCGGAGACTATGATGTAAGCAGCAAAACCAACGCTAAATTCGGAATCAAAAGCATGAGTCTGATGAGCACAGATAAAATGGCCCCTTACGTGAAACTGGACCATAGATTTGCTCAGCCATGGCAGTTGGTTCTTTCTTATGACGAAGATCTTGGCAACGATTCAATGGAAAAAATCTTCATGCCTTCAAGGTATGTTGTTAATAACTCTCTCAAAGCTTCTCATCTCAAAAAGATGGCTGCATCTCTTAACTACAGAACCAAAAAAGGTGACACACTCGGAATCGATATCTTCAGCGAAAAAGAGTCTAACTACCTTGAAACCCTTGATCTCTATGATCCTGGTAAAGCAATGCTCACTTCAACTTTCAGATTCTTAAACGAAGCAAAAAGAAAAGGCACTTCTTTAAGAGGCGCTTTCAAAATTGAAGATCATTTTAAAATTTCTCTCAAAAGCACTTATCAAACACCTGAAGACAGTTCTAACGGAAGAAAACTTTCTTACGAACCAAAAAGAACCCTTGATGTCGGGTTCAATTATACCGAAGGTAAAGTAATGGTTGATTTTACAAGAAGAGCTGAATTTGACCGCACTGCTTACACACCAACAAATTCATTCGGTGCGGATGACTACTCAAGATCTGATCTACTTGTGAGATACAAACTGAATAAAACTTACAACGCCTATCTCAAGGTCAAAGACCTTTATGATGAAGCTAAAGACTTAAGATATAACGTCCCGGAAGAAGGACGACTTACTGTAGCTGGCGTTGAAGCGCATTTCTAGGAGGCAAACATGTTAAAAGATTTGTTTATTGTCGATCTGTTCGTTAGTGGTGGCCCAATTATGCTGCCAATCGTCGCGTGTTCTGTTCTCGCCGTTGCAATCTTAATCGAAAGAATTAGATTCTATCATCGCAATCGTTTTCAGGCTTCTACCTTCATGAAGAGCATCAAAAATGCAATCAAATGCCGCAACTATCTCGAAGCCATGAAAATCTGCAGAGCCGAGAATACCCCACTTGCAAACGTAATTGCAGCTGGAATCGACCATCTTGATCTCAAAAAAGAAGACCTCGTGGACGTTATGCGCCAGGAAGCCATTCTTCAAATGAAAAAATACGACAAGCACCTTGGAAAGCTTAGCACCATTGCCAGCATTACTCCATTGCTTGGTTTAACCGGAACTGTAACCGGTATGATCTCTTCGTTTGCTGTGATTTCAACTGTGGGAATTGGTGATCCGACTGCTTTAGCTGGCGGAATTTCTCAAGCCCTCTATACTACTGCGGCCGGCCTTATGGTTGGAATTCCTGCTCTTGTGGCTCACAACTGGTGTGAAGGCAAAGGCGAAGAATTTGCAGAACAGATTGAATTCAGCACACTTGAACTTGTAAATCTTGTTTCTAATATGGAGGTTGGATATGAAAAAGCTGCTGCCTAATCGCAAAAAAAGCAAACCTCAGATTGTAGTAACCAACCTTATCGATGTAATTCTTCTTCTTGTATTCTTCTTTATGATTACTTCAAGTTTCGCCAATAACATTAAGAAGGTTCCTGTGAATCTTCCTGGAGCATCAAACTCAGCTTCAGTTGAAGGTGAAAACCTTTCGGTTCAGATTACCAAAGATGGTAAGATCCATGCTCAGGGCAAAGTTCTTACTGTTCAGAAACTCGAAGAAGTTGTAAAAAAATATGTTAGCAATGCTCCTTCAAGGCCTCTCCTTGTTGAAGCTGACAAAGCCGCAAGCTACGGAAGAATCGTTCAGGTTCTTGATACCCTTAGAAAAGCTGGAGGAAACAACCTCGGCCTTTCAACCACAATGGAAAAATGAAAATAGTAAAGCTGTTCGCACCCAAAAAATTTGAAGGCCTTGATGAAGTTAAGCTGTCCATAATTGTTCACCTTGCACTTCTATTGGCTCTATCCGCTTTTTTTGCCTGGAATAGCGTCAAAGCAGAATCTAATGTTCGTAAGGTTGTTCCTGTAAAATTGGTTTCTCAGGTTAAAACTCCTGGAAACGAAACCAGAAAAGTTACAGAAAAAGTTGTTGCAAAGAAAGCTTCAAAAGGAAAAAGAAAGTCTGTTTCCCGCAAGAAGTCCAAAAGCAAAACAACCAAAACAGTAAAAAAAGTAGCTAAGAAACCTGCAGTAAAAAAAGTGGTTAAAGCTCCAGAGAAAGTAGTTTCCAAAAAGCCTGTAAAACAGGTTCAAAAAAAAGTGGAAGCTGTAGCAAAAGCACCAGTTGTTGAAGAAGTAAAAAAGGTTCTTCCCAAAGAAGCTCCAGTGAACAATGGTGTTTCTGATAAACCAGCAGTGGTTCAGGCAAAACCTGAAGTGGTAGCTAACCCTAAACCTTCACACGTTAACCCGACATTTGAAAACATCAATCAATACAGTTCTGCAAATCCATTCTCTGGAGATCCAGAATTTGAGTTAACTGATGCTGATATGCCTGGCGCAGCTGACGAACTTATGCCATCTGACTTTCTCGAAATGGAAGAAAAATCAATGGAACAGGCTTCTATTGCTCCTGCAAACATTGGAATAAAAGAAGCCAGGGAATCAGAAGATACTGGCGAATTCAAAATCGGTTCTATCGAATCCTTCGGCGGGAACTCCGAAAACTTCTCACCTCCTGGAATCATTTCCAAGAAGCTTCCTGAATATCCAGTATGGGCCAGAAAGAATGGCGTTCGCGGCCTTGCCGTTTATCGCGTTCTTATCCAACAATCAGGAACCGTAGGCGACGTAGTAACCATGAACTCCACCATCGACCCTAAACTCGCAATCAACGGCGCTCAAGCCCTGCGCAGATGGGTTTTCACCCCAGTCCTGGTCGACGGCGAACCCAAAGAAACCTGGGTTAAAATCACAGTTCAATACCAGCTTAACAGCTAATAATTAAGTCTCTCAAAACGGCTGCCATTATAAAGATGGTAGCCGTTTTTTTATTTTGGATAATTATGGGGACACCTTACTTAATTCGAATGAATTAAGTAAGGTGTCCCCATAATTAAAGACTGGCATCTGATAAATCAGGATTGTATACTCGAGGCATGGTTGTTGAAACTTCATATTGGAACAAAAGTTACAAATCTGGCGAATATCAGAGCAAATGGAACTATGAATTGCCCTCGCAAGAGCTCATAGGTGCCCTAGCCTGCCTTCAGATTCCGCAGAACCCATATTCACTCGATCTTGGTTGCGGAAGTGGCACAGACGTGCGCTATTTGTCATCAATAGGTTTTAAGGCTTTTGGCATTGATTTTTCCCATGAAGCCCTTAAAATTGCCCAAAATCCTGGGGAAAACTCTGCGGGGGTTTACATAACTTCCAATGTTTGTGCCCTACCCTTTGCTGATTCTTCTTTTGATTTAGTCTCTGACCGCTGTTGTATGCATCATATCAGCCATGAACTCAGACCCGATTTCGGCAAGGAAATTGCCAGAGTTCTGAAACCTGGCGGATTCTTCATTCTGCGCGGATGCCGAGACCTGAATCGTGAACCTTTTGTTCCAGTAAACGAATCGGAAGCTCAAAAGCATTTTCCGTTAGACAAGTTTAAGCATGGCCCCTGCCTCCCAGTTGATCTGGCAAACAGCGCCGGAAAACTTTCAGCCAACATGATTGTTTTAACCAGACTTTAAGGAGATTCCTAAACCATGCCCCAAATTGCAATGGCTGTAGTCCTTTTACAAGGCAAAGTCCTTGTCCAAAACAGATTCAGAAGAACAACCGGCATGGTTTATGAGTTTTCAGGCGGCTCTGTCGATGCGGGCGAAACGCCTGAGCAAGGTGCTATCAGAGAGCTTTATGAAGAAACTGGATTACGCTTAACCCAGATACTGAACACAACAAGTTTCCTTTCTTCCACAAACGAACCACTGCATTTTGTTCTGCTTGCCGGCGACCCTAATCAACAGCCAAAAGCTACCGTAAGTGCAAGGAAACAGACCTTTTACTGGTTTGCTCCAGAAGAAATTCCCTTAAATGACTTTCATGATGCTGATAAAGAGTATATTACCAAGGTGCTGCCGGGATTAATTAAAGCAACTGAAAGCTGATTCGAATTTATTTATCCTGTTTCACATATAAACTATCCCCATAAAATGTTAAGATCAAAATCGCTTTAGAGTGACAAGCCAAAAAACAGGTTTGAGAGGATAAATTAGTGCAAACAATTACATTTTTAAGGCAGTTCAGGATTGCGGGATACGCGATTTTTGATTTTGTGGCTTCTTTTCTGGGGATATATTTGCTTAGCCCGCTTTTAACCAAATTATGCAGAAAACTCGGAATAGAAATCCCAAGAAGCAGCTGGCTTTATTTTACAATACCACTTAGCATCCCGATTCACCTTGTTATTGGCAGAATGACGCCATTAACCAAAAACTTTATGGATCTCCACGATCATTACGTTTTGAAAATAATAATCTTTGCCCTCATGGTTCTGGGCATAAAAAACATAAAAAAAGCGTAGCGCAGAAGCTCCATATTTTACAAACGGCCCTAATTAGTTTCTGGGGTGTTGCAGTGTAATTGTGTTAAAATATTTCCATGAAGAATATCTATTCTCCACCATTTACAATTGATTCAAAGACTCTGAACCTTGTTGCAGAGATTTGTGAACTAAGTGGGCACTTGTCCCATGGAGAAGCAGCCTCTGAGCTGTTAAAATTGAGAAGAATCAACCAGTTGAGAACAGTTCAAGGTTCGTTGGCAATTGAAGGAAACACTCTCAGTATCGATCAAATCACAGCAATTATCTCAGGCAAGCGGGTAATAGCACCCAAACATGAAATTATCGAAGCTAAAAATGCTATGGCCCTTTACGATAAATTAGAAGAACTAAATCCATATTCCATCCAGGATCTATTAAAGGCCCATTCTTTATTGATGGAAGGAATCATTGAATTCCCAGGTAAATTCCGCAAAAGTGGTGCAGGAGTTATGGCAGGAGCACAAGTCATTCATGTTGCCCCCCCGCCGAAACAAGTTTCTGGTCTGATGAATAATTTAATAAATTGGTTGTCTTCATCTGAAGAACACCCTCTCATCTTGAGCACCGTTTTTCACTATGAATTTGAATTTATCCATCCTTTTATAGATGGAAATGGACGTATGGGAAGACTCTGGCAAACTCTTATTCTTTCAAAGTGGCAGCCAGTATTAGCAATGATTCCAGTAGAAAGCCTGATTTTCTCCAATCAGCAGGAATACTATGATTCATTAGCGCTAAGCACAAAATTGGTAGACAGCAAACCTTTTATAAACTTCATGCTTAAATTGATTTTGAATGCAATAAAGGATAAGACTTTTTCACAGCTCACCCCCGAAGTCACCCCTGAAGTCACCCCCGAAGTCAAACAAATGCTTCAACTCTTGAATGAACCGCTTAGCCGCAGGGAACTAATGCTCAAGCTTTCCCTGTCAGATCCCAAGCACTTTCGCCAGTTCTATCTTCAATCTGCAATCAATTCAGGTTTGATCGAAATGACAGTTCCTGGGAAGCCTCAAAGTCGCCTCCAGAAATATCGCCTGACCCCCGCTGGCAAAAGATACCTTGCGCAAAAAAATAATTAAGTATGCTGTCCCCTTAATTAAAGATTTAATTGCCCTCCCCAAAAAAATAATAAAATTTTTGTCGCAAAACATTTAAAATTTAACACTAATAACCAGAATCAAATAAAAGTGGAAGAAATTTGAATGGAGCACACAGACAAAGAGCTTATTGAAATGTGCCTTAAAGGCAGTTCAGACTATTATCGATTTCTGGTAATTCGCTATGAAAAACCGCTATTTGCATATTTGCTGCGAAAATTGAAAGACAAAGATCTGGCCTCTGAAGCCGCACAAGAAGCTTTTATTCGGGCATTTACCGGTTTATCAAAGCTTAAAAATCCTGATGCTTTCAATTCATGGCTTATTGGAATTGGAGCAAGAGTGGCTCTTGAAATATTCAGGGATTCCAAAAAAAACATGGAAACTCAAAAAGAAATTGAAGACTACGCAATAGATTGGGCAGAAGAAACACAGGAACTCGGCCTGGAAGAATTGATAGCAAACCTTCCCGAAGTCCAGAGAAAAGCAATTTTATTAAGATACTATCAGGGATATTCCTGTAAGGAAATTGCTGAGACGCTAAGAGTTCCCATTGGGACGGTGACCAAGAACCTTTCAAGAGCCTACTCAACACTCAAGGAAAACTTGAATTTTGTTTCTTCTGATTTGGTGGAGGAATTAGCATGAATTGCAGAGATTGCCAGGAAAATCTGGTCGCTTATCTTGAAGAAGCGCTGGATAAGGAAATATATCATTCCATTAGTAATCATTTAAGCGAATGTGAAGAATGCAGTGCTGAGCTGCAATCTTTTCAGATATTGAACAGAGAGTTAAGTAATCGGGCGCCCATGACGGCAGACGTGTCGTTGGTAGGTTCTGTAATGAGCAGAATCAAACAACTTGAAGAGCAACAGACTTTTCAAGAACCCGAAAGGATTTCATTTATGAGTAAAATACTTAAATGGCGCTGGTCAATGGGATTAGGCATATTTGCTGGTATTGCCGGCATTCTTTTGATGATTATGGTTTCTGGAACCAACACTGTTGTAGCTGCAGCAGAGGTTTTTAACAAGGGAATTAAGGCTATCGGAGAAATCCGCACGATGCACCTGAAAGGAAAAATCCGCTCCCTACCCAATGACAATTTTTCAGGAATCGGCCCAGATTATGATTTCATCGACATTGAACTATGGCAGGAATTTAAAAAGCCATATAAATGGAAAGTTACCAAACCAGGACGAGTCGCTGCGAATGACGGCGAAACCACTATTCTTCATATTCTTCCTGACTATGGATACAAGATTCCACGCCCCTGCCAGAGTGCTTTTGACGTAATCTGGTTACAGCGGATGTCCAACATTGCAAATTCACTGAGCCACGAATTGAAATCGATTAAAAAAAATGGTTGGAAAAGCAAAGTTCAGGACAGCGTTAATGCTTCTGGTCATCCTATCAGCGTGGTTACCGTAGACGCTTATTCAGGCTACAGTTCAGAGGATTATCTTAGAAATTCTTTCTTCTCCACTGCCGATACACGCAGAATCTATGTTTTTGATAAAAATTCCGGCCTACTAATCTCCGCAAAGATTTATCTGATTGATGGAAGCAACCAGAAGCTTGTTTTTGAACTTCTACAAATCGACTACAATCCGGAATTTGCTTCTGACACCTTTAAACTCAATCTTCCAGAGAATATTTCATGGAACAAACAAGATGAAATATTGCCCGACAACAAAAAGTATGAAGCCATGACTCCAGAAGAAGCTGCCAAAGCTTTCTTTGAAGCCTGCACCAATAAAAACTGGGATGAAGTCGGCAAATTTTACACCGTAACCGGTTCCTTCAAAGAATATCTCGGTGATGTAAAAGTCCTAAAGCTTGGCAACAGCTTTTCTTCTGCGATTTCATTGATCAACGGCGCAAAATTCGTCCCCTATGAAATCAAACTAAAAAATGGAACGATCAAAAAGCACAACATCGCCCTAAAAAGGCATCCAGAAACCAATCGCTGGTTCGTAGACGGCGGTATCTAAGACGCTAAACCTCCAGCTAAGAAACTTCCCCCAGAACATAAGAATCGCTTAATCTGGGGGAGTTTTTTTATCACATTTATAGCTAATGCTATTTAGGGAAGTCTCAAAGTCGCTTGCAGATATATCGCCTGATTCCCGCTGACCAAAGCCCCCTGGAGTCAAAAAATAATTAAGTATGCTGTCCCCGAAATTCGGTTCACATTAACAGGCAACCTGGGCTGAAGATTATTCTTGTATTCATAATTGTTCCATTGTATGTCTTGTTGGATTTGATTTCGAAAAATGATGATAAAAACTCATTTCAATTTATGGTCAGAAATGGAGATTATATGAAAGTTTGCTTTATACCGGGCTACGCTTGCAAAGGGGAGATTTTTGAAGAGATGGTTAGTCGAATTCCAAATTCTTTTTTCGTTGACTATCCGCTTGATCAAATGCCAGATATAAATACGATGGATAAGCTTTGCGACTTAATCGTTGCAGGTTATAAAGAGCAGTTGGCTGAATGTTCTGCAATTATTGGGCATAGTCTTGGTGGTGGAGTTGCGATGCAATTATCACTCAGGCCAGAGTTTCAGAATGTTCAGATTGTCATACTGGACTACTTCTTAAGCTTTCCACCTCCATTTTTTAGAAACTATTGCTCTGAAAGAACACCAAGTGCCATACATGAATATGCTCAAGGAATGATTCAAGATTGCAAGCCATTCTTTAATCAGGATGTTTTGAATTCTGCTGATGAATACAATCTGGAATTTCTTGAAAAGAGACATTCTATCAACAAAAAGAAGCTGATTGGCATATACGGCATGAGGTCTGAAGAAAATTCTGAACAAGTGCGTAAGAATTTGAATTACCCAGAAAACTTTGAAAGGTTTCTGGATCTGTATTTTATAAAAAATTCAGCCCATTTTCCGATGTTAGAGAATCCAATCGACTTAGAACTTATTCTTAGAGAGGTTATAGACGGCCTATGAAATACGCCGGTCAGTCTTTCTGCAAACACACAGTAAATATAGAAAGTATTGAACCGGCACCCTTAACGTTAAATAAGAGCCAGAACAAGTGCGTCTATGCATAAATATAATATTCGGACACGCCAGACGTTGAGCAGCAAGAGGAAAAAACATGAAAATTGAGCTAAAACAGACCATTGATTCCGACATTGACTTCATAATTGACCTGGAATCAAGACCGGAAAATAATAAATTTGTAATTCCGTACACACGGGATCAACATCTAAATAATATCAAATCAAATTCCTATGAATACTTGCTTATTGTAAACGATGGCCAACCTGTCGGATACATCATCAACAAAGTAGACATAGACAGTAAATCTTTAGAAATAGTAAGAATTATTGTATCCACAAAAGGTGCGGGCATTGGCAAGGCTGCGATCACCCAGATCATCGAAAAATATATCAATAAAAAATTTAAAAGAATTTGGCTTGATGTATTCGAAGACAACCAAACCGCAAAGTCCCTGTATCAAAAAATTGGATTTTCTATCACAGACCAGGTAAAACACAATGAAAGAAACCTCTGCATTCTGGAATACTCAAAAATTCCTACCCAACCAGGCGATGCAGCCGAGTCGGTTTCGTATTAAACCATTAAACAGTTTAGTTGATCTTTGATGTTTAGCATTATGTACCACAATTTTAGCCCAATTCATCTCCTGGAAATCTCAAAGCCGCCTGCAGATATAGGGTTTGACTTCAGCTGGCAAAAGGCGCCTGGCGACAAAAAATAATTAAGTAAGGTGTCCCTGGAATTCTGTTCACCTTGGTCAAAAATCCATTAAAATTTGCCCCTTATTTATTAAACTTGATTGTTTATTTTTTAAAAGATTAATATACAAATGTGGAATAGGGATAAAAATAACTGTTAGAGATAATTTATTAAAAGAAAGTTTTTAAAATGACCAACGCAATTATATATTTAAGAAAAGCTTTTAAGTATGTGATCTTTCTAATAATCGATTTACTTTCTACTACCAGATTGATTGCTAAAATTCTTAATCGAACTGATGATGTAAAAAAACACTCTAATATAGTTAAGAACTTTAACTTTACTTACTTATCGCTCACTATTTTTATTGTTTTATTTTTTATCTCGGATGATTATTTTAAGCTTTTATCAATCCCTGGGAGCATAATGCAGTTGATCTACTTGATAAGTTTCTTTTATTCTTTTTCAAGAGTAAATGAAGTCTTTTTTGCCTTCTTGATTGATGCATCAGAAAAATTAAAAAAGAAAGAGCAAGAAAACCAAGATGCTTTAAAATACTATGAAAGAATTAATTTGGCATTAAAAAGTTATTTTGAGCTAATTTTAGATTATGGCATTATTTTTTATGTTTTAAGTAAGGGTACTTTTCAGCCTTTAACTGGTTGCAAAGAGGCTTTTATTAAATCTTTTGATGGCATAATTGATGCTATATATTTTTCAGGGGTTACGATAACTACTCTAGGTTACGGGGATTGGGCGCCAAATTGCTTTCTTGCAAAATTTTTCTGTCTATATTCTGTAGCAAATGGAATGTTATTAATCATTGTATGTTTTACTGTTTATGTTTCGCTTGCTTTTTGTGATAGTAAAAATAAATTTGAGTTAAAAAAATCTAGCTCCATTTCTAGAGAAATAATATTATTGATTTTGAACATAATTTTAGTTTCTCTTTTTTCCTACTATTTATTAGCAGAGAAAAATGTCCATTATCAAAATAGAAATTATGATTTAGAAAACGAGAATAAAATTAAGATTGAATTGGAATCTTTAATTAACCGTTACTATTTTCAAGGCAGAAAAGATGCTTATGAAAATTTTTCAAAATTGATTCAATCGTTTAAAAATAGCTTGGAAGATTAAAATTAATTTTAATCTTAGCTCTGCTCATAAAAATTGCAAAAAATTAGACGGAAACATGGCTAACTCCTTGGATCTAAAATGGGATGTTTACAAGTGCGTCAGTGGGAAATCTTAGTTATAGTGGAAAATAAATTCAAGAAGGCAAAGTCTAAATGCTGAGCAAATCTCAAGCAATTCACTTTCTTTTTTAGAAATTAAAGCTGATTGAGCATGTACAACAAAATTTCTAACTCTATAAATCGATTTTGCCCATGAGAGATTAGTTAAATCTTCAGGGGTAAGTAAATCCGTTAGAAAGTTAATGCATTTTGAGCAGCAAAAATTAAAACTTTCCATATTAGCCTTTGCTGTGTCTAAGCTTGAATAAAGATATTCAATACGTTTTAACTCACCAGATATTTCAGATAGCTTGTCCTTTAATTTCCATGAGGTCAAATCAGTTTCTTTTACTACTTCTTGTAATTTTCTATCAAAAATATCCGATATAAGAATTTCAATAATTTGGTATAGAGTCAAGAACTTGCCAAATAAATTTTTCTGATTAAAAGAAGCTTGAAGTAAAGAGTTAATAATTTTTTCTCTTTCGTTTAAACGATCACACACAGTTTTTATTCTCAAATTACCGATGTCAAGCTCTTCATTAAGAGTTTTCTCAAGCACTAATTCCAGCGGTTTAAAAATAGAATGCCGAATTAAATTTATTTCCAGCTGTTCAATTGTTACCTTTTGTGCACTCTCTAAGCTTTTTCCAATAACAAGAATAAAAGAATTTGAAGGAAAAAATTCACAAATATCTATCTCAACCAAAGCATTTGATGGCATAGAATAAATGCACTGCTGATTATCTATCCCCTCAAATATAATGAGTTCTACAGCTGCCCTTGCATAGATTTGTTGGAATCTATTTGGAAAATTGCATTCATCCATTAGAAAAGATATTGGGAAGCAAAAGCCAATCGTTTGCTCATGATTTTCAATTGAAAAAATTTTATTTAGGTTTTTATCATTGTTAGAAGTGAAAACTGCACCAAAGAATTTATTTAAATCAAATCTTTCATCTTCAATTTGATTGAGGCACTTTATTAAAACTTGAATTGCCCCAAAATCAAAGGAATAACCTAAATCGCTATAACCTGCCTGAACTAGCGAACCTTCTAGTTCAGGGTTTAGTAATTCTAATAGATTAGTCATTTCATAAAGACACTATCGTAAGTTTGTTTAGCAAAAATAAGAGAATCAGAAACTTTCAGATAACTCTCAAGGGATGAATTCAATAATGTCTTAAAGAAAAAGCGGAAAAAAGCTCTTTGTGACTCACCAACACGTTTTGAGTCCGACCTTATTTCTTCTAGGCATTCTATTAACCAATCTAGTGGATTATCTAACCCCACACCAATTTTTAAGGAATCTATTTTTTCATCAAGGCTTTCAAAATTTCTAATAAAACCAATTTCCTGCAAGTTAGAAACAGCAGCAGCAAACCCTGCCATTACCTGAACTTTCTTAATAATATTTATTAGATTTTTTCCAAAAGGCATAGCCTCCAACTTATCTAGTTTCTTCTCTTTTTCTTCAGGGCTCAAATCAGTGTATAGTTCCCATTGAGGAAATAATTCATTTAGCTTTTTAACAAATCTATGGTAGCTAAGTAAAACTGTTGGTAAATCTGCAGACGTTTTGGTATTAAATCCTTCCAAAAATTCACTTTCTTTCAGAATTGTGGATATTGTTTGCTTCGTATATGAATTTGGACTCCCAGTTGAGTATGCATAATACATATCAGCGGCAGAGGACAGTTGATACTGTCCAAGCTCTTCAACCCTTTTATCCTCAGCCTCTTTTATTAAAGTTATTTCTTCGCCAATCAATCTTTGGGAATTGGCATAGTCCTGGTAAATTATTTCTATTTGATGCCTCAAACTCATAGGAGTTTGCCCTGTATTAAGAGTTAGCATTCTATATAAAATCCCAGTTCTATCCAAACCAACATAAACTTCAGTTCGTATTTTTAAGTCTAAAAAGTTGGTTAGATTCCCTTCTTGATTAGATAATTCTTTTAAGCAATCTTGAATTGTAAAAGTTCTTTGAAGACCATCTAAGATTAGTAAAGATTTATTAGCTATTGCTGCTTTTATTGCAGATTCAAGAACACCCTCGTGAGCATCCTCTATAAAACCTTTTTCAACCGCATTTTCTATAATCTGCTGGTTTTCTGCCGTAATTTCATCATTTATAGCCAAAATTATTGGGGGCATTATGCAACCAGACTTCAAATCTCTTGCTAACAATTGATATGTTTTCCCGGTAGCCTTTACTCTTTTTCTCTGCAAGTCATTGTTTTCTAATACTTCTTCAGCAAAATCCCAATACTCTTTGATTGTGAATTCTACTGTTACATTGATTCCATTGATCTTTTTGTCTATTAGCCATGAACTAAATTTCATAAATTCCCCAATTTTCTAATCCAAGATTTATTAGATACATAATATCAGAATTGATTTGCCCTGTAATTAATCTGTTATATAAAAAGTTAAAGAGGCAGTTGTCAGGAAGAGTAAAGTAGCATTTTTAGGCCTAATTAACTTTCAATAAATAGGCCAGTCTAACGGCTGGAATGTATATAAATAAGTATTTCTAATTGTAACCATACCTTTTTAGGCTAAAAAAGATTTAGATTCTTCGTTTTCCGGATTTTTTAGCTCTGCTCATAAAAATTGCAAAAATTTAGGCAGTTGCCTGGACAATTTTTATGCCATTGTGATTCTGGAGAGCTTTTCCAGAGCTAGTAAATACAAAATTAATATCGAAATGTTTGATTCGCTTGAACCAAAATATTGAATGTTTCCAGAAAAATTGCAGTCCACATCGATCGGCTCGGACTGTGCTCCATGAGCGGATAGTAATGAAATGATCAAAATAGTCTTTTAAATCCTGTTTGCTTAGTTCATCTGGGCAGCGATCGAAAAAAGCAGCTATTCTGATAACTGCCCTGCTGTAAGTATCAATCGTTACATCTGCCATACCTTGTCTTTTCAGTGCCTTGACCATGCTCTGGTATAGCTTGTCGAGTTTTTCCTGTTGTTGTGGTAACATAAATACATTCTCCTCGTTTGTGGTCTGTCAGGGCTCAAACCCTTTTAATCGAGGAGTTTACACAACTAAAACATTCGGGAAAAAACCAGACATCGCAAAACCAGTAAAATTCGGTTGATTCCCCTTCAGCTGCCGCTCCAGCGGCTGAGTTCAACAAGTGCGTCGATACAGAAAAATTGGCCGGGCACGACAGGCGTTATTTAAAAATGATCTTGCTGAGTTTTATAAAACCAGAATCTTTGCTTCGCCATCTTCTATCAGCAACAAGTTCTTCAAATTTTTTTGTGTCTTCAAATCCTTTAAGGATAAGATTGTCTGCATGATCAGTAATAATAATTTGTGGTTCGATTCCTGTATCTTTAAAGGTTCTTTTGCAATGATTGAGAAACTCAGAGTAAAAATCTATAACAGCCTGGATATCTTCATCAACGCTTCTTTTACGTGTTTTTCCTTCTTTTTGGGCTATCTCCTCAGCTTCAAATTCTTCCGAATCATCCAATATGCTTGGAAAATAAACTTGGCTGGGCTGGTCGAAAAATAACGTTGTAGGTATTGAACATTTATCCTTTAATGAACAGAAATAACGATTGAGAGCTAAGAATAATGTAATATGGCAAGAAAGCCAATTAGCACCACTTCCCATTGATCGAAGAAATACTTTTTGCCCTTTTTTATCATTCCAAAGATCAAAAGTTTCAAGTGAAAAATTGAGATTCATTGGCTTATATGATTTTTCAAAATCTAAAGATTTAGCAATTTCCTTCATAAAAGAGTTAATTTTTATTTCAGCAGCTTTAATTCTACCTTCTACGTCATAGTGCTTTTTTAAGTAACCTTTAATTTGTTTAATTCTATTGTTTATTTCTTCAATTCTATTTTCAATATCGAAAAACTCATTTTCAAAAAATGAATCTAAAAGATTCTCAATCTTAATTTTGGCTTTCATTGCCAACTCATATTGGGTTTTATATTTTTCGAGTTCTTCTATTTGTGTATCAAGCCCTTTTAAGCCAGCAATTTCAGCAAGAATTTCAGTTTTTACACCTTGAAGTTTTGCTTGTTGCTTGTTCTCCGCTTCTCTAAATGAAGTCAAAGCATATTTTGAACTTTCAAGTTCAGTGTTTAGCCAATTAATTGCCTCTGACAATTTATTTGCATTGTGCTCAGAGCAAAGGTTTTCGCTTTTACAAAATGGGCAACTTGAGGCGAAAACCATAGCTTCATCTGGGACAAGTAACTCTTTGCTGTTTTTTTCATGCCTCTCAGCGTATTCGATAGAAATTTTAATATCCTTCAAAACGTTTTGTAGTTTTCTATATTGGCCTGTTAAATTTGCAATTCTTCGTTCTTTCTTTTCCTTTTCATCAATGAAGTTGTTTGAAAAACCAACAACTTCAATTTTTCTCTTTTTTAAACTATCAAGTGCTTTTTGAGGATTTTGAACAATACTCTCAGGCGTTCCTAAGTCTAGCTCTTTTCCACTAGCTGTCTCATAATCGATAAGAGCTTCTTCGATTTTTTCCTTATTTCTTTCTCTTTTCTCTGATTTCTTAGGTAACTGTAATTCAAGTTTTCTTTTTTCTAACTCTAGCCTTTCTAACTCCTGCTTCTTCAGAAAATATTTTTGGTCTACAATTCCAGCAAAAATTTTAAAGTGATCTATAACTTGCTCTCTTTTTTCTTTTTCATCAAATCTATAAAAAATTGCATGTTTATTGGCAACTAAGTTCTGATGTTGAAGCATAAAAGAAGTGAAGCTTCTAATTGAAGGGGTTCCTTTCTTTTTTCCTCTATGTTGTCTTTGTATTAGGCTTTCATCCACATCTGTGAGCTGAATATTTGAACCGAAATAACTTCTTAGCTCCTTTAAAAAATCATTGATTGGTAAAAAATACTCTTGGGCAAAATATTCTTTTTTAAATGAATTTTCATTTTCAAGTATTTGAGAGTTTGCCTCCTCTTTAAAAAATCCTCTAGCTCGATTGCTGCTTCTTGCAAGAACTAAAGTCGTTTCATCTACTTTAAGAACAACAAAATATATTTCAGCGTATTTAGTAATAACACCCTCTGGAATAGTAAAGTCTTTACTACCAAAGCAGTAATCAAAAATTTCTATTAAAGCACTTTTCCCAGTTGATGACCGTCCAGTAATGATATTTACGCCTGCTCTTAATTTAACAGCATGGATATTATTCTCTTTGTCAGTAACGCCTATAAATTTTATGATAGTTCTCATAAACTTTTTACTCCAAGCTTCTGGTATATCAAAGGGATTTCAAACGGTAAGAAAATCTCTGCAAGTCTTGAAGATGCTTTGATTTGGCTTTTTACTGAAATATAATCTTTAGGGAAATCCTTTATTTTTTTGACACTTAAGTCTTTTCCTAGACAGATAAGTTTTAAGTCTAATAAATACTGAACTGTTACATTTGTAATTTCTTTTTTTTCTTGTAAGCGTTCTTGCAATCCATAAATTCTTGATTTTTCTTTTACGAAGGTTCTCAGATTGCTTCGTGAAGTTGCTTTTAATAAAAATGCTTGGGAGAACGGATACAAAACAGTTGGTAAAACTAAATAAGACAATAACAGACCATTTGGTTTAGCTTCAAGTGACTCAAAGAAATGAAACAAAATTGAACTAAAAATAAATGGATTCGAATGTAGGGTATTTAAATTGTTTAAGGTGTTACTCATCCTCTTTTAGAAGCCTCCAAAAAAGATTTTTTTCTTGATCATTTTGTTCTATGTGCAGTAGACCATTTCTAAAACCATAAGGAACTATATCAAAGCCCTCCATTCTCATTGGATCAGAGCAAATTGTTTCATCATAAAAGTTTTTTGAGTCTGTCTCTGGATTTTTGCAATGACGACAAGCTATTTTATATTTTGTTGAAAAAACCATAATTAGATTTTTTCGGTAACTGTCGAGCCGTGTAAAAGGAATTTCATAGTTTTTAAATTCTTCATTTATTGTCTCAAAAGTTTTAAGATAATCTGCAACAGCATTAGGAATAACATCATCATATGGGATGTCTTTTATCTTTTTAATAAATAGAGGTTCCTTTTCTCCTGGTGGCAGACTATTAGGCAAGGAATCATCATCTAAATACTTTTTAGGAAACCTTCTAGTTTCCATACAATACAGGCTATTTAAATCCTTTAGCTTTTCTGAAAATTCTTCAAAAGTTATTTCCCAGAAAGACTCATTCTTTTGACCTGGCTTTGCGACAAAACCAATCAAGGAGTTAAGAAAGTCTTCCTTTTTTCCCTCTAAAACTCCTTTTATTTCTCTTTCAATTATCTGACTATATAATTCATTAAGGTTTGGACTATTAGCTGCAATTTCAATTTTACTTAAAATTTTTAAAAGTTTATCTTCATTTGAACTATCAAAAATAAACCTTTGCCAACTCAAGACCTTTGAAGGAGAAATTTCCTTTTCACTTTCTTTTTGGCGATCTAAGAAGCAAGATTCAGACTTATTACAAATTGTCTTCAAAAGCTTAAACTTATTTGCAGTTGAAAGGTTATTAAAGAAGCGCAAATTAGTATTTGGTGAATAGCTTTGAGTGGTAAGAAGTATTAAGCTTTTATAATTATTTTCTTTGAAATTTTTGTCTAGCCAGTTTTTTAAAGTTTTCCAAAAATTGGGATGGTTGTCTGTTAATACATCTGAATATTGTTTTGCTTCGATTTGCTCTTTCCCAGATATTGTAACGTCACCAAAATCCTCAATAAAAACTTTTTCACCTTTTAACAATTCAAAACACTTTTTTACTGCAATACATATTTGAAAAATAATTGCCTTAGCAGATGCTTTTGCCTCATTTTTTGGTTTATTAACCATACTTAACACCTAATTTTTGTAATTTTGAGACAATTATTAAATGCCCCTCTTAAAACCTACTCAACCAATTTTTCTATCTAAATTTCAATTAAAAGCATATTCAATGAAGTTCAAATAAGTCAATATTTTTGGAATGTAAAATAACAGTTTAATTGGGAATGCTAATTAACTCATCTTATGTTTTTTGCAACCGAAAAGTTCCACTTATGCAACAAGCCATTGCGCACAACACCTAGTGAATTTAAATTATTCCTTAATGCTCCTTTCAGTCTTTTATTGGGTATTCCTAAAATTTTGCATTATTGTAGAAGAATTGAAAAAGTGGTTAATATATTGAATAAAGACACTTTTTAATAAAAAAAAACATGAATAAACCAATTTGAAATTATTCATGCTATGGCAATTGATAAGAAAAATAGCGGATGAAGAAGATCTGAAGGAACTGGAAGATATTGGAAAAAGGTAACTTGAACAAACAAAAAGAAAATGACCAAAATTTAGAGAAAATTGAAAATGAAAATTTCATTCTTGACTCAAATGGTGCTTTTAACAAAAAATCAAAATCAATAAACAAACCTTATGGCTACTTTATTTTTCTTGCGTTTTTTACTTATTTTGCTCTTTCACCTGCAATATCCATGTATCATTTTGCTTCAAGTGGAGCAACCCCTTACTTCATGAGCCAAAATGAAACATTTCTTATATCCACTTTTCTTTTTGCCGCCTTATATCAGATTTTTGCCCTAAGAATGATTTTTGGCACATCGAACAAAGCCAAAAAGATTTCCTTAACAATAGGTTTAAACATTGCTTTAATTGTTGCCCTTTCTGTTTTTACAATTTTTTTCAGCGTTAGTAGTTTTCCAGCAGTTTCGGTGGTCAGCTTGTGTTTTGCCTTCAGACCCTGGTACAAGATTTCTAATATTTTAATTGCTATTATTTGTGGCTTGTTTTTTGGAATCCATTTTTACCTTTTTTCTCTTGCGAAATTTCAAAAAGAAAAGAAACGATGAAAGTAACCTGGCTCCATAATCAAAAAGGTTTAATTCCCCCACAAAACAATGTAAAATACACCCCGATCAAGACTTTTACCAAGGGCAGCCGATGAGCAACGATAACATTGAAAACACCAAAAAGAAGCCGATGAAGCAGCCGAATAACCCGCTTCATGGGGTTACTCTCAAGGATATTATGCAGACGCTTCGGGAGCATTATAGCTGGAAAGAGTTGAATCAAAGGATTCAGCTAAATTGTTTTTTCAGTCATCCGAGTATCAAATCCAGTCTTACCTTTTTGCGTAAGAATGACTGGGCACGAAAGCAGGTCGAAGAGCTTTATCTCGAACTGGTAAAAGAGCTGGAGTCTTACAAAAAAGACCCGGAAAGACCAATTGGCGAACTCTGATTTTAATTCTCAGGTCGAAATTAGCTGATTGCATGCCCAATTTTTCCCACCACTACAAATCGAAAGCAGTTTAAAACCAATATCCTCTGGATTTTTCCTGGCGGCTAATGTAAAATATTTCCAATTAAATTCGGAGGATAATTATGACTTATATCGTTGCTATTTTATTGGTTTTCGTGGTCCCTATGGCCATGGCAGCAGTTCCTGCTGATATCAAAATGGAAAATCCTAAGAACCCACTTGTAAAAGTAACTACTGACAAGGGCGACATTTATCTTGAGCTCTTCCCTGATCTTGCGCCTAAACATGTTGATAGCATGCTCAAGCTCATTAAAAAGGGTTATTACAATGGCCTTAATTTCCATCGTGTTGTTCCTGGTTTCGTAATTCAGGGCGGCGATCCAAAAGGTGATGGAACTGGCGGACCTGGCTACACCATTCCTGCAGAATTCAACTCAAGACTTCATACTAAAGGCAGTCTTTCCATGGCTAGAACAAGTGATCCAAACTCAGCTGGAAGCCAGTTCTTTATCTGCTTAGACAGAACTCCTCACCTTGATAACCAGTACACTAACTTTGGTCAGGTTGTTAAAGGCCATGATGTTCCTGAAAAAATCAAAAAAGGTGACAAAATGAGCATGGAAATCCTTCAGGATCTCCCAGCTGCCGAGGAAGCTAAATAGTAATTAAGGTTACCGACCTATTTTCCCGATAATTAGTGTAGAGATTTATCGGAGGCCAGGACAATGAGTTTTAATCCAGACAATATACAAAAGAACGTATGCCTTAAAGATTTTGTAACTTTCAAAATCGGTGGGCCAGCTGAGCTTTTCTATGAAGCCAAAACAGAAGAAGAATTTGTGGCGGCCATTAGATATGCTATAAGCGAAAACATTCCCTGGTTCGTCCTGGGAGGCGGTTCTAATCTGGTTATCTCAGACAATGGCATCAAGGGTATTGTTATTCGAAACCTTTCCCGTGACACACAGGAAATCGATCATGACAAGTGTCTGGTAAAATTCTCATCCGGCTTCAGTCTTATGAAGCTCGTAACTTTTGCTCAGGAAAACGCACTCTCCGGAATCGAGTATCTGGCTGGAATTCCAGGTTCCCTTGGTGGAGCAATCTACGGAAATGCCGGCGCATACGGAAGATGCATCGCAGATCTTCTGGTCGAAGCCGAAGTGATTCAGCCCGATGGTCAGGTTCAAAAAGTTGGTGTGGATTTCTTCAAATTCGATTACCGAACCAGCATTTTGAAGGAAACGCCCGGCATTGTTCTCAATGCAACCTTCCAGCTAGGCAAAGGTGACTCGAAGCAAATTCGTGCAACAATGGACGATATTATTGCCCAGCGCAAAAGCAAACATCCGCCTACCGGAGTTGGCTGCGCAGGTTCCTTTTTCAAAAATCTTCCACCACTTCCCGGAGAAGATAGACGAAGAGCAGCCGGAGCAGTCCTTGAGCAAGCTGGAGCAAAGATGATGTCGGTCGGTGGCGCTGCGGTTTTTAAAAACCACGCAAATTTCATTATTAATAATGGAAACGCCACTTCCAATGATGTCAAAGAGCTCGCAGCCATGCTTAAAACCAAGGTTAAACACGATTTTGGCATAGATCTCAATGAAGAAGTGCTATACATAGGTCAGTAAATAATTAACAAGCAAAAGCTGCTTTGATTTTTTTCAAAGCAGCTTTTTTTTATGTAACCAAAACTGATTTTCTGGTAACTAATAATATGATGAACGAAAACGAAGCAATAAAACTAGCTAAACAAGGAAGAGAAGAAGGATTCAAATCCATCTTTGAAAACCATGCCAATTATCTGTTCACTGTAGCTCTACGAAAATGTGACAGCCAGGAACAAGCAGAAGACGTTGTTCAGGAAACCTTTAAACAAGGTTTTTCCGGAATTACGGGCTTTAAAGGGACAAGCCGCATTCGCACCTGGTTATACACAATTCTCGTAAGAAACTGTATCAAGCAAAATTCCAGGAGTTCTAAGGATATTCCTGTAAACGAAGAGATTTCAGGGGAAAATGATAATGCATTTAAAAACCTGGAAGTTTCTCACGACGTGGAACTTGCGCTCCAGAAGCTATCAAAAGAAGACAGACAAATACTTATATTGTCTTATTGGGATGACTTAAGCGTAAAAGAAATCTCAGAAGCGCTTAAAATCTCGGTAAGCAATGCAAAGATAAAACTGTTTCGAGCCAGAAACAAATTTTCTGAAGCCTGGAACAACCTAGGAAAGGCGGAAAAATACAATGAAATGTAAAGAATTCAGAGAACAGTTAGAATCCGCAGACCAGAAAATTGACTCCAGACTGGAAAAACACCTGGAAAAGTGTGCTGATTGCGAATCCTGGCTGGATGCGCAAATTCTTCCCCCTCCAACCGGATTAACTCCACCAAAGTTAGAAATCGCAAATTCCCGCTGTATGCCAGACCTGGCTACATTTTCCAAAAAACCAGAAGAACCCGCAAAAGAGCCAGAACAGACCTTTTGGGGCACATATTTTTCTGGTCTGAAATATGGATTTGTATTCTCATTAGCCATGGTCGTGGGGTTAGCTCTACTCCCGTTGGTCAACCCTGAGAAACCCGAAAGCTCAATTGAGGAAAGAACTGTTTTGAGCTTCTATGACGAATCTGACAAGGCTTTGCCGAATTTTGTTGAATCGCAAAAATTTGATGTAACCTTTTTCGAATTTGAAAGCACTAATATTTCGAGTTTTGTGGATTATGAATCAATACCATCATTTATAGATGAAAATGAAAATGAACAGGAGGAGTTATTATGAAAAGGATTTTATCGGTTTTCTTACTTGTGGCGGTTTCACTTATCTGCAGCGGTTCTTTAATGGCACAGCCAATGAGAGATGAGCCAGAAGTCGGTTTCCAGGCTGACATTCAGGAAGGTCAGCAGGGAATGCGCCCGCCAATGCCACCAATGAACAGACAGTTTAACCAGCAGGATGATATGGATGGCCCAAGACCACCTAGAAAAAACAAAATGCAGCGCCAGGGCGGCAAGATGAATCCTGAAATGATGAAAATGCGTGAAAAACGCGAAGCAATGATGGCCATAGCTGAAGCTCACAAAGAACTTGCCAGAATTTATGAAGATGGCGGAAAAATTGATGAAGCTGCTGGCGAACTTAAAAAAATCATCGAATTGGCCATGAATTCAAGCAAATCAGATTCAGACCCTAAAAATGGCAAACAGGGAATGAACTTTATGCACAAAGTAATTCCTGTTTACACTGAAATAGCCAGACTCTATCTCCAGCACGATAAAATTGGCGAAGCTGAAAAGATCCTTAATGAAGGCATCGCAAAATTTGAAAAAGAAGATCCAAAGTCAGCAACAAAATTGATTTTGTTCCTTGGTAAAATATACAAAAAGAACAATAACCTTGAAAAAGCAGAAGAAACCTATAAAAGAGTTATAAAATTAAACCAGGAAACCATCAAATAGTAAAAATAAAAAGCAGGGCAAACTTTATAGTTTGCCCTGCTTTTTGTTTTAGGCTAAGTTAGATTTAGGTTATAATAAAGTTGTAAGTAAGAAAAAATATTAACCGAAAAGATTGTTTTACTTTATAAAAGAAAAGAGGTGTTTAAATGAAGGAAAAGCTGCTAATAGCACTGTCTCATACTCTTAAAGGGTATTTAACAGAGCCGAATGCCACTAGATTGATTCAAAAGGTTTTTCGTAACATTGAACACCATCTGCACGCATCCTATTCCTACATAGCATTGCAGAATAAAAACACCTCTTACATTGACATTGTGCATGCACACGGCGTTTCCAGAAACGCTCTTCAGCACTTCCACAAAAAGATCGGAAGCAATACCATTGGCAGAGTCTTCTTCAAGGATCACTTCAATATAGTTAAACAGGAACTTGATAAAGATGATTATGAAGAAATGAAAATCGAAGATGATTATCATACCTGTGTTGCCATGCATATTGGCTGGGGCGGAAGAACTTTTGGCTTTATGGCCATTTATTTCACCGAAGAATTTCCAATAGATTTATCCACCAAAAACTTTCTTTTGTCTATGGCAGGCGCATGTTCAGCCGCCCTTGAAAAAGAAGAGCTGCTTAAGCTAATCGGACAATTAAAACAATTTGACGTTGAAACAGGCATATACACACACCAATTCTTTATTTCCAAACTCGAAGAACAGATTTTTACCAGCCATATGAATAACGAGCCGCTTTCTTTGGTTCTAATGGATATGGACAACTATAAATCGACCATTAACCTCTATGGAAACGAAATTGCCAGACAGCTTCTGAAAGAAACCGCAGAAGAATTCAAATCCCATATTCGAGGCTGCGATATTCTCGGATCACTTGGAATAGATGAATTTATTCTTTATATGCCAGACACGCCAATTGCTGAAGCAGAAAAAATCATCAGAATTTTCATTGAGAAGCTTAAAACCATGACTTTCACCCTGAAAGGAATTACCACATCCTTTTCGTATGGGATAACCGAGCTTCATATTGACGATGATATTGAAGAATTCATCCACCGCGCACAACTAGCGCTTTACAACGCCCGAAAGCTTGGAAACGGCGACCTGAATCTGCAGCCATAGAACCACTGCCCTGCCCCTGATTACCAATCCTGCGTGTTTGGATCTTTATCTGGACTTTGCGGTCTTTTGCCACGCATAAAGTCTCTCAATTCAGACGGACTCATGCGGAATGGATCAAGTTCCTGGCGTCGGTTAGGCTCAGCTCTATAATAACGCTGTGCTTCTTTTTCGCGTTCCTGCATCTGTTTTAAAATCTTTTCAATCATGTAAGGATTCAATTTCTTGTTCTTAAGGGCGCGAGCTCTCTGAGAGGCTTTAGGTTTTTCTGGCCCTTTTTTGCCAGGATCGTCCATTTTTACCATTTCGCGGTTACGTTTCTGGTCTTTCTGCTCACCTTCGCCCTGTTTGCCGTTTTGATCCTTATCAGATTTTTTATCTTCACCGGACTTTTGCTCAGAACCGTTCTTGTTTTCCTTTTTATCTTTATCCCCGGCATTAGCCTGTTGTTGCTGGCCGTCTTTACCTTTTTGATCGTCCTGGCCGTCCTTGTTTTTGCCATCTTTATTTTGGCCATCTTTATTTTGGCCATCTTTGTTTTGGCCGGATTTTTTCTGATTGTTCTGGTCGCCAGATTGATCCTTCGACTGACCATCTTTATTATCCTGTTGCTGATTTCCATCCTGCTTCTGGTTCTGGTTACCGTTCTGCTTCTGGTCTTGATTTTGCTGCTGCTTCTTTTGCTCTTCCTGTCGCTTCGCCAGCTTCTCTTCAGCAACTTTCAGGTTATATTCAGTTTTGTCGTCTTTTCCCAGTTCTAATCTCTGCTTATATGCGCCAATAGCCTTTTCATAGTCGCCAAATCGATAAAGACTGTTGCCGAGATTGTACAAAGCATTTTTTCGGTCACTGTCTTTTTTGGTCAGCTCAACCGCTTTAGCAAAGAAAATTGCTGCTTTTTGAAATTCTCTTTTCTCGTAATTTACTATCCCCAGATCGTAGAGAATTCCAGGGTTTTCCGGCTCCTGAAATCTTGCTTTCTGGAAATCCCCCTCGGCGGCTTCCAATTTTCCGGCTTTCAAGCTTTCTATGCCAGATTGAACGTCAGTCGAAGGGTGAGCAAAAGCAGCTCCCATTATTCCAAATGACAAAACTGCCGTTAAAATAAGACAATTATTTAATTTTTTTAAATATAGGCTCATATTCTTTTCAACCAATGATCTTTTTCCCTTTCATAAGGGATTCTTTCAGATATCATCCATTCAAGAAGAAGCAGGAAAAAGGCAAGCAAACCAGGAATGAAATAAAGCTCTCTGGTAACTTGTCGCTTTCCACTTATGATAGCAACCCTTTTCAAACCGGACAAGCCTTCTGCAACCTGTCTTGCGCTACTGATATCAGTCGCCCTGAAAAACTTCCCGCCGGTTTTTTTGGCTATGTTTCTTAATACACCATCTTCTAATTTTGTTTTTACCAGCTGGCCTTTGTGGCGTTTATAAATAATGTCGCCCCAGACATTCCTGGCTTCAGGAATATTAGCACCTTTTAAACTCCCGATTCCAACTGTAAAAACGGGAATGTTTTTGCTTTTAGCTTCATCTAATGCCGCGTTAAGCTTTTCTTCGTCCTTATCTTCTCCATCCGACAAAAGAACTATTGCACGAGATTGGGAAGCAGTAAAATCAAACCTGTCGATTGAAGTTTCTATTGCCCCGGAAAGATTGGTTCCCTGCTTACTCAGCAATGCCGGGTCCACCCTTTCAAGAAATGTCAAAAAAGCGTTACGATCTCTTGACAGAGGGGATTGCACCATGGTTTCACCTGCAAAAACTACCAGCCCAATCCTGTCGTTGGTTAAACCACCCATAAGACGAGCAAGGAGAGCTTTAGCCACTTCAAGTCGGGAGTTTCCGTCTATATCCATTGCCATCATGGATTTTGAAACATCTAAAGCGACAACCAGGTCCAGTCCCTTTCCCACAACGTCTTCTTCAGTTATTCCGCCGGTTGGGCGCATTAAACCCACCGCTATAAGCAAAATGGCCATAACCAGCATTGCCCACTTAAAAACCGGCCTGCGAGTAGGTTTATGGTTGGCAACTCTTTTCATCATCTCAAGACTGGCGAACTTTTCCCTTTTGGCTTTCAGAGAAGCGCTTGCCACACGCCATGTCAGCGCAACCCAAGCAAAAACCATTAAAAATATTATTAAATTTTCAGGATGTTTAAACATTAAAATACCCTCTGAAAATAGCGGCTTCTCAAATAAATTTCGATGGCAAGCAAAGCTAATGCTGGAGCCAAAAACCAGTAAAATCTATCAGAGAACTGGACGGTCTTGTTTACGTCAATCTTGCCCTTTTCCATGCCAGCGATTTTTTTGTATATCTTTTCCAGAGCCTCGTTATCAGTAGCACGGAAATACTGCCCACCTGTCATGAAAGCAATGTCCTTCATAAGCTGTTCATCAAGCTTGGGAATATAAAGCGAGCCATCCGGATTTCTGGCGTATCTTTTGCCACCATAGCCCTGAACTGGAATTGGTGCGCCTTCGATGCTACCAACTCCGATGGTATAAACTTTTATCTTTTTATCAGCCGCTATTTTAGCAGCGTTAAGGGGATCAACTGCGCCCGAGTTATTTTCACCGTCCGTCATTAGAATTACAATCTGATCTCTGGTGTCCCCCGGCTCTTTTTTGAACTTGTACACCGCATTGATAATGGCATCTCCAATGGCTGTTCCATCGGCCTTAATCATGGACAATGAAGCTCTTCGCAAAAGTTCAGTTACCACGCCGTAATCCATGGTAAGGGGGCATTGAGTCAGTGAAAGGCCAGCAAATACAACCAGACCAATCCGGTGATCTTTCAGGCCGGAAATGAATTTTTCGGTGATTACCTGAGCGGCTTTGAGTCGGTTTGGCTTGAAATCTTCCGCGGCCATACTTCCCGAAACATCTATTGCGAGCATAATATCTATGCCTTTGCGGGTTATATTTTCTTTTTCGAGCCCATACTGAGGCTGCATTAAAGCAAAAATTATCAGAACAAGAACCATCAGACGCAAAAGATCTGGAACAAAAAGCAATTTGGCTTTTAACGACTTTCTTAAACCAGAAAGATTGTGACTTAATGGAAATTTAATCCCACCTTTTTTTACTCTTGCAACAAAGAACACCTTATACCATGCAATTAGTGGTATTAGAATGAACAGAAGTGCAAATTCAGGGCTATTCCATTTCATTTTTTCCAATCTCCACTAAGTAATAAATCTTCGAAGTTATCTATTAACTGCAACAGGCTTTGATTCTCGCCAAGCGAACCTTTAGCAAACTTTATCTGATCGCAGATTTCAAACAATTCAGTGGTTCTTCTCACCGCGGAATTTGAAGTCCTGTTTCTTTGCAGACTTTCTATCAGTTCATTGGTTGTTGAAGCCGCGCCAATTCCAAGATTAAATTTGTCCTTGAGAAAAACTTTAAGAATCAAAGCTAATCTTTCGCAAACCTCTTTCATCTTTCCTTCTTCAATTATTGGTGACTGCCTTAATCTGTCGATTGCCCTGATAGCAACTTTCATTGGATCAGGTGGTGGAAGTTTCTTGCGCTCTCTTCGCTCTGAGAAAAACCATCCGCCCAGTTTCCAGATAATTATTGCCAAAACCACCCAGAATCCAATTCTGAGAGCTACCTCCAGATAGGGATAAGGAATGCTGACCGGATCGGCCAGACCATAAATCTCTTCCCCTGGTGGCAGGGCTGGGAGTGTAGTAGTTGCAACAATAGCTAACAAGAGAATTACTCCTTATTTTGTTGAAGGGGTCTTATCTGAAGCTTTTGGGGCTTCGTCCTTTTTTTCAGGTTCTTTTTTCAGGAAAGCAGCCTCCAGGACATCCAGATTAATCTTCAGGCCTTCCTTAATCTTTAAGTTTGCTATTGCATCACTTAAAGCCTGCTGCTTTCTTGCTTCCATAAGCTTTTGCGAAGCAATTGAATACGCCTGCTGAGCATCCATTTTTCTGCCTTTAAGGACTTTATGGATCTCAAACAAGTTCCATTTGTCTCCAAGTTTTACCGGGCCAAAGAATTTTTTATCATGAAGCAGGTCAAAATTAATCCCCTTGAGCATTTCGGGGAGCTGATCTCTGGTTTTTGTTTCCTGATTAACCAGGATAGAATCAGGCACAACCTGAGGAGATACCAAACTTGCATCATCAGGCTCCACTTCTAAAGTCATGCCAGTTTCAGAAGTAATTTTATTATCGCCATTTTTGGCGAAAGCTTCTGCTTTTTCGGAACTATCAAAAACATATTGCGAGAATTGAATGCGATCGGGAGAACTAAATTCTTCAGGGTGATTGGTTAAATACGCCTGAACATCATTCTGGCTAACGTTGATGCCGTTAAAAACCTTTTTCTCCAGATATTCCTGTATTGCCAGATTTCTTTCAAATTGCTTAAGTTTTTGGATAAAATCTTCTTTTTCTTTGTAACCTTCGCGTTCAGAAGCTCTGGTAATGAGCAATTCCTGAGCAAGATTTTGTGCCACCGCACTCAAAACCTGTTTATTTATGCGATTTTCAGGAACACCCAAATCTTCCATGCGCTTTTTAAAAACGCTTAAATTCATTGCAGGTTTGTTGCCAATTCTGATTACAGTAGTGGATGCTACTTCGTTCTCAACCGGGTTAACACCTTTTTCAATCAACTTTCTTCGTTCAAAATCATAAACCCGGTCCAGTCTTTTCAGACATATCTGGATATCCTTTTCAACTTTAGTTTTGTCCCCGGGAGAAAACTTCTGGATGAAAACAAGCTCTGATAAAGCTTTTTCATAATCAAACATTTCGGTCATATAAATATCAGCCAGGGCTTTTCTTAGACCAATACTTCTTTTGGACAAAGGCTCTTTTCTTATTGCTTCACGCATGATTTCAGCTGCCTTTGAAGGCAAGCCGTTAGCAAGAAGCTCGGCAGCATAGGTCTCTTCTTCATAGACTGACAAATTGCGACTCTGATGATAATGCCAGGATAAAACAAGTGAAATGGCTAACGTAAAAAGCGCAACCACCATTATTAAATTTATTTTTCTTGAAATCACTCTAAGACTGTTCATATTAACCTCTTGCTTTATTTACCGGAGGATTGCCGTTTCTCGCGTTGTGCGAAAAGTCTACAAATCGGCTTTACTACTGACTCACCTGCGGTTAACTGAAGAATGTCGATTCCCCTTTTCCTACATTTTTGAATAAACTCATTGCTTACCGAATCATTAAGGCTGATAAACTGCTCCATCGCCTTTTTATCACTGGTATCCATAATAAATTCCTCGCCAGTTTCAGGATCTTCAACCTCAATAAGGCCAAGATCAGGAATCTCCTTTTCACGTTTATCATTAATCATGGTGATAATGAGATCATGACGGGCGGAAGTTATGTTTAACTCCTTCTCATAGTTGGAAAGGTTGATAGCATCAGTGACAAGGAAAATAACAGATCTGCGCGTTAAATACTTATTAATAAAGTCCAGCGGAGCTTTTAAGTTGGTTTTTTTGTTTTTGGGAATGAAATAAAGCAGATCGCGAATTAATCGCAAAATATGAGTTTTCCCCTTGGCTGGCTGGACAAACTTTTCAACTTCATCGGTGAACAAGCAGACTCCAACTCGGTCATTATTTCTTTCAGCAGCCATGCTCATAGCAGCCGCAAACTCAACCGCGCTTTCTCTTTTTTCCTTGGCCCCGGAACCAAAGGCCATAGAAGCGGATAAATCCAGAGCCACGATGACCTGCAATTCCCTTTCTTCAATGTGCTCTCTTACGTGAAAATCTCCACTTCTGGCAGTGACTTTCCAATCAATTGAACGAAACTCATCACCCCGGTAATATTCACGGATTCCAGCGAATTCAATCCCTCTGCCCTTAAAAACAGAACGATATCCACCAGCGTAAATTGAATTGACCAGATGTTTGGTCCTTATTTCAATTTTTTTTACTTCTCTTAAAAGTTCTTTTGGTAACATGATTTACCTCAAGGAACGGGAACTCCGTCCATTATTCTTTTTACAAGTTCAGTGGAATCAATATCATCGGCTTCTGCTTCATAGGTTGGAATTACTCTGTGTCTAAGAATATCCAACAGAATGGCCTTGATATCATCAGGTTTCACATAATATCTACCGGACATAAGCGCACGGCTTCTGGCAGCTCTTGCAAGATAGATTGATGCACGCGGAGAAGCTCCATAGCGAATATAGCTTTTAAGATCCAAACCATATTTTTCAGGATTTCTGGTTGCATCAACAATCCTTAAAATGTATTCAATCACTTTTTCATCAACATAGATTTCATTGGCTAATGTGCGTAACTCAATTATGCCTTTTTCGTCTATGACTTCATTTACAATCTCAACTCCGTGGGTTTTCTGCGCCAGCCCCATTCTTTCAATTATCGCTCTTTCTTCTTCAAATCCAGGATAATTCACGACAACTTTAAGCAGGAATCGGTCTACCTGTGCTTCAGAAAGGGTGTATGTTCCTTCTGTTTCAATCGGGTTCTGGGTGGCCAATACAAGAAAAGGCTCCTGCAATTTGAAAGTTTCATGCTCAATTGTGACCTGACGTTCTTCCATTGATTCAAGCAACGCACTTTGCACTTTGGCAGGGGCACGATTTATTTCATCTGCAAGAATGAAATTTGAAAAAATTGGGCCTTTATGGGTCTGAAATTCAGAGTTTTTCGGATTGAAAATTCTGGTTCCGATCAAATCAGCTGGTAATAAATCAGGAGTAAACTGAATTCGGGAAAATCCTGTTTTTACAGTTCTTGCCAGTGCCTTGATAGCCAGGGTTTTCGCCAGCCCTGGTACACCTTCCAGCAATATGTGACCATCAGAAATAAGAGCCAGAATTAGACTTTCAAGCAAATCATTTTGTCCAACAAGGACTTTTCTGACTTCCTTTTTTATTTCTTCAATTTTTTCTCCCGCTGATTTAATTCTTTCTTTTATGGCTTCATTATTGTTATTCATTTTTCTTCTCCTGATTTCAATCAACGCTACTTAAAATTGATTTCGCATCATCTAAAATCGCCCCGAAACTTCTTTCTGGAACCGCGCCGGCAAAGGAAACCATTTCAAGATCCTCTGACAACCTTAAAACAGCTTCTGCAACCTGAGTGGATCTGTTTGCCTCAACAGTCTTTTTCATTAATTCATCAGGGGTCATTTCTTCTCTATAAATTGTGCTGGAAGTTACAAGTGCTCCTCTGAACAAGTCAAAAAAGCTTTTATAAAATTTTATGTCCTTATCAGCGGATTCCTTTAAAAGCTTTTCCAAGTCTTTATGAAAATCAACTTTTTCAGTTCTTTTTGCCTTAATTTCTTCCTTTTTATCTGCAATCACATCAGCATCCTCAATCCTGTTTCTGGAAGCTGCCTCAGTCCGCTTGCTTAGAGAAGAATTTAACTCCTCATCCGCCCATCGGCTGGAAGGTTTTACACGACGATTCATAAAAGCCGAAATTAAAAGCGGAACCGCTACAATCATTGCAATAAAAACACCGAACAGGAGAAGACCTTTAAAAATTCCGGAGCTCTGGTCTTCTGGTCTGCTGTCTTCCGCTGCTACCGCCGCTGGTTCTGCTTCAGGTGGGCCTACTTTGATAGGGATTGCATTAGTGCTGTATGTTTTTCCATCTGGGCCGGTTACAGCAAAAGCTGGAATTAAAGCCTCTCCTTCTTTTTGCGGAACCAATTCAAAAAGCATCTGATACTGTAAGACCCCCACCCCGTTAACCCATTGCTGACTTTGAGCTGTTCTTGTTCCAGCTATATCAAAACCGGGAATCTGGTTGATTCTGGGAACGCTAATCTGATTACTTCCTCCGCTGTTTAAATCGTAACTAAAAACCACGGTCAGATTAACCGAATCGCCAAAAACCACTTCGTCCTTGTCTACTGTTGCCTGAACATTGAACCCATAGCAGGCTGCAGGCTGAAAAGACGAAAACAATAGAAGAAAAATTCCAGAGGCTAAAATTGTTAAAATTCTAGTTTTTGTATGCATCCCCAATTTGCCTTTCATGTTTTTTTCAAAAGTATAGACTCTTTTATCTTTTAAAGGTTCCATTTTTTTTGTCTCATTGATTTTTTTTTTGGTTGTGGTAATCTAATATACATGAATAAAGGCGCTTCAATATCATATATATATAGTTCTTACGTTGAGTTGACCAGAACATGCCACTTGAGTTGCGGATTTTGTTCCTATAAAACGGACGATTCGCCACTCATTTCAATAGAAGATTTAAAGGTTAAACTATCAGAAATTTCCAAAAGGCATGCAACTGAAGTCATTTTGCTTTCGGGCGAAAATCCACAGGAATATCCCCATATTCAAATTGATCTTCACCGAAATGGATTCTCATCTTATACCGAGTTTCTTCTAAAAGCATGTGAACTTGCTCTTGAAGAAGGGCTTTCTCCAGTTCTTTCCGTTGGGTATCTTGACTCTTTTTCAGCTCAAAGACTTACAGAAGCCGGTTGTTCTGTTCGTTTAGACCTGGTTTGCAGCTCTTTATCCGGCAAAGACATGGCTTTGGAAAAAGCTCGATCACATAATCCCAGTGCAGGTAAAGCTTCCATAGAAGCCTTACATTCTGCCCATATCCCCTATTCTGTTAGATTTGTTATAGGGCTTGGAGAAACTGCTGATGAGCGACAGGCGTTCATTAAGGAAATTGGACGTTACTGCACTGCTGATCCACAATTACAAGATGTTAGAATAGTTCCGTTTCAGCCTACACGAGGCTGTGCAATGGAAAAGAGACCGCCTTTGTCATTTGATGCAGTAAAAAAAGCTGTAACCATTGCCAAAGAGGTTTTCCCTGTTCATCATCTCTCGGTTCCGCCATATTTGTTTTCAAAATACCCTGACTTAGTGGAAGCGGGCCTGAATGATCTTGGCTCTGTACCAATAATCACAGGCGACCCATGCTACGAAAACTTTGATATTCCAAGTTTTGACACCATGAAAGCCCGGCTTGAAAAAAAGAATGTTCATTTATTTGAACGTTACTCTCTGACCACTCCTTCAGCACTAAATAGACCCAAAATCAGCGAAGCAATGAATCATATAAAAAAGCTTGTGGAGAAAAGAAATTCCACGGGCTTAAATTTAATTGATAACCAGCATTGTTTTGTTTGTGGACCAAAGAATTCTTTAGGCCTCAATCTTCAGGTTAAAGAAGGTGTTGAGGGCCATACATGCACATTCACATGGACTCCAGGCCCGGCTTTTCAAGGCTATGCCGGAATCGTCCACGGAGGAATTCTCAGCACATTGCTTGATGAATCCATGGCCTATGCGGTTATGGGTAATGATACTTTAGCTGTTACAGCTGAACTGAGAGTAAGGTTTTTACGTCCAGCCCCAGTTGGAGTTCCGCTAAAAATAGCAGCAACAAGAGTTGGACAAAGAAAACACTTACATTTTGCCAGAAGCTCTGTTATGACACTTGATGGAATTGTCCTAGCAGAAGCAGAAGGCAGGTTTGCAGAAATTTAAGGAGATCAAAATGAAATCCAGAAAAGATCAAATTAGAGTGGTTATTTACACTCCTCACCATAAAATCCAGGGTGAAATACACCTTTACGAAAACAGTCGACTTTCGGATATTCTGAATACTGAAAACATTTCAAAGGATTTCCTACCAATTACCAATGCTGTTTTAACAGATTTAAGGATAAACAGAACCCATAAAGCAGGCTTTATTTCGTTAAACAAAAGCCATATAGAAATGGTCATTGAAGCAGACACAATCGAACAGACCCTATAAATAGATAAAAATATCCAGGAGAATATATATCAATGGATTGGAATAGAAGAAACCCATTTTGCCACCCAATTTTTTACACCCTACTGATTTTATTATTAGCAGTATCCTCTGTAGGAGCTTCACAAGCTAAATTTGTGATTTTGCATACCAGTGATGTTCATGGAAACATTTCCGCACATCCAGACCCGATTTCAAAGGAAGACCCAAAACCTTTAATTGGTGGTTATGCAATCTTGAAGCAGCTAAAGAGTAATATTATAAAGAATAATCCTGAAGCCAGAGTTTTGTATTTTGACAGTGGCGACTTTTTTCAGGGTACACCAGTAGTTGACAGAACCAGAGGTGAAGTCATGATAAAAATGCTCAACCTCATGGAAACAGATGCTGTAACCCTTGGAAATCACGAATTTGATTATTCATTTAACAATCTCAAAAATCAGTTTAAAAATGCTGAATTTGATATTCTTTGCTCCAATGTGTATGAAAAGAAGACTGGCAAAATCCCTGATTTTACAAAGCCATATAAAGTATTTTCACACAATGGTATAAAAATTGGAATAATAGGGATCGACACCCCTGAAACAGCAATGATGTCCATTGAAAAGAATGTCAGAGAAGTTGAATTCAAAAACCCGATTCCAATTGTTAAAAAAATTGTAAAGCAAATGAAAGCTGCAGGAATAGATTACATCGTTCTTTTATCTCACCTCGGCTACGATAACGACATTAAATTTGCAAATTCAGTTGAAGGAATAAACCTTATTCTGGGCGGCCATTCACATTCCTTAAAAAAGGAGATTGTTTACGAAGGTCCCTGGAATACTGCCATAGTTCATTCTGGTTACCACTGTGAATATGCCTCCGTTATTACTCTGGAAGTTGCAAAAGATGCGGAGCCCAAGCTTTCTTTAGATTCAAAATCTCTATATTTGAGTGACTTTGGACAGGATAAGGAAGTTTTAAAGGTTGAGGATTCATATCTTTCAGAAATCCGAAAAGAAATGGAACAGGTAATAGGCAAATCCGAAGTAAACTTGTTCAGAGGAATAAACGGTGGAGAATCCACCCTGGGATCAACCATAGCAGATGCGATGCGTGAAGGCACAAAAGCTGACGTTGCTTTCATAAACTTTGGTGGAGTAAGACAGCCTTTGTTTAAAGGTGATATTACTGTAGAAAGCGTTTTTAAAGTTCAACCCTTTGACAATACAGTTGAAATATTAAACATGACTGGAACCGAGCTTTTGGATCTTATCGAAAGATCATTATCGAATCCGTTTGAGCCAATGAATGATGAAGACAAACAATATGCTATAGATCACTTCAATACCAAAGCAGAAGGTCTTCGCAGACTCGTCGGGTATAACTATGGCTACCTTCTTCCGTCAAACTTGAAAATTACTTTTAATCCAGAAAACGAACCAATGAAGAGAATTGAGAAATTAGAATTTCTTGATGGTCAAACTTTAGATGTAAATAAAGTTTATAAAGTTGCTTTAAATGATTTTCTTGCTAACGGCGGTGACGGTTATACATATCTAAAACCATTTAAAAACAGAAGCAAAACAGATTTAAAGGTTAGAGATGCGCTTTTAAATAAAATTAAAGCTGAAAAGGTTATAAAAACCAGACCAGCGCCACGTATGATTAACACCAAATTAAAGGAAGTCTCGTTAGAATAATGGCTAAAGCCTGGTTTAAAAATAGATTAAATGATCATTTTCTGAAAAAATCAAGACAAGAAGCCTTTAGATCCAGAGCGGCATACAAGCTTGAAGAGATTGACCAGAAGTATAAAATACTTAAACCTGGTCATTCAATTCTTGATCTTGGTGCAGCGCCTGGAAGCTGGAGTCAATACGCCGTAAGAGCTTTAAAAGGAAGAGGCAAGGTTATCGCTATCGACTTGCTCCCCATTGATGAAATTGAGGGTGTATTCATAATAGAAGGCGACATTAGATCTCCTGAGAACCAGGAATTGATTATTAGCAAGTCTGGTAATGGTCTTGATGTAATCCTGAGCGATATGGCTCCTGATACCACGGGCGTTCATTATGCTGACACAGAAAATTCAGCACAATTGGTTCACCTTGCCCTTGATATGGCAGAGAAACTTTTAAAACCCAATGGATCGTTTGTAGCCAAGGTTTTTGAGGGTGCTGAATATAAAGAACTTCTGCAAAGAACAAAAAGTCTTTTTGGTTTTGCAAAATCTTTTAATCCAAAAGCTTCACTTAACCGAAGTAGAGAGTTGTTCCTTGTCGCTCAAAACTTTAAGAAAAAGTAACCCCATTTAGCGCTTGTAAAATAGCCACAATCTGGTATTCTTACAAAAATTTTTGTCCTTCAACGGAGGGTATATTATGAAAATAAGAAAAAAATTGCTTACAACGATAACCATTGCGATGTTTGCTTCAGCAAGCGTTGCTGCTTTTGCGGACCAGACTCTTTCAAGACTTTTCAGCTATGATCCACATCCCTCCACAGCTGAATTTGCCGAAAGTATCCCCTTCTCAGGAAAACTTGCAAAACTGCAGGTTAAGTTTATCGAGAAATGGGAAGCAAAAGGCGACAATGCCAATATTAAAGAAATAGCCTTTGAATTTTCTGCATTAAAAGGTGGAAAAGAACTCCAAAAAGCAACTCTTGCTCCTAAAGCTCTATCTCCAAATAGTATAAAGCCCGGTCAAGAAATTGGTGAAACCAGATTAGGTGAAACATCAATCAAAGCCAAAATCGACAGCTTTGAAAAAGACAAATCTGGAATAACTGATATCACAATTACTTTCACAGCTAACTATTCAGATGAAGCCATG
Organism: Candidatus Ozemibacteraceae bacterium; assembly: GCA_965140445.1. Taxonomy (GTDB): domain Bacteria; phylum Muiribacteriota; class Ozemobacteria; order Ozemobacterales; family Ozemobacteraceae. Next base: position 2,930,040 of record OZ223236.1, on the reverse strand, counting down.
AAAACTGCAAAAATAGCAGAAGTTCCTGCTGGTCCAGCTGGAACCGCATTAGGATTAGCAGAAAGGTTCTATCAAAAGGCTCTTACAATTGATGATAAACATGTTAAAGCCAAAATTGGACTTCTAAAAAAATCCCTTGGGATTGCCCCGGCACCAAACACATCGCCAAGCGCACAAGCTTTTCATAACAAAGTAAACACTCTTATTGAAACCCTCAATAAGGGTGAAAAAAAAAATAAACTGATTGGCAAAACGCCAACCAAAATTGGAATCCCGGACTCCAAACCTATTGGAAAATCCATAAAGATTCCTTTGGTTCAAAAGCCAGTAATTAGCAAAGTCTCTTCTGATGCTATAGAAGAGGCTAAGTCTTTGGTTTCAAACGGGAAACAGGATCAAGCACTCAAAAAGCTCGAAGCTTTGTTAAAGAAAAATCCAGAGTTGTTTGAAGCCAACCTTCTTGCTGGCTCTATTGAATTAGATAACCGAAGTTATGCCCGAGCCAAAACTTTTTTTGAAAAAGCCATTGATAATAACCCCGCAAGTCTGGACGCAAATTTGAAATATTTCAAATCGGTGTATTATCTTGGTGAAGGACAGAAAGGGTTAAAAAAGCTGGAGGAACTCTATTCTACGGATAAATCTTATGAAAACGGGATGGCTTTAGCTAAATCATATTTCCAGTATGGTGACTTCCCTAATGCCAGAAAATTGTGTAATAATCTCCTTTTAAAAAATCCAGAAGCCACAGAAGTTACTAATCTTTTGAATCAGATAACAAGTTTAAGCAAATAAAAGTAGATGAAAGAAGTAGAAGAAAAAACATCATTTCTAGAAAGCTTTTATAAAGCTTGCAGAAAGATAATGAATGCAGGAGCCTTTTTTGGGCTCTTGCTGATGGCTTTGGACCCAAGTCTTGGATCGGATCAGCTTTATCTTGCAACTAAGGAAGCAGCTATTGTTCCAATTTTTGGAATTTATTTTGCCTATCTTGTTACCGGAATATTTTTATCAAGCTCAATCCTTTCGTATTTGGGAAAACACTATCTGGATTTGATTTTTTTCATCCCTCTTTTATCAATGTCTTTCGGAGGGGTACATCCCGCCCATATTCTTTTATTAAGACAATTTGTTCATTATTTTGATCGTTATTACAATTCTCATTCATTTCGAAATCTTGCCAGTTCAATATCGAGGAAACCTGCCCGACTATTTGCTTTCAGCTTCATCGGAATAAGCCTTATCGGAGCATTCATTCTGGTTTTGCCTGTTTCAATAGCACCTGGCCATCAGCCATCTTTGCTAACCGCTATTTTCACATCTACATCTGCAGTATGCGTAACCGGGCTAATTGTTGAAGATACCGGAACTTATTTCTCTTTTTTTGGACAAATTGTAATTCTGATTCTAATTCAGATCGGCGGCCTCGGTATCATGACCATGTCAGCAGGAGTTTCCATGCTGGTTGGCCGAAAAATGGCCCTTTCGCAAAGTAATGTAATGCAGAACGTTTTAGATCAATCTGACTTTATAAGTTTAAAACAGACTCTTAAAGACATCTTTTTCTGGACTTTTGCTATTGAGTTAACCGGCTCCATAATTTTAAGCGCCCGTTTTTACGTTTTGCTGAAAGTAAGTGTTTTCAGATCCTTATTCTTAGGCTTTTTCCATTCTATTTCAGCGTTTTGTAATGCGGGATTCTCTGTTTTCTCTGACAGCTTTGTCAGTCTATCAGTCGATCCGGTAGTGAACCTCACTATAATAGGCTTAATTATCTCTGGAGGGATAGGCTTTACCGTAATCAGCGCACTAAACGGTTTTTTCACAGGTTATAGTCAACGGAAGCTCTCATGTCACGTTCACATGGTAGTTTTAACCACAATCTTTTTGATAATTCTCGGAACCATTGTAATCTTTGCTCTTGAGTTTAAATCTCCAGAAATGAGTAATTTTTCTTTCAATCAAAAGATTCTTGTTTCACTGTTTCAATCTGTTACAACCAGAACTGCTGGATTTAACACAGTGGATTTTGCCAAGTTAGGCACCAGCACATTGTTTTTTATGTGCCTTCTCATGTTCATAGGAGCTTCCCCTGGTTCAACCGGCGGAGGTGTTAAAACGACAACACTGGCGACCATTTTACTTTTTCTGGATGCAACAATGCGAGGAAAAAGCCAGGTAACTTACAGAGGTCGAACAATTACCTACGATACAGTATTGAAAGCATTTTTAGTTACCGCTATTTCAGCAGGGCTTGTTTTTATTTATTCCTTCCTGTTAATACTTCTTGAAGACAAGCCTGTAATTAATCTTCTTTTTGAAGCATTCTCAGCTTTTGCAACGGTAGGACTTTCAACCGGGATAACTGGTAGTTTGTGTTCTGCCAGCAAAATCTTAATTATAACTCTTATGTTCATTGGCCGTATCGGCCCTCTAACCATGGCCCTTTCGATTAGAACCCAAAGCAATACTGGTAAATTCAGCTATCCTGAAACCAAATTGCTTGTAGGATAGCAGGAGGACTCTATGCAATATGCAGTAATTGGTCTTGGCAGGTTTGGGAAAAAGCTTGCAACCTCATTGTTCGCAAGAGGTGGTGAGGTAATTGCCATTGATTCAGACGCCAACGCCGTTGAAAATATTAAAGATCATGTAAGCCAGGCAATAATTGCAGACTGTACTGATGAACTAACCATGCGTTCAATAGGTATTCAAGACGTGGATGTAGCGATAGTAGCAATTGGTGATAAGATTGAAACTACAATTATTGCCACTGCTATCTTAAAAAGGCTTGGAGTTCATAGAATTCTTTCCAGAGCCCTTTCTAAAATGCAGGGACAAATTCTCACTGAAGTTGGAGCAAATGAGGTTTTTTCTCTTGAAGAACAAATGGGCGCTCAAATCGCAGGAAAGCTTATAGCACCTCATATACTTGAAAACATTACTCTCAGCTCGGGCCACTCGCTTGTTGAACTTGAACCACCTGGAATTTTTTATGGAAAAACCCTGAAGGAACTTAACATAAGAGCGAAGTTTGGAGTAAACATCATTGCAATTAAAAGCCGCCTGCCGGCAATTAATGAAAAAGGTGAAAACATTGTAAGAGTTCATCTGAACGATCTGCCCTCCCCCGATGAGAAAATCACCCCTGACGACATCCTCGTTGTTGTAGGAAAGGATGAAAACATTAAAACCCTTTCAGACCAGGTTCAAAAGGAGAATTCTAAATGATTCGCCTCTCAATGGACACAAGATTCAGACTTGGAACAGGCCTATCTGTTGCCATAGTTTTCTTTTTCGGTTTTTTCTCGGTTTATCATTTGCATTTTCTTGATAACGAGATTCAGGTTGATTTTAAAAACGACACAAATCTGCTGAAAATCACAGAAGAAGCTTCTAATTCTTTGCATGAGCTCAGAACTGAATTTTTAAAAGGCTGCCAGATTGATGAAGAAAATCGATTCGGCAAGGCTTTTGTAAAATTAAATGCTCTGCAAAGGTTATTAAATCAACACTCTGCTGATTTTGAAAACTTTCAAGCTTCCAGCACCAGCATTTTAAGTGCATTAAAAACGGTTGGAGCCGAAATGAAAATTCTGGAGAAAAACAAAGTCCTGATTAGTCCGGATTTTATTAAAGTTTCTTCACTTCTGCAAGAATTTCGCGGCTCTCTAATGGACTTTAGATCAAGAGAAATGAGAATCTTGAATCTTAAACGCAATAGAGTTTCAGAAATAAATCAGAAGTTTCAAAGCAGAATGGCAATTGTAACTATCGTAACTATAGTTGCCACCGTATTTCTTTTAATGTTTTTCTCCCATCAAATTGCCCTTCCTATGAGAAGAATTAAAGATCTTATCCGATCAATTCAAAATGGAAATTATTCAATTTCAGCTCGAAGTTTCACCAACGACGAAGTCGGTCAATTAATAACATCGCTTTCAGCAATGGCCGCTCACATTGAAACCAGAGACCAGTTAAAAATGGAAAAAATTGGTCTTGAAAAACGACGCTTTGCCAGTTTAGCAAATAACCTTTCTGTTCCCGTAATGCTTATTAATTCAGAAAAACAAATTGCTTTTGCCAATGATGAATTCCTGGAGCTATTTCGATTTGTTTGGGATGACATCTATGAAATTCCCATGGAGCTTTCCCCACTTCCAAAAGAATTAAAAGAAAAAATACAAAAAGCAATTATTTCCAAAAACTGGATTCACGGTGAAGCAATGGATATTATCGGAGAAAATTATGCTTATGAGCTAAACCTTAGCCTTATTCCGGTAAGAAATGAAAAAAATGAAACCGATTCTGTAATTTGTCTCCTGGGCCAACTGGAAAAAGAAGTGGAGCCTATTAAGACCACTTAAATTGCATATTTCAAGTATTTAAATAAACTTATAATATAATTAATTTTAACGGAATCATCATGGAATTTATTAAAACTCTTCTGCTAAATTTCTGGGAAGTCCTGGGACAGATGTCTCCATATCTTCTTCTCGGATTTTTCCTGTCAGGAATTCTGTCAATTTTTACTTCCCCAAAATGGGTTGAGAAACATCTGGGCTCCAATCGTTTCCTGGCCATCCTTAAATCAACCATTCTTGGAATTCCCCTTCCCCTCTGTTCATGTGGTGTTATACCTGTAGCCGCATCTTTAAGAAAGCATGGAGCAAGCAAAGGAGCTACAACAGCTTTCCTTCTTTCAACACCCCAAACTGGTGTAGATTCAATCTTTGCAACCTACGGACTTCTAGGTCCTATTTTTGCGATTTTCAGACCACTTGCAGCTCTTTTAACAGGACTAGTCGGTGGAACTTTCGTTTCCATATTTGATGAAGATTTTGAGCAAAAAATACCACCCTCAAACAACACTGAAACCGCGCCACAAAATAACGATTCATTCGCTGATAAGTTTATAAAAGCTCTTAAATATGGTTTTATAACCTTACCTTCCGAGATCACCAAAGCTCTTCTAATAGGAATACTAATAGCTGCGTTTATTGCAACTTTCTTTAAAGCAGACTTTTTTGCCAGCTATATCGGAAACTACAATCTTTCAATGCTGATAATGCTTCTGGTGGGAGTTCCATTGTATGTTTGTTCTACCGCATCCATTCCCATTGCACTCGGTTTTATGAAAATGGGTTTCAGCCCGGGAGCGGCGCTGGTTTTTCTTGTTTCCGGCCCTGCCACAAATGCGGCCGCAATTTCAGTTGTCTGGAAAATCCTGGGTAAAAAATCCGCGCTGTTGTATATCATGACAGTAGTTGTTGGAGCACTATCAAGCGGTTATGCCTTTGATGCCATATACACTTCTGCTACTGCTGCAGGCTATTCCAGCCACATGCATGCACATCATGCACTTGGTTTTCTGGAGCACTTTTCCGCGGTTCTTATGATTTTGGTTGTTCTTTATTCAATTTTTGGGAAAACCAGTTCCGACTCTTGCTGTTCTTCCTGTGCTTCTAACAATGCCCAGTCTGAGGTTCCTGTTTTTGAGATTAATGTTGAAGGAATGACTTGTGGCAACTGTGCTAATGCAGTTAAATCAGCAATAGAAGAAGTTGATGGAGTAGACTTTGCGGAGATAAATCTGGCCGAAAAACTTGCTCGCATCCATGGCAAAAATCCGGATATTTCAGATATCCTGGAGTCAGTAAACTCTTTAGGATACACCGCCACAAGAAAAATACCCTAAAACTCCTAACAGGCCTTGACCTCAAGAAGATTCTAAGCTAAAATCCGCTCATGCTCAGAAAACTTCCCGTATTCATACTTATTTATGTTATTTCAATATTACTTTGTGCACCCTTTGTAGAAGCTAAGAACAGCACTTACCTTAATATTGATAGGTCATTACGTATTGGCCTTGCCACCATGGGAAATCCCAGAGTCTTTAAAATCTTTTCCCTTTCTGGTTTTATTGAAATATTTGATAAAGCCAAAAACTCAGCCATTTACTCGGGAAAAGGCAGTGAAATCAGGGTAATTGCCGAAAAAAAGGGTAAATTAAAGATAATAATTGATAGTAAAAAGAATTTTTACTATTTCAAGGACGAAGTAATTTTTTCTCCTCTGGGCAGAGCTCCCAATCATCTCAAGCTAGCTACAATAAACTCAAAATCAAAAGCTTACAGAGGCTCCATTTCCATTAGACCAGAAGGAAGCAGGCTGTTTGCAATTAACATTGTTGATATTGAGGACTATTTAAAGTCTGTTGTACCCTGTGAAATTTTCAACCGTGCCCCGGTTTCAGCACTTGAAGCCCAAGCCATTGCCGCCAGAACATATGCGGTCAGAAATATTGAAAGACATGTAAAAAAGGGATTCCACCTTTGTGATAAAGTTCATTGCCAAGCCTATAAGGGAATGGTAAAGGAAATCTCCAAAGCTTCAAAAGCTGTTATGAATACACAAGGCCAGGTTCTAACCTATGACGGTTCTCCTGCAAACACCGTTTACCATTCCAACTGCGGCGGAATACTAAAAAGCAGTAGTTGTGCGTGGGGCGGCAAACCTGTGCCATATCTGGTTTCCCATGTGGATGGGATAAAGGGAGAAGAATTATTCTGCAAAATTGGAAAATTGGTTAAGAAAAACAAAACCCCAAAGAAATTGCAGAAAGCTCGAAAAATGATTGTGGTGCGTTCACTCCCGTTAAATACCAAAAAGAAATTTTTCAGTAATTTCGGCCATAGGGTCGGAATGTGCCAGGATGGCGTTATTGGCATGGGAACCATTGGGTATTCTTCCCGACAGATTTTAGGGTTCTACTACCCTGGAACACGCCTAGTTACTCTACGATACGCTGTTCCCAAGAAGCCTGAAAGAAAAGTCAAACAGGTTAGACAGGTTATTGCCAGTAGAAAACCCATTGAATCATTTAAAGATAATGGGCTTAAATATCCACCAGTGGTGCAAACTATGATAAATCCAACCCAGTTAAAGGCACTGGAAGATTCACGTTCCCGTAGAAAAAAAAACAGCATTCGGTCTGTATTGAATGATATTTCGTCTAAATTGGGCCTCAGAAAAAATGTGCCCGCCAATACCAAACCAGTCAAATTTAAAAAATTATTCTGGAGTCCTTGTCATCCTGAATACTGCAAACGATTAGAAATTCCAAACTCCTCCAAAGCATCCGGGGTACAATATGATTAGTGAACTATACCTTGAAAACTTCCTTTTTATGCGCAAATCAGACCTTGTTTTTTCAAAAGGTTTAAACGTAATTACTGGTGAAACTGGCGCAGGAAAAAGCGTTCTTCTTGAAGCAGTAAAGCTTCTTCTGGGTAAAAAAGCCAGAGCTGGAATGGTTTTGCCCGGATATTCAACCGCCAAGATTCAAGCTCAATTTAAGATTACCGGACAAAGTGGCTTAATTGCTATTTTAGAGGAAAATGGCTTTTTAAATGAGGATGACCCAGACACACTTCTAATCTCAAGAACCTTTAAAGAAGAAGGTAGCGGCAAAGTTCTTGTAAACGGGATCTTGACCACAGCAGCCTTCTTAAAGCAACTTGGCCCTAATCTTATGGAAATTCATGGCCAAAACGAACACCAAACCTTTTTAAATCCAGATACTCAACGCAAGTTTCTGGACAGAACCGGTGGTGAAAAGCACAATCAGTTATTAGATATGGTTGCTGCCCAATATAAAGAAGTAAGAGCCATTCAGAAAAGATACGAAGAGATGGAACAATCCCATCAGAATTCTGCGCAAAGGATTCAGGAACTTCAGGAGATTTCTCAAAATCTTGCCTCCCTTAGTCTGGTAGACGAGGAAGAAGAAGAATCCTTAAAAAGCGAGTTAAAAAGACTTAGCCATTCCGAACAAATTATAAACTCTCTTCAAGGAGCAGTTTCAGCTTTAACTGGCGATGGAGAAATTCCAGGCGCATCAAGCATGGTTTTCAAATCCGTAGATTTTTTAAGAAAAATTTCCAATTTTGATCCACGCCTTGAAAGACCATTTGAAAGACTTAATGAGCTTTATTACGAGTTAAATGATCTGGAATCTGAAGTAACAGCCCTTTCTGAAGAATTCGATCTTAATCCTGATAAAATTTATGAAGTTCAAAGCAGGTTAACTGACATTTCCAGAGCCTGTAGAAAGTATAACACTGACTTTAAAGGGCTTTTCCAGCTTAACAAAGATGTTAATGCTGAATTAGAAGAACTTTATGAACCAGATAGTTCTAAGGAAAAAATTGCAAAAGCTTTAAAAGAAGCCAAAAGCAAATTTGATGATTCTCTGAAAAAACTATCTCAATCCAGGGCCAAGCTAGCTGCAGAGCTTGAAAGCAAGGTTTCTGCTGAAATGGCAGATTTGGGTTTCAATGCCTCAAAATTTCAGATTATTCTGGATTCAATATCGCCAAACCAGTTTGGGGCAGAGAACATTGAATTCTTCGTTTCCCTTAACCCAGGTTCACCCGGTGGTCCATTAAGAAAAATAGCTTCAGGTGGTGAGCTTTCAAGGGTTGCACTTGCTTTAAAAAAAGTTTTAGCAAGATGTGATGATCTTCCCACCCTTTTGTTTGATGAAATAGACACTGGAATCGGTGGAAAAACTGCTGAAGCCGTAGCTTCCAGTCTTAGAAGCCTTGGAAAGGAAAAACAGGTTCTTCTCGTAACTCACCTTCACCAGATAGCCAAAGAAGGTGATACGCATTTCACGGTTACCAAGAATGTGGACAATTTGAAAACAAGTGTGTCTATTCAAAAAGTTGCTGACCTTTACCGGGTTGAAGAAATAGCCAGAATGCTTGGCCAGACAGACGACAAGGGACTTGCGTTTGCAAGAAATCTGTTAAAAAAATCAATGGAGGCTGGCAATGAATAAGAAACAACTTCTACTGGAAATCAGGGAAAGAGCTAATATCACTAATGTAGAATCAGAAGCCTTTCTTAAAGCCTTTGTAACTACCGTAAAAGAAGCATTAGCAAAGAAGGAAGAGGTTAAACTCGATAAATTTGGTGCTTTTAAAACTAACCAGAGAAAAGCCTTTTCAACAACCCTGCCTGGAAAAAGTAAAAAAATTAAAGTGCCTGCCAGATCAGTTCCGGTTTTCAGACCTTTTACCGAATTGAAAAACCTGGTTAAATAAGACTTATTTATCGAAATTGTCTATATGGAACCCCGGACAGGCTTATTAAATCTGAGTCTGATCTGAAATACACAGTATCGGAAGCTGTTTCCATTACCCAATCAGCTTTTTTGGAAAATGGATCTTGATAAGCTTTCCTTAAAAAACGTCTTCCTTCTGAATCAGATATAAGCTCTGACATATCATTTGGAACTCTTCCATTAACTTTGGAAAATCTATCAACCGCAGTTCTAAATTCCCCAAGTATGAATCTTAGTTCATCTTCCTTTGCCCGCTTAACTTCCTGGTCAGCCCGAGGCAAATACCAGGTTAAAGAAGCAGCAATAGCAAGAATGGTAATTGTCATCATCAACAGAGTAATGCCTTTCCGATTCTTACCAGATTGCTCTGCAGGGTTTAAGAAAATTTCAGAACTCACTGTATTTCTTACCTTCTAAGCTCATCCCACTTGCACCTGATTTAACATCAAAAACATCCATTTCACCGGGCTGAGATGGTATTTTCACCCAGGTATCAACTTTTTCAGTTATTGGATCAACAGGGATTTCCCTGATATAGCCATTTTCCACCAGAGTTGCCAAGGAATCAGGCCATTTCTCATGGTCCTTGTAATAGGCATCCAATACCTGACGCATGCTGTACAAGTTCTTCTTTAGAGCTGTTTCTCGGGTTTTCTGGATTGTTTTTCCATACATTGGAACCACTGTCATATACAGAATTCCGATAATTGCAACCACGACACTCATTTCAATCAGGGTAAACCCTTTTTTACAGCTTTTATTAAACATGCTTAACCCTTCATTCCCCGATAAATTTCCAGGAAACTTTCGCCAAGATTTCGATCAAGTTCTTTTTTCATATACAGTTTTTGAATATGTTGGGCAAACACCTGACTTCCTTCACCAGCAGTCGTAATATTAGGTTCAATTTGTGAGACCTTTGCTTTAAGAATTATCTGGGCAATGGTGTTATTTACCAACAGGGTTTCGTGTACCGGAATTGTATGTCCACCAACAGGTTCAGATATCAGTGCCTGAGAGCACAAACCAATGAGGTTTTCTGAAAGGACCTGGCAAACATTTTCTCGGTCTTCTTCCGGGAAGGAAAAAATGATTTTTTCCAGCGTATTTGCGATTCCCCATGTCTGCATACTTAAAATAACCAGATGTCCACCAGCAACGTATTCCAGGACACTCTTGAAAGGAATTTCCCTTTTCAAATCACCAATGACAAGGATATCTACATCCATTCGTTTTGCAAAATTAATCCCCTGCTCAATTGAGAAGATGTCTTTCTTAAATTGGCGCTGAGAAATTCGACAATTTTCTTCTTGAAACAGAAATTCAATGGGGTCTTCGATCATTAAAATATGTTTGGCAAAATACTTATTGTAGTTTTGGACAATAGCAGCCAAAGACGTTGAAATCCCGGATCTTGCTGGTCCGGCAAGAATGAATAAACCTTTTCTTGCTGGCCATACCTTTTCAAAAACCTTTGGAAAATTTATCTCATGTATAGACGGAATTTTGCTGTCAATAATTTTAAAAACAGCTGCCGGTTTCTGCTGAGACAGCAAAAGGCTTAGACGGAAATTACATGGTGGATCACCAAAGAAATTAGCCTCAAAAAAACCGCTTCCTTTTAGAAACTTCTTTTTCTCCTCTTCACGTAAAAGCTGGTCAATTAAGCCTTCCATATCTTCTTCATGAATTATTGGGCCTTCCATCTTGCGCAAAAACTTGCTTTTTCTCATGAGAGGTTGGGAGCCTATTTTCACATGAAGTTCTGTCCCACCGGCCTTTTGAACCTTCTCAATCATTTTTCTAACATCCATATTCAGGCCTCCCTGCTCACAATTCGCTTGAGAATCGATTTTTATCAATTGCAAAATCAATTCCTACTGCGTGGTCTATCTGTCTTTTTCTTACCAGATTTGTCAGCTGAGAATCAAAAGTCTTCATTCCAGCAATTTCGCCCTGTCCCTGTAAAGCCCTGAACATACTCATGTTATTGTTTTTTATGAGTGTCTTCATTTGCGGGGTATTTACGACAACATCAAATATACCAATTCTTTTTCCACCCTCAATTGGTGGGACCAGCCTTTGGCTAATTATCATTTTTAACTGATTGGCCAGTTTCATTCTAAGAGCGGGCCTTTCTTCAAGCTTTCTGGAATTAATAATTCTTTCAATTATTTGCTGGCAATCGCCACCATCAGTTGCAGCAATAACCATTGCACCAGATTCACATAAGGTCAATGCCTGATCCATAGCGTCAGGATAATTAATTGAATCGGAAACTACAACGTCTGGATCAAGTCTATATGCCTCACAGAGACCGAAATAGAAATTTGAGATATCAACAGGAATACTTCTTTGAATAAACGCAGATTTATCATCTTTAAAGGTAATTTCAACCGGATTTTCTATGGTCACTATGCTTTTTTCAAAATGCTTGTTAATAAAGTTCAAAATGGCTGCAATAGTAGTAGTTTTTCCCTCACCGGACGGGCTACCAACCAGAACTAATCCCGAAGGCTGAGACAGAATTTTACGGATTCCTTCATTAAATCCAAGATCTTTTAAATCCAGGAATTTATCAGAAAGAATTCTAAGCGAAATAGCAAATTTTCCCTTGTCAAAAAACACAGAAAATCGCAATCTTCCTACGTTAGCGACTTCCTCTGCGTAAGTGACCTGGCGTTGTCGACCAAGGATTTCCCTGGCCTTTGGGCTGCTGGTTTCAAGGATAATCTTTTTAATCTGATCCTCTGTGAAAATCATGCTTTCGATTTTCTCAATGCGCCCATGAAGCCTGTAATAAATCGGTTGTTCCGGATAAAGGTGTATGTCTGATCCACCCTTTTCCTTAACCAGTTGGCAAACCTTTACTAATCCGTTCATCACAAATTCCTCATTTCAATTTTCCACTAAATCGGCAGTTTTCACCTTATTTTGAACGTTAAACTGTAACTTCTATTCTCTGCAGAAGTTCCAATACATTTTTCAATACCTGACTGTCTGGTGGAAGGATTTTTCGAAGCCCTTCAAGTATTTCCCTGGCCGTTGATGTATTTCCCATGGCGTAATGACATAGAGCAAGATGGTAAGAAGATGATAGATCCCGAGGGTTTGCTTTCAAACCAGCTCCAAGAGCTTCTATTGCCTCGGAAAATCTTTTTTGATGGAAATATGCAAGCCCGAGAGCGCCATACACTCTTATAACGTTTCTTTTATCTGTTGACGAAACAAAAGAGCTAAGTTTTTCATAACATCCAGCCAGCTTGGCCCAGTCTTTTCTTCTGAAGAAAATCTGTCCCAATAAAACTGAAGCATCAAGGTAAGAAGGATTTCGGCTGAACAATCTTTCTAAAATTGCTACTGCCGCATCAGTCTCACCCGATTGATACATGCAATTTGCCAGACCATAAGAAGCTTCATCATGATCCGGGAAATTTTTCAGGAAGTTCTCAAGTTCTGGTCTAGCTTTTCCGTAATCTCTCTGTTCCAGCAACTCCTGGATTTTTCCAAAATCCTGAACATTTGGCACAACAGTTGAAACAGGCTCAAAGCCAGCAATTCCGGCCATATCTTTTTCTACTTCTATTGCGAGACTTTGCATTAATTTTGTTGAAAACTTATCAGTATTTCTGAAAAACAGCCCTAGTTCGCCAGCGATTATAGTCCACTGAACCAGATCCTGCTCACGTTTTTTACCTGAAAGAGCTTCATTAACTTCATCCAGAATTGATAAATCACCGTTTTGCAGAAGCGCCCTGTAATATTCTGTCAGAACCTCAGAACGCACCGCGCTCAAAAACTTTTTAACCTTTCCAAGTTCTTCAACAGCACCAAGATGGCCCAGTGCCGAAATTAGCCACGGAAGTTCCTCTTCAGGTTCAGTTTTTATACGATCAAAGATCATAGGAATCGCTTCTGAGAGATTTCTGGAGATAAAATACTCAAGAATACTTTCCACTACAGCTGCATTGTCTTCCTGCTTAAAAAGCTCAACAACAGCCTGGCTTGGAAATGATTCGATTTTTCGGGCACATTCTACGGCCTGTTTCCTGACCCATGGATTTTCGTCTTTTAAAAGGGGCTGAATTTCTTGAAGGCTTAAGGCGGACTCTAGCTCCAAAGCCGATGTAAGAGCCATTTTTCTAACGCCAAAGTTATCATCCTTCAGCAAACGATGAATGTACTCGCCTCTATTTTCCATTTCAACTCTGGAAAGAACAAAGGCAGCTGAGCGCCTGGTTGATGCGTCCCGGCTCTTTACCATAGCCAGAATTTCTTCGGTAACCTTCTCCTGGTCTGCAGCAAAAAGTGCTATACACAAATTTGCTCTAACCCTGTTATTAGGGTGACCGTAGAACTTTTTAAGTTTTCTCTTCATTTCAAGGCCGGAAATCTTTAGCAAAGAAATTGCTTCAACGGCATTAGCCTGAATTCTGGGGTCAAATGAAGACAACCCTTCCTCAAAAGTTTTTAAAAGCCGGCCTTCTCTAAAGTTGCCAAGAGATGAAATAATGATGGCTTTTAATCTGGAATCTCTGGCCACTTCAAATTGCCCAACCAGAGCGGGAATAGCTTCCGGATCGCCCAACTGTGACAAAATATCCAGGACATTGATTACAATCCATTCATCGGGATCGTTTAACAAACCACACAAACTTTGAACAACGTCACGTCCGCCAGTCTTATAAAGAGCCCATGCCGCATAATAGCGAACCATTCGATCTTCATCGTGCAATAGTTCTTTCATGTTGCGGGTGGCCATTGGATCGCCGATTTCGCCAAGCACCCGAACGATTTCTTCCTTAAAAAGAGAATCCGGATCTTCAAGGCGGTCTATAAGCTTCTGTACTGGGGTGCTGCTTTTAAAATAACCTAAAGCTGATATTGGTTCTGCACAATCCGGCAACGCTTCAAATTCTTTTTGTAAAAGGTTTAACGATGCTGGATCACCTATTTTACCAAGCCCAATAAGGCTTTCAAAGCGCAGTTCATCACCAGTATCTTCGCCGGTCAGTCCCTCCAGAATTTCAGTTCCGGGTCTGATTAAACGTCTGGCAGCTTTTATGTATCTGAATGATTCAATTTCATGGATATCAATCATTCAACAATCTCCTTCATCAAGTTTGCAATCAGCTTTGGATCTACTCTTTCATCTCTAATCAGCTCGGTCAGGCAGTCTTTTAAGGTCTTGCTGCCTTCTTTTCTTGATAGCATTAAAGCTGATTTAAGCTGATTTGTCTTTTTCTCTCTAATTAGATTTCTCATGGCAGAATTCAGAATCATAAGCTCATAAGCCATTACACGCTCTTTCTTATGCAAACTGGGTAACAAAATTTGGGAAATCATACCAATCAAAGACATTGAAAGTTGAGTTCTGATTTCGTCATGCCTGTGCCCGGGAAATACGTTAATTATTCTGTCTACCGTTTGTACTGCACCAACTGTATGCAATGTCGAAAAAACCAGATGCCCGGTTTCTGCAGCGGTCAAAACCATTTCAATTGTATCAGTATCACGCATTTCGCCCACCAGCATTACATCTGGATCTTCACGCAAGGCATTCATTAATGCTGAATGATAATCGTTCGTCGTAATATTTATTTCCCTTTGCGTGAAAATAGACTTCTTGGGACGATGTACAAATTCAATTGGATCTTCAATGGTGATGATATGTTTAGCTTTAAGCTTATTAATCTCATTGATTATAGCTGCTAAAGTATGGGTCTTCCCAGAGTTAGCTGGACCCGTAACCAGAAAAAGTCCACGCGGCTTGGTGGCAATTTCTTTAAGCAGAGAAGGCAGTTTCAGTCCATCAATTGAAGGCGAAGAATTAGGAATAAATCTGAATGCTCCAGATAAACATCCTCGTTGGCGGAAAATACATGCCCTGATTCTCCAGCGATTCAGGTATTTTGCCATAAAGTTAGCTTCCAGGCCTCTTTTAAGGTCTTCCTGACTCTGAACTTCCATTAAGGGTAAAAAGAGATTAGGCATTTCCTGATGCGACAAAGGCTCGGCAGGCAAAACGATTAATCTGCCTCCAACCCTGATAATTGGCGGACTACCTGCTTTTAAATGTAAATCCGATGCATTGCGATCTATTGCAATCTGGAAATATTTGTGAATTCGCAGTTTTGTGCTCATATTCTACCTCCCCACCATCAGAAGCTTTTTAAGCTCGGCTGAATTTGGAGCGGCCAGCATTGCATCTTCCTTGCTGACAAGACCTTCTCTGATCAATTTTGCCAGAGACATTTCCATGGTGGTCATACCTAATTCTGTGCCAGTTTCAAGGTATGATGGAATCATGTGAATTTTGCCCTCGGCAATAAGTGCACGCACGGCAGAAGTATTAAGCAACACCTCAAAAGCAGCAACTCGGCCACCATCAACTTTAGGTAGCAATGTTTGAGAAACCACACCTCTTAAAACCATTGAAAGCTGTAACAAAACCTGATGATGACGGCTTTCAGGGAAAACATTTACAATTCTTTCTGCGGTGGAAACGGCGGAGCTGGTGTGCAGTGTAGCGATAACAAGCTTTCCTGTTTCAGCGGCATTTAATGTGAGGGCAATAGTTTCAGGCTCACGCATTTCGCCTACAACAACAATGTCGGGGTCCTGGCGAAGAACGGTCAAAAGCCCTTCATAAAAACCCAGACAATCAACCCCCACCTGTCGTTGGTTGAAAAAACTTTTTTGATCTTCAAACTGATATTCTATTGGATCTTCAATGGTTACAACATGACGGCATGCATTCTGGTTAACATAATTCAGGTAACTGGCCATTGTTGAAGTTTTTCCCGCGCCGGTTGGACCGGTTATAAGAATCAAACCATTTGGCTGCTCAATAAGCTTTTTAGCTGCTTCCGGAAGACCAATTTCATCAAATCCCATTACACGATATGGAATAACCCTGAAAACAGCACCGGCACCATTTAAATCATGGTAAATATTAACCCTGAAACGACAAACCCCTTCAAGGGTGTAGGCAAAGTCCAGCTCATGCTTCTGCAGGAACTGCTCTTCCTGTTCACTGGTTAAAAGAACTTCGAGAATCCGTTGAAAGTCATGTTTATTAAAACGAAAACCCTCCACGATTTTTATATTACCATCGACTCTGATAGCAGGCTTTCGCCCAACTTTCAGGTGAAGGTCGGATCCTTTTTGCTCAAAAGTGTATTTTAATAATTCGTAAAGACTTCTTTCATCCGCCATAGTATGTAAAGTATAGCATTAAAGAACAGTATTTTCACATTGAACGAATCATT
This sequence comes from Candidatus Ozemibacteraceae bacterium, assembly GCA_965140445.1. Classification (GTDB taxonomy): domain Bacteria; phylum Muiribacteriota; class Ozemobacteria; order Ozemobacterales; family Ozemobacteraceae. Next base: position 2,913,639 of record OZ223236.1, on the reverse strand, counting down.
ATTTTAAAATTTAACTAATTTCTGTTAGTATCAATTGTATACAATCAGAGATTAAACAGAGGCTGAAAATGCAGGAACTTTCAACTTTAACGACAAATCTTAAACCCCTATTGGCGAGACTTATACACAATTTTCTCAATGCAGACTACGAGCAAAGACGAGAATCAGCAATTGCTCTTTCCAAATTTAAGGGTGAAAAAGCAACAGATTTCCTTCTGGAAACATATGAAAGCGACAACATTCAGGATTTTATGGCCCTGGCCCTTGGCAATATTGATAGCTCAAAAGCTATTTCCCTTTTGGTCAGTGCATTGAATGATTCGCAGCAAGAAGTCAGATTTAACGCAGCCCAAGCCCTTGGAATGATGGAAAACCAGGAAGCTTTCAATATTTTGATGGAAGCTCTAAATGATTACACTGACTCAAGCATAGTCAGCCCGGAATCAGAAGATGCTCAAGCGCCTACAGCACAGATTTTCTTCGAAGAAGAAGCGATTATTTCAGCCATTATCGCACTGGGAAAAATCCAGAACAGGCTTTCTATTTCTCTTTTAAAAAGACTTTTAGCGCAGGAAAAAAGCCCACGTATTCGCGCCTCGATTATTATGTCTTTGGGAATGATGCCTTCAGATCGTTTGCTGCCTGTTTTTCAGGGAGCCCTTCGAGATGAGGATCCAAGAGTTCGCGCCAACGCTATTGAAGCTATCGAAAGCCTTAAGTCCGGTTCAATAGTAGGAATAATCCAGCCTTACCTTGAAGATCCAAGTAACCGCGTCAGAGCTAACGTTGCCAAAGCGATCTGGAAATACGGCGATTTTGATGTTTCAGAAACGCTTAAGCAGATGATTCAGCATCAGGATAAATGGTATAGGGCCTCTGCTGCCTATGCTATTGGTGAGATTAAAGACTCTCGCTTCATTCGTGAGCTGGCTAAAGCCCTAAAAGATGAAGATCCGGATGTAAGAAGAAATGCTACCAACGCCTTAAGAAAAATTGAATACAAGGAAGCACTTCCTCATCTTAAGCCACTACTGAATGATCCTAATTTCGATGTAAGAGTTGAAGCCGCTCTTGCCATAGCAAGATGTGCACCAGATAAAGCCGTAGAATTACTTTCCGCCAAGCTACAGGAAGAAGAAAATTTTATTGTTCAGGCAACACTTATATCAAGCCTTGGCAGCACAGGCCAAAAAGGCGTTCTTGATTTAATAATGCCTTTCCTTGAAAGTGAAGACCCTCGTGTCGTTTCAAACTCAATTGAAGCTATCTCAGAACTTTCTGGAGGACCAAACAGTGGCCTAATTGAAAGGTTTAGAGAGCTTCTTGCCCACGAAGACAATCGAGTAAAAAGCACTGCCATAAAAAGACTTTGGGTCTGGGGCGACTACGAAGTGCTAGCTGATCTGCGTAACCTATTCAATTCCAGCAATGAAGGATACGTAAAATCTGCGACTTTTGTTCTTGGTGAAATCGGAGACGAATTAAGTAAGAACGAAAATAGCCGCGCAATATCCAACAAGCTTGTTGCAGAGCTGGTAGATAACCCTGAAGAAATGAAAGCAGCTATTCAAAGCTCTTATGTTGGCACAGAATCTTCTGCACCAGCAAAAGTCATAGCTTCAGAGCCGGAAACAACGACAAACGAAAGCCAGGGAGAACCTGCACCTACAGCTGAATCTCCTTCTGCAGCACCAGATCAAACTGAAGAAAAAGAACAATTAGTAAAACCATCTCACCCACAACCTTCCATAGAAGAAAATAAAACAGAAGAACCAGTTTCACAACCTGTGAAGCCGGATCACAGCTTCGAAGATGAGTTAAAATATGCCAATGATGCAATCATGGCCAAAGAGCTTTCTACTGCAGAAAAAACTTTTAAAGAAATTCTTGAAAAGAAACCAGACCACCTTAAGGCAATAATGGGAATAGCAAATCTCTATTTCCTGCAAAAGCAATTTGGCTCTGCCGCCGAATATTATCAAGAAGCTCTTGAAATAAATCCAAATCTGGTTAAAGCCCATTACAATCTCGGAACAATTTTCTTTTATGCCAAGAAAAACGAAGGGGCGGTCTCTCACCTACTGAAAGCACTGTCTCTTTATCCAAAAATTCTTGGGGCTTATCTCATTCTTGGCCAGATCTATCAAAATGCGGGAAAAGCCAGTGAGAGCATTAAGCTTCTTACTAAAGCAATTGAATTATCACCCCGCAACCCGGTTATTTATCAGAAACTTGCCGTTTTACATATTCAGCTCAAAGAATTCGACCAAGCTGTAGAAGTTTTAACCAAAGCGATAGATCTTTCTCCATTAGATGTCGAATCTAACCTGCTTTTATCTTATTGCTTTCATTTTACCGGACAGCCCGCAAAAGCTTTTAGCGCAATGGATTTAACCTTAAAAGCATGCACTCAATCACCACACCCGGAAAATTCACTCAAGCAAATGTTAAAAGGCTATCTTTACATTAAATCTACAATTCAAGAGTAATTATAAAACAGGAGTAATAAAATGAGTCTGGAAAAATCTTCTCATAGATGGAACTATAAAACGCTTTCGCTTCAGCCTCTTAAAGGCCCGGATTTTCTGGAAAAACTTGGTGATTTACTTGACGAAGCAGGAAGAAACGGTTGGGACCTGGCTTATATGAATGAAGACTACATGGTCATGAAACAACTTTATTTTTACAAAGAATAATATAAGCTCAAAAAATAATGCCTTTAAAAAATAAGCTTTCCCTTTATTCATCGCTAAGTGAAGTAAAGGGAATTGGTCCTAAAAAGTTCGCTGCCCTCAAAAGTTCTAATATTTCAATAGTGTTAGATCTATTGAGAATTTTGCCCTTAAGGTATGAAGATCGAACCCAGATTCGCCCTCTTTCTTTTTTAACACCGTCAAAAGAGAAACAAGGAATTTTTAAAGCCCAACTAGAAAAAATTTCTTCCGTATATGCAAGAAAAGGACTGGCAATAATCAGTGCTGAGTTTTTCGATTCCACAAATCGTGTACAAGCCCGCTGGTTCAATAAAACATACCTGACTAAGCAGCTGATACCAGGAAAAAGTTACTTTTTATATGGAGCCGCTTCAATCATTAAAGGGAAAATAACCCTTGAAAACCCGGACGTGGAAGTTTTCGAAGTCACCAATAAAAGCGAAAGCAAAAATCTAACACCGGTCTATGGTTCTTATAAAGCGCTTTCCGAAGCCAGCATTTCCCCCAATTCTTTGCGCAAGTTGATCAGAACAATTCTTGAAAATATTTCCTGGGAAAGCTCTTTTCCCAAATCAGCACAATCAGACATTTTCCATAAAATTGGCTGGGCTTTAAAAACAATTCATCAGCCAATTAATCAGGAAGAAGCAAGGAAAGCCAGCTTTACTATGGCATTCTTTGACCAGGTGTTGTTTCAAATTGGAGTTTTAAAGCGCAGAGAAAATCTTACCGGCTTTTTATCACTCCCGGACTCTAACAAAGCGGCTCCCCTGCCCTCACCTTTTAAGCTTCCCTTCGAGCTTACTAATGCACAAAAACAAGCTTTGGGCGAAATAGTTTCTGACCTTTCCTCGTCTTCAGATGAAAAACCTCCCATGAACCGTCTTTTACAAGGCGATGTTGGCTCGGGTAAAACCCTGGTTGCATTCATCTCAATGGTTCTCTACTGTCAAACCCATGCTCAATGTGCTTTTATGGCTCCCACAGAGATTCTTGCCCGACAGCACCTCCAGAACTTTGCCAAATTCTTTCCTGAACATTGCCACAAAGCCACGATCCTTACAGGTAGTCAAAAAGCGAAAGAGAAAAAGGCAATCCTTGCAGGAATTGAATCTGGCCAATATCAATATATCTTTGGCACGCACGCACTTTTTCAGGAGCATGTCTCTTTTAAAAATCTTGATTACTGTATCATTGATGAGCAGCAACGTTTTGGTGTAGGACATCGAAAACTCCTGTTTCGCAAAGGCAAGAATCCAAACCAGTTACTCCTTTCTGCCACCCCAATCCCGAGAACCCTTTCCTTAACAATCTTTGGGGATATGGATGTAAGCATTATTGATGAGCTTCCACCCGGCCGCTTGCCAGTCGAAACCTATATCACAAGCTCATGGAGAGATGTGAATGCCGAAATTTTGCAGACTATCAATAAAAAGCAAAAAGTTTACCTCGTTTGCCCGCTGATAGAAAGTTCTGAAAAAATGAACTGGACTTCAGTAGAAGAAGCTGCAGACAGAATACTTGATGCTGTTCCGGACGCTAATTTTGAAGTCCTGACCGGACAAGTAAAGTGGGATGACAAAGAACGCATCATGAACGATTTTAAAAACGGCAATCTTGATATGTTAATTTCAACTACTGTAATTGAGGTTGGCGTAGATACTCCCGATGCAACTTTAATTATTATTGAGAATGCAGACCGATTTGGCTTGTCTCAGCTTCATCAGCTACGAGGCAGAGTTGGTCGCGGCGGTCTGAAATCAAAATGTCTTCTGGTAACTCATCAAGAAGACACCCCCGAAAGGCTATCATTGCTCACATCAATCAATGATGGCTTTGAGCTTTCTGCAGAGGATCTACGTTTGAGAGGCCCGGGCGATTTAACGGGAACAAGACAAAGCGGCTTGTCACACCCCTGCTTTTCACATAGAATACCCCTTAAAATGGTAGAAAACTCAAGGCAAAGAGCCTATGAAATTTTAACAAAAGAATCCGAAACTGTTAGAGATTGGTTTATGAAAAGAATGCAGGAAAGTTTCGGGGACTCATATCTTACATTTATGGAAGGTGGCTGATACAAAATGCGAATAATCACAGGAAAAGCCAAGGGAAGACGTTTAAAAATGCCTGGTGGAGGCGGAACTCGCCCTGCGATGGATAAAGTTAAGGGATCAACTTTTAATATTCTAGCCGGATACGTTGAAGATTCAAGATTTCTGGACCTATTTGCAGGTTCGGGAAATCTGGGTATCGAGGCTCTCAGCAGAGGAGCAAGCTATTGCGCTTTTGTAGATGCTTCAAGAGAATGTACTAAAACCATCGTTGAGAATCTGGAACTGACAAGGCTAAAAGAAGGCGGAGAAGTTTTCACAATGGATTGTCTCAGGTTTTTGAAATCCAGAAAATACGACAAGCCTTTTGATATAGTTTTTATTGATCCGCCCTATCTCAAAGACCTCCTGGAACCAATTTTGAATATTATTCCCGATTGCGATATGTTTGACAAAAAAACCCTGTTTATTATTGAGCGTCAAAAAAGAGATAATCTGGGCCTTGATAAAAAACCACTACTCAAACAGTTAGACGAAAGAAAATTCGGAAGCACAATCATTACATTTTTTAAAATAGCTGATGAAAATGATTCCCCTGAAAGTCCAGCTGAATAGTTAAACCCGAACCTTGGATTAAAACTTCTCTAACTACAATTCCTGAATAGAAAAACCGCACTGGCTAACCAGTGCGGTTTTATTTTATTTCTTAGAGGAGGTTATTAGTTTCCAGAAGAAATTTTGATGTTCTGGTAATCCTGGTAAGCAGTTCTGTATTCTGAAAGAGCACTTTTGATATCTTCAGGATCAGCTCCGCCACTGTTGGTTACAAGATTTGTATATTTCTGGTAAGAAGCGATATATCTGTCATGAGCAGCTTTGAGTGAATCGTTAGCAGTTGGAACACCAGAAGTAATTTCTGTTGTTGCTGTTTCAACTGGGGCTGCAGCTGCAGGAATTGAAACACTTGGTGCTTCATCTGCAACAGATGCTGTTTCGCCACCGATAACCAATACTTCGTCATCAGAAATACTGATTGGTTCACCTTCATCAGCTTCAGGGAAAACCTGAGCCATATCGTAGTCGCCAGGAGTTACGAAGATTTCTTCGCTTCCAGGGAATACTTCACTTTCGCCAGGAGCGGAAGCAGATTTTTTAGCTTTGTATCTTTTATAAAGAACATAACCAAGAACTGCAGCACCAACGATTAAAAGAGCTGGAACAAACAGTGGGCTAGCAAAGATTCCTGCAAAGAATCCACCAATAGCACCAAAAGCAGCACCTATCGCGCCACCTACTGCAGCAACTGCACCAGTGATTCCACCTGCAACGGCTGCAACGCCACCAACGATTGCTGTTCCAATACCGGCTATTCCGCCAGCAGAAGCAATTGCGCCACCAATGGCTGGAGCTGCTAATGCAAGAGCTGCGCCGCCAACGGCACCCACGCCTGCACCTATCATAACACTCTTTTTATCAAGAGCATGTGCTGGAGCTGGAGTGAACACTGCGTAGTCCACCAACATTAATAGTGAGAGAACAACACACAAGAACACTCTCATATTTCTTCGCTTAATCATAAATAACCCCCTGTGATTATCAGAGTTGTGTACCTTCGGATTTAATATTAAGTTTACTGACGGTTTGCAAAAGCGTCAAGGGCACCCAAAACTTTTTTTTCATTTTTTTCATTATTTGATTTCCTTTATTATTGCGGGTTTTCAAAAGTTGCCAACTAACACCCGTATTTTTTTGCAATCAATAATCGAAAAATTGTATTACGTTTTTTAACTCTATTATTAGTTACTGCCATACCTACTGCTCGCTTGGTTCCAACAATAACCATATGCTTTCTTGCTCTGGTAAGACCAGTATATAAAAGGTTTCGCTGCAAAAGCATGTAATGTTGAGTAGCAATTAACATTACAACGGCTGGATACTCACTTCCCTGAGACTTATGGACAGTTATGGCGTATGCAAGAGAGAGATCAAGTAAATCAGAAGACTGATATATGACTTCACCCTGGGAAAACTCCACAATAAGCTCCTGATCCTCATCATTGGCTTCTTTAATAAAACCGATGTCCCCATTGAAAACTTCAAGATCATAATTATTTCTAAGCTGAATAACCTTATCACCAGTGCGAAAAACCCGGTTCAAATGGGAAAGTTCATTTTTGTCCGGGGCAGCTGGGTTTAAAGCTTCCTGAAGCACTACATTTAGATTTCCAGCTCCTAATGGGCCGCGATTCATGGGCGAAAGAACCTGAATGTCTTTCATTGGATCATATTTGAATCTCGCAGGAAGGCTTTTGTTAACAACATTCTTTAGCAGAGAAATTACCTTTTCATTCTCGTCTGCATGCAGGAAGTAGCAATCGGTCTTCTTCTTTCCATCGGGAACCAGCAGTTCCGGCATTTTTCCAGAATTAATCAAGTGAGCATTTTTTATAATATCTGAACTTTCTGCCTGCCGGAAAACAGTTTCAAGCTTAACCACTGGCACTACCTCTGATAAAATAAGGTTTCTTAAAACCAGGCCTGCCCCAACTGAAGGCAACTGATCAGAGTCACCAACAAGAATAAAAGCAGCATGACCGGGAACAGCTTTTATAAGGCTATAAAACAGCTGCATATCAATCATGGAGGATTCATCAATAATTAACGTATCGCAATCAAGCGGGTCAGATCCATTTTTTTTAAAGCCGTGCTCCTGCGGGGAATACTCAAGCAATCTGTGAATGGTCATTGCTTCGTATCCAGAAACTTCTGCAAGCCTTTTGGCCGCTCTGCCAGTAGGACTTGCCAGAAGGACTTTTCTTTTAAGAGCCTTATGAGCAGCAACAACAGCTTTTAAAGTAGTGGTTTTTCCTGTTCCTGGGCCGCCGGTTATAACCAGCAAACCTTTTCGCAGTGATTTTTCAACCGCCAGTTCCTGAATTGGAGTTAATCTTAATCCATGCTTCTTGAAAACCTCTTCCAATACCTCAAGAAGTTTTTCTCTGGCAATCTGAGGTCGCTCGGCCAGAAAGCTTTCGAGTAATTCAACAGAATTGTGCTCTGCCCTATATGAAGACGGTAGATAAACAAGGCGATCGTCTTCCCAATTTACGATAATTAGCCTATTTTCAGCCGCTAATTCATTTACAAAGGTCTCAATATCCGATTGAGAATCTAATTGAAGAATTTCAGCGGCTTTTATCTGCAAATCATCAAGTGTAAGAAACAAATGACCATCTTTGGTGAGATTGTCCAAAACATATAGTATCCCAGCCTTTAAACGTCTGGGATCAGCGTCAGTTATACCAAACTCCTGAGCAATCTTATCCGCCTTTTTAAAGCCAATTCCCGGTATCTCAGTAGCAAGAATGTAAGGATTAGCAGAAACTTTGCTCATTGAATCCTTTTGAAATTTTTTATAGATCCTGGAAGCGTAGGCAGGTGAAATTCCATGCCCCTGCAAAAAAATCATTACATCCTGAATAGCACGCTGCAAAAACCAACCACCCACAATTTTTTCAATCTTGTGCGGGCCAATTCCATCGCACTCAGCTAATCGTTCCGGGTTCTTCTCAATAACTTCAAGTGTTTCAAGTCCAAAATTTGAAACCAGTTTTTTGGCGGTAACCGGGCCAATTCCCTTTATCATCCCCGATCCAAGATATTTTTCAATGCCAACCAATGTGGCGGGTTTCAAGACTGTATGGCTCAAAGCCTGAAACTGCATCCCAAATTGCGGATGACAAGCCCAGGTTCCGTGCACCCTAACTTCTTCACCTGGCTGGATAACCCCAAAAGATCCCACAACCGTAATCCCCGCAGGATACTCCCGCGAAGAAGCTTTTAAAATATAATAGCCATTCTGCTCATTCTGAAAAGCTATTCTATCAATGGTTACAGTTATGCATTCGTTTTCCACGCCACAATTATACACTATCTCCACTCATATTTACAGTTAGAAAAGGTTAGAAGTCGATTCTGCCACAGACAAAAAAAAGTGCCAAATTTTTTGTAAAAAGAGTAAAATAGTTAAATTAACAATACAAAGTAGTTTTTTTTGGTTGTGATAAACCGTGTAATTAAAACTGGAAAAATGGAATGGAATCGTCGGTAAAATGACTTTCAGTCTGGATATTAGAACCCTTTCGGTTGTTTTAGGCTTGGTCAGTATGACTATGAGCCTTATTATGATATATGTAAAACTTACCCAGAAGACCTACAAAGGTTTTGTATGTTGGACAATTGCGGCTATCTCTCTATCTGCAGGGATGATGCTTTACAGTATGAGAGGTGTCTTTTCAGACTTTTTAACTGTAATCTTAGCAAATCTTTTTGTTTTGCTATTCTTTGTGCTGATAACTTACGGATTGAATTTTTACCTGAAGCGATTTGTTTCTTGTAAATGGTTTTTATTATTGTTTAGCCTTTATCTACTTTCCTTTGTTTATTTTACCTACTTCAACCCAAGCATAGATTCAAGGATAGTTGTCATTTCAATATTTGTCTCAGCTTTTCTTTTTTACTCTGCCTGGACTGTTTTAAAGCATTCAAAAAACTTAGAAATAAAACCAAATGGATTGCTGATTTTTTCTTTTTTAGTCCTTGGCATTTTTTCAGTGGTCAGAATTTTTGCAACTCTTATCAGCAATAACAGAATCATTAGCTTTATGGACCCTTCCAGCCTGCATAGTATGACCTTTGTTTTATGTATTCTATCTCTAATTGTTACTTTCATAGGTCTTATAACATTAAATATGCAAAGAGTTGAAAAAGAATTTCTGAGTACACAAAAAGAAGTTACTTTTTTGAAAGGTATTATTCCCATCTGCATGCATTGCAAAGGCATCAGGGATGATAAAGGCTCATGGAAACAACTTGAGAAATACATTAGCGAAGCTTCTGACATTCAATTCAGTCATGGCATTTGTAACAGCTGTATGGAAAAATTTTACCCGGATGTCAAAAATAGTAAATCTTAACTTGTTGTAATTGTAATTATTGAAATTGCAGATTAGACTGGTAAACCATTTTCTGCCCATAAATATTAATCACATTTAAGGTCTTAATGCTCAAAAAAAACAGATATTTAACCAGAATCTTTCAAGTGCCTTTTAAAACTTTTTTCACGCGCTTCAAATCTATTCCATTCCTATTTTTGGGCTTAACTTTAGGAATAATTCTATTATTTTCCTCCAACGAACTTGGTGCATATTCCAGCGCCAATATTCCAGGCAATATCCAGATTAGATTGGTAAATAAAACCAAATTAAAAATCAATGCGCTCGATACAGGCAACTACAATTTTCAAGTTAAACCACTTCAGGTAGAAAAAGTAAAAAACAACTCCTTTGCAGACATTAAGATGAAGCATTTTCGCGTTACAATTCGAAATGAAAATAGTGAAAAGCTTTTTAGCGAAGTTTTAAATCCAAAAAGCTTCATAACAGCCGTGACACCAACTCCAGATTCTTTTTCACTTGATCTGGAAGCCGGAGCTTATTTTATTCAATTCGATCCAATTTATAAGGATTCCAGAAATCAAAATTTATTGATTGAAGTCAGCTGCTCCCCAAGGTCAATTACAATTATGGGGTTTGGACTCCCAGTAATTGCACTTATTGGAGGATTTTTGAGTATTCCCTTAATAATTTTTGTCTCTTCTATTTTTCAGAAAAATATTTCTTATTCAACCAACGATTTAGAATCAATAGAGGACATTCAACTTTCAAATATTGAGCCAGATGTTAAAGAAAATGACTTTTCAGAAAATCACTCGAACTTCTGCCCAAAGTGCGGCTTGCCTCGTGAGAGTGGCACAAATATGTGTAGCGAATGTTTTTCATACTATGAAGATCAGCAGAATTAAGAGGTTTTGATAAGTCATTAATCCGCTTTTATGAACAAAGTTGTCAAGGCTGATCATGAATAAACATAAATAAGTTTTATTTGCAATCCATTACCCAAACACCTTTCCAGTCTTTTGGTGGTGGATTTTCTTTCAGAAACTTAACCCGCTCGATATATAACTGGCTTGGTTTATCATTTGGATTAATCTTCAAGCAATCATTAAATAAACGAATAGCTACATCCCACTTTCTAGCCCGGTAAGCTGAAACCGCATCTTTAAAGATTCCAGTAACCTCCCCGATTCCGGGAAAACTTTCTCTGGTGTGATAATCAAGTATTTCATATATTGAAACGGGCTTAGTTTTACCCTTAACCACTACCTGGTCTATTTCGCGCATCCGGTAAGTGTCTTTTAGCTTTCTTCTGGTAAATTCGCTTATGAGAATTTTGGTTCCATATTGCTTACAAGCAGATTCAAGGCGGGAAGCAAGATTTACCCCGTCGCCTATTATTGTGAAATCCATACGTTTGGTTGAGCCAATATTTCCGGAAACAACAGTATCAGTATTTAAACCAACGCCAATATTAACAGGCAGTTTCCCTTCTGCAATTCTTGATTTATTCCACTTATTCAATGTTTCAATCATGGAAATAGACGCTCTCACCGACCGATCAGCATCATCTTTATGAGAAACCGGAATTCCAAAAGCAGCCATAATGGCATCCCCAATAAACTTATCCAGCATTCCATCTTCATGTTGAATGCAATCAACCATTAGAGTGAAATACTCATTTAATAAGGTTACAGTTCCTTGCGGGCCGAGTTGCTCTGTTAGAGTAGTGAAGCCACGAATGTCAGAAAATAAAACCGTGCACTCCACGTTTGACCCACCTAGTAGCTCCGTCCCAGTTGCGAGAAGGCGATCAGCAATTCCGGGGTCCATGTAACGCGACATCGTTGATTTCAAGCGTTTTTCATTGCTTATATCTTCAATGATTATCATGGTGCCGATTCTTTTCTGATCAATATTTAATAAAGACTGCACGGTCAAATTTACTGATAGCATTTCCTGGCCAACTTTTAATGGTGCATCGACAGAGGTTTGCTGTTCATGTGTTTCTAACACCAGATGTAGCTTTTCCATAACCCAATTGTTTTCGCCTGAAAAAAAGTCAGCCGCTTTTTTATTAATTATGGAATCTGCCGAGATCTTGAGAATTCTCGAACAGGCTGCATTACAGGTAGCAATCTTCCCCCCAACATCAAGAGTTATAAGGCCATTGGACATTGATTCAAGCATGGCTTCATTATAATTTTTCATTGCCTGAACATCTGCGAACAGCTTTGCATTTTCAAGAGCAATAGAAACCTGAGCAGTAAAGGCTCTCAATCTTGCTTCGTCTTCATGGGAGAAAGGGCCACCGTGCTTGTTTAAAACCTGTGTAACCCCAATGGTTCTGCCGTTCTTGTTGACTACCGGCACGCATAGAATTGAGCGGGTGAAAAAACCCGTTTTCTGATCAAAAGATGGATTAAAACGAAGATCAGCATAAGCATACGGGATATTAATGGTTCTACTGGACTGGAAAACTGCCCCAGCAATTCCAACATGACTAGGGAAACGTATCTGCGTTGATTCAAGGCCCTGCCCTACCTCAGACCACAACTCATTGGTCTTTTCATCGTGCAAAAACAAAGTAGAGCGCTCAGCATTGAGCATTCGAGTAGCTTCAGCCATTACGTTCTGGAGAAGTGAGCCTAGCTTAATATCAGAAGTCATCTCGGAAACAACGTTAATAAACTCAAGTTCCTGTTTTCGAATACTCTCCATCTGCTCAATAAATTGAAGACTTTGAAGAGATAGAGCTCCCTGCCTCATCATCGCTTCAAACAAATGGAGATCATTGCGGGTAAAATTGCCCTTTTTCTTGTTCAGGATCTGAGCAACTGCTACAACATCATTCTTTGCTGATTTAATTGGAACACAAAGGATATTTCGCGTTACAAAGCCAGTTCGCTCATCTACATTGCGGTTAAATCTGGGATCAGAATATGCATCAGGAATAATCACACCAGTTCCATTACTAAAAACATGACCGGCAATCCCGCTATTATTAAGGATGCGAATCTCATGCATGAAATTCCCCATTGCAACCCTTGAATAAAGTTCATTTGTATCTGAATCATTTAAGAAAATGGATCCTCGCTCAGCATTCAACTTGGTTGTAGCCATCTCGATCAGCATTTTAAGCACAGAATCCAGCGAATCCATCGCCGAAATTTTATGTGAAATTTCAAGAAGTAGTTCAGCCTCAGCCAGACGCTTTTTCTGATCTCTAATTATTGCCGTTAAGTTACTTCCACTACCTTCCTTTAGGGATTTGGTAGTTGATTTCTTGCGCTTTTTCTCCATTTTACCTGCTTTCCTGGAAACAATAAGGACCTATTTAGATTTTAGCCTTTCCATCTCAATTCTCATCGCCTGAAGGGTTTCTTTTAGCTGAGTGGTTTCTCCAGCAACTCGTATTTTCCCGTGGCGAATTGAATTCTCATTCTCAAACCTTGCTTTTTCAAGCTCATCACGAAGTTTACAAATAATCTCTTTAAGCTGTTGAATTTCACAGGCTGAAGCAGAGCGGGCATTTTGAACCGCCGCATCTTTTTCAGCTAGAAAATTCTCCAGTTCAGTCCTCAACTCGCCAATATGCCCTTTTAACTGGAAAATTTCATCCTGATTACTGGAAAGGGCTCGGCGCACTTCTTGTTCGCGCAAAAGGTTTGAGCGCTCCAGCTCATTTCTAAGTTCGCAAATTGTTGCTTTTAATTGGGCATTTTCCTGGGCAGAATCACGTCTTGCACTCTGTACAGCTTCTTCTGTAAGAATGCTTTTTTTCTCAAGTTCATTGCGTAGCTCTATAATAGTTCGTTGCAAATCACGAATTTCCGTTTGAGCTTTTCCTTCTACAGATTTAGTTACAGCAGTCTTTTTCAATTTGAAGCAGTCCTCTCAATAATCTGTAGTTTATTGCGCGCACTAAGCTTGAATATAAGCACAATAGCGCGCCTCATATGTACGATACCATCATGATTTTTTAAAGTCAATTTTGGAAAAACCCTAAACTAAATAATGTTTTTATGAACAGCTAAGGTCTAAATAGTAACAAGATAATAGACCGTCTTCCTGGTTCTTAAATTGAAAAAGTAAGTACACCATTAATTCTGATTTTTTTTAGAATCAATTACCAAATGCCATAAAATCGGCATTTATAAGTCGATTACAGGCGGTTTTTCATTTATATATGGTCTTGCGCTATTCTAGGAAATTATTATAATAATTAGATGAAAATTTCTGGGCTTGCAAAACTGTTTATTGTTTTAATAATATTAGCTTTTCATCCGGCATCTGCTACGGGAGAATGGCTACCAGAAAGAACGGGGCCAGGTTGTATAGCCTGTGATCCTCAAACTGATTTTGAAGAAGTATTTCTAATAAAAAACTGGGACAAACTACCCCACAAAAATCAGGAAGAATCCCAAAAAAGAGTTGATGAAGTTAATTCCATTATAAAAAAAAATAAATGGAAATACGTCAGACTTATGCCTGTTCTTGCCTGTTTGTCCTTTGCCGCATCAACAATAGCAGACTGGTGGGCTATAGAATATGGCTGGCCCCAGGAATCTTACATTAATTTTTACAATGGCGGCGAAGAATCTGGCTTTAACCCACGTGAACTTGAAGTAGTTTACTTAAACAGATCGAAAAAGAATTGGATTCATTACCCGGTGGTACCTATACCAGATCTAGTTCACAAAAAACCATTTCCTGCCTCAAATCTTGGATATGCGCGCCTGCTTTCAGATCAATTTGAGGGAACATTGAATGATCCAATACTTCATGAAAATCTATATTCTTACACCAAAAATAAATATCCTTTCGAAAGCAATTGGCTTAGGTTCAAACGGAAACTGAAATCTAACGATAAATTCACCAGGGAACTCATTCAGGTTATACATTCTCACGGTCCAATGTTAGCTCAAGTAGAGTATAACAAATACATTAGAAGTATCTTGCCAGGAGTTCATGGTGTTGTAATCATTGGTTATGGCAAACCAAAAGTAAACCCGGAAGAAACGGTTTTTATAATCCATGATTCATATGGCGACCATCCAAAGGATTATGGCACAAGAGTCGAAGGTGGCCCTTCTTACAAGTATATTAAAGCTAAATATCTTCAAGCCGTGTTAGTTTTCCCACATCGGCCAAAAATAGAAGTTACCAGAATCGGAGAAAATTTTGCCTTAAAGCCTGTAAACAGATCAAAAAAGGACCTTAAGGTTTTAAAATTGGCGGTTTGGAACTCTGAAACTAAAGAACCAATTGAGCTTAAAGCAGACAATAAGGGACGTTACATACTGAAGCCATACCTTTTCCCGCAAAATGCATCCGGCTATTTAAATATCTATGTCGCTGCTGAATTTTATATGCAATCTCCCGGCAAAGGATTCTGGTTCCGTCTCAAAGTTAATAATTAAGCGTTAAAGCCCAGAGCCAGCAAAAGTATTATCAAAATTAGTCACATTTCTTTTTCACATTTTTTTTTAGATTATTTTTACCGGAGAAACTGTTGTTTATTATTGAAGAAGCTAAAGAAGCCGATTTTGATGAAATTTTTGCATTAATTCGCCAAAATATGTTTCAACTTCAAATTGAACTTGGCTTAAATTGGGATGACGAACTGATAAAAAAACATTATCGTGCAAAAGAAAATTGGAAAATTATGCTTAACAATGAGTTTATTGGCGTGGTTTCGTTAGAATGGATTGCCAGAGGCTTAATGATTCACACTCTTCAGATAAAACAAAAAAACCAGAATTCGACAATAGGCTACAAAGTCCTTAAAGACCTGGTAAAAACATGTTTAGAAAAAAACATTGATTCAATCTTTTGTAAAGTTTTCAACAACAATAAAGCCAAAAAAATGTATTTTTCATTGGGATTTCAACAAAAGGCTGAAAAAAATGGAATTCTTGCCTTACAAATGAATTTGAAAAAGACCGACAATAGGGTTGTAAAAAGAATAATTTCTGACCTCAAAATTTCTACTTAAATTAAGTTCTTATACCACAAAAGTTGTACCTCTTCAGGAAAATCTGAGTAAGCAAATCGATTAATTCCTCCCAATTCACAGCCTTGATTTAAATAGAATTTGCAGGCATTTGTATTGTTATTCTGGGTTTCTATTTTTAAAACCTTACAACCTCGTTCTTTAGCCCAGTCAACTGCCCTTGCAAAGAGAGCGTTTCCTATACCTTTTCTTTGATGATGCGGTGAAATTCTAATATCCCATAAAACCGCCATATCATCACGTCCTTCAAGCATATGCAAATCAGGAGTGGCAAAAGCGATGGCTGCCCCACCAACGACTTCATCATCAATTTTGGTTAGTAAAAATCCCCAGTTTTCCAGATTAAACTTCTGCGCCCATGTATCTGGCCCATCCCCGTCAATAGCATCATAATCTTTAGTAAAAACTGAATCTAATTTTTTTTCATGAAAATTAAATCCACCAATACCATCTTTCAACAATACAATTTCAAAGATTGTGTCAGTTTCAAAAATCATGGGAATTTGTCGGTAAGAAGAAATTACTTCTCCAAAATTATGAAAAACTTCTATTTTAAGAGTCATTTTTGTCACCATTGCTTCTGAATTCTTTTATCCTACAAAAACCGGGTATTAATGTAAAACTGATGGACCATTTTAATATGGTAACGACTAAAGCAGTTTAAAAAACCATTGCCCCTGAAATATTCTTGACACCAGATCTTGCATAGAAGTATTTAATCTATGAAAAACTCTTTCTATAATAAGTTTTTAAGCTGTAACCTTCGAATGGGGTATTGAATTTTGGTTGTAAGAAATTGCTGTTTTAGTAATTTAAAAAAAGGGCTTTTTTACTGCTTTTTTACCATGCTGGCATTCTCTGGTTATGCAAAGAACCAAAACGACACAGAACTTCTTTTTCTTATTTTTACCGGCATTCTTGCATACCAGATGTCAGTTCACTTTGTTGCCGCAATGGATAGAAACAAAAAAATTGAAATAGAAACAAATGGTTTATACATTTCATGCCTTAAAGACAGTTTTCTGGTTTGGGAAGAAATTTCAGATTTTAGTATAAGACAAAGCTCAAAAGGCTATGTAAACGGGATAATTTAATTAAATAGTAATGAGGAATTTCCATTTAATTTTTATCCCCTGGATACAGATGTTAATAAAATTCTGAACAGGGTGAAATCCCAAATTCATTTTCATTCAAACGAAAATAAAGATAAGGAATCTTATGATTCTTTTTGTGATTAGATAAATTTCATAGCTATGATTTATTGTTGATTACTGATCGAGTATTCCTCTAACCTTGGTTGCAAAATCTATCATTGAAAAAGGTTTTTGGATAAAACCAACCCCTTCCCCCATTACTCCATGCCTCCCAATAATGTCTGCCGTATAGCCTGACATAAATAAACTCTTCATGCTCGGACACTCAATCTTAATTTTTTTGGCCAAAACTTGTCCATTCATCGTAGGCATAATTACATCTGTTATAAGAAGCGAAATTTCGTCTGATTTCTCTCTTGCGATTTTGATCGCTTCTTCAGGACTTCTGGAAGTTATTACCTTGTAACCAATTCTTTCCAGCATGGCTTTGGCCATGTCTAACAAGTCATGGTCATCCTCCACTAACAAAATAGTTTCCTCGCCAGTTGGGATTTTATTAATATTGGAATCCTCTTTTTGCTTTTCTTCCAAACCAGAAAATTTTGGGAGATAAATTTTAATAGTAGTTCCTTCTCCCAATTCACTACAAGCTGACACAAAACCTTTATTTTGTTTTACAATCCCATAAACAGTTGCTAAGCCAAGGCCTGTACCCTTGCCTATGGCTTTTGTTGTAAAAAATGGTTCAAAAATATTTTCAAGAGTTCCCTCGTCCATTCCATTTCCGTTGTCGCAAACTGACAGTAGAACATAGTCTCCTGGAACAAAATTTTCTTCATCTGCAAAATTTTCTCCATCCAGGAAAACATTTTCAGTTTTTATTGCTACGCATCCAACATCTTCAATAGCATCCCTCGAATTTACACAAAGGTTTGCCAGCAACTGATCTATCTGGCCAGGATCCATTAAAATTGGCCATAAATTCGAACCAGGATTCCACTTTAACTCAATATCCTCGCCAATAAGACGCCTTAATAGAGCAAGCATTCCAGAAACAACATCGTTTAAATCAAGAATTTTCGGTGAAATACTTTGCTTGCGGGCAAAGGCTAGTAGTTGTCTAGTTAGATCGGCAGACCTTTTTGCAGCTTTGCTGATTACCAAAATTTTATCTTTAAGTGGATGACCTGATTCTAATTCACCAAGCGCTATTTCCGTATGTCCTAAAATAACTCCAAGCATATTATTAAAATCGTGAGCTATGCCACCGGCTAGTCTTCCAATCGATTCCATTTTTTGTGACTGAATAAGTTGATCCTTTAGTTTTTGCTGCTCTTTTTCAATGTTTCTTCGCTCCAATTCCCCAGCTACCCGAGGAGAAATTATTTTAAGGAGCATTTCTGCACTTTTAAAATTTGTAAATTCACTTTTTCCAACCAGAGCAATAATACCAACTGGAATTCCCTGAGAATCAGCTAGCTTTATACCCAAATAGCTTTCTGCATTAAGCTTTACCAGATCTAAATCCCTTGGAAATTTTTCCTGAACTTCTTTTCTGTAAAAACAAATTTTAGAATTTAATGCTTCGCCGCATGGAGTATCTATTAATGAATATGGTGGTATTTTTACATGCCTGCCTTCAAAATAAACCGACAGTGGCTCAATATTTAAACCATTTTCAGATAGTTTTCCGACACTTGAATATTCGAATCCCAATTTCTCTGAAATGTAGCAAGTTAGTGAATCAAAAAAATCTTCTCCTGTTGCAGGCAAACCACATTGCAATAAAAACTCTTGAGCTTCTTCTATCTCTTTTCTTTCAGCAAGTTCTGACTGTAAAAGCTTGTTAGACTCCTGTAGCTCCATTGTTCTTTGTTGAATAACTTGTTCCTGGCTATCAAATAAAAATGAATTATTTAAAACAAGAGCCATGATAGTTGATAGACTCTTTAATAGATTGATAACAGAATTAATAGATTCTTCATCTGGAAGACCAAGAATCAATAAAGAACCTATTTTGGAAGCCCCAACACACAACGGTATTACAAGAGAAATCTCAAATCCCTGGGCGATAAGATCTTCAGAAAATTCGCTAATTTCAGTCGCATGAATTAATTTTATTCCATCAAACTTGAGAAAATAATTATACAAATCCCATGCTAATGTTGAATTAGCCCATGATTTCTTTCGTAACGGGTTAATACTAAAAACTCTGACGGCTTTCTCATCTTTCGAAGCAAAATACTGACTCAAGATTACACAGCGAGCTCCGGTAAGTTCTCGAATTTCCTCGGTTATATATTCACCGAGCTCTCCTGGATTATCAGCTTTTCCAAGAACGCTCCCAAGAATATCCATTGTCATTGCAGGCAACGCTGGATCTTTTTTTATTCTTTCCATTAAAAGCAACCATTATTAAGCATTTTGTAGGTTTCCTCGATTGATTTTTGCAATTCATTTAATGAGATTTTTTTTACAACAAATGGCAAACCACAATATATAGAACAATCTTTCAATTCTTTTTCAGGTATTGGAATAATTCCTGTATCCAGATACATCAACTTGCTATGCATTTCACCCATAAACTCAATAGCATTTTGTTGGTTTAACCCAAGATGATCGGAAAAAATTTCTTTCCACCTCTTTGCCCACTCAGGAAGCAAGAAAAATACTCCTTCATGGGCCAGACGTCGATATTCAGATGAACCAAGCAGTAAATCGCAACAATTATTACATTTAGTTCGGAAAACTCTTTTATTGTCGGAAAAAGCCCCCATCTTTGGACAGCAGTCCCCATAAATAATCAAAACCTTTTTATTTAATACATTTTTTTTACTTAGAACTTGTTTTAAGCAATCTTCCAATTTTTTTGGATACATGTGTAACATTGAGCCTATGAATATTGGAGTTTCCAAGCTTTTTAAGATGTTTTTTTGAAGAAGCTCAACTTCCTGCTTTAAAACGCCACAACAAACAACCTGAACTCCTGCCGGGCTATTTTCCATTATTTTGTTCTCCATATTCTTCTACTGCATGTCTTAATGCATGAATATTTTCTGGGTCAGTTGTTAATGGAATATCTGCTCCCGCCGTACACAAAATAAAGTGTTTGTCTCCAGCTCTCTCTTCAAGAATTTTCAGGCAATCCTTTTTTATTTCCAAATCTGTTGATAAATCTAGGTTTGGCCCACTTGGTCCACCAAATAATAAAGTGTCCGGGCCAATTATTTTTCGCGCGTAAGTAAGATTATCCAGGTTATCCAATGCAAATCCAACCGTCGAAGGCAATCCTGTTAAAATATCTAAATGCCTTAAAATAGGTGCCCCAACCTGATGAAGAACAGCCGGCCCTTTTATTTTTCCTAATGCATTTGCCAGGACAGGGCGCACAAAGTTCGTTGCGATTCCTCTGGTAACGATGGCCGGAGATATAAACCCACAAGGAAGAACAACAAACATTGCCCCAGCACTAAGAATTCTGTTTACCAAAGAAACAAAAAATGGGACTACAAGTTCCATTATTCTTTGAGCACCCTCAGGATCAAAAAGAACTGTTTCCAGCCAGGCCTCCAGTCCCATTACCAGAATTGGAAGATCACTAGGTAAAGGCAAAACTCCTGCAACAGGAACCTGATCTTTATGATTTTTAGCCATTCTTTCAACAGATTTAATTAAAAAACGAATTTGAGGATGCGTTTCGATATCCGGAAAAGCAAGAGTTTCCCACTCTTTCGCATTTTGAATTGCTGGTTTGCAAACATTTGGAGCACGATTTGAAAAATTCAGCTTACTTCCAAAAGCTGCTCCAATTGAAGCAAAAGCAAATGGACTAAGCAAAACGTCTGGTTTAAATGTTTCAAAAATGGCTTTTTGCCCACGAGCGTATTCATTGGAATCAGAATAATATTTTTCAATGGAACAATCTATAAGCCTGGCTCCATATAAACTTAAAACGGGAATGAATGCATGACGATCTACAGCTTCCCCCTTTATCGTCGCAGAAATTCTTTCAATACAATTCATGCCTCTGGAAACTCTTTCAAAGACTTTTCCATTAATTCATCGAAAAGTTTGGCAGCTCCAAGCGCGTGTGGAGCAGTTCCATCTGCTCCAACTTCTGAAGCCAGGGTTGGGCAAACCCGAAAAATAGCTCCACCAACAGCAAGTTTTATACGGCCAGACAAACCACGAGCATCAATTTCATGACGAACTTTTAGAATATTTCGTGCATTTGTCATCATCATAGCTGAAACACCAATAACTCTTGCTCCGGTTTCAACGGCTTTGTCCACAAAATCTTTTGCAATTACATCGTTGCCAAGATCATGTACAGTCCAACCCTCTGTTCGCAAAAAAGTCGCCACCATCTTACGCCCCAGAGAATGGAAATCTTCCTCAATATTCCCAATAACTGCTTCACCCTTAAATGTTTTAATTTTGGAAATAGATTCTTTATTCTCAGCAATTTTATACATAACATCTTCCGCTATTTTTGCTGCTACGTATGCCTGTGCCAGGGTAAAGGATTCTGTCGATCGCCATTCTTCACCTATAAGAACTAAAACGGGATCTAGAACCTCCATCAAAACATTTTCATACCCGTTTTCTTTGATCCATGAATCTAATAATTCATTTGCTCCTGGACGATCTGCCTCTCTTATTTTGTCCATAAGCAAAAGCTTGATATCCATCTCAATCTCCCCCACTTAGAGCAACTTATATACGCTGCTATTTTTTTTGTTGCCAAAGTATTTTTCTAAAGTTTTGTAATGTTTAAATAAAAAAAAACTATCTTTTTTAACCCTCACTCTCAGTATATATAATTTTTAACATTTTGCCAGTTGTAACCTTTAGTGCACTCAATATTTGCAGAATTGAAAACAAATTTCACAATTCTTGCCAGCAATCATTTAACCAACTATACTTGTCCTGATGAGGATCATAAAGTTTAATTAGAATAAGGATGTCAGCTAATTTTGGGTAACTTTGTTGTCAGAGGAATTTTGCCTACTCTACTTGCAATTCTTTTATTTGTAATTTCGATATTCATGTTTTTTATCCCATCTTTTGAGAAAAACATGATGGCTCGAAAACGTGAAATGATCCGTGAACTAACTACTGCAGCCTGGAATATTCTAGCTAATTTTGAGCACGAAGAAAGAACTGGTAATCTAAGCAGACAACAAGCCCAAATAAACGCTATCGCCCAAATAAAAAACCTACAATATGGTAGTCAAATGAAAGACTATTTCTGGATAAACGACATGCATCCAAGAATGGTTATCCATCCCTATCGTTCAGATCTCAACGGAAAAGATCTTAGTAATTTTGTCGATCCACACGGGAAAAAGCTATTTGTAGAATTTGTAAAAATTGTTAAGCAAAATGGTGCAGGGTTTGTTTCTTATCACTGGCAATGGAAAGATGACCCAACAAAAATAGTTCCAAAACTTTCTTACGTCAAAGGCTTTTCACCTTGGGGTTGGATTATTGGAACAGGTATTTATCTCGATGATGTCAGTCAGGAAATTAGCGCTGTTACCCATCAATTAATCTTTGTTTCCCTGGGCATACTTGGTTTAGTAATGGGACTTTTAAGTTTTATATTATGGGGAACCTGGAAAACTGACAAACTTAGAAAATTTTCGGAAAAAGCTCTAAAGGAATCTGAGGAGCGGTATCGCTTGCTGGTAGAATCCGCAGGAGATTCTTTTATAATGTCTCTTGAGGGAGAGGGCCTTTACGCTAATCAGAGCATGCTGAAACTTTTAGGATACACCTCTGAAGAATTTTCAACCAAAAATCTTGAAAAGATTGTAATACCCACGCAAGAAGAAGAAATAATGGGTTGCACCTATTATAAGGCTTTGCTTCAAGGTAAAGAGGTAAGACAGCATTATGAAGCGGGTTTAAAAAGTAAAGATGGATCAGTACATAGAGTTTTGCTGTCATTATCAAAAATTTCTCATGCCGGAAGCATTGGATTCAGCCTAATAGCATCCCGGCTCACTCCTCAGCATGAAAGAGAACTAAATCGAACAATTCTTCTGGATGAACTTCAGCAATCACTAATGTTCTTCCACGGAAGTGTTGAAAACCTACCACTGGATGAATCGGAAAAAATCGATTCTAATATATCTATCAATGAAGTTTTTGAGAAATTTCAAAATTCTGAAAAAAATGTAATCCTGGTTCAAAATGGGGAGGAATGTGATGGGCTGATTTCTAAGGAAGATTTACTCAATCACTTCAACAAGAAAGATATGGATTCCTCATTAGTAGCTGGTGAGGTGGTTTCTTCTAAAATTACAATTCCTGGCAAAACACTTCTTTTTGACGCATTTTTAAAAATGGAAAAACAGGATTTTAAGCCGTTGATAGTAAAATCGGAAAATTTTTCAGATTTTAAGATACTTAGTTTTAAGCATCTTTTGCAGCTTCAATCATATTCACCTACAATTTTATTCAGAGGAATTCAGGATGCGAAAGATGAAAGAAGCTTAATAAAAGCATCTCGAAGAGGCCCGGAACTAGTTCAGATCATGTTTCAGAATGGGGCAAGAACCCGGCATATTAATCAGTTTATTACAACGATGGCAGACATGGTTTTAGAGCAGGGATTAAAAATTATTCTCGCGAAGCTTCCCGCTCCACCGGTTCCATTTGCTTTTTTAGTAACGGGAAGTGAAGGAAGAAGAGAGCAAACCCTATGTACAGATCAGGATAATGGAATCATTTTTGCAGACGTTCCATCTGAAAAATTTGAAGAAACTCAGAGTTATTTTCTCAATCTCGGAAAACAAATATGCTCCTTGTTGGATTCAGCAGGATATTCATTTTGTAAAGGTAAAATAATGGCGCAGGAAGAAAGGTGGTGTCAACCGCTAACCACCTGGAAAAAATACTTTTCAACATGGGCCAGGGAGTTAGAACCAAAAGACCTTTTAGAAACAAAAATCTTCCTTGATTTTCGTTGCGGATTTGGAGATTTAACTCTGATTAACGAGTTGTGGGAGAATTTTTCTGCAAGCCTGTCAGACAATCCCAGATTTTTCGTTCTTCTGGCCATGGACGTTTTGCAGTTTGAACCACCAATAGGTATGTTCGGTAACTTTATTCTGGAATCCAGTCCAAACAATGAAGAAGCTCTTAATATAAAAGCTGTAATGGTAAGAATTGTAGACTTTGCAAGAATCTATGCTTTACGTCATGGAATTAAAAACCGAAGCACTTTCGAACGTTTACGAAAACTTAAAGAACTTGGTATTCTAACCCAACAAAGTTATCAGGAAATTACTCAGGCTTATGGATATTTGATGCGTTTGCGTCTCCAGCACCAGATTAATTTAAGAGAAAATGGTAAAAACCCGGATAACTTTATTCGCCCAGATAGCTTTTCAGCCATTGACCAAAAAATGCTGAAAGAAATCTTTTCTCAGATTAAGCATTTTCAAATGCGATTGAGCGGAGATTTTACCGGGGTAGTAGGACACGGATGATTTTAATTATTAGCGATGTTCACGGTTTTTATAATGTAATAAATAACCAAATAGAACACGCAGAAGCCACTACAAACAAAAAGGTATCAAAAGTTGTTGTTCTAGGAGATTTTGGCCTTTTTGAAGAAAAGCTTCACCGTTTTTTTCAGCATAAAAAAAGGTCTATTATGCGCCCCGTATACTTTATCGATGGAAATCATGAAGAATTCGATAAGTTTCCTAACCTCTTGAAGCTATACTCAAATCATTTTACTCATTTTCCAAGAGGTTCAGTTCAACAACTTGGAAACCATAAATGCCTTTGTTTGGGCGGGTCTTCATTTATAGATGTTATTAACACTCCAGAAGCTGCAGAAATAAAGGATCATGAAATCGAACTTTGTTTGAAACACAAATCAGATGAGATTGAAATTATTCTCACTCATGATAGTCCTCAAGGAATTGGTGTTCCTCACTCTATCGGCTGGGATGTTCATGGACCTACAGGATTTTCTGGAAGTAAAAAACTATTGAACCATTTTTCCCCAAAATTCTGGCTTTTTGGTCATCATCATCGTTGGTTCCACAAAACCATTGGTGGAACTAAATTCATAGGATTGCCAATCAGTTGGGAAGGTTATGTGCTTCTGGAACCTGGACTTAAATTTCAGAGCATAAAAAATAAAGTCGCCCCGGAACAGCCATTTTTTAGAAGAAATTTTTGGGGTTTGCTGGGCGGGTGAGAATAAAATAGCGAAAAAAAAGGCCACCCAAATGGGCGGCCTTTTTTAACTATATCTCTTTAATAGCTATGAACTTTTTCAGCAAGGAATTTCTTAATTTCTACTGGTGTATCTTTTCCAGTAGCAATAGAAACTATTATGTTCGCCAAAATAGCTAATGGAGCTCCTAGCCATGCAAAATACCAGGCGTTGAGATAATAACTGATAAACTCAGCTCCTGGTAGAACAATACTAAATTTCGAACAAATAAAGTATGTAAGAGCAACAAAAGCCACGCTCGTTCCAGCAATTACTCCAGCCCAGGCGCCAGCTCTATTTGATCCACTCCACCAAATTCCAAGTAAGAAAAGTGGGAAAATGGTACAACCGGCAAGAGAGAAAGCGAGTGCAACCAATTGAGCAATCAAAGCAAGGTTTAGCAGAGCAATACTTGCAACAATTATTGCCATTCCAACCGTAGCTGCTCTTGCCATGAACATTTGCTTCTTTTCTGAAGTTTCCGGATTGATAACTTTGAAATAAAGATCATGCGAGAAAGCGGAAGCTCCCGCCAGCAACAATCCAGATACAGTTGAAAATGCTGCAGATATAGCTCCAGCTGCCAAAAGACCTACAACAAGTGGGTATAAGGCCCCTAATTGCGCGGTATAAATAACAATTGCGTCAGGAGCAAGTTTTCCGATTGCGGGATCTGAAGAGAGAAGCTTTCCAAAAACCGAATATGCCGGAGCACTCCAATAAAGAATACAAATAAAGAACAATCCCCAGACAACTGACCAACGGGCATCTCTGGGATTTGGCACAACATAAAACCTCTGAATTACATGAGGCAAACCAGCTGTTCCTATCATTAGTGAGAAACAAATAGCGAGCCATTGAAAAGCAGACATTCCAGTCGCTGGATCCCATGGCATAGCAAATTCAGGAGATGGAACAATTGCGGCACTCTGGCCCATAACATTGGTTAGATTTTTAGCTGCAGGCTCCAAACCATTAACAACATCTGAAACTACCGCTCCATAGCCAACCTGTGGCAAAAGCGCAAAGTAACCAAATTTTTGGCAAAGAAGGAACAAAGGGATTACAAATGACACGATAATGATTACATATTGAATCTGCATGTTTTTTGTTACCCCAAGCATCCCTGAAATGAGCGTGTAGGTTAAAACAACAGTAGACCCAATTATAATTGCCCAGAATGGCTGAATACCGAATACCCATTTAAACATCAAACCAATGCCTGCGAATTGTCCAACACAATAACTAATTGAAATTGCAATTGTTAAAACTGCAGCATAAGCACGAAGTCCCATTGAATAGAATCTATCGCCAATAAAATCGGCTGCGGTATATTTCCCATAGCGACGGATCTGACTGGCCATTAGAATCAGTAACAGAACGTAACCACCTGTCCAACCTACAACATAGGCCAATCCATGATAGCCAGAGTTGTACATTATAGCGGCCATGCCAAGGAACGATGCAGCACTCATCCAGTTTGAGGCAATTGCCATTCCAGAACCTACAGGAGAAATTTTTCTTCCCGCTGCCCAATAATCTGCAGTTCCCTGTGCCTGATTCATCAGCCCTACGCCAATGAAAATACACAGAATAATAATGAGAATGATCGCTGGCCCAAGCTTAAAGGTTCCTTCAAGTTTCGTAGCAGTGCCTACAGCAGCTGGTGGTGCGGAAGCAGGTTGTGCAGCAGCTGAATCCACAGTTTTTGAAACATCCGCTACAGGCTGGGCTGATTGAGCAAAAATATTACCCGAAAATCCCAACACAAAAATTCCAGCAATGATTATTAAAAGAAAGTTTGGTAACAAACCATATTTTTTAGGGTTAATCATAACTTAGCTCTCCTTTTCTTCTTCAGACTTTTCAGCCGGAGAACTTTCCTGAGGTTCGGATTGATTTTCTTCAGAACCTTCAGTTTCCAAATTGTGTCTTGTGTTTGCAGCATCGGTCATGTAGCAAAACACCCAGCACAGGCTAACGAACAAAATAAGTAAAAACTGGGAAGTATACCAATAATGAAACGGAAAACCTAAAAAGCGTGTATCAGTTAATGCTGAACGATTGTGCTTTAGATAAAGATCCATAATCCCTGGTAATGCAGCCTTATCTTCTGGTGAAATAGCCTCAGAAGTAACAGTAACCATTGAAGACTTTAAAATTGAAATTAACAGTGGATCAAACCCTTCATTTCCAAGACCGATTAAAGAAGCGGTTGCTTTATAATCGTTTCCCGAAGCGCCCAAACCAAAATTGGCAGCACCCAATACATTTTTAAGAACTTTTTTATGGTTATCTTTTACCGCAATGTTTTTGCCAAGCACCATTAAAATAGACCTGGCAAGGTCTTTCTTGTCCTGAGCAGTAGCTGTCCCGGCTGTAACTGCCGGCCAGACCTTTGTAAAAACTCCATGGGTCGGTTCTGGAGTTAACTTGTTCATACCAATAAGTAAGAACTGGAAACCAAAAACCGCTACAGCCCAAATTGCAAGCATGATGATAACCATCTTCATGTTCTCTTTGGCTGATGCCGATCTTGGTGAGAAAAAACTCACATCATAAGTTGTTTCAGTCATCCTTCCTCCTCTATATTTTGCGCAAAAATCTCCCCAGATTATCACAACAGAAAAAGCTTACAGGCCCGCCACTGTACATGTCAATTCAATTAAAGCATGCGTTTGTAATACCAGAGCATGGTTATCTGCCAATTTTTTTGCCAAAATTTGCAAGAATTTTAGCAATTTAAATTTATCCATCTTTCAAAGGTTGATAACCAGCCCTTTTAAAAACGGCACATTATTTGCTATAATTACTTCAAATAAAATTTAGGGAGTTTTTATGAAAAACATTTTGAAATCATTTTTATTTATTTTTGTCTTTTGTTTATTGGCCTCAAATTCATTCGCCACAGAAACAATGGGGCTTTATCAGGCTCATAATTACAAAACTCCAGCTAAAGACTCTGTAACTTTCATAGACTCAATTGCCTGGTCCTATACAAGACCTAATTATTTTAATGTTCAGATTACTTTTGGCAGAAAAGACATTAAGAAAAATTCCAAAGACGGTGCAATGAACACTCAGTTTTTCATGGAACTTACTAAAAACGAATATGAAAAAATATTTGAAAAAAACATCCCGATAGTTGGAATGCCTATTAACGATTCTATCTGGGACAGAAAGGTCTCAACCCGAATTACTCCCAAAAAACGAATCGTAACCATTAGCTTTACCAATGCTATAGATGCTGAAATAACTGAAGTTTTCAAAAAAGGAACTTTGGAAATAGTATTCGCAAAAAATCAGATTGAATCAATGAAAATGAGAAAAGAAAGAAAAAGATTTCTTAACATTGGTGGATTCAAAACATTCTTTGTTGGTGAATCCTACAATTTGAAAATGGTTAAAAAAGGCCTTGGCTTGCTTGATGAAGGTGAAATGGGACGTCTTTTAACCGATGAAGCCATTAACAAAGCCCTTGCTAATAAAACAGCTAAAGGATTTAACGAAGCAATTAATGCTGAAAAAAGATAGGTCTGGTTAAAAAAACAAAAAGGGAGCGACATTCGTGTTGCTCCCTTTTTTATTTAAAGACATTCTATATTTAACAGTTTTCAATTAATATGTTTGTTACAACTAAATATGGAAACAAAATAAATTATGAATTTTTTCAAAAAACTTATAGAGAAACCCAGAATCGTCGCTCTCCTGGCCCTTATTTTGGCTTCAATAATCTGGTTACCCAATGCCTCAAGTTTATTTTCTCAGCCAGAATCCAATTATATATCCGGAAAAATAATCGCTCCTAAGGGCCAGTTGATAGCAAATAGATACATCAATTTCTGGACTAATCCAGAATTGCGCCAACTTGAACTGGACAAAATGCGCTCCAGAAATGCAGAATGGGATTTTATGGGTCGCTGCTTCTTTGTTTGGTCCCTGGGCAACATGGCTCTAAGAGAACCAGCAAGAGCGAAAACCATTCTCCCGATAATGGATAGCATTATTGATGAAACCCTAAGCTTAGAAAAAAAATACGGAATATATTTTTTCCTGATGCCATATGCTAAAAATTTACCGTTTAAGCAAAAACCAGAACGCTCAATTTTTCTTGACGGAGAAATTGCTCTTATGCTCGCCCTAAGAAGGCTAGTAGAAGAAAAACAAGAATACAAGGAACTCCTGCGCAGCAAAATTGAAACCATGGTTTCCAGAATGGAAGTAAATCCTGTATTGTGTGCAGAAAGCTACCCTGACGAATGCTGGTTGTTCTGTAACAGCATTGCTCTTGCAGCGATTAAAATAGGCGATTTTTTAGACCACACAGACAATTCTGAGTTTCTCAAAAATTGGATTAAATCAGCAAAAGAGAACCTTATAGATAAAAAAACAGGAATTCTAGTTTCCGCATTTGATTTATCTGGAAAATCAATTTCAGACGGACCTGAGGGAAGCACGATCTGGCTGGTATCCCATTGTTTAAAAATTATAGACCCGGAATTTGCAGAGGATCAGTATTTGAAGGCTAAAAAACATCTTCAGGCAAGTTTCCTGGGTTTTGGTTATGCCTATGAATGGCCTGGAGGAGTAGGCCATGATGACGTAGATTCTGGCCCAATTATTCCAATTATAAATTTGTCCGCCGGCTCTACGGGACTTGCCTTTCTTGGTGCCGCATCTTTTAACGATAGAGAATACCTTGCACAACTTTATAAATCGCTGGAACTTGGCGCTTTTCCAGTTAGAACTAAGGATGAAATTAAATATTGTGCAAGTAACGCGGTTGGTGACTCCGTTCTCCTATACTCTATTACGCAAGGCCCAGCATGGGAAAAGGTTTTGCAAGGAGAAAAAAATGAAAACTAATTTTCCAAATCCTTTTAAAACCAGCATATTCTCTATCTGGGGCTTAATATATAGGTCCTTAATTATCCTTTTCAGCTTTGCCTTTCTACACCTCGCCGGATTACGGCAATACACCAGCTTTATTACGGGAACGACTTCCGGCAATTATTTAGACATACTCGGAATGGCTTACTTCGTGTTTTATTCACTTTCTGTATTTGTTGTCCCAATTTTCCTGATTGCTTCTTTAATTTTATTTTTAGTAAGCATTATTTTCCGTTATAAAGAAGCAGAAGTTTCATAGATTCAATGACACACAATGATCATTTTCCAGGCCATATTCCATTATTCTACCCAAACCAAAGCCTGTTTCATTGACATTATGATTTTTCAATGCTAATTTTCCCAAACTTATGGAATTCAATACTATTAAGAAGTTAGCCATTGGGGTTTTCGCCCTTTTAATTCTTTTCTACCTCTTATCTGCAGGTGAAAGACTTCCTAATGGAACAAAAATCATAGTTTCAACTGACACCGTGCCAGTTCCCGGTAGTCTGCAAAATATCGTATTTTATTTTCTGGATAAAGAAAACAAGCCCTTTGATCCTGGATTTACTATGCTTTTAAAGGTAACTCCAGATGACGACTCTGATGTTCTAATACAACAAGGAGACCTTACTCGTCGTTCAAAAGGGGTCTTTGTTGGACAGATTCAAATTCCATCAAATGAGTTAACCAAATTTCAAATTAAAATATTTCCGGTCAAAAATTTATATTACCCAATTTGCAAAGCCAGCTTTATTTCAAAGAAAAATGTGGTTATTCTCCCAGGACAATTACCCTACCCGACCTTTTCTGATGAAGAGTTAAAAATGTCTGTTTATGCTTATGATCGCATAAGTGGCAAGCCAGCTTTTAACTTCCCGTTGAGAACCATTTTTTCGACAGACCAAAAAGTTGATCTGATAAATAGAATTCTTGTTTCATCCGCTTTTGGCAAAGTCGAATTTAATACATTCATTCATAAAAGTATCGAAAATAAAATGTTTTTTGTGGAATTCAAATCTGCTGCTGGAGAGATTTCTTATGAAATTCCAGTTTTTAAATCCCCGAATCCGCTATCAATTAGAATGGATAACATCACGCCAAGTAGCTTAATCCCAGGAACGAGCTATTCAGAAGAAAACTTTTCGGAAACAATAGAGAACTTTGATTTCAATCTTAAAGTATCAAATAGCAAAGACTATAACTTTATAAAGGAAGTTAAAACAGAGCCATTCCAAACAACAATTTCTTATGATTGCCCAGACTCAACTCTTTATCAGATTGAATTGTGGCAAAATCATAGACTGCTATATGCTTCAGAATTGCCAGTTAGACAAGGAAGAGTTGTAATTCCACTTCCAAAAGGAATACTTGCCGACAAACCTCAAAGAGTCAAAATCTGGTTACCAAACAATGACGGAATTTTAAGCGATGACTATGTTACAACTATTCCAATCTGGGATTCACCCAAAAATCACTTTAAAAAGGTTCTGGGAGATATTTACAATGGAACAAAAATAGAATTTGTTAATTCATTGTTTTCTGATAAAAGCCCAATTGTTCTTTTCAAGCCAGAAGATATAAAACATGAAAAGAAACAACTTGTTTCTTTGCCAAACACCCATAAAATCGAAATATTCCCAGACAGGCAGTTGCAAAATAAAATTTCATCAATCAGTAATCCTTCTATTAAAGAAATTGGAAAGAGATATTTCCTGGTTACTGATCAGGTAAACCTTTCTATTTTTGGTTTTGCGAAAGGCAGAGTTTTTCTTTCTCCACAAAGTTTCTGGGAGGAACTGATAAATGAAATAAAAATGTCTAACTACAATTCAAATGCTCTAATAACGGAAATTAAAGCTAGAATTGCCGGACAAAAGCATTTTTCAACCTCAAAACAAAGGGAAAACCTTCTTCAGCTCGAATCTTTGATGATTCCTTTTTACTTCTACCTAAAAACTGCATCACCAGAAGTCAGAAACCACGAGGACGAGGCTAAAATCATCCATAGCCTTGAAAGCATGATACACACTTCCCTAAAGCTGAAAAGCCTTGCTCCTTCATCACCAAAAACCACGGATATAGATTCAATTGGACCATGTGAGCCCTTCTTTTCTTCAGAATTCAAGTTATCTGAACTTTACCAGGCTCTAAAACCTAATGGTAAAGCGCAAATCATAAAGTTTTCCGGAAAAAACACTTTAAACCTGATTGGGGATGTTATTGAATTCAATAACAATATACCCGACGACCGGATCTCCCAATTTAAAAATCTCAGAAATCGCCCGGTTTTATTAGAAATTAGTTTTTAAACAAAGTATCTCTTTCAAATTGGCTTTGCCATTTTGGTATGATAAAATGAGATCATGAAAAAACTACAGTTAAAACCAGTGAACTTTGCTGAAGCGTTGGCAATAATTTTAAGCTCACAATACGTTAAGGATCAGGCCACAGAAACGATCTCTCCTGCAGAAAGCCTAAATAGGGTCATTGCACAGGACATAAAAGCAACACTAGACTCTCCCATATCGGACAATTCCTCCATGGATGGCTTTTGCCTTGAAGCATCAGCAATTGAGCATGCTTCTTCAGACAATCCAATTACCCTTCCAACCATAAATGGCATTGATGCTGGTAATATTCCTGATTCACTACCAAAAGGTCATTGTTGCTATATTGCGACTGGTGGGATCCTGCCAGATGGCGCAAATGCTGTAGTAAAAATTGAAGATACAAATTCGTCCACTGATGATGCAAACATTACTTTCTTCAAACCCGTTAAAACCGGGAGCTTCATTCGGAAAAAATCGGAAGAATATTCAAAGGGAGAAACCCTTATTAAATCAGGCACGGTTGCAACTCCTCATGTAATTGCAACAATTGCTTCCTGCGGACTCACAGCCGTTAAGGTTTTCAAAAAACCTGTGGTCGGAATTCTTACCAGTGGCAATGAGCTGGTTATGCCTTTTGAAATTCCCAAAAATCATCAGGTAAGAAACTCTAATTCAATAATGCTTATTCAACAAATAATTGAAGCCGGGGCTACTCCTATAGACCTTGGAATAGCCCGGGATGATGACAATAGCGCTTTTACACTTTTAAGTGATGCTGCCAAAATATGCGACATTATTGTAACAAGCGGTGGAATTTCAATGGGAAGGCAAGACCCTTTTAAAATAGCTTTCACAGAGTTAGGGGTAGAAGCTGAAATTTATGGTGTGAAAATGAAACCAGGAAAGCCTTTCTTTTTCGGCCATTTAAAGAATACCCCGATTTTTGGTTTGCCTGGAAATCAGGTTTCCACATCTGTAACCTTTGAGCTTTTTGTTAGACCTTTTATAAGAAAAGCTCTTTCTTGCGCAAATCCCCATCGCCTAAGACTCAAGCTCCCCATACTGGAAAAATGCTCGAATAAATCTGGTAGAGATTTTTTTAAACGAGGAACAATAGTTGAACAGAATGGTGAATCGTATGTGTCTTCATTAGCGAGCCAGGCATCGCATATGCTCAGTTCTATTACCGGAGCTGAGATTCTCTTTTTACACCCCGAATCAAAAGCCAATTTAGAAAAAGGTGAAATTGTAGATTGCTGGGTTATAAGGAATTGATTTGAATCAGCTAAAAGAAACGATCCTGGCCATGGATATCGGCACAGGAACCAAAGACATCATGCTCTTTGAACCAAATAAAAATTTTGAGAACATGATTAAGTTTGTCGTTCCTACACCAGCCCTGAATTATTCCAGAACAATCTCTTCACAAAACAGGGATATTTCCATTGGGGGCTACACAATCGGCGGAGGAAAAGTTGTTTCGGCGGTAAAAAATCATATTTCCAGGGGTTTTAATGTATTTACCGAAACCTTGCCCGCTTACACTTTTAGAAATAATCTACAGGATGTTTCCAGGATTGGGGTCCAGCTTCAAAATGACATTAGTAACCCCGACTTGTATTTTGATGAAATAGAACTTCCATTATATTTTTCGATACTTGAAAAAATAGGTTTTGACCAGAACCAGATTTCTGTAATAGGCGTTTCCGCTCAGGATCATGGAATCCACTCCCACGGTGCCTCCTCACGCAAAAAACGCTTTGAATATTTCTTAGAAAAACTCTCTCCTGAACCGGATATAAGAAATTTGATTTTTATGGATACAACTGTTCCAAAGCATTTCCAACGACTCTACTCCGCTCAAAGCTGCATCCAGAAAAGTCATCCAGAAATGAAAATAATTTTAATGGACACCTGTGTTTCAGCCCTTCTTGGAGCTCGTCTTGACCCACAAATCATTAACCTTGAAGGGCCTATTTTGTTTATCAATTTTGGCAACGGCCACACCATGGCCTGCATAATGGAAGGTGAGAAGATTTTGTCTTTCTTTGAGCACCACACCAGCATGCTGAAAGAAAACACCGCGCGAGTTGGGGATTACCTAAAACGCCTCTCTGAAGGCCAACTTCAATTTGAGGAAATCTATAGCGATGGCGGTCATGGATGCCATACCTTTAGCCCTATTCAATACTCCCAGCTTTCCGCAACAGTAGTAACAGGACCCAACAGATATCTTGCAAAGAATGCTGAAATAGGCGATTATATAGAAGCAGCGCCTGCGGGAGATATGATGATGGCAGGTCCCCTGGGATTAGTTCGAGGGTATTCACTTTTAGAGGGAGCAAAGATTAAATGAAAAAGTTTTTATTACTTATGATTCTCGTTTCTTTTATTCTTCCTCTTAATAGCTGTTTTGCGTGTGATGACACTCTTGTAATGTTACTGACCTCCAAAGATCCTAACAGTGAATTTTCCAAGGTAATTAGAAACTTTGCAACAAATCTTACTGCATTAGGGCTGGCCTTAAATAACAATGAACAAACTCAATTTGACGTGCTGGTGAAAAATGTGATGGAAAGCTGGCTTGGATTTACCAAGAAATACTCTAATAATCCACCACCAGAAGCCAAAAATGACGCAAACTGGGCAACTAAAATGCGAAACACCGGGCAATCCATAGGACAAATCAGAAAGCTGGTTAATACGGGTAAGTTTCACGATGCCCACGACATGGTATTAGATCTTAGTGGAAGAATAGGTCAATTCTTTGAAGCATTTGGAGTTAGCGATGAAAAACAACTTTTCATTGAAGCCAGCACGAATTTAACTCGTATGGAGCAAATGGAATTACGAAAAGACATTCCAGCTTTAAAAGCTTCCCTCAAGGATTTAAAAGCAAATCTTCAAAAATTTGTAGCTTTTCTTCCAGAATCTGGTCAAATTGCAAAAGTAAGAGCTGAAAATGACATCGCAAGTTTAACTGAAGCATTAAACGGCTATCCTCAAAACTCAAAAACATTATCAGAAATAATCGATGCCATTAAATTGGATTTTGAAGAAATGAGATCTCACATTCTAATGCAGGAGTGGTTTCCAGCATCAAAAAAAGATTTAGAAGGAGAAAAGAAATGATTCAGGTAACAGTAATAAAAAGTCCCACCAAATGCGCTTCCTGCAGTGAAACTGAACTTATAGTCAATGAAATCTCAAAAAAGTTTCCCGAAGACGTAGAGTTTAGAATTATAATAAACGGAACAGAAGAAGCCAAAGCTTTTGGGATCATTACCACACCGGTTGTAGCCATTGGAAAAAAAATATACTCAATGGGGAAACCAGTAATAAAAGAAAAGGTTGAATCCTGGATAAAAAGAGAACTGGGAAAATAGAGATAAACCACAGAGAAATAGCTAGGAATAACGACAAAAGGTAGATTTATATGCAACAGTTTTTTCAGTATTTTGTCAGTTTACTTGCTCCTCTTCGAGATACCTGGGTATGGCCAGGATTGACTGAAGCGGGAAAATTCCTTGGCACCCACTTAATTTCTGGAATGATTCCAGCATTTTTCATTGCTGGAGCAATAGGCATTTTTCTTGATAAACAAAGAATAACCAGGCTGATGGGGTCAGATGCAAACCCATGGATTTCTTACCCGGTTGCTGCTGTTTCAGGTGGGCTTTTGACAGTGTGCTCCTGTGGAGTGTTGCCTATTTTTACTGGTATCCTACAGCAGGGAGCAGGAATTGGTCCAGCTTTCACTTTTCTAATGGCTTCCCCTGCAGTTAATTTAATTGCATTAACTTACACCTACACTCTTCTAGGCACAAAGTTTATGGTAATGCGTGCGGTTTTGGTTTTTTTCAGTGCCATAGCTATTGGCCTTGGAATGAAAATTCTATGCAAACCGGCTGAAAAACCAGCAGAAGTTGATGTGATTATCATGGAAGAAGATTGTGATAGAACAGATGGACAGTTATTTACTTTTTTTGCTTTGTTAGTTTTGGTAATGGTTACATCAACAGGAGTTTTAGATCCGCTTCTCTCAAAAATTACTGGAACTGCGGTGCAATCTGAACTATTGATTCCCAGAATGCTTTTAATCTTTTTTGAAATAGTTTTAATTGGAATTGCCTGTAAAAAATGGTTTTACAAATCCGAGATCATTTTATGGGTAAAAAAATCTAAAGATTTGTTCTTTTTGATTTTCCCAAAGGTTTTGGGTGGAATATTCTTGTGTGGGGTTATTGCAGCACTTTTCCCGCTAACAAATTTCATGCGGTATTTTGATTCCAATGATATTTCAGGCAACCTTCTTTCTTCAATTATTGGGAGCATGATGTATTTTGGAACTATAGTTGGTGTAACAATTGTTGCCACTCTTAAGGATTTTGGAATGAATAATGGGCCAGCAATGACATTGCTACTATCTGCTCCAGCAGTAAGTTTGCCAAGTATTCTTGCCTTAATTCCGATAGCTGGTGCAAAAAGAGCTGCAATTTTCTTAACACTTGTAGTATTATTTAGTGCTTTGAGTGGATTAATTTTTGGTTTTTTATAAATGTTGAAAGAAATGAAAGGAAGAAATATGGGAGACATTATCATAAAAGATTTAAAGAAGATACAGGATATAATGTCCAATGGTAATTATGAAGAAGCCAGACCTCTTATAAAAGATTTTCTTAGTGAAAATCCAAATGATGCACTGGCAATTAGATTATACGGAAACACTTATGCCTATACAGGTTTCCTTGGAAAAGCAAAAAAAATCTGGAAAGACGGCTTAAAAAAATTCCCTGAAAACGTTGATCTTTTATACAACTATGCCTTAGCCCACTATCTTCAGGGTAACCTTTACTACGCTAGAAAATTCTGGATGAAAGCCCTTAAATACTCTCCAGAAGATCCAGAAATATTCTTCAATCTCGGTCAAATCGCTCGAGACGAAGGTCGCTTACAAAGAGCAATTAATCTTTGGAAAAAATCCATCAAGCTTAAGCCTGGTAATGTTGAAATTATGAACAATATCGGCGTGGCATACGCAACACTTAGAATGTACGGCAAAGCGGCAATTTGGTATAAAAAAGCTGTAAAAGAAGATTCAAACTACGCTCTTGCTCATTTTAATCTGGCAAATGCTCTTCTGGAGTTAGGCGAAATTGAAGCATCATTAAAACATGCTGAAATTTCTGCGAAACTAGATCCGGCAACACATATGGAAGCAGTAGGCCTTTTAATAAAAAAATTGAAAGATAAATCTACTGACGAGAAAAATGAAAACTAGAAATTAGTTTACAAGATTTCTTGAAACTGAAATTTCTTCCTGGTCTTCAGCATTCTTCTGTAATTGGCCCATTAATGCGGCCTCTCGATTACGGAGAATGCTGATTTCATTTTTCAGGCTTTGGTTTACTGCACGGTTTTTCCCAAGTTCGTTGACTGCATGACAATATTTTATAGTTAAAGTTTTTAATTTAGCTCCAAGCTCTAAGACTTCATGATGCATGTTCTCAATTGATTCATTTAGCTTCTGGTAGTAGTTAGTTTTTTGTACCCGAGGCAACAATTCTGGAAGTCGCATTTGCTCAAAAGCTTCATCTAAAGTCAGATTTCTACCAGTTTCAAGTTGTCTTAAGAATAGCAATTTCTTTAAAGATTCCTCATCAACAAGATTTTCTTTTTCACCGTTTTTGCCAATGACAACCTGAATATTTAGGTATTTCTTATTTTTCCTGATTAGCTTTTGCAGCTCTACAGGGTTCTCATCCATAATTTTTTGAATCTGAGAAATAGTGTAAGTCTTCTTTTCCATATGCCTACCTGAGTGTTTTAATTCTCCTATCGAACCAAACGGTGATATGCATTATGGAAATTAAAAAAAAAGTTAATTATTCTTTAGATCCTTGGAAATTCTTTCTATATTGTTTTGAGCTATCTTGCGGTTGCTTTCTCCAATATCACTACGCTTCAGTATGCTTTGGTGAACTTTCAAAGCTTTATTTAGATAGCCCTTTTCTTCTAATACTTTCGCATATAGAGCATCTGTCTTTAATGGATGATCTTTGAGCAAAAAAGCTTTTTCCGCATACTCTAGAGCTAGATCCAGGTCTTTAGCCCGAAAATAAAATGCCTGTGCAGCATCATGAAAAAACCGCCAGTCATCAGAGTTAATTTTGCAGGATAATTTATAATCATTTATTGCCCTTTTTCTCATTTCAGGATCAGGCTTTTTATTACCATGATCCAGCCTCATAAAATTCTTCAAACTCCATGCTGCAAAATCATCAGGAACAATACTCACAATAGTGTCAAGTGTCACAAGAAGTCGATGATAATTCGCAAGCATATTCATGCTGTCGTTATTGAATTGAATCCACAGAAAACCGGAAGCAATTTCCTGCAAGTTAACCATATTTATTACCCAGGAATAAATTCCCGAGTTCACAGATTCGGCAGTAGCCCCCAATCTTTTATTCCTGCTAAATGAGCTAAGATAAAAGGCTGAGGAAACCATAATTAAAAGTGCGATGATTAATTTTTTTCCTGAAATTCTTTTTAAAGAATTGTTTCCCGCTCTATCTTCCATGTTGCAAACTCCATAGCAATTGCAATTATTGCTATTGAATAAATTAAAGTCGTAAGGTCATATGAATAAGGAATTACTGCGTTTCTAATGACAAGATCTTTAAGATTAAACAAGCTTAAATTTGGAATCAAATTAGTAAAAAACTTCAAAAAGTTCTGAACCGAAGAGCCTTCCCATCCCATAATTGCTTGCTGCAATGAAAAAGTCATGTTCCCGATAACAAAAACAACTCCTGTGACCATGGTTGCTACAACGTAACTTAGACAAACTGAAAAAAGTAAAGCAATGCTGTTAATTACCAACAGTTCAAGTAAAGTTAAAAACAGCTGTCGCAAAATAAGGATTCCAAATGAAATTTTCAAGAAAAACAGCGAAAATAAGAAAACCGAACTCATTATTACGTAATTCAACAATAAGGCAGCGCTAGTGCCTGCAAATACTCCCCATAGGTATTTTGTCCTTGAAATAGTAAAAGATAGCGTAGCGGCTAACGTATGCCTTTCCTTTTCCCCTTTCATAACAGGAAGAACAATAAAAGCTACCAGCAGCAACGTAAAAATTTTGATTAGAGAAAGACCTGAATCAATAATTAAACTTGCCCTATTTTCGCTATCACTTCCCATTAGCATGGAAGTGAAGAATGCCAGGGTTATAACAAAAAACAATATGAGACTTAATGATTTCGCTCTCAAACAACCTTTAAATATCTGCCTTCCGACGTTATAAATCTTCTTCATCTTGTTCTGTCCTCTTTTTTAAGAACTGAAGCATATTCCAGGAATTTTTTTTCCAGTATTGAATGCGCTGAGCTTATTCCAACAAGCTTTAAACCATGCTCAATACTTTTCAGCATACAATCCTTATAATTTTCTTCCCTGGAAATCGTCACAGCAATAGCATCTTCTTGTTTTTTTGCTTCTGGAAAATCATCAAAAAGCTTTTTTTGGTCGGTCTCATCTCCAGCTCTGAAATAGATCATCATTGGAAAACTATTGCGCATAAACTCTGACCTATCCATAATTACCTTTAACTCGCCACCCATCAAAAAACCAACTCTATCGGCCAATTTTTCAGCGAAACTAACAGAATGGGTATTTACTAAAACAGACTTTCCGGCCTTACGTCTTTCCTGAGCAACATTAGCAATAAGCTCCTGCCCTATGGGGTCAAGACCGATAATAGGCTCATCCATTATTAACAGCTCTGGATCATTCAAAAGAGAACGCGCCAGATTTAATCTTTGAAGCATCCCCTTTGAGTAGGAAATCAATTTTTTATCTTTATGCACATCCAGACCAGTAAGGCCAAGCAGATAATCAATTCTTTCTTTTTCTACAGAAATAGAATCAATTAAGCTCGCATAGTAATTCAGATATCCCCTTGCATCTTCAAAGTCATAAATAACGGGATGCTCAGACATAAATCCGATATTAGCCCTGGACTCTGGGTCAATGGAACTTTTACCATTTATAAGAATTTTACCGGAATAACCTCTGATAAAATCCAGAATTAATCTCATTAAGGTAGTTTTCCCAGCACCGTTATGCCCCAGAAGAACCATAATTTCGCCTTGAAAGACTTCGAGATTAATTCCTTTTAAAATCTCAGAACCAGCATTGTAAGCAAACTTTACATCTTCAATTTCAATAATTTTTTTCATAGTCGTTTTCTTCTTCTTAAGAAAGTTGAAATCCCAACAAAAATGATCGCGAATACTGACATATAAGTGGCATTTCGTTTTAAAGCCTTATTTTTTTCTTCCAGGGTATCCGGCTGATTCATTGCAATCTCGGCCGCATGATCGTGTCCACAATGATCATCACAAACATGCCCAGGTTCACCATGAGCTGAGTGATCGTGATGGTGATGATGATGGTCATGATCGACATCACAGTCGTCATCACAAACCTGTCCAGATTCGCCATGAGCTGGGTGGTCGTGCTGATGGTGGTGATCATGGTCGACATTACAGTCGTCATCGCAAAAAGCTTCATTTTCATCAGAAGTTGAATGAATGTGCTTTGCCGACTCATCGTTATCTAGATGATTATTGGTATTTATGTTTGAATTGGGAGTAACAATACTACTAACCGGGGCAGAACCATTTGTTGCTTCTGCGAACACTGGAAAAACATTAGCCATTGAAAAAAAAGCTATAAAACAACAAATAAGACCAATTTTTAGAATAAAGGAAGTATGGTTCATTTCTCGCCTATATGTATTACAAAGAGTTATAAACTATTATATTACTACCATTACTTCAAAGCAATGAATTTTTCAATATCGGACCCTGGCATAACCAGACCAACTGACTTCTCCTGAATTGAAGAAACTTCGTATTCTCCGACTTTAGATCCTACTGTATATGTTTTCTCAACGCCATTAATGCTTATGACTACAGAACCAGAAGGGCCAGAAGCAATAACTTTAACAAGCTCAATAATTTTGGACCCTGCAAGCTTAACCAGATCAACGTTATTGATAATTGAGCATTGATCGCTCAGCCAAACATTTTTGTCTTTGGGATGGCGACAGGCGATCTCCATTGAGAGCAAGATTTTCTTACGCTCTTTTTCATATTTCTGGCCACTCTTGGTAACGTAAATCCCCCTGCTCTCTTTAATGTCATAAGAATCAATTTCTACTTCCCTGACATCTGAAACCAAAACCTGTTCTTTCTTAAGTGGTAAATCCTTACTATAGCCCTTACTTAAACCAAAAGCCCGATCATCAGGGTCAGATTTGGTATTATATGTGTCTGTTCTTTCAATTATGTATAAATCTCCAAGGCCAGA
This sequence comes from Candidatus Ozemibacteraceae bacterium, assembly GCA_965140445.1. Classification (GTDB taxonomy): domain Bacteria; phylum Muiribacteriota; class Ozemobacteria; order Ozemobacterales; family Ozemobacteraceae. The sequence continues at coordinate 2,871,969 of OZ223236.1, read as the reverse complement.
ATATTTATAATCTTTTGCCGGCCTAAGCTGTAACTCAACCCAAAGAATTGTCCCTTCTTCGTAACCACCGATCACATCTTTTTCAGGCGTACAAATCGGAAAATACATTAGTGTTTGATCAGAAATCCCCGGGCTAATTGGCGCGCTGCCACTTAGCAACACATGCATTTCATAACTTTCATCATCATTTACTTCCAGATCCCTCAAACGTCCGGTTGCATCATAGGAACGCTTTTCCTTAAAGCTAATTACCTTTTCGTTGCCAGCTCCATCTTTTATTATTGTTGACGGATAAGAGGTTTGCTTTAACCTGGAAGTTATCATGCGAGTACCATTTCTAAGTTGAGTAATGGCCGATTGAATCCAGAAACCTTTTTCGGTTTCAGAGCGTGAATATCTCATTACACCGTATGCAGAGCCAAACAAAAGACTTAACATTAACACAGCAAGCATTACTTCAAGAACCGTAAATCCATTTTTTCGATTCAAGAATGCTTCCTGAAATTTAGTTTTTGTATGATATAAGGTCATTTGATACCACCTGTGTATCTGGAAACAATTACTGTTTCTCCCAGTTCATCAGAAAATTCCTTACCTTTGCCGGCATTAATTGATGCCTTAACTACAATTCTATAGCCATCCTGGACCAATTTCATGCTGTCCTGAGAGCCCTGTAGCTCCATTTTTTCAACGAAATATCTTCCACCATACGGAAACTCTTTATCTGGAGCTTTGTCTTTACCAAAAAGATTGTATTTCATCTTTTCCTTGGTAAAACCGCCCATGGCAAGAGGTGGATAGTTTGAGGAATCTATAAGATAGTATGGATTACCTGTTCCACCCTTGTTAAAAAATTCATAAGTCTCTTTTGGAAGAAGCCTAAGCTGAAGCTTAGTGTGCTGTAAGGCGGAGTGAGCAAGGTAATAAGCCTGCATCTGTCTTAGAGTCTTTTTATTTTGATAAGCCAGATTAGTATTAGATCTTGCCATAAAAAACAAAAGAAGGGCAATTGAAAAAGCAAAGAAAAGCACAACAACTATAGCTACACCTTTTCTTCCCATGTTAGCCCTCCAGGTTTGATTTAAAAGCTACAAGAAATAATTCTCTCGCCTGTGAATCATCAAGTGGGTCAGTTTTCTTTTTGTTAGACCACATAACTTGAACAACAATTTTCTTAATTAAATTATATTTCCCATCAGCGTCTTTCGGTACTAATTCATTTATCTTAAATACCTGTAAAGGTTTACCAGGAACTTCGATTGGAAATTTAATTGGGTCAGAGGTAGAGTCGTAATCAAGATCAACAACCTTTACCCTTGCCCTATATTTAAAACCTTTTCTATCTGTATAGATTCCATCTCCGACAAAGACGTCGCTATCAGGCGTTTCACAGCCATCTCCAAACATTCTGGGAATAGCTTTACGCAAAAAAGCATTAATTCCAGCAACGTCTTTAGGATCTTCAAATCTACATGGATTACCTTGCCTAATTGCTCGCCAGGGAATCTGAAACATAATTGAATCCATTATGAATTTTGCCCTGGAAATGGCTATAGTCTCGGTGTAAAACTTTTCTGTATCCTTAACTGCGCCAGTTAGAAATGTAAAAATTGGAAGAAAAATCATTCCCAAAATTAGAAAGGCTAACATGACCTCAACAAAGGTCATTCCTTTTTTTCTATTTTTGGTTTCAAAAGCCACTATTTACCCCATTTTTTTCTTATAGATAACATAATTTTTTTGACTTCGCCAGAAAAGAAACAACCGGGAAACACCAAAATGGTGACCCGGCAGTTTCTTAAATGGCAACTAATTGATCTTTATTGGCACAAATGCAACCTGTCTATTTCCGGCAAGATCAGTTGCATCAATATAAACATGCGGGTCATCAGGAAGATTTAAAGATTTTAAATCTATCTCAGCAGGATTTACTGTCCCGACTGGAACTGGTTCTCCGCCTGCTCCAGCACAAATACCAAATTTTACTTTCTGATCATCAAGCTTGTAATTATCGCCACCAACCATTTTGAAAGTTAAAATAGCGTCTGCTGGAACATGTAAGGCAGCTTTATCTGGTGTTACGATCATATTCGCGCCCAACTCCAGGGAAGGAACGACCAAAGTTTCTGCTTCTCCGGCTGAAAGGAATAATGGGCCGCTTAAATAAATATCTGCAATTTTAGGTAAGGGATATTTATTGGGAGGGTTTTCAACAGCCCAAAAAACGCCTGCTTTGCCACTTTGTTTAACACTTACTTCCAACCCGCAAGTTGGAGGAGTAATATCCAGAACTCTTACATCTTTCGCACCACTTGAATTACAAAAAGTAACTTTAACCTTTCCTGTTTCAGAATTATTATATCTCATTCTTCGCCCAAGATGGCAGGTTACAGCTCCTTTTCCTGTGGGGTTTAAAGGGGTTATTACCATTTGATTAGCTGCGACATCATAAGTTGTTGAAGCTTCGGTATTTTTATTTTCTTCCCAATCAATAAAATACCAGGAAACTGCAACCTTATCGGCCCAAACCGAATTCTCAATTGGCTTTCCCTTATACTCAGAGGGAGGCAAATTTTCAAATATCTTTGAATCTGCCATAACTGTTATGGGAACATCCTCTGTAAAAGTTCCTGGAACTGCGCCTCCATTACCATCATAAATCTTACATGGCAAAACTGGGCTTAATTCTTCAGGATACGGAGAAATTGTTACTCCCTTCAGCCATTTGGGACCATCATTTGTTTCTGCTGCGTTTTGGTCATTCGCCTGAGCAAGCAGCATTAGTGAGACCGATATTAATGCTACTGTAACAAGAAATGTTTTCCTAAATTTCATTTTTGTACTACCTCAAAAATAAGTTTACTCGTTGCTTCCACCTTCATAAGATACTTTTGTATTCATAACATAAAGAGGCAGTCTAATGGTAGTAATGTTACCCTCTTTATCTGATCCCAGAGCTACAAAATAATATTCAGGCTGATCTTTGTATTCTTCTCTTGGGTAGTTTGGAACTCTGAACAAGAAAGCATTTTCTTCCTTTTCAACTTCTTTACCATCAGCAGTTTCGATTCTGCAAGCAACTTCAGCAATGTTTCCACGTTTGTTTCCGTTGTCAACACCCATTGCGGCAAAGATGAAAGGAACATTTCTTCTAACAAAAACTCCCTTGAGATTCTTATCTGGGCCTCCAGATACGTGAACCTGCTGGGTCATGTCTTTTTCATCTGGTTTAGAAGGAACAAGACCTGATTCAAATTTTGGCGCACCTCTCTCATTAAACAGAGGACCGGCAATTGAAAGTCTGGCTGTCTTTTTAAGTGGATCAGCATCTCTTTCATCCTTAGTTCCTTCATCTACAAATAGATAACTTGCTTCTTCAAAATCTTCAGGATTTGATGAAAAAGGTCTTCCAGCTTTTTCAATAATTTTTGTCATTATTTCAGTCTGCAATTCTTTTTCTGTTTCGGCCATATCTACACTACCAGCACCTTCCTGGAAAGCAACCCACACATCAGGAGAAGTTGAATCATGAACCAAAACGCCCATTGATTGCTGTGCAGTAACAGTCTTTGTTCCGCCTTCTCCTGTTTCACCAGATTCGTCAACAAGAGATGTATCAGAAGCTGCTCCGCCTTCGGAACCGGATGTATCTTCTGCACCACCAGAACCAGCTGCAACTTGTCTTGCTCCGCTATTTCCTATCTGATATTCTCCAGGTTCAAAAAACTTTCCGCCATCTCTGGCAACATTTGTATTTTGAGAAGTCTGAGTAGTCCAGTTTCCGTCATCGTCTTTAACTTTGGTATCCCAGGTAATGTTTGGGTCAGACTCAAATTTTGCGCCTTCAGCGAGTTCTGCGGCATTGGCATTATAAATAAGAGAATGTTCCTGCTTTTCATAATATACATCTTCCAATGCATGGACTAATCCAGTGTCTGGGTCACCGCCACGGAAATTGGCAGGCAAAGTAGGGGTTGCTCCACTGTCAAATCCTAATGCCATTTCAGCATTATCTGGAACTGGAGCTGCTTCAGTTGTAGCAGGATCTTCATTTGTTTCGTCTCCAGTGTCCTGTGACATAGCAACGCCAGAGAAAATGCAAAGAACGGAAATTACGAGGAAAATTGTCTTCCAAAATTTCATTTTTACCCTCCAAAAAGTAAAACTCTTTTATTAACTGGTACACTTTGTTCAAAAAACAAAATTTACCTTCTCACAATTAATAATACGATCAAACGACACATAAGGTTACAGAAATTTTTAAATTAATATTATTTTGTAATATCACAATTTATTATAACCAATTTTTTCTTGATATTGGAAGTCTGTGATATATTTTCCTCATGAGCGACTTATTTCCTGTTGGCTTTAAAAGTGCTTTTTCAATTGGCGAAGGCGTAATTTTTCCTGAGCAGCTTGCATTAAAAATGAAAAGCCTTGGCTTTGATTACCTTCCCATAACTGATTCAAACTCTATGGGAGGGCTAATAAGCGCCATAGATGCCGCTAAAAGACTTGATCTGAGATTGCTTTACGGAATAGAAATTTTCTTTTCAGATTCTTTTAAAATAATTTTTTACCCCGACGATAAAACAGGATTTCGTTGGCTGAATAAATTCTTAAGTGCGAAAATTGTGATTATTCAAAACTTCAGCCACAATAAAAAAACGAATAGTGCATATCTAATCGATATGCTTTTACAAAATCTTCAGGAAATTCAAGGCTATGGTCGCGCAATAGTTTCTCTTAAAACTCCAATTGAAGCCATAAAAATTTTACATCAATCAAATTGGGAGCTCTACGCAGGAATTGAGCCTAGAGCCGCAGTAGCAGACTGGCAAAATTTTCAACAGGTTTCCCGTAATTTCAAAATCAAAGATATTGCTGAATTAATTTTAAATGCGGTCCAGCCAGAGGATGCTATTAAACTTAGGCTGATAAAAGCAGTAAAAAATAATCTTCTGTTTAATGATGTTGAACCAATAGAAGCCATTTTTCCATCAAAGAAGCTATATGATAAATCGCATTTCGGAGGAAACCTTGCTTCAATAAAAAACAGCTTTGAGTTTGTCTCTCAACCAACCTATATTCCTTCCACTGATAAATTCTTTATGCCTGATTTTTACAATAACAAAGAAATGGCAGAAAAGACTCTTTATGAACTAAGTTTGGATGGGTTAAAAGCAAAATTCAAGCAATTAACCCCGATCGTTTTAAGTCGATTTGAAAAAGAATTTAATCTGATTAAAGAAATGGGTTTAGTGGATTATTTTCTAGTGGTTCATGATATAACCAGAAAATCTAACGAGCTTGGGCACCGAGTTTTAGGAAGAGGCTCTGCCGCTAACAGTCTCATTAGTTATGCTTTAGATTTTACCCAAATTGATCCAATTAAGCATGATCTCTATTTTGAACGGTTTTTAAACAAAGGCCGGAAATCCCCACCTGACATAGATCTTGATTTCTCATGGAAAGTAAGAGACCAAATTTACGATTATCTCAAAGCAAAATGGGGCAAAGACAAAGTAGCTCTTATATCAACCCATACGACATTCAGGGGGCGCGGAGCGGTTAGAGAAACCGCCAAAACTCTAGGAATCCCCGAGTATGAATTAAGCAAAATCACATCAGCAATCGGCTTCAGAAGCCTTTCAGATTTTAGGGAAACGTTTAAATCCAGGCCAGAGTTGGATCCAAATGATTTCAAGAGACCAGAAATAAAAAATCTTCTGCGAATGTCTCTTTCAATTGAGGGACTTATCGCCCACAGCTCACTTCACGCTGGAGGGTTGGTAATAGCGCCTGAAACAATTTTTGATTTTTGTGCAACCAGTCCTTCCTCAAAGGTTTTAAATGCAACACAATATGAAATGCGGGCTATTGAAAAAGCAGGTCTGGTAAAGCTTGATATTCTTTCTCAAAGAGCGCTGGGAGTTTACTCTGACGTAACTCAAGCGCTTCTAAACAAAGGTGAGGACCTGTCACCAATAATGCTTCCAGAAAATCTTGAAGATGATAGAACAACATCAGAACTCCTTAAAAACGGACAAACCATGGGAGTTTTTTATATAGAATCCCCTGGAATGCGCAATTTGCTTAGAAAGCTTTCTTGTTCAACCTTTAAAGGCCTTGTTGCAGCAAGCTCCATTATCAGACCAGGAGTAGCAGAAAGTGGGATGATGCAGGAATACATAAAAAGACATCGAAAAGAAGCAAAATGGACTTCCCTTAGCCCACAAATGGACGAAATTCTTGCCGATACTCACGGCGTAATGGTCTATCAGGAAGATGTGATGAAGGTTGCTGCCAGGATTGCTGGTTTTTCACTTACCAAAGCGGATTATCTTAGACGTGCCATGAGTGGTAAAGAGCGGAGCCAGGAAAATATGATTGCCGTCGAGAATGACTTTATAAGCGGAGCAATGAAAAATGGCCTAAGCAAAAAAGTAGCTTCTGAAATCTGGCGACAGGTTAAAAGCTTCTGCGGATATGCTTTTTGCAAAGCTCACAGCGCATCTTATGCCATTTTATCCATGCAATTGCTATGGCTTAAATCACGCTTCCCAGCTCTTTATATGAGTGCAACCATCAACAATCGAGGAGGATTTTATGGAACGCAAGCTTATATTTCAGAGAGTTCGAGGCTTGGCCTAAAATTATATCCACCCGCGATAAATACAAGTGATGACGGCTTTTCTCCGTTTAAAGACGGAATAATTACCGGTTTATCTTTTATAGGAGACCTCAAGACCAGCACGATAGAAAAAATCCTCCGTGAAAGAAAGATTTTGAAATTTGAAAGCTTGTCTGACTTTTTGTTTAGAATACGGCCCGATTCCTCAGAATACGAAAATCTTATAAAATCTGGCGCTTTATCTGAATTCGGAAGTCCTGCCCAATGTAGATGGCATAGAAAAATTATGCCTGAAGGCTCCTTGATCATTACAGAGCAGAAAATACCTGACAAATTTTGCGTATACCCTTCCCGCAAGGAAATTATTAAGTCCGAGCTTGAATCACTTGGATTTGCCATTTCAGGACATCCTGTTGAGCTGTTTGACAAACCACTAAACTGTATTTCATCTGATTTGATTGCAAAAAATATTGGCAAGAAGGTTTCAACTGTGGGGTTGTTGGTAGCGGCAAAATCTGTAACTACCTCAAAAGGCGACCGAATGAAGTTTTTAACATTTGAAGATGAAAAAGGACTTACCGAAATCACTTTTTTTCCCGGAGCATGGAAAAGAAATGCCCGCTTGTTAGGCAAAGGAGGAGTCTTTTTAATTTCAGGCAAGGTAGACAATGAATTTGGAGCAATTTCAATTATCGGGGACAGGCTTACAGGCATGTAGCCGCTGAATTAAACGCTCCTTGACTTGGAATTCCTACATTGTGTATTATTTGCCAACTTCATTTTAGAAGGAGCAACATGAAACAGCTAAGACGCGCTTCGATTATCGGCACCGGAATGAACCTGCCAGATCAGGTTTTAAGTAACGATGATCTTGTCAAAATAGTAGACACCTCTGACGAATGGATAACCACCAGAACTGGAATTAAAAACCGTCACAAAATAGAAGACGATAAAAGTCTCATGGATTTAACAATTCCAGCTGCAAAACAGGCAATAAAAAACGCTGGATTAACCCCAGAAGATATAGATTTAATAGTATTTGCAACCTTTACTCCCGATTTTCAATTTCCATCAAGCGCCTGTATTCTTCAGAATGAACTTGGCTGCACAAAAGCTGCGGCCTTCGATCTGGAAGCAGCATGCACAGGCTTTGTATATGCTTCCTCTGTCGCTACACAGTTTATCGTAACGGGAACTTATGACCATGTTCTTGTCGTTGGCGGTGATGTTGCAACTCGCGTTCTGGACTTTGAAGACAGAAATACCTGCGTTCTTTTTGGCGACGGCGTTGGAGCAGCGGTTTTTGGACCTGCAAAAAATGATGAAGGCGCAATTGATTGTTTACTTGGTGCCATTGGTAGTGGTGCTGAATATATCTCAATAAAATGTGGTGGATCAAGATATCGCCCAACCCACGAGGGTCTTGATAAAAGAGAGCAGTTTGTAAGTATCAACGGGAAAGAAGTTTTTAAATTCTCAACCAAAATTGTTGGCGACATAATTGAGGAAGTTTTAACCCGAAACAACCTCACTCTTGATGATGTTAAACTTATTGTTCCTCACCAGGCGAATATTCGAATTATCGAATCCGCTGCAAAGCGCTTTAACTGTCCAATTGAAAAATTCTTCGTCAATATCCACAAATATGGAAACACTGTTGCCGCCTCTATCCCAATTGCTCTTCATGAAGCATTACTGGAAGGCAGAATCAAGGAAGGAGACTTGATTTTGATCATAGGTTTCGGCGGTGGTTTAACATATGGTGTAATGCCGATCCGCTGGGGTAGTTACACTTCGCCTGAATAGATTTTAAACAAATGCAGCCCTTAGCAAATTGCGAGGGCTGTTTTTTTTATGCAAATTACTGATAAGCTATTGGCGAGTTATTGACATGCTATTGGCAAATTATTGGCAAAAGAGCCATTTCTCTACACTCAGCGATTCTGTTTTTTGCAAAAACTCTTAGCATTTCCAAAGAATCTTAGATTTTTTTTCAACAAAGTGGACTAATTACGGGCAGCTATTTCAAGATATAAGAGATCAAAACCCTGTGTAGGCTCCGAGAAGTAAAGGTTCCTTGACTTGGAATTCCTACATTGTGTATTATTTGCCAACTTCATTTAAGAAGGAGCAACATGAAACAGCTTAGACGCGCCACGATTATCGGAACAGGAATGAACTTGCCAGAACAGGTTTTAAGCAACGATGATCTTGCTAAAATTGTAAATACCTCTGACGAATGGATAACGTCCAGAACTGGAATAAAAAACCGACACAAAATTGCAGATGACAAAAACCTCATTGACTTGACAGTTCCAGCTGCGCAACAAGCAATAAAAAATTCTGGAGTGGCTCCAGAAGATATAAATTTAATAATATTTGCAACCTTTACCCCGGATTATCAGGTTCCTCCAAGTGCTTGCATTCTACAGGATAAACTTGGTTGTATTAATGCTGCGGCATTTGATCTTGAAGCAGCCTGCACCGGTTTTGTGTATGCATCATCCGTTGCTGCTCAATTTATTGCTTCAGGCGCATATGAGCACGTTTTGGTTATTGGCGGCGATGTTACAACCCGTATCCTGGACTTTGAAGATAGAAACACCTGCGTTCTATTTGGAGACGGTGTTGGAGCAGTGGTTTTCGGTCCTGCAAAAGACGAAGAAGGTGCTTTTGACTGTTTACTTGGTTCCATTGGTAGTGGAGCAGATTATATTGCCATAAAAAGCACCGGTTCAAGACACCGCATAACTCACGAAGCAATAGATAATAAAGAGCACTTTATGAGCATTAACGGTAAAGAAGTCTTTAAATTTTCAACCAAAATTGTTGGTGACATAATTGATGAAGTTTTGACCAGAAACAACCTTACTCTTGATGATGTAAAGCTTATTATCCCTCACCAGGCCAATATCCGAATTATCGAATCTGCCGCAAAGCGTTTTAAATGTCCAATTGAAAAATTCTTTGTGAATATAAATAAATATGGAAACACTGTTGCCGCATCTATTCCAATGGCACTTCATGAAGCCTTACAGGAAGGAAGAATCCAGCAAGGCGACCTGGTATTATTGGTTGGCTTCGGTGGCGGTCTTACCTACGGTGTAATGCCAATCCGATGGGGAAGCTACACCTCACCTGAATAAACAAAAAAACAGCCCATACAAAATCGTATGGGCTGTTTTTTTCTGCAAGATTGATGAGCTATCGTTTACTTAATTTCCAGACCGAAAGGCTTAATAGCTTCTTCTAATACTCCATGAAGATGAGCAATTAGAATTCCATAATTAGTAATTCCAATTCCTGCTTCCTGACATACGGCAATTCTGTTAAGAATTTCTCGACGATTGACCATACAACCGCCACATTGAACCACAAGGTCGTATTCGCTCAAATTATCAGGAAAATTACTTCCCTGACAGAACTCAAATTGGACCTTTCCACCATAATTCTGCCTTAACCATCTTGGAATTTTAACTCTTCCAATATCATCGGCCATCTGATGGTGAGTGCAAGACTCCGCAATTAGAATCTTTCCATCTTCTTTCATGTTCTTAAGAACGCTTATTCCATGCAAATATGCGCTAAGATCGCCTTTATATCGAGCAAATAGCACAGAAAAACTGGTAAAGGGAACTCCCGGAGGAACATCACCAGCAACCTTTAAAAAAGCCTGGGAATCAGTAATAACGAGATCCGGTGGAGCTTTAAGAGAGTCTAAAGCCGAACGAAGCTCTCTTTCTTTTGCCACAATTGCAATGCAATCTGTATCAAGTAAATCTCTGATAGTCTGAACCTGAGGCAAAATCAATCTTCCCTTAGGGGCAGCCAAATCTATTGGAACCACAAGAACTACTACCTGCCCAGGCTGAACCAGATCGCCAATAATCGTTCCCGCGTCAAAATCCTTTAGTTTTCCCTGAATACTATTTCTCTTAAGCTCTTTAATGCCCTGATTTAATTTGGCACTGACCTGAATTCCTTTTACGCCGTAACTTTCTATTTCTTTAAGTAAACTTTCGGGTGCAGCCTTATCTTCGCATTTATTAATAATCACTAAAAACTGGGTTTTTCCATGCTTTAAACTTTCTAAAAGTTCTATTTCAACAGCATCAAGCTTTTCTGCAGGCTCAAGAACCACCAATGCTAAATCAGTTTTCTTTAAAACCTTTCTTGATGCCTCTATTCGCATTTGTCCTAAAGTTCCAACATCGTCTAAACCTGCGGTATCAATCAAAACAACCGGACCAAGAGGAAGTAATTCCATATTTTTAAAAACCGGGTCAGTTGTGGTTCCTGCGGTGTCAGAAACCAGAGCGATTTCCTGATCTGTTAGTGCGTTGATTAGAGAAGATTTTCCCACGTTTCTTCGCCCAAATAGAGCAATGTGAGGCCTAATCCCTCTTGGAGTTGCTTTCATTTCTGCTTCCTTTCTTTTTCTTGCATAGCAATCGCTAAAATTCTATCCTGAAAATACAAAATCAATAAGGATTTATCCAAATAAACTTTTTTTTCCAGTTATAAAATGAATAATTCAAAAAATAAACTGATAAAAGTGGCTTATCAAAAAGCTATAGAAATAATCACACAAAACTTCTCAGAATTCCATAATGAGAAAGTTCATATTAACGAGTCCTATGACAGGTATCTGGCGCAGGATATTGTTTCCGATATTTCTATTCCACAGCGAGACATTTCAGCAGTCGATGGTTATGCCCTTTCTGATGCGGGAAACCCATTAACCGGCTATCAGAACTGCCCTGTCGGCGCTTTAACGGCAGAATCCTATCAACGAGTTCTTACAGGCCGTTGTATTCCTGAGAATTGCGTTACCGTATGCCCAGAAGAGTTTTGCACTGTAACTGATGGAAAAATTATGCTTTCCAGACAATTTTTTGCTGGCGAAAATATTCGCAAGGCAGGAGAAGATATTAAAAGTGGAAATTTAGCTGTAAAAAAGGGAACAAGGCTTAAACCCGCTGACGTTACAAGACTTGCCTCAATTGGAAAACATCTTGTTCCAGTATTTAGAAAACCTAAAATTTCTATACTAACTTCAGGATCTGAACTTATAGCTCCAGGCGAAAATATTTCCTGCAGTTCACAACGCTTTGAATGCGATTCACAAATTATTCATTCACTGGCAACTAAATATGGCCTCGAAGTATCAAGTTCAATTCATATTCCAGATGATGAGGCCAGTTTTTGTAAAGCTATTCCAGATTTATCAAAAGCTTCTGACATCTTAATTGCCTGTGGTGGAGCCAGCAACAGTGAAATGGATCTGGTTCGCCCCGTTCTAAATAAGCTAAATGCTAGCCTCTTTTTTGATCGGGTAGATATAAAACCCGGGCGCCCAACGGCATTCGGCCTTTTAAATGACAAACCTGTGTTCGTATTACCAGGAAATCCAGTCGCTGTTTTTGTTTGTTTTATGGCTTTTGTTCTACCGGCAGTCCAAAAACTTTTTGCTACTGATTTTACTCCCATGCTAAATCAGGTTTTATCCAATGAAGATATATCCCCAGATCCAATCAGGGATAGATTTTTGCGCTTTAATCTCTCAATTGAAAACGGCACAATTTATGGTTCTCAATTCAAAAAAAGTGGTTCAGGTCTCATAGGAAGCCTTCAATATAGTGAAGCACTGGTTTTTGTTCCCGCTGGTAAAACTGTAAAGAAAAAGGATAATTTAAGAGTATTTACTCTTCTGTAACAAATATGACTAAAAAATATTCCCGCAAAGATTTTTTCTCAGGATGTTTAAATTCCATATCCGGATTCTTAAATGATGTGTTTGAAGAAGAATTCAGCAAGCTTGAGAAACTGTTTCCAGAACTGATAAGACCACCAGGAGCGGGATCAGAAGATGATTTTCTTTCCAGATGTTCAAAATGCCTGGACTGCGTCAGAGCATGCCCCTATTTTGCAATTGAACCAACACATATTAATAATGAGTTTTTCAGCAATACTCCATCGCTAAGACAGGGAAGAGCCTTTTGCCACTTTTGCAAGGATTTCCCTTGCATAGAGGCCTGTAAAACAGGCGCCCTATCGCAAAAAAATCTTAAAAAGCCCCTTAGAATCGCCATAGCCGAAATAATTACAGACAAATGCATCTTAACCAGTGGAAATGAATGCAACCAATGCTATCAAGTTTGTCAACAAACCTATCAGGCCATCAAAGAGGGCAAAAAAACCACCGATAACTCAGGAGTAGCGCCAGAAATTATTCCAGAGGCATGTACCGGCTGTGGAGAATGCCTTACTGTTTGCCCCACCGGAAATAACCTGGCCATAAGATTAATTTCTACTGATTAGCTTTATGCAATTTTCCAAGCTCTACATATTTTTTTGCTGAATTAGCAATTATTGCCTTCTTTTCTGGAGCAAGCTGAGCTTTTACTACCCCTGGAAGCCCAACAACAAGTGAGTTTGGGGGTACAATCATGTTTTCCTTAACCAGGGCCCCCGCTCCTACGATAGAGCCTTCACCGATAACCGCCCCATTTAAAATTATTGCACCCATACCAATTAAGCAATTGTCTTCAATGATACAGCCATGGATCAAAGCCCGGTGACCCACAGTTACATTTTTACCTATTTTAGTGCAGCCTCTTTCAGAATCGGCTTCTGGTGGGAACTCTACGTGTATACATGTTAATTCCTGAATATTAGTATTCTCACCGATTTCAATGAAATGAATATCACCTCTAAGGGTGCAACCAGGCCAAATTGAAACGTTTTCTCCAAGTTTTACTCTTCCGATAAGTTCAGCACTATCAGCTATATAGCAGCTATCCGGAACTTCAGGATTGAAATCCAAATATTTTTTAATCATTATTTTTCTCCTGTTACATACACAGAAACAAAAAATTCCATGCAAAAAAGTTTGATCATAATGTATTACAAATAAAGGATTGAGACAAATGTTTTGTGCATACAGAGCATTGGCTTTGCTTTCTTTTTTTATCTAAATATGCTAGACTATACTTGCTTCAGTAAATTCTGAATCATGCCGATAACTAATCAGTATGCAATCAGATAAATACTGGAAAAAAAATCAAGGGCAGCGATTATTTGAAGAAGCTCTGGCTCATGAGGCGGATGGAAAGTCTGCCAAAGCTATAGCCTCCTATATCAGGAGTCTTAAAGCATGGCCAAAGAACGCTCAGGCCCAATATAACCTTGGCATTGCGTTAGCAACCAAGGGCGATATTGAACAAGCTATTCGTGCTTGGAAACGAGCCATATGGTTGGAAGAGCGCTTTAAATTTGAGCTTATTGAGGCTTTTGACCTGAACGATGAATCGCGAGAAACGGTTTTAGATTTCGGATTTGATGCCTGTTATTCAAAAGCTGCCTGAATTTAAGGAGTTATACTATGGCATACTGCTGGGAAGTTTTTGAACAATCAAAATGTGAGACATGCAAACACTATCTTGCATTCCAGGAAGGCACACTGGATCTGGAAAAATTTAGAGATATCGTTGTTATCGACGACGAATAGTTAACAAAAAAAGCCGCTTTCTCTTTTTTGAGAAAGCGGCTTTTTTTTTAATTACTTAAATCTTTTCTTCTAAGCTTCCAGGGTTTAAAAATTCGATCAAACGCTGAAAACTTTTTAAAATAGTCCTCAGAAAGTTCCTGATACTCTGGTTCCCATGGCTTAATTTCTTTAACTGGAGCACTAATCATTAAGGTTTCTTTTCTGGATGCTTCAAGCAGAATACGCTGCTTGTTATATTCAACTTCCATGCTTGAAAGCTTTTTCTCCATTTGATCCATTTTTCTAGCCATATTTTTTAACAAAGCCTGATTGGCGGCTAATACTTGTCCAATATCAATTGAAATTTCATTTTCTCCGTCAATCTTTGCCATTTCCTTTACTTCATTAGGAATATCGCGGCTATCATCTTCTCTAACCTTAAATTCTACCTTCATTTTGACTCCTGAAATTTCCATTTGCTAAATTATCGGCGAAGATTTAATCATTCTTAACGGTCTTTCTAACCTATTTTGAAAATTTTAAGGCCTGTGGTATATTTTATTTATGGATGGACTTAAGCTACCTGTAATATTACTAGTAATCGTATTAGCACTCGGGATCTTTTTGTTTAACCCTTTTGCAAACAAAAAGGGCCATAACCCTGCAAAAATCAAGACCCACCAGACAAAAGAGAATTCACAAAATCAAAAAACTGATTTAAAAGACGCCTCTGCTGAATTCGAAAAGAAGAACTATTCAAAAGTGATCGATCTTCTTGAGTCAGACAGTGACAAAAATAACTATGAGCAACAAAAGCTACTTGGATATTCATATTCAGCAATCAAGGAATTTGATAAAGCCATTATTGCTTTTGAAAATTGTCTTAGCATCAGAAAAGTCCCGGAAATTGGTTATTCTCTAGCCTACATTTATGAAACAACAGGCAGAATTAAAGTTGCTCGTCAATTGTACGAAGACGTCTTAAAAGCCGACCTTCCTCCAAAAATGAAAAGATCGGTCTATGAGGGATTGGCACGAACTTCTGGTTTTGAAAATGATACAAAAACAGCCTTTAAATATGCCAAAGAACTTGCCAGATTGTATCCAGAATCCCCGGAAGGATTCATTTCCCTGGTTAAAATTCTAAAAGATACAGGCAAAACCAAAGGCTTAGATAAGCTTACAGACGTGGCAGATAAATTTCATTCCGGAAACTACCAATATAATTTCTGGCTTGGGGTTTTATTATTTGAAACCGGTGATTTTAAAGAATCTTTAAAAAGGTTCAGAAAATGTATACAGATCATGCCAGAGAACTCCACCCCATATTTCTACACTTACAAGATACTTAAGCGCATGAAAAATATGGAAATGGCTCTTGCTGAATTAGAAAAATACCATAAGCTGAATCCACTTCTTCCACATATCTTTTTTGAAGCTGCCATTGATGCCAAAGAAGACGGGAAACTGGATCTGGCCTATAAATTTATCCGTTCTGCACTAACCATGGACCGAACCCTCCTGGGACGAGATGATAAAGGAACCTTAAGGCAAATAGAGAAAGAGATGGCGCAAAACCCAGATAAATTGGAACGCGCATTTTTTAATTCTTTTATTAGCTATGTTAATGGAGAGTATAAGCTTGCCAGGGAACAAGTAGAACAAATGCTTCCAAAGCTTAAAGGCAGCCACCTTGAAACCGATGGCAAAAGAATAATTAGAGAATGTAGACTTCTTGAAAACATGGATCAGGCTTATAGCGAATACATGTCAATGCTGGCCATGGATCGTGAACGAGACCGCCAGGCTAAAATAGCTGCCACTAGAAAAGAACCAGATCCAAAATCATTAAAGAACCTGACTGCGGCTGAGAAGCTTAAAAAGAGGGCTCTAATGAATCCAAATGATCTGAAGCTTCAGTATCAGGCTGGACTTGAGCTAGCAAAAGAAGGGCAAATTGAAGATGCCAAATCCTTCCTTAAAAATGCTCTTAGACTTAACCCGAACATAATGGAAGTTAATTTTTCTCTGGCAAAGATTTTCCTCTTTGAAGAAAACTTTTCTGAATCAAGAAGATATCTGGACCAAGCCTTAAGAATTAATCCAAATAGCAGCCAGGCATTATCCCTTTCTGCAGGAGTTTATCTAAAGAACAATGATTTTCTTCGTGCTGAAAGCGATGCCAATAGTGCTCTTAGAGCGAATCCGAACAATGGTGAAGCCCGCTTGATTCTTGCAGAGGTTTTTGTAAGAAACCACGATTTTAGAAATGCTATTCAACAGATAAATTTTGGACTCGAAATTGAGAGAGATGCAGGCAGAAGACAACAACTTTTAAGTCTAAAAGACAGTATCCGAAACTAGTTTTTTGTTTTTTCCCAATATACATCTAGCTCTTCAAGAGACTTACCTTCAAATCCACCATCTTTTTCAGCTTCTTTTTCTACGCTTTCAAATCGATTCAGGAACTTTTCTGTAGCTTTCTTTAATGCAGTTTCTGGATTCACACCTGATAATCTGGCCACGTTTATTATGGAAAACATTAGATCGCCAATTTCCTCTTCAAGTAGATCCTTTTGTTCTGAGCCGATATGCTCTTTAACCTCATCAGCCTCTTCATAAACCTTTTTTAAAGCTTCTTCGGAATTTGGAAAATCAAATCCGACAACTGCTGCTTCACTTTGAATCGCATTTGTAGCAAAAAGAATTGAAGGTGAATTAAGCGTTCTTTTCATTCTGGATGAAACTCGGCTCTTTTCAACTTTTTCTTCTTTTTTAAGTTCACCCCAAAGCTCTACAACCTGTTCTGGGCTAATCTGGTCATTTTCACCTTGAAACACATGAGGATGACGGCTTATTAATTTATCGCTAATCTCCTGGCAGACCTCAGCAATGGTAAAAGAGCCATTTTCCTGGGCTACCTGAGCGTGAAAAACTATATTCATCATTAAATCACCAAGTTCTTCACGAAGATTCAACAAATCGCCACTATCAACAGCATCAGCTACTTCCTGGGCTTCTTCAAGTATATATTTCTTGAGAGATTGATGGTCTTGCTTACGATCCCATGAGCATCCATCTGGTGCTCTTAATCTTCGCATAACATCTACCAGTCGTAAAAATTGAGTGGAAATTTGATCTCTTTGTTCTTTATTCATGCTGTTCCTTCGATGTTTGTTTTAATTATTCCGGATCATAATTATTTATTTTTTCTACGATTTCTGCAACTAATAAATCTTCGTTTGATACGCAATCGACTTCAATATTGGCCAACTCTTTATAAATTGGCAACCTTTTTTCCCAAAGCAGGTAAATATCCTCTTTCTCCATTTCTTTTACGATTGGTCTGCAATTAGATTTAGTTAATCGGCCAAATATTTTTTCAAATTCGGGATTTAAAAATACGACCAGAAAGTTTTCCCTTAATAATTTCTGGTTTTCCGGCCTTAAAACAAGTCCCCCACCAGATGCCAGCAAAAATGGAGCTGTTTCACTCTTGATTGTCTCATTTAAACACTCAGACTCAAGGTTTCGAAAATAGTTCTCACCCTTATTAGCAAAAAGATCTTTAATACACTGCCCTGCTTTATCTTCAATTACGGCATCAAGATCAATTGTCTTTAACTCAAGAGCCTTGGCTATTCTCCGGCCAAGATATGTCTTACCGGCTGCCATAAATCCTATTATTGCAATATTTCTTTTCATTCTAAATAGAAAAAGGCGCTGCTATTTCTAACAGCGCCTTTTTATTTAATACTTAGTTAACTGGCACTACACCAGAAGGAAGTGTTGGCATAGAAGGATTTGAACTTCCACCAAACTGAGCTCCCTGCACTGGAACTTCTGGTCTTGGAACAAATCCAGAACCGTTTGGACCACCATTGTTATTGAAACCATAATTTCCGTTATTACCATTTCCTACGTTACCCATGTTGCCATAGTTTGGAAGGCTTCCTGTGCTTGCGCCAAGAACATTTCGGATAATAACCATAAGCTGCTGAAGTCTTTCTACAACAGATCTTCTTTCATTCATAACAAGATAAAATTTAATTTTGCTGATTCTTTTGCTGATTTCTTGAACAAGAGTGTCATATGCCTGATCAAGATTAGCTTTTTTGAGAGCTGATTGAGCATTATTAAGATGACCAATTGCTGAAACATTATCCATTACAGACTGGTTCAAAGATGAATTACACATCTGCAAATCAGAATAAACCATCCAAAGCATTGCAACTACAGCCTGATCATTAGGATCAACCTTCATTGCACTTATATTTTGAGCCATTACTGGCAAAGATGCACACATAATCAAGGCCATTAAAGCGACAATAACTTTTTTCATTACTCAATTCCTCCGCTACTAAACTAATTCCTTTAAAATATAACATATAGATTTAAAACCCGTAAGGGTACCGACAACATTTTTTTATTATTTTTCTTCTTTTTTCCAGTAACTTTTAGTATTTTATTAATATAGAGGATTTATGCAAATAATCAACAATAGAAGCGGAAAAATTAAAATCAGAGTTTTTGCCCTGATGCTACTTGTGCTGAGCACTTCCATGTGCATCTCTGCATATAAATCAATGTCCCGGAGTTTCTCTGGAATTGTAGTAAATAAAAGCACTGCCGCTGGTATAACCTCCGATCGCTATTGGTTGAGCCTTTCACCAATGTCAGAGCTAGAGTCCCTTTCACCTGGTGACAGAATAGCTTTGGCCATTCAAGGAAAACTCCAGGGGCACCTTATTGGTGTTTCCGAAATGGTTCATGAACAGGCTTCATTAATGGAAAATGT
The DNA here is from genome assembly GCA_965140445.1 of Candidatus Ozemibacteraceae bacterium. Lineage (GTDB taxonomy): Bacteria > Muiribacteriota > Ozemobacteria > Ozemobacterales > Ozemobacteraceae. The sequence continues at coordinate 2,853,048 of OZ223236.1, read as the reverse complement.
TTCAAAAGAGCGTTTTTCACCATTTATAAGAGTGGGAACAGAAAAGTTTATTGATCTAGGACTTAATTGGCTGATTCTTGGCATTTTCGGAATTTTGGGTTCTCTTTTCATGTATAAGCAAACATTAGTTCCTCTTCCCAATTCTCCTGAAACAGAAGAAATAGAATTGCCAGAACTTTAAGCTGCAATTTCAGGTGTGCCTTTTTTCAACCACACCTTTAACATTTGTTTAATTATTGAACAATTTGTGTTTAATTTTGATGTTTTAAGTTGTGTAGAGCATTTTTTGCACAGTAATCCTCAAAGCCATTTCAAACTCATTTTACATAAATTTACCAACCTACCCCTGCTTAAACAAAGGCTTAAGAAACCTGATCAATTTTGCCGATAGATAAATTAGCCAGCATGGTATGCTTTTTGCATGTTAATAAGTTGTTCTGGTATCTTTAAATCAGGTGGTGAGTTTTTATGCAGGAAAATATACTCGCAACATACAAAGATTACGTTTTAGTTAGAATTGATGAAAAATCCAAACTACAGGTGTGGGTTAAACTTCCCCCTGTTGGAAAATAAAGCACCAGCCAAACTTTTTTTATTTATAGCGACAGATTAAATCACCTGAAGCCAAAACAAAAAAATAGTCTCTAACATTATGTTGGAGACTATTTTCTTTTAACGATTTTAAATTATTTTCGGAAGTATCTGAAAGGGTTTCTAACGTTTCCGCCTCTTCTGACTTCAAAATGCAAATGTGAACCAGTGGCAACACCTGTGCTACCCACGCGGCCAATTTTTTGTCCGGTATTTACCATCTGATCTTTTCTAACAAGCAATTTGGAGCAATGTCCATACACTGTTTCCATACCATTACCATGGTCAATAATTGCTACAAGCCCATAACCGGTTTTCCAGCCTGCAAAAACAACTTTTCCAGCGAGAGCTGATAAAATAGGAGTTCCACGTTTTGCAACAATATCAATGCCAGTGTGAAAATGACGAAGCTTGGTTCTTGGATGGATTCTTCGACCGAAGCCCGATGAAATTCTTCCCATTACTGGACGAATAATACATTTACTATTCTTTTGGAGGCTAGCAATATTTACCTGACGAACCATTCCCCAATCGGAGGATTTTAGTTTCGTTGCGACCTTCAAAGAATATGTTTTAACCGCCCCTGCTTTTGAAACAACTGGTTCAGTTACACCAAAAAACGGATTCATCTCTTTCTTCGGCTGAATGAATTTGGCAGTGGTAATTGAATTATTTTCAACGCTGTATGTAGTTGTATTAGAACCTTTTTGATAGATTCCTACATCAAATCCATTCTCCGCAGAACCTGGAAGGAGTGCGAAACAATCAGTCGATAAGGCAAAAACCATTAATCCGGTAAGGATAATCAGGCCTTTAAGACTGAACTTTGGTTTAACGTGCATAACTTTTCCTATCTTTTTCGGTTGGATTCATTTGCGAGTCATCATTTATACTCAAATTGTTAATTTTTGTCAAGGTAATGATTCCAAAAGGGTTTTCGCCATTTCTGCCAAAATTTAGCTAATATATCCGTGAAAATTTCACACAAAACAATGTACAAACAAAAAAAAAGGCTCAATAATCCTTGACCTTTGTGCTTTTTTTCTTAAAGTTCTTAATGGCAAGCCAAGTTTTACTAAAAAACGTGGATTGAGCGGTTTAAACATGTTAATATACAAAAAATTTTAAAGAACAGGTGAACAAAAATGTGGGATTATACAAATTCCGTAATGGACCACTTTAAAAACCCAAGAAATGTTGGAAAACTCGAAGACGCTAACGGCGTTGGCGAAGTAGGCTCTTTAGCTTGCGGCGATGCCTTAAAGCTCTTTCTTAAAATAAATCCTGAAACCGGAAAAATCGAAGATGCCAAATTTCAGACGTTTGGTTGTGCAAGTGCTATTGCAAGTGCTTCAGCCCTAACCGAGATGGTTAAGGGTAAAAGCGTTGACGAAGCTTTGAACTTAACTAACGCTGATATAGCTAAATTTCTCGGCGGTCTACCAGAACAGAAAATGCATTGCTCAGTAATGGGGAAAGAAGCTCTTGAAGCTGCTGTTGCAAATTTTAAAGGCGAAAAGTTCGTTGAACATGAAGACGCCAAAGTAATCTGCAAATGCTTCTGGGTAGAAGAAGATAAAGTTCGCGAAGTAATTAGAGAAAATAAGCTTACTTCTGTTGAAGATGTTACTCACTACACCAAAGCTGGTGGAGGCTGCGGTGGCTGTATTCCAGATATTAAAAGAATCCTGGAAGAAGAAAACAAAGTTTCTTCTGGCCCTGCCGAAGAAGAAAAGCCGAAAATGACTAACCTTCAAAGAATTCAATTAATATCAAAAGTAATTGAAAACGACGTTGCACCGCAGCTTAGAGCTGATGGCGGCGATATAGAGCTTGTGGATATTGAAGGCCCAAATGTTTATGTTAAGCTTCGTGGAGCATGCGCTGGTTGTCCGGGAGCAAAAGCTACTCTTCAGAATCTTGTTCAGGAGACCTTAAGAACAAAAGTATCTGATGATTTAAACATAATTGAGGCTTAATAATGGAAGATGTAAAACAAGTATATCTGGATAACAATGCTACGTGCATGGTTTCTCCGGGCGTTAAAGAGAAAATGCTCCCATTCTTTGGCGAGTTATATGGCAATCCAAGTTCAATGCATTCCTTTGGCGGTAAAGTTGCTAAGCATGTATCAGATGCCCGCGCTAAAGTAGCTGCACTTTTAAATGTTTCCCCTGAAGAAATCGTTTTTACTTCATGTGGAACAGAATCTGATAATCATGCAATTAGTGGAGTGCTAGAAGCAAATCCACACAAGAAACATATTGTAACCACAAAAGTAGAACATCCGGCAGTTTTGAACGTTGCACGTTACTATGCCAAAAATGGTTATAAAGTTACTGAATTGCCTGTTAACAAAAAAGGTGATCTTGATCTTGCCCAACTGGCAGCAGCTTTGACTCCAGATACAGCTATTTTATCCGTAATGGCCGCAAACAATGAAACAGGAACAATGTTTCCTCTGGATGAAATTGGCAAAATAGCCAAGGAAAAGGGCGTTGTATTCCATACCGATGCTGTTCAGGCTGTTGGAAAAATTCCAATGGATATGCAGAAAATCCCGGCCGACCTGCTTTCCCTCTCTGGGCATAAGCTCCATACGCCTAAGGGAATAGGAGCTTTGTACATTCGTAAAGGGACTAGAGTTTCTCCTTTCTTGATAGGCGGGCACCAGGAAAATGGACGTAGAGCTGGAACTGAAAATGTTCCTTATATTGTTGGTCTGGGACAAGCTTGCGAAGAGGCGATGAATGATATTTTTGAAGAAAATAATCGGGTAAGAAAGCTTCGGGATAAATTAGAAAAAGCTCTTATGGAGCAAATTTCTCATACCTATATCAATGGCAATCCTACCTGGCGACTTCCTAACACTACTAATATCGGTTTTGAATTCATTGAAGGCGAAGCTATTCTTCTGCACTTAAGTGCGGCGGGAATTGCAGCCAGTTCTGGTTCAGCTTGTACTAGCGGTAGCCTTGAACCATCTCATGTTTTAATGGCAATGGAAGTTCCTTTTTCTTATGCGCATGGTTCTGTAAGGTTTTCACTCTCTAAATTCACCACAGAAGAAGAGATTGACTATGTTATAGAAAAAGTTCCCCCTATTATTCAGAACTTGAGGAATATGTCGCCGTTTTACGACGCCCAGAAAGACAAATAATAATAAAGCAAAAAGGCCGTCTCAATGGAGACGGCCTTTTTTTTACCTATAAAATCTTTACTTGAACCTTTCTTCCATCTTCTTTCTTACTATTTCAGGAACAAGATCTTTTACAGAGCCATTATATCTCGCAACTTCTTTAGCAATACTTGAGCTTAAGAAAGAATACTCAGGAGAAGACATTAAAAATACAGTTTCCAGATCTTCACTAAGCTGCCGGTTAACTGAATACATCTGGAGTTCATATTCATAATCAGAAACAGCTCTAAGGCCCCTGACTATAGCACATGCCCCGGCGCTACGACAGAAATCTACCAATAATCCATTAAAATGTATTGCCCGAACATTATCGTATTCTCTAACAATATCCGTAATCATATTCACCCGTTCCTCAGGGCTAAATAGACACTTTTTCTCAGGATGAACAAGAACCCCGATTATGACATGATCAAACAATCTTGACGCTCGATCAAGAATATCTAGATGCCCGTTTGTAAAAGGATCAAAACTTCCAGGATAAACCGCTACTCTCATTTTTTTTCAACCTCTATGTATTCTGTAATATCGTATCCAAGTTCCAGAAGTAGATTTCTAAATGCTACAACCGGAAAACCAACAACATTAAAATAACAGCCTTCAAGTCGATCTACAAATAAAGCTGCATATCCTTGAATTCCATATGCTCCAGCTTTATCAAAGGGTTCACCAGTTTCGAGGTATTGATCAATGTCCTTTTGGGTTAAATCTCTGAAATGAACCGTGGTAATTTCTGAATGACTCAAAGTCCTGAATCCTTCTGCATCAACAACAGCAATTCCGGTGATTACTTTATGGGAAGCCCCTGACAGCGAAGAAAGCATGTCGGTTGCTTCTTGTTTTCCAGAAGGTTTGCCAAGAACCGAATCCCCTTTAACCACAATGGTATCTGCTCCGATTACAATTCCACTTCTCAAACTGGAAGCTGCATGAAATGCTTTTAGGCTAGCGAGCTTCTTGGCCATCTCAGCAGGATTTAGCTCCTGAACATCTTCAAATTTTTCCTCATAAGGAGAATCGATAAGTTTAAATGGGACCCCTAAGTTACCAAGGATTTCTCTTCGTCTTGGTGACTTGGAAGCAAGATATAATTCTGGAAGATTCTTATACATTTTTGTCAGTTCTCCTTAGAAGTTCCTGTGTTACTTTTGCGACTATTATTCCAGATGGAATTGAAATCCAAATCATTATGGATATATGAAACCAGAAAGAGAGGTTTCCTGCAAATAAAAACTGCACTGCCATTAATTGAGCGAAATTGCTTGCAAGAGCACCAGAAATACTTATAGAACTAATACCTGCTCCAGGAAGGAATCTTACCAATAAATACATAATTATTGATGAAAAAAAACTTCCGCTAAAAGCAATCAGATGCACCGGAGAGAAAAGTGTACCAAGAAAAATCCCTGATAAAAAAGATCTGAGGAAAGCAATAAAGAAACCAGATGCAGGATTAACTCTTAGCATTGCATAAAGCACCAGGGAATTGGCCAGTCCCGGCTTTAACCATGGTAAAATCCTTGGAAGAGGTGATTCTACAATCTGTATTGCACTTGCCGCCGCAAGCAATATTGCGGTAGTAACAAGCTTTTCGAGCTTGGATTTTTTGGAGTCAGAATAAAAATTTATCACCTTGCAACTCCATCAATTTCTTCTGTGGAATGCTGAGTTTCGACAATAACTCCATTTGGCACGCATACAATTGAAGAGTTACCATGCACCCACCCCATTGAAACACAGGTTTTAAAAGGACAGGGTGACGATTTGATTCTTACCCGACCTTTTAAATCCCATTCCACAACTGTTGTTCCCAACTTGCCTTTTACCAGAAGAGGATTTTTGGAGGGTTTAAACAGAATCTTTTTAAATTCAGGCTGTTTTGAACGAATGACGTATTTTAAATCACCATCACTACCAGAAAAACGTAACAGGGTTAAAATAACTGAAATTACAAGTAGGAAAACGATAAAAACCTTATCAAAACTATTGAAAAGATTTTCTGTGTATTTTTCAGAAAGTTTTGACATTTTTAAAAACTTTTTTACCCTCTTCATTGATCAAAATTTCATTTGATGAAGTTAAAATCAAATATGGAATCTTCATCTCATCTGCCCATACTTCAGCTTTTTCGGGTTCCATAGCAAAGATGGTGGTGCTGTAGATGTCAGCCAATACTGGATGAGTCGCAACAACGGTTACCGATCGATAATAATCTGCAGGCCTTCCGGTTGTAGGATTCAAAATATGACCATATCTTTTTCCATCAACCTCAACAAATCTTTCATAATCGCCTGAAGTCGAAATAGCTGCAGGCTCAAATGTTTCAAACATTCCAAGTGAATCATTTGTTCTAGGGTCTCTCACAGCGATTCTCCATGGCTGACCATTAGATTTTTTGCCCTCAACCCAAATGTCTCCTCCATCATCCACAAAGAAAACGCTACAGGAAGCCGCTCGCAATGTTTGAGCAGCCTGTGCCACTGCATATCCGCCAGCAATACCACCAAAATCAATTAAACTTCCTGATGCAAGAAGATAAGTATTTTCACCAACTTGTTTCAACATTTTTGAAAAACCAATCTTTTCTTTTAATTTTTCCAGCTCAATATCAGTTGGAACAGCCCCTACCCCTGAATAAAATCCATAGGCTCGCTGAATCAAAGAAAAGGTAGGATCAAAATAGCCCTCAGAAATTGAATTTGCCTGGTAAGCAGCTTCTATAATTTCAGAGAATGAAGCTGATACAACTACAGGAGAATATTTATTTATAAGACTTAAAGTTGAGGTGGCCGCATGAAAAGACGCCATTTCCTCAACTTTAGTAAATGTTTGAAAAGCTTTTTCAATTGCTTCAAGATCACCATTGCACTGTTGAACTTTTATGGTCACATATGTGTCCATCATGATTTCAGATCTCTTCACGAAGTCCGAAGTATTCTGAGCGAATTTTATGCGCAGAACAAGCAAAATCACCACTACCAAGCATATAATCAGAAGCTTTGCAGGCATTGCATTTTTTTCAGTATTTTTTTCCATTACGCACCTCTTAAGGGCTGTTAGGATAACGGATTTAAAGATATCAGGCAAGATTAAAAACTGTATTGACAAAAAAAGGTCTCAATGTTAATATTCGATTCACGCAAAGGCTCGTAGCTCAGTTTGGTTAGAGCACCACGTTGACATCGTGGGGGTCAGCGGTTCAAGTCCGCTCGAGCCTATTTTTTTATTCCAGAATTACGGAGTTTAGAATTGTCAGAAACCAGTCCGATTTTAGATAAGGTAAGAATTGTTTTAGTTGAACCACAAGGCGCTTTGAATGTGGGTGCTGCCTGTAGAGCAATGAAGAATTTTGGTTTGAATGACCTTACTGTTGTTCGACCAGGTTGTAAATTGGACTTAGACGCCGTAAAAATGGCCATGCATGCCAGAGATATCCTCGAGGCTACCAAGGTAGTAGAAACCATTCCCGAAGCTATAGAAGGAAGTGTTCTGGTTCTTGGTACTGCTAATAGAAAAGGTGATTATCACGAACCACACTACACTGTCCAGGAAGGCATGAAAAGAATTAAAGAAGTTCTTCAGCATGGTCCTGTAACTATCATGTTTGGCCGTGAAGAATGGGGCCTTACTAAAGACGACCTCCAGTATGCTCAGGGAACAATGCGGGTCATGACAGACCCTGAGAACACCAGCTTGAACCTTTCTCAAGCAGTTCTTCTAATTGCTTACGAACTTTATCAAAACTTTGGAACCATGGTTGACTTGCCTAATCCTCATGAAGATGATGATTATGAGCTTCCAGCAACAGTTGATGACCTTAGCAGACTTTATGCTCACATGGGCAATGTTTTATCCATGTGTGAATTCTTGCCATTAGTTAATCCAGATGCCTTATTTCAGGTAATCAGAATTTTCTTTCACCGATCAAAACCTCTAAAAAGAGAAGTAAATATTTTGATGGGAATGTTTTCTAATCTTCGCGGCTTTATGAAGAAATACGTGAGAAACAAAAGTCACCGTGACCCCGACTGGAAAAGCCCGGATTAATTTTTTTCAGCTATCCAGAACCTTTCTGATAATCTTGGATAATTCAGAACAGGTAAAGGGTTTTAAGATAAACTCCTTTATTCCTATTTCAAGAGCTTTATCTCTGTCAATTATATCGCTATAGCCAGTACACATTATTATTGGTGTTTCAGGGCTTATTTCCAAAACCCTTTTAGATAATTCAGCTCCGGTTAAATTTGGCATTGTCATATCTGTTAAAATTAGATCAAATGATTCCGGGCTGGATTTGAACAAAACCAAAGCCTCCTCTGCCCCACTTGCTGTTGTAACAGTGTAACCAAGATTCTCCAATAAATGTTTTAGAAGCTTTACAATATGCTCTTCATCATCTACTACCAGGATTTTTTCTTTTCCGGTTGGTAAACCATCTTTATAATCATTTGGTTTTACAACACTCTTTGGCTCTATCTGAGGAAAGAAAATGCTAAAAGTGCTTCCAACATTCTTTTGTGAATCTGCCACAATTTTCCCGCCACAATCACAAACAATACTGTGCACTACTGCCAGGCCAATACCCGTTCCCTCGCCCTTTTCTTTTGTTGAAAAATATGGTTCAAAAATTCTTTCTTTAAGTTCGTCATCAAACCCACATCCAGTATCTTGAATTTTCAAAATGACAAACTTCTGTTTCTCTGGGTTATCAATTTCTAAATTTAAGTCAGCAGGGATCATTTGATTTGGTTTTAACTCAACAGTTATTGTACCACCCTGTTGTTTCATCGAATGATAAGCATTGGTACAAATATTCATAACAACTTGATGAATTTGAGTAGGATCTGCAAAAATATAGCTTTCTTCTTCACTCAATTTTTTAACAACATCTATAGTAGTGGGGATAGAAGCTCGCATAAGCTTTAAAGCTTCTTCAACTATAACGTGAAGATTCAATTCCTTCTTTTCACTTTTTTCCTGGCGACTAAAGGACAATATCTGTCTAACCAGCCCCTTAGCTCTTTTAGCACCCATTATAACTTCTTTTTGCTTTTCCCAGAGATCACTTTCAGGTTCTAAATCATCTAGAACCATTTCTCCATAACCTAGAATAGCAGTCAGAATATTGTTAAAATCATGGGCGATTCCACCAGCCAGATTACCAACTGCCTGCATCTTTTGTGCTTGCCACAACTGAGCTTCTAGCAGCAGACGATTTTTTTGATCTTGTTTTGTCTCAGTGATATCCTCGGAAATCCCTAATAAATACACTGGCTCACCATTTTCACTAAAAACAGGTAATTTTTTGGTATGTAAAATCCTTTTTCCTGAATTTCTGGTCTGGATTTCCTCTTCTGGGATATCTATAAGGGTCTTTCCCTCCACAACAAGATGATCCATTTTTGCAAAAAACTTTGCCTGTTCAGGCGGGAAAAGATCAAAATCGCTTTTCCCAATCAAGTTTTCTCTATCTATCCCCAGCAATTCTTCCCCTGTTTTATTTACTCTCACAAGCTTAAGATTATTTGCGTCTTTTACAAAGATCATTGAAGGAATATTTTCCACAATATTGTGAAGAAAACTTTCGTTTTCTCTCAATCTCTTTTCAGTATTTTTTATCTTTAAAAGACTCCAGAGAAGAAATGCTGAAGCTATTGAAAGAAGTAAAATAGCAAAAATTGCCCTATGAATGGTTCTTTTATTAATCGAGTAAAATGTAGGAGGCTGGTTAACAATTTTGCTGGATTCAGGCAATTTATCAAGATTAATGTTAAACCGTTTTAGTTGATTGAAGTCAAACAAAAACTGATTTGGGCTCTCTGTATTTACCCCAATATCACTTATGGGTTTTCCTTTTAAAATATCAAAAGCAATTTTCCCTGCAGCCCGCCCTTGCAAATAATGATATGTGACTTTGCCTCCAAGGATGCCATCGCCTACACCATGCTCCCAGAGATGGTAGATCGGAACCGAAGTGCTGGTCGAAATAAGCTTAAGACTTTCATAAAAATCCGAGGGTTTTCCGTCCTTATCAAAGTATGCTGACAAAAGTAGAATCACAGTATTCTTTTCCATTTTTGGCAAGGCAGAGGATAACTCCAAAAACGAGAGCTTCTCCAGTGAAAGATCTGAAAATCTAACGGTGTTAAATTTCCCTGCTTCTTTATAAAAGGTCTTTAAATCAGCAGTCCCACTTAAAGTAGAATCCACAATTGCAACAATACTTTTAGTTTCAGGATGAAGCTTCAAAATAAGTTCGAAAGTTTCTTTCATTGAAACTGCTTCGACTACTCCAGTAACCATTGGGTTCAGGTTTTGAGCCAAAGCAAGCTCAACATTATTTACTCCCAAAAATACTAGAGGAATACCTTTAAAAAGCTCTTTCTGATTCTCCAGTGCAAATTTAAGTGCATTGTCGTCTCCAAGGAAAACGATGTCATATGGAGCTGAGTTTTTTAGTTTGTAAGTCAATCTATTAAGAAATAGCTCAATATTCTTTTCTGTATCAAACCTTTTGCAATCCATAAATTCTACGTCAAAGACCATCTTAAGCTTGTTTAGTGAAGATTTAATTCCATCAATCTGTTTAAAAAATGTTGGAAAAGATGGGTGATAAGAGCTGATAAATAGAATTCTGGATTCTTTTTCTTCCGCAAAACCCTGTGTTGAACAAATTTGAATTGAAAATAGAGTTAACCAGAAAATCAGTACGAAAAACAGCCTTTCAATCCTCAACTTCATAAAGAAAGGTTTCTTTCTATTTATCCTGCACAGCATAAAATCATACTCTCACCAATTAATAGATCCCAGCCAAACTCACATAAAATTATTCTATAATCTTTAGTTTATCTGTATTAAATACTTTTGTCTCTATTTTTTCGCATCTAATTTTGCCACTAACAATACAGGTCCCCCCAAAAAATTGTCTCCAAAAAGCAACTTCATCTACCTGCAAAAATTACGGTAATGGTATATTCATTCACAAGTGGTTTAAGCTAATTGCTGGCAATTAAATTTAGATAATATTTACCTAAATCGTAATTATTTTTTATTCCCAAACAGCAACCTTTTGCTATAAAATTCGTGCTACTATTACTTAAATTGTATTCATTGAGAAAACTTTTTCTTTTGCCATCCTTAAAAACCAACTGTTTCGTAATCATTCAAATTACAAAATTTAATTTCCCGAGGAAGTAATGAGTAAGCAATCTAAATATTTTTTTAATAATTCAATAATTATAAAGCTCTTTGTGCCTTTGGTTATTTTCTTGCTTTTATCTTTTTTTTCAATGAAGCACTTCATTTTTAAGGCAGAAAAGATTTGTCTGTCTTTAATGATAAAAGATTTTAACGAAATTGAATTCGACGCTCTAAATCCAAAGCCATTTTTTGAAAAAGTTCCTAATCTTCAAGATGATTGCAAAATCGCTATCATCGAAATGAATAAACAAGGAAACTGGCTATTGTCTAATTTGAAATGGGCAGAAACCAGCTATTTTAATAAAAAGGTTCCTTTAACTGAGGAACAAAAAGAAATAGTAGAGAATTCGCTCAAAAAGATTAGATGCCTGACCTGGGAATCTGTTTTGCTTTCCACGACAAGTTCTCCTGAAATTTCATTAACGCAAATGCTAACCGGAATGCTGGATTTTTCAATTTTTTCTTCAGAATATTTATGCCATAAAAAACTAAACCAGCCAGATTTTGATATTGCGAAAGATCTTTCCCAGATTCTTAAGATATGCTCTTTAATAAATTTGTTAGATAAAAATGTTATTAATCATAATGATTCACTCAAGATTTATAACTCGGTTAATCTGGCGTTAAACGAGCTGTATATCAATAAAACGCTCAACTTTAAGGATTGTACAAATCTTTTGAGGGAGTTAAAACTTTCTGATCTGACAAAAATCTCACTATCTCAATCCTTAGCTAAAGAGCAAAACTCAAGAGCTAAGACTTTATTAGTCCTGCATGAAAAAGAGCCATTCGGAGCCTTAATTCTTTCCAAATTCTTTAATCTGAATTCCAACTACGAGTTCTTTGACCTAATCAATCAGGTTCCAACGGCGAATTTGGTTAAACAATTTAAAACAAAATTTCCTACCCCCAAAACAAATAATAATCAAACATTTATAAATAGAATCTTTAATTTTTACCCAGCCAGCATTAACTACGAGACTTTCCTTGAGCAATTGGAGTTTGACTTCAAATACATGGCTCAAAGACAGATAATTAAGCAAAGCCTTGCATCTATTATTGGATCAAAAGAGACATTTCCTGACCCGTTCACAAAGCAGAAACTTTTAACTAAAAAGGCTGGTGAACAGGATATCTTTTATAGCGCAGGCCCAAACCAGATAGATGATGGAATGTCTGGAGATGACATCTTTTTCAAGATTCCTGAATAGCGATTTTGGAAAAAGGTATCTGCGAAAGTTTCAGCTATATCCGATCTTTCTAATCTTAAGTTTCAATACAGCTATTCATAAGGTTCTTAAGTATTATTGGATTTTGGTCTGTATTAGATTGTAGAATAGTCGCAGTTAAATTTTAAAGGCAGACAAATGACAAAAACCCCATTAGAAACTCTAAAACATTATTTTGGCTATCAGGAATTCAGGCCTCATCAGCAGGAAATCATTGAAGGCCTTATTAAAGGGGACAATGCCTTTGTTTTAATGCCAACCGGTGGCGGGAAATCTCTCTGCTACCAGATCCCAGCTCTTCACCGCAAGGGCGTGGGAATAATCGTATCTCCATTGATATCGTTAATGAAAGATCAGGTAGATGCTTTAAAGGCCTGTGGAATCAATGCTGAATTTTACAATTCAACACTGAAAAGCACTGAAGCGAGAAAAGTTTTGGCCATGCTGCACAATGAAGAGCTGGATCTGCTGTATATTGCACCAGAACGCCTGATGCACGAAGATTTTATCAACCGTCTGTCAGATGTGCCCATATCATTATTTGCCATTGATGAGGCCCACTGTGTCTCTCAATGGGGTCATGATTTCAGACCCGAATACATAAAATTAGGACGCTTGCGCAAGTATTTTCCCAACACCCCAATGATCGCGCTAACCGCAACTGCAGAACCACATACCCAGAAAGATATTCTTGACCGACTCGGCCTTGAGGATGCAAAGGTCTTTATTTCCAGCTTTGATAGACCTAATATCAAATACACCATACTTGATAAAGCTACCCCATTTAATCAGCTTAAAAACTTTTTAAACACAAAGAAAAATGAAGCCGGAATAGTCTATTGTCTCAGCAGAAAGCGCGTTGAAAACGTTGCCGAAAAGCTGAGAAAAGCTGGTTACAGTGCAGAAGCCTACCACGCAGGTTTGCCAGCAGCAAAACGTAAACAAGTCCAGGATGATTTCTTGAACGACAATATAATGATTGTTGTTGCTACAGTGGCTTTCGGCATGGGAATAGACAAATCAAATGTGCGCTATGTAGTTCATTTTGATATACCCAAAAATATTGAAAGCTACTACCAGGAAACAGGTCGCGCCGGCCGTGATGGCATGAATTCTGAAGCCCTGCTACTTTTTGGTTACGGTGATATTGCCGTAGCTCGCGGTTTGATTGAAACCTCACCTAATGTTGAAAGAAAGAGAATTGAGTCACACAAACTCAATTCAATGGTGGCATTTGCGGAAGCTCAGAGCTGCCGTAGGCGAATCCTGTTGCAATACTTTGGTGAATCTACTGCCGAGGACTGCGGAAACTGCGACAACTGCCTTAATCCCCCAGAAATGATCGACGCTACCGAAGACGCGCGAAAAGCCCTTTCCTGCGTTTATAGAGTTGAGCAAAGATTTGGGATGGGCCATTTAATAGACATTTTGCGTGGCTCAGAAAATGAACGCATTATGCAGCTGGGACACCAGAACCTTTCCACCTATGGAATCGGAGCCAATATGGGCAAGGATTACTGGGCCAGCGTATACAGAAATTTGATCCATCAAGGTCTGTTAATTCAGGATCTTGGCAGTTTTTCAACTTTAAAACTTACTAAAGATTGTTGGCCATTAATGAAAGGTGAAGTCAGTTTTACCATGGCTGTTCCACGCATAAAAGCTACTGTAAGCACTAAAGCCAAAAAGAAGAAAAAAGCTATCGGTGAAATCGACTACAATCAGGATCTTTTCGAAAGCCTTCGCGCCTTGCGCAAGCAGATTGCATCAGACGCCAAAGTTCCACCTTATGTTGTATTCAGTGATAAATCACTTGCTGAAATGGCTGCCACCCTACCCCAGGACGAAAATGACATGTTGCAAATTCATGGAGTCGGTGATAAAAAATTCGAAAAATACGGTGAAGTCTTTCTGGCTGTGATAAAGGGTTTTCAGGAATAAAACTTAGTTTGCGATTTTTCCTGTATTGCTTTTGCCATATTGCTAAGCCACTATGCAAGCATAATGTTTACAATTATTACATTTGGTAATAACTTCGAATTTTCCTTTTAAATCCATTTTTTCATTAAATGCTTTCTTCATCAGCATCAGCAAATCTAGCAGATTCAACTTTTTTCCTTTTACAAAAACATTCACCACCATTGACGCTAGAAAATTTGTGCCTATATTGCCATGTAACGAGTGAAATTTAGTTTTTGAAATTTAATAGAGCAATAAGAGCAAGCAAGGAGAGTTGTAAATGAAAAACAAAATTTTTGTTTTAATATCTTTTTGTTCTTTTGTTTTTGCTTTGCCTTTTCTCTGGCTATTACATTTAATGTTTTTTCTTTGGTTTACTAATGCGTTTTTACCCAGTGCATTTAATGGTCTTCCAACCCTTATGATCTTTGCAAAAGTAATAATTGGAGCCTTCTTTTTGCTCGTTGCATATAATGCTACAAAGAAGTCTTTAACTTATATTTTGAAATCAGGAAAAACTGAATTCTCGGGATTTCGAAGTTTTTCTTTTTTCATTGGAGGATTCTTGTCAATTATTTTAGGGTCTGCAGCTAATTTAAGTTACTTAAGCAGTTTTACATACGTAGAAGGACACTCGCGCACGAGCGCAACTAAAAGCCATATGTCATGTTTAAAAACCGCTCTTGGAAATTACAATGCGGATCTTAGTCATTATCCACACTCTGGAGGAACTAAAAATCTTTTGAGCGCTTATAACGACAATACTTCCTCGTTTTTAGGCCTATCAAGTGGAACAAATTGCCTGGCCATGGATGAAGTTGAGGGATTTGAGTATTTAGGTATGGAAAAAGAAAAATACATGAGGCGCTGGAAAGGACCATACATGGATGGCGAGCCAGAAGACTTCATGTGCGATGCATGGGGCGAACCATTTAAGTATTTTGCTTATGGAAAAACGATATTTTTGCAATCTTCAGGGCCTGATGAGCAATTTGATCCCATAGAGAAAGTATTGGATGAGAACTATTTAGAGAATGAGCTTGGGGATGATATTTTTATTGAGATTGCAAGGGTCAGAAAACCTTTCATAGCCTCTGAAACTGAGTTTTAAAACACTATGAATGAGATTCGATTATTAAATCTCTATTACAAAGAATTTTTACAAGGAATAGGAAAAAAGTGAAAAAAAGACTTTTGTTATTATCGTTGGGAATTTTTGCCTATTTTCTGATTTTACCGACCTTATTTCTAGAAGGTTCAATATATTTATTTACAATTCGAAAATTTATTGTAGAAACTGGTCCTTCTCTATTTGATATATCTGAAACTTCGGATTTTGTCATTAATGCAGTAACAATATCTCTGTTGGCGCTATTTGTAATACTGGCTTTTGAATTACCAATAAATTTTGCCCTTAAACAAGCTAAAGATAAGCAAGAAAGAAAAAAATTAAACATTCTTTTAACTGTGGTTGGTTTTATTGGATTTTACATTGGATTAAACCAATTAGGACCTACAGTTTCAACCACAGGATTTATCTGCACCGGACACCCACATAGCTGGACCAAAAGCCGAATGTCTAACTTAAAATCTGCTATGCTTAATTATAAAGCGGATTTAGGAAGCTTTCCTTTTGCTGGAACAAACAAAAACCTTAAATCTGCCTATAAAATGAATATTGCCAGCGCCCTGGGGTCTGCAACCTCTACCAATTGCCTTTATTCAGATGAGATTCCTGGTTTTAAATATCTTGGTCTTGAAAAGGAAGCATATTTAAAACGCTGGAAAGGGCCATATCTTGACGGAGAGCCCATTGATTACATGTGTGACTTGTGGGATAAGCCATTCAGATATTTTGCCCATGAAAAAAACATATATATTCAATCAGCTGGGAAAAACGGAATCTTTGATCCAGTAGAAAAGATTTTGCAAACAAATTACGGAGATAGTGATAAAGTCGGCGAAGATGATATTTTGGTTTCAATATCAAGGGTTAGAAAACAATTTTTAGACTAGGAGCTTCATATCAAAAGCTTTTAATAATAATTAGACAAACACCCCAAAAGTAATTTTTTGTAGTTCTAATGATTTCTGGTTTTGGGACAAAAAACGCTTTTACCAGTTCTTGTACATAAATGCGCCAACCATACTCACACAGAAAATCAAAAAAAGCATAGCAAAAATCTTTGCTACCAGCTCTGGGTCTTTGTTATCTTCTTTTCTTGAAAAGGAATAACGGCCATTTGGTTTTCTGATGACTTTTGCATTGGTTATATGCAGGTCTTGAACATATTCAGCAGATGAATTGGCAGCAACAATTTTTGCAAGAGCTGTAGGCATAGTCTTGTCATTTTGAATACGCTCAGAAATAGCAATGACCTTGCCATCTGCCAGAACTACCTCTGTCCAGTAATCAAAAAATCCACGTCCCCCACCCCTTGATTTATAATGATCAGTATTAACAGTTACAGCATGAATCATAGAAAAATCAGCAATATCTCTAGTCCAGGAAAAACCAAAAAACGCAAAATGAAAACGAAGATTTTTGTTGATTAGATCAAGCACATAGTGCCCGCTGGTAAACCTATAAAGCAAAATGAAACAAAGAAGAGTAAATGTTGAAACCCTTAGAGGAACCCCTCCATGTCTAAGACTAAAGAATATAAAAAATGTTGCCAGCAAACTGAGGATGATTCCCACCAGGAAAAATCGCTCAACCCCCGTCCTAACTTGGGACTTCACTACTTTTTTATCATCTGACAATTTATTAAACGCTTCCAATGCTACTCACCATTTTAATTTTTTTATAATGATACTCTAAGATTTTTTCTATTTCATTGAAAATCAAAAAGCTTAATTCAAAGTCCTTTAGGGCTCTGGCTTCTTTGCAAAACTATACCGACCATTTGGCTTTTTTACTACTATCGCATTGGTTGTATGGATATCTTGCACATATTCTGCATCGGAATTATCCGCAATAATTTTCGCCAAAGTTTGGGGCATAACCTTATCTTCCCGAATGCGATCTGTCATTGCCAAAGTCCTGCCATTTGAGAAAACAATTTCTGTCCAATAACGGAAAAAACCACGTTCCCCTTTTGCTCGATAGTAATCCATATTTACAATAACTGCATGGATTTGTGAAAAATCCGCTACTTTTCTTATCTTTGCATAAGTTAGAAATCTAAAATGATAAACAAGCCGTTGATTAACCAGATCAAGAACCAAAAAATTGTCTGTTACCATGTAACAAAAAATACAAATCAATAAAACAATGCAAGTAACTTTCAAAGGCATTGTTCCATAGCCATTCATAAAATGAAAAAAACCACCAAAAGCTGCTAACAAACTAGCAATACAGCAGGTGAACAAGATTTTTTCAATCCCGGTTCTTAAATCTACTTTTACTTGTTTTGATTTGTTGGAAAAATCTTTAAGCTCTTCCAATGCCATTCACCATTTGAATAATTTTTTTCATAATACTCCAGGCCTTTTTTTTTTTTCATAAGGAATCAGTAAAACACCAGGCTGTGGCCTCTGAAATAATAAATTTTCCAAGTTCACCACAAACGAAAAAACCGAAGTCGTCTGAATCCAACAACTTCGGTTTTTATTATTTAATCGTCTTACTTTAAGGGGTAATACCCTTCAAAAATTTTGCTGGCCTCTGTAGCAAATTTTGCTTTATTTTCTTTGCTTAGACGCTTATCTGCTGCCTTTTGCATCAACTTCAAGAAACGAAGGTTTTCTGTCTCTGCATCAGTTTTGTATCCCTTAACAGTGAAACAGCCCCATCCCTTATTGGTTAGTCTGACACGCTTTAGTTTTGGAATCTCCAAAACATAAAAGTTGTAAATATGGGCTTTAACTGCATCAACAACCAACTGATCAGTTTCTCTTTCGCCAATCGCAAGTCGCAACTTCCATACAAACGACCTCATCGGGTTAAGAGAGTTATGCCCTTCGCTCAAATACCATTTAAGGGATTTGTTTCCATTGCGAATTCCGTCCATATGATCTTTCAAGGTTCTTTTTTGACTAAAAACTCTTTTTACATCTTTGGGAGCAGATTTCCAATTATGTACATTTAAGTTGGTGTTATAACCATTGCTAACAGCAACATAGTCAGCGAAAAATTCATTCACAGCAAGAATGTTCTGACTGACAAAAAATATCTGGCTATTGGTCCATTTTCTTTTTTTATAATACTTATTTAGAATCTGCCTGGTTAAATTATTAAAGGCATGGTGCCCATACTCATGAACAGCAGTTTCAAGATAGCGATGCAAAGTAGCCGGGTTTTTTATTGGAACCCAAAGCACTCCTTTATCTGGTGAATAGGCTGCATCCTCAAAAATCATGTAATCTTTGAGTTGCTTTCCAACTGGCTTGGAAAGATCTGTTTCCATGCGATTTCTTTCTTTTTTTACTATTTCCAAAACGTCTGTCATTGCCTGACCACTGATCTTACGAGGATTAACGTAATATTTTCGGCTTAGATAATCAGAAAAAGGGTTGGTGAAAAAATACTTGTCATTAGCCTCATCAGCCATGTGAGCGAACTCATAGCCTGACATGCTGGCGAAAACCATACCAATATCTTCTTCATATTTATCAAAAGCTTTGCTGTCAGGATTGATTCCAGCTGATAACCACATATCCTTCGCAGGAAAGTCTGTATCAGTATAATATCTGAAATGAACCTTTCGACTCATATCAATTCCCCAGGAAATTAAAACCTTTTCAACTTTCCTGATTGCCTGGACTTGTTTTGCAAAGGAACGCAATTCATCGTGTTTAGCTTTTCTGGTGCCTAACATGGAAATGGTAAAATTCTGACCAATATAAGCTTTTTGTCCATTGGATAAAGTCGGGCCTGCCAACGCAGGTAAAAGGACAAAAAACAGCATTGCTGCAAGAGTTAACCGCAGAACAAATTTCAAGCTATTTTTCATTTTAATTACTCAACTTGTAAATATATTTTTTAATTATAAGAATTAACTATCAATGCAGCAAGAGTGTATTTGAGGTGCAAACTCTTTCCAAATTTGCATAAAAAGGGGCTGCCCTTTAAGACAGCCCCTTCAACTAAAGCTCCACAAAAAATTATTTTACAATATCTTTACTGTTTTGGCGCATTTGCTTCTTTTTTTGCTTTGTTTTCTTTTTCGAGGATGATTTGTTTTTTCATCTGCTGCTTTTTTTCTCGAATTTTTTGTTTCTGCTGTCTGTGTTTTTTAGCCATTTTTTTTCTGGCCTGCATTTTGAATTCGATTAGTTTTTCGAACATTTTAGTCATCTGGGGAACAAGATGCTTTGCCATCTGGCTGACTATGCCCTCATTCAGCTTTATAAGTTTATAATCGCCTTTATTTTTATCGATCATAATCAAAGCTATTGGTTTAATGAATCCACCACCACCAAGACCAGCACGATCTTTTTGAATTGCGTTTTTTGCTCCATCTTTGTCCTTATTTGAAGAACTGTTCTTTCCTTCCTGTTTTTCGCCCATTCCAAACCCCATGCCTTTGCATACGATAGGAATTACGATATAGTTTCCTACTTCAACGGGGTTTCCAAGAGTTTGTGATGGACTAAAGTTATGGGCCAGAATTTTCCCAAAATTCATCAAATTTAATTCAGCACCTTCTTCAGCGTAAAGCGACGAAGAGAACATGAGCACGGTAATTACCGCAAGATAACAAAGACCACGAATTGAATTTTTCATTTGTTTCCTCCCGAATCAACTTCCTGATTTTCTACAAAAGCGCCCAAGCCGGGCACAAGAAAGAACACTGAGAACAATATTCCCACCACCGGTAGAAATAAAAGAGCAATGCTTACATGAGCAAATATTAGTAAAAAAGTTGCCCTTGCCATGAAATGGCTTTGTTTGAAATAAATCACAAATAAGGACCGATTTACGATGGAAATGAAATATAGCTGACCAAACATCAGCGACAGCAGAATAATAGCGGCTAGAGGTGAGCCTATTATTGATTTCAAAAGAAATCCAGAGGCTAAAATTAACAGTGATAAAACAAAAAATCCCTTAGCAATACATGCTACAAAGTGTTTTTTCAAAGAATCCACGGTTCTTGAGTCCGTTCTGATCAGCAAGCTGATAGCCCATAAGAGTAAGGCCAATCCTTCAAAAAGAAATAGCAAATGTTTCCGCAAAAAGGCTTCATCAAAAAGAGTCCAAGGGCTTAATAAAAGCTTGGGTAAGCTAATAAGAGTATTTTTATCAAATTTGGCAAATCTTACGAAAGCTTCACTTATAGCGCTGGTCTGCAAAGGTATAATCTCTCGTTTGCCCCCGGAATCAACGAATAGATGTCTTGGAGTAACAATTTTACCGGTAAATCGGCCAAGAGTTTCTGAATCGAAATTCAATTCCAAAGGTTCTGAAACAGCAATTACTGAGCTGCTTCCCACAGTATAAATCTGCTCCAGCCCAAAAGAGGGACTGTGCAGAAAAAGCAGTAAACTTATAAGAAAAAAAATCTTAAATCTATTCATACTTCAGTTAAAATTGTAACGTTTAGTTAAGACTTTTTGCTATAGGCAACCCGGAAATAATTTGAATAAACGAAATAATAAACTGAGTATTTTTTTCATCAGCTGTTTAGCAGGGCTAATAACATTTCTGCCCCTATATTTCTTTGCCTATTCAGTAAAAAAACAGGTTTCCAGAGAAGAACAATTGCTTGAGAATAACGCGAGAGAGCTGCTTCTTCTCGAAATGGATGACCTGCAAACAAAACTTAGCCCTGAAAAATTTATTGAAAATGCTCTTGGTGATATGAATAGAGAGTTTGGCTTATCTTCATTAGATCAAGGAAGGCGAGAACTCTTATTTGAGCCGGATGTTGACCCAAAACTAATTACTAAAGAAAAATTTCTCCAATTCAGACAGTATCTTGAACAAAAATATAAAATTCAGCCACTTTTCCTGTTAGGTGGAAGCTGCGACTTGAAAGAAACTTTTTCATATTTTGACCAGGAATCATTTGTAAAAAATAAAGCTTTAGAACTATTTGAAAACTGCTCTCTTTCATATCTGGCAGCTGACCAAGGAAATCTAACAAATATTTTGAAATCAAGCCCATCGATTGGAAAACAAAGACTTAATCTTCTAAAGGCTAATCCAGGCGCAACTCTGGCTTCTTTGTTTCACGACTCTTTCCACAGTCTGTTGTCTTTTTACTCCAACCCCGCAGTATTCCCTGGAGTTTGCTACAGATTTTACTCAAGCCGTTTTGGAGTTCAACACGCTTACAATTACTTTTATAGAGTTCAAAAAACTTTTCCCAATGACCAGACTGGAATATACGGACTTTATTACATAGGATTCAAAGGTTCTGTTCTTTCACCCTTTGCAATCTTACGTGAAGCGATAAAACAAAAAAATCCTTCAATAATAAGAGGAGTTGTAAACCAGAGACTTGATCGTCCGAAATTTCTTAAAACTGAAAAAGGGATTTTCTATTTCTCTTATTTGACTTCAGACTTTCTCCAAGCAATAGCCGATCGAAAAATGAGAAGCAATTCTGAAAAGCTGAACAGTTTAGAAAACAAATCGCTATTCGTTTTTATCCCTACCACGCACTTTAGCCCAAGTTCAAAAAACTTTTTAAGCTTTCTTATATTGCTTTCAAGGTTATCTGTTTTGCTGATATTTACTTTGGGCATTTACCGATCAATAAGACAAGAATCGCTTCCGTTTAGCCTTAGTGGAAAAATGAAACTAGCTATCGCTCTAATCATATTTATTCCGATTTTTGGAATCTTCAGAACTTCACTTTCTCTAATTGAAAACAGTAAAAAGGAAAAAATTGCTCAATTCAGTACAAAAATGAATGTGGGTGTGCGCTATATAAAAGCTCTAATAAATGAATTCCAGAGCAGATACACATTTCAATTGTTACAAAACAAAAAAATCCTGTGTGATTCTTTTCAGAACCCTTTGGTAGAAATAGATAGCGTTAAAGACAAAATTGCAAAAAATCAAAATTTAGGCCTTATCAACAGTGCAACTTTCTTCAACTTTTCTGGGATTTGCAGGAATTTCGGTAAAGAATTGGGAGAAAATGGAAAACGGGACTTGAGATTTATTCAGGCAAGCATGGTTAAAATCTTATCTGGAATGAATCTTCTTCCAATTGAAACTCCATCAATTAAAAAAGTTCGAAAAGATCTATACCTGCTAGATTCACTTTTTGGATCGTATTGGAAAATTTTCATGCGCTCAAAGGTTTTTGCCGCAGAAAGTGTTGTAGTTCAGGATGCTTTTGCACCTTCTCCTCTTCCCAAGGCAGTGTTTCAATTTTTGGCAAAGTCTGAGACCCCTGAAACCCCATATGCTTTTGTTTACACCCAATGTAATGAAATAGGTGAAAACAGACGTTTGATGGATTTCCTAAGAAAGAATTTAAGAAAAAAAAGCATTTATCCTGATGGAATAGATTTTAATATTAATTTTGGAGTTTTCCTTAGAAACCTTGCGAGTTTATCCACTGATTCCTGGCCAAAAAATGGAACTAATTTTAAGGATTTAAGGCGTGTAGCTCTAGTAGCATTTCGATCAGGTGGATCAGGTACCGAAAAAACAGAAGAAGCCAATAATATTAATCTTCGACAATGGGTTTTTATTGAGAGTAACCCATTGATTATTGTTGCAGAGGGAACTACCTTAAAAACCATTGGAACCTCTATTTTCCTGGAGGTTTTACCTGGTTTTATGCTTCTTTATGGAATTCTGGCGGTTATTTTTCTTTCAAAGCTTTTTTCGTGCTTTTTTTTAAACCCTGTTCAAACTTTAATAGCGGGAGTAAATAAGATTGAAAATAATATCCTTGAAACCACTGTAGAAATTAAATCTGGTGATGAGTTTGAGGAATTGGGAGATTCTTTTAATGAGATGGCAAACGGCCTTTTGCAAAGAGAAAGAATGCAGAGATTTGTTTCTGACAAACTTGTTGAAAGTATCGCTTCAGGGAGAAATATTAACTCTGAAGTTCTTGCATTCAGGATAAACATAACAATATTAAGTTCCGACATCAGAGATTTCACATTATTAAGCGAAAAACATTCTCCTGAAGAAATAGTTAAATTACTTAACTCTTACATAACCCTTATGGAGAAAGTTATTAAGTCGGAGAATGGTTCAATTGAGAAACTGATAGGCGACGCAATTTCAGCTGCTTTCTACCCTGAAGATTCGCAAAAAGCCTCACCAGAAAAAAGAGCCTGTCGCGCAGCACTAAAAATGAGAAAAGAATTGGCAAAATTTAATGCTGAAAGGCGAAAAGAACAACTATTTACAATAGAAAACGGAATTGGAATTGCTTCTGGCTTAGCACTTACCGGCTATCTAGGGCAAAAATCTTCTCGTAAGGATTTTGTAATAATAAGTGATGCCAATCAGACAGCAGAAAATCTGGAGAGCCTTACCAAACTTAGCACCAGCAAAATCCTGATTGATGAAAATACACGATCAACAATAACTGGTGAATTTAATCTAGCGAAAGCTGCTACAAAAAACGATTCTGGGATAGGATGGGAGCTGTTTGATGAAAAATAGTTCTAATAAAGTAACAGCAAACTTGCATCCAGGATCAATGTTTCTATTTGTTCTCTGGTTGCTAATTGCTATCCTTCCAGGCATAACCCTTAATTTCATGCTGGATAGAATAGTCTCTGAAAGCGAAAATCTGGTAAAAAATGAGGCCCGACAAAATCTTTTAAACGAAATGGACGAATTTCGTTTTGACTTGCAGACCGCAAACTTTTTAAACAGAAAGCTAATTGATTTTTCCAATAAAAATGGTTTTATAGACTTTGAAAAATCTGTAAAAAATATCAATTATTACCAAAGTTTAACTGCTGAAAAGCTCAGGCAAATGATAAAAAAAGAAACCGGATTGTCTCCGGCAATTGTCTTTTTTCATGGCCCAGACACCTTTCAATGCACAACTTCAGTGAATCCAAAATACAAAAAGTTTTTCCCGTTGGTTTCAAATAAAATGACCCAAAACTTATTCTGGATTTTAAATAAGCAGCATCTTGCCAAGCCAATAGCATTCAATTCAATAAAACAAAAAGTTAAGAAACTTGAAAACTCCAAAACACATGAAACCTTTCTTAACAGGTCTTATCAATTTATAAATATGCTTTTTTCAATTGCGGGATACTTTAGACTTTCACCAAGAAACGTTAACTCAGCCATAAGTGGAAAAACCGGATTATCAAAACTTAGATTTTTTTATTCCCCTGCAACATGCAACAATAGAAACAACAACCTTGGGGGATTCATCTGTGTATTTTCAGATAAAGACCTAAAGGCAATAGACATATTTCAATCCGCCAAAAAGGCTTCAGAAACGAATATATTTAGCAGGAAATTTTCTTTTACACATTTTAAAAGCTTTAAATCCTTTAACTATTTTAAAAAGCAAGTCCTTGGTTTTCACGAAAATGACAAGGTAATAACTCTTAAGGAAATCATTTCCCCAGAAATGATGGTCAAGCTTTCTACAAGAGATACTTTTTATCCATCCCAACTGATGGAGTTAAAAAATAAATTCCCTGTTTTAGAAGTTTCTCTCAATAAAAAAAATCTTGCCCATCCTTTGCGCGACAGTCTTGAAAAAGCTAAGTTTGCATTCTTTCTGGGTTGTTTGATAATCAGCATCTTTTTTATCCATTTGAACTTCTTCGGAATTCAATCAAACTTAAAGTTTAAAACAAAATTCTTTTTGGCTCTAACAGCAGCAAGCCTACTCCCTTTTGTTGGAATGGCATTGCTAAATTCTTTTCATAAACAAAATCTTCGGGTTCACCATATAAATTCAACAATTCAAAATTTGAAACTTAAAACAGAGCAATTAAAAAAATCCATTTCATCGTTTAACACTAAGCTGGAAAGTGAAAACCATAAACTCACAACCAGATTAGCCAAATATGTGGAGCTTAAAGATCTACCAATCCTTAGATCAGCAATCCAAAAATGGATAAAAGACAAACCAACGATTTCAATTACAACTAATTTTTTGGGTGAAGAGTTTATTTTGGGCGAGGACATTCACGAAATTCCAGAGTTTGACAAACAATTGAAAGATTTCCTCTTTGCTGGAGTCTATAACACTTTTGGAAAAACCCATAAAAAGGGACAAAAACCCAAATCTGGTCTGGTTGAATTAAACAACAAAGGAATGGGCTCTTTTTTGACAGGTATGGGAACTTTGAAAACTCATGAAACCTCAAGCTTTAACACATTATATTCGCTCATGGCATCATTCCCATTTAATGATAAATTTAAGCCCCCTACATGCACGATCCTTGCCAAATTTTCCACAAGAAAAATTCTTCAACAATTTTTGGCATTAGAATCAGAGTTCATAACTCCAACGGAAATCCATGGATTTAAAATTGAAAAATGTTTTATTCCATTAGACAGATCGGATGAGCTTCCTGACCTGCAATCTTTTATTTCTACAAAGAATTTTGACAAATCAAAGATTATTTCTAAAGCGACTTTATTGCTAAATGACCGATCAGATATGGTCTGGAAAGAAATTTCCAGTGGAACTCTGAAAATTTACAAAGGTTCCTATATTTCCAATTTACATACAATTGAAATTGTTTCTGCCACAGAAATAAAAGCGACAGATTTTACCATTCTGCCTCCTGGATGGATTCTTACTACTTATTTTATCGCTTTATTTGTAGTTGTTTTAAAGCTCGTTGAAAGTTCATTTCTCATTCCAATCAAAAACTTTTCAAAAGCCGCAGCAGAGGTTGGAAAGGGCAATCTCGATTATAATATTGAGCTTACAACGAATGACGAATTTGCTGATCTTGGGCAAGCCTTTAACCATATGACCAATGGATTAAAGCAAAAAGAAATGCTTTCCTCTTTTGTTTCTTCAGATGTTCTTGAAGCTGTTAAGGGAAATAGCAATGAAAGTCTCAAACCTGGAGGAGAGTTAAAGTTTGTTTCAGTGGTTTTTGTCGCCTTAAAAGGGTTTAAGGAAACGGAAAATCAGAGAGAACCTGAACAATCCTTGAAAATACTTAATACTTTTATGGAAGCTGTTCATTCCTGCTGTGAACCATTTGGAGGAATAATAGACAAAATAATTGATGACACCATAATGATTATTTTTAGAAACGATGGAAATCACCAGGATCAATGTGTAATAAGAGCATCAAAAGTTGCTTTGAGCATTTCAGCCAAACTAAAAACAGAGATTCCTGAATTTCAGCCTGTTTGCGGTCTCGCTTCTGGTGAAGCAGTATCCGGGAAAATAGGTTCTCTGGCTGGGAAACTTAACTTTACAGTAATTGGAAATCCGGTAAATTTATCTGCCAGATTAAAAGCTAAGGCCCATCTGGCCAAAAACACCGGAATAATCATTTGCCCTGCTTCAATAAGGCTTACAAAAGGAAAAGTAAAACTAAATTTTATTGATAGGATTTCGATAAAAGGTAGAACAAGGACTTTTCCACTTTATGAATTAGCAAGCATCCGAGATTAGTTAGCCCCCACCCTTTTTATCAGGTTTTGGGTATTATCTTCTCTTTTACTACTTCATTTTGGAGTGGAACTCCTTTTTGAAATTCCTTCAAATTTTCAATAGTAGTTTTTGCTATCCCACTCAGAGCTTCCCGGGTAAAAAAGGCCTGATGCCCGGTAATAACAACATTTGGAAAGGTCAACAAACGTGAGAAAACATCGTCTTTTATAATTTCTCCAGACAGGTCCTCAAAAAACAGGTCGGCTTCCTCTTCATAAACATCTAAGCCTAAAGCACTTATTTTACCGCACTTTAATGCGTCAATTACCGCAAGAGTATCAACAAGTCCGCCTCTGCTGGTGTTGATAAGCATGGCACCATTTTTCATTTTCCCAATCATTCTGCCATCAAACAGGTGCCATGTTTCAGGCATCAATGGACAATGCAGAGATACAATATCTGAATTTCTTACCAGATCTTTCAATTCTACAAATTCAACGCCGATTTTTAAACATTCTGGATTCTTCCAGGCATCATAGGCAAGGACGCGGCAACCAAAGCCTGTCATAATCTTACAAACCAGCGCCCCTATTTTCCCTGCACCAATAACTCCAATAGTTTTTCCATTTAAGTCAAAGCCCAAAAGACCTTCGAGAGAAAAGTTGGCTTCACGAACTCTCGAATAAGCTTTGTGAAATTTTCGGTTCAGGGTCAAAATCAAACCTACTGTATGCTCTGCAACCGAGTAAGGGGAATACGCCGGCACTCTAACTACCTTTATTCCAGCTTTTTCAGCAGCATCAAGATCAACATTGTTAAACCCCGCACAGCGCAAGGCAATTAACTCAATTCCATATTCTCCAAGCTTTTCTACAACGGTTTTGTTCAACACATCATTTACAAATACGCAAACAGCTTGATAACCTTTCGCAAGGCCAACGGTTTCTTCGTTTAATGGAGATTCAAGAAACTCTATGTCGTGTGCTTTATCAATGTTAGCTTCAGAGAAAAATCTAACATCGTATTTTTTAGTGCTGAAGAAAGCTATTTTCATTTTTTATCCTTACATTTTGAAGAATTTCTGCCCAAAATCTTGAACAAATAGACTTTAAAGATTATTATCTGACCACTATATGATTAATAATAACAATAAAGACAGCTTTGTCATCCAAACAAAAAGCCTTTGCCGTGAATTTAACGTAAGACTCAAATCTGAAGGCATTGCAGCAAGTATTAAAAATTTTTTTTCGCCTGTCTATAGAAAAGTTGAAGCAGTTAAAGATCTTGATCTGGAAATTGTAAAAGGCGAGATAATTGGATTTTTAGGTCCTAACGGAGCTGGAAAAACAACTACATTAAAGATGCTTTCCGGGCTTCTTGTTCCAACTGGAGGAACAATAGATGTTGCCGGATACACACCATTTGAAAGAGAAAATGACTTTTTAAAATCAGTTTCGTTAGTTATGGGACAAAAGCAAAATCTCTGGTGGGATCTTCCTCCGGCAGAGACTTTTCAAATCCATAAAGAAATTTATCAGATTCCAGAGAACGAATTTCAAAACAGAATTTCAGAACTGGTGGAAATGCTTGAAATTGAAGAATGTCTGGAAACTCAAACAAGAAAGCTATCACTTGGGCAGAGAATGCGCTGTGAGCTTGCTGTTTCATTACTTCATCAGCCTTCGATTCTATTCCTTGATGAACCAACCATTGGCCTGGACATCCTGATGCAAAAAAAGATTCGAAGATTTTTAAAGGATTATCATCAAAGGTTTAAACCAACAATATTGCTGACATCTCATTATATGGATGATGTAGCTGCACTTGCTTCAAGAGTTATCGTTATAGACTTAGGGAAAAAAATCTTTGATGGAAGCCTTTCAAGCTTAACAGCCAGTTTTAATCAAAACAAGATTATAAGAATAGTCTCCAGTGAAAAGATTTCTGCCAAAGATTATTCCCAGGTAAAATTAATCTCGGAACATGGGCCACAGCAGACATTTAGTGTTCCGCGAAACAAGGTTGGCGAATTCGCTTCCAAACTCTATTCAACCGGTAAAATCGAAGATTTGACCATTGAAGATGTTCCGCTTGAAGATATTATTGGAGATCTTTTTACCAACAATCAAAATAGCGAGCCTCCAAAATGATTACATTTATTCCTAGTGAGCTATTTTTATAATGAATTTATTTTGTTGCTGGAAAACGAATCTGAAAATTTATTCAGCTAATTGGCAGATGCTTATGGAATATCGTGCCATGCTGTTTATAAATGCGATTAGACTAATTCTACTCCCGGTTGTTTTGGTTTCTGCATGGCTTTCAATTGAAAAGACAGCTTCAAACCCTTATGGAAACGCCGATTACATTTTCTATTATCTCATGGTTCCTCTGGTTTTAAATTTCACAGATGCCAGAACTGTTTTCAGGTTTCCAGAAAGTATACGCAACGGTACGTTAAACAGGGAACTCTTAAAGCCTTACCCACCACTTCTTTTGTATGTTATCGAAAGTCTAACCAATAAGACGGTTCAACTTTTATATTTGATTCCAATAACCTTGATTGGTTTCTTTTTTCTAAAGCCATATCTCCCTGTAATTCCTATCACTACAGAAATTGCAGTTTTATTTGTCCTGGCTTTAATCGGCGGAGCAATAGTTCGCTTTGCCATTTCTTCTTCAATTGCGCTGCTAGGATTCTGGCTGGAAGATGTAACTACCTTGAATCTAGTTTTAAATGGCGGTATATGGGCGTTGTTAGGGGGAATGATTGTTCCTGTGGAAACCTTTCCCGAAAATTTTAGAGTAATCGCCAACTCTCTGCCCTATAGGTACATGTTGAGTTTTCCAATCGAAATTCTAAGAGGCAAATTGTCCCTTTCAGATATTGCATCAGGCTTTGGTGTAATCGCGTTCTGGACCATAATCTTTTCAATAATAATTAGAGTTATATGGAAACAGGGCTTAAAAAACTATTCTGCATATGGAGGCTAGAACTTGAGTTCAATAAAAATAATATTTAAGTTCTGGAAAGCCTCAATTATTCAGGCAATGGAATATAGAATGAGTTTTGTGTTTGCCATTGTTGCAAACTTTTTTGATTTTCTATTTGGCTTATTACAGTATCTTATTTTCTTTACTGCAGCAAAATCAGTGGCTGGATGGGATTCTGATCAAATGCTGACTCTATACGCTGTATTCATGAACGTATTTTGTCTTCATTTTATATTTTTGTATCCAAACCTTGTGGCAATGGGGGAAATGGTGAATTCAGGCAATCTGGACCTTTTACTTACCAAGCCCGTTTCACCGCTACTGGTAGTCTCATTCAGAAAAATTTCCTTTGAAGAAATTGGAAGTCTTTTCACTGCCAATGCACTATTACTCTGGCTATTCTGGAAAGGAGCATTAAAATTCAGCCTTGTGGCAATTTTAAAATTTCTTTTGGCCGTTTCTTCTTCAATGGCCTTAATCTATTGTCTGTTTGTGCTTTTACTTTGTTTTGCCGTAAAAAGCGAAAAGCTGGACAATATGTCGCAGCTTATGTGGTCATTATTTTCTTTTTGCCGGTATCCAATCGATATTTACCCAAAATGGCTCAGGCACATGTTTTTTTCAGTTTTTCCAATTGCCTTTATCTCAACTGTACCTGCAAAAATGCTGTTAGGAAGTGGTGAATGGACAGTTGCACTTACTGCCATTGGAATTTCAAGCCTTTTCCTGTTTTTTACCGTTTTAATCTGGAAAAAAACTATTGCAGGCTATACCTCGGCAGGCGGCTGACTTATTTCTTTTTTTCCTCTTTATAAGGTTTTTTAAAGGCTTTTTCATATCTCTTTTTATTCTTAGAATCGAGAACAGGATTCCATTTTAAAACAAGCAGGTTATCCTTAAATTCTCCACTAATTACGTATCCGGCTCTAATTGAAATCTGTATTTTTTCGGAATCGCCTTCATATGTGTAGCCATAATTATCGCAAGAGCTCTTGAAAAACATTCCAATTTGATCTGGGCTTGTGCTTACCTTTAATGTAACCTCGCCTTTCAGGTCATTAATTGCGGAAAACTTTCTTTCGGCAAAAGGTGGTATATCAAGCTTTCTGGTCATATCACCATCATACAGGGAAATAAAATTCTTTTCCTGATACCAGCTATAACCAAAATAGATTCCGATTAACCCCAATACCAGCAATATTAAAATCACTATTCCGACAAAACCTCTATTATTAATCCTGGCAATCATCCAATTAGATCTCCTGTTTTTCTTTTCTTATCGACACTTTCATCTATTTTCTAAAAGAAAAAAGGGCTGCCTCAAAATTTGAGGCAGCCCAATACTGAACTATCTTTTAAGTATTACTCCAGTAGTTGGAGGAACTCCATAGTCATTTTCTGCAGTGTAAAGTCCATTATCATCAACTTTCTCACCATCACAAACTACAGTCCATTTTCCCCCGCCAGGGAATTTGAAACTGGCCCAGTTGTTTGGATCGCCGTTCAAAAGAACAAGAAATTCTGTTTTACCTTTAAGATGCATTCCAACTGCTTTTTGATTTGGCTGTGAAATCCAATCAAGTTTCTGGCTATTAAGGGCTACTGGGTGTCGGAAATTATCGTATTTAAGTCTCAGGTTGATTAAACCTTTATAGAAATTAAATACATCGATATTTTTTCTTTTTTCGTCCCAGTTAATCCAGTTTGTAGCATTGTCCTGGTCGTAGGAGTTATGATTGCCTTTTTTACTTCTATTAAATTCCTGACCTTCGTGAATCATTGGGATTCCCTGAGAAGTTAGAAGTGCAACCGCTGCAAGTCTAGATTTCTTTTTATCGCCATGAAAGAGGTCGCCAATGGTATAACCATCGTGAGCGGCAATATAGTTCAAGCTTTCTTGAGGTTTGGCTGCCCACCAGAAGCAAGTTCCAGCCATAACAGTCATAAAGTCGTTTCTGTTTGCATTTCCGGATACGAATGAGCGAACTTTTTCACGGAAATCATCATTCCATTTGGCAAGTCTGGTATTTCTGAAATCACTTTTGCCCCATTTGTTTCTCTGCCAATCTGCAGCCCAAGGTTCAGCAAATATCATTACATCTTCTGGTAACTCGCTAAGAATCTGATTGAATGTTTCCTTATCAAGGATAGTTCCAAGGTCAAATCTGAAACCATCGATATGATATTCTTTATGCCAGTATTTAAGACTATCAACAATCAGCTTTCTCGTCATTGGACTATCGGAATTTACTTCATTTCCGCAACCAGTGCCGTTCCAATAGTATTTTTTGTCATTCATCAAGCGATAATATCCAGGATTATCCAATCCTTTAAGGTTCAAAGGTAAACCTCTGTGATCGCCTTCAGCGGTGTGATTGTATACAACATCCATAACAACAGCAATTCCATTGTTGTGAAGCCCATTTACAAGCTTTTTAAACTCTACAACAGCTGCCCCGTTTTTATTGGTAGCATACGAGCACTCTGGAGCAAAATAATGACTGGTCATGTAACCCCAATGGTTAACCACGCCTGCAAAGTTATTATCAAATTCATGCACTGGTAACAATTCAACGGCGTTAACACCTAGATCTTTAAGGTGACCAAGAACTACATCAGAGCCTTTTCCTTCAAGTAAACCAAGATATTTGCCCCTCTTTTCTCCTGTTACTCCAGAGGATTTGTGAGCAGTGAAATCTTTAATGTGCATTTCATAAACAATGGCGTCTTTTGCTTTTGGACGCTTAAAGTTAGCATCTGTCCATTTAAAATTCTTATTTACAACGATACTCTTTCCATTATGGTCTACATTTGCAAAAGCATAAGGATCGGAAAGCAATCTGGTTTTATCGAATAGATGTCCGTCAGTATTTGGACCATCTGCTACAAAACCATAAAATGTTCCGTATAATTCTCCATCAAGAGCGCATTTCCAGATGCCATTGGCATCTTTTTTCATTGGGTAAGCGGTACCTTTTTTATCTGAGGCATTTTTAAAGATAACCACTTTCACATCTGTTGCAGCCCATGAATATACAGAAAAGTATGTTTTTCCATTTTTAACATTAGCACCAAGCATTCCTGTGCTTGTTCGTGTTTTTGATGATCTTTTTGACGCTAAAAGCTGAACACGAGAGCTAATATCGGTATCTAATTTGGCAAAACCATTTTCAACTTCAGAATTAATTGCGCTTAAATAGTTCAAAGATGACAAAAGCTGTGGGTTTTCCATTTGAGCAAGAAACTTCACTCTTTTTTCAAGAATACTGTAACCTTCTCGGAAAGCTCTTTTTTCTGCATTTGTTGAAACTCTGTAACCAAATGCTTTGAGCTGTTGAGCTGCAGTTTGGATTTCTTTTTCAGTCTCAACCTTTGAAAGAACTCTTCTCAAAGAATCTACAGCAGCTGATTCTTTTGCAAGGGCTCCCATGGCCACATCACTTGTCTGGCCTTCGTTTCCAACAGCTCTGGACGAGTAATGCATATCTCTGGCAACCTTATTCAAGTTTTCGGTTACCATTTGATCCAGATTAGCAGCACAAACAGAGCCTGCAAGACCTAGACCGAGAATAAGTCCAAAACAATTTTTGCCAAAACGGGAAAGCGTCATTTGTTCCCTCCATGAACTAATTATATTTCTATAAGTATACAGAATTTTCTCAAGTCCGGGAGGGGGAAAAGAAAATTATTTATCAATTTCCCTTAAATCTTTTTTCAGAATCAAAATCAGCACTATTGCTGCAATTCCAACCCCGCATATTGAAAAGCATTTCTCTACCCCAAGTTTATCTGCCAATGTACCCGCTGCAGCTAATGAAATTGGGAACAATGCAAAACTAAGAACTTCAACCAGAGCAAAAAATCTTCCTTTCATTTCCTGGGCAACTGTACCCTGAAACAAAGAAAGAACTGCAACATTTACAGACGTAAAGCAGCTTCCTAACAAAAACAGGCCAATTAAGAAAATAGCAAATTGGGTGTTTACGCTAAATACAAAAAATAACGCTGCGTTTGCTACAAGGGCACCGATCAATATTCTTGAATTTCTTACCTTAGAAAATAGCTTAACAAAGAATAAACCAGTTATAACAGAACCAAAAGCCAGTACCCCTTCGCTTATTCCAAAGGCAAGTGAACCTTTTATGGAAAAAATTCCCAAGCTAATAAGCCCATCTGCACCTGCTGAATTTCCTGCTAAAAAGATCTTCTGAATTGAAAGAGGTATTAAAACAATTATTGGCACAACAAAAAGATTGAGAACTCCAAAACTTATCAGAAGGGTAAACAACGTTTTCTGGCTCCAGGCATACGAAAAGCCGCCCTTAAGCTGAGAAATTACAGATTCCTCTGTTGGTTCTGGCTTTATATGCCCAATATTCATTAACATTACCATAAGAGCAGAAAATACAAGACAAGCGCTGTGAACCGCAAAAGCATGACCAACCGACCATCGCGCAATTATCATTCCCCCAAGAGCCGGGCCAGCGAGTTTTGAAATATCTCTAACTATTGTATGTAAAGCCATAGCTTCATCAATTTCAGTTTCTTTAACAACCTGCGGAATGACAGTTAAAGTAGTTGGTGAATGAAAAACCCCGGCTGCTGATAAAAGACCACAAAGCCAATAAAGCTGATTAACTACTAAATGTTCAGTAAAAGCCATATAGGAGAACACAGCTATTAAAGCAGCTCTAAACAGATCGGCCCCGACAAGTAGCAATCTAGGTCTAAGCCTATCAGCAAGAGTACCGGCAAAAGGACCGATTAGAACTGCAGGCAAAAAACTCATGCTTACAATTTTTCCAACCGTAGTTCCCGAGCCGGTAATTTTTACAACCCACCAGATCATAGCCGCCTGAAAAACGCCTTCTCCAATAAAGGCAACCAACTGGGCCAACCATAACAGTCTAAATTCTCTATTCCTGAAAACTATATTTTTGAACATTTTATTCTTTTATACCTGCTTTAACATTTGTTCGGGTTTAGAAGGTTAGAGTAAAATTTGATTAAAATCAATGCAAAAAAAGCCTCTGTTTCCAGAGGCTTTTTTGTTTGAGATATTTTTTTAATCTACACTTAAATGAATTAAGGTGCTTCCATCATCTGCGCCTTCTACTCTAAGAACTTTCAAAATTCCCTGGCGAGACTTTTTGAATCTTTCCTGGAGCATGAGCAAATCTCTATCAAGATTTTTAGGATTTGAGCCAAAAATGACCAGTTCCTTTTCAAACCTTTTCAACATTCTTCTTAAATCTTCAATATCAGAAGTAGTTAAATTGCATTTCCTTACTACTCTACTGAAGTTTGGCGCTTGACCAATTTCGATTACATTTGATGTAATATGCTGAAGAAGTCTCACAGCATAATATTTTTCCATGGGTCTCATTCTTATAATTTCTCTGCTGATAGTATTTTTAACCCAGCCTTTTTTCAGAAATGTTTTAAAAATTCCGTGAATTTCATCTTTAGCATCAATTTTTGGTGAAGGATTATTATGCCAAACAATCAAACTTTTGCGTGATTTAAGCTTAGGTCTGGCTTGCTTACGATTCAATGGTTGTGTGTTTGGCGGAATTCTCAAAGAAATTGTTACCTGTTTGTCTTTGTAACTTTCAGGAACGGGAATTGTTATGGTGGAATCCGCGCTAGCTTTTTTGTAACCGGATGTACCTGCCACGATAGCAATTGCTGCTAGGATGAGAAAGAATCTCATTCCTGGAATAATTCGTTTCATCAATTTACCTCCGGCGATTTCAGTATTTCAGTGGTTTTATCGACAGGATGTATTATTTCTTTAACTTTAACTTTGCCTTTAAATTTTAATCATTAAATTTTGCTGACTGAACTCGCCAATGAACTAAAAACAAAAAAAAATGAGCCAGCAATAAGCGGCTCATTTTTTTTGTTTAGATTCTCTTATTTCAGCTCAAATAGCTCATTTGGTGTAGCTGTAAGGCGTGTTTTTCCTTTTTCCTTGATGATATAAACATCTTCAATTCTGATTCCGCCCCATCCTGGCAAATAAATTCCAGGCTCAACTGTAAATGCCATACCAGGCTTAATTTTGTCTGCGCATGTGGGCGACAAAGATGGAGATTCGTGAATTTCCAAGCCTAAGGAGTGTCCGAGCCCATGCCCAAAGCACTCCCCATAGCCAGCATCAGTTATTACTTTTCGAGCAACTCCATCGATTTCCTTACAGACCACTCCAACCTTCAAAGCATCAATTGCAGCCTTTTGGGCATTCAGAACGATGGAATAAATCTCTTTAAATTTTGGTGTTGCTTTTCCGAGGAAAATAGTTCGGGTCATATCTGAATGATAACCATTATATGTTGCCCCAAAATCAATCTTCAGCATTTCACCTTTTTTTAACTTCCTGTTTGTAGGATGAGCATGCGGGCAGGCTGAATTTGGTCCAGACGCTATGATAGTTTCAAAACTTGGATATGAAGAGCCGCCCTGTTTCATAAAAAATTCAAGATGAGCCGCTACTTCACTCTCTGTCTGGCCTGGTTTAATTACTTTCATAAGTTCTGCGAAAGCCTTGTCTGCAATTGAAAAAGCTTTCTTGAAATTTTTGATTTCGTCTGCAGATTTGACTTGTCTTAAAGTATTAACCAGGCCACCGACCTGCTTCATTTCGATGCCAAAAGCCTCTTTGCATGCAAAATACTGCCCAATAGACATAGAATTTTCAATGCCCATTTTTTTAATTTTTCTTTTCTTTATGTTCTTGGCAATATCAACAATTAAGCCATCTTTAATTATGATTATTTCAGCGGTATCACCGACTTCTTTTGCTGATTGTTCTTTGTAACGGAAATCAGTAAAGAATGTACTGCTTTTCTTTCCAACAAGTAAGGCTCCATTTGATCCGGAATATCCGCAAAGATATCGAATATTGGAAAGGTCAGTGACTAAAACTGCCTGAAATTCTTTTTTAAGAGCACTTTGTAATTTTTCAATTCTTTCTTTATAAATATTTCCCATTTTATTTCCTTTTCTTTGGAAGCTACTTGCCAGATTTACCAAGTTTTTCCCGCAAAACCGTCCTGCCACTGAAACTGCTTTCTTCAAGCATATCTGCAGCATCCATGGAAGGTGCAATCATAGTAATTGCCATCCTGTCTTCCTGAATTAGTTTTTTTGCAATTTGTATAACGTCATTGTGTTCAACTGCCATGTAAGGAGCAATTGCTTCAGTTGGAGTTTTTGGTGCAATGCCATACAAAAATTCTGTAGCCAGACGATTCATCCTATTTGTAGTGCTTTCAAGGGCAATCAACATGTTTCCCTTGAGCTGATCTTTTGTATCCTGCAACTCTTCGTCGGACAGTCCTTTTTCGCCCAGCAACCCAATCTCTTGTTTGAACAAATCCAGCACGTCTTTGAGGCTTTCAATGGAAGTACCGGCATAAATGCCAAACAAACCGGCATTTCTAAAAGAGGTATGGTATGAATAAACAGTATAGGCGAGCCCGCGCTTTTCTCGGATTTCCTGGAAAAGTCTGCTACTCATTCCACCGCCAAAAGCAGCGTTCAAAATTGTAATTGGGAACCTGTCCGGATCAGTAAATGAAACTCCCGGGCCACCCACAGTAAGGTGTACCTGTTCAATTTCCTTGGTGTAAACCGAGGCATCAAAAGAAGGTTCAGGCAGTTCATTTTCTATTTTTATTGAACCCGGACGCATATTAACCAGCTGCTTTTCGAGCAACGAAATTAATTCGCTAAATTCAAAATTTCCTGCAACACAAATCATCATGTTGCCGGAAACATATTGTTTTCGAAAAACCTCCAGGACAGCATCTCTTGTCATGTCTGCTACTGTGCTGGCAGTTCCGAGGATAGGTTTCCCCAACTTTGAATTTTTCCAGAGATTCTGGCCAAGAAGCTCATGAATAATTTCGTCAGGGCTGTCTTCATACATCTTTATCTCTTCGAGTATAACTTTTCGCTCACGCTCAAGTTCGTCTTCGACGAAGGATGCATTCATGAACATATCGGAAAGAACATCTAATGCTGTTTCAAGCTTGTCTTTCACAACCCGCGAATAGAAACAACAGTAATCTTTTGCCGTAAAGGCGTTGAGGTAGCCCCCGATTCTGTCGAACTCTCTGGCTATTTCTTTGGCAGAACGCCGGGCGGTTCCCTTAAAAAGCATATGCTCAATAAAGTGAGATACGCCCTGAAGTTCAGGCTCTTCGTATAAAACCCCTGTTTTAAAGAAAAATCCAACAGAAACGCTTTGAACTGTATCAATTTTCTCTGCAACAAGTCGTGCGCCATTATCAAACTGGTGCTGAAGGTAAGGAGACTCTACAATCACTATTTCTCTTTCCTTTTAGTCAATCTAATTATAAAGGCATTTCTTCAGATTCTGTGACCTCATCATCTTCAGTAACTTCGGGTTCAACCGCCACCAGTCCCTGACTTTCGTTGAAATCAAGTTCTGATTGCTTATTATCGCCTTTTTCTAATGCCTTTTGTCCTTCAGGAGTTAATTCATCAGGAATGTCGACAGCTGGCACTGGTAGCTCTTTCAAGCTCTTCATACCAAAGTAATAGAGAAAATCCTGGGTTGTAGAATACATTCTAGGACGACCAATAACTGGTTTTTCGCCTGAAACGTATATCAGTTTCTTCTCTAACAGGGTCGAAACAACTCCGTCGCAATTTACTCCGCGAATTGCGTCAATTTCTGCTTTTGTAATCGGCTGTTTGAATGCAATTACTGATAGGGTTTCTAAAGCTGGCATAGATAAAGTTACAAGTTTTTGCCCCTCCATTCTCTGAATGAAGGTTGAAATCATAGCCTTAGTGGCTAACTGAACGCCTTTTTCAACGATTGCAATTTGTAACCCTGCGGTTGGATCCTGCTCAAGATTTTTTCTTCGAAGATTAACAACTTCTTCTGCGATTTCGATGGGAACATCTAATAATTCTGCCAATTTAGGCATAGGTATTGGATGATTTCTAACAAATAAAATTCCGTCTAAAGCTGCTTGTAAAAGTGAAATATCTATTTTTTCTGATGAACTTGACTCATTCTCACTGTTTTCATTTTCTTCGTGGTTATTCGCCAACTCAACATCTTTAAATGCATCAAGATTTGTATTTTCTAAATCTCCAATGCTGCTATTAACTTCAGTGTCCTGTGTCATCTTCAGCTTCTCCTACTATATTAGCCGACTCATCAATAGATTCATCATCGAGACTTTCTTCAGCCTCAACTTCCACAACTTGAGTGCTACCAGGCTTACTTCTTTTTAATTTAATTGGCTGAAAATTTGCGCTTTGTGAAACACTTAATTCTCCAGCCTTGGTCATTTCAAGAACTGCCATGAAAGACAAAACCACATCGAATTTTGTCTTTTTTCCCTTTAACAGATCACTAAAAGTCATTTCTCCCCTGAATCTGGACAAAAGGTTTCGAATTTCCTTAATTCGATCGACAATTCCGATTTTTTCCATTACTACCCGATGAATGGGAGGGTTGGTTCTTCTTATAACTAACCCCTGATAGAAATTTAACAAATCATTTGCCCCAACATCGATTTCAAGAATTTCTTCTGGATTTCTTTCGTAATCAACATTGCGCGTATAAATTCTTGAAGAATTAATCTCCATTTCCCGGAGTTGCTGAGCAATTAACTTAAACCTTCTATATTCAAGAAGTTTTTCTACCAGTTCAGACCTTGCATCCTGCTCAAAGAATTCGTCATCAAAGCCATCTTCGTGCTCATCAAACTCTTCTTTTTTGTCTTTTGGAAGCAACATTTTGGATTTGATCTCCAACAAAGTTGCCGCCATGATTAAAAAGCCTGAAGCAACCTCCATATCAAGACTTTCCATCATATAGATGTAGTCAAGATATTGGGCTGTAATAGCTGCAATAGGAATATCGTATATGTTAAGTTTTTGATCCTCAATCAAGTGAAAGAGTAGATCAAAAGGACCTTCAAATACAGGGAGTTTTACTTGATAGCCTGCCATGTAAAAAATTCAATGAATCTCAATAAATGAAACCCATAGCTCTCCTGACTTCTTCAATTGTTTTTCCCGCGACTTCATGGGCTCTTTTTTCACCATGTTCCAAAACATCGCGAATGTAGCCAGGACGACTTTCAATTTCAGCTCTTTTGGCTCTGTAAACTTCAAGAGTGCTATCCAGTCTTTCAAAAAGCATGTTTTTGCAATCTCGACAACCGATGCCAGCTGATTTACAGCCTGCAGCAATTTCCTCTAATTTATCTTTTGTGTAAATTTTATGATAAGCATAAACAGCGCAGACTTCCGGATCACCGGGATCATTTCTTCTAACTCTCTGTGGGTCAGTAACCATCATCTGAATTTTCTTTTTCAGGCCCTCTGATGTTTCACGCAGATTAATTCCGTTATTATATGATTTACTCATTTTGCGTTTATCAATACCCATTAACAAAGGAACTTCAGATAAAAAAGCTTCTGGTTCAGGAAAAATTTCACCGTAGTTTCCATTAAATTTTCTGATTATTTCTCTTGATAATTCAAGGTGAGGAACCTGATCTTTTCCTACAGGCACAACTTCACCCTTATAAACACTGATATCTGCAGTCTGAAGAACAGGATACATGAGCTTTCCCAAAGAAACCTTTGAGCGCTGTTCATCATCTCTAACTTCATCTTTAAAGGTTGGACATCTTTCTAACCATCCCAATGGGGTGAACATGCTTAAAATATTGCAAAGCTCTGCGTGTTCATGCATGGATGATTGTCTGAAAATTACGGACTTTTCTGGGTCAATCCCCACACTAATCCAGTCTACAATCATTTCTTCAATGATTTTTGGAAGTTCATCAATTTTTACACGATCAGTGAAAGCGTGCCAAACAGCGGAAAAGAAAAAACATTCGTATTTATCCTGAAGAGAAACCCAGTTTTTAAGGGTGCCTTCAAGGTGACCAAGATGCAAAGCACCTGTACTGCGCATTCCACTAACTAATCTTTTCTTTTCCATTATATTTCTCCTGTTGCTTTAACTTCAAATTTAATAGTCGGTTGCTTTCAGAGCTTCTTCTGTGGCTTCCAAAGTTTGAGAATCCGGGTTCAAAAGTAAAACTTTCGACCAGCATTCCCTTGCAGTTGAAATGTCATTCAATTTGAGATAGCCAACGCCAAGATTAAAATATGCTTCAGCGTAATCGGGATCAAGCTCTACTGTTTTTCTCCAATATTCAATCGCCTTATCATATGCATTTTCTTTTTCCTTAATATTTCCAAGAGTAAAATAAACCAGACTATTTTTGGATCTATTCCTCTCAAGCTCCACAAGTGTTTGTTCAGCTGCATCCAGATCAGTATTGTAATAATAAGCTCTACCCAGAGTTACCAATTCACTTTCATCAAGTCGATTAGACATTTTAAAAGGTTCAAGAATACTGATAGTTAAATCATATTGCCCAAGTTTAAAAGACTGTCTGGCTAACTTCATAGCGTCTTCAACTCTGGTAACAGAAC
Source organism: Candidatus Ozemibacteraceae bacterium (assembly GCA_965140445.1). Lineage (GTDB taxonomy): Bacteria > Muiribacteriota > Ozemobacteria > Ozemobacterales > Ozemobacteraceae. Next base: position 2,811,856 of record OZ223236.1, on the reverse strand, counting down.
CGGGCACAATCCTTTGCAAATACATGCCAGCGCTTTCATAATCGTTTTCAAAATCACTAACCGCTGCCATTTGTAGCAATAGTCTGCTGTTTAGAGGTTCTCTTCTTAGACCGGATTCGGCAATATCTTTAGCTTGCGAAAACCTGCCGGCTTCAATGTAAAAATCTCCCAGTCGAATGCTTTCTTCTGTGGATAAGCCTTGGGATGCCTTATCTATTAGTTTCTGCATTCCACTGTCACAAAGAATTTTTACAGAACTATCGTCTATACTAAAAACCATTATTGGAGCAAGGGTTTCTTCCTGAGGCACTTTGAAATACAAGTTCACTCTGGTTTGAGTTCCAGGGAACAAATTAAATTCTCCCTTGGTCGCCTGGCCTTCAGAATCCAGTTCAGAAGAATATCTTCGACTCAAATCAATTGAAAAATCTTTAAGGGGGTTGATTCTAAAGGACCGAACTCCGCCATTAACCATTGTAAGATTTATTCTAATTTCATCTCTTTTCTGACCACCACCCAAACCAGTGGTAAATGGTTTTCTAGTCATTTCATTTACGGTCAAAACGAACCCTGACGGATGGGCAACGTCTTCGCCCATAAGGAAAAGAGCATCTGCCAGAACTGCATCAACAGTAAATAAACCAACTATTATAAAGACACAAATTATTGAAATAATTTTTATGGATTTTTTCATGGCCTAAAGTTTAACACAAGGAGGCCTTATTAAAAAGACGGTATTTGAATTCTTAATTAAAAAAAACTAACAGGAAATCAAATTCATCTTTACTTAAATCAACAGTCTTAATTGAAAATCTCGTCTTCTGGTATAAATTTGAAAAGGCCTGCTTAAATGGTTCGACCACAAACTGCTCATGTAACGCTGGAGCCATGCCTCCACCACTCCATGTAACTGCAACTATGCGAGATTTTTCAGCCAATTTTAAATATGAACTTAAATCATTTTTACCATCGAGAGAATAAGCATAATTTTTCACAGAATTCTTGATTTCCGTTGCAGCCCTATCGCAATTTGCATGGCCATGAAACCACGCATGAAAAATTGTCTGGATAAAATCTTCTTCACCTTCTTCCTTCTTAAAAATCAAAGGAAAAACAGCAAGACTGCAATCTTCTGCGACCAGCTCTTCAAAGTTCGTATTTGAAATCTTTATCTCATTGTATTTATCTTCAACCAATTCTTTTTGTCTATTCAAGACCATGTCCATTATTTCATCCGGCTCCACTGCAACTTCAACTTTTCTAAGCCGATTTGAAAGCCAATAAGAAATAATGTTGTACACAGAACTCCAAAAAATATCGCGCTGGTTTTTGCATTCGATCTCGTAAGCAGCTTCTCGCCAATAAAACAAGTAATCCAACTGCCGTCTTGAAAAATACACATCATTCCATTTTTGAAACGGATTCATTTCCAGTTCAAGTGGCTTTTTAATAATCTGATTGAATTTTTTCCGGTTTCTATCCTGAAACTCGCCACTCATACTATCAACAAAGGATTTTAACAAAATAGCCTGACTATCCAATGGATTATTGATGCGCATTGGAATTTCTCTGGTCTTAAACCAGGACAAATTTGAAAACCTTTTCACATAAGGGAAAAAAACATCTTTCACATTACCCAGGTCAGAAACGGTTTCCATTATCCACGAGGACTGCAGGCGCATATTAATTTTCTCCTTTGTTTTTATCAATTGGGCCGTCAACTAGTTCCAGCCAGGCCTTTACGGTTTCAGGAGAAAACTGCAAACCGGATTGTCTCAAAACTTCAGTTTTTATTCTTTCAAACTTAAATGCGTTTCTATAGGGTCTGTCACTTTGCATAGAAACAACCGCATCTGCAAGATTTAAAATTTGTGCGGTAGTTGGAATTTCATCACCTTTTAAACCATCGGGATAACCAAAACCATCATATCTTTCATGGTGCCATCTTACGATTGAAGGAACTTCATCGAGAAGCTCAATTTTGCCTCTAAGCTGCATTTCCCCAATTAATGGGTGATTTTGAATTAGATATTTCTGTTCTTTGTCCAGCTTTGTAGAAGATTTTAAAATGTTTCTTGGCAAAACCATTTCACCAACATCGTGCAACAGACTTGCGATATATAATGAGGTTCGACTTGATTCTGACAACCCAAGCTCAGCAGCAATTTCATCTGCAAGCTTTGCAACATTCTGGGCGTGTCCCTTTTCATGGCATTCTATTCCGTCTACCAGTTCAGAGATTCCAGATAAATATCCAATATACTTTTTGTCTGGAGAAACCAACTTTTCTTTCAGGTCAAAATATTTATATGACAAGAAAGTTATAAGAATTATTAATAGTAGGTTAAACCAGGTGATAAGCAATTTATTTTAAAACCCAAAGTTTGCGCCTAAAAGAAATCTACTCTCAGTATGAATTCTATCAGGGGTTAAAAAACCAAAATCTAAAGTAAGGTTCTCGTCTAAGGAATGCCTTAAACCCACACAAAAATCATTTCCGGCATAATCGAGAGTCAGTTTGGTATCAAAATCAATATTTAAACTTGCTCCGAACACAAAGAACACTGGATCAGCTTCCAATCCGTCTTTACTATACCTGCCAAATGAAGCTTTTTTTTCTTTTTCAGTCATTGCAATGTTTGTTCCCAACCCCAATACAACTTTGTTACCAGGCATACCAGTTAAAAGCATTACAGAATCTTTATATCCGTCATTAGGATCTACTACAGCGGCCACAGCCATATTTGGGCGGATTTTGTATTTTCCGGCAAAAAGAGGATCGGTTTGATCAGTGGTTCCACTAATTGAAAATCTTTTTATAATTGCAACTTCAGAATCATCAGAAAAAGCAAAAACGCCTTTAAAAGAAGCTTCGTCAAATTCATTTACTCCGATAGTATGAAAAGCAGCTCTTGCTCCTCCCTGCGGAATAATGTCAATTCCGGGCACCAACATGGTTCCAGAAAGCCCCATAACGGTAGCCTCAGCAAATACTGTCGCTGGTGAAAATAACAAAGCAAGCAAAAAAAGAAACCAGACAGTGGTTTTCTGCCGGGTTTCTTTAATTGATTTATATTGTTCTACAGAATCAGTAGTTTTCGATTTCGTCGAGTCTCTCTTGTATTTTTCTTGCGTCATAATGGTTTGGGAATCGCCGCAAAAACTCCCTATAGGATTCCTTAGCTTTTCCATAATCCCTCAGTTCCTTTTCGTAAAGTTCGCCCTTTCGCAAAAATGCATCAGCTGATACATCGGCATCAGGGTATTTTTCGGTAACTGAATTGTAAAAGTTTAATGCCTTTTCTACATTTTCTGAACTTTTTCTGTATCGAACTTTACCATCAATCACTGTTGTTTTAAGGGTTTGAAGATCTTCTTCATAAATTCTTCCCAACCTATAAACATAATCTTCATTTCCTGGATGATCTGGATATCTCCCTATCATTTCTTCAACTGTTTTCGCAGCACCTTCATAATCTTTCTGCTTTTCATCCAGCAAATTAATTAATTTTCGATAAGCTGTTACTGTCACTTCTTCTCCGCCACCTGAATTTATTGCATCCCGATAAGCCTTTTCTGCCTGAGAAAAGTCTCCCGCTTCAAGCCTCATATCGCCCAAATCGAGATTTGCTTTTGCCTCCTGGCCGACCGTTTGCGAGTCTTCCACGAGCTCTTCCTGCAGTTCCATTGCACCCTCTTGTTGTCCTGTTCCAATGGCCAATTCTTTCATTTTTTCCTGAGATGCCTTAAAGAAGGTACTATAGGGGAATTCAGCTACGATCTTTTTGTAGACTTCGGCGGCATTTTCCCGCTGACCTGTAAGTTCATAACAAGTTGCAAGATGAAAGTAGACTTTATCTATAGATAAAAAACCAGGATAATCATTTGTAACTCGTTCGAAAACTTCTATGGCTTCAGGATAATTTTTTAGACGTTCTTCGTATACACGCCCGAGATCATAAAGAATCTTGGGCGTTTCTGCACCAGCACCACTTTTATTGTCCAGTAAGCCAACCTTCATAGAATCAGCAGCCTCACTAAAGTGTGCCAATGCGCTGGACATTTCGTATTCAGCCTGCTTCATTCGAATTTTTCCAATTTCAATCATGGCCGGGCCATAATGTTTGCTAGTTCCTAATAAAGATTTAAGTTTATCCACAGCTTCGTTGTACGAGCCCTGGGCAAGTAATTGTCTTGAATCCTGAAATTCCTGAGTCATCTGAAGTGGTTGAGAATGTATCATGGGTGCATACAAACCTATAAGTATTATAGCTATAAAAGCGCGTTTAAAAGTACACAACCCCGACTTTGAATAGTTCATATACCCACCCTCCATTTTTGTGTTATAATATACTTTAATTTAACATAACTTCTATTTATGGCAAAGCTACCTGCAATAAAAAGTGGATAAGATGCTAAACAAATTTGACAATACAGCCGATGTAACAAGGGAAGTGGTTTCTGAAACAGATATTTCCAAGATATTGGAATTTAATCTGCTTTCATTGGATGAGGTTTTTCCAAATCCAAATCAACCACGTAAGTTCTTTGATAACCGACTGCTGGAAGAATTGGCACAATCTATACGCGAAAATGGAATTCTTCAACCAATCCTGGTTCGCAATTTTGGTAATGGCTACCAGATTGTCTCCGGAGAAAGAAGATTCCGCGCAAGCAAGCTTGCAGGTTTGAAGTTTATTCCTGCTGTAATAAAACAGCTTAATGAAGAAAAAACTTTGCTTGCTGGATTAATTGAAAATATTCAACGACAAGATTTAAATCCAATTGAAGAAGCCATAACTCTAAGAGAAATACTTTTAAATCATGGACTAACCCATGACCAACTCGCAGAAAAGGTTGGAAGAAGTAGGTCTGCTCTAACAAACCGTCTTAGATTACTTCAATTACCTAAAGACATACAAAAAATTGTCGCTGAAGGAAAACTTTCTGCTGGACATGCAAAAATGCTTGCTGGCATGAAAGATCCGCTAGAAATAAAAACCTGGGTAAAAAGAATTCTTAAAGATCAGCTTTCGGTTTATGAAACAGAAAAACAGATTTCAAACTCAAAAAGAAATCTTAGTAAAGCACTAAAACGAAAGGACAACGGGTCTATGAGCACAGACCTTCATGTTAGAGCTGTAGAAGAAAATCTTCAAGAAATCCTGGGCGCAAAAGTCAGGATCAGACAAGGCAAAGTAAAGGGACGAATTGAAATTGAATTTTACGACCACGACGATCTGGAAAGAGTTGTAGAATCAATGGTTTCAATGTGCCTTTAGTGAGCGTAACTTTTTGATAGGAAAGGTAGTTTAACAAAAGTGTTAATTAAATTCTGGGGTGTTCGAGGCTCAATACCTGTCCCTGGTCAGGAAACTGCTAGGTATGGTGGAAATACTACCTGCATAGAAGTTCAGTCAAAAGATGGTGACCTGATTATCTTTGATGCCGGAACTGGAATAAGAGTTCTGGGTCTGGAAATGATGAAGCGTGAATTTGGACAGGGCAAAGGCAATGCCTTCCTTTTCTTTACTCATTCTCATTGGGACCATATTCAAGGTTTTCCTTTTTTTGCACCAGCTTATGTTGGCAAAAAGGATGAAAAGGGCGCAAGAGTCTCCGGATCAGGAAACACTTTCCATCTTTATGGCGCTTCAGATGTTGATGACCGACTAGAGGCAACTCTTCGAGGACAAATGGATAATTTCTATTTTCCAGTCGATCTTGGCTACCTTTCTTCAGAAATAAAGTTCCACACTTTTCAAAACAATAAAGTTCAGATTGGTTCAACGGTAATTTCAGCTGCCAGACTAATTCATCCAAATGGAGTTCTTGGCTACAGAATTGAAGATGAAAATCATAGCATATGTATCGCAACCGATTGCGAACACCCTTCTGATGGATCAATAGATCAAAACCTGCTAAAATTAGCAACCAATGCAGACGTTTTAATTTACGATGGCCAATACACACCCGAAGAGTATTCCCCGCTAAAATATGGAATTGAAGCCCCAGGGAAAGAAGGTTTTGGCCATTCAACCCCAACTGAAGGTATTCGCGTCGCCAAGGCAGCGCAGGCCAAAAGATTAATTATTACCCATCACGATCCTCTTCATAACGATGATAAACTTGATGAAATGCAAGCCAAAGCCCGTGAATATTTTAAAAATTTAGATTTTGCAGTTGAAGGCATGTGCATCGAGTTAAAGTAATTCATTTCTTCTCAATTATCATTTCCTTAGCCTGATGGTTGTGGTATGATGTGCATACAATGGGAAGGGTCTCTTATTTAACTCCAACTTACTTTTTTGCGTCAGTCCGGAAGCTTGCCGGAAAGGCGTCTTCTGTTGCGAATCTTTCAATTTTCTTGAACTATTCCAGCAACAAAGTTGCGATAATTGATTTAGACAAAGACTCACCTGCCAAATTAGTAAATGCTTTTCCCGCTTCAGTAGTTTTACAACAATATTCAGACATTTCTGATCTTCAAGCAGAAAGCGGTTCCCGCTTTAAAAAAGCCATATACTTTTCCGACACAGAAAAAATATCAATTTTCCCTGCTCAGCATCTTAAGTCCATATCAGATATTTTTTACGATACTTCTTTAAGAGATTTTTTTAATCAAGTTAGAGCAACCTTTGATTATTTGTTGATAAACCTTCCCCCAGGAATTGAAGTTTTTGGCAACTTAAGTCAAATACTTGAAGATAGATTTTTGTGGAAAAACAATCAGCCACAAACCATAATCGTCTCCCAAACAGACCAAAACAGTCTGGTCGATCTGGATGCAACCCTCCTTAAAAATCCTGGCTTACTTTATCACCTCAAGGAAAGCATGCTTGTCTGCTTCAATAAAGTTCCGAGAGAAAATGAAGGTAGAGCAATAAATGATTCTTCACTTACTGCAAGCGAAGTTAAATCAATTTTTAAATTTCCCCATTCATTTGTTATTCACACTAACGAAGAATTTCCCCATCAAAGAAATACTGCGAATCCAATAGTTCTTGATGAAGGATCATACCTCAGGCAAGTTTTTTCATATCTTTTGAGAGTTTTAAAACAACAGATACAGAGTAATGAAATAGAAGACTCCCACCATCATGAGGATTTTTGCCCATCTTTAGATGGCAATCTTCTAAATTCTCTAACTCCCTATATTGAAAGACTTCAGAAAAAAATTGCCGCCAGATTATTTCTTCCAACTTCAGACATCCAGGTTTTTCTGGAGGAAAATGAAACGAACTACAGGTTACGTGTAAGAATTTCTGGAGATTCCAAACCTCTTTTGCCAATTGAAACCAAAATCGATTACGATTTAGCTCCAAATTCAGTGCAATTGAAAAGTCCAGAGAATTTTAATTTTCCAGCGATCCCCAGGTCCTTAAAAAAACTTAGTTTTTCAGATTACTTGAAAATCGCCTCATTATCAGTAAAGCCCCTTTTTAGCTTTGATGATCGCTTTGCATGGAAAACTGGTTTTGGGATTAATGAAAATTTAGATTACTTTTATTATAAAACTCCCTTTCTTTCCCCATTAGTTTTTAAACAAGTTCTCTTGTTGAAAGAAATTCCAACATTGTCTCATATTCTTGGGTTTCTTGGAAAACGTTTCACAGCACTACCTTATCTGGAAGATGAATCCAGAACATCCAGTGGTGGAGTTACCCATTTTTTTATTCCCTCCGAATTTTCTGTCAATACAAGCAATAGTTGCAGATTTTCTGCATCCTTTTCTCATACAGAGGAAAAGGTTAACCGGGAAAAGATGAATGAACTTGCTTACACGATGAAACCTGGACTTCTACTCGACAGAAATTTTGAGTTATCATCGAAAATTCCTGATCTTTTTTCAAGAAATTGGTTTTTGGAAGACTCTATACCAACCCATTTTCCTGACACCAATACTGGATTTAGGTCCGAGAATATTTTTTCCACTAAAACTATCAGAATAAAAGGTGAAAGACTATTTGCTCTCCCCATAGATCACTTTGTTACCAGAAAAATATATGGCAAATCAATTGAAAGCCAGATTATTCCCAAAACGATAAATATTGTTAATCCTGTTTCATCTTATTTTTCTCAAGCCCCTATTCCATGCCCATTTCCTAAAGTATCAAGAGGTTTACCAGAGGAACTGCAATTCATTTTTGAACCAGCTAATTCAAGCAATTCCAAAGTTTTTTCACCAAACATAGACAAAAAAATTGAAAAACCAATTTTAAGAAAGCTGGAAACTTCTGTTCTGCCAGATCTTAGCTATGAAAACACTGATTTTACTAAAGATCTAAGCATCGACAAAGAATTGGAAGAATATTCTTTGAATAGCCTCAGCACTGTCAGTGAAAAAGCTTTCACGCCAATAATTTCATTTATAAATGAGACGGACAAATACGTTACGGAATCAGAGTTTATTCCACAAAACAGATTCAAATATGATCCTCTCCTTCTCGAGCAAAGCTTTATTAGCTATTCTTTTTCTGAAGTCCCTTTTGAAACTGAAATTTCAGAAAGAAAATCAGCTTTAAATACTGAATTAAATTTTAACCAAAAGTTGTATGCAAAGAAAAAATCTCTAAATTTCTCTTTCCTGTACAAGCAATTTGTTAATCCGGAACTTTCTCCTTTTACCTTAAAAGTTGATCATTGTTTCTTTTCTTCAACAAAAAGCCTTAAAACAATTCCCTATGTTAAATTTCCAGAAACCAAAAAATTTCTGCAAGATATCCTGCCTTGTAGCATCAAGCTTGCCGAGCCATGGAAGTATCAGAAGAACCCCTTAGTTGAATACAATTCTGATAGGGTTTTAGATAGCGAACTACAAAAGAAATTAAACCTTTCCAGAAAAGGCTTTTTAAATCTTGCCAGCTTATCGAAGAAATCTCCTACCTCATGCCAGTTTTCAATCGAAACCTTAAAGGATGAAAACACTTATTTTAAGATAGGAGATTTCCCAACCGAGGAACCAATTTCCTTGCAAGCTTTGGTTCTTCCAAATCAAGATAGGCAAGCAAACATAAAAAGAATTTTTGATCTTTTTGTTTCTTCAGAAAAAGCATCGGCAAGGGGCGCTGTTACAATTTTTGATTCTGATGCGCTTTTATCGAACAAATCTTTTAGTTTTGGTTTTGACCAGGATTTTTTATTAAGAACTCTACCAGCAAGATCCTTAAGCTTTTTATATCATTTCTTTAACCCTTCAAATGAAATTGTTTCGGTTAAAGAATCTCAAAATTCAATTGTTGCTAACAAAGCCCAAATAAAATTCTTAGCCAACATGGGAGAACGTATGTTTGAGTTTTCTACATCCCTTGAAATTCCGTCTAAGTTCCCATTTAGGCAAAAACGCATGCTGATGGCAACAATAATGAGTAAGCTTTCATTTGATGAAATAATGGTACCTGAATATCGAATTAATCAGGCTTGTTTCGATTCATTTCATTCCATTAAATCTAAGATTTGCCCCATTGAGATTATTGACAGCTTTTTAAACTCTCTTCCACTTCGTTTTCCATTCCTGACTGCAAATAAAACCTATGAGCCAACTTCCGGAACCGGCGAAATTGTTTTCACAGTATCACCAGCACCTGCTCTAGAGGTATTTTATGAGGAATTAAGAAAGCAAGCGAAGTTTTATCTTGGTAGAAGCCTTTATTTAAAGCCTCTTTCATCAGCAAAGAATGCACCCGATGAAATTTCATTGGAATATTTGTTTTCAAAAACAAACTCTGATCAAGCTTCAAATTCTCCACCGGAAATGTTTAATACCACTCGTCCATTTACGCCAAAAATGACCAAACCAGTCATAGACAGAAATCATTTTAAGATTAAAAAGCTTAAAGTTCGAGACCTCCTAAGAATGGCTCATGAAACAAGGGAAAGGGTAAAACAAGTTTCTTCAGGCATTAAAAAATGACCTTATTTACTCGTAAAGATTCAATTCAAGTTTTTGATCTGCCTCCCAGACAAATAAAACAGGGAGAGAACTTGATCAAACGGTTCTTAAGCAAAGCTTCAGTTTCCGTTTTTTCAGGCAAAAATACTCCGATTCAACCGAGTCAGGAAATTGAACTTTGCAAATGCTACTCTGAATCACTTGAACTACTTTTTAAAAAATACGGCCTGATTACTAAAGTTCCTAAAAGATTCAAAGTTTCTATCGAGAAACATTTTTTTCAGATGAAACCAAAAGATGTTTCCAACTTTCTTCTATTTCAGATTCCCCCCAAAATACTTTTTGAGCAAAAATTGAAACTCTTTTTAACAGAAGATGCGGAAATTTTTAAATCCGGCCTCTGTAACCGATTTGAAGATAAAAATACAGATGAAAGAATTGTTCTAGCTAAACCTGCTAAAAAAAGGGAGTTTTACTCCGACCGAGAAGCAAAATTTGTTCTTACCAGAAACCAAAATGAAAACTTAAAATTAAACCCTTCTCACAAACTTATAGGAACAATTTCAAAACCTGTTTTAAAAGAAACAAAAGAGATTTTTCGTCAGCAATCAATTGGAATTAATTCTTTTTCTATTTTAGACAAATCGATCAAGCGTGACGAAAGAACACTTCATAAAATAGCTACTATAATTCCATCTCTTTCTCAGCCAATTCTTAACAAGTTAGAAACCTTTAAAGCCAAGGATTTTTACGAAACCCATTTAAAACCGGCCTACCAGTTTGTTCAGCTTCAGCAAATTAGCTCGAATACTCTCCCTGTAAAACCTAATTTAAGTAATTTTAGTTTTGAAATTCGAAATGAAATTGGCAAAAATCTTGTCCTTGAGGCTTACTCCATACTTAAACCTATTGAGAAAATTGCTTCTCAGGAGTTCACATACAAAAAAAGCGAAAAGCTTGATCAGAAAATTGCTTCAAACCGATTTAATTCTCTTGAACAAATTGATTTTTTATCCCCCACCCCATTTCTGTTTGAGGAAAAATACCAGATTCTTTCTCCTGCAAAGTCAATCAAGACTTCACAGAGCCAAATCATTTCATTGAGCGAAGTCCCAGTAAAAAAAGCTAAAGATTTTAATTCTCAGATCAGTTTTTTCGCCTGGCCTACCCAGAAAAGCGAACGGAACTGGAAAAAATACAAGCTTTCTCTTAAGAGGGAATCCGGGTATATTTCACGCCTGAAATGCAATTTCACCTTGCCAGAATCAATTTTAGAACCTAAGACTTTTAATCATTTAAAGGCTTTGAAACAGACTTCAAAAGATATTTTTTCCTCAATTAATTTTGAAACCCTAAACCAAAATTTTTCCCAATTAAAAGGATTTAAGGATTCAATTAAACTAAAAAAATATTACGGCTGCCAAAAAAGAGTTTTCATGGCTTTGCGCACAGCCGGGCACGCCAGATACACCAAAAAAATTCTGAAAACTATAGTTGAATCAACTTTGAATTACTTTGATAGGGCTAAGCATGGAGTTCAGAAAACTGGTTTTAAATTTCATCCAAAAACCTTACATGCAGTAAAGAGTTTTAGAGAAATTTACCCTCAAAAATTTGAAGATGCTATCTCGTTTCTACAGCCCATACAGCCATTTTTAATGAGCATTACCGACCCACATTTTACAGATGTCGTTTTGCCAGAAAAGCAAAGAAAAGCAATCTCTTCCAAAATTTTACCAGGACTTTCTACCAGATTAAAAACCCTTTTAAAAAGAGAGTTACCGTTAAAACAGTTTGTATATAAAGAGCCATTCAAAAAACAGCTTTTCGTCTCTTCCAAAAAGGCCGGTAAAATAAAAATTCTGGAAGAAATGCCTGAAATACCACAGATTTTCACCAGAAAAAATTATTTATTGCTCAATTCCAATTTTGTTTTCAGCAACATATTCTCTGCAGATTGTTGCTTCGCCCACGATGAAGTGAATGTGGATTATGAGCTATATGCTGGAAGTATTCCAGATTCTCTGCGCGAGCAAATCCCGTTAGATTTTCAAATTCTACCTGGAAAAAATTTCGACCATTTAGCACAAAAAGAAATTGTTCCTCCGCCAGATTGGCCGTTTCTTCAAAAACAATTCAACTGTGTTTTGCGCCTATATCCATACTATTTTGGATTTCCAAAATTGGTGGAAAAAAAGAGCTTATTTAACTCGGTCGTGCCATACCTTAATTTTGAAATTCCGCCAACTGCTACTCAGAAGCTGGTTAAAGAAGCAGACTTCTTTTTCAATATTTTTAAACCATATAGATCAAAATTCAGTCTGAAAAATCCTAAAAAATGGCTCTGGCCAGGTTTCCAAAAGATTCAGGAAACCATGCGTTCGCTTCCTTATAAAAAGCAATATGAAACCCCAATTTTATCGGTTTCAAAAATGAATAAGATCCATTCGTTTACTTACCCTTGGGCCAATGAAGACCCGAAATTTATGGAATTCGGGGATTTTGCTTTTGAGTTTTCCAAAAAGTCAGCTTCAAGTGGAAAGAGCTTTTCAATATGCGCTTTGAACAGTTTTTATCAGTTGGATAATTCTGTCTTTGAAGTATTAAAGTCTCATAATAAGAAAATCGAAATGAATGAGATTAGTAAATTCCTGCCAACCGCACCCGATTTACAGGTTTTAAGTCAGGTTAACCAGAATTTCAAAGTAGATAATCAACGTGCCTTCAAAATACAGCTGGAAGTTGATTCCGAGACTATAGTAAACAAAAGCTCACACCCACTTTCAAGAATCTTAAAATTAAAACTGCTACAAAAGCCAGCCAAAAAATTTCGCCATAGACTTTCGAAAATAGAAAATGAATTTAAAACCCTGTCTGGAAATTTTAAATTTCGTTCCCGACGCTTTTCGTTTCCATGGGTGCCTGAGCAACCATCAGTAAATGTGCCAATTGAGGTGTATTATGAATTGGATGATGTTTCTGTAAATCTTGAGCATAATATTTATTCTGAGTCTCAAATCATTTTATTTAATGAAAGCGAAGTAAAAGGAATCTCAAAAGCTTTTTGCATTGGAACTCACCGTAAAATTTCCAAAGCTGTTAAAAACTTTAATTGTCAAAATGTCGAAAATCTCAAAGCCGGATTTCAAAGTTTTCAAGATGAGACTGGCATAAGTTTAACCACCGATAAAACCGAAAAAAAATTCCTTCCAATAAAAGAAAACCTTCAAAATCTACCACTGAAATTTGCTGAGAGAAACCAAATTGACGCTGACAATTTTTATCCTGTTATCAATTCTTTTAATGGTCAGATAGATCCAGGTTTAGCCCCCAGGAAAATAGCCTTTTTAACCACCAAATCTTCTGAATTAATGAATGGTGCTTTAGATAGTTTTGAATTGACCCCGGTTCACTGGGTAATTTTATTGGACAATTTCTTGAAAATCAGTCAGAAATTTTCTCTGCAAAAGATTCATAACAAGTTTATAAAGTCCACTACTGAAGCCTTTGATAACAATTTAAAGGGGCTAAAACCGACAGCTCAATACCTCGAAAGACAAACGCTAAAGTTAGCTGAGATAAATCAATTAGAGGCTCCCAAATTCTTTGCTTCTGCAAAAATTCAGGAAGACTTAAATGAGCAGAATTATTCGAGCTTTGAAATTTCTACTAACTGCAAAGCTCCTGACGTTTTAGAATTAGACTATTTAAGCAATCTTGCAAAAGTTAAATATAATCTGAAAGGCAAAGAAACCAGTCTTCAAATTTCAAGCTTACCTCGGAAAACCGGTTTTTCTGAAAATCAACTTAGTTTTAAATCAATCGCGACCCCATTCCCGGAAATTGTTTTGGAAAAAGAATCAGATAAGAGTGTTAAGAATTTTAAATTTCCTAAGCAAAAAGATTGCTCTCTGGACTTTAAACCCGCATACATTCCTGATTGGTATGATATGAATTCTGATTTTGTAAGCATTCAATCCGAAAGTTATATTAAAAAGGCGATAATTTTAGAGAATAAAAATCCTTAAAATTCGCTTGTCTCGTTGACTTGGAAGGTCAAACAAATTAGAATTCATTGTAGACAAAAAGGGGAGACCTGATATGAATTTCTATACCCTAAGCGATAAAGGGAAAGTACGTCCAAATAATGAGGATTATGCCGAAAGCCTGCAACTAAAATTGTGTGGCCCTCTCGGAAATGAAATAGCTATTACAGCCTTGATCTTAGCTGATGGAATGGGTGGTGCGGCCGCTGGAGAGTATGCCTCTATGCTTGCTGTCAAAACAGTTAAAGACAATTTAGTTCAAAAGCTTTTTCTGGCCCCCCCTGAAGAATTATTAAATTCAGATAAAACCGTTTTTTTAGAAGAATGCTTTTTATCAGCTAATAATGCCATTTATAAGATGGCATCAGAGAACCCTGAAATGGACGGAATGGGAACAACGATTGTTTCTGCGCTTATATATAAAACCGGAATGTCCCTTGCGCATGTTGGTGACAGTCGTTGTTACAGATTTAGAGATGGTAACCTCTTTCCAATCTCCAAAGATCACTCCCTTGTGCAAGAACTTTTAGATCAAGGTCGAATTACCCCGGAACAAGCCCTCGTCCACCCAAACAGAAATGTTATTACCCGCGCTCTTGGTGTTGGTGGTGACGTAGAAGTAGAAAAACGTACCTATACAATGGATTCTGGCGATCTAATCCTTTTATGCTCTGATGGGCTTTGCGGGTTTGTTGAAAATAGCGCAATCAAAAAAATAATTTCTGATCAATATCAACCTAAGAATTCTGACCTTAAAACCATTGCGGACAACCTTGTAAAAGCCGCTTATTTGAATGGTGGTGGAGACAATATTACAGTTTGTCTTTATCAACACGACTAAAACAAAAAAATAGATGACAGATAAGGCAAGCAAACAGCCTGAGCATCAAAATGATGTTTCAGAAAATTTTGAATCTCTTCAACAGGGCCTAATTGGCTTGTTGGAGCGAATTTCTGAAGAAATTTTGTCAGATGAAGAAAAAGCTCTGATAACTACTTTCAGAAATTTTAGTTTAAAAAATTATATAAAGCTTGCCGCTGATTCCTCTCTTGCCGCTGAGAATACGCCGGATGCAATTGCCAAACTTCAATTTCTTTCGAAAGAATTGGAGTTAAAAGATAAAAAAATGCAGGACTTTAAAATTAGTCTTGCCGATGCAATCATTGAGACAAGAAGCCTTGAATCAGAGAAAAAGAAACTCCTGGATCAGTCTCAGGAACAGCAAGCTGAAATTTCTCAAATGCAGCTGCACACAAAAGAACTAAGTTTAAGACTGGACTCTGCAGAAAATAAACTCCAGGAAATGCGAGAAAACTTAAGGCTTCTTACAGCAGAGAAACTGCGGCTTTCAACGAGAAATAATGAATTGTCTGAAATCAGAGATACCTTGGAACGAGAAGTCTCTACTCTTAAATCAAATCTTGATAAGGTTTTGGAATCTGATGCCAAAAACCTGAAACTCGCACTTAAAGCAGAAAAAGAAAACAAAGACCTAAAAGAATACTCAGAAAGATTAAAAATTAGGATCTCTGAGATCGAAAATTCAGAGTCTGAATTAATAGATGCAATAGATGCACTACAAAAAGAAAAGGCTAACCTTCAAACAAGGCTTGATAAGTTTTTATCCAACTTCAAAAAAGAATTTGTTTATGAAAACAGAGACAGATCAAGTGCACCAAGAAGCTCAGTTCTTGAGCCATCGTTCTTTTCGGAGTATCTCCCCTTCTGCTTTCCTGAAAGAATTCCAACAATAAGAAAATTAAAAGCAGGTCGGCCTTTTGTACTATCTTCTGTGGGCAAAACACCCAGCATAAAACCAACCAAAGTTATGCACTCACTTGAGCTTAAAATTCCCAGAAAAGCTGTGTTAAGAGTGATTACATTAGCCAGTGAGATGAAATCTGAGAAAATTGCCGAGTTTGAACATAAACTGGTTCAGGAGGCAAGCTTCGTAGCAAAGATGAAACTTGATTCTGAGTCATCCTTTGAACCTGGGTATACAGAAAAAACTCCCAATTTTTTCCATCGTCAAGATCATCTCAAGAAGCATATTTTTCAAACAAAAATGAAGTTAAGATTTTTCTCCAGCCGCCCTGAAAAACGTCTTAACTTTTCAAGTCTGCCAGAATTTGGCATAAGAACATACTCGATTGATTTGTTCCTTGCTTACTTGAGCAATTCAATCTTCAGCAAGCATTACAATAAGATTAATCCATCTGATGAGACATATTCAGTAATTAAGAAAAAGCCTGAAATCAAAAAGAAGTTGGAAACAAAAAATTTAATTACAGAAAAGCTTGCTTTCAGACACAAATACCAACTAAAATTCCAGAAAATAATTTTAGAGAGAAAAGGTTTAGTTCACGGATTTAACAAAGACGACAAGCTTAAAGCCGTTCTCGAAACTTTTGGCAATACAATCAGTTCTATGGTGCGAAAATACGATGTTTTCTCACCTTTTTCTAAACAGAAAAAAACAACATAATTTAGTCATGACTTTGGAGGCCATATGAAACGCACATACCTGCAGGACGAAGCCAATACCCATTATAATCTGGGGATTGCTTACTATACGAAAGGCCAGTATGAGCAGGCAATATCAGAGTGGATCCAGTCTCTGATCAAAAACCCACAGAATAGTGAAGCCAGGTTCAAGCTTGGAGTTGCTTACTATCAACTCAATAGAATAGATGAAGCCCTGAAAGAATGGGAAATAGCGGTTTCTCTTGACCCTCAAAACTATGAAGTTTTACACAATCTGGGAATTGCTTATTACAACAAAGGCGAGGACTCCAAAGCTATTGAACATTGGGAACAATGCCTTGAACTTCGTCAGCATGATCCAGAAATTCATTTTAAACTTGGTATTGCTTATTACAACCTTGGAAAAGAAGAGCAATCCATATCACTCTGGGAAAAAGCCTCAAACCTGAATCCAGAAGATTCCGATATCTTTTTCAGATTGGGTGTAGCTTATTACAACAAAGGCCTTGATGATAAATCAGTTATCGCCTTTTCAAAAGCTATTGAACTTAACCCAAAAAATTCTGAAGCACATAATAACCTGGCAATAGTTTATTATCGCCTTGAAATGTTTCAACAAGCCATTGAAGAATGGAAAAAGGCTCTAGCGCTGAATCCTCGGCAGCCCGATATTTTCAACAATCTTGGAAACGCTTATAGCAAGCTTAACCAGCACCGAGAAGCAATCGAGACCTGGCAGAAAATCCTTGAAATTACTCCGGATAATTCTGAAGTATATTTTAAACTTGGCTCTGCTTTCGGAAAACTTGATGATCTTGAAAAAGCTATTGAATGCTGGGAAAAATGTATTTCCATCAATCCAAATGACATCGAAGCTCATTTCAACCTCGGTGTTGCTCAGTACAATACAGGCAATTTCCAAAAGTCCATTACCTACTGGAATACAGTAAGAGAAAAAAGAAGTGAAGATGCGGATATCTGCGAAAAAATTGGTAACGCATATTGCGGGATGGAAGACTTTGCCGAAGCTGCTAAATTCTGGAACCGAGCTATTAGTTATGTAACCGATGATCCTCAGCTCCACCACAAATTGGGTATAGCCTATTCCAAACTGAATAAAACACAGGAAGCTATCTTCCAATGGCAGAAAGCTATTGAATTAGATACTGAACATTTTGAAGCACACCATAACCTTGGTATCGCTTATTACAATTTGCAAAGATTTGATGACGCTCTTAACGAATGGGAAAAATCAAAGGTTCTAAACTCAAATGATCCAGATATTTTCTTTAAACTTGGCCATGCTTGCCGACAGAAAAGAAAACTTGATGAAGCCATAAGTGCATGGAAAAAATCAATAGAGCTTGATCCAAATAACCCAAACACTCATTTTGTATTAGGTAATGCTTTTGACGAAAAAGGCCTTCTGGACGATGCTATCCTTTCATGGAGAAGAGTTGTTGAACTTGCTCCTAACGATGTAGATGCTCATAATAACCTTGGTATTGCATACTTCCAGAAGAATCTGTTTGATCAGGCCATCTCTGAATGGGAAGATGCCATCAGAATCACACCAGAAAATGGTGAACTCTATAACAAACTGGGTATCGCTTACATCAAAATGGATCTCTTTGACAAAGCCGTTGATTGTTGGGAAAAAGCCCTTAAATACAAACCAGAAGACTCTGATATTCTTTCCAATCTTGCAACCGCTTATCATAACCGTGAAATGTATGACAAAGCGATTGAAATCTGGAAAAGGGTTATCAAGTATAATCCACAGGATTCGGAAGCTCGCAATAAGCTTGGAATCGCCTACTACAATAAGGGAATGTATGATCAGGCTATTGAGCTTTGGAAAAAAGCCATTGATCTTAATCCCAAAGATGCCGCAGCTTTTTATAATATTGGAACAGAAGAATTTGAAAAAGGCCGCATAAATGAAGCAATCGCAGCTTATTTGAAGGTTCTTGAAATTGATCCAAAATTTCATCAGGTTTACTACAACCTTGCCGTTATATATGCACGCAAACGACAATTTACTGATGCAACAGAAGCCGCCAAAAGATTCTTACAGAACTCTCCAACTGGCGTAGAAGCTGACAATCTTAAGACTCTAATCGAACAATGTGAAAAGGAAATGCAGGCAGAAGCAGAAGCTTAATTTCCCACAAAAAAGAACCGCCTCGAAAACCATTTTTCGAGGCGGTTCTTTTTTACTTATTTTACTGGTTATTTAAAACTTATACTTTACCAGACAATATTCTTTATCTGTTGCATAGAAAGTAATCACCTGACCATCAGGAGTTACAATTTTTCTTCGGGGAAGATCCGGGCCAAGAAAAGGAGTCGTTAAAATGTCTTTTTTAGCGAGCACCTTACCAGCGGCAGAACATTTATAGAGCCTATCCATAAAAATAGCTCCTTCTTCATTACATGCAGTCAGGCTTAAATAAATGTTGCCCTGACCATCTTTTCCAATAATTTCCGCGCCAGCAAAGGTTACATCCTTTTCCTTAAATTCCAGAGGAAATTGTGCCAAAACAATGGAGCTAGCAGGAGATGCCAAAGTTCTCAAATACATTTCGACTTTTCTTTCTTCCATTGTTAGTCCGAGAAGCTTTCCGTTACTATCTTCAATTAAGCTTAAAGTTCCATCAGTTGGGAACTCTTTTTCGAGAAGATCATCTTTTCCAAATTTTAAAACCATAGACTGGGCAGGAAGATCTACAAGAAAACCGCCGTTAACTGAAGCTTCAAGAACCAAAGCATCCTGAAATCCTTCAATTTCCTGCAAAAGCTTTCCACTGGCATCAATGTGATAAATAAAACCTTCTATTTGATTGAGCAGCCAGAAAGATCCATCATTTCCCATGGCAAAATCTCTAATAATTGTCCCCATATTGCTTAGGGAAATTTGTTTCAAAAATTTTCCTTTTGAATCAAAAAGCTTAAGCGCTTTATTAACGGAATCCAGAATCCAGATCCCATTATCTTTGTTGGCTCTGAAAGCAAAAGGAACTC
This sequence comes from Candidatus Ozemibacteraceae bacterium, assembly GCA_965140445.1. Classification (GTDB taxonomy): domain Bacteria; phylum Muiribacteriota; class Ozemobacteria; order Ozemobacterales; family Ozemobacteraceae. The sequence goes on along the minus strand of OZ223236.1, from coordinate 2,792,409 downwards.
CAACCGTCAGCCGTTCCAAATCTTGCTCTGCACCGGCGACCTGATCTTTTCCATTTCCAAACGGAATAGCCATATAGGGTTCGGCAGACATAGCATTAAACATTGTCTGATGGTAGTTCAAGGAGTTGATGAGCTTAAATTCTTTGTCTGGCTGAGTAGCCATTGCAGCCACAGTAAACAAGGTTAAAGCAATTAGTATTGATATGATTTTTTTCATGTTATTTCTCCTGCACATTCACTATTTAGGGAAACGGATTCCGGTAGTTCTTGGGTTAATTAAAGCCCCATTTTTCCGGATTTCCATGTGCAGATGAGCACCTGTTGTATATGTTCCAGTATTATCTGATCTTGCGATTTCGCTACCTGCCCCAACCCTTTGCCCTTTCTTTACCGAATAGCTCTTCAAATGACAGTAAAATGATTCATAGCCATTATCATATCTGACTCTGACGTATCTTCCACCACCAGATTCATAACCTGCTGCTATTACAGTTCCATTGCCTAAGGCATTCAAACGAGTCCCGGTGGGAACTGGTAAATCGATACCATTATGAAAACTTCGTGTTCCCTTTGTTGGATGTATTCTCCAACCATATTCTGAGCTAACTCTGCCTGGCATAGGTGAGCACGGAGAAATAGACAACCCTCCACCAGATGATGATTTTGCCGCCAATGAATTTGTTGCCGGGGAAGAATTAACAGGAGTAGATCCTGCAGGTTTTGAATTTGTATCTATATAATTTGAGTGGACATAGGCAGATTGGCCGTTATATGTAATTTTATACCAATCTCCAGTTTTCCCAATTATTTTAACTTTGTTACCATTTTTTAAGCTTCCGATAATTGATTTCCATGGCCCGGTTCTAACATTCAAGCTGGTGGAAACCTTTACTGTGCCGACACTCTCACCAGTTGCCACAGGCTGAGTTGGAGCTACCTGAGTGGCTGGCCTGGTCGGTGTGGAAACATAATTTTTGTGAATATAAGCTTTTTTACCCTTATAAGTGATAATGTAAAAATCATCCTTTTCACCTATAATGCTAATATTTGCATTGTCCCCAAGATTACCGATAATTGTTCCCCATGGACTAGTTCTGACATTTAGAGTTGATCCGCTAACCTGAACTTTACCTTTTACAGGGTTATCAACCGTTGCGACTTCTGCCGAGCCACTGTTAGGCGTCGATACCGAATTCAGTATATTAAGCTGATTTTCCGTAAACGGGGTCTCAGCATAAACACTGGGAGACGCTTGCAAAACAATTCCCAATAAAGAAACAGCTATAAAAGTTTTAGCCCTTTTCATTTAAATCTCCTGTTTTTTATTCTTTCTCATATTACCCTTAATACGGGAAAAAGTTTTTAACTTTTTTTAAGCTTTATACAATAAACAATAAGGGGTTATTGTCTTTGGCGCGGCTTTAAGCCATTAAAACAGTTGTTATAAAACATTCACTTACTCTAATTTGAGCTTTCAAAATCTGGATTATAAACTAGCTATGCACCAAACTTCTTTTTTTGCCTGATTTCTGCTATTCTTTAGCTCTATTGCTTACCAGTGTCGGATTTAGACACACGGATTAAATGAAAAGTTTCCTGAAAGGGAAGGAAAAATTAGATGGGTTTAAGTCGTTATTGCTCTATTGTTGCACTACCCTTATGCGACAAGCCCTACCCTTCAATATTGAATTTTCTTGCCGGCCGCTTTCCAACAATTTCTATTGAAATATGGGAAAAGAGAATCCTGTCTGGCAAGGTTTTAGATGACAATGAGGAACCAATTAGCCTTTCTACTCCTTATGAGCCCTTAAAAAGGCTTAGATACTTTCGCGAAGTGGAGCAGGAACCAGACATTCCTTTTGAAGAACGCATAATTTATCAAAACAAAGACATTCTGGTAGCTGACAAGCCTCACTTTCTGCCTGTTACTCCTGGTGGTCCATACGTCAATGAGTGCTTATTGAACCGCATCCGAAAAAAAACCGGGATTCACGAGCTTGCTCCTATTCACAGAATAGATCGTGAAACTGCAGGGATAGTTTTATTCTCGACCAATCCCGAAACCAGCTCTCTGTACCACGAACTATTTAAGTTCGGTAAAATGAAAAAAACCTACTTCGCGCTTTCTAGAATAAAAGAACCACCTTCCAAACATGAATGGACTGTTGAAAATCGGCTTGTTAAAGGACAACCATGGTTCAGGATGAGAGTTACAGAAGGTGAAATTAATTCCCGATCAGAAATTAAGTTAATAAGCATTCAAGATGATGTTGGACTTTTCAAATTGCACCCCGTTACCGGCAAAACCCATCAACTACGAATTCATATAAGTGGATTAGGATTTCAGATTTTAAATGACAAGTATTATCCAACCCTTCAACCCAAAAGCCCCGATATTTTCAATAAACCTCTTCAACTGGTTGCCAGGCATCTTTCCTTTATTGATCCTGTTTCTAACAAGCCATTAGTTTTTGATTCAAACTATTCTTTAGATTCTAGCTGGGAGAAAAAAATTGAATCTTGTTGTCAATAATTTGATGATTCCCATAGAGGAGGATTGTCCGCAAAGCTACCTCAAATATGCTGCTAACTCCTTAAAAACATCTCCAGACCAACTTAAAATTTTTAAAATTTTAAACAAAATCTTTATACCCAAAAATAAAGAGCAATTTTACTACGAGGTTTCATTGGTAGTCTCAGCTCCTGATAGTTTTTCTGTTCCGAAAGGCTTCGTTAAATACAATGAAACCGCAAACTCCAAAGCTCTAACTGCAGTTAAAACGAGCATTCGACCAGTAATAGTCGGGTTTGGACCAGCAGGAATATTCACCGCCCTTGAGCTCCTTGAAAACGGTATTAAACCAATAATTTTTGAACGCGGACAAAAAATAGAAGATCGCGCAAAAGACATTCAAAATTTCATAAAAAGTAAAGAGTTAAACCCAGATTCAAACATTCAGTTCGGCGAAGGCGGAGCGGGCTCTTATTCAGATGGAAAGCTTTTCTCCAGAAAAAACAACACACCACATGTTCAAAAGGTATTGGAAACCTTTGTTAAATTTGGCGCTCCCCCAAAAATCATCTATATAAGCAAGCCTCATCTAGGAACAGACGTTCTTTGTAAGGTTATAAAAAATATCCGGAATTTCATTATTGAAAACGGCGGAAAAATTAATTTTGGTTCCAAACTAACTAATCTGGATATTTCAGAGAACCGTATAAAATCAATTACTATAAATGAAAGCTACGAAGTTGAAACTCCTGTTCTTTATCTTGCGGTAGGACACTCAGCAAGAGAAACATTCAAACTGCTGCATCAAAAAGGGGTCCAGCTTGAACAAAAACCAATTTCAGTAGGAGTTAGACTTGAGCATCCCGCTCCAACAATAAATCTTATTAGATATGGAACAAAATATCATAATTTCCCGGGGTTAGAGGCGGCAACTTATTCTTTCAACTTTACTAACAGAGAAATAGGAAGGGGCGTATATACATTCTGCCAATGCCCTGGTGGCGAGATCGTTAATGCTTCTTCACAAAATGGAATGCTGGTTGTAAACGGAATGAGTTACTCTTCAAGATCCGGCCCATATTCAAATGCTGCAATAGTAGTAACATGCAAAACCGAAGATTACCCAACAAACCATCCACTTGCCGGAATTGAATTTCAGGAACAAATCGAAAGAGCTGCGTTTTTAGCTGGTGGTGGTGATTGGTCTGTCCCAGCTCAAAACTTGATAGACTTCCTTGAAGATGTGCCATCCGAGAATTTAAGAGAAAACTCCTGCAAAACAGGAACTTTCCCGGCAGACATGCGTAAGATTTTTCCTAACTTCGTAATTACAGAACTTAAAAACGCCTTTAGGTATTGGAAAACTGAAGAGCCACTCTTTGTTTCTGATCAGGGCATACTGCTCGCAGCTGAATCAAGAACAACTTCTCCGGTAAGAATAACTCGAAAAGCCAACTTTGAATCTGCCAATATCCGCAATCTTTTTCCCATAGGAGAAGGTGCCGGTTACGCCGGAGGAATTTCCAGTGCAGCCACCGATGGGATACGAGTTGTAGAAAACAGTCTATGCAAGCTGAAATAGTAGTTACGATCTAATAATTGCCAGCATGGATTTTCCCCGAGGCTCACCATCTATAGCTTTTAAAGCCGCTAAGATTCTTTTCATATCATCGGCAGTAGTTTTTAAGCCATAGTAATTTCGAATAAGTTTTATAAGCTCTCTTGAGTATTCGTTGTCATGAAACCAAATCTCTTTAATAACATCTGGCTTTGCGTATGGACTCGAAAAATAGTTGTCCTCAATGCAGATGAAAATCTGATCTCTAGTGCTTTCAAGTTCGCCAATTAAATTCTGACCAGCCACAGAATCTTTGAGGGTTTTAGAGAAAACTTTGGTTATCTCATTGGAAAGCAGTTCACTCCAGTATCCCATGGTTTTGCCAATCTTCCAGGCGGGCCCAACTTCCATTGTTGTTTTCTTTAATAGCTCCGAAATCTCAAATTCAGGCAAATCTTTAACCGACTCTCTCCATGCACTTAAAGGCACTTCATTTCGTCTGAAAACTTGAATTTTATTGACTTTGGTATTGTGTGGGCGAGAATAAGGGCCACAATAATTTGGTCCGGGAGTCCATTCACCTGGATCTGGCATAAACACTTCAAGCTTTTTTGCCAGCCTGAAGTAAAATTCTTTGTTTAAATCTTTTTTGTGAAAAACCCAATCTCCGCCCAAATAAACTGCACCATGCTCGGAGGAGTTAAAAAATAAAACGTCTCCCTTTTGGGGTTCTGCACCTGGCAGCTCTGTGTAAAACATTGCAAGACGAGATGTGAACTCGGGCAAAGATACATGTCTCACTTCTTCCATGCTAATACCAGCAGTTGTTGAAAGAGCTGTAAAGTAACAATTCGGGCCGCCAAAATCTAACTTTCGATTAAATCTTTTAGCAACAATTTCCGGAAGCAAACCATTAATAGAATACATTTTTAAATTTGGGTAGGCCTCAACCAGTGCTTTTTCATAACTAGAGTCTGGCACAAACTCAGCCAGCTTTTTTATAACTGCTGGATCATTTTGAAACATTTTGTTCAAGATTCTGGTAGCTTCATCAAGCTCGCTATCGTCATTCAATGGCAAAATGATATTTTTCCCAAAACTGGCTTTTGGCATAAGAATCTGTAACCCGGCAAAGTCAGCAAAGAAATATCCTCTTATTGAGGCACTTTCAGGAATACAGGGATTAATTTTACCGGCAAAGGAGCTAAGAGGTGTGAATAAGGCCATAGAGCTCATAGCCCACAAGACCATTACAATTTTGCGAAATTTACCGGTTCTTAATGCTGAAAAAATTGCCATAAAATTTGCCCCTAACGTTTTCTTTGTTTTAACCCAAAAATAGATGCAGACCAGCCGTGTTATACAATATTAGTTTACTCAATCTCAGCGTTTTTCTGCAAGAAAATTTGATATTCATTTTAAGAGTTAAATTCACCTAAAATTACTATTGACAGCAAAATTGGACAGGCGAAGGTTTTCGTCTTATACTTTGGCCAATTAGACATCAAGTTTGAGGATAATTTCATGAAAACAAAAAATATTTACCTGCTTTTAATCCTGACAATTTCAGTATTTATCTCTTCTTTTTCATTCGCTGAAATAAGACGGGGTAGCAATAAGGAAATGTTAATTTCTGCAAATGTAAAGGTTCTTCAGGTAAAAAAAATAAATGCAGCTATTGGCAAAGAGATCCAGAAACAAAAAGTCGTCACTAGAATTACGGTAAAAATACTTGATTTTAAGGACTTAAACCGTGCAGCCCAGGCTTTTCCTGTTGATTACACCGAGAGAAGAGATTATTTAAAAAGTAACCTTGAGGAAATTGATCTGATCGTTGATTGGGCTGGGGAAAAGCTTTATATCGACCAACTGAATAAAATTAAACCCTATGATCTCATGAATCTTCAAATAGGAATTGGAAAATGCCAGATAGAACCCAAAGTTGGTAGAAGAAATCCACCACGCTATGACGCATATCTTGTTGGAATTATTAAACAGAAAAAATAGTTTATTGAATCAAAACAATTACAGAACTATTGTTTACAGACCCATTTGATGTGGAAATACTCTGTTCCAGATTCTCTGACCTGATCAATAAAGTTATCCCCCTCCTGCCACACAATTCCTTCAGGTGTTTTTGCCAGGCATTTACATTCAAAAATAGCTCCAAGAGGCAACTTGATCTCCAGTTCAAAATTTTCATCATCAATTTTTGTGAAGGCATGCAATTTTCCGCTAGAGTTCCATTCTCCCAGCTGCGGTAGACTACCAATCAGAAAGACTTTGCCATCCTCTGGAAGCCCCTCGGCTCGTAGTTTAAAAACAACTTTCTTAAATCCCCAGTCATTCTCATGAAAAAATCTATCTGACCAATGCTCAAAAGCTGCCTGATAAAATCCCTCTTTTACTTCAGGAATAAAAACCGCGAAAGATTTTGGTTTAAGGGTGGTGTGCAACCTTGAGTCCCTGTATATCACTTTATTATCAGAAAACTTATCCTTAAAAACCATCTTTGGTAAAGCGAATGGAAACTCAAAATCCATTGTCTTGTGTTGATCCGAATTATTTATCAAAACCACAGCAATCTGGTCTGGGGTCAGCCTTGCAAAGGCGTATGACTCATCATCCATATACAAGTGGCACTGAATCCCTTGTCGCAAAGCTATGTTATCTTTTCGCAGCTTAATCAACGAAGCCAGATACTTAAAATCCTCTGACTCGACATCAAACTCCATATCACGCCTGTTCATTGGAGCAGGTTCGTGTTTCCCAGCTAAGGCAGATTCATCCCCATAACACAAAGTCGGAATTCCTCTGACAGTTAATAAGGTTGCCAGCGCCAATCTATAATTCTGTAAGTTTCCATTGCAACTGCTAATAAAACGATCCAAATCATGATTATCAAGGAAGGTTGCTAAGAGGCCCGGGTCTTTATATAGCTTATCCGAGTAAAACCTGCCGCCCAGTAATCTACAACTTGCCCCTTCAGCAAATACCGATTTAAATGTGTAATAAAGTGGGTAATCAAAAAGGGTTCCAAAGTTCCCTTCTTTCCAGTATTTTGCAATTTTCATTGGATTTCCATCCAGCAGCTCACCAAGGCGCATAAAATTATCTCCCGCCTTAACAACTGCTTTAGTATTTAAATCACTCCAGAAAGATATTGGCACGTGCTTTACCGCATCCAAACGAAAACCATCAGGACTAAGTTGATCAATCCAGTAGTTTTGCACCAATTCAAAAAATGTTTTAACAACTGGTTTTTCAGAGGCAAAATCTGGCAAACCAAAGATTTTATGATCTTCCAGTTCTTTTTGGTTGTTCCAGTCAGATATTTCCGGGGTGTTATGAAACCAATCTTTATACTGATTAACAAATGGAGCATTGTAATCCATGTGATTAACAACCATATCAAGCAAACATTTTATATTATTCTTCTTTAACTCTTCTCTTAAGGCCTTTAACTCTCCCATAGTTCCAAATCTTGGGTCAGTCTGCCAGAAATCCCAAACCCAGTATCCATGATATGCAAAGTGCTTAAAAAATTTATCAGGCCTGTTTTGAAAAACCGGGCTAATCCATAATCCTGTTATACCAAGTTCTTTAAGGTATTTAATCTTTTTCTGAATTCCAATGAAATCTCCACCGTGAAAGGCATAAGGATCATTTAAGTCTGTTGCCACATCGTTTTCTGTAGTTCCGTTCATAAAACGATCAGTTAAAACGAAGTAAAGAATCTGGTCTTTCCAGGTGTTATTTAAACCTTCAGCGTAAGTGGGATAGATACCAAAAATTATAAAAATTGCAAAATAAGTTAACAGAATTTTATTACGCATATAAAGATACGGCCTTCCTAAGTTTCAACTTGCTAAAGCTTATGGTATCATAAGTCGGAAATGCAGGAATCGTCAACAGAACAGAATAGGGTTAGATCATTTTCACCTGAATCAATAAAAAGAGTTATTCAGGGAGTTTTTTTTCTTCTAATTTTTGCTGCTTTTCCTATAATCGTTTTACAAATTTCGCTTCATCAAATAGATAAGCTGGAAATAGAAAAAACGATTGCCCATTCCCAGTTACAACATCAAATTCTCTTAGATAAAATAAAGATTGCAGACAATGTTGAAAAAATGGTTGGTCGTTCAATTGTAAAGATTTTCCGCCAGCTTCAAAAAACCAGGTCCATTGCACAGCAGACCCAATTAGTTAAAAATCTCAATAAATCATATCCAGGATATTTTGATTTATACATATTTGATCATAAATACAGACTGATTAAGAATCTCAGCTCAAAACGCCATCCATCCAGAGCAATAGAATTTGCTTTGGAGGCCATTTATAATTTTTCCAAAGGAAAGAAGTTCTCAAGCGGGAAAACCGGCATATTAAAATCAATTATTGGTCTTGAAGAGCTTCCCCGAACCCTAAAAGCCCGTGGAAAAGTTATAAAATTAGGTAATAGAAAAAGAGACTCCTACCTGACCTGGGAAAGAGAAGAGGATAAACCAGAAAATAATGTTTCCCCTGCAGGTTACTTTGCTTTACTTCATCCTGAGAGTTTTCACGAAAATCACGCTCTGGAAAATAGCCTAAAATGGGTTAACAAAAGATTTAATTCCCTTTCCGCAGGTTATATTAACCTTTTGGAACCTGAAAAAGATGTCATCCCCATTATACCAGGAAGCAACCAATCCCTTAGACCAGAGCTGATAAAAGCATCTTCTGAGTTTAAGAAAGGTTTTTCAAATAATCAGGAGTTTGGCCTATTTCAAAAAAGAAGCCCCCACGAATTTATTTTCACTATTGCGCCCAAACCCATTTTTTTCAGCACCACCACTAAATCCTTACTACATCTGATTTCTATTTTGTGGCTTCTTCTTGTTCTGAAGAATCTTCCAACAACCAACAAACAAATTTCCGGGAAAATTACTGCCAGGCTGGTTCTTCTATTTTTATTTGCAATAGGTACCCCATCATTAGTCCTAATGGTTGGGGGGTATTATTCCTTAAAAGACCGAGCCATAGTTTTACAGCAAAATCTTGAGAAAAAAATTGTTAGCAAACTTACCAATTTTGATGAAAGATTCCCAGAAGATCTTGGTCAATTTGAGGCTTATTTCAGAAAAATTACTGCTGAAACTGAACGAGAGAAAGATCCGGTATTAATGGAAAAAGCATTTTTCCGGGCTAATGAAAAAAAGAGTCTTATAATGCATGGCCTTCTTGTTAATGCTAAAGGCGAACCCGTTTTTTCAATTGTTAAATCTCAATCCAAAGCCTATCTTGAAAATAGAAAAATAGTACTTTTGGTAGCGCGGGAGTTACTAGCAAGACTTTCCAAGTCAACAAAAGTTGATTCAGGAACCTTGATGATGGAAGCAACAGAGGATTTTGTCGCTTCAATGATGGGTAGTAGCAGCTTTGATTTTGATATGCTGGTAAGAGATCTTGGCACATTTGTGGTTCTATCCTTTTCAGATGAAGGCTCATATCTTTTTACCGATGTAGTTAATGGCCCGGACGGCAAAGCTAAATACATAACCCTATTTGTTTTAAACCGAGCCAGAATAGAAAGACACTTTTTGAACAAAAAACTAAAAGAACTTCAAAAGCAGCCAGACATTGATTGGACTGTAAATGCCTACGGAATTAACCGTATTTCAGGAAAAGTTCTAACTACTCCTGAAAACGAGGAAACTCTGAGAAATATAAGAGATAAGTGCGTTAGTCGAAACTCATCTTTAAAAGAAATTGTAAGCTCTGGTACCGAAGAAATACTATGGTATGCAAAACCCGGAGCCTTTTTAAGCGACTTCATTTTGATTGCCAGAACTACTATGGGTCCACTTAAAGTAGAGATTTCCCGGCAATGGTGGTATCTAATCGGTCTTGCCACAATGATCTTTCTAACTTCCGGTTACATTGGACTCATGCTTTCAAATCAATTTCTTAAACCGATTGAGGATATTACAGCCGGCGTTAAAGCGATTGAAAAGCGTAACTTTGACCTAAAAATCCCGATCCATTCAAAAGATGAACTTGGTGAACTTTCCGAACTAATGAATAGCGTATTAGAAGGGATGAAAGACCTTCAAGTTGCCAGTATCGTTCAGGGAAGCCTGTTTCCACCTGAACCATTAATTGCAGGTGATTATGAAGTATATGGACAAAGTAGAGCAATGACTGATATTGGTGGCGATTACTTTGACTACTTCCTGCAGGATGGGAACCTCTTGTTTGGTCTGGTAGGTGATGTTTCAGGTCATGGTGTAAGTGCAGCTCTAATTATGGGAATGGCCAAACATGCTTTTGCAAGTTCTACCAGCGGCAATATTGATCTGGTCGATACTCTTATGTCCTTTAACAAGTTTCTTCTTTCAAACATTAAAAGAAAGAAAATGATGACTTTATTTTTCTACTGCGTGAATCTTGAAAATAACGAACTCGAATATTCAAATGCTGGTCACAATTACCCTCTCTGGTATCATAAAAATTCAGATACTGTGGATTCAATCGAAATGGATTCATTCCCTTTGGGGATCAGAGCAAAATCTAAATACAAATCGCAGAAAATTTCAATGGAACATGGAGATTGTATTTTAATGTACACGGACGGCTTGATTGAAGCCACTAATAGAGCTGGAGAAGTGCTTGGATTTGACAATGCTATGTCATGGTTTAAGGGCGTTTCAAATTTATCTACTCAAGAAAGCATTAGTAAGCTCTTTGATCTGTTTGATGAAGCTACTGACGGATTACCAGCAGAAGACGATATATCACTAATTATTCTAAAAAGGAATTGATACAGCCGAAGCAAAAGTTGCCTCAATAAACTTGTGCTGATAGCATAATCGAGAAAGCTATGAAACCAATTAAACTTACTATAAAAAAAGGACGAGAATTCCAATTACTCAGGGGTCATCCATGGGTTTACGCCGATGCCATAGTTGAAAAAACCAACGGCTTAAAAACTGGCGACCAGGTTGAGCTATACTCCCAAAGTGAAAAATTTCTTGGGAAAGGTTATCTGGATGTTAATTCAAAAATCCTGATAAGAATGATCCCAACAACACAGAAAAACAGTTTGTTTCAAAGTGTCAAAACCTTGATTACCTCTGCTGTTCAGCTCAGAAAGACTTGTTTTACCGATGGCCAGACTACCGCCTATAGAGTAATCAACGGCGAGGGTGATGGGATACCAGGATTAATTGTTGATAAGTATGAAGGCGCACTTTCAATTCAAACCTATTCAGCAGGTTTAGAACCCTTATTCAAGACAATTGTTGATTCACTTCTTGAAGAGCTCCCAGATACAAAATGGATTTGGCGAAGAAACCAGATTCGACTGGCAAATACAAGTAAGGATGGCCTTATTTTTGGCAAAAACATGCCAGAAAAAATTGTGTTTCTGGAAAATGGGATCAAATTCTCTACAGATTTACAGAATGGTCAAAAAACTGGTTTTTTTCTGGATCAACGAGATAACAGAGATCTAATCAGGCAAATCGCTCAGGATAGAAATTTCTTAAATATTTGTGGATATACTGGGGCATTTACAGTTGCTGCTGCCTATGGTGGAGCGAGATCATCCGTAACAGTTGATATAGCTCAACCAGCACTAGATGAAGCGAGCAATAATCTGGAATTAAATGGATTGTCAGCAGAAAGTCACAAACTTGTATGTGAAGACATGTATAAATTTCTTGAAGGCTGTAAAAAGAAATTTTCTCTGGTGGTTCTTGACCCACCTTCTATGGCGAAGAACAAAAAAGACGTAGATAAAGCCTTAAAGGCATATTTAAAATTGAATGTGGCTGGAATGAGAACAGTTGCCCACCATGGATTTATTTTTACAGCCTCCTGCAGTAGCCAGGTAAGTCGTGAAGATTTCTATCAAATGGTTGCGGACGCTGCATTTAAAGCCAGAAGAAGAGCAACCATAGTAAAAGAATCTTTTCATGCCCTTGACCACCCGATTTCTTTAGCTCAAATAGAAGGTAGATACCTAAAAGGTCTCTTAATAAAACTAGATTAGCAGGATTAAAATGATTGATGTAGCCGCAGCAGTAATAGTTCATGATTCTAACGTTCTTTTAGCACGTAGAAAAGGTGGATATCTTCACGATTTGTGGGAATTCCCTGGTGGAAAACTTGAATCAGGCGAAACGCCTTTGTCAGCATCTATCAGAGAAATAATGGAAGAACTAAGCATTAAGGTTTTACCAATGGAAAACCTTTTGACGCTAGAGCATTCATACCCGGATAAAAAGGTTAGACTGCATTTTGTTTCTTGCAAGATTTGTCCAACCGTTGAAAAAGCAGCTATGCAACTGATTTCTGAGAATAAAGAAGTTTCATGGTTTCACCCTGAAAAGTTTCCTTTGGATGATTTTTGTCCAGCTGATAAAATAGCAGCACAGAAACTAGAATGGTTAAAAATATTAAATTTGAGGAAGAATGATGAAAGATAGTCCGTTGATTCTTGTAGTAAACCCCGGTTCAACTTCTACTAAAATAGCTTTATTTCATGGAACTGAAATTCAAAAAGAACTAGAGCTTACTCACCCGAATTCAGAACTGGAAAAATTCAGCTCGAATTTACAGCAATTAGATTATAGATTTGAAACAGTTCAGAAAGCTCTAAAAGAATGGGATACTGACCCTTCTAAGCTGGACGCAGTAATAGGTCGAGGCGGCCCCTTAAAACCTCTTGAAGGTGGTGTTTATAAGGTCGGTTTAAGTTTAATTGAAGACCTCAATTCCGGTAAATTAGTTGACCACGCTTCCATTCTTGGTGGGCTCATCGCCTACAAATTTGCTGAAAACAATACAATTCCAGCTTTCATTGCAGATCCAGTCTCTGTTGATGAATTTGAAGATATCGCCAGAATAAGCGGCTGTCCTGATATCCCTCGGCTTTCCCTTGGACATGCTCTAAATTCAAAGGCAGTGGTTGCTGAAGTTGCTGAAGAAGCTGGCAAAAAACCTACTGATATGAATTATATTGTAGCCCACCTTGGTGGCGGAACTTCAATATCTGCAAGCAGAAAGGGCAGACAGATTGATGTAAACAATGCTAACGACGGTGGTCCATTTTCCCCGGAGAGATGCGGGAGTTTACCAATTACTGGATTGATGAAACTTTGCTTCAGCGGAAAATATGACCAAAAAACCTTAAAAAAGAAACTTATAGGAAAAGGTGGTCTGCTGGCATACCTGGGAGTGTCTGATTGTCGAGAAATCAGTAAAATGATTGAATCTGGAGACAAAAAAGCTGAATTGGTCCTTGAGGCAATGGCTTATCAGATTTCCAAAGAAATTGGCGCTATGGCAGCAGTTTTAAAGGGCAAGGTTGATGGAATCATCCTTACAGGTGGTGTAGCCAATAACAAGCATGTTGTAAGTTGGGTTAAAGAAAGAGTATCATTTATTGCCCCAGTTGTCGTTAAGCCTGGCCAGAATGAATTGAAAGCATTGGCTGCGCATGCGGTTAAGGCCCTTAAAGACCCTTCAGTAATAAAAAAATATTAAGGCAAAAGGAATAAGGAATGAATTTTTTAGAACTAGATAAAAAGCTAAAATCAAATAAAGTTCCCCTGGCCATTTGTATGCCAGATGATGTAGATACGGTTTTATCAGCCTATGAAGCCACTAATCTTGGATTTGTAGAATGCATACTGGTCGGTAATCTTGAGGCAATGAAAGCCTGTGTAGAAAAAGTTGCACCTGGTTTTGCCCCCGAATATATTCATGCCGACTCTCCAGAAGATGCTGCTGCCAAATCTGTAGAACTGGTCAAATCTGGCAGAGCCAAAGCCTTAATGAAAGGAAATATTTCCACTCCTGTATTGCTCAAAGCTGTATTGAACTCAGAAACAGGCATTAAAAAAGGAAAAATTCTGTCCCATGTTTTAATTTTTGAATGGGAAGACAGCTTAAAATTTCTCACAGATGGCGGAATGATCCCCCACCCCACTCTTGACGAAAAAATTGAAATTATCAATAATGCAAAATCTTTAGCCAAATCTTTTGGAATTGAAATTCCAAGAGTTGCAGTATTAAGTGCTGTTGAAAAGGTTAACCCAAAGATGCAAAGCACTGTCGACGCAGCTATTCTCTCCAAAATGGGTGAAAGAAAACAATTTGGTAAAGACTGCATTGTGGAAGGCCCACTTGCCCTTGATAACGCAATTTCTTTAGAATCAGCTCACCACAAAGGTTTATTTAATGAAGTTGTAGGGAAAGCTGACATTTTAGTAGCTCCAGACATTGATACAGGAAATATTCTAGGAAAATCCCTGATGTATTTTGCTGACGTACAAGCTGGTGGTCTTATAATTGGTGCTTCTTGCCCTGTTATAATGCTTTCCAGAGCGGATGACAAAGCTACCAAGATGAATTCCATAAGATTGGGGCTTGCAGCAGGAAGTCAGTCATAAGCAAAAAATTAAGACCTCTTTTAGACACCCGTCTGGAAGAGGTTTTTTTTATACTATTTTTCTTAGAATAGCTCTTACGGCTGGCAAAAACGGACTCCGACCAGGAATTCTCGCCAACGATGGGCCTACTCGCCTATATAATTGAATGAAAATCTTTCCGGGTAGATTTTTTCTCAACCTGGTCTCACGAAAATTTCGTAATGAGTTGGTTATTGGGTGCGAAGAACCAAAAAGTCTTGTAGCAACAAAGCAGGCTTCTTCTTCGTCCGATTTCCCTTTTTTATCTCTAAAAATAGAGTAAACATCAAAGCTTGAATCAATAGTTCTAATTCTTTCCAATGTTTTTTGAGCTTTTAGTGGCTTTCCAGCTCTAAGGTGGCACCTGTAAATTCCAGCCAGAGCACACAGGTTTTGGGCATCATATGATAAAGCATCTAAAAATCGACTTAATGCAGCCTCAACTTTGGATAACTGCTGCGGTGTTCCGGGGCTTTCCTGTTCTGCGCTGAATAGATAATCCAAACCTTCTTTCAGGTTTAAATCAAATTTTTGAGCTTCAATTGATTTTTTTAGCCTTAAGGCTTTGGAGTTTTTTGGGTTAAGCTTAACTGCGACATAAACGCATGCGAGGGCATCCTGAAAATGCTTAATTTTTTGAAGATTCTCTGCTTTTAGAAGCAAAAGTTCAAGATTTGTTGGGTCCGTATCTAGTCCAAGATTCAATATTTCAATTGCCCCGTCAAAATGGCCTGTTTCAATCTGTTTATTTGCAGCAATTGCAACAGCCGCACTCCTCTTGCCAATAAGACTTTTCCAGTGTGTCTTGGCTTCCCTGAGCTGATTTTTATAAAGGTTTTCCTTTTCTTTATCCTTCAGTTCTGAATAACACTGAATCATCCCACCCAGAGCCGCGGTATCAAAATTCTCAATTGAAAGAACTAGTCGATAAAGATTTGCTACGGATTCAATTTCTTCAAAATGCTTTGCCCAAAAGTTTTTAACATAAGGTGCTGCAGCTTCCGCAGTCTTTTCCTCTTCAGGGTTCTCTTCCATGAACTTGGATGCCTTCACAACAATCTGTTTCCATTGTGCTTTTGCCCGATTCAATTTTTCCTGAATAGCCTCTTCTTTTATTCTGAAAAAATCATTGTGGTCGCGCATGTATACAGGCATTTCATAGTACAAGGTTTTTAAAATATCATAAGCTTTAGGTATATTGCCTTCTTTCCATCTAAGTTTGGCAAGGCGATGTTGATAGGTTGCAGAGGCTCCATACTTTTGCTTAAATTCTTCAAGTTGGCTTTGAGCCATTTCGAAATTTTCAAGTATGAGAGCGTCTTCAAAGGAGGTTGAAATGTCACCTTTATCTGCCGCAACAGATTCCTCGGTTGGCCTTTTAACCATTAGTCAAACATCTCCAGCTTCTAATCCGAACTTCATTAAATAAAAACTATGCGTGGAATTCTTTTTTCTTAGAGATTACTATATTACTATAAGCTAAAAATTTCAATTATCTGTGAGGGGCAATGTTTTCAAAGGTACTATCTGCAACAATTTCTGGAATTGAAGCGATTCCTGTAGAGGTCGAAGTAGACTTTGCGGGGGGAATACCGGGTCTTTCAATGGTTGGACTACCAGACGCTTCCGTAAATGAATCAAGAGAAAGAGTAAAGGCAGCTCTTAAAAATTCGGGTTTTCCAATTCCACCTAAAAAAATAACCATTAATCTGGCACCCGCAGATGTAAGAAAAGAAGGTTCTGGCCTTGATCTTGCTTTAGCCTTAGCAATCGCTGCAGCAGGAGAAACCTTTCCCATAAGAAAAGCAGAAAATCTGATAGTTATCGGTGAGCTGAGTCTAGATGGAAAAATCAGGCACACGCGCGGCGTCCTTCCCATAGCTTTAATGGCCAAAGAACTTGGGTATCGTGGGGTCGTGGTGCCAATAGAAAATGCGCCTGAAGCACTTGTTGTTCCCGGAATTAAAGTTTACTCTTTTCCAGATCTTGAGTCTCTAATGAATTCATTCATCAGTCATAAAAAGCCTGAAACAATTACCTTAGATTCATTTCCATCAATCGAAAAGTGTGAAAAACTATTTAACTTCATTGATCTTGAGGAGGTTAAAGGGCAATACACCGCCAAAAGGGCCATCGAGATTGCCGCCGCTGGCTCGCATAACATACTTTTTTCAGGCCCCCCAGGTTCAGGCAAAACCATGATTGCCAAAGCCTTACCCACAATTTTACCGGAGCTTGGATTCGAGCAGTCTCTTGAGGTCACAAGGGTTTACAGCATAAAAGGCCTGCTACCAAAAGGTAGTTCCCTAATCTCTGTTCCACCTTTTCGTGACCCTCATCACACAATTTCTGACGTTGCTTTGATTGGTGGTGGGCGAGTTCCAAGTCCTGGCGAAGTATCATTGGCCCATAATGGGGTTTTATTTTTGGATGAACTTCCAGAGTTTAGAAAATCTGTTCTGGAAGTTTTGCGAGAACCACTTAGCAGTGGAAAGGTTTCTATTTCCAGAGCAGCGCAAACCAATTTGTTTCCAGCAAGATTTCTTCTGGTAGCTGCCCTGAACCCATGCCCCTGCGGATTCTATACTGATCCGATAAAAGAGTGTGTCTGCAATCTAAATCAGATAAGAAAATACCGGCAAAAAATTTCAGGTCCTCTCCTGGACAGAATAGACCTGCAGTTACATCTTCCAAGGCTTTCAACGGAGGAATTGTCAGAAAAAGAAGCGGGAGAACCTTCAAAAATAGTCAGGCAAAGAGTAATTCAGGCCAGAGAAATTCAAAAAAAACGATTCAAGAAGCACTTTACCCTTAATGCCCATTTAACCAAAGCTGGAATGAAAAAATACTGTGAGCTTTCAGATGAATCCAGAACTTTACTTATTCATGCTGCCAGAAAATTTGATCTCTCGGCTCGGGGCTATGATAAAGTCATAAAGGTTTCCAGAACCATTGCCGACCTGGCAAACAAGCCGGACATACTTCCAGAGCACATTGCTGAAGCCTTGCAATATAGAACTCAAGATCCCTTTGAAATACAGGGCTAATGTTGTATTATTGTTTCAATTAAATTTAAATTTTTTATAGATACTTTGAGGAGCTGAAATGAAGCAAAAAGAATTTTTAAGAGGGGTCTCTCTTTTTTCATATTTGTCAGATGATGAACTTGAAAGCATAACCAAAAGTGCTGAAGTAATCGAATTTGTTCGGGATGCATACATTTGCAAGGAAGGTCAGCAGGCAGACTCAATGTTCATTATTAAGTCTGGTATTGTGCAAATATTTTGCGATGACGGAAAAGGTGGACGCAAAATTCTTACGCATCTGAAACTTGGCGAATATTTTGGTGAAATGTCTCTCTTAACAGACGACCCAAGAAACGCTTCGGCTGTGGCTCTTGCGGAAACTGAAGTAATTCGTTTAAAAAAGGATGATTTCAGAAATCTTTTAAAAACCAGCCCTGGAGTTTCTTTAAGCATCATTAAAACATTATGCGCTCGACTTTCTAAGACAAATCACGGTTCAGCAAGCATGAAAAAGAATAATGTGTATTCAGTGCTTGGTCCTGACACTTCCTCAGGTAAGAGCCTGTTCGCAAGGAACCTGGCTTTATGCATGCAACAAGAACTTGGAAAAGACGTTCTTTTATATGACCCAAACCTACGCGATGAAAGAGTTGCAAAGTTTTTAGGCGTAGAACAAAGATCCAGGATTATAGATGATCTTATCGATCACGAACGTATTTCAGACATAAAAAAATATGTAGTAAAAGCACCTTGTGGTCTTTTAACACTGCTTCCACAGGAAAACGGACTGACGGATATCCGATTAAAAGAATTCCATACTTTTTCGTTAATGCAGACCATTCTTGCAAACTACGAGTACATTGTTGTGGATTCAAGTTCAATGTTTACTAAGGTCACCAAAGAAATTGTCCAATCCTCTGACAAGATTGTCTACCTAATTTCCAGTAAAAATGTTTCCATTGCTGGTCTGATGGATCACTTTGATGAAACTCGCCGGGGATGGAAAGTTAAACCAGAGAAAATTATATTTGGCGTTAATCACATGACTGACGATCCAACAAAAGAAAGTATTATTACAGATAAAGACAGGGAAAGAATTTCTTTTGAAGTTCCTTTCTTAAGGGAAATTAGTGGTAACAGAGAGCCGGATCTTGAATTGATTATCCAGAAAAATGAAAACCACCCACTTTCAGAAATATGTAAAGAACAAGCCTTAAAGATTCTCTTTGGTCAGGAAATAGGAATTTTCCTGCCTAATTTTGAAGAGGAACCAGCAAAAGCCGAACTGGCTTCAAGATGGCTTGAAAGTGCAAAGAATGAGTTCTCGCAAACACTGAAAAAAGTGGAAGTAAAAGGCCCGGTTACCAGAAATAACACACTTTGCAATCTGCTTACTGGCTTTTGCTCTAGATGGGATCATAATAGCCAGGTTGTTAAAATGGTAGATTTTGCTAATCGTTTCAAAAAGGAATTTGGTATAGACAAAGTAATTCTGTCTTTGAATGGTCAAGACAGTATCGTCTAATCATTTAAAACTGCGTCAGGCTGAATGTATTTTCAGCCTGGCGTTTTTTTATGCTCTTCAGCCATCTTTATTCTGTCTATAATTGGTGGGTGACTGTAAAGCCAGAAAACTCTAAATGGATGTGGCAATAAATCCGACTTGTTATCCCGCGCAAGCTTTATTTCTGCATCAATACATGGTTTAACAAGACCTGTTAAAGTTACAGAAGCAGAATCAGCCTGTCGTTCCATATATTGACTAATCTGGCTTTCAATTGGTGCGGTAAATAATTGAAATAGAATAACCATAGTAAAAAAGAAAGGAATATTTCCAGCGCTGCTAAGTTCTCTCAAACCAAACCATGGCACAACTTTTAAATAAGGAAAAACAAAGTTCACAAACAAAGTGATACAAAGCATACCGAGGAATCCAAGAGAAAGACCTTTAAATACGTGATTGTGCAACCAATGACCAGCTTCATGAGCAAAAATCAACATGGTTTCTTCTTCTGTATTACTTTTTAAAAGGTTGTCATACAAAACAATTCTTCTATGCTTTCCAATGCCTGTAAAATAAGCATTTGTGTGCTTAGAATATCGACTTTCGTCAATGACATATATTTCTTCGATATCAATTCCCGCTTTTTGGGCAACAGAATCAATTTTAGCTTCTAGCGATGGATTGTCCAGTTTTACCTGATTGTAGAACAATGGGGTTATAATTAATGGAAACAATATAGTTAAAACAACACTAAATATTGCCATAGTTGTTGGGACCGCTATAATCCATCCTTTGGGGAAAATTTTAATCAGATTTATTATCAGATAAATGCCAGCAGTCTGAAAAGCGATTCCAATAAATGCAGACTTAAAAAACTTTAAAAGCCATTGGAAAAAACCAATATTTAAAAATCCCATAGAAGATTCACGCATATAACCAAAATAATAGGAACTCGGTAATGATAGTAATTGAATAAATCCGAGAAACATCACAATGTAAAGAAAGTCTGTTAAATAACTGGAACCGCCAATTTTTCCCTCAAGAGAAGTGTATATTCTTGAAAACCATTGCATTTTCATTCCAAGCAATAGAATAAAAACGAAAAAATAACCATAAAAAACCTTGAATCCAAACCCTCTTAAGGCGTATTCCTTGCCCTGATCTATATCTTTCTGGGTAAAATACTGTAAAACCTGTTTTTTTAGCTCAGGGCTTTTGTTGCCGTCCAACTGGCAAAAAAGTAACGCCCCACGTAAAACAAACCAGAAAATAACCAGTGCCCAGAATATTTTTTCTATTTTAACAATTGTCATACACTAAAATTAGTGACAACAATGCTCAAAGTCAAATATTCAACAAGAGATTTCCCAGGTATTTTACATACACAAAAAAAATGTTACAATTGTGCGTTATGAAAAAGCCCGATCAGCTAACAAAAAAGCTTTTACAAAGGACGCTGTCAACGCAATCGCGCAAAGTTAACAATCGCCTCCCTCCCTTGAATATGGATAAATCAAAGAGCAAAGAGAGTGGCTATGTTAATTGCCATGACTGCGTTTACTTTTTTGTAACATGGGAGAAAAAGACTCCTAATGGCTGCAGAGCACACGGCTTTAAAACATCTCAAATCCCGTCTCAGGTAGTTTTTTCAAGCTCAGGGAAAGCTTGTCTTTTGTACGTTAAAAAAGACTGATTCCTTCAATTTCATTTGCATTAACGTCTATTCTGTGCTAGTTTAATCCGGCAAAATTTGCTGAGTGGTTCATTCCAAAACGAAGAAAGCAATTGAATATTTTTTTCTTAAGTATCGATAGATTTGTGTCGATAGATATCGAGAAGAAAATCCTGCACAAGCAGGCAATTGCAAGGAGGCAGTAAATAAATATAATGGAACGTCGAAACGGGATTCATTTCATCGGTATCGGCGGAGTTGGAATGAGCGGTCTCGCCAGTATCTATCTCCACAAAGGGCACGAAGTATCTGGTTCAGACATTTCCGAAAACAAGCATGTTGTAGAATTAAGAAAACAAGGTGCACAAGTTTTTATCGGACACGACTCCAATAATTTGCCAGAGAACACCGGTAGAGTAATTGTTTCTACTGCGATCTCATCTAACAACCCTGAATTAATCGAGGCTAAGGCCCGAAACATTGCAATATATCATCGTTCAGATTTACTTGCTGAACTTTTCCTGGATTCAGATTCCAGTGTTGCAGTTGCTGGTTGCCACGGAAAAACAACAGTTAGCTCAATGATTGCAACTGTTTTGAAGCTTGCCAAAAAAGACCCGACTTGTGTCATAGGCGGATTTGTTGAAGCTCTTGATGGTAATTCCTGCTCAGGAAACTCTGGAGTTTTTGTCGCAGAAGCCGACGAAAGTGACGCAACTTTCTTAAAATATTTTGCAAGTCATGGAATTATTACCAATATTGATAATGACCACATGGATCATTATTCAAGCCTTGATGCAATCGTTAAATCCTTCGAAGTTTTTGCCAGCCATATAAACCCTGAAGGCGGATTATATATTTGTGCTGATGATGCAATAACAAGAAATGTAGGACTTCCTGAAGGACTTAGAACCATTACCTACGGCATAAACAATCCAGCTGATGTAATGGCTAAAAATATAGAATTTTTACCCTATGGTGCATCTTTTGATCTCACCATTGGTGGAATAAAAAAAGGCCGAATCGAACTTTCGGTTCCTGGAGAGCACAACATACTTAACGCTCTTCCCGCAATCTGTTTTTGCCTTGATCTTGGAATGGAAATTGAAGAAATCCAACGCACTATAAAAAAATTCAAAGGCGCTGGTAGAAGATTTGAAATTAAAGGCCATCACGATGGCATCACTGTTATTGACGACTACGGGCATCACCCAAATGAAATTAAAGCAACCCTTGAAGCAGCTAAAAGTATTGGCGCAAATAGAGTTGTAGTAGTTTTTCAGCCCCATCGTTATTCAAGAACTCTGTTTTTGTCACAGGAATTTGGACGCTGCTTTGACGACTGCGATAAGCTTTTTATCACCGATATATATGCCGCTTCCGAAGAACCTATCCCTGGAGTTACCAGCAAAGTAATTCTTGACCATATGCCAGTTTCACATCGACGAAAAGTAAAAATGGTAAAAAACGTTGAAGACGTAAAACTCCATTTAATGGACTTTGTAGAGCCTGGCGATGTTGTTTTCACTATGGGTGCTGGAAATGTAACCCATCTTGGACCACAATTCCTGGAGTCAATGAAAAGTCGTAGCTTTGACACGCTTCACGTAGAAGCGGCTGTGTAACCCACCGGAGAAAAAAATGACAATCTTAACCGCAGTTTTCCTATTCAGTGTAGCCGTAGTTTTATCAAGAGCTTCAGTCTCATTTGGATTTAAAGTTCTGGATTTTATTAAGGAGCGATACGGCTCCTAAGTTTATTAATTAATAAAAAGAACGGGATATTCTTTCAGGAATATCCCGTTCTTTTTATTACAAAATCAATCCAGTTTTCTACATTTGGCATGCAAATTGCAAATTGATTTTACATGCAAAAACAAATACAAGAAAACTGCTTTAGTAAAATAAATTTAAATCTCTTTTCTAAAAAATTGCCTGCAAAAGTCTGGCGGCATGATTTTATTTTTAAGGAGGAACCAGAAAAGGGCTTTTCTATTTCTTTTCAAAAAGACTCTTCTTTTTATTTAATAGCTTTTTTGGGATTCATTTTTTCAATTCCAGTAACATGTTCCATTTTCACAAGTACAATAGCCTTGTTCTCTGACCCCTTTGAACCTTTTCTACTTTTTTTTAACCTATTTTTAAACACTGCAAGATTTTTCTTCATAAAAGTAATGTATGACTTCATCAAAGACGCTTATCGAGAAATAGAATTCAGCGATTTTGACCAAATGATAAGCATAAAAACCTGTTGTTTAATAGGCTTAAAAACCAAAAACAGGATTTACCATATTTCAGAAATAAAGGGTATACACTTAAAAGTTTTAAAAGACAATGCCTGCCAACCATCTGGAAGCTTTTCCACTCATGATTCCGAACCATGCAGCTATGGATTGAATCCAAATCGCTACTGCGAAATGGCTCTTGAGATGAACGATGGACACAAAGTTATTTTAATGCCTAAAATAGACTCAATCACGGAGGCAAGAGAAACTGTGAGAAGGATTCAGAAACACATCAAGGTTCCACTCTTAACAAAAATAGGTAGTTTGTATCATTAACCACAGATTTTTCCGTCAATTTAACTTACCGTGCTTCGAACATCTTATGTCTTTCCAATCTCCATTCACTTGAATATAAGAACAGCCTTCAGGTGTTATTATTCCATGTTTCAGGTAGCCATTCTTAACTAATGGATCATCATCTGCAAATCCAATCTTCTTAATGCTTTTTGCACCATCTGGGTTGTCCATAGAATAAAATTCCATAGCTCCTGTTAATATTTGTAAGATCTTTTTACAGTTACTTTTAGAATCTCCATTATTAAATTTTAAAGAAGCTTCTTTTGCCAATTTCAATTTTTTGAGCCAATCTAAAACAGACTCTCCTTTATTGTCACGATCCATTTTGGTGATTCCATGCTTTGCAAGGACCTGCTCCAACATATCTCTTGAAGTTTCTCCACTATAATTAGCCCCATCTACAAAAGCATAAAATGCTAAGCTACGGCCAAGTGAGTCTTTGATTTTTACATCTGCCCCATTTTCGATTAAGGTCTCCACACAATCAGGGGAATTAATCAAGCAAGCTAATGTGAGCGGTAACCATAAGTGATGAGTTTGATCATTCTTTTCTGATGCAAAATTTGGGTTGGCGCCCCTATTAATAAGGTGTTTAATAATGGCCTTATCCTCATAGATTGTGGCTGCCATAAGAGGAGTAACTCCTCCGATCATAAATCCAACCATTGAGTGCTTCTCACGGTCAGTTTTACCATTTGGAAACTTTTTAAATATGCAATTTGGGTTTAATCCATTTTCTAAAAGATGATCGATTGTTGCAAGATCCGATTTAAAAATGGCTTCTAACAAAAAAAATTCAGCGGTTTCCGGGGAATTCTTAATGAGATGCTGAACCTTTAAATCGGGCAATTGCTCTTCTCTATTGTTGGTTTGCGCATACATAGCAATGGAGAAAGCGAAAATACCAAAAAATACTGTCAAAAAGGCCTTTGATTTTTTCATTCCCGGTATTCCTCCCAAAATTTTTGTTAAAACTACTTTTCTATTCAATTTGAACTTAGCATGCAAAAAGCTTTTTTCAAATCAAAAAAAGTTATCAACAAGTAGCGAATCGAAAGCTAATAAAGTTCAAATGCTGAATTTGTTTTAATTAGAATCATCTGCTACCTTTATTATTACTTTGATCATCCAGAGGAATAGTTTTCAATGAGTATTTTTGGTCATAAAAATGTTTTGAACAACAGCCAGGGAAGCCTTGGAGTAACTCCAGAGCCTTCTCCTCAAAGAAAACCATGGACAATAGTTGTCGGCCTGATAGTATCCATAATCCTGATTTGCTTATACTTTTATGCAGTAAAAGAATATTTTTCCCCATCTACGTTAAAAGAGTGGATGTATGCTGTTTATGGTCTTTTTGTTTACCTTTTTTTCGCTTTTTTTGTCAGACCCATGCCAGACATGAACAACCTTGGAATGGTGAATAGTCGTGGACAAACCGTCGATAACCCATTTACTGGCTCAGACAATGTAAACAGAGGCCTGTTAACGCTTTCACTTATTTTGCTTCCCGGTTTGATTGTTACCCAGTCGCTTTGGGACGCAATAAAGCTTCCGTTTAGAAAAACAGAATAGAGAGAAAAATGGAACCTAAAATTCTTGGTATTAAATACGATAAAATAGCCACTTGGTGGGATGAGAGACATCGAAATTCTGATTACGGAATAAATCAATTTGAAAAAGCAGTCGCCTATTCCTCTAAGAATGGAAAAGCTCTGGACGTAGGTTGCGGAGCTGGGGGCAGGTTCGTTCGCATACTTCAGCAGCACAATTTCCAGATTACAGGGTTAGATGTTTCCAAAGAAATGATTAAACTTGCCAGGAAAAATCACCCAAATGATCAATTTTTTGTTCAGGATATTTGTAATTTTGAAACAACTGAAAAATTTGACTTTATTGTAGCCTGGGACAGTATTTTTCACCTTCCATTGGATAAACAGGAACCTGTTGTCACAAAGCTTTGCAATCTACTGGCCAAAGATGGAACATTAATCTATACTTTTGGAGACGCAAATGGAGAGCATGATGACACATGGCACGATGACACTTTTCATTACAGCTCCATAGGAATTGATGGCAATTTAAGGATTCTATCGGCCAATGGGGTAAGTTGCAGACACCTGGAAATTGATCAATGGCCAGCTAAACATGTTTACATTATTGGAATAAAACGATAAACATTTAGCTACTACAAAATTTTTCATTAGATAAGGACACAATATGAACGATATGCCTAATTGCCCAAAATGTGAATGTGAATATACATATCAGGATGGAATTATGTTTATTTGCCCCGAGTGCGCCCATGAGTGGTCTGCCAGTGCTGATTCATCGGCCTCAGAAACCGAAACAAAGTATGTTGATGCAAATGGGAATACATTGGTAGATGGCGATAGCATCACCGTTATTAAGGATTTAAAAATTAAAGGGACTTCTTCAGTAGTCAAAGTTGGCACCAAAGTAAAAAACATTCGACTAGTTGAAGGGGATCACAATATTGACTGTAAAATTCCAGGAATTGGGCCAATGAAGCTTAAGTCTGAGTTTGTAAAAAAACAGTAAACAGATAATCATCCACAAAAAAACTCCGCTCAAATAAACATTGAGCGGAGTTTTCTATTTTAACTGGAATTTAAGGCTTAGTAACCCCAAGAAAGTAGGTGTCGCTGGCCAAGATATAATCTTTCGCCACAGTCTCTACCTGTAATCTGGTAATTGATGCAATTAACTTAGGATACTTGAATGAATAATCATAGCCTTTTCCAAAAAATTCGTTTCCAGCAAAATCATCTGCCTGAGATAGATTGGAAACAAGACTTAAAGCTTTTTGTCCGATAAGGTATTTTTTAGCATCTTCAAGTTCTTTATCAGTAAAGCTTTCATCTCTAATACTAACCAGTTCTTCCTTTAAACGCTTTGTGGCAGTGGCAACTTTATTGGCTGCAGTGCTTAACGTTGCCATAAAATAACCAGCATTTAAATAGCCAACATTCCACGACCAGGTTGAATAGGCTAGAGAATCTTTTGCTCTTAAGTTCTTAAATAATCTTGAAGACATGCTCCCTGAGAGAATATTATTTAAGGCAAGCATTGGAAGAGACTTTTCACTGCTATCGGGAAAAGTACGACACAAATACATTATCTGTGCCTGCTCACGATTTTTTTGCATATCAACAATAACAGGCTCTTTGATTTCATCAAGTTTGAAAGGTTTTAAATCTTTTTCACGGCCTTTTGAAATTCTTCCAAAAGTTTCGAGAAGCTTATCTTTAACCTCTTTAAGGTAAAAATCTCCAACAATTGAAATTACCATATTTGATCCAACATAATATTTTTTATGGAATTCTTTTACATCACTTCGATTCATTTTTTCGAGATCTTTAATCGTCCCATCAGTTGGATATGCTAAAGGCGTTCCATCAAAAGCTTTTTCAAGTGTTCCGTAAAGGGTAGAATAAAAAAGCTGGTCGTTTTCATATTTAAGCCCTTCAATAGCTTGTTTTACAGCTTTGTTAAATTCGTCCTTTTCAAAATCGGGTTTTTCAAGGATATCCATCAAGAGATCCAATGACGGGATAAACTTTTCACTAAGGGCTTGAAGCTTAAGAGTTACAAAGCTTTTGCTACTTTCAGCGGAATAAATTGTGCCCATTGCGTCAAATTTTTCAGCAATCTCTTCTGCAGTAAGCTTATTAGCCCCTTTAGCAAGGAGTTGAAGAGTTAAGTTGCCCAGCCCGGCTTCCTTCTTACCTTCTCTAAGACCACCGGCACCAACTTTAACAGAAACAGCTACGATCGGAGAACTATGATTTTCTTTGAGAATTAATCTTAACCCGTTATCAAGAGTAAGCATTACTGGAACAGCATCTGCTTCGGGTCTTTTAGGTTCATAGGTTGCTACAGTAAGTTTTGAATCATCAAAATAAAGATTAGCAACTCTCTTAATATCATCAATAGATACGGCTTTTATTCTGGAAACATACTTATCAGCATCATCAAGGCTGGTTAATGTTGCATAGTGGCCATAATTAGTTGCCTGATCCTCAGCTGTTTCATTTGAAAATAAAGAATCTGCTATAATTTTCTGTTTGGCTTTTTCAATTTCCTCAGAACTAATTTCACCGTTCTTCATTTCATATACAATCTGAGAAGCTCTCTCAATGAATTTTCGTGTATTTCCAGGAGTGGTTACACCAGCAGCGATAAAAAGAGAAGGAAATTGGCTGGTATAGTAATTACATCCAGCTGCAATGGCAATCTGTTCATCATCTACAAGAGTTTTTTGCAAACGAGAGGATTTTCCCACCCCAACTATTCTAGTAATAACATCCATAGTGTAGTTATCAGGATTTGATATACCAGGCGCTCTCCATCCAAGTCTGACAAAGGACTGCTTAATATCACCAAAAGCCTGAACTTCTCTTCTGCTTGTCTGCAAAGGTTCTTCTTTTATAATTTGTGTTGGTTTTGGAACTTTAGGCGCGCTGCCAAATTGTTTCTTAATAGATTCAAACGCCTGGTCCGGATCTACGTCTCCAACAACCACAACCCACATATTAGATGGAACATAAAATTTTCTGTAGAAAGAATAAAGCTTTTCTCTGGTCACTTCTTCCAGGTTATTAATATATCCAACAATTGGGTGTCTATAAGGATGAGTTGTAAATGATTCAGCCATTAAAAGATCAAAAACCCTATGGTTGGAATTATCTTTTCCCATGCGAAGTTCTTCAATTACAACTTTCTTTTCTTTATCGAGTTCGTTTGCATCAAATGAGCTATTTAGAACCGCATCAGCCTCAAGCTCAAGAAGTTTGTCAAAATGCTGTTTCGCTCCAGTAACGTGGTAGCACGTATAGTCATAAGAGGTAAATGCATTCTGAGACGCTCCCATGGTTTTAATCTCATTATCAAGGCTTCCATAAGGATGAGAAGGAGTGCCTTTAAACATCATGTGTTCAATTAAATGCGCATAACCTTCTTCGCCCTTTTCTTCATTAACTGCGCCAACTTTGATCCAAATATTTATTGCTACCACAGGCGCTGTTTTTAATGGTTTAACAAAAACAGACAATCCGTTTGACAGCTCAAAAACTTTTCCTTCTTCACAATAAGCTGGTGAAAAGGAAAAAAGCCCTATTAAGGAAAAAATTAAAACACAAATTCTAAAACCTTTAAGCGAAAACTTCATTACATCGCCTCCTGCATTATATTTCGCTATTATAGCACTTTTTAGATTACTATTTGCCATGCATTTTATTGCATTTATGTTTTATAACTTACTAATTTGTTTTAAAACTATTTACTAAAAGTTTTTATGGCGATTTTAACTTTCAAATTTTAATTCTTTTTTCCTAAATTAGTAGAGGTTGCTAGATCTGCCGATGTTATTCTTAAGCACAAAGCATGTCTGCATATCAAATCTTTAGGCGGTTTTTTTTGAATTTCGAGTATTTGGCTATTTATACAATTGCTTCTTTTTGTTTTATTGGGGCTTACAATCAGATTACCGAATCAAAGGAAAATTTTCGCTGGATATTGAAGCTCGCAATAAGCGCTTCTTTAATAGCAGGTTTTGCTATTTTCTTTGAAACTGCGATTTCCAAATTTTTTAATGCTTCTACGCTTATAAGTCTTTGCTTGATAGTCCCAGTTACAGAAGAATTCTTAAGGCTAATTATCTTAGAATATTTAAATGTGGAAAATAGCCATTCTGCTTTTAAAGCCGGCTATTTCATTGGCTTTTTTGAAACTATTTTGTTTATTGCCTTTGGAATGTGTAATACAAAATTGTTAGTTTTTAGATTCTTCTTTACCCAATCTTTTCATGGCATCCAAGCTGTTTCAATTCACAAAAAAACTATTTTCATAGTTCCAGCTATAATATTTCATTCCAGTTTCAATTATGCATCTACCATATCAGGAAAATCGGGAATTGTATTAAGTCTTTTAGCTTTCTGGATATCTATGATATTTGCAATTTTTTCAAAGAAAACCTCTAAACTCTAATTAGATCAATGCCGATAGACCTTCTAGATCATAAATATTGGAGTCAAACAAATAATGAAAGAGGCAAACAGATACTATCTCTATGGAGTTTTTCTGGCATTTTTGTGCTTTGGAATTTTTTCCAGCAACGGAATTTTCGGAAATGTATTTGCAGGCTTAGCTGTAAGTAGGTTACCAAGGGAATTGCGTTTAGGAACGGAAATTGGAATTGTAAAATATGAAAAATGTTTCAATGGAAGTCTAAACCACAAAATTCGAAGAGGCGATTTTGGTCAACAATTGGTTCAGGTAGTAAACCTACTTGGAGTGAACCAAATTGAAACGCTTAAAGATTTGAAAAAATCTGGAATTTTTAACTCTTACCCTACGCAGCAAACTATCACAAGAAAAACAGCAATTGAAGCAATCAGCAGAGCATGCCTAAAGCTCCATGACTTGCATCTTGTAGATCTTGAATCAGGAAAACCAGATAATTATCGGGACTACAAAGTTCCTGAAAAATATTATGCAGCAATGTCATACCTTCAGAAAAGATATGTTGTCAGAGGCTACCCCAACGGAAGCCTGGGAGCAAGAAAATCTCTTTCCGGAAAAGAAGCTGTATACTTTCTATTTCGATTTTATGAAGCAAGCTCAGCAGAATTAATGGTAAAAAACAATAGCTTTTCAGGAATCAAATTCGTAGACATTTCTTTAAGTCATCCAATAATGAATAGTATTAAAGATTTAACATCTGCTGGTGCTTTTGACAGAGTTATGTTGAGACCCTGCTTTGACGGAAACTCATATATCTCCATAAAAGAAGCTACTGATCTGGTAGAAGGAATTCTTATCCGGCAGCATGCAAAATCTGATCCAATCAGATTAAAAACTCTCTTTGGCGATAGAAAGCCTTTCCATGGCCTTGAGAGAAGAGAACTTGCAATGCTAATCGAGTATCTACTAACAATTTCAGGAAGCGACAAATATGATTCTTCAGCTTCCTCATCATACATTGACGTTTCAGTTGGCAGTTCAGAAGCTGAAGCGCTGGCCGTATTAGCAAAGCATGGAATCACAATGGGTTATCCAAATGGTAAATTTGTTGGTGATGAAAATGTTACCTGGTTTGAAACCGTAGGAATCATCCATGAAGCTCTTAAAAGTTTGAACCTAACATCACCAGTGGCGCCTAAGAGTAGACTGGCTCAGAGATCCGACATCCAATCTCTAACTGAAATTCTTAGATTAAAGAAAGAAAGAATTAGAAGAATTTTAAGCAAAAAGCCCAAATACAGACGATAGGATTTAATCTATCAGGATTTGATTTTTTACTAAATTCGCTCCAATAAAAAAATAGCTGACTAAAGGCGCAAGTCTTTAGTCAGCTTTTAAATTGTAGGGTATTTTCTGAGATTTTTACGAGAGAGAGTAAATTATTTTAATTAATATGGCTAAAAATTAACCTTTCATTTGGCTTACAACTTATTACAAGTTCTCTGCCAACGCAAAATGAAAGAGTTTCAGCAGCCTTTTTTGCTTCAACCGGAGAAATCGAAGCAAAAAGCTTTTCGACACTAATTGATTTTCCATGCTCTACATATGCCTTAATTACCCATAAATTGGCATGTGTTGAAAATAGACATTCGCAATCTTTCGTTAATTCAAAATTAGTAATTTCGTTAAAATGGAAAGCAGTAGCTCGAACTCCAAGAATACTGGACTCTGTTAATTCAATTTTCTGGGCTGTCTTAGATAATGTTACGTATTTACGATAACTGACCAGAATCAGTCCAGCCATTATAAAACCGAGTGAAACCACAAAACAAATCACACAAAACCATGGCATGGTTAAAAGGTGTTTACCTGACCAAAGTTGCAGAATAATACCAAGCCCTGCAACCAAAAACAAAAAACCAAGAACTGAACAGACTCTAGAAGTTCTGAAAGTTATGGTGTCTCCCCCAAAATCTTCTGACTTCATGACTTTGAACGTGCTAAGTGCTCCCATCTCTATCTTTCCCCAGACGCTTAAGAATTGTAAAGTTTATTTAATTTTTCTTTCGACGTGCCGATAATAACAAAGACAAAACCTTGAGGTCAACGCTTTTTTAGCTCTAAAAGGGCGTACACAGAGGATTTCACTCAGAGCGTACGTTTGCCGCGAAAAATAATTTTAGTGTACATTGTCAAGCCTTACTAAGAGTGAGGTTGCAGCACTTTTTTTTAAGATAAATAAAAAGTATTCTGAATAACACGGAAACACAGACAAAAATGTACAAATAAAAAATCAAAAAAGAAAAGCTTCAGCCTTTTAAAGGGAAGGACAAAGCGTACAATTTTCGTCTTTAACAAACTCCAACTCGTTTAAAACAATCAAACCAGAATCTACAAGCAACTGTGAAGTCACTCCGCGCCCAGAAATCAAAGCCCCACTAAATGTACCATCGTATATTTTACTATTTCCACATGAGGGACTACGACTTTTCAGAACACACCCAACAACATTGTATCTTTTTGCCAAAAACAAAGCCTCTTTGGCTCCTTTGACAAAACATCCAGTAACATCATCCCCATTTTTGCTGATAACCTTACCTTTTCCACATAGTATTTCTGAAGCAGTGGAAATCAGCTCTGAAGGGATTCTCGGGGTGGGCATCCCCCCTAATTGTTCTGGGCACGCTGGAATGAACTCATAGCCATTTTCTTCGTATTTTTTTATAATGGAAAAAAGCCTCTCCTGGTTACCAGAAGAGGCTTCGCCTTTATAATTACATTTTAAACCAATTAAACAACCGCTAATTAGAATTTTTTTTACCATTTCGTTCCCAAGTCAATTAATTTGCTGAATCAAAGTTCTTTTTAAGCTTAATTGACTTTTCATTTCCCTTTAATTTGCTGCCAAGAAATCCCTCTTCAAGATTAACTTCAACTTTTTTATTTAATCCTGTGGTGGTTGTAGATACTGGACTTGCCGAAACCTGTCCACCAATTGTTGGGAATTTTTGTTGAACCTGAAGAACCGCAGGGCCAATCAACAAAACAGAAATACTCGGGAAAATAAAGAATACGAGAGGAATTAGAAGTTTTACAGGAAGTTTATTTACCCGCTCTTCTGCAAAAATCATTCTCTGATATCTCATTTGTTCAGCTTGAGCCCTTAAAGTTGGCCCTATTTCAGCGCCAAGTCTTTGTGCTTGTATCAGAGAGCTCACAAAGGAGAAAAAAGACAAAACACGAACTCTTTCTGCCATATCAGCAAGCGATTCCTCAAGACTTTTCCCGACTTTCACATCTGAAAGGAACATTTTAAACTCGACGATGATATCAGTATTTCTTGATTTCTCAACTACCTTTTGAATACCACCGATAAGATCAAGCCCAGACTCAATAGCAAGAGAAAGCAGATCAATTATATAAGGAAGTTCAAATTCAATATTTTTCTGTCTTTTTCTAATTAAATGAGCAAGATAAATCCTGGGAAGTCTAAATCCAATTGGAATCATTAGAACCAGAACAACCCAGCCAAGCAAGCCAAGTTGAATCGGATTTAAGAATATGAATACGAGACAAAGGAAAATAATTGCCGAAATTTCCATGAATCCAAGATATTCATCAGCAGTAAATTCTCCTGCTTTATTAGCAGCCTCTAGCAGAAACTTTACTTCCATTCTAACTTTCTTAAACCAGTCACCAGGTATACTTTTATTAATTCCTGCAAATACATTCAGTAATGGTCGAATCAATTTCCATCTTTTTTGGCCTCGGGCTCTGGCTTCGTTAGTGGTAATCATTGCTTCTTCAGCATCAGGAAGAATCGAAGAAGTCATTCTATTAATGAAAATCAAACCAAATATGGCCGCGGACAATGAAAGAATTATAACAACCTGACCATAAGGATTTTGAAGCATTGGAAGTAGATATTTTGGATGAAAAGTTGAAATAACTGCAGCAAGAACAAGAGGAATGGAGCCAACAAGGTTTCCAGAAAGTCTAGCATGAGCAGTTCCTGCTATAACTTTTCCCATAATCTTTTTTCTTTCGCTAACAGTCAAAACAATCTGTCTGTAAAGATCTTCTAGATTTCCGCCTGTTTCCTGCTGAAAAATAGTGGCATTGACAGCCAGTTTTAAATCAGGGCTGGGAACACGCATGGCAAGATTACCAAGAGCTTCAACCATTGGCACACCAAGTCGTCGTTCCTGAACCAGTGTTCTAAACTCGTTGCAGATTGGAGGAGGTGTGGAAACAGCAACGAGCTCAAAAGCCTGATCAAGGTTTCTTCCGGCTTTTAAACTTGAACTGACCATTAGAAGAACTTCTATAAGCTGATCTTCTAAAGTAGCTCCTGTTACGCTCTGTAAATAACGAGATTTAGAGGATTCGTCTTTATCCTTTCCAGCTTTCCGAAGATCCAGACTCAAGTCCATCTGCTCTTCCAGGAAAAAATAAATCCCAATAATTACGCCAAGAATTGCAATAATTTTTATGGCAGGGATAAAGGTCATAAAACTTCCTCCTCATGCTTATCTTTCTTTTTTGGTAACTTAAATAAATGAGCATGCTTTTCCAGGAAGCTTCCTGGAATAGCCTTCATGAATTCAGGAACATAGCCAGTCGGAACGATTTCCCCAACGACTTTTCCATCTGAGCCAATCCATTTCTTTTCAAATTTAAAAATGGTCTGAGCCTGAATAACGGTGTTTTCGATCCCGACAACTTCGACCACTTCCAGCAATTTTCTATTTCCATCTGCAAGGCGACTATTTTGAACAACAATATTGACAGAACTTGCAATCTGCTCACGAATAGCCCTTAAAGGCAGATCAACCCCAGCCATCAAAACCATAGTTTCTAATCTTGCCAATGCATCTCTTGGGCTATTTGCATGTAGAGTAGTTAAAGAACCATCATGACCGGTATTCATAGCTTGAAGCATATCAAGAGCTTCAGCACCACGACATTCCCCAACTATAATTCTGTCCGGTCTCATTCTTAATGCATTTTTAAGCAGATCGCGAATTGAAACCTGGGTTTTGGCCTCAGTTCCTCTTTGCCTTGCTTCAAGCCTTCCGAGGTTAACCTGATTAAGTCTTAACTCTGCTGAATCCTCGATACAGATTACTCTTTCTGTGGGCAATATGTAGTTTGAAAGCACATTCAAAAGAGTAGTTTTACCTGAACTGGCTCCCCCAGAAACAATAATGTTCTTTTTAAAGTGAACACAAAGTTTTAAAAACTCAGCCAACTGTGGAGAAATAGTCTTAAACCTGTAGACCAGATCATCCATAGAATAAGGAGTTTTTGAGAATCTCCTTATGGTTATCATTGGGCCAGTTAAAGAAAGTGGAGGAATAATAGCATGCACACGCGACCCATCCAACAGTCTGGCATCAACGTATGGTGTTCTTTCATTAACAGATCGCCCTACTGGCATCAAAATTCTTTCTATAACAGTTCTTACGTGATCTGCATTATTGAATTTTTTTTCTGTTAAAATTAGTTTTCCATCTTTTTCGATAAACACTTTATCAGGTCCATTGACCATGATTTCATCTATTTCATCATCCCTCATAAATTCTTCTAAGGGACCCAATCCCAGAATTTCATCAAGAAGATATTTTTTTATTTCCGCTTTGGAATTGTGCCCTGGAACATCATCAGGCGGATTTCTTTTAAATGCTTCATCAATTTTAACTTCAACATTTTTTCTTAATTCATGGTCAGATATTCCAAAATTCTTATCTAACTCACTTAATACTTCTGTTCTAAGCTCTTTTTGATAGTCAATTATCTCTTGAGGTGCACTTTGATAATGATCTTCAATTTCTTCTTCAGAGCAGCCAGCTGCTGGCATTTCAATTGCGCCTAAAACAATGTCGTCAAAAACCTTTTTTAATTCATCAGAGCCATTTGGACCAGTAAATTCAACCCCTAATGGGATGGCAAATTCCTGATCAAAGAGGCTGCTTTCTTCTGTTCCATGGTCTGGATCAACATGATTCCTTAGCCAAACAACTTTGTTTAAAAGTTTTTTCCTGCTTTTCAATTCATCTTCGAATTTGTGGGCAAATGATGGTGAAGGTGGCTGCGAAGTATACATATAGTAAATAACATCACAAATATGTAAAAGAAACAGTGGTAGAGGTGACAAGCGCATAGGAATGTCAAACACCAGGTTTCCGCCCTTTTCGCAAAAGACTTTTATCAGCCAGGAAACAGCAGAAGAAAGCTCACTTTCGTTCAAACTAAATTTGGTTTGTAAAGTCTCTTTTTCTCGGTTTCCACAAAAAGGAATATAAAAAATCCCTTCTTTGTTGTAAAAGAAGGTGTCAAGATCTTCAGGCTTTAATGCAGCCCAGTTGCCCATATAATAATCAAGCAGACTGTGCTCAATTTTAACTTTGTCGCCTAAAGCTTCACAAATAGAGGATGGAACAAGCATATTCAATTCTATAATTGCAACAGGGTTGCCAGTTTTTTTCTGCAGGGATTTAGCAAAGCTATTTGCAGCAAAACTTTTACCTATGCCGCCTTGAAAGCTTGTAAAAACGAATGTCTTAGCTTTTTCTTTAATTTTTGTCATAGCCTCTCTTCCTTCGTTTATTCAACCACAACCAACCTCAACTGTCAATCTTGAACATATTGCTTGAAAGCCTCTCATAAATTGGTTAGTCTGTTTACATGGCAATAGCTTTAAATGTTTCAAATTTAAGAAAAACTTATGGAAAAATAGAAGTAGTCAAGGGACTTTCTTTTGAAATTAACTCTGGGGAAATTTTCGGTTTTCTCGGTCCAAACGGTGCTGGAAAAACAACATCTATACGCATGATGATCGGAGAAATAAGCCCAGATTGTGGAGACATACAGATTTTTTCAAAGAAAATGCCAGCTGACAGACAGGAAATCAAACAAACCATTGGTGTAGTCCCTGATTATCAAAACCTTTATGACAGGCTGACAGTCAGACAAAATCTTGAGCTATTCTGCCAACTTCAAGATCTTCCGCTGAGTAGAATAGACGAAGTTTTAGAACTTGTTGTTTTAAAAGACCACCAGAGCAAACCCTGCAAAGCTCTTTCAAGAGGACTTAGGCAACGAACCCTCATAGCCAGGGGAATACTCCATAAACCTAAACTTTTTTTTCTTGATGAGCCAACTTCAGCTCTTGACCCCCAATCTGCTCACCTGATAAGAGAGCTTGTAAAAAAACTTCGCGATGAAGGTACGACCGTTTTAATTACCACTCACTACATGGAAGAAGCCAACAGTCTTTGTGACCGGATTTGCATTATGCACAAAGGTGAGATTATCGCTCTGGACACTCCTGAAAACCTTAAAAAAAGTTATGGCAAAAACAGCATTTTAATTGAGTGCAGTGTTGATAATTCCAGTAAGACTGAAACACTTGAACTTCCAATGAATGAAGAAACTACTGCGTCCAAACTTTCTCAACTCATGAAAGAGAAAAGAATTTTAAAAATTCATTCTCAGGAAGCAACATTAGAGGAAGTTTTCATAAACTTGACCGGTGCAGCCTGGAAAGAGGATGGGGAAATTCAATAATGAGACTAAAGCCTATTCTCGCAATTTTCAAAAAAGATCTTATCGATGGAAGTAAAAATTATCACATTGTTTTAATGATTCTTACGCCAATAATTCTCTCGCTTTTATTTTCTAATCTTTTAAACAGTTCAAAGAGCAAAACCCTATTACCAACTTTAGGACTTATAAGCAGCCCTCAGCAACCTCTAATAAAAACAATAGCTCAAAAAGGTTTTGGGGAAAAAATTAAATTTTTCCAGACAAAAAAAGAGCTTGAATCAAAAATCCTTGAGGGCGACATCGGATTTGGAATTATTTTGCCGGATATAATTGCTTCTGGCTCAAGAAATAGTGATTTTAAGGGGATAACTATTTTGTATCCCTCAAAGTACCCAGAATTCTCAGCTAAAAGCTTAAAAGAAGCTTTTGAATCTGAAATTCGCTCTCAGCTCGGGATTTTGCCCCCACCCCTTCCAATAAAGGTTTCAATTGAGAGGGTTTCAGGAAACAATGGAAGCGAAGTTTCTTTCAGCGATTCGATGTTTCCAATGCTGATTTTAATGGCCCTTGGAATGCTAGGCTTTCTCGCCCTTCCATTAACTTTTGTTGAAGAAAGAGAAAAAGGAACTTTAAACGCTCTATACCTGACAGGAATAAAACCGACAGAATTAATTCTCGGAAATCACTTTTTTCCTTTACCATTTCAATTTTAACCGTTTTGGCCATTATAGTTTTAAATCATAGATGGCAGGGCTCAATGCCTTATTTTTGGCTTTTTGTTGTTCTTGGATCATTTATGTGTATTTTTACCGGTTTGATTATCTCAATGTTTGCGAAAACACAAGCCTCTGTCAACGCTATGGGAACTACTGTTTTCATGTTTTTTCAACTGGTTCCAAATCTCAGACATTCAAGCGAACTGATAAAGTCATTTTCTCATTTTATTCCATCAACTTTTATTTTTTCAGGAATAAAAAAATCTCTTTACCTCGATTTGTCAAAAGTAGATATAACCAATGATTTGCTTATTGTTGCTGCAACATGTTTAATCTCATATTTTATTGCTTTACTTCTTTTTAAGGTTAAAAAAGCCGATAATTGATTCAGGCTTGAATTGTCTTCTCAGATAGAGTAACCTTTTCAGGCAAACAACTTCCGTATAGTAGAGGGTTTAAGTGAAGAATTTATCATTTGAAGAGATTGTAAGAAATTTGCTCGTTTATCTAAAAGGGCAAATTCCCTCCATGAATGCAAAAGTTAATAAAGATGAGATTCAAAAACAGATTCAAAGCATCTCATTTACTTTAAGAACGTCTATAGTTCAGCTTGAAAGTGCGACATTCAGCGATCCAAAGTCTACAAACGAATATGCAAAGCTTGAAGCCGAACTTAAATCATTACAGCAAACTAACGCCAGATTAGAAGAATCTCTGTTCCTTGAAATGAATAAGTCCCAGGATTTTCAGGGTAAAGTTAGTGAATACGAAAGGCTTTTAAATGAGAAAGATGATGAGCTGGATAGTCTTTCTTCTGAAATAGGTGATCTCCAACAAGAGCGCCAAAAACTTCTATCACAGCCAGTGCCAGAAGCTAGAGTAGAAATTGATAATGAAAAAGTAAATGAGCTTAGTGCTGAAATTCAAGCTCTTGAAAACAAGCTAACATCTAGTCAAGATCAAGTTAACAGCCTTAGACAGGCTTTGCAAAACAAAGAAATTGAGCTTTCAAAAGCCAAAGATACTTTGATGGAAGCAATAAAGCTTGATAAGTCAGAAATCGAATCTCTACAAAAACAATTATCAGAGATTCAAGCAAATGAAAATGAAGTACAAGAACTTAGAGCACAGATCGACAATCTCAAGGACGCTCTGTCAAAGGCGCCTTCAGTAGAAGTTTATCACAACAATATGGCTGCAGCAGAAGCCAAAATTTCATATCTTGAAAATAGCTTAAAAGAATCAGAAAACAAAAGAAATGAACTTATGATGGCCGCTAGTCCAGAAGAAATGGATAAATTACGCCGGGAAAAAATTGAGCTGAACCAAAGAATTGTTGATCTTGAAGCTGCACTAAGAAGAATGATGAGAGGAAGAGATGTTGATCAAAAATCAGAAACAACATTATTCCGGCCAGAAGAATGTGTGTTTCTTTTTGACATACTCTCATCAACAGTCAACCGATTAAAGCAAAGCCCGGAAAATAAAGATCTTTTCAATAAGGCCAAAGAAGGAATTGAGATTCTCGAAAAGAACAATGCAATCAGCAAGGTCAAAACAGTAGGAAATCTCTTTGATCCAAAAGTACACAAAGCCATAAAATCTTTCAGGAGCGATTTTCTTGAAGACAATTTGATTATTCAAGAAGAAAGCCAGGGCTTTATATGTGGGGATCATGTTATACAAAAAGCACTTGTTATTGTTAGTAAATCAGATTTTGTTTGCACTGATTGCCACCATGTTTGTCGTGATAGGGATTTCTTTTGTCCAAAATGTGGTCTGGAATTGACCGCACCAGATGGAACAAGTAAAAGAGACCTGCAGATCCTTCCAAAGACTGTTGAGCTGAACCTTAAGCTTATTGATGAACTCATAAAACAAAGAAATATTACTCAGGCAAATACCCTTATTGCTTATGTAGCAAGAGAGTTTCCTGATAATCCAGAGCTCGTAAAAAGACAAAATCAAATTTTGCGTTCCGAAATGCAGACTTTTGGCAACTCAAGACTTGAGGAAGGAGCCACATTTCAATAATGGAAAATAAAAATTCAATAGTGGAAAATGAAAATATTTTTGGAATAGTTGAAAAAGTTGAAAAGGAATTCGACTGGAATCTTGTTTTTTTAATCTCTACCTGGATGTTCCTTTTAATTACAGGATTTTTAATATTTATCTGAAGCCTTAAACAAAAAAGCACCAGCGATTTGCTGGTGCTTTTTTTTAACTAAATTTACAAATTGGAGTTATGGTCTTTTATCAAGAAACCAGATTTTTCCGTTACCCGTTAGACCAGAAAAATTCATTTTTACAGGATTACTACCGTCCGATGCACTTCTTATGATTGCTACTCCGTGCTTTTTCAAAGGAGGAGATAAGGTCAAAGTTCCGCCAGAACTTATTACCTGAGAAGGGAAACCCGGTAAAGTCACAGAGTTATAGGTTCCTTTCATATCCAATCCTGAAAAACCAAAATCATCAGGTGAGGTTCCCTGATAATTATTTAAATACAAGCTGATAGCCCATCTTGACAAAGTATTGCCAAAAGCTTCTCCTGTTACTGACTCAACATTTGCCACACCAGTTAAACCAGACCTCACCAGACTTCTTGTAACTTCCCGATAAGAGGTTCCATACCTGTTTTCCTGGGACAAAAACTTAACGAATAAATACGATAATCCATAACTATTTAACCCGGTCCATTCAGTAAGCGACATGTTTGAAAAGTTTTCCTGAGAAAGCTTAATCAAGAGAGAAGTATTCTGATCTCCATTAAGAATTCCATAACCACAAACTTCTTCTGAAAACTTGGACAATCCTTCATTAAGCCACGTTTCTTCACTCACTCCGCTACCAGCATTTGTTCTTTTCTGCCAAAAATTCACCATGTGCTGAAACTCGTGGGCCATAGTCCCATATCTGGTTATGTCACTTGGTAAAGTGTAGGTCAGATAAAAAACTTTTGTTTCATTGCTCTCTCGCAGTTGGAAATCTGTTGGATCATTTGCAAAGAGGTCAACCCCATAAAAGATACCAGCAATTCCACTTGCCATTGCGTCGGTAATCAGAATAGACAATCTTCCGTCCCCATCAGGACCAACAGAGGGTTCATTTCCAAAAACATCACGAACTTTGGTTGAATCCCCTCTTCAAAACGCTTTCTTACTTCAGATAAAAATGTATAGTCCGGATTGGTAATAGCCTTGTCCACAAAAATATAGACGTTGTCAGTTAGGCCTAAGCAAACCGCAGTAATCTTATTTTTTGGGTAGGCAGTTGAGGTTGCAACTCCACCATAGGCGGGAATGTAAAATTCTCTTTCATCTCCAAGCTGTTTGGAAAAATTTGGCAATATCTGCGCCCTAAGAGCACTATTTTTCATAATATCCGGCAGCTTTTTACTGTTGAGATTCTTTTCAAATTCCCTGAACGCTGAGGCTGGATCAAGTTTTTTAATATCTAATAGTGAATTGGCTTTAATTGTTAAATTAAGCGAATTTTCTGTAGCAACAGCAACTGCTGTTAACTCTTGCCCAAGAGGTATTCCTGGGATACTTACAGATGGGCTTTGCCCAGAGGTAAATGCGTATGGAAATCCCGCAGAACGATAACCGTTTGGCAACGGAAGCTCCGGCTTAATCGTAAAACTATAATCCATTCCATTTGTCATAACATTATTACTTAAATCTCTAACAGTATTTGAAGCAATAATTAGCCTGTGGTAGCTACCAGGAATCCAGGTTGTAGTTGGCCAAAACTTAACAGTCGTTGAATTCTCCCAGGTCCAGGTGCCTGACTCAGATGGTATAAAAGATAAAGCAGCTGAAGCTGTATTTTGATCAACCGCCTCATTAAATGTAACCTTAACTTCGGTATTGGTTGGTAACTCCATGGCATTGTTTTCAGGAAAAATGCTCAAAACTTTTGGCGGCAGTAAATCAGAGCTGGCCAAAGCATAAAAGCTGAATACTGGAGAAGAAGTCTCATGCCCGGCGGAGTCTTTTGCGACAACTTTCCAGAAATACCTCGCTCCCTCAGTTAGATTAACAGGATTTGCCCAGCGCTTTTCCGAAAGGTTTGAAGCTTTTAAGGTCGTCGGAGGGGAAACAGTATCCAGATAAATATCGAAAAGAACCTGATCTCCATCAGGATCACTTCCTTCCCATTGAAAGACTGTTTGAAGATTAATGTTTGCAGAGTTATCTGGCGGATTAATAGCCGAAGGCACATTTGGAGCAAGATTTACTTTATCTGATGTAATGAATGACCATACGACTGAATCCTGATTTGTTCTTCCAGAAGAATCCCTGGCAATTACCTGCCAAAAATATCTGGTTGAATTTTCAAAATAAGGCGAAGGGTTATAAGTTGGTGCATTTAATCCTGTCCCCACTTTGGCTAAAGGAAAGGTTTTTCCCAGAAACAGGTCATAAGTAATACTATCACCATCAGGATCAGAGCTAGTCCAACGAACCTGAACATCTATCGAGACATCAGTTGCTCCGCTGGCAGGATAAAGAGCGGAAGGATTATCAGGTGGACTATTAGGTGGAGAATAAGTACTAAACCGCCACAGTGGACTTGAAGTTTCTTTACCTCTATCATCTGAAGCCACAATTTTCCAATAGTATGTACGACCTAGAGTTAGACCTTCTGCGGCATAAGTCGTTTTTCTTGTATTAGTAGCAATATTAAGAACATTTGAATCAGAGCCAAGATAAACAGTGTAGTTTACTATATCCTGGGAATCGGGGTCTCCTCCTGTCCAGGCAAATACCAAAGTTGGCAATTGATCTACCGATAAATCTGGAGGGACCGGATTTGCGGGTGCATATGGCGAGAAGTTATCCTGATCCCCGGTTTCAAATTGCCACGTTTGAGCAGCATTAGAAATGGCTCCATAAGTATCTCGAGCTATAATTTTCCAGAAATAGGTAGTGTTAACAGTAAGTTGGGGCACGCGATAGTAATTATTACTGATATTGGAAGCCACCAGCTGCATTTCCTGTCCTCTAGCGGCAAGAAAAACATCATAAGTAAGGTTATCCCCATCAGGATCGCTACAGGTCCAACGCAAAGTAATGTCTGTGCCCATACTGGCAACAGAGTTGGCTGGGAATGGATTCGATGGGGCCAAAGGCGGCTTATTATTTGGATTTGGTGGAAGAAGTCCGCCGTCTATAACATCCAAAGTTAAAATTGAAACCCCTTCTCCACCCTTTCCATCGGAACCTTTCAAAGTAATTTTCACGCTTCCAGAGGCGTTTGGTGCCTGATACACATTTGATGCTCCGCTATTTTGCTGGAAGGTTCCAGCTGTTGCGGACCAGGTATAGGTTATTAAATCTCCATCCGGGTCAAAACCAAACGCGGAAAGACTTCCCTGCTCATTAGCCTTTATTGTCTTAAATCCCTGTTCAATCTCTATTGTTGGAGCCTGATTTCTGTCTGCAGAACCCAAAGGAGTAACTTTTATCTCAAGTTCTGACTTTCTTAACTCCTTAAATCCGATTAATAAACTAGAGCTAATATAGCCAATCGCCTCAAGTTTAACAGGCCATACTCCATCTGGCATTGGCCCAATCTCTACTGCGCCATCAGCTCTAGTAAAGTATTTGTGCCCCCAAACCTTTAAGCTGGCTCCTGGTATCGGGTTGCCATTAGCATTGTTTTTAACATAAAGCTTCACTTTATAAGGAGCTGAAACAAGCTGCATGGGCGTGCCAATCGTTTGAGTTTCAAATTCGCCAGTCAAATTTACCTGGTCTGTTCTTTGACGGTAGGTTGTTGGACCAACTACTATGTCTGCAATGAGATGATATTTGCCAACCGGAACTTTATTAATTATAAAGTTGCCTGAGGAATCAGCAGTTGCATAAAATTCAGGTTTTTCTTCTAAAAAAACCTTGGTGCCCTGAACAGAATTCATTAATTGCAAGTTGTCTCTTACTGAGCCAGAAACAGGCAATGCAACTTTTCCCTGAATGTTTGAAACCACTGTAACCGGAGCAGGAGTTGTCCAGTCGTCGATTCCGCCATCGCCCGACCCACAGCCAATTGCAAAGATTGCAAAAGCCAAAAAATAAAAAAATATCTTAAAAAAGTGTAGTGTTTTTTGCATTAACTCATAAACCAGAAATTTTTATTAGACCTTATCCAAGGCATCGTCAATAAGGCCGATGTTTTTTTCGTGAGAGTTCTTAGATTTTGTATAGTTTATTTTACTTTCTGCAAAGTCTTTTAAGTCCTTTGCCGCGCTATATAGCTTAACCCTATCTTCACCTTCTTTTGCATCCATCCAACCAAGGTTTACTTTTTGGGTATTCTCATAAAGAGTTTGAGCCTTTTCGCGTCTGGCT
The DNA here is from genome assembly GCA_965140445.1 of Candidatus Ozemibacteraceae bacterium. Taxonomy (GTDB): domain Bacteria; phylum Muiribacteriota; class Ozemobacteria; order Ozemobacterales; family Ozemobacteraceae. The sequence continues at coordinate 2,748,496 of OZ223236.1, read as the reverse complement.
TGAAACTCTTCATTTGATTCTTCAAAACTTACGGAATTACCATCGGCATCAGTAGTCTGTCCTTGAGACAACGAAGCCGGATTGAAAGTGTCGATAACACTGACATACTCTGTTTTCTGATCGTCAGGCAGGTCTTCCTGACCAAGCTCATGAGCTCTTCTCATGGTTCGATCTCTGATCATTGTATCGTATGCTTCCTGAAGGTCTTTATATTCCTGGCTATCTTTACTTATTCCATCAAGATTTACTCCAGAAAATGATTCTCTCATATTTTCTTCTTCATAATCGCCAATAATTTTTTCTAACGCCGTCAAATCTTTTTCCAGGTCTTCAACTTTATTATGTTTCTTTAAATCATCCTGAATTTTGGAAACCGGGGTGCTTTCTTTGCCAATCCAAAGGGTATACCAGGTTCTATCTCCGCTAGCGTCAACCGCGCCCATTAATTCATCAATTTCATCCAGCCTTGTATTTGCTTCGGTTAGCCCAGCGTCTTCCTTATCTTTTAGATTTCTTAACTGCTCTTCAGTTAGCTTTGCAAGCTCATCCGGATCCAGATCAGTTGAAAACATTGAATCCAGTGAAAATTCTTCTGCATCTATCTTTGCGCCATCATCTTTAACCAGCTGAGAAATTGAAAGATATCTTCCCTTGTTGATTAGTTTGTAATACTCTTCAAGCATAAAAACAGAAACACGCTCTGTATGGCTTGCCACCTCTTTACTTCCAGGAATATTTCTGGTTCCAGAAAGTTCAATATCCATTCTTGCTTTCCAGCCTTCATCATAGCTGACTGGACTTCCAGGAACTCTTTCAGGTGCCTCTTCCAAGCGTGAAAAAGATAGAGATTCAACATTTTTAGCTAGAGTTCTAGTCTTTCCTCCAGTAACTTTTCTTACTAGAAAAGGCTTATTAAATTCATAGGTTACTTCATTTACCCGATCAAAAGCCAACTGGCTTTCGTCAGCCCCTTCAAAAACCTGATAGCGCTTAAATTCAATTTTAGCTGAATTGCCAGATGCAGAGGGAGTTACCACAAGGCTATCCATTTTTATTGCTTTAATATCCTGTGCAAGGACCTTTATACTATTGCGGATTTCGTTGGCAAGAGATTGACGAGTAGCGGCTTTAGACATCTTCCGCTGAGATGTATTAAAAATCTGGTATCCTGCCCCCAAAACCAGACTTGAAAGAAAGACACCAACCATAACCTCAATTAAAGTCATTGCGTATCTTGATCTGCGCATATTTTCCCCCTTGCCTACATATAACAATCTGGATTTACGATAGCATTCCCAAGTCTAATCTCGCGCACCTTATCACCCTGAGTGCTGCCGTCGCCTTCTTTCCAGGTAGCTTTCACTTGAATCCAAACTTCGCTAACCCTATTATCAGGAGTCTTCTTTACCGAAATTTGCGTTTCGATATTTAATGACTTAACTTCACTTCTAAATGCCTCAATCGCTTCAAGAGTTTTTGGATAGTAGTTCTGATTCACTACAAAAGTATCAGCCGCGGCCATCTCGCCGTAATCCTGCAGATAAACTTTAAAAGGCACATGTTTGCACTCTTCAATCAGCTTTTGAGCCAATCTTGCAACTTTTGAGTAGTTATTTATCTTTACCGTAGACTTTCCGCCAAATTGCATCACTCTAAATAATGGTATGAAAGCTACTGCAACAACAAATAGTCCAATAACTATTTCAAGCATTGTTAAACCACTTTTTGATCTGATTTTCATTCTACTTAATCCTTATACTTGAGTAACCAGGAGCAAGAGATACAACATATCTTTCAGGATCATAAACACCATAATCAGGGTTGATAGAAGTCATTGAATTTCTTGTTTTATACCCCACATGATCGATTCTCAAATCCCCTTGTATTGCAATTTTACTGAAAGCATTGGTTACCCAGTTTCCTACAACATTTAGAGATTTGCCACCAGGAATGGCCATTCCTTTATCGGTAAATAATGAACCTTCAAGCTTAATATTCTCAGGTCCATCATCCAAAATAACCCCGCCGCTTCTTACAATTAACGAGAATACGGTTCTTGGGGTGTTGGCAGCTCTTTCTTCGGTGTCTGAATATGGGTCTTCCACATTTCCTTTTAAAATAACATTTCCGCCGCAAACAATGCCGCCTCGTCCTGTTACATAAAAAACATCCGAACTCATCCCGTCAATAGCAACAGGAGGTGGAAGAATAATGGAATCAGCGACATATGTAAACCCATTTAAGTTTAAACACTTTTTCCCGTTTACATCTTTAGCTCTATTAAGAATATCATCATAAAAATCATTGGCCGTTGGATAATAATAAGCCGATTTTTTTACATACTGTTCTGAGGAATATAGATTTGGAGGGCTGTTTTCAAAAAAGCTTGGGTCATAAACGTTCGTCTCCTCGTCTACCACACCTGCATTATTTTTGGGTGATTTTAAAGCCCCAAAATTATAGCCGTATTTATCCTGAATATCATGAGTATGCCAGTAAGGCGTTGGGAAAGGTGGTAAGAGAGAGAATGGCGGAGGAAAAGGAGCAGGAACCTGATTCCCTAGTGGAATTGGACCCATTGGAAAACCCAACAAACAGAAGTGCCACTGGCGATAGCACTTAAGGACGAAGCCTTCAACTTCTCTTGTAAGGGTTGGAAACAAAGCAGAATCACCAAAAAAGTGAGTTACTGTTCGTGCTGGAGTTGGGAAAGGAACGCGCAGCTGACTCCAGCCCATCCCCATCATTGGCCATTCCCATTTCACCATAGGATCCTTAAAGCGAAGTCCCCCAATTGAAAAGTTATCAGCCATAAAATGCAACGGCATTTCGAAAGGACTCACACCAAAGTCTAATTTGTTAGGAATAATGTTAATCTTAGCAACATTCATTATGCTGTTAAGCTTATCTTTCATAGAAGCTTTACCATCATTTGAATCAGATGGTTGAGTTGAATCATTGGGATTTGCCTGCGGAGGACCGTCTGGAGTCGGAGGAGGCGCAGAGGAACCACCAGAAGGAGCACCCTGAGCACTTGGAGGAACCGAGGTGTTTGGGGGAACATATGCTATTGGTTTGGTAGTAAAATTTTTCTGAAATTCCTTAGTTTTTCCTACGCCTTTAACGCCAGAGCTTAGGATCAAGAGCCATTCAGCTCCTCGCGCAGTCCTTTTTATTCCGGAATCATTTTCATAGTTCTTAGGCCCAGCCGGATTACCAATAAAAGCAACATTTACAGGCATGTCGCTTGTTCCATTAACTCTCACCAGTCCAGGAAATTCTCTTTTTTCCGGGTCTGCTGGATCAGAGGTAATTGAGCTGAAGCTTCGGAAATTATTTACAGTTAAATCTCCGCCAATATCATTTAAAACAAGCCTTTCATTATGCAAGTTTGCGATGAAAAGGCTATACATTGGCGCAATTGGTTCCACATCAGCGCACTTAAATTCTTTAGTGGCAAAAATTGTTTTTGTGACTCTATTTTGACCAGGAAAAATGATGGTACCTTTTGATTCAATTTTTAGCATCCCATACTTTTCCATTCGCTTATCCTTATCAATAGCTGTTGGCATTGAAAGCGCTGTTTTATCAGACAAATTTGGAAAAATATCTTTGGCCATATCAATTTCGTATGGGTAAATACTATCTGGGAGGACATTTTTTAGTAGAGTATCAATTTTTCTCCACTCCAACACAGCTGACATTGCATCGAATCCACACCATTTTGCAAATTGATCAAGAAGAGCAGCCACGTCAATCGAGAAAAACATATTATCGATCTTAAAAGAAAGCCATTCAAAACTTTGTGGCAGTGAAAGTGTCAAAGCAACAAAGCCTTCATTGCTGAAAAATTCTTTCACGCCTGAATGGCAATTCCATGGAATATCAACTCCAGGAACAGCATAATCTCCATCAGCCGAATCAGGGGAAACCGAAAAAGCTTTGTCCAGTTCAATAGAAACTTCGACTTCAAAAGTAGCTTTTTCTCCCGCCATAAAGGCAACCAGCCTGGTCAAGTCATTTCCGTAATCACCAGCTTCCAGGTCCTCTTTCTTCAACACAATCTTTTTGGAATATGCAGCCGAGTCAAGCTCCTGATCTTCGCCAATTCCTGAAGAGAAACCTGCTGCACCCTTAACGTTCATCGGAGAGCGAAGCCAGCAAGCAATATGATTGGCATCTTTAAACTTTTCTGTTTCATTTAGCTCTTTTTGTAAAATACCCAGAGCTCTTTCAAGTGCCGCTTCAGCCAAGCACTGAGCTTCAGTGGAAACATGTGATCTTTCTGTTTGATGCTTTTCCTGAACAGTGCTGTTCATAAAAAAAACAGCCATAATTCCTAATACAGAAAGAATTCCTATGATTGCAAGAAAAACGTTACCTTTTTTATTCACAATGGCCCCCCTCATTCTTCAACCGCAGGAAAACTTCTAAACAATTTTAAACTATTGTCTACAGCTTCACTTTCACTGATTTTCCCAGACAAATTGCTTTGCTTTAAAGAAGAAGCAATATTTGCACTAATTCTGGGATCTGAAGTCATTTGCTTCCCTTTAAGGGCAAGTTTACTGATCGACATGATTCCCACTTTAAGATTATCAACCTTAAAACCATCAATCTTTAACTTTGTAATTAAATCAAGATATCTATAGAATTCTTTGCGCAGAGAATTGGTATCACCTTCGCGCTCATATATTTCACAAAGATTTCCTGAAGCCATTAAACGAAGGACCACATTATCGGGCTCACTTTTCAAAAGCTCCTTACAAAGCTTTTTCGCCTGTGCAAGATTTCCCTGCGCAAGATAAACGTTTGCCATTCTAATGTCTTTATTCATTTCAGCTTCATAATACCAGCGCTGCTCTTTGGGTAATGCCTGAACCTGAGGCGGAATATAAGCTTTTGCTTTCATTATGCGGTCAACAGCGGCCTTCCATTCATCATCAGGTTTAGATGGCCCACGCCTTCCAGAGCTGCCACTAGATGAAAAGGAACCACCAGCAACGTTCTTTGGTTTTTGCCCATAACTAGCTTTTTGCACGCGTGTAAACGAAAAAGCCTTCTTGTTCATTCCAAGTCTACTCTTAGCTGAATTTATCGCTCCTCCCCTCTTGGAGCCAGAAGAAACATAAAAAATAATCAAAATAGGGACAATAAGAAGAACGATCCCCAGGATTAGAAACTTAATATCACTTACATCAATTTTTATTGGTTTTTTTTCACTCATTTTCTTTTGGCCTGCAAATATTCTCTCTGCTCTATCTACTGTTTAAGACATACTATTCTACTCTACTCAAGATAAACTTTCAATGAAGCATTTCTGGTCAATGAGATTCAAGGCAAAGTAATTCCAACTTTCCTGATTAACTGACAACCTAAGATAGAACTTTTATCCCCTATAAATATCTACGCTTAAACAAACTAATTTGTTTCGAATTAATTATTTTTTTAAGGTTTTTAAAGATTTTTTGAGTTTTTTTGCAATTTTCAATTCTAAAAGGAACTAATTGTTATTTTTTATGCTCAATTAAGTGAATTTAATTATTTTTTAACTTTTATTGTTTTTCCCGTTGATTTATATTATGCTCTGTTAGCACTCAACGCAAACGAGTGCTAACAGCTTAAAAAATCTATTGAGGAGGGTGTCATGAAACTAATCCCAACCGGGAATAGAATCATCGTTAAAGCAGAAGAAGCCGAAACAAAAACCAGCTTCGGGATAATCATTCCCGACACGGCCTCTAAAGCACGACCAAAAAGCGGCAAAGTTATTTTTGTCGGAAAAGGCATCACTGACCCTAAAGGCAATCTAATACCCATGCAGGTTAAAGAAGGCGATAAGGTTATATTCGGAGAATGGGCAGGAACTGAAGTTACATTCGAAGGTGAAAAACACCTGATAATGAAAGAAGAAGACATTCTCGCAGTAGAAAATTAATCAAGTAAAAATAACTTATTTAAGGAGAAAATAAATGGCAGCGAAACAACTAAGATACGGTGAAAAAGCAAGACGATCACTTGAAAAAGGCGTTGACACAGTAGCAAATGCAGTACGTTCAACTCTTGGACCAAAAGGTTGTTATGCAATCTTGAACAAAAGCTTTGGCAGCCCAACCGTTACTAATGACGGCGTTATGATTGCTAAAGAAATTGAAGTTGAAGACCGTTTCGAAAACATGGGCGCTCAGCTCGTAAAAGAAGTTGCAAGCAAAACCAACGACATCGCTGGTGATGGTACAACTACAGCAACTGTTCTCGCTCAGGCAATCGTACACGAAGGTTTTAAAAATACTGCCGCTGGTGCAACACCTATTTACATTAAACGCGGTATCGAAAAAGCAGTAAAAGCTGTTGTTGATAAAATCAAAGAACAGTCTAAAAGAATCGATGACAATAAAGATAGCGTAGCTCAGGTTGCTACCATCTCAGCTCGTGATCCTGAAATCGGAAAAGTAATTGCCGAAGCCATGGATAAAGTTGGAAAAGATGGCGTTATCACAGTTGAAGAAGCAAAAAGCTTTGACACAACTCTTGATTTCGTAGAAGGTATGGAATTTGATAAAGGTTATGTAAGCCCTTATATGGTTACCGATTCAGAAAGAATGGAAGCCGTTTTGGATAATCCTTACATTCTTATCACTGACAGCAAAATTAATAACATCAAAGATATCCTTCCAGTTCTTGAAAGCATCGTTCAATCAAAAAAACCTCTCCTTATCATTGCTGAAGATATCGAAGGTGAAGCACTTGCAACTCTCGTAGTTAACAAACTCAGAGGAACTTTCAACTGTGTAGCTGTTAAAGCTCCTGCTTTTGGCGACAGAAGAAAAGCTATGCTTGAAGATATCGCAGTTCTCACAAGAGGAACAAAAATCAGTGAAGAACTTGGAATGAAGCTCGAAACTGCTACTCTTGAGCAACTTGGTCAGGCCAAAAAAGTTGTTATTTCTAAAGAAGGAACAACAATTATCGAAGGCGCTGGAACAGCAGAAGAAATCCAAGCAAGAATCGCTCAGCTTAAAGCTGAAATCGATAGAAGCTCAAGCTCATATGATAAAGAAAAACTCCAGGAAAGACTTGCCAAGCTTTCAGGCGGCGTTGCAGTAATTAAAGTTGGTGCAGCTACTGAAACAGCCATGAAAGAAAGAAAAACCAGAGTTGAAGACGCTCTCAGTGCTACTCGTGCTGCAGTTGAAGAAGGCGTTGTAGCTGGCGGCGGAGTTGCTCTCCTTAACGCTCTTACAGCTCTTGAAGATCTTAAAGTAGAAGGCGACGAAAAAATCGGCGTTGAAATCGTTCGCAAAGCTCTTCAGAAACCAATCCATTTTATCCTTGGTAATGCAGGACTTGAGCCAGCAGTTATCATCGAAAAAATCAAACAGGAAAACAAAGTTGGTTATGGTTACAACGTGTTAACTAATGAATACATTGATATGTTCCAGGCTGGAATCATTGATCCTGCAAAAGTAACCAGATCAGCTCTGCAGAATGCTTCATCAATCGCTTCTATCCTCATGACCACAGAAGTTCTTGTTGCAGATATCCCAGAAGAAAACGGTGCCGGTGGCGGAATGCCAGCTGGAATGGGAATGCCAGGAATGGGCGGCATGGGCATGCCAGGAATGATGTAAGAAAAAACTTTTCCTGCGGGGGATAATCCCCTGCAGATCCCAAAATTTGAATTGAATAAGACTATCAGGAGGAAATTTCCATGAATCTTAAACCATTGAATGACAGAGTCATCGTAAAACCAAAAGAATCTGTAGAAAAATCAAAAGGCGGAGTAATTCTCCCCGATACAGCAAGCAAAGAAAAACCAATTGAAGGAACTGTAGTAGCTGCAGGACCTGGAAAATTAACTGACGCAGGCCAGAGAGTTGCTCTCGAAGTAAAACCTGACAATAAAGTTATTTTCTCAAAATATGCCGGCACTGAAATCAAAATTGAAGGCGAAAATTATCTCATTCTTAGAGAAGAAGATATCCTCGCAATCGTTGATTAATTGCGTCTCAAAATTCCAGGAGGATTTATATGACAGCAAAACAGCTTAAATACTGGGAAGAAGCAAGACATTCACTTGAAACAGGTGTAAATCTTGTTGCTAACGCAGTTAGAGCCACATTAGGACCAAAAGGTTGTTATGCCATTCTTGATAAAAAGTTTGGCAGCCCAACAGTAACAAATGATGGCGTTACAATTGCAAAAGAAATTGAAGTAGAAGATAAATTTGAAAACATGGGCGCTCAGCTCGTAAAAGAAGTTGCCAGCAAAACTAATGATGTTGCCGGAGACGGAACTACAACAGCAACTGTTTTGGCCCAGGCCATCGTTCAGGAAGGCTTCAAAAACGTAGCCGCCGGCGCAAACACAATTTATCTTAAGCGCGGAATTGAAACAGCTGTAGAAGCAGTTGTTAAAGAAATCCAGAACCTTTCAAAACAAATTGATGATAAAAAAGATAGCGTTGCTCAGGTTGCAACTATATCTGCCAGAGATAGCGAAATCGGCAAAATCATTGCTGAAGCCATGGATAAAGTTGGAAAAGATGGCGTTATCACAGTTGAAGAAGCACAGAGCTTTGATACCACTCTTGAGTTTGTAGACGGTATGGAATTTGATAAAGGCTATGTAAGTCCTTACATGGTTAATGATCACGAAAGAATGGAAGCCGTTCTTGAAGATCCTTATATCCTTCTTACTGAAAACAAAATCAACAACATCAAAGAAGTTCTTCCTCTTCTGGAAAAAATCGTCCAGCTTAACCGCCCTCTTCTCATCATTGCAGAAGACATTGAAGGCGAAGCTCTTGCAACTCTCGTTGTTAACAAACTCAGAGGAACTTTCAACTGTGTAGCAGTTAAAGCCCCTGGCTTTGGAGATCGCAGAAAAGCAATGCTTGAAGATATAGCTGTTCTTACTGGTGGTCAGAAAGTCAGTGAAGAACTGGGCATGAAAATTGAAAATACTACAGTTGACATGCTCGGTCGCGCCAAAAAAGTTGTTGTAACTAAAGAAATGACAACTATCGTTGAAGGCGTTGGCAACACTGAAGATCTAAAAAACAGAATCAATCAGATTAAAGCTGAAATCGAAAACAGCACCAGCTCATACGACAAGGAAAAACTCCAGGAAAGACTGGCCAAATTGGCTGGTGGCGTTGCAGTAATTAAGGTTGGCGCAGCCACTGAAACCGAAATGAAGGAACGCAAAACCAGAGTTGAAGATGCTCTTAGCGCAACTCGCGCCGCAGTAGAAGAAGGCGTTGTAGCTGGTGGTGGAGTTACTTACCTTAACGCTCTGAAAGCTCTCGATGGTATCAAAGGCACTGAAGAAGAACTTGTTGGCGTTAATATCGTTCGCAAAGCTCTGTATGCTCCAGTTCGTATGATTCTGACCAACGCTGGCCTTGAACCATCAGTAATTATTGAAAAACTCATTTCTTCTGATAAAAACGGATATGGTTATGATGTAACTGCTGACGAATACACTGATATGTATGCTGCTGGCATCATTGATCCTGCAAAAGTAACCAGATCTGCACTTCAGAATGCTGCCTCAATTGCATCAATCCTTCTTACCACAGAAGTCCTTGTTGCAGAAGCACCAGAAAAAGATAAGAAAAACAATAATTCATCCATGGATATGGACTACTAAGCATGAATAAGTGCCGCCTTCAAAATTGGGGGCGGCACTCCTCACAGGATTTAAAGAATGAACAGCTCAATCTTTGCAAATTCAAAAACCAACAGCCCTGATCAGCCAGAACCACTGGATGACAGACAAAAAACTGTTTTAAAAGAAGTTTGCAAAGCTTTTATTGAAACAGGAACACCAGTTGGCTCCAGAACACTTTCCCGTTCTGGCATTTTGTCCTGTTCACCCGCCACAATCCGTAATGAGATGGCTGACCTTGAAATGATGGGTTATTTAACCTCCCCTCATACTTCAGCAGGAAGAGTTCCAACGGAAAAAGGCTACCGATTTTACGTTAATTTTCTTATCAAATATGAGCAGGTTAACCAACTAGAAGAAGAAATGCTTGGCAAACTTCTTTTGAAGTCTCAGGAACGACACCACGCTCAACAAGATCTTTTAAAATCTGCAATAAAATTTGCCTGCCAGGAAACTCAACTGGCTGGAATTGCTATTTCTCCACGCAGAGCTATTTCTACACTTAAAACCATAAGAATTTTTCGTGTCTTAGAAGACAAGGCAATGCTTGTTTTAATTGATGAACTTGGAAACATTACAGATCAGCTTGTCACCATTCCCGCAAAAATGAGTGACGAAGTAATCGAGAAATTGGGCGTTCTTTTAAATGCTCAGCTTTGTCACAGTAAGTATCATCAATATGAGCAGGATTTTATTTTGAACACACAACGCCTGCTTTCAAAATACAATGACCTTTTGGGCCAATTGGTCGGAAGAATTAGAAACGCACTTAATAATAAAGAAAGCGATTCTCTTTTCCTTGAAGGTTTTGTTAATTTTTTTGAACAGCCAGAGTTTAATGCCCCTGAAAAAATGAAGAAAATGATCAGCCTTTTAGATCATAAGGAAAGCTTTTTAAAACTTCTTGCAAAAACCCTTGAAAGAGAAGAACAGATAATGGTAAACATAGGTTCCGATTCTGGGTTGGAAGTTAAGGATTTGTCTATTGTTACAGCAAAATACGAAGGACCGAATAAGTCGCTAGGACAAATAGGTTTAATTGGACCGCTTAGAATGGATTACGGAAGAGTTGTTGCAACTCTTTCCAAACTATCAACAACCCTTAGTAAGCTACTAATAAGTGGCACTAATATTGAAGATCATATTATTGGTAAAAAGCAATTTTAGATAAGGTGAAATAATGACGCAGGAAAAGACAAACCAGGACGTGGATAACAGCAAGCTTGATGCTGAAGCCGCAGAAGAAGGAAACACTTCAGGTGAAGCCGTCGAAACTGAAGAAGTTTCTGAAGAGGAAATTGTAAGCGAAGCAGAAAAGCTTACAAAAGAATTGGATGAGATGAAAAAACGCTACCAGCGAGCTCTCGCCGATTATCAAAATCTTCAGAGACGTGCAGCAAGAGAAGTTTTAGAAGCAAGGTCAAGAGGAACCGAAGATTTTGTGAAAAAGCTATTGCCAGTTCTCGACACAATGGAAAAAGCTATGGAGCAGATTTCCAAGATTCAGATTGATAAAAAGGTCATGGATGGCCTGGAAATGTTCTCCATTCAGTTCACTGACGTGCTTGAAAAAGAAGGGCTCAAGGAAATTCCTGCTAAAGGAAACAAATTTGATCCTAACTTTCATGAAGCCATGTGCAAAAGAACTGTTGATGAACATGATGATGAAGTCGTTCTAACCGAGTATGAAAAAGGTTACACGTTTAAAGACAGAGTTCTTAGAACCGCAAAAGTTGAAATTAATCACAAGTAAGTAATTCTTACTCTACAGGAGGAAATACATGTCACGAGTTATCGGTATCGATTTAGGAACTTCCAACTCAGCTGCTTCCGTTATTGAAGGCGGCAAGCCTGTTATCATTCCAAGCGCAGAAGGCAATTCCATAGGTGGAAAAGCTTTCCCTAGCGTTGTGGCTTTTACCAAAGATGGCCAAAGACTTATCGGGGAACCTGCAAGAAGACAGGCAGCTACTAACCCTGATAGAACCATCAGCGCTGTTAAAAGAAAAATGGGCGGAAAAGAAAAAATCAAAGTGGATGATAAGGAATATACACCACAGGAAATCTCCGCTTTTATTCTTCAGAAAATCAAAAGAGATGCTGAAGCATTTTTGAATGATAAGGTTACTGGCGCAGTTATTACTGTTCCTGCATATTTCGATGATGCACAGAGACAAGCAACTAAAGACGCTGGCGCAATTGCTGGTATCGAAGTAAAAAGAATTATTAATGAGCCAACTGCAGCAGCTTTGGCTTATGGTCTTGATAAAGAAGGCGAAAGAAAAATCCTTGTATTTGACCTTGGTGGCGGAACTCTTGACGTAACCATTCTTGAACTTGGTAATGGTGTATTTGAAGTTCTTTCTACAAACGGTGATACAAAACTCGGCGGAACAGACATGGATGCCGCCATCGTTGATTACATCGTTAAGGATTTCCAGAAACAGGAAGGAATCGATCTTTCTAAAGATTCTATGGCAATCCAGAGAATCAGAGATGCCGCTGAAAAAGCAAAGATTGAACTTTCAACAACTAATACTACTGATATCAATCAGCCTTTCATCACTGCAACCGCTGAAGGTCCAAAACATCTTGTTATGACCATCACCAGATCTAAACTGGAAGAATTGGTTGATTTCGTAATTGAAAGATGTAAAGCTCCAATTGATAATGCCCTTAATGATGCTGGTTTGAAGAGAAATGAAGTAGATCATATCATCATGGTTGGTGGTCCAACCAGAATGCCAATCATTCAGAACCTTCTCAAAACTCATTTTGGAAAAGATCCAGAAAGAGGCGTTGACCCAATGGAATGCGTTTCTATGGGTGCTGCAATTCAGGCTGGAATTTTACAAGGTGAAGTAAAAGACGTTCTTCTTCTTGATGTTACTCCACTCTCTCTCGGAATCGAAACTCTTGGCGGAGTTATGACTACTCTCATAGCAAGAAACACAACAATTCCGACAAAGAAAAGCCAGGTATTCTCAACAGCAGCTGACAATCAGCCAGCAGTATCTGTTCATGTTCTTCAGGGTGAAAGACAGCTTGCTTCTGACAACAAAACACTTGGCAGATTTGATCTTGTTGGAATTCCACCAGCGCCACGCGGTATTCCTCAGATTGAAGTTACTTTTGACATCGATGCCAATGGTATTGTTAACGTTTCTGCTAAAGACCACGGAACTGGTAAAGAACAGGCCATTACAATCACAAACAGCTCAGGCTTAAATAAAGATGACATCGATAAGATGATCAAAGAAGCTGAACAGTATGCAAAAGAAGATGCTGAACAGAAAGATAAGATTGAAACAGTAAATAATGCTGAAAGCCTTGTTTACCAAACAGAAAAGACCTTAAAAGAACTTGCAGATAAAGTTCCTGAAGATCTTAAAAATACTGTTGATGCAAAAGTTCAAGAACTTAAAGCTGCCCTTGAAACTAAAGATGTTGCTCAAATTAAAGCAAAATCTGAAGACCTTCAAACAACTGCTCAGAAACTTGGCGAAATGCTTTATCAGCAAGCTCAACAGGCTCAGGGACAAGCACCTGGTCAGGGTAATCCAGGAGCAGAACAGGCTGAATCAACTCAGGAAGCCGGATCAGCGAATGATGACGAAAACGTTGTAGACGCTGAATTCAAGAAAGCAGACTAACACTGATATTCAACTCCAGGGTCTTTAACGAGGCCCTGGAGCTGTATTTTGTGCAGGATGTGGCCAAAACATACATCAACGCAAATACTAAGGGAGACATGAATGGCCAAACAAGATTACTACGAAGTCCTTGGCATTCCAAAAAATGCCGACGACGGCGAAATAAAACGTGCTTTCAGGAATCTTGCACGCAAATACCATCCTGATATCAATAAAGGCGATGATGCTGTTGAGAAATTCAAAGAAATCAACGAAGCATATCAGGTCCTTTCTGATCCACAGAAACGTTCTGCCTATGACCAATTTGGGCATGCAGGAATTGATCCTAACGGCTTTAATTACCAGGATATGGGCGGATTTGGTGGATTTGGAGACATCTTTGGCGATATTCTTTCAGACTTTTTTGGCGGCTCCGGCTCTCAGAGACGAGGTCCCAGACGAGGTTCTGACTTAAGATATGATCTGGAAATTTCATTTGAAGAAGCTGTTTTCGGCTGCGACAAAGAGATTACCGTCAATAAATCCAGAAATTGCACCACATGCGGCGGCTCTGGAGCAGAAACTGGCAGCGGAAGAAAAGTTTGTCCAGTTTGTAAAGGAAAAGGCACTATTTCTCTGGCTCAGGGCTTCTTTTCAATTCAAAGAACCTGTCATCAATGTCAGGGTGAAGGTGAAATTGTGGACAAGCCATGTAAACCTTGTAATGGTTCAGGTCGCACAAAGCATTCACAGAAAATCGACGTTAAAATTCCTCCTGGAGTTGAAACCGGCAGTAAATTGAAACTAGCTGGCGAAGGTGAACCAGGAGAAAAGGGCGGCCCCAGTGGAAGCCTTTATATTATTCTTAGCGTTGGTAAGCATGATTTCTTTGAAAGAATCGGCGATGATATTATCTGTGAAAAGAATATCACCTTCCCTCTTGCAGCTCTTGGCGGTGAAGTGGAAGTTCCTACCCTCAAAGGTGTTGTAAAAATTAAAATTCCAGAAGGAACACAAACTGGCAAAGTCTTCAGGCTTAGAAGCTACGGAGTTAAGTCTCTAAGAGGTGGCCAGGGCGATCAACTGGTAAAAATATTTGTAAGAACCCCAACAGAAATCAGCGCGAAACAAAGGGAACTACTCACCCTTCTTGCTCAGGAAGATCCAGAATCAAAAGCTACGGGCATTGGTTCGGGAAAATCAATTTTTGATAAAATCAAAAATGCCCTGGGTGGTTAATTACCAAGCAGAGATAGCCCGATAAAAAAATCCGCCGATTCATAATTTGAATCGGCGGATTTCTTTTTTCTACAGTTTAAAAAAGCCCTTAATTAAAAAGGCAAATTCTATTTAGCCATCCTTCTGAGTTCTTTAGCTTCTTGATACATTGCGGCTCTTTCTTTCTTAAGAAGCATATTTACATCAACTCCGCTCAAACCAAACTTGTTACCGATACGATTTAGCATATCTATTTCTTCGCTGGCCAATCTGCCGTCGGCCAAAGCTACCCTGCCTAAAGCCTTTAACAATTCATCGCCCTGATCTTGTCCAACCTTTTCAATAAGGGCATCAATTGCACCACGATCAGATCTGACTTCCTGGATAATCTGGCTGAGTTTTGGCTTAGGAATGCTATTCTTATTTGCAAAATCTTCAATCATTGCATTTTCCTTAGCATCAATATGGCCATCGATAAGCATTGTTGCAATCATAAACCGAATCATATCTGCCGGGGGAATACTCGAAGGTCTTGCTGCAGCAGGGACTTTTGAATTAAGAGCACTTGTAAAAGAATTTTCTGGTCTTGGAGCAGATTTTTGAGAGTTTTTCTGCAATTCAGCAATAATCTCTCTGGCCTCGGCATCACTTTTTGTAAGCACATTTTCAAGAACCCAATCATTCGCACCATCGTTTAAAACAATTCCGCAATACTCGCATTGATTTTGTTCAGAGCTTTGCTCCGGAGCACCACAGCCTGGACAATGCGCACTGGCCATAGAATCAGCTATTTTGGTTTTTACATTTGGCTTTCTAATTAGAGCAAAAACCTGATGAAAGTTTATTGGCTGACCGGCTTTTGCGATTTTTCCGTCCTTTTCTTTAAATCCTGGCGAACCACTCCAGGCAACTTCCACAAAAGCCTTATCGTAAGGTTCGCCAAGCTTTATACCGAGCAATTCTGCAGAACCAATAGCACAATCAATATAAAAACGCTGAACTCCAGAGTTGTCCGGTTTAAAGCCCGCTTTGAATCTGGAGCAAAATAGTTCGTCTGCAACTTTTCTTAGAGGATCAATATTTGCTTTACGTTGAGCGGAAATCATTCGCCAGAAAATAACTGTAACCCTGTCTTCAAGGTGTTGAGTGTTAAATCCTGGATCTTTTTTAACCAATTCAGCAAGGCCTGGAATATTTTTAAGTCTGGCTGGGGCCCATTCGCAAGTTTGAGTAATTTCGGAAAGCACCCAATCATATTCGCCAGATCTCAAAAGTGAATTACAAACATCACATTTCGAAACGCGCCCGATAGATATAGGATTTCCGCAGTTAGGGCACTGTCCTTCAACCAAACCGGGCTTCCTGGTGGTTTTTGCCCCAGGTTTTCTAACAAAGGACCACACTTCGGAAAAATCCTGCGGCGACTTTGAGCCTTCGATAAAAGCCCCGGTCTTTTCATCTTTTCTGTAGTTTATAGCAGACGCATCAATTTTGACATGGACCACATCGAAATTTTTGTCAGAATTAACATCTACCGTCTGAACCCTTTTTATCTGCAAATTAGACATAAAGTCTATGATTTTCTTTTCTTTCATTTCTGAAAGTTGAATAGAAAATTGTTCAAAAACACCGTCAGAGAGGAAAGCCTGAGCTTTTGACAGATTGCGATCAGACCATCCCATTTGAATAGCTTCGAAGGCCTTTTTAACTCTCTCATTAAAATGATTTTCGTTAAAAGCCAAATCACGCTTTTTTAAGTCTTCAAACAAACCGTCAAAATTGTAATTTTGCTTAATTCCGCTTCCTTTTCGGATAACATAATCTGTATACTGCTCCCGCCCCTCATTTTGACCTTTATAAACCACAATAGCAAAAACGATTAATAGTGGTATTCCAATCATTGGATGGTGAAAGCATAACCTTATAAGAAGCTCAAAGATTATACCTTCTCCACCGCCGCCTCTTCTGCCACTTCTGCTTGAACCAGAATATGAAGATCTACCAGATGAATATCTTTGCCCGCTTCCCGCTCTCCCTTCAGCTTCTTTTGCATTAAAATGAATGAAAGTTACAATTGCAAAAAAAGCAAAAAAGACCAGTAGCAGAGTTCTAAGATTCTTCCTTCTCATCAGGTGCTCCAATGTGTGTTTTGTGGTTTAATATCTTTTCATGATATATTTTGTTTGCGCACATGTAAAATAAAACCTGTATTTACATAATTCTCCTACTCAAAACGACCTTTTTTTGTTATTTTTTGAGTAGGAGTTATATATGAAGAAACTTTTTTTAACCATATTTATGATGTTCCTCTTCGCGACTTCTGCTTTTGCGCAATTTGAGATGTTTGGAGAATTGCTTGAACCAGCGACCCTCGAACTTCAAAAAGAAATAAAGAAATTTTTCACTCCAGGACAACAGCTGGATGAAAAAATTGAATCTCTAAGAAAACTAGCTTATGCAACAAGAGCTCCCCAGTCTTCCAAGCAAGATCTGGCAGCATTTATTCTTAAGAAAATAGCATTACAAAGACTTCTCCCTTTTAAAAGTAATGAAGATCTAATTTATGAAGCTGCAGACTTACTTCCGGGAAACTTTTATGTTGAAAAAACCTGGGGTGATCTTCTTTACATCAAAGGCAACTACGAAAAAGCACTCACACATTTTGAAAATGGAGTTTATAAAAAGCCTGACAATTTGCAGATACTTGGATTAGCAGGTATCACTTCTCTTCAGTTGATGCAGTATGAAAAAGCTCTGGATTATTTCAATAAAGTTTACGCAACAGAAAAAAATTCGTTCTTTTTGTTGTATTCAATGGGCCGGTGCCATTTTGAGTTGAAAAACTTTGAAGAAGCCATTTCTTTATGGGAAAAAGCTCTTTTGCTTACCAAAGATGAAAATAATAGAGCAGCTCTGGAAAAAGCAATCGCAAATGCCAAAGAAATGATGGCCTCTACTGATGGACTTACTCGTGATGAAAGCCAACGTTTTATCTTTCACTTTGCAGGAAACTCCCAGGAAGATCTTGGAGACGTAACTTACGAATTGATGGACGAAATTTTTGACCAGGTGACTGGAGACTTACAATATAGCCCAGATGTAAAAATCAATATCATTTTCTTCTTAACTGATGAATACTATAAAATTAATAAGGATTGGTCTGCGGGCGCCGCTCAAGGTATAAAAATCATGGTTCCGCTGAAGTCTGGTTACAAAAGTCAGGAATATATTAAAGGTTTGCTCGCCCATGAGTTTACCCATACAATTATTCATCTTCGCACCAACAACCGCTGTCCATTGTGGTTGAACGAAGGAATCGCACAGTTTCAGGAATTTAAAGCAGCTTATGGCTCCGGTGAAGATTTACGCCCAGATTATGAGAGCCTCTTTCAAAATGAAATCATCGACAACAAAAAGTTCTACAAACTTTCACAGGTTCCTTCACTTATAGGTTCAAGCTCAAGAAAAAATATTTCAATGGGCTATCTGACTTCCTATTTAGCCGTTAAGTACATGGTAGAAAGAAATGGAACGTCCAGCCTTGAAGATGTATTGGCAGCATTAGGAGAAGGAAAAGACCTTAATCAGGCGATTGAAGCTGCTACTGGTAATGATTACAGTGGTTTCCAAAACGATTTACAGGATTGGATGAGAAATCTATAAATTAAGCTTGTCTTTTAGTTGGTTTCTAATTAGCCTTTCATCAGAACACACCTTATGAAAAACCTCGGCTTAAAGCTTAATCACTTTTTTAGTTCAAACCTTATTTTTTTCATGCTGGCAGCAATGCTGTTAGGTTGGGGAAAGAGCGAATACTTCAGTCAATACAGAAACTGGGTTCCATGGATGTTTGGCTTCATGACCCTTGTTACATCTCTGAAAACAAGCTGGAGAGATCTGGGTGGCATTTTTTCAAAGCCCCTACCCCTTATTACTATTATTATTTTTCAGCACGCCCTATTCCCTTTTATTGCACAATTCATCGGAAAGATCGGTTTCCCGGATAACCCTCACCTCATAGCAGGATTCATTCTTACTGCAGCTCTTCCTGTTGGTATTACTGCGGTAATATGGACCGGAATGTCAAAAGGTGACGTTGCTTTATCTTTAACCGCGGCAACTCTGGATACACTTCTTAGCCCAATAACCGTTTCTCTGGTTCTTTACATGTTTGTTGGAAAATCCATGGCAATAAACTACCAGGCTATGATGACAGCACTTGTGGTAATGATCGTAATACCTTCTGTGGTCGGATTAACAATAAATGATTTGTCTGGGGGAAAATTTTATTCCAGGTCGGAACATTTGCTGGGCCCTCTATCTTCTATCGCACTTTGTGGTGTTATTGTGGTTAACGTTGCAACGGCTCAAGCCACGGCCTCAACACTGATTTCAGCCGCTCCGTCCTTGATTTTTTTAGCCTTCGCTTTGGTAGCTTCAGGGTTCTTTACAGGCTGGCTTTTTCCCAAGATTTTTGGTTTTTCAAAAGAAGCATCTATTGCATGCGTATATTGCACCGGAATCCGAAACACCAGTTGCGGTTTGGTTATTGCGATGGGACATCTTCCAGTTGAGGCCAGTATCCCGCTTTTAGTAGCCATGTTTTTTCAACAACCAATTTCTGCCCTTTTTCAGAGAAATTTCTTAAAAAAACTGGCTCCCGCTCCTTCCCTCAACGCCCTTTAACAGAGGCTCATGCTATTTTGAGAAATTTTTAACAAAGTAGTTGTATTGTTCTATTTTCCATGTTATTTTTTCCATATGGACCGAAGTTCGATCCGGGTTAATCTTCTGATTATGAAAGGAACAGGAACAATGAAGACAATCGCAGAATTTATGGACATGATCAAAGCCAAAAATCCTAATGAACCTGAATTTCATCAGGCGGTTCACGAAGTTGTTGAAACCGTATGGGATACTTATCAAAAGAATCCTAGAATGGTTAAAAACAAGATTCTTGAAAGAATCGCTGAAGCCGAAAGGGTTGTAATGTTCAGGGTACCCTGGGTGGATGACAAAGGTGAAGTCCAGATAAACAGAGGTTATAGAGTTCAATTTAACAGCGCAATCGGTCCTTACAAAGGTGGCTTGAGATTCCATCCAAGCGTTAACCTTTCCATTCTTAAGTTCTTAGGTTTTGAACAGCTTTTCAAAAACGCCCTCACTACCCTTCCTATGGGTGGCGGAAAAGGTGGATCAGATTTTAATCCTAAGGGTCGTTCTGACAACGAAATTATGAGATTCTGCCAATCTTTTATGACAGAACTTTATAGACACGTTGGTCCAAATACAGACGTTCCTGCAGGTGATATCGGAGTTGGCGGTCGAGAAATCGGCTACCTTTATGGCCAATACAAAAGATTGACTAACGAATTTACTGGTGTGTTAACTGGTAAGGGTCGTGGTTGGGGCGGAAGCCTTATCAGACCTGAAGCTACTGGTTATGGCGCAGTTTATTTTGGAATTGACATGCTTGAAAGAATTGGCGAAACCTTTAAAGACAAGGTTGTTGCAGTTTCAGGTTTTGGTAATGTTTCCTGGGGCGCAATTAAAAAGCTTCTAGAATTAGGTGCCAAAATCATTACTATCAGCGGACCTGACGGATATGTTCTTGATGAAGCTGGTTTCACAGAAGAAAAATGCGATTTCCTTCTCGACATGCGCGCATCTTGCAATGATCAGGCAGAAGACTACGTAGAAAGATATCCAGAAGCAAAATTCTTCAAAGGCGAAAAACCTTGGGGTGTTAAATGCGATATAGCTCTACTATGCGCTACACAAAATGAGTGTGACGAAAACGATGTTAATAAGCTTCTGGAAAATGGATGTAAAATGATTCTTGAAGTTTCCAACATGGGTTGCACAGCCGAAGCTGCGAAAATTGCATCAGAAAAAATGCTTTTCGCTCCTGGAAAAGCTGTTAATGCCGGTGGAGTTGCGGTATCAGGTCTCGAAATGACTCAGAACAGTGAACGCTTGAACTGGACTGAAAATGAAGTAGACGCTAGATTGAAACAGATTATGCATTCGATTCATGCCGCTTGTGTAGAGCATGGAAAAGAAGGTGATCGAGTTAACTACATTAAGGGTGCAAACATTGCCGGTTTCATGAAAGTTGCAAATGCAATGATGGATCAGGGAATTGTTTAAGCTATAATATAAAATCAAAGCCCGCTCTATTGATTAGAGTGGGCTTTTTCTTTTTCATTTTTTAGCAGCTAATTAATTCCCATTATTATTGGACAAATTCAAAGGTTGAAAGAACAGATTCAGCTTCGGAGCTTCTTTGCTGAAGCAACTCTTGAGGAACCATTATCCAGATTACATAACTATAACCATCTTTTAACAAATACACTGCAACAATATTTACTGGCAATCCTTGATAATTATTTGAATAAAACGCTGTCGAAGAAGGGATATTTGCAAGGTTTCCTGAATTTACCTGAATTAGTTTAGCCCCTTTAAATCGATCCTTTTCAAAGGATTTTCTAAGATCTTCCGGGTTCTTTTCTCTGTCTGAAATGGAACTTACAACTCTTAATGCAATCAATTGATCTGAGCTCAAAATTGTTCTTAAATGTTCCGCTCCTTCGATTTGGAAAGTCGAATTCCAGTCGGCTGGGGCTTGAATACGATAGCCATGCTCCCGATCTCGATATTGTTTCCAGCCTTCAACAACGGGCAATGTGCCGCTATATAGACTCAATTTGTTCATTCGCCTGGTAGCTTCATCTGTTTTAACCGTTCGCGGCTGCACGGTGATTTTTCTCAGTCTACGGTTCTGGGAAGGCGTTTTGGAAGTGGTAGGCTTCCTTATCTTCAGAAGTTTAGAGTTTTGCTTGATCTGTTGATCTTGTTCATCCGCTTGGGTTTGAGTATTTTGAGTGGGCAATGTTTTATTTAAGCGAATCTTAGGAACGACCTTGTTGGTGCGAGTTTTCTTTAATTTGTCTCTAATTTGTGACCGAAGTGAATTTATCTGGTCAGTTATATAGTTTGCTGAAGCAGACTCTAAGCACAAAAAACAAAAAGAAACTAACAAGGCAGAAAAACAGAGCTTTTTTAAACTGCATTTCCCAGTATTTTCATCAATTTTTGAATATCTAATCAGCTTCAATCCAGAACACCTTGAACAGCCTTTATGTCAACCTCGCAAGCCTCCATTTCTACGGAATCTTCGGCTTTTTTATAAATTACAAACAATCCTTTTCGGCCATCCATAATTACTGCAACATCGTTCTGAACTTTTGAATGGACAAAGAATTTTCCCTGGTCCACAATTTTCTGCTGTTTCAGCCAAGTCCAATCAATTTTTCCATCACCGGAATCCTGTGCAACAGAAAAGTATCCAATATTCATTGAGGTTACATTATGGAAAAAATGAGACCCCATTGAAGCATCTACTCTAAAATCTTCCAAGCCATATTCAACAATAACTTTTGCACAAGAAATTTGTGGCCAGCTAACAGGTATTCCAAGCCAGCGATCTCTTGTACCCCAACGGCCTGGCCCAAGTAGGATATATTTCTTGCCTTCTTCTTTCATTTTAAGATTAAGCTTCTCGACTTCCTGAGCCATCTCTTCAGTTTTTGATTTATCAAACTTATCCGGATCGACCCAAATCACATCAGAGATACCTTCAATTCGTCCATTGCCCATGCCCTGATTGGAGAAAAGCATTAGCTTTTCCTTATCCACACATTCCATGAAAACGTTGCATTCATCAGTTTCCCTAAACATATGCTTAAGTTGAAGCATGTAAAAGGTGGGCTTTCCTTCTTCAGAATTCTCAAGATCAACTGCAAACTCTATTTCTACAGGGCTTTCCATGGCTTCGCCAGATACTTCCAGAATTTGCTGAACAACTCTGGCAATAGGAAATGATTCATACTGAAGTATTTCCGCAAAGTTAATTACCCTTGGTCCCCTTCCCTCTGTACCTATTTCAAGCCTTTGATCCAGATGATTCCACGTCGAAGCTAGCCTTTGCAGGACTCCGTCTGTTTCACCAACTCTAATGTCGAGCTTTTCCAAAGTTGCATCTTCACCATTGATTAAATCTAATCCATCATTGGTTAAATCCAGGGAGTAGAATTTTTTTTGGGAATTTTTAACCAGCTCCTCTGGAGTTAAAATCTCAAGCTTAGGATAGGCCGGGCAAAAACGAAAAGACTTCTCGCCACCAACCACATATCTTCCCAAACCCATAGCGGCTATACAGACACCATCTTCTGGTTTTATATATGAAAACGGGTAGTAGTTATATGACTGGGCAACCCCAGAGAAGGATGGATAAAATCTATCGCCATACTTTCGCCCTACAACTTCCTGAATAACAATCGCCATCTTTTCTTCTTCGATGTTATAGTTAATTGCCTCAAAATATTCCCGTGCTTCTCGCGAATAAACAGAGGCAAAAACCAGTTTTATCCCATCACAAAGCTGGCCAAGTCGAACCGTTTTATCAGGATCATTATTGGGTAGAAAAAAAGTTTCGTAGAGCCCTGAAAGTGGGTGAGAAACGGCATCTTCAAGAACCCCGGAGGATCTAACCGCAATCGGCGCACGTATTTCATCTATAACTGTTTTTAATCTACTTACAAGCTCTTCTGTTAAACTACCTGCAAGAAATCGTTCCTTAATCTTATTGTAATCCCTCTCTTGAGCCACATAGTCAGCAAGATTATTTGTTTCCAGAAATACGCTAAATTCATCAATCCCGATTACAAGAGTTTTGGGAATCTTGATAGAAATTTCAGGAATTGTTTCAGATAAACCAGAATTACATAAAAGATAATTCATGAAGGCAATTCCACGCCCCTTACCGCCCAACGAACCTTCTGCCAATCTGCAGATATGTCTTCCATCACCGATAAAAGCTTTATTGAATGAAATTACTTTTCCACGGGTCTTCATTCGGAAAACCCAGTTTCCCATGTTAATCAAAAAATCCCGCAGCTCTTCAATAGTTCCGAAATCCGTAAAATGAATTTTAGAAACAACTTTGGCCGTCTGGACTTCACCGCGAGCAAGAAGCCAGGTTGAGAAATGATTTCGACTTGCATGGAATTTAATTGACTCAATTGGAACTTTTTTCAAGCAACTTCTGAAGTCTGCCATGGTCCTGGCCCTGGTAATTTCCTGACCACTCTCATTTCTAAAAACAAAATCTCCGAATCCAAGATTTCGATGGAAAAACCTCGTCAATTTTTTGGAAAGAAACAACGAATCTTTGTGCAAAAAGGAAACGCCCAACTCCTTCGCTGCTTTTTCCATGTCTGGTTCAGAAGACTGAATCAATACAGGAAGATCCGGATTCAGCTCTTTCAAAAGTTGTGTCAGCTTAATTCCAGCCCTATCATCAAGAATTCCGTCCTTGCGGTATTTAATATCGGTGATTACGCAAAGCATGTAATCCTTGTAATATTCAAACCATTCCAATGCCTCTTCGTAATTGGTTGCAAGGATGATCTTAGGTCTGCAACGCATTTTTAAAACTTTTTTAGTTTCATCCTGCAATTCTTCTTCAACAAGCTTGGTTGTTTGTCTGATTAGCTCAGAATAAAGATGCGGAAGATATCTTGAATAATATCTGACTGAATCTTCAACCAGTAAAATTATCCTCACATCTCCGACAGCAGTATCATTATCAGCGTTTTTAATATCTTCTACATATTTGATCATTGCCAGGAAGATTTCAGAATTCCCGTTATAAACAAAAACATTGTCGTAAAACCTGAAAAGCTCACTTTTTTGGCTGATAAAGCCTAATTCAGCATTATCATTTAAAAGCAGCATAATCGGCAAATCTGGCCATTTATCTTTTATCAATTCAGCAGAAAATAACGATTCTACTTTGTTAAAGCGACTAAGAACTACAACCATATCAAAGGGGCGCTCTTCAAGTAAATCAATAGCATCCTCAGTAGATGCTACAGACGTAATTCTGGGTGCGCTGGTGAGATTGAGTTGGTAATACTCACCAAAAATTTTCTCGGCCAATAGTCCATCTTGTTCCAGAGTAAAGGCGTCATAAATTGTTGCTATAAGAAGAATTTCTCTGACCTTAAAACGCATTAGATCATGAAAAATTTCACTGTCGTTTTTATACTTTTTGAATACTGAAAAAACTTCGTCTCTGGGCATTTTGTCTCCAGCTTGAATAAGATCTTTGATTAGAGAAATTATAACATTTGATTTTAAAATTTTGGGAAACTTTTCACTTGGAATTTCGTATTTATAACTGCTTACTGATTTTAAAACTAACCTTCATATTATGAAAACCAGGTTTTAGAATCGCATTTGTGATTTATAGTTAGTATAAAAATTGCCATTCTTACCAATAGACTGGTATAATCCCCAAAAACCTTGGAGGTTACGATGAAAACCTTTTTGAAAAAATTTGCAGTTTTGTCCCTGATTTTTCTTTTTGCATTTCAGATCAGCAGCGTTTTTGCTGCCAAACAGTCAGATAGAACAGTTAAAGATTTAACCAGAGCCTATGAAGCCTGGAAAAGCAAAGGAATTAAATTTGTTGTCAGGGATAGCAAAGGACACTTTGTTACTTGGAACATTGGTCGCCTTGAGTCCTGGAGCGGCAAATCTAAATGGGTTGTAAGAGATACAAAAGGCCATTTTATTACCCATGCTTATGGCAAAGTTGAAAATTGGAAGAATGGTAAAACCAAACTTGTTCTTAGAGACAAAAAGGGCAGAATGTTAACCCATCTTGATATAAAAATTACCAGTAAAGCCAGTTTTGCAGCAAATGTAGTTGGACTCCGCAAGCTTAAAAACTCAAAGTTTCTTGCTTTTGTACAAGATACCGTTGCTGAAGTTATTATTAATGAATTGAATGATGGCTCACTAGTTAAAGCAAGAGTCCTTACCACCTATTTAAAGAATCATTCCAATGATAAAGGAATTTCAAACTTTAAACCGGTTTTGAGAAAAATTATTACAAAAATCAATTTCATGGCAAATGAAAAACCTGAAAATGTAAAAATTCAGGAACTTGCTCAAAGAACAAGAGATTTGCTTAAAACCATTTAATTATTAAAAGATAAAAGGCGAATTAAACCAAAAGGTTTAGTTCGCCTTTTTTCTTTTAGGATTCTTTTGAAAATTTTTTAATATATTTTTTTTTAATGGTTATTAAAACAACCCAATGATTCGATTGTTTGGAAAACCAATGAAAGCTCAATACTATGAGTCACAATAAGCACAAACAGGAAGAAAAAAAATCTTCCTTAAGAGAATTCTTTGCTGACGGTTCCACTAAAAGCTCTGCAATTGCATTTTTAGTTGGAATGGCAGGTCTATTTTTTATCTTTTTGCATTATCGCGTTGCAATCAAGGTTGCTGCTACCAATACGGTTAATAATTACGGCTATCCAGCCCTATTTCTTCTTTGCTGGGCGGCAGATGTAATTATTCAACCTATTCCAGCCGATGTAATTGTCTTTGGCTCATCGTTTGGTGGCGCAAATCTTTGGACAACAGCCTTTATAGCTGGTCTTTCCAGCGGGATGGGTGGAATGACAGGATTTTTTCTTGGGCGATTTTTTGGGCCATGGAGATTTAGAAGAGTTTTTGGCTCTAGCATGCTTAGAAAGGGAAGAAAACTTTTTAAAGACCATGGAGCCCTAGCTATTTTTGTTGCAGGAGTCTCTCCGATTCCCTATTCTGCCGTCTGTTGGATAGGGGGTATCTATAATATGCCACTTGGAAAAGTTGTTCTTGCAAGCTGGATTAGTAGAACTCTCAGATATATTCTTGTAGCCTGGTTTGGCCATATCGTTTAATAAGGGTTAGTTAATGTCAAATTTGCGTAATGTTGCTCATCCTGGGAAAAAAGCCGGGGACATATTTTTTAAGCTTTTTATGATATTCAGCTTTATTTTCTTTTTAATTACTTTATTCACGCCTCTTAAGTATTTATTTATCGAAGAAATAGCCCATTTGTTTAGTAATAAAGGCAAAGCTAGAGCAATAAAGAGCTTTGATCAGAAACTTAAAAATGCAGGTTTGACCAGAGAACTTTTAGATCTTCAAATTCTGATCAGAAAAAGAAACAAAGAATTGTTGCTTCTTCACGAAGACACTATAATTGCTACTTACCCTGTCGCACTAGGAAAAGACCCGGTCGGAATAAAGCTAAACGGAAAAGACAATAAAACCCCCGAAGGGCAATACCACATTTGCTATAAAGACCCTGATGCCAGATATCATCTCTTTCTGCAATTGAATTACCCCAGCCCGGATGATGCCAAACGTGGAGCAGTTCAGCAATTAGTTATGCCTAGCGAAGAACAGGCCATCATAAAAGCTTGGGAAGACAACACCGTGCCTCCTACTAATACAAAG
Organism: Candidatus Ozemibacteraceae bacterium; assembly: GCA_965140445.1. Taxonomy (GTDB): domain Bacteria; phylum Muiribacteriota; class Ozemobacteria; order Ozemobacterales; family Ozemobacteraceae. The sequence goes on along the minus strand of OZ223236.1, from coordinate 2,721,608 downwards.
ATGGGTGGCCCGATTGGGATCCAGGGTTTTGGCACTGAGTCCAACTGGACCCATGGAAGTATTGCTATGCATAACATCCATATTGAAGAATTGTTCTGGAATATTGCTACTGGTACCCCCGTTGCAATTGTTCCTTAACTAAAGCTTTTTCCTCAATAATCCGTATTCAACGACATCATGGAAAATCCCATTCTTTTTGAAATGTTGTTTTAAGTATCCCTCTTTTGTCATTCCAAGTTTTTCCATTACTCTTCCCGATGAGGGATTTATTCCCAGATGTCTGCAAGAAATCTTATTTAAATTAAAGTGGTTAAATCCAAATTCGATGCAAGCGAAGGATGCTTCTGTTGCATATCCTTTATTCCAGTAATCCTGCCCTATCCAATAGCCAAGTTCCGCTCTTTCATCTTTTTTAGAAACTCCGAGGCTAACACATCCAATTAAAGTTCCATCTTTTAATCTAATGGCAAATGTAACCGCGTTACCACGGATGAACCAAAGCAAATGTTGAGCAATTCATTCTTTTGATGAATCTTTTGGATATGGATATGGAATTGTTGCTGTAGTATCAGAAACCGCTTTATTTCCAGCCAGCTCTTCAACTCTGGAAGAATCTTCTAAAGAAAACTGAGTTAGAATTAAACGTTCAGTTTTTATTGTTGGAATGCCCATTTTTAAAACTCCTGATGATTAGTGAGACTTCTGATTTTATAGCACTTTCATGATGTCATTGAAATTATCTGATTTATTATAAGAGCTTTACCATTATTTTTAGGATTAATATGAAACCATTTACTATAAGTGCAGACTTACTAGAAAGCTAAATGAAAATCTGAGCCCTAAAAAACTATTAACTTAGGCAGCAAACAGACTATATTTTATCTAAAACTCTTCATTCTTATTTCAGTTTTTGAGAAACAAAGTATTGCGATGTTAACCAGCTGCTCATTTTCAAGCAAAATTTACAAGCTTAAAAACAAGCAGCCTGGAATGTTCTTTATTAGTTTTTTTCAATCTCTGTTTAAAAAATTGAGAACTTAAAGTTTAGAAAGCTAAGCATATTTTCGACCTCTAAAGAAACCTTTTCTATAATCTTTTCAGCTTCGCCACCAAATAGTTTACCCATAACCGCGCCATTTGCAGTTGAAACAAATACCTGTCCGCTGCTTTTTTCATAAATAGCAAGAGCTTTTGGCATCATGGCTCCCATTCTCTTGCGATCATCTGCCATAAGCATTTCTGAGGCAATTTTTCCATTGCAATATTTAACAATTGTAAACTTGCCAATGTTGGCCCCACCATTCTTCAAACACTCTTCTTGCTGATTAATAACCGAAACAACATGCCATCCAGCTTGTTTTTCAATGTTTTCACAAATTTTGCTAACAGTCTTAGGGTGATCAAATGGACTCTTTATTTCTTTCAACATCATCGAAGAAGCAGAAATATTCATTGCTACACCAGCAAAGACACAACCTGATACGAATCCAATCAACAAGCTTATCGTAAGAGAAAAATATGATTTCATAATAGTTTCCTTTCATTTTGAAATTTGATTTTTATTTAGTGTTTTATTTTATAGAAATCCCATGATTAGCTTTCTGGGATGCATACGGTTCCACTTTTCACATGTTTGATTGTCGTAACCAAAACAACTGAAATAATTAACGCTGTAATGGTAAGCAAAGCCCATGAAACATATTGAAAAATTTGATTGTGAGTAACCTGGAAAGCCACCGTTGAGGCAATAGTTGCGGCAGCCATTGGAAAAGTGAATGCCCACCAAGAAAGAGTGAAAGGTAGTTTTAAAAAATCTTTAACCATTGTTCCCAGAAGAATAATGAAGAAATAGGTTAAAGCTAATAGTCCCATGGAAATTATGTCCCAGGACTGTGCAATTCTCATATATGAGATGAATCCAACCGCTGCTGGAGCGATAAAAATGACTAAAGTTGGAACTAACTTTTCGGGCAAAGCTGAATGAAAAATAAGGCGATAAAAAATAACGGTAAACAATATTACCCAGAAGAACATGCCTATAGCATAAAAGAACAGTGAAATCTCCTTTGGAAGTAGATCAACTCCTAAAATAGGAATCAAGATATTTCCCACAACAGGAATAAACCAGGCTGGGTTACAATTTTTAATTTCATAGTCATTTTGAATCCAAAATCTAATTGTTAAAAAAGTCAATGTTGTCTGGGCAAGCATACCAATCCACCAGAGCACTACAGCTAAGATTGGCCAATAGGAGTAGAATGCAATCGAAAGTAACAAAAATGAAATGGAAATTGTTGCAAAGAAGCTTATTCTTACAGGGTGTTTAAACTCTAATGCGACTTCTTCTGGAAAATAGTTAATTTTTAAAGCATATAGAGTAAAAAGTAATAGAAACACAAGAAAATCTATGCCCAGAAGCATATCAAACAGTAGCTTTGGCAACCATTGAAGGTGGTAAAATTTGCTTAGGGCAATTGTTAGTCCAGAAAGCCCCATTACAATTGAAAAAACCGACACAGGAAAATGTGGCAACTTAGATTGAAGCCAGTTCATTTTTTTCTCCTTAACACAGGATTTTTTTGAAATAGACTCATATCCAAACCCGCGCAAAAAGGCAGAGATTATTGAAAATTACAAATAATCTCTTCTTTCCACTTAAAAGGGGGTTGGAATTATTTTATCGCTGAACTTTTAATTCAGAATTATTACAATTTTTTTAATCAAGAAATTCTAATTTTTTGCCAGAAAAAATGGTTTCTACATTAAGACATTTTTTCATTTGGGCTATAACAGGCTCATCCACACAATGACACGGGATCAATACTCCAATGTTTTGCCTTTTTAGATAGTCTATTGTCGGCTCTATCAAACTACTTTCAGTCTTTAAATGGAAACCACCAATTACAGCAACAATTTTATCTTTTCCCGAAAGCTTTTTTGCATACTCAATAATGTTACAAATCCCAGCATGACCACATCCAACAATAATTATAAGGCCTTTTGAAGTATCAACAACTAACCCGGAATCATCAATTACAAAGTCAGGATCTCCGTTTTCTTTAAAAAAACTAGTGTCTTTTGCTTCAAAAGAGTTTAGACGAGGAATTTCACCCAAAAAAGTCACCTTGTCTGAAACCTTGTATGGGGCAGAGCTTAAAACCAAATCAAATTTTTCTTTTGCAAAATCTTGATCGAATTGCAAACCTATGTAACTTGATTTTTTTTCTCGGTAACGTCTGGTAAAACATTCAGGATGACAAATCAACTTTAACCCAGGTATATGCACGAAGCCATTTCCATGGTCATAGTGACCATGACTTAAGACAGCCGTATCCAGTCCATTTAGGTCTAGTCCAATTGCTTTGGAGTTGACCTTAAAATTATTACTCTGGCCTGCATCAAAAAGAATGAACTTTTCCGCTTCTATAAGAATAGAAAGGCCATGTTCACTTACGCATTCTGGCCCGGCTTTGTTATCCATCAGAAAAGTAATTTTCACTGTATTATTTTGATTTACCATTTTTTTTGCCTTCTAAGTAATTCTATTTCAAAGTTGCAACTATCTAATTAAGAGAATCGGCTGAAATATTATTTCAGAATGCATTTAGATTAAGTTAAAAGTATTATAAAATATTACTTTGTAAAAATCAATCTTTTTTTTTGGCTTATGCCAATAATTATTGCCTTAAAAGCTCTAAAATTAGCGGATCATAATTTGGTTTAATAACTTTGATAAAGTATTCATCACAATTATGGTCCTTCATGGAAAACTCTTTCTTTTCTAAAATAAAAAAGACGGGAACATTACTGCTCCCGCCTTTTACAATTTTTATTACTTTTCTCTAGGGAATGGCCAAGCCATGATTCCACCTTCCATTACTTTTACATTAGTGTAGCCATTGCCAACTAACACCCTTGCAGCTTCATAGCCTCTTAGAGAAATTTTGCAGAAACAAACGATAGGAGCGTTTTTATCCTCTGGAAGTTCGCCAAGGCGCTTTCTTAAAGCACCAAGAGGAATAAGCTTTTCCCCAATTCCTAAACGCATAGCTTCAAATTCTTCTGAACTACGAGCATCAATTATTGTAAGTTCATCTCCCGCGTCTATCATCTCTCTAAGCTTGGTTGCAGAGATTCCATTCATCAAACCATCAAGTTTATTCTGCAATAAATGCGCTGTTGCAATTGCATGATCAATAGCAAGAGAAAAAGGTGGAGCATACGGAAGGTCAGCATTTACAACATCATCAACTGTTAAGCCCCCTAATATTGCCATTGCCCATTGAGCAATCTGCTTAGAAACATCTCCAGGTCCAACACATTGTGCACCCAGAATTTTTCGTGATTTCCTTTCTACCAAAAGCTTGGAAACCAGCAGTAGACCTTTCATAAATCCAGGTTTATCAGGGCTTGCATTTATAACTGTCTCAAAGTCTGCAATTCCTTCTCTAGCTGCAACTCTCTCTGATAGTCCAGTTGCCCCGGCAGAAAAATCGAAAACTTTGCAAATACCAGTTTGAATTGTTCCAGGAAATTCTTTTACATTTCCTGAAATAGAGTTTTCACCAGCAACGCGACCTTCAAGGTTGGCAAGATCACCATATGGAGCAAGAACTTTTTTACCTGTTATTCTTTGAGTAACTTCTATGCAATCTCCTATGGCATAAATGTCTGGATCAGAAGTTTGCATGTATTTGTTGACCGATATTCCACCGGTTTTTCCAATCGAGAGATTTGCCTGAACCGCAAGATCAGTATTTGGAATTACTCCTATCGCTACAATGGCGAGATCGCAGGAAAGCTCAGTGCCATTCTGGAGTTTGATTCCAGTAAGTTTTCCATCCTGCCCAAGGAATTTGGCAAGGCCATTATTACATATAACATTTGCCCCCTTACTGCGAACATGGTTTTCTACCAACTTTGCCATCTCAGGGTCAAGGAATGAAAGCAACTGAGGAAGCATTTCGACAACGGTTATTTCTATGCCTGCAAGATGCAATGCTTCACAGGTTTCGATACCAATCAATCCTCCGCCTATAACAACCGCTTTCTTTATTTTCTTATCATCAGCAATCTTTCTTAAATAGTCTGCATCCTGCATACACTGCAGAGTAGTTATTCCTTCTAACTCAATCCCCGGAACATTTGGCATCCTGGGTTTAGCACCAGTAGCTAAAATTAGCTTGTCATATGACAGGTTTTCTTTTTCCTGAGTTTTGAGGTTTTTTACTGTTACCAGCTTTTTTTCACGATCAATGGCAATGGCTTCAGTAAGCTTTTTTGCAACAATTCCCTTCGCATTCAGAAAAAAGTCTGGATTTCTCACTACACCTGTAGGGGTACAAAGAAGCTGATTACGATCGTCAAAAAAGCCGCCCACGAAATAAGGATAACCGCAAGAAGCCATAGAAAGGTCTGGAGACTTTTGAATGATTGTTATTTCCGCATTTTCATCCATGCGTCTGGCCCTTGCCGCCGCTTTTGGCCCCGCAGCAGAGCCTCCAATAATCAAAATCCTTTTTCTTTCCATAAAACTACCTTCCTGTTTTTAATGTTTAATTTTTTTAATCGAAATAATTTCTAAGCAGATTATACAGTATGATCATGTATTACCAACATTTTTTTTTGTTTTGAAATCGCCTCAGCATAAAATTTTATTTTGGAGAACTAATTTTAATATCCTCAATTTATGTGCACCACCGAGTTAAATTAAATATAGCATTTCAAACTTATTTATGATGGCATTTCTAAACTCTCATTGATATTATTAATCTGATAAAACTAACGTTTAACCATTATTTAAGGATCAAAGTGAAACCATTTACTAATAGAGTTCTTTTTGCGATAGCGGCTTTTGGAATGATTTTATTTACCCCAAGTGCCGCGCTTGCTGGCCCGTATCCCAGAGATGTTTTTGGCTTATTCGGTTTGTTTGCTGTTTTCTATTTTCTACCTGTTCACATTTTGGTTGTGACACTGGCAAAAACCTTTGTTTGGGAATATCTTGCCGAATCTAAATCCGTATTTTTTTCAACAATGAAAACAATATTATTTTCTTTGATTCTTCAAATTCTCTGGATTTTAATCAGCGGAATTTTGATGATAGGTGGAGTAATGCTAATAAGCCTATTTACCAATGCGCTTAAAGAAACTGGGCTTGGGTTTGTTCCATGGGTGGTTTTCTTTTTAAGTTTGGATTTCTTAGATTATTCTCACAGCGTTTGGCTTTATACTAAATTACAAAAAAAGGGCTTTTCCAAACCCAAAAATCCTATGGCGTTGTATGCCTCTCCACTTCTGGGATTAATAGCTCAAGTGTGTCTCTCAATATTTTTTTTAAAATCGAAGTGATTTTTTCATTTCCAGATTTAATTGATTTTCATGGCTCTCAAAAAGGAGAGAACTAAATGTTGGATAGTTTCTATGATGATCTTTCTCCCTTCTATCATATTATTTTTGAAGATTGGGACCACAGCATACAAAAACAAGCAAAAATACTTGATAGAATAATCATTGAGGAATGGGGAAACGAAAGCAACTCAGTTTTAGATGTTTCTTGCGGCATAGGAACCCAGGCAATTGGCCTGGCTCAAATAGGATATACAGTTACTGCATCAGATTTATCAAGCAAAGAGATTGAAAGAGCAAAACGGGAAGCCAAAATGCGAAATCTTGAAATAGATTTTTCAGTCTGCGATATGAAGAAATCCTTTGTTAAACACCAAAAACAATTTGATGTATTGATTTCATGCGATAACTCTATCCCCCATTTATTGTCAGATGGAGAGATTTTAACCGCTTTAAAAGAATTTCATAAATGCTTAAAAAATGGCGGTGGATGCATCATTACGATCAGGGATTATGAAAAAGAAGAACGTAAAGATGTAAAGCTAAAACCCTATGGTGTTCGTCTCATAGATGGAAAGAAGTTTATTGTTTTTCAAACCTGGGAATTTCATGGTGAACTTTATAATTTGTCTATGTATTTTGTTTCAGACGATGGGCTTTCAGAGCCTGAAACAAAAGTTTTTAGGACCAGATATTATGCTATAGGGGTTCCAAAGTTGATTGGATTAATGAAAGAAGCCGGATTTATCAAAGTGAATCACATTGTAAGTGATTACTATCAGCCAGTAATCATTGGAACTAAGCCATAAGTCTTTTCACCAATATTGTTGTTTTACATGAAAATTTTGAAAACATCTTAAGCCATTAGTTTCTGTTCGCGCTTGCTCCTAAAAAAAGTTTATTCAACAGGACTGGAAAATTATTCATGAAGAATAGATTTATGCCTAAATTGTTAGTCTAAAATAGATACGTATCTTCAAGTCTCAGAGATTAGACCTCAAAACTTCAATTTAAGATAGTCGTGATATAATTATTAAAATTTCTTTTATTTTTTTTTAAACTCTGGAGATAAAATGCCTCTAATTTTGATTGATGACGGCGTAAGACGGTTCATTCCCCATGATAAGCCACTTTTTAAGGCACCAGGCGTTTTAGGCGTAAAAAATGAAAAGGTTGAAAGTAAGGGGCCAAAAGAATTGCCAACAAATCAATCTTTTGCTACTCGCTTAGCTCAGAAAACCTATAACAGGAATCAAAATCAACTTTCTGGTCGGCAAAAAATCATCTACGCCAACGAAATAATGAGTACCCCGGTTACCACTTTGAAACCTTCAACAACTTTAGCTGACGCATGGTTTTTGATCCAGGAACACCGATTTAGATATATTCCAATGGTAAATGAGAAAGAGTCTCCAATTGGAATTGTATCTGATCGTAATCTTCTTAGAGCTGCAATGACCCTGGGATGGAATGTCTTTAAAAAAGATGATGAAGAATCTTTTAATCAAACTGTTGGCATGCACTTTATTTCACCAGTTTTAACGGCTTTGCCACAGACAGAAATTCACAGCATTTCTAAGGCTATGTTTGAAAACCATATTGGAGCGATGCCCATAATTAATGATCAGGATGCGGTGATTGGAATAATTACCAGAAGTGATATTCTCAGAGCATTGGTTCACCTTGGGCCTCTTGAGATATGGAGCTAAATGGTAATCATTGCAATAGCTATGACAATTTTATTGGAGAAATACCAGGATGAAACAATTTGAGAATCTACTTAACATCGCAAGAAGAAAAAACAAATTCGATGAAACAAATAGCTGGGCAAGTGGCTCAAAAACCTATCTAGATGAGATCAGGAAAGAAATTGACGAGGTTAGCGATGAAATCCCCAAAAAACGAAACAATTTTCTTGAAGATGAACTTGGCGATGTGCTTTGGGATTACCTAAATATAGTTTTATCGTTAGAAAAAGAATCGGGTATTAAAGTCGAATCAGTTTTAAACAGAGCCTGTAAAAAATACGAAGAAAGAATCTCTGGAATTGAACAAGGTAAGCTCTGGAAAGATATTAAAGCGTTACAAAAACAAGCTATCGAACTTGAGTAGGCTCCCAAATTGCTCTTGGAAAATGCAAAAGAAGAGCCGCTTCCCAATTATTAGTAATGCAAATATTTCTAATGAATTGTAATTCAAATGGCTTTGGAGAAATTCTTGAGAAACAAATTTATACTCAAAACCTTTACCTTAATATTATTTAGCCTTTTTGGCTCTGTTTTTGCTATTCAAACCTATGGATTGAAAGCAAAGCAGCCTACTTATTTTAACATTTCTGAAAACCGCTCCAATTCAAAACCCATTAAAACTTTTAAATTTTTCTCAAATCAGCTGATCATCAAAACCAATTCTTTTAGCATTTCAATACCAGAAGAAAGTGGAAAGACTATTCACAACTCAGAAGCATGGGAAATTTGTTTTCCAGCCCGGTTCAAGCAAAGGCCCCTCAATTTTGTAAGAATCCATTTCCGCAAAGACCCCAAATATCTGGTCTTAAATAAAAGCAAGCTGGACGAAAATGGTGCTTATCTTTCACTCTATTGCCATAATTCCGGTTCCTCAAAATGGGTTCAATGGGCTGACCAATTTGGGTCGGAAAAATTCGCCACGGTCGGAACTCCCCAAAATCTAAATAGAAATGTATTTAATAGCATTCAAAATCTTGTCGGAAATTTCCCAATTGATAAAATCAGGTTAGTTAACACTGGTCGAGGGAAAACGGAACTTGCCGTTGCCCAGATTCATTATCTGGAATGTTTTTTTCTTCCTGAAGTTCAAAAAAATAAAAATTACACACGTAAATTCTTCGCATCCTCGCAAAATCAAACAACAGTTCGCTTTGTATTTGATCAATTAAAAGGGCTGCCAATTCAACAAAAAGATTGTTGGAAACTTCAATTACCCAAAAGCTTTATTGGGAGACAGATTAACTATATTGTGCTTCGCTTCAGACAGCCCCCCGAAGATGTTGCTGCAAAAACAGAAATAGATCCAGATCCTGCATATATTCTAGTGCAGGCTCAAGATAAAAATACCAGGCTTTTATGGCCCTGGTATGACCGCTACGGAACCGAAAAATTTGTAGAATCACGAACTGCTGATGATCCGGAGAACGAAAGCCTTCACGATTGTTTAAGCTGCATGAATGGTGTTCAGCCTGACAGTATCATCCTGACAAATGTTGGTTTTGGCAACCCTGAACATTCTGTAGCTTTAATGCACAGCGCTGAAGTGGTATTTTTTGCAGAAGAAAAAGATACTTTTTCAAAAGAAATAATCTTTGTGAAGAATACATCGTTTGCTCAATCCCAAAAAGGTCTTTTATTGCCTAATTTTGGAGGCGGACCACGATTTGGAGGGAAATATCCCGGTGCATTGATGATAGGCGTTCGCCGATATTTTCGTAAAATTTACCAGAATATGATTCCCTCTAAGCACTATTTCCACACCAGTATCCCACAGCCAGAACAGGGTTACATTGATTCAATAGGCAGACTGATTCTTAATCTTCCAGCTGGAAAAAAATTCCGCCAGATTGAAATTGCAGCAGGCGATGTTGATAATACAGTTCTTAGCAAGAACAAAGACGGACATTTTGGTAGGCTTGGATGGTCGGAATTGTATTGTTATCTTAAAAGCGGCAAGGATCAAAAATTACGGTTGATTTCCAATAAAGCAAATGTTGGTCCTGAGGGGATTATAGTCATTTCACCAGATTCCGGAGATATTAAAATCTCTGAAAATGACCAACTGGTAATTGAATCAAGACTTGACGTTGCTTTTATCATGGGAATTCGTTTTCTTTTTGCTAATTAGAGTAAATTCAAATAAATCTTTGAACCTTAATTGAAATCGCTTAAGGGACAAAAAAAAATTTAAGCAAGGTCTAATTGCAATTGAATCCTTTTGCCGATTGCTTTAACTTAAACAGAAGGAGCAATAATTTCTTTCATTTACCCTGGATTGATATAACCATTTTGTACGCTGGAAATTAGTTGATAACAATTATGGACATTTATTACCCATACACATTGATAGAAGAGCCTTACGCTGAGCGGCTGGAAATAGATATGGAAACAGCTTGCAAATTAGTGGAAAGGCAGTTTCCAAAATGGAAAAATCTACCGATCCAGCCTGTAAAAGTAAACGGGTGGTGCACCAAAAATTTCCGACTTGGCGAAGACATGCTGATAAAATTCCCAACTGCCAAAAGATATTCCCGCAGCATTGAAAATATTCAGGCAAGCCACTTAAATTTGGAAAAAATTGCCATGCAACTACCTTTACCTGTTCCCAGGCCTATAGCAATTGGACATTCGGAAAAAATATATCCCTGGAATTGGTCAGTTCTTCAGTGGGTAGAAGGTAATAATTTTGACTTTAAGCAAATTTCGAATAAAAAACGGTTTGCCTGGGATTTGACCGAATTTCTAAATGCTTTATATAGTTTAGAGACTACTAATGGGCCTCTTCCAGGACCCCATAATTTTTTCAGGGGTAATCATCCTGAAATTTATGAAATAGACACTTTACAAGCTATTTTGAAGCTAAAAGAAATAATTGATGAAGACAAAGTTTTAGAAATCTGGAACTCTTCCAAAGGCTCAAAATGGGAAAAAGAGCCTGTTTGGTTTCATGGGGACTTAAGCCAGGACAACCTGTTAGTTAAAGATGGTAAATTATACGGGGTTATTGATCTTGGATTAACCATAGGTGACCCTGCATGTGACCTGGTTGTAGCATGGACAATTTTTTCTGGTGAAAGCCGCTCGATTTTTAAAAAACGCTTAAATTTTGATAAACCTACCTGGGCAAGGGCAAGGTGCTGGACTCTTTGGAAAGCATTAATTTCTCTTAAAGAAATTGCAAACTCAGGCTCTCCAGCGGAGAAAAGAATTAAAAAAATAATCAGAGATGTAATTGAGGATCATGAAAAATTTTTATGACTATAAAATTTCATTTAAAAGTTAAGTAGTAGCGGAATAAGCAGAATAATGGATGTAAGAGTAAGAAAAATTTCAAAAAATGATTTCGATTTTTGCTGTAAATTATGGCAAAACGAGCTGGTTCGAAAGCATCTTGGTGGAATTGCAGATATTGCACGAATTGAAAAAAACTTTAGCAATATGATTAGTGCGAATGAAGCAGAATCACTGTTTTACATTGTAGAAGACGAGCTTGGAAACCAGGCGGGATTAATTTCAATAGACTCATATCATGAAAAGAATTCCAAAGAATTGTCATACCAATTTTTGCCTGAATACTGGGGGAAAGGTATTGCATTTCAAGCTATCCAAAGTTTTATTGAGAAAGCAAAAGTCGCCCTGAAAATTACAGAACTATATGCAGAAACCCAAAAAGTGAATCAAAGATCCAGAAAACTCCTTGAACGACTTGGAATGAAAAAAATAATGGAACTTGAAAGGTTTGATGAGCTTCAAGTGGTTTACAAGCTTTATCTATAGGCTCATATAGCTATAGTAAAAACAACTATGCCACCTTAAAAAATGGGAGAAGATTGAATTTGCATTTAAACAGCCAAATTCCAGGCTAAAAATAAATATCATCCACCATATTAAACGAATAAAAATGATGAATGATATTTGTTAAATGCGAACTTTTTGCTTTAAAACGTGTTTTAAATTGATTGCTTAAAGTTTGTAAACCAGGTTGGTGTAAAAAATGGCGTCCTGCTTTTGTTTACCAGTTACAACAGGTTGCTTCTTATAGGAAACCGAGTATTTCATTTCCAGGTCAAACTGAGTGTTTACGGTAAAAACGCTGCCCAAAGCAAAATCCACTTGATATTGATCTTCGAAATTGTCTTTTGGGGCAACCATTACTAATTCACTGATCATTTTGATGTTTTCAGCCATTTGACGATCACCATTTAATCCGGCTCTAAACCAGCTTCTGGTTTTGTTGGTTGAGTCTGTATACTCATCACGAGTAAATTCTCCCCCCAGAGCTCCACTTAAGTTGTATTGCTCGCCAACAAAAATTTTCTGCAAATAACCCAGACCGAGAGTTTTCTGACTTTCATAACCTGCAAATTTGTCCTGAAGAACACCAAGATTGGCATAATAAGAACTGTTAACATCTTTAACAAATTCACTAAGAACCTTAACTTTCTTTTTATCAGAATTAGTTACACCAGCTGCTTTTCCGTAGTTAAAAAGTCCCTTGTAAACAAGGTTAAGTTTTTCACTTTTTTTCTGGGTAAAATCAAAATCAAAGTTTAACTTCTGCTCGTCAGTATTTCCGCTTGAATCTGTATATCCCAGCGATAACCTGCCGTTTAGAGGTTGTGCAAAATTCATGGGCGCGATAAGTGAAATAAATAAAAGGCTGAGTAAAATGCTGCGATTAATCATGTTTGCTTCCTTAGGAATCTTTTTTTTTGTTTTCCTTGATTTTATCGTCCCTATGGTTATTATCTCTTAGCTATTCGGGAGCTAAAATTATGAAAAAAAAGTTCTTAAGTATAATCCTGACGACTTTAATCTTCTCAAATATTACGCTGATTCAGGCTGCGGAATTTCATCAACCCGGTAATTTTAAAGATGAAACAATATATAACATTAATGTCAGTCGTTTTTTTGACGGGGATGAAAGCAACAATTACTACAACAGAGAGCGAATAGAAAAAGGTGATCCCCATTGGCGCGGCGATTTTAAAGGCTTGATTAGTAAGCTTGATTACATAAAAGATTTAGGCTTTACAACGATCTGCATTTCACAACCAGTAGAAAATCGGGGGGGATTGGATTTTTCGGGAAACTATTCCTACGATTGGTTGAAAATCGATCCAAGACTTGAATCCCCAGATGCTTCCTACTACGATCTAATAACTGCAGCTCATACCAAGGGTATACGATTAATCCAAACCCTTGTCATGAATCATAGCTCCAACTACGGCATTCGCAACGAATTCTTTGTCCCTCGGCTTCCCATAAAGTTTTATAAAGCCAGCACCGAGCCAACCTGGCCATACATTTTTAACTGGGGCAACCATAAACACCCATTCAGAATGGATAACGATAACCCTTGCGCACCCGACTGGTTCAAAGACTTTCTTTATCGGGACCAATGGGCAGCTGGCCCACTAAAAGATCCGGTTACTGGCACAATGTTGCCACAAGAAGGTTTTCCCGCAGAAAGATTTTTTGGAACAGACGAAACTCAATTAGATGGCGATCTGTATCATAAAGCCGGATGGTTTCAGAATGCCAGCAATCTAGATCAGAGTTCCGTTCAGAACCAACACATCGAAGAAAATGCTCTGGATCTGGCAACTGAAAACTGGCGCGTAAAAGATTATTTCAAAAAAGTAGTAAAAAAATATCTGGATATGGGCGTTGATGGCTTTCGCCTTCAATTTGCCAGAAATATTCCCAGGTATGATCTTCTGGTAATGCTTAACGACTGGAAAGCCATGAAACCAGATCTTTACGTTTTTGCAGATGTATCACCAGTTCAAAGCGGCCTTGGGAAACTAAACAATGAAACTGAGCCTTCTGAGCTATGCCCCTGGTGGTATTCAAAAACTACCAGTATAACCAATGATCCAGATGGCGGTCCGGATTCAGGTTTGGTAGTTATGGATTACCCATTGTTTAAATCTTTTGCTGAAAACATCACTCAGGGATACTACTCTGGAATCGAAAAAATCCTTCAATTTGATTGGGCTTATGGTGATCCATACAAACTTGTTACTTTTTTTCATAACTTTGACAATGGCCCTGAGACCGGAAACCTTACCAAATTTAGCGGAGAAACTTCTATTGCTGCGAATGCATACACTCTTCTCTGGACAATGCGAGGAGTGCCATCAATCATTGCCGGAGAAGAAATAGAATTTCAGAAAGGATTCCCTCAGGTGCCGGTAACCGACTATGACATGCTAAGCTCAACCGGGAAAGCATATTTTGGCGATAACCTTTCTGATGCCAATATTGCAAATTCTCAAGCACATTCAATCTATAAACACATAAAAAGACTAAATCTAATTAGAGCCTCAATACCAGCGCTGAGAACTGGTAAAATTGAAAATGGTAAAACATGGGCTTCAGGAATGAGCTTTGTCAGAAATTACAACAATGGAGAAAGCTATGCAGTTGTTGGCTTGTCCGCTGTAATTCCGCAAGCCATTAGGGTAGAAAGAGTGTTAGCTGGTACATATATTGATGCTATCAGTGGAAATTCAATCGATGTTGCAACTGACAGCCTGACAATTGAATTTAATGTTAATGCAAATTCAGCTGGAATTTATGTTCTGAGGGGGCCAGGGAAAATAGGAGAAGATGGCGATTTTTTAAGATGATTTTTCCCATTCAGAACGAAGAATGCTAAACAACAAATCGTCATGAAGTGTTCCGTTTTTTTCATGATGCTGCCTTAAGATTCCATCCAGATGCATGCCAATTTTACGTAAAACTTTTACGGAAGCTTTATTAAAGACTGCGGTCTGGCAATAAAGTTTATTAACCTTGGTATTGCTGAAAATATGATTAAAGGCGTCTTTTAGCATTTTGGTGCAAATGCCTCTATTTTGAAACTTAGGGCTGACAATATAGCCAAATTCTGCAGATTCATTTCTTGGATTGTAATCAAACCAGGTAAAGCGTCCAACTGGCTTTTCCACTCCATCTATGAAGTAGCTTAACCTGCAAGGTTTTTGAACCTCTGCGATCCTCTTCCCTTCATTTGAAACAGGTCTGCAGGTCATATCATAAATCGAATAGCCTGAAGCCCATTTTTTAAACTCATTTTCATCATCTTCTGAAACGGCTTTTATCAAACCATTTATTTCATGCTTCTTTTCTTCAACCATACCAGAGTTGCGCCCCAGCTTCCTGAATCTTCTTTGCCTAACTCAAATCTTTCAACTGATTCATGTTTATCAAGAACGGAATGAACCATTCTTCTAAGATTTCCAATGCCTTTACCGTGAATAATTCTTAATTCAAAAATATTCAAGGCAAGGCATTCTTCAATGTAATCCCTCACCAGAAACCTGACCTCTGAGGGAGCAAAGGTGTGAAGATCTAAAATCCCATTTATAGGAATTTCGACAGGCTGATCATTCATTTCCTATTTATCCTGGTTATACCCCTGTCTCAAAGGTAATAATTGCTGTATGGTCATAACCTTGCCCCCATTAGGGCCGGGAACTAACACTTCGGCTTTCGGTGAATAGTGCAAAATTAACTCTCTGCACAGCCCACAAGGTGGAACCAATTCTCCGTAGCGATTTACAACTGCAATGGTCTCAATTTCTGTGTCACCTTCACTTGCTGCAACGGCAATAGCAGAAGCCTCGGCGCAGACAGATGCCCTGGCAACTTCAGTTTTAAGCTGGATGCCTGAGAACACCTTCCCTGATCGAGTTCTTAAAGCAGCAAATGCATGGTGTCGCCCTTCTTTAAATCTTTTGGCAATAGTTTGCTTTGCAAGTTCAATTAGATAAAAATGTTGTCTTTTTAACTGACTCAAAATTTCCTCCCTGGAATCTAGAATTCCCCTTTTAACTCTTTTGTATATTGGTCTCTTTCATCAGCCCCGTAACAAACAAGCCCAATTCGTATTGATGTGTTAACCGGATTGCTTCCCCAAGGCCAGAACGCGCAATACAAACATGTCTGGTCATCTACATCAATTTTGTAAAGTGTTTGTTCTTTTCTAGCTCCGCCAACTTCACGAATAAATTTATCAAAGAAATTCTTGAAAAAAGCGCCCTCTCCTGCTGCTTTGTAAGGTTTGCCGAAGAATTTCTCTACGTCCGGAGTCAAGGCTTTAATAATGTTTGACTCTACAACACCGCAATATAGCAATGGGTCATCATTATCATTATTGGCTTTGATTTTATGTTTTTTTTCCAGAATATCAATTAATTTGAGATTTTCGCGAATCTTTTTAAAGCTTTCTTTCATAGTCTTAAGCAGCTGACTCCTGTGTGAGATAAAATAGCACTTCTGAACTCTAACTATAGTCAATTAAGCCATCTTTATCAACTTGAGTCGTATAAAAAAAAGAAATAAGGTTTGCACAAAAGAACTCAACATGTTAAAAAACTCATCAGGAACAAAGACCTGATCAGGAGGATTCGATGATTTTTCGTACACTGGCAATTATTTTATTTTTTGCATTTCAGATTATTACCCCCATTTATTCACAGCAACAGCAGCCAATAGCAGAATCCACTATTGAAGGTTTAGCTACAGGAACAGCTTCACAGGCTCAAAAAGTTGAAGAACCAGTCAATCTTTTTGAAACCCCACGCAAAACAATTCGCCTTTTCATGAGCGTAATGAATGATGTGGAACAGGGCAAAACCAAAAACTTCAATCAGGCAATCAGCGCATTGCACCTCGAAGAAATACCTGCCGAAAATCGTGAAGCCAAAAGCGTTGAACTATCAAATCAGCTTTTTAAAATACTTAACAGCTTTACCTTTAAAATCGATGCAATCCCGGAACAACCCAAGGGCAAAACTTACACACTTCCTATCGGCGAAGAGATTGGAGTAAAAATTGTCCTTTATAGATATGATAATGATCAATGGAAATTTAACTACACAAGAACCTTATCAAAACTGAACGAATATCTTGATTTAATTGAAAAAAGCCATAAAGATCAAGAAGAAGACTCAACAATTGACCCGGTATTTAAATCTGCCAGAGATAGTCTTAATTTTTACTTTACCGCCATGCGCAAAGTAAAGAAAGAAGGACCAGAAGAAGCAATCAGGGCATTAGATATGTCCAGATTTGAAAAAGCAGTAAAGAAAGATATAGGCGCAGAACGCATTGCCATGCTGAAATCTGTGCTGGATAGATATAAATTTATTGATCTGGTCGAGGTTCCGAATGATCCTAAAGGCCCACCCTATGTTGTTTTAAACCATCAAAAGGGTAGAATTGTAATTGAACGCATTAAGCAACCCGATTCAAACATCGAATCATGGCTGTTTTCTGCCCAGACAGTAGATGATTTACCAAAGCTTTATGATGAGTTCAAAAATAAGCCCATTGTAAAAGGGGTTAGCACTAATGTTGATGTGCCTTTTTCCGTAAGATTAAGAGATTACATGAAGCAGAACTTTCCAGGCCTGATGAGCAAGTCGCTTTTCCTGGAAAACTGGCAATGGATCGGGATGTTCTGTATTATTTTCCTTGGTCTTGGAATCAGTCGTCTGGTAACAAATATCCTCAGAAAAAGTATTACTCTGATCTTTAAAAGGGAAGACCTAAGTATTGATACGGGAATTGAAAGTCGGTTTTTAAAACCAATTTCAATAACTCTTACCAGTTGGTCATGGTGGATAGGTTTAACCACTCTTGGTTTACCCGGAAATGCGCGTTTATTCCTACTGGTAACGGTAAAGGTTATCACAGCTATTTCCGGCATCTGGGCTGGTTATAGACTTATGGATCTGGTTGGCAACTATCTACAGGCCAAAGCAGAACTGACCGAAAACAAGTTTGATGATTTACTCGTCCCGCTTGTAACCAGGACATTAAAGGTTCTGGCAATTGCAATTGGCCTGGTTTTTATTGCGGATATATTTGCTCTTGATATAGACAAAATACTTGCCGGACTTGGAATCGGAGGTTTAGCCTTCGCTCTAGCCGCAAAAGACACTATTTCCAATATCTTTGGTTCTCTAACCATCCTTATTGATAGACCATTTCAAATTGGAGACTGGGTTACAATAGGGGCTGCAGATGGAACTGTTGAGTCAGTTGGAGTAAGAAGTACAAGAATTAGAACTTTCTACAATTCTTTAATCTCTATTCCAAATTCTCAGTTAATTACTGCAACAATTGATAACTGGGGAGCCAGAAAGTTTCGCAGAATCACATGTAAAATAGGGGTTACCTATGATACCCCTCCAGACAAAATTGATGCATTTTGTGAAGGAATTCGAGAAATTATTAGAAAACATCCATATTCCCGCAAAGACTATTTCCACGTATACCTGAACGAATTTGCCAACTCAAGCTTGAACATACTCTTATATTGCTTTGTTCAAACTCCAGACTGGTCTACCGAGTTAAGAGAAAAACATCGCCTGTTCAACGATATCATCCGACTAGCCAAGCAACTTGGCGTTGAATTTGCTTTCCCAACTCAAACCCTTTTCGTAAGGAACGAAGAAATTCCAACCCACTCAAATGTTCCCAATGGAGAAACAGAAGCATTTCAAATTGGCCAGGCCAAAGCCGCAGAAGTAGTTAAACGCGGTTTGGGCGATCCTGTTATAAAACCACCACCCGTAAGTTTCTAAAATAAAAATCCCCAGAATCATTCAGATTCAGGGGATTTTTTTCTTACCTATTTTATTGCTTTATCTCTGGCAGCCACCATTGCTTTACAACGTTCAGGATCAATCGGGTTTTCCCAATATCCATCGTATTTCATGCTTGATCCTATAATCCAGATATCTGCGGCTTTGTAATCATGTGCATTCTCAGGTGTAATTCCCGAGCCTACGATTACCGGAATCCGACTAATTTTTTTGGCCTGCTTAACCTGCTCTATGTCGGCTGATTTACCTGTGGAACTACCAGTTACAATAACTCCATCCATTCCAAAAAATTCAGCGCCATGAATCCAGTCTTCAAGTCCAAGATCGCTGGTTATACTGTGAGCAGAATGCTTTTTCTGAATATCAGTCCAGATCCTGATTCTTTCGGCTCCAAGTCTACGTCTCTCCCGAAGCAATTCGCCAGCGGAAGCTTCAATAATCCCTTCATCAGCCACATGCGCAAAAACACAGCCTTCTGCGCGGATCATGTCTAATCCAGCAAGGTGAGCGACTGCAAGGGCTTCAATATTAGCTGCGGCAAGGATCTGAATCCCAACAGGAAATTTTTTGCCAACTTTGCGACGAATCTCAGAGGCAACCCGCGTCATTCCAGCGACAACTTCCGGGCCCACCTTCCCCTTGAGGTAGGGGCGATCATGCATATTTTCAATCAGGATTCCATCAAACCCCGCAATTCGATAAATCTCAGCCTCTTTAACCGCATCTTCACAGATTTTATCTATGGAGTATTCATTAAAGGGAGTTCCTGGCAGGGCTTTTACGTGGACCATACCCATCAAAGCAGGTTGAATAAGTGGAGTTGGAACATCAATTACGGGTTTCATTTTATCTCCTCAAGTTGATAGAAAAATCAAGAAAATGCCCAATATGAGCGTTACCACATACCAGACGCGGAAGGCTGAATCCATCTTTATTGCGAATTGTAAGTTTCCGGTTTTAGCATAGTTATTTACTACAACAGTCTGAACTAGCGCAGAGAAAATCACCACATAAAAAAGAATAAATATCTTATCTGACATGACAAGATAGCCAACCGCAGGAAGAGCGTCAGCCTGAGCAATATGCAAAGCCACCGCCGACAACAACGCTGTTACACAAATCCCGCACTGGGCTTCAAATTCGGAAGCGTTAATGAAAAATACTAAATATGCCATGCCAGCGATTATGACCAACGGAAGAATAAACTTTATCAAATGGGGCAAGAACAAACGGTTTAACTTAGTTTTAAAAGTAAATCTTGAATATTTTGACTCGGCTTTGGTTCCCAGGCCAAAATCTGTTTTATATTGATGAATATCAACCGCAAAGCTTGCCCCCGCCTTTTTCCAGTCAGGAACCTGCAACTCTGGCTCAAGCCAGTTTAACGCGTCTGATGATATGTCAGAATCTGCAGAAAAAGTAAGATCACTGGTGTTCAACTCCGAATCTTCTATAACTATTGGCAAAATCTGCTCGTCAAAAGGATAGGAATGGAGACGAAAATGCCCTCTAAATCTTCCTTTGATTCTTTGAATCCAGTATTTTTTCCCGGTATGATTGGCTGAAGGAGTGGGTGGAGTTGCTTTTTCAATGGTTCCATTCATGAATTCAATGTTTTCTGGTGTCCAGGTTGCATTTAAAGGAACTTTATACCAGACGTAGAAATCTGCAAAAAACTCGCTCTCCTTGACATCCATTTTTGCAATATCAAGAATATAAAGGCCCAGCTCCACCTTCTGTGGTTCAGCTTTAAGAGGTGAAAAAGCCAACATAAAGCTGACAAAAAGTAGCAAAATACCAATTCTATTAAAGAAAAAATTCCAAATTTTTTGTCGTATCATACATTTTTAACTTATCAGAAATTCTTAAGCCTTGTCAGCTTTAAAAATCAATATGGGAAATTTCTGAAAGAAATTACTTCAGAACTTTAATATCAGCAAAAAGTAAATTATAATAAGTTAAAGTTGGTTAGAAAGGCCCCATATATAATGATACAAAAACCATCAACGCTGCCTTTCATAGCAGTAGAGCACGCAAGCAAGCTAATAGAATTAGTAGTGGTTGAAGGCGATGACTGTTCACCTGAAAAAATACTGGGTGCGGTTTCTCTTTTATCCAGAAAATATCCCAATATTGTTTTAACAATTCCCCCGTATTTTTCACTTGGCGAATCATGTAGTAATGAGATAAAAAGCATTCTTGAAAAAATTAATCTAATAATATGTTGCGAAAATGAATCTCAGATTCAATTCCAACATGATTTTGAAATAGCAAAAGACCCTGTAAAAGCTGTCACAGAAGTCAAAAAACTTTTGATAATCGAAGAAGTTTTAAAAGAGTTTTCTGATGTAACCCCATTTAAAAGCTCTGCCTTGAACCTTTTAAATGAGATTGGCACTCCTGATGTTGAATTCAAACAAATTGAGGAGCAGATTATCAGTGAGCCTCTCCTTGTTGCAAGAATTCTCCAGACAGCAAACTCTTCATTTTTTATGCGCAGAAACCGGGTTGAAAACATTGGACATGCGCTTGCTTACCTGGGTATGGAAGGCATCAAGCAAGTTTTGATGCAAATGATCTTTAACAATCTTGCCACAAAATACTTTTCGCAACAGGAAAAGAAACTCGCACATTCTGATGCCTGTGCATTCCTTGCAGTAAAGCTTGCAGAGCGAGTCACAGGAGATCCAATTACCGTTGGTAAAATCCGCGTTGCAGCCCTTCTCCACGACATTGGCTCACTGGCATTGCAATATGCCTTTCATGAGAAATATGAGATTGTTGCAAAACTTATCTCTGAAAAAAGCATGGATTCAGTGGCCGCCGAACGGGAAATTTTTGGGATTGATCATTGTGAACTTGGCGTTG
Source organism: Candidatus Ozemibacteraceae bacterium (assembly GCA_965140445.1). Taxonomy (GTDB): domain Bacteria; phylum Muiribacteriota; class Ozemobacteria; order Ozemobacterales; family Ozemobacteraceae. Next base: position 2,700,022 of record OZ223236.1, on the reverse strand, counting down.
CACTTTGCCAGCACTGGAAACTCCCTGAATATGTAACCAGAGTGGTCTCCGCACATCACTCACTTCCTGAAGAAAAGGAAAATATCCTGCAGGCCATTATTTGTGCAAACGGCTTCCTGAATATGGAAGTTGAAAGAATTCCATTTTTCAATTACCTTCCATATCTTCAAAAATATGCCAAAGGCAAGTTTGAAACTCCAGAAGAAGCAATTGCTCAGGTTAAAGACATGTTAAAAAAGACCTGGGAAGGGTACGGAGCGGAAAAAGCCGCATCTGAAAACTGATTTGATTAGTAAAAAACGACGTTAGTTCAGGAGGTAAAACCTTTTTTAAACAAGGCTTTCTTCAAGCACTTGCAATCTAATCCTCAATTCTGAACAAATGTCTATATCATTAAGATTCAATTCTACAGTATCAGCACTATCAGGAGCTGCAACCCCCTGCCTGCTTATCATGGGCATGAAAATCGGCCTTTCAGAGTTATTGATAAGCTGATATGAACCCGGCAACACCATGCTGTCATTTATAACAACCGAAACTAACCTGGTTCCCCGGGGAAAATGAAATCGTAAGTTCCAGTTTCGACTCGATATTCTATCTTCAAATTTGCCTTGAGCTGGATTGATAGCAAACTCAACAAAATCCGATTCTCTTGCCACAGTTAACTCTGTTTTGCGAAAGATATCATCAAGATATGAATTTGTTTCTTTGTCATCTTCATATAAATATCTCTTAGATTCAGTGTTTCCCTTTGGCACAAAAATATCTGCATTCAAACTCACCCAAAGTTGCTTAGAAGAGGAAACTATTTCTGGTTGAGAAATAATGATTCCACCATTTCTTGCATAAATAGGCATTTTCCAGGTAGGAACTTTTAACTCAACCGTCTTTGGCCCTTGAACCGTAATCCCAGTCCATAAATCATGCCAGGTTCCTGGAGGAAGCCACAATAGCCTTTCTGAGCATATTTCCGGTTGACCTTTAACATAAACGCCGGGAGTAAAAGCTGGTGCAACAAGCAAATCGTTTCCAAGCATATATTGCATTGGCCAGGAACTTTCAGCAAATTCCGGGAACTCAATGTCACAACGCTTTAAAAGAGGCAAGCCCGTTTCAAAGGTTTCCCTCATGGCCGAATAAAGCATTGGGAGTAACTTTATTCTTAACTGAATGAAGTTTGTAACAACTCTTTCCGCTTCCAGTCCATATTCCCATGGGTCTCGACATTCCCCGGCTGTGCAATGCAATCTAAAAACAGGAGACAAAGCTCCAAATTGAGCGAACCGAATTAGTAATTCCGGGGAGGGTTTTCCAAAATGGCCGCCAAGATCTTCGCTCAAATAAGGAATAAGCGAAAGGATTCCTTCATTTACGGCGTTTTCAATTCCAGCTTTTAAATATTCCCATTCTGCTTTGGTATCACCAGTCCACCAGATTGGGTATCTATGGGCAACCGCCCCGGCCGCACCATCCCTGACCCCATTATTGAAATTGGGTGGATTGGACATTATCATTGGGCGTTCCATTGGACAAAGCTTACTATGCATGTCCGTATAGAGCCTCATTCCCCATATTTCTTTTTTTATTCCAGGAGCTGGCTCTCCCAAGGTCTTTTTCCAATTTCGATCAAACCACCAATAATCCAGTCCCAGCTTAAAAAGTTTTCCAAGCCCTTCTTCTCTGTATTTTAATTCTTCTGGAGAAAGGGGTTCATCTACCGGCTCTGGATGATCATTAAACATAAGCTTTACGCCTTGCATGTGGCAACGGCTTATGAATGCTTCCATATCTGGAAACAGCTCTTCATTTATTTCGTATCCATGGGATGCCCCCACCCTCCAATCGGTATCCACAACAAATGTGTCGACTGGAATTTTACGAATTTTGAATTTTTCGATTAACTCGTGAATCTGTTGATCGGAATAAGGATGATATCTACTGTAAATAAATCCCAATGCTGCCATTGGAATCATGGGGATTCTACCTGTTAAACCAATAAAGTCCTTTAAAAATGCCTTATATCCAGAAGCTTTTGGAAAAAATACAAAAATATCATTTATTGTGTCACTAACTCCCCATCCTGAAAGAAAATCATAATCGAAACTATCTGGTGGAGCAGTTGCCCCCCATTCTGGTGGAATAAGACGAGGAAAATCTCTCAAAGCCCACAAATAAGGCAGATTAACTGGCTCTGGCAAATCGTGAATATTCCGAGCAACATCCCGGACTTTTTTCCATGAAATTTCAGATTTATATCTAGCCCTGACTCCAGATAAATCCTTGGACATAACTGGAATTTCAAACTCCACTTTCCCAGTTGTTATATAAATGTTTCCTGACTTAATGTTTATAGAAAATTTTGAAGGACCAATAGCCTTTCTATTAGGAATATTAAAACTGGGATTATCTTCAAAACCAAGAGTATCACAAACTTCCAAGCGAACCAGATAGCTTGATAAAATCTGAACCCTTATATTCCCAATCAATACGGTTGGTATTTTTTCCGGGATAACCCCTTCTTGATGCAAACTTAGTTTTTCTGTCATATCCCTTTTTCTACTTTTTGTTTTCAATAACCCACTTTAAGGCTTCATCAAGTAGCTCATCAGGAGCTTGTCGGTGGCCGCCAGCAAACTCTTCCCATTTGGTTGTCCAATTAAGACTATCAAGGAATTTTTTGTCTTCCTTCATTAACTTATAATTGAAATCTTTTGGCCCGGTTAGAAATACACAAACTTTGTCTCTTGGATATTGTTCTTTTTTCTTGAGACTATTCTCATGTATGTAACCAACCGTCGATATTACCCCGGCAACCATGTCTGGATGAAAGAAACAAAACAAATGAGAAGCCATTCCTCCGCCTGAAACCCCGGTAGCAATTATACTGTCAGTTTGAATCCTGTATTTTTCTGCTAATCTGGTTTTAATAAGCTTTTTAATTCTTTTGAGATATAAAGGAATATCCATACCATTCTTAACAATTTTTGAGGCGAATAGAAAACAGCCATTTTTTTCAACAATGTTTTTCCAGTTCTTAACCAGGCCTCGCCCATTTCCTGAAGGTGAAAAAGCAACCAGAAGAGGGCATGGCGTATTTTCCTGTGAAGCTGAGGGTATCACAAGAAAGTATTCATTTTCCTCAACCACTTTTGGAAATTCTTCAGCAATGCCAATAGTGCATACAAAAGCAAACAACGTAAAAAAGAAAAACACTTTCGACTTTAGATAAAACAAACCTCACTCCTCTTCCTCTTTTGGTTATTATAAACAAACAAACTGTAAAAATGAACAATCAGGTTTAATTACTTTTATTCTTCAATATACTTTTTAATGACTAATTCAAGAAAGTTTTCTTTTCCGGCATTTTCAATAAGCCATTTCTGATCAATTTTTTGTAACAATCTGCGGTAAAATGCTCCAAATTTTGGATAAACTGGCTTTTCAATTGTTCTATTATTAACTGCGATTTCAAAATTTCGAATCTCAAGTTCGGTTAACGGCTGGGAAGTTATAGCTGAATCATCAGTTGAAACAAACTGGTTGGAGCCAGTTACTGCAAGCCCCTCAAAAAACCAGACAGGCCCCATTCCGTCTTCTGTTCCATATAACCTTTTTGCTATAACCGCATGGCCCGCATGAATTAATTCATGAATAGCAAGCCTTAGAAATTCATCTTCGTGCCAAAGTTCTGAACCAAACAATCTGGTAAAATTATCCCTATATAAACCTTCACTGGTCAGAAATAGATTTTTTTCAAATGCTACTCCACCAAACGCTTCCGGAAAGGCTGAAGATTCAACTTTAAATAAAGGACAAAGCCTTTCAAGAGCAGCCTCTCTACTGAAAAAAACTTCCAGAAATTCAGGTAAATCAGAGTCTTTTAAAGCAAAACCGAGTTTTGCAAAAAAGTCTTTGGCAGTTAATTTTGCGCCCTCAAAAAAAACAGAGAAATTAAAATCAGGGGCACAATAACAATCAAAAAGTTTTACCCGCCCTTTATCAAATTCAATAACTGGGGGCCTTAAAGATTGGTTGCCATCTGCAGCATTAAAAACTTTTAAATCCATTCGTCTCCCTCGCTTAAAAAATTCCTTGTCTGGCAAAAAATAAAGGAACCACTCCGCAAAGAGTGGCTCCCTTGTTAATCAAAATGACAATCGCTCCATTAAGAAGACTTTAGCTTCTTATCATAATCTTTGAAATATGGACAGGCCACAAAATGCCCTGGAGAAACCTCAAGCATTTCTGGTCTATCTTTTGCACACTCATCTTTCGCAATGGGGCATCTTGTTCTAAATCCACAACCAGACGGCTTGTTCAAAGGAGTTGGAACATCACCCTCAAGAACGATGCGTTTTTCCTTTTTTACATTTGGATCTGGTTTTGGAATTGCTGAAAGCAAAGCCCTGGTATATGGATGTCTGGCATCATTGAATAATTCTTCAGATTTTGCAATCTCAACAATATTGCCAAGATACATAACGGCAATACGATCTGAAATATGCTCCACAACAGCAAGATCATGAGCAATAAATATGTAGGTTAAGCCAAATTCTTCCTGTAAATCCTGCATCAGATTAATTACCTGGGCCTGAATGGAAACATCCAGAGCGGATACCGGTTCATCAGCAATTACCAGACGAGGATTTGTAGCCAGAGCTCTGGCAATACCTATTCTCTGACGCTGTCCTCCAGAAAATTCATGGGGAAATCTCATTGCCTGCTCTGCTGACAGTCCAACTTTTTCCATCAGTCTCGCAACTCTTTCGTCCATTTCTGAAGGGGCAATTTCAGGATTATGAATTGAAATTGGCTCGCGAATTATATCCCTAACAGTCATTCTAGGATTCAAAGATGAATATGGGTCCTGAAAAATCATCTGAATTTCTGATCTAAATGGACGCATCTGAGAGTTGCTTAGTTTTGAAACATCAACCCTGTCTTTTTGGTTCCCGCCCAAAGCAAATTCAGGAATTTTATCCTGCTTGTTGGTTTGAAACAAGATCTCCCCATCAGTTGGCGTATAAAGGTTTATAAGACATTTTCCGGTAGTCGATTTTCCACAACCAGACTCGCCAACCAATCCCAATGTTTCTCCTTCGTTAAGCTTAAAGGAAACACCGTCAATAGCCTTAACGTCGGCAACTTTTGTCTTAAAAACTCCTCCATGAACAGGGAAATACATTTTTAGATCATTTACTTCAAGAAGGGTTTTTTGTTCTTTAATTTCTCTTGCCATTTTATTCTTCCCCTCCTTCGCTTACATTTTTCATCGGTTTAACAAGATGACATCTAACTGTATGTCCTGGTGCAACTTCAACCATTTCCGGCATCACTGTATCACACTTATCAAGCTTCTTTGGGCATCTTGTGCAGAAACTGCATCCTTTGGGCAAATTGAATAACGATGGAACCATTCCTTCAATAGTGCTCAATCTATGAACCTTTTCTCCTGGTTTAGGCAATGAAGCTAGCAAACCTTGAGTATAAGGGTGCTGTGGATTATTGAAGATGGTCTTAACATCTGCAATTTCCTGAATCTTTCCGCAATACATTACTACAACGCGTTGGCAGGTCTCAGCGACTACCGCCATATCATGAGTAATAAGAAGAATCGCAGCATTCTTTGTTTTTTCTTTTACGTTGATCATCAACTCAAGAATCTGAGCTTGAATAGTTACATCTAATGCGGTTGTAGGCTCATCGGCAATCAGTAGCGATGGGTTACAAGCAAGGGCCATAGCAATCATAACCCTTTGGCGCATTCCCCCCGAAAATTGATGCGGATACTCTGACAACCTCTGTCTTGCAGAAGGAATTCCGACAAGATCCAGCATTTCAGCGGCTTTATCAAGAGCTTCAGCATTGTTTAAACCCTGATGCAAAATCAAAGCTTCAGCAATCTGATCGCCAACTGTAAAAACAGGATTTAAGCTGGTCATTGGCTCCTGAAAGATCATGGAAATCTCATTTCCCCTGATCTTTCTAATTGCGTCGTAGTCTTTCTTTTTATAGGCTTCAAGTAAGTCTGTGCCCTTAAAGAAAATTTTTCCATCCACAATCTCACCTGGAGGATTAGGAATCAGCTGCATAAGCGACAAAGAAGTCACTGATTTACCTGACCCAGATTCTCCAACAATTCCAAGAACCTCATTCTCGAAAATTGTGAAGTCTACGCCATCGACTGCTTTAGCTACGCCAGCCTCAGTTCGGAAGTAAGTTTTAAGGTTTTCTACTCTTAGTAGTTCTTTTTGCATATTGATTCTCCTTCCGATTATCTCAATCTTGAGTATTGTTTCGGGTCAAAAGCTTCACGAATAGCTTCACCGATAAACGATACAAGAAGAAGAGTCAGAAACATTGCCGTTGTTGGAGACAAAATCAGCCATGGCTTAGTTAGATTGCTAAGCCCTTGCCCCAGAAGTTCGCCCCATGATGGAGTTGGCGCAGGAAGTCCGAATCCAAGGAAATCCAGTGAAACCAAAGCTCCAATGTTAGCAACTACAGCAAAAGGAGCAAATGAGATTACCGGAGTTAGTGCATTAGGAAGAATATGTTTGAAAATTATCGCCCCATCAGTACAACCAATGGCTCTTGCAGCAGCAACATAGTCTTTTGATTTTTCGCGTAAGAACTCACCTCTTATGTAGTAAGTCATACCCATCCATTTAAAGAGCACAAGTATTCCGACCAACATCCAGAAGTTTGGAATCATTATTGCGGCAAAAATCATAACCGTATAAAGGAACGGCATGGCTGACCAGATTTCAACAACACGCTGCACGATAATATCGAACAAGCCACCGTAGAAACCAAGTAATGCTCCGATTGCGATACCAATCATGTAACAAAACAATGTAACGAGAAGCGCAAATGATACCGAAGTTCTAAACCCGTAAACCATTCGGGCAAACACATCACGGCCTCGATCGTCTGTTCCAAGAAGGTGGTTCCATTTATTGGGGAAGGAAACACCGTCTTTCAATTCAAATGCCCCTGATAGTGCAAGGTCTTTTAGCATTTCAACCTGAGGCTTGCCAACCAGGTCCGGTCTTTTGTATTTATTTATCAAATCTTCTTTAGTTGGAATTTCTTCAGGAAATTTATACAACGATTCATAGAAGAAAGCTTTTCGCCACTGGTTGGTTGCCCATCCAGGAGGATGTGGTGGTCGACAAGGCAATTCATCAAGTAAGGACTCGAGTGGTCCAAACGGATAAAGTGGCAATAAAACCCAGTCATCACCCCATGAAGAATACTTTTTGTCTTCTTCAGTTGCGGTATTGGATTTAATTCGTTCATTTCGTTCTTTGTTACGCGTTTCATATACCTGCTTCAATAAACGATAATTTGGTAATCCGTATCCCTTCATTCCAAACTTTCGGGCACTTATGAATCCCTTGAGAGTAAAATGATACTCACCCTGGTATTTCACAATTATCGCTCTATTATTGATTAAAAATTCGCTGAAAAATGAAAGCCCGAAAAGCACAATAACAATTATAAAAGCGTAGTAACCACGCTTTAGGCTTTTAAACTTCTTCCATCTTTTAGCAAAAATAGGGCTTGAAAAGAACATGTAAAAAGACTCAAGTGCTGATAAGAATGCAGGAAAAATCATGGCAGCAACAAAAGCCAAAATCCCTGTTTTCACCAGTTTTCCTAATAAACCGGAACCAGCTTCCGCGCCAATTGCAGTTGAATCCTGAATCCCTACGCCTAAGCTGTATAAAGAAATCCAGAAAACGATTAAACCAGTTACTCTAATAACATTTAAATATTTTTTTATGAAATCACTCATGAGAATCTGATCCTTGGGTCAATAATGCAGTAGAGGATATCGGAAAAGATGTTTCCGAAAAGTTTTAGCAATGAACCAATAACCAGAATACCCAGCGTAACGGGGTAATCTCTGGCGATCAAAGATTCATAGCCAAGCAAGCCAAATCCATTAATATTGAAAACTTTTTCAATAAGGTACGATCCTGCAAGGATAAAGGAGAGCATATGGCCCAATCCTGTTGCAATTGGAATCAGCGAGTTCCTTAATGCATGTTTAAAAATAACGGTTTTCTCAGAAAGTCCTTTGGCAAATGCAGTTCTGACATAATCCTGTCCAAGATTCTCCATTAGAGAGTTTTTCATCAAGACAGTCATTGATGCAAACATGCCGAGAACATAACAAAAAACAGGTAAAACCATGTGGTTTGCTTTATCCAGAAATTTTCCAACCGTGGAAAGATCTTTATATTCACCCTGCTTCAACTGAATTCTCTTATCTGCTGGAACAGAAGCAAATGCAGGATGTTCACTATTGATGTAGCTGCCGGCACGAAGTTTTGGATACTGTTTTCTTACCTCTTCTGCCAGATCGTTAACCATTGCCCCCTGCTGCAAATGGCTTGCTAATGAAGATTCTTGAGTAATGGTTGCGCTATGAATACCTCCCAGTGGGAAAACATTCCAGTAGGAACCTCCCCCAAGAAGCATCAGTAGTAAAACACCGGCGGTCCAGCCAGGAATCGAATAGGCAATAAACACCATAATCGAACTTCCCGTATCAAATATAGAGCCATGCTTAACTGCTTTCCAGACCCCAAGCGGGATACAAATACTATATGACAGCAAAAAGCCAGTTAGCCCAAACCAGATTGAAATTGGAAACCGCTCTGTAACTAAATCCCAAACTGGCCTTGCATAGGTATCTGATTCACCTAAATCCAAATGTAATACTCTCCAAAACCAATGAGCATATGCAACATAAAATGGCTTATCAAAACCATAAATTGCTTTAAGCTTTTCCATCATTTCTGGTGAGATCTGTCCCTGTTCATCTACGGCTGAAGAACCTCCACCGCCACCTTCACCATTTTGAGAAGCGGCCTGCTGATATCTGAGCACTGCCTGCTCAACTGGTCCACCAGGAACAAATCTGGTAACTGTAAAGCAAAGGAAGGTAATTCCTATAAAAGTTGGAATGATTAAAAGAAATCGTCTTATAAAGTAACTAAACATGCTATTTAACCTCTAAGTCCTTCTGCGGGTAGTTTTCGTCCCACCATTTAACAACTTCTTTGCCACGCGGAAGTTTTGTGTCATTTTTCATAGCTTCTTTTAACGCCTTATCTTTCTCTTCGTCATACCACCAGAGAGAAGCAATGGATCTTTCATCGCTAATTTTAGACATTATTCCAGGAGGCATGCCAAATTTATTCCAATATAGAATTCTGGTATGAGGAGAAAACCAACCCAAGGCATAAAGGTGCATCTTAGCTGCAATACCATCTATTTCCTTTACAGCTTCAATTCTTTCTTTTGGGTCAAACATTAACGTGTAGCTTGCGCAAATCTCATCTATTCTGTCGTTTTTTAGTCCCCAGATATTGTTGTTATTTGGTTTATCTGCAAATTTTGAATGCATTGAACTTTCAGGATTAGGAAATAGAATTGCCCCATAAGCTCTTGAATTCATCTGGAAATTTCTTTCGCCAACTTCTTTAATATCAGTTGCCCAGGTCACCTGTTTGAGATTCAATTTTATTCCAACATCGCGAAGGTCTTCCTGAAAAACCGTCATAAATCTTTCAGAACCTTTTGAAACAAAATTCAGAGTTACCTCAAACCTTTTCCCATCTTTTACCAACCAGCCATCAGAATCACGGTTTGCCTGTAACCATCCTGCTTCTTCAAGAAGTTCAACAGCTTTATCTGGATTGTACCTTATCTTTGGGTTATCAGGATTCTCATAAGGTGAATTTGGATAAAAACTGTCCAAAAATTCATATTCATTAAAAAAAAGCTTATCCATCATTTTTTCTCGATTGAACAAGTATGCAATAGCTTTACGAATCCTGATATCATCAAAAGGTGGCTTTCTCATGTTAAAAGCAATTCCTTGAGTCCCACAAGGTTGATGAGTATAAACTTTTCGCTTTTGGATCCAGCCTTTTGCTATTTGAGGCATCATCGCAGGAATAAATTCCTGGTGCCACTCTCGTGCAACAAGCACATGCAGCCAATCCAACTCGCCTTTTTTAAATTTTTCTTTTACAAGATTTTCATCAGAAATAAACAAATAATGGAGCTTATCAAAATTGTTGTAACCGATAGTTCTTTCAAAGTCTTTCTGCCACCAGTCTGTTCGGCGGCGAAGAATTATTTCTTCATTGGTTTTTGAGCTCTCATAAGTATATGGCCCAGAACCAGGAAGCATCTTAAACTGATATTCCTTTAAGAATTCTTCACCTGAAATTTTTGAAAGAATGTGTCCAGGAAGTATTACGAAAAAACCAGCTGACATAAAGGTTCGCCAGTTAAGCTTCTTGGACTTGATCATTACAACCTGGTCTGTAATCGCTATTGGCCTTTCATATTTTGAGTAATAATCATTATTAAAAGGATCTTCAATACCCGGGTCAACATACTTATCCCAGGTAGCTACCATATCATTTGAGGTAACAGGCACGCCATCAGACCACTTCGCTCTTTCATCAATATGAAAAAAGAAGGAAACCTTATCTTCTGCAATCGCCCATTTGTTGGCCAATAAAGGTGCATAATCATAAGTTATCGGGTCCAGATCAAGAAGTGTTTCATAACAAAGACTTGTAAGCATTCTGTTAAAACCTGATCCGGAGTTTTTGCCCACTGTTCTCAGGGTTGCTGGAAAGCTGGGCGAAACATACTTAAGAGTTCCCCCTTTTTTTGCTTCATGGCTTCCATAGCCCTTGTATGCATCATGGCCTTTCCAGATTAACTTAGGAAGCACCTCTAATACTTCAGCTGAAATCCCATCTTTGAGATTGCTTAAATCCGGAGCAGAAACCACTGTTGCCCCACTTGTAGTCTTCTGGGAACTTGAGTCTACAGTTTTCTCCGGCACAACTTTTTCTTCCTGGATCGCGCTCTTCTGTTCATTGATTTCTTCTCCCAACGCTGGGAAACAACAAAGCATAACGAACAGGAGCAAAAAACAACTGCCGAAACTCTTCATATTTTTCAAATGTAAGCTCCTTTCCTTCTATTCTATTTTTCTCTATTCCATACAGGGGTAATTAAACTACAGTTTAAAGGCGTTTCTTGCAACTTTTTTCAGGTAAAAATCCTGTAACCCTTCTCATCTGCGATTTCCAAAATTTCACGGTCTCCTCTGGAATCTCCATAAGCATAAACGCGCTCAAATTCAGACAGATTAAACTTCTCCTTGATGCGATTTACCTTTTCAGGGCCATAACAATTTTTGCTGGCAAACCTGCCCGTAACCTTCCCATCTAATTTTTCGATCTTGGTGCCAATTATCTCAAGATCATGCTGTTTGCACCAATATTTCAGATAAAACTCGAATGACGCTGAAACAACCACGACCTGATGCTTTTTCTGCATGTGCCATAGGATTTTCTTCATTGCGGAAGACCTGACAATGCCTGGGAGCTTTTCCCGGGAAAATCTTTCAGCAATGCCTTCCAGTTCGCTCGTATTCAGATCTTTAAAAAAGTATGAGAACAGTTTTTCTTTGGCAACATAGTTGGGAATTAAACCAAGAGTGTAACCAACAAGAGTGAAAAAATTTTTAAGAATTCCAATGCAGAATTTTTTGCGACCCACCGCAAAAACAAGAAACTGTTTAAAACTATCTTCACTCGTGATTGTTTTGTCAAAATCAAAAAAAGCAATTATCATGTTGTTTTCAAGCCTAGTTGCCATCTTAAAAAGGTCCAGATATCTAATGTTTCTTCTAGAACAAGATTGAGAGGTTTGCCCATACCATGCCCCGACAATCTATCAACAGATAGTAAGATTGGTGCATCATCAGGATCTGCAGAAGTAGAATCCTGCAATAAAGCCGCCATTTTACGTGCATGCATTGGATGGACCCTGGTATCGTTTTCTGCAGTAAAAATAAAAGTACTGGGATACCTGGTTCCTGTTTTCACATTATGGTAAGGCGAATACTTTATCAGCCAGGCAAAGTCTTCTTTGTTTTCAGCAGTTCCATACTCAGGGACCCAAAATCTTGCCATTAAAAATGACTGAAAACGAATCATGTCCAGAAGAGGAACTCCACATACAATTGCTTTGAACAAATCAGGTCGTCTGGTAAGTACTGCGCCAGCAAGAAGCCCACCGTTGGATCTTCCCATGGCGGCAACTTTTTCCTTACAGGTATAACCTTGAGAAATCAGGTATTCTGTAGCTGACTCAAAATCTTCAAATACCCGTTCCTTATTTTCTCTGGTTCCTGCCTTGTGCCAATCCTGCCCATACTCGCCGCCACCCCGCAGATTTACAACAGCATAAACACCACCATCCTCTACCCATGTGCAAATGATAGGATTAAAGGAGGGAGTAATTGAGATTCCAAATCCGCCATAACCGTACACTATTGTTGGATTGTTTTTGTTCAATTCTAATCCACTTTTGTGAACAATAAACATACTCACTTTTGTTCCATCTTTTGAAGTAAACCACTTTTGATTTACGACAATCTCAGAAACACCAACTGGAACTTTTATCTCTTCCCAAACTTCGCCATGCTTTTGCTCAAGATCGTAATGGAAAATTTTGGTGGGACTATTAAATGAAGAAAAAACGTAGAAAAAGTCTTTTTTGCCTGGATTACAGCTAGCGAACACACTTCCAATGCCGGGCAAAGGAATGTCCCCCACTCTGTTCCCGTTAAAATCAAATTGAACTAGACGGGTAGAAGCGTTTTTCTGATAAGTTAGAAGCAATCCCATAGCAGTAATTGCCCACTCATCAATAACCTCATCGGCTATTTCAGGAACAATTAAATTCCATTCTTTTTTGCTCACATCTTTAATGTTGGTCTTAAAAATTCTACCATTCGGGGCATCTGAATTTGTGTATATATAAAGGTCATCACCATGGATATCGGCATAGATAGCCCCAGCCTCTCCCTTGGCAATTTCTACCATCTGCAGATTTTCAGTTTTTAAAAATTCCTGAAAATCGACAACCCACAAATCATTGCTGCGTGTTCCTGTGGCATAACCTAGAAAAAGGTAATTCCCATCCTCACTTAAATGACCAAAAGGGCCCCATGTAGTTGCCAGCGGACCAGTTTTATACTGCTCAAATATTACTATATCAGTACTATTTTCTGTTCCAATTCGATGAAAACAAACCTGTCTTGAATAAGGGTTTTCAATATCTTCGAGTCTGGAATACACAAAACCGGAATTGTCTGGAAGGAAATATGGACTATGAACCTTTCCCGGGATTGGTTGATCAATTTTTTTCCCCGTTTCAACTTCAATGATTTGCAAAGTAGAATTCTCATCTCCCGCAAAATAATAACCATAAGCTAAAAGCTTTCCATCCATTGATGGGCAAATCCATTGAACTGCCAATAATCCTGAGGAGTCCATTTCGTTGGGGTCCAGCAGGAGAATTTCCTCGCCCGAAAGACTGTTTCGATAATAATAAGAAGGCTGCTTTTCGTTCCCTCTGCGACGAGAATAAAATAGCCTATCCCCTCCAATAATCGGGCAACCAATTGAATCTACTTCTAAAAGTGGCTTAAACCTTTTCTCCAAAGATTCTCTCTCTGGATAGTTTTCCAGTATTTTTTTGCAAAAATTATTCTGCTCGTCAGTCCATAAACTAACTTCTTCAGTCAAACAGCCGTTTTCGTCTCCTTCAAGCCACCGATATTGATCTTTTATAAATTGTTCATGGATTTTTTCTGTTACTTCACTTTTCCTGCTTTTTGGATACATTAGCTTTGACATTCAGATTCCTTTCTCTATTTCTCTACAAGCATACTCTCTGGAAATACTTTTTCTGGCATTTTAGAAAAAACCAGCGAACAGATGTTAAACCATTTAAAGACAACGGCGCGCCCAAAAACTGCTCCATAATCATAATTCAAAATCATATAAACAACTTCAGTTTGCCCACCTAGCTTAACAGTGCTTACGACTTCTACAAATTTAAAATCGCCAAATTCTTTTGGCAGCCTTTTAAAGTAACTGCCTAATTCCCTGACTTTTTTCGGATGTGAAGCCTTATCTTCCCAGATCTTAATTGCCTCATTGTAATCTTTTTTCTTTAAGTTAACAAAACCAGAACTCAAGTTTCGAGGCATTTTCCCTACAATTATAGCGCCTGTTGGGTTTGCACCGGATTCTTGTGCGCTAAGCTTGAAAACTTCTCCACCTAAAATGCCCGTAGAAAAAAAAGTAATCAAAATTATAGTAAATAGAACTTTTTTCATAAAACCCTCCACAATTACAGATAAAATAGGAGTTTTGGTGTCTAAGATTTGATAAAAACCCCTATCAGGGTTATTATAATAATAGGTATGGCTATTTCAGTAAAGGGAATAAGGTATTCTTATCAGGTAAACCTCTTTAACCAGGTTCCGACCAATGTTAAAAGTCAGGTTCACCAGCTTCCGCCTGTCTCTGAACCGGAAATGACAAGTATAGATTCAGATACAGGATTAAAAGAGATACTTCCAGAGAGATCGCAAGATGTGATTCAGGATGTCAGTAGATCCAGTCCTCAACCCCTTTCTCCCAGATTAATGCGAATCCCAGAGGGTGAGGATTCAAACTTTTCCCCAATAGCAAATGAGCCACTAAACCAGGTTTCAAAACACTACGCCGTTTCAAAATCCCCACAAACCCTTACGATAGAAAATCGTAAGAATCAGATTCTAACTCCGCCAAAACAGCTATCAGAGCCTTTAGCTGCCCCTAAAGTGCCAGATGAACCGGACCCTCAAAACAGACCGGGACAAATTGCTCAGTTAGAACCATTTTTGACCCAGGATAATTTTCTGGACCGAAACCTTGCCTATAGACCTGACCAACGCTCATTCCTCCAGACTAATGGATACAACCAGACCATTAACAATGAGCTACAAACCTTTCTACCTGGCGAACAAAACATAGTCCCAAAGGCCCCTCCCCCATCAGCCGCGGCACCAATTGACACTGAAAATTATGGTGCAGAGCCCATTTCTAAGGTTTCTCCAATTGAAATCAGGCCGGTTGAGCCAACCAACATGGAAAAGCTGGCAGAAACTTCGCCTGCTCCAAATGATTTCCCTGCAGATAGCATGTTTAAGCAAGCCATAAACATTTATCAGCTAATTGAAAGCAATGCCGGGCTCTTGTCTGGTCAAAGAGTGGATTTTTACTTTTAATGAAATTAAAACATTTCATCATTGCTCTAACCATTTTTTCGCTCTGCTTGCTTGCAATAGGTTTCTTACTAAATAAATCTAACAAGGCTTCACAAAAAAATTACCAAAATTGGAAAGAGATAAAAACGCATTATTTAAATGAAATAAATGAGACTGTTGATCAATTCCAAACAATAACAAATTCAACAGGCCAAAAGTTTAAGTTGCTCCTGGCTGATGATTCAAATCAAATAAACAAAAGTAAACTTCTTAAATCAATTTCAGAAGACAAAAACCAACTGAAAATCCTCATTTCAAAATTGGAAAATACAAATCCACCAAAAGAATTAGTAAAGTTTCACAAACTGGTCATAAAAAAATGGCAAATTTCCTGTGAAGGAATTGAATACACTATTAACCGTAAACCAGAGAAACTTGAAAATCTAGCCTCATCGGCATACGAAACCCACAAATTACTTCTCGAAGAAGAAATTCGATTGGAAAAGCTTCATGGGGCAAACCAATTTGAGTTATCTCAATTGAAGCAATTCCTTATAAAACCTAATCCATAAAGCCTTTAACTATCTATAAACAACTGTGTACAATTGACATAAATTAAGTTAATTGATAGGTTTAAATGAGTAGGTATAAAGGCTAAAACATTTTAAATTTATAGTATTAGCAGGCAAATATCTGAAAAAAATTATAGAGTTTAACAAGAGGCATTTTGTGAGGAAATTCTTTTTATTACTAATTTTAGCAATTTTTCTTATTTCGCCTTTCTCTCAAATTAGTTCAGTTAAGGCCCAGGAAAAAAGCGTAAAAATAATTAAAGCTGGTGTTTTCCCCCTTTACCCATTGAATTTTGTAAATAAAGACGGTCAGGCAGAAGGCTTATTTCCAGATGTTTTAAGAGAAATCTTTAAAAACAGCGAGTATAAGTTAGAATTTGTCTATGGCACTTGGGCCCAATGCCTTGAGAGATTGGAAAAAGGTGAAATAGACTTGATTTCATCAATAGCCAAGACTCCAGAACGAATGCAACATTTGAAATATAGCCAGCACCCCGTTGCAGAAATATGGGGACAAGTTTTTATAAAGCAAGATAGCCATGTCCACAGCATCAAAGATCTTGAGGGAAAAAAAGTCGGAATTTTATCCAGAGACGTTTGTGGATATAATTTTATCAAAACGATAAATGCAGTAGGCGTAAAATGTGACCTTATTTATTTTTCCAAGCAAACAGACATTTTTGATGCTATAAAAAACGGTGAAATAATGGCAGGTGTTTCTCCACAACTATTCGGCTTAAATAACGCCTCAAAATACAACCTGATCCCAAGCTTTATCCAATTTTTACCAGAACCTTTATTTTTTGCCACCAAGCGCGGCAAAAATGAAAATCTTCTAGATTTTATTAATGAAAAAATTAAAAATTGGGGCAAAAGCGAAAACTCTTTTTTGCATCAAAAAACAAGGTTCTGGCTTCAAGGGATTAGATTTGAAAAAATAACCCCTTCCTGGGTTTGGCTTACCTCAGTTATTTTTATCTTTCTTGTCGTTTTTTTTCTGATCTCGAATTGGTTTTTGAAGCAAATCGTTCAAAAACAAACTAAAGAATTAAGACAAAAAGAAAACCAATATAGAGAATTGGTTGAAAGCGCAAATACAATAATACTAACGGTAAATAAGGCCGGAAAAATCCTCTACATGAACAAGTTTGGCTTAAAATTTTTTGGCTATACAAAAGATGAATTGGTGGGAAAGAATGTCATAAACACAATTGTTCCAGCAAAAGACAGAAGTGGTTACGATCTTGAAAAACAAATCAGTAAAATTCTTGAAAATCCAGATAATTTCCCCATTTATGAAAATGAAAATATCTGCAAGGATGGAACCACTTTATATGTTCAATGGAGCAATAAAGCAATGTTTGATGAGGAAGGAAAATTTAAAGAGCTTCTAACCATTGGAATAGATATTACTCGACAAAAACAGCTTGAGAAAGAGCTTTTCCAAAACCAGAAACTGGAGGCAATGGGAACACTTGCTGGTGGAGTTGCCCATGACTTTAACAACATCCTTTCGGTAATCTTTGGCTATATTGAACTTGCAAAATTTAATCTTGATGATCCTGAAGAAATTAATAAGAACCTTGATGAGATTTTAAGTGCTGCCAAAAGGGCCAGGGATCTTGTCAGACACATTTTAACCTTCAGTAGAAAAGGAAAATCTCAAAAACAAACACTTCGAATATCGATTATTGCAAAAGAAGTAATGCAAATGATTCGTTCAACAATTCCATCTACTATTGAAATAAAGCAGTCAGTTGTATCTAACAGCTTAGTCTATGCAGACCCAACTCAGATTCATCAAATTCTAATGAATCTATGTACCAATGCTTATCATAGTATGGAAAAGTCTTCAGGAATTCTTGGAGTCTCTCTGAAAGACGTGTCTTTAACAAAAGAAGAATTAGACCTTCTTGCCCCCAATTTACGAATCTCTGCTGGAAAATATATTCAGATTGAGGTTAGTGACACTGGTACAGGAATAGAACCAGAAACCATCAATAAGATTTTTGAGCCATATTTCACCACCAAAGAACTGGGAAAAGGCACAGGACTAGGATTAGCTGTGGTACACGGAATAATTAGCGACCATAATGGATTCATAAAAGTTTATTCCATACCTGATAAAGGAACAACTTTTCACGTATTCCTACCTATAGCTAACGGAGGAGAAGCCATAGAAGATAGCTATGAAATAACTTCTCTAAATAAAGGAAATCGCGAAAAAATACTGATAATAGATGACGAAAAGCAAATAGTAGAAATCCTCTCTTCAATACTCATAAAAAATGGATACGAGGTTTTTGGTTTTTCAAACCCCAAAACAGCGTTTGAATCATTTAAAAGAGCTCCAAAAAGCTTTGATTTGGTAATATCAGACATGACAATGCCTTTCCTGAATGGCTTAGAACTTACAAAAGAGATAAGGAATTTGCGACCTGAAATTCCAATAATAATTTGTTCTGGCTTCAATGAGCTTTTGAAAAAAGAAAAATTCGAAGAGCTTGGAATCGTAGCATTCCTACAAAAGCCAATAGAAGTAGTAAAGCTACTTAACTCAATCAATGAAGCTCTCAAACAAAAGGAAAAGCAAGACTCTATCATACCACAATCACTCGTATAGACTGTTTCAGAGGCATATTTTTAGTCCAAAAAAAAAGTTTTTTTTTTCTTTCCTTTTCTTTCCTTTTAAGATATACTGAAAGCTCGATCGGTTTTTGCTAAACACAGAATCCTGATTAGAGTAAATTATTTAAGTATACGGAGAACAAAATGAAATTGTACGTTGGTAACATGCCTTACAGCATGACTGAGCAGAACTTGGAAGAACTTTTCGCGGAATTTGGATCTGTTGTTAGCGCAAACATCATCACTGACAGAGAAACTGGTAGAGCAAAAGGTTTTGGTTTCGTAGAAATGACTGAAGCTTCTGAAGCTCAGGAAGCAATTCGTCAGCTCGACGGAAAAGAAGTTTCTGGAAGAAATCTTAAGGTTAACGAAGCAAGACCAAAAGAAGATCGTCCAAGAAGAAGACCACAGTATTAATAACTGTTAAAATTATAAAAACAGCCCCTTTTATAGGGGCTGTTTTTTTCTATCCCTATAAGATGAATGAATGAAAGAGAATTAATTTTGAACTATTCTGAAATAAACAAAGAACTTAGTGAATTATTCCCAAATTTGTTTCAAACAGCTGACAAAGCCGATCTTTCGGAATTGGCTAAAATGAGTTTTCCAAAGGACTTTTTAAAGCTTTATTCAAAAACCAGCCCTACTCAAGACATAATTATTGGAAAATTCAGACTTCTTTCACTTAAAAATTTAATTGATGAAAATCTCTGGGAAATGCCCGGGGAAGTTCTTTATGAAAAGGGTTTTTCTATAGTTGGATATAATGATCAGGACGAACTTTTATGTCTTGATATGCGTGAAAAGAAAAAAGAAGTTCATGAGCTCCTTCTTGGTCCAACAAATCTTGATTTTGCCTCCATGAATCCAAAAACGATTCGCGAAAAATTGAAGTTCATTGACGCAAGCTATGAATCTTTCATTTCCAGAGAATTTAAATTTTTAAGAAAATCTTTAAAAAACAAAGCATAAATAAGAAAAAAACTCTCGTTTCAAACATTTTAATTGAAAATGCCAGACGAGAGTTCTTTTCTTATAGGAAACTAACTATTTAAATTCGATCAATTCTGTTTTTAAAATGGGAATTCCCGACTTCTTTTCTGCTGTTACAATAGACTCTTTAACCAATGCAAGCAAACCGTCGATTTTTTTAAAATACCAGGTCTTTCCACTTTCCTTCATATTTGCATCAGATTTTATACCGTTTCTGTCAAACCCCATTGAAAGAGCGCAGATTTCATCTTTATCGTTTAAAAACAAAGAGCAAAGTTTAGACTTGCCGTCATCCAAAACTAAAAACTTATAGCCTTTTAATTTTTGACCATCAAGCGTTAAACCTTCACTAGCAATCTTCCAATTACTTATTTCAGATTTTTCACAAAACTTAAGCAAATCCATTGGAGGATAATTATAGGGAAAACTTTGCCCAACTCCAGTTTCCCCCTTAACCGGTTTTCCCTTTGTCTGCTGGAAATCTTCCACCTTTTTGGTACACTTCCCTTTACCCCAGTTTAACGAAGACGTGTGAACCAATTCAGTAATCTTATCTTTCACCATTGGATGCAAAATAACTATTTTTGTGGTCTGTAAATGAGTTCCAGGTTTAAATTTAATCTGCTTAATCTGGGTCGCAAAATCTTTAAATTCGATGCCTTCTGCGGTAAGAAAAGGAAAAATAGCGCAAACTACTGTAACTAAAACGATAATTTTTTTCATAATTGCCTTTCAAAATTTAGATTTAATAAAATAAATTTGCAAATCTAATAATCATCAACTGATCCATGAATTTTGCATGTAATTTTACCAGTCATTTCTGTTAAATCCCCAATGGAAGAGTAAAAACACCCTGGTTCAGGATTAACAATTCCAGATTTAAGATATTTTTGTTCAGGCAAAATCCCGCCGTCACGAACATCTGAATCTCGAATAAATTTAAGCATTTCTTTATTGTCCATATTGTACATTTCAATAGCTCCAAGGATTACCCTCTGGTTAGCAAAGCATGCTTTTTGACGAGCGCTGAAACGAGCTTTTTTGAAATTTGGAACTGCAATTGCTGCGGCAAACCCTGAAATAGCTGCCAATGATTTTAAAACCTCTTCCTGACTTTCTGCCTTAAATTGACTAATAAACCAGCTTCCTGAATTTCCAAACTTTACCCTGTTCAACATAGAATTAAAGAGATTAAGAGTTTCTTGCTCTCCTGAACTTTGCTTCACATTTTTCCCATATTCATCAATAAGTTTTTTTCCAAACTTTAAATACTCTTCAAAGGATGATCTAATTTTTGCTCTGACTTCTTTAGATTTGGCATATGTAGCAAGCACAACTCCATTTGAATCAATAAAAAGTCGAATTTTCTTAATTTCTAAATAGGCTGGGTCAGAAAAAACATGTTCCTTGCTCATCGGAGCATCAACTGGGTTTTCTACTGTTCCATGGGCGGAGCACTTTATATACCCATCTTCAGTAATATCTCCTTCGATGCTATATTTTCCTGCGCATGGGCAGCTCATTTTGCTTTTTAAATATTTTTGAGAGCAAAGCAAATCTATATCAAGATTTGATTTAATCATTTCGACATTATCCATATTGTACATCTCTATGGCGCCAAGCAAAACACGCATATTTGCACAACACGCATATCTTCGAGCTTTCAAAGAAGATCCGGTTTTATAATTTACATAAGCTTCGAAATCGACATCAAAAGAAAGAAATGCATCTGGCTTCTCTGCTTTATTTACGAAAGATTTCCAATCCTTCAAACTTTTTGGCGAATTTTCAAATCTACTTCCTACTTTTATTCCATCTTCGCTTATCACTGCATCCAAAACGACATTTTCAGAAACAGAAATTTTAAACTGAACCTGCTTTTCTCCAACTTTTTTTGAACTGATTTTTTTTTCAAGATATGAAGACAAAAATGAAAATAAATCAGCTGGCTTACATACTGCATCAATTGTTAAGCAGAATCTGAAATCAGAATCAACAGCCAACCAGAGAAAACCATTGGGTTTAAACATTTTTTTATTTTCAAATTCCAAAATCTGGTCAACCAATTCATTTGAACTAAAGCCATTCTGCTTATTACCTTGGTCAGCTCCTAAGAGCTTTTCCAAATCCTTTGAATTCTCGGGATTTTTTAATTCTTCGATTTTTGATATTCCAAGATCGTAAAGTTTGCCCAAATTTACATTTAGAACAAATTTGGTTTTCTCACCAATTGGATTGGGCATTTTTTCTGCAAACCCGGGAAAAGAAAAACCAATGACCAAAAAAATTAAAACTGAAAAATAGCAAACCCTTTTTAAAATCATTGAACCCCTCAATCTTGATGTATATTTCTACAGAACAACAAAATCGTTTCTAAGAAATGTTAGCTTTTAGCCTTATTTAATTGACTATAAATTACTTTTTAGCTAACACCTTTACTACTATCTTTTTTACCATTGTTTTTTCCAGGTTATGAATGCAGGGCTTATGCAAATCTTCCGGGAAAAATACTCCAAACAACCCAGGTTCAATGGTTAAATAATCACAGTCGCCATCAAAGAATCCCACATCTTTTTCTTCTGAATATTCTTCAGTGATTTTTTGCCCCGCTAAATTTGCGAACCCAATCTTTTCTGAGCCGCTGCCAAGAACCTGTATATCGATATATTTCCGATGAGCCTCAAGGTCACTTTCTTCGCTTCCCCTGGTCTCATATTCAGAAACCATAGCAAAAACATCTTCCCCTTGAATCACATGCTTTCCAACTTCAAGTAAGTTCAAATTGTTTGCTTTCAAAAAATGGAAAGCTACTTCAAATAATGGGTGAACATTAGAGTATCTACTACTGTTACTTAAGCTGGAAAGAATCATATTTTCCTCAACAATTTGTATTTTTTTTCTAGTCAAAAAACTGGTTCGCCAGTGGAATAATGTTTATCAAAGGCTCTTCATATGGGTGAATATCTCTGACGGCCTTAACAACAGCCTTAACCAATTCACTTTTGCAATGCACTTCAATTTTTACCTCAGCAGCAGAGCAAAGAGAACCAACAGCACCACTTCTTGGCTCTGAACCTTCTAGTGGACGCCAATAGCCCTTGGTTTTTATTCTTGCAGCAATGTGGTCATAATTACCCAAACAGCCAGCGCCTGCCTTATGCATAGCTTCCTGGATGGAAAGAACAAACTCTTCCGGCGCAAATATTTCTAATTTAAAAGCCTTAATATCCTTCATAAAACACCTCTTCCTCGATCAATAAAACATCTTTTGATTTTTGAATTCTATGTAAATAAAGGTATAACTCGCTAATAATTGTAGGCTATTTTCTATAAACAATTCAATTAGAATTTAACTATTAAACCGGATTTAGTCCCAACTGCATGGATCTAATTTGTAGAATTTTTTTAACTCTTCGTATAGCTCAGGATGCTTTGTTTTCATTTGAACTGGCTTTTCAAAGAAAGTTTCCGTGGCAACAGCAAAAAATTCCGCCGGATTTGTTGCACCATAATAATCCATAGTCGACTTCTTGTGCTTTGCGGCCTTTTCCTTCAAGATTTTAAATTCTTCGCCCAATACCTTCGCCCAGGTAACGTAATTGCTTCTACTTTCAAGGATAGGGTCACCATGAGCACCCCCATCTTCCTGATCTAGCTGATGAGCAAATTCATGAATTATTACATTTTGCCCGTCACTGGAATTTTTTACGCCGTATTTTACGTCATTCCAAGAGAGAACAAGAGTTCCGCTATTCCAGGATTCACCAAGTCTTACACTGTCAGAATCCACAATGCTACCATTGTTGTGAACTGGAGCTTTCGCAATGTATGCTGCGGGATAAACCAAAACAGAAGTTAAAACATTGAAAAACTCATTTTCTCTATTTAAAAGCAGCATGCTCGCCTGTCCGGCAATAGTCACTCTAATCTCATCTGTAATAACCAGCCCACCGCAACCTTCAAATGGCTTCTCATCAAGAAAAACATTTATTTTTCCATGAAGTTGTTTTTTTAAATCATCAGGTAGTTTTCTATACAAAGGCAGGTTGGCATATAAAATATCTTCAAATTCTTTGGGAAAATCTTCTCTTACGAGCTCTTTCCTATGCATATTTTTTTTAATATCAAGAAGGTAAACAATTAAAATGATTCCAAGACCGAGTCCAATTATTATTACAAGAGACACTATTTCACTCCAGAACTATAAGTATTAATAAAAGCTAAGCTATTTCAGCAAAATTTCAACTACTCATCTTTTTTGTTGCCTGATAAAAAGAAAAAAGCAATTAAAACCACCAGCACCACAAGTATTAGTATAAACAAAGTTATCTCCTATTATCAGGTTAGGTCAAATCCTACCTGCATTTAGCTGATTGCGGATAACGGAAAAATTTCGGCTACCTTTTTTCCCGTTTTTGCCATTATAATTTTAAACATGAAAAGACCCAACCTTATTTTAATTGTCTTAACAATTATTCTGATTGTGCCAATTCAATCCAGATGGGCACTTTATTCAGCAACGGAAAAAGAAAGTTTTCCTCCTTTTTACATAAAGAAGGTTTCTCCCTCAGAAAAGTTTGTTGCGTTCAAGCTCACAGATACAGAAGGAAAAACCTGGGAAAACAATATTTATAATCCGATCCCATATATTTTTATTACTGGAAAATGGGGCATTCGACATGATTTAAAAAAGTGGGCCATATTCTTAAACTCTGAATTTGGAACCAGAGCTAATGTTCTCTGGGTTTTCAATCCTTCCGGAACAGAATTCTCGAACCAATACAAAAAAAACCTCGACTTGATAACAGAATATCAGCCTCCAATACCCGTTATTATCGATTCTCATTCTTATGTTGGACGAAGCTTAAAAATCGACTATGACATTCCTACAATTGTCGGAATCACTCGCAATAATCTTTTGAGTTTTATCTACAGAAGCCCTTTAAACGAAAAGTCGAAATCTGAGATAAAAAACCTGATTTATTCTAAAATTCTCACTTTTTAAGTTTTTTATCCTGTCTTTCGATTTTTACATGCATCTTCAATAGCAGGATTTCAAGTTTTTCAATGCAGAGAAGCAGGATTATAAAGGATACTTGTAAAAACCAACAAATTAATATAAACTTGCGCCTTAATGGTATTCCCGTAAAGAGATTCTGGAGGATAGTTAACCAATGCACAAAGCAAATAACGAAGCACTAAAAACATCTGTTGAGAAGCAAGCCCACATCGGTTGGTGGACAGGCAGCTCTGACAGTTTAGCATTTGATATTGAGTCTATAGATGAAGCTCTAAAGCAGGTTTCCAAGCCTGTTTTTGTTGTTCTAAATGAAGGAAAACTTGGCGTAGCAACTTCTGGTGATTTATCATTTGACCTTGCTTCCAGGCCCAAAGGAAGTTCCCCTCTAATGGGAATGCTAGCTCCTCAGGGTCTTCACGATCTGGGTGATTCTTCTTTTTGTAGAGACTATGGAATAGAATTTCCATATGTTGGCGGATCAATGGCGCATGGGATCAGCTCTCCTGACATCGCTATTGCACTTGGCAATTCCGGAATGCTTGGCTTTATCGGCTCTGCTGGGGACAGCCCAGAAAAAGTTGAAAGCGCAATTCTTAGAATGAAGGGCCTTGAAAATCCAGTCCCATTCGGAATGAACTTGATTCACAGCCCTAATGAAAAAGGTCTTGAGGACAAAATAGTTGATCTTTACCTTCATCATGAAATGAGACTTGTGGAAGCTTCTGCATTCCTGGCAATGTCACTTCCATTAGTTCGATACAGACTTGATGGAATTCATGAAGACGAAAATGGAAATATAATTACTCCTAACAAAGTAATAGCAAAAGCTTCGAGGGTTGAAGTTGCAACAAAATTCTTCTCTCCTCCACCAGAAAAAATGTTGAAAAAGCTTCTGGAAGCAGGAACGATAACAGAGCAACAAGCCAGACTTGCCACCCAGATTCCGGTTGCACAGGATTTAACCTCTGAAGCTGACTCAGGTGGACACACAGACAACAGACCTGCTGTTTCATTACACCCAACTATGATTGCTCTGCGAAACAGACTTCAAAAAGAATTTAATTATCCTTTCCCACTTAGAGTTGGATTTGGTGGCGGAACAGGAACTCCTGCTTCAGCTGCTGCCGCTTTCTCTATGGGCGCAGCATACCTTGTAACTGGCTCTGTAAATCAGGCATGCGTTGAATCCGGAACTTCAGACATTGCAAGACAAATGCTTTCTCAAGCAGGACAAGCTGATATTGCTATGGCTCCAGCGGGCGATATGTTTGAGATGGGCGTCACTGTTCAGGTTCTAAAAAGAGGAACCATGTTTGCAATGCGCGCTCAGAAACTTTATGAAATTTTCAGAAGATATGATGGAATAGACAGCATTCCTGCACCAGAAAAAATGAATCTAGAAAAAACAGTCTTTAGAGATACACTCGAAAATATTTGGGAAGGAACTCGTAATTTCTTTTTGGAAAGAGACCCTTCACAGGTTGAAAGAGCTGAAAAAGAGCCAAAACATAAAATGGCACTTGTTTTCAGATGGTATCTGGGACTCTCTGCTAGATGGGCTGTTGGTGGAGTAGAAGACCGAAAAGTTGATTTCCAGATTTGGTGTGGTGCTGCAATGGGTGCTTTCAATGAATGGGCAAAAGGCAGCCATTTTGACAATGTGGAAAACAGGAAGGTTGTTGATGTAGCAATGAACCTCCTATTTGGATCAGCTGTAGTTCAAAGACAAACTCAACTTAGGGCTCAGGGAATCGTTCTTCCTACAACAATTCTCGATTGCCCTTCTCTCACTAACCAGCAAATTGATAATTATTTAAAAGCATAACAAATCCAAACAGGCCACTCTGAAGTTCAGAGTGGCCTGTTTTATTTTCCAGAAATACCTAAAATGATTAATTCAAAATTAGAACTTTCGCCATCAACAATAGATGTCTTTATCGGAGATTTTGAAAGTATAAATACTCCAGATACAGATCTACTGAAAATTTTAGATACAGAAGAGAAAGTTCGGTTCAACAAATTTTCCAATGAAAAAGCCAAACGCCATTATCTTGTAGCCAGATCGAGCTTGAAATTGGTATTGGAAAACTACCTGGAGAAAGAAGCATCTCAAATAAGCTTCTTCAAAGGAGCAAAAGGAAAGCCATATCTAAAAGGCAACCATAAAATTCAACCATTTTTTAATCTGAGCCATAGTCACAACAGATTTTTAATTTCCGTTTCAGATTCAATAAACGGCATCGACATTGAATTTTTAAAAAAGAAAGTTTCTATCAATCCAATCCTTAATAGGTTTTTCTCAAAAACAGAACAAATCAGTTTTAATGAATTTTGCGGTTCCAGCAATGATATTGCGACTTTTTTGCGCGGCTGGACCAGAAAAGAAGCCATTTTAAAAGCAACAGGAGAAGGCGTGGCAGGCCTTTCAAAGATTTCAGTTTCATTTTCTCCTTCTGATGAGCATGCTTTGCTTGAAATTTTAACCGACGATAAAAACTATCAGCATGACTGGAAACTGGCTACAATTGATGTGGGAATCAATTATATAGCATCTCTTTCTTATCAAGGAAAGACCAGAGAAATAAGAATTTTTAAAATCTGATTTCTTTTTTTTGGGGTACAACCTTTTCAACTTAAATAAAACTCGAAAAAGTATCCAATACGTGTTAGTATCCTAGCAAATAAATAGCAATTTGAAGATTACCGAAACCCGCGCAACGTGGCTATTACAATGGTAAAACCATTGTTTACTGCTTAAAGCGGCTTCGGCAATCCTGTCATATTGTATCTTATAAAATTCTGAAATAAATATAGGTGACCGGTTATGAAGCGAAAAAATCAAACTCTTGAACCACTTGCAATCGTAGGAATGAGCTGCCTCTATCCAAAAGCTCAAAGTCTCGAAGATTATTGGGCAAACATTAAAGAAAAGGTTGACGCCATAACAGAGGTTCCTAAAACCCACTGGAATGCTGAAGATTACTATGATTCCGATAAAAAGGCACCAGATAAGGTATACGCAACAACTGGTGGATTTCTGGATAAAGTAGACTTTAACCCCAGCGAATGGGGAATAGCTCCATCTGATATGGAAGCAATTGATACTTCACAACTTTTAAGTCTCATCGTCGCTCAAGGAGCAATGGTTGACGCCGGCTACGGACCAAAAAGGGACTTTAACCGGGACAATGTCAGCGTAGTTCTTGGCTTAACAGGAACTCTTGAAGCCGTTATTCCTCTTGGAGCCAGGCTCGGACACCCAATTTGGCGCAAAGCCATGGAAGCCGCTGGAATTTCCAAAGAAATTTCAGAAGAAGTTGTAGAAAACATTGGCAATTCTTATGTTTCCTGGCAGGAAAACTCTTTCCCCGGGCTTTTGGGGAACGTTGCCGCTGGCCGTGTAGCCAATCGCCTTGATCTGGGTGGCACAAACTGTGTTGTCGACGCGGCTTGCGGTAGTGCACTAAGTGCTTTAAACCTTGCAGCAATGGAGCTCTGGACCGGCAAAACAGACATGGCGATCACTGGTGGCGTAGACACATTCAATGATATTTTCATGTATATGTGCTTCTGTAAGACACCTGCTTTGTCATCAACTGGTCACGCAAGACCATTTAGTGATGAAAATGATGGAACTATCCTCGGCGAAGGCATTGGTATGGCAGTCTTAAAGCGTCTAAGCGATGCTGAAAAAGATGGGGATAAAATTTATGCTCTAATAAATGCAGTTGGAACTTCCAGTGATGGAAAAGGAAAAGCTATCTATGCGCCAAGTGAAAAAGGCCAGGAAAAAGCTCTATTAAGAGCATACGAACACGCCGGAATCACACCAAAAGATATCACCATGATTGAAGCACATGGAACAGGGACAAGAGCTGGCGATGAAGTTGAGGTAAACGCTCTTCATACCGTTTATGGTTTCGCAGAACCAGGAAAACCCTGGTGTGCACTTGGTTCCGTAAAATCACAAATTGGACACACCAAAGCAGCTGCCGGTTCAGCAGGAATTTTAAAAGCCGCAGCCGCACTTTATCATAAGATAATTCCTCCAATGATAAAGGTTAACAAACCATCTTCAGTGCTTCAAAATGAAAAAACACCATTTTTCCTTCCAGATAAGTCTCGCCCCTGGATTCTTGAAAAAGGCAAAAAGCGTTATGCAGCAGTTAGTTCACTGGGCTTTGGTGGAAGTAACTATCACGTAATTCTTTCAGAATATGAGCCCACCAAAAAAACTTACGACTGGACACGTGGAGTTGAAATTTTCTCCTTCGCTGGAGACAATAAAGCTGCAATTTTAGGAGCTTTAAACTCGGTAAAATCTCTCAAGACTCCAGAAGAAATTCGCCTTGCAGCCGCTAAGAGTCGATCAACTTTTAATCACAAAGCCGCCTTTAGACTTTGTTTTGTAGCTGAAAATGCTCAGGCTGACCTGACTAAACTCGCAAATGATATTGAAGCTCAGCTTCAAAAAGATGATGTTAAATCTTTTTCTCTTCCTAATGGAGCTTACTTTAGCTCTATGGAAAACACTGAAAAGCTTGGAGTTATTTTCCCTGGTCAGGGAGCTCAATACACAAACATGTGTCTTGAACTGGCATGTCTCAGCCCTGAATTCTTTGAAACTCTTGTAGAAGCTGATAACGAAGTTGGTGAAGCCCATGAATCAGGCAAACGTCTGGTTGATTGTGTATATCCAATCCCTACCTACGATGAAGAAAAAGATAAGCAAAACGAAGAATTGCTTAAAGCCACACAAATAGCCCAACCAGCCATTGGAGCAACATCTCTTGGTGCATACAGACTGATGGAGAAACTTGGCCTTAAACCAGCAGCTTTTGCAGGACATTCTTATGGAGAACTCACAAGTCTTTGCGCTGCAGGAGCATTTGACTCAGCGACTCTCGCCCGTCTGTCTAAGAAACGTGGAGAATTAATGGCTTCAGGAGAAGGTGACAGAGGCGGAATGATCGCAATTTCTGGCGATAGAAAAGAAATTGAAAATATTATTGCCGAAGAAAAACTCGATCTTGTTGTTGCCAACCACAACTCTCCGACTCAGGTTGTTTTGTCTGGAGCAACAGAAGAAATTCAAAAGTCTCAAAAAGTTTTTAAAGCAAGGAAATTAAGAGGAACAATACTAAAAGTAGCTGGCGCATTTCACAGCAAATTTGTTGCTGATGCAGCAGAGCCATTCCATAAATTCCTGAAAAATGAAAAAATATCTAAATGCCAACTGC
Organism: Candidatus Ozemibacteraceae bacterium; assembly: GCA_965140445.1. GTDB lineage: Bacteria > Muiribacteriota > Ozemobacteria > Ozemobacterales > Ozemobacteraceae. The sequence goes on along the minus strand of OZ223236.1, from coordinate 2,670,418 downwards.
CGGTTTATTCGAATACAACTTCCGAGTTGTATCCTGAAAAAGCAGATGAAATCAAAAAGCTACTCGGTTTCCAACTGGCCAATCAGGTTCGTTTCGTGGAAATCATTGAGCGAATGTATGCAGATGGCATTAAAAACTTCATAGAAATTGGACCTGGCGGAAAAATGATCGGCCTTGTTAAAGCAATTCTTAAAGGCAGAGAATTTGAAACAATTGCTCTTGATTCCTCAGCCGGCAAAAGAAATGCTTCTATAGATCTTGCTAGAGCCCTTGCACAGCTTTCAGCTATGGGATATGAATTAGACCTTAAAGCATGGCATGACGGAGAAGCGTTTATCCAGAAAGTTGAATCAACGCCCAAGCCAAAATTCACCTTCCCTCTCTATGGTTGCAATTATCGCACTCCAAGAAAAGAAGTTCCCAAAAAAGCTCCTGCCAGAACTGTTGTTAGAGCCTCAGACGCTACAAAAGCAGCTCCGGCCGTTCAAGCACCAAAAGCTCCTTCAGCTCCAGCGATTTCTCATACACCACCTCAGCCTTCAGTTTCTGTACAGCAGCCGCAAGTTCAGGCTCAGCCACAAAGGCAAATGGCTCCTGCGGCACAAACATATCCAACAATTAACGCAGGCTCATCACTCAATTTAAATGTTGCTCAGCAAACATTGTCCGCCCTTCAAGCAATGCAGCAGCAAACCGCAGAATTGCATAAAAGATTCCTTGAAGGTCAGGAACAAGCACAAATGGCCATTCAAAATCTTGTAATGGGAACTCCTATGGCCGCTCCTCAGAACTATCAGCCACAGCAGATAAATATGCCAACAGCACCTGCTCAGTTGATTCAGCCAGTTCCTGTAGCTCCAACTTACCAGGCTCCACAGCCTGTAACAGCACAGCCAATAGCTCCAAAACCACAGGCTGCAAAACCTGCACCAGCTCCAAGTGCAACTACACAAGCACCAAAAGCCTCTCCAGCTGTTGATAAAATTAAATCAGTGCTGATTGATATTGTTAGTGAAAAAACAGGCTATCCAAAAGAAATGTTAGACCTCAATATGGACATGGAAGCCGACCTTGGAATTGATTCAATCAAAAGAGTTGAAATCATGTCCGCAATGCAGGAAAAACTTCCTGAGGCTCCTGTAGTTCAACCGGATCAACTTGGAAAACTTAGAACTCTGGCCCAGATTCTTGAACATTTAAATCAAGGTCAGCCATCATCAGCTGCCTCTGCACAACCAGCACCTGCTGCAAGCGGAGTCAGTGCCCAGGCAATTGAAACAGCCCTTCTGGAAGTTGTTTCAGAAAAAACAGGCTATCCAAGAGATATGTTGAACATGGAAATGGATATGGAAGCCGATCTTGGTATCGACTCAATCAAAAGAGTAGAAATCATGTCTTCCATGCAGGAAAAAATGCCAGAAGCCCCAGTTGTTCAACCCGATCAACTTGGAAAACTAAGAACTCTCTCCCAGATTATTGAGCATCTTGCATCTTCTTTGCCGGCAACAGCGGCTCCAGCAGTAACTTCAGCTGCACCAGTGGCAAACAATATTCAACCGGTATTAATTGAAATCGTAAGTGAAAAAACCGGATACCCTGCAGATATGCTCAATCTTGATATGGATATGGAAGCAGACCTTGGAATCGACTCAATCAAAAGAGTTGAAATCATGTCCGCTATGCAGGAACGATTACCAGACGCTCCAGTTATTCAACCCGACCAACTTGGTAAACTTAGAACTTTAGCTCAGATTCTGGACTTCCTTGGCGCAAATGCACCCGCGACTCAGGCTCCTCAAGTTGTTCAAGCGGCCCCTGCAGCGGGTAATATCCAGCCAGTTCTAGTCCAGATTGTTAGCGAGAAAACAGGTTATCCCGCTGATATGCTTGATCTAAATATGGATATGGAAGCAGACCTTGGAATTGACTCAATTAAAAGGGTTGAAATTATGTCTGCAGTCCAGGAACAACTTCCAAATGCTCCAGTAATTCAGCCAGATCAACTTGGAAAACTTAGAACCCTTACTCAGATTATTGAGTTCCTGGGCGCAGGCGCTGCCGAGGCAGCTCAACCAGCAGTTCAAGATACAACTGCCGCATCAAGTAATATTCAGCCAGTTCTTGTTCAGATTGTCAGTGAAAAAACTGGCTATCCAGCAGATATGCTTGACCTGAACATGGATATGGAAGCTGACCTTGGAATTGACTCAATCAAAAGGGTTGAAATCATGTCAGCAGTTCAGGAACAACTTCCTGATGCTCCAGTTATTCAGCCAGACCAACTAGGAAAACTTAGAACATTAACTCAGATAATTGAGTTTTTAAGCCCTAAAGGCGCAACTGCTCCAGCTCCCACAATGGCATCAGCCAGCGCGGGTGGAGTTGACCAAAGCGTTATAAAATCGAATTTGATTAGCATTGTAGCTGAAAAAACAGGGTATCCAGAAGATATGCTCGATCTGAACATGGATATGGAAGCTGATCTTGGAATTGACTCAATTAAAAGAGTAGAAATTCTTTCAGCGTTTCAAGAAAAAGTTCCAAATGCTCCAGTAGTTCAACCTGGGGATCTAGGAAACTTCCGCACAATAGCCCAGATCATTGAATATTTAAATTCAGCATCCCCGGCAGCATCAACAGCAACGGCAGCAGCTCCTGCAGAAGCTGTAGTTGAAGCAGAAGAATTTCCTTTAAAGCGAACCATTATTGAAGCGGTAAAAGTTAAAAGCAAACGCACTCCACTTAATCTGAAAAAAGGAAAGTTCCTTGTAGCTGGCGATGGAAGCGGATTAGAAAAATCGGTTGCAACAGAACTTAAGGCTAAAGGATTTGATTCTCTCATCTTAGGTATGAAGGAAGCAGGAAGTGCGGAAATGCCTTCTGACCTGGTTGGAGTTTTAATACTGGGCGCTGTTCCAAAACGATCCTCTGCTTTACTTTGGAAAGCAGACTCAGAAGAAACTCTTAAGGATGCATTCTTTGTAGCCCAGAACGCAGGAACAAACCTGAGAAAGAATAAAGGTCTAATCGCTACTGTGGCAAGACTGGACGGTGCCTTTGGCCTTGCCGGACTTACCAAGTCTTCAGACCCAACTCAGGGCGGATTTGCTGGTATAACCAAAACCATCAGACACGAATGGGAAGAAGTTACATCCAGAGCTATAGACATGGATAACAAGATTAAAGACAACGATGTTGCAGCAAAATTGCTTGTAGAAGAGCTACTTCTTGAGGGAGCTGTAGAAACTGGCATTTCTGAAAATGGAATTGTTGCCATAACAGAAGTTGAAAAGAATCTATTTGAAAATGGCAGTAGCCCTGTAACCTTTTCTAAAGGTGATGTGATAATTGTTTCAGGAGGAGCTCGTGGAGTTACAGCAGAAGTTGCGATAACTATGGCTGAAAAATTCCAAACCTCAATGGCGTTGTTTGGCAGGTCGCCAGTTCCAGAAGCTGAACCAGCATGGCTCAAGAATCTTTCTTCTGAGCCCGAAATCAAGCAAGCTATTCTTAAAAACTCAACTACTAAAATTACTCCTAAAGAACTTGGAGCTGAATACAATAGATTAATGGGCAACCGTGAAATCCTTACAACACTTTCAAGAATTGAAAAGGCTGGAGCAAAATCTGCTTATTATTCATTGGATGTAAGAAGCGAAAAAGAAGTTGAAGCGATTGTAGAAAAAGTTAAAACAGATATGGGTAACATTCGTGGACTAATTCATGGTGCAGGAGTTTTACGCGATAGAAAAATTGAAGACAAAACTCGTGACCAGCTTGATGCCGTTATAGACACCAAGGTAATTGGCCTTAGAAACACTCTTTCAGCCCTTTTAAAAGAAGAACTGAAAGCGGTTATCCTTTTCTCTTCTTTCTCTGGTAGATTTGGCAGACTTGGCCAGGTTGACTATTCAATGGCCAACGAAGTTTTGAACAAAACAGCTCAGAAACTACGTATCATGCGTCCAGAATGCAGGGTTCTTTCATTCAACTGGGGTCCGTGGGATGGAGGAATGGTTAACTCTTCTTTAAGGAGCGTATTCTTAAAAGAGGGAATTGGACTAATTCCACTTAAATCAGGCTCAATGCAGCCTGTAATAGAGCTGAGCAACCCTAATGAAAAAGACGTTGAGATCTGTATAATTGGTCAGATAACTAGTAACAATGAGCTTGATAAAGCTACTGCCTCGGAGGTGCAGGCTCCTGGAAAAAAGTTCTCCAAAGCGCTGGAGCATGAGCTCAGCGCTGATAAAGCTTCTTTCCTCACAAGCCACATCATAAATGGAGATGCAGTTCTTCCTATGGCTGTTGCAGCTGAATATTTAGCACTTGCTGCGACGACTGTTAATGCAGGACTTACCTTTATTGGATTCAACGACTTAAGAATCCAGAAAGGGCTTGTTCTGAAAGGAAATGAATCAGTAAAGCTCGAATTATTTGCCACCCAGGCAAACTGGAATGGCGATAAGGGAACTTCTGTAGCAGAGGTTAGAAGCAACAAGAATGGCAAATATATTTGTCATGCAAGAGCAGAAATTGTTCTTGCTGAAAAGCTTCCGGCTACTGCCCCAAAGGCTATAGATCCAGATACAAAATTGATCTATCCTGATTCAATTAATGAAGTCTACAGCAAACATTTGTTTCACGGAGAGTTCCTTCAAGCCATTACAAAAGTAAATGGTTGGTCGTCTGATGGTATCAGAGCAGAAATAAAAACTGGTGTTAAACCAGAACAGTGGTTTGACAATCCCGCACAAAACGCTTGGGCAGCAGATCCACTAGCTCTTGATTCTGCCTTCCAGCTAATGATTCTCTGGACCATTCAAGAAGCAGGTGCTCCTTCACTTCCAAGTTTTGCTGCAAGTTACAGACAGTTCAAGGCAAATTTTCCCGAAAATGGAGTGAAAATTATTGCCAAAGCCAGAAAGACAGGACCAATGATGGCATCAGCTGAAATTGACTTTGTCGATTCTGATGGACAGGTCATTGGAAGAATTGAAGGCTATGAATGTGTAATAAATGAAAACCTTAAAAAGGCTTTCGAACAAAGGACCCTTGCCGGAGCCAGATAATGAATAACAATAGTAGCAGGAATAAAAATAAGAAGCCTCTTGATATAGCAGTTGTTGGAATTGGTGGGATTTTTCCCGGTGCGGAAAACCTGAATGATTTCTGGAAAAACATTAACGATGCAAAATCTGCTTCGGCCGAAGTGCCAGAAGGCAGATGGCCTGAAAGCGTCGGCAATTTCCATTCCAACAAAGCTGGAGAATTTGATAAGGTTGTTTCCAGAAAATGTTGTTTTCTAAGAAATATTCCTTCTGATTTTTCGGGTTTAAACATTGATGAGAGCGAAATAAAAAAACTCGACCCTCTGTTTTCAATAACTCTTCAGGCTGGTAGAGATGCTTTTAAAGATGCAAATGCTCAAAATATTGACCCGGAAAAATTCCCTGTTATTCTTGCTAATATTGTTCTTCCGACAGATACCGCTTCAGCCATAACTGTAGACGTATTCACCAGAATCCTTGAAGCAAGGGCTGCTGGCTCTAATTTAAGTCTTGATGAACTTACAAAATCCCTGAAAACAGCGCCAGAGAACAGATTCTCCGCAGAACTTCCCGGCGGTCTTCTGGCTAGAGCTCTCAAACTTAAAGGCGGAGCTTTTACCCTGGACGCAGCTTGTGCCTCCTCTCTCTATGCATTAAAACTTGCAAGTGAGGAATTGGCCTCTGGGCGAGCTGATGCGGTTCTTACTGGAGGAGTTTCCCGCCCCTCATCTCAGTTTACCCAAATGGGATTTTCTCAGTTAAGAGCCCTTTCTCCTTCGGGAGTCTGTGCCCCATTTGATAAAAAAGCAGATGGCCTGGTTGTTGGTGAAGGTGCTGGAATTTTTGTTCTAAAGCGACTTGAAGATGCACTAAAAGATAAAAATAATATCTACGCAGTAATTAAAGGAATCGGTCTTGCTAATGATGTTGGAGGAAGCCTTTTGGCTCCTGACACTGACGGACAGGTTAGAGCGATGCACGATGCTTATGCTCAGGCTGGCTGGACACCAGAAGATGTTCAATTGATTGAATGCCATGGCACTGGTACTCCAAAAGGAGATGCCGTTGAATTCGCCAGCTTACGCAAGCTATGGGAAGGAAGAGATCTTCCAAAAAACAAATGCGTTATCGGTTCAGTAAAATCAAATGTTGGTCATCTTTTAACTGGAGCAGGTGCTGCAGGTTTGATGAAACTACTACTTTCATTAAAAAATGAAACACTCCCCCCAGAAGCCAATTTTGAAACACCTGACCCGGTAATGAAAATGGAAGAAAGTCCATTTACAGTGTTAAAATCCCCTATAAAATGGGAACCTTTAAAGAAAGGGCAACCAAGAAGGTGTGCTCTATCAGCTTTTGGATTTGGCGGTATAGATGGGCATGTTCTTCTGGAAGAATGGAATCAGTCTTCTCATAAGTCAACAAAGAAATCTGCAGCCGAAAAACCGGTTGAAATTGCAATAGTTGGAATTGGAACTCGTGCAGGACGCCTGCTTTCTTTAGATTCCTTTCAAAAAGCTGTTTTTGAAGGCAAACCTGTTAAAAACGAGATTTCCGACTCAAGACATCCTTTTAAACTAAATGAAAAGTGGGTCTCAGAAGGCAATTATTTTGATGAACTAGACCTTGAATTAGGTAAGTTTCGAATATCACCAGCTGAAATTCCAGAAATTCTTCCTCAACAGCTTTTAATGCTTCAAACCGTAGATGACGCATTAAAAGGAATCAAGCACTCCAAAGAAATGGCAAAAGATTGGGGTGTTTACATTGGAATTGGGCTAGACCTGGAAAGCACGAACTTTGCTGTCAGATGGAAAAACAATTCCAAAACCGCATCACTTAAGCTTTCAAGCAAGCCTCTGAATGAAGTTAAAGATGCTGCCACCCCACCATTAAGCAACACCAGAACAGTAGGCTCTTTAGGCGGAATCGTAGCCAGCCGTGTTGCCAGAGAATTTCACGTTGGCGGACCATCTCACACTTTCTCAAGCGGTGAAAACTCAGGTCTTTCGGCTCTTGAAAGTGGAATGCGCGCCTTACAAAGAAATGAAATTGATACTGCACTTGTAGGTGCAATTGATCTTTCAGGCGATTTAAGAAATATAATTTGTGTAGATTCAGTTAAACCATTCTCTAGAAAAGGCGGCTCTGTTCCTTTTGATAATAGTGCTGATGGGTCTTTCCCTGGAGAAGGCGCTGTTTCAGTTGTTTTAAAAAGACTTGATGATGCGATAAGAGATGGGGATATTATTTATTCTGTTATCAAGGGCATAGGTCACTCAAATGCCGTTGAAAAAAATGCCCCAGACAAGTCCTCAATTTTGTCTGCAATGAAAAAAGCCTATGCAGAGGCAGAACTCTCTCCAGAAATTACTGGCCTGATTGAAGCAAACGGCAGTGGAATTCCGGCTGAAGATCTCGAAGAAGCAAAAGCAATCAACGAGTTCTTCCCAAAGAAAAATGTCACGGATGCTAATAGATTTAAAACTAATGACCAACTATGTGCTCTTAGCTCAGCCAAATCTGTCATAGGTTATACTGGCGCAGCTTCTGGACTTTTTTCAGTTGCAAAAGCCAGCTTAAGTATCTTCAACGAAATACTTCCGGCTTTTCCTGGAATGATTTCTCCCATTGAGCCTCTTGAAGATAGAAAAGACTTTCTTTTCACTCCCGACAAGCCTCAGTATTGGCTAAGAAACAAGGTTCAAGGTCCAAGAACAGCAAGTGTGAATGCATTTTCAGTTGATGGAACATGTTACAACCTGGTTTTACAGGGCTTTGAAAATGATGAAAAATTGAACCCGAATGCAATTGAAAAATCTGCGAAGAAAAGACTATTTCCTGTAAATCAGAGCCCGGAAACAGTCTTTATAATTTCCGCAGAATCAAATGATCAACTTCTGAAAAAATTGTCAGCTTTGCAAAATAGCTTCAAAAGCTTTGATTCACTTAGAGAATCCGCATTTGCATGGTGGCAAGGCAATAAGCAGAAAAAAAGCGATAAAGTATGCATTTCCTTTGTAGCTCAAACCTTTGAAGAAGCGGCAAAACGCATTGCTATATGTGTTTCTCATATAACCAATTCTCCAGGCAAGGCTTTCAAACCTGATCTTGAAATTAATGAAAAGGTTTTCTATACCCCTACCCCACTTTCTGGAAAAGGCAAAATAGCCTTTATGTTCCCAGGCTCAGGCAACCACTACCTTGGAATGGGTGTAGAACTAGGAAGAATGTGGCCTGAACATCTCAGAAAACTAGACAAAGAGTTCGATCTTCTAGCGGCACAATTCGCCCCAAAATATGTTGCGCCTTGGCGCTTATCATGGGAAAAAGGCTGGGAAAAAGATGCTGAAAAGGCAATGATTGATGATCACAATTCTCTGGTTTTCAGTCATGTTTCTTGCTGCGCACTGGTAAGCGATGTAGTAAGAAGCTTCGGCATTGAACCAGAAATTGTAATGGGTTATAGCCTTGGCGAAACCGCTGGAAATTTCTCAACCAGAACATGGCAGAAACGCGATGAAATGGTTCGTAGAATGCGTAAATCGAACCTTTTCACCTCAGAATTAATTGGAGAATATAATTCTGCACGAAAACATTGGGGCTTAAAAAAATCTGAAAATGTAGAATGGATTCTTGGCCTTATAAATTGTCCTGCAAAAGATGTAGAGCAGGCTATTAAAGAATTTGATCAAGCATATATTCTGATCGTAAATACTCTTGATGAATGTATTATTGGCGGCAACAAGCCCCAGGTAGAAGAACTCGTTAAGAAGCTAAATAAACCATTCTTCCCTATAGATGGCGTTTCATCTGTACATTGTCCAGCCGCTATACCATCCTCAGAAGATTACAGAAATCTCCATGTTTATGATTGTACACCTATGCCTAGAGTAAAATATATCAGCAGTGGCAAGGGTGTTGTATTCACACCAGAAAAAGAAGCATCAGCTGATTCAATTCTTGCACAGTGTATTGGAAAAATTGATTTTCCAAAATGCGTTGAAACTGCTTATGCAGAGGGTGCTAGAATATTCCTTGAAATTGGCCCGAGAAGCTCAATGACCCGAATGACTAACAAAATTCTTGGGGACAGACCACATTTCGCAAGATCAGCTTTAATGTTTGGGCAATCTGAGCAGTCAACTCTTCTCAAATTCCTTGCAGAAGTAGCTTCTCATAATATTACAGTTGATTTGGCCCCTCTTTATGTGGATCTGATCAACAAAAATGAAACAGCCCCGGAAAGAAAACGACCAATAATTAAGGTTCCAGTAGGAAGAAAAATTGAATTGAAAGCTACAGCTCCTGTAACAAAACCAATATCAAAGCCTGCAGCTCCAGTTCAGATCTCTCAACCAAAACCGGCTATAACTAAACCACAGCCAGTTCAATTGCCACCGAAACAAGCAATTGTAATTCCACCAAAACCAATGAAGGAAATTTTACCAATGCAAGAAAAACCAGAAGCAGTTCAAATTGCATATCAATCTAATAATCAGACTCCTCAAAATTCACAAGCCTCTCAAAACCAAATGCCAATGAGTAATGAGGATGCATTTAAAATTTCCCTTCTTCAGCAATGGCAGAACACACAGATGGCTACATCCAGTGCCCATGAAGCTTTCTTGAAACTCGCAAATTCAAATTTGTCAGCTCAGATGCAGCTTCTTCAGCAACAGATAGCCATAATGGAAGGTCATGCTCCAAATGCTGCTTTCCAGTTCCCAACAACCATTTCAGGTTCCGCCCCCGCTGAAAACTTTATATCCGCACCAAAAACTGTGGTTCATGCTGATCCAAATAAAATGCCACCTAAATACGAAGGCCCATTGTTCATGGATAGAGAAAAATCAATGGAATACGCAATTGGCAAAATTGGAAAAGCACTGGGCGATTATTTCGCGCCAATTGATCAATATCCAACCAGAGTTAGACTTCCAGATATCCCATTGAATTTTGTGGACAGAATGACCCTCGTTGAAGGCGAAAAAGGAAGTCTGGGCAAAGGCCGTTGCGTCACTCAGCACGATGTTTATCCAGATGCATGGTATCTCGATAACTATTGTATGCCTACCGGGCTTGCAGTAGAAGCTGGCCAGGCAGATCTTTTCCTTTCAGGTTGGCTTGGCATAGATTTTAAAACAAAGGGCTTGGCTAAATATCGCCTTTTGGATGCAGTTGTAACCTTCCATGGTCCACTTCCCAGACCGGGAGACGTTGTTAATTATGACATCAAAGTCGATAGATTTATCCGTCAGGCTGACACTTACCTGTTTTTCTTCGAATTTGACGGCACCGTTGATGGAAAACAACTCATTACCATGAGAAAAGGCTGTGCTGGTTTCTTTACTGATAAGCAGCTTGCCGACGGAAAGGGAATTGTTTTAACAGAAGAAGACACTCGCCTTGAGCCTAAGCAAATGTTTGCTGGTAAAGAAATTTTGCCAGAAATGACCATTGAATCATACAGCGACGATCGTCTTGACGCCCTTAGAGCTGGCAACCTTGAAGCTGCTTTCGGAAGCCAGTTTGCAGGCATTGACATTATTCCTCAGGGAATCCCTTCCGGAATGATGAAAATGATCGACAGAATTACTGAAATCAACCCAACTGGTGGACGATTTGGCCTTGGCCAGATTAAAGCCGAAATTGATATTCCGGTTGATCCATGGTTCCTGACCAGTCATTTCTCTGATGATCAGGTTATGCCAGGAACTCTTATGTATGAATCTTGTATGCAGTCACTGAGAGTTTTCCTTCTTAGAATGGGTTGGGTTTCTGACTACACTAAGAGCGCATTTGAACCTATTCCTGAAGTCCAAAGTCAACTTCGATGCCGTGGACAGGTTATACCTGGCACCAAGAAGGCTCTTTATGAAATTACCATCAAGGAACTTGGCTACAATCCAGAGCCATACGCAATTGCAGATGCTTTAATGTTTGCAGATGGCAATAGAATTGTTCAGGTATTGAATATGTCAATTCGCCTGACCGGAACCAATAAAACAGAAATTGAAAATCTGTGGTTAAGCAGACGAGGGAATCAGCCTGTTGTAGCTGCTCCTCAGGCTGTTACAGCTTCAGTAGACCCCGAAATGCTTCCAGCAATTTACACCGGACAGCAGATCTTAGAATACGCTATTGGAAAGCCATCTCTGTGTTTTGGCGATAAACTGAAGCCTTTTGACTCCGATAGATTTCTTGCCAGACTTCCCAACCCTCCATATTTATTGGTTGATAGAATAACTGCTGTTGATGCAGAACCTTTTATTATAAAAACCGGAGGACATGTTCAGGGCCAATTTGACATTAAACCTGATGCCTGGTTCTTTAAGGCAAACAGACAGACAAGTATTCCTTTTGCCATCTTTTTGGAATTCCCTCTTCAGGTTTGTGGCTGGTATTCATGTTTTATGGGTTCTGCATTCCAATCCGACAAAGCCCTTCACTATAGAAATCTCGATGGTAAAGCAACGCTTTATGAGGATATCAATGTAAATTCAGGAACATTAACTGCGGATATAGTATCGACCAAAGCGGCAAATTCCGCTGGTATGTTGATTCAATCATTCAAATTTACAGTAAAAAAACAAGGCAGATTAATTTATGACGGCGAAACAACTTTTGGTTTCTTTGCTGAAGAAGCACTTGCAAACCAGATTGGAATTCGCGGAGAAGAGCCTTATAAGGCTACTGAAGCTGAAAAAAGCAGACACGTAGACTTCCCGTTAGCCGTAGTTGCTCCTTTAACTCCAGATGACAACAATGTTGAAGTAATGAATGGACTTACACTTCCAGGAAAAGCTCTTCTTATGCTGGATAATGTTTCATTATTCGTTCCAGATGGTGGTCCAAATGGTCTTGGAGTGATTCAGGGCAAGAAAAAAGTTGATCCATCTGAATGGTTCTTCAAAGCTCATTTCTACCAGGATCCTGTTATTCCTGGTTCACTTGGTCTGGAATCCTTCCTTCAGCTATTAAAAGTTGCTGCCATCCACAGATGGGGTACTGAGCTTAAAGATAGAGCATGCCATTTTGAACCTATTGCTTTGGGCGTTGAACATAAATGGACATATCGAGGCCAGGTCATTCCAAAGGATGACATGGTAACAGTAGATGCTGTAGTAACTAAAATAGATGATTCAACACACACCATATTTGCAGAGGGCTATTTACAGGTAGACGGCAGAATTGTTTATGGTATGAAAGATTTTGCACTCAGGGTTGTAATTGATGATTAAGTTTGCTATCCTTTCCGAATTGCGAAAGGGGCGGTTATGAAATTCAGTCGTGTTTTCCTTGAATCAATCGGATACGAGCTTCCACAGAACGTTATATCGTCTAACTGGATTGAGGAAAAACTTGCCCCTCTGTACAGAAAGCTGTACCTCCAGCCCGGACAACTTGAAGCCTTAACCGGAATCAGGGAACGTCGTTGGTGGAACCCCGGACACATTAATGCAATTGAGGCAGCTAAAGCCGCTAAGAAAGCTTTAGCCGAAACAGATATTCCCATAGAAGAAATAGGAGCGGTTGTGTACGGTGGAGTTTGTCGTGATAATTACGAACCAGCGACAGCTTGTCACGTAGCGGCAGAGCTAAAAGTTAAAGCCGAAACTGTTATTTGTGATGTTTCAAACGCCTGTCTTGGGGTAATGAATGGAATTCTTGATGTTGCCAACAGAATTGAGCTCGGTCAAATTAGGGCTGGCGTCGTTGTAGCATGTGAAACAGCAAGAGAAATCACTCAAATAATGATCCAACGTATGCTTGAGGAAGGGACAATGGAATTTTTCAAGCAGGCACTCGCCACTATGACTGGCGGTTCTGGTGCTGTTGGAGTGGTTCTGAGCGATGGATCTTTCGGTCACAAGGGCCCAAAACTTCTCAGTGGAATAGCTATGGGGGCACCTCATTACCACGGAATGTGCCGCTGGGGAGCAGACAAAAGAATTCCTGCGCGAGCGCCTCAAATGATGGAAACCAATGCGATTGGTATGTTACGCCATGGCGGAGAGTTGATTCGTAAAGTCGGAGACGCCTTCTTTACTGAAATGGGATGGGCAAGAGAAGAGCTGGACAAAATCATTTCTCATCAGGTCGCGGCAGCAAATAGAGATGCAATTTTAAACAATCTCGGTTTGTCTTTAGACAAAGATTTTTCGACCTTCCCTTTCCTTGGGAACATGGGAACGGTTTCCTTGCCAGTTACTGCAGCAATTGCAGAAGAGCGAGGTGTTCTTGAGTCTGGAGATAAGGTTGGATTTATTGGAATAGGAAGCGGATTAAACAGTATGATGCTAGGATGGGAATGGTAACGTGGCCTTTAATAAAGAAGAATTCAAAGATATTTATCCATTCAAAAGTAATTTCATTTCTCATGGAGAAATAAAGCAACACTATGTTGACGAGGGCGAAGGTGAGCCCCTTGTAATGGTTCACGGGAACCCATCATGGTCTTTTCTTTATCGCGACATGATAAAAAGCTTTTCGGGCAATTATAGAACTATTGCCCCAGACCATATTGGTTGTGGGCTTTCAGATAAACCATCCCTTGAAAAGTTTCCATACATGCTTAAAAATCACATCGATAATCTGGAAAAACTTATCGACAGCCTAAATCTTAATCAGAAAATCACCATGATTGTACATGATTGGGGTGGAGCTATTGGTATGGGTTACGCAACCCGACACCCAGATAAGATCAAAAGGATTGTGATTTTAAATACCGCCGCCTTCAGATTGCCTGCTAATTGTCCTTTTCCATGGCCAATTTGGGCGTTTCGTCACACCAGGATTGGCGCCTGGTTAAATACCAATTGTAATGCTTTTTCCTGGATAGCAAGCCACACCTGCTCAATAAAAGGGATGTCCCCAAAAATAAAAAAGGGTTTTACAGCTCCTTACGACAGCCCTGAAAACAGAGTGGCAACCACAAGATTTGTCCAGGATATTCCTCTATTGGAAAACGACCCCTCGTATGCTGAACTTATTAGCGTTGAAGAGGGTTTAAAAAAGTTGCAACACATCCCTGCAATAGTTTGCTTTGGAAGAAAAGACTTCTGTTTCAACCGATATTTTTATGAAGCCTGGAAAAAACATTTACCAAAAGCAAAATTTCATAGCTTCCACGCTGGACATTACCTATTAGAGGATGTAGGAGCTGAGGTTTTCTCCTTAATGAAAGACTTTTTTCAAGAAAATCCCTGAAACAGGAGAGACTTATGAACTCATCTCCCAACCTTGTTAACATGTCAGCCTTTATTAGACAAAAGGCCGAAGAAACTCCCCACAAACGCGCAATAGTAATTCCCTCTGGGCGCGATAAAGCCAACAGAGTAGCTTATACCTGGCTGACATTTAAGCAGCTTGAAGATGAAACGAATCGTTATGCAAGGGGTTTTTCCAACATAGGGATTAAGCGCGGAACAAAAGTTGTCGTTATGCTAAAACCCGGTCATGAATTTTTTATTACTTTTTTTGCCCTATCTAAAATTGGGGCAACAATGGTAATGATCGACCCGGGAATGGGATTGAAAAATCTTAAAACTTGTCTGGCAGAAGCAGAACCCGATGCTTTTATCGGAATTTCTATTGCCCACGCGCTGAGAGTTATCCTTGGATGGGGAAAAGAAACCATTAAAATTTGCGTAACCCTTGGACCAAAAATCTTCTGGGGCGGACATAAGTTCTATGATCTTCGCAATGCTGATGCTTCGCCGGTTGAAATCTGCATGATGCCCTTTGATGAAATGGGTGCAATCATGTTTACATCTGGATCAACCGGAATTTCCAAGGGGGCTGTTTATTCTCACGGAATTTTAACCAGCCAGGTGAATTTTATACAGGAAATCTACAACTTTACAGCATCTGATGTTGATGTAGCTACTTTCCCATTGTTTGCACTTTTTGACGTCTGCCTTGGGATGACAACTGTAGTTCCAGATATGGATGCAACCAAGCCTGCGAAAGCCGATCCTAAAAAGCTCATTGAGGCAATTTCAGACAATGGTGCGACTTCAATGTTTGGTTCTCCGGCACTACTTGATACATTGAGCAAATATACGGAAAAAAACAACATAAAGTTGCCTTCTCTTGTAAAAGTCCTTTCATGTGGTGCCCCCGCGCGAAATGATATACTTCAGCGGTTCCATAAAGCTTTAAATCAAGACACACAAATTTTCACTCCATATGGTGCTACAGAAGCACTGCCCATAACTTCAATTGGAAGCAATGATATTCTAGGTGAAACAGCTCCAGTTACTGATGCTGGCGGCGGAACCTGCGTTGGGTTTCCAATTAAACACGTAGAAGTAAAAATTATTAAAATAACTGATGATCCAATTGAAAACTGGTCTCAGGATCTGGTTCTAAAAAATGGTGAAATCGGTGAAATCGTTGCCAAGGGGCCAATTGTAACTAAAGAATATTATCGTCGCCCAGAAAACACTCGCCTGGCAAAGATCCAGGAAGGTGATAAGGTTTGGCATAGAATGGGCGATGTTGGGCGTTTTGATGAAAAAGGCCGACTATGGTTTTGCGGAAGAAAATCTCATCGAGTAGAAGCAGCCGAACAAACATTTTTTACCATTCCATGCGAAAGGGTTTTCAATCAGCACCCAAAGGTTTTCCGAACAGCACTTGTGGGCATTGGAAATAAAGGGCAACAAACCCCTGTTTTATGTATTGAAGTTGAAAAATCAATTCAACAGGCAAAATTTAAGCAACTGGTAGACGAGCTAAAGGAAATCGGAGCCAAATACCAACATACAAAGCCAATACAACATTTTCTAGTGCATCATGGATTTCCCGTCGATATAAGACACAATGCAAAGATCGGGCGTGAAATTCTTTCAAAATGGGCAGCTGAAACTCTTGGAGAATAAAATGAACTTATTACCCCTTGAAGAAGGACAGGTCGTTCTTGTAACTGGTGGAAGTGGATTTCTTGGACGAGCTATTGTTGACAAACTTCTCAAAAAAAAGTTAGTTGTTCGCATTTTGTGTCGAAAAGATTATCCTGACCTGCTTGAAAAGGGCGTAAAAATATTTAAGGGTGAAATTTCCGACTTTGATATTGTTTCCAAAGCAGTAGAAGGTGCTGAAGTTGTTTTTCATACAGCTGCTAAAGCAGGAATTGCTGAGCCGTATTCTGAGTATGAAAGAATAAACGTCAAAGGAACTGAAAACGTAGTATCCGCCTGCAAAAAACATGCAGTTAAAAGACTAGTTTATACAAGCTCTCCAAGCGTTGTTTTTTCTCATGGGGATATTAAAAATGCTGATGAGTCTTTGCCATATCCTGATCATCATGAGGCTTATTATCCTAAAACCAAATGCATGGCTGAAAAATTTGTTTTAAAAAATGCATCTGAAAGTCTTGCAACCGTTTCGCTAAGACCCCACCTGATATGGGGGCCAGGGGACAACCACCTTGCACCCCGCTTGATTTCTAAAGCTAAAGCTGGAAAGCTGAAATTCGTTGGCGATGGAAAAAACCTGGTTGATTCTGTTTTTGTAGAAAATGCAGCAGATGCACATATTAATGCTGCTGAAAGGCTTTACCCCTCTTCTCCAATTTCTGGAAAACCTTATTTTATTACAAACGGCGAACCGATGGAAATTTCCAAACTAACCAATTTAATAATTGGAGCCGCAGGAATTTCACCTGTTACAGCTACCATTTCTCCTATGCTAGCATGGGCAATAGGATTTTTGTGCGAAATCGTTTTTAAGACTTTTAGACTATCTGGAGAACCACCAATTACAAGATGGGTTGCAGGTGAGCTTTCAACTGCCCATTATTTTTGCATAGATGCTGCTAAAAAGGATTTGGGTTATGAACCCAAAGTTTCAATAGCTCAAGGAATCGAAAAACTTAGAAACTATTATCAGAGTAATGCAGAATAGGCTTTTCTCTGCTTTGCATTTTAGTGATCTTGATTATATAATACTTCAAAGACAAAATTAGGATCAACAATGACTCAACCGGAGAGAGTTCTTTTAATTGAAGACAATTTCGCCCAACGGCTTTTATATACAAGCCGATTAAAAGAGATTGGCTTCGATGTTGGTGCGCTAAATTCTAATGAAGACGTGACTTTTTTCGCCGAAGAAAATAATTTTTCAATTATCTTGTTAAATTCAAATATTGGTGTATCCAAAACAAAAGACATCTGTTTAAAAATTAAAGAAAAAAATAACTCCATAAAGACAGTAGCTTTTTCAAGTATCTTCAACAATTTTGTGGTTGAAAAGCTTGTCTCAAAACAAATCGATGGATTTTTAGCCCCGGTAATAAATCATAACCAGCTTCTTTTTAAACTAAATCGATTTATGGCTTGTTACACCAAAGAGATTTTTGTAATCAATGAAAAAAATATTATAACCAATACGATTCAAATGCTTTTAAAGTCCAGAGGATTTTCAGTAAGGACTATTGAAAGCAAAAAAGATTTTGAAAACATCATAAATAATACTGCTCCCGCAATTGTTTTAATAGATGCCGCCAATAAAAACTCTTTAGGCTCCTTTGTTACAAAATACCTAAAAAACGATGAGAAATTTTCTTCAGTTGCAATTATTGGCATATTTGACCTCGACAAACAAGATGAGCTCTCCGAGTTTTTTGACTCCTACCTGAACGTTATTTTTCCTTCTTGCAGCATTTCAGAATTCATTATTGATAAAATTGAAGAAATAGCTTTTATCGAACCCCAAAAAAACAGCGTAGAAGCTAAAATTAGATTTCGTGAAAACCAAAATGGAATTCTTAAAACATTCCAAACATGCTGTCAATTATTGAAAACTCAGAAAAAAGAAATTAATGAAGCTCAAAACTCCCTTGTAGCATTACTCAGAGATCAAAAGGACTCTCTAAAAAAGCATTCCGAAATGCTAAAAAAGGAGTTTGAAAAACGTAGAGAAATTGAAGAGCAACTATTTCAGGCACAAAAAATGGAAGCAATTGGTTTATTAACTAGCGGAGTGGCACATGATTTTAACAATATTTTGCAGGTGATTTCTGGATATACTGAGATTTTAGATCTACATTTCTCAGATACAGACCCTGAAAAAGAAACCGTAAAAAATATTCTACACGCTAGTCAGCAAGCTATGGGTTTATCACGACAACTGCTTGCTTTTAGCCGAAAAGGAGAGATAAAAAAGCTCTCTATTAACATCACAGAAGCATTACAAAAAATAGTTTCTTTATCAAGACGAACTCTGGGTCCCAAAATTTTAATTGATACTTCTTGTTTTTCAGACCAGGTTTGTATTTTTGCAGATCCAGTTCATTTTGAACAAATATTTTTGAACTTATTCATTAATGCCAGAGACGCTATGCCAGATGGCGGTAGCATCCAGGTAAAAGTCAAACAGATAAGTAATCAAGAAATAAATGAATCCTTCCCTGATTTTAAGATAAACCCCAAAATCTCTTATGTAAAATTTATTGTAGCAGATACAGGCTCAGGAATTCCCGAGGACAAACTAAATCAAATTTTTAATCCCTTCTTTACAACCAAAGGAAAAGACAAGGGTACTGGACTAGGGTTAGCAACCGTCCAATCATGCATAGAAAAACATGAAGGGTGTATAAAGGTTGAAAGTGTTCTAAATAAAGGAACCTCATTTTTATTTATTCTGCCCCTAAGTAATCAGGAACAGCTTGCTGTTCAAAAAGCCACCTCTTCAAGTAAAATCATTAGCGAAAAACTTACCATACTTCTAGCTGAAGATGAGCCATTAGTAAGAGATTTTGCTTCCAATCTTCTAAAAAAGCACGGATTCACAGTTATTACAGCAAAAGATGGCTTAGAAGCTGTTGAAATATTTACTAAAAACCCTGAAATTTCTATGCTGATTTTTGACGTTTTAATGCCTGGAAAATCAGGTAAACAGGCTGCGGATGAGATTAGAAAGTTAAGGCCAGATATACCAATTCTTTTTTGTACTGGATTCTGCGATGAATTGTTAAAGAATGATTATCTGAAAAAAACAGGCTCAAGACTATTGCCTAAGCCATATCGGCCAAGTGACCTTATAAAAAGCATCACCGAGCTATGGCAAACGATTTCCTAGAAAAAAGGTAATTCATATTAGTATTTTTACCACTGATAAGATACAATAGATGTAGGAATTCTCGGGGAGGGATTTGATGACAAGCATCAATGAAGATTTAGTTAGTGCCTTGCTGGTCACGCCATTTGTTTATTTGAAGGAATCTGGAGAGTTAAAACTATACAGTTCAATTTCTAATGTTCTACCAATTGAGGATTCACAGATTAGTAGCTTTGATTCCTTTTTAGAACACTTTTCCGAAGAGCATGCAAAGTCCATACAGGCCTTGTTAAACCTTGAAAGCAAAACAAGATCAGGACTTTTTACATTTTTTAAAGATCTAACCCAAAAAGATGTACTCCCCTCATGCACTGTTTCAATAACGATTGCTTCCATAAAAGAAGGTAATGAAATTAATGGTTTCATTCAAAACGTGTCGCCGATGATGGCTGAAGGCTATCATTTTCAAGAAATTCAAAAGTTAATGCAGGAACTCCCAAACACCAGAAAGATTACTCATGACATGAATAATCAGTTTCAGATTATTTCTGGTTTTGGATCTGCCCTTGAAGATGAAGTCACGGATCCAGAATTAAAAGAATGTGCAACGAATGTAATGAATGCCATAATGAAATCAATAGATTTAAATAAGGATTTCAGAAAAATTTTTCCACCAAAATCACGCCCCGTCTTATTCTTAGGAAAAGATACAAACACTCAAACAGAAACAAAGATAGATCAATCAACATCCGAGTCAGCGGCATTGCCTGGGATCATCGTTATAGATGACGAACCATTAGTTCAAAGATTCCTTTGCGAGATGCTTAAACGACTGAAGTATCTGCCAGCAGGCTGCTCAACCGGACAAGAAGCGATTGAACTCATAAAAAGCAAAGGCCAGGAAAATGAAATGGTAATTATGGATTTAAATCTTCCAGATATTACCTCTGAAGAATTATTTAATGAAGTCCGCAAAAATGGGCCACATTTAAAGATTATTCTGATATCTGGTGATCCAATTGGTGAAGTATCTCAAAGAATGTTGAATAATGGCGCAAATGGTTTTTTACAAAAGCCAACAACAGTTAAAAATCTTTCAGAAACAATAAAGAATGTTCTTGAATCCAAGAACTAGAATTAAATAGCCATAATTGAATCATTTATAAATACCCGGAGATAAAATGAGCCCCATTGCTGAAAAAGTACTCATGGTGGATGACAACCCCAAAGTATTGGCTGTTTATGAACGTCAATTTAGCAGTGTAATTGATGTAAAATTTGCTGAAAGCGCTCAAAAGGCCCTTGAGCTTTTTGAAAGCGAAGGCAACTTTTCCCTTTTGGTTACTGATTACCAGTTGCCAGAAATGACTGGACTAGAGTTAATACATAAGGTTAGAGAAATAAGCCCTTCCACGGTAACCATGGTTCTTACAGGCTATGCTGATCTTGACCTTGCAATGAAAGCCATAAACGAATGCAGAGTTTTTAAGTTTTTAGCAAAACCATGCAATACTAAAGTCCTTGCAGCTGCGATGATTGATGGACTTAGAGAATCCAGGCGACTGGCAATAACAGATCAACAAAATCTAGATGGAATTTTAACAGGGACAATTCAAATTTTAACAGAGATGATAATGGTAGCGAATGAAAAATCATTCAGAAAAGGTCGTAGAGTTCAGCATTATGCAAAAGAATTGGCTAAATTTCTTGGTATAGACGATCACGTATCCTTTGAAACAGCTGCTCTTTTTTCCCTCCTTGGACATATCGGTTTTTCTGATGAATTGAATGAAAAGCTAGCTAGTAAAGCTCCTTTAAATGAGTATGAAGCACAATTAATCTCTAGCGCTCCAGAAACAGCAGAGAATCTCTTATCACATATTCCAAAGTTTGCCCCCATAGCTAAGATTGTCCGCTATAGTAATAAGAATTTTGACGGTTCCGGATTTCCAATTGATGACGTAAAAGGTGAATCAATCCCTTTTGAATCCAGAGTTTTAAAAATATTGTATGACATTGTTCATCTTGCTGACACCTATGATGATTTTTCCAGCATCCACGAGCTTTTGAGACAAAACCCTGAAAAATATGACTCACAATTATTGGAAGAAGTTTTCAGGGGATTGGATAAACTCGGTTTGAAAAGCTCAGAAGTTGCCAGAGTAGTTCGAAAAGTAAATATCTCAGAGTTTAAAATGGGTGACATTCTACTTTCAGATGTAGAAACGATAGAAGGCAAGTTGTTATTCTCTTCAGGTAAAATTGTTACCAAAGAAATTATGAAAAAACTCTATCAGTTTGCGAATGTTACGCCAGTAAAGGAACCTATAGTCATAAGCAGAGAAAGCTTTTTAGCTTTATAGATTATGGATTTGGTTACCCACGGTCTATTAGGTGCTACCGTTGCACAGGTAGGCTTTTCCCAAAAATTTTCCAAAAAAGCCGCTTTTTATGGATTTGTTTTAGGACTTTTTCCTGATATCGATGTTCTTTCAAGCCTTTTGGGACCTTGGATTTCCATAAAATTCCATAGAGGGCCATTGCATTCTGTTTTCGTATTAGCACTTCTTACATTTCCAATCGCATGGTTCGCCAAAAAAATTAGCAATTCAGATGAAAAAATCTTTTCCTGGATACAGCTTACATTTTGGTGCCTATTATCTCATACAATAATTGATTGGTTTACGTCTTATGGGACCCTTCTTTTTTGGCCTATAACGTCAAAAAGATTTGCCTTAGATTCGCTTCCAATTATTGATCCATTTTTTTCTTTTCCGCTACTACTTTCTACTTTTTATGGCTTCCTGACTTATGCTAACCCCATAAAAAAAAAGCATCTGGCTATTGTGGCAATCTTACTCTCTTTCGGTTATAACTTTTTTGGTTATTTAAACTCCAGAACATGTATAAAGTTTGCAGAGAATCAACTCTGCAGTGAAGGTTCAAAGTATCTGGAAATTAGAGCAACACCAACTCTTTTAAATACTCTTCTTTATCGAATAATTATAAAGAAACAAAACCACCGTTATAAAATTGCCTACTTAAATGTTTTGAATAAGCCTAATAGGCTTCTTTGGACAGATTTTGATTCAGACAATAACCAACTGACAAAAGAAGCTTATGAAAGTGAAAAAGGAAAGTTGTTCAGCTGGTTTTCGATGGGGTTTTGTGCTGCTAAAATAGAGAATCAAAACGAAAAAATTGCGGTAAAAATGAATGACTTGCGCTACGGCTCAATTATAAACCCGATAAACACTATTTTTTCTGTTCAAGCCAATTTCTCAGAAGACTTAAAGCTGATTTCCTTTGAAAGAAAAAGATCCGCGCATCGAATGTCTATTATGAAAGAGATTTCTGCAATGCTGAAAACCTTAGATGGAGATTATCAGAAAATCAGCATTAATAAACCATCAATGGCATCTAAGGAATAATGAATGGATAAGCCAGCCCCTATAAATCTGGTTTTCTTAAAAAAAATGAGAAAAAACGACAATGCGACCAGCTCCCAGCTGTGCAAGACATGAAAATCAATGCTACACCTATTTGCCTTAAAAACAGGATTGGCAAACAAATGGTCAAGATCAATCAAAATGGTCCAGGCCATAGGCCAGAAACAAACTGGCCAACGTTCTCTGGAAACTCCTACAGAAACAATAAAAGGAGTTAAAAAGTGAAGAAAAATATGTAGAATAACACGCATAAGATGTTAGAATTTACCCAAGTTTTAAATTTTTTACAATTATTTTATTTTAAGAGGAAAAATGGAAATTTATCTGGCAAAAACAGCAGGATTTTGTATGGGAGTAAAAAGAGCAGTTCAACTCGCCATCCAAACAGCCAAAGCAGAAAAAAAAGTAGTTTTCACATGCGGGCCATTAATTCATAATCCACAGGCAGTAGAGTTCCTTAAAGAACATGGTGTAGAAAGTGTTGATGATTGGCAGTCCGTAAGTGATGGAACAATGATAATTCGTGCGCATGGTATGCCCAAAGAAGAAATTCAAAAAATGACCGCAAAAGGATTAAAAATTGTTGATGCTACATGTCCTCATGTTGTAACGAGCCAGAAACAGATTCAAAAATACTTTGAGCTTGGGTATTTTATAATTATAGTGGGCGATAAGAAGCACCCGGAAATACTTAGTTTACAAAGTTTTGCCCCTGGAAAGCATCATGTGATTTCTTCATTGGAAGAGGCTGAAAAGTATAAATCAAAAGATAAGTTGATGGTCATAGCTCAAACAACTTTTAGTTGCGAAGAATTTAATAGTATTTCGGAGTTTTTAGCCAAAAATAACAGGAATACAGAAATTTCAAATTCAATTTGTCTAGCCACTTCTGAAAGACAAAAAGAAATAAGAGAGTTATCTTTAAAAGCAGATGCAGTGATTATTGTTGGCGGAAAATCAAGTGCAAATACCAGGCGCCTGGCAGAAATTGCCAGAGAAATTTGTCCAAACACGTTTCACATAGAAACAGAAAAAGAGCTTGAAAAATCAACAATGGCAGCTTTTCCAAGAATTGCGATTTCTGCCGGTGCTTCAACTCCAGATTTTGTAACAGAAAAAGTTATTCAACTAATCAAAAGTATTTCTTAAATTTACAAACTTTCTAACAATTTATGTTAAAATTTAATAAAGGTACGTCTTGAGGAATGGGATGAGCAATTCTACATCTGACTTTAAAGCTTTATCTGAAAAACATTTTAAACTTGTTCTAGCAATGGAACAAGAAGTTAAGGAACCTATTCCCAAGGAGCTGATCAAAGTTGTTTTTGATAATTTCCTAAAAATTTCAGATGATTTTTTATCTGAAGATTTTATTATTCCAGTTCGAAAAGAAGCTTTTTTTATTTCCAAACGCCTCGGACAATCCATAGCAGTTAGGTATTCATACGGTATAGATTTTTCCAGCAGCTTAAATTGTTTTCTTTCAAGATTCACCTCAAGCTTTTTTGAGGTTTTAAAGGGAAATGAATTTTCCAGCCTTGATCTATCCTGCCTAAAGCTGTTTTGCCTGCAATATTGCAATTCTATTCTTCATGGATATTTAAATGAGCTTTACACAAAGCTTAGAACCCAAAGAAATATACAGGAACTTGATGATTTTAGTGGAGAACTGACCCCGCAATACGTAAATTCCATCATCCGAAAATTAAATTTAATCCCTATGATTGAAATTAGTTTTGATGGCAAAATTTTGCATATGAATGATTCCATGAAAGGAATCCAAAAGAAGATTGGTAAAGTTCTTGGTTTGCCAGACCTTCTCCCTGAAGAATTATTAGGCCAAATCGATAATCTGCCTTATGGCTCTTCAAGATCCAAGTCCATTTTCAGAGAAATAAAAATTAATACTGTTATTTTTCAGCAGTTTATTCTTATTCTCCCAAGAACAAGGATTTTTATTGTATTTTTCATTGAGGCTCACCACTTAATTACGCACAGGCTTTCTAATGATATTCTGCAACCAGGTTTTCGCTATCAACAAAGCGAATTAAAAAAAGTTAAGGATACATTTCTTGCCAATATGAGTCATGAATTAAGGACCCCACTTAATGAAATTATTGGCTTTGCAGATTTACTTTCGGAACAGTTTGATGGCAATCTAAATGAAGCTCAAATCGAATATGTGCAAATGATTCAAAAGGGTGGAGAAAGACTTCTTGAATTCATAAACCATCTATTAAAAATGGGTGAAAAAGAAGACAGCAACTCTTTGCAATGCATTGATACATCTTTTACCGACTTTTTAAATGATGTTATTAATTCAATTCAATCTGATTGCGACCAAAAGAGCTTAACTATTAACGTATTGCAAAACAATGAAGCACAAACCTTCAAAGGGGATAGAGAAAAGCTACATCTGGCTTTATCGGAAATCATCTCTTATATAATCAAATACTTGCCTCATAAAAGCTCTATAAATCTAACATACCTGACAGATGACAATTCTTTTTCATTCCTGATATCTTTACCACAAAGTAAGGATATTGTGTTTGCGGATGAATTAGTTCTATCACATGCCAGTTTTTTTATTGACCTGATGCAGGGAAAATTGTTAATGGATACCAATGAAAACGATGAAAAAACGTTTATAATTAAAATACCTCTTAGTAAAAACTCGAAAAAAATAAATAAAGGGGAATAAAATGAAAATTCTCATAGTAGAAGATGAAGCCCCAATCAGGCTGCTTTTATCGAAAACAGTTTCTTCTATCGGACATGAAGTTGAAGTAGCTGAAGACGGAGAGGCTGGACTCGCTGCTTTCAAAAAATTTGAGCCAGACATAGTCCTTTCAGACATTCTCATGCCAAAAATGAATGGACTTGAGCTACTTGAAAAAATAAGAAAAATCAGCTCTGATGCTGTCGTAATTATGGTTACAGCATTTGGTTCAGTAGATTATACTTTAGAAGCCCTTCGCTTAAAAGCCAATGATTACATTTTGAAACCTTTCCGCCCCAAATTATTAAAAGAGTTTTTAGCTAAGTACGAAAGTATTCTTAAAAACAGAACAGTAGAGCAGGAAATCCTTGGTTTATTTATTGAGAGACAATTTACCTTAAAAATCTCAAATGAATTGATGATTATAAATCGACTTGCAGATAAAATGATGCACGAAACTAATTTTGCTATACCAAAAGAAAGCAGACTTGGTGTGCATTTGGGGTTAGTAGAGATTCTTACTAATGCCATAGAACATGGAAACCTTGAAATAGACTTTGATGCAAAAAAAGAAGCCCTTGAAGGAAATCTGGAAGACTGGGAAAATCTTCTTAATAGTCGCTTAAGCGACCCCAAATTTAAGGATAGACAAGCAACGATAAAATTTGTCATGAACCAGGAATATTGCCAATGGACCATTGAGGACGAAGGCAAAGGATTTGACTGGAGAAATCTACCAGATCCAAATGATCCAGAGATTCTTCTTGCTGCAAATGGGCGCGGTATCATGCTTGCCCGACTTCAGTTTGAAGAAATGGAGTATAATGAAAAAGGAAACCAGGTTAGAATTAGAAAATACCTGAAACCTAAAGAAGAGTAGACTTGAACCTCTAAATTAGACATAAAAAAATCCCGAATATTCGGGATTTTTTTATGTCTAATTTTTACTTAATTTTTTATCAGTAACCTGATTGAGCTGCGTTAATTCGACCATTAACCTGAGCATCTACGGATCTTTTTGCCTGCATATGCTTTCCAAGTTCCGTCTCGTTATCTTCCAGGACTTTGATCATTATTTCAAGTTCTGAACTGCCATTGGAAAGAAACACCTTTAAAAATACAGCTCTAAGTTTAAGTATCTGAACCGCCGTTATAGCAACTTCAACAGATATTTTATTACTTTCATAAAGGTTTACGATTACAGCAAGAGCTGTAGCCACGCCTTTTGCTGATTCGATTCCCTGTATCAAAACTTCAATCTGCTTATTAAGCTTTTCAGCTGTTAAAAAAGGAAATTCGCCCTGACTAGCATTTCCACCTTTTCCGTTTCCACCTTTGCTATATACATCATCTCCCATTTTCCCTTTCATTGCAGTCACAGGAATTGCAACTTGACTGAACTTTACAAGGGTCGAACGGAATACATCTTCATCTAAAGCGAAAACTGATCCAGAAAACAAAAGTGTAATCGTTAAGATCAGGCCAAATGCTTTTTTCATAATTTCCTCCAGCGGAACCATATAATTTAATACTAAGAATATTAATACAATCTGTAAAGGGTACAGACACTATTAATACTCTATTCTGAGAAGACACTCCAAAATTCGAGCTTTTTCTTCATCAAGCGCGTTCCCCCACCCTCAGAAATTATTTTCTTTATCTCCTCTGACTCGGAAACAATTGATCCGCTTAATTGAGTTATTGGCGTGTCTTTAAATACATCTGGAGCCATGGGGGTAGATGGTCCAAGCATTACCGCAGCTCTTGGTTTTCCCAGCGATTTTAATAATCCATCACAGGTGCCATTTATAATGCTGGTAGAAGTAATAATCGCGACATCACATTTACCCAAAGCAATTTCGCCTTTTTCAGACCCAATTACTCCCGGTTTATCGCTTTTAAGCTCCACAACATCAAACTTGCATCCGATCTCTTTTATTTTGGGGACTACCGGACCGAAAAAGCCCACCATTACTACATAGTCTTCTTTGCTGATATTCAATAAAGAAGTAGCTTCACTATCAGATTTATTCTGATTTGCCCTTACCCTTTCGCTATTAAGGGCATTGAAGGTTGCTAACCCCAGCGCCCTCTCCAATGGGTTTTGGCTATTAAGCCATTGGAGTAGCTCAAAAGCATCTGAACCAGCAATACTGCCCGCTGCTTTTACATGGGTACAACTGCCAGACTCTGCCTCTGGAGTCCATCCCAAGCCAACTCCACCGTTGTCTAATTCGACGCAGCTGTAGCCAAGTCCAATGCGAACATCTTTAATTTTTTTCCCCTGGGCCAGTTTTTTTGCAGATTCAATTAATTTTTCGCCTATTTTCAATTTTAAACCTCCTGAAAATGGGAAAAGGCCGAAAATCGGCCTTTTCAATAAATTTTGTTTGTTTTACCCAAACATGTTCTGCAACCCTGCGGCCATTTCTCTGGCAATTCTTGTCATTTCTGCTTTTTTCTTTTTCAAGAATGCTGGAACAGAAGCCCCTTTCATTCTTGGAAGCTCATCGATCTTTGCTACAAGCTCTCGCATAGTAAGGTCATAGTTTTTATCAGTGCGAGGTATATCAAGCAAAGCATCCATTTCAAATTTAATAGTTGCAATACGAAAATCCATTTCATCCAAAATGCCATCAAATTGATCACGAATTTTTTTATCGGGCTCTATTGCCTTTGAATTATCAATTTCTTCTTCAACAAATCTAATATAGTTAGCTAGAAGTTCTTCCATTGGTTTACTCCCTCATTAAAATTACAAATCATATGGAGTCAGGCTAATATAGCCATCTTCCGTTACAACGATTGTCTGTTCAAACTGAGCAGACAATGAACCGTCACGAGTAACAGCTGTCCATTGATCGTCAAGAACTCTCAGAAATCTCTTCCCAAGGTTTACCATTGGCTCTACCGTAAAAACCATTCCCGGAACAAGAGAGATCCCCTGCCCTTTTTTCCCAAAATGCGGAATATCTGGTGGCTCGTGGAAAACTTTTCCAATTCCGTGCCCTATAAATTCTCTAACAACGGAACACCCTTCACCTTCAGCATAAACCTGAATCTCAGCTCCAATGTCTCCGATGGTATTACCAGGTTTAACAACGTTTAAAGCTCTTTTCAGGCTTTCTCTGGCAACACTGACGATCTTATGGGCATCTTTGCTACAGTTTCCAACAAAGAAGGTCATATTTGCATCGGCATGGTAACCCTCAAGAATAGAGGTAACGTCAACATTCACGATATCGCCTTCCAAAAGAATCCTATCAGAAGGAATTCCATGGCAGATAACTTCATTAACTGAAGTGCATATACTTTTTGGAAAACCCCTATAATTTAACGGAGCTGGAATAGCACCATTCTTAATCGTGTGTTCATGGACAAAATCATTGATAAAATTAGTGGTTATTCCAGGTCTAATCTGCTCTTCAACCATTTTGAGCGTTTCGACCACAAGCTTTCCAGCTTTCTTAATTCCTTCAATATCAACTTTGTCTTTTAATCTAATTCTATAATTATTGTAGTAAAGCTCTTTCAAGCCAACTTTTGCGGGAGATTGAACGCCCATACAACATCTTTTGTATTTTTGTCCGCTGCCACAGGGACATGGATCGTTCCTGCCCACAATTTTATCTGAGTCCATTACATGCTCCAGAAATAAAAATATAGGCTAAATAGTGAGTTCAGCCAATAATGCTCAGTATAACTCTTCTCAAAGATTATATACAAGCTTAAATAACTTGATAAAAACACTTTTTCAAACTAACATAAGCGACTACAGGTTGTACATACCCCCAGTTTGGAGGACAAAATGCGAAAATGGCGAATAGATGACTCTTCGGAACTCTACAATATAGAGGGATGGGGCATAGGCTATTTTGGCATCAGCAAAGACGGAAACGTTACTGTTATGCCAAATAGAGATCCCAAAAATGCTGTTGAGATTAAAGAAATCCTGGATGAACTTAATCTCAAAGATGTTGCATATCCTGTCTTGCTTAGATTTCCAGACATTTTGGATCAAAGAATTGAAAACATTGCCAGTTGCTTTAAACAAGCTTCTGAAGAATATAATTATAATGCAAATTATTATACTGTTTATCCAATCAAAGTTAATCAGCAAAGACCAGTAGTTGAAGAAATAGTTCGATATGGGAAAAAGTTTAACATCGGCCTGGAAGCTGGGTCTAAACCTGAGCTACACGCCGTATTAGCTATCATGGATAACCCGGAAGCCATTATTATTTGTAACGGCTATAAGGATGAAGATTTCATTGAACTGGCTCTATTAGCCCAGAAAATGGGAAAAAGAATTTTTATTGTTGCAGAAAAGTTTAATGAATTAAAGCTTATTACAAAACTTGCCAGAGCTCATAAAGTGGTTCCAAATGTTGGAATCAGAATTAAACTGGCGGCTTTTGGCAGCGGCAAGTGGGAAGACTCTGGAGGCGACAAAAGTAAATTTGGTCTCACCTCTTCAGAATTGATTGATGCAGTAGAATTCATGAAGGAAGAAGGCTACCTGGAGTCTATAAAGCTCATTCATTGTCACCTCGGAAGTCAGATTACCAATATCAGAAAAATCAAAAGAGGCCTCAGAGAAGCTTCCCAGTTCTTTGTTCAAATGCGAAAACTGGGCTGCAATATTGAATATGTTGATATAGGCGGCGGATTGGGAGTTGATTATGATGGAACCAGAACCACGATTTCCAGCAGCATAAACTATTCAATTCAAGAATATGCCAATGACGCAGTCTCTGCGATACAAGATGCAGCTGAAAAGAATGGATTCCCCCACCCTCACCTGATCACAGAATCGGGAAGAGCATTGACTGCTCACCACTCTGTTCTTGTGTTTAATGTTCTTGAAACAACTTCACCTTTGAGAAAATCCTATGATGATTTCAAAATTACAAAAAAAGATCATGAAATAGTTAGAGAAATGTATACAATTCTGGACTCTCTGACTAATCTAACCATGATTGAAGCTTGGCATGACGCTCAGCAACTTAGAGAAGAAACTCTGGATCTGTTTAATCTCGGAATGGTTGACATTAAAGTAAGAGCACAATCTGAAGAACTTTTCTGGGCGATTGCTCATGAAGTTAGAGAGTTGGGGCGCTGCGCAAAAACACCCTCCAGAAGAAATGAAGCAACTTGATAAGATTCTTGCAGAAAAATATTTCTGTAACTTCTCTTTGTTCCAATCGCTCCCGGATTCGTGGGCTATTGATCAGTTGTTCCCAATTTTACCTCTCCACAGATTAAATGAAAAACCTGCTCACATGGCAACAATTCAGGATATTACCTGCGATTCTGATGGGAAAATAGACCGTTTTATTGGAAATAGAAGTTTTAATCCATGCCTTCCACTTCACCACTTAAGAACTTTTGAAGAATATTACATCGGAGTTTTCATGGTGGGTGCTTACCAGGAAATCCTTGGTGACTTACATAACCTTTTTGGAGATACCAACGCAGTCCATATAACAGTGAACAAAGATGGAACCTTTGAAATAGACAGAATCATTGACGGCGAAACCGTTGCTGACGTTCTGGATTATGTTCAGTTCAGTGCCAAAAAGCTCGTGAGAACTATGGAAACATGGGTTTCCAATTGTGTTAAGGAAAAGAAAATCTCTGTCCAGGAAGGAAAAGAGTTTCTTGCCATCTACCGATCTGGCCTGTATGGCTACACATACCTGGAGTAAAATCTAAAATAAAAAATCCCGAAACTTCATAGGAATTTGAAGTTTCGGGATTTTTTTTTTCTAATCTACAGTAATAGATTTACTTACATTCTTGGGAACATCGGGATGAACACCATGATTTTTCACCGCTATACGATTCAGAAAATCCATTTTACACTTACTCATTTTTAGAGCCAAAATCTGTAAAACAACGGTTATTGAGAAAATGGGCAAAATTTTGGAATCCGTCTTTGGCAGAGTGACGTAACCAAATCTATATGGATATTGGGATGATGGAGCAATTGAAACTGCCTCACGCAAATCGCTGTTATCCTCAGCAATAAGATAGACATTTGCACCTCTGATTTTGTGTGTATTTATCTGAGAAATAGTAAGATTAATATCACGCTCTCTGGGTGTGGTAACAAAGATTAATGGATAGTTTTGATACATACTTTCAAACAAATTGTAATTATTTAAAACCAATTCAAAAACGTCCATTTCTTCTTTACTCAAATAATGAGGCTTCTGGTCATGAAATGCAAAGTCACAAATTGCTTTGTAGATCCTTAAAACACCCCGAGGTTTGAGTTCTTCACCAGCCTTAGACTCCAAAACATAGTTTAATGCTTCTTCAAGCCTTGCAACAAGCGCAGCAACAGAATCCAGACCAAAAACAGTATTAACACCCAGGATAGTATTAGGGCCATGCTTAAATTCAGAGCCTTCAAATCCTTCAGTGTGGTTCAAAACAATCTCTCTAATCTTAAGTGCACCTTCTTTGGCAATTCCAAGAATTCTTGTAGCAAGAATATGAATACTTGGAGTTAAATAAAGTTCATTAGCAATTGCATCAGTATCCTGCTTTGTCATATTAATGGTTTTTTCGATAAGCTCAGGAACCCTGAATAAATCCTTAAAATGGTAATCAGCAGATACATCAGAATGAACTTCATCTGATTCTTTCAGGTAATTACGAACATTTAATGCCAGAATATAAAGAACCAACAATTGATTTAAAAAGCTCTTGGTTGCAGGAACAGCGATTTCAGGGCCACAAAATAACGGAATATATAAATGGGACTTTTCCAAGGCCAAAGTCGAATTGGTATTATTCAAAACGCAAATTCGCTTTACTGTAGGATATTTTTCTTCAACAAAATTGAAAACGTCTATCAAATCTTTGGTTTCACCGCTTTGACTTATTCCGATAACAACATCGTCAGGATTTAGTGACATTGTGCATTGCGCTCTGAATTCACCTGGTAACAAAGGAATTACAGAGATGCCAGCTATTTCGTTAAAAAATAAAGGGGCTGTTTTTGCGGCATGAAATGAAGTTCCACAAGCAAGAATGTAAATGGACTTTTCATTCTTTTTTGCTTCGCCGACTATTTTTACAAACTCTGACATTTTGGATTCTATTTCCATAATGTTTTCAAGCTCAAAAATGCCGTCAACAAACTTTAGAAATTTTGCAGAATATCTGACTTTTTCTTTTACAAATTCGCGAATTTCCTCGATGAAACTGGAGTAATTCGATTCCAGGCCGAGTTCTACCCCATCAAGATCGCTTTTCTCAATTAGTTCTTTCATTGTTGCGATTTCTGGCATTTCAAGGAAACCTGCAACCCTGTCTTTCAGATCAGATGCGACCGTTATTTTTGCCAACTCCTGGATACCATCTCTAATTTTGAGATAAGTTCCAATCATTTTCTCTTTATTGTCCCGAAGAATACGTGTAACTCTATCGCCGCCAGTAAACAAGCTGATAAGCTTTTTCGTGTTTTTAATCTGGCTATAGATTTCCTGCTCCATAAAATATTTGAAGGGATGATGCAATTTAGTCTCTTCAACCTTTAGCAGGCTTCTTTGCAGTGAAAACTCTAATTCTTTTCCTGACTGAATATTAAATAGTCTAAATTCTTTATCTTTATAGATGGCAAATTGCTTTTCTTTGATAGGGATAAGAATTTTTGTTAATTGCAATACTGAAGCCAGGTCAGATGAGGCAATAGTAAAATCACCACTTGCAACATCCTGTCCTTGACCAATATAAAGACTACTACCAGCTTTGATAGCAACCATTCTCTCTGCCACAGGATCTACAATGATTGCAGCAAAAGAACCAGTTACTTTTTCATAGGCTTTTTCAACTGCAGTTTTAAGAGCTTCATAACGAACCTTATCATCCGTTTCATCCTGATAACGCAATTCTAGAGCAAAAAAATGTTCTACTGTATGAACCAGCATTTCTCCATCATTATCACTTTTTACATCGTGGCCTTCAGCTATTAGCCACTCTTTTAATTGATGACAATTGGTAATATTGCCATTATGAGCACCATAAATATGGGTTTTACACTTTACATTGTGTGGCTGCGCGTTGTTTTGAGTTACCACTCCAAAAGTTGCCCAACGAACCTGGCCACAAAAAATTTTCCCGCTCAATTTATCAATTCCAAGTTCATATGCAACTTTACTCGGAGCCCCAACATCTTTTTTCAGGGTGATTTCACCACTTGAATCCTGAATAATTGCACCTGTAGAATCATATCCACGATACTCAAGCATTCTCAAAAGCTTACAAGAAATTTCTCCCAATTCTGTTTTATCATTTTTAAATACGAGACCAATTACTCCACACATTAAACTTCATTCCCTTCATGTCTTTTCTATAAAGCAAACCGGCAGTCAGAATCTCTGACTGCCGGGATAATATAAGTCATCCGTTTTTCTGGATTTTTGCCCAGGTATCTCTCAAAGTTGCCGTTCTGTTGAAAACAGGCTTTTCTTTAGAGTGATCTTTTGAATCAGGACAAAAGTATCCCATGCGTAAAAATTGTAGAGGTTGACCAATTTCAACTTCTGCCAGTTCTGGTTCAACAATCGAATCTTTTAAAACCGTCAATGAATCAGGATTTAGATTGTCTAAAAAGTCAGCTCCTTCAGGAACTTTTTCTGGATCTGGAGTTTTGAAAAGGTGGTCATAAAGTCTTACTTCAGCTTTTACGCCATGAGAAGCAGAAACCCAATGCAGAGTTCCTTTTACTCTTCTTCCATCCGGGCTTGAACCACCGCTTGTTTCTGGATCATAAGTGCAGTGCAGTTCAACTATTTCGCCGTTTTCATCTTTAATAACTTCATTGCAAGTAATGTAATAGGTGTGCTTTAACCTAACTTCTGAACCAGGAGCTAATCTGAAAAACTTCTTTGGTGGGTTTTCCATGAAATCCTGTTTCTCAATGTAAATTACCTTTGAAAATGGAATTTTTCTTGTCCCTGCATTTTCATCTTCAGGGTTGTTTTCGGCTTCTATCCACTCAACCTTGTCTTCTGGATAGTTAGTGATAACTACCTTAACAGGCTCAATTACTGCCATGTATCTTCTTGAGGATTTGTTCAAATCTTCTCTGATACAGTTTTCAAGCAAAGCAAAGTCAACAGTAGAGTTGGCTTTTGAAACGCCGATTCTGCTAAGAAAATCTCTGATTGCCGGAGCGGTGTATCCTCTTCTTCTCATACCAGAAAGAGTTGGAAGTCTTGGATCGTCCCAGCCATTAACATGATTCTCTTTTACCAGTCGAAGTAGCTTACGCTTGCTCATCACCGTAAAAGTAAGATTTAATCTGGCAAATTCATACTGTCGTGGCCTTGCAGGAACTGGCAAATTATCCAAAAACCATTCATAAAGAGGTCTATGGTCTTCAAATTCAAGAGTACAAAT
Organism: Candidatus Ozemibacteraceae bacterium; assembly: GCA_965140445.1. Taxonomy (GTDB): domain Bacteria; phylum Muiribacteriota; class Ozemobacteria; order Ozemobacterales; family Ozemobacteraceae. The sequence continues at coordinate 2,635,718 of OZ223236.1, read as the reverse complement.
TGAGTGAGTAATCTTCTCAATAGCATCAGACTGGCCATGAGTAAAATCGTACATTGGATAAATGCACCACTGGGAACCTGTTCTCGGATGCTCTGAATGCAAAATTCTGTATAAAACAGGATCTCGCATGTTTATGTTTGGTGCTGCCATATCGATTTTGGCTCTCAACACGCGTTCGCCATTTCCGAACTCGCCATTTTTCATCTTTTCAAAAAGTTCAAGGTTTTCTTCAACGGAACGATCTCTGAAAGGAGAATTCACGCCAGGCTTCTTGAGAGTTCCCCTGTTTTCGCGAATCTCATCGGCGGTCTGATCTTCGACATAGGCTTTTCCAGCTTTTATCAGCAAAACAGCCCATTCATTTAAAGTTTTAAAATAATCTGAAGCATAGTATTCATGCTCGCCCCAGTCAAATCCAAGCCAGCGCACATCTTCCTTAATCGAATCGATGTATTCCTGCTCTTCTTTTGCTGGGTTAGTGTCATCAAATCTCAGGTGACATTGTCCCTTATAATCCTCTGCCAACCCGAAGTTAAGGCATATAGACTTGGCATGACCAATGTGCAGATAACCATTTGGCTCTGGCGGGAAACGGGTTACAACACTTGTGTGCTTACCACTTTTAAGATCTTCATCTATAATGTCCCGAATGAAATTAGAGACTTTATTTACTGTGGTATCTTCTGTATTCATGTAACTTTCACCTGTTCATTTTAGATTAGAAAACATTATGACACGGATTCTAGCATATCTTTTATACAACTTCCACTTTGGGAATAGAATTTGGGGTAAACATAAACCTTGCCTAACTCAGATTTTTCTCCTAGAATTTAAAAAGTTTCACGCGGAGGTAGAATCAAATGGCCAAACAAGGATCATCAGGAAATGTTATTGCTGCCCTATGTAGCTTTTTTATTCCCGGTTTAGGGCAACTTATCCAGGGAAGACCTTTCGCGGCTGCCTTCTTTTTCTTTACTGATATAGTTCTATGGCTATTCCTGCTTGGCTGGTTAATGCACATTATAGCTTGTCTTGAAGCGGCCTGGTATACTAACAACTAGCCTGAAAATTATTTTAAACTGAGTTCTTTTAGCCAGTTTGCAATCTTCGGAATTTCGCTTTCTGGATTATTAATTCCGGCCGCCACGTCCATTACAAAATCAAACACTTTGTCTTCATCAAATGGAGCAAAAACTATTTTGTTTATTCCGAGAAATGTTATTGCTGCAGCAAGTCCGGTTCTTTTATTTCCATCAATAAATGCATGATTTTTTACAATATGAAACATGTAGGCGGCTGCCTGATGAAAAATATCTGGATAAATGGGCTGACCAAAAACTGAGTTTTCGTAAATTTGATCAACAAAACCCAATCCCATGCCTGGCCTGATATTGCTATTTGAAGCTGATGCTCCTCCAGATAATTCGACTGACATTCTGTTTATTACCAGGAGCATTTTTTTGTTTAAAAATTTCATGCTATTCCCCTAACCTTATGTAGAGCTGGATATTCTGTTGAATGTGGTTCTCAGCCATTTTTAGAGCTGATATTTCACCATCATCCAGCCATAATCCTTTACATTCAGGGCACTGGTCGATCACTAATCCGGCCAAATCCAGAGGTTTCATAGGCGTATTGTGTTCTGGACAACTCACAATTCTCTTATGTTCATGCTCAGGAACGGAATCAATGTCTTTTTCATCTATCTTTATGGTTTGATAAAGTTCGACAAGGTGTAGGATTGACTCCAATTCACCTTTATCAAAAAATAGTCCTTCACACTTTTGACACTTGTCAACTTTTTGCCCATGCAAATCAATTTCTATAAGATCTAGATCACACTCGTGACATTTTCTCATTCATTGCCGCCCATTCCGCTTAGACCATTAAGCATGTTTGATACACCTTCCAGAGCATCATCTGCCGTTTTCAAACCGTCTTCTGCTGCTTTCATACCCTTTTCAAAACTTTCCTGGGCCATATCGATGGAATCTCCAGAAAGGTTCATGCTTTGCGAACCCAATGCTCCAGCATTTTTTAATGCTTCACGAGCAATTTCAAGTCCAGGTTTGGCTGCGTTTTTGCTAGCTTCAACTGCCTGCCTTGCTGCTTCGAGTTCTGGTTTAGCAGCTTCTTTAGCAAAATTAATTGCTTCACGAGCTTCCTTCATGCTTCCATTTACGATTTCTGGAATCTGGTCTATAACTTTTTGGGCTTCTTCTAAACCGGGGGTTGCAGCATTTTTTGCTTCTTCAATTGCCCGCTTTGCTTCTTCAAGACCTTCATTCGCAAATTCCTGGCCTTGATTTACAGCTTCCATTGCCTCTTTCATCTCATCCATACCAGCAGTGTAATCCACATCCTGGGCGTTACATCTATAGTAGGAACTGGTAATAAAAATAAAGGAAAGAATAATTAGTGCAATCCTTTTCATAAAAATCTCCTTGAGTTTTTAAGAATAATTTGGCATTCTAGCATGAATTTCTATTCTAGCAAATTTGGCGGTTCAAAAAATGAGTCAAACAAGTGAATATTCCCATGAGGTAAAAAAAGTTACCGTTGCGGGAATGGTACTTAACTTGTTACTTTCAGCAATAAAAATTATTGCTGGGTTTTATGGAAAGAGTCAATCTGTTGTTGCTGATGGTTTTCATTCGCTTTCAGACTGTTCCACAGACATAGCTCTACTCGTCGGACTAAAATACTGGGACCACCCGCCAGATGACTGTCATCCCTACGGCCACAGGAGAATAGAAACTCTTGTTGCATTCTTTATCGGAATTGCTCTTGCATTGGCTGGGCTGTATATTGGCTATGAAGCCATTGTTAAGTTTAACTCAGGAAAATACGTTACTCCTGAAAAAATAGCCCTTTACGCTGCCCTTCTTTCTATTGTTATCAAGGAAGGGCTTTATAGATGGACCCTGAGAGTTGCAGAAAAACTAAAGTCTTCTGCAATGATGGCAAACGCATGGCACCATAGAACTGATGCTCTTTCTTCAATCGCGGTTTCTGTTGCAATTATAGCAGCTTTAATAAAACCAGAATGGGCTGTTCTTGATCCTGTAGCTGCTTTAGCAGTAGGCATTTTTATTAATCAAGCCGCTTATCAGATAATGAAGCCTGCTCTGATGGAATTAGCAGATACTGGAGCTAACAACGAGGACGTTAAAAAAATTGAAAAAATTGGTATGAGCGTCCCAGGTGCAAAATCAATCCATGCCATAAGAACAAGATTTCATGGTTCTGGTCTTCGTGTTGACCTCCACCTGTTAGTCGATGGTGATATTTCAGTAACCGAGGGTCATGAAATTGCCAGATTAGCTAAGAAAGCTCTTTTGAGTGATGGCCCAGACATTATAGACGTCCTGGTGCATATCGAACCTTATGAGGAACAGGAAATCGCCTCTGACTCGAATTAGTTTGCAAGCGAATGAATATTTAGTATCATCTAAGCAAACAAAGTTTTAGATTCTTTCGATGCCTGGAGGCATTTCATGAATAGCAAGAAAAACCAAGCAACTGCTGAATTGATTCCTTTAAAGGAAGTTCCCATTAAAGACCCACTGGCGATAAAACCAATTCTAGAAAGCTGCAAGGGGCAAAAGCATCTGGTAGTAATTCAAAATTATCCTGACCCGGATGCAATTTCTTCAGGATTTGCCTACTCATTGATTTGTAAACAGTATAACGTTGAAGTGGACATAGTTTACGCTGGACTTATAAGTCATCCAGAAAATATAGCCCTGGTTAAACTATTGGGCATAGATCTTTACAAGTGGAATTCAGATTTTGACCTGTCGCCATACGATGGAACTGTTTTCCTTGATAACCAGGGGACCACTACCGGCCCAATTATAGATGCCATAGAAGAGAAAAAAATACCTCAACTGATTGTAATTGACCATCATGAACTTCAGGAGAGATTAAAGCCAAAATTTGCCGACATAAGGAAAACAGGAGCAACTGCTACAATTTTTTCACAATATCTTGAACACGGCCTGATTGAAGTTACTAAACGCGATACTGATCACATAAAGGTTGCAACGGCACTAATGCATGGAATCATGACCGATACCTTCGGTTTTATAAAAGCGAATCCAGAGGATTTCCATGCGGCGGCCTATCTGAGCAAATTTATTGATAGTGACCTACTTGGACAAATTACCAGTCAGGCGAGATCTAAACAAACCATGGAAACAATTAACCAGGCTCTTGCCAATAGAGTTATAAAAGAAAGTTTTTCTATCTCAGGAATTGGTTATGTAAGATCAGAAGATCGTGATGCGATTCCGATGGCAGCTGACTTTTTGCTCACAGAAGAAAACATTCATACCGCTATAGTTTTCGGAGTAATCTCAACCAATGACCAGGATAGTGAATTCCTGATCGGATCAATGCGAACCTCGAGAATTACCATTGACCCAGATGAGTTCCTGAAAGAAGTTTTTGGAAAGGATTCTCAGGGCAGATATTTCGGTGGTGGAAAAAAATCTGCAGGCGGCTTTGAAATACCAATAGGCTTTTTATCGGGCGGCAACGATAAAGATTTCCGTGAAATGAAATGGAAAGTCTATAAATCACAGATTTTACAGAAAATTTTGACTAAAATCGGTGCTACCCACGAAGAAAGAAAAAAAAGTGAAGAACATGGAAAATAAAAATATTTCGTTTGAAATTGATTCGGATTTTATTGAACTTATAAAACTTCTTAAAGTTGTTGGTGCCTGTAATACAGGTGGACAGGCCAAGATGGAAGTTGAAGCCGGTAATGTAATGGTTGACGATGAAGTTGAATCCCGAAAAAGACGCAAAGTCCGCAAAGGAATGGTAGTAAAGTTTGACGGTTATGTCATAAAGGTTGTCTAGCATCTTCTCATGAATAAAATCAGGCAAAACCAGATTCCAGATGGCTCTCCAATATCGCCAGTAAAGCTTTCTGTTGCAGATGGATATGATCTGTGGTCTGAAGTTTATGACACCGAGAATAACCCACTAATTGCCCTGGAAGAAAGATATCTCTTCCCCAAGCTTGATATGCTTGATTTTTCATGCGCCTTAGATGCTGGTTGCGGGACAGGTAGAATTACCAGGCAATTACAAGAACAACCTGGTGCAAATGTTTTCTCAATAGATATTTCCCGGGGAATGATCAGAAAAGCCAGAGATAAAAAAGATCTAAAATCTGCGGTATTTTCAATTGCTGACTTGACCATGCAGCTGCCATTTAAACCCGCTACATTTGATTTAATTGTTTCTAGTCTTGTAATAGAGCATATTCCTTCAGTAGTTTCTTTTCTGGCTCATTTAAAACAGGTCGCTCTCCCCAATGCCAGAATTATAATCACTGGCTTGCATCCAACAATGCAAAAGCTTGGGGTCCAAGCCCGATTCCAAAAAGAATCCGGCGGGAAGCATTACCTTCCACAGGCTTACCATCAGAAAATTTCTGATTATATTAATGCAGCAATCAAAAACAACCTGAAAATAGTAAAGTTAGAAGAATTTGAAGTTGATGCCGAGCTGGTAAAAAACACTCCAAAAGCAGCAAAATATAAAGGATGGCCCCTGCTTTTTATTTTAGAGTTAGAAAATGGATCTTGAAGCTCGATACTCCCGACAAGTTTTGTTTCAGCCTATTGGAGATGAAGGGCAAAAGAAGATTAGCCAAACCAGAGTTGGAATTTTGGGGGCAGGAGCCCTTGGGACCAATATTGCCAATTTGCTTACCCGGAGTGGATTTGGCAAACTAATTATCGCCGATTACGATAAGGTTGAACTTTCAAATCTTCCAAGACAAATGCTTTTCACCGAAAATGATGTTGGAAAAAACAAGGCTATTGCATGCAAAGCAAGTCTGGAAAAAATCAACTCTTCTATTCAAATCAACCATTTTGCCAACAAAATTGACTCCAGTAATTTTGCGGACATTTTTGCCAACGTTGATCTTATAATGGATGCGACAGACAATTTTGAAACTCGGTTTTTAATAAATGAACATTGTCTAAAGTTTAAAATTCCCTGGATTCATACGGGAGTAACTGCTTCAAATGGGCAATCAGTTTTGTTTGTGCCAGGACAAACAGCTTGCTACAGATGCCTTATAAAAGGTCTCCCCGATCAAGATGACTTTCCAAATGTTCATAATTCAGGAATTATTGCCCCAACGGTTACGATTCTTGCTTCAATAAGCTGTGCAACAGTCTTAAGATTGATTGTTGAATCAAAAGTGGATTACGATTTAAAATTCTATGATTGCTGGGAACAAAAGTTTCAGAAATTTACAATCGAAAAGGATAAAGATTGCCAATTTTGCCAAAGCAAGGAATGAAAATAAACTTTAATTTTTTTGGAGCATTCCCCTTTTTTTAAGAAAACCAGAATTTCAAAATTGCTTCAAATAAACCAATTAGAAGAACGGAGAAAATCGTGCGAAAAATTACCTCCCTGCTGGTCTTGAGCATCGCTTTATTTTTTTCTGTAAAAGTCTATGCTCAACAAGAAGCAATTAGTTCTAAAAAAGAAAAGATAATAAAATTGGGTGATTCAGTTGTTCTTACTCTTGTCTACGTTCCACCAGGAAATTTTACTATTGGCGCAGAAGGTTTCTATAAGAATGAAACACCTGAAAAAGCCATAGCCCTAACGCATGGATTCTGGGTAGGGAAAACCGAAGTTACTCAGGCTCAATTCAGCAAAATAATGGGTTTCAACCCGTCTGGTTTTAACCAAAAAACCAATTTTGCTAATACAGATGATCACCCTGTAGATAGCGTATCATGGTATGATTGCATCAGGTTTTGCAACAAACTGAGCATTCTTACCAAGCTTCAACCTTGCTACCTTAATCCTGAAGATAAATTTGTGATTGCTGACGGTGAAACGGTCTCCTGCAACTGGGATAATTCGGGTTTCAGACTTCCAACTGAAGCTGAGTGGGAATATCTGTGCAAAGGCGGGAAAGACATAATTTTTCCTTGGAAAGACTCTAACAACCATTCTGAAGTAGATAAATTTGCCTGGTATTGCAATAATTGCAAACCATTTTATGGAAAAACCCCTTGTGCCACAATTGAAGGAACCCAGGTCGTTGGACAAAAAGTCTCAAATCCATTCGGACTATTTGATATGCATGGAAATGTTTTTGAATTTTGCTGGGACTGGTGGCAAAGTGATTACTACTCATCTGCTCCAAAAGTAGATCCAACAGGACCACAAGTAGGAACAAAAAAGATTTCTCGCGGAGGTTCATATGGAAATGACGCTGAGCATCTAAGATCAACATACCGATTTCCCGTGGAGCCGACTGAGAAACAACAGGTTTTTGGTTTTAGGGTTTTAAGAGCAATAAATCCATAAGCCGTTTGGAGCTGAAGGCCCAAAGAGAGAATAAATCCAATCAACTTTGAAATTTTTAGAGCTGTAGTTTAGATGCAAAAACACTAAATTACTCATACTAAGAAGCTATGTTTGATCAATAATACCCCCACTGTTACAATTCTTGCTTCCATTAGTTGCGCCACAGTCTTAAGATTCACTGTTGAATCTTAAGTAGATTATGATTTAGAATTTTATGAATGCTGGGAACAGAAGTTTCCAAAGGTCTCATTGAAAAAGACAAAGATTGCCAATTTTGCCGAGGTAAAAAATGAAAATAAACGTAGAATTTGTCGGCGCAATAAACACCGGCCCATGTAAAAAAAATCAGGATTTTAAGCTTGATGACGGAACAACCGTGAAACAATTTTTATCAACTCTTCATTTCCATCCTACTCACATTAATTTTATACAGGTAGTAAAAAATGGAACCCGTGTAGCTCATACTGAAGAACTTAAAGACGGCGATAAGCTAGAGCTTATGCTTATGGTTGGAGGTGGCTGAGTCTGGAGAAATTCGAGAACTACAGAACATAGCCTTCAGAGAAATCTTCTCCTGTAAAACTTAGAGAATTCATTTTTAATCAGGTCAAAACATTATTAGAAACCTGGATAGTCTATATCTCGGAACAAAATTTCTGACCAATAGTTAACAAAAGAATTTTGCTCCGTGACAAACAATATAACCAAGTCACCCAAAACAAGTTCATGTTGAATACAATTGATTATTGCTGCTTTCTAAGCAGCAATAATCAAATCCCCTGGAAATTCTTATTTTGCAGACCTTTTTTGCTTAGCCAGAAGCACACCATCTTTATCAAAAGCCCTTATTTCAAAAAATCTGGTGTTCATTCTATTGTATTTGGATGAAATATCAACACTCTTGCCAGAAATGACTTTTTGAGAGGACAATTCTGTTGAGTTCCCCTTTGTATCAAGTGCAAAGAGCTTAACCACCTCTGCCTTTGCAGAATGAATTTTTAAACTTACTTGCACTTTTGGGGAAATAAAACTTCCCCCACCAGAATTCCAGCTAAAAATTTCAATGATCTCCTTCTGACTAACCTTTTGACTACTGTTGGATGTTTCCTCTTCGTTCTTTCCAGAAAGGGATTTCAAAAAAAGTGGAAGTCCCTTAATTCTTGTATTTTCATCTACTTTATCTGATAACATTATTTTTGCAGTCTTACCTGGCCATTTATTGCTAAACATCAAGAAAGCAATATCTGTTAAGCTATGCTCGTTAACAATAAAATTAAGAATTTTGTGGTATTCCGCGTTTTCACCCCTCCCAGTTCTTAAAAGCCATTTTCTGTTTTTCGATTCTGAAATAAGTTTTCTTCCATCATAATTCATGGGGTCATAGCCAAGAATTCCAACTTTTCGTCCCGAAGAATCTTTCCATTTAATATTTAATGCGTATTTTTTACCACGAATCAGCCTTACTTTTTGAGTCCAGTTGTATTTCATCCCTGAACTAATTTTAAGCTGTTCATTTTCATTTGCCGGAGTTTTAACCTCAACCCATGTGTTTAAGGGAAAAAAATCTTCAGCGACAACCGCCAGGTCTGAAACAAACAAAAGACACACCAAAAAAATGGCAAATCTGATTTTATAATTCAAAATAACTCTCTCCTATCCATTAGTCATTTAAACATAAAGTAATTAGCAGCGAATGATTCATTTACTAAAAAAAGGACTTTTGCTCTTTACAGAATTTCATTCGACCATCAGTATCAAGCTGCTGCTGCATTAGACTCAACTATTCCAGAAAACATTAGAAAAGCAACAGGATAAACCAGAGAAAGGCTTATATTCAGCAATTGAATAGGAATTAGCTTCTGTAGGTTGATAGTATCATGAGCCATTTTTTCGAGTCAATTGGGTTCTTTTGCTAGATTGCTAAACTCCTGTTTATTCCTGATAGCCGAAACATTGTTGTTATAATTATTTTTGGCTATACTTCAGCTAAGCGTTTTCCATAGTAACTTAATAAAACATAATTAAAAGATAAAACCATAAATAACCTGCTATGTAACTTTTGGAGGCTAAAATGAAACGGATATTTCTTCTTTTCCTGATTTTTATAACATCATTCCCCGTATTTGGTAGATGGAGACCACTAAGAATGTCTGAACTAATTAATAACGCAGACCTTATCGTGGTTGCTAAGATGGATAAAGTTCTAAGCGAGGAAACCTTTGGAAAAAAGAAAACTCAGATCGTCAAATTCCAAACCGAAAGAATTTTAAAAGGAGAAATCTCTAAAAGTTTTCAGGTCCATGCAAGCAAAACAAACATATGCGTTCCTGAATATTGGTTCGACCAGGAATCAGAAACCCAGTTTCTGCTTTTTCTGAAAACTGCACCCAATAATAGCTTCAGAGTTCTAAACGGCAGCTTCGGAGCTTTACCGGTCAAATCAGCCCAGATTACCTGGTTCAACGATTCAGGCTCAAGTCCTGCAAATCGATCTCCACAACCTTTAGACAAGGTTGAGCAAAGTATACTGAAATACCTTAGCAGCAATTAGGACAGCTCAAACATTTCTGCTGAGTAGCAGCTAAAATAATACGCAAAGAAGAAAACCAAAAGTCCTGAAAAGCGTGAGTATGCATATACCTTAAGAGAAAAGAAGATGAAAAATAAAATAATTAATAAAGCCAGAGCCTGGATCTATCGGGTTGCGATTTCCCTTATTGCTTTATTAGCCTTTATCTTCCTCAACAACACTTCAATGCTTTCCAGCCCTCTCCCGGGGAAACCCAAACTTCTTGCCCATAGAGATGTTGCACAAACTTTTCCTATAAAAGGACTCAAGTGGAACTCAAACACTGCTGCAATGATTTACAAACCAGAGCATGAATTTATTGAGAACACAATACCTTCTGTAAATGCAGCGTTTGAGGCTGGAGCTGATATGGTTGAGTTTGATGTTCGGTTAACCAAGGATAATCAATTAGCCGTTTTCCACGACTATCTTTTAGATTACAGAACAAATGCAAGTGGGCTTGTTGCAAGCTATACGATGGCTGAACTGCGTAAACTGGACGTGGGTTATGGCTATACTGCCGACGGGGGAAAAACCTATCCTCTCCGTGGCAAAGGAGTTGGCCTGTTGGTTTCTGTTGAAGAATTGCTTGAGGCATTTCCAAGAAAGAGCTTTCTTATCCATATCAAAGAAGGCGACGAGAAAATGGGCAAAATTCTAGCGGATGTTCTTGCCAATTTAGGGAAAAATGAAATACAGAAGTTTGTAGTTTACGGTGATCACAGAGCTGTCACGACTGTGAAAAGATGTATCCCCAGTATTGGAATACTATCAATGAAAACCTTAAAAAACAGTTTTATTTCTTATATTCTCTTGGGCTGGACCGGATACATACCAGAGACTATTCGAAATTCGCAGTTTTTTATCCCACTGAAATTTGCCAGGTTGCTTTGGGGGTGGCCTACAAAGTTCCAGCAGAGAATGAAGTCTGTTAATACCCGGGTTGTTCTTGTGAATGGAGACGGAAAATGGTCTGAGGGCTTCGATTCACAAGAAGATTTGGCAAAAATTCCTGAGGGTTTTGTCGGTTACATCTGGACGAATAAAGTGGAAAAAGTTAGATATTGCGATTGGGCAAAAAGGTAACGAGAAACCAGCGTTAGTCATTTCAAACGATAATTTTAGAGAAAAAATGTTGCATTAAGCTTTAAAGCGCGCATAAGAAAACGCTTTCTGGCTCTGACAAATCGAATCTTCCTAATTTTTTATTTAAATCTGTCTTCTAGCCAAGTGAATTAAAAAAATTCCAGTTTTGTATGTTAAATTAGATATATGCATTCATAGGGGCAGAGGTTGGGTATTCATCAGACAACAGAATCTGGAATTGGTTATAACTCGCTAATTTCAGCTATTGCAATAGTCATGCTTGCAGTTCTTTGTCTACCTCTTTTCTTGGTTCAACAACAGCTCAAAAATGAGATTGATAAACATGAAAGTGCTTTGCAAGCAACTGTCAAAGAAAACCTAACTCAAGGAATTATTGATTTTCAATCTGATTTAACCACACCAGCCTATGTAAACAATGCTATGGCAGATATTTTTGCCAGGTATATTACAAATCCTGAAGAATTTGATCCATTCAATTTTGGCAAGAATTGTCATAAAACCTTAAAAGAAAAATATGGTGTGAAGCCATTTTTTTTAATTGCAGCAGATAGAAGCTTCAGCAATATTTACAAAAATTATTCGAAACGTTTTACCAATAAGGCTTCTTTAGATAATGGATTTGATTTTCTTATGGCTTTGACCACTTTATATAACTTTCCAGAACACTGTAGATGGCTTATTTCTCTACCGCATATTCGTAAGTTTGATTTTTATGAAGTTCTTCAAAACACTTTTATTTTTTCCAATTATGATTGGGAAAAAATAGTAGATAAAACATTCAAAGTATTTGGCAAATTTGCCAACACACTCCCTACCCCAAACACTTGCAACAGTTACTATACGACTATATTTAAACAACAAAGAGTGTTTGTTTATTCTGCTCCAATAGTTTCCCAGGGTAGAATCCATGGGGCCTTTATTTTTGGAGTTCTCGAATCTGACATCAACGTTTCAAAACTGCTTGAAAATGTGTTGAACAAAAATCCGTTTCAGGGAGCGAAACGGATTTTAACATCAAATTTACAGGATTCCAGATCATCAGTATCTTCATTTTTGCCACCAGATCTTGTTCGAGTTATTTATACTCAGAGTAGATTAAATAGTAACGAAAAATTTATTGTAAGCCCAAAACAAAGAATAGCCATAACTATCGATGCAAATTTGCTGAAATCAAATTTGAATACTTTGATTCCTGTTTTCAGTTTCTCAAACAGATGCATTTTGTTGTTTGTTTTCTTTTTGTGGATAAGAGGCATTTTATTCAAAAATACAATTTCAATCAGTTTGAGACGAAAGTTCATGTTGATTGTTTTTAGTGTAGCTATTTTTCCGATGTTATTTACCAGTCTTTTCTCATTTTTGATTTATCAGCAGATAGATAAATTTCATCTAAACAATGCGATCTCAATAGTTTCTGGAAAGCTTGACCAATTCGAGCGAATTTTTTATGAGGCAAATTGTCGACAAACTATATTTTGTCTTGAGCTGAAAAAGCAATTAACAAAGAAATTGTTTGAAAATAATTATAAGCCACCTGTTTCTGAAAAATTTCCATCTGGCTATGGTTTGGTTCCCAAATTTTTCATTCTGGATAACTCGGGAAACATAATTGTTAAGCCCACTAAAAGTAGGCCTAATCCAATTCATATTTCTCTTGGAATTAAGGCGTTATCAAATCTAGGCGTCTTAGACAAAAAGTCATCTAAGACTAAACATTTAATAAAAGTCGTTCAAATGACAACAGGCCTGGCTGGTGATTATCTAGACTTGATAGATAACCCTAGAATTCTGGCTGCTGAATCAGAAATTGAGATAAGCCCTGTGGAAATTAACACAAAAAATACAAGTGTTTTCAATCTCTATAAAGACAATAAACCTGGAAAGTCAGTATTTGCAGCTTCTTTTCTGCAGTTTGCTATTGATTTGGTGATATCAGCTTTGTTAAAAAATGTAGAAAAATATTATAGCTTTTTTGATATCCATAAAGATGGAATTGTTGGAACAAGTAGGATTTCAGTTTTATTTCTTGATCAAGGAAAACTAGGCTATTTTCTTGGAAACCTGGACAAAGTGGAGTTGGTTAATTTCGCCAAAGAAACTATTAGAGACAGGGTGTCTGGACGCAAGATAGTTTCTACAAATAACGGAAAAATGCTTACCGAATGGAGATATTACGGCAATTCAAAATTTGTTTTTTCGGCAATGGCAGACATAGGCAAAGAAATGAAATTGCATTCTTTATTTCTTTTTTTACCTGCCTTTATGGGTGTTATGTCGTTGATAATACTTGTATTGATGGCAGAAGCAATGTCCAGTTTGTTCAATTCTCCAATTCGCACGTTGTACAGAGGAGCGGAACAAATAAGAAAAGAGCATGATTTTTTGACCAAAGTTTCAATAAATACAAAAGATGAAATAGAAGAAATGGGTTTAATTTTTAATAATATGACATCAGAGCTCCAAATGAGAAAGAATATTTCCAGATTTGTTTCTGAAAAGCTTCTCTCCACTTTGAAAGAAAATGATAATGTTGAAAATTGTAAAGGTGAAAGCAATCATGCAACAGTATTATGTAGCGATATTAGAGGCTTTACATCTATAACAGAAACCTGCGAACCGGAAGTTATTGTTGCTCTTTTAAACGAATATTTTACGTTGATGGAGGCAGCAATTATAAGTAATGGTGGAGTGATAGATAAATTTATAGGCGATGCGATTATTGCTGTTTTTTACCCAACGAAAGAAAATGAAAATACTATGTTAAACGCTTGTAAAGCTGCAGTGACAATGAGGCAGTCTTTAACTTTATTTAACTCTGAAAGAGAAAAAAATAGATTAATTACCGTAGAAAATGGCGTTGGGATTTCCCATGGCGAGATCATCTCAGGAAATGTTGGAGACAGTGGCGAGTATCTTGAATTTACTATCACCGGAAGACCAATAAAAAAGGCGAATGATCTTGAAGCTGCGTCAAAAGACGGAAAACATACAAAAATTATTATTGATTCATGCGTAGCAAAAAAGGTTTCTGATCTATATTTGTTAGATGAGTTTGAGTTAGACAAGCATGGGCTAGTTTATGAGATAAAAAATGAGAAATAGTACATTATCCTCAAAAAGCAAAATATCAACAACCTTAGCCTTGAGTATCTGGTTGCTATTGCTTTCTATTCCCCTGTTAATTTCATATTACTCTTTGATTGCTTTTGCTGATTTTTCTCTTAAAAACGAATTGCGAGAGATTAAGCCCAAAATTAATCTTGAAATTCAAAAATTCAAAGAAGACGTTATGCCAAAAGTCTTTATTGAAAATTTGTTAAACAAATTTGATCTGCAATTCGGGTTTAAGGATTTTTCAAGAGACAAAGCGTTAGTAGAGAAATTTGAAAAACTCGATGCTAAAATTTTACTTACCGAACTTGAAAAATTCACCCAACTTAAAGTTGCTGGGCTTTTTTATTATGGTCCAGATACAAAATCAATAAGTTTTACCCAGGGAAGTCATCTTAAAAATAGTAAAATAAGAAAGCCGCCAAACATATTACTGGAAAGATTCTTTGGGTTGTTGAATAATCAATCAACTGCAAAAATCTTGAAACATAAATCTACTTCAGACAGCTTGTTAAGCTATTTGAAGCAAGTCAAAAAAGATAAGGCCGTTTTGGATTCAGCCTTTTTCCTTAAAACGATTTTTGGAAACATTGATCAAATACAGCTGAAAAATAAGAAAGCAAGTGAAAGCATTTCTTCTAAAATAGGCGAAATCGGTAAAACCTTATTCTATTTTTCAGAAGCAACTTGTACAAAAGATGGAAAAAAATCAAACCTGGGTGGTTATCTGGCGATTATCAGGTTAAAAGATATCCCTGCAAAGTTGATAATAAAAAATGCGTGTAGAAAACCATTTAGTCCATTGCTAAATAGAAGTGTAATAAATTCTAATGTTCGGATTGAAGAGACTGAAATTGTGGAACAAATGGAGGCTTTGGGAACAGATAAGATTTTAGAAGATGAAGAAAAAATACATCTAGACGCAATTGTACCCCAATCATTTATTGTTTTTTTATCTCAAGGGGGGCTGCTTGCCCCAAACGGATTGAGAAAACTCAAAAGCAACATTCCACTGCTTAGGGTGAGCGTAAATAAAAAAGATTTGCGACCACCTTTCTACAGTCATCTTAAAACCATAAAGTTTATATTTTTATTGCTATTCATTCTGGGTTCTGTGGTGATATTTGGACTAAGTATTTTTGGTTTTAACTTCTCAATGCCGATTAAAGGCAAAATTATGCTAGGCATTTGTTTTACATTGATTTTGCCGGTTGCAATTCTTTTCTTTACTGGAAACTTGTATGGCAAATTTTCATCATCTATTGAAAAATCTCTTTTAAAACACACGATGGAAAATAAATCACTCGAAATCAAAAAGGCTTTTAGCAATATTCTCAGAAAAAAAGAAATTCAAAACCTTGAGTTGGGAATAACAGTCCAAAAGATTTTAAAAAATGGAAATGAAAGCCTTCAAAAGTATTTTGAAAAATGGTTAACGCGTGTAGGCGCAGATACAATTTTATTTCATATGGCGAATGTAGAAAAGCCTATGATAGCTCAATCAACAAATCCAGAGCTAAAAGGTGGCAATGCGACAGATGAGCCAGCGATAATTTTTGGTTCGTTTTTTTTGGATTCAATGAACAATAAAAAAACCGATACAGGTAGTTTAGCAAACAAAATAATTGGAAATTATAGAAAAACCCAGTCTTCACAAAGAATCACACTTGGGCACATAGGAGAAATGGTTTCACTAAAAAAATCGTCGCCAAATACCAAATTTGCAAATATTCTTACCTATGATCAGCATAACACCCCTTCCGGATACATCCAAATTATGTATTCTTTGCAAAAACTAGCAACTGACTTTTTCTCATTAAAAGAAGTTAAGAGCGAGATGTCAGAGGTGTTTAGTGGCTATGAAATTGATTTTACTTATTCCATAAAAAATGCCAAAACAGGAAAATACGACATAAATAGTAGAAAATTAACCCCACTGGAACACCAGCAAATTGCTTTATCTTTAAAATTGAAAACTCCTGTCCAATGGGAAGAAGGTGCGGTTTATAAGCGCATAGAACCTATTCTAGATTTCAATTACATTGGTATAGTGACGGCAACACCACAAAAGAAGATGGTTAATGATTTTTTTAAATCTACGGCTAAAATTGTTGTTTACCTTGTTATTCTATTTGTATTCGTATTACTGCTTGCCCAGTTGTTCTATGTAAGACCAGTCAAGATAATATCAAAACAGTTGCAGCATATTGCCAACAACAATCTTGAATATAGATGCCAATTAAATACTGGTGACGAATTTGAAGAACTTGCAGACTCATTTAATGAAATGGCTAAAGATATTGCACAAAAAGAGCAGTTAGAAAAATTTGTATCAAAAGATGTTCTTGCAGACATGGAAAACATGGGTAAAGAAGATTTGAAACCTGGTGGCGACTTAATTGAAGCGACAATTTTATTTTGTGAAATTGATAATTTTGAAAGCTTCTCCGAAGAACAAGAAGCAAATCAAGTTATTGAGTTGTTAAATCAATTCGTATCAATTGTTTCAAAAATATGCGGAGCAAATCACGGGGTAATAGACAAAATTGTAGAAGGTAGTTTGATGGTAGTTTTCAAAAAAGGTAATCACGCTATCAATGCATGTAAAAGTGCTTTAGAAATTTCATTAACTTTAAAAAAGATAACTGCTGATAGGTTTTCATGCCATTCTGGAATTTCAACAGGTCGCCTCATATCAGGTAAAATAGGCTCTCATACTGGCAAATTGGATTTTACTGTTATTGGTGACACAGTAAACATGGCGGCACGATTAAAATCAATTCATAAGCTGGGAAAATCAACATATATCCTAGTGTCAATGGCTACAGAAAAAGCAATTGGAGAATATGCCAATTGCAGCAATCTAGGCGACATTGAGATAAAAGGCAAAAAACAGAAACAACCAATTTTTGAGATTATCGAACTAATTTAATTATTTAAGTAAACTGGATACGCGCATTATTTCACTTCAATAAATTAGCTTGAAAACCGCTAAATAACAAAAAGCTACAAATCCACCTAATAGCTGGCGGCAAATAATGGTTTTCCCTAATAGGGATAGTTCTTATCGAGAAACAACAACAGATAGCCTGAAATAGTTACACGCCCGGAGTTAAGCTTCATGGTTATGGTGGCCACGGTATTTTTTTGTGTGGAAATCTGATAGTCGGTTATTTTTCTGCCATCTGCGCTAGTGCGGGCCAATTGGAATGAACCAAGCGGCTTTCCGTCAATAAAAAATGAAACATTGCCTGGATCTGGATAAAATTCGTAGTCCCAAAAGTCAAAAACCAGACGGCTCAATGTGGCAACGATTTCTACCTGCGCACCTGGCGTTTCGCTGGTCATGGTATACCATTCCGGACTGTTGCTGCTTTTAATTGGTGTCCAATTTCCGGTATAAGTAATTACATTATTGGTGAGATCTGAGGGAGTTGCACCACTTGGAACCAGCTTTCCATTTAGCAAACCACGAGCATCCAGCTCCATGGCAACCGATTCTTGTTTGGGAGGTGCACCGTTTAATGTCTCAACAGCAAGAGGATTGTCGCGTTCTGCCGCGCATCCAGACAGAACCATTGCCAGTATTATAAAGAGCCAAATACCAACCACAGTTTTAAATGCAAAAGTTAACCTTTTGATAAATCTGTTCATCTGCCTGCCAGCTTTTTTTTATCTATACTATAACTATCGGCAGATTTAACTAGATAACTTAAAACCAGAGGGTGAATTTCTTCTCGAAATCAACAGGATTATAACGAATTTTAGCTGTTCTAAGGCCTTCAATACCAAGGTCTGCTTCCCTGTTTAAATATTTGACCTCTTCTGGTAAATTATTTGCAAGAGCCCAATTTACATACTGGTACATTCCGCCAATCTCTCGGGAAGCTTTTTCTACAGGAACCAGCCAGGTTTCTTTTGTTAAGGGAACAGCCCATGAAAGCCCGCACATTCCCTCTTCCAGCTCCAGCTTTACGCCAACTCCACCGAGTGTCCATAACATTGGGAGAGCCCTTTTTATGCTTTCTTTTTCCATTTCAAGAAAAAGATCACCATCGCCATATTTTTCGTACCATAAATCAAGACAATGCATAATTTCTTCCACATCATCTTTGGAAATAATTTTTATCTTTGGATTGATGGTCCTTTGTATTCGATTTACCTGATTGCGCCTCTTTTGAAACTTTCTTCCTGGCAGTTCAGCTAATTCTTCCCGACTGTAAATATAGTCAAAGTAGTCTCTGTGCTCTTCTTCCCTTATGGGAGTCATAACAGACTTAATCTCTTCAACTAAAGTCTGGGGAATGTATCTAATTGCTCTTTCACAGCCCAGAGATTCCATATAGGAAAGCATCTTCTCGACAGCTGGCTTAATTGGGCCTGTTCCGAATGGTCCAAGAAAGATATGGCAACCTTCGCGACTCTCAACATCCAGGATCAATCTGTCATCAATTTTGGAAATATATGCAGGTCGGTTATAAAACCAACTTAATAGGTAATAAATAGAAAATTCGGCAGATTTAATTCCCTGTGCTGTAACTGCTTCTGTTAAGGCATCTCTATGTGATAACTGAATTGTAGTTTGTTCGGGAAAATTTGGAATTTTAATCATGTTGGGAATCTTATCACAAAATATAAACTGTTGCAGCCTTTTCTTAACCTTGACCCGCATAGAGCGACAATGTAATATCAAAAAATGCCGATCTTATTGTCAGAGCCAATCCAAATAAAAAAACTTCAACTGAAAAATAGAGCAGTTGTTTCATTTAATTGCACAAAATTAGCAGATTTAAACGGTAAGCCAACGGATAAGCTCATAAATTTCTATGGAAAAATTGCTGAAACAGGTCCATCTCTGGTTATTGTAGAAAGCGCATCAATTCAAAAAAATCATCGCTCATTTTCAAAACAGCTAAACTTACAAAGCCATGAAAATATGAACCGTTTCGCGGCTATTGCCGAACGAGTCAGATCAAAGGGTGCGATTCCCGCAATACGAATCACTCATCCAGGTGTTCTTGCTTTAACTCCTGAAAGAGCATTCAGGTTATCTCCATCTGGAATTGACTTTAAAGGCAAAAATGATCCTCTAGGCAAAGAGTTAACCTTTCAGGAAATCCAGAAAATCATTTCAGATTTTGTTCAGGGAGCAATTTCAGCATGGGATGCCGGGTTTGAAGCAATTGAGATTCAAGGGGGCGATGGAGAGCTTCTTCATCAATTTATTTCGCCAAAAACCAATAAAAGATTTGATGAATTTGGACTTGAGTATGACAATTCATTTCGTCTTGCGATGGAAGTTGTTACGAAAATCAAGGAAGCCGTTCCAGATTTGCTTTTATTTTATCGAATCCCTATGCGGGATTACCTGCCTGGCGGATTAACCATGGCAAAATCATTAAAACTGGCAAAAATGCTTGCAAATTGCAAAGTGGATGCCTTTCATCTAACCGGGGGCATTCCATCAAATCAATATGGAGCAGATTCAATTTTTGGCAAAGATTCTCCTGATTGCGTTTTTAAGGATGAAGCAATCGAATTAAGGAAACTCTCTATTCCTGTAATTTATTCAGGAAATGTTTTTTCTCAGCGCAGTGCGGCAAACATACTTTCCCACAATTATGCTGACATGATTAATTTTGACAAAGCACTTTTAAGAAGTCCTGAATTTATTTACGCTTCGATGCAGAATAGAAAAGCTACCAACGCTGATCTCTGTCTCAGGTGTAACGATTGCCAGGTTCTTTTTAACGCATGTCCAGATGAGCGGAATGAAGGTTTCTGGACAAGAGGACAAGAAAAATAGAAGGGGTAAGTCAATGAAAAAAATTTACTATTTGTGTTTCGCATTAATTTTTACCGTATCAAGCGCAAGCTTCGCCCAGGGTATTTTTAGTATTTTTGCGCCTTCAGCCAGTGAAAAAAGCAAGAAAAAGCTCCGAGTTAAATTTGTTGAAGGCGATGAAGAAGCTAAAGAAGAAATCCTCCTGATAAAAATCAAAGGTGTTATTCAGGAAAAAGATGAAGAACAATCAATCCCCTTTCAACCAAATAAAGACATGTTCAAACAGATCAAAAAAGATCTACTTGTCGCAGAAAAAAGGGATGCGATAAAAGCGGTTTTGATAGAGATAAATTCTCCCGGTGGAGAAGTTACTGCCAGTGATATTATTTATCATCAAATTGAAAATTTCAAAAAGAAAACTGGCAAACCAGTAGTTGCACATTTTGGAACCCTTGGCGCTTCTGGAGCATATTATGTGGCCTGTGCCGCTGACAAAATCCTCGCCCACCCTACCTCAATCCTTGGAAGCATTGGCGTTATTATGCATGGAATGAACTTTGAGCGCCTGGTTGCTAATCTCGGCATTAAACCTGTTGTTCTCAAATCAGAAAAAACTCCGAAAAAGGACATTCTTTCACCTTTCCGTGAAATGACGGTAGAAGAAAAAGAAATGATCCTGGAAATAATTAACAGCATCTACGAAAGATTTGTTGAAATTGTTACCAAAGGAAGAAAGATGACCAGAAAAGATGTCGAAAAAATTGCGGATGGCGGCATTTATAATGCGACCAGAGCAAAGGAGCTTGGTTTAATCGATCAAATAGGTTACAGGGAAGATTCAATGGCGGTTGCCTGTAAACTTGCGAAAATTGAAAGCGCCGCTCTGGTTAAAAGCTATTCCAAAAAAGGCTTTGCTGAAGTACTGTCTGAAATGGCAAGCATGAATTCTGGAGCACCAGCTTTGATTAATGAATTCAAAAAAATCATGGAGAGTTCAGAAGTTCCATCTTTAATGTACAAAATGTCTATGCCCCTTTCAAATTAGTAAAATTATAAAAGGCCGTCTGCATAAGTTGCAGACGGCCTTTTGTTTTTTAGATTCCTGTCTGGTTAAAAATTGTGAAAACCTTATGGTCTACATGCCTTTAATGCTTCTCCAATGTCTTCAGAGGTTACAAATTTGTTTTCCAGTAAAAGTTTTTCTACAGACTCACCTGTTTCCAGGTGTTTTTTGTAAATCAAGGAAGTTTTATCATGCCCAAGTTTTTCGGCTAGAAGAGTCAGCATACCTAGCGACCCCTTTAAGTTTTTCTCACATCTTTCTTTGTTAGCCTTTATGCCCTTTATACATTTATCAGTAAATAAACCAATACCTCTTCTCAGAATCGTAAGCGACTCCAACAGTACATCCATTATAAGTGGTAAAAAAGCATTAAGCTCAAGCTGTCCGCTCTCGGCAGCGTGAGCAATAATTAAATCGTTGCCCATAACCTTCATCGCAACTTGATTTATCATTTCACACATTACGGGATTCACTTTCCCTGGCATGATAGTACTTCCTTCCTGAACTGCCGGAAGAAAAATTTCTCCAATTCCAGAATGCGGTCCAGAGGAAAGTAAACGTAAATCAGATGCCATTTTAGACAAGTTAACTGCCAATGGCTTTAAAAGACCCGAAATTTCACAGAAAACGTCGGCATTTTGAGTAGCCTCAACAAGATTTTCAGCACGAGCGATGCCAATTCCGGTTTCATCTCTAAGATGTTTAAGCATTTCAAATTGAAATTCTCTTCTCGCCCGAATACTTGTCCCAATAGCAGTTCCACCTAGATTTACAACTCTAAGACGTTCTTCCACTCGATAGAGTCGCCATCTATCTCTGGAAATTGCTTCTGCAAAAGCACTGAATTCAGCTCCCAAGGTTACGGGAACGGCGTCCTGAAGTTGGGTGCGCCCAATTTTTATAATTGGAGCGAACTCAGTTTCTTTTTCCTGTAGAGCTTCCTGAAGTCTGGCAACCTCTTCAACCATATCTCTCAAATCCCATATAGCTGCTATTTTAAGCGCAGTAGGGAAAACATCATTGGTGCTTTGTCCTTTATTGACATGATCCAGAGGGTGAACCAGCTCATAATCTCCTGGATTCCCACCAAGAATTACATTTGCTCGATTAGCAAGGACTTCGTTGATGTTCATATTAGCGGCTGTTCCGGCTCCACCCTGAAGAGGATCAACAATGATTTCGGAATCGAGCTTTCCTGAAATCATTTCATCACAAGCACTTATAATGGCTTCTACTTTAGCATCAGCAATTTCTCCTGAATTTTTATGAGCTTTTGCGGCAGCTTTTTTTACCATTGCCAACGCTCTAATCATTTCAGATGGGATTTTTTTTCCAGTTAAAAAAAAGTTCTCAAATGCTCGCAAGGAGTTTATTCCAAACAATGCTTCTGTGGGAATTGATTTTTCTCCAATGAAGTCATGTTCAAGGCGAAATTTTTGTTCCATTGATATGCCCCTGTGTTTATTACTGCAAAGATAAATAAAAAGGCCTGCTTAGGCAAGAACTTTGAGATTTTTTTCTCAAACAGATGTAATTTGGCAAAATTAAGTTTGCAAAATTATGGTTGCAAAATGCTACAAATTTAGTATACTAACCTTAACGTTTGTGAAACTTTTCATAAACATACTTTTCTAAGATGAAGGGGTTTCCCTGACATCAAGGAGCAAAAAAATGACCAGAACGAATAGCGCAGATTCTGCGCAAAGAAGGCTCGGAGTTGTTGCAGTTATTCTCAAAACACCCGGACTTGCTGTTAATGATTTTAACAATCTGCTGCATGAATTTTCTCACCTGATTGTTGGTCGAATGGGAATCCCCTATAAAGAGCGAAATATCTCTGTTGTTTCATTAATAGTTGATGGAACAAATGATGAAATTGGTGCTTTAACGGGGAAGATTGGGCTCCTACCAGATATCAGCGTCAAAACCGTATTCACAAAAATTTGAAAATCACAAATCAGGAGTTTCCTATGCAAGTAAATAAAAATGCTTCACCAGAATCATGGATTAACAAAGTCATCAAGCCTGAAGAATATGAAAAACACATGGTAGATGGCAAAGATTTTATAGACGACGATTTGATCTGGAAACAGATTAACGAAGCATCAGAACCTTCTGATGAAGAAGTAGATAGAATCCTTGAAAAGTCTTATCAAATAAAAACCCTTTCCCCGGAAGAGCTTGCGACTCTAATGAAAGTAAAAAAAACGGAAACCTGGGATAAGATGTATAAAATGGCTGCAAAAGTAAAAACTAAAGTCTATGACAATAGAATAGTTACCTTTGCTCCCTTATATTGCAGCAACCTTTGCGTAAACAATTGCATGTATTGTGGCTTCAGATGTGACAATGAAGATGAAAAGCGGGTTTGCTTATCAATGGAAGAAATTAAGCGAGAAGCCGAAGTTCTTGCCGGAGATATTGGCCATAAAAGGGTAATCGTAGTATATGGCGAGCATCCCCAAACTGGCGCTGATTATATTGCAGAGAGTATCAAGACAATTTATGACGTCAAGGTGAAAACCGACAAAAAACAGGGTGAGATTAGAAGAGTCAATATTAATGCAGCTCCCCTTTCAGTAGATGATTTAAGAAAGCTTCACGAAGTTGGAATCGGTACTTACCAGGTCTTTCAGGAAACATATCACCACGAAACCTACAGGAAAATGCACCCTGAAAATACGGTTAAAGGAAACTTCCCCTGGCGCTTATATGTACACCATAGAGCCTACGAAGCAGGGATAGATGATGTAGCAATAGGCGCACTTTTCGGACTTTACGATTGGAGATTTGAGGTTATGGGGCTTCTGGCTCACTCAATTGAGTTGGAAACAAAGTTTGGAGTTGGCCCACACACCATCTCATTTCCCAGAATAACCCCTGCCAGTAATTCTCCAATTTTTGGAAATAACCAGAATGAAGACTACTTCGTTTCAGATGAAGACTTTAAAAAAATCGTTACCTTAATCCGTCTTGCAGTTCCTTATACAGGACTCATTATAACAGCCAGAGAATCACAGGAAGTTAGAGACGACGTTTTGTTTGTCGGTTGTACACAAACTGACGCCTCAACGATTATTGGAATAGGTGGTTATTCAAAGGCTACTGGAGAACAGAATATAGACGAACAACAATTTATGCTCGGGGACACAAGAACATTAGATCAGCTCATCGGTGACCTTGCAAAAAAAGGCGTTATCACATCATTCTGCACAGCTGGATACAGATGCGGAAGAACCGGCGATCAGATCATGAGTATGTTAAAATCTGGGCATGAATGTCACTTCTGTAAATTGAATGCAATTCTTACCTATAGAGAGTGGCTCAACGATTTCGCTTCTCCTGAAACAAAAAAAGCTGGAGAAGCTGTAATAAAAGCAGAAATCGAAGAGGTAAAAAAGCAAACTCCATCAGTTTTTTCACCCAAATTGTTTGAATCCACAATGGATTACTACGAAAGGATATGTAATGGAGAACGAGATCTCTTTATTTGATCTTGAAGTTATTTCTAAAAAATACCAGATTAGAATCTGGATTTGCCGAAAAATTGGAAAACGCTGGGCTTTTCTTATTGGAGCAGGAGAAACTTTACCTTTACCATCAGAATTAATATATGAAACAAAAGACATAGGTTTTTTCGTGCAAGGTGAGAATTTCTGTAAAGAACAGATTATCCAGGAGCTAGAACCCCTGCTCACAAAGACTTGCGTATCTTAATGTTTGAAATTTGTAAAAAACCGGGAGCCAAAAACTCTCGGTTTTTGCTTAACAAAAACTATTTTTTTTTATTGCTGCCCTTGCGGATTTCAAATCGTTTGTTATAATTGAAAACAAGGGTGCGGGTACACCCTTAAAAAAAGCGATTTATAGCACTTTCGGGTAGGTTGTGCTGTGAGTCGGGTAAATCGGGTCTTAAAACTCGGGTATTCCAAAAATCAGGAGTATGACGTATGAGGAACAGCACAATTAAGCTTATCAGCAAACTGTTATGCGTAGTTCTTATTGCCAGCTTCGCACTTGAAGCACCTCTGATGGCCGCCTACAGTGGCATCAAGGTAAATGTTGGCGGTCAGAGCATGAACGTAACACCAGGCCAGTGGGTAACTGTTAAGAGCGGTCCTACAACAACCAGCTACAATGTTCGCTATGTAAATGGCCAGCCAGTAGCACTTGACATGGCTCAGTATACAAAGTTGATTTTCGGTGGAAACGCTGGATCTACAGCTGCAGCCACAACTGCTAACACAGCAGTAAGCTCTTCACAGTCAGCAGCTCAGGCGCCTGCAGTTAACGCAGCAGATACTTCAGCAGCTAGCGGAGCCAAATCAGGCAGTTGGATTAAGAACGAACTTAGTTCATATGGCCAGAAAATCAAAGATAGCTTTTCAGCAGGAAAAGATAATGGACAGGCTTTCGGAACTAAAACTGTAGACGGCGTAAAAACCGGCGCTGGCAAAGTTGGCGATGCAGTTAAAACAACTGGAAGCAAAGTTGGCGGAGCTCTTAAAGCAACTGGCAGCAAAATCGGAAGCCTCCTTAAGAGTGCTAAAGATAGAATCGCTAGCATCTTCAAGAAAAAACCAGCTACTCCAGCTAAAGGTGATTCTTCTCAGAGTTCACAGAGCTCAGAGCAGAGTTCTCAGAGCAGCCAAAGTTCAGAACAGTCTTCTCAGAGCTCAGAACAGAGTTCACAGAGCAGCCAGAGTTCAGAACAGTCTTCTCAGAGCAGCCAAAGTTCAGAAGGAACTCAGGCTCAGCAGACTCAGCAGGCTCCTGAAGCTTCACAGTCTACAACTGGTTCTGTAGCAAAAGCTGACAAACCTGGTTTCTTCACAAAACTCAAAAACACTACTGCTACAAAATTCAAAGCTGGCTACGAAGCTGGTAAAGTAATGACTAAACAGGGTGTTGACAATGTAAAAGGTAGCCTCAAATCTGGTTTCAGCGCTAAGAACCTTCTTATGACTGCTGGTATCACTGTTGGTGTTGACCTTGCTACTCAGATGATGCGCGGTGAAAAACCTAGCCTCAAAAAAGCAGTTAAAACTGTAGCTTCTGCAGAATTCGCAGGTGGCGTAGTAGGATCTGTAACTGGCGCAGCAGCTGGTTCATTCTTCGTGCCTTTCCTCTCAGCTATCCCTGTAGTTGGCGGCGTTATGTCAGCACTTGCTCCTACCTTCGGTTCTATCGTAGGTAACTCAGTAGGCGCTTACCTTGCTGGCGATCTCAAAAACGGCAGATTCTCAATCAAACAAGCTTTCAAACAGATTGATTGGGTTGGTGTTACAGGTCAGGCAGTTGGATCAACTCTTGGTGCAATGCTCGGTTCTGCAATCTTCCCTCCATTCGGAACAATTATCGGCGGTATCGCTGGTGGTATGCTCGGAAACTGGGCTGCACAGAAAATCGCTGGAATCTTCGGAAAAGGCAAAGGCAGCTACGGTTCAATCGGAATGCCTGTAGGCTCAAACCCAATGGGTGGTGCTGTTGTAGCTGATACAGCTGGACCAGTTTCTATCGGCGCTGTAGCTGGTGGAGCAGAAATCCCAGTTTCTGGTGCTCAGGCTCCTGAAATTTCCATAGCTGGCGATGCAGCTTCAATGGGTGTTTATGATGACGAAATCCAGCTTGCAGAATCAAAATACAAAGAGCTTTATAAGCTCTATAATGAAATGCTCAGCCAGGGACGTCAGGCTGATGCAATGAAAGTTGCTCAGGAAATGAACAAAGCTAAAGCTGATTATGAATCAATGAAAGCTAAAGCTGGAAAATAAGATCTAGTTAAAAGATCAAGGGCTCTGGAGTTTATCTCCAGAGCCCTTTTCTTTTGTAGCTTTTTGGCTTCATGAAAAATTGATTTGTATCCCACTCTAGGTTGCCATAAAAATCATACTGTTTAAAATAGCCTTTAATTATCATTCTTTATGTATATGTGAGGAGGCTATAAAGACAGGCGAAGAAGCTTAAATTAAAGGTTAAGCGAATGGAATACAAAAAAAATAGTATTCGCTTGATTTGAGTTCTCTGCAAATGTAAGTTTCTGTTGCGAACATTTTGGTTTCCAAATTCTACTATTAGAAAAAGTGTTAAAATTTCATAGAATTTTATGCGTTGGGTTCATCGATAGCAATGATTTAGATTTATCAAAGCCTTTAACAAACAGTTCCTCCCAAAAAAACCAGGCGTTTACCCCCCTTTTTTACTCAAAGAGGATAATCTCGGCGGACTCTTTAGCGAAATTCCTTGTTTATTTTAAATTCCATGGGAGGCTGTATAAGAAAATTTTGTTCTTTCCAGCCATGATTAAATCAGCTAAACAAAGTAAAGAAAAAGACTTTATCTTTTCAAGCCAATGATATGTTTAAAATCTGCTCTTGTTTAAATGAAATACCAATTTCATTCAGGATTTTTGGAAATATAGTCAGCTTAAAAACTCTCAATAAAGTTATTTAAAAAAATTAATAACTACTGGAGTCTGAACCATCAATCCGCTGCTTCCAGTCTTTGTGGCCTTCTTTTGTTTCTACCTGTCTAATTGCAATAATAGTTCGCTCTACATGTTCCATTTTCTTGGAAGAACCAGCAGGAGCTGCTTCCAGGGCTAACATGAGTTTAATTTTCCCGTCGTAATTAGTTTCAACATCTATTTCTTTAACAAAAGTAGACAGGCACTTCTTTTTTCCATCAGCAGTTCTATAATACTTTGAACCAGATAGTTCGTATTCAACTTTAATATACTGGCTATCCTCATCAGCGGTGTTTTGATCAAAATAGGTAGCATCCTCAGGAATGTCTCCCTTTGGAACTTCCATAGAAAAGTTTCCACCACCTGCGACAACCAAGGTTTTCTTGATTTCTTTTTTGGCGCCATTAACTACTATTTTAGCTCTAGAGTTTGAAATATCTCTTTCAAGATGTTTTAAAACTATTTGCGCATCCTGACGCAAAGCTGCTTTTGTTGATGCGATTGACGAGGCATGTCTCGCGCCTGACATGACTCTATAAACTGCAAAACCTACAATGGCAGTTAAAAGGCAGCCAATCATTACTTCTACAAGAGTCATTCCTCTTTTTTTACTAATCAAAACGCCCCCGATTTTACTTTTATAAATGACATTTTTTCAGTAGATTTTTTCCCACGACCAGTAGTCCAGCTAACTTCCGCCTTGAATTCAATGGCATCAATATCGGCCCCTGGAGACTTTCTGACTTCTGCAGAAAAAACAAAATCCTTATACTTTTTCTGCCCAGTTAACAATTCGTTAAATGCATTGGGAGGTAATTCGCCTACCCCAATAGTTTTCCATGCACTTGTCGCACCGACAGACCCCTCAACCTTTTCAAATTCAAGATCCTTAATTTCATCTCTAAGTGACTCAAGAATTTTGGTAGCAATTGCAACTTTTTCAAGGTTGGTTTCTTCCTGCGCTCCATAGCTCATTGCGTAATAGAGGGGAATTGCTGCAAAAGCAAATATCATAAGAGCAATGGCGATCTCTACAAGAGATGCACCCAAATTATTTAATTTTTTCATAAGAGAACCTGGACCAATTTTCTGCAAAGGATACCCAGTATCTTTCTGGGGAATATTTTCCAACATCTCTAATAACAGATAATGGGTTAACTGTGCAAGCTCTCGAATTATAAAAAACTTTCAAATCAATTATTTTTCTTCGGTCAAAGGCGTTACAAACGAGATTTCCATTAATTACAACTTCTGATGAAGTAGTAGTGGTTGGAGCCCCATTAGAGAAACAAGCCGCTTCAACTTTGCTACAGCCCCTAAATTCCATAGTCCCGCCTCTTGCAATCAAACCAAAAACAGTATCATCATCTTTACGCGTAACATTTGCATTTAAAATAATATCGGTTTTTGCCACAATTAGTCCCTTTCCCTTAACAACCAGCGGACTACTAATGGTCAAAGAACCTTTAATGTAAATTACTCCATTGATATCAATAGACCCGTCAGGGTTCTTCAAGCCTCCATCAGAAACATCTAACCCCATTGCGGTTTTAAATTCACTTTCTGAAGCATAGAAATGATTCGCTTTTTTTGAATACTGTAAGAGACTGTAGCAGTTTGCAGGCATAACCTTAAAATTGGTTGTAGGATCCCATTCTGACTCACTTTCATAGGCTGGGTAACCTTGCATTCCAAACTTTGCGGTTGAACCGTCAAAATATTTATCGGGGTTTTTATAATCAATGTAAATTTCAGTTAAATCTTTAACATTCGTAAGACTTGCCTTGGCTTTTGGATCCGCAGAAACTTTAATCTTCCCAAAGACCATGTCAATTGGGCCCTCTGGTCTAATGCCGAGCGGATATTCCATATGCCCCATTCCATAGAGGAGAGTCGGAACCATCATTAAGCTCAGTCCGCCTTCCTCATAAATTTTCATTATCCCTGTGCAGCCTTTTTCAGCAACTGGTGCATAAATAATGTCATCATCAAATAAAACTGGAAATTCCACTTCATGGCCTCTCTCATATGGCTCTGGATACCACTGAAAAGCTGGTTTTGTTTGAAATTTATTAACATTTGGATCTGTTTCGCTAAATGGCGAACACATTATATTTAATTCAGTTAAATCCGGCTCTTCGAAAGTTCCAATAAAAGTATGGAGCTTCATCCTATTTGCCCCAGATCCCTTACCGTTTATTCTTACCATTCCAGGAATCATTGCTTTATCGTCAGCTCCAAGATCAAACCCGGTAATATTTGTGTAATTAGCTGCAAAACCCGTTCCATCTGGAACAGAAGGCACGTTGTGCAAAACAAAATATCCGACAGCCGAAGCCGGAACGCCAGAAGCTCCATCTGCTACATTTAAATCTATCTTCCCGCCGTTGGCACCAGAAATCGGAGCATTTTCTTTTATTAGCGGTGAGTTAGCAGCAAAAAAAGTATATTCAGGGGCAATTGGCTGAACGTCAGTGACCTTAAATGGAAGCTGCGCAACAAGAACTCTGGTAACCATCTTCTTGTTTTTTCCAAAAGGATAATACTCAACCTTAGCCTTAATCTCAAACAAAGCACCTTTTTCAACAACCCTTGGATTTGACCCAAAGCTGTTTTTCTCAAGCTTAGCAGATGGTATTGGCCCATCGACCTTACCAAATTCATCTTTAGCGATGCTGGCAAATTTATCAGCTTTGTAGGACTTGCTAATTGCACCGTCTGATCCAGGCATAACCTTTCGCCTCAAACCCGTCATATTTAATGGGTTAACGCCTGGAATAAAATCATCCACATAATCAAGACAATCAATTGTCTTATCATAAACTTCTAGTCCAACAGCCTCTGCTTGAATACGAATCTTTGTTTTTGTTTTTTTTGTCAAAGTTAAGGTTACAGTTACCTTACCAATTGGCCATGGTGCCTTAACTTTAAACTTTTTTACATCACTTGAAGTTAAAGACGGAAGATTTACATCCAATTCCCATGAGCTCGGTCCCCATTTTGATCCGCTAATAGTTCCATCATTTTTTGGTGAATTATCTATAGAATCTAGAAACTTTGCGGAATCGCCCTTAGCCTCAATGCTTTTTTCAGTAATTCCAACAACGTCATAATTGCCAGAAACCTTGCTAATCGCTGTAAAACCTTCAGCCTGAGGCATACTGCATATTACTTCAATCTTAACCCTTTCATTCCCACCAAGCTCATCAATCATATATTTAAGAGGGCTTAAAGGGGAAAATTCCTGATCTTTTGCTGGCAAAGGTGCCATATCAGACAAATCAAAAGTCAAATTTGAGCCATCAGAAGTTGACAGTTTACTTCCTTTAAGCTTCAATGGAGTTCTAAATAAATGATAAAATAGTGAACTATCTCCATCAAAATCATGCTTGTTTGCAGTCTTTCTAATATATGCACCCAGCAGATCAACAGCTGCCTCAGCCAAAGCCTCAGCCTTTTTTTCATTACTTAAATATTTTGTGGAAAAAGCTCTTTCGTTTTTCGAGCGCAAAAGTGAAAAAGCAATAATTATTAAAACTGTAATAGCCCCAAGTACCATTAAATAGGCAGAGCCTTTTTTCTTAAACATTAGCTCATCAGCTCCTTGAAGATACTCTCATAACGTTCAATTTCATTTTTTACATCAGCTTCGATTTCTTCTCTTGGAAATTTTCCACTGGTATAATCCATTCTTTTTTGAACTAAATCTGCCATTACAGAAGGGTCGCGCTTAGCCTTCATCATTTTTTCAAAATTTTCAATCCACTCTAACGGTTCTTTACTCTTTGAAATTCCAATGGTTTTCAGATCTTCTTCGTAAATAAGTTCAGCTTCAGATTTACTGATCGCAATAAATAAATCCAAATCCTTCATTTTTAAAGCAATTGTTTTCATATTGAGCAGAGTGTAATATTTGGATACAGGGGAAGCATTTGGATCCTTTAAAGCATTCATAAACGCTTTAAGAGCCTCCGGGTAATTCTTTCTTTTTTTTAGATTCGTACCCTCAACATATGAAGCTATGGTTTTTAATCTATATTTTTCTTTGACTTTTTCGGGAAGGTTTTCATCGTTAACCCTTGTAGTTAGCCAATTTTGAGCACTCTCGGAAATTAGAGTTTCAGCCTCCTTCTTCCTAAGAGCCATTGCTTGTTTTTCTTCTTCACTAAAAGGTGAAGCTTTTCCTGGGCTATCGTTGCTGGAACTGCCTGATGAAAAATCGTAACTGGAAGCCTTTGAAGGGCTTCCAGAGTATGTTTCTACGCGCCCATCGCTTTTTTTGCCGGACTTACTCTCAACATTTTTTTTGGCGCCAGCATATTGTGGTCTTTTTTCGCTTTTTCCCCCGAATAACAGCCAGGTCAGAAAAAATACGCAGAAAATAAGCCCCACTCCGACAAGAATAATATTTTTGTTGTCATCCATGTATTATGAATCTCCACCCTCACATGCTAACAGGAAAATCTTTTAAATCAAAGTCAAAACAATAGTCCAATAAGAGGACCATTTTGCTCCTCAACTCTTATACGTAGAAATAACCTCTTTTGTTTCATTTTTTTTAACTTAACATTTGAACTTGCACATTTTTGCCAAATTATAGTAAAGAATGCAGAAATTAAAATAATAGAATAGTAGTATTGTTTGGAGTATAAATGAGTCATTTTAGCAAAAACCTTTGTTTTCTTGGGATATTGTTTCTTTCTCTTTTTGTTATAACGCCTGGTGGATTGTGTTCAGAACTTGAAATAACAAGTCCAAAGCTAACCTTAACTGGTATAAAAACAGATTTTAATGTTTCGGGAATTGATTTTCCTGCTGACAAGCCTTTAATTTTTAAAGTTCTGATAAATGGAAAAGTTGCGACATCAGGCGTTTCTCTCCCAGAAAATCTGAATAAGATTGTTCTTCATTTTCAGGAGTCAGGAACCAACAAAGTCGACTTTCAAATTGGTCAACAATCAGCAAACACCAAAGTCCGCTGCCTTCCGGGTTGGACTTCCCTCCTTCCCCCTCTTTTTGCAATAATTTTAGCCCTGATAACTCGGGAAGTAATCAGTTCTTTATTCCTCGGAGTCTGGTTTGGGGCAACTTTAATATTTAACCTTAACCCTTTTGTAGCTTTTTTGAGAGCCTTAGACAAATATATCCTCGGCTCTCTCGCAGATTCAGGGCATGCCTCAATTGTTATTTTCTCCCTAATGCTTGGCGGTATGGTCGGAATAATCAATAGAACTGGCGGGATGCAAGGTATTGTTGAGCTTATCTTTACTAAAGTAAAAGGCCCAAGAAGTGCCCAATTTTTCACCTGGCTTATGGGGGTTTTGATTTTCTTTGACGATTACGCCAATACGCTTATTGTTGGCAACTCAATGCGCCCTGTAACTGATAAAAACAAAATTTCCAGAGAAAAACTCAGCTATATTGTAGACTCAACTGCCGCACCAGTTGCTGGAATTGCTGTTCTATCAACCTGGATTGGCTTTGAAATTGGCTTAATAAGACAGGCTTTCCTGGATTTGGGAATAGCAGAAACAAATTTCTATTCTATCTTCTTGCAGACAATTCCATTCCGATTTTATTGTATTCTGGCTCTTTTCTTTGTATTGGCAGTATGTTTAACCAGAAGAGATTTTGGCCCTATGCTTGATGCTGAAACTCGGGCCTATCACGAAAATAAACCCCTGGCAGATGACGCGAATCCCATTAGCTCATCCGAGTCTGCAATGCAGGAATTACCGGAAGACATGCCTAAAAGATGGTACAACGCTGCAATACCTATAGCTATCGTAATCTTTGGAACATTTTTAGGATTACTAGGCAACGGAGGAATGTTTGACTCACATTACAATGTAAGCAAAGTTTCAAAGACTGTTACTGATGGATACACACAAATTTCAATTTCATCATTGAAACCTGTCCTTAATATAGCTATAGCTTCTTCAGAAGTAGAGCCTTACGCAAAATATTATTTCCCAAAAGATATAACTGGAAACCAGCTAAAAGATCTTGCCGAAGGACAAAAAATTTGGGTTAAAACAGAACAATGTACCATGGATGCTTTTGCTAAGATCAGAACTGCTTTTGCAGATGCTGATTCCACACAGGTTTTAATATGGGTAAGCTCAATTGGAGCCATTGTTGCACTTCTTCTGGGAATCTTCCAGGGCTTGATTGTATTAGAAACAGGCGTAAGAGCATGGATTGACGGAGTCAGAGCTATTATGATGGCGATTTGTCTAATGCTACTTGCCTGGTCAATTAACAGCATATGTACAGAACTTAATACGGCAAATTATATTGTTGAAATGGTTACGGATGTAATTCCATATTGGCTGTTGCCTTCCATTATTTTCATCCTGGCTTGTCTGATTTCTTTTTCTACCGGAACAAGTTGGGGTACAATGGCAATTCTCCTGCCAATAACAATTCCATTGGCATACCATCTTAACATGAAGCATTATAATGAAGTCGTAGCACTATCTGGAGCTGCTCCAGCAATGGCAGTTTACCTGAAACAAGCCATACTTGTTTCAATAGGCGCTGTCCTTGAAGGCTCCATCTTTGGAGATCATTGTAGCCCAATATCGGATACAACAATTATGTCTTCAATGGCATCAGGTTCGGATCATATTGATCATGTCAAAACTCAAGCGCCCTACGCTGCCATCGTAGGATTGACAGCTATTTTGTTCTGCTATATCCCAGCTGGACTTGGAATCTCACCATTCCTACTTATTCCATTTTCAGCGATTTTACTGCTCGGATTCCTACTAATGTTTGGTAAAGATCCAGCTAAAAATAAAGCAAAATAATTCTTGACCAATTGTTAATGTACTGATAAGATATCTGAACCAATAGCGCAAGCAGGACTTTGTCCTCACCTTTAGCAAATAAGCAAAAAGGTTTCCCCAAAGTAATGGGGGCATGAAGATAATTCATGGAGTGGCATTCTTGCTGCTCCATTTTCTATTTTTCGGAGGTATGAGTATCAAAGGCAACGTTCGTGTTAACCAAAAGATTAGGGTTCCTCAGGTTCGCCTGGTCGATGACGAAGGGGAAATGGTAGGGCTTACAGCTACTAGCGACGCCCTTCGGATGGCAGAGGAAAAAGGTTTAGATCTCGTAGAGGTCGCGCCCAACGCCCAGCCGCCAGTCTGCAGATTAATGGATTTCGGTCAATACAAGTATGAACTTACTAAAAAAGCTAAAGAAGCGAAGAAGAAACAGAAAGTTATTAAGCTGAAAGAAGTCAAAGTTCGACCAAAAACTGATGAAGGCGATCTACAGACAAAATGTAATCGCATCAGAAAGTTCCTGGACGATGGAGACAAAGTGAAAGTTTCAGTCTTCTTTAGAGGACGTGAAAGAGCTCACATCGAAGTAGGATTTAAAGTTGTTGACCGTATGAAAGTAATTCTCGGAGAAGATGCAGAAATCGAAAAAGACGCCGCAAAAGAAGGTAACACGATTACTATGATTCTCTATCGAACAAAAAAGAAGTAAATAACTTCCCACAGGAGGAATAAGGTTATGCCTAAAATGAAAACTCACCGCGGTGCTGCTAAGCGCATCAAAAGAACTGGTTCCGGTGCTTTCCGCCGCTATAAAGCTTATGGCAAACACATCCTGACAAAAAAATCCAGTAAGAGAAAAAGAGCTTACCGACAGTCTCTTAACTGTCATGAAACCAATGAAAAAGCACTCAAGGTAATGCTCCCCTACTCCTGACCAGGGTCGAGAGTAACTGGGCAAGAAATTCAGGAGGAACTGAAAAATGTCAAGATCAAAAAGTGGTAGTAATTCAAGAAGAAAAGAACAAAAACTTTTTCGCAGAGCTAAAGGTTTTTGGGGTTCACACAAGAATGTAAAGAAGGTTGCTAAAGAAACTGTTATTCATGCACTTGATCATTCATTTCATGATAGACGCACTAGAGCCAGAAACTTTAGAAGACTCTGGATCACTAGAATCAACGCAGCCTGTCGCATCAATGAAATCACTTACAGTGTTTTCATCAATGGCCTCAAATTAGCCGGTGTTGAGCTCAACAGAAAAGCACTTGCAGAACTAGCGGTTAACGAACCAGCAGCATTTGCTAACATAGTTGAAGTAGCTAAAAAGCAACTTGCTTAAGCAACTTAAGAATCGCCCGGGGTTAACCTTCCCCGGGCGTTTTTATTTTCTGAACAATGAAAATTAAAGAAATCGAATCAAAAAATAATCCCATATATAAATGGGTCAAGCGCATCTCCACAGGGAAGAAAACTCCCGAAGAAGTTCACTATGCAATTATCGAAGGACAAAAGCTATTAGACGAAGCTGCTCGCTCCAAGATTAGCATAAAGGCCGTTTTTTCTACGGACCCAGAAAGTCTGGAGCTAGATTATTGCTCAATTGCTTACAAATTACCTCTCCAATTGTTAAAAGAGGTTTCAAAAATGACAACCCCTGGCGTCCCCCTTGGAGTAATTGAGTTAGCGCCTGCAATGAGTTTAGAAAACACATTGGAAAAATCAAGATGTGTTCTTGTCCTGGATCAGGTGCAAGACCCAGGCAACCTTGGCACAATTATTCGAACCGCAGAAGCAATGGGGATAGATGCCGTTTTACTTTTAAGTGGCACCTGCTCTTACCTTAACAGCAAAGCTATTAGAGCTTCTATGGGATCCATTTTCCGGGTTCCTGTTTTTTCTGATTTAGCTCTAATGGAAAGTTTTAGCACCTTAAAGGATAAAACTTTTACAATCCTGTCAGCTGATATGGAAGGAAAAAGTTTATTTGGCTATGAATTTCCTGCAAAAACAGCGCTTGTAATGGGACAAGAGGGCCGAGGTATTGCTCCGGAAATAAAAAAAGAATGTACAGATTCTCTTGCCATTCCAATGCAAGGGAAAGTAGAATCATTGAACGTTGCCACCTCAGCAGCAATTTGCATGTATGAATGGCAAAAGTATATATCTAATCAGGCGTAAAGCCAGAAGAGAGCGGATAAATAGTTCTGGAAGGAGTTCCAATGACAGAATCACATGAAAAAATCCTGAACCAGTATAATGCAGAAAAAAATGCCGCCAGAACCACTAAGGATCTGGAAGCACTTAGAGTAAAGTATCTAGGTAAAAAAGGCGAAATAACCCAACTGCTAAAAGGGCTGGGAAAGCTTCCTATCGAAGAAAAGAAAGCCGTGGGAGCAGAAATTAATAAGCTAAAAATGGAAATTCAGCAATCAATTGAAGCTTCCATGAGAGAAATAGCATTAAAAGAGCAGGAAGAAAAGCTTCAAGCTGAAAAGCCTGATCATTCCTTACCTGGAACCTTTGCAGAACCTGGCACTTTTCATCCAATAACCACTGTTGCTCAGGAAATCAGTGATATTTTCCTCTCAATGGGATTCTTTATGGCAGAAGGTCCGGAAGTAGAAGAAGAGTATTACAACTTTGAAGCCTTGAATGTTCCTGCACACCATCCTGCAAGAGATATGCAAGACACTTTTTATCTTGAATCCGGTCAGGTTTTGAGAACTCAGACCTCACCTGTTCAGATTAGAACTATGGAAAAGCTCCAGCCACCACTCAAAATGATTGGCCTGGGAAAAGTTTTCCGAAAAGATAGCGATATTACCCATTCACCAATGTTTCACCAGATGGAAGGACTTGTTGTTGGAGAAAATATCAGCATGAGCGATCTCAAAGGAACTCTGATCATGTTTGCTGAAAGCATGTTTGGAAAAAGACCCTATAGGTTTAGACCTAGCTACTTCCCATTTACAGAACCATCAGCAGAAATGGACATTCAGTGCATCTTTTGTAATGGTAAAGGTTGCAAAGTTTGTAAAAAAACAGGCTGGATGGAAATTTTAGGTTGCGGCATGGTTAATCCCAAAGTATTTGAAACAGTAAAATATGACACTGAAAAATATACTGGATTTGCGTTTGGAATGGGCATTGAACGCATTGCAATGCTACGATACGGAATTAACGATATCAGACTTCTTTTCTCATCTGACGTTAGATTCTTAAGGCAATTCTGAGGAGATAAACAGTGAAAGTATTATTAAGTTGGTTAAAAGACTACATTGATATAGAAGAAACACCTGAAAAAATTGCCGATGCTCTTATGATGGCAGGCCTAGAAGTTGAAGAAATTATTCAACCCGGCAAAGAGTTAAATAAAGTTTTCGTTGGTAAAATCCTTTCAAAGGATTCCCATCCTGATGCAGATAAATTGTCTTTGTGCAAAGTTGATGTCGGAACCGGTAGTGCTCTCCAGATAGTTTGTGGCGCATCTAACATGAAGGCTGGAGATAAGGTTCCTGTTGCAGTTGTTGGAGCAAAACTTCCTTCTGGATTTGAAATTAGCCCAGCAAAAATTCGTGGTGTGGAATCATTCGGCATGATGTGCAGCAAGAAAGAGCTTGGTATTTCTGATGAGCACGGCGGATTATTCATTCTTGATGAATCTGCTCAAATAGGTGAAAACATAGTCAAAGAGCTGGGAATGGACGATATCATTTTTGATGTCAGCATAACTCCCAATCGCGGAGACGCCCTTTCCCATCTTGGCATTGCCAGAGAGCTATCTGCCATATTCAACCTTCCAATGCATAGAGACCCATTGAACGATTCTTCGGGAGCTGGAAACATTAACGAGGAAACTTCTGTTGAAATCCTTAATGAAGAGCTTTGCCCAAGATACGGAGCAAGAATTGTTAAGGGTGTTAAAGTTGGGCCAAGTCCAGACTGGATGGTTGCTAGACTTGAAAGCGCTGGAGTTAGAGCGATAAATAATGTTGTGGACGTAACAAATTACATTATGCTCGACATTGGTCATCCAATGCATGCTTTCGACCTGGAAAAACTTGCCGGAAAACGGATTGTGGTAAGAAACGCTCAAAAAGACGAAACCCTTGTTACTCTTGATGATGCTAAACATAATCTTGATGCAACCATGCTTGTAATCGCTGATGCAGAAAAACCTGTGGCACTGGCAGGTGTAATGGGCGGACTCGATTCTTCTGTAACAGAAGAAACTCAGGACATTTTGCTTGAAGCAGCCTACTTTTCTCCTACAAGCGTAAGAAAAACAGCAAAACGCCTAGGCATGATGTCAGAATCATCATATAGATTTGAAAGAGGGACAAACGTTGATAACGTCCCAATAGCTCTTAATGAAGCAGTTAAACTTCTTTCTGAAATTGCTGGAGGCGATCCGGTTCAAGGAATTTGCGATGCCTATCCAAAAAGAGAACCTCTAAAGCAGATCAGAGTGCGAACTCGCCGCGTTAATAAAGTTATCGGGATCAGCCTTACCCCATCTCAGATTGAGACCTTCCTTCTCAGATTGAAACTGGAAGTAAAACGTGATGGAGAAGACCTGATAGTTAGCGTTCCACCATATAGACACGATCTTGAGCTTGAAGTTGATATAATCGAAGAAGTTGCAAGAATGTACGGATACAATAATATTCCAGAAACCCTTCCGGCAATCACATCGGTTCTTCAACTCCCAACTCCTTTACAGAAAATGGAGAAAAAGCTTAAAGACCATCTGGCATCAATAGGTTTCAGTGAAATTATGACCTATAGCTTTATTCCTGCCAATATAGACAGTTCGATGCATGAAAAGACCCCACTGGTCCTTCAAAATCCTCTTTCAGAAGAAAATGCAGTTATGAGAACCAGTCTGAAATGGGGAATGTTGGATGCACTGAAAAGAAATATTCTTAATGACGAATACAATCTCAAATTCTTTGAAATTGGAAAAGTGTTTCACCCGACCGCAGCCAACCTAAGTGAAGAACACACAAGACTTTCTATAGGTTTTGCGGGATCGGTAAATAGTTTAGATTGGACAAACAGTAATAAAACTTTTGACCTTTTCATGCTGAAAGGCATAGTTCAGGGAATTGGACGCTTGTTTAAGCAAAAATTGAAATATACTCCAAGCAGCAATAGCCTTTTCCATCCTACAATGCAATTAGATGTAGTATGTGGAAAAACCACTGTTGGAACTTTTGGGCAGATCCACCCCAATTTCATTAACAATAAAAAAATCCCAAAAACGATATTCATAGTAGAATTAGATTTAGGATTACTTGCGGATTTCAAACAAACAACTCCAAGAATGGCGGCGATTCCTGATTTACCTCCTGTAAAAAGAGATTTGGCGCTTCTTTCTCCTGAATCTGTTCTTCATAGAGACATTGTAAAAATCATTACAGCTGAGGGAAAAAATCTCCTTGAAGATTGTCACCTGTTTGACATTTATCAAGGTAAAGGAATCGAAGATGGTTTTAGATCCATGGCCTACTCTCTAACATTTAGAGATCCTAAAGCCACGCTTACAGACGAATTAATACAGCCTGTAATGGATAAAATAATTTCCAGATTGGAAAAAGATCTTGCTGTAAAATTGAGGTGAAAACGTGTATGAGATTTATCGGCTTGTAGCTGATCCAGAATGGGGTGAAATATTAACAATTGTTACTTTGGCCCTAATTTGTATGTCCTATATGTCCTTTACTTGGAGTAATGCCAAAAGACTTAACAAAAGAATTTCGGATTTCCAATGGGCACAGATTTACTTCCTGGGGCTGGTTTTATTTATTTCCGGATCTATACTGTTGGGGAAATTAATTGTTCCAGCAAATGCCGACAAACTCTTAGAAATTCTTTACCTTGATGGAATATTGAAATACTTAACCAGTAAATTCCAGGCATTTTTGTTACCAATTCTGAGAATGACTTTCTAAAACAAAAAGCGGGGAGCAAATGCTTCCCGCTTTTTTTAAATCCAGTTTGTATATCTTGCGTTAAATTAAATGAAAACGAAAAATTGGGGGGAATAAACATGAAATCTTATTTTCGAATCGCTATTTTTTCTCTATTACTAATCCTTGCATCAACATCAGTTTTTGCTGATGGAATGATTCTTCCAATAGAGCCTGATCCTGATTACAAAATCAGACCCAGACCAGTATATGATATAATTTTTATTCCACCTCCACGACCGACCGAAAGCTTTACTGTACCCCTTTCTGTTACCAGTCACAAAGTTAACGTTGAAATTTCAGACTTTGCAGCTGCTACAAATGTGGATCAAAAATTTTACAATCACGAAAACAGAACGATAGAAGGACTTTACATTTTTCCTCTTCCCATTAGTGCTTCGATAAGTGGATTTGCCATGGACGTAGACGGCAAAATGACCAAAGGGGAGCTTCTTGATGCGGGAAAAGCCAAAAAAATATATGAAGATATAGTCAGGCAAATGAAGGACCCCGGCCTACTTGAATATATGGGATCAGGGCTTTTTAAAACCAGAATTTATCCCATTAATGCCCGCAGCGAAAAAAGAGTTAAACTTGCTTATCAAGAATCCCTCAAGCTTCAGGGTAACCTGGTAAGATACGTATACCCATTAAGAATTGATAGATACGCCAAAGAGCCCATGAAAGACGTTTCGATTGAAGTTAAGATCAAATCAAAAACTCCAATTACCAGTGTCTATTCTCCAACTCACAAGATTTCAGTTCACAGAAATGGCGATAATGAGGCAACAGTTGGATTTGAAAGCAATAGTCTTGTTCCTGATAAAGACTTTATTCTGTATTACGGGGTCTCCAAAAAAGATATGTCAGTTAGTTTACTTACCCATCGCCCCGATCCAACAGAAGATGGCTCATTTATGCTTATGATTGCACCCAGAGTTAAGTCCCAGGAAGAAAAAAATCCCAAAATAGACGTTTGCCTTGTTATGGACACATCTGGAAGCATGGCAGGGAAAAAAATTGATCAGGCAAAAAACGCATTAAAGTTTTGCATAAATTCTCTAAAAGAAGGCAGCAATTTTTATCTGGCCAATTTTTCAACAGAAGCTGAATCCTATAAAGATAAAATGATCCCAATTAATCAGGATACTAGAGACGGTGCTATAAACTACATAAACAATCTTGACGCAATGGGCGGAACCAATATTTCAGAAGCCCTTGAACAGTCCTTAAAAGCAGCCCAGAATAGCAACAGTGGCAACCCTTCCTTTATTGTCTTTGTAACAGATGGCAAGCCAACTGCTGGTGAAACAGAGGTTGGAGAAATCCTTAAAATTGTAAGCAAAAAAAACACCGACCATACACGACTTTTTACTTTTGGAGTTGGAGACAATCTTAATGCCCAGCTTATAGATGAACTTGCGGTTCAGAATGGTGGAACTTCTGATTATGTAGCTGAAGATGAAGACATGGAAATCAAGGTTTCCAGCCTTTTTTCAAAACTCACCCACCCCGTCATGACCAAAGTGGAAGTTGAATTCAATAATATTGAAGTTTCTCAAGTTTATCCTAGAAAAATAAATGACATCTTTAAAGATAGTAACCTTATGATCTTGGGAAGATACAAATCTCCAGGAGAAGCAAGAATTACTCTTAAAGGCTTACTCAAGGATGAATCTGTAAAACTGGATTATGAAATGTCATTTCCAAGAAGCTCATCAGAAAACGCCTTTGTTTCAAGGATTTGGGCTACCAGAAAAATTGGCTTCCTGCTTGAGCAGATCAGAAAAAATGGTGAAGATTCTGAACTGAAAGATGAAATAGTTAAGCTCGCAAAAAAATATGGAATCCTCACCCCATACACTTCTTTTCTAGTCCTTGAAGATAACAAGAATCTTGGCCCCAACCTAAGAGATTCAATGCTTCAGGATTCACCATCACAAGTAAGATTGGAAGAAACAAAAAGTCGCTATTCACTTAAAAAGTTAAGTTCAGACTTCGAGGGTGTTGATGCGGTAGGTGCATCAAGAGAGATGAATAGTATGAAATCTGCTGGATTTCCTAATTCTGCACCAGTTTATAAAAGAAGCACTCCTTCAGTTCTTAAACAGATTGATAAAATGGAAGTTGAAGGGAAAACATTTTACCTGATAAACAATTGCTGGGTTGATTCTGCTATTCAGAACGAAGACAAAGAAACAGAGATAGAAGCTTTTTCTGAAGAATATTTTGAATTAATCCAAAAGTCACCAGAAATCGGAAAATACCTTTCATTGGGCAAAAACGTAAAAGTGCTTCATAACGGAAGAGTTCTAAAAATAGTTTCAAATTAAAAACTCAACACACTAAAAGGGTTCGCATTAATAAATTTAGTGCGGACCCTTTTGTTTTTTTCAGCTTCCCATGGTTCTTGAAAAAGTTCCCTCAAAAAACAGTTTTCCAAATTGTGGTAAAATGTCATCTGAAAAATAAATAATTTTGAGTGGTCAAACCCAATAACATAAATAAAAAGCTGGTGCTCTAAGTGAAAAATAGTCTTTCAAAATTCTCTTTAAATAAATTGATTAAAGGCCAACTTCCTAAACTTCTTCTTATTCTATTATTTTTTGCAACAGTTCCAGCTTTTGCGCAAAATACCAGCGAAACCACCTTAATCGCCTCTTCTTCTTTGTCTGTGGAAATTACCCAACCAGCATTTCAAGTAACAGAAGAGCTTGTTACCCAAAAGCTTGCCGAGATATCAGAAAACACGCAATTGAGTGAACCGCAAAGAAAAAGGCTGGAAGAAACATGGGGAAAAGTAAAAACAAACCTTGGCTTATACAAAGAATGGGAACAAAAACTTAACAACCTGAAAAGACTTTCTGAAACATCAGTTCAATCAGCCGAAGAACTTCATAAAAAGCTTGAAACCAATGATCGCCTTTATACAGGCGTAGACTATTCCAAATATACAATTTCAGAACTTGAAAACCTATTTCTTACAGAAGAAACTTCGTTAAAATCAACAAAAAGTAAAGCAGTTGAATTGGACATTCAAATTGATTCCATTACAACCCGAAGGCAAGAAATTCCATCACTTGTTTCCGAAGTTAAGAAAAAAATGGAAACCATTTCTCAGGAAATTCAAGCTCAGCAACCAGAGGAAAACGTAGAAATTTCGCAAGCCAGAAACGCCTTAAGATCAATTCAACATGAATTGCTAAAAATTGAATCCTCTGCCTATGATTATGAAATTTCAACATTTGAAGTCAGACTCACATTGCTTAAAGAGCAAAGAGAGTATTTTTTGAGAATTTCCAATGATATGGAAGAATATCTCACGACTCTGCAAAACTTCTTAAGTGAGCAAAAAAAACTGGAAGCAGAAAAAGCAGCACAAAAAGCCCAGCAAAAGGTAGAAAACCTTGCCCATTCTCTTCCAGAACTTAAACAGCTTGCTGAAGAAAACGCCTCTTTTACTGCCCAAAGAGGCGAGGTCCTTAACGCTATTGATACGGCTGCAAAAGATTTTGAAACCGGCAAAAAAATTCTGGACAGGCTGTTAGCAGACCAAAGAGCACTTAAAGAAAAAGTTCGCGCCATGGGTTTTTCAGATTCAATGGGTTTGCTATTTAGAATCAAGCGTGGAGAACTTCCGGATGCCGCACTATTTCGTGAAAAAATAGCCAAAAGACAGGATTATATATCTAAAACCCAGGGAAAATTACTCAGTTTTGAAGACAAAGCCAGTAAAATGGTTGATTTAAAAAGATTCCAGAAGGACACCATTGATCTTATTGCAAAAGCAAATCAGGTGGCTACCGAAGTAATTGATATTCCAGTAAGAGAAATCCTAAAGTCCAGAAGAGGAACCATTGATGATCTTATAAAGGAATATAGGGTTTTACTGGGAAAACTAGTAGATTTAGATGCGATGGAAGCCCGCCTGCTAGACACAATTCGTCAGTTTGAAACCTTTATAAATGAAAATGTTTTCTGGATTCCAAGCTCTTCACCAATCAAGTTTGAAGATTTTTCAAATGCATTTCATGGCCTGAAAAATCTCCTGGCCTTTTCTTTTTGGTATAACGTTGCTGCAGATTTTATTAAATCACTTTTCTCAAACATATGGCATTCTATTTTCTCGATACTTCTTTTAATAACAATTCTTGGGCTAAGACCACGCGCGATTATTTTGAATAGAGAAGCTTCAGAATCTATAAACAAGGCCGGAAAAGATAACTTTTGGATAACAATACAATCAATTTTACTTACCTTTTTTATCACTTCCTTTACTCCAATTTGTATTTGGCTTTTAGGCTCTTTATTAGCCGACGAAAACACTGTTTCGATCTCCAGCAAACGAGTG
The DNA here is from genome assembly GCA_965140445.1 of Candidatus Ozemibacteraceae bacterium. Lineage (GTDB taxonomy): Bacteria > Muiribacteriota > Ozemobacteria > Ozemobacterales > Ozemobacteraceae. The sequence goes on along the minus strand of OZ223236.1, from coordinate 2,591,143 downwards.
GGCGACGCATTTCTAAATATTCTCCCAATTTCATGGCTGTTGTTTTATCTAAGAGGCTGTTTTAGAGAAAAAGGGCTTGCCAACATGCACTTTCGCTGGCATTTAGAGAATGTGTATGAGCTCTTAAGAAGGCAGTTATTATTATTGTTTTTGATCCCGGTTCCTTTGTATTTCTTTAATTCAATTGCAGCTTCCAGTCAGCACACTTCAATCAATGAAACTCTTGGAAAATTCATATTCCTTGCATTAGTACTGACAACAGCATTCATCTTTCATTCTATTACCTCCCCAACTGGCAAAGTCTATTGCGAGCTAGAGAAGTATTTTAAAGACAAATTGATATGCAAAATACGATATTTTTTATATTTTCTTTCAGTTATCTTTCCTTTTTCCATGGGACTCTTTGCCAGCATTGGATACGTTTTTACAGCGCAACAGCTTTATGTTCGTGGAATAAAATCGCTCGTAATAGCAACTGCAGCAGTATTCATTTATGGGCTAATCTCAAGACTACTCCAGGTCCAACGCAGAAATCTTGCAGTGTTAAAATATCAGGAAAAATTAGCCTCCAGTGAAGACCCTTCTTCGGTAGAAAGTCCCATTAATCTCCTGACCCAGCCAAATGACGGAATAAGCATTTATTCATTAAGCAAACAGGCCAATAATATTATAACCAGTCTTTTGTTAATAGGGATGAGCATTTATTTATGGAATATCTGGAAAGACATAATTCCAGCAGTAAAAATATTTGATCAAATTTCATTGTGGTCCACTGATGTAAGAGTTGAAGAACTTGTAACTGGCCCTGACGGGTCTATTTCCAAACAAATTGTCGAAAAAGTAGTCACAATATCCTTGATCGACCTTATTATGTCGCTAACAGTATTGGTATTGACCTTCCTTGGAACTCGTAACCTTCAAGGGTTTCTTGAATTCGCAATTCTGCAAAGACTCCCAATAGACAATGGTGTGAGATTCGCGGTAACAACTTTATCCAAATATCTTGTCACCATTGTGGGTACAGTATGGGCATGCCAACTGATTGGAATCAGCTGGGAAAAAGTTCAGTGGCTTGTTACTGGTATCAGTGTGGGACTCGGTTTTGGCCTACAGGAAATTTTCGCCAATTTTATATCTGGCCTTATTATTCTTTTTGAAAGACCCCTAAGAGTAGGAGATTACATCGTTGTAGGTGATCATTCCGGTTATGTTAGTGAAATTCGCATTAGAGCCACAACAATTTTAACTTTAGACAGAAGAGAACTGGTTATCCCAAATAAAGAATTTATTACTGGCAAGATTATAAACTGGACACTCTCTGAGAGGATGTTTAGATTAGATTTTCCCGTTGGAGTTGCTTACAATAGCGACATAGAAAAAGTTCAAAAAGTTCTTCTGGAAGTTGCAAACTCAAATTCTCATGTGCAAAAATCTCCAGCGCCAAAAGCAATTTTAACAAGTTTTGGCGACAGCTCACTCAATTTTGAATTAAGAGTTTATATTCCCAGCCCCGAAAACTTTCCGGATTTTCAAAATGAAATCAACCTTGCTATTACCAAGGCTTTCCGTAAAAACGGAATCTCAATTCCATTCCCGCAAAGAGATATTCATATGATTAAGGAACAACCATCTGCTTAACCATTAATATCAAATCTTAACCCTGTTAAAACTAATCTTTAACGCATTACTTTTTTGTTTGGCAAGAATTTCTGATTTTTTCGCCCAAATATGGTATTATTGCGTCCAATAGATTATAGAGGAGTACACAGGGAATGGAAAAATTTATTAGTTTAATTGGGATTCCAATACAGATCGGCATTTGTTATGCATTTTCAACAAATCGAAAAAAAATTGATTGGCGACTTGTCGCATGGGGAATAGGGCTTCAACTTGTTTTTGCATTCCTTATCCTTAAAACAGATGCAGGCAAAGATCTGTTTAAATTCTTAAACACAGCTGTCACAACGATGTTGAACTTCTCAGACCAAGGTGCTGGTTTTGTTTTTGGTGGTTTGATTAATCACACTGTTCCAGTAACCATTAATGGCACTGTTCCCGAAAGCCTTTCAGGCTTATCATTTGTAGCTCATACAGGAGCTTTCTTCGGTTTTAAAGTATTACCAACAATTATTTTCTTCTCTGCCTTTATGGCAATTCTTTACCACATAGGCATTATGCAGAAACTGGTTTATTGGGTTGCACTTCTTATGCAGAAAACCATGAAAACATCCGGAGCAGAATCCCTTAGTGCAGCTGCAAACATTTTTGTAGGCCAGACAGAGGCCCCACTGGTTATCAAGCCTTATGTAGATAAAATGACCCAATCCGAACTGGCATGCATCATGTCAGGTGGAATGGCAACTATCGCAGGTGGAGTAATGGCCGGTTATGTAAGTATGCTTTCAGCGCATTTCCCTTCGATTGCGGGCCATCTGATTGCCGCATCGGTTATGTCTGCTCCTGCAGCCCTGGTTTTTGCCAAAATTCTTGTCCCCGAAACAGAAGTAGCAGAGACAGCAAAGTCTTGCGAGTTGAAACTTGAATCTGTTGACCAGAATGTTATCGATGCCGCCGCAAGAGGTTGTTCAGAAGGAATGTCCCTCGCTATCAATGTTGCTGCAATGCTAATTGGCTTCCTGGCGCTGATCGCTATGGGCAACCACATCTACAGCATGATTGCTAATGGACTTGGCTTTACCACTTACAACACTTTAGAAGCTGCTCTTGGCTATATTTCAAGACCATTTGCATGGATGCTTGGAGTTCCAACACAAGATCTTCAGATTGCTGGCGAATTGCTTGGTAAAAAGACAATTCTGAATGAATTCGTTGCATACGCAGACCTTGGAAAATACCTCAACGGCGACCTACTTATAAATGGAAAAGTAGCGGTCCTTACTGAGAGAACCAAAGTTATCTTGAGCTACGCCCTTTGTGGTTTCGCCAACCTTGGTTCAATTGGAATCCAGATTGGTGGAATTGGTGCTATTGCTCCAAACAGACGTCATGATCTTGCAAAACTTGGGGCAAGAGCTCTTCTGGCAGGAACATTCGCCTCTTTCTTAACAGCAAACATTGCAGGACTCTTAGTAGAATAAATCAGATCTGAAAAAAGAGCCGATTAATTTCGGCTCTTTTTTTTACCTTTTTTTGTTCAGCATTTTATTTGGGAACGTGCGATTTAATGCATACTATGCTATATTAAGCCCTGAAAAAAAAGAATTCAGGAGCTTATTATGAAAATCGGACTTGCTGGACTCCCAATGTCTGGAAAAACAAGCATTTTTAACATGGCAACAAGAGGCAACGCTCAGACTAGAGATTATCTGGTGCAAACCGACGAAATCAACAACGGAATCGTAAAGGTTCCAGATGCTCGAATAGATTTTCTTACCACCATTTTTAAGCCCAAAAAAACCACATTCGCAACTGTCGAATTTACTGATATTCCAGGCATCAGCCACGATGAAAACAAATCTGCAAGCAAGATTCTCTCTAACATTAGAATCTGTGAGGCACTGATGTTAGTTCTGAGACTTTTCCCGGGTGAAGATGTTCCCCATATTCATAACAAAATTGATCCGGTAGCTGACCTTGAAGAACTTTGTCTCGAATTTATTTTCAGTGATCTGGAAATTATTCAAAATAAAATTGAAAGAATTAACAAAGAACTTAAATCAGTAAAAAAACCAGAACTTGTTAAAGAACTGGAACTTATGGAACGATTAAAAACAGTTCTGGAAAACAACGAATTCCTATCAACTGTTGAACTCACAGAAGATGAACTTCATTCCCTCAAAGGCTTCAGATTCCTGACCCAAAAACCCTTACTTATCATTGGAAACTGCTCTGATGATCAATTTGCAGATGAAAACGATGCTGATGTAAAAGCGTTTAAAGCCGCTTGTTCCGAACGCGGTTGGGATCCTCTTATGGTTTCCGCTAAGACCGAAATGGAAATTTCATCCCTTTCTCCTGATGAAGAAGCTATTTTCCTTGAAGAATACGGAATAAAAGAATCTGGAAGAAACCGACTGATTTCAGAAGCTTACAAAGTATTGAACTACATAAGCTTTTTAACCGTTGGGGAAGATGAGGTTCGCGCCTGGCCAATTCAACGGAACCTGATCGCGCAAAAAGCCGGCGGAAAGATTCATTCTGATATTGAGAGAGGATTTATTAGAGCCGAAGTTGTTGCCTACGATGATTTTGTTGCTAAAGGCACAATGGCAGCAGTAAAAGCAGCAGGCCTTGCCAGACTTGAGGGGAAAGAATACCCTGTTAAAGATGGTGATATAATTAATTTCAGATTTAACGTTTAATTCGCGGAGAAAAAACTGCAATGAGTTTTCAACGGCAGCTGGCTTTAAGTATTGCGGCCGTTCTTGCTGTAATACTTATCATCCTTGGTCTTTCCTCGATTTCATTTTGGGATATCGAGGGTTTTGTGACCAGAATGCTTCCGCGACATATAACCATTGCAAGAACCTATGAGCGATTTGCTGACAAATGGTTTACTATCTCAGAAATTGCTGAAGGTCACGCAGCAAACCCAGCTACCCCACTTTTAAATCTAAGTATTGAAAATACAGAAGTCCTTAATGGATATCTTGAAAAACTTTCTAACCTGGTCATAGAAAAGGACAGAAAAGAACGTCTTCAAAACATAGCAAGACTTTGTGGGAGCTTTACAAGCCAACTGGAAAATTTCGAACTTTTACTAAAAAGACGGAATAATATAATCCAGAAAAAATCCATTAATAGAACCAAAGCAGCAGAGGGTCTCTGGGAAGAAGTTACTCTGCTGCTTAATCGTTTTAAAGAAATGATGAAGGATTTTAAAGAAACTCTAAGAAATCCTGGATTTAGATCAAGTCTAAGTCAAACATCTACTTTGATGATAAAAATTGAAAAGGTCGAAAAGGATCTGTTATTGGCTGAAACAGAGGTCGCTTTGTATATTTCTCTAAATCAAGGGAAAAAAGCAATTACACCTACCACCAAAAGATCGAAAAGCGCCGCATCAAGAGTAGAAAAAAGATTGAGAGCCATTGAATATTTACTTGAGAACTCCTTAAAAGATAGTGAGAATCCTCTTCACAAAAGAGTATTAATGCAGATACAACGTAAAGTTGGGCTTTTTTCCAGCTCTTTCTTTAGACTTAGAAACCTTCTTGAAGCCCCTCAAAGTGAATTATTTGAAGCCGAAGACAACATCCAAAAAATGATCGAAGAACTTAGCGCTCTCAGGAAAAAGGGCGTCAATGCATCTTCAAGAGAAGCAGAGATTTATTGGGGAAAAATTTATGAAATTTCTGATCAGCTAAAATCTCATGCAAAAGGCAATTATCGAATTGTATCTATCTTTCTTTTAATTGTACTTGTCTTTGGAATTTATATTTATCTCGTCATTCCAAAACGCCTTGGTGGACCACTTAAAGAACTAAATAAAGAAATAGAAAGCTTCAGGCTTGGAAATGAAATAAAAAACCTTCCCAAATCAAACACTCAGGAAATTGATTCCTTGGCCAACGCTTTTCAAATTATGGCTGAAAGATTAAATTTTCAAGGTGAAGTCAACAGAAACTACCTTGAATCAATACACAGTCTAAATGAGATCTACAGAGAGCTTCACGAAACTCAAAAGCGTCTTGATAATCCAAACGAAAGACTTGAAAAGGCCATCAATTTAATTCTTCAACAGCTAATATCACAATGCCCAAACATAGACATTGTAAAAGTAATGGTTTTGCAAAAATCTCCTGGTGATGACAAAACCTTTCTCTCCAGACTTGGTGACCCGGAGTTTAGCGAAAGGTTCTTAAAAAGTGAAGAAGCGCAAACCTATTTTGAATCTACTTCCTGGAATCCCGTAGACAAGTCACAATCATTGGAAGAAACTTTACCAGCCGATCTTGGAATATCAGGTTGGTATTTCGAAAATAGTGTAGGAATAAAAACCGGCAGCGAAGATGCAAGCTTCTTTCAGCCTATTTACTCACCTCCTCCCATTTCAGATAATGCGATTCTTGCTAAAAGAAAGTATGAAAGAGGATTAAATGGTTGTGTTGTTACCGAACCCCTTATTGTTAACGGACAGGAATCAGATCAAACAGAAATGGAAAAGGGGCTTTTATTCGTTTACTACCTTGATAGAGAAACCAGACTGTCCTGGCAGGAAATCTTCTTTATCCAGATTATTGCCAGCCAGATAGCCTCTATTATTGAAACGGATGGCCTATTACAGCAGCATGACCTGAAAAAGAAGATGGATACTCAGCTTAATATGGCAAGAGAGATCCAGGAAAACCTTCTTCCGCAGACTATACCCTCAATAAATGGTTTGCGGCTCAGTAAAGTCAGTAAGTCAGCCGGAGAAGTTGGTGGAGATTATTATGACTTCTTTGAACTTGGCAATAAAAAGTTGGGTATTGTTATTGCCGATGCTTCAGGGAAAAACGTTCCTGCTGCTATTATCATGACAGTGTTTAAAACAACTCTGTCAACAATGGATCTAGACACCCTTTCCGCAAGCGAAGTTCTATCTAGAGCGAATAAAATCATTGCCAGAAATATTACAAACGATCGTTTTATAACAGCAATGTATGTAATTGTTGACGCTGAGACAGGTTCAATAGAATTATCCAGCGCAGGGCACAACCCGGCTTTTGTTATTTCCGGTAGAGGACATGAACTGGTAATTCATGAAAAAAACATCCGTGGTGTACCGCTAGGAATCATTGAGGATTATTCTTATGATTCTGAAACTTTTAAAATGACCACCGGGGATATGTTATTCTTATATACAGACGGTGTTACAGAAGCAAGAAATGCTAATGAAGAGGAATTTGGGGAAAGCAGACTGAAAAGATTTCTCGGGAGACCCAGAGGCTTGCAACCAGCTAAGGATCTTCTTAACGAGATTAATGAATTCTCATTGCATGCAGATCAGCATGACGATATAACAGCTGTCTCCGTTGAATTTGTCGGGGAGAAAAAAAATGGATAACCATCAACAAGAGCGGGAAACAAGAAATTATTGGAATAAAACCTGGAATAAATTTTTAAAATTTCAGGGAATGATAGCTCCTTCATCAAAACTGGTTCAACATCTCTGCAATGTTGTTCCCAGAAATGGTGTGATTCTTGACCTTGGTTGCGGCGAAGGAAGAAATAGTCTTTACCTCCAACAAGTCGGCTACAAAACCATTGGAGTTGATTTATCTGAAAAAGCTATCAGAGTAATGAAAAATAATTTCTTTGAAGAAGACTTACGTGGTTTGCCAATTATTTGTGATGCTCGGAAACTGGCTTTAGCTTCTGCTAGTGTAGATGGAATCTTAGCCCACCACTTATTTGATCATCTGGATTTAAATGGATTCAAACTATCATTACAGGAAGCCAGGCGAGTTTTAAAAACAGGTGGGGCTTTATTAATGACTTTAGACAATTTTGCCAGCTCCGCATCTGAAAAAGGGGCTGTTTCTAAAGATGACGGCTCAATAGTTTTTACAGAAGGCGTACGCAAAGGAATGCTGGTAAGACCATTTAAGGATGAAGAATTATCTTCCCTTGAAAATGATGGTTGGAAAATATTAAAAAACGAACTAACCCCAAAGAAAAGCAAAATACTTTTATTGGAAAAGCAGGGCTAGAGAAAAAAATCAGTTGCTCCCAGCTTCTTCAACTTTCTTTGTTGGTGCTGCCGTTACCTGATTTCTGCCATGTTCTTTAGACCAGTAAAGAGCAACATCTGCCGCTTTAATAATTGATTCTGCACAATCTGCACTATCTGGGAAAACTGAAACGCCAAAGCTTGCAGAAATTTTCAATACCTGGCCACTAACCTCAAGATAATCATTTTCAATTGAGCGTCTTATTCTTTCAGCAACTGCAACGGCTCCACCCATATCTGTTTCAGGTAAAACCAGAGCAAATTCTTCACCGCCGTATCTTACAGGTAAATCATGAGTTCTGACCGCTCTTCGCAAAATAGCAGCAACGTGTTTAAGAACTTCATCACCAGTTTGATGCCCATAATTATCATTGAGAAGCTTGAAGTGATCAATATCAACCATTATTAAAGCTAAACTTCTTTTAAATCTAGCTGCTCTCTTCATTTCATCATACAATCTCTGCTTGAAATATCTATGCAGATAAAGCTTGGTCATGCCATCTGTAATGGCCTGTTCATAAAGTTGAGCATTTTTAACTGCAGCACCAAGTTGAACAGCAAAAACTTTAATTAATCTTAAATCTCTCTCAGAGAAACAGTTCCCCTGCGGAGTACCACAAAGATGAACAACTCCTAAAAATTCTCCCTGATGCAAAATAGGAACAATTATAAAAGCCTTTCCAAAAACTTTTTCGTCTAATCTTTTAAGAGTTCTATCAATTGTCTGCTCTTGATTGAAGTCAAAAGACTCCTTACATTCCATAGCCTGCTGAAGAATTTCAGAATCGCTCAGCTGAAGGCTTCCTGGAAGTTCATTAGCATCACCAAGATGGCTCATCAGATTAAATACATGATGTTCTTCTTCATAAAGCCAGGTTGAACCGCGTTCAATCTCTGTAATTTCAGAAATGGCACTCATAGCCATATCCAGAAGCGCCTGGAGCTGAAGCTCTGATGAAATCATCTGAGACGCCTGGTAAAGTATACTTACTTCCTGAATTTTTTCATCGAGCTGAACATTAGTTTCTCTAAGTTCAGAAAGAAGTAGAAAGTTGTTGATCGCAACAGAAATATTTCTTGAAAGGGTTTTCAAAAAAGTCATTTCCTTGTCAGTCAGAGCAACATTTTTAAGCTTATGCCCTACAACAACGAATCCAATAAGCTTTTCACGAACTTTTAAAACGGAAATACAATCAAGAGTATCTTCTTTAAACGATTCTAAAACATCCTTTAAAAAAGGGAATTCGCTAACCCTATAGGTTAGCTCAGCTTGATTGTCCTCTAAAGATGCTATTTCTTCATGATCAACTTCAAATTCGCCCTTTTTGAGGGCCAATTTCCATGCGCATCTCAATGATAACTTTCTTTTGTACCCGTCAAAAAGAAAAATCCCGCCCTTTCTTACTCCAAGAGTTCCCAGGAGTAGATGCAAAAGAGATTTTAATTGGGCATCAAAACTTGTAACGCGACAAAGTTCGTCACCGATATCACTAAGAGCTTCTAAGACATACTCATACCGCAGGACCTGCTGCTGCATTTTCTGCTCTTGAATGGACAATTGATCTGACATATAGCCCTATCCCTTAAACTGCTTAACAGCTTCTTCCTCTGCATCAAAAGGCTGTGCAAACTGCAGCAAGCCCATCATTTCAAAGGTTTTCCTGTTAGTTGGGGTCAGGTTGGTAAAAGCAAGTGCGCCTTCAGATTCTTCAATAGCTTCAATTACACCTATCAGAATTGAAATTCCGATACTGTTAATCAAAGGAGACTCCTGAAGATTAATTACAATCTTATTAATACCGTCTTCCAATTTTTCAGAACAGATCTCATCAACCTGTTCAGCCCCAAGATCGTTCAAGTAGCCCTTGGTCCTAATTACTAATACTGGTCCATCAACATGGTGCGCTAGAGAGAATTCTTCTGACATAGCTGATATTTTATCTCCCCTAGAGACTATATTTATTCTTCCTATCCTCTATTAGAGGAAGTTTTTTCTTTGCTCCTTCAAAGTAACACAATTATTCTGTACAGACAACAGAGAAAATTTTAGATTTTTATAAATTTTCCTTGCTTTTGCTTCAATTGAGATTAGATTCTCATGCCATGTGGACATACAACTGGCAAATTAGAATTCGTTGGATCGCCTTCCTTTTGGGGGGAATACTACTTGGTGCCATCAGCCATCAAGCATTTTTCGCCTATCCGGAACTGGCACACAACTGGGGCTTAAAAGCTTTTTTAGCTAATATTTCTGTGTCTGCAGAATTTTTGCCTATCTATTCATGGCCATTTATTATTTTTGGACTTTCCCTGCTATTGTTTCTTGGAATCCCAACCATTTTTGTATTTGCTTTTTTTGCAGTTATTGTTGGCCCCATAACAGGTTTTTTAATAGCTTTTCTGTGTCAGCTTTTTTCAACTTATTCGTTCATGGTTTATGCCAGAAAGAAATTTTTAACTGAGCAGCTTCCAGAAAGGTTGGACTCACTTCTCTTAATTTCAGATTGTTCTGCTACCAGCTTTACATTCTGGAGTCGCATTTACATTTCATATCCAAACAGAACTTTAGATTTGATAACTCTAAGACTCCTGGATGAAGACAAACCTACCCTATCTCTTTTTATTCCCACCGCTATTGCACTATTCCTGAGAATGCTTATCCCATCAATCTGGTTAATTTCTTTTATTAAGCTTATTCAAAGAGTTTCACCTAATCCAATAAAAGATGCCTCAAATTTTCTTCTTTATTCCTCTGCACTTATCTTTTCTGTTGTTTTAACTAAAATTCCAGAGCTTCAACCATGCCCCGAGCAAGTTAAAGCATTTTTGCTAAGAATGGAAAATCCAATTACTCAAAAAACATTAGCTGAAAAGAAAGATTACAAAGAAGGTATAAAGGAACTTGCAAAAGCAAACTCTCTAAAAAATGCTGAGCAGGTTCCAAACAAATAAACTTTTTCCCAATTTTGTTGACTAGTCCCCTCCTTTTGTTTAATCCTATATATGTTTTAAACAAATTTAAAATGGAGGGTAAGATGTCCTACGATACATCCCTGATAAAAGAACTTAAACACAGAGCAGCTAGAATTAGAGCGCTTTCAATTGAATCCACAGCCAAAGCGGGCTCTGGTCATCCTTCTTCATGTTGTTCATGTGCAGATATATTATCTTCACTCTTTTTTAGAGTAATGAAATACAACCCGGCTGATCCTGGTTCTCATGCCAATGATCGCCTCGTTCTTTCTAAAGGACATGCAGCTCCAGCTCTTTACGCTGCCTGGTGTGAAGCTGGCTATTTGAAAGAAGAAGAAGTTCTCACTCTTAGACAAATGGGATCAAGAATAGAAGGCCATCCAATGCCTAGTCTTCCATTTGTTGATGTTGCAACTGGTTCTCTTGGACAAGGTTTATCATGTGGCCTCGGAATCGCCCTTCAACAACAAGAAGTAGTTAGAAATGGTGCAAGAACTTACGTTATCCTTGGCGATGGCGAAGTTGCAGAAGGCTCTGTATGGGAAGCCTTCGCTCTGGCAGCTCACAAGAAAACTGATAATCTGATGGCTATTATTGACGTCAATCGTCTTGGACAAAGCCGGGAAACTATGCATGGGCACGATCTTAGAACCTATGCTAGAAAAGTTGAAGCTTTTGGCTGGGAAGCAATCGTTGTTGAAAACGGACACGATTTTGAAGAATTACTCAAAGCATTTGATACCGCATTAAATGTAAAAGGAAAACCAGTTTGTATTATTGCTAAAACCTTTAAAGGTGGCGGAGTATCTGCTATCTCTGACAAAGATAACTGGCACGGAAAACCAATTAAAGAAGCTGATGGATTAAAAGAAGTTTTGGAAGAAGTTAATGCTGATTTAATGAAAACTCCTCCAGCGCCTGTTATCGCTAAACCAGAAGAAGTAAAAACTGAAATCTCTGATGCTCCATTTACTGCTGAAACTGCTCCAGCCCCATATAGCAAAACCGACAAGGCAGCGACAAGACAAGCAGTTAACACTGCCCTTCTTGAGCTTGGAAAAGTAGAGCCTAAAGTATGGGTTATTGACGGCGATACTCAAAACTCAACCTATTCTCAAAAATTTGGCGAAACATATCCAGAAAGATTTGTGGAATGCTTTATTGCTGAACAGAATATGGCAGGTGTAGCTGCAGGTTTAGCCTCAAGAGGTTTGATCCCATTTGCAGTAACATTTGGTGCTTTCCTTGCCAGAGCATTTGATCAGGTAAGAATGGCGGCTCTCTCCGGTCTTAAGATTAAACTCATTGGAACTCACGCAGGAATCTCAATCGGAGAAGATGGCCCTTCTCAAATGGCACTTGAAGATATAGCAGCTTTCCGAACACTTCCAAAGGGAGCGGTTTTGTACCCATCGGATGCTGTTTCTGCATACCAGTCAATCATAAGCCTTGCCCGCCATGATGGTCCTGGTTATGTAAGACTTTCAAGACCTTCAACAGCTGTTCTTTATAATAGTGATGAGCAGTTCCCAATTGGCGGACTTAAGGTTATAAAAAAATCAGATAACCCTGAATTAACAGTAGTTTCTTGCGGTGTTATTGTACACGAAATTCTTAAAGCCCTCGAAACTCTTCCAGGCGCAGAAAAAATTCAAGTTGTTGATTTGTATTGTATCAAACCTTTCCCAACAAAAGAATTAGCCGCACTTGTAGAAAAATCAAATGGACGAGTAGCTGTTTTTGAAGAACATGCACCTGAAGGCGGAGCTGGTAGTGCAGTAGCATTAAACCTTGCTGGAAAAATTAAAGAATTCCATCATACAGCGGTAACTGAAGTGCCAAGATCTGGTACACCAGAAGAGCTTCTTGCTTCCTTCAATTTATCTCACGATAAAATTGCTGAAACTCTTAAAAAGCTGATTTAACTTAAAAACTAAAAAGAGGAGCTTAATGCTCCTTTTTTTTTTGCAAATTTTTGTATTCTAAATTCAGCAACTGTGGTAAATTGTCGCCATGTATATAATAGGGATTTGTGGATTAAGCGGGTCTGGTAAGAGTAGTGTTTCTAGAGCAGTTCTCGAGAGATTTCCCGGGAAAATCTGTGTTCTTGAACACGACATGTATTACTATGCGAAAAAGGATAAACCTCGCATTATAAATTACGATCATCCTGATGCTCTGGAAACCGATCTTCTCATTAAGCACATTAATGATCTAACCAATGATAGAGCTATTGAGAGACCAATTTACGATTTTAAATGTTCCGATAGATTAGAAAAAACAATTAATATTCAACCGCATCCAATATTGATTATCGAAGGGTTATTAATTTTTAATATTCCTGAGCTTATGCCGCTATTTGATTTAAGAATCTATATTGATGTGCCATTGGATCGGGCAATCATTAGAAGAATTAAACGAGACCATATTGATAGAGGCAGAACTGTTAAAAGCATAGTGGATCAATATGAAAATTCAGTTAGAGATGCAGCCATAAATATGGTTCAACCCTCAAGATATCTTGCTGACCTAATCGTTCCGCAAGGTGCTTCAAACAGAGTCGCTCTTGAAGTCTTATATGGCAAAATCAGAGATCTCCTCTCAGGAAGAGATAAGCCAAACGGCATAATCAAAAAAGAAGAAGACGAATCAGAGTAAACCATTCTCTCTGAAACTAAAATAGCCCTTCCCTTCCCGACCAACAATTATATGGTCGAGAAATCTTATATCCAAAATTTCGGCTGCTGAAGCAAGCGCGCGGGTGATATTCTTATCAGGTGTTGAAGGTGAAATCTGTCCTGTCGGGTGATTGTGTACCACAATTTGTCAACTTTTACCGACCTGGGAAACTCTTTTAAATAGAGCAATACAGCCATATTTTTATAATATTATTAAATATGCTAAAACATTCATGAACAACAGTATAATAAATACAGATACTCAAAGAATTTTATAGCGAGAAAAAATTTGCATTGCTTAAACAACTTCAATGCGCCAGCTTGCTCTATAGAATTGTTTGAAAAAATGTTCTGTGTAATAAAACATTTCTCTCGAAAATTTGAAAATTAAATTGTTAAAAAAAAGAGCCCCCAAAAATGGGGGCTTCTTGTTCTCCTGGCTTTTTTATTTTTTCAGCTCGTCTACTAGTCTAACTAGTCTCAAGTCTTGTATTCTGCCAGTTTCTACGTCTGTTTCAAGCTCTTTTAATAGACTTTTTGATATTTCTTTTGCTAGATTATAGTTCATAAGCTCTTCAGCACTCAATTTAGTAGTATCAAACATTTTAAAAACCTCCAAAAATTTTTTATCGTCATATAAATAGTTTATGCTGTTCAAGAAATTTGAAATTAATCATTATTAATAATAAAAAAACTCCCAGAGCTCTGGGAGTAAAGGGAGGAGGCAAAAAAACTTTATTTTGATAGCATGCAATGTTTAGCTAGTTTTGCATCTACTACAATTTTTTCATATATTTTCAATAGCTAGAGCTATAGATACAGCGAGCTCGTCGAGTTTATTCGTAGCTGTCTCGCAATCAGCATTATTATTAATAAAAAAAGGCTCTAGTATGACACAAGCTGCATGAGTATTTTTTAGCAAATATCCGCCACGATCGCTCTCTGAGCGCGGCTTTATGCCTCTATTTCTAAGTTCAAGAGTCTTTACAATTGCATTGAGCATAACTTGAGCAAGCAATTTTCCTTTTTTACTATCTTTGTAGTAAAGAACTTCTGAGCCAGACACAGCATCATTTTTGCAACTGTTCGCGTGAAAGCTCAAAATAAAAGTGGGCTTCTTAGCGTTAATTTTTCCCGGTAGAGCACTATAGCTATCTCGATAGACAATTACGTTGTCTATGCCCCTTTTATTGAGCATAACAGCTATTTTTTTAACGAGCTCGTCATTATAGTCAAATTCAGTCATTTTTGACGCTCTGTTTCGAGCCCCTTTTGCTTTTTTAGAGTGTCCGACGACTAGTGCTATTTTCATTTATTAGCTCCTTCTTGTCTGTCACTGCTAATACTAGTTTTAGTTTGTTTTTTTATTGAAATGTTTTCTAAAACTCCAATTTTTGCGAGAAATAAAAACACCCCGCACAGCACGCTACAGAGCATAATTGCACTAGACAAGCTTAATTTTTTCGAGTTTGGACAAGTCAGCGGAGCAATTTCTCTGCATTCTTTGAACCCTTCTTTAATAGCTACTTTCAGCTCTTTTTTCATTTCAATAACACTGTTTTCTAGTCTATCTATTCGTTTTTCGTTGAGATCTGCTAAGTCGCTCATAATAATCTCCTAGATCCATTTTCCAGAAATTTTTGCTAGTAATCTCTGATACCATTTAACCTTGTAATTGCCGCTGCCGATTTCATACGCACATGCTGGCGTGCCAGCACTGTATAGCTGTTCAAACTCTGAAAAAGAAAATGTTTTTGTTTTCTGATCTGAGTAGAGCCAATCTACAGTCAAAACTTGATTTTTAATATCTACTGACTCTAATACGCACCAATGCTGCGCTAGAGTTGCTCTAAACCAGTTTTTTATTTTTTCCCAAATTGTTTTTTTTGAACTGCTCGACAAGTGCAACAAAATTACTGTTTTTCTAGCTCTACAAGAGCCGTTCAAGATTTCATTGCATGTTACAATTCTAAATTTTAACTTGAGTTTTTCGAGCGTTGAAAAGTGATCTAGCGGAGTGTCGTTAGGTACTCCAACCGCTCCTTTGTCTGTGCTATCTGATAGCCAGCCGCCCGCCCAGGAATTTTTTATTTTTTCATAGTCGAGCTTGCTCGCTATTTGCATAGCAACTAAACCACAATTTTTGTCGTTTTCGTTCATTCTCACTAGCTTAGCCATAATTTCACGCTCCTGAAAAACACTGGAACAGCAACATGAAAGCACAAAATCACAAGAACTAAATATACAAATAATAAATCGGGCGAAATATGGTATCTCATTTTTTAGACTCCTTGAGCTTTTTTGCTCAAAATGATTGTTTGTTGTGTTGAAATCCAATTATTTAAGTCCGCTTTTTTAAATCCTGCTAATTCTTTTAGTCTTGTCTTAGCTATAGAAGCCCAAATTACAGATACACGAACGCGCTCAGCTTTACTTGCTAAAACTTTTTCAAGCGTGCTATCAGCTTCAAAAATTGCAGAAAACAAACTATCTTCGACGACGCTTGAGCCGCGCTTGTGCTGTTTTTCTTTCGTTGCTTGAGCAAAATATGCTTTAATCTGAGCTACTACAAACAACAGAAAGACAGAAATAGTGCTCAATACTGCATCAAGAAAGTTTATTTTGATTTGCTCAACTTTATTATTAACAACAGTCTCAATATCATAGCTAGCTGAATAGCTAGCGTTTTGAGCTGATACAGAAACAGTCACAAGCAAAATAGAAATTGTTATTAGTAAAAATATTAATGATTTCTTCATGTTATTGTATCCCCTGATAAAATAGTGAGATTACAGTCGAAGTACCGAGCTTGTTTTCGAGAGTGTATTCACCGCTTCCGGCTGGATATACGCAAATATAGCCGTCTGTTGAAGTGTTCACGACTGAGCCAGCAACTGAATACAAATTTACAGTATTATATGATCCAGTCAAAAAAACATCAGCCGCACTGCCTGAATTTTCAATAGCAACTATTTTTAAATTTCCGAACATATAGTTTGCATTTCCGAAAAAACTTCTTAAATCAAGTGTTTGATTGTCAGCTAAAGTTATTTCTTTGAATCGACAAACTGATGAACCAGCGTCAAATTTAACGCTTCCATTAACTTGTAGTTTGTTAATTCCATCGTCTGTTGCTGTATTTATTAAAAGATTACCGCTTTTAGTCAGCCTCATTCTCTCTAGCATAGTGCCTGCGCAAGTGTAAAAAACCATGTAACCGTCTGGCGATCCGTCTGTTGTGTCACTGGGAGCTGCACCAATTAGCGCTAGAGTGCGCCTGCTGCCTCCTGCATCGTTAGCTGCAAACGTTAAAGCTGCTCCGTCGTTGTTTGCTGCTCTATCAAGATGCAATTGCAAAACATTGAATAAGCCACCGCCGCCATTCGGTGTATTAGTAAAAAGATTAGCAACAGCCGGATCATCTTCACCAATTGAACCGCCCGAAGTTGAATAAAATTTTGCATTTCCTGCGAGCTGTAGTTTGTAGTAGCTGTCGTCTGTTGCTGTATTTATTAAAATGTTTCCATTTTCTTTCAGAGTAAACGCGTTAGAATTCCAAACATTCGATCCATTTCTAGTTTCTAATACAAAATCTCCGCCATATCCGCTGCCCGTCGCGCTTCCAATACATCTTAGTCTAGCTCTGATGTTTTCTCCTACATTATCGTTTGAATATAAATTTAGATATGACTCATTTTTAATACCAAAATCTGCGTCAACACTATAAATGCTGCCGATAATCAGCCACTCTCCTGTTTTTCCGTTGTATATTTTTACTTGATTCGTGTTTGAGTCGCACCAAAACAGCGCTGAGCCGCTATTTATAGTCGTCGGAGCTGTAGCAGTATAAGGTACCATTAAATAATCACCGACTGCTACTGTGCCAGCTCCTGCGTAGCCCAAAAACGCATTCGAGTCGTTATCTGCGCCGATCGTCAGAGTTTGTGATATTCTCTGATTGGCTGAATGCGCGTCAACAACTGTATTAACGTGAGAGTTAAACTCTGAAACATGAGAGCTGAAAACTGAGTCTAGCACTCCGTCTATAATGCCGTAGCCGTTTAAAGTCGTTGGTTTACTTGCTAAACTTGCAAAACTTTTTTCGTTAAGCTCTGCTAAATTCCAGCTGGCAGATGTTGGCTTGTCTGTTAGTGTGTTATAGCTCTTTTCTGTCAAATCAGCCAAATTTTCAGGAATAAGCGGTTTATCGTCGAGACTGTTGTAGCTCTTCTCTCCGAGCTCAGCTAAATGAATAGCGATCGGATCAACTGCCCCGGCTCCAGGCTCCCAGCTTCCATCGAGCTTAACCCACAACACAATGCTAGGCTGTGTCTGCCAATATAGCGCACCGTCAGGTATACCAGCTGTAACTGTTGGAGCTGTAGTACCACTTGCTATATTGCCGTTTCTGAGCATATATTCAGCAACATCATAAGGACTTAGCCCTATATCTTCTGCTGAATCATAGCTCTGAGCACTAGCTATACTAGTTATCAGTATCATTATTAATAATAAAAATTTTTTCATGTTTGTCTCCTTTTATGTATTGACAGCCCATTCGACAGATATTGAGCGCTGAAATTTCTTTGTTTTTCCGTTTGCTAATGTTATTTCAAATTCTTCTATATAGCGCCCGAGCTCTATTTCAGCTGTTACTGCTGCTGAAACTTCTACTGAAGCTTGACCCAGGCTCGCAGTACCAGAAATTGGCATAGACGCGTGAGCATACGCACTATTTTTGTTTTTTTTCATGCCATACTTTACGCTTGCGCCTTCTAGATCCATTATTTCGTTATTTTCGTCAGTTAGTTCTAAAATTGGATCGTGTGACTCACCGACTATTAGCTTGTTGTCCATTTCGCCCCCCATTTTGTTGCTGTTTTCCAGCTTGTTTTGAAATTTTTTACTGGCACTTGAGCGTAGAGAGTGCCTTTTATAGTTATTAATCCTGAATTTTTGAATGCTGACGCGTTGCCAACTTCGTCAACAAAACGCGATCTAATTCGTATAGTGTCGTCAATATTTAGCCCTGTGAGCGCATAGACTAAGCTGTTGTGCTCACCTGCTCGCTGTTTCTCGCCAGTCGTTGAACGCAAAATTAAATGGTTGTTGTCAGTTTCTAGTATGCTGCGCTCAGAAAGCGGCAAATAGCCGTTATTGTTAATATCTACTTCTATTTGTGCGCCGTAAACATCTTCTAACAAAGCATCAGCAGCTTTTAAAACTGCGCCAGCTTCTCCAAATTGGTTAACTTCGCTAGCTGACGGACTGAGCGGCGCTTCAATATCGCTTGTCCAGCTTATTTGCAGCGGCAAATTAATAGTGTTATAGCCGCTGACTCCGCCGTTTGAATATTCAAGCTTGATGATAAATTCACGCTCCGGAGCTGGCTCTTGAACTGGAGCAATAAAAGAGCCGCCATTTTTCACGTCAGCAACAGTCGAAAACTCAGCTATTTTGTCGTCTAGATCCGACCATTCTGCTAGTCTTGCGTCTTTTTTCTGCAACGATAGAGCTATAGAACCTTGTTTGCTGTCTTCTGTTGTTAAAGAAATAGAATCAAGTGTTTTAAGCTTAGCTGGTAAATCAGCTACTAGAGAGCTAGTTTTATTGAGCGTTAGAGTGATTTTTTCAGGATAGCCATAAATTGCGAAGTTCAAAAATTCAAAACTGTTGACGCTAGAGTAAGCATATAACAAGCCGAAACCGACGTAGCCTCTATTTATTCCGCCGATTCCTGTGTTTATCCATTCTTCGTTGTTAATTTTAAAATACATTCTAGTAGCATTCTGTAACGAGCTGCCGAGCGGAGACTCGTCAACTATTCTAAATGTTATTTCAGCGCCGATCGGAATTTGAGCAGTAGTATACTGAAAACTAGCTGTAGTGCTTCCGCCGAAAGCGTATATATAAACAACATCTTTTGTGTAATACATATAAAAACCGCTGGAGTTGTTATAGCGCACCGGCGTCATCAAATCAGTTGTAAAATATAAATAGTTATTATTTACAGTATCAATAGCAATTCGTCTTGCTTTGACTTCGTAAACTCCCGCTTGAATTCCGTAGTATTGAGTACCAGTGATCGGAATAATATCTGAAACAATATAGTTGTTATAAACTATGTTACTTGTGCTATCTGTAAATCTAACATTGCCGCCCTCTATCACAGCGTTAGAACTAATATATCTGCTCAAGTCTCCGCTCGAAAAATCATCATAGAAGCCGCCGTCAATGCCGTTTACAACAATTTTATTGTCAGCAATAACAAGACTAGTGCTAGTTTTTTCTATATCGTCTTCAGTAAGAAAAATATTTTCAGGAGATTCATTCATTTTTATTGCCTCCAATCCAGCTTTATCAGCCCATCTGAGCCTAGTTTTATTTCTCCGCTTGTTCCAAGTCTGATGTTTGCATAAATCGGCGCGTAAGAATAAGGAGCAGCTGGAGGCGTGAAATTTTCTAACCATTCTGCTTTTCTGCTAACTCTCAGTTCGTCCATTAAAAAATTTACATTTGTGAAAGCATCGCCGCTTATGAACTCGCGCCCCAATCTGATGTTTGAAATATTCAAAGCCGGTGCAGTTGTTGCGCTAGTAGCTTGCAAAATTCCGTTTCTATACGCTTTTAAAGTGTTTCCGCTTCGCACAAACGCGTAGTGAATAAAATCATCAACTTGATAGTTTACGTAGCCACTGCCTGAGCCGTCAGTAAAGCTCATTTTTACTGTGTAGTCTTGCATCAATACATAAGTTGAAAAGCTGCCAGCTCTTAAAACATAGCCTGTGTCAATTCCAGCGTCAGCGCTTGTAAGATATAGCCAAAAGTCGATAGTGAAGTCATTTTCAAGCACTGTGTTGACGTTAAAGTCTGTATAATTATAGCAATACGAGTATCTACTGCTTTGACCTGCATTATAGCTCTGTCCCCATTTGCCAGCTCCGTCAAGGCGCGGTATACCTGCATTGTTTGCATTTTGAGTTGCATAGAACGTATAAAAGGGCATGTAATCACAAGTAAAGTCTTGATTACTAACTAAACCGTCAAAGTGGTTCACAAAAACAATGTTGTTGTCTATTGCAAAACATCTGCTAGAAAGCATTATAAGTATTATTAATAATAGTTTTTTCATAGTTAAGCTCTCTTCATAACTTTGTAATTCAGAGTAGATAGTGAGTCAGATCCTGAATTTTTCACAGTAAACGCACTACCTGAATTTTTTGTAATAGTCACTTCACCTATGCTGCCTGTCTTTGCAGCAGCAGCTTTCTCGATATAAAAGAAAACATCATAGTCTGTAGTAGCATCAAACGTTGTCGTCAAACTAACTTCAACGCCTGTATTTCTGCCAGCTAGCGTTACAGAGCCTGTTTCACCTGAAACTGCTTTCAGTAAATCGCGGATTTCAGTCCACAGCTCAACTGTTGCTATAGCGCTGACTCCAGCGTCTATAATCGCGTCTAAATTTGTTGTATCTGCCATTTTCAGCGCCTCCTTAGATTATTGCGAGCATGATCGAAAAGCCCTGTTTTAGCTCTGTCTCTTGCTCGTCGAGTAGATTTAATCTGATTTGAAAAGTTTTGCTTTGACCTGGAGAAAATTCGCCCAGGTCTAAACCGCTGCTCCAGTCATTGCAGCTTGTCCACTCGTCAAAATCTGTTGCTCTTGCTTCGAGTCGCTGATTAAAAACAATTGACTCCCCGGCTGCTAGTTTTGTTTCTCTATTTTCGTTATTTATCAGTCCCAGCGGCATCAAATCAGCTCTAACAGCTCTAATGAGCAGACTAGTTATATTTCTAGTATCTGCGTTAGTAATTTCGAAATTAACAGAGTCTGTCTTTTTCCCGGCAAAAATTATCAAAGCAGGATCAGGATTAATACTAATTTTGAATGGTACAGAACTGCTCACTAAATAAACTCCTTGTAAATTTTGCCTTGAATCGGAAAAAACTGCTCCTGGAAAGGCTCGCCAGACGGGAAAACAAGAGTTTTAGAGCTTGTTTCTGTGTCTGATATATAGCAATTGTCTGAAGTCCACCAAATTTTGTTATCAGTTGTCATAGTGTAGACTGGCTGTATAGCTTCTTTTGCTAGATATTCTGATTCTGTAATTTCTTCAACGCTCGTCAAATTCTTGCGCCATTTTAGCCAGTGGAGCTCTGCTGGCACGTCTAGCGCTCCGGTTGCTATTACTCTTGAATAGAAATACTCGTCAGCGTCTAAGCTCTTTAGAGTAAAAATGTTTGCATACGTCAGAGCTCTATTATTCATTTCAAATCGAATTTCATTGCTGACGCTGTATTCACCGTCTTTAAAACTGATTTTGTGTATAAAAACATCAGGACTGTATGCTCTGCGACCAATAGCTATTATTGCATAACCTGTGTCAACAGCTGCTGGGACACAGTTCCACCAACCTATTATTTTTGACGGTTTTCCGATTTCTATTAAAACTCTGTCATTAATTTTAAAATCTAGCGCACTAACTTCGCTGCAACTCAACAATTGCACCTGTTTTGTAAATTCATTCAAAACAGTTAGAGCGTCTAAAGCAACATTTTCAACTTTTGCGACGTGATAGAGTTTTTTAACATTGTTTGCTAGCGTTGCAATATATGCTAAAACTGTATCAGCTTTGTATTGTTCTGCTAAACCGCTACGCAAAAGAGCCGGAATTTTTAACACTGATGTTTTGCCAAACTCTGTCAAACCAAACTCTGAGCCGTTTTGAATAACACTAACTATTTGCCCGTTAGCAAACTTTTTATCAGTACCTTTCAGTCGAACTGCATTGACAGTTGTGCCGAAATTCGTTAGAGCTTGATACCAGCCTTTTTCTGGTACGTCTATAGCTGTTATAATAGCGTGCAGTATCATTCTAATAGCTCCAGTCCGCTAATGCTCGTGCTACAATTTCCGACTTGATATTGCTGCATAACACTAGTTATTTTTGCAGTCGATAGAGCAATGTTAAAACGATTACTCTGTATTTTTACGATTTGCCCTGGTTCCAAATACGGCAAATAAACAGTATTACATCTGAAAACGCCGCTCAATGCTCGTGCTATGAGCCTCTGGGCTTGTAATTTTGCTTGCTCTATATTATCGTGCTCAGATCCGACGATTGCGCTATATGTTATTATTCCGCGATCTTTTGCGTCTGTTTCATCTTGAACAATATCAGTAGTCAGAACATCATCGACTAAACCTTTCACATTAACAGTGTTAAAAGCGCTTGAATCGTGAAAATTTCTTGAAGCATTACTGATCAGAGAATCATTTATTATTAATAAATCATCACTCGTTACTGTTAAAACATTGCCTGAATTTATAGTTACTAGAGCGCCTCCAGTCCATTCCGGTTCTCCTGAAAGCGCTTGATTTGCTGACTCTAGCCCGTTGCCAGTTGGCGTCCACGTTGATACTGTGTCTGTGTCTGCTATTTGCAAAACTTGACCAGCATTTTTAAAAATTTCGTCAGCAATTCTTGAAATTTCATAAAATCTAGTGTGCTCAGTGTATTTTTGAGTAGTAGTAGTTCTCTGAACAGTCAAACGATGATCACTTAAATTCAGATTTATAGCCCCACCGCCGCTGCCCTGGCTCTCTTGATAGCCGGTTATTCGACCACAAAAAACTTGTTCTTCTTTTCCCGGAATTCCAGCAAAGATGGTCACAGAGCGCTTTGACGGCTTTAACAAGTTTTTGTATGTATCTTGCCAAATCCCCCATATTTCCGCTCTTTGAATTGTTAGAGTAGCGTTGTCAATTCCGGCTCCAGCATATTTCTGAATTTGAAAATAGCTGCAACTGTTCAAAAGCTGCAAACCGCCGTCAAAATCTTCAATCTTTACATACGCGTTATAAACAGATACGCGCTTTGTATTCTGCATTTTTTCTAAGACAGATTTAGAAGACGCGAAAAGCAAACAGGGTATGTAATACTGTGTATACCCGGTTCTAGCTGCTCTACCAGCCGCGCTTGTTCCGCCTTGAATCATTTTTAAAGCTCCTGTATAACAAAAAATTGCACTGAAACATTTTTAAAATCAGGATTATTGTCGAATGTTATTTGTTCATCTTTTGTAAAATCTAATGAACATAAAAACCTGCTCTCACCACTGAAAACCAACCACTCAAAAACTGTTTCGTGATATATAATTTGCTCTAAGATTTTGTATTGACTTTGATTTAACAAAAAACTTTTTTCTGTTATCGCTCCAGCTTTGTTTTTCTTCCAAAGAGTTATTGCAACTCCGCCGTCCAGCGTTCTTACTGATTTACTAGCCCTGGGAACATTGAAAGACAATGAACCTGGAAGAGTTAAACTAAACTCTTGATGATTTAACAAGCAACTGGTCGTCGGTTTAATTTGAATCATTATTAAAAATCCTTTTTTATGCGCTCACAACAGCTGGAAAGCCGGAACTAGAAGCTATAGAGGCTGCATAGTCCATTACGAGTTTAGTTAGTGCATCTAAAACTTGTTGAGCTGTTAAGCCTTCTTCAGATTTTTTAGCGTCAAGCTTGTTTGAATCAAGATTGACTTTGACATCAGTAGTGATCTTGCTTCTGATTTTTTTTGTCAATGTCTTTGAGTTCGTTCAAATCAAGTTCAGCTTTAAGATTTACAAGCGGCGCTTTAATATATTTCAATCCGTCCTCAATCTCTTTAACAGAGCCGTCAGCTAGCTCAACTTTTATTTTTGAATAGCTAGGTACATTTTTAATTGTTTCTGCCATTTTTTCAGCTTCGTTGTTTGCTTTTGAATAGCTTTTGCTCATGCTGTCGAGACTAGACAACGTTTTGACATGCGCTTTGTCTATTTCGCTCAAATCTGATTTCATGTCATCAAAACCGCCGTTTAGATTGCTAAATAGTGCATCAGATCGTTTTGACAAATCATCAAAACCAAGTTTAAAAGCGCCCGTCATTGCTGCTACTGATGTTTTGAGCTGATTTGCTGAGCCTGAAAAATCAAAAACACTAGCGTCAATGCCCAGCCACTCGCTGATTTTTGGGCTCTGTTTCAAGAAATCACCGAGATTATTTAAAATTCGTGCTATTGCATCAGCTGCCAAGTCAACAGCAGATTCTATTAGTTGTGAAATTGCAGAGCCGATGAAACTTAATAGTTGAATTGTTCCGCTTGCTAAATCTGACAGAACATTTCCGCTGTTTAGTGTTTTAAATGTTTCTAAAATGCTGTTTGTAACATCAGCAGCTGTTCTATAAATTGCATAGAAAGAGTCAACTCCGACTTTAGCGAAATCTTTAACGCCCTCAATCGGATTAACAAACATTGTGTCGAGCAGTTTTGAGACACCCGGAAAAGTTTCTTTAAAAATGTTATAAATGTTTTTTGCTCCGCTTATAACTTCGTCTACAAACAAAGTTACGGGCAATGGATCAAAATTTTTCACGAAAGCTAGTGCATTGTCAGAGAGTCTAGTTAAAACGTCCTGAAATTCTTTTGACGAGTTGACTCCTTGTCCAATTTTTCTCCAGAAATCGTCTTGACTAGCTGCCATACTTGCGAGTTTGTCGCCTGCGTTGAAGCCTGAATCACCAAATTTTTTTAAACCGGCGCTCATTGCAGCAACAACTTGATTTAGTTTTGCTCCATTTTCAATTACTAGACCCATTTGCCTTAAAATGCTAAAACGTCCGCTTGCTAAGCTTGTAAAAACACTTTCTGAAACAGCGCGAAAATCTTGACCTGTAGCTTCTGTCCAGCGTTTCACATAGCTTAGAGAGTCCTCTAAATCTTTGCCTTTTAAACCAGCTGCTAGAGCTTTTGTAGCTATGCTGATGCTATCAAACTCTGTAATAGTGTTTAGAGCAGTACCTTTAACAGTATCAATAATAGATTGACCATTCACTTTGTAACTCTTCGCCAGGTTTTCAAACTGATTACGCTGTTCTTGAAAAGCTCCACCAACTTTAGCTAGATCCAGAGCGGCTTTAGTGCCGTAGCTTATCGCGTCCCAGGCAACGCTGGCTGTTGCTTTAATAAAATTAAATCCTTTGCCAACGAGCTCTAAACCCTGGTTTAGCCCGGTCAAGACGCCGCTATACTCATCTATAGCTTTGAGCTTTATATTTATATTGCTGCTTGCCATTGTCGCTCTAGTCCTTTCTTTAAGATGTTTCGTTTTCTAGTTTTCGTAGTGCTATTCTCAGCGCTAAATCATCAGCTCCTCTTTCAATAACACTGTTAATACTGATGCTCTCGTTTATTGCAGTAGCTACAATTGCTCTAAGATCCGGATTTGTAGCTAGCTTTTTTTTTGCTTCTCCATATTTTCAGCTGATAAAGCCGCCGCAAATGGCATTAGATGCGGAATACAAGCCGCTAAGATTCTGTCATACTTAAAACCGTCTAGCTCTTTCAGCTCTTCTAACTGCTCATCAGTCCAGCCGTTCAGAGATTTTTTAAATAAGTTTTCAATAAAATCTTTGTCGTTTAAATTTTGTTCTTGCGCTTCAGATCGTAGCTCGTAGAGTTCATGCGGATTCGGTGCTAAAATGCTAACTGCAAAATCTTCTCCAAGTGCTGGTACTTCTACTGTTTTTGTTTTTCGTTTGCAGCGTTTTAAAATGTCGTCAGCTGATAGTGCTACAAGTGTTTTAGCTGTTTTTTTAATTTTTCTAGCCATGATTTTTTTTGCCTCCTGATATTTCTAAGAAAAGTTTAAAAGGGGACAAACAGCCCCCTGTGTTGCTTATTGTCCGCTGTAGTATGGCGTGTCGCAGCTGCCAGATATATCTTGCTCAACATAAGAGCCTGGATCTGCTTTAATTCCGCCTGCCAGCGATCCTGAAAATCTGAAATACTCGCCGCTGCTAAGCTGCATTTTGACGCATGCGTAGCCCTGGCGCTTCATAATTGCTGCTAACGCTAGTCCGTTCGTGAAAAGCTGATTAAATGCAAAGCTCCAGCTGCTAATAGTTGTTTGAGACTTTCCGCCTGCCAGCGTTTCAACTGCTACAGTCGTAGAGTTCGGCGTTAAACTCCAGCTTTTCGCGTCTCCAATCTCAGCTAGTAGACTGTCGTCAATGTATTTGCCGCTAAACAGCGGCGTTCTAGCAACTTCGCCGGTGTGGCATTTCAGTAGACTTGTAGAAACTTTGACAGCGCCGATTGACGGATATAAATAAAATGAAATAGCGCTATATTCTCTATAAGATTGATCTATTTCAGAATACGAAATAACAGCTGATACATCGTCGAGCTTGAGAACAGCTAATAACACGCTATCAACTGAAATAAACGGAATTTCACCGGCTCCAGTGCCAAAACTTGCTACTAGTCCAGCTTTTCCAGCTGAGCTTGTTGTATCAGTACCTTTAATTGCTGATACTGTGCCACTGTTTGAAACACAAAGCACCACCCATGCTGCTTCGTCTGTAGCAGCACGAGTTATTGAAACTAAACTAGCTGCAACAGCTACAGGCTGCCCGTTCACTTGAATTGTTCCCGCTGTCGTCGCTATTTCGTCAGCGTTAGAAGTTGGCATTATATCTATGCCGTCAATCACTCCATTCACAGTAACAGACGTGCTTATAGCAGGTCTGTCGTTGATCATTTTTGTCTCTCCGAGCAAATACATTTGATTTGTGAGTGTCTCACCGTTTAGCTCGTATGTTGCTTGTAAAGAAAGCGGAAAATTTGAAACAGCAATACCATCATTTATTGACATGAAAACCTTGCTGTTTTTCCCTGTTTGCGCAGTTGTCGGAACTATCATTTTTATAAATTCTCCTTAGTTAGTTAGTTAGTTTGTTATACCGATCGTCCAAGTTCTTGTAGCAGCAAAATGGGGCTTAATAAGAGCGCCTAGACTCGTTTCAGTCTGTGAGTGATAGCTCATTACTAGCTGAGTTGCTGAGCGTGAAACCGCTCTCAAAATTGCTGCAAAAACCAAATCGCTAAGCTCTTCGATTGTTTTATTGCCCTGAATTATTTTTATGTTTGAATAGTCAGCGTCAGAAAACGGCTCTGATTCGTCTTTGCAATAGACTGCTGAGTCGAGAACGAAACTACTAACTAAATCTTCAATATTAGATTCTGTTTGATAAAGTGGTACAGCTAAACCGACCCAGGGGTTTACTTCGCCAGCGCGCGGTAAGTCATCTTGATCAATACCGATGTACACTGTGATTTCGTTGCCAAATTTTTCTTGGCAATAGTTTGTCAACGTCTCATCAGTAACTATTTCTTTAGCTATTAATAACTGTAAATCTTGTAAACTTGACATCATTTACCGCTCCTGAGTTTTTCCCAGAAATTTGCTTTATACAGCGCGTTTGGATCGTGTCGTTGCTGAATAAGAGCAATGACAGGACGAGCAGGCATTTTAAATGCGTGATTTCGCTTAGTGTAAATACCGATTGACGCTAGATAGCGCCGCGTTCTGGCTGGAGTTCCAGGAGCTCCATTTTTTCCAGTTGGCGTGATAATTCCGCCGCTTTGAAATAGTTGAAACAGAGCAGCCCAGCGCTTTCCGGAGATTTCAGGAACTAAACCGACGGTGAAATTGTCATCATTGAGCAAATAACGCATGAGTTTCGGATATTTGCCCCCCACTGGATTTCCAGATTTCGGCGGATTAATCATTGTTTTGAGACTATAGCCCGCCTTCTTTCGCTTTCCTGAGCTTGTAAAAGCTTTTTTAGGCTGGTTCGATTCGTGCAAATCGTCTGTTTCAACTCGTTGACCGATTCCAAGCCAATTGCTGTATTCAGTATGTTTCCAGCCGAAAGTGTTTTCTTTGAACGCTTCTACAATTCGTTTTCTTAAACTAGCTGCTGTTTTTCCGATCGCTCTGATTTTTGCATTTTCAAACGCTTGCGCGAGATCCTTAGTTTTTCCAGGATTTTTAAACGCTTGCGCAAATAGTCCGCTGATGAAATCAGCTTCATAGATTGAGTCAATTTTCACTGTGAACATTTTTAAAAATTCCTTGGCAAGTATCGAATGTCATTTACACAAATCGCTGTAGTTAAGTGAGAGTCTGCTTGAGCAATAGTTTGAACGATCCATTTTTCATTTTTTGAAGTTACAGTGATAGTGTCTGTAACTTTTAGATTTTGATATTCTTTTTCGCGTATAGTGATAGTTGCTGTTTTAGCTGCGTAGCCTTCGTAGTTCGTGATAGTACCGTAAGAAATAGTGAGTTTGACAGCTGCTGTGTCGTTGACAAAACCGCCTAAACAAGGGCTTGCAAAATTACCGGTTGTCCAGATTTGATCTAAGTCGCTTTCAATAATGTCTATCAAACTCACTATTTGAACCTGCCTTTACGAGTTTAGCTTCACTAAAACAGTTGTGTTGCCGTCTGCATCATCGTCTGAAGCTACATAACCGTTAGCTACAACGACGTCAGGAATTCCAGTGCCAGCTGCCTTTACAACTGTATTTCCGCTGATTTTGAATGTTTCGCCAAACGCAAAAACGTCTGATGCTGTGCCTTTCGCGAGCTCAAAAACTCCTCTTGAATCCACATTCAGAGTCTCTCCAGCTACTGCATCTTTTGATGCAATAGCAATTCGAGCTGTTGTAGAGTTCAAAACTATAACGTCATCGCTTGTTATATCTGCTGTAGCTGTATGTTTGAACGTGTCAGCCTTTTCGAAAATTTTGTTTTTCATTGTTGAAAATCTCCTATAAATGATTTACTGATTTACTGATTTACAGGGGCTAAGCTAGTTAGCCCCAGGTATTGTTAGTAATTAAGAACCTGCGTTTTTAACGATTGCTTTGTGTCCAGCTGCTGAAGCGCCGAAACGCATAGTTACGTCAACTACAAGCCCGTCTTTGCCAGCTACAGAACCAATTTTTACAACCGGAGCGCTGTTTTTATTGAGCAATCCAACTTGCAAACCTGGCTCTAAACGCCAATCTGCAAGCAAGAAATATTCAGTACCAGTAATAAATGCGCTTTCAATCGCTTTTAATGACTGATAATAGTTAAAAACGCCGCTATTTGAATTGTCTGTCGCTGAAATTGAATGACAGATTTCAGCAGCTGTTCTAGCGTGTTTAGCTCCGGAAAGAATGTATTGCGGACGAAGCCCCAGCGGCTTGTTTTCTTCTGATTTTTGAGCTGCAAGTTTTTGACGCATATCATCAAGAACTGATGCAGTAAGTGTTGCTGCTGATGTAGCTATATTCTTGTTAGTAGAGCTAAAAAGTGCTGAACCATCGAATTTCTTGTTATTCAACAAAACATTAATAACAGCTTCTTCAATCATCATCTGTGATTTAAGATTCATTCTGCTGAGTTCTCTAAAAATTGAATTCAATTTTTGATCATTAACTAGAACTGCTTCACTGATGATTAGAGAACCACCGTATTTTTTGAGCTGCATGTAAGACGCTTCATCAGAGAGAGTCATAATTTTATACTCTCCTGTTTCGTCAACTTGCTCAAGAGAGCCGCTTTCTATGCGTGCTTGATAAGCTTTGTCGAAATCTTCAACGTCAACAATTTCAGTGATTAGCGGATAAATTACAGGAGCATAGTTAACGTCAGTCATAGACTGTAAATGAGCTACGTTCATTAGAACGTTAGACAAATCGGACGTAGTAGTAGCACGCTGCAAAACCTGGGCTGCTACTTGTTTGTCATTCCAGCCGTTGCAGTCAATGTTATTTGCTCTCAAAATTTCACGAGAAACAGTAGTAATACCGCCCGATCTAAATTTGTTAGTTAGTTCGTGCTGATTATCAATTTTGATTCTGTCATCAGCTCTAAGAGCAAGTGCTTGAATAGCCGCTGTCCTGGTTGCTTCTCTGCCAATTTCTTTAATTGTTATATCAGTTGTTCGAGCTTGAGCAACCGGTTTAGCTTCTTCAAGCTTCCATGCTTGAACAATTTCAAGCGCCCTGGCTTGCGTAATTTCAGGATCGTCAGCGAGTGTTCTAGCTTTATCGGCTGGAAAGTTGGCGATAGCACAAACAGCGTTTACATCTGAGCGTCGTTTTGCTTCAAGTTTTGCGCCTTCTGCTCTTGCATTAGCTTCTATTGCAGCTGTGTCAACTGCTGCTGGAGCCTGAGTTTTTTCAATAGTCATGTTTCGTTCTCCTGTTTCTGAATTTTCAAT
Organism: Candidatus Ozemibacteraceae bacterium; assembly: GCA_965140445.1. GTDB lineage: Bacteria > Muiribacteriota > Ozemobacteria > Ozemobacterales > Ozemobacteraceae. The sequence continues at coordinate 2,560,707 of OZ223236.1, read as the reverse complement.
AAATTTAGGCTCAGACTCACAAATAGAGCCTGGTTCTGACTTAGTTAAAATGGTTGTATCTTCGTTTCTTGATTTTGAATTACTATCAGCGCCAATCGGACACACAGAGCCTTCGAGCACTCTGAATGCTTCTACTAGAGCGATCGGGCTGTCTTTCGTCGCTTTGTATGTTCGTTTGCCAGTTTTAACAGTTCCGCTTGTAAAAATTTTTGGGTATTCAAGATGCTGATAGCGAACGCTAATATCTGTACCGTGTCCTTGTGAGTGCAAACTCCATGCGTGCTTTGATTCTGGCAGCTCTGAGTCAACAAAATATGCTGTTGCAACTAGTTTTGTGAGCTGTCCGTCCTGTTTCGCTCTTTCAATAGTGAAATCTCTCAAACTTCCGAATTGAGCTGACGTAGAATAAGCGTTGTGAGTGTTTAAAAGCGGGCAAGAGTTTGGTAGTTCAATTAAGTCAGATTTATCAAAACTTAAAACTTCTCTCACAAGCCCGTAGCCTTCGTAGAATTCAAAAACTTCTGCTGTGTCAGTTGCAAGGTCATACTCAATAGTTCTGTTTGTTTCGTTTACTGAAGCTGGCTTAAACGTGATCGATCGTTTAAAACCTGCTTCTTGAATTTTTCTTAATTTTTCGCTCATTTCTAAACTCCTGTTTTTTGCTCATTCATTTTTTCGATGATGATTTCTGCCAACTCTTCTAATTCGATTGAATCGAGCATTCTGCTAGCGTTAGCCCGGGCTGGGCTTTTTGAAATAATTCCGAGATTTTCCATTTTTTGTTTTTCTTCAGCGAGTTTTTTAATGTTGCTGTCCCAATCTGATCCATAAATCTCTGCTGCCGCTTCTGATCTAGTTTTCAGCCCTAAATCAATTTCTTTTTGAAGAGCAGTAAGCGCTTTAGCTGGATCAATCCAGGCTTTTGACTTAAACGGAATTTTGAAACGCTCTAAAGTTTCCGGTTTTTTGACTAAATCTTGATAAGAAAGCCCTGGAACACCGACAAACAAAACCTCGTATTTTAGCCAGTCTTGAACGATTGGACGCAAAGATTGCTTTTCAATAGATGTTTGCTGAACTTTTACACTAGCTGAATGCTCTAAATGACCGATTCTTAGCGAACTATAGCTACCTGTGCTCAAGTCTGAACTTAATGAGCTGTAAGGTACGTTCAAACCTGAGCTAGCGCCTCTGAACATCATTTCATTGAACGCTTTAAAATTTGAATTCGGTCTGTCGTTTTTTACTTGCTCGACTGTTTCAGAGTTATTCAGATATAGAAAACTCCCTGGAGCTCCTAAAAAATCATGCTCGACTCTCTCTGTGTCTTCTGTCTGTGATTCAGTTAGTAGTCCGTCAGCTAAATCGGTCGGATTGTTGCTTTTTACTAATACTGAAAAAATCTGACTGGCTCTAATGCAAGCTAGCTCAGCGTTTAGCATTTCATTTACAGCATGAATTTGAGCTGCAATAGTCGCAATCGGACTAATACCTCTGTACTGACTAGAGCGGCTTCTGAAGCGGATCAAACGCATATAATCAGCGCTGATTTCTCTTACAGCTGATCTGTTGTAGTGTTGTATAAAGCTCAAGTCGTCTATAGAATCATTGGGATTGCACTCATAAAGAAAAAAACTTTCAGGCGCACCGTAATTATTAAATTTAATACCTTGGCGAGTTTGATACTGAGTTTTAACTAAATAATCATTTTCAAATAGCTGGATTCGAAGCGGATTTGAGCCAGGGCTGACTTTCTTTGTTGTGTGATACTGCAAAATCTCACCGTCTTGCATTAATGTATTAGCTACGATCGTCGCTAAATCAGTAAAGGAGCTACCATCGAGCATTGCGCTCTGTTTCCATGCATTGAATCTAAGCTCTAATAAAGTGTTTAGTGATTCGTTTAACTCGCCGTTTTCTGTAACGAACTGGAATTGAGGCTGTAAATCTGATCCGACGATTGCAATTGTATTTTTTTGAATAACTCCCGCAACGTACGGATTGTTTCGAGCTAAATCGCGTGTTTTTGCTCTAATGTCATCTTGACAGCTCAAAATAGCTGCATCGCCGCTGAAGTCTTGAGGATTATAGTTAGAGCCGTTAAAGCTTGCTGCTGTGTATGCTTTTTTTGTCGAGCGCTTTTTATTATCCAGCTTCTTAGAGACTGGACTTATTAAATTTCTAAAAAATTGTTTAACTGAATCTAGCATTAATACGTGTCCTCAAATTTTGGTACACGACAAATAGAGCCTCTGCCGCCCTTGAGACGAGCTAGACGTCCTTCAATTTCTTTTTTTTCAGCTAGTAACGTCGCAAGATTTCCCGCTGACACGCTTGTAGAGCCCGTAGAATAGCTCTGAACAGCCATTGCTTTCTTGATGCAATCTTTGATAAATGCTAAATCAGATTCGAGCTCTGCAATTTTTGAAATTGTTGACATAGAAATTCACTCCAAAAAAAAGTTGGATAAGGCTCTGTGCCTCTGTGTTTCCCCATGCCAAATTATTGGACTTTTAAAAAATGCTGACTGAGCAGCCCTCTTGAGAGTGTTAAAAAACTCTCTCTGTATATATTATACGTATTAGCTACATCTAAACAAGTGATCAATAGCTTGTATAGACTATATTGTAGTCTATTAATTTGCGTTAAATGCTTGACAAGAAAAAAGCCTCTTTTTTAGAGGCTTTCTCGATATTAATAATTAAGCTATAACAGTTGTTCTGTTGCTGAAATCGGCGGATAGTCTTGCCCGTCTTCGAGCTCTTGCACTGTTCTGAATTTCAAAGAACAGTATTGACACTTGTGCCATCTTAAAATTTGTCTATAGATTTCGTGAAAACGTGTCAAAGTTGTTTTGATTTTCCAATGTCCGCAGTCGGGGCATTTCAAACATGTATAATTAATAACTCTCATTGTGACTCTCCTTTAAAACAAGCTGCCGCCGCTAAAAGGGCTTTTATTTTTTTGTTGTTTTTTTACAACTTTTTTAGTTTTTTTAAGTTTTTCAGAGCTGTCTCGATTCTGACTACAAGTAAAAGCTTTTTTCAATAACTGAACGCTACCAACTTCTCGACTAGAAATAGCGAGAATAATACATTCAGTGTCTAGCAGATCGTTTCTAGCTTTTATAGCTGTCCAGCGCGCCACTCCTTTTTTGTTCTTGCGTTTTTCTTCTGCTTGTAAATGTTGAAAATACTCTGCATTTTCTTTAACTTCGCGAGAAACCCAGGCTGGCTCGATCGGATTTTCTTGCCCTGTTTGCCAAATTCTCCAAAAAAAATTATCTTTTGCTTTGTTAGTGTCGATAAATAGTATCTGTAACCCGTTCCTGATCGGCTTTCCATTCGGAAATTTCATAAGCGGCTTACTGAAACGCGTGAGAGTTGGCAAATCTTTTGAGCTGCCTTTTGTTAAGAATATCTGGACGCCTCTGCCTCTGTTTTTCAAATAGTATTTATATGCCCATTTCGTTGACGTAATCTCGTCAACGCCTTCAAAATCAGATTGAATTTCAGAGCTTGAATCGAGCTCTTTGCGCTCTCCGCCTGTGTCAATTCCGACTCTATAAATCGGAAAAAAACGCCCGTCTTCGCTCTGCCAAGTTTTTCTAAAAATAATCTCTGTTAGCTGTTCTTCAGTCTCAATGAATCCATGTTCAACCTTAAAACTGTCATAGTCAGTAATAGCGCGCACTGTGTACCACCAGCCTCTTTTTTGTGTATCGACTCCCATGATCAGCGCTTTTGTGTCATGCGGTACATGACCCAACGGTTTGTCAATCTGACAATTTTCAAACAGTTTGACGTCAATTTTTTCCACCGGCTCTTTCCAATGCTCAGCTAGAGCAGCATTAAACCATGCCTTATATTTTTTATAATCGTCTTTAGAATCAAGAAAACCTTTTACTAGCTCTGACAAGTCGCCGATCTGGCGCGGGCTATGAATTCGCCATGCTCTGTCTATAAATACTTCTTCTAGTTCAGAGTCGTCTGCGTCCGCTATTGCTCGCATATTTGCAATAGCTTTGTTTTTCTGCGAGTTCGTCCAGAGTTCGCCGCAGTGCGCGCAAACATAACGAGCACTTTTAGCTCTAGCTGCTTTTGTTTTTAAAGTTTCGTCAAACCAAACGTAGCCGCCCTCTATTTCTCGTCCGTCTTCTGTTTTAAACTTGTTGCCTTTAAAAAAAAATAGTTTTTGCCACTGTTTGCAAGATTGACACTGAGCTTGTAAATGATGTTTGACGTCAAACTGCTCTGAAAGTCTGTCTAAATTGTCTCCTTCTTCTGTTACAGTTGAAAAAGCAAAGATTTTTTTGTTGTGCGGATAGCTTGTTGTTCTGAGTTTTGCTAGTTCTAGCGTGTCGCCTTCTGCCGTTTTCAAGCTCCAGCCCGGTTTTGTTAGTTCGTCTAATACTAAATCTCTAACAGATTTACTAGCTAGATTTGCAGTGCTTGAAGCGTGTCCAAAAAAAATGTTTGATCCATTGCTGAACTTGATTTGCTCTTGTGTGCTTTTTATCGTTACATTTTGAAACGCAGAGCACGACTCAATAGCTGATTGAACGCGTTGCTCATTCACATATATACTTGTCGCTTCGTCTGCTAATACAAACAATTGCGGAGCTGAACCGGCTGAAAGCTGTCTATATAATAAAAAAGCTATAGCGAACTCTGTAAAGCCGATCTGTGTAGCCTTTGGCGCTACAACTAGTTTGATTTTTCTGTTTCTAGTATCAAGAAAATCAGCGATCGGTTTCAAGTATGGAACTAGTTCTGTAGAGTAGAGCCCGGCTATAGCGCTTGTCTTTTTTGTTAGTCTAAAATACTTTGGCAACCAATCCCAAAAACTAATTTTCTCGCGCGGTTTTAGTTGTTCTAGCTCTTGTTTTGTTAAAGTACCTCTTGTATCTACTATCATTTTTTTGCTCCAAGTTTTTTTGGAGCTTTTCTACCACTTGTTTTCTTGCGCGTTTTTGTCGTTGTTTTCTTGCTCGTTTTTTTATTATTAATAACTGTAAATTTCCCAGCTGCGCAGTAACTCAATAGCAGTTTTTCAACGAAACTATTTAGAATCTCTATGACTTCGTGCTCGTTTTTCAAATTGATCAAGAGCGGCGCTAGAGTATCGCTCATAGAATCTAAACTTTGTCTCAAGTCAGAAACTCGCTGAGTCCATTCTGCGTAAAATTCAGATTTTGGCAAAACTAAGCGTTTTTTCTCTTGATATTCGAGCCTTGCCAGCTTAGCTCTGTATTTGCTCAGAGCTTCTTTGTAGCTCTTGTCTTTGTCTGAAACAGTCGCCTTTCCATTTTCTAAGTACCAATCAAAAACCAATTTTAAATTTAGCTTGTTTTTTGACTCTTTCGGACAGTCCCATGCTTGCACTGTGCGCATAGTCACATTGAAAAACTCTGCAATTTGTTTAGTTGTAAGAAAAATTGGTTTTTGATTTTCGTTTTTTGCCATTCTAATTTTCCTTTGTTAATGCTAGTTTGAAATTGTTTTAGTTCTGTAAGCAGCTTCACTAAACGACGACGAAAAACCTTTAAAATCTAAAAATTTCTGTTCGCTCGACCTCGATTCCTAACCTCGTTGCGCGCTAACCCGCTAAAGAACCTAGTCACAGGGGGCTCAGCGACTATTAAAATCGTTTGTGATACAATACCCCCCCAGGTTTAGGAAAAATACGACTGCCCTGGTTCTTGAAAACAGAGCCCCCCCGGTTTTTTTTGAACGTGAAAAAATAGCATCTACAAATTTTGTAGACGTGCTCCCCAGTTTTGTTTTGTGTTGCTACCCTGGCTCTTGAAAACAGAGCCCCCCAGTTATTATTTTTAATAACTATATATATTATACGTTTATTTTATAGAAAACGTAACTCTCTTGCCCTCGAAAGCCCCACTATCAGCGCATTTGTATTATATCACAACAACTTTACAACATGACTTGATTTTAGAAAATAGCTTGTAGAGCCGATCTCAATATGAAGCTACGCAGTCAAACTACAAACATTCTGTGAATGTCAACAAAGTTTGAGCATAGAAAAGCGATCCTGGAACTTAAAAAAAACACTTCCAGGATCACCCCCCCCTCTGTTTAAAGGCTTTTACAAAAAAAATGCAGGTATCAGCTTTAACGGTGGCATAGAGTATCACATATAACATAGTAAATTATGCAAAATAACAAAGCCTTTTGTAGAGCCGATCTCAATATGAAGCTACGCAGTCAAACTACAAACATTCTGTGAATGTCAACAAAAAGATAGACTGATAGATTATCTGAGAAATACTTTGCAAAACAAACAACTATTGAAAACTTTTTCATTTAGAGCGCCGCTGCTGCATTTTTTTTGAGCTTTGATACATTTATGTATTAAGACAATTTAAAACGCTCTGTAGTCTCTGCAATCTATTTTAAGCATAAAAAAACCTGGTTAAATTAATAACCAGGGCTGGGAAATTTTTTTTAAATGAATTCTTCATAGTTGCTATACTCATGTTCGTCTATCGTAATTGAACCAATTTTTTTTAGTTCATTCTCAATTTGTTTTTTATACTTGTAGTTTTTAAAAAATATCCAAAAATAGGCTCTTTTTTTCACTCTCTCTATTAGAACACTATTTATATTTTGAATGTTTTTTAAATGAGCTCTTATAGCGTTTACATCTTTTCTGAGTGTTTTTTCTGTATAGAGCATTATGCAATAGTTTGATATATCAAAACTCATATATACATTCTCAACAGTTTTTTAAGAGCTGCATTCTCTTCTCTGAGTTGTTCTAGTTCAATGTTAATAATCTGCAACTCGTCGCTTTTGTTTGATAGCACAGTATATGCTTGTTTTAATTGCACTCTCTGTTGTTCTAGTTCATTGTTAATAGCATTAGTCTCGTCTATCGTTTCTGCATGCTCTAGCTCATTGTTATTATTATTAATATTATGAACTTTTGCTTGCTCTTGCTTGTGCTCTCTTATCCAGCGCGCAACTAGTTCTCCTCTGAGTTTGTGTTTTTTTGCAAACTGAAACGCACTCAATTCGCTTGATAAAGCCTGGCTGACAATTTTTTTCTTGAAATCAGCTGTATAGCTCATTCGTCCTGTTTGTTTCTTCATTGTTTCACTCCTGTTTTTTGCATAACAAAATAGCTCATTGAGCTTTGTGTAGAGAAAAATTGGGACAGCTCGCAGCGCTACGAGCTATTTGAGAATTATTTTAAGTCAATTTTTGTTTTGACTTTTGCGTCGTGCTCAATTGCGCACGTTTCGAGATCTGAAGCAAGTTCTTGAGCTTTTGAAAATGCTATTCTTGCTTTTACTGTTACAAGAACTATTCTCTCTGTCGTTTCTTTTTTACTCATTGTTTTGCTCCTTCATGAAATGTAGTATTCGTAAGCTTCTATAGTTTCATTTTTAAACTCTATTAGCTCTTCTTCTGTCATATCTGCTAGACAAGTGCAAGAATCAAAAGCTCTTTGTGTGAAAATATACAAGAAACAGCCCCTCAAGCCGCCCGTTTCAATATTTGTAAAATATTCATAGAGCCCAGCTCTTTCCATGCTAATTCTGTCTAATTCTGCTTGCATTTTGTACCTCCATTTTTTTTAAGCTAGAGTATTATTGCGAAAATTTCAAAAATGTCAAATTATGCTATTTCCTCCTTTTTGAAAAATCGTTTTTCGTTTTTCGTTTTTCGTTTTTTACTTTCTATAATTTAATTATATACTTTTAGTTAAGTTTGTCAACTCTAAAAACCGCTTCTGGAGCGGCTTTGAGCCTACTTTATTATATCACAACATTTGTGTTTTTTTGCTTTGCATGATAAACAGCGGAGTATGCTCTATTGACATTTCTTGAGCATGACTGAAAAAAAACTTAAAAACATTTACTAGAGCTTATTTAAAAGGGCTGTAGTCTATCACAACAAACAATGCAGACTAATAAAATAGCTCTTCGTGTTTGTTCCAGTCTATTTGTTCCTGCTGTCCCTGGGCTTGTGCTTGTGCTTGTGCTTGTGCTTGAGCTTGTTGTTCTCTTAGCTTCTGACATGCAAGACAATTTTTACAAAATTCAATTTGTTCTGTTTCTTCTTTTTTGTTTTTCATATATTTATTATACTTTTTGCATTAAAAATCGTTTGTGATATAATATTTTTTAAGGCTCTCAAACCCGCTGCCAGAAAGCATGATATAATACCATTTTTTAAAGCGGAGGCTAGGTATATCAAAAAACTGATAATACAAAGCTGCTAGTAGAAAGGCTGAGCGGAGCTTGTGTTTTTAAAATTGCTAAAAAAGACAAAAAAAGCTCGCAAACCCGCTGTTTTCGTTCACGCTTAATGAAAGCAGGCGTCTCCAGGTTTTTTTGTTAAAAAAGCCGCATAAACAAAGGCTAAACTCGACCTATCAAAATACTGATAATAAAGGCAAAAATGGGGGCAAAAACACTCAAAAAGCAAAGTTATCCACATAGTTATCCACAACCTGTATCGCTTTTGTAGAGCCGCTAAGATATAGTTATCCACTTTTCCACAGCCCCTACTACTATAAAGAAAAAAGACTTTTAAGGCTTTTTTTGATTCAGCTAGTTTTTTTTGACACAAAAACAACGTGTGTCAACTGACATGATTTTGACCTCAAATTTTCGTACGTACCTCTAGTTACTTTAGTATTTTGAAACTCACAAAGTCTTGATTAAAAATTCTCTTGTGTGACTCTAGTCTCTGTTTTGCTTTGATACATCATAAATAGCTCAGATTCGTATTATTTGACTCTAATAACTCTAATAGCACTATTTTTATCAGTAGCAAAAAACTCTCATTTACTCTTTTGCGATTTGCTTTGACTTGTATAACATCTATTGCTAGCTCAAACATTGAATACAAACAACCCAGGATTTTGTTGTACGTACCTAAAGCTAAACTCAACAAGAATAGTATTTTTTCATTAGTGATAGAATTTTTCACAAGAGTTTGTAATTTATCAAAGGTTTTTTCATGTGCAGATATTTGTAACAGTCGTCTAGTCTGTATGCGTTACTCATGTTTTTTTGTCTAGCTATAGATGTATTGTTATTACAAGATGTTTTCAGAACAAACAAATAAACAAATCATTCATAGATTTTTTTAATAGCTTTTGTTACACAAGCACTCGTTTTCGTGCCCGTCCTTTGATTTTTTTTAAGCTTCGTGAGTAAACAGTCAAAAAGTAAAAAAACGTTGCTAGAATGAGCAAAAAAAAGCCCAGGAGTTTTCCTGGGCAACAATATTAAATCTTTAGCTATACAGCCAGATTGCTTTTTTAAGTGCTCCTGTTACTCCTGTCTTTGAGAATCCTGTTTTTTCTACTATCTCTCTAATACTCAAACCGTTTTTATTGTAATGAAAAATGTCATACAAACTTACAATGTATCTAGCGCTTGCCAGATTCTTTTTTTTCCAAATTTCTTGTCGTTCTTCTTCGTTTGTGTCTGCATAGATAAATGAAATTTCATTCTTATTGAACACTTGCACAACGTAAGAGAAAGGTACAAAGTTGTTCACTTGAAATTCTATTATATCTTCATTCTTGAGAGTCATTTTGCAAAATGCTTTTGCAACAAATCCATTCTTTTCTATTCTCATAATGATCGACTCAATAGTATCTCTGAAAATATTCTGCAACCATACTCGTTTTTCATCTATTAACAGCGCGTTAGAATAATCTGTAGAAACATGAAGCCCATTTATTTTTTCAAACTGCTCAGCGTAGTTGTCGACAGGCATAGAGTCTAATAGTGTGTTTTTATAGTCTTCTAGCTTTTCAAGCTCTTTTTCAAGATTTGACAAAATTGGTAAAACGCTTTTGATTTTGCCAATCTTTGCAAGCTCTTGTTGTAGAGTTTCTATGTGTATTTTTTTGTCTCCGATTTCTTTTTCAATCTCATTTATTTCAGCTCTATAATTTCTTGAGTGTTGCAAGGCTGGCATCTCATAATTTGATAAAACATCTATAACAGCTAGTTCAAGAGCGCGCGCAGGAAAAGAAAAATTATTACTCTCACCACTTTGCTCTTTTGAGTTGTCTACAAAAAGTTTTTCAACTATAGATGTTTTTTTTATGCCTTTCCCAGCTCTGTTTCTAGTTGTAAACGTGCTACCAGACTCACTTTTCAAAATTCCGTGAAAAATATTTACATACTTGCTTGTCGCTTTTATTCCTTTTTTTCTTCGTTGTTTAACTTTCATTTGCACTCTGTCAAACTGTTCTTTTGAAATAATTTGAGGATAGTAGCCTTCAATCTTTTTTTGAAAAACGCGCTCGCTCTCAGGCTTGTTGAGTCTTATCTGCTCGTCTTGTGAATAGAACTTTCTATTATATAGCTCTATATTTCCGAAAACTGCTTCATTTTTAAGAGTTGCTGTAATATATCGTTTCTCAATATTCTTGTTATTTATCTTGTAGCTCTCTTCTCTGAGCATTCTTGCAGAAGCAAAAGCACCGAATCCAACTTCTGCTAGCTCAAACATTCTTTTTATAGCTTCAACATTCTCTTTTACTTCTTCTAGCTCGTTTGTTTTTTTATTTCTTTTAAGCCAGAGCGGAAGTTTTTGTTTTATAACTTGAGTCTCTGCTAACTCTCTCTTAGCTTCCCATACTTTTTTTAAACGCTCTGATTTGTCTTTTGACTCTTGATGCCCCTTGCATAAATTCATTACCATTAACAAAATTTTTCCAGTGTCAAGGTCTGAGTTGTCGTATTTTGAGCCGTCGAGCGTTGTTACAATTATTATTCCGCGTCTAATGATTGAAGAAAAAATATTCAAAGCCTCCATTGGCTCGCTTCTTGAGAGCCTGTCAAGCGCTTCAACTATTAAAATAGTACCAACAGGTATTAGTCCGTCTTCTACTAAATTTAAAAATCCTCTGAGCTTGCCTTTTTGTGCATTTTTTAGTCTGAAAGCTGAAATCCCCAAATCTTCATAGCTCTCTGTGAGAGTCAAATTATGTTTTTTTAAGTATGCGTCTCTCAATTCTTCTTGTCGTCTTGTTGAATCGCCTTTTTCTTGTTTTTTGCTTGAAAATCTATGATAAGAAATAACTCTTTGCATTTTGCGCCTCCAAATCAAGCTTTAATACTCAATTCTAACGAAAAGTCTCAACTCAGTCAAAGAGTATTTTTATTTACCACTATTATGCCGGTAGAATGCAAATCCAAAGCCCGCTTCATTACTTTTTTTGGATAAACCGCTGTCTGATCTTCAACCCCACTCGACATAACCTCTTCCCTGATAACCCGATTTGAATTGTCTAAAAATACAACCCTGAATTGTTCTTCTGGTAGATTTGCCATTGCGACCCCAAGATACTCCATTAACGCTGAAGCAGATGAGATAACCGGCCTTTCTGCAAATGCTTTTCTTTTTGCACAAAACTTTGACAATTCTTTTACAAGGCTAAACAGTCTTGAACTTGAAGAACCCATTCCCGGAACTCTTAATAATTTTTCAGGTGAAGCTGATAGAACAGCCTCAATAGAACCAAATTCCTTAAGCAATCTTTTGGCTAAAGGCTTTGTGTCAATTCTGGTTATTGAATAAAACAATAAAAATTCAAGGATTTCATGATCAGCAAATCCTTCAAGACCTGCGTCGTCAAAGCGCTTTTTTACTCTACTTCTATGCCCCTCATTTATGTTCATTTTATTTCCCCATTATAAATAGAAAATACCTTAAATTTTAAACACTTTCAAATTTAGGCAAAAAATCTTGCACGCCTGCATCTAAAGGTTTAAACTTCAGCAAAAGCATGAGCAAATGCTCAAGAAAAAGGAGAAAAGGAATGAGTTCTCAGAGTTGTGTTAATTATCTGGAAATTAATGAATTTAAAAGCATCAATAGAAATCTTTCTGTTCCCGAACTCGTTGAACAAGCGATTCTAAGAGGAGAGGGCAGACTAGCATCTAATGGCGCGCTCCTGGTAGATAAAAATAATGGTGAAAGATTTGGTCGATCACCTAACGATAAATTTATTGTTAAAACAATCGGCACAGATGATGTATGGTGGGGAGATATCAACCGACCAATCTCTGAAGAAATCTACCAGAAATTAATGACTGAAGCCAGAAATTATCTAAAAAAGAAGGATATTTTCGTTTTTGACGGCTTTGCTGGTGCTGATAAAACTCACCAACTTCAGGTTCGAGTAGTTTGTGAAAAAGCCTGGCATGCATTATTTTCCCACACCCTATTTATAAATAAAACAGCCAAAGATGCAATAAAAGAAATTCCAGATTTTACAGTTTTGAATGTTTGCGATATCGATCTTCCAAACTGGAAAGAAATCGGTTTAAACTCAAAAGTTTTTGTAGTAGTTAATTTTGTAGAAAAACTAATTCTAATTGGTGGATCTCACTACGGCGGAGAAATTAAAAAAAGTATTTTCTCAGTCATGAATTATCTGCTACCCAAAAAAAATATTTTCCCAATGCATTGCTCAGCCAACGTTGGCGACAATGATGACAGCGCATTGTTTTTTGGACTTTCTGGAACAGGTAAAACCACTCTTTCTGCAGACCCTTCTCGTCGCCTGATCGGAGATGACGAACATGGTTGGACAGAAAATGGAGTTTTCAACTTTGAAGGCGGTTGCTATGCTAAAACCATTAAGCTTTCAAGGGAAGCAGAGCCTCAAATTTTTGATGCAATACGCTTTGGCTCAATTCTGGAAAATGTAATAGTAGATGAAAACAGAACTCCAGACTTCGATGACGATTCCAGAACAGAAAACACAAGGGCAACCTACCCTACCAGTCATATTGACAACTGCATACAAGAAGGCACCGGTGCTCATCCAAAGAATATTTTCTTCCTGGCAGCTGATGCGTTTGGAGTTCTTCCTCCGATAGCAAAACTCACCCCAGAACAGGCAATGTATCATTTCCTTTCCGGTTACACAGCTAAACTTGCTGGAACCGAATCTGGAATTGATGCTCCAACAGCTACTTTTTCAGCTTGTTTTGGCGCGCCATTCATGGTTCATCACCCCTTTACCTACGCCAAGTTATTGGGAGAAAATATGAAAAAACATGGCACCAAACTTTGGCTTGTTAACACAGGCTGGAGCGGAGGCGCTTACGGTGAAGGTAGTAGAATGAAGATTGCTTATACAAGGGCACTTCTTAAAGCCGCCCTCGAAGGCAAACTAGAAAATGTTACCTATACCGCTGATCCAATATTTGGTCTTCAGATACCTGATCAATGCGATGGTGTACCTACAGAAATTCTTACTCCAAAGAATACCTGGAAAAATAAAGAAGATTACGAAAAAACAGCTCTTAAGCTTGCCGAATTGTTCCAGAAAAATTTCAAAAGCTTTGAGTCTCAGGCAACACCAGAAGTTATCGGCGCAGGGCCAATGACAAAATCAGCTTCTGCTGCTAATTAATACAGGATGTTTTATTGAGCTGAGTCCTCACGGACTCAGCTCTTTTGCTTATGATAATTAAGTTCCCAGGAAATAAAATAAAAACCTTATCAATAGAAGAAATTAAAGCAATTATTGATGAAGGCGACTTGGATAAAGGAATTAAAGAGATAAACCGGTATCTTCATAAATTCCCGGAATCCTCATCTGGCTGGACGATTCTTGGCCATGCAATGAATGCAATTGAAAAGCTTACTGATGCATTAAAAGCCTACCAAAAATCACTAAATTTTGATGATAATAATGCAGAATCCCATATTGGTTTAGGCATAGTCTTTAGAAAACTTGACCAGGATTTAAAAGCAAAACAGCATTATCTGAAAGCCCTTAGAATTGACCCTGAAAATCCTTGGGCTTTTTCAAGCCTTTCAATTATTGAATTGCGAAACTTTCAAGATAAAGAAGCCTTAGAAAACGCTTTAAAAGCTTATCACCTAAGACCCGATGATTCAGGAATTGCAGCTAATCTGAGTGTTGCTTACCATTATAATGGGGAATTTGCCAAAAGGGATAAATTACTAAAAATTGCTGAAAACCTTGGCTATAAAAACTCCGCCAGGATTCAGCAATTTTTTAGTGGAGAACTTACAATCAGAAAGTAGCTTAAGCTTTAAACTGAAGCAACTGACTCATCGCTATCATCGTTAAGCTGTTTCTCAACATATTTCTCATCGATGTTTAGATTTTTTAACTGAGTTTCTCTTAAAGAGAACATGTCATTCCTTAAAATGCGCTCAAAAACGGCTCTTAGCCCTCTGGCCCCTGTTTTTCTTGCAAGAGCAACATCAACTATTTTTTCAAGCCCGTCCTGGGCGAAAGTTAATTCGCAGCCATCCATTTCACAAAGTTTTCCATATTGGCGAATAATCGCATTTTTAGGTTCGCGTAGAATTCGAATAAATTCATCTCTGCCAAGACCTTTTAAAGCAACTTTAACTGGTAATCGACCAATAAATTCTGGAATGAAACCATATTCCATCAAGTCTTCGGCCTCAACCTTATGAAATAGGGCAGCATCAGCTTTATTCTTTGGCTGTGGATCAGTATTAAAACCAATACTTAAATCTTTTCTAATTCTTTTTTCAATAATTTTTTCAAGACCTACAAATGCTCCACCGCAGATAAACAGGATATGTCTGGTATCCAGCTTAACCATTTGCTGAGACATAGGGTTTTTTCTTCCTGCAGTAAGAGGAACATTTGCCACTGTGCCTTCTATAAGTTTTAGAAAGGCCTGCTGAACACCCTCACCTGAAACGTCTCTCGAAATGGAAACGTTGCTGGAAGATTTGGTTTTTTTATCTATTTCATCAAGATAAATTATACCTTTTTGAGCTTCTTCAGCCTCATAATTGGCATCGATAAGCAATGAAAGAAGAACATTTTCAACATCATCGCCCACATATCCCGCTTCAGTGAAGCTAGTACAATCCCCAATTGCAAAAGGAACTTTTAAGATCTTAGAAAGAGTCCTGGCCAAAAGTGTTTTCCCGCTACCAGTTGGGCCAAGTAATAAAATATTGGATTTTTCAAATTCAATATCTGTCTGGTCAATCAATGACAAAATTTTGTAGTGATTATAAACCGCTAGTGAAATTACTTTTTTGGCTGTTTCCTGACCAATTACGTAATCAGAAAGTGCATCATAAATTTTCTGAGGTGAATAATCATTAACGATCTGCTTAAGGTCTACTTTGCCTTCAGCAACCCCTGGTTGCACACTATTTTTCAGGCTGGCATCTTTTCTGGTAAAAACATCTTTGGCTGAGCCAACACAGGTTTTACATAAAATAACACCGTCGGTATTTCTAACAAAATCGCCACCCTGACGAAGATCTTTTCCGCAAAATACGCAATAACTCATTTTTTTCCCCTGAGTGGATATAGATTCAAAATTTGAAAGGGTATTCTATAGCAAAAGAACGGTAAATAAAAGAAAAATCTCGAATTAAGAAAAAAAAAGCGGGGGAAACTAGTTCCCCCGCTTTTTAATAACTTAGATTATAGTTCGTTATGAACTTCCATGAATTTCTTCATGCTTCCAAGATCATCAGCAGTCAATACAGCACCATTGTAGCTAGCTGCGCCAATTCCACGTCCAGCCATAACTTTATGAAGGGCTTCTGCATTTTTGCCACCAAATTCTTCAGCGTCAGCAGCTATGAGTGCATTATAAGCATCCATAAATGTTGCTCTGCCGCTTTTAAGATAATGATGACTTCTAAAAATGAGCTTATCAGCTACTGCTTTACCAACAGCTTTTCTGATATCCCACAAAACTGCTCCCCAAATTTTACCATCAGCATGAACTTCGCCATGAATGTCTTCAGGGTAATGGAGAGTGTTTTCAACGTTTCTCAGGAAAGGTTTGCCCATTTTTGCAACAGCCCATTCTCCAAGTTTTGAATCATTTGTTATAGAACAAGCAAAATAGTCAGCCTGACCTTCATTGATTGCTCCAGACTCTGCACTGTAAGTTAGTGAAATAATTGTGTTAATTGCTGCATGTGAATACTCATGATAAGCAATACTTGCTTCTTTGGCTAAATCATTGAATCTGCTACCATCACCAAACGCAAAAGCGTTCTGCCAAGGGCTGAAGTATGCGTTATCATAATTGTCACCAAGGTGAACAGTTGCCTGCATTGGTCTATCAAGAGCAGTTAAACCAAGAGTGGTATAAAAATCATGAACTGCGTTGATATAGTTATACATGTTGATTTCATCAAAATGAGTGTTATTTGGTTCATAAATATGAACATCATCTTCATTCATTGATTCAGAAGTATCTTCATTAACGATTTTAGCGAATTTACCGGTTGGATTGTGTGAAGTAAGGTTATAAAGAGGTTCTTCAGTTACATCACAATCAGTTGGGTTAGTAACATATACAGCACCACGACCAGTAGCAAAATTCATTTCATTGTTCATATAAAGAACATCGCCTGTTTCAGCATCAACGATAACTTCGTAATCGCCAATTGGTTCCTCAACTGAAAGTCTAGTTACATAAACCATTTTTGCTTCACCACGAGTTGTTGGGAAAATCTTTAATTCAGCACTAGGAACAGCACGGAATTTATTGGCTTTGATTGCTACACGAGCCTGACCAATAGCTTGATATTTTCCTAACACAATTTGGTTAGAAATTTCATTTACTTCTGGAAGTGAACCATGAGCGAGTCTAACAACGTTGTCTGCATTAATGTGGAGTTCGATTTTGGCTTCATGAACTTCTACTCCGTCAAGTACCATCTGGAAAGTAACATGTTTAATACCATTGTTTTCCTGGCTGACCTTAACTGGTCTGAGCATTTCAACGTCTCTTGTTTTTGGCAAATTAAATAGTGCACTATTATCAAGAACATAATTGAGAGCTGATTCAACAATATCGCCCTGTAATGGAGAAGAGAGTTCTCCCATTGCACTTGAGAGTCTGTTACCATCTTCTGTTACTGAAATAACTTCAATACCTGTTGAAAATGATTTGTTTGAAAATACTTTGCGGATAAAATCTGAATTGACCTGTACCTTTTTGTTTGACTTTACACCAGAATTGATCTGTGTAGGAGATACGTCAAAAGCAAAAGCCTGTGAACAACAAAAGGCCGCTCCCAAAGCGACTGCGAAAATCTTCTTCATGTACACCCTCCGTACTTATTAAAACTTATTTTGTAATTGTATAAGATTTTTTTAAAAGCCGCAAGATACAAAGCTAAAAAAAACAAACCGGAAATCTTTAATAAGATTCCCGGTGTTTTGGTCAATCGCCCCCTAGGGGATTCGAACCCCTGTCGCAGCCTTGAAAGGGCTGTGTCCTAGGCCTCTAGACGAAGGGGGCAGGTAAATATATTACCTGACCGGCGATTAAACCAGCCTATATTTGCGTACGCCCCCTAGGGGATTCGAACCCCTGTCGCAGCCTTGAAAGGGCTGTGTCCTAGGCCTCTAGACGAAGGGGGCAGGACGTATGCATCGAGAGTGTGGGCCCACCTGGACTCGAACCAGGGACCATCCGGTTATGAGCCGGAGGCTCTAACCAACTGAGCTATAGGCCCTCGATGTGAAAAATATCTTAACACACCATTTTTCCAAATGCAAGCATTTTTTTTTATTCCATGTAGAATTCTTTAAGTTTTTTAGAACGGCTTGGATGACGCAGCTTTCTAAGCGCTTTTGCTTCGATTTGACGAATTCTTTCTCTTGTAACTCCAAATTTCTGCCCAACTTCTTCGAGCGTTCTTTGCCAACCATCTTCAAGACCAAATCTGTATTTAATAACTCTAGATTCTCGTTCAGTAAGGGTTGCAAGAACTTTATTAATCTGTTCCTTAAGAATAAGATTAAAAGCTGTTTCCGCTGGCGGCAAAGCAGATTTATCTTCAACAAAGTCTCCAAGATGAGAATCTTCTTCACCATTAATTGGAGTTTCAAGGGAAATTGGATCCATGGCAGTTTTCATTATATTTTTAACTTTTTCTACCGGTAATCCAACTTCTGCTGCCAATTCTTCAATCGCTGGATCGCGACCAAGTTTTTGAACTAGCTTTCTTGAAGCCTTTCGAAGTTTATTAATTGTTTCAACCATATGAACAGGAATTCTTATCGTCCTTGCCTGATCAGCAATAGCACGAGTAATAGCCTGTCTAATCCACCAGATAGCATAAGTTGAAAACTTATAACCTTTTCGGTATTTAAATTTTTCAACCGCTCTTATAAGGCCCTGATTGCCTTCTTGAATCAAATCAAGAAACAACAGCCCTCTTTTGGTGTATTTTTTGGCAACCGACACAACCAGTCTCAAGTTAGCTTCGATGAGTTTCCTCTGAGCTTCCTGATCACCGTGTTCGATTCTTTTAGCAAGAGTTACTTCTTCTTGCATTGTAAGTAATCTGATTTTACCAATTTCTCTCAGATAAACTCTGACAGAATCATCAATATCATCAAAGTCCTGCTGCTGTTTTTCTGGTTCTTCTTTCTTACCATCTGCAACAGGAACCTTTTTATCGAGCTTAACTTCGTCATCGTCAACCAGCTCGACATTTTTTTCCATTAATTCGTTAATTACTTCTTCGAATATCTCAGTCGGCAAACCATCCGGCAGAGCCTTGTTAATTGTCTGATAGGACAAATAACCTTGATCTTCACCAATTTCTATAAGTTCGGCCCGGATTTCCTCCAGAGGTCTCTTATCTTTCTTCTTAGAAGTCTTAGCGACTTTCTCTTTTACCTGTTCTGTAGCCATATATTTGTTTCCTCGACTCAGGCTTTCAATTAAGCATACTCACTTTGCGCTTCAGTTGAACTTGTTCCAGCGTGAGGCGCGCGATCTCATTTTCATCACCCCTGGCTTCTGCTTCCTGGATTTTCTTCTGAAACAATTTTGATTCAGCGTCCAATCTGCATCTGACCAGTCCTTTTACGCAATCCATAAAGGGCTCTGGAGGTTTATCTTCAAGAGTAGTAATTAACTCACTCAATCTGGAAACCAAACCAGGCTCATCCAGGTTTGCCAATATCTCAGCTGGCCTTAAAGATCCACCTGCGGCTTCTTGTTGAAAGCTTATTGCTTCAAATAATTTTCTTAGCCGGGTGTCTGAAAAGTCTGAGGGACTTAGCAAAGCCTTTACTCTCTCCAATTCTTCTGGATGCTCCAAAAGATACTTCAGAATCCATTCCTGTCTCTGAACTTCTGCGTTCAGAAGGGGCGATATCTGATTTCTTTTCCTTCTTGTCTCAAATTCACGGGGCACATCCTTACCCTCGAATTCCTTTTCCAGAACAAGAGGATCCATATCCAACAGTTTCGAGATTTTCCGTATAACTTCGCTTCTCGCAATTGAACTGTGAATTGCTGGGATCAACTCTCTGAACTCCTGAATCAGGCGTTCTTTTACTGGAATTTCAAGGGGGGGCTTAAGACCACGCGTATGAGTATCAATGAGAAAAGTATAAATATCTATAGCTTTATCAAGTAGTTTTTTAAAGCTATCTGCACCTTCCCTGGCAACAAAGCTGTCTGGATCATCCTTTGCGTCAGGAAAAGCAATTATCCTTGCATTGATTGGTGTTTCTTTCTGCATTGTAATTGCCCTAAGTGTAGCCCTTTGGCCTGCTGTATCGGCATCGTAGCAAAAGAACACCGTTTCACAATTTCTCGCCAACATGCTTATCTGCTCTGCTGTAATTGCTGTTCCAAGGGTGGCAACAACGTTCTTAATTCCATGTTGACTCAAACTAATAACATCAAGATACCCTTCAACCACGATAGTAGAATTTAGTCTTCTGATTGAAGGCAATGCTTCTCTAAAATTAAAAAGCATTTTTCTCTTGTTGAAGGTTTCCCCTTCCGAGCTATTTAAATATTTTGGCTCATCGTCTGCTTTTAAAACCCTTCCACCAAAACCGGCGACTCTTCCATGAACATCTAAAATTGGAATCATTAAACGACTTCTAAAAACATCGTAAAAACCGCTTCCGGTATTTCTTGGTTTCACTAATCCAGCTCTTTCAAGAAGCAAAAGATCTTCTTGAGACTTGCCAAATCTAGAGGTCACCGCGTCCCATGAATCTGGAGCATAACCAATCTTAAATGTAGCAACGGTTTCAGAAGCCAACTTTCTCTTTTTTAGGTAATCTCGGGCAATCTCGCCATTTTTGGAATCCAGGAGACATGAAGCGTAAAAATTGGCAACTTTTCCAAGAACATCATAAACAGCGTGTTTCTTTTCAAGATCAGAATCTTCTCCGGCATCAACATCTAAACCGATGCGAGATGCTAGAAACCTAACAGCCTCAGGAAACGGCATTTTCTCAAGTTCCATTAAAAATGCAAAAACATCTCCGCCTTTTCCACAACCAAAACAATGAAATATTTGTTTGTCTGGTACAACATGAAAGCTTGGAGTTTTTTCCTTGTGTAACGGGCACAGCGCTTTGTAGCTATTTCCTGATGGAACTAACCGTACATGCTCTCCAATAATCTGGACGATGTCAATCCGATCTCTTATTTCTGCAATTATGTCGCTGGAAATAAAACCCAAAAATGTACCCCTGACCAATCAATTAAACCTTATAGCGGCAGGCTAAGTCAGGTATCTTAACAGACATCAAATAATTAGTCAATATTATTTTTTGTAGGAGACTTTATAACAAAAAATCGTCATCGAAAAACATAACAAAAACAGCGCTAGCAAAAGCGCCCCATTTTTGTCTATTTTTTTCTGCACCAAACTTTCGGGGTACACAGCAAACAAAACATATTCTGGAATTTGTTTTAAAGGAGAGGCCGCTACCAACCAATTCTCTCCACTGATGGTTTCAACACCAAGCTGTTGAGAGTTTGTTTCCAGGACCTTATCCATCATCCGATTAACGAAAGAATACTTCGAAAATTCGGGTGGAAATGGCATGGCATCCTTTTTCTTTGGAACCATAGCAAGGGATATATACTGTTTTTTAAAATTGTTCTGGAAATTTTTATCTAATTCACTTTTTAAATAGTTCTTAGAAAGATTTGTTGTCCCTTGCCAGATAAACATCATCAATGGCGGCTTTCCATTTCCCATTTCTATAAAGGAAGAAAACACGTAATAGCGTTTGTTCGCCATCCAAAATTCACTAATTCTTCCAGAATCTTCAAAAGCCTTTATAAATGAAGATTTTCCAGAACCTGCAGAAAAAAATTCAGAAAAATTCTCGCTAATCTTTTCAACCATCATGTCATTAACCTGGTTTTTGAAAGAACTCTTTTCCCCTTTTTTAAGAGCAAAAAGCTTACGTGCAAGTGTCGGAACAAACTTTTCCAGAAACATTAAAATACTTTTGTTTTCAGAATAGCTGAACTTAAATCGACCATTTTTATCAACTATAAATAGTTGAGAGACGTGGTTGGACTTGCAAAATCGATTAAGACTTTTTGCGCTTGACTGCGAACTTAAGTCGGTTTCCTCAATAGATTTTGCAAATTTCTGATAGCTTTTTTCCAAACGATAAACAGCACCGCTAAAATTCTCGTCTACGCTTTCTATAAAAGAAACCAGCTTTTCAAGATTATCTTGGATCTGCAAGTCGCGAAAAGCTATCTGGCTCTGCAAACCTAGAACAAAAATAATCAGCAATGGCATAGCAAAAGTTACACCGAACGAAAGTTTTAAAATCTCCTGTTCTCTTACTTCACTATTCAAACTTTTTAAATTGAAGTAATGACCTGTAATCCCTAATAGAAAAATCATTGAAATCAACTTCAGCCAGAAAAAAAACTCTTTTTCCCTTCCATTCAATGTTTTCTCTATGACAAAAAGGGTTTTTACTGCAGATATACTATTCACAACAAGAATAGAATCTTCAAGCATTAAAACGCTCTCAAAACGACTACGCATGCCTTTAACATGATCCAGCAATTCCTGCACATTTAATTTACACCCAGAACCAGAAAGTTTCTTTGCCAGCTTTGAGTTACTTGAACGTTCATCAAGTATTCCCATAAACATTTTATTAGAAGCTAAACGATTACTTTTTCCAATTAGCGAATTTAAGGCAAAATCCTCGTTTAAATCACTCTCAAGAAAATATGCAAGCATGCCTCCAGAAAACTTTTCGCCTCGCGATTTATCATAAAATGTATTCCAATAAAAAAAACCCGATTTTCCTACAATCTTTACCTTAAGCAGAGAAGATTTCTCGTAAACAACTTCTCCAGGATCAATTTCACCAAGGAAATTCGAAATAAAAGCCTTGTATTTTTCAAGTAGAGAACTATCATTCTCCAACTCTGGTTGAGAAATTGCTTTAAATACTTTGGAAATCAAACTCCTGTATTTTTTAGACGATCCCTTCAAATTAATAAGTTCAGCTTTACTGTTAAAAAAGTGAATTTTGAGGAAGCCAAGCCCATCCTCATTCAATCGATTCATAGCTGACTCAAAAGCCGCTGAACTCAGGGTATTTTCTGAAAGCAAACCGTAAACGCGATTGAGGCGATTTTGAATATAAAAATGGTTTCCGCCTTCTCTTTTTATTTGATTTAAGTGCTTTCTAAGCTGCTTAATCGAGGACGTGTTTTTTCTATCATTACTGTGCGACCAGAAAAAGAAACCACAAAGCCATAGGACTAAAATTGGCAAAAAGCCTATTATCAGCATTATAGCTAAGCTGGGATTTTTTGAGTTTTTTATGATCCCTTCGGAACACTTCAAATTCTTTTCCATCTAAAAAATTTCCTGACCAATGACATTGAGCAACAACCACAGTATAATGACAATTGAAATCTAATCTGATATGATTAAAGTAACTAAGTCAATATAGCAGAGGAAAGCATGAAAAAGTCAATTTTGGTTTTTGCATTGTCCTGCTTACTTATATTTCCTATGGGAATTTGGTGTGCAGAATTAAATCCTGAAGCAGAAGCATTTTTTAAAAAAGCTGAAGCCGCCTTTATGGCAAAAGAATTAGAGACAGCTGAGCAAAATCTAATCGAAGCATTAAAGCTCGAACCTGATAATGCAATTTATCGTTACATTCTTGGACAGGTGCAATACAAAAGGAATGAATTTATTGAAGCCAAAAACAATCTTGAAATAGTTTCAAGATCACGCCCATCACCAGACAAAGGCGAAGAATACAACAGTAAGCTAAAATCCTCCAAAAAGAAAATAAAAAACCTCCAGGAAGACTTCAACTCTTCTGGTAAAGAGAAGTTTGATGTCTACCAGAAAAATCAAGCCAGCCCTCAAAAAGTTAAGCTTGCAGTTACCCTTTTTCAAGCCTTCCGGCTTAACCCTCCACTCAGATATAAAAACTTTAAATTGCTGGAATCTGCAATATCCATTTATGAAGGTGCTTTAAAAGCATCTTTTGAAGGTAGCGAATGGAAAAAAGAACCAATGCTACAGCTTGCTTTTTTATATGAAATATCTAACAAAAAAGACAAGGCAGCAGAAGTTTACATGCGTGCATTGGATTACGTTGAAGATCCAAATGAAGAGTTTGTTATCACCCACAAATTTGACTATTTAAACCGTTCAAATAAAGAGAAGCTTCTTGATACAATTGAAGCAGGCGAATTCACACAAAGAGACCTTGAAGAGCTTATAGGCAGCGGAAGTCAGAAAATTAACGATGAAGACCGACAAAAAATTGACGATATGATTTCAGATGCAAGAGCCAAACTTGAAGACGCTACTAGTGACGAAGACAGAGAAGCTGTATTGGAAGAAATCAAGGCTACAATCATTGAAAAACAAAAACGTGGAGAACTTCCTGGGCAGGATGAGCTTAAGAAAAAGCTTGAAAAAGAAGGAAAAACCATGGAAGACTACATGAAAGAAAAAGGGTTATAAAACGAATTTAAAGGCTGTCTTTTCAAACATTATTTGTTGAAAAGACAGCTTTTTTTATTTGTTTTCCATCAACTTCATGTAAATCACAGAAAAATATACTATACTTAGTTATATAGTAGAGAAAGATTGGGGAAATAAATGTTGAGCGTATTTCGACAAAAAGGATTCACTGTCGTTGAACTGCTTATCGGTTCTACGATCATGGCCATGCTTTTTACTGGCGTTTATCAACTATTTTCAGCCTTTGCAAGGTCAAGAGAAGTTGGAGCCTGGACAATTTCTACAACGAACCATCTTAGAAATGGCTTAATGCTTCTCCGAGGTGAAATTACCAAAGCTTCCAAACCAGAAGTTGTTTCTCAAAAGGGAACAAGTGAATTTGATACTGGCAATGGAGACAGAGAAAAATTTCTTTATGTACCCTCTAGCATTCCTTTTTCAAAAGGGTTTGATGCAGGAGACGAGAAAGTTTTACACTTTTTTATCAGCCAAACGGGCAAAAGTGGTCTCCCGGGTGAAGCAGACGTGCCCCCCGAAGTGGTTTCAGGCGCTCTTTTTATTGAAAGTAAAAAGCTTATTTATCGCAGAATCATTGACTCTCAACCAGCCGGGGTTGCAACTAAAACGCAAGAACTAACCCAGGTATTAGCGGATAATCCATCAAAAATAGAAATAAACCTCAGAGAAGTAGCTGATCCAGATGAATTGTCAGTTGGAAATAGAAATTTCGTCATAATAAAGGTTACAGCAAACCATCCCAAATACCCAAAAACTTCAGTAACAGAGACCATGGAGGCTCCATTTGAAGTCCCTGTTAAGAAAGGGGGAATGCCATGACTTCTACCAAAAGTGGCGTTACCTTTGTCGAAATAATGCTTGGCGTGCTAATTATGGCTGTTTGTATTGTTCCGCTTAGCAGAATGATTTCTTCCCAGTCAAGTGGAACAAAGTTTGACAGAGCAGAAACAGAAGCCATGCAATACGCCTGCGATCTTATGGATCATATACTTATGAAAATGGAATATAACCCTGGAAACATTGCCAGTGATACTGCATGGGTTAATATTACCAGAGGCGACACAGACATCAGATATATGGTCTACGTCCGAGAAATACCATGGACAAACATAAGAGCCCCCAAAATAATGTATCATCCGCCATGCCCGAATGGTGTTGAAAAAAACACTTTGGATGCGACTCAAGTGGTTCCAGAGGACAAAGATCTTCGACTTCTGGACAAGGAAACCATTGATGCTTACTCAATAGGTGCAGGAAATAGTTTCGATCTTTGCGATATAAAGTTAATTGTAGACTATAAACCAACTGGAACTGCTGATTCAAACTGGGGAAAAAGACCAATAATCTTGTATTCAAGAAAGGCCAGATTATGAAAATTAACCTGAAAAGAGGAATGGTTATCCCGGTTGTAATGCTATTTCTTTTGATAGCTTCAGTTTTCGTATTCTCTTTAACCTATAGCCGCAAAGAAACAAGACGGCAAGGGCTTTCTAATATGAATCAAAAGCAGGCTCATTACATGGCTATGGCGGGAATTCAGCATGCCCTTTTAAAAGTAAGACTATTGCATAGAGAGGCCTATGATGCAGGAAGCGTAAAAAAAGGAATTTGCCCATTTTTTAATCCATACGGGGACAATCTTGTTGCAACTGATTTAAGTGGTGCAAAAAAGTCTGAAATCCCGATGCAACATTTTCTTTTTGACTTAAACTCAAATTACCTGCCCCTTGATGCAATGAATGACGGCGGAGATGATTACAAAATGCTTGACGACCCAGAATTTAAATGGGGATATGAAGTTAAAAATATTGAAGTGACAACCTATTACACTTCCGACACCGATGGTTCAGTTAAAGAAGTTGCAATGATAACCGCAGAAGGAACCGCTTTTGACCCCAGAGTAAGCAAGCTTGGAAGACATGAGCGCGTCACCAAAAAAATCGAATTACAGAGAATTATTAAATAGGGGATGATTTCTATGCGAAAAGCTTTTTCCATTCTTTTTTTACTAATTGGTTTTGTTTTTTCTTCAAGCAATATTTTCGCCCAAGCTTTGGACGTTTCATCAGTCCTGAAACACACTCAGGATTTAATGAAAAAACAAAAATATGAAGATGCTCAAAAACTATTAATTCGTTCACTTAAAGTAGATAGAACCTCCTATAGGCTTTGGCTTGCCCTTGGCTATGTTTTTGAAGCAACCGACAGCTATGAAAAAGCCTTAAAAGCTCTTTACAGAGCTAGAGACCTAAAGATTGGGATTCCTGGACTTTCTACAAGGATTGGGAGGCTTGAGCAAATAATTAAGTCTCAAACCTCTGTAGCTGGCCTTCCAAAAGAGAAAAGCGAAGCGCTTGCGCTGCTACAAAAAGCCAGATATAAAATTAAATTCAACCAGGAAATCGAAGGCTTCGATCTTTTTATCGAAGCAATAGAAGCTGACAGAGATTTATTAGCCCAGGATCTTGAGAAAATTTTCCAAGCAGGACTCACTTATTTTGGAAAGCAAAATCCCAAAACTCCAGAATCCAGCATGTATCTTGGTTTTTTAAATTTTTACATTGGAGAATACAAATTAGCTAAGTCTTATTTGCAAAGCTTTGTAAAAGAAAATCCAGAGCATAAAAAAATTGATATGGCCAAAGCCAGATTGAAGGAAATTACCAGCCTTCTTGAAGCCCCAGCTGCAACAAAAACCACTTCAAAAATCAAGCCCATTCAGAAAAAACCAACTACGATCATACCACAAGCCGCTCCCTCAATAGCCAGAACAAACTCTGCCCAAACTAAAATCGCTACCGTTAATAGCGAAGAAAAACCTGTTTCGTTTAAATCAAAATGGGTTGACCCATACGAAGGAATGGATCCTGAACAAATTTATCAGGAAGGCTTGGCTGAAATGGAAAGCAACCCATCCAAAGCAATCAGTTTGATCTCCAGAACAGTAGACATGAAAAACCCGGATCCCAGCAAGTTAATGGTATTAGGAGACCTTTACGGAAAGCAAAAAGGCTCGGAAAAAAGTGCCATCAATTTATACCGGAAAATAATGCAAAGTTATCCCAGTTCCCAAATGGCTAAAGAAGCCCGTAGTAAAATTATTCAATTAAATCCTGCTAATGATCAACGCGCGAAAGAAGTTCGTGAATATTTTATGAAAACCGGAACACAGCATCTGGAATAAAAGCAAAAGCTCCCCCACTCCTCTAGGGATTGGGGGAGCTTTTTTTGCCTTGTTTTGCCTTATTTCCTTTTCAAAATATTTATTAATTAAACGCATGCCAAGATCTTGATAAGAAAAGCTTTTCAAATGGCACAATGCCCCTTTTAAAATTTCCCTTAGGCAATTATTTTTAGCAATATCCAAACTAACAAAATTACAACACAATTATAAAAGCTCAACAAAATTGTAGATGATACGAATGTCATAAAAAAAGCCTCTGCACTTTATAACGTGCAGAGGCTTTTTTATTTTTTACTACCGGCCGATTAATCTCTTCTATCGAGCCTGTTTCTCTTATCTTCAAGAGTCCTGATCATTTCTTTTTTCGGTGCAATAACATTGAACCAAAGCTTAAGCTTTCTTTCATTTCCACTTTCATCCTCACAGGTTAACTGCAAAGAACATTCCTGTGTATCGCCGCTTGAAGGATTATGAAAAATGTAATCTGGCCACCAGACTTTTTTGTTATTCAAAACCTCGCCATTGTTACCTGGTCTGTCAATGAGCTTAACACCACAGGTTTGAAATCCAATCACATTTTTAAACCTTGAATTCGAATACATTGCTGCTGCACCATCACCTGGAAGCTCTTTAACTCCACAAGGAAAATTGGTATGACCAGGATAAAGCATATTAATGTTATCCCATGTCCAGTATCTGAAAACAAGACGATCGCTAGATCCTTGGTGGAAAGCAAGACGATCTGAATTATAGGTATCAACCCCGTTCCAATAACCTTTTGGCCAAATCTTGTTATTATTAAAGGCCGCTGGGAAAGCAAACAACCAAGGCTGAAATTTTCCCTCATCCATATTGGATTTCATTGCCATATACAGATCATCATCAACCTTATCTTTAAATTCCCAAAAATCGTTAGAATCGTATGCTGCAGCAGAGGTATAAGCAACAGATTCAGAATTTGATCCAACAAGGCCAACCCAATTTGATGCTCCAGCACCAGTTAGCGCTTCACAAATTTTCTCATGCTCTCCATCTGCATAAAGGTTTCCATAAATTACACGCTTCTCATTCTTGGAGTTAAGAACTTCAAGAGCAATATTTGGTTTACCTTTATCTTCTAACGAAGAGATATATTGGAATTTTCCCCAGGCAAAATCTATTGGAAGCTCTGCTGGAGGGATTGAAGGAGGATAGTTGCAGGCATTTCCTAACACATCACCCATACAGATTGTGGTTAAAGTTTGTCCAGATAACAAATGGTTAAATGTTGTTGGCTCTTCTGAGAAACACACATAATCGACCTTTTTGGGCTCGGAGATAGGTCTTGGCATTGCGGCAAATTTCGAGTTAATTATCTTTTCAACAGAACTTGCCCTTGGCGATTGATTAACGCCATCTCCGGCCGCCCCAAACATTTTCACTCCCTTGTCTTCCCAGCCCCAAAATCTGATTTTTCCATCAGCAACAGGGACCCCATCGGCTAACTTAGAAGTTGCGGGGGTTTCTAACTCTAGATCGTTCAAAGAAATTGCATAACCCTTAGATTTATCTGAATAGCCAAATCCCATTGGTTCTTTTGCCCCTGTAGTCATATTGACCGTAACGTCATAGGAGCTGTAGCCCTTCCAGTTTGGCATATCAAGAAGATCACCCAAAGATGTACATGTATTACCATCTGGAGTGTACATTTTAAAATTATCTACTGTAATACTATCTGAATCGACCTTAGTCCAGAGGAATCGTTGAAGAGGGTAAACAACTCTATCATTAACAATTGGGATGGGACCAGGGTATTCTTTTTGTGCGCCAGATTTAACCTTCAAGCTAGCGTAAGCAGGAGAACAATATGAATAGTAAAGTTCTGGCTTAAGAAGCTCCCTTGGAAATTCTGTTGTCGCATCTTGAAATGGTGCAAGATACTTTGTAAAAACTTCTCCGATAGAAGTTGCACCAATTACTGGCTTTAAAGTAGCAGGAACAAATTGGAAAGCAGAAAGGCCTTCCAGATCTGGCTCAGTAAATACACTATTAAAAGATGATGCGCCAATAACGGGGTTATTATCAAACACTCTAAACTTTACAACGCTATTTGTTTCGCCCAAAGTTTTTCCTGTTTCCCCTTGCAAGCCAGATGTCAGCCAACGGTAATGTGCTGGACTTCTAGTGTCGGCAACAGCTACATAGGTTTTAGTATTTCTTCCAGCTGAAGAGTTTCCACTCTGATAATAGCCACGAACAAAAACACCGCCTACAGCATAGGTGTTAGGAATTACTTCATAAAAATTTCTCATATCCGTTGGATCGCTAATAGTTGAGCCTTCTGCCTTTAAGATTCCCTCAAGCTCAATCCAGGCCCAAATACAATCTTTGCAAGACTCTAATCCGCTATGAAGATCAATAACCCAGAAGTCAGGAATAGAAGGCGTGTTAAAAGAAAGCTGAAGTTTAGAATTACCAACTTCGTAAGTTTCAGCTGAAGGAGGAGTGATATAATATTTGGTATTGTATCTTCCACTTGGATACCACTCCTGCATTGCTATGTAACCAGCCTTAACAATCATTCTTCCCTGTTCGGGATAAGTTACTGTGATAGGATTACCATCGGGATCAACAAAATCTCTGGATATTGGAGCAGAAGTTCCAAAAATTGTACCAGACCTCTGAGTTAAAGTACTATCAAGACCTTCCCTTAAACCATCTACTCCATCAGACCCAGTAGGACTAATTTCATATTCATTCAAATCCTTTGCACCATCATCAGCCATGGGTTCACGACCAGATGAAACAACTTCGTCCATATCAAAATCAGATGGAATCCCGCCTCCTGAAGTGATAGACAATTTCAGAACAGGGTCATTCCAGGCAGCCATCAACATGCTAATAGCTGAATCCCTGTCATATGTGAGTTTCCATAGAGCTTTTACTGCCGGGGTATCATCGACAATCATACAACTTGGGGGTTGTTCAAACATTTTAAAATCAAATCCCGCGGCTGTCGGAGGAACAGTTCCTCTGAAATCTCCACGACCATTACCAGAAATAGTCCATGTAGGCTTGGGGGCTTCATCAACAGTTGTGCCCTTAAGCTCATTTTCAATACCTTCTTCCCAATATTCTGGAGCAGATCCTGTGGTTGATTGGATCACACCTTCAAAGGCAAGTGTTGTTCCCACAGGAACAACCATCAACTTCATTTCCTTGCCTTTCCATCCCTTATAAAACTTCCCGCCTTCAAAAGGCGTCCCAGCTAGATCGGATGTACTAGGAATTGCAGTTCCCTTACCTGCTTCTGGCGGGTAAGTTATCATTCCTGTTACCGGATCGGCAGGACCAGAACCGGAACATGCCCAACAGGGCTGAGACATCAGAAAGCATGCCAATAATAAAAAATTAAGCATGAGAACATGTTTCTTGGTATTCATTTGCAGTACCCCCAAAATAACTCTATATATCTATTATACAGATAAACAATCAAATCGGTTAGTCCCGAAAAGCAATCTCTATCTGAAAAAACCTTTTCTCTATTTCAGCATATTCTGCTGCACATGGCCCAGGGCACTCTGCATCTGCAGCTCCAGCAGCAAGGCCCCATTTAATGGAATCCAGTAAACTCATATTTGAAGCTCTTCCAAAAAGAATTCCAGCTAGAGTAGCATCACCACAGCCAACCGAAGAGACTTCTCTGGAATTTGCTGGAGCAATCCAATAAATATCATTCATATCCCATAACAGAACTTTATTTGGACCATCTGTAACAAGACAGCCGTTTATTCTGTATTCCTTAAGCTTTTTAATGAACGAATCTGTCATTTCTGGAACATACGGATCAATGTTGAAGGTTTGTATGGCCTCTTCCCGGTTATGCTTAAGAAAAAAGCCCCCCACCCTGCAGGCCTCTTTAAGAGCATTGCCTCGTGCATCTAAAAATATTTCGACTGGAAATTGGCTGGCAAGTTCTATTATGCGACGATAAAAATCCTGATTTCTTTTTCCGGGAATTGTTCCGGAAAGCGCTAAAAAGCTGGTTTTATCAAGTGAATCTCTAGTCATTTCAAGCATTGATGAAATTTCGCTTTCACTCAATTCAAGGCCTTCTTCGATCCACCATGTTTGTGTATGTGGTTCTTCAACTACGTAGTTTATACCTAATCTTGTTTCAGCTTCAGTTTCTACACTTCTAAATGAAATGCCTTGAGACTTTAAACCCTGCTTAACTTTTTCTCCATTTGGGCCACCGGTAAAAGTTAAAGCCAGAGCTGGACGTCCAAGGGTTTTTAGCATTCTTGCAACGTTGATACCTTTTCCGCCAATTGTAAAATCTATGGCTTTAACACGGTGCCCCCCTTGTGCTGGAGGCTCTTTGCAATGCAATACATAATCCAGAAGAGGATTGGGTGTGACTGTTAAAATCATCTTTTGTCCATCTGTGTGTTTACTAAACTATTACAATAAAGTATCATTCCAGCATGCAAAAGAAAACCATCTTTTTATATGTTTTCCATGGGTCGAAAAAAAGTTCGGCAAATTTGGCAGCAAAAGAATTTGTACAAACAATTTCTGCTGAAACACAAAAAAATGCTGCAATAGCATATTTGCAATTCTGTGAACCAAATTTACTGAATGTTCTGGAAGAACTTTGCAGCGATGGAAACCATACTATTCACGTAAAACCAATGTTTATTCTTCCCGGGTCTCACTTAGAAAATGATATTCCTGAAATCGTGTCTGATGTGAAAAAACGCTTTAAAACCGTGAACATCATTTTAGATGGTGCCCTGATAAAAAACTCTGATTTTGTAGATTTCTGCAAAAAAGATCTTGAGAAATAAAATGAATCCCTCGGAAATAAAAAAAATAAGAAAAACCTATATTTTTACACTTATTGTCGGCTTTCTGTTAATTGTAGCAAGTTTTGCCGGGTTTTATGTTGGGTTGAGCCAGTTCAATAAAGAAATTCTACTGGTTTTAACTTTTCACGGGGTAAAACCTGACCCGTCTCATCCATGGGAGTTAACTATGGAAAAGCTTGAAGGTTTTATTCATGACCTTCAAGTCAATGGTTTTTCTTCACTCCCAGCTGAAGAATTTGCCAATTGGTATAAAAGTGATTCTAATCAAGGTAAAAAATTCCTAATCACCTTTGATGATGGTTTAAAAACCTCCGGCAATGCCATAAAATCATTAAAAGAAAAGAGAAATATAAATTCAGCGTTGTTCCTCATTACAGATGAAGTTGGAAAACCTGGATATCTCACATGGGATGAAATTTCTGAATTAGTATCAAGCTATTCAGTAAAAATCGGACTTCATGGAAAAAGACACTTAGAGGTGAGTAAAATACTTGCTGAAAATACAGACCTATTGGCTGAAATCGATTTTGCAAAAAAAGAAATTGAAGAGAAATTAAATACGCCTGTAAATTGGTATGCATATCCTTTTGGCGATTACAATGCATCTTCTGCCAGTCTGTTAGCATCATCCAGTTTTGACTTTTGCTTCACTGTTGATGGTCAGGAAGTTTTAAAAATCGATCCCAAGCATCTTATACCGAGAATCATGTATTTAAATGGGGCTAAGGCTGCTGGTGCTGCCGATCCTTCAGATTTCACTCCACCACGTTCAAAAAGTGTTGGATCGCTCACCATAACTCTTTCTTCGCTGGTAATGTTTATTGGAATAAGCTGGATTCTCAGATCCATTTCCCTTATGAACATCTATAATAAAAACAAATCCATTTTAAATGAAGATAAAAAAGAGTAAAAAGCAGGATAGCCTATAAGCCGGGTTCTGTACCCTTGCGGGCGTCGGTCATCTATCTAGGATAAGGGTTTCCCCTTACCTCAAGCGACCAACCCGAAGTTTAACGAGGCGGGCAGCCCCATACTTCATATTAGGTCTTGCTCCGGTGGGGTTTACCAGGAATCACTGTCGCCAATGACTCCGGTGCGCTCTTACCGCACCTTTTCAACCTTACCTGTGCCTTTTCAGGCCATCGGCGGTATATTTTCTGTTGCACTTTCCATCCCCGAAAGATTCCTCTTTCGAAGCCTGGGTATTACCCAGCACCCTGCCCTATGGAGCCCGGACTTTCCTCATTTACGTTTTCACGCAAACGCGACCGACCAGCTATCCTGCAAATTACTCAATCTTTACATTTCTTCTCGTTCCAGAGATTCTCATCCAGATGCCAGCTTTGCCAGAAGGATAAATTGGTTCTTTTTTCCTTCTTGAAAAGCCACATCTTTCACATGCATAAACTTTTCTTCTTAGACCAAGGGTATTAACCCCAGGCTCTTTTAACACTTCGAAACTTGTTTTTAAAGCGCCGTTACATCTTGGACAGCGTTCCACAAAAAATATTATGTAGAACAAAAATACGCCAACCAATAGAGCCAAAAGAATCTCTTTAGATGTCCAAAGAAAACTTCTAAGGTCGAATCTGTTTGAATAAGAGCTCTTTCTATGGGATTCACGCTTAAGTTCGTCAAGCAACATTCTCTTAATTGTGGAAACCCCTTCGAGAAAACCTTGGCCATCACTGTCGTTAGAATTATGGGGTAAAATAACCTGATTTAAAATATTTTCGCCCATTTCTCTTGTAATAAGATATTTTAAACCAATTCCTACACGAAGATGAACCTTTCCATGCGCTGACCCCTCTGGAAGAAGGGCATAAATAAGGATTCCCCTCTTTTCAAGGCCAATTGATCTGATCCAGTCAGAGAAAAAGCTTTCAACCCCGGTCTGTCCCTTAGAAAGGTTTTCGACTCGCTCAGTCTTGATCAGGACTCGGATGCGCATTTTGTTTTCGATTTCCTGACAAATTTCAAGAATTTGCGCTTTAATTGGATTTTTAACCAGACCAGCGTTATCAACAACGTATTTTTCAGCTCTGCTTTCAATATTTCCTGGTGTAGATTGAGAAAAACACACATTTAATCCAGAAAATATAAAAACTAATACGAGGATTGAAAATCCTATTTTAGGTTTAAAAAAATCACCAAATTTCACAAATTATTCCCTTAATCCCGTCCAGCGTAAAAGAATGTGACAATATGGGCACTCTTCAGCCTCAAAATGAGACTTGATTTTTGTAATAAATCCACCGGGTAATCCCATACCACAAGCGGGGCAGCCTGTAGATTCTATATCAAAAATAACCTGTCCTTTTTTACTATTACGCAGTTCTTCATAAAGTCCCAACTGATCTGCCGGAATCTTTAAAGTGGCCTGAGATCTTTCAGTTTTTAGAATCTCAATCTTTTTTAATATTTCCTTCTTTTCATCAGCAACACGCACTTTAATTTCTTCAAGATGCTTTTGTCTACCCTCTAAAACCTTAGCGGCTTTAGATGTAGCTTCTTCAAGCTGCTCGATCTTTTCCATGTCTGTCAGAATAGCGCTTTCAATTTCAGAAATACTTGCTTTTAAAACTTTAATTTCCTTTTGAAGAGCATCATAAGAAGCTGGTGCCAACCCTGCCGTCATTGTCTTCTTCTCAGTTTGCTCAAGCTTTTCGTTTAAAGCCTCAAACTCAGTTTCAGCAGCTCTTTTTCTGAGAGTTATCTTTTTTAACAATGCAAGTTTTTGAGAATTAAGCTTTAAATCTGCATTAACTGTTGCAACATTTTTCTCAAATTTCTGCTGTTTTTCGAGTATCTGAGCATTAGCTTCATCAATTTCCAGATCCAGCTTTTGGATGGGTAATAAGTTCAGGCAGGATATCACTATTTTACCTCTTTCAATCTTTTTATCAGATCAATACCTTAACAAAAGCAAGATTCACTGTCAATCGCAACCGCCTCTTCCAAAATTTATTCAACTAAATCTACTTTTAACACAGCCTCCAGCATATTATTTTCTTTGCTCCATCTCTTTATCAAGCAGCTTTCAAATTTATTGATTTAATGCATGTCACATTGACTTTACCGGTCAAAAAATGCTACCATTCCTCTCTTCTTATTCTGGAGGTTAATATGCCTGTAATTCCAACCATAGCAATTGTGGGAAGACCCAACGTGGGTAAATCTTCTCTGTTAAACCGCATCGTAGGCTACCGTCATGCGATAGTAGATCCTACACCAGGCGTAACCAGGGACCGAAATTATGCCGAGTCGACCTGGAATGGTCGAACTTTTAATATTGTGGATACTGGTGGTCTTGAGCCAGATGACAATCAGCCCCTGATGGTTTCAATCAAAAATCAGGTGGAATTTGCTTTATCTGAAGCAGAAACCGTTATCTTTGTTTGCGATGCCCAT
The DNA here is from genome assembly GCA_965140445.1 of Candidatus Ozemibacteraceae bacterium. GTDB lineage: Bacteria > Muiribacteriota > Ozemobacteria > Ozemobacterales > Ozemobacteraceae. The sequence continues at coordinate 2,525,446 of OZ223236.1, read as the reverse complement.
GCAGGGTTAGTTCCTGATGACAAAGAAATCTTAAATATTCTACGAAAAAAATGGACTGATAGACCATTGTTTGTAGCCATAAACAAATTGGACAACACAGACAATGAAACACCATTAATGGAGTTTTACGAACTTGGCGTTGACCAACTGTTCCCAATTTCCGCCGTTCACGGCCATGGGATAGCTGATCTACTGGACGAAGTAGTTGAGATATTCCCCAGAAACAGCAAAACGGCAGAGGAAGAATTTCTTGAAAAAGCTTTAGATAGAATTGCCATAGTTGGTAAACCCAATGTTGGAAAATCTTCTATTTTCAACAGCTTAATCGGAGAACACAGAGCGATTGTAGATAATGTTCCTGGAACTACAAGAGACACAATCCTTGTAAAATGCGAACACAAGAATAAAACTTACAACTTTATTGACACAGCTGGACTTAGAAGACCAGACAGTAAAAAAGATTCAGTTGAGCAATATTCTGTTTTCAGAACTCTGGGGGCAATTAAGCGAACTGATCTTGTAATTTTGGTTATGGATGCTTCTACCGGCAAAATATCCAATCAGGACAAGAGAATAGCTGGTCGCGTTATCGACAGTGGCGCCGGATGTATTATAGTCTGGAACAAGTGGGATATTGGAAAGCACAATGAAAGCACCTGGAAAGAATTGCTGCAACACACCCGCGAAGAATTTCCCCAATTATCTTTTGCCCCTATGATTTCAACTTCTGCCAAAACCGGCATGAGAGTTAACAAGCTCTTTGAACTTATAGATCAGGTTCAAGAAACTGGCAAGAGGGTTATTCCACCAGAGCGACTCAAAACAATTCTTTTCGATTGTTTAACTATTCAACCACCGCCATCTTCCAGAGGCCGAGCTGTAAAAATCACTTCCCTTAAACAGCTTTATGGACCGCCAATTGTCTTTAAATTGAAAAGCTCAGATCCACAAGGAGTCCACTTTTCATACCAGAGATATATTATGAACCATATTCGCCAGGAAGAGAGCTTCGATGGCTGGCCAATGAAGCTAATCGTCGGGAAATAGAAATGGCCGAAAGCATCTTAATTGCAATTGTAACCGGATATCTTTTTGGATCTATTCCATCTGCATACTGGCTTGGTCTGGCAGTATACAGGTTGAATATATTCGAGCATGGAAGCAAGAACATGGGAGCAACTAATGTTTTCAGAGTTCTCGGAAAAGTTCCTTTCGCAGTTACTCTTGCATTAGATGTTTTAAAAGGTATGATGGCGGTAATTGTAACTGCCAGACTGGCGCCTGATTATCCACCAGGATTATTCATTGCTGCTGCTGCTGCAATTTGTGGTCATACCCTTTCGTTCTGGGTCAAATTTAAAGGCGGAAAAGGTGTAGCAACGGGACTTGGAATCTTTCTGGCACTTGCGACCAAAGCTTCTATCTCTAGTCTGCTTGTTTTTATTGTGGTTTTAATTATGAGTGGAATGGTTTCGCTAGGCTCAATACTTGCTGCCGCATCCCTACCAGCATTTATCTTCCTTTTTAAAGAAGGCGGACCAGTCTATAATATATACTTAACCGGATTCGCTGCATTAGTGGCAATTTTCATTGTCTACAAACATAAAGCGAATATCCAGAGAATTCTAAAAGGCGAAGAACTTGCAATTGGACAAAAAAAATCAGAAAAAGAGTCCAAAACCGTTGCAGATAGCCAGGAACAATAGATCCTACCCTTTCGACCAAAGTTCAGGAGGCAAATGTGAAATTTAGCGTTTTAGGAGCAGGTTCCTGGGGAACCACGCTTGCCAACCTACTGGCAGAAAATGGGAACCAGGTAAGAATCTGGGCAAGAGAAACAGAAATAGTTGATGGAATAAACAACGATCATAGAAACCCGGTTTTTGTTGACCATTTACAGATTCATTCATCCGTTTCCGCCTCAAATAGTATTCCAGAAGTTTTAGAAGAAGCGGACTTTATCCTTACTGCTATCCCATCGGGATTTTTATCTTCAGTTCTCCAGCCATATTCACGCGAACTACTTCAGGCTCGTGGCATAGTTAACGTTGCAAAAGGCTTCCAAAGAAATACCGGAAAAAGACTTTCTCAAGTAATTCTCGAAGTCCTAGGAATCGAAGAAAATTCTCCAGAGGATATGGTTGCCTGCCTTTCAGGACCAAATCTTGCAGATGAAATTGCAAAAGGTAAAATTGGTGCATCTGTCGTAGCTTGTCCAAATGAAGAAATAGCAGAAAAACTGCAAAATTGTCTTTCCAATAATACATTCCGTGTTTACAGACAAACAGACAGAACTGGAGTCGAACTCGGAGGAACCTTAAAAAATATTTTTGCCATAGGCGCTGGAATTGTCGACGGTCTTGACCTTGGAGATAATGCAAAAGCAGCTTACTTAACAAGAAGTCTTCATGAGTTAGTCAGACTTGGTTCTGCTCTTGGCGGTGAACTAAAAACCTTTTATGGTCTCGCTGGATTAGGAGATTTAATGGCTACCACTTCTTCTCCTTTATCCAGAAATCACCGTTTAGGTCAAGCACTTGCAAAGGGAGAATCACTAGAGAATTTTTCATCGTCTACTAAAATGGTTGTAGAGGGTGTTGAAACAGCAAAAATAGCTGAAGAATGGGGCAAAAAACTAAAGCTTCAGCTTCCAATTACCGAAGAAATATGCAGAGTACTTTTTAATAATCTTTCGCCTGTAGAGGCCGCATCTAATTTAATGGGCAGGTCACTAAAAAGCGAGATTGAATAAGATTTCAGGAGCGCGACAAAGAATGAAAAATTGGATGAAATATGGAGCTTTGGTAGCCAGCCTTGCACTTTTCCTGACAGGTATATTTATTGGAGTTACATATTTTCAAAAAGGTTCTTCCCCCACAACCCCTTCCGTTAGCAACGGCAAAAAAGTTACAGAAAAATCTAATTCTGTTTTGGGAGATTTTTTTAAGTCTGAACCCAAAATTGTTACAGCCAGCAAGTCGGTAGGAGTAATTTTTTCTGGAACAAACAAGCTTTATCCATACAATGAAGTCCCGCTGTATAAAGTAACTTACAAGGGAGATCAACCTATCGAGATCACGGCAAATGGCGATTTAGCTAAAACTCTCGTGGACAACCTTCCCCCACCAGAAGAAGCAATTGAACCAAAACCTGCAAAACTGGAAGACATTGGCAACAAGCTCCAGAGACTCGTAAGAGGAGAACAAGGAATTGGAATTGATAAGGAAAAAACTCTTCAGGCTCTCGAAGAGGCAATTAAAAACATGTCAGATGCAGCAACTCTAACGGTTCCAATAGAGTTAAAAACCTATTCCGGACCGGATGGCTTTGAAGGAAAAAGAAAACAAATGGGCTTCACAACACTTATTTCAACTTTTAAAACTTCTCACGACGGTCACAAAGATGACGAAAACAGAAATGTAAATCTTGCCATAGCAGCTCAAAAAATTGATGGGCTAATTTTACCCCCAAAGGGCAAGTTCAGCTTTGACAAGGTCGTTGGACCAAGAATTGCAAAAAATGGTTTTAAAAAAGCTGGAGTAATCTCTCGAGGCAAAGTAATCCCCGGAATGGGTGGTGGAGTTTGCCAGGTAAGCACCACTCTGTATCGTGCAGTGCTTCAATCAGGATTAAAAATTAATGAAAGACACAACCATTCAATTTATGATGGTATAGAATACGCCCAACGAGGTTTGGACAGCGCAATTGCGTGGGGATACAAAGATTTGAAGTTCACTAACAATCTTGATTTTCCTATCCTGGTGAGTGCCAAGTCTGGTGAGGGAACCGTAGAAGTATCACTTTATGCTGAACAAAAGCCTTTTGAAGAAGTGATTCTGGAAACAAGAAACGAAGTAAAACATCCATTTAAGCTTCAGACGAAGCTTAACAGAAAGCTAAAAAAGGGAACAAAAAAAATTGTCCACCCAGGAGTTACTGGTTATACAGTTGAAGCTTATAGAATCTTTAAAAGCGGTGGAACCGTAAAAGAAGAACGCTTAAGTAAGGATAGATACCTTACCTTCAATAGAATCGAGGAGATAAATAATTGATTTGTTTTTCCAGTTTTAAGAAAAACCCAGTTTTAGTTCTAGCCATCCTGCTAGTTTCCTTTGCTTCCATGGCCCATGCATTAGAGTTTTCAGAATATGCAATTAGAGGCTTTGAGGGCAAGGGGCAAGTCGAATTCATCAATCCAGAAGATCTTGTATTAACAAAAGATGGAAGAATTGTCGTTGCTGATCAAAAGAATAATCGAATTCAGATTCTATCAAAAGAAGGAGATTTTATACGCTACATTCCTTCCGCGCCATCCAAAGACCCCGTCACTGGCGCAGTTAGCGGAGATTTAGCAAAATTTGAAGAATTAAGACTTTTGTTAAAGAAGCCAACAGGATTAGCTTTAGATAATGAAAACAAATTTCTGTATGTTTCTTGCATGGACTCCCATCAAATTGCGGTTATTGATTTTGCTTCAGGAACACTGGTAAGGAAAATTGGTAAATGGGGCAAAGCGCAAGGAGAGTTGCAATCTCCAATGGATGTTGATGTGGATTCACAAGGACGGATTGCAGTTGCAGAATGGCGAACCAAGCGCGTTCAGGTCTTTAGCAATGAGGGAAAGACCTTGAAAGAAATAATTTATCAGGAAGAAACCCCAAAACACGGCTTGCGATCTATAGCTCCCAGAGGTGTTCATTGGATGCCAGATGGAAATCTGGTTGTCTCATATCCTCTTTATAATCAGGTTGTATGCTGGCAACCACTTGAGGGGCAAATTCTTTGGAGATATGGAATTAAAGGTAAAGACCGTGGAAATTTGCATAACCCGTCTTATATCACAGATGGCCCAGACGGGAATCTTCTTATCACAGACACAAAAAACCATCGCCTGGTTGAGATTTCTTCTACGGGCAAATATGTTTTTAATTACAATGTAAAACGCGGTTCCGGCCCCGGAAAACTTATTGACCCACGTGGGGTTGCTCTTAACGATGAAGCTATTCTGGTAATTTGTGATCAGGGAAATAATAGAATTCATTTTTTTAAGCCTGGTCAGGCAACTGTCATTCTCCGTGAAGTTAAAGAGCTCGCCCTAAAAGATAAATGGGCAGAAGCCCTTCCCAAAATAGAGAGAGTGCTATATCTTACCCCAAACAACATTGAGGCGCGTGAGCTCATGGTTAATGCCCTCTACTATTTTGGCGATAAAGCCTTTTCTGAAGGTGAGTTTGCGAAAGCAGAAGAATACTTTCGCAGAGTCTTACGTTATCGCCCGGACGATCCAATTATTCCTCAAAAACTTGATGGAATTTTTTGGGCTTCAAATCAGGGCTTGATTGCTAACGTAGTTTTTGGCATCATAGCTATCATCGTTGGTCTGATTCTTCTCTGGATACTCAAAGTAGTAATTTCCAGATTTATACTGAATAAATCGTAGGTAAACATTTTGTCACAGAAAAATATTCGAAACTTTTGTATTATTGCTCACATCGACCATGGTAAGTCAACGCTTGCGGACAGACTTATTGAGACAACCTCAACAGTAAGTAAGCGAGAAATGAAAAGCCAGCTCCTGGACTCTATGGACCTTGAGAGGGAGCGCGGCATAACTATAAAAGCGCAAGCTGTAAAAATGTTTTACCCGGCAAAAAACGGTGAGATATACACGTTAAACCTTATCGATACTCCAGGTCACGTGGATTTTTCTTACGAAGTTTCCCGTTCAATCGCCGCTTGTGAAGGCGCTTTATTGGTTGTTGATGCAAGTCAGGGTGTCGAAGCACAAACCATGGCAAATGCAACTCTCGCTTTAGCACAGGATCTGGAAATAATCCCGGTAATCAATAAAATTGATCTGCCGGCAGCTGATCCAGACAAAGTAAAAGAAGAGATTGAAGCTCTGATTGGAATTGATTGCTCAAACGCAATCCTGGTTTCTGCAAAAGAGGGAATTGGAGTTCCAGAACTTCTCGAAGTTATTGTAGATAAAGTGCCTCCTCCGATAGGACATGAAGACCATCCCTTCAGAGCATTAGTCTTTGACGCATCGTATGATTCCTACAAAGGCGTAATAGTTTATTGCAGGGTTGTTGATGGTGAATTAAAGGTTGGCGATAAAATTAAATTTTGTTCTTCGGGATCAACATTTGAAATCCTGGAAACGGGAGTTTTCACGCCAAAACCAATAAACACCGAAGGAATTCCAACTGGTGGGGTTGGATTCTTTTGTGCCGCCATCAAAGAAATGGGCCATGTTTCAATTGGTGATACCATTCAACATGACACTAAAACCACAGTCGATGCCATCCCAGGATTTAAAGAGGCCAAGCAAATGGTCTTTTGTGGCCTCTACCCAGTAGAAGCCAACGAATTCAACGAACTTCGAAATGCTCTAGACAAACTGACCCTTAACGATTCAAGCCTTTCTTACATCCCTGAAAACTCAGTTGCGCTGGGCTTCGGCTTCAGATGTGGATTTCTTGGTCTTTTGCACATGGAAATCATTCAGGAGCGCCTCGAAAGGGAATACAATTTAGACCTTGTAACTACAGCTCCAAACGTTGTCTATGAAGTCGTAAAGAAGAATGGCGAATCCTTTGAAATTGATTCTCCTGCAAAGCTCCCTCCTTACACAGAATTACAAGAAATTCGTGAACCATTTGTTCATGCGACAATGTTTGTCCCAAAAGAATTTATAGGAACAATAATGGAGTTAGCCCAAGATCGCCGTGGAATTATGCGCAATATGGAATTCATTTCTGAACATAGAGTTTCTCTTGCTTTTGATTTGCCTTTATCTGAAATCGTTGTGGATTTCTATGACAAACTAAAAAGTAGAACTCGTGGCTATGCATCTTTGGACTATGATCATATTGGAAATGTTGCTGCGGATATCTCCAGAGTAGACATTCTCGTCAATGGAGAGCAAGTTGACGCCCTTTCTTTCTTATGCCACCGTGAAAGAGCCGAATTTCGTGGCCGTGCTGTTATTGCCAAATTAAGAAAGTTAATCCCCAGACATATGTTTCAAATACCACTGCAGGCCGCAATTGGTGCAAAAATTATTGCCAGGGAAAATATTCCTGCCTACAGAAAAGACGTTACCGCCAAATGTTATGGCGGCGACATTTCAAGAAAACGCAAACTACTTGAAAAACAAAAAGAAGGAAAGAAGCGCATGAAAATGGTTGGCAGGGTTGAGATACCTCAAACTGCTTTCATGGCAGTTCTTCGACCAGAAGATTAAAACAAAAAAAAGTGTCTATTTCAAAATAATGAAATAGACACTTTTTTTTCTGATTTTATTTGCTGTAGTATGCTTCCACGCCAGAACAAACTCGACAAATTGGCTCCTGCTCAAGTTGGCACAAAAAAGTTTCTCCGCATTTACTGCAGCATACTGCTGGAGCCACAGGATCTTTTTCAAAATCTTTAACCTTTACCTCTTCAAAGCCAAAAATATCCATTTTTCCTTCATAAAATTCTTCGACAATTTTAGCGGCAGATGCTTTTCTTAACTCCTGATTATCTCTAACTTCAGGCCCTCTTTTTCTTTGGAAAAATTTCCATATTTCAGGCATTTTTTCCTGATCAATTTTATTTTGATCAACAAATACACGAATCCCATGCCCATCTTTTCTACTATAAAGGGTTAAAGCATATCGCCCTATCTTATCTTTAAGCTTTAGATATTTGTTGCCTATTGTGCAACCAGTTATGAACTGGATTGCGTCTGATAAGCAAACCTGAGTCTCTGAAATTGCGCCAATTTTTTTTATTGGCCCAAGTTTTTCCTGGGCAAGCAACACCATTGCACAACCAATAGGAATTCCTGGTGCTCTTTTAGTATGGTAGGCATAAACTTTTTCAACTAATTCTTTGAAAGATTCGATATTCATATTCATATTTATGTTCCTCTACTACTATTTTCTACTATTCTCGTGTCGTAAAAGCTTTCTATTCATCATAGAATACTCGCTCTCAAGCGAATCTAGAAGCATTTTAAACTTCCATGAAAACAATTCTTTTTCCTCAAACTTTGCGTTAGCTACCTTTTGAATTGAAACAGCATATCTGTGGAATTGATCAAAAATCCCCTTTGTATCTGTAGCAACATTGGCCACAATATTATCAGCAGTTTTCAAAAGTTTGTCTGAAGCTAAGATTAGCTTTCCCCTATCTTTTTGCTCAAATGCACTTATTAAATCCTCGAAAATCAAAGGCATAATTATTAAGTGTTTTTTGTACCCAACTTCTTTATAGCCAGATAAAAAGATATTCAAGCGGCGAGAAAGCAATAAGCTTTTCTGGTGAAGCGCGTTAAAATCGTTGTTCTTGATTCCTTTACGCAATTCCCCGATCATTTTTGCAACAGATGAAAACTTAGTATGCCATTCTTTATCTTTTTTTGCCCATTCTGGGGGTGAATAACGGTATTTTTGTTCAAACTCAAGCCAGGCTTCCATCAAAATATCCATATCTTTCTCAGGAACCCTACTATTTAATGCATTTGTTCCAAAGTTCATATTGGTTACAGAAATCCTCTTTAATTCCTGAAAAAACTCTGAATCAGGGGATTCACCAATTAAAAGTGAAATTAAGCTTGTATCGCATGAAAAGGCTGGAAAAGAAAGCCAGAAAACAAAAAATAGGAATAAGAAGTTTTTTTTCACAGCAAGCTCCAGTCAGCAATCATACTTTAGATTATACATAAAAAGCCAACCAGAATTAAACAGACTCAACCTTTTTTCTTTTCCAAAGCGACCCTTGCCGTCCTTCTGAGACTTTTTGAACCATCTTCAGCTGCTATTTGCTCAAGAAACATGGTTGCCATATCGCTGTTAATTTCTTCCAATGATCTGACAAGGGAATATCTAACTTCTTCAGACGGGTCATTTAAAAATTGCCCTAGAATTTCAATACAAACTGGTTGTTGAATCTTCCCAAGAGAAGCAACAACAGCTGCTCTAACAAACTCATTTTCATCTTCTTTGGCAGAAACCAACAAATCAACAGCCTCAACCGAAGAAAAGTCTCCAAGAGCATTTACAGCACTAATTCTAATGTTATGACTTCCATCTTGAAGATTTTGAAAAAGATTCTTCAGGCTTTCTGGCAAATTGTCTGGATTGATTTTCGAAACAGCAGATTTTACAGCACCTGTCACTTCTGCTTTCCCAGTTTCCTGAACTTCTTTTTGGCCACTCTGGAAAGACTCAACGTCAACTCCATCAACCATAAGGCTCATAAGTTCATTATCTAACCGTTTTGAAGCTTCAATAAGGTCATCAATTACATCAACACTTTCTTGGCCCATAAGCGCCATAGATGCTCTGTAACTGATTTCCGAATTCTCATCTTTCAAAGCCACTTTTAACATGTCAGTAGCTTCTTTGCATTTTAAATGACCAACTACATCAGTTAAAGCTAACCTTGTTTTCAGGTTTGCGAGCTCATAACGATTCTTTACTTCTGCAATAACCTTTTCTGGTGAAAAACTGCCCAAAGCTTTTGCTGCGGAGAACCTGACAACGTCGCTTTCATCTGTAATGCAATCAAAAAGGGCGGCCATTGCTCTAGGATCTTCTGTAGTTCCTAATGCAAATGCAACAGAGGATCTAACATATTTATCGGGATCATAAATAGCCCCAATTAATGCCATAACGACACGCTCATCTTTTCTACCACTTAGCGCAGCTGCTGCAGAATATCTAACCGCAACGTTCTCGTCTCCCAAGGAATTGAGTAATGGCTCAATAGATTTTTCGTCATTCATTCCTCCGAGTGCTTCAGCCGCCATAAACCTTACCGATTCCACTTCAAAAGGATTAGCTAACACTTCAATTAGAGGTTCAATTACTTCTTCACTATCTATACCAATTGCTGCCTTTGCAGCCATTTGTCTTAACTGTTGATTATTATCCCGAAGCCCTTTTACAACAAGGTCTTTCCTTGGGATTGGTGACCCGTCGGCTTGAAAATACTCCTGTGGAAGCTGATCGATTTTGAAAACAGTAAGTTCCTTGAAATTGTATGGGTTTTCATTGACTTGCTCGCCCGGAGTTTCCTCTACTTCCTGGGAAGTATCTTCAGAGCGCTTCTCTCTATCATTAATTTGTTTTATTATTTGTGCATCATTTCTTCTGGAAATTTCCAAAAGCGGCTCAATCGCCCGCTCATCGCCTATAACTCCAAGGCTATCTGCAGCAGCAGAAGAGATGGCAGGATCAGGCTCATAAAGAGCTTCAATTAGTGCAGGCACAGCTTCGACTAGTTTATCTTCAGCAGCCTTCTTTATTGCGAACAGTCTTTTTTCAGTTGATGCTGAAAAGGTTTTAATCAAGATAATTGGATCTTCAACTTCACCTTCTGAAGGCAAAGTAAAAGTTTCTAAAGATTCTTCTTCCTCAACATTTTCTTCAGACTCAACGTTAGGAAGATCTCCCGGCAAATCGGAAAAATCATTATTTATTGAATCATCAATAGGTTGTTCTTTATTAACGACCTGATTTGATTCTACAGGATTAGTGTTGATTTCAGCATGAATCTCGTCATTCGGAGTAGCAGAATTATCTGGATTTTCAGATGGAACCTGTGCCTCTTTGGCCTGCTTCCGTCTACCAATCCAGACTCTTAGCACAACTACTATCAATAGCAGAGCCAAGCAAACAATTAGTATTAAATCAATTTTAGTCATCAGCCTTTATATCGGTCTTTCAAGCCGAACAATTAACTTTGTATTCACAGATTTTACTTTTTTCTGCTACGATAAAGCAAATAACAATTTCAGGTAAATTTTAAAATGCAACAAATAGATAACGTTTTAATTTCCGATGAGGCATGGACAGCGCGTTTCAACTGCGATCTCTCAGCTTGTAAGGGACTTTGTTGTGAAGTTGGTGATTTAGGTGCCCCGATTAGTGAAGATGAAATAGAAACTGTAAAAGAGCTTTTACCTAAACTTGCTCCAAAGCTTTCGAAAAAATCAGTCAATTTTTTGGCCACAGGAATTGCTGAGGTTTTTCACGGCAGTCATCATATTAGGGAAATAGGAAAAAATAGTCCCTGCCCTCTCGCTTTTAGGGACAAAAATGGAGTTGTCCTTTGCTCAATCCATAGCTATGGCCTTGAAGAATCAATACCTGTTCATGAAATTAAGCCACTCTGGTGCCATCTGTTTCCAATTATTTTGCGTAAAACTGAAACTGGCTGGATTATTAATTTTCAACCAAATGATTTTTGCCGATCAGTTCCTGACGCTCCGCCTGTTTTAATAGCATATGAAGAAATACTGGGATATATTTTTGGTGAAGATTGGATTCAAAAAGTCCGCGATAGATACAAAGAAATTGGGGTGAAATTGTGAATTTTATTTCCAAACTAAAGAATAAGCTTTTTGGAGCTAAAGACGAGCTTGATCTATTGAAAGAGTTGATTGAAGATCTTGAAAGTAAAAAGGAAAAAATCCAGTTTCAACTTTCCGAAAACGTTAGACAGGTTCGTAATTCTCTTTCTGAGTTAGAGGATAAAACCGCAAGAGAAAAAGAATTGGAAATCAAGGCTAAAGACTTTTTAAATAAAAACGACGAAGAAAGTGCGGTTATCGCCTTGAAACGGTTGAAACAAACTGTTGATATCGTTGAAAAGCTGCATGAAAATGTTTCTGAACTAGATAAAGAAAAAGCATCCTTAAAAAATGCATTTCTTGAAATAGAAAATAAAATTGATGAATTAAGCAAAATGCTTCAAAATCTTAAAAAAGAAAAAAGCAGATCCATGGATCGGGAAAAAATTGCTACCATTATTTCTGAGTTCAGTTCTGACTCAAGCTATCTTCAAGCAATAGATAAGGCGGCAATTGAGCAAAAAAGATTAGAAACCTTTTCAAAAGGCCAATTAAAAGCGGAAATCGCGCTCTCTTCCAGCAACACTTATAGCGATCCGGAAGTGGATGATTTTGTAAAAAAGAAACTGGAAAATTTAAGGCAATCCTAATAGAAGTATTTTTTCCAACTACCTCGGGTAGGCTGAGTAACGGCATGCATTGGCTTCTTACCGTCTTTCTCACCATATTTTAGCTCGTCCACCTTGGCATAGTATTCCTTGGCTACATCTTGCTGATCCATTTTTACAAGTAAATCTGCAGCTCTTAAGTAAAGGTCAGAATCATTTTTTCTAGCTTCAATACATTCTCTAACAAGCCAGAAAGATTCTTCCAGATATCCCTTACTCTCAAGAACTTTGCTCAAAAACCACTTTGAGTTGTAATGGTTTTTATCAATTTTCAGAACCCTACGATATTCCTTTATTGCTTCATCTTCCATTTTGAGGCTGTAGTAAACATTTGCAATCTGGTAACTTATCTCAGGGTCATCCGGTGTTGCATTTCTCATTGCTTTAAGCCTGTGATAGTATCTTTCCGGATTTTTAACCAACTGGCCGGTGATTCCCGGGTCTCCGCCATAAGAAAGAGGTAGTGCCAGGACAAACAAAGTAATGGCCGCCAAACCTGCAATCATTTTTGAAATTAAGTTTTTCATAATATTTGCTTCTTCGGAAAGATTGCAGGTATTTTTTACTATTATGATTTTTTTACATAAGTAGTTATACTAATTTTCCATTTATGAACTGTGAAAATATTGAAACAATTTTAATCCAATCAAGAAACTCTGAATTATCATCCATAGTTCAGACTCATCTCACAAATTGTCAGAAGTGTAATAAATTTTATAAAAATAGAATCGCTGCAGATCAAGCTTTTCTGGAATTGCAAAAGTGCTCACTTGAATATGATTTGTGCGATGAACTAAAAATCAGATTAAAAAAGCTTGTTAAAGAAGAACGGGACAGTAAGATTTTCTCTGCTCGATATGATTTTCTCCTTAAGTCCTCCCCCAAAAGAACGGCTTTGATATATGGGCTCGCTTCACTTTTTCTAATTTCTATTGTTGCTATATTTATTTCTTTTATATATAACCCAGGTAATTTTTCGAAATCCTATATTTCAAATACTTCTCCATATCAGGTAATTTTGAAAAACGATAATAATGCTTTCAAACCTCAAAGATTTCACGTTTTCTCAAATGATGAAGGTAATTTTTCGAAGAATTTGCAAGCCCAGATTATTTTTGAAGATGGAAAAGTTCAGATTTTTCCAGAGGATGCCCTGATTCATTTTGGAGACAATAAAATAGAGCTGAAATCTGGAAAATTGAACATTAAAGTTACCGGGATGGATTTCGGAGTAACTCTTGATAATTATAAAATTGTTTTAAACGAACAAAATTTGATGATAAATAAAACCAGAGAACAGACCCAATTGACCTTACTTGAAGGCAACCCTTTACCCATTCACTCAGGAAATATCAACTTCACTCTTAGCAGATCTAACCCAAAGGTAATTTTGCACCATGAACACTGATTTGAAATTACAAAACGATACATTGCTGGTTAAAAAGATGATAGAAGGTGATTACAAATCTTGTCTGAGTCTTGCAAAGAAATATCAAGATAGCCTGATCAGGTTTATGTATTTTTGGACAGGGGAAAGACTTTTTGCACAAACCATAGTTTTAAATTCTTTTGAGATTCTATTTAAAAACCGCTCGAAAATGAATCCTTACCAACCATTTTTCCCTGAAGTTTTGAAATATGCAATTCAACTTTCTGAAGCAGCACCAGAAAGTATAAGACAATCAACTATAACCAACATATCATCTGTCCCACTTAATCTTTCAGACAACAGTAAAAATTTACTTTCTGCAATTCGAAGCCTGGAGACTAATTTTAAAAAGGTTTTAATTCTTGCAAAATTATTGAATGTCTCAAATGATTTATTAGCTGAATATCTTAATTTACCCTCTACTGATACAGAAAAGCTCTTATCAGAAGCGGAGAAAGAATTGCTCAGAAAATTGGGATAAAAAAAAAGCCGGGGCGCCCCGGCTTTTGCAAAGAAAATATTTTAAATATCAGCTACGTCCTGTTCTGCATCTTCCACAGTATCAGCATCCGATCCAGTATCAGATTCTGTTGATTCAGAAGCGCCGCCCATGCTTTCTGAAGTATCAGCACCTGCAGCTTCGTTGTCTAATGAATCTCTAAAGTCCTGAGCACCTTTTGCTCCTTCAGTCCATCCATCTTTACCAGCCTGGAAAATCTGACCAAGCATATCACCAAAGCCTTGATCTGCATTTGCAGCAGTCTGACCAATTTTTTCAATTACCTGACCAATCTTTTCAAGAACGTTTCCAACTTTATAAATTATATCACCAATACGCTCAAGAGCCTGTCCAATAGCGGAAGTCCAAGGAATCGCAGAGAGAACTTTTCCCACAGTCATTAAAACCTGACCTACAGTTTTAAGAAGCTTTCCAACTTTTTGTAGAAGCTGTCCAGTTTTAATAAGGGCTTTCTGGATACCAGCAGTAACTTTTGAAACCTTCTCAAAGGCATTTCCATCGCCTTTTACTGTATCGCCAATTGCCTGAAATTCGCCAACTGCATCTTTTGCAGATTCTTTAACATCATTGGTCTGAGCCTTTGCGTCTTTTACCTGGACTTTACCGTCTGATAATGCAGCATTAGCTTTATCAATCTTTCTTTTGGTACTACCGGACATCAGAGTTTTCTTTTTAATCTTTCCAGTATTCTGCAACTTAGTGTCTGTCTCATCTAATTGTTCCGAAGCATCATCTGCTTTTTCGGTAGCTTGAACAGCTTGATCTTCAGCGGTTTGAAGTTTTTCATCTTGTGCCCATAAGGCCGCTTCAAACAAAATGGGGTTAAAAATAAGTGCAAAACATATGATCCAGGATAAAATTGGTCTTGAGCGTTTCATGAAGGTCCCTCCTACTACTTTTTATATTCAGTAAAGTTACGCTTAAAGTTTCAACTTTGTTGCAACTTTTTTTACATTTTTTTATGACCCGTTTCATTTCGCCATGAAAGATTACTTAAATTACTGCTGATATAGGGGCTAGTTATGCTTGTGGTAAGCTCCAGTTCAGTTCCAACTTTTTCTGATCCATAAATATTTTCGCCTTCATGGATTTTTAAACTGACCCAAAGTATGGGAATTTTATTATTTAACAGGTGTGTATATAATTTAAACTGAACATTATCAAAACCAGTAAAACTGTTTACTCTTCCATCTTCAGATCTTCTGGTGAGAGTTTTTGCCGTAGGATCATAATCATAAGTAACCCTTTCAACAACAGGAAAAACATCCGGCGAATCAAATCTAAATCTATGAAATGCTATTCCCTGATCGGTTATCAAAATTAAATCGCCTTTTGCGTCAGGGATTACAGTGCCAGTATCAAAAACTTGTTTCTGCAATTTTTGAATGGATTGAAAGTTACCAGCTCCGCCTTCTTCAAATCTTGGACAGGCGCAGGAAAAATCCCGTCGAAGAAAATTTATAGCCAATCTTGCTTCCTGAAGATTTTGAAGATTTACAGTTCCGTACATGTAATGGTGACGACTGCTTGTCATAAACTTATAAATCATTAAAAAGGCAACAAGAGCAATAGATACACTAACAGTCATTTCCATAAAAGTGAAAGCTCTTCTTTTTCTGAAAAATTTCATTCCATCACCTTTAAAAATACAAATTTGCATCATTGCCAATTAAAACAGATAACTGCACCTGACGAGTTCTGTCGTCACCGTTGTTTATATTCCCAGGCATTTTTCCTTCGCACCACTTTATTGTTACTGAAACCTTTTTCATCATATTTTTTCCGAGATAAGCAGCCGAAACATCTTCAATTTCAATCTCTCTGAAGAAAAAGGCTTTATTGTATTGTTCTGAGTAGCTCAACTTCTTTGCCATTACCCCATCTGAACTCCAAACAGGGTGATCTGGCGCAACTACAGCGACTTCATCTGGAGCTAACCCAGCGCCTCCATCAGTCACAAGTGAACCCCAAAATGCAGAAAAAGTCTCGTCTGTCAGTTTTTCAAAAGGAGTTACCGTTGCCCATTCAATTGCCTCATTGGCGAGTTCCATTGCTCTAAGATAATTAATCGCTTTAGAAGTATCTGTTCTTGAAGATGTAAGCATATAAACAATAGGAACAGCGCATCCAGAGATGATCATTATTGCAATAAGGATTTCAACAAAACTTAATCCTGATTTAGCAACTTTCGATTTTTCTTTTTGGCGATTAGTTTCCAATTATTTTTCCATCCTCCGAAATTCGCCGGCTTTCATCCTGAAATGCCGTTGGAGATTCTACAGCAAACACCTGTTTAGGAGGTGGGGAATATTTAATATTTTTATTTTTTCTGGTTTTCCAGGCTTTTGGCTCATAGGAAAAATCTTGAGCTTCAACTTCGTTAACTGTTTTCTGAGCAACCTCACCAGATTCACTATCAATGTAAATTACCTCTGGTTTGTAAATGCGACCCAATATTGTAAGAGTCGCGATCATACAAATTACCACAGAAAAAACTATTAGCCATCTAGCCTGATCCATTAAAATGTTTTCTCCCCAGCATTAATGCTAAACAAACTTTTTGCCGGCGCGATACTTATATGATAAGGGTCACCTTTAAAGCTTCCATCTTCATAAGCGGGATCATAAATCATTGGATCATGCATTATCTCAAGCTTTCCATCTTTGGCCAGGCCAGATCCGTCATTAGCCTGAGTATACAAATAGTCGACCAACAGGTTGCCATAAACTCGAACCAATGACTTTCCATTTATAATTAAACTACCTTGCTTTTGCGGAGTTTTCTGGCCAAATGGATAGTAAAACGCCGCTAAAGAAGCCTGTATTTCAATCTCATTGGCAGATGATTTAATTATAAAATCCCCTTGTCTAAGATATAGCCGAAGAGAATCAGGATATTCATCAGGGCTCCTGGCCCTTTTGAGGTTTCCAAGGCTACAATTTCCCTTCCCGAGATAAATCATACCTTTGCCATAAAATCGCCTGACTTTTGACAAATCAAGGTCACCACTTTCAATGTAAATAACTCCATCAACAAAAAGCGTATCATCAACAACGCGCTCATTTAAGAATGCTTCTGGGTTTGAATAATTTCTGCTTACCGTTTTAAAGTCTATTATTCTTCCCCATTTAACTCCCTCATAACTTGATCCGGAAGGCTGAATTGGAAGTTCAAACGTTGGATGAGGGCCACTTAGAGGATTAATTGTAACCGCATTTCCATCTCCATCAAAGTATGAAAGAGTTTCTCCAAGTAATGAGTTGATTGAAAGATCATCCACTGCTCTACTCATAAGATATCTTTCCTGGAAATATGAAGATGGAGATAGATTTGGACTTATCACAGTATTTTGAAAAGTTTTTGATTTATCGTTCCTTCTAAAATAAATGGGAACTGGTTCTGGTTCGACCTTAACTTCAATTTCGGTATAGTTTCCGCCAGATTCATTACCATATGAGATAGATGTTGAAAAATCATTGAAATAGGCTAATTTAAAGAATCTTAGATAGGCTGGCCCCTCTACCAGAACAGGAGTATCTTTATCTTCACCGTACAATAGTGGCATCTTTCCTACTCTAAAGCGTTCTGGATTAAAAGGTTTCCCTCCTGATTTATCTAGATACTCGGCAAAATATGGCCCTTTATCACGAAAATCAGCCGTGGTAGTTGCAAGACCACAGTATGCCAAAGCTGTGGCCCAAGCCATTGGAAGGGGAATTTTTGGTTTAACAGCAGTATTTACCGACCAAATTGACTCGGCGTCGGTGTATCCAAAGTGGTATTCCCATTTTTCAACACAAGTGCCAAGTATTTGTTTAAAAATTTCGCATTTAGAATAGTCAAAACCATTGGCATTTTTTGCAAAATCATCACAAACCCTGTAACTGATAGCATTTGAGTTGGAGTGCGGCAACGCATTCTTACATTTGGTTGTTAATTCACTTCCACGCTTAAATGGTTGAGAAGATCCAAAGCAACCATCAGCAGCAGTGTTCACAAATTTTTCGTAAACATACATAACAGCTGGAACAGAAGTAAATTGATCAACTGTTACCCCGCCAAGAGTTGCAAATTGAACTTTTGAAACATTCAACATGCATTGTTTTGCACCTGCCCCATCAAATTTTGTTAATCCACCTGAAAGATCAAAAAGTTTTCCTAATCCCGGCAATGTATTTGCTTCTTTAAGATTCAAATCGAACCAAAGATTTTTTTGCGGGTCGTCACACTCCGGATAATCATAGCTACCGACATACACTTTTGAAATGTCCGGGCCAGCAGGAGAAATTCCCTGTACAACTAATCGATACTGGGGATTATTAAAATCCGGGCAATAGTTTTTTACAAATAGAACATATTTATCAAGCTTATGTCGAAGATCGACCAATCTTACTTCTCGTCTTTCATGGACTTCAATAGAATTGCTTTCAAAGTTCTCACGATAAGCTTGAGAATACACATCCAGGTAGCCATTAAAAGCAGTAACAGATTTATATGGTGCGCTTTTAAATACATGCAAAACTGCTTTACATTTTATTTTTAGTTTGTAACCTGCCGATTGCGCCAATTCCAATGTTTTTAATGGAATAAAATTGTTGAATAACAAAATTCTTGCGGGCAAAGAAGGAGAAGTGCCATCTGTTCCAGGAAAAATCTCGCGAAATTTCTGAAAAATAGAACTATCACTAGCTTCATTAACCTGGGATCGAATCATTGCAAATACTTCATTATTTGCTGATTGAGCAAGGAGAGTTAATCTATTTTGATCTACATTTTTAGCAAGTTGAGTTACAGCGCCTTGTTTTAAACTATTCAAAGCAAATGCCAAAATAGCCAATGCAAAGAGCACTGCTACAACAATGTAAAGTAAAAAGCCTCTTTTATTCATTTATTTTCGGTTATCATATGAATTTTCTTCATTCTACTCTATATACATAGCATATTATAAATAATATTTGTTCTTCAAATGAAGCTTCAGGTTAAAGAAGTTTATTTTAATATGCTATAATCAGGGAAATTTAAAATTAAGAGAGTAAAAAGATGACCAAAAGAAAAATCTTCAGGTTCAACCTCATTCTGATTATTTTACTTTTTTCCAGTATTCAATTTGCATATTCAGAAGAACTTTTACAGCCTGTTTACGGCCTAAAACTTGAAAAATCTAATTCATTTCTGGAAGAACCAGGGAATGTCCCCATACAGTTTTTAAGAAGAGTTGGGAGAGTTATAAATAAATACTGGACGACTAAAGATACAACGCTCATATGGGGTAATTTTTCTACCGCAGAAGTAGCAACTGATTCTAATTTTTTAAGTCCACGTAAAGATTTAACAAACAACCAAAAAGAGGCTGTCGCAAAATTGATGCAAAGCCATCTAGCACAAATAAAAGAGCTGTTTCCAGAAAACCTGCCAACAGGCCATATAAAACTCTCTGGAGTTTGTTCAGGTAAAAACCTTTTAGTTTCTCTTGAGAAGTTACTAAAACTTCAGGAAACAAATCCAACGCTTAAACCAGCGCAAATTGAAAAGATGAAAACTCAGATTTTGCCTTTTCTAGGTATATCCGATTTTATTCTTTTCGGGGGCCTGCTTTCAAATGAAGGTTTCAGTTTCAGAATAAATGTGAAACTAAACGAAAGCTCTATTGCAAGTGAGCTTAAACCTTTACTTAGTTCCCAGGATCTAAATTTTAAAAATATTATCAATCCAAACCATATTTTTACCTTTTGCCAAACTCACCCATATATTCATTCAAAGAATTTCTACCAAGATTTAGAAGAAATCCCACAGACCAAAATTGTTGAAAGTTTTCTTGCATCTGCAGGTCTGGACTTGCAACGAGATATTCTTGTTCACGCAGCAGATCAAAGCATTATTTATCTTGATTTTGAACCATCCGGGGATAACTCTCTTCCAGATCTGAGAATTGTGGCCCCCATAAAGTTTCCAAAACGTTTTATCGGAATATTGGATAAATTAAAACAACTTTGCCTTCAACTTGGAGTCTACGTAAAAACCTTTACAGAACCTTTTCCGATGGTTAAACTTAGCTATTTTATCCTTCCACAATACGCAGCCTATGCAGGAATTATGAATGATCATCTGGTCATTGCAACTTCAAAGGACAATCTGGCTGATGAACTAAATTTTCTTAAAAATAGCGATTCCGCTAAAAATTTAAGTCTGGAGATTCCCAAAGGTGTTCAGCGTTACTGGCGCATAACCTTCAAAGACTTTAACTATCAACTGCAACGATTGCTTCAATCACCACTTTTGAGAGATAAAGGCGTTCCACCAATAACAAATCTAACGGTATTAAAAGATCTTGTTGATCTAACCGTTCTGGTTAGAACCTCCTCTAAAGAGATTCAAGTTGAACTAAATCTACCAATAAAAGAAGCAAAGAATTAAACTAGAAAAGAAAAATATTTTTATGGTATACATAATGAAAATAGTCAGAAAACGGGAGATATGAGCACAATGAGGAAGGCGATTTTTCACAGCATATGTTTATTAGGTTTTGCAGTATTCTTCTCCTCGCTAATCGGTTGTGGCGGTAGCGAAACCCCAAAGAATAAACCACCAACACCTACAAACCCCGTTGTAACGAATAAAACAACAGATTCGTCTGGGTCGGCCTATAAGAACACTATTTTGAAACTTGGAAGAATTCCATTTACAAATTCAACCATAATGGTTTCAAAACACAATAAGCTTCTTGATTACTTAACCAAGAAACTTGGTGTAAAACAAACCAGATTACGCACGGCTCCAGACTATCATGGAATCTTGAATATGCTTGTTAAGGGCGAAATTGATATTGCATGGCTTGCGAGTCAGTCAGCTGTTGAAGCAAGAAAACTAAGTGAAGTTCAGCTCCTCGTTAAGCCTATACGCTTTGGAACAACTTCATACAAGGGAATCATCATTGCCCGAAAAGATAGTGGAATTAGAAGTCTTAGTGAACTGAAGGGCAAAAAATTTGCGTGGGTAGATAAAGAATCTGCTTCTGGATACATCTTTCCGAAAGCTCTTCTCCTGGAAGCTGGCATAAATCCAGACAAGGATTTTACAGAAACATCTTTCCTCGGCAAACATGATGCGACAGTTCTTAACGTTTTGCTGGGCAAATATGATGCAGGAGCTTGTTACGATGATGCTCGTGTAAATACACTTAAAGATAAAGACAAAATTAATGAACTAACAATTTTGGCTACTACCCAGGAAATTTCAAATGAACCTATAGTTTGTAGAAAAAGCCTGCCAGCAGACCTTATCGAAAAAATCCGACAGGCTTTCCTTGATTTAAATGTTAACAAACCTGAAGGGAAGGAAGTCTTAAAAGACTTAACAGACGTAGAAGGTTTCCTACCAGCTAGAAACGAAGATTATGACTATATTGAAAAAGTGCACAATCTTTTGGACAAGCACAAAAATTAAAAAAGAAGAGAAATTTAAGTAATGAGCGAGAACGGGCCTAGATCATCGCTAAAAAATAAGTTTATTTTTGGCATTGCAATACTTGTTGGTTTAATAATTCTATTAAACTCTTTAAATACTTCCTTTAGAGAAGAAGCGCTTCTGAGCTCCAGTATGGATCAATCAGGACTGTTGCTTTCCTCTACGCTTGCTATTGCTTGTCAGGAACCCATAATAAGCCAATCATACGGTGCATTAACACCATACACTGAAAGAATTATTTCTGGTGGTCAGGATGTTAATGAAATTTCAATCCTTGATATTGATGGCAAATATCTCGCTCATAGACAAAGGGGTGACGCTAACTCCAAAATAGCAGATTCCATTTCTGAAGCGCTAAAGCTTAAACTTGAAGAAATTGATTCCCCTACCCGACTACCAACTGATGATCCGAACTTCGTGGATTATGTTGCTCCAATCAAAGTTGGCACTTCAAGATTTGGATCAGTCATACTTCGATTCAACTTCGACCGACTGGCAGATGCAAAAGCAACAAGCCGAAAAAGAATTATTCTCATTGCCATGATCGCACTTCTTGCAGGTATAATTCTTTCAATTGTTCTTGCCAACGTCATCACTAAAGGCTTAGACAACCTTATTGAAGGAACCAGAATTATTGCTGGCGGTGACTTAAGTTATAGAATAAAAACCCCAACAAACGATGAAATTGGTACCCTCGCTGACAGATTTAATGAAATGTTAGCAACTCTGGAAACCAACAATAAAGCTCTTGATAGAAAAATGTTCGAAATCGAGACTCTATTTAAAGCAAGCCAGGCAATGAACTTCCAGAGTGATACTGATAAGTTAATTAATCAAATCCTGGAAATGGCTGTAACTGCTATAAAAGCAGAAAGATGTTCAATTATGCTACAAAGTTCTTCCTCAACCGAAGAGCTTGAAACAAAAATTGTTTTTGGATTGAACGATTCAAATACAGATGTTAAAAAGGTTGAATCAAGCGTTAAAATCAAGTCTGGAGAAGGTGTTGCCGGGACTGTTTTAAAAACAGGAAATTCAATAATCGTTAATGATGGGCATAAAGATCCCCTTTTCAAAAGCTTTGACCAAACTTCCGGCTTTGAAAACTCTATTGAAAATCTAATTTCTGTTCCTTTAAAAATTAAAGACAGAGTTACGGGTGTAATAAATGGAGTAAATAAACAAGACGGTGAAGGCTTCTCTGAAGAAGATCAAAGACTTCTAGAGGCCCTTGCTCAGCAGGCAGCCATGGCAGTTGAACATGCAAGACTTTACGAACTTGCAATTACAGATGGTTTAACCAGATTGTTTATCCACAGATACTTCCAGGCAAGATTAGAAGAAGAAGTTGTAAGAGCTAGAAGATATCATACCGCCTGTTCTCTAATAATGTTTGATATCGATCATTTTAAAAAGTTTAATGACACTTATGGCCATCAGCAAGGCGATATAGTTCTTATCGAAGTAGCAAAATTAATTAAACTCACCGTCAGAGATACGGTCGATATTCCTGCCAGATATGGTGGAGAAGAATTTGCAATAATTCTCCCTGAAACTGATGCAAAAGGTGCCCAGTTAGTAGCTGAAAGGTTTAGAAAAACGATTGAATCCTTTGATTTCCCAGGTCAGGATCACGCTCTAAAGGTTACAATTTCCCTTGGAATTGCAACCTTCCCGGATCACGCCAGTGAAAAGAATGTTTTAATCAAAAAAGCTGATATTGCTCTTTACGAGTGCAAAAATCGTGGAAGAAACTGTTCATGCATTTACAATGACACCCTTGTTGGAGAGTCATAGAAAGCAAGCCAATGCTTAACAATTTGCCATGGCTGGAATCTCCAGCATCTCCTTTTTCTCAGGAGTTACGAACCTCAATTTGGACAAATGAGCTCAAAGAGCTTGTGAAACCAATTAAAATTGGTAATGTCCTGCTACCAAACAATCTTGTTCTCGCACCTATGGCTGGTGTTACAGATGGTTCTTTTAGATTGCTCTGTTCTCGACTGGGGGTTGGCTTTATTGTCTCAGAGCTTGCCAGTGCTAAAGCTATTTCTGTAGACAGCATTCAAACTAGACGAATGATTGAGTTTCAGGGCGAAACCAGGCCTTATGCTGTCCAGATTTTTGGTTCAAACCCTGATTTAATGGCAGAAGCGGCAAAAAGGGTGGAAGCCATGAATGTGTGCGATATTATTGACATTAATATGGGATGCCCAGTTCCGAAGGTAGTTAAAACTGGTGCTGGATCGGCGCTAATGAAGACTCCTGATCTAGCAGCCCAGATAGTGAAAAAAGTTAAAGCTGCTGTTTCGCTACCCGTAACGACAAAGTGTAGAATTGGATGGAGCGAAACAACAATTAATGTAAAAGATTTTGTAAAAACTCTTTTAGACTCAGGCTCGGATGCAATCACAATTCATGCTAGAACGAGGCAAGCGGGCTATGCTGGGACCGCCCAATGGGAACATCTTGTCGGAATAAAAGAGATTTGCCAGAAAGTTCCATTTATTGCCAATGGCGATATTTCCAGCATTCAGCATTTGAAAACTTTAAAAGAAATGACTGATTGCGATGGCTTCATGCTTGGACGTGGAATTGTCGGACGCCCCTGGATATTTACAGAATTATTGGGGCATCCCGGAACTGATTCCCCAGAATTTCAATACAAGGTTTTTCGTCATCATCTATTGGATATGCTAATGGAAATGGGTCCAAAGGCAGTCCCATTATTTAGAGTTCATTTATTTGGCTATTTAAGAAATCACCCTGGAGCGGCAAGGTTAAGACGAGATTTGTGTGAAGAGAGAGATCCTCAAAAAGTTCTGGAAGTAGGAAAAGAATTTTTTCTAAACTCTGAGCTAGAATAGTTAGCAGCAAAATAATTCCCGCAAAAGCGCATTGACTCAAATTTTGTCTGATGGTAACATCTAAAATCAATAAATCAGCTAAGAAGAAAAAATGTCATCAATAGATAAAATTCAATTTTTAAGACAGGTTACGCTTTTCAGAAGTCTAACTGATAAAGCATTGCTTGATCTTTCTGCCATTACAATTGAGCAAAATATCCCTGCTAAAACTATGGTTTTTAAAGAAGGGGATAAGGGTGACGCGCTTTATATTGTTAAATCAGGAAAAGTTAACGTCCTTAAACGAAATAAGGCGGGCGTGGACTCTGTTTTGGTTTCTCTGGCCAAAGGCTCAGTTATCGGTGATATGGCCATTATTGATGAACAGCCCCGTTCTGCTTCTATCGCAACCATTCAGGAAACCTCCTTTTTAATTATTACCAAGGATGACTTTAGACAACTTCTGGCAGACGTACCAGAAATTTCGTTTCAGATCCTAAAACTTACCACTGAGCGTTTGAGAGCTACAAACGACCATTTAAAAGAACTTGAAGTCTCAACCAATCAGATGGAAGATGTTATCCGAGTAATTACTAAAATTGCCCGAAAAAGTAATCTTCTTTCCCTAAATGCCTCTATTGAAGCAGCCCGTGTTGGAGAAGCTGGGAGAGCATTTTCTGTTGTTGCATCGGAGATGAAAAAACTCGCCGAAGACTCTGCTCAGGAAGCCAAGAAAATTGATTCCCTCCTTCAAGAGCTTCAGACAAAAACTAAAGCTATTGCTGGAATGAAATAACTTTCTTTAGTTGTTTTTTTTTTCAAAACCATGTAACATACACAAAGGATTTAAAGCTCAAACGGAGAGTTCAATGTCTCAATATAAATCACAAATCCAGAACTTGTTTCTTTCACAGGCTAGAAAACGTCATCAGAAAGCTGAAGTCGTTCTCGAAACCGGAACCGTTTTGCGCGGAAAAATTAAGGCATATGATCAATTTTCGATCTCCCTTTCTTTTAAAGATAAAGTTGAAATAATTTACAAATCATCGATTATTTACATCAGTCTTTTACCTATGCGCCCAGAACCAGTAAGAAGGTTTTCTAACAGCGCCCCAAGAAGATATGACAGAGATTCATCTCCAGCGCCAAGGCCATCATATCCAAAGGTTTTCGTAGACGATGATGTTGAAATAAACGACCCACCGCCGCCTAAAAAACCCAGAAAAGACGATTTTTAATTTAATTCCCACCAGAAATGGTGGGAATTTCATTTTAGAAAAATTGAAAAGATGTCGATACATAGAATACAGATTAATTTGAGAGAGTTTTATGTTTTCGAACTGTCCTCGATGCGAAAAAGCCAATTTAAATTCAACAGGTGAATGCCCTGAATGTGGATATTCACTTAGAGAGCCTTGCTCAGAATGTGGTCACAAGAACATTCCATACGCCAAATTTTGTGGTGGCTGCGGTCGGGGTATGAACCTTAACCTTAGAATAAAAAAATGGTTCCATTCAAAGATTTCTTTTTTTAATCGGGCAAGAGCAAGAAAATTTGCTACTGGCTTTTCTTTCGGCCTTATAATGAGCGCATTTGCTTTTGGTTCAATGGGCATGCACCAACAGGCTGAGAATTTTAATTCTATTCCAGATCTTCCACATCAAATTTCAATGACAGATATTGAATCAAGAGGCTTTTTTGCAACTGATGCTCTACTCGAATTAAATAATTGGCAAGGTTCGCAAAATTTAGAAAGAAAAGCCAATTTAAAGGATTTGATCTTAGCAACTAATATTGCTGTTAAACATCTTAATAGCGTTTTATTTATGGACCAGGATAAGTTTGGATCATCTTCAAAATATCTCACAGGTCTGCAAAATACCGAAGCCAATATGAATAAAGATCTTTCTCGAGGCACCGCTGCTCAATTTTTGTTCAGCTTAACCTCTGATTTATTTGGTTTTGACTATAAAAATTTTTCCGGACAAATTGCTTTTAAGGACATTCCGAAGTTTCATTATTTGAACATTCCTGCTGAAGCTCTTACTTTGATTGGAGTGCCAATTTGCAGGAATTCTCAAGAGTTGGGAATGCATGACAGGTTAACAGTAAAAGAGCTGCATGGCCTTTTAAAAAGCGTTATTTTGGCAGCTGAAACCAAAACAAAACTATCAACTTTCGCGTCTCTTTCTCCAAGAAATTAGTTTTCCAGTCATTTACAATTTTGTTTTGAATATTTGCAAACCTTTTTCACTTTGTTTCAGATTTTATAACTGAAAACAATACTTTGAAAGCAAATGCCCCTCCCCCCTTTTACCGTAATGGGTTCTTTCCTTTTTGCATAAAAGCTTAAAATACAAATGATTTTGTTCCAAACATTTTTAATCCTGCTTTTTACCTATTCCATATTGTTTACAAAAAAAAACGCGACCTACGTTGAGATTCTTAGGTCGCGTTTTATATCCTTTAAAACTTTAATTTTCTTAGTGATAATCGTTCTGGAAATTAATCTTAGGGGGAGAAATAACTACTCCCGGTTCACGTCCGGGTTCTGTAGCGGGCACGTCGGCCATGCTCTCATCAAGGAAGGCATCAGCTGGTATTTGCTGATCAGCTCCCCATTTTTTAAGATACTGTCCATCATTTTGCTTTTTTGGTAACCACTGGCCCTGCGTGCTTGTTCCTGCTTGAGCCGGAGGGCTAACCAAAGTCACACCAGGTCTGGATTGTGGGGCGCCTGAATTCTGATAATCCCCTCGGAAGAAATCAGGATTAGGCATATAACTACCAGTTGCGACATCAGCGAATCCATCCGCATCATCGTTAGCCGGAGTTGCCTGAGCTACTGCAATATAATGCTCACATTCCGTTAAAGGCTGAGATTCGATAGGAAAAACCTGATAAACACATTCGATACCAGGACAATTTCTTGATGATAATTTACCAGATGTCATACAAATTCTACATCTGACAGCACCCTCTGGAACAGGAAAATCCTTTTCAGGGAAATGTTCCAATGCTTTTTCCATAAAGGCTTTCCAAACAGGTCCAGCTACGGAACCTCCAGCCATTTTTGGTCCAAGAGATTTTGGCATGTCATATCCAAACTGCACCACAGTAACAAGATGCGGAGATATTCCATTAAACCAGGCGTCCACATAGTCATTTGTAGTACCTGTTTTTCCACCAACAGTTCGGCCTTTAACCTTTGCGCGCCGTCCAGTTCCTCTTTCTACTGCTGTTTTAAGCATGTCACAAATCATTGAAGCATTAACTGCTTTCATAACTTCTTTTGCATAAGGAAGGTTTTCTTCCAACACATTTCCATCCCTGTCTAACACTTTGGTAATAGCAATCGGTCTGCAATGAACACCTAGATTTGCAAACACCCCATATGCGGATGCCATCTCTAGTGGAGTAAACTGGCCTGATCCCAATGCCAGGGAAAGGTTGGGCTCCATTTGGGCCATAATACCAAGTTTTCTGGCAAATCTAATTACCTTTGCAGGAGTCAATTTATCAATAAGTTTGACCGCCGGGATGTTAAAGCTTTTGCAAAGTGCTTTTACTAAAGTAACAGTCCCATGATATTTCAAGTCATAGTTTTTTGGCGACCAAACCTGCTTTGTCCAGGGATTGGTATAACTGATGAATTCATCTACAAGCTTATCGTTTGGAAGCATACCGCTTTCAAGCGCACAAGCATAAACAAAGGGCTTAAAAGAAGAACCAGGTTGCCTATACGCTTGAGTAACCCGGTTAAATTGAGATTGTTTGAAGCTTCTTCCCCCATACATTGCTAAAATGTGACCATTCTTGGGATTTAAACTCACCAATGAGCCATTTAAATTTGGGTCCTTATCGATGGGTCTTTTAACAAAAAGAGAAGACGATGCCATCGCATCCTCGGCATATTTCTGCAAATCAAGGTCTAAAGTCGTATATACCTTTAAACCGCCATTATAAACTAGGTTAGCCCCATATTTTTCCAGCAGTTTATCACGAACGTAAGTCACAAAATATGGTGCTTTTGGATCCTGATTCTTTAATGGACTCAAAACAGGGCATTCCTTTTTGGCTGCCTCATATTGAGCCGGAGTAATGAAGCCAAGTTCTACCATTTTCGATAAAACAAGGTTTCTTCTGCTCATATTGTTTTCTGGATTTCTGAATGGGGAGAAAGCCACTGGACTTTTTGGAATACCAGAAAGCATCGCACATTCAGAAAGTGTCAGATCCTTTGGGTCCTTGTCGAAATAAATTTCTGAAGCAGCTGCCAGACCATAAGCTCCATGCCCAAAGTAAATCTCATTCAAATACAAAGTCAGAATTTCATCCTTAGAGTATTTACGTTCTAGCTGAAATGCCATCATAGCTTCGATTGCTTTTCTTTTTAAAGTTTTCTCGCTTGTTAAAAATGCATTTTTTACAAGTTGCTGAGTTAATGTTGAAGCTCCCTGCACTACTCTTCCAGCCTTTAGATTCTTCAACATCGCTCTGGTGATACCCATAAGATCGATACCGTAATGTTGATAAAACCTTTCATCTTCAATGGCAACAACCGCCTGCTTCATAATTTTAGGGATTTCCTGGCTGGAGAGAATTCTGGTTCTATTTTCTTCGGCGTGAAGCTTTGCCAATAGTTTTCCGTTAGAATCAAAAACCTGTGTGGTCAAATTGGGTCGATAAGAGTTATCAGAAATAATTGGAATTCTTTCTGAAAATCCTTTTAAAGCACCAACCACAGCTCCGGTGATTACAATGGTTCCAACAACAGTAAGCGCAAAACCCAGTTTGAAAAAAAACCAAAGCCAACTAATGACTTTTTGCGTTATTGTTTCCGAATCATCTCCCCCATCATCTTCCGCAGGGTCAAATCCGTTTTTTAAATCTTTATCTTCAGGAAAAATCATATCAATACCGTCCTAATTACTCCAGAGTACATAATCACTTCGGCAAATTCAATACCCTATCTGATAGCATTTTAGATAAATTTCTTTTTTTGGTGTTCTCCTTCTGATATATTTAATGCGCCTTTTAGTTGTAAAATCATTCTTTAAATCGGGTTTTTTAATGAAAATAAATGACGTTCTTAACTGGATAATTGAAAGAGGCCCACGAACGGGGTCTTATAGTTTAGATAGAATGCGATATCTCCTTGAGGAATTAAAAAACCCTCAAAGAGAATACGCCACAGTAATAATTGGTGGAACTAATGGAAAGGGCTCTGTTACTTCTATTGCAGAATCAATTCTTTGCCAATGTGAAGATTACAATATTGGGGCACTTACGTCTCCACATCTTATGGATCTTCGTGAAAGAGTTAGAGTTAAAGGGCAACCTGTAGAAAATAAATTGTGGGTCGAAGCAGTTTCAGAATTAAAAGAAATTTTTAAACTCATGGACAAAGAACCCTCAATTGGTGGTCCTGGATTCTTCGAGACAGTTACCGCTCTTGCTTTTTTAGTATTCAAAGAAATGGAATGCGATCTTGTTCTACTTGAGGTTGGTCTGGGAGGAAGATTTGATTCAACAAATACAGCTGAACCAGAAATTTCCTTAATTACCAACATAGGTACTGATCATCAGGATATGCTTGGGACAGGAAAAGTTTCCATAGCAAAAGAAAAACTTGGAATAATCAGGAAGAAAAGACCTCTCATCACTACTGAAAAAGACCCTGAAATTCTTAAGGTTTTTAAGGAAGCAACAGACAATATTAAGTCTGAAATGATTATTGTTGAACGAGAAAAAATGTTCACAACAATCAACAGCTGCTCAAATGGACACCAGATAAAAACTCCATACTCAGATGAGGAAATCTTTTTCCCAATGCCTGGTGAACACCAACTTGAAAACCTGGCTCTAGCGCTTCAATTAATCGAAAAACTTAAAAGCAATGGGTTTCAAATTTCAGATGAAGCGATTGTTACTGGTATAAAAACTGTATTCTGGCCAGGACGTCTCCAATGGATAAAAAAGGAACACAATACCTTTCTGCTGGACGGAGCGCATAACCCGGAAGGCTTAGACTGTTTACTCAGATATCTGAAAAGATACCCGCCAGAAGAGCCTTTGACAATTATTTTTGGCACATTGGAAGAAAAACCTGCATCCATAATGGCCTCTCGCCTTGAAACGGTCGGGACCCGTTTTATATATTGCCCACCTTCATGTGGTAGAGCCATGGAACCAAAACTTTTTCTGGACACTCATTCTTCAGAAAAAGAATGGGAAACGTGTACACATGTATCACAAGCGCTTGAAAAGATACATGGAGTTAAAGGCACGGTTCTTATTACTGGATCACTTTATCTTTTATCAGACACACTAAAAGAGCTGGAAAAATGAATTTTAAACCCGGTCTGGAAAACTTTCTCAGCAACTTTAAAAGTTCAAAAACTGTTAATGTTGGCATAGTAACCAATTATACTGGCAGGAATTCCAACGGAATCAGCATTTTGAATCTTATCAATGATGATCCCCGCTTCGATTTGAAACTTGTTTTTTCACCAGAACACGGATTTTCTTCTCAGGAACCTGATGGAGAGCATGTTTCAAATTCTGTCCATAAAGAATTGAGTATCCCGATTATTAGTCTTTATGGGAGTTCAAAAAATCCAGACATTTCTCTTTTTTCTGACCTCGACATTCTCTTATACGACATTCAAGATGTTGGCGTAAGATTTTATACCTACATCTCAACACTAAAAAACGTTATTGACGCTGCAGAAAAAACCCAAACTCCAGTCCATATCCTCGATAGGCCAGATATTCTCGGGGGAAAAATAGTAGAGGGTCCTGATCTTCGGCAGGGATTTGAATCATTCGTCAGTCATCTTCCCATTCCACTTCGTTATGGAATGACCCCTGGAGAGCTAGGAAAGTGGTGGAAGCAAAGAAACAACTATAAACTGGACCTTATAGTCTGGGAGTGCCAGGACTACGCTTGTCCTACGGTATACGAAGATTTGAAATTTCCCTGGTTTAAGCCTTCACCCAGTATGCATTCAACTGAAACTGCCAAGTTCTACCCTGGAACCTGCCTTTTTGAAGGAACAAATCTTTCTGAAGGAAGAGGAACTCGATCACCATTTCAAACTTTTGGAGCACCCTGGTTTGATTCTGAAAGATTCCTGGAAATTTATAGCGAAAATTTTAGCTATCCAATTCAATTAAACGCAATAGAGTTTCTGCCTACATTTTCAAAATTTGCTGGAGAAAATTGTCGAGGAATCGAAATTTCAGCTACGGATCATTTTCTATCTAATTCTGTGGAAATAGGTTTAGCGATGATTTTTACGTGCCTAAAAGTTCACGGAGATTTAATAGAATTTACACCAAGACCTAATCTTGATCATCCATTTTTTGATTACCTCGCAGGAACAGACTCAATACGTAATCTACTGATTTCTGAAGCTCCATTTGAGGCAATTATTCATGAGCTAAAAAAAGATCTGGCGGATTTCAATGAAAGCCGCCAGAAAGTTTTAATATATAAAAGAACTTAAACTAATTAGCCTTGAGGAATTTTAAAATTCCATCGGTTTAAGACAACCTCTTTACCTTCTTTTTCAAGGACAAGGAGTTTCCCTTTACTGTCAAAAGCCACATCTCTCAATGCTAATTTTGGTGAAGCGTTCAATCGCCATACCATATGCCCATTTTGCCCAATAAGAGCAAGCTCTCTTTGCGATCCATTATGGAATGAGATCAAAACTTCACCTTCGAAACCAACTGGTCCAATTTCAAGTCCAGTAGGATTAAAATCAGAAGAAAAT
Source organism: Candidatus Ozemibacteraceae bacterium (assembly GCA_965140445.1). Classification (GTDB taxonomy): domain Bacteria; phylum Muiribacteriota; class Ozemobacteria; order Ozemobacterales; family Ozemobacteraceae. Next base: position 2,493,389 of record OZ223236.1, on the reverse strand, counting down.
TCATAAATTTCCTTAAGTAAATTGCCATAGCAATCATAAAGCACAATTGCCCAACGTCCAGTTTTTGCCAAGACTTCTAATCTCCATATAAAACCATTATTAACTGGCTTCATAATAAAAGAACCAGAAAGCTCCACAGCCCCGGTAGCGTTCTTCTCAAGAAAGAAGGACTTTTGAGCTCCAGTGAGTAAAACCCCTTCATTTGTCGATTCAATTCTGGCCGCAGAAAATCTAGTCGGCCATTCAGGGCGGATCTTTCCTCCCAATCTGCCTGTAGTATCAAGATAGATAACCTGGCCCAATATCACATCAAAATCAGTCACCTTTTTAACAGGCATAACTCCGTTCAGTCTTTCACCTGTTGAAATCTCATATTTGATATACTTTCCATTCTCACTTGCAATAAAAACCGAATCATCAACAGCTCTTATACCAAGTAATCCAGAGGCAATCTCATCAGGTAAAACAAGAACCTGCTCTTTTTCTACAACAATCTGAGAAAAAGCAGCTCCCTGAATGCAGCTCAAAAAACAAACTAAACCCAGTATCCAAATTCTACTTTTCAAAACTTGCATTAATATCCACCCCAACCAATTTTCTTTATTTCAAATTTTCCATTTGGGGCCGCATAGAAATCAGCTGCAGCAAGCCAAATAGCTTGGGAATCATCAAATATGAATCTATTCATTGCTTTTGGCGGTACAAACTCTTGTTGTCTAATAGTAGCTCCAAAGTTGTTAACTTCAATGAGCTTTAAGGTTCCCTTGAAGCCGGTGGCAGGGATAAAGCAGATTTTAACACCACCATTTTCTTCCGCCTTGAGGATTCTTGCATTTTGAAGATCTTTAAAGCCTAAATGAGTGTTTTTCAAAAGGGTTCCTTCTGGGGAAAAAACCTGCAAATAATATCCAGAGTCTGGCAAGTAATGAAGATTGTATAATCGATTCTTTCTATCCAAGGCAAAATCAGTCATTTGCCAATCCATTTCTCTTACAAGTTTTCCGTATGGAGTGAAAACACAGATTTTACTTCTTCCATAATCTCCAACGTAAAGCCTTCCAGTTAAATCAGTTTCAACCTGATGAATTTGAATAAACTTTCCAGGCTCATTACCAAGGCCACCAATTCTTGCCATTTCTTTACCACTTGGAAGAGAAACCTTTCTAATAGTTCCTTCCGCAGCTTCAGCAACCCAGAAAGCCTCAAAGCGCTCTGTTTTGCCAGTTTCAAAAGCAAAGTCTTCCAAAACAGAATTCTTAGGTAAACCTGGAACTGAAATTTCTTTAACCATTACATTTTTTTGGTTAAAACAAAGAAGTCTTCCTCGAATTGAATCCAGCAACCAAAGAAACCCCTTGTTGATCCTAAAGGACATTGGTCCGAAAGCAGCATCTTCAGCAAAATTCTTAGCACTTTTTTCATTGTAATAGCCGATTTGATCTGCTTTTTTACCGAAATTAAGCTTCCAGCTTTCATTAGATTGTGCAAGCAAAATGTTAGATCCAATAACAAGCATTAAAGCAACTAGTAGTGTGAATCTCAGCTTCATTTAAATTCACGCTACCTTTCGCATTACTCTGGAAACTGGTTGAATAGCGAATGGATCCATCATTCTTGGCATTCGTAAGCGAGATGAATTATTCATAGCTTTGAAGCTATTTCCCTCTTTACAAATGATTCCGATATGGGTGTCATCATCCTTAACACCATCGCCGGTATAATCATAGGTTTTCCAGGTGATTACATCGCCTTCCTGGAAAGGCGGAACATTTACTTCCTGCCACCCATGTGATCTCAAGTCTGAAATTGTTGATCTACAATTCAAATGAACTTTATCCAATGCTCCAGCATTTTTTAAAGCAGTTGTTACAACCTTTGCACAGGCCAATCTTCCTCCTGCGACATCAGATCCTCGGAAATTAGTGCTTCCAACCAGCGCCCTTGCGGATCTGACAATATTAGACTGAAGTGATCCACCGGCAGCAGAAGCAACTGGACCTGCAGTAGTTGTTCCTTGTGTAGAAGGTTCTTCACCTTCTTTTGCAATCCAATTAGAATGGACATAACGAACTTTTCCGTTGTAATCAATACGATACCAGTCATCAATTTTTCCGGTAACCTTAACTGAAATTCCATAAGGAAGAGCTGTATCAATTGCGCCCCAAGGAGCAGTTCTGACATTCAACCCTGATTGGGCTGTGATTTTACCAACAAAATTTACTTCATCAGCGGAACTAGGTGCTTCAGGCTGGTCAGAATCAACATAATGCTTATTAATGAAGGCTTCGTTGTTATCGCCCCATTTGATTTTATAGTAGTTTCCAGAGACTCCGAGAATTCGAACCTGCATTTGATCTTTTAGGGAGCCAACAACGTCTCCATCCGGAACTCTTCTAACATTCAAACCAAGAGGAGCATTTACCCAACCAAGTTTGGGGAAAGTTTTTTCACCTTCTCCTTCTCTTTTTATGCAAGAGGAATGAACATAGGAAGTTTTACCATCGACAGAAATTTTGTACCAATCTCCGTTTTGCCCGATGATATTAACTTTGTCTCCATTCTTGATAACCCCTACTACATCGCCCCAGGGAGAAGTTCTTACGTTCAAAGAATCTTCCACAACAACAGTTGCTTCTTCAGGTTTTCCTTCCACTACTGGCGGAAGCTGATTAGTGGTTGCTGGAGTGTAAACTGCATCAGGAATACTTACAACCGTCCCTGAAAAAGGGTTATTTCCTGCAAAACTAGCCCCACTTAAACAAACAATGGCAACAAGAGCTAACCACAGGATTTTTGCTGTATACTTCATTATTCTCCCCCTAATTAATCTATTCGCTTTATATACGATTCAAAAGCTATTCTGTAATGGCAAAAATTTATTTTGTCATTTAGGATTTTCGAAACTCCTAAAAATAGCAAATGCTTTCTTTACTCTATTTATATTACTAGAAAATTCTGAAAAAGTTTATTTTGTTTTTAAAAAATGTTATTTCTTGAGGTAAAGAGATTATTTGCCTAAATTCAACAGAAACAAAGAGTCAGGATTTTATGATAGATCTAAAAACATTTTCATTCTTTAGTACATTGCCAACAAGAGAGTTGGAAAAACTCAAACGAATTTGCAGATTTCAACGTTACACCTCTGGAACAAAAATTGTTCAAGAAAAAGAGCCTTTTAATGAAATGATAATGGTTGTTGAAGGGCAGGTTTCTGTAATAAAAACCTATGGTGAGAGACGTGAAACCCTTTTAACACTAGACCCGGGCGACACCTATGGAGAAGTTGAAATATTAAATGGTACAGCATCTCTTGCGACCCTAATTGGCTATCAGGAATTTCATTTAATTTTTATTCCTAAAGACTTTTATCTCCGACTGATCGGTCTTTATCCAGGTTTTGCAAAAGAAAGCCGTGACACATATTCACGCCGTGCACCAATGTTGCTGGAAGAAGGTCTGTCAAAAAGTCAATTTGGCAAAGTTGTAACTTTTTTTAACGTGAAAGGCGGAGCAGGAAAATCTGTAATTTCTGCCAACGTTGCAGTTATGCTTGCTAAGTTTTGGAAAAAAAAGGTCGTTTTACTTGACCTAAATCTTGCTTTTGGGGATCAGGCTATTTTGCTTGGTTTAAACGCAGATAAGCACATACACAACCTAACCAAAGCCAGGAATCCGTTAAAAATTTCTCACATTGAAAAGGAATTAACTTCCCATAGCTCTGGTTTAAAAGTTCTTTTACCCCCTCCAATTCCTGAACTTGCAGAAACAATTCGCCCTGATTTTGTTCAAAAAGTTATTGAGATTTTAAAGAATCACTATGATTTTATCATTGTTGATACACACAACCAGCTTACAGACTTAGAATTGGCAATTATTGATTCTACAGATCTATTAATGCTGATGATGACCATGGAACTGACCTTTATTAAAAATACCAAACTGTTGCTGGATCTTTTAATGCGATTAAAAGTTCCAAAAGATAAAATCAAAGTTGTTTTAAATAGAGCTTTTAAAACTATGGGGTTAGAGCCATCTAAAGTAGAAAAGTCATTAAGATATGCAATCAGTCACTTTATCCCAAGTGAAGGAAACGTTGTAGTTCCTTCAGTCAACCAGGGAACACCTTTTGTTCTCTCAAAACAAAGTGATGGAACAGCAATTCTTATGGCAATGAAAAAACTATGTGGACGCCTAACAGGTGAAGAGCTTGAAAAAGGCACCTGGAATATGTTTTCGCTGCTAAAAGAGGTGTTTGGAATATAACTAGATATCCCAGCCAAACATCTGCTTAAAAAAACCTGGTTTTTTTCGGATAATTTTTACAACAACAACAGTAATATTATCTCCACCACCATTCTCGAGGGCTTTTTCTATAAGAGCTTTCGAGATTTTTTCGGTTTCGGAATTTGTTTTTAAAATAGTCTCTATTCCTTTATCGTCGACCTCACCGGTCAAACCGTCCGAGCAGAGAATAAAAATATCATCATTTGATATTGGACCAGATATTACATCAACAGATAATTTATCTTTTGATCCAATATACCTGGTAATGGAATTTTTATATGGATGGTCTTTTTTCTCTTCTTCTTTTATTAAACCTCTTGAGAAAAGCTCTTCAACATATGAATGGTCCCGGGTAATTTGTTTTAGTATTCCCTTTCTGTAGAGATACGCTCTACTATCACCTACATGACCAAGATAGAATTCATTGTCTTTAAGAGCCAGGGCAACACAGGTGCAACCCATCCCTTTCATACTTTGATTTTCTTCTGAATACTGAATTACCTTTTCATTAGCTTTTGAAAAAGCCTCTTTTATAGCAACTTCAAGATTAGCAATTTCCTCATTAGTTAAAGCTTCCGAAACAACATCACGGGTAATTGCAGAAGCAACTTCTCCCGCTTTTAGGCCCCCCATTCCGTCAGATACAATGAAAAAACCACCCTCTTCTGATACAAAAAAGGCATCTTCATTATGATCTCTAACTTTTCCAACATGCGTATCACCAAAAACGCTATAACGCACGGCTGCCCCCTACTTTATTTGAAGAATCTTTTCTTTAATTTCTTTCTGCTCTGGATACAAAAACAAAGACATTTTATAATATTGTATTGCTTTTTGTTTATCTTTACCCCTTGAAAAGTAATCGCCAAGTGTATTTAAAAGAAACCTGTCATTGTTATCAACAGTCCAGGCTAACATGAACAAATCAAGGGCCTTTTTCCTATTTCCCTCTTTCTCATAGACAATGCCGGCAAAGGTATAAAACAGAGCTGTTGTTTTTTTTTCATATCTTGATTTGTAGTAACCTGCTGCCTTATCCAAGATTTTATTCTCCTGGCAATAGTTTACGAAATCCTCGTGAAGCTCTTCAAATTGCGAATACTTGTCCAGGAGAGCGAATAGTTTTCCCCACTCTTTTTGCTCATTTGCTTTTAACTCATTTAGTTTCGCAAGTTCTTTTTTTGTTTTTGGCGCAGAATTAGGCACGCGATTCATTGCGCGACCAATCGACTCTTTTAAAGAAGCAAATTCATCGGAATAACTCACATCTATTTTTTTTAGAGTTCGCCTTATTTGACGAGTTTCTCTGGGCTTAATATCATAATATACAGTTGTATCTTCATATCCTTCGTTCGATAAAGTAACTCTGTAACCCATTGGTGGCAATGGTAAAACAACAGGAGCAGTTCCGACCTGCTCACCATTCAAAGTTATTAAAGCCCCTGGTGGCTCTGAAATCACAGTGACCTGGGCGGTCACTAAAACATTATATAACTTAAACGCACCCAGAAATAATCCCGTAAAAGCAAAGATAATTAACAGAATCCTTATGGTATGAATTAGAGCTGGAGGCGGTTTGGCAATAAATTTCCTTGTCGTGGCGTGAGAATGTGATGCATCATCAATATCACTTACCAGAAACTGTCCGGTTTCATCGTTGTCAAACTGAGTAAGATCAACCGCATTAATATCAGCTTCAATTTCTGGTTCCGGGCCATCAAGATTTTTTATTGCTTTAATCATCTCATCGCATGATTGAAATCGATGCTCCTTCTCTTTCTCCATTGCTTTTACAATAATGTCATTTAGCCTTTTTGGGACTGCATCATTTATTTCCATTGGAGAAACGAGTTTTTCCTGTATATGTTTCAGGGCAACCTCATTAGGAGAATCACCAATAAAAGGGAGTCGGTCACAAACCATCTGGTAAAGCGTGACTCCAAGCGAATAAATATCAGAACGGTGATCTAAATCTTTTTTACCAAGCGCCTGCTCTGGAGACATATAATCTGTAGACCCCAAGGTCAACCCTTCGCCCGTTTTACTGGTATTAATCCTTGCTTTTGCAATTCCAAAGTCAGTCAACTTAACTTCACCAGAACTGGTGATCATAATATTACTTGGCTTAATGTCTCTGTGGACAACTCCACGGTCATGGCAATGCTGGAGAGCAGACAATGCGCAGGTGGTTATTTTTGCGATGTCTTCAAGAGTAAATCCTTCATCTTCCTTGATATATTCTTCTAATGATTTACCTTCGACATATTCCATAATAAAATATGGGGGCAAGCCCTCTTCTGAACATTTTTCCACAGTTGAAATATCAAGAATTTTGACAATATTGTCATGATCCTTGAGCCTTTCCATGGTTCTCGCTTCATCAAAAAAGCGATTTACCACGTCTTGCTCATCCACCCAATCCTCTAAAAGGAACTTAACAGCCGCCTTTTTTTCAAGAATTGTGTGCTGAGCAAGATAAACCGTTGCAAACCCACCATCGCCAAGCTTTTTGCCAATGGTGTAGTTCCCGGCTCTTTTTTCAGAATAATCAGCCAATACCTAGAACCCCAATATAGATTTAAGCTTGGAAAAGACTCCACCCTCTTCTTGTAGAACTTCTTCGCCAACAATGGATTTTTGCAAATTTGTAAGTCCATTAGCTAAAGCACAACTTGGGTGCTCTTTGACTAGAAGTTTCCCTCCGGTGGAAGTAAGGATAGCATCGTCAGGAGCATATGGAAGAGTCATAACTTCTCTTTTTAGAAGGGTTTGAATTTCTTCGTTACCAATAGTGCCCGGCCGTCCCATTTTATTAACAAGTATTTTTACCTTGCTTTCAGGAAACTTGAACTTATTCATGATTTCTATAATTTTTCTACTGGCCAGTAGGTGACCAATTTCAGGATTTGAAACCACATAGACTAAGTTGGACAACTCCCACGCTGTAATAGAAATGTCATCTATTTCGCTTTTTAGATCAACCAAAACAAAATCATATTTATTTTGGAGACTCCACAAAATAGTTTTAACATGCTCTGCGTGAACCAACTCAGCTAATTCAGTTTTTCTTGGTGCCTGAATATAGTCAAAACCTGGTCCTTTATGGATATATTTCTGAATATTATCTGGAGTTATTTCCTGTTCCTGAATTAACTCGGAGATTGTTGCCCCGGCTTTGCCTACTAAAAAGGTAACAATGTCGCCGAAACGCAGATCAAGATCCACAACAACAACTTTTTTCTCGGATTTCGATGCAAGGAGACTAGCCAGATTAACAACGATTGAACTAATGCCAGTTCCGCCTTTAGGTGAATAAAAAGATATAATCTGAGAACCTTCTCGTGAAAGAGGCTTCAGAGTTTGCCACAAATCACCTATTGCAGTATCAACAAAAATAAATTCAAAAGTGTCAAATTTAATAATGTCTCTATGCGATAGAGAAACAGGAGTAAGTGGCGGCATCTGTTCGCTATTCAGGAAAGTTCCGTTGGAGCTTTCATTGTCATTTAGCAAACATTTTCCATCTTCAATTTTTATGGTGGCATGCAACCTGGAAACCATATCGCTTGCCAGCTGAAGAGTTCTTCCTTCTTCTCGACCAATAGTAAATTCTTCACCAATAGGAAGCTCAAACGGCTTTCCAAGGTATGGCGGTGTATTTCCCACAAGAAATTTCTTTTTTGCAGCTTCAGGCACTACTACCCGCCTAAATACGGTCTTTTTGGAATCTTCAGACATGATACATCCCCTCCGAGAGTTAGAGCTGATCGAAGTATATCACACAGACTAAGACTGGACAAACTTTTTATGAAGGGAGGCGTATTGATTGACAGAAGGGCTCTCAAATATTATGATGATTTTCTTGAAAGTGAAACAGTCAGATACTTTTTCAGGTCAAATTTTCTTTGGGCTTGGAGTCCTTTTGGTTCTTCTGGCCGTTTTTGCGTTCGCTTTCAGCTATATAACAAAAAAAACACCAAGATATCAGCCCAGAGTGTTCCCCATTGGGGCAATTTCAATTCCGGAAAACGATGACCCAGACAGCGAAAAGACTATTTTTGAGCGTTTAAAATTTAAAGAAGCTCAAGAAATGTATCAACAGTCATATCTTGAGCTAATTAAACGAATAAATGAAACGGACACTTCTTCAATTGATGTCAAAAAGCAGAAAAGCTTTTTTTATGAGTATAACAATACCCAAAGAGACTATCGCAAAGTATTGAAAAAGCTTGAAGAAGCAAATAAAGACAGTAGGCTAAAATGTTTCGCCAGAATGCGTTCACTGATATTGGCCGTAATGTTTCATGATCGAAGAGAAAAGAAAAAAATGACAAAATTTCTTCCGGAAAAGCTTATAAAAATGGGGGCTTTGAAAGAAATGCCCATTTGTCCAAAAGGTGGCAAATATTCAATTATTTATAAAGATGGAAGAAGATTTTTTCATTGTTCAATTCATGGGGTTCTTAGAAATTAAACCTGTTTCTTTGAGCTAGATTCGGTTGCAGGATTTTTTTTATCCAACTCGCCGTTGATCAGCAGTTCAACCATTTGAATTATCGTTCTCACAAAAAGAACACCAACCCCAACTGAAAAAATAATCGTAAGCAGAATCGCCATTGTCAATTCTTTGAGCATGCATTAACTCCATTTTTTTGTGTCATTCGATACTATCGGACACTGCAATGCTTTTTCTGAATCTCTTTTAAATAAAAAAACGGCAGTGCCATAAGACACTGCCGTTTGAGAATATAATTTATTTTTTATGGTGTGGCACAACCAAAAACATAGGGGAACCATCTCTTTCAACAACAAAAACGGAGCTTTTCTTGCTTGTTCCGCTTCGCATAGCAATAACTAAATCTTTTTCAGAGGAAATTTCCTTACCGTTTACTTGAGAAATAATATCTCCGTTAAGCAAACCACCCTCTTCTGCTGCACTATCTGGTTCTACTTCAACAACAACCAGTCCGGTCTTATTTTTATCAAGGCCCAAGCTTCTAGCAATTTCAGAATCAATCTGCTTTACCCTGAATCCAGTTTTTTCGAATACCCCTTTTCCAATACTAGAAGGTTTCTCTGGAATTTTGTCAGCTTCTGCCAGACCGTAACTAGTAGGCATTTGCTCTAATTTTACTTTTATCAGGTCAGATTTCCCATTTCGCAAAATACTGAATGAAAGAGTTTTTCCAATTTCCTGGCTCAAAACATATTTTTGAACATCATTTGTATCTTTCATTTTTTTACCATCAATAGATTGAATAATGTCCATGGCTTTTAAGCCTGCTTTTTGTGCTGGCCCATTTTCAACAAGACCAATTACAACAGCCCCATCTTTACTTTCGATACCAAAATGATCTGCAAGTTCTTCTGTAAGTGGCTGCATTGTAATTCCAACATATGCTCTTTCAACTTTTCCGTTTCTTCTTATCTGATCAGAGATTCTTGAAGCCATTGAGGAAGGAATTGCAAAACCAATACCTGATCCTGGAGCATTGAAAATCAGAGTGTTAATGCCTATAACTTCCCCGTTCAAATTAACAAGCGGACCGCCTGAATTTCCAGGGTTAATACTGGCATCTGTTTGAATAAAATCTTCTATAGCAGTAGCGCCAATGCCAGAGCGTCCAACAGCGCTCACCACACCAACTGTAACTGTTTGCTCAAGTCCCATTGGATTTCCAACAGCAATACACCATTGTCCAACTTCAACTTTGTCCGAATCAGCAAATTTTGCTGCCGGTAGCTTTCTATCCACTTTAACTTTAATTATGGCCAAATCTGTTTGTGGGTCCTGCCCAACAATTTCAGCTTGAACTTCCTTGTCGTTAGAAAACTTCACCTGAATTTTTGAAGCGCCTTTAACGACGTGATTGTTTGTAAGTATAATTCCGTCCTCAGAAATTATAACTCCAGAGCCTGCAGCTTGAGTTTTAAATGACTTTGGTGTCTTAAATCTGTTTCTAGGAATACCAGGAAAAAATCGCTTGAATAATTCTCCCAGGTCTCCCTCAGAATCATCATCCGGGTTGAACCATTTTATTGAGGATTCGGCTTCTGTGCTTTTTTCGACACGAATATTAACAACAGAAGGCTTTAAAGTCTTCGCCACATCAATAAAGGCCCGTTGTAGCGCAAATGCCGCGTTAAGTCCTTCCCGAGAAGAAGGGGCAGAGGGTTCTGCAAAAGCAGAGTTAGCAATTAACATGGATAAAAGAACCAGTAAGATTCCCAGGGTGCTAGGTTTAAATTTCATTTTTTGCCTCCAAAAAATTGTTTTCACAGACTATAGACTTCAAAAAAAGTAATTAGTTCCCAATTTATTCTTGACCTTGTATATTTCTGATGTTTAACTGAATTTTAATAATTTTCCCGGAGGAATATATGCGCATAGTAGTTACTGGCGGAGCCGGCTTCATTGGATCACATTTAACAGAGAGCCTGATAGAACAGGGACACAAGGTTGTAGTCATTGATAATTTTATTACAGGCAGCCCAAAAAATCTTGAGCACATTCAAAATACTGAAAACTTAACTGTGATTGAACATGATATTACTAAGCCAATTTACCTGGCTGAAAAAATAGATCAGATTTTTCATCTAGCTTCGCCCGCCAGCCCAATTGATTACCAGAAGCTACCTATCCAGACTTTGAAAGTAGGTGCCCTTGGAACCCACAATATTCTTGGAATGGCTAAGCAGCATGGTGCAAGTATTCTTTTGGCCTCAACTTCAGAAGTTTATGGTGATCCAGAAGTTCATCCTCAAACAGAAGATTACTGGGGACATGTAAATCCAGTTGGACCACGAGGATGTTACGATGAGTCCAAGCGTTTTGCAGAAGCGATTGTTGTTGCATACAGAGACTATCACAACGTCGACACGAGAATTATTCGAATCTTTAATACTTATGGGCCAAGAATGCGCCTTAATGATGGTCGAGTTGTACCTGCATTTATCTCGCAACTTCTGCAGGACAAAGATTTAACAGTTTTTGGCGACGGCTCTCAAACAAGAAGCTTCTGTTATGTTTCAGATTTGGTTAGAGGAATAATCGGGGTTATGAATCAGGCTGACAAAAACCCAATTAATCTTGGTAATCCGTCAGAAATTACCATTAAAGAGTTTGCAGAAAAAATCCTTCAAATTTCTGGTTCAAAAAGCAAAATTACTTATGGTGAACTCCCAATGGATGATCCCAAAAGACGCCGCCCCGACATCACTAGAGCCAGAAACCTTCTTAAATGGGAACCCATAGTTGATCTAACTACTGGAATTACCAAAACAATTGAGTGGGCAAAGAAAAATGTCTAACAAAGTAAATCACCCTAAAATAGAGAAAGTTCTCATTTCAACGGAAGAAATTCAAAAAAGGATTTCAGAGTTGGGAGCTCAAATTAGTGAAGACTACTCAGGAGAAGAACTTTTTGTTGTTTGCATTCTAAAAGGTGCATTCCTATTTATGAGTGACTTATGCCGGGCCATTAAACTTGAACAAGAAGTCGATTTTATGGCAGTTAGCAGCTACGGACATTTAACTACAAGCTCCGGAGTTGTCAAAATTGAAAAAGATTTGACTGAAAGCATTGAAGGCAAAAACGTTTTAATCGTCGAAGATATAATTGATTCGGGACTCACACTTTCATATATAGCTAAAATGCTTAGCGAAAGAAATCCCAAGTCTTTGAAAATCTGTGTTTTATGCAATAAACCTGAAAATCAGCAACAGCGTGTAAAAATTGATTATTGCGGCTTTACCATTTCAGATGATTTTGTAGTTGGCTATGGTTTGGACAACAAAGGTTTTATGCGAAACCTTCCATACATAGGAGTTATAAAAGTTGCAAAGGACAACGACCTGATATCATGAAAAAATTTGAATTTAAAGAACTCGTTTGTGAACGTATTGTTCTCGGACCCATGGAAGTTAACACTTACCTTATCTATGGGAAGGAAGGTAAAGCGGGATTGGTAATAGATCCTGCCTATGAATCTCCGACCCTGTTGGCAAGGATTAAAGAACTTGAGCTAGATAGCATAGAAATTTTTCTCACTCATGGGCATGTTGATCATATTGCCGGGGTAGATTTTCTAAGAGATGCTCTTAATTGCCCTGTATCAATATCCAATGAAGATAAAATAATGCTGTCAGACCCAACTCTTAATTTGTCAGCTTTTCTAGGCGACGAGATCAGTGTTGCTGGCCCTGAAAAAATAGTTAAAAGTGGTGATAAAATTAGCGTCGGCAATGCTAAAGGTGAATTCGTCGCGATTCCAGGGCATACTCCAGGTGGGTTGGCTTTGGTTTTCGAAGAAGCTATTTTTTCTGGTGACACTCTTTTTAATGGCTCGATAGGCAGGTCAGATTTTCCCGGAGGAGATGGACGTTTATTGATTCGCTCCATAGAAGATAATCTCTTAGCACTTTCTGACAGACTGGTTTTTCCAGGTCATGGACCAGAAACATCTATTAACAGTGAGAAATCAGAGAATCCTTTTTTCAGCTAAAACAAAGAGCTAAGTGTACATAAATTGACACTAAGTTTGTCGAATGATAAGATTTTCCAAAAATATAAGAGAAATACTTAAAGGAAGGAACTTAGACAATGTCTGAAACCTATAGAATTCTAGTCGTCAATCCAGGTTCAACTTCTACCAAACTAGGTTTATTTGAAAATGAAACTCTAGTTGCAGAGAAAAAGGTAGAGCATTCAGCAGAAGATATTGCAAAATACCCCACAATAATTGATCAGACTGATCTTAGAAGAAAAGTAATGGATGACTTTCTTAAAGAAGTCAACATTAAACCCGAAGAACTTTCTGCAGTTGTTGGACGCGGAGGACTTTTAAAAGCCATTCCAAGCGGTGCATATGCAGTTACTGAAGACATTGTTAATGATTTAAAAACCAGCAAATATGGCGATCATGCGTCAAACATGGGAGCTCTACTGGCAAATAGCTTTTATAAAGACTATTCAATTCCTGCATTTATCGTAGATCCACCAGTAGTAGATGGATTAAGAGATGTGGCAAGATATACCGGAATAAAAGAAATTCCACGCAAAAGCATCTGGCACGCTCTCAATATTATGGCTGTAACCAGAATGGTTGCTAAAAACGAAAATTTGGATATCAACAACTCCAATTTTGTAGTTGCTCATCTGGGTGGTGGCATTTCTGTTGCTGCAATAGAAAATGGCGAATGTATAGATGTGAGCAATGGACTTGCAGCAGGGCCTTTCACCCCAGAACGAGCGGGCGCGCTTCCCACACTGGAATTGGCTGAGCTTTGTTTTTCAGGCAAATATACTCATGCAGAGATAAAAAAATTGTTGGTTGGCCGTGGCGGTTTAGTAAACTATCTTGGAACCAGCAGTTTAATGGAAGTGGAAACCAAAGTTCTGGCAGGAGACAAAGAATTTACAGCCGTATTTGAAGCAATGGCCTATCAAATCGCAAAAGAAATTGGAGCGTATGTGGCTGTTTTAAAAGGAAACGTCACCAGAATAGTTATTACAGGAGGCGGAGCAAAGTGCCCTCCACTTGTAGAAAAGGTAAAAGAATATGTTCAAAACTTTGCTAATGTTGTAGTAGTGCCAGGTGAGGATGAACTAGCTGCACTCGCAATGGGCGGGTTACGTGTTTTAAGAAATGAAACTCAGGCAAAAATTTACCAGCCCTAGTTCCATCGGGAGAAAAAAATGAAAGAAAATTTCTTTAGCAAATTAGTTGAAACCCTTGATACACAGAAGAAATGCAGAGTTGCAATACCCCTAGCTCAGGACGATGCTTGTGCATATGCCGTGTGCCAGGGTGTAAAAATGGGAATAATAGAGGCTTTGCTAATTGGTGATAAAAAACAGATAAGTGAAATGTATTCTGAGATTTTAGATAATGATTCCGTAACCATTATCGAAGAAAGCACAGAAGCAGGCGCATGTAAAAAAGCGGTTTCGCTTGTAAGAAATAATGAGTCAGACATTTTGATGAAAGGTCTGGTTTCAACTTCCACTCTATTAAAAGCAGTTCTAAGCTCAACCGAAGGGCTAAAAAAGAATCCATTGATGTCTCATCTTGCTTTCTTCGAGCTTCCCGGGAAACCTGGCCTAAGAATTCTAACTGATGCAGCAATGACAATTTCGCCCGATGCTGATGCGCTTGAAAAAGAAATTTACAACGCATGTGAAGCCTTTTCTCTTTTTGAGCAAAGACCGATAAAAGTATCACTCCTTGCCGCCAATGAAAAAGTTTCAGAAAAAGTTCCTTCTACAACCTTAGCAAAAGAAGTTTCAGAAAGATTTAAAGGAAATTCAAACCTGATTGTTGAAGGTCCGATTTCATTTGATCTCTCTGTAAGTGCTGAATCAGCTGAAGTTAAAAAGTATGCAGGAAAAATCAAAGGCGATGCAGACATATTTGTTGTTCCAAGAATTGAAGTGGGAAATGCTCTTTATAAATCACTGCAATATTTCATAAAAGCTCCTATGGGAGGCCTCGTGTATGGGGCAAAATGTCCTGTGGTATTAACATCAAGAGCAGATGACAACAATACAAAATTCAATTCTTTGCTTCTCGGCGTTGTTTTGTGGCAAAGAGCCCAGGAAAGCAACTTAAACGAAAAAACCAACCAGCAAAATAGCTGAAGCATGTTATCAAGAAAAGGTCACAGATTTTTTCTGTGGCCTTTTTTTTTTAAGTGTTTTGCTCTATTATTTATTTTAGATGTGGATCAATAAAAGGAGAACAAAATGACTCCAGTTGAAATTCCTAATGTTAACAAGCAGGTTCTTTTTAATTCCGGACATGTTCCTGAATTATTGCGAAAACTTGAAAACTATCTTGGAGTAGCACTCTCGCTGAGGTCAAACACAGGGGAAGTCGTTTGTAAAACTAATTATTTTCAGGGACCTTGCAGTATAATCAGAGGCACAGAGCGAGGAAGGGAACGCTGTAGAAAAACCTACAAAACAATAGAAGATCGCCTTTTCAGGAGAAAAAAACCTTTTGTAAATGTTTGCTATGCAGGATTCCTGATTTTTGCCGTTCCGCTTGAATTAAGGGGAGAAATGGTAGGAACTCTTCTGGGCTCACAAATCCTTCCCGTTAAGCAGGAAAAGAACTTTGACCTTGAGTCTTTTTTCGGGCATACAGCTGCAGCACTAAAACTTACCAACAAAGCTGATTTTTACAAAAGCTTTGACCGGGTAAAAACCCTTAGCCCTGATCTGGAAAGAATCACTTTTATGCAGTATCTTGAAGAAATAGGAAAAAACTTCGTAACTCTAGCTTTAGCAGAATGCTCATGGGAGCAATTTCTCGAACAGGTTAAATCAGAAACACCTAATTTTGGAAAGCTGTAAACTCCTGAAAAATGTTTAAACTATTAAAAAATGCTCGAATTCTCAATGAAGCCATGGAATTGGTTGATGGGCAAATACTAATTCAAGACGACATCATTTATGATATTCTCCAACCAGATGAAGAGCCCAGAAAAAATGTGGAAGCTTGCATGGACCTGCATGGGCAGACTGTTTTTCCCGGGCTAATAAATCCTCACGATCACCTGGTAGAAACTTGCTGGACTACCGTAAATAATGAGCCTTCAGACAACTGGTATGAATGGGAAAGTAAAGCGCGCCAGAGCAAAGACTGGAAAGACATGCAAAAGCTTTCTGTAACAGATTTGTACACGCTCGGCATGTATAAAAACATTCTTTCAGGCGTAACAACAGTGGTCGACCACTTCCCACCAGAAATTTCTAACACATTTGCTAATCACTCTTTAACTTCCATTCTTCAGCACTATTATCTTTCCCACTCGGTTTCAAACCAAAAACACAATTGGGGAAGAAACACCGTCGATGAATTTAGACAGGCCAGAGGTGTTCTTCCATTTATCATTCATATTGCACAGGGAAATAGCTCAGAACAAAAAGAAGAGCTTGAAATTCTTAATAGAACCGGAGCGCTTGAATCAAATACAGTTTTAGTTGGTGGGAATTTTCTTTCTGAGAATGATCTAAAATTAATCTCAATAAAAAAGTCACCTTTGATTTGGCTCCCCACCTTTTCTGAAACAGTTTTAAACAAGCATCCTGACATGGCTAAAGTTCTGGAAATGGAAATTCCCTTCGCAATTGGCACTGACAGCACAATGACTGGCTCTACAAACCTTCTTCAAGAAATGAGAAAAGCACTGGAGTATTCTGTTAGCAATTTGAACGGAAAAATCAAAGCAAAAGATCTTGTCAAAATGAACACTTCCGGGGCGGCACATTTTTTTGGAATTGAGAAAGTTACCGGCACTATCAGCCCTGGAAAAGAAGCTAATCTAATTGCTTTTAACCTTTCTCCTGACAAGGATGCATTTGAAACCTTTTTAAAATGCCAACCCGAAGATTTTTCAATGGTAATGCATAAGGGAATACTGATTGTTGGCAACGACGAATATCGAAGTGCAACCTCATTAGATTTTAGTCTTTATTCTGAAATTCTATTGAACGGCACCGCAAAAATTCTCTTTGGCAAGCCATTGCAACTTCTGGATAGAATAAATCATAAAATTGGCGAATTGAAAGAATTCAATTTTTTCAAGGTAACCGGTGAGTCTTGAAAATCGTCCTGGTTTGAATAAAAAACACACCTCTGTTATACTCTGATGAAGGCTAATAGAAACGGAAAGAATAGAGCATATGAAAATAGATAAAACGAATCCGGATTTGACTTTTTACTTCAGCTTCCAATGTCCATACTCATACATGGTTTGGCACCTACTTTTGAAACTTCTTAAGAATTCTGAACTAACTGTTGCTCCAATTGAGATCGGTTATTCATCTTTAGGAAATACTAAATACCATTTCAGGGAAATCTGGAGCGAAGAAAGATGGGCCAGACTGATTGAAGACGCAAAGAAACTTGGCCTTAGAATGTCTCAGCCTTCGAAGTATGTTTCTGGTTTGCAAGCAGCCAGAGCACTTGAAGTATATAATGGATCTGAAATAGTGGATTATATTTCCAGCGTTTTCCGGGGAGTTTTCTTTACTGGAACAGACATCTCGCAGGTTAATGCGCTCAGAATACATCTCCAATCCGAAGGAGTTGATTCATCTGGTTTTTCAGCAGCCCTTGAAACTCCTTCAACATTAAAAGCAGCTGAAGATAATCAGCTTTTATGGGGGCACAAAAGAATTAGAACGGTTCCAACCTTAGAATTTGAAAGTGAGCGTTACTCAGGCTTTGTTGAAGAAAGCGGTTTAGAAAGATATCTTAGAGCAATCCTGGATTAGAAAATGACTTATACATACGAATATCCAAGAGCCTCTACCACTTTAGATGCTGCGGTAATTAGAGTTCCTGATCTTCAAACCCCACAAATTCTTTTGATTAAAAGAAAGAACGAGCCATTTGCCGATCATTGGGCTTTGCCAGGCGGTTTCCTGGAGATGGATGAAGAACCAGTAGTAGGCGCCCAAAGAGAACTAGAGGAAGAAACATCATTGCATAGTCTTCCATTAAAGCCAGTTTTCACATGTGGACAAACAGGCCGAGACCCTCGCGGAAGATGCATAACAATTGTTTATGGATGCCTGGTTAAGGACATACAAATAGCAGCTAAAGCTGGCGATGATGCCTCTGAAACCGAATGGTTTCCGTTGAATGATCTTCCGGAATTGGCATTTGATCATAAACGCATTATTAAACAGCTTGTGGATAGTATAAAATGGCAGGCAAAAACTTCAATAATTGGCCAGGATGTTTTCAGCGATCCATTTTCTGAAGAAGAAATTATCAAGCTACAATCATGCTTTATATCCGACAACCAATCCGAATGCATTCAGCGAGGAATTCAGCAAAAAGTTTTAGAAAAAAAAGGAAACAATTGTTACACCTTTTGCAGGAGAGAGAATTCAGGCCCTGACTGGGTTGAAAGAGTTTGGTAGTAAATGAATTTTGTTAAAATCGCCCTGCCCTCCCTAAAAAAGTTTCAAAGGATAGTCCGAAATAGAAATCCTTTGATCCTGCTTTTTATGATTTTGGGCTCAGTTTTAGTATCAGGGCTGGTTTATTACGGATTATTCCGATTTCTCAAATATGTAGGTCAGGCCCCTATGCTGGGAGAAACCCTTGGGCCAATAATTGGTGGTCTGCTTGTATCCAAATTGCTGGAAATGATATTCATGACCCTATTTTTTATGGTTCTTTTTTCCAGCATAATATCAGCTTTTTCGTCCTTTTTCTTAAATGAAGAGTTACTTGTTTTAATGCCTACTCCTCAACCAATAGGAAGGATTTTCAGATCCAGATTTTTGTTGATGACCATTGAAAGCAGTTGGATGGTTCTTATATTTTTTATTCCAGCACTTTACTCTTTTGCAACTGCTATGAAAGCCCCAATAGAAGCATATTTTATTTTCCCGTTTTTTTTGCTTTTATTCATTTTGATGCCAAATATTCTTGGAGCTTTCACAGCACTTTTTCTTGGTTCAATTTTCCCCATAAGACAAATGAAAAAGGTGTTTCAATTTCTATCTATTATAGTTTTGACCGCTATGATTTTTTTCCTCAGATCCCTGGAAGCTGAGAAGTTGATTAATCCAAGCTATTTTAAAGATGTTTCACAGTATATTTTAAGCTTAAAAGGCCCACTCCTTGAATTCTCACCTTCTTTCTGGTTCCATAAAGCAACCTTGTCTTTGTTTAAATCAGATGTTTTACAGGCCTTCAAAGATTTTACTCCATTTTTTGCTTTTGTAATTCTGTCTTTCTTTTTGCTTAATTTTCTTGCCAGCAAATTTTACAGACGAAGCTGGCAACTTTCAATGGAAGCATTGGATAATCAGGTTCTAGGGCTTGAATGGCTAAGAAAAGCAATAATTTTTCCATTCAAATTTACTTCACCAGCTTTCAGAGTCATGGCAACAAAAGAGGTTACTTTTTTTCTGAGAGATCCGGCATTTTTCTCCCAGATATTCATGATGACCGCAATTGTTTTTGTCTATGGATATAACTTGACTATTTTGCCTCTAAAAGACTTACCAAGTCTTTATAGCGGGGAAATTAATGATTCACTGGTTTATCTGAATGGCCCCTTCATTGGTTTTATACTCGCAGCAATTGCCATGCGATTTGTTTTTCCCTCAATAAGTATGGAAGGTCGAGCCTTTTGGGCGGTTAAAGCTTCCCCTATTTCACCGCGAAAGATTCTCTTTTATAAGTATTTCTTATATCTCGTCCCAATGCTTTTATTAGGGATTTCCTTTTGTACAGTAACTAATTCCGTTTTTGCGGTATCAAATTCAGGTCTACTTTATCTAAGTTATTTAAACGTAATTTTAATCACCATTGTAATTACTGCTTTAGCGATTGGTGTTGGGACAGTTTACGCAAGTTTTGAATCTGATTCGCCTTTAAAAATAGCTGGTTCTTATGGCGGCTTTATTTATATGCTGCTTTCAGCTATGTATGTAATTAACCTTTTAATTTTACAGGCATATCCAATGTTTCGATTCTATTTTCGCAAGTTCTATCCATTTAATTTTGGCTTTTCCGGAATATTCGTAGTAATTTGTGGAATTTTACTAATAATCTGCACATCAATGTGGGTTTACCTCCCATTTAAGAAAGGCTTAGAAGTAATAGAAAATTATGAACCAGAATAACTTTATTATTGAATTTGAAAATATAGTAAAAAAATATGGAGATTTTTCAGCACTTAAAGGGATAAATTTAAATATTTCAAAAGGTGAACTCTTTGGTTTTCTTGGCCCTAATGGTGCTGGTAAAACAACATTGATTCGCATTCTTACTGGAATTATTAAGCAAACCTCCGGGAAAGTTTCCATTTCAGGCTTTGACCTCAATCTTCAACCGGAAAAAGCAAAATCTTTGCTTGGTTTTGTTCCTGACCGCCCTTATCTTTATGAAAAATTAACCCCGCTCGAATATTTTGAATTTATGGGTGGACTTTATAATGTTCCTGAAAATACGATTCAGGAAAAAGGCAAAGAAATGCTTGAATTATTCAGTTTGTGGGAAAGAAGAAATGAGCTTATAGAAAGTTTTTCTCATGGAATGAAGCAAAAAGTTGCTATGAGCGCAGCAACCCTTCATGATCCTGATGTTTTTGTTGTAGATGAGCCAACTGTAGGCCTGGATCCCAAAAGCGTCAGGTTGGCAAAGAATTTTTTTAAAGAGCTTACAAACAGAGGTAAAACTGTTTTTCTAACAACTCACACCCTCTCTGTAGCCCAGGATTTATGTGATCGAATAGCGATAATTAGACAAGGCGAAATTGTGGCTCTTGGAAATATGTCTGAACTTCAGGAAAAAGCAAAACTCCCCGGAAATGATCTTGAATCGGTTTTCTTGAAAATAACAGAAGAGGAACAAGAGGCCAAAAGCGTAATTGCTTCATGAAGTCTGTCCCCCAAAATACCCAGCCCACCTTTTCACCTAGATTAGCATTTGTTATTTTAATTTTAATAAACCTTTGCTGGGGCGGATCTTATGCTGCAATAAAATTTGCCATGGATGTAGTTCCTCCGACCACTCTGGCCTTTTTGCGTTTTTTAATTGGAGGCTTTTTTCTTTTACTGCTTCCAACAAACAATAAACACCCCCTTGGAAAAAAAGACTGGAAAGATTTATTTGTAATCGGGGCCTTTGGAGTTGCAATAGCTTATGCGGTTTTAAACCTTGGTCTTCAGATGACATCCTCTACAAAGACTGCAATTGCAGCATCTCTTGAGCCAATTTTCACCATTTTGCTTGCTGCAATTATTCTAAAAGAACCACTAAGAAATAGAACAGTAATCGCAATGGCAGTCTCCATAGTTGGTGCCGGGGTTCTTCTGGTTGGCGGGAAATCAATTAGCCAACTTTACCTTGAACTTTCAGGATCAGGAGAACTATTAGGAGATATACTTGTTATTTTCGCAATTTTGTTGTGTGCGCTATATTCTATATTGATGAAGCCTGTTACAAATAAACTGGGTGCAATTAGATCGACTTCATATGGTTTCTTCATAGGTGCCGCGATTCTTTTGCCGATTGTAGCATTGGAGCTATCACAACTTTGGCCACTGGAATTTGATCGAAATGCACTTCTTTCAGTTATTTTTCTTGGAGTAATATGTAATGCGCTTGCCTTTGGTTTATGGAATTTAATTTTGAAAAGCACTGATGCAGGCGCGATGGCCGTTACTTTAAATGCTCAACCAGTTGGAGGTATTATTATTGGCTGGGCTTTTATGGGTGAAACTCTTACCCACTATGGTATAGTTGGCACATTGCTAATACTTTTTGGAATTTATCTTTTGCCAAAAGAAGCCTTTAAGTGAGATTGTTTTACTAGATGTATTGTTATGAAGCCCAAAAATGTACCAAGTATGATTGCCCGGTTCAAAGAAACCAGGTTAAAAGGTGCTGGGAATTTCTTCAAAGACTTTTAGGCAGAGAAGTTACTATTGACGATTGTCCATGGGCTCCTTGCGAAAGTTGTAACTATAAACTCGGTTGGGAAATCGGATTAATTGGGGAAAGTCTATTTCCTGAAACTCCAGACCCAACACCAGAAAGTATAACCCCGGATTTAAATTCTATTTCTCAGGAAAATGATCAACCTTTTGCCCCTAATGTGAGTAAAAAACAACTGGATGCAGATTCCCTGACTCCAGAATTAGTTTCGCCCTCACAAAATCAAGCAGAGCCTAAAAATGAAAAAACCAGGATTATATCTGATGAAGCTCAATTAAACATTGATGATGATGAAGAGAAAATTGGGCAACCTGGAATGCGCTTTTGCCATGAAATTTTAACCTGTCCGAACCCAAATTGTATTGTCAGGCGAAGACAGATTATTCAATGTTTTAAGTTCTTTGCTAGAAAAACCCCAGAAGAAAAAGAAAAGTTCACTTGTGGAGATCGAAAATGTGAAACCTGTTTTTATAAAAGGGGTTGGGAGATTGGAATTCTTTCTGAACCATTGTTTCAAGACATCCTGGAAAAAAGAAAAATCAAGGTTGAACAATCTGACCGTATAAAGAAAAATACTCTGGTTGAGATATATCTGAATGAACTTTCTAAGAAACCACTTTCACGTAATGAAGAAATTGAGTTAGCAAAAAAAATAGCTGGAGATAGCGAGGCCAGTGAGTTGTTTTTATTAGCCAACTTGAAACTGGTTATCAGAGTAGCTAAGAAGTTTTCCGGCAGCGGTCTCGGGCTCATGGATTTAATTCAGGAAGGAAACATAGGCTTAATTAAAGCCATCGCAAAATTTGACCACACCCTTGGCTACCGGTTTTCTACTTATGCCGCTTATTGGGTTAGATATTATATGCAAAAAGCAACAGCTTCTCAGGGTACGACAATAAAAATCCCTCATCATCTATTAACTGTTGCCAACAAGATTAAGAAAAAAATTCAGGAATATGAATACCAGTTTTTCCGGTCTCCTACTCTTACAGAGCTTTCGCGTACATTACAAATTAGTGAAGAAAAAATTCTTAGCGTTATTAAGATTACCCAAGCTCCAATTTCAATTCATGCAAAAATGGGAACTGGTGAGGATGATGACACCTTAGAGTATTACCTTTCTGACAAAAAGAACCTTTCTCCAGAAGAAGTAGCAATAGAAAAAGAAAAGGGAGATTCTGTTAGAGCTGCGATATCAAGATTGCCAGAGAGGCTACGGTACATAATTGAGAACTTTTATGGCTTTACGGAAGAAGAAAAGAACCTGGCAGAAATTGGAAGAGAGCTGAATCTTTCCAGAGAACGGGTAAGGCAATTGCTTAGAAATGCTCTGCAAAAATTGCAGGAAGACAAAGAAACATTAAACCTTCAATCTTTTATTGATTAACCATTGGCAAGGTTGGATTTAGTTGTTATAATTCAAAAATGGTGCCTTATTTAGTATCTATTATTTGCAGGGCATACAAGGAGGAAGAATGAAGTTCAGGGGTTTATTTTTGAAATCCACGGTTTTTTGTTGTCTCTTGGCATTGGTTAGCAGTAGCGCACTTTTTGCCGCTCCACCGATGAGTGATGTTGCCAGAATAAAGCTTGTAAACAACAATCACGTTCCCAAGAAAATTCTAGTTGTACACGCATACAACACAGCAAGATTTGTAAAAGATCTTTTCAATGTAATCAAAGAGATTAATGAAAGCGACATGCTTTCAGGTGATGACGTTGTAAAGCTTCATATTATTCCTAGCAGTGGCAATCCTATTTCCAGCCTGGGAATTTCCAAAGAAGACGCAGAAAAATACGTTGAAGTAAATACCGAATTCAGATCCAGCGACATATGGATGCAGGATTGTATGGAAATTTGTTCTGCACAGGTAAAATCTACTGGTGAACTTGTACCTGCAGTTTTCAATTCAAAACGTGGAAGAGGCTTAGATAGACTCCCTGGCGTTCTGGCGAAAATGTGGGATATGGTTTATTTTGAAAATCCTTCAACTTACCAGGATCACGGAGATTACGGCGGAAATCTTGAAGTAACTCCATTTGACGATATTCTTGTTGCTGGTGATACTATTACAGGTCCTTGCAAAGCTTATCTAGAAAAAAATGGTTATGCTGGCAGAATTTTTACTCCAGCAACCAAATGGCTCCAAGTAGGGCATATTGATGAATATCTTAGCTTTATTCCTACTCCGCATGCTCCTGGTGGATACACAATTGTAAGAGCTGACCCTGGTTTTGCTCTTGAAATGATTATGAATCTCCCAGAATCAGAATTTGATAAAGTTGATCGCTATGATAGAGAATTCCTTCTCAGAGTAAAAAAGGTTCTTGGCAAACAAATGAAAGAGCCAGATTTTGATAAAAATAGTGAAGAAGCTGAATTCATCGCTTTGAATAGAAAAATTAACGATATTATCGAAGAAAACGTTGGAAAGTTAAAAGATTTCATCAGAAAAACAGCTAAGGATCCTTCCAGAGATATCGAAGAAGTTTATTGGCCAGCATTATTTGAAGGTCGCAATCCTTCAAATCCAAGAAGCTGCCATGCTTTCCTTCCAGGAGTTGTAAACCTTCTGGTTGTTCGAGATCATTTAATTGTTCCTGCCTGTCATATTCCTGCGTTTGATCAGGCTATTGAAGAAAGACTCAGAGCCCAGGGTAATAAAGTTCATTTCGTAGATGACACTCCATACCATAGTGCTATGGGTGAAATTCATTGTGGAACTAATGCCCTTAGAGATCCAGTCAGAACAATTGTTACCAGACAGCAAGTTGAAGCTGTCAGAGCAGTAAAAGAAAGATTCAAAAAGATCCATAACGAATAGATTTTAAGATCAAAAGAGGAGCAACTTAACGGCTGCTCCTCTTTTTTTATTTTCAAAACTTGACACACCTTTTCTGGACTGCTATTCTAGCTGGTTTCAGAACAAAAAAGGGTACACTGTTCGATATTAAATCCTGGGAGAAACTAGATATGAGTCAAAAAACAGTTGTGGTATATGGCGCAGCTACAATGGGCCGAGAATTAGCCCAAACCGTAGCAACTTCTGGTTGCCAAGTTATTCTAATTGATAGACTTGCTGACAAACTGGAAAAAGCGCTTGAAAGAATAGAACTATCGCTTGACGCTGAAATAGCAAGATGGGGACTTACTGCCGGAGAAAAGAAAGTTATTCTCGGTAAAATTAAAACCTCCACCGATATTAAAGAAGCAGCAAAAGGTCAATTTGTTGTTGAAACAATTAAAACTAAGTTGAAGGCCAAAATCCAGCTTTTTAAGGAGCTTGATGAAATTTGTCCAGCTGAGACAATTATAATTACTAATTCAGCAACAATTTCAATTACAGATATAGCTTCTGAATGTAAGCATCCTGAAAGAACAATTGCCATGCACTTTCAGAACCCAATTCCAAAAGTTCCTCTTGTAGAAATTTCCCGAGGAAATGCTACCAGCGAAGAAACTTATAAAGCAGCTTTGTGGTTTGCCGGCATGATGCAAAAGAAAGTTATTTCCGTATATGACTGCCCTGGATTTGTAACAACAAGAATCGCTCTTCCAATGATAAATCAGGCAGTAAAAGTATTTGAAGAAGGCATTGCTTCATGTGACCAAATTGACGATGCAATGAAAATGGGATTTGGGCTAAATGCTGGACCTCTTACCCTTGCAGATAGAATCGGAATTGATAATGTTGTTTTCTACATGGAAAATCTCTACAAAGAAACATTTGACCAGAGTTACCTTCCTGCCAAACTTTTAAAGAAAATGGCAAGAGCCGGTTATCTAGGTGTTAAATCTAACAGAGGTTTCTACTCATACGAAAAAGACGGAAGCAGGGCTCCAAACTCCAGTTTGAAGAATGAAGACCTTTCTTTGCCTTACGGAAAATAATTGGGAGAAAGATTATGAAAATACTTGTATTAAATTGTGGTTCATCATCAATGAAGTATCAGCTTTTTGACATGGGGTCCAAAGAAGTAATGTGCAAAGGCCTCGTTCAAAGAATTGGAATGGCTGGTTCTAACTTGGATTATAGAAAAGGAAACGACGGCAAAAAACAGGTTTTTGATTTTGATGTACCAGACCACAAGGTTGGCATTGAAAAGGTTTTTGAACTTATTGCAAGCAAAGATAATGGCGTTGTTGGAAATTTGAATGAAATCGAAGCCGTTGGTCATAGAATAGTTCATGGCGGAGATAAGTTTGCAAAAAGCGTTCTTATTACAGAAGAAGTAAAACAAGCAATTAGAGATTGTATTGTATTCGCTCCACTTCATAATCCACCAAACTTAAAAGGCGTTGAAGCTGTAGAAGCAATTCTTCCAGATGTAAAACAAGTAGCAGTGTTTGACACAGCATTTCATCAGACAATGGGCGAAGAAGCATATATTTATGCACTCCCATATATGTTCTACGAAAAACACCGAATCAGAAGATATGGATTCCATGGAACCAGTCACAGATTCGTTGCCAAACGTGCCGCCGAAATGCTTGGAAAACCTTTAAATGAGCTAAAACTTATTACTGTCCACCTTGGAAACGGTGGCTCTGTTTGTGCAATTGACAAAGGTAAATCTGTGGACACCTCAATGGGTCACACTCCTCTTGAAGGTCTCGTAATGGGAACAAGATGCGGAGACATGGATCCTGCTCTAATTCTTCACATAATGAAAGAATATGAACTTACCGCTTCTGAAATGGATAATCTTCTGAATAAACATTCTGGCGTTCTTGGAATCAGCCAGATTTCAAGCGATCTAAGAGATTTAGAAGAAGATTGGCCAAATAAAAGTGAAAGAGCTAACCTTGCTTTAGAAGTTTATTCTCACCGAATCAAAAAATACATTGGTTCTTACATGGCAGTTTTAAATGGTTGTGATGCAATTGTATGGACAGCCGGGGTTGGAGAAAACAGCCCAATAGTAAGAAGCATAGTTCATAAGAACATGGATTGGTTTGGAATAAAACTTGATCTTGATAAAAATGAAGTAACCTGGAGAGGCGCAGAAGGCGATATCACTACTCCAGATTCAAAAGTAAAAGTTCTTGTAATCCCAACTAATGAAGAATTGGTAATCGCAGAAGATACCCTTGAAATAGTCGGCTAAAATAAAAAAACTCCCGACTCGCATTTGTGAGTCGGGAGTTTTTTTTTTACTTTGTTTGAAGCTCCCACGGCGGAACATCTGAAACGCATCTAAATCCAACCGTTGTACTTCTGTAATATGGGGAACGCCTTACGTCTCTAGCTGATGACCTGCATCCTTTAGAAACATCATCCCAGCTTCCGCCTTTAATAATTGGAAGTCCGTATCTTCCCTGAAACTCGAAACTATCCTTTGGATCTGGCTCATAGGCAGTAGATGTCCATTCAGCAACATTACCTGCCAAATCTAAAACTCCCCAGGGCGAAGCACCGTCAGGAAAAGAGCCAACATCTAATGGCTTATCACCAACATTGCATTTATCTGCAGAAAAAGTACTTCCCCATGGATATTCCCGACCATCTCCGCCTCTTGCAACAATCTCCCACTCTGTTTCAGTAGGAAGTCTCTTCCCAGCCCATTTAGCATAAGCATAGGCATCAAACCAATCCACTAATACAACGGGCTCATTTTCCATTCCACGGGGAAAGTTTCCACCAATCCAGCTAAATCTTAAAGCCCATGCATAAGTATGATAAGGGGTATGATCCTTAGTATCCGATTCACTTGGATGGCACCATTTATGACCATTTTTTCTAATATCATCCAGGAATCTTTGATACTGAGCACAAGTAACTTCAAAACGATCAACCCAGAAAGCTTTTGTTTCAACACTTCTAACTGGCCTTTCATCATGATTTCCATGGTCATTACCCACCATATATGTACCAGCTTTTATTTCAACCATATCAAGATCCCGGTTGTCAGCCTTATTTTCAATTTTTTTGGCTTTAACGAGCTTTGGATCTATTGGCTTTTCTGGCAAATTTACCCGCATTTCAATCAAAGAAGGATTAATTCTTCTAATTCCTAAATCAAGAGGTAAATGACCCTCTGCAGAGAAATGGAATGAATGCCAAAGCCCTGATTTAAGTTCGGTTTCTTTTAACAAAATCTTTTCATCGTTAAGTTTAATTCCCACTTTATCAGGTGTGGTTTTTAGCCTGACTTTAAAAGTCTCTTCCTGGGGAACGACTGCAAGTTTTTTTCCATGGATGGGACAAAAATTAACTTCGTCTGAAAAAGTTTTTGCACACTCAGGGCATGCTTTTAAAGCCCAAATAGCGGGTTGAGCAATCATTAAAAGAGCAATTGCTATTAACCAGAGACGCTTAAAAAGAACCATTTCTCTTCACCCCTTTTCCTTTATTAACGGTATATTTATACCAGAAAATTCTAAAACAAAACAGGCTATTTATGCCAAGTTATTTTCCAGACTCTTATTACCAAACTATTTCAGAGTTAAAAATTACTTTGCTTCTCTAAATCAAACTCAAGTATCAATTCTGAAAGGCGAACTAAATCGAAAGCCCGATCCACATCAGGTAGGGCATTTTCCCTCTTTAGGGTTTGTAGACTATATACGTTTTCAAATCCACTCTTACCCCATTTCCGGCCCCAAAAAAGCTGTTTTTCGGTCCTACCCATGAAAAATTTATGAGTTACAAACCCAGGAGAATCAGAAAACACAGAGTTTCCAATAAAAAAGTCTGTCTTTTTAACTCCACATAGTGAAAGAATTGTAGGTGCTATATCGATCTGACCGCAAAATTTGCTATTTATCTGAGGAGCAAGCAAACCTGGAGAATAGATTATACAAGGAACCCTGGAATTCAAAAATCTTATAACCTTTTCGCTGGAAGGAAGGGAACCATATTTTTCTCTTAATTCTTTCCCTTGATAAGCCAACATCATTGGGTGATCGCCATAGATAACTACAATTGAATTAGATAGAATCCCAATATCATTTAGCTTTTTAATGAAATCTCCAATTGCAGCATCAGCATAATTAATCGAATTAGCATATTGAGCTTTTTCAACATTTAGTGGATCGTTATCAGGAGAGGAAATTACCAGCGGAAGCTCCTTAAAATTAAAGGGATGGTGAGAACTACTGGTTAAAAACATTGCAAAAACAGGCTTTTTTAAACTTCTAACTTTATCAACCATGCGACTCAAAAACTCTTTATCACTAAGCCATGCTCCGACCATATTCCCAGAGAGCAGGTTTTCTTTATAAATTTGTTCTTTAAACCCCAAAGAAGTGTTCATGGTATTGAAATTCCAGAAGTCTTTTGGAGCGCCGTTCCCATACAGTGAAAAATAATCATATTTGTGAAGAACATTGGGAAGTGAAATAAAGTGATTCTTATAACAGCTCAAATGAGCAACTTTTTTCTCTAATGGCAATAACGAGGTCAAAGTGCTGAAATCAGAATCTGAAGTCGCCAAAGCATGTGAATAGAAATTTTCCAGATAAATTCCTTCACTTGCCAATCGGGTAAGATTTGGCAAAACCTCAACCCCGTTGATTTTCTGCCCAAGAAATCCCGCCATGAGCGATTCAACCTGAATAATAAATATATTTGGTTTGTCCGGTTTTATTGCCCCATCTTTCCAGGGAATATTATTATTCAGAGATTCAAAAAGCTGTTTTTCCTTCTCCAAAACTTTTGTAACAAATTGAGAAGAAGCTTTATCAAGCTTTTCTGGAATCATAAGTTGTTTTATTCCAACGAAGCTTTCAATTGCAATATATCCTATAGGGCTGAACGTAAGCATTGATTCAACGTCCTGGCGATAAAACGGCTCTTTCCAGGAACCTTTAGGCTCAACCGTTAGTGCCCAAAGAGAAAAAAATACAATAAAAACTGCAATTAGTTTTAAAGAGGATAACTTTGAGAAAAATTCATCAGACCTGGCAAGCCGATTTTTTAAGGGTTTAATGAAAAGCAAAACCAGTATAATCAAATCCAAACTGTAAAGAAGAAGGTCAAAAGGCATTAAAAGCGCGGAAATACTACTACCAATCGATCCAATATTCCCTAAAAATAGAGCAAGAGAAAAAGACAAAGGAATCCCAAAAAGCCTGTAATACATGTAACTTCCATGGATGAGAATACCTAAAGCTAAATTACATGAAAAGGCTATTCCAAACCGGGCGGTGGGATTTTTTATGAGACGCAGAACTAGAAAGAAAGCGGTCAATTCCGCAATTGAGATAGACAAGTAAGTTAAATTTGGAAATGGGCTATTAAAGAATTGCCCCACGACAAACCAGAAGTGAAAAAGCTTAAGAAAAAAAGAGTAGAAAGTTAAAGTTAGCATTTAATTCCAATGTTTCTTGTTATCTAATCAGACAATAGTGTGCAATAGCCATCTGAACTGCTGTTAAAGCTTTGCTCCGCAATATTTGCAAAATACAGCGTCTTCATCATGCCCTTCTGCGCTGCAGTCCTGACAAGCTTGTGTTGAGCCTTTTTTATCACCAATTCCGCTAAGTTCGACTGAAACAATACCGGTTGGAACCGCTATGATTCCATAACCAACAATCATTATAATTACCGCCAACGCCTGCCCAAGAGGAGTTTTAGGGGAAATGTCACCATAACCAACCGTGGTCATTGTAACTACTGCCCAGTAAATACTTACCGGAATACTTGTAAAACCGTTTTCTCCGCCTTCAATAACATACATAGCAGAACCCAGAACAACTATCAAAGTGACAACCGCAAAAAGAAAAACAGTTATTTTCCGTCGACTGGCGTGAAGCGCCTTTGCAAGAAAATCAGCTTCTCCAATGTATTGAACAAGCTTAAGGACACGGAAAATTCTTAGAACACGGAAAATCCTTATTATTGATAAATAATGAGTTCCGGGCAAAAACAAACTTAAATAGGTAGGTAAAATCGCCAGAATATCAACAATCCCATAAAAGCTTTTGGCATACGCGGCAGGACTTCCGACACAGGCAAGTCTTAAAAAATATTCTACGGTGAAAAGAATAGTCAAAACCCAATCTGTAAGCCAAAGAAGATTGCCGTATTCAGCTTTTATAGATCCCACACTGTCGAGCATTACAACCGCAACGCTTAAAACAATTGAAAGGATTAAAAATATGTCAAAAATTTTGCCAGAAAGAGTATCTGCTTCAAAAATTATTTCATGTAAAGTCTTTTGCCATTTGGCCAGACCGGGTTGTTTTCTTACCGACATAGGACTCCTCAAATTAAAAAGCTGTATTCAAAATTTGAATACAGCTCAATAATAACATGAATTTTTCTAATGAAAAGATTGCTTTCGCTCTCGTTCGGCCTGGATTTTTTTTATCTCTTTCTCTTTCTGGCCAAGATATTTATCCAGGTCACCACTCCGTTTCCTTAATTGCTCCATAAGCTTCCTTGCAGGAACAACAAATTGGCTATCAGGATAATAATGGACAATCCTTTCATAAGCTTCATAGGCAGGAAGTGGATATTGCCATCTCATCATGAGATTCCCTTGAAACCAGAATAGATGGTCACCAAAAAGATATCCACAGATTCCCAATATGATAAAGCCTATCATCACCTGTTTAAAAAACATTTCTTGCCTCCAACGCTACTATACTGCTGATTTAGCCTCTAAACCTGAAGCCTTGCCAGGAGTTCTGACTTTTGCAGTAGTTTTTCTGGTTTTTCTCGAAAGAGTTCCAACCGTTGGGATACATAATATCACAGCATTGATGAGGTTTATTCTAACTTTAAGAGAAAACTTTTCCTGAAGCTCAGAAATTTTTCGCATTCTTTCCTGTTCAAGATTGTTAATTAGAGTGTCTATCTCCTCTTCCTTTTGAAAGAAATATAGATGGAAACACACATTTTCTTTCTTTTTTAACAGCTCCTGTTTTTGCTCTTCAAGATAAGCTTCAAATTTTTCAAGCTCTTCATCACACTGCTTTTTGCCCCAATTTTTAACTTCTGCAATTTCAGTTTCAAGCTCTTTTTCAAGATTCTGGCACGCTTGCAAATACAAACGTAAAACATCCTGACCAGATTCCTCTATTTTTATTCCATCTTGTGGTTTTTCTGAAAAGCCTGATAAGTCTATTTCTTTAAGCCCTTTCTGAAGCTCCAAAGATGAATCGGCTGGATCTGCAGATATTGAGAAAAGCATTTCCTTGCGCTGATCACACTCAAACTGCACTTTAAAATTAAAAATTACTTTCTGGCGATAATAAACATTATCTGTATCAACAACCCTAAGTTCACCACCATCACTTACAGGTGGAATTTCAGGTTTGCAGGTAGCAAACATCCGACTTGCTTTAGGCACTTCTGCAAGGCGCTCAATAATTTTTCTAAGTAGAAACGACCCATCACATATAAGTTCTGTATCTCTGTGTTGCTCTGCAATTTCTCTTTCAAATGTGAATTTTAGTTCTTCAAATCCATTGAAAAAGTTCTGTTCTTTTTCTGGAACTTTAAACCACCAGACATTTGGAACAACTTCTTTGGTTTCAATTTTCACCATATCCATGAATGCAAATACAAGGTCTTTAATTCTATTCGTCGCCATTGAAGATTTCCTCCTGAGCAGTTGTAATGTCTGAATGTGTTTTTAAGGCTTTTTCCAGTTTGTTTCCAAGAGTTTTGAACTTTCGTTTCATTGCTTCCTGGTTTGGTGACAATGTAACAATATCAATAATAATCTGCTCAAGGGTTCTCTTAGACTGCATGTTTCCAAGAATCATTTCAAGCTCACCAATAATCAGTCTGAAAAGATTAATTTTCTTATCAAGAAGCTCAAGAACATAAGATTCAATGGTATCTTTGGCGCTTAAATTTATAATATGAACATCGTCGGTTTGTCCAAGACGATGGATACGACCAATTCTCTGTTCAATTCTCATCGGGTTCCAAGGTAAATCGTAGTTAACCAGGACTTTACAGAATTGAAGGTTGCGTCCTTCTCCCCCGGACTCGGTTGAAATCAGAATCTGTTTTTCATTTCTGAAATCTTCAATGCACCTGTCTTTTTCAGCCTGATTCATCTGACCATTGAAAACTGCCAGTGAATAGCCTTGTTCCTTAAGAGACTTAACCAGGAAATCCTGAGTTCCGCGGAACTGAGTAAAAATAATAACTTTGTCTTTTACATTCTTGAGAAGCTCAAAAAGAACCTGAGCTTTCTTTGAAGTTCCTGCTTTTTCAGCCAACTCAAGCAATCTTTTTAGCGAGTGATCGAAATCATCCTTATAAAAGTTACTTGAAATCATTTTTCTCAAAGCTTTAGCTAAAGCCTGAGTTGAACTTCCCATAAGCTTCTGGAGGAGAATAAGAGTAAGTCTGTTGATTCCACGAGGATTCTTATGTGTTGGAAGGGTGAAATATCTTCTTCTGATGAATTCTGTAAGTTCGCGATAAAGTTCGGCTTCATCAGGATTCAATTCAATACTATGCGTATGAACAAATCTCTGTGGAAATTTAATCAAAGTATCAGCTCTTCTGTGTCTAATCATGATTTCAGAGAGCATTTCTCTTAAGCGAAGGGAATTTTTAGGCATTCTCTTATCTCTTTCAGCCAAAAATTCATCTTTGAATTTCTGCATGGTTGAAAGATGGCCTGGGCGCAAAATTGAGATAAGATTAAACAACTCAATAAGATCATTCTGAATAGGAGTCGCTGTAAGCATAAGCAAATATTTGGTGTTAATTGCGTTTACGAATCTCCAGTTTTTGGTCTTCTTATTTTTAAGCTTATGCGCTTCATCAACGATTAACAGGTCATACTTAATTCTCTGAACTGCATTCTGATTTTTTGAGCTTTTTGCGGTATCAAGAGAGGCAATAACAAGATCAGATTCTTCCCAGTCATTGATTTCAAGATGATTTTTAAAGGAAAGGTCAAACTTGGTTTTCAATTCCTGCTGCCACTGAGTAATCAAGGAAGCTGGAGTCAAAATTAATACTTTTTTAGCCATTCCTCTTAATAAATATTCTTTAAGAATAAGACCAGCTTCAATTGTCTTACCAAGACCAACCTCATCTGCAAGCAATGCTCTTCCATTAAGATTTTCAATTACCATTTTGGCAGTTTGAACCTGATGAACGTAAGTGCTTACTCCAAAACAGGTTTTTAAGGCTAAAAGTTCACCAGAGCACATATCAGCGGCGATTTCTTCGCCCATTTGAATGAGATTAGTTTCCTGATATGGTGAGAATTCATTCTTTACAAGTTTGCGCAAAACATCCAGATTGTGATCGTTGTAAAAAATTGAAGAATCTTCAACAGATGAGATTTTAAAAGTGAAATCTTCTGTTGCTTTTTCAACTTCAGTCTGTGTTTCCAACATATGCTTAAGGCGATATTTTCTATCTTCGAGGCTTAGAGCTTCTATGGTTACAGTATCACCTTCTTTTATCTGATGTCTTTCCCACCACTCACTAAATGTAAGACATACCATGTAGCCTCTCATTTTATGATATATAGCAGAATGAACAACCTCATCATCGTCAATAAAAGTAATAGAGCAAAGATCCTCACGAAATGGAAAGATCTCTTTCATCATAGGGTTTAGAAACAGATAACCCTGCTGGAAAGCTTTTCCCTTAATTTCAAAAGAAAAACTTTGTTCATCTTTACTTGAAACCTGAATCAAAGGAGACTTTTCAGCTCTTTTCTTAATAGTATTGGTCATCATTATGCGTTGTCTCCCTTATTCTCAGGAACTACAATTGTGGTCCCTATCTTCAAGTTTCTTGGGTCTAGATGAGGATTAGCTTTAATAAGCAATCCAGCTTTTGAACTTCTTCCTAATAATTGTTTGGCAATTTTACCGAGAGTATCGCCTGGCTTAATCGTATAAGTTTCCGCTGAAGCTGAGCTTGAAGGAGTAATTGTTGAAGATGTTTTATAGGTTTCTTTTCCAAGTGGCTTTACATCTATAATGATTTCTTCGCCAACTTTTATTGAAGAAGGGTTTTCAATGAAGTTAAGGTCAGCAACAACTCTTTCACGGTTTGGATTGCCATAGTATTTAGTAGCGATAGATTTGAGGGTATCCCCTTCTTTTATAACGTAAATAACTAATTCTTCATCAATAGTTCTAAGTTTTTTAAATTCTGAAGAATCAATTGTTCTTGCAGCCTTTTCAGTTTTGGAGACTTCTGTATTAAGTTTAGAGACCACTTTGTCAGACGACTTTGCTGAAGCAACATTCAATTTTTCTGTAGTTGGAACAACTGGAATACTTGAAACAGCTTTAGCAACCGTTTTAGTAGTCTTTGCTGTAACTTTTTCAACATTCTTTGCAACTGTTTTTCGTTTGCTGTTTTCAAATTGAATCTCAGTAGGCGGCACTACAGTTCCAGCTTCTGGTGGTACTTCTGTATAAAGTGTGGTAATTCCATTTTCACCCTTTGCATGAATTCCCTGCAGAAAAGAATACTTTTCGGACCAAACAGTTTTGCCTTCCACCTTAGAAAAAACTCTAAAATATCCAGATTGTTTTTCTGAATCCGATATTGGAACAGCCATTCTGAATGTTTTCATTCTTTTGCTGTTTATTGTTGTGTTTGGCTTTAATGCAAACATTTTCTTCTTGCCGTTATTTTCAATCTCAACACCAATATTATAAGCACCTGGCTTAATTGCCTTGTTATCAGAATTGAAAATGTGCGCTAGAACCAGACTTTTGCCCGGAGCAATTGTTGCTTTAGCTTTTCCTTTGGGCAGTCTTTCAATAAAAAAACCGTGAATAATTGGTTCTGCTGCAAGACTTGAAACCGAAAACAATAACAGGGATAAAAGTCCTGCAAAACGCATAGTTTGCCTCATTTGTGTAATCTCCTTAGTAACTTTTTAGTCTCTGTGAACAGATATCGGCACTTTGCTATCCACTTCTTATAAAAAGATCAAAAAAAAATGAGACCTTAAAGTTTATAGGCAAAACGAACATTAACGTATATTTCCAGCAACTCTTACGTCACTCCCAGCGCCACCAATCAAGAAAGGAACAATTGGATCACACTTTAGAGTATTTGCTAACGGAAAACTTCCGGGTAAAACTTTATCAGCACCTTTTCGCATTCTTAAAGGCGAAAAGGGATTTTTTTCCATTTCAAAGGGAATCATTGAAATCGGTTTTTCAAAAGAAATTTCAAATTCTTTCAAATGCGGGAGATTATCTCCCAGACTAAACATAGAGTTATTTACTCTTTGATTTACCTTATTAAAATCGCCAGATGCCATTACATTTTGGTAAGTTTTAATGAAATCACGCATCTCTCTATTAAGTTTTTTTTCTTCTTCCAGCTGCTTTTTCAGATAATCAAAGTTTCCATCAATTTTGCTTTCTTGTGGGTTAGAAGAATATTTTTTTGCAATCTTTGCAATTCGTTCAGGAGTTCTGGAACTACTAAGGTAGTTAAAAAGAATAATTACCGCCACAAGGCAGTAGCCAATTCCAATAATTAAATTTGAATTTTTACTATTCTTTGGTTTCATAACAACTTAATTTATCACAAATCAATGCCTATTGTAACCCGTGCATTATACATGTTTCATTAAAACGATAGCCTGACAGGCGATGGATTCCCCACGACCAATAGACTCAAATCCTTCATTTGTTCCTGCTTTAACCGAGACTCTATTAATCTCGACATTTAGAGCTGAAGCAAGCTCTTTTTGCATCATCAACTTATAATCTGCCAATTTTGGTTTTTCTGCATGAATCATGCAATCCAGGTTTCCAACGACATATCCCTTTTCCAGAGCTAATGAAACAACATGGTTGAGTAATTTTACCGAGCTAATCCCTTTGTATTTTGGATCTGTATCAGGAAAATGTTGACCAATATCTCCAGCCGCCAGAGCACCTAGAATAGCATCCATTACCGCATGAATTAAAGCATCTGCGTCTGAGTGTCCTTTTAATCCTTTAGAATATGGAATTTTAATTCCGCCCAGCCAAAGTTCTCTTCCTTCAACCAGTGCATGTATATCGTGCCCTAAGCCAATTCGTATATCCAATGTTACAACCTCAATCTAACTTTTATCAATATGTGAATAAGCCAATTCTCGAGCTTTTTTATCAATTTTTAGTAAAGCAGGGATGCTATCTGGTTCAGAAAATTTAACATCCTTCAGGGTTTTAGAAATAATCTCGGGAATTTGCTGAAAACCAATTTTTTTCTGCAAGAATTGCTCTACAGCAATTTCATTAGCAGCATTCATTACGCATGGTCTATCCCCGCCTTTTTTTCCACATTTAAAAGCAATATCAAGACAAGGGAAATCATTTATTCTTGGTTCTTCAAAGGTTAGAGATCCGGCTTTAACCAGATCCAGTGGTTTGAGAGCTTCTCCCCACCTGTCTGGATAGCTGATTGCATATTGTATAGGAAGCTTCATATCGGGCCATCCCATCTGAGCCAGAACAGAACCATCAGTAAATTCTACAAGACTGTGAACTATGGACTGGGGGTGAACAACGACCTGAATCTGTTCAAAGTCCATTCCGAAAAGCCATCGCGCTTCAATTACTTCAAGCCCTTTATTCATTAAAGTAGCAGAATCAATAGTAATTTTGCCGCCCATATCCCAATTTGGATGTTTTAAAGCCTGCTCTACCCTAATGTCCTTTAACTGATTTGAATCCCATGTCCTGAAGGGACCACCAGAAGCAGTAATAATTATTTTTCTTACTTTTTTATTTTTATTATGATGTGGCAAACATTGGAAAATTGCAGAATGCTCACTATCCACAGGCAACAAGGCGACACCTTTGCTTTTAACAGCTTCCATTACGATTTTTCCGCCAACAACAAGGGTTTCTTTATTTGCCAGACCAATATCTTTTCCAGAGTCTATTGCAGCCATAACAGGCTCCAGCCCAGCCGCCCCAACGATTGCCGCTATAACCATATCTGCTTTTTTGCATGTTGCAGCCTCTATTATAGATTGGGGACCAGACTCAACCTTAATATCATACCCCTTTAATAAATCTTTTAAAGGAGCTTCAAAACTGGCATCTGCAATTGCAACGTATGAAGGTTTAAATTCGATTGCTTGTTCAGCTAATTTCTTATAATTTCTTCCAGCACATAAGGCTTCAATTTTGATTCTGGATGGATTACTTCTAGCAATATCAAGAGTGCTAAGCCCAATTGAACCTGTAGCGCCAAGAACAGAGATGTTTTTCATTTGTTTACCTGTTAGAAATTCTTTCGCGTTGTGTGCTCTATAAAAGCATCGACTGGCTCGCCATGAAGATTTTTCAGAGCATTTAATGCAGCTTTTCGATCCGAAAACAGGCCAAAAACAGAAGGGCCACTGCCAGACATTAAAATAACTCCTTCACCTGTCATTGACAATAATTCCTTTATTCTCTGAACTTCAGGATGACGATGCAACGTCACCGACTCAAGATCATTAAATACCAATTTTCTTAGAGTATCAATATCTCTACGCTTGTAAGCCTGGAAAATTCCCTCAAATGCTGCTGCTTTAACCGAATTCTCACCTGGCTGATAATTATCATAAGCCCATTTAGTTGAAACCTGAACTCCCTGTGGAACTACTATTACTACCGCATAAGGAGGTCTTGGTGGTTCAAAGAACTTGAGTTGTTCTCCCCTGCCCTCTGCAATAGCTAATCCGCCGTGAACGACAAAGGGCACATCAGAACCTATTGAACTTGAAATTTTCATTATATCTGGAACAGTGATTGGCTTATCATACATTCTGGCCAAACCAGTTAAAACTGCTGCAGCATCAGTGCTGCCTCCAGCTAATCCGGCGGCTACCGGGATTTTTTTCTCTATATTAATTGTAACAGCCGGCTTAATATCGAATTTATCCAGAAACAATGTAGCAGCTTTATGAACAAGGTTCGTTGAATCAGTTGGAACTGCCGGATTATCACAAAAAATATGTATTCCCTCTTCTCGAGTTTCTTTGAGGGTAATTGTATCTGCCAATGAAATGGTCTGCATTATACTTGCTAATTCATGAAAACCATCGTTTCTCTTTTCCTTAACCCAAAGCCCAACATTAATTTTAGCTGGAGCATGCACAATCAGAGTTTTTTTCATCGCCTGGCCCTTTTAAAGTAATGCTTCCAAAATCTCCAGATCATCTTCTCTGGTTATCTTTACATTCAAATCAGTTCCATCTACGAGGTTTATAACCTCTCCGATCTCTCGCATCAAGCCAGAATCATCTGTTCCGGTTATTCCATTTTGCCTGGCAAATTCAATGGCTTTTCTAAGTTTTGCCAGACGAAAAATTTGTGGTGTCTGAACCCTATAAATCTCATTTCGATCAATCTGAGCCACTACCTGGCCATCAGCAACCTTAACCAGGGTGTCATTGGAAGGAACTGCGCATACTGCGTTTCCTTTCTCCTGGGCGACTTTTAAAGTTCTCACAATCAGTTCGCAGCTTATAGCTGGCCGTGCGCCATCATGAATTATTACCCAACCATCTTCAGCTGTAATAGAGGCAAGTCCCTGAGCCACAGACTCCTGACGAGTTTCTCCACCAACAACAAGTGTAAAAGGCTTTAAAGGATCAAAGCCAATTAATTTATCACGTCCTTCATCTAACCAACTCTCCGGGAGTACCAATACTATCTCTTCAACTTCAGGAGTTTGATTAAAACAATCTAAGCTCCATTGAACAACTGGTTTTCCCTTGAGAGAAAGGAACTGCTTCGGGACACCGCTATTCATTCTAGTTCCCATTCCGCCAGCCACAACAATAGCAAAAACGGAGTCTGCCTGTTCCACTAAAGTCTCCCTTCCAATTCTGTTAATTTTTTCTAGTATATAAAAACTCTGTAAGCTTTAAAAGCTTTGTATTTGTTACGCTCAATCCATCAAGGATTTCCACGGCCTCTTGATATAGTTCGGAGGCCATTTTTTTTGCAACGTCAATACCAAGTATAGACGGATAAGTTGATTTGCCAAGTTTTATATCACTTCCAGGAAGTTTTCCAAGAGTTTCAAGATCACCTTCTATGTCGAGAATGTCATCCACCACCTGAAATAGAAGCCCTAACTTTTCAGAAAACAGGGTGAGTTTTTCAAGATCTGCTTCCGGGGCATTGGCGAGCAAAGCACCACAAATAATTGGGGCTTTTATAAGTGCGCCAGTTTTTCTTGAATGTATAGCTTTTAAATCCTCAAAGCTTAAATCCTTATTCTCACCTGCGAGATCAAGAATCTGGCCGCCAATCATGCCTTCATGTCCTGCTGCAGAGCTTATTAAACTAATTATCTGCAGGCATTTTTCAGGGGAAACCCCAAGCTGCTCAAGTTCAGAAAGCCATTTAAAGGCTAAAGTCAATAAACTGTCCCCTACTAATATTGCAACCGCCTCGCCATAAACTTTATGATTGGTTGGCTTGCCCCTTCTAAAGTCATCATTATCCATAGCCGGCAAATCGTCATGGACAAGTGAATAACAGTGAATTAGTTCTATTGCGCACCCTGTTTTGATTGCAGCATCTAAACCAATTCCATAGGCTTCAGCAACAAAAAGACAAAGAATCGGACGAATCCTTTTTCCACCGGCTAAAGCACTATATCTAACTGCTTCATTAAACTGTAGCAGACGTGTTGCACCGGTATTGGGAAGCCATGTTTTTAGCTTCTGATCAATTCTATTTGATTCGCTTTTTAATGTAGATTCAAATGTATCCAAAACTATCTTCCATCATCCTCTGGATTAAAATTTTCTTCCTTGGGGTTCTCTACGGTACCAAGTAATTGAACCATTTTTTCTTCAGTTGAATCCAATATCTGGCCGCATTTTCTGGACAAAATTGTTCCTAATTCATAAAGCCTTAAACCCATTTCTAAAGGAGTTCCCTCCTCCTCCAGAGCATTAACAACAACTTCCAACTTTTCCATGGCTGACTCATAACTGAGATTTTTTATCTGTTCTTCTGAGAGTTCCAGGATTTCTTTTAATTCTTCATTCATCATTATCAGCTCCATCTACTTTTTTAACTTTTTTTACACCGACTTCAGCTTCACCATCAGCAAACATAAGATTTAAAGATTGTCTGGACTTTAACTGAGAGACTGAGGTAATAACTTTTCCATCGAGATCCTGTGCCATAATAAACCCTCGGCTTAAAAGAGCTTTTGGGTTTAAATTTTCAAGGCCTGATTTTAAAAGCTCAAATCGATGCCTGGCAGAAGACACAAAACGTTTAAAGAATCCTTCAAGATCCTTTGATAAATTCATAATATAAATTCTTCGCTCAGCAACAAGCAAAGATGGCTTTTTCAAGAAACGACAACTCTCAAGCTGTCTATAGTTCTTCCTTGCCAGCTCAAGATTCATTTTTAAAGATCGCACAAGCCTCTTACTCTGTCTCTCAACAGCACCTGAGAGATCGGCTTTAACCGGCACCACCAGTTCACCTGCAACCGATGGAGTAGCTGCTCTTATGTCAGCGACAAAATCAGCAATAGTGGTATCAGTCTCGTGACCAACAGCTGAAACAATTGGCTTATGAGAAGCGGCAATAGCCCTCGCAACCTTTTCTTCATTGAAAGGCCACAAATCTTCAAGGCTTCCACCCCCGCGACCAATGATAATTACATCCACACGTTCATCTTTTATCAGGCGATTAATACCAGTCACAATCTCGTCTGCAGCGCCAGCTCCCTGAACCTTAGCTGGAACAAGATAAAGAGGCATGTTGGGATATCGCCTTCTGATTACTCTGAAAATATCCTGAATTACCGCTCCGGTTGAAGAAGTTACAATTCCTATGCCTTTTGGAAGGAATGGTAGCGGAAGCTTTCTGTCTGGATCGAAAAGCCCTTCAGCGCCAAGCTTGCTTTTCAATTTTTCAAAAGCTTCGTATAAAGCTCCGATACCAACAGGGCGAATATCGTTTATTATAATCTGGTATTCGCCTCTTGGTAAATAAACCGAGATTGAGCCATAAACGAGTACCTGGTCGCCGTTTTTGAATTCAGTTTTAATCCTTCTCCGGTTACCAGCCCAAAGTGCGGCTTTAACTGTAGACTTTTCATCTTTCAAGGTCAGGTAACAATGCCCAGAAGCTGCCCTGACAAGATTCGAGATTTCTCCCTGAATCCATACGCCCTGCAAAAGAGAATCCCTTTCCAGAAGGCTCTTTATATGCCCGGTAAGGTCCTTTACTTTAAGAACCTTCGCTGGAAAGGGAATTTCTGTAATTGTGTCAAATGACATTTTTCACCAATAACCTATGCAGTAGCCGTTAGTGTTTTTACCTCTGGCTTTTCTGCTTTTTCTTCTTTTATGGAATTTATAAAAGAGTCGAAATTTTTATCAACAAAATTGGTAGAAAAATTTCCAGATCGGAAATCCGGGTGACTCATAACGTGAAGATGGAAAGGTATTGTTGTTTCAATACCATGAATTTCATACTCTTTAAGAGCTGAAATCATTCTATCCATAGCTTCTTCTCGATTGCGTCCCCAAACAATAAGCTTTGCAACCATAGAATCATAGTTAGAACTTACCAGATAATCCTGGAAAGCAGCTGAGTCGACTCTGATCCAT
The DNA here is from genome assembly GCA_965140445.1 of Candidatus Ozemibacteraceae bacterium. Classification (GTDB taxonomy): domain Bacteria; phylum Muiribacteriota; class Ozemobacteria; order Ozemobacterales; family Ozemobacteraceae. The sequence goes on along the minus strand of OZ223236.1, from coordinate 2,451,098 downwards.
GGTCCCCCGGGAACAAGATATTTTTCAATAACTCCAGGGCAAGGTATGAAACCGTTTTCAGGATCTTCCGCATTTATTCGACATTCAATAGCCCAACCTTGTGGCTCTACAAGATCCTCTTTCATGGGTAGTTCTTCACCGGCTGCAACTCTTAGCTGAAGCTCAACCAGATCATAATTACAAACCATTTCTGTAACTGGATGCTCAACCTGCAATCTTGTATTCATTTCCATGAAAAAGAACTGGCCATCACTGTCTAAAAGGAATTCAATTGTCCCGGCATTATGATACTTAATAGCCTTTGCTGCTTTTATAGCAGTCTCAGCCATTTTTTTCCTTAAATCTGGAGAAACAGCTGGAGACGGTGATTCTTCTATAAGCTTCTGGTGCCTTCTCTGGATAGAGCACTCTCTCTCTCCAAGGGCAACCACATTACCATGTCTGTCAGCAATAATCTGAACTTCAACATGTCGTGGATTCTTCATAAATTTTTCTACATAAACCCTGTTGTCTCCGAATGATGCCTGGGCTTCTGCCTGAGCCATATGAAACAGACCTTCAAAATCTTCTTCTTTTTCCACGTAGCGCATTCCTTTGCCGCCACCACCAGAAGTAGCCTTAACAAGGACAGGAAAACCAATTTCTCTTGCAACAATCAAGGCATCTGCAGAATTTTCTATTGCAGTTGGAGAGCCAGGCATAATCGGGACTCCGGAGCGGCTCATTAAATCCCTTGCTACTGATTTTTGTCCCATTCTTTCAATGGCTTTATAATCCGGGCCAATAAAAACAAACCCACATTTTTCAGTAATTTCAGCAAAACTTGGATTTTCAGATAAAAATCCATAACCTGGATGTATTGCTTCGCAATTCGTAGCATTTGCTACCGAAAGAATATTTGGAATATTCAAATATGACAAATCAGGTCTTGCCGGTCCGATGCAATAAGCTTCATCTGCCATTCTGACATGAAGAGACTCTCTATCAGCTTCAGAATAAACAGCAACGGTTTTTACGCCAAGTCTTTTGCAGGTGCGAATTATTCGAACGGCGATTTCGCCTCTATTAGCAATCAGTATTTTGGAAAACATTTCAAATCTCCAGTTTTAGGATTTTCGGAATTCAGTTACTCAGCGTTAAGGTCAATCATGAAAAGTAGTTTTCCAAAGTCCACTACAGTTCCTTCTTGAACATTAATTTCTGATAGAACTCCTCCAACCGCACATTTGATGTTGTCTTTAAAGCTTATTCCTTTTATAGATCCAAGAATTTCGCCTTTTTCGACAGTCATTCCCAATTCAATTTTTTTATCTGTAAAGTTAAAAACTCCAACCTTGTCTGAACGAATTTCAAGTTGGGTCTTCTCAATAACATCATCTGAGTCAAGATTATCTTCAACAAAATTACCTGGTTGAAGATATTCGTTAGTCTGAGATTCAAGCACTAGACGAATTTTTTCGTCTCCACCGATTTCAAGTTCTAATTCGTTAAAACCGTTCTCAGACATTGCCGTGTAAAGCTTTTTGATTTTTTCTGAATTCATTTTTTCGCTATCCTATCGAAAATTAAATCGCTATTCTGGGTGCCAATGCTATCATAGACTTGTATATGATTCAAGAGCCCGTATAATCTCTTTATAGAGAAGACTCAAGCAATAACTCAGTTATTCTTGACAATTGGTACCTTACAAAGCTATTATCCAAGACAGTCTTATACAAATAAAATTTTCTGAGGAGTACAAACTTATATGATTAGAAAGCTTCTTCTCGTTACCGCTCTAATGGTAGCTTTTACTGGCTCAAGTATTTTTGGCGCAGACCTTCTTCAACTTATCCCTGAAGAAGCTGATTTTGTTTTTGAAATCAATGTTGGAAAACTAACCAATAGCCCAGAAGTAAAAAAAGCTTTTGTTGATAACATGGCAAAATCACCAGAACAGAAAAAAGCTTTTGATGAATTTGTAAAAAACACTGGCTTCAACCCAATGGAAAATCTCAAAAAAGTTGTTATTTTTTCATCTGGTAAAGTAGTTGATAAAAAAGCTCAAAATGCTGGTGCAATTTTTGAAGGCGACTTCACACCTTCAAAAATCATGGAAGCAATCAAAAAAGATGAAAAAGCATCAAAAGATGTAGAATTTTCAAAAATTGAAGGCTTCGATGCAATGATCCCTAAATCAAAAAAAGATGGTTTTGGTGTATTCCTTGATAACAATACTGCTGTTGTAGGCGCCGAAAAAGGTATTATGTCTGTTATCGCAGTTAAAAAAGGCAAAGCAAAAAACATCTCTAACAAAAAGTCTTTCTTTGCTGTTCTCAGTAAAGTTGACCACAATGCTACTCTTAGCGGCGCTGGCAATATCCCAGCTGAACTTAAAGCTAAAGTAAAAGCTAACCCTCAGGCAGCTCCACTTGCAGCTCTAAACTTTTTCCACTTCTCTTTTAATCATGGCGATACTATTGAATTTAACTTCAACGGTGAAGTAGATAAAAAAGAAAACGTAGAAACAGTTATGACCTCTCTTAATGGCTTCCTTGCCATGCTTAAGATGTTCGCAGGCCAAGCCCCTGAAGCAGCTGAAGTATTGAACATGGTTAAACTTACATCTGCAGAAACTTCTGTTAAAATCAGCCTTAATGTTCCAAAAGCTAAGCTTGAAGAAATTAAGAAAAAAATGGAAGATAGAATCAAACAAATGCAGAAAGCCCCTGAAGCAAATAAAGACGCAGACGAAAGAGAATAATTAGATTCTAAAAAAGACCGCCTTTCTGGCGGTCTTTTTTTTTGCCATTTTTCATCAAACTAAACTTAGCAAACAGCAAATAATAAATTTTTCAAATATGCCGATAATCAATATAGGATGAAAATGCGCGCCAAATTACTCCTGACAATATTTCTTTTACTATCCTGTGGAAATTTAGTCCACGGGCAGCCTGTCGATCTTTTAATTCCCTCGCAGGCAAGTCCTGACAAGCTTTCAAAAGAGCTCAGAGAACTGTATGCCATTGAGAGAGACATCGCAATTGAAAAACTTACCAGTGAAAGAACCAAACTAGATGCATATCTGGAATTGGGAGAACTTAGATTAACTCAAGGCAAGCTATTAGAGGCCCAAAGATTTTTTGAAATGGCAATAGAATTAGACCCCAAAAATCTTAAAGCGAACCAGGGCATGACTATGGTCCACTACCAAAAAGGTGAATTTGACAAGGCAAAAGCCGTCGTGGACGATCTCCACAAAACCTATCCAATCTCAGATTATTTAAGCTATCAGGTTTTAAATTTAAGAACCAAATTAAAAAATGAATTTCAACTAGGCACAACGGTTATAGAAGACGACAAGGGATTGAGCCAGACCATCTCCTCAATAGAAGGTTTCTTTCCCTCTCACACCTATAGAAAAATGACTGGAAGATACAGATTTGAGAATTGGAGCCACAAAGAAAACCTCGATGAAGTATCAAGTCAGGTTCTTTCCGGACAATTGGATTACAAATTCGACGATTCAAGCAGCATGTCTTTGACGTATGCTCCCGAAGTCTTTTCAAGTAACGAAACCATTGGCGGATTTAGCTGGCAGGCCATTACTGGAACTGACAACCTTCACATGTCGGTTTCTGGTGGAAAAAAATCATTTAAAAGCAATTTATTCACTATTAAAAATTTTATGTCAGAAAAAAATTATGGAATTTCTTTGTGGGGCGATCTTCACAAAAGAACTCGCATAATTCAATCGGTTTTTTTATCTGACTTGTCAGACGGCAATTCTTACAAAAAGTATGACACAGAATTCCTTCATTTCCTTTATAGGCAGGGAGCGCCATTTCTTTCACTTAACTTAAAAATTAGCCAGGCCACCTATGAAGAACAAACTGATGAATTTGGGCAAATATTAAATTATTGGAGTCCTACCGACTTTAAAAGCGCAGAGCTGACCCTGTCATGGGAAAGGTCTGTAGGAACCAACTGGTGGTGGGGTATCGACACCAATGTAATAAGCAATGTTTATAAACTTAAAGCCAATGACACCCAATATGAAAAGGGGGTTGGAGCACTTATTCACCTGAGTTATCAGTTTCCTCAAGGCCGACTTTATGCATCAATAGGAGATAGAGTCAGGGACTACTACAGAGAAAGAAAGCTGGAAGTATACGGAAGTTTTCAATTTTAATAAAATATCCAATTTACTATCCAGGTAATAACAAAACCTGATATAAAACCATCAGAGAAAGCCCAACCAGCCCCAATCAAAATTCCTTTTGGAGTAAAATTGAAGCCATCATATATATAGGCAATAATTAACAGCCATGGGCTTGGTTCTCCGGCAGTTATTTCAGCCAAAGTCCAGATAATGAGGAAAAAAGCCCACATCATACCCAATAAAAAACCGACTTCAATAGGTGTCATTTCTTGTCCTCAAAAATAATTGATGCGTAACCAACTCCACGATCATGATCCATTATTTCCATTGAAGTAGAATATTTTAGGAGCTGCGCCTGAACATTCATTGCCTTCATCAAAGTCAGACCTAATGTGATTGGCATAAGACCACATATTGAGCGGTTTTCTGACACCACTAAATCGTAAAACCCTTTTGCGTCTAATCTTTTTATGAGCTCTATGGCTTCGCCATCTAATTTGTAAGCCTCATCAAGAGGAGTATCATGGGAAAAATCCGAGCTTACAATAATTAAGGTTTCGCCTTCAGATTCAGTTATTGCATCGTGAAGCTCATAAGATAAAGTTTGAAAAATGGAAAAAACATTAAACTGAATTGCAATTGGGACAATTTTAAATTCCTTCTTTCCATAAAGCTCTTGTAAAAAAGGCAATTGAACTTCAATTGAATGCTCGTATCTATGCGCATCTGTATCGGCTGTAAAAACCTCAGAAACTGAACAAAGACGCTTCACAAATTCTTTGTCCACTGGAACATCTCCTAATGGGGTTGTCCAGAAATCTGATGAACTAACAGAAACACCGGCTCCATAGGGAGTATGTTTGGGTCCAAGCAATACTATTCGTGAAGGTAGAGGACGCTCCTGCTTCAAACGAGAGAATCCCCAGGAAGAAGGGGGACCGCTAAACATATAGCCAGCATGCGGGGCAATAAGCATTCTTAGCTTTCCCGAGGCATGGATTTCATTTTTTTGAACTCCTAAAAAGTGAGCATACGATTCGCCTATACTTTTAAGAAGCTCATCTCTATTTTCAGGATAAAATCTTCCCGCTACTGCTGGTTGTCTTTTCATTTTACATAAAACCCCACTGGCATTTTATCACATTTAGGTGTCGAATTATAACCCATTTGAGTTGATGATATTTCCACTTTAAAGTAATATGACTAAATGAAAAGAAGATTTGAGTTAAAAAAACTTTTGTTTGTGCTTCTATTCCTTGCTTCATTTTGCAAAGCAAGTAGTGGAACCGAATTTAAAATTGGGATCGAAGTTCTGGCAAGACAGCACCCCGATCTAGTTAGAAATAAAAAAGTGGCTCTTTTAGTTTCAAAGTCATCTTTTGACCAAAGCTTTAATCACACTATAGATAGAATAGCAAAAGCAGCCGAGGTAAAACTAATCTTCACTGGGGAGAATTATTTTCGTGAAAAAATACCCAGTGAAATTCCAGGAATCTATAGAGATGCCATCACAAATGCTAAAATTCATGAAATAACTGATCCCCTTAATCGCCCAGGAAAAGATGTTTTTGAGGACACAGAGCTTTTAATTGTGGATTTTCAAGATATCGGGATTCGTTATTTTAATTATCTAACTTTACTGGCTCAGTTTCTGGATCTGGCAAGAGAGAGCTCTATACCAGTAATGATTCTGGACCGTCCAAATCCAATTAGTGCTGAAACAGTCTCAGGACCGGTGTTGGAAGTAAACCACAGAAGCAAGTTTGGAGTTTACCCAGTCCCTCTAATATACGGTATGACGATTGGAGAACTTGCTCTTTTTTTTAACAAGGTATTTGGGCTAGGTGCAAACTTAACTGTCATAGGCATGGAAGGCTACAAAAGGTCTATGTCATTTAAAGACACAGGTATGCATTGGACGCCACCATCAGATCACATTCCTGAAGCAGAAACTCCACTTTACTATGCAGCAACTGGATTTCTGGGTGAAATGGGAGTTTTTTCAACTGGTGTTGGTACCACTCGCCCTTTTCATTACATATTGGCCCCCTGGCTAGATGGGGAAATGCTTGCTCAAAAACTTGAGAAGCATAAGCTACCAGGAGTAAAATTTATTCCAGTAACCTTAAAACCTTATTACGGACTATTTGCAAAAAAAGAAGTTTTCGGAATTGAAATTATTATCACCGATGTCATAACTTATGATCCTTTTTTAACTGGGATCTCAATAATGAGAGCATTATGGGATATGCATCCTGAAAAAATCCCGTTAAACAATTCACATGTTGCAGAAGCAATAGACACTCTTCTGGGTAACTCCAAAATACGTATTGCAATAATAAATGGAACCCCCTTAATGCAACTATTTGCCTCAATTCAACCAGAAATTGCTTCGTTCTTAAAAAAAAGAAGGGAGTTTTTGATCTACCCGGAATGAAAATTATAACTAAAAATGGAATGTCTCTTGTTGAGGTAATGATAGGTGTTGTTTTACTGGCACTAATCATTATTCCATCATTAAATGTTATAACCAGCCAGACAAAAACAGTTACAGCAACTCGAGATCATGCAAATGCTGCGTTCCTTGCCCAAAAAATCCAGGAAATGTGTCGCGGATACACCTTTGATTTAATCGAGGCTGATCAATATAGCTCCAAACCAAATGAAATGAAAAAAACCTTCGAGTGGAAGCTAAAAAATGATGATAATTACAGAAAACATGACATAAACGGCATTTCCTATGAAATTAAAGATGTTAAGATCGAACCAGTAAAAAATTCAGAAGCTCCTACAGATCCGACAATTTTAAATGTCATATTTTTCGCAATAGAATATGTAGGAAAAGATAAAAAAACACATCGTTTAGAAATCTCAACGGCCCTGTCAAAAAGGAATTAGCATGAAAAAAGGCTTTACCCTAATTGAATTGATGATCGTGATGATTGTAATGTCTTTGCTCATGGCAGCGCTTTACAAAGTTTTTTTTGGAGCAAATCGAGGAGCACGTGAAATTATAGAAAATCATGGGATCAACGATGAAATGGATAGAACCATTCAAAAAATAACTGATGATGTGAGGGAGTCTAATTTTATTTTTGAGAACTGCCCCAAAAGTTTTAAGCGGAGTCAAATTCCCACATTAAAAACAGAAGACCCCGGCAATTACCTTATGTTTATGAAAGTCAATTATGATTTCTCAAAAGATCCCACCACTTTGCCAGAAGGCGAGTATAATTATACACAGACAAGGGTAAAATATTTTCTTGAAAGAGAAGAGCCTGGTGACACAAACAGCCCCTGGACTCTTTGCCGTGAAATGCTTCCTTTTGATAACAAGAAAAATCCAATACCTTCTGAGAAAGTTATTCTTCCAGTTCAGACCAAAATTGATGAATGCATTTTCTATCGCCTGACCGATCCGGACTCTGCTGGTTCAGGCAATCTATATATTAAGTTGGCAATATCAAGACAAGGCAAACAAAGTAAAACTACAAGTAAATACGAAAATCAGCTGGTTATTTCTGTAAAAGAAAGAGGTGCTGCGCCAGAATGAGAATTTTAAACAATTATAGAAGAGGATCAGCAATTCTCACTGCCATAGGCATGGGAATAGTTTTGATGATAATAATTGCTGGCGTTTTCAGCTTTTCATCACAACGCATGCAAACTACAATTAGAGAAAGCCGTAAGGCTAAAGCGCTTGCTCTTGCCGAAGCTGGTCTGGAATTTGTTGTTGCCGAATTGTCTAATAACTATGATTTTGTTACTCACGAAGTAACCCCAGACTTAAAATGGAAAAAAGCCCTCCCCAACAAGCAAACTCTTCAAAAAATTGATTCTCTGGGATTTTATCCTGACAGCAATTCAGAAGGCACTTACACCGGAAGACTGGGTGACGGTGAATTCAGGGTCAGGGTTGGATATATCCCATACATAGACGATCCAGACACCAAAAACGTTGATGAACGATTTAGCTATCTTCTGGTTGAGTCGCTCGGCAAATTTGACAATACAATCCGAAGAGTTGAAGCGGTTATAAACAGAAGATATCCAGCAAGAGAGTTCTTGCTTTACGATGGTGGATTTTTGTCTTTAATATATGGCGAGCCGGGAAAAGGCAACAAAAACGTCTTCTCAACAGGACATTTATACGGCCATAAAGGGGTAGAAATTTCACGTATCCTCAACACTCGCCAAAGCCCATCACCAGAAGGCCCAGGTACAGACCAGGAACTTGACGACATGGAAGCCATTATCAGTGGAGCTGGTGGAATCTTCTTCTATAGTCCAATAAAAGCGACCTTCAGGGGACAACCAGGGATACCAAAATTTACAAAAATTATTCCCAAAAATCAGAGTTTTCCATTATCTGGAACTTACTCTTCACCAGAGGCAAAAAAATTCGGTGAATATCCCAAAGAACTAGTTGGGGCCACTCCAGAACTCCCAGCAGACTTAAAACCATATCTTAAAGACAAGCACGCTGGAATGTCTCTTCCCCCTAAGCCAATTCCTTTTCATCTATATAAAGAAAAATCAAAAACAAAAGGCATATATTTATCCTCCTCTGATTGCAATCAGGACTATGCGGTTCCAAATGGATGGAACGGATCAGGTCCAAACAGCGTAAAAGCAAAAATACTGGATTTTGGCAGTAACATTAGGCCTGGAAATATAAGCCTTCCAGCTGATTTTAACGGAGTTATTTTTGCAGAGGAAAATTTAGTTATAAAAGGTAACCCAGGAAAAGATATCCAGATTGTTTCGCCTAAAAACGTTTTTGTTGCAGGCGACTTCAACCAGGCCGGAGACCCTTCTCCATCAAAATTTGATGAATATTATGGCCTCCCTCAGGATTATCCTGACGGAGGAAACGCCTTAGAAAGCACCGACTATTCAGATGAGATAAAAGCTAAACTTGCTGAAGATGCAGAAACAACTGGCTTCAAAAACCATGTTGCCGCAACTGTTATAGCAAAAGAAAGGATTGTATACGATTATCGAAGCCCAATTGATTGCTTTGAAAATGAGATCTTTCCTTATATGAAATACGAGATCGCCAAATCAATCGCTAATGACACTGAAGCAGAAGATAATTGCATAAAACATAACAGGTCCGGTACCATAAATGCCTCCGCAACAGATGAAGCTGGCTTTAGAACTGATTTTAAAAAATTCTTTACAACCTTTCCAATGAAGAATTCTTCCATTGAAAGCAGCCTGGAAGATGAATTTGCTCAAAAATATAATGAAACTAGTGGAAAATTTAGATTTGATGATTATGACCAACTTTGCAAAAAAGTATGGGAAAACTACTCCAAAGAATATGAGAAATTTGATAGCGCCCCTCTAGCGCAGGCTTCAGAGTTTGGTGTCTATAAGTTGCTTTCCGGTTTAAGAAAGAAACTCGGTGTTCCAGCGGATGGTAACTCAGAAGATTTCGACGCTACAGATTTGACCGACAAACCAGGCGATTTCCTATACTTCCCAGAAATGACAACCAATGGGATGTTTATATCCGGAGGAAAACAAAACAATAAATATTATGCTGGACCGGATTATGTAAAACTTTATAATGAAATAGGCAGATTAAATAATAATGTTGGGATAAAACACTCTGGAATGATGCACATGGTGCACAGAGTTTTCGGTTCAGAAATTAATCTGAGATTATATGATGTTCACCAGATAAGTCAGTCTTGCTATAGCCCACCTACCCGAAGAAAAGTTTATGACCCTAGCCTCCCTTTGATGGGTCTGGAAGACAGTATTTATGAGTATGCCGGGTATTGTATTATTTCATGGAAAGACACCCTCGCAAGCCTTGCAGAATATAACTCCTTTTAAAAGTACCGTTGAATTTGTTTTCAAATCTGTGTTACTATGTGTCTTGTTCTGGAGTAAATTATGCAAGACAGATGCCCACTTTGTTTAAAACTTAAGAATTTCGACACAGAGATCCATAACTATTTAAGATTTCAGAACTCAGAACGATTGGTTTGCAAAGATTGTGAATCAGAGTTACGAGGCCAGATGCGTCCTACCTGGCAAATTATGTCCGGACGGGTTTTTCCCAAGAGCACAAAGTATATTTAAATAAATGCACGATAGCCACTTTACAATGAAAGAGCTTGCTGTATTTTGCCTGTATCTTTCACGCGAATACGGGATAAGTTTTCAACCCGCAAAATACTCATTTGTTGAAAATAGAGTGTGGCCATTAATGCGTAAACACTCTTATAAAACTTTAAATGACCTTATTACCGCTTCCAGAAAAGATATCGGTATTCGCCTTGAGCTTTTAAATATTTTAACAACAAATGAAACCTGGTTTTTCAGACATCCAAAACACTTTAGAATTCTTAAAGAATCAATTATTCCTATGATTCTTAGAAGAAAAAAACAGGAAAAAGACAATAGAATCACCATCTGGTCAGCGGGATGCTCTATTGGTGCCGAGCTTTACTCAATTTTAATTACGCTGTTAGATACAATTGAATCACCAAAAGATTGGAATATCCAACTTCTCGGAAGCGACATCTCCACAGAAGCCCTGAATAGAGCTCGCCTGGGAATTTACAGTTCCACAGAACTTAAACAGGTTGAGCAATCACATTTAAATAGATATTTCAGAAATGTAGAAATTGAAAGCTTTCAAATAAAACCTGAGTTTTCCAAATTTGCCCATTTTGAAATGCTTAATCTTTTAGAGCCATGGCCAAGCAGAAGCTTTGACATTATTTTTTGCCGAAACACAATGATTTACTTTGACATTGATAACAAAGAGATTGTCGCAAAAAAGATTCACAATGCCTTAAATAAAAATGGCTACTATTTCACAAGTGCAAATGAAACAATCCACTGGGGTGCTGATTCTGAATTTAAAAAACTGTTCATTAAGGGTGACTATATTTATCAAAAATCGGTTTCAGATCAAAGCTACACTGTTTACAAATTTGAAACACCATCCGATCTTTTACGAGCAATAAATTTGCTAACTAATAATGGCGTTAAGTTTCATTTAAAAAAAATCAATCAAACCCATTATCTTGCACCAAAAAGGTCAGTTCACCTAAAAACAAGTGAAACACCAAAAATTGAAGAGCTTTTTGCTCTCTCATTAATAAAGGTCACAAACAAGGAAATTGTTTCTCTGTAAATTTTTCTTTCAGTTAAGTTCTTGCCTGCCGATAATTAATGTGTGAAAAAGGACTTAAATAAAACAAATCCAATTGTAAGAATTCGCGTAACCATACTCTTGAAAAGAGAAGATGGCAAATTGTGCTTTGTCAGGCATCTCAAAGATGGGAAACGCTACTGGTTACTTCCCGGCGGGGGACAAGACCCATTTGAGCCGGCTAAAGTATCCGCACAAAGAGAGCTTCAAGAAGAACTTCGAGTTTCTACTCAAGATCTAAAGTTACTTTTTGTTCGTGAGTCCATGTCTCAAGAAAAGGGACGTCACATACAATTCCTTGTATTTGAAGGAATTTTACCCGACTTTTCTAATCTAAGTGTTGGCGAAGACGAAAGGGTTGAAGGATTCGACTTTTTTGGACCAGAAGAAATCGCCAGCAAGCCAATTTTTCCAGCAATGAAGGACGAGATAATTGCCTATCTTGATGGAAAAGACATAGAAACTTTTAAAACACTAGAATGGATACCCTGATGGAGGCTGGCAATGATAGAGAAAAAATTTGAGCAGATAATTAAGGATTGCAGAAAAAGAATTGCAGCAAACCCTCGCGACTTTTTTGCCTATTACCAGCTTGCCAGAGCCTTGGAAATGTCAGGCGAAACAGATAGAGCAATTAATGTTTTCAAAGACGCTTTATCCATTAATCCCAAAGATTCATATGCACATAACTTTATTGGACTTGCATATAGAAATAAAGGTTTGCTTAACGAAGCCATAACCGAATTTAAAAAAGCAATTATGTACAATCATAACTATGCTTATCCATATGCAAACCTTGGAGTCATTTACAAACTTAAAGGCATGTATGATGAAGCAATAATCCGCTTCAAAAAAGCCATTTCATTAAAACCTGATTACGCTTTTGCTCATCTCCAGCTCGGGCTTATTTATAAATTAAAAAAACTTTATGATGAATCTATTGTCAGGCTTAAAAATGCAATAGATCTTAATCATGATTATGCGTATGCGCACTTTTCACTGGGAGCAGTTTATCTAGAAATAGGAAAACCTAAAAAAGCTATTGTAGAGTTTAAAAAAGCAGTATTACTAAATCCCCAGGACGCATATGCTCTTTGCCAACTGGGAAGAGCCCATGCACATCAAGGCAAATTTGAAGATGCGCGTCAATTTTTAAAAGAATCAATTCAGATCTATCCAGATAACGGATTCGCTTTTTTAAATCTTGGAATTACTCAGTTCTACCTCGGTGAACACGATGAAGCCATAGAGTCTTTAAAAAGAGTAATCTCAATAAATCCAATGCTTGTAGAAGCACATGTTTATCTTGGCCAAGCATTACTAAAAAAGAATATGGATGACGCCGCTTTATCCGAGTTTAATAGAGCGCTAAAAATTGATCCAAAATTTCCGCGACTTAGATATTTCGTTGGAGTCGTTTTAAGGAAAAAAGGGCAGATTCAAAAAGCGATTGAACAGTTTCGCCTGGAAAACAATATGAATCCAAACGATGCTGAACTTCACTTTAATCTTGGAATGTCCTATAAGGACCGAGGAATGCTTGACGATGCAACTGGAGAATTAAAAAGAGCTCTATTTCTTGATCAAAAACTAAGTAAAGCTCATGATGCCCTTGGAGAAATTTTTGATGTAAAAGGACAATCAGAACAAGCTGTTTTCCATTGGAGAAAAGCTGGAGAAATCAAGAAAAAATACGGAAAAATTGAAGAAACAAAACCTGTTTTGCAAATGAAAAGTAAAACAGAGATCGATTTGATGATCGAAAAATACAAAGCTGAAATAGCCAATAATTCAAACAATGCCGAAGCTCATTATAAATTGGCTTCAGCTTACAAGAACAAAGAAATGTATGATGAAGCGATAATTGAATATCGCAAAGTTATCGCTTTAAACCCATATGACTCTTTTGCGCACTACAATCTCGAAGTTATCTACAGACTTAAGGGAATTGATGATCAAAATCTGACAAGATGGAAAAGATCAGTAACCATAAATCCCGATAACGCCGGTGCCCATTACAGACTTGGGCTCGCATTTCGCGAAAAAGGCATGCTGGATGAAGCAATACGTGAATGGGAAAAAGCAGTCGCACTGGATCCCGAATTTTCTCATGCGCATCTCCAGCTTGGAATTGCATACAAGAGTGTTGGGCGTTCTGATCAAGCAATCAGATCCTGGAATAAAACCATCGAATTAGATCCAGATTTCCAGGAAGCGTTCTTCCATCTCGGCAAAACCTACCTGAACCAAGGTAGACTTGAAGAAGCTGTTAGCGCAATAAAGCGAACAATAAAGCTTGATCCTGAAGATACCGAAAGCAGATACATACTTGGCTTGATTTACAAGAACAATGGAATGATGGATGAAGCAAGAGAAACCTTTGAGGACCTCTTAAGCATTGACGAAGAAAATGTTGCAACTTTAATGAGCTTAGGGTCTGTCTATAAGAGTCTAAATCAGATAGAAAATGCACTAAACTGCGTTCAAATGGCAATCAGAATTGATGAGAACAAGTTTTATGCTCACTATTTAATTGGAACCATTTACAGAGCACTTGGCGATACAGAAAAAGCTGAAGATGCATTCAAGAAAGCTATTATGCTTAACTCCGATGACGCATTTTCACAATATAGTCTGGGGGTTTTGTATAAAAATTCCGGACGAGTTCCTCAAGCAATTAAAGCATTTTCTCATGCAATTGAACTTGATTCTGATGATGCTTATTCCCATTCACATCTAGGTCTTTCATATTATGAACAAGGGCAAGTTAATGAGGCAATTGCGGCTTTAAGGCGAGCAATTGAAATTAACCCTGAAGACACTTATGCGCTTTACAACCTTGGCGTAGCCTATATGGATACTCACAATTACGATCTGGCAATCGATGCTCTCGTAAGAGTGGTAAATCTTTCACCGAATGACCCTTATGCCTGCTTTAACTTAGGACAAGCTTATGAAAGTAAAAGATTTATCAAAGAAGCAAAAGCCTGTTACAAAAAAGCTTTCGAAAATTCACCTGGCAACACACAAATAGCAAAATTTGCTAGAGAAGCCTTTTCCAGACTGTAGTGCCAAGTAAATGAGATCACTGGAGAACCTAATCATATGTTCAACCGATTAAAACAATCTTTGTTGGTAGTCTTTATCCTGTCTGTTGCAGGAACTTTTCTTTTCGGTTGCTCGGGAAGCAGCGTAACACCTAGAGAAGGTTCAATAAATGGAAGAATTACCACAGTCGAAGGCAACCCAATAGAAGATGCCCTTGTTACATGGCAATACGATAGAACCAGATGGGCTTTAACCGACCCTTCTGGAAATTTTCACATAGAAGCAATTGGCTTTGGTGATCAGATGTTTCAAGTTGAGGCGTTTGGCTATAGAACATCTCAATTCAAGGCTTCAATTTACTCGGGCCAAACAACAGAAGTCCCAGCCCAAAGCATTGAAAGCAAAAGTTTTGAGTATCAAGAAATAACTGTAACCGAAACCTCTGCAACCCACGCCGTTGTTTCCTGGAAAACTACGGATTACACAAATGGTTACATTGAATATGGTGAAACATCAAGCATGGGCAGAACAGTTAGAGAAACTACCGGAAACTATGCAACAACTCATTCACTCACAATTCCAGGGCTTTCACCTGCAAAACAATACTTTTTCAAAATTATTGCCTCACGAGAGAATAGAAATGCAGAAACGTCTGTAACAAGAAGCTTTTCAACCGTTTCAAGCTTAGAAGACACTACCCCACCAATAGCCCCAACAGGTGTTGCAGCCTCTTTAAATGGTCAGCAAAATCAGGCCACAATTTTCTGGGCTCCAAGTAGTGATTTAGACTTAAAAGGATATCGAGTATATCGAGCAGAAATTTCTAATGGAACATTTTCAAGAGTAAGTCAAACACTTATTGCAAAAGGGCAGGAAAGATACGTAGATGTTTCGGTTACCCCTGGCAAAAAATATTATTACCGTGTCACTTCGATAGACCAGGCCGGTAATGAAAGCGGCTACAATAACCAAACCTCAATTTTGGTTCCTGGAAATATTTCAAACACTATCACCTGGACAAGAGCTAACAGCCCCTACGTCCTTGCTGGGGACTTAACGATTCTTTCAACAGGCCGTCTTAATATAGACTCAGGAGTTGAAGTTCTAATTGAAAGTTTTGACTCTCTTGCAACTGGGGATACTTCAAAAGTAGAAATCATTGTTAACGGAGCAATTGTAGCTTCTGCAGGGAACGATATCGGTGTGGTTTTTGCTTCAAATGACACAGTGCAATCAAAAGGTCTCTGGAAGGGAATTCATTTCAAGAACGTTGAAAATCCAGCAAACAGCCTGGTAAATGTAACAATTAAAGATGCAGACATTGGCTTAACCATGGAAAACTCTGCCGGCGTTTTTGATCAAATCAATATTATTGATTGCTCTACTGCGGCAAAAATAGTTTCAACTGCCAACAATAAACTTTCACGCCTGACAGCCACCCGTTGTACCACAGGAATCGAAGCAAGCACAAATTCATCCCTAACGATTGAATCTTGTACACTTGTACATTCAACCAAAGGAATAGTCTCCTCGGCTAACAATGGTCTAAAAATTTCTGGCTGCAATTTCATTGAGTTCATTGACACAGCTTTAACTTCAGATGAAGCTGGAGGACAAATTGAATTTTCCAACAACCTGTTTGTATCACCTTCAGGTCTTGGTATATCTCTACTCTCTCAGAATCCCACAGTTGAATACAACACATTCGACACTCCTTACGCCATTCAAATTACTCAAAGCAGCCCTATTCTTAGAAAGAATATTTTACTTGCAGAAAGAAGCGTCTTTGGAACTGGTAAAAAAGCAATTGAGCATCTCGCCAACAGTAGCCCGAAACCTGTTTTTGGCCCCAACAATGTTTATGGGTTCGCCGAAGAAAATAGTTATATAGGTTGTGAAAAGACCTCTGACAGCCTTTCAATGGATGTTCTACTAATGAAAGAAATCAATGGAAAAACTTATGATTATCGACTAAGACAAGCGTTTCCAGACAATACTGATCCATGGGGCATAAATCGAATAGAAATTCCCTATGAGTGATGAGGTTATTTTACCTCTTCGCGGCAAATTTTACCTTAAATCAGGTAAATTTTACCCCATCGCACTTTCAGTCATTTACCCTGTAGCTCCTTCTACAAAAGGATTTCTTGTTTTTTCTAAAACCTGTTGCATTTTGGCATAGCATTTGCAATAATAGATATTGGCTAAAGCCGAAAAAATCTCAGGAGGATTAACATGGAACTCATTCGTCGTTTCGTAAGAGAAGAAGAAGGACAGGGCCTTGTAGAATATGCACTTATCATTGGTCTAATCGCTGTTGTAGCTATTGCTGCCCTCACAGCTTCAGGTGGAAGCATCAGCTCTATCTTCAACACAATCAGTGGTAAACTCTCATCTGCCGAATCAACAGTAAGCAGCTAAGATTAAAAAACCAAATAAGACGGGGCAACCCGTCTTTTTTGGTTTTAGGGAAACCATTTTTTTTATTTCTTTGTACACAAGACGAAGCTTAAATTACGAGAAAATTAAATTTTCATATAATCAAACTTTTTCAAACTCTGGAATTTTGTAGCAAATCTTTCAGGCTTTTCCCACTGAAAATCTCTACCCTTGACTGTAAACCCATGATGTACCATAGAAGCTCCGGCCAGGTATTCCACTCTATTAGGATCAAAGCCCATAATTTCAGCAGCAGTGGCATCTGCGGCAAGAGGGAATCTGCTCATTATAATTGCCCCGACTTTTTTGGCCGTCCCCATAATTGGGCCATCCCCTTCCATTCCAACAATTCCATCAATGATTGAATAGTGAACCGGAACAGTCATGGAAAGATCAAGTATGGATTTTCTAATTCCTTTAATGTGAAGAATATTTTTTGGCCAACCATAACAAGTTCCTGGGAGAGTTCCAAATAAATTCTTTAAAGATAAGGTAACCCCTACCCAATGGTGAGTTTTCATCTTGGGAACATTAATTACAACATCCGCATCCAATATTGGATTAGGAAGAAAAAACTCTTTGAAATCCGTGAAATAGCCCAGGTTCTTAACTTTTGAGAAATCGCTGAAGTTCAGATCAACCAGATCAACATTTCCGGGCATTGCATCTATCATGGAAGGATGTAAAACAGAGAAATACGAGTCTCTCCTGTGTCCCGCAGCCTCTCCAATAGTTATTTTTGACGCTCCCTGCCGGAAACAAGCCTCTACTATATTCCTGAGCAGCTTGGGATTAGTATTAATTGGTCTTCCCTCATGAAGCTCTACAAAATTTGGTTTAAGCAGGATCTTTTTGTCTTTTAAAACCAATCCATCTTCAACAAAGGCTTTTTCGATATCTTTTGAAAAATCCCTATCGTAATCTGGAACCCCTAGAATTTTGACCGGGCAGACTTTCAAAAATTGGGTACCAATAACATGGGCTAACCCAATTGAAGCGAGCCCTGCCGCACCAAGTTTTAGAAATTTCCTTCTATCCATTAGAAAACTTCCTTTTCTGAGATCGCCAACCCAGCTAACCCCAAATGAAACGAATTTAGGTATTTAATATTTGTAGCCCTTACTAAATTAATGAGTTTATTTTTCTGTAAAGTAAAGTCAATTCCTGCTTGCTTTAAACAAAGTGCAACAACGGCAAGAGCATAAATGGATTCAGTTTTTAAAACCTGTTCGCCCATAAGATCATAAATCAACTTCTTTTCATCTGCGATCTTTCCAGTGAAGGTTGCTATAAGTGATATAGCGGTAGTGTCAAAAAAAGGTAATAGCTCTGCACTAAAAACCATTCTATTTCCAAGATTCCAGCCCTTTTCAGGAATCAATCGGTCGGCAAGAAGAGAATTTAACTGAGCAACTCTTGGGTGGTCTTTATAGCCCGCCTTCTTTAAAGCTATTAGTGCCCACGCAGTTGGCTCAACCCAACTAAAAGCATTTTTTGTCCATGACATACCTGGAATAGAATTATCTTGTTCCACTTCTTCAAATCGCTCAAAAGTTAAGGGTTTAAAATTAATTATAAAATCAGCTGCCTTTCCAGCAGCTTCAGTCTCCCCAAGATATTGCATCACGAAAAGAAACTGTGAAGTTGCCCAAACAGGCATTCTGGAACTAATTTCAGATGTTTTAACAGACCCATCATCACTCTGAAGGGCTTTTAGCCAGGCGACACTTTTTTCAGTTATATCGCCTGACAAACCAGAAATGCTATTAAAAAGAGTAACCCAGCAAGTTGCCTCAGCTGCGCCATTCTTTCCATTTGCCAAATATGAATAAGAGCCGTTTTCAAGTAAGAAATTTCTCAAAATTTCTGTAATAAATTTTAGTTCCATATTATTAATTATAAGCCTCTTTATAAAAAAATATCCATTTTCTGACAAATCTAAACAAAAGAGCTTGCTCATCGTTATAATTTTGGCGATAATTATATAAACTAAGTCATGGAAATAGATACTTGGTATAAGTCTTGCTTAAATTATAAGTAACTTCCATGCGAGGATGTAAAATGAAAAAATCTAGGAAAAGGTCCGGTCAGGGTCTTGTAGAGTATGTTCTTTTGGTTGCATTACTTGCCCTTGTATCAGTAATTGCCCTAACTAATATGGGTGCCACTGTAAATCAGGGGTTGTTTACCAACATCAGCACAAATTTAAGCACAGCCGAATCTTCAATTAAAACTGCTCCATAAAAATCTAAGCTGAAACTACTTTTTTTTATAAAGAGTTAGTTCGGTATTGCTTGCAATCTCAGTCCAGCTGCCTTCATCGGGCAGCTTTTCTATTTTCACCCTTTTATCTGTAAGAATATAGTTGCAAGAGAATTTTCTAGCCAGACTTTCAGGGCCTTTTGGCAAAACTGAAATAACCCCCTGAATCCCAGACAAATAGTAAACATAAATTGGGTAAACAGAAACAATTTTAGCATCTTCTGGCAAAGTACATTTTGAGAACAGTTTTTTATATGGACCATTATCGCCTTCATACCTTTTCCCAAGCTTGTTTACACTTACAATGCTGAAGCCCAATGCCCACAAAACAATCAAAATTCCTAATGAATAAGTCAGCTTTTTACCTAATTTTTTCTCTTTTATCAGAAAATCAAATCCTACACCGGTAATAATTGCCATGTGTGGCAAAAAGAACGCGCTTATATGCATACTGGTTCCTTTTATTCCCTGGTGGGTAAAAAGAATCCCGCACAGCAACCAGAAGAGGGTTATGAAAAAGCTGAAAACTTTGCCGGCCCCCTTCCAAATACGTATTAATCCAAGAATCCAAAGTGGATAGAATATAAAAAATGCCGGAACTGCAACGAAATTCAACAAACTGTTCCAAAGCCCTTGAAACTTTTGTTTCAAAATTTCCTTGCCACCCAAGCCAAGAAAATGCTGAATTGTTCCGGGGTATTCTTCGCTAAAAAGCTCCGAGTAATCCCTTAGAAAGAGGGCTTTAGTGTTTGACGGCCACCACCTGTCAAGAGTAATTTTATTTCTGACGGCCCATGGCAAGATTACCAATGCAAAGGCAATTACAAATAGCAAACCTGTTTTAGCTTTTTTGGTCTTTGAAACTTCAATAAGAAAAGCAAAAAAGGCAAAAATAATCCCTTCTATTCTCGTAAGAGTTATCATGCCTGCGAGAATACCTGTGGACAAAGGGTTATCATCATTCCTTGATAAAGCACTAATCAATGCAAATCCAAGAAAAGCATAGAAAACAATATTATCTGTTGTTAAAAGATAAAAAAGAAATTTTCCAGCAAATGCAAAAACAAAAAAGGCAACAATACTGGCAAACAAGTTGTTGGTGAGTTTGTTTACCTGCCTAAAAACCAGAACAGACAAAAGTGCCCAAAGAAAAATATTTAAACCGATTTCGGCTGGAACGCCTCCAACGACGCGTGCAATAAAGTAAGCAAGAATACCTAACGGCATCCAGTAATCAACAGGATGAGAAACGGAATCATATTTGTTTAAATGATGCCATACAAAAGGCTCAACAAAACCATTTCCTTTTTCCAGCTGATCAGTCAAAATATGGTAATAAGCTGAATCCATAGAAGCCTGAGGCTCAACATATTTTTGTGCCAACATAAGAAAAGAAACACATAAAATAAACAATCCGATTTGCAGGACAAGAAATATGGTTGTTTGATTTCTATTGCTCTTATCGCTCATAGGATTAAATTTACCAGAAAAATACTTTTCATTGATAGAAGTTTCGGAAGAAAACTATTTTTCAACTGTTGACACGATAAACCAGTCGTACTAAACTTCATTTACTAAAAATTGAATTGGGGGGCATAGTTGAAAAAGGTCAAAATTATTTCAGTCATCGTTATCATGCTCTCAGTAGTTGCGCTGGGAGTCTTCATGGGAAAGCAGATGTTCAAGCTTATGGAGGCAGATAGTCTTCCACAGGGTTCTGCAACAACGAGTTCCGCTTCAAATCCTACTCAGACAGGAGTAAAAATTTTATATTCGGCATCTGATGCAACTGATATCTCCTCATTAAATAAAGATATTAAACCAGCCATTTCTCCTATCCCAGTTGCCACAACATCTGTGAATTCATCAACTGAACCAGTAGATAGCCTGAAGATAGCCACAAAAAATGATTCCGAACCAGCAAGACAAAAGTTTGATCCAGCCGGACCAAAATGGTATGCATATGCCAAAGGCAATGGAATCAATGTTAGAAAGGAATTTACAACCAGCTCCAAACGTCTGTTTAAAGTCGCGAAAGGCACCAGAGGAACTGTCCTTGAGCAAAAAAACGGATGGACTAAAATTAAGTGGGATTTTAACAGGAAAATTGGTTGGGTAAGGGATGACTTATTAGTAGTTGGGCCTGCAAACGTGCTTTTATCTTTGGTAAAGAAAACCGCTGACATTGAAGATTTGAGCAACAAAAAGGTTCAGTCGGCTTCAGTTAAACAACTATTGAAAGAAAACAAAGTAGCCGTGGCAATTGCAAAACCAGCACCTGTAGTAAATACAGTTAAAGGCTATAAAAAAGGCGACAAACTCCCTGAACAGGGAAAAATTATCGCTGATCCTGTAGCAAATATAAGAAGCCAGCCAAATGTAAAATCGGCAAAAGTTGGTCAGTTACCCAAAGGCGTGATTGTGCAAATAAAGTCAGTTGAACAAAAAGAAAAATGGCAATGGTTTGAAATAATCTTCAACAATGGCAAAAAGACAGGATGGACACGCGAAGATAATTTAAGATTTTAGAAAAAAACAGCCCTAAGGATTTGGGGTAATATTTTTTTCAAATACAAATTCTCTAAATGGTGGTTGAGTAGAAAACTTCTCAACCACCTCTTTCATTGAAGAGGTTACAAAAGAAATTGAGATTTTTCTGTTTCTGATTCTAAATTTTTCCAGCATTGGAAAGGGCTTATAGGTGTAAAAGAACTTTCCGCTAACCCCGCGATTTTTTTCCCATCGTAGGTTAACCTCTTTTCTTTTATTCCGGTGGATCTTATCCACAAGAATTGCTTTAGTTTGCTCGGAAAATAATTCACGGCTATTATCTTGATAACCTGAAGAAAATTTTCTTATTGAACACCAGATAGCCATCAACTGCTCTATTTCATCGTGAAATCTTGGATTTACGCCCTCAAAATTTGAGTAAATTCTATTTACAATCCTGACCTGATCTTTAGTGCAGTTAACAACCAGATTTAGCTTAAAGGCGTAAAATTTCCCTCTCTTGTCAGGATCTTTTGCGCAAACATGGGTGATAATCTGAGTATTACCGTCAGCAAGGTCACAGAACCATGCGAGCGCACACCCAATATTTGAAAAACTCTTTTTTACAGCTCCCCTATACTGAGCATTTATTCTAAAAGCTTTCCAATCTTCTGCGAACAATTCCCCAACATAAGAAAAGAAAACAAACGCAATTAGAAAGAAAACAGCTTTTCGATCAACCTTCATCAATAATGTAATCCTTTAGCCTGGCTACAAGTTTTTCAGGAACCTCTGCAACAATTTTAACTTTTCCGTGTCCCCACTCCTGTGATAAAACGATGCCAATGCCCATAACCTCTTTTACCAACTGAGAGTTACTAGGAATCTCAATTTGCAATTTTCTATACCTGCGAGCAATAACTGAGTCGATTTTCTGTAAAAAATCATCAATATAATCTCCTTTAGCAGCAGATATAAAGATCGAATTAGGATAAAGGGTCTGCAGTTCAACTTCAGGCAAACACAACCCCTTATCAATCTTATTAAAAACATAAATTCTTTCGTGATCTTTTGCACCAATTTTGCCAAGAACCTCTTCAACAGAAGCGAGTTTTGATTTGAATTCTTTGTCAGAAACATCGCAGACAATCAGGAGAACTTCAGATTGAACAACACTCTCTAGAGTGGCTCTAAATGCCTTAACCAAGCCGTGTGGCAACTTTCGAATGAAGCCTACAGTGTCTGAAAAAACACACCACCTGCCACTCTTTAATTCAACTTTTCTGGCTGTTGGATCAAGAGTTGTAAACACTCCGTCACAAATATCTACCTTGCTTCCGGCAATTCTATTTAAAAGTGTTGATTTTCCGGCATTTGTGTATCCAACCAGTGAAAATAGAGGGATATATCTTTCATTCCTTTTTTTGCCTTGTGTTTCTCTATCCTGAACCACTTTTTCGAGTTCTTCACGAAGCTTTTTAAGCTTCAATTTTATGGCCCGACGATCACTTTCTATCTGGGTTTCTCCAGTGCCTTTTGCACCAATTCCCCCACCCTGCCTGGACATTCCAGAATAGTTTCCAGCAAGATGAATAAGGTTATACTGAGTTCTTGCCAATTCTACCTGTAATTTACCTTCCCTTGTAGAAGCGTGTTTTGCAAAGATTTCAAGTATGATAGAAGTTCTATCCACAACAGAAAAACCAGTGTCCCTCTCCAGACACTTCTTTTGTATAGGAGTCAATTCATCATCGACTGCAATAAGGTCAACTTCGAGTTCCTCAGCAAGCAGCCTGGCTTCTTCGACTTTTCCGGTGCCAAAATAAAAAGCCCTGGATTCTTTGGTTCGTTTTTGAACCATTGTTCCAACATCTTTATAGCCGGCTGTTTTTAAAAGCTCTTTAAGCTCTTCAATTGAGCTTAGAACTTCTTCGCCTGAGTCCTCTTGAACCTGCAAGGCTAGAATTAATACTTTTTTGGTCTCTGGTTGCACTTGATAAGTTTTTGCCATTTTTTACTCTGTGTCTAAAGGTTTAAGCTTTATATCCATAAAGCTTGCAAGCACGCGATTCCCACAAAAATTGCAATATCTGGCTTTCCCAACTGAAAAAGCCCCACACCCTGCACAAATACACAAATTGTCTTCCCTGGGTAAATCCATTTTTAAAACTTTAATCCATAATTCGTAAATACAGAAAAAAGCAAACGAAGTAAAACAAATCAAAAAACTAATAGCAACATCAAGAGGAAGCCTTGGAAGAACAAAATCATAGATTCCATGGGCGATAGCAGCCAGTAAAACCGCCCCAAATATCCTAATCGCGACAGTAGAATCGGATTTCTTTCTAAGAAAAGCCCCAGCAATTATAAATCCACTGATACATGAGAAAAAAAGATGTGCTGTTGGACAAATTATCAATCTTTGAATTGCGTTGTTTAAGCCAAATTCCATATAATACTGTAAATTTTCAAATGAAGAGAAGCCAATTGCGGTGCCGGCAAATATCAAGAAAACAATACATGGTCGCTTCATTTTTGCGATCTGATTCGCTGCGACAAGGGCAACCAATGTTTTTACACCTTCTTCAATCAATCCAACAACAAAAATGGCTGCCGCTAAAGACATTTGCCAGGACCTTGAATCACTTAAAAACTCTCTTAGTGAAGTTCCAAGATACCACTCAACAGGCGTATAAATGAGCTTAACAAGAGCAACTCCGGCAAGACCAACGAACATTCCAGAGAAGACTGCCTTTTTGAGGTCAGAATCAAGCAGCTCTTTTTTCAGCGCAAAATAGAAACAAACAGGCGCAAAAAGCAGAACTGAAATTGAAGTAAAAACTTCATTTATCACCCTTTTGGCTTCCTTTTAAAGTCTGCAATATAAAGACTTTTCTTTTTATTCTTATTTGCATGAAATATCAACCCATCCTGGTGCTTAAGCCAGATAGGTCTAAAATACTCAGCAGGCCCAATAGGTTTTATTGCTATAGATTTTGAACTTTTCACATCATAGATAAAAATAGTGTTCTTGCTTCCATCGCTTGATTCAGAGCGGATAAAAGCCATTTTGCTGCCATCTGGAGAAACATCTGCCAGCCAGTTTCTGCTATCCGATTTTATCAATTCTACTGGACTTCCAAGAGGTTCAAGTTCAACCCTGACAATAGAAGATTTTTTTAAGTGCTCATAAATACGTGTAAAAACAATGGAGCGTCCATCAGGCCACCACCTGGGCTCTCTGTCATCATACTTTCCAGAAGAAATCTGGATAAGGTTTTTGCCATCGAGGCCTGAAATCCAAATATTATTAGCGCCTTTTTGGTTTGAAACAAAAGCCACCAAAGTGCCATCAGGAGAAATTGACGGCATCATATTCTTGGTTGTTCCAGATGTAATTTTCTCGATTTTCCCTGTTTTGCGGTTGTATACAAAAATATGTTCAAATTTCGTACTATCGCTGGAAAAAATGACTTTTGATCTATCTGGAGTGAATTCAGGGGTCCATATATTTCCAGGCCAATCAAACAACTTTTCGGCCTTAGCAGCAGGATTAAAGGATTTCACCATGCATTGGTATTTTTTCTTTCCATTAACTTCGTAACGATTTGAAGCAAAAACCACTTCTTTTCCATCTTCAGATACAAATCCATGGTAATTACTACCTTCAGCTGCTTCCAGAGTGTATCCCTTGTCAAATACCAGCTCTCCCTTTTCCTTAACTGCGATAGAAGCTTCTGTGTCGCTGCCGATTTGCATTGTTTCCGTTTCAACCATCGAGGAAGCCGAAGCAGCTATTTCAGTTTCAGTTTCATTTTTTTGCTCTTCTGTAGCTGACGCAACTATATTTTCATTAGCGGTAGAAGCTTCAATTTTGGTCAACTCTTCTGAAGATTCCTGATTGCTCGAATCATTGTTTTGTTGCATCGCCAACTGGCTTGGGTTTGCAATTTGAGGAGTAGACTCATCAGGCATCTCAGGGCCCACTTCCTCCATCACAGGAGTTTCAGAAGCTGTTGTATTGGAGCTTTCATTAAACACATTGAAAAAGGTATGTTCCAGAACCCGCCCCTTAAATATCAAAGAATCAAAAATACTTCCGACCAATGCTCCGGCCAGAAATATAAAAAGTCCCAAAATCATTCTGTTCCTGTAGCGTTTTCTTCTTTTTTGTGGGGTATTACAATCTGGACATGAAACGCCCCTTGGTGGCAATTTTTTACCGCATCTGAAACAAAACATAGATTTCTCCTTGATAGTTTGGCAAATGAATTATACCGCATAGATTGTCAGGTTTAAACCAAAACCTAAGATTTTTTGATAAAATAGAACGTCTAAATAATATCTTAGGCTTTATTTTTGAATGGGGATGACAATGGATAAAAAAAGCATAGGCCAGTTGTTTGTTATTGGTTACCAGGGTGATGAACCTTCTGACGAATTTCTTGATTTTGTCAGGGAATGGGGAATTGGCGGGGTAATTGTTTTCGCCCGAAACCTTTCCAGACCAGAGAAACTCCCTGAATGTCTGAAAAAAATAAAAGAAGCTTCTGGTCAGGAAGTCTTTGCTGCAATTGATCAAGAAGGTGGATTGGTTTTACGCATCCTTGAAGGCGGTAGCCTTTTCCCCTCAGCTATGGGGCTTGCTGCATGCAAGGACGAGACACTTGCTGAATCAACTTACGAAGCCATTGGAAAAGAAATGCTCAGCCTTGGGCTGAATTGGAATCTGGCACCGGTTTTAGATATCAACCACTCCGATAATCCCGGAATTGGAGCAAGATCTTTTGGTGATACTCCTGAACTGGTTTCAAAGTTTGGAACAGCTGCAATCAAGGGTCTTCAGAAAACAGGTGTTCTGGCCTGTGCCAAGCACTTCCCGGGCAAGGGACACGCAAAGGTTGATTCACACTTAACCCTGCCAACAATTCCGTATGACAAAAAACGATTGGAATCTTTTGAATTAGCTCCATTTAAAGCCGCTATCCAGGAAAAGGTTGCTGCGATAATGACTGCCCACGTCTTTTTCCCTGCCTATGAGTCATCTTCAGATTTGCCCGCCACCCTTTCAGAATCAGTTCTTACAAAACTACTTCGAGATGAACTTAAATTTGAGGGCTTGTTGATAACCGATGATTTGGAAATGGGCGCAATCACAGAGAAATACGGCATTGCGGATGCTGCTGCAAAATCCTTTTTGGCTGGAGCCGATCTTCTGTTAATCTGCCATCAGCTTTCAGAACAAAAAAAAGCTGCCGAGACTATTTTGAATTTAGTAAAAACCAATAAAAAAGCGCAAACTCGTTTAGCAGAAAGTATGAAGCGCATAAAAACTGCCAGAGATAAAATGTCTGAAACTTGCGTAGGCTTTAACGCTTCTCTGAAACAATTAAAAGAAGAACACAAAACCTTGGTTGAAAAGGTTTATGATCATTCAATCCTTTTTGCACGATACTCTCCCAATGTTTTTCCTTTTAAAGCTACTGAACCTATTTTATTTTTCTGCCCGGAAATTGCTTCATTGGTGCAGGTAGAAGAAAGCCATTGCAATGGTGGAATTCAAGATCAAATTTCGAAAGTCTTTCCAAATGCAGTCTGTTTCAGCTATAACCCCAAATCCGCATGCGAAGAAATCCTGAAAGATTTTTATTCTTTTAAAGACAATAAAAGTTTGCCAGAAAATACAAAAGCATTGTTTTTCTCTTATAATGGGCATTTATTCAGGGGACAAATAGACGCCGCCCAAAAAGTTCATTCACTATTTCCAGAATTGATTTTGGCAGCTCTTAGAAATCCATTCGATATAAGCTATGCACCAGAAATAAAAACTTCTTGTGCAACTTTTGGCTTTAGAAGCCCCGCAATCGATGCTTTGTTAAAGGTCTTAACTGGAAAAGTTCAACCCACAACGACTGGGTGGCCATCAAAAATTTAGAAATTCAAATAAAACTGCTAAGGGTTGCCGATTTTTCTTCCGATATCTTTCGAAGAATATAGAAAATGTCCGGAGGCATAACAAATGTGGCAACTAGAAGTAAAAATATTTCTTTTAACGCTGGTATATTTCACTGGCTGGTTTTTGTTCGAAAAGGTTTTTGGCGGACTATGGAGGAAGCTAACCGAGTCAAAAGAAGAACCGGTTTTTGCTCCTAGAAAAAAGATTACCCCATTGGCAACAGTAACACCTGTTGACCAAACATGGAGATACATCAAAGGCCTTAAAAATGCTGATTGGCGCGTTCGACGAATTTCCTGCATCCAGCTTGGAGACCGCAGGGGAACTGCTGTAGTCGAAGCTCTCATAGAAAGCCTCAACGACCCGAAAGAAGAAGTTAGCATTGCTGCCAGCGAAGCGCTCGTAAAAATTGGTGATCCAAGAGCGATCGAAGCAATGACTAATCATTGTAATAACCTGACTCATAAAATTGATCAATCGTACGAAACCTATAGAGCTGCTTAACTGCGACTCTATATAATCCTCCCTTAAATTTGTGGCTGTGTCAGCTTGCTGGCACAGCTTTTTTCTTTATTGACGCACAACGGGGATAGAATTAGACTGTGCAAAGTCATGATTAAATATTTTAATAAAAACTGGAAATTGCTGGTTAGATCAACCGTAGGAATATTGGTTGTATTAAGTCTTTGCGTTATTCACACCATTTTTTACCAGACACTTTCCCCTGTTTTAACCCTGATAATATTTTTTCTCATTATTTCTTTTTCCCTTTTTCTTGGAATGCTATTTTCAATCAGCCGTATAAACATCATGGAAAATATGGATCTTAAGTCTGTTTTAAAAAAAGACAAAAGTTTTCCCCCAGAAGTATTTTTTATTCCAGATCGATTTGACTCAAAAGAGCACATAAGGTACAGGATCTCCCAATTTATTAATTATGTTGGCATAGAATTTCCCTTAAAGGATCAATTAAGCTGTATTTTAAGCTACATCCAGGAAATCTTTCCCAACCTTCAATTTTTCATTTTCCAGAAAACCGATAAGGGTTTTTTATACCTGACAGGAACAAGAATAAGTAAACCAGGAAAAGTAGAAATAATACATCCTGGCGCACCAATTGTTGCAGAAGTCAAAACTCAAATGGAATCAGACATAAACACCGAAAAGCTAATGAGAAAAGGTTATTACACTGGTTCTTTAGAAGAAAACAGGATTATGAAGGACCTGCCCAGAATGCAACTGCCTCTGGACTTTTTTTCCAAGCTAGAAGGAATTTTCTCAATAATAGACACGAATGGACACCCTTTTAAAGGCAGCGATGAGAGTCTTTTCGCATGGGTTTCAGAAGTAATTGCTATGCGCATTGAATCTTCAGGCTTTTACAATAAACAGGACAAAAAATCCGAAGAAACAATTCTCGGGCAAATAGGAAACGATTTACGAGCTCGCTTAATACCGGAATCACCGCCAATTTTTCCAGACTGGGATATTGCATTGGACTTTTCACCTTCAAGCGCTATTACAGGTGACTATGTAGATTTCTTTCATCGTCCGGATTCAAGTTTGATAGTAGTAATTGCCACAACTTCCGGCGAAGGTCTTGAAGCCGCCTTTTTTCTTGCCAGGCTCAAGTCACTTATCCTGAGCAAGTATGAGGAATGTTCATCACCGGCTTCATTACTAAATTTCCTTGCCGGGAAATTAACAAGATCTGACATGGGTGAACAATTCGTAACCATGAGCATTTTAAAAATTAAACCGAAAAGCCGTAGCGTAGATTTTGCTTCAGCTGGGCACACAACTCCGCTTATAAACAGGATTAGGAATGGTTTTGTTGAAATTCCAACTTTTGAACCAGGAATTCCATTGGGACTTTTTTCAAGTGAAGGAGAAATTTATTCGCCGTACACATTTGATTTATTGCCCGGTGATGGTATATTTCTGTATACTGACGGGGCGTTAGAAAATTGCTCTTCAGATGATGAAAGGTTAACACCTGAAAGAATCAGATTAGTGATTGAAAAAATCCCCGAGCAAGACGCCCAAATGATGCTGGATAATATAATGAAAGAACTTAAACATACTACAAAACAGACCAATTCTCTTGAAGATCAAACCATGATCTATATAAAAACGGAGTAAAGCATGGCTGGCGAAATACTCGAACAACACATTTTTATTAGTGATCGTAAAGACAAGGAAGTTATTCCAACAGTTCTAGATATCCTATTTAGTTTTGATGTTGCTGAAATTAACATTGATTATACTGATAGGCCTGATGCAACGTTTACAACGATAAACGACAGAACAAAAAAGATTTTATCCAATCTTGATTCTCCAGACAAAATAGCTTCTGTACATGGCTATTTTAATTACGGCGGCAGCTTTGAGTTGAAAGGTGGCAATCTTTCAATTTCGGTTACCGAAGACGAATACAACTACGAACTAATTCATGAATTGAAAAATATCTTATCCCCCGTTTTTTCTCTCTGGATCTTTAAAAATCCTTATATATGGGGAGTAAATATTTATGAAAATTATGAGCGCCAGCACTTTTTTGATGTTAGAAACTTCTCGTATAGAGCAAAGCTTCTTGAAGAACCTGAAGTGGATATATACAGAAGAGATAACGGAGTAATTCACAAATATCGCTTCTTCCTTAAAGACGATTTTGAACCTGAAGAAGGAATCAAATTTCTCGTTCCGTTCTTCACTTCACTTAAAGAAGGACTGCAAAAAAGAAACTATGAACCTCTTGAAGTTCTAAACCTTTATTGCACCGATAAAGCCGCCTTTAGAAGGATTGATCCTCGAACAAAACTCGGGAAAGAAATAAAGTCAATTTTACACCCGCACTAATAAGCTATAGGAGTTGGAAAGATGCCAGAAAAGCAGCTTTACAAAGAATCATTACTGGATGAGGTTGTAGATGCTTGTATTAAGCACCTAAAAACTCAACCTAATGACCATGAGAAGCTTTTTTACCTGGGCAACGCTTTTTTTCTAAGAGACCAGTTTGATAAAGCTTCTTTTTGCTACATAAAAGCGGTCAATCTGAATCCAAAAAATCCAGTTTATTACACACATCTCGGGCACGCATACAGGGAATTGGGAGACAGAGATCAGGCCATTGCGTCATATGAGTCTGTCTTAACCTTGAATCCGCGCTTTGCAGATGCTCACTTCAATGTAGGCCTTATTTTTTTTGAACACAAAGCCATGGACAAAGCTTTGGCGAGTTTTTCGAACGCCCTGGCAATAAATCCAAAATACGCTGCAGCTAGATATTATGTTGGCAGGATTTATGAAGACAGGGGTGCTTTTACTCAAGCAATGCAAGAATATAGGCAAGTTATAGAAGACACATTGGGAGCAAAACTTGAACGAGGAAGCGTCACAATCGACCTTGGGTTAATTTTTTCTGATCTTGGACTCTTAGACCAGGCAGAAAGAGAATACCGTAAGCTAATCAAAGAACACCCGGAATACGCTGACTTACACTATCACCTTGGAATAGTTCTAAAAAAACAAGGCAAGCATGATGATGCTATGGACGAGTTCAGAATTGCTATTCAACTGAATCCACATTACATGGAAGCTAGAAGAAAATATTGGGAATCAGCCCAATAAGAGCTATTATATTTATTTTTCTTTTATATTAGGTTAGAATAGGTCTCTAAGTTATGTTTAAGCGAAAAAAAATTGGACAACTGCTCATGGAAGCAGGCCATGTCACCGAAAAAGAACTGAACATTGCGTTAGCTGAGCAAAAAAAGCGCGGAAAACGTATTGGGCAGGTTTTAATCGAACTTGGTTATCTTTCAGAAGATAAACTCCTGCCAATTTTAGGAAAACAGCTTAAGGTTCCCTTTGTTGATCTAAGCAAGGTAGAAATTACTCCAGAAGTCCTAAAAATGGTTCCGGAGAAAATCTGTAGGAAACACAATCTCGTCCCCATCAGTTTCAACGATAACAGCCTTATGATAGGAATGGCTGATCCTTTGGACGTTTTTATCATTGATGAAATTCAATTTCAAAATAATTGTGAAGTTGTAAGAGCCATTTGTTCCGAAAACCAGATTGCAGATAAAACAGATCAATTATACGTTGCAGGGGCCATGGCTGATGCGCTAAACGCTCTGGCCAATGGCGAAGACCCGGATGCTGCTGCTGCTGGTGGTTTAGACAATCTTAAAAAAGCCAGCGAAGAAACTCCAATTATCAAATTGGTAAACCTTATTTTGACTTCGGCGGTTCAAAAGGGCGCATCTGACATTCATATTGAACCAGATGAAGGTGAACTAAGGGTTAGACTTCGCATTGATGGCGGATTAAGAGTATCAATGAATCTTCAACAGGAAGCTCTGGCTTCTGTTATGTCGAGAATAAAAATCCTCAGCGGCATGGACATTTCAGAGCGTCGTTTGCCTCAGGATGGTCGTATTCAGATGATTATCATGGATAAGCCGATTGATTTCCGTGTTAATACAATTCCGACCGCATGGGGAGAAAAGGCCTGTCTTCGTATTCTGGACAAATCTAACGTTAATGTTATGCTTGACCAGATGGGCTTTACACCAGTTAACTTTGAACTGGTTAAAAAATCTATTGCCTCCCCAAATGGCATGTGTCTGGTTACTGGCCCAACTGGTTCGGGAAAAACAACTACACTTTATTCCTGCCTGAATGCGATTAAAGGGCCGGATCTAAATATTTGTACAGTTGAAAACCCTGTCGAATACAAAATTAAATTTATTAATCAGGTTCAGGTTAGACATGAAATAGAGCTAACATTCTCAACAGTTCTTCGTGCTTTCCTGAGGCAAGATCCAGACGTAATCATGCTTGGTGAGATCCGCGATGAAGAAACTGCCAGTATCGCGGTTGAAGCGGCCCTAACAGGCCATCTTGTTTTTGCGACACTTCATACGAATGATGCTCCGAGTACCTGTATCAGGCTTGTTGATATGGGAGTTGAGCCGTTCCTGGTTTCTTCTGCGATTCTTTGCGTTGTTTCTCAGAGGCTTGCAAGAAGGGTTTGTAAATTCTGCAAAGACGTTGACACTGAAATTACTGCTGAAACGATTAAAGATCTTGGATTGCCGCCTGAAGCCATAAATGAAACATATTATAAAGGCAAAGGCTGTGATAAGTGTGGGAAAACAGGATACAAAGGTCGCGTAGGTGTGCATGAGGTTCTATTTACCCATGAAAATATACGCCGTATGATCATTCAGAAGGTTGGACCGGATGATTTGAAAGATGAAGCCATTCGTCTTGGCATGAAGACTCTAAAAGATGATATCATCATTAAATGGCAACAAGGATTGACCACACCAGAGCAGGTATTTGCATTAGCCAGAGCAGAATAGTAGCCTGTAGATTGAATTAGCAAGGAAGTAGTATCGTTTATGCCTAAATATGATTGTGAAGTAAAAGACTCCAAAGGGGAAATTCTAAAAACACAACTTGAAGCTCCAAATATGCAGGAGCTTGCCAACAGGCTTTCAGACAAAGGCTACTACCTCGTCAACGCAAAAGAAGTAAAAAAGGCTGGTGGTTTCAGCTTTGGCGGTCGAGTCTCGGCCAAAGACATGATGGTTTTTACAGTTCAGCTCTCTACACTTATTGGTGCCGCAATTCCCCTGGTTGAAGCAATAGGAATTCTTGCCGACCAGCAGGAAAATCCTTATTTCAAAGGAATCCTTTCTCAGATTGGTAAAGAACTCCAGTCTGGTCAATCTTTCTCAGTATCTCTTAGAAAGCATCCCAAAGTTTTCAATAAAATTTACTGCAACATGTGTGAAGCGGGTGAAGCTGGTGGTATGTTGGACGAGGTTCTTGAGCGACTTGCTGCATTTGCAGAAGCCGATGCTGAAATCAGAGGGAGAATCAAAGGCGCACTTACCATGCCAGTCATCCAGATTGTACTTGCTGCGGGCGGTGTTGTCTTCCTTCTGGTAAAAATCTTTCCAAACTTCTCTTCAATGTTCAAAAAAATGAAAGCGGAGCTGCCAGCAATTACAAAGTTTATGATTTTTGCCTCCGATTCATTAAGAGAAAATTATATTATTGTTTCTGCAGTCACTGCGACTCTTGTCGGTGGCGGATACGCATTCTCTCAAACAAAATTTGGGAAACATGCCATTGCGACTTTTACAATTAAAGCTCCCATCATCGGAAACCTGACGCAGAAAATTGCCGTTAGTAGATTCGCCCGTACATTTTGTTCTTTGCTTGGTTCTGGTGTTCCAATCCTGCAAGCGCTTCAAATCACCTCATCTGTTATGGGAAATCCTATTATGGAAGAAATTATTGCCGGAATGGCAGTTGGCGTGCAAGGAGGAAACACTCTCGCAAGCCAGCTAGACAAGGTTTTCTTCTTCCCACCGATGGTTAAAAAGATGATGGAAGTTGGTGAAAACACAGGTAAGTTGGATACAATGCTGATGAAAGCAGCAGACTTCTATGATCGCGAAGTTGGTGAAGCATTGGATGGCTTAACCTCAGCGATCACACCATTGCTGACAGTTGTTATGGGTATTATTATCGGAACTGTTGCTCTGTCAGTTTTCATGCCACTACTTTCCATGACTCAGGCCATCAAATAATCACTAATTCATTGAACCGCAAAGAAACTGATATCAAAAACCTGAGTTTGCGATTTATTATATGCAAAAATTAGCAAAAAAGATTTCTATTATTATACCAGCCTATAATTCTTCAGGCTTTTTAAATGAGCTC
The DNA here is from genome assembly GCA_965140445.1 of Candidatus Ozemibacteraceae bacterium. GTDB lineage: Bacteria > Muiribacteriota > Ozemobacteria > Ozemobacterales > Ozemobacteraceae. Next base: position 2,416,841 of record OZ223236.1, on the reverse strand, counting down.
CTAACAACGCTCACAAAGCTATCAGGTAAATGCAGTGTTGAAGTAATTGTCGTAGATGATGGCAGCACAGACAATACCCGTGAAGTCCTGAGCAAGTTTCCACAAATTAAATATATTTTTCAAAAAAATGCGGGTCCGGCAGCCGCAAGAAACGCTGGAGCAAAGTTGGCGAGCGGAGACTTTCTGGTTTTCATCGATTCAGATACCTTGCCTGAAGAGGACTGGCTAGCCACATTAGAGAAAAACCTTGAAGATGAAAGCATTGGTATTTTAGCTGGTTCATATTCAATAAAGAACCCGGATAAAATACTTGCCAGATGTATACAGGAAGAAATAGCCTATCGACATAGCCAGATGCCCTCCATTATTCATGCATTTGGGACTTTTAACGTTGCCATATCTAAAAAAGACTTCTGGCAAGTAGGTGGTTTTGATGAAACTTTTAAAACGGCAAGCGGTGAAGACAATGATCTCAGTTATAGATTGTTGCTTGAGAAAAAAAAGATTCATTTTGACCGCAATTGGAAAGTAAAGCACAACCACACCTTTAAAATCAGAAAGTATCTGACAGAGCAGTATACGCACGGACTATGGCGTGCAAAACTATATTTCAAGCATCCAAACATGGTAGCTGGAGACGATTACACAGGTTTAAAAGATCAGTTAGAATCAGGTCTTTCTCTTGTTGGGATTTTCTCAATTCTGGTTTACATTTTTTCTCTTGCCAGCAAGCCATTAAAAAGATTTTTTCAACTATTTAAGCTTTCCGGTTTATTGATTCTTTTAATACAACTCATAACAGTCAGAAAATTTTCCTTAAAGAGCTGGGAAAAGATTTACTTTTCATTTGTTATGTTTCTAAGAGCCTATTCAAGAATTTTCGGGTTTTCAAAAGGCTTGATAAAGTTTGGTGTAGAATGAAAAAGGTAGCAATTATTGTCCCCTGCTATAATGAAGAAGATTCTCTGACGACAACAATTGAAGGGCTTCTTGAGACATTTAAGGAGTTAACTGAGGATTTTCACATTATCATTGTCGACGATGGTTCTACCGACAAAACTTTTGAAATAGCCAGTAGTACCAAAGCTAATACCATTTTAAAACTTCCATGCAACCTTGGTGTGGGAGCAGCTTTTCAAACCGGTTTAAAATTTGCAAATGAAAACGATTTTGATTGTGCAATAAAATTTGATGGTGACGGACAGCATCGTCCAGAATTTATAAAAAATCTGATCCATGCAATGAAAGAAAAATCTGCTGACGTAGTTGTTGGATCAAGATTTTTAGCTAGTTCAAAGGGGTATCGCTCCACTTTTTTGAGACGCTTAGGAATAATGGTTCTTAATTTTGAGATTAGTCTGCTTACTGGATTTAAAATTACCGACGCAACTTCTGGTATGCGCTGCTATAGCAAAACTGCCATAAATTTGTTTTCGCATCGCTACCCCACATTTGATTACCCTGAACCCGAAGAATTTATTTATTCCAGAAAATTTGCCCTAAAAGTAGAGGAAGAACCCGTTAAAATGAGTTCTAGAAAGGCTGGAGTGTCTTCCATAACCCCCCATTTATCAATTTATTTTATGATAAAAACAGTTTTAGCAATATTCACTACTGCTTTAAGAGAAAAATCTGAGTTATAGTTTATTTAATATGGAATTCCAATTCGAAAAAATACAAATCATTTCATTCGCCCTAAGTCTGGGTTTTCTTTTTTTTGTTTTTCATCTTACAAGGAAAAGAAAAATTCAAGAAGCCTACTCCATTCTCTGGTTTGTTTCAGCGATAATTTTATTGATACTTTCTCTTTGGAAGGGCGCGCTCGATTATTTTGCAAACATCTTCGGGGTATACTACCCTCCCTCTCTGCTTTTCTTAGGTTTCTTTTTCTTTGTTTTAATAATTCTAATTCAATTTTCTGTAGTCATAACCAAGCAAAATGAACAAATTAAAAATATCTCACAGCAACTTTCTATTCTTGAGGAAAAAACAAGAGATGATAAGTTAAAGAAAAAACAGCAAGAAAAGGAAAGTTAATGAATCAATCACACACTGGAAAAGAAAAGCACAAACTTACAAATCTCGTTTTATGGATACTTCCAGCAATAATATTATTAAACAAATCCCTGATTCTTTTTTTGCTTCCAGATTTCCCGGCAAAAGTTTTGCTCCTAACAATCGGAACTCTATATGAATTCCAATTCATCAGTCTTTTTTATTTTATAAACCTATTTGGATCAATTTCCATATTGCGAACAATTTGCACTTTGAGTCTTTCATCAATTTTCTTTATCTCAGTTATTGATTCAGTCTCTATTTTAATTTTTCATTCAAGAATTGACCAGAAGCTACTTGCAACTCTTTTGAGTAACATTCCAGGTAAATTATTATCTTGTTTTTGCTTTATTTTGCTGGTGGTTTTATTTAGTTATCTATTTGGATTACAAAAACCACTGCCTAAGAGTCACAAGAACCTGGTCATGGTTGTTATATCAGGCCTTGCCGGCTCCTTTCTTTTTCTGGATTATAACCCGGTGAAAAATCCATTCCAGAAAGAAGCAGACTGGCAAAGATTTCTTGTCTCTGCCAGAAGCTATTTTGTCCAAATGCCAGAGCTTCCCTCTTTACACAGAATGATCATGAAAGATTCGAACCCTGAAAATATCCAACAACAGGATTTATTTGTTAACAGCCATTTTTTCTCGATCAATACGAATGAGTTTCAAAGCACTGATTTCTGGAAGCTTTTTTCAGATTCGATTCCTACAGGGCAAAACAAAGTTTGGTCACATCGAGGCCTTAACACTGGTCAGAAGGGAAATTCCTTTAAAGCAATTCAGGAAACCATTTCCATAGGATTTAAAGGAATTGAACTGGACGTATCAATGGATAAATCCAATGGTTTATTCCTTAGCCACGATGAAATAGGAAATGAAAATTCCTCAAAATTAATCGCAATAAATGATTTACTAAAAATTCCCAACTTTTCTGAGCTTTCTTATCTATGGCTCGATATTAAAGAATTGGATTTTCAAAAAACTGAAATTATCGCCAATAAACTAAACGGCCTTCTGGAAAAATTTCCAGCGAGTTTAACCTGCTTTATTGAACATCCTGACCCATTTTTCCTACAGCGACTAACCCTACTATCTAAAGCCCATAAAATCTGGGGAGTTTCATACGGATTACCTTACTTTACCTTGTCACCGGAAAAAGTAAGAGCTTTGGCTGGCTTTGCTGGGGCTTCTGCAATCTCTTTGCGTTGGGAAATTGTAAATGAAGAAGTTTTTGCCCAATTGCCAAATATTCCAATACTAGCTTACACCTGCAATAATATTGAAAAACTTAAAAAACTTAAAGATTTCAAAAATGTTTTCGCTATTCTCACTGATATTAAAGACTTTAGCGGCCTGTTAAAATGAAATTTCTTTTTACAATTCTTGGGCTTGCCCTCTTAATAGCTTTGGGCAACTATTCTCTTTTTACACTAAGTGAATTGAACCTGGATAAAGAAGCCTCTCTCTTTTTATTTAAGGGTATTTCCACAGATATTTTCTTCCTTTCGATCGCATTCTTCTTTATATTTTTATTCATCGGAAGGTTTCAAAAACTTCGCTTTTTAGGTGGAGCCATAGCAGGACTATTTGTAGCAATAGAAATTATCTGCTATTCACACTTAAAGATTTCCGGGTCCCGTTTTAACTGGGGAGTTTTGCATGATTTAAACTTTTATTCAATCAAAGCAACCCTTAATGTACCTATTCTTTTAAGTATATTTGGCTCATTAATGATAATTGGAGGGGTATTTTTTCTTACTTCTTTCCTTTTAAAGGAAAAAAAAGCAGAAATAAATCAAAACCTTTTCATCTCACTAATTTTGGTCACAGCATTTCTATGTTACTTTTCATTCTACGTAACCCTAGAAATCTCTGAAAAAGATTTCGAATCACATCCTCAGGCAGAAGCGTTTCTTTATCGCAAAAATCAACTCTTAGAAACTCAGAATGGGTTACTTTTGTCTTTTTTCAGGTCAATCCCAATTTCTGAAAAGTACCCTGTTACAAAATTCATAGAATATACTCCCGAAGAAAAGGCTTTTTTGCAAAGCCTTGGACTTATAGCACCTCAATCCCAGCTAACTTACGTCAAACCTGTTTTCAAGAATATCATTTTCATTGTCCTGGAAGGCATGGCTAACAGCTACACCCATTTTTACAATAAAGATATCCCCAAAGAAGCTTCAGCGTTTTTTGACTATCTTCTAAGTACATTTCCCAGAGTAGACAATATGATTGCGGCAAATTGCCCCACTATTAAAGGAATTTTTTCAATTTTAATGTCCCGGTTGCCTTATTCACCAGACCTATCTCGAAAACTTAAACATTCCAGCCTTTTTGAGATTTTTAAACAACACACACAAGGAAAAACCTACTTTATAAGAGGCTGCAGCAAGTTTTATGGAGGCGAGCATAAAATCATTTCAGATGTTTTCAAAGCAGATAAGCTTATTGCCCAAGAAGATTTTCAAAAAAAATTGCCCAAGCTTCCTCCCTCCCACTGGGGGTACCATGACCCCACTATTTTTTCTGAGACCATAAGAATTTTGGAGCTCGAAAAGAAAAACAATGTTCCGGTTATGATTTTTGCTAAGACTATAGATCTTCACCAGCCCCCATACTTTTGTGCAGTTCCCAAGGAAAAGCTCCCCCCCTCAATAAGAAACCATCCCAGCCCGATTGTTCCATCTTTATTTTCCTCTGACCTTAGTCTTAGATATTTCTTCGCTGAATTAAACAAGCGCAAACTTTTTACTCCGGATACGCTTATAGTAATAACAAGTGATCATTACCCACTACCTGGCTGGGGTCATAAAGAATTGGTCAAAACAAATGTACCAATTCAAAAAGAAACCATCCCTCTAATTTTTGTTACTCGAAAGCCAGAGTATTTTAAAGAGCTTCAGCCAAAAACTTTTTGCAGTCAAATTGACATTGCTCCAACGATTTGTTCTTTATTAGGAGCAATGTCTCCCCAGTCTTTTTTAGGCAACAACCTGATCGACAATGTAATAAAAAAAACAAGTAGATTAAGTGAAAATGAAAACTACCTGTATGTTGAAACAGCTTCCCAAACGATTGCAATCAGTCTTCAAAAGAACGAAGTGTCAACAACCCGGGCCTTAGAAAAATGGAAAAATAACCTGTTCGCACCTATTCAATGATTACTCTTTTTCCACTCTGAATCCAATCTAAGGAAATTTTCAAGGGAATTTTTACCTCGCCTTCTTCATCGGTCATCATTAAAGTATAAAATTCATCCGTTTCAACTTTTCCCGAAGAAAACTTCGTGGGATAACAGACCCGGAAAGAGTAGTTTCCAACTTCATCTGAGACTGCCACTTGTGAATAGTCCATCACAACCTTATCAATAGTAACTCTTAAAGCGAGTCTAACCTTTTTACCTGGCTTACTTTTCCCTACGATCAGTGCGCCTTCAACCGCTTGATAAAGCATAACAGCAGGCATAGCGCCTTTAACTTTTGCATCAGAAACCCATACAAGCATAAAATGTTCTGAAGTTCCAAACTTAGCCTGAGGCATCATGCCAGCCTTAAAAGTAAGCCAATGATAAAAAGAATCTATTAATTTTGCCCCGGCGTATTTCTTCTCATCTTCCTCGCTCACAAACAAAAATTCGGGGCCAGAAGCATTTTGGCTCACACATTTTAAAAATGCCATATACTCATCTGAAAAATAGTTTGGCTCTGTGAGAATATAGCGAACTTTTTTGTCCTTACATTTTTCATAGGCCTGGGATTCAGTTTCCGCGGAAAAAATCTGTGCCATGGTTCCCATGCCTCTCATTGTATTGCTGACAACAGCCGGTCGTCTTGCAAAACATGTAATCTCGTTTCCCCTGTCCCAGAATGATAAAACGCCATACTCTGGAGGGTTCTCGTCTGAATAACCACTTGTTACTGGTGTGTTTTCCTGTATCCAGTTATAGCCATCAATTCTATTCTTATATATTTCATTACTCTTGTTTAAAAACAGAAATTTATTATTTAAAGAAAGAACAAATATTGGGACTAAAATTAGTCCTAATGCCAGCTTTGGCATTTTTTTATCCTTTAAAACCGGTCTGAGCAAACAAACAATCTGATATACAATTACTGCGGAAAAAAGACCTAAGGGGCCAGCAATCCAGCGACAAAAGCGAACTTGATTTAAGGTTAGAAGAACGAACAAGACAATAAAGTCCCTTACAACTTTTCCATTTCGATTAAAAAGACTCTTTGGTGGATAGACCCAGATAAGGAAAAACAATAAATACTCGGGGCCAAAGAAATCGAAAATCTTGTTAAAGGACATAAGTTGACCATTTTCGGTCATCAAAGGCTGTAATTCACCAACAGTTTTATAAAGAAAATCCTTTGCGAACAAGAACTTTAAACCGCCGGCAATAGGCTCTCTCATTGGCAAAAGAGCAATTATACAAACTATTCCGCCCAAACCAAGCCAAAGAGCAGCATTCTTTTTCTTTAATGAAAAAATAAAAAAGCGCGCACCAAAGCCAACAACCAGAGCTGAACAAAAATGAAACCAACCAAATCGAGACATGTCTGAAATTTGAGCTGCTCCACTTTTGAGAAAATATATACCCATCAATCCAGCGCAAATTAGAAGCGAAGTTGAGTAATACTCGAAATATTCTAAACAAAGTTCTTTATCAAAAAAGAAGTAAACCATGCCCATTAAAAAGGCAAAACCAGCAAACATCGGGCTTCCCAGCCATGTAAAATAAAGCAAGGAAACAGATAATGCCCCACCTATCTTAGAAAAGTCATCTTTCGATTTTAAGAAGTTTGCTAAGAAAATAATCCAGGCCCAGATAAAAAGCCCAACCAAAAAGTGATGATCCAGATGCAAATAAGAGTGGGTAACCTTATTAAATATTCCTGGAAACGAGAAAAACAACACTAATATAGTCAGCGCATAATTTTTGGTTTGCTTCCAGGTAAATGCTGTCAAAATGGAAATCAAAATTAATAGCGCAATTGGAGGCAAAAAGCCCACCGCATGCTCTATTGAAAGGTTTGGAAAAATAGCAAAAAGAAAGTTGGCAAAATAAAAGTAAAAACTCCTTATTACCGGTGGCAATCCAATTTTCTGAGTATAAGGGAAACACTGATAAGAATCGATATCTATTGGTTTCCCTTGTAATAGCGATTGTTCATACCATCGAAAAAACATCATGGAATCGTGATCCAAAATGTGGTATCTTCCTGAGAGACTCTGTTGAGAGAAGAAGGTAATAAGAGACCAGGTAAATATACAGGCAGCTAAAATGGCTATTACCACTATAAAGGCGAGATGAGATCGTTTGTTCATAGAAGAAGTATCCCTTAGGATAAAAACTAAAGCAACGAAAAATTGTTGAAAAATAATTTTAAACTCAAGTCTTGACACTGCCGATATATGTACCTATATTGCCATTTGAGATAAAAAAGGGAGTAAAAGCCATGTACAACACAAGATCAGGTTTTACATTGATGGAGATCATGGTAGTTATCATCGTAATCGCCGTTCTTGCATCTGTTGCAGGACCTATGATTACAAGTATTACGGACCAGGGTAAAATTTCAGCAACCAAGAGTGCCATGGGCAACTTAAAAACTGCAATGGTTAACTTTAACGCCGATTTGGGTCATTATCCACACGCTGGCGCAAGCATGAAAAGTACTGCAACGGATAACTTTGTAGCTTTTAACGGCGGAAATGGTTTAGGGCCCACCACCGAGTCAAACTGTCTTGTAACAGATAAAGTCACACCACTTGCAGGGGCACCAGCTGCCTGGAAAAACCTTGGAATCGCTGCAAAAACATGGAATAGACGTTGGAAAGGCCCTTACATGGACGGAGATCCTGCAGATTTTATGTTGGATGCATGGGGCAACCCTCTCCTTTATGGCGTTCATGAAAAAAATATTTATCTACACTCTGCAGGGCCTGATGGTTCTTATGACGATCCAAACACAATTTTCGACAACTCTGATTACGGCGGAGATGACGGCGGAGATGATATCGTTGTTTCTGTAGCAAGAGTTAGAAGAGCTTTTTCTGCTAGCAAATCGTCTTCTGCCGATGGCGAAACACAAAAAACCTGGTAAATTTTTATTTTTTAAAGAAAAACATGTTAGACTTCATGTCTAACATGTTTTTTTACTATTTAGCATATGAGTGAAACTGCAAAAGACGCCTTTCAACCATTCGTTTCTATCGATGTAGGTTCCTTCTCTCTTAAGTTTGCCTTTATAAAAAGAGATGAAGAGGGAAACCCAACCTTGGCAACCCTCTCCCAAATGAGGATTCCCGATTACAAGGACGAACTAACTGAAGAGCAACTCGAAACAATGGCAAAAGACGATGTTACTCAACATTGTCTCAAAGAGCTTAGACAATTTTTAACCACTCATTTAACAGAACTTCTTTACGACAATGAAATTCAGACCAAAAGAGCTATCTCATTTGCATCAAATCGAGAGGTTACAATCAGATGTATAGAGATCCCTCCCGTTGTCGAAAAAGACAAGCTTACAGAAGCCGTAACAGCTGAGGCTAACAAGCAGATGCCCTTTTCAATGGGTAATGCTGTTTTGGGCTATCACGTGCTTGGCGATGTCGTTGTAGAAGAAAAAGCATTAACGCAAATAATGGTGGCCGCTCTTCAGAAGGATATTATTGAATATTTCAATCTGAATTTTAAGGGTGGCGGGTTAACAGATGAGGGAATTATTACCCTGCCCCAAGCTCTTGAAATGTCCCTAAAGGCTCAAATGGAGCCATATTCAACAGACGATAAAAAAGTTGCTTTAATACACTCGGGAAATTCTACCACCTCTATCATGATTTATAAAAACGGAAAAATTCAATTTTTCCGAGATATAAACATGGCGGGACAAACAATCACCGATGCCATTTATGCAGGTGGTGAATTTGAGGGAAAAGAAATAAAGTTTAATAATATAAATGAAGCCATAGAGCTTAAACACAAACTGGGTGTTATGCCACCAGACGAGATTCAAGAACTCAAAGGCGTTGAAAAATTCGCAGCAACAAAGATTTTTGAATCAGTTGAAAAAGTTTTTCAACATATACAATTATCAATTAGTTTTTATATTTCCCAATCTGGTGAAAGTGGATTAAATAAAATACTACTTACCGGCGGATCAGCTGGAATGAAAAATTTTAAGGAATTCATCGAAGAAAGCCTTGAAGTTCCGACTGAAATCGGAGATCCATTTAAAAATCTTCCGCTAGGCGAAATCAAATATGAGCAAGAACAATTATCTGTTGATGCGCCTGCGCTGAGCCCTTGTCTTGGTGTTTCGCTATACCAGGGAGAACCAGAGATTGTAAACTTCATAGACATCCTTTTCCCCAACAGAAAACAGCAGACAATGAACCTTTCAGGGGTTAGTTCAAAATTTGGAGGGAATTTTTCCTCTAATTTCTTCCAGCTTGATGAACAAAAATTAAAAATTATTGCAGGACTAATTGGATTACTTGTCCTTTTAATTGCAGCAATTCCAGTAGTATTAATACGACAAAAGGTTAGCCAGGCAAAAATTGATTATAAAACACTAGGAAAGAAGCTTGGAAAGCTTAAAAGTTCTCAGGGAGAAGTTACCAAATTACTTGCTGAACAAGAAAAGTTAAACAAATTTAACGATGTTGATTCTGAATTAAAAAAGCTTCAAATCTATAATTCAGCGCTCCTTCTTGAAATAGCAAGCATCACTCCCCATCAAATTTTTCTAACCAGCACTGAGATTCTTTATAAGGAAGACCCTCCTAAAATAAAAATTCTTGGGCATGCAGACAATTCTGATAGCGTTTTTGAGTATTTAAATAAACTTGGCGCATCAAAAGTATTTAAAAATCCTGCATTAGAAAACACGCAAGAAATCCCGATTGACGATACCAGATACTTTATTCGATTTGTTTTAAACAGCAAAATAGATCTGGAAAAATTGAATCCAGACGAAGGAAAAGACGTTTCTGCTAATGAGGAAGATTTTGTAGAGGAAGAATAATTTTTTCTTCTGGAAAAACATATGGCACAAGAAATAAATATAACTGAATGGCTTGCAAAAGCAAAAGAAGATCCAAAGCTATTTGGGCAACCAGTAGTAATAGCTTTGGCCATATTTTTTGCTGCCTTTAAAGGTTTTTACTCTCCTCAAAAAGTGCTTCTGGATAAACAGTTAAAAAAGAATGCCAGAATTGAAAAAGATATAAATAAAGTAGAATCTGCTGTCAAAAACATTGAAGATATTAAGCTTGAAATTGAGGAACAAAGGGCAAAGTGGGAGAAAACTCAAAAACTGTTCTATAACAAAATAGAAATTACCAAGTTTTTACGCCGAGTAAAAGAACTTGGAAATAAAATCGGCTTGAAAATTCGCTCAGTAAACCCGCAACCTGCTGAACCTCTAAAAATAGGAGAATTTTCCGCAGAGAAATTACCTGTCGCTTTTTCCTTTTCTGGAGATTTAGTAACCTTAGGGTCATTCTTGAGGTTAGTAGAAAAAGAGGAAAAACTAACTTTCTTAACCTTGCCGCCATTAACCCCTAATGCCAGTGGATTGTTTGAAATTGAACTACAGCCAACAGCTGTGGTTGTTGATCCCCAGCAAGCAACTCCCGAGGAAAATGACGAGGAAGATGAATGAACGGCAAACAGATCTTCTGCTTAAGTCTAATTATCCTATCTGTCTCGATGGGAGTTAACTGGTTCAAAAATAAACCTAAAGTAAAAATAAAGAAAAAAACCAGACCCATGGAAGCATTAAACTATAAGGATATGCAGATTAACGATTCCTCAGATGAAACAGGGCAAAATAACGACTCAGAAGAAAACACAAACAATGATGACGAACTAGAGACAGATCAACCCGAAGATCAAATAGCCTCTGGTGAAAATGAAATCGCAACTGAAACAACTGAAATAGCCTCAGGAACAGCAAACGCTTCTGGCTCCGAGGAATTGGCTCCAGAATTAAATGACCCCATTATAATAGCCTTCAGAAAGCTGGAGCGAAACCCATTCGAAGAGTCTCCATACGCTAAATTAATAGAAGAATTGAGAGCTCAAGCTGAAGTTCCGGAAGAAGAAGATGTTGTAAAAGAAACCAGGGTCTTAAGAGCCAACTTTAACTCCATAATAAAAACAGACACAGAACTATATGCCGTTATAGATGCCAATATTTACAAAAAAGGCGACGATTACGAAGACAAAAAAATAACTGACCTGAATGATAAAATGATTTTTATAGAAACTCCTTCCGCCCTATTTTTAATTCCAAAGGTTGGAGTGGATGTAAGAGTTGCATCCGATGGCTCATATACCTATGAAGATACAGTAAAAAACTAGCTTCAGTTTCCTCTTGAATCTCCCGATACATTTTATATGGGAAAAAAAGTAAAAGTTTTCTTGTTTGCATATTTTATAATTGCAGTCTTCCTAACCACTGGTTGCATTGATAAAACAGTAAAGCCTGCCGTTGTTCTTGAAGTGACAGGCGTTGCGCCCTATTCTGTTCAACCAACCGCTACAGACACAGCAAGCTTACCTGAAGTTACGGTAAGCATAACCTCCTTAAGCAAAGTTCCTTGCAATCTTAGAACCATATCAGTTACTTACCTAACCCCCTACGGTGAGGCAATTCCACAGCTTGAAGTTTCTCCAATTCCAGTAGAAGGAAAAATTGATGCAGAAGGTTCTTTAGATGTAGCCGTAAAACCCTATACATCAAGAGTTGTCAACCTATACGAGCTTTCCAGCTCCGACATTTCGCCTATCACTGCTAAAATAACTATCTCGGTTGAAGACTACAACGGGAACTGGATCAGTCGTGAAGCCCATTGCCTACTTTATGCACCATAAAATTAACTTAATTCTCTAATTAAGCCGATAGTAAAAGAAAAATCAGGAGAAAAATTGAACTATCCAAAGAGGCAACTGAATTTAAAAAGAAAACTTGCTGCAACAATTACTGCTGCAAGTATTTTTGCCTTTAGCTCTTCTGCCTTTAGTCAAATGCCAAACTCTGAATGGCAAAGAATTACTCCGGCTTCAGTTCGAAGTTCAATAAATTTTCCTCAATCACCAGAACCTGCGAATTCTTTTTATCCAACCATCAGAAAACCTTCTGCCCCGGTCAGCAACCAAAGCCCAAAATCTGACTGGGTGAATCTTGGCAATGGTGCCAGAATGAAAGTTGGAGGGAAGGCAGACACACCAAAGAATCAGCTATCTCCAGATGTTCTTGAAACACTTCAAGAGCTAAAGGCAACCCTGCCTCCAGTACAGCAGCCATTATATCAGTTAAAAGCACCAATAACCGGCGCAACTTCACAAGGGCTTCAGCCACCCGTTCCAAGTAATCCTGAAAGGCCCCAAGCTGAAGAAGAACAAAAAGGTCCCTATCGAAATAAACTTAAGCTCAGTCCAGAACAGAACCCAAAAATTAGAAACCTTGAGTTTAGAAACACCCCTATCTCAGACGCTTTATCTTCATTAGCAAAAGTAATGAGAATTAATCTTATGCTTGCTCCTGGAATAACAGGAAATGTTTCCATTCTTTTCAGCGATGTTACAATGGAAGAAGCTTTTAACACACTATTGGTTAGTTATGACCTGACATTTTCCTGGGAAGGAAGTATTTTACGAATATTCCCAGCCAGCAATGCCCCGCTTGACAATCAAGTGTTTCAAGTAAGACATACTAATGCCACTACAATAAAACCAATGGTAGATCGAATCCTTACTCCTCAAAGAGGGAGTTGCGAAGTTGATGCCAGATCAAATTCACTTATGGTTACCGATACAGCTGCAAAACTAGCAGAAGTAAAAACCCTTCTGCCTCAGATTGATGTTGAACAGACAACTGTAGATATTAGCTCCAGACCTCTGACTGAAGTTTTTTATCTGGACTATGCGGATGCTGGAAACCTAACTGCTCCAATTCAAATGCTTTCTCCTGGGGTTCAGATTCAGGAGTTTTCATCAAGTCAGGCATCACAAGCTGGTGCAGCTGGCGGAACCGCAGGAACCAGCCGCATGGATATGATGATTATTACTGATACCCAGAATAACATTTCCAGAATTAGAGAGCTTGTTTCAAAACTTGACGTGCCTCCAGTTCAGGTAACTATTGATGCCCATATTTATGAAATTGATTTAAACGAAGAAGAAAGAATGGGAGTTAACTGGCAAAAGCAAATTCCAATACCTGGAACAACCGACAACCTCTTTCAGATGACCGTAGCCCCTGAAGACGCTTCAGCGGGGGGAACAGGTGTTTTCCGCTTTGGCAGCCTTGATATAAACCAATTTCAGGCACTTCTTGCTATGCTTAAAACCCACAGCTTTGCCAAAGTGTTAAGTAATCCAGTTATTACAACACTAAACAATAGACAGGCTAACATTACCGTTGGTCAGGCCATTCCATATGTTTCAGCCTCACAGGTAAACGCACAAACTGGACAGGTTTCAAACACTATTGCCCAGGTAAATGCAGACATTTCTCTTGTGGTTACGCCTTCTGTGACAGGAAATGACGAAGTTTTTCTTGATATAAACCCAACAATCAGTTCAGTATTGGGTTTCACAGAACTTGGTGGAAACTCTACTCCAAACCTCAGTAACAGAACAGCTCAAACACAGGTTATCTGCAAAAACAATCACACAATCGTTATTGGTGGTATGATAAAAACCGATAAAAGTGAATCAATTAGTAAAGTTCCGTTTTTTGGCAATCTTCCAGGAATTGGGAAACTCTTTCAGAAGAAAACAGCTAGAGAAGTGCGCACCGAGTTAATTATTTTCATAACCCCGCACATTGTTCGCCGAGAAGCCAACGTATCAAGAGAAGTTAATCAGGCCGGGGAATATGTCCAGCCAAGGCTTACGCTTCAACCATAATTAAAGCGCCCAGGCAAGTCAGCAATTTTCCCTGATCTGGCTATTCGAAATAATAATCGCCTTCATTAATCAAACTTCTTGCAGCAGCCTGACTTGAAAGTTAAAATGATCCAAGAAAGAAATACAGGCTACAGTGAGTAAACTACAACAAGAAAAAGAACTGCTTCAGCAGCTAAACTCCGAAAAAAGAAGTGTCCGGATCCAGGTAATTGTTAAACTAGCCCGCGCCGGATGCTCTGTTGACTCAATTAAGGCGCTTCAAAAACTTGTTAATTCAGATGATCGCGAAATTTCCTTTTTTTCTGCACAGGCAATAGCAAGAATCTCCAAAAAAATTGGCAATCTTCCAGAAGAGATCCAGCAAGAAGAAAAACAAAAACAAACAGACGAAATCTCTGATCAAAACAATGTTTATGACAGAAAAACGTTTTTAAATCCTCCAAAAGAAAAAATAGAAGAACTTTTAAATTGGGTTAGATCAAATTATTCGGAAATACCCTCCGAAATGTTGCCAGCAGTGGGAGTATTTCTTACAAAAAATGGTGATTTAAGCGATTCTGAATTTATTGAACATCAATTATTAAATGAATCCTCCTCGCTCATTCTGCCATTCATAAACGCAGCAGAAAAAATAGTTCCCGCAGTCCTTGCACGATGTCTTCCAAAAATACTTGCAAGCAAACAGCCACTAGTTAGAAGCCGCGCAATTGACGCATTACGGCGAATAGACCCTGAAGAGGCGGAGCGACATTTTTCAGATTTTTTAGCTTCCAAAAACCCCGAAGATAGGCTCGCAGGAATAAGTATCGCATTTCAATTTCCTTTTAATAGGGTAAGGGAATATATATTAGCGATGCTCCCTGAAGAAAATGACCGTGAAGTCTTAGTTGCTTGCCAGACAATTCTTGCGTCTAACCCCGAAATAGACACAGCTCTTCAGATTCTTGACAATCTTGAGGTGGTGAGTCCGGAGCAAAAAAAGAAGCTTTCAGTAATTTATAAAACCATTTGCAAGGCCCTTTCTACAGCAAAACTCCTCTCAGAAGAAGAAGCTGATCCACAGGCAATAATTAAAGTATGGAAAAATCAACGACTTGACCGTTTTTTACAAGACATAGAAATTCAGTTAGCATTTGTCTCTGAAGATAAGAAGAAATCTATAATCAGCTGGCTTGAAAAAAATAAAGCCCACCCCAAAGTTAAACAGCTGGTAAAAAAACTAGTTGATAACCCTCAGTTTGAAACAATTGCAGCGGAGCTTAACTTCTACCAAACTCAAGCAGAGCCAAAAATACTTTCCAGCGGTCAAAAAGCTGTTAATCAAACCTCCGCCCAAGAAACGGAAAATCAAATTTCCGAAAAAGAAATTATTGGAAAGTTAAAATCAATAGAAATTGAAACCTTTAAAACCAATAAAGCCTGGATAATCGAACAGACGAACTCAGATAAACCTTTAATTAGAGCCGAAGCGTTGCAGGCTCTAGCTCGTCTGCATCCTGACAACAACCTGAAACAGCTGGCAAAAGTTAACCTTGCTTCGGACAACCTCAAGCTGAAAATTGTTTCTTTTCAAATTCTTGAGCGCATTGATCCAATATACCTTAAAACACAAATAGAGCCTCTTTTTATGGTTGACGAAAGCAAACTTAGAGTTAGAGTGATACGCTTTGCGCTAAAACATGATGAAAAACAAGCTCTGGAAAAATTAAGCAACATGCTTAAATCAAGCGACCATTCTACCAGATCAATTGCAGTTAGCTGTATGGGTCTATGTCCTTTTGAAAAGGTAATGAAAAATTTAATGGATCAGCTGGACAATGAAGACCATCCGGTTATTGCCAAGCAAATTGTAAATCTTTTGATCTGCAACCCAGCAAGAGCTGTTTTAAGAGGCCTGGACAATATAACAAGAACTTCTAATCCTGCGGTTGCGATGGTAATTTCGCAAGGTAGAAATGAAATGTTTGACCTTGTATCAGAACTTGGGCTGAAAGATGAAACAACAGATTCAGCAGAGACACAGGATAGCTCCAAGCCCTACTCGGTAAGCAATGTAAGAAAAATTGCCAACAAAACGGGCAAAGATTGGAAGCCATCTTATAAAGTTGATCAAGTTAAAACCGCAGAACCGGAAAAAGCTGAAAGAAACTGGACAATGATTATTTCGGGAGCAGTAACTATTGTGGTTTTAGCATCCCTTCCAGTGATGTTTCTGATTAACCCGGGAACTGATTATTCAAAATTAAAGAATAATCGCGTCACCACAGATAGAGAAAGAGAAAGAAAAAGCTTTAGTCGCAGCAAAATTCCTGAGAGCTTTAGAATGAATAAGCTTTGCATTGTTTCAGCTAAAGTTTCTCAGATTAAAAATGCAAAAGAGCTAATGTTAAGCTTTGAGGGCAGAAAAGTTATGGTACAATTCGAAAATGATCTGCCTCAAAGTTTATTAAGTGGAGAAACAGTAAAAGTAAAACTAGTTCCCTACCGAGTCACGCCTAGTGGCATTGTGATGGCTCAAGGGGAAGAAATCCTCAAACCAGGAGAGAAGTAACAGCAATGAGTTTTCTCGACAAACTTGAAAAAAGGTTTGGCAACTATGCCATAGAAGGCCTTATAAGATATGTTTCGCTATTTATGTTAACCATTTACATATTGAATCAATCCGGGAAGCTCCCCTATTACAAGCTCCTTCTTGACTCAGAAATGATTATGAAAGGCGAAATTTGGCGACTTTTTACCTTCTTGCTGATACCTCAAAGCAGCAACTTTCTTTTTCTGATTTTTGAACTATCTATATTAGTAATGTGTGCAGATGGCCTAGAAGCAGAATGGGGAACTTTTAAGCTAAATGCTTACTATTTTTGCGGGGCAATAGCCAATATTCTCATGGCTTTTTTTGTTCCCGGAGTTCAACTGGGAAGCTACTATCTTTATTTAACTCTATTTTTGGGTTTTGCAACCCTGTTCCCAGATTATGAAATCCTCATTTATTTCATTTTGCCTGTAAAAATGAAATACTTAGCAGGCCTTTCAGGATTATGGCTCTTCTATAGCTTTGCTGTTTATCCTGTGTATTACAAAATTGCCATTGCGCTTTCAGTAGGAAATTATCTTCTCTTTTTTGCTAAGGACGCCTTGAATCTGATAAAAAGAAATTATCGGCAAAAATCCAGACAAAAGATTTATGCTGGCGCTTTTACTCCAGAAACCAAGGCAAAGAACACTTGCTCTGTATGTCAAAGAACAGAACTAACTGATCCAGACCTTCAATTTAGATATTGTACCTGCAATCAATGTGGAAAAAATGGAAAAGCCTTTTGTATGGACCATTTAGCTGAGCATAAAGAACAAACAGGCAAGTAGTTTTATTAACTGAGATTGCGGTTTCATGTGAATCAGCATTACTTTGTCTGCTTTACATCTTTATTTCAATATTCTATGCTTAACCTGTACACAGAGAGTTTAGAAGGCGGCACACCTTGAAACAAAATAGACTGGTTCTTATAACTTTTCTTTTGATAATCATAATAGCCTCTACTGGATGCAATATTTTCTCTGATTTTTGGAAATATAGTAATGATAAGTCAAGTAGCAGCGATCCCGGGATTGTTCTTTTTGATCAAACCATTTCTGCAAATAAGGCATTGAATTTTGCAAACAATGGATTCAGGCTTGAGATCCCTGTTAACGCAAATTCAGATGATGTTTCACTGCAGATAAAAAAATACCCACAAAATTTCTTACAGATCCCTGGTTATGAAAGCAATTTGCAATTATCAGAAATTTTTAGTTTTCGAACCGGTTCAATTTCTCCCAAATTTACGCGCCCGGCCAAAATAACCATTCCAATTGCATCTTCAGGCATTCTGTTTTCAAACGAAAATGTCTTTCTTGCATGCAAAACTGAGCAAAACTCCTGGAGTTTTATTAGTCCAGAAATCTCATTAAACAAGACCGAAATTAGTGCTTCAATTGGCCATTTTTCAGATTGGTTGGTTTTTGAAAGAAAAACAATTTTGCCAGGCGCGCCCAACAGGGCTCCTGAAGTAATTTCTTCACCTTCAATTCTTATCGCTTCAAGTTCTGGGTTCTTTGAAGAAAACATACTTGTGGAAGTTGGATTTTCAACGTCAGCAACTTATACACTATCTCTTGGTTCCTATAAATTTACTGCAGATTTACTAATTCCAGATTCAACGACCCTTGTTGCAAGAAACCCTGAAAACGCTTCTTACTCAATAGAATTAAAAACTTCAGCCTTTGTTTATCCTCAACTTGATTTGATCAATAACAGTGCTGTTGCCATTAAACAGGTGGCAAATCATGCAACAGCGAGCTTTTTAATTGTTTCAAAGGGGTTGGCTCTAGCTCAGCTCCCCTCGTCTTTCATACTGCGCGCCCACCTGACCGATCCAAATGGGAAGGTTTACGAAACAGAAGTTCCAATTTATGCATCTTCTAACTCGCAGGCAAGTAGCCTGATACCTGCAATTAACAGAACCTATCCTTCAAATAACGCTTCAGATGTTTCAATTGCAACAGACTTAAAACTATATTTCAACACCAGGATCGATCAGGAATCTTTTAAAAGATCACTAATCGCATCCCCTACTCTCCTTTTTAAAGACCCAGCATGGCTTTCATCAAGTTTAGTGCAACTGTTCCCGCAGCAACCATTAAAATTGGATACTCCTTATGACATAACGATTACAACCAACCTTAAAAGCTATGCTGGTTACGAAATGCAGAAGGATTTTAGTTTCAGTTTTAGAACTTCCGCAGATTCAGATTTAACTGCTCCTGAAATAACCTTTTCCTATCCGAATAACAAGCTACAACAGATTTCTAAAAATTCAGAGCTTAGAATTCATTTTTCAGAAAGCATGGATAGAGAATCTGTTGAAAAGTCATTCGATTGGACTTCCGCCACTGGCGGTTTTGAGTTTCTATGGAGCCCAGACTCAAGAATTTTGTCAGCAATTCCAATAAATGGATGGAATACTGGCCTTAACTACTTAAAGATTCAAAAAAGTTGCGCTGACCAATCTGGAAACCCATTAGCATCTGACCATTTCTTTGAAATTAACTCTTCAAACCTGCTTGGAGCGAGCTTTATACAGACTCAACCTGAAAAAGGAGAAACCTTTTTAACCAGTAGTTTAAATGAGTTGAAATTCTCATTTTCAAGCCCAGTGAGCATTGAGAAACTTTCAAAGTCATTCTCAATACAGCCAGACTTACAATTAACGCCAACCATGTCCCTAAGTTCAGACAAAAAAGAACTCAGCATATTATTCGCACAAGGGCTCCCTGACAATACTTCGTTTATTGTTGACTTTTCTGAATTGGCAAAAGATGAAAATGATCAGTTTTTAGGCAGAAGTCGGTTTAGCTATTTTTCCACCGGAGATTTTACTGCCCCGACAATTTCTAAAATTTCTCCCGCTTCAGGCAGCGCTAATTTATCCAATAATTCAGAGATACAAATTGTTTTCAGCGAAGATATGAATCCCAGAACGGTAGAAAAAAGTATAAAAGTTCTGGATTTTTCAGATGGAATAACCATTTCTCCAATCAGTGGCAATTTTGCATACAGTATCAAACCCACTACAAGTTGGCCTGTTGATAAAACCTTAACTTTTGAGGTAAGCAATTCGGCTACTGATGTTTCAGGTAAACCATTATCAAAAACCTATTACTTTAATCTTCATTTTTCAAACATTCTTAGTCCATCTCTAAGCTATACTCCATTAGATTCACAGGTTGCGATATCTTCAGATTCAAAACTGATTTTTAATTTTTCCGTTGCGATGGCAACCAATACTGTTGAATCTAATTTCAGTATTTCACCAACTATTCCTTTGAACTTCAGCTGGACAGCAGATAATAAAACCCTTCAAATTTATCCTTCTTCTGGTAATTGGATTAGCGGGAAGGAGTATTCATGGAACCTTGCATCAAAAGCTACAGATCTAACCAATGGTTTAAGGTTGGTTCAAGATTATTTCAGCAAATTTAAAATCAACGACACTTCTCCCCCTGCTCTTTTTGATTCAGAGCCTAAATCGAATGCTTCAAATGTTTCCAGAAATACTTCTATTGTTTTAACCTTCACAGAAGAAGTATCAAAAAGCTCATTTGAGAGTGCTTTACAAATCTATCCTACCCCATCGAGCACACCTTCATTCATCTGGACTCCGGATGGGAAAAGGGTTCAGGTCACATATCAAACTGGACTCCTGGATAATACTAAATACAGTATAACCCTTAACACCAGCCTGAAAGACATTGCTGGAAACCCGGTAACTCAGGATATTGAGTTTAGTTTTACTACTGGAGATTCGATAGCGCCATCAATTACTCAGATCTCACCAGCTTCCGGCTCAATATTGTTTGCTAATAGCCCAATACAGTTAACATTCAGTGAAAAAGTTGCGTCTCCAACTTTTGCTGTAGTAACAAGCCCAGGTTCAGTATTGTTTGATTTGCAATGGGCTGACAATTATGAATCCGTATCAATTCTGCCAAAAACAAGGTGGCCGGCATCAACAACTATCATGCTTTTAATGAGTTCTGGCTTAGAAGATATTTCTGGAAATAGCACTACAAAATCATTTAGCTTCTCTTATTCAATTAATAGCATCTCATTACCTGCGATTTTAAACTCTTCTCCACCCGATAATTTTCGCATAGCATCAATTTCTACCAATGTATTTTTAAGCTTTACTCTTCCAATGAATCAAAGTGTAACTGAATCTGCTGTTACTGTTATACCAGCAATGGCAGATTCACCGACATACTTTTGGAACACCCAAAGCGCAGAATTGGAAATTCGGTTTCCAGCAAACCTGTCTTTTGAAACGGACTATTCTATCCAAGTTGCAACCAAAGCTGCTTCCATAGATGGTCTTCCATTATCAAATCCTTTTGTTTTAAATTTTAGAACCCTCGATTCACCAAAGGTTTTGTCCAGCGATGTCCTGCCTGGTGAAAACAAATCAAATATTGCTACGAATACTGTTTTAAAAATTCCATTTAATACCCAGATGAATAAAGTTTCTGTCCAATCAGCATTTTCCCTGACAGACAACCAGGGGAATTCAGTCTCCGTGCAATTTCAATGGATTGGTGACACGCTTTATGTAACGCCTTCAGCAGGCTTGTCTTATAACAAGGATTACCTCATTAGAATTTCATCAAATGCAAAAAGCTCTGAAGGATTTCAAATTCAGAGTGCCTTTACGAGAACTTTTAAAACAGAAAACTCGCCCGCTTTTATAGCAACAGAATATAGTCCGGCATCAAATAGTGCCAACGTAAGCCTAACAGAAAAACTGATTATTAAATTCAACAACCCGGTGGCAACTTCGACATTTAGTTTATCCATTTCTCCTGCTATTTCTGGAATTTTTTCAGATATCTGGAGTTCTGATCTTAAAACCCTTACCAGAGAATATTTTAATGGTTATGCAAACTCGACGACCTATAATATAGCTTTGAATTCTTCAACTACGGATGTTTATGGTAACAATCTTGTCTCTTCAAGTGGCTTTTCTTTTTCAACTCTGACCTCAACTGGTCCCAGATTAACTTCCACAAATCCAGCACACGGAGATGTTTCTTTTAATCCTGCCACGAGTCTGATTTTAACTTTCGACCAATCAATGAATAACAGTTCTACCAAAGCAGCCATTTCGCTTCAACCGTCTCCAGGATCTTCGCCATCGTTTTCCTGGTCGTCAGATAATAAAACTCTAACATTGAATTATGGCTCAACATTTTCTTACAACACGAACTACCAACTTACTGTTGCTTCAAGCGCAATGAACGCTTCAAACATAAATTTGATAAAAAGCTATTCAATCGATTTTAAAACCATAGCAAAGCCAGTAATAAGCAGCACAGTTCCAACAAACCTTGCGGGAGATATTGCTTCAAATTCAACAGTTACAATAAATTTTTCCATGGAAATGGACAAAGCTTCAGTTGAAAGCAGCTTTTCAATAAGTAGCTCTACTCAAGCGATTTCTGGGGCATTCTCATGGAACAGCAATACTGAATTGGTATTCACCCCCTCCTCCAGTCTTCCACAGGGGAGTGAAATAGTTATAAAGATCGCATCTTCAGCAAAATCTTTAAATAATCTAACTCTGGCTTCTGATTTTACTTTCAAATTCAATGTAATTTCAGATGTAAGACCCAGAGTTAAGACAACCTCACCAGCAAACCTCCAGCAAAACGTTGCTTATAATGCAGATGTTATCGTCGAATTTGACACTCCAATGAATTCGAGTTCGGTTGAAGTAATTTTTACCCCATCGTTAGTAAGTGGTTTCTCCAAAAATTGGAGTTCGGATTTTAAAACTCTAACAATTTCACCCTCACAAAGCTTTGTTAGCAAAGCCACATACCAGGTCGCTATTTCAACAAGTTCAACAAGCCTTTCAGGGAGCTTGATTGAAGGTTCTACAAGTTTCACCTTTGTTGCCGAAGAAATTATTGGAGCCATTGCCCTTTCTGTTACCCCAGCCTCTGGCACTATTAATGTTCCGGTTAACTCAGTGTTAACAATCAATTTTAACAAAGCCATGAATACCGTTAGCGCGGCTCAAAACTTTAGTTTCTCTCCGAACCCCGGGACAGCAAATTTTTCATGGGCCCCAGATAATAAGATCGCAACGATTTCTATTCCAGGTATTTTTGATTTTTCGACTCTGTATACAGCCAGCATTGCAACGGCAGCGTTGGATTTCCAAAATCAGCAAATGCAGAAAAGCTTTGTAATGCAATTCAAAACTGAGGCGAAACCAAAGGTTGAATCATTTTCAGTTTCCAATAATGCGTCAAATATAGCCACAGACAGTTCAATCCTGATAAACTTTAATAAACCAATGAATCAGATAAAAACCCAACAGGCGGTGGAGCTTTTAAATGGTTTTACCCCCGAAACCTGCTCTTTTTCATGGTCTGGAAATTCATTATCTTGCCGCGGTAACCCCTCCTTTTCACCAGATGCAAGTTACACAATAATCATTGACAACTCTGGGGAAGATTTGAATGGGAATGTTACGGGGCAAACCAGCTCAGTTAATTTTTCTACGGTTAAAAGCCCTGCTTTTGTCTTCAATAACATAACGCCTGCGAGCGGCTCAACAAATATCCCAGTAAATACCCAGTTCAGTTTATTCTTTTCTAATTCAGTTAAAACTTCTACCTTTAATCCAATTTTTGTCCCCTCACCAACGGGCGGAGTCAATATAGCCTGGGATTCAACCAATACGCGAGCAACTCTTTCTCCTGGTGGCAACCTTGCCGGGAATCAGAATTATCAAATTTATATTGCTTCAACTACTTTGGACCAGTTCAATAAACCTCTGGGAATGCCTCTAAACTTTAAGTTTACGACTGAGGTGATTCCGGGCCCATCGATTTCTTCTACCACCCCCGACGCAGGAAGTATTGATGTTCCAGTCAACCAGACATTCAACTTTGCTTTTGATCGTGAGATGGCCAAATCAACGGTTGAAAGCGCTTTTAGTATTTCACCATCTGCTTCAGGAACACCTACATTTACCTGGACACCTGATTCCAGAGGCGTTAACATCGCTTTTTCACAAAACCTTGCTCATAATCTTTCTTATCTATTGAAAATTTCATCTTCAGCCAAGGACACATCAAACCTTACACTTGAGCAGGATTTTTTACTCCCGTTTAAAACGGTTAGTAGACCGGAAGTATTACTTTCTCAATTACAGCCGCTAGATGCAGCAACAAATGTGTCTACCCAAACTACTATTGTTACTGTTTTTTCTAAGACAATGGATCAAACTTCTTGCCAGAATGCCTTTACAATGAAGCAAGGCGGAACAGATATTCCAGGAACATTTGCCTGGGATGGCAATAAAATGATTTTCACACCTTCTTCACCACTGGCATTTTCTACCTCATATCAATTAAACATTGATTCCAGTGCGAAGGATAGCTCTAACAACTTTATACTTTCCCCTTATTCCTGGTCTTTCTCAACAATTGGCAGAGAAGGCGAAGTCTGGCGTCAGGATGTGGCACAAGCTTACGTTGAAACCCATTTTTCCTCAAGGAGAGACCACTCCGTCATTGAGTTTAATAATTATCTCTGGTGCATCGGAGGAAACGACGGGGAATTTCTAAATGACGTTTGGCGCTCGTCCGATGGGGTAAGCTGGACTAGAGAACTCGCTTCAACGTCTACACCACTGGCAAGTCAGTTTGAACCTCGTGCCGGGCATTCTTGTGTTGTCTTTAACGGTAAGATCTGGTTAATTGGTGGTTATTCAGAGACAGAATCGGGAATAGCTTATTACGATGACGTCTGGAATAGTGTGGACGGCAGGAACTGGACGAAAGTTGTAGCCGCCGGGCCTTTCTTTAAAAGAGCTTTCCATTCTGTTTGTGTGTTTAATAATCAAATTTGGATACTGGGCGGAGTAACAATTGATGCAAATGAAAACCCAGTCTATCTGGACGATAGCTGGAAGACTTCTGATGGCTCATCATGGACAGAAGGCTCCCAGATTGTCAGCTTTTTTCCAAGAATCAGAGCAAGCTGCGGTGTAATAAATGGAAAAATGTGGCTTTGGGGAGGATATGGGAAAAATCAAAACGGGGTTTTGGGGCCATTGAACGACATCTGGTCCAGCTCAAATGGAAATTTATGGTTACTTGAAAACATTAATGGTCCTTTTGCTCCAAGATGCTCTGCAGCAACAGTTTTTTTTAAGAATAGATATTGGCTTATAGGCGGAGCAGATAAGTTTTCAGGAAGCTCAATTACTTTCTTCAACGATATTTGGACAACTTCAGATGGATTTAACTTTATTAAAGTATTAGAAAATGAACCCGCTACCGGAGTACATTTTTCTAAAAGAGGTTTTTCCCAATCTGCCTCAGTTAATGGTAGAATGTTCATTGCTGGCGGAGAAAATTCCGCGAGCGGTTTTTTAAATGAAGTCTGGTCAAGCGAGTAATGGAAAAAATAAACATATATTCAGTGGCAGAACTGGAAAAGCACAATGCTTCTCTTTCCAATTCTGAATCTGAAGCTCTAGAAGAATTTAACCAGCAAAAGATATTAACAGAGCGTTTCTCAAAACCAGAGCTTCTAATAATGTGGATTTCAATGCTGGCAATGCTGGCTGGGTATTTTTTCTGCAATTATTTTGGCATCCCGGCAAGATCGATAATTCATGCAAAATTAATGTATGCCATCTTTGTATCAATAAATATAATCTCAGCCATAATATGTATTAAAGCACTTCTTAGAACTCCAACTAAAAGTGATTCACACAGTGTTATTTTGCTCTTAACTATTGGAACCGCCAGTGCAGCAATCGGAAATTTTCTCGATTACATTTTCTGGCTCACTAATTTTGCGGATTTTAAGGAAATCGCCTTTAATAATATTTTCTTTTTAATTGCCATTATTCTAGTTTTTCCATCATTAAATACTTTAAGCAAGTTATGTAAGGTGGAGTTCAATAATCAGCCAATAATATATTCTCTTATAATTTCAGGCTTTTATGTCTCTCTTCCTTTTTTAATGAATCATGGACTAATAGATAGGGTTAACCTGATTTCTAACAAAAAAGAATTTATTTTTGGAATGATTTATGCTTTAAGCTTGGGTTACATGGCATCAATGGCTATTCATCTTTGGAAAAATGCCAAAGGGAAGCTAATGCAGCCAGCTCAAATTTTAAGTTTTGGGTTGGTCTTAATGAGTATTGGGTGCGCGATTTATGCGGGTCTTTTTCCCAAATTTAAACCATCTGAAATTCCTTCAAGTCCAGTCCACCTGATAATTGCCCTAAGCTATATCACAACATCTTTAGGTATTAGAAGAATTGAACTCACCATTAATTCAATTTACTCATTAAAAAGCACACCTCTCCCGCCTTACGTGCTCTTGGTTGAGCTTTTTGGCCCATCCAAGGGTATGGACGTTTACAAAAAAATGCAGGAGACCATTGAAAAGAACCACGAACAAGTAATAGTTGCCAAGGCAGAAAGCAAAGCCAAAGAAATGGTAATTCAGCAATTAGAAAGTGAAGTAAATAGACGAAAAGCCACAGAGTTGGCTTTAATTGAAGCTAAGAATAAAGCAGAAGAAGCAAATAAAACAAAATCACAATTTCTAGCCATGATGAGTCACGAGTTAAAAACTCCTCTAACAGCCATTAAGGGCTATGGTAGATTGATAATGAATGAATCTGGTCCAATAGGAAAAAATTTGGCCCAGCCTGTAAGGTTACTGGGCGAAAGAATCTATAATAGCTCAAACCACCTTCAAAGTCTTATTGATTCAATCTTACGCTTTTCACAGCTTGAAGCCGGCAAATTCACATATCAAAAAGAAGTTTTTGATTTAACCGAAGTTATAGAAAATGTGCGTTCAGTAATCAACTTTCAACTGGCTTCAGCCAGAACCCAATTGGAAATTTCTTTTCCTGAAGGCAAAGTAGTTTTGGAAACAGACAAATTCGCATTACAACAAACCATTATTAATCTGGTCGTTAATGCCTTTAAATTTTGTAAAGAGGGAAAAGTTTTTTTTAACTTAGAAATTCGGGATAAGGATCTTTATTATAGCGTCACAGATACGGGGATAGGAATTGCACAGGAAGATGTTGATAAGATATTTAGCCCATTTTTCCAGGTTAGCCATGGCAACAAAAGAAAATATGGCGGAACTGGCTTAGGGCTAAGTATTGTTAAGAAACTTGTAACAGAGCTTGGTGGAACAATAGATGTTTCAAGTGAGCAAAACAAAGGAACAAAATTCGAAATTCTCCTACCAGAGGTTATTCATGGAATCAAAAAAAGCTGAAAAAAACAAAAAAGTAGAACTTTATACTGATGGTGCATGCAGTGGCAACCCAGGCCCTGGCGGATGGGGCTCTATCTTGCGATTTAATTCCAAAGAAAAGGAACTATCTGGAGGAGCTGCAGAAACGACCAATAATCGCATGGAGTTAATGGCTGTAATAGAAGGACTAGACTCACTAAAAGAGCCATGCGTAGTAGAAGTTTTTACTGACAGCAAATATATATCTGATGCCTTTACAAAAGGCTGGTTGGAAAATTGGCAAAAAAATGGCTGGAAAACCGCAGCAAAAAAGCCTGTAAAAAACAAAGATCTTTGGGAAAAACTGGTCAAACTTTCTACCACCCATGATCTTTCCTGGAATTGGATAAAAGGCCATTCAGGGCATCCTGAAAATGAAAGATGCGATAAGTTAGCAGTTGAATCAAGGGACAAATTTTCAGCAAAACGTGACTAAATTCTTACAAAAGCTTTTTTTAACAATATTACCGCTTCTCTCAATAAGCATTTCATTATTGGGAGCGGTTAGTCCTGAAGAACTGTTAAAACAGCTTCCATCCCCATCAGTCAAATATAAGGTAAATCCAGGCTTTGTTATCCCGGAAAGGGATCAATCTCATGAGATTTCAAAACCAAAAGTTTCCCCCATTCCCATCCCACCTCGCAAAGAACCTTTACCAGATTTAAAAAAAATAAAAAAACAAATACCAGTTTTAAATTCGCTGCAAACAATTGAAAAAGTTGTGGAGCACCTTTCCAGAAAACCAATCCCTAAAAAAATGAAGGTTCAGGATGACGAAGAAGCCGCTAAGATGGCTTCCAGAATGAAACAGTTACAAAAATCATCTGAATTAGGTGATGCAATTGAAGTTCTTTCTAAATATTATAACTACGATAATTTAAAAGATTATGTTCAAGAACGAGTTACTTTTGTGTCGAGTTTCACCCTTGATGTTGCCAATGAGTGGGAAAAGAAAGCTCTTGATGAAGAGGAAAATCCAACAGATAAAAATATTTCAGACAACGAAGATGAAGAAGAAAATGATAAAAACTCTTTCGATTCTATCTTTGCTCAAGCATTAAAACTTAAGAAAAAAGAAAAATGGAAAGAGATAGATGCCCTCTTCAAAAAGAACAGGGAAGCAGCAAAAACCCCCGAAGGCTGCGTATATTTGATAGAAGCCCAGCTAAATGGAACAAAAATAAACTACTCCACAATAAAAAGAAACGGAGACACCTTACTAAGAAAAAACCAGAAAGACCCATGGGGCAACTACGCATTAGCACTGTATTATGTTAACGCAAAGCGACCAAATTTGAAAAAGGCTGAAAAACATCTCAACCTGGCTTTGGCAAATAAGAATCCTCCACCAGGAGCATCCAAATTGTATTGGATGATGAAACTAAAAAGCATGTGGCTCATTTTATTAGTTTTAGTTGCTGGAACTATTGGTGGAGTTTCAACAATAATCAAAAAGAAAAAAGAAGCAAAGATTGCAGCTGAAGGCCTGGAAGAGGGTGAAAGCTCAGGTGAAGCAATTCCTTCTGCAACAGTTGAAATTGAAAATGAAGTAAGGCCCGAAGGTTTTAAAGGAAAAATCTGGGATCTTAAACAAAAGCTTAAGCCATTGCTGAATAAGTTAAACAGAAAAAAAGGAACAGCTAAGCCTGAGACTTCACAACCTTCAGAAGGTGAAAGTGCCCAGGAAACTGCAAACGCTGAAACAGCTGATGCTACTTCAGAAGATACGTCTGCTAAAGCTCCAGCCCCTGAAGCCTCGCCGACTGCAGAGGATGCTCCTTCGGTTGAGACTCCGATTGAGACTTCCGCTCCAGAGGGGCAATCAGAAGAGACACCAGAAGATACAACTGAAGAAAAACCAGGCTAATATTTTTTTTATCAGCCTGGTTTTAAACGGTAAGTTTATGAGATTTTTATCGGTAAAAATCAAAGACTTCAGGAGCTTCTCTCTCTACTTCTGGCCAAAAATACAAAAGTAGATTTCTATTTGAGGGCTTAACCTTAAATCCGCCAATTTTGCCTGCATGAGAACCATTTTTTATGATAGCTTCCCAGGCTTTTTTACCGCTGAAGCCGTGCTTTAGCCTTAGGTATTTTGCAATAACTGCCCCTGTTCTATCACATCCCCACATGCAATGAACATATGAGCCTTCATCAATAGCTTGAAGCAATTCTTTTGTTTGCTCCTCAGTTGGCACCTGAAGAGCATTCATTCTTCTTTTAATAAGTGAAAGACCGGTTTCATCACAAAGTTTTTCAAGAGTCTGGGTGAAACGATCCGATTTCAAAGGAACATGTAACAAAATAATGTTTTTTGCTCCCATTGACTTCAACAACAATAAATATTCTTTAACCTTTTCTTTTGAGTTACCCTTTGATACTGGGTTAAACAAAAAACCGCCAGCAAAAAGCTTATTATCAATACTGCGAAAATTATATGGCATTGTGGAACTTCCGCCCACATCATCAAACTTTTTACATGAAGTATCAGCCAATAACATGCTCGAGAAACAAACAAGCATTGCCAACAACAAACCAATTCTTTTCATTTTAAACTTCCCCGGTAAAAAAATAAGCTGTGCAACCCTACAGAGAGTTGCACAGCTTTATTTGATTAAAACTATTTTTTTCTGTAAACGTTTAAACCAACTTTTTCTTCACGGCCAGGTAAAGCATAGTTGCCTTCGCTTGTAGCAATTATAATAGACTTGCCAGATGAAGATGTTCCAAAATCTTTGGATAAATCAACTTTAAGAGTGAGGATGTTGCCCTCAATAGACATATCAATGTTCTTCATTTATTCCTCCTGAGAATTTCAATCAAGAATTAATTGTATGGAAAATACCATAATTCTTTATGGTTTCCAAATTATTTCCTACTTTAACACCACAGAACTTAATCTTTTGGTATTTTAATAGTCATTCCAACCTTTAATGATCTTGGGTTGTTAATTCCATTATATTCAGCAATTTTTTTCCAGTTAGCTGTTGTGCCATAATTCTTTTTACTGATTTTACCAAGTGTGTCACCGGACATTACTTTGTATTCAGTATATTCTGGCTCAGTAGCTTCTGGCTCTTCATTAACCATTGGTTCTGGTTCTGCAATTTCATCTGCAGGAACTGCCATTGGAGCTGGTTCTGGATAAGGTTCTGGAGTTACAACTGGCTCTGGCTCAAGATATGGTTCCGGTTCCATAATTGGTTCTGGTTCTGCAATTGGTTCAGGAGTAGTTGTATCAGTGGTTACAGGTTCAACAGCATCAACTTCTTCCAAAACCCTATAACTTCTAACCTGAATTGCACCAGAAGTATATTTCTGATCAGGTTTCTGAACGTTTCCAAAAACTCTGATTTTTACACTTCTATTTTCTCCAACCTT
The DNA here is from genome assembly GCA_965140445.1 of Candidatus Ozemibacteraceae bacterium. Taxonomy (GTDB): domain Bacteria; phylum Muiribacteriota; class Ozemobacteria; order Ozemobacterales; family Ozemobacteraceae. Next base: position 2,386,587 of record OZ223236.1, on the reverse strand, counting down.
TTCAGCTTTTTCGCCGATAAGTTGCAACATCTGGCCATCAAGTGTCTTGAACATAACCTTTTTGTCTGCAACTGAATCAATAATTCCTGTTACTGTAGTTGAACGACCCTTTTTGCCGAACCACTCTCCAGGTTTCCACCAATCAGTCCATTTACTTTTGGCAAAAGCTGAAAATGGCATTAAAATAGCGACCATTAGAAACAGGACTATAAATCTTTTTGTCCTCATGAAATGTATGCCCCCTATAGATTTGATTTCTATGATATGGAATGTATAACTTTCGTAAGAGTTTTTCAAGAAGGTTTAGCAAATTTGTGCACAATTTTTTTCTGTTTAGTCACTCCATAGCGAAAGTGAATTTTTAAATTTGATTGAATTAACAATTATATCCATACTTTTCTTGTATTCTTGTGTATGCTCTGTGCCCACAAAAAATTGAACCAGGCAAAACAGATCACGCTCAAACATTAAATAATCCACCTCGGCCAAAGGCCTCCCATCAGCAGTTACAGCCCATCGAATTCGATATGTATCTTCGCTTCGACCAGGATTCTTAGCAGGACCTTTACGTGAAATAAATTTCAGGTCAGACATACTTTCAAATGAGCTTGTCTTTCGTTTAACAAAATCATTTAGAAAAGTTTCAACCTTCTCGGTGTTCAGACCTATAAGAACATTCATTCGTTCTTTAAAGGGGCCTGTAGCAGAAAAACCTTGAGTTTCCATTGGTGCAGAAGCATTTTCAACCACCCACCCATCTGGAAGCATTATTTCAAGAGTTCCGGATGCATTAGTCACTTCTCTAAAAATAGAAACGCCATTCGGGTATTGTAACTCACCACTATATTTGTATCCCTGAAACAAACTAAAACCAGTTAAGGAAACGAGTGAGATAATCACAAAGATCTCAAAAGCTTTTTTTAACTTCTGAAAGTTTAATATTACTGCAAGTAGAAGGCCAAAAACAGCCCCACCGGCCAGTCCACCAAGATGCGCACTATTGTCTACGCCTTTTTCAACTAAACCAACCATTAGGTTTAAAAAGAGAATAAACATCAATGTTGAAAAGTTACTTTTTTGGACCAGAATTCCTGAGCCTTTAACTCTGAATAATTGAAGCACAATTGCCGCAGACAAAAGCCCAAGAACAGCTGCGGATGCACCAACAGAAAGAGCCTGGCCGTAAACAACAGCTGCAAGACCACCACAAACTCCAGAGAAAAAATAGATTCCCAGGAAAATTGGCCATCCAGTTACAGTTTCAACAGGCGGACCAAAAAATTTCAAAGCAAATAAATTCATCAAAAGATGGGTCCAGCCTATATGAATAAATTGGTAGGTAAATAGCCTGTAATACTGCCCAAGATTTACCAGATAAGAGCTGTTTGCTCCCATGGCAACCAAATTAACAACATCTTCCATATTTCTGGCCATGATTAGTGAAACAGAAACAATCATGGTTAACCAGGTTAAAATGTTTGTAACCTGCTCTTTCAGTTCAATAACAGGTATACTTGTTACACTTGCTTCAGCTGTAGCAACAATTTGCTGGCTATATTTCTTATTTAATTCCTTTAAAATTGGTAAAAGTTTTTCGGAAAGCAGCTCCTTATTATCTAACAAGCCATGATACCTCTGACGCATAAATGGGAGCCACATCTCGTTTCCTTCAACTGCATTTTGGGAAATTACGTGTGCCATAATTTTCTCGCCAGTAACGAAATCTCCAGAATTAAATCGCGCAATTCCAGTCCAGAAATCAATCAATGGAGGCGGAAGTCTTTCTATACCTGATTCACCAGATTTGAGTAAATTTTCAAACTCATCCAGCCACCCCATAAAAGCAAAGAAAATCATTCTGCTAATGACAAGATTTGCTCGCTTTTCTTCTGAAAAATCATCTCCGTTGAGGTTTGCTTCAAGTGCTAACTGCACCTCTGCCGCTCTTTCATAGTCACCAGTTTCTAAAAAAGCTCGAACCAGATAAAGCTGTTCTTCAAAAGTATATTCCCCGTAGGGTTTGCCTTCTTCTATGAGATCCTGAATAATGAAACTAAAATTTCTCTGGTTAAAATGAATTAATCCCAGAAAAACTCTTGTCATTTCATCAAAAGGTTGCCCTTTTCCAAGGAGACTTCGCAAATTATCTACTACAGTATTTTGCTCTTCTTCAATCTCGCTTGTGATCTCAGCAATTCTATGCAGATGAGCGTTAAGCTCACTCCAGGCAAGGTTTGCCTTCATTCTTGCAAGAAATTCTATTTCGTTAAGCCGGTTTTCAGCGACCAGAACATCTATCTGCCTCTGTAAAAACATGGGAAGAATTACCAAAAGAAAAATCCCGCCAAAAGATATGCTTAAGGCCAATCCTCCGCCAACATCTTTGGCAACCAGAACTATCATTAAGCACAACAGAAAAAATAACTGGGAGATATATCCTGAATAATTCTTAAATCCCTTTTTTGAAAGGGAAAGAATCATGTAGCCGACATTTCCAATTAATATGTATAAAATCAATCTATAGGCCAAATCCATTGGGAAAGCTTACTTTATTTTGCTTTGCGTGTAAAGTCAGGTATACTTAGTAAACAAATTTATTATGCGGGGTTTATTTTGAAACGCTTTACCAAACCGCTCTTAGTTTTTTTGGCTCTTTCCCTTTTTTGCACTTTACCATCTTCAGCATTAGAAATGAGTCCCAGAAGACTAAAACATACTCGAAAAATCATCAGAAAAGTTCTTTCACAGCTCCTCCACTTAGTAAACAAAGAAAAATTGAATCCTTTAGATGTTACACTTGACGGCAAAACCTTTGAAAATTTTGAAATTGCCAAATGTAATGTTTCTATTCACAATTTGAATGAAAGAACAATAAAAAAATCTATCCAAAATCAGCTCTCATTCTTTAATTATAAAGAAAGCTTCTGGCTTGAAGCTTCTGGTTTTATAACTCAAACAGAGATTCAAAAATTAATTGATAGAGAAATTACAAGATTAAGGCCGGAATATCGGATTTTTTCAGATGTAAAAATTCAAATAGATAAAAACTCGTCCAACATTCAGGGCAAAGTTAAATTAGACAAAATTCCTGGCAACTTCATGGCATTTTTATCCCCTGCCCCCGCGCCTTTCAATGTAAATGTTAAAGTGCAGGCTTCTTCAGAAAGTTTAACAATTGAAATTTTAGACGGACAACTAAATGGCCAACCCATCACTGATAGCCTGAGACAACAGCTTCATGGCTGGTTAAACCCATTATGGGATTTTGCCGGAGCAGACTTTTCCTCATCAATTGATGCACTTACCTTCGAAAAGGGTGAGATTCATTTCGCGGGAACCCTGTTCAAATAAGGGCAGGTATTTTACTCGTCAACGATAAGTTCTATACCCGTCTTGTCTTCCTTCATTCTTATGACTCCAGAAACTTTGGAGCCATCGTCAAGAACAAAACCCTTTAATGATTTGGTTGGTTTTCCTGCAATCAGCCCATCAATGTTTGCCTGGCTAAGCTTTTTACCAAAAAATTCTTTCCAGACAACATAGCTACAGCCTTCTTTAAATCTGTTGCATCCAAAACCGCGCTGCCCTTCAATTATTTCTCCGAGGCCACAAGCAGGGCATTTGCCAAAAGTAGGCCTTGGCGTCTTAAGTTTTGCGCGATTTACCTGTCCGTATCTTCCTGATTTGATGGACAAAACTGCCTTGGAAACAAACTCTGAAATGTCCTGCATAAAATTAACATCACTGTCTGCACTTTTAGCTATATCAGACAGTCTTTTTTCCCATTGTCCTGTTAATTCAGCACTTTTGATTTCAGGTCCAACCAGTGAAATCAATTGAATACCCTTTGGAGTTGGTATTAATTTCTTCTTATCGCGATTCATATAGCCAACTCTGATAAGTTTTTCAATAATCTCTGCTCTGGTGGCCGGTGTGCCAAGACCGCTGTCTTTCATGGCATCCCTGAGTTCTTCATCATCAACCAGCTTTCCTGCTGTTTCCATGGCTTGAAGGAGAGTAGATTCAGTATATGCAGATGGGGGTTTAGTTTTCTTTGAAAGGAGTTCTGAGTTTAATATCTCTCTTGAATCTCCCTTTTTGAGTTCTGGAAGGGTTTGATCATTATCGTCGTCCTGGCCAGAATCCGAACTTTCACCGTCAGTTTGCGACGCCTTTCCAGAAGAAGATTTACGAGCGTAGATCACACGCCAACCTTCATCGGTAACAACCTTACCTGTAGTTTTAAACTGATTTTTATCAGCTTCCATAATCAGCGTTGTAGAAAGATATTGGTGATCAGGGTAGAAAACCGCCAAAAATCTTCGAACTACAAGATCATAAATATTTATCTCTGAAGGTCTCCAGCCATTGGTATCCACAACGTTTTTTTCTGTAGGAATAATTGCATGGTGGTCAGAAACTTTCTTGTCATTAAAAATTCTTTTGTCTTTCTTGGGCTTGTTCTGCCTTAAATGCTCAAGGAAACAATCATATTCTCCAGGAATCGCTGCCAATCTTCTGGGAATTGTTGGAAAAATATCATCCGACAGGTATCTGCTATCCGTTCTCGGGTAGGTAAGAACCTTTCTCTTCTCATATAATCCCTGTAATACAGATAAAGTATCAGCGGCGGTCATCCCATACCGGCTGTTGGCATCACGTTGTAAAGTTGTTAAATCATACAAAAAAGGCGGAGCCTGTTTTTTCTTGGTTTTCTTGGCGGATTTAACTTTGGCAGTTAAACCCTTGAAAGAATCTGCGAGGGCTGTTGCTTTTTCAAGATCATCAATCCTAAATGGGTATTCATCTGCTTTAGGATCAAACCATGTGCCTTTAAAATCGCCAAAATCCGCCTGGATCTCATAATAATCTTTTGCGACAAAGTTCTCAATTTCCAAATGCCGCCCGACAAGCATTGCCAGAGTTGGAGTTTGAACACGTCCAACTGTCAGCATATTATTAAACTTTTTAGTATATCCTCTGGTAAGGTTCATTCCAACCAACCAGTCAGCACGACTCCTGCAAACGGCGGCAGCTGCAAGAGGGTCGTATTTTTCCCCAGGTCGTAAATCCGCAAAACCTGCCTCAATGGCCTCGTCTGTCATACTAGAGATCCAAAGCCTCTTAAAGGGTTTATTACATCCTGCATGAATGTACATTAAACGGAAAATTAATTCACCTTCGCGGCCAGCATCGGCTGCATTTATAAGGCTTCCAACATCGGGACGCATCATTAGCTCGGCAACAACTTGAAACTGCTCTTTTGATGAAGGAAGAACCGTTAGCTTCCAGTCTTTTGGCAACATGGGAAGGCTTTCTAACGTCCATCTTTTCCATGCAGGGTTCTGCATTTCGGGATGAGCTAATGAAACGAGGTGCCCAAAACCCCAGGTAATAATATAATCTTTACCCTCAAGAAAGCCTTTTCCTCTCTGATTAGCTTTCAGGATACGAGCAATATCCTTTCCTACAGAGGGTTTTTCTGCAACGACCAATGTTTTCATGCCTCAATGCTACCTTAAAGCTTTTTGTCTGTCCAGAAACTTAGTCTATATTTTCCATTAAAAATTTGCTGGTATTTACCGATTCGTTTTATACTTAAAGTATGATATAGTTTTTGTTCTAACTCATTAAATAGTTTAACTAAGATTTTTAATATCATCGACATCCACAAGGAGGGTGATTTATGCCTACCTTTAGTTACAAGGCAAGGAACTGGGACGGAAAGATAGTTTCTTCCGAAATGGAAGGCGATAGCAAAGAAGTTTGTATTGCCAAGTTGCGTGAGAAAGGCTACTTCGTAACCAGTATAAACGAGAAAAAAGGCGGCGGAGGCATTCAGCTCACCTTTTTACAACGTGGTGTTTCTTCAACCGAAGTATGTATCTTCGCAAGACAGTTTGCGACAATGATTGGTTCAGGCGTTCCTCTTGTAAGGTGTCTGACAATCCTTCAGGCTCAGGCCGATAACCCAACCTTCAAAAAAATCATTTCTCAAATCAGAACTGATGTTGAAGGCGGTTCGACATTTTCAAAATCTCTGGAAAAACATCCAAAAGTTTTTTCTGATCTTTTCTGTAGTTTGGTCAAGGCCGGCGAAGTCGGTGGTATTCTTGATTCAATTCTTGAAAGACTTGCAGATTACCTTGAAAGCTCAGAAAGCCTTAAATCAAAAGTTAAAGGCGCTTTGACATATCCGGTTGTTGTTTTTGGTATCGCCGGACTTGTTGTTGTTGCTCTTGTTATGTTCGTTCTTCCTCAGTTCAAAGAAATCTTCATGGGTATGAACGTTGAATTGCCATTTGCAACAAAGGCTCTTCTTGCAACCTCGGATTTCATGCTTAACTGGTGGTTTATCATTATTCCTGGTATGTTCGCAGTCCCAATTCTGGTATGGAACTTTTTCCAGACCAAAACTGGCGCCCGAATTTTTGACACCAACATTCTTCGTATGCCAGCTATTGGTATGATGATGAGAAAGGTTGCGGTTGCCAAATTTACCAGAACTCTTGGAACTCTTATTGCTTCTGGTGTTCCTATTCTTCAGGCACTTGAAGTTACAGCCCAGACAGCTGGTAACGTTGTTATCGCGGAAGCGGTTGATAAAACCCGTATTTCAATTCGTGAAGGTGAATCTATCGCCGATCCATTGAAAGCTTCAGGCGTTTTCCCACCGATGGTTGTTCAGATGATCGCGGTTGGAGAAGAAACGGGTGAACTTGATAAGATGTTATCAAAAATTGCTGACTTTTATGATTCAGAAGTAGATACGGCAGTTAAAGGTCTAACTTCAATCATCGAGCCGATCGTTATCGTGTTCATGGGTGTAATCATCGGGGGTATTGTTCTCGCGGTTTTCATGCCTATGCTTAAACTAGTTAACGCCAGCTGATTTAACAGACTCACAAAAAAAAGTGGCTTGCAGAAATGCAGGCCACTTTTTTTATGGAAAATTAACTCCTCCTTATTTCATAATGTAAAATTTACCTTCATAAAAGAGCTATCTGATAAAACTGATTTCTGAGGCATAAAAAAATCCCCGCTCACACCATTTTGTGAGCGGGGATTTTAGTTTATAACTTTAAAAGAAACTAGATGTTTTCTCTTTCAGTGTATTTGGTATGCAAAAGCTCATGAGCTTTATGGCTACCAGGTTCTCCCAGAAATTCAGCATATAATTTCTTAATGCTTGGATTTTCATGAGATTTTCTGATCTTAGCATTTTTATCATCAGTATAAATGGCTTCAAAACGCTTCTGAAGGGTGTCGGTATTACACTTAACATAAGGCTGACCACCACCATTTAAACATCCGCCTGGACATGCCATGACTTCAATGATGTGATAATTAGCTTCGCCTGATCTGATCTTTTCAAGAAGCTTTCTTGCATTTCCAAGACCAGATGCGATTGCGGCATTAATTTCCAGGTCACCAACTTTTACAGTTGCTTCTTTTATTCCTTTAAGACCACGAACAGCTGTAAAATCGATATCTTTCAGATCCTGACCAGTTACCCAATCAGCTGCAGTTCTAAGAGCTGCTTCAAGAACACCACCAGTTGCGCCAAAGATTACTGCCGCACCAGTTGATTCTCCAAGTGGGTTATCATATTCAGCTTCATCGAGTGAATCAAAAACGATACCTGCTTCTTTGATCATGTCTGCAAGTTCTCTGGTAGAGATAACAAGATCGACATCTCTGGCGCCGCTAGCAGCAAATTCATCCCTTGCTGCTTCGTATTTCTTAGCAAGACAAGGCATTACGGAAACAACGATCATATCTTCTGGTTTTACGCCGATTTTTTCAGCATAATAAGTTTTTGCAATAGCGCCAAACATCTGCTGTGGAGATTTACAGGAAGATGGAATGTGGAGAAGATCCTGGAACTGATGTTCAAAGAACTTAACCCAACCAGGGCAACATGAAGTTAGAATTGGAAGATTCTCACCTTTAGTAAGACGAGCAACAAATTCTGTAGTTTCTTCCATAATGGTTAAATCAGCAGAAAAATCAGTATCAAATACTTTATCAAATCCCATCATTTTGAGAGCTGTAACCATTTTTCCTGTTGCAATAGAACCAGGAGCCATGCCAAATTCTTCGCCAATTGCCACTCTTACTGCAGGTGCAGTCTGAACAACAACGGTTTTAGACTTATCGTTGATTGCTTTCCATACATCATAAGTTTTATTCTGCTCAGTCAAAGCTCCAACCGGACAGGCTGTAACACACTGGCCACAGAAAACACATTTAGATTCAGATAAAGGTCTGAGATCAGCTGGTCCAACCACGGCTTCAAATCCGCGACCAATACCAGACAAAACTCCAACAGTCTGAACTTCGTTACATGCATTTTCACATCTGCGGCACATAATACATTTATCAAGATCGCGAACGATTGATTCGTTTGCCAAATCGATTTTGTATTTTGACATCTGACCAGTATATTTAATTCGGTGCAAACCAAGTTTTGCCGCAAGATCCTGGAGCATACAGCTTCCATTCTTTTCACAGGTCAAACAATCTTTTGGATGATCAGAAAGAATCAGATCAAGCATGGTTCTTCTTGCATTGATTACTCTCATAGAATGAGTAACAACTTTCATGCCTTCCATAACAGGAGTGCAGCAAGAAGGAGCTAGATTATGTCTGCCTTCAACTTCTACAACACAAACGCGGCATGAACCAGTTCGTGATTCGATGTCAAAGCATTCTATGGATCTATGGCAGAGAGTAGGAATATCGATTCCAAGTTTATGAGCAGCCTGAAGTATTGTTGCATTCTCTTCAACTTCAACAGGCATATTATTTATTGTAAGCTTTACCATTTTTAATTCTCCTATTCAGTTCCTAATAATCTGATAGACTATTAGTTGCGTTCAATTGCGTGGAATTTGCATGTTTCAAAACAAACTCCGCATTTGATACACTTGCTCTGATCAATCTGGTGTTTTGATTTTAATTCGCCGCTGATACAATTAACCGGGCAATTTCTTGCACAAAGAGTACAACCAACACAATTATCATTAATTTCATATTTAATGAGTTTTGAACAAACACCAGCTGGACACTTTTTGTCAGTTACATGAGCCATATACTCATCTTCAAACTGAGCCAGAGTTGAAAGAACAGGATTAGGTGATGTCTGACCAAGCCCACAAAGAGCAGTATCTTTAATAGTCTGGCTAAGATCTTTGAGATCTTCGATCAATTGCATTGATCCTCTTCCATCACAAATCTTAGTAAGCATTTCGAAAAGTCTCTTGTTACCGATTCGGCAAGGAGTACATTTTCCACATGATTCATCAAGAGTGAATTCGAGGAAGAATTTGGCCACATTAACCATGCAGTCATCTTCATCCATTACGATCATTCCGCCTGAACCCATCATAGAACCTAATCTTTTAAGTGATTCATAATCAATAGCTGTATCAAGCTGGTCGAATTTAATACATCCACCTGATGGTCCGCCAGTTTGAACTGCCTTGAATTTCTTATCATTCATGATTCCAGCGCCAACGTTGAAAATCATTTCTCTGAGAGTAGTTCCCATTGGAACTTCAACCAGACCAACTTTTTTGATTTTTCCGGCAAGAGCGAAAACCTTAGTTCCTGGAGAACCTTCAGTTCCGATCTGCTTGAACCAGGAAGCACCTTTTCTCAAAATTGCGCAAACATTTGCAAAAGTTTCAACATTGTTTACGATTGTAGGCTTTTTCCAAAGTCCTTCAACAGCTGGGAATGGTGGTTTGAAAGTAGGTTCTCCGCGCATTCCTTCAATTGAATGAATCAGTGCGGTCTCTTCTCCACATACAAATGCGCCCGCGCCAAATTTAATATCAATATCAAATGAGAAGTCAGTTCCAAAAATGTTTTTGCCAAGAAGACCTTTTTCTTTGGCCTGACCAATAGCAATTTCAAGTCTCTTAATTGCCAAAGGATATTCAGCACGAATATAGATAATACCAGTATCAGAACCTATTGCATATCCAGTGATAGCCATAGCTTCAAGAACTGAATGCGGATCTCCTTCCAGGACGGCGCGATCCATGAAAGCTCCTGGATCACCTTCGTCAGCATTACATACTACATATTTCTGTTCTGCTTTTTGAGCTGCTGCAAATCCCCATTTTTTTCCGGTTGGGAATCCACCACCACCACGACCACGAAGACCAGAAGCTATAACTTCATCAATAACTTCCTGAGAAGTCATTTTTGTTAAAACTTTAGCAAGTGCTTCATAACCATTTCTGGCAATATAATGATCAAGGTTTTCAGGATTAATTACCCCAGAATTTCTTAAAACGATTCTTGCTTGAATTTTTCCTTCAGCAGAATCGCCATCTTCCGGGCAATACCAATTTCTATCAACAATTTCACAACCAACAGCTTCTTTACCATCAAGACATGCTTCAATGATTGAAGGCGCTTGTTCAACTTTTACATGACCGTAAATTGTTCTGGTGTTATTGTCGTAATCTATTACTTCGATAGTTGGCTCACTATGGCAAAGTCCCATACAACCAACTTCAACAATTGAAAGATTTTCAGCTGAGCGCTTTTGGGCTTCTTCTTTTAAGCTTTCATTTATTGGCTTTGTACCAGCAGCAATACCGCATGTACCAAGTGACACCAATATTCTTTTTCCAGCCTCTTTTTGAGGACCAGCGAGTAACTCTTCTCTGTAAGATGTAAGTTTTTCTGCACTATTAATCATATTTATTCCCTCTTACTTGCATTCGCTTATGATTTCCGGAACCATTTTGGTTGTGACATTGCCATAAACTTTGTCGTTAACCATAACAACCGGAGCCATTGAGCACGCACCTACGCAACGAAGGCCGTTCAGAGAAAACTTTCCGTCTTCAGAAGTTTCACCCATTTTGATATTTAAATATCTGGAAAATTCGCTTACAAGCTTATCTGCACCTCTTACGAAACAAGCAGTTCCTGTACAGATGTTGATTTTGAATTTACCTACTGGTTTGTCGGTGAAAAAAGAGTAAAAACTAATTACACCGTAAACCTCGGCGAGATGAAGTCCAAGTTTGTTAGCTACATGAATCTGAACACAACTGGGCAGATAAGTGAAAATTTCTTGAGCCTTATGCAGAGACTGAATAAGGTAACCGCGATTCTTTTCTTTATCGCTTGTTAAAGGAAGACTGTCCAGGTAGTTGTTCAGCTCCTTGGCTTTTTCTGGGTATTGCTGTCCCAGTTCGGCCTTGGAGTTGCAATCGCTTTGCATAGTGTACACTCCTTCAATTGCCGTTAGGCATTTTTTTCTTTTTGCTCTTTTGAGCTTTTGTGACGTTTGTCACAAGCATTATAGAGAACTATTCAAGTAATTTCAAGCAATTTGAACTTAATTTCACAATGTTTATGCAAAAAAAATTTTTCTCACATCTTAAAGCGCGAAAGAAGCCCCTCTCCAAAAGAGGGGCTTCTTGTGAAAATTTGCTTATTTTAGAAAGAAATTACAATTATCTATGCTTTATCAAGAGCTTGAAAAAGATCTGCTTTTAAATCTTCATAATCTTCACAGCCTACAGAAAGTCTTACTAGCCCATCAGTAATTCCGGCAGCTTTACGTGCTTCGGCTCCCATGCTTGCATGAGTCATGCTTGCAGGGTGCTGAATCAAAGTTTCGATACCGCCAAGTGAAACAGCTAAAGTGCAAAGTCCAACTGAATCCATAACTTTTTTACCTGCAGCAACTCCGCCCTTTACTTCAAATGAAATCATAGCCCCAGGGCCTTTCATTTGTTTTTTAGCTAATTCATACTGTGGGTGAGAAGGTAAGCCAGGATACTTTACCCATTCAACTTTAGGGTGTTTTTCCAATTCTTGAGCAATCTTAATTGATGATTCTTGTGCTGTTTTAACTCTCATAGAAAGTGTTTTAACACCACGAATAACAAGCCAGGCCTGATGAGGATCAATTGTTCCACCCATCTGACAAAGCACTCCACGCATTTTTGTCATGTGCTCTGCTTCTTTAGTAACCAGCATTCCCGCAACAACATCGCTGTGTCCATTAATAAACTTGGTCATACTATGCAAAACTATATCAGCACCCAGTTCCAATGGCTTTTGCAAAAGAGGACTGCAGAAAGTATTATCAACAACGAGAAGTGCACCAGCTTCGTGAGTGATTTTAGCACAAGCTTCAATATCTGAAATACTAAGAGTTGGATTGGCAGGAGTCTCAAGATAAACCAATGTTGTATTTGGTTTTAGAGCCTTTCTGATATTTTCAGGGTCCGAACTGTCAATAAAGGTTGATTCAACACCAAATCTGGTTAATTCTTTTTCTAGCAGAGTTCTAGTTGGACCATAAACAGACCCGGTTGAAATAGCATGTTTCCCAGCACCAAGAAAAGTCATGAAAACAGTAGAAATCGCAGACATTCCAGTGGCTGTAGCAAGACCAAACTTCCCGCCCTCTAATTCTGAAATGCAGGCTTCCAGGGCCGCCGTAGTCGGGTTCCCTATTCTAGTATATTTGTATCCAGAATCTTTACCAGAAAACCGTGCTGCGCCTTGATCTGCATCTTCAAATGCAAATGTAGAAGATTGAAATATTGGGACGCTCACCCCTCCAAATAAACCATCAGGGGACTGTCCTGCGTGAATACAAGCTGTATCAAACTTAACTTCAGAATGACCTTTCATCTCTACTCCTTTCATTCCTTATCAATTATTACTTTGTCGCACCATAATAGGCCGACTTTTTTTTAATGTCCAGAAATCTTTTAAAAAACTCATCTTTATTAATCATTAGACAATGTGTCACTTAAAAGATCTGAGAATAAAAAGCAGGCTTCCCGCATTCGAGAAGCCTGCTTAAGTGTCGGGGCGACTGGACTTGAACCAGCGACCACTTGACCCCCAGTCAAGTACGCTACCAACTGCGCTACGCCCCGATTGGTTGTCGTTTTAATAACGTCAAACCTTGCCAGCAAAATATAACATAGGCGACTTTAAATCGCAACTAGTTTATATTGTAGCTAAATTACTTTTTTATCCCGCAATTTTGCGATTTCTTTTTCCGAATAACCTAATTCAGAGAGAATGCATTCACTATCTGCGCCAAGCACAGGGGATGCTTTTTCAAGCTTGGTTCTGGTTTCAGAAAATTTAATCGGCATTCCTGGAACCTTAATAACTCCAGCAACCGGATGGGTTAATTCCACAAGCATTTCACGGGCAATAACCTGAGGATCTGATAACACATCACCAATTTTATTGATTGGTCCTGCCGGGACTTTGTTTTCTTCAAGCTCTTTCAACCAATGAGCAGTAGAATTTTTACTCATGGTTTCATTAAGAATTGGAAGCAGCTCAGACATGTGATCACATCTCGAAGGATTATCTTTAAATCTTTCGTCTTCAAATAATTCAGGCTTATCAATTACCTTACAGAGAGACTTCCAGATCAAATCGTTTCCGCAAGCAATATTAATACTACCGTCAGAGGTTGAAACGCTCGTAAAAGGCGCAATAGATGGATGCCTATTTCCAATTGGATGCGGATTAACTCCTGTTGTAGTAAATCTGGCAATTGCATTTTCAAGAATGGCAACCATACAATCAAGCATTGCCACATCAATCATTTGCCCCTGACCAGACTTATGCCTGCTATTTAAAGCTGCTAAAATTCCGATTGTAGTGAAAACACCAGAAAGAATATCTGCGATAGAACTTCCAACTTTGGTTGGTTGCCCTTCACCCTGACCAGTGATACTCATTAAACCACCCATGCCCTGAATAATCAGATCATAGGCTGGTCTACTGCTATATGGACCAGTGTGCCCAAAACCAGAGGATGCAGCATAAATCAATTTTGGGTTGATTTCTGAGAGTCTTTCATAAGACAAACCAAGCTTTTTCATAACTCCTGGTTTGAAATTTTCTACAAGAATGTCAGCGTCTTTAACCAGCTTTAGAAAAATATCTTTTCCTTCACTGGTTTTTAAATCCAGAGTAATACTTCTTTTTCCACGATTAATGCTCATGAAATAAGCACTTTCGCCATTTTGATACGGACCAAATGCCCTTGAATCATCTCCGGTTCCTGGTCGCTCAATTTTAATAACTTCCGCGCCCAGGTCAGAAAGTAGCATTGTACAAAAAGGTCCTGCTAGAACTCTGGTTAAATCAACGACTTTTAATCCTTCAAGTGGTCCTGACATTTATCTATCTCCATCTGGTATATGGAATTCTTCTTGCAGGTTCAAAGGAAGACCTTCCCTGATTAAGGATTCCTGAATATGAATTTACGTTTCTATCTTCAATGTGATCAAACCATTGAGGTGCAGATGCGTTAGGCACAACGGTTCTAATTGGGTCTGGATCAAGATCCGCCCACACATATTCATCACATGATCTGGCCTGAGAAAGCTTTACACCAGTTGGATGTACAATCATTGATGAACCAAAGAAATATGCTCCACTAGCATCTGGTCCAACGCTGTTTGCAGCGATCCAATAAACGTGATTGTCATAGGCTCTCGCACGGTTTGTTAATTCCCAATGATCAAAAGTTCTCATGAATGCTGAAGGTCTACAAATAACCTCTGCACCCTTCAGGGCAGTAACTCTCGCCAATTCAGGGAAATCTCCATCATAGCAGATAACAATGCCAATTTTTCCTATTGGGGTATCAAAACAGCAAGAATCCGAACCTGGTGTGGTCCATCCGCCGCCTTCGAGTCTTTCAGTCGGGAAAGGATGAGTTTTTCTATAAACCCCTATAACACCTTCAGGGCCTATTAAAGCTGCGCTATTATAAACAATTCCCTTTTCCTCACCACGTTCGTATGTAGGAAAAACAATGTAGGAATTAAACTCTTTCGCCCAGGCAACACCTCGATCAGTTAGTTTTCCAGGTATTGAATCTACTGCATCCCAGAGGTCTTCAGAATTACCTCTTGGGGTGAAACCTGTTGTAAAACTTTCGGGAAGCACAATCAAATTGGCATTCGAGGCCTTATGACATTCAGAAATGAGCTCATGAGCTCTGTCCATATTTCTTTCAACGGCCATTGGTTCAACTGAAAACTGAACAGCTGCGGCTACTATTTTTTGCATCGACGAAACTCCTTATCTAAGGCAATAAATTGGAACATCTAATTTATTAGTCGACTATTCTACCATATTTTCTAATTTCGTGCAGGCCCTTATTCATCAGGCTTTCGCCAACTTTTAATTCAATTCAAATTTAAAATTTTGTAGCCAACCTGTGGAAACCCCTAAAACCATTTTTTAAGTGATACACCAAATTCTTTACAGAGGATAAATTACCAATTAGAATCATAGACTTGATAAAAGCCAAAACAGCGGAGGAGCCAATGAGCTTAAAACTTTCAAAAATTGATGAAAAAATACATGCTGGCCATAAGTTAACTGAATGTGAAGAGTGGCAAGCGCTTCAAAAACACTCTTTAGAAATGAAAGAAGCAAGTATGCAAAAAATGTTTGCTGAGGATAACAAGCGTTTTGATAAATTCATCCTTGAAACGGGCGAATTCCTTCTTGATTATTCCAAAAATTTAATAAATGAAAAAACAATGGAACTACTGCTAAACCTGGCTGATGCGTCAGGTGTCAAAGAATATAGCAAAGCAATGTTTGATGGTGCCAGAATAAACTGGACTGAAAATAGAGCGGTTCTACATTCAGCACTCAGAAACAGAAGCAACACCCCTGTCTTATTTGATGGACAAGATGTAATGCCAGGGATTAACAAAGTTCTGAACAAGATGAAGGATTTTGTAAACTCTGTAAGAAAAGGTGAATTCAAAGGTTTCACAGGCAAATCCATTAAAACCGTTGTAAATATTGGAATCGGCGGATCAGACCTTGGTCCAGTAATGATTACAGAAGCTTTAAAGCATTATTCAGACGGACCAAAAGCGGTATTTGTGTCAAATGTAGATGGAACTGATTTTGTTGAAAAAACCAAAGACCTTGATCCAGAAACAACTCTTTTCATTGTAGCTTCCAAAACTTTTACCACACAGGAAACTATGACCAACGCACATACAGCTCGAGAATGGTTGTTATCAGCGTTAAAAGATGAAAAAGCAGTCGCAAATCACTTTGTAGCATTATCTACAAATAAAGCTGCCGTAGAATCCTTCGGAATTAATGCAGAAAATATGTTTGAATTTTGGGATTGGGTTGGCGGAAGATACTCTTCATGGTCAGCCATAGGTCTGTCGATAGCTTTAAACATTGGATTTGAGAACTTTGAAGAAGTGTTGGCAGGCGCCCATGCCTTGGACAATCATTTTAAAGATTCCCCTCTTGCTGAAAATATGCCAGTTATACTCGCACTTATAGGGATTTGGAATAACAACTTTCTTGGTGCAGAAAGCATGGCTATCCTTCCCTATGATCAGTATTTGCATAGATTTGCAGCATACTTTCAACAAGGTGACATGGAAAGTAATGGGAAAAGCGTTGACAGAGATGGAAACAAAATTGATTACCAAACAGGCCCTATAATCTGGGGAGAACCGGGGACAAATGGTCAACACGCTTTTTATCAGCTCATTCATCAAGGGACAAAGCTTATTCCAGCCGACTTTATTGGCTGCATAAATACTCATAACAAAATTTCGGATCACCACATAAAATTAATGGCAAACTTTTTTGCTCAGCCAGAAGCTTTGATGAAGGGCAAAACTGAAAAAGAAGTTAGAGCGGAATTTGAAAATTCAAATTTATCGCCAGAAGAGATTGAAGAACTGGTTCTTCATAAAGTTTTTACAGGCAACAGACCCACAAACTCTATTCTAATTAATAAGCTCACTCCTTTTAACCTTGGATTTCTAACTGCACTCTATGAAATGAAAATATTTGTTCAGGGAATAATCTGGAGAATTAACAGCTTTGACCAATGGGGAGTTGAACTTGGAAAAGTATTAGCTAAAAAGATTCTTCAGGAAGAAATCGACCTTGTTGCTGGAAAAAATTGTGATCTTAGCAATCACGACTCATCAACTTCAGGATTAATAAAACATTTTGTTAACAAATTAAAACCCTGACTGAGAAATAACTAACTAAAATATATAGTGCTGAAGAAGGTATTGCTTTTTATCTTTTTCAGTACTATATTTTTTATATACATAGATTTAAGGTGGGCAAAAAAATGGCAACTCAAGGTGTTTCCAGGAATAATTCACAAGTTAACAATTACTCCAGGCAACAGGGAATTGAGCGGAATCAGCAAGCGCGAGCTTATCAAGAGCTTTCCCCTGATCAAAAAAGAGCAGATGCACAAACCAGAAAGCCTCAGCCCAGAACCAAAATTTTGGGTTCAAAAATAGACATTTACGCCTAGATCACGGCCGATCTGACAAGCTTCGATGCTTTCAGAGTAATAACCACCCTACCCGTTCAGTTCTTTTAGCAATTGTTCTATGCCCGAAAAAACCGGAACGCCACATTCTTCAAGTCTTTTTCTGGAATTATGCCCATTGGCTATCAGAACACAATCCACTCCCATTGCGCTGGCAGTTTCAAAGTCATGTGTTGTGTCGCCAATCATAAGAACCTTACCAGGGTTAATATCAAGCTCTTTTATCAGAGACTTCCCGAGTTCAACTTTACTGTGTGCGTAACTGTTATCTAGTCCACGGACTTTTTCAAAAAATTCTTCAAGCTCAAATTTTTTTATGCACTGGTGAAGACTTTCAGAATTTAGAGCTGATAAAACGAATTGTGAATGACCATTCCTTTTAAAAGTTTTAAGAGCATTAACCGCACCAGAATGGAGAGAACAATCAAACATTTTGTCACTATAGGCTTCTATGTATTCTTTGCCGGCGTCTTCAAAAGTTTCTTTGGTAAAATCGAAACCGATAGCTTCATAATATTTTTTAACCGGAAAGGTAAATTCTTCGAGGTACAATTTTTGAGAGACTTCGGGAAGATTTCTTTTTTTCAAACAAACATTAATAATTTCAATGCATTCTTGAACGTCATTTAAAAGGGTTCCGTTCCAATCCCAGAATATTGCTTTCCACTTATTCATTCTACGACTCCTCAATTTCTGGCTGAATTAAATTTTATCACAAAATCACAATCTTTTCTTAGCCGACTTGCTTTATGATTTTTTTACAAAGTTAGTTCAGATATTAGTAAGCAATCCTTTGCCTAATTGAGTCTGATTTGTTTATATATTCAAAAGCAGTAATTTTGAAGTTGCATAAGATTCCCTATTCTGGTAGATTTTCATGATTGTCAAATAAAAAGGATAAGGAATGTATCTAGGAAAAGTCTTGGGCCGAGCAGTTTGCACCTGCAAAGACCCTTTATTAGAAGGGTTAAAGCTAATTGTTGTAACCCCTATCGATAATGAGGGGAATTCAATTGGGAAACCAATTATAGCCTGTGATTCGACTGGAGCAGGCTGCGGTGAAACTGTTTTTCTTTGCGGTGGAGCGGAAGCGTCTTTTCCATTCGTAAAGGTTAGACCTCCTTCTGATGCAACTATCCTTGGAATTGTAGATTCTATAGAAGGTTAAAATGTTACTAGGCAAAGTGGTTAAAAAAGTTATATCAACGGTTAAGCATGATTCCTTTGCTTCACGACCACTTCTTCTCGTCCAACCAATCAACATGGAGTTTAAAAACACAGGCGCAGAGCTGCTCTGTGTTGATTTCATGGGGACTGATATCGGAGAGTTTGTATTAGTAAATAAAGAAGGCGGTTCAATTAACGACATGCTTGGAACCAAAGAGTCCCCTGCAGACGCCGCCATAGTAGCAATAGTAGACACTTTAACCATGAATGACAAAACAATTTATGAAAAATCAAATTCCTGAATATTACAGAGCAGGAGGCTTGCTTAAATGGACTCTATCGTAGAACAAATTGCACGTGAAGTAATGATTAAACTGAAATCTGATTCAGCCAACCGCGGTTCTTCTTACACCCCGCCACCAGCTAAAACAAATTTTAGTCAAACCAAAGCCACTGGTTCAACAGCCGTTTTGGTTACCGCCAATTTTAAAGTTGTTGATCAAGTATTGGAACAGGTAAAAAGCATAGTTCCACCAAGCGGAAAACTCATAGTTTCCTCCTATTTGTATGACAACTACGGTTGTGAAAAAATCGGTGGAGGCATGAACCTCCTTCACTCAAAAAATGTTCCTTCACATAGAGCATTGGAAGGTGTTTCACAATTGATCGTGCCTTCTTTATCAGTAAACACACTTTCAAAAGCTGCAAATTTAATTGCAGACACATATGCAACCAGAGTCTTTTGCCATGCACTTGGTGAAGGTGTAAAAATTGTTGTTACAGATGAATCCATAATAGATGCAACAAGATATTTTCCAGCTGGCGTAGCTAAAAAGATCGACTCTCTTCGCAGAGAGCTTGAATCCATGGGAGTTGAATTCCAAAGATGCAACAGCATGAAAATCACCCCAAATCACAAGTGCACTGATTGCGCCGCAGGTTTATGTGCTTCCTGTACAACCTGCTCCACGCCTGCAACAAGTGCAAAACCAGCACCAATGCTTAAGCCTATGGCAAAAAATGATTGTAATGCTTCAAGTGATAATTGCACAATGTCTTATGGCAGCTGTGTTTCAAATTGCGCTTCCAAAGTTAAAGAAGTTATTGAAGCTGGGGCAGAAAGAATTGAAAAAGGTCTCGATGCACCAATCCCTGGCACCGAATTAGCAAGATTTATTGATCACACTTTGTTAAAAGCCAATGCTACTGTTGCTGAAGTAACAGAGCTTTGCCAAGAAGCAAGAAAACACAGTTTTGCTTCAGTCTGCGTTAATCCAGGGCATGTTGCTCTTGCAGCAAAACTCCTTGAAGGCTCACCAGTTATGGTCTGCACAGTTGTTGGTTTCCCTCTAGGAGCAACCTCAACTTTCTCTAAAGCCATGGAAACCAGAGATGCAATTGCTAACGGAGCTTCCGAAATAGATATGGTTATTAATGTTGGAGCTTTGAAATCAAAAGATTATGAAGCGGTAAAAAATGACATCGCCAGAGTAGTTGAAGCTGCGAATGGTCATACAGTTAAAGTAATTCTGGAAACTTCATTGTTAAATGATGAAGAAAAAGTTAAAGCTTGCGAACTATCAAAACTTGCAGGAGCTGACTTTGTAAAAACTTCTACTGGTTTCAGCACTGGTGGAGCAACACTCGAAGACATCTGCTTAATGAGATCGGTTGTTGGACCACACATGGGTGTTAAAGCCAGCGGTGGGATCAGAGATAACGAAACTGCACAAAGAATGATTCAGGTTGGAGCAACAAGAATTGGCGCCAGTGCTTCCGTATCCATCGTTAAAAATGAAAAGGATTCAGGAAAAGGTTATTAACCATTTGATCTGAAACAAAAAAGCTGCCGAAAGGCAGCTTTTTTTATTTCTGATTTTCTCTTAATTTATCTTATTTTTTTATCCTAATTGCCTTTTGGGCGTGCTAGCCAATACAGCCAGTCAAAACAAAACTCCAAAACATTGTTACCAGACCAAAAATAAACAGACGCTTAACCATTTACGTTAGCCTCCTTGATAAGAACGACGACAGACACCATTGTGAGTATCCAGAATAATGCGATCATGCACTTTTCTCCTAAACGATTTCTATATAAAATATCGGCAGGAAAAATTGGGATATTAAGAAAAATAAGATGGAGTTAGAAACTTGTTTAATCTTTAGTTTTCAATTCATTGCTTACAGTTGGAGTAGAAAAATCGCTCAACGCCCGCTGTTTTAAACTGTCAGAAGCATTTTTAAGCTCTTCGAGTTCTTCTGGTTCTATTAAAGAATCTTCAAGAACTTCTGGATCAGCTTCTTCTATATCCAGGTCTAAATTTTCGTCTTCGGAATCTTCTTTGAGCTCAGCAGTTCCCGAACCATTGTCTATATCAACTGGTTTTTCGAGTTTTTTATTTTTCTTCTCTGATTTTTCTAAAGAAGACTCTGGTAATTCATCAACCTTTGCATACCCTTCCGGAGTTTCTCTCCAACGGCTTGAAATTCTGGAACTGGTTTTAACTTCACCGAACATTGGAAAAAATAATTCAGTTCCAGCTGTAGGCTCATGAACAACCCGATTAAATTCTTTAATAAAAATATCGGTATTACGTTTTACAGCTACGTAGATTCCGCCAAGTTTAGTTACTTCCAGCAAGACTTCCCCCTGCCCCATCTCCATAACAAACTTGTCGGTCTGGAAAATTATTTTCTCAGTTTGTTTTTTTCCTGAAATCGAAAATCTGCCAACTAATGGAACAAATTTCCCAAGAGAATATTTAAGCAAAGCTCCAGGATAAATTGAAATCGTATGGCTCCCAACTTCTATTGCAGATGAAGCTACGGCTTGATTCTCAAAATCAACATTTCCTTTAAAAAGAGTTCCAACATAGAGTTCAACCCCTTTTTTCATTGGCTGAAATTCAGGGTTTCCCGGCAATCTTACAGAAACAGAACCGACAGCTGATACAACCTGCTCAGCAAATAAAACAATATTAGAGCTGAAAACAAATTGTAAAAGTAAAAAAGTAAAAAAAGTTGCCAGAGATTTATTTTTCATAATCAGGAGTCTAATTGGTCCAGGGAATTTTCTTCATCAATTGATTTTCCAGAATTTTCTTTTTCTGGTTTCAAATCTTCAATTTTTTGAGCACGGATTGACATGGACATTAAATGAACCTCATCTCGTATAGACAAAATTTCATAATACAAAACGGTAATCATTAAAATCACGCCAAAAAAAGAAAAAATAGGGCTGCCCAAAGCCTTAATATAAACATAGGAGAAAGTTCCCATTGCGAAAACCATTGCAAGCATCTTTCTAATGCGCTGCTTTTTTATGCTCTTTGCATTGAAAAAGATGTCTCTCCATCGTCTGGCTTCCCTCATGCTTCCCTCAATCACCCACAAATGATCCCGGATAACTAAAATTTCAGCATAAACCATAACCATAAGCAGCATGGTACCCATGTAAGTTAAAATCTGCCTATGCTTTGGAGTAAAATAGTAAAAATAGCCAAAAACCAGCAATGCAAAAATCAAGGTAAAAAACTTTTGCAATACCTGGCGCTCAATCATTGAGTCAATAACTCTTTTAAACAGGCTCTTTTCAGTGGGAACAACAGACTTGGGATCAGAAGATTTTTCTGTAGTTTCTTCTGATTCGACTATCTTTGCATTTTCCTCATCAGGCTTAACTTCTTCAGCAACCGAACCTTCTGAAAGTTCTTTTTTAAATTCAACTTCCAATTCATTTTGGTCAACAGATTCATTTACTTTATTAGCTTTTAACTTAATATTGCTGTCTTTGGCATTGTTCTTTGTTTTTTTACTTTTTTTCATTTTCTACCCTTCGAAGGCGTCTTTAACTAAATCTGGTTTCTTTTCAAAAACCGACAAAATTTCTGCATCAAGGCTGAACGGCGCTGAAGCGGGGGAAGAAGTCGAAATAGATACAATTTTTTCGGGTTTTATATCATAACCCATCCTGAAAGCCTGAAGCAAGTTCATTGCCTGCTTCATGGACGATTTTCTTGTTCTGTAATAAATAAATCTATCAATAATAATCTGAAAATCCTTTGGCGTTAAACCTATTTTTGAAAGGTTTTCATGCAATTTTCCCTGATCATTGTTAGCCCGAAAATCTTTATAAAACGCCAGACATTTCTCCATGTTAGAAAATTCCACATTTCTTTTTTCGATGGAAAAACCAATGCTTCCAAGCCAGAACCCTGCGAGGATTAGCAATATTCCAAAAAATATATTAGCTGCAAGCTGCTTCATTTCCATTTGTTTAGGTATAACACCTCAGAATGTTACAGTCAAACAAGTTAGAATTAAAAATTTTGATTGAAAGTCAGAGCTCTTTACCATATATTGCTAGAACATGAACAGCGAAGCAAAAACTATACTTATAATCGACGACGAAGAAGCCATCGTACTTCTTCTGGAAACCATTTTAAGCGTTTACGGTTATAAAAGCGTGTCAAGCCTTGATCCCAAAAAAGGTTTAGAGCTAGCTAAGCAAATGAAACCAGATCTGGTAATTCTAGATATTGCGATGCCGGAAATGGATGGCTATGAAGTCTGCAAAGCCCTTAAAGAAGCTGAAGAAACAAAAGATACTCCAGTTTTAATGGTTACTGCACTGGCCTTAATACAGGACAAGAAAAAAGGAATTGAAAGTGGAGCAAATGGATTTGTTTTTAAACCATTTGATCCAGAATTGGTAATTGAGGAAATAGAAAAACTCACTGCCTGATTTTCCCTGTAAACTTTCAAAATTCAAGCCCACAAGTACCTTGCATAAGACTCTTCCCTATGCTATTCTTTCCCGAAAGCATGGGATTTTCCCATAAAATATATAATTTTTGTGCAGGAGGCACCGGATGGCAAAATACGTTTATACTTTCGGAGCTGGCAAGGCTGAAGGCCGAGCCGATATGAAGAATTTACTCGGCGGTAAAGGCGCGAACCTTGCTGAAATGAACAGCATAGGTGTTCCAGTTCCAGCTGGTCTAACTATTACCACTGAAATGTGCGACGTTTATTATAAAAACAACCGCAATTATCCACCTGAATTAAAAGATCAACTTACCGCAGGTTTGACTCACATCGAAACAACAATGGAAGCCAAATTTGGCGACAAAAACAACCCTCTTCTTGTTTCAGTTAGATCCGGAGCCCGCGTGTCAATGCCTGGTATGATGGATACTGTTTTGAATCTTGGTCTCAACGACGAAACTGTTGAAGGCATTATCGCCAAAACAGGCAACGCTCGTTTTGGTTGGGACTCATATCGTCGTTTCGTACATATGTATGGCGATGTTGTTATGGGCATGAAACCAGAATCAAAAGACGAAGAAGATCCATTTGAAACAGTAATGGACAAACTTAAAGAAGAAAACAATATTGAGTCTGATAGCGAAATGACTGCTGAAATTCTTAAAGAATTAACTCAGCGCTACAAAGCCCTTATCAAAAGCAGACTCGGCAAAGAATTCCCAACCGATCCAATGGAACAGCTTTGGGGAGCAATTGACGCGGTTTTCGGTTCATGGAACTGCGAAAGAGCAATTCGTTACAGAAAAATGAATGGTTTTGATGATTCCTGGGGAACTGCCGTAAACGTACAGGCTATGGTTTATGGAAACATGGGTAACGACTGTGCTACAGGCGTTGCTTTCACAAGAAACCCTTCAACTGGCGAAAACAAATTTTATGGCGAATATCTTATTGACGCTCAGGGCGAAGATGTTGTTGCCGGTATTAGAACTCCTCAGCAGATTACAATCGAAGGCTCAAGATTATGGGCAAAAGATAACAACATTTCTGAAGAAGTTCGTGCAAAAGACTTCCCTTCACTTGAAGAACAAATGCCAGCCGTTTACAAACAGCTTGTAGACGTTTATATGAAGCTTGAGCAGCATTACAAAGATATGCAGGACATCGAATTTACAGTTCAGCAGGAAAAACTTTGGATGCTTCAAACCAGAACTGGTAAAAGAACTGCTGCAGCTGCAGTAAAAATCGCTTGCGACATGGCTGCAGAAGGCCTTATCAGCAAGGATGCAGCTCTTCTTAGAGTTAACCCTAACGATCTTGATCAACTTCTTCACCCAGTATTTGATCCAAACGGCGAAAAGAATATCATCACAAAAGGTCTTCCAGCATCTCCTGGCGCAAGCACAGGTAGAGCAGTATTCAACGCTGAAGACGCTGAAGAATGGGTTGCCAGAGGCGAAAGAGTAATTCTTGTTCGTATCGAAACCAGCCCAGAAGACATTGGTGGTATGGATGTTGCTAATGGTATCCTTACTGCTCGTGGCGGTATGACTTCTCATGCAGCTGTTGTTGCTCGTGGTATGGGTAAATGTTGTGTTGCAGGTTGTGGCGAACTCAAAATTAAATATGCCGAACGTCAGATGACCGTTGGCAGCACTGTAATTAAAGAAGGCGATTGGATTAGCTTAGATGGTTCAACTGGCGAAGTTATGCTTGGTCAGGTTAACACTATCGATCCAGAACTTTCTGGAAGCTTCGGCCAGATCATGGCTTGGGCTGACGAAATCAGATCTCTTGATGTTAGAACAAACGCTGACACTCCAAAAGATTCTCTCGTAGCAAGAAAATTCGGAGCTCAGGGCATTGGTCTCTGCAGAACTGAACACATGTTCTTCGAAGGTGAAAGAATCAAACACATGAGAGAAATGATTCTTGCTGATGACGAAGCTGGACGCAGAAAAGCTCTTAAGAAGCTTCTTGAATTCCAGACTGATGACTTTTATGGAATCCTCAAGGCTATGGCTGGTTACCCAGTAACCATCAGAACCCTCGATCCACCTCTCCATGAATTCATCCCACACGAAGAAAAAAATCAGCAGGAAATGGCAACTGAAATGGGAATTTCTCTTGAAACCATTAGAGCTAAAGTTGAATCTCTTCACGAATTCAACCCAATGCTTGGTCATAGAGGATGCCGTCTCGGAATCACCTATCCTGAAATCACTGAAATGCAGGCTCAGGCAATCTTTGAAGCAGCATGCAAGCTGACCAAAGAAGGCGTTGAAGTTTATCCAGAAGTTATGATCCCTCTCATCGGAACTGTTGCAGAACTAAAGCACCAGAAAGCCGTTGTTAAGCAGATCGCTATCGACACATGCAAAAAGTATGAAGTTGAAGGCAAACTTAAATACATGATCGGCACTATGATCGAAATTCCTAGAGCCGCAATCACTGCAGATAAGGTTGCTACAGAAGCTGAATTCTTCAGCTTTGGTACAAACGATCTTACTCAGATGACTTTCGGATACAGCCGCGATGACGCTGGTAAATTCCTTGAAGTTTATTACAACAACAAAATCCTCCCAGCAGATCCTTTCCAGACTGTTGACCAGGAAGGCGTTGGAGTATTGATGGAAATGGGAGTTACCAAAGGAAGACAGACTAATCCAAAACTTAAAGTTGGTATTTGCGGTGAGCACGGCGGAGAACCTAACTCTGTAATGTTCTGCCACAAACTTGGTTTTGATTATGTAAGCTGCTCACCTTTCCGCGTTCCAATAGCAAGACTTGCAGCCGCTCACGCAGCTCTCAAGTATCGCGAAGAAAGAGAAAATACCCTTAAAACACAGAATCACACACCAGTAAAAGCTAAAGCATCTGAAGCCTAAGGAATAATAAAATGAACTCTCCAAGAAGGCAGGCCAGACAGGCCGCCCTGAAAGCTCTTTATCAAATTGATCTAATCAAAGCAGAACCTGAGGAAGCAATTAATCAGGTTTTGGGTGAAACGCTCTATGGGCCAGCTTTTCAAAAAATAGCTGAAAAATTCTTGAAGAGTTCTAAAGCAAGTGAAGTACTTTCTGGAGAAGTCGAGAACTTTGTTCCCGACTTCTCCGGGAAGTTTTCTTCCTTCCCTCTGCCAGAACGTGCAGAATTAAAAGAAATAGTTAAATTTATTCTGGAAAAGCATTTTCCAGGAGTTACCTACAATGAAAAAGCCGAAAAAGAAGTTGTGAAACTTTCTGATTCAGTAATAAATCACTTGGATAAACTTTCGCCAATTGAAAAGTTCAGTAGAGAACTGGTTGTTCAAACCAGTGAAAATATCAAAAGCATTGATAAAACTCTGGAATCAGTTGCCAAAAACTGGACTCTTGATAGAATGGCAAGCATAGATAGATGCATATTGCGATTCGCCACCTGTGAATTGCTTCATTTTCCAGCAATTCCAACAAGCGCTTCAATAAACGAAGCAATCGAATTAGCTAAAGAATTTTCTGCTGACAGAAGCTTTGAATTTGTCAACGGAATCCTCGATAAAATTAGAAAAGAAAAAAATCCTGAAAAAAATAAAAATAATTCCGAAAGAAAACCAGACAATCGTCCGAAACAAAAAGCAAATTCAAATTGAGATAGATCTATAAATCATGGCCCTTCATTCTTTGATAATAAATAAAAATACGAGTTCACAGAAAAATCTGTGGGTTTTCGCCATTTTAATTGGGGTAATTGTTGGTTGCTCTTCCGCTGGCGTTGGTATTGCCCTGCTCAAAATAAGCAAAACAGTTAAAACAACTTTTGTTATTGCTTCATTGGCTCTTGGCCTGGCTTCGGGAGTTCTGATTGGTCTTTTCGCCCGTGAAATACTACGTGGATTAATATCAATCATTTCACAGGATTTAACGGAAATGGTTGGGCTCCGACCTGAAGGTTTCAAGTCTTCAAAAAGTGGCCTGGGAAAAGAATTAGATGTTTTTGACCAGATGTTTAAACTGGTCGTTTCTGTACTTAAAAGAGTTTTGGTTATTTCCTTTAAACTCGAAGAAGCTTCTCTTGATTTGGATAGAACAGCTCAAGTCAGCTCACAGGTTATTAAAGAAATCGTTGAAAGGGTTGAGGACATTAACGCCAAAGCTCTGGACAACGCCACCAGCCTTCGAGAAACAATTTCATCACTCGAAAGCAGCTTCAGCCTTACAAAAGATATTAGTTCTAAATTAATTATTGCCAAAGAAGACAGTCAGAGCGTTTCTGAAATTGCTACTACAACTCAGGGCTCAGTTAAAGAATCTGTTAAGAAGATGTTGAAAATTAAAGAATTAACAGATGGTTCAGCTTCTCTGGTAAACGATTTGAATGATCGCAGTAAACAGATCGGAACGATTCTTACTGAAATTGCTAACATCGCAGAAAAGACAAACCTGCTCGCTCTTAACGCAGCCATTGAGGCCGCCAGAGCAGGTGAACAAGGAAGAGGTTTTGCTGTTGTTGCGGAAGAAGTAAGAAAGCTAGCCAGAGGTTCAGCAGAATCATCTAAAAAGATCAATAACCTGATCAACGATATTTTGCACAAAACAGAAAATGCTGCTGAAATGATGCAGAACAATACTATTCAGGTTAATCAGGGCATGGAAGTTATTAGCGCTGTTGAACAAAGCCTTGGTGCCATGGTTCAGACTACAAATCAGCTCAATGATATTATTAAAGACATTAGTTTATCAGCAGAGCGACAAAGCGATACAGCCGACATCATGTATCAGAAAGTAAATACAATTTCTCAAATCACAGACGACATTTCTCTTGAGATTCAAAATGTTGCCAGTACCGCCCTTGGAAAAACAGTTATTGTCGACCAGACAAGCACATCAGCCAAAGAATTGCGTATGCTTTCTGATGTTTTCCAAAACTCTCTTGTTCCATTTGATTTCCAGGTTGAAGGAACTACTAAGAGAGCTGCCATCAGAACCGAAACAAGAATTCCATGTAAATTTAAAGTTCTTCTTTCTGGTGAATTAATTGATAGCAGCATATCTGGAAGCGAATTTGAAATGCGCGGAGTTATTACAAATCTTTCTGCTGGCGGATGTGTAGTTGAAACTAGCGAAGATATAGAGCAAGGTAAATACATCATTCTTGCTTTCCAGATTGGAAGCAATTTCATCCAGGGCGTTCAAGGACGTCTCGTTAGACTTAAACGAGAAATCAGAGCTTCTGACGACTCGAC
Source organism: Candidatus Ozemibacteraceae bacterium (assembly GCA_965140445.1). Lineage (GTDB taxonomy): Bacteria > Muiribacteriota > Ozemobacteria > Ozemobacterales > Ozemobacteraceae. The sequence continues at coordinate 2,358,061 of OZ223236.1, read as the reverse complement.
CATGACAGGAAAGCCTGTTCACGAATGCATTATTTCTTTCAATAATGTTTCTAACGAAGATGAAAAAGTTATTGTTAACTTCGTATTGAATGCTCAGCGCCAGTTTGAACAAAACCTTGGTATTTCTGAATAATTATTAAGAAAGAGTGAGAAGTAATGGCTAGAATAGAGAAAAAACTTCTTGGCCAATCTCTGGTTGCAGAAGGCCTTGTTACCCTTGATCAGCTTAAAACGGCTCTGGCCGAACAAAAAGCAACCAGCGACACTCTTGGATGCACGCTTCTAAGACTTGAATATCTTAAAGAACAGCAACTCCTTGATTTTCTTTGTACCAAGCTGGGTTTTAGCTATGCTAACCTACGAAATTACGTTATTGACCCTAAGGTTGTTAAACTAATCCCCGAGAACATCGCCCGCAAATACAATTGTATTGCGATTCTTCGCGTTAAGGGACAACTAACCGTTGCAATGCTAGATCCGCTTGATAGCTTTGTAATAGACAACCTTGAGTACACCACCGCATGTAAAATCAAACCCCTGGTTTCGACAACTCAGGAGATTCAAACTGCGATCGAAGAATTCTATGCGCCAAACGCCTCTGTTGCAGTCCCAGGCCAGGCTATGCCAAGCACAGGAACAGTTGATAACGAAAATAAAGGCAGCATTGAAGATTTCGCTAAAAAATTGCAGGGACATGGAGAACATAAAGGTGGCCCAGCTGTCCTTGATATTTCTTCAATTAATGCTTCAGATAAACAAAGCATCATTCAGCTTGTAAACCTCATAATCATGAGAGCGATCAAGGAAAAAGCCTCCGACATTCATATCGAACCCGATGAATCTGTGCTCCGAACTCGCTTCCGAATTGACGGAATGCTTCAAGAAGTTATGGCTCTGCCCAAAAATTTTGAAGCAGCATGTATCTCAAGATGTAAAGTTATGGCAGAACTGGATATTGCCGAGAAACGTGTTCCTCAAGATGGCCGTATCAAGCTAACCTTACAGGGTCGGGAAATAGACCTCCGTGTTTCAACTTATCCCACATTGCGCGGCGAAAAGGTTGTTATGAGGATTCTTGACAAAAGTCGAGTTCTTTTTGGCCTTGAAGATCTTGGAATGTCTGATGACACACTCAAGCACTTTAGTTCAATTATCAAAAAACCAAATGGGATTGTTCTTGTTACAGGCCCTACTGGCAGTGGTAAAACTTCAACCCTTTATGCAGCTCTGCAAAAAATTAAAGATGCTGCAATAAATATTGTTACAATCGAAGATCCGGTTGAATATCAGCTTTCAAATATCAATCAGGGCCAGATTAATCCAAAAGCGGGCTTTACTTTCGCCGGCGGTTTGAGATCAATTCTGCGTCAGGATCCTGATGTTATCATGGTCGGCGAAATCCGAGATTACGATACGGCCGAAGTTGCTATCAGAGCCGCATTAACGGGGCATCTGGTTTTCTCGACTTTGCATACCAATGATTCGGCTGGAGCTATGACGCGATTAATCGACATGGGAGTTGAACCCTTTCTTGTTGCAAGCTCAATCATAGGAATTATGGCTCAGCGCTTAATTAGAACCATTTGTGAGGAATGTAAAGAAGAATACACGCCAGCTGCAGCAATAATCAAACGCAGTAAGCTTCTATATCAAGCTGGTAAAACAAAGGTTTTCAGAGGAGCTGGTTGCGGTTCATGTAACCAAACCGGGTTCCGGGGTAGAACAACCATCACAGAACTTTTACTTCCTAATGAAAGAATTAAAGAACTCATTGTGGAAAAAGCGGCCACAAGTGTTATCAAAAATGAATCTATGAAACAGGGAATGCGAACCCTTCGCCAGGATGGCTTAGGCAAAGTTCTTAGAGGACTCACAACCCTTTCAGAAGTTATTCGCGTCTCTGCAGATGACGAAATCTAATCTTCAAGCCAAAGCTCCAGCTTTCCAGGATACCACTCTGCAAAAATTGCTTTTTGGGAAACTAATTAGTGCTGTTCCAGAAGCTTTTAGACATCTTTGCCCAGATTTTGAGAAATTTGGAAATCTTTGTTCCTTTAGTCTGCATAGGATTTCGCCGGTAAAAACTCTTAGTATTTCTGTTACAGGAAATCAGTGTAAGTTAAAATGCAGTCACTGTGAAAGCCATTATTTGAATGGAATGACTCCGCTAACTTCTCTTGATAAAATCGATTTTAATCGCTACCAATCGCTTCTAATCAGCGGGGGAAGCGACGAAAATGGGAAGGTTCCAATTTCAGAGAATTTTGAAAAATTGGCAAATTTACCCGAGCACCTTTCTTTAAATATTCATCCAGGATATCAATCGGTAGAAGCTTTTCTTAAATTTAAAAATGGCAAAAATATTATTTCTTTTGATCTACCAGGATCAGACGAAGTTATAGAAAAGGTTTTTCATCTGCCTTATAGCCATAAAGACTATCAAAAACTTTTTCTAGATTTCAGTGATCACTTTGTAACAATTCCACATATAACCATAGGGTTGAATTTCGGTTTAAATTCAGACGAAGAACGATCGATTGATTTTTTAAGTGAAAATTCCCCTGAAATGTTGGTATTCATTGTTCTGCGGCCAACTCCAAATACAGCAATGGCTGATTCCCCCACCCCAACTATAGAAAGAATAATAGAGCTTTTAAGTTATGCCAGAAAGAAACTAAACTGCCCAATTCAACTGGGATGTATGCGCCCATCAGGTTTTATTCGTCGAGCAATTGACATTATTTCCTGGATGAACGGAATAGACAGAATTGTAATGCCGGATCACGAGTTGATTAAGATTCTTGAAGAATTCAAAATTTCAGTCTATAAATCTTCAGAGTGTTGTGCATTTACGCGAGAATAAGATGATAAATATGCCTTCCACAAAAATTAGAGTTTCATATGGCACAGGAATAGTTTTAGGGCTAATAAAGGCCAAGCAAGACGTTGCTCCGACAACAGCTTATCTCTTGTGGGACGATGGTTGCCTTGGTTCATGTTCTTTTTGCCCGAGAGCATCTGGCAATTCAACTTCAAAAAAGCTTTCAAGGATAATTTGGCCTGAATTCGATTTTGTAAAAGTATTAGAACTTTTGAATTCAAAACCTCAACCATTTAAGCGGATCTGCCTCCAAACAGGATATAATCCTGAGAATGAACCCATATTAGAGTCAATGGCAGAAAAATTAATAGCTTCCAAAATAAAAACAAGCATGACTTTAAGTCCAGGACAGCCAGAGTTCGCCCAAAAGATGCTCAATAAAGGGTTGGATCATGTAGGTGTAGGTTTGGATTGCGCTTCCCCGGAAACTTATAAGCTACATAAAAAGCGAGTTTGGGAAAAAGACTGGCCAGCTTTAAAAGCTTTAATGAATAAAATGCCTGACAAAATTGAAGTTCATTTGATTTATGGGCTTGGCGACAGCGAAGAAACTTTTGCCCAGAGGCTTTTGGAAATTTATGATTATTCAGGAAAAGTTTCCATGTTTGCCTTTACTCCGGTTAACGGTGGCTCTGCGCCAGATTTCTCAAGTTACAGGCGCTTACAGGCATTAAGGTTTATTCTGGAAACCGGCCAAAAACAGAAAATTAAACTTACATTTAAAGATGGTAGGATTAAAAGTTTTGGGGTTTTACCTTTAGAACTTAAAGCGCTAATTCAAAATGGGGTAGCATTTAGAACTTCCGGGTGCGGAGACTGTAATCGCCCATATTACAATGAGAAGCCCGGGCAAAGATTCTATAATTACCCCAGAGACCTCACTGAAGAAGAATTTGATTTGGAATTTGATGAATTCTGTTCAATGCTTTCTTAATTAATAACTAATACGCTTATTACGGACAATAAAAAAACTCCCGACTTCAAGAGCCGGGAGCTTTTTTATTTCTAATCTTCGCTAAGATCTTCCCAGATCTTTTTTAGCGTATGAACTTTATGAACTTTTCTGCCTTTATAGTGAGTATGAAGCAAATGGTGTGCTTTTTCAGAATTAGGTTCACCCAGGAATTCTTCATAAAGCTTTTTCACAAGCGGGTTATTGTGACTTTGTCGGATTGGCATTTCCAGATCAATTTTGTAGAGAGCTTTTTGTCTGTCTTCTCTGTTAACCTGATAAAAACCTTTTGTTCTTGGCTGGCCGCCGCCGCTCATACAACCACCGGGACATGCCATGACTTCAACAAAAGTATAATCAGCTGTGCCATCTTTAATGCGCTTTACAATATTTCTGGCTGCTTTTAAACCATGTGCAACAGCAACTTTTACCTTTCCATATGGTTCACCAAAATCAAGCTCGGCTTCTTTAATGTCTTCAAGACCGCGAACTGGCTTTACATCAATCCCTTCGATCTCTTTTCCTGTTAAAACAAAATGAACCGTTCTTAGTGCAGCTTCCATAACTCCACCAGTGGTTCCAAAGATTGCACCAGCACCGGTAAATTCTCCCATCCATTGATTGTCATATTCACCATCTTCAAGGCCGGGTAACCAGATTCCTTCACGTTTTAGCAACCTTGCAAATTCTCTGGTAGTTAAAACAACATCAACGTCAGGATTACCGTCAGTATAGAACTCTGCACGCTTTGCTTCGCCTTTTTTAGCGGTACAAGGCATAATTGAGATTACTCTCATCTTTTTTGGATCAATGTTCATTTTTTCAGCCAGATAAGTTTTTGCCACTGCGCCAAACATCTGTTGTGGGCTCTTTGCTGTTGACAAATGATCCAGCATTTCTGGGAAATTTCTTTCCATGAAATTAATCCAACCAGGACTACAAGAGGTCATCATGGGCAATTTCCCACCCTCTTTGATCCTGTTTATAAGTTCAGTTCCTTCTTCAAGGATGGTTAAATCTGCAGTAAAGTTGGTATCCAATACCACATCGCCACCCATTTTGCGGATAGCTGTGATGATTTTTCCCATTACAGGTGTGCCGGGTTCCATGAAGAATTCTTCACCCAAAGCAACCCTTACAGCTGGTGCAACCTGGAAAACCGTTGTCACATCACAGTCATAAAGATAATCGATAACTTCTTCTGTATCATCTCTTGCTACCAGGGCGCCAACAGGACAAACCAAAGTACACTGTCCACAGCTCACGCAATCAGAATCAAAGAGACTATCACTATCCTTGGCACCTATCTCAGCTTTGATACCATTTCCTGAGAAAACAAGAATATCTGTTTTCTGAACTTTACGGCAAACATCAACACATCTGAGACAACGTATACACTTGGTCATATCACGTTGAATAGTTGGCGTTTCAACTTCTTTGCTACGCTTTTCATAGAACTTGGGATAATGATAATTAATGGTTTGAAGACCAACAAACTGTGCAACATCCTGCAATTCGCAGTTTCCATGGCGAATACAAGAAGCGCAATCTTGATTGTGATCTGCGAGTAATAGCTCTACCTGAAGTCTCTGTCGTTCACGAACTAGTCGCGTTCTAGTGAACACCTGAATACCTTCTTCCATAGGGGTATTACAGGTTGTAACAATTCTAGATTCTTCCGAGCCACTGCGCTTGATTTCTGCAAGGCAAACACGACAGGTTCCAGGAGCGTGATTAATACTAGCCAATTCGCAAAGAGTTGGAATAAAATGTCCGCTTCTTCTAGCTACGGCCAGAATTGTTTCATTCTTTTCAAAAGTAACTTCTTTTCCGTTTATGCAACCAATCATTGTTATAACCTCACTTATCCGTTATTACCATTGAAATTCTATAGCAACGAAGACATCGCTCGGCTTCTTTATAAGCCTGTTCAACGGTAATGGGTTTTTCAACCTCTTCAAAAATACGCTTTCTAACTTCAGGGTCCAGTTCTTCACAGATAACTCTGCGCTCTTCGCGAACAGGAATATTCAGGCTTTCTTTATCAACCTTTGAAATATTTCTAATAATTTCGCTCATGCGCTCTTCTTTATCAAAGCGAACCCTTCCGTAAGTGAGATAATCATCAATGGCTTTAGCTGCCTTGATACCTTTTTCCATAGCTTCAATCAGAGTTGCAGGACCTGTTGTGCAGTCGCCGCCAGCAAAAACGCCTTTTCTGGTTGTGCTCATTGTTACAGGATTAACATCAATTAAACCCCAATCAGTAAATGAAACTCCATCTTCTGGCACCAGGAAACCACCTTCAACACGTTGCCCAATTGCCGGAACAATGAAATCTACATCAAGATTAAACTCGGAATTTTCAATTGGGTGAACTCTGCTTCGCCCCGATTCATCAGGCTGACCAAGTTCCATCTTAATCAATCTGATTCCTTTAACTCCATTATCATCCAAAATTACTTTAACCGGATGAGTCAGGAAGTGGAATATGACGCCTTCTTTTTCAGCAGCTTCAATTTCTTCGTGATCAGCTGGCATTTCATTTTTTGAACGTCTATAAACAAGATGAACTTCTTCAACGCCAAGTCTGAGAGCAGATCTAGCGCAGTCCATGGCCACGTTTCCGCCACCAACTACCACCAACTTTTTCCCTAACTCAACCTGAAGACCCATATTAATGAAATAATGATTAATATAGAGCAGGAAGCTAATTCCTGTTTTATATCCTTTTTGAGAACGGTGTTCGCCAGGAATACCAATAGCTTTTCCTTTGTGAGCACCAACTCCCAGGAATACGCTTTTGTAACCACGCTTGAACAAATCCTCTAATGAAAAGTCAACGCCCATTCTCTGGTTGTAAGCAATTGTTCCACCAAGAGATTCAATAATTGAAATTTCTTTGCGCAAAACATCTTCTTTTGGAAGCCTGTATTCCGGGATACCAACTGCTGCCATTCCGCCCGGTTCTGTCATAGCTTCAAAAACATCAACAGAATAGCCTTTTAAAAGCAGATGATAAGCAGCAGATATGCCAGCAGGACCAGCGCCGATAACAGCGACTTTAAGTTCAGCGGGCTTTTTGTTTTTAATTAATTCTTTATTGAACCATTTATCAGTAACATATCTCTCTTTATCAGCTACAAACCTTTTAAGTAGCTTAATTCCAACGGCTTCATCAACCATTGTTCTTCGACATGCAAATTCACAGAATCTTACACAAACGCGTCCGCAAGTGGCCGCCATAGGATATTTCTGGAGAACAACACCGATTGAATGGGTAAACTTACCATCTTTAATATAGTCAATATAGCTTGGAACATTGACTCTGGCTGGACATGCTTCAATACATGGTGCGGTAACATATGTTGTAGCCGGTTGCTTGTGAAAAGTGCCATCCATTTCCTGATTGATCTGCTGAACCAGTTCTTCGCGGAAATACTTCAACATATCCAGTATTGGAACGGTGCATGTCTGGCCAAGACCACAAAGCGATGTGTTTTTAACATGCACAGCAAGTTTTTCAATTTCGTCTAACGCTTCCTCACCGGCTTTACCTTTGCCAAGATCCATAAATTTTTGTTTAAGAATCTGGGTTCCTACGCGACATGGTGTACAAGCTCCACAACTTTCTTTGGCTGCTCGGCCAATATATTGTCTGGCTGCATCCAGCAAGTTAACTTCTTCGTCAAAAATATAAAAACCCTTCCAGCCAAAAAATGCTTTGATCGGGTTTCCTGGATCAAATTCATCGAACTGGTCGAACTCCGGCAGTTCATCAATTTCGAATGGGCGTTTTCCACGGTTATCCATAACCTGCTCGTCCCATACGCCAAAAATAACTTTGCTCATAATCTGCTCCTATATCTCTTCAACTTGAACAATCTTGCCTCTTTTCACAAGATTTTCAATGATTGCCTGAATCAACTCTGACTTTGCCAATCTCTTTTGCTCAATATTGGCTTTCTCATTAAGTTCAGATTCCTTTCCCAGAAAAAAGTTTAATTTTTCTGCTCTCTCCAGAATGGAAAGTAGTCTGACAGCTGCATTCGTGTTTTTGTCTTTTTCAGACGTTTTTGTGTCTAATTTAAGCAGCTCTAAAACTTTACTCAGTGTGAAGTATCCTTCAGTGAGAAGCTCGACTCCATCAATCATTCCGAATGGAGGAACCGAGTTGGTTGAACTTTCAAGCTTCACGCAAGCCTCTTTATTCAAATGTTGCTCCAAAACCTTTATTGCAGTTCCACCACAAACAATTTTGCTCCCATTGTACCCCATAAACTGATGCAAAACGGTATGATCATTTTTTTTATCAGTTGGCGGTCCAATCATGATCGCAACAAACGAACAATCCACAGCCTAACCTAATCTTGAAAGAATCTCCCTCTCAAAAAAGTCCCCAGCGTCATCGGGTGTTGATGCCAGATAATCTTTTCCGTCAATGAGGAGCGTTACTTTTCCTTTTGTACACTTTCCAAGACAAAAAGACCCTTTTAACTGTATTTTTTCTTTGAGGTCTTTTTCTTCTATCATGGTCTGAAAGTGCTTCAATACTTTCTCTGCACCTTGTCGGTGGCAAGAGGTACCAATGCAAATTTTGACTTCCATCTTTAGCTAGTTCCTTTCCCTGTGAACCATAGAATGTAAACATTATAGCTTAGAATCAGAATGATTCAAGTATTTTAGTTTTTCTATGGGAGCATTTTTAAGAGAAAATACTCAAGAAAGAGCAAGCATTCTTTTGTCGGGGATAAATGCCCCCTCGTCTCCATTCAAAAATTCAATATCTTGCGAAGAAATGTCTTTTTGAGTTCCATTTACCAAGATGGATGGATTTTTCCCAAATATTATGCACGACTTTCTCCAGAAGCTTTTAAAATTTTCTTCTTTTACCAGGTCTTCTGACCTAAAAAAGTATCTAGCTAGAATAAAATCCCTTGCAGAATTATTTATATTTTTGAGAACAACTTCTCTAACTAAAGTCGGGGTGTCACTTCCACCTATGTATCCATAGTAATACTTGCCACATACGCTTGAATAATTTGAAAGCAATTCTGACCAGTTAACTTTTTTTATCATAAAAGCTCTGCTCTCAACACTTGAAACCTTATCTGCTTCGATCTGCAAACGTTTATCATAGTAGGTAATAAGGTACATCAAGATCCCGGGTGTCATTATTCCCCCAAAATAGAGTGGAATTTTTATCGGAGAAAATGCATCAAAAGCAAAAGAAAAAAAGGTTATCGCTAAAAAACTAAAAACAGCAAATGCGGCCAAAAAAATTGGAGAAACACTGTCTGAAACGAGCTGCAAAGGCAGCAGCTCAATTTTAGCTTCAAATTCGCCTGAGAAAAGGACCTTTTGCTCTTTCATCTCTCACTCAACTACATTATCAAGCTGGCAATTCTTCACTTTTCCACTTTTTGTGAATTCTTCTGGCCCAGTAAATGAATGGGGTGTCAAAAATTGCAACAATCCATTTCATGATATAGGTTGTTATGAAAATCTGCCATATAATTGTCCATTCAAAGACACCCCAAAACGCCATAAGCGTAAAAATAACGTTGTCAATAAGCTGACTAACCATGGTTGAACCATTGTTACGAACCCATAGGTGCGCAGGAAATTTCTTTTTCAAATAGTCATAAAACCAGACATCAAAATTCTGACTAACAAAATAGGCTGTAATGCTGGCGAAAGTTATTCTTGGCATTATGGAAAAGATTGTATCTAAAGCTCCACTTGAAATATCACTTGAGTGCGGCTTAAATTGCAGGCAAATCTGCATTATTACTGTTGTAACTACAATGGCAAAAATCCCCATAAAGACGCCTTTTCTGGCTTCCTTCTCAGAATAACACTCATTCAGGACGTCAGTAGCAAGAAAAGAACTCCCGTATATTATGTTTCCCAGAGTTGTAACCATGCCAAAAATTTCAATTGTTTTAATCACCTGAATATTGGCCAAAATTGAAGCGAGCACAATCCACGCAAATAATCCTGCTTTTTTAAAAAAACGGAATGAGGCAACAATCCCAATGTAATTGACCGCCAAAAGTATGACCCACAGTAAATCATTCTTCATCGTCAATTAACTCCCCTACCCCAAAATCAGTGATATCCCACAAAACATCAATCTTGTTGATCGCGGATAAATTTTCAAATCTGCTTTTAAACCAGCTTTGTAACTCTAAATCAGCCTTGATTGGTGTTGAATTATTCACAAAAACATTTATTGTTCCGTGCTCAAAATTCTTCAACAAAGTTTCAATGTCATTTTCCAACATTTCTTTAGTTTGCCCTTTTATGCCTACCATTAGACAAATGGAATCAAAATGTTGCCTTACATCCTGAATTTTATCGAACTCTATTCCTTTTTTCAGAATTTCATTTCGAAACCGGTGGTTAAAAGTTTCCATACCGAGCATTAATACAAGCTTGATATCTCCAAAGAACTTTCTCAATTCTTCAATTCTATCCTTATAAAACCAATGAGACTCAAAATATATCTTTTTAATTTGTTTTAGTTTGCAAATCTGAAGAATTTCATCAAGCGTATATTCAGGAAGTTCAAAAACGCTTCCAGAATTTATAACTTGTAGAACCCCGAATTCACCTGTAACTTTAGAAAGAACGTGGGAGTTAAAACTGGAGTTTTGGGCTTCATTTTCTGAATTATCCAGAATATAATCACAAAAAGTGCAGCGTCCCCAAGCACAGGGGCTCCCCTTAAGCAAAACTATTTCGCGTGGATCACCAATATTTTTAAGTTTAGAGTATCTTCTTAGCTTTTTCATTGCAGGGACACTTATACCAGAATTTTATAAATCATCCAATTCTATTTTTTCTAAACAAAAAACTCGGGCTATCTGCTCCTTTAACATCCTGTTACAATGTCTTACTTGATTTTTTATCTTTTTGCCTTACCCTAGATAATGTGAGAAATTTTTTCTTCGTTATTTTTTCTTTTAAATTAAATATTCTTTTAATAAGGTTGGTAATTTTTAATGATTGTTTGTTCTGAATGTGGCAAAAAGCTTTCGACCTGCCCACATTGTAAACATCAGTTCAAAGATAGAATATCCAGTCTACTTTTTCAGTTAGCCGTTATTTTTTTTATTGCAGCCGGCATATTTGCTTCCCTTGAGATAAAAGTAAAAGAAGAAACCGCAATGGCTCTAAAACCATTTCAGGCAGCTGAAGAAGCAACAAAAAAACACTCTGAAGTTAAGGACGCAAAAGATCCCGCAGGCGTAAAAGGGGAAAAGAAAAGCGCGGCAAAAGCTAAAGATAAAAAAAAGAAGGATGACAAGGAAGCTGCCCCTGAAGTAGGACGAAAAGCGGACTTTAGAATTGCTTATTGGGGAATGACAAAGGAAACAGTAAAAGAAAAAGAAAAAGCAGACCCTTCACCAGAAGGATTTTCCAAGCCTGGACTTTTAAGTTATATAGCTAGAGTTGGTTCTTACAATACTATTGTCCAATATCATTTCTCATCAAATACACTTATTGGTGGCACTTATATTGTCTTTGGGCAAAGAATTCCAAAAACAAAAAAAATGATAGAAAACAGTATCATTTCAATAGGAACCTCAGCTGAAAGTTGGGTAGGAAGTGATATGGGGCTTTACCCACAGCCGCGCAATCAAAACCTGTCAACATTAGACCAGGTTGATTCATGTTTTTATGAAATGTATCTTTCAATCTCTTCAATTTATGGGCCTCCAAGTAAAAAACCTGAGGATGAGATTTCATTGGCAACGACCAGGAAGGAAAAAGTTACCTCGGTTATTGCCAGGGATCGAATGTTAACTTACAAGTGGAGGAGCGATAAATCATTCGTTGAGCTAATATTCGCTTCGTACAGGGGAATTCCCTATTTTAGAATTTCATATACCGGTAGAAAATATGTTTCAGGAGCATTTTAATGAATCTGAATTGTGATTATTGCAAAAATCCAATCGATGGATGTCCTGAATGCATGGGAGATCTTACTCGGAAAATAAGACTGTGCTTGATAGTTTTCCTCATTTCAACCATAATGCTAGGGGTTACCGTTTCAAGATGGCTAGATGCATTAAATGCTCATGAAAGAGCACAAAGATTGCGAAAAATTTATCTTCAGAAAAACCCGGAAGCAGGAAAAGTGCTTCCTCCTTATCTTAGATGACTTATGATCATTTGAAAATTTTTCTATGGAGAAGCTAAATGTTTAAATTTCCCAAAGATCTCTATTGTGATGTGAGAATAGAGAAGTTCTTCCAAACCGCTATTCGCTACGAACTGGACAAATATGAAGAAATTAAGGAAAAAACTGATTCAGGTGCTTTTATAAGGGTCTTTGATGGAATCAGGTGGTATTTTTCCTCTACAACTGAAGTAGCAAATCTACAAGAAGAAATTGATAACCTGGCAAAATTAGCTACCCCGAATCCTCAGATACTGTCACACCCTATAGTGGCTAAATTTGAGGTAAACAAAGAAGAATGCATTAAATTTGATAGCATTTCTTTTGAAAAAATCAATATTCAGGAAAAGTTAGATACTATTCAGCAATATGCCAAAATTATCAAAACAAAAAATGAACTCAGCCATTGGCGAATAAACTATACGGATAAAAATACCCTGAAAGAATTCTATTCCAGTAAAGGTGCCAGCCTCAAATTTGACACTCAAATAGGCGGACTATCTTTCGGTTTTACCTTTGGAACTAGCAAAGACGTTTTTTCTGATGGATGTCAGGTTTGTGAAGACAACTTTCCTGCATTAAAAAATCATTCAGAAAAACTTCAGAAAGATCTGGATGCTTCAGAAGAATTCTTCCACAAAGCTGAAACAATAGATGGCGGGAACTACACAGTAGTCCTCTCTCCCATGGCCACTGGTATTTTTGCTCACGAAAGCTTTGGACACAAAAGCGAAGCAGATTTTGCCATTGGTGACGAAACAATGATGAAAGAATGGTGCATCGGTAAGCGTGTTGGCTCTGATGTATTAACCATTACAGACACTGGAGAAAATTCTGGTAGCGGTTATATCCCCTTTGACGACGAGGGAACAAGAATTCGCAAAACTTATCTTATAAAAGAAGGAATTCTCCAGGGCAGGCTTCACAATGCAGAAAGTGCCGCCTGTTTTTCTGAAGAACTTACTGGAAATGCCCGTGCAGTAAATTTTGAATTTGAGCCAATTGTTAGAATGACTTCAACTTGCGTTGCTGGTGGAGAAGTCAGCAAAGAAGAACTTATCAGCGAAATAGACAAGGGAATCTTGATCGAAACAATAAATCATGGATCTGGAATGTCTACATTTACTCTCGCTCCATCACGTGCTTACCTAATAGAAGGCGGCAAAGTAACCAAACCAGTTAAGTTTTCTGTTATCACAGGAAACGTTATGTCCACTCTTAATGAGATAGACAAGGTTTCAAAAGAATACAAGGTTATAAGTTCTGCTTCAGGTGGATGTGGAAAAATGGAGCAATACCCTCTTCCAGTAAGCTTCGGCGGCCCATACATTCGCATTAAAAAAATTAACGTTCAGTAGGAGAAAAACAATGAAAGAAAAACTAGTATCAAGAGTCATTCAGACTTCACTGAGCGGAAAACTTGGCAAAATTGAAAGTATCAGAAAGAAAAACATTTTAAGAACAGGCTGCAGAGTCTATAAAGATGGCAAAATTGGCATCGCAGGCGCTCTTGGACAGGTAAATGAAGATGAACTTTTTGCTAAAGCAGAGGGCTGTCTTAAATATGCAATACCATATAATGCTGAACCTACAGGCAATTTGAAAAAAGAATTTGATATGGCCAGATTTTCGATCCAGGATAAAGAACTTCTTCAAAAAACTGAAGAGATACTTGAAGCCTTGGGGCAATCGCACCCAGACTTTCTATGCACTCCAAAGGCCGTTTTAAATCAAAGAGAATTTAAAATCAGCAACGAAATCGGCCTTGATTTGAGTTATAAGGATTCTTATCTTGATTTTTCTATTCTTTTCAAGGAAAAAACTTCAAATGGAATTCTGGATGCGTATATAGGCCTGGCTGAGAGAAGCTTTGAACCTGAAAAAATACTCCAGGCTTCCCGCGAAACCCTTGATGCATACACAAACAAAGTCGAACTGGATACAACTCTCCCTGTAATTATTAGCCAGGACACAGTTAACAGAGTTTTTTATAGAGACCTGAACGGCAAATTGGTTGGAAATAAAGCCTCTCTGCTTGCTGACAAAATCGGAATGGAAGCATTTAACAAGAATGTCAGTTTAAAACTTGAAACTGATCCAGAAGAAACTCTTTATCGTCCTTTCGATGCTGAAGGAACAATCGTTTCTGAAGAGCTTTCTTTTCTAATAAAAGATGGGAAAATCCTTCGCCCATTTACCGACAAACAAACTGCCAAAAAATTCGATTACGAAAATACAGGTTGCGGGGAAAGCTCCTACGATGGTGTTCCTAGCCTTTCCGCAAGGCCATTAACCCTTGTCCCATCAAACAAATCATTGAAAGAGCTTTTAAATGGCCAAAAGGGAATTTATATTGGAATAGCCAGCGGTGGAGATTTTACTCCCGATGGAACCTATGCGTCACCTGTTCAGGTAGCAATGATTTTCGATGGTGAAAAGCTGGTAGGTAGAATCCCGGAAATTACTATTAAAGGTTCAATTTTTGACATCTATGGCAAAAATTTTGTCGGCTTAAGCTCAGACAAACACCTGTTTGCTGGTAACGAAAGGCTTCTAGTCACAAAAATGGCAATCGAAAAACTTGAAGTATAAGCTCTAAGTTGTAACAAAAAATCCCGATCAGCTATTTGGCCGATCGGGATTTTTTTTCGAATTTACTTTATAAGCCCCTTGCTTTTAGCTGTTTCAAGATTAGCTTTAGTTTTCTCAAGAAGATCCTTAACAAATGGATTTTCTTCCCTCGCATTAATAATATTCAGGAAAAGTGGCACCTTTGCTCTATCTTTAAACAAAATTGGCGCTTCACTTGTGTAACTAACTGTCTTTTCTTCTCGCAACCACTGTTTCTCTGAAAAAAAGATTTTATCTTCAATCTTCTGATTTAGCAGCCTTACAGCTTCTTTAATCGATTTCTCCGGAATTTCTACATTCCTTGAGATTCCATAATCAAGTACTGCCTCAAGGCTTCTTAAGAAATCAAACTCATAAAACCGTGGAAACATCAACTTATCCCATTCCACGCCCTCAATTTCTTTGCCTGCCGAACTCATAAAAACATTGTGCTTTACCAGGTAGTCATAGGCTTTTTTAGCTTGCGGTTCAAACAGAGAATCATCATTCATAAACCTTTGATAGGCAAGCATCCCTTCAAGCATTGGAACTGTAGAAACCAATGAACTTTTCCCGGACTCCAAATAAGCGACCTCATCGCAGTTATAACCACCATCAGGAAGTTGATATCGAGTAAACCAATCTTTTGCCCATGGCACGTATGCAAAAAAGTCTAATTCCATCAAAGAGGCAACCTTCAAAAGGCTTCCCAAAAAACAGAAACACATAACCTCAGTGTATCCATTTATGTCCTCAGGCGCATCCTCTGGCCTAACGGGAAAAACATGTATATACTGCCGGTCAGCGCAATTCAGTAACTCCATCATCAACCCTTGTGGAACCTGTTCGAGATTCCCAGTCTCTGCAAGTGCAAGAATAGCCCACCAAGGGTGTTCCCACTTTGGCCAATAAACATCTCTTTCGATCATCTCATATGCCTGATCACTTGAAACAAACTCTAATGTCTTAAGAACGGGCTTTTCGAATGACTTTCCCGTAGTCATGGTGAATTATTAAACTCCTTAAAGAAAAGTATATGCTTTCAATATAATTGCCAGAAGTCTTTCTGACAATAGTTCAAGGCATTTTTTTGAGTTAATACATTCTCTTTTTTAGGAAAAAATCAAATTTAGCGGGAGGTTTTTCAAAATTATCATTGCAAAAAGCAGCGTTGGAGTCGCTTTGCAAGCAATAACAAGAATTAGGTGCAAGATAAACCAGCGACAACAAAAAACACATGTATAAAAAATTTTAACTGATTGCCAGAATGAAAATAATTTTTCAGTATCTTATACGGTATATCTATCGTTCCAGCTTTTGGGAAAAATCAGCTTGTTGGCATAAAAATAACGTATCAACTGCCCATGGTGTTGTATTTCATGCTCCAGCAAGGTTACCAGATATTCAACTTGCCCTTCGTCTAACTCGCGCTCTTGAAGAAAATTAAGAAAATCATTTTGAGATCTGATTAAGCAGGTTAGAACATCATCCTTTGAAGAAGCATTGGTCAACGAGCAGCTAAATCCCGCCCAACCACCTTTCTCTATTGCTTTCAAATAGCTCTCCCGTGCCCCAATCATGCACCAAATTTGTTGTCCAATTGTATTTGAAGGTAAATTCTTTAGTTTAAGTTCAAGTTCGCTTTCGGACAATCCTTCAACTAATTCTCTTGATAATTCAAACGATCGTTTCAGATGATTCAGTAAAATTTGTGAATAGCTCCTGGAATTCATGGCTGCTTTCCTTGATTAATTTTCAGTAATTTAGAATTTTTGGTAATATATACATAAGAAATCAGGAAAAGGCAATTCGGCAATGCGTAGACTGAGTAAAACTAAAATAATTTCTTTCTCTTTTTACCTTGTATACCTTTTCCTTGCTTTTTATGAAGGCTCAGCACTATTTGCATTAGTTCCGCTTTTGCCAGTATACATAATCTGGGAACCTAAAAAATTAACCCAAACAGCTCTCGTCCCTTATGAAGTCAGGAAACTTCTACCTGAGAATCTTGAAACTTTTTATTCCATACTAAGCTGGGTGATTTTAGTCTCGCCTGTTCTAATGATGCTTGTTTACGCTTTTGTCACTCCAGGTTTCCTGTTTTTAATAAGAAAGCTTGGCAGTTTTTAAAACCCTAATCTCATTTAAAAAGCCAGTTCCTAAGAAGCTTTGTGTAACGTGGCATTACCAGATATACCATAAGAAAAACTATCGTTCCGCTTGTAGCAAAAGCATCAAAATAGTGATTAGGCGGTATTCCCAAAAACCTTAGAAATGGAAACAACACCGTTGGAACCAGTAGTGCCAACGGAAAAATTGCAGACCAGGTGACCAAATATTGCTTCCACCTTATCGGAATCTTAGCTTTAGCTTCATCTGGAGCAAACCAGAAATCTAATCCACTACTGATAAAGAAATCATCTCCAGTCACCAATAGAGGCTGAGCTTTTTCAATCAAACGTTTTCGGACAGGTGACTCAATCCATCCTCGTAAATGTTCTTCAGTGTCAAATCTCACAACGATAGTAAAAGTTTCAGACAAACCAGGAACAGGACGAATAATATGCCAATCCAAACACCCTTCAGAAGCCCTGCATAAGGGAGCAATTTCATTAAGCCAGTCTTCATAATCGGCATGCTTATGCTCATAAACTCTTTGACTAATGACAACAGTAGCGCCTTCGTCTGGAGAAGAAACTAAAGCCTGATTTGATTTATTGTTCATTGTAATTTTCAGCCTTTCGGAAGTTACAGGGAAAAAACCGCCAATCCAAGGCTTCCCGATTGTATGGAAAGAGTATTTAGCTCTGAATTTAATTCGAGTAAATTCCTATTATAGAGTCGGTCATACATAAAAACAATTATTGTAAGAATTGACTTTAATCATCTCAAAATTTCAATTAAGTCAAAAATTAGCAATTGTTTTAACTTATATGTGGAATTGGCAGGTTATCTCAAGAGCAAAGTCGTATACAACTCCTATTAACAGGACTTTTCCTCTTGAAAAATCAAACATCCCTTGTTAGTATTTCAAAATCTTATTTTCAAAGGAATTTAGGAAATGAAACACTCTTTATTTACACTAATACTATCTTGCCTTTGCGTTTTGGGATTTTTGGGTTGCTCAACCCATGATGAAAATAATATTTCTCCATTGCCAGATACAAATCAACCCAATGGTTTAACAGGCAACTCCAAAATTATAGTTTCATTTTTAACTCCAGATAAAACCCTAAAAAGTAATGTTTTAAACAATATTTCTTCACCAAATGTGGAAGCAACTCTTTATATAAATGATACACTTGCTCAAAAAAAAGTTGTCAATGTAGTTTCTGGCACGGCCTCTTTAAGCTTTTACTCTGTTCCTGAAACTGGAACAGCAAGAGTATTCACAAAAATCGAAGGCGGGAATGTTGAAGGAGTAAAATCTTTCTATGGCAGTGCTTCCCTTGGAAGCGCAACGGTAAACTTGATCTGCTACCCTTCTCCGTCTGGGTTCTCAGCAATCATTCCATTTCATCAGGTTTCCTCAACCAAAACTCTTGATGGAAAAACTCTATCCAAAATTTCGACTAGATCATTTTCGTATGGATCAATATTTTTCAATGAGAAAAACGAGCTCATTACAGTTAATTCTGAAGAAAATCTAATCAACGTTTCAACAGGAACTGACTATGGACCATGGAGTGCTTTTAAGGTTGGGGATTACAGCTTAGTCCTAATGGAATGGTTTAACGGTGGCATAATGGGTTTTAGTGGTAGTTGCCTTTATAAAGCTAACCCGGAAACCAAAAATGTAGAGCTTTTTATAGGAATGGATGGCTACCCATCGACTACTACCATTGATGGAGTAAGCTATGCCAGCGCTACATTTTGTGTCCCATACTCCACCAAAACAGTCGGAAATAAGCTTTACATATTAACCACAAAAGGGCAAGTTTTATGCGCATCTGAAGGAAGAATTAATGTTTTGGACAGCTTCGATAGGCTAGATTACAAATCTTATCCTGGCTATTTTTCGGTTGATTCCAATGGCAATATTTATATTCTTGATTATTACGGGCCAGTAGCGGGTATTACAGCAAGATCTATTTGCAAAATTGCTGCGTCTGGAACCTATATTCCTATTGGGCTTCCTGGACAAACTACTGAAATGACTGATGAATTTACATTCTCCCAGGATGCTTATGGCAGACCTGCTGAAAAAGTTTATACAATAAGCAGAAAAAGCCAGATGATTGAATATGCAGGTGGCTTTCTTGTTTCATGCGGGAAATCGATAATCTATCTTGAAAATGGAAAAGCCTGGGCATGGCTAAAGTCCCCAGAAAAAGAAACAAGAAACTATGATATTTACAAAAGTCCTGACGGTAGTATTTATGTATCCGATAGGGTTGGTATGTCTATTTATAAACTTCAATAGAAAAAATGGTTCATTTAACGTCTCGATTTGTTAAACTAAAATTCAACATGACAATTTTTCAAAAAAATCTGGTTGGAATGATTTTTAAGCAATAAAATTTAAGTATGATAAACAAAAAAGCTGTTACCCCTTCACCCCGAAAAAGCCTGAGAGAATGGTTCTCTGATGCCATGTTTCAGCTTTCTATTAGATTGAGAAAAAAGAAGATTTGTGAAAAAGAATCTGTTTACATTGTCTGGGATGCTCTTGGTGATGGAAGGCTTGCTGGTGTTTTTCATAACTTTTCTGATGTCGAAAAAATGCTGAAAATAAACCCACATTATTACAGATTTTATAAATGCCATATTAATAAGGTATTTCCAGATGCGATTGGTTGGCTTGATGACAAGCAAAAAAAAGAATTGGAAGTTGCTTTTAGACTAAAACTTGATTGAGATTACTTGAAACTATAATTTCCATTACAATCGTCAGTAAATCCCATTGCCAACCAGAATGCTACCGCCCCGGCTTTCACTCTATCTGCAATAAGCACCTTATATTCATTTTTGAATTTCATAATAGCTCTTCTGGCAATCCCACGCCTTTGAAACTCAGGGAAAACCATTATAGAGCAAATAATCAGGCGATCTGTTTCTATTATAACCCGGGCTTTTCCGACCATGTCTGCACCCAGATCAATGTTTATCCAGGTATATGGTGATTCTGGCTTGTCTTTTGGTAAAACCTGAAACTTTAGCTCTTCCACTTAAATAACTCCTCATTCAAAACCATCACAAAAAGCACTCACATTTTTTCCAAGATCCGGGTGATAATATCCCCCTTCAAGAACTGCAAATCTTTTGTTGTGACCCATTCGCATACATGTTTTTTTCAGCAATCTTCCTATCTGGTAAAAATCGAAAGTCTCCAATTTTCTTCCCACATCAAGAATATAGCTATCAAACCCAGCAGAAACAGCAACTATATCAACAAAATCAATCTCCGCTAACCTTGATTCCAACAAAGAAATATACTTTAAGTTATCATCAGCATAAGGATTGAACAAAATTGCTTCTGGCCAATCTTTTAGGCAATCAATGGTTCCATCTCCAGTGTGAGCGTCAAAATCCAGGACAAAGGCACTTTTTATTCCGCCTCTTTCTTTTAAACGGCTTAAAGCTACAGCAACATTGCAAAAAACACAGTATCCCCATGATGAATCGCGAGAAGCATGGTGCCCCGGCGGCCTAACACAGGCAAAAACCGGCTCACTATTAAAACAAGAGTATTCTGCCGCACTACATGCTGCCCCAGCTGAAAGCATAGCCATGTTAAAAAGAGCAGCATCTTCCTTAGCTTTCTTAAAGTGATCTATCGTATGAACTCTAAGAATATCCTCTTCTCGTGCTGCGCCAGAAGCTACAACCGAATATCTGGATCGGTTTTTGAACGCAGACATAACAGCTTCCATCCTTCCGGGCAGTGAAGCATTGTCCGACGCGTAATCGGAATTGTAAAACTCCTCGTTGAAAATAATACGCAATTGATCCTCTATTCTAACAGTTTAGTCAGACTAAATAGAATAAATCCATCTAACCTTTATTTATTCATTTCAATATATTTTTTTTGCTTATCGTAGAATTTTATTAATGGCGCAACCTGCGGTTCTGAAAAGCTGGTTAAAATCTGCAAGGCACTTTTGTTTTCCTCCGTCGACCCCAATCTGAGACTTTCAGTTAAATTACTCTTAAGTTCGGCGTTAACAGATTCTAGAAGTTTGATTCTTTCATTTTCATCAGATAAAGTCATAAGATAAGAATCAGTCAAAGAAACATAGTTTGAAACCAAAACATTCAGGCGGTTTTCAGTCAAAGGTTGTGAAACTGGAATAATTCTATTTTCACCAGTCGTTTTAACATCAACTCTATATCTGGCCTTGCCTTCCCAACCGAGTTGAGTATCCTGAATATCCTCTGGTGAGCGCCCCATGATAACGATATAAAGCATATCCGCATCAACGGGAACTTCTATTTCTACCTGGCCCATCTGCGTTTTTACCGGGGGCGGAGGCGGAGGGTTATAGCCACCATTATTGTCGCCAGGGAACATAACCATTGAAATGTTGTTCAAGGGACTGTCTGTCGAGCTGATATTTTTCATTTCTTCAACTTTTAAGACCTTATTTTTTCCCTCGTTAAGAAAAATGAGACTAACATAAAAGCTATTTTTTAGAATCTTTAAATCCCCTGCAAAGCTAACATTAATCTTCTCTCTTGCGCTTTTAAGATTAACTTTTACCAAATCTGCGCCCCACAAGCTTACGGAATCAATAAACATGTTTGGAAGACTTTCAAGATATGCGGTTGCTGGCAATACAAAACCTGGCAACTCTTTACCATAGGCAAGTTTTGCTGGCGAAAGTTCTTTGCGATTAATGAAATTTGTAATACAAAAATTCTTAAATTGTTCTTCAAAGCTGGTTTTAAAATCTTTTAAAAGGCTGTCATAGCTTTCTCTTCCCTGCTTCTGGTCAGAAACAAGCTTATGAAAAAATTCTACCCGACTTTTTTTGGTATCCAAAAATCTCTCTAGAAGATAAAAGTTCCACAAATAGGTTTGGCCATAGTTCGCAACCTGATTCCATCTTGCCCAGGCAATCAAACTATTGTCTGGGCAGTTCTTAAAGGCTTCTATCTGACGTGGATGCCCATAGCCGCAAAGATAAGTAGCAATTTGTGAGCAACCTTCATTTAACCAGCTATATTCTTTTGAATCGTTGTGAAAATGAATTAGATGCTGAAGTTCATGAGCGATTGTAGCAAAGAACTCTTTGCTGGAAATATCTGAGGGATTTATATCTGCATAAAGCATTTCCCTCATATTTGATTTTAAATCTGATCCTTCTGGAATTTCCTCCGGACGGTAACAGTCACCTAGATTAAAATAGCCGCTGGTGTACACTCCAGAAGTTTCAAAGTCATCTTTTATATCCATTAGGAGTATTGTTATTTCATTATCGCCATCAATTCCTGGCTTGGCCTCATGCCCAAAATATTCACTGGTTGTTGGATAAATCACATTATCAAATTCATTTTTTAGAGATTCAAGGCGCTCAGGAGAAAAGTCTTTTCCTGATTCAAGATAGATAAAATGGGTTTTGCCAACAACCTTTAACTCAGCAGGAGTTATTTCCCAGGTATTGCTGGCAAAGTTAAAAGTCCAAAAGTCTTTCTTTTCGCCTATTTCATGAGCAACTCTGCGAGTTCGGGAAACATTTTTAAAACTTGGCTTGCCAAGATTTTTCCCTATTTCATTTAATCGGTGCGTGCCATCAATATATAATGGTCGAGCCAAAACAGGTCCAACAACATATAAAGCCAAAATAACAATAAAAACAGCTAATAATTTGCTTTTCATTTTTTCATTATACAAAATTCCATAAGGCTTGAGAATCATAAATTGAATAACTTCTCATATTTTTCTTATATTTCGTATATATGAAACTAATGCGTGACTAATGGCTGAGATTTCACTATATTTTAGTTATGGAATCAGAGAAGCTACAGAATTTTTTGCCTTCTATGTCCTGTGCAAGAAAAATCAAGTCACCACTCAGAAAAACGCTTTTTTTTCTGATGATAGCCATTGCTATATTTTTTTTCACTTCTGCCAACGCCCAGGAAAACGAAACCATATCTATACTTCAGCCATCCAAAGCGCATACACCAGCATTTAACAATCTTTCAATTGAAGAAAAGAACTTTCTTTCCAAGCTACAAACCCTAAAAATAGGAATTTCGCCAGATTGGCCCCCATTTGAATTTTTAGATGAAAAAGGTGTTTATACAGGAATTTCTGCTGACTATTTTAAGCTTGCCACAGAAATGCTTGGCTTAAAATTCGAAATTCCCGATCCCTATGATTCTTGGGACACAGTAATAAACAAAATCAAGAATCAGCAGTTGGATGGTGCAGCCTCAATTTTTATCTCTGAAGATAGGAAAGGATTTATAGAGTTTACCGCTCCCTACGCAGAGATCCCTCATGTAATAATTACCAATAAAAATTCACCCAAATATTCAAAAATGGAGGAATTGTTCGGAAAAAAAGTTGCTTACTTAAAAGGCTGGCTCGGGCAAAAAATAATCGAAACTGATTTTCCTCAAATAAATCTGACTTTGAATGACCGGACTGAAGGTTTAATTGGGCAAGTTTTACTTGGCACATCAGATGCTGGCCTAATAGACATGGCATCTCTTGCTTATTACTCTAAAAAACATAATCTATCCGAGCTGAGAATCGCTTTTTCTGCACCTTTTAAAATCGAAATGGCAATGGGCTTTCGTAAGGATCTTGCCCCGTTAGCAAAGATATTTGATAAAGCCATCAAACTTGCCCCTCCGCAAAAAATCGCAAAAATACATGAAAAATGGCTCAAAACTATTGATTCTTCAGCTGAAACCATTGAAAATGCGCAAAAAGGGATTGTAATTCTTTTTGGAATCGTCTCTCTGGCTTTATTTTGGAATTTCCAGCTAAGGCGACAAGTAAAATTGAGAACCACAGAGCTTGAAAAAGAAATAGATTTAAATAAGCGGCAAAAACTTGCGCTGGAAGAGAGTAGTGAAAAATTAAAAGCTCTCTTCGATCAATCTTTTCAGCTAACAGGAATTTTAACAAAAACTGGCGAGATAATAGAAGCGAATTCACCAGCCCTTGACCTAATAGGAGCTTCAAAAGAAGAAGTTGTTGGAAAGCCTTTCTGGGAAACTCCATGGTGGAACCACTCTGCGAACCTTCAAGAACAGATAAAGCATGGAATAAAATCTGCTGCTTCGGGCAAATTTATCAGATTTGAAGCAGCCTCCAACAATACTGACAAGAATCAGATTATCGATTTTTCACTAAAACCATTTAAAGACAATTTTGGAGCTATAAAATATTTGATAGCCGAAGGGCGAGATATAACAGACCTTCACATGTCATTACAAGCTCTAAGAGAAAGTGAAGAAAGGTTTAGAATTCTATTTGATAATTCGCCAGATCCAAGCTGGATTATAAAAAATGGCTTGTTCGAAGACTGTAATCTATCGGCTATTAGAGCACTAAAATATGGCTCAAAGGAAGAGTTAGTATCAATTCATCCATCAAAAATTTCTCCTGAATTTCAACCAGATGGTTTAAATTCGAGGCAGAAAGCCGACGAGTTCATGCGTCAAGCACTTATTCAAGGCGTGTTAAGATTTGAATGGACCCATTTAAGAAAAGATGAAACAGAACTACCAGTCGAAGTCACCTTAGCCTCATTAACTCTTCACGGGGAATCTGCTATTTTTTGTCAATGGCGAGATATCTCGGAGAAAATTAAAGCAGAGGAATCAAGAAAAAAACTTGAAGCTCAATTTTTGCAAGCCCAAAAGATGGAATCTGTGGGACGCCTGGCAGGGGGAATTGCTCATGATTTTAACAATTTGCTAACAGTAATAAATGGGTTCACTGAGTTACTCCTTTTAAATCCTCAAATGACAAGTGATATGGCCAAAATGCTCCAAGAAGTTGCCAAGGCTGGAAAAAGTGCCAGCTCTTTAACCAGACAACTTTTGGCATTTTCCAGAAAAGATATAGTAGAGCATACAACCATCGATTTAGCATTTCTTTTAAAAAACCTTAAAATAATGCTGGATAGGGTTATTGGAGAAGATATTAATCTAAAACTGAAAATTGCTGAAAACCTTTATCCAATAAAAGCGGACACTGGTCAACTGGAACAGGTTTTTGTAAATATGGCGGTTAACGCTAGAGATGCTATGACAGATGGCGGCAAGCTAATAATTGAGGCCAGCAATGTAAACCTTGACAGCAGCCTTAGTGAGCTTACTCAAGGATTAAAAGAAGGAAGATACGTAAATATTGCTATATCAGATACAGGTTCAGGAATGTCTGAGGAAGTAAGACAACACATTTTCGAACCATTTTTTACAACAAAAGAAGTAGGTAAGGGAACAGGCCTTGGAATGGCAATGGTTTACGGTGTCATTAATCAACTTGGCGGTGTTATACAGGTTTACTCAGAACTGGGAACTGGAACAACTTTTAAGATTCTAATTCCTGCCTCAAATGAATTACTGAAAAATCCATTGGAAAACGAAAAGTATCAGTCAAAAGGTAACGGGGAGCTTATAATGGTGGTTGAAGACGAAGATTCATTGAGAGGATTAGTAAAAGAAGGGTTAACAATGTTTAACTACCGGGTCATAGACTTCCCTAATGGTAAAGAAGCACTAATATGGTTACAAAACTCTCTTGAAACTGAGGAAATGCCATCCCTGCTTTTAACAGACGTGGTTATGCCAGGGATAAACGGTAGAGAGTTATCAGAAAAGGTTCATGAACTCTTGCCAGAACTGCCAACCATTTTTTCATCCGGTTTTACAGAGGATGCGATCTTAACTAGAGGAATTCTTGATACAGAAGTAGAATTTATCTCAAAGCCTTATAGCCTACAAAATTTATCCACCAAAATATCCAAAGTTTTGAATAGTAAAAAATAATAAAAAACGCCGAGATTTATTTTAATCTCGGCGTTAAGTTTTTAAAGCTGTATGAATTTGTGAATGAAGATCAACGAATCTCTATAGGCTTGCTCCAGAACATTCTCCCACCAGCCCTGATACAAATCCTGACAGTATCTCCAGACTCAAGATTTGATTCAAATTCAGTTGCACCAGAGACAAAATTACATTTTTGTCTCAAATTATTATTCACGTATACAAAACCAGTTCCAGAATACTTTATCTCTCCAATTTCCTTCCACTCAGAATCCTGCTCAACGTTATGAATGAGATTTGCATTAAAACTAAAGGTATTACCATCTTTATTTGAGTAATCAGCGTCCAGTTGCATCGTTGGAAAGAATTTATCTATGAGTTCAGAGCAATTATATATTGCCAGAGGAATCAAAACTTTAGCCTGGTCTTCAGCCATAGATGGCAAAACATTAAACTTTGGATTTTTTCTTCCGTATTTCTCAGATTTTCCAATGACCATTGAAAACAATGACCCAGTTTCTCTCGCCAGCTGAACCCATCCAACATCTTTGAAGTATGAGTAATATACTCCCTTAACCTCTTTTAAACGAGATAGCTGTGGTTCAGGGTAAGCTTTTTTATGATTTCTTTGGAAAACCCACTTTTTATAATCAAATATAGTGTCATTGCTGAAAAATCTCTTATTGGTAAAAACTGCAACCCTCTGCATCTGAACTTCAGGTGAAAGCCCTCTAACAATAGTAAAATCCCTTGTAGGCTTAAAATCTGGGTTCAGGTATTTATCACCAATAACCTTTTTTATCATTTCACCATCGACTGTTTTCTCGATAGGCTCATGTACGGAGTGAGAATCGGCTCTTACATGTGCTGGTTGAGCCATGTCTGCCATTAAATGCATTGTTTCTCCAAGACATCTGAAAGCCTTTGCATAAACCTGCTCACGATTTAGCTTTCCAAACTTTGAAGAGTCGTTTTCCATTGCAGCTTTATATGCTATCAGACCAGCATGCCATGAATGCTCATTTTCTTCATGCTTTAAAGCCCAGGTAATAGCATCTATTTCAGGTTTAATAACCTTGGGTTGAATGCTAAATTTCCTGTCTTTTGTTCCAAATTTGATGTTGGGATTCCAATCATCAGCACGATATTGGAGCGATTTAAAAAATTCAGCTTCAGAAGCATAATCTTTCTTATCAGGTTTCTTTAACCATCTCCTGAACCATGTCAGGTAATGGGGGTCATAAATTGGATCATAAAAATGCCTAAAACCCATTTGAAACGAAGGAACATCAGCATCATGTCCGCCTCTGGCAAGCCAACCAGTAAAATTTGTTTTCAACAAATAAGGCTTCGATGATTTTTCGGTCATTTTTGCCTTCTTAAAGGTATATCCTTCAAGAATAATTTTAGTATCAATTGGTGAATTTTTATATTTTTCCCCAAAAGATTCAGTCTGACTTTTAGCTATAAATAGCTTTCCTGCCATTTCATTAATAGTAGGATGCGCATCAACACAGTTCCAACCGTAACTAGTGCTTCCAACCGACAAGAAAACTATTATAAACAAAAAAGAAATAAGTTTTAGCTCTTTCGTATTCAAATTTCTTTCCCCACATTGTTGATAGTATGCTTTAATTTTACTTATTTTCGAGATTTGCGCAATGTACAGAGTATTTTGATTTTTATCGTTTCCCCAACTCTGTTTCCATAAGTTTTTCCGCAGCTTTCATCATTAACTTATTACTGTGACCTGCTCCAGGAACAATGATTTTTTTCCAATAAAATTTTGAATTCCTTTTTAGTGACTCAGCTTCACAAGTATTAAAAAATCTTTTACCCCTTTCAAATCGATTAATTCCTTGAATCATGGCACGCTTCGAACGGTTTAGATATTTGTGCTGCGTATCGATATCCTGATCTCCCAACAAAATTATCAGATTCTTTTTAAAAGAATTCTCAAGCTTCTTAAAGCATGACGGAAGGTTTTTAAATCCATAGGGATAAGAATTTTGAACATCTGGAAAAGTATAAAAACCGCTGTTTGCGGCAATAGCTAAGCCACATTTTGTGTTTTCCATAAACCAGATATATCTATGAACAAATTGAGCACCTGCAGAATGTCCATACAGGAAAAAATGCTGGCAACTTAGTCCATTTGCTTTTTTTAATGATTCAAAAATTTTATCTATGGCGACAAAAGTCCAATCCGTTGTGGCATTGAGCTCTTTTCTCCTGTTAAAAACGTTTCCACAGTTATATGATTGAGAACCTTTAAAGTATGTTTCCTTAAACTCAGGGGCAACAATTAAGCAGCCTGTTCTGTCCGCAAAATCCTTCCAATACTTCAAATACTTTTTGGCATTTCTTTTAATTCCGTGCAATACAAAAGCGATGGGAAGACGTCTATCAAAACGTGCTGGTTTGTAAAACCATATAGGAATCTCCTTTATTTGGTTTTCAGCAATAAATTTAAAACTAACAGTTCCACTTGCTTTTGTTATTTCCTGAGAATAACCAGCGTAGGTGTTCAAAAGAAAAATGCAAAACAAAAGAAAAATAGATCCAGGTTTCATTTTTTCCAAAGCCGGCTCCTAGTGAATTGAGGCAAGAATACCTATTAGAGAAACAACCAGAAATAGAATAATCCCAAAAAACAAAAGAATATTTCTGCCAAGATTTAAGGTGTATTTGACCTGATTGTCCTCAAAATAAATTTGGATTTTTCTTAAATCTGCCATCAGCCAATTTATTCTAAAATTATTATCAGGGGCCGCATTAACATCTAAGGAAGTCAAATTCCGTCCCCCGCCCTTTCTTTTGGAAAAAAAGAATTTTACTGATCGAATGTCTTCAAGAGGAATAATTCTTTTAGGCTTATTGTTGAGCAAACAAGCTGGAATAACCATATGATCCTGACCAAGCAATATAGGTTCAACAATTGGATATTTTAGGCGTAATAAAAAATATCGAAGAGCAACAAAGCCTATTACCCCAGCGCCTATTATCCAGCCTTCGGAAAGAGGAGTATTCAAAAATCGAAACTGCAACATAGCAATTAAGGCTATTTCAAGTCCGCAAATAAAATTTCCTCTAACATCCAAAGGTAATCCAAGTCTAAAAATGTAAACTTTGGCGTCCTCTCCGTAATAACTCAATATAGACCTGGAATCTGCATTCACAATTAAAGAACCACCCTTTACTTTATTAATTCAATTACAAAATAAAATGTTAAAATGCCAGACAATCCGAGCTTAAAGGCAAGCCCAACACAAAAACCAACCAGAGTTGCAATTCCCGATTTTATAGCCTGTCGGTTTGTTTTTTTGGAAAGCAGCTCTCCCAAAAATGCACCCAAAAAAGCTCCTATAATCATTCCAAAAGGAGGGAAAAAGAATAAACCCAAAAATAGTCCTAAGGTTGCTAAGAAAAGCCCCTTTTTAGAGCTTCCATAAACCTTGGCCGTAAAAACAGGAAAAAAATTGTCCATTATCAGAATTAATAAAGTTAAACCTGAAAAAACAAGTAATTGCTTTATAGTAAAAGGTTGTCGCTGTAGGCCGAAGTGAGCCAACAAAATTGCCGCAAGATTTAGCGTTGGGCCGGGTAAAACAGGTATAAGACAACCGACAAAACCAATGAAGCTCAAACCTACTCCAATGGTGATTATCACCATCTCGAAAAAGCTCTGATACATTTGCACAGTTCTCCAATGATTGATTCTAGCATTAAAAGCCAAAATTGAAAATTGCCAATATATTTTTTAAACCGGATTGGAGATAGAAAAAAAGCCCGGAAATCCGGGCTTTTTTTATTTAAAAATTAATAGCACTGCATTTC
Source organism: Candidatus Ozemibacteraceae bacterium (assembly GCA_965140445.1). GTDB lineage: Bacteria > Muiribacteriota > Ozemobacteria > Ozemobacterales > Ozemobacteraceae. Next base: position 2,328,643 of record OZ223236.1, on the reverse strand, counting down.
AATTTGAAATTCAGTTTTGTGCTCAGGACATCTAAATAGATACATCTGGCCGGCATCTCCCCACATAAGTTTTGCATTATCTTCTGAGCCAATCTGACAAAAAACTTCCATTTCTTTTGAACAAACAGGGCACTTTCTTGAAGCTGAACCCTGCAGCCAAAAAGGATATCCACCTGTTTGCGTCATATTTTCTTCTGCATCACAATGTAATTCAATCGCTGCGTCAATAAGAACATCCCATGGGTTATCTTCATCTTCTTCTTCACAAAGCTTTGCAATTTCAGGGAAATTATCAGTCAGACCATCCCAATCTGGCAAGGACGTGCCTTCTCTCGAATCACAAATGCAGGGAGTCAAATTTTCAATTCCGTCTGGACACTGTAATTGAGTAAATTTTTCTCCTTTTTTAGCATGAAAAATTTTCCATTGCCCAGGCTCTTCGTCCAGAAAGCCACCTGGAAAACAATCCCAGCAATAAAAGAAAGAATAGAAATCATCATGCAAATTCAGCTGGAAAATAAATGACAAATTTTTAGAACAACAAACGCATTTTGGCCATTTTTCACCAGCTGGGACAAAAGGCTTACCGCCAAAACCGGTATCAGTATGGCTTTTTATTTCTCCTGCATGTGTCTCGTAAATAAGACATTTTTTAATATTTGCTTTAAGTAAATCCTGTATTTTTTTTAAACTCATTTTAAACTCCTGTTTTAAAGGCCTTAGTAGCGATAAATACCTGTAATTTTGTAATCAAATAACATATCCTCCAAAACTGGGCCTGCGCCAATGTTATGGATGATCAAGGGACGTAAACCATCTTCAGAGAACTTCTCAGAAACAATCCCGATATGAGGAAGATTTCCAGGCAACATCCAGGTTACTAAATCCCCTGGAAAATAGTCTTTTGGGTTATTTGAAGGCTTAAAACTTTTACCTTTCCGGGAAAAAAAAGTCCTCAAATTTGGAACCCTTCGGTGATCAATATTTGTGTCCGTTCTTTTAAGTCCCCATTTTTTAGGGTATTTTGCAAAGTTCAGCTTCATGTCCATGTGAACTTCCTTCTGTAAATCAATGCCGATCTTACGATATGATCGAATTATTACATCAGTGCAAACCCCTATATTATCAGGAACATCACCCATTGGGTATTTTAAACTTACATATTTTCCATCATATCTAACCAGATGTTTTGTTCTTTCGTGAGCAGCAGCAACCAGCTCATTAGCCTGTTCAATACTAAATCCACTTCGATACCGAACATTTAAACCAGATGAATTTACTTTTTGTTCAATTTCGCCATCAACTTTGGCATCATTTAAATCTACATTTTTGTCAGATGTGGTTTTTAAATTTGGATTTGGATTTGCGATTGGAAAAGCTGCGATTACCTGATAAGCTCCAGCAATAGCGAGAACAGACAGTAAAAATAATACTATTCCCCTAATCTTCAAATCTAGCCTCTCAACCTTCTAATCATAAACTCGTCATATTCAGCTTTAATACTAAAACCAACCTTTTCATAACAAGATATTGCCGCATGATTGTCAGATTTCACATTTAAGCCAATGATTTGGACTCTTTCCTGCAATCTTTTACAAAGTGCTGAAGTAATTCTAGATGCAATGCCTTTTCCCCGACAATCAGGTCTAACTGTTATGTTTCCCAGAGATGCGACGCCAAATTCCTCAGAATAAACATGAACTCCTGCTACAGCAACAAGTTCACCATTAATGCGATACCCAAGATACATTCCAGTTTCAATCATTCGCTTTGCAAACCAATTTCCAGGATAACTATTTTGATAAAACTCCTGAACTTCTAAGAGGTCATTATTGGTCAAAATTTCGGTCTTTTCAGCAGCGTATTGCTTAACTGAATTATCCAACATCATTCGCAAATATCTACCGTGTGGCTCCATTCCCCATAAATTACCTAACTCCTTATCTGCACCTGGAACTAAATGGGAATAAAAGGCTGCCGGAAGCTGGTCATTTATTGTCTCCAGAAGTTTAAGCGATCGATACAGGTTATCAGAAAGAGCACACAAAATAGGCATTTTCTCATCCTGATAAAGGAAAGCCAATTCAGTTAAATCATTGTTTTCAACCAAACCAAACCATGTAATATGGGGCCAGAAAAAATCATCCAGATCTCCAATATGGTATAGGTAAAGATCAGGGTTTCTCATACAGAAATTCTCGATCTGTCGCTTATCTTGAATAATTTTAGCTTCCACGCCATGCCTCTATGGAGCCATTGCTCCAAAACTTTATCGGGGCATTGGCCCCAGGTGCTCATTGATTATCTGCCATCTATCATTTTCTTTGATCATAACAGCTGTTCCACGACCGAGAGTTCTGAAAATTTCGCCATTAATTTTGCCCGACCATTCATATTCAAAAATCACAGAGGCAAAATCATCCTTTTTTATCGTCCAATGTTTGTTAAACAAAATAAACTTTTCATCACGGATTAAGGAAAAGGTTTTATCAATGGCACCCTTAATTGCTTTCTTGCCAAGATAATTGGCCTCAATAAAAATTACTGCACAATCATCGTGGAAGTATTCTTTTACAGCATCCCAAGATTGTTTGGCGAGGCCGTTTTCATAGTTTTCAAATGCTTTTTCTACTGTTTCACTCATTTTATCTACCATATCAGCGGGAATAATAAGGGTCAAGGCCTTATTTTTTTCTTTTTCGACAAATGTATTTTAAGATACGAACATGTGCTTCAATAAAGCATAGCTTTATAATTAATCAGGATTCTTTATTCAAAATGTCATTCAGAAAGATAAATCCTGATGCTAATTGCAAAAATACGATTTCCCCGTCTGACAATTCAGGTTGTCTGGATAACTCAGCAATTAAAACTGGTCCAAATTTTTGAATCTCAGAATATGTGCAATTCAAGTATTCTTCTCCAATTGAATCGAACTTAAAAAAGCCGTTTCCAAGCTCAGGATGTGAAAAAGAATCTCCCATTTTCAAACCAAATGTTCCAAACAATCGGCAAATTCTTTCAAAAGTTTTTTTCTTCATTTCATGGGAGGAACCTAAATACGGCGGAACAAACTCTTCACAATGATATTCATCATGCAAAGCAAAAGTAAATTCAGGTTTAATTTCTTTAACGGCATTTAAAAGAGCTGTTGTCTCTGGTCTCGGATCATTAAGACACCAATCAACCTCTTGCGATCTTGTTTTCATAATTGTTTTAAGAGTTTTGCCCTCATCAGGCTGGTCAACAAAATTCAAACAGGGTATAAAATGCCAGGTTACAGGCAAGGACTTGAAACAACAGGCTCCTTTTTGCAAAAGATTGACCAAAGCCATAATTCCTGTTCCACCAATGGCTTCTCCAGGATCTGGAAATGCATAAAATAAAATGTTCGTTGGGCCATCACCGATAGAATAACTATAAATGCTCCTTCCAGAAGCATCTGAGCCCAAATCGACTTCTTTTATCTTGTGATCATACTTCGCAAGATTCCTGAAAAATTCTATTACCTTTGCAGCGGGTTCAATACTTTTTATCAATGATGTTTCTGACTGAAGTTGATATAAAAGTGCATCTATGCTTGTCAATTCATTGCTGGTCATTTTTTCTCCTGATCAGTATCTTTATTTTTTTACTTCCTGGAATCTCTTTAATTATGCCGCTAAGCAAATCTTCAAATATTTTTTGCGCTTCCATAAAAGCTTTATCAGAAAGTAATTCATTTTTTCCTTCCTGAATAACCTGCTTGCGAATTTCCCCTTTTAGCTGGTCTTCAAGAGCTTTACCCGAATAAGCGCTTAATCTAGCCCAACCAATACTTTTTTGAACCTGGATTAAATCAGGATTTGATTGAATTTCCACAATATCTTCATCTAATACAGGCTCAGGAAGTTCTAATTCAAGCAATTCAGCTTTATCATCGTATTTAAAACAATCCGGCGTGAGGCTGGCTGTATAAACAACGTATTGAATCTTATTCTGTGGAACTAAGATTTCTACAGTTGTTGTTCCAAGACTGATCATATCCATGAAAATAGTTTTCCCTGAAGCTTTTTTCAGATTCACCGAAATCTCAGCGGTAAGGACAACCATTTTCGCATTTACATTAACTTTTCCAATTGTATTAGCAATAATTGTTTTTACAGAGACTTTAGGGGTGAAAGCACTCCCAATTTTGCCACCTGTATCGTTCCAGATCTTTTCAGGAAGCTTAGTTATTCTATAAGCTTTGTATAAAAACAGGCCGAAGCTACAAATAAACAGCATAAGAAAATATATGCATGGCCATTTCCAAACACTATCTTTAGCCTTAATTACTTTATTTTCCTGTGATTTTGTAGTTTCTTCTGAGTCCGAAAATCTCTCATTCATAGAAAATCCATTTTAAGTGCTTTCAATTAAATTAACAAATCTCACTTTTAAAAATTTTAGGGGCTGTAAATTAAATCCCTCTCAACCAATAATTTTTAAAGCTTCATAATTTCTTTTTGCCATTCCCCTCAATTCAGAAAATCCAAGTTTAGAATAAAAAGGCGCTACTGATGGATCGCAAACCAGGTCAATTGCATATTTATCCGAAAGCTCTGCTTCGATCCTTTTAATTAGCTCTTTTCCGATTCCACGCCCTTTAAAGTCAGGTAAAACTTCAAGCAAAGGAATAAATGCAAATAGAACTCCATCTGAAATGGCATTAACAAAGCCAATAACTCTTTTTTCGCTTGTATCATAGGCTAAAACAAAGGCAAAACTGTTTTTAAGAATTTGCAGGTGAACTTCCTTTGAGGGAGGGTTTGGCCAATCATTAAAAAAGCCTGAAAGCTTTTCGCTGGTAATTCCATCAAGAGAGTTTTTGTATTCAATCACCTTTTTCTCCCTTTCGAGCATTTTTATGTTGATGCTTTTTATTAACGTTTTCTACATCATGCTGGGAAATTGGAGTTTTATATTTATAAACGACAATATAAGTAGAAATGATAAAGGTTAATATGGTTGCTAATTGGATTAAATAAGCAGTTTTAGGCTCAATAACACATGCTTTTAAAGCGCTGAATGAGACAAGAATAGAAAATTCACTGGACTGCCCAAGCCTGAAACCAAGCTCCCATGAATCGTGCCTGGTTTCTTTTCCCCTGCGAAATGCAAGATGAAAAGCAATAGGCTTCAAGCAAACGAGAAATAGTGCAATAGTTAAAGCAGGCGCCCATACTTTAGTGCTTATAAACAGATCAAACTGCGCTCCGATTGAAAAAAAGAATAGAATCAGAAAAAATTCCCGGACAGGCTTTAAGCCTCCTGAAATCTTTAACGCCAAAGGAGAAGCACCGAGCGATATTCCCGCAATAAATGCCCCGATCTCATAGGATAAACCTAGATACAAAGCAGTTTCAGCTCCCAATAAACACCAGCCAATTGACATTAGAAAGATATAGTCCTGAACCATTCCAAACTTATTAAAAAACTTAAGCAATATGCTTTCCACTATTATAAAAGCCAGTGCAGCAAAAAATATGCTCTTACCTAAAAGCAAAAGAACTTCATTTAAAAGGTTCATACTGCCATTACCATTAATTATCAGAATCAAAAGAATGGCAAGAATATCCTGAAATAATAGAATGCTAACAACAACCTCGCCCATGTGACGATACTTATCAGATCTTGGTGGAATTAACTTTAACCCTATCAAAGTGCTTGAAAACATAAGGGCAAGAGAAGCAATTAAACCGTCTTTCGGAAAGAAACCAAAGATCTGAGTAATAAAGTAAACTGGAACTACAAAAACAGCACATGTAGCTATTGTGATAAGAGAGGTTCGCTTTAATAACTTCACAAGATTCTGAGGATGGAGCTGAAGACCTAGCAGGAACATCAAAAGAATTATTCCCAGGTGTGACATATGCTTAATATGAGATGGATCTTTAATTACCCCAAATCCCCATGGGCCAACGATCATTCCAAGTGCAATATAAGCAAGTATGATTGGCTGTCTGAATTGAAGAAAAATTGTTGATAAAAGAGAAGCGCCAATAAAAATCAGTGCAACCTCAAATACTATATTATCAAGAATCATTTTTTTATCCTATTTGCTCTTATATTTTAATAATCTATGTATTGCTATTAGCATTTCAAGAAAAACCAATGATTTATCTGTAAGACTTAAATGTTAGCTACACAGCGCTCCCATTCATGGCAAAAAATATATAGATTAATTTTATCTTTATTTGTTTTATCTATGCCCGAAATATCTGCAGGAAAAACTTAAACAGTAAAAAAAATCAATGTTTATCAGAACATTCTTCATGATCCATTTGTTTAATTTCTTAATATTTTCTCCTAAACTTCTGAAATTATGAAATTATGAAGTTAACAAATTCACTCAATTAATAAATAATTAAACCTTCATGCTCAGTTTTTTTAAGATACTCAATTCTGCTTTTCAAATCCCCAACATGCATTTCTAACTTATGTCCGTTAGGATCTAGAAAGTAAAAGGACATTCCTTCGCTGATATTGTCCTGCCAGATTTCAACACCAGCTTTTTCAAGTTTTTGCTTAACATCAGAGAATTTGCTTTCTTCAACCCCAAACGCTATATGAGTGTAATCAAAGGAATCGATTTTTTTTCTTCCTGGCTGCCAGAAAAAACAAAACCATAAACCGTTCAATTCCAGGTATAAAGCCTGCCCATATCTGGCAACTGGTTTAAATCCCAATGTCGTAACGTAGAAATCATATGTTTCATCTAAATCGCGAACAGAATAGGTAACATGATTGATGCCTTTTAACATATAGCCTCTTTTAACCTCAAATTTTCTTGAACATTAAATTCTGAAAAAAACCTTTTGCGAAATGATAGTTTGATAAATAAACTCCACCACACTCCTCATTTAAATGATGCTCCATTTACTTTTTAGTCTAAGTCCTCTGGATATAGCTTTTCAGCACAATTAGGACAAATAGAATGGCTGAATTCCGCTTCTGAATTTTCTTTGATAAAAGACTCTAATTGATTCCAATAACCTTTATCATCACGAATCATCTTGCATGAAGCACAAATGGGCAATAGTCCGCCTAAAACTTTTATCTCCAACAATGCCTGCTCAAGAAGCTTTACAGTTTCAATCTGCTTCTTTTCGGAATTCAATAAATCAATCTCCAGCCGCTCTGCATTCATCATTATAAAACCCAATACCAATGTAATTTCCAACCATAAGCAGGCTAATAAAAAAGTTGAATGAATCACCGATGAATCAAATAAACCGATGTCTGCCTGAAAGAACCAAAAAACAGCTCTTAGCATCAAAAATAACCCCTGAAGGCAATAAGACATGGCAATGATTTTATAAAGAGTATTTCTCTTTTCATTCGCTTTGCGGAATAGTAGAAAAGCGATATAAAAAATAACAGACGAAATAAAAGTACTCAGAAAAAAGTTTCTGAGCATCAAAAAGTCTTTACCCCCCGAAAAGTATAAACAAGAGCCAACCGTAGCAATCATTAACCCCAAAAAGATCCTATAAAAATAGCTTGCTCCAATAAAACGCCCAATCCCAATTAATCTAAGCAATGCTCCGCACGAAAAAGCAAAATTGATAAGAAAAATCTGTAAGATTTCCGGGATATTAAAGCCCTTCATCAAAACTGAACTATAACCTACAGAAAAAACAAAACTGCTCAGCATAAAATACAAGAATCCAGGATAGGTTTTTCTGCTGGAATAATAAAATAAAAGTACAAGGCCTAGAGCAATGCAGGTAAAAGCATTTGAGACGAATAATGTTTTAATGTCCAAAAAGCTCATGGATTACCTTTTATCTGTATTTTCATCAGGATAGCAAATAAAAAAGAGTCGGATAAACCGACTCTTTTTTATTTTGAGCTAGAACGAATCGGCGCAATCAGTAATTTTTACTCCATCCGAAATGATATAAGTTGGAACAGAATAAGCAACTGGAGCACGTCTGCCATAAGTGTTAGATTCATTTACAGATGCAGAGGCACTAGAAATTTTCAAGATATTTCCAAAAACATTCTGAAATGAATCAGTAACCCTTGAAGAGAAAATCGGAGATTTGATTTCTCCATCTTCGATAAGAACTGCATTAAATCGTGAACTTCCAGTAAAAATACCTTTGCTGAAGTTAGGTAGATTCACATAATGCAATGCCGGAATGTAAAGAACTTTTCCCATTCCTTTTGTCGCTTCAAGTATGTCTTTTTCGCCATCTCCAGCTTTCATCACAACACTTGTACTGTCAAGAGAATGACCAGTTTGCTCTTTGCTGTATTTCGCCGCAGTCTGATTGTCATACATCAAACCCGTTAATTTCCCATTTTCTACAAGGCTAAAAGGCTTCCTTGCGAGTCCCGCAAAATCAAACCCAAACTTAAAAGTTGAATTATCAGTTGGGTCATCGACGATAGTAACATTTTCACCCAAAATTAAATCACCGATTTGATTTTTTGCGGTCCATCCCTGTTTCTCTTCCCAGGATTGTCCTGAAAGCCCTGTAAAAGTAGCCATCATAACAATTTCAGCTAATGCAGCCGCACCAAATGCAACACGATATTCACCAGGTGCAACTTTGTAGCCACCGTTGTTTTCATAAACAGGAACTAACTTTTTGAAGCCTTCAATTATCTTGTCAGCCACAAAATGATCCTTACGCCATCCAGCCTGATTAAGGCGCATCTCCCACATCTTAACAGGATGCTTTAACACCACATTAAAAAGCTGATCAGTGCCTTTGTGATAAGCTTCATTCTTGTTCGCAGTGCTTACAAGATAGATTTCAGTTGAACCACTGGACCAGGAGCCAGAAAAATTGTAGTCTTCCCCTACTCCTTTGAAAATCTTTTCATAACTTTCGGCCTTAAAAGCAGGGTCTACATTTTCAAGAGCTTCATCATATTGGTCAGTTTCATCAATATTTTTTTCAATAACAACAGGAATTGGCTGATAATCTTTCGGTTTTGCCACCTTAGACTTTTCAACTGCGATTTCCAGAGCTTTGCGAACGTATTCAACCGACTTAATTGTGCCAAGTTGAGTATGACTTCCCTGTTTCTTACCATCAATAACTTCAACATCCAGTCTGGCAAGCGATTCAGAAGTATTAAGCGACACAGAATTGTTTCCAATTCTCATTAAATGACTTTTTTCACGATGAAGAGCAATAGAAGCAACTATCCCTTTTTCAGCTGCTTCATCACGAACCTGATTGATTATTTCTTTTATATTTTTTTCCAGCATGGCTTATTTCCTTTCCCCGGTTATAACATTGTCGAATCTGATAACCGGAATACCATGCCCAAGTTGCATAACCTGATTCGGCTCACCTTTTCCACAATTATTAACCTGGCCAACTTCCCATGTAGACTTATCACCAACCGCTGAAAGAGAATTATAAAATTCTACGGTGTGTCCCTGATAAGTTGGGTTCTTCAAAATTCTGGTTCTTTTGCCATTCTTAACTTCCCAGGCAATTTCGCAACCAAAATGGAAATGTTCACGATTGGAGCCAATTGACCACGAAGTAGGATAATCCATTACAACACCGTCTTCGGTTGAAGCAATAATATCTTCAAGACTACCATCGTTGCCGGGAAGGATATTCACGTTAGTCATACGATCGATCGGAGCCCGGTAGAATGCAGTTGCCCTTGCAGCTCCGCCGCTTTTATCAAAAATCTGTCTTCCGGCTTTTTCGTTAGCTTCGCTTATCATTGCTCTGGAAGTAAGACAGTTAACAAGACGTCCTTTATCAATCAGGAGGTAATCTCTCTCGGGAGAGCCTTCGTCATCAAAACCGAATGTACCGGGAGAATTGGCAATTCCGCCGTATGCGCTGACAGAAAGTTTTTCACTACCATACTGCAATTTTCCAAATGAATCGAGATTCACAAATGAACCGCCTGCATACGAAAGTTCGTATCCAAGAATTCTATCTAATTCAAGAGGATGTCCAATCGTCTCGTGAACCTGCAAAAAGCCTTGCCCAGGAAGCAAAATAACTGAACGCTTTCCAAATTCAAGAGCAGGAGCCTTAAGCAGCTCAGAAAGCTCTGTTTTCATAGCAGGAACATGGCAACTGAACCGCGCAGGATCAACAAGAAGTTCCCAACCGCGAGTTCCATCACCAGTAGTAAAAAGTTCTTTCGTTCTTCTTTGCATTTGGCCTTCTTCATCAAGGGCCATGATACCCATCTTGGCAAAAACGTTGGTGAGCTTTCGATCGATCTCTGTTCCTTCGCTATTGAATAGCAAAACGTTTTTTTTCTGGAAATTAGCATAGACAAATCTTTTAAAAATCCATTCATCTTTCAACTGATCATCCAGGCCAATCATAAAATCAAGTTTGTCCTTTAATGAAACTTCAAAGGGATCTATTTTCACGGGGGACTGATATGATCCTTTATGGCCGGGCTGTTTTCCCATGGTCAAAGGGATTTTCACTAATCTGGAAGCTGTCTCAGCATTTTTAAAAGCCAACTGAAAACAATCTTCTAAATCATCAAGATTGCTTGTTGCAGCAAATCCCCAGGCTCCACCTTTCAAAACTCTTACCCCAACGCCACTTTCAAAAGAAGTATCGTTGGCTTCAAGGTTTCCGTCATAGAGAACCAGTGTTTCCGAATCATCGTTGGTGTGAAACCTCACATCTACGTATTCAGCACCGCGTTTAATCAACTTATCAATATTCGTTTTTATCTTATCGCTGATTTCTGGAGTATGATTCATTTTACGAACTATTCCTTCCCGAAGCACCAAATCAGGAAAATCTATTTTTTATCCGATTTTTTAGAAGTGCCACGATTTCTAACTATTCTACTCTGTAGAGGGGAAATTTTCAATTTATATGCGACACACTTATAATGTCGCTCACTGTACACTATCTGAAGGTGAAAATATCTATACCTACTCCTGAGTTGCTTTATTCAAACAATCGGAAAGTTCTGCAAACTCAGCAGCTTTGTAAAAATCGGCGTCTGGTTCTGCTCGCAAAATTACCTCAAGGCCGGTTGCCGGGTGCATAAACTTTAACTTATATGCATGGAGAAGCAAACGAGAATTACCAATTTGCTCGCGAAAAAGAAGGTTATGCTTCCCATCTCCAAACCTTACGTCGCCAATCACAGGATGAAAGATATGCTTCAAATGTCGCCTTATTTGTCTATAACGGCCAGTTTTAGGCTGGACTTTTACAATTGAATATCTGGATTTCTCATAGGGGCCTACAGCAAAATTGATTTCGGAAGTCCCAATCGAATTGATAAATGTTATTGCATCCAAAGGAGGTCTAGTGACTTTTTTCTTTTTATTCTTGAGCTGATCGCGAATATCTTTAAGTGGATAATCAATAACTTCACTTCCCTCAAGCCTTCCCCTGACAATGGCAAGATAATCCTTTTCAACAGCATGTGAAATAAAATCCTCACAAACCTTCCCTGCTATTTCAGAATTTAAAGCGAAAAGTAGGATTCCTGAAGTTGCTCTATCCAATCTATGGACTGGATAAACCCATTGATTCAGTTGATCACGAAGCAAATGCATGGCATTAACTGTTTCCGCTGAAATGTCTGTTTTATGAACAAGCAGCCCGGGTGGTTTATTTATCGCAACCAGAAATTCATCCTGATAAACTATTTCCAATTCCATTTAGCACCTTTTTTGAGAGATTTTACCGTACAAAGCAGCCTTCCACAAATTTATATGCCAAAAACTGGACGGTTTTGATAAATCTCCTTAGAATGTTTAGGTATAGGGTTACCATGGGGGACAAAAAAATGAAAAAGATATTTACAATACTATTGCTTTTGGTGTCGGTACACTTAGGTTCGGCAAATGCTTATGCTGATTCAACCTCCGATGCTTATCAAAAATATGCCAATGCCTATAAAAGCTATCAGCAAGCAATTGCAGAGAAACAATCAGATGCTAAAGTTCAGGCAGCATTAAAAGCTTTTCAAATTGCCAGACAAGCTTATGTTGGAACATTGCCATCGGCAGAGATTTCTAAATCCGCCAATTCAAGTTCTACGAACAATTCAGTCAACAAAGTTTCAACTTCAAGTTCCCCCAACTTAAAAGTAGCTGTTTCTCGCCCTTACTTAAAAAAGGAATTTATAGCAAGCTTTACCCCAGAAGTTTCTGCTTTAATTCAAACCCTACGTGAAACTGAATCCAAAGAAGAAGCTATTAAAATTATCGCCCAGCTGGAAAAACTTCAAAGCAAGCTTGGTCGATCTGATTTAGGAACAGCCCTCAAATATGAAACAGCTGTAGCCCTTGAACGACTCGCAATTGACTCTAAAAAATCAGTTACTATCTTTGCAGCAATCGCCAAATATAGCACAAATAAACGAGCTTCCCATCTGGCAAAACTACGTCTAAACCTCGTTCGCGCGACCGGGATGAAGAAAGCCTCGCATAAAGCTTTAACCAAAAAATTTCAAGAAATGACAGATGCGTTTAACTCATATTCAAAGGGTTCATGGTTTGCTTTTCCAATAAAAGCAGTTCGCGGAGTTAAATATCTGAGCAAGTCAGTTTCCTTTGTAAATGCTCAAAATAAAGAAGCGGATTTGTTGCTGTATTATGAGGCTGCAGCAGCTCCTTTTGTTCCACCTGTAAGTGTAACATTTGACGAATTTCAAAAGGAATCTGCTCCTCGTGATGAAAACCTGAATGCAACAGTAAGGTTGCTCTACAATAACTATGACGCATGGTATGCCCGCTGGAACCTTATAAGCAACGCCAGGTCTTCAATCGACATGCAGTATTTCATCATTGAAAATGATGCTTTTGGACTTAGCCTTCTGGGACTTCTTTTAAAGAAAGCTCAGGAAGGTGTAAAGATAAGGCTTATGGTGGATGGCCGCGGTTCAAACAAACTCAGCATGAAAATAATGTCCAAGGGATACCTTCAGGAACTCGCTAAAGAAAGCAATATAGAAGTTAAGGTATACAATCCAATTCAAACCAACTTGATCGGCATGATGACTGACGTAAGAAGAATTATTTCCAGCAATCACGACAAGATAATTGTTATTGACGGAAGATATTCTGTAGTTGGCGGTCGAAACATTGCTGATGAATATCTGGTTGACCCAATTGATGATGAAACTGCATGGCGGGATTGTGATGTAATTATTGACTCCGAGTATGTAAACAGTCGCTTGATGAACGCATTTGAAGAAGAATTTTCAATTTTGAAAGCCTTTGAAGTTGGAAAGTCTTTGTTTGGTTTGACAAAATACAGATCTGATCAACTAAAAGTTGCTTACAATCTTATGGATGCAGCTTTGCATCTTGAATCCATCGATGCTCTTGCAGAAAGCTCCAAGGATTCCAAATCAACTTATGAAAAGCTTTCGATTGAGTTAAAAAAATATAAAAATATGAATCAATATTCCAGCTTCGACCCTTTTGAATATGGTTATGAATGCCCGGTAAAAATTCTTGATAAACACTCACTTTCAGGACCAAGAAATGAAATCACGGAAACCATTGTAAAAATGATTGATGGCTGTGAAACAGAGATTTTGATTCAGAACCCATACGTGGTTCTTACTCCAAGAGCTGAAGCGGCATTAAAGAGAGCAGGAAAGAGAAATATTCCAATTCTGGTTCATACGAACAGCCCTCAAACTTCAGATAGCTTTCCTACAGAAGCAATGCTCATGAAGGATTGGAGAACATTACTGACTGATATTCCATCCATGAAAATCTTTGCCAGAGTAAATGAAGGACAACTTCATGCCAAGAACTTTGTTTTTGACCGTCAGATCGGCATAGTCGGAACCTACAACTTTGATTATCTCAGTGAAAAAGTAAACTCCGAAGTCGTTGCGGTTATAAAATCAGAAGGCTTCTCTAAGGAACTTAGAGAAGGTATTCAATTTGATATTAGTAAGGCAGTTGAATATCACCTGGCCTCAGAGGGAAGAGCCGAATTTGGACCAGAACAAATTGAATCCAAGAAAATGTGGTTGATTAAAATCCTTTCCAAAATGGGATGGCTCAGACCTCTTTTCTAGTTCCAAATAAAACAGAAGTTTAAATACAAAAAAAACGGGCTGCTCGCAGCCCGTTAATTTTTTTGTGCAGAGGTTGGTTGAAGAATCCAATCAACCTTTAAAGTCTGAATGCAACAGCGCATTGGTTATATCCGACTCCTGAACCTACGAATACAACCAGATCGCCTTCTTTTACAAGATTCTCTTTTCTTGCCACATCAAAAGCCACTGGCAAACATGCAGAACCCATATATCCATATCTATCCATAATTTTCACTGCTTTTTCTTCTGGTAAACCAAGTACTTCCATAACATCAGAGATAGTCTTACTTCTTACCTGAGTAAAAACAATGTGATCAATATCTTTAATTTCGAAATTACCATTTTGGGCAACTTCTCGAACTCTTTGTGGCCACCCATCTTTATTTACAAAAGAAGGGAAAGCTTCTACCAATCTAACCTTAGTTCTTCCTGCTTCTAATGATTCGGCAGTAACAGGTTCAAAAGTTCCACCTGAAAAGATACCCCAGTTTTTATTATATGATCCATCGGCATACAATGCAGATGAAACAAAGCCTGGTTTATCTGAAGTTGATAACACAACTGCACCAGCCCCATCTCCATAGTAGAAGCTCATTGGATCATTTTCCAGATCAGCAAGCTTATGCATCATATAAACGCCAACAACAAGAGCTTTTTTAATGTTGGGCTGAGTAGCCATCATTCCTGAAGCAATGGCCAAACCAGTTGGAAATGACGCACACGCACAACCAACATCAAATGTGCCTGCTTTAGTGAGGCCTAGTTTGTGCTGCACAACAACAGAAGTCGCTGGAGTAATGTAATCAGGGGTGTCGGTTCCTAATACAAGAAGATCTATTTCATCTGGAGACAGGTTTGCTTCCGCCATAGCTCTTTTGCAAGCTTCGACAGCCATATCAGAGGCCGCCCAGTCTTCTGGGGCATAAAATCTTGTTAGAATTCCAGTTGCACCTTCTGATTTGGAAACAAACTCTTCTCCAAATCTTTCAGCAAATTCGGAATTTGGATGTTCGTTTTCGGGAATATATGCTGCACTACTAATAATTTTTGCGTATTTTGGCATTATTATCTCCTTGAGACCTTTAATACATAATGAATGCCAAAATTGCTGCAAAATGTCAAGCTTTATTTTGCAACGCAACTAACAACTAATTAGTGAAAAACGATACTGTCCAGGTCTACTTTCCTGTCTGCAATTCAAATAGCTCAAGATTTTTACTAAGCATATTTCCAGTCATGAGATCATTCATTGCAGCAAGATAATGTTCCTTTTTTACACCAGGAATCAACTGATGCTTTTCTATGCATGAAAGCAACGCAATATTCTGCATCCTTGCATCTTCAAGATTGGGGATATGAACATTAAAGACTTTAATATCATTCTTTTTACAAAATTCTTCCACGGCTTCTTCTGAAGTTTCTTCAGATGATCCCAATCTGACACTTAGGGGCTGCCAAACGGCATTATAATAAACAAGGATTCCGCCTTTTTTCAAATAGGGAGCAGCTGCTCTTAAAGCCTCATGGCGCTCTAATGCAATAACCAGGTCCACACGACCTTTGCGGACTACTGGTGAAAAAATATTTTCTCCAATTCGCAATTGTGATGCAACTACTCCACCACGCTGAGCTAACCCATGGGTATCTACCCCACATGAATTCAACCCCGCATGATCTACAGCTCGAAGAAGAATTTCACTAATCAGCCCTATTCCTTGCCCACCTACTCCAGACAAATAAATATCAAATTTTTTCATAACTTACTCCTTGCCTTCCACAACTTCTGGTTTTCCAATAGCTTTTGACGGGCATGTTTGCAAACATGATCCATCACCAATGCATAAATCAGGATTAGTGGTTACTGTCCCGTCTTCATGCAAAACAAAAGTTGGACAAGCAAAATCTTTCACGCATTCATAACTTTTTGAGCAAGTTTCCTTATCGACTTTTACCATTCGCTTTTTATAACCAGGCTTCTTTTTCATTTCCCTCATAAGCTTAAGCATGCAAGGATGTTTGGCAATAACTACGCTGAAACCTTCTTCAGATATTGCTTTTTCTACAAGTTCTGTCAGCTTATTCTGCTGGTAGGTGTCGACTTCATGAATATTTTTTACTCCAATTCCTTCCAGAACACTTCTAACAGGAATTTTTTCTACAACTTCATTGAAATTACTACCACTGGCAGCATGATCCTGATGCCCGGTCATAGCAGTCGTTCCATTTTCCATAATTATCAGAGTCAAATTGTGCTTATTAAAAACTGCGTTAATTATCCCAGGAATGCCAGCATGAAAAAATGTGGAATCACCTAGAAAAGCCACGACACGCCTTTCCGAATTAAACAGGGACAAGCCAGCTCCAATACCAGATGACGCACCCATGCACATAAGCAATTCACCCATCTTATATGGTGGCAAAAAGCCCAAGGTATGACAGCCAATATCCGCAACTTTAATGTCATTGTCTTTTAAAGCCTTTTTGATGGCATGATACGCGCTCCTATGACCACAACCTGGACACATTTGGGCTGGGCGAGCAGCAACATTTGGAATTTCTCTCTGCAAATCACCTTCTGCGATTAAATCCGGCCAGCAGTTTTTTATAACCTCGGACACCTTATCTGGAGTATATTCTCCCATCCAGTCTTCGAGGTTTGATTTACCAATAATTTTACTTTTAATCCCCTTCTCATAAGCCAAAGCCTTGATTTCCAGCTCCAATACATTATCTAATTCTTCAAGAATCTTTATCTCCTCATGGTTGTTCAAAAATTCTTCAATCAATTCTGGAGGAAAGGGGTGAATCATTCCAAGTTTCAAAATATCAGGCTTGTCGTCGACTTCCTCCAAAACGTCCAGCAGTGACAAAAATGGTAAACCAAAAGTAATTATCCCTCTTTTTTTGTTTCCATTGTCTACTGTCTGACATAGAGTTTTATGGACAGAGGAACTTTTCAATTCTTCGATTTTGTTTAAAGCTCTACGTTTCATGGGGAAAACAAGTGATGTTATAGGGACATATGGTCCATTAGCAACATCAAACCTCGGACTATTATCGAAATCAAAAGGTTTGTAAGAACCAAATTTTACTTTTTGCTTAAAATGGCAGACATGAGTAGTCAAACGCAAAATAACAGGAATATGCAATTCTTGTGAAAGCTTTGCTGCCTGAAGGTAAAAACTATAGACCTCTTGAGGAGAAGCTGGCTCCAGGATTGGTGTATAGCTTAATCGCGCAAAATGTCTATTGTCTTGTTCATTCTGAGATGAATTTGCTCCAGGGTCATCGCCAAGCACTATTACCATTCCGCCGATCAGGTTCATATGACCAAGCTGAACAAAAGTGTCTGCAGCCACATTTAGGCCAACACTTTTAAAAAAGACAGTGGATAAATGACCATTCACACAAGCGCCATAAGCAACTTCTGTCGCCACCTTTTCGTTGGTTGAAAACTCAAAGTAAAATGGTCTTTTGTCCAACGGAATAGTTTTTATCGCAGAAGCGACTTCTGGTGTTGGCGATCCTGGATAAGAAGTAACAACTCTCGTGCCTGCTTCAACCATCGCTCTAACCAAAGCTGTGTTCCCCATGGTAATCTCAGAAAAAGGCTCCTGAGCAAGAAGCATATCCCCCATATTTTTCATTCTTTCCTCCAAATTTTGGCCGCATAAACTATTTTTAAAGATTATATATGTAACCTATTCTAATTTTTACCAAACGCAATGAGTAATAAACTAAATTCCTTCATTCAACAAATTTTGAAAAATCTCAAAAAATTTTCCAACATGAATACCGTCCACTAACGCATGATGCGCCTCAACCGAAACCGGCATTAGCACTTTTTCTGATTCTTCAAAAAACTTACCAAAAACAATTCTAGGAACAGAATCTGTTGGATCTATCTTTCTCGCATGTGAAAAGGAGGTAAAAGAAACCCATGGAATAACTGAAAAATGAATTAAATCATCTATCCCAGCCGACTCTTCCATGGAGGTGCCTCTCAATTTGTTTTCTTCTATTTCTTTTTTAAACACTTTCTGAAACTCTTCAAAGTCTTCACAAAAATCAAAATAGCAAAAACTAAAGGTTTCATCTTCGTTTAGAACTGTTGACCCAACATTTAATTGATCATGAACAATAACTTCTCTTCCGCGAAGTCTAAGCTTAAATTCTAAAATAGAATTGGCAGCCTTAATTGCTAAGAATAAAGAGGCAGAAAAAAAAGAAGCATTTTTTTGCTTACAGGTTTTTCTTAAATTTGAAACATCAAGATTTGCGCATATGTTAAAAAAAGGCTTTTCAAAATCCTGAAAAAAATAAAAAGCAGTTTTTCTTTTCCAGTTGCTAATATCAAATTTCTGCATATCTACCTTCCTAAATGTAAAAAAATAAAATCAATAAGGCGGAAACAATCTTCTTAAAGCTTTTGGAATAATGATTCCAATAAAGATCAAATTTCTTAGTAAGGAAAAAAGCCAAAGCGCTTTTGGGGCATCTCGAGTTTCCTTTGATTCTATTGCCATAGCAAGACTATTGGAAAGATTCTCCATAAACAAAACATTTCTAGGCCACTCAGCCAGATTTTCAAGCCATTGTCTTGGAATGCTTTCCTTACCGGAGCCTGCACCAATAATCGCTCCCAGGATAGCTGCAGTACTATCAGTATCCCCACCAACAAAGATTATTTCTTCAATAGCAGAAGCAAATTGCTTTCTTTTCCTGAGCCATACATGAATAATGGAACAAACGCTGTGCACAATATAGCCTGAAACACCGTTTTTAAAACCTTCGCTTTCACAAAAACTCAAAAGAGAAAGGTTTTTCTCTGAAGAATATACCGCCCTGGTTAAAATTTCTCTAAATTCCCCATCCAAATCAGGGCATAGTAAAAAAATTTCTTCAAGAAATTCCGGGCCACTGCAATTTGAATTTATAGAAGATTTATAAGCTGCAAGCGCTACAATCAAGGCACCTTGAAAAGCTTTTGGATCAGAATGAGTTAGCTCCGTGGATCTTTTGACAAAATCCTTTAGTAAATCCTGATCTTCCCCATAGATAACACCTAATAAAGGGCTTCTCATAGCAGGTCCATTCCCCGCAGAAAAAACACCGGAATTTGATGGTGAAAAGCCTAACCAAAGTTTAAAAGTGCTTTTAAGGGTGGCCAGGCCAATACCAGCAGGTAAAGAAATTAGCCAAAGCCTTAAATACCACGAAAGCTGGTTTTGAAATTCAACTGGGTTTTTAAAATGTTTACAAAGAGCTTGTGCAACAAAACAAGCGTGATCCGTATCATCTGAAACAAAACCTTTTCCCAGAAAAAAGTTTTGCTTCAGTTCAGTGCCTAAAAAGTAAGGTATTCTGGAGGGCTTCAAGAACTCTACCGGTAATCCTAAAGAATCTCCCACTGCAGTACCAAGGATACATCCTTCTATAGAATTATTTAGAGCATTTTTTTCATTCATAGATGCAAATGCATAGAAAAAATTTCTACAAAAGGTTTAAATTTAACGATCCCTACACCGGCAATTTGAGCCTGGAAGGGATGAAAATTTTCATGAGCTATTTTTTCTTTATCTCCAAGGCCCTCTAATGGAATGTCAAAATCAATAGTACAATGAGGAACCCAACTTTCGGGTGAATAATACTCAGAGGTAGAAATAGTCGAATTTTGAAGCAAAGTATGAAATTTAGAATGTAAATCTGTCAGTAAATCGTTTGCATCTGGAGCAATAAATAAAACATTACTTTCCCCTTTAAAAACACCTACCGAAGATAGCCTTAAGGGAATTTTTCTTACATCGGAAAAGACTTCTCTAACCATTTTAATGCATTCATCAACATCAATATCCTCATGTACACTCAAACTAATATGCGGTCTAGCATTATAATTAAGGCACTCTGACTCAAGTCTACCAAACAAATCCATAATCATTTTTTCAGAATCTTGATCAAAATATAATTCAACTGCGTATCCCATATCCAAAGACCTCTTTTACCTAAACCTTAAAACCGATCAAAACTTTTATTTAACTTACCCTATCAGTTTAATGGACTAAGCTAAAAAAAATCAATAAAAGGATCATTTTTGAGTAAAAGATTTCCCCTAATGTTCCAGAAATTAAATTTTTTATAACCTCACTGACTGATATTCCCACAAATTTTAGGATAAAAAAAAACCGGCTTTAAAAGCCGGTTCCTTTTTTCATTCTATTTAAAAAGCTTTTTAAATTCTTCTTTGGCTTTTTTATATGTTTCTAAAGTTTTTTGGACAATAGCGTTAGATTTTCCCTTTTGAACAGCTTCTGTATATGCTTTATAAGCACTAAGATACTTTTCTTTTACCACAGATGCAGAAGAATTAATTAAGCCAGTTTCCTGATTTCCACTAACCTGAATCTGACTTGCAGATGGCAAAGAAGCTCCACCAATTTTCTGAACTTGTCGATTATAATTCCAAGGCAATTTTACGTTGGGTTTTACAATTTCCCATTGGGTTTCTGGATTTACGCCAACAGCATTACAGCCAATAACTGAAACAACTGCGCCTGCAATACCACCAATTAACAGGCCACCAATACCCCCCGTAGCAACACCAATAACGGCTCCCAAAGCAATACCACCGTAGGTAAACCATTTAACAGCTTTATGTGCAGTATCCCTGGTAAGATATGATTGAAGTTGTTCTGTTTTCGCTTTAACGGTGCTAAAAATATCGCATTGAGCTGCGGGTACAATTAACAACGAGAATATCATTGATACAAGTAATAGTGCCGAAATATGCATTTTTTTGGTTCGGTACACAGTAGTAACCTCCATGGCTAATTAATGTAATTATAAGAAAAGAACTTCCTACCCGCAAGCAAAAAGCAAATTAAACTGTAACAATAATATATTTTATGATCTTAAAAATTCTTTTAAATAAAAGTTTTAAAATATTTTTTATTTATGGATTGGGAAAAAAACATTTTTCAATAAAAAGTCAAAAAAAGACGACAAAAAAACAAATTTTAAGTGGTTTTGCTAGTCTCTCTAAATTCCAATCTGGCTAAAAGGAAAAAGCTCCAAGCTTTATTGCTTGGAGCTTTTATAGACCTGGCGGCGACCGACTTTCCCACGGAGTCACCCCCGCAGTATCATAGGCGTCTTCGAGCTTAACTGCTGAGTTCGGAATGGGATCAGGTGTTTCCTCGAGACCATTACCACCAGGAAAATTATAATATGTTGGTGGGCTTGTCACCCACCAACACATAAATATCTTTGATGAAATTCAATAAAATAAAAGGTCCGCATCTGATCGAGATGATCTGCTAAGTATAAATACCTGCAGATGCTAAGGGTAAATCCTCGGGATATTAGTACCAGTCAGCTTAACGCCTCGCGACGCTTACACCTCTGGCCTATCACCACGTAGTCTCCATGGTCCCTTACACCGTCTTTCGATCGGTTGGGATGATTTATCTTGAGGTTGGCTTCCCACTTAGATGCCTTCAGCGGTTATCCAATCCAGACTTAGCTACCCAGCGGTGCCTCTGACAAGACAACTGGTTCACCATCGGTCTGTCCACTCCGGTCCTCTCGTACTAAGAGCAGAGCCCCGCAATCATCCTACGTCCGCGTCGGATAGAGACCGAACTGTCTCACGACGTTCTGAACCCAGCTCACGTACCGCTTTAATGGGCGAACAGCCCAACCCTTGGGACCTACTTCAGCCCCAGGATGCGATGAGCCGACATCGAGGTGCCAAACCTCCCCGTCGATATGAACTCTTGGGGGAGATAAGCCTGTTATCCCCGGGGTAGCTTTTATCCGTTGAGCGATGGCCCTTCCATACGGTACCACCGGATCACTAAGTCCGACTTTCGTCCCTGCTCGACTCGTTTGTCTCACAGTCAAGCTCCCTTTTGCCTTTACACTCTACGCGTGGTTTCCAATCACGCTGAGGGAACCTTTGAACGCCTCCGTTACTCTTTTGGAGGCGACCGCCCCAGTCAAACTGCCCACCTGACACTGTCCCCAAACCCGATCAAGGGCCCAAGGTTAGAATTCCAGACTGATAAGGGTGGTATTCCATTGGCGACTCCACCAAGGCTGGCGCCCTAGCTTCATAGTCTCCCACCTATGCTCTACATAACAGGCCAAAATCCAATATCAAGCTACAGTAAAGCTCCACGGGGTCTTTTTGTCCTGACGCGGATACCGGGCGTCTTCACCCGGTGCACAGTTTCGCCGAACCCCACGTTGAGACAGCGCTCAGACCGTTACGCCATTCATGCGGGTCAGAACTTACCTGACAAGGGATTTCGCTACCTTAGGACCGTTATAGTTACGGCCGCCATTCACTGGGGCTTAAGTTCAGAGCTTCGGACACGAATGTCCTAACCCCTCCCCGTAACCTTCCAGCATTGGGCAGGCGTCAGACCCTATACGTCGGCTATTCGCTTTAGCAGAGTCCTATGTTTTTGATAAACAGTCGCCTGAGCCTATTCTCTGCGACTCCCTCGGGCTACCGTTCGACACGTTATTGCTAATGTGTTCCCGTCACCCTACCGGAGCACTCCTTCTCCCGAAGTTACGGAGTTAATTTGCCGAGTTCCTTAACGTGGGTTCTTTCGAGCGCCTTAGGATTTTCTCCTCACCCACCTGTGTCGGTTTACGGTACGGTCACAATCATGTCTCTCTTAGAAGTTTTTCTCGGCAGCGTGGTATCTACTCCTTCCACCTACTAATTTCGGTGGCCTGTCTAGCCTTGGCCGTTATAGACTAAGCGGATTTTCCTGCCTAGCCAGCCTACACTATTCGACACGGCCTATCAAACCGTGCGGGTATAACCTCCTGCGTCACTCCATCGATAAAATAACACGATCATGGTGCGGAATATTAACCTGCTTCCCTTCACTTACGCCTGTTTGGCCTCAGCTTAGGACCGACTAACCCTGGGAGGATTAACCTTCCCCAGGAAACCTTAGGTTTACGGCGAACGAGTTTCTCACTCGTCTTATCGCTACTCGTTCCGACATTCTCACTTCTGCTTCGTCCAGCACTCCTTACGGTATACCTTCAACCTACCGCAGAACGCTCCCCTACCGCTCACATATAACGAATTATACATGAACCCGTGGCTTCGGTGATACGCTTTAGCCCCGTTACATTTTCGGCGCATAAGCCCTCGACCAGTGAGCTATTACGCACTCTTTAAAGGAATGGCTGCTTCTAAGCCAACCTCCTGGCTGTCTGAGGACCTACACATCCTTTCCCACTTAGCGTATACTTAAGGACCTTAACCGACGGTCTGGGCTGTTTCCCTCGAGACGCAGAAACTTATCTCACTGCGCCTGACTCCCGGAAAGCATCTAATGGTATTCAGAGTTTGGTTGGGGTTGGTAAGCTGGTATGCCCCCTAGCCCATCCAGTGCTTTACCCCCATTAGACTCATATCCGAGGCTATTCCTAAAAATATTTCGGGGAGAACCAGCTATCTCCAGGTTCGATTGGCTTTTCACCCCTACCCACAGCTCATCGCTCAACTTTTCAACGTTGAGGCGTTCGGACCTCCACTTTGTGTTACCAAAGCTTCATCCTGGCCAAGGGTAGCTCACCTGGTTTCGGGTCTACTATATGCAACTATCGCCCTATTCAGACTCGCTTTCGCTGCGGCTCCGCCATTACCGGCTTAACCTCGCTACATACAGTAACTCGTCGGATCATTCTTCTATAGGCACGCCATCAGACATTCGTCTCCGAAGAAACGCATAGTCCTCTGACTGATTGTAGGCACAGGGTTTCAGGTTCTATTTCACTTGCCTCGCCGGCATACTTTTCACCTTTCCCTCACGGTACTGCTTCACTATCGGTCGCCAAGTTATATTTAGCCTTACGTGACGGTCCACGCAAATTCCCACGGGCTTTCCCGGATCCCGTAGTACTCGGGTTTCTTGCTATAGAGTTCCTGAAATTTCGCTTACAGGACTATCACCTTCTTTAGTGTAACTTTCCAGTTAACTTCAGCTATTTCAGCCAAAATCCCTATTCTATCCACTGACATGAATAAACACAAGACCCCACGACCCCAGACAGGCAACGCTGCCAGGCTTTAACACCAGTCTGGTTTAGGCTCTTCCCCGTTCGCTCGCCGCTACTCAGGGAATCGTTATTACTTTCTTTTCCTCCAGGTACTTAGATGGTTCAGTTCCCCAGGTTCCCTCCAGATAGCCTATGTATTCAGCTATTGGCGATATGCGATTCTCGCATACCAGGTTCTCCCATTCGGATATTCACGGATCTATGCTTGCTTGCAGCTCCCCGTGACTTTTCGCAGCTGGCCACGTCCTTCATCAGTACTTGGCACCTAGGCATCCGCCCTGCGCCCTTTACAATTTACTCCTATTGCACTCGATCAATTCTTTCATACTGCACTCGCACTTGCGTGCAAATCCATTACAAAAAGACCTTTTAATTTTGGATGTCTTTCATCAAAGATATTATTTTCAAAGAACAAAAAGAGGCTTAACGCCTCTTTAGAGTGGAGCATAGCGGGATCGAACCGCTGACCTCAGGCTTGCAAAGCCCGCGCTCTCCCAGCTGAGCTAATGCCCCTCTTTTTTTCATCAATTGGGCCATCGTGGAATCGAACCACGGACCTCTGCGTTATCAGCACAGCGCTCTAACCGTCTGAGCTAATGGCCCTTTATAGAAGAGACCGAAAGACTAAGTTTAACATCGCCAAACTCGACGAAGATACGTTCCTGCGATGCCCGCCGAAGCAGGTCTTATTCCAGCAACATGTCTCCCTAGAAAGGAGGTGATCCAGCCGCAGGTTCTCCTACGGCTACCTTGTTACGACTTCACCCCAGTTACCAATCCCACCTTCGACAGCTGCCTCAATTAAGTTAGCTCACCGGCTTCGGGTGTTACTGGCTTCCATGGTGTGACGGGCGGTGTGTACAAGGCCCGAGAACGTATTCAACGCAGCATGCTGATCTGCGTTTACTAGCGATTCCAGCTTCATGGGGGCGAATTGCAGCCCCCAATCCGAACTTGGCCTGGTTTTAAGAGATTCGCTTACCCTCGCGGGTTCGCTGCTCGCTGTACCAGGCATTGTAGCACGTGTGTCGCCCTGGTCGTAAGGGGCGTGATGATTTGACGTCATCCCCACCTTCCTCCGGTTTGTCACCGGCAGTCTCGCTAGAGTCCCCACCATTACGTGCTGGTAACTAGCAACAAGGGTTGCGCTCGTTGCGGGACTTAACCCAACATCTCACGACACGAGCTGACGACAACCATGCACCACCTGTCTCTAGGCTCCTGCAAGCAGGCACCCTCTAATCTCTTAAAGGTTCCTAGGATGTCAAGACCAGGTAAGGTTTCTCGCGTATCATCGAATTAAACCACATGCTCCACCGCTTGTGCGGGCCCCCGTCAATTCCTTTGAGTTTTAACCTTGCGGCCGTACTCCCCAGGCGGAGAGCTTAATGCGTTAACTGCGGCACAGAGGGAGTCGATACCCCCTACACCTAGCTCTCATCGTTTACAGCGTGGACTACCAGGGTATCTAATCCTGTTTGCTCCCCACGCTTTCGCGTCTCAGCGTCAGTTTCGGTCCAGTAATCCGCCTTCGCCACCGGTGTTCCTCCTGATATCTACACATTTCACCGTTACACCAGGAATTCCGATTACCCCTCCCGAACTCCAGTCAGAAAGTTTCAGGCCCAGTCTCCCGGTTGAGCCGAAAGATTTCAAACCTGACTTTTCCAACCGCCTACACGCTCTTTACGCCCAGTAACTCCGGACAACGCTCGCCCCCTACGTATTACCGCGGCTGCTGGCACGTAGTTAGCCGGGGCTTATTCATTAAGTACCATCAAATCTAAATGGTATTAACATCTAAACCTTTTTCCTTAATAAAAGAGGTTTACAACCCTAAGGCCGTCATCCCTCACGCGGCGTCGCTCCGTCAGGCTTGCGCCCATTGCGGAAAATTCCTCACTGCTGCCTCCCGTAGGAGTCTGGGCCGTGTCTCAGTCCCAGTGTGGCCGTTCACCCTCTCAGGCCGGCTACCCGTCTTCGCCTTGGTAGGCCATTACCCCACCAACTAGCTGATAGGACGCAGACTCATCTTCCAGCACGAGCCGAAGCCCGCCTTTGGCTGCAGAGGTCCCCCTCCGTAGTCTTATCGGGTATTAGCACAAGTTTCCCTGCGTTGTCCCCGTCTGAAAGGCAGATTATCTACGTGTTACTCACCCGTTCGCCACTTGCATCACATCAATATTGCTATAAATGATCAACTCGTTCGACTTGCATGTGTTAGGCACGCCGCCAGCGTTAGTCCTGAGCCAGGATCAAACTCTCCACAAAAATTATTAAACAACAAGTTCCTTTCGGAACCCGCCATCTACATTATTATGGAGTTATTGCTGATCTGTTTCAAGATTCAACTTAACTCAAAATCGATGTTGTAACATCGAATCAAATAGGTTTTTGTCGTTAAACAAAAACCGCTTGGCGTTATAGTTTTATTAGTCTTTCGATCTGATTCTCAAAGAACTTATTCGACCCGGTTTTGGGCCGACCCGCCGTGGCAGGAAATTCAGTTTATCAAAAACAGTTTTCAGTGTCAACTATTTTTTTAAACTTTTTTTCAAAAGTTTTTATCTTTTTCTGCCTGTTGGTTTTCGTGGGAGTTGCCCGCCGTTAACCAATCTCGATGGTTTTGATATCTTAGCAAATGTCGTACACAATGTCAATAATTTGTTCAATTTTTTTTTCACTTTTTTTGTATTTTGATTTGAAGCTGATTTAATTCTTTTTAAATCTATTTTGAATGCTTTATAAAGAGTATTTATCCGCCACCAATACTGAGGTTACTTTTTTGTATAAATTAATTTATACTTGTTTAAATACATTTAACTCGAGGTAACAAATGAAAATACAAAAGAATTGGGTGCTATGCTCAGCCGCAACGCTTCTTTTGATTTGCTCAAATAGTGTTCTAACTGGTCAGGACATGGGATTAATTCTGCCCATGCCAGGAAAGGCAAATAAAACGACAAATTCTCAATCTGGAACCAAGAATCAACCAGCAAAACCCACCAATAGTAAAACCTTAATTCCATTGCCAACAAAAGTTAGACCAAATCCAGTTTCTACAAAAAAAGACCCGGTTGCCCCTACATCCACAATAATTAGTATAAAAAAACCAGAAACAACTCCCAAACCGGAACCTAAATCACCTGACGATTTAAAAATCCCAGACGAAATAACGATTGAACCAATTGGAAACTCTGGACAAGATTTACTAGTATCCGGCAACGACACATCTGCCTTACAACCAGAGATTGCAAGTGGCAACTCTTCTGGAGATCTACCTATTTTTCCAAAGGATACCAGTTCTGCGATTTTTATGGTTATGAAAACATGGCAATGCGATGATTATGATGTGAAAACACTTTTAAGCCATTCTGTAAAGGTGTACGGAGACGAGTCGGTTGACCAGTTTGAAATTCGAGGATTAGATAAAGATGGCGCTGCAAAAATAAGCGTAGACGAAGAAGATATAACTCTGGATGAATTATTGGATCTTGTTGCCAATAAAACTGGTAGAGATTGGGGAGTAGATATTCCCTCCAAGGTAATTTTCTTTTACCCAAAAGGAACAAAAACTACAACTGTAGATAGTTGGTAGAATAAAAATCAGTGGAGAATAAAATGAAATCTTATAAGTCTATTTTTGGTTTTTTGATTTTGATGCTGCTATTTTCAGCAGCCGTAAATGCAAGGGATTGGCAAAAATTTCCTGCCTGGGTAGAAATATCCGGAGCAAAAAAGGTTATCGCAATTGGGGACATTCATGGTGCTTTTGAAGAATTTGCAAATACTCTTGAGACATTAAATATTGCGCAAAGAGTTCCTGAAAAGGATTTCGAAATGAAATGGATCGCAGATGGCGTTACATTAATCACGTTAGGGGACTATTGTGATCGAGGAATTCATACAAGAGAAGTTTATGAATTGGTCATGAGCCTTGAAAAGCAGGCACCTGCCCATAATAGCATTATGATTCCTTTATTGGGAAATCATGAAGCACTTCTTTTAAATGGACAAGTTGAAGATTGGGCAAAAAATCTTACTTCTCATAAAAAGAAACATTATCAAAACACCATTGATTCATTCACTAATGGCGGATACGATTTTCATCAAGCTATTTCTAAATCAGGCAGATATGGTGAATGGATTAGAAATCGCCCCTTGTTTGCTATTGTAAACGGATTCATGTTTTGCCACGCTGGATTACCAACAAATCCTACTACCAGATCATCTCTTGCTGCTGATTTTCATGATGATATCGAGAAGGATGACTGGAAAATTGGCCTGTTCATGAATCATGATGGTCCATTGTGGAACAGAGAATGGTGGAAAAATGATGACCTGGTCAGCAATAATCTAAAAGTTTTAGGCATACACGGAATAGCTTTCGGGCACACCATCGGCGCTTTGAGTGAAAAAGGTAAAATTGCGGTTAAGGATAATCGCTTGATTTCGTGTGATGTGGGCAT
Source organism: Candidatus Ozemibacteraceae bacterium (assembly GCA_965140445.1). Classification (GTDB taxonomy): domain Bacteria; phylum Muiribacteriota; class Ozemobacteria; order Ozemobacterales; family Ozemobacteraceae. The sequence goes on along the minus strand of OZ223236.1, from coordinate 2,300,030 downwards.
GACACCTGCGTATGGGAATAGTAAAGGTGGCGCACTTTTAATGACAGTTACAAGTACAGGAAGATTAGTTTTTAGAGCTGTTTACCCTGACAGACCGGAGGAACTCCTTTTTCACATGAGGCTTCCGGCATCTGCCGCCACAGAACTCGCCGTCGTTAATCACTAAGCTATATAAAAAAAGGCTGCCACAATTAAATGTGGCAGCCTTTTTTTTATTCTATTTAAGGAACGAAATATTTCGCGTGCTTGTTAAAAACAATAAATCCTGAAACAGACAACTCAGGAACCATCTGGTATCCCTCAGTCAAGGTTATTCCTATTTTCTGTGCTTCCAGAATTCTTAATAACTCTTTCTGCGCTTTCAAATCAGGACATGATGGATATCCAAATGAGTATCTGACTCCAGCGGGGTCTTTTTCTATTGGTGTAGCTGGAAACAGTTCTTTATGAATGTGTCGATGTATCTGCACTGCTCCACAATCTGCCAACTCCGCTCCCAAACCATGTAACAGATGATAATCTTTGAAGTGATCTTCCTCATACAACTTTTTACCCACTTCAATGGCTTTGGAACCAATTGTTACTGCCCAAAGGGCAATTACATCATCAACCTCATCACTGAAGTAGTCTGGCATGCAAAGATGTGGTTCTCTCCTCTGTCTTGGAAAACTGAATTCTCCAATAGTCAGCCCTGCATCGTCGTAAATTTTAAGTTTATCGCCTTTGCCCCGGCATCTATAGTAACCATAAACACCTTTTCCCTGGAATAGATCCTCTTTTTTTATTAGATCAATCAATCTATTTAGAGAAGGTCTTGCCTCTTTCTCCAGAACTTGTTCATACTCTTCTGCAGACATACCGGCTTTTTTGTATCCCCATCTAGCTTCAAAAAGGATTTTGTGGGACATTAGATGCAACAAGCTTCCAGCGTCTATTTCCAGGAAATGGTTGCTGAAAAATGGGGCTTTAATAATTTCATCTTTATTAACAAACTGGTGACGATTTGCGGCACCAATAGCTTCTCCAGAAACTTTATTATCGGCTTCCTGAATTTCTTCAACCTTTGTAGAAGCGATTGATTCCGCTACCTCGGCCTCGGCCTCTGACATTGGTGCTTCAGCAACTTCAACCGGTTCGCCACTAATAAGTTTCTCTAATATGTGCAAACCATCAACTGCGTCTTTTGCATAAAAAACTTCACCGTTGTAGATTTTCTTGAGGTCCTTATTTACAAAATCAGCAGTTAAAGCAGCTCCGCCAAGAATGATATTGGGAAGAAATTCTCTTCGATTGAGCTCTTCAAGATTTTCCTTCATAACCTGAGTAGAACGAACCAAAAGACCACTCATGCCAATTACGTTTGCTCCTTGTTCCTGAGCAGCCTTGATCATAGTATCTATATCTACCTTGATGCCAAGATCAAAAACAGTGTAACCATTATTGGAAAGCATTATATTTACCAGATTCTTTCCAATATCATGAACATCTCCAGCAACAGTTGCGAGAATGACCTTTCGATCTGGGTCTGCTTCTTTCTTTTCCATAAAAGGTTCAAGCATTTTTACGGTTCGCTTTACTACCTCTGCAGACTGTAGAACAAAAGGAAGCTGCAGTTGTCCCGAGCCAAATAACTCGCCAACCTTTTTCATAGCAACCAAAAGAATTTTGTTAATTATTTCTTCTGGAGCAAGCTTTTCTCTTAGTTCTGTAACCAACTTTTCGAGATCGGTTCCATCTCCGTCAACAACCTTTTCAAGCAATCTACTTTCTGGAGGTAAGGACTCAAGATCAACCGTCGTATGCCTTTTTACCGCCCCCTGAAATGCATCCAGATATGCAGAAAGCTCTGAACCGTCATTTCTAACGTTTAAAAGCAGATCCTCTGCGAGCTTTCGCTCTTTTTCCGGAATTCTAAATACTGGAAGAATTTTTGCAGGATTAACAATAGCAGAGGTTAAACCTTTTTTAACTGCCATGGATAAAAACAAACTGTTAAGAATTTCTCTTGCAGCCGGATTCAAACCAAATGAAACATTACTAACTCCCAGAATTGTATTCGTTTCTGGAAACTCCTTCATCAAAATTTCAATTGCGTTAAGGGTTTCAACAGCAGAGTTTCTTAAATCCGCATCACCACTGCCGACTGTAAAAGTTAGCAGATCAAAAATTAGATCAGAATCTCTAAAACCATATTCGTCGTGAAGAATAGATCTAATTCGTTTTGCAATGGCAACTTTTTGCTCAGCCGTCTTCGCCATTCCTTCTTCGTCAATGGTTAAACAGATCAAAGCGGCTCCAAATCGTTTTGCAAGCTTGGCTACCCGATGTAACTTTGTACCGCCATCTTCAAGATTCACTGAATTAATAACGCATCTTCCACCATGAAGTTTCAAAGCGACTTCAATTGAATCAGCACTTGTAGAATCTATCATCAAAGGCAGCTTTACATTTTTGGCAAATCTTGGAATCAGTTCTTTAAAGTCCTCAACCTCATCTCTTCCGACGTATGCAGTGCAAAGATCCAACAGGTGAGCGCCACCTTTAGCCTGCTCACGCCCCATTGCCACAATTCCATCCCACTCGTTTTCAAGAAGATAGTCACGAAACTTTTTTGCTCCATTGGCGTTAGTTCTCTCTCCGACGAGGGCTGGCGCAGGTTCTTGTTTCAGTGTAGCCGCCGAAAACAAGCTGGAAACAGAGGGTTGATAATCCACTTTTCTTTCTGCCGGTTTAATACCTTTTACAGCTTCAACCACAGCTAATAAGTGATCTGGTCTGGTTCCACAACACCCACCAACAATATTCACACCATATTTGCTGACAAATTCTTTCTGAAAACCTGAAAATTCTTCTGGGGTCATTTTGTAAACAGCATTGCCATCAACATTTATTGGCAATCCAGCATTTGGCATAACTCCAACCGCTCTTGGCCATTTTTCTGTTAAATAGGAAACATGCCTTACCATTTCAAGAGGGCCAGTTGCACAATTTATACTTAGCGCATCAATAAAACTGTATGGCTCAAGTGTTGTGGTGACAGCACTAATGTCGCTACCCATAAGCATTGTGCCTGTTGCTTCAAGAGTAACAGAAACAACCACCGGGCAGCGATCCTCTTTTTCAATAAAAAGGCTCTCTAATGCAAACAATGCTGATTTGACCTGAAGAAGATCCTGACAGGTTTCAATTTGAAAAATATCTACGCCAGCATCCCACAAAACTCTGAATTGTTCGAGATAGGCTTCCGCCATATCATCAAAGCTTATATTTCCGAGGGTTGGTAGTGCCGAAGTTGGACCTACAGAAGCGGCTATAAAGCATTGGTAATCTTTGCCAGCCTCAACAATTGCTTCTTTAGCAATTTCAACAGCCTTCTTATTTATTTCTTCAACTCGATCCTGCAGGTCATATTCCTTTAAGGTAATCCTGGTTCCACCAAATGTATTGGTTTCAATAACACGACATCCAACCTCAAGAAATCCGAGATGAACCTTCTTTACTGCATGTGGAGCAAATAAATTCAGAGCTTCACTACATCCTTCGCACCCACCAAAATCTTCTAAACTGAGCCCCTGAACCTGGAGATTTGTCCCCATCGCTCCGTCGTAGACCAGGACGCCTTCAGCTAGAATCTCGTTAAATTGTGCTACGGTTAATCTACTCATCAAATACTCCAATTACTTTAAAACTTCGATAACTTTTAAAACGCTTTCAACGCGTCCGAAAGGAACACTAATCTGAACTCCATCCACGAGAGGACGAACACGCTCAAGAGCTTCTCTTGCGATAGCAATCCCCTCTTCTCTCTGCGCCTGAATGGTGTCAGCTTTTCTCATTCTTGCCAAAAGCTCATCCGGAACAGAAGCCCCTGGAACCTCGTTGTTCATGAATTCAGCATTTTTCAAGCTTGCAAGTGGCCAGATTCCTGCAAATATAGGAATTCTAACATGTTTTATTCTTTCCAAAAACCTCTCAAGCAGCTCAGCATCAAAAACAGGCTGGGTTATGGCATACTCAGCTCCCGCGTCAACCTTCCACTCGAACCTATGAACTTCAAGATCCAGATCAATTGCACCAGGATTTGCTCCAACCCCCATTACAAAACCAGTTGGCTTTCCGATGAGGTTTCCACCAAGATCTCTGCCATAATTTAGGCGTCGGATTACGTTAACCAGACCAATAGCATCAATGTCAAAAACAGCAGTAGCCTGTGGGTAGTTCCCAACTTTTGGGGGATCACCTGTAATAGCCAGGATATTTCTTAGGCCAATAGCATAGGCTCCAAGTAGATCTGACTGAATACCAAGAATATTTCGATCTCTGCAACAATAATGCAGAATAGTTTCGATACCAACCTGCTGCTCGATCAAAAGAGACATCGCCATTGGGCTAAGCCTTGCAGAAGCGCGAGGCCCATCAGGAATGTTAATTGCATCGATACCAGCATCTTTTAATTCTTTAGCGCGCTTGAGAACAACTTCAGGGTCACATCCTTTTGGAGGTGTTAATTCAGCTGTAACTACAAATTTTTTCTCTTTTATCTTCTGACCAAAAGAAGATTTTTCCTCAAGTGGAATAATAGTTATTTCTTCCGGAACAGATTCAATAATTTTTGAAGCAGGCAAAATTGAGGCCATTTTTGGCTGCTGTGGAGAGTTTGCCCTGACAGCGGTGCTAACCCATTTAATATGCTCTGGAGTAGTTCCACAGCATCCACCAATAATCTTAACACCAAGTTGAATAAATCTTTTTGCGTATTCCCCAAAATATTCAGGGTTACACAGGTAAATTGTTCTTCCATCAACAACCCTTGGCAGGCCCGCATTTGGCTGAGCCATAATTGGTTTGCTGGTCAAGTTTCTCATCTTTTCGACCGCATCAAACATGGTTTTCGGGCCTACAGAGCAGTTAAGCCCTATTACATCAGCGCCCCACTCTTCCAGTTTTGGTGTAAACACATCAACTGTTGTTCCGTAAAGTGCATTGCCATCCTCATTAATGGTCATTGACGCAATAATTGGCTTGTCACAAAGCTTTTTAACAGCTTTTATTGCCTGATGGATTTCATTCAAATCATAAAAAGTTTCCAGAATAAACAGGTCAACCCCGCCTGCCAATAAACCGCGGACCTGTTCTTCAAAAGCAGCCTGTGCTTCTTCAACTGAAGTTTTTCCCCAAGGCTCTATTCTGATACCCAAAGGGCCAATTGCCCCAGCAACCCAGGCAGTTTCCCCTGCAACTTCACGAGCTATTTTGGCTGCCTGGAAATTAATTACTTCCAATTTATCTGCCAACCCATGAGGAGCAAGCTTAAACTTGTTTGCGCCAAAGGTATTAGTCTCAAGCACCATAGCGCCTGCTTCAAGGTATTCTCTGTGGACTTCCTTAACCAACGAAGGCTGTGACAAATTTAATTCATCATAAACGCGGTTGATATAAACGCCTTTTGAATAAAGCATTGTCCCCATTGCCCCGTCAAAAGTCACAATATTGTTTTCAAGAAACTTTCTAAAATCCTGAAGCATAAGCTCTCCTATATTTTTTTTTCGCGCCTATAATGATGTAATTGCAACAACATGTCAAGGGCGGGAGAATCCGAACCCTATTTTCGGTTTAAAGTCACTATACATTGTGTTATTCTACCACCATGAACCAGATGCTAACAGTGCGAATTACAGAATTAATCATAGAATATACCCCGGCTTTTTTTATAGCAGTAGTTCTCAACTCTGTTTTTTCTGCTTACGCGCTTCAAAAGGCTTATCCAGAGGAGCAAACAGTTAAAAGCCGCTTATGCCCAAACCCGTTAACCCACCTGGACTTTATTGGCACCCTTTTTCCGATAGGCCTCGTTATCCTTGGAACGCCGATGGTTTTTGGCTGGAGTAAAACTTTTTTCTCTGAATCAGATTCCACCATTAATTCAAATCATAAAAATCGTTTTCTAGCTTCAATCTCCGGAATTATGGGGAATTTGATAGCGTGCCTGGTAGTTGGACTTTTCCTTTCGCTCCTGCCAAAGTTAGCAATTTTCCCAAATCTGGCCGGCTGCATGCCTGGAAACTATTTCATCAGACTTCTGTTTAAAGTTTTCTCTGTAAACTTAAGCTTTTTTCTTATCAACTTTCTACCTATACCTCCCTTTACGGGAAGTGAACTACTTATGCTCGCAGGGGGAAAAAAGGTTTGCGATATTTTTTCAAAAATCCATCCTTATTCAGTTTTGATTTTACTTGCCATTGTTTTTTTCCGCTTTGATCAAATCATATTTCTTCCTGTATTTAATGGAATAACAAGTTTGCTTACCGGTAGCCTTGCCCCGTATATTTTGAATTCACAACAGTTTTTGGCTGATTTTATTTAATAACGGAGAAACAAGTGGTTAAATCAACGATTATTAGTATCATGTCGGATCAGGTTGAAGATGTTTTTGTTAAAAACAGCAAAAAGAACACAAAAAAAAAGGCCAGCAAAAATGCTGACCAGACAATAGATAAAAATAGTATTTCTACCGAAAATTTTCATCAAGAAAAAGACAATAAGGAAGATGACGAAATTGTCATTCTTTAGTTTGAATCAAACTCAGGAACCAGAACATAATCCTCGTATCTTCCGTTAATTCTGGATGAAATGAGCAACCAACAAGATTATTCTGTCGAGCGAATACCACTCTATCTTCAACCTTTGCCAGAACCTCTACCTCTTCACCCACACCGGTAATATGAGGAGCCCTGATAAAAACAGCAGGGAATCCCTCTCCAATGCCTTTTATACTTAAGCTTGTTTCAAAGCTATCCACCTGGCGTCCAAACGAATTCCTTTTTACTGAAACATCCATTTTTGCAATATGTGGCTCTAGCTCTCCTTCGATTTCTCTCGCCAGCAAGATCATCCCCGCGCAAATTCCCATCACAGGTTTTCCAGAATCGACAAAGTCTTTCAGTGGTTGAAGCATGCCCACGCCGTCAATGAGCTTTCTCATAGCAGAACTTTCACCACCAGGTAGTATCAAAGCCTCTATTGAATTTAGATCATTCGGTTTCTTTACAGAAACAGGCTCTGCTCCCCCCAATCTGACTGCATTGAATATTTCACTTACTGCCCCCTGAAAGGCAAGAACTCCAACTTTCACAATCATTCACCTCTGTCCTGCATTCTTTCCTGTGGCAATAGTTGTGAAATTTCTATTCCTTTCATTGGCGTTCCAAGATCTTTAGATAATTCCGCAAGCATTTTATAATCTTTGAAATGAGTTGTAGCCTGAACTATTGCTCGTGCAAATTTTTCAGGGTTTTCAGACTTGAAAATACCAGAACCAACAAAAACTCCATCGGCCCCAAGTTCCATCATTAAAGCAGCATCAGCAGGAGTTGCAATTCCCCCAGCCGCAAAATTTACCACAGGAAGCCTGCCAGCTTTTCTGATTTCAACTAAAATATGGATTGGTGCGCCAAGTTTTTTTGCTTCTGTCATCAACTCATCTTCACTCATATTGAGAATCTTTTTTACCTGAGAATTTACTTGACGCATATGCCTTACAGCTTCAACAATGTTTCCAGTTCCTGGTTCACCCTTTGTTCGTAGCATTGAAGCGCCTTCCCCAATTCTACGGGCAGCTTCTCCAAGATCTCTGCATCCACAAACAAATGGTACTGTAAAATCAGTTTTCCAGATGTGAAATTCATCATCCGCTGGAGTAAGAACTTCGCTTTCATCAATGTAATCGACGCCCATACTTTCAAGAATTCTTGCTTCTGAAATATGCCCTATTCTTGCCTTTGCCATAACTGGAATTGAAACTGCATTTAAGACTTCTTCAACAATTCTGGGATCAGCCATTCTGGCGACCCCACCGGCTTTTCTTATATCAGACGGAACTCTTTCAAGTGCCATAACTGCTACTGCTCCAGCCGCTTCAGCAATCTTAGCCTGATCCGCATTGATGACATCCATTATAACGCCGCCCTTTTGCATTTCTGCCATCCCTCTTTTTACCCGTATCGTTCCCTTGTTAATATTTTCCATTTGTTCTCCATGATTGCAAATTTAAACAAGAGGAGGCTACAATACAGCTGACTATTTTAAAATAGTCAGTTTCTACTTTTATAAAGTGGTCAGTTTAAATCGGGCTGGTGGGAAATGTATAACTTGAGCTTTAATATCAATAAGAATTTTCGAAAACCCCTTTATGAACAAATTTATTCCCATATAAAAAAGGCAATTATTGATGGGAAATTATCTTTTGGAACAAGATTACCAGCCAAAAAAAAGCTCAGCGAAGGGCTTGGAATTAGTCAAACGCCTGTAGAGATTGCTTATGAGCAATTAGTTGCTGAAGGCTTCATCATTTCAAAGCCACGCAGTGGATTTTTCGTTCAAGCCGACGAAGAACTTATTAAAATCCCAAATAAAAATTTTAAAACGAAACCAATTCATGAAAAATTTGATAATGAAATAGAGTTTGATTTTCATCCAGGGAGAATAGAAACAGACCTTTTCCCTTTTTCTACGTGGAAAAAGATTCACAAGCAAGTTTTGTCCAAAGAAAATTCAGATATACTAAATCTTGGGTGCCCAACTGGAGAGTTAGAACTACGTAGTGAAATTGCAAATTATCTCTTTTACTCAAGAGGGGTAAATTGTTCTGTAGATCAAATTGTTATCGGATCTGGGATTGAACAACTATTCCCTCAATTGATTTCACTTTTAGGGGACAAAGCAACCTATGGAGTTGAAAACCCAGGTTACCCACTAATCAGACATGTCCTGGAATGTTTTCAAAGAAAATATCTTCCTCTAAGCATTGACGAACAAGGTGTTGTAGTTGATGAAGTTTTGAAAAGTAACGCCAACATCCTTTATCTGACCCCGGCTCATCAATTCCCAAATGCGAGCATTCTATCAGCTAACAGAAGGGTGAAATTATTAAACTGGGCCAGAGAGTCGAAAGACAGATATATCATTGAAGACGACTATGACAGTGAATTCAGATACAGTGGCGTTCCTATACCATCTCTGCAAAGTATTGCAGAAAATGACAAAGTAATTTATTTATCAACTTTTTCAAAGTCTCTTTGTCCATCATTAAGAATTGGATACATGGTTCTTCCGTTAAATTTGATGGAAAAATACCAAAGAGAGTTCTTTTTTTACTCTTGCACTGTATCAAGAGTAGACCAGCTTATTCTTGCCAGCTTCATCAAAGAAGGAGGCTTTGAAAAACACCTAAATCGAATGCGAAAAGCTTATAAAAGAAAAATAGAAGTCTTAATCGAAATTCTATCCCCTTATCAGAAACATATTTCCATATCTGGCGTAAATTCTGGTCTCCACGTATTGCTGCATTTAAAATCAAAGCTTTCGGAGAAATCGATAGTTGAAAAAGCCAGATTAACCGGGATTCGTATTATTGGACTGTCCAGCTATAACCAAAGCATTTCTTCAGCTAAGACAAAAGGTCTGGTTATAGGATTTGGCGGGTTGTCGGAAACTGAACTAAGAAAAGCTCTTAATTTACTAATTCCAATAATTATATAAACTTATATTCTCATCCCACAGTCTTTATTCATAAGGCTTTAAAGGCTCTCTGCTTCGGTATTGGACTTGATTTGACCTGCAAAAAAGTGCTATATTTCTGCCAATCCATCAAGGAGGAATGTACAGTATGAATGAAGCTGTAACCTGGAATTTGGATTCCTTTTTTCCAAAATTTCAAGGCCCGGAAATGATTGAATTTAAAGCAGATTTAAAGAAAAAAATTCAGAATCTGCAATCGGAAATCTCTCAATTAGCACCGCTTTCAGCTAATAATTTTGAGGCCTGGGAAAAGTGCATACTCGATTTAGAAGATTTGAGCAAATACGCCAGCCATTTTTTCTCTTACATTGGCTGCTTAACAGCCGATGACGCCAACAACGAAGAATATCAAAGAGAATCATCTGAAATGGCAACTCTTGGTGCGGAATTTGAGAAATTAGGTATTAATCTGGATTTAGGTTTTATCGAAGTTAGCGATGAGGATTTCTCAAACTTCCTGAAAAGAGAAAAACTTAAAGACATCCATCTTATGCTAAAAGAATCAAGAGCCAGGGCTAAAACTTCGATGACTAAGGAACTGGAAAACCTGAATGCCGAGCTGGGAGTAGTTGGTTACAGTGCATGGGAAAGACTATATTTCACATTAAGCGGAAAACTTTCCTTTAATATGCTCTGGCCTGATGGAAAAGAAGAAGAAATTCCTATGGCTCAATGTCGTTCATTAATGCAAAATCCAGATAGAGAAGTTAGAAAAAATGCTTTTGAAAGAGGCAACAAAGCCTGGGAAAATATCTCGGACATCTGCGCTCAAGCTTTAAATTCAATAGCTGGCACCCGGCTTACAATCAATAAAAAACGCGGGATAGAAAACTTCCTCGACCAATCGCTAAAAGAATCAAGAATTTCTCAAAAATCTCTTGATGCTATGTTTAAAGCGATCGAAGAAAATGCCGACTTTGCAAGAAAATTAGGATTTGCAAAGGCTGAGATAATGGGACTTAACGGGCTAACCTGGTATGACTTTGAAGCTCCAGTTGAAATTCCTGGACTGGAAAAGTATTCATGGGAAAAAGCAGTAAAACTTGTAGATAACGCTTTCTCACAAAGCATTCCTGAACTGGGTGAATTTTTTCGAATGGCAATTGATAAAAGATGGGTTGAGGCCGAACCTCGAAATGGTAAAATGCCAGGCGCTTTTTGTACAGGTTCTTACTTAACAGAAGAATCCAGAGTATTCATGACTCATTCAGGAAGTCTTGGAGATGTTTCTACCCTTGCCCATGAGATCGGACACGCATTCCATAGCCATCTTATGAAGGGAATGCGGCCTAATTTAAAAAATTATCCAATGACATTAGCTGAAGCTGCATCAACTTTTGGCGAAATGCTTCTGGCAGATGGAATTCTAAATGACCCTGAGATTTCAGATGCTCAAAAGCTTAACATTCTGACACAAGAATTAAATCACGGAATGGCTTTTTTAATAGACATTCCAATCAGATTCATGTTCGAAAAGTCTTTCTACGAAGAAAGAAAAAAGAGTGAAGTAAGTGTTGCACGCCTAAAAGAATTAATGAGCAATGCCATGAAAGAAAAGTTTGGTAACCTACTTATTGATAACGGTGAAGATCCATTTTTCTGGGCATCAAAAATGCACTTTTACTTAACCGATGCAAGCTTTTATAACTACCCTTATTCTTTTGGATATCTTCTGTCGCGTGGTCTATATACAATGTTTAAACAGGACAGAGAAGCTTTCCTTCCCAAATATAGAGAGTTCTTAAGACGTTCTGGCAGTGATTATGCACATATTGTTGCTCAAGAAACCATTGGTGCTGACCTTGAAGATACCGCTTTCTGGACGGCATCAATTTTAAGCCATGAACCTGAACTGAAGTTGTTTAAGGAATTAGCAAAAAAAGTTCTAAAATAAGTTTCGCGGGCCCGTTTTCCGGGCTCAATTTTTTTATATATAGAAAAGAGAAAAAAAATGCAACAAGGAATGAATTGGAGCCTCGACAGCTTTTTTCCCGAGTTTCGCGGAAAAGAAATGCTGGATTTTAAATCAGAAACATTTAAAAATATTGATGCACTTGAAAAAAGTGCTGAAAACCTACAAGAACTCAGTAAAGCCAATTTTGCTGCCTGGGAAAAATGGTTGCTGGATATGGAAAAATTTCAATTGAAATTCCGCCATCTTGGAACCTACGTGAACTGTTTATTAAAAGCAAAAACCAGCAGTGAAAAGTATAAAAAAGAATCAATTGAGCTTGCTCAGATCTCAACCAGATTAAGCAAGTTAAATACCCACCTGAAAAAATCATTAACTTCGATCAGCAATGAAGATTTTGCTGAATTTCTTTCACGTCCTGCCCTTAATTCAGCCTCTTTTATGCTTTCTGAGGCAAGAAAAAATGCAAACCTGATGATGGACTCTGAATTAGAAGACCTTTCTTCTGAATTGAGCATAACAGGCTTTAGTGCATGGGAAAGACTTTATCAATCAATGAGCGGAAAATTGAAGCTGGATGCAATAAACGAGGAAGGCCAACCTATTTCCTTACCTGTTTCACGTTACCGATCCCTAATTCAAAGCGGCGACAGGAAGGTCAGAGAAGCAGCATTCAGAGGAGCTGAAAAGGCATGGCAAAGCGCAGAAGATGTCTGCGCCCAGGCGCTAAACTCTATTGCCGGTACTCGCCTGCTTCTTTATAAAAAACGAGGACTTTCTGGCTTTATGGATAATGCATTGAGACAGTCAAGAATCTCTGCAAAGACGCTTGAAGCAATGTTTTCTGCAATTGATAAAAACATTGATTTCTGTAGAGAAATCGTTGCGACAAAGGCCAAAATACTAAAATTGCCCAAGCTCTCAGAATTTGACCTTCGTGCACCTATCTGCACCCCTGGCGTTGGTAAAAGCACTTGGGCTAACGGGGTCGAAATGGTGCGGAATTCTTTTTCAAAAAGTCTTCCAGAGCTGGGGAAATTCTTTAACGAAACAATTGAAAAAAGATGGATTGATTCTATTCCATCAGATGATAAAGTTCCGGGCGCATTTTGCACCAGTTCAGCTTTCATTGAAGAATCTAGAATATTCATGACTTTTGCAGGTCAATATGGAGACATTTCCACGCTGGCACACGAGGCTGGACATGCGTTTCATAACAGACAAATGAAAGGAATGAGAGGCTTTACGCGGAGCTATCCAATGACCCTTGCTGAAACTGCCTCAACTTTTGCTGAGTTTTTACTAGCTGACGGAGTTCTTAATTCTGAAGAAGTTCCAGACTCAAGAAAGCTTTTAACACTTTCGCTCAAACTGAATCGAGCAATGATCTTTTTAATGGATGTTCCCAGCCGTTTTTATTTTGAAAAATCCTTCTATGAGGAAAGAGCAAATGGAGAAGTTGCCGTTTCAAGATTAAAAGAATTAATGAAAGCTGCTTCTATAAGAATGTATGGCGACACTATGGACCCAGACAGTATAAGTCTTTATTCATGGGCCTCAACCAAGCATTTTTATAAAACTGGAATTTCTTTTTACAACTACCCCTATACATTTGGTTACTTGCTGAGTTGTGGTCTTTATAAGCGTTTCAAAGAAAATAGAAAAGAATTCCTTCCTTATTACCAGGAATTTCTGAAACAATCCGGCTCTGACCTGGCGCATTTGGTTGTCAAAAAGACAATTGGCGAAGACCTCGAACAAGAATCGTTCTGGGAAAATGCTATTCTGGGACATAAAGAAGAATTGGATCTTCTAGTCAGATTAGCTAAGCAAGAGCTTCCCTGATTAATCAATACAGGCGCAATATCAATTTATTTTGGTATTGCGCCTATTTAATGCCTTAAATACATTCATAGAAAAAAACATGGAAGCAAAAAATGAAAAAAAATATAGCTAAAATTCCACTTAAAAGAAGACAGCTTGTGTTATCGGAAACACAGAAAAAAGAGGTTTCCTTTAAAGTTGCCTTTTTTGATGCTGACAGCACCTTAAGAATAGCCAAAAGCGGCCGCCCTTCTCCATTAAAAGCCCAGGATGTTGAATTGCTACCCTGTATCATTCCCATTTTGAAGTCGCTTGTTAACCAAGGCTATTTGCTGGCAATTGTTTCTAACCAGGCAGGAGTCCAATATGGGCACTTGAAATTATCTGATGCTGAATCTGCAATGCACGCAACGGTAAAAAAGATTGCCGACTATGGCGTTTTAATAAACTATTTCGATTTTGCGGATAGATGTGATGAATACAGAAAACCAAAACCAGGAATGGCTCTTTTTCTTGAAAAATGCCTCAAAGAGGCAGGCCTGAAACTGGACTGGAAAAACAGCCTTATGATAGGTGACGCCGCATGGAAAAAAGGCAAAGAGGTTGAACCTGATGGGACTCCGGGCGTTGATCATTCAAATTCAGACAGGGTTTTTGCAGAAAACATTGCCAGAAAAAACAAAGGTTTTGATTTTGCTCATCCTGCAGATTTCTTTGGTTGGAAAAGACACTTTGGAGTACGAAATTTTTCGAGTTTTGATGAATTAGAAAAATTCAGAGCAAAATTTCCAAATATTGGTCCCGATTGGAACTCCATAGAAAAATAGCTGATTAGTTTTTTCATTTTGCAAAGCTTTAAGCCAGAACTTGCGGCACTTCATCTTCATTAAAGACCTAAATAATGAAAATGGCGCAAGTTTTGGCTCAGGCAATAGTGCAAATATACTGAGTTTCAATTTTATTGGGATTTGATAACAAACCGGCATTACAGCAAAGGCTAATACCTGGCTGATTAATACTGTTCACCTTTACAAACATCTTTGCATATCGTCCCTTAAATTCGTGCTTCAACAACTCCAGAAGTCTTGTTGCAAAGCCCTCTCCCCTCAGTTCATCCGAGGTGACCATTGTAATTAGTTCGCAAGCAACTTCTGGTCTGTCTTCAAAATGTACTGCTGCGGCAATCTTTTCATTATGTTTTATCCAAAATATCTTTTTTTGCCCAACCAGTTTCTGAATCTCTTCCTGGGTATATTGTTTAACGCCTGCAAACAAATCCAGAATTTGTGAAATCTCTTCAGAAGAGGCATGCTCTTTAATACTTCTACCAGAAAGATGACCAACCAAATCTTTTTCCATCAAAAGAAACTCTGATTTTGAATCAATAACGAATATTTTCTGAATAACAGAGTTAAGAATTTTGTCCTTCTTTACCACAGAGATTCGAAACTTGTAATCTGGGTATAATTCAGCACTGACAACATTAAATCGTCCTAACAGAGCAAGCAAAACAGCATTTCGGTCTAACGAATCTTTAACAAAAATTTCAAGATCATGCATCAATTCAGAATCATAACGTGAAATAACAAAGCCAACAGGTTGTTCATCATTATCCAGAGCACAAAACCAGTTTTGGGGTTTAAATTCTTCGAAATATTTTAAATTCTCTTCAGCAGACGAAAATTCTCCTGATGGAAGTGATAAAGCATCCTTAACAGCTAAAAAATCCATATCTTGAAAGCGACTTATATGCATCTGTTCCTCAACTATTGCTATTTCCGTTTTATTCTACAATTTTTTCACTAAAAGTAAAACAGGCCGCCAATTTGGCGGCCTGCAATTTTGAAAGAGATATTTTTCTTTATTTTCCCTGCATCATTGCTTCGATGTCAGCTTTTACTTCACCAGTTGCTTTTAAATCAAAGTTTTCAACAAGAACTTTAGCAACTGTTGGAGAAAGGAATGCTGGGAGTGTAGGCCCTAAGCGAATTCCCTTAACACCAAGGTGAAGGAGAGCAAGTAGAACAGCAACAGCTTTTTGTTCATACCATCCTATATCAAATGATATTGGAAGCTCGTTAATATCTTCGAGAGCAAAAACTTCTTTAAGCTTTAGTGCCACAACTGCCAATGAATAACTATCGTTACACTGCCCGGCATCAAGAACTCTTGGAATTCCTCCTATATCGCCCAATTGAAGCTTATTGTAACGATATTTGGCACAACCAGCAGTAAGAATTACAGTTCCTTCCGGAAGTTCTTTTGCAACATCAGTAAAGTATTCGCGCCCTTTCTGACGTCCATCGCATCCTGCCATTACAACAAATCTTTTGATAGCGCCACTCTTAACTGCTGCAACAACTTTATCTGCAAGAGCAAGAACCTGGTTATGAGCAAAACCACCCACTATTTTTCCGGTTTCTATTTCAACTGGAGCCTGGCATTTTTTGGCCTGGGCAATTATTTCTGAAAAATCCTTAACTCCGCCTTCTGGACGGTCAGCAATGTGTTTTACTCCTGGATAACCTGCGTTACCAGTGGTATAAATTCTATCTTTATATGCATCTTTTACAGGGACAATACAGTTGGTGGTCATAAGAATCGGTCCATTAAAGGAAGTAAATTCTTCAGCTTGTTTCCACCATGCGTTTCCATAGTTGCCATGGAAATGACTGTATTTTTTGAAAGCTGGATAGTAATTGGCCGGAAGCATTTCGCTATGAGTATAAATATCAATTCCAGCATCTTTTGTTTGTTCGAGAAGATCATGGAAGTCTCTCAAGTCATGACCTGAAACCAGGATTCCGGGCCTAGTTCCAACACCGAGATCAACTTCAGTGATTTCTGGATTTCCATAAGTGGAAGTATTTGCCTTGTCCAGCAGAGCCATTGTAGTCACTGCCACTTCTCCAGCTTTGAGAACGAGTCCCACCATTTCATCAACGCTAAGAGATTTAGTTGTAGAGGCCAAAGCTTCTGCAAGGAATTCATAAATAGCTTTGTCACTGTGGTCAAGAATAAAAGCATGGTGAGCATATGCCGCAATTCCTTTGAGGCCATACATAAGAAGCTCACGAAGAGATCTAACGTCTTCATTTTCAGTGGCTAGAACACCAACGTGCTCAGCTTTTGCCATATATTCATCACGAGAAACAGGTTCCCATGCTACAGCTTCAGAGAGGCCCTCTAAACCAATTCCTGCATCTACAAGCTGCTTTTTCATTTTATTTCTTAATTTTAGAGCCTGATCAACTCTGTTAAAGAAGTATTCGTTATCAAAATTGGCATTGGTAATAGTGGCAAATAATGAAGCTGAAATAAACTCACCAACTTCAGTAGTAATTAGCCCTTTGGCAGCTCCTTTTTCACCGAGTTCTCCAATTCCTCTCAACACGAAAACCAATAAGTCCTGCAGTTGAGCAGTTTCTGGTTGCTTGCCACAAACACCTTTAATAGTGCAGCCTTTACAAGCTGCAGTTTCCTGACACTGATAACAAAACATACCCATATTATTCCTCCTAAGAATTTAATCGTTAAGTTTTAGATATCTCTGAGTTCAAGGCTCAGTTAATTACCTGATCATAATTAGTAAAAATTTAAACGCTTTTCCGGCTTTTACTGCATGGGGAACCATTGCCGGCATAATTAAAGCTTCTCCGGCTTTAACCACAAACTCTTCGCCTTCAATTTCAAAAACACCTTCGCCATCAAGAACATTTACTGTGGCGTCAAAAGGTGATTTATGCTCTGCAATGCCCTGCCCTTCAGCAATAGCAAAGAGAGTTAAGCTTCCCGATGGTTTGTCAAAAAGGGTCTTGCTTACAATCGACCCCTCTGAATAACTTACAAATTCACTATAATTTATTACTTTTTTAGGACTCCAGACTGGATTACTCATAATTTCCCCCTAACCAAAAATTTTTTCAGTTTTAAGAATTTCCCCTGAAAGACTTACTGTAACTTCTTCCACAATTAGATCATTGCGATCAACTTTTGCTAATGCTGATCTGACGATGGCTGTCAATCCACCGCAGCAAGGAACTTCCATTCGAATTATGTGAACTTTTGGAATCTGATTCTCATTTAAAATTCCAGCAAGCTTATCAACATAGCCTTCAGTTCTATCAAGTTTTGGACATGCCACCACTACTGCTCTACCACGAATATATCTCCACTGCACATCTGGACTTGTAACACTTGAGCAGGTGCTAAGAATAGCTAGTTCGCGATTCTTGAAAAAGGGTGCAGATGGTGGAACCAGATGCAGCATTATTGGCCACTGACTGATTTCAGACTTGTTTACCACTGGCATTTGCACATTTGAAACTGGTGTAGACAAAACCTCAGGCTTATTAAACCTGATCTGGCTTCCTGGACAACCCCCGCGTTTCTTTGGTTCTACTTTTTCAATGGCCTCATGTTTTGCATGAGAATCTATCATTCTATTTGCGCCATCTTCCCCTCTGATCTCTCTTACATAGTCAAGCGTAACATCAAAATCAAACTCTTCACAATCCCTTTCTTCTATGGTCAAAGCTCCGGTGGGACAAGTTCCAATGCAATCTCCAAAACCATCACAAAAGGTTTCTTTAACCAGCTTTGCCTTACCATCTACTAATTGAAGTGCGCCTTCAGCACACCCAGTAATGCAATTTCCACAACCATTACACAAAGATTCATCTATGTTGATAATTTTTCTTAAAGCCATTTGGTTGCTCCTTTGTTTGCTTTTCTTTGTTCTTACATAATTATTATCTTCAAATTCACTTATTTGCGCTTTGACTTAAGTCAATTCTGTAAACTTTTTTATTTATTTTTGAAAATTACTTAAATTTACTCTAGAATTGAGACATGAAAGCAGAACTGCAAACCAACATCATAGAAGCGTTTAAGAAAAGTGACCTACTCCGGGAATTAGAAGAAAAATTTCTGGAAAAACTCAGCGAAATAGCCATCCCAATCACCCATCAATCCGGAAAAATTCTCTTTATGCAACACCAGGAGGCGGATGGATTTTATCTGATAGAAAAAGGAAACGTTAAAATTTTTAGATTAGCAAACGATGGTAGAGAACAGGTCATTCATATTTTTGACGACGGCGAGGTTTTTGGAGAAGTTCCTGTTTTTCAAGGTACGGCTTTCCCAGCTTCAGCAGTTTGTTTAACTGATTCCCAACTTTTATTTGTTCCGCGTAATGCGTTTCTGTCTTTAAGTAAGAAGCACCCCGAAATTCTTTTAAACCTGTTGGCAGTACTATCTTTAAGATTAAGACAGTTTGTAGAGCTAATAGACGACTTGTCATTAAAAGACATCTCATCAAGACTGGCTAAATATATTTTACGAATGGCACGCCACTCCGGGAAAAATTCATTTGCTCTTGAGATAACAAAGACAGCCTTAGCTGGCAGAATAGGTACAATTCCAGCAACCCTTAGCCGAACTTTTAAAAAAATGCAGCAAGCTGGACTTATTGATGTAAAGGGGACTAAAATTACAATTGCAAGTAAAGATGAGCTGGAAGCTCTAGCTTCTGGAGATAAAGACATCTTGATCTAAAATTAAATAAGAGGAGCAGACATGAAAGAAATCTTTACAAATGTCATTAAACTTTTTGAGAAGCCAACTCTGACAAACCTGGGTACAGTAAGTCCTGATAACAAACCCTGGGTGAGAGCGATGATGGCAAGCGCAGACGATAGTGGCAATGTTGTAATGGCAACATTTAAAAGCTCAAGAAAAGTTAGCCATCTAAAACATAACGATGAAGTCCACATTGCTTACGGCGGCAACAAAGAGACTCCAAAGTATTATCAAATCCAGGGAAAAGCGGTTATTGAGGAAGCCCCTGAATTAAAGCAGAAATTCTGGTCACCTGCTCTGGCTCATTACTTCAAAGACGTCAACGACCCAGAATACGTTCTGCTGGTAGTAAAACCTTACAAAATGATAGTCTCCTCAATGGGACAGGACAAACCAGAAATTTTTGAATAACCGAAAAAAAAAATCCCCCTCTGACTAGACAAATCAGAGGGGAATTTTTTATTAAGCGTTCATCGCCCATTTTGGTTCTGAAAATAAATCAAATCCAGAATCCGAAATATTCAAAGAAGATTCATAATAATATTTTCCTGAAAAAAAGTGTGAATACTCTCTTATCGCTGCCTGGGGATCAATTCTATAAGCCTCCTGAAATTTTGAGGATTCTTTCCCAATTTCTATCAGGCTCTTAGCGGCCGTCATTCCCTTAAAGAAATTTGCCATATCGTCGTGCTCTTTAAAATATGCCTCGATCTTATCCTTTTGCGGATGATCACCTTCAACTACGATCTGTCCACTTGAATTGGACTTAAGATTAATTGGTGGATTACTAAAAACATCTTCCTGTCGCATCCAATCTGAAAATTCGTCCTGAAAAAGTTCAAGTCCCATTTCCAAATTACCATTGATGCTGCCTGAACCGCCAATATCACCGCCCTCTAAGAACAATAGAGCTGGAATTTTTATTCCGTCTTCGCCTTGATGATAGGGAATGCCACCCAACTTTTCATAGTATTTACTCAGGATGGGAGATTCTTTGACTCTTTCTTCGTAAGCATCATAGAATCCTTTAGGCGAATCCTCTTTTACATCTGATTGAGAAGTTGTTGAAGTCTTATCAACTTCCTGAACTGGATCTGCATCGAGCATACTCTCAACAGACTCCTCAGAGGATGTAATCGCAGAATTTGAACTCATGGATTGCGCAAAAAGAAATTTGTTGCCAGAAACTCCACCGGGCTTTGTTTGCCAGGAACTGCAAATACGCGATTCAATGCTGGAAATAGCCATGTGCCGCCTCCAAAATTGCGTCGTCCCTGACTATTTTTTTTATTCCTTATACTTTATATCGGCACTTTTAACAGTTTTCCTTAATTTTTTCCATCAAGAAGCACTTTAAAACGGCTTTCTCCCTCAGTTACATGAATTGGACTCATCATTGCCGCCCCGAATTTCATACGCTTAAGAGCTCGTTTAAATTCAGTTCTAAGCACAGGACTCATAGAGGCAATAAGATTTTCATGAACCTTTCCAAAATCATTGCAAGAAAAAACAACTTTGTCCAACGCACTGTAATAACCATTTATCTGACTATTACCATGACAATTTCGACACATGGTTTTCATCAAATTTCGCTTGGAGCCCCAATTCGCATTCTTTGCAGCAGGCATTCCCGCAAGTGACCATGAAATTCGCTCTGCAGGGTCGTGGGTTTTCCCTTTTCCGCTTTCATCTACACCCGCCATGTGACAGACATAGCAATTTGGAATCTTCACCCCATCCCTAAATGGCATAAAACCTCTTCTGGAAAAATCCACATCCTTGTTGGCAATTTCAAATGAATTCCCGTGCCTCGATGCCTCCCAGATTTCTTTCATGGGACCTGGCTGCCCATGGTGGCACCTTCCACAGGTATCCGCATCCCTGACTTTAGCCAATGAAAAATCGTGTTTAGAATGACATGCAGCACAATTTCCGCGTGACCCATCTGCGTTAATCCTTCCAATACCATGGTTTGGCCATCTATTATTTATTGGAACCCCTCTCTCAAACTGATCAGAATTTCCGTGACACATTGCGCAACTTCTCTCAAAAATAATTCCATTACTTGTGGCTATAGACTGCGAAGCCACATCCGCAACCAGATCAAAAGCCAGTGCATGACTTGAAGAAGCAAATGATTTAAATTCTTCAGCATGGCACTTTCCACAAGTATCAGGAGTTACAGCAAGGCTAACCACAAAACCAAAATGACCGTTTTTTCCAGATGGGTTGCCTGGTTCGACACTATGGCATTCGTAACAGCCAACTCCATTTTTTGCATGAGCGCTTTTTTCCCAATCGTCGATGAGTCTTTTTTGGCGTCCCTTATGACATTGAATGCATCTCGCTGTTTGCTCAGAGGAAACAGATTTTGTAGTTAAATCATTTGTCGCCTGATCTGCACAAAGCACATTTTCGGCAAAATAAATGCCGAGAATTGAAATTACAACTGTCATCAAAAACGCCTTGAGCTTACTCATATTCTTCCCCATATTCAGAAATCAAAAGGATCGGTAAAGATTTTATCAGAGCCGATTCCACGGTTTTGCAAAAGCCTATCCACCGCTTCCATCATTAGTTTGGGACCACAAACAAAAAACATTATATCATTTCCAACGGGAAACTTCTTTTCCAGCAATTCATGAATAAATCCATTTTCTCCAGTCCATCCCTCTTCAATAAGAGGCTGAGAAAGGGCTGGGAAGTAATTGAATTCTGCAAACTCCTGCTCCATTTGCACCAACTCGTTATGATCATATAGCTCATTGGCATTTCTTGCTCCCCAAAACAACTGCAATTCCAGATCTGGTTTTACATTGGAAAACCATTTAATAATTGAGCGCATAGGAGCATACCCAACTCCCCCTGCGATTAGAATCAGCTTTTCAGGAAGATTATCCGGGAGTTCCATTTCACCGTATGGTCCTGTGAAAAGTATTTGTTCACCTGCGCACCTTTCGTGAAGCCAATTACTCATCACCCCCCCTGGTATTGCCTGTACATCTATGCTTACGAGCTTTTCTCCGGGGGCTGATGAAATAGAATAAGCGCGAATAACCTTTTCCCAAGGTTGTTCATTGATTATCTGAATATATTGCCCCGGCTTAAAATCCACCTCTTCGCCAGAGCATTTCATTGTAATTCTTTTTATTGTTTGTGATCTTTGCTCAGTTTTTTCTATACTGGCTTTAAATAGTCTGGTTGCCAGAAGAGATTCCGGAACCTTGACGCATACATCTTCTCTGATCTTGAGTTGGCAGGACAATCTTAATCCTTTTTCCAATTCATCTTTTGAAAAGAAAATAGTTTCAAGGGGATGTACCGGGCCACCGCCTGTTGCCTTTAGAGCGCACTTTCCACAAGTCCCTCGTCCCCCGCAAGCAGCTGGAAGAAACACATTATTTTCGGCCAAGGCATCATAAAGTGTAGTTCCGTATTCAATTTCAACCGGCTCTTTATCATTAACCCTGAGCTTGCGCTTTCCACTTTGTTTGAAAAGGACACTGGTAAGTGCCAGAAGAAAGCAAAGAGACAAGACAAAAAGATTTACTATAACAAGCGCTTTTAGAATTTCCATGGTTGCCCTCCACTGAAAGCCTCAGATAAGCCAGCAAAAGCCATAGCCATAAAAGCCGCAATAATCATGGTTATACCAGTTTTCCCCAAGGATTTAGGAATAGCATCCATATCCAGGCGCTTTCTTAGAGCTCCCATTAAAGATATGGCCAAAGTCCAGCCAATTCCGCTTCCCGCTGAAAACAAGAGAGTTTCAATCAAGCTATAATTCCTGATTATAGAGAAAAGGGAAACTCCCATAACCGCACAGTTTACTGTTATCAGAGGCAGGAAAATACCAAAAACGGAATAAAGGGCTGGAAAATATCTATCAATAAATGTTTCAAGAAACTGAACCAGAGCCGCAATTGTTAAAATAAAAAAGAGCAGATGAAAGTCTTCAAATCCGTTAGGAATCAAAAGATGATAATAAATCAGCCAGTTTGCGGCTGAGGTCATAATCATAACGAAGGTTACAGTAACCCCCATTTGAAATGCAGTTTTTGTGTCAGATGAAATAGAAATAAAAGGGCAAATTCCTAAAAAGTAATTTAAAGCAATATTTTCGGTAATTGCTGCTGAAAAAATAATTGCCAGGATCTGATGCTGAAACAATAAATCCATCAGTTCCCCCTCTTTTGCTGCCAGGCAATATAATTTCCTGAAAAAATTAACAGTGCAAAAACCAAAAATGCTCCTGGCGCAGTAACCAGAAAACGACATGCGGGGTACCAGTCAGGCATTACTCTTAACCCAAGAAGATTCCCGTTTCCAAAAAGCTCGCGAAAACCACCCATAAAAATTAGAAACATACCATAACCGCACGACATTCCAAATGCATCAAAAAAAGAGGTTTTAACTGAATTTCTTGCTGAAAACGATTCCAGACGCCCCATTACAATACAATTAGTAACAATCAATCCCACATATGGCCCCAAAGCGCTTGCAATCTCAGGATAAAGAGCGTGTAAAAATTGCTGAACAGTTATTACCAAAGAAGAAACGACCATCATATAGGTGATAAATCTGAACCTGAAAGGGATAAATTCCCTCATCATAGAGATCAAAACAGAACTTGAAACAGCGGTAAAAGCGACCATTACACTCATAAATACAGCATTTAAAAGATCAGAAGTTACAGCTAAAGTTGAACAGAGCCCCAACCCCAGTATAAAAACAGGGTTTTCTGGAACCATTGCTTGCCAGAATGTTTTTTTGATGCTCATAGCCTGGCTCCCTGATTTTGCGAATCTTCATTCAATGCATCAAAGCCGAGTATTACATCGGTTACAATTCGGCCGAAAGCCTTAGAAGACATTGTTGCTCCTGATATTGCATCGAATTCATTATCCGCATCTGGATTGTCAACCAAAGAGACTCCTTTATCAATCTTCATTCCTGAAAATTGCTTTAGAAAACTTTCTCCGGAAATTTTACTCCCAAGGCCAGGAGTTTCATTCTGTGACTCGACGTGAATCCCGAGAATCTTCCTTTCCTCAGAATTGAATATGGTTATAATCCCTATTTTGCCCCACATTCCAGGGCCTTCACCTTTTATAAGGTGGATTTCGCTATTACTCCTCATTCGCCAGACCTTAATCTTAGATTCAGGTTTTGAAAGTAAAGAAAATCTTTTTTCAAACTCTTCATTAAAGTTTGTATCCACAGATGTTTCTATTTTCAGAATTGAAAAAACGGACTTTATTGAATTGTCGCTAAAAGGTCCGACACTACTGATTCCGGCTTTAGTAAGCACAATAAAAAGAGTACAAACCGTGGTTAGAACAAACATAAAAATGTAGTCCTTGTATTCAACCTTCATTTGCCACCTCAATAGCTTTCCCGGGAAAAAGAGTGTCTTCAATTAACGGACTAAAAACCTCAGTTAAAATCAAAGCATAAAAAGGCCCAACAATCTGGTTGGATTTTGAAACAAGAAGTATTAGAAAAAATGAAAACAAAACGCCTCTCACTATGCTAACAATAGCCCTTGAAGAAAAATTATCAATTTCAACAAGAGCAAACAGGATACATATAGCCGTTGTCCCACTTAGCAAAAGATGCATTGGAGGTAAAACCCATTCCTGCCCACTGAATACAGTCAGGTAAAAAGCAGCAAGCGAAGTAATAACAGAAAAAACCCAGAATAAGCTTTTCAAGCGCAACATGGCAATAATAAAGCCCAAAGCAAGAACCATCACTGGAAAAATGTTACCCGGCACACCAGGAACATTGCCGTTTAAATATGTATTAAACTTTATATTATTCGACTGCTTCTTTAAAAATTCTTGCGAATCGTTTCCTATACTTATTCCTGATGAATATTTGTTAAATCCGGTTTTGAATCCCTCAAAAGGCTTTGCCATAGAAAAGTTAGCCACAGAAGAATAGCCTGCAACCAGAAATATCATTGCAATGGCAAGTGGATTAAAAAGCTTTTTCTGTTCTCCACCAAAAAACCAAACCGCAAATACAAGAGAAAACATTGAACCAAATGCTGGAGCCCAGACTGGAACTCCAACAGGCACAGCCAATGGCACTAATACAAACATATGCCATGGAAAACTTCGCTCTGAATCCTCAAAAAGCCAATTCTGGGCGAGTTTCAAAAGCGCTCCTGCGAAAAGACTTATAAAAAAAGCGATTATGGGTTTTGCTCCAAACTTAGCCCAGGCCCCTATAAAAAGAGGAATAGAGCCAAGCATGGAAATTTTCTTAATAAGACTATTCCTGCATAATGCAATTTTGTTGTTGTTTGCCATAGGATAATGGGTTTAAAGCAATTTTGGATGGTTTCGATTTTAACATTATTAGGTTTTAATCTGTAGTTTAAATTTTCGTGGTAATACTGTTTAATTTTTATACATTTTTTATAAAACTATAAAGTTTATACCCACAACGTGCCGATATATATAAGGGGAAAGTGTTTTTTCTCATGCATAAGGATGTGCAACTTACTCAAGGAGGAGTAAACAAATGTCATTTTCCGCGTCAATATTATCTCAACGGTACATGCGTGCTGACAGATTCACACGCGCTTTAGATGCCTTTTTCCCGGCAAAAAAAGTCTCAGAATCTGAAAGCCAGAAACCCCGGAGCATTGAAAGAGATCTGGTCGAACTTTCGCCATATAATCAGATCAGACAGACTCTTACTGAGTTCCGACAACAATCCATGGAGGCAGAGCTTAATGTCAGCATTCAGGCAAGCAGCTCGCAGATTGAAAGCTCAGCTTCCGAAGAGATTCCTGAGGACATTGAACTGGACAAGGATCTCGACCTGATGCTCAGAATGATAAGTAAGAATGATGACGAGTATCTGGAACTAAAAGGGAGGTTTAAATCACTTTTAAAACAGGCCCAAAAAGCTTATCAAACAGAAAACCCGCCTGCTCCAACTTCCTCGGAAGGACCTTCAACAGTTTCTGAATTAGCGGATCAAATCGTGCAGCAGAATAGCTATAAGCTTGATCTTAAATTCAGAAAAACTCAAACAGAAACTAAAAAAACTGAATTATCACTTGAAGATCTGGGGATTATTAAAGTCGATCCACTAGTTTTGGATATGAATGGGGATGGAATTGATCTTACCAAAGCTGGCGAAGGAGCCATTTTCGACATAGACGCTGATGGAAAATTAGACAGCACCGCATGGGTCAAAGGCGATGATGCAATGCTGGTATATGATGAAAATGGAAATGGAAAAATTGACAACGGGAAAGAATTATTTGGAGATCAGAACGGAGCCCAAAATGGATTTGCTGAACTAGCAAAGCATGACAAAAACTCCGATGGAAAAATTAGTTTCCTTGACCCTGTTTACAAAGCTTTAAAGCTTTACCAGGACTTAAATGGAAACGGCAAAATTGAAAAGAACGAGTTAAAAACTCTGGATCAAATGGGGATTAAGAGTCTGAATCTAGACTTTGTAAAAAACTCAAAAGATCTAAACGGGAACTCGCTCGTTCTTAGCGGAAGTTTTGAGAGAAATAATGGAACATCTGGTCACCTTGCTGACGTCTTGCTAGGCTTTAAAAGGATACCTTAAGTTTCTCTGATCTAATTCTGGCTGAAGAATATGGTTAGAGAGACTATGGTTCCAAGGATTAAAGCAATTAATCCGGCTGCCAATACAAAGCCTTTAACATATTCTTCAGCCTTTTTAGCTTTTGGCCATTCAATATATTCAAGTCTAATCGGAGAAGATTCTGGATTAAAAAGAACAGCCTTTTCCTTTCTGGCAGGAAAAAAGCTTGCTCCGATATTCTTTGCGATTCGTTTTGCCTGATCATTTTGAGCTTTTAGATTGTCAAAACTATTACGCCCTATTGGAAGGATTTTTCCGGATTTTAGCAAAATACTTATTCTATAAGTCCAAAAATCCGCAAATCTGCCAGACTCTTGCATTCCTTCTACAAAAACTGTTTCAATTTCAGCAATTTCAGCAACTGGCGTTTTGTCATGCCAGAACAGGTATGAATACTCAAACCACACAAATCCTGTGTTTGTATCAAAAACACAGTTTTCAAACAGACAGATTTTGAAAGAAAGACCTAATAGAAAACCAATGGACCCAATCAGAAACAGCACTATTCCATGGCTTTTTCCAAAAAGGAAAAATAACAATCCAACAATACCCAGTAAAAAGCAAAAAAATGCCATTGAAAGCGAAACAGCTTCTAAAGTTGTTTCAGTCCTGACTTTAAGGTTCTCATAATTATTAACGCTGTTATTTTCCAATCTCGAAAGCTCCTGAACAAAAAAGCAGGCCTTTCAGCCTGCTTTTTTTTTATTTATAAAAAATTACTACTTGCCTTGAGCGTCTAATTCCAGCCAATGCTTAATGGCATTGTCCTCCATTGTCTCAACTTGCTCACGTCCATCTTCAGTAAGAACTCTTCCGTCCTGTGACATTATAATCAACGTGGGAATAGAAGTAACATTAAATCTCTCTTTTAAAGCAATTCTTGCCGGGCTATCATAAGGGATTGCAGGCCAGGTCATTTTGTATCTGTTCATATAATCCATCATATCAACGGAACTATGATCAAATCCAACCAAAACAACCTCAAAATTCTCTTGATGCTTATCTCTAAAAGGAACAAATGTTCTTGAGAATGCTGCGCAACCGCGACACCATGAAGCAGAGAAATACAATCCAAAAACCTTTCCTTCAAGGTCTTGCAGGTTATATTCACTTGCATCTGCGTTTATTAAACCCTCTGGAAAAATATTAAACCACACCGGTTCTTTAGCCTTTTCAGCATATCCAGAAATAGAAATACCCATAACCATTAGAACTAAAAGAAGTCCTACAAAAAGTCGATTCATTTGCTTACCTCAATTAATATTATTCTATAATACTAACAAATTTTAGGAAAATTCCCAGTGGAAAAAATAAATTTTAGAAATTAGAAACAGTTTTTACTATTTTTTCTCAGAGAAAATGGGAGGTAATTCTCCTGCTTTAATAGTCATTACAGGCTTATTGCTATATCTTTCAGCTTTAAGCTTAACCATTCCCGAATTTTCAATGTTCATATCGGAAATAAGAGTTGGAGAAACATTAAAAGTTTCAAATGCAACAAGCTTTCCGGAAGAATCTACTAATTTGAATTCGACGCTGGCATTCTCTGAAAGATAAGATCTAAGCTTGAAAAAACTGCAAAAATCATTAGTTAAAAAACTTTTCCATTGAAAATCATATTTTTTTACAATTACAGAAAGAGCGAGATCATTTGATTCTTTCGGCAAAAGGCTTCCAAGTTTGTCATAGTCTGGTTTTTCAATTTCTTTTGAATTGGTAAAATCCAGCCTTCCATCGTGAAAAATTTCTGACAACGCAGACTTAACATCTAATATCTGTTCAGATGTAGCCTTCTTTTCATTTTCACCCCACCCCACAAAACCTAGAACAAGTTTTTTGGGACCATTCCATTTAAAAACCTTGGCAGAAAAAAGATGATTCTTTAATCTTAAAACTGCATCTGAAATTGCGAGAAATCCCCCTTCTGCTTTTTCAGTTGGGAATTCTTTTAACTTTGACCACTGTAGATAGTAATCATCACAAGCAATTAATGAGTTGGTTGATCCAAAAAGTAAAACCAGACAGCATATTATTAAAAGCTTTTTCATTAGAAAGTGTTCACCGTATGATTTCTTTCTATTAATCTGATTCCTATTTCCTCGGTTACAAAGGATTCCGTAGGCTTGCCGCCTCTATACCTTCGCAAAGTTATTTTAACTTTTAATGAAGATGATACCTTATCGGCAATAGCAACTCCAGAAGTTGGACGTGAAAAATGGATAGATTCAATATCATCTAATCTAAGAATATTATTCATCCCAACTCTTCCAGGAAATCTTGCAAGATTGGCAGGTCTAATTTCTGCAGGAGGAGAACAATCCGCAGCAAAAGTGTCCCAGTTTCCATTGGCTTTTAGGATTAGTTGATCATTCCGGCAAAGAACGCCTACTCCAAGCCATGAACCATTCTTCTCAAGAACTCCAAAATCAGCTTGAGCTGCCCGATAAGGTTCGGTAACCGCACAAAACAGAAGATCAAGATTCTTCCCTCTACACTTAAACATAACGTCTTTGCCATCATTATTGGTGTCGAAAGCCAGACTACTTAGATAAATAGGCAGTTCTTCAGGATCATTAACACCATTAGGAGCAATTTCATTAGCATAATTAGCTTTCTCAAGATAGTCTCGCAGGCGAGTTAAAAACATTTGGAGTTTTTTCTGACTTTGGACTCTCCATGTTCCAGAACTAAAAGATTCACTCCCACTTCTAAAAGTATAAAAAATAGAAGTCATGAACATTGCTAATACGCCAGTTGCGACCAAAATCTCAACTAATGTGACACCGTTTTTTCTTTTCATAGTTTTAATCATCTTTTTTATGGAGCAGGCAAAATAAGCGAGCGACTTGCATCTATGGTGATATTGTAGCTCTGGGTAAAATCTTCCATTTGAACATTTACTAACACCTCAACCATATCTCTATCAAATTTTTTAGACGAACTAACCCTATATTCAGTTGTATAATTAAGAATTGGAGAAGGGGTAGCTAAGCTTAAATCTCCTTGTAAAATTGAATTTGCGGGTCCTAAAAAATCAGAAAATGGTTTTGGCATGAGGACGGGTAAAGTTAAGCTTCTAGGCAACTTCTCATCTTCAACCTTATAACGATATGCGTGGTAAAAATCAGCTGGCAAAGCCTTAAATTTAAGAAGTGCTATTTTCTGAATACCTTGGGCAAAGAAATCAGATTGAATCTGTTTCAGCCTCTTTGGGTTGGTAGTAGAAATTGTCGTTACGTTTTTTACATATGCCAGGCCAAGAATCAAAAGAAAACTAGACAATGCCAGAACGATGACGATAGCTATACCTTTTCTGTTATTCTGTATCATCATCCCTCCAGGTCCACAATAAAACTTACTGCATCAACTCTTCTACGAACATTTACCACCGGCTCAATCCAAGTTACCTGAACATGGACTTTTATAACTCGATAAGGATGCTTAGTAGGATGAGATCCGTCAAAACGAGCCAAATTGGTATCAACATCCGCTCCAAATCGATACGATTCAACATCTGCATAGGTGTAGTCATCTGTGATCTCAAAAGGTCTTACCCCTAGTGTAACCGGGATCTTTGCAAGGTTAGCAACCACGTTGTAAGTGGCTTTATCAACCTTTACATTCCCAAATTCCATCTCGTAAGTAGTTCCATCAAAAACCTTTTTATCAATGACTTTGGTTGTCGCTCCACCCATAGCCTCAAGATCAATCTTTAGATATGGAACGGACAAAAGGCGATTCAGCCTCTCTTCAAGAAGCTGAATCGCCAATACATTTCTGAAGTCTTTCTGGGTACCTCGGTGTCCGAAACTAATCAAGCCTGAGATAGACAAAGTTGACATCACAAGAATAGCGAATGCCATCATTATTTCTACCAGAGACAGACCTGATTTCCTTTTTCTCATATTTATACCTTGCAATTACATACCTTCACGTTTTCTTTCAAGTATTCTAACATCAAGTTTAGTTGCGTATACTTTTAAAATTAGCTCAAGTATTCTTTTGTTAACTTCACTAGAAGCAATCGTTGGCTTCAGATAGTCTGCTGGCCAACCTAATGCATTGTCTTCCACAACTAATTTTACTCTGTATTCTCCTGGATCACGGAACAGATACTTTATTTTATCATCGGTTTTAAAGACACTCTCGCTACCGGCTAAAGCATCTTTTGCGCGAATAGAAAATTCCTTGATTGCAGGATTTCCAGTAGTATTGTCGAAGACAATTGCATTAAAGAAAGCAGGGACATCAACTTCCAGACCTGGTTCAATCAACAGTTTGTCAGTGTCACCGGTCTGAGCAAACTTGTTAGTTGCATTTGCAGAGTAAACATATGAAAAAGCAGGATTCATTGTTTTGTATATTCCGCTGATTACATCTGTGGTCCAGCTTTCAACTCCGCCCCTGTTTTCACTTTTTCCAGTTTTTAGAGCAAGATTCTTCCATGCTCCCCAGGCAGATGGATTCAATTTTCCAGGCCCAACATATTCTCTATCATCGTATTTAGTGTCGACCATCTTAACAAAGATGTTAGGTCTATCGTTATCTCTGACAACAAGCTCTCCGCCTTTACAGAAGCTTCCAGTGCTCCACTTCATTCCGTTTGGTTCCATCCAGAACAAACCAAATTCGAGATTTTTATATCCAGACTGGTTATTGGCGTAGTTATAAGCCATTTCCCCAGAATAAGTGGTAGGCTTCGCTGGATCAGGAATTGAATAATGATTTATATCCGCAACTTTGATTGAATATTTTCTATAAGAAAAAGATGGATTGAACTTTTTCTTATTTGCAGTAGACAACCATGCAGTACCTTCGAAAGTTGTTTTGGTTAAATTCGTTGCAAACAGCTTATACGGATCTTTGTTAATCTGTGGATTCGAAAAAGCGTTACTCTTGTAATAATTCCATATAGTTGAGTGAGTTTTTTCCGTTCCGCATGGCATTAGACCACCACTGGCCAATGTATAAAAATACCTTCCGTGAATATTAATTGTATTATGAGACATTACGTTTTCATTAAAGAACTGATCCTTATATGTCCCTGTTGGCGCAAATGCATTGGGGTTGTTATCAGCAACAATAAACTCAATTGTGGCAGGATTGGTCTTACCATCAGTTTTTGTCAGGTGCTCACCTGTGGTTCCCCACAATACGCCAGTTGAACAGAAGAAAGCCGGGCTTTCTGCTTCAATGCCCGGTTTTGGTGAAGTCGCATCATAATACGGGTTATTGAATTTGATTGCTGGCCCAGTTTCATCAGTTACATAAACATAGGCTGTTGCTTCGATTGAAATTACTTTTGGAATATTTATGTCTTTCCACTCGTTCTTTTTGAAGTCATAAATAAACTGCTTGTATTCATAGGCTCTACTTCCTTTTACCGTCAACTTATAAGTTTGAGGCTGGGAAGGAACTCTGAATAGTTTTGCAATTTCTCCAGCTGTAATATACTCCCTGTTGGTATCAATTCTGACGTTCATCCCTTCGCCATTGATCCACTTGATATCAGAGGTATAAGAATAACTTGGAGAATCTCCGATCCACTTGATCGAACCGGGTACAATTTTAGGATCTCCTGGATTTGGATGAGGAGGAATGGCAAGCTTCATATTAGCAATACGATCTATTCCAGCTTGAAGATTGGTTAAAGACTCTCTAATTTTGAATGACCAATTAGAGACGCCTTCTTTGATTACAAATTTTGGATAAACTGGCTTTGTAGGTGTTGGATCAGTCCAGCTATAATTGTGGTATTGAGCATGGCTTGAAGTAGGTCTGTAATCATATGTAGAAGCCGTTTTTGGCTTACCAGTCATAATTACGCCCTCACCCTTAGGATCTGCTGGTGGTGGATAATATTTGACCTTGAAAGATACCCAGGAGTAACCATCAGTATCTTCGCCGGTAGCTATTTTGTAACCCGTAAGAACAGTATCTTTTTTATCTGACATGTCTCCTGGTTTAAGAAGGTTGTAATCGTAATACTTATATTTGGTTTTTACCCCAACTTTGTATTCGCCGCCAGGGAAAGATTTTACAAGTCTGTAATCTCCTGGAGTTCCATCTTTTTCCTGGTTCATTACTTCATTGAAAACTTCATTTCCGAATCTATCCTTCAACTGAATGATTTTCCAGTAATAAAGAACTGAAGGCTCATGGGTTGTTGATGGAAAGCGACCAATTCTCAAATCTCCATCTACGTCATCTCCATAGTTACCAGTGTTAACTCCGTTAACGTCAAAGTCAGGACTGTTTTCCACGTCAAAAACATAGAATTCGTCTTCAGCATATTCTGGCTTAGCTTCATAGATAACGCTTGTACCGCTGATCTTCATGGGGCCGACCACATCACAAACAGCATCTGTGTTAGTAACTTCAGGTGGTGTAGCACTGTTGATTACAGCCAATTCAGTCTTATATTCGGTTTGAACCACTGGTCCGTATTGAACAGCTGCAGCCAGCCATTTCCAGGTTGAATAGTCGCTCTGAACCGTTGCGCTGAAATCACGGTAAAACTTGTTAGATCCGAGTAAAAGTTTCCCAGGGATCTGACTTATGTTCTTGGTATAGTAATCTCGCTTATAAACAGACTTATAAACATTTTGCTTGAAATAAGCTCTGAACATACCAGGCCATTTTGGATTAACTTCAACCAGATATGCATCTTTTGGTTTGAAATCAACCGCTTTTAAAGGTTCGAAAGAGGTTTTTACGAGGTATAAATGTCCGAAACCATCAACTCCAATAGAATCCGGTGCAATTCCATCGTCATTAACGCTAATTTCTTCTGGAACCCCTGATACAAAACCTTCTCTTCGCACAAACTTGTAAACTTTACGCTTAGTTTTGTCGTATGCATAAACGATCCCGCCAGTTTGCCACCATTGGTCAGAAACTGCCAAATCGCTAATGTCAGTTACAAGCATACCGGGAGGTGCTGCGGCATCAGTCATCCACTTGTTCACAACTGATTTTCCGAGACAATACAGATAACTTGAATTCGAGTATTTTGTTGAACTGACTCCAATAAACTTTGTAGTTAAATCGGAAGGGTTACCAATTAAAATGTCTTTTCCGGAAATGTATCCATGAAGAGTGTAATCAGTTTTATTTGGCTCTCTGCTATAAAGATAAGATTTACTGATACTTGAAGCATAAGCCGTATCAAGATATGGAGTCATACCACCTGGTAAAACCTCACCATCTGACTGCGAGATACAACCATCAACGCACTCTCCACGTTTATCAAGAGTGAGTTTCTCTTCAATCTTAACTCTTGGCAAACTGGATTTTGCTATTGGACCGGATTTGCTTGTAACATTGTATTCATACAATTTCAAATCTCTATATTTAACCAGAGAATTTTCACGAACAACCCAATGAACCCAATAACCCGGTCCATAATACCCACCATATGCGTATGGGCTCTTAACCGGGCGATCCATGGCGTGATAGAATTTACCCATCTGGACCTTGTAATATCCAGGCTTTCCAGAC
Organism: Candidatus Ozemibacteraceae bacterium; assembly: GCA_965140445.1. Lineage (GTDB taxonomy): Bacteria > Muiribacteriota > Ozemobacteria > Ozemobacterales > Ozemobacteraceae. The sequence goes on along the minus strand of OZ223236.1, from coordinate 2,265,997 downwards.
ACTGCTGCCGGGACCTGAGAACAAGGATAGTCAAATCCACCAAACTTCCAATTCAAAGTGCTTTGTGGGTGATTCCCCCTTCCGGTGGGGCTGTTAAAAGGAGAACCATGCCACCTATGGACAATAAACGGCGGAACAACATTTGCAGCATAAGTATTCCAAGTTGCATTTGCAACAACTCTTCTTTCAGCCATTCCTGTAAAGTTTTCCCAGCCAGTATTGGTGCCGGAAAATGTATACAACCATTTTTGAATAACAGAGCCTGCATAGTTCTGAGCAGCAGTTAAGCCATATGCATCCATAGGATCATACAGTTTTTTGGAAACCCCGGTTGTTAAGTTGTTTAATGCATAAACACCACGATGAGGGCCTTCTCCAACAAGTAGGTAGCAGTCGCCGTTCTGTTTAAAGAACGGATGAAGATCTGCTCCACAGAATAATGGAGTTGCGAGAAATAGAGCTAACAGAATAATTTTAAGATAAAAACGCCTAATTTCCATTGTTTACCCCCTCGTAAACCTCGTTTGGATATTTGGGAGGGCTTTCCTGATAGCTTGACTTTTCGATATTTAAAAAGTCCCTCACAACAGCTAGATAAGAATTTTTAAGAGTCTGTGGAATCTGATACCGGTCAAAAATTTTCTGCGCTACATAAGCAGTAATATCGTTCCCACCAACAATAAAAATGGATCCTGGAGTAAATTCCATGGCAAATGGGGTTAGATAAGAGCGCAGCTGCATTATTTTCTTTAAGATGTCCTGCTTGCCAAAAGCACTGCCCAAAGCAACATGCTCTGGTGTTGCTCCCTTTTCATTTACATTTGGCGGCATATCAACCTTTAAACTTATTAAATCATGAAAAAGACTTGAAGAAAGCACATCAAAATCTTCGCTCTCTAAGAAAACAGTTGAATCCTTGGTTTCACTCTTAGCCGGGCGAAATCCGAAAGAGCTGTCTAAAACCACACCAATTCTATAAGCAGAAGCAACTTCCTGAGTAAGCTGTTTTATTTCCCTTTTAATCTCAATTAAAAGATTGGTTGTTTCCAGCTTTGTTAAATAAACAGGAGAATAAGCCTGCTCTCTGGTATTTTCCATCTGGGCATACAGAGCTTCAAGTTCAGCATCAAGAGCCTGCATTTTCTTTTCGTAGCGCTTTTCATATTCAGCAACGCGTTCGTATTTGCCTTTCATGATATAAGTGCTACTCGCAGCCTTTTCAGCAAGATCATTAATCGTAGTATCTCTTTCGATAAGCAAATCAGCTCTTTTATCTATCAGGGCTTGCTCCTTACGAATAAGAACCGCCATATTACGCTCGGTTTCCATGGTGGCTTTGTTTAAAGCTTCGTAAAGTTTTGCATTTCTTTGAGCAGAAAAAGACTGTCTGAAAAACCTACCTGCGGAATAATCAAAATTACCCATTCTCGGATGCAATATCATCAGCAATCTTGCATCAATTGTTGCCCAGCCCTGACCATAGCAGAAGCAACTTATCAAGGTAAAAAGAATAACTAAAGATGTGATTGAAGTTCTAATTCTCATATTAATATTTCCCCCGGGTAAACCGCTCTAATTCGTCAACAGCCTCTTTTCTTCGATCCTCAGTTCCAATAATGAACGGATTCCAAAGATTTCCATGATTCATCCAATATTTGCGGGCTTCAGCAACCCACTCATTAATATTTCCGTTATATTTTCTTCCTGCAAATAATACAGCCATTGCATTGCTTTGAACCAGCTCAACATTATATTTTTCAGGGGCTGGAGGCAGCAGGCTTGAAACATCTATTACAGCTTCGGCCTTGTATCTGTTCCTCAATTTAACTAACACATCCCGAATATCATTTGAAATGCTAAAAACCTGGCTCACAATCGAACCAGGCTCGGTTAGGCCTTCCCTGCCAGGATATGAAGCAACTGCCCAATATCTTTGACGCAACTCGCTTATAGCGGATTCTTTTCTGGTTTTTTCCTTGAGAAAAATGGCCTCCAGTTTTTTTCTTTGTGACCCGGCAGTATTTTGAAGTCTTTCTGCCCACACTGATTTAAAGTTTTCAAAAGCCTTCAGATTGCTATCTAACTCGGCTTTTATCATTCTCCTACCAGCCAAACCATTTGTAGGTTCAGATCTCGTCCCAGTGAACCTTCTGGTTTTTGGGTCAAACTTACCGAATAATGGATGCGCAAGAAGCATTTGTCTTGTATCTACAAGTATCAAACCCGAAAACTTTGGCTTTGAAGCTGCATTTAACGGCAAACTTAGCAAAGCAAACATTCCCAAAAATAAAATTAAAACCTTCAAACCCCTGTACATATGTGCCACCATTCAAACTTAATTTAGATACACAGTCCCCAATTTTTACAAAATACTTTTTCTTACTTAAAGCCTAACAGGAATAAATGCTTCGGTCAACCCGTCAACCCTCTCTATTTCTAAGTTTGAGAGAATTATTAGTAACATTTTTTTTACAAATTTATCTTCACTGAAGCTTTAAAGTTTTGTAAAGCATTCGAGATTACGGTGAATTACCAATACTAACCTGTTTCAAAATGAATTTTACGCTTTTAGGAGCTTGTAAAAATAATTTAACTCGTTTTAATAGCTAAAAAAACAATCTATTTTCTACAATGATTTTTTTTTGCCTCATAAATGGTTGAAAAAGAAAAAAACTTTCTCTGAAAAATTGAAAGTAAAAAATAGAACTATGTAAAAAGATTTTTTAGGATCTTGTGACAACCCACTACATTGCAGTCGATACAACCTTGGTATCTTTCATTAGTTTGGCTATTGTAGATTCCATAACAATACTTGAAGGTAATCCACTCTTTTGCAACTGACAAGTAACCACAACTTTTAATGCCCTTTTTTCACCATTCTCAATCAAGTAAAAAGCAATTTCCGAAACATCCTGGACTGTCTTTAAAAAGTCATTACTCAAGTTTGGTTCAAACAATCCGCCCGCAGAAACACCTGAACCAGGCAAAGTTGAAACTGCCCCGGGAATGGGAATGGGATTGTTTGTATGCCGAGTCTGATCGCCCGTTCTCTGATAGGTCAAAGTTCTTTTTGTTAGAACCAATGAGCAGCCTTGCCAGCTACCACTCGTCTGGTTACTAAACTCAGAAAATTCAACACCAGGCTTAATAATTGCAAAATATGCCACAGGTTGATTTCCAGCGGTGCTTTTTAAATCATTGGTGCCAGTTTCATCACTATTAAATGCTGGAGAATTTACAGATACATTTATTTCGGGATCAATCCTGCTCGCTTCACCATTTGCTTGAATAACATAAGCGCTATTAGCCTTTTCCAAATCTTCTTTCAAGGTTTGCAAAAATATCTGTAGTTCTTTCTGGCGAGAAGCCTTCCATTCGCTGGCCCTATAAGTCATAGTCAACTGTCTAAAAATCATAAATGCAGAAAGCATAAACATTGCCAGAATCCCGGCAGCGACAAGTATCTCTACTAGTGTATAGGCTTTTTTCGAGTTCATCAGTTTTTTATCCGTGTTGAATTAATGGTCTGCTTAACACTTCTTCGAAGATTTTCACCTTCAAGAATAACCTCAAACTCAATAGAGTCTGTCTTGTATCTGGTTTGCCCTAAAATTCGGCAATTTGTTGTATAGTCTAGCGGAAATGGGGTATTTCTATGCCCTTGCAAAGGACTAAGTAGAAAAGTAGACCATGGATCTGGAACTGCCAACCTCTTATCTCGAACAGAAAAATTATAAGCAAAATAAAAATCAGATGGAAGTTGCTTAAATTTTAACAGGGCAAGCTGGGCAATTCCCTGTCCCCAAAAATCGGCCTGAACCCTTTCTAAAACTTTTCCATTTATTGGGGACGCCGTTCTTGAACGTTGAATATATGAACCAGCCAGAGCTAAAAGCATGGTTGTCAAAACAAGCACTATAACCACTGCAATTCCTTTTCTATTATTATTCATAATTCGCTCTACTCTTCGAGATTTGCTTTCAAGCTTAATAAGCTAACCGGAGCAGGAGTTACACCATTGCTTTCCTGCCAGCTAACAGTTACCTCATATTGCTTTACCATAAAGGGACAAAACTTACTTGAACCGTCGAAAACAGATCCTTCTTGAGTCGGGGGCAGAAACACCCAGGTTTCACTCTTATCAGGGTCATAGCCTGGGTCATTAATGTCAACTGGACAATATGAGTATGAAACGGGGAAATTGGTCACGTTTAAGCTTATCGCAAATGCAGAATTCCCAGTTCCAGTAACATTTCCAAGAGGAACTGTGCCACTTGCAGCTACAAGATTCGCATTCTTTAGACCAACAGGAACCTGCGCAAAAGGCAACTTTAACAGCTTGTTCATTGTTGATTCAGCAAAATGTATAGCCTCAATTCTTCTCATATCCTTTTGCGTCATCTTATGACCCTGACTAAAAATCCCAACAATGGGAAGAATTGCCAGGGCGAGCAAAATAGTAGCCAACATTATTTCGGTTAGCGTAAGTCCTGATTTTTTATTTAGACAAAGATTATTCATTTTGTTTATTTGCGATCTTATCTAGATCGGTCTTGGTCCAAAGAGTAAAGCTATTAACCTGTGTTCCATCAAATATTGCTACCCGGTGTACACAAATCCCTCCGCACAAAAAATTCCCTGTATATACCCAATCTATTTCCAGACCAACTTTTAAAGGTAATTCGTCAATAGACACCAGTTTATTTTTTGGTCCCAAAAAGCAGTATCTCACAAGAGATTCATTGTATATCGATGCCCGAACTGTAATTCCAAAATAACATACCATATCAACCAGCATTTTCATATCTGATCTGGCATCTGGAACAGCAATCTCAAGCCGTGGAAATATGTTTTCTTTATTTGCCCCGGAAGCAACTATTTGTGTCCTGGAAGCTACATCTGAAAGCATATCCAGGGCAAGTTTTTCATGTTTTCCCGAGTTGATGACTATGCTAATTTTCCCGTCAACTGATTTGCAAAATGTTTCGATTTTTCTCCATAAAATATCACCTGATAAAGAAGAAACAAACGAAGCATTTGTGGCATCCTTAAGAGGCTGCCACAAATGCACTAACTCATCACATGCGCAAAGCTCGGCTGAACAACAGGAAAAAATACATATAGCTAGAATCAGCTTTGCAAGATGCTTCTTTATCACTTTCTTATTTATAAGATTTATCCAGAGTTCTGATGTTTAAGCGAGAAGAGGAAATTGGAATCACAATTTTCAGTTTTCTTAGATTCGGCTTCTTGTTTGCATTTCTTGGCAAATCTGGATTGCCTGGCCAATCAAGCGCTTCATCCTGAACATTTAATTCCATAACATAGTTCCCTGCAACTCTGAAGATGTTTAGATATTTAGCCTGAGAACCAATGTTCTTAATCAGGTTTCCTGATTCATCACGAAGATCCCAACTATTGATCTTAACATTATCAACATTGTCGTTCATCTTTGGCTCGAAGGTAACAGGAATATCTATCTCTAAAGTTGAAGGTTCGTTTGTATTTTTCTGTGCCAGTATTGGACTAAAAGCTTGTGCTGAAACGATTTTATACTTGGCATCTACCCCGAATAAATTTCCGGGATTATTTATATCAGTAAAAGTCCAGTTTTCGACACCGTTCTCATCTTCAGACTGACCAGTATTCTTGGCAAAACAAGCCCAATTTCCGTCTACATGGGTTGGCAATATATTACAAGGGCCAACCATAAGTTTATTAGTATTCTTATCATCTTTTGCCTGAATAAATGCCAATGGCCTGTCGTTATCCCTTACAACTATCTGACCATCTAAAAAGTCACCACCCGCATTTCCAGAGGAATCTACTAGATTGAAACCATATCTAAGATTTACATAGCTGCTTAATTGATTTGCGTAGTGATACGCCATTTCAGGATAATAAGAGGAACCTTCCTGACGGAAATAGTTCATTCCACTTACCGGCATTGAATATTTCCTATAAGTCCAGCTTCTTACCTTTGGAAGAGGACAATCTGCAGGTAAATCGCTGTAATGATAAAGCTTTTGCTCTACAAGATTTGGAGCTTTATTACTTACACCGTCGGCTGTGTTTCTATATTTGTTTTTAGCTGTTGTAAGCAAAGCACCTGTCAGTCCATCTGGAATACTTGTACCCATAGCGTTGTTATGCTTGAATGCTCCAACTGATTTGGAAATACTATGCTTAAGAGATAGTCCAAAGTATTTGTCCACCAGCAAAGGTGAAAGATTAGCATGTGTAGTTAAATTGGCATAGGGATTATCATTAGCAGTCCACAAAACAACTTTAGCTGGGTTTGCTTTGCCATTTTTGTTGTTAGTCAAACTTTCCCCGGTTGTTCCCCACAGATACCTGGGAGAAATATCAATAGCAGTTTGCAATGTCCCTGAAAGGTCGGCCAGCTGGCTGGAAGGCGGAGTATTGTCTAAAACACAAACCTTACATTGCGAGCCAATAGTAATTGGAACATATTTTGTCTTTTGCTCAGGAACAGTAATAACACTACCATTAGAAAGGGTTTTAAACGTCTTTTCAAAGTAATCATAAGTATAGACTCTACTTGCATCAACCCTCAGAATATAATTGCCGGGCTCTGAAGGAATGGTAAAAGCGTTGTCTCCTGCTGCAACAGAAAAATATGAAGTATTTGTTTCTTTGGAAATATTAACTAAGGTCGCTGATTTGTTATAAGGATCTTCCAGACTAATTTTCCATGAAAATTTTGGAGTGTCAGTTAACCATCTAAGGTTATTGTGGGGTTCAGCAGGCTTGGGTGGATCAGACAAAAGCATTGTTGCGATTCTATCTATACCAGCCTTCTTGTTGGCCAGATTTTCCCTAACCTTAAAACTCCATACCTGCCCACCTTTTATTTGTGGGATTACGAAGCTTTCTCCAATAGGATCAGCGGGATTAGTCTTTTCCAGAAGTGATTCAGAGCTAGTATTGCCCGAAATTAATTTGGGATGATAATCGTAGCTTGTCCCAGTAGGATTGTCTGGCTTTCCACTCATTATTACACAGGATCCGCCAGGATAATTTGGATTCTCGTAAGTTTGAACGACAATCTTGGTTTTTGCCCATTCGGTATTATCTTGAGCCTTTGCCCAGACCAGATCAGATAAGTAATCACCTTTTTTATCCGCAAGAACACCACGAGGCATTTTGTCATATTGATAAAATCTAAATGAAGATTTCACACTGATCTCATATTCACCAGGTCCAAACATAATTGGCAATACATTCTCTTTTGTTCCAACTTTTCCTTCAAGAATGACGTTGTCTAACGGATCACCATATCTGTTTTTCTTTTGAACAACTTTCCAGTAATAAAGAAGGTGATTGCTTTCAGTGGTTGATGGGAAGCGGCCAATGTAATTGTTACCATTTGGATCATCCGTAGCTTCGCCGTTTCTATTTACTCCGTTGTTATCAAAATCCGGGGCATTTTCAACACTGAAAAAATACTGAGTAGCATCATTATAAGGAGTCAAAGCATTATTAAAGTTCTTATCATAAGGTCCATTAATATCAATACTGGCAGTGGTTCCGGTAACTTTTGGAGGGGTACAAACATTGATAACCGCAACCTCAGTCTTGTATTGGTCACTAACTTTTGCAGAAGTTCTGTTTAGAGTTCCAGGACATAGGCTCCACTGGCTTTTATCCCCAATTTTTGCAGGATCACAAAGGAAATCCTGTTCAAACAAATTTGAACCAAGCAAAATGTCGCCACTGGCATCCATAAATTTTCCGCTATAGTAATTAAGCATGGTCACGCCTTTGTAAACGTTCTGCTTAAATTTTGCCCTATATAAATTTGGCACCATTGTAGATTTCTTAAAATAGGCATAGGCTTGACTGGCTTTAAAAACAGGTTCATCCTTGCCTTTGGCATTTTCAGGGTCTCGCTTTGTAGAAACGAAATAAAGATTTCCGAACCCGTCGGCATCCATTGAATCAGGTAAATCAGCGAAACCAGAAACATCCACAACATCGGGAATACATGGCTTTCCATCAGTTTCATTTCTTACAAAAGTGTAAACCAGAGGAATTGTTTTATCGTATGCATAAACAATTCCACCTGTCTGCCACCACTGGTCTGAAACTGCCACATCGGTAAGTTCTTTTAAAAAACCGCTTGAAGGAACATTGGCCTGTGCCAGCCATTCATTGATTTTGTTTATCCCCAGAATATAGACCCAATCAGTTGTTGCATTTTTTGAACTTACGCCAATCTTAACTGCGGTAAGATCATTTGGTAAACCAATCGTAGAGGAAGTATAAGGAGCGTTGTTTAATTTTAAAGTATAATTTGGAGTTCCATAATCTCTGGTATACATGTAACTCCGGCCTGCTCCAGAAACCAGACAATCTAGAATTGGAGTATTCCCGGTGGGAATGGGCGTTCCCGGGCCTGTTCCAGGAGCACAAGGATCGCCGCATTCATTCAATGTATCTTTAGTGTTTGTTGAGGCAAGAACTACGCTTCCAGCTTTTCCTCTATCGAAAGGGCCAGCTTTGAGAACAACGTCATAACTAAGAAGTTTAAGATTTTCTTCATTAACTTGAACAGTTTCTCTTACTAATTTATGACACCACCCTGCCCTGGTTGGGAAACCAGCTCCATCCATACACTTTACAAAACCGTACATCTTATATGCGCCTATAATAGTGTTTGGACTGGTAGTTCCATACCAATCTGGTCTGAGGTAAGTGAAGTTACTATTAATTTTATCGTTATCATCTCCAGAGTGATACCATCGTCCATTCTGAATCTGATAGTATCCTGGCTGTCCAGGTGCTGCGCTAGGAAACCATGTGCAAGGATAACAGTTTCCATGATAGCCATATGAACTGGTGTATTGAGAAGGATAGCTTTTATTGTCGTGAATTCCGACACCACTGCCAGTGTTTCCTGGGTAATTATGATGAATGTGAACAATCTTATTATGAAGCCCCGAATCATAGGGACCATCAGGAGCAACATGAACACTGGTCAAGCACTTACGAATCAAAGGAGAATCTGAAAGATGCATGCCCGTTGTTCCATCTGAGGAAAAAGTCCAAAGCTCTTTTTTTATAGAATTAGTGGTAGAGCTAAAAAGCATTGAAGCAGATAAGTTAAATGCTTTCCCGCCATCGTAAAGGTAGCTTGGCGTTGTTCCGGGAACAAGATTGTTCAGCTTATAAATTCCACGGACTGGGCCATCTCCAATTAAAAGATATGCATCACCGTTTTGCTCATAAAAATCATTTAAGGCAAATAAAGAAGCTGGAAAAATAATAGCTAACAGAACAATTCCAAATAAAATTTTAACTTTCATAAAAGCCTACCTTTCACGAAACATCTTAATCCCTTTAACCAGGGATTCTGTGAGGTAAGAATTAAACTTATACTTTTTGAATATTGAGCGGCAAACTTTCTCAGTAATATCCAAACCTCCTGAAATAAAGAGCTTAGAGGGGCGTATTGTTGAAACCAATGACCCAACATCTTGTCTACGAGACAAATACTGGAAAGAGAGATTTTCAATTGATTTCATTAAAGATGGAGCCCAGTGGTTAGCAATTGTAAAAGTATTTGGTTCAGGCAATGGAGACTTTAAAATTGTTTGATAAACAGGATTTGCCCAAAGCGGTGTATTCTCAGGAATATGGTTCAAAATTTCATCCGGTGTCTCGCTTGAGTTAAGGGTATCATCAATAACACAGGCAACCTTTAATTCTTTTGAAGTATCAGCTATAACTGCGTCAAGCTCCCCTATTATCTTCTCAAGTTTTTTAACAGTCTCAGCTCTGGTAAGAAAAACATCCTGCCAGATTGAATCTTTAAGCGAAACAATCTCATTTTCAATATCTGAAAACTCCTGTTGCATCTTATCAATCTTTTTCTGATCCCTATTTTGGGTTTCTTCAATTCTTTTTTCAATTTCATTCTTTGAAAGGTTTTGCCCCGCGAGCTTTGCTCCCATAGTTGTCCAATTCAATCTGGCCTTTGACATATTTTCCTGAAGCTTACCCTGTTTGGCTAAAAGTGCTTCTATTTTTGGAGCCAGAGACTTTTGCTTTGCCTGCATACTCTTATAAACCTGCTCCATGACTAAAGAATCGTTTCTTTTTAGATTTGGTCTCGAAAACCTTTGTGCAACAAAGTCAAACGTCGCCATTTCAGGATGTAAAACCAAGCAAGTTCTGTAATCAATAGTGGCAAAGGGAGTCTGGCCAAATGCCGAACTACCAGCAACCAGAAAAATCATTAGCGCAAATATAAAATTTTCTATTTTTCACTTTCTTCATCACTCCCGTTTGATGCTTTTTTCACTGAAAACTTTTTAACAAGATTACATGGCAATCCCTGTATAATCCTTTGCTCCATATTTAAAAGGCGCATTGCATTGCGCAGGCAATTTTTCTTTGCCAAAACCTTCTACTATTTTTAAGCCAGGTTAGAAATTCCTCTGTTTCAAGACTTGTAGGCTCAGCAAGAAAAGTTTCTAACTTTCGACTTAAAACATGCATCTGTGGTTCTTCTGGATGATGAGTCGGCGCCAATACAGAACTATCCAGCAAAGCCGATAAGCCTTTTCGATCCTTGAGTTCCTGAAAAACCCATTTTACATCGTTTTCGATGGCTTTTAATGTACACCAGGTTGATTCCTCTGGTGGAACAAGTTTCCCGCTATCTTTAAGAGTTTCTAAAATAAATCTTCGCTGTTGAATATATTGAAGCTCTTCAGCAATCTTTCTTCTCTTTTCCCATAGCGCATTAACCAAACCTTTATTGGAAAGATTTTTGCTAATCTCTTTTTCTATTTTCTTTTGATCAGAAAGGGCAATCTGCTCCTTCTTTTTAAGTAAAAGAAATTCGCCTGAAAAGTCTTTGATTGGGGCTGAAATGGTATTAAAAAACCGTCTACTTTGCCAATCAAAGTCTCTAAAAGCTCTGTGAGAAAGAAAGCATAGTCGCGAGTCCACAAAGCCTATTTCCATGGCATTTAAGCTGGTAAAACTAAATAAACACAAAAAAATAGATAAACACAAAAAGATTCTGTAAATCATTATCATTCCCCCAAAGACGCCTCTTATTCAACTAACAGTAGAATGCATGAATGATGCCAACTTAATTATATCCTAAAATAATTTTCTTTTAGAGCAAATTTATAAAAGATTCTCACCTCATAATACTCCCTCAAAAGGCTATATAAGAACATTTATCAGTCAAAAATGCACTTACCAAAATACTTGTTTTTTAATCTTCCAATCCAGATTAGTCAATAATGACTGTGTCGCACTTCAGACATAAGCGCCCTATTTTTTTACAATTTTAAAAAATCGGGAAGTTCAAAACCCCATAAAGCATGTCTGAGCCAGAAGAATGGCCTATTTTTAGCTGTTGAAATAATTCATGTCTGCAAACTTGCTGTTGTAAAAATTTTTTAACCAGCATCTCAAACCCAATAGTTGATAACCCACTTCCAGCAAACATATATTGCAAAACGGACTGGAAAGTAGTTTTTCTGGATGCAAATTGCAGCCATGATGAATCTAATACAATTTTATTTTTCCCTGCTAAGCGATCGAGAATGATGAATGCACTAAGAAAATCGTCTGAAGCGGGAGTCAAACCTTCCCCTTTTCCTACAAGCTGCATGGGAATTTCCAACCGACTCTCTACAGAATAATGTGAAACAAATTTTCTTAATTCTGAACTGGCCAAATCAAGGCTCAATTCTGTTTTAACATAAGATTCCCTGCCCGATTCGTTTAAAAAATCTGCCAGAATTTTATGATTATTTCCAACCGCCTCCAAATCCACACAAAATTCTTTTGCAGCAACTATATCTGGGCCTCTAGAAACTATTTTTTCCCCTATTTGTAACTCATTTTGGGAAATCCTTATCGGAAGTTTTTCTTCTGCCAATCCTTGCACCCATAAAGGTACTTTTATAGCCAGCGGATGTATGTTCAATACATTTTGGGTAAAAAAAACAGGAAAATTTTTAAACTCAAAATTTCCAGCAAAATGTGCATCAAAACCGTGATTAAAGACCCTCGTAACAGTTCCGATCAAAGGTTCTTTCAGGTTAATCCAACTATCTGACCTGATACTAAATTCCATCTAGATTTCATCCAAAACCAAAATTATAAACTCGCAAATAAAATAAGGGGCCGGCCAACCAGCCGACCCCTTTTGTGCAAAGTTAGTTCAGTCTACTTTTTAGTAGTTTTTTTTGCTGATTTTGCAGTTTTTTTTGGGGCTTTGGCAACAGCTTTTGAAGCTTTAGTCGCTTTTGCTGGCTTTTTTGCTGCCTTTGCTTTAGTTGCAACAGCCTTAGTTCCTTTATTCTGCAACGCTTTCCAGACATCCTGCTGCCTAATAGGCATATGAAGCAAGTCTGCTCCAACAGCCTCTTCGATAGCATTTCCAAGAGCACCACAAACAGCGATCATTGAATGTTCGCCCACACCTCTGGCACCGTATGGTCCATCAATCTGCGGAGTTTCCACGGCAATACATTCAATCTCTTCTGGAATATCAAGGCTTGTAGGAATTTTATTATCTGTAAACGAAGGATTCATCAGTTGACCTTTATCGTTATAGATATAACCTTCACACATTGCAGTACCAAGTCCCTGGATCATTCCGCCGATGGCCTGGCCTCTGACAGAAGCTTCATTAATTACGCGCCCAACATCATAGCAGGAAGCAACCTTAATGATATTGAATTCGCCAGTTTTCTCATCAACTTCTACAGTCAAACCGTGTGCGCCATAAGTCCAGTCCAGAGCTGGATTCCCCTGCCCTGTTTCTTTATTTAGATTCGTTAAGCCTTGAGCTATGTAACGTCCCATACCTACAAGAGGTCCGCAAATAGCGTTTCCATTAGGGAAAGCGTAGCCAACGGCCATCTGTTTGAAGGTTACAAAACTTTGTGGATGGTGCTTAACGAATACCTTTTCACTATCATGATCGAGATCACAAGTCTGAGCTCTCAACGCTCTGGAAGCAACATCGTAAGCCTTGGAAAGGAGGTCTTCTGCAGCCATGATCGCGGCATTTCCAGAAAGAAGAAGGCCTTTGGAAGCAACTGTCTGCCAATCATAAGGATCGCGATCAGTGTCATTTTCAATCGGAATTCTAACTCTCTCTACCGGGAAGCGAAGCACTTCAGCGATGATCTGCGCCAATGAAGTATAGGTGCCCATGCCATAGTCGGTAAGCGCATGACTCGCCGTAACAGTGGCATCTTCGTTCATTTTGAGTATCAGAACTGTTCCGGTAAACGGGGGCATTGCTGGAGCCTTTTGCAGTGCTACAACAGATTTTCCGATTTTAAGACCAGTCTTTTTCTCGCGGGCCTTTTCAGCGGCTGTAAGTTTTCCGTAATTGATTGATTTGGCAACCGCATCCATACATTTGGTTACGTTACCAGTATTTTCAATGATCTCTTCGCCTGTCATGGTCTTTGAACCAGCTTTAAGAGCGTTGATCTTACGGAATTCATAAGGATCAACATTGAGGTGTTTAGCCACATAGTTCATGTGTCTTTCCATGCCCCAGCTGAATTCAACATGGCCAAATCCGCGATAAGCGGTTCCGAAAGGCTTGTTGGTGTAAACAGTGTAAGCATCAACCCATGCGTTAGGAATTTCATAAGGTCCGGAAGCTGAGAAACCAGAAGCTCTGGTCACGTTTACAGCGTAATCGGCATAAGCACCGGCATCCCAATACATTGTCATTTTCTGAGCAACGATTTTACCGTTCTTCTTTACACCAGTTTTGATGTGATAGGTTAGACCTGAACGGCATGGAAGAAGGCTGAATTCCTCCTCGCGTGTTGCCTGGATACGAACAGGCCTTCCACCAGCCATCTTAGAAAGACAGCAAGCAAGGGGCTCAAGATGGATTCCGGCTTTTCCGCCAAAACCACCACCAACATAAGGAGTAATTACTCTGATGTTGCAATGGGGTATTCCAAAAGAATGAGCAAACAGGTTTCGGACGGTGAACGGCGACTGAGCAGAAGTATGAATAGTTATTTTGTCGCCCATATCCCACTTGCCTACCGCGATGTGAGTTTCCATCGGAACGTGCTGAACATTAGGGTTAGTATACTCGCGCTCAATAATCATGTCAGCTTCTTTGAAACCCGCATCAACATCGCCTTTACGCAATTTTGTGTGGTTAGCAATATTGGTTCCAGGAATTGGAGTAAAAACTTCCTTTACATAGCTGTATGTGCCCAGATCAGGGTGAACCAAAGGCGCTTTCTTATCAAAAACCTGCTTTGGCTCAAGGAAAGGCGTAAGTTCCTCAAATTCAATATCAATTAAATCGAGAGCTTTTTGGGCGATGGTTGTGGATTCAGCAGCAACGGCCGCCACAGCCTCACCAAAGTGCTTGGTAGTATCTTTAGCAAGAATGTATTTATCAACCAGATAGAGTCCAACAAGGTTGTTCAGGTCTTTTCCGGTTAGAACGGCGTGAACGCCTTCAAGTTTTTTTGCTTTGGAAACATCAATTTTTTTAATTTTTGCTTTTGCATAAGGGCTTCTGAGGATTTTTCCATGAAGCATGCCGGCAAAATCAAGATCTGCTGTATAAAGGGCCTGACCAGTTAATTTCTCAACTGCATCAATACGCTCAACGCCTTTACCAACAACTTTTAAATCCTTTTTAGGTGTATTTTCACGCACGTTTCAGTCCCTCCTTTTTCTTAAGTTGGCCAGTTACGTCTTGAACGGCCTCTACGATCTGCTGATAACCTGTGCAGCGGCAGAAGTTCCCTTCAATTGCCTCTTTGATTTCATGCTCATTGGGTTTGCCATTTTTGTCTAACAGGCATTTGATCGACATGATCATTCCAGGAGTGCAGAAACCGCATTGAACTGCATGATTTTTATGGAAGGATTGCTGAAGCTTTGAAAGCTTTCCATTCTTTGCTTCGCCTTCGATAGTTTGAAGTTTGCATCCGTCAGCTTCAACAGCCAAAACCAGACATGAGTTTACAGGCTTGCCATCCATAACAACAGTGCAAGCGCCGCATTCGCCGGCCCCACAACCTTCTTTTGTGCCGGTTAAGCCAAGGTCTTCTCTAAGAAAGTGCAGTAAATTCTTAGTTTCAGAAGCATCCCTTGTATATTTCTTACCATTAACGGTTAAAGAGATTTTCATTTCCTGCTCCTTTCTTTATTAGAATAATGACGGATAAATTTTTTCGATATAATTTTCCGTCATGAACAATCTGTATTCTCTTGATGCGCGAACATCGTCTATTGGAGATACTATTTTAAGAACCGCTTTTTTAACGTCTTCAACTTTGGAATCCGCTGGCAAAGCATCTGTAACAACTGGAGTCGGGCCACAAGAGCCTACGCCAACGCGCATCACATTCTTTGTTCTTGCCATAGCAACACTTACAAGAGCAATGTCGTGGCCTTTAATTCTTTTGAGTTTTTTCATACCAAATTTGGCTCCAGCCATTTCAATTGGTACAAAGATTCTCAGCAAAACTTCGTCCGCGTGCATCTTGGTTTTCTTGGGTCCAGTGAAAAAATCTTTCATTGGAATGGTTCTAACACCCTTTGCAGAACCCAACTCAACCTGTGCTCCAAGGGCAAGAAGAGAACAGCCCATATCAGCACATGGAGAAGCGGTGCAAAGATTGCCAGCTATTGTGGCTCGGTTCCTCAATTGAGGAGAACCAATTCTAGAAGCAGCATCCGCAAGTAGCGGATAATGCTTTTTCACATTTTTGTCATTAATCAAATCGATGCAAACGGTAGTTGCACCAATATATAGGCCCTTCTTAGAATCAAATTTGATTCCCTGAAGTTCCTTTATTTTCTTGATATCGATCAGCATCTCAGGTGCGATCCAGTTATTGTGTAATTCTACCATAAGATCTGTTCCACCAGCTAAAATCAAAGCCTTTCCAGAGTTCTTTTTCAGCAGAGCATATAGATCTTTCAGGTCCTTAGGTGCAAGATAGGAAAATTCCTGCAGCATCCTTTCCTCCTATATGTTAGGGATTTTTTATTTGAACACTAGTTTAAATTCTTTTATATCGCAAAAGCAAGGCAAATTTGTACTTTGATAAATCATGATGGACAGCAAATAAAAAAAAGAATATTTCTTCAAATAATAGTGACTTCGTAATTCTGAACAAACTTATATTCTTCAAGTGGAAATTTTAAACAAAACAGTTACTATTCATACATGAAAAATAAAATAATTAATCAAACCATTGATTTTGTAAAAAAATCATTAAAAGATGCGGAAGGCGGGCACGATTGGTGGCACATATATCGGGTCTGGAAGCTTTCCAGAAAGATAGCACAAACGGAAAAAGTGGACTTATTTGTCGTTGAGCTGGGAGCATTACTCCACGACATTGCTGATTCAAAGTTTCATGGTGGAGATGAAAACATTGGTAAACAAAAAGCAGGAAGCTTTCTACAGAGCCTGGCCGTAGATGAATCTATTACAAAACATATCGAGAACATCATTGCCAATATCTCTTTCAAAGGTGGAAAAGAAAAACAACTGTTTAA
The DNA here is from genome assembly GCA_965140445.1 of Candidatus Ozemibacteraceae bacterium. Lineage (GTDB taxonomy): Bacteria > Muiribacteriota > Ozemobacteria > Ozemobacterales > Ozemobacteraceae. The sequence continues at coordinate 2,249,437 of OZ223236.1, read as the reverse complement.
GTCACCAGAGCTTGATGTAATACAGGATGCAGATCGCTTGGATGCACTAGGAGCCATAGGAATAGCCAGAACCTTTAATTATGGCGGCTATAAAAATCGTGAAATCTATAATCCAGAGATCAAACCTGATTTAAACATGACAAAGGAGCAATACAAAAACAGCACCGCCCCTTCAATCAACCATTTTTATGAGAAACTTTTGCTTTTGAAAGACTTAATGAACACAAAAACTGGCCGGGATCTGGCACAAAAGCGCCATGAGTTTATGGAGCAATACCTTGAGCAGTTCTACCTGGAATGGGATGGAAAAGTTTAAAGGTGAATAATCTGCGTGATTTTAAAAATTTTGTTTTCAGGTTTTAAAAGACTTTAGTATTCCACAGCCATATCCAGAAGAAAGTTGCTAAATCCAGAGAATAAAAAAAACATAATCAGGAGATAAACTAGTGACCTTTAACATTTTTTTAAAAGGTTTCAGGCTACAGATGCGTATCGTTGTTTTCTTCTTTGTAGTCGGGGCATTACTTGGAATGTTAGCAATGAGATTTGGGGGAGACCCAAAAGAAATAAATCAATTGGCAACCAGGACTCAAGAACTATCTGAACCATTGAAAACGAATGTAGAAAAGACTCTTACGGGAAAAAACTCAACTTCATGGGTGTATTTTCTCTTTGGAAATGGATTTACAAATACCTTGTTTTTCTCGTTGATTTTTATGGTAGCAACCTTTAAAAGCTTTCATAAAGTTGACGTAAAACCAGGCTTTATTTCACAAAAATTGTATCAATTCACGAGCTTCTATCTCAAAATTTTCAAGCTAGATCTAAACTCCTCCCCGACTTTTTTAAATCTTGCCGCAATGCTATCTTTTCCAAACTTTGTCGGATTTGGTTTTCTTGCTTTTAGTTTTGGTCTTTTCACCGTCTCTGCAATAAAAATGACCTGTCTTGGCTTTTATTTTGCTGCCATAATTCCCCACGGAATATTTGAAATTCCTGCAGCAATAGCATCAAGTTCCCTGCCCCTGGCACTATTAATAGAGATCGTAAGACAAAAACGTGAAAACGAAACCGTTGACACCTGGCCCCTATCAAGAGAAATTGTCTTTTCAAAAAACACTGGCATTATCATAGCAGCTATTTTTTTACTAACTTTAACGGCTGCTGTTATTGAAGCTCATTTTACCGATGTAGTTTTTAAATTTTTCTATCCATCGATTTAGCTTTTTTGGTGATAGTCTAATTTTCACCATAAATCAGCCAGACATTGAACTTACACAATCGCAAAAGCTTTTAAACGGGTCTCAAGAGGAATTGTTCTGGAATGGAAAAAGGAAATTCGATTTTCATCAGCTGTCAAAATTGAAATTAACAAATGTGAATCCACTTGCAGCACGCTTAAAGGTGGTGCTTGAATCAAGTCTGATTAATCCTGATTTTCTGCACTCCTCAACAAGATGTTCTTCTTTCAATTCTGCAACTTCCTCGCAGATAAAAATCAGACTTTCTCCTTTAATTCCGCTCCACCGCCATTTTTGATGTAACGCATCAAGTTTGCCGATTTTAATCTCTTTTTGCTCAAGAATAAAAGTATCCGGATCTAATGGCACAGTTTTAAACTTTTCTTTCATCTCACTATCCTTAAATTAAATCGCCCAAACCAGGTTTTGCTGATTTGTTATTGAACAGCCTTTTATCTGCTCTGGAAATCTCCCCGTCTGGTGAAATATAGTATCTAAGGTCGTAATCCAACTCTAGCCTGCAGTGCCTATGCCTCTCTATCGCTATTTTTTTTGCATAAGCAATTATTGACGATCTTTGTTTCAAAGAATTTGGAATTGGATCAGAAAAATGAATACAGCCAACCGCTCGCCACACCAGTTTAGGTTTAAATGGAGCCAACTCTTTCACCAATCTCTTTTTACTCAGCTCTTCTGCCAAAGCGCATTTTTGTCGGTCGTGTTCTGAGACATTTAACGATCCCATTATTTTGAGCACCAATGATTCTTCAATTGTTCCGGATTCAATTTCTTTAATTCGACGAATCCCTTTATTAACATTGCTGTAGCCCAAAATTTGAGCCAATTTTGCCTGGGTTATCTGCAGTTTTATTCTTCTTTGTTCCAGAAAACTTCCGAAAACGAGTTCCTGTGGTTTAAGCATAAAAGCCTCCTATTTAGCTGAATTTATAAAGCACCCGCAATCTGGATTCAAATCGGTGCTGTCTTATTATAACATCATCAGTTCCCAAATTTCATTAAGAGATTTCTATTGGTAATAATAAATTGCCGCGCTCCAGAAAAGACTGTTTTCCTTTTACAAATTTAATTAGGGGGACACCATACTTAATTCTGGAATTAAGTATGGTGTCCCCCTAATTATGTCCCACTAATTTACGTAAAAAAAAGTAAATTGCCTGAGCTGTTTGAGGTTTTATCTAAAATATTTCTTTAGCTAAATATTAGGCAAAATCTGGTTTTGCACTGGATTGACTTTAGGAAAAAATGGGGGCAAACTATTTATAGAGATAGGTTTATAAAAAAATGAGGATTGTTTAGATTTGCCCTGGGGAGGCTTCCCGGGTTGAAAAAATAGATATTTTCAACTCGGAACATATTAATCGCAAATTAATAGCAGATACAAACATACAAAACTTGATTTGTGGTTCTGTCCCCTCATAAATACGGCCTGAAAAGGAAACTTCATGCTCCCAGAACATGAAGAATATGGCGCTAACTAAATAATCTGATGAAATGGTCTGCTATCACTCCAAAGATAGCCCCTACAGACAGAAAATTGAGAGATCATAATGAATACAAAAAATCAACCGAGAGCAACTTACCGACTGCAATTAAATGCAGACTTTAACTTTAGCCATGTGTTGGAGATAATTGACTATCTTCATGCATTGGGTATAAGTCACCTTTATTTGTCCCCAAGTCTCCAAGCATCAAAAGGAAGTTCGCACGGTTATGATGTTGTAAATCACAGCCGCTTAAATTCGGAATTAGGCCAAAAAGCAGATTTTGAACTTCTATGTAACCGCCTGGAAAAAGCAAACATGGGAATTATCCTGGATATTGTTCCCAACCATATGGCTATTAGTGGCCCCGAGAATCCCTGGTGGTGGGACGTCCTGGAAAACGGTGCCACGAGTTTGTATTCAAGACACTTTGATGTTGATTGGAACAATGATTCGGATGATAGATCAAATATAATTCTTTTGCCAATTCTGGGAAATCATTATGGCCTTGTGCTTGAGAACTCAGAGCTTGTACTTAAACATAATCAAGGTAAGTTTACTTTAAACTACTTTGAAAAAATTTTTCCAGTAGCCCCTCGTTCATTACCGAATATCCTTGAAATTGCCTATCAGAAAAGTAATTTAAAAGAACTAGGCTTTCTAGCCAGTGCGTTTAAAAACCTTCCCCATGCCTCTTCCCGTGATTTACAAAGAATTCTACAGAGGCAAAGAGATAAAGCGGTTTTGGAAAATCTCCTGTGTGACCTCTGCAGAAATCCAGAAGTGGTAGAGTTAATTGATAGTGCAGTAGAAGATATAAACAATGACATTGAGCTTCTCGACAAACTCATTGGCCGACAAAGCTACAAACTGGCTTTCTGGAAATTATCAAAATATCAGGTTGGATACCGTAGATTTTTTAATATTAACTCTCTGGTTGGTCTTAGAATGGAAGATCCACAGGTTTTTGCCGATTCTCATAATTTGGTTATAAATCTGTTCAAAGATAGAAAAATAGATGGTTTTCGAATCGATCATCCAGATGGTCTTTATGATCCAACAGAATATTTTATTCGCTTACGTAGAGCTTGCCCAGAAGCAATAATTCTTGCAGAAAAAATCCTTGAAAAAAACGAAAAATTGCCTTCCGAATGGCCCATTTCTGGAACCACTGGCTATGACTTTCTAAACCTGGTAAATGGTCTCTTTATCGACGGTGAAGGACATGAAAAGCTCATAAGAATCTGGCGGGATTTTACGGGTGAAAAAAGAGATTATGAAACCTTGGTTTATCAAATGAAAAAAAAGGTTTTAAAGGATATTTTAGGCAGCGAGTTGAACCGACTGACTTCTGATCTTGCGTTAATCTGCGAAAACCACAGACACTATAGAGATTTTGCAAATATGCAGTTGTCGTTGGCACTTAAAGAAGTTGCAGCCGGAATGAAAATCTATCGGACCTACATCCAGCCTGAAACAGGCCAAATCTCCGATGAAGCTAAAACTATTGTAATCGATGCGATAAATTTTGCCAAAAATCAGAATCCAGAGCTGGATTCTTATATTTTCGAATTCATATCCGATATCTTAACTCTTAAACTGAAGGGTGATCTTGAAAGCGAGTTTGTCAGACGCTTTCAACAATTTACCAGTCCAGTAATGGCTAAGAGTCTGGAAGATACTGTTTTTTATATTTACAATCCTTTGTCGTCAGCAAACGAAGTGGGTGGAGATCCTAATGATCCGATCGTTTCAACTAGACAATTTTATGACTGGTGTGAAAGAGTATCGGCAAATTGGCCGCTTACAATGCTTTCCAGCTCTACACATGACTCTAAACGTAGTGAGGATGTAAGAGCGCGGCTAAATATTTTGAGCGAAATTCCAGATGACTGGGAAAAATTAACCACAGACTGGAAATTAAGAAACGCAAAATACAAGACTTCAGGATTCCCAGATCTGAATACAGAGTATCTTTTCTACCAGACGCTTGTTGGCTGCTGGCCGATTTCGGAAGAAAGAATTTCTAAATACATGGAAAAAGCAGTGAGAGAAGCCAAAACACATACAAACTGGTTCTTACCTAACGTTGAATTTGAAAGCGCATTAAAGAAGTTTATCAGTGAAGTAATGACTGATAGTGATTTTATGAAGTCGTTATCTAGATTTTTGAAATTGATTTCAGGGCCGGGTGAAATAAACTCTCTCGCCCAGTTAACTTTAAAACTTACGTCACCAGGAATTCCTGATATTTACCAGGGCAATGAAATCTGGGATAACAGCTTAACCGACCCGGATAATCGCAGACCAATTGACTTTAAAAAAGTAATGAATTTGTTCTCTGAACTTAAAGACATTACCTCAGAACAAGCTCTCCATAGAAGTCACGAAGGACTAACCAAGCAATACTTAATTAAAACAATTCTCAATGTCCGCAAAAACCATAGCGAATTCAATCAACCAGACAGCTTCAAACCTGCAGAAATAATAGGTCCAGCTGCTGATAACGTCATTGCCTTCATGCGTGGTCCAAACGTTATGGTTATAGTTACAAGGTTAACTCTAAAATTGAATAAAAAATGGGGTTCAACCAGATTGAGTTTACCCAAAGGCCATTGGCAGGATATTTTTACAGGGGCCTTTTTTAAGACTGGACCAAATAAGCTCAAAGAGCTGGTAAAGAATTTTCCAGTAAGCATACTTATAAGAAACAGTGAAAAGGACTGAAACAATGAAATCAAAGTTTCAAGTATGGGCCCCAAAAGCAGATAGTGTAAGTTTATGCATTGGAAATGAAGAATTATCTATGCAGCAAAATAACAACGGATTTTGGATGACAGAATTGGAAAACTCACCCAAAAAGATTATTTATGGCTACAAAATTAATGGCGAGGGGCCGTTTCCTGATCCAAGATCTACTTTTCAGCCCGACGGAGTTCATGGCCTATCTCAGAAATGGTTTGATGAGTATGAATGGCAAGATAGTTCGTTCCAGCCTATCAATTTGTCAGAGGCAGTTATTTATGAACTTCACATTGGAACTTTCACTCCAAAGGGAACCTTTTCAGCTGCCATTGATAAGCTAGATCACCTTTTGAAACTCGGGGTCACGCACATTGAGCTTTTACCGATAGCAACCTTTCCCGGAAAACATGGGTGGGGATATGACGGAGTTAGTCTTTTTGCGCCTCACAATGCCTATGGGTCCCCTACTGAATTGAAGAAATTGATAGATGCCTGTCATCAGAAGGGCCTGTCTGTGATTCTGGATGTTGTCTACAACCATCTTGGGCCTGATGGGAACTACCTGGGCCTTTACGGACATTACTTTTCTGATAGATATCATACTCCATGGGGGGAAGCAGTCAATTTTGATGGGCCTTTTAGCGATCAGGTTCGGGAATTTGTAATAGACAATGCCACCTACTGGCTTCGCGAATTTCATTTCGACGGCCTACGTCTGGATGCTATTCACGCGATTTTTGATTTTTCAGCGACTCACATTCTTGAGGAACTTCAACTAAGAGTGGAGAAATTGTCAGCACAGTTGGATAAAAAACTGTTTCTGGTAGCTGAAAGCAGCTTAAATGATCCGCGAATCATTCGACCACGGGAAGTTGGAGGCTATGGCCTGGCATCACAATGGCTTGACGACTTTCACCACACGCTGCACGTTATGTTTACCAAGGAGCAATCTGGTTACTATAAAAGTTTTAAAGGGGCCCCGGACTTGAACAAATGCCTGCATGAAAACTTTGTTTATGACGGCATATATTCTGCTTATCGCAAAAGAAAACATGGACGAAAAGCTACCGACCTGGCTCCTGAAAGATTTGTAGTTTCGCTGCAGAATCACGATCAAATAGGCAATAGAGCATTTGGAGAAAGATTGTGCCATCTAATAAGCTTTGAACATTGTCAAATTGCTGCAGCTTTATTTCTACTGTCGCCATTTGTGCCAATGCTTTTTCAGGGAGAAGAATGGGCTTCAACTTCACCGTTTCTGTATTTTACCGATCACGTGGATAAAAAATTAGCTCAAGCGGTAAGAGAAGGCAGGAAAAAGGAATTTCCAGGAAAACATAAGGAAATACCAGATCCGCAATCACCAGAGACTTTTATCAAAAGCAAGCTCAACTGGAATGAAATAGAAAAAGATTCTCACAATAAAATGCTTTTCTGGCATCAAAAACTAATACAGATAAGAAAAGAAAATCTGTCACAAATAAGGGCTCAAAAGCCTGAATTCTATACCTTAAACATCGAGCAACGAATTTATTTATATGAGGCAGGAAATCTATTAATTTTAGCAAACTGCGGAGATAATGACTTCAGGGTTGAGAATGAAAAGCTGAAAGATCACCAAATCATTCTGCAAAATAAAAACTGCGAAGAAAATGATGCAAAATTAGTTTTGTCTCCATCTTCGGTCGTTATCTTAAAAAAGTAAAACAGGTTGCAATCTGCTTACCTACAGAAGGAGCCAAGCATGAACAAAAAGCTAAAAAAATCCATAATTAGAGATGATCCAAGCTGGTATAAAAATGCAATTATCTATGAGGTTCACGTCAAAGCTTTTTGCGACAGCAATGGCGATGGAATCGGAGATTTTCCCGGCCTAACTTCTAAGTTGGATTATATTCAGGAACTTGGTGTTAATACTATATGGCTTTTGCCTTTTTATCCGTCACCTTTTCGTGATGACGGTTATGATATTTCTGATTATTTGAACGTCCACCCCGACTATGGAACTCTTGCCGACTTTCGCCAGTTTTTGCGAGAAGCCCATAGTCGAGATATTAGAGTTATCACAGAACTGGTTATCAATCACACTTCTGATGCCCACCCCTGGTTTCAGGAAGCGCGACGTGCTGCAAAAAATTCAAGCAAACGCAACCATTACGTCTGGAACGACAACGATAGCAAATACGAACAGGCTCGAATCATTTTTACCGATACCGAAACATCAAACTGGTCATGGGATCCAATTGCCAAATCTTATTACTGGCATAGATTTTTCTCTCATCAACCAGACTTAAACTTTAACAATCCAACAGTGGTAAAGAAGCTGATTGGAGTTATGCGTTTCTGGCTAGACATGGGAGTGGATGGACTCCGGCTCGATGCTATTCCATATTTGTGTGAGCGAGAAGGCACTAATTGTGAAAATCTACCTGAAACCCATGCAATAATTAAAAAGTTCAGAAATGAAATGGATAAGCGTTACAAAAACAGAATTTTCCTTGCAGAGGCTAATCAGTGGCCGGAGGACGCGGCAGAATACTTCGGTGATGGTGATGAATGTCATATGGGTTTTCATTTCCCTCTCATGCCAAGAATCTATATGTCGCTGGCTTTAGAAGATAGATATCCAATTGTAGAGATTCTCCAGCAGACCCCAGAAATACCAGAAAATTGTCAATGGGCCATTTTCCTGCGCAATCACGATGAACTTACTCTGGAAATGGTTACCAGCAAAGAACGAGACTATATGTACAAGCAATATGCCAAGGAGCCAAGAGCAAGGGTAAATGTTGGTATTCGCCGAAGATTAGCCCCTTTAATGGAATACAATCGAGCAAAAATAGAGCTTTTAAATGCTCTGCTCCTCACTATGCCTGGTTCGCCAGTTATCTACTATGGCGATGAAATTGGAATGGGCGACAACATGTTTCTCGGCGATAGAAATGGAATGAGAACTCCGATGCAATGGACACCCGATAGAAACGGCGGATTTTCAAACGCTGACCCGGAAAAATTATTCTTACCCCCCGTCATGAGCAATATCACCGGCTATCTGGCAATTAACGTTGAATCTCAAAGCAGAACGCCATCTTCCCTTCTCAACTGGATGAAAAAAATTATAGCAATGCGCAAAAACTACAAAGCTTTTGGGCAAGGGAACTTTGAGTTTATTAAACCAGCAAACAGGAAAATTCTGGCTTATACCAGAACATTTGAAGACAAAATTATTCTCTGCATGGCCAATCTTTCACGTTCTGCTCAACCAGTCCACATGGATCTCAAAAAATATAAAGGCTATACACCAGTTGAGTTGCTTGGCAGGCACTCATTTCCAACAATTGGCGATGAACCATATCAGTTGTCTCTTTCAGCCTTTGGTTTTTACCTGTTTGAACTTTCTAAAGAAATTGACGGACCATCATGGCAAAAACATGATTTAACCAGTTATTCAGAACTACCAGTCCTGGTATTTCGCGCAATCCCTGGCGATAATAAACTCCCTGCCTTGCAACAACTACTTACTGATCGAAAGCGGGAAAAACTGTTACATGAGGCCCTAACGCTTTATGCAGGCAAAAAACGCTGGTTTGCAGGGAAAAACAAAAAACTTACCCAGCTTAAAGCTGATGTTTCTTTGCCCATTTCTCAACCTGAATGTCATGATTGGTTGATTGGTCTATTCTCCTGGAATTATGCTGACGGAACAAAACAGAAGTATTTCATGCCAATCCACATGGTCTGGGAAAAGGAACAGGAATTAGGCAATTTAACAGATTGGATTATTGCTAAAACAAGACAACAAAATGAAGTTGGTCATTTAATAGATACAATGATCAGTGATGAATACTGTCGCGCACTACTAAAATTTATGCAACAGAATCGTGAAATTTCAATTGGAGACAATAAGCTCAAGTTCAACCACACAAAGTTGCTTGATGAAAAGCTAGATATCAGCAGCCTGGACATTAAGCGCCCAATTATTGAGCAAAGTAACACTTCGATTTTCTTTGGTGAAAAATTCATTTTCAAGATTTATCGACAAGTTCAGGAAGGAGAAAACCCTGAGCTTCAAATGGGACGCTATTTAACTGAGGCCAAGGAATTTAATAATATTGCCAGAGTTGCCGGTTCAATTGAGCTGGTAGGAGAAGAAACTTACACTCTGGGAATTCTGCAAGAATACATTGATAACCAAAACGACTTCTGGACCTTTACTCTAAACTACCTGGACCGTTATGAAGAAACCTGGGTTACCCCACCACCTCAAAATGAAGAAAAAGAATCTCATAATCTATATCTTTCCATGATGTCCATTCTCGGCCAAAGAATTGGTCAGATGCATACGACTCTAGCAAAAGACACTGATAATAATAATTTTAAGCCTGAAAAGATCAGCAAAGAAGACTGGAGAAACTGGCACTTTAAGGTAGAAGAATCTCTGATTTCAACGGTCTCACAATTGAAAGAACGCAATGTGACTCTTTCTGAATCAATTCAGGAAAAAATACACATATTAATCAAGAATGAGATTCTCGCAATTGAAAAATTGTCGAACCTTGTTCCAGAGGATGCTGGATTACTAAAGACCAGACATCATGGCGATCTACATCTAGGTCAGATTTTGTTGGTTGCTAATGACTTCATTATAATTGATTTTGAAGGTGAACCAGCAAGACCTCTTGCAGCAAGAAAAGCAAAGCTTTGCCCATTGAGAGATGTCGCTGGCGTGATTAGATCTCTTAATTACGCTGCTGAAGCGGCATGTCGGAGAATACAAAAGGATCGACCAGGTTCTTATGACCGCATGAAAGCCTATAACCAAAACTGGGAAAAATGGGCCAGGGAGAGCTTTATTAAAGGATATCTCAGTGAAACAGAAAGCTGCCAGTCTGTTCCAGGCAAAAAGGAGATTTTCGAAAACATACTTTCATTCCTAAGCATAGAAAAAGCGGTGTATGAACTGAATTATGAGCTAAACAATCGTCCTGATTGGGTTGAAATACCTTTAAATGCTCTATTAGAAGCCTTTAATTTAGAGTAACTACTGGCTTAAATTTTACTTCCTTTAAATCTCTTACTCTGCAGAAACAACAAAACTCAACCAATTCAAAATAGGATCGGTTGAGTTTTGTTTATTCAGAACCCTGACTTTTTTAAAAATCTAAGATCTATACGATCTCATCTTCTTTTGGTCTAAACTTGTTAATAACTCCTTGCATTTCCCGAGCCTGACTGGAAAGTTCCTGTGCCGAAGCTGCAGTTATCTCTGCTCTCATCTCTTCTAATTCGGTGAGATTTACCATTGACCATATTTTGTAATCTCGACAATTACCACCCGTTAAGGCATTTGGACAGGCTGGTGATAATCGTCTCATCAATTATATTCAAAAAAATAGCAAACATGGTTCCCTTTTCCGCAACTGCAATACTATTTAAAAACGCTTATATGATTTTGTTTGAGAATCAAATTGTCTTTAAACGACAGATATCATAAGTGTTATAGCTTATCCAAAAATTTTTAGTAACAGTTTGCAAATATTCTTTAAAACCCTTTAAAAGTTTAACTTTACAGAATACCTTTGTTTCGACTTCGTGGGTCATCTACCAGTTTTGATTTGTAGATATCTCCATTTCGTGCCTTTTTTCGCCAGGGTCTTGCATGCTTGATTGGGATTTCCCATTCTTCCGAATCCCGATTTAGGCTTGTAATAACAAAGCCTGATTTCAAGGGTTCACAAGAATTAATAACCCGGCCATCCGGGCCAATCATCTGTGAAGGAGTATTTTTGCTACATTGTGTCGGAACTGAAAAGCTAAGCCAATAGTTATTACAGGCAGCATGGGCCTGAGCTTGAATGGAAAACATTTTTGATTCAGAATAGGCTGAAAAGAGCATACAATCAATATTCTGGCGTTCGTATTCCATAAAAAGTTCCGGAAACTGAATTTCAATGCAAAGAGCACAACCAAACCGCCAACCATCGACTTCAAAGGTTACGCAATTAATGCCAGGAGTATACCAGTCAGTGATTTCCGAATTGGAACAAAACTGCTTATCATAACGAGTGTGCAACTTGCCATCAGCTGAAAATATATACATGCTGTTGTGAGGTCGGTTTGGTTCGGTTAACTGATGATTGGAACCCAATACCGTCCACAATCCAAGACGTCCAGCTAATTCTGCGGTCCTTTGCAGTTCTATTCGCAATATCTCCCAATCGACATTTCCCCATGATTTGATTTGGGATTTGACATAGCCAGAAATCGCCCCTTCAGGAAAATGGATCAAATCAGCACCTGCATCACGTGCCTGGGTCATTAATTGCCTGATTTCCTGACCATTCTCTACAGGGTCAGTTTGAATGTTGTTCTGGGCAGTGGCGATCTTCATTAACTTGCTTTAATTTTTCCCTAAAACCCTTTGCTATTAGTTTTCGGCCTTATGTAACTTAAACTGGTATTTTTTTGGGTTTTTTAACCACTCTATGATTTCGTTAACTGTATCAGCAGAATCTACCCACAAATCAGGTATAAAGCCAACACCTTCTTCAAAATCTGGCATTATAAACAAGGATTTACAAAGTCGAAGAGTAATTCTTGAATTTGGTAAAACATATTTGACAGCATTCCCAAACATCCCCATCCCATAGGTGTTTTCCCCAACAAATATGCAGTTTTTCACGGATCGACAGTAAGCAACTCCAGATTCACCTGCTGAAGCGACTCTTCTGTTACCAATTACAATAAGCTTGCCCTTATAAGATCCTTTTTTCTGTTCACCGTATGGCGGAGCAAGTAACCATCTACGATATGAACAAGATTCAGGATTTCTGGCCTTTATTTTTGCTTCAAGATATTCTTTTTTGTCATAACCCATATTTTCCTCAGGAGTTTTAGCTTTTTCCTGTATTGTAGGGGCAGACTCCAGCGTTCCACCTGTTCGACGCCAATCTGCAACATCATTTAGGTTTTCGATAAACTTCCCTCCATAAGCAGACCCTCCCCCACTGTTTTTCATCAGGTTATAGACAAGGATTTTTTCCTTTCTAAATTTGCTACCTGACCTGGCAAATTTATCAAGAATTTCATGGGGAGCTGAAAAACTTCTTACGGAAACAACAGGAATACCTTTTATTCTTTCTTGTTTAACTGCTTCTTCATCTGGATTCTCAAATGAGCCTGCACGGCATTTATGGACAGAAACAACAGTCGTCTTATTTCCAAAGTTCAGCTCTATTGTCTCTACAGGTTCAAAAGTAAAAGTCCCGACAAGAAAGTGCTCTGACCTTTCAGGGCTCAAAGTCGGGAACAACAGGTCTTTGCTTCCAGTATAAATACTTCCAGTGGCAACTTCAGGCTCCAGACTTGATAAAACCTCAAACCCGGCAGCAACCTTTCCAACAAGAAGATTCGAAAAATATGCCTGTTTGTGCTTGCCGAATCTTAAAAGCCTTGAACCAGTTATGCTCATATGATTGTCACAAATAGGTGCGAAACCTTTTTCAACAACGTCCATAAATTTTTCCAGACCAATCCAATCAGCGTTTTTGGTTTTATCTCTTCTTTCCTGGAAAAAGGCTTTAAAATCCATGCCATTTTTTTCCCAATAAGCCTTTCCAGCGTAAGCGTTATCAAAAAGATATTCCATCATGTCTATGTCTTCGATGTATTTCTCTCTTGAAAGGATTAGAGGGAAACCTTCTTTATCACTTATTTTTTTGTAAGGAATCTTCTTTTCAACACAGTCTATGTAATTTTTAAGATGTTCCGGGACTTCAATGTTGCTCTCACTTAAAGCAGGATTTAAAAGTGCAACAAGGAAAATCAACAAAAGTGCAAAAGTGGCTTTTTTCATTTTCATTTTATCCTCAATTATATTTTGCAGAAATTTTCTTTAAATCCAAATCATTGAGCTGGATTTACCTACTAACTATTCACCTATTTATATAGAAACCCGACAGACTTTTCAATGAGATTTAATTCGGTGATAATTAAGGGGACACCATACTTAAATCAATGAACTGAGTAAGGCGCCTCCCGATTTATTCTTGTCTCATTTTTTTGGCAGGTTTATACTGTTTAAAGTCTTTTGATATATAAAAAAAGGAAAAATAAGAATGGTTCGATTAGTTCCTATGACAGAGAGCGAATTTGAAATTTACTATAAGCGTTCCACAAAAATTTATGCTGATGAGCATGTAAAAGCTGGAAATTGGGCTCCAGAAGAAGCCCTTCAGAAATCTGAAAAAGAGTTTCTCCACCACCTTCCTGATGGATTAGCATCAAAAAAACAACATCTATTTTCAGTTGTAGATGACAATGCTTGCACAAAAGTTGGAATGATATGGTTTGCAGAAAGAATTCAGGCATCAAAGCCAACTGCTTTTATCTGTGATTTTCAGATTGATGAAGAATTCAGAAAAAAAGGTTATGGCAAGCAGACAATGGTCGCCCTGGAAGAAAAAGTAAAAGAACTTGGTATAGAAACCATTTCACTCCATGTATTTGGTCACAATAAAACCGCCATCAACTTATACCAGGCAATAGGATACCAGATAACTGACATGTCAATGATTAAGCGGATAGGCGAATAATATCCCATTTCAGCGTCTGGATAGAAGCATCAAAAACTCAACTATATAGTGCTTTACCGATTGGTCTTAACCAATCTTCTCTCCGGTTTTCAAGAAGTGGTTTATGGCGTTCTCCCAGTTTTGCATGAATTTGATGTAGTAATCTGAAGTGAAGTTTTTCAGAAATTCGTCTCCGGTCTCGCTCAACGAAGTGTATTCGTATGAAATGTCGGCCTTGGTCTGTTTTTGGTTGTGAGCAAAAAGTTGGATGCATAGCTGGCCCACTGTATGACCAGGAGTGACTTTATACATTTCCAGATACAGGGGTTCAGGTTCAAAGCAATTCACGATCCATACTGAGCTTACAGATTTTTCGGTTGTTTGAAAAACGCAATTATGTTCTGCTACTCCTGAAAAGCTTTTTACAAAATCCGGATTCCAGCCTGGAACCCACTTTTCTTCTTCAACCGGGCACAGCAGAGGAAAAACCACTTCTGGAGAAGCGAGTAGAATCTGGGAATACTCATGTTTTATTCTATTTGGTTTTGAGATTTTCATTTTTATACTTTCTCATAACTCAGGTTTAAGTATCAAAAATAAAAATAAATAGATGAAAAAACGACGAAAATGGCTCGTCCAATTTTTCCCAGAAAACTACTTCACAGCTTTCTGGATAAGCTATTCCAACAAAAGAACTTATCTCTTATTCATTCATGGTTTATAATGCTTTTAGCAATTTAAACTATTTTTGGGGGAATAAAGTGAGAGAAGAAAAACCCTTTAGCTTCAACGATGCATTGAGCGGAATCCCAGTGCAACATCAAGTTGCGTTTCAGGAAGCGGTAAGAGGATGGCAGGATGGAATAGATTTTGTTCTCGACGGGTTTGTAATGAATCTTGAAGACAAAAGAATTCTTGAAACTTTTTCTCCAAAAAACCTTGAATCGGTTGATCTACTTTTAACTCATTTGATTTTTCAAAATCAGCTTCGAATAAGACCAGAGATTTATCCTGAACAACTTCTGGAAATTCACAACCACCTTTTGGTCTTTGCTGACTTATTTATAAGGGCTTGCAAGAAAAAAAATCATATTCCCTCAGTTGGTTTTGTTAACATTTTTTTCAATGGAGTTCGATTTTTTACAACTACTGGTAACCACGGCTTTTTTGCCAATATGAATTTCACCGCTTACTTGTATTATTTTAAGCTGAACGACTTTGTGGAAAGCTCTCTCTTTAGTGACTTTCTAAAAAAAGAAGCTAAAACCAGTATTGACAGTAAAGGAATGATTTCTGCAGTTGAGGGATTTGATGTAAAGCGTCTTGCACAGGATTGTATTGCGGATTTAACCGGCTATCTGCATACAAGAAGAACCACACTTTTTCTACAAAGGTTGAGATTTACTCTATCATTCTTTAAACGCGCTCCATATATCTCAGGCGAGTTTATGGCGTTGCCAGAAATTATTACCTGGTTCAGGCGCCTTTGCGACTTTGGGGACAAAACTTTTTTGTTTTATGGTGCCTCAAAGTCAGAGAAAATAGATCTGGTAAAAAATCTACTTTCTGATTGCCAAAATGAGCTACCACAAGGCTGGGGAAATGCTCTAATGGAAGCCTATAGCCGTGGAGAAGCTGATGATGGCACCGCCAACTCTTCTGAAATTGTTTTGAATGTTGAGTGGGTATATACCGAACTTTTAAAAGAAATTGCCGGCGATGGAGTCTTATCATCCTCTGAAGAAGAGGTTATTCGCAACATGAGAAATTATCTTGAGATTTCCAATGATAGTTATCAGCGAATTTTTAATAAGGTTACACAATTACCAAAGAGCACAGACAGAGACTTTGATCCCTGCGTTTTCTTTAAAAGCATAGTAAAAATAGCCATGGCTGACGGAATTTTGGAAGATGACGAGAAAGCCCTTCTTGCAACCACTGCAAACGCTCTTTCCGTTGACAGAGAAGTCGTTATGAAGATATTCCAGGAAGTTGTAAATATGCCGAAAGAGCAAAACGAATTTGCTCAAAGCACCTCAGAATCATACATTCCGGAAGACCTCAAAGCATCGTGGATCAATTCCATGAAACTAAAAAAAGCTATAAAAAGCGATCCATCTGGAGCAAAGATTACAGAAGACTCTCAAAACACTCTAGATAAGCCAGGAGCATGGCTTTCACTCCTGGAAAATTCAGAAGAATTTGAATATCCGGTTTTCATTCATCTGGTCAGCGATTTAAATCGGGATGAGTACCGAAAGCAATATAAGGGCGGAACTATCAGCCTTAGCTGGAACCACACACAACAAAGTCACATGATTGTTAATAATCGATCTATTGTGAGCGAAATGTTTGCTTCTTTCCCCGCAGGCACTGATGAATCATCCCTTAAAACCCGCATTTCATCCGCCCTGCAAAAAGCCGACGACAAATATGGCATAGCTCTTTTAAGCTTTCCGTCATGCTCCACTTTGTTTTTCACTTCTGTTGATAGTGGGATTGATTTAACCGGAGAGCTGGACAGATTGAATTTCATGTTAAATCAGGGAGCTTTCCCGGAAATTTCGGAATTAGACAATCTTGTAAATTCTCAAAAAGGCATTGCTGAAGCAGTTAGAACAAGGGGCCTGACTCGAATGCATCTTGCCAAAGCACATATTAAATCCGGCGAGGAAAACGAAGCTGCAGCTCTTCTTAATGATGCTGCAAAAGACTTTGAATCCATGATTAGTAAATGGCCTTCATTTCCAGAAGGGTATGTTGGTCTGGCAATGGTGAATCGCACAGAATGCGATGGGTTGGGAAAAGAAGAAAAGATGGCTGAAGCAATAAAGCATCTTGAAAAAGCGGTAGAAATAAATCCTGCTAACATTTCTACAAGAATAACTTATGCTTTTTATGGCTCACTTCTCTGGGCTGATGATCCGGCACGACTAATAGAGTTTGAAAAGCAGCAGCTTGGCTTTCTATTTGGCTTTCAGCCTGATGCTCAACAGCTGGTTGGTTTATTTAACCAATTTAGAGAAAGGTTTCAGGTAGAATTTCGAAATCTGGCTGCCCTGGAGAGCGTTGACGTAGTTTTTCAATAATCAATAGTTGCTGAGGTATTTATGAGAAAACTGATTCAGACTTTAGTTAGTATTTTGATATTTCTAACTTTTTCACGTTACATGATTAATAAGAATATTGGGGCGGACATAGCTGAAAATCAGGCAAAAATAGCTGATTTTAAGACTAAGATCAGCCAAATGCATAAAAAAGTAGCAAAGCTTCCAGAGGCCAAAAAGCAAAAGATTGAAAAAGAGATAAATATTCTTGCAATGAAAAAAGTCCTCCATGAAATCGACCTGGCGTCTTCCAGATATCTCGTAGACACATGGATGATCAAGCTTGCCTATATTGGTATTAAGGAGCAATTTTCCAAGGGAACCTTCAATAAATCATTTTATGACTTTGCCTATGAAAACAGCAAAGACATAGACACAAAGGATTGCCCGCCAAAGTTTCAGGAACTTTTCAAATCAATGTTAGAAATGATGCAGAAAAATCCTTCAAAAGTTGGAGATTTTGAATCTCAAATGGCCCAGTTTGGGCGAGATTTTTCAAAAGAAGATGAATCAAACTTTGCTATTGAAAACTAGCAAAGCCCGCTCTTCAAAAAATGAAAAACGGGCTTTCTTTATACTAGTTTTAACAGATTACTACTGATCGGCAGTTCCAGAAGCATTTGCGCCATAATTGTATGTGGCTTCAGTTGCTATTTCTTTAACTACAGAGGTGGCATTCCCTTCAACCTTCTGATAAAGCGACTTTACCTGAGCATCAGTGGTTTTAGCAATTCCATCTTTAAATGCAGTATCAAGGGCGGTATTTATAAATTTATTTCCTGCAGTGTCACTTTTTCCGCCAGTTAATGTGTTTTTAAGAGGAGTTAAGGTATAAGCTTTCGCCTGGTTAGAAAGCTCTTTCTGGAATTCAGCAATGATTTTTGCCTGGGCGGTTGTCTGGAAAGCATTGTAAATAGCCTGAAGATCAGGTGGTTCACCGTTATTGTATTTAGCCTTGGTCAAACCAGCTGAAAGCATTTCTGCTTGTGCAACAGACGCCCAGTTCCCACCAAAGGTGCCCATCATGGCAGAGTTAGCTTCATCAACAATTCCCGCCATTTGTAAATTTACCTGTTCATGGGTTAAGCCCTGCGCCTTAAGCTCATTAACCTTCATATCAACGTATGATTTTCGATAATCAGAAGGCTTAACCATTGCGCCACCGGCATTGGCGATTCTAAAAGCAGCTTCAATGTCTTTTAGTTCCCTCTGAGCGGGATCTTTCTGGAAAAACTTGTTATACCAGGTAACTTTTGGTTCAGTTACTGCTCTGCGATATTTTTCAACGCCGTTTGCATCTTCCAATACTACGAATTTTTTGCCTTCTTCATCGGTAACGATCTTGCCTTTAACATCTTTTAGATCCTTGCGCAAAGTAAGCTTTTCTTCCATTTTGGCCAGACTCTCAGCGCTCTTTT
The DNA here is from genome assembly GCA_965140445.1 of Candidatus Ozemibacteraceae bacterium. Classification (GTDB taxonomy): domain Bacteria; phylum Muiribacteriota; class Ozemobacteria; order Ozemobacterales; family Ozemobacteraceae. The sequence goes on along the minus strand of OZ223236.1, from coordinate 2,230,851 downwards.
TTGCCGCCTTATCGTATTCAGCCTTAAACTCATCCACCGCTTGTCTTCTGATATCGTCGTCATCTATTTCCTGATCATTAGCCAGGGCTTTTTTCTTAATCTCATCCATTTTGAACTTAAGATAAGCTTCGTCACCCATGGATTTAGCCAGATCAATTTTTCTCTGGAGATCGATATTGGCATCCACTTCTTCGGTAACCTGCGCTTTTAAAGCTTTCCCTGCAAGAGAGCTGTCAGAATCAACAGCTACAACTTTTGCAGCTTTATATTCAGTATCCAATTTTGAAATTTGTTGTTTGTGGGCAGCTACAGCTTTGTAATAATCAGCTCTTGAGCTGTAATTTTCTCGTTTTGGCGGAGTAGCTCTCAGGGCATCTGCGCTGGCCTTAATTTTTTCAGCTTGCTGCCATTCAGGGCTATTTTCTTTAATCTTTTTATCTATTTCTGCCCTGCGAGCATGTGGAAGGTCCCAAAGTCGGGCGCGAGCCACAGCAACGGTTAAACCGGCTGATTGAACTGCCATATTGTTTATCATTGCATCTGTACCGGATTGCATTGCACTGATCTTGGCTTTTGCATCCTGAAGGCCTTTGATCTTATCACCATAATAGGAATTAGCTGGTGAACCTTCTGGATAGCTTTCCTGAAGCTTCTTACATCTTGCTATCTCAGCATCCATTTCTCTTTTCTGGAGACCCGCATTAGCTGCTCCAGACATAAAAGCAAATGGGTTACTAACAACTGCTTTAGCTACCAAACCTGCATTTTTTGGAGATTTGAAAAGCTTATCTGAAGCAATCTTGGCCCAGTTCTGATTTCCAGCAATTTGAGTAGCTGCTCCACCCAGAACACCGCTAATAGCAGCAGTAACCGCTGTCTTTTTCTCATCGTTAACAAAATTCTGCATCGTATACTTTTCTTTTTGGAGAACGTCCATGCGTTGCATTATTTCAACTGCGCGAAACTTTTCATCTTCAGTTGGATTAGCCTTGTTATTAATAACGTCTAACTCGGCCTTTAGCTTCTCTTCTTCGTCATCGTAATTATAGTAATGGTCATACCACAGGTTGGTAACAGAGCCCTTAACTACGTTGGAAATGGTTCCGCCAATAAACTGGGTTGCACCGGTCTTTGCTGCTGCTGTAACAATAGACTTTATCGTTACAGGTCCAATAGCCTTAACAAAGCCAGCCGATAATAATGAGAATGGAGCCATTGCGCCTTCTACTGCTGCGGCAATGGACACGTCCCGCAAAATTTTATCCTGGGATTTCTTTTTGCCTTCATCTCTAAACTGATTCATTCTGCTTTCATAGGCGAAAGTCGTTATACCAGCTGTAGCAGCACCGATAATTACTGATCCGACAACTACCCACACAAGTGGACATGCAATGGCGGCACCAAATGCCATTACAGCAAGAGTCGGAAGCAAAGCTTTACCAATAGTCCAGGCGAGTTGCTCTGCCCGACTCATTTTTTTGGTAACTTTTGCCTCTGCAGGTTTTACTTCCATGGAAGCGCTTGCTACGTCAATTACCGCTTCTTCGTTACCGGTAGAATTGACCGCAAAGGGGTTATCGCCATTCCCGCTAATAGCTGCACTTGGAGTAGCTGTAAGTGATTCAACCGAAACAGCTGCGCCAGAATTTACAGAACTGGCTGCCTCGGTTTCACTTTGAGCCCATAGTTTTAGCCCGTCAGAAATGCCTGGACAGGCTCCCATAAAGGAAATTATTAAAACAAAATGCAGTATTTGTCTGAAAAGTCGGTTTTTCACCTTCTACCCCCTGAGATATGCGGTACTCTATTAATATTTCTGATTATACGAAATTTTACGCAAATCTGCCATTACAATGAACAAATTTTCACAATCCCAAAGCGAGTAGAAATACAAAATTAACAATTCTATCAGGTTTGCGGCTCTTTCGATTTCTTAGTAAGATCAAACCATAGTAAAACCTACAGAGGGTTAAAAATGATAAAAAGATTCAGACCTGCTATAAGAGTTGCACTCTGTCTAATTTCAATTATTGGTTATTTTAATCTCTTTGCTGCGACTCCTTTTGAGGAAAAAATAAACAAGCTCAAAGATTTATCCAAATCAAGCAACTCCGACGAAGTTTTTATCCAACAAAATGGGAAAGAAATTTTCAGTTACACATCTAATCGCTTTAAAGATCCCATATTGACCATGTCATGCTCTAAATCAGTTGTTGCAATCGCTATAGGCTTAGCAATTGATGCGGGTTATATTAAAAATGTAAATGAACCTGTTTTTACTTATTTTCCTGAGTGGGCAGAGGGTGATAAGAAAAAAATTCAAGTTAAACATCTGTTGAACCATACTTCTGGCCTGGAAGCAGATCGGACCACCAAAAAATTATATGTGAATTCCGACTTTGTAAAATTTGCTCTGAACTCAAAACTTAGTAATAAACCTGAGCACAGTTTTTTTTATAACAATAATGCTACAAACATTCTGCCCGGAATCATTTTAAAAGCTACTGGAATGAGAATGGATAAGTTTTTGAATTCCAGACTTTTTACGAAACTTGGAATTAAAGAATCAGAATGGAATTGGACCTTAGACAAAGCCGGAAATCCTTATGGAATGAGTGGTTTATATATGCGTCCAAAGGCATTTGCCAAGATTGGTCAGCTAATCTTGCAAAATGGCATCTGGAATGGCGAACAAATAATAAGTCAAAACTGGTTAAATCAAATGCTTACGCCTTCTCAGAATTTAGAAAAAGGTTGCGGATACCTTTGGTGGTTAAAATCTGACCCGAAAAAAATAAAAATCTTTTTTGGTGATGAGCTTATTGAGAAATACAAAGCAGCAGAGCTTCCGATCAATGTTATCAAACAACTGGAAAAGATCAGAAACCAAAAATTTTCCAGGAAAAATCTGCATGAAAAATTTTCCGAATTATTTCCCGATTTAGCTGAAGTTCAAAAGTTTTTTAATGAAGCAAAATTAAAAAACCTTCCTGATGGACAATTAGAACCTGGGCCAACAAAGGCTTATGTCGCCGAAGGTCATCTTGGCCAATATCTTGTGATCATTCCTGAGAAGAAAATTGTTGGAGTGAGACTGATACACTACACTTCTGCAAACGAAACTACCAATTTTCAAGAGTTTGTTGAATTACTTTTAAAGTTTTGAAATTCAACCCCTAACAATACCTGATACAAGGAAATATTATGAAAACGTTTTATGAAGGACACGACCAGGTTTACCAGAAGAGATTACAGGACGATACAATTGGCTGGGATCAAACCGAAGAGGCTTATAGAGAAAGAGAAGCCTTTTTGTCACATATTTTTGCAAATGGTAACGCGCCAAGGCATGGAAAACTCCTTGAAATGGGATGTGGAGCAGGCAACACGCCTTTGTGGTATGCCAAGAAGTTTGGTTTTGAAGTTAGCGGAATAGACATTTCTCCTACAGCAATAGATTGGGCGCGTAAAAAAGCAGCTACAGCTAACATTGATGCAGATTTTCATGTAGGAAGTGTTCTCGACCTGTCTCCTTTTGCCGACGAAACCTTTGATCTGGTTGTCGATGGCCACTGCTATCACTGCATAATTGGTGAAGACAGAAAGACCTTTCTTGCTGAAGCAAAAAGAGTTTTAAAACCTGGTGGTTACCTTCTGATAGATACGATGTGCGGGCCGGTTTTACCTGGTTTGGTAAATGGATATGATGAATCCAGCAAAATTGCTATCGTAAACGGCATTGCTACAAGGTATTTTGGGCTTCCAGATGAAATCGAAGCAGAAATTACCGACGCCGGTTTCCGGATTCTAAATAAGGAATTATTTGCTGAAGAGGCCCATAAAAACATCTATTATGAGGCAATCAAAGACTAAAATAGTGCTTTAAAACTTATTCGCCAGCGCTCATATGTTTTTTTATCCATTGCTCAACCTGTTCTGCTGCGCACTGATGGCCATAAACGGACCAGTGGATTTCCCGTTCACCCTGCTTCCAGCTTTTGCCATCTTTCTCTTTGAGCTGAATAAATTTAATTCTGTACCCTTTTGCCATGTCAATAATTGCTTTGCTGGTGCCGGGATGAAAAACCAGCACAATCTTTGAGAAGTCATAGTTTTTGAGGGAAAACTCTAACAGGCTTTTAAGCTTTTGCGAAATTTCGGTATTTTCAACGTCATTTGCGCCCGGCAAAACTCCTTTATTCTGAGCACTGACGAAAATTGGAAAACGAAGATAGAGATAATACAGAAACTTGAGGTTATACAGGATTTTTTTAAGCCCCGGTGCTTTGAGGGTACCCTGAATAATCTGACCATTGCTTAAATCAAGCTGCATACGATCTTTATAGGGTTTAATCGAAACCAGGCTTTCAAAAAAATCATTATCGGAAACATAGATCAAATGCCGCGACGGGGAAGCCTGTTTATCCAGTAATCTGGAAATCTCGAGAGCTTCTATAAAGGTCACTCCCGAGCGCCCGGCCTCCACGAAGCCTATGTCTTTAAAAGCTTCCTGTAACAAGAACCCCTGATTTGAGGTGATTGGATTTGCCATATTTTCAATGAATGAATCGCCAATGATAGAAATGGTTTGTTTCCTGCTGGTGTCAGCAACTCCAAGCCATCCCAGATCGTTAACCTGCCATCTATTAGAAAAATTCTTGAAGTATCCGCTCTGACCATTAATATATCGCTGAATCCCACGTTCACCAACAAACCTTCTTGGAACATCGGGAACCAGCTGGTAATTGCGCACCACAATTTCACCGCCCACATAGGCGAGCAGTGAAAATAACAGCAGACGCAAAATAAACTTTTTCATGTTTCCCCTAGAATTGAAAATAGATAAAGACCTGCTCTTCACCGTTATAGGCAAAGAGAAAGAAAATAATCAAGTAATAAAATGCCCAGCGAAGAACTACAGGAACGCGCCCCAGGCCTGAAAGTGCGTAGTCCCCTTCCCTACCGATCCATTCCACGATGATCAGGAACAAAATAAATTTTAGTGTTGAAGCCTCTGCTGCTCCAATGCGCGGAATTTCAAAAAGAGAATTGGAAAAAACCTTTGAGAAGACAACCATTGCCTGAGACAAAGAATCAGAGCGGAAAAAGACCCAACCAAGTGAAGTGAGCAAAAAGGTTATTGCTATTTTTCCCAGCTCTATCAGACCGGGAAAAAGCCTGCCTTTAGCTGCAATGTCAATGTTTTCGCGGTTTTTACCCGCCAGAATCAGAGGCAGAAACAAAAGCGCATTGTAGATTCCCCAGACAATGAAAGTCCAGTTTGCTCCGTGCCAGAAGCCACTCAATGTAAAAACAAGCAGAACATTCCGCAATTTCTGCAGATTATTGCCCTTGCTACCGCCAAGCGGAATATACACATAATCCCGGAACCAGCTGGATAAAGAAATGTGCCACCTCCTCCAGAACTCTGCAATATCACGTGAGAAGTATGGAAAGGCAAAATTGCGCTTTAGATTAAACCCAAATAAGCGAGCTGTTCCGATGGCTATATCTGAATAACCTGAAAAATCACAATAAATCTGGAAAGCAAAAAATGCGGCCCCCAGCAGCAAAACAGAGCCAGAATAATCGGATGGATTTTCAAATACTCTGTTTACAAAAGCAGCACAACGATCTGCAACAACGACCTTTTTGAATAAACCCCAAAGTATCTGCCGCAAACCGTTTACAGAGCCATCGTAGGAGAACACCCTTTTTTGCGAGAATTGGGGTAATAGATTTTTAGCTCTTTCAATCGGCCCAGCCACAAGTTGTGGAAAAAAGCTGACAAAAGCCGCAAATTCAATAAAACTGTGGGTGGGAGTAATTTTTTTACGATAAACATCAATTGTGTAGCTCAAGGTCTGGAAAGTATAAAAGCTAATTCCAACCGGCAGAATTATCTGTAGGGAATCAACACTGAAACTTGCTCCCAAAAAGGAAAACACTGCGTTAAAGTTGTCTGCAAAAAAGTTAAAATACTTAAAAAAACCTAGAATTCCCAGATTAGTTGTCAGACTGAACAACAGGTATCTCTTTCTGCAAACGCTATCAGATGTCTTTTCGAGCTTAACTCCGACCAGAAAATCCACAGCAGTGCTGATAAAAATTAAAAACAAAAAGCGCCAATCCCAGCAGCCATAAAAAAAGTAGCTTGCCGCTGTTATAAATAGGTTTTGCTTCTTTAAAGACCCCTTCGCCAAAAGCCAGTAGATGCCAAACACAACTGGCAGGAAAAGGGCAAAATCAATTGAATTAAATAACACAAATTCTCTCAGTGGGTTTGTTTCGTAGATGTTTTAAAATACGACAATCCAGATTTTTTTTCCACGTATTCAATATAAAACCTTTCAATAAAAGAATTACAAAAATTAATTTCAAACCTGTTTGCCTGTGGCGAGCTGAAGTTGTATCTTAAATCATCCTGAATGTGATAAAAGAAAAATATGGAACTCGAATTAAAAAAGAAAATCCTCACCGTCTTAACAACTGGCTGCGCGATTTTTGCCTACATAACCATCCGGGATATTTATCGGGGAAAAACGCTATCTGGGCATGGCCAATATGCCAGAACTTGTCTGCGCAAAGCTAATCCCAAAAAATTCTGGATGGAAGTATCATTTACCGCCTTTTGGACGATCCTCTGCGGTGGCTTAGCTGCCTGGATAGGGCTTTATGGATAATGACTACCACAACGCCTCTGGAAAAAGTCTGAAAATTAACAAACCATATCGAATCTTTGTTACCGGAAATGCAGGCTCCGGAAAATCAACTTTAGCAAAAAAGCTGGGAGAAATCCTTGAGACAGAAGTCTTTGGTCTGGATAAAATAGTCTGGAAACCAAACTGGCAAAAAACAGAGCAACCTCTGCGCGCAGAATTGGAAGAGAACATAACAAGCTCTCCCAGCTGGATTGTCGAAGGAGTCTCTTTATTTATTCAGGAAAAAGCTGAAACGGTTATATTTCTAGATTTTAGTCGACGAACTTCTTATTTGAGATACACCAAAAGAACCCTCCGCCATCTTTTCTCCCAAAGGCCTGAGCTGCCCCCAGAATGCCCCGAATATAAAATAATCCCCCAAACCATAAAAATAATCTGGAATTTCAAAGGCAAGGTCAGACCCAAAATATTATCCCTGAAAGAAAAGAAAGCAAACGAACAGACCTTCGTTCACATAAGATCAAAAAAACAGCTTAATGATTTTGTTAACTCAATAAGTCAGAAATAGTAAAGCCTGGAGCAAACCCATTACTGTTTGTAAAATATTGGTGTCTGGTAACTATCGTTGCCTCACAGGCATCTACAAGCTAAAATCATGGAATAGCAAGAAGATACTTGCCTAACTCTTCAGCTGTTTTTTTTGAAATCTGGTGAGGGCCATTAAAGAAAACTTTAGTAATTTTGTTCTTCTTATTGCTTGAGAGCGCTTTTATTAAAGTTTTTGACTCATGAATGCTTACCATTTCGTCGTTTTCCCCATGACTAACAAACGCATTGATCGGTTTGTCGCGATTTTTTAATTTTTCCAATTCCAGGTATTCAACCTTTCCAGAAAGAAAAACAAAACCGGAAGGTATATGCCTTTCAGGGGCATTTAAAACATAGTCCGTAGCTACTATTCCCCCTTCAGAGAATCCACCGATGACCAGCTTTTCCGTTGTTACCCCTTTTTTGATGAGGTCTTTTACGCAATCGTCAACAATCGCGCGAGTTTTAGCTCTTTCTTCGGCATACTTCTTCAGGAAATCCTCTTTTGTTTTGCCGCTTCTAACACTGTAATAGCTGCGTCCGGAAACACCAACTCTATACGGCCCCGGAACGAGAACAAATGTCCATCTCGGGTCCAAATTGAGGATAAACTCGGCAATTCTTTTCAAATCATCCTCAGCAGCTCCATATCCGTGCATAAGTATAAAAGCTCGCTTGGTTATGTTAGGAGCCTTCCCAACTATAATTGGTCTTGTTACAAACATTTGGTAAATCATTATAGAAAAAAGAAATAAGCCAATTAAAGCTGCCAGGATTTTTTTCATACGGATCCTTTCAATTAGATAGAGCATTCTTGAATGATAACATTACTACCAAACATTACTCCAATTTCCAATTTCTTTTACTTCAATCCCAAGTTCTACTTTTTCAAAGGTGTCTGAGTTAAACAAGCTTCAGCATGAAGTTTAAGGCCTAGAGCCTTAATTATTTTCAAGATGGTATCAAATCCAGGTTTTCTATCCCCTGAAAGCGCTTTATATAAACTTTCTCGAGAAAGTCCAGCATCGCGGGCAACTTGTGTCATTCCTTTTGCCCGTGCGATATCACCCAATGCCTTTGCAATAAATGCAGCGTCACCATCAGCTTCTTCCAGGCATGCCTCAAGATATGCTGCCATTTCTTCTGGATTTCGAAGATGTTCGGCAACATCGTATCTGGTTGTAGTAGTTTTTTTCATACTAATCTCCTAAAGATTTCGTGCAAGACCCAAAGGCAATTTTATATCCTTTGCCTGAGAGCTTTTATCTCCAACAGCCAATAGAATGATTAATTCCTGTCCTTGTTTTTTTAAAATAAACTCGATAGCCTGGGCTGTAATCAATTTTCAATTCAGACACTCCCTCACCAACAGGTTTTACATCTCCTGGATTGCCTGCGACGAGTCATTGAAAATATTCATTGGGAAACACCGCAGGAACAGCAATACCCATATTCATCAATTACATTTCCTTTGCATCCAATTTCACAACACCTTTCTCTAATAACCTTGTGTTTTTTTTGACAAACAAAACAATAAATTTGATTGGATTTTGGCGTGTTTGGAATCAAAACGGCATATTTGGGCTCTATTGATGCATAATCCCCACTATTCAATTTACATTCAGGACAGATATAATTCCGTTGTTTTTTTTCTATTTTAAAAAATTTCTTTACTTCCGAAGAAGTTAATAAAGAAAAAACAATAAAAAACTCCCATGAGACTTGTGCCGGAACTGCTTCATAGGAATAAAAAAGCAAAGAAGTTGGGGAATCTTCTAGAAAATTAGTTCTAGTAACTACCCAGTTTTCATTAGGAAGTAAAAATTTATGCATTTCCAAGACGTTAGTTATAACTTCTATTGCCGACACCTTCAATTCTTTATCAATTGAATGAACAGAACGATTTCTAAGCATTCTCAAATGGTTAAATTTGGTGACAAAATCAACTGGAAGTGAAGTTGGAGAAAAAAGATTATAAGTTTTTATTAAATCCTGAGAATCAATAGTTTTAAGATCTGAAAAAGAAATAGCCTTCTTTCCTTTTTGCTTAGGCCATTCAGCTGGAGCTCCAGCTATTAGTATATAAGGGCTTATTTTAGCAATATAACCTTTAAGAATAAACTCAACCCCTTGTTGCAAAATGGCTAAGGCATTTTGCAGTCTCTGCTTTGCTGCTTCCCAAAATTCTTCTTCTTTCTCACTGTCTTCTGGATCATCCCCATCAAGCCAACCAGAAGTATTCGCTTCATCGACAAGCTTTAAATAGCTTATTGCAACATCCCAAGCAAAATCAAATTGCCCTTTTCCTGATTTAATAAAGTCCTCATAGCTAGGAATATCATGTAACATTTTTATCTCCCAAGTAAAGTAAACCTAATAGCTATGGATCAGCAATTAGGTATGAATAATTTTCAAATTTTAAGTTCTAACGTATGTCGTGACCGAAAATGGCCAAGATGGAGCGGGCTTGCTTAGCAAGCCCCTTTAACATCGGCTATATTCAGCGTCGAGGCATTTGTTAGAATTACGCTACTTTAATTTAATTTTTACCATTTTTAATTTCACCCAAAATATGGCCTCATTTTTATGTTACTTCAATAATTTCCCAATCATTTCTATTTATCCCACTTAAAAGAGTATCAAATCTATCTTTATGCACAGCAACGCAAAGGAGATTGGTTGGTCGCGAAAAACCAACATACGCCATTTTAGTAGATTGCTTAACTCTTTCACCAACTTTTGATGATTGAATTTGTATTCCTAAAAATTGGTCTTTTAATCGCTGTGATTCGTAAGATTTCACATTTGCTCCGCGACCGTCTTTATGAAAATATGATTCTAAATACAAAGTTGCGCAGTGCGTTTGCCCTTTTACCGCATGAATACTTGTAATTTCAATTTCAACATCATCCTCCTTGAAAAGGTTTGTAGATGTAACAAAACCCGCATTTTCGACAGGAATTTCAGCCTTGCCAGTATTGATGAAATCTGAACTTGCGGCAATGGTTTTGCCAAACATTGCAAGCAAATTAGGGATGTATCCTTTTATGCTGTTCCAAACTTCATCTGTCTTATCTTGAATTATTCCAATTGACCAATTGTAAAGGTTCAAATTCAATTCGTCATATTTTTGAATGGCCGTGTCTAAAATAAAGCCAATTAGTTTTTTCTTTGTGTAAGGCCTACCGGCTGTTGTATTGATGTTTTCCAAACACAAAATTTTTAGGAAAGCGTTCAAAATATTTTTTCGTAAAGGCCCTAAGGTTTGCTTTTTCTCATAGTATAGCAAATAGCTTTTCAAGTTTTCGTAATCCTGTTTTGGTTTTCCCATTTCTTTTTTGAAACCTTTATAATAATCCTCTAAACGCAGTTTTGTTGGATCATTTCTACTTGCTTCATCGTTTTTCCAATCCGTGTTCCAACAAATAACTTTGATCGGTCTTTCAGAATTGCCTAATTTTTTTTCTCTTACAATTTGAGCAAAACAAGGAATGATATTTCCAATTGTTCCATTCTCAAAAACTAAAATATGAGGTTTAATTTCACACTCATTTCGTCCAACAATATTAAAGGTTGCATCACTGTATAGGGCAAATTTTTCCACTACATTGGCAATTGGTTTACTCAATCGCTGACTTCCGTTTAGCCTTAAGACTTCTCCTCTAGCTAGCCAAACATCAGCCGCTTTTACAGAATTATAAATTGCTTGATTTTGGTCACCAATTCTTTGAATTACTGAAATACTATTTCCCGCATCATAAAAAATCTTTTCTAACAAATTGTATTGATGCGTGTCCATATCCTGCATTTCATCAACAAAAACATATTTAAAGCGTTTCTGTAATATTTTTTTTATATTTGGAATTTTGTGAAGGTAGCATTCACCAAAGTGATAGGCATAATCAAAAGAAATAATGCCATTTTTAAGAGTTTCAAGGATTATTGATTTTAACCCCTTATATTTTTTGTTATTGACATCTTTCAAGAGAACATCGCCACTGTTATTCTTAATTTCATTAGTTATAAAATCAAAATAAAGAAAGCGAACTTCGTCTTCAATAAGCTTATTGCAGATTTTATTTCTCAAACAATTATCGCCATTTGCAGCAGCGGCAGTAGCTCTTCTTATGTTTCTTTGATAAAACCATTTTGCTGGTTGATCATATTCCCTATCCCAAGCTATTTTTCTAAAAAGCCTAATTAACTCTTCTTGATATCTATCTGTATCGATCCAATTAAGTTTCATCTTAAAATCTAAAGCATATAGAGGCTTAGCCAAAAATTCATTAACAAAGCTTTGAATGGTACCAATGAAATTGGGATAAGAAAAAAGTTTTGGGCAATGCTTTTGTATTTTTTCTTTTATCTCGTTAATGGCTGCGTTAGTATGCGACAATACCAAAATGCCCGAACCGCCAACAAAAGGAAGGTTCCGCTCCAAAACAACCAATTTTGCCAACAAAGCTGTTGTTTTTCCACTTCCGGGAACGGCTTGTAAATCTATAGTGTTGAAGTTGCCAATAAACGCTTTCCGCTCCTCGTCAAAACCTTTGCCCGCTGGTAAAAGCAACTCTGCAGCATATTTGATTTCTTCATCTTGTATGTCAATTATCTGTGGCATATTTAATTGCTTTTACAAGGTAATTAACAGGATCAGCACAATCTTCTGAAATTGAAATTGAGCAAACACCTTTCCTTAAATCTTCATCAATAGAGTTTGCAACGTGATAAGCAATTTCCGTTTTTTTCAATCCTTTATTAATTAATTTTTCGGCAAGTGATTTTTCAAAATTAGTTTCCCAATCAGTTCCAGTGTGAATTGTTTTTGCTGCATTTTTAAACAGTGTTGTTAAACTTGGTGATTTAAAAAGTGAATATTCTAACGTCCAACAAAGTGCTGGGAAATATTTTACATTACTTTTTGACTTAGCTTCGATTTTGGCTATTGCCTCTTTTGCTTCTTGTTGAACATCTTTTTTTATGAAATCATACTCATTTTTTCCATTGGCTTTTTTTATTGGTTTCCCTTCAACATCTAGTTTTATCTGTTTTTCATATTCTCTAACGTCAGAATCTGTAATTACAGCCACAGGAATTTTCATATTGGGCTCTGCCTGTCGCAAATAAATATTTGCGTAATGATCAAAACCTGTATGTCCAATATTTACAATGGAAACGCCTTTCTCGGTTAAGTTTATGCCTATTGCTTTTGCAATACTTGGCAAAAGAATTTCTTCTGCCCAGCCCTCAACTAAAATAACGCCTTTGGCAAAAAATAAATTGGCTTTTGTGGTGTCCAAAAACTTTTCTAAAAACTTGTAATCGTCTTTTTCCAACTTGGTATAAGTGTCGCCCATTGGAAAAGCACTTCCATTGTTGCAAATAATTAGGTTTTCTAATTTGAGCTTGGAAGCTAAATTTGGACTATGAGTTGTAAGAATTAATTGTATAGCCTCTTGCTTTTGAAATGCTTCAATTACTTGCATTTGTGCCTGTGGATGCAAATGTGCTTCCAATTCTTCCACTAAACCCAAACGCAAACCACTCCAATTTGATTTGTTTAAATGAAGCAATTCAGCAGCCATAAACAAGCGATTCAATGTTCCCAATCCAGGGTTTGCCTCTCCTTTTAACGACAAGGTTAATTTTTCAAGAATGCTTTTGGTATCGGATGGTGTTGCCCCAAATTCAGAAATACAATCATTGCCATAGAAGCTCTTTATGTAGCCGTCAATTTTGTCTTTTATCTGTTTACCCACTTTGGGCTGACCATCTTCATCAAGTTCGTTAAAAAAACTTTCTAAATTGGTTTTAAGTCCCGAAAAAATATCTAGCAATTCATTATCATCTTCTTTTCCCTTAAAAGCTTCATCACCCAAAAGGATTTGCGATAAACGTGAATTTCGCTTAGCAACTAATTCTTTTTCTGCATCACGTAAGGGCTTTAAATAAGTTGTTTTTAGATATTCTTTTGCTTCTGCTGTAAGTAAATACCCATCTTCATCAACACCCGCTTTAACATCGGATGGTAATATTTTATTAGCTTTACGCTGTACATCGAAATTGAGCTTTAAAAATGGTTTTGCTTTTTCGCCAGAGCCTTGCCAACTTAACCATTCAGTAAAATTTTTTGCTTCGTCCGGCGTTAAACCATTAAAAGTCAATTCTATACGGAAACGGTTTGATTTCTTGTGAAAATCTTTTTCATCAACTCTTATGAAATCGTAACTGTGTGTTTTCAATACTAATTTTATGGCATCAACAATTGCGCTTTTTCCAGAATCATTTTCGCCAATAATTAAATTTAGGCCTTTGGTAAGATTTATATCTAAATGAGGTTTTGCAGGATTTATTTCCCCCTCTTCACCAAATTTTCTAAAGTTCCAAAGTTTTATATTTGACAAGTACATTTTAATAGTTCTTTTCCTCTAAAAATATTTCGGCCCAATATTGTTTGTTTAAAGTGACTTAAGCTATATTTAAGCAAAGGAGCATTGAAATGACATCATTAGATTATTCTTTTCTTAAGTAATTCTAACAATTGTTTTTTTCTTGATTCTACATTGTAATGATATTTACCAAAAAAACTAACCAGCAAATTGCTTAATGAGAAAAAAACTCCAAATTTTGGATACTGTGAATCATTATTTGTTTATTTTGGTGGTTATACGGAATTAGTATAATTTATGGAAAATAGTTATCTTGATGATCCTAAGGAATTCTTGCCTGGCGATATTCTGTTAGTGATTGATGGAGGATGACATGGAAGAATTGAAATACCATATTGGCGTTGACAAAATTGATTGGGAACAGCTTACAGATCTTTATGAAGAAATAGGGTTGATCAGAGGGCTGGGCAAGAAAAGAGAAATAGATAAAATTAAGGCGGCCTTTTTGAATAGCTTTAAGGTAGTTACTGTCTGGGAGGGAGATAGATTAGTTGGGGCTGGGAGAATGGTTTCGGATGGGATTTGCTATGGAATGATATTCGATTTGGGTGTTTTACCAAAATATCAAAAAAAAGGAATTGGGAACGGGTTGATAACAAGGCTAATTGAAGGGAATGACCATCTTTGCCTGCATCTGACTTCGACATTTGGGAACGAAAACTTTTACAAAAATGTTGGGTTCAATCCGCATAAAACAGCAATGGCAAAGTATCCATATAAATCTGACTATCTGGATTATGAATAAGAGGGTAGATTTTTTATAAAATCAGTCAGTTAAAATCCCCTCTGACTGCAGTATTTCCCGGGCGATGGTGATTCTGTCTTTCATTTGTTTTGGGCTGTCCATTTTCATGTTCAGGGCAAAAAAGAAGCAGTTGTCGTCAGTTTCTACCCAGCCTACCCACCAGCCGACCTCTTCTTCTATTCTAGCTGCATATCCGGTTTTAGCCCTTATTATGTAGCCGTTTTTGGCTTCGGTGAGCATGATTTTTTTTACGATTCGTTGGGCTCTTTCGGAGACGGGTAGCGAATTTTTATAAAGCCGGCGCAAAAATTTAATCTGTTCAAAGGCTGAGATTCGCAATCCCCCATTTAGCCAGAAAAGGTCGATTCCGCCGCTAATATCAGTATTGCCGTAGTTCAGGTTTTCCAATGCTTTTTTCATGCGCTCTGGGCCAATTTCTCTAGCTATTATCTGATAGATGGGCACAACAGAGTATTTCATTGCGGTTCTAAGGTTATGGTTTTTGTTCCAGGATTTGATTTCTCTGGTTTTTCCATCCCATTCGAACTCTTCAAATTCATCTTTTACCACTCCCAATTCCAGTGCTATCAGGGAATTGGCAATTTTAAAAGTGGAAGCAGGGATAAATGGCTTAATGGCTCTATCCAAGTTGTAAGCCTTGTAGGTATCAGCATTTAAATCGTGAAGAACAAAGGTTCCGGTTGCGTGGTGAACGCGAAAGATTTTCCCCCACTCGTTCTTTGCCTTGATTAACTGCGCACTCGCTGTTACAGAGACAGAAGCTAATAGAGCAATAAAAGATACCTGGAAAAGTTTTCTAAATAGTTGTTTCATTATTTTTCTCAATTAAGTTGGAGTTGGAAGGTTTTAAGCTGCTCAATATCAGTTTTAGTAATCTTGTCTGCTTCGGATTTCATTCTTCCAGCCACACGTTCTATATGGACCGTTTTTCTAACACAGTTAACCTTGTAGGTTCCAGCCGGTAGTTCGTCAAGAAAAACCCGATAATTCATATAGGAAACATCGCAGGTTCCAATTCTCTCACCAAAAGGACTATAGGCAACCTGGGGAATTTCAACCTCAATGTTTATCTGGTTTTCCTCCCCTACTCTTTCCATAACCGCTTTTGAAATTTTCATGCCTCTGACATCGTCCGCTCCGCTTCCGCTGAAACCGTGTAAAACATAAATTTGCGGCACATTCTGCATGGTGTAAACCAATGACTGAAACTTTGAATTGGCGGTCAAATCAGCGTTATAATGATCTACTACGTCGGTTTCTGTTCCGATCAAAAATCGCAATTTTCCCTCAGTTCCCTGCTTTTCAACCAACGCCTCCCCCACATACCAGCCTTTATTTGGACTATAACTGGATAGCCTTTCTACCCGTAGTTTCATGGGTTCTTCAGCCATTAGAGATGCTGGAATAAGGAAAACACAGATAAGCAAAAAACGATAAAAGCTTTTCATACAAACTTCCTTCTCAAAGTATCTTTTGGAAATCAAAACATTGATGATGCTGAATTATACGCAGCAACCTTTCCCCGAATCAAAGAATTCTAAATCGTATTTTACATTTAACACCCAATTATAAGAAACATTTTAAAAATGGTGGAACTAAAGTTTACAAGCTGGGGAGAAAGTTCTATTATTTTCTTTATAGCAATAGACATGGCTTTTTTATTGCCAAATAGATACAGAAAAGGAGCCAGGAATAGGAATGGTAATACGCCACCTGATCAAGAAACAGACATATTTTGACTCTGTTACCCTGATGTTAATTGGAACTCAGGTAAAGAAACTGGACGGAATCGACAACGTTGTCGTGGGAATGGGAACAGACTACAACATGGATAGTCTCAAAAGACTGGATATGTTTTTGCCAGAATTCAAGGATTTAACTCCAAACGACCTGGTTTTGTGTGTTCGTGGAAGCGACGTAGCTAACGCCCAGATGGGACTTGATGAAGCTGAAAGATTGCTCACCAGCAAGAAGAAAGCTTCAGGGGCCACTGCGGAAATGGCACCAGTAAACATGGAAGGCGCCCTTGAAAAGCTTCCGGAAGCAAATGTTGTTCAAATATCGATTCCTGGTGAATATGCAGCAAGAGAAGCGGAAAAAGCATTGGACAACAACATGCATGTAATGCTTTTCTCAGACAATGTCACCATCGAAGAAGAATTGAAACTCAAACAGAAGGGCGTTGAAAAAGGCCTGTTAGTAATGGGTCCAGACTGTGGAACCGCCATTATAAATAACACCCCTCTCGCATTTTCCAATGTGGTGCGCAAAGGAAACATCGGCATTGTAGCTGCTTCTGGAACTGGTTTGCAGGAAGTTAGCAGCACAATTCATCGACTTGGCGGCGGAATCAGCCAGGCAATCGGTGTTGGCGGTCGTGATCTATCCGAAAAAATCGGTGGATTGATGACTATCATGGCTACAAAAGCACTTGCAGAAGACCCTGACACCAAGGTTATCGTTCTTCTTTCCAAGCCACCGGCAGAATCGGTTCTTGAAAAACTCTATAATGAAATTACCGGTATCAGCAGCAATATCATCATTTATTTTATTGGTGCCGATCCAAAGGAAATTGAAAAACACGGTTTTGTAGCTGCGAAAAATCTTGAAGATGCGGCAATAAAAGCGGTTGAAAGAGCCAAAGGCCAGAATATTGAGCCAGAATTTGCCGAAAGCCTCTGCGCTGACATGGCAAAACACGCAAAAATGCCTGGAAAAATGGTTCGCGGCCTTTTCTCTGGTGGAACACTTTGCGATGAAGCCCAGAGAGTATTAATGCCAGCATTAGGCGAGATCTATTCCAATACTCCAGTAAAAGGCTGCAAGAAGCTTGATGATGCATACAAAAGCGTTGGCAACACCATAGTTGATCTTGGTGATGACCAGTTTACCCGTGGCCGCGCTCATCCAATGATTGATCCAGACTACAGAATCGAAAGATTGGTTCAGGAAGCTGCCGATCCAGATGTTGGACTGATCTTCTTTGACGTGGTATTGGGCTATGGCGCAAACATGGATATGGCTTCTCAAATGATGTATGCCATATCTCAGGCAGACGTTAAAACCAAGCGAAAACCAGTTTATGCAGCATGTATCTGCGGAACTCAAGACGACCCACAAGGCTACAGCAGCCAGAAAGAAATTCTTGAAAAAGCTGGCGTTATGGTTTTCCCAACAAACGTATCACTAGCCAACTTTGTAAAAAAATGCGTAGAAGGGAGAGGTTAAGACATGGCAAAGTTAAACGATTTTTTCGGTAAAAAAGTAAGTGTTATTAATCTCGGAATCCCAAGTTTTGCTGATGACCTCAAACACCAGAACATCGATGTGGTTCACGTAGAATGGCGTCCTCCAGCAGGTGGAAACAAGAAGATTCAAGCGCTTCTTGAAAAAATCTACCGATGGCAGAGCAAACTCCCAAAGGAGGAAAAATAATGACTATAGATATTCAAAAAGCCAATGCAAAAGCAATTGAAGCAATTCAAGCTGCACAACCAATAGTAAAAGGCATTGGAACAGCTATTGATGTTGTTCCTGGCATGAAAAAGAATTTGATCCTCCACGCCGGACCTCCGCTTAAATGGGAAAATATGTCAGGCCCAATGAAGGGTGCAGTAATTGGCGCTCTCATTTATGAAGGACTGGCTGCAAACCAACAGGAAGCCGAAAAACTCGGTGCAAGCGGAGACATAGAATATGCTCCGTGGCATGAACATGACGGTGTTGGCCCGATGGCCGGCGTTGCCTCAGCCAGCATGCCAGTCTGGATTGTAGAGAACAAAACTAACGGTAGAAAAACTTTCTGCACACTTAATGAAGGCCTTGGAAAAGTTCTTCGTTATGGCGCGTTTTCAGAAGAAGTTATCACCCGCTTGAAATGGATTGAAAAAACTCTGGCACCAATTCTCAAAGAAGCTTTGAAAGAAACACCAGAAATCAATCTTAAAAACATGATCGCTCAGGCTCTTCAAATGGGCGATGAAGTTCACAACCGCAACAAGGCCGCCACTTCTTTGCTTATCAGAGAATTGGCTCCAGCCATTGCCAAATCTGATTCACCTGCTGCTGATAAAGAAAGAGTTCTTTCGTTCATGCATTCAAATGACCATTTCTTTTTGAATTTGAGTATGCCAGCATGTAAAGCAATGCTTCAGGCTGCCGAGTGGATCGAAGGTTCAACCATTGTAACCACAATGGCAAGAAACGGCACAGAATTCGGAATCAGAGTTGCTGGACTGAAAGACAAATGGTTTACCGGACCAGCACTTATTGTTAAAGGGTTACTATTTCCTGGATTCACAGAAGAAGATTGTAACCCTGACATCGGCGACAGCGCTATCACAGAAACCTGTGGACTAGGCGGTTTCTCAATGGCAGCCGCTCCAGCTATTGTAAAATTTGTTGGCGGAAGCGTTGCTGATGCAATGAATTTCACTCAGAAAATGTATGAAATTACTGATGGTGAATCTCAATCATTCCAGATTCCACCACTTGATTTCAGAGGCTCTCCAATTGGAATTAACCTTCTCAAGGTGTGCGAGAAAAATATCGCACCTCAAATTAACACCGGTATCGCTCATAAAGAACCTGGCGTAGGTCAGGTTGGCGCTGGATTGGTAAATCCGCCAATGAAGTGCTTTGAGGATGCTCTTGAAGCTTATGTTGAAACCTATTGCAAAGACGAGTAATATAGAAGAAATACGTAAAGGAGTCACAACTATGACAAAAGTAAAAATGTATGACTTAACACAGAGACTTAGTATTCACACCCCACCATGGCCAAGCTATATGCCCCTTCAGGTGCAGTATTTTAAAAGATTAGCCGGCGCTCATATGGGACAGGGTGCGAATGGCCAGATCATAAAAACCAGTAACCACGTTGGAACACACATTGATGGCGAAATCCATTTCTGTGCAAACGGTAGAACAATCGGTGAAGTTCCACTTGAAGAATGGTGTGGCGATGGCGTTGTTGTAGACATTTCTGATGAAGTAAGTGATTACTCACTTTATTCTCCTGAAATGCTCATGAAAAAAGCCGATATCAAAAAAGGCGATATTCTTATCATCAACACTGGCTACCACAAATATAGCTGGGATCAGCCAAAAGCTGACGAAGTCAGATATATGGTAAAACATCCTGGCCCAAATGCTGATTTCCACAAATGGGCACTTGAAATGGAATTCAAATGGATCGGCGTTGACTGCGGTTCTGCAGATCATCCAATGAATACAATCCTTCGCGATTGGCATCCAAAAGAATTCGCCAAAGCTGAAGCCAAATTACTGGAAACTCATGGCCAGAAATGGGATGAATACTTCCCATTGGAAGAATACTACCAGGTAATGCATCTTAAGATGTTCCCAGCAGGAATCGTTCATGCTGAAAACATCGGCGGAGAAATTGAAAAACTCAATAATAAGAGAACCTGGATTGGATTGTTCCCTTGGAGAGCAATTGAGCTTGAATCATGCATAAGCAGAATCGTTGCTTTTGAATTTGAGCCATAAAAGCTAGCTAACGAAACTTTCGATTATAAAAAAACTCCCGATTAATTTCGGGAGTTTTTTGTTTTAGTTCAATTATGCTGGCCGGAGTTTTCTGCAACCGCGTGGAGCTGACCTTCAGACTAGCCTGCGGAGCTATATTTTAGTTGAGCCTTTAAAATGGACTTTTCAAGTTCCTGTAATTCAAATGGTTTTTCCACAATTCCAGCAACGCCGAGATCTTCGTATTCTTTTTTATCTTCTATGTTTAAGCCAGTGCAGATAAGAACAGGAATATACGGATTAAGCCAACGAAGTTGTTTAAGCATTTCAAGCCCATTCATTTCCGGCATTGATATATCAAGTAAGACAACACGAATATTTTTGGCTTCGCGCTTAAATACCTCTAGTCCTTTTTTACCGTTTTCAGCGGTTAATACCCGAAAACCAAGCTTCTCTAAGAGGGCTGTTAAAACTTCTCTGACATTTTCTTCATCATCAACAACTAATGCGGTTCCAGCTGAATACTTTGCCTCTCGGTAATTAACCAGGCTAATAGGCCCGCTTAAGTTTTCTTTCTGATCTACAGGCAGAAGGATTGAAAAACTGCTTCCCTCGCCTGGTATGGTTTCTACATAAATTGCTCCGCAATGATTGCGAATAACTCCAAGAATTGATGTCAAACCGAGTCCACGACCAGAGAACTTGGTTGAGTAAAATGGATCAAAAATTCTTTTTAAATCTTCAGGGTGAATGCCACAACCATTATCTTTTATTTCTAAACGCACGTGCTTGCCGGCTACAACGGGCACCCCGAAGTAACCAGGTTCATTTCCATTGTAAGACTTGTTACCATTGCTGACTTTCAGGACAATGTTGCCATTTCCTTCTATGCTTGCATCACAAGCATTTGAGACCAGTGCGACAACCGCCTGGCGAATCTGAACTGGGTCCAGATTAATAGGTAAAATGTCTGGAGCACAATCAAACTCAATTGAGCATTTTTTATTCAAAGAAGCTTTAACAAGCAAGTGCATGTCATTCATCAAATCGCTTAGAATTATTGGTTGATATTTACCCGCACTATTGCCCGCAAAAGCGAGCATTTGCTGTATAATTTCCCCTGCTTTTCTGGATGCTTCTATAATCTTTCGAGATTTTTCTCTTGCAGGCGATCCTTCTGGAAGATCCCTTTGTAATAGATCTGAATATCCCATTATGCCTGTTAACAAATTATTAAAATCGTTTGCCAGGCCAGAAGCCATTAAACCAAGACTTTCTAGTTTTTGAAGCTGATCAATCTGGCTTTCATAGCGTTGTCTCGCTTCTTCGTTTTCTTTACGGCGAGTAATATCGCGACAATTTACCACAAAACATTGTTCGCCAGAAATTTCGGCTGATACTATTGCTACTTCTGTTTGAAAGATGGTTTTATCTTTGCGAACCCCTGTCGATTCGACAAGGTAACGAACCTCATTCTCTGATTTTGAAGAAATTTCTTTATTAATTGTCTCAAGCGAGGCATGAAAGCTGCCTGGCACAAGGTCTTTGGCATTCATTCCAAGAAGTTCTTCTCTAGTATATCCATAAAGATTTTCAGCCGTAGTATTGCAGTCGAGAATTACTCCATCAAGGGTCTCAATAAATATGGCATCGGAAGAAAGATCGAAAAGGGTCCAATATCTTTTTTTATGCTCTAAAACCGCCTGGCGAGCTTTTTTTACTTCGCTGATGTCGGTAATAACACCAAGAGTTCCTCTTTGACCTTTAAAATCCATATGCTGGAGAGAAACGAGACAATCAATTTTTTCCCCATTTCCCTTGATCATTGGCAGTTCGGCCTGTGCATGACCAATTTCGATAAGAGTTCTCTCTAATTCTGCAATTTTGCCTTCAGCATTATCCAGGTCCAAAAGTTTAGAGATTCTAAAATCCGAGCGATAAACCATTTCTCTGGGATAGCCCAAAACATGCTCACATTTTTCATTTACGTAGATTGTCTGACCATTTAACCGGATAAAAATTACGCCGGGAGAATGTTCGGCAAGCGCTCTGAATTTGGCTTCAGATTCCTGAATCATTTTCAGGTTTTCACGTTCTTCAGTAATATCCTTAAAAATTAAGAACTTGTTATTCTCGCCCTCATCTCCCTTTTCAATTGGCAAAATACTAATTGAAAGCCAGCGCTGACGACCAGAAGTCAAATCAATAGCTATTTCGGCCTTTTCCGAGATGTTACAGGCCAACAAAACTTTAAGACGCTCCCCAAGTGACGGGTCAATAAGGGAGAACAGAGATAAATCTTTCATGGTTTCTGCAGAAGTGGCACCAAAAAGCGATGCCGCTTCTCTGGTAGTTTCTATGATTTTGCCTGTAGGAGAAACCACCATGTTTGCCCCAAAGACAGTATTTAATATGTTGTCAGCTATTTTTCCATTGGGGTTTTGAAGGCTTTCAGTGATATCTGTGTAGCCAATGACGCCACCAGCGACCATGCCACTAACCGGGTCTTTAAGGGGCTTTCCATAGCCTCTAAGGAGATGAAATTCTCCAGAAGCTGCTTGAAACTTTCCTTCAAAAACAACAGAAGAACCTGCAATAATCATCTTAAAGGTTTTTCTGAGGCGAAGAAAATCTGCCGGGTGAATTATTCGTAAAATCCATTCTGATTCATTAATTTCATCATCAGAATAGCCTAAAAAGCTATCGCCATGATAGTGCCATTCAGGAAGAACTTTACCATCATCGCCAATCTCGAAGGAACAAAGTAGATCCGTAATTAAATGATGGAACGAAGATAGCTCTGTTCGTAAATCATTAACAAAGCTTTTCGCTCGATCCCAACCTACCAGTTCACCGGATTCACCTTCGGTGTTTTTTTCAAGCCAGTTTTTATTCATATTTTTTTTCGGCTCTCTAACTCTCAACTAAATAATAACAAATATAAATTAAGGCCATAAGTGCAAAAAATTTTGCACCTGTTTTTTTCTTTCAAAGCCGTATTGACAATTTTTATTTGGGCAGGCAAGCTTAAAGGTAGCTAAAGAAAACAGATGCAGCAGTCCAAACCTGGTTTGGATTTATCTAATGAGAGGAGGTGCCCACATGGCAATTGATCTCGAAAAACTTTTGAGGCCAGTGGACAACCCAATTCCACCATTTGAACCCAAATTTGTTACACTCGCAAGCGGCGAAGAAATGGTAATTAGACAAATTGGACGGGAAGATATTCCTACGATTTTGCCTTATGTCGCGCCACTTATGGGAGTAGAAAGAGACTATTATGACATAGTTTCCGCGCGACTTTATGCTGAACTACTGGGATATTACAGACACAGAGTACAAGATGAATATGTTCTGGTGGCACAAATTGATGGGCACCTTGCAGCTATCGTAAACGGCAGGCTCTTAAATCCAGAGGTCGGAGTTTCATATCACACCTTAGCTTTGCAAAGAGGACTGAGAATCGGGGCCCACGCTTTCGCTGCCAAAATGGAATATCACTTTGACGTAATTGGTCAAAAAGAGGTTCTAATTGTTGCTGAGTCCCCAATTGGATTCAGAAGATGGATGATCGAATACAAGTTAGAAAAACGATTTAATATTGCTCATGAATTAGGTGGCGCTCCTTCATATGCTCTCACCAAAGAGCTATTCAACAAAGCGCGCAAAAGTCTTGTAGTAGGTCGAAGACCAGTTCCTGCAAAACTTCTCAAAAAAGCATGCGCAGAAATTTTGCCTCCAATTGATCCACCCAAACCACCAGCAGATATCCTGGCTGCCACAAGAGCAACCTATGATTCAACAGCTTCTGCTTTAATGGGTGCAAGAAAAAAGATTAAAGGAGGGAAATAAGCATGAGAGATGTTTATGTCGTTGGCATAGGTATAACAAAGTTTTCCCGTCTGGAATTTCCTTTAGTCGAAATTGCAGCCTACCCTGCCATACAGGCAATGAAAGATTGTGGCTTATCTTCAGTTGATCACCTTTACTTTGCCAATATGGGTGGCGGAAGAATCAATAGACAGACAGCTCTTGGAAGTGCGCTGGTAGATCATTTAAGTCTTTGTCCTGCGGGTGCGGAAACAATTGAAAATGGACCTGCTTCCGGCGCTTCTGCGATCAAACAGGGGTATATGGCTATTGCCAGTGGAATGCATGATGTGGTAATGGTTTCAGCCGCAGAACGAATGCGCGAAACAAATAACCTGGAAGCTACTGACTTTGTTGCCTCCCTGGCACATCCTTTAGCGGAACAGATTTATGGAGTAACTCTTCCATCTCTGGCGGGAATGTTTACCCGATTATATATGGAAAAATATGGAGTTACTTCTAGGCATCTGGCAATGGTAGCAATTAAAAACCATGAAAATGCTATGTTGAATCCTTTTGCACATTTACATGCTCCAATTACCATGGAAGGTATCCTTGACGGACCAGAAGCAGCAACGAACAATCCATTTGTTGCCGATCCTTTGAGATTCTTTGACATGTGTCCGGTATCTGATGGTGGAGCATGTCTGATACTTGCCACTGCTGAAGTTGCCAAAAAAGTTAAACGCCCAATGATTAGACTTGCTGGCGTAGGTCAGGCAACTGACACTCATTGTGTTCATGAAAGACCAGATCCAACAGAATTAACAGCGGTTAAGGAAGCAGCGAAGAAATGCTTCAACATGGCTCAGGTAAAACCTAAAGATGTTAGCGTTGCAGAGCTTCATGACGCTTTTACTATTTTGGAAATTGCTGAAAGTGAAGAGGTTGGCTTCTTCAAAAAAGGCGAAGGACACATCGCTCTAGAAAAGGGTTATACCAAATTAGGCGGTAAGCTTCCAATTAATACTTCTGGTGGATTGAAAGCTAAAGGCCATCCAGTTGGCGCAACAGGGGTTGGACAAGCCCATGAGCTGGTTCAACAACTTCGTGGAGAAGCAGGAAAACGACAGGTTAAAAACGCCAAGGTCGGATTCTCCTGTAACTTCGGTGGTTTCGGCAACAATGTAGTCGCCCTGACTTTCATAAAGGAGTAATAAAATGGAACTAAGCATAATTGGATATAAGTGTTTGAAATGCAAAACCATTCATTACCCGAATAGAGCAATTTGCAAAAAGTGCAGAAATGACGAATTCGAGCCGGTAGAACTACCATCAAACGGCAAATTGTTAACTTTCACTCATCTGCACAATCCAGCAGGTGACTTTGAAGTTTCTGTTCTTGATCTTGGTATTGTTGAGCTTTCAGATGGAACGAGAATTACCGGGCAGTTAAAAATTGATAAACCCGAAATTGGCATGAAGGTTCTTGGCAAAATTGAAAAAGTCAGAGAACTGGATTACAAAAGCTATAAGGGTATAGTTTTTTATAAAGGCTAATTAGCTGTTTTTAAAGGGGCTACCAGAATTTCTGGTGGCCCTTTTTTTTATTCTTAAATTGTTTACTCCATTAATTTCATTATTAAGGTGAGTTTGTGAATTTAGCCTTGCAAAACACATAACTTTTACCAGTTTTTTTCACTGTACATTGACGTTTCAATGTTTCATTCTTACAATTAAGAAAAATACTTCGATTATTCCCAGTTTTGGAGGGGACTAATGATTAGAAAAATTAGTGTAAAGCTAAGTGTCCTGGCAATTTTGGTGCTATTTGTATTTAGCACACAGCTTGTCCACGCAGGCATTTTCGACGATATGCAACTCTGGTTTAAAGAACGCAACCAGATTTCACAAAACTCAAAAGTAGTAAGTAACAATGTAAAATCTCTTTATCGTGAGAGAAAATCGATTCAAGCTTTTGCGACAAGTGCAAACTCACTGGTGCAAGCATATAAATCGATAAGCAACAAAAGCTTCAGTGGCAATTTGCCAAAACTTCTTGAGATTGCCAAAGCAATTTCTGTAACTTTTAAAGAATATAACAATCTGGCACCCAAATTTACCCAGATGTATAAAAACAGTGCTTCCAGTTTAAAATATTTCTCTGATCTGGCCAACCGCACTGACACGATTTCCGCTGCCAAGAATGTTGTAAAAAGAATTCCTAACGACAGACTCAATAGCCTGGCCGGAGCTCAGGGATGGGGAAGAGTTTTCTCAGCAGTTAAAGAAAATCCGATCAACCTTTTCAAATGGGGAAGACTTAAAGATGAGTATGACCTTGGAAAAGTTGAAGCCAAATACCCTCTCAAATGTGCTCAGATAGGAATTGAAGCTGTTGCCTATTTTAATGAAGCAAAGAACTCAATCAATGAGCTTATCGGCATAAAAAGCGAAATAGAAAAAATTATGGGTGGAAGTCTGGATGCAATCCTTAACATTGGCAAAACAATGGAAAAGGTTCAAAATTCAGGAAAAGCCGCAGAACGACTTGGCAATATAGCTCAAACCGGAGCAGTTCAGCTTACCAAGCGATTCGGCGAATTCATTGATGTTCAAAACGAATATTCAGCAGCGCTTACAAAATACAACACCAAGTATAATCAGCCCCCTGCTTCTTCTAATGGAACAGCATCATCACCAACAATTTCCTATGGCAATACCACTTCTGGAAGCAACAGCGCTTCGGCTTCAAGTGGAACATCCAGCACTTCTGCAGCCAAAAAGATTTCTGTTCAAGATGCAATGGCCTATTACCAGAAAGCTTATGAAGGCTATATAAAAATAGCCAACAATCAAAATGCAAGTCAGGCTGAAATCAATCAGGCAATTGCTCAGCTCCAGAAAGCAAAGCAAATTCTTCAGCAGGTAAAAGCCGCACAATAACAAAATTCGTTAATTAAATTAGCCGCCTTGAAAAAGGCGGTTTTATTTTGCAAAAAAAGTGCGTTATAAGTTAATAATTGGTTGAATGTATGCCCCTCGTGAATTAGACTATTTTGTGGAGAGGTACATACAGTTTGTCCAAAAAAATGGAATATAATCGAATTACCGCTTTTTTTTCAGACCTTTTAAAAATTGTTCTGCTTGTTTTTCTTCCCTTTTTATCGGTTTACCTTATCGTTTCTGAATTTCAAAAAAACCAGCTGCAAAGACAGAAAGAAAAGGAATTCAATGAACTGGCGGAAATAACAGCCCATCTTTCAAGATTATCAACTCCACAAACCTATTATCAAAACCAGCTTAGAAAGATTGCGGAAAACTTTAAATGGGCAACAGACACTGCAGATATTTCCACAAACTTTAACACTGAAAATGTTGAATTATTCCTGTTTGACTCAAATAATAAACGCATTCCCTGGGATAAGTCCGTAAAGGGCAAAAAGCGCATATCTGAAAGCTACATGAAAACCTTGACCACACTTTCAGAAAACAGCGAATCATCAGTAAATAAGCGTGAATTGAGCATTGCAGATTCCTTTTCAGGAAATTCTACGACCCTTTTTCAGCTGGCTAAATCCCCGCAAACTATTTGTGATTTTTCCGGGGTTGGTTTAAAAAAATTTGGAGCCTGGTTTAAGATTGCCTTCGCTGACAAATCCACTGGAAGTCTGCTCTGTTTCATTGATTCTGAAAAAATCAATTTTCATCATTTAGCAGAACTTGCCATCAGAAAAGTTCAGAGATTTGCCGGAAAAAACTATGGTTTCTCGTGGATTGATCTTGCCCAACCGATGCACACAAGCTCTACAGGCAATTTGAAACTTTCTTTAAAGGGAGTTAAGTTCCTGACAAGAACAGATCTGAAAAATCAGTTTGAGCTTGAAGGAAACCTTTTTTCCATTAGCGATACCAAAGAAGGAATTCGTCTGATCTGCAGAAAGAAGCTCATGCCACGCTCTGGAGTTAAAGAAAGCCTGTATGATCTCGGGCTGGTAATCTTGCCGGCAGTTTTTCTGCTATTGATCTGGAAAGTCGCTTTTAAAGTTAGATTCAAACTTTCGATTGAAACCCAATTTGGCCTGATATTTAGCTTCACAGCACTTTTAGGCGCTTTAATACTATTTTCCGGAATTTTCTTTTATCAAAGAGAAAAGCAGGATTCCCTTTTGGCGGAATATAAGATTAGAGCAGGAGAAATGCTCGAAAAAATTGATCAAAACTTTTTTGCTTCATTTGGAGATCTCCTCCGACAATACAGACATTTAAATTCTCAACTGGTTCCTGATAGAAAAAAACTCAAACAGCTTCTCTCTCCCATTTTAAAAGCCCAGAAGGAAGAGAAAATTGAATTTGCCAGCTATGTATCCCCTGAAGGCAAATATCTATTTAAGGCCCCTCAGATTTCCGGAAAGAATAAACATTCTATTGAGAGTAAATATCACAAGTTTGTTTCAATGATTTCAAAGCAGGTTTTAGAATCTTACAATTCTTCAGGCTCTGATAAAAAAAGCCCTTCGCTCGATCCTGTTGGAATGGGGGCGATCACAGCCCGCCCGGTTGAAGGTTTAATGGCAAACCGATCCACCCTTCAGTCAATAGTATTTGCCGGAGACGAAACTCTTACCTACATGGACCTGACCTTCAATGAAGCACACAAAGCTAATGGTTGTTTTATCGTTGTTCACGACACTTTAAAAATGCAAAAGAAATACCTGAAAATGGCTGAGGAAGATCTGGTCAGATCAACCGGATTTCAGCTTGCAGCCTTTCCAAAACAGCCAGGTAGCAAAACAGCATATTTTCCAAGATATTCTTATTTAAACGAGCTTCCAATGTGGAAGTTACACGATCTGGTCAATCAAACACAGGTTTTTTGTTCAAAAATCGGAAGAGTCAGTGAGATTGAATCCCTTATTGTAGCCATACCAGGAAGTAATTTAAAAAATTACAATCTCTTCATCATAATCCCTCTGGAAAAGATAAAAAGTGACCTTGCAGAAATGTCATCGATTTTCCTTTTCGGGGCAATTTTAACGGTGTTTTTGGTTTGCGCCCTTGCATATGCGTTTTTCAGTTCAATCATCAGACCTATCAAAAACCTTGCTAATTCATCAAAAAATACGCAAAAAAATCAGATCCATGAACTGGCAAATGCAACCAGTGGAGCTGAAATTCAGAACATAGCAACCGCCCTGGAAGAAATTGTTTTAAAAACAAACTCAATTAGTGCCAGCGAAGAATTTAAGCACCTGATTCTTCCTGAAACAAGAATGCAGATTAAGTCATTCCTGCTTGAAGGTTTCAGATTTTCAATCGGTAACATTGAGCAGACAGAATTTTTCTCATTTGGACAAGGTAAAGACAAAAGCGTATTTTTTTATCATTTCAGACTCAAAGAAAAGATCAGTAAAATAAGCAATGAAATTCAATTGGCCATGTTCAAATCAGTTCTGGACTATTTGTTCTCTGAATCCGAAGACCTATCTCCAGCAAAATGCTTAAAAGAAGCAGAAGAATTTTTTAGAATTCATCTCAGAAAAAACATATGCGGTGATATTGTTGCGGGGCTTTTCTTTCCAGAGCCACGAATGATAACCATAGCCCACTGTGGGTCACCAATCATTCTCACCAAGAAAAAAGGAAAGACTCCAGAAATAATAGATTTTGGCTCGACTG
This sequence comes from Candidatus Ozemibacteraceae bacterium, assembly GCA_965140445.1. Taxonomy (GTDB): domain Bacteria; phylum Muiribacteriota; class Ozemobacteria; order Ozemobacterales; family Ozemobacteraceae. Next base: position 2,201,407 of record OZ223236.1, on the reverse strand, counting down.
AAGAATCCCCTCAAAAGAACCACCCTATTGTTGACAAGGAAGTTCCAATAAAAGATTTAACCGCCCTTTATCTGGTATCACCAGAAATTGCTGGTTTAATAACTAATGAAAACCTGAGTTCCTCTTTGAAAGAAATGTTCTCAGATGAACCTGGCATAGAAAATTTAAAAACAGGAATATTCACACTCCTGTCTGACTCCCACAAAGTAAACATGTGCTTTTTTAAATTGTCTAAATCGGAAGAACTTTATGAAATTTGAGCAAAAAAAGGCAGAAGCATGCGCTTCTGGGCAAAAACATAAGTCCAGATTCTTAAAATGGATTTTCATGGTTTCGCTAACGCTCGGCATTCCCTCATTCCTGTTATTCGGGGGACTGTTTCTTCTATGCAGGGATATGCACAATCAGGAAATCCAAAAAATCTGGCAAAACCTGGAAGAACAATTAGATGATGCAGCCTATCAAAGCAGTGCTGTGAGGTTTTTCCAGCCAGAATTCAAAAATATTTTTCTGCAACTAAAGGGCTTACCAGCCAACTCAGATTCTTTAAACAAAGTTATTTCAGAATTTAACAGACAACTTTCAGGTAATGCTCTTGAAATTTATCTTTTTGATGGAAATTCCCAGATAATAAAAACTCGTGGCGCAAACTCAACCTATGAGTTGCTTTTTAGCCTGCTAAATTCAGAAATCGAGAACTGTGCTCCCGTAACTGAAGAAGAAATCGCTTCTCTCAGCCAGCTGATTCCCTTTCCACAATACGTGCTAAAAAACGCCAGAGAACAACATGGCGCAGTTATTGAAATTGGGAACCCAGACCGATTCTCTTATTGCTACTTTGATGTAGACAAATCACTAAAAGGAAACATGGTTGCGGGAATCCTGGTTTTCATTCATGGACAAAACCTAAATCATAGCCAAATCTTTAACAAAACCGTTTCCAGCAAAGATAAAAACAGATTTGGCTATATGATTGAAAACGGAACATCAAAGCTTCCGCAAACACTGAAAGGATTTGATGCCCTTAATCTGCTGGACTATTATAAACAGCATCCAACTAATCGTTTTATCCTCAAAAACAAGGTTGTCCTGTTAAAGCGATTTGACGAATATACGCTTCTGGTCGGAGCTCAGGATATTCCAAGCATGCCGGTTAAGTTAGTGGTTTTATCACTGATTTTCTTTCTTATTGTAACTTTCTTCCTTTTAAAGCACACATACAGGTCAACCGTTTTATTAAAGCAGGATGATAAGGAACAAAAATACAGGGTTTTTGGAATTTTTTCTCTGAGTTTTGCGCTCCCGATAGTGGTTTCTATGTTCCTGGTGAATCAATATTTAAACGAGTATAAAACAACCCTTTTTGAAGAAAGCAAACAGGAAGATTTTCGCAGATTATCTGAGATTGACGTAAGCTTCGATAGATTTATTACATCCAGATTACTGGATCTGAGGAAGTTCACCAAAAACCTAAGTCCAATAGCAACAGATGTCCAGAAGCTGAGAGAAACTTTCCACAAAAAATATCTGTCTTTTAACGTCGACAGCATGCATCTTGTAGCATCTTCTGGAAAAATCCTATATTCAAATGACCTGCTAACAGCTGAAATAAGAAGGCACTCAGACAAATCCAGAGCCGAACGTGAAGCTATTTTTAACAGCTGGAAGTCCAGACAGGCCAACCTGACTTCAAAACATATCAAAGCTCTGCTTGAGAATTCTCACGAAGGTGCAAATCTGGATGCAAATCTGAATGAAAATGGATTTAGCAATTCTGGATTTGTTAACTTGCTCAAGCATACATGTCTTTCAGCAATGGAATTTTGGAACCACTCAAAAGGTATCACTTCTCCGATCAAAAAATCAGGTTCAGACCTTGTGGTTGGCACACTGATTGAGTCACAAACCCAGTCACTCTTTGCAGAAGCCAAAACCAACATTTCAAAATTTACTTATATTCAAGGCATAAATGAAATTCATCTCGGTTTTCTTGATGTGATTCCAGGTCCTTCAAAAGAAGCGTGGTATGGCACAATAATCTTTACCGATCTGGTTAACTTTGAGCGACAATTCCTTGAGCTATTTTTTATAAGTAAAAATCAACCAGGCTTTGATGAAAATCAGCAAAAACTGGTTTCAGGAGAAGATATAAGAGCAATTTCCACGCATCAATTTGCGGTAAACTTTCCCGATTTAATGGAATTTAAGAACTTTCAAAGGGCTTTCAAAAGGCAGGAAAGTCATCTTCAGAACTTTACAATGAAAATGAAAATCAATGGTCAGGAGAGCATTATTTGCGCTCTAAAATGCTCTTTTTTGAAGCATTACCAACTCCTGAAAATAACGCCAGTGGCAAAAATAGAGGCACAATATAACAGAATCTGGAACTTGATTGCATTTTGCTACTTTATAATTATTTTGATCGGCCTTTCATTGGGTTGGCTTCTGAATCAAAGCATACTGATTCCTGTTGCAAAGCTAAATAGCGCAATTAAGCACTTTGCAGAGGGAAAATTCAATGAAAAAATAGAAGAAACCGGGACCGAAGAATTCGACTCTCTCGCATCAGAATTTAATGCCGCCACCCATTTTTTAGTAGAAGAACAGGTCTCAGAAAAAATAACCCATGAACTCATACAGCAAAAAGAAGCAAGATTTGGTAGCTTTTTAATATCGCCGATATTTAGATTTTCATCAATTGCGCCACAAGCCGTCGTGAATTATTTTCCATTGAAACATGGTGGTTTTCTTGTTGCCATATTTGAAGTTGTAAATGAAACTCGCGAAACTTCGACACTTGCTGCAATGTTAAAAAGTTCAGTAAGGCTTTTATGCCTGAAGTTCCCAGACAACCCCGCAAGCATTCTTCAGGAGCTAAACAAAACCTTACTTCCGTATCAAGGAAAAGGACATTTGATTACCGGTTTTATAGGAATTGTAGATGTTACTAACGACACTTTAAAATGCGCGAATGCGGGACAGACTTTTCCAATTTCACTTGGGAACGATGGGATTCAACAACTTAGTATTGCCTCAAGCCCACTTGGCATAATTCCAAAAGCCAAGTTTTCAAACCATGAAGTTTCATTAAAAGGCAAAAGCCTATTCCTGTTTACCCAGGGAGTAATAAACCTTCAGAATCAAGAACAGGCTAAACTTGGATCTGACGGTCTTGTTCAAATAATAGAAAGTGCAAACAAGGCAAATCAAAAGGAAATAGCAAAAGAAATAGATGTCAGGTTACGAGCCTTTTCAGAAGGGGTTACCTGGCTGCCAGACTATATTTTACTTCATATCAGATCTGGAATCTAAACCTTAACTCTTTCGTGAAAATCCCTGTAGGTACACAATAGCTTTCCTTACCAGTGTTTTGTCTTCGCCTTCAGCTGTTCTGAAAAACTCGCGCAAATCTGGCAGGTAGTTCGCATTTTTCTGGTAAGACATAGCCAAAAGAACCTTCTGGCGAATCAGTGGGGATTCGTCATGAAGCATTTGCAACAAAAGTTCTTCAACCTGAGCGCCCTTCATTCTTGATAAAACAAACACACCAGATTCACGAATTCTTTCGTCAGGATGAGCTGGAAGCTTCAAAAAGGCTTTTAGAATCTTAACAGCACCAAAATTGGACAATGCACTTCTCGCAGCCTGCGCAAGAATAGGAATGTCAGATTTTAGAAAGGGGCATATGTGTAAAATAGCCATTGGGCTTTTCGAATTCTCCAGCCCTTGAATTGCGGCAAGAGCTACTCTTTGATCTTCGTTATACAACAAGCTTGCCAAAGTATCGATAACAGCTGGGTCAGTAAAATGGCCCAACTCTCTGGCAACAAGAGATAACCTAACTGGTTCAGGCTTTGTTAATACATATTCTATAAAATGAGGAATATGAGCTGGATTTTTTTGTGCCAGTAACGATCTTAATTCACCGTCACTAATGGCCAGCATTTTCAATTTTCCGATTAAATCATCTTTAAGTGAATCCTCAGATAGATCGATAGTTACGTTAAAATCAATTTGTGGCTCAATAGGATCGCCTACTTCAGCCCCAGAATATGATGTTCTCGGGGAACCGCCTAAACCAGGCCGATACGCCGATCTTTGCTCTGCTGCGTCTCGAACCTGCCGTGGGATTCTCTTATCCAGCGCTTTCTGGCACAATTTATTCCAGATAGCGTCCAACTCGTGATCATCGCTTACAGGGGCTCTTCGACTTGGTTCTGCCAGGTTTTGAACACTTGCAGAATGCTTTGCCTGCAAAGATGGATGCCGATAATCTGAAGCAGGTGGTTCTGGCGCAACTGGAGTTGAAACAGGAAGCGGGGATTCCGGCTCTTTAGCGTTCTGGGCAGGCGCAGCAACAGGCCCAGCTGAAGCAGCGTTTCCATATTGTGGAAAATAGGGGTTTACTGGTTCATTTTTTTCAATTACAGGAGCAGGTGTATCATTCTGCACCGGTGTTGCCGGCGCATTTCCTTCAGGAGCATTTGAATACTGCGGAAAATATGGATTTACTGGCTCAGGATTTGCCTCAACAGCAACAGATCCGCCTGTAATTTCAGGGGCGGGAGCTGGAGTTGAAGGCTCAGCAGGTTGAGCATTAACTGCAGGTTCGGGTTCAGTTACAGGAACGGATGGGGTTGGTTCTACTGCAGGCTTTACAGAAGGTTCTGTTTGTTCAGATTGAGCTGATACCGGATCGGAGGAAGGCACAGCTTCAGTTGCAACATCAAGATTTGCTGAACTTTCTTCAACGACATCGCTTTCAGGGCTTTCGGAAGAACTTTCTTCTACCGGAACATCGAGATTAATCTCTACTGTTGGCTTGGCCGCTGCCTTTTTCTTTTGAATGACCTTTACAATCGCAACAATGGGGAGCAAAACTATTGCAATAAGAATTTGCCAATATGATTTTAATAAAATCATGTAGTATGTCGCAGCTGCGTCTGGATAAGGCTTCTTAGCTGATTTAGCTTTTGAAATATAGGACAAAGCCTTTTTCAGATTTGGTTTTTTGGCATTTAATGCTGACACAGCTTTTGCATAGTTTCCAAGGGAACTTTTGGAGTCTTTTCTTAGCAAAATTCCTGCGTATCGATCCATTTTGCGATAATCTGGTTTGTCAGATTGCACAATACTTTCTACATACATCGCCAGAAGATCTTTTGAAGTCTCTACTGCATCTTCATGCTTGCTTAGCTTCTTGAAAACATCCTTAAATTTTTTGGCTCTGAAAATCCCGTTAACTTCAATTGCAAGTTCTTCAGGGTTTGCAGACAAAGCAGGAAGAGCTTCATCAACTTTTTCTGGCTCTTCTTCCTCTTCATCAGCCTCTTCGCCAGCTTTAGGAGCTGGGTCGGCTTCATCGCCCTGCACTTCTTCAGAATCCGCATCATTTTTTTCCGGAGCCTCATCAGGCAGAACTTCTTCCTGTGCAGCTTCATCTTTTTCACTTTGCGCAGATATTCCTGGATGATGAATAAAAGGAAGCACCAAAATCCAGATCAAAAAGATCCAGAAAGCTCTATTTTCTTGCTTCAAACTTTTCATGAAATCAATCTCTCAGTCTCAATTTGCTCTTTTTTCCATGCATGTATTCGTGAATATAATTTATCTTGGACTCAATATCTCTCTGTGAGCAACTAATGCTCTCGGGAATAGAATTTGGCCGAGGCTTCTTTTCCTGCCATGGATAAACGCTACTTGCCCGTTTAGAATAAAGATTCCCTTTAGATTTTTTCTCAAGCTCTGCCCTTTTCAGGGCTTCAATTTCTGATTTGTATAGCAAAGTCTTTTTGGCTGGCGCCCTGCGACATCCCAAGTTGAAAAAAATGCCAACACTTGTGGCAATTAAAGCGAACAAGAGAGCTATCCGAGTTTTACTGTACATACAACTTCCCGATTTAAAGACAATTTTGGCTTTTATCGGGAAGCTGCTCGTTATTGTTTATACCAGATCGGCAAATAATTCAGTTGAAAGGTATCTTTCTCCGTTGCTTGGGAACAAAGTCAGGACTCTAAGCGGTTTTTCAGCAGTGCTAAACTCTTTTAAATATTTCACAGAAGCTGCAGCCGCGGCACCAGAACTGATACCGACAAAAATACCCTGATTCGCTGCAATGGATCGTGCCATTATCATAGCCTCTTCATTTTCAACCTGAATAACCTTATCAATGAGCTTAGTGTCAAGAATCTCAGGGATAAATCCTGCGCCAATTCCTTGAATCTTATGAGGACCTGGTTTGCCACCTGACAACACTGGTGATCCTGCAGGTTCAACAGCTATAAGTGGTGCCATTATGCCCGCTTTTCTAAGAGCTCTGCCGATCCCGGTAATCGTCCCGCCTGTTCCGACACCAAAAATAAAAGCATCTATCTGCATACCTTTAATATCTTCGATTATTTCTGGACCCGTGTTAAATTCATGAGCTGCGGGATTCGCAGGATTTGTGAATTGGCCTGGAGAATAGGCATCCGGGTATTGCTTCATTAACTCTTCAGCTCTAAGTATGGCTCCCTTCATTCCCTTGTCGCCGGGGGTTAATTCCAGGGTGGCACCATAGGCCGCCAAAATTTTCCTTCTTTCCATACTCATGGTTTCAGGCATGGTAAGAATCAATCGATAACCTTTTGCTGCAGCAACCATCGCAAGACCAATTCCGGTATTACCCGAAGTTGATTCTATGAGTAAATCTCCGGGTTTAATCTTTCCAGATTTTTCAGCGTCTTCTATCATGGAAAGAGCAATTCTATCTTTAACAGAACCACCCGGATTTAAAAACTCAACCTTTGCGAGAACTTCGCCATGGACGTTTTCTGCCAAACTTTTTAATTTTACAATTGAAGTTTTTCCGATTCTTTCAGAAATATTATTTTTTATCATTTGTGTCTCCTCTAACCTTTTTCTTAATTGGAGAATATGTTAAATCAGATTTTTTTAGAATAACTCGTGTTTCAGGCGGAACCGATTCAGTTAGCCAAACATTTCCGCCAACCACTGAGCTTTTCCCGATTACTGTTTCTCCACCAAGAATAGTAGCTCCAGCGTATATAACAACCCCATCTTCAATCGTTGGATGTCGTTTTGCTCGCCTTATTACCTGCCCATGTTCATCTTTGGGGAAGTTTAAAGCTCCAAGAGTAACCCCTTGATAAATAGTAACATTATTACCAATATGGGTCGTTTCACCGATAACAACGCCGGTACCATGATCAATAAAGAAGCTTTTGCCTATTTTTGCACCAGGATGAATGTCGACTCCCGTTTTTGAGTGAGCCCACTCAGTCATAATTCTGGGTATAAGTCTCAAACCTGACTGATAAAAGAAATGCGCAACACGGAAAACAGCAACAGCTTCCAATCCGGGGTAACTAAAAATGATTTCATCAAAATCAACCGCAGCCGGATCATTGTTAAACGCAGCCTTAATATCAAGATCCAGGGCTTCTCTAATGTCATTTATTTTTTCAAGAAAGTTCAAGACCAATATATCAGAAGCCTTTTCACAGGTTCCACAAGGCTTGTTATTATCCTTACAATCATGGATCATTTCCCGGTAAACCTGTGGTCTAAGCAACTCATATACCTTTGCTACGCGGTACCCGATTCGCATGTCAATAGATTCAAAAGACATCTCAGAATGCCCAAAATAACCTGGAAAAAGTAAGATAAAAATATTACTGATTATCTTATAAATCTCGTCCTTATCCGGTAGAGGAGAGCTATCAAAATGCTGAACGCCTTTCTTACTTTCCTCAATAGATTTTATAATTGATTCTGCTACGTCCTTGAGCTTTCTTTTCATCATTTTTATTCTCCTGTTTCATTGAAGATACACCTCCAATGCGGCCAATTCAACCTTAATGGAATATAATTGTATGTTTTTTCCAGGCAAATTTACTTTATCTTTTCTGATACTAATCCGGTATCCTTAAAACAATGTCATAGCAAGCTTCTCAACGCATTAAATAATCTGACACCTTCGTGATCACTTTCTAATAAAGACTTTCCAAAAGTTTCTGCAAATAAAAAGGATTTTAAACCCACAATTTACTTGATGAAAGACACTTTTCGTTTATACTTCATTAGTAGAACGAGATAAAAAAAAGGACCTTGCACTATGACAGAACTTGAACTTAGTTTGCTTGAACAGATAGAACTTCAACACCTGACAGTTCTAGACAAACATTTTTGCCAATATGATAGCTGTTTTAACGACTTGTTCGAAGCACATTTCTACAAGGAAAACTGGCAGGGAGCGGATCCAGCAGGTGATCTTGCCAACATGAATCATGCTCTGGAAAGTCTTGTAAATAATTTGAACCCATGACTTCGACCGAAAGTTTAGCCAGACCTGGCGCAATTAATGCCATAAAACAAACCCTGATTGGTGGATACCCTGTTGTGGCAATTGAGACATGGGAAGAAGACCAAACTGTTGCTACCCTTAAAGCTCTTTCAAATTCTGTTTTTCAAGGGAAGGGAGAATTCGCTTCCTGGGATATGCAAGCAGGGCTGTGCGTTTTATCAACCGGGTCATCAACTTCACTAACAGCAGAAGAAGCCCTGGATACAGTAGCAGAGGCCTCAGGGCCCGGCTTCTTTGTTTTTCGTGACCTTACCCAACTTTTAGATAAACCGGAAATACAAAGACGAATAAAAAATCTGAACAGCAAATTCAGTGGCCAAAATAAATTTCTGTTCTTAACCGGTACAGAATTTATTATCCCACCAGACCTTAGAAAAGACATCATGCTCATCAGCTATGATCTTCCCAATCAAGCTGAGCTTGGAAAATTGCTGGAAGAATCCATCGAAAATTTAAGCAAAAGAGGAGTAGAAATCTCCTTAAATGAAGATCAGAAATGCCAGGCAGTCAACGCCTTAAAAGGCTTTACTGCTTCTGAAGCAAAATATGCTTTGAATAAAGCCTCATGGGGAAGAAAATCATTTGATGCCGATGCAATTGAGATTTTGCACCATGAAAAAGAGCAATTAGCCAGAAAAGACGGTGTTTTAGAGTATGTCAGAGCTGAAGAATCGCTTCAGGACGTTGGCGGGTTAGAAAACCTTAAAGACTGGCTTGTAAAACGAAAAAGACTTTTTACAGATGAAGCCGCTAAAGCAGGAATCAGGCCCCCAAGAGGCTTACTAATGATGGGTATTTCCGGTTGCGGTAAATCTTTGTCAGTAAAAGCAATCAGTTCACTCTGGAGCCTTCCATTATTCAGACTGGACATGAACAAGGTATACTCAGGTGTGTACGGAACCCCGGAAGGGACTTTTCACCGTGCCGTAAAAAGTATCGAAGCTGTTTCACCGGCCATACTCTGGATTGATGAAATTGAGGGTGGTATTAGTAGCAACACGGCAAAAGATGGCGGAACTGGATCTCACATCTTTTCAGCCTTTTTGACCTGGATGCAGGAAAAATCTGCTGATGTTTTTGTCGCTGCAACCGCCAACAGAATTGATTTATTACCAGCTGAAATCATCCGTAAAGGAAGGTTTGATCAAGTTTTCTTCATTGATCTCCCAAATGATGAAGAACGGGAATCAATTTTTAAAGTTCATCTAAAAAGAAGAGGAAACAACCTCGAAGAGTTTGACCTCCCTCTCCTGAGTGTTGCCACAGAATTCTGGAACGGCGCTGAAATAGAACATGTTGTGGAAGCCGCTATGGTTGAGGCATTTCATAGAAATGAAAAGCTTCACCAGGACGACCTTTACACAATCATCAGAAGCACAGTTCCTCTTTCTCGAACCATGTCAGAGCAAATCAAGTTTATCAAAAACTGGGCAAGTGAAAGAGCAGTCTCTGCGTCAGTAAAAAGCGATAAAGATTAATTAATCAAACTTTACCCACAAAAAAGGCTCCCTTAAATCGGGAGCCTTTTTTCGTCAACGGTCTGATTCAGGAACTTTCAAAACAACAAAGCTGTACACCGTCACAATAGTTTGAGAAAAAAATAACTTGACCCAACATACCAATTAGACTATACTAATATTGTTAGTTGAAACTAATTCTTCTAAAAAAGGCAGAGCAGTCATGGTAAGAACTACAATTAGTCTCTCAGAACTTCCCGAAGGTGCAAAAGGCACTATTCGAGATATTGATACATCATCTCCAACCTCCCAGCGTTTATTAGACCTTGGATTCGTTCCAGGAACTACAATCAAAGCAATAAACAAAGCTCCAATGGGAGACCCCACAACTTTTGAAATCAGGGGTTATCAACTGGGATTGAGAAGTTCTGAATCGGGATTAATAGGGGTTGAACTGCATCATGACGAGCCATAAATCAGACCGGGAAATTTACCTGTTAGGTAACCCCAATTGTGGAAAAACCAGTCTTTTCAATGCAATCACCGGAGAAAAAAGGCGAGTTGGTAATTGGCCTGGAGTAACTGTTCAAAAGATCCAGGGTGTAAAAAAGGTAAATAATACAGAATTATTAATAACCGATTTACCTGGAACATATTCGCTTTCACCAGCAACCCCCGAAGAAGCAATTGTTTTAAAATGCCTGGATGAAGCTGCAAAAGAAATTGTTTTAAATGTTCTTGATACTGCTAACCTTGAAAGAAACCTTTTTTTAACGACACAACTTATAGAGCTTGGGATTTACCCTGTAGTAAGCTTAAACTGCTTTGATTCCTTTACTGCTTCGGGTGGCAGTATAAATCTCAACAAGTTTACCAAACTCTCCGGTTGTAATGCATTTCCTACGGTGGCAAGGACAGGTGACGGTACAGCATCACTTTTAGAGCATCTTGGCGCAGACAATATTTCAGATTCGGCAGAAAGTAGCGTTTTAGAGCTTCCCAAAGTATGGAAAGATGCTGCAGGCAATGCCCTGGAACTCGAAGGGCTAACCTGGACCACAGCCTCTCCAAATCAAAAGTATGAAGCTCTCAGAAAACTAATTGATTTTAAAGTTACAGTTCCGGAAATTTTGCCAATAAAAAAAGAGCTGGCCAAAGAACTAAGTCAACATACAAACAAAGAAGTTAAAGTAACAGATCTTGCATGCCAATTAGCATCAGATCGTTATCGCCGAGTTGAAGGTCTAATAAAATCCTGTGCAATAATTCCGCAAAAGCATCTTCCTCCAATTCAGGAAAAAATAGACAGAGTTTTAACCCATAAATATTTTGGTTTACCTATATTTGCCGCCTTAATGGGATGGGTTTTCTGGACCACTTTTTATCTAGGTGAAATCCCTATGGGATGGGTTGAATCACTGTTAAAATTCATTACCGCCCTTGTAAAAAGCAATCTTGCTGACGGATTGATCAGAGATTTACTGGTTGAGGGCGTTATAGGGGGAGTCGGCGGTGTACTGATTTTTATTCCAAACATACTCATATTGTTTTTCTGGATAGCGCTTTTGGAAGACTCTGGATATATGTCCAGAGCAGCTTTTCTAATGGATAAATTAATGAACTGCATAGGGCTTCATGGAAGAGCTTTTATACCAATGATTATGGGACTTGGCTGCAATGTACCCGCAGTTATGGCAACAAGAATTATTGATAATAGAGCGCAAAGATTACTTACCATGCTGTTAATTCCCTTAATTACCTGTGCAGCAAGGTTGCCAGTGCTGGTGCTTCTTTGCGGCTCCTTTTTTCCGGAAAATCCCAGCAAATGGATGTTTATTTTGTTTTTCTGTAATCTTCTTGTTTTAATCCTGCTGGCTCAGATAACTTCTGTTTTCTTTAAAACAGGAAATAACGCCCCTTTCCTTCTGGAAATGCCGCCTTATCGCCTGCCCACCATTAAAAGTGTGTTTGACATGCTTTTTGAAAAAGGGATGCACTTTATTGAAAAAGCGGGAACTGTAATCCTGGCTGGCTCCATCTTAATCTGGGTTTTATCTGCTTTCCCAAGAGAAGTCCCCTTAACAAAGGACTATGATGCCCAGATAACCCAATTGAAACAGCTCCCAGGAAATGAAAAGATTTATTCTCAGATTGCCGAACTCTCGCGTGATAAATCCATTGAACAAATGGAAGGTCGATACATGGCCAGAATTGGAAAAGCAATCCACCCTGTAATGGAGCCTCTTGGATTCAGTTGGCGTGAAACCGTTTCTTTGATCCCGGGATTTCTTGCAAAAGAATCAGTGGTAAGCACCCTGTCGGTTCTGTACACTCCTTTTTCTGAAAACCTTGGCGATGCAATGAAAAAAAATGGAATGTCAAAATTGAGCGCTTTTGTTTTCATGCTTTTCACCTTGCTTTACATTCCTTGCATTGCGACGGTTGGCGTTATCTGGCGCGAAAGTGGTTCTACAAAGTTTACTGTTTTTGCCAGCTTCACATATGTTATGCTGGCATATATAATCAGCTATATGGTTTTGAAAATTGGAAACCTGTTGCTTGAAACAGAAAAAGCGGGTTCTATAGCCTTCCAGGAAGGAGCTATTATTCTTGGTCTAGGCTTTTTGGCGGGATGGTATTTGTTCAAAAGGTTTTTCACTACCATTAGTGGCAATTTTTGCAGCGGCTGTTCAGGCTGTGCAAGTAAAGGAAAGGGCGGGAAACCTGAATGTCAGGAAATGGAAAAAAAGTAAAGAAAAAGCTATCTGGAGCGCTGGAATCATATCTTGAAAATATTTCTGATCTTCAAGCAGAGCATGGAGCAGTAAGAACTTCTGATCTCGCAAAAAAAATGGGTTTTAGCCTTCCTTCAGTCACAAGCGCTTTAAAAAGACTCGCAGAAAAAGACTTAATCAGATACGAGTCATACAGGCCAGTAATTCTTACCGAAAAAGGAAAAGAAACCATTTCTCGATTAAACAGATTCCACGGGATTTTGGCCGATTTTTTAACAAACGTTTTAATTTTCCCGGAAGAATATGCTCAGGAAGAAGCCTGTTTGCTGGAACACAAAATATCAATTGAAACACTTGAGAGAATTGAAAAGCTGATGCTATACGTTAGAGATTCCGCTTCAAAAGAAGACTTTTTGGATTCTCACAGAAAGAGTTTTTCTAAATTTTTAAAATAAATTTGAGAATCAGCATATTCCTAAAACAAAAAAAATCGGAACATTCCGATCTTTCGCAAAAAAACTAATTTAACTTTTAGTTAGCTTTTAAATAAAGTTTATAAATTTCAAATGTGCTTTTTGTTTCGAGAGTTTCATCTTCTTGAGACTCCATCCAATTTAAAAAACAATCATCCATCATTAACTCTGTAATTCCGACCATCCCTGCGTGAACCATTTTGCTTCCTCCGTGTAATTTTTGTTTTCCAAAAAAATTATCGGCAGAACTTTGGGTTCATTTAACTTTTTTTATTATTTTTTTTTACAATTATTTACAATTCTATGTTGAACAGTGAAAGAATCAGGCTTAGAATAAAAGTTGGCATGGAATCAAAAATAAGGAGAATCATATGCCAGTTATAACAATATCGAGAGAACTTGGATCTGGTGGGACTTATATTGCATTAAAACTTGCTGAAGCACTGGGTTGCAACTCATACGATAAAGAAATCCTAAATGAGATTGCCGAAAAATTAGGTAAAAATAAAGAGCAAATAGCTGATTTTGATCAGGAAACCTACAACAGGGTTGGAGTATTTTTTCAGGAAGCGCTTTCCAGTATTGCTCATGGCGGCATGGTGTTTCACCCATTTGGAATTGGTCCTTTAGACTGGGATTCCGGGCAAATGTTTTCGACCTTCCCTTCAGATGCTTTCCTGGAAGAAGACTACGTGAGTGCTTTATCAAAAGTCATGAAAGAAATTTTGACTTCAGGAAGCGCAGTTATTTTGGGTAGAGGCGGCTCCCAAATTTTAAAAGAAGATAGAAACGTTTTTCATATCAGAGTAGTTGCCGACATTGAAGATAGAGTTAAAAGAATCATGGCCGAGCAAAGTATCGAAGAAGAAAAAGCAAGGTCATTGATTTCCCAGAAAGACGAATCCGCGTCTAAATTTATTTACGATTTTTTCGGAGAAGAAGTATCCGACCATAAACACTATCACCTGATAATAAACACCAGCAAAATTCCACTAGATGAATCTGTAGGAATAATTCTGAAATTGTTAAAGCGAGATTAAATAGATGTCAAAAAGAGCAATTGGGATAATCTTGGTAATTATTGGAGCTTTATCTTTCCACTTACTTGGATTTCAGCCAGAAACCAAGGCAAGCTGGACCAATGAAATTCCTTATAGGGTCTACTCAAACCCGGTCACGGTAAAAAACAATGCCGTTTTTGTAGCCGGAGAAAAGGCCCACAAAAAATATAAGCTTATCCAGGTTGATCTAAATGGAAAAACGACAGAATCAATTGAGTTGCCGATTCTTCCTTTTCAACCAATTGCATTTTCGGAAACAGTTTTGCTTGCAGACAAATCAAGAATGTTAAGAGGATTTGCTGTCCCCGGATTGAAGCTAATGTGGGAAGTTGGAACAATTGAACCACTGACTTTCGCGCCATTAAAAATTGACTCAGAAAAATTCGTTGTAACTTCTACCAGCGACATGCTCTTTTGCATCGACAGTAAAACAGGAAAACCTCTATGGGAGAAAAAATTCCATGGAAAAATTATGTCTTATGCAGCAGATAAAGTTGTTGTAGTGGTTTACGGCTATGCAGACGTAAAATCACCGATCTGGAAAATGATGGCACTGGAACCTGAAACTGGCGATGAAGTTTGGGAAATTTCTGACCCGGTCAGCTCGTCTCCCCCATTTTTTAAACAAAATGTCTGCATTCAGACAACGAATGAAGGCCAGGTAATGATCATTAACCAATTTAACGGGGAAATTATCTATAAGCACCCCATTAAAGGCCTGAAAATAGCTGATGTTCTTGATGAAAAGCTGGTATTGCTGGCTGCTGGTGGCTCTAGAGTAATATGCATGTCACTGATGACTGGTAATTCATGGACAACTACTCTTCAAACAAGCTTTCAAGGGGTTGGAAAAACTGGCAACAGACTGCTTCTGGTAGATAAAAAGAATCTTCGCTGCGTAGACTCAGATAGTGGTGAACTTATGTGGCACCGCCCTCTTGAAGATGTTTACAACGTTTTTCAATTTAGAAATGGTGTTTTTGTTACTCACAAAGATTCATTTTTTGACAGAACAACCTATGGCAGCTATATAGATGGAACTAGCGGACAAAGCCAATGGACAGCCTTTGGTAAAAGTATATTTTACAAACCAACAATACTTTCCACCGGAGATTTCCTTGTCTCGTATAATGGAATGATCAAGCTTATGCCAAAGCCAAAAACCAGCATTCCTGCTCCATCAAACAACCCGAATGATCCAGCAAAAAAAATCAATTTCTGGAAAGATCCAGTCAAGTCAGCTTCTTCAACCAAGAAGCTCCCCCCAAAAGATGAACCCGAAATATCGGACCCAGTTGATTTAAAAGATACTGGCTGGAAATAACTTCTCCCGCAAACCTCCTGCTTAAGGGCAACACAGAGACATCTTCCCGGCGTTGAACCTCTTCGCATTTAGTGGTATGATAGATGACTCTCTTTTTTCCCTGTATAGGAGGATGTTACATGTCACAGAAAAGTTTAAACATCGGTTTTGATCTTGGCTCAGTCAGCATCAATACCGCTATTTGTGATTCCAACGGAAAAATAATTGAACAATACCCCTATTATCGTCATTTTGGCCGAACCATAGAGCTTTGCGCTAAAATTCTTGGCGATTTAGAAAAAAAATATGGCAAAGAAAATATTGAAAGAGTTGCTTTTACAGGTACACACGGCAAGGCAATTGCAGAAGAGTTAGATACTTTCTTTGAAATAGAAACCACCGCACAAACCAGAGGCCTTTTTGCTCTGATGCCGGAAGCCAGATCAGTTGTCAGCATCGGTGGACATGATTCAGCCCTATTGGTTGTTTCTCCATCTGATAAAAACTTCATTCTGGACGATTTCAAGCTCAACGAAGCTTGTGCAGCAGGCACAGGAAGCTTTATTGATCAGCAGGCTGAAAGAATTTTTGCCGATTTTGAAGAATTTCATTCAATCAAAGATCCGCAGCAAAGAATGGAAGCCATTCTTGGAAAATTCATGGAAGAAGGAAAAAAATCTGACGACCCTGCAAGCGTAGCCTGTAGATGCACAGTTTTCACCAAGTCTGACATGATACATCTGCAAAATAAGGGCATCCCGATAAAGCATATAATTGCCGGCCTGCATGACGGTGTTGCCAAAAACTTTAAATCAACACTTGTAAATAACAGGGAATTACTAGAACCAGTAGCTTTCATCGGCGGATATGCTTCAAATAAGCTTGCCAGAGAATCATTCGAAAAAATTCTTGGCGTATCAGTAACCATTCCTGAAAACCATACCATTGTTGGAGCTCTTGGAGCGATTCATACAGCTATAAGCACCAATCAAGGCCGAGCTGTAACAGCACAAAATATTCTTGACCTTAAAACCTCAGAAGCATTTGCTGCAGTTAGAACGGCTCCACTTAGCCTTGAACTTCACCCATTTGCAAAGTGCGGAGAAGCCACAGGCCTTCCAGCGGGAAAAGAAATTCTGGATGTTTACATGGGCTATGACATTGGTTCAACAACAACCAAACTTGCGCTTGTAACCCCGGATGGTCAGGTAATCTACAAAAGATACATTCCAACTGAAGGCCAGCCAGTTGTAGCAATCAAAAAGGCCTTAAAAAACTGCATAGAAACAATTGACGTGAAAAGAGTTCGCGTTCTGGGCGTAGGAACCACGGGCTCCGGCCGGGAAGTAGCCAATCTTTTTGTTGGTGCAGATGACGTCGTAAATGAAGTTACCGCCCATGCCCGCGGCACAACTCATTTTGAGCCAGGTATCGATACTATTTTCGAACTTGGTGGTCAGGACGCCAAATACACTGCACTTGGAAAAGGCTATGTAGTAGACTTTAGAATGAACAAGGTTTGTGCAGCCGGCACCGGAAGCTTTCTGGAAGAAACTGCAAATAAACTTGGAATCAACATTGTTGGCGAATACGAAGATCTGGCAATGGCTGCAAAAGCTCCTTACAGATTAACCGAGCGTTGCACCGTTTATATGGAATCAGATTTGATGTCCTATCTTCAGATGGGCGGAGCCGTAGAAGACCTTCTTGCAGGGCTTTCTCAAGCTGTGGTCCATAACTATTTGAACCGTGTTGTGCAAGATGGAAAAATCGGGAATATGATTAGCTTCCAGGGTGGCCCATCTCTCAACAAATCTGTAGTCGCTGCTTTTGAAAGAATCGTTGGCAAGCCAATTATCACCCTACCCCACCGCGAAGTTATGGGCGCAATAGGTTCGGCTCTTCACGCAAAAGACGAAATAGAAGCCAAACTCGCTGCTGGTGAAACTTTCACCACAAGATTCAGAGGTTGGGATGTTGCTGACCAAAACTTCATCCACGATGAAGAAATCTGTGAAAGAAATCCAAACTGCCACAATCTTTGTAAACTGCAAATTTATCGTGTTGGAAATGACGAAGCCGTGTATGGCGGTGACTGCGGAATGTATGAGTCTCGTCAGTCAGCAGCTAAACGCACCCCTGATTTTAATAGAGTTAGACAGGAACTTTATTTCAAGCGCATGAAGGGCCTTTATAGAGTTGCCGGAAAAGATCCTGAACCAGAAAAGAAAAGCGGTAAGGTTGTTCTCGGTATCCCGAGAGCTCTGAGCTTCCATCAGGTTGGAATGTTCTGGATTCACTTAATGACCAAACTTGGTTATGAAATCGTTATTTCGCCTGAAACTGACACCGAAATCGTCGACAAGGGAATCTCGGCAATGACTTGCGAGGCGTGCTTCCCGGTAAAAATATCGCACGGACACGCTGCATATCTTAAAGATCATTGCGACATGCTCTTCCTGCCAATGATGATCGAAATGGAGTCGCATCAGGGCAACAACGGCTATTACTGCCCTTACGTTGAGTCCAATACCTACATGCTGATGGCCGCTCTTGGTCTTGATAAAAACAAAACGATCAAACCTGCGATCTATTTCAAAAAAGGCAAAGACGACATGACTCGCGCCTTTGCTGGAGAATTCAGAAGATTAGGCCTGCCATTTAGTAATGCGAAATTTTCTGCCGCATATGATGAATCAATGGCAATTCTCGAAGATTTCAACGCTGAAATAAAGCGAGTCGGCTCAACAATAATGAAGAATCTCGGCGACAAGAGAGCTGTTATTGTTGTGGGAAGACCTTATAGTGCCTATGATTCCAGAACGAATTTGAATCTCTTCGGTACTTTCAGCCGTCTGGGAATTCATGCAATTCCTCAGGAATTTTTGGAACTTGATCATATCAATATTGAACAGGAATACCCGAATATGTATTGGGGCTTCGGAAACAAAATTCTGCAGGCCGCCAAATATATTAATCAGGATAAACGTTTGTTCGGACTGTATTTGACCAGCTTCTCATGTGGCCCAGACTCATTTGTTCTTCACTTCTTCAATCATGAAATGCATAGAACAAATCGCCCATACCTTGAGCTAGAGCTTGATGAACATTCGGCTGGTGCAGGCGTTGAAACTCGTCTCCTTGCCTTTATCGATGCAATCAAAAATCAGTCTGAAGTTAATGTTTTGAAAGAAAAAGATATCAACTTTATTCCTCGTAAAGCCACGGCACCAATGTCTGAGCGCACTCTATATCTTCCAAAAATGGCTGAAGGCGCAAGATGTCTTGCGGCAGCATTCAGATCAGTTGGCTGTAATGCCGAAGTAATGCCGACTTATTCAGAAACAGGTCTTGAATTCGGCAAGAAAAACACATCAGGCAAAGAATGTTTCCCATGTATTGTAACCACAGGCGATATGTTTGAAGTAATTGAAAAACATCGCGCTGAAGGTATGGATGTCGACAATAAGCTTGCATTCTTCATGCCTGAAACTGAAGGACCATGCAGATTTGGTCAATATACAAGGCTACATAGAATACTTCTGGATAAATATGGCAAAAATGGAATCCCGATATTGTCACCTAGTTCAGAAGACAGCTACAGATTTGCTGGTTATTTTAATGATGATCAAGCTGTTCAATTCAGACAGCTCGCCTGGCAATCTGTAGTTTATTCAGATTTGATTGAAAAAGCGCTCTGGCACATCAGACCTTACGAAGTGACTCCTGGAACCACAGACAGAATCTTCGAAGAAGCTATGAAGTGGGGAATTGATGCTATCGAAGCTGGTGGAGGCCTGAAACTGGTCAAAGCCGCCAAGAAAGCAGCAAGAGCATTCAGGGAAATTAAAAGACGTAATGAAAATAGGCCATTGATAGGTATTGTTGGAGAAATTTTTGTGAGAACTCACAAAGAAAGTAACCAGAACCTTATCAAAGAACTTGAGAGATTAGGTTGCGAAACCTATACAAGTTCAGTTGCGGAGTGGATTGAATACACGACTCACACTGGAGTAGAAGAATCAAAAGCGGCGCTAAAGCTTAAAAAGAACCTTAATAACTTCTCTGAAGCCACTAAGTTCTGGCTTACCTCCAAGTATCAGAGAATGGTTGGCAAATTCATTTCCCATCCTTTTAAAGATATTCTGAGCAATAGATTTGATCACACAACTGAGCACATTCTTCACGAAACCAATGACATATTCTCAAATCATATTAATGGTGAAGCAATTTTGAGTATCGGTGGCGCACTGGCCTTTGCCAAAGAAGGCTTTAATGGCGTCGTAAACGCAATGCCATTCACATGTATGCCAAGTACAGTAGCAAGTGCTATTCTCAAGGTTCACATGAGAAATAAAGCTCCATTTGTAGATATGATTTACGATGGAACAATTATTCCGAATCGTGAAACAAACCTTGCAACTTTTGCCTTCCAGGCTAAACAAAGCCTCGAAAAGAAAGGGCGAAAAGCCTGACAATCGCTTTGAAAATGCGGCTCCCAAGTGGAGTCGCATTTTTTTTGTCAATTTAGCTTGACTGATCGAACTAAAAATTGCTAGTGTATTAGTAGAGCAACACACTAAAACACTAAAACACAATTGAGCCAAAACTAATTTTTATTGGAGGTCATTATGCTCTCAATAGTTATCAAAGATGTTCGAGAAGTTCTAAGCAAATTCAAGTTCGCACTCATATTTATCATTGCATTCATGTCGATTCTCAGGGATAGCGACCTGATCTTCATGATCACGTTCGCTGTTATTGCGCCTGTCTTTCTTATGTTTTTAGCCCACGATGGACTGGCTAAAGAAAGATCAAGCGGAACAGAAAAGTTTCTTTTCTCATTACCAGTAAAAAATAGTCAGATTTTTGCAGCAAAATGTATTGGATCACTTATAAGCGGTTTTATTCTTTATTTTCTTCTTGGTCTGATTGCATTATTTTTTGGTATGCAGCCTTGGCCTAATGGTTTTGAGGTTATGTCGCTTAAGATTTATCCAAGCTATCTCTTTTTTTACACTCCAATTACAATCTGGGCGTTGGGCATAATGACATCAGTTTTGCACCCAGTTGTTAGCGGGTCTATAATTCTGCTGATACCTTCAACAATAATGATTTCAGCCTTAATTAAAGAACCGATTTCAGAGCTAAATCCAACTCTATTTACATTTTTTCTTATTCTTTTCTCACTAATTTCCGCTAAAACCTTGTTTAACTTTTTTCCCGAAATTCAGGGTAAAAAATGGCTAAAAACCTCTGCTATTATTGTTATAGCTTCTTTAATCGGGATCAGCACAATTCTATTTGTTTTAAATTCGATATCTGAAATGGGCAACAGAAGCTTTAACAGCATTTCAGAGATGGAATGGGCTTTCCTCCCAAAAAGTAATCAATTACTTGTTTCGGCAGAAAGAAATTCTTTTTTTCTAGATCCAGTAACAAATCCAAAATTTGACGGGCGAATTTTAAAACTAATAGAAAATGCATCCAAAACAGAAAGCATTGATTCTCTAAATCCTTTCAAATTTACTCACAAAGCAAATCTCGGATGTCGCGTTATAGGGCAATCAGTTTTTAACTATGACTATAGCAAATTCGCATTCGTAACTGACCTTGGCTATGTTTTTCCAGGATTTCCCGAGATTTTGTTACAAGACATGTCTACAGGAAAAACTCTTAAAACAGGCTTAAGTGGCACCCCATTAGGTTTTCTGGACAATGGAAATCTTGTTTACAAAGTCATGAAGAGAAAAAATGAATCCGGACTCCTTGCTCTCAACCTTGGAACATCAGAAACAGACGATGAATACACTTCAGTTAATGTCTTTGACTTTGGCTCCAATTCTTCCAGGGAAGTAGCAAGCTTTTCTTCAAGATGTCACTTCAAGGAATATACTGATAAGAAAGTCCTTGTGTGCAGAACAGGTCGATCAATTGAGTTAATGCGCCTTGATAATTTTGAAGTTCTTAAAACACCTTTTAAGGAAATAGATAAAGACTTATATGTTTACCTGAAGAACCTTTCTAACTCCATGTTGTTCAGCTATCAAGAGTATGGCTCAGAGGATAAAAAAGGCGAATATGTATACTATAGGATGAACCAAAATTTTGAGTTTGAGAAGCTCCCATTAAAAAGTGATTTAACCCCAATGGCAGATACACCAGATGGGAAAATAATTTTTCTTGAAAGTAATCGCGTTTATGAAGATGGAAAATATTCTGGGGGCAGCGACATGCTCCACTTATATTCTCCTGAAACTGGCTTAAAAGTTCTTGTTAAACATTTTATCATCTATAATCTTTCCTATGATTACTCGAGCGTTCTGCCAGCAAACTCTAAAATTGTTTCCAGTAATGGGTCTTACTTCATCTATGGATACAGAAATGAAAAAGAAACTCGATTTTTCAGCGTTATAGATTTGCAAACCGGGAAAGAAATAAGTCAACCAGACCCAGTGTTCAGTACAATTAGACCTTTCAAAACAGACTCTTTTATTGTTGTTCTCTATGGCGAAAAAGAAGCAATATACACTCTATCTCCATCTAATGGCTTTAAACCAGTTAAAAGATTTTCTATTGATCAGATTTTTGGAAAGGGGGTAGAAAACAATGCTAAGAATTGATGAAAGCTCTCCAATTCCAATCTATCTCCAGATATTTGAGGAACTAAAGCTCATGATCTTAGGCAAAACCTATGAAGCTGATGAAAGACTACCATCAATCCGACAGATAGCAACCGACCTGAAAGTAAACCCAAACACAGTGGCAAAAGCATTTCAAGAACTTGAATCTCATGGATTAATATACTTTAAACGTGGACAAGGAGCCTATGCAGCAGAAATAGCCGGCCAGGACAAAAGTGCAGAAATAGCTATTGAAATAACCAAACGACTTGATGAACTGCTCAATTTCTGTGTTCAAATGGGGCTAACAAAACAAAAAATCTGCGATCTCTTTATGGAATCACTTGAAAAGCAAATACCTAATGAAGAAGGAGGAAAATAGAATGCCAGTAATAGAATTCAAAAATATATCTAAATCATATGATGGACTTAAGGTTCTAAATGAAGTTTCAGGGTCCTTGGAAAAGGGTGAAGTTGCAAGCCTCATAGGGCGTAATGGCGCAGGGAAAACAACTCTACTGGAAATTCTTTTCGGCCTCCGCACTCCAGATTCGGGAGAGGTTTCAATTCTTGGGATCGATCCATCAAAAAATCCTGAAGAGCTTCGACAGAAAGTGGCATTGGTTAGTGAAAACTGCACAATGTACCCCTATATGAATGCTCCAGCACTCGAAAGCTTCCTGAAGCCACTGTATAAAAAGTGGGACAGCAAAATATATGAGCAAATGTTGAAAAGGTTTTCTATTCCTACTGAGACTACAATCAAAGACATGAGCAAGGGAAATAAGCACAAGCTTATGTTAGCTTCAGCCTTAGCGACACAACCTGAAGTGCTTCTGCTGGATGAGCCATTGTCTGGATTTGATGCTGTTATCAGGGAAGAAGTTCTTGAAACCCTTATTACAAGTCTATGCGAATCAGGGATGACAATCATTATTTCTTCCCATCAAATTGAAGAAATCGCACAAGTCTCTGAGAGTGCATTTTTCCTGGTTAATCATGGGTTCAAAATTTCAGGAAAGATCTCCGAGATTGAAAATAGCGTAAGAAAAGTAGCAGTGAGGTTAGAAGAAAACCTTGGAACTGTCCCAACTGACCAGGACATACTTTTCACCAAATCTGAAGGAAAAGAACTTGAGCTTGTGGTACAAAACTTCTCAGAAGAGAAACTAGCCACTTTGTTATCCGGCTTGAAAGTTAAATCAAAGTCTTCAGCCAGAATAGGATTAAAAGATCTGTTTATAAAGCTCACCAAAAACACATCAGAACTGTAACAACTAACTAACAACGATCCTGGCTCCGCGATTTCCAATTTGAAATCGCGGTGCTTTTCTTTTAAACGCTATAACACAAAATTAAATCTAGAAAAACATTGGCAAACAAACAAAATGAAGGATTCAAAAGTAGACTATTTCTTTGCTTTTCTCTTAATAAAGCAGCCATTAAGATTTACAAAAATAATTATAAAAATAATTTTGATGCTTTAAAGCACAAGATAGCCCAAGTGAATTTCTATTTGTTTGCTTTTGTTTGCCAATGTCTGTTTAGCGCAATTTCTTTTCGTTAAGAAAACATCATCTTCGGCCGAAAAGGTTTATGGATTTGTTTGCCTCCTTATTTTTCAGTCCGGGTCATTTTTATGAGCCCGGATTTTTTTTTGCCCCATGGATGGGGCAAAACAGCGGAGCGCACGATGCGCGAGAGTCGTGATGCCCATGGATGGGGCAACACAGCGCGCCGCTCCCAATCATCCTGATTTTCGCGGCATATAGAACACTCATATTCAAAAGTTCAAAATTGATAAGATCGCAGTATGCACAACCAATGCAATTAATTGTTATAATTAAATTGGTTAGGGAAAAATACAAAAAAAGATTCCGCAAAGCTACAGTCATTCTACTTTTCAAAAAAACTGCTTTCCGCCTGCAAGTTAGAAAGTCATTTTGTTACTGGAGCTAAAATGGATCAAAATAGATTTTTTTTTGCCATCAAGAAATGTTGCTGCTTCACCCCCCGGTTCCCAAATAGATTAAACAGATCAGGAAAAATCAACTTCTTACCTCAACTGGCAATGGTTATTATCCTGGGGATATTAGTTTTCTTCCTGGCCGAATTTGCTCTTTTACAAAAATCCGAAGAAGCTTTGGACAAAGAAATCAATGAATTAGCTCAATCCCTTGATAGAGTTGCATTTTCGGAGGCTAGAAAAGCCGCATCTTTATTGTCCAGGGAAAATATTGTTCGGGAAACAATTAACTCAAAATTTCCCATTGATAATCCTCTCATACTTTCCACATTCAATTCGATAAAGAAATTTGTCAATGCAAGCATAATTTACGCATTGAATGCAAAAGGCGAAGTTGTCGCCTGTACCCCCTATGGTGAAAATCTGGAAAAAACTCTCACAGGAAACAACTATGCCTTCCGAGAGTATTTCAAAAAAGCCATGTCAGGAGAATCGCTGGTAGTTTATGCGGCGTTGGGTGTAACCACAGGAGAACGAGGTATCTATTTCTGCGTTCCTATAAAAAAAGAGCTCTACAACCCCATCGGAACAGTAGTAATAAAAATGCCTGTAACAACTCTGGACAAAGAAGTCCAGCTTACTCGTTTTCCATGCGCTATAGTATCACCGGATGGCGTAATCTTTGCTTCCAACCAGAAAGACTGGCTATTTAAACTTGCATGGTCTATTTCTGATAATAAAAAATCAGCTTTGACATCATCAAAGCAATTTGCCAGCAACCCTTTAAATAACCTGTCACAAAACTTTTTAGAAAAACAGGTTTTGTTCGATGGAAAAAAACTTAATCCAAGGTCTCGCCCTGTATTAGAAAAAGGTTGGAAGATATTCATCCTTACACCTGTTCTCAAAATTAGTCCAATGGGCCCGGGATTTATAGCACTTATTGCCTGTTTAATTGTTGGCAGCTTATTAAGAGTTGCATACTCCCAGAATCAATTAGCAAAAGCATCAGAAAACCAACAAATTCTTTTAAACAACATTCAAACGCAGGTCTGGTATTTATCAGACCCGGAAACTTATGGGGTTGCTAATCTTTCCCATGCAAATTTTGTTGGAGTTCCTCTGGCCAAACTAGTTTTGAAAAATATGACTGCGGTCATTCCACAGGAAACAGCCAATGAGTTTATCAAGGGGAATGAAGAGGTTTTCGCAAAAGGAAGTCAGCTAAGAACTGAAGAATGGATTACCAACGGAAACGGTGAAAAACGCTTATTAGCGATTTTTCGTTCTCCAAGAATAAACAAACATGGCAATATTGAGGATGTTGTCTGCAGTGCAGAAGACATTACAGATAGAAGAAAATATGAACAGCAACTAAAAGAAATTAACCAAAATCTTGAAACCGCTATAGAAAAAGCTAACGCGTTGTCAGCAAAGGCTGAAATGGCTAACATCGCCAAAAGTGAGTTCCTTGCAAACATGAGTCATGAAATTAGAACCCCTATGAACGGGGTAATTGGCATGACGGGACTTTTGCTTGATACAAATCTAACTGAAGAACAACATCATTACGCTGAAATAGTCAGAACTTGCGGCGATTCTCTTCTGATGCTAATAAATGACATTCTGGACTTCTCAAAAATTGAAGCTGGAAAGCTTGATCTTGAAATACTGGATTTTGATCTGGAATCTCTTTTAGATGATTTTTCCGCAACTATGGCTTTGAAAACACACGATAAGGGTCTTGAGCTAATAGTTTCATCAGAATTAAATGTCCCAAGGTATTTACGCGGTGATCCGGGAAGACTTCGCCAGATTTTAACTAACCTCGTCAGCAACGCCATTAAATTTACAAACTCAGGAGAAATAGATCTGCGCGCGAGTCTAAAATCTGAGACCAACAATGAGGCAACTCTTCTTTTTTCAGTGCGAGATACTGGAATTGGAATCCCAAAAGACAAGCAATCTATCCTATTTGAAAAATTCTCTCAAGTGGACACCTCTACAACCAGGAACTTTGGTGGAACGGGATTAGGCCTGGCAATTTCTAAACAACTTTCTGAAATGATGGGAGGAGAAATTGGTCTTGATAGTGAAAAAGACTGTGGTTCTACCTTCTGGTTTACCGCAAAATTTGAGAAACAGCTTACAGAATCACCTAAGATAGAAACCTTACCGAATATGGAAGGAATTCGAGTTCTAATCGTTGATGATAATGCAACAAATAGAGAAATAATGCTAAAACGCCTGACCTTGTGGGGATTACAGGTTGTTGAAACAACAAGTGGACCAGAAGCTCTGCATGAAATTTATAAATCAATAGAAGAAAACAATAAATTCAAATTTGCAATTATAGATATGCAAATGCCAGGCATGGATGGCGCAACCCTTGGAAAAGCGATCAACTCTGATGCAAAATTGTCAGAAACCAAGCTAATAATGATGACATCCCTTGGGGAACGTGGAGACGCCAAAATGTTTGAGAAAATTGGATTCTCTGCATACATGACCAAACCCATGCGTCATCAGGAATTATTCAACGTTTTATCCACCCTACTTGCTCATTCAATTGATGAAAGCCCAAACAATACTGACGATTCCAGCGCCAAAAAGAGTATTATTACAAGACATTCTTCCAGAGAATTTTTAATGTATTTTGAAAACAGCAAAGCAAAAATCCTTCTTGTTGAAGACAACGTAACCAACCAGAAAGTAGCCTTGGGAATCCTATCAAAATTAGGCCTTAGTGCAGACGCAGTAGCAAATGGCGAAGAAGCTATCAAGTCACTTTCCAGTATTCCATACGATCTTGTATTAATGGATGTTCAGATGCCGGTTATGGATGGATGGGAAGCTACTAAAGTAATCAGAGACCCAACATCTTCTGTCCTGGATAACAAAGTCCCAGTTATCGCAATGACAGCACACGCAATGCAAGGCGACCGTGAAAAATGTTTATTAGCCGGAATGAACGGCTATATCTCCAAACCTATTTCCGCAAGAGCCTTAATTGACGAGCTTGGCAAGTGGATCTCAAAACAATCATAATCAACCAACTCCTCAGCTAAATTAGTAATTTTATTTAATGTTTTACCTGTAAAGGCTTCAATGATAAAATTGCACTCCAATATTAATTGAATTCGTAAAAGCCATAGGTCAGGAAATGAACACAAACATATTGCCTTCTATTGCCTTAAAAAAAGAGGCAATGCCAAAATTCTCACTTGAAAGAGACAAAATTGAAAAACACCTGTCAGATGAGTCCTCAGCATTCAAAGGCTCCGCAGAAAAAGTTTTCTATCCGGAAAACGCTGAACAAGTTGCAACTATTTTACAACTCGCAAACAAACAAAGAGCCAGGGTAACAGTTTCTGCTGAAGGGACTTCTATTACAGGAGCAAGGGTTCCCATAAATGGTGGATGGGTTCTTTCCATGGAAAAAATGCGGAAAGTAGACGAGCCAGAGCAAACCCCAGAAGACTTTGAGCTGATTACCTTCCGTGACACAACTTTTCTTCTTAATAAAAAAACAAAGAAAGCAATTGTTCCACCAGGTATAAGATTAAATGAGCTTGCCGAAGCCCTTGCATGTTACAACCTTGAGTATCCCCCCGATCCAACTGAAATGTCAGCTATGATAGCTGGAACGATCGCAACAAATGCCAGCGGAGCAAGAAGCTACTTTTATGGGCCAACAAGAAAATGGATTGAGTATCTTGAAATTGTTTTTCCAACAGGTGACTTGGCTTCAATTAGAAGAAATCAATATTTTGCAGAAAAGTCTAAGTTTAATGTAAGCATTGCAAATGAAACAAAAACATTTGATATACCTTCCGATTATCCCCATTTTGATACAAAAAATGCGGCAGGAGTTTTTCTAACCCCAGGAATGGACCTTATAGATCTATTTATTGGCTCAGAAGGACTATTGGGAGTCATTACTAAAATTGAAATCAAACTCGTCGAAAAGGTAAAAGATTTAGTGGTATGCGTCGCTTTTTTTAATAAGTTAAAAGATTCCTTAAACTTTGTTTCAGAGCTAAGAGATATAGACACTCAACATCAACCCTTGTCTATCGAATTTTTTGACAAAAATGCATTGGAATTAATGAACAAGAAATTTCCTGCCATTCCACAAGGAATGGCGGGTGCAGTTCTATTTGAATTTTCCCATTCACGAGCATCCAGATTTAACCCATACCCTACCAAAGAAACAATTCAACCTTATAAAATTCTAATGGAAAAAAATCGAGTGGCTTGTAACTGGTCTGTAACTGGTAGGGATATTCCATCGATAAAACACTTTAGACATTCTCTGCCAGAAGCAGTAAACAACTTTGTAAGAGCAAGAGTTGGCAAACTAGGTACAGATATGGCTGTTGTTGGCAAAAATTTTTCCAAGCTCATCGATGCATATGAAAAGGCCAGCGAAATAGGAGTAAAAACGGTTTATTTTGGGCATATTGGAGATTTCCATTTGCACCTGAACTTTTTACCCGAGAATACTATTGAGCTAGAAAAAGCTAAAAGAAAATATCTTGAACTAGCCGAGCTGACAGTTGAATTAGGTGGAACAATCTCTGCAGAACATGGGGTTGGAAAAAAATCAGTATTGGACGAAAACGGGAAAAAAATTCCTTATCTTCAAATAATGCATGGCGAAAACGGTCTTAAAACTATTGCTGGTTTGAAAAAAATGTTTGATCCAAATCTCATTTTAAATATTGGCAACATGGTACCTTCTGAAAGGCTAAGTTAATGGATATTATTGTACTAGTTAAATTTGTAGCAGATATTGAAAATATTCCAGAAGACGCATGGGACAAAGAAAATGGCACCCTGTTACGTGGAAAACTTCAAATGGTTGCAAATCCACTGGACGACAGAGCTCTTGAAATGGCCTTTTTCTTCAGAAAGAATTCAGGCGGTAGAGTCTTTGTTGTATCAATGGGCCCACCTTCAGCCGAAGAGGTTTGCCGAAGAGCAATTGCCTATGGAGCTGATAAAGCGATCCTGGTTTCAGATCCCTCATTTGGAGGAGCTGACACAATAGCCACAGCAAGAACACTCGCTGCCGCCATAAAAAAAATAGTGGACGAGTTTAATCTTTCTTCGCCCCTAGTAATTGCTGGCATGCAAAGTCCTGATGGTGATACAGCACAAGTCCCCCTTCAGGTTGCAGAATTTTTAAAATTTCCGGTGCTTCCTTATGTTTCATCTTTTTCATATCAAAACAATGATTTTTTTATAGAAACATTACAGCCAATTGGAAGAAGGGAATTTAAACTTTCAAGGGTTCCTGCAATGTTAACTGTTACAAACTTTGTTCCTACTTTACCTTTCTTTACTCAACTTGAGAAAATGGCAGAAGCCGCAGAAACAACAGTTGAAATTTGGAACAATGAAAAAATAGGGGTTGATAAAAAGCACATAGGATTAAATGGTTCCTATACAAGAGTTGTAAAGATTTTTTCACCAGAAGACAATGGCAGAACAGGACTGGCCATAGATTTCTCAGAAGAAGAAATTTTAAAAATTAAGATACCAGAAATGCTCTCCAAAATTGAAAACTTCTTAAAAACAGGAGAGAAAAATTCCGGAAATAAAATTCTGGAAGCAAATAAAATCAGCACCTCTGAGCCTCATTATAATGGAGATGTAGCTGTATTTTGCGAACTGGAAAATAAAAACATTGTTGGTGGAAGCCTTGAGCTTCTAGGGCAAGCCAGGCTTTTAGCCGAGAAGTTAGGTTCAAAAAGTGTTGCACTTGTTGTTTCTGAAAAAATTAGTTTAGAAATGATCTCGGAGTTAGAATCAGCTGGGGCAGAAAAAATAATCCACATTTCACAGTCAACTTCTGATCATTTCATTGTGGAAGAATACTCAGAGGCACTAATATCTGCAATAAAAAGCAATGCTCCTCAGATTGTTCTAGTTTCAGCTACCCTTGCAGGTAGAGTTATTGCTCCACTAGTAGCTGCCAGACTAGAAGCCGGGTTAACCGCAGATTGCACCGGACTTGAGATTTCAGACTTTTCAACTAATTTTAAAGGCGAAAAAATTCATCTTGGAAAAATCCTTCATCAAACCCGCCCCGCCCTTGGAGGCAATATAATGGCTACTATCGTAGCTTTACGTGGAAAGGAAAATGGGGCTCCACAAATGGCAACAGTTAGGCCTGGAGTCTTTCCAAAGCAAGTTTTTGCAACACAAAATATCAGCCCCACAAAACTTATCCCCCAGAAAAATCCCTCAAAAGACCATTTTTCGCTGGTAGTTAAAGAAAATGAAAAACAAGAACAGTTGGATAAAATCAGTCTTGATGAATGCGAAGTGATTGTTTGTGTTGGAGTAGGCATTGGAGATAAATCAAATCTTGAAAAACTTGCAATCCCACTTTCAGAAGCTATAGCTAACAAATGGGGAGTAAAAACAGGACTTGCATGCACCAGGGCAGCTATGGAAGCTGGTTTTTTACCATACTCTAATCAGGTTGGTCAAACAGGCAAAGTAGTAAAACCACCTATTTATATAGCAATTGGAGTTTCTGGGGCAATTCAACATCAAATAGGCATGGAAAACTCTGGAATGATTATTTCAATAAATCCTGATGAAGATGCGCCAATAAAAAATGTGAGCGATTACTATCTAAAAGCTGGAATAGAAGAAGCTATTCCGGTCATCATAAAGGCGCTAACTCAATAAAAGTTCTGCAAAAAAGCTCAGCCTTTGATGCTAAATCAGAAGCTGAGCTTTTTTGTTTTTTTGGGGCTTTTCTGATGTTCTAAATGCTCTTTTAGAAAAGGGGCTTTAGCACTTTACAAAGAATTTTAAATAAGCTATATAAGGCCATAAGACTTATAATTATGGCCAATTTGAGCCAAATTTTCAGGGAAAAGGAAAAGATATGAATAAGATCATCGAATGTGTTCCGAATTTTTCAGAAGGAAGAGATCAAAATGTAATCAATGCTATTGCTGAGGCAATAAAAGGGGTTAATGGAGTTACATTATTAGATGTAGACCCTGGCAAATCTACTAACAGAACGGTTTACACATTTGTTGGTGATCCTGAATCGATAATTGAAGGTGCTTTGGCAGCAGCAAGAGTTGCCAGAGAAAAGATAGATATGAGAACTCAGACTGGAGAACATCCAAGAATGGGTGCGATGGATGTTTGTCCATTTGTTCCAGTAGCAAATGTAACTATGGAAGAATGCGTTGAGGTTTCAAAGAAGTTTGCTGAGAGAGCGGCTGAAGAGTTAAAGATTCCTTTCTATCTCTACGAATATTCTCAGGATCAGGAATATCGTAAAAAGCTTCCACAAATTAGAAAAGGCGAATATGAAGCCATTCCAGAAAGAATTACTCAACCAGAATGGAAACCAGACTACGGCCCGGCTGAATTTGTACCCTCCTGGGGCGCAACAGTAACTGGTGCCAGGTTCTTCCTGGTTGCTTATAACATCAATATTCTTGGAACCAGTAATCAAGCACATAGAATAGCTCTTGACCTTCGTGAAGCTGGTAGAGGTCCGGACCAACGCGGGAGATTCAAGGACCTTAAGGGGTTAGGCTGGTTTGTTGATGAGTATAATATGGCCCAGTGCTCTTTCAATCTGAACAATTTTAACGTAACTGCTCCACACGAAGTTTTTGAAGCAGTTAAAGAAGAAGCAGAAAAGCTAAAAGTTGGCGTTGCAGGTTCTGAACTTGTTGGATTAATTCCATTAGAAGCAATGTTAAAGGCTGCCGACTTCTATATCGAAAAAGAAAAACTTTTTATTATTGATGAAGAGCAAAAAATTAAGCTCGTAATTGATCGTCTTGGCCTGAATTCAGTTTCTCAATTCAAACCAGAAGAAAGAATCATTGAATACATCATCAGAGAAGAGCCCAATGAGCCGCTCGCATCAATGAGCACCAGAAAATTCATTGAGACAATTAATGCAAGAACGACTGCTCCTGGGGGCGGAAGTGCTTCAGCTGCAATTGCAGCAATAGGTGCTGGCCTTGGCTCAATGGTTGCAAAACTTACTTATGGGGTAAGAAAATTTGAGCATCTTGATGAGCAGATGAGAAAAATAGTTCCCCCGCTTCACAATGCAACCATGCAATTGATTCCAATGATTGATGCAGACACAAATGCCTTCAACGACTATGTGGATGCGATGAGACTGCCTAAGAATACTGAAGCAGAACAAAAGATCCGCTTTGAACAAATGCAACTTGGTTTAAAAAAGGCAATTGAAATCCCTCTAAAAACAATGAAACTTGGCGATAGCGCATGGGATATGATGATTGAAGTAGCCAGGCACGGTAATATTAACTCTAAATCAGATGTCCAGGTAGGTGCAAGAGCACTTGAAGTTGGAATTTGGGGTGGATATCAAAATGTTTTGATTAATATGGGTGGAATAAAAGATGAAAAGTTTGTTTCAGAAATAACTGCTGAAGCTGAAAGATTAAAAGATAGAGCTAAAGAAAAATGCGACGAACTTCTTTCTATCCTTGATAATAGAACTGAGTAACCATTAAAAAAGCGCCTGTTTCAAAACTTTTAGAAACAGGCGCTTTTTTTTTGAAAAAAAACTAAGCTTAAATATACTCAACTGCTATCAAAGTAATGTCGTCATTGATTTCGGCTCTACCAAAAAACTTTTTAAATTCCATGGAAACCTTTGCCAGAATGGCATCTGGATCACAGCTTTTGCTTTCTAATAGAAGGTTTTCCAATTTATCTAGCCCAAAGTATTCTCCATCTTTATTTGTTTGTTCAATTATTCCATCGGTATATAAAAAGATTTTATCTCCGGTCATTAGTTGATATTCCATTTCTTCGAAGTCCTCTGGCTCCTTTTCGAACATCCCCAAAGGAACACCTTCTGGTTTAAGAACAATTACCTCATCTTGATTTTGAGACAAAATGATTACTCCCGGATGCCCAGCGTTAGTAATCCTAAGTAAACCATCACTTGAAATTCTTAAAAATACTGCTGTTAAATAGCGATTATCTGGAATAACTCTTCCAATATCATTATTTAAACGGCTCATCAGGTTACTTAAAGAAGGTTCCTCGTTCATTTTTTCAACCAGAGTATTTGCCATCACCGAAACCAGAGCAGGAGCTACTCCATGGCCGGCAACATCCCCTATCATAAGGTTGAAATCCCCATTCAAGTTGGGTCTGGCAAAATAGAAATCCCCAGAAACGTATGTATGAGGTCTATATCTCGAACTAAATTTGAGGAAATCCGGAATTTCGCTAAACCCAAGATACTCATGCTGAAATTCTCCAGCCATCTTTAAATCATCTTCAATTTGCTTATTTTTTTCTTCAATTCTAGATTTTGCAATTTCAATTTGAGAATTCTGATTTGCCAATTCTCTTGAAAGCTTTTTAACATCTATTAGATTCTGATATAGGAGTCTTTTAGTCATCATAACTCTAAGATGAACCTTAATTCTCGACAATAATTCCTCTTTTGAAAAAGGCTTCAACAAAAAGTCAGTAGCGCCGGCATTAAACAATTTTTCAGTAACTTCTTTTTTGCTTGTAACAAAAACAATTGGGATATCCCTATCTCCAATATCCACTCTAATGGCTCGGCAAAGTTCTTCGCCATTCAACCCCGGCATGTTGAAATCTGTAATAATGGCATCAATCCGAGTAATCATCCTTCGCAGCATTGTTAAAGCGGCGTCTCCACGATCTACGGTAATTACCTTTATTCCTTCTACGGCGAGATAGTTTTCAAGAATTTTTCTGATGAAAGAGCTATCATCAACTACCAAAACCGTAGCGCCTGAAATCTCGTCCCTGTCATACAATTGCTTTTCTACAGCAGCATGCAGTTCTCCCGGAACAAAGGGTTTTATAATAAAATCATCTCCACCAACCCTATGTCCCCTAAGCCTTCCCTCAAGAGTGTCTTCGCCGGTAAGAAAGATAATTGGTATCCGAGAAATACTGTCTTCCCTGCTTTTTAATGCTGCACAGACCTCGTAACCATCCTTACCAGGCATGTCAATATCCATAGTAATCAAGTCTGGCTGTATTTCTTCAACATTTCTAAGCACCTCGTCTCCACTGGAAGCTTCATAAACTTTATACTCAGGTATTTTTTCAAGTTCAAACTTCAGCATTTCTCGAAGTGTACGGCTATCATCGGCAATGAGAATTTTCTTCATTAAATGTCTCCCAATGCAATCATATAAATTAATGATACATCATTGGAGCTTTAATAAGAAATCGCATTTTTCAGACACCAGTTTTACTTGAAATTAGCTTTAATTAACGAGATAATAGCTCTCATTCTCAAACTACTATTTATGCGCAAGGACCAAAAATGAATCCAGTAATTAGCACAATTATTCTTCTATTTTGCAGCAATGTTTTCATGACGTTTGCATGGTATGGGCACTTAAGAGAATTAAATTCAAAACCCTGGATAATTGCAGCCATAATAAGCTGGGGAATAGCCTTATTTGAATATCTGCTGCAGGTGCCCGCTAATAGAATTGGCTATGGACATCTGAGCCTTGGCCAGCTAAAAATTTTACAAGAAGTAATAACCTTAATGGTTTTTGTTCCCTTTTCCATTTTTTACATGAAAGAACCATTTAAAGTCGATTTCATTTACGCAGGAATATGCATATTGGGGGCAGTTTTCTTCATTTTCAGGAGCAAATTTGGGGTGGCTTAGCCAAAAAGCTTACAGCCAATTTTCCAGAAAAACGAATTTTCTAATAGCTATCAGCAATCTGCTTTTCTATAAGCTTCCAGATATTGACTTTTCTTGGCAGAGGATTTTTAAAATTGGACAGATCTAACATTGGTCCACGTCCATCATAAAGTCCAAGCTGAAAACCACTAATTTTTAAACCTTTATCAAGTTTTTCTTGATCGCCCTTAGGAAAACTTTCGCCAAAACTAGTTTCTGGGCCGACTACAAAAGCCCAGTTGTCCGGCTGTTCCGCCGACTGGTTATAATTTGAAAGCTCAACGTATGGAGCCGCTTTGTTATCAATATGCAAAATCATCTTCACGTCAAATTGTGCAAATCTTGAATCCTTTTCGGCTAATACAACCCAGATTCGCAACGAATCTTCTACGCCTTTTAGACTATATGCAAAAACAGCGTCATCTGAAACAATCTCAATTTTAGAAACCGATTTTTGCGATAGCGACAGATCAATGGGAATAATTGTTCCATCTGTTCTAGGGGTCAGAGAAATATCAAGATAAATCAAATCCTGTTGATTTTCATAAACATAGGCCTGGCGAAAGCTAAAAATGTCCGCTGGAACCGGCTGTTCTTTCGCAATTACATTTTCAACAAAATCCAGCATGATTGGATTAATTTCGCTTTTTAATTTCTTGTCGCCCATTGCGGCTTTAATCAGATGACTGGAAGCAAGCTTTCTGTCACCTTGAATCATTGCAATTTTTCCGCTGGTAAAATAATCTACCGGAGAAGCTTTACCGCTTTCTATCTTTTTATCAATTTCTTCTCTCACTGTTGCTAATAGCAGCTCATCGTCATTTGCCAGAATAATGGGGTCAGCTTTAGTTGCCTTAAAAAAGGCTGCTACCGCCTTATCAGTCATTCTTCTTGACCAATATCTCATGGAAAGCTCAAACAAATCTTCAGCCTTTCCTGATTCAGCAAGCTTCTCCGCTTCTTTTATCTGTTCGTCACTTGCTTTTGGATGAACTTTTCTCACTGGAGGTACATAAGGCTTTGGTTTGGAATATCTGACTTCAAAATGCCCAGCTGAAGGACCCCAATGCCAGTTGTGATAGGTCATTTCTTTGGGAATCAATTGACCATAGCGACGATAAAGATCCTTTTTATCTTCCTGCTGTTTTTCTCTAAGTTTTTTCTCTGAAACTTTTGTAATCCAGAGCATTGCACTCATATTTTTTTTATCTAAACTTAGAATATTGCGAAACACTACTAGAGCTTCTTCATATCGCCTACGAAGAAAAAGTTCTTCACCAGCTTTCTGCATGCGCAAAATTCTGGTTTTCATCGGCAAGCGTTTATATTCTGCCAAATCGCTGTAAGGTCTTGAAGTAAAGCCAACTACAGCTAAACCAGTAATAAATAGACATAGTGAAAGTAGTATGCGTTTCATAGCACTTGGTATCGGCAGGAGTTTTAAATTAATTAATAATTTCAGAGTTCTTCGGGGGCAATCAAAACAGAAAAATCTGTGCGAATCATTCGAAATCTATTCAAGTAAATTAAAGCCACCAGAATTCTTTTCCAGGGCATATCAACGGATCTCATCATAATTGCCTGCTTTAAGTTTTCACTTGCCCTTATATCAACCCCGGAAATACTTTTTAGAATATGACAAAGCAGAGAAATATCTATTTCTTCAAACTCACCGCTAAAGGTTTTTCCTTTTTTTCCTTCAGGAATTCCCATTTCCATAACCGGAAGATTTTCAAAAAAGAAATCAAGGTCCTTCTTTTTGGCCACATAAATGCAGTTCTCAAAAAGCTTCCAGCTTAGACCCATTGGATTCAGATAGTTGCCTAATATCTCCTCGATATTGCTTCCTATAATCTCTTTATTTGAACTTCTAACATCTTTACTAATAATTAAGGAATAATTGTATTTCTTGCAAACTCGCAGAAGAAATGTTCTTACATCTAAAAAGCGCTCATCAAAAGAAACAGTCTTTCTAAACACATTTGTTTCATCAGCAGCATTCAGATTGACTGTCACAGTTCCAAATATAGTTAAAAACAATACAACCAAAGCTGTATACTTTTTTCCCAGGTCTAACATCTTTTATACCTCTTGTATCCTTTTCTGACCAGGGTAACCAAACTTACGCGCTTTTATTTTATCTATTTTAATCTAATCTAAAAATCCCCAAGCAGATCCTTTATTCCTTCGCTATCCATCAATTCTTTCATTTTGTCATTATTCATAAGGAAGTCATAGTCATTATTTGAAATAGCTTCCATTATTTCTGGATCAGACATTACCTGCCCCATTTCCGAGCTTCCACTTAAATCCATCATTTGATTTAAAAAGTTTCCATCGGAAGTCATTGATTGTACTCTTGAATTTATTGATTTCTGTTGAAAATGCAAGTTATCAGAAGAAGTATTTGCTTGAGATTGACTATTAGAAGGTGCTTCTCTTCTCTTTGCTCTAGTTGCGCTTCTTTTACCTTCTGAAATTCTAATTTCCGGGGTCAATGCTGTTTCTTCTGAGCTATTACGACTTTCACTCAAAACTTTTGAATTTCTTATTGAAAGAATTTTGTCTGCTTCTATAGTTATTTCACCCATAGCTGGAGTTTTTATCCTATAGTTTCCATCTTTCATTTCTATCACTGTACCAAAAATCACACTGTGATCAGTAAGTTCTATTTTCTGAGGGTCTGCAGCGAAACAAACCACTGATAGAGTAGCTGACAACACAACTAACATGAATATTTTTTTTAGCATATTTTTCCCCTGAATTGCTGTATAGTGTAATTGTAACATTTTTTGGCAAAATGATAAAAATTAATATTTAAGCATTTGACCTTAAACTAAGGTTTAGATATATTTACAAAAAATTAAGAGGAGACGAACAAATGACCAAACTTCATAACGTTTTTAAATGTGAACTTTGTGGCAATGTAATAGAGGTTGTTCACGCCGGTGCTCCAGCACTTGTTTGCTGTGGACAGGAAATGAATTTACTGGAAGAAAAAACAGCTGATTCAAGTGTAGAAAAACATGTTCCTGTAGTTGAAAAAGTTGATGGCGGAATCAAAGTTAAAGTTGGAAGTGTTCCACATCCAATGGAAGACAAACATTTTATCGAATGGATTCAGGTTATTGCCGGAAACAAAAAATACACAGAATTTCTTAACCCAGGAAAACCAGCTGAAGCATTTTTCCCAATTAACGAATCGCCAATAACTGTTCGCGAATTTTGTAATCTTCACGGCCTCTGGAAAAACGAAGCCTGATTTATCGTTCCAAACCCGCAAATTACCCTCCTCGTGCTGCAATAAGAAAATAAGACAATAAGAGGTGGGCAAAAATAAGGGAGGGGGAAAACACAATGCGAGATGTAATTTAACGCAATGTGGAAAGGGCGATTAATTATCGCCCTTCCCCGATTTCTCTAAGATTTATTTTCCGATATGAACCGGCACGCCATAGCGATGCCGGATTTGTTTTCTAGGGGCATCTCTCATTCCAATTATTCTTATTGGAAAATCTAAAGCGAGCTTCATTGTTTTACCAGTGGGGTCTGCACCATAAATTTCCATGCTTCCCATTGATGGTAAGCCATTATCGCGGGTTAAAACTTCTTTCAACTGTCCCTGAAGTTTCCATGGTCTTGAATATTTATCCCATCCATAGGCATAAAAAGTTCCTGTAAAAGTTCCTGTGCGCGTGAATTGTGCTCGCACATGACTTCGGCGGCGTCCTTTAGCCTCAAAAATCAAATCTACATAAACAGCGGTATTAATAGGTTTTACCCAGCCATTCAGACGATGATCAAAATCCCCAAAATTTCTATATTCAACAGCTCCATAGGATCGATCTCTAATAACACGATCTCTTGAACTGACAGAAAATTTTGTAGCCACTGGAAACTTAGCCAAACCAAGGATTTCAGTACAAGTATTTCCAATATTATAAATTCGTCTTAAGTGAGCTGCACTTTCAGGATTGTCTATAACTGTCCTACAGGTATACAAAGACCGAATCAATCTAGCCACTCGCTTTTCCTGTTCAATTGAGATTCCCTGAATAAATTCAGTTCCCTTCGGTGCGCGAACAAACTTTTCAGAGAAATTTGCTGCGGGGGGCGTTGAACCAGTTCTCTGGGGAAGCATTGGCGGAGATGGTGGCTGAACTGGGGCCAATTCGGGAATTGGTGAACCATAGCCCGCTGGTGGCGGAGGCGGCTCAAGATTACCCTGGCTCAAAAGGGAATAATCTTCTGTGGAGGTCTGGGCAACTAAGCTAGTTGGCAGCAAACAAATGCATGCTCCCAAAAAAAGCACTTTTAGAATTTTCATTAATTCTCTCCTGATTATTGTCTTTCCTAGTATTCAGGATACTCTACAAGGAATTGGTTGCAAAGTTTTTCTTTTAGAATTAGCCTGTCGAAGATCATACATTAAAGCGAAGGATCCAATGAAAACACAAATTTCATACAGAGTACCTTATGCAGACACAGACCAGATGTCTGTTGTTTATTATGCAAATTATCTGGTTTACTTTGAAAGAGCAAGAAACGAGTTAATGAGAGAAGCTGGTTTTACCTATTTTGAGCTTGAAAGCCTCGGTTATATGCTGCCTATAAAGGAAGCCCATTGCGACTATTTCAGCCCATCCCACTACGACGACCTTTTGACCATTTCAGCCTGGTTTGAAGAGTTAAAAGGGGCTAGAATCAAAATCAGTTGTGAAGTTCGGCGAAGTGAAACTCTTATAGCAAATGGATACACCACCCACGTATTTGTTGATTCTGCAAAGAGAAAGCCCATTCGACCTCCAAAGGAAGTTATTAAACGTTTTACCTTGCAAAACAAAACCGGCAATTAACACATGGGCTCTACTTTCTGGACTTTTTTACTTCGCATACAGTAACCTGTATAAAAAAACAAGGCGCGCAATATGATCCGGAAATACAGAATCTTTGCATTTTTTTTGCTTTGCTTTCAACTTCCTTTCTTACAGGCTGGTGGATTTGAAATTGACAAGCTTTTTCCTCAAAAAATCCTTTCGAGTCAATTAAAAGAATTAGTTGCAGATAAACAAAAGTGCTTAAGTATATTTCTTACTAACCCAGAGGACTATGAGCGACCAATTGTATTAAATTTTCTGGCTTCAATTGATGAAAAATATTTTGTTTTGCGCGGAAAACTAACTCCAATACAAACAAACTATTTGGTCAAAAGTATAATCAACGGTCGCCCTACCCCATTCAAAGGCTTTCGAATAGATGGCTCAGTTTTCTACGAAAAAGGAATGGCAAAAGTTAGCAGACTTAAATTTAAAGATTCTGAAATAAAGGTTGTCTTTGTCCCTTACATTTACAAAAGCCTGCCAAATGAATCATTTACAAGTGATCTAGGCTATCTTCAACTCAAAATCCTGATAAAGGATATGACCAATCACAAAGATGTTTCCAAAGTCATAAAAAAAGCATTTTTAAAACCAATCAAACTTTGCAA
This sequence comes from Candidatus Ozemibacteraceae bacterium, assembly GCA_965140445.1. Lineage (GTDB taxonomy): Bacteria > Muiribacteriota > Ozemobacteria > Ozemobacterales > Ozemobacteraceae. The sequence goes on along the minus strand of OZ223236.1, from coordinate 2,161,212 downwards.
ACAAGTTAAGAAGAATCGATATTTTTTACTCAGGGACAATTATTATGGATTGGTAAATTACTTTTTTGAGTCTCCATTAAACAAAGACTTTCCAAAATCATCTTTCTACCCAATTCATAAACTTACACTAAATAAAAATGTCAAAGACTGGAACGATAAAATCTATAAAGACGCAAAACTAATCAGTAAAATACTACTCGAAGATGAATACCTGTATTCCCAAGATGAAAGAACAAAAAGAGGATGGGTACCATCGTTTGTAAAACTAAACCCAAAAAGAGTTGCCCAAACCGATATTGGAAGTGGACAAAATAATATCGTTTTTTTAACGATAGGACCAGGTATCAACTATTTTGATGATCCATGGCAAACAACAAGAGTAAATGTCCCATGTCCAAGGCTTATTTTTTCAAAGTTAGTTTATTGCCTTGAAGAAGCGCAATACTACCCTAGCTATAGCATAGATCCAACGGATGATGGCAATGGGAGACTGTTTGCAATTAATAAGTTTCAACAGCCTGGTTTTGGATCAAACTATTTGCGGCGCTTATTATGGATGAAGGAACCACGTAAATCTAACTACTTCAGCTTACTAGATAAAAGCTTGTGTAAATATGGAGTATTAAACGACTCACCAGAGCTAGAGCCCGGATTTGTTTTTATGAAAGAAAAATTCAGGGGCAATCTGGTAAACAATGAAGTAAGAATTAATCAGTCAATTGGCGTTAAAGAGTTTTTGCAAGGGATAATTATTCCAAAGGGTTCAAAACAAACCTTTCTGAATGCAATGGAAGGCGCTGATAAGAATTTTGGTTTTATGAGAACACTTAACAAATTAATAATTGAAGCCCCTTTTTCTACGGACAAAGGCTTCAGAATTGCATATCTTGGCTTTTTATTAAAGGAAACCCACCCAGAATGGTATCGGCTTTACAAGCTGGCTTTCAACAAAAAACATGCACTTGAAAAGTTAATGGAAAAAATATCTCGTAACATAGAAAAAACTGGCCCTGATTTTTTTAATACAGCTTATTACAGAGCCTATTCAGAATTAAAAAAGAAAAGATTGATCAGGTGGCTGGATTATCTGGAAGCCAAAAGAGAAAATTGCTCCACCCAAATTGCAAGTAAATTCATGGCTTTCAATAAACTGATGGGAGAATAGGACAATGAAAAAAATACTATCAAAGCTTCTTTTTGCAACCATCGCATTGTTGCTTTCTTCTGCGTGTATGCTGCTTTCAGAAGAAAACAGCCCCTTAATTAAAAGGCACCAGTTTAAAAAATGGAAAGAACTTGATATTGATACGGTTGAGTATATTTCAGAATCAAGATGTGGATTAAAATTACCACCAGATCAATATTTCGAATTTCTAATTCCTCAAAAATTCAAGACAAGAAAGATTAACTACGTATACATTGAGCATAGGAAGAATCCTTTGTATTTTGACCCAGATCAAAATGGAATGGATAAAAGTAATCCATGGATAAGAGTAAAAGCCCACGACTTGAAAAATGATCAATGGAAAACATGGAAAGATCAGTTCGGATCAGATAAAAGATCTGCGAATAGACTTCCAACCAAACCTAAAAAAAACACCCTGTATAATTTTCCACAATTTGTAGGTGATTTTTTGGTCGACGCACTTAGAGTTGAAAATCATGCAACAGGCAATAAAAATCTTGCGGCTAGTTACATCCATAAAGTTGGAATTTCATTCTTGGGAGAAGGCAATAGAGTTCCCAAAGAAAACATTAAGTTATTCAAGAGATATAAACAGCTTAATAGCATGGCAATAAGATACACACTAGACTCATCAAAAGGTTTGGAGTTAGAACAAAACCATTCTTTTGACTTTTTGATTCCAAAAAAGTTTCAGAACAAGCATTTATTATATGCCGTTCTTAAGCATAGAAAAGACCCTTCCCGGGCTGTAAATCCAGAGGACCCAGAAGCATTTGATCCAAATGCCGCATATATTCTTTGCGAGTTAAAAAACAAAGCAACTGGCTTATGGCATAAGTGGGTAGATCGTAGCAGCAAGGCTAAATTCTCAGAAATACGTCCAAAAACTAATCCGGAAGATGAAACCTTGCATAATGGCCTACGAACTTTTGGTATGATCTACGGTGAGAAATTTCGCCTTACCAATATTGGAAAGGGCGAATTTTCTAAAACTACTGCTAACATCCATGAGTTAGAGCTAGTTTTTATCCCAGATTACAAAAATCCGCAGTTCCTTGAAAAAATTTTTACGCCTGAAACAGCCTTTAACGATATTGAAAAAGGTTTACTTGTGCCTTTATTTGGAGGAGGAGCTAGACTTGGAGGGCAATTTCCCGGTGCCATTTTGCTAGGTGCCAGAACTATGCTGCGAAAAGAAAAACTTTCTCAGCTCCCAGAAAAAGCAAAGTTTACTCTTACAAATGATCCAGGAGAAGGCGCATCGCTTGATTCAATGGGACGGCTCCATATCGACCTTCCCCCGAAAATGCATTTTGTCCAGTTTGAAGCGGCACTGGGAGACTTAGATATTACCAGCATGGAATTTAACAAAGATGGTTATTTTGGCCGCTCTGGAAAGGCAGAAGCAACAGTATTTCTGCGAAACAAGTTTTCTCCAGAAAGAAATTTCGTTTTGATTTCCAGAAACAACATTGGCATGGCTGGTCTTCTTGCAACAGGAGCTCCAAATTGTAATTTTGAGACAATTGATGGGGATGAAATTGTTTTGCAAATAGATTTTGATGCTGCTTTTTTGATGGGCTACCGAATTTGTTTAGAAAAAACTGGAATCAGTAAAAATTAGCTATGGAGACTAGCTCAAACAAAAGCTCTGGCCCGGGAGAAGGAGTGCTGATAATTTTAGCTCTTCTTGCTACCGTTGCATTCTTTATGTTTGTTATTCCAAGATTAAAGCTTGGAGTGAGTACCCCAGTCGGACTAAGAAGTTCAACAAAGGCAATCATGTATGACCTGCGCTCCGCTCTGATAAATTACCAGAAAGACATAGGCCGATTTCCCCACATCGGAGAAAAATATAGCGAATCTAACCTTAACTATTCACAGGATTTGATTCTTGGCTTTACAGAAAATTCAAATGTGCTTGTGTCAGATAAAGTTGGGCATCTTCAGAAAGCTTTTCCATGGCAGGGAATGGACGAGGAGCTTTATAAGCAAAAATGGAAAGGCCCATACCTGGAAACCCTACCCGAAAACCTTATGAAAGACAGCTTTGGGAATCCAATTAAATATGTTTTTTTTGATAACAAACTTTGGCTATGGTCTGCAGGAGTTGACACAAAATTTGACGAATGGGAAAAAATCATCGATAAAAGCTATTCAGGAGACGACATTGCACTTGCCATTACAAACAAGCCTCTTCTTTTTTAGGCTTGTCCACCAATCCAAATCATCATGCCAGTCCAAAAGAAAATTTGAAAGCAAAAGTTGAGCAGAATTCCTGTTTGAGTTATTATTAGAAATAAAGTCTGAAGAAGGATTTGATGAAAAAACTTCTATTTATAATCTTCTTTTTTTCAGTTCATATAAGCGCCTTTTCACAGGTAAGTATTGATCTTGTAAATCAATACAATGAACTTTTTTACGAAGGTGATTTTGAAAAAGCAATTACCATAACCACCCAACTCGTTGCTTCAAATCCCCATCAGTTAGACTATTTAAGAGAGCATTTAAAAATGCTTGCAGGGAACCAGAAAAAGGTAGAGTTTAAAAGCGGAATGATAGCTTTGAGAGAAATTGGTTCAGAGGAATCATTGAAACAATTCTTTTTGGTTCTCAAAAGTGGAATTGTGCCTTTGGAATATATTAATGACCTGAAGAACTACTTTTTTAAGCACGACGATTTTGAAGTACTTTCATTTTGGGATCCGAAAAACTACAAAGAAGTAAAACCCTTTAAAGCTGTGCTTGAAGAGATAAAAAGAAAAAAAAGCATAAAAACCATCGACTTCACTAAGGAAAAAATAGAAACTCCCACATTTAACAAGGTTTTCAAAAATACCGGGCCATCAAGAGAGCCGCCAAAAGAAAATCCCAAACAAAATCCCTCAATGCCAGGAACTCCTTGAAGACTGGGAGATCAGCTTTAAAATTAATTTTGCTGGTTATACCATCCAAATTTTGTTAAATCAATTTTTCCACTTTCATCAAACTCTACGCCTTCATCCAAAAGCATCTGTTTTTGGACTTCCCCGCCAATTCCCCCCAATGAGATCATTCCTCTTGAATTTATAACCCTATGCCAAGGCAGGGAATGTTTTTTAGAGCATGAATGCAAAATTCGACTAACCTGGCGAGCTCCTTTTGGATTACCTGCAAAAGCAGCAACTTGAGAATAAGAAGCCACATAGCCCGACTCTATTGATTGGATTGCGGTAATAACACTTTCAGTAAAAGCTTTAATAATTTTTCTCCTTTTATGACCAGCATCATAACAAAATTGCTAAAAAACAACTATAGCCTTGCTGCATTCTTCATACCAGCCATCTTTTAACGATTTTACGACAAAATTATCCTCTTGATTGCTCATAATTGTTCAAAGGCATATAATGAGAATTATGGTTTAATGCAGGCTTGAGAAATTTGCTTGTATGTCTGTTTTAATTTGATGAGGAGAAAAATATGCCAAACGATAGAAAAATAGATTACATAGAAATTCCTACTACAGATCTTGATGTGGCCAAAAGTTTTTTTGGTAAGTTAATGGAGTGGGAATTTGCGGATTACGGACCTGAGTATACATGTTTTGACGATGGGAGAATAACCGGAGGATTTTACAAATCTGAAGTTCCATCGCAAACAGAAACAGGATCAGTTTTGATTATTTTTTATACAAAAAACCTTGAAGACACTCTTGCAAAAGTAAAAAGTCTTAGAGCAGAGATTACCAGAGAAATATACACATTCCCTGGGGGAAGACGCTTTCATTTCAGAACATCTGACGGAAATGATTACGCAATTTGGTCTGAATAAACTTTAATCGTAGAAACAGCTAACCCAAAGCTTGTCTTAATCTGATTGATATTAACTAAAATTCAGGTTAAGACAAGCATGAACATACAAATGTAATGGAGTTTGATTTTGTTAAATTGGCTTGCCAGAGTTCTTTTCCTTCTGGTTATACCTTTCTATCTAGTTAATTTAGGAATAGAAAGCCACTACAAACTTAAATTTCAGAATGATTACAAAAAGGCCTCGACTCTACTTGAAGAAGCAATTGATCCGTTAATTGACTTTCATGAAGATCCTGTTTTTTTCCACAACTTATTACAAAAAGAGTTTAGAAAAGCTGATAGCAAAAATGCCCCTGCCCAGTTAAAAAGAAACCTGAAAAAAATTTTCAGAGGCAAAATAAAGCAAATCTTCTGGGACAAAAATGGGAAAATAATTAAGTCGTTAACAGATGAAAAGAAATTCGCTTACATACTTAAGAAATGGTTTGAAGGAATAAAAACTCTGGAAAAGCACTTTGCTGAGACTTTTCCACCAACTCCCGGACAGATTCCATCTCTTCAAAAGAACCTTAAACTTTTCAGAAGCTACATTGGAAGTTTCCTCCCTTTAAACCTTCTTTGTCAGCCATTTTATGAAGCCCATCTGGGTTCAGCACTTTCTGTTAGCGTTGATAAAGATAAAGGTTTTTTATGGTTTCAATCAGGCAAAAACTTTACTTTCTGCTGCCAGATTTCACAGGAATTCAAAGGAAAAAACATTGGCGCCAGATACATTGTTAACCGGACAAACAGAAGTAGAAGTTTGATCAAGCTTGGCTTTTTTCTGCTACCAGACTACACCCCATTTGGATTGGCAAAAACGGATCAAATTCCGTTTAAGCTTGAGGCAATAAATTTTTTTAAATCCACCTTTTCGTTGCAGGAAAATGAAAACTATCTTATTCACTTTCGCCTGGCATCTCCCAGAATTTTGCTTTTTAGCTATCTGCAAAAGAAAAATTTTCTAACCCCTTATGAAATTCATAAAAACAAATGGCTATTTTTGTTAGCAAGCATCTTTTCTGTTCTTATATTTATCTTTTATTGCTATAGCCTTACTTCAGGCGCATTTAGTTTAAAAATAAAAACTCGCCTCTGGTTGCTTTTACTATTTGCCAATGGCCTGCCTCTAATAATTTTAATATCAACCAGCCTGGAGTATTTCCAATTTAAACAGCAATCTTTGGTAAATCAGACACATTCCGAGTCAATACGCATTTTAAAGGATTTTGACTCCAGGCTTCCTATGACAACAAAATCATTGGCAGACAGACTAAATAGAAAAATCAAGGATCTGGAAAGTGCATGCTCAAGACAGGTTTGGGATCAAACAACTTTGGCAGAGATGGAAAGTTTTGTCACAAGTTTAAACCCAAGCGAGTTTGCATTGCTGGGAGAGAACAAACAAATCTTTGTCTCTGGTGGCTCTTCTTTAGAAGATAAATCAAGGCTAAGGCTTGTTACCTATTTTTCCAAGATTTTAGAAGCAATTAACAAATCAAACAAAATTATGTTTAGATATTCAGATTTTGATTCTCAGGGTTTTACTAATGAAGAAGATTTTCTTTACGAGTTAATGCACGATTTTGGAAAAATTTCCCCAAGACATGTGGGCAGCGATAAAAAATGGATTTACATTCAAATACTTAGAACAAAATCTAAGGATCAAGCCTGGTCAATATTTTGTTGTAGCTGGGATGTGGAAGCCTTTCAAAGAACTTTCTTAAATGAGGAACTAAAAAAATTCAACCAATCAATAAAACCAGGAAAAATCATTGTAATGGAAAAAGCCACTGAAATGGTTTTCCCTGATTTTTATTCAAAAAATAAAAATTTAAAAAGACTGTTGCACCGAGTAATTTCGCGCAAATTCGCTTTTAAAGATAGCCTGGAGATTGATGGAGCACCGTTTGTTGCTGCGGCTATGACAGGAGCGAACTTAACAAAAGCTGTACTGTTGCACATCTATCCCTCTAGCGAATTGATCTCAGAAATAGATTCTCTTAGAAACCGAATGTTCGGGATAATTCTTCTGATTGTTTTTATAGCTTTTTTGATGCTTGCCAGGTTCTCTAACACCTTGCTTTCCCCAATCAGAAAGGTTGAAAGTGGCATAAAAGCTATTTCAGAGAGAAACTTCAGATTCCAGATTCCTTCTCCTCCAAATGATGAATACGGCGATTTGATGAAAGCAATGAATACAGCCCTGGAAGGAATGAGTGATCTTGCGGTTGCTAATTCTGTCCAGAATGGACTTCTCCCTGATTGTAACTATAAAAATGACCAGATTGAAATTTTTGCTAAATCCATCTTTATGACCAAAATGGGGGGAGATTACTTTGACTATTTCATTGAAAATGGTAAAGCCTTAATAATTTTTGGGGATGTTGCTGGCCATGGCGTTCCTGCCGCCATTTTAATGTCGATGGTAAAAGCGGTCTTTGCCAACATCGATTTCGAAATTTCTACATCTGATTTGATATATCGTTGCAATGAAGTATTTCTTCATTTAAAGAAAAAGGGTTGGAACCGAATGATGACATTAATTTGCATGGAGCTGGACTTGTCATCAGGAGATTTTAGAATGGCAAACGCAGGCCAATGCTTCCCAATCCACTTAAAAAATGACAGCCAAAGTGCTGAATATATAAAAGTCTGTGGCATGCCTCTTGGGGTAAAAATTAAACGTCCATCCACAGTAGTTTCAGGGACTCTGGCTCCAAATGATTATCTTTTCTTTTACTCTGATGGAATTGTGGAAGCAATGAATTTGGACGGCGAACAATTCGGCTTTGAACGCTTACAAAAAGAAGTCCAACAAAGTAAATCTGAAAACCTGGAAAAATTTTGGAAAAATGTTTATTCCGCTCATGAAAAATGGGCACCAAACCCTGACGATGACGTAAGTATTTTGATATTGAGAAGATTATCATGAGCAACAAAAAACAGCTAAGCAAAAATTACAATAATCTCTTGCCAACAATATTTTTGTTGCTTCTTCCACTAGCGCTAATTCTCCCAGGAATTAGCTATCTTAACTTCACTTCACTTAATGAAAAGGTTCAGGAAATTTCAGACCTTGGCTGGCAAAACTTAAGTGAAATTCAGATGAAATCCAGCGCAAGAAAATTCATTGCTGCAAATTTCCAAAAAGCGCTTTTTCAAAGCTCAAATACAAAACAAATCAAAGAGAAAATTGAAAATTTTTCTAATAAACTTAAATTGAAAATTGAATACCTGATATGGAACTCAAACGGTAATCTGGATTTTAGTAAATACACCAGAAATGTCTCAAAAGAAGATTTAAGAAACGTATTTTTATTAAGACGCAAGGACCATCAAACCTGGAATTTTCAAAACCTGGATAAAAAAAGCTTTTTCCTTTTAAGAAGAGTTTTCGGAAATCTTTTTTACCCGGAAGCCGAAAACAGATCACTTAAGATTGATGGCACAAATTTATCAGAAACCAGCTTTGAGGAAGACTCTCCGCTTTTATGGTTAAACCTGAATTATGGGGACTTTGGACTCGCAGTTTTTGTAGATAAAAGTAGCATCAGAGATACCTTGGGACTTGAAAATGCCATTTTACAAACAAATCTCAAAAACGCAGATCTTTTTGAAGTCCATTTAATAAATAAAGCCCAGATTGATTTAGCAAAGGGCGATTTACCTGAAAAACTTATTGATCGGTTGAAAAAGAGTCCAGTCTTTTACTCTAAAACGATAGAGGACGCAAAGAACATCTTCCTGGTTTCAAGCATTTCGGAGGATTATTATTTAGCCGCTGTTATTGACAAAAAGTGTGAAGAATTAAGTAGCATAAGTTCTCAAATGAATTCCTATAAATTAAGGGTTCTGGAAGTCTATTTTATTTTAAGCTTCTTGATATTACTGATAATTCAGTTCGGAAACAGGTTTAGAATCCCTATAAAGCTACAGTTTGTATCTTTATTTCTTGCCAGCAGCATTATACCAGTCGTTGCCTTATCTGGGATTGTAGTGGATTATCTTAATGAATTTGAGAAAAATTCTCTTTTATCGCTTCAAAGAATAAGCTCACGATTTCTGCAAAACATAGATGAGCTGTCAATTGGCCAAAAAACACATGAAATTAGAGAATTAGAAAAAGACCTGCAACTACTCCTTCCAAAATTGAAAGAAAAGGGAATTGAGAAGAAAAGCTATGGAAAATTTATAAAAAATAGAAATAGAACAGCTACAGCAATGTTCCTGATTAGTAGTCACACGTCTTATCTTGGATTCAGAAAAGGAATTTTGAAAAATGGCAAGTTGGAATCCAGCTTCTCATGGGAACGCATTCGAAACACTGATATAAAACAAGCTTCGGCCATTCTTTCAATAGGAAAATTCTTTTTGGCAGAACTAAATAGTGAAAAATTGTCAAACAAGGCTCTTACCAGGTTGGAAATGATAATTAATGCAATGGGACATGAAGAACCGGAGCCTATCTTGCACGATTTCTACAATTCGGTTGGAAAATTATGGGACTGGGGATTTGGTGCAAGAATGTTCCCAACCTATATTCGACTTATAAAAAATTTCTCATCTGAAAAAATAGACTACATTCTCTTAAACTCCTTTAGACCTTACGTGCTACAACCAGATTATATGAAGCGTTTTTACTCAGACTTTAACAGAAACCCTTACGGAATAAAAATTTTAAGCCTCCCCCGCGAAGGAATGGTACTTCCGGAAGAAGCCTTATCAAATAAACAAATAATGTCATATTTCCTGAAATTAAGAGATTCCAGCAACGGAAACCTGGAAAAAGTTATCTGGCAGGACAAGCCCCACTACATTACTGGTGCAAATTTTCAAACTGCTGATTATATAAAGGTAATTGCTTTGATTCCAGAGGAGTTGATTATGGACAGAGTAAATACAAGAAAAAACCTTTTTTATAAGCTTGGAATTCTTGTAATTATGGTTTCCATTGGTCTCGGTTTAATCCTATCAGGAGCAATCACCAAACCACTTTACGAACTTCAGCGAGGCGTAAATGCATTGCAAAAAAGAGATTTTGATTATCGACTCCCCGACCTTGGTCAAAACGAATTTGGAGAAATTTCCAGGATCTTCAATGAAACCATTGTGGATATGGAAGAACTTCAGGTAGCAAGTTTGGTTCAGGATAAATTGATTCCACAATTAAATGAGCCTGTAAAGTGCAATCAATTGAGAATTTTTGGAAAAACAGTATCGCTTAATGACCTTGGAGGAGATTATTTTGATCTGCTGGAAATAGATCAAAAGCATCTTTCGATAGTATTGGGAGATGTCGCAGGTCATGGAGTCGGCGCTTCCTTAATAATGGCTTATGTAAAATCTGCTATTCTGCAACTTAAAGAACTATGGGGAAACCCACTTGCACTAGTTAATAGATTAAATTGGCTTTTGCGAAAAACCAAAAATAAAAAACAGAAAAAATTTATGACTTTTCAATGCATTGTTTTTGATTCTGACAGCAATGTTTTTGAGTATGTAAATTCAGGTCACTGCTTCCCTATTATTGTGGACTCTAACGATTTGTCCACCAGATTTTGTGAAATGATAAATCCTCCGCTTGGGACCTCCAAAGCTGAGATAAAAAACAGTCAAAGCTACCATTTAAAATCTGGTCAAGCATTGGTTTTATATTCTGATGGATTCTATGAAACAGGAAATATAGGTCTGGATGGCTTTCAAAAAATACTGGTTGATTGCTTTGATAACAACCCTCAAACTTTTTATCAAAACGTCACTTCGAAAATAAAAAGTGTTTGTAACGAAACCGAAAACGATGACATGACTCTTTTAATAATCACCAACCAGGCAAACACTGATCAAGCCACGATCTAGTTTTCTTTTATAATGTTTGCAAAAAAAAATAGTTTTTTTTTGTTACCTTTTTAAAACTTCCCCGTATTTGTCGTGTATGTGTGAGAATTTCGAACCTCTCATACATAGTCCCTTCTAACCCAATAATTCGAGGGCCTCTTCCTGGAGGCCTGCTTTTTTTTTAGCCATTTTACTATTTTAAGTTGTATAATTTTTTTATGAAATTTTTCTCAAAAACAAACTCATTTCTTCTTTTTTCTGCTTTAATTCTTACCTTCATACAAATGTTGACGTCACAAGGTTGGGCTTCAACAGTAAAGGTTTTAAGGCTGGAAACCATTGAAGGCTACAGTTTCCCAATAATTGAAATTTCCTCAAAAACCGGTATTGGTTCAGCAAGAATGGTGTTTCCATATAATTCTGGTAAAACCAGATTTGGAATAAAACTCAATCTAAAAGGCCTTGAAAAGTTCATAATTTCCGGAAGAAGATTCTCTCATAGGATTTCTGTAAATTCATCAACAGGAGAGGTCTTTCAAGAATTTTCCCTGAAAACCAATCCAAATGGTTGGATTTCAATCTCCAATGAAAGTGCATTTTGGCTAAAAATTAGAAAATCAATGCAACCTGATTATTTTGAAATAGTCATTCCCCCAACCGTTTCCCAATATCTGGGCTCAGAAGTTTCATTTAAATGGATTGATTTTTATAGATAGGCTATTTATTTCTTGTTCTTTTTTCAGCGCTCTTTCTAGCCTTTTTTAATGCGCTGGAGAAACTTTCTTTCTGAGTGCTTTCTCTAGCAAAAGCACCTTTTATTTCTTTTTGTTCAATGTTATTGTCATCATCAAAGGTTTTCATACCTGAACCCGGCTTCCCTTCGCTTTTTACTGCCCTCAAAACCTGGTTGTCACTTTTGTTAACTGCACCTTTTCTTTTCGGAAACAAAGAAGAAGCAATATTCATTCTCCTCTCCAGGATCTCGATAAAAAACATAAGCAAAGCCATATAAATAAATAGATTGGTAAGATCCCTAAACTGCAAAACTCTGGGCAACTTATCCCAAACAGAGTGTAAATCAACAATTTCAATTCCAGATGTGATTTCTGAAATTTCTTTAAGCTTCTCTTCGCCGGTTCCCGGTTCGCTAAGTGCATACTCCTGAGAATATGGCAATCTAATAGGCGAAAGTCTGATTTTTCTCCCATCTTCAAACTTTATGGCAGAAATAATTGTTTCATCGCTGGTAAGAAGTGACTCAACTCCTAAACTATCTGCGGTTTTCCAGGTCAGGTTTTGAACAAATTTTTCCGGGGCCTTACTGGAAATTGATCTTAAAACAATAATCTGAGGAGTAGATTTGAATGGTTCTTTTTCTCGCTCTGGATCAAGATGTAAAGTTGCCTCCCACTGCCCTCTCACCACCTTCTGAGTTACGAGCATTTGATCAAGTTCCTGTCTCTTATCTGCTCTCAACCAGTTAGAAATAGCGGTAAAAACGCCAGCTGCTTCAGAAGATTTAACAAAATCGCCGGAAAACTTCCCATCTAACTCGCCCATATAAGCAGCTACCCTACCCAAGCCACATTGCCAAGCAGCAATAATGGGAGCATTATTTTCATCTCCAGTTTTCACCCCTAACATTGCTTCTGGGCGAAGATAGCAGAGGTTGTATCCATCGATAGATCCGGATATTTGTTGGCTAAATCCGATAAGATTATTTAAGCCATTAGTCCCATTTATTGAAATTTTTTCTTCAATGAATGAGCTTTTGGCTGCAACAAAGGTGTCTTGAGTAAACAATCTGGGAAGCTCAGCAGGGTCTCTGGTAAAAAAGATTCTTCCATTACCGTGCTTTGCTATCTTTTTAAGCAAGCCTGCGTCACTATCATGTTCAGTTCCAAGGCCTATTACACTGCATGTAATACCAACCTTGGAGCACTTTTCCAGAAGCTCCCAATAACGACCGGGTTGCTCTGCATCAGAGGCATCCGCAAACAAAACCATATGCCTAGTCTTGGCAGCAGCTCTACTAAGCATTTCAGCGGCTTTACTTATTCCTTCAAAAACAAAAATTCCGCCGCCAGAGGATTCAATACTTATTACCTCGCCTCTGATCGCTTGTTTATTCTGCCCAATTGGCTCCAGATTGCAAATAACATGTGCTTCACTATCGACTGCAAGACAGCCAAATTCATCCATGGGGGAAAGAAGGTCAAGTGAGCTGGCAGCACCTATATTCGCCAGATCCATTTTGGTTCTGGCTCCAGCTGTTGGCGCAGCCATGCTACCAGATCTATCCAAAACTATTACTATGGCTAAAGACAATTTCCGATGCTCATTTCTGAGCTCCATTGTTACGGGTAAAACTTCTTCGATAGGAGACTGGTAGTAACCACCAGGGCCAAAAGAATTCTTCCCGCCACTTAAAAATAGCCCTCCGCCTAAATGCTTAACCCAGGCCGCCAATACTCTCATTCCATGCTGAGTTACACGATTTGCTGAAACATTTTCAATAACTACAGCAGAATATCCGGCAAGAGTTTCCAAATTCCATGAAATTTCATGGGGCATTTTTGCGACAGTCTTGATTCCAGCCCCCATTAGAAGCTTAAGCAATGCAGGCTTTTCTTTTTCGGAAAGTATGAGAATCGGCTTTATACCATTAACTTCAGTTAATGCAAAAGCCCGATTATTTTCAGGAACGGGATCTTTTACACTTGAGGAAACTGAAAGTTCAAGCTTCTGCACTCCATTTTCTGCAGCCGTGTTTTGGAAAGAAATATAATTCTCGCCTTTTATAAGGTTAATTTTTCTTTTAGACAAGATTCTTTTTGAATCTGAAAAAGTAAGTTCAACCTCACGATCACCTGGAGAATAAATGCTAGCACTAACAAGAAAAGATTCGCCGGGTTCAACCTGACCTGGCACGTCAAAAGAGGTAATAGCCAAGTCCTTAAAGTGGTTTCTTGATAAGAAACGGTAATCAATTGGAATCCCACGTTTTGCAGCTTTAAAAGCAGTTTTTTCAGGATCTACGCCTGTCCATTTTCCATCAGATAAAAGTACGATTCTTCCTGAAGAAGAAGTGGGAATCATTGCAATAGCCTTTTTAAGTGCTTCATTCAAATTGGATGCACTTTTATCAAGGTCTGATGAGAAACCTGAAAAGGTTGCTTTTGATGGTTGCGACTCAATCATTGCTTCTGCTCCGAAAGTCACAAGTCCAATTTTGCCTGAATCTGAAATACTATTTGAAAGTATTTCCATAACTTCTGAAATCCTTTTGTCAGAATCCTCAGGCATTGAAAGGCTTCTATCAGCTACTACAACCAGGATGCCATCATTACCAGGAAGTTGAATTCCCGGGGCACAAAGAGCCAATCCTAATGAAATTATTATTGCAAAACGAATTCTAAATAATAGTCGAGATGGCATTCCAAGCTTAATCAGAAGAATAATTGCCGGAATAAAAAGTAAAAGCCATTGGGAATTACTAAGCATAAGCAATTCTCCTTCTGGAAAGCAACCACTGGTGGATAAAGAAAAAGAAAATTGCCGGGAGAAGGAACCACCATCTGACATCTGCAGATTCTTTGATGAATTCATCAGTAGAAAGACTTGAATTTGCCTTATCATGAGTTCTGTGAAGAAAATTTGATTCTATTGCATCTGTTAAATTTGCTGCAATAGTCCATGAGCTATTTTCTGTAACTACTTGATACAATCCACTCAATTCAGGCTCAAATTCAGCTTCCTGTCCCCAGAATTCCAGCTTTTCCTTTTGTCCATCGGGCTTAATTAAAACAACATTTGGAACCGATGAACTCAATTTAACTTTAACACCCATTCCAGCTTTAGCATTTTGAGTTGAAGGACCATCAGAATATTTTAACTTCCAGTCGAATAGATTCCAAAATAGAATTGGCCATGAATAGGTATTGTGAAGGTCTGAATACTCTGCACAGTAATTAAAATGAATAGTTTGCGACCTTTCTGGTGCCCCCTCAATTGACAGCAAAATATTTTGGCCCGCATTAATAATTGGTGAACCAGACATCGAGGCGTTTGCAGAAATAGCCCAGAAAGATTTATCAAAACTCAAGCCATCAGCTAAAAAATGGTTTTTCCTGGCTGCGATTTCAGAATTAAATAACCAGGGTTGAGAAGCGGTATGAAAAACCAAATTCCATCCGTGATCCATATCCAGTAGCTCATCCTGTGTAAAAACGATATCGGCCGATTTTTCAACCTTTTCCGCAAAATCTATCTGGCTTAGAGTTCTTTCGAGTATAGCCTTTAAATATTCAGAGCCCGATTTTATTGAATAGCTTACTTTTCTACTGAGATTTGCCAGAAGAAAAACCTCATTGTCAAACGACACTTTGTCATTTTCGATCCTGGCAAAAACACTAAAGTCTTTTGGAATAGAAAATCTAATTCGCCTGAATGATTTTGAACCAATCTGTTCATCAATATTTTGAATAATTTTTCCGGTGGCTAAGTCACCAATAACCGCTTTTAAATGCTCCGAATCATTTGAAAAGTTAGAAAACTCAAGGTAGCAACGATCTAATTTTCCCAGAGAATATCTATTTGCAGCAGTAATAGCCAGGTTTTTCACTGTTGCTCCAAAATGAAGCCAGTTAATACTATCAGATAGTGAAATCTGAGAAGGTTGATCCGTAACAACCAGCGTTTTGACCTTTCCGGGAAAATTTTCGGACGTGGTTTTTATGGCTAGATTTAAATCAGCTGTTGGTGAATTGCATTTCCAATGCTGCAGATATTGCCATGCTTCCGCAGGAGCCATTCCCCTTCTGCCAACGAATTCAGAGGAAATACCAGCTTTAAGTATACTAATCCTGTAATAGTCTTTTAAGAAAATCTGTTTTTTTAGAAACTCCAGCGCCTGGCTTTGTGGGGAAGCCTCAGCTGGGGCGGTCATTGAAATTGAATTATCAAGTATCAATACCATTGGTATCACGCTGTCCCCAAGTATTAATCTTGGGCTCGCAGCTGCCAGGAGCAATAAGGCAAAGATAATCAGTTCAATTATTAGCAAAAGTGGAAGTTTGATCTTATCCAAAACCTTCCCACCTTCTGCAAGATTGCTTTTATTGTGCCAAAGCATCAGAGAAGAAACTTTTACTTCCTTTACCCTGTTCCTGAAGAAGTAAATCCCTGCCACCGCTATTAGTGACAGAAACCCCCAAAAGGCTAATGGATTTACAAAGGTGGGTAGCATAACTAGCTCCTGACCATGAGGATTTCGCTTCTTAAAAGATCCTCAGGCATAAAATCTCTTAGAAATTCTTCTGCCAGACATAAAGAATATACCGCTCCTGTTTTAGTACAGCATCTTTTCCAATATTCCTGATGCCTGGAAAAGTTCTGTCTATAAGTTCTTAAAACCTCTTCATTGACCATTAAATCAATATAATCACCAGTTTCACTATCTATTAAGCGTTGGTTTCCAGATATTTCAGGAGAAACATCAAATATAGACAGGAAATGAATTACTATTAATAGCGAGCAACCATCTGAAAGCTGCTGTAATACGCTCATTGGCTCAGCTTCCCAGAGCAGATCGCTAACCAGTATCCTGACTCCTTTATTTTTAAATTTTGGAGGCATTCTATTTAGTGACTCCCATGAGTTACCCAGAAAATCCAGCTCACAATTCTCCCAGTGCTTTATTGGTAAGCCCGCTGGCTCCATAGGAGAACATTGTTTTTTTAAGATCCAGGGCTTGAAAGAAAAAGATGAATTTGCAGCTGCGGCTTTTATAACAGCTGTCATTGCCCAGAAACCATCTTCTTTTTCAGTATTTTCAAGTCCCATTGATGCAGAGCAATCGAGGATCAAATCAAGATGAGGAGTGATTTCTTCTCTGAATAATTTGACCGTCAGCTTATCAGACCTTGCAAGAGCATGCCAGTCGATGTGACGAATATCATCTCCTGGTTGATATTCCCTATGATCCAGATACTCAAGCGAATTGCCGGTATTTCTACCAAACTTATGCCCAGCAGTACCAGAAGAAAACCTTGAAGAAATGTTTAACAGATATCTCTGTCCGACCAACTCGGCTTTTTCAATAATTTTGTTCAGATTACTATTCATTATCCATTTCTTTCCTGGCAATAGGACTTACAAAAGCCTGAATTTCCTTATATTGGCCAAAGAGCCAGGGGAAATTAATTGTTAAAGCTAAAAAAGATGAAATAGAGGCAATAACGACCCCAACCGGCCACAATTTCCTGGATGCCATAGATAATGGACTACCAAGCACAAAATACTCGTCCCTGAAGCCAAAAAAGAAACCAAGAAAAATTGGTGAAATACAAAAGATAGCACCAATAATAAGAGATATCACCCATGTGCTTCGAATTGAGATATAATCTCTCAAAAAATGTCTCTGAATGAAGCTTGCAATAAGGTTGTATGCCAAACCATACAGCATTACCGAAAGTGCAAACTTTAAAAATTCTTCGGCCCAGCTTGAGTAAAGAAACTTTGCAAAAACACCAGACAATTCTCCACCGAAAACAGCAACAATTGTAAGAATCTGCATTAACAAAGCCCATGCAATTCCACCAGCAGAACCACTGAAAAAGAGAAAAGCCCATATTCTCTTAATCCTGCCTTCGGGAAGTTCTTTGGCAACCCTCAAGCTTAGCTTTTCTCTTTCACTGACAGCCACAAAATAGTAAGCAGAAAAAATCATCAGATATAAGTATCCCCAGGCCGCAACCACTTCCCTTGCATGTGCATAATTAGAATAAAAAACACATACCAGGAAGCTTACTATCCAGCTAAGAGTTAAAAACCTTCTGACTGGATACATACGGTTAACTCCTGAAGGCGATATTACTGCTGCAGAAGCCAGATATAAAAAATAGTTTCCCAGGCCGACAAAGAAAACAAATACAGCTACTGACACATAAAAATGGCTTGTCCCAAAAGTCCTTGAAGCGCCATATCTAAGAGTGTCGGATATTGCCCCCATAACCCCGAAAAAGGTTGAAACGGTGAAAAAGATTCCCAGACCGCGAAATACATTAAACGCATTGGAGTCTCTTGCTAAGCTCCCTAAACAAATTTGAAGCATAGTTGCAGATGCACAAATCAAAATCCCGATGGCAAGTGCAAAAAACGTTAAAGGGAGATCCACACCACTAAGAAAGAAAGTTATTCCCATGAATGGTGCAAATGAGCTTACAATAAGGCTAATAACCGCCATAGTCGCAAGAAATTTTCCCTGAATAATGGAGTGCGGGGTTATTGTAGTAATATATAAAAGTTCATCCCCCCTGCCCGTTCGCTCTCTGGCAAACCTAAAGCCTGCATTTAAGGGAATTATGGCGTAACAAACAAGAAACAAAATTCCAAAAAGAAAAGTAAGAGTTTCTGCCCCATTGCTGTATTGAAAATTTCTATTATCGGCTAATGATAAGCTTAATACACCGCATTGAAATAATAAAAACAGGATAAGATTTGCCCAGAAAAATTTTCCTCTTACCATTTGGCGAAGTTCTTTAACAATAA
This sequence comes from Candidatus Ozemibacteraceae bacterium, assembly GCA_965140445.1. Taxonomy (GTDB): domain Bacteria; phylum Muiribacteriota; class Ozemobacteria; order Ozemobacterales; family Ozemobacteraceae. The sequence goes on along the minus strand of OZ223236.1, from coordinate 2,142,807 downwards.
TAGGATTAATTAAACTATCTATTTTTTCTATTATTTTATTAAGCATTTTACTGAACCTCGCCTTTGGTTATATCCATAAACACGGATTCCAGATTTTGTTGTTTAAATCTAAATTCTACAATTCTAAACTCTTTTTTAACCAGCAAACAAAGAAGATCAGTGGCATCTTCATCTTTGCCCGAATAATCAATTTCAATATTTTTCCCGTTCAGCAAGGCGTTTTCAACTCCTGGATAAATCAGCAAAAATTTTATTAACTCCTCAGCCTGGCCGATTGGCCTGATCAAAAGTTTTCTAACCGAAGTTGTATGAGTAGTAATTTCATCCATTGAACCAAATTTGAGCAACTTTCCGCGCTCAATAAAAACAGCTGAATTGCATATCTCGGAAAGCTCACTCAAAATATGAGAGCTGATCAGGATGCCCTTGCCCTGCTTTGCCAATTCCTTTAAAAGCTCTCTTAACTGAATTCTTGCACGAGGATCTAATCCGGCTGCAGGCTCATCCATAAGAAGAAACTTTGGATCATGGATTAAAGCTCTTGCGATACTTACCCTTTGCTTCATTCCTTTGGAAAGAGCGCTTAAAAGCCTCTCTCTATATTCCAGAAGTCCGGTAAATTCTTCAAGATCATCAATCATTTCACTCCTTTGTCTCAAAGGAATGGCATAAGCCCTGGCAAAAAAGTCCAGATACTCATGAACACTCATATCCTGATGAACTGGAAGAGAGTCAGGAACAAATCCAATCAATTTCCTTGCAAGCTCAGGTTTCTCGATGATTGATTCATCTTCAATCAAAATATCTCCAGATGTAGGCTCATCCAGAGTTGAGATCATTCTTAGAGTAGTGGTTTTCCCCGCTCCATTAGGACCTACAAAACCAACTATATCGCCGCCTTTTAAATTAAATGACAAATCATCAACAGCGTTTAACAAACCGAAAACCTTTTTTAATCCTTTGACATGGAGAATCATATCTCTCCTCCATTTCTGCTAATACCTAACACGAAAGACTCTTCCTCGATTTGCCCCTCACCGTCAAATTGCTTCCTTAAAAACGGACTTCCATCAATAGAGGCAAAATACATTCCTTCTTTCAAAAAATCAGCAAGATTTGATTTGCTATGTTTGCCGATTAATGAAGATTGAATTTGTAAATACCAGCTTTCTTCCCAAATTTGAGCAGGCGATTTATTAAATCTACTTCTGTATATACTTGATTCTAACGCCACTCTTGCACCTGGAGCCAGATTTTGGCCTTCAAAAAACCTACCGCTTTTATCACGGAACAGAAAAAATGTAATTTTCGCTCCCAAACCATTTGTGGCATAAAGTTTTCCATCTTCAAAGCTCAAATCAACTCTTTCACGTCTGGTTTGAATTTTCCGCAAATGAATGTAACGGGGAACACGTGGTCTTATCCATCCTGAAGTTAGTTTTTGATCAACATCCAGAGATATAATCTTGCCATCATCCCTATTTCTCCTATATCTCTCCGTAGGAACATGGATTTCTGTATTGTATGAGAATCTTAGACCATCCGGCCTTGAAGATGAAGAAAAGAATGAGCTTAAAGCTGCTGTAATAGACTCATTTCTGGTTTCATCTAAAAGAGTAAATGAGCATTTTTTTATTTTTAAAATGGAATTTTCAAAAATGAAATAATAACTAAGAATAAATAAGCAGCAACAGACAGACGCTATAGGAACAGTCACAAAAACAAAAATCTTTCTCTTTTTCTTGCTAAGCAAATAGACATTCACAGGCCCGATAATAATCGCGAAAACATATATGGCAATCATAAGCCATTTAACTGAAACAAAGTTCAGCTCTTCAGCTGAAAATGCCAATGGAAAGGATACTGAGCCACGATATTCTGGATATGGATCTGAAGAAAGATCTAAAATCTTTTCGGCCGATTTGTCGTCTGCCACAGAGAAAAAATTGCCATCTACTATGCCGCAACGCCCAAATCCTGATTCATACAGTTTAAGATCGAAATTCCCTTTTTCACCTGAAAACATTTTCTTAGGATTTCTATTTGCAGGAGCAAAGCTGTCAGGTAAATCAAACGAATTTCCCATTAAAATTAAAAATCCACCAGCTCTTACATACTTAAAAATTGCGGATTTGGCCGTTTCAGGTAGTTCAGAAAAAGAATCTGAATAAAAAATCAAAAGCTTAAATGGTGTGTAAGCCAGCCAGTTATCACTAAATTCATCTTTGCTTCCCTCAAATTGTGAAAGCTGGCAGTTGTGTCTGGTTTTATTACCAAATGTTGATTCAAACTCAGCCCGAGAAACTTTACTATCAAGTAGAATGCAACCCTTCCCATATCTACTTCGATAATGCCTTATATATTTGGTGATGTCGTTATCATAGGCAATACCATTTATTTCTACTTTAAGCCCATTGGAAGAAAAATCCATAATTGGATAATAAAGTGAAACCACTTTGGATTCATGAGGGGCAATCTTGAATTTTCGGGAAACCATGCCCAACTCTCCTCTATAAGCTTCCTCGAGAAAAAGTTTTATTTCTTTTTCAGATGGGCCAGTATTTCTTACAAAATATCTTTGCTCAGAGTAGCCAAAGTATGAGTTCGTTTGAAAAGAAGGCAATTCTGAAATTTTGATTCCATCAGTTTCAAAAGGCTTTGCATTTAATGCAATGCAAAAGAATAAGGATAAAACCAATACCAACAGGAACTTTTTGTACATTGGTCTTATTCCCCTGCTGAATCAAAAGTTAATCCGGAAGGCAGATCAAGATCAGTTTCCTTTATGCCCTCACAAATCTGCTTCAAAACAGACTCCTGATTAACCCCTTCAAATTTTGCCTTGTAATTTAAAATAATTCTGTGGCCCAGTGCAGCTGAAAAAACCTCTTTTACATCCTCAAATCCTACTGAAGGACGACCTGCGAGTAGCGCCACACCTCTTGCCGCCTCAGCCACAGCAATGGCTGCTCTAGGAGAAGCTCCATATTGAACAAAATCTTTTACCAGCGGAGTTGCTGCCAACGATCCTGGATCGGTTGCGTTAACAAGTTTAGCGATGAACTCAGCTACAGGTCCTGGTAAATAAATCTTATCCATTGTTTTATAGAGGCTATCTAAATCTTCTCTTGAGATTTTAATTTCAGGCTCTGGTGGCGCACCATGTCTTCTGGTTGAAATAATTTCTTTTAAAGCTTTAACCCCGGAGTTTTCAACATTTAGTTTAAAAAGGAATCTATCCAGCTGTGCTTCTGGTAACGGATAGGTGCCTTCCAATTCAATAGGATTCTGAGAAGCCAGAACAAAAAAAGGCGAAGGAAGCATTCTAGTGTTACCCAATAAGGTTACTGATCTTTCCTGCATAGCTTCGAGCAAAGCGCTTTGGGTTTTTGGAGAAGCCCTGTTTATCTCATCTGCGAGAAGAATATTAGTAAAAACTGGTCCCGGCTGGAAAGTCATTTCTCTATTTCCAGACTCGTTTTGTTGTAAAATATGGGAACCTAAAATATCTCCTGGCATAAGATCAGGTGTAAACTGCACTCTTTTAAATTCAAGATTTAAAAGCTTTCCGAGCGTATTTATCAAAGCGGTTTTTCCAACGCCTGGAAGTCCCTCTAACAGTATATGGCCGCGACTCAGAATACCAATTAAAACAAGTCTATGAAGCCCCGAACGACCCACCAGAATTCTATCCAGATCGTCTAATATATTTTGAGCCATTTTTGCTGCACCAGCCATCACTTCTGGCGATAATAAATCTTTCTGCTTCATAAAATTTTACTCCTGTCGCTATTTACCAGTTTTTTCCCGACTAAAATAATCTCTGACAATTGCTCTATGCTTGGGCAAAACCAAGTGCGTTCTGCCATTATTTCTTGCCTTTATATCCCAGTTTGTTGAGGATACATTCGCATCAATTTCGTTGTTAACATCAGGTGCAGTCATTCCAATCCCCACAACCTCGGAATCATCAAGGCTGTTAATAGTTGGGGCTGGAAGAGCTTCGTCTTTAAATTTAACTCCATGCTCCGAAGAAATCCGGTTGTGTTTAATTTTTGAAGTTCCAGGACCACGAGAAACTCCACCTTTTCCAATTTGATTCCCCCCACTCTGGCATGGAGTTAAGCCTCTGTTACCATTTTTTCCATTCTCACCCTCAACAAACATAAATTCTCCTTGCTTGAGAGGGGTTTTGCCATCCCATTCCTTAACTTTTCCTGCTTTTTTCAATTTTTCAAAAGTTGCTTTATCTATCACTTTTGCCTTCATTAGTCTCTCAGCATTTTGCTTCATTTTTTGAGTTTCATTTTTTATGTATTCCTGTAAGTTCTTTGAAGCCTTAGATAGTTCTTTGTTATCCAAATTTAATGAATCCGAAAGCTGCTTAAGAGCTTTATCTGCCTTGGAATCTTTGCCCATAGCCTTTTCAAGCATCTCTTTCATCTCATTTTTAGCTTTTTTTAACTCCTGCGGGCTAATTTCAGCAGATTTCTGAAGCTTGTCAGAAAGATTTTTTAATCCCTGTAATGCCTCTAAATGTTTTTGCAGTTCACTAATTCCCTTTTCTGCTTCACGACTTATCTTGTTTTCAAGGTTATCTAACGATTCAAAAGTTCGGGAAGGATCAAGACCATCAGATTCAGATTTAATATGCTCCAACGCTTTTTTTAATTCCTCAGAACTCTTTTCTTCAATCAATCCGGTTTCCTCAAGGGTATCGATTTTGAGGGTAGATTTCTGTTCAGAATTTCTCAAATCTATACTTGTAGGACCGATAACAGAACGGGACGGAATATCAATACGAAGCCCAGCTATTAAAAACAAAAAAGACAACAATAAAAGGAAAATGTGATTACTTAAATGCAACTTCAGACCTGGAATCTTATATTCCTTACATAATTTGGGTTCCCATTGCTGATCACCGGTTTCTTCTGCAGAAATCAATACTCCGCCTGCATTATTGTAACTATCTAAAATAGCGATCAATTTCTTTTCAGAAATCGGGTTTCGGCCAATATGGAAAATAGAAATTAAAAGCCCTATTGGAATTCCAACCCACAATGATTCAAAATGATCATTTCCTACAATTCCTAGTGTTCGCAAAGAAAGTATCAGTAAACCTAAAGCAAAATTCCAAAAAATAAGAAAGTTGAAATTGTAAATAAGGAAAGAGAAGCCATATATCCTGTTTTTAAGTAAAATACTTACGCGTTTTTTGTTATCCATTAATTGCTTCTTCCTCTATAAGAGTCTATCACAAAAGAAAACGCAGTAGACGCAAAATGGATTTTTTTTATTTCCTGTACATTGCAGGTTTTCTTTTTTTTATTATAATTAGAAAAAACTGGCGTAACCGCGAGGAAACAATGATAAATAGGAAAAGCAATCGATTATATAGAAGTATAGTTTCCATGATCCTTGTAATATCACTGGTATTACAGCTTGGATCACCATGTCTTGCTGAGTCTCAATCCAGCGCTACAGGAAAATCACTGATTTCCCAAGGAACGCGGGAGTTTAAGTCTAGTTTTGAGGGAACATTCTCCCCAGAATGGTTCCTGACAAAATTTGGCATTCAGATGGGCTATCATCTTATTGATTGCGCTATCGAAAAGAAATCCCCAGATGTTAAAGCTGTAGCAAAATCAATGCTTACAGCAGACTATATAGCAAGCACAGCGGGCGGAATGCTAGGATATGCCTCAGGCTGCTTTTTTACTCCTATTCTTTCAAAAGTCCCAATAGTTGGCGGGCTCTTAAAGGAATTTGTCCCAATACTGACAGCTTACCTGGGCGGAAGTCTGGCATCTGATTCGTTAGCTTCTGCGAAAAGCGGTAAATTCAGCATAAAAGAAGTCTTTAAGGGCTTGGATTGGCCAAAACTAATAGCAGGAAGCATTGGCTGGACAGCCGGTTCGCTTTTATGCGGAGCGATACTCCCTCCTATCGGAGGAATTGTTGGGTCCATAGTTGGTGATTATGTAATGGGAAAAGTTGTAGACATGTGGCGCGCCAGAAAGGGAAAAATTGATGTTCCCGAAACCCCAACCGGTGGAAATACAGCAGGTCCAATAACTGGCCCAGTCAGTATAAGCAATTCTGGTGGAGATGGTTCCTCTGGTCCCAAAGCCTCATCAACAAGTTTTTCAGAAGTTAGCGACCTTATTCCAGACAAACCAATAGAATCTACTTTTTCTGCACTACAGGAAAGATATCAGAAGCTTTACGCGAGCTACAGTGAATTACTTGCCGCGGGCAAACAGCTTGAAGCAGTAGGCGTAGCAGCCAGAATGAAAGAGATTAGAGTGAAGTTACAAAATTTGAAATAATGTTTCAAATACCTGAATTTCTAAATCTGTGATAAAATCCCCCTAAGACAGGGGGATTTTTTATGGAAACAAAAGAAGTAAGATTTAACTTAAGCTCAGAGCTTCTGACAAAACTTAAAGCCATGGCTGAAAAGAATAACCAGACTCTCGAAGAGATCGTTGGAAAAATTCTCTCCGAAAATGCTAATGGAGATTTGCCAAAGCCTGAAAAACCACAAGAATTCCCAAGCGTCGCGCTATTTAAGGAATCCACTCCTCGCGAAATGATCTCTCCAAGCAAAATTTCCAGCAAAGAAAATTCTTCAGCTAATAAAAATATGGGGACATCTTCAGAGTCTATCTCCACACCAGGAACCAGACCAGCAATGTATAACTCTGCAACAATGGAGAGACAAAAGCAAATAACAGCGGAGATGAAAGAGCTTTCCCTATTAATTGATACGGCTTCTGACGAAGAAAAAAAAGCAGATTATCTTTTTAAATATGCGCTTTTAGCTTCAGAGTTGGATGCACTATATTAAAAAGCACCCATAAGGCTCTTAGCCAAAATCTGAGCCCACTTTTCTGCGCTTTTTCTGTCCTTTTTTGCCAGATTGAAACTTTTTAAGAGAAAATAAGTCATTTCCAGGATTAATGTCCTCAATTTTTTCGGCTTTCAAACCGGACAAATTTGAACCATCAAGCTGAGCAAGTCCCCACATATTCTCTCTAAGACCAACAATGTGCTTTTCAATTTCATCTGCACACCAGAGACAAATAATACCTCTTTTTATCTTCATTCCACATATCCTGCATGGATATATTGTCGTTACGTTATATCTCCTAAGCTGACCAGATCTAAGAAAGCGAATAACTTTTTTCTCTGGAATACTAAGAATATCTGCAATTCTCGTAACTGGCGTATCTGGATTGTCCTTTAAATACATCAAAACTTTTGAAAAATCCTGAAAATCCTTTTCATAACAATCTGGACAGATGTCTCTGGAGATTCTGGAAAAGGGTTTGCCACATTCTTCGCAGTTTGTTACTGGGAATTTTGCTCTAACCATAATAGCCTCTACACAAACCAATTCTTAAAATTTATTATGTCAATTATACGTGATTTAGAAGACTTGGCAACCTTTTAAGGGTTATGATTTAATCGTTGGTGTGCTAGAATGGTATTAATACAATTCATTGGATAAATTTATAAAAGAATTTTTCTCCAATGCATATGAGGTTCTTACTTTAAGGGTGCAATAATGGGATGTGTGTTTCAGTTTTTCTTAACAGTAATTTTCTTTTCTGTAAGTGAAGTTACTATTTTACTCTGGGTTGCCCAAAACACAGGCCTGATTTTCACAATGGCTTGTTGCGTAATTACGGGTGTTTTGGGGGGCTATTTCGTTAAACAGCAGGGATTGCAAACCCTGGATAAAATCAGGCAGTCCCTTGAATCTGGAGTGGTTCCAGCAGACGAGGCCATTGAAGCACTAATGCTCCTTATTGTCGGTGTTTTACTTTGTGTTCCAGGCTTTATTACCGACTTTCTAGGCTTTATGATTATTATCCCATTTATTAGAAAACCAATAGCTTCAATGCTTGTTAACCATTTTAAATCAATGGTTTTATCGGGAAATGTTAAATTCTCTTTTTCCGGACAAACCATGAATCCAAATCAACACACCAATCAACCTGAAAACAACTATTCATCGACCCCTTCAGAACCTGGCAAAATCGAGGATGCTGAAATAGTTGATGACAAAACCGACTAGAAGCTAATCAATAAGGAGAACTTATGACCAGAAAATCCAATTACGCGAAACTCTGTGATGCTTATGACGATGGAGTGGAAGCTTGTAATGAATACAGAAAAGAATGCCGCGACTTTGTCCAGGAGCTAAGAACAGCCATAGTTGAAAGTCTGGGTTGCCCTGAAGGCAAGGTTTTTATGTTTCAACCATCAAAAGGTTTTGTTTTCAAAAGTCGGGTAATCAGAGGCGACGCTTTTGACACTGAGTTTGCAGACAATGGCAGAGCAGTGATTGGCTTTGCAATCAATGTTAACAATCTAGACCTGCAAGATAAGTTTTTTACCTTCATCGTTATTTTTAAAAAGGTTTCAGATAAAATCCAATTTCATATCGCAGATGATGAAGACAAAAAGTTCTATAACACAACTGAAGGAATAAATGATTTCTGTCATCACCTTTATAAAGTAGCGTTTAAAAATCTTAGCGAACGACTAAAAATCTTTCTGCAATCGCCATATGAAGAATCCGCCCCAATTGGTTTTCAGGTAAGCGGCAACATTGAAACCAAAGCTAGTCCTAAAAAAGACTAGTAGTAAACCCTAAATGGCTCTGGTGAATTGGGATTAGGAGGAGTAAGGGATCTGTCAAAGACCCTGGTCCTCTTATGCCCATCATCAAAGGTCGCCACATTAGCCCTTTTTCGTGGCTTATACACCCTCTTTTTATCTGCTTTTCTGACTACAGAAGTGGGTCTTCGCTTTTTTTCCAATTCCAAAATTTCTGGAAGACTCCGTGAAGTTTTTCCTTCATCCATAATTTTCCAGCCAGTCTCTGCCCACCATGCAATATCCAGGGTTTCATCATAAAAACCTTTTTCAATCGAATCTCCCCAGTAATAGCCTTTTGCCAGCTTAGATTCATTGAGGAGTTCATGAACAACACCTAAACGGTAATAAGCCCAATTAATTCTAGAGCTTTCTCTCTTTTCTGATTTTGACTCGTTATTATAAATAACCGCAAAAAGCTTCTTCGCAGTCTCGAGATCATTTTCCATTAAAGCTTTTTCAGCATTTTTCTTAGTTGAATAATATCTGTATCTGGAACCACAGCCAGATGTAAACAAGCATGAGAAAATCAATATTATTGCAAGGAAACTAGTATTAAAATAGTTTTTCATTCAAATTCCCTTTTTGATTTCTGAAAAAGGTTTCCAGTATTTATCAATAGCTTCAGGAACAGGCGGATAAATTCGGCCATTCCAGGAAAAATTCCGAGATTTCTTTTCAGGATCTTTAAGTAAAAGATCTACCTTAAAGGAATTTCCAGCTTTTTCAATTGAAACAGTATCAAGAAACTCAGCAGCCAGAAATTGCTGTTGAACATCTTTTTCATCTCTCAACAATGCTTTTCCTTTTCCTCTTTTAACGATTTTATATTCAACAAGTTTCCCACTATTTAAAACAATTTTGAATGGTTCCACGCCAGTCCATTTGATACCATCATCCGGTTTAAAATCAATTCTATCAATTGATGAGCGTCCAATATCTTTGCGCAAAAGAGTAAGTATCCATGCAGATTGATTTGAAGCCTGAGCATTGAAACTACCACGGTGCACATTGGAAGCTCCACGCGTCATTGCTATAATTACCCCGCCCGCAACCAGCGTTAAAATTCCAAGGCTTACTAATAGCTCGGTTAAGGTAAAACCTTTTTTAAACTTTTTCATATTTACTTACCTGGGATATAGGTGGAAATAGAATATACCTTATCTTCTTTTCCAACCTTTTCTTTAGGATTATAAAACAACTTTAAATTAACGATTTTTCCCTTATCTGGCTTTCCAGTTGGATAGCCAGAAATTTCTACTTTACCTTTTAACTTCAAATAGTCTGGAAACTCACCAATCTGAATATTAATTTTACTTTTTGAACCCAAACTAATTGATGAATTGCTTCCCGGAGAAAAACTCATTTCTCCCTCAACTGGTGTCCATTGGCTATTTTCAATCTGTTCAATAATCTCAAGTGCTAATTGACTAACTTTTATCTCATCAGCAGAAATAGTTACCTGCTTATGAGAAGCACCCATTAGCCCCCAAAGAGGAACCATTGCTGCAACAAGAATTCCAGTTGCTATCATTATCTCAAGAAGACTTAAACCATTTCTATTCATCAGTCCCCTCCAGATGGGCCAATAACAATGCCAAGATTTTTAGCAAACGCTAAGGATGTTGGATCTAAGGCCTGGTTATAAGTAATCTCACCACCTGCTTTAAAAAGTTCAGGGGTGAACGAATTTGCTGCAATTCCTCCAGTCAATTTAAAAGGTCGGTTCTCATGAGTTGGCTTAACCTCACCATTAACCGGGTCCATTGCAATAAAATACCCCAAAGCAGGCTGACTGCCAGAATTGTTAACTGTAATTTTTCCTCGCTCCGCAATAAAAACTACTGGCGCTTCTGTTTCTGATGGGACAGTTGCAAATTTGCCAATTTCAATTCCACTGTCTACCAAAAATGTCCCACCTGTCTTTGTACCTAGCTTGTTTCCAAACTTAAATCCTGTTCCAGAAGTTTTAATCCTTACCACAGCATTTTTTAGATCAAAGCTATTATTATTTCTTCCACAAAACGCCTCTTTTACAATGTCAAAAGCGTTATCTCCCTGGCAATCCACCTCATAACAAACTCTTTTTTCCATTCCAAAACTTGGATTATCCGCAATCTTATCAATCTTAAGTTCTTTAATTTCCCGGCCAAAAATACTTGAATAAAAATTGTAATCGGTTGTTGCTGGAATAAAGCCTTTTGGTGGAATGCTGATATCCTGCGGATTTTTCTCATACTGTGAGATCATTTTATAAGTTTCATCATACAAACAATACTGAGTCTTGCTCATTATCTTGTTGTATGAAAGGCTCATCAAAGGCGCTGAATAAGGCATATTGTGAAAAAAAGTTTCCATACATTGAAGATCAGGAACTCCTAGTCTTTGTTGAACGGGAGCTGCAACACAAACAAGATTAGGATCAACCCAGGTATCCTTTTGGGCAAATTTTGAAATGTCTTTAAGCTTTGTTGGAAACCAGTTTCTCTTTTTCCCGGAATACTTTTCAAAATCCTTTTCACTTAATCCATTAATAGCACCAATAGGAGATTCTCCTCCACCTTTGGGAAACAGATATCCTATGTCAACAAATCGGTCGTAGACTTTCCCACAAACCCTTGTAATACTTCGATCAGTCTTTGAATTTCCAAAAAGATGCAGGCAAGTGCTTCCCCACCATTTCTTTTCACTTTTCGGCGGATGCTCTTTCTGAGAACTGTATAAAATCTTTTTCCAGAAATCTGCAAAACTACCACTAATATAAGAATTGGAAAAACCCCACCTCGAAACCTTTATTTCCAGGTCCTTTGTTCCAACTTTTTCTGAAGTAAAATCGTTAAACTGCAATAATAATGGAATTGGGAAGTCCGAAGGCTGATAGTATGAATGATAACGCTGTCCATACTCCTTGTCTCCAGCAGCACGATTTAAAAAGACATCGGAACCACCGAGATAAATCCATCCTCGTTCCTTCCAGATGTCACTATTTTCTTTATTATAGTTTCCTCCAGCAGAGCCATTATATAAAATGATTGGCCTTGGAGAATTAGGTGCAACCCCAGCAGATGCAGATTCAATCATAACAGTATTGAACCTTTCCGGGTCATGATCTGTTGTTGCATTTTTTACATAAACAGTAAATTTAGTAATTGGCATCGGGTATGGTACAATAACGCGGAAGGGACGAATTTCTTTCCATCTTTCAACGGAACGTCCAATAGAAACCTCAGACTCAACAATCATTTTTCCAGCTTTTTCAAAATCGAGAAAAAATTCATTGCCCTTTTTAAGATCCTTCAAGCTTGTTACATCCGCAAAGCTAATTTTTACATTTACGGAAACGTCTTTCATCGGATAAATGTCCATCAATCTTTTTACCAAATCTTTAATCTCAGAACGCTTCGCGCCAGCATTTAACCAAAGGTCATTTAAAGAATCGGAAAGCTTATTAATTGAACTTTCCTGAAAAACTTTAGCCCTCAAAACCATTCCTGGCTGGTTAGTATCCCCGGTTAATGGTTCAGATAAATCTGACTTTAGCTGATCAATAACGTAGCGGGCTAACGACTGGGCGACTTTCATTCCACGAACATGGTTTAAAATTTCACGGTGTTCATTAAACTTTCCTCTGACCAGGTGGTTATATGAAAGCACAAGAATGGTTAAAACAAAAATTCCGCCAAGTACTACAAAAATAATTATTCCGCTTCTGGAAGATCTGTGGTTGGTATTTGATTCTTTAAAAATCGAACTTAATCCATTATTCATCGACATTTTTCACCTCGAAAAGTTCTGGTGCCGATCTCTTCAAATAATTTAAAGTCCCTTGGTGAATAGGAATTTTTGTTTCCTTCATTAGCTGATAAGCTTCTGATAGATTAGTCGGAATAGCAGAGGTTGCTTTATGCTTTATTTCCAGGTAAGGAGCGCCTTTAACAAGCAACTCGACTATGTCTTCAACTGTTTTATCAGAGACTGTGGCATTGGAAAAAAAAGCATTAAGAATACCAACCGTGTGAATCTCTTTTTGATTCTCGCCGTAATATCCTTCAGGTATAATCGCTGGTTGAAATGTCTGATTCTCAGATAAAAGTCTCTTAACCTGATCATCTGAAAAACTTAAAAGCTTGCAGTTATTAAATAGTAGAGCATCGCTTACTGTAAGATTTGGGATTCCCGCTTGAATGGTTGCAAAAGCGACCCCACTATCCTTTAAAGAATCCACAACCATTGAAGTTTGAATATTAGTTTCACTCTTTTTCCAATCAATTCCAAAAATTGAAAAAATCTCGCTTGAGGTTCTAAAGGTTGAAGAATTTTTCTGACCAAGAAATCCTGGTAAGTTCGCAAGTTCTGTAATGTCTGGGGTTGTTTCGGAGGCACATATAATCTGAACTACATCTGGCCACAGGGGCCATACTATTCTTAGTTCAGACTTTTTCTTTTTTTCAAAAAATTCTGAGCCAATTCTGCACTCGGCCATGCAGAAGCTGATTCTTTTTTCATTTAAGAGCTCAATATTGCCAATAGATCCATTTGTTTCGACAGATCTAAATAGCTCATTTCCGCCGTTTAACTGTTTATTAAACCATTCTGCTAAGATCTTTCCTACAGGGAAGTAAGTCCCCAGAGGGTTTCCGGTGCCAATTTGTATATAGCTGGAAGAAAAAAGCTCTGGTGGCTTGGGTAAAGCAACTTCTTCTTTCTCCTGAACTGGAAAAAATACAAATAGGCTAATTCCGCCGATTGCCAAAAAAATCAGAAATGGCCAGATAAATTTTGGAATAGAATCGAAAATATTTTTCATGCATACAATTTACCTTTTAATTCAGTTTTGAATCAAGGGCAAATGCAAAGCAAAGTGTATAAATATTCCGATAATTGGCTAAATTTAATTATCTAACAATAATTCTATAGTTTTCCGGCATTTTAAATTCGTATCTGCGAATATCTGCGTTGAATTCTTTATCCTGAGAAGATTTTCCTGGTCTTTTAGGTAATGAATTCTCTTCAGTATTCAAAATTGATTTTTTCAAGCTTTCTATTTTGCTATTACTGGCTTTATTCTCTAATCTGACCAATTTTTCAGTTTTTTCGACCTTTTCTGATTTAACTTCTTTCTCTGAAGTTTCAGAATTATTCAAAGACTGTTTTTCTTCTGTTATAGTCTTTTCAGTTAGCTGGACAGTATCTTCATCCATAAGAACAACCTGCTCTGTAGGCGCAATTGAATTGTTTTGTCTTAGCTTTCTGAGTTTTTCAATTTTTGGTGCCAGGAGATTTCCAACTTTATAGCCCTCATCTAAAAAAGAAACCTGAGTGATTACAGTTGGCCCGGAGAAGTTTTTCTTCTCTTCTATAATCTTTTTTTCATCTGAATGAATAGTTTTCCTAAGCCTTCTAAGAGCTGCTCTTAAACTATCTCCTGGGCGATAAGCTACCATTTCAGGGGCAACATCGACCTCTGTCTGCTTATTTTCAAGCTTGATTCGTAAATCTTCTATTGCTGCTTTCGCCTCTAATGACAAAGCATCGCAAGCCCCGTTAAAACCTAGTATATATGCGGCAGCAACCAAAGTTACAGCAGATTTCTTATTCATTTTTCCCCCAGATTAAACTCAAGTTTCAGCAATAAATAATCAATAGAATCAGTTTAGAAGATTGGCATACCGCATTTGGTGCAGAATTTTTCCTGCATATCATTTTCAACACCACAATTCTGACACTCAATTACCTTTGGCTTATCATCAATTTGAATATTTTGCTTCATATCCTCTTCGGACATTTTAGGCTCAACTCTTACAGGTGTTGCTTCATTTTTTGACTGTTCTTTTTCCTGAGACTTTACAACGCTGCCAACTCCAGACTGAATAAGCTCTCCAAGATCAACTCCCGCCTTAATACCTTTTACATCAAAGATCTCAATCGGCATTGATTTACCTTTAACCATAATGGACTCTCGCTGCTCTATATCGAAATAATCCTTAACCGCTTCATAGGTTGATCTGGTAATAAAAAGTTCCATTCCCTTTGCGACGGACATAACACGAGCCGCAAGGTTAACATTATCTCCGATAACTGTATAAGAAAGCTGCTTTTCACTGCCCATGTATCCAGCAGTAACGACTCCAGTATTAATTCCCAGTCCAATTGTGATAACTGGCTTACCTTCCTTCTCCCACATGGCCTGAAGCTCTCTTAAAGCCTCAAGCATACGCACACCACAAAGAACAGCCCTTAAAGGGTCATCTGGCCTGGCAACAGGAGCACCAAACAAGGCCATCAACTCATCTCCAACGTATTTATCAAGAGTTCCATCTAACTCCATCAAAATATCCGTCATTCTTGTGAAATAAACATTCAGCTGTTCTACAATGTCAGTTGGATCCATGTTTTCTGACATTTTTGTAAAACCACGAATATCGGAGAAAAACATTGTAACTTCACATTTGCTTCCTCCAAGTTTCAGTCCTGAAGGATCGGACATGATCATTTCAGCAACACTTGGCGAAACGATTCGCGCCAAACTTCCTTTTAACTCTTCATTTTTCTTTAAGTGATCTTCACTCAATTTTTGCGCAGAAACCAGGTCATCCATAGTTGCAGAATACAATTTTGCATTTTTCATAACCAGACCGGCAATATCAGCACATGTGGCCAAGAGGTTTTGATCATCCCGCGTATAATCAGGATTATTCATCTGTTCAACATTAATTATCGCAAATAGCTTTCCTTCGGCATAAATTGGGGCTGCAATTGTTGTTTTAAGAACGCCCTGCCCTATCAACCCTTTTGTTTTTGGATCAAGCTCGCATTCCTTAATCCCCAAAGCTCCTGCCCCGCCAGTAACTTCATTCATTCTTTGACGAAGCAGATGAGTGATCATGCTGTTTTCTTCATGAGGCACCACTATTTCTCTATATTCTTTGGGTTTTAAACCAACGGCTTTAACACAAATCAGGGTTCCATCCTTTTCGTTGTTTAGGAGCAAGTGAACCTTTGTTGCATCAATGCCCTTGGCGATAATTTCAACTATGTTTGTGAAAATCTGATCTCTATCAAGACTTTTAGCGAGGTTTTTAATCCTCATCAAAGTTGTTGTCAACTTCATAGATCTTTTGCTGAATTCTTCCTTTATTTGACGCATTTCTCTTTCCATGCGTTCTTCAGCAGTTTCGAGAGGTTCTTCAGGTTTATCTTCTTCGCCCTCCTGCTTTTCACCCTCTTCGTCTGGTTTGGCCTCTCCGCCTTTACCTAAGGCGTTATCCATAACATCCCCTTTGGCTTTATTTTTCTTGGCCATATCCTCCCTGTATTTCTGGGCGGCTTTAGGATCTACACGGGTTTTAAAATTTCCATCGGACCCAATATTACTTCCCTCTCCCTCAGGCATAGCCCCTCGCTGTTCTGCCTTAAAAAACAAAAATATAAGAAATCCAGCAGATAGAAGAACCAAGATTGAATATTGTTCCCACCAATCTTGAATAGGGTATTTTGTCGGTTTAAACTTTAAGGCTAAAGTGGCCCCGCCTAATGCAAGCGGCAGGAGGAAAGATAAAAGAGTAGTAGCAAGCTTTTCCCCGAGTATGCCAAGGACTCCAAAAAGTGCAAACAAATAGAAATAAGAAAAATACGAAGTAAATTTTTTTGGGATCTTATTAGTGAAAACCAGATAAGCAATAAATATAACAACCACGCTTCCCAGTAGCCCCAGCACGTCCGGCAAACGTTCTTTTAAACTCTTAGTATTTTCTTCAGTTCCTTCTGACATAGAAATTAACTATAAAATCCTGATTCAGGAAGGCGTTCCTGTTACTTCTTCCATTAAGCGATTCGAATCATAAGTTCCAGCAGTCATTGTTTGCATAAGCACTTCGGCTTCGCCCGCTCTTTTTAACATACAAAGCATATGGCCATGCCAATATGTTGCCCTACTGTTCTTTATCTTATTATCAGAAGCTTTCTCAGCAAATTCAATAGCTTTCACCGGATCTTGAGCTGTAAATGCCCCAATTGATTCTACAGAGAGGTTGAGAGAATTAGTTTTTGCTCCACCTTTTATTTCGCGACTCTTTTCAACCCATTTTTTAACGGCTTCTTCCGAATTCATTCGAAAATCCAATTCAGCTAGTTCAAAAAGCGCTTCAGCCTTAATCAAGGGGAGCTTTGCACAATCGAACGCCTTGGTTAAATCAATGTGCGCCTGTACGTGCTCCTTATATGCCAGATCACATCTCCCCAGAGTTAATAAGCAAATGGCAGTTTCATCGTTGTTAAAAGACTTAATTCTAACATCAGACATTGCCCTTATTATTTTCAATGCTGCAGCAAAATCTCCCAAAAAAGCTTTTATATAAGCATTAAAAAGCTGCCCGGACTCCAGCAACGATGAATTAGCAAAACTCTTTTCGTAATCTGAAACCCATTTCTGTGCCTCAAAAAAGTCTTCTTTCTGCACAAAAGCAAATATCATCGCCTTCCATAGAGAAGGAAAATTCTTTTTATCCAGAGTACCAAGAACTCTACGGCCAGTAAAAATTACTTCATCAAAATCTTCCTGATGTATCAATTTCCAGCATTTTGTCTCCAAAATCTTTGCATCAGTAAAGCTAATATCTTTCTTCTTTCGCAAATCTGTTCCACTAATCTCACCAACTTGTCCAAAGCCAAAAACCATAGAGATTTTGTATAACAGAAATCTTCCAAGAGGAATAATAAAGGAAGTAAGCCCAGCCATAAAAAGGCTTACAGAGATATAAATCATTCTTGTGGAAAACATCATTCTACTTTGGTATGAAAGAACTAGAATGGTGAACCAAAAGCAAAAGAACCAAACTCCATAATACTCATAACGCCTGGGTCTGAGCTCTTCCGGTAACAATCGAAACATTGGAAACACTGCGTAAAGAGCTATTGTAATAAGATTTGCGCTGATTAGCAGTCTTGGAAAAATCCATAAACTGTCATTCGGAGAAAAATCGTCTAATAACGCTGCTTTAAAAGCACTATCAGCCGAAAAATGTTGAGTTACCAAAAAGAAAGCCGTTCCGGCCAGAATAAATGCAAAGTCATGCCACAAAGCAGTTGAGCTTGATAGTCTGGAGGCTAAAAATACTAATCCGGCTAAGATTGATACAAAATAAATCATTGCCAGGATTCCACTTATTGCCAGGGGAAGATTTACAAGGAATGTAACCGGCTGAATACGCCATAGAGCTAAAAGGAATGGTTTTTGTTCTTCCACATAAATCTTTTCATTCATTTTTGAACAGAGCTCGCCCGCAGAAGAAAAAGCTCTTCCCAGATTTCCCTGTCTTACATCAATAAAATACGCCAATAGTTGGTCTTTAAATGATAACCCGACAAAATCCTCATAATCAGCCAGAAGCTCTTCTGCCCTGGAATCAAGGCGCAAGATCTGATTAATCATTGCCAATCTGACTCTTGCGGAATCATTTTTCTTATTTGCTTTTAAAGCGTTAGAATAAGAGAAAGCTGCGCTTTCTATATTATTTGAAGCCACATCTATTCGAGCTAATAGCATATGAACTTCAGATTGCCCTGCCGGAGGCAGTTTATCTAATGGGATTTTTTTTAGAAGCTCTTCAGCTCTTTCGAACATACCAACGTTACATAAAGTCTTCCCCCACAATAGTAGGGGAAGAATATTTTTTGGATATACGTTGTATGCTTCTTCAAATGAGGCAACCGCCTCTTCAATTTCCCCTCGCTTTTCAGCTTTGACGCCCTTTTCCACAAGAATCTTTGACTTTTTAAGTAGCAAAGACTCTCCGTCCTCTCCTGATACAGGGAGAAGGATGGAAAGAAAAACGAAAAGATAAAAGAGTCCTTTAAAAATCCTGGTCATCACACCGACAACTAAGATTTCTTCATTAATTTTTGCTGTTTTTCTGTAGCTTCTGTATCTAATTCAAAGTTAATTTTTATTACACTTCCAATTTGAGCGTTTTCTGGTAACGAAGACTTGTGAACATTAAGCAAATCACCATTTTCAAGTAGACACCTGAAAAAAGCACCTTTTGTCGAATCGATTACTGCCTGCATAAAACTCTCCTGTTTTAAATTTAGCTAGAAACCTAACTGTGAAAGGTAGCTCTGAACAAAACGATGAATTTCATCTACTGCATCATCGTGGCGCGAAGCTTCCATAAATGCGATTTTATTACCCCTCATATCGCCTTCTCTGGTTTTATAAACCTCGATCCTGAACACAAGATCCTGAGAAAAGTTTTTATGAGGGAAAATTTTTACTAAGAGCCTGGTATTGTCTAGAAGACGCAACACATGCATTTCCTGGAGCGGACTTTCCTGAATAGTAACGTCCATGCCCAGGTCAATGTTTTTCCTGAACAGATAACGCTGAGTGATGCGGTAAATGATATCACCAACATCTTTCAATGTTAGGCTAAAACTTTTTTCCATTCCTGTTCCTTAATAAATTCTTCAAGATTAATGCCAGTAAGGTTTTCACCGTTTCTCATTCTAACGGTTACTGTTCCGTCATTTGCTTCCTGATCACCTATGATAATCATAAAAGTGATCTTCTCAAGCTGTGCCTGCCTGATTCTATAACTAATCTTATCGCTTCTATCGTCTAATTCACATCTGATTCCAGAAGCTTTTAGTTTTTTAATAACCTCTCTGCTATATTCAGAGTGCTTTTCAGAGATTGGTAAAACCACAGCTTGAACAGGTGCTAGCCACAAAGGCATTGCGCCTGCATAATTTTCAATTAATACACCGAAGAATCTTTCAAGAGATCCAAGCAATGCTCTATGAACCATATAAGGCCGATGCTTATTTCCATCAGAGCCGATGTAAGTCATATCAAATCTTTCAGGAAGATTAAAATCAAATTGAATTGTTGTCATCTGCCATTCTCTTCCAAGGGCATCTTTGATTTTCAAGTCAATTTTAGGGCCATAGAAAGCTCCGCCGCCTTCATCCAACTCGCACTCAAGTCCTTCAGCTTCAACAGCTCTTTCAAGAGATTCAATAGCTTGATCCCATCTGCTCTGCTCACCAACAGCTTTTTCAGGCCGTGTAGCCAAATAAGCTTTGATTTCAGAAAAACCAAGAGCTTTCCACATTGATAAACTGAAGCGCAAAACTTCACGAATTTCTGCTTCAATCTGTTCTGGAGTACAAATGATATGCGCGTCATCCTGAGTAAAGCCACGAACTCTAAGCATTCCGTGCAGAACTCCACTTTTTTCATATCTGTAAACAGTTCCCAGCTCGGCCCAGCGTAAAGGCAAATCGCGATATGATCTATTTTGAGTTTTATAGATCATAATATGGAAAGGACAGTTCATTGGCTTAATGAAGTAATCCGCATTATCAATTTCCATTGGACTATACATAGTGTCTTTATAGAAACCCAGATGTCCACTAGTTTCCCATAGCCAACTCTGTCCAACATGAGGACTATAAATTAATTCATATCCATTGTTATAATGCGCGTCTTTCCAGAACTTCTCAATTTCATGACGAATTCTTGCGCCTTTTGGATGCCAGAAAACCAATCCTGGTCCAACTTCTTCGTGGATTGAATACAGGTCAAGTTCTTTACCGAGCTTTCTATGATCTCTTTTCTTAGCTTCTTCAAGCTGATGAAGATGTTCAGCCATTTCTTCTTTGTTTGCAAAAGCAGTTCCGTAGATTCTTTGGAGCATTGGGCGCTTTTCATCACCCCTCCAATATGCACCTGCAATTGAAAGAAGTTTAAAATTCTTTACGACGCCGACATCCTGCACATGAGGACCGCGACAAAGATCTGTAAATTCTCCATGAGAATAAGTAGAAATAACTTCATTTTCAGGTAAATCATAAATAAGCTCTACCTTGAACGGCTGTTTGGTATCTGTAAAAAACTTCAGAGCCTCATCGCGGCTCCAAACTTTCTTTTCAAATGCTCCCTTTGCCTTGATGATGGTTTTCATTTCTTTCTCTATAGTTTCAAGATCTTCTGGGGTTAATGATCTTGATAGAAGGAAATCGTAGTAGAAACCATTCTCAATAGTTGGTCCGATTCCAAATTGAGCTTCAGGGAAAAGTTTTAAAACGGCTTCTGCCATAATGTGTGCCATCGAATGCCTGAAGACTTCACATGCTTCAGGAGATTTTAAGGTCACAACTTCAAAGTCGGCGGAATCCTTTAACTCAGTTCTTAGATCTACAAGCTTTCCATTAATTTTCCCAGCCAGTGTGGCTTTTGCCAGACCAGGCCCTATAACCATTGCCGCATCAAAAACTGTTGCGCCAGATTTAACTTCTATAATTTTTCCATCGGGTAACTTAAGCTGTATATTTTCAGACATTTTATTAATCTGTCTCCTTAATTATGTCCTATACTCAGGACTTCAATATAATCTTTTTAAACTTGCGCTTTCCGGCCTGTAGAATAAACTCTGTTCCTGCTTTTAAAAGCAATTGAGCATCTTCAACCTTCTGCTGGTCAATCTTGATTCCACCCTGTTTGAGTAGTCTTCTAGCCTCTCCACCGCTTGGAGCCATATCTGCGGTGGTAAGAAGTTTCATTAGCGGGATACCTTCGTCTCCCACAGATAGTTCTAATTCTTCAATATCATCAGGAAGACCATCTCCAGATTTGCCAAAAAGCTTTTCAAAGCCAGCTTCCGCAGCATCTCCAGCTTCAGTTCCATGGTATTGAGAAGTAATCTGCTTTGCCAGCATCATCTTAACTTTCTTTGGCTCTGTTACGATTCTTTCGCGAACAGAGTTCAGATCGGTCAATGAAAGATCTGTAAGCAATTCATAATATTTCATCATTAAATCATCAGGAATTGACATCAATTTGCCATATATCTGGCCAGCCTCTTCGTCTATCCCAACGTAATTTCCAAGACTCTTGGACATTTTCTCTTTTCCGTCCAAGCCTTCGAGAATTGGCATGGTCAGGGTTACCTGAGGAGCTTGTCCATAAGCCCGTTGCAATTCTCTACCTACAAGAAGATTGAAAGTCTGATCTACTCCGCCTAGTTCAACATCGGATTTTAAAGCGACAGAATCGTATCCTTGCATTAACGGATACATAAACTCAACAACGCTAATTGGAGTTTGACTTTTAAATCGCTTTTCAAAGTCATCTCTTTCAAGCATTCTCGCAACCGTATATTGAGAGCTCAACTTCAGAACATCGGCAAAAGTCATCTTTCCAAGCCAATCAGAGTTAAAAACAATTCTTGTTTTTTCCAGATCAAGAATTTTACCAATCTGATTCTTGTAGGTTTCGGCATTGGCAAGAACTTCTTCTTCTGTTAAAGCAGGGCGAGTCTTTTTTTTACCAGTGGGATCACCAATTCTTCCTGTGAAGTCACCGATCAAAAAGACAACATCGTGGCCAAGAGACTGAAACTGTCTCATTTTTTGTAACACAACAGTATGACCAAGATGAATATCTGGAGCAGATGGGTCTGCGCCAAGCTTTATGGTTAGGGGCTTGCCAGTCTCATATGACTTTTCAAGCTTCTTAAGTAACTCTTCACGGGAAATTACATCAGCTGTCCCAGTTGTAACGATTTCAAGTTGTTCCTTTGGTGTTGCACTGAATTTCACGTTTAAATAGCCCTCAATTCTTTCTGGTATTCGTTAAGTTTTTCAATCTGCTGTTCATAGGCCTGGATTCCATCACGAATTTTCTGAACAACAGCCTCTGGAGCCTTCTTAACAAAGTTTTCATTCTCCAGTTTTACAGATATTTTTGCCATCTCTTTTTGAATCTTAGCCAATTCATTTTCAACTCTTTCGAGCTCTAATTCTTTGTTAATTAAACCGGCTAAGTCGAGGCAAATCTCTGTTGAATCCATTAAGCTAACCAAATGTCCCTCTGGTTTGCTTTCAACAATTTCTAAGGTTTCTAATCTGGCCAATTTTAAGATTAACGCCTTATGATCATTGAATATACTGCTTATTCCATCAGTGCTTACTACCCTAACGGTTACTTTTTTGGCTGGTGAAACATTAGCAGAAGCTCTCAGGTTCCTTATAACCCTAACCGCTTCCATAAGCTCACCGATCTCCTGTTCCAAAGGAACATTCACGCGAGAAGCTTCAGAAACAGGGAATTGAGAAGTCATCAAAGTGCCATTTGCACCTGGTAATTTCTGCCAGATTTCTTCAGTAATGAAAGGCATAAAAGGATGTAACATTCTTAAAGCGCCATCTAAGCATGACACCAGAACCTGGTGAACAGCAGCTTTAGCTGCTTGATCTTCGCCATTAAGAACGGGCTTACACATTTCAATATACCAATCGCAGTATTCATTCCATATAAATTCATAAACAGCTTTTAACGCATCATTAAATTTATACTGTCCATCGGCGAGATTCTGTCTAACCTGTTCAATAGCATTGTTCATTCGAGAGAGAATCCAACGATCCGCAGGGCTAAGCAGAGACTCATCAGGCAAAGCTGCTTCAACGCTACACTCTGCTCCTTCAAGATTCATAAGAACAAATCTTGAAGCATTCCACAGTTTATTTGCAAAATTTCTGCCGATTTCAACTTTTTCTTCAGAAAACTTGATATCCTGCCCAACTGGAGCCAAAGAAATGACAGTATATCTAAGGGCGTCAGCGCCATACTTTGAGATAATATCCAGAGGATCCGGGCTATTTCCCAAAGATTTGCTCATTTTACGGCCCTTCATGTCCCTAACGATGCTTGTGAAATAAACATCATGGAAAGGGCATTCATCCATAAAATAATATCCTGCCATAACCATTCTGGCCACCCAGAAGAAAATGATATCCGGCCCCGTAACAAGCGAGTCAGTTGGATAGAACTTTCTTAAAGTTTCTGTATCCTCTGGCCAGCCCATTGTTGAAAAAGGCCATAACCATGAAGAAAACCATGTGTCCAGAACATCTTCATCCTGAGCAATTCCTTCAGTGGCATTACATTTTTTACAGCTTTGTGGCATCTGGTCTGCAACCATAACTTCCCCGCAACTGGAGCATGTATATGCCGGAATTCGGTGGCCCCACCAAAGTTGTCTGCTGATACACCAATCGCGAATGTTTTCCATCCAATGCAAATACACGCCATTCCATCTGGAAGGAGTAAATCTTAGAGTGCCGTCATTTATCGCCTCTACAGCTTTTACCGCAAGAGGTTTCATTTTTACAAACCATTGATCAGATAGATATGGTTCAATAACGGTTTTACATCGCTCACAATGACCAACTGCTAAATCATGATCTTCAATTTTTTCAAGCAATTCTTCTTCTTCAAGTCTGGCAATAATAGCTTTTCTGGCTTTAAATCGGTCCATGCCTTTAAATTCACCAGCCTGCTCATTCATAACTCCGCCTTCGTCCATTACAACGATCTGTTCGAGGTTATGTCTTTTTCCCATTTCAAAGTCATTTGGGTCATGAGCTGGAGTAATTTTTACGGCACCGGTTCCGAAGGCAGGATCAACATATTCATCAGCAACAATCTTAATTTCTCTTCCGATGAAAGGAAGAATTAGAGTTTGTCCGATTAAATCTTTATATCTTTCATCTTCCGGGCTAACTGCCACAGCCGTGTCACCAAGCATAGTTTCAGGGCGGGTAGTAGCTACTACAACATAACCCTTTCCATCTTTTCTTGGGTATCTCATGTGCCAAAGGCTACCTTTTGTATCCTCTGGAATTTTTTCTTCGTCTGACAAAGCGGTTCTACAGCGTGGACACCAATTGATGATGTATTTTCCCTTGTAAATAAGGCCATCTTCGTAAAGCTGAATAAAGCTTTTCTGAACGGCTTTACTAAGGCCATCATCCATAGTAAATCTTTCTCTTTCCCAGTCACAAGAACAGCCAAGTCGCTTTAGCTGACTAAGAATGATGCCACCATACTTTTCTTTCCAGGACCAAACCTTTTCCAGAAATTTCTCTCTTCCTAAGTCATGTCTGGACACTTTTTCCTTTGCAAGCGCTTTCTCAACGACGTTTTGAGTAGCAATTCCTGCATGGTCTGTGCCAGGCAGCCAAAGAGTTTCTTTTCCATTCATCCGGTGGTATCTGATAAGAATGTCTTGCAGGGTGTTGTTTAGAACATGTCCCATTGTTAGCATCCCAGTAACGTTAGGGGGAGGGATTACAATGCAGAACTTTTCTTTATCCGAATTTTCATCAGCACGAAAACAACCTGAGGTTTCCCAGCTATCATATATCTTGCTTTCGACATCTACCGGATCATAGGCTTTTGGAAGGTTTTCAATAGTATTATTCTGTGGCATTTCAGTTCAGTTCCTGTTTCTTTTTATTTCTTAATTAGATGAACCAGTTTATCCAGTTCTTCAGGATTTAGATGTAGGGATTGGGCTTGCTTGAAAATATTTAATTTAACCTGCATTTCCTGAATTTTATCTTGAAGTCTAGGATCAGCTTTTACCTTAACTGCACGAGTAAGCACATCTATTGCTTCCTCGAAGTTAGATTCTGCTGCATACAGGTCTCCAAGTTTAACCATCAATGGGAAGAAGTTGGAATCCAACTCAAGTCCTGACTCTAAATATTCCCGGGCTTTTGCAGTGTCATCTTTTTCAAGCATTCTTTCAGCAAATCTAAGATATGTGGTCGGCGTAGGTTCGAACACAGGGAGACTATCCACTGGAAGACCATTTGGAGCAATTATTTTGGCTCCACACATATGGCAGAATCTACTGTCTGAATTACTTTGAATGGCATTACATGCCTGGCATTGGAATAAATTTTGAACAACCCATACCTTAGCCTTTTTAACCACGGTATCGCCCTTTGTATATCCTTTTTCAACTTCAAAAACGACACACTTTTCAGGAAATCTATCAGAGGTAAAGTAATCAGTTGCCAGGTGTGACTCAGGGTTAAATTCTTCAGAGATTACAGGCATATATGCAATCTGGTTAGGAATAATAAGTCTGTCCAAAAGCTTCTGATGAAGGGTTTGCAATTCTGGAATAGGGTTTCTTGAAAGTAAAGAGTCTAAACCATCGAAGAAATCCAGCAGGCTTGTTATAATATCGCTTTCTCCGTCTACAGGGATTACCGAGGCTGCCTGAGGAGCAACATTTGCCTGAGACCTAAGAACAGAAATCTCACGGTCTTTTTCTTCAACCTGATTTCTAGCTTCCTGAAGCATGCCTTCAAAGTTTTGAATTGCAAGCAACTGATCAGCGATCTGAGCAGTTAATTGCTCAATTTCTTCTTTGATGGACGAGTCATCTTCACCATCTGACTGATTTGACTCAAGAGCAACTCTGAGCTCAGCAACTTCTGTCTCGCGAGCCCCAAGCTTTTGTTCCATTTCCTGAATTTGAGCTTTTAAGGCGTCAACTTCAGCAGGATCTCCAGAGCTTTCAGCTTTAATTTTTTCCATTTCTTGAGCAAGCTGTTCTCTCTCAGATTCTAAAGCGGTAATTTTCATCGCCATTTCGGTTGATGAAGCCGCTTCAACTTCGAGAGAGCTGACCCTTGCCTTAAGGTCTTCCACTAAAGCATTTTCTTCTCTGAGTCGAACCAACTCAGCTTCAATTTCTTCTGAAACTGCTGGCTGAGAACGCAGCTGCTCTAGCTCAGATGTAGCTGTAGCGAGCTGAGTTTGAAGCTCAAGAATTTCTGCAGCCTGACCACTGTCTCCAGCAGCTGAAGAATTTGCAAGCGCTTCATCTTTTTCGGCTAATAAATTTCTTAAAGTTTCCAGATCTTGTTCAAGCTCAAGCACTCTGGAATTTGCATCTTGCTCTCCGGCAGAGGATTCAATTTGGGCAGTTAAATTATTAACTTCTTCTATTTTCCCCTGCAAAGCCATTCCAAGTTGTTCCATTTCAACATTAGAGGCTTCCGCAGCAATGCGGAGCTGCTGAATTTCAGCTTGCAGTTCCTCAGTAGAACCGCCAGCATTTTCACGAAGAAATGCAACTTCCTGTTGGAGTTCTTGAATAACAGCTTCAACCCCTTCGGTTTCCGCTACTTTTTGTTCAAGCTCTCCACGTGTAGCTCTTTCCGATTCCAGCTCCTGCTGCAAAGCACTAAGCTTTTCTTCAAGCTCTGGAACTCTTGGGTCCTCAAGAGTTTCAGCCCCAGCGTCTCCACCCTGGTGCTCTTCGAGCATCCGGTTTAATTGCTGAATCTGCTCATCTTTTTCTCTGGATAGAACTTCGAATTGTTCCTTTTGACCATTAAATTCTTCTAGCAATCGCTGCACTTCAGAAGATTTTTCCTCAAGAGCTTTTTCGAGTTCTGCGGTTTCTTCTTTGCTTCCGCTTCCCTCTTCAACTTGGGACTTCAGGTTGCGGATTTGCAACTGGAGCAGCTTTATCAGATTATCTTTCTGAACGATTTGTTGGTTCAGTTTTTTGAAGAATTCGTTACTGATCTCCCCTTTTTCCTCAGTTGGATTCATACCGTCTCCCTACGCCTTAATTAGAGTGATTTTATCAAAAGCTGTTTCCGTTTCCTTGAAACAAACAGCTATTAATGCACAAACTAGCGGCTTAGCCGCCTTTAAACTCTAGAGACCACAGCCCTCTAAAATAGTATAATAGAGAGCTAGAAGCTCTAAATTCTTGTAAGTCTAGCATAGAGTAAATTGCTTTTCAACAATCAACCTATTTAGATCGCTTCCCAACATGTCCACCGGCCCCAGTGTTCTTTTTCTTTGAAAGGTCCAAATCACCAGAATCTTTTCCGTTAAGATCAGATCCGTTATCATCTTCAGTAGAATTTTTTAAGGAACTCACTTGCTCTTTCAGATCCTTCTTACATAGCGGGCAAATTATTCCTTCCAAAATTTCTTTCTGACAGATTTGGCAAGGGTGATTTATTTGCACTCCAACTCTTTCCAATCTTCCAGACTTAATAAAATCTTCAACCTGTTTTTCGGTACACTTTAAATCGCTTGCAACCTGTTCAATTGTAGACCCTGGACTGGTCCTCAAATATGATTTTACTTTTTGAAATAATTCTTCTTCTTTTTGAAAGCATTTGGGGCATACGTCTCTCGACAACTTAACAATTATTGCGCCACAAATCCTACACGAAATTAACTTTCCAGCATCATAAACCACAACACCCTCCATAAATCTGTACAAATAATTATCCACAAAGAATAATATTACTTATTGGTAACTTTTTCAGCATTTAAAACGTATAATATTAGTGAGACACATTTTTAAAATGACAAAAAAAATTAGTCTAGCTTCGCAAAGTCCTATAAAGCTAGACTTAATCGCTTCTTTTTTTAATTTTTCTGGGGAGAAAATAAAATGAATTTTAAATATTTTTGCTTTGCAGTTATTTGTTTACTATTTTTCAATACGCTAACTTTAGCAGAAGATTTAGAATTCGAATCTTTTGAAGCTGCCGAAAAAGCTGCACAAGTAAGGTCCTCTGAATATGACAAAAAAATGAAAGACCATCTCAAAGAAGTCGAAGACAACTGGGAAAAACAGCAAAACGACATCGGGGAAAACGAAACACCAGACGTTTCAAAGATATCAGAGAATTCCAGCAGCACTTCAACTTCTGACAACGAAGCGGCAAAAAGCATGAATACCGCCGTTAATGACAGTATAAACAAGCTAAAAAACACAATGATAAATCAGGCTACCCCAGGTTCCACTGGATTTGCAGGTGGAGCGGCTGGTTATCAGTGGAGTATAAAATTCAAAGACGGAAAATATGTATTATCAGATTCATACAGTGAAGCAGATTTTAACACAGGAAAAGAAAAAGCAGCCTCAACCGCTGCAACCCCGCCGACCACTCCCACCACCGTCGTAACACCAGACGCCCCTTCCAGCACGGGTTCTACAGATAATACGAAAGTTGCCGGAGTTCCTACCCCAACATCAGCTCCGGTTTCAAGTACTCCAGCCTCAACCAGGGTTGCAGATGATACCGAAAAGAGTTCTGACTCCCCATCTCCATCACCAGCGAAAGGTTCAACAGGTTCATCCAGTCCTGCAAAGCCAGAAGAATCACCCTCAAAAGCTTCCAAACCTAAGCTTGACATTGCACCAACACAGCTCCCTCCTCCAGCTGTAAGAATGGTTATTCAGCATCCTACAGATTTTTCAGAAGAAATATTTTCCAGCAACCTCAATGGCAGTTCCCCAACCAGCTATAAACTCAAAAAGTTTAAAATTCCAGAAGACACTCGTATAAAAATAGCAGTAGAGCTTGACGAAAGCATAAACCCTCAAGATGTCTCACTTGTTATAACAGATGAAGAAGGCGAAAGAGCGCCAGTTACATCATCAAAGATGAAAAACTATCGTCACATGTTCAGAGTACCATCTGAAGATAAGTATTCTGCCAAAGTTGTTTATAAAGATTCTAACACCAGCGCTGGTTCCCGCAAACTGATGGAAGTTAACATACCTGTAATCAAAGTTGATTTCGACAGTCGAACGATTGACAGCAAAGGATCTACTCAAAGAAGTGGAAACGATGCTTCGATGCAATTATCAAGCTCGGCAGGAACTTCTAATTCATCAGGAAATTATAAACATTCAACATTTGGCAATTCAGAACAGGTAGACCTTTCAGATCTTTATTCAAAACCGGAAAATTCCACCAGCTACAACCAGAACAATCAATCTCAAGCTTCAACCAATGATGGCCAAACTGGCTCAGCGCATAGTAACTCTGGCTCTCAACAAGCAGTTAATGAAAATTCAGGTTTCAGCTCAAATTCAGGTTCAAACTCAAATTTAGATTCAGGCTCTTACGGCTCTCAAAGCAACTATGGCTCAAACAATAATAATCCCAACAACGAAAACAGCTCTTACAATTCTTCAAATTATGGGAAATCTTACGAAAACGGGATTAATCAAAATACCAATAGCAATGTAAGCAGCTCTAAGATAAGCAATAATAGTCAAGACTACGAAACAGGGAATGATTCAACCGCAGACAACAATAATAGCCAGGCGGATCATGAGAATGGGGCATACACAGACAGCAACCAGAACAATGGAAGTTACAGCTCCAATAATTCAGAAGGGGATAACTTTAATCATGGCAGCACAAACTCTTCTCAGGTCGATTCCAGTTCACTTCAACAAAACACATCTGGCAATTACGATAACAATTATGATGAAACCAGCAATTCAAACGGGTCAAGCGATTCTGAATATGCCATGGCAAATAATGTTTCAGGAAGCTCTAGCTCGGCACAACAAGCGGATGTATTAACTGAAGATTCTGATTCTGAAAATGTGAAAAAAAATGAAGAAAATGCATTCATCGCAGCCTTATCGATACAGGCCCCCTCTGAAAGCATCTATCAATCTTTTAACTTCATGGATAACCAAACCCCTTCACTTGGCAAGATCACCAAAAACACTGAGTTAAACTTTAGCCTCAACTTTGCAAACAACGTTGATCGGAATACCGTTCAGATTGAAATTTATGACGGCATTTCCAAGAACTCTGGAAGTCTTGATAAGATGGGCGATTCATTTGCTTATAAGTTCATTCAGCCAACGGAGAATGCCTATATTACAATCACTGGCAGTACGACTGAAAAAAGATTCTCTTACACTCTTAAAGTTGGAGTTAAAGGCATTTAACCACGAACCTGATAAAAAAAAGCTGTCACAATTTGACAGCTTTTTTTATTGGCACTAGTCTTCGCAAAGAATTAAAATGAACGGCCTCTCCCTGTTCACAAAGACAAACAAGCTCACCTGTATTTAAAACTTTGACAGGCCTAACAATCTTTTCTTTTCCATCAGGAAGAATGGCAAGAAACCTGTTTTCAAACATTGGAGCAGCAAAAAAATTCCACCGTTTCACTTGAGATTCAAGATCGGTATTCATAATATCTTGAAAATTATAAAAGAAAGTCTTCAAAACTTCTAATGCATCACATGAAACAAGTGGAGCAATGTATTTTATACCGTCCTTCTCAAAATCTCCCAAATTAATACCAATTCCAATAATTGCTGTTTGAGATTCTGGCAGAATTACATTTTCAACAAGAATTCCACCAATTTTATTAAAGCCCAACCACAGATCATTTGGCCATTTCAACCAGGTTTCAATGGATTTGTCACGCATTTTAGAATTCAAAGCTACAGCACACACCAAACCAGTAAATAGTGAAAGAGGTAAAATATCTAAGCTATTAAAAACTGACAAATCCAAAGAAAATGAAAATAAAAGAGATTTACCCGGAAAATCATTCCAGTCTCGATCAAACTGCCCTCGCCCAGACGTTTGATGATCAGCGATTACTATTATAGGGTTGGTTTTTCCAGATGCAATTCTACTTTTTAAAAACGTATTTGTGGAATCTAATTCTTTAAAATGTTTGACCTCGTATTTGCAAAAAAAAGAAATCTGACTCAGAATCCCCTTCAGCCTGGTCTGAAATAAACTGTTCATTTCATTAAAAGCAGCTTGCTAAGCTATCTTTAAAATCGAATTCGGTTCTGTGATCAGCCAATTTTTTAAAATCCACTTCGCCAACGCAAAGCTCTTCGAGATCGGTTCCCTCGACAACCAATTCACCCATTTCATCAAACAAATTACTACCACCATAATAAGACATGGAACCATCTACACCAGTTCTATTTATTGTAGCAAAAATGGCTTGATTCTCGATCGCCCTGGCACCTTCGAGGAAAATATACCCGTTTCTTCTAGGTGCAGGGAATTGAGCAGGATTGAAAAAAATGTTAGCCCCTTTCGCATACTGCCATCTAAAAACTTCAGGGAATCTCAGGTCAAAACAAATAGAAGCGCCAATAACCCAATTTCCGGCTTTAACAGGCTCCGGCGGCTCTATTCCAGCTTCAAAAAATTCGGGTTCTCTCGAATTTGGGAATAAATGCAGCTTCCGATATTTCATCCTCACCTTACCGGAAGCATCAATTATCAATAGAGTATTATAAACCCTTTCTCCATTCATAAATTCAGGAATAGACCCTGCGACGATCCATGCGCCACACGAAGCAGCCAACCGGCATAAATCATCCACCCGCTCAGGAAACTTCTCAGCCTCTAAAAATAAAGTTTTACCACAAAAACCACATGACCACATTTCGGGAAAAGCTAAAATATGAGGAAAATCTTTATCACCATAACTTTCAATCAGAGAGGTAACCCTGGAAAAGTTATAAGCATAATCTCCCCTAACAACGGACCACTGCAACATTCCAATTTTAAGTTTGTCAGGAAGAGTCATTAAAAGGCTATGCTTCCTAGTTTTTCTTTTAATGAAAAATCTGTAAGAGTAATTTTTAAAGGCGTTATCGAAATAAAACCTTTTTTAACCGCTACGATATCACAATCATCGTCTTCATCGACAATTTCCGGGTTTCCCTGAATCCAGTAATATGGCTTTCCATAGGGATCTTCTCGTCTGATATATTTCTCCCTATAGTCAACCTTTCCCTGACGAGTAATTTTTGTACCCTTTAATTCATCTGCTGGGATATTCGGCAAATTAATATTGTAAACATGTCCTGTCGGAACCTTTTGATCAAAAAGTTTTTTAATTGTTTTGGCCGCACGTTCTGCAGCCAAATCGAAATCTGCCCCGGAATCAAACGAGTCCAAAGAAACGGAGAATGCTAAGATTCCCTTGAAAGCTCCTTCAAAAGCTGCTGCTACTGTACCCGAGTAGAAGACATCAACGCACATATTGGGACCACGATTAATTCCTGAAACAACGATATCTGGTTTTGTTTCCAATAAAGTTGAAAGAGCAATTTTGGCACAATCAGCTGGCATACCTGAAATTGCATATGCGTTTTCCACCTCTGCTGGAAAATCTGTTTTTTGTACCCTTAAAGGGCTAGACAGGGTTAAAGAATTACTGGCGGCACTTCTTTCTGAATCAGGAGCTGCAACAGTAACCTTTCCTATTTTGGAAAGCTGTTTTGCCATTGAAATAATTCCTGAAGCCTGTATTCCATCATCATTGCAAAGTAAAATGTTCATTATGCCTCCGGCGACTATTTTGTTGTGAAAATACTGTAAAAAAACGAAATAACTTGCGACTGAATAAGGTTCATGATAAGATGTCATCACTTTGATTTCAAGGTTTTTTCATGCTCAAAGGGTTGCCAATTTCACCCGGATTTGCACTGGGTCGTACATATTGCCTCAAACACATAGAGTTTGAGGAGTTTGAAGCAAGTACACTCAATCCTGGCGATGTCTCAAAAGAAATTAGCCGTTTTAAAGTTTCTCTTGAAGCTTCTAGAAATGAGATAAACCAGCTGCTCGAACTTCCCCAGATAAAAAGTAGTCTTGAAATTTCAAATATATTTCAAGCTCATCTGACCTTGATAGATGACCCAGATCTTGAAAAAGAGGTTATCAAAAGAGTCAAAGAAAATCTTATAGATGTTCAATCTGTTGTATCTGGCGTAATAAAAGACTACAGCGACTTTTTCAGAAATCTTCCAGACCCCCAATTTCAAGGCAAAGCCATTGATATAATGGATGTTGGAAAAAGAATTCTGAAAAATTGCATGAAAACACAGTCATCTAATTCCAACGAAAATGATCTTGGAAATGGTGTAATAATACTTGCTGAAGATCTTACTCCATCAGAAATAGTCTCTTTTGATCCTCAACAAATTCTTGGAATTGTAATTGAAGAAGGTACACCCACTTCCCATGCCTCTATTCTTGCCAGATCTATGGGTATTCCTGCTTTGATCCAGGTTAGAGACCTTTTCAAACATGTAAAAAATGATTCTTTTGCTATTATTGATGGAAACGAAGGAACACTTCTCCTAAATCCAGACAAAATAACAGTTGAGAAATATGAAGAATCTTTAAAAGAATTTAGAAGTAAACAGGAAAAAATCTTTGCAAATCTTTCTGAGCCGTCTATTACAAAAGATGGCGAAAAAATTGTATTAAATGCCAACATGGGACAATTAAGTGATCTTGATGCAGTCCTTGCCAATAATGCTGAAGGCGTTGGCTTATACAGAACAGAATTTGCTTATTTAACCCGAAGAACCTTTCCTACAGAAAATGAATTGTTCGAAGTGTATTCTTCGGCAGTAAAACGGCTTGGCGATTCACAACTGGTTATTCGAACCATTGATATTGGCGGCGACAAGATCTCTCATTTGATGGGGAACTCAATGGAAAGAAACCCTGAACTTGGCTGGCGCGCGGTCAGAATGGCTCTGGATTGTGAAGAAATATTTTGCACTCAGCTAAGAGCAATACTTAGAGCTGCTTCTTATGCTGAAAAAGACCAGGTAAGTATTCTTTTTCCGATGATATCGAATCTAAGTGAACTTAGAAAAGTAAAAACTCTTCTAAAAAAAGTTGCTGAAGAACTTAGAGCTAATGGACATGAAATACCTTCGGAAATAAAACTTGGAATTATGGTGGAAATACCTTCTGTTGCGCTATTAGCTGACAGGTTTGCCAAAGAAGTTGATTTCTTTTCTATCGGAAGC
Organism: Candidatus Ozemibacteraceae bacterium; assembly: GCA_965140445.1. Taxonomy (GTDB): domain Bacteria; phylum Muiribacteriota; class Ozemobacteria; order Ozemobacterales; family Ozemobacteraceae. Next base: position 2,108,686 of record OZ223236.1, on the reverse strand, counting down.
AACGATTTGGTTCAATATACACTAGCCGTTGACAGAACAAACTCAAAGGTTTCCCATCTCTACCAGCCTACTAATCCAGCGGTTATAAAACTTATTAAACACGTTGTTGAAGTTGCAGAAAGAGAAAAAATCGGTATTAGCTTGTGTGGAGAAATGGCTGGAGACAGTCGATATACGACTCTTCTTCTTGGACTAGGATTAAAAGAGCTTTCAATGAATGCGGTATTAATCCCAACTGTAAAGGAAATAGTTAGAACTCTTTCCTTAAAAGATATTAAGCAGAAAATAAAGCCTGTTCTTGAGTTGGATACTGCCGAAGAGATCGAAGTTGCTCTGGACAAAATAAATAGAGAACTTGGAATACTGTGAGAAATAGACGCTATTTAATACTTTTTATAATTGTAATAAATGTTTTCCTGGTTGCTTGCCGGGCCGATTCGGACGAACAATCCAGTCTGGCAAATCCTATTGCAGATTCTACTATTAATAAAACAAGCACAGACGACTCCTCTTCTCTTTCTTCTGAGTTACCTCAGAATCTCCCAAAAGTTGAAGCTAAATTGGCAAGCAATACTTTAAACATAATGCTCGCCAGAAATGCTGCCCAACGAACTAAGGGATTAATGTTCTACAAAGAGCTTCCAAAAGATCAAGGCATGTTGTTTGTCTATCCATATCCAAGAAAAATGACTTTTTGGATGATGAACACCTTTATTCCTCTTGATTTGATCTTCTTTTCAGAAAATTTACAAATTACTGAATGGATAGAAAATATGAAGCCAGGTAATGGCTTATCTTCAGAAAATTTGCCAAGATATAGTTCAATTATGTCGGCTCAATATGCTCTTGAATTGCCCAAAGGATCTGTCAAAACTATGGGTTTAAAAGTTGGCGATTATCTGGAAATTCCACTGACCCTATTATACGCAGAGTAAAATGTTACCAAGATCATTAGATTTTCTCCTCAGAATATCTGGGCTTATAATATCAATTTTTCTGGCAATTTCGCCGTGGATTGTAAGCACAAATCAAATTGACCCGTTCATTACTCAGCAATGGGGAATTCTTTTTGCTGGCGCTGCAGCAATTTGTATCTTTTCTGTAATAATTCTTTTTTTTAGACCCAGACGAGGACAGATCCCATATTGGGGGCCAGCTCTTTTACTATATTTGTTCATAACAATATCAACCCTCTTAACGCCTTTCGCATCGAGTATTCGAATAGCTGTTTTATGGATTACCTACCTTTTACTCGTAATTTATTTACGTTTATCCAGAAAAAAGGAAGATAACGGTAACCTAATCAGCCTGGTAATTTTCAGTGGAACAGCGATGGCTGTATATTGCTTATTTCAAAAAGCCGGACTTGATATTTTTTCATGGTCAAACTCCCCTTACGAAGTAGTGGGAACTTTTAGCAATCCAAATTTTCTAGCATCCTATCTGATGATTACCAGTCTCTTAACATTTGGTTTTGCCATCGAGGGAATTAAAGATTCTTTATTGAAGAGAGCTTTTCTTTTAATCCTTTTTGCAATTCAATTTTTTGTTATAACTATTTCTGGCTCAAAATCTGCCTTGATTTGTGTGATACTCGGCCTGCTAATGTTCTTCTTTAAATTTTGGGAGATTAAACCGGGAAAAATAATAAGAAACTCACCATTTATTCCTGGAATCATAATTGCGATTGTAGTTGTACTGGCACATGGAATTGTGTTTTACTCTACTTCCAATTATCCCTGGCAGAGTCTGGGAAAAGCTCCTACCGGCTATTTTTCTCTAGTTTCACGTTTAATGCTTTGGCAAATGGGATTTTCCATTTTTTTACAACATCCAACAACTGGCATGGGGCCAGGAGCAACTCCTTACTTAATGCCTTTATTTCGTCCGAAACTTGGAACAGCATTGGGTCTTAAGGTTTATAACGATGATCCTCATTCAGCAATAGTTTCAATCCTGTCAGAATTGGGCTTTTTCGGACTTTTTGCTGTTATCAGCTTCTTGGCTGTTTTTTGGAAGTTCCATTCCTGGAAACAATTTAAGCAAAAGATAGTTCCTACAGATAAAGACCTAAGCAAAGTGCACTTTTCATTTTTTCATCTGATGCCGACTGTTACACTGATACTGATCTCCGCCGGATTATATTCTGCTGGCTTTTTTAATTCAAAGGAGTTCTTCTTTTCGATTCCAATACTGCTTGCCATAACCACTCTTGCTAACATTTCATGGAAAAGTGATGGCAAAAAAACAAATGAAAATCATGACCCATTTGCAAAAACAATTGCGATTTCAATCTTTTCTTTTGTTTTCTACAGCTTTGCCAACAACACAATATCTGTACAGCCGCTTATGAGCACGTTTATTTTAATCTTAAGCCTTCACAGCTCTGTTTGTCTAAGAGACATTCAATGGAAAAGAAAATTTTCTTATATTTCTCTTGCGTATCTATTTTTACCTGTCGCCTTTGTATTCAGCGCATACGTTGTCCAGGCAACCTACCAATCAGAGCAAACTAGCCTGTTTAAGGGGGCAAAAGGTTTAAGAGACGGAAACTATGAGCTGAGTGCTAACGCCTTTGAAGAAGCTATTAGAGTTAATCCTCAATCTCTTCAGGCTCATTTCGGGCTGGCACAGGCTTTTGAAAAGTTGAGCAAGTTAAATGAAACCCAGGAAACTCTAAAAAGATTAGATGGAATGGTGCCAAACGCCTTTAACACAAGATTTGAAATGGCAAGAATCCTTTTTGAGAGAAAAATGATTCTGGAAGCTCATAGATATGCTCTACAAAGTCTAGATTGGAGCCAGGCTCCTAGTTCATATGAATTACTTGGTAAAATACTAGTTGCCGAAGGCAGATTAGATGATGCCCAACGAATTTTTGAGGAAGGCCTGTTTTTGATACCTGTTAATTCAAAAGAAGAACGTATTGCAGCAGATAGAATAAGAATAAGTCTGGCTTCAATTGCTGCAAGAAAAGGACAATACCAAAAATGTGAAGAGCTTCTGTCCAAGGTAAAAACAATTCAAAAAAACTCAGGAGACAGTTTATATCTTCAAGGGTTATTAAAAAGCCGGAAAAAAGATTACAAAAACGCTTTAAAGTTTTTTGAATTAGCCTTAAAAAAAGAACCTAAAGATCCCAGATACATGAATGCCGTAGGATTTATATTGGCAAGCCATGAAATTAACCTGGAAAGAGCACAAATATTATTAGAAAATGCTCAAATACTTTTCAATCAAGCTCAGCCCCCATTTCTAGCAGACCTGCTCATGATTTCACATAGTCTTGGAATATTGTATTGGAAACAGGGAAAGATAGAAACAGCACAGGAACTTCTTACTATCGCTTATGCCCAGTGTCCAAAAGACTGGGTTTCTACCAGAGCTGAAAGATTTGCCGATTTAAAAAAATTCCTGGAAGAAAACGGCAAACAAGATATACTCCAACAAATTATTCATAGTGAAAAACTTGATAAAGATAAAACAAAAAACAGCACTGATGCTCTTGAAAAGTGAGGTTTACACAGCTATTCATGCAGTTTCCCACCAGCAATTTTAGAAGAGTTCTAGTTCTGTTTTTTTGGGAAAGATTAAGTGCTCCATGTTTTTCACAAAGCATTTCAGAAAGATTTTCAACTGAATCACATTTATTTTTCCTATTTGGTCTGGTTTTTTTAATATTTGGAATCTCAGTTGTAGTTAGAAAAAAGCATCCATCTGGGAAGGACGCAGGGCTAAAAAAACTTATTAATGAACAAATTGCGGAAGAAGACTTTTTTTCAATTTTACTTGATGATCAGAAAGGCATTTTATTTTTTAGTGAAAACACAAAACTTCTTTCTCCTGCATTACCCAATATAGATCAAGCTAACAGCCTTAGCACCTTCTTTGGTCCATTGTCTTGTAAACCATTTTTTAATGCGATTTCCCGTGGACTGGAACATGTTTGTTCAAAAAACACTCCTTTCTATGTACTCGTAAATGTGCCCACAAATGAAAATTCAAGCGTGCCTTTCATGGTTGTAGTTCGCATATTTAAAAGCTCACAATCTTCAAAGCAATTTTTAGTTACAATCCAGAAAAAATATGTCTTCGAAAAAATAAGACAAAGCTATAAAAAGGCATTAAACAAAGCTGAAAAGGGCATAAAAAAGCTTGAAGATATGGATAAGTTAAAGTCAGAATTTCTTGCAATCTGCAGCCACGAGCTTAAAACTCCGCTAGTTTCAATAAAAGGCTATCTTGATTTAATGTCTACCAAAAAACTTGGAGAATTAACTGCGAAACAGGAAAAGGCTTTGAAGGTTTCGCTGCGCAATGCAGACAATCTAAACGAACTAATTTCTTCCATGCTAAATTTTGCCCGTATGGAAGCTGGAAAGCTGAAGTTCGACCTGGCCAACCAAAACCTTACCAGACTTGTTTCTGAAGCTATTGATTCATTGGCACCAATGGCCTCCACCAAAGGCACTACTTTTGAAATTTTGATATCAGAAGAAACGCCATTGATAAGGGCTGACGAATCTCTCTTAAACAGAGTGCTTTTAAATCTTTTACAAAATGCGATTAAATTTTCTCCACCCAACAGCAAAATTATTGTTAAATCTGAACCACTAAACGGCAAAACCCGTCTATCTATTATTGATAATGGTGAAGGCATTGCTAAGGATAAAATTGAGCTAATTCAAACCCCTTTTTACCAAATAGACCGATCAGACACAAGACCAAGAGGCGGTCTTGGTTTAGGACTTGCTATTGCACAAAGAATTTTGCTTGGACACGGCACTCAGCTTTTTATTTCTTCTGAGCTGGGAAAAGGATCTAAATTTAGCTTTGATTTGCTAAATGCCGCCAATGAATGAGCTACCTAGTCGTTCTTTTCTAATTCCTTAAGCTTCAGATATAGATTTTTCCTATGCATTCCTGCTATTCTAGCAGCCTCAGACATATTGCCCTCAGCTTTCTCCAGGATACTTTCAAAATACTTTCTTTCAAAAGATTTAAGTAAAACATCTTTTGCTTCTTTATATTTTAATGAAAGTAGCCCATCTTCAATAAATTGCTCATTTTGTAATTTTGATCTGAGCTCAAACTTAGAGGAAGAGCTTAAGAAAACACTTTCATCTTCAAGTATAATAACTCTTTCGATGAGGTTCTGTAATTCTCTAACATTTCCTGGCCAGGCATACTGAACTAGCCTGCCCATGAATTCTCTGGAGAAAGCCTCATATTTTTTACTGAATTTTTGACAAAACTTTCTTGCAAAAGCTTCAACCAAAGCTGGAACATCTGAGAGCCTATCCCGAAGGGGAGGCAAATGAATGTTAATAACATTTAAACGGTAAAAAAGATCTTCGCGGAAGATTCCCTGTTCAATTGCATTTGCCAATTCACGATTTGTTGCCGCAATAACCCGGCTATCTACCTTTATTGTCTGATTTCCGCCCAGTCTTTCAAATTCTTTTTCCTGTAAAATCCTAAGAATTTTTGTTTGAGTAGCCATGGTCATTTCACCAATCTCATCCAGGAAAACAGTTCCAGTATGAGCTATTTCAAATTTTCCAAGGCGTCTGTTAATAGCTCCGCTAAAAGCTCCTCTTTCATAGCCAAACAATTCACTTTCGATTAAATTTTCAGGTAAAGCAGCGCAATTAACTCTAATAAAAGGCTTTCCCTTTCTTGGGCTCAGACTATGAATTGCATTAGCAACTAATTCTTTCCCGGTTCCTGATTCCCCGGTAATTAAAACAGTAACATCGTTTGGTCCAACTCTTTCAATTAAATCGTAGACCCTTTGCATCTCCTCACTTGATCCAATTATGGATGCAAGTCCCTCTCGTTCATGCAATTGTTTCTTAAGCTGTAGATTTTCCTGGCGCAGATGATATTTTTCTAATGCTCTACGAACAGTTAATCTTAACTCATCATTAGCAAATGGTTTGGGCAGATAATCATAAGCGCCCTTTTTCATGGCTTCTACTGCTATAGACTCAGAACCGTAAGCAGTAATCAGAATAACCATAGTATCTGGTCTGGAGCTATTAACTTCATTTAATAAATCTATGCCAGAGTCCCCTGGCATTGTAAGATCAGTAATTACAAGATCAAAAAAATCAGTCTGAAATATTTCATAAGCTTCTTCAGCTGAATTTGCTTTTCTAATTCTATATCCTTCAGACTTAAGAACAGCCTCAAGGGTATAAAGAACAGATGCCTCATCATCTACAAGCAAAATTGAAGGAACATTTTCTTTGTAAGAGCTTCCATTTGCCATTATTTATAGCCTCCCGGAAGGATAAACTTAAATTCGACTCCTCCCTTATCTGTTGAATTCAATTCTATCTTACCATTATGTAGATCTATTATTTTTTTGGTTATTGCCAACCCCAACCCAGTACCATTTTCCCTGGTTGTAAAGAAAGGTTCAAAAATTCTTGATTTCACTGAATCCGGTATCGCCGGTCCGTCATTATAAAAAGAAATTTCAACACAGTCATCAATGGACCTCGCTTCAATACATACCGCCCCACCCTTATCCATAGCCTGTATAGCATTCAGTACAATATTAAGAAATGCCTGTTTTAGTTTCTCAGGATCTGCTTTAATAAAATTTCCCCCGTCTTCAAAGCGCGTTTCAATTGTGACACCCTTTTTCTGAGCCTCGTGGCGGATTAAAATTATTAACTCATTAAGAAGTTTTTGAATGGAAACTTCTTTTAAAAATGCGCTCTCTGGTCTAACAAGGCTTAAAAGCTCTGTTACAACTCTATTTAGTCGATAAACTTCTCCAAGAATTACGTTAACGTGTTCTTTGTTTTCACCAATTGCATCTTCACCGATAATCTCTACTAAGCTCCGAATAGCAACCAAAGGATTTCTAATTTCATGAGCCACCGAGGCAGCAAGCTTCCCAAGAATTGCCCATTTTTCAGATTCAAGCATCTGCTGTTCAATATTTTTCAGTTCTGTAATATCCTCAATACTGATAATACTCCCAATTACTTTTCTTTCGGCCCTGAGAGGCATTACGATTATTTCAATAATTCTGGAAAAGGAATTATGTTTTTGTAGTCTCAAACAAACTCGTTCTAACTTTCTATCCTCCTCTCCCTCATCGTCAGCCTTTTGATGATTGAAATTATCCGAAGTAACCTTTCTTAAAAACTCATTAGCAAACCCTTTATCATTAATTTTTGAACAAAATTTTTCCAGAAAAGGTGCTTCTTCATCTGGTTTGGTTACCCCAAGAATTGAGTAAAATGAATTGTTTGCCAACTGCAGGCGATTTTGCCTATCTATAGTTGCAACTCCAGAGTTAACGCTACTCAAAATATTACTTAAATACTCATTCAAGTCAGCGACTTCAGAATACAAGTGAGCATTCTCAATCAACGATGCCGCCACAGGACAAATGGTTTCCAAAAATCGGCGAACATTCTCAGAGTAACCGCTGCTATCATGCTTCCCAAGGAAAAGGACCCCCCTCACCTTTAGACCGGTTCTCAATGGAATAAAAATAAATGAAAAACTTCCCTGAATAATTTCAACTAACTTTCCTTCAAGGAAAACTCGGTTAACAGAGTTTTCATAATCCTCCTGGCTGAGATCATTAACCTCACCAAAAGAAACTGTAACTATTGGTTTTTTAGTAATGCGTTCCTGCATAATAAGCTCCGCATAAGAGCTAAAAGAAAGGGTCTGAGCTTTTTCTAAAAATGGTTTAAGCATTTCATCAAGCTTAAGAGAAAAGGTCATGGTTCTAGTTAATTCATAAATTTCCCATAATTCCTGTAATTTCTCATCCAGCATTCGATTTCTCATTAGATTTTCTTTTACTGTTTCTTGAACCTTGGAAGCCATTTTATTAAATGTCTCCCCCAAAGCAACTAATTCGCCGGTGCCAGATGTCTTAACGCGGATGCTGTAATTTCCTTCCTTAACCTCTTCAATGCCTTGCACAAGGTTTTGCAAAGGCAATAGAATATATCTTGCAACAATAACCGCAACCGCAACACCAATAATGGCATCCAGAATTAAAAGCAGTAGAAAATCTGTTCCCGGAGTTCTTGACTCCAGCTTTTCAAGTGATGGAATACCAATTCCTATTGCTCCTACAGGTGAATCATCTACGATAATTGGGTAAAGGAGTTCTTTCTCAATAAAAACGTCTTGAACCGTTCTAAATTCAGCACCATTAAAGCTTTCGATTGGTGGAAAACCTTCAGCTGGAATTCTCTCTTCGTCCCCCCATTTTCTCCACCAATTTCGATCATAAATGGTTATTTTTAAATCCTTGGATAGTCCAAGACGAGATTTGGAAATTCGATCAATTTGTTTAGAATTTCCAGTTTTTAAGAAATCGCCACTAGGCCCATGCATGATAGAACCAATAAAAGCTGCAGTCTCTATGATTTCTTCACTTGTGCGAATATTTTCTCTGGAATAGCTAACTAAGGCAAAAAGTCCGTTAGTAATGAGAATCAGCAGGAAAAAATGCAGAACCAGTTTTCCCTGAAGACTTTTATACATTTCTAGTAATCCAATGGAACCCAAAAAGAAACAATGGTTCCCTCACCTAATTCGGAGACAAAATCAATTTCTCCGCCAGAAAGTCTTACTCTTTCTTCCATACTTAGTAACCCAAGTTTTTTTAAAGATCCATAGTTCTTTCTAATCTCTTCAACCTTAAATCCTTTACCATTATCTTTAATTACAACAGAAAGCTTTTTTGCAGCATCACCAAACTTCAAAAATACATAGACTGAAGTTGGAGCTGCGTGCTTAACAGCATTGTTTGAGGCTTCCTGAATTACGCGAAATACAGCCAGTTCTTTCTCTGGGGAAAGAGACAATCTGTCTCCATCAATATCAACATAAACAGGAACCCCTGTTCTTTGCTTAAATCCACTAATAAATTGTTCTAATGTAGGAATTAATCCAAGGTCATCCAGTGCCATTGGACGAAGATCAAAAATAAACCTTCTTATATCCTTTAAGCTTCTAATAACAGACTGCTTTAACTCCTGTAGTTCTAATAAAAGCTTCTCTGGCAAGCCTTCATGATCCAGGCAATAGTCAATTCGCATAGTTAAACTGGCAAGTGTTTGAGCAGGACCATCATGAATCTCTCTCGAAATTCTTTTTCTTTCTTCTTCTTGTGCAAGAATAATTCCATTGGCGGACTTATGGTCTTGCCCATCACCCAAGTTTAAAAGATTATCAACTCGTCTCAGAATTAGGTTAGCCTGGCTATTTAGTCTTGAACTTAGCTGTAAGAACTCTGGACTTTGAGATGGATCTTGATTTATTTCTTCACGTAAAGCTTTAAACGACTGCTTGGCTTTTTGTGCAATATGCTGCGGCATACCTGTGCAAGCAGTCAAAATAATGTTCTCAAGATCGTCTAACAGGCCTTCAACTTTTCTTTCCTTAATACTTTTGCCGCTAGCGACAAAAAAAGACTCCTTTAAAAGGTCTAAAGTTGTATTGAAAATCTTTGTCTCATGAGCAAGAGCTTCTAAACTTGATTTTGGCATTACTTAGCCCCTTCACTAAATTCCTGGTTCATCAGTTTTAACTCTTTTCTAATTCTTTGTCCAACAGCATATGAAATGTTATCTATTTCTAACACCTTTTCAAGCTCTCTCTTAGCTTGTTCAACGCGCCCATTGGCCGCCATACATCTTGCATAACGAATTCTTAAATCAATGCGATGAGGACTAGCCTTCAATGCATGATACAAATAGTATTCACCTTTTTTGTATTTTTTTAAGCTTTCAGCAATTCTCCCAAGTTTTATAAGTGTCCCCGGGCTTTTATCTCCAAGTTTATAAGCCTGTTCATAAGCATCAAATCCATCATTTTTCATACCAAGCTTTTCAAAAATGCTTCCCACAACCGCATAAACTTCGCGATCTTTTTCTGTTTCAAGATACTTAAGATAATGAGAAAGAGAAGCCTCCCAATGCCCTTGCGAATATTCTGAAAAGCCAAGATTCTTTAGCTCCAATGTTCTCGCTTTCAGATCAGGGCTATCTGGTGCAGGATTTGATCTTTTTCCTTCTACGGCAACAGAGTTCATCATCAAAACTTCATCAGAAGAAGTTAGAGATTTTGAGCTTTGAATTTCAAGTAATGAAATACCTGCATTTTTATCCAATTTAATTTTGGTCTCTGCTTCTTTTACAGCTAATTTTTCTGATTTTCGATCCACTTTTTCCTTTTTTGATTTATCGGGATTAGAATGGCTTTCAGAATATGCAGGAATAACGTGTCTTTCATTTTGAGCTACTATTTCCTCTTTTAATGTGCTTTCCTGCTCTTCATCTATTACATTTGCTTTTAAACTGGAATCGGGGGCCTCAAACAAAACCTTACCCTTACTTTTAGCGTTTATAACTTGCTCTTTTTTTGAATTATCAATTTCAGAAGAATCTTGTGGAATACTATCTATTGATTCAACCACCTCTCCTGAATTAAAAAGAACTTTTCCTTTAGGTTTTGTCTTACTAACAGGTTCTTCCGAAGGACCAGGATCGCCTGTCTGCTGAAGAATTACCGTTTTCGCTCTTCCCTGAACAAAAACTACGTCATTGCTATCAATTTTTGAAGGCCGAACAAAGTTATTATTTCTTGAGCCTTCAATACTCTTCATCAAATCCAGCGCTACTCTATCTTCTGGCTTTAAGCTCAAAACTCTTTTTGCAAATTTAGCTGCTTCCTCTTTCTTTCCAAGGCTTAACAGAATAGAACTTAACTCTCTATTAAAGTCCAAATTTAATGGTTCCATGGCAACAGCTCTTTTCAAATATGTTGAGGCATCTTCGTCAAGTCCCAGCTCTTTATATATTGAGCCAAGCAAGAAATTGCCTCTTACATTTTCCGGAGCAATTCTTAGCCCCTTTACAATTGCTTGAGAAGCTTGAGACAACTCATCTCTATCGTATAATAACTTCCCAAGATTAAACCATTCTTCCGAATCATCAGAATAACTCTTAAGATAGTCTCTAAGCACCATTTCATATTTAACAGTTAAATCAGCTCGATAATATGATGAAAGAATCTTTTTCCAAATTCCTCTGGTTGGCCTGGCTCTCCTAAGATCCAATTCAAAGGACTGGGCTGCTGATTCAAAATTCCCTTTTCTCATCAACTCCAAGCCTTCGCTAAATGGTGAATTTACTACAATTTCTGGTTCCAGTTTTTCTTTTGGAGCAGGCCTAAGCTCTTTTGGGGTTTGAACTGGCGATTGATCATTGTTTTGATCAACCACAAAATTTCTTTGAGAACTTTTTTCACCAGGAAGATCTGCGGAAACATTAAAAAGAACTTCCTCATTTTTCAAGGTTCCTAATCTCGCATCATCCTTTTTATTTAGCCAGAGTCCAAGTAGCAAGAAAATCAAACAAAACCCGATATATATCTTCCAGGAATTTCTTTCTACTGATACAGATCCAATGTCAGAGTAAAAAACCACTTCTTCTGCCTTCGAAGAAATCTTTGGCTTGTTCACTTTCACTGATTGAGCTCTATCTGTCAGTTTTTCTTCCTTGTTATCAGGCTTAACTTCTTCAGATTTCTTCTTTGCTGCAATCGATTCGCTCTCCCCAGTCCCTTTTTCAGATTCTGGTTTTTTGGCATTTTCGGATGATTTTTCTGAAACTGAAACGACTTCCAACTCCTCAAAATCATCATCAAAATCTTCCCCTGAGTCATCTGCAGAAGAGTTAAACTGTCCCGCCACTCCAACAGAGCCATCTGTAATATAGTTCAATGTTGAAGAAGCACCATTAGCCAAAAGTGCGTCTGCTTGCTTTTGTAAAACTGGAAGCAAAACTCTTTCAACTTCAAACCAGTCTCTAAAGCTGCTAAACAAAGATAAGTAGTAGGCGTCTTTGATATTGTAAATCCATAGTAAAATCAAGAATACTGAAAAAATGTATATAAAAATCATGAGAATTTTCATCCCCAGAATTGGGAATAAAGATTCATAAATTAAACCTTTACTATAAAGGCTAAATGCAGTAAAAATCCCACTTAAATGAATAGCAAGAAGAATTATGCCGCGATCCACATGTCCTGCATAAATCTGCCCCAGTCCCATCATGAAAAAGGACATCAATGCAGCCATCCCAGGGTTTCTAGCCGAGTTCTTTAACTGCTCTCTCCTAAGTTGCTCCACCCATTGTTTTTGTTCTTTGCCCAAATCTTTTTACTCCAGAATATCTATAACGCAGCCGCTATTAACCATGCATAGCTTTACTCCGCGTTGTAAACAGTATTCAACAAGATCAGTTTTCTCATGATTTGAAATAATCATACATCTTATATCTGAAGCTTTTAACAAGCCTCCAGTCAATTCATTTCCAAAGGACTCAATATTCTCTTTTAAAATATCCATCAGGTTCAAGGTTTCATCAAGCTGTCGCATATCTGGATTAAATAATATTTCCACAGCAACAAGAACGCCCTTCTTATCCTGGCATAACAAATCTATTCTGCGTTTTTTCCCGTCAGGCAGGCATACTGTGTAATCCTGATGCAAAAGCCTGGTTCCCTTTTCAAAAAGATTAATATGGCCCGCCACCCAAGTTTCAAATTCCCTTTTTGAGTTAAAAAAGCTATTGGCTGAGAATTGCTCTAACAAGCTTTCCAACATATTAACCTGTTCCTTCAGGTGTCTGTTTTCGTCTTGAATATTAACCAGTCTTTCCCATAATTTTTTATTTTCTTCAAGAAGTACAATTAAGCCTCGAATTTCACCTTCTCTAAAATCATTTAAAGGTCTTGAAAGTAATCGAGTAATTAAAGATCTTAAGGGAGTAGAACCGTCAAAATTATTATGAGCAAGCTCCTCTCTCGAAATAATCAAAACAGGTATTGAGCCACTATCATCAAGCCGGATAATCAAATCTTCACCGGGCGAAAAAATCCTGAGCGCTTCCCCGATTACAATCTTTCTTTTATCAAAATCAGCTTCTCGTCCCTTGATCCTTTTGCCACCAACTTCAATTTGAAAATCTTTACCCTGAGGCAATAATCTCAGATACAAATCGTCTTCCCTGGCATACCACTTTAAATACCTCTGGTTATGTTCCAGATGAGATAGCCTTTTTCTAATTACAATTCTTTCCTGAGCCGAATTAATAAAACATTCAACAGCAGCGGCCCTGTCTTTAGAAGGACGCAAAACAATCTCCGCTCCATCCATAACTCCAGCAAGGGGCCCGCCTAAGAAAAGCCTTCTTTTATCCCATTCTACCGAAAGATTCGCATATTCCTCACCATCAATAACTAAGTCAAAAACGAGAGTTTGCGGAATAATTTCTCTTAAACTTGCATCTTGAGATTCACTCCAGATTATAGTTCCTGATTCTATCTCGTTTTGTGAAAGCTTCTTTCGGAATTCGTTCATTTCAAAAGCTCCAATTTAAAATGTTTGATTTCATCTTTTGTGCTGCATCTGAGAACTTCTTAACAATAAAAGCACTATACTCTTCGATCTTTTGAGCAAACACTACACTCAAAGGGATCATAGGGGTGCCTTCCGGGGGATTAAAATTGAAAAAACTATCATCAATTTCATGGTTAATTTCATACTTTTTAACCCTTAAAGTTCCTCTCAAAAGTCCATTAGGGGCAAACTCAGAAACCCCTACCGGAAGCCAGTTTTCACTTGAGAACACCATGTAATAGTGCCCAACATCAAAAACCTGTTTAAAAACACTTTCAATTCTTGGAGTAAGCTTTAGAGTGTATTCAACCACTGCAGGTGATGAATCTGTCTTCTTAACCTTCACTTCTTTTTTTATTAGATCAAGAATAAAAAGTGAAAATAAAGTGTTTCTGGTAAGATTGGTGAAAATTCTTTTTGGATTTATCCAAGGAAGGTATGACAATACTGAATTGTCTTTTGTAGCCGAATAATAAAAAACTTCGTTAATAGCTGCCAAATATATCCACAAATCCTTTCCGTTAAAAAAGGTTTTTATGGACCCATCGTCAAATTCAATTGAAAATTTGTCAGGGCTTTTAATAGACAAACTGACAGTTTTACTTGCCAATGAATTTTCTAAAAGAACATCAACAGTTATTGAATCAATTTTTTCAGTTCTTGATTCCATAATTGAAAAAAGATTTTCTGCAGTTATTGCAGTATTTTCATTTGCGACTGATGCTGTTGAAAACAAAATGGAAAAACTAAAAAAAACAATCAGACATAAAAACCATCTTGCCATTTTAATTCTCCACACCAGATCGGCCTGATTCAGATTTAGTAAAAAGCTGCTCTTTAACTCTCTCAGCTGCGCTTACCAGCCATTTATTTGCCAATTCAATGTTCGGGTGTTTCTCATGCCCCTTGTAAAGATTCAAACAAGTTAAAATTTGAACAAATGCTTTACCATCATCGTATTCCGATTTAGAACATTCTTCAATGGGTTTTAAAAGTTCATCTAATCGATCAATTTGACTGTTACAAACATTAGAATTTAGATCATAAAATCTTTGAGAAAGCAGTTGTCCAAGTTCAAACTTTTGGCTCCAATTGACTGCCAATGAATCAGTTTCAGTTGTGACGGATGCTTCTTGTGCAAAATCCAAAATTAACCCAAGATCCATATGAACGGTAACGAGATCCGTTTTCAGGCAACTTCCTGCTAGCTCTGAAAATACATTTACTTTTCCAACGGTAACACCATTTAACAAAATATCCCATGTTGCCCCTCTAGAGCAGATTCCACAAGACATATGATCAGCTGTTACCATCGAGAAGTAAGCTTTTAAACCATCTTTTTCAAGACTTTCAGAGACTTTCAGGAGTAAAGCTGTCACCTTACTTAAAAGGTCATTTGTGCCGGCATGATTAAACTGCCAAATGAAGCCCGGGACGGCATTAGCAAAAAAATCATGGTTTGCAGAAATCTTGTTTAACATTTGAAAAGCAAACAGAGAGTATGGCGGAGCCTCTACCAATGAGGCAAGAAAAAAATCAGGATGAAAGCTAGGACATTGAATGGCCTCAGGAAAGCATGGCAATTCATTCCCTCCAGAGCAATTAAAAAATTCTCTGATATGTTCTTTGATTCTAAGTATATCCAACCTTTTCTCCTGTTTTATCTATCGATTTATAAGTCAACGTCTGGTATTATACAGTATCTTACCTATCCATACAAATCAAACAGCAAGGATAAGGCTGGAGGAAAAATGTCACAGTTAACAATTGAAAATTTTGAGGAAAAAGTTACCAACGATAAAGGCATTTGCCTGCTAACTTTTACTGCAACCTGGTGTAAACCAAGCCTTCTCCAGAAAGAAGTTTTACCAAATCTAGACAAAAAATTTCCAGAAAAAGTAAAAATCTGGGAAATTGACGTAGATGTAAATGAAAATGAGAATCTGGCGCAAAAATTTGATGCCAAAACACTTCCAACTTCAGTTTTGTTTGCAAAAGGTGAACTGGTAGAAGTTCTACCAGGCTACCAGGCTGAAGACTTTTTAGAAGCTTATATAAAACACCTGATGGCAGAAATAGAAAAAGCTGAAGCTAAATAATCCTAAATCTTTCTATTGAAACAGCTTTATGTGAGCTATCACAAATTTCAATGGCAACTCCCTCTACTTTTAGCAAACCAGAAGCGCAAACAAACTTATCTGAGTATCCTTTTGTAAAGCGACTTAAAACAGTATTTCTATCAACTCCAATTATTCCATCAAGAGCTCCTGTCATGCCCAGATCTGTAATAACAGCAGTCCCATCAGACAGAATTCTTTCATCAGAAGTTTGAACATGGGTATGGGTTCCAACGCAAGCCGCACAGCGTCCATTTAAATACCAAAATAGCGCAAGTTTTTCTGAGGTAGCCTCAGCGTGAAAGTCTAAAACGATTGGAATACCTTCTGGAGCATTTTCAATCAAAGCATCAGCTTCTTTGAATGGGCAGGAGGCATCTTCCATAAAAACTCTACCTGCAAGGTTCATGACTGCAATTGGCGGCACTCCAGCTTTTTCAAACACCTTAAAACCGCCACCTGAAAACTTGTTTCCACCAATATTTTGTGGGCGAAGAATATATTCGCACTTTTTCAAAGTTTCTGGCCAGTCCACCCTGGCATAAATATGATTCCCTGAAGTTATTATATCAACTCCAGCATTTTTTATAACCTTAGCGTGCTTGGCGGAAATACCATTTCCACCGGTAGCATTTTCGCCATTTGCAATAATCCAATCAGGAGAATACCTCTCTTTTAGCTCTGGAAGCTTTTTTTGCAAAATGTCTCTTCCAGTTTTACCGTAAATATCTCCAATTAAGATAACTTTCATAATAGTTGTGCTCCAAAAAAAAACTGCCCCGAGCAGTTAATGCCTGTCTCAGGGCAGTATCTTTCAAATCAAATCAGTGTGCTACTTCCACACTTCTTGTTTCCCTGATCAGAACAACTTTAACCTGTCCAGGGTATTCCATGTCGTTTTCAATTTTCTTAACGATATCACGACAGAGCTTAGGCGCCAGAACATCATTAACTTCTTCCGGACTAACCATTACCCTGATCTCACGACCAGCCTGAATAGCATACGCATGAGACACTCCATTAAAGCCTTTTGCGATCAATTCAAGATCTTCCAGACGCTTGATGTAAGCTTCCAGAGATTCTCTTCTTGCTCCCCTTCTCGAAGCAGAGATAGCATCTGCTGCTGCGATTAATACCGCTTCAGGGGTTTCAAATGGAACATCTTCATGATGCGCTGCAATAGCATTAACAACCTTTGGAGATTCCTGATATTTTCTTGCAAAATCCGCTCCAAGTTTAGCATGGTTACCTTCATCACTTTCAATAACCTTACCTATGTCATGCAATAGACCTGCGCGTTTAGCCAATTGAATGTCAGCCCCTATTTCTGCAGCAAGATTGCTGGCAAGATTTGCAACTTCAATTGAATGCTGCAAAACATTCTGGCCATAACTCGTGCGATAATTAAGCTTTCCAACGATTTCAACAAGCTCAGAATGAATACTCTGAATTCCAAGGGCAAGCATAGTCTGCTCACCAGCTTCTTTAATTCTGAGATGAACTTCTTTCTGTGCTTTTTCATACATCTCTTCAATTTTAGCAGGGTGAATTCTGCCATCAAGAGTTAGCATTTCCAGAGTAACTCTGGCAATTTCTCTCTTGATTGGGTTAAAAGATGATAGAACAACAGCTTCTGGAGTATCGTCAATAATGACGTCCACGCCGGTAAGGTTTTCAAAAGCTCTGATATTCCTACCTTCTCTACCAATAATGCGCCCCTTCATTTCTTCACTTGGAAGTTCAACAACCGAAACTATCGGATCAATAGTCTGATCTGTGGCGCATCTTTGAATTGAAGAAGCAAGAATTTCGCGAGATTTTTTATCTGCCGCGCTTTTTATTTTTTGCTCAGATTCGTTTACCTTCAAAGCAATTTCGTATTGAAGCTCATCTTCGATCTTCTTCATAAGTTGCTCTTTGGCTTGCTCTGGTGTCAAACCAGCAACCCTTTCGAGCTCTTTTTTCTGCTCTTCAAGAATACTTAACTGATCAGCTTTAACTTTATCAATTTCCGCTTCTCTGTCACGTAAAGAATCAGCTCTATTTTCAAGATGCTCAGCTCTGGCATCCACCTTCTCTAATCTTGTGTTGAGAGTGTTTTCAAGCCTTTCCAATTCTTGTCTTTTCTTCTTAGCATCTCGTTCTGAGTTCTTTTTAATAACAAGCTCTTTTTCTTTGATCTCTTTAGCTCGTTTCTGGGCTCTTACCAGTTCTTTTTGTGCATTTCTTTTTGCTTCATCAAGGATTTCGTTCTTTTGATTTTCGGCTTCTGCAAGTATCCCTGCGCCAGCTTTTCTGGTCAAATAGTTAGAGATGAAATACCCGATGAGGCCACCGATAGCAAGTGATATGACTGAATACACGACTTGTTGCATGGAACCTCCTGGGAAAATTTTTGATTTAATTTTTTTTAGATCAATAAGATCTAGACCATTTTTGTGCTTCATTTAAATAGAGTTTATAGCTTTTCAGTATAAATCTTTACATTAAAATCTTTTTTGAGTTTTGCAATTAATGCTTCAAAGGCTTCTTTCTGCTTTTGAGGAAGTAACTTGGCTCTAATAGAATCTTGAACTTCTTCAAACTTCTTCGCGCCAGCTGCCTGTTTTTCATCAACTCGGATAATATGATACCCAAACTGTGTTTTTACAGGACCAACAAGTTTTCCGACTTCGGCTTCCTGGCATGCCTTATCAAATTCAGGAACCATTTGTCCTTCTGAAAACATACCCAGATCTCCGCCGCCCTTTTTCCCTGAAGGACAGGTTGATTTTTCACTTGCAATCTTTTCGAATTGCTTTGGATCTTTTTTGAGTTGTTCCAAAATTTCTTTGGCATCTTTTTCTTCTTTTACGAGAATGTGGTGAGCTCTTAACTGAGCAGGAGAAGAAAATTCTGCGGTATTTTTGTCGTAATATTCTTTAACTGCAGCGTCATCAACCTTAAGATTACCGATTTCTTTATCGAGCAAATATTTGATTGCAGTTCTTCTGGAAACATCTTCTAACACATCTGGTGCAGCTTTGGCTAAAGCGTCGTAATTTTTTTCAGCGTATTTAACTGCAAGATTTCTATAAGCAAACTGTTTAATAAAATCATCAAGTCCTTGTCCATTAAGGAGTTGTGGTCTAATAAATGGAGGAATCTGCTCAAGCTCTTCAGCGATTGCTTCCACCTTCATCTCTTCTCCGCCAACTTTCATAAGAGTCTTTGCAAGATCTTCTTTAGAGAGGTTTGGCTTCCTAAGCAATTCAACAGAATCTTTGTTCAGTTCAAAACCAAGTTCTTTTTTAAGAGACTCCATTGTGTTTTCGTAAGTTTCTCTCTGTTTACCGCTTCCGAGTTCTTGTTTTATTACAGCTTGAACAGAAGCGAAGTCTTTCACTTTCCCATCTTTCTTTTCTGTGAACTTAATAAGTTGGTATTCTTTTTCACCAGTTCTAATTGGCTTTGAGAGTTCGTCTTTTTTGAGATCGCCGATTACTGCTGCTACAGCCTGGCTAAGATCTTTTTCGGATACCATTCCACGGTTTCCGCCGGCATCTTTATAGCTATCAATAGACTCTTTCTTAGCTGTTTCTATAAAAGATTTTCCTGAATCCAGTTCTTTTTTTAAATCTGCGGCCTTCTGAGGAGTTTCTACAGTAATTTGAAAAAGTTTGTATTCTGCAGGTTCCTTGAAGTTATCCTGGTTATCTTTGTAAAACTTCTGAAGTTCTTCATCTGAAACCACAACCTTATCTACGATGCTCTGGAAATGTTTCCCTGCGAGCATTCCCACAGACATTTCACGGCAATCAGCATCAAACTTTTCGCCCTTATCAAGGCCAAGTTTTCTAGCCTGCTTTTCAAGAGTAAATACTTCAGCAATCTGATTCAGAAATTTTTCGCGACCTTCTGGCTTGGCGAAAAAAGCCCCAGCCTGAGGGTTGGCAGCAGTAAGCTTGGCTATTTCTGCTTCAAACATTTTTCTATCGATCTTCTTGTCAGAAATTTCTGCAAGAATATCATCCGGCTTACCAGTTTGCTTGGCTTCTTTTTCCTCTGCAAATAGTCCGCCCAGAACAACAAAACTAAAACAAAATAAAATAAACAAAGCGCTCAAGCGCTGTTTTTTCGAGTGCATAGTGCCTCCGCTAATTTTTAGTGCGTGTGAATTATAGCACTTGCAAAATTTATTTTCAATGTTGATGGAAAGCATTCACAAACTATTTGATAAACCTGACTTAGCGGCAAAAAAAAAGGGCACTGCATTTAGCTGCAGTGCCCTTTTTTCGGCTTATTTATTGAACTCTAACGAAAACCAGAGTATCAAGGAAAAGTGTAGCTCCACCACCTGAACCGGCGCTGATAGCGTCAATATCAATATCTACGCCAGCAAGTCCAGAGTTAACCTGAATTTGTCCAAGTGACAAGGAAGTTCTTCCCTTGTTAACTGCACCATAACCATTCAGGTCTTTTTGCAGCAAGGTAGTAGTTAATACACCATTTTCTCTAATTGTAACTCTCCAGTTACCACTTGAGGTGTGTGGAAAGTAATAAGCATATACATTGTATCTGTAAGCACCAGATGTAGGAGCTGGAAGTTTAAAGTATGAAGAAGAAAAGAAGGTTCCTGTTCCATACGCAAACTGATCACCATTTCCAGGTGTCCCTACTGTTGAAGGAACAAGCAATGCTGAACCTGCACCTGAATAATAGTCAATCTCAGGATAATCTTTTGAGCTATAAACTACATAAAAGTGGTTCAAGTTATCGTTTGCTCTGGCAGTGTATTCCCAATTTGGGTTTTCACCTTCAAGCATTGCAACAAACATTCCACCAGGATAGGCCTTGGCATAATTGCTCAATCCACTTTCCTTACCTGAAGAACTTACAGCAGACACTTTAAAGAAGTATGGAACGCCAAATTCCAGCTTCTTCCCTTTCTTTTCAGGGTTTTGGTTGTAGCTACTAGGAAATGAGTTGATTACGTATGCAGAAGCTTCATTCCACTGTGGCTGTCCAGTAAGCATTTTGGTATACCCACCATCTGCAACAGTCGAGAAGTATACATTGTAGCTAACAGCATTTTTACTGGCTCCCCAGGCAAGCTTGATTCCAGCTTCAGTTGCACTTGATGCCCATGCCTTTAAACCAGTTGGAATAGAAGGTATATCAGCATCTGAAGACTGGGTTGTAATTGAACTTAATTCGCTGACATTTCCGTTTCTATCAACAGTCTTAACAGCGTAAAGATTGTAAGGAGTTCCGTTAATATCTTTGAACGTCTGTGTTAAATTAGCAGTTCCATTGTCTTCAACAATTCCAATCAATGAAAACAAACCATCATTTGCACTGGCTCTGAAAATCAAATATGAATCAATATCCAATGTTGGGTTCTGACCATCAAAAATACTTGAACCATCCTGATTGTTCATTGGTTTATGCCAACTTATAATTGGATCAGTATCATTGCTGAGAGCCAAATCATATGGAGCACCAGGAATAGTATCATCTCCAGATTTAAGTGTAACCTGAACTGGATCAGAATTTTCACTCTCTGAGTAGTTTTGATTAAATGATCTAACAATATAAGTGTATTGTTCTGCAGATGTCTTTGTTACTGATGTGTCAACATATCCAGGAGTGTCCTGAGGAACTGAAGATATCCACTGAACGCCACCAGCGCTGGTAGATAAGCCTCTGTAAATGTTGTAGCCTTTGATACTGCTGGAAGTAACCTTGTCCCATGAAACATAAGCAGCTTCGTGTGAAGCACGTGCTTTAATGTTAACTACACGAGGAGGTCTTTCTTCCACAGGTAAGCCTGCTCTAATCTGAACAGCATTTGTTCTGGAGAGATCAGACTCTTTTCCCTGTGTATCGAAAGCAGAAACCTTGTAAAAGTAGTATTGATCGTTTACAAGGCCATTCTGTTGATCATCATCAAGAAATGATGGAGCAGGCTGAGTACCGACGGTCGTAATAAGTGTAAAAGGTCCACCTGAGTTAGTAGATCTATATACCCTATAGCCAACCAGATCAGTCTCTGTGTTTGCGCTCCAATTAATTAAGATAGCTCGTTCTTTCCCTACACCAGTAATGTTCTGAGGGATTGTTGGAGCTTCATAGTCAGTAAGACCAGGGTCTTTCTTAACTCCTGTAGTACATCCAAACAGGGTAAATATCATGAGCATTAAAAACGCAGCCACGATATTTCGCCCAGTTTTTCTGGGCAATACCTTTTTCCACATAAGGATTCTCCTTTTACTAGGTCCTAAATACAAATTTTCTCTATACTCATCGTCAAAGACGTTGAAAGTTCTTAGTTAATGAATGTTTTTTTTGCTCAGCACTTCTTAACGACAAACGAAAACATGCTTCCGTTCCGCTGTTTTTGCCTTCTGTAAGAAAAGAATTTTTTTTCCTGACAGAACGTACATTCGTCAAAAATCTTAATATTTTCTTTTGGAATTCCTTCGCGGGTGATTTGAAATTGATTCAAGCCCTTGAGATCCAGATGCCACTTTTGCCTTTTTTCAAAAAAAGCTTCAGATTCAGGATCAGCTTCAATAAATGAAGGTTTTATTTCTTCACCCATTTCCAGACAGCAAGTTCCAATAGAAGGTCCAATAAAAACTTTAACTTCTTCCGGTTTAGTCCCAAATCTTTCGATCATTTTTTTTACTGTTTTCCCGGAAATATTAATCCTGGTGCTTTTCCAACCGGCATGAACAGCAGCCACAGCTAGAGGCGAACAAATTAAAACCGGCAAACAATCTGCTGAAAAGACTCCAATAGGCGTATTGTTTAAATGAGTTATAAGTGCGTCAGACTCAGAAACAGGAGAAGTTGGTTGTTCTGTTTCTACTATGAAAATTCCATCTTCGTGAATTTGATGAGCAAAGGCTGGGAAGTTCAAATTTTGGTCTTTAACAATCTGCAGATTATTCCAGTTCTTTTTATTTTCCTCTTCTTCGTGGAGATAAAAAGAAAGATCTCCATCGCTGAAATCTGAGAAGGCGCACAAATATTCTTTGTGGTTTTCTACAATCATCTTAGTATTCGCTTGAAAGTGAGGCGATCATTCTTTCCGCCAGTTCATCAACCGCATCTCGGTTTCCAGAAATTTCTTTAACTCTCTTTAACGTTCTAAGAGCATCTTCAGATCGCCCTTTTCTTGCATAAAGAGAACCTAGAACTACATATGCTTCTTTTAATGTTCTATCAAGAGCAATGGCTTTTTTACATTCTTCATAGGCTTCCTGAAAGCGGCCCATATTGTAATGAAGAAGGGCCATATCCTTATAAACTTCCGCATTTTCTGAATCAAGGTTAAGAGCCTTTTTAAATTCAGCTTCTGCCATGTCAAATTGTCCGGATCTGAAAAAGTCTTTTCCCATATCTTTATGGGTCGAAGCCAATTCATTTTCTTTGGCTTCGAGTTTTTTCTTCACTCTTAGAAGAAGATTTCTAGCCTGTCTTCCGACCGTAGAATCACTTGATGCCTGGCTCAAAATCAACTTTAACTCTTTCTCAGCTTCTTTGGTCAAACCGCGATCAAGGTATGATTTGCTCAAAGAATATCTTCTTTCAAGTTCTCTCTCTTGCTTTACTGTAAGCTGGCGTCCCAATACTGTAGGTTTAGTATAGGAATCCATCCACGAAGTATCTTCCACCGGCTTTGGCGCAGCAGCTCTAAACTGCGGAGCAGCGCTAAACTGCGGAGCAGCGCTAAAGTTTTGCACAGGTGATATAGGCGAAGGTGTAACACTAACAGGAGTAAAACTACTGTTTGAACCCAATGGATTGGGAGCTGTTGGAGCAACATTACTGCTTGCCATCATGGATCCTCTGGATTTTTTGTTTAAAAACTCCTGAAGCTTTGAACTTCCCTGGATCTTCTTCACATTTTTGAAATAGAATTTCTTACTTGCTCTGGTTAAATTTTTAACCTTGTTATCAAGATGTTTTCTTATTTGAGAAGACTCCGGAGCTTTTGCCAGTGCCTGCTGATAAACATATAAAGCGCGATTATTGTCTTTTAACTTTTCATAACATCCGGCAAGGGGGACGTATGCCTTTAAATAGCCAGGATTAAGCTGTATCGCTGATTTAAAGTGCCTGGCAGCTTGTTGATAATTCTTTTGAGTAAATTCAACCAAACCAAGATTAAAGTGAGATTTAAAGAAAGTTGGATCTACCTTTATTGAAGCCATGAAATGTCTTTTTGCATCTTCTGGCTGATTGGCTTTGTAATATGCCCAACCAAGAGAATCCTGAAAACTAGCCGAATTGGGTTGAAGTTCTACCGCTTTCTGGCAAAACATAACTGCTTTTCTAGGATCGGCTTCTGTTGTGGCAAGCAAAAACCCCAGATTATTTAAAGCAGATGGATAGTTTGGCTTGACAGATAATGCTCTTTCATAAGCCTTTGCTGCATTTTTAAAGTCACCAGTTCTTTCAAAAGCATATCCAAGGTTGTGAAATGCTTCTGCAATATCTGGTCGAAGTCTTACGGCCTGGCGTAGATCTGAAATTGACCCAACAAAGTCCTTTTCCTGAAGTTTGCTCGTGCCTCTTATATACAACTTCATTCCTTCGTCCTGGTAGTTTGGAAGGGCATCAAAGCTTAATGAAGAAGCAGGAAGAGCTATCAGAAGAATGAAAGAAAATGCCAAAATCAGTCTTTTCATAGTTTGCCTCCTGTCTTTTTGCAAAGACATTTTTATATATTTATTCCTAGATGGTATCGGCACCTTTGAACTAATTTCGAAGCTGGAAAACAAATTTTTTATAACCTTGAAAAGTTTATTTTCCAGCTGTATTCTTGCCTTAATAAACAACACTATGTTTACAATCAGTTACCGGGGGCATAATGAAAAAAAGAACAAAAATAGTTGCTACACTTGGTCCAGCGTCCTTTTCGCCTGAAGTTATCGAAGAGCTAATCCTAAGTGGAGCAAATGTATTTAGATTAAATTTTTCTCATGGAACGCACGAAAGCCACGCTGAATACATCAAAAACATCAGATCAGTTTCGCAAAAACTGAACAAAGAAGTGGGAATTTTAGGCGATCTATGTGGTCCAAAAATTAGAATTGGTAAGTTTACAGACGGACCAATAAAATTAGCAATCGGTGATGAGTTCTACCTTAGCGAGAACAACGACGAGCCGGGCTCAAAACAGGGAATTGGAACTTCCTACCCATATCTGACTAAAGATCTTAAACCTGGAAATATTATTTTGCTGGACGACGGAAACTTGTCTTTGAAAGTAAAATCTGTCGAATCTGATAAAGTGAATTTTATTGTTACAGATGGGGGAATTTTAAAGGATAAAAAAGGCATGAACATGCCTGATATACCTTTGTCAATAGAAACCATAACCGAAAAAGACATCTCTGACCTGAAGTTCATGATTGAAAACAATCTGGATTTTGTTGCTCTTAGCTTCGTTAGGAAAGCTGAAGACATTGAGCAATTAATAGAACTAATTGGCGACAGTCAGATAAAAATTATTGCTAAGATTGAAAAACCAGAGGCAATTCAGGAACTGGAAAAAATTCTGAGTCTGGTTGAAGGCATTATGATTGCTCGCGGTGACCTGGGCGTTGAAATGCCAATCCAGCAAGTTCCTGCTTTACAAAGGCACATTCTTGAACGTTGCAGCAGAAGAGGAGTTTCAGTTATTACAGCTACCCAGATGCTTGAATCAATGATTGAAAACCAAAGACCAACTAGAGCTGAAACAACAGACGTTTTCAATGCAATTCTGGAAGGTTCAGATGCTGTAATGCTCTCCGGAGAAACTGCTTCAGGCAAAAATCCTGTAGAAACCGTAAACATGATGGCCGCCATTGCCCATGAAGCGGAAAAAATCTCTTTTAATGATAATGAAAGACTAACCCATCTGCTTCCAGAGGTTGAAAAAGAAATCGAAGAGATTGTTGCTCATTCGGCTTGCGAAGCAGCATTAGATGTAAATGCTGCTGCAATTGTAGCCTACACCCATAGCGGCAACACAGCACTGAATATATCTAAATATCATCCACCAACACCTGTTTATGCGCTTACTCCAAGAAGTGAAGCCTGCCGAAGGCTTTCGCTAAGCTGGGGAGTTGAGCCAATTCTGGTTAAGGACATGAGAAACACAGATGAAATGATCAATATGGTCGAAACTACCATGAAGGAACAAGGATTAGTAAAAACCGGAGACATAGTAGTAATTGTTGCTGGTGTTCCGCTGGGAGTTAAAGGCAATACCAATATAATGAAGCTTCAAAGAATTTCCTAAGCTCTAAAATTAAAAATCCCCCGATATTCTCGGGGGATTTTTGTTTACTAGTTTTTGGTATTTTCTTCGTCTTCTTCAACAAAATAATATCCACATTTGCCTTTTGTATGTGGAAAAACATCTTCTTCATTAAAAGGATATGTTTTACAAACATCGGGCTTAGTTTCGTGTATTTTACACAAAAGCCTTCCGTCTTCGCTCTTAAACAAGAATGGGCAGGGGAATGAAGACTGGCAACAAGCACCACATCCCAAGCACTCACCTCTTCTTCGCTTCAAACCATCTTCTACGGTTTCCTGCTTCAAAAGCATTAAATATCTACGCTTAACTTGCATTTTGAAAGAGGTAACTACTTTTTTATAAACCTTCCTCATTACAACTCCAAGGTAAAACTTAATTTTTTGATTATATCAATGGGAGTTTAATCCGTCAATTTTTCTGAGAACCTCAGTCATATAAGGTCTTAGGCTATCTCCAGGCTGCAAATTATTGAAATCAGCGCATAACAATCTCATGATCGTTTGCCAGGCCACCAAAAATGAATAAAATAGGTGCAAACAATTTACCAATAGAGCGTTTCAACAGCTTCCAAAATGATAGTTTATTGCCATATTCATCAACTACACGGGTTCCAAAAATTAAACCGCCTACGGTTGTCCAAAGTAGTAATTCTGCCCCTAAAGTATAAATGAAATAGCTTGCTACGAACCAGATCAATCTAAAAAGAGCTAACAATCCCTCTTCCTTAACCCCCATTGATCTTAATAAGCCACCACCAGATTCATCTCCAGCAAAAAGGATCATTATGGAAACCATAGTTAAAATCCATAAACATATGTCGGTAACCATCACCAGAAAACGTCGAAAACCACTGGGTCTCTGAATCGCCCAACGCCTTGGAGAAGAAGCAAGGCGCATTTTCACAGGAGTTTCTTCAGCTAAGGCTAATCCCTTTTCTATTGCAGCATTGTATTCTTCAGTGTCAGGCTCCCTTAAAAAAGGAAACTCTTCATGAAAGCGATGTAATGGAAGAGGCTCATAAACCAGAGCGATCATCCTTTCACCACTAACCAGATCAGATTCAAAACCTCTTTTCTTCGCTTCTGGCAGATCTTCAACCTCATTTTGTGACTTGGTGCCACAATCTGGGCAAAAAGCGTCATCAGCTTCAATTATTGTTCCACAATTTTTACACTTTGATAGCAAAACATTGCCGCACTTTGAACAATGCTTTGCTGTTGCCTTAACCTCGGCACCGCATTCTTTACAATCAATAGTGGTCAAAGGAATAAGAGAAATATTACAATCTGGACAAATCCCATCAGAAGAATACTTCTGGGCACATTTAGCACATAAGAAAGCTACTGGAGTCTCTGACATTACTGGCTCCTAATTTAAGTAAAAAATTAAATGGTTTCTCCGCATTTTGAGCAGAACTTAGCATTCTTCTTGAGGTCCTTCCCGCATGCAGGACATTTTGAAGGAGACGACCGGGTTGTTTTAGCCGCGGGCTTAGTTGCGGGTTTCTTTTGAGAAGTGGATTCTTGCCGAACTTCTTCATCAGGGGCAGTCCCAACTAGATTCTTTAATAACAGAGTTATCAGAACTTCTCCAGAAATCCCTTGCCAGGCAATATTCTCGCCATTTGTATCAAGTAATAACAGTTCTCTGATTCCATTTTGAATAACACTAAAACGGGATTTCTGAGCACCTTCCTCTGTTTTAACCGAGAACGAATCAACAAGATAGAGGCAATTCAGGTGTAAAAGTTTCCGTGCAGTAAAAACAACTGACTGACACGGGATAACATTCGAATCTTCCAATTTAACAAGTTTTTTCTCTTCCAGGCTTAAAATTGCTTCTCGAACTAAATCTTCTGAACAATCAATGTCTTCATAAACGAAGCTCTTTATAGCCCATATTAACCAGTTAGCATTCAAATCAGCTTTTAAACAAATTTCTTGAATTCGCTCTAGTGGGATATCAGCCATAAAACTCTCTTCATCTTTGGCTAATGAGCTCATTATATTGCGCCGAATAGCATCAATAATAGCTCCCAACACTATGGACTCCGGATTATTCAATACCCATTTGGCAGGAACAGTTCCAAATGGCCCCATTCCTGAGAAACTGGTAATTAAATCAACAATCTCCTTAGATGGGGATGGAGAAGCAACAGTGAAACCATTTGTTCCACGCTTTAAGGACACAGTTTTACTACTGTCTTTGGAGAAAAAGACTTGATAATCAAGTAAATCCCCTTCAACCAAAAATCTAATTTTGGATGTATTATTTGCTTCAGCGATTATCGAAAAAATCTCGTGAGCCTCTGCTGATAGCTTACCCTCAGCCGATAAAAAACCAGCCTTAGTTAACATAGCCTCAATTCTGCCGTTTGCAGAAGTATCTTCCAATTTAAATGGAAACAAGACCCCAGCTTCAAAAGGTAACCATTGATGGAGCATATTGAGCGTATCAATGGGTAAATTTAATTGTTTCATTTTATGTTTTCCCCCAAAGTCTTTCATTTATTGCACCACCAAGTCTTGAATCCACAAGATTTCCTCTGATGGAAGAATAGACGCCATCCTTAATGTCTGAAAATGCCTGATCGGCAAGTTGAGCCCCCTGCGTTCTTGGTATTGCACCGCCCTTGCCAGATAGGATCTTTCCAATCTGAGTAATTGACTTGTTTGCTAACTTGGTTCCAGTTCCACTGGAAACCGAAACTCCATTTTTCAGGTTTCTGTACATCTGCCTAAGCTCTTCAACTGGAATAGTTGGATTTAAAGGTGTTGAACTAAATGCTTTTTTAAAGGCAGCCTTATCCAGACCAGACTTTAGACCGGCACTCAAGGCTTTTCCACCCAGTGACATGGCTGAATTTAAACCTTCACCAACTATGACATTTACTGCTCCCCTTGCGACGCCCTTTCCTACTTCAGCAACTATATTTCTGGTTGGATCAGCAATAACGTTACCCACTCCTGCTCCAATCTCGCTGAAAATAGTATATCCAGT
The DNA here is from genome assembly GCA_965140445.1 of Candidatus Ozemibacteraceae bacterium. Lineage (GTDB taxonomy): Bacteria > Muiribacteriota > Ozemobacteria > Ozemobacterales > Ozemobacteraceae. Next base: position 2,079,816 of record OZ223236.1, on the reverse strand, counting down.
TCCAGCAACAAAAGCAGGAGCTCCTCCAACCGCTGCACCAATCACAGGTAAAGCCACGTCCGCCAATGCTTTGCCTGTATCAATAACATCATTTATTTTTTCAATCCTCTGCAATGCTCTCTCATTCATAGCTTGCAGCATCTCATCCCCACTTTGAACCAATTCCAGATTTTCACGAATTTGGCCCATATTTCTTTTGTGAATATCACTTATCTGATTTTCAAGATCAACTTTATTTTGAGCCAGCTCTCTGTCAAAAGCTGTATCATGGCTTTGCTGTTTAATTCTTTCTTTTTCCATCCACTCCTGATTGTCTGCAATTTGATTTTTTGCAGCATCGTAGCTCTTATGGTCAACCCAGTTCTGGCCGTCATAAACTTCGGTCCATCTGGAACCATTTTCATCAGTATAACTTCGGGTTTCCCCCGGTTTTGGCGGCTCTGGCAATTCAACATCTGCCTCAGTATAAACTTCTCCAGAAATTTCGTCGCCGCTCATTCCATCAATTGGTAAATCTCCACCACCAGCGATTCCCGAAGCCCCGGAACTACCATAAGCTTCAACAGCACTTCCCACTGCAGTTGAGGCAACTGAAGTAGCAGCAACTTTAGTAGGAGCAAAGACAAAGTATAAAAGCCCCAAAACACCAACCGTTGTCAATCCTTTAACAGCAACTTCAATAACTTTTTCTTTTGTAGTTCTTGGTGGAATATTGTTTGCTTTTCTAAATTCGTCTTCAGATTTATATTTTTTCCCACTTACAATCGGTTGTCGATTCTGATTCGTTTTTGCGGTGGAAGTTCTCTTCTTTTTAACAGATCTATTATTTTTCGGAACTACAGTTCGCTTTTTATTTCCAGACTTTTCTGGGGAAACATTTGTAGATCCACTCCCGGAACTTTTTTTCCTGAACCCATAATCATAAATTAAAACTTCTCCATTACGATATATAGTTTTGGATAATAATTTGCCATCATCGGTTTCTAAAGTTTCGTGAGTGCGGCCTCCAGGATTAACTTCCCGATCAACAATTTTAACCCGGATCATCTTCCCCTGGTATTTAACGGTCGCCATAGTGTTCGGGTGAGTGATTATACCCGGTGTGTAACCCTCTCCCTCATCTGCTTCTGCTGACGAAGCAGAAACAGCACTTCCGTTAAATCCAGGAACAGCAAAAGCACGCCCAATAAAATTTTGAGAAAATAATAAAAAAACAAAAGTCCCGATAATCAGGTTAAAAAAAATTTTGTCTATATTTTTCAAATCGTTATTCCTATATTGAAAAATACGGTTTTAAGCGAGCACCTAAACTATATTTTTCCATTTTTTGGAGCAAACATCTGCAGCTACAAATTTTTAGTTCTCTGCAAAATGATTAAAATCGCTAGCAAATTGTCATTCAATTTTATGGCCCAGTCTTTACAATGATACATTTTTACAGGGCAGCTGTTAAGAAAATTTGCTCACGTCATTTAAAGCCACGTATTTAAAGGCTAAAAAACGAGTGAGCAAAATTTTAATTCAAGTCAATAGCAATAGAAGCTCTTAGTATAATTTGAAAAAGCTCCTGATTTTCTGCAAAATGGCTGCTTTACTTGCCCCTTCATAATCAGCGCGTCTACCTGCTGAAACAGCAGCATAATACATGCTTTGGTTTTTGATAAGTTCCTGATTCTGTTGATTTCTCTCTGAGAGCACCACACTCAACTTTTCAGCCAATTTCGCGTTTTCTCCCAGCAAATGAGCCATAGTATCTTTGCTAAGCTTTAACAATCTTGTTTCAGACTCTGCAGACACTGTCGCAGAGCGCTTTTCACCTGTAAGCAGTGACATTTCGCCAAAAAACTCGCCCTGCCCCAACTTTGCCACAGGTTTTCGCCCAGTTTTGCGTAGAGTTACAGCAACTTCTCCGCGATCAACAATAAAGAAATCCGAATCAGCATCATTTTCTTTTACAATGACTTCACCAGTCTCATACCAGCATTCTTCAAGTCTTTCGGCAATATAAGATTTCCATTCCTTCTCCAGATCTTTAAGAAAATCAATTCCTGAAATTAAACTCAAACGGTGCTCAATTGTTTTCTGGTGACTATCCTTTTCCTGATGAACATAAACATCTCTAATCGGGAATGGAACTGAAATTCCCTCTCTTTTCAAACGATACCAAACCCTCGAAGAAAGTTCGCTATTAACACGGTCAGGATTTTCTTCATTAGCCAACCAAAACCTTACAGTATATTCAATTGCAAAATCTTTGAACTCGCCCATAATAACGGTTGGCGCAGGACTATCCTTTATAGAATCTACCTGTTTGCATGCGCCCAGCAATACATTTCGAATTCTTTCAGGAGATACATCATAAGGCAATCCCACCTTAAATTCTTTAAACATTACGCCAGAATCATCAGAAAAATTCAAAATATCCTTTCTGGCAATATCGTTATTGGGAAGGATAAATGTTGCTTTTGAGGGCAATTTAAGCGTGGTTGCTCTCCAGTTTGATTCTACTACTTTCCCCATTAGTCCATTTATCTGAATCCAATCTCCAATCTTGAACGGGGGAGAAATGTGTACAGACAGGCCGGAGAATAAATTGCCCAAAACATCCTGCAACGCAAGACCGAGCACCATTGTAAAAACAGCTGAAGTGGTTAATAGCGGCGTAATATCAACATGGTAAGTATTTGACATAAAGGAAAGAAAAACAATTAAGTAGATCAATCCTTTTAAAATCTGCCTGAAAATACTGGGAAACTCTTCTCCTGATCTGGTTTTACTATAGTAACCCAAGCCAACGGCAAATAGAATTTCTCCAAAAATTGTTACCAGCGCCGCGTCTAACAGAATAGAGGAAAAAATAAAAATTCCGGGTTTAACAACTTCAGGCCCAAGATAATTTAAACAGAAATGAAAACAAACTGCTCCAATAAGCAAATATCCTGGCATAAGAATTGTTCCAGCGATTTGGCTTATCTTATCTTCCTTTCTCTTTCGCGCAATGTGCAAAAGAGTCCGCCAGCCAGCAGATAAAAAGACAAATGCTAGAAAAAATGCAGCAATGGCACCAGAGTTCTTTAATGTAGCTTCATTTACAACCCAATTTTCCAATTTGTTATCCTAAAAAATAATTTTCAAAATAGTTAATCGACCTTTTAAATACTTTTGTTGAATTTATCTGTGCACAATGTATAAAATTAATTGATAATTAAACGAGGTGAGAAAATGCACGAAGTCTTTCAGCAGATGGTATTCAGAGAATTGTCATATGAGGAAGATCCCGAATCCATAGTAGATATGCATAGGTGCGCTGAAATTCTTGAAGGTTCCTGGTTTGACTCTTCAGACACTTGCAAGCTTCATTCAAAAGCTGTGGTCAGATCTCCTGGGTCCTGTTGGGTCGTTTCCTATGGAAACATCGTATTTGCGCACGCTGATCTGGTTGCAAACGGCCAAAAATCAGCAATAGTTCCAAAGTGGCGAATTCACCACGACTATCAACACCCAAAAGTTGCAAGAAAACTATTAGAAGGCCTCAAAGAAGAAGCAAAAAAACGAGAAAAAGAAGATCTGGTTATTTTTGGAGACAAAGAAAACACAAGAGAAACTCTAGAAATGATTGGAGTATTTTCTGACCGGGAATATCAATTTGTTGAAACCAGAGATATTGAAAACTCAATAACACTTGATTTCGAGAGATTTGCAATACACCCTGACGACACAGCAAAAGTAAATTTGCAATCCTTTCTGGGCTCTCCACTAAGTGCAGCATTTGTTTTAAACAGAGCTTATATTGGAGCAGAATACGGAGTTTTCAAATATTCCAAACCAGAGCTATATAGAATAATTTTTAATTCAAGACCCTATGTCGCATGCTATGATGGTCGAGAATGGCACATATTCAGAGAAGGAAATTTCAAGGGAGAACCAGAGGCAATTCTTCCAATTTTGAGAACCGTGGGCTCTCTCAAAGGTGGTAAAATACTGCTTTCAAGCAAAGCGATTGAAAAAGCTGGAGCAATACCAGCCTCAAATGGAGTTTGTCATGATTTTTACATCAAGATCGATTAAAAAATTAGGTTTTTCATTTTTACTTGTTATCTTTCTCTTAGCTCTAACCAATTCTGTTTTTGCCTATAGAAATGTTTGCAAAGATTGTAATTTGATTGCTTCTGAAGACGCCAGAAGATGCGAAAACTGCCAAAAGCCTTTTAACAAATGCTTAAAATGCCAACACGAAAACCCTGCCAACATAGATTTTTGCGAAAAGTGCAACACCCCCTTGGCAGAAATGAGAATTCTTGGTTCAATCAACTCTGACGTCCGAGAAGATTTAAGACTCGGCGAATCATCAAGGGCAAAAATGGACCTTGAAATTCAGAAGTTGAATCATCTTCTTAAACTTGAACCAGAAAAAGCAGATATTTATCTTTTCAGATTAGCCAAACTTTACCAGCAAATGAAGTTCTACGCCAAAGAATGTAGCGCGTGGCAAGAATATCTGGAAAAGTTTCCAAACACAGACAAAAAGGCTATTATCGAAGCTTACTTATCGGAATCACTTAGAAAATTAGCTTACCTGTTCTACAATCAGAAAAATTTCGCAAGTGCAACTGCCTCACTTGAAGAAGCAACCACAAGAAATCCGGCAAATGCAGAAGCATGGCGCTGGCTTGGAAGAGTAAGCATGGAAACAGGTGATAAAGAGAAAGCAAAAGATGCTTATCGAAAAGCACTCCAGGCAGAACCAGACGACAAAACATCAAAACACTTTTTAAGAAAACTTGGAGCTAAGAAGAAATAATGATACACGACCAGGACATTAGAAAGCTTGCGGCGGATTTTCTATCTGAAATAGCCCCCACCGGGCTAAAACAGATGGACAATTTGTTTGAGCACTGGAAGGAAGACTTTTCCAGAAAGCAGGAAGTAAACTTTAATATGGCACTTCCTCCTGAAATGCGAAGAAAGATCCTTAATGATATTGGCCTGGTTGAAACATTAAATCAGGAAGCTCCGCAAAGATACGTATCCTACCTGCATATTCTTGACAAGCTTCTTGAAAAAAACGCCGAAGATTTGCTGGCATTATCCCAGGAACAATTAACTGCCATAATCTGGAAAGAAGGAAGAAAAATGCAGTTAATTGATTCTGAGATCCAGCATTTAGCCTCAGTGATCCCGATTTGGCTGAAAAAAATCTCAAAAAAATACATTGTTGAATTTTCACCAGCCAACGTCTATGAGGTAGCAACTCCATCGAAAGCAACTTCAAAAAGAGAACTTTCTTTTAACGGCATTATTGGGAAATCTGAAAAAATGAATTCCATCTTTGCCTGCCTTGAAAAAATAAGCAATAGTAACCTTTCAGTTCTGATTGAGGGTGAAAGTGGCACAGGAAAAGAGCTTATAGCACATGCGATCCACACTCTTTCAAACAGAAAAAATCAAAATTTTGTTGCAGTAAACTGTGGAGCTTTACCTGATACCATTATTGAAAGCGAATTGTTCGGCTACGAAAAAGGCGCATTTACTGGAGCCCAATTTCAGAAAAAAGGTTTTTTTGAGATTTCCAATGGCGGAACAATTTTCCTGGATGAAATCACTGAAACATCTTTAAATACACAAGTAAAGCTTTTAAGAGTATTACAGGAAAAACAATTTTTCAGACTTGGTGGAACCTCCCCAGTCAAAATTGACACCAGAATAATCGCAGCAACAAATCGAAACATGTTTGACCTGATGAGGGCTGAAAATTTCAGACATGATCTTTATTATAGAATAAATGAAATGACTATCACCTTACCTCCCCTCAGAGAGAGAAAAGATGATCTACCTCTTCTGATTGACCATTTCATTACAATATTTGCAGAACAGAACAAAAAGCAAAAGCCTGAATTTACTCCAGAAGTGCTTGAGCTATTTCAAAACCATTCGTGGCCAGGAAATATACGTGAACTAGAGAATGTTTTAAAACGAGCTCTGGTATTATCAGATGGAAAAATCACCATTAATGACCTACCGCCCTTGTTAACGCAACTCAGCAACAAGGGTAATTACAACCCATTTACCAATAGTGAGCATCAGACCGAAGAAATTCCTCAGGATTTTAGCGGAACATTTGAGGAACAAATGAATCGTGCTGAAAAGCAGATCATTTTAAGCTCATTAAAGAAAAATGATTTCAATGTTTCAAAAACAGCTGATCAGCTTGATGTATCAAGAAGAACATTGCAAAGAAAAATTAAACAATATGATATTGAGAAAAAATAGCTAGATTCCTTCAGCAAGAACGGTTGTTCCATAGACCACATCAGCAATTTCTTTCATGCTTTTGCCGACATATTCAAAAGTTGTATCATTGATACGCTCCAAGCCTGGAATCCACTCTATTCTGGAAGCAATGGCCACATCATTAAGTTTAATAGTAAGCTGAGTAGGTGGAGAAATCTGAGGCGGTTCGATGCTTCCCACATTTTTTACGGCCCGCTTAACTTCTTCTCTTAGCAAATTGCAAACCCTTCTGGGATGGATACAAAGCGCTCCGTTGTTTCCGACAGAATATTTGGTTATAACCATATGGGTCGATGGAAGATTAGTTCTGGCTTGCTCAATAGTTGCAGAATCTCCTGAAATCATAATCGTGGGAACTTTAAATTCACCACCGATTAAAGACAATAAATCGAATTCGCCAACTGGCTGTCCAAAAATCTCGTAATTCAACTTGGAAGAATATGTATGGGGCATAAGTCCAGAAAAAGTACCGGTTCTTGCATGCGCCCCCACAAAAATAATACCGCCGAAAGTTTTGTCGAGTAAGTCATATCCAGACTGAGGACGAAAATCCCCTCGAACTACCATTACCCCTTCAGGCAGGCTTTCAAGGATTAAATTCCGTCCATTGCCATGAAAATCATTTATGTAGATTTCTTCAACGCCTTCTTCCAGAGCACCTTCACAAACAGCCTTTATTTCACGGGTATACTGAATTCTGGCCGATTCATAATCTGCCGAATTCCCATGGGTTTGATCGAAAGATACAACTCCGGCAACGCCTTCCATATCTGCAACTATGTAAATTTTCATTTTTCTTCACCTTCGATTTAATTGAAAAGCATTTTGCTGACTTACATTTTATATTATACTTCATTTTATGAAACCACAGAAATCTGTCAATCCATTCAACTTAAATAGTCCATTTCAACTAAGAGGCGACCAGCCAGAAGCAGTTAGAAAACTTTCGACCTGGTTAAAAGAAGGTTCAGATAGAATGACCCTTCTGGGAGTTACCGGCTCAGGGAAAACTTTTTCCATGGCCAATATTATTCAGGAGATTCAAAGGCCTGTTTTAGTAATAACCCATAACAAAACCCTGGCAGCTCAGTTATATACAGAGTTTAAAGAATTCTTCCCGCAAAATTCAGTGGAGTATTTTGTAAGTTATTATGATTATTTTCAACCAGAGGCATATATTCCCTCCACTGATAGCTATATAGAAAAGGATTCATCGATTAACGAGCAGATAGACAGATTCAGGCACTCAGCAACAACTTCTCTTTTTTCAAGAAGGGACGTAATAGTAGTAGCATCAGTAAGCTGCATCTTTGGTCTTGGTTCCCCCTCAGATTATTCAGAACTAAGAATAGGATTATCGGTTAACCAAAACATTTCCCGGCAAAAAGTTATCAGAGACCTCATTCACATTCAGTATTCCAGAAACGACATGGACTTTGACAGATCCAGATTTAGAGCAAGAGGCGAGACCCTGGATATTTTTCCAGCTTCCAGTGAAGAAGCCATAAGAGTAAAATTTTTTGGTGACGAAATAGAAAAAATTGAAAAATTCGACCCTTTAACCGGTGAAGTAATTCAAAAGCTAAATTCCGTTGAGATCTTTCCTGCGCAGCACTTTGTAACCACAACCGAGAAAAAAGAAAAAGCGCTTGTTGCCATAGAAGAAGAAATGAAAGAACAGGTAAAATTCTTTGAAGAAAATAAAAAGCTTATTGAAGCACAAAGAATTTACGAACGGTGTCGCTATGATATCGAAATGATGAGAGAAACCGGATTCTGCAAAGGAATCGAAAACTACTCCCGACTAATCGCGGGCAGAAAACCTGGCGAACCGCCTGATACACTCGTTGACTACCTTCCCAAAGATTGTCTCATTATATTAGACGAATCCCACATGACAGTTCCACAGCTAAAAGGGATGTACCGCGGCGACAGAAGCAGAAAGCAAACCCTTATAGACTTCGGGTTCAGATTACCGTCAGCATTAGACAACAGATGTCTAACGTTTGAGGAATTTTTAGCCCGCAACAGGCCTTTATTATTTGTTTCTGCCACCCCAGGAAAATTTGAAATTGAAGAATCTAAAGAGAATATTGCAGAGCAACTTATCAGACCAACAGGGCTTTTGGATCCTGAAATTTCAGTTGTCAAAACTGAGGGACAAATTGATCACCTTATCAGCCAAATCAATGAAACGATAAAAAAAGATGAAAGGGTTCTGGTAACAACTCTTACAAAAAAAATGTCTCAGGAACTTTCAGCTTATCTAACTGAATTGAATATTCCATCTCGGTATCTTCATGATGAAATCGACACATTAGAAAGAATTGAGATTTTACGTGATCTGAGGCTAGGCGTATTTAAGGTTCTTGTTGGTATCAACCTGCTTCGTGAAGGGTTAGATCTTCCTGAAGTCTCGCTCGTGACAATTTTAGACGCGGATAAAGAAGGCTTTCTTCGTTCTGCATGGTCTTTAATGCAAACATGTGGGCGTGCTGCTCGTAACGCGAACGGGCGAGTTATCCTTTATGCTGATAAAATTACAGCTTCAATGCAGTATTGCATTGATGAAACAAAGAGACGCAGGGCCATTCAGGAAGCTTATAACAAAAAGCACGGCATCGTTCCGAGCACTATTCGAAAACAACTGCCAGAATTATTTCTCCCGGGCGAATCAACTGATGGAAAGAAAACACCCAACATTGACAAGGAAAAGTTGCTTGAACTTATTACCAGCCTGAAAAAAGAAATGGAAACTGCAGCTACAGCCATGGAATTTGAAAAGGCTGCCATGATTCGTGACGAAATCATTGCCCTGCAAGAAGAAAACCTGGAACTAGGCGTATTAGAAAGACTGGGTAAAGCTCTAAAAACAGGAAAAGAAAAAGGGCTTGCCAAGAAGCATGCCCTTAGGGGTTCAAATATTAAAAAGGCTTTTGATAGCCGCAATAAGAATAGAAAAAAATAATTAATTTACTTTTGGTTTGTTTTGTTTAGAAAAAACATCAAAAGGAAGATCTTCCTTAAGTTCTTTTCTAATAAAATTAAGCATGTCGCTGCATAAAGTGCGCATTTTTTCGCTATCTGTCCAGAAAAGCTCAAAAACTACTCTTTCAGACTCTTTTCTCAGGGCTTTAATGTCGTTAGATTCAAACTTTATTTTCATATTCTCTATATGGTCTGCAATTTTATAAAACTCTGCACTCATCTTTTCCGGACCTTCAGGAGAATCATTAAATCCAAGAGGAAAATTAGGATAGTTTTGACAAAGCTCAATCTCATGAGCAATAAAACGAATCAAAAAAGGTTTCTCAACCAACCCAATCTGCACTGCTAACAATTGAGCAGACAAAGCTCCAGGGTTTGAATTTTTTTTAGCAAGCTGAAGAGCAGCAACCTGATCATTTATACCAAGATAGGCCGCATTAATGAGACCACAACAAAATAAAATTTTCTTGAAAACTGTATCTTTATCAAGTTTGAAAGACTCTTTGTGAGCCTTGTCAAATTTTTCGGTTGAAGCAAAAACAGATGTTCCAATAACTGGCAAAAGCGCAATAAATAAAATCGCCCAAAATTTGTGACTACGTTTCATACTAAATATTCCCTTCTTGTGGTACACTGCCCTAACATTTTACAGTTTTTCCATTCTTTTGACAACCCCTTCCGATCATATTTTCAGCATAAATCTTTTTTATTATTTTTTTGCATTATTCTCTTGCCAAAAGCTATCTGGTTTGATATTTTTGAAGTGTAAGGTATTAGAAAAGTTTGTCCCTGCGGTGTTTGTGATGGTGCAGGTTAAATTGAGCCGACACCTGTGTCTGAAAGGGAATCTGTCTCTGTTTAACTTCGAGAACCGCTTACGAACAAGATTTATCTTGTTACGAAGTCCTCGTTGCCTAAACAGGCGGACAACCGTACTGTTTCAGTGGGTTCAATTGTCTTCTTAACACGGCATTCGCGGGGCTCTTAATTAAACCGCCAGTTGGCGGTTTTTTTATTACAAATTTTGTTGCTTTATTTTATGTTGCTGGCTATTATAAAAAAACTATGAGCAAAGCCCCGGTGTTGATAATTTCAGATGATCGTAATGATCAGGAACGTTTTTCTATTGCGCCATACAATCTTTCACTAGATGATTTTGTCGCAATCAGCTGTGAGACCCTTAAATATACGGGATTAAACCGATTTTCTGCAATTGCAATTGATTCTCACAGTTTGGTTCCAAGCCTCAAAAAGGTAGCTCTTGGTATTTGTGACGACGGGATAACAGAGTCTCTGTGGTCGATTTTTTCAGCAAAATCAAGCCTGCCAATTTACATGATTGTAGATAGAGTTTCTGCTCCAACTCAGGACATGAAAGCTTTAGGCATAGAATATGTTCTCCCGTCAGATTTAAAAAAATTAGTGGGCTCATTCAGGTTTTCATATCAGGGAGAAGACCCCCATCAGGCCTCCGCAAAGGACCTATCGCCTTTTACAGCCGATGAAGTCAGAGAGCTCTATCAAAAGGGGATCAGAAGAATTCCAGGCAATAGACCGCTTACAATGTGGGCAAAAGAAGTCGCGGACTCACTCTGTATGATTCAAGGCACAGAAGAGAAACATTTTCTCTATTATGTTCAAGCCCAATCTATTACAGCTTTAAAAAAACAACAATCCGAATTGTTTGATTTCGGCTCTGGAATAAAAAATCTGTTTTTTATTGTTAACACACCTTTGATTCCAGTGTTTAAAGATTTGTTTCCTTCGTTATCAAACAGAGTAGTTTCCCCTACTATCTCATGGGAGAGCAAAGGAGCCTTTACCGGTGAAACATCTCTGGGAATGTTGATTGACCAAAATTGTGCTGGGGCTTTGATCCCACCAGTTGCTCCCTATACAACCCAAAAAAATCTGGAAAAATTGCTTGAAGCAGCAAAGAAAAAATCCTTTATGCTTTTTTCAACTTTTCCCCTTGCGCAGTCTTCAGGGTATGGTATAATTGCCTCTGAAAATAAATTAGCAAATGAAGTTATTCCTGTATTGGGATCACGAGAATTCGATAAGGGCTCTCTTCCTGACAACTGTGCAGTAATAATTGAAAAGCATCTTTTACAGCGAATGCTGACAAAGGAAGGAAACAGAAAATGATTGATGAAAAGCAAGTTAAAACAATTGTAGCTGAAGTATTAAAGCATATTAATCTGCAGGATAGGCTAAAATCCGGTTCTGTATCCTGCGGCGTAAGCAATCGCCACCTTCACATAAAACAAGAAGATTTGGAAACCTTGTTTGGAAAAGGTTATCAGTTAAAAATAATGAAAGACCTTTCACAACCTGGACAGTATGCAGCTGAAGAATGTGTAATGGTTGTCGGACGCAAAGGGAACCTTGATAAAGTAAGAATTTTAGGCCCTGTTCGACCAGAAACCCAGGTTGAAATTTCTACTACCGATTCTTTTAAAATTGGTGTTAAACCAGTTGTTAAAGATTCTGGAGACATTGAAGGAACACCAGGATGCGTTTTGGTAGGCCCAAAAGGTTCTGTAATACTTGACAAAGGTGTTATTGTAGCCGCCCGCCATATTCACATGAGTGATAAAGACGCTGAAAACTTTGGCCTGAAAGATAAAGATCGCGTATCTGTTAGCACTTCAGGTTCAAAGTCAGTTACCTTTAACAATGTACTGGTAAGGGTAAGCAATAAGTTCGCACTCGATTTCCATATCGATACTGATGAAGCAAACTGTGCCGGCATAAAAAATGGCGACACAGTTGAAATAGTTGGATAAAATCAAACTAATATCTAATTTGACACACAATAAAATGGAGGTTTGTCATGCAAGAAGCCTTAGGTATGATTGAAACACGTGGATTAACTTCTCTCATCGAAGCAAGTGACGCAATGGTAAAAGCTGCTAACGTAGTATTGGTTGGCTGGGAAAAAATCGGTTCTGGTTACTGTACTGCTTTCGTAAGAGGCGATGTTGCTGCTGTAAAAGCCGCTACTGATGCTGGCGCTGCTGCTGCCAAAAAAATCGGTGAGCTTGTATGTGTTCATGTAATTCCACGTCCACATTCAAACCTTGAAGATGTTCTCCCAATCAGAGCTGCAACTGGATCAAAAAAGTAATTTTTCAGGAAGGTATTAAATCATGATTCTAGGCCGCGTGTGCGGTACAGTAGTTTGTACCAGAAAAGATGAGAGTCTTGTTGGCATGAAGCTGCTTATTGTTGAGGAGCTAACGCTTCACGAACAGAAGCCCACCAACAAGTTTGTCGTCGCTGTTGACGCGGTTGGAGCAGGGGCCTCTGAAAAGGTATTGGTAGTTTCTGGAAGTTCTGCCAGGTTAACTGAAGCAACTCTCAAGAAACCTGTTGATGCAGCGGTGTGTGCAATTGTAGACAGCGTTGTTTTTGATGCAGACAGAAACCAATAGGCCCGTTTAACCTGATTGGAGTTACATAATGAGTGTTTCCAGGGAAGAAATAAACCTGATCGTACAGGAAGTTTTAAAGAAAATCGGCCCATCACAGTCGATTGCCAATAAACCTTCAGCGAGTCAGGGCATTGGGATTTTCAACTCTGTAGATGAAGCTGTTGCTGCTGCAACTGCTGCTCAGAAGCAGCTTGTTGAACTCCCTGTAAAAACCAGAGCCGCAATTATCACAAATATGCGAAAAAGGGCTATGGAAAAGGTTGAGGATATTGCAAGATTTGCGAACCAGGAAACTGGTTACGGGCGATTTGAAGATAAGCTGCAAAAAAACAAGCTTGTCATTGAAAAAACCCCCGGTCTTGAAGATCTTCAGCCGGACTCATATTCTGGTGATGGTGGATTGACTCTCGTTGAGAGGGCTCCATATGGGATTATAGGTGCAATCACACCTTCTACAAATCCTACTGCAACTGTTATCAATAACTCGATTAGCATGCTTGCAGCTGGTAATGGTGTTGTTTTTGCCCCCCACCCTTCCGCCACCAAGTGCAGTCACTATACTATGTCTTTGCTGAATGAGGCTATTATTGAAGCCGGTGGGCCTCGCAATATCCTTACTTCAGTAGCAGATGCCAGTATAGAAAACGCTCAGAAAATGATGACCCATCCCGGAATTCGTTTACTATGTGTAACTGGTGGTCCAGGTGTTGTTGCAGCAGCTTCTAAGTCTAGAAAAAAATATGTTGCAGCTGGCCCAGGTAATCCGCCGGTAGTTGTTGATGAAACAGCTGATTTAAAAAAAGCAGCAAGGGACATAGTTTCAGGCGCAAGTCTTGATAATAATGTTCTTTGTATTGCTGAAAAAGAAATCATTGTTGTTGAATCAGTAGCTGACGAGCTCAAAAAGAACCTCAAAAATAGCGGTGCTTACGAAGCTTCTCCACGAGAAATAGCTCAACTGGAAAAAATCTGTATAGATTCTAAAACAGGTGCGCCCAATCGTGGTCTAGTCGGTAAAAATGCTTCAGTTATTCTTGAGCAAATAGGCGTAAGAGTTCCAGATGATGTAAGAATAGTGCTTTGTGAAGTAGCAGCCGATCACCCATTTGTTGTTGAAGAGCTGCTAATGCCGGTAATTCCACTAGTGAGAGTTAGGGACGTTCACACAGCAGTAGAGCTTGCAGTAAAAGTGGAACACGGAAACCGCCATACTGCAGTAATGCACAGCAAAAACATCGACAATCTCCATATGATGGCTAGAAAATGCGATTGTAGCATTTTCGTTAAAAATGGCCCCAGCTATGCTGGACTGGGACTTGGCGGTGAAGGTTGCACAACAATGACAATTGCTTCTCCTACCGGAGAAGGGATTACTACTGCAAGATCATTCACCCGCCAACGCAGGTGTGTTATTGTAGATTCATTCAGAATAGTCTGATAAAAGAGCTGTATTGACTTTGAAGTTGATTTTCTGACTTTCAGAATGAATCGGCTTCGGGTTAATACAGCTTTTTAATTTAAGTAAAACTGGAATTTAGTTATGCCAAATAGAAACCTATCAGAACTCGGCCTAGTAGGCTGTGGTGGAGCAGGATTTCCAACTCATGTAAAACTTGCTGCCAAAAATGTAGAAGACTTTATTGTTAATGCCGCAGAATGTGAGCCTCTTCTTCACAAAGATAAAGAGATCATGCTCAAGCACACTCAAGAGTTCTACAAGGGACTGGTTGACGCCTTAAACATTACTGGTGCAAAAACGGCTCACATAGGAATCAAAGCCAAGTATGCCAAATTAATCAAGCACATGGAAGCTTCTAATCCAGACTCGCGCATAAAGATTCTCCAACTTGGTGATTTTTACCCAGCCGGAGACGAGTATGAATTGGTCTATGAAGCGACTGGAAGGCTGATCCCTCATGGTGGCATTCCACTAAACATTGGTTGCGTTGTTGCCAATGTTGAAACTCTCCTTAATCTTGGCAGAAATAAACCAGTTATAACTAAATTTCTGACTATTACTGGTCAGGTTCCTAACCCTGTAACAGTTGAAGTTCCAATTGGAATTTCAGTTATGGAAGCGTTTGAACTTTCTGGCTTAAAATCCCTCGATGGTCTAACTGTTATTGATGGCGGACCAATGATGGGAAAAATCCTTTCCAACCCGGAGCAGGAAATAGTGAGCAAAACCTGTGGCGGCTTAATTGCCCTGCCAACAGATCATGTACTAATCAGAAAAATGCTTCGCACGGAAAGGGAAAATTCTAAAATATCGCGCTCTGCCTGCGATCAGTGTACTGATTGTTCTGAGTTGTGCCCAAGAGCTCTACTTGGATATCCAATAAGACCACACAAGGCAATGAGAACAGCGCAATTCGCACCTTATGAAACAAGCAATTTTGCTGTAGATTCAATTTTTTGCAGCGAATGCGGTCTTTGCTCATTGTTTTCATGCCCGGAAGATCTTCCACCAAGGGAAATGTGTATTAAATCAAAGAAATTTCACCTTGGTAATGGAGTAAAAGCCGGAGAGTTTCCTGGACAGCCAACAATACACCCAATGCGCTCCCATCGAAGAGTTAGCATTGAAAGGCTTCTGAAAAAACTGGGACTTTTGAATTTTGACAGAAAAGCCCCCTTAACAACTTTCAACACACGCTACGAATCGGTTACATTGCCATTAAAAATGAATATCGGCGCACCTGCAATTCCCCAAGTAAGAGTTGGGGAAACTGTTAAAGCCGGGCAATTAATAGCCGCTATACCAGAAGGAAAGCTAAGCGCTTCTCTTCATGCTTCTATCAGCGGAAAAGTCACGACAATTTCTGAAACCGCGATAACAATTTCAAGAGAATAAGGATTTGAAAGATGAGTGTTAATAAAAATGCCATTGGCCTGATAGAGCTTTCAAGCATTTCTATCGGTTACCAGGTCACAGATACAATGTTAAAAACAGCTTCTGTTGAGCTAGTTTTATCTAGAACAGTCTGCCCTGGTAAATTCATATGTCTCATCTGGGGTGATGTTGCTGCAGTAGAAGCTAGCATTGATGCGGGAATTCAAATTGGTCAAGGCTACATAGTCAACGATCTGGTTATTCCAAATCTGGATCCTCAGATTTATCCCGCTATGACAGCAACCAACCAGATAAAAGAAACCGGTGCTCTCGGAGTAGTTGAAACCTTTGATATTGTGTCAACTATCCTTGCCGCAGACGCTTCTGCAAAAGC
Source organism: Candidatus Ozemibacteraceae bacterium (assembly GCA_965140445.1). Taxonomy (GTDB): domain Bacteria; phylum Muiribacteriota; class Ozemobacteria; order Ozemobacterales; family Ozemobacteraceae. Next base: position 2,063,873 of record OZ223236.1, on the reverse strand, counting down.
TGCAGACGTAACTTTATGTGAAGTCAGAATTGCCATGGCAATTGGCGGCAAAGCGTTTTACACCCTTACAGGCGATGTCGCCGCAGTAGAAGCCGCTGTTGAAGCTGGTCTTGAATCTCTTAAGGAAAAAGGCCTGGTTGTTCACTCTGTGGTTATTCCACGCCCTAGAGAAGAATTGTTTCAGGAGTTTATCTAATGCCTAAAATAGTTATTGGCGCCGATCACGGTGGATTTGGCCATAAAGAAGAATTAAAAAAATACCTACAAGAAAAGGGTTATGTCGTAGAAGACGTTGGAACTTATTCCACGAATTCAGTAGATTATCCGGACATTGCCTATCTTGTTGCGCATGCAGTTTCTATCAACCCTTTAACATTAGGAATTGTAATAGATGGCGCTGGAATTGGCTCATGTATGGCAGCAAATAAGGTTCCAGGTGTGCGAGCTGCATGCTGCAATGATCTTTATGCAGCAAATAACAGCCGAGAACATAATCATGCAAACGTTTTAACTATGGGCAGCATGGTTATTGGAACCGGTTACATGAAGCAGATTGTTGATAAATGGATAGAAACACAACCTGCGCCTGGCAGACATGCCAAGCGAATAGAAAAACTAATGCTCCTTGAGCAATTACGAGGAAAAGGAAATTAAGATATGCGAGCAATATGCATTGTTTTAGATAGTGCAGGAATTGGGCCAATGCCCGATTCTGAACAATATGGTGACAAAGGCGCTGCGACTATTCCAAATCTGGCTAAAGCAGCTGGTGGAATCAGCCTTCCGGTAATGGGAAAGCTAGGTCTCGGCAATATTAAAGAAATTATGGGTGTTCCGCCTGTAGATAAACCAGAAGGCTCTTTTGCCTATATGGAAGAACTTTCCCCTGGGAAAGATACTACTACAGGTCACTGGGAAATGATGGGAGTAAAACTTGATTTTGCTTTTCCTGTTTTCCCAGATGGTTTCCCAAAAGACTGGCTTAAAAAATTTGAAGAAGCTATCGGAAAAGAAACAATTGGCAACTATGCTTCTTCAGGAACTGTTATTCTTGATGAGCTTGGCGACGAACATGTAAAGACTGGTAAACCAATTGTTTACACTTCTGCTGACTCTGTATTTCAGATTGCCGCACATGAAGATGTAATTTCAATTGAAGAACTTTATAAAATTTGTCAAACAGCCCGCGATATGCTCCAACCACCAGAACTTGGCGCTGCAAGGGTTATTGCCAGACCATTCACAGGAACTTCCGGGAATTATACAAGAACTTCCAGAAGACATGACTATAGCCTTCCACCAAGTGGCAAATCTGTAATGGACGTGCTTAAGGAAAAAGGCATAACAACTTATGGCGTTGGTAAAATTTATGACATTTTTGCAGGCTTTGGCGTTGAACCACATGTAACCACAAAAGATAACGCTGATGGAATGGCTAAAACAGATGAAGCCCTTGAAAAAGTAAAAAATGGTTTCATCTTTACAAATCTCGTTGATACAGATATGAAATTTGGTCACAGAAGAGATGTAAACGGCTACAAAAATGCACTTGAAGAATTTGATAAATGGCTTGGAACATTTCTACCTAAATTGAATGAAGATGATATTCTTCTCATTACAGCTGACCACGGTTGTGATCCAACCTTTAAGGGAAGCGATCACACACGCGAAGTAGTCCCTCTGCTTGTTTATCAGAAAAACAGACCAGGAAAAGATCTTGGAGTAAGAAAGGGTTTCTGGGATATTGCAGCAACTGTAGCAAAGCATCTTGGAGTTGATTATCCACACGGAACTCCAGTTATCTAGAAAGCTAAAATAAAAAAGGCCAGACAATTAAGTCTGGCCTTTTTTTATTCTTATTCTTATTCTGGTCGTTTAGCTTCTGCTCCAAGGAGAATTCCTTTTGCAGGAACATCGTTTGGAACATTTATCATAATCGGATCTGCAGATGAGATTGAATATGATCCAGATGCATAGCTTGGACTTCCAACAATAGTTGGAGATACTGTTACGCCCCAGCTAAGATTGTAACCAACAACTGTATTTCCAAATGTAACTCTAACGGGCTTGTTATTAGAACAAATGCTAGAGGCAGTTTCAGTGTTGTGATATGAAAGAGTTTCGTATGGAAGGTTAATCATGGCTGAAACAGAATCGCCTGTTAACAGATGAGGTCCAGATACTTCCAAAACAACGTCGCGCTTAAGTCTATTATCAAGTAAACCTGCCTGAGAAGCAAGGATTGGATCATAAATCAAATTCTTTGTTCCATTGTTTGCAAGGAAGTTAACATCTACGCGGTAAGTTCCCTGTGAACCGGCTGGCAGATTTGCAGAAGTAATCTGCATAACTTCATCTTCATAACCTCTAACCTGAATTCTCAAATTTACTGGTAATGCTAATCCAGGAACTGCAACAACAGCTGGAAGATTAGGCTCTGTAAGATTTCCAAGGTTACTTATCGTATGAGTTGCAATGACTTTTGGTGGGCTAGCAACATTAGTTGGAATATTTTCCGCATAAACGTTAACAACTCCGCCCTCAATATAATCAGGAACGTTTGTGCATCTAAGAAGAAGGTTATAAGAAACAGGGGTTAGAAGAATTTCAGACTGTATATCACCAGTTCCCGCCATAGTTTCTTCGTATGCAAGATAATAAGCAGAGTTAGCTCTTGCCATAACTTTAAATGAAGTTTCAGCTGTTAAGGTGATGGGGTTACCAGTAAGGTCAATACCATCTCTCCAGTTAGAAACAGGAAGTGTTACAGTTTGATTGTTGAAAGAAACTGTAATAGGACCAGCTTTTTCATCAATCAGTTCAAGAGTAGTAGCATCTCTAAACACAATACTAGTTGAAATTGTTTCAGGAAGAGGATTAGAAATCTTAGTCATGGCGAGGTATCCCACATTGGTTACCGAACCACTTCTAACATAAACACTCTGAACCTGCCCAGCTTCTTCAGTCTGACCATCTTCAGTTGTTGCTGCCTGTGTTGATGGATAAAGAATCTTTGCATATCCATTAGCATTTACTTCAAGAACAACATTATCAGCGCTAACATTTTCAAATATAAAGTTCCCGTTTGCATCAGTGTTAGTTGCCATAAAGTTAGAACCCTGTGGTAATTCACCAGCACCTACAGCTTCTTTAGACATCATTCGCACGATTGCGTTTGGAACTGGAGTATTAGTATTGTCTTTGTCAACAACCTTTCCAGTGACTGTTGCTGATTTGACGCCTAGTGCACCTTTTCGCAACCCATAGTTAAAAGGATGCTTAATCCGGCAAACACCAGAAACCACCCACCCCAGAATCGAAAGTTCGTCATTTTTAACCTCCCGAAGAGTTCAGAAGAATTCTTACTCATAATTAATTCACCGGCACTGTAACAACTTGCGGATCAGATCCATCATCATTAATGAAAACATCTTTAGAACTGATGGTTCCATTTTCGACGGAGTATCCACTGAAGGTAAGGGTATAGCCTGTTGGAACCTGATTAGTTCCCAGATCAATAACTCGTGGGGTTCCAACTGAAAGTCCCGGAGGATTTGAAACAGTCGTTTGCGCCCAGGTTGTTCCTGTCTGTTCACAGTAAGCTCCAATAATGTCGCCAGTACTAATTCCATTACCGCTAACAATTACTCGAACATCTCTCATTATCTGTGAGAAATGGTTTTTCAAAGAGAATGTCTGATAAATGGTTCCCTGAAAGTCACCTGATGGGTATACGACTACTGGACCATTCATTCTATAACCTTTGATTTCAGCTTCAATTGAAACAGAAGTTCCTTTTGGAATACCGATCATTTCAAACTGCTGCTGATTTAGCTGAGCCGTTGCCGTTGCAACAAGACGATTTCCAGAGTATGCAAAGATGTCAGCTCTTGGAGCATCCTGGAAAACCCATCCTGGTATATCAGTCCATCTACCAACAAGCTTGTAAGATTCAGGAGTTAGCTGAATGGTTCCCAGATCTCTATCTGTTACAACATTGTTGAGGTTAATTGTCATAGGCATATAACCAGCAACAGATATAGACAGGTCTGTATCACCAGTCAATGCAGGAATTCTGAAACCTGTTGTAAATTCAGTTGGCAAACGATTACTAAAGGATGTCTGTCCAAAGATGAATTGTGCATTTCCATAAGTTATAAGGGTTCCATTGGTGGCGTCTTTGAGTGTTCCAGATACGGTTACATACTGGTTCTCAATTGTGGGTTCCATTCGAACTTCAGAAACGCTAGTACTTTCATTGTTTGTAACAACGATTTTTACACTGCTAGAAGCATCAGCATCAATTGGTAAGTATCCAACCTTATCAAAAGTCAGTAACCATTCATCGGCTCTCATATCGTTAAGATAAAAGTTACCATTACTGTCAGTTGAAGAATACTTTGTAACTTTAGTTTCTTCTGTTCCAGCTTCTGCCTTGATGCTTACTCCTGAAATTCCAACAAGAGTTCTGCTGTTCAGAACTGTTCCAGAAATACTCCCTCCCTTTAACCCCAAGGTGCCTTTTTCGCAACCTACAAGGCTTAGGATAAGCACCAGGAACAGTGCTGTTAGAATCCCATATGCGCCAGGATTCCGCCTTTCATTAATCATATTACGCCTCCAACGTTTATGTCTTGAAGAGTTGGTTCAATACCTCATCGGCTCAACCAATAGAAAGTTTAACGAAAAAATAAATATTCTTTTTCAAGAGATACTGACTGAGAAGAAGAGATTTTTTTTTGCATGACAATTAAAGAAAAGAAACTCCAAATTAAAAAAAAAGTCGTTTTTTAGGCTTTATTTGTAAAAAAATGAAAAAAGTTTTAAAACTTCTCAAAATTCCGCCGATATACTTCCTGAGATATTTTATAGATTCACATGGAGGCAACCATGGTGCGAAACACCCAAAATGTTAAGGGGCGGTGGCTTTTACTGCTCGTTCTATCCCTGGCCAGCATCGTTTTTACTGGATGCGAGAAAGGCTCACTTGGAGTAAAAGGCGGAAGCGCAGTAGGCTACGTTCTGAATTCCGAAACTAATCAACCAATCCCAGAGGTCCTGGTAAAGGCTGAAGGTGGTGGTGAAGCTAAGCAAACCATGACTACCTATACAGGTGGCGATGGAAGCTACAGTTTTCATGACATGGCCAAAGGCGATGACTGGAAATTTTACGTAGAAAAGTATGGCTACTATGTTTCTGGAACAAATGAGAATAATGGCACAGCAACAGCCAACCTCGAAGCAGCTGCGGCTTCCATTAACAATGGTGAAACCATTAATCTTTCAGTAATCAAGATGACCAAAGCACCTGAGCTTTACAAAGGAACTTTGAAAGGCTACCCAGTTGATAGCATTACAGGAAGACCATTAAGAAACTTTACCGTTACTCAAACCGAACCATACAACCAGAGAAAATCAAAGCTTTTTGAAACTGCTGAAGATTTCAGAACACTTGGTTGGACAGGACTTGAAGGTGGCGATCACCATTACACTATCACTTGCAACAACTATGTTGAATATAAAACTAATGCAGACCCAACAGCTGCAAAGATCTCCATTGGAGCTTCAGCAGTTGACCTCGGAACAATAAAAGTTCAACCATTAACTGTTAACATCGCCGGAACTCTGCGCAATCTGCCAGGTTACGTCCTTGACACTCAGCAGAAAGATATTCTTATCTGGGCCGAGTCTGCTGGAAAAGTAGTTGCAACATTTACTGATCCAGCTGTAACAGATGCTTACAAAGGGTCTGTAAACTATTTGCTAACAGATATCCCAGTAACAGCTGGAAGCGTATCAATTAAATGCAAAATTCGTGGTTATGATCTGCTTACAATCAACTCTGCTGTAAGTATTCCTACTAATATTCCTGGTGGAACAATTGGTGGTATCGATGCTGACTTCAGCGATATAGAACCAATTAGAAGAGATCTTAGAATCGTTGTAACTGGCACAATGCCTGATGATTCTACTCCTTCATCATTCCCTGGTGGAGATATTGCGAGGATATACATCAGACAGGGTGGAAAAGATATCGTGCCTTACGTAGACGTTGTTTCTGTAAACTATAGAGCAGAAGGTTACATCTCAGGCGTGATAACTGGTTATCCAATCAAGGTTCTTGTAGTAAACATGTCACATGGATACTACAAAATTGAGACCGATGATATAATCGTTCAAGAAGACGGAAACACCGCTTACACAATCAACGTAACACCACAATAAGTTGCCAAAATAAATGGGCTGCCTCAATATGAGGCAGCCCATTTTCTATTTTAGAAATGATGTTGTTTACAGCAGACTTTGTGCATATAAGGCAGCATCTGTATCAGCATACTGCGACATAATAATGTCTACGTGACGTTTAACACCTTCAAGATCACCGCGCTTTTTACAAATCAAGCCAAGCTGATAATGAGCGTTATCAACATACTCACATTCAGGATATTCTTTAATCAAACGGTTAAAGCTTTCTACAGCTGCGTCAATCTTTCCTTCATGCAGTTGTTTCTTTCCTTCAAAATAGCATTCATCAGCAGTTTCACTTGGTCCTTTACCCATTGAACGCATAAGTTCAACATACTCGTCTTTTCCAAAGTAAGCTGCATCACTATCTGGATAATTTTCCAGAAGGAACTCGTACCATTCAACCGCTCTTTGTTCCTGCTCGTTTCTTAAGGCGATTTTTGCAAGATTGTATACCGCATTATCTGCCAGATCACTTTTTGGATATTGCTTTAAAAAATCTCTGAACACTTCTTCAGCTTTTGCAGCATCACCCTGCCTGAAAGCTGCAATTCCTGAATCCAGTAATTGTTTTTCTGGACTAGCCATCTATTTATCCCCCTTCGAGAAATATCTTCCAAGAAACTCATTTTTAAAACTGATAAATCGCTTTTCAATAAGCGATTGGCGAATCTTATTCATAAGATTAATCATAAAAGTAATATTATGCAAACTTGCCATTCGCAAACCAAGAATCTCTTTTGCTTTAAACAAGTGTCTCATATAACCACGTGAAAAATTTCTGCAAGCGTAGCAGGTGCAGTCTTTATCCATAGGCTCATCTGATTTTTGCCATTTTGCATTCAACAGGCTTAATCGACCGTCGGTAGAAAAAACTGTGGCATGTCTAGCAATCCTGGTAGGATGAACGCAATCAAACATATCAATGCCACGTTCAACTCCTGTAAATAAATCTTCTGGAGTTCCAACTCCCATAAGGTATCTTGGCAACTCTTCCGGCATGTGAGGCATCATTCCATCCAGAACCCTTATCATTTCTTCTTTTGGTTCTCCAACAGACAATCCGCCCACGGCTAGTCCTTCAAATCCTATATCATAAGTCCTTTTTATCGACTCAAGACGTAAAGGCAGATACATAGAGCCCTGAACAATACCAAACAAGGCCTGGCCGTTTCTCATTTGAGGGTGGTCTTCCCGGCACCTCTTTGCCCATGCTACTGATCTGTCCATAGCTCTTTTGGCAACTTTTTCATCTGAAGGATATGGACAACATTCATCGAAAACCATCATTATTTCTGCCCCAATCGACCGTTGAATTCTCATGGATTCTTCAGGGGTCAGCCAATGTTTCGACCCATCCAGGTGAGAAGAAAATTCGACTCCGTCATCAGAAATTTTATTCAGTTTCTTTAGAGAAAATACCTGAAAACCACCTGAATCAGTAAGCATTGGTTTATCCCAGGCCATCATATTGTGTAACCCACCAAAATGATCCAGAACGTCTGTTCCAGGCCGCAAATACAGGTGATATGTGTTTCCAAGTATTATGGAAGCACCTGCATCGGTAATATCTGCTGGTGAAAGCGTTTTTACCGTTCCAGCTGTCCCTACTGGCATAAAAATAGGGGTCGGAATCTCTCCGCGTCGCGTAGAAATTTTTCCAACTCGTCCAAGGCATTCTTCTGACTTGTGCTCTAACGTAAACTTAAATTCTTTATTTGTCATATCATCACCATTGAATCTCCAAAGCTATAGAATCTATATTTTTCTTTTATAGCTTCATTATAAATTTTCATTGCCTGCTCTCTACCACAAAAAGCCGAAACCAGAACTATCAAACTCGACTTTGGCAAATGGAAGTTCGTAATCATCCTGTCAACTGCTTTAAACTTATATCCCGGCTTTATAAAACAATCTGTAGACTGCCACCCAGTTCTAAGTTCACCAGAGTCCTGAATTGCAGATTCAAGAGTTCTTACGGAAGTTGTGCCGCAAGCCCAGACTTTGTTACCTTGTTTTTTAGTTTCTAAGAAAGCTTCTGCTGTTTCCTGGGAGATATAATAAATCTCTTCATGCATATGGTGGTGCTCAAGATATTCAGCTTCTATGGGTTTAAAAGTCCCAAGTCCAACATGAAGAGTTACTGTTTTTACATCTACCTTTTTTTCTTTCAATTGTTCAAAAATACTTTCTTCAAAATGAAGACCAGCCGTGGGTGCTGCTACTGAGCCCTCTTCGTCAGAAAAAACAGTTTGATATCTTTCAGGGGAACTTTCTCTGGAAGTAATATACGGAGGGAGCGGCATTTCTCCATACTTTCGAAAGATTTCAACAGAATCAGATCGCCCAATGGTTTTTAAAATCCGTAAACCACCCTCTTTAATACTTTGCACTTCAACAGTAACTCCCTCAGGAAGAGTATGCCTGTGTCCTGGTTTAAACTTTTTTCCAGGTCTAACCATAGCTTCAAATAGACCATTACCCAGGTCTTTTATAAAAAGGATTTCTGAGGGTTTAACCCTTCCCTGGTCTGGAGAAGTGAATAATCTGGCAGGAATAACTCTTGAACTGTTAAGAATCAACAGGTCTCCGGGTTGAAAATAATCAACAATATCAAAAAATTTCTGATGAGAAATTGTTTCATTTTGGCGGTCGAAAACCAGAAGGCGAGATTCGCTCCTTTTTTCCGCCGGAACTTGAGCGATTAAAGACTCGGGCAAATCAAAATCAAAAAGTTCAGTTTTCATTAATCGTTCCTGAAGCAATATTAGAGGAAAAGCTTGCAACAAGTTCTATAGCAGCAAGATCTGAAAACTCTCTTGCACCAAGTTCAACTGCTTTATCCTTGTAAGGTAAAAAATAGCTTATTTTATCAATGTATCTTGCCTCACCAGGCAAAGAAGAAGTTCTGAATTTAGCTTTGAAGTCCTTAAAACCATAGATTAAAGAAAAGATTTCCTGAATTGTTAAATCAGTATCTACATGAGTGAAAGCCTCTTTAATAACTTGAGGAAGCTTCACAACAAAGCTTGGCTGAAATGCTTTTCTGAGAACTTCTCTGATAAATTTCTGCTGCCGCTTAATTCTACCAAGGTCAGCATTGGCGTCGGCTCTAAACCTTACATAATTAAGGGCATCTCTTCCATCTAAATGATTTGGACCTTTTTTAAAATGGATATGAAGTTTTCCCCAGTTATCATCGTAATTCATGGACTTATCCAAATTAATATCCACACCACCAATAACATCAATTATGTTTATAAACCCTTGAAAATCAACCTTTATATATCGACTAATCTTAATCTGCATAAGGTCTTCAATTAAATTCCTTAAAGCAAATTCTCCATATCTTGGCAAAATTTCATTTATTTTCCTTGATTTTCCATTAATCAAAACGCGCGTATCTCTTGGAACTGAAAGCATAGAGATTCTTCCCTTGGAAGGGTTCAACCCTAATACAAACAATGTGTCAGATCGGTGTGTTCCCTCTACTGAGTCAACTCCAAAAACAAGAATATTAACATTACCAATTTGATTTTCATTTTCTTTTGGCTCCGCCCTGTTTGAAAAATGCATGGTGCTGGTAAGGTTTGTTTGCGTGAAAAGCCATTTTTTCCCAATTCCAACAAAAAAAACCACATTTAATAGAATAAAAAAGATCTCAAGCAAAACCAGCAAAGCTTTGGCTCTGCGAGATTTAAATGTTTTAAGAGTTGCGGTGGGAACTGCTTCTGATGAATTTGCCATGACCCTAGTATCTTACCAGAGCATAGAAACAAACTCCACTGGAATTTTTGAATTATTCAACTTTCAATTGTTTACATACTTTTTTAACAACAAAACTTCGACGAACAATTCCTTTAAAGACTTCTGAGAATTAAGCAAAGAAATTCTTGCAGGTATACCTCGTGAAGGATCAAGAGTGTCAGCAACAGCCAAAAGCATAGTTAAAACTCCATTATCATTTTCCGGAAAAGTATGAAACCTGAGAGCTTTCAAAAAATCTGCTTCAAAAATATTCAGATCTTTGAAAAAGCCTGCGGCGGCTGCCCCATGTGAAAGCATGGGAATTTCAAATTCAAGAGAAGTCAATTCAAATCCAGACTTTTTAGCATTTTCAATCAGTTTTTCATCCTTGGAGGCCCGAAACAAATCATGGCCCAAGCCGAGAAAGAACCCAATGACTGGTGAAATTGAATTCTTACGACACAACATAATGCACTGCCTTGCCACACTTTTCATGTGTTCACAAAGTCCCTCTGGAATGAAATCATATTGCCTTTTAATCTTTTCTAACGCCTGCCCTTCTTGCAATTTTAGAGAATCATAAAAGTTGCCCCACAAAATTTCAAAAAGAACATTATCAGGCAAAGGCAGATCTTTAAAAGACTTCATAGAAAGTTTTTCCCTGATATCAGAGCTTGAGGCACTGCTTAATGGAACATCGACCCAGTTTAAAATCGCTCCAGGGATAGAGGAGTCTTCTGAGTTACCTGGTCTCCTTATTACAGCAATTGGCACCAACTTTGCCAACAAATCAGCCTCACGCCAACTTGAAAAGTCTGCCAGCGAGTCGCCGCCAATAATCAAATGAAATTCCTTTTGCGGAAACTTTTTAAGCAAATAGCGTAGGGTTCTAATGGTATAAGAGTTTCCACCAAGTTCCTGTTCCGCGTCACAAATCCTAAAACTGGAAAAATCAGAAATCGCTGCTGAAAGCATACTTCGCCTAGACTCATAGCTTAATAACAATTTCTGATTTTTATGAACGGGTTTAAAAACAGGTAAAAACCAGATTTCATCTAGTTTTAGCTGAACTTTTGCAGCGTCGGCAATTCTAAGGTGCTGTTCATGAACGGGATTAAAGCTCCCCCCGAAAATTCCAACCCTCAATAAAAGAACTCCCAGAATAGAAATTCCATATTGCCAATAGCAAAAGTATCTTCTTCATCTGCCGCGAGATGGGTAAGCTCATCAAGAAATCCGAGCCTGTCTAATTTTCTTTTAAAAGTTGCGATTGCCTCATCATTTGCAAAATCAGTAATAGCAACAAGCCTTTCAATTTCAGCACCACGAACAACCCAATACCCCTTGCTTTCCATCTCGATTTGGTATGGAGGAAGGTATTCATAAACCTTCTCTTCTGTATTGGGTTCAAATCTAACTGGCGCTTTAAATTCTTTCAATTTCTGAGAAAGATATTTCAACAATTCAGGAACACCCTTTTTAGTTGCACCAGAAACAGGGAAAACTTCAATTCCGCGTTTTGCCAATTCTTCTTTAAAAGTTGGAAAAAGTTCTTGAGAGTCTGGAAGATCCATCTTATTAGCAGCAACAACAACAGGCTTATCAGCTAATAATTCTGAAAATTCTTTTAACTCGGCCTGAATAATATCGTATTCCTTTAAAATATTTTCTGGATCAAGATCCAATTGGCTGGTATCAACCAGATGCAAAAGAATTTTGGTTCTTTCAATATGTTTCAAAAACTGTATTCCAAGTCCAGTTCCTTCATGGGCTCCCTCGATTAATCCAGGGATATCAGCCATACAAAAAGAAGCACCAACATCAGACTTAACAATTCCAAGACTTGGAAACAAGGTTGTAAATGGATAATCTGCAACTCTTGGTCTGGCATTACTTACAGATCCAAGAAAAGTTGACTTACCTGCATTTGGCAAGCCTACCAGACCAACGTCTGCAAGTAGTTTAAGTTCTAATCTAATTTTTAAAGTAACACCTGGCTCACCTTTTTCAGCCATTCTTGGTGCCCGTCTAACGGAGGAAACAAATCTTGCGTTGCCCCGGCCACCACGACCGCCTTTGGCTATAACAAACCTTTGTCCGCTCTCATCAAGATCGGCGAGCAATTTATCTGATTCAAAATCATATACAAGAGTTCCTACTGGAACAAAAACGGTCAGGCTTTCACCATTAGCGCCAATCATATCCTTTGGCATACCATTTTCGCCATTTTGGGCTTTTAGCACTTTTGTGAAGCTAAGTTCATAAAGTGTAGTTAAATCACTCGTAGCTTCGAGAATAATATCGCCACCACGGCCGCCATCTCCACCTGAAGGGCCACCGTATGGAACAAATTTCTCGCGACGAAAAGCGACGGAACCATCGCCGCCCTTACCAGAAGAAACTTCAATTTTTATTTCATCTATAAATTTCACAGGCGAAGCATATCACTTTACTTAAGAAAAATCTACCCCTAATTTGCTTATATAAAGCATTGACTTAAATTATTGGTTAATGATAATCTCCATTGTGTTATTTTTTTCACGATCAAAACTTTGAATGGAGATAGCCATGAAAGTCCCTCTACTAGACTTAAAAGCACAATTTGCACAGATTAAAGACCAAGTTTTACCCGAGTTAATAGCTATAATTGAGGACCAGGCATTTATACTTGGCCCCAAGGTAGAGAAGGCTGAGAAAGAACTTGCCAGCTACATTGGAACAAAATATTCCATAGGCTGTTCGTCTGGAACCGACGCCTTAATTCTGGCGTTAATGTCCTTAGACATAGGAGCGGGTGATGAAGTAATAACAACACCTTATACCTTTTTTGCAACGGCAAGCTCAATAGCTAGAGTTGGCGCAAAACCTGTTTTCGTAGATATCCATCCTGATACTTTTTTAATGGATGTTAACAAAATTGAAAGCGTTATTACTGATAAAACTAAAGCCATTATGCCAGTCCATCTTTTTGGCCAGTGTGTTGACATGGACCCTCTATTGGCAATAGCAAAAAAACATAACCTGAAAGTAATCGAAGATGCAGCTCAGGCAATTGGCGCAAAATATAAAGGAAAAAGCGCAGGAAGCATGGGTGATCTAGGTTGCTTTAGTTTCTTCCCGAGCAAAAATCTTGGTGGCTTTGGCGATGGTGGACTAGTTTCAACTAACGATGAAGAACTTGCTACCCGCTTAAAGGGTCTTAGAGTGCACGGTGGACAGGAACAATACCACCACCTTGAAATAGGCTTAAATGCGAGACTTGATTCCCTTCAGGCAGCTGTTGTATCAGTAAAACTACCATATCTTGATGGATGGACATGTGGCAGAAGAAAAAATGCCGACCAATATGATAAGCACTTTGCTGAAATAGAAGAAGTAACTACGCCTGTTCGCAAAGATGACAGATATCATATCTTTAATCAATACGTTCTCAGAGTTAAGAATCGTGATGAGTTGAAAAAACTTCTCATGGAAAAAGAAATCGGATGCTCTGTTTATTATCCGCTCTCTCTGCACGAACAAAATTGTTTTGCTTATCTCGGATACAAAAAGGGTGATTTCCCAAATTCTGAAGAAGCAGCATTAAGCACAATTGCTCTTCCAATATATCCAGAACTCCCATCAGAATCGCTAGAGTTTGTTGTAGAAACAATAAAACAATTTTACCAATAGCTAAGCATAAAAACAGCCGCGTTCATTTTCATGAGTGCGGCTGTTTTTTTATCAATTAAATTTGTTTTGGACAAATTAAAAGAAATCAGCTTTATGATTTTTTAGCTTTCACTAAGTTTTTTCTATCTGGCTGCCGATTAGTTGAGAAGTAAATATATATAAAAGCACTCGACAGATCCGTTCAGGAGGCAGACAAGATGACGCAGGAAAGCCTTATAGAAGGCATTTTTAGGAGTTTAAAGAATAAGGCTGGCTGGGCAATAGTTATAGTTGGCCTGGCAATTGTTGGTTCAGTTTTTCTTAATAGATATTTTCCCCCAGTATACGAAAGTCAATCACTCTTAAGGGTTATGACAACAGAAGACACTACTGGTCTAAGTCTAGCTGCATCAATGAACGGAATACTTGCTCAAAAATCAGTAATAAGCAAAGCTTTGAAAAGCTGCAACCTGCCTGCAGATGAAGCTAGAAATGAAGAACTATATGCTCTTGAAGATGCTGGACCTGGTTTAGTTAAAATGCTTATCAGGCATGAAAATCCTTCGATTTTAAAAGAACTTGGTAACTCTATGATCAAGGTTCTTTCAAATGAATTTCTGAGTTACAGCTCAGAAAAACGCTCATTTGAACTAAAAGCACTTGAAAAGAAAAGAGAGCACCTTGAAAAACAGTTAGCTGAAACAAGAAATTCTCTGGCACGTGCAAGTGCGGTTGCAACAGTTCATGTTGACAACAAAACGTTGCTACTTGAAAACGAACTTCATCAGCTTGAAGAAAAAATTGATATCAATCAGAAAAAATTACAAACAACTCCTGAAATAACATATTTTTCAATTATTGAAGAAAGTCCTGAATATAGCCGTTATTCAAACGAACTTGGTAAATACCAAAATCAGCTTGCCGAATTATTCAAATCTTACAAAGAAAAACATCCAAAGGTTGTTGCTGTTAGAAAAAAAATAAGTAGATGTGAAAAAAGACTTTCCAGCGCAAAAACAACTAAAAGAAAAAAGAAAACCAACCCGGAATATGTTTCTTTAAAAGCAGAAATTGATAGTGATTTAGACAAAATATCTTTGTTGAGAGAAAACCTGACAAAATTTAAAGAAGCTGAAAGATTTCAGATTTCGCAAAGCGAGCAAACGCTTCAACATTTAAATTTAAGGCTCAAAACTCTTGGAGAAATTCATCAAAAAACCACGCTGGAAATTGAAGAAGCTAAAATCCGGCAAAATACAACTTATGGCAAAATCAATGTTCTAAAAAAAGATAGACAATTTCCATCACCGATTGGATTTTCTGCATTGCAAAGAGATTGCATTGCTCTGGCATCCGGAGTTCTTATGGCAGTCTTTATGCTCTACAGCCCACAACCAGTTAGAACAGAAATAGTATCGGTAAATGCAGAAATGCTTGCATCAGGTGGATTCGTTGCAAATCAGGCATTACTAAGAGCAGAACCTATTGAAACCATTTTGCAGGTTCCTTCTCTTTCTCCTGAGAGACTGGCTCTGCCGGCACCAGAAGAATTTGCTTCTGAAGAATCCATATTCGATGAACGTCTGATTGCGTTGAATGAACCAGATTCCCCCAAAATGGGGCCATATAAGTCACTCCTTTCAAACTTACAGGTCAGCATAGCCGATTCACATACAAGAATAGTTCTTGTTGGGTCATCTAGAAATCAATCAGGTAAAACAACATTGCTTGCAAATACATCAATTCTTCTGGCACAGGCTGGCTATTCAGTGCTAATGATTGATGCAAACTTTAGAAATCCAGCTCTTCACAAGGTTTTTGATTTACAGAACAAAGTGGGTTTGTCAGATGGTCTAAATGGAGAAAACCCTTCAAAGCTCATGCAACAGACCTGCGTAAAAAACCTGAACCTTATTTCCACAGGAAATCTTCCAACTAACCCAACAGAATTTCTAGGCTCCCCGGAAATGATTGAATTACTTTCAAACCTTAAGCGAAAGGTTGAAGTAATCCTTATTGATACCCCTGCCCTTCTTGAATTCCCAGATGCTGGTGTCCTCGCCGGACATACCGGTGGAATTGTTTTTCTTCATAACGAAAAAGAAGAGTCTGAAGACGACATTCGTTCATCAAAAAAGCTTCTGAAAAGAATAAGAGCAAGAATTCTTGGTTACGTGACAGTTTAATCAATAACTAATTTAAGTAATCCTCAAAAAGTCCCTGCGGGGACTTTTTTTTTATAGTATTCTTAACCTAGATGACTATTCCTGAACCAGTAATTCTTCTGAAAATAATCGCCATTAGTGGTTGTGCCCTGGCAATGATAACAGATACCTGTTGGGGCAAAATTTACAATTGGCTCACCTTCCCATTAATTTTTCTTGGATGGATCTTAAATTTTTATTACTTTGGCTTACAAGGTTTTGGTTATAGCTTCGCAGGAACCATAATTGGAATAGCCTGCTATATTGGCTTTGCTTTAATTGGCGCCATTGGCATGGGTGATGTAAAGCTTATGGGTGCCGTTGGTTCCCTTTGCGGTACAAGCTTTGTAATAAACACATTTCTATTTACATCAATTATTGGTTTGTTTCATGGAACAATAATTCAAATTTTGAACTACGGCCCAAACGCTTTTTATATGCTTTTAACAAGTTTTTCTACTAAAGCGTTTCTTGACAAAACAATAAAAAAAGAAAATGAAAATGCTTCAAAAAAATACAAATTCTACCTTGGAATGGACATTCTAGCTGCGGCAATAATCACATATTTCTTTGAAATAAAAATAAGATTTTAAATGTACACTTTTTTTCATTAACAATTCCTGACTCTGTGCCGAATTTCTAGACAATCTTGCCAATGTTATTTAACTTGTGCTATATTCCCTAATTAAATCAGTGTGGAGGAGGATCCTCACCCGTGAACAGAAAAGCCATTTTCGTGGCATTGATGGCTAGTTTGGCTATCTCTATGCTATTGTGGAACAAACTACAGACTAGTGGACCTGCTAAAATAGAGGCCCCAACTGTACAGCAACCAACGATTTTGAAAAAAGCTGTTGTTGTCTCAAAAAAGAGGCTTGCAGCCAGAACTCGTCTTGAACCGGATATCATTAAAGACGCGTTTGAGATTCGAGAAATTGTTGCCTCCGCTGTGCCAGAATTGGCGTACACAGACGTCGCCTCTCTTACTAATAGATATACATCTGTTACCATTTTGCCTGACGACATTATGACCCCAATAAGGTTGTTAACCGAAGATGTTGTCCCAAATCTGGCCAGAGCGATTCCGCCAGGAAAAAGAGCGGTTTCCATTTCAGTTTCAAAAGTAACCTCTGTTGGAGGATTTATTCAGCAGGGCGACTACGTTGATGTAATTGCAACGTTCAGGCCTCGTAACAGTGAAGCAATCACCAAAATTGTTCTTCAGGACATACAAGTGCTTGCGGTTGGTAATACTTATGAATTTGATGGCTCTGTTGCAACCTCCTCCCCGGCCATCTCAGCTGCAAAAATGGAACTTGTTACCCTGGCTGTTAATCCAAATGAACTTGAAAAACTAATTTATCTTGATTCTGGAGCAACTTTTAAGCTTGTTTTGAAAAATCCTAAAGATAAAGATCATAAGTCTCACACAAAAGGCGCAACAGAAAGAACTGTATTAAGTGATATTGGTCATCCAAGTTATGTTACAAAAACAGCTGAAGTTTCAAAAACTTCTCCTGCTACTACTGTAATTGAGGAACCAATTGATGACGGAAGAGTTGAAGTTCTTTACGGTGCTTCAAGAAGACGTGAAATCTATAAATATGGCGGACCAGCTGCAATGAGATTCCGACAGATTCCAGAAAAAACAGAATTGTATTCTCCTCCTTCTATCAGTTCTGCAGGTTCTGTAGGTACAATAGGATCGGCATCTGGTGAGTCACGTGAATAGGAGTAGAATCAATATGAATTCAGTTAAAAAATATTTAAAACCAGGCATTTTCATGATGGTTCTGCTGGTTCTTTTTGCCACATTGGCCTTTAAAGAGCAAACCAACGCAGCTGAGAAGCTGATGATTCCGATTGGAAAATCTGTTGCAATTCCTGCTAACGGTGTTAAAAAAATCCTTGCAGTAAAAGAAGGAATTGTAGAGGTTCTTAACGTATCAGATTCAGAAATTATTCTTTCTGGAATTGGTGCGGAAGCAGGCATTACTCAACTTATTCTCTGGGATCGTTCTGGTCGAAGAGTTTATGATGTTGAAACCTACTCTGAAACAGAAATTATTCAATCAAAATTCACATCGATTCTTGGAAATCCAGGTGTAACAATGGTTATTTTTCCAGATTCGGTTTATCTCAAAGGTCAAGTAAGCAATGAAAGTGACAAACTCAAAGCAGAACAGATTGCCTCCAGCTTAATCAAAGATAAAAAGATTGTAAACCTGATTGAACAGGAAACATCAGTACCTTCTCTTCAGCAGCGCATTGAGCAGGCAATAAAACTTCCTACTGTAAAAGTAAGCGTTATTTCCCCCAACATGGATATGGATAAGCCATCTGGCAATAATGCTGCTGCTTCTACCACCGTTAAACTTAGAGTTGTTCTCGAAGGAACTGTGAAAAATCAGAACGATTATATCCATCTTACGGAAACAGTTTATGGCTTTGTAGATGAGCCAACAAACATAAGCAATCTGGTTACAATAGAAAACCCAACTCAAGTTGTATTTCAGGCCTATGTTCTTCAGGTTACCAAAAATAATACTGAGGACCTTGGAATTGAATGGGGTAAAAAAGGACCGGATAATTCTATTATTACAGGTGTCCTTAACTATTTTGAAAATTCTGCTAACGATTTTAGGGGAGCAGAACAATCAATTGGCGCACCTGTGCCAAACAGCATTAACCCACTGTATTCAAACAACATAAACAGATTCGACCTTATTGCAGCACAGGTAAAAGCCTGGGTAACAAAGAGCAAAGCAAAAGTTCTGGCAAACCCAAAACTTACTGTTTATGCAAACGCTTCATCAATAAAACTTGCCAAAGCTGGCTGGGCTGATGAAAAGGTTGAAACAGAAGATGAACAGAATATCGAAAAGGATTCCGGCCTTGCATTTGTAAATGTTGGCCAGGACATTTACTATCCAGCTCAGGTAGACAACAACGGCAACATCACCTATGAAAAGGCCGAAGCGTCACTAAAATTAATGGTAAGAGACATGTATGTGAATGGCGATGAGTTAAAATTCACAGTCTTTGCCAAGCAGGACGAACCAAGTTTTACCAGAGGTGCGGACGCTCCTCCAGATATTCTCAAGAGAAGTCTTATGACTACAGTTCAGGTTAAAGATCAGGAAACAATTGTTCTTGGTGGTTTGATAAACAGAACAAATGAAGTTTCCTGGAAAAGCGTTCCTCTCCTGAGTAAAATTCCTTATCTCGGAAGACTTTTCAAATCTAAATCTTCAAGCAAAAGAGAAAATGAACTTGTTATTCTTTTAACCCCAAAGATTATGAGAGACGAAACAGATCTTTCCGGAAATAAAAAATTCAAGACCATTCCTGTTCCTCGCCGTTCAGACAAACTTGAAAAACTCCATAAGATGTTCCAACAGATAAAAAAGAGTCATCTTCCAGTAAAAACCAACTAACATTGTTTCCATGTGCCTGCAAAGGCACATGGAAATTCATTTACGAATTTAATAAAACAGCTGAGGAATTCTATGCAGATTAAAGTCCTGATTTCGGATGACATGGACGAACTTCGCTCCAACGTCAGAAGAATGCTCAACAATCAGGATAATATTAGAATTGTGGGTGAAGCCAGGAACGGTGAAGAGACTGTTCAATTAGTAAAAGAGCTTCATCCGCACATTGTTCTTATGGACATAAACATGCCAGTAATTGACGGACTTAAAGCCGCCGAAATACTGGCAAAAGAACATCCAAATGTCCAGACAATAATAATGTCAATTCAAAGTGAGCAAGAATATTTTCGCAGGGCCATGAAAGCTGGAGCGAAAGATTTCCTTGTAAAACCTTTCTCCACGAATGATCTTGTTGATACAATTACCAATGTTTTTAACAGGTGGGTTAAAGATCGCCCAGAAGTTATGGTCAATGAGCCTAAGGCTGAAGTCTTAACTTTCTTCTCAACAAAAGGTGGGGTTGGCAGAACTACATTAGCAGTTAACCTATCCATAAATCTTGCCCAACGTGGGAAAAGAGTTCTTTTAATTGACGCCTCACTCCAGTTTGGTGATGTGGCAATAACTTTAAATCAATCAGCAAAAAGAACCATTTATAATATTTCTGAAGCAGATGAAATTACCATCCCGGAAATTGAAAAAAATATAAGTAAGCATGAAGCTTCAGGGCTTCACCTTCTACTTGCCCCAAAGGAACCGGCTTTTGCTGAAGCCATAAAACCCGACCACCTTAGGGCAATCATAGAGCAGATGTCTACAATCTATCAGTACATCATTCTAGATCTCCCACCAAGCATCACTGAAAAAGAGCTTGCAGTGTTAGATAAAAGCAACCTGGTTTTTTTGGTTGCCACCCTCGAAATTAGTTCTTTAAAAAATACAAAAATCTGTTTAAAAACCTTTAACGATATAAACTTTGATACTTCAAAAATAAAGCTTATTTTAAACAAAGAAATTCCTAACGTTGGCATTGGGAAACAGGATCTGGAAGCTGGGTTAGCCATACCCGTTTTCGCAACTGTCCCAATGGAATCAGAAATTGCGCAAAGATCTCTAAATCATGGTGAACCATTTGTCCTTGGTTCACCAAATTCAGCTATTGCGCAGTCAATAAATGGTATTGCAGATAAAATTCTAGGTCCTAAAAACGATCAAAATGCGCAGCCAAGCAAGAGTGCTATTCTAAAGATTAAAGATTTATTGTTTGGCGCATGATAACGGAGGTTTAGTATGGGCGGTCTTCTTTCAAGATTAAATGAAGAGAAAAAGGGCAGTGAAAAATCCAGCGTTTTGGAAACGTCTTCAACGCGTGAGATTAATGGTTTTGAACGTTTAAAGGAAAAAGTTCATACAAAACTTATTGACGATATGCCGGCTGCCATTATGGCAGAGCCAAATATGGATAAAAAGCGCAATATGCTTAGAGAAAAGATATTGCAGGTGGTTGGTGAGGAAGGCCCTAAAGCCAATGTCACCCTTACTCAAAGAGAAATTGAGGCTCTTTCTGCCAATTTACTGGATGACATGATTGGTTTTGGGCCGATACAACCGCTTCTTGATGAAGAAGATATTTCGGAAGTAATGGTTAACGGGCCTTTCCAGATTTATTATGAAAAAAGCGGAAAACTTATTCTTTCAGATGTTAAGTTCAAAGATAATGATCATGTAATGAGAATTATTGAGAGAATCGTTGCCCCAATCGGAAGAAGGATTGATGAGTCTGTACCTTACGTGGATGCTCGACTTCCTGATGGTTCTCGTGTTAATGCGATCATTCCGCCTTTGGCTTTAAATGGTCCGACAATTACTATCCGTAAATTCAAAAAAGAGGCTCTTGGAATTAAGGATCTGGTAAAGTTTGGTACATTGACAGAAGATATGGCCACATTTATCGAAGCATGCATTAAAATTCGATTAAACATTGTTGTATCTGGTGGTACTGGTTCTGGTAAAACAACCACGCTTAACATTCTAAGCTCCTTTATCCCTGAAGATGAAAGAATTATTACATGCGAAGATGCGGCAGAACTTCAACTAAGACAGCCACATGTGGTGCGCCTGGAAACCCGACCTGCAAACATTGAAGGCAAGGGTGCGGTTCCTATGCGAGAACTAATTAAAAATACCCTTCGTATGCGTCCAGAAAGAGTAATCGTTGGAGAGTGTCGTGGTGGAGAAGCGTTAGACATGCTCCAGGCTATGAATACCGGTCATGACGGTTCCTTAACTACCGGCCATGCTAACACCCCTCGCGATATGTTAGCCCGTCTTGAAACAATGGTTCTGATGGCTGGTATGGATTTGCCAGTAAGAGCTATTCGTGAGCAGATCAGCTCTGCAGTTCATATGATTATTCAGCAATCACGTCTAAAAGATGGATCGAGAAAAATTACATATTTAACGGAAATACAAGGCATGGAAGGTGATAAGATTGTAATGCAGGATATTTTCCGTTTTGAACAAACCGGGGTTGATGAAAAAGGGAAAATCCAGGGAAGGCTTAAGCCGACAGGAATTAGACCTAAATTTGCATCAAGATTTGCAGAATCTGGAATCACACTTCCGCCAAATGTTTTCACAGATTCTTCGAGAGGGTGGTAAATTTTGCTTCAATTAATTTTTGTAATCTTTGCAGGCGTCGCAACACTATTTCTAGTGCTGCTTGTAGCCTCGCTTCTGATGAAACCACCAGGAGAAGAGGTTCGGCAACGCATGGAGCAATATCTGGTTGAAACAGAAATGGCTGCTCAAGAATATGTAGACCCCGATGAAGGGAATTACGAAGCAGATGAATTTTCTGAGGGCGATACCGAAGACGACTGGGTAAGAGATGCCAGGGGCGAAAAAGGGCAAAGCGGTGTAAAGAAAATTCTTTCCAACGTTGGGTCAATCATTACCCCTAAAGGCATGGCGATGAGAATTGCAGATCAGCTTGCAAAAGCTGATATCCCACTAAAGGCAAATGAGTTTGTTGCCATTCAATTCTTGATGGTAATGGTAGCTTTGAGCCTGGGAATGTTTATTTTCAAAAGTGTTGCTGTTGGTATAGGCCTGGCAGTGGTTGGTTACTTTGTCCCCAATTTCTGGATTAACATGGCAAAAGCCAGAAGAATCAGGGAATTTAACGAACAGATTCTGGATACTCTTGTAATGTTGGCCAATGGTTTAAAAGCCGGCTATTCATTTCTCCAGGCAATGGAGATGGTATCAAGAGAATCACTTCCCCCAATGGCTTCTGAACTGAAAAGAGTTCTAAAAGAAAACAGCTTGGGAATGAATCTTGAAGATTGTCTTATTGGTTTAAATCAGCGAGTGGAAAGTGAAGATTGGGATCTTGTTACCACGGTTGTTCTCATTCAAAGACAGGTCGGAGGAAATCTGGCTGAGATTCTAGATAAAATAAGCCATACCATTCGATCTCGAATGAAAATTAAAGGTGACATCCAAACAAAAACAGCACAGGCAAAGGTTTCAGGAGCCCTGGTAGGTTCACTTCCTATCGGAATTGGCTTTATGATTTATCTGATTAACCCAGAATTCATTTCTAAGCTATTCACATTTAAACATGGTGGATTCAGGGGCTGGTTTGTTGTTGTTTTTGGCGTAATATGGGAATGTATTGGAATGTACATTATCATGAAAATTGTTGATATTGAGGTATAAAAGCAAATGAATATTATCTTTATGCTTGTTGGCGCGGTTGTCGTCTTTCTAGTCATTTTGCTTTTATTCCCATCAGGAACGAGCAATGATATCCAGGATCGCCTAGCAGCTCTTGACGATGGCGCCCCAATTGGTGGGGACTTTTCGATTAAAGACGCAGAGCTAAGCAAACCTTTTACTGATCGTGTTATAAGGCCGTTTTTGGCCCGTCTTGCTGGGCAAAAAGACCCGAAGGACATGAAAAAAGCACAAAAAAGCTCGCTAAGAAAGCAACTTGGCCAGGCAGGACATCCCGGCGGTTTAACAGTTGGCGAGTTCGTGGTCATTCAAAATCTTATCAGAGTAGTATGCCCGGTTGGAATGGCGGCAGTTGCAATTGTTACCAACCCAAAAATGACTCTTCTGTTCGGAGTAGTCGGCTTAGGGCTTGGAATTCTTGGTCCAAGAATGTTCCTGCAGCGAAGAATCGCCAATAGGCTTCATGGAATTCAAAAGCAGCTTCCAGATGTTCTGGACTTGCTTACTGTTGCTGTTGAAGCAGGATTAGGCTTTGATGCGGCCTGTGACAAGGTTGTTGAAAAAATGGGCGGCCCTATTCCTGAAGAATTCAGTTTAACTCTACGCCAGATGCGTATGGGGCAAGCTCGTAGAGATGCTTTTAAATCTATGGCTGAACGAATCGATCACCCTGATCTTTCAGCATTTGTTTCAGCCATTATTCAAGCAGATCAGTTAGGTGTTTCCATTGGTCAGGTTTTGAGAATTCAATCAGAACAGCTACGTGATAAAAGAAGACAAAGAGCAGAGGAAGAAGCAGCGAAAGCTCCTGTTAAAATGATGATTCCGCTCGTTTTCTTTATCTTCCCTAACGTTGGAATCGTAATTGGATGTCCAGCGTTGTTTCAGATTATTGAAGAATTAAATAAAACTAATCTTGCTTAATTATGAAGGAAACGTTACAGGTGTATAAAATCGGCTCAGAAAAAGAACTTGTTGCAGCAAAAGTTAGTGTTGCAGATTCTTTTTTGAAAAGACTTCAGGGTCTTATGTTCAAGTCAGAACTAAAGATTGATGAAGGCCTTCTTATTTCGCCTTGTAATTCTATCCATATGATGTTCATGAGATTTCCAATTGACGCAATTTTTCTGGACGCCGAAAAAAGAATAGTTGCTCTTTATAAAAATCTCTCTCCGTGGTTTGGTATTACCAAAATCCACAGTAATGCTTCGATGGTGCTAGAATTAACTTCTGGTATCATTGATACAAAGTCCCTGGTTGTAAACGATCAATTATCATTTGAACCAACAAATTAATGTAAAAAAAGTTCCCTGGAGGAGTTGTTAATATGAATAAGCCTGTTAGGTTGACAAGTTACGTCCTTGCCGGATTATGCTGCTGTTTTATGATTGCAGTAACGCTAATCGGTTGCGGTGGCGGTAATAATCCAAGTGGTGCCACTGTAATTTCAGATGGCACAGTATCTCAGACTCTAACTTCTGGTTCGGCGAGTATACAGGGTAGAGTTCTTGCTGAAGGTCAGACTGCTATAGGTGGAATAGTTGTGGAACTTTTAACTATGAATGTTGAAACCGGAGCTATTGTTACCCCAGGAAAATCCTTCACAACCCAAACTTCAGGACAATTTACCTTTCAAAATCTTTCCACAGGAACTTTTGTACTCAGAGTTCAGGAGTCAACCCAGTATCTTGAAAGCTCTAAGCTGGCTGTTGTAAATACCACCGATTCCACAATAGATACTGGCGACTTCGCTATTTTCAAAAAAAATAATGCAGATACCAAATTCCCGACAATTGATATCAGGGCAAGAATTTTAGATCCATTAAGTAAAAATCCTTTAAGTGTTGCTCAGGTTTCTGCAGATTCTGGACAGACAACTGTTACAAATAGATTTGGGATATTTTCTCTAAGCAACCTTGCTTCAGGAACTCGCCGAATCTCTGTTTCTCAGCCAGGTACAGCTTCTTTTACTGTTTCTTTCGATGTTATAGGGGTAACTGCTCCAAATGCTAATTCGATTCAGCTTGACGGAACTGTCTACAATCCAAATGTAGCAACTGAGCCACGTAGAATTGATTTTGTAATTTATGGAAAAGACTTCACAGTTAATCCAAATTTACATCCAAGCGGAACCTTGTTCGGTACAGTAACAAAATATCAACCCGGTAACAAATCGGTTGAAATCCCTTACCCCAACTTCCAGTTTGAGCTCTGGACTGTAGATCCAGATAAGATCACAGTAATCAACAGAACTGTCAGCACCAAAGCAGATGGAACATGGAGAGTTGATAATCTACCACCAAACTCAGATAATGGCTTTCTTTGGTTAGCGGTTGCCACAGGAACTTCGGCTGTAGTAAACCAATCAAACAGCGGCAATGTTTCTGCTTATTCAAATCAGAATCTTCCCTGGTATGGTCCAGCAAGCGTTCCTTTTGCATCGAGAACAATACAGATACCATATATTTTTGGTAATGGTTATCAAGTTAAAGAAAATCAAACCACAACAATAGATTTCCTTGTTCCATTAGAATAATTCACTAAAGAATTAGGCCCCTGCAAAATGCAGGGGCTTTTTCATTTTCAGGGAATTTTTACCGCAACATGGGTATATTTTACCTCAAAATAATTACTAAACCGTAGACATTAATCTGCAATTTGTTGATTATGAATTTGCATTAGAGTATACTTAGAGTAGATTAATAGTAGTGGGCATATTATTGGTATGCTTTTTGCTGCATACCTTTAGAGGAGGGCATTCTTATGCTTTTTGCAAAAATAAGAAGAAGAAAGAAAAAAGGTCAGGCCATTGTTGAAATGGCACTGGTTTTTCCATTCTTTTTGCTGGTAATTGTTGGTGGAATCATTGACTTTGGTTTTGCCTTTTATAATTTTTTGTCACTTCAACAAATAGCAAATGATACTTCCCAATGGGCAGCAGAAGGAAATGGAACAACCGGAATAGTAGGTAGCAGTGAAATAAGTCAATTTGCTAATTCCAAGAAACCTGCCTGGTGGACGGGTACTTTCACTGTCCACCCTCCGAGTGTAAATAATCTTGCTACAGGCGGGAAATTTATTCGAGTTCTTCTTTCGTATGAGTCTCCGACCTACACACCTTTTTATCAAACCATGTTTCAGGCAGCTACAGGAAATCCTACAATAAGACTTTCCGCGTATGCTTCGTATAAAATTCCAGAATTTGTAGCTACACGTTAGGGAGAAATAAATGCAAATACGCCAAAGAAAAAAAGGACAAGCAATTGTTGAAATGGCATTAGTGTTGCCAATTTTTCTCTTTTTAATAATTGGCATTATTGATTTTGGACGTGCTCTTCACGTCTTTTCAAACCTGAAATACCAATGTGTTAGAGCAGCCAGAACAGCCAGCAAAAGAATTCACCCTACGATAGCCAGAAACGCTTATACCTCAACCACTCACGCTTCCCTGGCTGATACACAAGCTGCTTTCTGGAATTTCAGATCCCCAATGATGCCAGAAGCCAATTATAAAAATGTTGTTTTTTCAGGAGTTGGGACTTCCAACAGAACGGTTGCAGTCTCTGCTTCGTTTGATCTTGAGCTTTTTACTCCTGTAATGGGGGCGCTAATTGGTGGGGAAAACAATAGTGGAGCTATAACTATTAACGCCCAGGCTGAAGAAGCCAAAGAATAGATATATAGGGCCCTGAGGAGGAAAACCCATGACACCAAGACTAGAAAAGTTTTTTTCCAGAAAAGGTAGCGTGCTAGTCATGACTGCTCTAGCAGCAGTTTTTCTGGTCAGTATGACAGCTTTAGTAACTGACGTCGGTCACGTTTATTATAATCAAGCGCGTTTACAAACAGCTGTTAACGCTGGTTGGAAGGCAGGATTTGACAAGCTGATGCAGAAAAAAAACGCATCGCCAGAGCTTGATCCTAAAGATTACAACGAAATTAGAAATCATGTAAAAGAAGTCATGAAAGCCAACGGCTATACAGATGATGAGCTGTCTGGTGTGACGATAAACTTTGGCTTGACCAATCAAATAGAAATTATATCCAGTCAACCTGTTGGACTATTTTTTGCCAGGGTAATGGATTTTAATTCAGTTGATGTTGCGGCCTCCAGAGCGAATCATGCTGAAGATCTAAACACAACTGTTATTCCTTTGGCCATACCTCATGGAGTAGTTAAAGACCTTTCAAAAAGCACCTACTCCTGTGATTTCTTTGATCCTAATGGCGGATTTGCCACCGATACTGAGTATATTATCAAATTGGGCTCTGGAGGTGGAAATACATCACTACCACCAAATGATCCCGAATATAAAGCGATTCTTGTACCAATGGACAATGGGTCCCAGAGTTCTGACGGCTATTTAAGAGCTTACGGGGCGGCTTTCTGGTGCTTAAAAATCGATGAAGCAGACCCGGGATTTGTTCCTGTTCAATGGTTGTTAGGATATAGAGGCGGCTCTTTCATGTTGCCTTATGAAAAAGATGTAATGGGAATTCTGAACGATTACAACGTAAACTACACTGTTATAACAGGTTCAGAAAATGTTCAGGCTATCTATGATCAGGTTAATCCCAATATTCTTGAGCTCTACAACCGCCCAAGAATTGCAGTTTATTCATCGCAGGAGGGCGATGATCCTGTTGAAGTTGTTTTAAAAGCAGGAAAAATTCCTTACGGAACCTATAGTCTTCCTCCTTCGGTGGACAAAAATGGATGGGATAGAAAGTCTGCTTATTCCACAAAAAACTCTACCCATGTCTGGGACAACGAAATTCTTGCTGGCGATCTGGATAAATACCACTGGCTCCATCTTCATCACGAAGACTTCACAGGGTTCAATGGCGGTTGTAGTTATTGGTTTTATGATTGTAAAGACTTTTATGACAAAGGCTGGCTTGGGTCAACCAGTAGTTCCAGCAAAAGAAAAGCCTGCAAAGAAAAAATGTGTTCCTACTGTAGGGGCAAATTTAATTACAGCACGGGAAAATGGAGCAACTATTATCCAACCTCAGGGGTTAATGTAACCAACTGTCAAAACACAAGAAGGCGTTGCGCAGAAAAGGCTTCTTACCAGGGAAAACTCTGGAGAGACGATTCAAGTGTTTATATTTGTAACAAGGGCGATACTAGTTATCCTCAATGCTGGCAATACAATGATCTTAAGGCAATTGCACAAAACAGATCATACACCAGCGATGCAAATTCGGAGCCCAAACCTCACTACGCAGTATATTCGGATGGATCTTATCCTTTACCAGATAATTACCCCGGATGGTTTGATAAGGCTACAGACGTTCAAAAAATGAAATGGGATCTTGTTGCCGCAATTAAAGAACACGTAAACCAAGGCGGGTTTCTTTTTGCTCAATGTTTTGCCCCTGAAACATTTGACATATCTCTTTGGCAATCAGCAATTTACATGGGCATAAAACCTGAAAACGCATATAGTAACTGTGTTGCCTTTGAAAATTTCAATTACAAAATTTTCCCAAGGAAAGAAGGTCGTGCCTGGTATTCTACAATTAACTCACGAGAGGGTAGCGGAAAGTTCGATCTTCTTTTGCCTCTTGACCCAAGATGCCAGAATCACGGAACTGGCTACTGTTGTGATACAGGGCAAGGACATACGGCTTCTTTTCTCAAAGGCAAGTTAAAATCTACTACAGAAATTTTAGGCAACCAAAGTGGAACGGGCGGATCATGGGTTAAGTATATCAAAGGAAAAGTTGGAGATGGCGATTTCACCTTCCTTGGTGGTCATTATCACAACAATACCTACACAAGACGCCTGGTTTTAAATAACATTCTTTTAGGATCACTTGTCGAAAAAGAAGTTACAGGCGGCGGCGGAACTCCAGTTGACTCCGTTGTGGGAAAAACCAAGTCAAATTATGGGCCAATTGATCCAGATAATACTGTAGGCGGCGGTGCCAATGATTATCGCGACCGATTTAAATTTGGTTTCACCAGTCCTCTCCAGCTAAGCGACAGAATCATTCCTGAATCAGGAAATATGGTTGGTCCTACAGATCAAGCGGTAGACTTTAAAGTAAATGGTGATGATACCTATCCACCAAGCAGAAAGGTTATCATCCCTATTACTGATGTTGCACCTGAAGTGCCAACAAATAATAAAAAGAACGAAGATGCTACAACGATTTACGATCTTCAAGGAACCGACCATCCAAAAGGAATTTATGATCCAGCGTTATACGGTTTCGGAGCTTCAGTAAGAATCATTGGATTCGCAGAGTTTGAAATACTTGACCCTAGTGAATACACGCGAGATGGTGTAAATGTCCAATCTGGAGACCAGGGCGATCTTGGAACTTATCAGGCAGGCCAAGTACGCGGGAAGTTTATCAGATACATAGTTAAACCTGGAGAAATGCCAGTAAATTAAAGTAATAAAAAAAGCAGGCTGCATTTTTGCAGCCTGCTTTTTTTTTGCTTTAATTAATCAGTCAAAGCAACCATTTCAATTTCTACAAGGCAGTCAAGAGGCAATCTTGCAACTTGAAAGCAAGCTCTTGCTGGTGGCTCAGAAGTAAAACAAGCACCATATATCTCGTTTACTTTTCCAAAATGCTCAAGATCTTTTAAATAAATAGTAGCCTTAACAACCTTGGAAAAATCACTTCCAGCGGCTTTTAATACGGCATCCAGATTTGCCATAACCTGTTTGGCCTGGCCTTCGATATCTGTTGCTTCAATTTTACCTGTAGAGGGAACTATTGGAACCTGTCCTGAAGTAAACACAAAACCGTTTGCTTTTACAGCCTGAGAATACGGGCCTATGGCGGCTGGAGCTTGATCTGTGGATATAATCTGTTTCATAATTTCTCCTTTTCCTTCAAATTTAAATGTCTTTCTGATTATCGAACATCCCCATAGTTGAGTCAATTCCTAATTTTCCTAATGAAAACATCAAAGACTGACGATATCAGACTTTGATTCATGTAACGGTTTTCAGGATTTCGAATTGAAATTTAGTCCTCAAAGCCTGTAAACTTAAATTGAGTATTAAGGAGATTTCCATGAGGCTATCAACTAAGTTGCTACTGATAACTGTAGCTTTAACTTTTCTTTCTTTCTCTTCTGCATTTGCAGTTCAGGATATTAAAGAATCAATCATGCTTCACAAATTCATAGGGGAAAACTATGAAATGAATAAAGGACTGATCAGAGTCGCTCATGAAATGCAATATGAAGCAGAACCCTTTTTAAAACAAAGACATAGAGAAAGATATAGATTTGCTCCAAATACAAAATATGCTAGAAAAGTTATGATTGTTGCCAGAAAAATGGTTTCAAGATTTAAGATGGTTAATGGTCTTCTGTATCACTCAGAACTTCCAAACAGAGAATTGTTGTTCAAACAGATTTATGAATCAACAGAAAGTTTGAGCACTTATGGAAAACGCGCTATCAGGGCAATTAATGATAACAATTATGCTCTTTACCTGGCATCTGCCCGTGGAGTGGAAAAAGAAGTTTTTCACTTAAATGAACTAATGAATAGTCTAGAAATTGCTGTAAATGACGTAATTGTTGAATCTGACGCTGCGAAGGAAGCCCTATAAGGAGTCTCCTGAAAATCGAGGTTACACATGAATTCTTTTTTTAAAAAAACATCGTTTCTAATGCTTTTTTCAGCAGGAACAATGTTTTCTACGGCCTTCCCGATAAAATTATTGGCCACCCCAGATGCGAAACTTCTTACCTCAAAAGAAAGAGCTGCATCGCTGATTCACGAGGGCTTGAATTATCTGATTCTTGAAAAATTCAAAAAAGCCGAAGAATTGTTTCTTCAGGCCAAATCTATAGACCCCTATTCCGAACAAGCCTACAACTTCCTTGGTTTACTTTATTTACAGGACAATCTCTCGGACAAAGCTGAGGACATGCTTAAAAAGGCAATTGCAATTGAGCCGATGTATCCAGAGGCCCTTAGAAATCTGGGCAAATTGTATCTAAGGCTTGATAGATTTGAAGAATCTGCAACTTACCTGAAAAAAACAATTTCGATAGATAAGAATCAACCATATACCTGGTATCTTCTTGGGATGTCTCAGTATTTCAGTGGTGATGTTTCCGGGGCTATAATCTCTTACGAGAAAGCCTTTTCCATGGAACCAAATCTTCCCATGGAAGCTCACTACAATCTGGGTGTAGCCTACCACGAAACCTCCAGGTATCTGGATGCGGTTAGAGAATACGAAGAGGTTCTTAAAAACGAGCCAGAACATTTAAATGCCTTAAACAACCTTGGTCTTGTTTACTCTATTCTAGGCGAAAAAGATCGGGCTATATCATTATTTAATCGAGTTCTGGCTATTGATGACAAAAATGTTAAGGCTCGAATAAATCTTGGCAATGTTTTTCTTGGAACAAAAGATCTTGTTGAAGCAGAAAACATTTATAGAAGCGCCATTTCCCTTGATAAGACCGATATTAGCCCGAGATTGAATCTTGGGGTGGTTTATTATGAAAAAGGCGACTTCCAGAAAGCCAAAGAAGAATGGGAAAAATTGCTTGCAGAGCATCCAGACAATATAAGAGTTTTATCAGTTATGGGTTCTGCATTCCTTGAAAAAAGGGAGTTTGATGATGCAATTTCAGTTTTCAGAAAAATGGTAAACCTTATGCCTGAAAACGGAAGCATTTCCAATACGCTCGGTTATCTTCTGGCGGAGCAAAATAAAGATTTAAACTATGCTCAGGAGCTTATTGAAAAAGCTCTGGAATTTGACAAAGCAAATAGAGCGACTTACTTTGATTCCTTAGCCTGGGTTCATTTTCGAAAAGGTGACATGAAAAAAGCCAGAAAATTTCAAGAAAAAGCCCTGAAGTTATTCAAGCTGGCTCATGACCCTATTTCCAGTGAAGTTCACCTTCACATGGGAAAAATTTATGAAAAATTGAACAAACACGACCTTGCTGCTGAAGCATTTAAACAAGCTATAAAAAGCAATACAGACAAAGAAATAGTCCAGTTGGCTTCAGAAAGCCTCAGCTTAATAAAGGAAAGAAAGTGACCGCCGAACAAAATCTTTTTAACAGAATTAAGCATTTAATAGCAGCTACTGCCCTGTGGGCAGTGGTTTTTGCTTTAGCATTGAAGTTTACCCAGAATTGGACAAGTATTCCAACATCTGCAGGAATGTTTATCTCAGCAGTTATACTCATTTCTCTGGCGATTTCTATTGTTTCTGGATTTTCAAAGTTAAAACTATTTAGAACTCATTTTCTAGCCATAGGTGCCTTGGGTTTAATAGCTGTTTTCCTTTTGGCCAAACCATTGGTTAAAAGAACAGACTACGTATCACAATCCTCTGATGCGATTTGCGAAAGCTTTCTTGTAACCGCCCAGACACACCTTCCTGCAATACCGGTGAACAAGGTCTTGCCGGCTTTCCGAAACGAAGCATACCTAAACTTAATCCAGAATTACAAAACTGAAATCCCGGAACCGCAATGGCTGATTTTGCTTCTGGGTCTAGCTCAATTAACTCTTGCTTCGGGGGTTGGTCTATGGATTGGAGAAGGTATCGACGAAGCCTCGCATCTTATACCAATTGCAATTGTCGCTACTCTTTCCGATATATGGAGCGTTTCGGCTGGCGCGACTTCAATGATTATCGTTTCTTCAAACATACATTTCTTTCTGCTTCGTTTCCCACTTATTGGTGGGGCCCGAACCCCTTTCCTAATTGGACTTACTGATTTTCTGTTTTTTGCGATATTCTTTCAAGCTGCAGTTAGATTCAACCTTGGCTTGAAAAAAAATATATGCCTTCTGGTAGCCTCATTTTTAATAGCCGTAGCAAGCGCAATTTTCTCTCAAACAGGTTTACCAGTATTACCATTTATGGCTGCTTTTTTTGTAGTTGGCAATTTTCGTCAACTTGATGTAAATAGAAAAGATATAAAGCTGATTGCGCTATTTATTTTCGGAATGTTAATAGCGTTTGGATTATTCACAAATTTCATAGCCAAATAGGTTAGCTAACCAGGAGGACTTATATGATAGGTTTTCATAAATTACATGGTCTTGGAAACAACTTTATCTTTTTCAACGAAATCAACCAGGACCTCTCTCTTCTCAAGAAAAAAGAAGTTATAAAGCTTCTATGCAGCACAGAACAGGGTATTGGCTCTGATGGTGCGATATTTCTTTCCCTACCACGCGACCCCAAGCATCATTGCAGAATGCAAATGTTCAATTCAGACGGAACTGAAGCTGAAATGTGTGGGAATGCGATTCGCGGCGTTGGTCATTTATTTGACGATCTCCATCGTGGCATAAATCCCATTCTTGTTGAAACCGCTGTTGGAGTGAAAGAAGTCAGCTATGTGGGAGTTGAAAAAGGCGCTTCATTTTACAAAGCCCAAATGGGAAAAGCATTATTCGATCTGGTTCCAACCGGCGAATTAGTTCCCGAAGAGAAGCGAAAAACTTTAGATTGGAAAGAGCGAAATTTTTCTCCAATTTATGTAAATGTTGGCAACCCTCATGCAGTTATCTTTCTTAAAAGCCCATTAAAGCTTGATGAGATGAAATCTGCCGGCGCATGGCTGGAAACACATGCAAACCACCCCAGAAGAATTAACATTGAATTTGTAGAAGTAATTTCTAGAAACGAAGCGAAAGTATTCGTATGGGAACGGGGCTGCGGAATGACTCAAGCCTGTGGTACTGGCGCAACTGCTGTAGCGGCAGCTGGAATAAGAGAAGGATTATTTGATAGTAAAGTTACTATTCAAATGCCGGGGGGAAATCTAGTTATAGAACAAAACGAAAATCAAGTTCTATCTATGACAGGTCCAGTACAAGAAGTAGCCACTGGTCAGCTTTCTCCTAGCCTGGTAATGCAATTTGGAAGCATGTAAAACGATAAAAAATCAATTACCTTTTGGTAATAAGGCAATAGTAACAACATAAACAGGCAGCCGCAGTTAAATTACTGCGGCTGTTTTTATAATTTATTGAATGAAGGGGAAGCTATGAATTTCCAACAAGAATCTATAAATGCTGTCAGGCAAACTCTGGAAGATAAATTAAATAATCGACCGAAAAGAGTAATTCAATTTAAAGATCCTAAATTTAATGAAAAACGCGGGGTTTTTGTAACCCTGAAAAAACAAGGGAATTTACGGGGATGCATTGGTTTTATAAGGGGATTTGAACCGCTTGGCAAAGCAATTCAGGAAATGGCTATTTCTGCAGCAACTCAAGATCCCAGGTTTCCGCCTGTAACAAGCGAGGAACTTAAAGAATTATCCATTGAAATTTCTGTTTTATCGCCACTGGTGGAAATAAAAAGTCTGGAAGAAATTGAAGTTGGACGAGATGGACTTTTACTTCAACTCGGGGGTCATTCAGGACTACTTCTCCCACAGGTTGCAACAGAATGGAATTGGGACAAGGAAGAATTTCTTATAAATCTTTGCCACAAAGCTGGTCTACCACAGAATTCTTATCTGGACCCTTCAGCAAAGATTTTTCGCTTTTCCGCTGAAATATTCAGCGAAGATTAAGCTCTAATACAAGTTCTTCGTTTGACGCATCTTACTAAGAGTGTTAGAATTAAAAGAAATCTTGGACTTCCAACAGAATTTTAATGAGGACTGGAGCTGGAAATGAATAGAAAAGGTTTTGCCTATATTGTGGCTGTCCTGATACTGGGGCTGCTCGCCTTTATGGGACTTTTCCTTATTCAGAGTAGTTCAGCTGAATACTCTCAAACTGCTATTTCAGTTTATAGAACCATGGCTCATCAACTTGCAGAAGCAGCTGGTGAAGAAGCCTATGTAATGCTTGAAGAAAGGTTTAAGGACAAGACAGACACTGGTTTTCTACAACAGTTGCTTTGGCAGGCTTCAACCTCAAATATTCCAGTTAATGGTGGCTCAACAGGCTTAAATCCAACTCTATTACATGACTTTTCTGATTTAAAAGATAAAGTTTCTCAAACCAATATAATCAAAGATCATTTCATGACCAGGGCTGGCTTTGTTATTGAAAAAGTAATTCCGAGCATTAAAGATTTAAGACCCATTCCTAATAAAGCTTTGGACAACCCAACTTGCTACTATCAGCCACGAGACAGAATAACTCCTTTTGACAATCCTTATTCAAGAGATTTTTATCTGACATTAAAAATTGATATCCGAGTTACTCTGCAAAAAAGAAGAAAAATGTCACTTGATTACACCCTTTCAAGAGATGTAAAACTTTTAAACCTTGGCCCAATTGGAAGGAATTATACACTTTTCAGCATTCTTACCCACTACCCTTCTTCCAACCCTACAGCTTTCCAGGCGGCCATTAGAAATGAAATGAACAGTCCTGACGTTCCAGGTGGCAGGTTATTTTTGTGGAACCAGCCTTTCCAATCAAGGGTCTATCTTCATGGACCTTCAATTATTGCTCTTGAGAATCCAGAATTGGCGACTGACAGACCTGGATATGGAGCATATAACATTGGAGATCCAAAGACTCCCCAACCAAATCAAAATCAGGCCTTCCAATACTCAGATACTTTCTTTGGTTTTTCCTATTTTACGACAGCAAGCCGAGCGATCTTCCCTCCGAAATCCATGTGGGACTCGATTTCTGTTTGGTGGAGAGGTGGCAAAGAATCAAAAGATGACATGTCAGCAAACCAGTCATATTATCCAGGAGTTATTGAGCACGCAACGGTTTATGGTGGACTGTTACCTCACAGGGACCGCAGTTTTGGTGAAGTAATAGGTGACATTTCATCAAATGGAATTCAGGATAAATATCTTCGCGGAACAAACATTCACCAGAAGTTTCTTCCTGCTGGGCCATTCTGCAGAACCCCATGGAAATATGTTTCACCTGGACAAAAAAGTGAAGACGTTTATAATCCAAACAACGTTGATGACTACAAAGGTGAAGGCGTAAGCACTAATTTCCCGAAAGATGATCCTTCCATTCGAATTGAACATCACTGGGATAAAGATGATCCTAAAGTTGATGAACAAAATCGTATTTATGCCCGAACATATGAAATTAAATATAACAATGTCACCAACAATATTAAAGATCCGCCGGATGAAAGATTGATTGAGTTTGCTCTCAGTTATTATAATGACCCCGACCCAGAAACCATATTTGGAAAAATCGGGTATACAGTATCGGCATGGGGCGAATCGTTCTGGAAAAATCTAACCATGCCTTTTGAAGCTGTTGGCGTTCTTGTATCTCCAGTGTGGGGAAAAATTTTCGGTGAAGGAGAAGATAGCGCCCTATCGACTTCAATTGAAAGTGAAACAAAGAATCTTTTTCCAACCAATTTTAAAATGAATTACAGTGCCTTTGTAACAAGAAGGTTCTCTGGCGTTGAAGACATTCCAACCGATGAGGGAGGAAGATGGTTACTAGATGGAGTCTATTGGCTTGACACCTTTCAAACAGATTCCCCTATCGTTTACATAGGCACAGGAACAATCATTGTTTCCAAATTTAATCCTGACAAACCAATAAAAATCAGAGGCAGCATTGTATGTAAAAAAGCAGCTGATGGCATTACTCCTCTCGGCCATTTGAACCTCATGATAATGCCGGTAAGCTCTGCTGCCACAGATCCAAGTCAACGGATGCTATCCATTGAGGGATCGGGCAATACGATTGAGGCTAGCGTATTCTCTTTTTATGGTATAAAAACTGATTCTGGTAATATTCCTGATTTTGCAGCTCTTGGCATGGATGCCAGTGTTCCTATGGATAAATGGGGAAATTTCTTCCCTTCCTTAACCAGTAAAACCAATATAATTCTGGGAAACTATGTAAATTATTTCATGAATAAGCAGTATCAGAGGGGCGATCTTTGGGTGCTTCATAATGTAAATAATCCACTATACTTTGATAGAGTAGCTGATAGTAACTGGCAAATAGTGCAAAAACGAATTGATGCAGATGATAATGGTAAAAAGGCCTATGCGCTGATGACTCACGAATTCTACCTTAGCCCCAAAATTCAACATTCTGCAATCATTGGGAGTTCTGAATAACATGAAAAATCGCAGCGCTTTTACCACTCCAGAACTTTTAATGACAATTGTAGTATTTTCGTTTGGAATTCTGCCTTTAATTATGCTTTTCCAGAGCAGTCACAAACAAACAGCCCAGGCCAAGAACCTTATGATTGCTCACAGCCTTGGCCGCACAATCATTGCTGAAATTAAATCTCTTGGTTTTGAGACGCTTGCAAGTGAAATTAAAGCATCGAAACTTGGTTTAGAACATACTGACAGAGCTGTAGAGGGACCACTTGTTCCAGATGATGAAAATTCGTTAGTTTACCCTGAATACTATAAACGCTTCAAAACCAGCCTAAACCTGGAAGAAGCAACAACAGAAAATAATAAAAAAATTCGAGTGGAACTGGATATTAAATGGAAGGAACCAAATCGTGACTACAATCTTGGGTTTGGCACAGTAGTGGTAAAATATGGCTCTGGTAACTAAAAGATCCGGGCTAAGCCTGGTTGAGATGATTATTACCGTATTAATTCTCGCTCTTTTAATGGGATTCGCATGGAAGTTTTATTTCAGCGGACGAGAAACAATGCGTCATACTGTTAGTCAAAGTCAGGTTCAAGCAGAGACTAGAATTTTTCTAGACCATTTAGAGACTGAAATGGCCTCCGCTTACAGTTTTTATAAAGTAGATTCCGAGAAAAAATCATTTGGTTTTTATAGTTTTGTCTTTGCCAGAACAACCCTGGACGACATACTTTATGATGCTTCCGGAAGACCTCAAAAGACAGGATCCGATAGCCCTCAAAAAATTAAAACGGTCCGATATGAATATACCTGGAATGAAGACGGAACCGTTACAAAAGTTCGGGAACCTGGCTGGCTGTATTTCCTGCAAAAGCCAATGAAGTTTGAAAAAGGTAATGATTCAGCTTATATAGCAGCTTACAAAAGCATGGAAAAGAAGATTCTCAAAAATATAGTTGATTTTGAAATTCGAGGATATATACAGAAGCCTGATAAAACGCAAACTTCCGGTTTTAAGTATGAATTCGTTGATTCGGACGATAAAGCTGCCGATACTTCTTTTATAACATTAAGACTTCACACTCAAAAAGATGAAGTTCAAAACAGACGAGATGAAGAATTGGATATCGTCACAAAATTTTACTGTAAAACAAAGCTTGCAGAAACAGCTAATCCTGGCTATTTCTGTTCAACCGACAGTGATGGGAAATATTAGTTATGGATCGTAAATGGCCAATCATAGGATTGACAATCCTTATGATATTTTTGATTTACAATTTCATAACTACCATATTCAAGTCGGATCAAAAAAGGTTTTCTCATGATCGTATATATGTAGACTACTCTGACTTCCGTCATTCTGCAAAAAATAGAAAATCTTCCAAAAGTTCATTTTCCAGCAGCGCAAGAAGGAATCCCAATTCTTATAAAGCTGCCAGAGAAGCACGTAAAATAAAAAGAACGATGTTTGGAAACGTAATGACTGCCACAATAAGCTCTTACAACGGTTACATGAGCAAGGCATTGAAAAATGTTCCATCTCCACTCAAGCAGTTTCCAAAACCTCAAAGCAATACTCAATATGAAAAAGTCTTAACTCTGGCTAACCAGCCTGTTCCAGCCTATCAATCTGGACTAAGTCTTTTTACATCAGGAAAAATGGAAAAGGCTCTGGAGAAATTCAGCAAGGCTTTAGATACTCTGGATCAAATGGATATCAAACATAGAATTGATATCTTTTCTATGATTTCTGAATGTTATTTGCGTATGGAAAATTCTGACGGCTACGTTCAATACAAGGTTAAACAAATCAGAATGGAAAGAAAGCTTAAAACACTTCTGCAATCTGTTTTTCCCGACAAAAAAGATAGCTTTGGAAAATTCGGTTGGAGCACAACTCAGGAAGCATCAAAAAGATTGTTAAAAATTAAATTAATGTCTGCCAGAGTAAGCAATCCGCAAATGAAAGCAATGCTTTATCGCGCTGAGCTTGATCTTGAAGTTGCCAGAAAAGTTTCAAAATAGTTTTTAACCAAAAGCTATAATTCGTAACTCTTTCAAACTTAATTAAAAACAAAAAACCCTCGAAGCGAAATTTCGCTTCGAGGGTTTTTCTTTAATTAACTATTCTGCTGGAGCGTCGGCTTTGTCACTTTCCATAGCAGCTTTTCTGGAAAGATTTACTCTTCCCTGGCCATCTATTTCAATAACTTTAACTCTAACTTCATCTCCGATGTTTACAACATCTTCAACTTCGTTAACACGACGATCTTCAAGCTGACTGATGTGAACCATACCTTCGATGCCAGGAAGAATTTCAACAAAAGCGCCGAACTTCATAATTCGTTTTACTTTTCCTGTATAAATTTTTCCAACTTCTGCATCTTCAGTAATCAAGCGAATCATTTCGATAGCTTTTTGATTTGCAGCTCCATCCGGGCTCATAATCAAAATCTTTCCATCATCGCCTGTTTCAATTGAAACCTTGGTTTCTTCAGTGATTTTGCGGATAGTTTTTCCACCAGGTCCAATAACGTTTCGCATTTTTTCTGGATCAATTTCAATTGTAACGATTCTTGGTGCAAATTGTGAGAGATCTTCTCTTGGAGTCTGAATAGCTTTATTCATTTCGCCAAGAATGTGAAGTCTGCCTTCTTTTGCCTGAGCAAGAGCAGTTCTCATAATTTCAAGAGTAACGCCGTTGATTTTGATATCCATCTGAAGTGCGCTTACGCCTTTTTCAGTACCAGCAACCTTGAAGTCCATATCTCCGAAATGATCTTCATCACCAAGAATATCACTTAGGATTTTGAAGTTATCATTTTCTTTGATCAGACCCATTGCGATACCTGCAACAGGAGCTTTTATTGGAACACCAGCGTCCATAAGAGACAAGCTTCCAGAACAAACAGAAGCCATTGATGAGCTACCGTTGCTAGAAAGGATTTCACTTACGATTCTAACTGTGTAAGGAAATTCTGATGCTTCTGGCATAACTTGAGCAAGAGCTCTTTCTGCCAAAGCGCCATGTCCAATTTCTCTTCTTCCAGGGCTTCTCATTGGTCTGGCTTCGCCAACCGAGAATGGAGGGAAATTGTAATGGAGATAGAATTTCTTTCTGGTTTCTGGATCAAGTCCATCAATAATCAGAGAGTCGCTAGTTGCGCCAAGAGTAACAACGCCCAGTGACTGGGTCTGTCCTCTGGTGAAAAGAGCTGAACCATGAGTTCTAGGAAGAATACCAGCAGCACATGAAATAGGTCTAATTTCATTAAGCTTTCTGTTATCTATTCTACGACCTTCTTCGAGAATCATTCTTCTCATTTCAGTGTAGATAGTTTCTTCAAGAATTCTTTTTCCAGTATTTAATTTTGCAGCTCCAACTTCTTCGCCGAGTTTTTCGACTAGAATTACTGGAAGCTTGGCAGAAATCATTCTGAACTTTTCAACACGCTCTGCTTTATCAGGAGTGTTTAAAGCATCCTTAATGTCTGCACCAAGTCCGCTTTTAACAACTTCTTCAACTTCTGGTTCTGGTTCTGGATCAGGAACTTCAGTTTTTGGTTTCCCGATTTTTGCAGCAAGTTCTTCCTGTGCGGCACAAATCTTTTTGATATTTTCATGGGCAAATGCAAGAGCTTCAAGGAGTTCTTCTTCAGAAACTTCTTTAGATCCTGATTCAACCATGGTTATAGCAATTTTTGTTCCGGCAACAACCATATCAATGGTTGATTCTTCCAGCTGAGTAGAAGAAGGATTCAAAATCAACTGCCCATCAATTTTTCCAATTCTTACAGATCCGATTGCCTCAGTAAGAGGGATTTCGGAAATCATCAGAGCACAACTTGAAGCGTTCATGGCAAGCAAGTCAACCTGATTTACTTTGTCATAGGAAATGACATAAGTAGCAACCTGAACATCATTGTGGTAATGCTCAGGGAACATTGGTCTAAGTGGACGGTCAATCAATCTACAGGTAAGAATTTCACCAGTAGATGGTCTTCCTTCGCGCTTAAAGAATCCACCAGGGATTTTTCCAGCTGCGTATGCTCTTTCTGAATAATCAACAGTCAGAGGGAGAAAGTCGCAACCATCTTTAGCTTCTTTACTACAAACGACAGCGGCAAGTACCACAGAGTCACCGCATCTAGCGATAACAGAACCAGCTGCCTGTCCAGCAAGCAAGCCAGTTTCAAAAGCGATCTTTTGGTTACCTAGATCACAGGCTACAATTTCTATTGGTTTCTGCATTATTTATCCTTAAATTAGCGGCGCAATCCGAGGCTCTTGATCAACTGCTGATATCTGGCAACATCTTTTCTTTTCAAATATGCGAGATGTCTTTTTCTAGCACCGATCATTTTGAGCAGTCCGCGTCTTGAATGATGATCTTTAGGATTAACTTCAAAATGAGAAGCAAGAGTGTTGATTCTCTTAGTGAGGATAGCTACCTGAACTTCTGGTGAACCAGTGTCTTTTTCTGAAGTTTTGTATTCTTCGATTACCTGGGTTTTCACATCTTTTGTGATTGACATAAAAAAATCTCCTTTAATATATTGATAAATCCAAGCAATGCCCGAGTTCGGTACACACCTAGACTTACAGTGGAAGAATTATACCACACTTACTCAGGTAATAAAAGAACTAATTCTTACTGAAATAATTGACAAACAACGCATTAATAAGGTATTTTGAGCCTGGTTTCTGGAAATTGTGCCAGAAATGTCTTCTTTTTTTTACCGTCTTTAAATTTTAGTTTTAAACCCTAATCAGGAAAATTTATTTTATGCATAAAGTTAATATTGAAAAAATGACCTATGGAATTGATTCCCTCGCGCACATAGATGGCAAAGTAGTTTTTATTCCTTACGGAGCTCCTGGCGATGTTGCCAACATAGAAATTACTGAGGAAAAAAATGATTACCTTCGTGGTGAAATCAAAGAAATTCTTGAGCCATCTCCAGAGCGTAGAGAATCTCCATGTCCAAATTTTCCTGAATGCGGTGGTTGTCACTGGCTTCATTTAACCCCTGAAACGCAAAGAAGGGAAAAAGAAACCATTGTTGGCTTTATATTAAATCCACTTCATCCAAAACACCTTTATCCAATGGAGCCTCTTGCTATAAGAGGTTACAGAAACAAAATGGATTTGAAAGTCGCAATTGACGAAAATGGCAAGGTAACTCTAGGCAACTATAAGTATAGAAGCCACGAGGTTGTTTCCCTTAAAGGCTGTATAGTTCAATGCGAAGAAAACATGGTAATTTTCGGAGATCTGGAAAAACTTCTGAATCTGAAGAAAAACTCCAAATTGGCCGCCAAGATTGAAAACATCCAGGTGAGAACTCTGGCCCCAATTCAGCAAATACTTGTTAACTTAAAAGAAGAAGCTGCCCCTGAAGAGCTTGAATCTTTGCAGGATTACTTTGAAAAAACCGAGTCTCTCAGCCGCCTTGAAGTTGTTTTTGAAGGCAACAGTCTAATCACTCAAATGAGAAATAACGGGCTTTTCAATTTTATGAAGAAGAACTGGAATATTTCTGCAAAATCGTTTTTCCAAAACAATCTGGAGGGCGCTGAAGCCATTCTGTATACATTAATTTCTATTTATACAAGCTTTCAGCACAAAGGAAAATTCTTGGATTTGTATTGTGGATGCGGCATTCAGACATTTCTTCTTGAAAACCTTTTCGAAGAAACCTACGGCGTAGAATGTAATCAGTCGTCTTATAATGATGCTGTGAATTTCCAAAGAACCAGAAGTTCTTCAAGAGCAAAGTTCCTTTGCAGAAAAGCAGAAGGGATTTTTAATACCCAAATGACAAAGGGTGTTATTGCTGCTGTTCATCTTAATCCACCTCGCACAGGGCTTTCTCAGAGAGTTTTACGTGGTATGTCCGGCATAAAACCGAAAGTAATAACTTATCTTTCCTGCAACCCGATGACTTTCAGACGCGATGCCAAACATATTAAAGCCATGGGTTATAAACTTGAAAGAGTGCATTCTTTCGATCTTTTCCCTGGAACCTTCCACATGGAAACTCTTGGACTCTTCGTAAGGGGCTAATAACCAAAAATGCAACCCTCCACAAATTCCTCTGAGTATTTAAAAAAAATACTTATAATCGAGGATGAGCCAGATATTAGCGACTACCTATTTGAAACCTTGGCTATTTCTGGCTATGAGGCGCGCCAAGCTTATGACGGTATTGAAGCGCTTGAAAAAATAAAAGAGGAAAAGCCAGCCCTCGTTTTACTTGACGTTATGATGCCAAGGCTTGATGGGTTTGAGGTTTGCAGAAGGATCAGAGCAAACAAGGAAACCAGCTCAATAAGAGTTATCTTTATTACAGCCAAAGGCTCTCTGGAAGAAAAGCTAGAAGGCTTCAATGCTGGTGCAGATGATTTTCTGGTAAAACCCTTTTCCAGCAGCGAACTTCTGGCAAGAATTGAAGCGCATCTAAGAATCGACTCTTTGAAAAAAGACCTGGAGCTGTCAGAAAAAAGATATAGACAGCTTATTGAGCATTCTCCAGATGGAATCCTTCTCTTTTCGCCAGAATCAGAGCTGGTATTTTTCAATAGGCGATTGAAATCAATTCTTCCATTTAAGAATCTTCCTATAACTAATGGGCAAAGCATAAAAGAGCTTTTACTTTTGTCCCCATTATTTGAAGAAATAGAACTACTCATAGATAAGGTCAAGGGAAGTAATCTTTTAGTAACAAGGAATCTGTCTTTTTTTCTAGGCAATGAGCAAAGCGTATTTCTGGAAATCAGAGGTATTCCTGCCGAATCTCAGGGCACAAAAGTTCCGATGGTTCAAATTGTTATCAGAGACGTGACCGAAAAATATAATATGGAAAAGGTTCTTACCAGAGCTGAAAAGATCAATTCGTTAGGAATCTTAACTGCTGGTATCGCTCATGAGATAAATAATCCTCTAACCGGGATTTCTAATGCCATACAGATTCTTAAAAAGTCCAGCATTAGCATAGACAAACGGGAAGACCTTCTAGACCTCGTATTGACTAACATAGGGCGAATATCAAGAATTATTGAGGACTTGCGAGTTTTTTCAAGACAGGAACGTGCTGAATCCGGTTCATTTAGTTTAGTACCAGCGATAGAAGAAACCCTCAAGCTGGTCAGCTACCAGAAAGAAAATGATCAAATCAAGATTGATTTTGAGCATTCAAACGAAGATTTGACCCTTACCGGGAGTAAAAACCAGTTCCAGCAGGTAATGGTAAATCTTTTACTCAATTCTTCTCAGGCTATCCTGGGCGAAGGCTATATAAAAGTTCGCCTGGTAAAAGATATTGAGAGAGACACGGTCTTTATA
This sequence comes from Candidatus Ozemibacteraceae bacterium, assembly GCA_965140445.1. Taxonomy (GTDB): domain Bacteria; phylum Muiribacteriota; class Ozemobacteria; order Ozemobacterales; family Ozemobacteraceae. Next base: position 2,019,463 of record OZ223236.1, on the reverse strand, counting down.
GAAATCAAAGATTCAGGTTGTGGTATCCCCGAATCACAATTAGAACAAATTTTTGATCCGTTCTTTACCACCAAAAGAGATTGGAAAGGAACCGGGTTAGGTCTGGCAGTTTCTTACAGACTTGTGCAATTATTAAAAGGAACTATAACAGTTAAGTCTAAAGAAAATGTAGGAACTTCCTTTAGACTTAACTTTCCAATAGCTCAAAAAAGTCAGTCGTCAGCCAATTTATAAAGAGCTCTAGAAGCTTCTTTCCAACCTGGCTGTGCTTTAAGCGCTCTCTGTCCCACTAGACCTTTTTTTCTTGCCTGATTTCTATTGGTAAAAGCAGTTCGCATTGCAAGCTTAAACTCTTCCATATTTGGCTCATGGACATCACCTGGTTTAGAACCTGGATAAATTTCGCTCTCGCCAACTTTAGCTTTTTTGGTTGAAAAGAAATATCCCTGTTCATCAGTAATACCAAGTAAATCTTTTAAGACATCCGGTCCTACAATTGGTAAAGCGCAAGCCATGGCTTCTCTAACTGAAAGCGCCCAATTATATGCACGATTGGCTGTAACATAGGCATTTCCAGAAGCCATCAACCCTGCAAGCTCACGCTCATCAATTGTTTCGTCAATTATCATGACTTTTGGGAACATTTCGTTGAGAGCCCCCACCCTTTTCTTCAAATCAGCAATCTCATATTTAAATGATTTCTTAACTTTTGGCATGTGGGTCAATTTCAGAACAAGCTCAACCTTTTCCTCAGCTTTAAACTCTTCAATAAAAGCCTTAAGAATCAGGTCTATTCCTTTTTTTCTGAGCGGACCACCAACAACTATAAATCGGTAATTTTTACCTTTTTTAAACTTTTCGGGGCATTGCAGCCTGGGATGAAAAGATCTTGTATTTACAGGTGGAACAAAGACTTGAACTTTCTCTGAGTCAACTCCAGCTTTTACACATGCTTCCATGTGAAGAGTAGAAGGCACAAAAACCTTATCCACCTGCTTCAATTTCTTTAAAGGCTCGCGCTTACTATTAATTGCATCAAAACCTGTAAAAGCCCAATAATAGCCCTTTTCAATTGAGTCAGGCAAGGCAAAAGCAGACATTCCGTGAATTCTTATTCTTCCTGTATCAGGCCTTCTAACGACCTTGCTCACAATACTGGTAAGCGGAAAATCTTTTTGATGAAGATATCCAGGGTTCATTGAGCAGGAAAATGGAACCTCACAATTTCTTGATGCGCTCATAAGTTCAGAAAATATTCTTCCATACGCCTGTGGAGCTTTAAAATCAGCGATAAAACATAGTCTAGCCGGACCGAGAGGTCTTTTTTCTTCGGCTTCTTCATTTAAACTCTTAACAGGTTTTGAGCTAGATACAATCTTTTTAGGCGCGCTATATGGAGACCTTGGAGAATCCTTAAACGAAGCTTTTGATCTGGGCCCTTTTCCAGGCGCTCCTTTTGGAGCAGTTTTAGGTGAAGATTTGGGATTTACCCGTTTTTTATCAAATTTCTTTTCCAATTCCAGCAGCCCTCCTGGCCTCAACTCCTGAGGTCAATAACTTATATTGTTCTTCATTTAAACCGTATTTTCCAAGACGGTCAGCATGTTTTCCATATTCCCCGTGATAATCGCTTCCACCTGTGGAAAGCCATTTTTTATCTTTTGCGATTTCTTCAAAGAATCTGATTTGTTTAGAACTATGTTCTGAATAATAAATTTCAAAACCATCCCATGGCATACCAGAAATCCTGGACCAAACTGTAGCCCAATCGGGAACAAGCCCTGGATGAGCAAGCACTGCAATTCCACCAGCTTCATGAATGGCATTAATACCAACCATGGGATCAAGATGATCTTTAGGAACATAAGCGGGCTTACCATAGGCAAGATACTTATCAAAAGCTTCCTGGAAAAAATTGATATGACCTTTTTCCTGCAAAAATCTTGCGATATGAGGTCTTCCAAGGATTCGTTCCGGAGTAGTTAAGAAATTATCTTTTAACTCCTGAGTGTCTATCCCGGTTTCTTCAAGCAAATCCAAGATCCGAAAAGCTCTCTTGTATCTTGAAATCTGTTGCTCTTCAAGTAACTTTTTCAGTGGCCCGGCATCATCAACCAGAAATAGCCCTAGCACATGAATAGAAGAGTCTCTTCCTTCCCAGCCACAAGACAACTCTATACCTGAAATAATCTCAATATCCTTGTCCTTAGCGGCAAGTCGAGCATCCTCAATTCCATCCAGGGTATCGTGATCTGTAATGGCCATAACCTTCAGACCAATTTCTGTTGCATGGCTTACGAGCTGAAATGGTGTAAGAACTCCATCAGAAGCAGTGCTATGAACATGCAAATCTGCAAATACTGTGTTTTTCAAGGGGAGGTCCTTTCCTTATTTATATAAGAAAAATGATACCCCAATAACTAAAAAACTTCCATAGCTTTGACAAGTTGGAGGCAAGTAACTATACTTTGTAGACCCCAACAAATGGAGGTTGGTTTATGTTAAACAAAAAAATAAGAAATCTTAGCATTACAGTTTCAGCATTAATCGTTCTGATGCTTACAACTGTGCTTTGCAATAGCGTCATGGCAACTTCAAAAAACCTTCTCCCCAGAATGCCAGAAATAGTTATTGAAAAAGGTTATTCAGATACATTTGAAGTAACGGATTGTAAAGCAAGCGCAAAAATTGTGAATTCAGATCTATCTTCAAACTTAAAAGTAACGCTGAAAAATGTTAGCGAAGGGTTAGTTAAAAGTTCCGTAAAGTTTCGCGTCCTCTACCCTACTTCTGCCAATGCTGTGAACATAAAAATAAATGGGAAAAAAATCTCTTTTGACAGAAAAAACCCACGTTACTCTTTTCAACTCGAAAGCAATGCCGAAATTAAGTTTGAGATTTCCGCAAAACAAAGCATAAACTATAGCGTAGATTCAGTAAGAAAAGCTCTTAGAGAAAGAGAAGAAGGTCTTGCCAAAGCCGGAAAATCAAAAAAACGCTTTGCCTTTGATGAATTTACACGCTTTTTCGATAATGAAAAATTTGGGAAAAGATTTATGGTAGGTCCACTTGTTTCGAAATGGGGTATTTTTCCAGTTTCTTTTAAAGATGTAAAAATTGAAATTTCTGTGCCCAAGGACTTTGTTATCTTCTCTCAATTTGCAAAAAATTGGGAAGAAGCTTCAAACAATGCAAACAAAACCTATGTTTTTAATATGATCGAGAATTTTGATGCGACAGTTTTCTTGCCAGAAAGTGATTATAAAGATTTTGAAACTCGCCAGAAAATACTTAGCAGCAAAGAGTTTTTGCATTAATTCTTAAAGCCTTACAAAGTCCCTGCTTTTAATTTAGCAGGGACTTTTTTTATTGCTCTTATTAATAAAATTGCCACCATTTGCGAAGAATAGGCAACTATAGCGGCGTAGCCAATTCCTGTCGGCCCAAACTCTTCAACAAATCGACTACCAGCAAAAAACTGAGATATTATTGCAATGATTCCAGCAAAAAAAGGAGTCTTAAAATCCTTTTCAGAAAAACAGTATCGATTCAAAATAAGACTTAATGTGAGCGGCAGCAAAGCAGGAATATAACTTCCAAGTAGCTTTCCAGCAACAATTGTATCTTCCAGATTAAACTTCCCTCTTTTTAGAACAATTTCCACTATTTTCTCTGCGCCTATGACCATAGCGAAAATAATTGGGACTAAAACAACCGTAACAGTTATTAATGAGCGATAAAGGAAAGAAACTTTTGCGTCCCCTTTTAACCTGCTCATATATGGAAAAATTACCCTTGCAGCACTGATAGAAATAATCCCAAGAGGCAAATTGAATATTTTTATAACATAATCAATAGTTGAAACGGATCCAACAGCCTGCATAGATAAGAGATACCTCTCATACACAGGTATAAAGGGTAATAAAAATATCCATCCAGCTACAGGTATAACTTCTTTCAAAAATTCTTTTGAGCATTTAGAAAATGGAGCCAACAACTCTCTTAAATATTTAAAAGAAATTCCATTTTTCAGACTGAGATACATTAGCCAAATCATCTGGATAAGGCTTCCAAAAACTAAAGCATATGAAATATGCCGAACATTTCCACCACGGGCAAATAGAATTGTCCCGATAACAACAAAATTAATCAATAATGGCCCAACAGCTGGAAGAGCGAAAATTTCCATGGAATTTAAAAAAGCAGTCATAAAGCCTGACTGTAAACCAAAAATCAAGTAAACAGACATAATGCTCCACAAAATGGACATTTCTTGAATCATCTCATTTGAAAACCCAGGAGCAATAAACTTACAAATATTTTGAGAGAATACAGTTAAAACAACAGCAAGAAAGACTGCAAAAATTGTAATTAAAGAAAATATATTCCAGAAAGCTTTGTTTGAGTCGTCTAAATCGTCCTTTTTTTCAACAAACATTGGGACTGCCGCACTGGACAATAATCCCTCACTAATGAATTTATACATCAAATCAGGAAGCAACATTGCTGCGAGGAAAAGATCTGACTCAGACGACCTGCCAAAGAAGGCTGCAAATGCGGCAACCTTAATAAAACCAGATAGCCTCGAAGCAACAGTTAGACTGGACAGCGAAAAAAAAGATCGAAACATGAAAACCACTCTCTAGCAAAAACCCCCGGCAAAAGCCGGGGGTTTTTGTTTATTTACTAATATTTAATTAGATATTACAGCTATCGCCGCTGCAACCACCATTATCGTCGTCGTCACCATGATCGCCGTGATCTCCGCAATCGCCACAATCTCCGCCGCGTTCGCTATCATCGCCACCATTGCAATCGTCACTGTGTGAACAGTTACCACAATCATGATCACATGCTACTGCTGGAGCAACTGCAAAACCAATTGCTAAAAATACGATAAGAAAACTAATAAAGAATTTCATACTACATCCTCCTGATAAAATCTTATTAACTTATTGGACTCCTAGAATAGTATCAAATGTTTTTAACATGTGTCAAGTCTCAAACGGTACATAAAAAAATGTTAAATGCATTTTGACATACGTGATTATGCGGTGATATAATCCACAATTCTTGAGCATTGTAGCTATGTGTTTACATTAATCAAAGCTCAGGTAGCTTTGAATCCAAAGAAAAAATAGAAGAGGTGACGGCATAATGGCCAAGGCAACGTTCATGTCCATGAAATGGCTCAGATTACATATTAAGGAAATCATCTGGGCAACAGTAATTCTTTTTGTTTCCTCCATTTTCGTAATTGGTTACGGAACTTCCCGCGCAATTCGCGCACAAGAAGAGAGGGACAAGGCTAACGCAAAAGCTGAAAGGGACGCTGCGGCTGCAAAAAATGCAATCCCAGCCAATCTTCAGGATAAGATCAACTTACCAGTTGTGCATCTTTCTTATCCTACAGCAAATGCATCTCTGACGACTATTATTGACTTGAAGACGGTTTGGAGATCTATCAAAGATAGTCCAGAGTATATTCAATTAGCCAACATGCCAGAAGGCATCAAGAAGTTTTATGGCGACATGATAAAAGAAAGAGCTGTAGATGGTTTGATTACTCAATCATTGATTCAGCTATATGCTCAAGCTAACAACATCAAGCCCCCCGTCACTCCTGATGCAATAGTTCAAAAAGCTAAACAACAGATTTCACCGGTAGAATTCGCAAGAAACCTTAGAAAACAAGGTCTTTCAGAAAAGGAATTCGGAATTGAAAAGTTAAAAGAATTCACAGTTCAAAGCGTAGCTCAGAATCTATTGAAACCAGTTCCAGTTGCAAGTGCAACTGACGCTGTTTTAAGAAAATATTATGAAGATAATAAAATAAGATTCAGAGAAGATGACGAAGTAACTTTCAATCATCTTGTAATTGAACCATCTGATTTCGTTGGAAAAGTAGATGTAACTGATGATCAGGTAAAATCTTATTTTGATTCTCACAGAAATGACTTTGTAAGTTCAAAAAGAGTTTCTGTATCACACATTTACATTAATCCTAAATCTGAAGACTTTATTGCAACAATTCCTGAAGATGAAAACAGAATCAGAAAAGTCTATACAGAAAACGCAAGCAAGTATAAAACTCCAGAAAAAGTAAGTGCCCGTCACATACTTATTAAGCCTAAAAATAATTTTGATTATGATTTTCCAAGCTTCAAAATTAATCTGAGAAATTTTGCGAAAAAAGATCATGAAAATATGGTTCTTTATACTTTTGACGCTGGAATTTCAGGATTATCAAGCTCAAGTCACATTAAACTAGACAATTTCTGCATTGAAACTGATGATGGGCAAAGCTTTTATCCAACTTCAGACAGTCTTGCTCTTACTGAAGGAGCGCTTGAACTTCCAATTTCTGGTTCTCCAAAACCAGCAGTTTCCGGAACAATCGCAATCCTCGTAAACAAGGATCTGAAAGTTGCAAAGCTTCAGGTTAAAGATGGCGGAGTTGTAAATAACTTTGATGTTAGCAGTTCATTTGATACTGAAGCAGCGTATGCAGCAGCTAAAAAAGAAGCTGAAGAACTACTTGCCAGAATCAAAAACAATAACGAAGATTTTGCAACACTTGCGAAAGAATTTTCACAAGATCCCGGATCTGCCAAAAAAGGCGGAGACCTTGGCGAATTTGGCCGCGGAGCAATGGTAAAACCTTTTGAAGAAGCTGCATTTGCTACAAAGATTGGTGATATAACTGAACCAGTTAGAACTCAATTTGGTTATCATATCATCAAAGTTGAAGGCAAAACTGCAGAAAAAACCAAGTCTCTGGACGAAGTTAGAGCTGAAATTTCAGCAGAAATTCGTGCCGAACAAGCCTCTTTAAAAGCTTCAGCTTCTCTTGAAACTGCTAAGCAAAAAGCTATTCATCAGAACGAAGACTTTGCTAAGTCTGTAAAAATGATTTCAATGGGCGCTTCAAGAAAGAATGATGGCAAGCTTCCAGTTTTCTTTAAAGGCGAAATCACTGATGATTACTCTGTAGAACAACGTAAAATCCTGTTTGATGAAATTGGTGGCAACGGTTACTTTATCGATCCAAAAATCGAAAAAGCCGTTTTTGCTCTTGATGTTAATGAAATTTCTGATGTTATTGAAACAGAAAACGGTTTCCATCTTTTCAAAATGATAGAAAAGCTTGAGCCAGTTCAGCTTGCTTTAACAGAAAGTTTGAAAACAAAAATCAGAAAAATTATTGAAGAAGATAAACAAAAACAAATGGCAGAAAAAGCTGCTAACGACCTTATTGCAAACAATAAAGGTGCAAGTTTTGATAAATTGGTTAAGGCTTATAAAAAAGACGACAAAGAACTCAAAACTAAAATTGGTCCTCTTCCATTCTCAAAAAGCCCTGGCTTCTCAAGTTATGCACTTTCAGAAGGCCTTGGTAAATTCTCAATGGATGGCAGAACTTATCTTCCAGAAATTCATTCGGCAATCATGATGCTCCAAAAAGATGGAAACTGGAAAAACAAAGTTGTTGGTCCAATCAAATCTGAGTTAGGTTACCATTTCGTTGAACTTCTTGATTATCAAGGCGATAAATATCAACCATTTGAAGAAATCAAAAGCGACCTGTTTAAAATGGTTACTTTAGAACCTACCGAAGAAGATATTCAGAAAGCTTTTGAAGCCAATAAAGATAAACTTGATAAACCTGCCACAAGACAGCTTAGACAGATTGTTGTTTCAGATGAAAAAACAGCATCTGAGCTTTATAAAAGACTTCAGCAGGGGGAAATTTTCTATCTTCTAGCAAAAACCTATTCGATTGACGGTTCAGCTTCTCAGGGTGGAAAAATTCCAGCTATCAAGCGTGGCCAGTTATCTCCAGAGCTTGACAAGGCTGTTTGGAACCTGAAAAAGGGCCAGTATACAAAGCCAATCAAAACTGCTTATGGTTATGTAATTGCCCTGTTGGATGCTGATGAAACTCCTGGCGTTAAAGCAACTTTAACACCAGAAGTTAGAAATTCTCTGAAACGTCAGATTAAGCAAGAGTATTCTGAAAAGACCTTTACAGCTTTCTTAAAAGGCTTGAGAAATCAGGCTCACGTTATCAGACACCCACAGGTTCTAGCAGAACTTTAAGATCAAATAAGAAGGCTGCCATGCATAACGCCTGGCAGCCTTTTTTTATTGGTTTGACTTTTTGTTACCAGCCTGCGAAACTATCACTTATTAAAGAGGTAAGGAAAATGCGACTAGATAAATACCTACAAGTTACAGGCCTTATAAAAAGAAGAGCTCTGGCCAACGAAGCCTGCAAAAGAGAACTGGTAAAAGTAAACCAGCAACCAGCCAAAGCCACCAAAGAGGTTTCCGTAGGCGATATTATTGAAATAGTATTAGCCAAACGAGAAATAACCGTTAAAGTTCTTCAGGAAATCAAAGGAACTTCTTTGAAAAAAAGTATAAGAAGTGAATATTTTGAAATTCTAAAGGACATTTCAAAAAAAATTGAAGAAGACGATGACGACTTCTGGGAATAAATTTTAATGAATAATAAATGCAACTTCAGAAACTCTGATGGATTGAGAGCGAAAAAATCACTGGGACAAAACTTCTGCAAAGATGAGCGAATCCCGGAAGAAGTATTGGAGCTTCTTGGCGCACAGGAAGATAATGAAATATGGGAAATTGGCCCAGGAAAGGGCGCGTTAACCGAGAAACTTCTGCAAACCGGCGCCCAACTCACCGCTTTTGAAATAGATGAGCGCCTTCAGGAAAGCCTTTTGGCAAAGTTTCCGTCAGTAAACTTTATCTGGGGAGATTTTCTTGAAATCCGCCCCGAACAATTTCCCCCAATAACCGATAAGTTGCTGGTAACAGGTAATCTCCCCTACTACTGCGGGACTCCAATTATAAGAAGTTTTCTCGCAAAAAGCCCTAAGCCCCTTCGCATGGTTTTTCTGTTGCAGGAAGAGGTTTCCAAAAAAGCTGCAGCCCCTGTAAATTCAAGTGATTACGGTTTTCTTTCGCTACAGATTCAGTTCTATGCAAAAGCCTATACTGGAAACACTTACGGGCCAGAATCTTTCACTCCAAAGCCAAAAATCAACAGCACAATATTGGTGGTAGAACCCTATAATTTAACTGAGGAAGAAATCGCGGAGCGGGAAAAAACCCTGAAGTTTGCTTCAGTTATTTTTCAGCAGAAGCGCAAAATGGCCCTTCCTCTTCTCAAGAAAAGATTCAACCAGATTGATTGGGATGAAAAGTTTGAAAAAGCTGGAATTGACTCTAAAGCCAGACCAGGAAACATTTCGATTTCTCAGCTTTTTGAAATTTTTAAATAATTTTAATCTATCTCGGAATATCCGCCTGGGGGCTTTCTCTTGCTGTGGAGAAGCCCGTTAAGTGTTGTATAACCAGCCCAGAGAGGCTTAATCCAAAAATAGCAGTTAAATAACTGATTGATCCCTGTACCATTCTTAGTCTTCCTCGGTCGAGAGAAACTTCTCTTTTCTCTTCTTCGATTTCATAAGGTGAGAATGGGAGTATTGGTGGTTCAATTGAGTAAACGACATTAAATCCACTGGTTATACCAAAACTACGTAAGCTTTTTCTTACTCTTCTGGCAAGTGGACAGATATTACTCTTAGAAATGTCCCCCATTCGAATCATGGACGGATCAATTTTTCCTGCTGCCCCCATTGCTGCAAATAGAGGAATTTCTCGTTTAAGAGTCTCAACTATTAATCTAATTTTGGGATTAAATGAATCAATTGCATCTACAACTGCATCAAATTTCTGGTTCAATATCTGGTCACTGTTATCTTCACAAAAGAAATCATGAATTTTTGTGACTTTACATTCTGGATTAATGCTTAAAATGCGCTTTTCCATCACGTCAACCTTAGGCATGCCCACTGTTTCGGATAAAGCAATATTCTGACGATTAATATTTGAAATACCAACAGAATCAAAATCCATAATGGTTAGATGGCCTACTCCGGCTCTTGCCAATCCTTCAACGGCATAAGAACCAACTCCGCCCATTCCAAATACAGCCACATGAGAATTTTTAAGTTTTTCTACTGCTTTTTCACCTATAAGTAGCCCTGTTCTATGAAAACGGTTATCCAAAATAATTCTCCTGCTGTGAATAGTTAAATTTCGATTGAGAGGTTAAAAGCATTATAAGTATTATGGAGCAAAATTTCAGACATTTTTTCTGCGGAAATTCCCTTTATATTTGCTACTTTCTCAAAAATAATCCTCAAATTAGCCGGTTCATTTCTTTTAGAAGGAAAAATTTCCACGGCCATATCCGGACTATCCGTTTCAATTAGAATCCGATCTAAGGGTACAGATTCTGCAACCTTTAAGGTTTTATGATTTTTTTCCCGGCAAATATTTCCAGAAAATGATAAAAAACAGCCCATGCTCAGAAAACGCTCGGCCAGCTCTGCAGAGCCTGAAAAAGAATGTAAAATCCAGGGACTGGATTTTGAACAATACTGCTTTGCAAGCTTTATTGCTTCATCCCAATAGCCTACCAGATGAACTATAACCGGAATTTTCAATTCTGTTGCAATCTCAAGCTGCTTCTTGAAAAGCGCCAATTGAGATTCAAGGCTAAATTTGTATCGCCTATCCAATCCACATTCCCCAATCGCCACAAATGGAGCATCACAAACAGCATCTTTGTCAAAAAAGGCATTTTCATTGTACAGGTAATTGTCTTCAAATATTGGATGCTTTCCCCAGGCTTTAAAAATCTTAATTCCATGGTTGAAATTTAACTCCAGACGAGAAGCACCTGTTACTCCTGGAACAATTAATCCGCGCACGCCCACTTTATATGATCTTTCAAGCACTTCGGAGCAATCATTGGAAAAAACAGGAGAATCTAAATGGCAATGGGTATCAAAAATTTTGAGCATACAGATTGAATATTTATAAGTTAGAAAAAATCCACTTTTTTTTTCCAGATTATAAGTTACATTCAGAGCATATTTTGAAAGAAATTTTATTCCCTTGAAAGCTTGGAAAATGTACGATATAATTACCGCCTATGATTTCAAGCTTAACAGGTTTTGGGCGATCAACTTTTTCAGATGAGGCTGGGCGCGTTAGCGTTGAGCTTAAGTCTGTCAACAACCGTTTCCTTCAGATAGACCTCCATCTTCCTTATGGTTTTAATTGGGCCGATGGACAAATTCGCAAAAGCATTAGTCAGATGGTCACTAGGGGAAAACTTTATTTACACCTTGAATACGTGGATTATAGCCCGAATCAAGATGTTATTATTAACAAGCCACTTTTAAAAAAGCTTGTATCACTCAATCAGGAATTAAACCAGGAAACAGGCCTTGAGTTACCTCTCCAGCTTGACGGACTTCTTTCTCTTCCTGGAGTCATGAAGGTTGATAACAAACCATCTGACACTGAAAAGATCTGGAACAGAATTTCACCAGTTCTTGAAGAAGCTATAAAAGTTTTTATTGAAGCCAGACAAAGAGAAGGTGCTAATACAGCAGCTGATCTTCTTCAGAGGAAAGCAAATCTTACTGAAGCAATCAAAAAGATTGAAGAAAAGCTTCCTGATTTTAAACAAGACTACATCAAGCGTTTCACTGAAAGAATAACTGAGCTTACCGAAAAAGCCGGTTATGATGAGTCGCGCATGAGCACAGAAATTGCGATCTGGGCAGACAAAAGTGACGTTAGCGAAGAATTAGAAAGACTTCACAGTCATCTCAAAGAGATGGAAAACATTCTTAAATCTTCAAAACCAATTGGTAGAAGATTAGACTTTCTGGTCCAGGAACTAAATCGTGAAGCCAACACTCTTAGCAGCAAAATAAATGATGTAGAAATTTCACAGCATGTCCTCGACATAAAATGTGAAATCGAAAAAATTCGTGAACAAGCCCAGAATCTTGAATAGGAGCGTAGTATGAGAGCAAGATTGCTTAATATCGGTTTTGGAAATGTTGTTGTTGCAGAGAGAATTGTAGCAATAGTAGGCCCCGGATCAGCTCCAATTAAGCGACTAAAAGAAGACGCCAAGGAACAGGGCAAGTTAATTGATGCTACTTATGGCCGAAAAACCAGAGCTATCGTGGTAACTGATTCTAATCACGTTATCCTCTCTGCAATAAATCCAGAAACAGCAGCAATGAGATTATTAGGTAAGAAAGTCAGTCATGACGCTGGTGAGCATGACGATTCGTCGGTAGGCAAAGATATGGAACCCACGGAGGTGGAATCATGAAATTTCGTTCAAGAACAGAAATCACAACTAAAATTCCTAACAAATATGATGCAGTTATGGCAATTTCAAACCGCGTTAAATTGCTCGTAGATGGAAAAAGAAGATTGATCGAAGATTTTGACGAAAATCTGGTCAAAATTGCAATGGAAGAAATAGCTTCAGGAGCCCTCGTTGTTGAGGTCCAAGAAAAGAAAAAATAATTCTTCCAGAATTCTTATTGTTTTTGGAAAAGGCATTGCTTCAGCCTTATCATTAGAGCTGGCAATGCTTTTTTCGCAATCAGGATTTGATGTTAAAACGGCTTTTCTTGATGGAGCAGAAGCCTGGGTTACCGAGAACTCTATAAAATCAGTTGTCGGTAGTTCTGTATTGTCCAGAGTCCATCATCCTTCCTGGAGTTTGCGAACCAACATTCAATTTGATTGTACGGTTTTTATATCTCCTCAAAAACATGATCTCACATGTGTTTTTGCAAATACTTCTGACAATCCGGTTATTGAATTCAGCAAAAGTAATTCGAGTGCATTCTTTATCCTTCATGAAAAGCATTCACTTACAGCAGACCCTGTTGCTACTGAAATTCCGTGCTTTCTATCGGAATTGCCAGCAGCAAACTCAAAGATTGCGAGCTTTTTTGAACAGTCGTTTTCTGAAATTGTAAAGTTTTTGCATAACAGACAATTAAATAAAACAAAAACCTTTCACATTTCTTATGATGTCCCAGAACCTTTGAATAAACACTTTTGTGAGAAACCTGGCTGGATAGCTATTCTTTCAAGAGAGCTTCAACAGAGAGGCATAAAAAAAATGTCTCCTGAAGAATCTACCTGCGATCTGCTGATAGAAGCTTATGATGGCCCGCGAATTTCTGTTTCAAAAAACAAAAAAAAGCATGAACTTATCACTGAAATGGAATTGGAATTGAATACAGAGATAAAAGCTCCACTTAATGTGAAGTTCGTCTTTCCAGAATCTGAATTCGAAATTAATGAGAACGGCTCAAGCAATAACCTGTTTTTTGCCAAACGCTTAAAAAATGGAATTGAGCTGGCCACACCAAGCTGCAACAGAATTATTCCCAATCTGGATGGTCAATGCTGTTTTGCCAGGCTTTCTGATGTTTTATTATCCCATTTATCATCTATTGATAACGGATAAAAAGTAATGAGACATTTTATTGAGGTCTCCTTTCCAGATCCAATTGGCGATGGCACATTAACTTACCATTACGATTCAGAAAATGAAATTCCACAAGAAGGTGCCAGAGCGCTGGTTTTTGTAAGAAACCGACGAATAATTGGGTACATAACCAAAGTCCATCAGAATCAGCCTGATTTTCAAACCCGTCCTGTCTCAACCATTCTTGACCCAATTCCTCTTTTAAGCCCTAATATGCTTAAGTTAGCATTTAGAGTAGCAAGGGATTGCGTTTGCAAGCCTGGCGAAGTTTTGCATGCAATGCTTCCCGGAGGCGTTAAACAAACGGTTCAGCGCTTGATAAGACTAACTGCCAAAGGGCAGAGCATTGCAGACGTAGATCCTTTTGAATGGCTTAAACAGCAAGATTGGGCTAATTATTCAACCTTTATTGACAAATTTCCAGGTGCTTCCCGAAAGGTAAATGACTGGGTTATAGACGGAACCGTTGAAATAGGTCATCAGATTTCGCAAAACGCTAAACCCAAGATGATCAAGGTTCTTCAAATAAACCATGAAACACCAATAGAAATTGATAAGTTAACCCCTAAAGAAAAAATTGTCATAGAGCTGTTGCTAAAAAACAATTGTCCAATGACCAGCTCCTCTATCCAGAAGGCAGCTGGGGTAAGCGCTGGACCAGTCAGCCAGCTTAAGAAAAAAAATCTTATCGTTGAGCGCGAAGAACGAATAATCCGTGAAGTTGCCCAGGGGCAATATTATGAACGTGAAGCCACTCCAGCTCCTTCTTTGTCACAAGATCAGGCAAATGTCCTTGAAGCTCTTGAAAAGTCGGACGCCACTGATAAGAGACCAGTTTTAGTAAGGGGTGTAACCTGCTCGGGAAAAACCGAGGTCTATTTAAGATGGGTTGCCGAAACCATAGCAAAGGGAAAATCAGCTATTGTATTGGTTCCAGAGATATCTCTCACGCCTCAGATGATGAAAAGATTTAAAGACAGGTTTGGCGAAAAAGTTGCGATACTCCATTCCAAGCTAAGTTATGGAGAAAGATTTGATCAATGGGAAGAGATCAGGCGCGGTCACTGCCCTGTAGTAGTTGGAGCCCGATCAGCAGTTTTTGCCCCAACGCCGAATCTGGGAACTATAATTCTGGACGAAGAAGGCGAACCATCTTTTAAGCAGGCAGACTCACCGAGATACCACGCCCGGGAAGTAGCTCAGATTAGATGTCAGCTTGAAAATGCCTTGTTAGTAATGGGTTCAGCAACGCCAACCATAGATTCATTTCAGAAATGCAAAAATGATGATTACGTTTTAGTTGAAATGAACCAACGTGTAGGAGACAAACTCCCACCAATGGTTGAAGTCGTGGATATGCGTTTTGAACTGGTTACGAGGAAAAACAGATCCATGTTTTCAATGGCTTTAAGCAGAGAGATTAAAGCTGCGCTGAAAGATAAAAAGCAAGTCATACTGTTTTTAAATCGCAGAGGTTACAGCAGCTTTGTCTTTTGCCGGGAATGCGGAGAAGCGGTTCAATGCTCAAAATGCAACGTATCACTTGTTTATCATGCGGGCAGCAAAATTCTACGCTGCCACTACTGCGGTGAGATAAAGCAAGTTCCTCAAACCTGCCCCAACTGCCAAAGTGCTAAAATTAAATTTTACGGCGGTGGAACCCAGAGAGTTGAAGCAGAAGCAAAAAGATACTTTCCTGAAGCACGGGTTGAACGCCTGGACTCTGACACAGTAGGTCCCAAAGGCAATATGGAAGAAATTCTGGATGCGTTTGGACAGAAAAAAATTGATATTCTGATTGGAACTCAGATGGTTGCCAAAGGGCTTGATTTCCCGGACGTAACAGTTGTGGGAATTCTCGCGGCTGACAGTTTACTTAGAATCCCGGATTTCAGAGCTTCTGAAAGGAACTTTTCCCTGCTAGCTCAGGTTGCTGGCAGGGCTGGACGTGGTGACACCCCAGGCCGGGTTGTTTTGCAAACTTATTACCCAGACCATCATTCGATAAAGTTTGCCGTAACAGAAGATTATTACGGTTTTTTTGAAACCGAAGCCCTTATGAGAAAAGAAGCTATTTTCCCACCATTTACGGAACTGGCTTCATTTATTGTAACCTCAGAAATAGAAGATAAGGCTCGCGAAATTTCCAGTCTTTTAGGGGATAAATTGCTGGAGCAATCTGAAAAACCAGGTTTTCAATTGCTGGGACCTGTTCCGGCAGCCATAGAAAGAATTCACGGGAAATACAGATATCAACTCGTTTTAAAAATGTTATCGCTTGAAGAGCTGGTAATCACTATTGATAAGGCAATGAACGAGATTAAGGTTCCTCATAACACGAGAATTTCCATAGATGTTAATCCCTATTTCATGCTTTAACTCAGTATTTCTTTGACACATTACCCAGAAAAGTTATATTATTCACAAACGAAAATACACAAAATGCCAGGAGGCATTATGAAATATCGAATACTACATTATGGCGAAGAAGAATTAAGAGAAAATTCGCAACCAATCGAAGAAATAAATGATGAACTCCGACAACTTGTCGACGATATGTTTGAAACCATGTATGCAGCAAATGGCGTTGGTCTTGCTGCCCCACAGGTTGGCAAAAACATAAGAATGGTAATTATAGACATTGGCGACGATCCTTTGGTTCTTATAAATCCATCTATCCTTAAAAAATCAGGAAAAGAAACCTGTGATGAAGGTTGTCTTTCACTTCCAGGGCTCACTGAAAAAGTTGAAAGAGCAACCACCGTTGTAGCTGAATATACTGATATTGAAGGCGACACCTATGAGATAGAAGCTGAAGGCCTTCTGGCGCGTGCCATTCAGCATGAGCTTGACCATCTTGATGGGGTTTTATTTGTGGATAGAATTTCCAAAGCAAGAAAACTACAGATAAAACACGAGTTAGAAATACTCAAATCCGGCCAGTCCCTAATCGACGACGAAGAAGAAGAAGTGGCACAGTAGAATGAATTCAGCTTCCGGATTACCTAAATATAAAGTTGTTTTTATGGGTTGTCCTGACTTTGCCGTGCCAGCATTAAAGGCTTTGTGCGAAGATTCAGACTTTTCTGTTGAAGCAGTATACTGCATGCCAGATAAACCTAAAGGCCGAGGGAAGAAAACCGCAATGACTCCGGTTAAGGAATTCGCACTTTCCAGAGAACTTGAGGTTTGCACCCCATCTTCATTCAAAAAGTTTCCCGAAGAAATCGAAAAATTAGCCAGCTTTAAACCTGACTTTCTGGTAGTTGTAGCCTACGGGTTAATTCTTACCCAAAAAGTATTGGACATCCCAACTATCGCAGCAGTAAACCTTCATGCCTCATTGCTGCCAAAATTTCGAGGCCCCTCCCCTATTCATCACGCAATCCTTGAAGGGGAAAGTAAAACAGGTAATACTGTAATGCTTATGAACAGCAAAATGGATGAAGGCGATATGCTTGCTGTCAACGAAGTTGAAATTGTTGCTGATGAGACTGTCGAAACTTTACATGACAAACTATGTTTTTCAGGTTCTGCTTTGCTGTTAAAAGCTTTAAAAGACTTTGCAGAAAAGAAAATTTCCCCTGTTGTTCAGGATCATTCAAAGGCAACCTATACCTGTAAGATCTCACCTCAAATGGCTCAAATAGACTGGAATCTGGAAGCCCCTGCTATTGAAAGATTGATCAGAGCGATGAATCCCTTTCCGGGAGCCTGGTTCAATCATTGCGAGGATCGAATAAAAGTATTCTCAGCAAAGGTTTCAGAAACGAACACTTCTAATTCTGCCCCGGGAACAGTCCTGAAATTTTCCCCCGGAGAAGGATTTATAATAGCTTGCGGTAAGAACAGCGCCATAAGCTTACTTGAACTTCAAAAGCCTGGCAGAGGAAAATTGCCGGTAAAAGATTTCCTTCTGGGTTTCAGATTAAAAACAGACAAGCTTTAGTAACTCGTGTTTCCTGCTTGAAAAGCTGGAACATCTATGGTAAAAACTGAAAATTCACAAAGTATCACAGGAGCATTAATGTGGGTAAAAAACTAGTACCGCCTCAGGCAACAATAAGAAGGTTATCCATATATTTGCGATGTCTCAGCTCACTGGCTGAAGAGGGATTAAAAGTAATTTCTTCGCACGACCTTGCCAAGCGTCTGGCCCTTAATCCTGCTCAGGTAAGAAAAGATTTAGCCTATTTTGGCGAATTTGGCAAAAGAGGCGTTGGATATTCAGTAAAAAAACTTAGAGACCACATAATAAAAATTCTTGGGCTTCAAAGAGTCAGAAAAGCTGGAATTATTGGAGCTGGTGGCCGACTAGGCACAGCACTGGCACTATACAATGGCTTTGAAAAACGAAATTTTAAAGTTGCCGCTCTTTTTGATAAAGATCCAAAAATTATTGGCCACGAATTTGGCCAAGGCGGAAAAGTGCTTCCAGTAGAAAAGATTCCCCAAATTGTTAAGGAACGTGACATCGAGATTCTGATTCTGACGATTCCCGCTGAAGCTATTAAAGAAGTTTACGATTACATTATGCTCTCAGGTGTAAAAGCTGTTTTGAACTTTGCCCCTTTCAAGCTTATATCAACAGAAGATGTTGTTGTACACAATGTAGATCTCACAACCGAGCTTGAGTCGCTAAGTTATCATTTAAGCCTGAAAGAGTCTGGCTATATCCCCTTGGACAGCCTTTCTTGACAGTAGTAAAAGGCTGATGATATTCTGATTCTGTAAACCCCAACAGGAGCTTCCATGAGTTTAACCATTGAATGTAGTCAGCATGAGAACGATGTTGTTGTAATTGATGTACAGGGCGAAATTACTTTTGAGAATTCCGACCTGCTACGGGACCGAATAGACCAACTTTGCGAACAGGGAAGCTTTAATCTCGTAATTGATCTTGCCAATCTTAAATATATGAGTTCGGCTGGAATGGGCGTACTTGTGCATGGTCTAAAAAAAACAAGACAAAACGACGGCGATTTAAAGCTTATTAATCTAAGTTCTAAAATGCGCCGGGTATTTTTAATAACACAGTTCACACATCATTTCGTTGTACTAAAAAATATAGAAGAAGCCGTTAAAAGCTTTTCGAAAGCAGCAGGTGAATAGCTATTTCTCTTGAAGATCTTATTAGTGCTGTTAAGTCATACAACCCCGACGCGGATTTTGCTCGGATAGAAAAGGCATACAATTTCGCGGAAGAGTGCCATCAGGACCAATTCAGAGCATCAGGTGAGCCCTACTTTTTGCATCCTGAATCTGTTGCCCTCATTGTGGCAAAAGAGCTAAAACTTGATTCCACATCAATCTGCGCAGCTTTGCTTCATGATGTAATAGAAGATACTGCTGCAACTGCGGAAGATCTTGAATCCATGTTCGGCCCTACAATGGCCACTCTTGTAGAAGGCGTAACCAAGCTGAATAAAATGTTTTTCAGCTCTGCAACCGCCGCACAGGCAGCAAACTTTAGAAAAATGCTGTTTGCCATGACTAACGATGTCCGGGTTATTTTGATTAAGCTTGCAGATCGTTTGCACAACATTAGAACACTACAATTTTTGCCGCCGGTAAAGCAAAAATACGTTGCGCGCGAAACCATAGAGATTTACGCTCCCCTCGCCCATAGATTAGGTATAAACAAAGTAAAAACAGAGCTGGAAGAAACTTCTTTCAAGTTCCTTCAACCAGAAAAAGCTGAAGAAATTGCTAATTTTCTGAATAGCGAAGGCATGGAAGGCGATAAAAAGCTAAAAGAAGCCATGGACCAAATTCAGGCATATCTTCTGGAAACAAATATCAAGGTTGATATCTCCGGCCGCCCCAAACAAGCCTTTTCAATTTATAACAAAACCCTCAAATATAATACAACCTTAGAAGGCCTGTATGACTTTCTCGGGATAAGAATTCTTACCCAGTCGGTAAAAGATTGTTACGCTGCACTTGGAATTGTCCACAAGCACTGGAAGCCAATTCCTGGCAGATTTAAAGATTACATTGCGGTTCCCAAACCAAACATGTATCAGTCGCTTCACACAACAGTTTTATTTGATGGAAAGCCCCTTGAAGTTCAAATCAGAACTTTTGAAATGCATAATATCGCGGAAGAAGGAATTGCGGCTCACTGGGATTACAAGGAAGTTTCAGGCAAAGAGACAACTCCAGATTACAAGGAAAAGCTGTCCTGGCTAAGAAACCTTATTGATTGGTATCAAGAGGTTAAAGATGCTTCTGAATTTATGGAAACCGTTAAGGTTGAGCTTTTCCAGTATCATGTATACGTTTTCACTCCAAAAGGTGATGTAATAGAGTTACCAAACGGAAGCACGCCGATTGACTTTGGCTATCAGATTCACACAGATGTTGGCCATAGATGCATAGGCGCAAAAGTAAACGGTAGAATTGTTCCGCTGGAATATCAATTACAAAATGGTGATATTGTTTCAATTATTACCAGTAAAAACCAGAAAGGGCCTAGCCGGGACTGGCTAAAAATTGTTGGTTCAGCCAGTGCCAGAAGGAAAATTAGAGTCTGGTTGAAGAAGGAATTTCGTGAGGAATATATCATTACCGGAGAACGGGAATTCCTCGAAACCTTTTCAAAGCTTGGCGGAACCAAGGATGTTGAAAAAACTTTCAAGCAAAATGCATTTGGCGAAAAAGTTAAAGAGCTTGGCTTTCCATCTGTAGATGAACTTTATGCTGGAATTGGCTCGGGCGAAGTTAGAGCACAGCAGGTAATAGGCAAACTATTCCCGGATATGATCGTAAAGAGTCAGGTAAAATCAGATAGAGCAAGTCGCCGGGAAAAGCAGCAAGCCAAAAATGCAGGAAAAGGGCCACGAATCATTTGTGGTGGCCTTGAGGGAACATTAATTAAAATTTCCCGTTGTTGCACCCCAATTCCTGGTGATCCAATCATGGGTTATATTACCAGAGGTCGCGGCGTAACAGTTCATAAAAAGGACTGCCCAAACGCTCAAAATCTAGCCAACGACACCGAAGACAGGCTTATTGATGTAAGATGGGATCTTGGTCTTTCAGATGTTGAAACTCCGGAAACCGATTACATGGCAAAAATCAGAGTAGAGACCACTGACAGAAAAGGTATGTTGAACTCTGTCACCAGTGTAATAGCCAATCAAAGCGTTAACATTCATTCTGCAACAGCGAAAACCACCAAGAAGAAAACAGGTTTGCTTGATTTTACTGTTGAAGTTAGAGATTCAAATATGCTTGATAGCTTGATTCGCTCTATTTCAAGATTGATTGGTGTAACCAAAGTATACAGACTGGAACAGCACGGCAAAAAGTAGTTTAAAGAATTTTTCGAGGAATTTGGTTTGACCCAGAAAAAAGGAAAAAAGAACTCGGATAGCCGAGAGATTGAAGCTGTCGATCTAATAGCCCTGCTAACTCCTCCAGGCATGGAAGGGTATTATGACAACGAGATTACTGAAAACTCCCTTTATAACTTTGATGAAGACCAAAGCTACGAAGCGGTTTCCCCTGAGATTGCCTCTGAAAAGGTTAAATCTAAAGAGCAGAAACCTGAAAAGCCTCAACAAAAATCCGTAGAGCAAAAAGCTGTTAAACCCAGCATGCCAAAGCCAAAAAGCAAACCAGCTCCTCGCAACTTAACCGATGAAGAACTCCTTTCTTCCATAAAAAAAGAAAGACATTCAGAAGAAAAACCAAAACCAGTTATTCCAGAAATAGTACTTGTTGAAAACGATTCCCTTGAAAAAATTTCTGCGGAAATCGCTGAATGTACCAAATGCGAGCTTCACAAAACCAGGAATAAAACAGTTCCTGGCGCAGGACCTCAAAAAACAAAACTGGTTTTCATTGGTGAAGCTCCCGGTGCAGATGAAGACGCGACTGGCATTCCATTTGTTGGAAAAGCAGGAAAGCATCTTGATAAAGTAATTTCTGCGGCGGGCTTTAAAAGAGAAGAAGTTTTTATCTGTAATATTTTAAAATGCCGTCCCCCAGGAAACAGGGACCCGGTTTTTTCAGAAATGGTTTGTTGCACACCATATTTACAGCGCCAGCTTGCCATTTTACAACCCAAGATCATAGCTTGTCTTGGAAACGTAGCAATTCGTTACGTGGTGGGCCCCAAAACGCCTGGAATCACTAAAATTCACGGGCAATGGTTTGATTCTATTTTTGGAATTCCAACCATGGCCATGTTTCACCCTTCATATCTAATTAGATCAGAATCAAGAGCTAAAGGCAGCCCTAACTGGCTGATGTGGCAAGATGTGCAGGCGCTAAAAAAGCGCTACGATTCTGTGTAAAACCCTTTACAAGCGCTTTAGTCCTACAGACAGCTTTTTCAGCTGCAGTTTTTTGCGCTACAAAGAATTCTCTGGATAGACCTTTTTATTGGGTTTACTTTCAATAGCTCATATGAAGAATAACTCGTAAAAAAAGATCGGCAAGCTATTCCAGATCGAGTGAAGTTCTTCCCATAAAAACACCGTTTGTTGAGCCTGAGAATATTCTTCGGGTTCCAAGACCACCAGGAGTAAGGCCTAAAGTGTTTAAAGTCGAATTTCCCTCAAGACCTGTTTTTATGCGTTTCCATGAAGAACCTGCATCTTTGGTTCGATAAAGGCCGTCTTCGGTGCCAATATAAACATTGATTGTGTTAATTGGGTCTATGAATAAATCTCTAACATTTACATAATTGCCAACAATTGTAAAATTACTTCCATCGTCTGTAGAACGCTCAATACCACTATTTTTACCTCTCCAGATGGTAGATGAAGTGTTTGGATCAATTGCTATTGATTGAATTATTCCAGAGGTATCATAATTTATAATTCCTGAACCTCCAGTAAAATGCCAATTTGAAAGAGTTTCAAATTGCCCTGGCAGGTGAGCTGGAATAATATTACCACCGTTTGTAGCATCATATTCAGGCAATGAAGTTCCACCGACCAGGAAGTCTTTTTCCCCTACATATAAATAGTTAGCTGTTCTAATATTAGATAACTTGAGATATCCAACTTTAAAAACGTCCGGGTTTCTTGATTCAAGATATTTTGTAAAGCCAACATAAAGCACGTTGGGATTCTGAGGAGTCATTGCAGCGCAGTTAAACTCCATAGTTCCTGAGGCTAAAGCAGGAGAAACCTTTTTTGGTCTCGAAACTGTTCCCAAAGCAAAGCTTACTGATGCTGGAGCCGGATTTAAGTCAGTATCCACCTTCCAGGGATCTTCATAATACTCAACGGTGCTGTAAAATTGATTGTCATCATAAAGAGTGCCACTATAAGTATAATTTGCTCCACCCCAAACAAACCGAAGCACGCCCTGATCCTTTCCGATGGCATACATGTATGTATCATCAGTAGGGTCAATGATGGCGGATGAGAATACCTTGGTGAAGTCACCAGAATAGGTAGTAATAGTTGCAGCAACTGAATGTGGAGCTGTCCTTGGAAATGGCGGCGTTATAGCATTAACAACTGTGCCGTTAGAAGTAATTAAATACAATCCATCATTTGTCGCCGCTACAACTCTATCAGGGTTCTGTTTACTTATTGTTAAACCATTAACAATGTATTTAGCACCTTGACTAACCAGGTTAGTTGATAAACCAGTTACTCCTGTCCATGGTATTGAAGACCAATCTGAAGCCGGAGAAACGGTTGCTCTATACACCCCATAGCCATTTGTTCCACAATATAAAATCCTTGGGTCTGCAGCTGGGGTAGTCGAATCAATTTCCAAGCAGAAAATTGAATAGGTTGCGTTGGTTACAGAGTTCAAATTTTGAGCTCGTGGTATCCAGAAATCCTGCAAATTGATCTGGACATCAGCAAACTTCGAAGTATTTGCGTTACTAACTGCGCGTAAAGTTACAACCGATTGAGATGTTGCATCGGGAGCTGAGTATTTACCCGTAGTGTCTACAGTTCCTTTGGTTGAATCACCACCTGCAACGCCACCAACATACCAGCTAGCAGTCAGATTTGTTCCTGCTGTTGCATTTTTTATTTCGGCAAAGAACTGTCTGGTTCCAACTTCTAATAGAACTGTGGTTGTTGTTATAGCCGGTGCCGAAGCATTGAATCCTTCATGGATAACGACTTCAATTGGGGCGATCAGGGTTATTGTTGCTACACCGGATGCAACCGGATCATCTATGCTTATAGCTCTTATATTGAGCTGATTTGCCAAACCAGGAGGAAAAACACTTGGCGGCAAATAGGTTGCATCATTACCGGTTGAAACAAGGGTTCCGGTTGTATTGGCCGGGGAATCAATATTTGTCCATGCGCCAGTTGAAGAGGCGTTTCTATATTGCCATGTTACTGAGGTGGTTGTAGCGTTGTCGACCTTAGCCTGCATCAAAACACCGCTAGAGTTTCCAAGGTCTATCGTCTCATTTTTTGGGGTTAAAGTCAGAGTAACAGGAGAAGACAAAGAAATGGCAGCGGTAGCATAATAATCAAATCCTGCTTCAGCAAAGCTGGCCACAAGTTGAACTGGGTTTTCTCCTGGAAATGAATCTGGAGCATAAACGGTTACGCTATGTGGAGCATTTGTGGTTTGAGTAGTTAAAGTCTTTGCAGCGTCAAAAAAGCCACCTTTTGTTAAACGCCACACAACTGATACAGTAGAAGATGAAGTTGTTGCAGCAAAGGAGGTTTTGCCTGTGCGAATTCTGGCGACAGCATCAGTTGGACTTACTGAAATCCATGGGCCGGAATTGATGGTAAAATACAAAATTTCCTGCTTAGTTGGGTCTTCTGCTGAACTTACAGTTACCGCAACAGGATTAGTTGTTGGCACCGAGGCTGGTGCAGTGTAGGTAATGGTTGCTATTCTATCGGTTGCCGGAACTCCTGGAACAGGAGCAGAAATCGTTGCCACTCCTCCGCCTGCGGTTCCAACGACCATGTTTCCACCCAAAGTACTATTTCTAAAAATTACTGGTATCTGCTTGGATAGATTAAGTGAAATTTGATGGTTCTTTTCAGCTACCACAACTTCAACCTGGGTCTGCAAAGAAATTGAAACAGAGTCATTCACGTTGGGATCACCAAACAACGCTGCTTTTACAATTGTCTGTGTTGCTACTGATATTGGGTTTGGCGCTGTATACAGCCCCGCATTGTCAATTGAACCGAAAGTTGTTGCTGGCAAAGCTGGATCAATACTCCAGACAACGGTTCCTTCAGCATTCTCCAGGGTTGCAGCAAACTGCTGAGTTCTTCCTGAGGTCAAAGGTCCTACAACAGCTGGGCTGATTTTCAAACTTGGTCCCAAAATCTTAATTGAAGATATTCCCATGGAGCTTTGGTTTCCAACCCCATCGGTAAAGTAGTAGTAAAGATTAAAAGTGCCATTTCCAGGGAAATCTCCGGCGCTAAGTAAGATTGGCCCGACTGGAACAGATGTGGTTCGGAAAACTGTAGGAATTGGAGCTCCACCAGAAGCCAGCTGCCATGAAACAGTAGCTGTCAAAGGATCTTGAATATCAAAATGCAGGAAGGCCGGCAAAGACCCGACAGGAACTTCCGAAAGAGCGGTTGAAGTTGGATCTGCTGAGGCTCTAAAAGTAGCTGTGTTTCCGGTTGGAGATTGGTTGTTAACAGAAACCACAAGGCTAACTGGCTCGGTTTCTATCCAGTTAGTTGCCGCGTTTCTAAATTTTGCATAAATAGTATGATTTCCAACACCGGTTGAAAGTGGGAAACTTAGCTGCTCCTGATAAGGAACCCATCCGGTTGTAGCATCTTTAATGCCTGGATTTTCGCTAACTATCATATCTGTTGCATTGCCCGCATATAGTTTTAGCGCAACCCAGTTTTTGTTCAGGGGTTGGGAATCACTGGTTGAAATGGTTGGACTGGCTGGGCCAACAGCAGTAATTGTATCGGTAGCGAATACATAAGCACCAGTCGTTGAGTGCTGGAATCTTGCATATACTGTCTTTTCTCCGGCAACAGGGGTTAAAAACCATGGTTGATTAACTGCTGCCTGATCAGCTCCTGAGAAAAAGTTTCCATCATTTGATAAGCGCAGAATTGGATAGAATTCTGAGGTAACAACATTAACCTGAACATTTGATCTGTTAGTAACTGAATCTCCAGCGTTTAGAACAATAGAAGGTGAGGCCGGGGCAATCTCGCTAACCTGCACATCCAGAGTCATTACCGGAGTCTCAACGTGTCCGACATTTCGATATTTAGCATAAATAGTATGCTTGCCATTAACCTGGGTAAGAGAAAAGTTTACTGAATAATTAAATGGCTGCCAGATAGATTGGTTGGAAAGATCAGCATAGTTCTCGGTAATAAGCATTTCAGAGGCTTTTTCAGCAAATGGCCTTAAATTGACTGTGTAGGTGCCAAGTGGCTGGGGATCAACTGTAGTGATAGAATTGCTGGCGGGCCCAATGAAGATAATAGTATCACTGGCAATTGAATAACTTCCAGAGGCGTCCTGGAATCTCACATACACTTTTTTGTGCCCGGCTAATGGGTCGAAAACAAAGTTGTCGATCTTCATTACATTGCCGGTGTAGTTTGGCGTATAGGTAATATCTGACAAGGTTGAAAAATTCTCGTTTTCGGAAATTCTGAACTTAGTTGCAACATCGGAATAGACGTAAAGACTATTGGTTGCTGATTCAGAATAGGAGTCGTCTTCGTTAATTTTAATTGAGCCACTTGCAGCAGGTTCCCCGATTACCTCAATACTTTGAACAATTGCAGAGCTTGTATTGCTTGCATCATCCACAAACATCATATATACGGATTGAATTCCGTAACCGCCCAAAACCCATGATTTAATGGTTTTATATCTTTCGTAAGTTGCTCCAGCAAAGTTTTCATTGTTTGAAATCATTATTTGAGAGGCATCATCGGCAGACACGGAAAGTCTGACCTCAAGCTCGGAAGTCTGGCTTTCCCCATCATTAATAGAGAATGAAATATTTTGAGGTGGAGTCAAATCTAATTCGATCTGATCCGTTACAGGACCAAAAATGTTTCCTAATTCATCAGCAAATCTCGCATAAACAGTTTTAGTTCCTTCAGTGTTAGACAAAACATACTGATAGCTGTCAGAATACTGCACCCAGGTTGACTCAGCGTCAAAAGATCCGTCCTGCTCAATTTGCATTTTTGAAGGCACCTGAAGAGGTGTAAAGTTAAGGGTTACAGTAATATTATTTGTTTTGGCTGCCCCCCCATTAATGGTAAAAGCCACTTCTGGTCCAGTTGTGTCAAGTTGGATAGAACCCGTATAAACTTTATTTGGATCAGCATTGCCACCACTAAACTTTGCATAGACGACCTTTGGGCCATCGCCAGCCTCAAATTTGAATTTTTTCGTTTCAGAAAAGATTTCCCAGTAAGAGTTAAAAAAGTCTGATCTGCTGGAAAGCTGCATTCGCGTAGCGCCAGGAAAAAGCATCGATAAAACAACATTATTATCGTTTGTCAAAGCTTCACCATTGTTAATCCAAACTCCGATATATCCATTGGAGCTGGACTTCAGCAAGATGGAATCATTCATAACCGAGCTCTGGTTTCCAAAAGCGTCTCTAAACTGCACGTAAACTCTTTTGGTTCCATCACCAGCTGAAAGCGTAACATCCTTGAAAGAACTATAGGTCTCCCAGATAGAATCGGTTAGATCTTCTGTGGTGCCGATTCTCATTTGAGAAGCATTTTCAGCATTTAAATATAATCGGACAGCAGTAAAACGAGTAGAAACTGCCCCATTTTCAATGCTTATACCAGTTTTATTTGGTCCTATGCCAGCCAGCGTTTGTGTTGAAAGAGATGAATAAAGAAATTGCTGCCCATCCTGGGTTTGCAGCTTAACGATAAAACCATATCTGGTGCTTGGCAAAAGACCAGTAATAGTAGTGCTATGAGTGTCCGCAAAGGTAGTGTTAACGGAAACAAGATTTGTTGCTCCCCCCGCATAGCTATATTCAACCTGCGAGATACAGCTTTGAGAAGTTGAAAATTTTAATCGAACAGAGGTAGAAGTAACATTATCAATGCTTACGCTATCAAGCTCGATAAGATTTTTTTCCTGGGTTTTAGATGGATTGCCTGGGATAACCTGAATTGCAGATACAAATTGATTTTCCGATTCGCCAGTTGAAGCAAAAAGATTATAAACACCGGGGGCCAGCTCAGAAAAGGAATAGTTCCCGTAAGCATCAGTGACTGTGCTTCCCATGACCACGCCGCTAATATCTTTTGCCAGAACAGGAATTCCGCCGTATAGGGAACTTTTACCAAAATAAACTTTTCCAGAAAGAACAGCAGATGAATCAATTACGGTTCCAGAGGTTCCTGATGTGCCACCGCCACCGCCTCCCATACCAAGGCAGCCAATAAAAACTGTTAAACACAGGCAGCAAAAAAGTATCCAAAGATTCCGCATGAGTAAAATATTAGCATTTAACCATCTCTAATTCAATGCCATAGAGACATTTAGTTGTCTATTTTTAGTGTTATCAAAACTCACTTGCAGGAACAGACTCATCTGTCCAACTAATGACACTAAAGCCTGCAGGCATGTAGGGCGGGAAGTAATCTCCTCCACCTCTTACATAGGTTTTATCATAAACCATTCTTCTTACAATCGGCTGGTCGTTTCTTAATGATCCAGTTAGAAAGGGTTTTCCCGGGCGATTCCTGAGATGGATCATGCCCCCATAATGCCTTAAAACCATTCTTGAGTTTTTACTCAAAAAAGGAAGACTGTTCATAGCAGGATGCGCAATGTTGCCAAGTTCGCAGCGAACTTTCAACGTTTTGTTTCCTGGCAACCATCTGGCATTTAGTTCTGAAGAATCAACCAACAGTGCATTTACAGTCATCTCTGGAATTTTAAATCCTGTTTTTGGTCTTTTAACTGCTATTTTGAAAAGTCTGTCAGGAGCATTCCATGGGCCAAGTGTGGGGTCCGGCTCTCCTTCTGTGATTTCTTTATAGGATTGATCTAAAACAGATTCAATTATTCCGTCCCGCGCTCCCTTAAGAACAATGCCCGTCATGAAAGCCCTCTCACCAATTCCAACATAAACTTTTGTTCGTTCAGAACGGCTTTTGATACTAAATCTATTTTTATATTCTTCAGGTTTTATTGAAGTTTGAAAATAATCTCTGAGCTTTGAAAGGGATGAGTGTAGCCCCACCCTGGCCATATTAGCTGCAAATATTTCAGGTGGCTGTTTTGGAAGAGCAAAAAGCTTGCTGATTGCCGTAAAGTTCAGGGCTGTCATTGGCAATCTTTTATCAGAAGAAGTTGTTTTAAACCTTGGGGGATAGACAATCGGTGCCAAAACCATTTCGCTGATATTTTCATCGGCCAGCGTCAGAGCAATTTCGTAATCAATAAGAGTCATAAGTTCGTTACGTAAAAAATTCAATGGATTGGAATAATCGAACCAGATTCTTCCCATAGATAAAACAGCCACACCATTTTTATCAGTGCCATTTCGCAGTTCGTTTGTGTAATCTTTGAAACCAAGAGTATAGTTTTGAGGATTTTCGCGATTAGCATTAAAATCACCGGCAATATAAACATCTTTTTCGCAAAAGATTGTCATACTCTTTACTGGCGGATTTCCCCAGATTCTTAATGGGACAGAAGAATACAAAAGAACCTTGTCTTCCGCGTTCTTATAATCCCAACCAAAAAACAGGTCATAGACTACTTCATCTGGCTTGGCAGGATTTCTCCACTTTGACTCTTTAAAGCCTTTGTAACTGGCACCCGGTCTTAAAAAATCGGGTTTAGGTTTTTTAGCATTTTTATAGTATTCAGGGTTTAAGGGTGGTAATCTGGCGGGTTTTCCTCCGTGATAACCATCTAATACATACTGATCAATCATCTTTTTACCGGCCATTACAGGGTGAGAATCAAATTTTTCAGGTCGGGAAGAATCATTGTCAGATTTAATTGTTCCGCGCTTTCCGTTACTAAATTCAACCTGCGTAGAAGCATAGGCTTTAATGTGGCCGGGAGTAGATATTCGTTCCATTTTTTGAAGTTCTACTCCCCTATCCAATGGACCTCGACGGGAAAACATCAACAGATCATGTCCATACAAACGGCCAACATTCATCTCTCCCGAGATAACTCTATAAGGGCCATATTCTCCCACATCCAAAAACTGCCCATCATAAAGTAGAAAGTTTCCCGGAAGTATTTTTTCAACAACAGTCGAAATCTTTCTACAGGCTCCATCAACTCTGCCATAGGCTTCGAGAAGGAAATATCGGTGTGATTCATCAACAGTAAGTGAATCTAAACTATTTTTAGCCCCAATTAGTTTGATTCTGACCTTAAAATCACCTTTTAGATGCATTTTTTCAAGATTTACCGAGCCGGTGTAATCACCAGAAGCATTGCTATCAATCTTAAGAGCGTCAAAACTCTTCACGACAAGATATTTATGTGTAGCCGGTGATCCCCAGCCTTTTTGTGGAACATAAGGATTTCCATGGGTAACAAATTGATAGTCAGCCTTCATTTCGGCCATGACTGCGTTTAATCCGGCTTCCGCAACACATAGAGCGAGAAAGTCCTTTGCAGATCTGGAAACCAGATTAATTTGCCCACGTTGAAAGTTTAAAACTGCACCGCCAAGTATTCCCAGAACCAGACATATCATCAGGATCACAATTAAGGCTTGTCCTCGGCTATTTAAAGACACTTTTCTCATGGGTGGACTCCGTTAAGTTTGCCTCTAACGCAAAAGCTGGTTTTAACATGATGCGCCCCACCCTCGCCACGATCTTTCCCTTTTCTTATAAAAGTAGCTCTGACGTGAACAAGATATGGGCCAGTTCCGTCCAGATCGTAAGGCTCGTATGAAAGCAGGTTTTTAAATGGAACAGCCGCTGAAAAGTTTGAAATTGTGGCCGGCTTTCTGATGGTTCTAAATAGGACAAGATCTTTTATCCCATCACACACCAGCTTTTCATATTCAACTTTTTTCCTTGCTTCCGGGCCGCCTTGTGCCTCAGAGAAAACTTTTTTATAAAGATCGCTGGAGCCGTCCTTGGCCTTTTTCAGGAAATACTCAATTCTTTCAATTTTAATAAATGAAGGGTCAGGCGGCTTAACTTGAAAGTCCAGAACCTGCCTCAACAATGTGCAGACCTTTCCCTCTGATACAGTAGGAAGAACTGATACCGTCTGGCGATTTGTCTGCTCTGGAAATTCTATCCAATTTGCGTTTCTGATGTCATTTCCCAGATGTGCAAAGAAACGCCTGGCACTTTCATTAACTCCAATGTGCTCTAAAGCTGTTCTAATTGAGATAACCTCAGCAAAAAAAAGACGATAGGCCGCAACCATCAGGAGCATGAAAAGACTGCTGGCGATTACAATTTCTACCAGAGTAATACCTTTTTTCTGTTTTAGTTTTTTAAGTATTTTTACCATTGCTCGCAGTGAGTTGTTACCACTTCAAACTCAATCGGTTTTCCATCATCTCTGGCTTTCCAACTAACAAGAACCTTTATTAGTTTAAGCTCAGGAGCTATATCCTTATTTGAAGATGGAATATCGATAATACTAACTTTTCTTTTGTATTCAATTCCACCAATTTCAACAACGGGGACGAACCCTTCTCCATTTTTGTGGTCAAAAATGTTATTAGCAGAAGAAAAATCTGAAATCAGAGTGTTTTTTCTTTTATCATGATCACTTCCCAACTCCCGGGATCTTGCAGCTCTAACTGACTCAATCGCCTGGTTCGCCAGAAAAACGGCAGTTTCATAATTTCTGACTTTTTTTACACCGGTAAAACTTGTCGAAATAGTCCAGCCAATTATGAAAAGCACTATCATCAGTAATCCTGCAATCATTATTTCAACAAAAGTCATTGCAGTTTTACTGTTTCTGAACATAGATGTTTTACTTTTTTCTATATTTTTCATTCTTTCCCTTAATACGTGAATACTAACAAAAAATCAGAAAAAATTCATGATATGCAAAAAAAAACAGGCCGGTAAAGAAACCGACCTGTTTTTTTTTAGATTTAACTTAGAAAAGTTCTTGAGGGTCCAATCCGGCTTCCATGATAACTGCATCAGGAGTTCTGAATTCAGTTCCATCTCTGAAATCCTGATTTTCAGGTCCATCAGTAATCTCTTTTACGAATTTTGGATCAATATTAGGATTTTCCTGATTTGAACCGTTTGGATTTGGAGCATCGGCATTTGGAACCCACACGAAATCAGGGTGGTTTCTCTTAGACGAGCCAGTCCATTCGCCTTCTACAATGTTTCCATTTTCATCAAGGAACAGATTGTATGTATAAGTTGTGCTGAACCATTTGGTTCCGATAAAGTCAGGTCTAACTCCATCATCTGC
Source organism: Candidatus Ozemibacteraceae bacterium (assembly GCA_965140445.1). Classification (GTDB taxonomy): domain Bacteria; phylum Muiribacteriota; class Ozemobacteria; order Ozemobacterales; family Ozemobacteraceae. The sequence goes on along the minus strand of OZ223236.1, from coordinate 1,987,677 downwards.
ATAATAAACAGTGGTTTTAACTTTTAATTTTGAGTCATCAAGCCAACCAGTTGACCACGAGGATTCAAATTTATAAAGAGGGAAGTTCCACACCTGTTCATCATAAGAGGTATCACAAATTATAGCACTCTTACCTGATGCGATGTATTCCATGAGGAGTCTGTGAAATTCATCTGGATAAATATCATCTTCATCATCGTTAGGTCTGCCCCAGTTTCTGTTACCATAGAACTTACAGTAGGTATTCATGTGCATTTCGGCAAGAATACCTTTTTGATCGGCAGTTTTAAACTCAATACCGTTTCTCACGTGAGTTTTTCTTGGTTCCGGGCAAAGAATTGAAGCTGCTGACCATCCGTTGCAGTGGCCTTCCCAATTTTCGGCTTTAGGATTGTAGTGGCCATTCTTTTTATTGCTTTCCCATGCGTGAACGCCAGGGTTTCTTCCAGTTCTGGATTCAACATAAGCGTCAAATTTTTCAAATGGTGATGGACTGTGTCCAGGCCACCCTTTTACAAGGAAGCCTTTCTTTCGTGACCACCAGTCACCTGACCATGGAGCTGGTTTAATTTCGCCACTAGCAGAGTCTTCGGCCATTGCAACAAGTGGTGAAAAGAGTGATACGAGTAGAATGAGTGCTAATACCTTTTTCATTACTCATCACCTCCATTAGATTCTGGAGCGTTAGATCTTGAGGTAAGTGGAACAAGCTTAACTTTTCTGTCGTTCGATTCTGAGGAAATGGCCCAAGGTGATCCCTGCTGCCAAAGCTGTACAATTCCTTTGCCGCCTCTTTTATCCTTAGCGATTTCAACCTGGAAAGTCTGCCCACCGCGTTTATATGCTGCGAAAGCATCTGCATGCTGTTTATCTGGAGCTTTATTTTTCTGTCCGTAAGTTTTTTTAAAGGACAGGCCGCCAATTTTTGTAACCTTTGCATATTTCTTTGTTGATGCTTCAGAACGATAGGCATCAAATCCATCAGCATTCTGAACATCGTTTTTAATCAAAGGAAATACTGGTAAATCGTAAGGTACAATTGAATCTTCTGAAATCAATGGATTCGGATTATACGGATCAACACTTCTTTCAACGCTTTTTACGCTGTTTCCAGAAGGGAAAATATCGATAACCTTTAACGGTCTCAAGTCGTTTACAGCTAACCATAAAACAGCCTGAACCTTAAGACGTTTGCTTTGTGGATAAATATGAAGAACATAGCATTCCTGACGGAAAGCTTCTTTAATTGCTCTTACTTTAAAAAACCATTTAATTGGCGGGAGCCAAACATCACCAGGATTCTTCAGGTCTTTATAAGAAGCCTCAAGAGCCCATGCGTCGCCAACGTTCCATTTTGGTACAAAACCAGAACCGGCGGCAAAAAGTTGACTACTGGTAAAAATTACCAGAATCGCGGTAACCGATAAAAGTAGGTATAAACCTCTTTTCATAAAAGCCTCCTTCAAATTTCCACAGGAGAAGTACAATAATTTAAGTTTAATTTTACGGATATAATGGGAAGTCGTCAATGGAAGACGTAAAACAATAAAAATAATTTGAAATTATTTGATCCGGTTTAATTAATAAATGTTTTTGATAGAAATTCCATGCGCAAAAAGACTTTTCAGAGAAAAGTAGCAATAAGCAATAAAGTTTGGATAAAAAACCCTTTGAGACCTGCTATTATAAGAGTTCGGCAATAACCTTTTCCAGTTCTTCAAATGAAAATGGCTTTGGAAGAAATCCAGTATTTTTTTCGTTCAAAAATTCTTCTGGGATAGAGTCTGGTGCATGTCCTGTACAAAAAATTACAGGAAGTTCTTTCCTTGTCTCCCTAAGACGTCTAAAAAAATCCAAGCCGTTAAGTTTGGGCATACAAAGATCGAGAACAAGAATAGAAACATCGTCAGACAACTCTTCAAGCATTAAAAGTCCCAATTGTCCATCACCTGCGACAAATGGATTAAAGCCGAGCTTTCTTAAAAACGCACATTGGACATCACGAATGCTATCATCATCGTCTATTACCAATGCGACTCCCTGCCAATCTAACTTATTTTGGCCTGCTCTGGGCTGGAGTGCTTCATCTTCCAGACACTTGTTTTTGGCAAAAGGAATAAAATAACAGAATCTGCTGCCCTCTCCGGGTTTGCTTTCTGCATATATGCCACCAAGATGTTGTTTCACAACGCCTAACACGGCCGCCATACCCAACCCTCTGCCAGTAAATTTGGTAGAGAAGAATGGATCAAAAATCTTATTCATCGTTTCTGCATCTATTCCACAGCCGTCATCATTAATTTCGATGCAAACATATTTTTCAAAAGGCAGTTCGGGAAAAACTTTAAAGTTATCAAAGTTAAAATTTTCAAGTCTGGTTGTATAAACCTTCAATTCAATGTTTCCATAATTGGGACTAATTGCTTCAGATGCGTTAATTACAGAATTCATTAGAATCTGATGAATCTGGCTGACATCACACTCTGCATAGCAGCATTTTTCATAGGAAATATTGAGGTTGATCTCAGCAGACACTGATGAACGCAAAAGGGGTTTAAAAAGTTCAACTTCTCTTCCGATATCAGACAATTGCAATGAAAAGAATCCCTTTCCTGCATAGGTTAGCATTTGAGAAGTAAGCTTTGCCGATCTATCAACAGCCAAAAATAAGTCATTTAACTGCGAACTGCAATTTTTGGAGATTTCATCCCTCAGGCTTATTAATTCAGCATTAGCTCTTATAACTGTTAGCATATTATTAAAATCATGAGCAATTCCGCCAGCCAATATCCCAAGGCTTTCCAATCTCTGAAAATGGTTCATTCTGTCATTAAGTCTTTTTTGCTCAATCTCCAGAAGTTTTTTAGAATCTATATTTATAATGTTTATTAAAAGGCTATCATCCTCGGCCTTGGATTCAGAATAAGGGCAACCTGAAATCAAAACCCAGAATAATTCATTATTCTCATTTAAAAGCTGCACTTCAAAAGTTTTATCATTTGGTTGCCTATAAAAGCTTCGAAATCGGCTCCAATAATATTCATGAAATTCTTTAGAGATAAAGTTCACCAATGCTTTTCCGATTATCTTATCTCTGGGCATCGCAACCATTTTACCAAAAGTTGTGTTTGCCTCGATTATCAGGCCAGATTCATTAATCATAAGATACCCAACTGGTGATAAATGAAACAATTTCCAGTATTGATCCCTCGATTTCTCGATTTCAATCTGTTTTTTTATCAGCTCTTCATTTTGGATTTCCAGTTCAACCTGATATACTCTAAGCTCGTTAATGACAGAAGCAGCTTCTTCAATGCTAAAATCATCCAGAGCCATATCTTTAGTAACACCTGGGTCTTTTACTGCTTTTTCAGCTCTCAGCCTTAATTCTCTATATTTGTCTTTTTTCATAAATCTGCACCCAACTCTTCACCGACAAGAAAAAAACAAAACGCAATATTCCTTGCCAGCTTAGTCAAAAATTCCTCACAGAAGACCTGCGATTCAATTTCCTCACCTGGAGTTACAACAAGAATCCCAAAAAACTTTCCCCGAATAGAAATTGGGAACAGCTTGGGTTCGGAATTTTTAAAAAAAGCAGACAATTTTTCGAAATCCGGTTTTTCAAAAATTTCTGAGAACTCTTTGGAATTTGAAATGGAAGCAGATAAGTCTTCTAGTGATTCTTTTAAATTTAAAGAACCGACTTCAAGTTTTCTGCCTTCGCGGTTTTCAGCAAAAACAACATTTAGGGATTTTTTTTCAACCAGGGCTACTAAGCAGGAATCAAAGCAGGCATTGCCAACAAGCCTGGAAACTTTTTCTCCAACATATTTTTCCGCTTCTAATTTCTGTTTTCCTTCAAATGAACTCAATTCATAAATTACATCAATCAAAATCTTTTCTTTATCTTTTTGAGCCACTTGTCTGCGAATATCAGAGACATCCTGGAAGGTACCTTGAATAACAGAAATTTCTCCGTTTCTCTTATACCCTCGTCCCCTAATCCTGACCCACATGTCTTCTCCCTGGGCATTTTTAAAAGGAAGGGTTAGATCGAATAGTTTTCCGTCAACTTTTGTTTTTTCAATAGCCTCCGCGAGCTCTTTCTGAGCATCCGGTTTATAAAAGGACATCTGCCCGGCTACTTCCTCAGGTTTTTGCTCTCTGGAAATACCATAAAGGCTGTAAATTTCATCGGACCAATATGTTCTTTCAGTTTTCAAATCCAATTCCCATCCACCAATTTTTGCCAGTTGGCCAACTTTTCCAAATAGCTCTTTTTCGCGGAACAATCTCTTTTCTATTGTCTTAAATTCCTCAATGTTTAAAAAGGAAACAACTATTCCAGAAACATATTTTGCTGAAATCCGGTAAGGCAAAACCTTTGCCAAATACCATTTCCCATCAGTATTTTGAAATTCTACAGATTCTGTTCTTCTGGTTTTCTCAACCTTTTTAATAATCGCCATAAGATTTACAGATCCAATATGATGACATAGCTGAGAAAAAGGTCTTCCCACATCGTGATCCAGAATCTTCAAAACATCGCAAACATTTGAAGTAAATTTTCTAATTTCAAGATTCTCATCAAGAAAAATGGTGCCGATATTGGTAGCTGAAAACAAGTTGTCTATGTCGTTGTTAAGTTCAGTCAATTCAATAATTTTTTGTTGGTATTCTGAGTTAACCGTAAATAGTTCTTCGTTAACAGACTGAAGCTCTTCATTTGTACTTTGTAATTCTTCATTAGAGGATAACAATTCTTCATTGGTGGCTTGAAGCTCTTCATTAGAGGTTTCAAGTTCCTCAATGGTTGCCTGAAGATTTTCTTTTGTAAACTGTAATTCCTGTTCAAGATCCGAGATTCTCTGTTCTGATTCCTGACTCATATCAAATGAATCTTTTCCATCCATTTGCGGAACTTCTTCGATCAGATTTGTTCTCTTAAACAAAATGGCAACTAATTTTTCCTGTCCTTTTCGTTGAGGAACCAGGCGCAAATTTATGTTTATATTTGTATCTACACCGTTTAATTGAAATTTAACTTTTTTATAAAAAACTTCTTCACCGGTTGTTAATAGCTTCTGTAAGCCGGTAGCAATCGGAATTGCAATACCCCTGCACACAACCTTGTTCAAATCATGACTCATTCTTCCACCGGGGATTTCAAGAATTCCGTTTGAATTCCCTGCGACATACAATATTTCAGAGCCTTCATTAACAAACACCGCAAGAATCAAATCATTATCTGGAAGAGATTGAAGAAACCTGTCTAACAATCTCTCATCGTTGGCAATGTGAACTCTACTTGAAGGTCTAACATCAAATTTTCTTTTCTCAGATCCGCGAATAAAGTTGCTTAGAAAATTGTTTTCATAAGAAACTCTTGTTTCTCCAATTTTTTTATAAATTCGCAACTTTCTTTCAAGCGGTTCAAAGCAATCACCCATATCACCAGTAGTCTCACTTGAGCCAAGAATAAGAAAGCCATTTCCCTTTGTTTTTAATGCAAATTGGAACATTGCCATAGCTTTTTTTTGCAAAACAGGCTGGAGATATATCAGTAAATTTCTACATGAAACCAGATTTACATTCGTAAAAGGAGGGTCTTTAACCAGATTATGCTGAGCAAAAACAACCATTTCTCTAATATTTCTTACTATATGGAGTTTATTTCCGCGGTGATGAAAGAATTTCAGCACTCTACTCTGGCTCATTTCAGCAGCAGAGCTCTCAGGATAGACTCCATTTCCGGCATATAGTATAGAATCTTTATCAATATCAGTAGCAAAAATTTTCACTTCAGTATTAATTGAATGGGCTTCCATATACTCGGAAAACATCATTGCATATGAATAAGCTTCTTCTCCTGTTGAACAACCGCTGACCCAGATTCTTATTCCATCATCACCCGCAGTTTCAAAAATTTTTGGAATAATTTCTTTTTCAATAAAATCGAAAGTTTCAGAATCTCTAAAAAAGCTGGTAACCCCGATCAGCAATTCTTTATACAAAACTCCAACTTCAGCAGGATTGGTCTCAAGAAACCTCACGTAATCGCATAATTCATGAATTTGATTCAAACTCATTCTGCGATCTAGCCTTCTAAGAATGGTACTGGGCTTATAATAGGTAAAATCAACTGAAGTTCTACCACGCAAAAGAGAAAAAATTCTGGTAAGATGCTCCTGGTCTATTTTTTCTGCATCTATAAGGTTTGTGGGAATTTTACCTGAGTTGGCAACACACTTTTGTAAAATGTCCGACATATCTTCCGGCGGAACAACAAAATCTGCCAAACCGGTAGAGATAGCGCTTCTTGGCATCCCATCGAACTTAGCAGAATCCTCACTTTGAACAAGAATCAACCCGCCAGCTTCCTTTATTGCCTTAACTCCGCGCATACCATCGCTGCCGGTTCCTGACAAAATAACAGCCGCAGATTTCATACTCTGATCTTCTGCCAAGGAATTTAAAAATATATCAATAGGTAAATTTAGCCCTTGTCTAGGCTTTTGATCGGTTAGCAAAAGCTTACCGTGAAAAATAGTCATATTCTTTTTTGGCGGAATTAAATATACAGAATCAGCCTCTACCACCATCTGGTCCTCTGCCCTGAGGACCCTGAGACTTGTTTTTTTTGAAAGCAACTCAACCATGAGGCTTTTGTAATCTGGAGATAAATGTTGAATAACAACAAAGGCCATTCCAGTATTATCAGGAACAGAACAGAAAAATTTTTCTATCGCCTCTAACCCACCCGCTGAAGCACCAATCCCTACAAATAGTTTGGGTTCTATCACTTTTCTACCTCTCATCTGCAAATGGAGCAATAAATAACTTCTATTCAAATAGGGGCACTTATAATTATATCTAAAGCTAAAAAAAAATCAAATTTGATTACAAAACCGGGCTCTGAACTATTTTGTTCAAAGCCCGGATTTGCTTCGTTAAAAAGTTTTAGGTTTGAACATCAGTCTTTCATGTAATTGATACCAAGGGCCTGTAAGATTGCTGAAATGATAAAGTTGAAAGGTTTGTTAAAGTGAGGCAGGAAATAAACGTCTGTGGTAGCCAATTCAATTAAGCTCATCTGTTTCTGAATGGCCAGTGACAAATAGAAAATGCACTCGGTATGTGGAATTTCACCGTAAGAACCAATCTGTGCACCAAGTAGTCTGAGCGTATTTTTGTCAAAAACGAGTTTTACGCTGACTTTTTCGGTGCTTCCCATGAATTCAGGGCGATCATTGTCAGAATAAAATGAGCTGGCGACATCAAATCCGGCTGCTTTTGCAGCGGTTTCACTTAAACCAGTGCTCGCTAACATATTTCCGAAGGCACAGATAGCATTTGTGCCGGCGATGCTTTCAAGCTTAACCTGTTCAATTCCGTTTATCTGACTTGCGGCAACCACCCCACCCTTCACAGCGTTGGTAGCAAGAGCAACATGGCGATGAGAATTGGTTGATGCATGATGAATAGCGGCTGAATCTCCGATGGCAAACACATCAGGAATCGAGGTTCTCATACCAGCATCTACTATCACAGCACCGTTAGGAAGTTTTTCCACCCCGGGCAAGAGATCTGTATTGGGCTTGAATCCAACACACTGGATAACCAGGTCAGCATCAAAAGTGCCTTTGTCTGTTACTACCTGGCGAACAGCGCCGTTTTCGTCACCCTTATATCCAGTAACCTTTGTACCAAGAAGGAGATTTACGCCTTCCTTTTTAATGTTTTCTTCGAGGCAATCCGTGAATTCTGTATCGAAGTAAGCAGGAACAACTCTCTCCTGAAGATCTATGAGAGTCACTTTTTTGCCTTTCTGATGGTAAGCTTCAGCCAGTTCGATTCCTATGTACCCGGCTCCCACAACTGCAACACTTTTGATTTCTGGCTCAGAGGCTTTTTCGATCAATTCGGCTGCATGCTGAAACAATTTGCAGACAAAAATGTTATTTAAGTCTTTGTTGGTAACATTGAATTCGATTGGCCACGAACCGGCTGCATAAATCAGTTTGTCATATGGTGTCTGCATTTCTTCGCCGGTTTCAATGTTTCGGGCAAAAACAATCTTTTTGTCAGTGTCAACGCGAGTTACCTCAGTTTTCATGTGAATTTCCGCGCCCAGTTTCTGCAATTCGTTACAGTTTGAATAAAAGAGGTCTTTCACGTTTTTTACTACGCCACTAACAGAAAGAGCGATACCGCATCCGAGAAAGGAAATGTTGTCGTTGCGGTCAAATGCCGTAACCTGATGCGCTGAATTCTGCGAAAGCAGGGTTCTGATCGCTGATGTCCCCGCGTGATTAACTCCAATAACTACTACTTTATATGCCATTTCCTTAGTCCTTTCATCGAATTGATTTTAAATGATACCAAAACAGTGTGATATAAATTTCACAAAAAAACAACTGTTATTTTTCAATAAAAAATTATTGCTCTTTTAAACAAATTGAACAGATTTTTGAAGCTTTTAAAACATTGAAAGATGCGTTTTCATCTCATGGCGCTTTATTAGTGCTCAAAGACGGTGATGATCGGAATAATGGACAAAAAAATGCGTCAAATATAGAATGTAGTTAAACTTAATAAAGGAGCCAAGATGATACATATTGACAAGATTACAATCGCCACAAGAAACCATGAAGAAATGAAGAATTTCTATGCCAACTCTTTTCACATACATTTTGCTGAGCTTGATTGTGGCACCTTTACAATGTATCAGGGCGATTTAAATGGTATAGAGATATTACTCTGCCCTTGCTCTATTGCAGGCATAGACGCTAAAGAAAATAATCTTCAGCTAAGATTTGTTGTCCAAAGAATTGAAGAAACAGTCCAGGAATGCCTTAACAACGGTGGAAAAGTAATTCAAGAAATTTCAGAGGACTCCGGCCGCTTTACTTCCGGGATGCAAGACCCTGATGGAAATTGTATGGAAATAACTCAGCTTAAAACTACTCAGTAATAGAAAAGTTTCCGGTAGATTAAGGCTCCAGTCATCTATACTTGCTCTACAAATATCTGAAGACCCAAGCTGACCGGGTGAAAACATCTTATTTCTGAAAGTTTTGTTATTGTTGCCAACTCGGAAAAATTTTTTTAATCAATAAATTTGTTGTTGATTTACTCTATAAAAAATCCTTAGAGTAAGATTAAGCAAAAACGCTTAAGGACTTTCTAAGATGAAAAAAACTCAGTCAAACATACTTATGCTTGCGCTCTTCGCCATTGTTATCATTGCAGGAGCAATTATGCAGGCGAACTTAAGCGATAATGGACCAAAGCTTCTGGCAGAAGAAAGCGGAATCTCAGATGCAGCTAAACAACCAGAAGACGGCGCAGTGCCAATAATTATTGGAGTATTAGTCGGAATTTTTGTCTTAACTATTACCGCCAAACCATTTTTTGGAAACTCAGAGAATTTGAAAAAAGCCATATTTTATACATTGAAACCAGACCTTCTATCCGCACTAGACGGGGAATACCTTAAAGACGTCGTCAGTTCGACAAAACTTAGCATCTGGACCCTGGTTGGTTTTCTGGCCGGCCTTGCAGCGCGGTTTATTGCTGCGAAATATGTCTAAAAAGTGATTTGTGTGGTTATTTAGTTGGGTTAGATTGCCCAACTTAATATATTGCGGCCAATTTCGTATTTTACCCACTTAAAAAGAGCTTCAGTTTTTTTGAAGTTTCAGAATCGTTCAATAAAAAACAGCCCATTCTCTTTGTAATTGAGGAGAATGGGCTGTTTAGGAATTCAATTATCTATGAAAAAGAGTTTGATCAGACTCCTGCTTCAGAAAAGGTTTTTGCAACAATCTGCTGGGCTTCTTGCTGAATTGTTTTTAGATGTTCTTCATTTTTAAAGCTCTCGGCATAGATTTTGTAAATTTCCTCTGTTCCAGAAGGTCTGGCCGCAAACCATCCATTATCTGTGACGACTTTTAAGCCTCCAATTGCGGCCTTGTTTCCAGGAGCTTCAGTTAGTTTGGCGATAATTGGATCACCGGCCAGGTTAGATGCCTTAACCTGTTCTGGTGAAAGTTTACTGAGAATAGCTTTCTGGGGACCGCTTGCAGGCGCATCAATTCTTGCATAGACTGGTTCACCAAATTTCTCGGTTAATGCTTTGTAGTGTTCGCCTGGGTCTTTCTGGGTTTTTGCTGTGATTTCTGCGGCTAACAAATTGAGAATAATTCCATCTTTATCTGTGGTCCAAACACCACCATCAAAGCGTAAGAAGGATGCTCCGGCGCTTTCTTCTCCGCCGAATCCGAGAGAGCCATCCTGCAACCCGTCAACAAACCATTTGAAACCTACAGGAACTTCACATAGGGTTCGGCCAATGTCTTTCGCAACGCGGTCGATCATGCTGCTTGAAACCAGAGTTTTACCAACTGCAGTTTCAGGTGACCATTGGGGGCGGTTCTTAAACAAATAGGAAATAGCAACAGCCAGATAGTGATTTGGATTAAGCAGTCCTGAACCTTTGGTAACAATTCCATGTCGGTCATAATCGGGATCGTTTCCAAAAGCGACATCAAACTGATCCTTCAATTTTATCAGACTTGCCATTGCGTATGGAGAAGAGCAATCCATTCTGATTTTGCCATCTTTATCAAGGGTCATGAAAGAAAAAGTAGGGTCAACGCGTTTATTTACTACTTCAATATTTAACCCGTACATTTCGGCCATTGGCTCCCAGAATGCTATTCCTGAGCCACCCATGGGATCAACGCCCAATTTAAGTCCTGAATCAGCTATGAGCTTCATATCTACAACATTCTTCAAGTCACTTATATATGGTTTTATATAATCGTATTCAATCGTTGTATCAGCAGCTTTTGCCTTTTCGAAAGGCATGCGTTTAACTTCTTTCAAGCCATTTTTCAAAATTGCATTGGCTCTGTCCTGAACCCAACCTGTAATATCTGTTCCCGCAGGGCCGCCTGAAGGTGGGTTATATTTGAAACCGCCATCCTGAGGAGGGTTATGTGATGGGGTAATTACAACTCCATCTGCGAAACCATCTGTTCGGCCTTTATTGTAGTTCAGAATTGCATGAGAAATAACCGGAGTTGGAGTATATCCGTATCCTTCCTGAATTTTGATTGTTACGCCATTAGCGGCAAAAACCTCTACAGCAGTAATAAACGCTGGCTCGGAAAGGGCGTGCGTATCCATTCCAACAAATAATGGGCCGGAATATCCTTTTCCAGCTCTATATTCACAAATCGCCTGGCAAATTGCCAAAACATGATCTTCATTGAAACTGTTTTTTAAAGAGCAGCCACGGTGCCCGGAAGTTCCAAATGAAACCTGATGTGCCGGATTTTCCGGAGATGGGTGCCTTGTATAATATGCAGCGACCAATTGAGGAATATTAGCAATCAATTCAATGGGAACTGGCTTCCCGGCAAGTTTATGAAGGGTCATTGAACTCTCCTGTTTTGTTTTAAAATAGTATCTCTTTCGGGAACTATGATAGCAGTATGTTGAAAAAACCTGCAAGAAATAGCTGATTTATGGAACAAATTAGCCATTTTTAAGAAAAAACGATTACTTTCTGATGAAATGTGGAACGCTTTCAGGGAGCTCAATAGACAGCTCGATTAAACCAAGGTCATGATTATTTTTATCAACTGGCCCCTGATAGATCAGCTTTTTTTTCCCATTTTTTTCAATTGTATAAGCATTGGCTTCAGGCTTTTCAAGTAAATTCAAAAGTTTGGTCCGTGCTGGTTCAGGATGGCAATCAACAAGACTTTTTCCAATCAGACTTTTACCGCCATACTTTTCAAAGGTCAAACAGGATTTTTCATTCATGAAAGTAATAATTCCGGATTTGTCACAAATAGTGACCGCGAATTCTGCATTTTGAATTGGATTTTGTGATTCCATTTGTTGCCCCCTGTAGTTTTAGTTATCAGGATTAAAATCGCCGACCACTTTGCGTAGCCAATGCCATTCTGCAAAATGCGCCATCGATTATCCAGGCCATATTTTACAACAAAACCCAGGAAACCTGTTGAATTTACTCTCAAATAAATGGCGAAAAATGACAGAAGAATTTCATCAATTGGATAACCAAAAGGGTTATGTGTGAGATGGGTGACCGCCTGCGGGGGAATGGGGTTGGATTATCTTCTGCATTAGCTTTTGCAGATTCCATAATAGTTTACCGAATATTATGGTCTTAAAAGTCTACACTTATTAACAAGTATAGACTTTTTGATCCAAAAATATCGGAATATCAGCCTCATTGAAAGCTTTCATGTCTTCTTCTAACAATCTCTGCCACAGGCAACAATAACAACGCATTAGCATAAAGCCACGCTTCTGCCAGATTACCCCTGAAATATAAAACTTTGGGGTAGAAAACTATCATAGGTCTTGCACTGGAATAACCATCCCATACTAAATGACTTGCAATGCCTATGGTTAAGCCGAAAAGAAAGGGCAAGAGCCATTGCCTTCTTGGAACATACAATAATAGGAATGGAATTAGTGCTGAATGAGTCAGGAAAAACCTGTGCCAGGGGCCACCGAGTAGCAGAATGTCCCAGTCAGAGATGGGATAGTGGGAAAATTGATACCAATAGTTCATCTCTCTGGTGAGAAATGGAAGCCTGTTTGGAAGGAAAAATAGCGAAGAACTACCTATCACCAGACCTAGCCATATTTCCCAGGTTAATTTGTCTTTCTTGCCTGCGGTTCTGATAAAAATAAACAGAAAAAGAACACCTACAAGAAAGTGGCAAAAACCATCCCAGAAATATCCAAAGCTCACCATTTATTCACCTGAATAAAGATTATCGGGACTACGACCTTCCTTGATTTTATTAAGCTCTTTCAGCTTTGCAAACAGGGCCTCAGCCGCATCACCAAACAGGCCTTCCGGTCCATCCTGATACATATCACTGAAGGGCGATTCATATAGAATATCGTCTCTGACAAAGCCGTCTACTACGAAGTAATCGATAATCTTCTGCACGAATGCCAGCTGCAGCGATGAAAAGTTCGACTTCTCGATGAAATCGGCGAATTCTTTCTCTACTGCCTTGCGATCCAACCCGACAATCAATCTGAGTAGCAGCTCCAGGCTGGGACTATCTTTGCCTGTCTTTGCATGGAAATTACCCAGATACGCTTCTTTGAACTTCTCCTGATCTTCAGCGGTGCTCAGTTTCAATATCTCTTCAAGTTGCTTAAGGTCAGCATCAGTTAGAGGTCGGTTGCATCGAACTTTCCATATCACTTCTTTGTCCAGGTTTTCATTGATTACCGCGTTCATTTTCTGCCGGTATGCAGCAAGCTCATCATTCTTGAATGCTTCAGTGCCAGGTTCAAATACAGAACCTTCAGTCAGCTTATCAGTAAAGTTAGAATACACGATCTTCTTTTCACCCGGGTCTATGTATTTGATCAGCAACCGCAGACGCTTCCTGATTTCTTCCAGTAATTTGAGGTTCATATTCTCCCAGAATTCATCGGTCTTAATCGCCTGAATGAAAGCTAAATGCTTCTTTACATCTGGAATAGTAGTTTTATCTTCCAGTTTATCTGCGATCTTCTTGATCTTCTTCATAAAAGACTTGTATTCAATAGCCTTTTCAAGCAGTGCTAACTCAGTTTTCAACAAGAGATGATCCCAGCGCTTTGCATATTCGTCGTCCTGATCAATCTGGCTGGGGAGTCCGGAAATAGTTTTAGAGACATCAGCCCTTAACTCACCGTCAAGCTTTTCCCATGCTTCTCTGGTTTTAAGCTTTGAAATCTTTTCCAGATGCGGTCTTACCAGGAAGTTGTCATCACACATGCCTGACACATACTCATGCAGGTTATCAAGCATTTCTGCCCTGATTGCTATGAAGTCTTCATTACTATCATCTTTAAGCGAGTCGGCTATCATCAGCCTATTTCTAAATATTCTTTGGCTCAAAGGTATTACAGCAGAACCCTCAACCCCATTAGGATTAGTCTCAAAAAATTCAAAGTTCTCGCAGTAATCAAAGACGTAGAAGCATTTCTTATCGTCACCCGGTCCGAACAGATCTTCACATTTCCTGGTCCCACGGCCTATCATCTGCCAGAACTTAACTTTACTGTAAACTGGCTTGGCAAATACCAGATTTACAACTTCAGGAACATCGATACCGGTATCAAGCATATCAACCGACACAGCGATCTGTGGCATGCCATCAGCTTTCTTAAAATTTTCGATCATGCTCTCGGCGTCTTTACCCAGTGTGTAATCTATCTGGGCGCAAAAATGGCCCTTATACTGCGGGTAATTTAGGTCGAAACGTTCAACGATGAATGCAGCGTGCTTGCTATTACGAGCGAATATAATGGTTTTCCCGAGAGTGTCACCACCATTGACCTTGATACCGTTTTCCATAAGGTCTTTCAGGAAGCTGTCTACCGTTGGGACATTAAACAACCACTTGTTAATGGCTTCTTTACCTACTTTCTTAGGAATATCGCCAGTAACCTCGTCAGCGAAGTGCTTTTCGTATTCTTCTTTGTCTTCATCGCTGAGATTTGAGTAGGTAAGCCCCTCACGGCTGAGCTTCGTTGATACTGCGGCCTTGTAATAATTTAAAAGATAACCCTGATCTATTGCTTCACCAAGGTCATAGCCGTAAACAGGCCCTGTGTCTTTGGTCAGGTTAAACATCTGGTAGGTGTTCTTGTCAACTTCATCTCTGGGTGTGGCCGTAAGCCCGACCAGGTAAGAGTCAAAGTAATCAAATATAGCTCCAAACTTCTGGTAGATACTGCGGTGGGCTTCATCTATAACCAGCAGATCGAAATGCCCAGGAGAAAACAGTCGTTCCCCATCTTTAAAATCATTTATCAGGTTCATCATCGTGTGATATGTAGATAAACAGACTCTGGATAGGTTGTCCGACTTTGCATCACGCAGGTCAGCTGCGGGACAGTTAGGTAAGAATATAGTGAAAGCTCCTTTAGCCTGCTTAACAAGAGAATCCCGATCACATAAAAACAATATTCTCTTAGCCCAGTTGGCTTTCTGCAGCATCTCTACCATCGCAATGGTAAGTCTAGTCTTGCCTGATCCAGTAGCCATTACCAGCAATGCTTTTCTATGATTGTTCTCAAAATGCTCAGCAACAGCTCTAATGGCAAGATGCTGATATGGCCGTTCCACTGTTTTTCTATTTATAGTGGGGTTTGATATTGATTTTCTTGATTTTCTGCGCTCTATAGCCAGCTGTAACTCATCTTTTTTGTAAAATCCCTGAACCTTCCTTTCCGGGTAGAACTTATCATCCCAGATATAAATATCGTAACCATTGGTATAAAATATGATTGGACGTTGGTTGAATTTCTTTTCCAGTGCATTGGCATAATCAAGTGCCTGATATTTTCCCAGTTTTGCGTCCTTCGTGGTCTTCTTGGCTTCAATTACAGCAAGAGGTAGCCCGTTATCATCAAAGAGCACGTAGTCTGCAAAGCCAGTGCCGGTGTAATTCTTGTTTCTATCTACGCCTTCAAGCTCATACTCTTCTTTAAGACTAGCTGAGCCCTTATGCCATCCCGCTTCTTTCAGCATGACATCAATAAGTAATTTTCTGGTTTCAGCTTCAGAGTAATCATGAGTGTCTGGGACCGCTTCTGCTTCTGCTTTCTTCGCAGTCACATGGGCCTTAAGCTCTTCCAATTCGGCTTCACGTTCAGCAAGTTTAGCTTTATACGCTTCCTTGTCGGCTTTCTCAGCTTCAAGTGCCTCTCTGAGTTTCTTTTCTTCCTCTTCGTGCTTCTGTTCCAGCTCAAGAATCTTGCTCCTGCTGGTCTTGGCTATATCGCCAGCATCTGGAATGAGTTTCTCATTGAATTCCGATTCCAGGTTAACGTCAAAATATGTGCGATGGACCCAGTAAAGCAGACTATGTAGCTGTTTAACGACAAGAACAGAATCCTGTGCAGGTATGGAATGCTCACTGTGGGCAGCAAGGTTGCCAAACTTCTGGATAATAGTTAGACTACGCTTGACCTGAATGGTAGCAATCTTCTGAAAACCTGCATCATTTGTCAGGCTACTGAGCATGGTGTTATATGGCAGTGTTAATTCCCCATCTACCTTGAACACCCATTTAAGTGCCGTTTCTGCGGTCAGCCTGGCCTGGAAACAGGCGTATCTGGTATCAAGTCTGCCCCGTAACTCTGCTTTAATTGCAAACTCTCTGATCTGCTTTATTTCATCATCGATGAAGTTAAAGTTACTCTGTCTCTGATTATTCTGTGCTTTATCGTTATTCATCACGCTGCTCTCAATAATTATATATTAGCTAAAATTTCACTTAAAAACTACTTTTTCAATAATCAGTCTGGACACCTGCCTTCGCGGGTGTGACGGAACCATCGCCCCATTCTTTGTCATTCCCGCGCAGGCGGGAATCCACATTCTAAGCAGGGCATCAAACAGTTTCAACAGTCGTCATTCCCGCGCAGGCGGGAATCTAGCTTAAACCAAATCACTCCATAAATCATGCCAGTTCGGGTTCTCTTTTTCAATAAGTTTAATCTTCCAGTCCCGGTTCCACTTTTTCATCTGCTTTTCACGAGTTATTGCAGATTCCATAGTCTCGTGCAATTCATAATAAACAAGCCGGTGAACCTGATACTTTTTGGTAAAGCCTTCGACTTCATTGTTTTTATGCTGCCAGATTCTCTGAACCAGACTACTGGTTACACCGATATACAATGTTCCGTTTCTTTTGCTGGCAAGAATATAAACGCAAGGCTGTTTAGGTGGTTTGCCCATTCACTTCCTTTCCTGGACACCCGCCTTCGCGGGTGTGACGGCTAGAAGTCATTTCAGATCCAGCTCTCCTTTGAATGCTCGCTGCATGAGGGAGTTAAGAAAACTCGATATTGTTCTTGACGAGTCTTGCATTTCTTTCTTCTGCTGAGCGAGGCTCTGTGAAAAGGTCAAAAACCTTCTTTGCAGAGATAGAGGAAACAATGGCACCTGCAAATCTTTAATGATTCCAGCATTCAAATTCTTCATTGTTACTCCAACAGATTGATTTAACAACAGTTGCTTAACCTGATCTGATGAGATAACTCTTTGTAAAATATCTGGTATGAACGAGTTTTTAATGCGAATAAACATGCTCCCAGTACCACAGAAGAGCCTCTTTTTCTTTACTACAGCACATCGACCAATCTCGCCCCTTCGACCAATCACCACATCTCCTTCAGCTAAGGCGTATGTGGAAAGCTCCTCAAATTTATCATCGGTTAAAGACAGTTTGGGGTCAGGAACTATTTCCCCATCAACAATGTGTGATGGGTTAACCAAGGGGATTCCACCTTCAATATAATCCTCAACGTGCAATAAGCTTCCGAAAGGACCTATTCTCACATCTGCAAAACCCTTTATTTGCCCTATAGGCCATCCCTTCGGGTTGGTAACGGGATCACCGAACATATCGAGGAAGGTCGCCTGCAGCAGGTCATCGAGCCGCTTTATCTGCTCTTCGCGCTTGCGCCGTAACTCATCGGCCTTCTCCAGCACCGCCGCAATCCTTTTCTGGATTGGTAGAGGTGGGAGGGGGATTTTAAATTTTTCAAAAGAGTCCATCTTTATATAATTTGTTGCACTTCCGAACTGGAGATTTGAACAATGTCTGCTCCACATCCCTTTGAGATTTAGAAACAGATATTTTGGCAAAACCTTATTGGAAAAGGAATTGAGAATATACGTTCTTTGATAAGCTTCAAACTTCCCGTCATAGAATAGCACCAATCCAACGTTAGCTCCATTTCCAGGAATAATTATTGATTCACCTTCAAAAGAGAAAGTCGGTGAAGCTATTGGCTCTGCAGCGCAAGTATAAAAAGGGTAATCACCACCATTTTCGCCGTGATTAGCATCCCTTTTCCCTGTTGATACATTACAAAGTTCAAGTAGAGAAAATGTAGGCCAGCTCATCCCAGCATACCATCCAGTTCTTCAAGGCCTTTCTGGATCTCTTTTTCCATACTCATGATCTCGGCGAGTATGACTTTCGGTGGATCGTATTTCACTTCATCGTAGACAATCTCTTTATATCTGCCTACTGTCAGGTCATATTTTTCTTTCCTGATGTCATCTACAGGCACCATGAATGACTTATCAGTTCGTTTACGTTTGCTTTCTGCTTCAAGGTTATGCCAGCGCTTGATAACATCCGGGATATCATCGGCATCGATCTTGTTTCTCTTATCGTCCAGGCTGTATCCGTCGGCCTGCATGTCATAGAACCACACTTTGTCAGTTCCACCTGTTCCGGTCTTGGTAAATATCATGATCCCGGTGCTTACACCGGCATAAGGCTTAAATACGCCTGCTGGTAAAGAGATAACTGCCTCCAGGCGGTGTGAGTCAATAATCTCTTTTCGGATGTCAAGGTGGGCCTTGGATGAGCCAAAAAGCACACCATCAGGAACAATGACCGCACATCTTCCACCAGATTTGAGAAGTCTCAGCATAAGTGCCAGAAAAAGAATCTCAGTTTTCTTGGTCTTTACAGTCTCTAACAGCTTCTTTGAAACTTCATCATAAGCCAGACTACCCTTAAATGGTGGATTAGCAAGAACAAGAGTATATTCCTCAGCTTCTTTATTATTGTCCGAAAGCGAGTCTTTATACATGATGTTGGGATTTTCGACCCCATGCATCATCATGTTCATGCTTCCTATGCGCAACATCGTGGTATCAAAGTCGAACCCATTGAACAGACGGCCATTAACGTGGTCACGGTTATCGGACGAGTGATATTCAATCTCGCTATGCTCACGGATATACTCACCTGCAGCAACCAGGAAGCCCGCAGTTCCACAGGCGGGGTCACAAATAAAATCTTTAACTTTTGGCTGCATCAGCTCAACCATCATTTTGATGATATGACGTGGCGTTCTAAACTGCCCGTTCTGGCCAGCTGAAGAGATCTTACCCAGCATGTATTCGTAAACATCGCCCTTGGTGTCACGATCCTTCATGGGGATGTCTTCGATTAATTCCACTGCCTGAGTTAGAAGGCTGGGCTTGGGGATAATGAAGATTGCATCTGCCATTGTCTTAGCAAAAGTAGTGTCTGTGCTACTGGCAAGATTCTTTATGAAGGGAAATACTTCTTCCTGAAACAACTTAAACATTTCACCTGGCTCAAGGTGCTTGAACTTTGACCAGCGCAGATGCTGCTGTTTATCGCTAAATACCGGATCTTCAACTGGCTTGTTGATTCTATTGGCCTTCAGCTCTTTCAGAGTATGAATGTCATCCAACCGCTTAATAAAAAGCAGATACGAAATCTGTTCGATTACCGTAAGCGGGTTTGCGATGCCCCCAGTCCAGAACGCGGTCCATAGAGCATCAACTTTGTTGCGTATTTCCCCGGTTAGCATTAGTTACCTCTGTTGTTTGTATGATATTACGAAACCATATTAACCATGTTCAACGGGTTTGTCAGTATTTTTGTGTTGTATCTGGTATACTTTAATGTATTGATTTTAACTTTCCGACATTGATCAATAGCGGATAATGCATAAAGTGCAGTGTTTTCAGATAAAAGTTTATGTAATGAAAAAATAAAATATATATATAAAATTGTTTTGCTCGAAATACTACATTTGTTACACCTTGATTTCTGCTGCTAACTAGATCTTCTGAAAAAGCTTAATTTTTAGTAAAATCTAATTAAGAAGGCAAATAAGGGGATACAAAAGTGAAAAGAGGAGATCATGTTTTTGTTAACCGCAGTGCGAAATACTCTCACCATGGGATCTATTTAGGGAAAAAAAGAGTAATTCACTTCACAGGAGAACCTGGTTCCAAATCAAACGCCTCCATTAGAGAAACTACGTTTGAAGAGTTTTGTGATGGGGACACACCATTTATTCTGGAGTATTCAGAGTGTTTCAGTGCCAACAAAACCATAAGACTAGCTAGAGAAAAAATGGGTGAAAAAGACTATGGTTTATTTACCAATAATTGTGAGCATTTTGCACGATATTGCAAAACTGGCGAAATAAAAAGTGACCAGGTAACGGATGTTTTCACTGTCACCGGTGCTGCGGTTGGAACCTATGCATTAGGCACCGGTTCTTTGACTTTAGTTGCATCAGCAGGAACCGCAGCTGGTCTATCAGGCGCAGGGGTAATGTCTGGCTTAGCAGGCATCGGGATTGGTGGCGCGATGGGCGGGCTTGCTACCCTTGCTGCCGTCCCTGCAATAGTCACAAATATTGCTGTCCATAAATCATTAGCAGATGATAAAAATTTATCTAAAAGAGAACGGAACCTAAGGTCCTCAGGCAGAACCGCCGCCAAAGTCGGCACTGTAGTTGGTGCAGCTGGAACTGTTGCTACAATCTCAGCCGTTGGAACTACTGCGGGCTTGAGCGCTGCAGGAATAGCCAGCGGATTAGCGGCGCTTGGTGGGACTGTGAGCGGTGGAATGGCAACTGGAGCCGCCATTGCGGTAGCCGCTCCAGCAGTTGCCGCTGGGATTGCTGGTTGGGGTATTTATAAAATAGGAAAATGGTGGAGTGATTGATCTTGCCCACACTATTCTAAGGTAATTAAATCAATAAGCTTTCTAATAAAGGTAGTAGATATAGCAGTTCTTTTACCGGAACAAGAGAAAGCGCTAGGGTGAATTTCGGGGTATTTCGGCGGGGTATTTCTCCAAATTTCAGGTCGGACCTTTGAAGATTACTATTTTTAGCCATTTTTTCAGCGAAAACATGGTGTTTTTTGGTCTTAGAGGTATGCTTTTGATGTAAAAAAGAGACTTTTAAGACTTTTTTTATATCAAAACAAGCTAATAAACTGGATAAAAAGAAATTAGGTGGATGCCCGTCTTCACGGGCATGACGGGGGGGAGAAAATTCGCGGGTATGATGAGAAAAACAGGCATAAAAAAATGCACCTACCAAGACTCGAACTTGGGGCCCCAGGATTAGGAATCCTGTGCTCTATCCACCTGAGCTATAGGTGCAATTTTGTTTTTTGATTTTACTCATAATTCGTGGCAAAATCAAGTAGTAATGTCTTGAATTTTCTGGAGGTCACAGTTTGAAGCTTTTTAAACAAGCCATCGCAATTGTGTTTGCTGTGGTATTTATTGCATTTTCAACTTCTACGGCTTTTGCCATTGATACAGGGAAAGAAATCACACAGGAATGCAGAGCTAATCTGAAAATGCTTAACGAAGCGACAGAGAAGTATCTGAAGGAAACGGGGAAAAATATTCCGCGCTGGAGCGATTATGATAATGCCAAGACCATGTATCTGGGGACCCAATATTTACCAAAGCCCCCTGTGCCGCCAACCAAGGATTGCAAGTATTTTCTGGTGGCTTTAAGTTCGGACAATTTTCAGTGGTATTGTGATTTGCATGGGGTTCTTGATGGTGATAAAACAATAACCTTTAAATATCACGAACATAGATTAATGGCCAAAACAAACTCAAGCTTCAAAGTCGTGGAAAAATACGAGTTGCATACTCGTGAGCTTCTTCGATGGACGCAATACTCCCCTACTCTCAAGGAAAAATTGATGTATCAGTACAACAAAAACCCGATTACAACTTGTATCGGAATCTTTATGGGACTCATGGTTGTCCTGTTCTTATACAAAAATCTTTTTCACTAATCCGAGAAAAAAAAAGCTACGAAAACCTCATTAAAATTGGTTTTCGTAGCTTTTTTTTATTTATCTAGTAGGAATTTAACGGAAGATTTAATTCTTTACTAAGTCTTTTTAAAGCTCGATCTAACCAGTAGCCTTCGTATCCAAGTTTTTTGGCTTTCATAAGGTTTAAAACAGCTTTTCCCTTTTTATCCTGGTGCAACCATGCCATTGCAAGAACCAGATAAGACCAGCCATTCTTAAGGTTTCGGCCTTCCAGAAGCTCAATTGTTTTTTTAGGCTGTTGTAAAGCCAGATGAAGAGCTGCTAAATCACAGTAAACATATTCATTTCCAGGATTCAAATGAAAGGCGATCGTCAGTTCCTCAAATGCTTCAAGGAAAGCCCCTCTTCCGGCAAAGGTTAAACCAAGAGCCTGGTGGGCTTGAGGGTCTTCAGGGTTATTCTTTACTGCTTTTCCAGCATACCGCCGTGCAGTTTCAAATTCTTTCTCAGTAGAAATTCCCATCAAAGAAAGATGAAAATAGATTTTTCCAAGTTCAAGAAAGCCATCTTTGGCGTCTTCATTTATTTTAAGAGAATCTTCGTAGTGGCTCCAGGCCTTCCTGAGAAGCTCGGCGCTTCCAAGCCTGATTCCTTCTTCGATCAATGCATCTGGAGATGCGTATGGTACACCGCCCTCCATGACATGTATTGGAACAGAATAACCTGGAGAAAGGAAAAACAAATTAATTATCAGAGTTAAAAGGCACAAATATTTTTTTTTGCCAATAGACATAATCTACTCCCAGTGATATAAATAGCTTTAATATGATTAACATGTACACTCATGCTAAATCCAGAAAAATGTAATGAAATCAGCAGATACAAACAAAATATATTCATCAAGTCTGAATAAACCGATTTTGTGGGTCGCTGTGTATGTTTTCTTTGCTATTTTACCGTTATTTATTTTCCTTGAATGCCATAAAACGCTGGTGGAAAATCAATATTTTGAAACCAGAGACAGGACGATAAAATACTACCAAAGAGAGCTGATCAGTTTCCGAAGTCGTTCTTCTAACAAGCAAATTTTCCAGCAGCTTTTTCAGAGCTTCAGAAACAATTTCCGTAAAAACTTTGTAAAAGGCGACTTTGATAAACGCGGTCTCCTGGATGACCTGTTAACTGAACTTCCACCCGGAACCAATCTGGTTTTCTGGGACAAGCAAAACAATTTAATTAAAGAACTGGTCTCTTCGAGCACTTTTCCAGTCTCCATTGCTCAGGGAGAAGCATTTTCGAAACTTTTAACTGATGCCCACAATGATTTTACGACAGGCGCATTGCTACAAACTACAACCCAACTTGAAAACTTTAAACAAAAAAACAAGGACTTCCTGGCCAGGCTTTACCCATTTGTCGACGAGAACTTCCCGATAACTCAGGCTCTGCAAAGCCCAGATAAAGTCATTTCATTCATTGAAGATTCAAAGAAAGCTTATTTTTTCTGGGATTATTTTAATTCGGACAATAATGAACAGGGGGGCTTTGCAGCAATTGTTTGCCAAAGCGACCTCAACGATCTTTTTGGGGTTAACCAGGTTCTAGGAAAAGATCCGACTGCGAATCCAGACTTTTCCAATGGATACTTTGACTCCACAAGCGATGCAATTAAACTTGCCTATCCGAAGCTAACCCCTGTAGCAAAAAACCTGATAGAGGTTTTTAAAAGAGAACATCAATCACCTCTGATTGAAAATGACTGGGTTTTTATGTCCATGCCAATGACAGAAACCTCACCTTATAATATCTTTTCGTTGTTTTCGATCAAAGGATTGAGAATAATGATGGAATCTGATCTTTCAACGGCCCGAACAATTGCCATTGTAATTGCAGGACTACTTGGCTTTCTCTTTTTCCACTTCTTCCGAAGAAACCTTGACCATGGATTATCACTGAAGAAAAAGCTTTCTTCGCTGTTTTTCCTGTGCATGCTCCTTCCTATTTCAGTCTTGATCTTTATTGCACTACAATTTTCTCTAAGTAAAGAGAAACTACTCAGCAATCAAGCCGACCTGGGCTTAATTGATATAATTGAGCGAATAGATACCGCCAGTCAGGACTACTACAGGGGTGTCAATTCATGGCTTAGAAACCTGAAAAAACTCCCGGAAATTACATCTATGAACAGGGCTGAACTCTATCAATCAATGTTCGCGTTCTACAAAACCGGAAAAATCGAAAACTTCTATCTTGTTTCTGTCAATGGAGATATAGAGTTCGATATTGGAAATATTTCCAAGACACCTCAAAGCAAAGCATTTATAAAAGAGCTGGGCAAAAGAACCCTTAACAACTCCATTGAGGCACATGATAAATCAGAGGAATTGAAAAACATCAATCAATTGCTAACGGGCGGTTTCATAGATCTTGTTGCCAGAAACACTGAAACCTTACACCAGGTTTTATGGCCGGGAACCAGTCGTAGAAAATTACTTTACACCGATATTGTAACCACAGAATCTGGTCAGGCTTATGCAATTGTTGCAACCTTAGACAAGCAAATGACCGACAATGCCTACCTGAAACAGGCAATAACAAGACAATTTAAATCCAATCACGATTTTGAAGTTTTTGTTGTTAACCTGAATGACATTTCGGAAACCTTCCCAAAAATCACACCAACATTCAAAGCAAACCTTTTGCCATTAATGTCCACGGTGAAATTGAATCAAACACCTGAAACAGATAAGATTACCGATGGAAACAACAAACAGCTGGTTGCGGTAAATGTGGGTAAATTTGTCGCTGATTATCTGATCGGTGCCAGGATTAAATGGAACAAAATCATGGAATCGATCCATTTCATATATATGATTATCGCCGCAGCACTGTCTTTCACGCTTCTGGCTTCAATCTTCCTGGTCACAATTATTGTTAAGGAATTTTTAACTCCGGTTTCTATTATTTCACGCGGAGCAAAAGATATTACCAATGGTGAGTTAAGCCTTGAGCTTCCGGTTTTTTCAAAGGATGAACTTGGAGAACTGTCTTCCACCTTCAACTTTATGACGAAAAGGCTGAGAAACAGGCTGACAGAATTAACCGTGCTTTACAACCTCACTCAGAAAGCATCAACTTCCCACAATCAAAGAGAAGTTTTTGAACTTGCATCTGAGAATCTAACAAAACATCTTGGCGCAGAAAGCGGCGGCACTGGCTGGGTAAATGAAGGCGAAGGCGAAAACCTCATTTATCTATCCGAAAATAGAAGCGAAGAAGAAGCTGATTCTATCAGGAATGTTGCCAGAAAAGCATTGAAAACATTCAGAACTACCACCCATTTTGATGAAAAGCTATCCAAGCATATCCTTGGGATTCCCTTATTTTTTGAAGATAAAAAATTTGGAGCAATTTATCTGGTTTTTGACCAAAGTCGCCTGGAAAAAGGTGCAGTTTTTTCCGAGGACGAAAACAGCTTTATTGAAACGCTAAGACATCACCTTTCGTTAATTATTGAAAAACAACGCTTATTCGAGCAGGCGATCACAGACGGCCTGACCAAGCTATACGTGCGAAGATTCTTTATGGCAAACCTTGATAAAGAAGTAAACCGCTCAAAACGTTACCAACTTGATGTTGCCATTATTTTGATTGATATTGATCACTTCAAGAAATTTAACGACACCTACGGGCATCAGGCCGGTGATCATGTTTTGAAAGAAACAGCTCAAAGAATAGTGGAGAGTATCCGCTCGGTAGACACTCCAGGTCGATATGGCGGAGAAGAGATGGCAGTAATCCTTCCCCAGACGAATATAAAAGAAGGATTTGTTGTAGCTGAAAGAATAAGAAAAGCTATTGAAGGCTCCGTATATCAATATAAGGATTCAACCATGAAAGTAACGGCCTCAGTAGGCATTACAGCCCTTGGCACAAGGGACCCTTCTGTTGAAGAACTGATTGAAGAAGCGGACAAGGCCTTGTATATTGCCAAAGATAATGGTAGAAATCAGGTAAGAATAGCAACCGAGGCAATGCAAAAATAAGAATGGCACTTTTTGCTCACAAAAACAGAATCTTTACCCTTTGTCGCGATGGGTTTACTTTAATAGAAATTCTCACAGTTCTTTTTCTTGTGGGAATTATTGCTTTGCCATTTACAAATATGTTTATTTTTGGGGCACAGGGAACTCATAATGTTGAAGAACACGTTCTCGCCTACAATATCGCCAGAGAAAAAATAGAAGAAATCAAAGGGCTACCATTTGATCTGATTCAATCTGATTATTTTAATTTTAAAGAAGTGTATCAGGATAGGCCAAAATTTGAAGAGGCTTTTATCAATAAAGAAAATTTCAAAAAGGTTTTCACAGATATCTTTACTGACAAATCCCTTACTGATGACGATATGAAAACGAGCTGGAGAAAACTCCAAAATCTTTATCCCAAAGCAATGTTGAAAAAATTAACCACTTATCCTGAAGACATGCGAAGATTCAGAAGAGTAGTCGAGGTTGAGTTTTTTGGGTCTTTATCCGTTCCCAAGTTGAAAAAGGTTACGGTATCAGTTTTTGATAAAGATGAAAAACAGATTGCCCAGCTAACAACGCTCATAGGAAAACACAAATGACGAGAAGAAAGAATAAAAAAGCTTTTACTCTCGTGGAACTCCTTTTAGGAATGTCCCTCACGATACTTGTGGGCGGCGTTCTTTACCTTCTCCAATCTACCGGGATGTCAACCGTCAGAAAAAACACGGCAACCTTAACCCTAACCTCTGAACTTCGAAACAAATTAGAACGAATTGTTGCAGATCTTCGCTGCACAAAAGAAGTAATCAACATAAAACAGGACTCTATAAAAATAAGAGTTTACAAATATTCCAAGGACAAGCCAGACCCAGGAGAAGATTCTCTGGTTACGGTAACTTATGAAGTCGAAAAACTTGGAAAAAAAATGGTTTTATGGCGCTCCGAGAACAGGGAAAACCCCATAAAACTCTTTTCAGTAGATAAAATAGAAGAAGATATTTTCTTTCCCTATTTCGAAGAGAAAGATGAAAATTCTCCCACAGGCTGGTCTTATTATCCATTTGACATGATTTCAAATGACTCGGGGCAGAGGAAAAAAATAAGCTTTATAAGAATCAAGCTGGCTCTAAAACTTCAAACCGACTCTTCTGCCATGGTCACTGCTGTTAAACTCAGGCCAGCAGCATCAAGAATCAGGCAACCTAATTGGAAACTAAGGTAAATAACTGGTGTCTGTTTCAATATTTTTATGTATTATTTCCATTCTTACCCAGCTGACATTAGGCTTATTGGTTTTTGTCCGCGGACCTCTCAAAAAGCCTAATCAAATCTTCAGCTTTCAGCTGCTTCTTTTTCTGATCTGGACAGCAGGCGAATTAAATTTAATTTACAATGGAATCAGCGATCTTGGAATAAAGCTGATGTTTACTCCAGCAGTTCTTCTGGCCTATTTCTTTTGTGTGTTTGCGGCAATCTTCCCGGAACCACAACCAGAAGCTTTTGTAATAAAAAACAAAATAAACTCTCTGCTGGCATTCATTCCCGCAGCCTTTTTGCTCTATCTAATCTGGAGCGGAAACCTTTTTACAAGTATTGCAGAAATACCAGCTGGCTTTTCCTTTAAATTTGGAAAATCCGAATTTGTTATAAAAGGCATTTTAATTGGCTATCTATTTTTGTCTTTGACAACCCTCTCTAAAAGCCGAAAACAGGCCAAATCACCGATTCAGTATAGAAGATTGCGATATACCTTTACCGCC
Source organism: Candidatus Ozemibacteraceae bacterium (assembly GCA_965140445.1). Classification (GTDB taxonomy): domain Bacteria; phylum Muiribacteriota; class Ozemobacteria; order Ozemobacterales; family Ozemobacteraceae. The sequence goes on along the minus strand of OZ223236.1, from coordinate 1,960,222 downwards.
ATGCTCCTGCCGATTGCAGCCGGTTCTATTTTTATTGCGTTCAGCAAATTTTACATGGAAAGCGGAACAGCATATTCTTTTGGGATTTTTCCGGCTTTAAGTATCGCAATGGGAGTTATTTTGAGCTATACAATGCTTAAATACAGCTTGATGGAAATAGATCTTATTTTTTCTATTGGTCTGGTATACACGCTTCTAACTGCAATTCTTGCCGGTTCAATGGAACTTATGCAGGAGTTAATGCAGAACATTCTGGATCTTTCAGGAGTCTGGTCAAAGATTCTTTCCACTTTAACCATTGCAGCACTGTTCTCTCCGCTAAAAGATTTGTTAAACAGCCTTGTTGATAAATTTTTTGGCAGACAGAATTTTGATTCAGCGACGGTAATGCGGCACATCATTGACGAAATGCGTAAATCCAAAAATGAAACAGCTGCGCTTAAAAGGCTTGTGTCTGAGCTCAAACTGGTCATAGATTTTTCCATTTGTAACATTCGAGTGAATGGCAAAGATCATTTGTTTCCAGATGATGGGCAGCCGTTTCCAGAGATTGAGGATGCATTTCCCGAAGGAATCTATGAGCTGGAAGAAATCCTTGCATACAAGCAAAGCTCTGATCCTGAATGCGCTTTTGCTGATAAGTGGAGAGAATCGGGGTATAGATATATTTTCAGGATTTATGACCAGAAGAAATTTTTCGGGTTCTGCTTTTTGGGCCCGAAAACCTCAAAAGTCCCCTACACAGAGAATGAACTCAGCCTTGTAAAAGAGGTTGTCAGTGAGATTCCACATATATTTTCCAACTTCCAGATGATTCTGGAGTTGCTGGAGCACGATCGATCAAAGCAGGAGATTTCCTGGGCTCAAAAGATGCTGCGAGCAATTTCTGCAGATAAAAACATTGATAGGTTTCATGAGTTCGAAATCGAAACCTACAGTTCCCTTTCCAAAGAAATAAAAGGGGACATGATTGACATAATGGACGGTCCTCAAACCAGTTTCATTGCTTTATACGATGCCTTTCATCATGGCATAAAAGCTGTTCTAACTTTAAATCTGGTGTTTTCCATTTTTCGATCCGCAATTCCAACGGAAAGATTTAAGAAGCTGAATGAGGTGTTGCGGAGTTTTTCCGCCTTCTCGCTGTCTAGCGCAGTTACCCTGATTGTTCCAGAAAAAGGGCAATTGGCCATTTTCAATGCGGGAAATCCATCTCCACTTTTTTTAGCAGGCAAAGTTTGCAAAAAAATTGTAGAATCAGGCAAACCTCTAGGACTTGAGGAACAAGAGTTTGTAGAATCCACCTCAATTAGCTATCCGGATAAAGATGAATTACTATTTGTCTCAAGTAACGGACTCTATAAACTTTTTGAAGACTCAAAAGCCGGAGACCTGATAAACTTTTTAAAGGAAAAAAACACTGGCTGCATAAAGAAACTTGCTTCTGAAATAAAAGCAATTATCAGTTCAGAATTTTCTCAAAAAGGCTTTAAAGACGACATAACATTCTTTCTTCTTAAACGAAGGGTAAAATAATGAATAGACGAAAAAGTAAAAAAATATTTCTCGGAAACGTTGCGGTTGGAGGGGATTCACCAGTTTCTGTTCAATCGATGACAAAAACAGATACGAGAGATGCAGATAAAACCATTTCCGAAATAATTAATCTGGCAAATGCCGGTTGCGACATAATCAGATTAGCTGTTCCAGACATGCAGGCCGCAACTTCACTAAAAGAAATCACCGAGATGTCCCCCATTCCAGTTATTGCAGATATCCATTTTGATTATAAACTGGCTCTGGCTGCAATAGAAAATGGGGTTCAAGGACTTAGATTGAATCCTGGCAACATCAGATCGGAAGAAAACATAGCTTTAATTGCGGCTGCAGCAAAGGAAAAGAAAATCCCTATACGAGTAGGTGTGAATGCCGGCTCCCTTGATCCAGCCATTAAGGCAAAATACGGCGGAGTAACGGCTGAAGGTCTTGCCGAATCAGCTCTCAAAGAAGTTGAATTGCTCGAAAAGATGGACTTTAATTTGATAAAAATTGCTGTAAAAGCTTTCGAATTAGAGAAGATGATTCAAGCCGTGAAAATAGTCGCGGACAAGTGCGATTATCCGATTCATCTCGGAGTAACCGAATCCGGCCTTCCCGAAGAGGGAATTATCAGATCTTCAATTGGGATCGGTTCACTTTTGATGGAAGGAATTGGGGATACGATAAGAGTTTCGCTAACAGGCAATTCTGTAGATGAAGTGGTCACCGGGAAAAGAATTCTCAAAGCCACAGGTTTGCTCCTGGATGGCCCTACAATAGTATCCTGTCCAACTTGCGGACGCTGTCAGATTCCGCTACAAGATATAGCCAGACAGGTTAGACAACGCCTGGAAGGCATAGAAGAAAGCTTTCAGGTCGCGGTAATGGGATGCGCTGTAAACGGCCCCGGAGAAGCAGAGCAAGCGGATTTCGGCATAGCCGGAGGAAAAGAAAGTGGATTAATTTTTAAGAAAGGCAAGGTTGTGAGGACATTGCCAGCAGATAAGTTAGTAGACGGTTTAGTAGAAGAAATTTTTAAAAGCTTGAGGAAGGATTAGTTAGTCTGATTATGAAATTTAAAGAAATTTGCACATTAAAGTTTGCCCGAGCCTGCCTTTTTGCAGCCATGATTCTGGCTTTCATAAGCCCCTCAAACGCACAGGTCACGGCGCAGATGATTCAATTTAATTCACCCAGAGTTGATTTGAAATTTTATCTTCCGCTGCGCTCAGGGATTAATTCTGAGCATCCGTTAAAATTTGAACTACCCAAACTCAATCTAATCCTGAATCTTGTTGAAAATTATATTCAGTATCTTTCTAAACTTCAGAAAATCGCCCCTGCTACTTCAATTGAAATGGTTTATTCACCTGGAAAAGCTATGGACACATGGGCAGACAATCAGAATCTGATCAGATTGAAAGAATTGGGCTTAAACCATGCCCTTGACCTTATAAATTCTCACCTTAAGGAAAAGTCTACTACTGACGCGTCATATCTACTTGATAATGCGGACACTCTTTTTAAAATTCCCGATCAGTTTACCCGCAAAGAATGTTTAATTTCAGAAAAACTAAAAGCTTCGTGTCTGTCCAACAATATCAAAAGCCTTGAGCCAGACGAAAGTTTTTGTGTATTACCAAATGAAAATGTTTTAGTAACACGTCCGTTCTTGCGTGCAAACAGGATGTTTATACTGGGCGAGGATTCTGAAAACACCAACAAAATGATACTGGGCCAGGGAAAAAACTGGTATTCAAACCTCACCCCTTCGCAGGACAGCAAATTTGTTGCGTTCGCTGACGGCGGCATTCCAATGGTAATGGATATTGCTTCAGGCTCCGTATCAAAGGTTTTTGACAATGAAGATGTTTTATTGTTGCAAATGAAATGGTCACCAAAAAATGACTATCTGGCAGGGATGGTTTTAGAGAAATCAACACAAGACCGAATCGCTTTTGTTTATTCAGCAACGGATAAAAAACGCCTGACATTTATTGACAATGAGAAGCTGGAATCAAACCATATTTTCTCCTACCCTTACTGGGCTCCAAACGGAGAAAAGCTGATTTTCACCACCGGAAAGAAATTTCACCTGATTGATGTTAAACAGCAAAAGCTGTTTCCTTCAGTTCAGCACCTTGCCAATCCAATATCAGAACTCACCTGGTCTTTTGACAGTAATGCGTTTGCCGTAGTTGAGATTATTGGTCAATCCAGAGATAAATATATTTTTGACGATCTGGATTTGAGAAAGTCAATATTGCATAGATTTAACCTAACTCCGGGTGGAGTAGCCGTAGAAGACCATGCGCAAAGATTTGAATCCAGAAATACAATTAAGCTTGTATCTTTCTGGACCCTTGACAGGGTTCTATTCTTAGAGGGCCGTCTGGTAAGCAAAAAGTTGAATCTACCGATCTGGGATCTCTCTCAAAACTTTACTGCAAAATTGACTGCCACCCCAGGAATTGCAGCAGCCAAAGAAAATAAATCAAAAACAGACTCGGTTGATCTACCGATGAAATACCTTTATGTATACAAAACTCTTGATGGAAAGTATAAAAATGTATACGACGCTGGTTTTAGCCATATAAACCACGTTTATTCAGATGAGGTGCAAAACTACTGGTTTATTGGTTTGCGTAAACCCGATTCAATACCTCAACCACAAAACACTCATAATTTCCGTCATAGCCCCTACCCTTTCGTCGAAGACAACATGGTCTTGTTTTCTGATAGAACAGCCCCAAAAGCTTATTCATTGTTAAAGTTTTTACAGGATTACAATATAAGAACCATTTTTATAAACCCTGAAACTGAAAATTTGTTTTTCCTATCAAATTTCTGTGGTCCCATGAACCTATGGACTGGAAACCTTCAAGATATAGTTAACGGATTGGTCTCAGACAGATAGGTACATTCAAAAACACTTCGCGCTTGCCTCTTAAAGAGTTTTTTCATATACTGGAACGACTTAAACCAGAGTAAGGGGAAAGTGGATGAAAAAAATTTCAGTTTTGTTTCTGGCTATGTTTCTCTTAGGCATTTGTACTGGAGCACAAGCGGCTTTTGTTCTTTATGATGACACTCATGGCCAAACGGCAGGAAATGCCGATTGGATACCATCCGGTGCATATTCGGACATGGTTGACATGCTCATTGACAATGGTTTCCAAGTTAAATGTCTTAGCAAAGTCTCAGATTCTGGAGTTTTAACATCTGAAATTCTTGCTGATTTCCAAGCAATTATTATTGCTGAACCTAACAATCCTTTTAGTGATAAAGAAAAGAAAGCGATTGTTGAGTTTGTTAAAAACGGCGGCGGAGCTTTTTTAATTGGCGATCACGGAAATGCAGACAGAAATGGAAACGGCTGGGACGCCGTCAAAGCTTTAAATAACTTTTGCCCTGAATTTGGTTTTGAATTCAATGGAGATTTTTTGTATGAATCTCCACTTCAGGGGCCTGCAAACAAACAACATCCAGCGATGTTTGGTGTTCGCGGTGTTGGAGCATGGGCTGGATCAACTTTCAAAATTCTTGAAAAAGATGGAGCTAAAGCGACTGGCCTTATCGATAGCCGTTGGAAAAAGGCTCCTTACGTAGTTGCTTCAGAAGTCGGAACCGGTAGGGTTGTAGCAATTGGTGATAGTTCACCTTTTGACGATGGCACTGGAAGCGGCGGTAAAAACAAGCTTCATGACAGTTACGATTCTTTCATGTATTCTCATCCACAACTTGCTTTCAACGCTGTTTCATGGGTTTGCGGCAATACTCCTGACAAAAGAATTCCTTCAAGAAAAGTTGCTTTCTTTAATGAAGCAAACATGAATGAAAAAAACATTAACATTTTGATTGATGCTGCTCATGGTAATGCCGCATCAGACAAGATGGAAACCTTTGAGCGCCACATGAAAAAGCTTGGCTTGAAGGTTTATTACACGTTAAATCTTCTCAAACCAGAGATGTTAAAGTCTTTCTCGACTTTGATTATTCCAGATCCTTCCCTGAAATACCTTAATCCAGAAGTTGCAGCTGTTTCCGACTGGTTTATGAACGGTGGAAAGCTTGTAATTGGCGGTTCATGGGATTCATCAAAATTACGTGGAACTGCTACTATAAATAATCTTCTGGCCAACATTGGATCAGTCATGAAATTAAATGATGATCAGGTTTGGGATAACACAAACAAAACCAATAAGCCATGGGGCGTTCTGGCTCATGTGCTAAAAAAAGGGCACCCAATAACTAATGGCGTAAACACTGTTATAACATGGGGAACCTGCTCCCTGATCACCAGAAAAGATACTCCTCTGACTGAAGATGCGGGTGTGGAAATTTTAATTAGTGGTGACAATGACTCATTCAACAAAGATGGAAACAAGCAGGTTCCTGCGGTTATCTATCCAAAAGGTCTTCCAATTCCAATAATGGCAATTGAAAAAATAGTAAACGGAACTCTTGTTTTGATGGGATGCTGTAACTTCACAGATTATCAATATCCAGATAGTGATATAAATGAAGCTCAACCAGGCCCATCTCCATTTAAGCACGAAACACCACGTATTTATGATAACCTGATGCTGTTTCTTTCGGGAAAAGCCAACACAAGGTAGTAAAGTTTCATACCAGCTGTCAGTTTGTTTCTGACAGATGGTTTCACAAAATCTTATCTCTCAGGATACAATGTAATGTCAAACAAAAGAAAGAAAGACTGGGGCGCATATTTATACTTGATGCCAGTCCTTGTAATCCTCTTCTCCTTTCACGTTTTGCCGATTTTTTATTCTCTAATTGTCAGTTTTTATGAATGGGATCTGATTGGCTCTCCAGAATTTGTTGGAACCGGGAATTACTCCCGGCTATTTGATGATCCAATGTTTTACAAATCCCTTTGGAACACGCTTTATTATGCAGCTTTGAGCGTTCCTCTTTCAATTGTGTGCTCTCTAACAATTGCACTTTTGTTAAATAATCCTATTTCCAGCATAGGCTTATACAGAACCATTTATTTCATACCGGTAATTACATCTATAAATGCCGTTGCCATTGTGTGGAACTTTATTTATCACCCAGACTTCGGTTTGTTAAATAAGCTTTTGGACATTTTTGGCCTTTCCGCTCAAACCTGGCTCCAGGGACCCTTTCTGGGCAATGCCATGTATTATTTTTATGAGCGTCCTGGAAGGGTCTGGGATACAACGTAATCATTTTCCTTGCAGGACTACAGAACATTCCGAAACATTTGTATGAAGCTGCCAAGATTGATGGTGCAAATAAATGGCAGCAATTCCGTCATATAACCTGGCCTCTTCTGTCGCCAACAACATTTTTCATCTTTGTTATGTCGACAATAGGCTCTTTCCAGGTATTCTCTCAAGTTTATATGATGACTCCTCGTGGTGGTCCGTTAAAAAGCACCATGGTTGTGGTTTATTACCTATACAGAAAAGCATTTGAGAAATTTGAGTTTGGCTATGCACTTGCAGCCGCATTCGTTCTTTTCATGATGATTTTCAGCGTAACTCTTTTCAACAAGCTCTATCTTGAAAAGAAAGTTCACTATTCATAAGGGGAATAAAACCATGAGTAAAATAACAAAAACCCCAAAATATCTTCCGGTACATCTTCTATTGATCCTGGGATCAATCTTTATGCTCTTTCCTTTTGTGTGGATGATTTCTACATCTTTTAAGAGCGAAGATGAAATTCTAACATCAAGTAAATCTATCGTTATTCTTCCTGATATCGCCAGGCCATCAATATTTAACGGCGAAGAAGAATTGGCCAGAATAAAGAAAAAAGAAGAAAATGCCATTATCTATAAACAAGAAATGACAAAACCTCCTGCTGAAAGAAATAAAAGAATCAAAAAACCATTCGAATGGTGGGATAACTACAAAGAAGCCTGGGAGGCGCAGCCTTTCTACAGGTTTTTCCTGAACACTTTGTTGGTAGCAATTACAACGACCGCAGTTTCTCTGTTCTTTGCTTCTTTAGCTGCGTATGCTTTTGCTTTCTTCAAATTTCCATTCCAGGATCAATTATTTATGATGATGCTTGGAACTATGATGATTCCACAGCAGGCACTATTGATTCCAAACTACATTTTCTTATCAAAATTGGGTTGGATCAATACATACATGTCTTTGATTGTCCCCTGGCTGGCTTCAGCTTATTCTGTCTTTTTCTTAAGACAGTTCTTCCTTCAGCTACCTAAAGATCTCTTCGAAGCCGCTACCATAGATGGCTGTACAAGATTTCAGTTCTATTACAAGATCGTTTTACCTTTGAGTAAACCTCCCATGGTTACTCTTGGGATATTCTCTTTTCTAGCAAACTGGAACAGCTTTGTCTGGCCTTTGATTGTAACTAACGATACAAACCTCAGAGTTATTCAGGTGGGTTTGAGTTATTTCTCAAGCGAATCGGGAACAAACTGGGGGCCATTAATGGCGGCATCAACAATGACAATTGTACCTTTGGTTATTATGTATTTCCTTGCTCAGAGACAATTCGTTGAATCTCAGGCAATGACTGGAATGAAGGAGTAATAGGACGATGCGAAACTTTTTAATCGGCGTATTGATCACCTGGTTAGTCATCGTCGGTCTAATCATACAACACGACAAAGAAACCTCTGGAATGTCTTCTGACGACACAGGTTCAGTGGCTTCAAACAGGGTAAAAATAGTTTTCTGGCACGCTATGGGCGGTCCTTTAGGGCGAGTTATGAACGATATGGTTGCTCGCTATAATGCCAGCCAGGATAAATACTATGTAAAAAGTATATGTATGGGCGGCTATGACACTTTAGCCAAAAAAATCCTTGCTTCTCTTGTAGCTAAGGAAGCACCGGACATTTCCCAAAACTATGAGACCTTAACCAAGAAGTTCATCAAGCATAAAAAAATTGTTTGCCTTGACGATCTGATTGCTTCTGAAAGTGAAAATATCAAAGACGATATTATTCCTGTTCTTTTGGCCAACAATACATTTGATGGGAAACTCTATTCGTTCCCTTTCAACAAAAGTGTTCCTGTTCTATATTACAACAAAGATCTTTTCAAAAAAGTAGGACTTGATCCTGAACATCCACCAGAAACTCTTTATGAGCTGGCTTCTTACGCAAAGATCATTACTGATTATCACCAGAACACCCCTGGCGAAGATAAGTCCGTATATGGTTTTGGAACCAGTAAAGCTAATGTCTGGATGTTTCAAAACAGAGTTCTCCAATTTGGTGGGCAGATTCTAAGTGATGACGGCAAAAAATGTATGCTTGATCAACCACCAGCAATTCAAGCCTTAACATTCGTTCAAGATATGCTTAAAGCCAAGATTGCCCGTGAAGGACAAGGCTTTGATCATCAGAATGACTTTAAAGCTAAAAAAGTTGGAATGATTGAAAGCAGTATTGTAAGTAAAATTTATATGGAACCGGGTCTGGAATTTACTCTTGGAGTAGCTCCTCTGCCAATGCAGGTAAAAAAAGGAGTAATTCTTTCAGGAAGTAACATTAATATATTTAATAATGGCGATCCTGAGAAGATTAAAGGTGCCTGGGACTTCATCAAGTGGTTTACAAACACTGAGAATGGCGCTGAGTGGAGTGTAAGAACTACTTATATGCCAGTTAGAAAGTCTTCTCTAACTTCAAAATATTTTCTTGATGCACAAGCAAAAGATCCAAACTTAAAAGCCCCTTATGTTCAGCTTGATTATTGCCACTTTGAGCCAAGACTTACAGTCTGGTTTGAAATTCGTGATCTAATGGCTGACCATCTTGAAGAAGCGACCCTAAAGAAGGGGCCGCCAGAAAAATATTGTAAGGAAATGACAAGTGATATCAACGCAATTCTCAAACATGCTACCCAGTAATCTGGTTGAGGTAGTTAATCAACTAAAAACACTTATAGATAAAGGTTCAAGATTTCTTGTAGCTGGTCATATGCGTCCAGATGGCGATGCAACTGGTTCTGTTGGTGGCTTTGTAAAAGCCCTGAGAAAATATGGCAAGAAGGTAGACATAGCTTTTCTGGACAAAATCCCGGAAAATTTTGCCTTTACCTTTCCAGATCAGGAATATCTTCGCGGCCCGGAAATTGAAACCGATCACGACGCCGTTTTCATTCTGGATTCGGGAGATGAATGTAGAACCGGGCTAACATTTAAACACAAGAGCTCTGATCCAGTAGTAGTAAACATAGACCATCATGCAAGCAATACCAATTTTGGTAATATTAATTATGTTGATACCTCTGCTTCATCTACTTGCGAAATGATTGTTGCCCTGTTAGACCACTGTAAAATAGAAATTGATACGGATGTTGCTCTTAGCTTATTTCTTGGCTTACTAACCGATTCAAGGTTTTTCCAGAATGAAGGGCTTAGACACACTGCACACCTTGCCGCTGCAACTCTTTTAAGGACTGGAGTTGATACGACACCAATTCTTAACACATTGAATTGCAGCCGCGCTGAAGCCGACCTTAGAGTTCAAGGCTATGGACTTTCAAACTTCAAGCTCGAAGCTGATGGAAAATTAGCGACCTTAAAAATCTCCTGGGAAACACTCCAAAGCTTAAATGCAGGATTTGGAAATGTTTTTGGAAGCGGGATTTTTAACACCATGACTTCTATGGAAGGTGTTATAGCAAGTGTTACAATATTTGAAAACGCGGAAAAAAGCTCGTTTTGTGAATTCAGATCTAAAGGCGGGTTTAACGTAAAAGAAGTTGCTGTCTCTATGGGCGGTGGTGGACATATACCAGCTTCCGGATGCAATAAAAACGAGCCACTCGATCAGGTTGCAGAAGAAGCAATAAGTAAGCTAAAAGTTCAAATGGCTGAGTTTGTAAAAACTCAAAAAGGCTAAGCTCTTAATGACAAAGATTTTAAAAAAGACAAACTACAAACTGCCAGTTTTGTTAATTCTGGCAGGATTTTGCCTTTTTTCACAAATTCTTTCAGGACAGGAAAAAAGAGAATTGTCCACAGAGCTTCAGGGCAAAGGACTCTTCAAAATTGTTTTGAGCGAAGATGGAGTAGTTGAATCCTCTCAAACACTCCTCGAAAAGGCTGGAGGTCTGAGGGAAGTTTTAGATACTTTCGATGGATATGTTCCCCATTCTCTGTTGAAAGCAGATCTAGACTCAGACAACATTCCGGAAATTATCGCTGTTTTTAAGCATCCTGACGGAATTGATTGTATTCCTGTAATTTATAGCGCAAAAAATGAAATAAAACGGATTTTCCCTGCCGATTTGCAGGATGCGAATCCTTTAATATGCAGAAGAGTCATTATCGCTACCACAAATTCAGAACAATCTCTGTGTGCCAAATATATGATCTCCTATTTCGATTACGGTCCTCCGGATCTTTATAGAATGAGATTCTATCGTATTTCTGGCGAAAATCTTGTAGAAGGCGAAGAAAAGTTTACTGAAGATAGTCACTTCAATGTTCTCTTAAATAAAGCCAGCCTGGCTTTTAATGAAGGTAAGTATTTTGAAGCTTTTAATTTTGCTGAGCAGGCAATCGCCTCTTCAACTGGTGATATAACAGAAGAAGCAGCAATTGAAGCAATTTTTCTAGAAGCTGAATCAAAAAAATTCTCGAAAGATTTTAAAAGCGCTTTAAAATATTATGAAAAAATCGTTCTGGAATTTGAGCAAAATCAAAGAACAGATAATGCTCAAAAGGAAATAGAACTGATTTCTGATAATCTCGAAAATCCAGAAGCTCTTTCTTTATTGATTGACGTTTACAATCAAATAAACTGCAACAACTGGGAAACGGCATTGGAAATGCTGGAAAAGCACCCTTCCGCAAACTCAAAATCAAAATTACGTGATAAATTTCTTTTCATAAAAGCAGAATCATTAACAGCTCTTAACAAGATAGAAGAAGCTGTGGCTACTTACAATCAGATAAAAGAAGAGTTTCCAAACTCCAATATAATTGAAAACGTAAATTCTAATCTTCAGGACCTTGAAGAAACACCAGAAGAAGCAGATGGTTTGTAATGTCTGAGAGCAAGCCCGCAAAAACAAAAAAGCAATGGCAGCCCAATGAGGAAGACAGCTTTACTCCCTTGCAAAAGGGCTTGATTATAGCAGTTGTTTTGTTTGTCCCTTTTCTTCTGTTTATTATTTTGCCAATTGTTGTCAGAAACCATCTGGTTGAGAATTTAAAAATCCCTCGTGAGCTTTTTCTTTCGCCTCCAGACAATATAAGCCTGGTGAGATCAAAATTAGTTCCCCCAACTTACAAAGTAAATATTAATGGTGTCACTTTCAGAATTCCAGAATCTTATACCCCTGTAAGAGTTAACGACAACTCATGTGAATTCCGGCCTGAGCCGAGAAGAGTTTCAAGGTCAATTGAAATTGCTGCACTGGATAATCCTAAAAAACTGAAGTATTCTCCAACCGGACTTGTAAGATTTTTTCTACCAACCTCAATGTTAAAGTTCATGCAAACTGTTTTGAGAGCGACCTGGCACCCTATTCGCCTGACCTTTAAAGCGCACCTTTTTGCAAATGAGGGGATAAACGGCAAAATTTTTGAAGCCCGATGGGACGCGCATAATCGAGGATTCATTTTCCCTACTCCAGGCAATAAGGGTTATTTAGGGAGAGTTTTTCGCACCAACGGACCTGGATATTTTGAGTTTTCCTATAACGATCCAATTTTTTCTATTACCCTGCAGGATTGGGTAGATCTGGCCATGAAAATAAAACCATCAGCGGAAGCTTACGACAATTCTCTGGCATCTCAAGCCAGTAGATTCAGTTTGCCAAATTTGATAAAACAAGCTGAAATGAGAGATACTGAGCCAGTCATTCTAGGTGATTGTCTGTCAGAGTTTTTCCGAACTACTTCCCCGCAGTGGCTTATTCCAGTGGCAATGGTAATGGAAAACCGAGGATTCTATCCTGAAGTAATTGAACTTCACAAACAATACATTAAGAGCTTTGCCATTGATTCCCCTGTTAAATTGCTTTGGAACGATATCCTTGATAGAACAGTTCAAAAGATCCTTAAATTGGAAATAGACCCAAAACTCAGTCAAAAAGAATTGCGTGTTTATTGTAAAAATCTGACCAAACTTCAAATTAAACAGGCAATTGCAAAAATCGATATTCAATACTTAAACGGGACAGAAAAGAGCTTCTTAACTAAATTAATCAGGAGTGGTCGTCTCTTCGAGCAGCAGGAAAAAACTCTATCCATAGAAGTTCCAAGCGATATAACTCTAAATGAATTCGAGAACATTACCTGCAGAATTATGCAGGTTGATTTCTTACGATAACCCTATTTATAAGCAGGGTGCCATTCCCCTAAAACAACCTCTTTATCAGCTCCAGTAGCAGCTATTACATTAGATGGCATCTGATTAACAAAAGCATAACCCAGAGCAGCAAAAGCCATTGCTTCCCTTGCCATTACCGGGATTCCAAGCTCATCCGAAAGAACAATTTTAACTTTTTCAGCTAAGGCGTGTTTTAAACGATTTACCAGACAATCGTTCAGCGCTCCTCCACCAGCAATTGCGATCAAATCAATTTTTTTCTCATCTTGGGATTCTTGATCAATTGCGTTCAATAAGCTCTGCGCTGTTATTTCCAATAAACTTGCCATAATATTTTCAGGAGTTTCAAGATTGAACTTTTGTAAAATACTATCAAGAAATTCGTCGCCAAAAAGTTCTCTACCAGTTGACTTTGGTGGCTTTCTGGAAAAGAAAGGATTAGATAAAGCAAGTCTTACCAATTCCTGATTTGCAATTCCACTGGATGCCATTTTCCCGCCTTTATCATATCTGGACTCTCCATTGCTTATCCTTTGAATATAATTATCCATAAGCATATTTGCTGGTCCCACATCGTAAGCACTCTTAACGGAAACTTTTCCCATTTCTTTTTCCAGAACCGTAATGTTTGCAATGCCACCAAGGTTAACTATGACAGCTAACTCGGTAAAATTTCTGGAAAAAAAGAGCTTATCAGCAAAAGGAACCAGCGGAGCACCCTGCCCTCCCAGTGCCATATCTCTAGCCCTAAAGTTTGAAATAACCCCAACATTACAATACTCAGCAAGACCACATCCATCCAGCAATTGAAGAGTTCCTGAAACTTTTCTTCCACATACATTTTCAGGATCGGGAAAATGCGCTATCGTTTGTCCGTGGGCAGCGATAAAATCTGGTCTATCAGAATCAGTCTCAATAAAGCTATTAAAGGCTTCAGCGTAAAGTTTTGCAATAAAACTATTACCCAATACAATTTGTTTAATATCCGGGTTTTCCTGGAGATTTAATATGTGTTTTCTTTCCGCTTCAGAAAAGGGAAAATGCTTGTGCCAGATTAATTTAAAATGCTCCTCGGATGTGAATTTTACCAGCGCACCATCTATGCCGTCACCGCTGGTACCACTCATCATTCCCAAAATTTTTACATCCGAATATTTTTTTTCATTCATCACCAAGTTCCTTTATTAGACAGCATTTCCAAAGCCCACATTTTTTGTATTTGATTCTTTATTATGCTATTCTATCAAAAAAATTCAGGAGGCACATACTAGTGGCTGACCCAAAACAAACATCAGAAAAACAAAAATCCCTTGAAATGGCGATTTCTAATATTGAGAAACAATACGGTAAAGGTGCGGTAATGCGCCTTGGCAGTTCAAAACACCTTCATGTTGAGGCAATTCCAACCGGATCTTTAGCCCTTGATTATGCTCTCGGAGTAAATGGACTTCCACGCGGACGTGTTATAGAAGTTTATGGCCCAGAATCATCTGGTAAAACAACCCTTACCCTTCACGTAATTGCTCAGGCACAAAAAATGGGTGGTCAGGCAGCATTCATAGATGTTGAACATGCTCTTGATCCTTCTTATGCAAAAAAACTGGGCGTAGACACAGAAAATCTTTTAATTGCTCAGCCCAGCAGTGGCGAAGAAGCTCTTGAGATTACTGAAATGCTGGTTAGAAGTAATGCAATTGATTGTATCGTATTAGATTCTGTTGCAGCTTTGACAAGCAAATCTGAAATTGATGGAGACATGGGTGATGCTTCAGTTGGAGTTCAAGCCAGACTTATGTCCCAGGCAATGAGAAAGCTTACACCAGTTATAAGCAAGTCCAGATGTGTATGTATTTTCATCAATCAGATTCGTGAAAAAATTGGTGTTATGTTTGGAAATCCAGAAACCACTCCTGGTGGACGCGCTCTAAAATTCTTTTCTTCAGTAAGATTGGACATCAGAAGAAAAGACCAGATTAAAGATGGTGACAATCCTGTGGGTTATGTTACTGAAGTGAAGGTTGTAAAAAATAAAGTTGCTCCTCCATTTAAAAAAGCTAGATTCGACATGACTTTTGGTGAAGGAATCTCCACTGAGGGCGAAGTTCTTGAGCTAGCAGAAAAAGCTTCAATAATTAATAAAGCTGGTTCATGGTATTCTTACGGTGATGTAAGAATGGGCCAGGGAAGAGAAAACACCAAGCAGTTCCTTAAGGATAACCCAGATATTTTTGGTGAAATAATTCTTAAAGTAAAAACCGCACTGGGAATGCTTCCTGCAGCCGCCGCTAAAGCTGAAGAAGCTCCAGAAGAAAAGAAAAAAACCACAAAAAAATAACGTTTAACAAAATGTCCGAGCTGCATAAAAGCAGCTCGGACATTTATTAGAAGGGGCATTTTTTTTGAAAAACAGGACTCAATTTTACAGTTTTGTTTTTTTTCTAATTTTATTTATTCTGTTGCCTCTTTCTATAAGCCTTCTTGTAGCTTTTCAAATACTAGATGATTCTGAAAAACATGAGATTGAACTTCTCGGAAAAAAACTACTAAACCAAAATCAAAACATTCTGACTGATCTTGAGCCAGCAAGTTTTAATGAAAAGCCATATAATGAGTTTAGCGCCACAGCTTCAGCGTCCAATTTTAAAAACAAAGATGAAATTTTTAAAGCATATGATTCCGTATGCGCAAAATATGAAACAAAATTTGAGTTCGCCATTTTTGATGATTCCGGAGAGATATTATTTCACAACGGAGTAAGTCCGGATTTATTAGAAGTCTTTATCTATCTCTGGGAATATAAGTTTGAGGTTTACGAAGAATCCAATTACAAAGCCATGCGTGCGGCAATTGCCAAAGTTATGGGAAAAAGATTCCACCCTCAAACTTTTAGAAATACTTCAAAGAAAGTCATAAGCAGTTGGAAAAGTAACAAGCAAAATTTGCTTTACTCCATGGAAGACCCAAATTCTCTGGCAGGCGTTTTAATATTTTCTAATAAGGTTATTCCTGCGGAAAATCTTATTCCAAGCTATGAAAAAAACTATGGCTATAAGCTTCCCACAATTGCCTATCATTCAAAAAATACAGGATACAAAATCTTCCCAATAGATCAGAATACCGATCCAGAAAGCCTGATCCAGAAAATGACTTCAGAAAATTCTGAAACATTACTATTTAATGATATGGTATGGGCGAAAAGAAAAACCGACACCCTAACGCTTGTTATTGGGGAAAAGTTCGACTTTTTATTAAGAGAGAATTTAAAAAAGGGAATTTTGCTTTTTTCTTCAATCCTCGCGATTGTTTTAGCTTTTATACTTTTCCGAATAATTTTCATGAAATCCGGAATATGGATTTCCATACGCTATAAGCTGGTGGCAATCTTCATTTTCACAGTTTATTTCCCACTTGCAGGCCTCTATCTCTTGAGCACAATGGGGTTGGAAAATAGAAGGCAGGTTCTGGAAAACGATGCGCTTAAATCAATTAAAGATCTGCTTTATAAAATAGACTCTGACTTTTCCAAGAAAGAAAATGAAATCCTGCATAGTTTTGAAAAGCTATTCAATGACAGAAGTTGGCAGGGCAAGAACACTAATAACTGGACCGGATTTGATTCCAAGATAAAAGAAATCATTGGAGTCGATAAAGAATCTAAATTTTTCAACTGGTTAAACATAAGAGGCCCAAGTTTGGAGCAGATATTCAGCAGCTCCAGAGGTAGCTCAGACGTAAGATTCATGCACATTAATAAATCAATGGCACAAATATGTCTTGAAAAGTTTTGCCCTGAAGTTATAGACAGAAAAAAACTGAATACCTCTCAGGCCGAAATTATAATGCGTAGTTTTATGGAAAACCCTGTAATTGGGTTTACTCATTTTTTTGAAGTGCCTGGGAAGCTAGTGCAAATGGAGTTCGAAGGAGCCGACTTATACTGGTATTGGAACTATTATTCCCCTCCGGTTAATGGAGTTGCCTACTTTGGCGGCAATACCCGCGCGACTTACAATGCAATGGAGTACATTGAAGATTCCTTAAAAGAGCGATTTTCCCTGGGAAATGCGGCTTTAAGAATATTTGCCTACTCCTCTTTTTACAAAAAGTGGACACCCGAATCCATAGAAATTAGTGATCAGATTGAAAAAATGGTTTCCGCCAGCAAGATGGAAACAAGAATTGTTTCTTCAACAATTCCTTATCAAAATGACCTTTATCTGGCCACATGTTTTCCAGGAATAAAGCTGCGTGACGTTTATCTTGTCTGCTTATTTCCGGTTGAAGAAATCAGCGGGCAAATTTTCAAGCTGAGGAATCAAATCGGAGTAGGAGCAATCCTGATACTATGTTTTTCAATTTTAACTGGTTTGCTACTTACCGAAACATTTTTGATGCCAATTGCTGAGCTTCAAACAGGTTTAGAAGCCCTCCGAAGACGAGACTCTGACCACAGAGTTCATATTGAGAACAAAGACGAGTTAGGGGAACTTGGACAGACATTCAATCAGATGATGGAAGAAGTAAAAGAAATGCTATTAGCAGCAGCCGTTCAGCAATGCTTAATTCCACAAAGTCTCCCTGAAGTTGAAGGTTATCAGATAGATCTTTTCAACCATATGGCAACTGATGTTGGCGGAGATTACGCTGATTTTTTTGAATTACCTGACAAAAAATACCTTCTTGTATTGGGTGATGTTACAGGACACGGCGTTAGTTCATCTATTTTAACAGCAATGGTAAAGGCAATGGTTTTTAAATTTTCCCGAAAAAGCCCGGATTTACCAACGACTCTAAAAGCAATCAGCCATATGATATTTGATCTTTTAAAGCACAGGAAATTAATGACATTCTGTGCTGTAATTCTTGACCCGGCGAACAATGAATTTTATCTTTCAAATGCAGGACATCCATTCCCCTTTTTGTGCTCCACAGACAATCAGTTTAAACCTATTGAGCACGAATCTCTCCCATTGGGAGTTTCCAAGAAAAGAAGTGTTTATACAGTTACAAAAGGGAATTTTAAACAAGGAGACGTCCTGATTCTTTATACAGATGGCATTGCTGAAGCAGCGAGTCCCACAGGTGAAATTCTTGGGTTTGATACCATTGCAAAAATGGTCTGTAAAAACATTGAAAAAGAGCCCCAAAAGATACGAGAAGCTTTGGTCGATGAATTTTTTAATCACACCCAAAGTTCTGAGCTTGAAGATGATTTAACAACCGTTATCATCAAAAGAGTTTGATTCATCAATTAATCTTTTTACAACGATTAGAGTCACGTCGTCATCAGGTTCACAGCCACCAAGAAATTTGCAATACTCTTTAAAAAGCGAATTTTTAATCTCATTGGCTTTAAAACCAACAAAACCCTTAATCATATCTTTAAATCTTTCATACGAATACATTTCTTCGCTTGGACCTTTTGCTTCAACGATTCCGTCGGTGTAAAAAATAATTGTATCGCCTTTATCCAGTCTAAACTTATAAATGCCAAATGCTCTCATTTTTTTTACAGCGCCAATTGGCAAGTGAATAGCTACCAGGTCTTCAATGTCTCCATTTGCTTTGAGGCAAACAGGGAAATTGTGGCCCGCATTTACAAAATCAACCTCGCCAGTCTGCAAATCAAGAATGGCAGCAAACATGGTTATCATCTTCCTGGCAGGTGGAATTTTAAAATAAGTATAAATTGCGGCATTCAAGTCGGTAAATAGACCAACAAGATCTTTCCCTTCTTTGAGTCCCTGATAAACAGTTGCTTTAGCCATAGCCATAACCAGAGCAGAGCTTACCCCATGACCGGTTACATCGCCAATTAGAATAAAAAGTTTTCCTGATTCAAGGATTTGAAGATCAAAATAGTCTCCTCCAAGATCGGATGCCATTCTATTTTCAAAGCTAATATCATACCCAGGAATTTCAGGAATAGCTGAAGGCAAAAGAGATTCCTGAACATCTTTTGCAACAGCCATTTCCTTGAGGTCTTCTATCATATTGTTAAAGCTGATTGCCAGATCCCCAAACTCATCCTTCTGGCCTTGAGCAATTCGGAACGTTGAATCTCTCTTCTTAATCGCTTCAACACCTGACGATAAATTGGAAACTGGCATCAGAAAGGAATTAGAAAGGATTTGCCCCATCAAAAATGCAACGGAAAGGAAAAGCAATATCCCTATAACAATCACCTGGCGAATCTTCTTCAAATCCTTTTGTATTAGCTCAATAGGGAAAAATGCAAACAGACTGTAATCCTTCAGGTATTTACCGCGCTGACCAGTTACCAGATAAGACTTTCCCTGAACATCAACATAAAAATCGATTGGCTTATCACTGACAAAAGCTCTCCGGGAAAAAAGTTCGATTTCATTTTGATTTGCAGGCTTTGCAGGATACCATTCTCCTCTGCTATTGTGCTTTGCTAACAAAGTATATGGTTCATAAATTTTGTCCCTGTACAAGCCGAACATTTTTTTCATGACCTGAGCTTTAATCATTTTTGATGCGGATTGAGCTACGAAAAAGTAATCCAGAACACCGGATTCTTTCTTTAGAAGATCCCAATATACGAAAATTGGACTAGGTCCAAAACCAAGTTTATGAACGTTATCTGGCCGATCAAACAGAAAGAACATGCCCGCTTCCGGCGAAGTAATAAAAAGATTGATCATAGGGTCAATACTGTCTGACAATCTGGTTTTCAGGGATTCATCTATGCAATATTTTGAAAAAGCATCAAATACCTCTTTCATCCCTTCAAGAAACAGCTCATCTGAAACAGAGAATTCCTTCTCCCCGGTTTTGGTGGACCTTATTTCATAAGTGATTAGTTCTCCTGATTCAACAAGGTTCTCCAACTCACTTTTTAGTCCATCTGGGCTATATACATTTAGCGACAAATCTCTCAGTGAACGAAACTCTTTACTGAGTATGCGATCTGGGTTCTGGAAAAATTCATCCAGAGTGAACAATAGTTTACGACTCTTATTTTTGGACTGAGTTAAAAGCGTAGTTTCCCTATCCTGAAGATATCTATAGCCTAGAAAGCAAAATCCCGCGATCGGGCTGAAAACAGCAATCATAAAGAGTGCAATAAGTTTCCAGCGAATCGAAATCCTTATGGATTCGCTCTTTAGAAAATAAATTGAAATGCTCGTGAACAATCCAAATAACAGAAAAATAGATAAAAGCACAAAAATTCTGGCGGATTCAAATGAATCAGAGTCAAATTTTGAGCCCAGAACCACCCAGGAATTATCAAGCTGCTCAGCTTTCCAGACAATTCCGTTTAATTCCTCAAATGGTCTTTGAAAAATAGAGGCTTTACGTATGACTTCATCTATTGTTGCCCTGTTTACAGCGTTACGGCCAACATCGTAGAATTTCTCCTCATTTGTTAGAGCGGCAGCCCGGAAAACATTATATCGGCCTTTATAAAAAACCCTATCTAAGACATCCTTTGGATCTGGCTTTTCCCAGAAAACCAAAATCATTCCGGAATTATCATGCCTTTTTGATTTTATCCAGAAAACATAACCTTCTTTATGCCTTGCAATAACTCTAGAAAGAAGACCCTGATTTTCAAGAAACTTTGAAATCTGAAAATCGTCTCCAAAAAACGTTTTTATTGGCTTTTTGATTTTTTGAAACTTTAAGTTCCCGGCTTTTTTGGAGGAATTAACGATATCCCATAGTTTTGAAGCCAGAAATCTGGATCGAAGCTTTACTTTACGTGGAGTAATCAGCTTTCCGGACTTGTCAAATACATATGCGTCCAGATCTACTTTTGCAGCAGATTTAAGCAATCCCAGATTTTTTAAATAATTATCCTTACCATTTAAATCCGTTGAAATTCTTTTCCAAAAGGAATTGCCCAGCTTTCTCAAAAAATCTTCTTCGTCAAGACTTGCCCGCACTTCCAACAAGCTGGTTTCCAATGAATTTTCTACATTTTTTTGTTCCTTCTCCATTTCCAGCTGAATAGCAGAAATAGCTAGATAACCTGATATCCCAAGAGGTAGAAGAACAAAAAGCATAGCAAAGGTGAAATACCGAACAAAAGTCCGGTAAGCATTTGACTTAGTAATTTTTTCAGTGCTGTTTGTTTCAGACATTCTTTACTTGCAAAGCCTCTTACTGTTGTGTAAGATTCATCGTCTCAACTAGATTATAATTAATTACATAAAAGGACAACCAATACTAGATGACTTATTTGAAAAGGCTTTATCAATGGGTATTATCTTTAGCCGAAAGTAAATACTCGAATCTTGCACTGTTTCTCCTTGCATTTGCAGAATCCAGCTTTTTCCCAATTCCTCCGGATGTCCTTTTAATAGCATTGGCATTGGCTAATTCCAGTCGTTCTCTCTGGTATGCAACAGTCTGCACATTTGGTTCAGTGTCAGGTGCTCTCGGCGGATACCTTATTGGTTTTGCTTTCTGGCAAGTTGTTGGAGTTTACTTTTTTAAATATATTCCAGGCTTCACTGAAGAACTATTTAACAAAGTTTGTGCTGATTATGAGACGAACTCCACCTTAATAATTTTCACTGCTGCGTTTACTCCCATCCCATATAAAGTTTTCACCATTACGGCTGGCGTATCAAAAATCTCCCTACTACCGTTTGTAGCAGCTTCTATCATTGGCAGAGGAACAAGATTCTTTCTGCTGGGGATCTTATTCAAAAAATTTGGACCAACAGTTAAAACCTACATTGACAAGTATTTCAATCTACTTACAATTCTGGTTGTTATAATCTATTTTCTAGCCTTTTATCTGGTACCTATAATTTTTAAATAATTAATCCAGGCTCTCTTTTTCGGACAACCAAATTTTTCTATATTCTATGAATGGCATCCCAAGTGGCCCAAGCTTAATGCCCATAACATTAGGTTGATGCAGGAGATGCGTTGTATAAAAGTATAAAAAGACCCATGGAGCTTCCTCAACGATTCGCCTCTCAGCTTCGCTATACAGCTTAATTCTGGCTTTGGGATCTGTTTCGAAACGTGCTTTATCAAGCAACATATCTGTCTGCTTATCACTGAAGTGAGAAAAATTATATCCAGTTCCGATATTTGACGAATGGAAAAGCGTGTATAAAAAGCTGTCCGGGTCTGGATAATCAATCGTCCACCCCATTCGGAAAAATTTGGCGATTCCTGATTCTACAGAACTTAAATGTGCGCCAAAATCCAGTTCTTTCACTCTGCACTTAATCCCAATATCTCTCAAATTGGCCAGAACAAACTCACTAATTCGCGTGTGGATCTCGTCCTTGTTGAACTGGAGTTCGATTTCCGGGAAACCTTTTCCATCAGGAAAACCAGCTTCGGCAAGAAGCTTTCTTGCCTTTTCCAGATCAAATGGATAACCAGCAAGATCTTGATTAAACCCGATCATGCCTTGTGGAAGGACACCATTTGCGATCCTTGCTCGATCATTTAAAACAAGCTTAACAATCGCTTCTTTATCAATTGAATAATTAATTGCCTGACGAACTTTTTTGTTATTAAAAGGCGCGGAGTCAACATTAAACCCAAGATAGTTTGTTCCCCAAAGGCTCCTTTCGATGAGGTTTTTAGACATAGTTGGGTCCTGTTTTACATTCTTATATTCGGGATCAGGAACATCAACATGCATCAAAAGTCCCTTTTTAAAGGCCTGATACCTTTTAGAATCATCCGGGATGATTACAAATTCAATGTAATCCAGATATGGTCGACCTCGGTAATATTCATCATTAGCTTCTACTACCAATTTACTTTCAGTTCTTTCTTTCCACCTGAATGGGCCTGCACCGACTGGACACAAATTGAAATCGCTGTCAGATTCAGCATCTTCATGTGGAACGATAAAGGCATTACACATTGCCAACAAAGAAACAAATGGGGCAAAAGGCTTTTCCAGCTTAAATTGAATGGAATCCGAAGCAATAACCTTTATCCCGGAGATCTTGTCTGATTTGCCTTTTGAAAAGTCCTGCGCGCCTTCAATTACCCAGAAAAATGACCCTTGAAAATCATCCCTTGGAGACAGCAATCTATGGAAGGTATATTCGACGTCTTCTGCGCTAATTAACCTACCACCATTCTTAGTTTTCTGCCCTCCTGAGATACTATGAAATCTACAATCTTTTCTAAGAGTAAAAACGTAATTAAGTTTGTCTTCACTAATTTCCCAGCTGGCAGCAATTGCAGGAATTACATTACCTGTTTCATCAAATTCGACCAGGCCATCAAATATCTGGCGGGCAACTTCGTGTGAATTAGAATCTTTTATTTCTGCGGGATCTAAAACAATAAACGTATCAGCAAAAGCCCTTCGATAGATACCTCCATAAACCGGCTTTTTGGGTGATTCGACCGGAGCATCTTTCTTATCAAAGCCTGTTTCACCGCAGCCCAAAATTAAGGCCAATGGAAGCAACAAGATTAAAAAGACTCTGAAAGCAGTCTTATATTCCTCATTTTTTTTATACATGTTATCCTCAGTCTTACGAATTTCAATCGTAAAAAAATCTATTTAGAATATAACTATCATTTGTAGAATGAGTTTGCACGCATTATGCAAACAAACAGGATAACAAAAATGAATAAAACTTATAGAAATAGTGCAAATTTTAGATATAGACTTAGTTTGCTCTTAATAGTTGTTTCTTTTGTTTTTCTTATTGTTTTTTCATATAACGCATTAGTCAGACAAAAAAGAATGCTCGAAGAAGTTGATATTGGAAAAAAAATCGAGCAGGCCGATAAAATTTGCTCACAATTTCTTCAAGAGCTGCGAACCCAGAAGGTTCCACCTTTCGCTGTTAATCTTCCTATGGAGCAGCCGATCTTTCCAGATTTGAAAGTTCCTTCTGGAGATGAAAGCTTTCAACACCTGTTCATATCTGCAATTTCAACCGAATCGGCTCTCTTACAGTTTACAAAGGCTGAAATAAATGCGGACCCTTCTAACAAAGGGTTTTGGCAATTTAAAATCTGCAAGTTGCATTTTGATGCTGGCGACTATTTTCTGGCAAGAAAAGCTGCCTTTAAAATTCTGGCCTCCCCTTTTGACTATATTCTTCCAGATGGGAAATCTTTGAAATACCATGCTGCAATTCTTGCCGCCAAATCTAACCTTATTGAACAAAATACTGATGGATTCCAACAATGGTTATACAAATTAGCTGATTTACCAATTCCCCGGCGCCTCCCGTCTGATCCAAACGACTTTTTTTCTATGAATATTTCAAAAAGTAATCAGGACTGGCTGGAGTTTCTTATCTGGTGCTACAAAAAATCTTCAAGCCAGAATTTAATAGCTGGTTGGCAACAAAGCAATGGTAAAAACTATCTCCTGCTGGATCATAAGTTAGGCATAATTGCATTTCCGGGAGACTACCTTATAAAAGAAATCGGCCGTAAACTTAACGGCTCAGTTTTTCACGAAAAAGAGTTTAAGCTTCAATTAGTTCAAAGCCCCTCAAACCACAGGTTAAAAAGCTTCAACGGTCTTTTTATAGCGATTTCAGGTGAGGGAGAAACGGCTAGAATAGACTCTAACTTTGTTCTTCTTTTGATTTTGACATCACTGGGAATAATTGGTCTCTTCGGCTTTTCATTATATGAATGGCAAATAATCCAACAAAAAAAGCTTCTCGAAGAAGAAGAGTTATTTTTCAGACAAACCACCCATGACTTAAAGACCCCTTTAACAACAGTCAGATTTCTTGCAGAAACGATTTCTCTTGGAAGATATAAAAGCGATGAACAGCGGCAAAAGTATCTAACCCAACTCTTAAATGAAACTGACCGCGCAGCTTTTTTAATTGATCAAATGCTGCTTTCGGTCAGACTGCGAAAGAAATTAATCAAGGCAGAACCTTCTGTTTTTTCCCCACATGAAAAGATAAACCATCTAATACAAAGATTTGCACCGCGCCTTTCTGGTTGGAACATTTCAGTTGAAATTCCCGAAGAAATTCTAATATCAGCTGACTTAGAAATGTGGGAAAGAGTCCACATAAACCTTATAGAAAATGCCATAAAACATGCAGATGCAGGAAAATGCCTGGACATTAGTTCCAGACAGCTAAGAAACAAGCGGCTTTCAATCACAATAAAAGACAAAGGACCAGGACTAAGTGGTTTGCAACAAAATACTGAAACTTCTCTGCTATGGGGAGATCTTCCATACAAGCCAAAAAGGGGAGGTTCCGGAATTGGCTTGTATTTAGTCCGACAAATCATGAGAGAGCATAATGGAAATTTTATGGCAAAAAATAGATCAGAAAAGGGTTTATCACTCTCCACTGACTGGCAAGTAGCGGAGGATAAAGAAAATGATAAATAAAATACTAATAGTAGAAGACGAAGCAATAATAAGAGAACTACTTTCTGATAATCTGGAATATGAGGGATTTGAGACTCAAACCGCCACCACACTTGAAGATGCAGAGAAACTACTGGCTTCCGAGAGTTTTTCCGCAATATTGCTGGATGTAAACCTACCAGACGGAAATGGAATTGAAAAACTAAGGGAATGGCGTGATCGAGGCCAAAATGAACCCTGCATTGTTTGTACGGTAAGAGATCGTGAGATTGATGTGATAAAGGCATTAGATGCCGGCGCAGATGACTATGTTACAAAACCATTTCGAATTAGAGAGCTAATAGCAAGGGTAAAAGCTGTTTTGCGTAGATCAAAAGAAATAGATTCGAGCGATGTAAATAATATTGGAAAGCTCAAAGTTTGTTTCTCAGCCAAATCTGCCACTGAAAATGGAAAAGATGTTCAACTGACTACTACTGAATGGCTTTTACTGGAATATCTTTTTTTGAATAAAAACAATGTGATAAGTCGTGAGCAGATCGTGGAAAGACTCTGGGGAGTAAAAGAGCTTGAGGACTCAAGAGCGGTTGATGTTCATGTTGGACGACTTAGAAAGAAACTTGAGCAGGAAAAACAGCCAGAAGTGCTTATAACAGTAAGAGGCTTTGGTTACACATTGAAATTTTGAATTGTTACAAGATTGTTACTTACATGAAAATCGACTGAAACACTTTGGACGGATAGTTAAGTTAGCAAAAGTCCAAAGGAGGAATTTTATGAAAAAATCTATCTTACAAGTGATTCTTACAGTTTTGTTTGCAGCCATGGCTTGCTCGTGCTTTGCCCAAACCGCCACAGAAGATCCAGCATTGGAAAATGCCATTACAAGTTTATGGATAAATGGCCCAGATGCAAAAATAGAAAAGCAATTGAATTCTGGAATATTATCATCTGATGAAAAAACTGCGGCAAAAAGCATATTTCACCTAAGTTGTTTAAAGCTTATGCAGGGTGACAAGGAAAAATCTATTGAGTTATTAAACAGACTTAGAATGCTTGAATCTTCAGATGAGACAAAAGCTTTTATTAAAAGACTTGAAAACATGCTTTTAAACTCTCACACAAAAGAGTCAGCTCTAACTGAAAATAGAATAAACCTTAAACTTAAAGATGTTGAAATTGGTAACGTTTTAAGCCTAATAGCAAAAACAGCAGATATTAATCTGGTGAAGCACAATAGTGTAAAAGGTAAGATATCTATTCAACTTAAAGATGCAACAGTAAAAGATTCATTAGACGTTATCTGCAAAATGTCTGATCTGGATTACGAAAAAAATGGAAATATCTATCTTGTTTTTCCCAGAGGAATGCATGGCTTTAACAAAAATTATGCAAAAGAGGAAGTCACCTTAGCCTATCTTTCTCCCGACAATGGGAAAAAAATCCTTAGTTCAAACAAGCAAAGCTTCCCAGACTTAATTGCCAGAACATATAAAGACAATCTTCTTCTTGAAGGCTCTCCAGAAAGCATCGAAAAAGCTAAACAACTTTTATTTGCGAGAGACAAAGAAGGAAAAGCTCATACCATTTCAATCAAAATATGGGAGCTTAAAAAGAACAACCAATCGGTAGAAAACTTCTCAAAATTAGATGAGAAAGCAAAGCAAGAATTAGCAAAGCTTCTTTCTGCCCCCAAATTAGTTGCTCTTCCAGGACAAAAAGCAAAGATTAAAGTTGGGCATAACTCAGAAAACAAGGAAAAAGTATCTGAGGATATATTCAGCTATGAAACAGATTTGGTTTTTAATGAAGCCGGAGAAAGTGATCATGTAATTCTGGAAATGAATAACAAAATTTTTGGATTAACTTTTGATAAAGAAGAAAAAAAGGAAATCAAAAGAAGCTTCTCCACTACGGTTAAAATTAAGAAAAATATGTGGCTGTCATTTCCAATTGATGAAAGTAAAAAAATATTTATGGAATTAAATGTAAAAGCAAACTAATTAAAATTAACGAAGAAAAAATTATCTCCAGGAATTTTCCTGGAGATTTTTTCTCTTTTTTTTCTTAAACAATATTGAGTAGCGGATTCTGTACATTGTTTGCTTCCCAAAACATGAATTATCACAGTGTTTAAAACAAACATAGCACTTGATTTAATATCAATTAAGTGCTAGACTTGCGATTCAACGAGCTTTAGTAAAAAAGTGTAAGCGAAACAAACAAAGGCCGCTTTAAAAGCGGATTTTGGTGTTTCAGATAAACAGGAGAAAGAAATGGCACAAGATGTCCAGAAGATTATTGAATCAGTAAGGAACTTTGTTGAGAGTTCTTTCTCCAGTGCTTATGAGATTTATGACGTAACTTATAAATCAATAAACAAAAAAATGGTTCTTGAAGTGATAATTGATAGCCCAGAAGGAATTAAGGTTGAAGATTGTGCAATAGTTTCCAGAGCCTTAAGCGAATATATGGACGAAGTTGATTTGATCCACAGAACATATACCCTTGAAGTTTCATCTCCTGGGGTTGAAAGAATTTTGAAAAGAGTGGTCGATTTCGAGCGTCACATAGGAAAATTAGTAAAATGGTCCATCAGAATTAGTGATGAAAGTGAAAAAAAAGAAGTTTTCAGAGCCCGTTTACAAGAATTTTCTGAAGAACGCATTGTCGTCAGTTTAGATAAAGGTCTTAGGGAGTTTCCTATGAATAGAGTTGTTGAGGCTCGCGCAGTGTTGGAATTTCCACCTAGACTTAAGCAAGGATGACAAGGGGAGGTATTATGACTAAAACGAGTCTATTCGAAGCTTTAAAGGAAGTAATCGGTGAAAAGAATCTTCCCATGTCTGTTCTTGTTCAGGCAATAGAAGAAGCGCTTGTTGTCGCTTACAGAAAGAACTTTGACACGGGTGAAGATGTAAAAGTTAAACTTGAAGAAGAAACAGGAACCTTCAAGGTAATTTCCTATCGAGTTGTAATCGATGGTGATGATCTTGATGATCCTGATAAACAATATACACTTGAAGAAGCAAAAGAAATTGATCCGGATGCGCAGCCTGGTGATGTTGTTGAAGAAGATGTTACTCCTCCATCATTTGGAAGAATTGCAGCTCAAACAGCAAGACAGGTTGTCAGCCAGAAGTTGAAAGAAGCTGAAAGAAATTTGATTTTGGAAGAATTCCAAACAAAAGTTGGTCAGGTAATGACCGGCAAAGTTCAGCGAGTTGAACGCGGCCATGTTTATGTTGAATTTGCAAAGGCCGAAGCTGTTCTTCCCCCTAAAGAGCAGATCCCTGGCGAAGTTTTCAGAACAAACGATCGCATCAAATGTTATGTAACCGAAGTCAGACCTACTACAAAAGGCCCACAGATTGTGCTTTCAAGAAATTGTGCAAAATTTGTGGAAATTCTGTTCAAGCAATCGGTGCCTGAAATAGCAGATGGAATCGTAGAAATTAAATCTTCTTCACGTGAAGCTGGTTTAAGAGTAAAAGTTTCCGTTTCAACCTCAGACAACAGAGTTGATCCTGTTGGTGCATGCGTTGGCCTTAAGGGAAGCAGAATAAAGGGAATCGTTGATGAACTTAATGGCGAGAAAATCGACATTGTAAGATTCAGCGAAGACTATGGAGAATATGTAATTAATGCATTGAGCCCTGCAAAGGTTCAGTCTGTAAAAGTAAGTGAAGATATGAGATCGGCCCTGGCAATTGTGTCACAAAACCAGCTTTCCTTAGCAATTGGGAAAGAAGGGCAAAATGTTAAACTCGCATCCAAACTCACTGGAATTAAAATCGATATTAAAACAGAAAAAGACATAGAAAATATGGTTTCTGAATAAAAACAATCACGGTAATGGTAGCCTGGAGGTAATGGATGGGTATAAGACTACACGAAACAAGTAAAAAGTATAATTTATCGAACAAGGAAATGGCTCAGCTTTTAGGAAAGTTGGGTTATGAAGTAAAAGCACATCAGTTCTCAGCTGTTTCAGAAGAAATGCTTGCTGATTTAGAAAAGCATTTTAGCCAGGCTGGAAAAAAACAGCAGGAAAAGACTGTACAAAAAGCCCCTCCAGAAAATAATAAGAAAGCTGAAAAAACAGCTACACCACAGCCCGTAAAAAAAGAAACCAAACCAGTACCGCAAACCCCATCTGTTGAAAAAAACTCCAGCGATTCGAAACCTCAAAAGGCCGAAAACACAGCTAAAGCTATTGAAGCAAAAAAAGCGCATGATAAAAAAAGAACTGGCCCAAAACCTCCAAGAACTGACAAAGTAAATGAAGTTCTTGAGGAAATTGAAGTTAATAAACAGATCACCATTATTAAAACAATTCCTAAAAAAGAAGTAACAGTAGATACTACTAAGAAAAAAAGCCAAAAAGCCAAAACTAAGCGCTCACAATTTTCAAAGAAAGTTCAGGCTGAGCTTAGAGAACAAGAGAATAAGGCAGAAGCGAAAAAAGAGAAATTCCGACGGGGGAATGATGAAGAAGCCACTCCAGAGGTAATAAAAATAACAGTGCCACAAGACGTAACCGTAAGCCAACTGGCTAAATACCTTGATATTTCTTCTACCAGTATAATTAAGACCCTGTTTGGGCTCGGCGTTATTGCGAGCTTAAATCAGCGTCTCGAGCCTGAGCATGTTCAACTAATTGGACAGGAATTCGGCAAAGAAATTATTCTGGCAGATGATGTTATTGTTTTTGAAGATACTCCAGATAAAGAAGAAGACCTTAAACCAAGGCCTCCAGTAGTAACAATAATGGGCCATGTTGACCATGGTAAAACATCATTGTTAGATTTCATCAGAAAAGCTCATGTTGCTGACAAAGAAGTCGGTGGAATCACACAGCATATTGGTGCTTACCAGGTTAAGTTGCCTTCTGGAGTAATCACATTTATTGACACTCCTGGCCATGAAGCGTTCACCGCCATGCGTGCCCAGGGAGCTCTTGTTACCGACATAGCTATTCTTGTTGTAGCTGCTGATGACGGTGTTCAACCACAAACAATTGAAGCGGTTCATCATGCTCAAGCAGCAGGCGTTCCAATTGTTGTTGCAATTAATAAGGTTGATAAACCTGAAGCTAATGTTGAAAAAGCCAAACAAGAACTGATGAAAGTAAAACTTGTTTCTGACGAATGGGGCGGAGACACCACTATGGTTTCTGTTTCTGCCAAAACAGGTCAGGGCGTTTCAGATCTATTAGAAATGGTCCTTTTACAAGCAGAAATGCTTGAGCTAAAAGCTAACCCGACCAGATCAGCAAAGGGCATCATAATTGAAGCAAGAATGGATAAAGGCATGGGAGCTATCGGAACCGGTCTTATTCAAAATGGTAGAATTCGCGTCGGCGATCACATTATTTGTGGATCTACCTTTGGTAGAGTAAAAGCATTAATTGATGATTCGGGTAAAAGAATCAAAGAAGCCGGACCTTCATTTCCAGCAGCAATTCTTGGTTTAAACGACGTGCCTGCGGTAGGCGACAAGCTTACAGTGGTTGAAAGCGCTAAGTTTGCAAGATATGTTGGCGAACTCCGTCAGAAAAAATCTCGTGAAGAAAGACTTTCAAGAGATAACCGCATGAAACTGGTTGATTTGTTCAAGCAAATGAGCGAAGGCCAGGTAAAAGAACTTAACATCATCATCAAGGCTGACGTTCAAGGTTCCGCTGGAGCCATGAAAGATGCTTTGGAAAGACTTAGCAATGATGAAGTAAAAGTTAATGTAATTCACACCGGCGTAGGCGGAATTACAGCAGCTGACGTAAATCTTGCAGCAGCAAGTAATGCAATTATCATTGGCTTCCATGTTAGACCTATGACTGATGTTGATGAAGTTGCCAAAAAAGAAGATGTTGAAATCAAAGTTTTCAAAATCATTTACGATGCTATTGATGCGGTTAAAAATGCCCTTCGCGGTATGTATGAACCAGAATTTGAGGAAGAAATTCTTGGTCGCGTTGAAATCCGTAAAGTGTACAAAATCACTGGTGCAGGAACCATCTGTGGTTCTTACGTTTTAAACGGAACAGTAACACGCAATTCATCAGTCAGACTGATAAGAGATAGTGTTGAAATTTATGAAGGCAAGCTTTCATCTCTTAAGAGATTTAAAGATGACGTTAAAGAAGTTCACGCTGGTTACGAATGCGGAATCGGTATTGAAAACTATAACGACATCAAAGAAGGCGACATTCTTGAACTTTTCCATATGAAGGAAATTGAAAGAGCTCTCTAAGATCGATGGGCATGGTTGTAGCTATTGGCACATTCGAAATGCACTTCCCTGAGG
Source organism: Candidatus Ozemibacteraceae bacterium (assembly GCA_965140445.1). Classification (GTDB taxonomy): domain Bacteria; phylum Muiribacteriota; class Ozemobacteria; order Ozemobacterales; family Ozemobacteraceae. The sequence continues at coordinate 1,928,738 of OZ223236.1, read as the reverse complement.
TTCATAGCCTCAAGGAGAAAAGGCAGATAGTCAAATGTGTAATAGATAGAGTCAAAGCTAAATTTAATGCCTCGATCTCAGAAGTTGGACAGAATGACCTTTGGCAACGCGGCACCATTGGAGTAGCAATGGTGTCGAATGACAAAGTTCTGTTGCAAAAAATGGCTCTTAAAATTGAAGAAATTCTTCTGGAGCATGATCAAGTTCAGGCTTTAGATTATTATTGGGATTATTTATGACTACAAGAAGACAACAAAAAGTAGCTTCAACAATTCTGAAGGAGCTTTCCCTGATCATTGCCAGAAAGGTCTCTGACCCAAGAGTCGTCGGAGTACATCTTGTATCTGTTGATATTAGTCCAGACCTTCATCTTGCTCGTGTTTATTTCAGCACAATTTCAAAAGAAAAAACTCCAGAAGAAGTTCAAAAGGGTTTGGATTCGGCAAAACCATTCCTGAGAAAAGAGTTAAAAAAAGTAATTCAATTAAGAACAGTCCCTGAATTAGCTTTTAATTTTGATCCAGCAATCAAAGAAGGCGACAGGATGCTCGATTTGTTGAATAAGTTAAACAATTTAGATAACAAATAAAATTCAGGAAATTATTATGCATACTTGGCCAAGTAAAGAATACGACCAACAGGTCGAATTGATATGCAGTGAATTAGAAAAAGCTGACACTGTTTTTTGTATAGCCCACCCTTATGCAGATGGAGACGCTCTTGGAAGTCAATTGGCTCTTTATCATTATTGCAAAACTGTTGGTAAGGAGTGCGTTTGTCTGAACTTTGATCCTCTTCCAGAGCAAATTTCCTGGCTTCCAGGATCAGACGAAGTTTTACCAGAGCTCCCTTCAAAAGAAAAGTATGACATTGCTTTCCTTATGGAAACCACTGAAGCAAAGCGCCTTGGTGACCGGGTTAGATTTTTTGAAAATGCAAAAACCACCGTTCATTTAGATCACCATCTAGGAGTAACAGGGCTCGGCACCATAAATCTTGTTGACGAGAAAGCATCTTCAACCTGCGAAATTCTATATAACGTTTTAGAAAAAATGGGCGCTCCACTTAGTCTTGAGTGTCGTCAGGCGTTGTATGTTGGAATAATGACCGACACCGGCAATTTCCGTTACAATAATTCAACTCCAAGATGTCATGAAATTATCGCAAAAATAATTCAAGATGATCTAAAGGTTGATGAAATTTACAAACTTGTCTATGAAAACACTAACTACCACAGAGTAGTAATGCATGGAATTGCCATGTCTCGCACCCAGGCTTTTTGTGACAATAAACTGGTTTCAAGTTGGCTTGCTTTGGATGATTTTGTCCGAATTGGAGCTCAGGAAGTCGATGGGGATGGTTGCATAAGAAATATTAGCAGTATTAAAGGCATTGAAGCCGCACTTCTTTTTAAAGAAATGGATGATGGAAACATCAAAATCAGCTTCCGTTCAACTGGCATAGTTGATGTCCGCGAAATAAGCCAGGTCTTTGGTGGCGGTGGGCATAGACTCGCAGCTGGAGCACAGGTCAGCGGACCTCTTCATGAAGCAATGGAAAAAGTTTTAAAAGTTGTAAAAGCAAAGATTCCAGGAAATGAGGCCTGCAATGCCTGATGGTTGTCTTGTAATTTATAAGCCGAAAGGCTGCTCGTCACACGACATTATTGATAAAGTTCGAAGAACATATAAGGTAAAATGCGGACATGCGGGAACGTTAGACCCGATGGCCCAGGGAGTCTTGCTTGTTTTCATGGGCAAAGCTCTAAAGCTGCTAAGCTTTATCCCACCTGAACACCTTGATAAGACTTATTTAATGAGAGTAACTTTGGGACAGTCAACTGACTCCTATGACGCAACCGGAGAAGTTGATTATCAACATGAAGGCCCTATTGATTTCACTACAGAATCAGTTTTAACAGAGTTAAGAAATTTTGTAGGAAAATACGATCAGACTCCCCCATCATTTTCCGCAATAAAAGTGGCCGGCAAGCGTGCTTATGCCATGGCAAGAGCTGGCGAAGAAGTTAAGCTTAATAGTAGAAAGGTACATGTTACCTCAATCCGAATGGTCTCAGACTTCCAACTTAAAGCCCAGCGTCAATTGCTTATGCGCATCCATTGTTCCCGGGGAACTTATGTGCGATCGGTAGCACATGATCTTGGAAAAAACCTGGGATGCGGTGGACATCTTTCTTACCTTCTACGTGAAAGAGTTGGAAAATGGTCTTACACAGATGCCTTTCCAATGTGGAAAGTCGAACAAAAAATACCTTTTGAGAACACTCCATCTTTTGTTCATTTTACAGACATACTTTCTGCGCCAAAAGCTACAGTTACAGCAGAAACTGAAAGTAGAATTAAAAATGGTAGCGCAATCAGCCAAAGGGATATTGTCAGCATTGAAGCTCATTCTTACGATGGCGAAGCTGCAGAAATTGTTCAGATAGTTTCCTCTACAGGCAACCTTCTTGGGCTTTATGCTCCAAAACAGGTAGAAAAAGACGGTAAAACTTCTCAAAAACTGTTTCCGGTGAGGGTATTTAACTGAATGAAGCTTTTAAATCTACTTTCAGGCGACCTTTGCTTTGATAAATGTGCCTTGGGAATAGGAACATTTGACGGAGTTCACATAGGTCACCAAAAACTCATTGAAGAGTTAAAGAAAGTAGCTAAAGCCAAGGGTCTTCCTTCAGTAATCCTAACTTTTGATCATTCTCCACGAAAATTTCTTTTTGCAGAAACGTTTCCCGGTTATTTAACAACACCTGAAGAAAAATTCAGCATTCTCATGTCAACGGGCGTGGATTATGTTGTTTTCAGACCCTTTGATGAAACATTTTCGCAAATGGGCCATCATGATTTCATTAAAGATATTATTATCGACAAGCTTAATGCGGAAATAACTTTGGTTGGTTTTAATTTTGGGTTTGGGGTTAACAAATCTGGAAATGCCGAGTTTTTAAAAGCGGAACTTGAAGCGTCAGGTCGGGAATGCAGCATTCTTCCCCCAGTTAAACTGGATAATGTTGTTGTTAGCAGCTCATTTATTAGACAAGCAGTAACAAAAGGGAACTTTGATATTTCAAACCGATTTCTTGGCCGTGAATCCTGCTTTTCAGGAGAAGTGGTTCATGGAGACCACCGTGGAAGAAAGATGGGATTTCCAACCGCGAATCTTGTGCTTGAAAAAAGTCAGAAAATCCTTCCACCAAATGGTGTTTATGCTTGCTATGCAGACACTCCAGACGGCAGCTTTCCAGCAATAGTAAATATAGGAACCAGGCCGACTTTTGAAAAAGAAGATCTTATCCTCGAAGCACATTTATTAGGATTTAACGGTGATCTTTATCATCGAACAATTAGAGTCAGGTTTTTTCACAGAATTCGAGACGAAAGAAAATTTCCCGATATGGCTTCTCTTGTTTCACAGATTGAATCAGATAAAAAAGAAGTTAACAACCTTTTTAAAACCAGATAATCCCCGTTACTTTTCTATTAACCAATTTGCAATTTCACCTGAAATAAATTTTGCCTTACTTCCATATGCAAGATTCATGTGGTTTCCATTTTCGATAATCATGAAGCGCTTTTTTTGTGCTCCTGATGCATCATACCCTGCCCTAACCGCCGACGGCAGTGCAACAAGATCTTTCCTTCCGCATATAAAGAAAGTGGGTGAGTCAATCTTTTTCAGTTCATTAACATAGCAAGTTCGCCCGGTTCGGTCCCGCAGATCTCCGTATCTGATCCACTGCATAACCTGCATAAAGGTTTCAACCGGCACTGTTCTTGAAGCCCTGGTGACATAAAGTCGAAAGATTGCAATCTGCCTTTGTCTTGCGGGATCTTTGGTCAGATTGAAAAGCGAGCTGAGAATTCTTCCAGCAACACTTACAGGAACTACATTAAAACCAATGCTACCTGCAAATTTCAGATAATAGCGAATGAGGGTTGGATAGAGTGGGATGTTCAGGAATTTAAAAGGAGAAGCAACCGCAACCAGACCAGGAGAGTCTATTATGCCAAGAGCCTGAGCTGTCATTGCCACCATCCCACCCATGCTGTAACCAAGCACATATGGAGTTTGCCCAGCTTTTTTGCAAACTTCTTCCCAAATTCCGGGCAGCTCTTCTTTCAAATGAAAATCAAAATCCCAATGCTTTCCAATATTTTCGCGCAACGGAAATTCAATTGGATACAACTCGAAATATTGACTCAAATAATCGGCAAGCGCATTACCCTCAGGAAGGTAAAAAAGTGCTTTTCGATTGCAAATACCGGGAATTAATAAGAGTGGAGGTTTTGTCATAATTAAATGTCTTTCAAATCTGCAAGATTGTCTCCTACTGCAACATCACAGATTAGAGGAACTTTTAAAGAAATTGTCTGCTCCATAGTATTTTTCAGCAAGTCGCAAACCTTTTCCAGCTCTTCTTGCGGAACAGAGAAAACTAATTCATCATGAATTTGAAGAATTAATTGAGTTTGAAACCCCTTTTCACAAAGCATTTTCACAGAATCAATCATTGATTTTTTCACAAGATCTGCTGCAGAACCCTGGAGTCTGGTATTTTTTGCAACTCTTTCCGCACCACTTCTGGCCTGAAACTTTTTGGAGTTAATGTCTGGAAGCTTTCTGACTCTATCAAGCAATGTTTCAACGTATCCAGCTTCTCTAGCCTCTTCAACAACTGAATCAAAGAATTTTGTAACTCCAGTGAAATTATTATAAAAACTATCTATGTAGGTTTGAGCCTGGGGTCTACTGATACCTAGATCCTCAGCTAATCCATGAGCTGAGATTCCGTAAATAATACCAAAGTTAACGGTTTTACCAACTCTTCTTTCGTCAGAAGTAACTTCTTCGGGTTCTTTACCGAAAAGTCTTCCGGCTGTAATAGCGTGAATATCAATGTTTTCATGGTATCCCTTTAACAAGGCAGGATCCTCAGAAAAATGTGCCAGCAGGCGCAATTCAATTTGAGAATAATCTATTGAAATAAGTGAATCGCCCTCTCTTGGCGGCAGGAAAGCCCGACGAATTTTTCTCCCCCACTCTGTTTTAATGGGAATATTCTGCATATTTGGATTAGAGCTTGAAAGCCTTCCGGTAGCTGTAACAGCCTGATTAAAACTAGTATGAATTAAACCAGTTTTGCCGTGAACCAATTTTAAAAGGGACTCTGTATAGGTTGATTGAAGTTTTGCAAGCTCTCTAAACTCAAGTAAAGCCTCGCAGATTGGATGAACAAAAGCGAGTTTGGTCAAAACTTCGCTATCTGTAGAGTAGCCAGTTTTAGTTTTCTTTGGTGGAGTTAAACCCAGCTCTTCAAATAGCACCTGCTGAAGCTGCTTGGTTGAGCTAATATTGAAGGTATGCCCAGCATGGTCATGAATGATCTTTTCCAATTCAACTAATCTGTCTGCAATTTCCCGGGACAGGTTTTTGATATAGCTTTCATTTAGGCGTATACCAGTTTTTTCCATTTGAGCAAGAATTCCAACCAGGGGCATTTCGAGGTTTTCAAATAACTTTGCCAATCTTTCCTTTTCAAGCTCTGACTTTAATTCTGAAAATAGATGCATGGTTAAAAGAGTATCCTGGCACCCATATTCAGTAGCATCAGCCAAAGAAACATTTTCAAATGTTTCATTACCCGCTACGTCTCCATATTCAGTAACTTCGAAGCCAAGCATTTCTTTTCCAAGTTTCTTTAATGCGTTTGAGCGTGTAGGATCAATGACATACGCTGCAAGCATAGTGTCAAACATTTTTGGTGGAATTGAAACTCCTTCTTGATCAAGAAAGGAAATATCAAATTTCAAATTATGGCCAATCAGTCTTCTCCCTTTCATAGCTTCTGTTAAAAGCGGGAAAAACTCTTCTGCTGCCATCTGATCGCCCGGTTCCATCCCAAGATATGAATGCCTTAAAGGAACATAAATGGCTTTGCTTGTCGATCCGGCAACAGAAACTCCGATAATCCTATCCTTAAATGGATCTAAACCGTTGGTTTCTACATCAACACAAATTTCATCATTTAATTCCTCAAAAAATCGCTTTAACTCGGCTACGTCGTTAATTAGAAGCCTTTCTCCGGGAAGCTTTTTAAGCTCAGTAGAAGGAAATAATTCTCCCGGTTTTCCAAGTTCTTTTCCCGCAAATTCTTTATATAGAGAGCCGAATTCAAGCTTCTGTAGAAAGCTTGTAAAATCGGACTTTTCCAGCTGATTTTCATCCCACCTCAGCAAGTCTATTGATGGCAAATCAGGAATATTACATCTGATAGTCGCCAAATCATGGGAGAGAAAAGCCATTTCCTTGTCTGCAATTAGCTTTTCACGCATTTTATCATTCGAAACTTTCTCAATGTTTTTATATAAGTCGTCAATGGTATTGAACTCCTGGATCAATGCCATTCCCTTTTTCTCACCAATCCCCTTAACCCCAGGAATATTATCTGAAGAATCGCCCATTAGCGCTTTTAATTCAATAATACCCATTGGCTCAAAACCGTATTCTTCAACAAAAGCCGCGGTATCAATTTCTTTTGTATCACTTGTCCCTTTTTGACAAAGTTCAACATTAATACGGTCGTCAATCAGCTGTAACAGGTCTCTATCTCCAGTTACAACAGACACCTTATAATCATTCTCAAGCTGCTTTGCCAAAGATCCTATTAAATCGTCAGCTTCAAATTCGGGATTTTTTAAAACCTGTATTCCAAGCGCTTCTATTGCTTTTTGCGCAAGTGGAAGTTGCTCTAATAAATCTTCTGGTGTTGGCTTTCTCTTGGCTTTATATTCGGGATACATTTTTTTTCTGAATGTGTCTCTGGATGTATCAAAAGCAACGGCAACCATTTTAGGCTGTCTTTCTTTCAGCAATTTCAAAATCATTCTAAGGAAACCATATACTGCGCCAGTAGGAAGTCCATAGCTGGTTTTTAACCTTTGACTGGAAAAGGCATAATAGGCTCGAAATACGATATTGTTTCCATCAATTAACAGACAATCAGACATTAAAAATCTCCCGGATATTTTTGGATAGTATACAATATATTTTGTCTTCCTACGAACAAAGGATAAAAGAGATATTTACTCTTTTAGGCTGTTTAAGTTAGACTCGGTTTACAGCAACAAAATACACCAATTTGCAGGAGGAATATTCATGAGTTCCATAGGACGAGAAATTCAAGGCAATCTGTCTAGAGCAACCCGGCAAGAATGGCTTATCACAAATGGAATTGGTGGGTTTGCTTCTTCAACAGTCCCCTGCATAAACACAAGAAGATACCACGGAGTTCTTGTTGCATCGATAAGACCACCAGTTGAGCGCATAGTAATGGTTTCCAGGCTTGAAGAAATTCTGGTAATAGATGGAAAAGAAATAAATGTATCTACCCTGGTAAAAAAAGATGAATTAAAAAATCCAGCTGGTTATCTACACCTGGAAAGATTTGATCGCGAGCCAATTCCAACCTGGTATTATCAGGTTAAAGATGTTCTTTTAATAAAAACCATGAATATGGTTTATGGACAAAACACGACTCTTGTAACCTATAAAATCCTGGCAAATGGAAGAAATGTCTCGTTAAAGGTTCGCCCTCATTTTCTTTTTAGAGATTTTCATGGAAACATGTTTAAAAATCCTGGAATAGACGACAATGTAGAGTTTGAGGACAAAACTTTTAAAGTTCAACCATTTAGCAACGCACCAACCCTCTACTCAAGATGGGATTGCGGGACTTTTGTTAAGTCGCCTGAGTGGAATTCTGACATTTTTTTACAAATCGAAGAAGACCGCGGACTAGAAGACACCGAAGATGATTTTTCCTGTGGCTACATTGAGGTTTCACCTCTAAATGGTTCCATGTCTATAGCATTTAGCGACCAGCCAATTGCCTCCTTTAATCCGATTGACCTAAGAAAAAAAGAGGAAACAAGGCTCGCAAATATTGCAGGATCGATGAATTCCGAGGACACCTTCCTCAAAGAGCTGCTGGTTGCTGCAGATCAATTTGTAGTTGAAAGGGCCAGTACCAACGGAAAAACTATAATCGCAGGATATCCATGGTTTTCTGACTGGGGAAGAGATAGCCTGATTTCTCTTCCTGGGCTCACTTTGGTCACCAATCGGATTGAAGACACAAAATCGATATTAAAAACATTTGCAAAATCTATAAATAATGGCCTTGTTCCAAATTGCTTTGCAGATAAAGGAACCAGCGCAGTTTACAATAGCGTTGACGCCGCTTTATGGTTCTTTTTTGCCGCCTATAAATATATAGAATATACCGACGACTACTCATTCGTGAAAGAACATCTATATGAGCCAATGAGCTCAATAATTGAAGCTTTTCAAGCTGGAACCAGTTACCAAATTCAAATGGACCCGGAAGATGGTTTGATAAATGCTGGAACCGAAGATGTTCAGCTAACATGGATGGACGCAAGGGTAGATAATTGGGTTGTCACACCTCGCAATGGAAAAGCGGTTGAGATTAATGCTCTCTGGTATAGCGCTTTAAGAGTTTTTGCTATTTTGCAGGAAAAATTTGACGGCCATTCACGGGAAATCACGGCATTAGCTAAGAAAGTTAAGCAATCATTTAAGAAAACTTTTTATAATGAATCCAAGTCCTGTCTTTATGATTACATTAAAGCCGATGGAACTCCAGACGACTCTTTCAGGCCTAACCAGATTTTTGCCGTGTATCTGCCTTTCTCAATACTGGACCACAGCATTGAGAAGGAAATTGTTGATCAGGTTTTCCAAAAATTATACACCTCATACGGTCTCAGAAGCCTTGCACCAGAAGATGAGAGATATGAAGGTTTCTATGGCGGGGACAGATATAAAAGGGATGGGGCATATCATCAGGGAACAGTCTGGGGATTTTTAATTGGACCATTCATCAGCTCTTTTTTGAAGGTTAACGATTTTTCCATGGAAGCCCAATTGCGGGCTTCGCATATGATCGAGCCATTTAGAAACCACCTGACTCGCGATGGATGCATCGGAAACATTTCAGAGATTTTCGATGGGAATCAACCACATACTCCACGTGGCTGTTTTGCTCAAGCATGGAGTGTAGCTGAGTTGCTAAGGTGTTATATTGAAGACATTAAAGGGCAAAAGCCCACTTTAATGATTTAACTTTAATGCCAGGAGAAATCAGAAAAGCCCTTGCAAGTCTTGGAGGAATGGCAACTCTTGGAATAAGTTGTGGAGTTTGCGTTGCCATCGGAATATTTTTTGGGGTATCCTTAGATAAATATTTTGGCTCTCATCCATATGGGGTTTTTGCAGGAATAATCTTTGGAATTCTTGCCGCTGGAAGACTGCTATGGGTTGAGATTAGCAAAAGCCTGAGGCGTTTTGAATATGATAAAGAGCAGCACTCAAAGAAAGGTAAGGACCTGTGAAAGATTAATTTTGATTTCAGGCGTTTTATTTTCCCTCGTATTGTTTTTAATTTACTATTTTAAAAAGATCCTGGCTTTTGAGGCACTTTTTGGATATGCCATGGGGGCAGTTAGCTTCTTTTTTCTTGCTGAATTCATGCTTAGAATTGAAAAGCTATCAAAATGGATTATAGCTCTCGCAATTTTTGTTTCAAACTTGAAGTTACTTGGCATTTTTTCCATAACTTATTTACTTTGCAAAATAGGTTTTTCTGTTATTCCAATCGTATTAGGTATATTCTTATGTCAGCTTGTCATGATTTTTGGCATAGTCTTATCAATTATCAGAAATAATAAGGCCGATGAAACAAATGATGGAGAAATAGAATCAGAAAATGCATGCTCTTGAAAAGCCGTTCTTATATATCTTCAGTTTTATACCAGTGTCACCAGGTGTTATTCTTCCCTGGTTGGTTACTATATTTGTAGCTTTTACCTGCTGGGTTATTACTAGAAATCTGTCTGCCAAGAAACCAAGTGCTCCTCAGGTTCTTCTTGAAGAAATTCACAAGGGCTTATTGGATTTTATACAAACCATAGTTGGAGAAAAATATCTGGCTCGTTTGACTCCAGTCTTATCAACAATTTTTATCTATATTTTTCTTTCAAATTTAATGGGAATTATTCCAGGTTTAAAGTCCCCCACGGGCCTATTTTCTAATTGTTTGGGTTTAAGTTTAATAATTTTCTTTCTCACACTTTTTATGGGGATAAAAACCCATGGTTTTGGCTATATAAAACACTTCACCGGACCCGTTTGGTGGATGGTGCCAATTATGTTACCAATACATATTATTGGAGAATTTGCCAAACCGATCAGTTTAACTCTGAGGCTTTTCGGAAACATAATGGGCGAAGATGTAGTTATTTTAGTTTTAACCATTTATGTTTTTCCTTTACTTGTACCAATTCCAATGCTATTAATGGCAATCTTCACGAGTCTGCTACAGGCTCTTGTATTTACAATTTTATCTGGTGTTTATCTTTCAAATGCTTTGGAAGATTCTCACTGATCCTGGAGGGATTTCATGGATTATCAGGCTCTAAGTCACGTCGCAGATGCCCTTGGCGCTGCTTTCAGTGTTGCTGTAGGCAGCGGGCTCGCAGCAATAGGGCAAAGTATTGTAATCGGCAAATCAATGGATGCCATGGCAAGACAACCAGAAATGGCTAAAGACATCAAATTTGTTATGATCATCGGCCTTGCAATGGTTGAATCTCTCGCTATTTATTGCCTTTTAGTATCTCTTATTCTTTTATTCGTAAAATGGTAAACGATTTGCAATGCATCTAAGCCTTTCTCTAAATAAGAAGCGCACTCTTGTGCTTCTATGTTTGTTCACGCTATTCCTCTCTGCATTTGCTTTTGCAGCAGAGCATTCGCCTGTTGCTGAACAAGTGATTCAAGGCCAACCCGGGGAACATACTGAAAATGTTGCCAAAGAAGAACATGCACCATCCCTCTTTGAATTTGACTGGAAAATTCTAGTTTCTCAGACAATTAACTTTTTTATACTTTTATTGGTTCTGAAAAAATTCCTGTTTCTACCAATTCAACAGATCGTAGAAGATAGACAACTTCAGTTGGGTAAAATGCGAATTGAAGCAGAAGAAAATTTGAAAAAATCTGAAGAGCTAAAAAAAGAATATGAAAAACATTTAGCCAAACTTGAAGAAGAAGGCTATCAAATCAAACAAGAAGCTGTTCGACAGGCTAATGAAAAAACCAAAGAAATTCTTGAAGAAGCCAAAATTAAAGCCGAGAACATTGTCGAAAAAGGTGAGATGGACCTCTTCCTCGAAAGGCAAACAGCTTGGGCGCACATTCGAGAAGAAGTGGTCCAACTGACTCTAATGGCAGCAGAAAAGGTTGTTGAGCGAACTATTGATGATGAAATGCATAGAGAACTTATAAAGAAGACAATCGACAAACTTGAAGAAGAGCTTCCAGACCATCCGAGATAAAAAAAATGCTAAAAAAACTAATTGCCAAAAGATATGCAGACGCTTTCCTTATTGCCATCCACGAAGATGATTTTGAAAGTTGTTTCCGTGACTTTGAGGCATTTGTTGCACTTTATTTTGGTTACGATGGATTATCAGAAATTCTTAACCACCCCACTATCCATCTCAATAGAAAAATAGACCTCCTCTGTAAAATTTTTGGGAAAACAGCGGAGAAAAGGGTTCTAGATTTCATCTGTCTTTTGGTTAAGAGGAAAAGAATAAATCTGCTTGAACGAATTGCTGAAGAAATTGAGCGAGAATACAGGCAGGAAAAAAATATTACAGGATTTTTAGTAAAGTCTGCTGTTCCCTTATTAAAGGAAGAAAGAACAAGACTATATAAAGTTCTAGAAAAAAAATTCGGAAAAATTCAGGTTAGAGAAGTTGTTGATCGAGAAGTCCTCGGAGGAATTGTTGTTTATTTTTCCGAGCAGGTAATCGACGACTCTATCCGGGCCAGATTGCAACAATTGAAAGATTTAATGGCGAGAATTGATAGTGAATGGCTGGCAACCATCCTAAATCAACCCTCTTTGGCCATTTAGGAGATCTCATGAGTATTAGATCAGACGAAATCATTTCTGTTTTAAAACGGGAAATAGAGCAATTCTCTACCGAGTTAAAAACAATCGAAGCAGGAGTCGTTTTGCAAGTTGGCGACGGTGTTGCCAGGGTTCATGGTCTTCCTAAAGCAATGGCGGGCGATCTGGTTGAGTTTTCCAATGGCGTTAAAGGTTACGTTTTAAATCTTGAAGAGGATAACGTAGGTTGTTTAATTCTTGGCTCGGACACTGGAATTCATGAAGGCGATCTGGTTAAAGATACGGAGAAAATCCTTTCGATCCCTGTTGGCAGCTCTTTATTGGGAAGAGTTGTAAATGCTCTTGGGCAACCGATTGATGGCGAAGGCCCCATCATCCCAGAAGATCACCGACCTGTAGAAACCTCAAGCCCAAATATCATTCAGCGCCAACCTGTTAAAGAACCCCTGGCCACAGGAGTTCAAGCCATAGATGCATTAATTCCAATTGGGCGTGGACAACGTGAGTTAATTATTGGTGATAGACAAACAGGTAAAACCGCAATTGCATTGGACGCAATCATCAACCAAAAAGACAAAGACGTTATTTGTGTTTATGTCGCCATAGGCCAAAAAATGTCCACCATTTCAAAGGTTGTTGAGAGCTTAAAGAAACATGATGCAATGGCTCATACGATCATCGTAGCGTCTTCCGCATCTGATCCTGCACCGTTGCAATTTATAGCACCCTATAGCGGTTGTTCAATGGGCGAATTCTTTAGAGACAAAGGCAAACATGTTCTTTGCGTTTATGATGATTTGAGTAAACACGCGGTTGCGTATCGACAGGTTTCTCTACTTTTAAGAAGACCGCCTGGACGAGAAGCTTATCCATCAGATATTTTCTATCTTCATGCAAGACTTCTTGAACGCGCTGCCAAAATGAATGAACAGCTTGGCGGAGGTTCTCTAACAGCAATACCAATAATTGAAACTCAGGCAGGAGACACTTCCGCCTACATTCCAACCAATGTGATTTCAATTACTGATGGTCAAATTATTCTAGAAACATCTCTTTTCAATAGCGGAGTTCGCCCGGCGATTAATGCTGGACTAAGCGTTTCGCGTGTTGGAGGAAACGCTCAAGTTAAAGCGATGAAAAAGGTTGCCGGGCCATTGAGACTTGAGTTGGCTCAATTCAGAGAGTTGGCCGCATTCTCTCAGTTCTCCAAGGATCTTGATAAAGCTACTCAAGATCAGCTCTCAAGAGGCGAACGTCTTGTCGAAATGCTTAAACAAAAACAATTCCAGCCAATGTCGTTTGAAGATCAAATAATCAGTATTATGGCTGCAACAAAGGGCTTTACAGACAGCCTGGCAAAAACAGAAATTGGTAGATTTAAAAAGTTCTTGTTAAAGTATGTCCACCAAAAGCATCCCGAAATTATGCTCAAATTAAAAAAAGATCCAGAGTTCACAATTGAGCTGGAAAATTCTTTTACCGAGATTATTCGGACTTTCCTTGAAAATGTTTATCGCCCACAATATCATCCAGAAGAACTCAAACCATTAGAAAAACCAGATAAGCCAGAAAATGGTGAAGAAGCTGAAAAATCAGATAGTCAGATGGAAGCTGAAAAGGCATAACTTTTAATGGCAAACCTTAAAGAAATAAAACAAAAAATGAAGGGCATTTCCACAACTCAGCAGATAACTGGCGCAATGAAGCTCATGTCGACAGCTAAGTTAGGCAGACTTATGGAAAAAATAGAGCTCTCAAAATCCTACGTTAGCAAACTGGAGCAAATCGTTCACAATATAAGCAACGAGTTACCTTCAAACTTTTCTCATCCCTGCATTACAGGGCGAACAGTTAAAAGTTCTGGCTTTATCGTTATAAGTGGTGAAAGAGGATTGTGTGGAGGATTTAATCACGACATAAATAAATTTGCATTATCGATTATTCAAGAGCATAAATCACCAGAAAAAAAGATTATTCTTATGGGAAAAAAGAGTCTATCAACTTTCAGACGATCAAAAATGGAAATCATAGCCGAATATCCAGATATAGTTGGGCACCATGATGGAACACAGCTTTTTGAAGCATCTGAAAAACTCTTCAACTCATTTAAAACAGGAGAAATTGACGAGCTATTTTTGCTTTACACCAGTTTTGTTTCACCAGTAAAACGATATTTGACTCAGATAAAAATGCTTCCTCTTGATAAAAATGCCTTTGGCGACATAAAAGAAAAGAAAAAAAATTCAGGCTTTGATTTTTATCCATCTGCCGAAGGAATCTTCAATAATATTATTCCAAGATACATACGCAACATTCTTTACAGAGCCATCATTGAGTCATCAGCATCAGAGCAAAGTTCGCGTATGGCAGCTATGACATCTGCTACTGATAGAGCTGAAGAAATGATGGATGACTTAAAATTAGATTTTAACAGAACCCGACAGTCAATAATCACGAGAGAAATCTCGGAAGTAATTGCTGGTATAGATGGGTAAATTCAGGAGCATAAAATGAACGAAGGACGAATAATTCAAATCTTGGGCCCGGCGGTTGACGTAAAATTTCCTTCTGGGCACCTCCCAAGTATAAATAATGCTCTTGAGGTTCAAAATCCACTATTAAATACCAAGTTAGTTCTGGAAGTTGCACTTCATCTTGGCAATGACATTATTAGAACAATTGCCATGGGGCCAACTGATGGTTTGCGACGAGGAATTGTTGTTAGAGATACCGGAAAACCAATTTCAGTTCCAGTAGGATCAAGGGTTCTTGGAAGAATTTTTAATGTCCTTGGAGATACTATTGATGATGCAGGCCCTCTTGGCAAAGCAGGAGAAAAATGGCCTATCCATAGACCGGCACCAGCATATAAACAGCAAGGTGGTGCAACAGACATCCTTGAGACCGGATTAAAAGTAATCGACCTGCTGACCCCCTATGCCAGAGGTGGGAAAATTGGTCTTTTTGGTGGAGCTGGTGTTGGAAAAACAGTATTAATAATGGAGCTTATCAATAATATTGCCAAACAACACGGTGGAGTTTCTGTTTTTGGCGGTGTAGGAGAAAGAACAAGAGAAGGAAACGATCTTTATCTTGACATGAAAGAGTCAGGTGTAATGGATAAAACCTGTCTTGTATTTGGTCAGATGAATGAACCGCCAGGAGCTCGCCTGAGAGTAGCCTTATCAGCTCTAACCATGGCTGAGTATTTCCGCGACAGAGAAGGACAGGATGTTTTGCTTTTCATTGATAATATCTTCAGATTTGTTCAGGCAGGTTCGGAGGTATCATCACTTCTAGGAAGAATGCCTTCAGCAGTTGGTTACCAACCCACCCTTGGAACCGAAATGGGACAGCTTCAAGAAAGAATTACCACAACCAACACGGGTTCAATTACATCAGTCCAAGCTATTTATGTCCCTGCTGATGATATTACTGACCCCGCTCCAGCAACTACTTTCTCACATCTTGATGCAACAACGGTTCTTTCAAGAAAAATAGTAGAACTAGGCATATACCCCGCCGTCGACCCGCTTGCCTCTAACAGCAGGTTAATGTCTGAAGATATTATTGGTCGCGACCATTACAGAACTGCAGTAAATGTTGTAGAAATCCTTCAGCGATATCAGGAACTTAGCGATATCATTGCAATTCTAGGAATGGATGAGCTTTCTGATGAAGATAAAACAATCGTTGCTCGTGCAAGAAAAATCCAAAAGTTTCTATCACAACCATTTTTCGTAGCAGAAAAATTTTCTGGGCATCAGGGCATGTATGTTCCCCTGGAAGAAACAATTCGTAGTTTTAAAGCAATTGTGGATGGCGAGTATGATCAACTCCCAGAGCAGGCGTTTTACATGGCAGGTAACATCAAAGATGTAGAAAGAAAGGCAGAGGCGATTCTTAAAAAGTGAAAAATTCCTTTAACTTAATAATTTCGCCTTCTGGGCAACATGCAATTTCGTTTGAGGCAAAATCCATTGTGTTTCCCACAACAGATGGCTACATGGGCTGCATGGCCTACCGACAGCCTATGATTGCAAATTTGAAAGTCGGGATCATTAAAATTTGCGACATTTCAGATAAAATTTTTTACTATGCCATTACTGGTGGTTTTTATGAAATGAACGATAATGAAGCAACTTTGATTTGCGACTCACTTATAAAACCAGAAGATTTGAGTGAGAATGCTGAGGAAGCTAAAGAAGTCGGCATGCAAACGGAAGCTACAGACAATATTAGCGAAGACAAGAAAATCGTCATTGCTAAAAACCTTTTAAAAAACAAACTACGATCTTTATAATTAGAACTAAAATATTATTTATCTATATTCAGGACGGTTAAATGAGCACCAATACTTTTTTTCCCATATTTACCAACAAAGAAATTCAACCACATGCCGCATTACCCGATAAGAAAAAGGGGAAAGTGTACGCTGATATCCCCCACAGCTATTTTGATAGTCTGGAATCCCTAAAGCGTTATGTGCTGGAGCTAAAAGAAATTGGAGTTAACGTTTTATTAATTCTCCCACATTTTCTTCCAAGCTTCTCCTCATACGTAGTCAGCGATTACGAAAAACCATGTAAACTTTTTAATGATTGGAACACTTTTGCCAATTTCATGAAATTTGTTGAAGAACAGGGAATGGATCGAATGATAGATATTCCCTTCAATCATTGCGATTGGCAAGCAGCGGGTATAGATAGAAGCTGGTTTATCGACTCAGAAAATAATGGCTTAGAAGCTGGAGCAGACGACGTAGATGCGGACGGAAACCTGGTAAGAATTAATTGGGGCGCATTTATTCTGGACAACTCTATCAAAGAATTACAGGATTTTTGGCTCGAAAAAGTGGTTTATCCGCATCTGGAAAAATTTCACGTTAATTCAATCAGAATAGATGCTGCATGGGGACTTGACCCAGAAGGCTTAAAAAGAATAGTTCAAGAAACCAAGAAGAAATTCCCTGAGTCCTGGTTTCTAACTGAAAATCTGGGAATGGATAAACTGATAAATTTAGCCAAATCAGGAATAGAAGCTGGAGCAGATCGCTTTTTTAACAACATGTATTGGTATGACGGTGGGATCTATATCCCAACGGATATCTATAGGCTTTATAAGCAATCTGGTGGTTTACCAACCTGCACAATTTTTAGTAGCCATGACGTTCTTATGCCATCGATGAAAGCTTTTGCAGCACTAAGATCAGAAGAGCTAAAGGGACTAAACGATAAAGCAATAATAAGACAATTCTGTGAATATGAAGGAATTTCAAGTATAAAGCAGCTTAAACAAGCACAACGTAATCAAATCCTTAAGCTTATGAAGCTGGACTTCACCCTTGCCGGTCTAATGACAAGCGACACGATGTTTGTTGCTGGATCGGAAAAAGCCCTGTTTAAAAAAGTAGATGTATGCTGCTCAGACCAATCAGAATTTGATCTGGGAATTGAGAGTGACTTTCCAGAGTTCATGAAAGATGTGATAAAGATAAAATTTAGTCATGAAATTTTCAACAAGGAAGGGGTAATAGTTCCTTTCGGCTCATGGAAAAAAGGCTCTGCAGGTCTTAGAGGTTATGTAAAAAGTTGTGGCCAATCTGAACATTTACTTGTTGCCACAAATTTTGATCTTCATAATTCCGTCCAGATAGCTCTTCCAAATAGAATCAAGGCTTGCTCTAAAATTACGCAGTTTACAGAAAACGGTTCTACAGAATTTTTACTTTCTGAAATCACTGAAATGATAACGATTCCTGCTGGACAAGCTCTTATAATTACTGGAAAGGAAAATAACTGAAATGATTTTTGAAGAAACGATAAAAACAAGTGGACCTCAATCTTTCACAGATATTACTCATCTGGTCAGAAAGGCCGTAAGAGAATCTGGAGTTAAGGATGCGCATATACTGGTTTCTGTACCACACACAACAGCTGCAATAACTGTTAATGAGAATGCTGATCCAGATGTTGTAACAGATTTAATAAGGCGTTTTGAGAAAATTTTCCCAACAAACGATCCACAAGATCGCCATGGAGAGGGTAATAGCCACGCCCATATGAAATCCAGTTTGTTTGGAAGTTGCCATCCATTTATCGTAAACAACGGAGAAATAGTTTTAGGAACCTGGCAAGGAATTTACTTTTGTGAATTTGATGGTCCCAGAACTCGAAGAGTTGTAATTAGCATTTTATAAGTTAAATAGCAAAAGGGGCTGGTAACTTAATTACCAGCCCCTTTTTTTTACTTAGAATTAGTATTCGTAAATACTTCCGCCAATGTATTCCCGAATAAGAACATCTTTTGGAATTACAGATTCATCTTCCCATACTTCGATAGATTCGAGCAGGTCATAAACACGCTTAGCTCTATAATAAGCGTCCTGTCGTTTTGGGTCGTCTTTATAATCTTTCACGAAATCAGGAAAATGATGGAAAAGGTATTTCTTATAGATTGGCAATTCGTAAGGTAATGATCCATCAATAATATGATCCACAGTTCCCAGGAAAGGAATTATGTGCTGAATTTCGGATCTACGAACATAGTGCCAATGCTCCAGGGTCTGGCGAGGATTATAACTTCTGTGCCAGGAATCTCTAACCATTCTGCGAAGAAGCCTAACATCAGTCCAGCGAATGAATTCACCATCATTATTTTTAATCTGACAAAGGGTCTCAATATAAAGTTTAAACTTTTTCTCATCTGAAACACTATCTGTCATCGGGCCATAGAGACCATGCAAACTATCAAGCAAAAGAATCTGATTATCTTCCAATTTCATTGGGTCAGTTTGTTCTTCGCGCTTTCCGGTTTTGAAATTGTATCTTGGCATTTGAATGGTTTTACCATCAAGTAAATCTGCAAGATGCTCATTAATCAATTTAAGATCAAGAGCTTCTGGAGTTTCAAAATCATAATCCCCAAACTCATCTTGCGGGTGATGCTCAAGATCAAAGTAATAGTTATCAAGATTCATTGCTACAAGCTCGTATCCTTGCTTTTGCAGATGTTCACCAATTTTGATTGTCGTAGTGGTCTTTCCAGAACTTGAAGGACCAGCAATAATAACGATTCTAACTTTATCTTTTCTGGCAATGATTTTTTCTACAGCTGATGCGATATCCGCGTCATATTTTGCCGTAGCATCTTTCACCAACTGTGGATATGTTCCATTCTTAATGTGCTGGTTAATTTTTTCAACACTATAAGCTTCATGATCTAAGGCCCAGGATAAAACCTGCCATATTTTTTTGTATGGCACATTTCCAGATGAAGTAACGCTTTGCTTTTCTCGGCCTTCTCTGAGTTTGTTATGTGCAAAACGATACAAAATAAATTCTTTTGCAGTCTTGGCATGTCCGGCTTCTATCAATTCTTTTTCAATTAAATCCTGAACTTCTTCAACAGAAGGGTACATGTTAGGTTTTAAGTCTAATTCAAGCTGATGAACAACTTTTTCAGTTAAAATTTCAGCTAACTTTCTGTCCTGACCACCGACATTTACTGCGGCTTTGAAAATTGCATTGGCAATCTTCTCTTTATCAAAATTAACGACTCTACCATTTCTCTTAACAACTTTTTCTATCTTACTAACAGGATTCATACTCTTCCCCTTTCCAAGTTAGTTATCTTTTAATTACTTCATACATTACAGCCAGGTTCCCCAGAATTTTGGCAATCTCAGCAGTTTCCTGGAGTTTATTTGGCTTAATGAGTTTTGGTTTTGGTGGCACAAGGATAATGTCTCCTCGACCAATTTTGCGAGCATTTCTAAGCGGAATAACTTCTCCGTTAGATTTAACAACAACTGTTCGTTTGTGATTGGAGTGCTCTGTGAAACCACCAGCTCTGTTTACGTAGTAGCCAACAGATCGGCCACTTTTATACATTATGGTTGTTGGATTTACAACTGCTCCTACAACAGAAACAGTTCTTGGAATCATTGGAATTGTTATCTGGTCACCCTCAAGCAAACCAATGTCGTCATACTTGTCACCTTTTCCAGAAAGGATTTCAGCCAGTGGAAGAGGAATTCGAACCATTTTTTTCAAAATATCCCTGGATCTCATTTCCATTCCGCCAAACCCAGAAGTCTGCTCAGAAGCATTTTCATTTTTTGAAACCAGTTGATCTATACCTTCAGAGTTTTTAGTATCCTGGCTTACATTCTGAATAGCTCCGGCATCCTTTTTTACTTCTGAAACATCATCAAGTTTTGCCCCAGCTCTCAATAAATCTGCACGCAAATCAAGAGTTGCCTGCTTAAACATTTCCTTCTGAACATTTTCTGCCGTTTCAAGCTGTTTATCAGATGCTATGTTTTCAACCTTTCTCAAGAAAACAGCACCCTCAGGAAATGCATCTCTTGTGAGGCCGCCCGCCCGTTTAATCAGACTGGATATACTTTCGCCTCTTTCTTTCAATGCGTAAGGGCCAGGTCTTTTAATCTGCCCTTTCAAAACAATAATTTCAGGCTCAATAATTCGATCTCCATTAGACAATATGCTCAATCGATCTAAAGGCTTTAGAAGATAATTTTCTTCAGATTGCGGATTTGCAAGAGCGCTTTTTACATTAAAAGACTTAACCTCGCTGCTAATACCATTGGCAGCAACTCTTGCCAACTCGGCTTCACCAGATGCGTCGAGCGAAAGTCCCCTGGCTTTGTAAATTAAATCAGAAACTCTCATTCCTTCTCGAAATACATATTCACCAGTTCTTCTGACCGCTCCATCAATGTTAACGCTCTGATTATCAGCTTCCAGCTCATCGAAAGCAAAAATCTTAACTTTATCCATGGGTTTCAATTCCAGGTTGTGGTTTTTATCGCCGATAATTGCCCACCTGGTATTAAAAGATAAAATTTCTTCTTTGCCCTCAGTCGTTTGACGATAAATTCTACCGTATTTCAAACCAACTTTTTCATCTATTAGCCCACCAGCTCGCAGAATTAAGTCCTTTACTTTTAAACCTGCTGAAGCCGAATAATCTCCCGGTTTTCTTACTGCGCCCTCAATGGAAACAAGATTTCCAACCTTTGTAATTCCTTTTTTCACGATGATTACATCGCCATTTACAAGTTTAAAGCTGTTTACAGCCTGAGAATTGGCAACATCAAGATCAAAAATTCTTCTATCTTTATTCCCCGTCCACCTCAGGATTTTAATACTCCCAGAATAAGCACCGGCCTCAATATTTCCAGCCATTTTCAACAGGTCACCTAAACTTTGTCCTGGCTTAAATTCGTAATAACCTGGCTTAACAACCATTCCCTCTACCTTAACGCGGTTTTCAAATGAAGGAACAAATATAGTATCTCCGTTTACAAGTGAAACATCCTGGCTTTTATCGCCAGAAAGAAAATAATTATAGAGGTCTATCTTATGTGTTTCTCCTGAAGTCCTCAAAACTTTAATATTCCGCATGCTTCCACGTTCAGTTGGTCCACCAGCCTTATAAAGTGCTGAGAAAGCTGTTGCCAAGCCCGATATAACCATCGCTCCGGGTTTTTTAACTTCGCCAACCACATATACTTGAATAGTTCTGATCTTTGTAAGAGTAACTTGTCCCTTAAAATGCTTGAATTTCTCAGAAAGCTTTCCTAGAACCATTTCTTCAAATTGATCTACTGTTAAGCCAGAAACCCCCATAACGCCAATTACTGGCACATAGGCTTGATTCTCTGGGTTCACTTTTACATCATATACAGTTTCGTCTCCCATTTCTGACCAGACAATTATTTTTAACTCATCTCCGGGTCCCAGCAAATAGGTTGAAGGTGCAGAACCGCTTTCCATGTCCAATACATCTTGCTGGCCACCTTCAAAAAATCCACTTCCGAAATTCTTCAATAAGATTTCTCTTTCTAATTTTTCATTAACTTTCCTGTCAATTTCATTTTCATCTATAACTGGCACTTCAAGCTTTTTAAGCTCTTTCAGCTCGCTATATTCCTTATCCGCTTTTTTTATAGTGATCTTTTTTAACTCAGAATTTACAATTTCTTCTCGGACTTTGTTTTCTAATGCATTTTGCAATTCGGCAATTCTTCTTTTTACGTAGACATTTTCAGCTTCCAATTTCTCTTCTGATGTCAATAAATCTTGGGTTCTTTCTTTGGGAACTCTTTTTAAGGTAAGAACATCAGCTTTCTTAACATGTTCTTTTCCTGATTTATCAGTATCTGCTCTTGTATAAGCATTCTGTGCAAAAGAAGCTACACCCGAAAAAAGAATAAAAAGAATGGAAAAAATAAGTAATTTTCTTCGTAAATATAAGGAATTTTGCATTATTACACCTGATTTTTTTGATTGTATCGACAATAGCTTAAACAATGTTTATTAAAGAAAAACAAAGCACCATAATTCTAGTACAGTGGACAAATTCAGTCAAGTCTACTATTCTCCAGCTAAAAAAGCATTTACCACGTGCGTAATCTCTGGGTTTTCTCCAGACTTTAATAGCACTCCAATTACGTCAAACCTGCAATTCTTTTGATCAAAAAACTTATTCGCAGACAAAAAAAGCCTGGCATTCTTTTCAATTTGACGTCTCTTTTTAAAATTGATTGTTTCCAGTGGAAGCCCAAATTCAGCATTTTTCTTGGTTCGAACCTCTATAAAGACGAGTTCATCCCCGTCCAATGCTATAATGTCTATCTCTCCCGACTTTACTCTGAAATTTCTAAAAAGAATCTTGTAACTTAGTTTTAATAGATAGTTTGAAGCTAAATTCTCTCCCTTTTCCCCTAGCAACTGCTTATTACTCTTCACTGACGACTTTTACCATCCAACATGTAAATTTGAGCCAAAATTTCTGCCATAGCTTCCCACAATTCTTCGGGAATCTCTGTTCCCGGAGCAAAATCTGCAAGGGATTCAGCCAATTTTGGTTCTTCCTTGATTGGAACTTCATTTTCTTCTGCCAATTTCAGGATCTTTCTTGCCAACAAACCACGTCCTGTTGCAATGACTTTTGGGACTTCTCCACTTTTTCCAAAAGCATACTTAATTGCAACAGCAACAGAGTTATAGTTAACTTTTACTTCTTTTTTTCCAGAATTACTCAGATATTTCACCAATCATGACAACAAATTTCATGCCTTTAAATCTAACAATTGCTTTGCTGGCTTGGCAGGGCCAATTGTTGACCTTAAAAAAAATCCAGCTTCCTTTGCCAACCTCCCGGAAGAAATCTTTACCTCATCCCATCCAAAGTTTTTTAAAGCTTGTCTGATATTCAGAAAAATTCCTCTAATCTCTTGCTCAGACTCACCAGACTCAACAGCAAAGTGTACCCAAACAGAATCCCTTATCTTATTCAAAGATATTTCCATATTTCCAAGATTGGGTGGGGACACTCTTATCCTAATACTGAACCCATGCTCATTTTGTTTATCTTTTGGGGAATAAAAAGCTTCACCCTCTAATGTATCCGGAAGGCTAGAATTTTGCCAAAATAAAGGCCATTGGAAATAGACCTTATTCTCAGCGCTTTTGTCGTTTGAATCTGACAAAACACTTTGAAAGTCAAAATTCTCTGCCAGTTTTTCTGCAAACTCCTTTTTTAACTCATCAAACCCAAATGAGTTTTCGCTTCCTTTTGCACCAATCAACCCAAAAACCTTTTTTAAAATCTCACCCTCACTCCAGGCTTGCTTAAGTTCAGCAGAAAAAGAATTTTGTAGTTTTGAAAAAAGCTCATCAAACTTTAACTTTCCCTCAAAGTATTTTAAAACCAAAGCAATTTTACTTTCTGGAACCCCTTTTAGCATGGAAAAAGCAATAGAATCTGCCAATCCTTTTGATAATGCAAACTTACCTGCAATAGCAATTGCATTTAAAAGCATATTTCTATCAAATGGGAGTCCAAACCTGCTGAATGCGGCCAAAAGCTCTCTATTTTCTGAGCTGTTATTTAAGCCGAGCTGAGAAAGAACCTTTGAATAATCAATTTTCCCTTCTGTAGCAGAGGAAATCTCAAGCCCAACTCTACCGTCACTTGAGATTACAACTTTCCCAGCAATCTCCTGCCCCACATTAAGTTCTCCATCAACCTTTTGTGGAGATCCATTAATAATTAAAAGCGAGCTTCCTGATTCTTTTGCTACAACTTCCGCCTTAACATTTTGTCCATTGCTAAGATTGTGAGATGAAGAATCAAAAAAGAGTTTCATTTCTTAAATCTGTTGGGAGAAACTTTTTAACAGGCTTAAATGTCTTTCTATGAAGAGGACATATCCCTTTTTCTATAAGGGCTTCCTGATGAACTTTTGTCCCGTATCCCATGTGCTTTTCAAAACCATAACCTGGAAATTTTTCGCCAGCATCTTCCATAAAAATGTCACGAGCTTCTTTAGCCAAAATAGAAGCCGCGGCAACGGAAGCGCTTATGGATTCTCCCTTGGCAAAAGCTCTATGGGGGAGTGTTAACCATGGTAGCTTAATATAATCCAG
Organism: Candidatus Ozemibacteraceae bacterium; assembly: GCA_965140445.1. Classification (GTDB taxonomy): domain Bacteria; phylum Muiribacteriota; class Ozemobacteria; order Ozemobacterales; family Ozemobacteraceae. The sequence goes on along the minus strand of OZ223236.1, from coordinate 1,904,261 downwards.
CAAAACATAATCTGGCTGAACTTTGAGATTTTCAAATGCCCTGGAAAAGGCTAATCGAGTAGCTTCAAGAATATTATACTTATCTATTTCTTCTGCAGTAGCTGTTCCAATACCATAGCAGGAGGCCCTGGAAGTAATTTCTTCGTATAATTCTTTTCTTTTTTTTCTGGAAAGCTTCTTGGAATCATCCAGACCAATTATTTTTTCATCTTGAGGAAGAATTACAAATGCCGCGTAAACAGGACCGGCCCATGGTCCACGCCCGGCTTCATCGCCACCGGCAATATTTTTAAAACCCTGCTTTTGAGCCATTTGTTCGTAATAATAATGATTATGCATTTCTTCTATTTTCATACACCTAGATTACAACCCAATAAAATCCCGTGTCAATTGGCTGTTTCAATCAAACAATTTTTAAAGGATTCCCAAATGAAATTTTATTTATCAAAAATATTTCAGGCCACTTTTGGAGCACCATTTCCAGGCGCTTTTCCGATTCAAATAAGGCGATATAACCAATACCGCTTTTCTTTGCCTGTCCTGAGTTAATTTCCCAACTCATTGAACTGCCGGCTCTTTTTTTCAGATGCTTAATTTTATATTTTGTAAGTAATTGATCAACATTTCTAGATATTTCAGTAGCATTCTCGGGAATTGAAGCAAGATCAATTTGAACATTTGCCGGGAATATATTATCCAGAGCCCCTTTAACTGAACGTTCTACGCTCTCAATGAAAATCTCATTCCATTTTTTTTCAATGGATCTCAGAAAGGTAACATCTGGCCGCCAACTATCTTCAACTTCAAATTCGGCGACAAACTTTCCCCAGGAAAAAAGAGTTGGAGCAATGTTGGTAATTTTCCTAAATGGTTTAACCAAATCGGGAAACACATTCATCAAACTCCTGCTAATTGCCGCTTTTATAAACTCTCTGTCACAGAATCCCCAGCTTTCAGGAATTAGTCCGGTCACAACAAACTTGGCTAATTTTGCTGGTTCCAAAGTAATTGACGAAACACTGGATTTAGGTCCAAGATGAGTTTTTTCATCAATTTCTTCGACAGATGAACACGCTCCGCAACCGCTGCATTGGCCTTTTCCCCATGGCTCTGATATACATGAAAATATTTCACTACCTTCTTTAAGCTTCAGATAATTAGAGTACAAAAATTCCTTTGTTACTCCTGGGGCAATGTCATCCCATGGAAAAATCAATTTTTTTCTTTCATCAATCGGGTATGTTTCAGGATGTCTGAACCCCAGATCCTTCATGCTTTCTCGCCAGAAATTGCAAACAAATTCTTTTATTTCTCCTCTATAGACAAACTTCTTTTCAACAGATGATTTGACAAGAATTTGAGTAGCCCTTCTATCTGCATAAGCAACATACTCTGAAACAATAGCGTCATAAACAGGTGCACTAATTCTACATTCAAAGCCGCTTTTCTTGATTTCTTCAACCAAAACTGCAAGACAGTCAGTCATTTCATTTATCGAGGAGCGTTTATCAGAAAACTGAAACGGAGTTAGCGGGGGTCGAAAAAGAGTTGCGAAAGAAAATGTTAGCTTAGTTCTATTAGAAAGTCGGTTTTGCAAAGATTTCAAGCTTGCAAGAAATTCCTTAAAATCTTCAATATCTGAATCATTTTCGTATCCAGTAAGGATTAAAAATATTTTTAACTGTCTGATCTGTTTTTTAAACAGGATTTCAAAAGCCTGCATTAAATCGCTTTCTGACAGATTCTTTTGCAGAAAACTACGAAGCCTTGCGCTAACTCCTTCCATAGCGCAGGTATAAGTCCTTTTCCCGCTTTCCAATTGCCTGTCAAGCAATTCAGGCATACGAGCAATAGAATCAAATCTTTGACTTTTTAAGGCGACGCGATCAAAAAAGCTGTCAAGAGAGGTTAACAATTCAAAGATCCCAGAGTATGTGTTTAAATTAAAAGTCATTAATGAAATCTCTTGAAGTCCTTGATCTGCTTTCAAAAGAAGAGCATCGGCTATTGCTCTTTCAACAGGTCGCTCTCGATATGGTTTTTGCTCCCAGGACTCCTTGCAGAAAGAGCAAAATGAAGGGCAGCCTGCGGTTAAAATCACATGAGATGACCCTGCTGACTTTCCATCATATAAAAGGGGACCGCTGACAAATCCTTGCTCTAAATTATTTAAACAGGCTTTATTAACCTTTACAGGGAAAGGAGCGTTTTCTGAAGCTTCAATTTTAACAAGTTGCCCAGCCTCATTAAAGCTTTGCTGATAAAATCGTGGTAAATAAATCCCGCAAACTTCAGCAATAACTCGTTCAATTCTTTCTTGCCAGGTAAATTCAGGGGTTTGCGCAAAAATTTCCAGAATTTTTCCAAAGCTTCCTTCTCCATCTCCGCAAAGAACAGCGTCGACCAGGCCTTCTCCCTCTCCAGTCTCGCCGTGCAAAATAGAGTGACAATAAGAATTACTTCCACCAAGCAATACAAATGGAGCATTCAACTTTCGGCGGTTTTCAAAGCTCAACGGGATACTACTCAGCTTCATTAATAAAGGTAAGTTCAATAGCTCTTGAAGCACGGAGTTGCTTACAGCAATGACATCAAATTGCATAGCGGGCCTTTTACTTGTGGTTCCTGTTAAAAGAGGAATCCCCGCTTTTTCCATCAAAGCTAAATCTCGTTCAGGCGGCAAAAAAGCCATATCTACATAACAACCATCAACTTCTTTTGCCATCTGAAACAAGTATTGGTGGGTTATACCCGATGCCACATCATCATAAGCAGAAAGCCTTACAATGAGGACTCTCAGGCTGGCAGAATCAAAGACAGAAGGCTCCATTGTTCCTGGCTCACCGCCACTAAACCAAACCCCGTTTCTGGAAAGCTTGCTTCGATTGTTTTTAAACCATTCCCTGATTTCTAAATAATTCATTGTCCCAAACCTGCCCAAATTAAAGTCCCTAAAACAAAAAAACAGTATACCCAATATAGACTGGAAATACTGTCTCTTTTAATTAATATTGAATTTAGCCAAAAAGCTTCCTTCTGCACCTAAGTGTTCTAAGATAAGCTTGTTGCATGTTTTTCTGGTTAATTTCGTTAGTGGAAGGAATAAAGTTATAACAAATAGCTCTATCCTTGCAATTCTTGCATTCCATTTTCAGCCTCCGAGAATCTTTTTCTTTTCTTATCGGCATTATTTCACTTCCATTTCACTAGATATCTTGTTTTTTAGTTCGTTATAAATAATTCTAAGCTTATCGAGCGATCTTCTAGAACCTTGCAGCAATGGCAAAAAACCGGTCTTAATTCCTTCCCCACCCTCTTTTATCCATTTCGAAACTGTCCACTGAATTTTCCAGAACTTTTCACTCAATTCTGAATAATTGCTCATAAAGTCTTTGGCTTCTTCCCAATCTGAGCTTTTAAAATTCTTCAGATCTTTAAGAATTTTAAAATTTTCATTCTGTAAAGTCAGAATGATTGGGTGTCTCAACTGATTGGTGCGAGAAAAAAGATGCATCTGCTCATTGTTTTCCTGAATCTTTGTCATTCCTTCAATAATAATTGTAACGCTGGCCAGATTAGCTCTTTCTTTTTCCAAATCAATTTCAGGAGGAGCTTCTGCTAAAATCGGAATAATAAATTTGTCTTTTTCAGGCTTAACTTTGGGAGATTCCAGAACAAAATTATCTTTTTCTGAACCAAAAATTTCCTTATTAGCTGGCTTAAATTGGCCAATTTTGTTCTTTTTAACATGGTTCCTGAATCTTACAGGCACCTTCTCAATGCTATCAACAACATATTTGCGTCCATAGTCATCTTCATAGGAAAACAGATCAAGAGCAGACAAACAGGCTGGAACAAGGAGTAAAATAAAAACGGTAAAGCAGGAGGACTTCCTAATAAAACTACTCATAGGTGCCTCCTGCTAATTTTAACTTAAAAAGCAATCGCTCCGCCAAAAACAAAATTACCATTTTTCTTGTGAGCTATTGCGCCAGGCAGATTTTCATAATCACCATCAGAAATATACGAAGCGTCAAAATAAACTGCGTGCTGGTAGTTAAAACGAAATCCAAGGCTAAATTTATCACCATTAAAATCATAGGCAAATCTTAGATTATCGTTCAAAGGCACCTCTCCCCCGACAAGGAAGAAAATGGGATCAGCATATCCTTTAGCTGTATTGTAGTCATAGTTATATCCGCCAAAACGAGCTCTTTTAAGCCTATCATAGCCATTATAACTAAATTTATATTCTCCGGCACCAAAGTTAGCTCCAACACCGACCCAGGCTACCGGAACCCCCGCGCTCACCCAAACAGAGTGATAAGCAGCTTCGGAATCCGTACAAAAACTTCCACCTACGGTAATATTACCAGGAACCTGATACTTGGCGTTAAAAAACAATGGTTCTGCTATATCAAAGCGATCCTGATTTGCAAATGTTTTATCGAAACCGACTTCAACGCCATCGCCAACTCCATATACAACACTGATGTTTGTGTCGAAATAATCTTGATCAGTGTATTTGACATCGTTAATATTGTATAATTCAAATGGTGCTGCGTGAACAGAAACGGCAGTCTTTCCCGGTTCCAGAACACCGGGCGAAGGCACTAGTATAGCACCTGATCCACCAACAAGACTTATTCCCTGTCTAGGTGTTCTGCGTTCCGAGAGCAGTGGTCTTAAAGCTTCAGGAACTCTAGTTTCAGGTGGAAGAAGATACCTCTCTCCATCCCTTAACTGGGTATTTTGTCCAAGTGTCACAAGGTCGCCTTGACCATTAGTCTGATAAGAAGCATCTGCATTCAAACTCCGATAATTTTGTGAAGCCACTGGTTTATCTGCCAGTTCATACTCCTGTCGCTTAGGAGTAACCTTTCTTCCGGAATTTGAAAGAAAACCCTGAAATCTGCTAAGATCCAGAGCATAACTGCTTCCAGCTAATGCAATCAACGCAGCCGTAATAGCTGATATCAATTTCTTCCTTTTAATCATGTCGTCAATATCGGCAAAGGTTACATTTTTCTAAATACATTTGTTCAGAAATAAGATTAACTTAGCTAAACCCTTTTCCTTTGCTGCCAGCCTAATTGAAGCAACTTTTCTTGACATTGGTCATACTCAGACCTATAATGAGCGCTGGTACCGTATTTTTTGAAAGCGCTGAATGTACATGAATCAAATTTCTTTTGAGAATTTCTTAAATCAGAATGGGGAGATATCTCTCTCCAAAGCAGCTTTATTGTGCAGCATGGTAGAAAATGACCAGGACGATGATCTGGTTGATTTCCTTGCTGAAAATGGTGTTAACGCTGTAATCACACGTGCTGGTGGCAGCGGCGATAACTTAAAAAGCAAAATTCTTCGTAATACATTTGGGGCAGCTGAAAACAGCGGCCTTATTTCTATTAACATGAAAAACAGGCATTCTATTACTAAATTAATAGAAGAAATCCTGCGCTCCTTTGATAGCCCAATGGTCAATGTTGCTGGTGGCGGCCTGAAAATAGGCCTGGTTGTACGAGATAACGATCTGGCAATGGGGATCTTTGGAAGCCTTGGGATTCCAGGGATGGATGTGGATTATGAAATATCCTCTTCGCGAATCTTATACCATTGTTTGGAGGACTAAACCGGAATGATAGGAATCATACTAATTACGCATGGTGAATTGTCAGACGAATTGTTAAAAACCTCTAAACTAATTATGGGTGAACAAGCAAACGTTCATGCAGTTTCTTTTACCGCAAAAGAGTCATTAGAAACTTTAAAGCAAAAAACCACTGAAGCCATTGAACAATATAAAGACAGTGGCTGTCTGATACTTACTGATATTATGGGTGGAAGCGCAACAAATGTATGTGTAGATTTGTTGAAGCAGGAAAAAATTCAGATTGTAACAGGCGTAAACCTGCCGATGCTTCTAGAAGCAATTGGTTATAGGGAAAGTTCAACTCTTGAGGCTTTAGCAAAAAAAGTTCAAGAAAGTGGAATTAGAAGTATTATAAATTTAAAAGAGTTTTTTGAAAAGAGAGCTCAGAAGAAGTGATGGAAAAATCAGTATTATTTCTTAGAATAGACGACAGGCTGATTCATGGGCAGGTAATTGTAGGTTGGCTTCCCGTAGTTAAACCCGAGGTTTTACTTGTTGTGAATAAAAAAATCAGCGATGATTTCATGCGACAGGAGATGATGTCTCTTAGCATGCCAGTAGACATTGAGCTTGAGTTTGTTTCCCCGGATAATATTTCTGCGGAAGCAGTAAACGAAAAAACCTTTATATTAGTCACTTCACCTGAAGATGCCTGGAAATGTCTCGAAAACGGTATAAAACCAGAGATCTTTAATGTGGGTGGAATGCATTCCAGAGATAATAAAGAAGAACTTTTTGAAGCTCTGCATGTTGACCATTCCGATAGAAAACATTTTAATTTGATACTTGAAACTGGGTTATCGCCCATTTTCCAACCGACACCGCAAAATGAACCAGTGCTATTAAGCGATATATTGTAAAGCGAGGGCTATAGATGGCTTCAATAACCTTTTCCAAAGTTGTAAAAAAATATGAAGGCGCAAAAGAATCCACTGTAAAAGGAATAGACCTTTTCATTAATGACAAAGAATTTGTTGTTCTTGTCGGTCCATCTGGTTGTGGTAAAAGTACAAGCCTGAGAATGGTTGCCGGTCTTGAAGATATCACAGAAGGTGAAATCAAGATTGACGAAACTGTTGTAAATGATCTTCCACCAAAAGATAGAGACATCGCCATGGTTTTCCAGAATTATGCTCTTTATCCTCACATGAACGTAAGAGACAACCTTTCTTTTGGTTTGAAATTAAGAAAATTTCCAATTGATGAAATTGGCAAACGCGTAGAAGAGGCTGCCAAAATTCTTGGTTTGACAGAATATTTGGACAGACTACCAAAACAACTTTCTGGTGGACAAAGACAGAGAGTAGCTCTTGGACGAGCTATTGTCAGGGAACCAAAAGTTTTCTTGATGGACGAACCTCTATCAAACCTGGATGCTAAGCTCAGAGTTCAAATGAGAGCTGAAATTAAGAAGCTCCATCAACGCTTAAGAACAACTTTTGTTTATGTTACCCATGATCAGGTTGAAGCTATGACCATGGCCGACAGAATAGTTCTTCTTCATGAAGGGGTTATTCAACAGTATGATGTCCCTGCAGTAATTTATGATAAGCCTGCCAATGTTTTTGTAGCTACTTTTATTGGCTCACCACCAATGAACATTCTTAAAGTTAAAAAAACCGGTAAGGGATTAGCCCTTCCTCCAAAAGAAGAAGGCAAGGATCACGATTGGGAAATCAACCTCTCAGAGCATTTTTCTGATCTTCCTGAAAATGATCTTTTTATTGGAATTCGCCCAGAGCATATTTTAATAAACGACACAGAGCCTGATGTAAAATCTCTGAATATCCCTTGCAGAGTAGATCTCATTGAGCCTATGGGTGCTGAAACCTATCTATATCTGGTTGGTAATGGCCATAGCATAAATGCAAGAGTTGATCCTTCTGTAAAAGTTGAAGTTGGCGAAGAAGTAATTGCTAGAATTCCTGTGAATTCTTTCCATCTCTTCAAGCAATCTGATACCAAAAGGCTTCAAAGGAAGAATGACTAGAATCCAGCGTTAGAACCTAGATATTTCCTTAAAGGAGGGTGAATACCCTCCTTTAACCACAAAAGGCTGATTTGAAATAGTGAAAAATTTATTAGAAAAAAAACAATCATCAAATTTTTCTCAAATTTTCTCAACCTTTTTTATACGCTCTACTTTCTCAACTTTTTGTGTCTTGGCGTTGATTCTGTTTTCCGGCTGCGGATCTACTGAAGTAAGTGACGTTAACCAGAAAACAGTAACAATTACCTTCTGGAATACGATGGACAAGCCAGAAGCAGAGCTGATGCCCGAGTTTGTAAGTGAATTTGAAAAACTTAATCCAACAATAAAAGTTTCAGTTAAAGAAATTTCATTCTACAAAGCCAGAGAAAAATTTGAGCAAAGTATAAAAGCTGGCGTAGCCCCCGACCTTCTGCGAACAGATAGATTCTGGCTGCATGATTTTGTAAAAGCAGATTTGATTCAACCCATTGAGAAATCTGAAATTAAAGAAGAATACGAAGATCTCTTGCCAATTGCAAAGCAGGTAATTGAGATTAAGGATAAAATATGGGCTGTTCCAATGTCTGTAGATTGCCTGGCTCTTTTTTATAACAAAAAGCATTTTAAAGAACTGGGGCTAACCCCTCCCAGAAACTATGAAGAATTCTCTCGCGCAGCCGCCAAATTAACCGACCCTAGAACAGGGAGATACGGCTTCTTCATTCATCCGAACGGATGGTATTTTCAACCAATACTTTTTAGCTTTGGTGGACGTTATTTTACAAAAGACGGAAAAACAGCAATTAATTCAGACCAAAGTATAAAAGCTCTGGAATATCTTTTAAACCTTAAAAATCGCTTAAAAGCAGTGCCACCAGTAAGTTTAAGGGCAAACACGTATAAAATGATGGTCAACAGCTTCAAAAGCGGTCAAGTTAGCATGATTTTTAATGGGCCCTGGGCAATCAGAGAAATTATCTCAGGAAGTGCCTTTAAATCAGATGTCTCCAACCTGGGAATAGTTGGAATCCCAGGCGGTTCTCTTGGCTCATTCCCTCCTATTGGCTGTCAAACATTGACCATATCAAAAACTTCAAAATATAAACAAGCTTCATTAAAATTCGCTAAGTTTCTTTGCTCAAAGAACGTCCAAACGAGACTTTCGAAGAAGAATTATGGACTCCCGGCCAGAAAATCTATTTTTTCTGATCCTGAAATCAAAAAGGACCCATTTCTAAAAACTTTTGTATGGCAACTTCAATCCAGTCAAAAAATGGATATTCAAGCTAAAAGAGGCAAGGTCTACGCCTCCATTGGTGAAAAGATAAAAAAGGTATTAAATGGTGAGTTAACTCCTGAATATGCAATCCATGATCTAGAAAAGGAATGGGAGGCTTTTGAGGAATAAGAATGCAAGATCATTTAATGGCATCCCTGATAATTGCTTTGATTGGTGGAATTGTTGATTTAGATTCTACCGCTACCTGGCAATTTATGATTTCTCAACCTATTGTCGCTGCACCGTTAACAGGTCTTTTTCTTGGCAACCTGTTTGGAGAACCGGCGGCTGGACTAAAGTTAGGATTAATGGTTGGAACCATACTTCAACTCGTCTGGATTGAGCAACTCCCACTTGGGATGAATGTTCCCCCTGATGCAGCCTTAGCTTCAGTTCTTTCAGTTGCCCTGGGATTCATCGCAGGGCATAGCTATGAAACTTATACCGAGAGAGAAGTTTGTTATACCATTGCACTTCTATTCTCCGTTGCTCTTGGACTATTAGGGAGAAGTCTGGACATGTTTGTCCGGCGATTAAACACAAATTTAGATTCCTGGGTCGCATTAAAAGTAGAAGAAAACCAGCTTTGGTCAATAGCTGTAGGGCATACCCTTGGCGGCTTTTTTACTTTTTCCAAAGCATTTTTGTTTTGCTTTCTTGTTACCTGGCTTGGTGTAGAACCATTGAAATACTTCACCCAAACTCTGACTTTTTCTCATAGCAGTGGTTTTATAGTAATTCAAGGGCTTTTACCTGCAATTGGATTCTCTGTTCTGGCAAGTATGTGTATTCAAAATAAGGAAGAGCTAAAAAAAGTTATCTATGGAATACTAGCTTTCACCGTTCTTCCTGCAAAATTCTGGCTAGCGATTATAGCAACAGCATTCATTATATGGAAGAACCATGGACCATCAAATAGCAAAGCTTAATCGATTAACCCTAATCAGAATTGCTTTTAGAAGCTTTTTTCTACAAGCCTCCTGGAATTACAGGGGTATGATGAGCATGGGATTTATTTATGCCATTGGATTAGGGCTAGATAAAATTTATGAGCCAGGTCCTGCAAGAGAAGCTGCATACTTAAGGCATCTGGAATACTTTAATACAAATCCCTATTTTGCATCTATTGTTATGGGTGTAACTCTATCCTTAGAAGAAAAGCTGGCTCGCGGAGAAATTTCGGAAGACATTATTCATGACACAAAAGAAGGATTAATGACCGCTTGCGCTGCAATTGGTGACGGGCTTTTCTGGGACAGCTGGAGGCCATTTGTTGCTGCAGCCGGCCTTTCACTTGCATTTGGAAACATTTTACTTACCCCTATTTTTTTCCTGATGGTTTACAATATTCCTCACCTCTATTTTAGATTTGCAGGAATTTTTTGGGGATACAATCAAGGAACTCACGTAATTAGATCACTAAAACAATTTAACTTTCCAAAAATTAGACAAACCCTGAGATATGGAACGTTAGTTTTTCTCTGTTATCTAATACCAAATCATGTTAATCTGCATACTCCATATTTATTAACAAATCTTCCTTTGGAGTATTTTTACTTTGGTGAAAAAGTCGTTCAGGGAATCGGAGCAATTATCCTGGTGTCTCTCGGAACAATTGCTTACAGGGCAAAGATTGATGTCCTGATGATTTCCTTTCTATTAATGGTTAGTGCCCTGGTGCTTCATCACTGGGGAATTCTGATATAAGGATACAGCATGAAGCGAAAAGAAGTAGAAATCAAAAACAAATTGGGTTTACACGCACGCCCTGCATCTCTGTTAGTAAAACTGGCTGGAAAGTTCGAATCTGAAGTTCAGTTAGCAAAAGACGACACAGAAATCAATGCAAAGAGCATTTTAGGTGTAATGATGTTGGCCGCTGGGCCAGGACAAAAAATCGTCATTACTGCAGAAGGTTCGGATGAAGAAGAAGCTGTTGACGCTATTGCATCACTTGTGGACAGTGGCTTCGGTGAAGAAATGGCCTGAAGTTTAGGTCTTCGGGGGGAATTATGGTTGAATCGGGAAAAAAACAAACTGCTGTTGCAAACGGCATCGTTGGTTCAGTTGGATGTTGCGTAGCTAAAGCTTACGTTTTCAAAAAACGAATTGAAGTAAAAACCACGTCTATTGATGAAAATCAAATCGACAAGGAACTTGAACGACTTGATGCTGCAACCCAGCTTACTCGAAGAGACCTTCTTGCTGCCCAGAAACTAGCAGAAGAGAAGCATGGTGCAAAGTATGCCGCCATATTTGACTCACATCTCTTAATGCTGGAAGACCCGCAATTTGTTCCACAAATTATTTCCAGGCTAAAAAAAGCAATGGTAAATGTTGAAAGCATAGTCCGGGAAATAGTTGACCAGCTTCAAACAATTTTTTCAGCAATTGAAGATCCTTATCTCAGGGAACGAGCTATTGATGTAAAAGATGTTGGAGATAGACTTCTTCGACATTTAATGGGGCTAGAGGGACCTGCTGCCGAAATAGGTAATGATCCCTACGTTCTTATAGGAAGTGAAGTAACTCCGGGAGAAATATTGGATTTTTCTAAAGGAAATTTAAAAGGGGTTTGTCTTGATTCTGGCGGAGCAACCTCCCACGTTGCAATTTTGTCTGGTGCTCTTGGGATTCCATCAGTTTTTGGTCTTAGCGATCTAACGCTTGTAGCTAGAACAGGAGATGAAATTCTTATAGACACACGCTCAGGATGCAAGGTTATTTTGAATCCTGGACAAGAAGTAAAAGATAAACTTTTGGCCTCTCAAAACCTTATTGAGTCGGAACTTGAATCTTCTGACATTACAGCAGATGGTTTTCAAGTTGGCCTGGGCGCGAATATCGCTAGAGTTGAAGAGCTCGAACTTTTGAAAAAACAGAGCATCAAAAGAATTGGATTATTCAGAAGCGAATTTTTGTTCATGGAAAGCATGGACTTACCTTCGGAAGAGTTCCAATACGGCGTTTACAAACAAGTTATTGAAACAGCCAAAGACTCAGCCATTCTAAGAACTATAGATATTGGTTCCGACAAACCTTTAAAATACATCCCTTTCCCAAAAGAAGAAAATCCCGCTATGGGCTTTAGATCTATTCGCTTTTCTTTGTCCAGAGAAGAAATTCTCCTGCCACAACTTAGAGCTATGATTCGAGCAGCAGACGGAAGCAACTGTAAAATTATTTTCCCAATGATCTCTACGGCGAATGAATTGAAACAGATTGATGAAATTTATAAGAAAGCTATTGAGCAGATCAACCCGAAATCACCACCAGAGTGGGGAATCATGGTTGAAGTTCCTTCAACAGTTTTTATGATGGAAGAAATTTCAAAATATACAAATTACATAAGTTTAGGAACAAATGACCTTCTTCAGTTCTTCTATGCCATAGATAGAACAAATCAAAGGCTTGCCGAGCTGGCAAACCCACTAAATATTCCTTTTTTACGTTTAATTTTTACTTGTCTCAGCGCTGCAAGAGCCGAAGAAATTAAACTTTGTGTTTGCGGAGAAATGGCCGCAGACCCAGCAGGATTTCTTGCTCTTCTAGGAATAGGCGTGGAAGATTTCAGCATGCGACCTTCTTCTATTAGCAGAATAAAACAGATCATACCGATAGTTGAGAGAGATCAATTATGCTCTTTTATTCAGCAAATTATTGCTGCTGGAGAGGAGATTGACATTAGAACCGCTTTATCAGAAAAGTTTCCGTCGTTAAAGGATTTTATTTTTCAAGAAAAATAGAAAGAATTATAACTTCCTTTGAGGGCCTATTAATAAATATTTGAGTAATAGTAATTTTCAATTCTGTTTGTTAGACTCACTTTTTAAATATTTTTCAAGACAAATGCAGATTGTTTTGATACTTTGATAAGTTATAGCAAAAGCATTCAGACAGAAAAACTCGGAGGTCTCTATGCAGTGTCCCGGATGTGGATTCGAGAACGAAAAAGATAATAAATTTTGTAATATGTGCGGAATGGGTTTACCAGGCGATGGAGCGTCAATTGACTCTCCAGCAGAAAGGGAACCACTTGATCTTGACTTATCACTAGATCTCTCAGTAAATGATGCTGCAGAGAACAGTTCAAATAGTGAGTTCGATCTTGATCTCGGTGATAGTTCACAAGATAACGGCCTTGAACTGAATTTGGATGAAAGTGATTCATCTTCGTCAGAATTTAGCTTGGATCTTGGGGATAGCTCATCAGACGACGATTTGTCTCTTGATCTAAATTTAGACTTAGACTCAGATTCCTCTGGAAATGAACTAAGTCTTGATCTTGGAGGAGATGACAATGAATTTAGCATTGACACTGGTGACCTTGGAGAGAGCCTTAGTCTTGAATTAGATTCAGATGAGCAGCCTTCTGAAATTTCACTTGATCTTGACTCATCTGATGATCCATTTGCAAGCAATGAATCGGGAACCAATGAGCAAGGATCAGAAGATTTTAATCTTCCAGGCCTTAACCCGGAAAAAACAGAAGAAGCCCCTTCTCTTGAACTACAATTAGATGTTGATTCGTCAACAGAATCATTATCAGAAGATTCAAACGATTTGCCTAATCTTGCCGTAGAACAGGATTTAGAAGAAGATCCTTTTGCTGCCCCAGATAATTTTGAAGACACCTCTGATGAAATTTCCTTTGACCTGGATTCTGAAGTAGTTGAGACCCCCTCTGAGCCTCTTAATTCAGTAGCTGAAATAGAAAAACCTGAAGAAATTGAAATTTCTGAGAATGATGAGCTGGATAATTTAATCATAAGTGCCCCAGAAGAAGACGAATTAAGTGATCTCATCGTTAGCACTGACAGTTCAACGATTGAAGCAGAAAGCTTTGATTTTGGCGATTTGGACGCAGAAGTTGCTACAAGCGAATTTTCTGTTGAAGATGAAGTAGTTGAAATCGAAGAAGATACGGCAACAATAGACAATTTAGATACTGTTACCACAGTTGATGAAACGGTAGCGTCAAACGAATCAGAAAATGGCGAAGTCACAGATGATTTCCTCGACTCTCTTGTTCTAGACACTCCTACAGATGACTCAGAAGTATTTGATCCTTCTGAATTTGAAGCAGTAGAAACGATTCAGGAAACAGAAATAGACGCACCTGTGCTTGAAGAACAGTCTAGTCAAGACGATGATCTTGCCGGGTTAATACTTGGAATCGACGGAGGTGCTCCTGCACCGCAACCAGAAGAAAAAATAGTTTCCTCAATTGAAGAAGAAACTGTTGATTCTCAAGATCCTGCCATAGATTTTATTACCGAAACCATTGAAGAGTCTCAGATACCAGAAGAAAAAGAAAGTGAAATTGAATACGACTCAGAGGATGTGGCTCTTGGAAGCCTTAGTTCAATTGAGAATTCAAATTCAGATGATTCGGATATTGCAGACTTTCTTTCGCCCGATGAGCAGATTTCTACTGCCGCAGCCATTCTTGAAGAAGCTCCGCCTCTTTCACCTGAAGAACAGCTGGCAGAAATCAGACAGTTGCTTGCAGACGCAACTGATCCTGATGAAAAATATTCTCTTGTTTTGTCCATAAAGGAACTAAAACTCGAATCAGCAAATGCAGACTTCATTGCTCTTTTGAATGATGAGTTGAAAGATATCCGCGAGGTAGCTGCAGAGTATCTGGGAGAAGTTGCTTGTCAAGATGCAGTAAGACCTTTGGTTCAGTGCCTGAGCACAGATCAGTCACAATTAAAGTTTATTGCGGCAAGAGCCTTAGGTTCCATCGGAGCAGAAGAAGCTGTTGTGCCTTTAATAAAACTTCTTGAAGAAGATAATGAAGATCTTCGCTATGTAACTCTGGAAGCCCTAGGAAAGATTGGTGCAATATCAGCATTAAAAGCTGTCTCAGCTTTCCTGAAAAGTAGAAACAATGATCTCCGTCTGATCGCATCAGAAGCTATCGGAAATATAGCCGACGAAAAATCAGTAGCAGTAGTTCTTCCAATGCTTAAAGATCCTGATTTCGAGGTTCGCCTCAAAGCAATTGAAGCTCTTGGAAAAATTGGTTCCACAACAGCCTGTGATCAACTACTGGTAGTTCTTGGAGAAGATAATGAGCGAATTCGCCTGGCCACTATTCAAGCGCTGGGACAAATAAAAAATGCCAATGCAGTTGCCCCACTAATTGATATTTTCCAGGTTAGTAATCCACAGATTAAGGAAAAAATTGTTTGGGCATTGGGTGAAATTGCAGATAGCAAGGCTGTTGAACCACTCCTTAAACTGGCTAACAGCTTTAACGCCA
Source organism: Candidatus Ozemibacteraceae bacterium (assembly GCA_965140445.1). Classification (GTDB taxonomy): domain Bacteria; phylum Muiribacteriota; class Ozemobacteria; order Ozemobacterales; family Ozemobacteraceae. Next base: position 1,889,083 of record OZ223236.1, on the reverse strand, counting down.
AGTTAACAATGCTGGCTCTGGAAGCTTTTGGAAAAATAAAATCTGCCAAAGCAAGTCGCTATGTTCTTGTAATTCTTGATAAAGAAGACCACACTCTTTGTCTGAAAGCAATTCATGCACTTGGAGAAATTGCAGAGAAAGCAACTGCTGGTAATCTTGTTAAATTCCTTGAAGCTCCGGAAACCGAACATAAAATAGCAGCGGCACAAGCCCTTGGAAAAATAGGCAATCCAATTGCCATTGAACCATTGGTAGGCCGATTAACAGACTCTGAACGAGATGTAAGACTTGCGGCAATTGAAGCATTAGGCGAGATTAAGGGCGCAAAAGCCATTGAACCTCTTATAAAATCACTTGGTGAACAAGATCGCCAGATCATAGAAAAAGCTGAATGGGCACTCTGTGAGCTTGGTGAAATGTCCGTGGATCTTATAACAAAAGCAATGCTGGAAGATGAGTCAGAAACTCTTCCTTCTCTTGTTCGTGTCCTTGGCCAGATTGGAAGCATTAGAGCTATCTTCCCATTACTTAAAATACTTGACTCAACTCATGAGCCATCACTTAAGAAATGTATCGCAGACAGCCTTCTTTCAATCGATGAGCATCTAACAACTGAAAACCCAATATCCGTTATTCTAAAAGAAGGATATGCTTGGGCTCAGTTTTCCATTGCCAATGCTCTAAGCCAAATGGAAGATGAAAGAGCTTTCTCATTACTAATTAAAATAGCCAGAGATGCTTTAACAGATAAAGATATGAAAAAGCTTGCCGGAATTCCTGATAAGAGAATCCTGGAATGCAGTGGCGAAATACTTCATTTAATTAGAATGAATGTTTCAAATCTTTTTGCAAAAGTTGGAAATGACAAGGCAATTCCAATAATTATGGAATATTTTGGAACAGGCGACAATTTCCAAAGACAATGGTGCGTTGAAGCCCTCGGCGGAATCAAAACAGAAGGCTCTCTGGATGCAATGATAGAGATCCTCAAAAAACCAGAATTCAATATTCCTTTGCATTTGTTGTCTAAACAACTAATTAACAATCAAAGCAGAAAGCTTGTTGAGAAGCTTGTAATGAGCGCTTCACACCCTTCCGAACCAGTTAGAGTTGCAGTTGCAACAGTTCTTGGTGATACAAAGGATCCAAGGGCCATTAGAACTCTTTCTCAGTTAGTTAAGGATTCTGCAGAAAAAGTTAGGACAGCAGCAATCGAAGCAATTGGAAAAATTGGAACAACTGCAGCTGTTCAACCTGCAATAGAGGCTCTGAAAGACTCTGTTGAAATTGTAAGAGCAGAAGCCGCAGAGGTTCTTGGCGAACTTAAGGATACTGCAGCCGTAGAATTCCTTGAAAAAACCACCAAAGATTCTTCTGAGCTGGTTAGAAAACTTTCAATTCAGTCACTTTCAATGATGGCTGACGCGAGAGTTCCTGACATTATCATTGCTGCAATTGGCGACAAATCAGAAGAAGTGAGAACTACCTCGGTTGAAGTTCTTGGAGAAAGACGAGACCGGGTTGCTCTTCCACATATAGTTAAGGCTCTTGAAGATTCTTCAGAAAAAGTCAGAGAAGCTTCAGCCGAAGCCCTTGCAAAAATTGGTGATCCACAGTCCATTATGCCAATGCTTGCAAGGCTGGATGACCCATCTGCAATTGTTCCACTTGCATGCAGTGAAGCGATTGTCAGTTTCGGTGAAAACTCTTATGACGTTTTAATCGAGGCCTTGAAACACTCTGAAGAAAGAATTCGTCGAAACTCTTGTGACCTTCTTGTGAGAATTGGTGAGTCAAATTTGATTTCCAAACTCCTTATGCTTACAAAAGACAGAAACAATTTCTTAAGAGAAAACATTGCAAGAATCTTGGGAAAAATTGGATCAAATGCAGTAGTAGAGCCATTAATGATAATGCTTGCAGATAGAAGCAGCGCTGTTAGAAAAGCAGCTGCTGAAGCTTTGGGTAACCTTAGAGACATTAGATGCCTCGTAGCACTAAAAAATACTACTAGAGACCAAAGCAAAGAAGTTAGGCTTGCTGCAAACATGGCGCTTCAAGAAATTTTTAAAGCCCATAAGCTTAACTAGGTAGTTAACAAAATATAGAAAAATCCGCCACAGATTGTGGCGGATTTTCTTTTACCATTTTTCTTTAATCAAAAAAAACTAGTGGTGAGGGTTTTGTTGAACCATTCGATAGGCCTGAAGCACAGCTTCCTCTGCCAATCTTAGATTCATCGTATCCTCATAAAACTTTTCTGGCGGCATAAATGCATCATAGGTTCCCAAAATCCAGTAAGTGGATGGTAACTTATTCAACGCAAGAGCCGCGGTATCAAGTATGCAATCCTGGCAATCACACATTTCGTGGTTCTCGATCATTTCTGCAATGACTTCAAAAACCAGTCTTTTCCACATATTTTCCATTCGTGAAAAATCGTAACGATCCAATGGTGGTTTTTCTAAGATTTCCATAAATCCCCCATCATTTAAAACCTCTAATTTTACAGTCACAAACCATTAACTGAGCTGATCTAACTCCATTATAATCATTTGGCTCGACATGAAATACGATATCGCATGTTCCGTCTCTGATTATATCAGGTACCATTATATCACCCATATTAAATCCAATTCCAAAAATATGTCTTCCCCCACCCTTTCTAACCTTAAACCTCAAATGAGCCTTTGTCTCACCAACTTTTCTAATTTCATAAAAAGACACATTTTCAGCTAAAAATAACGGTGCAGGATTTTCAATACCAAATGGAGAAAACTTCAATAGATCATTCATGAACTGATCATCAATATCATCAATTTCGACTTTATAATCAATTCTCCACTCTGGCTGCAAATCTTTATCAGAAATATTTGTAGATGCATATTCTCTAAGCTTTGTTCGGAAAGCATCAATGTTGCCTGTAGAGATAGTTAAACCTGCAGCTCCAATGTGCCCGCCATACTTTTCCAGGAGTTCTGAACAATAGTTCAAGGCACTAATAATATTAATCTCTTTAAAGCTTCTTGCAGAGCCTAAAAAGTTGCCCTGATCTTCAAGTAAGACAATAACAGGCCGGCAATAATCTAACATCAATCTTGTAGCAACAATACCCGTTACCCCTTGATTCTTTATTGGAGCAGCTACCATAAGCAACTTGTCATTTTGCAAATCGTTCTGAGCAATAAGAAAATCTTTTACTTCCCGATAGCATTCTTCGCCCAACTTCTTTCTTTCATCATTCAATGCAAAAAGTTCGGAAGCCAGGTTTTCTGCCCTTGGGCTATGCTCAGTTGTCAACAGCTCAATAGCCAACTCTGCTGTTTTCAGCCTTCCAGAGGAATTCAATATCGGAGCAATACTAAAGCTGATATCTCTTTCAAGAACCTTCTTATTTTGCCAGCCCAATAAAGAAAAGAGATTTTGAAGACCAATTCTTGATGTTTTTCCAACAAACTTTAATCCCATCTGTGTAAATGCCCTATTTTCACCACGCAACGGAACCATATCTGCAATAGTTCCTATGGTTAATACATCAAGGCTTCTCTTCCATAGAGCTTTTACACCAGGAGTTTTTGATTCAAGACATTTTAAATAAGACAAAAGCAGTGATTTTGCTGGAGCAAAATCTTCCAGATTAAGTTCCTTTGCAATTTCACTTTTTGAAGGATTTTTTATCTCAGGCATGCAATTGGTGAAAACTTTTTCCAGAAAAATTGGTTCGCCAGCCTCTCCCACATCTGTGTTTTTTAAAACAGCAGGAAACATCTCGCCAATAACTTTTTGTTCTTCTTCATTGAAGAACAGGAGAGTTTTTCCGTAGAGAGCATCAAAATCAAGAGCCATTGGTTCAGAAAAACCTTCCTGGGGTGTAAACCTTACCACATCAACCTGATTGTTCCTAAAATCAAAAGCATAAACAGGCCGTGTAAGAGACTTGGATCTGGCCATTTCAAGTGCAAGGGCCGTCTTAAAAGCGACTCCAACCCCAGCAATATTATTTTGAGGACAACAACTGCCATGAATTTTCGGATCGATTATTGCATAAGCTTTTGGAAGCTCTGCAGGAGCCTCATGGTGATCAGTTATAACAACATCAATCCCTTTGCTTCTTGCGTATTCAACCTCTTCAATATTTGAAATTCCACAATCCACAGTGATAATAAGCGTTACACCATCTTTCACTGCAGCATCTATATAGTCTGGGTTCAAGCCATAACCATCTTCAATAACCGGAACAGTATAGTCAACCTTATTAGAAAAAGTTCGTAAAGTCTCAACAAGCAGAACTGTTGAAGTTATTCCATCCACATCCCTATCACCATAAACCCTTATTCCTTCTTCGGATTTTATGGCTCTAAAAATTCTTTTTACTGCTTTGCAGACTCCATCGAGCATAAAAGGTGAAAAAAGGAACCGGCTTTTAGGCACAAAATACTTCTCAATCGCCTCTTCGGTATCAATTCCTCTGTTGATTAATATGCTCAGAAAAATCGGAGGAAAACCTGTATTTTTTAATCTTTCCAGCTTTTCCTCAGGGACTGTCTTTAAGGTCCAGATTCGCTCCATTATTTCCCCAGTTTCTCAATAGCTTCCAACTTATTTTCATCCGTCAAAACATCCAAGAAGGCCGTTACAACTTTTGGATCAAATTGGGTGCCGGAACATCGAACCAGCTCATTCCTTGCTTCAATCCTTGGCATTGTATCTCTGTAAGCCCTCTTGCTAGTCATTGCATCATATGAATCTGCCACGCAAATGATTCTAGCCAGCAAAGGGATATCGGTTCCCTTTAAACCATCAGGATAACCTTTTCCATCAAATCTTTCGTGATGGTATTTAATTAGTGGCAATTTCTCTTTCAAAAACTTTGCAGGCTCAATTATTGAAGCACCGCGTGAGGGGTGCGTTTTAATCGTTTCAAATTCATTATCCGTCAAGCGAGAATTCTTGTTAATAATTGACTCTGAAATTCCAATTTTGCCTATATCATGCAACAAAGCCCCAATATGTAAGGTCTTTATTTCGTCAGTAGTTAAATTCATAACACGGCCAATTTCCATGGAATAACGCGCAACTCTTTCGCTATGGCCTCTAGTATATGCATCTTTTGCATCGAGAGAGTTTGCAAGAGCTCTAACCGCTGAAAGATAGCTGGCTTCAAGATCTTCGTAAAGTTGGGCGCTGTAAATGGTTGCCGCAATTTGATGAGCCAAAGTAACAAGGATCTCCAAGTCACCTTCATCAAAAGGATCTCCAGTTTTTTTATCTGAAACAGACAAAACCCCTATTGGCTTCTCTTTTACTTTTAAAGGAACACATAATGAGCTTCTAGTTGCCTTGTTTTTGCTCGCAGAATCATCTTCAACTGAAACACCTTCATCCAGATGATCATTAATTATGATTGGTTCACCCTTCTCAAAAACCTTGCCTGCAATCCCTTCACCAATTTTTATAGGCTGTAAAGCTTCAATCCCAGTTTTTCCCTTATAAAGCATTACCTGTAAGGCTTGGGTTTCTTCATCATAAAGAATTACTGAACAGGTTTTTACGCCTCCCAAAACTTTTACAATTAAATCCATAACAAGATCCAGGAGCTTATTTATTTCCAGAACAACTCCCAGGGTTTTTCCCACTTCATGCAATGTATTTAGCTGTAAAATTTTCTTCTTAAGATCCTTGTATGTTCTTGAATTCTTTAACGCAACACCAGATTCTTTTGCAATTCCCTTAACCAGTCGCATGTCATCATCATTAAACAGTGTGCCAGAAATTCTGTTTTTTACACTCAGAAGACAACTTATTTTATTGCCATTTCGGATTGGAACACATAAACAACTTTCTTCTGTGTCAGGCAAAGATTCATGGTCAGAATTATCAATAATATGATTTTGAAGAATAGCTTCACCGCCAGCAAAAACCTTTCCTTCTATTCCTTCATTAATAGCTTGAAACTTCTTTGTTCCTGTATCAGAAGCTTCAAGCCCTTTTGAAACTTTTAAAACTAGTTGATTTTTGTCTTCGTCAACTTCAAAAAGGTTACATACCCTAACTCCGCCAAGAAAGTTAACGGTATGATCGACAATCGCTTCATAAACTTTGTCGACCTCCATCAAAGAGCTTAATGACCTGCCAATCTGTTGAAGAGCATCAAGCTCGAAAACCTTACCGTCAAGAATTCGATTTCTTTGTCGGAAATCAGCAAGATTATTGTTTAATAATAAGTTTATCTTATAAAATGCCTTAATCTGATCATCAACATTGCTTGAGTTTGGAAGATCATCAACTTTCTCCAAATTGCCCCTGGTCAAGTCTCGAGCAACAGAAACCAGTTGTCTGATTGGCCTGATTATGATTTTTGAAAAATATATTGTCGACAAAACGACTAAAACTAGGCCACAAAGAAAAAACATAATTCCAGCCCTGATCACTTCCCGGCTTTTAACTTCAAACAAGCGATTTGAAAACAAAATTCGAAGGTTTCCAACTGCCATCTTACCCTGCTGGTCCTTTATTTCTGTACTGGCCACCACGGTAGCTGGAAGATAAACAAAACCTTGCTCAGATTGAACAATTTGGGGAGAAGATTCAGCTAGTTTTTGATGCTGAGCGTCAAGAATCAGAACAGAGATAACGTCGTTGTCAGGTATTTCCCCAGAGGTCAAAGACAAAGCAAGACTCTGCAGTCCCTCAACATCCCCAGCCTCAAGCAGTTTTCGAGCATGCGGCTCAATTGTTTTTGCAAGGGTTACAACCTTTTTATTTACATAACTATCACTTACGTTTTTCCATCTTAGGAGCTCAAAATAGGACATTACTCCAATTACGGCACTAAGAATAACAAGCTGGAAAATAAAGATCTTCCAATTAATTGATTTTCCAATAGACAGCCCGGGGGCCTCAAAAAGCTCTTTCTGTTCAGTCTGTTCGTAATTCATTTGCATTTTGTTCACCATTTACAATATCCGAAGAAGTATCTAATTTTTCTTTATTGGCAGAGCTGATGTCTCCACCTTTTTTTGCTATAGAATCGGTTTCCAGGAAAACAATCATTTCTTTTACAGCTGCTTCTAGTTTTAAATAAACGCTAGATTCATCTATTTGATCAAAAGCATCATCTCTGAAGTGCTCATCAAGTAGCTGTTTTAGGTCTAATTTTTTTGAATAATCCTTATAATCAAAAGTTGCTGGAAATTTAGCCTGTGGTGAGCCAAAGTCTGTAGTTACAAAAAGGGAATTCCCTTTCCATGAAACAATTGATCTATGAACTGTTTTTCTGACTTCAGAGAAAAGAAATAAAATAACAGCTTTTTTGTTGGAATCCATGCATAACCGACCACTTGCCTGAAACAATGGAAGTTCTAGTAACGGCATCCTGATAAAATTACAGAACGAAAGTTGCTCTTCCGATTCTGAGGAGGCGTAAGTCTCAGTAATTTTTCCTAACTCAGAAGCGGGAATTTCGCTCTCCGGTATAATCTCTATGCCAAAGAAAGCCCTTCTTTTTGGTCGCCTCCCAGGTTTTAACAAAGAAAACTTAGTAGGCAAAGGCTGTAAAATTGCACAAATTATGAAATATGCAATCCCAACAGATAGAATTTCCAGCTTTGAAAACGAAGCATGTGGTCGAAACCACAAATATAAATAAGCCAACGCAAAAAAGCTTGCAACCAGAAAGCTTCTCTTAAAAAGAGTCTTTCCACCGAAACCAGGTATTCTTGGGGCAAAATATTTTTGCATAAACATGGTATTTCTTAAAAAATGAAGGGAAAAACCGACAAAGAAAGCAATCTTAACTAATTGAACTTTTTCTGCAGGCCATTGAAAAGATACCAGCATAACCGCTGCTAACAAAATGGCTGGCACAAATGAAATTGCGCGCCATAAGTAAAAGTATTTATTTACGGCTTCCCTTCCATTTTGAGTTATCTGCACATCGTCCCATTGTTTTTCAAGCTCCAGCTTTATTCTGCCAAGACCATAACTGCAAATTGCATCGCCCATAAATACAGGAGCAAAAACTATTATTGTAAATAGATTTTCCCAGAAACCAGTTACCCACTCCGTTCGGGCTAAAACAATCCATACAATAACCATGCCAGTCAAGGTTACCAGATTACACTTCATGCCAAGGAAAAATATGGCCTTCAGTTTTTCTATTGCTTGACTTGATGGAGCGTTACCGTTCATTAAAATAGGATACCATCAGGGCTATTTATTTGCATTAAAAACATTAGGTAAATCTTCCTAAAAGTATTCACAATCAACTCCAGCAAAAACCTGTCAGCAAAAAATGTCATACAGCCGATGGATGCATTTTTTGGGAACAGATATTTAATCTCTGTATGAAGGAAAAACTCTGTTTTCCTTAAACAACTCCTATTTTGCAGTTTTGCGCGTTGAGATTTATTGTGGTATAACTCTTGGTATCATCAATTGAGTTCAGGAGACTTCACTGTGAATTTAGTATCTAAAACAACTAGGCTTTGTGCCCTAATACTTATAACAATAGCGGTTTTAACAAGCAGTGGCATAACTGCAGATTCTTCAGTTATTGAATTAAATGCAATTGGAAAAATCGAGTCGGTTTATCGCAATAGAGTATCAATGAGAGTTCTGCACATCAATGGCGAAATCGACCCCGCTCTGGCAATTGCCACTGGAAGTTGGATCAGCTTTGATCTCCCAAAAGAAGAAACTGGAAAAAATAGAAGAAACCGAAGAAATCAGGTTGGTTATGGCTCAGTTGTTAACGCCGTTTTAATGGGAAATGTTGCAACAGAATATGAAGTGAATGCAGATGAAGAAAAAGTAAAAACAAAAGCACCATCAGCAATTGGTGGTCCAGTAATGCTCTGGACAGCTCAATCAGTTACAAAAGTAAAAAACGCCAATGAGTATCTTCCGGAATCAGAACAAAAAAGTAATCGCAAGCGTGATAGAAAAAATAGAAAGCGTGACAAAAAAGAAAAAGAACCAGTACAGGTTTGGACTCAAGAAGAAACTGTAAGAGGCAAAATTGTTCATAAAAATAAAAGAATTTATATAAAAGAAGATCGAATGGGCCGAAAAGCAAAAGGCTTGGATGTCACAGAAGATGAATGGTATGAAAAACTTAAAGACTACGTTGATCAAAGAGTTGTGGTTCATGGAATTACTCACCGAACCAATATCTCTTCTGGTACTATTGAAATTAAAAACCTGATGAAGGTTTATCCCAAATAAAAAAAGTGTGAAAAATTAAAAGCCCCAGGCATATCGCCTGGGGCTTTTTCATTAATTGTTAAATATCTAATTTATCTTTTGGTTAACCTTTTCTAAAACCTAGAAAAAAACCAGCAACAAAGGATCCCGCAAATGGGAGATTAAAAGTTAAAATTGACATTGCTTCAACCCAGGTTCTTTGCAGACTTTCATTCGGAACGGCGGTTTTAATCTTATCCCAGTCAATAATTATAAATTTATGAAAAGCTAAAAATTGAATACTAATAAACCCAATTCCAACACATAAAGCAGCTAACTTTGCAAACTTCTTCATGGTAAAACCGACGGCCCAGCCAGTTAGCCCTCCCATGCCAAGAGTCATCATTGCAAACCTGATTTCAGGAGTCACAAACTCCAGTGGCGAAGTGCCAGAAGCTTTTGAGACATCTATTGCAGCGGATGAGGCTACTACAAAATCAGTTATCTGCTCTTGCCCCAATAACAACGCAGGGATTCCCAGAAGCAAAAATGGAAATGTTTTTTTTACGATTACTTTGATTGACGCCATAACTGCCTGATTTATTAATTACTTTTCCGCTTTCTTAATTAGAGAAGCAACGTTTTTAACCTGGTATACACCATTCATAGTGCCAACCCACAAATCCCCATTCAAATACGCCAGGCCATAAATAGAGGTAGATGGAAGGTCCTTAAGCATGACTGTCGTATCAATCCAGCTATTACCGTTCAAAATCGCCAGTCCCTTCTTTGTTCCTACAAAAAGAAGCTCATCATTTTCAGAAGAAGCAAGCGACAAAACATTGTTTCCAGGTAATGGGCTGTTTCCAGATACGGTCTGCTGAATTATTTTTCCAGCACTTTGTGCCCAATCCTTATGAGTTGCATAATAATTTCTCCAGGTGCCTTCCATGTCTGTAATACAAAGGCCACTGGTAGTTCCAATTGCGAGCATTCCGTTGTAAGGATGGATAACCTTTATATTGTTTCCAATTAGCTGACAATTTGATGGGCTTGGAGGAATATCTACCAATGATGAACCCATAACGGACTTCTGAGGACCAGTAAAGTTTTGAAAAACCCCGGAAGTTAAACGCGCCATACCAGCCCGGGTTCCAACCCAGAGTTTGCCGTTTGCATCAAATCCGATTGCCGTAGCTTCTTCAAAAACAAGCCCGGCATTTTCCTTTCCGTATGCTTGAAAACCGCCGCCGGTAGAGTATTCCACCCCATGAGCGGTTGCAATTGCAACTTCACTGCCTTTTCCGGAAACAGAACGAGCCCTTCCACCTGTATATAAAGAACTCCAGCTATTTCCATCAAACCTGCAAGCACCATTATCAGTAGCAATCCAAAGAACGCCATCAGATACTTTGAGACTTTCAATCAAGTTAGAACCCAAAACATTTGTATTCTTTTTGACATGAATTTTCCAATTCACGCTGTCGTAACAAAATAAACCATTCTTGCTTCCTGCCCAAACCTGACCACCAAAGGCCGCCATTGCCGTAATATTTTCATCTGGTAAAGCTTTCGCTTTATTAAAGTGAACCACCTCAAGGGGTCCAGCCTTCTTTTCAACTTTTTTAGGGCCACAACCATTTAAGGTGGCAATAAATGCTACAAACAAAAGTAGGCTAATAAGTCTGGCAGTCTTTTTCATAAGTAATCTCCTAGTAGGTCTTAAAACAGGAAAGCCCATACACTATAACAGTCTACCCACCAATGGTCAACTGACCTGATCCCCTGTAGAGGCTTCTGAATATTGCTGATAAAATTCTTCTTAATCAAACGTAGCATATAACTGAAAGATTTATAAATTTTGAAGCTTTTCCAATTGTTTCAGGATACAAAAAAATCCCCACATTCTATCCAATCTTGACGCAAAAAAATCCAAGTGTTAGACTTCCGCATCTATAAATCCTTGGACAATCTTATGAAAAAGCCCATAAATACGTATCCAATGTCGAAAAGACATAATCTTGTCAAAATCAATGATTTTGGCAAACTTCCAGAAAATAACTTCAGCATTAAACCTTTAATAGATTCATTTCCAATGCAGCATGCTGGCAAAACAATACGTAACATTATTTCATCAATTGTTAACGCCAGAAAAGCTAATCGACCAGTTATGCTTGGAATGGGGGCCCACGTAATCAAATGCGGTTTAAACCCTTTTCTCATAAAGCTATTAGAAAAACAAGCCATTACTTCAATTGCGCTAAATGGCGCAGGCGCAATTCATGACTTTGAATTGGCGGCATTTGGTGAAACCAGTGAAGACGTTGGTAAAGAATTGGCCGAAGGAAGATTTGGCTGTGTAGAAGAAACAGGTTCCTGGATGTGCAAAGCATTTAAAGAAGGGGCAAAGAGCGGTCTAGGAATGGGGCAATCACTTTACGCCTGGATGAAAAGCAACGAGAACCTTTTTCCTCACAAGGAAAAAAGTTTGCTCTGGAATTGTGGCAAAAATAATATCCCAATAACCAGTCACGTTGCCATTGGAACTGACTTCATTCACATTCACCCGGAAGCAGATGGAGCTTCTATTGGTTCAACCAGCTTTAGAGATTTTGAAATTTTTGCTGAAGAAGTTGAAAAACTCGAAAACGGTGTCTACTGGAACCTTGGCTCTGCGGTAATTCTTCCTGAAGTTTTTCTGAAAGCAGTTTCAAGAGCCCATAACCTTGGATTCACTCTTCAAGGAATGACTACTATAAATATGGACATGATTATTCAGTACAGATCAATGACAAACGTGGTAAAACGCCCAAGCGTAGGAGTTGGAGCAGGCTATCATCTAACAGGACACCACGAAATTATGCTGCCAATTGTTTCAATGGCAGTTTTGGAAGGACTTGAAGAATGAAAAGATCAGAATTGAAAAAGATTTTAAGCAAGTTTTCTTCATGTCGTCTTGCTGTTCTTGGCGACGTTATGCTAGATGAGTTTTACTGGGGCAAGGTTGATCGCATTTCACCTGAAGCACCTGTTCCTGTGGTTCAAATCAAAGAAGAAACCTGGCGCCCTGGAGCAGCTGCAAACGTTGCTGCAAACCTTGTTGCCCTCGGTGCCAAAGCTGATATTTTTGGAATTGTAGGCGATGACGGCGCTGGTAGAAGACTATCAGAAGAACTGGAAGCCCAAAAGATTGGAACTTCTGGTCTTATCGTGGATTCAGGCCGACGAACAACTGTGAAAACCCGCGTTATCGGGCACAAACAGCAAATGATCAGAATTGATAGAGAAAGCACAGAAGCAATAGACTATCAGCGACAAAAGCAAATTTTAGACGCCATTATGGACCTGTCTGACGAGCTCGATGGCGTTATTATTTCAGATTATGCCAAAGGTGTAATTGTTGAAGATTTATTGAAAAACCTGATAGATAAATTCAGGAAAAAAGGCAAATTTATCGCTATTGATCCCAAGTTGAAAAATTTTGGAATCTATAAAAAACCTACCATAATCACCCCAAACACTAAAGAAGCAGAATCAACTTTAGGCCGCGTTTTTGAATCCGAAGAAGACGTTTTAAAGGGTGGAATGGACCTTTTAAAGCAAACTCAATCAGACGCGATACTTATTACTCGCAGCGAACACGGGATGAGCCTTTTTGAAAAAGGCAAAGCACCTATTACCATTCCAACTCAAGCCGTAGACGTTTTTGATGTTACTGGTGCTGGAGATACTGTTATTGCGACATTTAGTCTTGCATTAGCTTCAGGCTGCACCATGGACGAAGCGGCACAGGTTGCAAATCTGGCAGCCGGCGTGGTTGTAGGCATTGTTGGAACGGCTTCAGCCAATGCGGATCAAGTATTGGATCATTATGATCGAATACATTATCGCGAAAAAGAACAAAGCTCCGAATAGCTTTATGGAGAACCAGATGGAAAACTATTTTCTTCAAGATTTGAACGCCCTGAGAATGACAGTTCAGGATTCTTTTTCAGAGCAACTGTCCCAAACTTTTTCCAGCGCTGCACAAGCTATGGTAAAGGCATTAAAAAACGGTAAAAAGATTCTAGTCTGTGGCAATGGTGGATCTGCTGCTGATGCAGAACATATGGTTGGAGAACTTGTTGGAAGATTTGGCTACGACAGAGCTTCCCTTCCTGGTATATCTCTTTGCACGCCATCTGCTACTTTCACCGCCATTGCTAACGATTACGGCTATGATTTGGTTTTCAAAAGACAGGTGCAAGGTCTTGGGCAATCTGGAGACGTTCTTCTTGGCATTTCTACCAGCGGAAATTCTGCAAATGTAGTAGCGGCAGTTGAAGAAGCTAAAAAAATGAATATTACCACCGTTGCTTTAACAGGTTCCAAGCAAAGTAAATTAGAAGACTTAGCTGATATCTGCATAAAATCACCATCTGCAAGAACCCCTCGAATTCAGGAAATTCATGCAGTTCTGATCCATTCATTGTGTAGAGCAGTTGAAGAGCAAATTTTCCCCGAAAAAGCTCCGATAAGTCTCCCGGTTAAAAAGATAGTTCCAAAAGGACAGATCGATAATTTTGCAAAAGCGATTTCAGGCTACAAATCTGTTTTCACCAATGGATGCTTTGATATCCTTCATCCCGGGCACATTAAGGTTTTGAAGGAGTCCAGAAGCTTCGGAGAATTGCTTATAGTTGGCCTGAATTCAGACGATTCCATAAAGAGGCTGAAAGGCGATTCCAGACCTTATCATAACTTTGAGAATCGTGCTTTAATGCTGGCCTCTCTGGAATTTGTGGACTATGTAATTGAGTTTTCTGAAGATACTCCAGCTGAACTAATTCAAGCTATTACTCCAAAGATTCTCGTTAAAGGCGGAGATTACAGCAGAGAAACTATTGTTGGCGCTGACTGGGTTGAAAAACACGGTGGCGAAGTAAAGGTTGTCTCTCTCCTTGACGGTCATTCAACAACAGGGATTTTAAATAATGGCATCTAAACGTAGTTACAAAGTTTTTGGCGTAGTTCCAGCCAGATTGGCATCGGTGAGACTCCCGGAAAAAATGATTGCTGATCTTTGTGGAAAACCTCTCGTAGTTGTCACTGCCGAGACAGCAAAGCTAAGTGGAGCCTTCGATGAGGTAATTGTGGCGACCGATTCAGAGAAAATTAAATCTGCGGTTGAAAAAGCTGGTTTCAGAGCCTTTATGACAGATCCGGAACTGCCTTCTGGCACCGCAAGAGTAGCGGAAGTTGCAAGACAAACCGATGCAGAAGTTTACGTAAACATTCAGGGCGATGAGCCACTAATAGACGGCGAAGGCTTGCGAAAAATCGCAGATGTTTTTGCAGACGATAGCGTTGAAATGGCTACTTTATGCTTTCCACTTCTACCAGAGGACGAAAAAAATCCCAACGTGGTCAAACTTGTTGTTGATGCCAAAGAAGATGCAATGTATTTCTCACGCAGCATTATTCCCTTTCCGCGAAATTATGAAAGATTTGCCCCCAAAAAGCACATGGGAGTTTATGGCTACAGGCGTGACACCCTGGAAAAATTGCTAACCTTACCGCCATGTGACCTTGAAAAGATTGAGAGTCTTGAGCAACTTAGAGCTCTTTATCACGGAATTAAGATTAGAGTTCTGCCCGCCGCAAAAGATTCGGTAGGCGTAGACACTCATGTGGACCTTGAGAGAGTTAGACAGGAACTGATTAAACGCGGCCGAAATAGTTAGATTGCTATTCGCTTCCCTTTATTGCAAAGACTCCTGGCAGTCTTGAGCAGTTCAGGCAATTCTTTAAGGAGATAGTTATGTCACATTTTGTATTTATTACCGGCGGTGTTTTGTCATCTCTTGGTAAAGGAATCACAGCATCTTCCCTTGGAACCTTATTAAAAGCCAGAGGAATGAACGTTACAATAATGAAATGTGACCCTTATCTGAATGTTGATCCTGGCACTATGAGCCCCTATCAGCATGGAGAAGTTTTTGTAACTGAAGACGGTGCTGAAACGGATTTAGACCTTGGGCATTATGAAAGATTCATAGACACAAACCTTACAAAGTTTAGCAGCCTGACAACCGGGCAGGTTTACTCCACCGTAATCGCCAAAGAACGTCGTGGTGACTATCTCGGAGCTACTGTTCAGGTAATCCCACACATAACAAACTGCATCAAAGAAAGCATTGAAAGAGTTTCTAACATTAATGATGCACAGGTAACTATTGTTGAAGTTGGCGGCACGGTTGGAGACATCGAAAGTCTTCCGTATCTTGAAGCTATTAGACAAATGAAAGGTGATGTTGGTCGCCAGAACGTCTGCTATGTTCACGTTACCTATATCCCTTATTCAAAAACCATTGGCGAAATGAAGACCAAGCCAACTCAGCATTCTGTCAAAGAAATGCGCGCAATCGGTCTTGCCCCGGATATCATCGTTTGCCGAACCAACAGATCGCTAACAAAAGATGTTAGAGATAAGATTTCGCTCTTTTGTGATATCGATCAGGATTGTGTTCTGGAAGCAAAAGATGTGGATTGCCTTTATGAAATCCCGCTGGAAATGGAACGCCAGAATCTCGCAGACCTTGTATTAAAACGTCTTGGGATTGAAGCCAGAGAGCCAGAACTTGAACCTCAAAAACAGATTATCAGGCAATTTAAAGCCAAAAAGCCCCAGGTTAAAATTGGACTTGTTGGTAAATATATAAAAGTTTCAGACGCCTACCTGAGCGTAATTGAGTCTTTAATTCATGCATCCCTACCACTTGAAGGAAGCCTTGACCTGGTTTGGGTTTCTTCAGAGCAGATTGAAAGGGATGGTCCAGAAGGCCTAATGGATAAGCTTGATGGCGTTATAGTGCCTGGTGGCTTTGGTGATAGAGGAATAGAAGGCAAAATAAGAGCAATTCAGTTCTGCCGCGAAAATAATATCCCATTTCTTGGAATCTGTCTGGGAATGCAATGCGCTGTTGTTGAATTCGCCAGAAATGTTGCTGGTTTAGAGGGCGCACATTCCAGTGAATTCGCCCCCGAATCACCCTACCCTGTCGTAAGTCTTTTGCCAGACCAAACAGGTGTAGTAAAAGGTGGAACAATGAGGCTTGGAGCATATCCTTGCCGCATAACAGAAAACACAATAGCCTCAGATCTATACGGGTCTTCACTCATTTATGAAAGACATAGACATAGATTTGAAGTAAACAATGAATACAGAGCAAAACTTAGCCGGCTCGGGCTTATAATTAGCGGGACAAGTCCGGATCAACAACTCGTAGAAATGGTAGAGCTAAAGGATCATCCATATTTCGTTGGCTGCCAGTTTCACCCTGAATTCAAGTCCCGTCCAAACAGACCACACCCACTATTTTCAGGACTTTTTGAGGCTGCTGTCAAAAGAATGAACGAGTTTCATTCTGAGCAAAAGGCTTCAGAATAAAAATGGAACATTACCAAATCTCAGAAGTCTACTATAGAGAAACAATTTAAGCGGAGGATTTGATGGCAATTTTACTAACTGGCGGGGCAGGCTACATAGGAAGCCACACATGCATACAGCTCCTGGAAGCCGGGAAAAACGTAATAATTTTTGATAATCTTTATAACAGTAAAGAAATCGTTATTGATAGAATTGAGGAGATTACTGGGAAAAGGCCGATATTTGTAAAAGGTGATATTCTTGATTCTGCGGCACTTGACCAGGTATTTGCAGACCATTCAATAGAAGCCGTAATTCATTTTGCCGGATTAAAGGCAGTTGGTGAATCTGTAGCAAAGCCGTTATTTTACTATCAGAACAATGTTTCTGGAACCCTAACCTTGTTAGAGAGCATGAAAAAAGCCAATGTAAAAACTCTGGTATTCAGCTCATCTGCAACTGTTTACGGTGATCCGGCCACGGTTCCAATCCTTGAAGATTTTCCAACAGGCGGAACTACAAACCCATACGGAACTTCAAAACACATGATTGAGCGCATTCTTATGGATTTGTTCGAATCGGACAAATCATGGAACATAGCTCTACTTAGGTATTTTAATCCTGTTGGAGCCCATGAAAGTGGTAAAATTGGCGAAGATCCAAACGACATTCCAAATAATCTTATGCCTTTCATTACTCAAGTTGCAGTTGGTAAAAGAAAAGAACTAAGTGTCTTTGGAAATGATTATCCTACCCCTGATGGAACTGGCGTAAGAGATTACATTCATGTGGTTGATCTGGCTGCCGGCCATCTGGCTGCAATAGAAGCACTCAAAAAAATGTCAGGGTTAAACATCTGGAATCTTGGAACCGGAAATGGATACAGTGTTCTGGATGTAGTAAAAGCTTTTGAAAAAGCTTCTGGAAAAAAGATTCCATATGTGATTGCACCACGAAGGCCCGGCGATATTGCTTCATGCTATGCCAATCCAGCAAAAGCAGCAAAAGAACTTTACTGGAAAGCGGAAAAAAATCTTGAAGCCATGTGTAGAGATTCCTGGAAGTGGCAATCAATGAATCCTGATGGATACTAATTATAACCAATAAAAAAAAGCTCCAGATCAATGTTTGATCCGGAGCTTTTTTTTATTGGTCAGGCTAGCGGTTCCCTGTTTATCGAATCAAGAAAAGCCTCTTGTTCTTTAGAAAGCCTATCTGGGTCCATAACAATAACATCAAGTTTTTCTTCGCAAAAAAGAAAGTATCTTTGTGCTACTTCTCTGGAAACCTCTAATGGATCTTCCTTGGAAAAAATAAGGATTTCAACTTCCTTACTATCAGCATCTTTTCCCTTTTTAGGTCTATAAAGAAAAGCTTCACCATTAACATCTTTTAAAGCATTTGAAACAGCCTTTTTCTTAGTCTCTTCCAATTTCATAATTCGAACCTTTCAGTTTTTTCTTTTGATTTTCCCACATGCCAAACCACCTTGCAAGCCTACATTTAAGTTTTTGTGATTTTTTTGTCAGAAAATAGTAATTAGCGCTTTTTGCCTTTAAAAGTAAACTTCTGGCCACTTACAGTAGCTTCATACATTAATCCGCCCTTTGGCAAAACCATTACAATGGTGCCATCTTTAAATCCAGCTGTTATTGCTGCGCCAGTATTGACAACTATCGCAGAAGCATTAGCTCCAAGTTCAAATTTTCCCTGTTTAAACTTATTCAGGGTATTATCGTCCTGGAAAAATATTACTTCGCCATAAACCTGCCCTCCAAGCTGAAATCCAATGGACAGCTGACTCATAGTTGTAGTGCCAATAAACTCACCTTTTCGATAAACCCTGCCGTTTCCAGCTGCCCCTCCAACTCCTATTCCAGCTTTTCCAATTGATGGAAAAACCGCGTATCCAATAGCGTTATCAAAAATTTTCTTACTATCTGGAGCAGTTTCTTTTATCTTTTTGATTAAGAGCTGAGCATTCTCCTCGCCGCTTCTTTTATGGTTTCTTTTAAAGGGATTCCACCCTGCATGCAGAGTAGAAAGTAGCAAACAGAAAATCAAAGTTAACCAGACAAAATTAATTCTTTTCTTCATATTACCTCACAGAGATATATCTTTAATTACTTATAGCATGCCTCTCAATTAATAAAAACCATGAGAATTATTAATAAAGCCAAGCCCAATATGATACGCCCACAACATTTAAAACTGCTGTTATGATATATTTAAAGAAAAACTCCAGGAGCAGACAATGAGCTTTTCACTAAAAAAATATGCAGCAGATGCCCCCTTTTTTGTTTTTGCTGGCCCCTGCGTAATTGAAAACGAAGAACTTACCTTAAAAATTGCATTTGAGCTTAAAAGAGTTGCAGAAAAACTCGGATTGCCCGCAGTTTTTAAAGCTAGCTTTGATAAGGCTAATCGCACTTCAGGAGACTCATTTCGCGGACCTGGGCTAGAAAAAGGCCTCGAAATTTTAAGTAAAGTTAAACAGGCAACAGGCTTGCCTTGTATCACCGATATCCATCTTCCCGATCAAGCGGAAAGAATTTCGCAAGTCTGCGATATTATCCAGATTCCTGCCTTCTTGTGCCGCCAGTCAGACCTTACCGACGCAGCGGCAAAGTTTTTCAATGTGGTAAACATTAAGAAAGGCCAATTCCTTTCTCCTTGGGCAACAGACCATCTTGTTAAAAAAGTTAAAGCAATAAATCCACAAGCAGAAGTCCTTCTAACCGAAAGAGGCGCAAGTTTTGGCTATGGGAACCTTGTTGTAGACATGCGTTCCTTTCCAATCATGAGTGAATTTGCAGATGCAGTTGTTTATGATGCCACCCATTCTCTACAGCTTCCAAGTGCAGGTCAGGGGAAAACAGGAGGACAGAGAGAATATGTTCCAGCTTTAGCCCGAGCTGCAGTTGCAACAGGGTCTGTAGACGGCTTATTCCTGGAAATTCACCCTGAGCCAGAAACTTCTCCTTCTGATGCAGACAATATCCTTGCCCTGGAAGACCTTGAGAACCTATTGGCATCATTGATCCGAATAAAAAAAGCAATTTAGAGGAGTTAAAATGAACAAGCAATTTAGAAACAGTATCCTTTTTATTATTTGTTTCTTTGCGCTGACTAATAGCTGCTTCGCGTCACAAGCAGGCGTTGTAAGTCAAACCATCGATAATGAAGGTTATAAAGACTATTTGTCCAGAATAACCCATTCAAAAGCTTTTACAATTGCCCAGTTAAAAATTAACCCAACTTTGCTGAAGCAAAATGAAAATAATAAAATCACGGTACTTGGCTATGTAATTCCAATTGATGGACAAAACTTCTTTTCAGTAGGACAAATTGTTAACCAAACCTTTGTTAATAAAAAAACTCCTGAAGATGACTTCTTAACTTTTAAAACGGAGGAGTTTGTATCCTTTCATGCATTTGATGTTTATCAGATCTCTGGAATCCTTAAAAATATTGGAAGTGAGACTGATCCCAAGTGGCAAATTGAAGCCAAATTTGCTGAGCCTCAAATGGAGCAGTCAAAATCTTTGCTATCTCCCGACTATAAAGAATTGTTAAACATGACACCCCAAGTCTACTGGTCATGGTTTGACAGCTTTAGGGATGAGCAGGATCGGCTTTTAACCTTTGCAACTGACAGTATCCAGATTCCACAGCCACTTAAAGATTTAGAGGGAAAGCTAATTCAAATTGAAGCCTGGTTGCTGGACAAAGGAATAAAAGGAAACGATCCCGCAACTGGAACAAAATACATTTCGCTGCACTCAGTCATAGCAGGACAATGCCCATGCTGCGGATTTAAAGGGTCATATGACTACGATAATACCGCCCGCATAACTACAAACGCTTCATACCCTAAAAAACTCTGGGGTGGAGTT
Source organism: Candidatus Ozemibacteraceae bacterium (assembly GCA_965140445.1). Lineage (GTDB taxonomy): Bacteria > Muiribacteriota > Ozemobacteria > Ozemobacterales > Ozemobacteraceae. The sequence goes on along the minus strand of OZ223236.1, from coordinate 1,868,596 downwards.
TTTATCGGAAAATTAAAGTTAAACGAACCAGACGAATGGCTTCGAGAAGGTCTATTTACTCTGGAAGACGCTTTTTTGGCCAGGCCGAACCGCCTTCCTTATCTTCCACCACCGCCAAAGAAAATGAGAATAAACCCTCGCATGATTTTGCCTGCTCTGAAACTTAAGCCAACAACATCACCAACTACAACTAGCGGCGAATAAACCGGGAAAAAAAATCCCCCGGAGATATTCATCTCCGGGGGATTTTTAATTTAGATTAAGCTGAGAAACAAACGCCCTTTAATGAGTTCATTAAGAGTCCCATTTTTAATGCTTTGTCAAAGGAGAAATCTTTGACTTTATCATTTTTAGCATCTGCTGAAACAACTTCAAGAGAGTCTTTATTAAGCTTTGCAGTTAAAGGACCACAAGCATAATGGAAAGAATCGCCTTTATCTTCTAAAGTGTGAAGTTCACCTTCAAATTTGGCTTTGAGTGTGCTTCCTACAAGATGGAAACCATTCTTTTCTTCGCCAAAGCTTTCTTCGGTTAGATAGAATTTTGGTTTTCCTTTGTATGGATCGCCAGCAGTTGGACAGAAATGAGTGCAGTTTCCACATTCGTTACAGAAATCGCCAACGTTTAATACCTGATTAGCTTGAGTAAGTCTAAAGGTCTTATCGTTTTCAATTTTGAGTTTTCCTTTTTTCAGGAAAGCTTTCTGAACCTTGTAATCACCAGTTTTTACTGTATAAGCTCTGTTTGCTCTATTTGGGCACACTGTAACACAAACATTACAAACATCATTACAATACAAGCAGCGCTCAGATTCTTTTCTGGCTTCAGCTTCTGTAAGCTCACGAATTACTGTTGCAAAACCTTTTCTCTTGCCGAGGTCGATCTCAGGGATTTCCATACCTTTAACTCTTCTGGCACTTTTAACCTGGAATTCAGCAGGAGTCATTCCCTTTGGAAGCTTAGCTGGAGCGATATCAAGATCTTTTCCAGCGAAGGCTATAATGTTAGCGGCTGCTTTCTGGCCATCACCAACAGCTTTTACTATAGTTGAAGCGCCACGAACTGCGTCTCCACCAGCAAAAACATTTTTTATTTTCGACATTCCAGTAGCTGGATCAGTCTGCAAATCCTTCATGGAAACGAAGTCAATAACTACATCCTGGCCAATAGCCTGAATGATTGTATCGAATTCAACATCTACAATAGCCCCATCAATTGGCTCAGGGCGCTGACGACCGTCTTTGCCTTTTTCGCCAAGTTTCATTTTCTGGCACTTAAGCCCTTTTACCTGACCGTCTTTAACCAGGACTTCAAGTGGCTGGTGAAGCTCAAGAATCTCAATGTTTTCTTCGATGAGAGCCTTAACTTCTTCGATGTCAGCTGGCATCTGCTTAGTGGTTCTTCTGTAAACAACAGTTACTTTTCCATCTGGGCCAACCATTCGATGAGCCGTTCTGGCAGCATCCATAGCAGAGTTTCCGCCGCCAACAATAGCTACTTTAGAGCCCAATTCAACCTTCTTCTCCTGTCGAACGTCAGACAAGAATTTAAGCTGATCCATAACGCCTTTTGCATCTTCACCAGGAATACCCATGCTCTTAGCAGCTTGAGCTCCGATAGCTATATACAAATAGTCATTTTCTTTTTTGAGTTGTTCAAAGCGATCTTTATCGATTTTGTAATCATAATTTATTGCAACACCAAGTCCTCTGATGTATTCAACATCATTGCGAATGGCTTCAGCGGTAAGTCTGAAACTTGGAATAGCATCAGAAATCATTCCGCCGGCAAATGATTTTGTTTCATATACAGAAACTTCAAAGCCTTCTAAGGCCAGGAAGTAAGCACATGACAAGCCGCTTGGTCCAGCCCCGATAATTGCAACTTTTTTGCCGTTAGTTTTGGCAGGCTTGAGCTGGTTACGATCTTCGTTTCTGGCTGCGATAAAGCGTTTAACTTCCCTGATCAGGATAGAAGAATCATAGTTTGATCTGGTGCATCTGTGTTGGCACTGATGATCGCATACCATTCCCAAAACGTTTGGAAGCGGGTTATTGCGCATAATTACATCATAAGCCTTTTTATAATCACCTTTTGCAGTATGATACAGGTAAGATGGAATATCCTGACCAGCTGGACATGTGCTGATACAAGGAGCTTTCACACAATCAAACATAGTAAGTTCACGATCAGTCTTAACGGATTCGCCAGTTTTGCTATCTTTTCGGTAAGCCTTAAGGTTTGGAACCGCTCCAGCATAGCGACGAAGATTGATCAAAGCAGCTTTTTTAACATCGCCACAGCTGCAACCTGCAAACTTGGTAATGTATTTATCGATTGAATCTGCGCCTTCAGCCATAATAGCGGTTTTTAGATCTATGAGATACTGGTTCAGACGGCCATATCCACCTGGTTTTAAAACATCTGAAGACACAGTTACTGGCTTAAGACCAGAAGCAATGATCTTCGGAAGATTGAAAGTATCAACACCAGCACTGAAGCTTATATCAAGCTGACCGTCAAATTCATTCTGAAGCTTGGCAGCCAGATTTGTGCTGATCGCATGCAATGAGCGACCACTCATATACATCATCTTTTCATTTGGAGGGAAGAAATCCTTGTGGTTTACACTTTCAAGGGTATTGGTAAGCTTGAGACTGAAATCCAGTCCTTCATCAGCAGATGCCTTAAGCATGTTTTTAATGATGTTGATTCCATCAGGATACTTAAGATCGTGGCCAAAAGCTTCGTCAGGAACATTTGTTTCATATCCAAGTTTTTCGTTGAGAATATGTCTAAGCTGTTCTGGCCCAAGAAGTGTTGGATTGAGCTTGATAGTAGTGTTGTATTTTCTTTCTTTTACCAGATACATGGCAATCTTTTCGATTTCATCTGGAGGGCAACCATGCATTGTTGAAAGAGTAATATTATCTGAAAGCTTTGATGGAATATCAATTTCATCAACTTTTGGATAGTATTTCTTAACAATAGCAAGCTTTTCTTTTAATTCAGCTTCGCAATTAGCCATGCGATCAAGGAAACGCTGAACGTTATCTTTGAGAACACCTTCAAGGTTATAGCCAACACTCATGTTGAAAATGAATCCGCGGCCCTTGTCGTTGTTCCAGCCAAATTTATGACGAAGCACATGCATCAATATCCATGCGTTCAAATACTCATCAAAACTGGCATCAAGTTTAAGTTCCTGTGACCATTCACAGTTGTAACCTTCGTCCTGCATATCAATACAAGGCTTGGAAACATTGAGTTCATCCAAAGTTTGGACTGTCTTTAACTCCAAATATCTGCTTCCACAAAGCCAGGCCATAATAAGATTCTGAGCCATCTGCGTATGTGGACCAGCTGCAACACCTATTGGGCTTTCCATGTGCTGGCCATATCGAGTCATGGTAAATGGATCATCGGCCTTTGGAACAAAGAACAAATCTTTGTGAACACCAAAAATTTGGCTGGTATGATCATATTCATTAAGAATCCATGAGCTAAGTCGATCGATGGAAATTCTACTAAATTCCTTTGACATAGAGGATTTCTCCTTTCCAATTTTATCTCTTTTGTAGTAAGCGTAATTTTAACACATCAGCCTAAAAGCCGTTAGGTTTTTCTGAAAAAAAATATGCTATTATTCAGAGAGCATTGAATTGAGTTGTATTGGCCTTCGATGGTCCACAGATAAAAAGGGAATCAGAGTATAATGACTAACACAAATTTGTTGGCCCAAAAAATTGAATCCATTGTTCGTCAGATCACTGGGGTTGCCTCTGGCCCGATTTCTCTTCACGAACCTGTTTTTGCGGGAAATGAAAAAAAGTATGTTCTCGACTGCATCGAAACCGGTTGGGTCTCGTCAGCTGGTAGTTACGTAAGTCGCTTCGAACAAATGCTGTCAGATTTCACCGGAATAAACCACGCCGTTGCCACCGTTAACGGAACCTCCGCCCTGCATACCTGTCTGCTGCTTGCCGGTGTTACCTCAGACCACGAAGTTCTATGCCAGGCACTGACGTTCGTAGCCACAGCAAACGCCATTTCCTACTGCGGCGCTGCTCCACACTTTTTAGATGTAGAAACAGAAACTCTCGGAATTTGCCCCGTTAAACTGGAAAACCACCTGAATGAGATTTCAGAAATTTGCGACAATATGTGCTTCAACAAAATTACCGGCAAACAAATCAAAGCTTTGGTTGTGATGCATACCTTCGGACACCCTTCTAAACTTGATGAACTACTCGCCATTTGTAATAAATTCCACATAACTCTCATAGAAGATGCCGCCGAAGCCATAGGGTCTTTATACAAAGGCAAGCACGTCGGATCTCATGGGCTTCTATCCGCTCTAAGTTTCAACGGAAACAAAACAATAACAACAGGCGGAGGCGGAGCCATCTTAACCAACTCTGAAGACCTGGCCCAAAAAGCCAAACACCTCACCACCACAGGAAAAGTCCCCCACCCCTGGGAATACTTCCACGACTGCATCGCCTACAACTACCGCATGCCCAACATCAACGCCGCCCTTGGCTGCGCCCAGATGGAAAAACTCCCAGACATCTTGGCCTCAAAACGAGCTATGGCCGAGAACTACCGCCAGGCTTTTTCCCAAATAGAAGAAGTCGAGTTTTTTACAGAACCCAAAAACTGCAAAAGCAATTACTGGCTGAATGCCATTTTGCTGAAAAATGCCGACAAAGTTGTAAGAGATAAGCTGTTGAATGAGTTGCATAAGAGGGAGTTGTTTGTTCGGCCAGCCTGGGAGTTGATGAGTGGGTTGCCGATGTATGGAAAAAAATCATCTTCCCAGTTGCTCGAATCAAAAACTCTAGCAACAGAAGCAATAAATATTCCAAGTGTCTAATCCAAACATGAAACCTTAATTTTACGCTTATAGAAATAGGTGAAATTACTCAGAAATCATTCTACTTTACAAGCCGATCGTATAACTCCAAAGTTGATTTAACGACGACTTTTACGCTGAGTTCTCTTTCAACCTTTTCCCTCACCTGCCTGGCAAGTTTTCTTCTTAACTCAAGATTATTTTTTAGCTTTAAAATGGCCTCTGCCAATTCCTTAACGGATTTTGCAGGAACTAGAATTCCAGTTTCGCCATCTATAACTATTTCTCTGCAACCGGGAACATCAGTGGTTACAATGGCTCTACCACAGGCAGCAGACTCAAGTAAGCTTTTTGGCAAACCTTCTCGATAGGAGGGAAGCACAGAAATATGTGAATCTTTCCAAATTTCTCGAACATCCTCTATTTTACCTACGCATTTAATATACGGATAAGTATTCCATTCCTCGAGTTTAGCAACAGGAATGCTGTTTGGATTTGCTGGATCTGGATAGCCCGCGAGTAAAGCAACAAACTTTTCTCCAGATTCATGCAGTAACTTAGCAGCATCAATAAATTCGGCAATTCCCTTGTCCCAAAGCATTCTAGCTACCACGCCAATTGTAAAAACAGCTGATTCCGGCTCAGGTAAAACTTTAAATTTATCCAAATCAACCCCGGAACCGCGAATGAGAAAAACTCGATCAGCTGAAATTAGAGAGTTTTCAATAAGCATTTTAGCATCATCTGGATTCTGTACAATAACAGAGGTCTTTTTCATGCAAAGCCATAATCCAGTTGTAATTAGAGGCCTAAGAAGCCTGGCCTTAACACGTTCTGAGGAAAATATAAATCCAAGGCCAGCAACGGCATTTACCACTTTTGCCTTTCGATAAAGCATCGCAGCAAAAGACCCTATTAATACAGGCTTTAAAGCAACATGATGTACAATGTCTGGTTTTTCACATCTATAGATTGCTACCAATTCCAAAAAGCCTAAAAATGCTTTAATAGGATTAATACTCTCACGTTGAAAGTTTTTCAAAGGAATTAGCTTAAATCCTTCTTTTTCAATAAACTCACCGTGAGTGTGTACTCTTGTCGCTACAACAACTTCATATCCCTCTTTCTTTGCAGCACGAGCGATAGGTAGTCTATGAGAACAAAAATACCAATCCTCAGTTACCAAAAAAAGAATTTTTCCTTTGGACAAACTCCCCCCCCCTAACAAATCGATGCGCTCATTTAAAACAATCTAGATGATTTTAAGATACTAGCACAATTGTTTCATTTAGAAAAAATTTTTGTGCGGAAAGAAGCATTTTTTTTACATTTTTGCCCTTTCCTTAACTATCTCGATCGAAAAGCTACTGAATTAATGCTGAAAACCAATGACATTTATTTGATTTCCATTTGAGTTTCAAAATAGAAATTTTGTTGTAATAAAAACAGGCAAGTGTTATATTTTTGCTGGTTTAGACATTGTACAAAATGAATTAAGTGGTTAGGTTTTTATGTGTGGAATTGTAGGAAGATATTCTTTTAATGACAATGTAAGTTTTGATCAGATAAAAAGAATGTCTGACAAACTTATTAATAGAGGTCCTGACGCCGAAGGTTTTTTTGTAGAAAAAAACGTTGGACTAGGTCATCGAAGACTCTCGATAATTGACCTTGAAAGTGGTGATCAGCCAATATTTAATGAAAGCAAAACCATTGTTATTGTTTTCAACGGGGAAATTTACAACTTTCAGTCTTTAAAGTCTGACCTATTGGATAAAGGACATGAATTTTATACAAACTCTGACACCGAAGTCATAGTACATGGCTATGAAGAATATGGGATAGATTTCATTTTGCAAAAGCTTGAAGGAATGTTTGCGTTTGCCCTCTATGATAAGAATTTAGATAAATTGTTCGTAGGAAGGGACAAGTTTGGCGAAAAACCCCTATACTTTTATAAAAACAGCAATGATATACTTTTTGCATCTGAGTTAAAGGCACTGGAAAGCGAAATTCCATCTAAACAAATTTGCCCAATGGGTTTGAACTACTTTTTCGCAATGACATATATTCCAGCTCCACATTCGATTTACAAAGGTGTTTGCAAACTACTCCCCGGGCATTATCTTGACATTAGCTCAGAAAATGCTTTGCAAAAACCATATTTTGAGATCCCCATATCCCCCTCAAGGCCTATGATTACTGATCTTGAAGAAGCAAAACAAGAAATAAGGAAACTTCTCACTGAATCAGTAAAAGCACGAATGGTTGCGGATGTACCAATTGGAACATTTTTAAGTGGGGGCATTGATTCAAGTATAATTTCTGCCATAATGAGCAAGCTTTCACCATCTCCCATAAAAACATTTTCTATTGGCTTTAAAGAAAAAGATTTTGACGAAAGCGACAGAGCTGAGCTAGTGGCCCAACATATTGGCTCAGACCACTCACTTTTCATTTTGGATTACAAGGAAGCTGCAAATGTAGTTGATGAGGTAATCCTGAATTATGATGAGCCTTTCGGTGACGCTTCAGCAATTTCTGCATATTTCGTAGCCAAGTTAGCCAGGGAAAAGGTTAAGGTTGTCTTGACAGGAGATTGTGCTGATGAGCTATTTGGCGGCTATGAGAAGTATCTTGCACCTCACTACAAAAATCTTTATTGCAGTTTACCTAGGGTGGTTCAAAATTTAATAAAGCATGTTGTAAGATTAACTCCGCATACAAGCCTAACAAACATCATTTTACGCAAAGCCAAAAAGGTTATTAACAATAGTAGCCTTGATAATTTTTCAATAGGATACAATTTAATGAGTCTGGGCTTTAATGATTTAGAAAGAAAAGAACTTTTGATAAATGATTACTCCCCAGAAATCCGAGATGAAGTAAAAACCCATTACGACTTCTTAAGTGAAGCTAACAACCTTGACAGACAACTTTATACAGATCTGAAAGTTGTAATTGAAGGTTGCATGTTACCAAAAGTTGACAGGGCATGTATGAAAACTTCACTTGAAGCAAGAGTGCCATTTCTAGATAGCTCTGTAGTGGAATTTTCCCAGAGGCTACCATCAAGTTTTAAAATAGACCAAAGAAACAAAAAAGTTATTTTAAAAGAAGCATTTAAAGATCTTTTACCAGAAAAAGTTTTTAATTTTTCAAAAAGAGGTTTTGGCCTTCCTGTAGATCGCTGGTTTAGGGGTGAGTTAAAGGAAGAGTTAAGAGAACTTATCAATAAAAAAGCCTTGGAAAAACAAGGGATTTTTAATCATGAGCTCCTGAATAGATTGTTTGAAGAGCATGTCAGCAAAAAAGAGGATCACAGATTTAAACTTTGGACTATTTTTGTTTTCCAAAAATGGTATAAAAAAACCTTTAAATAGGTCTTTCTGAAAAAGCCACAATTAAATATTTTAGAGTCTCCAATATCTTATTCCAAGTTTTTCTGCATCTTTTGCCTCAAAGCCCCCTTTTATATCTACCAAAATAGGCGCTTGTCCACTTTTACAGAAAGTTCCAAGTTTTTTAAGATCAAGATCTTTAAATTTTTCATGCGAAACAGCTAAAATTACTGCATCGACCTTTGGAGCGTTTTCTAAGCTATCTAAGATGTCCAGACCATATTCTTGTTTAACCTCTTCTGCACTCGCGTAAGGATCAAATATACAAGTCTCAACTTGATAATCATTCAACTCAGAAATAATATCAACAACCTTGGTATTTCTGATGTCTCCCACGTTTTCCTTAAAAGTTAATCCAAGTAGGAGAACCTTTGCACCTTTCACAGCTTTTCCAGCTTTAATAAGCTTTTTCACAGTGTTCTCAGCAACAAATTTTCCCATATTGTCGTTTATTCTTCTTCCAGAAAGAATTACTTCGGGATGATACCCAACTTCCTCTGCCTTATACGTAAGATAATAGGGATCAACTCCTATGCAGTGCCCACCAACAAGCCCAGGAAAGAATTTTAAAAAGTTCCACTTTGTTCCAGCTGCTCTGAGCACTTCCAAAGTATCTATTCCAAGTTTATGGAAAATAATTGAAAGTTCATTCATGAGGGCAATGTTAACGTCACGCTGAGTATTTTCAATTACCTTTGCCGCCTCAGCAACTTTGATGCTTGCCGCTCTATGAACTCCAGCCTCAATAATTGTTTCATAAACGTTCGCCACACATTCAAGGGTTTCATTATCACACCCTGAAACAACTTTGATAATTGTTTCCAACCTATGAACATGATCCCCAGGATTGATGCGTTCAGGACTATAGCCGACTTTAAAATCCTTCATATATTCAAGAGTAGAGTATTTTTCCAATAATGGAACACACTCATCCTCAGTAACTCCTGGATAAACTGTAGACTCAAATACCACAATAGAAGATTTGCTAAGATGTTTTCCAACGGTTGTAGAAGATTTTACCAGAGGAGTAAGGTCTGGTCGCTTATTTCGATCTACTGGAGTTGGAACGGCTACTATAACGAACTGACAATCTCTCAGCTTTTCTGGATCAGTTGTAAAATCTATACTTACCATATCCAGCCCACCCGGCGGAACTTCACCAGTTGGATCAATGCCCTTTTTCATTAAAGCAACCTTTTCTGCATTAACGTCAAAACCAACGACATCAAAGTGCTTTGCAAAAGAGTGTGCAAGAGGAAGACCTACATAGCCTAAGCCAACAACTGCAAGTTTAGCTGTTCTTTCCTTTAGTGCTTTAAATAGGTCATTCATAAATATCTCCTAACAATAACTTTTTCTGAAATGTAATATTACTTAAACCTAGTGATTTCATCAACAAACATTTTCCTATAATTTTTACAAAAAAACTGCAAAAACGATTCATTTGCTTTAATGAAAAAACTAGTAATCCCATTCAACCAGTCTATTAACGCATGCAAAAGCCAACTAACTCGACTTCTCTCGATTCAATTTTAACTGGTGTTCAGAACTTAGCAACTTAAAAATAAGCAATGGTAAAAAAAAGTTCATAGCAGGGTAAAACATTACCGGGTAATGTAAGTTCCCAAAAAAAAGAACAACAATAGCATACCTGAAATAGCTATTCTTTATCTTGAAAAACAAGTAGAAAAAGACCGAATAATAAATTAGAAAGGCAAATAAGCCAACTTTAGCAATCATAAAAATTGGCCCAAAGTCGATTGGAAAATCGATATTGCCGTCCATTCCAAATAATAAATCCATAACGGACTCAAATTTGGAAAGGGAAAGCAAAATAATATCCCAAAAATATTCCATTAAGAATGAAATATATTTCCATGAAATTTTTTGAATCAAATTTTGTGAAATAACGACAGCAATGGCAACAGAAACGAATGGAATCAAAGTAACTCTCAAAATCATTTTTTGGTAGCACAAGCAAATTAAGAGAAAAAGATAAGAGACAAAACCGCTGCCAGAACCTTGAAAAACTACTCCCAAAGTAACTAAAACAAATAAGAATTTATTGGTGGTTTTTGAAAATGCCCCCTCAAATAATCCCAGCAAGTAAAAAAATACGAGTAAAGTACTATTAACACTCGGTTGCCCAAAAAGACCAAATGGTCGATCCATATAGCTTTCTAATTCGGCTCTGTACATCGGCTGAAGGCTTAATGGAAATCCTAACTTTATTATCAAATAATCAATAAAAATTGACGCAAAAATTATCACGACATACCAGGATAAAAGGCTGGCATAATGCTTTTTAAAAAAGTTATTTAAACTGGTCGAACTAAAAAGAACAAAAAGCATAACGAATTGAAATCCAAAAAACTGCAAAAAATATAGATTACTGTATAGGTAAGTCCCTTTTTGATAAAAATGAGAATAGCTGTAAAAAACTAGAGCCAGCAAACAGAATAAGCCGTATTTGAAATTAAATTTTACTTTTTTATCCCTGGCAAAATTATCAAAAAAGAGAAAAGCCAAAAAAGATCCGACCGTCAAGTAAACGAGGCCAGATGAAATCCTGTTCGTAATAATATTGAAGAACAGAATTATGAGATAGAAAGCATATACTATTGAGGTCTTCTTAAAACGAAGCAAACTTAACCTTTTTTACCCAAAAATTTCAAAGCCTTTTCAAACCAACTTAAGCTTAAAAATGAAAGAAAGAAAATCCCAATCAGTCTTTTGTCGTATTTTAGATAAGGCTTAATAATATTCCTTCTAGGAATACCATCCTTTCTCCATAAGTTCACAAAATTATGATAAGCAATTCTTGCTTCAAGGCATTTTACACAGAAAGAACTTTTCAACTCAGGATTCTTTTCAACAAATTCCTTAAGAAAAATCTTGTGCTCTTCCTCAAACATGCCAAACTTGCTCCAAGTCAAGCTTCCGGGGTGAACTCGCCACTTAAAAAGGCAATCTGGAACATAAGCAACATTTGTTATCTTTGCGATCCTGATGAAAAAATCAAAATCCTCGATCATGCTGTATCTATTATCAAACCAATATTCTAGTTTTTCAAGAACTGCCCTTCGAACCATCGCCGCTCCAAGCATTATAGTGTAGTTTCCCACAAGTTCCTCAAAAACATATCCCTGCTTTGGTATTTTTTTAAGAAATATTTCTGTGGAACCATCTTCATAAAGCTTGCAACCATTTGAATAAACTAAGCCAACATCTTCTTCAGAAAAGGCTTCTACAGATAGCTTTAACCTATTTTTATCCCAAAGATCATCGCTGTCCAAAAAAGATACCAAGTCACCAGAAATTTCCTTTAATGCGAAATTTCTAGCTTCCCCAAGTGATGTGTGGTTGGGAGCAAAAATATATTTGATTCTCTTATCGTTGTGAGACTTTACAATTTCGGCAGTTAAATCAGTTGATTGATTATCCCAAAAGATTAACTCCCAATTTTGATACGTTTGATCCAAAACAGTTTGAATTGTTTTCTCAAGAAATTTCTCACCGTTAAAGCAATTAATGATAATGGAGACTAGTGGATTAACTGCCATAGAAAGCCCTTATTACCTTAACTACTCGTTCCTGCTGCTCAATAGTAATATCTGCATGACAAGGCAAGGTTAAAATTCTGTTATAAACTCTTTCAGTAACAGGCATTCCATAGGATGTTTTATATTTTGAAAGCAAATGATTCGGCTTATAATGAATGCCACATTCAACGCCATTTTCAAGAAGATATTCCCTTAGTTTATCCCTGTCTTTTGCCTTTACAACAAAAATATGAGAAACAATATTATCAAAATCAAAATCTAAAAGTTCTATTTCGTTGATATTAAGATTTTCAAGATAGTATCTAACAACTCTTTGCCTGACCGTTTTAAAATCTGCAAAACGACTCAGCTGGGCTCTTCCGATGGCAGCCATTATGTTACTCATGTGATATCTAAAACCTTGAAATTTCACATCAAAATCCCAGCTTCGTTGCCCTGAATATCTTTTATCTGTGTCTTTTTCAACGCTTAAAAGTCGTGCATCTTTCGCTCTTTGAAGAAATTCTTCATCTCCAGACAAAATAGCGCCACCTTCGCCAGAAGTGATATTTTTTATGCCATCAAAACTAAAACAAAGCACATCACCTTCATACCCAACAGGTTTACCATCACGAGTACAACCAAAAGAGTGAGCTGCATCTTCTATAACCCTTAAGCTATTAGCCCTGGCAAATTCATGAACTTCTGGCATCTGAGCCGAATTACTTGCGTAATGGACAGGAACAATAGCCCTGGTTTTTGCTGTTAAACGATTTTTAGCATCATTTAAATCTAAAAAGAGACTATCTTCACTCACTTCACAAGGAACTGGAGTTGCGCCAGTTCCAGAAATAGCCTGAAAAGTCGCCACATATGTCAAAGATGGCACAAGAACTTCATCACCTGGACCTATATCCAGACATAATAATGAAAGGTGCAAAGCTGAAGTGCCTGTATTTACGCATACGACTTCCAACGGAGTTTTCAAAAAAGCCTTTATTTCTTCTTCAAATAGCCTTACATCGTTGCCCATGCCAAGATATTCGTTTTCAAGAACTTTAGCGACTCCTTCATACTCCAATTTACTGATGGAAGATTTAGATAGTCTGATTTTTTCCATATTTTACCTTGCTGACTTTTAAGATTGAGATGTTTATGAAAACAACTCATCCTCTGTTTTATTAATACTTTCCGTTGGATCATGTGGCATACTTGCCAGATTAAGCAACATATTTTGCTCCCTCTGACCTTCAAACGCAACCCAAAGACCTGGAGGAACAGTTAAACGCTGGTAATTGCCATCTGGAGTAATGGAAATTTCAATCTTTTTGCCTTTTGAGGAGCTATCCTGGCGGTCATCAAAGATGTAGAATTTAATTTCTCCAATTGGAACAACAAGATTTAGGGTCATTCTGAAATGCTTTTTCCACCCCTTCTTTGCCCCTTTTTTAACAAAGGAAAAATAAGCTTCCCCAAATCCTTGAAAAGTCTCATCTGATGATTTCATTCCATGAAAAATATCGCCTTGGGGATGAGGAATCTGCTTAAGTGGAGTTAATACCACATCATTAATTGCTAAGTCCATGAAAGGCCTCTGCGGGAAGCTGAACTTTCATACTCTGAAACCTGATCCATGGTAAAATCATACATATTTTTGCTTTCTTTATAAAAAGCATAATACCATTCGCTTACAAATTTAATTGTTTCTTCGTACTCGAGGTTCGCCTGCCAGCGAAAATGGAATAATGCCTTATCACAATTTAACTTCAATAAACCAGCTTCGTGAAAAGGAATATTGTCAGTTACTTTGTAAGCATCTGTTGACTTTTTATAATTCCAATGTTTGCAAAGATCTGATAAAAGTTCTGCAACTGTATGGTTTTTCGCTGATTTTGGGCCAAAATTGAAAGCCTCGCCATGCAATTTTCTATTTTCACTCAAAACCTGCCCAAGCTGCAAATAGCCGCTCAAAGGCTCAAGAACATGTTGCCATGGTCGGGTGGCATTTGGACTTCTAATTTCAACAATCTCGCCCTCACTCCAGGCCTTCATGCAATCTACTACAATTCTGTCCTTGGCCCAATCACCGCCTCCGATAACATTTCCTGCGCGACCAATTCCAAGAGTCACATTGCACTTTTCATTGTTAAAAAAGGAATGGAAATAAGATTTCAAAATGAGCTCAGCTGCCCCTTTTGATCCGCTATAAATATCTTTACCACCAACCCCGTCAGTTTCCTTGTATCCCCAAACCCACTCAACATTGTCATAACATTTATCACTGGTAATAAATACTGCAACGCATTCAGGATTTAAAATTCTCAAGGCTTCAAGAACATTTGCTGTTCCCATAGCATTGGTAGAAATAGTTTCAATCGGATCACTATATGAAACAGAAACTATTGGCTGAGCAGCAAGGTGGAAAATAAAATCTGGCTTTTCGGTTTCAATGATTTTTTTTATAGCGGAAAGGTTTCTTACGTCTTCGCAGTAATGGGTAATTTTCTCTTCAAGTTTGAGTTCTTCAAACATTGAAGGATTTGAAGGAATTCCGTTTGAAACCCCGATAACCTTAGCTCCTAATTTTAAAAACCATACCGTAAGCCAACTGCCTTTAAATCCGGTATGACCAGTTATTAGAACCGTTTTTCCTGCATATACGTTTTTAAACATTTATTACCAAACCTTCCATTTCGCTTTACCAGATTCCCACATGTTTACAAGGCCATTCTTATCACTCAAGGTGTCCATACATTTCCAGAAGCCCTTGTGCTTGTAGGTAAATATTTCACCTTCTGAAGCCAATTTTTCCATTGGGGATCTTTCCCAAATTGTCGAATCGCCTTCTTGTATGTAATCAAAAACTTTTGGTTCACAAACGAAGAAGCCGCCGTTTATCCAACTGCCATCTCCTTTTGGCTTCTCGAGAAACTGCTCAACTTTATCATTAGGACCAATTTCAACGCTTCCAAATCTTCCGTCAGGTTGAACGGAGGACATTGTCAGTGCTTTTTTATGGTTCTTGTGAAACTCAACAAGTTCCTTAATATTAATATCTGAAACTCCATCGCCATATGTAAGCAAAAACGGCTCATTGCCAACAGTTTTTTGCGCTCGTTTAATTCTGCCGCCTGTCATGGTATTTGTACCTGTATCTAACAAAGTTACCTTCCAAGGCTCCGATTCGTTATTGTGAACTTCAATGCTGTTTGTCTGTAAATCAATTGTTACATCGCTTTGATGGAGAAAGTAATTAGCAAAGTACTCCTTAATCATGTATCCCTTATAGCCAAGAAGAATAACAAAATCATTAAATCCATAATGACTATATATTTTCATGATATGCCAGAGCATTGGTCTTTCGCCAATTTCCACCATTGGTTTTGGTTTTATTACAGTATCTTCACTCAATCTGGTGCCGAATCCTCCGGCCAAAAGTAGGACTTTCATTTTTTCTCCTTGCCTTGAAAAATCAAGTCGCCAGAATTCTTTAATTCCAGCAGTAGTTTTGTGAGTTTTTCTGGTTTTATTTTACTATGAGTTGGTAAATTAAAAATTTCTGAAGTTGCGCACTCCGCATTTACACAGCTTCCTTCTTCGTAAAAAATCTCATTCCAAGAATCATTTCGACCACAGGCAATAGTTTTAAACCAGACACTTGTATCTATTAAAGACGAAAATTTTTCTTCCCAGGCATCTCTATTTCTTACCAGAAAAGAATACCTTAAAAAAATATTTTCTGCGGAATCAATATAATCTTCAGAATAGTAATTAAGAATACTATTATAAAACCTTGCCACGGTCTTTCTATGCTCAAGATTTTTTCTTATTCCTTTAATTTGATGATATCCCAATGTTGCCTGTATATTGCCAAGCTTCGCTGGATAAGGATAATCTTCTGGAATACTGGTCTTCAATTCATCACCAAAATATGTCAAAATATTTGTAAAAGTGAGACTGGTATTAATGAATTTTCCAATCCAATAACAATAAGGGTTCATCGTGATTAAGTTTACAATAAAAGTGAAAAGGATCCTTTTTTGTAATCGGACCCCAGGGGCAGGTAAATCCTTGTAAAACTCACTAAAAGCTGGTAGATACTTTTTGTTATTCACGCAAACAAATCCACCAAGGCCAGTATTTATAACCTTTGATCTATCAGTCGAAAATAGACTGAAATCGCCAAGAGTTCCAGCCATTCCCTCATTTGTTGCAGCCCCTAGAGCTAGCGCGACATCCTCGATAACAATCAAGTTGAACTTCTTTGCAATTTTTTTTATTTTTTCAACATTGCACATCTGTCCAAATGTGTGCTGAGCATATATTGCACGCGTTTTATCTGTAATAAGCATTTCAATAGCCGCAACTTCTATATTAAAATCCTCGAATCCAACATCACAATAAACGGGTTTTCCACCACTGTAAATTATCGCATTCGGTACTACCGCGCAGGTAAAGGCTGGAATAATAACTTCCTCACCGGGCTTGATACCTATAGATCTAAGTATGCTGAAAAGCCCCATTCGCCCTGCAGCAAAAGTAAAAATGGCGTCAGCATTTAAAAAACTACTTAGTTCCCGTAAAAAGTCATCAGCATTTTCGCCTTTAGAAATTCCCAGAAGCATTTTTACTGCGATCTTTATCTCTTCATAGGTGTTCGATCCACAGTAAACATTCATTTTGTAATGTGGATAAGATGGGAGGTTTGCAATTATTTTTTTGACAATGCTTAACATTTTGGGAAAACTGACTAAATCCTCTAGCAACTTGTAATAGAACAAAATTATATTGCATCGGAAGTTGAAAATCTAGATAAAAATGAATTTAGAAGTATCAATTAAGATTTAAAGAGCTGTTTCAAACGCACTCACTGTTTTTGAAACTTATCAAGATTACCCAGGTACATAAATCGAATGTGCTTTGAAAAAGCAACCTAAACAAAAAGAAATTTCAAGTAGTCTTTGTTTTCTCTTTCAAAAAAGTTCTCCTTATACCAGTTGGATAACTCCTCAATCCTTTCTGGATTTTCACTTCTAAATCTTACCAACTTTTCCATAACTTCAAGCATTTCCGATTCTTCAAAAACAATATCCCAGATTTCTCCCCTACCTGTTTCAATCAATGGATTGGCGGTAAGATTATCTCTACTTCCTACAATTACAACGGTTTTTCCACAAGCAACAGCTTCAACGGCACTACCAGATGCTGTAGAAATGAAAATTAAATTTTCTTCAAAAAGATCATAAATGCTGTTCTCGGCAAAAACAATGTTGGAATTAATTTCATCCTTAAAAAACTCGGGCTTTTGTGTTGGGTGAAGCTTCAAAATGATTTTGGTATTTAAGGATTTCGCATAGTTAATCAATTCTATAGTTTCCTGAACAATGTAAGAAGCAAGAAATACAGGTAGAGTGCTTGCCTTATCAATCTGCTTCTTTTCGAATGAAAAAACTTTCTGGTAGCGCAAGGCAACCCCAACTTTATAATCAATCTTTTCCACATTTCTCAAGAACGCCTTCCCATTTACCAACATGACGTCAGGAGCAAATTTCAAGTTGTGATCAAGGGTTTCTGGAAAGGAGTTCAAATATGCTAAATAGTTTAAGTAAAACTGACATCCAACAATACAGGCAGAGGAACCTGACTGTCGAATTCCAAGAAAAAATCCACGCTCCTGAGCTTGAAACTCGCACCAGGAAATAACAGTTTTCAGCTGCTTTAATTTCCCGAGTTTCTTTCCAATCAGAAATCTCTTAATGGCCTCAAAATCAATAGTTCGCAAATCTTCAATTAAGCAGGCATTAAATTGTTCATTTTCACTCGAAACGCTTGGTTGTAAAGCCCTTAATAGCCTAAATGGGTAACAAAAGATAATAAAAAGCATCTTTAGGTAATCCAAAAAACTTAAAATATCAAATTCCAACACTACACTGTCCTCAGGACTGTCTTTTATTAACTCTATTAATTTTTTTAACAAACCAAAGTTTCTATTATTGGTATTCTTGTTTAAAAGCCTGGGCAGGAAAAGGGTTTTATTGCCACTATATCTCAAGGACTCTCGCATTCCAGGAAAATACAACTTATCCACGAGACTATTTGTTTGCGGCAAAATATCAAGTCTTAAATAAGAATCAACAATAACCTCTGCATCCGAAAAAATTTCTTTCCTTCGACCAAAAATTTTGTAAAAAAGAAAAAAAGTAAAATTTATTAACAAAAGAAAAACTAGCTTGGCCCAAATATATCCCGAATTGAATAGAAACTTTGCTGCAGATTTTTTATGGGTAAAATCCTTAAAAAAATACCTCACAGGAAACTTGCTACAATAAGGGTTCTTAACCAATGTAGGATTGATTACAAAGTAAATTGAATTACCAACTTCCTCTTTAATCCTTGCAACAAAGCTCTGGAAACCAACATTGATCTCATCAAATTTTTCGAAAACCTCCCGTGCTTTGCGCATTATAAATATTCCTGAAGCAGGTTAAAAAGATCTTTATGAGTGTTTAACTTAAAATGAACTGCGTCAAAAGTCTTTACAGGTGCTATGGAATCAAGAGAAATAACTTCCCCATTTTTAACCTTAGCTGCAATCTGCTTTACCAAATCATTTGTTACTTGAAGTTGAGAATAAAACTCTGGCGGTCTAACCCGGGCGAATTTTTCATTAATATCAATTAGTGGGGTATTTAAAAACAAAGACGAAGTAAATCTTTTTTCAAGTAAATCTGCGATAAAATAAATTAAATCCTCTCCATACTCATAGAAAAAAAGAGGCTCTATTTCACCATTACTCAGCTTATAATCTCCGAGCTGAATTAAACTATAATCTTTAGGTAAAAACTGATTAAATTGCAACTCCAGGTCTTTCATATTTTCTTGTTTTTTTGGTGTGCAATCAACAAAACCCTGATTAGTTATGAGATGTGAAAAGTTTAGATCTGAATAAATCATTAAAAAGTTCACTAACGTAACAAAAGTCGTCAAATTCTTGGGTCTGGAAATGCAAATAAAACTTTTTTGCATCTCTTTCAATTTTTCCATAAGTAAGTGCAAATGAGACTCTGATTGGTCTGAGCCATCTTCAACACATAACCCACGTGAATCAAAAAACAGCAAATAGTCAAATATTTCCTGATCTGGCTTTCTAAATTCAAAAATCCGATTTTGATCAGACGTGCTGGATTCTCCATTACATAAGTTCATACTAATTTCCAAGATCAATATCTCCCATTCTTTCCAGGTAATTATTTATTCCCTTTAATTCTGGATTATTGTATCCAAAAAAAACAATTCCATTATGTTCAGCAGCTTCCAAATCATTGCGACTATCGCCAATTAAAACGACTTCCTCAGGTTGATAAAGATTTTCTTCAAGGATATTTTTTACCAGAACCTTTTTAGGAATTGGAGAACCCTTTATGGACTTAAAATAAGTTGCAATCTCAAGCTTTCCTGCAAGAAATCTAAGTTCATTTTGTTCGGCACCAGACGCAATATGAAGCTGAAATTTTTTTGCTGCAACTTTTATGTAATCTAAGGCATCGTGAATAAGAAATTTCTTATCCGCCAATCTAGCCTTTATATATTCTGAAAACTTTTCTGAAAGACTATTTACTTGTTCCTCACTAATCTTGAGGTTAAGAATTTTCTCATAAAAGTACCGTATCTTTACAAACCTCGATAACCCACCATTTTCAAGATGAAACCTCCTTAAATGCTCCACCTGATCTTCGGGATATTCCAAAAAAAGATTTACAAATGCCTCTGTTTTCAATTTCATGGAGTCTACAATTACACCATCGAAATCAAAAATTATTGCCTTTATCATTAGAATATCGTCCCTTTAATCTTCTTAATCATCATTATATTCAAAAGTTTCTTTTGCTGCATAGATAGCCTTTATACAATCAACCAATCCTTGTCCCATATCAATAAAAGGATTGGCAACCAGCTTTTTAGATGAGTTTGGTAAATATTCATACGGAGTTACCTTATAGTGCCCAAGATAGTTTGGATCTACTCTTTTGATTTTTATAGGCTCACGTAAAATTTCCTGAATCATTGTAAAAAGATCTTTTCGCCTCAATTTTTCAATCCCGGTCAAAATCAAATGCCCATTTATAAATTGCTCATCCTCAACTATGTTAACCGAAAGTCTTGCCGCATCTGCAGCGTGGATGTATTCACGAGCTTCATTTTCATCGCCTTTCAAGACAATTTCTTTATTCTCAATTGCGCTAGAAAGCAATTTAAAAATATAGTTAGAGGAGTCTGCTCTGTCGCCGTAGAGAGAGCCGTATCTAATAATAGTATACTCAAGCCGGTACCTATTATAAAATTCCTCCACCAGCTTTTCTGACGCATGTTTGCTAATACCATAAAAAGAACCTTTGGTGTTAAATGCATACGCACTGCTGGCATAAACAAAGCGTTTAATATTCGCTTCCTTACAAGCCTCAAGAATATTCAAATTTCCAGTTACATTCAGTTTTATTGCTTGCAAGGGAACATTGATAGCAACATTTAAATCGGCCAATCCAGCAAAGTTGTAAACAATGTCGCTTCCATGAACGATCTTTTTAACTCTTTCAAGATTCAAAATGTCACATTTTACAAATTTTTGAGAATCCTTTAGATAAATGGATTTTCGGACATCTGCAATAGTAACGTCATAACCACGATTGGATAATTCATCAGCAACGTAACTTCCTAAGAACCCACTTCCACCAAATACGATCACTTTCCTCATAGTTTAAAAAACTTCCTTAAATGTTCTATTGCACTAAGCCCCATTGCTTCAACAGCTTCTCTGGCATTCCCTCCAATATGCGGGGTGCCTATCAGATTTGGAAAAGTAAAAAGCTCTGTATCATCTTCCGGCTCATTATCGAACACGTCAAGTGCAGCACCCGCAATTAAACCGTCTTTTAAGGCTTTTTTCAAATCATTCTGATTTACAATTCCTCCTCTGGCGGTATTAATAACGAAAGATGAGTTTTTCATTTTTCCTAGCGTTTCAATATCTATAAGGTTTCTAGTTAAATCTGTAAGAGGAGCATGTATAGTCACAAAATCTGCCCTGATAAAGATTTCTTCTTTAGTACATTCAATGCAATTTAAAGAAATACAAGCCTCCTTTACATCAATAATGTCATTTACCAACAATTCACAATTAAAAGGAGCCAAAAGCCGTGCAACTTCCTTCCCAATATGGCCAAAACCAATAATTCCGACCGTTTTACCACTTAGCTGAAAACCACCGGTTTTATTCCAAACACCATTTTTTATCTGATTTGCTGTGACAAAAAGATTTCGACCTAGCATCAGCATAAATCCAAGAGCCATTTCTGCTACCGAAAGCTTATTAACCCCTCCGCGCCATCCAACTTTAATTCCACGCGCTTCACATTCTCTAACTGCAATATTATCCAGCCCAACTCCATATTTGGAGACCATTTTTAAATTCTTACATTGATCTAGGAAAGAAGCATCAACGATTTCCAAGCCAACAATAAGTGCATCTGCATCTCCAACAAATTTTACTAAAGAATCTCCAGATAATCTCTCTCCAGAGGTGTTTAATCTTGCCCCAGGAAAGTATTTATCTACTTCCTTCTGTAAGACAGAGTGCTTAGAGAAGGAAGGCGAAGTCACAGCTAATTTCATACTAAATCCTTAAATTTGATTGTACATGCTAATTTATTATTGAAACAAAATGAACAATTTTAACCCTTTGTAAAAATGTAATTATAACCTGTGTTAAATTTACTTTTTTGAATCAATTCTGAATGCTTCTTAGCGCTCAAACTAAACCCTCTTTCTTTTAGAAAAGCTTCAATTCTAGCTGTTGCAGGGTCGTTTTCATCCAACTCAACCAAAAGACTTTTTACAACAGGGCTAAATAGAGTTTTATCTGCACCAAGTATGATTTTTTCTTCAATGCTGTCCACATCGATCTTAATATGATTTGGAATTTCAAAACTGTATTTTTCAACGAGCTCATCAATTGAATAAGAAAACATTGCTTGTTGAGAAATGACCTCAACTTCGCAGCCGTTTTGGTTCAGACTCTTCAGTTCGACGTCTTTTGCCGCAAACTCACTAAAAGCACCGCCAGCCTCATGAGATGTCATATTCAAAAAACCGAATTCATTTTTATCAGCAACGGCGAGACAATAAAACAAAACATTTTTACCAAGCGAATTAATACAAATGTTTTTTGCTAATAAAAAAGTATTTAAAGCTGAGGGCTCAAAAGCGCAAACTTTCATTCCCTTAAGTCCCGCATAAGCTGAGTAAATTCCAACGTTTGCGCCTATATCCCAAAGAGTTTCCCCAGACTTCATTCCATCAATCCATTCTAGAGTTTCTGGTTCCTTGGAATGAAAAGTAATTGCACGGAAAAGAGGTACTCTTCCAAAGCTATATAGCTTAAGAGTCCCATATTTTGTTTCAATTTTTGAAATTGGAGGAAGAACTTCACTGGTTTCAGAGGCCAATCTCTCGCCAAGAACTTTGGGAAGAATTTTATATAAGCTAGAATAGCAGCCTACAGCCAACGATAAAAGTTTATGTTTTAGTCCCATTATTTTTCACCATATAACTTATACAAGCTATCTTTCTTCATAATTTCACAAACTTTTTCAAGATCTTGAATTGTATCCACTGCTTTAACGTCATACTTTGTGGGAATCATCTTAACTTTTTCTCCGCTTTCCAAAATTCTCATCATATCTACCGATTCAATTTTTTCTAGAGCTGTTGGTGTTAAGTTATTGAACTCCAGCAAAAAGTCTCTACGAAAAGGAATAATACAAACCTGTTTATATGGCTTAAAATCATTTTTTAGTGTAGGATTAAAATTTAAGAGCTGATCAATACTCATTTTTTTTCCTAAAAATTCTTCTAACCCCTTTAAGCCAATCTTTTTTACAGATGGGACAGGCTCTCTTGAAAAATAAAGAGCATTTGAATGATTGTCTACAACCACTTTAACTTCGTTTGGATCAGCAAACTCATCTACTGAATAAATTTTCCCAAGAAGATTAGTAATCTTAATACTTGGATCTTTTATCATTGGTTCGGTTGCTTCATCAACCATTTCAGGCCTGGTCAAAGGCTCATCCCCCTGAACCATTACGATTATGTCGCATTTTTTTCCCATTTGTTCTTCAGCCTTAAGCATTGCTTCAGCACATCTGTCAGAACATCTTTCATGGGTATCAGCAGTCATAATTGCTTTACCACCAATAGATTCTATGTAATCAAAAATCTCCTGGTCACAGGTCGCAACAAAAACTTCCGTGAGAGATTTACTCATTTTCACTCTGTTATAAACATGTCCAACCATAGGCATATCAAGGATTTTTGCCATAGGCTTTCCAGGAAAACGGCTTGAGCCCATTCTTGCTGGGATAATAGCTATAATATTCATATTTACCTACCCAATTTTTTCATTTCTTCCCTTGCTTTGTCGCCAAGGAAGAAAAAGTCCAAACTAAATGCTAGAAAAGTATACCCTTCAGCAATCTTTTCATCCATTTTTTCAGAACTTGATTGAATTACATGAAATCCTAATGGGAATTTCTTTTCTTTGCAGGCTGCTACCACCTTTGCTAAGGCGTCTTGAACCATTGGCAGGTGATATTCACCGGGAACTCCCATTGACCCAGACAAATCATAAGGCCCAATAATTGTTCCATCAATTCCGTCAGTTCCAATAATATCATTAATATTTTCAACCGCGTCTTTATGCTCAATTTGAGCAATAAGTACGATTTCTTCATCGACTCTCTTTTTATATTCTTCAAATCCTAAACCATATTTCTGAGCTCGATACAGTCCTACTCCACGCTTTCCAATGGGTGGATACTTTACAAATTCAACAGCTCTTTGAGCATCTTCCCCTGAATTCACCATGGGAACAATAACTCCATCTGCCCCCATATCTAGAACGCGCTTAATAATAACCTCTTCATTCTTGCTAACCCTAACCAAAGCAGACATACCATTTGCCTGAATTGTTGAAATAAGAATTTGTGCGGTTGTTAAATCAATTGATGTATGCTCCATATCTACCACTAGCCATTCAAAACCAGCCGTAGCAAGAATTTCAACAACATTTACATGGCCAATTGTAACCCATGAACCTATTGTTAACTGATTATTCTGCAATTTTTTCTTTAGCGACACTTAGTCCTCCAACCAAATCAATTTGTTACTCGTTAATTCTAAATCTTTTCTTTAGGAAAGCGAATATTTTTTGCGTGTATATCACAATTTCATCTTTACTCAAAGAAAAAACAGATGGAAAAAAACGTCCTGCTATAACCATTACAAGGAATGAATATAGCATTCCAGAGGCAATAAAATTTAGCGTTGGAGATAGATGAAAATCTCTGGCCGAAAGAATTCCCATTAACAAGAAGAAAATCACAGCTCCAACCTGATGTTTTAAAAAAAACCGGTGCTTCAAATCTAAATCCCTGCAATTATAGTAAAGCATTATATTTACAGACAACAGTTGGGTTAAAACCATTTTTAAAGCCAATCCAGAAGCCCCAAGCTTAAAATGCACCATAAATATATAGGTAAGTAACAATCCAATTAGCATAGTTATCACGCCAATATCTCTATATTTTCTTGTTTTTCCAGTAGAATAGAAAATTGCCCCACTCAGCTGGCCGTAGGTCTGGTGAATCGGATAAAATCCCATAATTATTAGTGGATAAAAGGCAGGAAGAAAGTTGGCATCAGCAAAAATGAAAATCAGATTTTTTGCTTGAATAGAAATAAATACTCCAAAATATGCTGCAATTGCATATAGCATTGGAATATATCGGTAGTACAACCGCTGTATTTCATCTATTCTGTTTTCCTCGAAATGCTTTGAAAACTCTCTTGTAATAACTGGAGTCATTGCGCTTGTAAACAAAAAGCACATCGCAGCAATCTGAAATGCAAGCCCATAAAAGCCAGTTTCGCTAGATCCATTAACCTTCTGTAAAACCCACAGGTCAATTGTACAAGCCACGAGGCTTACAAGATTATAGACAAATAGTGGTGAAACATACGAAAAAAACTCTTTTGAAATTTTCAGGAAACTAAATCTTTTGAAAAGCTCTCCAATACTGCAAATTTTCTTCTTGGCGAAAACAGCCAGAGCTAAGATAAAGAAAATAAGAAGTGTTAAATATTGAAAATAGTAATAGCTCTTTAGATCAAGACCAACAAACTTTATTATTACCCCTAAGAGAGCGAGAGCTGACAATTTTTGGACAATTTTGGCAATTTCAATTGAGACCGTTAAGGCATAAGCATCAGAAACTCTGATAAAATTTTGACTTAACCAAAATAGAAATCCAAAAAATAAGCCATGATAAACAAATTCATGAGGAATTCCAGGTAAAATGGTCTCTTCAAAACCAAAAAAGTTTATCAAATAAATTGATATCCCCATGAATAGGAGAACACCAATAGAATACAAGCTATAAAAACTCAGTAATTCCTTTCGAGAAGGTTGAGCTGACAACTTGGTAAAAAAGGCAATAGAAGTCCCAGCATCCATAAAACCGGCAAACTGAGTAAAAAATCGCTGTAAATATGTAAAAACTCCATAACTAATAGAGCCCAACGCTGAGGGAACAACTGCGACAATTACAATGTTAACCAATCCATTTATTATGTTTGCAATTAGCTTAAGTAAATAGCGTTTCTTTAGTGAAGCTTCCTGGGTCACGAATTTAAACCAATCTTTAGTTTTTCGGAAACTGATCGCCTTACAAGACTCTCTGTATCAAGCTTTTTAGAAGAATAAAACTCAATGATTTTTTGCTCCTTGACTCTTTCAGCAACAATTTTTTCAAAATCATCAAGAATAGAAGCTAGCTCCGAAAGATTATCACAGCAAAGAAACATTTTTCCAATATCTTCTCTTAAATCATTAGGAATAGGTGTAGGCGATCCACTGAACAAAATAATATCTCGGGCGAAATGTATATTGAAATTCAAAAACTCAGTTGTAAAATAGTCGCTAATAATACTCTTAGATGTTTCAACAAGAGTTTTTATAGGTGTACTAAAATCAATTTTTACATTGGGAAACTTTTCAGCCAGCTCATCCATTGGAACATAATAGCCGTCACCTTTTACAACAGGGTGCATTCTAATGCAGATTTTTTTATCAGGATGCTTTTGTCCAAATAGTTTTACCAGAGCTTCATGTCGCTTATAAAGCTCATATCCATCAAAAGAATGGGTTGAATCTGGAAAATCTACATATAAAGACTTCCCATAATAATCATGTCCTTGAGTTATATAAACAAAATCATATTCCTTAGGCTTTTCGACTATCTCGTAACAATGAGCCTTAGAACCAACTGTAACAATATCTTTTGCCCCCATGCTCTCAAAATAATTATGAGTAAAATCGTTTATAACAAAATTAAAGGTAGCTGGAATTACTTCAGAAAATTCAATAAAAACATTTCTGTAGAGATAGCTGCCATGCTGAAAGAAAAAGCTTTCAACCCCTAAGTGCTTACACATTTGAGCCTTCAAAAAAGTATTTCCATTATCTGCAAACACAAAAAAGTTCGCAGCAGATGATAAGGAATCAAAACTTGAAAACACTTTTTCATAATTTACGAATTCAGCCTTCAATGCGAGAGTCACAATTTCATAATTGTGAGGCCAAACATTCTTGGAGAACTCTTCAAGCTTTTGATTCCAACCATTTTTGAAAAGTACTAACTTTTCAGGTTTCATTGACTTTGAAGAGACTTTTTGATCAATATCTTGCAAAAGCTTAACCAATTCGGACCAATCATACTTCAGCAAAGCATCAATATTCTGAAAATTCTGCGTTCGTCTTGCAACAATCTTTTTAAGATGCCCAAAAGAGCTAATTGTTTTCAACTTAAAGAAAAGCTTTTGAAGCTCCTGCCAAAAAATAGTCGGTGGCTCAAGCTGAATTAACTTAAATCCCTTCGGAATGACAAGAATCTGATTCGAAAGCAACTTTTGAATGTCAGAATGGTCAGACAACTCTTTTTTGACGCAAATATCCGTCAAATATATTGCCTCTTTTTTCCCCGCGATGATCTCGATTTGATTCATAGCAAAAAAGTAATTTACTACGCGGCACAAATCAAACATCAAACCAAAACCAAGATTTGCTTCCGAGAAAATACTCTCTATCAGCTCTCTCATTTGAGAGTATAAAACCAGTATTTTGTCCCTGAATTCCTGAACAGAAAGAAAGTCGTGAAGACTACTGAATTTCAAATTGTTTCGTTCCAATAGATAAACAGCAAAAGGAGATAGAGAAACAATTTCATCTGGAGAAATCTCAGCTATTTTTTCTAGAACAACTTCTTCATCAGCCCTTCCCTTTATATCTACAAATAGAATCTTAGTCATAATCAATTAGCTAAGAAAATTCCATTTCATCACTTCATCTTCACCAATATTTTTTTCAGCAACTTTTCCAATTACTTCATCTATACATCTTGGACTAATGCCAGATGCAGGTCGTTTAAAAGTTAGATCGGCAAAATCTATAGTCTTTCCCTGTGGAATATCCCTTGCTGCTACCAAGCTCCTTCTGGCATTTTTTCTTGCTTTCTCTTCATCAGGAAGCGCTCCAAATTTTGAAGTTCCAAATACTTTTTCCAAATAATCAAGCCTGATATGAAATTTTTTCAAATCTTCCTTGTCCATAGCATGATAATGATCATTGCCTGGCAGAGACTTATCATGAGAAAAATGCTTTTCAAGAATTTGGGCTCCCAAGGTTGTTGCCACTTCTAATACGTGCATATCTCCGGGTAAAGTATGATCAGAATAACCAATGATATTTTCAGGAAAAGCGTTTCGCAGCGTTGAGATCATCCCAAGATTTGCATTTTCGTCTGGCGTTGGGTAATTTAAAACGCAATGAAGCAAAGCAAGAGAGTTCCCTTTATTTTCAATCCACTCTACAGCTTCCTGAACTTCCCACATGTAAGAAGCTCCCGTAGAAAGAATTATTGGTTTATTAAAATCACACATGAATTCTATAAATGGTTTGTTTGTTATGTCAGATGAGGAGATCTTAAAAACATCCATCATGTCATTTAGGAAAATTGCTGATTCCACATCAAAAGGTGTGCTCATAAATTCAATTCCGACTTTATCGCAATACTTTTTTAGTTCTTCAAATTCACTTTTCCAGAACTTATCGTATTTTTGAAACAGTTCGAATTGGCTTTTGGTGGGTTCTTTAGTGATATCCCAATAATAGGGAGAATCTTTCGAAGCGATTGTACTAGCTTTGTAAGTCTGAAACTTTATAGCATTGGCTCCACCCTCAGCTGCTTCATCAATTAAGCGCCTGGCAAGATCCATACTTCCTTCATGATTTACTCCAGCCTCTGCAATAATATATGGGCGAGAAAGTCTTCCTACAGCTTTTTTAGAAGGATTTTGGAACAAATCAAGAATCTTCATTTTTCTTCTCCAGCGGTTAATAGTTTAATTAGCTCTAATGCCGAAACATCAATTGAAACGTTTAAATTAAGATATTTCAAATAATCTGAGTAGTTGTCCATATCAACTCTTATTTCTGGGTGCCAAAGCCTTGAATCAAGAGGATCAAAAGTGCCAATTTTGAATTGCTCCAGGTTCTCCCAGATATAATTAAAAGTGTGCTCACGCTGAGAGCTTGAAGTTGCCACGGAATCAATTTTTTCCAAAATTTGGAGTGACACAATCTCTGCACCCAACCCATCTGGGTATTTATTATTCCTCGGAATGTGATTATAAGCATAGTCCAAGGATTGTTCAAAATAAAAGTCTATAAGGTTATCAATTTCTTTACCATCAATGAAGGGGTTGTCAGCGCAGATTCGTACAATATGTGTTGCACCAAGACTTCGACTGGCCGCAACAGTTCTGCCTAGAACGTCTGACTCGCTTCCAGCAAAAACTTTTATTCCTGACTTCTCCAGATAAGACTGAATGATCAAATCCTTCTCAGTGTCAGGAATAGCAAAAACGATGTCATCCAACTTCTGAGACCACTTAACTCTATTTGCTACCCAATCTATAATCGGATAGCCGTGTAAGTGTAGCATAGCCTTATTTGGCAACCTTGTTGAACCAACCCTGGCCTGAATCACTGCAACTATTTTTTTATCTTTACTCATATTTTTTTCCAACTTCATTTCTACCTGGCAAATGCTTGCCTAGAACAACGTTTTTTTAGACACTTGGACACCAAGAGCTTTATTCGGTGGTTGAAACGGTATAAACCCAGATTTCCCTGAGGCAATCAATTCACACAGTTCCTGGTAGGAGAAATCAATTCTTTTAAATGCATCAAAAATCAATCTAATATTATTTAAGTCTTCAATGTAATCGAGGGTAAATCTATATGCAGCGAAATCAAAATTGATGTCATATGCTTTTGAGTTCATTTCCCTGAAATAACTATTTTTTAGAAATAGAGTCATATATTCACTGTTTTCAAAGAAGTTGCCAAAGTAGCAGCCAAGTGAATCGTAAGCCCTTTTATTTACGACTTCAAAATCACAACCATCAATAACATTCTCATGTCTGTAATAATCATATTTGCCATTTACAAATTCTAGAAGAACCTGGTCTATGTGATCAGTATCAACAAAAACGTTATCACCAGTTAATCTTACAAATACATCACACTCATAAGACGCAAAAACCTTTTCTAATCTCTCTGAAATATTTTCGCTACCCCTAACGCAATCAACTGAATTCTCCCGGGCAATTTTCTCTATTACATCATCTTCTGATAAATCAGTAGTGCAAATAACCATTTGCTCATTTCTCTTTGACGTTTTTAATCTCTTAATCAAAAAATCTACACAAAGATACTCGCCAATTTTTGCGTAAGCTTTATTTGGAAGCCTTGAAGATGCGCTTCTAATAAGAACCACCCACAATACCTTCTGTTCAACCATTTCAGAAGTAATTAGAGAGCCATTTTTTATTTTTTGCGAAGCGGCTCTGCCAATAATGTCATAGAGATTAAGGTAGTTAATGTTACTGCCTTCAGCATGCTCCTGTCTCTTAAGCAATAGACTGGAATCGTTTAGAATAAATTTTTCCCCGGCAGCTATGTCCTTATTTGCGTAAATAGCTAATTTCACCTTGTTTCTATATTCAAGTTCTTTTGGGGACAAAGTAAGAACATTATCAGAAATAAGGCTTTTTACACAGGATTGCTCTTTGATAACCTCTGCAATTTCCGCAACATTTAATGCAGAGGTATCGTCATCTAACTTCCGGTCACGATCCAAAGTTGAGTGTTTCTCAATATAATCAAATCCAAGAATATTTGCTAAGGATACAATAGTTTTTGCCATGTTTATTGCGCCATCAAGATGTTCGCTTAGACAAATCTTCATTCCAAAAATCTTTTTTAACTCCACAAGTTTATTTATTTTTATTTCCTCAATTAAGGTTGGAGAGTTCTGGACGCCATAAGTTAAAATCATTTTGTTTTTTATGTCATTATTAGTTGCAAATTTTACCAGTTCACTAATTTCAACAGCTGTTAAACCACTAATTGAAACAAAAAGCTCATCAACTTCATTTGAACTTTTTAATATCAAATCAAAGTTCATTGAGCTGGTGGCATGAAGCTTAATTCCCTTTAAGTTTGAATTTACTTTTGCAATCTCAATCACTCTGGTCAATGATTCATTTCCAAAGACATCAAAATAAAATGCAATGTTACTGTATTTCCCAACTAAGTTTTCAAAATCTTCATGTGGTATTCTGAGTCGTGTGAACTCAACAAAGTTTTCACTACCAGCATCACCAAATTCTTCCGGAATAAGGTATTGGAATTTGATCGCATCTACACCAACTTCGTTCAAGCTCTCAATATGTTTATACAAATACCCAATGTCTCCCTCATGAGTATTTGCTACTTCCACAATTATTTTCATAATAACTCCAAAATTTTTCGAACAACTTTCTGTTTGTTCTCTCTGAAGTTGTATTTTCTAATATTCAAAAACAGCAACTTTCTGTAGTCTCTGTCATTTACCAGTTTTTCAAACTTCTCTCTTAAAATATCCATAGAAGTCTTCTCATCATAAACCCCGAGATTAACAAAACCCTTCTCAAGCGAAGCAAATGTATGAGTTGCCTCCCTTTCATGGTGAGAAATTATAATAGCGGGAATATTCATGTCAGCCAACTCATAGACCGTTCTTCCATTCGAAGAAATAGCAATATTAGTTTTTTCCATTACCTTTGACATGACGTCACTAGCAAAAATTAACTCAATATTATCGTAATTCAATTGCATTAAATAAGACTCCAGTTCTTTCCTAAAGCCAAAAGCTCCACCACACACAATAAAAACTTTTATTCTATTTTTTTTGACTGTTTCGATAACTGCCTTTAAAGAACGTAAAGTAAGGTTGTTTTGGTCCGTTCCGCCAAAAGAAATCATTACTGCTCGAACTTCATCTACAAATTGGTTGGGAACGGCTTCGTAAAATTCATCTCGCAAGGCAAGATACTTGTATCCCCAGCAATAATTAAGACCTTCACATTGAGGGTTATCATATAACTCATTAAAAACCAGATCAGCAAATTTGGAACCAGACCCAAGATCTTCAAAATTTACAACCTTTATTCCCCTTGCCTTCAATGCCCGGATAAATTCCTCACCTGTATTTAAAATATCATTGATCACCATTTCTGGTTTTAGTGACAAAATGGTCTTGGTTGTATCGTCTGTTGCAATAACCCGATAATCAGTAGCGGCAATCTTATCTACAACTATTTTATACTTTTCATCGCAAACAAAAATTACTTCGTGATCAGTTATTTCGTGAGCAAGTGATAATGAATGATAGATGTGACCCATTCCAATTTCAACGCTACCAATTACATTGAAAACAATTCTTTTTCTCTGCAAAATTTTCTCACACACCCACCAGTTTTGATAACTGGCAATCTCAATTGATTGTTCATCACCAATAACAAATGGGAGAAAGTCATAGTTTGATTTGGAAACAGTATCTCTAGAGAAAATGTGAAAAGCTTTTAATTCTTCAAAGTATTCTTCTCCTGCAGAAAAGATTCGCTTTAGTCGACCACAATCTTTGGCTAGAAGCTTCCTTTTTCCTTGCTTGACAGAAGTTAGAACACTAGAGGGGTTGTTCAAGAACTCAGAATATGCATCCCTAAGAGTTTCAGAGTCAACTAACGGGGTGTTGGCACGATAAAGCAGAATGTTTTCTTGAATGTTATTTTTAATTATTTCAAAAAGCTCTTTAATAATCTCATTCGGATTCAACCTCAATTTTGAATCAAGATAAAAGCCAACTTCATTTCTTTCACAAATCAAAGAAATTTCTTCAGAATCAGTTACAACGAGAATATTTTCTTTTTCGGTCAAATCTTTTGCTGTATTAATAGCTCTTTGAATTAAAGTAATCCCGTTCAGTTTTTTCACAAGCTGATCGGGAATTACTGCATTCTTTTTAATTGCTGGAATAACAACTAGAAGATTTTTCATCCTACCTAAGTTCCTTCAAAACCTCTTTTGTTGAGTTGAGCATATAATCAAAATCTTCATCTGATAGCCAATGATGAAATGGGAATGAAATCATATTATCAAAGAATTCATCGGTATTAGGGCAATCAGCTTCTCCTAAACCCACTTTTTTATACAAATCATATCGATTCAGTGGAAAATATTGAACAACACATTTAATCCCTTTTTCATAGGCCAGCTTTTTAAGAATTTCATCTCTTTTACCATTAGTAACCCTGCAAACTAGAAGATGGTAATTGTGCCTAACAGAATCAACTCTGTGGAATTCCAGCTCAGAAAAATCCGACAAAGCATCAATAAACTTGATAGCTCTGGCGCGTTTTTCCGAATTAATCTTATCAATTCTATCAAGAAGTTTTGTGCCAATAGCACATTCTATTTCGCCCAGGCAATAGTTATTTGGGTAAAATATTTCTCCGTTTAACTCAGGAAAATCAACATTTCCCATTGCTGGAATCCAATAGTGTTCGCGCTCATAGTCAAAGCCGCAATGGCCATTGTGTCTAAGCATGGGCAGAATTGCAGCCATTTTGGGATCTTTCAGATAAATTGCCCCACCTTCGCCCAGGGTAGTAATATTCTTATGTGAATGGAAAGAGAAAATTCCAAAATCACCAAAAGTACCTGCCATTTTGCCATTAATATGCGTCCCAAATGCTTGAGCAGAATCTTCAATCAAGAAAATATTTCTTTCTTTGCACAGCTCAACAATTGGTTCCATATCTATTAAATAGCCATAGAGATGTACAACCACCACAGCCTTTGTCTTGTCTGTCAGACACTTTTTAATAGTATCAACACTTACGGCCCTTGTATTAAGCTCTATATCTGCCCATACAAGTTTAGCGCCCTTCTTTAAAAAAGGGTATGCAGAAGATGTAAATGTATGAGATGGAATAACAACCTCATCCCCATCCTTAAACTGACAGAGTTGAGCAGTTAATTCCAAAGCTGAAGTCGCAGTAGAAACAGAAAAAACCTTCTCAGAATCAACCTTTAGATAACCTGCAAGTTTTTTCTCAAATTCATCACGATATCGGCCTTGAGTCAAAGGATCGGCTGTTTTCATTGCCTCTATAACAGTCTGAATCTCTTCGTCTGTGAAATTATGTGCTTTATTACTGAAATTTATTTTAACGTCCATTCCTAACCTCTCTTACATCTTTTTAAAAATAGAGAATACTTTTTCTTCGTTTAAAATGGTTTTAAAGTCTTCTCCCAGAGCGTTAAACAAAGGAACTTCATGAATTAAAGTTGAAGCCATAAGTCTTTTTAATTCAGCCTCATCTGACTTGGCGCAAAGCCCTTTTGGCAATTCTACTTTTTGCAATTCCATCATCTTTCTAAATTCTTTATGTTCTTCTGGATAAATATCTTCCATTGCGTCTAAAGAAATGCAGTTCCCAATACAATGGTGAGTATCAAAAACAACACTTAAGCCAGCAGAGAATGGGTGTACCAAACCAACATAGCTATTGGCTATCGCGCATCCCCCCAGGAAAGAAGCAAGCATTAGCTTTTCCCGATTTTCATCGCTCATCATATCATCACTTAAGAAAACATCGCGGCTTAGGTCAATTGCGACTCGTGAATAGGTATCAGCAAAAAAATTTCGGTAACTTCCAGCCAAAGATTCAATACAATGAATATAAGTATCCATACCTGTATAGAAATACTGATTTCTTTCAACAGTAGCAGTAAGATTTGGGTCAAGTATGAGCTGATCAAACAAAGTATACTTGCTGTTCATTCCAAGTTTTAAATTCTTTTTCTTGTTTAACAAAACGCATGTTCTGCTGGCTTCAGCACCAGTTCCAGATATTGTCGGAACGCCAATTTTGTAAATAGCTCTGTTTTTAACAAGATCCCAGCCCTGATAATCTTCAGCCTTTCCTTCATTAGTAAGCATGTTAGCGACAGCTTTGGAAGTATCCAAGGTACAGCCACCGCCAATTCCTACTATTACCGACGGTTTCCCCTTGTTCTTTGAACGTAAGTCGTTTACAAGATCATCTATTTGATCACTTTTGGGCTCAATATCACTATTGACATAGTAAATTTCATCTTCTTTATTTAGTGGCAAATCAAGAATTTTATTGTTTTTGAAATAATGATCGACAAAAAAGACAGCAATCCCAGAGCCATCAACCCTTTTAGCATCTAAAAATTCAGGAAGCTTTTTGAAAGCGCCTTTGGCGAAAGTAACCTCACCAACCCAACAAGAAGTCTTTATCTCATTAACATTAATTATCATCAGTTCCTCCATTTGCCCTAGAAAAAAGGATTTCAGCTAGAATCACACCAAACCTTAATTGTAAAAGTTTTAGGTAATATATTCTCACATAGTTGGCATTTCTGCAAAATTTTCTTTATTATTCACTTATTATATTTTTCCTTATCTAGTAAAAAGGCATAATAGCAAAGCAAAATTAAGAGTTTCTAATTCCATTTAATACACAAAAGGATTAAAAATGTTTAAAACCTTTGTACATAACAAATTTGACTCAGAGTTGACTGTGGTGGCTAAAGATGAGAGCTATTCGATTGTCGCTGCCAAACAAATATTAGAGATCTTTAAAAAGCAATTATCAAAAAATAGTCAAATATTAGTTGGCTTATCTGGGGGAAGCACCCCATTTCCAGTATACGAAAGTTTATCAGCTCTTATTGCTAAAGAGAAAATAGAAGATAGAATATTTTGGACTCAAGTTGACGAGAGACTTGTTGAAAAAAGGGATCACAGAAGTAACCAGAAAAATATTTTTGAAACACTTTTTAAGGAATTTAAATCAACTCCTAAGAACTTTTTGCCCGTACCTGTTGATTTAAAAGATAGCCTTACAGAATTAGAAAGTAAAATGGTCGAACTTTTGGCAACTCTTCCCGGAAATATTTCTCCACCAAATCCTTTTTCGACTTTGATTCTTGGCCTGGGTAATGATGGGCACATAGCTTCCCTGTTTCCAGAAACCGAGTGGAAAACAATTGGTAAAAAAACAGGATTCGGATTCTGCCAGCCTAAAACCCAACCAGAACAACGTTTTACTATAAGCTTTGAAAAAATTCTTCAGGCTCAGAAGAGGATTTTTTTAATCAACGGCAGCAGCAAACAAGAAATTCTGGAGAATATTTTCGATTCAGGAAAACGGCTGCCACTTCCTTCATCTGATTTAATAAGAAATACATCAACAGAGTGGATAATATCTTATGATTGCTTCAGCGAAAAACTAAAAAAACACTTTAGAGAAAAAAACTGATAGAATCTGTAATTTGCTTAAAAAACCGATCTTAATATATAACTAGACTCAAACATTAATTTCAGGAGCCATCCATGAACAGACTTCTTAAAGATTTACTAATTAAAAAAGAGAAAATCGCTGTGGTTGGACTTGGCTATGTTGGGCTCCCTCTAGCACACGCTTTTGCAAAATATTTCAACGTTCTAGGTTTCGACATTTGCCCTTTAAAAGTAGAGACTCGAAAAAAGGTATCGATCCGACAGGTGAAATACCTAAAAATGGATTAAATGACGTAGTAATTGATTTTACCAACGAACCATCCCGACTAAAGGAATGCAAGTTTATAATTGTCGCTGTACCAACCCCAGTAGATAGAAATAAGCGCCCTGATCTAGCTCCATTAGAGCTTTCCTCTGCGATGGTTGGTAAAAATTTATCAAAAAATTCAATTGTAGTTTTTGAGTCCACAGTTTACCCAGGAATAACAGAAGAAAAGTGTGTCCCAATTCTAGAAAAAAATTCTAATCTAACCTTTTTAAAAGACTTCCGCGTTGGCTATAGTCCAGAAAGAATTAATCCTGGAGACACAACCCATAGATTACAAAACATAGTAAAAGTAGTTTCAGGCTGTGACTCAGAGTCACTCGATATAATTGCAAAAATTTATGAATCAATAATTGAAGCAGGCGTTTATAGAGCTCCAAGCATAAAAGTAGCAGAAGCTGCCAAAGTAATTGAAAACACTCAAAGAGACGTAAACATTGCCTTAATGAATGAGTTATCTATCATTTTTCATAAACTTAACATTGATACTTTAGAAGTTTTAAAAGCAGCAGGAACAAAATGGAATTTTCTCAAATTCTATCCAGGCCTGGTTGGTGGCCACTGCATTGGAGTTGCCCCTTATTACTTAACATATAAAGCAGAAGAAGTCGGATATCACCCGGAAGTAATACTTTCAGGGAGAAGAATTAACGACAGCATGGGAAAATTTGTCGCCGAAAATACTGTCAAAAAGCTTATCAAAGCAGGAAAAGCAGTAAAAGGAGCAAAAATTTTAATTCTTGGTTTGACCTTTAAAGAAAATGTTGCAGACATAAGAAATACAAAAGTTGTAGATATCATACATGAGCTAACTGACTACCAGGTTGAAACGTTTTTTTTTGATCCATATACTGATGCAAAAGAAGTAAAAGAAGAGTATCAGCTTGAAATTCTACCCTCTCTTGATAAAGCTCCAAAAGTTGATGGAGTAGTAGTAGCTGTTCCTCATGATGAATTCAAAGAAATTTCCTTATTAAAGATTGCAGAACTTTGTAAACCAGAACAAAGACCCTTACTCATAGATTTAAAAGGAATATTCAGTATAGAAGAGGCGAAAAAAAATGAAATCAGCTATTGGCGCCTTTAACAACCCAAAAACTAGCAAACAAAAAAAATCTCCTCATTCAACTAACACTTGATGAGGAGACTTTTTTTTAAACGCTCTTTTATTCTCTTCCGTACTGATCATCAAATCGGACAATATCATCTTCCCGCAAATAGCTGCCAGACTGAACCTCAATAATTTCCAGAGGGATTTTTCCAGGATTTTCAAGCCGGTGCTTTGTACCTAATGGAATATAAGTAGACTGATTTTCAGTCATCACAAATGTTTCTTCACCCTTTGTTATTTTTGCTGTACCGCTAACTACAATCCAATGCTCTGCGCGATGAAAATGCATTTGCAAAGATAACCTCGCACCAGGCTTTACGGTAATCCTTTTGGCGTGGAACCTTTCGGAGATATCAATAGTCTGGAAAAAACCCCATGGGCGACTGACTCTCCGATGATGAATTGCTTCGTATCGATCGCTTTTTTTCAGTTTATCAACAATGCTCTTAACGTCTTGAACTCTATCTTTTGAGACCACAAGAACCGAATCTGCAGTTTCAACAATAACATGATCAGAAACGCCAACTGCCGTTACAAGGCGAGAGTTAGCCCTAACAAGACAGTTTTCAACATCCTTTAAAAGAACGTCTCCTGTTACCACATTACCATGATCGTCATGGGCATTTACATCTGACAAAGCTGACCAGGAACCAACGTCATTCCAACCAATATCAACAGGAAAAACAACCGCTGAGGAGGTTTTCTCCATTACTGCGTAATCAATAGAAATAGACGGACACTTTTCAAAAGCCTCTTTCCCAAGTCTCAAAAAGTCCTCATCAGCAGAGCTGGACTTGTAGGATTGCTCACTACACTTCAAAACTTCGGGCTGATACTTTTTAAGTTCCTTTAGATACTTTGCAGCAGAGAACATAAACATTCCGCTGTTCCAATAGTATTTGCCATCTTTAACGTATTTTTCGGCAGTCGCAAAGTCTGGTTTTTCAACGAAAGCCTCAACTTTGAGCTCCTTCATTTCGCCAGCTTTAGCCCTGCCTGAAGATTTAATGTAACCGTAGCCTGTTTCAGGATTATTTGGAATGATACCAAAAGTTACCAGCTTTCCTTTTGCAGCACTAGCCTTTCCAGCCTCAATAGATGCCTGAAAAGTTGCCACGTCTTTAATTACGTGATCAGCAGGAAGAACGAGCAAAATAGCATTCTTTGAAATTTCTAAGGCTCTAAATGCAGCCGCCGCAATTGCTGGAGCGGTGTTTCTCCCAAAAGGTTCAAGTACGATGGTGCAAAGATCAACCTCTATCTGCCTCATCTGTTCTGCCACCAGAAAACGATGACTCTCATTGCAAACAACGATTGGCTTGGCCATTTCTTTGATTCCAGACAAACGAACAACCGTATCCTGAATCATTGTGTTGTCCGAACAGAGCGGCAAAAATTGCTTAGGATGAAGCTCTCTTGAAAGAGGCCACAACCTTGTCCCTGAACCACCCGATAAAATAACTGGAATAATCATTTTTATCTCTCCAAAACCAATTTACTCGTTATATGAATAAGTTGAAAATCCGTGCTCACTACAAAGCTCGTCTTTTTTTGCAATCTCCAGATCACATCTAACCATTTCTGCAACCAGCTCTTCCAAAGATATCTTTGGTTTCCAACCCAGCTTTTCATAAGCTTTGGTTGGATCTCCCAACAAAGTTTCCACTTCTGTTGGTCTGAAATATCTTGGATCAACTTGAACAATTACAGCTCCTGCTTTAAGAGCTGGGAATTTCTCTGAAGCAACATCCACGATTCCCTTTTCCTCTACGCCTTCGCCAGTCCATTTAATTACTATATCCAACTCTTTTGCAGCAGCATTGACAAAATCTCTGACCGACTGCTGTCTCCCGGTTGCGATAACATAATCATCAGGCTGATCCTGTTGAAGCATCATCCATTGCATTTCAACGTAGTCTCTGGCATGGCCCCAGTCTCTAAGAGAATTCATGTTCCCAAGATACAAGCATTTCTGTAGTCCAAGAGCGATGCGGGCCATAGCCCTGGTTATCTTGCGTGTTACAAACGTTTCACCACGTAACGGTGACTCATGATTAAATAAAATTCCATTGCAACCGTAAATTCCATATGCTTCACGATAGTTTACTGTTATCCAATAGGCGTAAAGTTTAGCGCACGCATAGGGTGAGCGGGGATAAAATGGAGTTGATTCCTTCTGTGGCGTTTCCTGAACCAGACCATAAAGCTCAGAAGTAGAAGCCTGATAGAATTTGGTTTTCTTTTCGAGCTTTAAAATTCTTATAGCTTCCAGAATTCTTAAAGTTCCAAGAGCATCAGAATTAGCTGTATATTCAGGAGTTTCAAACGAGACAGCAACATGGCTTTGTGCGGCAAGATTATAAATTTCATCAGGCTGAACCTGCTGAATGATTCTAATCAGGTTGGTAGAATCCGTCATATCGCCGTAATGAAGAAAAAATCGACGGTCCTTTACATGGGGGTCTTGATACAAATGATCAATTCTATCTGTATTGAATGAGGATGCTCTTCTTTTTATTCCGTGCACCTCATAACCTTTATTTAAAAGCAATTCAGCCAGATATGCCCCATCCTGACCAGTAACTCCTGTAATTAAAGCGACTTTCGCCATTTTTTCCTCCGATTCAGAGCTAAAAAAAACAAACTCAATTATTATTTACGATCAAAGAATATCACTTTCAGTCTAAAAGCTTCAATATTTCTGAGGTTTTACTTTTCATTAATTCTTGATTACCTCTGCTTTCAACGTTTAAGCGCAGCAAAGGCTCGGTATTGGACATCCTCAAATTAAGCCGCCAATCCTCGAATTCAAGACTTAACCCATCTGTCTCATCCAACTTTATAGCTTTTTCAGAATAAAGTTTCTTAACTTTGCTTATTAGTTCACCGGGATTTTCAACTTTTCTGTTGATTTCTCCTGATGCTGGGAAGGCTTCCATGCGTGCTTTTACGAGTTCACCAAGACTTTGTCCAGCCTCGGATATCAGCGCTGACACCAATAACCATGGAATCATTCCGCTATCACAATAGGCAAAATCTTTAAAGTAGTGGTGGGCACTCATTTCCCCGCCGTAAACCGCATCTTCTTTGCGCATACGGTCTTTTATAAATGCGTGTCCAGTTTTACTCATAACTGCCTGACCGCCATTTTCAGCTACAAGCTCAATGGTGTTCCAGGTTAACCTTGGGTCGTGAATAATTTTTGCGCCTGCAAATCTCTTCAAAAAGGCAACTCCAAGCAAACCAACGATGTAATAGCCTTCAATAAACTCTCCATTTTCATCGAAAAGAAAGCATCGATCAAAATCTCCGTCCCATGCAATCCCAAAATCTGCCTTGCTGGAAATAACGGCTTCAGAAGTTGAAGAACGGTTTTCAGGAAGCAATGGATTTGGAATTCCATTTGGGAAACTCCCATCGGGAATGTGATTAACTCTAATAAATTCAAATGGAAGATTTTTTTCCAGGAGATCAACGATTGGTCCAGCACAGCCATTGCCAGCGTTAACAACTATTTTTAGTGGTTTTAACCTGTCAACTTCTACATATCCTAAAAGGTGCTTAATATAATCATCCTTCAAATCAATGTTTTTTAGAATTCCAGTATTCTCTGAAGCTGCAAATTTTCCGCTTTCTGCAACTTCTTTAATTTCATTTAATCCATCATCGCTACTAATTGGCCTGGAGCCAGATTTAACAAACTTCATTCCATTATAATCAATAGGATTGTGGCTTGCAGTTACCATGATTCCGCCATCATACTTGCCAAAAAAAGTTGCAAAATAAATTTCTTCAGTTCCGCAAAGCCCGATGTTAAAGACATCGACACCAGATTCAAGAAGCCCTTTAGACAAAGCATCTGTTAAGGATTTACTACTGTCTCTAACATCAAACCCTACAACAACATGAGCAGGCTTCATTACCGTAGCAAAAGCTCTACCTATTTTATAAGCGATCTTTTCGTTCAATTCGTCTGGAAGCCTGCCTCTTACGTCGTATGCTTTAAAACATTTTAAATTTTCACTATTTTCCATTTGCGTTGATCCTGTTCTGTTTTTCATAAAACCACTCAATTGTTTTCTTTAATCCATCAAGAAATTGTGTTTCTGGTTTCCAGCCAAGCTCCTCAAAAATCTTACTGGAATTTAAAGAATATCTCCAATCATGACCTGGACGATCCTCAACAAACTCTATGCTTTTTATTTTTTGAACATTTAATGTGGGAAACATCTTATTAATTAAATTAATCGCGGCTTCAACCAAAGCAACATTTGAAATCTCCACACTCGATCCAATATTATAAGATTCACCAACACGCCCACAAAATAGAATTTCATAGATTGCTTCGCAATGGTCATCAACAAAAAGCCATTCCCTGTAATAATTTCCATCACCATAAATGGGTATTTTCTGGCCTGAAAGCAATGACTTTATTACTTTTGGAATAAATTTCTCTGAATGCTGATATTTTCCGTAGTTATTGGAGCTTCTTGAAATCAACGTTGGCAAGCCATATGTATTAAAATAACTATTTACCAACATATCGGCTGAAGCCTTACTTGCACTGTAGGGGTTGCATGGATTGTATGGAAATTTTTCATCTGCACTTTTCCCAAAGGGCAATGAACCAAAAACTTCATCCGTTGAAATCTGGTAAAATCTGCAATCCTCATATCCTTCTTTAAATTTTCCAGGAGCATCCATCCAGCTTCTGTATGCCGAATTTAACAAATTAAACACACCATACACATTAGTGTTAAAAAAAATCTCAGGATTTTCAATTGAATTATCAACATGTGATTCTGCTGCAAAATTTATCAGATACTTTATTGAAAAGTCCTTCATCAGCTTGTAAACCAAATCAGAATCGGCGATATCTCCCTCAACAAATGAATACCTATCATCTGGCAAATCACCAAGATTATCAGGATTGCTAGCGTAAGTTAGCTTATCTAGATTGATTACCTTGATGGATTCATTTTTGTTCAATAAAAAATGAATAAAATTGCTCCCAATAAACCCCGCCCCACCGGTAATTAAAATATTCTTCACTTGCTGTGCCTTAAGAAATTGACTTAACCTGATTCTACGACAAGGTTCTCAAAAAATGAAGCCGTATCTTTTCCTTAAAACAAAACTACAAATTTAATCAAATGACATAGCAACGAACGCTAGATTCTGCGCTACAAACTTTCCCAAGTTAGTATTGGGGGATTTGGGAACAAATTTATCTTTTAACTGAATAGTTTCAGGTCTAAAGGTTCCTGAGGCACTTCTTGAGAAAAATTGCCATGTTGCTAAAAGTTCATCCTTTTCTGAAAAACCATTTAATGAAACCACAAGCTTTCCACGTAATGGCTTTTTACTAAGAGACTTGTTTTTTCCAGAAACGAATTGCCATGGGCCATATAAATGATTTTTTCCGGAAGGGATAACCGCTTTTTCTTCAAAAATCACATTCCCATCTGCGCTAAAAAAAATATAAAAATCGGTAAGGCTTCTTTTAATACTCTCCTCAAGAATCATTAGCCGAGAATCCTTTTCGAGGCATGAAATATCAAGTTCACAATATTTCACCTTAACTCGATTAAAGCTATTGGAAAAGACTTCTGGAAAATAAAACACAGAAAAAAATAACAAACCAATCAAAAATAGGACAGTTTTTCCTCTCATGTTTGTCCCCGCAATCTTGTTTATTAAATTATAACCAATTTGGAAACAATTTGTACCCCATTTTCACCGTTTCATTTTCAAAGAATCTATTAACGCTCATATGGGTCCCATTTATAGGCTTTATAGCAACCATTCCACATCTGACAATTATCAAAAAAGGTCGAGGTTTACATAATATCAAGTTTCACATGAAACACATATTAGTTGCTTTGCTTCCCAATTGGGAATATTTTTAAGGTAGAGTTACGTAAAAGTAGGAGCAAAATGAAAGACTTTTTAATGCGCCCCATGTCAATACTTCCTGGGGTAAAAGATTTTTCTATCAAGCACGCAGAAGGCTGTTACCTTTTTGATGATAAGGGGACTAGATTTCTGGATGCTTTTGCTGCCAACGGAAATGTTTTGGTTGGGCATGCCGAACCATCAGTTAGAAAAGCCCACACTTCCCCAAGAGATGATATCAAGTGGAAACTTGAGGAAGCTTTAGAAGCCTTGAAACCTGGCTATTTGGATTATCTAATCTATGCCAAATCAGGCACTCAGGCCATCCAGAAGGCTTGTAAGCTATCCAGGAAATTCCGAAACAAAGATCGGATTTTGGCAATATCTGAAGATATGTGTAATCAGGCTTTTATCGTAAGCTCTGCTTCTGGCAATCATGGATTTGAAGCAATGTTTTCAGTTAGTACCAACAACAACCTAATCAATCCCAGGCCGTCTTATAAAATACCAGGCTTGGATGAAAAGGTAATCAGCACTCTGGGAAAGAGTTGCAAGGGAGCCTGCTTATGTTCTCTTGAAAGTTTTCTC
The DNA here is from genome assembly GCA_965140445.1 of Candidatus Ozemibacteraceae bacterium. Lineage (GTDB taxonomy): Bacteria > Muiribacteriota > Ozemobacteria > Ozemobacterales > Ozemobacteraceae. The sequence continues at coordinate 1,825,045 of OZ223236.1, read as the reverse complement.
ATGGAAACGGCCAGCACAACTGCCGCTATTATTATTGATCCGTCAATTGGCGTGGGAGGAAGCATTGAGCCATGCAATTCCTTCTTTGGGAAATTAGATAATTTTTGCCGATCTCAGGGTGTAGATTTAATTTCGAATGAGCTTCAATGTGGCTTAGGTAGGGCAGGAAGTCGAATTTTTGGTTTCCAGCTGCTTAATATTCACCCAGATATAGTCTGCCTTGGTTCCAACACAGCCAATGGATATCCTCTAGGGGCAATGATGATGGCAGAGCACTTTGCAGATACTGAAAAATCAAGAGAAGAGGTTTCTCTTGCTTCATGTTCTGCTGCTGTGGCCACATTGGGAATAATTCATCAACATGGACTTCCAAGAAAAGCTGAACAATTAGGCAACTTTATCAAAAATAAAATAGCAGAACTTGTTAAGGATTCTGACGAGATAAAGGGAATTCGTGGCTTAGGCTTAATGATTGAAATTGAGTTTTTTAATGAAATCTCTGCTCTTAAATTTCACCAGACCGCATTTAGAAATGGTTTGGTAACTGGAGTTGGCAACGTACGTAAAAGAATCATTCGCCTGACACCACCTTTGACCATTGATGGGAATATGGCAGAAGAACTTTTATCGTCTTTTGCAAAGGCTTTCGAGCTGATTTTCTGATAAAAAATTTACCCTTGCACTCCTTGTTTAGCTTTGTAACAACTGTAAGTCATTTTTAGAAGGTTGCTTAATTAATGAGTTAAAAAAGACCGTTTTGCCTAACGGTGTTCTTATTTTTTTAGTGCTTCAGAACTCACTTTTCACCCAAATTTTGCCGATGTATACTTTAGGTAGGGGGTGATTTTTTATGAAACCTATAGACATCAAAACCAATTTAATGGCTAACAATGATGCAAGTAGAATTCGTGAAACCCAGAAGGCTCAGGAATCTGGCCAAGCGGCAAACGTTGCTCAAAACAAAGATGCTGAACAAGCAAAAACGGAAACCATTCAAAAGGCTTCTGAAACTGAAGAAGGTAAAATAAGAAAAGAAGACGAGGATTCTGAAAAAAAGGGAAAACCAGCACCAGATTCTCCTAAAGGATCCAAAAAAGAAAAAAAGGAGGAAAAAAAGCCAGCACCACAGCTGTCCGATGGGCTTCGCGGCTCTAATTTTGACATAAAAATATGAAAAAGAAACTTTTCATCCTGGCAATTGGTTGCAGCATATATTTCAGCTCTCCTAATGTTTTAAAAGCACTCCCAGAAGATGATTCCTGGATTTTAAATCGTCAAGGAATGAGAAAAGCCAATGATGGAAAGTTTGAGGAAGCAATTGATTCTTTTGAAAGAGCTTGCAGGCTAAATCCTTTTAACAATACAGCTTATTCAAACCTTGCCTGTGCCCATAACAATCTTGGTGTTTTAAATGTCCGTTCTCACAACTATTTTAAAGCTCTGCGCCATTTCGAAGCTGCCAGAGACCAAAAACCAGAAGATCTCTCAATAAGATTTAACCTTTTATCGACTTTAGTTACTCTAAAGAAAGTTGATGAAGTTGAAAAAGAGTGCAGACAAATTGAAGCACTTCGACCTCATGATTCAGAAACTCTTCTCAAGTTAGCTGCGGCATTAAAAAGAGTTGAGAATAATTTAGAAGCCCAAACAATGCTGGAGAAAATTTTGGATTTCGCACCAGAAAATCCTCAAGCACATCTCCAACTCGGAAAAATCCTCTATTTAAACGGTAACATTGATGAAGCTATTTTCCATTTAAAAATGGCGAAAGAATCGAATAGTAGCGACAAGAGCTTCAATAAGCTTTTGGCAAAAACTCAGAGAGAACTTTCCCTTCAAGAGAATTTAAAAAACTTCACCAGCATTCACTTCTCATTAAGTTGTGATGATAACTTTTCTCAAGAATGGGCCGAAGATTTGTTAAATATTTTTGAAGAAGCTTATACAACAGTTGGCGATAGAATTGGTTATTATCCAACCCAGAGAGCCCAGATTCTTGTTCTTCCAACCGAAGATTTTAAAAGAGTTCACGATTTACCAGACTGGGCTGGAGGCCTATACGATGGAAAAATCAGGATTCCTGTGCCAACCAGGAATTTAAATGCAAGGTTTTTGAAAAACGCCGCATTCCACGAGTATTCACATCACCTTACTTATCTGATGACTGATGGAAAGTGCCCTATCTGGTTAAATGAAGGGTTGGCTCAGATGTTTGAAGCTACAAGCATTTCTGAATTTGAAAGATCAGATTCTGCTTTTTCAAAAGAAAAAGAATTTGTTTCTATAAATGCAATTGAACAAGCATTTCGTAGCGGCAAATTAACAGTAGAAGAAGCCTCAAAAGTTTACTTTCTTTCCTATAAGTTTACCAGGAACCTGGTTAGAGAGTTTGGATGGCCTACAATGCAAGAAATTTTAAGAAATCTATCCCTAAATTTTGAAGCTGAAGAAGCCTTTAAAAAAGCTATTGGCAAAAGCGCCAAAGAGCTTGTGGCAATTTTTAAAGATGATTAATCTGTGAATTTTTAAAACGTTTGGAAAAATGTTCAATCCATGGAAAAGTTAAAAACCATACCCGCCGGCTGAATAGGTTGCAGCAATCAACACCCTCTGAATTCCTTCCAGAAGTAACAAACATAATGCTGGGCCCAGGTCTATATAACCAGGCCCCATAGGGAGTAATACCTGAAACTTCTTTAAAAGCTTATCAATTGGCTCAGCAATTGGACGCAGCCCTTTCGGTAAACGACCTGGCATAATCCAGGTCAAGATTATACGAATGAAAATCACCATTTGGAAAATTCTTAAAAAACCCAATAATGCAGCCATCTCATTCCTCACTAAATATTGCGCTACCTATACGCAACATTGTTGCGCCTTCTTCAATGGCAATCTCAAAGTCATTTGTCATTCCCATCGATAGCTCCCTTGCTTTATAAGCAAGTCCCTCTAACTTTTTGCTTTCTTCAAATAGATCCTTAAGTTTTCTGAATGCCCCTCTTACAACGCTTTGGTCAGAATCAAAAGGGGCCATTCCCATTAGTCCTCTTATATCTAGTAATTCAGAATTCCTGAACTTTTCGATAACACCTAAAACTTCATCGACCCCAAACCCCTGTTTTGTTTCTTCTGAAGAAATATGAACCTCAAGAAGAATTGGGCACTTGCGACCAGTTTTTTCAGCCCATTTAGCAAACTCTTCAATAAGATCAATTCGATCAATTGAATGGACTAAAGACGCCACGGGAAAAACATATTTGATCTTATTGGATTGGAGCGGACCGATAAAATGCCATTCAATGCCACTATCAGATAAGATTCTATTTTTATCACGCAGAACCTGGGCTCTATTTTCTGCAAATGAAAAGTGCCCCACCCCAACCAATTCTTGAATAATCTGAGTTTCAACAGTCTTAGATACTGCTATCAACTGAATTTCATCTTCTGAACGGCCACAAGCAATTGCTTTTGCAGCTATTCTCTTTTTTACCTCAGAAAATCTATCCAACAGGGTCATATGTTCCTCTTAACCATTTATTTATCAGGCTGTGATCTTAAACGTAAAACGTTGGCACTGATCGGTCTCAAATATAGCCTATCCGCAGCTTCTGGTTTCCAGAAAAGATTCACGCCATTTTCTTCAGAGTTATCCATCCAGCGTTGAAGATTTCCTTCAATGCAAGAGCCGTTAAGAGTTAATTTCAAACTCTTACCATTAAAAGCTCTTCTAAAGTTTATTACTTTTTTATCCTGTTTAAGCGCTTTTGAAGTATAAAAACCAGCTCCAGGTTTATAAATGACCGCATTTATAATCCAATGTCTTGCGGCTTCAACAAATGCGCTGTCATTACCCATCTGGGAAAGTGTTTTTTCAAAATCCCCAGTATGAATTGCCACACCCTGTTCTGCTATTAAAAACAGGTTCAGATTTGAGTCCACATTTGTTGGTCCTGTCAAAAAGATGTGGCCAGGAGTTACGATGATCAGATCATTTCCAATATCTCCACGAAGAAAAATGGAGCGCTCAGAAAAAATGATTCTTGATCCTTGAAGATTTTTTGATGAAATATTATTAAATCCGTCAAACTTAGCATCAGATGATAAAGTCACACAATTTGCTTCCAATTCATCCTGCTCATATTGCACTGAGTTGCTTCTTTTATAGCTATCGGAAAAAAGCTTAACGGTTTCTGGGTGGTAATCAATCTCGATAGAGCTGTTGCCACTGTGTCCAATCCCATTTTCGTCAATATAAACGCCTTTTTTCTTTGCAAGATCTCTCAAGAAATCAATATCAGGTCTCCATTCGGGAATAAAAGACTTGTAATATGCGCTATCTCTGTCAATTGTGACATTTGTTGGATTTCCGCCTTCCAGGCTATCGGCTGATTGTTGAAGTCTTAAACTTGAGTTAACCGCAAAAACAGAGGTTCCCATACTAATTCTAGGCTTACTTCCATTTCTTCTATATATATAGCTGGCAGTTTGAAATGGAGCCCAAAAGTTATGTGAGTCTAGAATCATTGGAGTTGTGCAATAAACTGGCCCTTTGGCAGGCGAATCGCCTTTTCGGGAATAATTTCTGGAAAAATTCTGACCAAAGCTTTGCGCCCCGGCCGCATGTTTAAAAGGATCATTCCCTCCCGGAACAAAGATACGGTAAATTAATCCCGGATCATTGCAAACTCCCATTGAATCAATTTTTCCTGAGTCGAATAAATCCTTGTTTGCATTTTTAAAATTTTCCAGGCTACCGCTAGCCTCAATCCAAGGCTGAACAGGCTTGCCATAGTAGTATTCATTCAGACTATTAAAAGCCGAAAACAAATGAGTCAAATCATATAGTTGAATAACTGCTGCTACCGAATATCGATTACGCCCAGAGCGCCCTTCTGTGAGAATTTGATATCTTTGCCCTTCGTCAATCAGGCTAGTATCCTTTTCGTCAACATTTGAAAGCTTTCTAACTCCTATAATTCTGAAAAAAGCACTGGTTTTTAACCCAAAACTTTTCCACTCATCAATATCCATTTCTGAATCAAAAATTGCTGGCGATATGTTTAAAGGCGCGGAAAGCCTTTCACTCTGTTTAACTATATCAATAATTTTATCTAAAGCAAATTGAACACCAGCCTCAGCAGCAAGCCTGGCCTGTCTCTCTGAGATGCGAATCATTCCAAGATCTTTGTCAGCTTGATCTGCCCTGAACGCAAGAGCACCTAGAAGTAAAAGAGTAAATCCAGTCATGATTACGACTGGTATTAATGATTGTTTTCCTTTGTTTCTTTGGCTCATTGGTTCCTCAAAAATATTGTGCGTTTGAAAGCTTTTAGTTTTCCTGATTCCTGTGGCTCATCGATTTTGAAACTTATTTCAATTGAATCTGGTCCATTTCGGACAAATTCCCCTTCCTTGCAACCTGGAATAATTGGATTAGAAAGCGCGCCCAGTCTTTTCAGAGTTTCTGTTTCACCTTCTGGACCTCTGGCAACATAAATTAGCCCTCTGTCAGTAAATGAAAATCCCTCATCTCGGACTGATGGACCAAGATCCCCTGCGTTGATAGGGCTTTTAAAAAAGCAATCTCTTGAACTGCCGGCAAAAGGATGTTCCAATTTTAAGCTATTAGCAATTTCAAGAGCTACAGAATCGAGAAGCTTATTTGTTTTTACAATCCATTCATATTTTTTCTGAGCATACCGAACCTCGGACGAATTCAGGAAAAAGAAAAAAACTGAAGCCCCCCCTGCTATAGCAAGAAATACTGTAAATAAAGCAATCTCCCAAAGAGTTACTCCAGATTTTCTTTTCAATTTTATTTCAGGTTTAATCATGGTCTAGTTCTTGTTTTTAGATATTCCAGAGTCAGGGTTTTACTGAATGGAAATCCACCCCAGCTTACCTGACCGCGCAAAAGTGTTAAACGTTCATAATCAGGGTGCGGAAACACCTCAACTTTTCCAACAAGACCGATGTCTTCACATCCTTCAATTTTCTCAAATGAACTTTTTTCATCCATTTTCTTAAAGGGCTTTGCCAAAGCTTCTTCCATAATGTTTTCAAGCGCGATGGCCGCTCTTTGATGAGTATCTGATTCAAAAAGTGGCACAGCCTTAATTGACCATAACTGCATAAAAGGCCATAAAAAGAATGTTCCTATTCCAACATATAGTAATTTCTCAAATAGTGATCTTTCACTTATATTGTCCTTTTTTTTGCCGCTCATGATCAATTTACCGAAGAAAATTCTTTTAACTCGTGAATAAACTTTTCAGCCATCACAATTTTTTCTTCGTCCTTTGTTGTTTTTACGTACTTTTTCCAGGCTGCAATTGCATCCTGGTGCATTCCCATTCTTTCATAAATAACTGCAAGGTTATACACAGCTTTATCCAGATATGGATCCTGCTTTAACGCAGCTTTATATGAATCAATTGCATCTTCATAATATCTTTCCATGTCCAGCAAACATGCTAAGTTATACAGAGCCTGAGCATTCCTTGGGTATATGTTTAATACATTGCGGTATGCATCCATTGCACCTTCTACATTACCGTCTTCAAACTTTTCATATGCTTCCTGCAACCGCTTCGAAAGATCAGTTTTTAAAACTGGAATAACTCTGGCAACTTTTGTGCTTCTACCCTTCCCTGTTGCAGAAGCACTATACTTGTTGTAGTAAAATTTTACTTTCTTCACATAGTTTTTGGTTTCCCTAAATGGTGGAATACCTTTGTATTTGTCCACATTTCCTGGGCCTGCATTATATGCAGCTAATGCATAATCTGTTTTCCAATCAAACCTTTTTAGCATCATTTTCAGGTAAGCGGTTCCACCAAGAATATTTTCTCTTGCATCATATGCTCTATTGCATCCAACAAGCCTTGCGGTAGAAGGAATAAGTTGCATTAGTCCCTGGGCACCCTTAGATGATCTGGCACCAGGATCAAAGTCTGATTCAGCCTTTATAACAGATTTTATCAGATATGGGTCAACTCCATGAATCTGTGCAGCTTCATTTATGTAAGCACTATAGGCGTCGTCACTGTGCAGAAGACACTTTTCTGATTTTAATCCAGAAAAAGCTGTTGCTTTAGCATAAGAACTTGGAGAATCCGGCCCTTCTCGGTCTTTTCTGGTGGTAACTACAATTTTATAGTTTTTATTAGGAGGGCTATCAGTTAAATAAAGTCGACCTTGCGCATCTCGATAGGAATATATTGCACCCATCGTCATTGAAGATGCTGCCAGAACAAAAAGTCCAGACAATAATAAACAGCGTCTCAACCGCATTCCCTCCTAAATTTTAAAGTAAAAAAAGTCCTTACCTAGAGTAATCGTCCGGAAAGGTAGATTTAATTATACTTATTGCAATTTTTTCAAAAAAAAAAGCAGCTCCCAGTTTTTGGAAGCTGCTTTTTTTACTATATTCTTATCTATTAAGGTGTTCCCAACTTAGCACACAGGATGTGAAATGCCAGTTGTCATCATCTGAAATATCTTTTCCAGCAACAATTTTTTTTGAAATTCCTTCACAAAGCCAACATTCTCTGTTTTGTTTTGAGTAAAGTTGAACCAGTTTTTCTTGTGTAGGTGGTTCGCTGGGGGTTGGGGGCACAACCGTAAGCTTTGGTTTCTGAAATGATGTAACTTTTTCATTAACCACACTTTGATTAAATGTAGTGTTTTCACATAAATCTTCTGCTCTAACTGCTGCTGAATTTGTCATTTTTACCTCACGAAAATTCTCTTTATCAATGAAGGCACATTATATAGTTCAAGATATTCAAATTGCAAATCAAGCTGTTTTTCAAAACCCGCTTCCAATAAGACTTTACAAAACTATAATTAATCCACACACAGGGATAAAGTTTAAATTAAATGTTTTTACGTGCCCTATGCACGGTGCACACTTAAAAGTCTTTTATAAAAAGGCGACTCAAAGAATTAATAAATTTTATTTCTGTCTTCAGGAATTTCTCTTGAATAGAAAGTTTTCAAAGCTTCTTCAAATTGCTGCTCAAGATGATCTCTTATAGCACTTCTAGCCTGAGAAAGAATTTTCCTGCGATTGGAAATTACTTTATCCATGTTTATATCTGGATTATTCGGGTTTAAAACTGAATTATTATTTACCAAAAAGTTTTTGAGATCTATCATTTGTTTCTCCACCGATACTATTTTTATACTTATCGGATTTAGAAAAGACGAAATTGAGTCCCAAGTTTAACTTTTTAACATACAATTCTATTTTGTTCTTAACGGCACTTTGAGATTTCAAGAATTTGCGCATGTAAAGATGCATTACAGCTAGATAAAAGTCCTCTGGTATGCTTGTAATTCTGTGCAAAATACAAAAACTTTTCGCCGGTTAAATCAGATGAAACTCCACCAGCTTCCTCAAAAAGTAACTCCGGAGCCGCCATATCCCATGCCTTGGTGGCGTTCCAATCATTAATGTAGTAATGAGCCTTATTGCGGGCAATTGCCATAAGCTTAAGCCCAACTCCACCATGAACAATAACTCCGGTACCATTGAGCTTACTATGAACAGTTGATGCCAGCTCACTCGGATTTGACCTACTTATAGCTGCAATTAAGGAATTTTCCTTCTTTGGCAAGATCTTTAACTGATGCCAACCATTTTCAGGCGAATGCCAATGGCAGCCCTCACCCTTTGCGCCAATATAAAGGTTTTCGCCAATTGGTTGATAAACCAAACCAAAATCCAGCTTTCCGTTTATTGCCAAACCAATCTGAATGGCGAATTCACCATTCTTTTTAATAAATTCTTTTGTTCCATCAATCGGATCTATAAACCAAATTCTATTATTACAATCTTCCGGTTGATACAGGCCGTTCTCTTCACTGAAAATGCTATCTCCTGGGAATTGACTTTTTATCTTACCAACAATAAAATCATCAGCTCGCTGATCCGCCACTGTAACCGGTTCTTCACCATTTTTTAAGCTATAGGAGAAGTCATTGTTATATACTTCTAGAATAATTTCTGATGTAGAAAAAGCCACCCCGGCAATAAACATTGCATCGGGGTGGTTTAATGGTGTGTTATTAATCATTTAATAAAGATCAGATAGCGAGAACTTTTTCCTCATGGCTTTCAATAGCTACTGTCCAGCCAAAAGTGTCTTCGATTTCTCCGTATTGAATACCTCTTAATGTATCATAAAGCTGCTGACTAACAGGTCCAACTTTTCTTCCATTAATAGTATAGTCTTCACCACGATATTTAAGGCTTCCAACAGGTGAAATACTTGCTGCGGTGCCTGTTCCAAAAATTTCTGTAATTGAGCCAGTAGTTAAACCACCAATTACTTCATCAATGGAGATTCTTCGTTCCTCAGCTCTAAGGCCAAGTTTTGGAGCAAGCTTTAAAACGCTATCACGAGTAACACCTGGTAAAATACTTCCATTAAGTTCTGGAGTTACTATAGTGTTGCCATTGAATACAAAACAAATATTCATCGCGCCAACTTCTTCAACATATCTATGTTCAGCACCGTCCAGCCACAGAACCTGTGCGCAACCTTGCTTTCTGGCAATTCTTCCTGCAAGCAAACTAGCTGCGTAATTTGCACCAGTTTTTGCTTCTCCAAGACCGCCTTTAGCTGCTCTTGTAAATTCATCTGACACATATAAGGCTATTGGGTTAAAACCTTCCTGATAATATGGCCCAACAGGACTTAAAATTACGCAATATGTATATGTGGAAGAAGCCCTAACGCCAAGAGCATTATCAATAGCGATCATGAAAGGACGAATATATAATGCCGCGCCTTTGCTCTTAGGAACCCATCTCTTCTCAAGGTTTACCAGAGCATGAACACTTTCCAGGAAATCATTTTCCATAAAATGTGGCATGCAAAGCCTGTCTGCAGAACGGTTAAACCTCTTGGCATTCATGTCAGGTCTAAACAATCTAACCTTTCCATCTTTACAATGAAAAGCTTTTAAACCCTCAAAAATTTCCTGGGCATAATGCAAAACTAATGATGAAGGATCAAGTTGAAATGGCTGAAACTTTCTAATATGAGGATTATGCCATCCATCTTCCTCGTTATAATCCATTGTGAACATTAAATCTGTAAAAGTTTTACAAAATCCCAGTTTATTTGGATCAGAAAAAAGGGGCTTAAGTTCGCTTTCGGATACATTTTCAATAGCTATTCTCATATTACTTCCTTTCCTTGCTTTGATCAGGCAAGTTGCCTCATTTTCAAAACACTTCAGGGAATGATTATACGATTACATAAAACCTTGTTGCAAGAAATATTAGGCTAACCCCAAAAATAAATGTGCAAACCTTACTGTCCAATCTGCAAAAAGCCTCTTCAATCCAACCTGAACTGCCGATAAGTTATTGAGCTATTTATTTTGGAGACTAAAATGAAGTTTATTACCCCAATCGGTGTTATTGCAAAAAATCCACTCAAAAGCAGAGAGTTTTATCGAAAAGTTTTAAAAATGGATCGAGTTCAAACCATCGAAGAATATGATTCAGATGACCTCTCTGGGCATCTTCTAAGACTCGAAAGCTCAGAAATTCAAGTTGATTCTACAGTAATTGCATCGTTTGATCGAAAAAATTCTCCATTTAGAGCGAATAACAGCAAAATTTTGCTTTATGTAAATGATCTTGAAGCTCTTCAGTTAAGATTAGAAAGTTATGAAATAATCATTGAAGAAACTGAAAATGGGCGAAAAGCCTTTGTCGATTTTAATGGAATAACCTGGAACATTTTAGAAAAACAAAGCCTGAGCAACGTCGCCTAGCTGAAAAACATTTTTGCTCCAACTGCCATCAAAACTACACCAAAAATTTTTTTCATCATTGGCCCCCCTACATGGTGAGCAATAGATGCACCAAAATATCCGCCAATAAACACTCCCAGTGCGCCAAAAATAGCTATAGGAACAACTATATTTCCACTTTTCCAGTATTTTGCAGCAGCTAAAAGGCCAATTGGAGGGATCATCAAGGCTATAGAAGTCCCTTGGGCTTTTAATTGGTCGAGTCCAAAAAGCATTACCAACGAGGGCACAATAACAACTCCTCCACCAATACCAACGCATCCACTAATAATTCCAATTATAAATCCCCATAAAACATACAATGCATAGGTCATTTTATTTCTCCAAGCCTTTATTAAGAGTATCTTCAATCGCCTGGATAGTAACCTCTAATCCCCCACGATTTTCATTTAAAACTTTTGAACCAGCGGCAATCATATTCGCCTTTTCTTCATTAGAATCAAGAATTTTCCAAAACTCATTTGAATCCACAGGAGATTTAACAACTTTTATCCCCGATAATTTCTTCAATTGATCAATTATATCGGCAAAGTTTCTAACATTTGGCCCCATAATAAGAGGTGAATTTTGTTGCAAAACCTCCAGAGGATTGTGACCGCCAACTGCCGGATCAAGACTTCCACCTACAAATGAAAGATCAGCAATACCATAAATCTGCGAAAGCTCTCCCATTGTATCCAATATTACAATCTCTGGATCAGAATCATTATTCAATTTGGATTTAAGAGCAACTTTCCTTTTTTCAATCTTTAGAAAACTGGTAATCTCAGTAATAAAACTTTCTACAAAATTTAGATTTCTAGGAGCAATCAGCTGTAAAATTCCCCTTTTATTTAAATTTTTTATTGTAGGAAGCAACTCTTTAAATTCTGACGGATGAACTGAGCCATATACCAGAAGCTTCTTCGACGATTTCCATCTCTTGAGAGTTGAAAGATCTTTAATCTGTCCAGCTGGCAATAAATCAGCCTTAAGATTCCCAACAACTTCAATTTGCTCAAGTTTAGCACCAATTTTTACCAGTCTTTCTGAATCAACATCTGACTGAACAAGAAATCTTGAAAAAGCGCCAAAAACAATGTTTGCCAAATTCGGAAATTTTGAGTAAAAGGATTCAATTTTTTCACTAATCCGGCCATTAATGAGTAAAAGAGGAATTTCCTTTTTATTACATAAAAAAGAAAAAACTGGCCAGAAATCTGTTTCTGCTACCAAAACCAAATCGGGTTTCCATCTTGAAAGAGCTCTATTCATGCTAAAGACATTGTCCAATGGGAAAAAACCAGAAGAATGAGCCAATTTCTTTTTTCTCACCGTAGCCAAAACATCTGGGTGAGTTGTTGTAAAACCGATCTCCCAGTCAGGATGCCTTTTAATAATCTCAGCAGCAACACCGCATGCTACCAGAGATTCTCCCATCGAGACTCCATGTATCCAGATGTTCTTTTTCCCGAATATTGGTTTAAAACCACCAAAGTAATCACTTACACCATCATCAATTCTTTTATATTTTCTGGCCAGGAATGGAACAGCCCCAGCCCCCAAAATGCTAACTCCCGCAAATAATCCTTGATAAAAAGCTAACCAGGCCCATTCTTTCAGAGATAATTTAGCCATACCAAGCTCCACCATGAACCATTTTTGCACCGTCATTCTTTTGCTTTATTATGTATCGCTCGTGCCTGGGTTTGAATCTGTCATAAAACCATAAATACTGAGACGGGTTCTCCAGAATTATTTCTTCCATCCATCCTGCTAACTTCTTAGTCCTGCTAATTACTTTGTCATGGTGGGAACCAATTTCTTCAGCTGGAAGCGCCGGTAAGATTCTGGCTTCAAATTTATTGGTAAATTTATTTCTTAAACAATAGAGAGGAACTAGTTCAGCACCGGTTTTCAGGCTCCAATTTGCCGGTCCGGCAGGCATACTTACCCAATGGCCAAGAAAATTCATATAAACACCATTATTGGCTCCATCCTGGTCTGCAATCATCCCCAACGATTCGCCGTTTCTAAGAGCTTTTAAAGCCTTAATTCCTCCACGATCACGATCATGCAAAACTATTCCAGAAAAGCTTCTGAAATGATCCAGCAAATTTCCAAGCTCATCTTCCTTTTGAGAAAGAAAAAAAGAGTTGAGCTTATATCCGCGATGGGCAATTGCTGCTCCCAAAAGCTCCCAGTTTCCGAGGTGGGGTAAAGCCAGAATAACGCCCTTCCCTTTTTTTAAAGCGTTTTCTAAGTTTTCAATTCCAACAAAATGAAACCTTTCCCTAAGAAGTTTTTCTGAAATAATGGGATATTGAAGGAGCTCCAATGTATTCAGGGAAAAATGTAAAAACATTCGATCGACAATTTGATCAAGATCCATGGGAAGTTTTCGTTCCAACCGAAAATAAACACGGTCAATAACTTCTTTTAATCGATTTCGTTCATTCAACCAGACTTTACCAGCCAATAGTCCCATAGAAGCAACTGCCGTCCTGGAAACAGACTCGGGCAATGAAGTAGAAAGACTGGAAAGGCAAATAACTGCTTGTTTTAAAAAACCATTTAAGGACATTTTTTACCCCTGAGAAGGCATGTCCAGAAGCTCCATTACTATTCTGGCAACTCTTTCGTGTGCGCCAGGCTCTCCAAGTTGTGATACAACCTCAGCAAGATCTTGCTTCTGCTTGTCGTATTTTTCAGGATCATTAATAATTTCCAGCGCCATTTCAGCCAGCTTTTCTGGAGTTAAATCATGCTGAATAAGCTCTGGAATAGCTTTTCTTTTAATAATTATATTAGGAAGGCCGATAAATTCTGGAAGTTTATAGAACAATCTGGCCTGAATTTCTGTAAAAAGAGAAACTTTGTAACAAATGATCATTGGAGTGCCAATATAACTGGCTTCTAGTGTCGCTGTTCCGGAGCTAATCAATAGAAACTTAGCGATGTTCATCACATCGTAAATTTTTCCTTCAGCCAACTTCACAGGCAATCCAGAGTTCTCTAACTGCTTATGAAGATCAGATTTCTGCATGCCAAAAACTTCAGAACCTTCGGTTTCAATAACCGGAACAACAAACTGGAAATCTGGAAATTTACTATGGATTATTTTTCCCGCTGCAAGCATTATTGGAAGTAAAAGTTGAAGCTCACTTTTACGGCTTCCAGGACATAAGCCAATAACTGGTCGACCAGGAATTAAACCATATTTTTTATAAGTCTCTTCTTTTGTCATAGCTGGAACTGCGTGGTCCAAAAGAGGATGTCCAACGAAATCTACTTCAGCCCCAGCATTTTTATAAACTTCATAAGTTGATGCGAAATTTGCGGCAACTCTGGTAATACTACCAGCTGCATCAGCAACATTTTTGGGATCAATTGCAAATTTGCTTGGTGGAAAATAATAAACAGTTGGAATACCCAGTTTTTCAGCAATATGAACCAATCTCATATTAAAACCAGGGTAATCAACAAGAATAATTAGATCTGGTTTCTTTTCTATTATGAACTTTCGAAGCTTTCGAAGCACCAGCAGCAACCTTGGAGCCTGTTTAAAAGCTTCAAATAAACCAATGGCTGCCCAGTTTGTACTATCATAAAGAAGATTTACATCACGATGTGCGGTTTGAATTCCGCCAACTGCATAAATATCAAAAGGCGCTGTTTTCTTAAGAACATCTATAAGAGAACCAGCATAAAAGTCACCGGAAGTTTCTCCAGCCACGATTAATAATCTTTTTCTTTTTGCAATTTCAGTCATGAATTAACCCTTTGCTCCGCGATCTTTTCACAGGCAAAAATTCTTTCTTGTATTTCTCTACAACCGTCTTCCAAACTAATATCATCTTCAAGTCTAAAAGGTTTTCCTGTTACAATAACTGCTTTTGATCCTGGCAAAGGGACCTCTGTCTGATCCCAGTTCTTCATTCTTTTACAATTAGAATAACCCAAACCAATCGGAACCATAAAAGCCTTCGCTTTTTTGGCTAGCAGCACAGCTCCTGGTTTTACTTCATGTCTTGGGCCGCGAGGTCCGTCGACAGTGATAGCCCCATTAGCTCCATTTTTCATCAACCTGGCCATTTCTAGCAAACCACGCATTCCCCCTCGTGAAGAGGAGCCTCTAACACATCGGAATCCATGGTTATATAAAGCTTGTGTTAATAAATCGCCATCACGAGACAATGATGTCATGATAACAACTTTTCTATTCTGGAAGCAATAAATCGGTATCATTAGTGATCCATGCCACGCAACAATCAAATAGGGATCACTTTGCTTAGTTGCTTCGATAAAATTTTCCCAGCCATATCTTTCGACTCTGGTCCAATTATAAGCCAAAGTTATTAATCCAGAACTTAAACGAGCTTTAATTCTCAACCATGACCGATATTTTGCATCATCCCATCTTCCATCTTCCAAACGCAAAGATGCCGCTTTCGCTCTTTCATCACGATCAAAAGAACCAATGAAAGGGCTATTTTCAGCACTAAGTTGCTCTGCTCTGGAATTAAAAGCTGGTCTCATTACAATGTATACCCGCCTTCCGAATATTGTGATCGATAAAGTTGAGAATAGAGGCCCTTTTGCTCTAATAAATCATTATGAGTTCCCTGCTCAACAATTTCACCCTTTTGGAAAACTACAATTTTATCGGCATTAACAACGGTAGAAAGCCTGTGAGCAATCATAAACGTTGTCCTATCTTTCATTAATCTATTAAATGATTCTTTAATAAGATTTTCTGTTTCAGAATCCAAAGCACTTGTGGCTTCATCAAGAATTAGAATTGCGGGATCTTTCAGAAAAGCACGGGCCAGAGCTACTCGCTGACCTTGCCCGCCAGAAAGATTCACTCCTCTTTCTCCGAGAACGGTATCATATCCGTCAGGCTGAGTAAGAATGAAGGAATGAGCATTTGCTAACTTTGCAGCTTCAATAACCTCTTCTGTTGTTGCATCAAGTCTTCCGAATCTGATGTTTTCCTCTATTGTTCCAGAAAATAAAAGAGTCTCTTGAGGAACCAGGCCGATATTTCTTCTTAATGAGTTAAAAGTTAAATCTCGAACATTCTTACCATCAATTTTAACGCTACCCTTCGACACATCGAAAAATCTTGGAATCAAATTTACAAAAGTTGTTTTCCCTGCACCTGATGGGCCAACAAGAGCTATAACCTCACCTGGCTTAACTTTGAGATTAACATTGTTCAAAACAGGCTCATTATCTTTATAAGAGAAGGTAACATTGGAAAATTCAACCTCTCCAGTACAGTCTTCCATTGTTTTGGGGTCTTCTATTTCTTCAATGTCGATTGGAGCATCTAAAATTTCAAACACTCTTTCACCAGCTCCAACTGATTGAGATATTACATTACTCATTTTTGACAAATTCTTTATGGGAACAAACAAGCCGACCAATGCAGTTAAAAAGCTAATTAACTGTCCAGCATTAAGGTTGCCGTGAATAACCTCATAACCGCCATACCAAAAGATTATTGCCAATCCGCAGGTGTTAATAAACTCAATAATGGGAGTTGTTGCCGCATTAATTCGACTTCCGCGAATTGTTTCTTTGAAGTTAGCATCATTTGCTTTCTCAAATCGCTCTTTAACAAAGGCTTCAAGAGTGAAAGACTTTACAACCTTAACTCCGGTTATAAACTCCTGCAAAACAGTTGAGATATCTCCAATACGACTTTGCATCTTGGAGCCAATCTTTTTCATCTTTCGGGCAAACTTATTAATCAAAGCGCCTATAAAAGGAATGATAACAATAGAAATCAAAGCCAGCTTCCAATGTAATAGGAAAATGTAAATACAAAATCCAATAAACGCGATCATATCGCCAATCAAACTCGTAGAACTTGACAGAAGGTTTTGCAAAATCAAAACATCAGCAGTAATCCTACTCATTAACTGTCCTGTTCTCTGCTTTTCATAATAAGAAAGAGATAAAGCCATTAGTTTTTCAAAACAAGCTGTTCTAATCTTTCTAAGAATACTCTGAGAAACATATTGCATAAGGAACCCCTGCAAAAATTGCGCAATTCCTTTAACAAACATAACAACAATAAGAGCCGCTGCAATCCAATGAAGTCTGGTCAAATCTTTATTAACAAGAACATCGTTAACTACGCTTTTCATAACCCAGGCAGGAAAAATTGTACAAATTGCCACTACGGCACTACCGAGAATTCCCACAACAAGATGCGGGATGTAATCTCTAAAGTAATTCAGTATTCTATAAAAGGTATTCATTATTTACTGGAGATTTCCTCGAGCCTATTGGCTATGTGTTCGGCAACTCTAACGCTTGCTCCAGGCTGGCCCAAGCTATCTTTGACCAATTTTAGTGCCTCACGAATCTTTTTTCTTTTTTCTGGGGAATTTAGAATCTCGATTACCCCGGCAGCAATTTTTGCAGGTTTGAAATCACCACGAATAAATTCAGGGACAATTCTTTTTCCAGCAATAACATTTGGAAGTCCAATATGCTGCGCTTGAATTACAAATTTCGAAATTAGTGATGTTAGCCAATTCACTTTATAGACAATAGCCATGGGCGTGCCTAGAATTGCCGTTTCAAGAGTTGCAGTTCCGGAAGCGACCATACACAAATCTGAAATAGAAACGGCATCGTATGTTTGTCCCCGAAGCATGGTAATCGGGAGATTTCTTCCCTTTAGATGGCTAAGAATTTTTTCATCATCAATAGTAGTAGCTACTGGCAACAAGAATCTTGTGTTTGGCTTTTCTTTGAGTATTAACTCAGCTGCATCAAGTAAGACAGGGAAAATATAGTAAATCTCCTGACTTCTGCTACCAGGAAGGATGCTTACAATTGTTTCATCCGAAGTCAAATTTAACTCTCGTTTCAATTCCTCAGGGGAAGAGTTAGGTTCGGCTGTCCCAATAAGTGGGTGTCCAAACCAGTTTACTTCTGCACCAGCATTTTTCCATATATCTACTTCAAAAGGAAAAACAACCACAGCTTCATTAATCAGTTTTGTGAATTTTTTTACTCGCCCTGAATTCCAGGCCCAAACCTGTGGACAAATATAATACAAAACATGAATGCCCATCTCGCGAGCAATTTCAGCAACTCGCTGATTAAAGCCTGGATAGTCAATTAACACAACCATATCCGGCCTATTGGTTTCAAATCTTTTCTTAACGTCAGCCAATATCGAATAAAGATGACGCAAATTTTTTAAAACTTCCACAAAACCAATTACCGCAAGCTCATCACTGCTATGAATACAATTCATACCAGCTTCTTTCATCATGGGACCGCCAATTCCTTCAACCGAAAGATCTGGAATAAGTTTTTTCAAGTGAGAAATTACAAGCGAACCATGAAGATCACCGCTCTGTTCCCCTGCTAGAAAAAAGATTCTTTTGTTTTCAGATCTATTTACCAACAGTTTCCTCCTTGCGGAAAAGCTGGATCAAAGCCAAAAGAAACAATATTGCTCCAGTAGAAGCAAATGTTTTCTTTTCTGACTTTAAGCTTTCCATCAAAGAAAAAGAAGGTGGTTCATTAAACTTCGCATTTGGCCTGGCTGTTGGGAAAAAAGCTGGAACCTCGGCCCTATATGCTTTATGTGCCTCAGAGAACTTTTCAGCAAGAAAGTTCTCCTCAAATGGAATCATCGTAACAAATTCTATTGCGTAAAAAGCTAATGTAATTATCGCGTAATAGAAATTTCCAGAAACAATTAAAATCCCAAATATTTTAAGAACATTAGCAAAATATAAGGGGTTTCTACAATGAGAATATGGTCCCGAAGTTACTAGTTTATCTGCACAAATATCTCTGGTTCTGGTTGTTGGGCCAATATGCATAAGTCCCCATACTCTCAGGCTTTCTCCCAATACGATAAAAGGCAGGCCAGCTATCCAGCTCCATTTTTTTGGCCTGGAACAATAAACCATAGCCAGAACCAATGGGACTGGTAATTTGTCGCGAAATTTAAAAAAAACTCCACCTATCTTCTGGAGAAAATTCATTAATTATCCTTAAAACTGCTATCCCAATGCGTTTCGATTATGTTTAATTTGCTCAAGGATTTCCAAAGCTACTTCCAGGGCATTTTTTCCATCTTCGATTGTTACAAGCGGTTTTTTCTTCGTTTGAATGCAGTTGACGAAATGCTCAAGTTCCAATCTGAGTGGTTCAGCCTTATGAACTTCCAATTCCTCTTTAATAATCTTTTCTTCAAGATTAGATTTTCGTCTTAGAGTTATTGCCTGATCGGCATAATCCAATGAGCAGTATTTATCCAACTCAAAAATTCTGAGTTTTCTAATTCTCTCATCACTGATTCGTGAAGCGGTCAAATTTGCAATACACCCATTTTCAAAAACAATGTGAGCATTTGCAATATCTTCATTTTCGGTCAAAACAGGAATACCAACCGCATCAATTCTTTTAATTGGAGAAGGAACAAGAGACAGAACAATATCAATGTCGTGAATCATTAGATCCTGGACAACGCCAACATCCTGAATTCTTGGAGAAAAAGGTCCCATTCTCTGACATTCAATAAAACGTGGAGTTTCACATAGAGATTGTAGCTTAAGCATTGCAGCATTAAATCTTTCTACATGACCAACCTGCAAAGTCAGCTGCTTTTCTCCTGCCAGAGACACAAGATCATTTGCCTCTTCCAGTGTCTTAGTAATCGGCTTTTCTATGAAAGTATGAACATTTCTTTCAAGAAAAAACCTGGCGACATCATGATGCAAAAATGTCGGAACAACTATCGACACAGCGCTAACTTTTCCAGCAAGCTCTTTATAATCCTTATAGTATTCTACACCAAATTTATCGGCGATTTGCTTTCCGGCTTCTTCATTTATATCTGAAACACCGACAAGCTCAGCACCGCTCATTTCAGCCAGAATTCTTGCATGATGCTGACCTAAATGCCCAACACCAATCACACCAACTTTAACGATACCTTTTTCCATAACGACTCCCATGAAAATTAGTCAGAAAAATACCAACTAATCAAACAACCATTATCGCTAAGCCATTGTCATCAGCGAGCTCAATAAGCTCTTCGCGATCAAGAAGAAGGGTTTTCTTTTCTTCAAATGCGAGACAACAAGCTTTAGCCTCAATAAGAGTTCTAATCGTATCTAACCCAACGACAGGCAGATCAAACCGCATATCCTGAACGGGTCTGGCGACTTTTACAACCGTAACAGAGCCATTTCCAAGCTGGCCGCCACGAAGAATCGCCTGATCGGTCCCTTCAATAGCTTCAACCGCAAGGATAGCGCGGTTTTTGACCACAACTGTCATACCAATGTCCAGGCCTGCAATTTTTTTTGCAATGTCGTGGCCATAATTGATATCCAGCAATTCATCGTCCGTTGGATGTCTTTTGGTTAAAATGCCCTTCTCCGGTAACAGAGAGGTCAGAAACGTTGTGGAATCACAAACATGAATCCCTTCAGAAATAAATTCATTGGCTAAAGCTTTTAGCAATGCATCATCATTTCTTACGGGTGTTTTCTCAAAAACTTTCATCAAACGAGCATCAGGTCTGATTTTCTCAAACATGAGAGTTTTTGTGATTTTTCCTGCCATTACAATACGATCAACTTCCATTTTTAAAAAGAAATCAATCATTCCTTGAAGTTCACCAACATGAAACCAATGAATCTGGTCAACCAGTTTCTCTAGTTCAGGGTTGGTTTCTTCTCGAATTGCAACCGCAACCACCTCGTTTCCGCCTTTTCGGGCAGAATCGGCAAAATACAATGGGAATCTTCCATTTCCTGCAATTAGTCCTATACGCGACACAATACTCCCTCGCTTTTCCGTTCAACAATAAAACTTCAAAATTGAACCGGGAATGAGTGGTTGGATTATATCATGAATTCTCGTCTTCTGGTTGAGAATCTGATATTTTTTTATCGGAAACAACTGGTTTTCTGTCCTGAGTCTTTTCTGGCCTAACTTCTGGGGAGCGTTTTTCTGAATGATCAGAATCAGGATTCTTATCATTTCTGGAGTCTTTGCTCACCTTTTTGGGTCCATCTGATTTCTTTTTCTTCTTACCTGATCCAGGAGGATTAAGATTCTTAAGCAAAATGCTCAGATCCGGTTCTTCTTCACCTGGCAACTGAATCCACCACAAATTCCTTCCAGTTACAGAATCTTTCCTTCCTTTTACAACTTCAAGATCAAAATATGCCTTTCGCCTATCTGCGTAGCCAAGAAGCATTTTTTGAGTTATGTAGTTTATATCCATTACCCTTGCTGTTTCACCACCGATAACAACTTCAGCGCTAATCTTAGGATATTTTCCATGAAAAGACGCATAGTATTCGTGTTCATGTGCAAGGCAACACAACAGCCGCCCACAAATTCCAGATAGTTTAGCTGGATTTAAACTCAAATTCTGCTCTTTTGCCATCTTGGTCGAAACAGGATAAAAAGTGCTCATAAATTGGGCACAACAAACTTCTTTCCCGCAGCAGCCGATCCCACCAAGCAATTTAGCCTCATCTCTGACTCCAATCTGCCTGAGCTCAATTCTTGTTTTAAACTCAGAAGCAAGACTTTTAAGAAGCTCTCTAAAGTCAACTTTGCTATCCGACTTAAAATAAAAAACAACTCGGCTGAAATCAAACAAAAACTCGGCCTTCAAGAGCTTCATACTTAGATTATGCTCTTCAATCTTTTGTCTGGCTTTAATAAAAGCATCTTTTTCTTTGGCAGCAATTTCAGAAAGCTTTTCTTTGTCTTCCTTACTTAAACGACCAATTATCTCTGAAACAAAGCCCTCTGACTCATCTCCAGTTTTTTCTGGCATGTCCTCAGACTTTTTTAATACAGTTGCAAGCTCAACACCATGCTGAGTCTTGACCAGAACTTTTTCTGTCAATTCAAGATCAGTGTCTTCAACACTTACCCAGCTAACCAATGGTAGTTTTCGCAGCCTCAAGGCAACATATTGACTCATGCGGCAAGCCCTCCGATCTGCGTTAAAACGTTTTCAAGTATAAACATAGGTTGAATATGCCGTTTTAATAACCCAGCGCTCTCATTCAATAAAGAGATTCTGCGGTTTAGTAAAACAATATCTTCAACTTTCGAGAGTGTAATAATATCTTCTTTCTGGTCAAGGTTCAACAGCAATGTTTCATCTTCACAGCAAGACCACCTGATTGCGTCCTCGTAGAAGCTCTCAAAGCATGAAAACAAATCAAAAATTTGAGATTGAACCCACGAATTTATGCATGCTGAAAAAACAGATTCCGCTTCTTTAAGCATCGCAGATTGATAAGAAGCCTTAGAATCTGAAACAATCCCATCAAAATGCTTCTTGATTTTTTTTCTTGCAAACTCAATTCTTTCCATAAAAGCATCAGAAAATAACAATGGAAAAGCTGCAGGGATATCAGCCTGCAAGATATAAGATCGGCAAAAAGCCTTTCTGGAAACTTTCAGAGGATAAAAAGAATCTCTGCTAATCTCGTCAAGAGATTTCAAACCCTCTTCCAATGTTTCACATTTTTCTAAGGCCTCCTGAAGAGTTTCAGAGTATGCTTCGATATCATTTAAAAATTTTGTATGGCTTTCACGAAGCCCTTGGGGCAAAATTATTTTTTCATAATTCTTACACAAGGCAATTGCTTGTCCAAGTTTTCCTCCAGCTAAGGATAAAGCTTGAGCTGCAGTAAACAGATCGAAGCTAAAATTTTCTCGTAAAGCTTCCCTTGAATCTGCATAAGAAGGAGTTTGAAAACGAATTAATTCACAGCGACTTAAAACTGTCGGAATAACACTCCCAGTATCTTTCGCGAGCAAAATAAAAATTACATGCGATGGAGCTTCTTCTAGAATTTTTAATAAGCTATTAGCTGAAGACAAGTTTAAGCGATCTGCAGGATTTAAAATGAAAATCCTCCAGTTCCCCATATTCGGTTTCAAAAATGCCTGCGCCTGCATTTCTCTCACCTGGTCAATTCTAATCTCATTACCGACAGGAGTCACAACTTCAACATCCGGATGACTGCCACTCGCTACGCGCCGACAAGACTCGCAAACTCCACAGGCCTCAACGGAATCAGACGTTCGGTTTTCCTCACATTGCAAAAACGCAGCAAAACTGACCGCAACCAGGCTTTTGCCAATGGATTCCTCACCAACGAACAAATACGACTGTGCAACACGCCCCTTTAAGTAAGAAGAAACGAGTTGTTTTATTGCAGAATCCTGCAGTAATACAGAGGAAAACCTAACGTTGTTTTTTTCCATTACCTTTGTTTAAAAAGAAAAGTATGCACAAACATATCATTATCACCAAACAAATAGCAGCAAAAGAATGAATTCCTTTGTGAGCTATATTTGAGGACAATAGTGCAATAAAGCCAAAGCAGGTTGAAACCATCCATAGAAATCTGGTGGTTTCTTTTTGCGAAAACCCTTTTTGCAAAAGTCTGTGATGTAAATGCCCCTTATCCGCTTGAAAAATTGGAACACGCTTAAAGTATCGCCTCAAAATGGCGAATACAACATCTAAAACAGGAAGACCAAACGCTATAAGAGGTACAGTTAAAGGAAAAAGGACTGAATCCTTAGCTGCTCCAGCAACAGATACAGCCGCTGTCATAAACCCAAGAAAATATGCTCCTGAATCTCCCATAAAAATTGAAGCTGGAAAAACATTATATCTCAAAAAAGCAAAAAGCGATCCCATGATAGATGCACTAAGAACTAATACGTTTTGCATCATTTCAACCTCTTGAACCATGGGGGTAACCAGCCGCACTGAAAGCAACGTTCCCAAGGCAATGAAGACAATCCCCCCAGCCAAACCATCAACTCCGTCTACAAGATTAACAGTATTAGTAAGTCCGATCACCCAAAAAAGCGTTATTGGATAAGTTAGAAGGCCTAGAGCAACAACACCTTCACCTGAAATAAAGTCCGTAACAAAATCAATCTTAATTCCAAAATAAAACAACGCGCAGCAAGCTAAAATTTGCCCAGCCAATTTTACTTTTGGTGAAAGATCGATCAAGTCGTCCAATAAACCAATAAAAAAAACAATGGTTCCAGCAACCAGAAGCCCAACCGTTTTTGGGTTCTCTATCCAGAAAGGAAGGACTCCCAGAATACTTGCCATGTACAGCGCAACGCCACCAACCCTCGGAATTGGTGAGCTATGAATTTTTCTTTCGCCCGGCCGATCCACAAGACCCAGTCTTAAAGCAACTTTCCTGACTAGGGGGACTAGTAAAAGCCCCGCTATCCAAGACACTATAAATGGTAATATGACCTGTTTCAAAGTTCTCGGAGTATAGCATATTTGTGTTAATTGGACAAAATTTTTCTACAAGTTTGGTACATTGTTTTTAGGAAAAATTCTGTTAAACACCATCCAGCCTTTTATTTTTTCTTAACTCTTAAATCAAAAATTCCCAAAGTTTACTTGCTCACCAATATTTGTTATACCTATAGACTGAGAAAAAACCAAAAAATCCCTATGGAGAATGATCCTAAGAATGGCCAAAGCAAAACTCGACTCGATTTCGTTTAAAAATTCATGCAAAAAAATAAAAATGCTCCTGTTTGACTGCGACGGAGTTTTGACTGATGGACGAATAATCCTTGGCAGTAACGGCATGGAGTGCAAATGTTTTTCTACTACCGACGGAATGGGAATCAAAATCTGGCACAAAGCGGGCTTTTTATGTGGATCAATTACTGGCAGATCTTCCGAAGCACTCCAAAAAAGAGCGAAAGAATTAAGCTTTGACGAACTTCACCAAGGAATTTCCGAAAAAGGAAAAACACTAGAAGAAATAATAAAAAAACATAAAATTTCTGCAGATGAAATAGCCTATATCGGTGACGACATTAATGATTTGCCTGTTGGAACAAGAGTTGGGATTTTTTTCGCCCCTGCAAATCACCACAAATCCATAGAAAAATATGTTGATTACCAACTTGAAGCAGTTGGTGGGGAAGGTGTTATTCGAGAAGTTGTTGAAATTCTTTTAAAAAGCAAAGGGCTTTATAAACAACTGATTCAAGATATAATCGACGGGTAAAAATGACTTTCAAAGATCGCCTAAAAAATTTAAAAAGGCAATTACGCTCATATTTTCTAAAGGCTCTGGTAACCTGGATGACCAAACTCTCCGCCCAGAGTGTTCCTCGCATTAAAAGATTGTTAATGAAAATTTTTCCTAGGATCTTTAAAAAAGAGATTGAAGCAGCAAGAAGACTTCTCCCAGAAGAGTTTCAAAAAAACAGAGAAAAAATCATCGCCAAAATGGCAGAAAATCAGATTTCAACAATCCTGGAAGTCTTTTTTTATGAAAAGCTCCTTGCCCATAACAAAGATTTTATTAACATCGAAGGGCTTGAAAACATCGAATCAACCTACCAAAAACATGGGCGATTTATTATTTTAAGTGCACATTTCTGCAACTGGGAAATCATCGGTTACACTCTGTCTAAGATGGGATACAAAATGAACGTTGTTGCCAGACCTCAAGCAGTTAATCAGATGACGGAATTCATGAATGGCTTCAGAGAACGACGAGGCGTCCAGGTCATTATGAAAAATAACATTATTGAGTCCATCAAAAGATTAAACAAAGGGGAATGCATTGGAATGCTCTCTGATCTAAACGCCAGAGAATGGGGGTATCAAGTTGATTTTTTTGGAAAAAAAGCATCTTTTTACAATGCCCCGGTCATTTTGTCCCTGCGGGGAAAAGCTCCAATTATTCCTTCATTCACAGAAAGATCTTCAAATGGTAAGCTAACCATAAGGTTTGAAAAACCCATAGAATGGCGAAAAGGTGAAACCATGGTAGAAAGAATTCGAAAATATGTTGAACGATACGAGAACGCTTTCCGAAAAAGACCCGATCTTTGGTGCTGGTTTCATGAGCGATATGCCCATTCAGAGCTTGGGAGAGTTAAATGAAAAAATATCTTTTAAGCTATTGGGTTTGGATTGGCATTCTAATAGTATTTATAGGAATAATCCTTTGGGACGACAAAATTGAAGACAGCGTAAAGAACACATATGTAAAGCATAGAATGCTCATGCACTCCGTCAATTTCAGCGAAATGGACATGGGTTTTAAACACGCAAAAATGTATGCTGACTCTGTAGACATGGATGATTCACAGAACAATATGACCGCTTCCAATGTCAGAACTCTATTTTACAAAAAAGATGTGGCGACATGGTCTGGCGTTTTACTATCAGACCGTGGAATGAAAAACCCATTTGAAGCAAAATTTTGGGGCAACGTAAGGGGCTGGACCACTGACAAAGAAAAAATCAAATCTACAGAACTTAGGTATTACTTCAACCGCAAAGAGCTCTTCACTCAGGAGCCTGTTACAATCTGGAAACAAAACACTGTTATTAGCGGAATAGGGCTAAGATACAATACTCAAACTAAAGAGGCTAATATTTCCAGACAGGTTTTAATTAGGGTCTGGGATGAAAACGCCTCTGGAACAGATCAAGTAGCTTCAATGCCTAGTTACCCGGAGCACAAAAAATTGATCCCAATTGCACCACCACCCTCTCAGCTATTGGTTCCAATAAAAACGGTTGTAGATGAAACGCAAAAGGTGTTAACTGATATAGCATCCTATTCTGGAGCACCCACAAAAGAAAATGAGGTTAAAAAAGCGCATGATTAAAAAAGCGATAAATGCTATTGCATTAATAGTGTTCATCCTGGCAATTACTGGAGTTGCTTATGCTTTAACAACAATAACCGCTGGCGATATGGAAATTACAAGTAGACTTATGACTTTCCATAATAGCGTCTATGTTGCCAGAGGCGGATTAAAAGCCGTGCAAAAAGACTCAGTCTTAACTGCAGATAGAGGTATCTACGATAG
Source organism: Candidatus Ozemibacteraceae bacterium (assembly GCA_965140445.1). Classification (GTDB taxonomy): domain Bacteria; phylum Muiribacteriota; class Ozemobacteria; order Ozemobacterales; family Ozemobacteraceae. Next base: position 1,798,318 of record OZ223236.1, on the reverse strand, counting down.
AGACCTTGAAATAGTTAAGGCAATCGATAATGTTAAGGTTGTTCAGCCAGGATCTGTGCTTACTTCAGACTATCTTGAAGCCTATGTTAAAGAAGATCGAATCTTAGCCAGAGGGAACCCGAAGCTCGTAAGAATAGTTGAAAGAGAAGGTACCGATGAAGACGGAGAAAAGGTTCTTAAGAAAAGCAGAGTAATATTAACCTGCAACGAAGTTGAAGGATTTAATAAAGAAAACCGCTTTCTCGCCAAGGGCGAGGTTGTTGTAATTGAAGTCCCTTACCGCGAAGGAGAAACCGAAGAGGAAGCTAAAGAAAATGAAGAGTCTCCTACTTCTGTTTTAAAATGCGAATCACTGGAACTATTTTCAGAAGAAGACAAAGCTATCGCAAGAAATCAGGTTGAAATCCTTACTGAAACCCTAAGAGCAACGGGAGATAAAACAATATACCTGAATCAGGAAAATAGAATGATTATTGTGGGGCATGCTCACGCATACCAAACTTCTAAAGAGAAAGGCAGCAACTCTGAACAAGTTTCTGAGCTGTATGCCAATAAAATCATTTATTACCCAGAAGAAGACCGAACCATTGCCGTTGGTGACGTTCATGCAACTGTATACCCCAAAAGCGGAGGGGCCACCGGGAAAAAGAAAAGTAAAGACAAAAAAAGTAAGAAAAAGAAGAAAAAGAAAAAAGATTCTGAAGGAAAAGATGAATCTTCAAAATCAACTTCAAGCTCTGAAATGGAAGAAGTTCCAGAAGGCGTGCCACTGGGAGAGTATCTGAAGATCCCATCAGAAGGCAGTTCAATTGATGCAGTAGCAGAAGGCGACTAATAAAAAATGAACCAGGAAAAAGAAAATCCAAACCTTGCCAATGATGCGACCGAGCAAGTGGCGGTTGATGAGATTACCGTCGATTCGGTATGCAAATCCTACAATAAAAGAACGGTTGTAAACCATGTTTCACTGAACATAAAAAAAGGAGAGGTAGTAGGCCTCCTTGGACCAAATGGAGCTGGAAAAACAACTACCTTTTACATGGTCGTGGGATTGGTAAAACCTGACGAAGGCGTAGTTCGTTTTAATCAAACAGAAATCACCCACAAAGCAATGTATCAGAGAGCTAGAATGGGTATTGGCTATCTTCCTCAGGAAGCCAGCGTGTTCAGAAAACTTACCGTCCGAGAAAATATCTGGCTTATTTTAGAAGGACTGACAATACCTGAAAGTGAAAAAAAAGAGCGTTTTGATAAATTAATTGACGATCTTGATATTCATAGAATAGTTGACAGCACCGGCTACTCTCTTTCTGGCGGAGAAAGAAGACGAGTTGAAATAGCCCGTGCATTGGCTGCAGAACCAAGCTTTATATTACTTGATGAGCCATTTGCAGGGGTTGACCCTATAGCAGTCCAGGATATCCAAAGTATTGTACTTACACTGCAAAAAAAAGGACTTGGTCTACTTATAACAGATCATAATGTTCGCGAAACGCTGGCGATAGTTGATAGAGCTTATATTATGAACTTGGGGAAAATTCTAGTTTCAGGAACTGCGGAGCAAGTTGCTCAGGATGAAACAGCTAGAAAATTTTATCTTGGTGAGCGCTTCCAACTCGACCAGATCGAGAAGTTAGAAGCGTGAAGCCAATACTCGTATTAGTAATTGTAAGTGGCGTAATAGCTTATCTTGGAGACGCTCTAGGCACATATGTCGGAAAGCGTCGCCTTACAGTTTTAGGGCTTAGACCAAGAGTAACAGCGCTTGTTGTAGCTATTTCCACCGGGATCTCAATTACACTTTTAACCCTTTTCACGGCCGCCATGCTCTCTGAAGATGTAAAAATAGCCTTATTCTCTGTAGATAAACTAAAAAAAGAGCAGGAAAGGCTTCAAAACGAAACTTCAATTCTGAAAGCTGAAAAAGCTCTCTTAATCAAGGAAAGAAAAAACTTGATGGACGACGTTGAAAGATTAAAAGGCATTGTCAAAATTAAGGAAAACGAAAGCGTCGTTTTCAGAAAAGACGAACCTCTTGCCGCAAAAGTTATTTCTACCAAACAAAAAGCAAAAGAAGTTATGAAAGAACTCACAGACCTTATTATTTCTTTAACCGATAAAGCAAGAAAAAAAGGTGTTAAGGTTCAAGATGAAATCCCGTTCTTCACTGAAAATAAAGGCCAATTGGCCAAAATGGCCGAATACATTGCCAGTTCAGCTCAAGATCTTGTGGTTGGCGCGGTTGCAGCTGAAAATATAAACGCCGGAGAACATCTCGGAAACGTTAGATTTTTAATCCTGCCAAACAACCTTATTTTCAAAAAAAATCAGGAAATCGCTTCCCTGGAGATTGACGGGAAAAAAACCAGAGGAGAAATTGCCAGAATTCTCAAGGAATTTATGGATGAAATCAGTCATGAAGTTGTAAAACTGGGCATGATTGCTAACCCCCTCACAGGAAGATTTGGGGATCTGTCTTCTGACTCAATGCTGTCCTTCTATGATATGGTAAATAGAATAAAGGGCCTCAATAGAGAAATAATACTTGTTACTGTAGTTCCCGAAGATACTTATGCAATAGGTCCCTTGAATGTTTCGTTCCGATTTGAAGAAACAGGTGAAGCTCTTTTCACAACAGCACCCAACATTGCATCTCAAACTATCGCAACATTTTCAAATTCTGAATTAGAATATTAGAAAGTAGCCTTCACAATAATAGGAATTAATTGTCGTGATTGATAAAAAAGCAGAAGTTCATGTTTTTCAGGATGGAACCTATCTGGTAGATGGTGGAGCACTTTTTGGCGGAACACCTAAAACAGATTGGCTGAATTGCTATACTGCTGACGAAAAAAATAGAGTAAGAGTTGCCATAAACTATTTTTTAATTGTTTCGGAGGATGCTGTCACGCTTATTGACACAGGAATGGGCAATAAACTTAGAGATAAGTTTATTGAGTTGGTTGCCTTCAAGAGAGACCAAACTCTTGTTGAAAACCTTAGAAGTAAAAGCTTTTCAGAAAATGATGTCTCGCAGATAATTTTTACCCATTTGCATTATGACCATGCTGGCGGAGCGACTATCTTAAACAAAGAAACAAAAGAACTTTTTGCCAGCCTACCCAATGCAAGATTTATTGTTCAGAGAGATGAATGGAAAACTGCAATAAATCCAGATGAAATTTCCCGTTCAAGCTATAAATTTCATGATTTTCTGCCTCTAGCAGAAACCGGGAACTTAAAACTCATTTCAGGAACACAAGAAATTAGCAAAGGCATACGCGTGCAAGTTACTGGCGGCCATACCGCTGCTCACCAGATGATAATCTTCAAGGATTCTGTAAATACTTTCATTTTTCCAGGAGATATCTGCCCAACCGAATTTCATCTTGAACTCGACAGGAAAGAAGCTTTTGATCTTTATCCTCAAGAGACACTAAGAGCAAGAAAAGCTTTCTTAAAATTAGCTTTGAAAAAAAATACATTTGTCGGATTTTCCCATGCCTCAACCCCCACCCTATTCAAATTGCGAGGCACAATTCAATCTTGTGTAGCAGAAAGGGTTTAATGAAATGCCACTAAAAAAGATTTTTGTTTTTGCAAACCCAAAAGCTCGCGGTCGGAATCCAAAAGCATTAGACAGTGCTCTAAATCTTTTACGTAAAGAAGTAGAGTTAGAATTAATAACTGCTAACTCTCTTGAAGAATCCACCCAACTGGCAGCTGAATTTGGAAAAGACCCAAATAATTTAATTGTTCCTTGCGGCGGCGATGGAACTATCAACTCAATTGTAAACAAGCTCCCCCCTTCTGCAGTAGTAGGAATACTCCCCTCCGGTACAGCCAATGTGGTGGCGAGAGAATTAGGAGTACCTCTCAATCTTAGAGAGGCAGCAAAAACACTACTTACGGGGGCAGTTAAACAAATTGATCTTGGGGAAATTAATAAAAATAAATTTGTTTTCGTTTCGGGAATAGGTTTTGATGCGCTTAGCGCAGGCACGGTTTCAAAAAGACTTAAAGCCCTGATTGGCAAGTCAGCCTACGGAATTTCTGGGGTAAAAAACTTTTTAACTTACCGCCCCCCCCTTATAACTGTTGAAACCAATAACCAAACCTATCAAGGCAACTTTTGTCTGATTGCCAACATGAGAAGGTATGGCGGAGAACTTTTTTGGGCATCAAAAGCAAAATTTGATGATGGAATGCTGGACATGGTTCTTTTCAAAAAATGGAACACTATCAACCTTCTAAAAGCTCTAATCTCAGCCTCAAAGCGACGAGGTGTAGACAATGAAATAGCTTATAATGTTGTCGCAAAAGAGTTTAGCATCAGGTGTTCTGATAAAGCACCTTATCAAATTGATGGCGAAGTTTTTCCTTCCGAACTTGAATTTAATGTTAGTATATTACCCAAAGCTTTAAACCTGATCTTACCTTAGAGCCAATGGAAATTCTTACAACAATCTGGATAATATCGAAATATACTTTTCTAATTGCTTCTATTTCATTATTAATAGCAATTCTGTTTTCCCTATTCCATCCAATCTATTTAAAGTTTAATTTTAGAACCTCATTAAAAGGGCAAAGAGCTGAATTCTGGCTTTACTACTTTTTCAAAGCTCTAAAAATTGGAGTTGTCGCGACCCCACATACTCAGGATGTCCTTGTCAGATTTCTTTATTGGGAAAAACTAATTCAGAGGAACTCTAAAATTTCAAAAAAGGTTTCAAAACCCTCTGATTTAGAATCAACGCAAACCTCTACACCAACCCCGGATATGGGAAAATCTCAAAGCGAGACTTCTATTAAATCAGAACTTGAGCCAGATCCTGACTCTCAGCCAGATGAGAAAACCAAAGGCTCTCAACCTGATAAAAGCACAATTGACGAACCAGAAGTTTTGCAAACAAAAACCGAAGCAGTGAAAGTCGATTCTTCAGATTTATTGGAACCAGAAAAAGACCTAGATGCAATAACAGAAGATACTAAAACACGGGAAGTTAAAGACATCGAAGTTGTATCCAAACCAGATGACTCATCTGATTCTCACACCCCCAAAGCAGAAGATTCTCTGGAAAGCGATGAAACGAATTATGTGGAGCCTATTGAGCAAGCAGAACCCCTGCTCAAAGACCTCGCAGATTCAGAAGAAGAAGAAATTATTCCAAGACCCTTATCTGAGGTAGAAAAAGAACTCTCCGACAAAAAGGAAAAGGAAAAGCAAAAAGAGCAACCAGACTATACTAAGGAAATTCCTATAAGAAAAAGGTTATCAAACCTGAAAAAACTCGTTTCTAAAAAATATGCAGAAGGAAAAAAATGGATTCGATTCGGTTTAGGAAAATGGAAAGGGCTAAAACCCGTTTTAACAAGATTCTGGGAAAGGTCAAAAGCTGGCTTTTCAATTATCAACCCCGGAGTAAAGTGTCGTTATGCCCTGCACGAGCCATATTTAACCGGAATGTTTCAAGGCTCGATGGCAATACTGTCTGGAATTCTAGCACGAGCTGGCCTTGAATTCGTTCCAGTTCCTGAATTTGGTTCGCCCATGATTTATGTGAAAGGTAGAGCCTGGGCAAAAATAAGACCATGGAAATTCTTTTGGGCAGGAATTGGAATCATTTTGGAACCACAACTTTGGAAAGAAGGCTTCCAGCTTTTTAAGTGGTATAGAGCAAAGCAAAAGGCAGAGACAAAGTTATAATAAAAGTTTAATTTTTCTCTGTTCTTTGATAAGATTGATTGGAAACTCAGGAGGTTCAACAATAGATGGCTATTGACGCGTTAATAAAAACAGTTCTATCAGAATTGAAAGTTGCAATAAACTCAAAAACAGTAATCGGTGAACCGACTACCTTCAACAACTGGACAGTTATCCCAGTAACTAAGGTTTCCTTTGGTTTTGGTGCTGGTGGTGGACAAGGAAAAAAAGACTCCGACAGTTTTGGCGGAGGCTCTGGTGGCGGAGCGACAATTGAGCCGGTGGCTTTTATTGCTATCAGCGAAAAAGAAGTTAAGCTTATTTCCATGAAGGAAAAGCAGTCCGTTTGGGAAAAAATCCTGAGCCCAGAAGTTGGAGAAAAAATATACAATAAAATTATGGGCATGACCGATACCCCCGAATCAGAAAAAGAAGAAAACTCTAACGTAGAAGAAACTCCTGAAAAATCTTCTTAAAATTTTTAAACCTTATGAGAGGAAGTGATTACTATTATTGATCGATTGAAACAGATTCCCCTGTTTGCGGGACTAGAAGATAGTGATCTTAAAACAATTTCTGAAGTAGTAAAAGAGAGAGAGCTCCCAGCCAAATCAACTCTTATGAAGCAGGGAGAAATGGGTAACTCCTTTTTTCTTTTAAAAGAAGGAAAAGTAGAAATCCTTAAAACAGAAAACGGCGAAGAAAAAGTAGTGGGCCGGATTTCCCACAATGACGAAAGCTGCTTTTTTGGTGAAATGTCCTTAATTGAAGGCGCGCCAAGAAATGCCACCGTTATAGCCGATACCGACGTAATACTTCTCGAAATTGATAAAACAAACTTCGACATGATGCTAAGAATTAATTCTTTCATTGCTTTAAGAATCATGTCTGCCCTGACAAAACGCTTCAGAAGTGAAAGTCAAAGCGCTGAAAAAGAAGATAATAAAGAAGGCAAAGTCTTTACTATTTTTAGCCCAAAAGGTGGATCTGGAAAAAGCGTATTTGCAGCAAACCTTGCTTCTGGTATAGCGAAATTAACCAAAAAATCTGCTCTCCTGATGGACATGGATTTACAGTTTGGCGATCTTGCTTTCATGCTAGGCTTAAAAGCAAAAAGAACGATTGCAGATATGATAGATGCAGATATAAGCAGCTTAGAAGAGTTTGAAAAATTTGTTGTTAAGCATCCTTTTGGCTACGATGTATTACCATCTCCAACTAAGCCTGAGCAATCTGAAATGGTTAATTCAACGCACCTCAGAAAGATTTTGAAATTAGCAAAACAAAAGTATGATGTCATAATAATTGATACTCATTCTCTGTTCCAGGATCTAACAATTAACGCTCTGGATGTTTCAGACCTTATCTGTTTAATTATGGCTCCAGAAATGAACCATATAAAAAGCATGCATGTATGTCTGCAGGTTATGGAAAACTTAAAGTATCCATCTGAAAAAATCCGCATGATTTTAAACAGAGAAGATAGCATGTATGCCAGACCTAAAGCAGATATTGAAGCCGCATTGAAAAGAAAATTCGACTTCAGCTTACATGATGATTGGAAACACGCCTCAGACTTAATCAATGAACAAAAAACCCTCTTTGATTCAACTTCACCTTCTCAGTACAAAACTGATTTTATAAGCACTATTCAAGGGCTTCTTGGTGAAAAAATAGAAGGCGCTGACGAAGGAATCCTTGGGACAATTAAAGGCTGGTTTTCCTGATAAAAAAAGCAAAAAAATAGCTACAAACATTGTTTGTAGCTATTTTTTTATTCATTTTTATTATCGATTTGCTTCCCATACCATATGAGCAATCTGGGGCAAAACAATTCTCTCAATAGCCAGTCTAACAGCTTTCGATGATCCGGGCAGACAAATCAAAATCTTTCCATGTGCCAAACCAGCAGTAGCTCGACTTAGCATTGCCGCTGGGCCTATTTGATGAAAAGAAAGAAGCCTGAACAGTTCGCCAAAACCATCTAATTCCTTGTCAAAAAGATTTCTCGCAACTTCTACAGTTCCATCCCTTGCCGTTAATCCTGTTCCACCATTTGTTATGATCGCATCCAGGTCGCAGCTTAACCATGACTTAAGGTTTTCCTGAATTACCTCAGGGTCTTCTCTTACAACCGCATATTTAATAATAGAATGCCCATCTCTGATCATCAGACTTCTAATTATGGAACCAGATTTGTCTGATTTTTCATCTCTAGTATCAGAAAGGGTTAGCACCCCTATCTTTAGTTGCTTTTCTGCTAACGCCTGATGTTCAATATGTCCCATTTATTCAACCTTAGAAATTTCAATTGCAAGAATTGAAGCATCATCTGAAAAGTCACCAGAAGAACTCCACTCTTTACTTGCTCTAAAAACACCTTCGATACTATCTTCAAGTTTATTACCAAGCTGTCCTCTAAGGATTTCAAGCATTCTTTTTCTACCAAATGGCTCGTTAGAGGCATCCCTTGAATCACTCATTCCATCAGTAAATAAATAGAAACGATCTCCTGGCTCAAGCTCACAATCCCACTGTTCAAACTCTCCGTTATCAACAAATCCAATTGGATGTCCAGAACCATCTAACTGAAAGAATTTACCATTACCTTTAATAATCATCGGTGGTGGATGACCTGCAGTAGAATACCTGATCGATCCTGTTTTAAAGTTATAAATTGCGTAGAAAATGGTAAAAAACTGATTTGTTTCCAAATCCAGTGGAAAAGCACTGTTTAAATTCTTTAAAACTGATCTTGGTTCAGTAATAGTGTATCCTGGCTCATGGATTGATAGATTTTTCAAAATCCCGGGCTGCCCAGGAATTGGAACCATTTTTCGACTTAGAGAAGCTAGTAAAAATGACGCTGCTGGGCCACTCCCTGAAACATCTAAAATATACAGAGCCACATGACTTTCATCCAGCCTGAAAATATTCAAACCATCACCACAAAGCATTGAATTCGGCTTGTGCTTCCATGCAAGGTTAAAATTGTCAAACTTCGCTAACTCTGATGGTAAAAGAGAGCTTTGAATCTTACTCATAAACTCAATTTCTTTTCTCATCCGTTCATTTGCTGTTCTAATAATTAGATTTGCGCTTTCTAATTTTTCAATCCGATCTTGCAGCTCATCTTCAAGGTGAAGAATTCGTTCGCCAGTCCTCAATCTTGCCCTGACTTCCGGATTTTGCCATGGTTTCATTATAAAATCATCTGCTCCGGCAAAAAGCGCATCGTAGAGATTGACCTGATCGGATAATCCTGTAACGACGATTATATAAGTGTAAAAACCTTTTTTGGCGCTTCGAACCATTTTACAAAGTTCAATACCATCCATACCAGGCATTAATAGATCAGTTAGAATTATTCTGATTGGTTCACGCTGAAAAATTTCCCAAGCTTCTTTGCCATCTGTTGCCTGAAGAACTTCATACCCCCACTCAGAAAGCAGAACAGCCATTTGTTCTCTAGTAATGCTTTCATCTTCTACAATAAGAACTTTCAAACTCTGCCTCCTTATAAATGGTTATATAAGCTATCTATCCAGGTCAACCACAGGACTAACTGATTCAGCCAACTCCAGAATTTCTTCATCTGTAATAATCATGAAGTCCACCTGGTCCCACTCAGAAATGTATCTGTCGACTCCATCAGAAAGAAGCATAATAATTTTGTCAAAATCATCATCATCTTTTCCAGAAGCTGGTTTAATACCTAATACCAGGCTGCTTTGATCTTCACCTTCCAGTTGAGTTTCAAAAATATAGATCGCCTCTACATCCTTTAATGGGTTTAAAACACTTTTTAAATAATCAATGAATTCCTGTGGCAAATCTGGATCTGGAGTTGAAAAAATAATTTCGCTTCCCTCTTCAAATTCAATTTCATCAAATTCTGCTACTTCATCCTGCATATTCTTGTTTGTCAAAATAGTCTCCAAAAGTTTAATTAATTCATTTCCCTCTATTTTTAAAGAGGAGTATTTATTCCTAAGAATAAGCGATCTTGTCTTATTTGCAAGCATAGCTCTGGCGACCTTACTTAGCCGAGTACAATAAACTCCCTTCACTTTTCCATTGGAATTAGTAAAACCTTCAATGCAACAAAAAAGCTCTATTTCATTCTCAAATGAAGATTTATGGGAAACCAGCAATTCAATTTCTGCCAGATCTTTAAAAATACAATGAGGAATAGAACCATCCCCATTATAAGTTGTTACCAATTTATCAACGCTTTCCGAGTAAAATTTCTCATCAAAATTAATTTTTCTAAAATATGGTTGGAGTTCAAAATCCATATTACACCTGCTTATATAAACTAAATTGCTTCATAAAATCATCCGCCTGAGAGAATAAATCCTCTTCATTGCTGTCATTATTGATAATTTTAAGCTTTTTGCAGTTTTCTGGAATATTGTCCTGCGCAAACAACCTTTGTTCTGCTTTATCTTTATCCATTCCTCTTGATTCAACTAGTCTTTCGAGTCGAATTTCAGGAGTAGCCACAACAAAAATAATTACATCACAAAGTTCACTAAGCCCCATTGAGAATAACAATGCAGCATTAACCAAAATAAAGGTTCTTCCAGAAGCACGCTCAGCTTTTATCTCTTTCAAAATGGCCTGAATCATTGGTGGGTGCATTATTCTATTTAATGTTGTTATCGAATCGGCATTTTGAAAAGCTTTCTTTCCGAGGTTTTGTCTACAAACTTCCCCGGAAGAATCAAATATTTCAGAGCCAAAATTCTTTTTTAAATGTTTTTTGACATTTTTATCAAAAAGTAAGTCATGTCCAACTTCGTCAACTTCCAGATTTTTCCCACCAAACCTGGAAAGATATCTAGCCAAAGTCGATTTTCCCGCACCTGTTTGTCCTGAAATTCCAATAACTAGCATATTACTCCCGCTTCAGAGGTAAGAAAACTTTAAATAAAGAACCGACTCCTTGCTGGCTCTCAACTTCGATCCTTCCTCCATGTTCCTCTACGATTCTCTGAGCCATAGAAAGCCCTAGCCCAGTTCCATCCTCTTTGGTTGTCATAAATGGATTAAAAATGTCTTGTAATTTATCAGTCGGAATTCCGATTCCATTATCCCGGAACAAGGCTACTACATAACCATCCTGTTCAATAGTTCCGACGCTTAGCTCCCCTCCCCTGTTCAAGGCATGAATTGCATTTGTCAGTATGTTTAAAAAAACCTGTTTAAGTTGATCCGGGTCAGCAATGATAGCTGGGCAATCATCTCCCTCCCCTTTTCTAAATTTAATACCTAATTTATTTAACTGATTTTTTACCAATTGATAGCAAGCATCAATGACGTCACAGGGATAAACCAAAAGAGCTTTTGGTTTGCTAGGTCTGGCGAAATCCAAAAGATTGCCAATAATTCCTTCCAGACGATCAATTTCTTTCTGAATTATCCCAAGAGGCTCTCTTCGAGAATCTTCTACTGCAAATTCACTTTCCAATAACTGAACTATCATTTTCATTCCAGTTAAGGGATTCCTGATTTCGTGTGCAATCCCAGCCGCCAATACCCCAAGTGCAGAGAGTCGGTCGGCACGTTTCAGCTGATCTTCCATTGCGGTCAATTGAGTAATATCTTTTATAAAGAAAGCTGTTCCCAACATACCGCCTTTTTCAGTTCTAAACGGAAACGCATTCACTTCAACAATTTTTTTGGAAGCACCAGTATTCAATCGAAGCCTTTCATTCTCTAGAGTCAAATTGGATTCAAGAACTTCAAGCATTAATTTAATCAAGTCAGCAGGAATTCCGTCTGTATCCTCTAATGGCGACCAGCCTTCGGGCAGATGTTTCAATAAAAGTCTTCTAACCTCATGATTTGAAAAAGTTACCTTACCTGATCTATCAAAAATTATGACTCCAGATGTCATACTCTCTAAGATTCTTTCAGTAAAACCTTTAAGCTGGATTAAATCCTTAAACATATGATCAATAGAGGCTATCTGTGTTGCGATAATACGTAACCCAATGATATCCTCATCTCGATAAGCATAGGCTTTCTTACTTGCAATCGTTAAAACACCAATCAATTTTCCTGATACTTCAATTGGCAAAATTAAAACAGAATTATAATCCGTGGTAAATGTCAGATACGGTTTAAGTTGCGCAGCTGCATGGCCGACTGGCCCTTCGCCAACCCTTATCTTCTTTTCAAAAGCTTCTGCCTCTCCAATAGCTACCCTTGCTTCCAGAGTTTTTCCATCTGTTCCCAATAAATAAAGCAAATACGCATCATAGTTAATGAAACTTCGAGCAACTTTACCTAGGGAATCATAAACGTCCCTAAAGTCGATTAAGGATTCAGCCTGTTGAGAAATTTCATACAATGCTGAAAGGCGGGAATTCTTATGAATCATTTCATTGTTCAGGCGAAAGTTTTCCATAAGCGACCCCATAAATGGAGTCAAAATAGACAAAAAACTCTGCTGTTCACCTGTGAGAGAAAATCCAGGTTTCATTGAGAAAACCAACATGGCAACAGGCTTACCTGCCAAAAAAACAGACTCGCCATATGCAATCTCATTTTCTGGACCCAGCTCCCAATCTAATTCAACCAATTTGCTCTCAGAGCTACTTTCATTTATGGTCAAAAACTTCTCATAACAAAATTTTTGAAAATCTTCATTTATCTGCGGTTCACAAACTTTCTTTTGAAAGCTTTTTACAAAAGGAACCATAAGATTGTTTTTTTCATGAGGTATCATTAGCATCGCGCCTTCTGATTCAGTAATTGAAACAGCGCTTTCAGTTAAAAAAAGTAATGCCCTGTCTGGATTTAGCTGAGATATTGCCTGGGCAATTTCACTTAACAACGACAAAGCCAGGACTGGTTTTTCGCTAATTCTATTTGAAAACATTTTCTCTCCGTGGAAATTCACTTTAAACATCATAATAAATCTTTTTAGACTTATTTGAAAATCAAATTGCATTTGTTATCATACATTAAATTAGAAATAAGAGGAGTCTCATGGCTAAGAAGATTGATAGAAAAAAAGAAAACACTGGTAACACGCCCGAAAAGCTTATCCTGGAACAATTTGAGAAGTTAAGTGCTATCCCAAGAAAGTCTAAGCAGGAAGAAAAAATCCGCAATTATTTAAATAATTGGGCAAATGAGCAAAACTTTAAAAGTGAAATTGATGCAGCAGGAAATATTATAATTAAGGTTCCTGGAAAAAATGGATTAGAAAAAAAATCGCCGGTGATTCTACAGGGTCACATGGACATGGTTTGTGAGAAAACTCCAGATTCAAAACACGATTTTTCCAAAGATCCAATTAAATTTGTATATGATGGCGAATGGTTAAAAGCAGACAAAACCACGCTAGGAGCAGATAACGGCATTGCAATCGCTATGGCCATGGCAATCGCTGAAAATAAAAAGCTTTCCCACCCACCACTTGAATTATTGTTTACCGTGGATGAAGAAACTGGCCTAACCGGCGCCCAAAGCCTTCAGCCCGGGTTTTTCCAGGGCAAAACTCTAATCAATATCGACTCTGAAGATGAAGGAGTTTTTACTGTAGGATGTGCTGGCGGTAAAGACACAAAAATAGAGCTTACACTTCAGTATGAAGAAGTTCCCTCTGACTTTCTTGGCTACATGATCAAGGCTTCTGGAATGACCGGTGGGCACTCGGGTGTAAATATTCACGAAGAACGAGCCAATGCCATAAAAGTTGTAACCAGAGCCCTACACATTCTTAGAGAAAAGACAGACATCAGACTGGTAAACCTTCAAGGTGGGACTGCTCATAATGCAATTCCAAGAGATGCTAAAGCATCGTTTTTTGCTCCACCATCTGCAAAAGAATTCCTTCCTGAATTAGTAAAAGAAATTGAAGCAATGTTCAAAAATGAATTTGCCAATACAGATCCAAAATTAAAAATAGAACTTAGTTTTGTAGAAAGTCCTCCAGATAGAAGAGCTATGATGAGCTATTTTACAGCAAAAGTAATAGACTTCCTTCTTGCTATCCCAAATGGGGTTGCGGCAAGGTCAACTGATATGCCTGAAATAGTTGAAACCTCATCAAATCATGCTAGAACCTGGATTGAACAGGGAAAAATAATGATTGAAACAAGCCAGAGAAGCTCGGTCATGAGTCGACTGGAAGGTATAACAAAGAGAATTGAAGCCATTTCCAGACTCTGCGGCGCTAGAGTAATTAGTAACGAAGGATATCCTTCCTGGCAACCTAACTTCAAATCAAAGCTTCTGGCGCATTGCAAAAAATCATACAAAAAGCTTTATGGAAAGGATCCAAAAGTTGAAGCGATACACGCTGGCCTGGAATGTGGATTGATTGGAAACGTCCAACCAGGAATGGATATGATTTCACTCGGGCCAACAATTAAAAACCCTCATTCACCTGACGAAAAAATATTCGTCCCTTCCATAGAAAAAGTGTGGAATCTATTAATTGAAATACTTGCAACCCTTTAAAGCTTAGTTGGCGGGGGATTTCCCCCCGCCAGCCAGCCCTTAATCTATTACCAAAACGGCAATTCTTAAATCATTGAATTGACTGCATATTGAGTATATTAGGAAAATAGTGAATAAAATGACAAATAATCAAATAAATCAAACCCCATTGAAAAATAAAAAATACATTCTAGCGATTCTTCTTTTTGTATCTTTTTGTTTTCATACAGCTTCATCGATTGCAAACCCAATAGATGCCCAGAAGGACAAGCTGATCATTTTACACACTAATGACACCCACTCCCGGCTCCTTCCCGAAGAAAAAACCTCTCATGGTAAAAATATTGGTGGAATTCTTCGAAGAAATGAGTATTTCAAAAAAATAAAAAACACTGGAATTCCAGTATTAATAGTCGATGCTGGAGATATTTTTCAAGGCTCTCCTTTTTACAGCTTTTTTAAAGGTCAGGCAAATTTCAAGGCAGCAGCACTTTGCGGCTATGACGCAACAACAATTGGCAACCATGAACCTGACAATGGCTTTCCAAATCTTTTTAAACAACAAAAATCTTCAGGAATTAGAATTCTGAGTGCAAATATTTTTTCTGATAACACTAAAAAAACAATCTTTGAACCTTATAAAATTTTAATCAAAGGAAATCATAAAATAGCGATAATAGGCAGCATCGGGGACGACACCTGGGCAGGAATTGGAATAAAATCCAAAGCTGGTATGTATTCCACACCTCAAATAGAGACAGTTAGAAAAATTTCTGAAAAGCTGAGAGAAAAAGTAGATCTAATAGTAGTCCTATCTCATGCAGGTATAAACGATGATAAATTGATGGCAGCAAGAATTGATTCCATTGATGTCATTGTAGGTGGACACACTCACGAAGAAGTACATTCCCCCATTCTGATAAAAAACGATCCAGACTTTGACACCTCGGACTATGACAATGGTCAGAACGGAACAATCGTTGTACAGGCTGGTGAACATGGAATTTTTGTTGGAAACCTTGAACTCACATTGGATGAGGATGGAAAAATAGCAACCTATTCTGGAAAGCTCGAACTAATGGACTCGAAATACGAACCTCCAAAAGACCAGAGTTCTCTATTGTCATTCCTGGTAAAGCACTACGAAAAAATGCTTTCAGAATCAATGAACAGAATTGTTGGCTTTTCTGAAAAAGGATATGAATACCCCAAGGATGAAATCCACAACGCCTGTTGGCCAATGGGAAGTCTGGCAGCTGAATCCATGCGAAAATCCGTGAATGCAGATATTTGCTTAATGAATTCAGGTGGAATCAGGGCAGGAATCTCATCAGGCAAAATTTCCTGCAAAAAAATTATTACAGCCATGCCCTATGACAATTCGGTTGTCACATTTGACACTAAGGGCTCTGATTTAAAAAGAATAATGGAGCTACTGTGCCAATTTCACCTTGATGGTAGTGGATTTCAATATGCAGGAATCACTGCGACTTTTGATCTCAAATCAAAAAAGGCCAAAAACATTCTGGTCTCTGGAAAACCAATTGAAGATAACAAAGTTTACAAGATCTGCACTTCTTCATACGTTTCAGAAGGGAATCTGGGTGGAGATCAAATTTTTAAAAATTCGACAAATGCAAATGACAGCGGAATATTTATGAGAGACGCAGGAATCAAATATTTTGAAACAACGCCGACTCCTGACGATTTTCAAAAATCGCCTATTATTTATCAAAATTAGTAATACCAGAAATGCAGTAAAAAAGTGAAAGACGATGAAATCAAAACTGCTGCCATTCCCATGCGCAAAAAAGAAACCTTCTTCCATTTGCCCTGATATTTGTTTCCGACCGCCCAGTAAATAGCATCTGAAATCATTATTCCCAATAGGCACGAAACGAATGAAAATTTAAAATCTAGACCAAGTCCAATTATGTGATTGGCGGGCAAGAATATTAAAGTAAGAAAAATAGATCTTACCAAAAAATTACCTTCTGCAAACCACTTTGGCAAGAAGCTCTTTTTGGACGACATTAGGTTGCCAGCTCTTTGATACCACTTCCATCTTATGCTTAAAATCGCTGCAAAACTCACAATATAAGGAACAAAAAACAGGTTTTCATTGGCAAGCCTGAAGTTTGCGGCAAGAATCCAACCAAATGAGACAATAAACATGTAAAAAAGAGGACGAACTCGAATTAATTCATCCTGATTACCGGGCATTTCCAGAAAAATATCAATACAAGCGATTAGAACGGTACAAATCAAAACAGGAATATACCAATGCGGGCCTATTAGACTCCATGCCGCATAGCCAGCCAAAGAAACGCCAATAATTCCGCTATGACCAAGTCGCTTACTTGGTGCAGAAATCAAATAGGTAAGAAGAAAAATTATACCAATAGAGCATAGCTGAAAGGTTATTTCTGGAATTGGCTTCTGAGTAATCTTCATGGCTATAAACAAAGTACCAAATGGAATAATAATATTATCTGCCCCACCCAGAGAAATTGCCTCAAAGCAGGTAACAAGAACAGATATCAGCAAAGCAGCCAACACACATTCCATCCTTCCCACATAAGTCAGAAGTAAAAGCCCAAGATGAACAATCAAAAAGGTTGATAAAAGGAAAATAAAAGAACCTTCAAGGCTCTTTTTCTCTTCCTCAACACTATAAACCTTGAATCCGTATGATGTGCCAATGATGGCAGCCAAGGCATCAGAGACTGACAAAACCATTATAGATATTAAATAGAAATCAGGCTTTCCAAAATAACTTGTAATGGAAAACGTTAAATAAATAGCGATAGGATGTAGTAAATCACCGCTAGAACGTCGTTTCACTCCATGCACAGAGGGAAGAATTCCAAATTTCTTGGTGATAATCATCAAGCTGACAAATGCAGCGCAAAGACCCAAAATTGTCCAATGAGAAGTAAAAACATAGGCAAAACTTAGAGAAACAATCCCCCCAGTTAGATGGACAAACTTTCGAGTCCCCTCCTGAGAGCAGGCCCCTAAGCCGCGCAAGATCTCTCCCATTCCCATTAATGCAAGAAACATTGAGGCGACGATTAGCGCAGATCCAATTTCGCTATCCCATGGAACCATCGAATTTTCCTTTTTAAAATTCTTTCAACCTTGATCCTAACCCAAAGCAGATCCCATAGTAAAGATCACTTCCAATTTATAAACATGTTAGTAAATACATTGTGATATAATTTTTCCAAGAAATGTCAAAGGGAATTTGTTGAATGAAAAAAATAACTCTGGTTTCTATAGCTTTTTTACTTAGTCTGATCATCCCGTCTTTTGCTGACCCGGCCAGCAAAAATATAAATAAAATAGTATTCACCATGGAAGCCCCTGTAGTAAACGGCTCTAATCATATCAGAGCTTTTTTTGACAATCTTCTTCAGGGTTTTAATGAAAACGGGCAAAAAACTTCTCTGGCAAAAGAAATTGAAGCTTCAGGGTCATCTTGGAGAATCATCTCTAATTCTAGCAATATTCAGGTTGCAATGATTTTGGCCACAGAAACTGAAAAAGCCAAAAAGCTTTGCTTAAAAGCAGCAAAAATAATTAAAGCCGCGCAAGTGATTAAAACTAATACTTCAACTCTCCCTACTATCGGCGAACAGCTTTATGCAACAAGCAAGATTCAATCAAAAGAATCAAATCAAACAAAATTTTCATTATATATTGAAGGCCCCCTTGAAAATTTCAAATCAGAAATTGAAATACCTCAAGCCACGCAAACCTCAAAAATTATTAACGAACAAAATATAGAGTCAATTAGCAACGTCCAAAAAGCTTTGGGAAAAAATTCTGCTCTGGCAAAGCTTATGTCATGGGACGATATAAGTCCCTCAAGTTTTATTTCGGCCAAGTTTGCAGGAGAAAGATTTATACAAAGTTTTGCCAATACTCGGGGAGTAAAGTTTGAGATATGGTTCCACGGCGCAAAAACCTTTCTTGCCTTAATAATTGAAGGTAGCGAAAACCAGATTATCGGACTAAATCAAAGAATGGAGTCATTCTCACAAAACATAACTGGTGATAACGAGAAAAACGCATGGAAAGCCTTTTTAGCCGGCGCAACCAATCTATTCACCGAAGACTCTCGTGATTTGCATAAAAGCATTCTAACCAAAGCCCTTCTTGCGCACTTTGAAGCTAAGAACAAGATAGAAGATGGCGAAGAAAACTTTATCCCGCCAACAAAAAGCCAAAGCTTTTACTTTGTAGGAGCAGATCAGGTTCCTGATTTTAGCTTTAGCGCAAATGAAGCGCTTTGCTTTGCAACTTATCAAACCGCTGCGGAAAGCAATATAACAGATATCTCGGTAGCCATATCAGCTGATTCAAAGACACTGGAAGCAATAAAAAGTCTAGCAAGAAATGTCGGACAATTTGAATTTCCTTTAACTATTTCAGCCGCTGGGTCTGAAACTGTTTTGATTCAATGTCATTCCGAAAATAGCCATTTAATAAAGCTTCTTTCTGCTCTAAATGCAAAATTTCAGCCAATTCTATCCGCAGCAGCTAAAAGCCTTAAAAAAAATAGTATGATGCCCAAGGTAGCCATTGCCGCTGTAAGCGACCAGCCTGCCCTACTCGTTAGGGGAAAGCTTCAACATGGCTGGCCACAGCAATCACAACCTATAGAGCTAACAATTCCTTCGCAAGAATCTATTTTTGAAATTCTTGATATAAAAAATCTTTCTCCTGAAGGCATGCAGAGCAAATATAATCTTCTAATTTCGACTCCCAAAGGAAAAGCCGCCCTTCTCGCACAGCTTGGTTTGAATGGATTTAAAATTCAAAGTTTTTGAAACAGGTTAAATTGGTGATCATTTATGCCGATAGTAGCTTGACCTATACCAATTTTGTCAGCTGCAGGAGGCGCGATGAGAAGCAACCGCTCCGGCTTAAGGGAACTTCAGATTGCAAAAGGGTTAATTACCCTTAGGTGGGCAAGCATACCCATCATTTTCGGTTTTAGTCTCATTTCCAGAAATCTTTTTGGAATGAGTTTTCAAATTGCTCCAATATATGTACTTTGTTGCGTTCTAGCACTTTTGAACGTGTTTTTTACAGTTCATTTTTCAGCCCTTTCTCGTCAAATGGTTTTAACAAAGGGTTTATCTGGACTCAAGCGTTACCTGGTTTTCTTCATATCAAGACATCTTCATGATCTTAGAGAAAAAGGTATCAAATCGCTGGCTGCAATACCAATCGGAGTATTGAAACTATTTTCTATTCTGTATTTAATGCTGTTAGAAGCACTAAAAGATGTCTCGTTCAATCTTTTGTCATTAAAGAATGTTATGCATACGCAAGTCATATTCGACTTGTTAATCATAACTCTTTTAACCAGATTTACCGGAACGACTGAAAGCCCCATGACTTATCTGGCCGTTGTACCAGTAGTAGTTGCCGGTTCAGTGATGGGATTTAGAACTGGTGGAATTTATTCATTTTTAACTGTTGCAGCTTACATTACAACCAGCCTGTTAGTAAGCTACAAGGTTCTTCCCCACATCAAATTTTATTCACCAAGCTTCGGTGACCTTAGTCAGTGCACGGGTTGGATTGCGTCAAACGCTTTTATAATGCTTATTGCGTTTTCCGCAACTACCTACCTTGCCCACAAGCTCACTTCTGTTTTTAAAGAAAGAATCTATTTCCTAAATGACCTTTTATATAAAAGCAGAACAAAAGCCATTTCCTCAACCTTTGCAGCAGAGCAAACTTCTGCAGGATGGATGATACTTGATTCAGAGGGAAATGTTGAAAGGGTAAAAATTGACCGTAACGGCATTCTCCCATCTGACCTTGCGGGAAAAAATGTTTTTAAAGTTATTCCGGAAATGGAGCAATACGGTATAGGCTACTTAATGCAATCTGTATATACAGGCGGCAATAAAAGATCTATCGACAAGGTAAAAATCACTTCTAAAGAAGGTACGGAACATAGATTCTCTTGCAAGCTGTTTGCATTCAGCGACTGCGATGAAACAACAAAGATTCTGATGGTAATAGAAGAACAAACAGAAACTCTTTACTTAAGAAAAAAAGTAGAATCTTTGAAAAAGGAGATCGCAGAAACAAGAATTAACCTTGAACGCACCTCCCTTGAAAATAAAGAAAATCGTCAAGCCTATGAAGAAACGCTAAAAACAGCTAATGAAAGAGCTATTGAGATAGAGATTTTAAATCAAAAAGTTCGCGAGATGAACGAAAACGAAACTAACCAGGCGAATAAAATCTCCAGTCTTATGGCAGAAGTTGCAAGCTTAAAGTCTGCAAATGACGAGTTAACCTCTGATCTTAAATATAAACAAATGATTTTAGACGAAATTAGTGAACTCTTGAATGTCTGCGACAAGATTGAGGATTTAACTTCTCTAATAGAATCTAAAGCAAGAACTTTGTTCAAGCTTGATAACACTTGTTTACATGTATTTAACAGTAGTGAAACTCCTATGAGAGTTAACGAAATTCTTGATACAAGAAAAGCCTCTCCAAGATTACTTGATCTGCCCAGACGGAATCCCAGCGCTTTGAATCCTGTTTTGAATGAAGGTAGACCCGTCGTTGTCCAGGCTCAGATAAACAATGAAAACTCAGCTTCTATGTCTATTTCCAATGGATCAATGCACCGTCTTGTAGCCTATGTTCCAGTTAGACATGAAGGCAAAATTCTTGGAATGATGATGCTGGAAAGATTTGGGCAGGAAGAAAACCCGGAAGCCATGATTAAAATGCTGAACTACTACTTGAAGCATTCAGCAGCAACACTTAAGGCTGCTATAAGCAACAAAGAGCTCCAGGACAAAAACCTCAAATTGAATTCAACAATTGCATATTTACACACACAGCTAGACAGTATAAAAACTATGGTCACCTGTGATCCTGAAGAAGATATGCATCCTTTTGGAAAACTGATTTTTGAGTTGGGAAAATTTGGCAAAGTTCAAGACGCGATATTAGTGAGAACTCACAATGATGAAAGCTTTGAAGTTCTATCTCGCCTTGACAAATCAAAACAACTGGAACTAAACCAGCTGGAAGAAAAAGTTTTTGAAACCATTAAGGAAAATCCAAACCATAAAGCAACTATCAATGAACGAGAAGAAGATAAAGTCCTAAACGCTTTCCCTCTAAAAAATGGAAACAGACTATTAGGAGCGCTACTAATTTACACTCCAGAAGGAATGACAAAACCAGAAACTCGGGATTTGATAGACTTTACAGTAAGATTGATTAGAGACAGAATTTCTCTTTACATAATGAATGAAGAAAAAGAACTATGGGAGAACTTCTATAGGGAAAACCTCTCAGCATAAAAAAAAAGCCTCTGGAGATTCTCCAGAGGCTTTTTTTTAAACTTTATAATATTCCCTATACCAGTCAATAAACTTCCCCACCCCTTCTTCTAAAGGTGTGGCAGGCTTAAATCCAACGTCATCCATCAAGTCCTGAACATTCGCATAAGTTTTCGGCACGTCGCCAGCCTGAATTGGGAGCATTTCTTTCTCTGCTTTTCTTCCAAGTTTCTCCTCAATTATTTCAATAAATCTCATTAAAGGAACCGGGCTGTTATTACCTATATTGTAAACCTTATATGGAGCTCTGCTTGTTGCCGGATCAGGTCTGTCTCCTGACCAGTTTGGATTGCCAACAGGGATTTTATCTGTAACGCGAATCACGCCTTCAACAATGTCATCAATATATGTAAAATCACGTTCCATTTTTCCATAATTAAAAACCTTAATTGGATTGCCTTCCAAAATGGCCTTTGTAAACAAAAACAGTGCCATATCTGGCCGGCCATAAGGCCCATAAACCGTGAAAAACCTCAATCCGGTAGTCGGCAAATTAAACAAATGAGAATAAGTATGGGCCATTAATTCATTTGATTTCTTTGAGGCAGCATAGAGTGAAACTGGATGATCAACATTGTCATGAACAGAAAATGGCATTGCGGTGTTTGAGCCATATACAGAGCTTGAAGAGGCATAAGACAGATGAGGAGTTTCAGCATGTCGACAAGCTTCAAGTATATTCAAAAATCCAACAATGTTGGAATCAATATAGGCTTGAGGGTTCTCCAGGCTATATCTAACTCCAGCTTGAGCAGCAAGATTTACTACTCTATCAAAATCATGCTTCAGAAAAACTTTCTCAATAGCCTTTTTATCGACTAAATTTTCCTCAAAAAAGGAAAAATTCCCATTTCTACTTAGAATTTCCAGTCTGTCTCTTTTTAAATTTGGATCATAATAATCATTGACACAATCAAATCCAACAACCTCGTCTCCACGTTCTAGGAGCTTTTTTGACAAATTAAAACCAATAAAACCAGCGGCACCAGTTACTAATATCTTCATATGTTTCTCCGTTTTTTCCTCTTATACCTATATCATCAAAATAAAGATATATGCAATTTTATGTTATACTCTTTCCAACAAAATAGATAAAAGGAGAAAGGAATGACTACCAAACGGCAAAAAGCTTTTCTCTCTGGGAATGCTGCAATAGCCAGGGGAGCCTATGAGGCCGGAATTAGATTCGCCGCTGCCTATCCAGGAACTCCATCAACAGAGATTCTAGAGTACATCGGAACTTACGACGAAATTGACGCTCAATGGTCAGTAAATGAAAAAACCGCAATGGAGACCGTAATAGGTTCATGCTATGGCGGAGCCAGGTCACTTTGTGCGCAAAAACATGTTGGCCTAAACGTCGCAGCAGATCCATTTTTTACGGTAGCTTATACCGGTGTCAACGCTGGTCTTGTAATTGTTACTGCCGATGATCCAGGCATGCATAGCTCTCAGAATGAGCAGGACAATAGATTCTACTCAAGAATGGCAAAAATGCCTTTGTTTGAGCCTTCCAACAGTCAGGAAGCCAAAGACATGACAAAAGCTGCCATTAAGATTTCAGAAGAATATGACACGCCGGTCATGATAAGAACAACCACTAGAATCTCACATTCTGAAGGAATTGTTGAACTAGGTGAAAGAGAAGAAGAACCAAAAAGAGAATTTGTTCAGAATATGAGCAAATACTGCGTTCTTCCTCACAATGCCAGAAAGCTCCATGTAAAAGTTGAAGAACGCATGAAAAAGCTTGCTGTTTTAGGAAGCGATTGCCCTTGGAATAAAATTGAAGAAGGCGACAAAAAAGTTGGTATTATTACTTCTGGAATAAGCTATTGCCACGCAAAAGAAATTTTTCCAGACGCCAGTTTTCTAAAATTAGGGTTAACCAATCCTTTCCCAGCAGAGATAGTAAAGAAGTTTGCTGAATCAGTAGAAACTCTTATCGTCATTGAAGAAAATGACCCTTTCATGGAACAAGAAGTCAGAGCCCTCGGTATAAAATGTATTGGTAAAGACAGAATACCAGTCTGTGGCGAATTGAATCCTGATATTATCCAGGACTCCTTAAAAGAATTTGTTTCCAAAGAAGCCCCGAAAAGCTTAGGAAAAACAGATGTGGAAGTTCCAGTCAGGCCTCCAGTTCTTTGCCCTGGATGCCCCCACCGCGGAGTATTTTACACGCTTAGAAAACTAAAATGCATTGTAACTGGAGACATAGGATGTTATAGCCTTGGAGCTTTTGCCCCCCACAATGCTATGCATACGATTGTATGTATGGGAGCTTCAATAACTAATTCCCTCGGCCTGGAAAAAGCCATGAAAGAAAAAATACATGGAAAGCTTGTGGCAGTTATGGGCGAGTCCACATTTATGCACTCTGGAATAACTGGTCTTATTGATACCGTTTACAATAAGGGACGCCATGTTACCTTTATTTTGGACAACTCAATTACTGCAATGACCGGGCATCAACCAAACCCTGCCAGTGGTAAAACACTCAAAGGTGAAAAAACAAAAGTCCTGGATATCGAAGCAGTTTGTAAAGCAACTGGTGTTACGAATGTTCACACCGTTGATCCGTTTGATCTAAAACAAGTTGAATCAGTATTAAAAGAAGCGCTTCAAGACGAAGAACCTTCAGTAATTATTGCCAGAAGACCATGCTTCCTTTTAAAGGATTATAAACCAGAAATTAAGCTTGTCTCTATCAATAGAGATAAATGTGTTAAATGCGGAATGTGCTGGAAACTTGGCTGCCCTGCAATCGAAGTAAATCCTGAAGATGGAAAAACCATGATCAACTCAACCCTTTGCGTTCATTGTGGACTTTGTGCAAATGTTTGCCGCCCAGGCGCAATCACCCAGAAGGAGGACTAATATGACAACCAATATTTTATTATGCGGAGTTGGTGGCCAGGGAACCCTTCTGGCGAGCAATCTTCTTGCAGAGTGTGCAATGGAAGCAGGTTTTGATGTCAAAAAGTCTGAGATTCACGGTATGGCTCAAAGAGGCGGAAGCGTTGTAAGCCATGTAAGATTCGGCGAAAAAATTGATTCTCCAATCATCAGAAAAGGTGAATGTGATATCTTACTAGCTTTTGAAGAACTTGAAGCCCTTAGATGGTCTGAGTTCCTCAAACCAGACGGAATCATTCTTACCAATGCACAAAACATTATGCCAATGTCGGTCTCTGCTGGAGATTCCAAATACCCAGAGAAAATCATTGAGAAAATTGCAAGTCTTTCTGCAAATGTTATCTCTGTTGATGCCATAGGAAAAGCAAAAGAACTTGGCAATCAAAAGTGCCTGAATGTAGTGCTTCTGGGAGTTCTTGCAAGAAAAGTTCCACAAATTGGTGAATCAATCTGGAAAAAACTAATTGATGAAAAAGTTCCACAAAAATTTCTCGAGTTAAATAGAAAAGCATTTGATGCTGGATGGAACCTTGCTTAACATTTAAGCAAAAAGGTCTGAATCATAGATTCAGACCTTTTTTTTATCCAAAATAAAGCTATCCCAAAATTAATTAATCCAATTGGATTTGAGAAATCGCCGACTCTATTTTTTCCGCCAATTTTGGAGAGCTCTTCACCTTCGATCTAATGTTACTGAAAATCTTTTCAGCTTCAGATTTCTGCCCATTCTCCCAATAAAGCTGCGAAACAATAAGAGCCCATGGTAATTTTTGTGTTTTACTTCGAGCATTTTTGAGATGACCAGTAGCGGCCTTTATTGCACTGCCATAATCCTTACTATTCCTCATATCTTGAACTTCTTTAAAAAATCCCCGTCCAACTCTGGCAAAAGGAAGTTTAGGATCAGATGGATCAAGATCCAACAAAGTTTTTTTAATTGAAGCAGCCTTTTTTAAATTTTCGGAAACTTCAGTACTTCCATTTCCAGAATCTTCGGTTCCATTACTAGAAACAGACTTGCTACTGTCTAAAGTGCTTGAAGCATCAGAAACAGGCTGTACAACCTTACTAATCCCTGGATTGCCTTTTTGGGCTTTTCCCTTTTGTGCTCTTCTATTGCCAAAATAAAAGCCAAGAAGCAGTGATAAAAACACAACCCCAACAACTCCAGCAATCATAACATTTCTATTTTTATGGGGCCCATCAGAATCCGAAGACTTACCGCCAGATAAAACGACTCCAGGCGAACCTTTTTTCAATACTTTATAAATTTTTATTTCTCTGGTGGCATTCTTTAAATCCTGATTTCCAAGATCCACAGCTCCAAATTCATTTCGGTTCATTGCTAAATACGTTGATTCTGCAATGAAAACATCATTGGTGTCAGCAAAAGTCTGAATTCTGGCAGCTATATTTACAGGATCTCCAAACAAGTCTCCGCTTTCATCAATCCCCACTTCGCCAGTATTAATTCCAACCCTGAACCTGACAATACTATCTGGATTCAACATTTGCGCATTTCTTGAATCTAACTTCTTTTGGATCTCCAGACCTGCCTGAACGGCATTAGTTGGTGATTCAAATCTCACCATAAATCCATCGCCCAGAGATTTTATCAAAACCCCGTCCCAGTTTTTTACTATGTCATTTACAAAAGCCTGCATCTGGTCATGAAACAACTTCATTTCTTCTATGGTCTGCCCGGCACTTCGCTTTGTATAGCCCTGCATATCCATAAACATTATTGTCATTACACGATTTTCCATATGCATCTCCCCAAAATTAACTTGCCTTTAATCTATCGCTTAAGTCTCTAAGCGATTTTAAACTCGGTGAAGCAACTGGCACTTCAAGCAAAGCACGCTGTAACAAAGAAATAGCCTCTCTTTTGTTACCAAGCCTTGCCATAATTAAAGACCAGTTGTAATAGATTCCCGGGTCTTTTGGATCAAGAGAATTAGCTTTTTTATAAACCTCGACCGCTTTTTCATAGTTTCCTGTCTTTTGATAAGCAAATCCCAGATTGCCCAAAACCTTTGCATCTGGCGATTTATACTTTATTCCCTCTTCAAATTGCCAAATCGAATCCGCCCATTTATTTGCTTTTAAATAGAGGTTAGCAAGATTAAAGCGAATCGATGATAAATCTGGTTTGAGCTTTAAAACCTGATTAAAATAGTGAATGGCTTCATTGATATTTCCACTTCGATAACAAGCCACTCCCAAATTACTATGAGCTTGAATATGAAATGGATCCAGTTCAATCGCTTTTTTAAAATAATCAATTGCTTCTTCAAATTTGCTCAATTGCATATTGAGGTTACCAACGAAAAAATTCGCCGAAAGATCATGAGGATACCTGGAAAGAAAAACTTCCGCCAATTCCAGTGACTTTTTTAATTGTCCGCTTTTAAAAAGCTCCAGGAATTTTTCTTTAAGCTTCTCTCGAGTCTCAGGAATTTCTTCTTTTTCTGAAATTGATTTCGGCTTGTCAGGCGATGGCTTGAGATCTTGATTTGCACTCTTATCTGGCGTAGCAACCTTCCCAAGACTACTCTTTAGGGAATTATCCAGCGGAGTTTTTTCTAGATCCCGCAACGCAACTCCGATCTGCCCGAGAGTGTAAGCAGCAGAAATCTTGGTCGAAATTTCCTTTGAATCAAGCATCTTTTCAAGTTCAGATAAAACATCAACATCACCCAGTTTAAACAAAGCTTTGGCTGCATTTGATCGAGTTCTATTGTCGTTATCTTTTAATAAAGGTTTTAAAAGATTTATGGAAGATTCACCAAGAATTATTTCCAGGGCCTCAACAGAGTTTGCTCTGACCCTGGAATCCCTGTCTCTAAGGGCATTTTGCAAAATAGAAACCGCTGCTCGGTCTCCAATCTTACCTAGAGAAGTTACGACCGCAGATCTGATCTTAAAATTTCTGTCTGTTTTTAACATCTTCACCAGCCATGGCACAGCCGAAGAAACTTTAAGCTTCCCAAGAGATATTACCGCCTGAAGCCTGACAAATGGAATTTCATCCCCAAGCATCTTAAGCAAGTGTTCTGTTTGTGCGTCCTTTGCTTTCATTCCCAGAGCAAGAGAAGCATTTTTCCTAACATAAGGATCTTCATCCTTAAGTAACTCAATAATTAATTCCATGCCTTTTGAATGATCAACTACAGATAAAACGTAGCCGAGAGTTGCCCGAATCCACTTATCCGGGTCATCAAGCATGTTTCTCATTGCTGGTTCCAGATCATGATTTCCAAGCTTGGCAACTGCTACCATTGCATTTCCACGCACACGATTGTTTGGATGCCGAATAAAAGGCTGTATCAACGACAAAGCTTTTTCTGGCGGCAAACCTAACCAGGAAATGCTTTCAATCGCATTAGCCTTAACTCTATCGTCAGAATCTTTTAAAGCTTTTGTCAAAGTTGGAACAGCTGTTAGATCTTTGATCTGTCCAAACGCTGTAACAATGGAAGCCCTCTTTCGCTCATTTCTCTCTTTTAAGAAAAATGCCACAAGCGGATTTGTTGCTCTGTGATCGCCAATTTTGGCTAAGGAATCAACTACATTTAAAAATATCCACTCATTACTCTCTCCAAGACAGCCAAGAAGATGAGAAACAGCAGAAGGGTCTTTAAGTTTTCCCAGGGATGTTATACAACTGTATCTTACATTTGGGTCCAGATCTGTTAAAGCATTAATTAGCGCTGAAACAGCTGATCTGTCATGAAAAGCCCCCAAAGCAATGGCAATATTTGGGCGCACATCCCGGTCTGCTTCAGCAAAAGCATCCAAAAGAGGATTTAGAGCACTTTTATCACCTATTTCAGCAAGAGCTAGAGGCAATTGCTCATCTTGCTTCTCTTTTAGTAAAGCACTAACAAGATGTTCAACGACTTCTGGATCACCAATCTTACCGAGAGCTTTTGCACCCTCACCTCTTAGCTTCGAATCCTCATGAGCAATAAAGCCCACTAATTTTCGTGTACACGACTTTAGAAGCCAAAAACCACTGGCCCTTAATCCTGTTGATCCAGACAATGGTAAATCCTCCAGAAAATCTCTAAATAAATCTTAATTTTGTCTTAAAAAAAGACCCGGATTCTCCGGGTCTTTTTTTTTAGCTGGATATAAAATCAACCAATTCTAAGGTTCTTAACTCCAACTTTTTCAAAAGCAACTTTCATTCGGTTGATACCGTCATCAGTTGTTCCAACTTCAATGACTTCTCCAGTATCATCCCAAACCTTGTGATATACCATGTCGCCTTTTAAAAAGGTTTCAGTCATAGCATACTCTCGAGTTTCTACATCAGCAGATTTACTCTTCTTCTTTAAAGTTACTTTTTCATCACTGGCGGAACCAGCTTTTTTAATTGTTTTGGCACGTGACATGCGACAATCCTCCCTTTAGGAAGTTCGATTCTTTATAGTACCATATAGACTACTATAAGTCAAATTTACAAACCTAAGCTCTATAATATAATATTTTCATAAAGAGTACAGCTCTTTTTCTCTTTTCCCCATTACCAAAGACTTTTAGACTGTTTCGACAAATTGACAGAGGTAGTATTTTTCCGTATAATGATCTTATTGTGTAAATAGTATCGGAGGAAAAGTGTGGACTATAAGAGTATAAGAAGCCTCGCTAAGATATTTTTAATATTATTTGCCTTGCTGGTTATTTCCACCACAGGGTATTCTCAGGATCTCCAGGAAAAAGAGTGGACTGTCATGATCTTTATGGCGGCCGATAATGACCTGGAATCAGGAACTTCTGTTGATATAAATGAAATTGAAAAATATGGCTCCACGCCAAGTATAAATTTTGTTGCCCAGATAGACCGCAGTGGTGAATTTTCTGATGATTCTGAGTTAAAATGGTCAGGAAGCAGAAGATTTTATGTAATAAAAGACAGAAGCAGTAAAAAAATGTCTTCTCCATCTCTTCAGGATCTGGGAAAAGTAGATACAGCTTCACCAGAAGCTCTTACCGATTTCGTAAAATGGGCGAAAACCAATTATCCGGCAAAAAGATATGCTCTGATACTCTGGAATCATGGAACAGGCTGGAAAGAAATTCAACCAAGCATGATGGAAGGTCCAGGCACAGAAACAGCTCCAGACATGAACTTTGAAATGTCTGATGGCCTTGATGATGTTATAAACAACATTTCATATAATATCTCATATGACTTTTCTTCAAAAACGTCCATGGACATCCCCACTCTGAGAGAAACTCTTGCAGAGATAACAGAAATCCTTGGACAGCCACTTGATTTACTTGGTTTTGATGCCTGCTTAATGCAAATGGCAGAGGTTGCATACGCCGCAGCTCCTTTCGCAAAATACCAGGTTGGCTCACCAGATCTAGAACCTGAAAAAGGTTGGCCCTATGATTTTATTGCTGCCGGATTAACCAAGAAACCAAAAATGGAAGCAAAAGAGTTAGGCTCCCTTATTGTTTCAGCTTATAAAAAATCATATTCGAGTGGCTCACAAGGAAACAAAGCCGTTGTATTGTCACTATTAGATCTAGGAAAGGCTCAGGATTTCAAAGATTCTATAGATAGATTTTGCCACGCAGTAAGAAAAAACATTTCAGACATTGATAAAATTGAAAAAGCACAGGAAGTCGCCCTCAAATATTCTTATGGCGATTATATTGATCTTGGACATTTTTTATACACACTTTGCAAATCAAGCATCAAAGCAGAAACAAGAGCTGCCGCAACAGCTCTCTATAAAACTGTTATCGGCGAAAAAGGCAAAGGTGGGTTTGTAGAAAAGTTTGGCTATGCAGGAGAAAAATTTCGCCCAACAAGAGGACTATCGATATTTTTCCCAAAAAGGCAAGGCTTTAGGACCTACAAAAACAGATATAAAAGGCTCAGCTTTTGCACTGAAACAGAATGGTTTGAATTTCTTAGAGAAGTCTCTGCCCCTGGAATTCCTTATCTAAAAATCGAAGACGTAATTCTGGAAGACAAGAACAAAGACGGCAGAATCGCTGCTGGAGAAGAAGTTTCGTTAAAATTAACCATTAGAAACCTTGGAAGAGCAGCCCTGAAAACCGCAACAGTTTCATGCTCAACCAATTCAAAGCTGCTTGGCAAAACAAGCTTCACAACAAAGGTATCCAACCTTCCCGGTCCTGGAAAAACAGAAGTTGTAAATGTATTAACCTTTAAAGTTTCTGAAAATGCTGACGTCCACACAGAAATTCCTCTTCAAATCTACATCAGAGGAAAAGGAATACCTGTTTCTACAATAAAAACTTCCTTTTACATTAAGGAACCTTTCTCTTCCACAGGACATGCTCTTTTGGTTGTAACAGATAATTTTTCTCCTTCGAGTACCGTTGCCCAGGAAATGCTTCAAGATGCAAAAGTAAAATTTGATATCTGGGATAGAATGCTTGAAGGCGATGTAAAGCCTGAAGTCTTAAAAAGATATTTGAATGGATGGGTGATCTTCTTATCTCAAGATTCTTCACCAGACCAATCAATAACAGAAGAGGAAATTTCTTCGCTTGACCAGTTCTTGAACTCAGGCGGTCGTCTGGTTCTCTCTGGACAGGATTTTGGTTTCACTCTAAGAGAAAGTGATTTCCTTGCAAAAAAATGCAAAGCTGCTTTTGTTCAGGATGACGTAAACATTCATGTTGTTACTGGATCAAATTCTTTTGCCAGAGGCGCTTCATTTCAAATATTTGGAGGCAATGGCGCAAATAATCAAAAATGGCCTGACGAAATTGACGCTCTACAGGGCGGACAGGTTATTATGAAATATGAAGCAAAAACGAGAATAATTGCAGATGAAAGAGAAATGAATGGCCCTAACTTCAAAGATGGCTCACTTACAAGAGGAATTAAATCTTCTGGTGGAGCTGCAGTGAAAGTTATTGATGGTTACAGAGTAATTCTCTTCTCATTTGGAATAGAATCAATCAGCGACAGAAAGTTACGCACAAGATTAATTCAAGAAGTTGCTGATATTATGCAACCAAGTATGACTTCAGAATTAAGAAACTTCTCTGAAGCATCTAGCAGAAGAGCCTCAATGAGTTCAATGTCAGCAAGAGAGATGGAAAGCAATATAGACCTTCTTTCTGGTGTTGAAAACAGATTAATGAAAAACATTAAACTTAGTATCGAAAAAAATCCTGAAAATGGGCAAAAGATCCTTGAACATATTTCAAATATGTCTGAATCAAACAATGAGTCCATGAAAAATCTTGAAAAAAATGTAAAGTCCCTATTGGAATTTAATCAACAGCATGGTACTTTGAATCGGAGATAATTTCGTCCGTTTTGCAAAAGGAGAAATCTCAGGGTTTCTCCTTTTGTTTTGTACTGATTATAGCTAATGAATAAATCTAAGATTCTTCTATCAAAAAAAACTAATAGCGACTCTTCCAGAAATGTTTCCCGGGAAGAGTTGAGTCCAGCCATACAAGCCAAGCGCAAACAAATTATTCGCTTGTATCTAACTGCTATTCTTTTATTAAGCATGATGTTTACAGTGTATATCTGGCAGTCAACAAAGATGGTAGAAGTTAAACTTAGAATAAATCGAGTAGAAAAAGACATCAGCAACTTAGAAAATGGAAATGCTGATCTTAGAGCCGAAATTTCAAAATTACAATCCCTTTCAAGAATAGAGCAAGTTGCCAAGAACGAGCTAGGAATGGTTGTTCCTAAAAAACTTTGCTACATAACTATGCCAGAGATGAAATACTAATGAATAAAATAATCCCCCAACATATCCCTGTATTGTTAAATGAAGTTCTGGAATTCGCTTTTCCCAAAAATGGAAAAATTTTTGCAGATTGCACTTTTGGCCTCGGAGGTCACAGTAAAGCTATTCTTGAAAAGCATCCTCAAATTACTACCCTCATTGCCATAGACAAAGACGAGGAAATCCTTGAGCACACATGCGAAACCATTTCAGACCCTCGAATAAAAAGGTTTCAAGCTAACGCATCAGATCTTCCAGGAGTTCTGTCATTCAACAATATCAGCGGAGTCGATGGAATACTGGTTGACCTTGGAGTTTCTTCATATCAACTGGATAACGACGCCAGAGGCTTTTCTTTTATGAAAGAAGGCCCTCTGGATATGCGCATGGATAAAAGTATCACAATCACCGCAGAAGACTTGGTAAATACATGGTCATCAGATGATTTGTGCAGAATTTTCAGAACTTTTGGCGAAGAGAAATTTGCAAAAAAAATTGCAGACAAAATCTGCAGTGAAAGAAATTCAAAGCCAATTAGATCAACCACAGAACTCGCTGCCTTGGTATCAGATTGCTATCCTCATGCTGTAAAAAGAAAATCCAAGATTCATCCTGCAACCAAGGTTTTTCAGGCTTTGCGAATAGAAGTAAATGAAGAACTAAAAGAACTATCCAACTTTCTGGAAAATGCTCTTAAATGCTTAAATCCAGGCGGACACCTATCGGTAATTTCCTTTCATTCACTTGAAGACAGAATCACCAAGAACTTTTTTGTGGAAAATGCCAATCCCTGCATTTGCCCACCCAATTTTCCAGTGTGCAACTGTGGAAAAAAACCACTAATCAAAATACTAACAAAAAAACCAATAACAGCTACAGATGAAGAAATTTCCACCAATCCAAGATCTAGATCAGCTAAATTACGATCGGTAAAGAAATTGACGGAGTAATACAAATTTGAAACGCTTAAAGCTGCAAAACAGAACAATTCGCGCACTTGTCCTCTTAGCTGCATTTGCGGTTTTTTCTTTAATTTTTGTTTTAAGACTGATTCAGCTACAAATTTTTCAATATAATCAATGGTCAATCAGATCAAAAAAGAATCATGTCAGCAAACGCGTATTAGACATGAAAAGAGGCACCATCACAGACAGAAAGGGTGTAGAGCTTGCCATCTCTGTTGACAACTACTCGGTATTCATTTACACCCGCGAGCTCAAATCATTAACAGAAGCTGCAACTCTCCTTTCTTCAGTCTTACCAATGACTAGAGAAGAAATAATAGACAAAATTGGTTCCAAAAATGGGTATATCCCAATAATGAAAGGATTAGAGCCAAACCTCGCCTTAAAACTCAAAAAACTCAATATCCCTGGGGTTAAACTAGAAAGTGAATATAAAAGATATTACCCTCAAAAATCCTTAGCCTCAAACCTGCTTGGCTTCACCGGAACAGACAAACACGGCCTTGAAGGGTTGGAATTATTCTTCGACAAAACCCTAAGAGGATATCCCGGACTCGCTGCCCAGGAAGACATCAGTCTCAGCGAAAGCGGTCCAGCCAAAATGCGTATAATCAGGCCTCCAATGGGGGGTAGTAATATAAAATTAACCATTGATTCTTTTATCCAACACATCCTGGAAACAGAACTGGCTAAACTGACCAAACAATACGAACCAATCGATGCTTCTGCCATAGCAATGGATCCATATACCGGAGAAATTCTTGGGATGGCTTGTATTCCAAATTATGATCTTAATAATTTTGGCAGCAGCAAGCCTGCTGAAAGAAGAAATAGACCATTAGTAGACGTTTTCGAGCCAGGTTCGTGCATGAAAATTATTGCTGCAGCAAGCGCAATGGAATCCAACAAAATCGACAGCGGGACCCGTTTTTACTGCAAAGGGTACGGCGAATTAAATGGCCGTAGAGTGCGATGCCATGGCGCTCATGGGTTAGTCGATATAAGCGAAGCAATTTCTGAATCTTGCAATGCGGCCATGGTCCAGGTATCTCAGCTAGTGGAGCCAGGTCAACTTTACAGAACCTACAAACAATTTGGCTTCGGGGCTCCAACTGGTATAGACAGCCCATCAGAAAGCGCAGGCACTCTTCGACCGCCATCCAAATGGTCTGGATTTTCTGCAACTTCTCTCTGTATAGGTCAGGAAATGTCCACCACAGCCATTCAGCTAATCGCAGCTTACTCGGCAATAGCCAATGGCGGAGAATTATTAAGGCCACGAATTGTAAAAAGAATTACTTCCCCAAATGACGATATAAAAAGTGACTTTTCCAAAGAACTTGTAAGACGCGTTATATCACCAGAAATAGCTAAGAAGCTAAGAAAATATCTGATGGGTGTTGTAGAAACTGGGACGGGAAGACTTGTAAAAATAGACGATTACACAATTGGTGGAAAAACAAGTACTGCTCAAAAAGCCAATCCTGCCGGCGGCTATTTTAACGACAAGGTTGTCGTGTCTTTTATAGGAATGGCACCAGCTCTTGACCCCAAAATAGTTTTATTTGTAGTAGTAAATGAGCCCAAAGGTGATGAAAAAACTCTATTCGGAGGAACTGTCACAGGACGCACCTTCGCAATCATAATCGACAGAGTCTTGAAATACTTGAAAGTTCCACCAGACAAATCTCCATCATTAATTTCTCAGCAAATAAAAATGCTTGAAAACAATAAAAATGAAAAAACCGAAATTATCAAACTGCCAAATATGCTGGCAATAAATGAAACACCAATAAGCACCGGCACTCCCGCAATAAAAGAATGCAAAACCGTGCCCGACTTTAAAGGAAAATCTTTAAAAGAAGTTGTCAAAACAATTTCTGATTTAAAACTAAAAGGTTTATACGAGGGAAATGGAATTGCTGTCAGCCAAAAACCTGCTCCAGGAACGCCTCTCCCAGAATCAAAAGCACTATTGATAACTTTTTCACCAAAATTTGAAGATTAGCATTTCACAATTCAAGCAAAACCTGATAAAATCCTTTCATTGAAAAAAAAGGCTCCGGGGTAAATTGATGACCAAATTAAGCAAAATCATGCCAGAAAAGGTGATTTCCATAACAGGAAACATCGACATAAACATTTCAGGCATAGCTTACGACTCCAGAAAAGTTAGGGAAGGTTTTCTTTTCGTAGCTTTAGCTGGACAAAATGTTGACGGAAACGCCTTCCTTTTTGACGCAATTGAGCGTGGAGCCGCAGCAATAATAACAGAGGGCAACAGGAAGAACATTGAGATTCCAGTAATCAAAGTAGATAACGCTCGCGCAGCTCTTTCTGAAATTTCAAAAAAATATTTCAATGACCCATCAAGCAAACTAAAGCTCATCGGAATAACCGGAACCAAAGGAAAAACAACAATTTCCTACATGACTCAGGCGATTTTGAAACAAGCTTACGAAAAAGCTTTTAGAATTGGAACCGTAGAATACGATATGGACTACGCAATTTTACCTGCTGCAAACACCACCCCTGAATCGCTTGTAATATCATCACTCTTGAATTCAGCACTTGATCACAATATAAATGCCGGAGTTATTGAGGTGAGCTCACACTCACTAAAAAACCACAGAGTTGATGATATCAGCTTTTGCTCAGCAGGGTTTACAAACCTTTCGCTTGAGCATACCGAGTTTCACCCCGACATGGATGATTACTTTCTTACAAAATCCACTCTCTTCCTTGAACGAGGAACAAAAGAAAAGCCATGCGTAATTGGAATCGATGACGACTACGGAACCCGCCTGGCAAAAAAATGCAAAGCAGATGGTAAAAATGTAATCACAGTATCTATAGTCAATCCAGAGGCCGACATTTTTGCTAAAGCAATTGAAATGTCTGGAATGAAAACACATTTTTCAATTGTTTACAAAAACTCTTGTCATGAATGCAATATAAGCCTGGCTGGCTCCTTCAATGTCTTTAATGCTTTAATGGCAGCAGGACTTTGTCACTCTATTGGTATCGAGTGGAATACAATCATTACGGGACTCGAATCTGTAAAAAGAGTTCCCGGAAGATTTGAATCAATAAAAAATTCCAACGGATTTAATGTAATTGTGGACTATGCTCACAGCCCGGCAGCAATGGAAAACGTTTTAAAAACAGTTAGACCATTCACAAACGGTCGAGTCATAACAGTTTTCGGTTGTGGAGGCAATAGATCACACGAGAAAAGACCAATAATGGGAAAAATTGCTTATCAAAACTCTGAAATCACAATTGTCACAAGCGACAATCCCAGAAAAGAAAACCCATCTGCCATTATTGAGCAAATTTTGGATGGCATAAATAGCGAGAAAAAGATCGTAGGGAAGGAAGTATACTCAGAAGCTGACCGGCTTGAGGCAATAAAAATGGCCCTCAAATCAGCTAAGTCAGGAGATACGGTCGTTATAGCCGGCAAAGGACACGAAACAGGGCAAACTTTTGCAGACAAAACCATCCCCTTTGACGACCGGGAAGTAGTAAGAGCTTTTTTCAGAGGCGACGATGAAGTTTAACTGGTCGCTGGCTAAAATTTTAGAGGCAACGCAAGGCGATTTACTTTCAGATTCATCGCCTTTAATCACCGGATTCTCTACAGACACCAGAACCATTGAAAAAAACAACGTATTCATTGCCCTAACTGGTGACAACTTTGATGGACATAAATTTATTGAGACAGCAGTTCAAAAAAAGAGTTCTGTATTAATTCTTTCCAGCGCTCCCCAAAAATTGCCGGAGAACACTTCGGTCATTCTGGTTAAGGACACATTAAAAGCTCTTCAAGATGTAGCTGGCTATTACCGAGATCAACATTCTGCAACATTCATTGGAGTTACAGGAAGCAATGGCAAAACAACAACCAAAGAAATGCTTCTTCACATCTTCTCCAAAAAATTGAAAACCTTTGCCACCAAAGGCAACCTAAATAACCATATAGGTCTCCCATTAACAATTTTATCGACCCCCTTTGACACCGAAATTGCAATAATCGAGATGGGAATGAACCACCTTGGAGAAATTAAAAGGCTTTGCGAAATCGCCAAACCACAAATTTCAATTATCACCAACATTGGACCAGCACACATAGGAATACTTGGCAATCTTGAAAATATCGCAAAAGCCAAAAGCGAGATATTGGAAAAACTTCCAGAAAACGGCAAAGCTATCATCCCTGCTGACAGCGAATTTTGTAATTTTTTAAAGCAAACCTCACAAGCAAAAACAATTACCGTTGGGTTTACGGCCGAATCAGACTTCAAGCTGTCAAACGTCAAAATGGATCTTTCAGGCATAAATTTTTCAATAAACACAGAGGACAAAAATTTTTCATGTCAGTTAAGCGTTTTAGGCAAACACAATGCACTAAACGCCAGCATTGCCATCGCAACAGCCTCTGCCACAAATTTTGATCCAGCAGAAGCCGCAGAACACCTCTCCTCCTTCAAACAGGTTCAAGCAAGAATGGAAGCCCACGAAAAAGATGGCATTAACGTTCTTGTTGACTGCTACAATGCCAACTCTTCCTCAATGAAAGAAGCTCTTAATTTTCTTGGAATATGCCCGAAAAGAAAAATAGCCGTATTAGGCGATATGAGAGAGCTTGGAGATAAATCAGAAGAATTGCATCGTGAAATTGGAAAAGCTGTTTCTGAGAATAAAATAGATCTTTTAATCACAGTTGGCAATGAAGCCAAATTCATTGCCAAAGAAGCAATTTTAAATAAAATGAGCGAAACCAACGTAATCAGCCTAAACTCAAACGCACAAGCAGCCGAATACTTAGTAGGGAAATTAAAAAAGAGTGACACAATCCTCTTTAAGGCAAGCCGCGGAATGCACTTTGAGCAAATAATCCAAAGCATCTGGCCTGATTTAGGAAAGGAACTTCACTAGGATTTCCCAATACAGGGGGTGATTCCTACGTTTAGTTCAATTTTTGCGCCACTTTCCATTAGAATTATTTTTTCTATTGTTACATCATTCCTTCTCGCCATGATTATTGCTCCAAGAGTAATTTTTAATTTAAAAAGCAGACAAATTGGTCAAACAATACGCGAAGAAGGCGTTCAGGAGCACCTTAAAAAAGCCGGTGTCCCAACCATGGGGGGCATAATAATCCTTATCCCACTCATGATAACAACTATCTTATGGACAAAGTGGAATGCTTTTGTCGCAATAGCCCTCTTTACAACCGTAGGAATGGGACTTATTGGCTTTTTCGACGATATCACAAAAGTAGTAAAAGCAAGATCTCTCGGATTAACTGCCAGACAAAAACTTCTTGGGCAAATCATAGTAGCACTTATTGCCGGGTTAGCCATTCAATTTTTCCCAGAGCTAAGATTTGAGTTAAATCTTCCCCACAACCAGGGTCCTGGATGTAACCTTCTTTCAACTTCCACTCAAATACCAGTTCTTGGAGCAATAGACCTGGGCTGGCTTTTCATTCCATTCGTAATTGCAGTAATTGTTGGTTCTACAAATTCAGTAAATCTTACTGATGGCCTTGATGGCCTGGCTGCAGGCACAATGGTTGTAGCAGCAATACCATTTCTTTTCATTGCTTATGTTTGTGGCAATATAATTTTTGCAAGACATCTGGGAGTGGTTTTTATTCCTGGCTCAGGAGAGCTCGCAGTAATGTGCGCCTCTATCGTTGGGGGTTGCCTGGGCTTTCTATGGTTCAATGCCCATCCCGCCGCGGTATTTATGGGAGACACAGGCTCGCTTGCCCTAGGCGGAGCACTTTCATCAATCGCCGTATGCACAAAAACAGAAATATTCCTGGCGGTAATAGGCGGAATTTTTGTGGTAGAAGCTCTTTCGGTAATGCTTCAGGTAAGTTATTTTAAAATTTCAAAAGGAAAACGAATTTTCAAAATGAGTCCTATACATCATCATTTTGAACTTTCAGGTTGGGCAGAAGAAAAAGTAGTTATTAGATTTTGGATTGTTGGAATGATGATGGCTCTGATAGGTCTCACCATGTTTGCATCAAGACTTGTGGCAATCTAAAAAAAAGATCCCCGGCTATTAACCGGGGAAAAGCAATTGGGATGTTATGAACTAAATTGTTTATCGATAGTAAATAGAAAGTTGAATATTTGAAATCTTAATATCGATCAAATCCAGATTCTTTGCTGCCAAAAAGTAAGCATTGCTTGGATTGTTTCTTATCGCGTCAGTTACATCTACAACATACTCAACACCAGGATTTCTAGCATAATACTCACCTAAGAATGTCCCAGTTGATGCCGTATAACCAGCCCACCAACTTCCAAGATCATCGTCAGCACTAATCTGCTGATTCGAAGCCAGGAATGCGTGGAATCTACCAGCACCAGCACCATGATATTCACCAGTAAATTTTATTTCAGCTTTTGTGAATGCTAGACTCACAAAGTCAATTTCTATAGGCGTCTCGATAGAAGTTTCGCCATAAGTTCCATTTGCTTCAGCAAGAGGATAAATTTCTGAGAACCAACCGGTTGTTCCAACGGAACTCCTAATAACAGCCGGATTAATCTGAGCAGAAACGGACGCCACCTGTCCTGCTAATACCTCGACGCTAAAACTTCCATCGAGAAAATCGGGATGGGAGGTTTTTAAGTTGTAAACCCCAGCGGGAACACTTGCAAAACTAAATTTTCCTTCAGCATCAGTAACAGCATTAAAACCTGTTCCTTCAAGACTTACAGCAACTCCACTGAGCTTTTGCAAGCTTACAAAGTTCTCAACCCATCCATCCACATCACCTTCTGTAATTGCTGGATCAACCGGTTTAAGAACAAGCTCAGAGGAAATTCTCACTATTGGAATAAAAACATAGAAATTTCTGCCAAAAAATCTCCATTTTACTACGCGATGCATAAATTTAACCGACAGGTTAGTTGTGTAGCCCTCTTTAATTTCAAATGAACCGAAAAATCTTACTTTTCTTGCTGGAACAAACATATTGTGAGTTTGACCATCAATGGCAATCTCAGCACTCTTGATATAGAACTCCATATACTTGTATTTGCCTTCTGGTAGTTCAGCGTCAGCAAGAACTTCTGACAAATCCGTGGCAGAGAGAAGATCAATTTTTCTCTCTGAAATATTCACGCTTACTTTAGGACCTCTCTCAGGCTTAACAGTCATCTTTTCGAGGGTAATAAAAATATTATCTGTATTAGAAGAGCCATAGAGACAAAACTTCAAGCTTCCGGCTACTCGTCTGATGTTTTCCTTAAATTTGTGACTCAATTCATGATTAGAACGGGAAAATGTAAACTTTCTTTCAGTGGAAGGTTTGGCATAAGAGCACGCCAACTTCTGAGCAGTAACGGGGTTTGAAACATTTTGCGCCAATGTTTGAGCTGCGGAGGTATCAGCAACAGGATTTGATCCACTCTTGAATAGACAGCCGGTAGTCATAGGTAGTAGAATGGTTAAGATCATTAAGACCATTATCTTTGTATTTAGTTTCACGGCTTACCTCCAGAAATATAATTGGCGCTATGTATATGCAAGCAAATTCTGTACCTGATTTACCACAGAGGCAAAAAACACAACAAAAAACGGTTATGAAGAGACTTACAGAAAAAAACAGAAAATCAAAAAATAACAAACTGGGGATTTTTTACCTAGTCTGTTTTTTTATATTAGGGATTTTTTCACCATCTCTTCAAGCTGTTCAAACAATTCATTTGGACGTTCCGGCATTAAGCACATATGCTGCAACATTCAGTTTCGACACCGGAGAGATAGCAAAACGAGCAACATATCCAGACCGAGCATACTTCAACTCATCTGGAACCATAAATACAATAGGTGCTATTTCTGCATATTCTACAGATTTTTCCCCATGGCTAACCAATTACTCTTCAAACGCCTGGAGTTTTTCAAAGTCTGGGGGCGGAGCTCCAAACTTTTTTGAGTTTTCAATGCAGGCAAAGCAAGTTAGACCAAGTTCATCTTATGGAATATCTGATGGGTCATTTATTATTTCCAGAATGAAACTAACTGCAGCACATGAAATTGAGCTTCTAGCATATTCAAATGAAGCTAATCTTCTTTCCACCGTAACCGCTGGATTTCCAAAGCTTTTATCCACAAACAACCTATCCAAACCCCATGCAATGGTAGAAACGCTATCAGGGCTATACTTTTTTTGGGTTGCCCAAGACAATAAAATTCACTACAACAAATATAGTGGTACTTTTGGTTCTGAAATAACTCTCACCAATACAGATACAGACTCAAGCTTTGGAGTTTCTGGGTGTCGAATAAATTCCGGAACTGACACTTACGTAGCATTTACTTATCCTAAATCAGCTTCTGAAGTGAATATTGTAACCTTTAAAGAGAATGATTTTCCCAATACTGCAACCACAACCATCAGCCTTTCTAATATATCCTCAAGCCAGGTCGCAATTTCTCAAAATCCCAGAACAGGGATAATTTATCTTTCCTGGATTAACGGCGCAACTGCTTATTACATGCCTTGCACCTTCACCGCACCTACCACCTTTTCTGGTGGCACAGCAACCGCAATAACTTCAACATGGCAAAGCACATACGGGGTTGGAGTTCAAGGTTATGACAACTTCGAAACAAACTTCTCCCTCCCCTCCCCCTCTGCAGGTGACAACACAATAAAAGATATTTTGCTTAAAAATACAACCAGCATCCACGAGTCATTTTCTCCCTATAATGGATACAGCTGCATTTTTCCATGCACTATCAGCGGCAAGCAATATGCTGGAATGGTTATTCTTTCAGGCTTTACCGAATTCAGATTTTACAAAAAAGAACTTAAATTCCCAGCAAATCTTTCCTGGAAGAAGTCCGACAAAGTTCTGCATTTAGAGGGCCCACCAATTCAAGGAACTAATGTTTCTATAGAAGCCGATTTTGCAGAGCTTGCTACCTCTAGTTGCATCGCGCAAACAATCAATTCAGCTGGAGGAAGAAGTGCTTTCCAATCGTCAACTGGGGTAATTGCAAGCTCGGGAAATCTAATCACAATCAAATTTGATAAAGCAATGAACCAGGCTTCATATACAACGCTGGTCAACAATAAAGTAAAGGTTTTTGCTCCAGACAACACAGCAATCCCGCTAACCTACGACTCGGGAACCTCTACTGAATTTAACTTCAGAATCAATTCTGAGTTACTATTAGAAACTAATTATCGCCTTTCTCTAGCGTCAGACGTTTTCGATTCCATTGGTTCGCAATTATGGGCCCCTGCTACCATTACTTTTCAAACCCAAAAAGCACAGTCCGGAGTTATTGCAAGCGAAGTTCAAGACTTGT
This sequence comes from Candidatus Ozemibacteraceae bacterium, assembly GCA_965140445.1. Classification (GTDB taxonomy): domain Bacteria; phylum Muiribacteriota; class Ozemobacteria; order Ozemobacterales; family Ozemobacteraceae. The sequence goes on along the minus strand of OZ223236.1, from coordinate 1,755,789 downwards.
TTATGTACAAAGACCCAGCCCGAACAATCGCCATAAACAATCTGGACGAAATTAATGCCACCTCAACAATATATTTTAAACTGAAATCAATTGACCCTGCATTTAATACTGTTGATTTAGCCACTCTCTCTCTTTATCTGGATGGAGTATTTCAACAAAATCTTTCCGCAGTTCAGCCAACAGCAAACTCTACCGACTTCCTTACCTCAACTTCAATTAGCTCTCTCTGGTCAGGTTCTCACACCTATGAAATAAGAACAGCTTCGACCACTGTTTACAAACAATGCCGGGTAAATTTCCCAACCCTCACCTCTGTTAACCCGCTAAATACCGCCAATGGAGTTACAATAAATACCACTCCGCAAATTGTTTTTTCAGAAAACCTATCTCCTACTTCAGTTACAACATCAACCGTAAGACTTCTATGGGGAGCAACTCCAGCCAGTTACACAATTAGCGTTTCCGGAAACACAATCACCATTAACCCAGATGACTCAAGTGAAGGCTATCTATTTCCAGACAGCACATATCAAATTCAGTTTGGGTATGGAATTCAAGACTTAAAAGGCAATCCTTACTTCAATAATCCCGCAACTTACACTAGCAGCTTCTCTACTCAAGCTTCACAAACAAGACCAATTTCGATCTCAAACGTTAGTTTATACTCTGACTCTGGATTCTCCTCCCTGCTTCCCCATAACGAGGATTTTTCTGCAACCGGCACCATATACATCAAAATGACAGGAGTAGATGGCTCAAGCTTAACAAGAGACTATGCAATTGCATCCATTTCAACCGGATTAACAGTTAATTTAACTGAAACCGCTTCTTTCACTGGGGTATTCCGGGGTTCTTACAGCTTTAACTCGCTACCTGACAGGTTCAATCTTAAGGTTGATTCTGCAAAAACTCCAACTTCCAGCGCATCACTTCTAATAACTTATCCACGAGCCACTCCCATATCGCCAGCATCCGCAGCAACAAATGTTCCTGTTAACAGCACAATAACAATTCAGGCAGATGAAGCCATAAATCCTGCTTCCATTAACTCAACTAATTTAAAGCTAACATTAAATGGCACAAGCGTTGATGTAAACAGGTCTTATAATGCAATTACCCGCCAAATCACTTTATCGCCCACGTCTTTGATGCAAAGCGAAAAAACTTACGTTGTTACCGTTTCAGGTCTTCTGGATTCAAAAGGAAATCCACAACTGTCCCCTCTCATCTACAGTTTTAAAATTGAGGACATAATTCCTCCAACTCTCACTGGAAACTATCCGGCAAATGGTGCCAGCAACGTTACAATAGACCAGAGAATTTCTCTTTCGTTCTCAGAAGATATGCTCGCCAGCTCTGCAACCCCCGGAACAATAAAAATCACGCGCAATGGCCTTCCCGCGAGCTATACAGCAATAGTTTCAGGGAATAAGATAACCATAGATCCAGACGACTCCTCTGAGAGTCTTCTAACCACAGAATCCACCTACGTATGTCAAGTCGGCCCTTCTGTTACTGACTTAGCCGGAAATGGTCTCTCGAACGTTCCTGCCACCTTTACTTTCAGCTTCAGCACACAACCAGCCATAACCCAGCCCTCATCACTTGTAAGTATAAATCTTTATAGAGATGCCTTATATACAGACGGATTTGCTGCAATGGAATCCATTCCAGCGACAAGCACAATCTATATAAAGACAACAGGCGTTGATGGGGCAACCCAAACGCAGGATCTGGCAACAATTTCGCTATCCCTTTCCTGGGGGCCTTTATACAAAATAGCGCTTCAGGAAACAGCCTCAAATTCATCTGGACTTTTTACCGGAAGCTTTAACCTGAATTCGCTCCCGGTATACGGTTACCCAACCCCACAACCGCCGCTAAGCATAGCAACTATAAGCGTTTTCCCTGAAATAACACCAAGTAAAATTGCGACTTTAACACTTGGGTTTCCATCGGTAGATCATCCTAAGACTCTTGTTCAAGGTATTTCTGGGGTTAGCAATGCTTCTGGAGCAATAAATGTAAGGGTAGACAGCAATATTACAACCGCTTTCAACATCCCTTTATCGTCTCCAGGAAGCTCAACAAGCTTCATAGTGGCCTCTGGAGCAACACCTATTTCAGGCAGCAGATTGCTATCTACTGACAAAAAAAGCATAACTTTTACACCAAGCAGCTCTCTGCCGTATTCCAGCAAAATCTCTGTTTCTGGAAAATACGCCAACGACGGCTTAACCTCAACAACTGGAAACCCACTATTTAGAGACTTCTTATTCTCTTTTACCACTCAGGCTGCACAAACTCCCCCATCTGCGATATCGCAATTCAAGATTTACTCATCCCCCACCTACAATGCATTAAGCGAATTGAATACTAATTCGGACTTTCCCGGTTCAGGAACCATATATCTGGAGATTACAGGCACAGACCTTGCCCCAAATACTATTGACTCGACAATTGCAAGCATTTCTACCGGTGTAAATATTCAGTTGATGGAAACCGGATTTAATACCGGCTTATTTAGAGGATCATACAACTACAGCCCACTTGGGAATGGTTTCAAACTTATTGCAAGCTCAAAAACAAATCCAGCAGCAAGTCAAACCCTACTGCTCTCATATCCATCCCTATCTCAGAGTATCCCAGCATCTGGAGCAACAAATGTATCAATAAATACAGCTATTGAACTTCTTGCAGATGAACAACTAAATGCTTCTACAGTGAGCACATCCAGTATCCAATTAATAAAATCCGGCGGATCAAGCATTCCAATAAACGTTGCATACAATGCCACCGGGAAGAAAATCGTTATAACCCCCATGTCTCCTCTAGAATACGCTACAGACTATTTTATCAGAGCATCAAATATCAGAGACGAGATTGGAAATACAACCCTAACGACTTATCTTTCAACTTTTAAAACACAAATCACATCAGTTCCCCCGGTCACAGTTAATTCTATAAGATTGTTTTCTAATTCTGCGTTTACAACGGAACTTGCAAATAATGACATGATTGCACCATCATCTGAAATATTTGTTCAGATATCTGCAGTAGATTTATCTAACGTCACAAACGACTCAACGAAAATAACAATCAGCTCAGACAAAACCGCCGCTTCATTTACCGTTACATTAGTAGAAACAGGAGTAAATACTGGAATTTTTAGAGGTTCGAAAGAAGTGTTTTCTGATGAATCGGCCTCTATTTTGTTTTCTTCGCTCACAAACCCTACTATAAACAAAAGCCTTAAAACCTTTTATTATCCAAAAGTAACCAGCATTTCGCCAGCTTCGGGAAGCTTAAATCTCTATTTGAACAATGAATTTACTTTGGGCTTTAATAAAAACATTTCTGCCCCAACCATTTCTACATCAAGTATAAAGCTTATTTCCAACGGAAACCTTGCATCCTACACCCTTACCCAAACCGCTCCGACATCCATTAAAATTATGAGTGAGCTGGAACCTTCCGCCATAGTAATTTTACAGATAGAACCAATCTTAAAGGATACCGACAATTTACCTTTACAGAATTTTACAGCTTCATTTACAACCCTGACCCCAACATTCTCAACACTAGAGCTATTCAAAGATGCAGCGCGCACTCAGTCTATTGCCAGCGGGAGCAGCATAGAGCAAAACACCATCATCTACACTCTTTTAAGTGGATCCGATTCTTTCTTTAATAAGACAGAAACGACCCCAGTCAAATTTTCCACAATTGCCTCAACAAGCCTTTTCACATGCACTGAAGGTCTTGCTGGCAAATTTGCAGGTCAATTCATCGCTCCTTCACAGGAAGGACTATTGAGAATCATTCCAGAAAAAGCTCCATGGTTAGAATCTCAACTTAATATTCTTCCAGCTTTCTCCGTTTTATCATTTACCCCAGCAAGCGGTTCAACAGGTGTTGCGGCAGATACATGGCCAAGCTGGAATTTTAGTCGTCCAGTATCTCCCTCCGATGTAAGTCTTTCAAATTTTAAGCTGATAAAAGTTTCCACTGGCCTTGAAGTTCCGTCCACCATTTCAACGAGTCCTAGCGGCAAGCAAATACGCATCCAACCGAATAACATTTTGTCCCTGGTTAGTCTTTATGAAATGAGAGTGCCTGCAACCATAAAAGACACTGCCGGGAATTTACTTGGAAAAACAATAATTAGCAGATTTGAAACTCAGCCTCCCCCGCCCCCTCCAACCATTATTTCAAAACTGGCAAATTTTGAAACAAGCAATTATGCTACCTCCACACTGGCCGTTGCTACAAATGGGACTCTATATCTGGAATTGGTTGCTAACGATCTTTCTTTCTCAACCATTGACACAGCAAAATTAAGAATAGATTCTAGCGACGGCACCATTGATGGACTAGAGTTAGTTATGGTGGAAACCGACCCACCTTCTGGAATCTACAGATACGCCCTGCCTGTAAATTTGCCGGTCGGAACAACCATCAAAGTTCAATCACAGGTAAATACAACCTTTAATCTCAACATTGTAGTTTCCAATCGAACGAAGATAACCTCTGTTAACCCAGCTTCTGGCTCCACAAATTTATTTTTAGACAAGCCAATAGAATTAACTTTTAGTCAACCCATTAATCCATCAACTCTTCAATTAGGTTTAACAAGTCAGAGCCAAAATTCATCTTCTCCAACTCTACTGGATTTCAGCACAACAAATTTGAACAAAACAATTTCAGTTTCACCCAAATTTGGTTGGGCGACAGGCACAATTAACAGAATCTCAATTAATACATCTCTTCATGATTCCAACGGATTGTTTCTGAACCCAGAATCACTTAGCTTTTCTACTCTCAGCATCACCAGTGCATCAATGGAAATTTATACAGGATTATCCCCGGAATCGCTAAAACCAATCAGCCAGACTATGGAAGCAGCAGCTGGAAACATAGAAATTCTGGCAACTACAACAAATGCTTTTGAAACAAGGGCAGAAACAAGGACTGTGGCCATTTCCATTGGAACGTCAAGCTATCAAATAGTGCTCCCCGAAGTGGCAGGTTTCCCGGGTTCTTTTAAAAATTCATTTTCTCTTCCAGGCAGTTATTCCGAAAACGCAACAGCAACACTTCAATTTTTCACAACCCCTTCTCTCAGCTTCAAAATAGCCTCTCTACCAAACCTGTTGGGAATTTTTCCAGCCACCGGTGCAACAAATGTTTCTGACGTAACTTCAATCGTTGCGAGCTTCTCAAGAAAAATGAGTGCAAAAACTGCCAACAATGCAGTTTCCGTTTCTCATTCCCAGGGAGTTACAAACTTTAATCTTTCTCTTAACTCAACAGACAGTTACAACCTTGCCTGGAACCCTGCAAAAGCTCTACCAGCTAATGCTAGCTGTACAATACTGTTCTCCGGCCTGACAGACTATCTGGGACAACCATTGAATCCAGCACCAAGGATTTTCTCAACTGGTGGACAGCAAGGAATAAACCTCTATACAGATTCAGATTTCCTCCTTCCGATTACAGGAGATACTCTTACACAAAATACAATCTACGTAGAAGTATCTGCCTCCAACACTGCTCAGCTGGATTCTTCAATTAGTTATTCATTAAATATCAAGCAAGCAGCAACTTCTACTCAAACTGCTTCACTGAAATTAGAACCAGCCGCTACCGGAAGCGGAAAATTTCGGTGTCAATTTAACATTAGCCCTACTAAAGCAATTCCGCAGCATCCGCTAAGTCTTAATCCAGGTGAATGGATAGAGCTTTCTGCCCCCCAATTATCAAATGATCAAAAAAAATATTTTTACAAACTCTCTAACTCTGCTTCTCCACAGAAGATTTTGGGAGTAAATCTTTTCTCAGAAAAGAATTTCGCCAAACCAGTTAGCGGTCGACTTTTAAACCCAAGTCTCTTTATTGAAATTGTTGCCGAAGACCTAAACTGGTATACCCAGGACAACACAGTAGTCTGGATATATTCAGAATCAGATAGAGCTGGATTCAAAACCAGAGCATATGAAATTGCCGCACATTCAAATAGCTTCAGAACATTTGTGACCATTAATTCAGAGTTTTCGCGAGCTTCATCTGGTCAACTGAAAGCACTTCCCGGCGAAACAATATATATCGTTTCCGATAAAGACCCATCGATAAAAACTTCAATTAAGTATCTCCCAGAAAACCGCTTAGACAACGTTTTTGTTTATCCTAGTCCTGCACGTGGAAATCAGGTAACTTTCACCTATTACCTTAATTTTCCAGGAAATCTTGAACTGAGAGTTTTTGACACTGCAGGGGATCAGGTTTACGGGAAATACTTACGAGGGCAGGAAGGCGAGAACCGACATACATGGAGAATACCAAGCAGAATAGCCAACGGCGTTTATTTCTTCAAAATCTCTCTCGAATCAGACGCAGCCTATCCAACAACCAGAAAAAGAGCCAAAGGTAAATTTGCGGTTTTACGCTGATTCTGATATTATTTGATCTGTTAATTTAGTTTATTAAGGAGTAACACAATGGGTAAAGGTGGTTTCAACATGCAGGGCCTAATGAAACAGGCTCAGAAAATGCAAGAACAAATCCAGAAAGCTCAGGAAGGCCTCAAAGACAAAACAGTAGAAACTACAGTAGGCGGCGGAATGGTTAAAGTCGTTTTCAGTGGTGGACAAGAATTGCTTAAGATTGAAATCAATCCTGAAGCAGTAGACCCAGAAGATGTAGAAACATTGCAGGATCTTGTTTTGTCAGCAGTAAATGCAGGGCTAAAAAAATCGCAGGAAATGGTTCAGGAAGAAATGGGCGATATTACTGGTGGAATGAATATTCCAGGAATGTTCTAAAACAAGTTAAACTTAAACAAGAATAGGGCTTTTTCCAAGGAAAAAGCCCTATTTTATTTTGTTAATGAAACAACTACCGATTGGTCCGGTTTGAGCATATCCTCTGATAGCCTTCCCTCTCCGAACCTTATTTAACTCAGCCTTAACTTCAGCCTTCTGCTGACCAACAAACTCTTCCACAGCTTTATCTGAGAGCACTAGCGACTCAAGTTCACTTAATAAGTTGGAATACAATTCCTGAGCCTCGGGATCATTGGACTGCTGAGTTGCTATTTTTAAAATCTTCAAAGGCAGCTTTTCTGCTGTTTCTAATTTCGTCTCTCTTTGAAAAAAATTAGATATTTCAGTCTCGAGAATCTGAAGATCCTCAAAGATCAAAGCTCGCTGGTCAATAAGAGATTGAAACTTTTCCAGATCCACCTTACTTTGAACAAAGGACTCATTTGCAACTCGAAGTTTGCTATAAGATTTAATTAGTTCTTGAATGAATTTTCTTGTTTCCATTGTTAGCCTTAAATTAGCGAACACCTAGAATTTTATCAAAGATATTCTGAGAAAACAGAATCGTTTCTTTATGTTCGGCAAACACCGCTCGTCCACTTCTGTCAACACCGCTAAAGTTTTCTACTATTGAAACTCCTGTCCAACCAAGCTTGTGAATAGCAAGTAAAAATTCATAGGGCCAGAAGAAGCCTTTAAAACCGGCTGGACACTTAGGCATATTCTTATCCCCGAGCATTACAAAAATTGGAAAATCTTTTTCTTCATAGGAACCAAAGAACCAATTTGAATGATCCCAGGCCAAAAAGGAGTCCCTCTTATTTATAGAGTAAGATCTTTTTGCTCTTTCAGTAAAATTTAAGCTTCCTACGATAATATCTTTTCCTTCAGTGGTAGTGAGTCTTTGCTCAATTGTGTTGATATTAAATGGAATTCCTCTTTTTTCAAATGCTATGGTTTCCATTTTGAAAATTGAATTACACTTATCAACTACCAAAGGCTGAGATTTGAAGCCTAATGCCATCTTTAGCTGATTTTGCAGCTTATCATACTCATTCTGGAGCGTATCACATAAAGTTGATAAAATTTCGACTTTTTCATAATCGGGCCTTAATCTGGCTCTTTCAACCTTTAGCTTTTGACGGGCATCTACAAATTCCGCTCTGCTCTTTTTAAGAATAACCTGCTCTTCACTAACCGTTCTTTTCTTAAATCCACGTCGAGCAATTTGAACACCACGAATATCACCAGAAATACCGCTAAGAGCCAATCCCTGCTTACCTTGTTTAGTAACCTCAAGCAATCGCTCAAGCTCACCCTGAACCATTTCAGCAGTGGGATACCTCAAACTAGGGTCTCTTGTAAGCAGCTTTAAAACAATCTGTTCAAGCTTTTGCGGAATACTTGGATTCAACTGTCTTGGGGGCGGGAAATTCCACTTGGTCTGCTCAATAAAAACCTGCATGGCCTTACGTCCTTGAAACGGAAGATGGCCAGTTAGCTTTTCGTACATTACAACGCCAAAAGAAAACAGATCAGAAACGAAATCTACTGGTTTATTTGTAAGTTGCTCAGGACTAGCATAGGCAACAGTAAACATCCCCTCGCCAGTAAGATTTAGATCATCATCTTCCTCAACGTATTTGGCAATGCCAAAATCAATCAAGCAAGGCTTATATTCGCTTCCGCGGAGAATAATATTCTGCGGTTTAATATCTCTATGAACCAGACCTTTTTTATGAACATACGCAAGGGCTTCAAAACAGCCAATAAACACAGACAGGTATTCTTCAATTGTAGGAAGGGTTTGCTTTATCCCCATGGTTGTCATCGAGTGACCCAGTGGGAAATTATCTAAAGACAACCCCTTCACGTAGTCCATCACCAAATAATGGTGATCGCCCTCATATCCTTGATCAAGATATTTGACGATGTTTTGGTGGTGAAGAGCCCCAAGAATCTGCCCTTCCTGCTTAAACTGTTCCAAAACAGCAGGAATATTAGACACTTCAGGCGCAAGAATTTTAATAGCTACCAGCTTTTCGGTCTCAAGTTGGTAGCCAATGTAAACAGAGCCCATTCCACCGCAACCAATAAGGTCGAGCAGATGGTAACGCGTTAATTCTGGAGGATTAACGACTGGCATATTTCCCTTTCAAGAACAGATACTATTTACCTTGTGAAGCTATATAATCAATTCTTTCCTGAGCATTTTTGGCAATTTTGGAATTAGGTTTTAATCTAATAACTTCATTCCATTCTTTTTTGCCTTCAGCATACATGCCCTTCTTAAAATAGCTGTTTGCAAGATAGTAGTGCTGGTTTTCATTATCTGGTTTTATGGCCAGAGCGCGCTTATAAGTTTCGATAGCTTTATCAATGTTATTGTTGCTGTAATACATAAATGCCAGCCAATCTAAAAGGTCAACGTTGTTTGGGTCGCCTTCTAGCAACTTTTCTACTTCGTTAATGCCTTCGCCGGTTCCTGCAGTATATTTAGTTAACAATTCTTCTTCTTCCGCCTTCATGTCACTTTGCAAATCATTTCCAGAAAGAACTTGTTTGAACCTTTTATGGGTAATTGTTTCTTTCTTTTCCTCAGTGGCAGCAGTTACCACCTTCTTTTCCTGATCCTTACCTTTGTCTTTTGAAGTCAAAACAAAGACAATAATCACAATTACAACGATAATACCAATCGCGATCAAGATTAGAGTCAAATCCATTTTTAAAGGAAACCTCCAGATTTCATTTTTCCATTTTTATATAAAACCTTTATTATTACCACAAAATGGTTACTTAATTCCAGTTTCACCCCAATGAGAAATTATTTTTTTTATTCTACCAAGAGAAAGCTTCCCCGGGAACTCCTGCGGGAATTTTTCTATATCGACAAGAATCACGGTTGAATTGTCTTTTCCACCGCATTGATTAGCCTCTTGAACAAGTTTTTTTGAGGCTACTTTTAAAGGATTATTTTTAACGATCTCCTCAATTACAACTTCTTCCACCATTCCATAAATACCATCAGAACAGATTAAAAACCTATCGCCAGACTGAACTTCAAGCTCAAATACATCAGGCTTTATAAACTGCCTACCGCCCACAACACGACTGAGAATATGACGTGCAGGATGAGTCCTGGCAGCTTCTTGGGTTATTTTACCTATTTTAACCTGTTCTGCAACAAGAGAATGGTCTTTGGTCAACTGATCAAAACTGCTGTCTCTAAGCAAATATAACCTGGTATCACCAACATGACCAACAATCGCTTTGGTCTGATTCATCAATACCAAAGTTAAAGTCGTGCCCATTCCTTTTGTTTCAGCATGTTTTTGTGAATAATCCCAGACTTCTTGATTAACCAGACTAAAAAGTTCTTCAATCTCTTCTTCGCAAACATTTATTGAATCTTTTGAGCGAACCCAATTTCCAGCTGCTTCTACGACAATTGCAGAAGCAACTTCACCTGCGTTCTGCCCTCCCATTCCATCTGCGACAGCAAACAGGCAAACTTCCTTATCAATGGCAATTCCGCTCCAAGGGGGAATTATCAAAAAGGAATCTTCGTTGTTTTTCCTCACCATTCCAGTGTGAGTAAAACTGGAAATCTCCAAAAGCTATTCTCCAGCTGATTATTTAATTTATGAAATATATTTTTAATTTAACCAAAGTCAAGAGTTCATTTTTACTTTTTTTTAACAAAAAAGAACCCCGCTTTTGGCGGGGTTCTTTTTTGATTCAGAAATTATTTTTTCTTTTTGCTGTTAACAAGTTCTTTCAATTCTTTACCAGGAACAAACTTGGCAACTTTTTTAGCTGCGATTTTGATTGTCTTTTTGGTCTGAGGATTAACGCCTTTGCGAGCAGCGCGTTTAAGAGTTGAAAAAGAACCAAATCCGATCAACTGAACTTTGTCACCTTTTTTGAGACTAGTTTTCACAGCGTCAACGAAAGCTTCAAGAACAGCCTGAGCTGCAGCATTGGTAAGGTCGGCCTTTTTGGCAATTGCTTTTACGAGTTCTGATTTATTCACAGAAAAACCCTCCTACAAATTTTGGTCAAGCTGATTATACAAATATCCCCAAAGGAACACAAGAGGAAAAACAAGTTTTTATGGTACTTCGAGCCATTTTCGCGCAAATCACCAGCTCGTAACAGCGATGAATAAAGGCTTTGAAGATTAAAAAAAAAAATTATTTTGCACCTATCTTACAGCCCTTCCCACAGCGATTTTCACCATTTTCAATTTCTGTAACCCAATTCAATAAATGGTGGGGGGAAGACAACAGGCAAAAATTTACAACTACTTTTCTATTTTTAAACCCATTGCCTCCAGGTGATCAAGAAGGGAATCAGCTATTTTCAAGGATAGCTCTTCCCTTTGCTCAACACTTAAATGATTCAAACGATAGTAATCCTGAATGTCACTAACTTCTTCAAGTTTATCGATAAATCTATGAATATCAAAAGCCTTTGCAACTTCGGTCCTGTTCATAAAAGCAACTCCACAGAAAAATTCAATAATATTTTATAGCACAAATTGAGTATTTATTTCAAAAGAGCGCTTTGCCACAAACAGTGTGTGTTTTGAAATTAGCCCCCTCTTAAACGCAGAGTTTTCAAGAAAATAAAAAAATGCGCCCCAAATTTGGAGCGCATTTTTTTTATTCTAATTATTTTAGAGGAGTTAAAGAGCCATCAGAGCCAATATCAATTCCCTTAAAGCCTTCCCATGCTCCACCAACATCTGTAACCTTAATTGAGCCAATAGAAGAAACGCTTGGGTTACCTAAATCCATATTTGATTTAATCTGTTCCCAGAGAATCTTGTCCACGTCAATCGTCGCGCCAGAAATTGGATTAGTGATATTCCAGCCTGTTATAGTTTTTGGGGGAGAAGACTGAGCCAAAGCAGGACTCAATCTCTGAAAATAGTAACGAGGGCCAAGTTGTTTAACCATAACGTTACTGGTCTGGCTTGCCAGACCAGTAAAGAAAGCCTCATTAAGGCTGCCGATACCATTTACCGTTCCTGCCTGAGCGACAATTTTTCCGGAACAATAATCGGCAATTGAAACGCAAGTTTTAGCAACATCAATAGCCTTAACTTGCAAAATATCGTTGATAATTGCTTTATGGGAATCGGTTAGCTGATAGCTTGTTCCTAGAGCTGCCAATGGTGCTAATTGAGCATTTCCAGCGTTAACGGCGTTTGTTACAGCAGCCTCAATTGCGGTAGAAGTATTTCTAATGAATTCAACATTACACCCATTTTTAACGATTTCAGCCAACCCTTTAAGTAAATTTCGGTTTTGCTCGCTGGTAAGTTCAGTCTCTGTAAGTTTGTATGTGTAAGAGGCACCAGAGGCTCCATTCTCCAGCTTTTTTAAAGTTGCAATATATTGCTGAATTGCCACTACTGCTCTAATTTTTCTCAAATCACTATCCTTGAGACTAGCAGCATTAATTGAATCAAGTCCCGCAAGAGGATCTCCCTTAACATCTTCAAGGGAAAGACTATCGGTAATTCCTGCCTTGGAGAATTCCTGGTTTACGACTTCAACAAGCTTTGAAATCTCAATCCCCCAGCTTACAACGCTAGTAAGAGGTGAAACAATAACTTTTCCAGATGAATCAGCAAACTTTAAACCACTTCTCATGTGGAAAGGAAAGTTCTTACCAAGGTGCTTTCCAAAATCGCCTGGCAGAGTAAAAATATCATGAGCATCTGTAACAGCTCCGGTCAGCGAGAAAGCTCCATTAGCATCCGAAGGCGTTGAAACCGGTTCACCAGAGTCATACTTTCCATTATCATTTGCATCGAAGAAAAACTTTGTTCCTTCAATATAAGGGTCAACAGCAAGCCCACTAATAGTTCGAGTAAAGGCAGCAGTGGTGCCTGAGGTTGTTGTATCGGGGCCAATAGCTGGATCAAACTTCTTAAAGACTAACGAATCATCAGCCTTTTTAATCCCCAGCATCACCTGGCTACCAAGATTAGCAAGTTGAACAACAGAAGGTTTTTTAGCTGCATCTGAAGCAACTTTATAAATTGTAAAAGTTTTTATGTATTTAAAAGCATTGCTATTAGATTCATAGAATGTTGCATTTTGTGTTGTATCCCATGAAAGAAGAAACGGACATTCTTTAGCTTGCCCATCAAGAGATGTAACATAGCCACCAACAAGAACGTTATTTCCAGAAGTTTCAAGAAATTTGTGCATACTACCGCGAATAGCAAGCCCTGAAATTCTTGCCCCGTTTGCTGTATTAATTTTAATTAAAGCTCCGAGCTTCAAATCTGCAAATTCACCATAAACATACGCTGAACCAGATAATCCCTGTCTAACAATTAAAGTTGGAACAAAACCGGAAAGATCGCCAAGATTATTAAATTCAGTGGCGTTAACTAAATTGCTCAGTGACACACTCCAAATTTCGGCTCCATTTGAAAAACCTTTAAATGTCTTAGCAACTTTATCAAAAACAATGGAAGTAAGACCTTGAGGGTTCAATTTCTCAATCATAGCGTTAAAAGCATTTTGGACAGAGCTTGAATCTGAAAAATCCAATCCCTCAACAACCGTTTTAATATGTGAAATTAAAGCAGAAGCGGATGCTGATTGAACGAGAGATCTCTCGGAAGCAACTTTTTTTGCAAGAATAGCTATTCGGTCATAAACATCGCCAACGCCAACAGGAACAACAGTCAAAACGTTGTCCCCAGCAATCATATCCATTGCTCCGTGAAAGTCTGCAATACCACCAATATTACCATTTGTTACCGTCATCTCTCCAATTATTGGTTTGGCCGGAAGAGCACCGAATGTAACAGAAGCAACCCCATTTACAACCTCGACAGTCTTCTTGACAACAAAAGTTGTAGAGGTGGCATTCCCGGAGTTAACAACAGTTATGGTAAATGTAACAGTTGGAGTGGCAGTTGTGCTCTGAGCACGAAAAACATCATTAGCTTTTGCTGGCAACTTAACGTCAAACCTTAGATTAGCGCTTCCCGCAGGCATTAATGATGCTGAAGGCAATTCCACAGAATCCTTTGAACCGTTGCTAAAAGGATTCAAATTGCATCCAGTAAATAAGCCTGCAAACATAACAAATACAACAATTGAAATTAATTTAAGGTTTCTCTCTATCATCATCTCTCCCAAGAACAGTAAATTGGTAAAACTTAGACAGCTAAAACAAAAAAAAAGTCTAAGACCATTTCTCTATGTTATTACTCAAAAATCCATAAAACCAGTTTTTTTAGGGAAATTTCTCTGAACGACAAAAATCCTTCCAGTTCTGCTATTTTTTTAACCTTTTCCAAATCAAGTCGGTGCCCTATTGGAGGTCCCATTTCTTCAACTTTCCTGGGCCACTCCAATACTGCAAAACGCTTTTTACAAACTCTCCTGGCTTCTCGGATTGAATCTTGCAAACTATCAACTTCATGCAAAACATGCCCCATAAAAACAATGTCGAATGAATTGTCATCAAACTCTAATTTTTCTGCACAACCAATTTTAAACAAAGCTTTTGGGGCAAATTCTTTTGCAATCTTCATAAAATCAGAATTAGTATCAATAGCTGACACATTACATCCAGACTTTTCAAATGCTTCTGCAAAAACTCCTGTTCCCGTTCCAATATCAAGAACAGTGCTTGAATTTAAGCCCTCTAAACAGCACTTTACAACCTTATCTACTTCCAGGATTTCAAGTCGCTCTTTACTACGCAGTTTGTTTACTGGTCCATTGAAAACTTTCTCATTCATTACTATCACCTCTAATTTCAAACTTAACAATAATACGCCAACGAAATTGTATTTAGTAGCAAAAAGTAGTATTAATATTCATTAATGAATGACATAAAATACATTTTTAAACTGGCTTTGGCATTAGTTATTTTAATAATTTTGCCCAACATGATTAAAGCTGAACCCAAAGTGACTATTTTTGCAGCTGCTAGCTTAACGGAAGTCACACGCGCACTCGCAAATGATTTTGGGGGAAATAACAAAGCAAGTTTCAAATTCAACTTTGCTTCGTCTGGTCAGCTTGCCAGGCAAATTGAAGCAGGAGCTCCAGCTGATATTTTCCTTTCAGCCAACATAAAATGGTTGGATTACACGGTTAACTCAAAAAAGCTGCCAAATGAACTGAAAGCAATGTTTGCAAAAAACCGCCTGGTTTTTATTCAAAATCTAAATAAAAGTTCTTTTATTAAAATAGATTTCACAAAATCATTCTCTTTTAATAAAGCTTTTAGCGGAAGAATTGCAATGGGTGACCCCAGACATGTTCCAGCAGGGCAATACGCCATGGAGGCACTAAAGAAGCTTGGGTGGTATCATCTGATTGCCAATAGAATCCTTCCATGCAGTTCGGTTAGAGAAGCATTAAGAATGATAGAATTGAATGAATGGGAACTTGGAATTTCATATTTGACAGATGCGCTCGCTTCAAAAAAAGTAAAGGTTATTGCCACTTTTCCAGAAGAGCTACATTCTCCGATTAAATATGGAGCTTGCATAATCAATGGAGATTCTTACATCTCCAAAAACTTTTTAAATTACCTCAAAACAGAACCAGCTCAAAAAATTCTTGAAAGCTATGGATTCCAAAAACTAAAAGATTAAGACAAAAACCCGAAGTTGTTATATTCTCTTTAAAGAACATATTTGGAGCTAAGTTTTGGAAAACACCATGTTCGATGCGCTATTTCTTTCTCTGAAGGTTGCAAGTTTTTGCGCACTTTTAAATCTAATTCCAGCTGTTTTTACTGGCTGGCTTTTAGCGAGAAAAAACTTTTTTGGAAAAAATCTGTTAAATGGCTTCCTTCATCTTCCCTTAGTTATGCCCCCAGTTACAACAGGCTACCTTTTATTATTCTTCCTTGGCTCAAACGGTTTTATCGGCAGCTTTTTTTTAAAAACTCTTGGCATTAGAATAGCTTTTTCTCAGTATGCTGCAATAATCGCCTCTGCAATAGTCTCTTTCCCTCTATTTACAAGAGCTGTTCGTGTTGCAATTGAAATGGCTGACTATAAACTCGAACAGGCTGCCTGGACATTGGGAGCTTCCAAAACAAGAACATTTTTTGAAATCACAATTCCGCAGGCTTTCCCAGGAATTTTAAGCGGCTTAGTTCTTTCTTTTGCAAGGAGTTTTGGGGAATTTGGAGCAACAATAACCTTTGCTGGAAACATTGAAGGCGAAACAAGAACTATCCCGCTTGCGATATATTCTTATATGCAGGTCCCAGGAATGGAATCGCAGGCTATGAAGCTGGTAATGCTTTCTGTTTTCGTCTCTTTTGCTGCATTATTTGCTTCAGAATGGCTTTTTAACAAAGAACGTCAGAGAAAGGATGATTACAATGAATCTTGAATTATCCTTTACCTGCCAAAGAAAAAATTTTCAATTGAACCTTGATTGCACAATAAAAGCATCAATTACCGGGCTATTTGGCAAATCTGGCTCTGGAAAATCTATGTCCCTTGAAACCATAGCCGGCATTCAGAAGCCAAATTCAGGAAAAATAGTATTTAACAATCGTATTCTTTTTGATAGCGAGAGCAATATCAACATTCCCCCACAAAAAAGGCGTATAGCAATTATTTTTCAGGATTTGCGCTTATTCAATCACCTTGGAGTTAAAGCCAATCTTGAATATGGTATGAGATTCGTTCCGGGGAACTTACGAAAAATTGAATTTAATGATGTAATAAAGCTGCTCGAACTGGATAAATTTCTAGATCGATCTCCTGTTTCTCTTTCAGGTGGAGAGAAACAAAGAGTAGCCATTGGCAGAGCACTTCTCTGCTCCCCTGAACTGCTTTTATTGGACGAGCCATTTTCTTCAATAGACAATGATATGCGGCAGGCAATTCTTCCGTATCTGAAAACCATACAATCTACTTTTCACATTCCCATGCTAATTGTCAGTCACCACTTGCCAGACTTACACATGCTGACCAAGGATATCCTCCTCATAGAGAATGGGGAATTAAAAGGCAGAGGCAAGGCTGATGAGGTTTTGAAGATTTGCAAATGCGGTTCTAAAAAAGAAAAGTGAAATGGCCCAACAATTCCTTTTCTTAACTCCAGAAGTTTCTCTGTAAAGGTTAAACAATTAAACCGGCTTAATTTTAAGCTCCCTCGCTTGGATCTTCTTCCTTTAAAGACGGCTCCAATACTGGCTTTTCACTTTCAGCTTCATTTTTTTTACTATCTTCTTCTACAGAATAGCTACCCTTTAAACTATACCAGTCACCAGTCATGGCCTTAACAACATCAACTGAATGGGTATTAATTCTCTTAAAACAGCTCAAAAGATCCAAATGGAGTGTGGAAGTCTCAAGCGATTGAACCTTTTGCTTAAAAACCCTGTTCATATGCAGGTTTCGAAACTCTTTTTCCATTAAGTCAAATTTAACTTCTGACTTCATAACGCGCTCAGCCAATTCACGGTTATTTGTAGCAAAGGCGTTAATAGCCAACATAAAGTTCTCGTTAATTCGATCAAACATTGTCATCAGTTCTCTAAAGCCCTCTTCTGAGAACCAGATTTCCTGATTTGCCTTTGCTCTGGAAAACGGAATTATTATCTTGTGAATCAAATCTGCCTGGCTTTCAAGATCATTTATAATGTGCATATATTTGACCATAGTGGCGGTTTGCTCTTCGGTAAGGGTTTTCTCTGAAAGCTGTGACAGATATTTTGTTATCTGGTATTGAGCGGCATCGACCTTTTCCTCTCGAAAAGAAACTTCGGCAATTATTTCTTCATCACCGTAAGAAATCATGGCAGGAACTTTTTCCATCATGAACTCTATGTGACCCGCCATTCTCGAAATTTCTCTGGCAACATTTCCCAAAGCCAATTCGGGAGTCTCCAAAAGAGATTCACTTAGGTATTTAGCCTTAACTGAGCGAACTTCATCTCCCGTTTCATCAGGAATAATCCAGTTAGTCAACCTAAGGATCTGATCATAAAAGGGAAACATTACTACCATTTTTAAAGTAGCTGAAATCATGTGAGCATTTGCAACTTCTCGGGCTACAGAATCTGAAAAAGGTGCAGTGCTCCAGTGCACGAGATCACTAAATCTAAAAATGTCATACAGGAACGGCAAAAATATAATTGTTCCAATAACATTGTAAATAACATTCAACATAGCGGTTTTTTTTGCACCAGAAGTACCACCTAATGCAGCAATCCAACCAGTAATACAGGTTCCAGTGTGTGCACCAAGAATCAAAGGAACTGACGAATGTAAAGTAATCAGACCTTGACTTGCAAAAACAACAACAAGACCGATTGTTGCCCCACTACTTTGAATCAAAGCAGTGAAAAGCATGGACCCGATAATTGCACTTACTGGATAGCTGCTAAACGAAAGAAGCATTTCTTTGAAAGCAGGATAACTTCTAAGTGGGGCCATGGAGCCACTCATAACCTTCATTCCATAAAAAATGAAACCGAAACCAAGAATAATGTCCCCGGCATAAACCGTGGTTTTATTCTTTGAATATGTGAGAAGAAACCCAACGCCAACCATTAGCAATGCATAATGTGAAATATCAAAGGCAATTAACTGGACTGTTATTGTAGTACCAATGTTAGCGCCCATTATAACAGCCAAAGTTTGCTCTAATGTCATTAAAGAGGCATTAACAAACCCTACAAGCATAACTGTTGTTGCTGAACTGCTTTGGGTTATTGCAGTCACTATTATTCCAGTTAAAACCCCAAGGTATCTATTGTTGGTAAAAGTCCCAAGGATAGATTTCATTTTCTTTCCGGCTATTTTTTGTAAACCATTCGCACCAAGTTTCATGCCGAAAAGAAACATTCCGAGGCCGCCTACCAAGCCAAAAACAAGATACATAACCCATGATTCCGGGTTAATCCTTAAGGAGAATTTTCTGTAGGTTTCTGGGCTGGAATGAAGCAGAATGAGGAATGAATAGTTTCCCGGAAACATAATCTGATTAACCTGAAGCTTACATTCGCCTCTGTCATCAGAAATGAGAATTTTTTGATCAAGAGCAAAGTCTTTTGCTTTCGAAGGCTTTGCAGAAACTAAAACATCAACTCTTTCACCCTGCAGAGGGTTTCCTTTCAAATCTACAATTCGAAGTTGTATGGGTTTTAGTCTGGAGTTGACCATTACGGACTGGTCTTCTCCCGAGATAATCAAAATCTTTTTGGTCGGTGCCGCGCCAACGGTAGAGACAAAAAGCACTAAAAAAATAACCGCCAAAAGCAGCAGCTTTCTCATCTGTTGAATTCCCCAATCATTCCATTTATAATTTATAACCCTTGATTTTATTTAAAAGCCGGGGAATATGTCAACGATTTTTTATAATTTGTGTGCCCTGCCTATTAAATTTATAGGGATATCAAAAATCACCCGAAAAGCTTTTCGTATCTGGCCCTGTCATTCTCTCTCGACTTTAAAACCTGGTTCCAGACCCTATCAGTCATGTTCTTTTGTGTAGGATTTTTCACATCATTTTCCGCGTCGTTGTGCACCAAAGTCAAGTTTGTTTTACTTTCATTGTTAGTAGCTATATTGTCTGCCATATAGGAACTCCTCATAGTGATTAATTTTCTTGTCTACACTATTCCTTCGGCATTTTTATCTATTTATTTTACCAGCCGTTGTGTATGGGATTTTAAAACATGGATAAAAAAATTGCAAATAAAAAGGTAAAAACTTCGTTTTCTACTTTCCAAACAGCTTTTTTTGCGTTTCCAAATCCCACTTTTCATCAAGCACTGAAAATTTCTCGATCTTAAATTTTAAAATAGCCTTACGCGTTTCTTCATCCCACACACCTGTTATGTGTGAATCAAAAAATCCAAGTTCTTTGAGCTTTAGCTGAATTTGTTCAACAGCAACATCATCTCTGGTAGATAAAAGGTCGTTTTCAGAATCTTCTTCATCTTCCTGTGCATCTTCTTCATCGGTTCCAAGCTCTTTTCGAATATCTTTTAAGATTTCTCTAGCGTCTTCTTTTAGGCTCAAAATATGAATTTTAAGTTCCCAATCAACTTTTTCCCGATCTTTGGGATTGTATTTGTAAATTTCACAGCGCTTTTTATATTCATCAACCAGCTTCTTGTAAACTACATATTCTTCAGGTGACAAATCCATTTTTAACAAAAAGTCCAGTCTCTGCTTCTGGAAAACAGCGTAACGAACTTCTTCCAAAGTTAAATTTTTGGTATGGGGTCTTAGTGGAGGAACCGTTTCTCTCAGGCCTGTCTTTGACGGCTTCTTTACAGCCTTCTTACCTTTTCTATAAGGAACATTCCTACTCTTTTTCTTCTTTTTTTTCTTCTGCTTCTCTTCAGCCATCTTTTCAAAAACATTTCCAGTTTTATTTTTTGACCTGTTTGAAGCAACCTTGGAAGCAAAAAATAGCGCTCCGAAAAAAAGCAATAAAGCTATTAAAATACAGCCCTTAGGAAGCCCTTCAGACTTTTTGAGAGCATTATTTTTAATTACCAGCAAATTGCTACGCTCTGCGGCACTATCTGCAAGCGGTAACAACCTGTCAACGTAAAAAACCACATCCCCATAACTTTGGGTAGCCATAGCAGAATCCATAAGCTCCCAGTAATAGTTCCTCTGGAAAAAAATTTCACTTCTTTTTAGTTCTTCTTTTAGAGAATTTGGGGGGAAAACATTTTTTATTCCATTTAGTCCTTTTACAAGTGAATAGGCAGCAAAATAAGCTTTTTTCTCACTATTTAATTTATTGGCAATTTGCAATAAAACTTCCCACGGGACGTTTATCAATTCTGTATTTTGAAGCTGTTCTGTAGACTCAATAAACTTCCTAAATAGTTCACCAGCATTACCAGAGCCAGTCGCACTAAAATTTTTACGGTCAAGCTCTTCAACAAAAAGCGGAACATTTTTTAGGACATCAAAAACCCTTTCTCTGAAAAGACGAAATTTCTCCTGAGTTTCATCGGGATATCCACGGAATTTAAGAATGAAAGCAACATCTTCCAGGGGCTTGGTGTTAACATGAATTTGCTGCTGGCCAGCGGGAAGTTCTGGAAAGCATAATTCTGGAAAAACTTCCAAAATAACTTTGGATACTTTATCAGCTACAGTTTCATCACCTTTTTTTTCAAAAAAACTTTTTAAGTTTTGAAGAGAAGTAAAAATTGTATCAGCTTCAAACTCTTTTCCCTGAAAAACCATGTTATCCCAGATTTCAAGAGTTCTACCAAGTTCAGTGATGGCACCCTGTATATCAGTGGATGCATAAACGCCATCAATAAGTTCATTGATTTTTTTGAATAATGCTTTGTTATCAGCCATTTTCAGAATGCTCGCTTGTTTTTACTTTCCAAATAATAGTTTTTTTGTTTCCGAATCCAGGTTAGCATCGTAAAGTCCCATCTGTTCAAGCTTGAACATAGTTATAGAATCTTTTGTTGCTTCATTTAACAATCCATCTATCTTACCTTTATAATAACCCAATTCAAAAAGGCGATATTGAACTTTTTCAATTTCAGTGAAAAAATTAGTTTTTCTAACTTTTGTTTCAGTATCAAGTGAAGTAAGCTTTGAGGAAATACCCAATTCGTTTTCCCATTGAGAAACAATTTCTTCGGTTTCTTTTTTAATTATATCAGCATTCATCTTCAATTCTTGTTCGACCGTCTCTTTATCTAAATCGCTAGCCTCAAAAAAATCACAGCGACGCTGATAATCATCAATAAGTTTTGTCAACTTTTGTTTAAACTGCCCTTGAAGCAACTTTTGTTTCAATATTTCCAATCTATACTTTTGAAAAAAAACAAACCTAACTTCAGCCATCTTTAGAGGTCTATCATGCGGAGTATATGGGGGCTTTTGCTCCAGTAAGCCAGCTCTTGAAATATACTTGATTCCTCGATCATACTTATTTAAAAATGGTTCTTTCATTTCTTCTTCAAAAGATTTCCGGACTTTACCTTTTAGCACGATGTTAGTTAATGGTGAATTCTCCTGATTTGACAAAAATCTTGGCAAAATACCAATAGCCAGAACCAACAAAACAATTGCAATGATACAACCCCTGGGAGCTCCTTCCAACTTCCCTTCGGAATACTGTTTAATTAACTTTAGGTTGTTTGAATCCGCAGCATTTTCTGATAAAGGCTCAAGTTTTTCTGCATATTTTAAAACCATGCTATAGTTTCCGTCTGCTAAAGCCTTATCAAGATTGTCCCATAGGCTATTTCTTAAATACTGTCTACTACTTTTCTTGATCTTTCCTCTCAACTCCGTTGTTGGAAAAGAACTTTTAATTTCTTCTAAGGTTTTTAACAACAAATGTGCTTCAAGAAATTTTTGTCTTTCATCATTTAGCTTCTTTGCAAATTGAAACATCGCGGACCAGGGTACATCTATCTGGGAAGTATATTGCAGTTGGCTAGCCGTTTTTAAGAACTTTACATATAAATCCCCGGCAAGCCCCGTTCCTTCAGGGCCAAATCCACCGCCCTTAATCTCCGCCAAAAACTGGTTAAAATCTTTTCTCGCTTTAAAAAAGGCTTCTCTAAACTCATGAAAAGAATTTTGAGCGTCTTCTGGGAATTTCTTTAATTTCATAATTCCCGTTGCGACATCAAGTGGTTTAGTATCAAGATTTATTACTTTTTCTCTTGATGGTAGATCAGGAAACATTCTCTCCGGGAAAATACTAAGAATGATTTGCTCTATTTTTTCTGAAGCTTCAGTATTATTAGACTGTTTCAGAAATAGCTGAAGCCTTTGAAGCAATTTGTAAATTTGCGCTTCCTGCTCGTCTTTTTCTTCGAAAACTAGATTGTCCCACTCATCTAATGTCTCGGCAAGGTTGACCAGCTCATATTTACTAGGCTCAGAGGAATAAAGATTCTCTATGGATAAAAGAATCCTGTTTTTTAATTCATCACTCTTCATCATTCTCTCATTTTTTTATCTTTATATACTTCCAGATTACTTTAAACTGTCTTTTTAAGCAATTTTTAGAAAACACACGATTACCCTAACTATCGACAAAATAAAGCGAAAAACGTAATAAGCTAAAAAGAAAAAGGGCCGCTCATAAGGAGCAGCCCTTTTTATACCTGCATTGCCCGAGGGGGGACTTGAACCCCCAAGCCCTTGCGAGCACTAGAACCTGAATCTAGCGTGTTTGCCAATTTCACCACCCGGGCGGGTATTGAATGAGATTATCACAAAGTTAGACAAAAATCAATAAACTGAAGCGATAAAAAGAGCTTTTTTATTCGTAGCGTAAAGCCTTTACAGGGTCAAGGCTGGCGGCTTTTGCGGCAGGAAAACTACCGAAAACTATTCCCACAGAAATCGAAACAAAAAACGCTATAATTACTGCCGACAAGGGAATAACAGTAACCCAACCTGTATATAGTGAAATACCAAAGGAAAGAGAAACCCCAAGGAATATTCCAGCTATTCCCCCACCCACGCTTATTAAGCTGGCTTCAACGAGAAACTGCACCACAATATCTCTCTTGGATGCCCCCAGAGCTCGCCTTACACCGACTTCTCTAGTCCTCTCATTAACAGAAGCCAACATAATATTCATAATTCCTATTCCACCAACCAAGAGAGAAATTCCTGCGATTAAGGCCATAACAAGATTAAACAGATGCTGAGTTTTCTGGCTCTGTTGAAGAATTTCGAGGGGAACCTGACTTTCCAGATCTATTATTTCGCGGTGTCTACGCTTTAATATTTTCATAATCACATCTCGAGCCTCAATAAGGTCTACTCCATCAAAAACTTCAATCCAAAGCCCAGAAATCTGGTGGTAAATTTTTCGATCTTCAATGGGCCATTTTTGTAGTCTATCGAACATAGAATTTAAAGGCATATAAACATCACGATCATGATCTCTTCTTTTAATTGCAAGCTTACCCTTTCCTTTGCCTTGTTCACGCATAACTCCTAAAACTTTTAACCTTGCATCTTCGATTTGAACAATTTGCCCAATAGGGTTTATAAGACCAAATACGTCACTTGCCACGCCAGCCCCCAGAACAACGTATGGAGGTGAGTTTTCCCAATCTTCATTTGAAAAGAATTTTCCCTTCTCAATTTCAAATCTTGAGGCTTCAAGAAAATTCTGCCCCACCCCGACAATTTTGCATAAAGGCTTTCTATTTCTGCAATAAAAGCGATACTCTTCTGTTTTTTCCGGGACAATATATTTAATAAAGGGACATGCTTTTTTTAAGAACTCCACATCAGGAATGGACAATCCTCTAGCGAGCTTTTTTACAGCATCGGTGAGACGCTCGCCCTCTATTTCAATTGCATTGACCCTGATGCTGTTTGCGCCAAATTTCTTAAGCTCCTCTAAGGCCTCTTTCTCTGCCCCTGCACCAATTGAGACCATCGAAATAACTGCCGCAACGCCAAAAATAACCCCCAGCATAGTCAAAAAAGTTCTAAATGGGTGGTCTGTTAGTCCAAGTGACCCAATTCTTATTTGTTCAGTAAGCCTCATTTAAACCATCCAATAGCTTCTTTTCACTTTCGGGAGAAATTGTGGCTACACGCTTTTCAGCAACCTGTTCATCGGAAACAACTTTCCCGTCAGACATTTTAATTATTCG
This sequence comes from Candidatus Ozemibacteraceae bacterium, assembly GCA_965140445.1. GTDB lineage: Bacteria > Muiribacteriota > Ozemobacteria > Ozemobacterales > Ozemobacteraceae. The sequence goes on along the minus strand of OZ223236.1, from coordinate 1,731,325 downwards.
ACCTGCATGCATTGCCATATTGTTATCATGGGTAACCATGGCAATTGTCATTCCAGCCCTGTTCAAGCACTGAAAAATCGCAATAATTTCCTCTCCTGTCCTGGAATCTAAATTTCCAGTTGGTTCATCAGCTAAAAGCAAAGACGGACCATTGGCTAATGAACGGGCTATGGCTGCGCGCTGACATTGCCCTCCGGAAAGCTCTGTTGGCAAATGCTCCATACGATCTCCAAGCCCTACAGATTCCAGCAAAAGCTTTGATCGCTTTATTCGTTGCTCTTTTTCAATTCCGGCATAGAGCATGGGCAATTCCACATTGCGAATTAAATTCACTTTTGGTAACAGATGAAAAGATTGAAAAATAAAACCAAGCTCTCTACTCCGAAATCTGGAACAGCTCTCATCATCCATTTTTGAAACAATCTGGTCGTTTATTGAAAGATGCCCCCCAGTAGGTTTATCCATTGCACCAAGCATATAAAGCAAAGTTGATTTGCCTGACCCAGAAGGGCCCATAATAGCAACAAATTCTCCTGGAGATATGCTCAGACTAATTTCATCTACTGCCTTAACAGAAACGTCTTTTAAGGAAAAATGCCTTTGAAGTTTTTCAGCTTTAATCATTTTGGCCCCCGGGATAGCAAACAGTATCTCCTTCATTAAGCCCTTCCCGCAATACGTAGCCATTCAGCCCATCAGAAAAATCAATCTTAACCGGGTGAAATTCGCCGTTATCTTTTATAACACCAGGTCCAATGGAGTCAGGAACTACATATCCATATGGCAGCCAAATCGCATCCACTCGATCGTACAGTTGAATCTCTACTTCGCAAGAGGAGCCAGGTGAAAAAACTGGATCAATTTTACTTACGCCATTTTCAACCGATTTTAGATCAAACAAAACCTCAACAATTGAATCTTGCCTTTCACTAGAATTGTTAGTTGCGATTCTTCCGATTTTTTTCACCCACGCACCGAATTCTCTTCCAGGGGCAGATTTTGTCTTCACAATTGCTTTCATGCCAATTTTTAAAAATTTTATATCCATTTCTGAGATTTGAGTTTTAATTACCAGACTGCTATCATCAGCGACTTGAATCAAAGGAATCATTCCATAAATACTGTCTCCAACTTTAGCCTTTCTTTTTTCTCCGGAAATGTAAGTATCCAGCAAGATAACAATTCCATCTCTGGCAGCCTTTAAGGTAGCTCTATCAATTTGACTCTGGATTTCATTCTTGCTCAATTCCCTACTTTTTAATTCCTCTCTATTTAGCTCAATATCAAAATCGCCTTTTTTAAGACCAATTGAACATTCGACCTGCGCTTTTTCCAGCTCAAGCTGTGCCATTTCAGAGTTAAGTTGAGCCAGCTTTATATTATTTCTTGTAGGGCCAGATTCCTCAAGATTTAACTTATAAGATTCAATTTCAATGTCTTTCTTTACGTTTGCAATTTCCAACTCAGCTTCGAGCAATTCGAGCTTAGACCTAAGTCCTTTTCTATTAAGTTCTGTAACATGTGAATACTTTTGTTGAGCCAGCTTCAACTTGGCCTTTTTAAGTTCTAAGCCTTTTCTTAAATTGATAATTTTATCCTCATCTCTTTGCTTAATCAGAGTTTTATACTCCAGTTGAGCGACTGTTAATGCGCCTTTTTTTATCTTTTCCAAGCTCTTTAAACGAGAGCTTTCATTCAAGAATTTCTCCTCCAGGAGTTTTAACTCTTCGCGTTTTTTTTCAATTTGAACAACTTCATCACTTAGTTTTTGCTCTCTTTCACCTGCGTCAATTCTTGCCAACTCTTCGCCAGCCTTAACGACCTTTCCCTCTTCAACCAAAGAATTTAAACGAGCATTGTACGGGGGAGAAATTGTGCTAAATTCAGATGGCTCTACTTCCCCTGGAACACTGATTGTCCGGCTAACCCTTTTTTTAACAACTTTAAGCGGTTTAATCAAACCTTTTCCACTATGTTTATTCGGCGGAGCAATATTGGTAAGCGTCCCCGAGAAACCATGCAAAAGCATTTCTGATATGCCAGTAAGTTCCGATTTCAAATTCATAAAGGTTAAACCATCTGGATTTTGACCATCAGCAGCAATAGCTAGTTCAGAAACTTTATCTGGCTTACATTTATAGTAAAGTTCCGGAAATGAATCTGGATAAAAAAACAGTTCTGAGCTGCTGCGAATTAATGATGAATCCCTCTGATTAAAAAAGCTGTCAATACCAACGCGATCTTTTTGTACTATTTTGAACAGTGTTACACCGGGATATACAGCTGTCCCGGGGCTGATTTTTTCTTTCTTCATTGTCATTTGTGTGTATCCCCACAACGCAAAACCACTTGTGGGGGAAACAACCTTCAGTGCTTCAAGCTCACTAGTCAATCTTGCAACCTTAGAAGCAACGTCCTTCATTTCTCTATTTTTTATTTCTAACTGAGTTTCAAAATTAAACAAGTTCTTCTGCAAAAGTTTTTCCGCAGTTGTAACTTCGATTTCAGCAGCTTTATACAATTTTTTCTTTTCAAAAACTCTTTTTTCTTCAACCTGTTTCTCAAGTTCAGGAATTAAAGCTTTTGTTAAAGAGGCGTTCTCATTTAGAACTTTTAATTCTTTTTGAATCTCGAGCAGATTAACCTTTGATACAAAACCTTTTTCTACTAATTCAGTATTTGCGGCAAGCTTTAGTTCTAAGAGCTTTTTATTAATCTTCATCACCTTGAGAGATTCTTCCAATTCGAAAATTCTTAGCCAATCTCTACTCGTCTTAGCCTTCTGCAATTCAACTTCAGCCATTTGAAATTTTACTTTTACAATCTGTAAATTAATCTTTTCAAGCTTTTGTCTTTGCTTTAAAGAATCTTTTAAATAGTTAAATTCTAACTCTTGTCTTTTTAAATCGTTTTTGGCGAACTCAAGCTGAGAAATAGAGTCCTTTGGAGAAAGATTACAAAGCAAATCTCCTTCATTAACCCACTTTCCCTCCTCAACCAGAGACATAATCTCAGAATATGAGTTAGCGAAAACTTCTTTTTCATTCAGATAAACCAGAGACCCCTTAGCCAGGAATGGCTGGGAATCTTTTTTTTGCTCCGGACCAGGTTTCCGACTTTTTTCCTCACATGCAGTATTAAAGAAAGAAATGCAGATAATTAGAAGGTAAAATAAAATCTTTTTCATGCTAATAAAGAACCTTCCCTTCCTGCTGAGATGGATTTTTCCACAAAAACCAATCCGCATCAAAAACTTCCAGGTCTACTTCAACTTCACTTACCCCAAGGGTGTTTTTTAGTTTTAAAAACTTTTTTTTGCCATCTTCTTTAACAGCATCTCTTGGAATATAAACTCCATCACTACCAACCAGATCAACACTAACATCGACTTTTGAACCAACGGTTAATGTATTACTGCCATAGTTTATATCCAGCTCAACCGGAAACTTCTTGAACCCACTTTGCTTCCCTCTGGAGCTCTTTGCGGACTTACTTATACTTCGAATTTTTGCCTGAAATACTTTTTCTGGATCAGCTTCCAACCGAACTGTAGCAGAAGCATCCTGTTTTAATTCAGAAGAAATCGTTTCATCAACAATTGCTGAAACATAAAAACCTTCATTCCCTGCAATTTTCATAAATCCAACCCTTGGCCAGACTTGTTGCCCAACCGAAAACTTAAAAACTCCCCAGAGAGTTGGAACAATAACCATTCCAGGATGTGGTGCGCAAATAACTTTCTGTTCCAGAGTTTCTTTATAGGATTTCCATCTTGCTTTTCGCATTTCTACAACAGCTTCAGCACTTTTCATAATTATTTGAGCGGACAAAGAAGCGGAAACAATGTTGTTGCGAGAAAGCCACAATTCGCCTGAAGCCACATCTATTTGATACTCGGTTTTGGTAAGTTCTTCCTCCAAAGGTGGATCAAAAAGCTTGTCAAAATAGCGTTTTGAATAATCAAGCTCAACTTCCTTTGAAAAAGTATCGATTTCCCGACTTTGTAAGTCAAAAGAGCTTGAAAAGCCTTTTTTCGCAATTTGTTTTTGAAATTCTAAAAAAGCCTGAGAAAAACTTAACTCAAAAAGGTTCTTCTTTTTCTCAGATTCAGCAGTTTTTATTTTATCCTCAGTTTCACCTTTTAAAAGATGGTAATGATCAAATCTTCCCTGCTCAAGTAAAAGCTTTTTTTCAAAGAAATCCTTCCTTTTCAAGGAGATATCATATGGAGTTGAGATCTCTTTTTCTTCTTTATCTTTTTCCACTTTAAAAAGCTTAAGATCGGCATCTCTAAATCCCTCTTCAGCATCGTCCATTCTCAATTTCACAATTGTCTCCCCAGAGGCAACAAACTGTCCTTCTGGAGCCATCCACTCAATTGTCCCATAACCCTTTTTCAAAGAAACGCTGGTAGCCTTTGCCGGTTCAATTAGCCCTTTAAAATGCAAAGTTTTTTTCATTGTTGATTTTTTGAAATGAAATTCAATTTCTCTAGATTTTGATTCGGAGCCACATCCTGCAACTATCAGACATAAAACAAATGCAATTGCGACAGACACAGACTTTTTCAATTTGATATCTCCGAGCCTTCATCACCAATTTCAACGGGAACTATTTCAAAATTTTCCCCGCTGAGATTTTTCACGTATTTTTTCTTATTTTCAGGTAAAAATAGCTCCAGCAGTTCTCCTGTTTCATACTTTAAACGCAGCCAACTCATAATTAACTGAGTCTCACCATTTACAACAGCAATTTTTGCGCTATCCGCTTCTTGTTGATACCTGCTTAAATCAAGTAACGAAATTCGCCCAAGCTGGAAATTTAAACGTTGGCCTTCTAGCACTTCAGATGACAATCTACTGGAAGCTTTTAATGACTCAAGATTTTTCCGAAAAAAAATGAGATTATCAATTCCCCTGATTATTGCGACTTTGATCTCTTCTTCTTTTTGTTTCAAATTTCTACGCAGATTTTTTAATCGCTCTCTTTCTATCCTAAAATCTATCTTCTGGTTATCTGGTCCAATCTTTGTATTATATACAATAGCCAGATTCCAGTTCTTGTCTCTCATGTCGCTTGCAAGGCTTTTTTGAGTGCTTCGCCCTTGTTTTCCCCAGCTCAAAACGGCTGATAAATCGGGCTTTTTATTCTCCTTTCCGATATTAAGAGCAGTTTCCTGAAGCTTGGTTTCATTCGTAGCTGCAATAAAATCAGGTCGCTTTTCAAATGCTGTTTTAATCATTTTTTTTGGATCTAATTCTTCAGGAATTGCATCAACAATTAAATCCAGCGAAAAACTTGCAAGCTCAGAATCCCATTTTTCTTCTCCAAAGAGTAGTTTTAAACGACGATCATATTCTTTCAGCTGCAAGGTTGTTTCTTCTTGCCCGGTTAAAGCCTGGTTTAGTCTCATATCAGACTGTTTCAGGTCCAATTCACTTCCCATTCCATTTTTTAATTTAATCTTAGCTTCTTCAACCAGGGTGGCGTAAAAATCAAGATTTTCTTTTTTCTGAAAAGCATTTTTTTCAGATAGAATTCGATTAAACAGCCCCTGAAACCCTTCAAGCAAAACATCCATTAAAACAGCATCATTTCTTGCTGTTTCAATCTTGAAGGTTAAATGAGCCAATCGGCGTTCAAGTTTATTAATTCGAAAGTTGCGCCTTAAAATACCAGTCTGCAAACTTAAAAACATAGACTCAAAGTAACTAGCTTGCGAACTTGTAAACTCTGTTTTGCTACCAGAATAATTCAAACCAAGATCACCAAAAACCGTTTTTTGATTTAAGGACGCTGTGTTACTACGTCTTCGGGTCGAATAATCTTCTTCAAGGCCTGTGATTGAGTTATAGCTGCGATTTGCGGATTTGCTTCCATCATAATTCAGAGAAAAATCAGGAGAAAAAGCATTTAAACTTTTCCGCTTTTTAAGTTCTGCTATGGTCTGCTGGGAATCAAGATTTAAAATGCCTCTATTCCCATTTAGGACTTTTTCAGCAAACTTTTTAACTGCCCTTAATGCTTCTTTATCCTTTTCTTCAACTTGGCAAAAAGCCCTTGGCGAAAGAATGATCAAAGCAAGAAAAATAAAAACTATTGGTCTAAAACGATTCATCCTATTCTCTTTCCATCTTTATTTCCAACAAAGTATCTGTTTGAATCTTAACGTTAGGATCTTCTGGAAGAGGCATGGTATATGAATGTGTGATTTTATTCAGACAAGAATGGATCCAGCCGTTTTTGGAGTCAAAACGAAACCAACCTTCGCCAAGTTTTTCAGCACGCGAAAATGGAGTGGGAGTGGTAAACAGCTCGCTCGCAAAAACCGCCATCTCAGACTTTTCATCAAATTCTTTATAGACATATCTGGTTTTAAGAGGGAAACCGCTTCCGGATGCTGGCTCAGTGATTTGCTCCCAATCACTTCCCAACTCAATTTTTTCTTCGGGAAATTGCATTTGGGAATACTCAGCCCCCTGCCAGCCGTAATCACCGCTTAACATCTTTACCAAACCTCTCGAGTTCATTTCCATCATGGAAATTTTCCCTGTTTCCGGCATTGGAACACTACCCATATTTTTACCTGGCACAGCGCTTTCAATAATCACTTCAATTGATGCTGTTTCATTTTGTATACTTTTTATTTTTTGTGAAATACGCATAAAAATTTCTACCGGGTTTTTCATTTTTCCCATGGGCGTAGAAACTAAAATTTCTCCCAAAATATTCACGCGATAAAATATTTTATTTCCCTGCTCAAATTTGTATCTGAATTTCTCCCCATCTTTCATTATGTATTTCACCTTTCGAATTCTTGTAACAAAATTTCTTATTATATTTATACGTTAAAGTTCCGATTTAGTAAAAAAGAATGACAAGTTTAGGAAATAATTATGAAAAGAATAGTTTTGATTTTTTTTATTTTGGCAATAGCATCTCAGCTTCACGCAGAAGTTTTGAAAGAAGAACCGTTGGCTTTGTCAAAAGAGTCTATAGATATACTAGTTGGAACTCCAGAAGCTTTAACAGATCCGCTCAACCCTAATTCAGAAAAAACATCGACAAACGAAACAGACATGACTGCATATTTAAATGAATGGGATGAAAATGACTCAGACGAAAAACTAACCTGGGATGATGCTGAAGATTCTGGAGTTGAAATGCCTACAAATAGCTATGAATCACAATATCTGGATTTAATTTCCGAAACTGCTGAAGGAAATTCTGATCATAACAACGAAACTTTTTTGAGATTTGACACGGAAACTAGTAATAATCACGTTGAATCTGAAAATAAGCTGTGATAATCTGAACCAAAGTACTATGGGAGGGTGACTGAATGTCTCAAGTCCGACGCCGAAAAAGATATTTTATCAAACCTGGCTTTCAGAGCAGGTTAACAGCGATTTTTATTCTTATAGTAATCATCGTTGCCAATATCGTTGGAGCACTAGTTTATGGCTTCTCAGTTGAAAAACTTGAAAATAAGCTGGTCGAAGAATCCAAGCTGCCTGTTGACAGCAAACAATTAGGGCAAGCGCTGCTGCCCGGGGTCATTATTGCGGAACTGATAAGCATCTTTGTGGTTGCCTTTATCTGTATTTTTGTAACCCATACGATTGCGGGGCCCGTCTACAGGATGGAGCGGGTCGTCAGGAATATTGGCGAAGGCGATTTAACCCACTTTATCAAGCTCAGACCTAAAGATGAATTAAAAGATCTGGCTGATGCGATGAATGAAATGACTATGGGGCTAAGAAATAAAGTTCTTAACCTAAAAGAATCAATTGACGAGGTTCAATCAGGTCTTGCTGCAATAAAATCAACAGGCAACACTGATAAAGTTGATCAAATGATGGAAACAGTAAAATCAATGGACGAAATAGTTCTTTCTTTCACTCTGGAAAAAGAAAAACGTGAAAGAAAATCACAGGACGACTCAGATGAAGAAGGATTGGAAAACGAAGTTGTTGAAGATTCTTCAGATGACGAAACCGCCAAGGCTTGATTTTTTAGATTAAGATATTTTAAAAAAGTAAAAAGAGCACCTTTGAAATATTGTTTCAAAGATGCTCTTTTACTTTTTTAAGCTTTGTAGTATTTTCTGTTTTTTACCAATGAATAAAATAAGAATTACCGAAATTTTTAAATCCAAATTAGGGCTATGAACATTTTGCTGAAATAAGCAAAATCTGTAGTTTTATCTGTAACCCCTGAGTTTCTCGATAATTGTTTTTTCATTATCTCTAGAGCTCACCGGAATGCGCTTTATCAAATATGGATTAAACCCTTCTTCGTTATAACCATATCGGCTTGTAAAATGAAGTTTAAACCCCACACCCCTTGCAATGTTGGTGAATTCAGAACAAAATTTTCCGTATGGCCAGGCAATAGCAATTGGATTCTTCCCTGTTATTCCATAAAGCTTATCACGAGACATGCGGAGATCTCTTTTTAACAAACGGCACACAGGATTATTTCTTTTATCCTCAAATGCATCAAAAATCTTCATGCTATCAACATGTAAACTATGAGTATGAGAACCAAATTCAAAAAAAGCAGATTTGTCCATTTCACGAATCTGCTTTTCTGACAAATACCTCGCGAATTGCGGTTTCAAACCAATACGAGAAGTCACGACAAAAACAATCATTGGAATTTTGTACTTCCTGGCAACAGGCAATGCGTATTGATAAACACTTTCATAACCATCATCAAATGTAATTAATATTGGCTTTCCAATATCCTCAAGCCCAGCAACAAGATATTGTCTGAACTGACTCAAAGAAAGTGGCGTATAACCGGACTCAATTAGCGCATTCATTTGTGAATCAAACTGTTTTGGAGTACAAGAGACATCGGAACTTACCTTTTCCTGAATATGATGATAAACAAGAACCGCTAGTTTATCCCACTTTGCTTCTAGAATAACTGGGATAATGCCTAGAAAGAGGAAAGCTAGAAGCGCAATCTTAAATCTATATTGCAATTTCAATTAAAAGTCTCCAGAAAACAGACAGCCGCCCGGTATAAACCGGGCGGCACAAAATCAAATCAAACGGAAATTAAATGTTTGCTTCTTTTTTGATTTCATCAACCTTGTCAAGTTTTTCCCAAGGAAGCTGAACATCAGTTCTGCCAAAATGGCCATATGCAGCAGTCTTTCTATAAATAGGCTGTCTAAGATGCAAATTTTTAATGATCGCACCAGGTCTAAGATCAAATACTTTCTTAATAATTTCTTCGATTTTTTCTGGCGCAACTTTACCTGTTCCAAATGTGTTTACATGAACAGATAGAGGTCTTGCAACACCGATTGCATAAGCTATCTGAATTTCAAGTCTTTCTGCAAGTCCAGCAGCAACAATATTCTTTGCGATGTAGCGGCCCATGTATGCACCGGATCTATCAACCTTGGTTGGATCTTTACCCGAGAAAGCTCCTCCGCCATGAGCAGCCATTCCACCGTAAGTATCAACAATGATTTTTCTTCCAGTCAAACCAGCATCACCCTGTGGTCCACCAACAACAAATCTTCCAGTTGGGTTTACATAGAATTTTGTATCCGCATCAATTAGTTCTGCAGGAATTACAGGTTTGATTACTTTTTCGATCATGTCTTCAGTAATCTGAGCGTGAGTTGCATCTGGATCATGCTGAGTTGAGAGAACAACAGAATCAACTCTAACAGGCTTACAATCTTTATATTCAACTGTAACCTGAGCTTTTCCATCTGGTCTCAAATAGCTAACAACTTTTTGCTTTCTTACTTCGGCAAGTTTGCGACATACATTGTGAGCATAGAAAATTGGAGCAGGCATAAGTTCAGGAGTTTCAGTGCAGGCAAATCCTACCATCATTCCCTGATCTCCAGCACCAACGTTCAGATCTTCATCAGAATCATCGCCGTCTTTAGCATGGTTAACGCCCTGAGCGATATCAGGAGACTGTTCGTCAAGCGCAACCATTATTCCGCAACTTTTGCCATCTATTCCGTAATCAGCATTGGTATAACCAATTTCTGAAATTACTTTTCTTGCAATCGATTGTACATCAACATAACAAGTAGTTGATATTTCGCCCATGATAAGTGCCATACCAGTAGTAATAGCTGTTTCACAAGCAACTCTACCTTTTGGGTCATTGGTCAGAATAGCATCAAGAACTGCATCAGAAATCTGATCTGAAACTTTATCTGGATGTCCTTCTGTAACAGACTCAGAAGTAAAAAAATAGTTTTTATTCATGGAATCCTCCATTTATTTTTGTCGGTGGATTATATCAGCATAATATTTTTTTAGTCAAGAAAAGACTCTACTAAAAAGCAGAAAAGGTCAGAAAAATTTTCTTTCTGACCTTTTCTGCTGGTGTGCTATTTATTCACAGCCGCAGAATTAGAATTCTGCAAAGGGGCCGCTGAAGAGTATAAAACTCCATTTATCTGACGATAAGCGAACCCATAACTAGCCGCAAAGCCAACCACGCACGACAGCAGAAGTAATATCATTACCCATATCTTCATGATAAGACCTCCATGTCTCTGTCGATTGCGGTATCGGCAAATCTACCAGTTTTTTTAACCTACTAAAAACCATCTATGCTATAATTTTTTAACTATAACAACGACTTTTGTGTATAAGAAATGGTCAAGCAATGAGGAAGAAATGAGTGAACATTCAGTTTATATAGGCTTTTGCCTTTCAGCGGCATTGGGCTGGTTTATTGGTTGGATTACTAACTGGTTGGCAATAAAGGCCCTGTTCCATCCTCAAAAGCCTGTTTCATTTTTATTTTTTGAATTTCAGGGTCTACTTCCGAAACGCCAAAAAGAGCTTGCTCAAAATTTGGGTAAAATTGTTGAGGGCGAACTAATTAACATAGACGACATGCTTCAAAAAGTGTCTCCAGAGGACATAGACCCTATAATTGACGATCAAATGCGTCAAAACAGACTTGAAATGGAAGTAAAAGCCAAAGAAACGGTAAAAAGTTTTGTGAGCAAAATCCCTTTTGTAAGCATTAATCCAGATACAATTGTTGTTCCACTTATGAATAAAATTGAAAAAGAAATGGCCAAAACTATAAAGAAGCAGGTTCCAGGTCTTCTAGACAAGGCTGCTCATAAGGCTTCAGAAAAGATTTCCGTAAAAGAAATTGTAGCTGAAAAAGTTAGCATAATGGATCTATGCAAATTGGAAGATATTGTAAACAGAATTGCTGACAAAGAAATGAAAATGATAATAAGGCTTGGTGGAGTTCTCGGCATGATAGTTGGAATGATTCACTGGCTATTGCAGTATTATTTTCTTAACTAACTTGACCATAAGTTTTAACTGGTGCTAAAATTTATTTGCCTTGGCGGTGCTTCAATGCACAGGTCGATGCTTCGTCGACCGGGCTCTTTTTAGAGTCTCCTTTTAAGCAGGTGCAAGAATCTGCATTCTTGGCAAGGCAAAGGCGCCAACCGGCGCCTTTACACTTTATGTAAGGTAAGGAATCCTTTTATGGGACTTTTGAGTTGGATTTTCGGAAAAAGCAAACGTACAAAAGAAAACTTACTGGAAGTCCTTCAAATTCATGAAAATCAACTAATTGATCTGGAACTTTCCTACAAGGAATTTCAGATACGAAAAAGAGATGGGTCGAACAGAACACTTTTTGCCCCAAATGAAAAATTAAAAGCGATTCAAAAGCTAATTAATCGAAACATTCTGTCTAATCTCAAGGCTCATGATTGCGTAAAAGGGTTTGAAAAATCAGAATCAATTGTTACAAATGCCTCTGAGCATGTAAAAAAAGCTATTATTGTAAAACTAGATATAAAGGACTTTTTTAGCTCATCCACCTCAGACAGAGTTTCCAATTATTTTAAAACCATAGGCTGGAACAACGAATGCGCCGGGCTTCTTACAGAAATTTGCACACTGAACGGATTTTTACCTCAAGGCGCTCCAACAAGCCCTCGTTTAAGTAATCTTATAAATTTTCGCATGGATGCCCGCTTAAGTGGGCTGGGAAAACAACATGGATTTTCTTACACAAGATATGCCGACGATTTATCATTTTCCTCCGAAATTGATTCCCCCAAAAAAGCTAGATTCATACTATCTCAGGTAGGAAAAATTCTTAAAAATTTTGATTATCAACTTAATCCCAAAAAGGCCAAAATTGTAAGACAGAATGTAAGAATGCTTATAACAGGTCTAATCGTAAACGAAAAAGTTCAGCTCCCAAGAGAAACCAGAAAGTGGTTGCGCGCCGTCGAACATCGAAAAAGCCTGGGGAAAACAATATCAATCTCTGAAGAGCAGTTAAACGGTTGGAGAAATCTATTAAAGATGATTGAAAAGCAAAGGTTCTCCTGACTGACCAATAATCGCCCATTCTGTATATTTTTTTAACACTTCAGGTGAAACAACTTTTTATTTAAGCTATTTCACTCTCATTATATTTTAACCAATCTCTTTAATAGATTAGATTACGGCCCAATCTCTCACAATGGCATAATTATTGCTTTACGGAATCTGCATTCATTGGAAAGGAGCGCAATTAAAGCAAATATTATGCGTAAAACAAAAATTTTAGTTACACTAGGCCCCTCAGCAGAAGAAGAAGATGTACTTAAAGACCTTATAAACTCCGGAATGAACGTTGCCAGGCTCAATTTTTCTCATGGCGATTTTGAAGAACATGGAACAAGAGTTGAAAGAGTTAAAAAGCTTCGGGCAGAAATGAAAAAACCGGTAGCTCTAATGCTGGACACAAAAGGTCCTGAAATTAGAACTGGAGAAGTCGAAGGTGATTATGCTGAACTTATTGATGGAGAGCAAATCACTTTAACCACAGAAAAAGTTACAGGAAGCAATAAATTGCTTTCTATATCCTACGAAAGACTTCCTGAAATTTTAGCTAAAGACTCTCTTATACTATTAGATGATGGTTTAATAACGCTAAAGGTCGACAGTATTCCTGATTCCAAAACAATTAACTGTACAATAAAAAACAGTGGGAAAATAAAATCAAGACGTGGCGTAAATGTTCCTCGACTTGAATTAAACCTTCCAAATCCAACTCCTAAGGATAAAGAAGACATTAGATTTGCGGCAGCAAATGACTTTGATTTTATCGCGGTTTCCTTTACAGAAAGTGAAGACACAATAAGAAGAGTCAAAGCAATTCTAGATATTGAAGGAAAGCCTGAAATAAAGGTCATAGCAAAAATAGAAAATCATGCGGCGCTTCTTAATTTTGATGAAATTTTGTCTGTTGCTGACGGTGTTATGGTTGCCAGAGGTGACCTTGGAGTAGAACTTCTCCCAGAAGAAGTCCCAATAATACAAAAAGAAATTATTAGAAGATGCTACATGGCCGGAAAACCTGTAATTACTGCGACTCAAATGCTACACACCATGATAGATGCTCCCAGGCCAACAAGAGCGGAAGTATCCGATGTTGCAAATGCAATATATGATTTTACTTCCGCAATAATGCTCTCAGGTGAAACTTCGATTGGAAAATATCCAGTTGAATGTGTAAAGCTTATGAACAGGGTTTCTGAGAACACTGAGCACGCTATTGATTACAAGCGGATTTATTCAGCCTTTTCTTCTTGCGAAGAATTTTTGGATAGAACCTCTGCGGTTACAAATGCAGCAATTACTACAGCTTATAACGTTGGAGCAACAGCTATTATAACGGTAACAGAGTCAGGAAGAACCGCTCAGGCCTTATCTAAGCTGCGGCCAAGCATCCCAATAGCTGCTGTAGTAAGCAATGAAAAGCTTTACAATCAACTAAGTATAAACTGGGGAATAACACCAGTTATGGGTCATAGATTTAAAAGCATCGAAGAGCTTTATACTCAATCTGTTAAGCTGGTTAAAGAAACCGGAATGATTAAAGATGGGGACACTGTAGTATTAGTTGCAGGAATTCCAGTAGGCAGAAGCGGCGGAACCAATATGATAAAAGTAGAATCAGTAGGTTGCATGTCTCACAAGCCCAAACGACGTAAGAGCGATGATAATGTGTCTGAAGTAGAAAAATTCCGACTTGGAAAAGAAAAAAGCTCTCCCGTACAAGCTGTAAACAATTCAAGACCTGGGTCATCAGGCAATCCCTTAACACTTTTAAGCCGCCCGTTAATCTCTTTTAGAAGAGAATAATTTTTAAACTTATAATAAAAAAAAAGCCCTGGGCAGGATTTGCCCGGGGCTTTTTTTGTTTAAGTTTATAGCTCATGCGGAATGGTTTTCAGAAGTATCGACGAAACAACAGAAGTCAAAACAATAACAGCAACGATTGCAAAATAAACCTGTCCTGAAATCATCCCTTTTTCAAGTCCAAATGTTGCTACAACAATTCCAAAGCTAAGCCTGAAATTAAAAATCAAACCAGAAAATTTTGCTATAGAGGGCTTAAAAGTCTTTACAATACTCACATAGGTTCCCAAAAATTTGGCAAGGAAAGCAATTGTCCCCAGCACCAGCGTGTAAATAATGGCTTGCTTATCAATTAGTTCAAATTTCACAGACAAACCCGCCTTAAAGAAAAACAGGGGAGCCATGAGACCAAACACGATTGATTTCAATTTCTCTTCAATTATTGCATGATGTGACAATACCTCAGAGAAGAAAAAGCCTGCTATAAAAGCAAGTATAGCAACATGAATTTCTGAGGAATTGGACACCAGAACAAGGCTTAATAAGGTTAAAAGAATAAATCTAATCCTGAATTCAATTTGATTCCCACGATATCGACTGAAGACCCAGTGCCCGACATGAGGAACAACAAGCTTAGTCAGAGGAATCATAACAATTACAACAACAGTGGCAAAGCTGATCCCTTGAAACAAGATCATTAAAGAAACCATACTGATTACGTCAACAATCATTGCAGCACTTAGCAATCCCTGAGCAGATCGACTTCTGATAGCATGCTTTTCCTTTAAAACTGAATACACTAAAGCCAGAGAAGTTGTCGAAAGGCCTATTGCGACCAACACTGAGGTCAATTCATTAAAACCAAAGATTATTCTACAGGAAAAAAACAATGCTCCCAGAGGTAAAAAGAATGACCACAAACCAATTTTTGCACTGCTTTTCCAATTTTTTTTGAGCATAGGAAAATCAGTTTCAAACCCAGCAAAAAACATTAAGCCCAAAAGCCCAAACTGTGCGTGGAAATCAATCCATGGCTGATTTCCAATATCCAGGAAATTTCCGGCGAAAACCCCCGCCAGAATTTCAAAAATGGCGACAGAAATTCCCAGTTCCAGAGAAAAAATCCCTGAAACCATTATTAATAGACCAACCAAGATACTGCTGTTGTTTATTCCAACTTCGTGCAAAATAAATTTCCCAGAAACTATCCTTTTAAAAATTCCTTAATTTTTTCAACAAAAAAGTCATTCTGCTCTTTTGAACCAACACTCACTCTTAAATGATTATTAAGAACTTTGTGTGCTCCAACGTCTCTAATTGCAATTTCGTTGTTTTTTAAAAATTCGAACAATTGCGCAGATTTTTCTCCCACGGTAAAGGTCAAAAAGTTGGTGCTTGAATTATATACAGTAATCTCTTCAATCTCGCTCATTTGTTCAAAAAGCTTATTTTTAAGTTTTAGCACATTATTTGTGTGAGCAAGAAAAGCATGTTTATTCTGCAACATGGTCAAAACAAAGGTTTGAATCAGAATGCTGCAATTAAAGATTGTCTGAACTTTTTTTATTTCTTCAACATTCTGAGCCTGAGAAACAAGATAACCAAATCTCAATCCAGCTGCTGAAAATGATTTGGAAAAAGACCTGACAATAATTAAATTATCAAAATCCTTCACTCTATCTATAAAAGTTTTACCAGAAAACTCAAAGTAAGTTTCGTCAACCAGAATTGGTTTATCCGTGCTTTCGATTACTTTCAATATTTTCTCGTCTGGTAACAAATGCCCGGTAGGGTTATTGGGATTACACAAAATACCTAATCGGCAATCCTTATCTTTTAATGCCTCGATGAACAAATTTTCATCAAAACTAAAATCTGCATTAAAATCTTGAAACTTTATTCCAAGCCCAACTGCCCTGCTGTAAGTTGAATAATCAAAATAGGATGGAGCAAGAGAAAGCGCATACGCATCATTGTTTTCTCTTACAGATAAAAAGACAGCATAAAGCATATCATCGGCACCATTCCCCCATAAAATCTGGTCCCGACCGACATCATTCCCAATATAATTTAGCAACTCAGTCTTAAGCTCTGAAGTAACATCATTGAAGTATCTATTTAAGTTAACATGCTGCAAGTTTTGAAAAAAAGCTTCATCTATGGCTTTAAATGGATCAAGAGTGCTTTCATTCAAACACATCATGTTCTTTTTTCGAGGAACTGTAATATCAGCAGGAGGACCTGCAGCGAGAAGATCTTCTCTAAATTGGCTCATAAACTTCATTCCCTTCTAATCATTTTTATGCTGTTGATATTAGTTTATATCATAAAGCTTTTGCAAGGCCATTTTGCGTCAAATTTGTTTAAAGTAAGGAGACAAGACACAACTTTTTAAGTTTTAAATCATAATGCTCATCAATAACTACTTCTTCATAAAATCAATCAAAAATGCTAGAATCGAAAAAAATCAGGTAACACTATGGCAAAAAGCAATAAAACCAGCGAATTTCCAAAATTTATTTTTTATCTAATGCTATTAGCTTTCTACTCATACTCAGAGTTTGTTGATTCATCCAAAAAAGCTAATTCACCGCAAAAACCACGCACTACTTCGATCCAAAAAAACTATGGCAGCAGTTTAAACAATGCCGCCGCAGAGGATAACGTTCAATATATAAAAAATCTTCTGGAACGAGGTGTAGATGTTAATAAGCGATCTGGAAAAAAACAATTCTCCCCTCTTCACGTCGCTGCCCTTGAAGGGAACGTAGCTTCAGTAAACTATCTCCTGGAACATGGAGCAAATGTCAATAGCAGAGATTATTATCAGCGAACTCCACTATTTCTTGCTTTGGAAAACCGGCAACAGGCCGTTGTAGAAAGAATTCTAAAAGAGTCTCCAATTCTTAATATTTCCGATAAGCATGGTTACTCCACTCTGCACTATGCTGCAAAAGGTAACTATGTTGAGGTTATGAAAAAAACTCTCCAATCAGGTGTAAAGATAAATCAAACTGGAGTTGGAGGATATTCTCCACTTCACTATGCTGCAAGAAGTGGGAGCAAAGAAGCGGTAATTTTTCTAAAAGAAAATGGAGCAGATGTAAATCAAACAATGAGCTATGGGTGGACTGCTGGAGATCTTGCATTTAATAAATTTCCGTGGATAGCAAATTACCTTGGAACAAAACAAACTACTACTAGAAGAAGATTTTCTCCCGCAGAGTCTCCATTTCAGGATGAAGCTTCTTTTCTACCACCTCTGCACAGAAAAATAGTCCAGCAGACCTTAGAACCGATAGGAGATATGCTTCAAGATCCAAATGAAATAAATCAATTAGATAATTTGGGAAGAAACGCTCTAAGTTTTCTAATTGCCAAAAAGCTTTTTCATCATTTTGATGAAGTTCTAGAATCGAATATCGACATTAACAATTTAGATAAAAGTAGCCAAACCCCTCTTTTAAGACTTTTATCTAACCGGAGCCATGAGTTAAAAGCAATTAAATTACTTAATAAGGGAGCAGATTGTAACCAGCCAAATTTCATGGGTGATACCCCTTTGCACCTGGCAATAAGAAATAGGCTATTCAAAGCTGCGGCTTTGATGCTCCAAAAAGGCGCAAATATTTTTGCAAAAAACTCAAAAGATGAAAAAATTATTGATGAAGCAATAAAAGTTGGCAATATTGCAATCATTGAGGCCTTGCTTAAAAATGGTGTTAACGTTCTTGAGCCAAATATTCGCGGAGATACGCCTTTACATGTCGCTATAAAAGCTGGGAACGACGAAATCGCCTTTCTCTTATTAAAAAACGGGGCCGATCCTTCTATCAAGAATTATCAAGGACATTCTGCAATATATCTTGGCAAAATTTCGAGAAACCCAAGGTTAAAAGAGTTACTATCTAACCGAATTGAAATAGAGGGAATTAATCCTGCCGAGAACCCTCCCGCTGAAGCGATTTTGCCTGGGAGACTATAATTTTTTTTGAATAAACGAGTAGCATTTAGAGAATACAAAAGAATAAAAGAAAGTAAGATTTCCATTTCAAAGAAATTTGCTTTTAGTTTTATCTTAGTGATTTTGCCAATTCTTTTCGCCAAATGCCTTTTAAACTTTCAAATTCATCAGGAAAAACGAATTCAACAATATGCAATTCAGGATAAATTGAAAAAAGAGCTTTCCCATTTCATTGAATTCTGCAATGTAAAAGACTTCATAGAATTTTCATTTAATAAGATTCAAAAAAATCTTTTGTTAGAAACAAACAACTCTCATGGACAAAAGCTTATTGGACAAGAAAACTCGCTCGAATTGGAGTCCAAGCTTCTAAAAAACGTAAAAAGTGCCTTTAAGAATGAAATTGGCTTTTCTCCTATTTTGATTTTTATTGGAACTCCTGCTAAAGACAAGTATTTAAGCTATGCTGATAACAAATACTTTCATGGACTTTCTAAGCCTGGAAAAGTCACCATAAAAAGCTTTATAAATCGCCTGTTAGAAGACAATTTAAGTAGCCAGAGCGAAACAAAGAAATTTAAACGTATTTTATCGAATCTCCTTGGAAAATACGTTACTCCAAAGTTTATTGAAGGAAAAGCCAATACAGTTTTTACAGAAAAATTTAATGGAGAAAGGCTTTACCTTTCTTTTAAAAACTTTAAAACTAATAACAATAAAAACAAAACCAGCGTTTTCTGTGCTTTTTGTGAAAGCCAGTTTAAAGCAAAAAAACTCATAGCGAATGCTTTAAATAGATCAGTCTATTCTGAAACAAGAAAAAGGTTAAAATTATTGCCAGTGAAACAAAAGCTGGGCTTTTCCCAAAAAGGGAAACGACTCTCACTAACTTCTCCTATTCCATTTAGAGTCCTAAAGCAAAATTCATTTAAATTGAAAGATCTGGCCACTCAAATGATAAAGGATGGAAAACTTAGCGAAAGCCCCGCAAAATATCCTTTGATTGAATTATCTCTACCAATTCCAAATCTATTAATTGAAAACTGGAAAAGCCCAACATCATTTTCAGCACTGGTATTAGCTTTTTTGGCAATTGCGTTTTCGTTTAAGTCAGAATTCCTTTCCCATTTTGTTTTAAGCATCCAGACCAGGCTATGGCTAAATATTCTTCTGATCCTTTTCTTCCCAGGTATATTTCTTTTTTATAGCCTAAACTTTTACGAAAATAATCAGCAAGAAGCCATCACAAAAACAATTGGAGAAAGGCTATTGTTGCAACATGACGCATTTGACTCCAAATTAAACGCTTTCTACGATGAGAAAAGAAAAAAACTAACCAAAATAGTTGATGAATTTATTTCGATCAAAAGTGCCAATATCAAAGATCTAGAGAGGTGTGTCAGAAAAAATCTCACTGATATCAATCCTGCATTTATTATTTTAAGAAATGATGGCCAGTTTGTTTCAGAAATTTTTCCAAAACTTAGAAATCAAGAGAACATAAATAATCAATTTGCTTTTTTGGAAAAAATATTCCTGAGTATTGGCTTACGAATTCTTACCTACAATGGAGATGCCAATCAAAAAGCGAAGGACAGGCTAAAATCAAAACTTAAAGGAATTGATGTTTTTGCAGAAGCAATTAATTCAACCGATATTGACTCTTTTTTACTCTCAAACGGAAAACCTCTAGCACTAGCTCAAACAGAAAACACCAGCTTACAGGTTATCCCATCATTTCATTTTCCTACAAGACATAAAAAGAATCAGTTTTGCTATACAATTCTTTCTTTTTTAAATAAAAAGGAAATGCTCAAAGAATTTCTAAATTTGTCCTCGACAAGTTTATGGTTCAACTCTAATGAAAAAAGGCACTCAAACCAAAGCATGTGCGCTTTTGAGGTTGAAACAAATGAAAGCTCTATAAGTAAGGAATTTCAAATTCTACAATCATGGCCAGCAGAAACGAAAAACAAACCAAATTTTATTGAAGCAGTAAAAAACATTTCTCCAAATGAATCCTACAAAAAGTGGAAAAGTGCCGGCATAAATGGCTTTAGCACTCTCTGGTCAGCAAGAGCGAACATTGAATACCCTGTAGTGACGGTCATCTCACAAGAAATGACAGCACTAATGGTTCAAAGTAGCATGCTTTCATTAGTAAAAATATTCGCAATTTTTTATGCTTTGATAGTCTTCAGTTTGATTGCGTCATTGCTTTCAGATAGTTTCCTAACACCTATCCAAATGTTAAAAAAGTCTTCAAATACACTCCAGCAAGGTTCACTATTACCTGTTCCAGTTCTGAAAGAAAATGAACTGGGAGAGATCATTAAAAGCTTTAACCAAATGATTGATGGCTTTAAGAAAAGGAAACTGCTAGAAAGATTTTTATCTGAAGAAACAACAAATATGATTGTCTCAAATGAAGAGAGACTGGAAAAAAGTCACAAGGTCATCCTTTTTACCCACATATCTGATTTTGATAATCTGGTAGATAACTTACCTCCAGAAAAAGTCATGAGTTTGCTTAATGCTTTTTTCGGAAAAATGGAACCCATAGTACGCTCACAAAGTGGTGAAATAGATAAGTATATAGGCGACGCTATGATGGTTACTTTTTCTGAAAAAGTTGGAAACAAATCTCCTGAATATATGAGCTGCAAAGTTGCTATTGAAATGAAAAAAAATCTTGCCAGCCTGAATTCTGAGTTAGCAGATATGGAACTTCCGGCAATTGATTTTGGAATTGGAATAGCCAACGGAATCGTTATTACGGGAAAAATTGGCTCCCGTGATTACAGAAAGGATTTTACGGTTATAGGAGATTCAGTAAATTTAGCAGCCAGATTGGAATCTACAAGTCATTCATTTCCTGATTTTTTTTGTCTTGTTTCAGAATCCGTTATGCAAAAAACAGATAATAGTTTTGAATACTCTATAATTGGGAAAATCCCAATTAAGGGCAAGAAAGACCCAGTTAGCATACATGGGTTATCAGGGAAATGTAGTTAACAAATGAAAATAGAAAACCCAACCAAAATAAACTCCAACAAATACAAAAAACTATACGTTTTAGTTCTATGGATATTGATTTTTTTGATTCCATCTCTAGTTTTGAAACAATTTTTGCAGGCTGTGTATGAAGCTGAAAGAGAAAAAATTTCAATTTCAAATAGTAAGGAGCTTAAAAGAATAGCCTCAGAAATCAGATTAGCTACAGATAATAATAATTTTGTTAAAACGAAATTATCTTTTGAGAGCCTTGTTGATTTTATAGAAGAATTTCAAATAAAAAATACTCTCAACCCAAAATACCAAGAACACGTTTTAGTTCAAAAACTAGTGGGGAAAATTGATTTTTCCAGTTTTTTAAAACTGAAAAAGACTATAAAAAATACTATTGGAGTAGACCCAGAATATCTCTTTATTGCAACAAATAATCCAAAAAATCAATTCCATTTTTACAATAATTCAGATAGCAATTTGGTGAATTCAGAAAAATTAAGAATTGTACAAACTAAAAACTTTAAATTGTTAAAAAAGAAATTCGAGGCGGGAGAAAATGCTCCGAGGAAAATCTGGAGTGTTAGTGAATCTGAATTTTTTTATAAATCCCTGGGGTTAGTTCGAGGGATTCTAAGATTCCCAGTAAAACACTCCCGACGTTTCTCACTAACAAGTAAATCTGTCCTGGATTTCTTTATTTTCCCTGTTATACAAAAAAATGAAGCAACAGCCTTTGTTATATTTGCTATAGATAGTAGTAAGATTCCAACAAAATTGAAAATGCAAGCTGCTGCACAACTAGGTAAAACCTCTGGGGTAAAAGTTGGGTTTAAACCTGGAGCTAAGATTAGTGGAACCAGGACATGGGAGGATAACAACAAGGTTTTTATTGCTGAAGATTTCTCGCCAGGTGCCTCCAGTTCAGATACTGCTATTTTGCTCTCAAAAGAATTAAAAACAGGAAATTTTTCATTCATTCAAGTATGCAAATATTTTCAGGGAATTATTTCGATTCTTATTGGGATTAGCTTTCTTTTTTTAACAGGCTACTTGCTTGAAAGATTTTCCCATAATCTCATAAATCTTGAGCGAGAGATCAAAATTCATATTTTTGCGATATCCCTGATTCCAATTTTTTTCCTGCTAACCATTGGTTTAAAGCAATATGACCAAGAGAAATCTGCATTTTTAAATAATGAAGTAGCAGATTTGGAGCTTTTTATTTCAAATCTGGAAAGTCGATTTAAATTTGAATTGGATAGATTTCAGCTACTTGCAAACATAGTTTCCATTTCAATTGAAAAAACCGGGCTTGAAGACTTATCTAAAATTGCAGTCATGACAAAGAACTTTTATTTACAGCGTCAAATCAAGTTACCTTTTAAGAATCTTATGGGCATAGGTCCTAAGGGGAGAACCCTCTTATATTCAAATATTGTAGCAGATGAAGCTGTGGTAAAGCTTAAAATTCCATTAAGAAATTTTTTGAAAGAAACAATGCTGGAAATGGGTTTTTTCAAACATTTGCCATTTAATGAAAAAAATAAGATCCGTCAACAAGCTAGCTTTTCAAAGGAAATTCTCTCACAGATTTTTAATCTTTCAGAATTGTTTAAGTTCTACCTTAACATTGGCCTAATGGTGCCAAATCCAATAACTCAAAGTAATGCGAGAAGCATTCTTCATCTCGTTGACCTAAATAACGATAAAATCCCAGATGGAGTTTTAACTTTTTTCTCTAATGTCAGCCGCACACAATCATCGTTCAAAGCTTATCTAGAAAGCAATTACCCGGAAGATCGCAAATTCAAATACTCATTTCAAATCAAAAAAACGCTTAGTGAGGGTGTATCTGAACAAAAAGGCGATTGCTTCTTTCAATATGTTTCAAAACAAAATGACGAAATAAGTTCTGAAAAGAAAGCCTTTGATGAAAAAAAATCAATTTCTTTTAATCGATATCAAAATGGAAAAACAAAAATTTCATTAACCAGAGCAATTGGGGAAAAGGATTTTATGGTAACAGCTTTTACAATTGTTTCCCCGGAAAATACAATGGAAAAGGCTTCAACATTTATTTTCATTGGTATACTGATCGCTGTTTTCTCGATTAATTTCCTGAGCAATATTTTTTTAAAAGCGCTTTTACTTCCAATTCCAGCATTTCAAACAGCCATAAAACATATGCAATCAGAAGATTTCTCATGGAAAATTGAGGTAAATACTAATGATGAATTCTCAGAACTGGCAAAATCCTTTAATAATTTGGCCTCAAGCCTCCATGAGAAAAAAGCAATGTCCCAACTTGTGTCAGAAGACGTGGTTGAATTGGTTGAAAGCAGCACAACAGAGTTAGAGACAGGGTTAAGCAAAAGGGTACATGCGACAATTTTATTTGCAGACATACGCAACTTCACAACTATTTCAGAAGAACATAGTCCGGAAGAAGTTGTAGGAATGTTAAATGACTACTTTACCATTATGATTCGTGTCATTAAATCCTATGGTGGAAGGATAGACAAACTGATTGGAGATGCAATTCAAGCAGTGTTTTATCAGGAAGAAAACCAGAATTCTGTTATTCCAGCTGTCAAAGCTGCTCTGGAAATGCAATCGCAAATGAAAAAGTTTAATAAACTCAGAGCTGAACAAAATAAATTTGTAATTGATAACGGAGTAGGTCTTTCATATGGACAAGTCGTAACGGGAGTGACTGGCTCAAAGACAGGACAAATTGATTCAGCAATTCTGGGGCGGCCAATTAAGATAGCACAGCAAATTGAGGCACTTACTAAAAATTGTGAAGAATCTAATATTTTGATAGATTCTAGTGCGTTGCATAAACTGGGCAAAAATTTTGTTTTTAAAGAATTTTCACAATTGGGGCAACAAAAAGCTTCTGAAAAACTATTCGCAATCATAGGGGAATCATCTTTAAATGAGTAAAACTCAGAATGGAAATGCAATGAGAGTTGTTCTTGCAAGCGAATCCCCCACCCTAAAAAGAGCTGTTTTATTCTGGTTTTTCGTAATTTTTATTCCTGTGTTACTCGGCAAACTAATCCTTAACGTTTATGTTGAACAACAACTGAAAAAGCTTCATTCAACAACAACTATCCTCTTGAATGAAGATAACAACAAATTCATAGAAAACTTAAAAATTGAAAACTTTCTAGAATGGCAATTTGCAGATTTAGAGTCCAAATTAAAACTTCCTTTTAAAGACTTAGATAAAACATTTTCCTATCAAGGACTTCCATCTAACCTCGACTGTAAAACTCTTGAAACACAAATTTTAAAAGAGTTTAAAGAAAGATTCGGCTCTCTACCTACAATGCTTTTTACTCTTTCACAAGATAAAAAAAATATAACGCGGTTTTTTAACAAAAAAAACGAAAATGAATTTAAGCTTGTGGGTTTTTCAGCTTTGCGACGCCTTATGAATCACCTTTTAAAAAAATCAACCAGCCCAAATAAGAAGCTTGAATCGCCAAAATTGCTAACACAAATTTCTAGAACACTCTTAGGCAAATACACAATTCTACCTCAAAAAAATCGAAAAATACTTGGCAGTTTTTCTGAAAAACATGGAGGAATGAGAGTCTTTTCCTATTTTTGCTTTTTTCCAGAAAAGCTTGTCGATAAAGGAAATGCAATAGGATATTTTATTGCTTTTTCAGAATCAGAAATTTCCAGAAAGAAACATTTAAAATGGGCTACCAATTATCTAAAACCTCAAAATATTTCAAGAAGCTTTTCTTATTACAAAACAACTAAGCCCCTTAATGTTTTCGAAGCCCCAAAAGGCTACTTTAACTCAATCGCACCATTGCCAAATAGTTTTATGCGAATTGGCTCACATAAAGGAAAAGATCTATTCACAAAAAACTACTATAAAAAGGAACTTTGGACCTATCCAGCAAAATACCTATTCCTTAAAAGTAAGATTTTTGAAAATCCAGACAAAATTTTTCTTTATAAATTTAAAGGAGAGATAAGCATTGCTTTATTGGTCTTTGCTTTTCTCTCCCTCTCTGCTTTAAAACTATTTTGCGAGAAAAAAACAATAAAGCTCAAAATTCATTCAAAACTATTCTTAGCAATAATCACATCAACAATTCTTCCAATAGCTCTCTTCATAGTTCTTTCCCAAAAGTATGTTTATTTCCTAAAAGCATCCCGGCTAAATAGCCATCAGCAGTCGCTAATTCAAAATCTGCACCTTCTTGAATTAAATCTAAAAAATTATGATGAGCTTCAGAAACAAAAATTAGCTAGTTTTAAGGAAAACCTTAGAAACAAGGTAGATGGAGATTCAAAGCTCATTGAATCTGAAATTGATAAAAATATGGGAAAACTTTTTACAGGGTGTACCTTTCAACGAAATGATGGTCTTATTATTGAAAAATTCCCACCAGTTAAAGAAGTTTATGGCAAAGATAGAGATCAACTTCTCTTTTTTAATGAAATTTCTCAAGGCAACATCTTTGGAATATTTCAAGAGATGGGAATTTTGCATGGAAAATATTTTGAAAAAATTCGAAAAACACCAAAGGGAAAAAAGCTTTTAGCCTACGGGAAAGTATTTGAAAATATTGATAGAGATTCATTTTGTTGCCAGGACGGCGAATATTTTGAAACCGAAAAGTCAGATAGAAGCTATTACAGAATGATTTCGTTCAATTTGTTTTCAAAAAAATCCCAAAATAGCAAATCGGCAATAATCATTTTTATCCAAAACATAAAAAAAATTGCTTCTGATTATTTAACAAAACAACCAGATAGTTGGAGATTTTTTCTAAATAGAGACAACGGCATTCTTACCAGAACTTCTATCTTCTCTACTAACGATCTTGACTCCCAGGAATTAGCTCTAAATGATTCATGGCCCAGAAATGCCAATAAAGATCATCAAATGGTTACAGCGGCAAATAGAATTTTGGGAAAACAAAATCAGATTTCCTGGATTGATTACTCAGAAGACGGACTCCCAACTATTTTTGCTGCCCGAAAAATTTTTGGTTTTCCTCTTGTCGCTGTTTCAAAGTCAACTTTTACATCAACAGTTTCAGACGACTTATTACTGAATATTGTCTTACTAATAATCATTTTATATCTGGTTTTTATGATATCAATTCTGGTAAGCTCCCTTTCAGATATTTTCATAAAACCGATTGACGCGCTTCTTGAGGGAACAAAGTATCTTAGCGAGGGTGTATATCCAAAAATTGATTTTAAACACGGATTCGAACTTTCTAAAGTTATAAGTGAGTTCAATCTAATGATTGATGGGCTCAAAGAAAGAAAATTGCTGGAGCGCTTTATTTCTTCGGATGTCGCAAAGTCAATTGAAGAAGAAAGCATAAGTCTTCAGGAGCATAAAAGTGAGCGCAGAAACGTTGTTGTGCTATTTTCTCATATTAGAAATTTTAGTGATCTTTGCCAAAATACTTCCCCTGAAAAATTAATTCTTCTCCTAAATCTATTTTTTGCTGAAATGGAACCGTGCATTCCAGGGAATAACGGAGCCATAGATAAGTATATTGGAGATGCTATAATGGCAGTTTTTTCAAGCTCAGACTCAGAGCAACAAAACTGTAAAAATGCTTGTAAAGCCGCTCTAGAAATGAGAAATAGAGTGGAAAAAGTAAATAAAAAATTAATAGAAAACAATATTCCCACAATAAAAATAGGTGTAGGAATTTCTTTTGGTGAAGTTATCAGAGGAAAAATTGGATCAAAAATGGGAAGAATGGATTTTACTGTAATTGGTGACACAGTGAATTTAGCTGCTCGCCTGGAGTCCTTTTCTCATAGCTCAAAAGCTCAGAGAATCATTATTTCATCTGAATTAAGTAAAATCGCAGACACTGAAATAAAATCTAACCTGGTGGGGAAAGTCGCAATAAAAGGGAAAAAACTTCCAGTTGATGTCTACGAATTGGTGGATATAAATGTCTAATAAAGATACAGTTGTTATTTCAAAAAAAATTGGGCTATTTGCCTACTTTGCACCTGTTCTTTTCTGGATAATGGCACTACTAATCCCATCAATTGCTATTAGAGAAATAGTTTCAGAGCTTTTGAGATTTCAAAAGAACGAATTTATTGCTTCAGCCAAACAAAGGCTAATGAATGAATACCAGAAATACCAGATTGAATTTGAATCTGACCACTTCCTGCACCACGCATTGGATACAATCAAGTCTGGTCCCATTTATCACCAGTATTTTTCGGGAAATCAAAAGCATAAATTTTTAACTAATAATCATAAAATAATTTCAAAACTTCCATTCTATGAAAAATTCACAGAAGCAAAGCTAAACAATTTTCTAACGATAATAAATAAAGAAACGGGCAGTTCTCCTGATGCTTATTTCCATTTATCACCAAATCCAGATGAATTGAGCTGGAAACTTAATAAACCTTTCGTTCAATTAGGCACCAACGAAGAGTTTAAAGCAGAATTGGAAGAACTTTACAAATTCTGGTTAAAACGCGTCAAGATGAAAATCAATGTGAACATACAGTACCGAGTGACCAAAAACTTTCATCTTTTTAACAAGACTCTTGGGTTTATGCAACCATCTGAGAACTCCATTCATGGGATAAATACCAGATTTTCCATAAAGGCCAATGCCATTGTTTTTCAGTACAGCCTAACTTTCTTTGATGACAAAAACCAGCCACACAGTCTGCTTTTGTTTTTCATAAAAAACAAACTTAATGTAAGACATCAACTTAAAAGCATCTTAAAAAAATATAATAAATCTATTGTTAGTCATAGTTTTGGAAAAACAAAAATTGAAGGACTTCCAAAATTCTATGAGGAAAAGAAACAAATCTGTCTGTTAGCCCCGATTCCATATGATTTGAAAAATTTACTAAGAGAACAAACAAAAGACTTTGGAAAAACCGAGCCAGCTCTTAAAATTTCTATAAAATTTGATCAGGATAAGCTTCAATTTGGTCCTAATGGAATACTAAGAACCATCTGGTCAATATTTCTACTTTGCTCGTTTTTGATTGTACCTGGGGTTTATCTGAACCGTTTTGAGTCAATGAAAAAATTAAAATTTGTCATTGCAGCAAGCTTCATGGCTGGAATCATTATTCCCATTTCTGGAGTTATTTTTTTTGGAATTTCTTTCTTGAGTAATCAAAAAGAGTATGAAACTCAAAAAATATTCCAAACTATGGAACAAAAGCTATTAGAGTTGGAAAAGAAATTTGTCCTGCAAAGTTGTAGAGTAGCTAATTACCAAAATTGGATAAGCAAAAAGATTGAAAAGCAAAGCCTAAAACAAAGAAGGCAAATTGAAAAAACATTCAGCTTGAAAAAACGACTGACTATCGAGAACAAATTATATGCTGCAAGGCCATTTTTCTATTATTTCTTTGTAAGTGGAGATGAGTATTATAGCTCGGGCCATAGCAGCAACCAGGTTAGCACAAGTGAAGAATTGAAACCCCTCCTAATTGGCTCATTTAACGACTGCATGCTAAGCACTGGCGGCTATAGAAAGCTATCTCCCCAGAAACAACGATCAATAGCCCAAAAAGTTGATCTCTCAAATGGAATCATCGAACAGGGACTTGATACTTCATTATTTAAAAAAATGTTTGAGCTTGAGGCTATTCCAGTTGAAAGCAAATTAACCCCGAGAAAAGAATTCTTCTCTATCTATTTTTTAAATCAGGAAGATGATGGTCCGGACGGAATTTTAGCGCTTTACTCTGACTCGTCCTCGTGGATTTATCATGTTGGGCATATGATTGATAAAAAAAGGATCAGCGTTAACTTTGTGCAAGACGGATATCACTTTAAAATTGTTTTTCTGCCTGTAAACTCAGTCAATTCCAGAAATCTTAATCAGATGGATGTGGATAAAAAAATAATCTCATTAGCAGAGCAAAGTCGGCTTTTTAAAATTGCAAAAGCTGCTTATAAGACAACAGAGAGTTTAAAGCAGAACAATCTGGACTTTACCGTTCCTCACCTTCTCTTCGGAAAAAAAATTGCTTTTAACAGTATGTTTGCAATGGTTTATGCGGAAAAAATCAGCTCCAGATTTATTACCGAAGAAGATTGGCTGCTTCTAATTACTATCCTTGCAGCACTTTCGTCCAGCATAATCTTGTCTCTCGCGACTGCAAGGGTCTTACTTTTTTCCATAGAACCTTTTACCAAAGCAATCGAAGAAACCAGAAAAAACAATCTCCTTTGGAAAATAGACCTGGAATCTGGAGACGAATTTGAAATGCTGGCCGATTCTTTTAATCAAATGTCGGTGAAGTTGATTGAGCGGCAAAAGATTTCTCAGCTTGTATCACAAAACGTTTTGGATGTTGTTTCTTCAAAAGATGAAAGACTACTTAAACCTGGTGGGGAAAAAGTAAAAGCGAGTGTTTTATTTTCCGACATTAGAGGATTCACCACACTATCAGAGCAAAACTCACCAGAGGAAATAGTGGAAATGCTAAATCAATATTTTAGCATTATGGCCTCTGTTATTGAGGCTGAAGGCGGAATAATCGACAAGTTGATTGGGGATGCAATTCAAGCAGTTTTCTTTATTAATAATCAAGACAATCCAGAGTTAAGAGCTACCAGAGCAGCTATAGAAATGCGAAAACAGCTAAGATTTATTAATGAGCAAAGAAAAGAAAAGGCAAAATTTTGCATAGAAAATGGCATTGGAATTTCTACAGGAGAAGTGATTTCTGGAAGAGTTGGAACTGAAAAAGGAAAGCTTGATGCGACTATTGTTGGATTACCTCTAAAACATGCAGAGAAACTTGAAAGTTTAAGTAAATTTGCTAAGGTTTCTCCAATTTTGATTGACGAGGAAACCGCCAAGATTATCAAATCGGAGAAAGGCAGTTTTGAGCTTTTACCATTCACCCATCCTGAGTTAAACTCCGAAATGTCTTTTGAGGTTGTTGGCCAAAGAAATGAATAGCTCAAACAGATTTTCTCCAACAACAATTTGTCAGCAAAAAAATTCCGTTGGCAACTCCCTTTTAATTTGGCTTTTGGCAATATTTTTACCAATATTGGCAGCCAAAGTAACAATAACTTATTTTTCTAATTTGGATATTCAAAACCAGAATATTGAAATTTTCCAAGCTCAACAAAAAGAGTTGGAAGAATTCAAAAAAGATCTGAATCTAACTAATTTTCTAGAAAAAAAAATTAAATCAAGGTTACAACAAGCATTTCAATTCTTTCAGAACAAAGAAAAAGCTCCCTTTAAACCTTATTTTTCTCCACTGCTGTTTGCATTTCTTGAGGTTAAATCAGGCAATGTCTTATCAGCATACTCAAAGAAATATTTCTCGAAGACTACAGCTCCCAGCAGATCGACTCTTAAAAGAATCTTAGATACATTAGAGAAAAAAGACAGAGGTAAAATTACTAATAGCGGTAAATTGCGACTTCTCAAGCAGATTTGCAAACCAATATTTGGAAACGACTTTAGCCTGTTTGAGAAATCAGGAAAACTCTACTCTGGCTATACCAATAAGTTTAAAGGAGATAAGATTTTTGCTTTCAGGCAAACACTTAGCATCGCTGGGAAAAAATATTTTTTCCTTTTAACCTTTATTGAGGCTGAAGTTAGTTTAAAACCTTTCCTGATTGAGACTAAAAATAATAATAAAAACAAGAAAATATCTCGCGGTTACTCGATTTCCCGGTCACATTCTGATTTTGTTTTTCAAGAAACAAGTAAAAACTTTATCCGCCTTTCAGATCTTTTGCCTGAATCCATTTTAAAAATGGGTATTCATAAGAGCAAAGACATAACAACTATTGGACTAAAAAATGGCAGTTTGCTACAAAAACCACAAAAAATGCCAATGTGTTTTGTTCAAATGCGCAAATCCTCAGAGAGTCTTAATAGTTCATTTTTACCAACTATTTTGAATTTAATCCTTCTTCTGATAGCCTTTTCAGGCATTGCTCTGATAAAGATTTCCCAATCTAAATTCATTCTAAAAATTAGCATTAGACAAAAGTTCTTCTTTTCTATTTTCTTATTTTGCCTGCTTCCATTCGGCGTTTTTATCGCTGTTAGCAGAAATTTTTCAAACTATTTTCTCCAATTGAAATCAAATATTAAATTGAAGCAACTTCAACAGAGCTCAAAACTTCTTGAGATGAAGATTCAAAGTTTTGATTCAGTATTGAAAAAGAAATCTGGAAAAATCAAAATTGCCACGCTATCACACCTTGATGACTCTCAAGAGTCAATTTCAAGTTTTCTGGAGAACCAGGTTGGAAAAGCTTTGGAAGGATATTTCTTTATACGATCAGATGGAGTTTTGCTGGAAAATCTCTGTATCAAATCCCAACTTTCAGAAAGAGATAGAAAAACACTTTTTCTCTTTAAATCCACTCTACTTGCCCAGGCCTATAAAGTACTTCAACAATCTGGGTTAACAGACTCTTCAGCCATAGACAAAATTAAGCGATTGCCTGGTGGACGAAACATTGTTGCACTTGGAGAACTTGTTTCTAATGATTCGTTAAACTCCTTCTGTAATCAAGAGGGGTATTTGTTTTCAACACCTAACACTGATAATAAAAATTTCCGGCTCTCTGTTTGTAATTTTCTTTTCAAAGAAGAAAAACATCGAAAGCATTCTGGATTTTTATTTCTCATTTTTAACTATCAAAAACTTATCAGGGAATTTATTGAATCTGACCCCAAAATTCAAGAATCACTGCTTCAAAGACTAGATGGCAATCTTGTTCAAAATTGTATTTTTGAATTTTCACCCGACAATAAAGAAATAGTATATTTCTGGCCGCCAGCTCTATCAAATGAAAAGAGTTTACAGTTTGCAGCCGAGAGATTAAAAAATGGAAACGATTTCAAAAGTTGGTCTGAAAAGGCAGATTCTAATACAACTAAACTATTTTCAGTTCATCAGGTTTCCAATACAACAATGAGAATAGTTACTTTTTCTCTTGAAAGTTCTTCATCAATGGAAATTGCAATTACCTGGGTTGGATTTCCTATTTTTGTAATGATTATATTGGGCTTGATTGCGTTTCTTTCAATGCAGCTGGCGACTTATTACATAGAACCAATCTCACTATTATTAGATGGTGTAAAAGAGATAAGAAAAGGACATTTTCCAAAACTGGTTTTTGACGGAAACGGCGACTTTTCAGATTTGATAAGTAGCTTTAATACAATGATAAAAGGCTTTGAGGAAAGACAAAAACTTAACCGATTTGTTTCAACCGAAGCTGCTGAAACTATTTCAGCCGAGATATGCAACTCAGAAAGCGTACAACCACGAAAAACCCAACGAACAATAGGTTTTACTCACATAAACAATTTTATCCAGATGTCTAAAGAATTAGAACCAGAGCAAACAATAAGAATTTTAAATAAATACTTTTCCGAGCTTGAGCCTATAATAATAAACAACAACGGTGTCATAGATAAATACTTAAGCGATGCCATAATGTTTTCATTTAAAGGGGAGACACAATTTTTTGATGCCTGCAGGACTGCAGTTCTCATAAAGCAAAAAGAAAAAGAGCTTAAAATCCAAATAGAGAAAGATACTGGTTTTAGTTTTAATATTGGGGTGGGCATATCTTCTGGAAATGTAATTTCAGGGAAAATAGGTAACAAGGCTGGAAGAAAAGATTTTACACTTATTGGAGACGCTGTAAATCTTGCTGCAAGGTTGGAATCTCTATCAAGAAGCAAGTGCAATTTTCAAGCAGTAGTCTCTGAAGCTACATTTAAACTGGTTGAAGAACAATTCAACTTCTCTTTCTTCGAGGAATTACAAGTCAAGGGTAAAACAATTCCCGTAAAAACTTATATTCTGCTTGGAGAAAGCAATCCATGCTAAATAAACATAAACTTTTTACAAGAAAAACAAACTTAAAAAAGCTTTCTCCACTTCTTATCTGGCTTTTTTTCATACTTCTACCAAATCTATCCGGGCTACTTCTCTTACAAAAGTCATACGAAATCGAAAAAGAGATCTCTCTTAACCGAATAAAAGAGGCATTATTTGTTGAATCAAATAAATATAATTCAGAGAATGACTTAATTTCTTTTCTAGCAGAAGAGCTTAAACTGGAAAGTTGTTCAG
Source organism: Candidatus Ozemibacteraceae bacterium (assembly GCA_965140445.1). Classification (GTDB taxonomy): domain Bacteria; phylum Muiribacteriota; class Ozemobacteria; order Ozemobacterales; family Ozemobacteraceae. Next base: position 1,698,061 of record OZ223236.1, on the reverse strand, counting down.
AAAGTCATTCAAAGATGAGTAAATCTGAGCTATTGAAAGCTCATCAAAGCCATCCCTTTTTCAATAAACTACCCCGAGAAGGAACAACAAATTTAAAAGCTGACCTAAAAAGGACAAAAGCAGCCATAACCAGAGTTATTGGCTCGGAACCAGATCTGATAGGCATTATTGCCTCTTCCCCCGAATCTATTTATTGGGAAGTGGGAAATGATTTTAAAATACATACAGACGCCAGAAAGTTTAGAAGAGCGCTAGTAAGCGCACACACAGTTATTATTGAAAGAATTAGAGCTGGAAAAAAGGCTTCCGAACACCTTTTAAATCTTTCACTAATAACAGAGCTTAAAAATTCGTTTGGCATTCTAAATGGATTCAGCACCCGGGTCTTTGATAGCTGCAATCGATTTTCAACGGCATATAATACTACTGCCAACTGGAGTCTTCTTGCACTTCCTGGATCCGAAAAAACTGAATCGAAAACCTTTCTGTTCTACGTATTTCTTGAGAAAAATCTTAATAGAAGAAAAGCTTTGGCTGCAAAAATAAAAAAGCTTAACAACAAGGATTTTAAGCACTGTTATGGCCTGACAAGTTTGACAAAGCTTCCAGAGATAGTAAAGGAAGATGACCAGATATCAATTGTTATAGACCTTCCAGAAGCTTTTAGGAATGCCTTTTCCAGTTCTGATAATCGCTTCCCTTCTATAAGAATTTCGTTTGACAGCTCTAAAATAGAGTCATTAAAAAACCTCAAAAAATATAAATTATTAGTAGGACTTTTGCTGGGCCTTAGCTTTCCTTTATTTGTAGCTATCTTCTTTAACCGAATTCAAATCAGGCTAAGCTTAAAAAAAGTAATTTCTGCCTTTTTTCTATTTTCTATGATATTCCCTTTAGCCGGCTTTTTCTGGATGTGGAACTCTTATACCAGCCTTAAAAAATATGCGCTTGCAGAGAAAATTCTGGATTGGAGTAATAATCAATTTCAGATTGCAGATATTCAGATACAAAATGAAAAGATTCGTGTAAATACTTTTCATAGCATTATGGCTAATTGGATAAACAAAATGTCGAGTGACCAGATTAGCAAACTAAATAAAAAAATTGGTTTCTTTGCCCCTAACCAGGAAGTTTCAAATAAAATATCTTCTTTTTCCGAGGTATTGTTCTCATATTATCTTATTGACAAAGATGACCGGGAAGCATTTGGACAAAAAAGAAGAATAGTCTTTAAATCAGAAGATAGCTCGACTTTTTTCTCAGGACTTTTCAGGAATTGTCTTTCTGAAGCAGGAAGCTATAACCATCTTTCCCTCGAAAAACGAAACAGAATCCTGCAAAAAGCTTCAATAACTAACAGCCTCATAAGCGACATAATAGATTTTCAAATAGTTTCTAATCTGGCAAAAAACTCAGGACAGTTTATTCCAAACAGCATGTCGCCAAAAAATGAATACTTAAATTTACATTTCTTGAAAACACCAGATTTAGACTTAAAAGCCATTTTGTTGATAAGTATTCCAGTAAACATCTGGGTTGATTTTTTTATTGAAAAAGTAAAACAAAATTTCTATCAGTCGGTCTTTTTTAAGAACGGTTATAAAATAGCTTTTGCTTACTTTGCAAATGATAATCTTACTTTTAAAAGTCTAAAAAACTATGGCTCATATGACCCGTTAAATAAAGTCATTCCTCAAGTTGATTTACTAAAAGTTGCGAGCAATCTTTACTCAAATTCAGGATCTAATAGAATTATAAATCTTGATAGCTCATCACCTCATTTAATTTCAACTTCTGTCATTGGCAATTCTTCAGTCTTCGCACTGGCTTATGCAATACCAGCAAATAAATCTAAAAGTCAGGATTTACTTTTAATTTTCTGCATTTTAATCCTTTTGCTCGGCTGCGTAACGCTATCTAGAAAACTTTCCAATAGTCTTGGAAATTCAATAGCTCCATTCCAACAGGCAATTTCAAAATTAGAGAAAAATGATTTTAATTGGGAATTATCTATTAATTCTGGTGATGAATTTGAAATTTTGCAAAATTCATTTAATGAGCTAAATCGAAGTTTGCAGGAAAAAGAAAAAATTTCTCAATTGGTTTCAAAAAACGTTATGGATGCAATTTCAAGTGAAAGTGGAATAAAGCTTCAGCCAGGCGGAGATTGGAAAAAAGCTTCGATCTTATTTTCCGACATCCGCGGATTTACGACAATAACGGAAAAATACTCTCCAGAATCAATTGTTGAAATGCTAAATCAATATTTTGAAGTTATGGAAGAAGCTATTGTTAGTAATGGCGGTTTCATAGATAAATTGATTGGTGACGCAATTCAAGCTGTTTTCTATGAAAAAAATGGAGAAAACATTTCTCACAATGCCTTCAAAGCCGCAAAAATGATGCATCAGAAGCTGGAAAAGTTAAATGAACAAAGGAGTTCAGAAGGGCTTTTCACTATTAACAGTGGATTTGGAATCACCACTGATAGAGTTATTTCGGGTAGAGTTGGCTCTGAAAGCGGAAAGCTTGATGCAACCGTAATTGGTAGCAGCGTCAATCTGGCCTCAGAGCTGGAAGCACTAAGTAAGAAGGCAGAGTATTTTCCGTTAGTTATGGATTCAGAAACATCCAGAAATGTAATGAAATTTGAAAAAAATTTAAAAATACAGGCTCTAAAAATAAATGATGTATCGCCTTCGGACTATTTCGAGATTATAATGTGAGAAGAGTTGGAATTGGGAGAATATATGGAAGTAGATAAAAAAATTGAGATACTTGTAAATTCTTTAAATGAAAAGGGAATAGAAACTATTGGCAGTTGCGAGGGGCATGAAAAAGGAATCGGAAATAATAAAGGGAACGGTTATCACGTACCTTTTGTTGTATTCAGATGTAAGAGCAAAGAAAGAGTTCAATCTTTATTGGGTTTAATTAGCAATTTAAAACTTGAATCGAATTGGAAAATTATGAGACACCTTAGTCAGGATAGCTATTCTCTAACCTGTGAAAAAACAGAATTGTTCGATTTGCTAAAAGCGCATCAGGACATTGAAATTCTTGCCGCGGAAGTTAGAAAAATCCCGCAGGAATAGAAAGAAAAACATGTAAATCAAACTATTTCTGATTAAATTTAAAAACCCCATCCCATTTTTCAGGCGGATTTTTTTCAATACCATTAATCCGTTCAATATATATTTTTGCTGCAACATCTTCTGGGTGTTCTTCAGAAATAGCTATAAATGCTTGTTTTGCTTCGCTCCAATTGCCAGCGATGTAATCTTCAAAAGCTGAATTAAACTGCTTAACCCAGTTTTTAGTTGCCGTGGCTCCTTGATCTTCGTTTTTACCAATGAGGTGATAAATCTTAGAGCTCTTTTCCCTACCTTTAACGGTAACCACATCCAGCGACCTGAATAAAAATTCTTCTTTCAGTCCCTCAGAGTATGCTCCTTCACTGAAAATAATTCTGGTTCCATATTGCTTATTTAAGCTTTCAAGCCTGCTGGCAAGATTCACGTTATCACCAACAGCAGTGTAGTTAATTCTGTCTGACGAGCCAAAGTTTCCTATAAGTGAATGCCCGGTATTAATTCCAATTCTTGTTGGAAATGGAAGTTTCCCTTCCTCTTTCCACCTTGCATTCAGCTTATCAATGGCGCAAATAATTTCGATCGCTGCTCGACATGCATGCCTTATCTGATCTGGATCAGGAACAGGTGCGCCCCAAAATGCCATTACTGAATCACCAATATACTTGTCAATTGTACCTTCGTAGCGATGGATAATTGCTCCAATAGTGTCAAAGTAAGTAGCAAGCTGCTCTGTAAGTTCCTCTGGACTGACTGACTCTGCAATTGATGTAAAGTTGTCAATATCCGTAAACATAAGAGTAATCTCTTCATATTGTGGTTTTAAACCTGTTTCATCTTCACTTTTAAATACCCTGAAAACAATTTCAGAAGGAACATATTTCTTAAACGCGCTCAAAGCCTTTTTCATGGAATCCATAGCATTTGCCATCAATTGAATCTCAGTTATCGGAGACCTTAAACCAATGCTTTCATCAAATTCAAGATTTCTGATCTTTTCAGTTTCTAAGGTGAGCTTTTTAATCGGTTCTGCCAGCTCTTTAGCGAGAGCTGAAGTTAAAAAGCCACCAATAATAAGTAACCAGAAAGAAAACAATAGAGTCGTTTCATGGGTTCTAACCATGGGGCCGATGAAATCATCTTCAGGAACAATTATCCCAAGAAGCCAGTCTCTACCAAATCGCTCAGGAAAAGATCTAAATGCTGCAATATAGTTTTCTGAACTGTGATTAAAAGTAAATCTTGTCTCTCTCTTTCTGCTATATTCATCTAGAGCGGCCTGAACCCATCCAGATTTAAAACTTTGCGCGGAGGGGGATCTTGGTGCTTTCATTCCCTCAGAAAATAGATTCGCGCTCTCTGGATAAGCCAGTAAATTCATTTGGGCATCCACAATAAATGCAACCCCGGATTCGCCAATTTTTAAGCTCTTCAGGAATTCAGATAATTCGCCAAGCCTAAAATCAACCCCTACTACACCGATAAGCTTATTTTCAAAATCATATACCGGGTGAGCACAGGTAATTCCAGGCACCTGGTCTGTAAACAATCGATATTCCCTACTCCAAACGCTCCCACCCTCTTTCTTCGCCAACTGATACCATGGGCGATCGCGTGGGTCGTAATCAAGAATAGCTGAGGTCTTAGTTGCAATAACCTCTCCATAAAGGTTGCGCTCAAATTCTAAGATACCTTTTGGGTAAGTACTTCTCGAAACAATCTTGGTTGATAGAGCACCATTGTCAGAGCGACGGGACATGACAAAGTTTCCATTTTCGTCACCCATGTAAACAGCTGAGAATTGTGGATAAATCTCAAGTGCTTCCTGAGTTAAAGCTTCAACCATGTCAGGATTTCTAGCAAGAACCCCTCCTCGCTCCATCATGCGGCGCAACATAATTCCAGTTTTTTTGGCAGGTTCAAGGTGGTTTATGGTTTGCCGAATAACCGTTTCTGAGATCTGGTATAAAAGTTCATCTGAAGTCTTTAAAACAATTTCAGTATTGCTTCTATAGTCGTAAAGAACGATTCCAATAACAATGGAAGAAAACAATGCCAGAAATGACACAAAAACCACTAACTGCAGATGGTATGTTCTAAATGTTTTACGACTCATAACTCTCGCTCTATCTTATTCTGAGAAAAGTTTAACATGAAATAGGATTAGCCTGAAATTTTATTTAAGGTATAAAAAGCATTTAACCCATCAAAGAAGCTGTGAAAGCTCTAACTGATCTCGTATGAGTCTTTTTTTCAATATAAATGTTTAATATAATGAGTAAAAGTAATATAATTTTGCAATAAGAATTACGCTATTAATCAAGGAATGGAGGTTGTACATGCTAAGCAACAAAGCAATTGGCGAAGCAATGACAATTAAGCTAGATCCGGTTTTACCAGAATATCCAGCTTTCGATCCTAAATATCGACGAGCCCCAAACAGGGGATTTACTCTTAACCAGGGTGAAACAGAATTAGCGCTGAAAAATGCCCTTAGATACCTTCCCGAAGAATTGCATGACGCAATGATTCCGGAGTTTTTAGAAGAGTTAAAAACCTACGGAAGAATTTATGGCTACAGATTTAGACCAGAGGGACACCTTTATGGGAAGCCCATAGAGCAATATAAAGGGAACTGCATCGAAGGCAAAGCTTTCCAGGTAATGATTGACAACAATCTGGATTTTGCGATTGCTCTTTATCCTTATGAACTTGTTACTTATGGTGAAACTGGCCAGGTATGCCAAAACTGGATGCAATATTGCCTCATAAAAAAATACCTTGAGCAACTTACTCAAGATCAAACGCTTGTAGTAATGTCAGGCCATCCAATGGGGTTGTTTAAATCTCATCCGTCTGCTCCAAGAGTTATAATGAGTCATGGGCTAATGATTGGCATGTTTGATAGTCAAGAAGAGTGGCACAGAGCAATGCAGCTTGGCGTAACAAACTACGGACAAATGACTGCTGGTGGGTGGATGTATATCGGCCCGCAGGGAATAGTTCATGGCACTTTTAACACCATACTAAATGCCGGAAGAATGAAACTTGGAATTGGTAGTCAGGAAGATCTTCGCGGCCATCTTTTTGTCTCCAGTGGCTTAGGCGGTATGAGCGGTGCTCAGCCAAAAGCAGTAGAAATTGCGAATGGCGTTGGAATTGTAGCAGAAGTTGATCGTTCAAGAATTGATACAAGGCATGAACAAGGCTGGGTGGCTCAAATTGCAGAGACCCCCGAGCAGGCCTTCCGAGTAGCTAAGGAATTTATGGATAAAAAAGAATCCACTTCTATAGCATTTCACGGGAATATCGTTGACCTGCTTGAATATGCCGTCGAAAACAATGTACACATAGAGCTGCTCTCAGATCAAACCTCATGTCATGCCGTTTACGATGGTGGATACTGTCCGCAAGGCATAACATTTGAAGAAAGAACAGAAATGCTTGCCGCTGAACCTGATAAATTCAGAAGTCTGGTAGATAAAACCTTAAAAGCTCACTTTGAAGCTATCAAGAAGCTTGCTGATAAAGGAACCTACTTCTTTGACTATGGAAATGCCTTTATGAGAGCGGTGTTCGACGCAGGCGTTAAAGAGATCTGTGCCAACGGAGAGAATCCACGCGACGGCTTTATTTTTCCTTCCTATGTTGAAGATATTATGGGACCAATGCTATTTGATTATGGCTATGGGCCTTTCAGATGGGTCTGCTTAAGCGGAAATCATGATGACCTTGTAAAGACAGATAAAGCTGCAATGGATTGCATTGATCCTAACCGAAGATCTCAGGATAGAGATAATTATGTCTGGATTAGAGATGCGGAGAAAAATGCTCTTGTGGTAGGAACTCAAGCCAGAATCCTGTATCAGGACACTGAAGGCAGAGTCAAAATTGCGCTTAAATTTAATGAGATGGTTAGAAATGGTGAAATCGGTCCAGTAATGCTAGGTAGAGATCATCATGACACTGGTGGAACAGACTCACCTTACCGTGAAACATCAAATATTAAAGACGGCAGCAATATTATGTCAGAAATGGCAACCCATTGCTATGCTGGCAATGCCGCGCGCGGAATGAGTTTGATATCTCTTCACAATGGCGGCGGTGTTGGAATAAGTAAATCAGTAAATGGTGGTTTTGGTCTGGTTTTGGATGGAAGCGAGAGAGTTGATACCATCATTAATCTTTCAATGACCTGGGACGTTATGTGTGGTGTATCAAGAAGAGCATGGGGGCGTTGTGAAAATGCAATTGAAGTAACTGCAGAATTCAATAAGGCGGGAAAAGGAAATCACGTAACTCTGCCGTTCGTCCCTGAAGAATCTAAAATAAAGGAAGCTGTGAAAAAGATTTTCAGCTAACTCTTCGAAAAACTGAAATAAAAAAATTCCGCCTGGACCATGTCTTAGGCGGATTTTTTATTTTAAAACATTTATGAACCTTGATTATTGAAGATCCTTATCCCATACAAACAAAGCTTGCGCACATTTATACGATAATGAAAGATTCTTTCCATTTGAAACAAGACGTTTTTCAAGGTGAACAGCCAAAAGCTCTTTTTTTGATTCTTCTAAACCAAGTTTAAATGAAAGGGTATCAACGGCTTCATTCAGGTCTTTAAAGGTCCAGTGAAAGGGTCTACTCAATATCTGTAAACCAGGCAACATTCCGCAATCAATCATCCCATAATACAAAGCTGCGATGCGCTTTCTCTCAAGAGGGGCATTAGTTATTCCCACAGCATCTTTCATCAGCTGATCAGCAGGAGAATCTGCATGTGGAATCAATATAAGCAGACGTTTTTTTGTTAAATCCCGCAATTTTAATAAAGCAGTATCCAGATGGCACTCATGCGAATCATCGGCTGAAATAACTCCCAGGCTATTGAAACACATTACGGTGTCATGAGGTTTTAAATTATCCAGACTTAACCATCTCCCAACCCTTGTTTTTATATTGTTTACACCCTCTTTTTGCGCCTGAAGTTTTAGTTGAGCAAGCATTGCCTCAGAAACGTCTGTAGAAGTTACACTGGCAACCATTTTTGCCAATGGCACAGCATAGGTTCCCGGGCCAGCGCCCACATCTAAAACGGTCTCATCTTTTCTCCATGAAAATGACTTAAGTAACTTCAACACTTCATCTCTAGATTCTTGAGAGTGGGCTTTGGCAGCAAAGTCTTCGGCTCTAGAATCCCAGAATTCAGGAGTTTCCTTGCTGGAGTTTTCACCTTTATTTAAAGACCATTGATGCCTATAAAGCCTTTTTAAAAAATCGTTTTCGCCAGAATCAAACATTTATCTAACATCCTTTTATAAGTATTTCCTTAAGCCATTTCTCTATCAATTTCAGAGTAGTTTCTATTTTTAGTTTAATTAACAGGAGTATAACTTTTCAGCAAGATTAATTAGATTTGTAGCAAGATGGTTCAGGTTATCGATTCCTTCAGAATCTGCAACCACATCACCAGGCTCACGGCCAAAACCAATGTTCCAGTATCCTGATCCAGGGACAATCATGTTATTAATTGTGTACCAGAACATTAATTGAGCAAAGGTAAAGTTTTGCCCGGCACGCCTTGCCACAACTACAGGGGCGCCAATTTTTTCATCAAATAATCCCCCATTTGCCCTCGCCACATATCCAGCCCTATGTAAAACCGCTGTCAGCTCTGACGTAGCAGAGCCAAAATACACTGGAGTTCCTAATAAAATTACATCTGCATCTATCATTTTTCCCAGAATAGAATGAAAGTCATCTCCTTTTATGGAGCAGGTTCTGTCCTTTGTTTTTTTGCATCCACCACAGGCAATACAGGTTCGAATATTTTTACCACTTAGCCTTATTAACTCAGTTTCTATTCCAGTCTTTTCAAGTCTCTCCAGGACTATTTTCAGCATAGTCTCTGTGTTTCCATTTTTTCTTGGGCTGCCACAAATTGCAATTGCTTTCATATTTCCACCATTATTTCAAATTCTAATTAACTTGACCTCTATCTTAAATTCTTTATCTACATATTGTGGAGAAAATTAATGAACAAATCAATTTATGAATTTGAAAGACCACTTATTGAAGGCAAAATTATAAATCGGTACAAAAGATTTCTTGCTGATGTGGAGCTTAAAAACGGGGAAATAGTTACAGTTCACGTTCCAAATTCTGGAAGTATGAAAACTTGCTGGGAAAATGGTGCGCCTGTAATTCTTTCAGATTTTTCTCAGGTTCCTACAAGAAAATTAAAATACACTCTTCAAGCGGTTTACATGAAAGATGGCTGGGTAGGAGTTAATACTTCAAACCCAAACAAGGCAGTTTTAAATGCTATAGTAAAAAATTTAATCCCTGAGCTTACTGGCTATAGCTTTGCTCAGGCAGAAGTAAAAATTTCGGACAAAAGTAGACTTGATCTTGTTCTATTCAATGATCCAAATGATCTTGAGCTATGCAAATTCTTCAAACCGAATCCAAAAAGATACATCGAGCTACCGCCATTAAAAAAATCCCAAAAAAGCCAAACACTTCCACCATGTTTCATTGAAGTTAAGAATGTAACTTTATTAGCTGATGGCAATGGCTCAACATTTCCAGATGCAGTAACTACTCGAGGACAAAAACACTTGATGGAGCTAACCCAATTAAAATCAAATGGAGCAAGAGCGGTTATTTTATTTTTTGTTGAACGAAACAGTGCAGAATGGATGGGTCCCGCAGAAGAAATTGATCCAGAGTATGCCAGAGTCCTGAGAAAGGTTTTATCAGAAGGTGTTGAAGCAATAGCTCTGAAAGCGATTGTTTCAGAAACAGGGCTGGAGTTCAGTAAAATTATACCAACTAGAACATAAAAAATGGCCGTGCCTTGTATGGCACGGCCCAATCGTAGATCAACTATATCCCAAATCCCTTAACTCCCAAATCTATCTATGAAATTTAAACAGTAACAGTTTCAGCGACTTCTGCTGCTTCGTTGTTTTCTTTAGAAACTTCTTCAGCGGAATCTGTTTCATCAGTTTTTACTGCCTCGCCACTTCCGGTAGCTCGAAAAATAGCTAATTCAATCTGTGAAAAGAATGGTTTTTCTGATTCAGGAGGACTCTTTTCCATAAACTCATCCATCATCGCAAGAAACTTATCTAGTAATTCCAATCGCTTTTCCCCAATTTTTTCTGTTTTATTTTCTTCTGGAACCGCTGTTTCTATTTTAGAACTTGAGATTTGAGAACTTGAAATCAGTTGAAGACCCGCACTTCCCTTGCTTGTCGCACTTGATCCAACAGCGCTGGAACCATAGCTACTCATTGAGTTCATTGCTTCTTTCAGATATAAACCGGCAATATCAGATCCAGAAGTGCCTGGCATTGATGAATTCATTGAAAGATTCATGCCTGACATTCCGCTCATACTTGCCATTCCAGACATCCATGAGTTCCCAAGCATTGCATTTGAAATCGATTTAATACCAGTATCCGCTGCTTCAATAATATCTTTAAGAAAGTTTTGGCTTTGGTTAATTCCAACATCAACTTTTGCCTGTGCTTTGCTGAAAAAATTGTCGATCAGATTACAGCCACAGGATTCATCAGACTTCAAAGCATTTACTACTCCTCTGGCAGCCTGATGAAACATACTTCCAAGACCACTCGCTACTTGTTCATGACTGGAAGTAACCCTAACAAACATCGAGAATCGATATGCAAATGTTTCATTGCTTTCTGAGTCTGATGCAGATGATGCGGCATCTGACTCTGCAGCTTCAGAAGTCTGCGAACTACTATCAACAGTAGAGTCTGCTGCATGAGTAGCGCAATAAGAGCAGACTTCCTTGTCGCTTTTCTCTGTTGCTGTTTTCATTGCCTCTTCAAATCCGTTTTCAGATGCTTGTGTCGTTTTTGGTGTTGCAGGATTCAAGTCATACATCCGAGCAACGATTTTTTCGACTGCCATTTGTGAACCTCCAGGATTTGATTATCTGCCAATACTTAAGAGTGGTTTAGAAAACGTTTGGTTAATTTTTTTAAGAACTGGCAGATTCAGTAAAACTTGAGATACAGTTTGCCCTAAAGTCTCCGATTTTTGTTTGCTCATTTCGGACTCCTTATTTTTCAGCCGCAAGGGGGGTTTTCCCATTTCTCTTAGCTTCTATTTTATTCTTCGTCTTATTTTTAATACAACTGTAACTCGATTTTCGGCTTTTAAAGAGACATATCTCTACTTTATTAAGTTTTTCATCGTTTTTCACCCCAAAACCCCTATATCACATTTTTTTTATTTTTATTACAATCAGCTCATGAATCAGTTCAAAAAAAGCTTTTTGAGCTCAACGCTTATGACGCTATTGCTTCTTAGCATGGCTCTCAATGCCAATGGTGATAAAAGCGTAGCCTTTTTTAAACCAAGTAAACCAAAAGCCTGGGAAAGTTTGGAAACACATTTTAGAAATTTTCAATTTGCCTCTATCTTTGGATTAACTTTTAAAGTATTTGAAAAGCTACACTTTAAGGAACTTGCGAGCCTTCAAGAGTCTGATGTTGTTTTAATTGATAGATCAGAGAAACAAACCCGAAAAACTAGCAGCAAAAGCATTAAAGCTATGACATGCAATATGTTTTTACTCCCCCAACCTTTTGCTAATCGCCATGAAGATAGAATTTCAGACCTGGTAAAAATTGTGAAGAAAGAGAATCCAGATCTAGTAGCACTTCAGGAGGTATGGACTAATCATTGGGCAAAAAAAATCATTGAACTGCTTCCTGAATACAATGCGACCTTCTCATTTAATCCGTTATTTAATCGCTCAGGGTTATTAAGTTTAAGCAAATTCAAGATTAATAAAGTCACATTTTTAAGGTACCCAAGCTGGCTGAATTTTAGATTTGAAGAATTGCTGGCTGGAAAAGGATTTTTAATCTCTGAGATTGTAATAAATGGTTTCAAAGTCAACTTTGTAAACACCCATCTTTATTCAGCAAGACGAGAGATGCGAATCAAACCAAATTTTTCTCAACTTCCTCTTTTGACAAATTATTTTAAAGATAGAAATGTTCCTACAGCTATCTGCGGAGATCTAAATCTTACTCCTAACTATGTTTTTAAAACACTTGGGGTAAATTTTATTCAGAATAAAAACCTAAAACCCACTGCCGGAAACCATCTAGAAAGAAAACTAGACTATATCCTGCTTAAACAAGGTACAGCAAAAATAAATTTAACCAGTGAAAATAGGATTCTTACCCCAAGAATTTCAGATCATGTTCCTGTTATAGCAAAATTTAAAATTGAAAAAGTTAAATAACAAGCTTAAAAGCTTCAACTTCCTGCTTTTTACCTTTTACATTTTTAACATCCAGCTTTTCAAAAGCCATTTTTTTACTTGCCAGAATTTCACGAGTGATTCCTGAAATTACAACTTTGTTACCGGTATTTGAGGCAACGCCACACAATCTAGCTGCAACATTTACGGGATCCCCAATTACCGTGTAGTCCATTCTTACCGATGGAGTTCCTATAATTCCTGCGATTACTTTCCCAGAATTGATGCCAAAGTAAGGAACTAAGCTACCTACACCTTCAAATTTTCCAGAAATATCGCGTGCCACATCTATAGCCGCTTGAGCAGCTTTATCATCACCCATTTGATCATGTCTAAAAGTAATTAACACTTTTTCGCCAATAACCTTATCCACTTCTCCGCCGCTCTTTTCAGCAGCTTCAAAAAAGAATGACAACCCTGTTTCTACTGCTTTTTGGATGTCTTCGTCTGAACTGCTTTCTTGAAGTTCTTTAAACCCGATAAGATCTGCAAAAAGAATAGTTACCCACTCTTCTGAGCCTAATTGAGCCTTAGCAAACAACTCAGGCTCGCTGGTAAGCTTTTTAACTGATTGAGAAACATATTTGTCCAGCAAATCCTTTTCCTGAAGCCTTTTTGCCATTCTGTTAAAAGCAACAGAAAGAGAGCCAAACTCATCTTCTCTACTAGTTTTAAGTCTCACTTTATAATCATTCTGATCAATTCTACTCATCCCCCATAGTAGGTGCTCTAAAGGATTTGTGAAAGATCTGCTGATATTAAATCCTGCGACAATGGAGAAAATAATGAAAATGAAAATCCCGATATTAAAAATCATTTGCCTTTTTTTGTATTCTTTTTTTAGAAATCCCGTCTCTTTCTTTGCCCCAATCGTATAAAGTTTAATAAATTTTCCCGGGATAACCTCATAGAGGGCGGCACCTTCGCTACCAACTCCCTCAAAGGTTTCTTCGCGCATAATTTGGCCCTTTTTAAGACAACTATTAATTAAATTTGTTAGCAATCTAGATTCTGTTTCATTGCTTGAAAGATTATCTCTAATCATAGGACTATAAGCCTGAAAATGAGTTGGTTCCCCACCTGTATTAGTTTTTCCAAGCTGAATAAATTTGCGCCTCAAAAACAATGGATCTATCGCAAACTCATCCCAGGCAGCTGAAATAAAATATCGAATTATACCATTTACTTCACATGGGAATAGAGCAAAATGAACGAAGCCAACAGAGGTTTGGAACCAATTTAAACTGTCTGCATTTATAAGCTTATTATAGGTACGACCTTCTCCGATCGCGGTAACAAGTTCCTTCTCAGCCATCTCAAACTGAAGTCCATTTGCATCAAGCGATGACACAGCACCTATTTTTTTTCGATCAAATCCTGGATGGATAATTTTTTTATTTAACCGCTCAGCAAAATTACTTCTAAAAAATTCCAACAAATAATAGGTATTATCATTTTTACCTAGCGATCTTTTTGCCAACGTTTTTCTTCTTTGTCTATCAAAAAATCTTATAAATGAATTCGGCCCAGAAACCAATATAGAGTTTATAATCTGCTCTTTCTCCGGGGAGAAGTTTAGATCTTTTCTAAGAATTTGAATTCCAGCAGAAGCTATATATTCTGCAATTGAATCGTTCACGGTAAAATCTTCCGCCCAACTTGGATTAAGTTTAATTTCATCAGCTTTTATGGAGGAAAAAACCTTATCTATGTCACCAGTATTGCCTTCCATTCTTTCTTCATTAAGAATAGATTTAACAACAGATGGGGTTCGACAATAGTTCTTCAGATTAGCAAGAAGGTTCATGTGAAAAATTCGAACCCCTTCGTCAAGTCCAATTAATGTGTCGTGTAAATCTCTTTCAATTTTTAATCTTTCTTTTTCTGAGTTTTCAATAAGGGTTCTTAAGAAAACTGATCTGGCAACAAAAAAAGGCATCAAAATAGCCAACATAAAAGCACCGGCTAATACTCGTCCAAGATTCTGTTTAAAACCCCTTTGAAAAATAAGAGTTTCTGTAACCATTATTAATACAAGAAAGAAAAGAATAAGAAAAACCAGTTTAAACTTCCAGGAAAGTGAAAGTTTGCTATTAATATCTTCAGGTAAAATAACAAGCGGTCTAAAGTCATAGGTATAGGATTTAGAGCCAATAAAAACTTCCTGCCCTCTATAATTTGCCTTCGCAGGCCTTTCTCCTATTTCTCCCAATTTAGCTTCTAACCATTTTACAAAGTCACTTTCAATTTTGCTCATAAAGCCAGGATTACCCAGGATCTTTTTTGAGCCAAGAAAGTAGAAAGCGCAGTTATAACCTGAATCCTCCCCAAATTTGAAAAATGATTTTATAGGATAGAGTGAGTTAAACTTTAGAAAATCAAGTTTAATAAAAATATAGCCAACCCGTTCTCCCAATCTAAATTTATCCCACAATAGAGCCTTTGTTCCCGTTTCGCTTTGCTCAAGAACCATCTTGGATGCTTGCCTGAGAACAACTTTTAATTTTGTAACCCTATTACCTATTAGATTGTAGAAACCCTTAGATACATTTTTTTCCAGCTCGTCGAGAAGCCCCTCTTCAATCTCATCTTCAGTTTTTTCTCTTAGAAGGCAGTCGGCTTTAAGAAAACTAACAACCCAGTCAAGAGGAAAGTCTGTTCCAAAAGTATTTGCTCGTTTTAGCACACCATCGTCAGAAGACTCAACAACAAGGATTTTTTCTATTGGTAACCATTTTTTTAAGTATTCAGGAATCTCATCTGTATCAAAAAATAGCTCTCTTCGATTTATTAGATCTGTCTTAAACTTATTCAGCCAGCTTTGAACCTGAAAATCATACTTTGTTTCCTGATTCATTCTCTCAGCAATCTTAAATCCATTTGCAACCCTTTTTGCCTGGGTTTTTGTGTATGACATTCTAGGTTCTAAACTAAGAATTAGAAGAAACAAAGCTCCAAGTGCCAATGTTAAAAATAATGTCTTTGCAAGCTTCATGAATTGTTCTCCGATATAAGAAGCTCATAAAAATCCGAACCGTCTAAGATAACAAAATTGTGTTCATCTTTTACCATTTCTTTTAATGATTCGGTAAGAATTATTTTTGTATGTTTTCCCTGTTTGGAAAGCCCTTCAAGCTGTTCTGCAGTATTTCTAGCTTTTCCGATTATAAGATATTCTCTTCTACCCTTAGCTTCGATAGTTCCTGAAAGAAGTTTTCCTCCATCAATACCTATTCCGAACTCATATTGAAATTTTCCCCTGAGCTTTCTTTGAATATTAAGCTCTTTGTGAGCTTCATACATTCTGACAGCTGCTAACACGGCTTTTTTTGCAGCTTTTTCCGGATCATCATCATGAAAAGCTGCAATAATAGCATCTCCAACAAATTGCTCAACCATGCCATTTTCGCTTTGAATACATTCAGCCATTTTTCCCAGGTGCTGATTAAGCATCTCAACAATATCCCTGACAGGATGTAATTCACTTAAAGTGGTGAAGTTGCGTATATCAGAGCAAAGAATTGCACCAAACTTTGACTTCATTCCCACATCGTCTTCATTCTTCTGAGCAACCTCTGCATCAAGACTGGCAGAAACAAATCTCCCAAGGTTTACTCTCTCCAAAATACCTAACCGCATTCTTTCAAAAGCGTCCGCCAGGTTCCCCAATTCGTCTGTACGATTAAGTTTTACCTCAACCGAGAAATCTTCTTCGGCAATCCTTGAGATACCTCTTTCTACAGTTTTCAAGGGCTGGACTACGTATTCGGTTAGAAGTCTTGCCAATACCAGAACGGGAATAACAAGCAACCAGACGATTATAATCAAGTAATATTTCTGCCTTCTAACATTATCCCTTATGTCTGAGAAAGAAATCATAGCGCTTAAAATATATGGTCCAGAGGTCTGACAAGGGAAAACTACAAGAATTCCATCATCAAGTTTCCTGACTAGTTTTGCTCCGGTTGAGGAAGCTTGCTTAATCCATTTTGAAGCATACTTATACATCCTGCCAGAGAGTTTATTCTTAAAATTAGGAAGAATAAAAGGCGCATCAACATTGCCTATTTCTGATAGCGAAAAAAAGCTGTCAGGATAACTGATTTGAAGAGTTTCAACTTTGTCACGCAGATATTTTTCAAACACCTGATCAATTTTTGACCTGAGAAAATACCAATTATAAGGTTTTCCATTTTTTAAAATATAATCATGAGCAATGAAGTATTTTAAATTCTCAGAAACCACCACATCAATATCAGATCTTAAGGATAAAAAAAATGCTATAACCTCATCACCAATCTTTCCTGAGAAAAATGGAAGACTAACTTCTACGTCTCCAGACTCTTCAGGGAATAACATAGAATAAGACTTTGCGAACCAGGGCAAAAGAAAATTAACTCTTCTAATTTCAAGAGGTCTGTCTTTTACCCATCTGTCAAAAATGATCAACCAATCTTTAACATTGGAAAAAGATGGCGGAATAACACCAAAAGAGCTGGTAGTAAGACCACTCTTAGCGATTGTTGCCTCAACAATTTTGCTTGCCTTTTCCCAGTCTGCTTTATCTCTTGAACTTAAGAGCTTTTTCCATTCAGGATTTAAAGAAAAGTTTCTCATCACTTGCCTGTATTCGGCTAAAATCATATTTCCGGAAGTATCCGCTTCTTCCAGCATCTGAAGGGTGTCTTTAACGGCTAACTGCTCACTTCGAAAAGCCGTTGTTTCGATCTGCATTGCTCCTGCGGTATATAAAACAATAAGGGGAACAATCCCAATTAAAGCAAAAAGTAAGTTTAACCAAACCCTAATGCTCACACCGATAGGATGCCCAAAAATCATTACTCTGGAAAAAGCCCCAACAAAACCAGCTCCAAGCACCAGCAAGATAAGAAAAACAAAAGAGGGGATTCTATTTCTTCCGGGTCCTGAATTATCACCGATAAGCCATAATTCATACGGAACCTGATAGCTAATGAATTCCCGCAAAATTTTCATTTTTTTTGCATTAGAAACCTTTCCGATTGGAAAGTCGTCTTCTCGCTGGAATCTATTTTTTTTCAGTTCTCCCAGAAGTTCAATAAGCTTTCCTTTTAATGCTAGAGGAAAATCGCTGCCAAAATAGATTTTTTCGCCGTTGTCAGCAAACTCAAGAGGTACAATTGCTGGATAGACTCCTTTGCGCTCATTTTTAAAAGCTGACAGTCCAATGGCGAGACGTTTTGCTCTGTCGACGCTATCTCTAGGAAAAACAAAAAGATAGACAAGAGCTTTCTCTTCAGATAAATCAACAGAATCAATTACAGAATATCGGAAAATTTTATCAAACTTACCTAAAAAAGGTTTTCCTTTACCCTTAAAAGAGCTCTTTAATAAATCAAAAGAAATCCTTGGCCCAAAAATACTTTTACATAATTTGTTATTTTTAAAAGAATTTCCACTATCGGGGTCTAAAGGCATAGCAAGAGGCTCTAGAACTCTTCTTAAAACGGCTTGCTTTTGCTTTCTGAAATTTTTTCCTTTAAAAAAAACCAGTTTCCCAGACTTTTTATTCAAAATCCCTGCATAAACAAATTCTGTTTTCAAGCCATCATTAAAAAAAAACTTAACTACTCTTGAAAAATACCCGCTATCTATTCGCTTTTTTTCTTCAATAGATCTTCGTAAAAAAGAATGCATCATGACAATTCTACTGCTGCATTGTCCTTCAAAAGAGTGCTGAGACCTAAAAAGCTGCAAGTAGTTTTTCGCCTGTTGCTCCCAATATGTGGCTTCTCTTTCTCTCTCGACCTCAACCTTTTGCAGCTCGTTAAAGTATAAAACTCCAAATGGCAACATGGTTAAAATAAGAGGAAAAATAAGCGGCAATAAGCTTTTCAATCGTCGAATCATTAAGGTGTTGTTTTCCCAAGTTTCTTTATTTGCATGTTATAATAAATTATCCTGCTAAATTAGTCCAATCAGGTTTTGAAGCTTTACATTTTTTTTGAAAACCGTTAAATTCCATTGAAGACATTTGCACTCAGGCAACTTTAAATTATGAACAAAAAAAATATACTTAAATTATTAATTTCTGCACTCCTGGCTATGCTATTCATACCAGGATGTTGCAATAAAGCTCCTACCCTTGAAGACGCAAGTAAAGCCTATAAAGATGGAGATTATAAAAAGGCTGTTGAAATCTTTCAACCTGCTGCTGAAAAAGGCGATCCAGGAGCGCTTGTTAGTTTGGGATTTATGTATTATTGCGGATTACACGTCCCAAAAGATCATAAAAAAGCTGCCGAGCTCTATGAAAAAGCCGCCCAGCGAAATAATGTTAACGCCCAATTCAGTCTTGGTACAATGTATGAGAATGGTGAAGGTGTAGAAAAAAACTTTGCTAAAGCTTATTTTTGGTATTCCATTGCAGAAAAGCAAGGTGATAAGGACTCTAAAAGACTCAGACAGGAACTCGAAAGAAAGCTTTCCACCAAAGCTATTAAAAAAGTTCAGGAAGTCTTGAAAAAATGGGAGCCAATAAAAGTAGAATGATTCAAAAGCTCACCATCACACCAAATGATTCTACAGCAATTCCAGCTATTACCGCCTCTCCTGAAATTGCCAGGGATTCTGTTGTTTTTGTTTTACATGGTTTAAATGTGTGTAAAGAGACTCAGATTCCTGACATAGAAAGCCTGGCCAAAAATGGTTTTCATACGATTGCCATGGATGCTCCACACCACGGAGAAAGAAAAGACGGTTTTTTAGAATATTTGCAAGATTCTTCTCCCCGCAAAAAACACCAGCTTTTGTTGCTTATAATCCAACAACAAGTCTTAGAATTGGATTTAATAGTCAAATTTTATAGAGAAAAACTTAAGAAAAAAGTTGCGGTTATCGGAATTTCAATGGGTGGATTTGTGGCTTTTGGCACTCTTAGAAATCCTAATAAACCTGACTTTGTCGCACCATTTCTGGCATCTCCGAACTGGAGAGACCCGGCAAAAAAAACTGGGGACTCATTTTCTATACTTGAGCGTTCAGGCCCAATAGATTTCCAGACAGAAGTATACCCCACCCCTCTTCTCATGGTAAATGCAGGTCTAGATACTACTGTTCCAGCAGGTGAAGCAAAAATATTTTTTGAAAAACTAAAACCTGCTTACGAGAGTGTCCCAGACAAAATCGAATACCATGAATATCCAGAATCGGAACATATGATGCGCCCTGACGATTGGTTCAATGCCTGGGATATAGTAATTGACCGCCTGAGAAGGAATGGATTTTAAACAACCGGGGAAACCAGCACAACCTGCTTATTGTGACAGATCAACTACAAGCTCGCACTAATGCCTTATTCATTTTTTCAAGCTTTAAAGAAAAAAACATGGATGCCACCAGCAAACAACTTCCGCCAATACTTACGGCATAAGATACTCCAATTTTTGAGGTCAACCACCCCATCACAAGACTTCCTATCGGAGACATACCAGAGAAGCACATAAGATATATGCTCATAACACGGCTTCGTCGAGCTTTATCTGAAACTGTTTGTAAAACAGTGTTACTAGATGACCAGCCATTTACAACACAAAATCCCATTAAAGACATAAAAAGCAAAGATAATGGCAGATTACTTGACCAGGAAAGACAAATGGCAAAAAAACCATAGCTTCCAAACGCAAAATTTATTATTTTTTCCATGCCAATTGCTGAAGACCTGGAAGCAAGCCAAAGTGCTCCTATTACCGCCCCAACACCCATAGCACCTGTTAAAAAGCCCAAAGTTTGCGAATCACCCAGCAGCACTTCTTTTGCAATTACGGGCAAAAGCGTAACTAACGACATTCCCATAAACGACGCTACTGATAACATCAGTAAAACAGGGAAAATAGCTTCATGATTGCGAGCATAACTAAGTCCTTCTGCAATCCCTTTAATAAAAGATTTATTGCCATGATCATTTTTTTCTTCTGTAAGCTCCATCATTAAAAGGAAAATCGCTGCGGGTAAAAACGAAATCCCGTTTATAAGAAAGCAATACCCCTCTCCTACTTTGGCCACAATTATCCCAGCTAACGCAGGACCGATAAGCCTTGCAAGATTAAACATTGTGGAATTCAGCGCAATTGCATTAGCTAGAAATCTTTTGTCTTTTACAAGATCAGAAACAAACGCATGCCTTCCTGGCATGTCAAAACCATTTACAAATCCAAGTCCGACGCTAAGAATGAGGATCTGATAAATGTCAATATTACCTGATAGAGTCAGATATGCCAAAACCAGAGCTTGAGCGAAACCAATAAATTGAGCAAAAGCGAGAATTTTCCTTCTTGAAAAAGTATCCAGCAATACTCCAGCCCAAGGCATCACCAGGAATGCTGTAAACCAACCTGCAAAATTTACCGCGCCAAGCCATGTGGCAGAGTCGGTAAGTCGATACACTAACCAACTCATTGCAAGTCTTTGCATCCATGTTCCAACCATGGATGCACCGTTTACAAAGAAGAAATATCTGTATTCCCTCAAAGTAAATGCGGCAAACATTTTTTTCAGTTTCTCAAGCAAAGAGTTCTCCTTAAAAATGAGAGGGGCCGTGTAAAACACGGCCCCTCTCATTTAACATACATCTTTATCCATCTGCATTTATTTTTTCAATTAGCTCTTTTAGAACCTGTTCAGCTTTATCATGCTCAATTTGACATGTGCCAGCAGCTTGATGGCCGCCCCCACCATATTTAAGCATTAAATCACCAACGTTTGTTTTTGAGCTTCTGTTAACAATAGACTTGCCGGTTGCAAAAACCGTATTTTGCTTTTGGAAACCCCAAAGCACATGAATAGAAATATTACATTCAGGATACAATGCATAAATTACAAATCGGTTTCCTGCGTGAATAATCTCTTCATTTCTAAGGTCTAAAACAATTAAATTCTTATAAATCTTGGAGCAGGCTCTAAGTTGTTTTTTAAATTTCTCTTCCTGCTCAAAATAAAGTTCAACCCTATCTTTAACATCTGGAAGTTCCATGATTTCTTCGATTGTTAAATCTTTACAGCAATCAATAAGCTCCATCATTAACTGATAGTTTGAAATCCTGAAGCTTCTGAATCTCCCCAAACCAGTTCTTGGGTCCATGAGATAATTTAGCAAAACCCATTTTTCAGGATGAAGAATTTCTTCTTTTGAAAACTGCGCAGCATCAGCTTTATCAACTGCAGTCATCATATCTTCAGAAATTTTTGGAAACTTTTCCTTGCCACCGTAATAATCATATACAACTCTAGCTGCCGACATGGCATTGGAATCAATAATATGATTATCTTTCTTCCCTTTATTCCTGATAGTTTCACTTAAATGGTGATCGAAAACAAGATGAGCAGCTTCTACATATGGAAGATTAGTGGTTATATCTCGATCAGTAATTTCAATTTTTCCATCCTGCATATCTTTTGGATGAACAAACTTAATATCATCTATCATGTCCATTTCTTTAAATAAAACAGCGCATACCAGTCCGTCAAAGTCGCTTCTGGTAACAAGTCTGAATTTTTTATTTTCTGCCATGTATATCTCCCTTGATCTCTATCAAATTCTTTTGAACAAAATATCATGATAATTACAAAAATAGCAATTTCCACATAGACGCAAGCATTTTTTACAACTCTATAACTTGAATGACTCTCTCTTAAATAGTAAACTTGGTCTAACAGGAAAAATTAATGAAAAATCAAATCATATCAGTAAGTTATAACAAAAGAGGCGTAGCAATGTTTTCCGCCATCTTTGTGATGCTTATAATCAGCATGCTTGCGATACAGTTTCATAAAATGTCGCGAGAAGCTCAATCGAACGCATTTAAATTTCAGGCGGCAGAGGTTGCGAGACAGCTGGCTGAGTCTGCTATAGAAGAAGCTTTTGCTTACATCAGCAATGAAGCTGGGAAAACCACCAGCACTCTTCACCTGCAAATTGCGAACAATCATTCCTCTCCATCAGCTCTGGATTGCACTACTGGAAATCTTAAAGATAAAAATTCCAAGGGGGTGGTAATTCCAGTTCCCCTGACTGAAAATGTTGCTACATCTATGACCATTGGTAACAGGTTTGATATTTCCGTCACTGCAAGAATTATTGATTTTCGTAACCAGGACCCAAATGGAAGAAAATATTATAGAAACGAAGGTGTAGGAACCCTTGAAATCAGAGTTAGGGTTGGCCCAAAAGAAAAATACAAAAAAACCATTAGGGGTGCCTGTACTATCACCAGACACCACGATTACAAAGTAGTTTCAATTGTCAGTAATAAGTCAAATCGTCACGCTGCTTATGTTCACAATAGAATCTTAGATTATGCCCTCTTTATCAGCAGAGGCTATGAAGAATTCGTAAACTACAATGGCAGCAATTTAAACCCTCAAAACACAAAGCTTACCATTGATCAAACCGGTCTCAATCCGGCTGCCCCGCAAATGTATGGAAAGGTTTTTCTGGGCGGAACCAGTGGAATGTCAGGAAAGCCAGTATTCATTGATGTCACTGAAGACACCGCATCTCTGATCCCCACCCCACTAAAAAAAGATAAAATAACTCCCCCTTCTCCACTTGATAATCCGCAATGTTTATCGCTTTTACCAGGTCTTTACCCTCTTTTCAACCAGGCCTCAAAAGAAGCATTTGATGAAGAAGTCGCTAAACAGGGGCACACAGGGGATGCCAAATATAAATCATGTCAAATTGGCAAACTCAAAGGAAATTTCTATTTTGAGAAGCACCCGGTTACAGACACTGCAATTGACGCAATCACAACCTTGACCGACGAGCAAAAAAAGGACTTAAAAGCCGCCAGAAAAGGCGCATGGCAAGGAGACAAGATTTGTTTTTCACCAAAAGATCCCAACCTGCCATTTAAACCAGGACTGAAAATTCTTCCAATGGATCAGATGAGCAACATTCTTCGAGGAAAAATTCGCAAGCGCTTCTTCCATTTTGGATATTTTGTTTTAGATATGACTGAAGCAGAATTAACGATTTTCTACAAAAAGAAAAAGAAAAAAACATTTGGCTGGAAGTGGGTTGACGCAGCTGAAGGCCCTACCCCACTTAACAACCCGGACCTCATAGCCAAGTATAACGCAAGAAGAATACCGGTCTATCCATATATTGATTCTTTGGTAGGCGGAGAGCTTAACCTTGCCTACGTAAGAGATAACTTCAATTACAAAGAAATTAAATCAGTCATGAACTCGGATTACGATTATAAAGAAGGCGAAGATACAGACACTTTTTCCAATCCGGAGTTTTATAAGTTTACAGATACCATGTCTCTTGATGGAAGCGATTTGTCTGTAAATGAATTCAGGCCATTCAGTCATGCCAGTCTATGGTATAGAAAAGACTTTCCTGCTTCAAAACTTGGAGAGTTTGGAATTTTAAGAAATGGAAAATTATATCTCCATGGAATAGTCAGAGTCTCTGGAAAAGTGACCCTTAAGGGAAAGGACGGCGCTCCTTTAGAAATCCACGGCAAAGGAATTTTAATTGCAGATGAAATTTCCATTGAAAGTGAAATAAAGAAAGCCACTCCAGAGGATCTTTGTATCCTTGCTGTTCGTGGAGCAGATATAGAAGGCGTGGTTTCTCCACAAACAATTTGGGTTAAAACAGATGCCCCAATTGAAGCTTCACTAGTTGCAGTTGGTTATGGTCACAAATGCCGGGTTATTCCCCAAAACAATACTTTGAATTTAAAAGGCGCTCTGGCGGTAGATGTTCTGGATATTGACCGCTGGAAAAAGAATACTGAACACAAGGTTTTTTATGATCCAGCGTTATGCTGTGACAAAGATATTTATGATGTAAATATTTCAAGATGGATAAGTTTTGAAAGGGTAATAGAAGAAGACAAATGAGAAAAAAAGGTTTTTCTATGCTGGAAATCATTGTTGCAATGGCTTTTTTGTCATTTGCAATTCTTTCCATGTTTTGGATGAACCAAGCCTCAAACCGTGGTTCAATGGACGCATATTATGAGTTCCTGGCTTTTTCACTTGCCCGAGAGCCAATTGAAGTATACAGAAATTTTGGTTTTGACTACCTGCGCTACCTCCAGGAAGGCCATTCTGGTCTGAAGTTTTATCCAATTGATAAGGTCTCTTTAAAAGACTTTATCGGCCTGCCGGGCCTGGATATAGAATATCCTGCAGAGGCGGCTTTTTTCGATCGAGAAATATCACTTGAGCCTTTAACAATCGATTCTGGATCTAAGCCAATAAACGCAATAAAGATAAAAGTTACCGTCTCTACAGCAAATCTTGGCGGAAAAAGTAAAGCTCAAGCCTGGCTGTCCAAGCAGGAGATTTCACTTGAATCCATTGTCGTGGAGCCACCAAAATGAAAAAGAGATTTAATAAAGGCTTCACTCTAGTCGAAGTTATGGTGGTGGCTGGATGTCTTGCCCTTCTGTTAACACCAATTTTCTTTATTCTTCGATCCGGAACCAAAACATCTTTGGTTGGGATGATGAAAATAGATACCACCCTTGAAGCACGTAGAATAATCAAACAGGTTAGAAGTGACTTAAAGCTGGCAATAATACCACTTTCGCACCACTGGAAACCTGGGGTAACAATTTTTCCAAGTTTTTCTGACATACTAAAAGAAGAAGGAACTCCTCCAAATACTAAGTATGTTTTTTATTCCTACCCAATGCATCACCCCTTATATGACGGGGGGGGAGACGATATAATTCACAACCGGAACTCTACAAAGGGTTATAGTCCAAGAAATATTTCAAAAATTACTTATAAGCTTGAAGATAGTACCAATCCCGATAAACCATTTCTAAAGTTAATCAGGGTTGAGGAATTTAATTCAAATGTACGAGAAAAGGTTTTAAGCGATAGAGTTAATTTTTTCAGAATAAGAAGGGTACCTATCACCCCTGGTCACGCAAAAAATCAGGATTACTTCTTTATTACCTTGCAATTAATCGACTCCCTAGATAGCAGAAACTTTAAAAAAATTGCCGAAGCGGATATTGGAAAAAAGAAAGCCAGTCAGCAAAGTCATATAGTCCTGGCCGATTTCTTTGACATTGTTTATCCAGAGTATTTTCATGCCCTCTGGAACTTCCCGCAGACGAATCCCAGCTGGCATACATTTCCTGTAAACCTCCCAGATTAAAAATAAATAATAAAAAAATAAAAAACTTTGCAACGAAACCAAAACATTTTTCGTAAGTTTTCTGAAAGTAAAATTTATTTACGGAGGGCACTATGTTATCAGCTTTGACTAGAGGTTCGTTTTTTCTGGCTCTAATGTTAATCGTATCAGTTTCCTTTACAGGATGTAGCGCAGGTAGTTTTGATCTTGGTGGAATATTTGAAAGCATTTCCAGCGTTGCTGGAAAACTTGGACCCAAAATTGGTGAGTGGATCGGTAAAGGTGCTGATCTTGTAAAAACTGGCATAGATAAAGCAAAAGATTTTCTTGGACCAGTTCTTGAAAAGGGAAAAGAAATTGTCGGAAAAGTTAAAGACGGCATAGAAAAAGTTAAGGAAATCAAAGACAAAGTCACTGATGGCCTTGATAAAGTTAAAGAATTCGGTGATAAAGTGGGCGGAAAAGTTGGAGATAAAATTTCCAGTTTTGCCAACAGAACCACTGACGCAATGGGCAATGTAATCGATAAAGGGCAGAAAGTAGTAGAAAGAATTTCTGATCCAGCAAGTGAATTCGGCGAAATCGTTGACAAGGGCCGTGAAGCATTTGAAAAAGGTGCAGATAAAGTAACAGGACTTCTTGATGACGTAAAAGACAATTTTGCAGATAACGCCAAAAAAGTTACTGACACAGTAAAAGATCTTTCTGACAACGCCTCTGAAGTTGCCAAAAAAATTGCTGACATCCAGATGCCTGCAGATCAGAAAGCTGGCTTTCTTGATAAAATCAAAAGCGTTAAGGATCAGCTTGATAAAGTTGTAAAAGATCCTGCAGTAGATGGTGCAAAAGCAGCCTTTGAAAAAGCCAAGGAACAATACGGTTCAATTCTTGACGGTCTTAAAGATTATAGAGACAAAGCAGCAGCAACAGTAGATGGCGTAAAAGCTGCAGTTAGCAGTGTTCAAGATGGCGTTACAAGTGCAGCCGATAAAGTTCAGGATAGAGTTGCTGAAATCGGAGATAATTACAAACAGGCCATGGCTGAGCGCGAAGAATATTACAATGACATGGTTAAAGAACTTACCGCAGCCAAAGAAAAAGAAAAAGAAGCTCTCAAAGAATATCTCGCTGACTTTAATAACAAGTTTAAAGAAAGACAGGAAGCTTTGGTTGAATCAAAAGAACAGCTTGCTAAAATCAAAGAAGCCTGGGCTAACCACCTTAAAGTTGTTGAAAAGGCTTTCTCAAATCAAACTCAGGATGTAGCAGCTAAACTTAATGATATTAGAACCGCTATCCAAAAAGAAAAAGATAGCTCAAGCGCTAAAATCAGCAAACTCAAAAAGATACTCGACAACAAGCTCCTCTCTAAGTTTATCTCAGCTGACCGCAAAAAAGAAATCCTTGTAAGCATAGCCGAAGAGGAACTCAGATCCGAACAAGCAGTTTCAAAACTAGAAGATGCTTATTCTGCAGCAAAGGTTGATTATTCAAAGGTTTCTCTTGAAGCTCAGAAATCAAAACTTGAAAAACTGAAAGCAGCAATCGATAAAAATTACAAAGCTCAGGCTGAAAAATGGGAAAAGAAAATTGCTGAAAAAACTGAAGCACTAAAAGGTGCTGTAGATAAATACAAAGCGGCTAAAACTGAAGCCACTGAAAAATACAAAGCAATTAAAGAAAAATACGACAAAATGATTAAAGAAAAAGCTGAACAGGCAAAAGCGATCAAAGAAAAACTTGAAGCAGCAAGAGAAAAAGCACTTGCTGAAGCGAAGCAAATTCAGGACGCTCTGAACCTTAGATAAATAAAAGCGCATGCTGGTAGAAAAATCTACCAGCATGCCCTACCCAACCTCAACCAGGAAAAAACAAATGACTTCAACAAAACATAACAGAATATGCATTGAAGCACTGGACTCTCTTTTAAGCGAGAGCGCAACTCCAGAGCAAAAACAGCATGTCTGTTCCTGTGACTTTTGTAAGTCACAGATTGGAGTTATTTCTGAAATTAGAGCAGTTGGAGCCATTCCTTCACAAGATTACAGTGCTCTAAAAGGCAGAATCTTAAACAAGCTTTCACCAATAATGGAAGCAAAAAGGGAGGCAGCAAAAGCCAATCCCAGATCACTTTCCACCAGTTGGCTTTCATGGTTTTTTGGAGCAGCTCTAACAGGAGCATTCCTTATTTTAATGCTTTCTAACAGCCCTGATATTCCAAAGAAAAGAGATTTGGTGGTAAATCCATCGAATCGTTTTGCAAGCTTATCAAATAAAAGCTTTCTTATTACCGTAAATGAAGAAAAAGAGAAAACAATTTCTTTAGACAACCCAGTTTCATTATTTAAAAATGATACAGCGTTGATAACCATCCCAGATGGATCAAAAATCAAAGCAGTTGGACCGGCTCGTCTAAGCATTTCGGAGAGAGGTTTTCATATACTCAACGGAAAAATAGAAGTTTCTGTAGTTCCTGGCCCCAAAAAATTCATTGGCACCACTCCTCATGGCCAGATTACTGTTCTAGGCACTGTTTTTAATTGCAACGTAACCTCTGAAAAGTCAGAAATATCTGTTTCCCGAGGAAAAGTTCAGGTTCAACCAGACTGTGGTAAAACACAAATTCTGACAGCTGGACAAAAAACTACGATTAGTGGCAACCCAACAGCAATAATCAACTTAAAAGAAAGAGTTCCTCCTATAGCCACTGAATAAAATTATTCAGCTGCTTTGGCTCTCTCTCCTGAAATTTTTAATCTCCCCATTGTTCTAAAAAACCTGGAGCGAAGAGTACCTTCCGCTTCACCGGTTATTTCTGCTATTTCTGAAAATGGAGCACCTTGAAAAACTCTCATTTCGACAAGGAATTTTTCCTGGTCTGACAATAGCTTTAAAAGCTCAGTAGCAGTTTCGCGAACAATAATTTCTTCCTCTGGAGTTTGTTGAGACGGAAGTTGCATTTCTACCTGTTTTTCTCGTTTTCTATTTTCACGCCTGCATTCATCAAAATAATGGTTTCGCCCTATTGTCATGATCCATGAAGAAAATGATTTTGATGAATCAAAGGTATCAATTTTTCTGATCACCTTCTCAAAAGTTTCCTGAATCATATCTTCAATAATTGAATCAGAAACACGCAAATATCGGAAAAAGCCCATCAGCTGAGGTATATAGCGGTCAAGAAGCTTTTCAAGACTAGCACTATCGCCAGCCCTGATTTTTTCAATCAGCTTAAGGTCTTCAAGCTGCTTCTGTTTATTACTACTTCTCTCCATCCTCAGTAAAAGCCTCTACTTCTCGGATCATTCGAATTCTTGCCAAATAGCTTCCATCGGGAGTTTGTCTATATGGAACCATTGAAACTCTCAATTTAGAACGAACTTTTGGAGTTCTAAAACCTTCTCGTTGAGGCGTAATCACGAAAAGATTGTTTTTCAGGGTTCTAAAGAAAACCACGTCCCCATTAACCTTTTCAACTGTACCTTCGACGGTCATTGGTCCAGAAACAATTGCTCCCCCAATTTTTCCGGCAACATCAGTAGCCTCACCCGGCATAAAGAAAAGATAAAACATCACACCCAACACCAAAGCAATAACACCTAAAATGTAAGCTCCTCGTGACTGAATAACTTCTCGCACCAAGGTTACAACTTCTTTTGTTGCCTCTTTGACGTTAAGCTTTTCTGCCTCTGCTTCCTTTTGCTTAAACGCATATGCAGGACGTTGAGTTCTCTTTTTCTCCTGCTCTTCCTGATAGCGCTTCTCAAGCTCTGCATCGCTGTCAACAGTAGATTTACCACTACTTTGCCCATGAACCATCTCAGAGGATCGCACCTGAACCTGACATTGGCTTCTTACGCTCTTAACTTGCTGAACAACATCTCCATGATGCGATTTCTCAACCTTAAACAAACAGTAAATGTTATCAGGCGATGGGTTCGCAGCAAAGTGAAGCAATCCCATTTCTACCAAACGGCTATCCTTGCAACGGCACAAAAAGTCTGTTAGCTGATCCCTGATCAATGAAAAATCAAACTGATCCATACATTCCAAAGCCATTTTCTGCTGCTCTGGTTCTCGGGATTTTAACATGGCATTTAATGAAGACGCCGCCTGATTAAAGTCAAAGTGAATCAAAATACCGAGAGCAGCTGACTTCATCCTTACATCCATAACCTTTAAACATTGCCCCAGATATGGGAAGGTTACTTCGGGATCTACTGCTCCAAGATATTCCAGAGCCGCGGTAGCAAGGGCAACATTAGGGTGTGACAATAAACTGACGGCTAACTTTTCAAAACCTTTATGGTAGTGTCTGGTTAATGTGTGCAAAGCCGTAATTCTTAAATCCACCGGGGCATCTTTTCCCTCAATTATTCCTTTAATCTCGTTTACAACAAGAGCTAATTCGTCCAGAGACAAAGAAGCAAATCGATGAACCTTCTCCTCTAACGTCTCAGCTCTCGCTTGTTCTGGTGAAACAACTTCTTTAAGATCAGCTTTAAGATCCTTTGCAATCTTTTCCTGTGTTGGAAAAGAACTATCCTCAGTTTTTGGAGCAGCTTTAACTTCTGGAACCTCAGCAGCTTTGTCCACTTCTTCTGGTGTTGCCTGCTCTGGCGATGCAATAGGTTTTGTAGCAGAGGATTGCTTTAAATAGGAGTTAATCTTTTCTTTTATTTTAGCAGGGATTGGCCATTCAAGGGCTTCAGTAAAGGCCTCTCTAATCAAAGCCTGTTTGAGATTGTTCAAAATAACCTGCTCAAGATCCGAATCTACATGCTCTGAGTTTAGTTTTGCTACTACCTGCTTCACGAATCTAATAGCATTGCGTTTATATACCCAGCTCTGTAATTTTTGCGTATAAGCCTGAAATTTGTCGCCAAGGATTCCGGATTTTTCCAGAAGCTTAACGGCTTCTGATACAATCTGTTTTACTAACTGAGCCTTTTTGGCAGGAACCCTCTCCGAAATTTCATAAAGTTTAAACGGAACCTGCACATCAGGGTTCATTTCAAGAATCCACCCTGCCCTGATTAAAAGCTCCGGATGATTTTCTGCAGAAAAATATTTCAATAGAACAGGTTTAACCATCTCAAAAGGCAAAAATGGACAATTCTGTATTCCAGCCAGTCGATCAGAAATGTCGGGAGACAATAACAATGCCTGAAGATGCTTCAACGCTTCCTCGGTATCTATCTTGGTCAATCCTCTGATGGCCAGAGCTTTAATCTGTGCATCTTTCGAATTTAAAAGTTCTGGAAGATCATTTATAAGCATCATTGGATGCATATGAACTAAAGTTTTCAGCGCAGCAAGCTTTAGAGATAGGCTGTCGGAATTTAGACATTTTACAATATCGCCAAATCTATCTTCTGGCCAATAACGGCAAAAAACTCTAATTACCTTTGAAGCAACAACGGAAGCATTTTGATTTTCCAGGAGTTCAGGCCCCATGCCCCTCAAACCTTTTGGAAGCCGATTTGGAATGGCATTTAGAATACTCAACTTGCCATTCATATCAGCCTTCTCCCAGGCTTCCATAAATTCCTGCTGTTCTTTAAGAGCTTTTGGTTCTGTGGCAGTTCCTGATAAACGCTGTTGAACGGATGAAATAGCGTGATTAATTAAAATCTGACACTCGCCATCCTCTTCAGAAAGGCGCAGCTCTTCAAGCGTCTGTAACACTTCCTGACAAGCACCACTCTTAATGGTTTCTTCCAATGCAAAAATCCTGAAGGATTTAATTGGAGCCTTCAAGTCATTTATCAGATTCTGTTGTTCTTTATTTAAAGCCATTTAAAACTTCTTGATTCTCTTAAGATTTTGAAGTCATTGTCCAGACTCCATCCCAATTCGGTCCTGGTGGATGTTTCATAAAGTAATGACATCTTCCAACATAAATTTTAGCCAATTCATCACGACGATTTAACCTAAGAGAAGCTTCGAAAATTTCGCAGGCTTCTTCCCATTTCTGTTCTCTAAATAAGTCTATGCCTTGATGACATAGATTTATCACTTCAACCATGTTTGGAAAACTCTGCTTCTCATGGTGGTCAAGCACTTCAAATACTTTTACCGGAAGTGTCTTGCCCTTAACCCGTATCAAATCTACCTCTCGAAGAAAATATCTGTATTGAAGCATGTCAGCAGTTTTCTCGCTGATCAGAATATCTGCATGATAAAACTTGGTAGCTCCTTCTAGTCTGGATGCCAGATTAACACCATCTCCAATGACAGTATAATCCATTCTCTTCATGGAGCCAATATTTCCAACCAGCACGTTATCAGTGCTTATTCCAATTCCAATATCAATTGCTTCCTTATTTTGCAGCATTCTAGCAGCATTGAACTGCTTCAATGATTTCATCATATCTATAGCAGTACAAACAGCCTTATCTGCATCTTCGCCCGTTGAAAAAGGAGCTCCAAAAACAGCAAGCATTGCATCGCCAATAAATTTATCAAGGATTCCGCCATGATGAAAAACAATATCAACCATAGTCGTAAAATACTCATTAAGCATTGAAACCGTTTCTTGTGGCCCAAGTTTCTCAGAAATAGTTGTAAAATCCCGAATATCAGAAAATAAAATGGTCAGCTCTTTTATCTGGCCGCCAAGCTCCGCATCTGAGTCCATGAGCTGATCGGCAACTTCTTTTGTCATATAGCGAGCAAGGGTCCCTTTTAACCTCTTTTCAATGGACAGATCTTCCATGATAAGTAAAGCTCCCATGGGCTGATCGCTTGTATCACGAAGTGGAACAACTCCCATATTTATCGAAACCTTCTCACCATGAAGATTTACTATTTCGGCATCAATAAAAGTATCTGAGTCGTTAGTGGCAATTACCCTTCGCAAACTGTCCACAATCCAATGATTATCGCCAGTAAAAGTAATATCCGCGTATCTGCCAATAATTTGCTCTTCGGTTACCCCCAGAATTTTTAGCGCAATGGAGTTGCACTTCTCAATTCTTCTCATGTGATTCAAGCTAACAACGCCGTTGCTGAGGCTTCTTAAAATACTCTCGCTGTAATTTTTTACGTTCAAAACTTCATCGAACAATTTGGCATTTTCAATAGCTATTGATGATTGTGAGGAAAAGCTTTTAAGTTTCTTTTCGTCCTGGCGGTTAAAACAGCCTCCGCGCTTATTTAAAACCTGAGTAACGCCAATGATTTTGCCATATTTATTGATTAATGGCATACACAAAATATTTTGCGTTCTGTAGCCAGTTCTAACATCAACTTCCTGATTAAATCTTGAATCTGCGTATGCATCCGGAATATTTACGGTGTTTCCTGTTGTAAAGACTTCACCTGCAATGCCCATAGCACATGGGAAACGTATTTCCTGATTATTTAAACCAAGCGCAACTTTAGACCACAGCTCATTAGTTTTCTCGTCGTGCAGGAAAATAGTTGCCCGGTCACAGTTAAGAATCATGGTCACAGCTTCCATTATTTTTTCCAAAAGTGGCTTCAACTGCAATTCAGAAGAGATAACGGAAGCTATTTCAAGTAAATGTGATTCATTTTCTCTAGCTAATTGAACCTGCTCAAACTGCTGCGCATTTTTTAAAACCTGAGCAGAATTTGAAGTAACCCTCTCCAGCAAACTTACGTCCTGTGGCTTAAGAGGTAGTTTCCTCAGATTGATTAATTCTAAAACGCCAATAACATCGGAGGAGTTCCCGAGTCTGATTGGAAGACAAAAAAGATTCTTCGTTTTATACCCGGTATTTAAATCGACCTGCCTGTTAAATCTTTCATCTGCATATGCATCTTCAACAATTATGATTTCCCCAGACTCAAAAGCTTTACCGGCAATCCCACTACTGGATGGGAATCTGATTTCTACCAAGTCGCTTCCTTTGGTTACTCTGGAAAAAAGTTCATTGGATTCCTGATCATATAAAAAAAGAGTTCCACGCTCAGCCCCAGCAATTTCAGAGGTCATCTCAACCAGAAGAAGCAATAAATTATCCAGTAAACGACTGGAAACATTGAGCAAATCGGCAACGTTTTCAAGAATTTTGCCCAGTGCTTCGGAGTAATTCTCCTCTTCACGGCTTTTAATTACGTCGACAATTTTTCTTACATCCTCACTGTCAAGCTGTCTTGTGAGAATGCTATGGATGATACTTGAATTTTTTTCCATCTCTATATGTACAGTCCCAGCCAATATTGACCTCATTTTAAATCAAAAGTCACTCTGATTCAAGAAAACTAGCGTTTATCATTTTTTCTATTTTTTCTCTGGAAAAGCATGGATTTTAGAAAAGTATGCTGATATGCTGGAGGGTAATAAAATTTATACTATAGCGGGAAAGGGAAAAGTCAGATGAATAAAGTAGATAAACTTTTTAAAAATGCCATTGTCCTGACGATGGATGAACAATTTAACCAGTATTACCCTGGCGCAGTAGCAGTATTAGGCGATTCAATCGTCGCTGTTGGCCATGAAGAAGATATTTGCAAGGTATATGATGGTGAAGAAGTCATTGATTGTAATGGAAGAGTGTTGATGCCCGGCCTGGTAAACGCCCACACTCACGTTCCCATGACTCTTTTAAGAGGACTTTCAGATGATTTGAGACTGGATGTTTGGCTGATGGGTTATATTATGCCAGTTGAAAGAGAATTTGTTTCACCAGAATTTGTAAAACTTGGAACCAAGCTTGCTTGTGCAGAAATGATTCGCAGTGGAACTACAACTTTTGCAGACATGTATTATTTTGAAGAACACATTGCAGAAGCAACCGCAGAAGCAGGAATGCGCGCAGTATTGGGCGAATCCATTTTGAAATTCCCATCACCAGATTCTTCGTTTTATGAAGAAGCACTCACAAGAACCAGAGCGTTTATTGAGGAGTGGAAAAACCATCCTTTGATCGTTCCAGCAATCGCTCCTCATGCGCCTTACACAACAACCCCTGAAATTCTTCAGGCATGTGCCGCAATGGCAAGAGAATTTGATGTTCCTCTGCATATCCATCTTGCTGAAACATCTCAGGAAGTTGATGGACTTAGAGCCGAAACCGGAATGCCTGTAATTCCTTACATCAAAAGACAGCATTTGTTAGACACTAAGCTAATCGGCGGCCATCTGATTCACATAGATGAAGGTGAAATGCGCGAATTAGCCCAACATGGTTGTGGTGCTGTTCACAATCCTTCATCAAATATGAAATTAGCCAGCGGCGCTGCCCCTGTAACCAAAATGGTTGAACTTAACGTTAATGTAGGTATCGGAACAGATGGCCCTGCATCAAACAACGATCTGGACATGTTCGAGGAAATGAGACTAACATCTTTCCTGGCCAAATTGAAAACTGGAGATCCAACTTCACTTCCAGCCAGACAGGTTCTTTACATGGCAACACATGGTGGAGCAAAAGCCATTCACGTTAGTGATATAACAGGATCACTAGAAAAGAATAAACGAGCTGACATGATCCTCCTCGACATCTCCCCTGTTCACAATGCACCAAGATTCATGAGAGATCCTGAGGGAACTTATTCTCAGATCGTTTATGCTTCAAAATCTTCAGACGTAACAGACGTGATGATCAACGGAAAATGGGTTTTAAGAGATCGTGAACTGACAGGAATCGATGAAAAAGCACTCATGGAAGAAAGCAAAGTGTTTGCTGCAAAAGTTGATAAATTCCTCCTTGAAAGAGAACAATCACTTCTTTCTAAGCTTGTAGCTATTGGTGGAGCGACTCAGGAAGAAAGCTTCGAAATTCAGGTCAAAGTGAAAATTGAAGAAACAAGTTCTGTTCTTGAAAAAATCAGTTCACCAGAGATAGTTGTTGAACAGAAAAATCATTACAGACAATTTGACACTTACTTCCAGTTCACTGACAACAAAGAAATGGTCAGATACAGAGAAGATGAACTCATTGATGAAAAAGGCAATGTTAAGAGTGTAAGATCAAGACTGACCCTTATCGGTGAAAACCGCGAAGACTTTGATCAAACATCTGAAATAGTACTTTCAAGAAGTAGATATCTTGCTCAGGCAAACAACTCTTTGAGATTCTATAAAGAGTATTTTAAACCAGATTCAATCCTTGAGCTTCAAAAAGATAGACTTAGATTCCATGTTGTTTTCAAAGGTATTAAATTCTTTATTAACGTGGATACTATGGAATCACCAAGTATCGGTCGTTATGTAGAAGTTAAGAGCAAAACCTGGAGTAGAATTGATGCTGAACAAAAATCAAAATTGATTCTCAGCCTTCTGAACTTCCTTGGTCTTGAAACCAACGTTACAGTTCCTGAGGACTACCACGAACTTAGTAAATAAAAACATAAAAAGCCCGCTGATTTATAATCGGCGGGCTTTTTTTTATGAAATCAATAATTTTAATCCAGATAATCAACTCTTGAAGGAATATTAAATTCAAATTCATGTTGCCAGGGCGAATTCTTCTTTGGAATAAAAACCTTATCAACATTAACTTCTATTTGAGTGTCATAAGGAATATTTCTCATTTTCCAAAAACTTGATCGGCCCGGATAAATCATAAAAACCTGGGTTTGATAAGGTTTAATTCCTCCGCTTATGTATTGAACAAAACGGTCAGAAAAAATATGAAATTTGCCATTGTCGGCTTTTAAATCCACATTTAATAAAACTCGGTGAATCAGGAAATTAGAATCATTAAAAACTTTTACCTTGATCACAGGATCATAATTGTCTTTTGAATAGGGATCAAATGCAAAATCCGCAGAAATGATTTCTAATGATTCCACGGGAGCATAGCCAGAATTCAAATTTTCCTCCGCATCAACCCGAAGAAAAAGCATGGAAGAAACAGCCAACAGAATCTGGGCTATAACAAACACTCGAATTAGTTTTTTAATTCTACTTAATTTCAACATATCTGGCTTATCGGAAACAGTTCAAAATTCCTTTATGATTTGATTTCAAACTATCGGTACATTGTTTTTTTGTGTATAATTTAATGAATAATTGCCATAGGAATGGGAAAAATGAAAAAGATTATCAAATATGCTTTGTGTGTCGCGATCGCATTCAGCGCTTCGGCTCTCCACGCAGGTAATATAATAGATGCAACTCATATTCTTGCAAGGGAAATTGAGTTACCAAAAGTAAATCGAGCAATGGGACCTGCGGGCCTTCGTTCCGGAATTCAGTTTGCAGATACCAACCCAGAAGAAACAGGCCTCGAAAAAGATCTTGGGCAAAAGGAAATGTTCTGGGTAAGAAACATCCAAACTGGTAACTTTGAAAAAGTTACTGCTGTGTTGCGTGCAATTGGTGAACATTGCTATGTTTTTCTTCAAGACACTCAGGATGTGAGCCAGGAAGCCATAAACAGAGTGCAGGAACAGTTTGATAATCAGATTTATAAAACCAACACAGAATACTTTGGATTCGAATGGAAACCTGGCATTGATAACGATAACAGAGTAAACCTATTGATGGTAGATATTCAGGATGGCTATTCTGATCCAAATGATGGCTATGTTGCCGGTTATTTCTTCGCGGGTGACGAAATGCGTCAGTCTGACTTTCCAATGCATAGTAAAGTTAGAACCAATGAACGCGAAATAGTATATTTAGACACATACCCAAGCGACCCAGAAGCAGATGACTACCTTGAAGTAGTGGCTCACGAATTTCAGCATATGATTCACTATAATCAAGACAACGAGGAAGCCACATGGGTTAATGAAGGTTGTTCTCAAATTGCTCCGGTTCTTTGTGGCTTCTCTATCCCTGGTCATTATAAACTTCTAAAGGAAAAGTCTGATCGAAGTTTAAACAACTGGGCAAAGTGGGACCCGATGCCTGATTATGGGCAGGTTTTCCTTTGGAATCAATATCTGATAGAAAAGGTTTTAAAAGACGAAGAATCCAGAAAAACCTTCTTCAAAACTTTGACAGCATCGAAATTTACCAGTATTAGCGGTTACAGAAAAGCGTTTGAAACAACCACAACTAACTTTTCGGATGTATTTACAGCCTTCTCAATTGCGAACCACATTAATGATCCGGCGTTAGAAAATGGCAGGTTTTCTTATGAACAAGCGAAACTTGAAAATTTTAAAATTCCTAGAAATGAATTTATTGAAACATTCCCAAAAACGATCAAGGATAGCGTTAATATTTGGGGATCTGATTCTTTTGAAGCAGACTTAAGCAAGCTTGCCAACCCCTTTGAGGTTTCATTCTCAGGTTACAAAAGATTTCTGGGACCAACACACCCCTATTTTAAGGTAGCCATGGTCTTTCAAGACACCAGCAAACAGGTTTTACCTGTTATTAAGTTTATTAACCTGAAACAAAACCCAAATGATCAAAATAGATTAATTGGAAAACAAAAAGTTAAAATAGCCAACTCATATGATCGAATGACAATAATTGTTATGGCACTTGCACCTGAAGATGTTGATGATACCCAGTATATGCCAGCATCACCATTCATCTATGATTTAAGCATAAGTGAAATTTCCGGGAACTCAGCAATTTCCCCGCAAATCAGAGTCCAGCAATCAGAACCAATGAGCAAATTTGTTCAAGGTCTTGTTTCTGCACTTAAAGATTCTAATCTTGAGAAATCACTTACCGCCCGGGAATATTACTCGAATCTTCTTTTGAAAGCAGTAAAAAGTGATCTTGAAAACTCATCATTTAAAACTGTTGATGAATACATAGCAAGCTCGGAAAGAGTTTCCAACAAGCTTGTTCTGGCTCCTATGGACCATGAAATTTCAAGTCTGCTTAGATTTAAATTGAGTCATGCTAATGGGAACCAAATTGAAGAAATAAATCAGAGAATAAAACTATTGAGTAATAATTAAAATTTAAGTTTCGAACCCCAACAAACCACTGCTATCAATATTAACAGCAGTGGTTTGTTTTTTAGGATTTGCATAGGTTAGTATATTAAATAGATTTTAAGAAAATAAATTATTTGTGGAGGAAACATGAAAAAACTGTTTGTTATTTTAACTCTTATCCTTGCTTTGTCTAGCTCACAAGCTTTTGCGCACTGCGAAGTTCCTTGTGGAATTTATGGGGATGATTTAAGAATTTCCCTTTTAAAAGAGCACCAGGCCACTATAGAGAAAGCAATTAAACAAATTGTGGAACTAGGAAAAGAAAAAACACCCAACTACAATCAAATCGTTCGTTGGATAAACACAAAAGAAGCCCATGCTGTAAAAATTCAAGACATAGTAAATCAATACTTCTTAACTCAAAGAATCAAAATCCTGGACGAGAAGGCGAGTAAAGAAGCTAAAGAAAACTATCAAAAAAGCCTGGAATATCTGCACAAAATTCTTGTTTATGCAATGAAATGCAAACAAAGCACCGATCTTAATAATTCAAAAGTTCTAGATGATCTGATTCACAACTTTGCACACCATTATCTGAAGAAATAATTTACTGTAAATAAAGGGGTCGAATTCAACTTAATATGAATTCGACCCCTTTTAATTTTTTCTAACTTCTATCTAGCCTTCAATCTCAACTCTAATGCGATAAGTTCCATTTTCAGAAGTTTCAGAAACTCCCACAACTGATCCCATAGCAGAGGCCTTCTCTTTTATAGCTTCACGATAAACTTCTTTTAACGCTGCATTTACTTCCGCTTTCACACTCATTACAGCTGGCAATAAGGTCGATTCTACATCTTTAACAATGTTTCCTTTAGCTGAGGAGTATACTTTATCAACAGTTAAACCTTTTTCCTGGGCGTCATTGATCATTTCTTTAAATCTTTCCATCCGAATGTCTTCAACCATTACAGACCATTCTTCTGGAACTGGAACAGTGATTTTGGCAGAAACAGTGTCAGGATTAAAAACTACGCTAACACCTTCCCCGAGAGATTTATTAAGAGTTCCATCTTCAGAAACCTCATAATCTCCTTCAGACAATTTTTTACTCAACTTTTCCCTCATTTTGGCTGCAGGTAAAATCTCAAGCAAAGGAAAAACCAGCGAGAAACTCCCGAAATCTTTCAATTGTGACTCTGGGATTAAAAGTTCAATGGGTAGGTTGACCCTGTATGAGTGACTCATGCACTGCCTCCTCTAGACTTTTCTGTTCATTGTAATCAGAAAGCATCGCTTCAAATGCCTTAATTTCATCATTCAGGCCACAGCTTTGCGAATAGCCACTTATGTGCCTGTCATCATCAATACAAATTGCCCCTTCAGTAGTCCAGTATTCTATAGCTTTGTTCAAAGCTGAGATAAGCTTACGACCAAGTGAAAAATGTCTGTTCATTGGCTGATCAAGATCCTTTTGGTTTAAAACTCCAGCATGAATTGTTCGGCCAAAATTAATTGGGCCAGTTACAAAACTCAATTCATCGAAAGCGCCAAAATGATCGCCAAGTTCGTAATGATTATTGGCAAAAACTTCACGGACAAGATGGTTAATCAGCAGCATGCAAGCCTTAACCTTTTCTATAAGCAGATCTCTAACCTGCAAAGGAACCTTTTCTGGACTTTCCAAGAGGGGCATCCAGGGAATTCTATCTAGCGCTACAGGAGATTGAGCTACAAATGCCGCAATTATAAGCCAATTAGCATTGTTTTTTATCAGCCAGTTAAAATGATATTGCCCAAAAACATTATTAATTATGGACAGAAAAAGCGCATCACCTGGCTTTGCCATTATATAAAGAGGGTCTTCTTTTTGAACGCCAAGCATTATCAATTCCCAAATTCTATCAGCTGACCTGAATGAAAAACTAATGTCAACATCCTGCCAGAACTCTTTATCAGCTGTACAATATCGTGCAATTTGACCATTTCTATCATAGACAAAAGGACGAAACTTAAATGTATTAATCAGAAACCTTCTAACAGTTACCTCAACAAGCTGACTCCACTTTTCTGAAAATTCCTCGGAATAATCAAATTTTGGAGGCATTTTATCCAGATGCTTTTCGAATTTTAGTTGTGGTTCTCTAATCCCCAAAAGAAGCTGATTTGTGTATTCAAAAATCATATCTTCGGGAGCTATTTCAATTTTCACTGTTCGATTCCCTGTTTTTGTTGTTCGCCCTGATTAATCAAGATTCCTGCCTTTGAATTTCTTAGTTCAGGATGATGATCAAGACAAATTGCTGGAAGCTTGCCGCTACGAACCTGGTTTGCCACATCTTCTCCCAGTAAAAGACCCGCCTGCTTAAGAACTTCCTCAAGCATTTCGCCACTGCGAATAGATTCGTTTATTTCAATTGCAGTCATACTGTCATCCTGAAAATCCACAACCAAACGTGTATCTCCAGATTTTTCATCAAATTCCAAATCTATTGTAAATCTTCTCAATTCTTACCTCCAGTCTTGGAAAAAATTTCGTTAAGCTCATCAAACTCTTCCAGAGGAGTGCCGTTAAAGCTGATTTCTCCATCGGAAATACAAATTTCAATATCCAGCTTCCCCATTGGCCAACTTTGACAAAGATCTTCATATCGATCAGTAATCTCAATAATCTTTTGATTTTTGGAACCAATCCACATCCTTCTATCAGGAGTTTGCTCTTTCAAGAAAGGACCTGCAATAATTAAATCACAAAGACCGGCAATACTTCTGTAGCGGTAGTCTTCAAGAATCTGCTCTGAAGTATAACCGGTAAAAAGAACCACTCCCAAATTTGTCTCTCTCTTTAGCTCCCTTAAAAAGGATTCAAGCTCAAAAGCTTGATCCAGAGGTTCGCCCCCCAAAAGTGTTATTCCTTCAATTTCAGGAATATTCATAACTCTATTTAGCAAATCCTCTACTGTTAACAGCTCCCCACCATCAATAGATTGAAATTCTGGGTTACAACAGCCTGGGCAGTTAATTGTACAGCCCTGAAACCAGATTGCAGCGCGCAAAAAAGGTCCTTCAACGCTGGTTTTTTCGACTATTCTAGCTATCTGCATTTTCCACCATCAATTCAACTGCCTTGTTTACAAGATTACCAAGTATTTTTTCCTGACTAGAAGGTTCCATACGAGCAAATTCATCGCTTTGCGGAAAAACAACTCTAACAAATTTTTTATCATCATCCGGCCTATCTGAAATAAGCCAGGACTGAGATTCTTCACGAATTTCATCAGCGGAGATGCCGTCTTTTTCGTCTACCAGTGAAATTCTGTTTCCAAGTCCTTTTTCTTTCAAAAAATGTTTGAAGAAATTACAGGCGTCAGTAAGTGAAGATGGTTGATACCCAGAAAAATGAATGTAAATATTCACCAGATCTTTTACAAAGGTTTCGACTATTTTTTCTGATAGATTTTGTACCCATGCAAACAACAATCCAAGATGCCGTTCATGTTCAAAGAATTCAGTCAGATCAACTTTGACGTGAACATTTCTTCTAATTCTGAAAACTGCACCAGAATCTCTTTTAAAATACATGAGCTGACTTTCAAGGTATTTGTAATCAAAAAGATCAAATTCCATTGTCTCATCTATATAGGCTAATTCCGAAGGAATTATTGAGGACAAATTTCCTTTATTTGAAATGGCATCATAACCCCCGATGGGCAAAACCTGTGGTTCACCATAACGGGCTACAACCCAGTTACTTTCTTCTTTCAGAGTAAAAACACTTTGAGTCCAAAGAGAAATTCCATTCATCGCAGTAGTCATTTTTCGGTAGAAAATACGATCTGTAGGTTTTTCAAACAAAGAGGGATGAGAAATTTCAAATATATCAGAAGATGACAGACCAAATTCCTTGATCTCAAGTTGCTGATAAAAATCCTTATACAATAAATCCAGAGTTTTTTCGCAGTCAAAACCGCTGTTTTGACTTGCTGAACTAAAAGATCGCTCCATATCCGGTCCGGAAAAAACAAGCCAGCTGGATCTAAATTGCGGCAATCTATCAATTAGCTGTCGTAGGATACTTTTACCAAGCTCCAAATCCTTGTCTGCACCATTAAGTATAAAAATACCTTCAAGGCGGTCAAATCCATGAGAGTTTCTCAACCCTTCAATCAGCTGAACTTCTGATTCTAACGGAGCTGCCCCATCAATTTTGTTTCCTGCCGGAATTGACATCAACTCCTCGATTAACAGAGCCAAAAACCCCGGTGGAAATGCGGTATTACCTTCTTTTGCCAACTCTTTCCAAAATTCACGCACAAAAACACGGATTTCGCTGAATCCGGATCTTTGCAACGAATATTTATACCAGTACGCAATCTGGTCTGGTTTCAACAATTGCATAACTGCACCTAGTCCATATTTTCCAGTCTTTCTTCGATGTAGCTTTTGATTTTCTTCACATCAGAAAAGTTGTTTCCGCAATAGCAAAGGATCTTCAGCTCTTCTTTGGTTACATTTCCACCATTAAAAATGAAAGCTTGAGTCATAATAAGCTTATAAAGCTTTATCAGCTTTCTATCTGTGATCTCGACCTTGAGTTCATCGGATAGCACTGCGATTAGAGCTTTAAACGCTGTAGTAATTCTTTCGTCACCAAGTAACGACTCATCTGGTCTTTCAATTCCCTTTGGGATAACTGTTGAAACAAGGTAGTCGTGTATCAGCAGGAAATCATCAAGTGTGCAATCAGACTTCCAGGGCTTTTCTCGATTATAAGATCTTGCTTCAAACTTAACTCCCATTCTAATCAGCTCATGAAAGCACGATTCACGAACTGGCAATGTCTCAGCTTTAATAATGAATCTGTCTTTAAGAGCGTCAAACTCCCCAAAATCAGGTATTTCATTGCTTGCGGCAAACATACAGACCAATGGAACTGGAATTGGTCTGCCTTCCTGATAGTATTTACGTTCGTTGATTACAGTTAAAAGCATGTTCAAAATTGCAGAGTTAGCTTTAAAAATTTCATCAAGGAATGCAATTTTAGCTGTTGGAAGGTGCCCATCAACTTTGCGCATATATTTGCCTGTTTTAAGCTGCTGGATGTCTACGGGCCCCATAATTTCGCTTGGTTCAGAGAACTTTGTGAGCATATATTCATAGTAGTCTTCCTGTGGAAGGCCAAGTCCCTGACAAAACACAGAAACCAACAAAGATTTTGCAGTTCCCGGACGGCCAATAAACAACATTGGTTCTTGAGCAGCTGTAGCAACCATCATAAGCTTAAGCAAATCACTACGTTTAAGAAAAAATTCATCTAGCCGCCCATAAAAATCAACAATTCTTTCTCTAGCTGCATTTATTTTATCCAAATCATGACTTTCGTAGTTCATATATTCTCCTTAATTGCTAAAGCTACAGGCTGCCTGCCAGCTTTTCCATGCTTTTTCCTTATCCGCACTAAGCGTAAATGCGTGCTCAAGCCAAAGCACTCTACGCCTCTCTAATAGTTGATGATACTCAAGTTTTTCTGGAACCAGATCTGCAAGAACCCCAATTCCAAGGAAGCTTAAAATAGTCAAAGCCTCCATTGTCAGCTGATAGTCATCTTTCGCCACGCCTTGTCTTACCCATTGAATGGTGCGCTGAGCAAGATTGTCTAATTGAAAACGACGAACCGGAGAGCTTGTAAGCAATAAACACAAAATGATCCATTCTGCAGAGCTTCTAAAATTCTCCCAGCCGCCTGGTGGGTTTGGAGTTCTACTTATAAGAAGATTGAAAAGCCTCTGCTCATCTACAGGCTTTCGATAAGCAAGGCATAAACGATACATATCACAATACATTGTGAGGGCATATATGTCCCACTTGTTATCGCCTTCAATTTTCACGGTTGCTGGAAGTATAAACCTGGAAAACTCCTGCACCGGTCCAAACTCTGAAACCATAAGCAATAGAAGCCTTTGAGTTCTGGCCATTCCAATAATACTGCTCTTATCAGCAAGAGATTTTTTAAAATATGCATCCCAATCTTTGTGACCATCTGCATATCTCATATAGATAGCGCGCGCAATTGGCTTTCCATCTGATTCGACTGGAAAGTCACTATCACTGAGGTCGGCAATCCATGGAATGCTTGAAAGACTTCCCACGCCTTTTTCATGCCGGTAAAAACCAAATGGTGGTTTATAAAGTTCACCTGTAAAAAAGTCCTTGAGAGGAGTTTCGCTAATTTTTTCCATACCCAGAAGACTTAACCATCTTTGCTCATAATCTTGCATATTGGGGTTATTCTTGCTTTCCGGCCAATTTTCTATCAAATTCCAGCAATCATATTCCACCCCAATCTTATTTTTTTCCTGGTCAGACTGTCTGTAATAACCAGTAAAACTACCACCGAGCGGCATCTTTGAAACCAATTTATCCGCAGTAGCTTCAGACAGATGGAATTTCAGCAGGGTATGGAATTGCTTTCTGGCAATTGCAAGCGCTGGTAGAGAAGGA
Organism: Candidatus Ozemibacteraceae bacterium; assembly: GCA_965140445.1. Taxonomy (GTDB): domain Bacteria; phylum Muiribacteriota; class Ozemobacteria; order Ozemobacterales; family Ozemobacteraceae. Next base: position 1,653,195 of record OZ223236.1, on the reverse strand, counting down.
CAACATCCCAACTGTTGAAGAAATTTATTCACATTTGTGCGAATCCTTGGAAAATCATCTTCTTTTAAAAGTTCAACCCTGTTTTCCAGATTCATTCCGCTGGTACCAGCAACTCTGGTTTCCGCAAAAGAGTAAAAAGTTCGGGATTCCCTTGCATAGCCTGTCTTCATATTTTCCACAGCTTGAACAAAGATATCTCGATCGTCAAACCTTGCCGCAAATGCAAGAAGCAATAAGTAGTTAAACTCTGCGCTAACCTGATCATTTCGAATTCTGCCCAGGATTTTTCCCTTATCAAGCTCAGAAACCTCTGGTGAAAAAATGCCTGAGAAATCGTTTCGACTTTGACAGTATTCATAAGCAATATCAGCCAGCAGCTTTAGATCTTTTTTAAGAATTGCAGCCGTAACCAGACTAGCAAAATAGGAATTTTTCATGCGAATGCTTTTGCAGATTTCGGCTCTTTCCGTCCAGAGATTAGCTGAAGACACATCGCCCATCAATTGCTGATCTACTTGATCCAGTCGCATTTTAAATTCAGATATTTTATTCTCTGAATATACGGGAACATCATCAAGATTTATATTCAAGCTGGATTTTCTTACTTTTCGGTTCTTAAAAGATCCGCCACCAATCTGTCCTTCCTCTGATTTTGCCTTAAATTCGCCCAATTCAGAGGTTTTTACCAGAATCTCAATAATCAGCTTTTTTTTTTTCAACTCCGGAAACTCAAAATTCCATTTCAGAGCTTTATGGTCATAACAATCCAGGGCTTTTTCAGCCTGCAAAACAATGAAGTCTTCTACCGGCCTTAAATATTGTTTTTCAAGCACAGATGCCTGAACCCCTTCTGGAGAGTTTTCAAGGCAAACCAAATCTCCTGTTCTGGCATTAAAAACCTTATGAATTCTATCTGAAGATAGTCTTGGAGAAAGTTGCCTGCCTATCGGAACATATACCTGTTCATCAATCTGCGCGAAACCAGAAAAAGCATCAGACAAAACTGTTGCCAGTGCTCTATCCGCAGCTTCATCCTGGGCAAATATCCAAACAATTCCGCTTTCTGAAAACCAGGCTTTAAAAAGCTTAAATCTATTAACAGATTCATTGATAATGATTGCTTTAAGTCTATTTAAATCTTCTATTTTCCAAAGGACAGCAAGCTGCCTTTCATCGGTATTTCTTAGAACCGGTTTTACTTCGATTTTCTCATTTTCTTCTGATTGTGGAAGATTTACGGGAGGGCATTCCACCTTTATTAAACTATCTCCCTTTCTCCACTTTGGATTCAAAGTAAGTAACTGGCCATCTTTTTGCACAATTAGTAAACCGTTGTCCAGAATATGAAATTTATTAAAAACCTCATCGCCGGAAATATCATGAATGTAATGACCGGTTTCAACATAGAGTCCGGATTGTCCATCAACACGATTAAACCATGTCCAGCGCCGATTTGGATCAACTCTTCTGAAAACCCACAGTGAGGGTGAGTTAATTTTTAAAAGATAATATTTCTCTCCTGGCTCGAAAACCGAAACCTCTATTTGCCCTTGTTGAAGGACAAAATGTTGTTTTACCAAATCAAAAAATAATTCTCTGTCGGGGGTTAAAACAATAACTTCGGAGGCAACCTTTTTGGTGTCGTGCTTCTTAATTACTGACTTTCGGAAGAGATCAAGCCATGAAATATTTTTCAGAGCACTTCTGGGGACTCCAGTTTCCCAGACTGAATCAGGCGCGCTTACATCGCCACGAATCAATCCCCCAATTTTGCTAAACCAGCTTTTATCGTTATTGGCTTCCCACCATATTGTCCATGGCGGCTCAACTTCCTGAACAAAGCGCCCCCCAAGCTGCCCTGAAGTGGCCAGAAAGTTGGCTGACATCATATCAGCCGGGGTCTTCATTTTTAAGTAAACACCGTTTTCAGCCATCTTTAAGTTGATCTCCGACGATTTGAATTACTTCATCCTTGCCAAGGGTTCGCGATGAAATAAGCTTTTCATAAAGTCTTACCAGTGCATCTTTATTTTTGACAATAAATCCCTCTGCATCTTTATAAACTACTTCTAATAGTTTATCAATTCTAGGAGAAAGTTGGGCAAGAAAATATGGATCAGGTGCATTGGTTCTTCCAGTGTAATCTCTTGGGATTCCACCCATTCCGTACATCGCGATCATATCTGTTGCAATGGCTGTTGATTTTCGCAAATCGCCGCAAGCACCGGTTGAAACTTCTCCAAAAACAAGTCTCTCAGCAATATATCCGCCTAAGGATATCCCAATTTCACTTCTTAAACGCCCTTCAGTGAAAAAATTATCGGGTTTTGCACTTTTGGATTCGACATAACCAAGAGCATTTGTGCCACCGCTTTCCAAAGTGATTTTGGTAATTTCATCCTGACGTTTATAATGAAAAAACATCAATGCGTGTCCCGCTTCATGACAACTGACAACGGCTTCTTCTTCAGGGGTTAAAACAGTATCGTTTTCCTTACTTTTAAGCCAGCTTGCAAGCATTTGATCAATTTCGAGGTTTTCCTCAGAGTTAATCTGAAATCTCTTAAAATCTTTAATCATTGCGCTTAAATGATCGCCTGTGTAAGGAGTTCCCAGGTTAGTTGATCGCCCAGTCCACATTGCAAGCTTTTCCAGATGCTCTTCAGCTAATCCGGTATTAAATTTTTTGTTGTAAAGGGTAAGAATTCCCTTGCGATCTTCTGGTTCAGGGTATGGGATCTCTATCTGAAACTCAAATCTGCCCGGTCGTAAAAAAGCAGCATCAAGACTTTCCACAAAGTTTGTTGTCCCTACAACAAGTACCAGCTGGTCTTTTCTAAAGCCATCCATCTCGGTCAGCAGCTGGTTCACCATTGAATGAGATGCCTGAGAAGCGCCATCGCCTCCCCCGCTATTCCTTGCTCCAGCAATTGAATCAAATTCATCAAAAACAATAACTGAAGGCGAAGTTGCGCGGGCTTTAGCAAAAAGTCGACGAATGTTTGCCTCACCCTCTCCGACCCATTTAGACTTTAACTCAGGGCCGCTAACTATGTAGAAAGCAGCATTTAATGCCTCTGCAATACCTTTGGCAAAAAGGGTTTTCCCGGTTCCTGGAGGGCCATAAAAAATTAATCCACGGGGAATAATAGCTTCGATCTTTCTGATCTCGTCTTCATCATTCATCTGGGTGGTTTTCATCAGCAAATTTAAAATATTTTTCCTGATTTTTTCTTTCACTGCAGTATATCCGGCAATATCTCTCTCAAGCTGCACGTCAGAAAGGGAGGCATCGCCACAAGCAGTGTATTCACGGAGCTCATTCTGGTATTTTGCGAGCATTTCAGGCATTGTTGGATCAAAATCAGCTTTTCTGGCAAAAATCCCCATTATCTCTCTAAACCTTACGGGATTAAGACCAGAAACATACTTGAAAATACTCATGAGATTAATTTTATCTACACAGAACTTTCTGGCTTCCTGCTCAGTAATCAGGCTTGAAATCCTGTTTCTAGAGATACCCAACATTTCACTTCTTGCGGGGAAAGCCTGAGCGATCAATTCAGGTAGCTGAAAGTCCGGATCTTCGAAGGCAACCAGAGTCAACATTGGATTCTCATGAATTATTGTCATTATTTCACGAGCTTCCTGAGTTAATCCTCCCATAGTGGTAGAAGTAATAATGTCCAGATATGGCAAAAAGAATACCTTATTTGGTTCTGTATTATTTACCAGATCTCTGAGTTGGCCGACAATGCGAGACAGGCGAGTTGAATTTAATCCTTCAGAATCTGCTCTGCCATCAATTATGGACACAGATTTCCCTTCAGCTGACAACCTTCTTTTCATAAGGCTTTGTAAAAATGGAATCACCTGCTTTTCACAGCGAATTAAAACAGAAACCTCTTCTTTAATTCGGGCGGTAACAAATCTCAGTTGCTCTTGATAGCATTGTTCGACTGCATCAAAAGTAGAAATCTTGCGTGGTAATTCATTTAAGCTGATTTCAAGCATCCATTTTCTCCAACAATATTATTCTTTAAATTTTAACAAGATTAAAATCTACGATCAATCATTTACAGCAAATGTTGGAGCAACATTGGCAAATCTCACCCCACGCTTTCGCAGTGCTTCTTTTCCTCGGATTGTCAGATCAGAGATATAGGCAAACTCATCCCTTCCATCAACCGGATAAGCCTTGATTCGATAATGGGTTCCCCAAACCTTTTCTTTAAGCATAACAGCAACAGGTTTCCCAAGTTGTGTAAACGGGCTTACCATTGCAACATCACGTAAGCATTGCCTTACATCAGTGGCATCGTGTTCAGGATGGAGATAAAAATCAGCAACACACAATTGTTCCCGACTTCCATCGTTAGAATTATGAATGCTACCATTCCACAATTTTGAATGTGGAACGGTCACCAAAGTATCATCGTGGGTAAGAATTCGGAGTGATCGCAAGTTTACCGCTTTTACTTCCCCATAAACGCCATCAATAGTAACCCGGTCTCCAGGTCGGTAAGGCTGTTCGTAAATGGCAATTATTCCAGCAATGATACTGGAGGCAAAATCCTTGAAAGCAAAACCCAGAGCAAGGCCCACAGCTCCTGAAATAGCAAGAAGATTCTGAATTGTTGGCCTTATTATTAGTGGCAAAACCACCAAAATGGAAAAAAAGATAATCAAAATTCGTAAAAGAGGGATGGCCGGAAGAATGTAGAGTCTGAATCTTGGCGGGAGTCTCTCTGCCAGATTTGGAACAAAGTTTTTAATTAGATAAATGGCAACAAAAGCTGAGATAACAAAAATGGCAATAAAACCCAGCGGGATCTGATTAAAATCCTGAAAGATCATTTCTGCGCCAGTATTTGGGGTTGCAGGGGTAATTGGGCTATTTGTCATATTTTCACCAGAGATCTATTAGATAATCTTCCTGGGCAAGAAATCTTCTTACTTCAGGAAGTCCAAGCCAGGTAACACGCCAGAGTCCACGATCTTCCACAATTATTCCCGCAGACTTCAGCCCGGAAATAATGCTTAAAAGAACATCCTGCTCGATTTTAAGCAGCTCCAGCAGCATATCTGAAGACAGCCCTTCATGCATTAAAAGATACTGCAGAACAAAACAAGCTTTCTGGCCAAGGTTTTGAGGCACTCTTGGGAATCCAATTTTTTCAAATGGCTTAACCCATATTGTTCTTCCTTTGTCCAATACGGCTGCGTCCCTTGCGACTTCTTCGATGTCATCTCCGGGAGCCAGCTTTAATGAATGGCGCCACATAGCCCAGGCAGTGAGTGGAACACCTCGGGAACTGGCAGCCAATTTATTGAGAAATTCAGCTGTAACATGCTCATCATCGCTGTTTTCAAATTCAGTTGGTTCCTGGTCTTCATCGGAGGTTTCACTTCTGGGAAGAACATAGGTTCCTGAATCTGATTGTCGGAACACCGTTGAGTTCTTGCCGTTTGATTTTTCCAAATCACAAAACCATCGTTCCAGCTGCAAGGCATCCAGGGACTGTAAAGCGTGAACCTTTGGAAAAAAGCTTTCAATTGCCATGGATAACTGCAGGTATCTCCAAAGAGAGCTGTTGCAGCCAATAATACATTTCTGATTTGAATGAAAAAGTTTGTCAATAAGTCTTCTTAGGAACTCAAACCCATTGGAATGACGAATAAAAATACCGCTCAATTGCGGTATAACAATAGGTGATTCATTTGTTTTCTGAATTCCGTCAATCCACGAAAAGTCGCCATTTACGATTTGATCGAATGCTGGAGCGCCTACAACTGGCCATCCTTTGCGTTCAGCAAGAGTTTGTAAAATTTCCTTTATACCACCACCTGGTGATGAAACAAACACCTGAAAAAGATCTCGAGCAGAACCATCTTGATACCAGTCTCTCAGCATTGAAAAGATTTCGTTTGCAGGTTTTTTCCAGGTTGGAAAAGGAGAAACCCAGTCTAATAGTCCCTGGGGAATACTTTTTAGCTCAGCTTGAATATCCACAGAATCAGACGAAAAACTATCGCCAAATAATCTATGCCACAAAACAGAGATTGCAGATCTGGCTTTTTCAGTGGTTGCTTTTTCGGGAAGTTTATAATCCTGCGGAGATACAAATTTCCAGATATTACTGTCATTCTTTTCGCTCAAAAATAACCTCTCCAATTGCCGATTGTCACTTAACAATGATACATCATAAAAAAGCAAAACCCGGAAAAAAATTTAACCGACAACCTCAACTTTGCTGTAACCACCAGATAGCCGTTTAACCTTTATCTGAACGGGGATTCTTTCTTTTAGCGATTCCACATGTGAAATGACTCCAATACTTTTGCCCTCTGATTGCAAGCAACTTAGGGCTGAAAGTGCCACTTCAAGGGAATCTGCATCCAAGGTCCCAAATCCTTCATCAAGAAAAAGAGAATCAATTTGAACTTTCTGGCTGGCTAATTTTGATAAACCAAGTGCCAAAGCCAGGCTTACCAAAAAAGATTCACCGCCAGACAGGGTTTCCACAGGTCTTTTTACATCGGCTTGATAAGTATCAATAACTTCCAGACCAAGCTTATCATCATCAGTCCTTACCAAAAGATATCTATCATTTAAATTGGCTAATTTTTCATTAGAAAGCCCAATGAGAAGATCCAGAGTAAGGCTTTGCGCAAATTTTCTAAAGGTATCACCCTTAGCAGAACCAATCAGCTTATTCAACTTTTCCCACTTCTCATATTCTCGAACTTGTCCTTCAATTTCACCTTTCATACTGGCGAACTGCTGGCTTTTGGTATTTTCTGCTTCAAGTTTTTCCTGTATTCCGCCAGATTCGTGAGTAAGCTTTTGTATATTAGCTTCTACGAACTCCATTTTTTCTTTAATTGCATGGATTTCCTGCACAGGATCAAGCTTCTTGGTTAGAGTTTCAAGGTCCAGGTTGGCTTGTTCAATTTTGCCATTTGTTACAGCTATTTTTTCATTTAGTTCTCTGAAAAATTCTTTAAGCTCGTCTCTTTCACTTGTAGTTATGCGATTTTCACGATATTTCTCTTCGCTGTTAATTCCAAACTGTCTTAATTTTTCGTTAAAATCAGTGCTCAATTTCTCTAATTGGGATTTGATAGAAGAAATATTTTCATTTGTTGAGTTAAGCTTGCCTGACTCGGCAGCAATCTTCTGTTCTGAATTCTGCTGTGCATTTCTTGCTTCTGCAAGTTCCTTTTCGAGTCTTTTCTTCTTTTCAGACAAACTGTTGCGAACTTGATCGACAGTTAAATTATCGAGAAGCTCAGAGCGTTGTTTCTTTAATAAAACGAGGTTTTCTTCTATTTGCGCAAACTGTGCCTTTAAACTGGAAATTACTTTTTCTATCTCTACAAATCTTTCTTCGTAGTTTTTTAAATCTGTATTAAATACCTCAATTTCATTTTCGCTCCTGGCTTTTAGGCTCTTAGTCTCTTCAATATAGTTAATCTTGTTTTGGAGGTTTTGTAGAAATACCTTCAAATCCAATACTGGTTCTTCCTGCCGAAAAGCTATTTGGTTTACTCCACTTGCGGTTTCCAAAGTCGATCGGATCAAACCATCTGATTCATTAATTTCTGCTTCACATTCCTTTAGCTGAAACTGAAGATTCTTTTCTTCAGAAGTAAGCTCTGTAAGAAGCTTTTGTTCATCGTGTATGGAGTTTTTCAAACCAGATATTTTTTCATTGGCCTCATCAATGGTTTCTCTTAGCCCCAAGGCTTTGGAGGCAATAGCCTCAAAGGTTTTCAACAACTTTTGATTTTCAGCGACCATTGATTCGACTTTCTGCAATTCAAGATCCACTGGCAATTCCAGCATTTTAGCTTTGGCAGAAATTTCAGCTCTTACACCTTCTAATTCAGTTTCCCAGTTAGCAATTTGCTTATCTGTAGATTCAAGTTTTTCACCGATTTTTGCATCTCGACTGGAAATTTCAATAAGCAATTTGTGCAGGTTTTCTAATTTTGTTTCTTTTTCTTTAAGAAGCTTTGTAGTTGAATTTACGTCCACTACTATACCGGATTTATAAGGATGCTCAAGAGAACCGCAAAGCGGACATTCTTTTCCGTCTTCAAGCCTGGACCTTTCTTCTTCGAGATTAATAATTAGAGATTCAAGCTCCTTTTTCTCAGAAAATTGTTTTACATCAACCTTAACTTCTTCAAGAAGTGCTTTTGCTTCACTTTCTTCTGACTTTATTTTTTGCGCTTCAGCTAGCAGAGACGTTTTCTCGCACTTTGCCTTTGAAACATTTTCTTCATTAGATTGAAGCTTTTTGTACAAGTTAAGAAAATCCTGCAAACCAACAAGCTTCTGCTTAAGAATCTCGTTTTCAGCAAAAATTGTTTCAATTTTTCTTTCGCCGAGAGTTTCTTTTAACTCAAGATTCTTTTTTTCCAATTCCTTTTGTAACAGGTCAAATTTTCCCGAAAGCTCTTTTTCTCTATTTCGCGACTCTTCAAGCATCTTTGCAACAATTGATGCTTGATTAACAAGAGCAGTTCTACTCTCTTTCTTAGCCAAACTTTTTCTGGAAGCATTTTCGTAGCCAGCAAATAAAGCATTTATCTTTGCGTAGTCGGAAGTTAGAGCTGGATAGTCTTCTGTATTTAAAAGCTTTGTAGCTTTATCCAACTCTATTTTGGCTTTTCCCAGAGAATCTTCTAGGACCTTCTTTTTCTCCAATAAAACTGTGCGCCTTTGATCCTCTTCTTTTATCTGCAATGCTTTTTCATTGGAATTTTTCTCTGCAGTTAAAATTTGCGCATCCAGAGCTACTGCCATGTCTATGGCTTTGCTTTTTTCTGCAAAATCCAACTCAAACTGTTCGCTCTCTTTTTGCAAAATCTCAAACTTTTGCTGAAAGTTCTTACTATCCTGATGAAGTATGGACAATTCTTTTTCAATTTGAGTTTTCCTGGCCAGATTCTGAATTAATTGTTCATTTGTATCAGTTAATTTCAAAAACTCTGGTTCGATCTCACGTAGCTTTTCATCTAATTCCAGCTTTTTCGCTTTTTCCTGAGAAGATTCAAGCTCAGATGTTAACTTAACTTTAGCCTGTCCCAGTTCTGCCAACCTATCCTTGAGAACGACGACTTCAGCTAGTTTTTTTTCAGTTTCCCTGAGTTCTCTTAAGGATTGATCGAATTCGTTAATAGATTTTTTATTGTCTTCCTGTTGTTTTTTTAAGTTGCTCAATTCTTCTTCGGACAGAAATTTAATTCCACCCTGAACTGCACGTATTTTTTCAAGTTTGGTTTCCTCTTCTTTTGCCTTTTCAAAAACGTTTGAAGAGATTTGCGCATAGATCTCTGTTCCCGTCATCTTCTCGAGAAGATCAGCTCTTTCATTCGGGGTTGCATCTAAAAAAGCCCTAAATTGCCCTTGAGCCAGCATCATTGACCTGAAAAACTTCTTTTCATCAAGACCTGTAATTCTTGCAACCTCATCAGACACCGATTTAATTTTGCCTTCTATGGGAACGAATTCACCTTCCAACAACTCTGATAAATCCATTTTTGGCGCTTGAAATCTTCCTTCAGAGCTTCCTTTTGCGCGCTTTTGGCTCCATGAAGATTTAAAATGCCTTCCTTCAACCTCAAATTCAACTTCTGCAAGGCATTCAGCTGTATGCTTTGTCATCACAACGTCTTTAGGTTTTATTCCGCGTGCAATATTGTTATACAGGGCAAGGCTGATCACATCAAGAAGAGTTGTTTTTCCTGCTCCGGTCGGACCTGTAATAGCGTAGATTCCAGCATTAGCAAGCGGGCCAGTTGAAAAATCAACTTCGAAATTGCCCTTTAACGAATTAATATTTTTCCCACGCAACTTTAGAATTTTCATGCTGAAGCACCCTTTTCCAAGTCCTGCCCTTCAAGGATTTCAGAAAATGCCATGCGCATTTCCTCTTTTTCTGAATCCTCCATTTCTGTTTCAAGTTCAAGACGTTTCTCAAAAACTTCAGTAGGGCTAAACTCTGAAAGCTGTTTTGCGGTTTCATTTCTAAGTCCAATATCAATTGAGCTTCTAACATGTCTCAAGACCAGGACTTCTACTGGCAAATCTTCAACTAATTCAGCAACCCTTTCGTTAAGACGAGGAATTTCACGATCTTCCTTTACCTGAATTTCTACCCAGGCAGATTCGGAATGAAGATTTTCTACCAGCTCAGATAATTGCTGGCCAATTTCCTCTATAGTGCCTTTAAGGAGTGCTAGTCGCTGGAAACACGGAATATCAATAGTTTTAATATTTTCTTTATTTAGCGTATCAAAAACGACAACCTGCTTTATCTGTCTTCCTTCATCAAAGCTCATTGGAATCGGCGAACCGCAATATCTCACCCTGTTCTTCTTGCCAACCAGTTGCGGAATATGTATGTGCCCGAGAGCAATGTAGTCAAATCGTTCAGGGAAGTCTGCGCCGCAGAACTTGAAAAGGTTGCCAACATAAATATCTCTGGTGCTTTCGCTAACCTGGCTTCCGGCTGCGAACAGATGCCCGCTACCAATGATTGGCAAATCGGGCTTTCCCAACTCATTTGCTTTGTTTTGGGCTAATTCAAGGATTTTTTGAAAATGGTTTCTAATGCCATTAAGAAGCCTGGTATTTTTCTCGTCATAGGTTTCGCCTGCAATTGACTTTCTGACATCACGGTCTCTCAAAAAAGGAATAGCACAAAAAATGGCACCAGGCTCGTTTTCAGCATTCGTTATTACAAAAATCTGGTCCTCAGGATTATCCGGAATTGCTCCCATCGCAAAAACAGTCAAATGCCTAAGAAATGGTGCAGGAGCATTTACAACCGCGGGAGAATCGTGGTTTCCTCCTAAAATGAAGGTATTTTTGCATCCAGTGTCCTGAAGCTTTCCCAAAAACTCAAAATACAATTTTTGTGCATAACTTGGGGGAGTGGCATTATCAAAGACATCGCCAGCAACTATTAAGCAATCAATTTCTTCGGCTTTAATTGTCTCAATAAGCCAGTCAAAGAATTTTCGATGCTCGTTTTCACGGCTATTTGAAACAAGAGTTTGCCCCAAATGCCAGTCAGAAGTGTGGAGAATCTTCATTTTCACCCCTCAAATTCGCTTTCTGCTGCAAATTTTGTGCTTCGCAGTTCTTTGAAAGGATACATCAAGCAGCGCTTGTCCTGCAAGGGGGAAAGCTGTTAAAGCCTTATTCAGACTAATCTTTTGGCACGTAGGTGTTGGTCATCAAAAACTCTATCAAATGGCAAAACAATATGCTTATCACGCATGTTTCTCATCTGATCAACCATGTTAAACCCTGCACCTGAAATAACCTTTCCAGCCTTTTCAAAAAGGGAATATGCAGGATAAACGTCCAAATGAATGATTTTTTCATTTGCAAGCTTCGGAGGTTTTTCTGGAGTTATCAAGACAAAAACTGGTTTAACCCCTGCTTTTTCAGCCTCCAATTGAGCATATTGAACCAAGGTCAAAGTCTCTTCGTGGGCACCAGCATGAACAATAATCCATGCCCCATCCGGAATGTCCACATTCAAATCCTTTTTTTCAGGGAGTAACAACTTGATTTCTTCAACCTCGTCTGAATTCTGGCTAAGAAATAATCGGTGGTCTTCCGAGAGTTCTTCAAGAACAAAAACTTTTTTGAACCTGTAATCAATTTTGCCTAACCGTGATTTATAAACATCCCACTTCAGAATTCTTGCCAGATTGAAAAATTCAATATCATCAGCAATCTGCGTATGGCAAAATTCTCCAAGAATGCCCGCTGGAAAAGCGTCCAGGAATATTTTCGAAGGCTTAATTTGAGCTATAACTTCAGATAGCCACCCTCCCATATCTTCGCGACTGTTGGCTGCATAAAAAGGGGGGATAATGGTTTGAACTTCAGAAGGAATAATATCATTATTCTTGCAATTTGGAGATGATGTAACCAAACAGATTTTTTCATCAAAACCAAGGGTTTTGCATACAGCTCTGAACCTTGTAAGATGCCCCAGGCCGCCACCCATAGCGTAATAAAGAATCATTATCAGCCACCGCGCATTAATATTTGTAAAGAAATGTTAATAATAAACGCATTAAAGTCAAATAAAATCACAAAATTTGCGCTCAATAAGAGAATTTTGTCTGAGAATCAGTTTTTTTTGGTTTCTGTATCATCCGTTTCAATTTGTTTTGCATCAATAATTTCTTCTATGTTTGCTTCATTCTCAATACTATTCAATGTTTTTCCAGCTCCAAAAATTGAGGAAAGAATTAAGCCAAGTTCAAACAACAAATATGTTGGCACTCCCATTAAAAGTTGGCTTACAAAATCAGGAGGAGTTAAAAGAGCTGAAATAAATAATATCAGCACGAAAACAACAGATCTTAATGCTTTCAATCTTTCAAGTGAAACAAGCCCTGATCTTACAACTATGAATACCAAAATCGGGAACTGAAACATTACGCCAAAACCAAGGATAAGCCAGCCGGTCAGACTAACAAATTGAGCTATCCCTATAGCCGCTTCAAGATAGATTGATTGAAATCCAAGAGAAAACTGGATTATCAGCGGCAGGATTATATACAGAGCAAAAACAGCTCCAGAAACAAATAGAAACCAACTGAATATCCCAAAATTCCTGGCGAGCTTTCTCTCATTCAGATATAGACCAGGAGCAATAAATCCCCAAATTTGTTTTGAAAGGTAAGGAATACCAAGAAGAATGGATACATAAAACGAAAGCTTGAACTTCACCATTAACGGCTCAATAGGAGAAAAAAATCGGAGTTTGAACCCGGACGGACAAAAAGATGAAATAAGCCAATTCATTATCTGATCAGAAAAATAGAACCCCAGAGGAAAAAGAACTGCAATAGCAATCAAACTTCTTATGATTACCCATCTCAAATCTTCGAGATGCTCTATCAGTGTTCCTTCTGATCTTTCTCCAGTTAGCATTTCTACTCCGATAGTTTTAATAATTGAATTTTAGCATTCTATCAAAAAAAGTTGCAGATTATACTAACAAACAATGGGGTGTTAATTGCAAGACTGAGTGAAAAGATGGATGCTAATCCTTTTTTCTTTAGTGTTTTTTTGCCATTTCAATCACTAATGAGCTTCGCGGTGACCACCATTACAATTTCATAATAGCTGTTGGTAAGTAGCTGATAATATCTGCTATACTGTTGAAACAAAACATATTTCCACAAATTACTTATTTGCAGGAATCACAAGAGGAAATGTTTTTATTATGGAAACCGGGAATGACGTATAAGGATTTTGGATTCTAGACAATGTCGAATGCTGCCGGTTATAGAAACAAGGTGGAGTTAAGCATGTATTCTCCAATTGGGAGGAAGGTTATAGAGCAATTTGAGACCGATCGTTTTTTCAATGCTTATGATAGCTTTCTCAGCTTTGCTGGAGGCCTGGCACGAATCTTCGTTTTTTCGACGGAGGAAAGGCCTAAACAGGCTTATAGAATGGACATGATCATTGAGATGGGTCGGACGAATATTGAAATCAATAAATTATCTCAAATGTTCCGCCTAGAATGCCAGAGGTATCCTATTTCTTTACCCGAAGCTGATTTCTAAGCTATGAAAAGTTTACCTCTTCTGTATAAATTTGCTGCCATTGTCCTGAGAATAGAAAGCGTTTTTAAACAATTCTTGATTTTTGTTTGTTGGAATTTGCCCCTTGGTTTCGCCTTCGCTTCTTGCTCCTCGGGTTGGAATAAATTGATAATCGTAAAGTATGGAAATTTTTCTCTTACACCTGATTATTGGACTGACCTGGCAGTTCAACTGGTACTTTTTTTGTATTCCCATTTTTGGATTTGGTGGCTTCTATTCATCTTCAACCTGGGAATGCTTTCAACAAGGTTGTTTTGCAAGAAAGACGGAATATGGTTCTTGTTACTCCCCCTAGTAAGCTTTTTTGAGATCGGATTTGGTTTTTTCATTCATGCTAAGTTGATTGGGAAATTGCTTATTTGAGAAGCAGAATGTTCGATTTTAGCTCAGGAACTTTATTGCGGCCCCAGTAGCCCAAAGATTCAGGGGTCGGCCAAATGAAAAGCCTTATCGACAAATAGAGTTGGGACTAAAAGCAGGTCATTTTCACCCAATTTTATTCAGTGGACTCTGAATACTATGACTCGACACAGAAAGTAGCCTTTACGCGTAGAACCAGCAAATATCGCTTCTTTTTTTTTATGGATGTTTGTTTTACAATGTTTATTAGCTAACTATAAAAAAGATAAAGAAAAAGTGAGCGGAAATGACGGGAACAACTAGAAAAAATGGAATGTCGGAAATTTTACCCAAAGATTTATTTCCTGACTTTCTTTTGAATGGCGCTGACGAATCACACGAATATCTGGTAACTGACCCTAAATTCAAATTCCGTGGTAGATGCAAACCAGCAAAGCCACAACTCAAGATATTCAGAGAATTCATCGGTGGACCTGGTTCCGACGACATCGCCTATACCAGATACAATCACCTGTCTCTGGCCATGCTCAAAGATGGTCTCGGCTCAACAATCGCTCTCACCAGCAAAGACGGCAAAGCAATCGCCAGAATCGGTTACGATGCCTGGGGCGAATTCCGCTGGAACGACAAAAATTGCAAAAAATCTCCTTGCAAAGAAAACGAATTCGAAAGCTACCTCAACAGATTTGGCACCACCTGGGGCTTCGGCCACGCCAACCACAACGGCTGGGCCTTCGGCAAATCCTTCGCCAAAAAACTAACCCCATACCTCTACACCGGAAGACGTTACTCAGAAATTGTGAATCAGTATTTCAACCGTAATCGTTATTACTCACCAGCACTCGGTAGATTCACCTCAAAAGACCCCATAGGCTTCAACGGGGGGAATAACCTCTACAGATATGCTGATAACAATCCTTTAAAATATTACGACCCATCTGGTGCATTTTCGATCGATTTTTCCAATCGACTACCAAGTTATTTACCAACTGAAAGAATCTCTTGGATTGAATTCCATCATAAGTTAGTTGAAAGAAATTTTAGTGGTGGTATGATTCTTTCTGCTATTTATGGAGGTATTGGGAATAGCGGACAATTAGGGCTTCAATTGAGAGATTTGCTACAAGCTTCTTTTCGTGGTATGAGAACAGATCCCAATTCAACTCGAATGATGGTTTTTAAGTGGGTAACTGGTGACACATCCACCTCTAATAACACCCTGGAAATGAGCTCTAGGTATTATTCCGATCCAATAATGCTCACTTCTGTACTTATTCACGAGTTAGCTGAAGAATATTTAGGTGGGTACACAACGGCAAATCACGACTTTGGCAAGACCTTAGAAGCTAACATGTTTAGAACTCTACTCGGATCGTCATGGGTTCATGCTGAACCAAAACGATTTTACAGTGATAAATTTCTTGGGGAGATATACGACAATTCACACTGGGGTGGAGACTCAGCTACATACGCATATGACACAGGAAAGGTTAAAAAAATTTGGAATTGCTATGGGAAACCTATAAATAATTCCCATCCCAAATGGTCAGATATGTGGAGAGTTTTTAAGGAGAGAGGGCAAGGCTTTCTAAGATGAAATTGCTGGGAAAAGTTCTATTTTTACTGCTTCTTTTAGTAGAAATACCACTATATTCACAAAGAGATCCTTACGCCTGGTTTTTTCAGCAAACAAAGGAATTAAAAACAGACAAAGCTATAACGGAGAATATATTTTCGATATCTCATGTCTATTGTCGAGAAAACTTAAATGCTTCAGCCAGGAATGCGATTCTTGAAATGAAGGTGTTAAGTATTTCTAAAAGCAAAGATGGGCCGTTAAAAGCTTTATTTGGCATTCTAATTTTGCCGGCGCTTTATCATTACAATAAAGAACGCTTGCCACAAATTTTACAAATTTTGATTTCTTATCTTGACAGAGAAAATTGCAATTTGTTTTGGGCATCATGTGAGCAATTGTTAAAGATTAATTTTATAGACAGCTGCAAGGTTCGCAAAGCATACATAAGAGCCATAGAATCTAAAGTTCAATGTTACAAGTCGAACAGTGCAGTTCAACTAGTTCTTTATACTTTGCTAATCAAGCAAAATTCAAAAGGTGATGAGTTATTAAATTTGCTAAAAAAATTGGATTCTTTACCTGAGAACTTTGACAATCAGAGTTTTTTTAAAAGACTAAAAACAGCTTCAACTTTAAAGAGCGTGGCTATCTGTTTGAGAGTTGGCGCTATTGGCAATGAATGGAATGGCTTTAAATCAGGTTTCCCAAAATCGGCCAAGAAGGTTTCTCAAATTCTACAAATGAAACCTTTGGGAGTTAGAGTTGATTAGCATTTGGATTTATGGCAGCGGCCCCGGTGTCGCTGCACATTCCGGTTAAAACCTCGGAGCGGCTTCGGTCTGGCTGCTCCCTTGCAACCGCACCTAAGAGCACAGCCCGCGCCAGCCTTCGCTTTGCCAATTCTACCCCCAAACTCCCCCAAAGCCCATACAACATAATCTCAGCCGACTCAATACCATTTTGAGCCGGCTGAGTCTCTTTTCCCAAAATCCCCCTGGTAATTTCCCGTTTCAATGAGCTAAAAAACAACTGATTGGCCTCAAAACATCTTCCATTTGCTATTTTCCATAAAACCACTAAAAACAAGCTATTTTCACCCATTTTTAATTCAGTGGGCTCTGAATACTATGACTCGACACAGAAAGTAGCCTTTACACGTAGAACCAGCAAATATCGCTTCTTTTTTTTTATGGTTGTTTGTTTTACAATGTTTATTAACTAACTATAAAAAAGATAGAGAAAAAGTGAGTGGAAATGACGGGAACAACTAGAGTAAAAGAAATATCGGAAATTTTACCCAAAGAATTTTCTCCTGACTTTCTTTTGAATGGCGCTGACGAATCACACGAATACCTGGGAACTGAACCAAGATTCAAATTCCGTGGTAGATGCAAACCAGCAAAACCGCAACTGACCATCTTCAGAGAATTTATCGGTGGACCTGGCTCCGACGATATCGCATATACAAGATACAACCGCCTGTCTCTGGGCATGCTAAAAGATGGTCTCGGCTCAACAATCGCTCTCACCAGCAAAGACGGCAAAGCAATCGCCAGAATCGGTTACGATGCCTGGGGCGAATTCCGCTGGAACGACAAAAATTGCAAAAAATCTCCTTGCAAAGAAAACCAATTCGAAAGCTACTTAAAAAGATTTGGCAGCACTTGGAGCTTCGGCCACGCCAACCACAACGGCTGGGCCTTCGGAAAATCCTTCGCCAAAAAACTAACCCCATACCTCTATACCGGCAGAAGATACTCTGAGATCACGAACCAGTATTTCAACCGTAATAGGTATTATTCTCC
Source organism: Candidatus Ozemibacteraceae bacterium (assembly GCA_965140445.1). Lineage (GTDB taxonomy): Bacteria > Muiribacteriota > Ozemobacteria > Ozemobacterales > Ozemobacteraceae. Next base: position 1,635,798 of record OZ223236.1, on the reverse strand, counting down.
TGCACTAGGAAGATTCATCTTAAAAGACCCGATAGGTTTTTATGGAGACATCAATCTTTACAGGTATGCCGACAATAACCCATTAATTTATACTGTTCCATGGGGATTATTCTCTGCAAGAGACGGAATGGAGAACTATTGGGGAGTAGATGGAAAACCAGGTGAGCCAATCAATATCAACTTTAAAAATGTGAGAACTTATCATATCCATCTAACCCAGTTTCCAAGCATATGGAAAGAAATAAATAGAAAAAGATGTGAAGATACAGAAATAGAGATTAATGAATTAGAGCATTTTTCAGCAAAACTCAACCAAATTCTTTTATTAGGAACAATTGGGGTAAGATTGAAGGGAAAACTTAAAATCAATAAAGATTCTACTTGGTCATTTAATGGTAAATTAATAGGTTCTGAAGATGATTATGGTTTTGAAAGAGGAGATAGAGGATTGGTTGGCGAAACTTTGGCAGGAATTGGAAGACTTTTTCTTCATGGAATTAGTTACAAAATTAGATTTTATGGTTCTCAAAAGAAAGTTGGTAGCGGAAGCTTGCCTGCAACAAAAGTGGAAAAACATGGCAAAGTTACGATTTATTGGAAGGAAGTTTGGGGACTATAAGTGAAAAGCAAGACCGGAAAGCAAAAGCTTCTTGATGTTCTATGTTTTTTGCTTTTTTCAGCAATTGTTCTAGGAGGATGTGTAAAAAAAGCTCTACCGAAAAAAGAAGCAAAGAGAATCTCCAAGGCCACTTTTTTAAACTATTGTAATAATGAAAATATTGATCCCAAAAGCTACTCTGAGACTAAAGTTGTAAATCATTCTTCAGATTATTCTTGGGCTTTTCATTACACTAACAACACGAAGCTAGATGAGACAATTTATATAATTGTTTTTTCAAACAAAACGACAAAAGTCCTTTTTTTTAATGGACAATAAATAATAACGCCTTAACACATAGCCCCACGGGATTTCCCTGTGGGGCTATGTCATTGATTACAAGCAGTTAACCCGTTCCGGCTTATCAGCTTATAACCAATTTATTCTTTTAGCTGCTTCTGATCAGCTAAGCAATCTTCAAAGCTCCCTCTACTCTATTTTTAACTATCATTGCATCTATCAGCTTAATAACTGTTTCCTGGTCATCCAGTCAATGCGCCAATGGCGTATAATAGAATTATGGAAATAATAGAAACTTCTGTTTTTACCGCCGTTATAGTCAAATTAATGCCAGATGATGAATACAAGGAAATGCAGCAGGCATTGGTACGTTGTCCGGTTGCCGGAGATATTATCAAGGGCAGCGGTGGCTTACGGAAACTGCGTTGGTCGGAAAGCGGCAGAGGAGGAATTCAAATGAAAGACAGTGACTTCAACAATCTGGTAACCAGCATTAAACAGGCCGGAAAGATTCGGCGCGGTGAGATGAAACCGAGCAGAGTCCTTGAAATAACTCCGCTCGATGTAAAGCAGATTAGAGAGAAGCTGCACAAAACTCAGCAGGAATTCGCGCTGATGATCGGCATAAGCGTTGCCACTCTCAGAAACTGGGAACAGGGCCGCAGAAGGCCAGAAGGCCCGGCAATGGTTCTACTGAAAATAGCCCAGACCAACCCGGAAGCAATCTGCCAGGCTTTACTGAACGCCTGATTTTTAATTTAGCCTCTTTTTCTGCGGCATGAATTGGTCACCAGCAATATCAAGCTGAGAAGCTTTTGAATTACGGAATTCCGGGTCGGACCAGCGGAAAGTCTTACAGATAAAGCAAAATAGTCTAAAAATATCTGTTTTTTGTCCTTAGAGCGGCATTTTCAGCAGTAAAAATGCCGCTCTAAGATTTTTAATATTGAGCCAGCATGACGTCAAAGAGTCTTAAAAAAAGCTCTTTCGATTCAACCTGAGGAAACCACAGAATGCGGAAAAAATCGTATATTTAGGAAAATTCACTGATTTTGCTGGGTTCCGACAATAGAATAAGCAGTTAATATCGCTTCTTTTTTTTTATGGATGTTTGTTTTATAATATTAACTAACTATAAAAAGACAAAGCAAAAGTGAGCGGAAATGACGGAAACAACAGAACCCAAGGGAATGGTGGAAATTCTATGCAAAGGATTTTTCCCCGACTTTCTTTTGAATGATGCTGATGGCAACATGCTTTCTGACTCAGAAGCTTCATACATCTGGAATTCTGACAACAGACTCGTGAGAGTTGAAAAGACTATTGACGATTGCAAGCATGACAAGAACAGAAAAGGCCATGGCTATGGTCATCTGAAACACAGCAAAGAATCTGTTGCTTATGAAGAATATACATATCTGCCGCAAGATTGGCGCAGAATTACTCGCAAAACCGGAAAGATCCAGTCAGATTCTAAAAAGAGATTTGGCTGCAATCCAAAATCCGAAGAGCTAACCTATGTTTCAATCTATGATGGCGCTGACGAATCACACGAATACCTGGTAACTGAACCAAAATTCAAATTCCGTGGTAGATGCAAACCAGCTAAGCCACAACTCAAGATATTCAGAGAATTCATTGGTGGGCCTGGTTCTGACGACATCGCATATACCAGATACAATCACCTGTCTCTGGCCATGCTCAAAGACGGTCTCGGCTCAACAATTGCTCTCACCAGCAAAGACGGCAAAGCAATCGCCAGAATCGGTTACGATGCCTGGGGTGAATTCCGCTGGGATGGAAGAGACAATCATGCGCCATGCAAAGACGAAGATTTCGACAATTACCTTGATCGTCTTGAAAATACCTGGGGCTTCGGACGTGGCAACCATAATGGCTGGGCTTTCGGAAAACACTTCGGAAGCAAGCTGACTCCATATCTGTATACTGGAAGACGTTACTCTAGCTTCACCAATCAGTATTTCAACCGTAACCGTTACTATTCACCAGCACTCGGTAGATTCACCTCAAAAGACCCCATAGGCTTCAACGGAGGAATGAACCTTTACAGATATGCTGATAACAATCCGATGTTGTTTACTGATCCGTTTGGTCGTTATTCGGTGCCATTCCCGTCGCCAACGCTATCTTATCGAACGACTCTGGATCCGAAAAAAGATACTTCAAAATTTGTTTGGTATATCCAATGGCTACTTGATTTAGTGCCTCGAAAAGGCCTTATTATACAAGAAATATCGTATCCGGATGTTGAAATTCTAGATGAAGATGATATTGCAAAAGAAGATCTTATTGAAGACTTTTACTTTAACCACGTTAAAGAGCCTTTCTATTTCTGGGAAGCTTGGGTTGTTTCTCCAGGCCTTGTCAATTCAGAAGTCCCGTATGCTGACAGATTAAGGGATATTTGGAGATTGCCGGATTTTGGAAAGTCAAAAGGTACGGTCACCATTGAAGGAATTGCAAAATACTATGATGAGCAGGAGTTGCCAAGCAGCTTCTCTGTAACTCGACAATCACCTTCGTTCTCTCGCCCTGCTACAAGAACTGATCCTGGTTTAATCGGCGGGTCTAATCCAGTTAAAAGACGTGCTACTTATCATTGGAATTATTGGTGCCCATCAGAAAACTGGACAAAAATTGAATAATTGTTGGTAAGCAACTATGAATTCTATGTTTAAACTGCTTTGCATACTTGCTTTTCTTTTGCCCAATACATTGTTTGGTATGGAATTAACTGTTAATGCGTCTTCTACAGTTGTAATGCCAGAAGAAAGCTCAAATTACTGGTTGGCAAAAGTTAACAATGCGAATTTTTCTGATTTTTTTAGAAGAAGATGTGCCTATTGTCTATTTAGAAGGCATATACGAATAGGTATGACTCTGCGACAAATTGGGGAAATTCTGAATAAACCAAAGTGGCTTAAAGTCGGAAATGTAAAGAAAGTAGGCTTGATTTCTGGTACTGTTCCACTCACGGAAATAGGTCTTAGCGGTGAAATATTTTGTTTATACATATTTCCAGAGGGAAAATTAATTGAAAACTACCAGGCTGGCAATGATATTTTATGTGTTTTTCTGGCATTTTCAGGTCAGATAACAGAAGAAAAATTCCGAGAAAACCTTTTCTGTTGTCAGAAGCTTTCTGGAGAAACTGAGAATCGACTTATTGAATTAGGGTTTTCCGGGCAAGGCTTTTATGTTTCTAATTTAGATAAAGACGTCCCTCCTGACATCTTTGAATAAATTGCCGGCACGCGAAGAACGATCGTTAACAAAAGAAAACAGTTCTAACAACAGGCGGTTTTAACTCTTAGAGCGGTGATTTTAAAACTGAAATCACCGCTCTTAGTTTGTATCAGGCAATTCCCAAATCCCCAACCCCCGCCGGGAGCCCGGCGGCCCGGTGTCGCGGCACTTCCGTTATTAACCTCGGGCGGCTTCGGTCTGGCTGCTCCCTTGCAACCGCACCTAAGAGCACAGATCGCGCCGGTGCTAGTCAGGTAATGGCCCAATATAAGACCTTGTTTGCGGTCACTCTTCGCCAAACCTCGGGCACTGGGAATCCCATGCCTTTACATAATACGCATTATGCAAACCGCCCCTTAGTTGGTCTTTAATAAAGGGTTTACAATGTTAAAAGGGTTGACAAATAATACCCGCTGCCCCTCCCTTCATCTTCAATACCAAGACGCTGCAACCGATTAATAGAAGCTTTTATGATTAAAAGTTGCCTATAGATTATTCAAGATGACAGTAAATGACATAAGACTGCAGCTAATTTCCAATAAAACAAAGCTATGCTACAATGGCTTTAACAAAGAATAAACAAAGGTAAAAATGCTTATGAGAGGCAACTTAAAACAACCAAGAACAAGGCTTTTAGCCCTTCTGATAATGTTTCTAATAACTGCATCAGGGCTTTTAGCTTTCCACGCTGAAAAGTTGCATCTGAACAACCCGCCAATATCCGCTGAAACCGCACTAAAGGCCATCGATTACGCCAGAGAAAACGACATTAGCATCAGCACGTTTTTTCCGGCAAACTCGCGTCCGAGTATCAACTTCAAGAATTCCGGGTCGGACCAGCGGAAAGTCTTACAGATAAAGTAAAATAGTCTAAAAATATCTGTTTTTTGTCCTTAGAGCGGCATTTTCAGCAGTAAAAATGCCGCTCTAAGATTTTTAATATTGAGCCAGCATGACGTCAAAGAGCCTTAAAAAAAGCTCTTTCGATTCAACCTGAGGAAACCACAGAATGCGGAAAAAATCGTATATTTAGGAAAATTCACTGGTTTTGCTGGGTTCCGACAATAGAATAAGCAGTTAATATCGCTTCTTTTTTTTAATGGGTGTTTGTTTTATAATATTAACTAACTATAAAAAGACAAAGCAAAAGTGAGCGGAAATGACGGAAACAACAGAACCCAAGGAAATGGCGGAAATTCTATGCAAAGGTTTTTTCCCCGACTTTCTTTTGAATGATGCTGATGGCAACATGCTTTCTGACTCAGAAGCTTCATACATATGGAATTCTGACAACAGACTCGTGAGAGTTGAAAAGACTCTTGGCGATTGCAAGCATGACAAGAACAGAAAAGGTCATGGCTATGGTCATCTGAAACACAGCAAAGAATCTGTTGCTTATGAAGAATACACATATCTGCCGCAGGATTGGCGCAGAATTACTCGCAAAACCGGAAAGATCCAGTCAGATTCTAAAAAGAGATTTGGCTGCAATCCAAAATCCGAAGAGCTAACCTATGTTTCAATCTATGATGGCGCTGACGAATCACACGAATACCTGGGAACTGAACCAAGATTCAAATTCCGTGGTAGATGCAAACCAGCAAAACCGCAACTCAAGATATTCAGAGAATTCATCGGTGGACCTGGTTCCGATGACATCGCCTATACCAGATACAATCGCCTGTCTCTGGCCATGCTCAAAGACGGTCTCGGCTCAACAATTGCTCTCACCAGCAAAGACGGCAAAGCAATCGCCAGAATCGGTTACGATGCCTGGGGTGAATTCCGCTGGAATGACAAAGATTGCAAGAAATCTCCTTGCGAAGAAAACGAATTCGAAAGCTACCTCAACAGATTCGGCACCACCTGGGGCTTCGGCCACGCCAACCACAATGGCTGGGCCTTCGGCAAATCCTTCGCCAAAAAACTAACCCCATATCTCTATACCGGGAGACGTTACTCAGAAATCACGAATCAGTATTTCAACCGTAACCGTTACTACTCACCGGCATTAGGCAGATTTATCTCAAAAGACCCGATAGGTTTTAATGGCGGTAATAATCTTTATGGTTATGTTGCAAACAATCCGTTGATTTACACTGATCCATTTGGTTTGGTAATAAAAGTAACAATGAGTCCTCTTCAAAAAATGCAAATGGAGAACGGAAGGTTTAAAGCAGGCCAAAAAGTAACCTTTGATTGGCAATGGAAAGGTGAGCCAACGCCGCCATCCACAGATGACTGTCCGCCAGCAGAAAAAAGATATGGTGTAATTCAATGGGTTAATGGCTCTGCAACCAACTCTTATGGTCCTATAATGGATACGATGGGGGTTCCAGGTCAGCCGGGATACAGTGTTAAATTCTTAGATACAAAAGGAAAATGGGAAATTGACAAGGGCGATCATAAAACCAACATACCCTATTATGGTAAAAATCCTGTATTAAACGATATTTCCCCTGGTATTACTTGGAGTGATTCTCCGGGCGTATTTTATCCTGAACCAGGCAAAGAAGAAGAACGCAAGCCTCTATTACCTTACAAGTTTAATTATAAGTTTGTGACAACTGTTGTAGATGTGGAGGAGGTCAAAAAGATTGGTGATAGATGGAAACTGAACAGTCTTGGGGAAACTGCAATGCATCCGCCAATTGCTGTAGACTCGATTGGATGGCAAGTTAATTTTACCCTAAATAGTTTTTATCAACCCCCAAAATAGCTTCTTGCTATTAAAAACTACTGGAAATAGCTAGACGAGGGAAATGAATTTGATAAATTTGGTTCTTTATTCAATCAAGCTGTTTACTTTTTTTTCACTATTGCTTTTCTCCATAGGGGTTGAATTAGATTCGAAAAAAGTAGAAATAATCAATAATCCAAACAAAACAGTTCAAAACGCAGATTTTAAGTTGAAAAACTTAGGGCATTCTGCGACTCCTATAATCCTATGTCACTACTTTTCAAATAATAAATCAGAGCTTGAAAGAATTGGAGAATATGTTTCAGGACTCAAAGCTCAAGGAGGTAGAACTTATTGGGATTTTTTTGAAAATCATGTTATCAACGAATGCTTTGGAAAAAACTGCCTACCTTATATTACAAATATTTACTGTAATATGGTTTCTACTTCAAGCTATGACTTAGGACGACTGTTTTCTCTTTCTTTGGTGGCTGTGCCATCTCTTGGAAAAAACTGCTTTTTTTATTTTCCCAACGAAGATTTAAGGGTTGCTCAAGATGCTTTTAGGAAGCAAGCAAGTATTAAATCTTCTTGTATTACAGTGGTAAAAGCGGTGCCAATAGATTTACGAAGTATTAAGTATATTTCGGATGTTTTGGGAATTCCCCTTTTATTGCTAAAAAAGTTCTTTTCCATAATGCCTGATGGGACGAATAAATCAGGCTGAAGGGGTCGGACCTGTGAAAACGGTGATTAGAAAAGAAAAACAGCCCTAAAAGCAGACGGTTTTTTCTCTTAGAGTGGTAATTTTAAAGCTAAAATCATCGCTCTAAGATTTTATTGAGCAGATACCAAACCCCACCCCACGCCGGGAGCCCGGCGGCCCCGGTGTCGCGGCACTTCCGGTTAAACCCTCGGGGCGGCTTCGGTCTGGCTTTGAAAAAGTTGCAGGTGTTTCCTGATATGCGTATAATAGGAACAGGAGATTCATTATGACAAAAACAAGAATAAACATTAGTCTAGATCAAGACTTGGCCGACTTTATAAGACTTTTTGCTGCGGAAAACCGCACTTCTGTCGCAGATATGATAACTCAATACCTTTTGGCACTTAAACGCCGTGCTGAAGGTGAAAGGACAGAACAGATTCTTTCACATCCTGCATTCCAGAAAGCAATGATAGATGCTCAGGCTAGACTTAGAGACGGTAAAGCAAGCTGGCATTCTTATGACGAGGTCTTTGGAGACCAATGAATGTAAAATTTGAATCTGCCTTTGTTAAAGCTTTAAATAAACATTCATCAATAAAAAAGCTTGTAAAGAAAAAGGTTGATATGATAATAGAAAGCCCCCTGACCATTGGGGAGCCTCTTAAAGGCAATTTTCAAGGATTTTATTCCTGTCCGGTAAAGAAAAATTTCATTATCATTTACCTGTTTTGCGAAGCTTGCCGGAAAAAGAATGATGATGTAATCGTAAACTGTTTTGACTGTAAAGAAATTCCAGATAACACGTTGAAATTTGTTTTGTTTGGCCCTCATGATGAGGCTTATGGTCTATAAGCCTGCATGTAACCACAGTCCAGCACACCCCAGGTCCAGCACACTCCAGGTCGGACCAGCGGAAAGTCCTACAGATAAAGTAAAATAGTCTAATAATATCTGCTTTTTGTCCTTAGAGCGGCATTTTTAGCAGCAAAAATGCCCTTCCAAGATCTTTATTATTGAGCCAGCATGGCACCAAAGAGTCTTAAAAAAAGCTCTTTCGATTCAACTGTAGTGGGCAAGTAAAATTGGACAGTTTTGTCTGCAAAGAAATGACAGATAACTGCTTTAAATTTGTGTTGCTTGAAATAGTCTTGCACGAGAAAAAGCCAAGCTGAATTTTTGTTCCAGGCCGCATTAATTGTATTGATTAAACTTTTCTGATTAGATATACTGAAAGAAAAGTTGTACCGATCTGAGAGGAGAGCTCTATGAGCACCGCATTTGCACACGCGCAGCGCGCCACTTCTTTTGAGCTGGAAAAACAAATTAGAGAAGCCGCTAACAGCTCAATTGTTGACGCTTTAATGTCTTTAAGCGATGGAATGCTTGCGGTATTAAACCAGCATCGTCAACTAATTGCAGTAAATACTACATTGCTTAAAAATATCGGTGCCGAAGATGCACAGTCAATTCTTGGAATGCGATTTGGAGAGGCGGCTGGGTGCATTAATTCCAGAAAATCACCATCCGGATGCGGCACATCCAAGGTGTGCTCCTCTTGCGGAGCTGCAATTGCTATGCTGGCATCAATAACCTCGCAGAAAACCACAGAAAAAGACTGCGCCATCAGCATATGCTCCAATGGCGAAATGAAAAATATGGTTTTTCGTGTAAAAGCAGCGCCATTTAATCTTTCAGAAGAACCCATGCTTCTTTTTTTCATTCAGGATCACACCAGACAAGCAAGATTGGCGAGCATTGAAAAAACCTTTTTTCACGATTTAAATAATTCATTAACATCTATTCTTGGCTTGAGCGAACTGGCAATTGAAAGTAAATTTGCCCAGAATCTTGAGCTGATACAGTCAATAAACAATGCCGCTCACAAGCTAGCTAAAGAAGTTGAAATTCAGCGTTTTCTTTTAACAGAAAAGATGGAAAACCTTTCCCAGAGATTTCAGGCCGTTTCTCTTGAGGATCTTTTTAACGACGCCATTAATGCTATCCTCGCCCATCCATCCAGCAAGGATATAATTATTGCCATACCGGAATCATATCCCCCAATTAATATTTACACCGAACCTGTAATTTTAGTTAGAGTTTTACAGAATATGCTAATAAATGCATGCGAAGCTTCCAAAGCAAATCAACAGGTTAGATTCTGGTTTGAAATAGACCAATGCAATCACATAATTTTTAAGGTCTGGAATGAAAAGGTAATTCCTGAAAATATTCAGCCAAGGATTTTTCAGCGTAATATTGTTTCTGCAAAAGGTGAAGGACATGGAGTCGGAACCTATTCAATGAAACTTCTGTCAGAAGACGCGCTCTGTGCCAAAATAATCTTCGAGTCTACCCCGGACTCTGGAACAACCTTCAGCTTATCTGTTCCAGTTGAAGTCATTTAACTAGTAGCGCAAAGGGATTTTCCCCGTTTTACTCTGGCGATATTTTGCTCTATCACTTATTATAATGCAATAAGAATCCACAATAGTCAGAGCTATTTTGATTCTGCAAAATTTCTTTCTATCCAATGAAACGGAGAAGCAAATGCCGCCGGAAAACGCCCCTTCCCATCCTGCCCCAATGCCATTTCACATAAAGCTTGGCATTTTCATTTTCGCTTCTGCAATACTCCCGATTTTAACGCTGGGCCTGATAACGTTGAATCTCTCCTCGAAAGCCATTGATAAGCTGGTTGTCAAAAATCATCAGTCCGAGTTAAAAATCATAGAAAATGGACTCAACGTATATTTAAACTCTCAACTGGATCATCTAAAGGCTTTTTCCAGATTGCCTGAGCTACAAAGCTTTGCTCAAAATGAAATAGAAGCTCCTGGCCTAAATTTCCTGGTAAACAACACATTTTTTAGAGAAATTCTAGTTTTTGATAAAAATTTCCAGCTAATGGGAGCTGCAGGGCGTCACACTGGGCAAACGCTTGCAAGACTTTTAGGAAAGCCGGTCTCAAGTCTTGAAATAAAGCAATTTCGCGGTTTAGCTCCTGCATTTGAAAAAATCCGACAATCATTTGCAACCGGAGAGAAAAATTCCTTTAGCTTTTTGAATTCTGGAGTAAATCACCTATTCATTATTCCAATTAGACACTTTTCGCAACCCTCAGAGTTTGCTGGCATTTGTCTTGCAACGGCCATTTTGTCTGGCTCTCAAATCCAGTCTTTATTGGATTCTTCATCAGAAGATGAACAAACCTACGCCTGCATATTCAACCAACAGGGAGAAATTATTGCTCGAAAAGGAGACAGACTTTCGCTTAGAGCAATAAAATTTGACATTGATAGAGATCAACTTGGAGTTGATCCAGAAATAAACTTTAAAACCATAAAAGTTGCCAATGGGAATGAATCCGATTTGCTTTCTTTTTCCTACAATAGATTTCTCGATAGCTTTGTTGCCGTAGGACAGGCTTCCAAAAGCGCTTTCAGGCTGATAGATGAGATTAGAGAAAATTTCATCTCCATTCTTTTATTCACTATAATTCTTGCTGCTTTTGCCAGTTTTTTCCTAACCAGGCTTATTTCATCTCCAATTCAGAAATTGATACAGGGCCTGCAGAAACTTGAGTCGGGAATCTACTCTCATCGCATCATTTTAGAAAATAACGATGATCTGGGAAAAGCTGCAAAAGCGGCTAACAGTCTTGCCGAGTCTCTCCAGCGCAAAGCTATCATCTCTGAAATGTGGAAAAAAACAAAATCAGAGGACAAAGCGGAATAATGGTTGAAAGTGCCTCAGTAAAAGAAAAACTTGATTTCTCTTTCCTGTCTTTCAGGATTTGGGGATTATGCATTTTCCAATTTTTGATGCGCGCCTCAATAAACATCTTCTTTGTAACCTCTCAAACAACCTTTTTTACTGTAGCAGGCGTAGATAAGCTTCCTTATGTATATACCGCCATGAATGTTGTTTATATTTCTCTGCAGTTTTTTTCTATAAGCAAGCTAAAAGGTGCTTCCAGAGATTATTTAAAATACCTTACCTGGGTGTTTTTATTCTTTCTGTTTTGCAGATTCATTTTATTTTCAGCAGAATCGGCTGCTGTAACTGTTTTTTATCTATTACTGGTAATGATTTTTGATCTATTTTTCAGCCAGTTTTTCTCACATTTCGTTAACGACGTATTTCCTCTTCAGGAAGCCAAAAGGTATCTTCCAGTCATAACAGGTTTTGGTAGCCTTAGCTTTATTGTAAGCGGTTTTTTTATAAGACTCAGTTTGAATATCATTTCATTAAAAACTTTGGCGATGGCAGGAACTGCAGTTTTCTCAATTGGAATCCTGATTCTCATGGCATACCCAAAATCAAGCAGACCAGATACAGCTGTTGAAGAACCGGACAAAATAGAAAAGGAAAAATCCCCTGCCCCATCTGTTTTTTCGTTCTCATCGCTTGGAAAACTAATCATTGCGATAACCTTCTTAAACATGCTGGGAAAATATTGGATGGACTTTCAGTATTCACGAGCTATCACCCAAAACTATCCTTCGCCTGAAGAACTGGCAGGATTTATAGCAATTTATAGCTCGATTACTGATTCGCTGGTTTTGATTTCCCAACTCGGTTTCGCTGGCTACTTTTTTAAAAAAGCTGGAATTATAAATTCAACAAGGATCTTACCGGCAATCATACTCCCAATGTGCATTTTGACGACTTTAAAAACCGGTTTCTGGTGGATTATCGCCACTCAATTCCTGTTCACCTTTCTGGTAAAATCTTTTTATAATTCATCCTTCACCCTTTTATATAGTATTTTTCCTTCAGATCAAAGAATGAAACTATTGGGAGTAAATGGTTTAACAGCATCATTTGGTGCAATGATATCCGGAGTTTCCCTTATTCTTTTCCAATCCTATCTTGGCACAAGCTCGGCCTTTGTTCTTCTGGCAATAGTTTTCGGGATTATGCTCTATCTTTGCACCCCTCTGGAAAAGGGATATAAACAGGAATTAGAAAGAACTATTGCCAGAAATGACGCCTCTTCGGGTGATCTTTTTCAGGCAATTCTTGCAAATAAGGATCAACAGCTTAAACAGGCTTTGCTTAAAGATTTGATTGATAGATCTAGTGGCGAAAAGAGGCTGCTGGCCATAAGTCAAATAACTCACCTTTCTGCAGAAAATGGAAACGAATTATTGTTGCCTCTTACAAAAGATCATAATGAACCCAAGGTTCAATCTCTTGCAGCAAGACTTCTGGCTAAGAATTTTCAAGGTGAAACAATTGAAAAAATCCAAAGCCTGTGTTCAGAGTTTGCTTCATTTCCCCGCGTTCTGGCAAATTTTCTCGAAGGACTTGGAGAAACAAAAAATCGCTCAGATATAGAAGAACTACTTGAATACCATTTGCAAGATCCAGTTCCGAGGGTTCAAGCTGCAGCTTTGACATCAATTCTTCAGATTTCCATCTGTGAAGATCTTATATTCAAATCACTTCAAACTTTAAAAAACCTGCTAAAAAATAAACAAAACCCTGAATCTACGATTGCCGCGCTTTCAGCCATTGAAAAAACCGGGCTTCCAATTTTTATTCCAGAAGTTTTAGCTGCAATCAATTCTGCAGATGAACAAATCGCAAATGCCGGAATAAGAATTTCTGGAAAATTCCCTGCGCCGGAGATTCTCAATGGCCTTCAGAAACTTTCTGAATCAGACACAAATTCCAGCATCAAGAATCTGGCCAAACTCCAGAAACAAAAAATTGAGCTGAGCCTGGAAAACGATATTGCAAGTATCCTGGACAGTCTAAGCAAATCTGAAAGAGCTTCAATAGAGGGAAAATTTTCTGGAATTTCCGGAGAAACCATTTCCTTACTCAAAGAGTTACTAAAACTAGAAAATGCCGGGGCAAGAGCAACCTTCTGCAAGCTACTCACAGAAAACAACTGCGAGGATTTCAGAGAATATTTTAAGACAGTGCTGCATTTTATTTTGGAAGAAGAATTAAATCATTCAATCGAGCCTGATAAGTTTTTTGCGACTATCAGTTCAGCCATTCAGAGAATACAGATAAGTGATAAAAATTTAACCAGACTTCTTGAAAATCTTTGGCAAAAAAAGGCTTTAAGCGAATTCAGATTTATTCTCCATTGGGAAATCCTAAAATACATACAGGGAAAGGCTTTAGGCTTTTATAGGGAAAAATGCGGTGATTTGAATCCAGAAAATAAACCAATTGCAAATATTGAAACAGATCAAAGATTAGACCTTCTGATAAGTTTTTTATCAATTGATTCTGAAAACCCTGAAAAAGTTCTCGAAGCAATTAAAGCGCTTTCTAAAGGTGATCAATTCTACATATCAACAGGGCTAGAATATTTAGAATCTTCGTTACCTGCCGGAATCCCTGGTATTTTTGTTAAAATCTTATCAGTAGAAAAGGATAAAGGTAACTTTTTGAAAGAGTTTCAAACATCTTTTTCGCTAACTGAAAAACAACTGCATGAATTAGCTTCAAAAGCTGATAGAAACGGAAATCATGAATGAAACAATTTCTATTAAAAAAGAACCTTAAGCAGAAAATTTCTTTTTTGATTTTTTGCGTGCTAATACTTGTTATGAATGGCTGTAGCAGCGACACAAAAACAGCGGGCAAAATAATTTTTTCCTCAAAAGCCCCTTTGAATTTTGGTGTTTTCCCCTTTGTAGAAGACGAGAAGCTTATTGAAAGCCTATCACCTTTAGTGAAATATCTTGAGCCAAAAATTGGAAGAAAAATTAATATTCTGATTCTGAACGATTACTCTGAGTTGGAAAAGGTTATTGCCCAGAAAAAGATTGAAATAGGCTGGTTTTCACAAAGAGAAGGCACGAACTTGAATAATCAAATGTCGGCAATCTGCTCGCCAAAGGTTTTAGAGGGCAGCACATATCAAGGGGCAATAATCTGTCATTCCGAATCATCAATTATTAAAATTCAGGATCTCAAGGACAAAAGTTTTTCCTACGTTGACCGACAATCGAATAGTGGATTTATATACCCCAACCTGCTTTTCAAGGAAAATGGCATTCTTCCCGGCACTTTCTTTAAGAAAATTAGCTTTGCGGGAACCCATGACCGTTGCCTGGAAGACGTTATTAACAAGAAAGTTGATGCCGGAGCAGTTTCTGATTTTATTTTAAGAAATTCGGACGGAAGCTTAAGAGAAGATCTTCCAGTAAAAGTTATTGCAAAGACAGAAAAGATAAAACCAGACCCAATAGTTATAAGAAATGACCTGCCTGAAGAGCTTAAAACAAGCATCCAGAAATATCTGGTAGAAGCTGATAGCATACCGGAAAACAAAGCTATCTTTGACCGGTTAAATCAGAATCTAAAAATACTGGGCTTTACAAAGTTTGGAAAAAACTGAAATGACTAAAATAGACGTAGCAAAATCTTTCCCACTTTTGCTCTGCCTGGACCCGGTTGAGTTTAGTGCTCTGCAAAAATTAATCAATGGCAAATTTCACTGTAAAATAGCTCAAGCCCCTTCAGATCTCTTTCAGGGAGAAATTCACGGAAGCAAAGTCTGGCTTCTCAGGTTGCCATTTGGCGACAAAATTGAAGCTTTGCTGGGTTCACTCTCACAAGCAATAATGCAGGCTGCGCCATCTGAGATTTTTGTTGTCGGAACTGCAATGGCGCTTTCCGATTCTTTAAAAATCGGTGATTTTGCAATTACACAACAAACCTCAACAACAACAGATCGATACAATTTCAACGAAAGTCTGATTGAAGAACTTTTTTATTCGGCCTGCCACGGTGTGACCGCTCGCATTGTCAGAGGTTATTCATCTGATGTTTTTATAGACACAAAAGAACAAAAAAGTGAAATCATTGCAAAGTTTCCTGAAACTGAAATCCTTGAAATGGAAGACGCTCATATTGCCAGACTTGCAAAAGAAAGCAATATCCCCTGCTGCTCCATACGAATAATTAGTGACTTCGGAAGCTTTGAAGAACATATGCGACAGCTTCCGATTATCATTCCAGAGCTTATAAAATTTCTTGCCAGATTATTTCGCATAAGAATGACAAAACGATTTCTGAAAGAGTTTCCCAGCCCATTAACAAAGTTGCCATTTCACATGTATCTAAGAACTATTAATCAAAAGCTCCTGATTCCGCAAGCCACATCCATTTCTAAAACAGTTTGCAGTTACTTTCGGTTGTATGAAATTATGAAGCAAAACTCTGAGATTTCAATTTTTATCTCAGATAAACTGGCACAGGAAAAAATTTCTGCGACCTTCTCTGGAAAAGGCTCAAAAGTCTCTTTTAAATCAAACTGGCAACTGCTTATTTCTGACCACAAAGACAAAGCTACAATTTGGTTAGACAACGATTTCATTGGAGAAATGAAAGGCGATCAGATCGACCTCGAAGAACTCTCGGAAAAAATTCTCTCTTCAACGCATGAATTTGAAGAAAATACTCATTTGTTCATTAAAACAACACTTCCGCTGGAAAAAGACGTTCATATCCAGGGTCTGAACTCGATTTCAGCAGAGGCAGAAGAGGGCCTTCTCGCTGCCGCAACCTGTGAAGAATTCAAGCTTGATGGATTCAATATTAAGCCGGCAGAATCCTCCAGAATATGGATTTATCGAACAGCGAACTCCTCGGAGGAATCTTATTTCTCGCCAGATTATCACACTCCTCACAGGCCCCGCGGAATCCTTCCAAACGAGGTGTATTGTATAGCTACAGGTCTTGGCCCCGTCCTGGAACCGGAAGCAGCAGGAGGTGCAGAAGCAGCCACCCTTGTATTAGGCGATGAACAAGGCGGCAGGCTGGTAAATATCCTTGAGGATCTTGCCTCTTCCAACTTTTCGGCACGCGAAGTATTTAAGCACAAAGGCGTCATTCAGCGCATTGCATTGGATGCGGTAGCTATAAGTCGAATTGACAGGCGTTTCGTATTAACAACAGAAGGCTTAAATCAGTTAACCCTATGCCCGGAAAGCTTGCGACAGGTTTACTCAGAGGATTACGACCTCTTTCTCAAAGAGTATTTCGCAGTTAAACGCCGTCCCCACGCAGCCAAGGGCTCATTCTTGTTATTAACAAGTCGCGGATGCGGGAATGAGTGTTCAATTTGCTGTTCGGGCGGATTTATACCATTCACCCCGCTTTCACCAACTAAAGTCGCCGACATTCTCCAGAATTTGAAAGACAGATTTTCCCTTCAAAACAATGAGTATCTCGATGTTTACTTCCTGGATAGCAACTTTAACAAGGCCCCTGAACGTGTCTCACAGCTTTTGAGTGAACTTCAATCGAGGGATCTGCTTAGATTCTTTGAGTTTTTCATTCGCCACAATGGGCTGCAGGGATTTTTGCGCAACGATTCGCCGGACAAAATTAATACAGATCTTATAAAGGCCTATAAGGGCCTTGGAATAGACGAAATTGTTATTGGCATTGATTCGTATACCGATTCGTCGATTCAACTCCTTAAAACCAGCTTCCAGCTTCTTAAAACACACCTTAGCTCACAGGCTCCGAGCTATAGTTTCACTGACATTAAAAATGTGGTCAAAGCAATTGAGGCTCAGGGAATGACGTCTCGTGGGTTTCTACTAATGCGAAATCCCTTTGTTGGGCCTGCCGACAGGTTAAAGACATTCTACAATTTACTGAATCTTGGGTTGGATTGCCCTGGTTTTGTTATTGATTCAGCTTCCTCGCAAACAGTAAATGAGCTAAAACCATTTCCTGGAGCGCCAATAACAATAATTTCTCAGAACAACCCCGAATTAATGGAAAAAAACAAGTTTAAGCTCCATGAGCTCTGTCATGAAATTGAATCAAGAATGCGGTTCGATATTTTTCTTTCTCGTCGAGATTCAAATTCAAAAATTACGAGCTTTATAGCCTCAACGCAGGAGACCAGATTTGGCCTTGGTGACTACCTTTGTCAAAGGATCCAAAATTTGCCAGAAGATCATCATGGAAAAAGAAATGAGCTTGGAATAGCTGCCCACGCATTTCTCAACGAAGAGAAAAAACTGGCCCCGATATATGATAAATTTACACAAAATGACCCTTTCTTATTGAAAAGAGAAAATGAGATTGTGTCCATTAAGCAAAAGCTTGACCACGAACTATCTAGAAGAGAATACCTGACTGTAGAATCAGAAACACCAGAACAAACCTTGAGATTCTTTAAAGCGATTGAGAATCTAGAATAAAACGTTCCCAGATGGAGAAGATCATGAAAAAAACCAATTTACGCTTCTTTAGAGCAAGCATCCTACAAATAGCTGTATTTATTGTTATCAGCTGTTTTTCACCAGCTTTTGCCGGAAATAACAGTGATTTTGCCTTTGAAAAAATATCAAAACATCTCCCTCCATTGAAAAAGCTGGCAAATATTGCAGAGAAGCACCATGCAACTTTTGGGGTTTATGGAGGAACTGTCAGAGACCTTTACCTTAAACGAAAATTTTCGATTATCTCTGATTGCGATATGATCTTCAATAGCTCAGAGCCAAATTTTCCAGCATTTAGAGACGAAATAATAAAATTCAACAACGAGAATTATGGAAAAATGCCAACCCCGGATTTTCATTTTGATCTTGCCAACATGGAAGAAGAAAATGCCAGGAAAAAGCTCTATCACAATGAAGGAATAACGGCAACCAAAGTAGGAGTTTTATCTAACGGCACAATTATGGACCCAACCGGTTACGGATGTAAAGATCTGAGAAACAGAATTTTCCGCTATTATCCGCTTGACCGCGAAAGAATAGAAGTGCAGAACCTTGGCCGCTTTATTAGAGACATGGTTCGTCTCCACAGTTTTAAAAGAGATCCTGCTACCATTAAGCTTTTAAGAGATTCTCTGGCTTTTTATTCAGATAAAAATAATAAATATGCGCAAAAGATTTTTGCGGCAGCAAAAGCCTGCAAAAATGATCTTTCCAGTGGAAGTCTGGTTATTTTTCCCACGTTATTAAAGCCTTCAAGAGAAGACGTAAGGTTCCTTCACAACGACTGGAGACACAGACTAACCAAATATTATCCAGTAGATATGATGGTAATGGATCTTTTCAGAACGGTTACTCAAGCCGATGATATGGATTCGATGCGAGAAGGTTTAAAATATTTGAATGTTGATGAATTTTTAAACAAGCTTGGCTTGAATGAGGAAGCAAAGATTCTTTTGAATCCAGAGTTTTCCAGAAAAGACATTTTTGCAAAATTCTATTTTCCCGGTTTCCAACCCGAGCCACCCAAAGAAACGTTATCACTACTTAAGCAAGCCGAAAATGCTATTAGAAGCTATTCTTACCGGGTTCTGTTTGAGATGCTTGCCAGCGAATTCCCGGCGGACTCAACAGAAGCCAAAACCCTCTTAAGACGCAAAGACGATTTTCTCAGACCTTCCACACAAAAGCTTCTAAAGCCAGATGACAATTTCGAAGATATGATAATGGGATTTATTGATACAGAAATTAATATAGGCCTCTTGCCCAGAGAGAAGCTGAAAAAGAGTTTTGCATATTTCTATCGTACCTATTTTAACTTTGGAAACATTACGCTACTTCCACTTGAAAACTTGTCAGAAAAAGAAATAGTCCAACTTATAGGTCAGTTAGAAGGCAAATTAACAAAGGGCTATTCCAGAGAAATACTTCAAATCAATAGAAAAGCTCCGCACGGATTTAGAGATCTGCAAGGATATTTAAGGTTTCAAATTGGAGAAGAATTTGAAAATTTCTATCTTAATCCCAAAACAGCATTTGGATTCTTTGCCGCAGACCACGGGCAAACCAGGGCGCTGTTACAGAAAATGGGGTATACAAGACTGTTTCAGGTGAATGGGCCGGGCTTTTCCCGTCGGAAAAGAACAATCATTGGCTTTAATGACCATGACGGAAGATTAATCGTTGCCCATTACGGATTTTATTCAGATGAGCAGTTACTGAATCATCAGGCAAGGGGCTACATTCTCAGACGCAATGTTGGCGAGAACCACCCCGAAAGCGTTTTTGTGCTGAGAAACCCCAATAAAAAGGATTTCCCTTCAAAACCTGAATTTTTAAACTTTGTAAAAGAACTGCCGTCATCTGTTGATGCGTTTTTCGTAGGTTTTATAAATCCCTTAAAAAAGAAAATTACCGATATTAAATTCCATAGAATAGGCGATCTTTCTTTGTTTTCTGGCTATCTTCAAAAGCCGGATAAAGAGCCAAAGTTAGTAATAGCCATGTCAGCTTTTGGTGCTAACTTCGGATCACTTCCAGCAAATCTTGCAGAAATTCTAGTTAGAGAAAAAGGCTTGAAAAACATTGTTCTACTTGGAACTGGTGGAGGCATAGACCATAAGCTCAAAAGGTTTTCATGGGTCGCTCCAATCCTTTCATATTATGCCGCGCCAGATGGCAAAGACGATTCAACCTTCCTGCCGATCGATAATCTGGCAGAAGATCTTCCGATAGCACAGGATTGCAGGAGAGTCAGGCATGCTTCTGTTCTTACGCCCCTTTGCGAAACCAAACCCCATGTAAAAAGAATGCTAAAAAATGGCGCGGATTCAGTGGATTGCGAAATTTATTACATAGCCAAACTTATAGCGAATTCTTCTAATCCGGTTAACTTTTACACCCTGATAAACATTACTGACTTCCCTTTAAACGGCGAAGAAGTTGAAGGTGAACTGGAAGAAGAAATTCTTGGTGAAAACTCCGCAAAGCAATACGACGAAATTATTGCAGCAATAAATCAGATTGCAGAGGATTTAACGAATCGCTAGCCTCAAGCATAATACTACTTTTTAATTCTAAAAAATTGATCATCCAGAGCTCTTTCGAAAGGAAGAGCTCTGTGTTTTTCACAACAATCCTTCATCTGTAAAACCGAGTTAAATCCACCCCCGGTAAAAACCATATCCGCTCTTCCAAACAAGCTTTCTGCAGGATAATAATCCACAAAAATCACTTTCTCCGGCAAAAAATCTGGTCTTGCTCCAGGAGAAACAAAAATAAACTTTGGCTCAACCCCCATTAATTCAGCTGTTTCACAGGCGTAGCACCAAAGATTTTCCAACTCTTCATTGGCTCCAGAATGGGCAATCAGCCAGAATTTGCCGGGAATTTCGAAATTGCAGTCAAATTCAACTGGCTTATATTCAAGATCAAATGTTCGTATAGAGCAATTCAGGTTTTGCAAAAACTCCATGTGGTCTGGATACAATTCCTCTAATACCAGAATTTCATTAATTTTTGGCAAAGTCCCTTTTAAGCGCTTCAGATACTTGTTCCAATTTAGAATTCGTGCCAGGTAAATAATCCTGGTGTCAGTATTTTCTGCCCAGGATTTAAATAAAGAGTTTTCAGAACTTAGCTCCCCAAGAATTCCCCCAGGAAAAGCATCAATATAAAGCCTTTCAGGTTTTATCCTTAAAATTTGTTCCAACACCCATGATTGCAAAGACTCAAAATTATTAACGTCGCCTTCCGGGGTTATTTTTTCAATTTCTGGAGAAACAATTCTTGGGTCATTAACAAATGGAGAAGCCGTTAAAATAGCAGGCTTGCTTCCAGTGGTATAGCAAAAGGCGGAGAACCTGGTTAAATGACCAAGTCCTCCGCCCATACAATAATACAAATCCATTCTATTTTCCTAGCTGAACAAGCTCTCCGATGATAATAGCTCTATGCAGGACAGGAATTTTTTCGAATAAAATTGCTCCCGCCGAAAAAAGAGGTTTCCCGGCTTTACAAGCCATTTTTTCATTCTCGGAAGAATCCTTAACCTTAGTCTTGCCAGTATCAGTTTTAAAAGTCACTTTACCTAACTGAGTGCCACCCTGATCCATAACTTTGGCTTTTTCAGTATCTTTAAATTTAATTTCATAAGGGTTATTGCCCTCTTCGTTATCACTGATTTTGATTTTTCCATCTTTGAGTTTGATCTTCCAAAGCAGCTTTGCTGATGAGTCGCGAAGTTTGAACCCATCATCTTTATATTTAATTTCGGCAACCAGCTCACCACTCTGTTCGTCTTTGTATTTGGATTTTCCACTGGCCTTTTTGCTACCCTTTAAAACCTTCTTAACTCCATCATAATCAAGCTCAATCTTAGTTCTATCAGAGTATAACTTGATAACAAGAGCTTCTTTTTCATCTGGGGTTTTAAATTTAATTTTTTCATTATAGCTATCAGCCGAGCTATCCTTTTGACTTGGGGCAACTGCAGCTTTCCCTGTCGAAGCGGAATCAGCAGGCTTACTGTCCTTTTTATCACCACAGCCGGTCAGCAAAAGTCCAAAAACAACAAAAAGCACACCAAGAATGCTTCTAATACTAATTTTATTCACCGTATCCTCCTAGATATTTATAAGTTCATCAAAAAGTTTTGCATAGTTTTCAGCTTCAATCTCAGAACTGAATTTCTCTGAAATATGCCGTTTTAAGGCTTCTCCCATCTTATTTTTGGAAGACTCGTCCTGCTCTGCTGCTTTCCAGAGAGCTTCCCTGCAACCATGCCTGTCACCTGGGTGAAAGCAAAAATCCTCAGCAACCCCTTCAAGGATATCGCCGATTCCTCCAGCTTTAGCAGCAATAATTGGAATCCCGATCCCGGCAGCCTCTATTAATACATTCGGCATACCGTCATAGAACGAAGGCAAGGCAATAAAATCACAGGCTGGATACCATGAAAGAAGCTCCCACCGGTCCATAAATGGA
Organism: Candidatus Ozemibacteraceae bacterium; assembly: GCA_965140445.1. Classification (GTDB taxonomy): domain Bacteria; phylum Muiribacteriota; class Ozemobacteria; order Ozemobacterales; family Ozemobacteraceae. The sequence continues at coordinate 1,613,551 of OZ223236.1, read as the reverse complement.
ATTTGGGTGAAACTTAATTCATCAGACTGTTCCTCCAGCCACTGCTGCATTTCTTCTTCCACATCACCAACAATCAGGATATGAAATCTATCTCCAAGATTGGCTGCTAGAAGATTCTTCAGAAAAAAGACGCCACCTTTTTTTGACTTGAACTGACCAATCATGCCTATAACTTTTCTGGCGGGCTCAACATTTTCTTTTCGCCAGTTTGCGGCATTTTCCAGTTCAATCTGATCTGGAACCCAACCATTTAAATCAATTCCGTTAGGAATTTTTACAATATTAACGCCAGGAACCAGCTTTTTAAGCTTGTTTTCTTGATCCGAACTTAAAACACATACCGCATCAGAAGATCTAAATGCGTCAAACAAAACATGTCTTCTTGCCGGTGAAAAAATCCCAAGATCAAAATCATTGCCTCTCAGCATCATAACCGACTTTGCTGAAAGCCATTCTTTAAACACAGGTAAAGCTAAAGTTGGTAGATATCCTCCAAAAGCTACAATGTGTGAATAATCGGCTGAAAATCCGGGACCAGTAAGCAGATTCCAAAGGCAGTTTAAGGTGTGACCACTTCCTTCGATAGCAGGGTGAATGATTAATTTTCCATTTTGCTGCTGAACAATTCTGGTGTTAGAAACACCATTCAGAAAGCTAACAATATCAATATTAAAACCAGCCCCACGAAGGTTGGAAACTATACGATCACAGGCCTGTGCCATTCCGCCCCTGCGAGGGGGGAAATTATCCGTAAGCCACAGAACCTTTCTTTTTTTGGAGGTCTCAGCTGTCAAAGATATCCGCCTCTGCCTGATAATCTTCGCCCGAATCCATCAATTCTCCGCCATCATCATTTCGATTGTCCAATGATCTCACGTCATATGAATTGTAGTATGGATCGTGGAAGCTGCTTCCACCGTAATACCAGGGTCTATATCGGCAGTTACTGTAATATCGGGATCTGTATCCGTATGACCAGCTGGAATCATAGTAGTAATCATCCCACTCATCGTCCCGGATACTTTCTCTTTTTCTTTGTTGCATTTTTTTGCCTAGACAATCCAGACAAGTAGGAGTTCCGCTTCCTTTTGCAATTTTCGAGTGCTTTTTACAGACTTTCCTTTTGCAAACAGGGCATGTAACCATAGCCATTTCTTCACAGTCTCTCAAAATGAAAAAGCCTTGTTTTAACTGACATTTTACCATTATGCTTTTCCTCCATCAGCGGCAGGTCTGACGCTCATTAAAATTCTACCAAGCATTGCAAGCACTGATGATGAATCCAGAGACTCTTCGCCGCCACTGCTTCTTTCAACTCTTGTAAGAGCAACAACATTTCTTTTCTCGCCTGCCTTTTGCTTGACTCTATCGCCAGCACGGCCTAGAACGGACGCTTCTGGAGCTGAATAGCTTTTATTTTTTAATGCTACGCTTACTCTAATTTGATGTTTGGTTTTGCTCTTATGTTTGGTTTTAACTTTTCCTCGAAAGTTTTTCTTCACAACTGTTTTAGAAACAATCGTATCTACCACAGAAAAAGTAACAATTGATCCATCAAACATTTCTGCCGTGCCTTCGATCCATGGATCTTTATAATAAGTGATCGTAATTCTGGGATAGGATGCAAACCAGCCATTATCACCGCCTAAAACCCTGGTTTGCTTTTCCGGAATTGTCCCGCCGCGCAGATCAACTTTTAACTTCATTTTCGCATTTGGAGCCATATCCTGGCCAATTGTATTAACAACTGGAACAATAAAATCACGAAGATTGTTATGAATGTTTATGCTTCGCATGTAGAGATAAAAACCAAGAAAAACAACAAAAAGAACTCCAAAAAATCCAGAAATAGCTCCAATAAATGGGATCTCAACCCTATTGCCACTTGCTATCAAAGCTACAATCAAAAAGATTGCGGATAAAGCCATGGCCCATCCACAATGAGTTCTGGCACGATCACAATCCGCATCAAAAGCTGCCAATGGACTAATAAATCGAATCAGCTCATCTGGTTTCATCAGGAAAATTCTTCGGCCATTCTTAATAAACTCTTTCTGCGCCGCATTAAGAGCAGAATATTTTTTTATTGCAGAAACTAGTTTCATATACCCCCCACTAATTTATTCATTAATAGCTTACTTTATTTTTTAAAATCATTCAAAGTTGCTCGATAAACATCTTTTAAATTTTCTTTCGCCTGGTCCCAGGTGAAAAAGTTTTCGAATTTGATTTTTCCGTTGTTCCCAATCTCTTTGGCCAAAGTCGAATTGGTCAGCAAAATTCGAATAGCTCTAGCCAGTTCAGCAGGCCTATCCGGGCGAACAAGCCATCCCGTTTTACTATGTTCTACAAGCTCACGAACTACTGGAATATCGCTGGCGATTACGGGAACACTTAAAGCCATCGACTCAATAATTTTCATTGGGCAACAGCCTTGAACAAGGTTTCTGGAGCATTCAACAAGTGGTGCCAGAGAAATTCTTGCCCCCATAATCCACGGCATAAGCTCTTCCTGGCTAATTTTGTATTTCCAGATTAATCTGTCTGAAACCTCCATCCTCTCAGCCAGCTTTCTGAGATATTTCAGCCTTGGCTTACTTCCAGAAACACATAAAACGACCTTCAAATCAGAAAAATCTTTCAAATACTTCAATGTTTTAAAAATGGTCTCAACGCCCTGCCATGGCTGCACAGCTCCAAAGTAAATCAAATAGTTATCAGGCTGGTCATCAGGTAAAAGCATCGGCCCTATTCCTGGTTTATGAGCACCATTTCTGATTACATTAATTTTATTACTTTCTGCGCCCAAATCTATAAGGCAGTTTTTTATAACATCAGAAGGACAAACAATACTGTCCGCCTCATTCCAACAACGCTTTTCCACTTGTCTGATTTTTTCTAAAGTGCCCGGAGCTATTCCAGGATAACGTGAGGGCAACTCAATCGAAGGAAGTCCATTAACTTCATATATAAGCGGAAAATTCCTTTCTTCAATATCCAAAAGGGGAATTCCAGACCATGGATCTCTAAACTGACCAATTTTCAGATTCTCTCGAAGCATATAGCCGTGCTCAAAAACAAAACTGGAAAACTCGATAGTTCTTTTTAGAAAATTGGGTTCCTCTGAAACAAGCCTTCGAACCTCAATATTGCCTTCAATTTGCCATGAAGGCAGCAAATCTGATCCAAGTGAAAGCAGCAAACCATTTCCAGCAAAGTTAAAAAGGGTTTGTGAAAACTCTCTGATATGAACAGCAGCACCCTTAGCAGCTGGAAAAGTATCAAATGAAGCATATATTGAAGTTGGCTTAAAATCTGGTTCCACAATCTATCCCCGTTGTCTTTCTAATGACAGAATAGCAACTTATGCTGATCAAATCAATTTTTGAAAATTTTGAAGAAATCAAATACAGAGCTTCAGCATGATGGGCAACAGTCTGACAGCAAATGAAAATTTGTGCTAACATTTAGTCTAAACGAAGATCCAACATGATCTTTTTCATATTTTAAACTTCGTTTGTGATGGAGAAATCAATGAAAAAAAAGTCTCAAGTTTTTTTTGCAATCCTGGCAGCCATTATAATCTCTTTCCCACTTCAGGCAAAAGCCGAGTCTAAGATAGAAAAAAAGCTAAATAAAGCTATTGATAAATTATTTGGTGATTTAGTTGGCGAAGATAAGAAGTCTAACCCAGCGCCTCAGCCCTCACCAACGCCCCAACCTGGTTATTCTCCTCAAGGCCCCCAAAGGGGCTATCAGCAGCCATTTCCTCCCGCCAGTGGTTTTGTTCCACAGCAAGGGTTTGGCATGATTGGGAAAATAGACTCTTCTTTCACAGATCGACGCGGAAAGTTGTATTTTTTCATGAATGACATCTACTCAAGATTCGATGTGGCAAGAGATAGAGTAGACCAAAATTACCCTACGTTTATCAGCCGCTATTGGAGAGGGTTATGGAACAACAAGATTGATGCTGCGGTTAGTTGGTACAATGGGTATGCTTATATGTTTAAAGGAAACATGTATACAAAATATGATCTGACAGAAAAAGCCTTTCTGCCCGGTTACCCCAAATTCATTAATAGCAAAACCTGGCCTGGACTATGGACCAATATTGATGCTGCGGTAAGATGGGATAATCAGTTCGCCTATTTTTTTAAGGGGAACCAATACATCAAATTCGACATGCTTAGAGATCAGGCGGTATCTGGCTATCCAAAATTTATCAGCCAGAACTGGCCAGGTTTGTGGGATTCAATTGACGCCGCAGTAAATAACGGAAAAGGTAAAATCTATTTTTTCAAAGGGAACCAATATATTCGCTACAGCATAAAAACAGCTGATCCAGACCCTGGTTATCCAAAATTCATTAATGATCGTACATGGCCCGGTCTTTAAAAATACTTTTCCTTAAACTTTAAAAGTTCGAGATCCAGTATTCTGATACTGAATCTCGAACTCTTGTAATCACTACTTTTCTATGCTGATTAATACGCTGACAGGATCAGTTCCAAGTGATTTTACCACTTCTACACTCCCACCCTTTTCAGCTTTGAATTCAACTTCAAAAAATCTATTTACTTCTTTGCCATCCAAAGCGTTGTTTAATCCAATCTGAGCAGCAAAATTGTATTCTCCGTTTGGGGTAGCTTTCAAAAGACGAATCGCCATATCTACAGAAGAACCACAGCTTTTTCCATTTTCAATTTTATCCATTAAATTTTCTTTAATTGTAATGGTTCCGCCTATTTTCCCTGTGAAGTCGATTTCATGCAGAGATTTTTTTCCTTGCAATACTTTTATCTTTCCTTTTACAAATTCCCGTGGCTGGTCAATTTCAGAAAGAATCTTTTCTGCACTTTTCAAGACCTCTTCAATTCCGTAAATAACCAGCGTTCCATTTTCTTCATCTGAAGCGGCCTTAATGTCTTTCTTTATGACACTAAATAAGATTTTTATCGCATCATCCACACCAATGTATTTAAGTTTTATAACTTTTGTTTTGGCTGGAAGCATCTTGCCATAGGTTACGACTATGGTGTTTCCTTTTTGAAACCAGGTAAAACCAGAAGAATCGGAAACCATATCCAATGCATCTTCTGCAGATACATCTTTTAAATTAAGCGTAACCTGTCCCCTTATCGACTTCTGGCATACGATTCCCATATCTATTGTCTGAGCTATTACTTTATATATCTGCCTTACATCTGTGTCTTTGAAATCCAAAGAAATTTTCTTCTGCAAATCCGCTTGCGCAGTAGAACAAATAATCGTCATAAAGAACAAGGTGACACAAATCCCGATTAGTCTTCTCATTGTTTTCTCCTGGATCATTTTTTTTATTTTCAGAGCTTTAATTATACTAATTTTTAATTCTTTTTTTACCAATTCCATGAATACTTACAAATAATTGATTCTGAAATCAGTACATTTTCATCAAGCATTAACAACATTCTAAAACCACCTATTGATCAGTGAAATCCAATTGTATGACATTTAAAAAAATTAGAGTTATAATACAGGTCATACATTTACAATTTCGCTTACTATTTTGAAAGGATAGACCGAATATGAGAGGATTATTTCTCGCCACAATTATACTTAGTGTCCTTATTTCTCCAGCTTTTTGTAATGAGTTAGCTGATAACGAGATACTGGAATTTTTTGCTAAAAATTCTCAAACCAACAAGATTTATGAAACAGAGCTTCTTTTGATAAAAGACAAAATTGAAAGTAACCAAAAATTCTATAAAATTATTTCCGAAGTTATTAATGACTCAACCAAAATGGGTTTTAACGTAAAGAACACTATTGGGAAACGCTCAACCAGAAGTTTTTTCACAGCAAGCTCAAAAGCAATGGAAACACCAATAATAACTGGAATCGTTTATGACACTCCAATTGATAAAATGAATGCCAGAAAAATTCCATCAATGAAAACAACAAATGCGAATAATTCTTCGGTTACCAAGCAAAAGATTGAAAAAATCAAAAAAATTGTAGCTGTAATTGAGAATACCAAAAAGCTTAATGAAGAGATTGTTCCTTACAAGTTTCAAGACGGAGCAGATACCTGGAAATTTAAACCCTAAAAGACAGTTCAAATCTCCCCTTTTCTAAATATTAATGAAAAGGGGAGATTTTATTTTAGAAGATCGGAAAAAAACACAATTACTACTTAAACAGTAAATATTTGCATCTAACAGCATTACCGTATGATAATGAAAAGAGTTAAAACTACACATAAATCAACAATCTTGAGAAAAATATGTCCATAAAAAAAGAAAAATTATCGCCAAGTTTGAATGGCCCACAAATACTTAAAAATTCCCAATTCAATAAAGGAACAGCTTTTTCAAACCAGGAACGCCGCTTCTTAAACCTGGAAGGACTGCTCCCGAATCGTATAGAAAGCCTTAAGGAGCAAATCATCAGGGTCAAACACCAATACGAACAACGCCTTACCCCATTAGATAAGAACCTGTTTTTAAACGATATTTACCACGAAAATGCCACCCTGTTTTTTGCCCTGGTTTCTCAAAATCTACAAGAAATGCTGCCTATAATCTATACGCCAACCATTGGAGAAGCAGTAATAAATTTCAGCAAAAATTACAATTCTCCTTCTGGCCTGATTATTTCTTACCCACAAATGGACCAAATCGAAAAGATTCTGGACAGTATAGATCCTGGAAGCCTGGAAATAGCTGTCGTAACAGATGGCGAAGGCGTGCTCGGCATAGGCGATCAGGGAGTTGGCGGCTTAAACATCGCCATAGGCAAACTCATGGTTTACACGCTCTGTGGGGCCATAAACCCATTTAAAACTCTCCCGATACAACTAGACATGGGAACCAACAATGAAGAGCACCTCAACGATCCACTTTATCTGGGGTGGCGAAATAAAAGAATAAGCGGGGATGAATATTATAAATTTATGGATCGCTTTGCCAAAGCCTTTGCTGCAAGGTTTCCAAAAGCCTTTCTCCACTGGGAAGATTTCGGCCGCGATAATGCAAGAACAGTATTAGATCGATATAGAAATATTCACCCATCTTTTAATGATGATATTCAAGGCACCGGAGTTGTCGCCCTTGCTGCAATTCTATCTGGTATTAGCCAGTCCGAAATCCCCATAGACCAGCACAAGTTTTGTGTCTTCGGCGCGGGTACCGCCGGAGTTGGAATCGCTGATCAGATAAGCAAAGCCCTTGCAATTCTTGAGAAAAAGCCAGAGCAGGAGATTAGAAAACGATTTTATCTTATTGATAGAAACGGCCTGATTATTCAGGATGACCCCGGAAATCTCTTCTTCCAGGAGCCATACGCAAAAACCAGAGATGAAACCAAAAATTGGCAGGTAAAAAGCACTAATAACATTGGTCTCATGGAAGTAATTGTTAATGCTCAACCAACAATTCTCATTGGCTCATCCACTGTTGCGGGCGCTTTCACCCAAGACGTTATCACCGCAATGTATTCATACAATAAAAAACCGCTGGTCATGCCTCTTTCAAATCCAACCTCAAAAGCAGAATGCACTCCGGAAAACATTCTCAAATGGACTGATGGGAACGCCCTTATTGCTACTGGAAGCCCATTTGGCGCAGTAAATCTTGATGGAAAAGTCTACGAAATATCGCAATGTAATAACGCGCTGGCTTTTCCAGGAATCGGGCTTGGGATGCTGATTTCTGAATCCAGAACTCTTTCTGATGGAATGTTGCTGGCGGCAAGTAAAGCCCTGGCGGGTATTGGCAATTCTGAGCCAGTTTCCAGTCGTCTGCTTCCGAACTTTTCCAACGCCGTAAAAATATCGAATATAGTAGCAACAGCGGTAGCAGAACAAGCTATCCTCGAAGGAATTTCAAAAATTACGGATAAAGCAAAACTTGCAGAAAGAGCTCAAAACTTCTTTTGGTCTCCAGAGTATCGCGAATACCTTCCCTGAAAAGCCAAAACTTAAGCTAATCCTGCAAGCTTTTTATGTTTTCCTGATTGCTCAGGTTTGAAATCCTAGCTGGCTATTACTTCTGCGAGATAATAGAGCAGTCTTGTTCCCGCGCCGGTTCCACCTTCACGTGGCAACGAAGGATTCTTCATGTAAGTAATAGTGCTTTCACCCATATAAGCGGTTCCAGCAATGTCGATGTGAGCCCATGGCATATCACCAACAAATTCTTTCAGAAACATCGCAGCTGTAATTGATGCCGCCGGCTTTCCACCAGAGTTTTCAAGATCTGCAATATCACTGGAAATCTGCATTTTGTATTCTTCAAACAGCGGAAGTGGCCATATACGCTCACTAGATCTTCTACTGGCCATTTCCATCATGCTATAAAGTGACTGACTATTAGACATTACGCCAGAGCAAAAGTGGCCTAAAGCGCTCACAACCGCTCCAGTAAGGGTTGCAATATCTACTAGATAGTCGATTTTTTTGTATGACCTGATAAAGGAAAGCGCGTCAGCAAGCACCAGTCGCCCTTCGGCGTCGGTATTCAGCACTTCGACGGTTAGTCCTTCTCTAGTTGTGAGAACGTCTCCAACTTTGTATGAATGGGCATCAACAAGGTTTTCAGTCAATGGAATCACTGCAACAACGTTTACAGGAACTTTGTTTTTTGCAATACTCTCCATTGCACCCAAAACAGCAGCGCCACCGGCCATATCACAATGCATACGGAACATTGATTCAGCAGATTTAATGCTTAATCCACCGCTATCAAAAGTTAAGCCCTTTCCTACCAGGCCAAGCACCTTGTCTTCAGGTTTTCCCGCCATTATTTCCATAATGACCATTCTGGGTGGCTCTACCGAACCAGCGTTTACTGCAAGAAAGGCGTTCATATTTTCTTTTTGAAGCTCTTCTTTTCCATAAACTGTAATTTTGATTCCATTTTCATTGGCAATTTTTACGGCACGCTCTGCAAAAACGCTTGGGGTTAGCATATTTGCTGGCTCGTTAACCATATCTCTCACCATATTTGTTGACTCAGAAAGAACTTCTGCCTTTTTAGCTGCATGGCGGATCTCGTCAGTTACTTCCTGATTCTCAAGAACAATCTTGAGCTTTTTCATGGTGTGATAATCAGCCTGTGGTTCTTTGGTGTATTTCTTGAATTTATACAGCCCAAGATTTACCCCTTCAACAATTGCGGCAGTACTGATTTCCGGTTTAATATCCATCTTATGGAAATTGTTTAAAATAGCCATATCTGACAAATTTACCCGGCGGATATTTCTGGCTGCAACAGCCGAAACGGCCATAACTCTCTCAATTGTGAAGTCTTTTCTCTTCCCGAGACCCATGATAAGGATTCTTGCGGCATTGAAACCGTCAGAATGGAACATGGTGTATTCTTTATATTTTCCGCTTAACTCTTTTGCGGTAAGCAATTCCTGAATTTTCTGGCTGAGTTTCTCATCCAGGCCTGTGAAACTAATATTAGATTCACCTTCAAACACTGTTAAAACTAGTGTCTGAGCGCATACGTCAACCAACGATTTAGATACAATTTCTATATCCACAACTTTCTCCTGGAAACCACTTTATTTGAACTTCATTTGTCCCCTAGATCGGCAAGATTAGTAAAAATTGTTACAAAATAATAAGTGTTTTTTTATCGCGCTTCTATTTTCAAAAAAGGATTAATTGCTAAGAACAAGAATTCTTTATAGAATAAGTCTATCTTATTTAAGGAAGGATTAATTATGAACGAAATTAAACCTAGATTTGAATTTAGAACATTCGCCCAAACCTTCGGAAATGTTGAAACGAAAATGCGAAAACTTTCTAAACTTGAGCAAATTCGTGAAAGTTCAGAAATCTATATAATGTCAGCTGGTAATAGCGAAAACAATACGAAAATCCGTGATGATCTCATGGACATAAAAGTATATGTTACAAGTGAAAAAGGTCTTGAACAATGGAACCCCAGGATGAAGGGAAAGTTCCCGATGAAGGCTTCTGAAATAGCTGAAAAAGTTTTTCCAGCATTTGGGGTTGAAACACCAAAATTTGAAAGAGAAGAATATACCCTTGACCAATTCATTAATGAAATCATCAGACCTCACAAAGACCTCAGTCCAGTGCGAGTTGTAAAAAGAAGATTTGCTTTCACCGTAAACGATTGTATTACTGAGTATGCTGAACTTCTCATCAACGGCGCTTCGATAAAAACAGTTGCCGTAGAATCAACAGACGTTGATGCCATTCTTAAGGCGAAGGAAATGCTTGGCCTTGAAGAATATGAAAATGTAAACTACCTTCGCGCCATAAAAAGAATCATTGGCATGGAAGCTCTTCCAGAATAGGAGAAATATAATGGGAAAAGAAATTGAAAGAAAATATCTGTTAAAAGGTTCAGAATGGAAAAGCCTTGCAAAGGGCACCAGCTACCGCCAGGGTTACCTTTCAACGGTAAAAGAAAGAACCGTTCGCGTTAGAACCATTGACGATAAGGGCTATTTAACGATAAAAGGCATTACTGTAGGCGCTTCAAGAGTTGAATATGAATATGAAATCCCTGCTTCCGAAGCAAATGACATGCTTACCAATCTCTGCGAACAGCCACTTATTGAAAAGAATCGCTATAAAATCAACTTTGCAGGTTTAGTATGGGAAGTTGACGAGTTCTTCGGTGAAAATGACGGTCTGGTTGTAGCTGAAGTAGAACTCACTTCAGAAGATCAGAAAATAGACCTCCCAGCTTGGGTCGGGGAAGAAGTCACTAGCGACCCTCGCTACTTTAATTCCAATTTGACTAAAAATCCTTACAAAAACTGGAAGTAGTCACATGAAGAGAATAATTTTAGCGGTTCTATTGATCGGCTTAATTTTACCATGCACTTTTGCCGCAAAATCTAACAATACTGATTCTCGTGAGTTTAAAATCCTGCTTCACACTGAAAATTTTGCTTCTCTTAACAAAGGTTGCAAAATGTTCTGGGATCTTGTTGATAAAGTAGCTAAGGATAATAAAATCAAAAGTAAGTTTGGTGAAAAAAAACTCCAGAATCGTGAAATTTGTTTCATGGACACTGCAAAATTTGATCTCTACAAAAAAGGATTTATTCTTAGAGTTCGCGGCGAAGAAATTTCTCCTGACAAAAATACAGGCCTGATAGCAGGAAAAACTGATTCCGAGCTAACTCTAAAGTTCAGGGCAACAGATAAAGAATCCACTCTAGTTGCTCCTGTAAATCCTTCTGAAGACTTTTCCAATGACCTTTCAACAGAAGAAGACGTGGTTGTGAAGGTTGGAACCCCGCATTCAATGTTTTCCAAATCTGGAAAAGTTTTTGGTTTCGAGCAAGCGCCTTCAAACATTGCTGAAATTTCAAAGTTTTTTCCACTTTTTACAGTTGTGGGTCTAAATCCAAAATCTGGAATTGTTCCTGTAAACAGCCTTATTGTAACAGAAAAGAGAATCCAATCCGGAGCATTGTATTTTGGAGAAAAGAAAACTAAAACCTTGTTTTCTTTCTGGTACAAAAAAGGTGAAGAAAAACCTTTTGCAGCTGAATTTTCTTTCAAGATAAAATTAGCTGGCAAAAAGTTTCGTCAAACAGTAAAAAACCCAAATGATATCGAAACATTCTTTGTTGATCTGGTTAAACGTGGGGAAAAATTTATTAACTCTACCCAAACGAAAACTGGAATGGTTTATCAGGCAAAATAAAACTTCTAATAAAACGGGCTACCCATTGTCGGATAGCCCGTTTTTGTTTTTAGAGAACTGGTTAGAATAATCCAAATACCCCATTTGGACAGTATCCCAGAAATCGATAATATGTTTCCCCCATCACAATAATTGTTATCCAGCCAATTACCATCATTGTAAATCCAAACTTGAAGGTATCGCTGAAGCTATATTGGTCAGTAGAATACAAAAGCAATGCAGGTTTGCTGTTAAATGGCAACACATAGACGTGTTCAATAAGCAGTGCCACAGGAAGTGCGAGGCTAAGAATTTCAAAGCCATATCTTTTAGCAACACCAATCGCTATTGGAACAAAAATCATGGTTCTCATAGTTTTAGACTGGAAAACAAGGGCACTGAATATCATACAACCAGTCAATACAAGATAGAGCACCCAGAAAGGCGTATCGTTTCCAAGCCCCATGGCAGAGAAGAAGGCATTAACGGTAATTGCCGGAAGATCAGTAGCCTTAAATCCAGCTCCAAGAGTATATGCACCAGCAGAAAATAGCATCAGATGCCATGGGATATCAACTTCATTCCACTTGACTACCCCTATCCCGGGTAGAAGAGCCACAATAGCTCCCAAGAAAGCAACGGCCGTTGCGCTTACTCCATGATACTTGTCAGTGGCCCAAAGAATAAGAATTAAAACAAAGAGTCCAATTGCTTTTACCTCTTGAAAAGCGATTGGGCCAAGCTTATCAAGTTCTGCTTTGAGGGCTTCCATACCGCCTTCAATATGCGGAGTTTTTTCATCTTCTGAAAGCGGAAAGATAATTCTGGTTCCCACAAACCACCCCACAAAGAGCAAGGTTACGGAAACGGGAAACGCCACGATTAGCCAATCCTGGAAAAAGAAGCCTTTACCCATTGCTCCAGCTATTAGTGAAGCGGCAAGTAAATTTGCTCCTGATCCAGTAACAAACGCACCCGCCCCAATATTTATACAGAAAAGGTTTTGTAAAACAATGTTTCGTCCAAAATTGTTTTTATGTTTACCCCCCGTTGCGCCGTAAACAGCAGCAACAACCATAAAGATCGGCAGGAGAATAGCTGCTTTAGCCGTAGTTGCTGAAATAAAAGCAGAAAGAACAACGTTTATAAGGATAAAAGACATAAAAATCGAGGTGGCGTTCTTGCCATATTTTACAATAAACCAGAGAGCAAATCTTTTCGCCGCACCCGTTGCAACAAGCATGGAAGCAAGAATAAACGAAAGAATGTTGAGCCACATTATTTCATGCCCAAGCTGAGCATATGCCTGTTTCTCTGGAAGAACTCCAGTTAGAACCAATGTAATAATAAGAATCAATGAGGTGAGATAGTTGGGAATTGCCTCGGTCATCCACAAAATTACCGATGAAACAAAAACCGCAAACATGGCAATGTTGGTTCTTCCAAAAGCTTCTGGTCCCAACTTTTCAAAAGCTGCTTTTGCAGTTTTACCAAGTGTAGCAGGATCAAAGCCTTTAAGAAAAGGCAAAGGAATAACCCACATAATCAAAATAAAAGCGATGATAGCTAAAGGAGCACCAATAATTGCTATCCATTTTTCCAGGTTGCTTTTCTCTCTGACCGGAAGGTTCTCCATCCGGTAATTGTGCATATCAAGTGGATCAAAGCTTTCATCTTCAACCGTGGAATGTAATGTCATAAAGCCTCCAACAAAATCCTTTTCAAAAATTATGCTATTTACAGGACTTCATGTCAATAAGAAGCAGTTTATGCACCAGAAAGCACCAATAATCTATGGAATAGAAACAGTAATTGTGCTAACTTGTTTGCTACCAAAATAAACACATTCAGGAGAAGGACTATGTTACGCAAACTATTCGTTATTCTATTACTCACAGCACTTGCAATTCCAAGTTTTGGGCAGGCAACACCATGGGAAAAAAAGCTCCCATTTGCAGAAGCCACAATTTCTTACAAAATTACTGGAACTGAGCGTGGAACCCAAACCCTTTACATAAAAGATGGCGGCAAAACCATGGCCAAGCACCGCCAAACAGAAATGAAAATATTCGGAATGAAGCAGAAAACAAACACCTTTGAGCTTACTACTACAGACTGGGTCTACGCTGCCAATCTAAGTAAAAAAACTGGAACCAAAGTAGCAAACCCCAAAAAATTCATGCTCGAAGAATTTAACAAGCTTTCAGCAGCAGACAAAGCCAAAGCCACAGCAAACGCTGAAAAACTCGGAGTTACTCTGGTAGCTGGAATGCAAGGAGAAATTATAAGAAACGCAGCTAAAATTCAGGGATACGATTGCGATAAAGTAACCATTATGGGAGTAACCAGCTTCGTAATGAGCGGAACAAATATCGAAATGAAATCAAACTCAAATGTAATGGGAATTAAAATGAATAGCGAAGTTTCAAGCATCAAAACAGGAACATCTTTTCCTGCAAATGCTTTTACTCTCCCATCAAATATCAACTTCACCCACAATACCCAGGCAGAACAAATGCACCGCGCCGCCGCCAAAAACATGATCGCCAGCCTGGTATCAGGAAGCGCACAAATGAACTCATCAATGGGCCAGGGCATGCCTTCCATGGAAGAAATCCAGGCCCAAATGAATGCGGCCAACGAATCTGATAACGACGACGAAGAAGAGGAAGAAGCAGCCCCCGCCCCAACCCAAAAGAAAAACAACAAAATCAAAATGCCAAACTTGAAGAAATTGTTTAAATTCTAAGTTAATAGCTATTACACAAAATCGCCCCGAAATTTGGTTTCGGGGCGATTTTTTATTTGGAGAAGTCCTGTGAAGAACTAAGACTTTTCAATCAAAAGTTCTGGTGGCGATGTTCGTCAAAATTTGGCAAGAAGCTTTTTCCAGGGTAAAATGTTGTCAAAATACTAATCTTTCATCGAGAATTATGAATACTAAAATTTCTTATCTTTACCGAGATGCAAGTAATTATAAACTCTTCAATGAGGTAATCATTGAAGGCTCTCTCAAAATTGAGCAACTTAAACCATTTCTATTTGACGAACAATTCTTTGTGCCGGAACAATTAAATATTCCACGGCTCCAATTTGAAATACAAAACGAAGATGATCATGACTGGCATGAAATTGAATCCTTAGAAGATTCTAATGAAAAACCAAATCTAGAAATTACTGCAACACAACTGTTAGAATTAGCAAAGCTAGTAAAAAAATATTAGAAAGAATTTAGAGGATACATAAGGCGAATGTTTGAGAAATTTTCTTTGAACAAGCTGTATAGTAGGAATTTTATTGCTGAAAGAATGGGGTATAAAAGCTTTCAAGCCATTTCTAAAGGAGTAGTAACGCCCAAGAACTCTAATGTCATAGTTCTTTTTGTGACCAAAGAAAAACAAAGCGCTCTCACCCAATATAACGATTATATTGATGGTGGATTACTGCATTGGGAAGGCGAAAATAAGCATGGTTCTGATAAACGCATTGTAACTGCAAAGGAAAATGGAGAAAAAATATTTCTATTTTATAGAAACAGACACCACTCTGACTTTCTTTTTTTGGGTGAGATTTTTCTTTTACGATTTATCGAACAAACAACAAAACCAAGTGAGTTTGTGTTCTCATTTAGTAATTTATTACCAAATGAAGAGCCAGTCTTTTATGAAACAATCGACCCAAATTCTCATGAATTCTTAACCTTGCATGAGACAGAAAGAGAACAGATTGGCAAAACTAGAATAGGTCAAGCAAGCTTTAGAAATGAACTGATAAAATACTGGGGAAAATGCTCAGTTACAGGAGTGGAGAACTTGGAATTTCTTACGGCATCTCACATAAAGCCATGGAAGGAATCAAATAATTCCGAGCGCTTAAATCCTTTTAATGGATTTTTATTAAATCCAGCTCTAGACTGCGCTTTTGATAAGGGATTTATATCATTTAGCAATACAGGAAAGATACTCATTTCACCGAGTTTAAACAGAGAAGATGCTAATAAAATGGCAATAAATGAAAATCTTAAACTCCGTAGAATTCTTCCTGGCAACCAAGAATTCCTTGATTATCATCTTAAAAATAAGTTCAATAGAGAAGCTAAATATTTGTGATTATTACTACTGAGGAAAAACTTGAAAAAGAGTAACTGGACACGAGAAGAAACGATTTTAGCTTTTGAGCTTTATTGTCGAACACCTTTTGGCAAAATGCATCAAAGAAACCCAAACATAATTTTGCTTGCACAAATGATTGGAAGAACTCCAAGCGCTGTCGCCTTAAAACTAGGTAATTTTGCAAGCCTTGATAATTCAATTCAGCAAAAAGGTATGTCTAACTTTAGTAAAATAGATAAGGCAATTTGGAAACAATATTGAAAAGCTCTCCGATGAATTCGAGAAAGTAAAACTTTCCCTAGACCCCCAAAAAAGTGAAGCTGTCAATCCGATTCCAATTGATGAAACACTTGAAACAGATTGTACTGCAACAGTTATGATTCGAAAGCATCAAAGCCTGTTTAGAGCTACAATTCTTTCTTCTTACGACTACTCCTGCTGCTTAACAGGAATAAATTTACCTGAATTGCTTATTGCAAGCCATATAAACCCTTGGGCAACAGACAAAAAAAATAGACTAAACCCACATAACGGTTTGTGTTTAAACTTACTGCATGACAAGGCATTCGATTCATTCTTAATCACATTTGATGATCAATTCAAAACAGTTGTTTCAGATCGAATGAAAAAATCTAACAAAAATTCGGAGTTGAATTTTATTTTAGAAACTGAAGGAAAGCAAATTAAGTTACCTAAGAAGTTTAAACCAAGCCTTGAGTTTATAAGAATGCACCAAAAAAGATTTGAAGTTACAAATAAATAGCAACTGGCTTCAACAAAATTGAAAAAACTATTTAACGTAGGATGAAACCTTATAAATCACCCATCAAAAAATGGCGTTTTGTAAAACCACCTTTCTTTAGCTTTTTATCTTTTTGAATATCAATCAAAGTCTTTTCAGATACTTTTTTTGCCTCTGCTATTGCAAAAATTACTTCGAGAATATCTGCCAACTCTTCTGGATTCTTTGAATCTAAATACTCTGCAACTTCTTCTATAAGCTTTTCTTCAAGGGCATTTTCAAATTCCTTCTGCTTAAGAACCTTAAAGTTTGGTTTTCGACCGGATCGCTCAATTTCTTGTATGATACAGTCTCTTACGAGCTTGTCACGTTTTCTGAAATCGGTATCATCAGTGTCTCTTTTTGCTCTATTGCATTTAAAACAAAGAGCTTGAAGGTTTTCTAATGAGTGCAAATCAATTATCTTTCCATTTTTTACAACTTTCCCGTATTTGTTTGCTTTGCTCCGAGGAATAATATGATCTACATCAAGGGGCCTAAGTTTAGAGCTAATACCACATAAATCGCATTTCCCACCAGAAGCTTTCAACACTTCATATCTTCTAGAAGCATTGACTTCAGGGTCTTTTGACTTATTTCTTAACTCAAGCCACTCTTCAATTTTCTTAGAACAAATTTCTACAGCTTTACGAGCTTCATTAGAATCATTTATCTCAAATCCAAGTTCAAACATTGAGTTTTCTTTTGTATATTTAATAATCCCGTGCTTTTCTAGAGTTATTTTTGGCCATCTCATTAAGATTTTCTCATAGTATTCCTGAATAGATTTGTCATATGAAGCCAATTTAATAGCAAGATCCTTTTTCCCAATTTTACCACCAGCACGAATAAGTTCACTTATGATTAGCGGCTGGTAAACCTCACTCATAGACATTTTTTCTGTTAAAAAGTTTATCAAGTCAGATATTGAATTCATTAAATTTGTCCCTAAAATCTTGTATAAAATATATTAAACACTATCTACCCTTTTCTTTGTATTATTTAATTTACCCCACAATTCCTCCTCAACTTCCCCGCCGCAATTATGCTACAATTTTGGCATGGAAAGCATTATTTTTATTCAGATTATGTGGGCGGCTGTGGCCGATATTAAAAAGATTTATACCAAGTTGTTTTTGAATTTGCCAGCTATGGAGCCTGAAAAAGCGGTTTTGGTTTTTATGGATCTGGAAAAGGCATTGAAAAGACAGCTGGATTTGTTTCAACATCATCTGGAAAAATTTGAAAAGAATAAGGACTATAAGAATATCCGGGCAATGCTGATTCTTTCTGAAGGCTTTCTTGAAAAACTGGCCGAAATAGTTAAGTATATTAGAAGTTATGGCGATATCCCTCAAACACTTATTGATGAGCAAAAAACGGTGGTCAAGGAACAAATTCTACCCGTTGCACAGCAGATAGAAGCTGCGCTTGAAAAAGCAGAAAATGAGGCCAGGCTTATAGAAGAACCAGCGCCCATGATGGATGATGAGCCAAAAGGCTTTTTACAAAAACTGTCTTCTTTTTTTAAAAAATAAGAAGATAAAAACACTTAATCAATTTGGAATAAACTAGCAAGGACAGACCTAAATGTTATTTACTCTCGGATTTTTTACCGTTTTACTAATAGTTTCAGGCATTTTTTCAGGCACAGAAACTGCATTCACTTCAGTAAATGAGGTTCGCCTCATGAACCAGAAAAAAAGCAAAAGTGTACTGATTCTTCAGGATCTTATTAAAAGAAAACGCAGCGTTATTGCCGCAATTCTGGTAGGAAACAACATTGTAAATACTGTATTGGCGGTTTATGCCGGAGCCTTTTTTGATCAGTTGCTGGTAAAATCCGGAATTCTTTCAGCAAATCTTGGCCCCCTTGTTGCCTCAATAATTACAATTATCTTCTTACTGATTTTTGGTGAAGTTGTCCCCAAGCATTTTGGTGTCACCTTTGCAAATAGATGGATGCAGATGGTTTCCTATCCACTTAGAATAATTGTAAGCGCATTAAAACCTGTTACAGCTTTTATGGAAGCTTTTAGCCATCTCCTGATGAAACTTGTTCCAGTAAAAAATGATGCCGGCGAAGCTCCAACTATTCAGGAACTTCTTTACATGGCAAAATACAGCGCAAGCGCAGGTTATATAGATGAGCTTGAAAGAAAATTACTTACTCGTTCAGCCAGATTTAACGACCTTGAAGCCAAGGATATAATGATTCCAAGACGTCAGATGGCTGGCGTTCCTGAAAACATAACTCTACCTGAGCTGCAATTGGAAATAAGTCAGCACATGTATACTCGAATGCCAGTTTATAGCGACACCATAGATAATATCGTGGGCATTTTTAATATAAAGGAATTGCTTTCAAAGAGAATTTGCCATGATGATAACTTTAAAATTACAGAACATTGCCATATCCCTTTTTATGCACCTGAATCAATGAGCGTAGGCATGCTGTTTGAATCAATGAGATTAAAAAAGATTCATATAGCAATCATAGTTGACGAATTTGGAACGGCAGCTGGCCTTATAACCTTAGAAGATATAATTGAAAGAATCTTTGGCCTTATACATGACGAATATGATGAGGAATCAGTCCTGACCATTAAAAAGATTAGCGACCAGGAATTTGAAGTCCGCGGCAGAGCCGCTCTGGAAGAGCTTGAAGTATTCACTGGAATTGAGTTTCCAAATCAGATTACGCGAAAAAACAATACCGTAAATGGTCTTTTAACCTATTTAAAAGGCGACTTTCCAAAAGAACGGGACAAAATTGTTTTTGAACGACTGACCTTTACTGTAGAACAAACACAGGGATTGCGAGCAGCAAAAGTTCGCGTATCAATATCAAATTAGGGTTTTGCGCCCCACTCTTTTATAGAGCCATCCAGCAAGTCGACTAAGGTTTTATACTCATGCTCTTTTGAAAAACTAACATTGCTCGAATCTCCAAGGCAAAAAAGGCCGTTTGCCCAACGTAGAGTATAAAGGTCTCTTTGCCCCAGCCACAATTCTTGATCTTTGTACCATTCAAAAAGAGCCATATCATCGCAAGCATGAAAATCAAAACCATTCAGACAAGGAATTCCATTAGTGATTCCATAAAACTCACAAAGCTCATCAATTACATCTTCCGAAAAGCCTCTTAACTGTGATTCATCAACAAAGCGTTCGATTTGCTCCTCAGATGCTGGAACCATTTTTGCATCGCATTCATTAAACAACGATTCTAAAATGCACTTAAGATTTTGTTTCGCATTCATTACATAACATCCTTAAACTGAATAATTTCAGACATTTTACATAGCTTTAATATACGCCTATTTTCATAACATTTTTGATTTAATTTAATTGATTGAGAAAATATCAAATGCTACAATGCAAAAAAATAGTGTTTTGGAGGAAAAGGATGAAAATCAACTTTATAGGCCTATGCCTTGTTTTTTCAGTGTTGCTTTTTACTGCAGGCATTGCAAATGCCCAGGCTGGAATGACCTATGGAACAGTTTATGACGCGCCCATAGAAAAATCAGTTAAGCAGTTAACAGGTCTTCTTTCACCATTTAGCGCAAAAAACGGATTTCCACAGCAAAGACCACAAGGGCTTGAAAAACTTAGCTATGAAGAACTTTATAAAGTTGCAGCCTCAAAATCAAAAATTGGAAATGAAATCCTCACTGCAATGCTTGAGAAATTTAGATTTCCAGTTCGTCTTGAGCTTGGAGCAAAATATTTCCAGAAAAGACTCGAGATTGGTTCTCAGCTATATAGCGAAAAATCAGGAAACGAAAAAGTTTTCGCGTTCCTTTGCCGAGATTTTGCAGAAGCCTGTGATAAAGGTCTGGAAGAACTAAAATATTGGGCGTATCCTGAAGGATTGGTTTTTGACAATATCTGGTTCAAAAACATTCAGACTGGCTTTATTCCAGTTAAAGAAAAAATGGCTAAGGTTTCTATCCCTTCAAATATCAACCCTGAAACAGCAAGAGAAACCTGGAAAAATGCAGCATCAGCACTTATGTCTGCTGGAAGTGCAGCTGGACTTGCTTCCACAAAAGTCGGTAGCGGCGGATTGGCAAATTTCCCGGCATGGCGCTTGAAATACTGCATTAAATATTTTAAAGCCGCTGCTAAAGCTGCAGTTGTAAAAAGCTGGCATTCCAGAAACTGCTCTACAAAATATTGGATGAAAGCTTGTGACAAGCTTAGATCTGACATTGATCAAATCAACATTGATATGGAAAAATTTCTCTCAAAAATGAAATAAAAAACAAAAAAAAGCCCGCTCTAAAGTGCACTAGTCACTCCAGAGCGGGCTTTTTTATTTAACAGATTTCTGGAAATTTGCTAAAGAATCAATTATCTCCTGTTTGAAAAACTCTGGGGGCTCATAAGAAAGCAGTAGTTTTCCATACTTCTTTCCATCCTCGTTATTCTTATTCAACTTCGTCTTCATCTTTTCTATTTCTTCTACCCAGTCCAGACTTTTTTTGGAAGTTGAAGCAAATTCTGTTTTTTTAACCAGTTTTTCTCCAACTTCTTTATCGGTAACTATTCCTGAAACAAGTTCAACAGAGGACGAGATTTTTAATGAATTCAAAAAAAGCAACAAAAAACAGAAAGAGACTATAGTTAACACATAAGCTACTTTCACATTAAATTTATGCCGGATTTGATTAAAAACTACTGCAATCAGAAAAAAACAGCAGCTAATGGCAGCAACAAGTTGATTTGGCGGCAAATCAGCATTATACGAAGTAACAATTCCAAGCAATGTACAGACCACTGAAATTGAGCAAGCCAAAGGAATAACAACCTTCATCTTCCTTGAAAACACCAGCGCTGTAGCTGGTGGCACTACGAGATAACAAAAAACCAGCATTACCCCTGCAATCTTGGATGAAGATGCAACAATTAACCCCAGGCTTATAAAGAAAATCATTTCAAAACGCCAGACGTTTATTCCTAATGTAAGAGCAACTTCTCGATCAAGAAAGGAATACAGCAGCGGCCTATAAAGAACCGTCAAACCAATTATTGCTGGTAACATCACCAAAGAAATCGTCAATAAATCATAATTAGAGGCAAAAAGCAGGTTTCCATAAAGCAAAGCTTTAACTTTTTCCAATCCAAAACCGCTTCTGGAGACCAGTAAAATGCTCATTCCCGAGGCAAAAATAAAAATGGTTCCCAAAACGGTATCTCGCGGAACACGAGATGATTCATAGGGATAAGCTAATATACCAACCACAGCAAGGCATGAAACTGCAGCTCCAATGAATGGCTGAATGCCATATATTAAAGAAATAGCCACACCAAAAGCGGCAACTTCCGACAAGGTAATTCCAATGAAAACAATTCTTTTTAGAACAACAAAAACTCCAAAAAAAGAAAAGGTAATCGCCATAAGAATTGTTGCTGGCAATGCAGCGCCGTACAAGTCAACAATTGCATTCAAAGTGCCTGAATTAAACATAATTCAAACATCCTTTCTAATTGCGGGAAAATGAGTTCGCTTGCTTAATTCAGTCATCGGGATCAATTCAACCTTACCCTGAGAAAAGTAGCAGACTCGAGTCGCAAAATTAAGAACTGGAGCTATTCCATGCTGGGCAAACAAAACGGTCTTTCTTTCAACCTTAGATATGTCATATAGCAATTTAACCAGATCCATCTCGGACTCTTCGTCCAGATTAGAAGCAGGTTCATCCATAATTAAAATATCTGCACCAGAAACGAGTGCTCGCGCAATGAGAACCTTTTGTCTCATTCCCCCAGATAGCTCTTCTATTGGCCTGTTGATGTGTTCACTTAAATGAAAGCGCTCAACAAGTTTATCAACTTCCAGATCCATTTCTTTGGTTATTGATCCCCAAAAGCCAATAAGAGGATAAAATCCCATATTGATGACTTCTCTTGCCGAAACAGGATACAGCTTTTCCAGGGTTGAAATCTGGGGAACATATCCAGGCGGTTTTCGTTGTCCTGGATAAGATAATTCGCCAGAAACAGGCTCAATAAGGCCAAGAAAGGTTCGCAACAAAGTAGTTTTTCCTGCGCCATTGGGGCCTATAAATGGCAAATAGTCTCCGGACCTGATACATAAATTAATGTCACTTATAACAGGTTCATTGTCATAGCCAATTGCGAGACCTTTACAGCGAATGACATCTTCTTCATTAATTGGGGATTTCATCTTCTCCCCCGTTATAAGCTCTGGTTATAGATTGGACCCAAAAATCAAAAAGCTCTTCCCAGGTTTGCAAATCTTTTTTTCCGCCAACATAATATGGCAACATTACATTTCTAGCACCTGTTGATTCTGAAATTCGGTCTACAGTCTTCTTGTCAAAATAGTTAGCGGCGATAATCAGTTTGATATTCTCTTTCTTCATTTTCTCCTGAAGATCTCTTATATGCCTTGGAGAGGGAGGAATACCCGGTTTAGGCTCAATAAAGCCACCTTCTATCATTCCAAAGTCATCAATTAAATAGCGCCAGTTTTTGTGATAAGTGACAACCTTAGCTCCTCTTAGCGGGATCATTTTCTCATACCAGCCACCAGCGATTTTAATCAAAGGCTTATCTTTAAAAGATCGCTTCTGAAGAAAATCAAAGAGTTTTCCGCTACGATGGAGGCTTATTAAGGCATCACGCCCAAGAACCCTGTTCAATGGTTCCCCATAAAGCTTTGTACTTATCTCATTCTTGATTTTTTCAGCATTTTTTTCGAAAACGTCTCTACTTTCAGGCGCATTTTTACATAATCCAATTTTAATGTTTTCAATAATGGTAAAAATATTTAATGGACTTACAGTAATATGTGGATTCCCATAAAGGTGTAGCCCGCCGTCTATTTTGGACAAGCTTACCGGCTTATCCTTCAATAGCATTCCAGATGCTACCGAAACATAGCCTTTTTCACCACTTCTGATTTTACGGTTACCTGACTTATCTACTGCAGATGGCAACCACATCTCCAAGTCCAGTCCCGTAGCAACAAGCATATCTGCTTTTCGCAAAGCTTCAACGAAGGACGGACGAGGCCTTATAAAATGAGCATCTTGAGTTCCTGCTACAAGTGCCTGAACCTGAACAAGGTCTCCTCCGATTCTGCTGGTAAAGTCAGCATAGTCAGAAATGGTTGTAACAACATTAAGAATTGCAAAGCTTTTAACAGGAACTAAAAGGCAAACTATCAACAAAGAAAATAGTATATATATTTTTTGGATATTCATTATGGCTTCCTTCTTAGTAATCTAGTATTTGTCATGTTTATGAGGTCCGGCTGCCCATATACATTGCAGGGTCACTCTTCTTTCATCTGGACCGGTATTGTGCCCAGACTTATAATCCAGACCAAGTCTATATCTTACCCAAGGACTTTGATGCCAGGTTAAATACGGGCTAATCTGCCACTCTGAAGGATTGCTATCTGAAAATGCCAGTGGTGATAGAGACAAACCTGCTAATCCAGCATATTTTTTGTGGTCAGGCTTGAAGTAATCCAGTCTCACACCGGTTTCAAGCTGCCGGTTTTGTTTCCATTGAAAATTTGTATAGCCGCCCCAAGCCAAGACGCTATCTCTGGCACCGGTGTCCGGGGTTAAAATTTCCTTTTTCATCCCATAAAACTCTGTCCGCCACAAAAAGTTTTTGTAACGCATATTATCAGCCGGTTCCCATAGATAAGTAAAATCAAGACCAACTAGAGCAACTGGCCTGGAGCGATCAATAGTAGTAATGCCAGCGCCGCTATTAGTTTTCCAGGTATCATTTACTCCAGCCATAGCAGTAATTCCATATTCACGATAACGATCCTGGTCAATGTCTCTAAATGATTTTAAGTGGGCTAACAAAGCAGGGGCCCCTCGCTCATTTCCACCAAATTGAACTGCATTGGTAGCTTCTGTTAACTGCAGGGTTAGCTCATGACTGTCTTTGCCATTGCCTCCAAGCTGGAAGTCAAACGAAACACCGTTTTGGTTTAAACCGCCATCTCCAAAAAGACGACGCAGGGCTAAAGGAAACTCAACAAAATCCAGACCGTGGAGATGCCATCTATTTACGACTCCAAATTGCTGTCGGAATTTTCCCAGGGTAATGTTTAAGCTGGGTGAAACGCCAAATCTTGTTATATAAGCTTCTCCCAGTAGAGAATTGTTTTCCAGAACCGGAACAGCAGCTTTAAATCTAGTATAAGGGTCCAGATACGTTTCGTAATGTAAGCCCAGACTTCTAAAAAATGCATCAGAATTCTTTTTCTGCAAATCTGCACTTTGCACTTTATAAATGAAGTCACCAGTGACACTGATCTCAGGATTCTCGGCCTGCAACCCAAGATTACCAGCAACAAATGTTTTTTCGTCTTCTGATTTCTCTTCGGGAAGGTTGCTATGACTATCCCCGGTTTTACTAAGATTCACAGCATCTAGCCTTAGTGCTGCAATCTCGTCTTCTTCAGACAAAGTTCCGGAGGCATTTACTTTTAAATTTTTTTCATCTTTAAGAGCTTTAAGCTCTTCTTGTAATGATTTAATCTGTGCCTGGTAGCTACTTTGCATTCTTAGCATCCGATCTTCCAATTTTCGCATTCGTTCTTCTAAAATGCTTGAATCAGAGGCAGACAATACAGATCCGGAGAATAAAAAAACAGTTAAAAACAGAAACAAAGAATAATTCACCAATCGCTTAATTTGCATGGTAAAACCTCAACTATATAGATTGTTTAAAAATTTCAGGAAACAATCATTTGAGGTGGAGAACGAGAATTAGTCTGAAGATAGTCAGAATCAACTTTTGCAAATAAATAAAAGTTAATTGCGCGAACAGAACCAAAAATAGAAAGTCCGTTTTCAACAGACGAAAAACTACAAGAATTAAGTTGAGATGCAAAAGCACAAATATTACATTCTTCCGAACCAATATGTTCAATAGACTGAATCTTTCTCTGAAAATCTTGATTTGGGCAATGAAATGAATGCTCGTGGCAGCAATGGCTGACACTTATGCCATTGCCAGAGTGCGTTTCATGGCCGAATGCGTTATGAAAAGAAAAAATAATCGACCACAGACAAAATTGTATGGCGAGAATAAATCCAAAAGCTTTTACAATTCTATTTTTGTAAGACTTCATAACACAAAAATGTTACTTTTTCCCACCTGGCTTGTCAACAATGGACTATGAAAACAATTAAGCTTCTACTTATTCAAACTTCTTAGATATTCTAATCGCTCGATTAGATCAGTGTAAGCTGTTGAATCAATAGAGTGACTGCTCATGAATTTACAATCCTGCAACATCTTTCTGTAATTGCCGGTGAGAATCCCTATAATTACCCTGTCCTTGTATGATAGTGTTTCTAAGTAATTAACAGCGGCCAGGGCATCTTCTGGATTTCCATTTCTAATTTCATTGCGGGCTAACTTGTAAGCATTTTTGATGACTGCAAAAACTTTTTTTAAATAGCCTTTTCCAAGTTTTCTGGAAATTGCAAAAATCTGTGAGACTCCATCTTTTGAAATTAAGTCCTTGAAATCAGGAGTGAGACCAATTTTAATTAAATCTGACAGAGGAAGATTCTCTAAGCCAGCATCAAGATAAGCTCCAGGATGAGTATCAAAAGCAAATTTTCTGAACTTTACGGGATTTTCTTCGAGTCGCGCAAACTCCGCCCTATTTGCTTTACAGCGATTTTCTATTGCTAACTGCAAATTCAAACGTGCCGCAACAAGCCAATTCTTACCATTTTCAGAAAGCTTTGGATAAAGAACGTTGGAGAATCTTTTAATATATTTTTCTCCATAATCGAGGTAATAGTCAGGAATCCTATCAGGATCAGGCTCGGCAAGGTGCTGGTGACGGGACATAAAATCATTATATCTCCACCTGTAATAACCAACTGTTCCCAGGACATCATCATTTGAAAGTGCTGGCAATTGAGTATCAGCGTGTAATGCGGTAACGCAGAGCAAAATTGAGAAAAAGGTTATCAGCAGAAATTTCATTTAGAATTTCCTATTTTTAAGCTTGGATTCTCAAATTATAGCACAAACAAATATTCGAGCTTTTCTTAACCAATAATGTTAAACCCTAATCAAATAAGCCCTTTAAAAAATCTCCCCCACCTTGGTAAACAAAGCTTCCATGGCAGTTTTGAATAAATGATTCTTTCTGCTCGACCAACAATATTGGCTCTGGGAACAAAGCCAAAAAATCTTGAATCCTTGCTATTATCGCGGTTGTCACCCATCATAAAATAATGGCCAGCGGGCACAATAATTTCCTTTGTATCTCTCAACGCACAGATCAAAGGTTGCTCCATTACCAGGTGATCTACGGCACCAAGCTTCTCAAAGGCACAAACTACGCGACGCCCTTCCTCAGGATCAAGGTCGTTAGAAATGGCGGGATTATAGTTCAGCGCTTTTCCATTGATTATCAAATGATTGTTTTTGAGTTGAATTCTATCTCCGGGAATTCCAACAACACGCTTAACAAGACGAACACCATCTTTCGGGCCAAAAAAGACCACAATCTCACCACGAACAGGGTCACCCCATTTAGCTATATGGGAAGTTGTGAACGGAACCTTTAGATCATACGCAAGCTTGTTTATCAAAAGGTTATCACCAACGAGAATAGTTGGCTTCATAGATCCGGAGGGAACGTAATTCATATCTATAATAGCTGATTTTAAAGGACTTGTTATTGCAATAATCAGTAAAAGTGGAAGAATCCACTCACGAAACAACACTCTGGCATAATGCTTGATTTTCATTTTTCACCTCGCTCAGAATTAGACAAATCCTCTGACAGAAAGTTCCACTTTTTTTTGGAAAAACTTTAAAACTAAATAACAAAAATTCCCCTTATTGCCAGTTGGCCGGATTAGGTTTACTCTGTATAAAATATTTTTCATTCATCTACTCAGGAGTTCCAATGAATTTTGATAGGCTAAGTCTTTTCTTTTACTCCCCCACACACACTTCTCACAAAATCATCAGCAATATCGCAGCTGGAACAGGAATTGAGCCGTTAAAAATAATTGAAAACAACCTCACTTACCCTGGTTATGATGAAGCGCTGATAGAAGTTAAAGCTGATGACGTCGTTATAATCGCTGCTCCAGTTTATGCGGGATTGATAGCGGCTGAAGCTGAAAAAAGACTTTCCCAGATCAAATTTGCAGGTAATCCCTGCGTATTAGTGGCAGTCTATGGAAACCGTCATTACGACGATGCTTTAGTCCATTTAAGGGAAATAGCCATCAAAGCTGGTCTTCGTCCGATAGCTGCTGCAGCTTTCATTGGTGAGCATTCTTACTCTACCAGGGACTTTCCAATTGCAAAAGGCCGTCCAGATGAAGATGACAAAATGGCGGCAGTAGAATTCGGCAAACAAATCGGAGAAAAGTTAAAAACTCTGGAACCAGACTTTGACAAAATCGACCTAAATCTGCCCGGTGCTTTTCCCCTTCCAGAACGTCGCATTATTCCTGATTCTCATACAGAAACAGCACCAAACAAGTGCATTAAATGCGGTGAATGCCAAACGGCATGTCCAACAGGAGCAATTTTCTTTAAAAATGGCTACAAAACTGTTGCAGAGCTTTGCACCGTCTGCTGTGCATGCGTTAAAGTCTGCAAGCGTCGCGCACGCATAATCATTTCAGAGCATGTTCCAAAATTTAGAACCATGCTGTTTGAGAAATGTTCAAATCGAAGAGAGCCTGAAATTTTCATTTAAAATCTCTCCTGACAAGGCTATTTAAAGCTGTCTCCAAAGCTGTCTTTAAACTCTAACTTGTTTTTGAAGGCAGATTGTTTACCTTTTTAGCAAAATTATGTTTTTGTTAAGAGGCTTATTATGAATAGTAAATCAAAATCTGAGACTGTAGTGGTTTTAGGGGCAAGCCCCAATCCTGAGCGTTACTCAAATATGGCCGTAAGATCTTTAACTGATTACGGACACAAAGTTATTCCGATTCACCTGACTGCTGAAACTATCGAAAAAATTCCAGTATTAGAAAACCTTTCACTGGTAAAAGAGTCAATTGATACCCTAACCATTTACCTGTCACCAGAACACTTGGATGGATATGAAAGCCAGATTGAAAAATTAAATCCAGCAAGGATAATTTTTAATCCTGGAACAGAAAATCAGGAGTTAATGGATTACCTCAGAAAAAAAGGCTTTAACGTAGTTCAAGGCTGCACTCTGGTAATGTTAAAAACCGGGCAGTTTTAAATGAGGCGATCCAATCAAATTTATGACCAGTAAAGGCACATGGCTTTGAATTTAGTTCGTTTAAACAAAAGAAAAATGAAAATAGACATAAAAAAACAAAAAATCATAAGAGAGAGTCTTAACAAAAAACTCAGAATTTACTATGTAGCAAGCCAGATCATAGCCTTGTTGGCATTTTTATTATTGTTACCACTTCTGACCCTTATTACTTTTGTAATTGCAGCTGAGCTGCTAATTGCTGAAAAGAAACTGACCTGCCCATTCTTCATTGAAGAAAGGTTCACCCAGGGAAGAACTTTCACCCTTTACAAGTTCCTGTCTTCCAGCAGCTCAGGGCAACCCTTATTTTTAGGCGGTCTTTTAAAGCAAATATACCTTGATGAGCTCCCACAGCTATTTAGCATAGTCAAAGGCGATATGGTCTTTGTTGGTCCTAGACCAAATCCTATTAAAGAGTACAATGAAATTCTTGGTTATGGTTACTACGCCAAGGCCTTGCAGAAAGCGGGCTTAACCGGCGGAGTACAGGCGGCAAAAGGGAGCGAAAACCATGGCGACCTGTCGCTGGATGAAGACTACATGTATTTCTGCCTGAACCACAGTATTATTGAAATTCTAAAAAAAGACTTTAACACTATCTCAAAGACTATTTCACTCATGCTGAGAGCTGAAGGAATATAAAACTTTATCCTCTGTCATATCCGCCAGACTCATCCGAATGGCTCTGTTCATCATGCATGTCGATCTCCTGATCCTGAATAGGATCTGGAATAGCTTCTTTAGAAATGATTTTTCCTCTAAAGTAACCTAAGAAATTTAACCCCACCAGAACAAAAACAAACCCAAACAGCAAAATTCCTGTGCCGCGATTTAAAACAAGGGTGTTTAAAGTCGCAAGTCCCATGAATAAACAAAACGCGCCAACAATAAACTGAAAAACACCTTTTGGATTACTTTTCAGGCAAAAAACACCCTGTAAAAACCAGATAATAGCCATTATAAAAGTTGGAAAATGTATCTGGCCATCGGCTGAAAAAAGTTCTCCCAGGCTTCCTTTGAACATCAGCAAACCAAGGATGATACAAGGTAAACCGATAAAAAATCTTAAAATAACCATTTTTTTTTACCTTCCAGCAGTAAAAAAAGCCGGAGAGTCGCCTCTCCAGCTTTTTTATCCAAGCTGCGTCTAGAACTGCTTTCTTATGTTTTCTTCAAGCGTCCTAATGTTAATATCCTTTGCACCGACAATTGTAATCGGGATTTCAATCACAACCTTGTTACCAGTATCATCACTAGAAGTAGCGATTACTCTGTAATTTTGCCCTTCAAGTCCGCCCCTAAAGATGTAAGAGACTTTTCCAGATCCATTTAGATTAATTTTGGGATCATTAATGCTAAATGTAACTCCTACAGGAGCGGCATTTGCGTTGTCAAAAGCTTCTCCTGTAATTTTAAATCTGGAGTCGGCTACAACTTTGACTGGCAGTTCACCAGAAAATGGCGATAAGACTGTTATACTTGGTGATCCGGCAACCATTGAATCCAGAAAATAATTTTCAACTAGCGGAGTTGTTTTAACTGAAAGCGGTGCTTTATCCGACTTGTAAGTAGCTTCGTAAAGCTTTGTATTAGTCTTCAGATCAATTATCTTAATTCTTCTAACATCCATTGCAGAAGTCGTATCTTTAATTCCGTTTCTGACTTCTATCAAAAGGTTTAAATTAGCAGAATCAGACAGGATTACTCTAACATTTGGCGAATCATTATTATAAACTTTGGTCACGCCTTTATATACAGACTTAGAGAAATCCAGAACATTGTTACTTCCGTCAAAAATCTGATAATCCGCCGGATTTTCCGAATATGGAAGAGTTGTTCCACCATAAAGATACCATTTTGAATTAAACAGATTTGGATTAAAGGCGGACTGATAAAGGCTATTTGCCGCAATATACTTATTGAAAGATGGCTCATAGGTTATAGGGCAAATTCCAGGAAAAGCTGAAACAGAAACTGAATAAGATGATAAAGCAGCTCCATTTATACAGGCCCAATTCTGCCCATCATGATTTTGAATGGTGGTTCCCGCATCAAAGTTGCCTGCCACATCAAATTGACTTAAATCGAATCCAAGTCCTGTATCAGAAGGAGAATCTCCAGCTTCATTCTGAATATTCAGGAACTTATCCTTACCGATTCCATATGCAAACTTAATTAATGGAAAGCTTCCACGTTTTAAATAGTCGTGAGGATTGTTATCAACCATACGTAAATTTTGATTTGACGCAGGTATTGGATCGCCGGAGGAAGAATCTGGATCAAAAGCAAATGCTTCAAGAACAGGTCCTTCTTTATCCAAAATTCTCAGCTTAACATTCTTGCTCTCAGGAATGCTGTCGCTCGTTACTGTCTGATCCAAAGTTTTATTACAGTTGTAGCTCTTAACAATCTGACTTGAATCATAGTTTTGCACTTCGATCTGGCTCCAGGCACCTACAGGATATCTAAATCCTACTTTTACCTGATAATCACCGAGAGGATTTCCATCATTGCCATTATCCAGGGGAACCGGAATCTTGAATTCTGGAGTAATAATTGAGAAATTAAAGTTTCTAACTCCAGTTCCATCACCTTTCGCGGTGATATTTATATTTGGCTGATCAGCAGCAAATAATGGGTGATATTCTTTATTGTAAAACTTATCGAGGGTGCCAGAGCCTATTTCCTGCCAACCGTCGATAGATGAAGGGCTGGCTCCGTCATAGAGCAGATGCTGCGTAACATTGGTAGGAGTTGTTTTTGTATAGTTTACTTCACCAGTTTTAGTTTTAACTCTGGCCTTAAGGTAAATCGCGTATTTTACCCCTCGCAAGTCTTTATTGAACTCCGCCATAGTAAAGCTCGTTGAATTTGCGTGGTTAAACTGGTATCCACTTGCATCAAGACTTACTCTATAGTTATTTGTTACACCTGGAAGCCCATAAGGCCAGGGCATAATCCCACCCATTTTGTCATAATTGCTTTCCTTCGGGTTGGGAATTTCAGACAAAAAGCGCATTTTTCCATCAATTTTAAGCTTAATATCTGTTCCCTGATCGCCCTTCACCTGTCCGCTCTTAAAGTCCGAAGAATTAATCGACTTATTGGTGTTTGCCGAAACCGAAGTAATAATAAGCGGGTTTTCAGGTGTTAGAGCATCTGTGGTGTTAACCGTAATTCTTAAAGGAGAACCATAAAAGCCATGCATTTGGCCATCAAAGTATGAACCTCCGTTAGAATTACTCCATGCAAACTTCTCTGTAAGTGGCAGATCCCACCATGAATAGTAAGGATAGGCCATACTTGTGTAATCATTGTATTTAAACTTAATACCTAGATAAACAACAAAAGTCGCTACTGAGTTTCCGCCCAGATCTGAATCCTTGAATACATACTCCCAGTTTGGGCTAGTCAGGTAGTCACCAGTTTCAACAAGGGAGTCAATTACCAGATCTGAATCTGTTGAAGGGTCAGTGTCATTAAATTTGTCATTCAAGATTACATATCTGAATTTAACCGTTGCCGGATCAATCAAAGCAGCTGGATCAGCATAACTTCCCGTGAAAGAAACTGGAGTATTCGGCTTAATTACAGCACTTCCAAGGTTGGCAACAATGGTTGGGGCAATGGTTCCATCCAAAAACGGTGGAGCCCCAATATTTATCATTGAGAAATCTAAAATCGGTGAAGACGCTTCCTCTTCTAACTCAAAGTTATCGTATCTCAGGCCTCTGCATCCGCAGTTTACGGTGTAAACTTTCTGTGAATACACTGAGTTACCAATAAAGAAGCTGCTATCATTAATCCATTGTGTATGCGGCTCTGTTCCAACCCAATATGTCTGAGACAGTCCATAAAACGTTTTTCTCTGGTATTGGTATTTCCACCAAAGGCCATAACCTGTGCAAGGTGGAACCAAACTGGTGTTACTCTGAACTATTTTCGGGTTAATATACTCACCATATTTTCGGGACAAGAAATACAGATCGCCCTGCCCTGACGCCCAATCATCGTTTCCAACTACGCCAAAATAATCTGCCGTTGCGTTGGAAGTCCCGACAACCTCTACGCCCAGAATTTTTCCCGAGTTTCTTCTAACCGCGGCATTCTGCGTATTATAAGCATTTCCCGGAGATCCTACATAGAAAAAGATTGAATTTCCCTCGCCGGCATTCCAGCCAAACTGGTTGTATTCACCATAAACATCCGGGTCACGATGCCAGATGTTACCAATTCGAATATGTATTTCATCGCCGG
Source organism: Candidatus Ozemibacteraceae bacterium (assembly GCA_965140445.1). Lineage (GTDB taxonomy): Bacteria > Muiribacteriota > Ozemobacteria > Ozemobacterales > Ozemobacteraceae. Next base: position 1,580,449 of record OZ223236.1, on the reverse strand, counting down.
CAATAAAACTGGAAGGCTTTGTAGGATCAGGGTCAGGGGCTCTTTCTACAGCCAATTCCTGATAGACAAATTCATCGTTTGCGGTTTTGCCGGTTAAATCAAATTCATGGGCGATAACAAAATCAAGTACATAATCAGAACTAAGTGTTGAACCAGCGTTTATGTCGATCAGGTAATTTGGTCTGTAACCAAAATATCCTTTTCCATCGCCATCAAAATTATCTGGAACATTGTTTCGGTCATTGTCTGTAAATTCATTCTCATCTATTCCGGCCTGATTAAGTTTATAAACCGGTTCGTATACAATTAGCTTTTTCCCGCTTAAAGCATTTTTACAGGATAACCCATAAAGCGCTGTAGTATTGTGCCCAAGTATTGTAGGATTCGGATTAACTTTCCATTTATCAATCAACCCACCATTATAAGCACCGCTTCGAATTTCGGCTTCTTGCCCAACCGGATCTTTTATCTCATAACGCATGTTATTAAAAGTGCCGTTTGAGTTGTGGTTCAGCCATACAAAGGTCAAGCCAATGTTGTAATAACTTCTCACGTATTCAATCGTATCAGCATAGGCATTTCCCAAATCGACAGAAACATCGAAAATCTCGTTCATGCTTGCTGCATTTGAAGTTAGTGGCGTAGAAGCCTTGGCTTTGTAAACATGGTTGTCGGTCATCAAATAGTTGATTCCCCAAACTCCGCTATTTTTTGAGGCATCCCAAAGATGCTGTAAAGAGTATTTTCTTGAGGGTTCAAAAACAAGCAGATCCCGTTCGTCATTGCCCGCTGCATTTACTTCAATTGTCTGAGCGTTACTCATATTTCCAGAAAGCTGAACCAGACTGCTTGACCAATCTTGATTATGGGTTCCGCTAAGGTTTTTTATTCTTTTCTTCTGGAGTATCAGGCTGTTAAATTCAAGCCTGAATAGGGTCGGTCCCCAATCCTTGTAGGATGACAAATATAAATAAACGCGTAAAACACCTTTGTTTTTTCCAATAAACTGGCTACAGGAAATATCGTAGTTGTCCGGGAAATTAGCTCTTGTTCCATCAAGAATGGTGTGAATAAGCTTTGTGCCTGCGTAGATTTCATAGACCATTTTTGAAAGATCTGCACTTCTGCGGAGAGTAATAATACCGTTTTTATCACCGGCAATTTCTCCTGCAGGAAGGCTGTTTCCAAGAGGATCGGTATTATTTGTGTAATCCCCCCATCCGGCAGTTGGAGTTACAGTCAATCTTTGAGCTCTTGGAGCCAGGAAGATTTTATCTTTATCTGCATTAAAAACAGTTTCTATGCCAGTGTCAGGATCGACCTGGAGCACAAATACCTTACCGTTTCTATTTTCTCGATAAAAATTGGTAGCAGCAAATAATGAACCGCTACACATACTTAAGATTAACACTAGAATCAGGGAAAAACTTCTACGCATAGTCAACCTCCTGGGCATTCCTACTTCAGAGCTCTAAAAGTCGATTCTCTCACAATATTCCTGGTTTTATGCAACTCAAGAATATATTGAACAACTTCTGGGGTAAGATTTTTTTCAACAATCGCAGAGCGGCCTTGCAAAAGAAAGTTCTGCGATCCAAAATTCTTCAATGCTGTGCTGAACACATCTCTGTTTTGATAGTATTCATCCATCAAAACCTGCAAATGAGCAGGATCTTTTATCTGATCAAAGTGCTCGCCACAACCACCTTTTCTGAAACCCATTTTGGCCGGTGGCTTTCCGATGGGAGCGTTTTTGTTACTGCCCGTTTCAAAAACCAGACCTCGTAGATCTTCAAGGTTTTTAATATTAAATCTATCTAAGAGGCTTTTTGCGTTCTCTTTTGCTGGGGGCAGCATTTTGGTAGAATCAGCGCCAGATACCGCAGTCTGAGAAGTGTTCAAAACAAACGCGGCATTATTTCTCACAGAAACATCGTAAACCGCTCTTCTGATTTCGTTCATGATCAAATTTCCAGTATTAGCGTCTGCATCTACAAAATCATTTTCAGGAAACATTCCAACCGTTTTTCTTGTTAATTCTGCAAGCATTTCGGTCTTAGCTTTATTCATTTTTTTCAAGGTCTCAACGGAAGATTCTTTCTCTGACTTTGAAATTTTCTTTTTAAAAAATTCATTTAGAGAACGATTGACAACCTGAATCTGCTTTTCGATCTTGGCTTCAATCGCTTTTATCTTAATTATTAATGCGCGGTTTTGCTCCCATGCTTCTTTCCCGGTAACCGTTCTTCTTCCGTTCCATGGCCGCACAAATTTTTTTGCGTGATAATCAAAATTACGCATGGCAGGATGAAATGCTATAACCGCTGCTAAATCTACCAGGCCAATTATCATTGGCTGCTGAGAAGCTGCTGAATAACCTGCCTTCTGTGCAGACACACATGAAGGACCGATAGACAAAAATGCTAATACAGTCAGAACAACCGCTAATTTCTCTTTTACTTTTCTCATAAGTATTTCCTCGAAGGCGGATTACCCCTTCTTAACCCCAACATTGGGAATGACCTTAATGATGGATTCCCTATTTAGTTTGTCATCTCTATAGTATTGAGCCGAAATTGTAATTTTAATCTCTGACGGCGTGTAACCTAAGCTGGCAGCCTGAAAATCAATCCATGCGATATCTTCTGCGAGTCTGAAAGTCTTCACATTTGTTGCAGATGCATATTTCAGGTTTAAAGATCTGGCATAGTTCGGTCCGGTGGTTGTGTAGCTCCCTGTTCGTTCATCCATATAAATGGTTCCGAGTGACTTATTATTTTTTGAAGCCTTCATGTAGAAAACATTCCAGCGAATAGAGCCCGCTTTATTGTCCGCACTATCCTGAAAATTTGCCATTTCCGGTTCAGATCTTGAGGTAACAAGAAACACACCATCGTTACTTTTAATTATATCAGCAGCGGTAATCTTTCCTGTTCCGGCAACCAGATGAACATAATAACTGCTGGCATTCGCTCCCGGGCTCTCTTCCGTTCCCCCCGCATCATATATATTCGAAGGCAAAATAGTTGAGGGATAACTACTGGTTTTAATTGCCTTAAAAATGGCCTGTTGAGTCATTCTAAGGCGATCAATGGTAAATTGTAACCAGCTTGACTTGGCGGCAATTCTTTGGCCACCACCGAAAATAGTATATAACCCACCCAGAAATAATGATAAAACTACGCTCGCTACAAGAATTTCTACGAGGGTAAAGGCTGCTTTATTTTTTTTGATTGGCAACATAGCTACTTGCGTCTCACTTTAATCTTTTTGGTAATTTCATATGTCACTATTTCGCCAGTACCAGGAACCTTTATTGATCCAACACCGGTAAAGGAAACAACTTCCTCGTTTAACCTTTTCTGATCGGTTGTGGAAAGAACTTTTATCTCTGAAATCTGATATGTTCCCTCATAAGGCAATTCATTTGAGGAAGACACATCAAGCTTGTCATAACTGGTTGTCACCTTTGCGTTATCGCATGAGAGAGAAGGCTGAATCCCGTTTAAATTGCAAATATCTCTCGCATATTTCCAAAGATATAAATCCGAATTTTTTACAGGATTCAAATTCTTGTCCTTTGGCCATCCAGACGGGAACCAGGCACCTTCAGTAAGATCTCTGTCCTCTGGATCAAGTGACTTCAATTGAAACCACCTTTCAGTAGCATCATCTGACAATGCCCCTGCCGATAAAAAGCGAGGACCTGCATTATTTACGCTGGCTTTTCTGAAATGAGGCGAAACAGATGAAAATTCAGATTTCAAAATAGGAGAAAGTGCGTTGTATTCGTCATCAGAGAGGATGGTGAAATCAAACATCGGGTTTTTCCCCAGACTGAATTCGCTGGCATCATACAGCTCAGTGGGAAAATATTTTACCTTAAGTTGCGTGTGCTGAATCGCTCCAACAGCCATATAATATGCCTGAAGCTCACCAAAATCTTTTTTCATATGAGCGTTATACTGGCTTGAAGTTTTAAACAAACTAATAGCCGTAAGCAATAAAATGGAGCTTAAAACAAGCACCAATACTACTGCAAATCCGCTTTTTCTGCTTTTGATATCCATAATTTAATCCAGGTTGGCCTTATAGGTTATGATCTGCAACTTAACTGGCCGTCCTTTATTGGTATCAGGGTTTTTAAAGTATGCCCCATCCATATTCCATCTAATCTGAAGAATCAATCTTTGCATCAGGCAATAGCTACCAATGGCATCAGCCTGAGTTATTTCTCTCTGATCAACATGAATTTCGTTTCCTGCTGCTTCTTCTGCCGGGCCCCATCTTCCCGCCGCAATAGCACCGCCATAATATCTGTAGGGAGATTTTAGACCTGCCGGGGTAACCTTTGAATACATTGATGGAATATTATCAATATTCTCACTGGTCAAAGAGTTGTTCTGCAAAGTAGTCCAACCCGCCTGATTTTCAACGTCAGGGTTTAAATAGTAAGAAAAATAAAATTCCCCGGCGCTGTAACCATCACTTGTATCATTTATCGCATCAGAACGCATATACACCCTATAGTTAATCCCTCTTGAATCAGTTGCAATACCGTTACAGGTAATTCCACCGCTCAAAGGTGTTCCACCCGGGAACAATGCTTCAGCTTTGGACTTTGATGGGCCAAGAATAATCGCAGGAACTCCCGGTCTCAAATCTGCAAATGGGATGTCATCAATAACAGCAGAAAGAACTGATTTGGCAGTATTTATTGCGAATGCTCTGGTTAAAGTTGCATCTGAATCTTTTGTGCTGCGCGTCATTAAACCAAAAATGGGAATAAGACTAATAGAAAGTATCAGCATTGCCAACACAATCTCAATTAGAGTTATTCCGCATTTACTGCGGCTAATAAAGTGATAGGTTTTTGATTTTATAATCCGCACTGAATTCCTCTGTCAGCTCTCCAAATTGCTTTTCAATTGCACCAGCCAGCTCAACGATTTTAAACAATTGATCATTTTTAATAACATCGTTAAGTTCATAAACACTATCTTTAAACCCGACCAACGCTTTAATCTCATTTTCCGGGAATGACTTAACCAACTGATCAACGTGCTCTTTAAGCATTTCAGAAGCCTTTTTCATATTTGCAAAATCATTCAATTCCACTCCTCTTATCAGTAGAAGAATGTCTTGCGAAAGTGTGAGCAGAGTCCTTTTGACAAGATCCTTCTGCCCTTGTTCAAGAAGCAGCAGAATTTGACTGTACATTGTCGCAATTGATTCATGTAAAACAAGAAATTCCTTGTTTTTTAACTTTGTTTTAAGCATCTCAAGCTGCTTTTCAATCTCAAGGCACTTTTGCTCCCAACTCTTATCCAACTTTACCCAATCAGGGAAAAGCGAAGCGTTACTTTGAATCCCGGACCATTGTTTTTGCACCAAAGCAACCTGGTCACCAAACTCTTTAACAAAAGCCTTTGCTTGCGTTGATTCGGCATCAATAGATGTAGAAACGTATTTTCCATTTATATTCTTTGGTGGAAAATGATATTTCTGATTCTTCTGCAAAAATTCAGAAAGAATCAAGCTTAGCTGCCTGCTCTCTGATGCTATGCTGGCGATTTTCCCGGAAAACTCTTTATCAGATTCCCAGTGGGCCGTCAAAATATCCAACAATTTCAAATCGCATGCCAAAAGAGAGTTGCACGAAAATAAAATAATAAGTGCAAGCACTCCAAAGTTAGCCACAAACTTCATAAATATCTTCTTTAACTTCAAACTTTTCTGTATTTATCCCAAATTCCCCGGATGACCGATTCCTGATATTTTTCTATTTTAGCATTATCCTCGGTACATTATTCGTGTTTTTTCTTTTTGTACCGTTTTCTCACTTTGCCCCTGAACATTAACTCCAAAAACTCGGACTGGAAAGACTATACATTAGTATCTACGCAATAAACTTGCCACAACGCAGCTAACTCGATTACTTATACTGAGAGCCAAGTTACAAAGATTATGCAAAATTTTTTCAAGGAATTTTGTAAATATTTTTTTACATTGCAAAATCTTTTTGCCAATTTATCTGGCAAGCCACATGTTCAATCAGTATTTTTTGCAATGTTACAATTTACTTCGCGCTTCGTAGTATTATTTATAGAGATTAAACAAAAATGCGGAGACACAAAATGAAAAAGCTTAGTTTTTTATTTGTTTGCCTTTTACTTATTTCAATCTGCCTGCCAACATTTGCACAGGACACATTCAGAGAAATCCAGGGTTATGATCCAGAAACTGACCCTCAGGTTAATTTCCCTGAAGTTAAAATTGAAGAAGCTGCGGGAGCACCATATAACCGCGAAACAGGCTTCACAGAACCACCAGCTCAGCAAGACACTTCCCCGGCAGCCGGAGAAGGAACAGAAGACGGTGCAGCAACAGTTGTTCCAGCCGCTGCAGGATCAATGCAGGCAAAACTTGTAAAAGCTGCTGCAGAGCACTATATAAAATATGCTGAACCATATTCCTTTCCATACCTGCCCGAAACCAATAATGGTCGCCAGGGATGTGCCCAGGTTGTAAACTCGATATTTGAGAGTGCTGGACTTCCGATTTTCGGGCAAACCGGCGAGGATTATTACAATCGAATCAGAGTTATTGCAACCGCTGACAAGCTTAAAGAAATGGGCTGGGAAGAAGTCACTCCTCCACCCTATCAAGCTGGAGACGTAATTACATGGAATACCACTGGAAGTCCAAATAGTCATATTGGTATAATTATGGCAACTGGCAATAATGTCAGAGCAATAAGCAACTCCACCAGCTACGGTAGACCAAGATTTCACCCGGCCGGTAGTGACTACGCTCCAATGACAAAACTTTTACGAAAGGTTAGTTAGTTAAGATTTATGAAATTATTTATTACAGCTTTATGCTTAATTTCTATAACCCTTATTTCAAGTCCCGGTTTCGCACAGATTTCAATACCATATGGAGCTGGCAGCGGAAAGGTTGGCTATATAAACAACAATAGCCATCCAAAGCAGGAAAACCCGGTTCCAATTGGCCCTTTAAGTTTTAGAATTGTTAACAAACAAATCTGGATTGCAGATACGGTTGGTAACAAAATTCTAAAGTTCGAAAAATCTGGCCAACCCGCTGGAGAAATCCAACTGGCTAAGGCTGATGAAATGATGCTCACCGAGGATTTTGCAGCGCAATTTTCTCCAACAGGAGATTTAACAGACTTCTGGGTTATAAACGGTTTTAGATCAAAACTTGAGAAGTTTTCCCCTGATGGCAAAAAGCTTGATGAGTTAAAATCTGCAAATTTTGCTCAGCCATCGAAAATTGAAATTGCTCAAAACGGCAAAATTTATGTTTCAGATGACGTTATGCAACAAATCATGGTTTTTGACAAAAACAAGAAGCTATTAAGTCAGATTCCGTATGAGTGGTCAGGATTTGTTCTCGCCAAAGAACCAGACAGTCTTTATCGACTCACATATGATCAGGAAAGTAAAACCAGCAATCTTATCAAGCAAACATTTAACAACAAAGTTTTGTCTTCAACAAAGCTAAATCTTGGGAATCACTATAATCCAAACATCTGCTGGTTCAACCCTGAAACGAACAACATAGCAATCAGCTATAAAACCACAGACAATCCCAAAGGAAAACAAAACTTCTCAATAATTGGAATTGACGGAAGTAATAAATCCACTCAAGAAGTTAATATTCCTATCGCCATGACAAGACATTTTGCCCTGGATGAATCTGGCCAAACCTGGCTTGGCGAAGCCCATTATGGTTTAGCGCCAAAAGGGACTTTAAAAATCATACCTTTAAAAACACAATAAAGCGCTTTGAGGTTTTACTTTTCATACGAACCTTGTAAAAGGCACGAATCCCGCAACGGCAGCGTTATTTTACTGATTGTTGGGATTCTTGCGGTTTTGTTGTTGGCTTTTGGCGGTTTTTTGCGCTATTCAATAAGCAGAAAGTTTGTCACCAAGAAACTTAACAAGGTTCTTCTTGCCAGAGAGTTCTCTCTTTCGCTTGCCTCTCTGGCTTGTCACCAATTAAAAATCGAAGACCTTCATAATCAAAATTCAAAGCTTTGTCAGGAACTTTCAACACCTTTAAGTTCAATGAAAGCGCAAACTTCTGATAAAATCGCATTTTCAGAATCGTTAAAGGAAACTCTTAACGCAATAATCAGCGCAAACTCCGAGTTAAAAAATTTGTCGTATTCCGTTGGATGGGCTATCCAAAAAGAAGATTTCGCCCCGCTTTTATCTGCTTATCCGAGGGAGAAAAAAGGCATAATCAGGATTCCAATAACAGTTTCCTATGCTCTTCCCGGATCTAAAAAAAGCATTATAGAAGAATATTTGTATACTTCAGATATTGTGGTTGCAGCAAATCTTATCCCGGTTCTTTCCAAATTTACACTTTTGGTCCAGGATGCGCGTGGCGGAGAAAAACCTTCCAGATTTAATCTGGTTAAAACGGACAAAAGCGGCAATCTTAGCGGATCAAGCTATCGCCCCTGGGTTTTAAATAACGGGGGCAAAACCGGTGAAGAAGTCCCAAACAGGTTTAACAGCTTCGTTGAATCAAGCCGAGGCCTGGTATATATGGGGGGCGGCCCACTAATTCTGGCTAACACTCGTGGCTGGGGAAGCCCGGGAAAATATGCTGAAGGCTTCCATCTTTTCAAAGAAGGAAAAGGCCCTGGAATGTATACCGTTGCATGGCTTGGCACCACAGCTCTGATCAACTGGGAAGCAGGCATTTGCGATGACAAAAGCGACACCGACTCACAGATGTGGCTTGACCTTGTAAAAGATGGTTTCGGAGATGAAGCGGTTGTAAACTCAACCTTCAGATTGTTTGGAACCGATGCACAAAGGTCCCCCACCATTGTTTTTGGAGATGTTTATACTCGCACTATTTGCTGCAGAATATTTAAATCAAGCTCAAAAGCCTATGGAATCTTACCTTTCGCCAAAGATAATGCCACCTTTGAAAAACTAAAATCCGGGGATGATCCCAAAAAGGACATCAGCTTTTTTATCAGCCAGGTTGGCAACATCAGTCTTGATTATTACAACAGAAAGTTTGCAAGTCGCGTATGGGAAATTCCTATCAATCGGGCTCTTGGGCACATCCTTACCAATCACAGGTTCCCAGACCCGGTAACGTCTGGGCAGATAAACAACTCCGATCCCATTGCTGACTTTATCAGTGGCAAAGCTATACAACAAAGAAAATCCCATGATATTCCGGAACCCTTCAATAAAATTTTCACTGATGTAAGCAAGCTAGATTCTGCAACTTCAATTCTGCAAAAGATATCTATCCCGGGTAACAGAACTGGATACAAACTGGAGATAAATTCTGGCGACACACTTATAAAAGCTTTGTCCAGAAACGGATTCCTTAAAAATGGCAAACTAGACATTAACGGCTGGCTTTTTGTAAAAAGTAATCAACCTATCAGCTTCAACTCATCGATTGAGCTGTCCAGTCACGGTGGTATCGTCCTTGAAAATGGAGACATTGAGATTCATAAACCCATCACTTCAGCAGGGGATAAGTTTTTATTGAATCTGGTCACCCAAAATGGAAATATTCGCCTTAGCAACCAGTTAAGTGGAGCTTCAAACATCTCTTTAACCGCTAACGGTCAAGTTTTCATTGAGGGAAGTTTTGCTTCGACGCCGCCCACCATAAAGGGAAACGTTGCCATGAAGCAGATTGCAGCTGGTTCTCTCAACACATCTATCGCCAGAGGCTGCAACATTGATTATTGCACCCAACTTTCGGCACTACCTTTCCAGAATAATGAGAAGAATTCTGAAAAACCATTATTAATGTATTCCCTGGCATGGGAACCAAAGTTGGTACAATGATTATGAAAACTCCCTGTGCTGCAAAAAAAGGAATCACCCTGGTAGAAATTCTTGTTGCCGTCGTATGCATGAGTGTTTTGTTACTCCCTCTATATTCGGTTTTTAGTCAGGGGAGCTACACTGTTCTCCAAAGTAGAAATGAAATTTTGGCGCAGCAACATGCCACAAACCTGCTCGCATATATAAGTCTGTTTCCGTATGAGCACAAAAACCTTCGCGTTGGAAACAGAAGCTTTGATAATCTTGAGTTAAAAATGGACACCGAAGCTCTATCTCTTAAATTGGAGCCAATGTTTCGCCGGGATTTATCGGTAAAGGAATTCAAGCCAACGAATTGGCCGCTGTCATATAAAGTTGTGACCGTAAGCGTCTCCTGGAAAGAAATGAATAAAAATCGGGACTTAAAAGTATGCGGATTGATCTACCAATGATTAAAATACGCTCGGAAAAATCTGGTGTAACTCTAGTTGAAATGGCAATAGGAGTTGCAGTGACCAGTATTTTAATTATTGCTTTAATGAATTTTTTCGGGTCAGGACTGAAAAGTTCGCAAAAAGGGATGGATCATTTAAACAATATGGGAGCCGCATCGATTTTAATGTCCCAGATTGAATATGACTTGATGAGGGCCACCAAAATTCTTTCGCCTGGTTCGGGAGAAACCTCAACCTCCGCAGCATGGGAATTCATAGCTGACAGCAGTGGTGCCAAAGGAATAATAAGCTATGAGCTTGCTGATAATGGTATTGAGCGTGAAGAAAAAACCACAACGGAAACACATCATTATCTCTATTGCAAAGATAGAAAAGTAAACCTGTCGTTTGACAACCTTTTATTAACAGACGCTTCTCTCAAGCCTGATAGAACAGGAATACTTGTCGCGCTATTTGTTTCAAGTCCGATAAAGAATCCTGAAAAACAGTCAGAAGAATTTAAACTGCTGCGCCTGATTAGCTGCAGAAACATTAAAAAGTAATTCAAAAATTTGCTTTAAAAGCCTTATCGCTTGCGAACAAACCTTGTCCATTCAATTTTTTGTCCATAGACCATTTCAACTTTTTCATTGACACACGACATATATTTCATGTATTAAATGTCGTAGATTTTTATGGAGAAAAAAAAATGACCACTGAAAAGTCGCCAAAATGGACCTTTTTAACCAACCATGCTCACATTTTTCTTTCTTTGGCCAAAACTCCAGAAATCCTGATTAAAGATCTTGCAGATGAAATTGGGATCACAGAAAGGGCTGTACAGCGAATTATTGCTGAACTGGCAAAAGAGGGATACATCGAAATTTCCCGTAGCGGCCGCCGCAATAAGTATCTAATTCACGGCGAAAAGCATTTGAAGCACCCTGGTGAATCACATAGACAGGTTGCCGACCTGCTTCACCTTATTGAAAACAAATCTGGCAGCAGATTAACCAGGATTAATGATTAAAAAAACTGGTATCAGGTTCTAAAACTTAAAGCCTGAACCTCTGAGATTCAAGATTCAGGAAAAAAAATTGTCCTAAATATCCAGATTTCAATCTGGTTAACAGAAACAAAAACAGTTGTACTCGGTCAATTTTAAATTGACACAATGGCATGCCCTGGACGCAGCAAGACTCATAGAAACAGCATCAGGAGAACAACCAATGAAAAACAGATGGATTATTTTATTAGCAGGAATAGTTCTACAAACCATTCTCGGCGGAATCTATGCCTGGAGTACATTTACCCCATGGCTTGAAAAAAGCTACAATCTTACCAAAGGGCAATGCGGCTTCATTTTTGGTCTAACCATTGCCGTATTCACAATTTCAATGACTTTTGCAGGCAGAATCTTAACGAAGAAAGGTCCTCGCTTTACAGCTAGTATCGGTGCAATCCTTTTTGCAAGCGGATATTTTCTTGCTTCATATTCGGAAGGAAATTTCTGGGTTTTGTTGGTGAGTTTAAGCGTTATTGCCGGTGCAGGAATTGGTTTCGGCTATGTTTGCCCTCTATCTGTTGGAATGAAATGGTTTCCAAAGAAGAAAGGTTTGGTAACGGGAACAGCTGTCGCAGGATTTGGCGGTGGTGCAGTCATTCTTTCATCTATCGCACAACATTTTCTTGTTAGTGGAACCGATGTCCTGCATTTCTTTCGTGGTTTTTCTCTGCTTACTGGTGCTGCGCTGCTAATTGCGGCTTCTTTTCTTGCAGACCCAGCTCCAGGAAAGAAATCCTTAAAACCTAAAAGAGGAGAAGAGTTATTCTCCATTCCGTTCATCGTAATTACTCTCGGAATGTTTTCAGGAACGTTTGCTGGCCTGCTAATAATTGGAAACTTAACATCTTTTGTTATTGAAGCTGGCTTGTCGGCAAAACTTGCGGTAACAGCGGTAGGGATTTTTTCAATCGGAAATGCCATTGGCCGCGTTGCCTGGGGGCAAATTTTTGATTATCTGGACTACAAAAGTATTCCCTTATCATTAGCGGCTTTTGCGCTCTTCAGCATTTGTGTCCTGATTCCTCTGCCAACCTGGTTGCTTTTAGTCGTAGTCGGATTACTTGGCTTTTGTTTTGGCTCAAACTTCGTAATTTACGCCTCTGCTGTTTCCAACATTTTTGGAGAAGAATCATTTCCAAAGCTTTATCCAATATGCTTTCTGGCATACGGATTGGCAGGAAGCATAGGGCCGGGCGTTGGCGGTTATCTTGCTGATGTAACCGGCTCTTATCGACTCGCCATATATTTGAGCGTTGGACTTGTTTCATTAACCAGCATTCTTGCCACAAGCAAGCTAAAAGCATTTAAAGCGACAGAAATTGAAAACAATGAAGAATTAGATCAAAAAGATGAAGCTCAGTTACTCCCCTGCTAGTTCCATCAGCCTCTTTTGCCATAAATTTTGCTAAGCAATTTTTTCAAAATCTCTTCCTTATTTTTTTTTTCGAATGATGCCTTAGTCATTGATTTAATATAGAATAGGCGTGCAAACTTTTAATAATTAGGACTTGATAATGAAATTCTGGCTAGCCATATTTTTAATATTTTGTTGTTTTTTTGTCGGTTGTTATGGAACCTCAAAAATTGAGATTAAGGACAACCTATCAACTGAAGATCAGAAAATTGCTTTCAGAAGAGTGCTGGAAGAACAATACAAAACAGGTGACTTCCAAAATGCTTTTACGAATTTTGAAAAAATAGCTAATCAGGGAGATCTCGACGCAAAATTCTTTTTAGCTGTCTGCTATAAAGAAGGTCGCGGCGTAATAAAAGACCAAAGCAAAAGCATTGAGATCTTGAAAGATCTGGCAAGCAAAAACCACCCTTTAGCAAGTGGCTTTCTTGCTAAATTATTAAACCCATCTTCTACAAAGGGTCCGCAAACAAACAATGATGAGTGGCTAAGCCTGACCCAAAAGTTAGCGGACGCAGGAGATAAAAAATCCTGGATTCAGCTTGCTCAATACTATGAAAAAAATGGGAGTAAAGAGCAATACTTCAAAACGAATTTGGGACTGGCAAACTACTTTTTTGACGACAACGCCAGAAAAGCTCTTTTAAATGCTTTTCTCTCAGGCAATGAAGGCACAACTAGAAATCTTCGGGAAGCAATTTACTGGATTTGCCAGATTAATACCCCATTAAAAAAATCACCAGCCGCGAAAAACCTATCTCCACAAAATCAAAATTTGATTGATTTTGTAGTTGATCAACAAAAAGCGTATCACGCCTTCAAAAAGGGCAAAAAAATGCTTTCAACAGAATCTAAAACTGCTCAAATAAATAGAATTTTAAATCTGACACCTCAGCAAATCCATTTTGCCAGAGCGTCTGCAGAAAAAAATCAGGTTGAAGCAATAGCACTCCTGAAAAAGCATCTCAGATTAAATTTTGAACAAAAACGACAAAAACTAATCGAGCTAAAAGATGGTGATGGACTTTTTAATCTGGCTATTGAAGCAAGTAAATATGAAAAGAACATTTTCCCTCCCAACTCCGAGCACATTTTAAAAGTACTTGAAGTTGCAGCAAGCTATGGAAATACAGATGCAATGCTAATGTTGGGAGATGTTATGACCGGCTATTCAAAAGATTCTTTTGACCGGGGCTTAACTTACTACAAAGAAGCCATGAGCCATGGCGCAAAAGATTCTTATTCAAGAATAGCTGCAATGATAAAAGATTATGCCGTTCTTCCAACCCAGGTTCGCGAAATGATGAAAAAAACAGTTCAGGACCTCTTGGAAAAAGGGGTTGAGTCAGGTTCTTCAGAAGCAATGGTAGAGCTGGCGAAGTTTCTTTCTGACAATTCTGAAAACCCGCCATTGGAAAAAATAGAAAAGTTGCTGGAAAAAGCTGTTTCCTTAGGGAACTCAGAAGGAAAATTTACGCTGGCAAAGCTTTTATTGAGCTCAAGCAAAAAAGACCAACGGGCAAAAGCTATTAGGCTACTTGATTCTGCGGCTAATAAGGGCCATTCGGGAAGTATTTCCAGGCTTATTCAGGTAAAAAACGAAGATGGCGAAAGCTATTCCATGGCAGAAATTCAGGAGTGGCTTAAAAAGGCCAACAAAAAGGATATTCCGAGATTGCATCTTTTTCTAATTGAACACAATCGGCAAAACCATAATTACAGAGAAGCTTACAAATGGCTAATGGCTTCAGACTCTGATAGTTTTTCCTCCAGCGAAATGCAATTAAAATCAAAGTTAAAAAGTGAAATTGTCAGCCACTTATCTTCAGCTGAGATACGGGTGATTTCAAGATCAGAATTAGAATCTCGAGACTCGCTTGAAAAAATGGAAAAACAAAAACTTGTCCTGGATGAAATAAAAACTGATATAGGCCTCTTTAATGCGATATTAAAGTATCACCTCCTCGACGACAATGGTTTGTTTGAAGACCGAGAAATGCCCCGCCCTATCTACGAAAAACTGCAACAAATGGCAAAAGCAGATCCATTTTTTTGTGGTTTCTTTTTGGGTGCAATACAAGACCGGTCCTACTCATTTTTTTATGCACCCGAAAAAGCTTTGCTGTCTTTTAAAGCTAGCGCAGAAGCAGGTAATCCATTGGCCATGGTTAGTTTTGGAATATCCCTCCAAAGTGTTTCCAATACCCCATTTTCATGCGAAGAAGCTGACGAATGGTTTTCCTGGGCAGCCGATAAAAATTATGAAGAAGGCAAACTTCAGATGGGCTTTAAATACGTAAATTCTGGTGAGTTTGAAAAAGCCTTCAATATTTTTACAGAACTGGCCAACAATAAAAATGTCTGGGGCATGCTTTCATTGGCTAACTTATATGAGAAAGGCAAAGGAACAAAAAAGGACTTGTATCAAGCCACTGCTCTTTACCAAAAGGCCGCCCAAAAAGAGCTTTTAGTCTATCCTTTTTACGCAAGAGCATATTCAGAGTGGAAGAAAAACCCTTCTGCAGAAGCCTTAGGCCCGTTTTCAATTGAAGAAACAGACCCCGCAGAAGAAGCGGCCAAAAGAGCGGCCGAAATTGATAGATTTTTCGATAAAATAATTAATTCCATTGATAAAAAATAAAAAATTTCTTTTAAAAGTCACTATTAAAAGGCTAAAAAGAAAAAAGCGGAACCACTTATAAACATTCTGAAAAATATACTTTTTGACAGGCGTCCCATTTTGGACATTATTTACGCCTTAGTATGAAAATTCGGAAGAAAGTTTTTGATGGGAGACTTAACACTGTGAAAAAATCAATTTTGTTTTATCTATTTTTGATTGGTGCTCTTGTTGCATCATCAGGGCAGCTTTTTGCAGCGGGGAATCCAGGTTCCCGAGGTGTAATAACCATTAATGGCTTACCGGGAATGTTTATCAACCCAACTTCTGGAACCCTGCCAAAAGGAGAAATTTCTGTTCAAGCCTGCATATCAGATATTGATTGGGTTGGCGATGATTCCTATTGGAAAGGCTTACTCGTAGGTTATGGATTCAGTGATAGATTTGAACTAGCTTTCAGTCACACTGGTTTTGATAATCGCACCGATGATAAAGCCGTGGATGCAAGCGGTCCGGCAATGAGATATAGATTCCTTGACGAAGATATTTCAGGATGGGAAGGAAGCGTTGGAGTTTTCTGGCGACCTGGAACCAAATATGTGGCCAAAAGAGGCGGCAACTTAGCTTTTTCAAGAAAGATTGGCAAGGTTGCAATCGATCGTGAAATAAGGCTTCACCTTGGCGGAAAAACATTCAAACAGGATGGATCATGGACTGGCAAATGGTTAGGAAATTTAAACAGCAGTCTGGCAAAAGACACAGCAACTCTTGTTTATGGTGGAATCGAAGTTCAGCTAAAAGGAAACTTTTCGCTTATAAGTGAAATATCAAGCAAAGGTGGATTCTACACCAAAACCCCATGGGCATTCGGTGCTCAATACAAAAAAGCTGGTGGATTTGGCTGTTCGCTTGGACTCGTACAACCAGGTTATTCTAAGAACCCAGGACTTTTCTTTGGGATAGGACTTAATTTCGATTAATTTTCTTAAGCAAAGACCTGACCCTGGTCAGGTCTTTGGCTGCTTTCATTGTGGCAAATGCTTTTTCTGCCTCAACCAGCTTTCTTCTTGCCAATACTTTTTCACCTTGCTTCAAAAGGGTTTCAGCAATCAAAACCCCAGTTCTGGTTGCTTCTTGAGATCGTTTTAATTGAACAAAATTTTCTTCAGCTTCAGTAAAAAATCTAAGCGCTTCAATAAAATTATTTTTCAAAGCCTGAATCTTGCCAAGTCCTCTCTTCGCGCCCGCATGAGCTAGTCTGGCCCGTTCCGGACTAAATTCCTTCAAAACCTGAGAAAACCTTTTTTCGGCTTCTTCCGCATCTCCCGATAAAAAAAGCCCCTCCCCTTCAATCACTCTAACGAATGAAGTAAGGGTAACATTACCGCCAGCCCCCATACTTTGCATGGCGTTTCGTGCATGACTGACGGCATCAATTCCACGCCCCTGCTCTAATGACAAAATTGCCAGATTCGCTAGAGAAAGAGCCGCACCGGCGACATTTCCCGCATTTTTCCAACGTTTAAGTGCTTCTGAATGGTGCTTTTCTGACAACTTGAAATCGCCAACACTCATAGCCAGATTCGCAAGGTTATTGTTTCCTCCGGCAATTCCTTCTATATCGCCAGCTCTTTCCCATGCTTTTAGAGCATCAAGAAAATATTTTCTAGCCTTAGTGTAATTACCAAGATCCCTTTCATTATTGCCCAGAAGATTTGCACTTATGGCTTTTTCAGACAATCCTGGTTGTTGTTTCGACGCCTTATAAGCCCGCAAGAACAAGGTTCTGGCACTTGAAAAGTTACCCTGCGCATACTCAATTTTTCCTTCGAGCGTATCAGCCTGAATACTGGTTCTGGCATCATTAAACGTATACTTTCTAAATATTTTGGCAGCTTCAAGTGCTTCAGAAAATCTTCCAGCTTTTAATAAATGCTCAGCATAATCACTAAATAACTGAAGATTTCGTTGGTAATTTTCATGCTTTTTAAATAGAGTAATTCCCTTTTGGAAAAATGATTCGGCAGCTTTAAAATCACCTTGAATTCTTGCCAACTCTGCCATTAACCGCAAAGCCGCAATCCTCTCATCTGGCTTACGGGCTTGCTTTTGCAATGATGAGCAAATTTTAACAGCTTCCTCAGTATCTCCCGTTCTAACTAGAACCTGGGTCAACCCCTCATAAATTGGAAACAAAATCTGAGAAGATCCTTTTACATTCTTATTTAGCCTGCCCAGATCTTCTAATGCTCCCCGAAACCAACATAGAGACTCATTATAAAGGCCAAAGCTCTTCGCCTTATCTCCAGCTTGAAGTTTAGATATTGCAGAATTTTTCCATTCTTCAGCACGTTCATAATGGTAAGCCAGCAATTCCGGGGGCACAGCATTGTGCTCATTTGAAATTTCGATCAGAGCTTTAGCTGTGGACAGGTGTAGACTTCTTCTATCTTTCAGAAGCATAGTCTCGTAACAAACTTCCTGAAGCAAATTTTGCTTGAAAAACCATTCATTCTGATTTGAATATGGGCTTCTGGCAACTATGTCTGCCATTTCTAAATCAGGAAGAATCTTTAACTCTAAATCTTTAATCTTAAACTTGCCGGCTTTTACTGAGACATTAAGATCAAACTGCTGTCCCTGTACAGAACAAACCCTTACAAATTCTTGCTCTACATGGGATAACTGATCTAAACGGCTCACAATAATTGCCCGCAACGACGGTGGAAGCAAAACATCTTCATTGCTATTTTTTTTGCCAATTCTAATGGCCCAGCTAGCAAGCTCTTTTATAAACAGAGGATTACCAGCAGCTTTGTTAAGAAAACCAGTCAGACTTTTCTCTGGTATATGAACATCTTTTAGCAGGTTTCTCATTAAAGTTTCAGAATCATCTTCATTTAAAGACTGGATCTCAATCTTTTCCTGCCAGTTAAATCCCTCAATATTTTTTCGTGATGCGATAATGGTTAAAAAATTCCCTGGATTTACAGAGTTCAAAATCTTTTTAATAGTCTTTATTGATGATTGGTCAGCAGTTTCAAAAGAATCAAGAACCAGGACCATAGGATGATGTTTCTTTCCAAGAGCATTGAAAATTCCATGCAAGCCAGCTTCGGTAGTTCTTCTCAAAAAGATCGGGTCTCTGTCTGGAGGCGAAAACGTTTCAGGAAACAGTAAATGCAAAATTGCCGGAATAAACGCCGAAAGCTCTGGGTCCAGGCCAATTAGATAACTTTTCAATTTTAAGGGTTCAAGGACAATATTTTCATCTCCGGCTAATTCTCCAAGATTTTCACGCAGCAATCTGCTGACAAAACCAAAAGGCTGAAGCTCATTCTGCTTTAAATCCCTGCCCCAAACTGCGGTAATATGTTGATGACTTTTCAGCAACTCGTAAATTAATCTGGTTTTTCCGGTTCCGGCATCGCCTAAAATAGCGATGGGCTTTTTAAATTCATGAAATTTCTTCAATAATTTAGCAAGAGCGTTTAATTCTATTTTGCGGTTAATATAAATAGAGCCGGGCTCAACCCCTATAGCTTTTCCCTGTTGAATACCAAGCAGTTCGTAGGCCGTGACCGGCTCGGATTTTCCCTTAACTTTTATTAACCTTGGTTCAGCCAGATCAAATCCGGAAATTCTTCTGGCAATACTATCTGAAATAAGTATCCCACCTGGAGGAGCATTAGATTCAAGTCTGGAAGCAAGATTTACATTGTCACCTAAAACAGAGTATTCGCGTTTAACTTTTGATCCAATTGAACCTGCAAGAACCAGCCCACAATTTATTCCGATTCTCATCTTCAGCAATACGCCAGTTTTTTTGTGAAGTTTTCTGGCAAAATCTCTCAAAAAACTCTGCATATTCAGAGCAGCTTTACAAGCTCGGTAAGGGTCGTTTTCATGAGCAACTGGCGCACCGAAAAGCGCCATAACATTATCACCTATATATTTATCAATATGGCCACCCTGAGCGTTGATAGCATTTCCAAGCCCGGTAAAAACATCGTTCATGAGAGTGAAAACGTCTTCCGGGTCCATAGTTTCACACATTGAGGTGAATCCGCTTACATCAGCAAAAAGAACCGAAACGTCGCGGCGCTCATTTTTAAGTTTTTTATCAAGGTTTGATCCAGAAGACTTTAACGCCGTTCCACAATAAGCGCAAAACTTAAAATCGTTGCCTAATTTAGACTTACAGTCAGGGCAAGTCAAAAACGCCTTTTTTCCGATCATCAGATTTCCTTCCCCGGACTCAAAAACATAGCCTTAAAAACCTCTCTATAACAGCTTATCAACAGCAGAATGCAAAGTCAACGACACGACTATTTATAGAAGAGAACTAAAGGATAGAAAAAATCCCGGTAGTCGGCCAGGTATTTAACTCGCCAACAAGGCAAAACCACATTTTCTGGTTAACCAAAAATGGATTTAAAGATTTTAACTATTGTGGAGCCATTTTTTCCAACGGCAATAATAATTGCGATAAATGCAATCCCTGCCACAACCTCAATAAAGTTTTGTTTGGTAGTATCAAGCCATGAACACTCATAAAAACTGAAGCTAAATCTTTCCCCTGACTTTTTGGGAACAGCATTACAGCCAGGAAAACTCTTCACTAATTCTGCACCAGTTATGGCAGAAATTTTCCTTGCGATCCTGGTCTGCTTTTCTTGCCCTTCATAAGTTTCATCGCTTAGATAAAAACATTCCCCGGAATTCAAAATCGCCTTAACCCTGTAGTTAAAGGATGCGTCAAAATAGCTACCCTGATTTCTTCCTGTTAAAGTGACTGCATGCACATCAGAGAAATTTGCAAAAAACCTTACTTTTTTATAAAAGAAGAATTTGAAATGGTGAAAAATTTGCTTACTTTCAAGGTCAAAGACATAAAAATTGTCCGTATTGAAATACAAACCGGTAAAGAAAACCAGGCATCCAGTGTAAACTATCATTACTCCTATTGTCTGGGGCGTCAATTCCTTTTCAACATTTAAAAACCAGGCAAATCCAATTGCAAGAAAACTCAGAATGCTTAGATACCAGAAAGTTCTTTTAAGAGGCGATTTCAGAGCAACCTTAATTTCCCTAAACTTATCGCTATAAAAATCACTTTCTACCGAGAAATCGTTAAGTTCATCCATATTATTTAACTTCTTTACATGCTGTTAGAGTGATTTTAGCATACATTTAATAAAATTTTGGGATGGTGTTTCAAGCGCTTCTAATGCCAATTAAGCTCTTTTGCCCCATCACTCAGAAAATTGTCTACTCTGGATTGATTGCTATAGGAACCTCCACTAAAAAGTTATTCTTATCGCCTCTTAAATCTATCCCCCACCCGAAAATGAGCTTACGCACAAGAGTCGCTGAAGCATGTTTCTGTAAAATATGAAGATTTTCATTTTTTTCACCAAAACACTGCTGTGACTAAACTTGCCAACAAACACCAAAGGTAGATAGAATAAATAAAATTATAGTATTGAGAGAGCACCCCAAATTTTGAAAATAGATAGAATTTTTATTGCTCTGATTTTGTTATGCCTGGTTTCTTTTAACGGCTGCCGTCATAGCTACTCAGATGAAGACGATGAATTTACAACTGTAGGCAACGCCACCATTAGCGGAACAATTACTCAGGGTACAAGTCCGTCGCTTAGGTCTAATGGACTGGCTGCTGCCAATGCTAAAGTTTGGCTGGAACAGCACCCTGAATTTTTTGCCATGACTGATGCCAACGGAAAGTTTCTTATTTCCAAGGTTCCTGCCGGTGTTTTTAAGATCGTAGTAAAGTTTTCCCAGGGCTCAACAATTTTTAAGGTAAGGTCTGTTGATACTTCAGTAAAACAAAACGAAAACACAAACCTTGACCTTGTAGTAACTGAAGCTAAAAATATCGTAAAGGGAACTTTAAAAAATGAAGATGGGTCAACTCTTAGCCCAGGAACAAAACTTTATCTCTGGGGCGAAGAGTTTGAAGTTAAGGAAGACGGTAGCTTTGAAACTCCCCCTTTGCCCGACTTTCAAAACATACAAAATGCCATTAATGAAATTATTGTTAATTTTGGTTTACCAACCCAGATACGCCTTCCAATATCATTTGGAAACGGCGGTCAGACCCAAAAGGTAGAATTTTTTCTTCCCTTCACTCCTGCAAGACTAGCCCTGCTGCCAAGGGTTTCATTGATAAATGTTACCAATGAAAAAAGCACCGATGGGGTATATCCAAATACTGACAGCAAAATTAGAGCGATTCTTTTTCCAGAAAACCCTGAAAAAATTGAATGGACTGCCACCAAAGGAACTTTAGGACAACCGACAAACATCAGCGGAACTGTGATTGAAAGGACCTGGACCTCCCCTGAGGATGCTGGCCTGGCAACAATTACCGTCTCCGTGACCAATGCTGGAAAAACTGTTAAAGCCTCATTATCCATTCTCATTAAAGGCACCCCCAAATATTCCGTCACTTACTCCGGCAATGGCAACACCAGCGGTGAAGTTCCAGTAGATTCAGCAGCGTACATCGAAGGGGCAACGGTTACAGTTAAAGGAAATCCAACAGACCTGGCAAAGACTGGCTTTACCTTTTCAAACTGGAACACAAAGGCCGACGGCACTGGAACAGCTTACTCACCGGATTCAAAGCTGAAAATTGAAAAAACTGACATTACTCTCTATGCTCAGTGGCTACCTCAAGCCTCTGAAACCTATTCAATTCAATACAATGGCAATGGAAATGATGCCGGCGAAGTTCCCACCGATGACCAAAAATACATAGCCAACGCCGACGTAACAGTCAAATCAAATTCCGGAAATCTTACTAAAGCTGGCTTCACTTTTTCTGGCTGGAACACAAAATCTGATGGCACTGGAACAGCTTACTCACCAGATTCAAAGCTGAAAATTGAAAAAACTGACATTACTCTCTATGCTCAGTGGCTACCTCAAGCCTCTGAAACCTATTCAATTCAATACAATGGCAATGGAAATGATGCCGGCGAAGTTCCCACCGATGACCAAAAATACATAGCCAACGCCGACGTAACAGTCAAATCAAATTCCGGAAATCTTACTAAAGCTGGCTTCACTTTTTCTGGCTGGAACACAAAATCTGATGGCACTGGAACAGCTTACTCACCAGATTCAAAGCTGAAAATTGAAAAAACTGACATTACTCTCTATGCTCAGTGGCTACCTCAAGCCTCTGAAACCTATTCAATTCAATACAATGGCAATGGAAATGATGCCGGCGAAGTTCCCACCGATGACCAAAAATACATAGCCAACGCTGACGTAACAGTCAAATCAAATTCCGGAAATCTTACTAAAGCTGGCTTCACTTTTTCTGGCTGGAACACAAAATCTGATGGAACCGGCATCACCTATGCCGTCGATGGAACCTTCAAAATTGGATCATCTGATTTGATCCTTTATGCAAAATGGACTCCTGAAGCGATTGTGACCCACACTGTCACTTTTGATAAAAATGGTGGAACCACCGCTCCTGATCCAGACAAAATTATTGTTAATGCCGGTAAAACAGTTGCAAATTTACCCACAACTCCAATAAAAACAGGTCATACATTTACAAACTGGAACACCAAACCAGATGGAACTGGGACAGAATTTACCACCGCAACAACAGTTTCCGAAGACATTACAATATATGCCATATACAGCTTAAACAAATTTACCGTTAAATATACCGCGGGGCAAAATGGCTCCATAAATGGCTCTGCGACCCAGATAATTGGCTACGGTTCAAATGGAACAGCCGTTACCGCCGCACCTGCTACTGGATACAAATTCACTGGCTGGAGCGACGGAAAAACTGAAAACCCAAGAACTGATACTAACATCAGTTCAAATATTGATGTCAGTGCATCGTTTGCACCGATAAATGCGGAAGTTAATGCCAGTAACAAATTTGCTTATGGCGAAAATGCTGGCTGGATAAATTTCTCTTCGGATCAAGGTAAGGTTGCAGCAAAACTTGGAGCAAACGGCTTTCTTTCTGGCTTTGCCTGGGGAGAAAACCTTGGTTGGATAAAATTTGCCAATTCATCGACCGCTGCACCTTTTGCAAATAGCTCATCAAGCAACTGGGGAGTCAATATCTCCAGCGACGGAAAATTATCGGGATTTGCTTACAGTGAAAACGCCGGCTGGATAAATTTTGGCGCGGCAAATGGCAATGCATCAATCAATCAGCAAACCGGTGAGCTATCCGGTTATGTCTGGGGTGAAAACATTGGTTGGATAAAACTTTCAGGTTCAGCATATAAAGTGCAGTTCGGAATATAAGGAAAGATCATGAAAATCATTAAATCAAAAGCAAAAAGTCTTATTTTGAGCTTAACTATAGGGCTAAGTCTTTTTGGGGTCTCCATTTTGTTTGCCGGAGATTTGAGTCCCTCATCCTCTCCTGAAAACTCTGGTAGTGCCATGTTCACAATGGAAGACTTATATCAAAGACTTCTAAATGGAACCACTGGCACCAAACGATCTGGTAGTTTTGTCGAACCAGTTACTGGTCCAACCACCGGATCAATGCATAATTTAAATGATCTTATGGGCAAAATGCCTGCTAAAGATGACACCAACGGCGCAACCGATGCAAATGTTCTTCAGGGGAAAAAGTTCTGGGGCCTCTCTTCTGCTCAATGGGGACCAAGAGTTGGAACCATGCCCAACATAGGGCAACAGAACATTACTCCTTCAACCGCTGACCAGACAATCTCTCAGGGCTATCACAGCGGCAGCGGTAAGGTTGCTGGTGATACTGACCTGACCACTGAAAATATCAAGGCTGGCACAACCATTTTTGGAGTTACTGGAAAAACAGAAGTTGTTGATACTACTTCTGGTGACGCAACAGCTTCAAACATTATGTCAGGCAAAAAGACATGGGTCGACGGTGCTGAAATTACAGGAAATCTACTAACCCAAACCTTAAGTGCAAACAGCGCTAATGTTTCTGCCGGATATTACAGTGCAACAACGCTTACCACAATTGACGCAGACTTAGCTACTGGAAACATCAGAGCAGGAGTCACCATATTTGGTGTAAATGGAAAAACAGAAGTGGTTGATACCACATCTGGCGATGCAGTTGCCGGCCAGATTCTTTCCGGCAAAAAAGCCTGGGTTGATGGTTCAGAAGTAACTGGAAATATGCCAAACATTGGTATTCAAAATGTAACCCCCACAACCACCAACATAACTATAACCCAAGGCTATCATAACGGCACTGGTAAAGTTACTGGTGATGCAGATCTTATTTCCGGCAATATCAGAGCCGGAGTTAACCTTTTCGGCGTTGCTGGAAATAGCAATGTAGTCGATACTTCTACTGGTAATGCAGCAGCGGCAAATATTAGTTTGGGCAAAAAAGCTTATGTCAGTGGCTCGGAAATTACCGGAACCCTTGCTGGTGGAACTAGCTGTACTGGCACATTTAGTGCCGGAGGCAGATGGTGCCACAATGGCAACGGGACCATAACTGATACTACTACGGGCCTGGTATGGTATCATAAGGGCAATAACTTTTGGGGAACCTATGCATCTTGCAGCGCGAACATATCTTATATAAGCAATGGGAGTCCGAGCGACCTTACCGATGGGTCATCAAGTTATGACTGGCGCTTGCCCACCATGAATGAAATGCTTACCCTAACCTCTGGAGTAGAAGCCATATCGCCAGGCTCTCAGTATCTTTTTACCGGCATTCAGACTGGATGGTATTGGACCTCTACCGCATTCATAAACCCAATTCCCTTAAAACATATGAGAGTTCAAATGCCAACCAACGGATCCGGGGTACAAGAAAATCTTGGAGCGCTTTACTGGGGAATGGCTGTTCGAGGACCATAGTTTAATAATCAACAGCTGGTATTGAAATCTCAATACCAGCTGCTACATTTTCCATGTTATCGCCAAGACAATTAAGAATTCGCCACATGAAGTTTTTTAAATAGCTACAAGTTGCGAAACAATCCCACCCAAAATCAGCAAACAAAGCAATACCCAGAAAGCTTTCTCGGTTCAAATTTTCCTATTTCCCAGAGTCGCCTGACATAGGGTTTTCATTGGCCATAAATGCTTAATTTGATCACTTCAATTCTGCCTAAAATCGAAAAAGGCCTCTGAATTGCTTCAGAAGCCTTTTCGGTGCCGGGAGCGGGACTTGAACCCGCATGACTCGCGCCACACGCCCCTCAAACGTGCGTGTCTACCAATTCCACCATCCCGGCGATTTGGTAGAAATGAGTATATATCATGTCAGCTTACGAGTCAAGTATATTTTTAACTTTTTTTTATTTTTTTTCAAAATTTGCATTTTTAAGATTGAACGCTAAAATAGAGCTGATTAAACTAATTGAAACAACAATACTGGAGCCAAAATGTCAGATAAATTTGAAAAGTATTTATATAAAAAAGTGTTTCCAGAAAAACCACCAGAAACTATTTTTCATTACACCACCCAAAAAGGAATTCTTGGGATCATGGAAATGCGCCAGATGTGGGCAACTCAGGTTCTTTTCATGAATGACAAGAATGAGATTTTCCTGACTTTCCAGCTATTGCGGCTCCATCTGGATCGCCAGATTGGAAAAGCGCAGACACCAGAGCTTAGAGCACTACTTAAAAGAATAACCTCCTACCTCCCTCTGATTGATCAAAGTCACATCTGTATCGCCTCTTTCTGCGAAGCAGGGGATCTATTAAGTCAATGGCGTGGCTATGGAGCCCATGGAAAAGGCTATGCTATAGGCTTTGACAGAGATAAACTAACCAAGATAGCAAAAAAAGAAAACTTTGTGCTCTGGCCTTGCGTATATTCCACAGCTGTGCAGAGTGAGCTCGTAGAATATCTTATAGATTCATGGTGTCAGGAATTCTCAGACAACTCTGTTGAAGACAAAGTTCTTTTTGAAAAAGTAGACCTGGCGGTTTGTCAGCTGGCACCAGTATTAAAAGACGCCAGCTTCTCAGAAGAAAAAGAATGGCGCCTGGTTTCTTCGACTATTTCGCCAAAATCTGACCGCTTTGCCTTTCGACCTGGTCAATATGCACTTATGCCCTATTATAACTTTCCAATTGAAGATAAAGAATCGGGCCAAAGTATCAAAAAAATTGTTGTTGGCCCTTCGCCCCACATGGAATTAGCTTTAAACAGCCTGGAAATTTTCCTGACTTCACAAAAATTGCACGGTGTGCGAGTGAAAAGTTCACAGATCCCATACAGGGATTGGAAATAAAAAAAAGCCTGAGCTTTTGTGCTCAGGCTTTTTTTTAATTACTCTTTAGAGACTGTCTGCATTACGCTTCTATACTCGGTAGGAGTCAATATAATATCGGGAAATTGATTGCTGGCCCAAAACCTCTTTCCATCGGCGGTAAAATTCCATTCACCATCACTAAGGTTTAATTCTACGCCATAAACGCGCCCAATCTTTTCTGGTTTAACTGAATTTTGGGAAACTTTGTCACGAGCTTTTTCCCATAGTTCTACATATCCGGCCAGTTCCTTTTTACCATGATTAGCCTCAAATCTGGCCCTATTAATCAAACGTTCAAAAACAGCTGAGCCTAACTTTTCAACCTTACTTTCAACCTTCTCCAATTCTTTATTTGAATCAAAAAGCTTACTTATAAGGGATGTTTCTCTGGCAAATAATTTACACTCTTTGGGAACAGCTTCCTCCATGGACTTTTGCTGAAGCTGGCATCCTTCATGTGAGATCTGGATCAATTCATCAATAACAGAGCAATTCGCCGTTGAAACCAACATGGCGAAAAAAAGGCAAAGAACGTAGATTGTCTTAAGATTTTTCATGTCTGCCTCGCGTTAAACTCTTTTCGCAACTAATTTAAGCAATTCCTGTACCAAACGCGAAGGCATGGGAAACCCATCTACCTGAGAGTTTTTTCTTTCTGTTGGGAATACAAAGTGCTAAAATACCAGCATTCAATTGCCAATTAATTAACTATGAACAAGCCAACACTACTTATACGAATTCAAAACTACAATAAAGTAAGCATGGGAGCTCTTCTTGGAGCAACGCCAGAAAAGATTCTCGATCAACTGGACATAATTTTCTGGGTCAGCACCGATCCTCTGCCAACAGACCAGCTAAGCAGCAAGGTTCTATACATACATTCGTTTATGCTCATGCACATTCCTCAAATCACTGAAGAGATACAGGAACTCAGAGCATTGGACCTGAACATTGAGTTTATGGCAGGAGGACCACAGGCCACAGCTTCGCCACAAAATACTGCTGAAATGGGTTTCGACTATGTTTTTTCCGGCCATGGCGAAGTGGACTTCCCCAAAATTTTAGCCAGCTGGCTGGATAACAAACTGAAAAAAGGCATTATCTATCAGTCAGATGACGAGATAATTTTAAATGATTTTCCTGGATATCATAAATCCATAGATTATATTCCACCCATCGAAATAACCCGTGGATGCAACTTTGGCTGCATGTATTGCGCCGTTCCGCGTCTTTGCAAAGGCCGTCTACAGCATAGAAGCATTGATGCTATTTTAAAGATTCTCGAAGGCTATTACAGCATCAAGACCAAGCGCAAACGTATCAAATTTCTTGCTCCCAACGCCTTTGGCTATGGAGCCTATGGCCGAGAACCCAATCTCAAAGCACTAAAGAACCTCCTTCAAGCCGTAAAGGACTTTGGCGTCCCCGAAATCCAATTCGGCAGCTTCCCGGGAGAGGTTCGCCCCGACTTCGTCACCCGTGAAGTAATGGATATTGTCTCCCAATTTGCCGTTAACAAAACCATTGTTATGGGCGTCCAATCCGGAAGCGATGCCATGCTGAAAAAAATGAACCGCGGCCACGACGTAAAGCAAGCCATAAATGCCATTTCCCTCATAAGTGAATATGGCTACAAACCCCACGTGGATTTCATCATCGGAAACCCCGGCGAAACTCCCGAAGATCGTATAGAGCTACTCAATTTCATGGAAAGCATGGTAAAAAAATATGGAATGAAAATTCACATGCACGCTTTCATGTCCATCCCGGGAACCGCATGGCAAGACTTCGACCAAAGCCCAATCGAACCAGAAATACACGCCAGATTACGCAAGTTGGCTGCCGGTGGTCACCTTGATGGCTGGTGGGAAAACCAGATCGGACTCGGCAGAAGCACGAAAAAAAGCTAAGCCCCCTGCCCTTTCTCTTTCTCGCTTCAACTGCAACCCCAACTATCACCACCTATAAGCCATAATTTTTTCCAAATTTTCTATTGACTTAATAAAAAAATAATTGTATTTTAATTTCACACGCTTTGGGGCGTCGTCTAATGGTAGGACTGCAGTCTCTGGAATTGCCTATTGGGGTTCGAGTCCCTGCGCCCCAGCCGAAGCACAAAAAAACCGCTGATAAGGCGGTTTTTTTGTTTTAGGTAATTTTCAAGCAGTGGCAAACTCAACATTTATTTACAGTTTTTTTACCACGATCATGGTAATTTTCCTAAATCTATAAGAGAAATGCGCTTATTTTCGACTATTTTCCAACGAACGTTGTAATAATTCCTAAATTCGGTTCAATCTAGATTGAAAACAAAGAAAATTGTGAGCCAATTTCACTGAAGATAGCAAGATCATTGATATTTTATTTACAAGTCTTTATGGTCCCTTCACTTAATTTCAGATCAGAACTAACTATCTACCAATGTAAATAGCGGTTGTATCCAAAAGCGTCAAATATGGCAATTCCAAATCTTAGTTATAAGCATATGCCAGAAATAATAATTGATTTATTTTTAGTGTTTCTTTATAATACTTCAAGGCTATTTAGCTCAAATTCTAAAGCAGAGGGAATTTTATGCCACGTATTGATGGAACTGGCCCATTTGGTCAGGGTGCTGGAAGCGGTCGGGGGAAAGGTCCCTGCTCAGGAATCGCAAAAGATGATTTATCTGTAATAGTACTTAGATTTATTTTTTCTTATTGGAAGCCAATCTTAGGATTATTCACAACAATAGTGTTACCAGTAATAACTAAAAAATTACTTGGAAGCGCATACAAGCCAAGTGTTTTGACAGCCGAAATAAAAAAAAGAGAAATTGAAACAGACAAAGATGCTGCATCCAAAGGAAATTTTTTATCATGGTAGCAGATAGCAATCGCTTAAAAAAAAACATTCAATTTAAAAGTGGAAAAGAATTTCGAGCCAGCCTTGCTGCCATAGCAAACGATTTACCTGATACTGAAGTAAAACGTTTAATGGCGGGAGTTTATATGGTAGCTCTGCATTCGAACAGTGTCGGGTGTGCTTATACCTGGCGGGAAATGGAAGCTGCCGCCCATCTTTGTTGTGAAATCGAAGATGCAGGTAAAATCAGGGGAGCTTCAGTAAAGGCAATTGTTCAAAGACTTAAGTCAGAGGCCCCTCTCGAACGCAGCGTTGGAATGGCTGCGTTAAACTCAATGATAAATACCAGAAGTTCATTATGGCAGTATGGAGACATACTCGCTTATATGAGCAAAAGATTTGCTGGAGCAAAAGTTGCAATGATTGGTCATTTTCCATTTGCTCCGGAAATAAAAAAATGGGCTGGAGAATTTCATATTATAGAAAAAAGGCCGGTAGAAGATGACCTCAGCGAAGAAGCTGGATTTGCATGGCTCGGAGAATGCGACGTGGCAATTATTACTGGCGTGACTCTACTCAATGACACTCTTCCAGGAATTTTAAAGGCAGCACCGCAAGCATGGAAAATGATGCTGGGGCCAACAGTGCCAATGCATAGAATGTTGCTAGATGCAGGAATAAACGCGCTAACAGGAATAATATCAGAGAATCCTGAAATTTATTGGCAATCAATAGAGGAAGGTGCAATTGTTCCAAGATATCAAGGCTGTATTTCAGCGGTTTTGTCAGATGAAAAACTGGACTTGCCTCCAGGAGATTTTCGCCAGCGCCTGTGCAAAATGCTTGACCAAAAGAAATAAAAAGCGTCTCCAAATCGTCTTAAGAGACATAAATCGGTCCAATCAAAAGTTGACATAAAAAGTAATACCGATTTATCATTTACCCATAAATTACAGAAAGCTTTTTTTAACCTTTTGAGGGTCACTTAATCAGCAACTTACACACACTACTCCAAATTGTTTGAGAGATTTTCTGTAGAATTTTTGGAGGAACAATGAAGCGATTTTCTTTTACCAATTTTTTTGCGACGGCTTTTTTATGTTTTGCCTTGGCGCTGCCAAATGCAGTTTTCGCATTTGATTATCAGCAACTGAAAAAGGATATTCAGAACACAATTAAAGATAAAGGCGAAATTAAACTGGCTGACTTTGACCTGTTTAAAGTTGCACCAGCAGGGCAAATAGTTGTAAAAGAGGCTGAGTATCTTGTTTCCCCAAAAAACAAGGACCTGATTTTCATTACCGGTCGCGGAAAGCTTCCAATTGAATTCGAACAACTCAAAGGCAAAGATGGAGACATTTTAATTTCCATTTTACCTGACGTGGCAAATGTTAGAGACCAAAAAAGTATTTTCGGAACTATCTCAGTTTACTTCGACGCATCTGGAATTGGCGATTTTTACAAAAAAATGGATAAAGGCATTCTTCAAGAACTCCTTTCGGGGAAATCCATTTTTACACACAGCAATTCAACCCAGACTCTTACTGCTGATATGATGCCTAAAGAAGCCGCTAAGTTTTTCCAGAGAGTATTGGGAAAAGACTTCGTTCTGAGTCTTCAAGATGGCTTTACCCTTACCACCACATTAAATCTACAGCCAAAAGGCTCCAAAACCAAAGCTGTAAGAGAGTTTGCAAAAAAAGTGAAGCTGGATAAATTAGATCTGGTTTCTACCGTTTTCCTGTGCCCGGATTACACCCAGATTTTTGTAAAAGTAGCACTTGGTGATGGTTTCAAACCAAGTTTTATGCCAAAATCATTCAAATCCGCAGTTCCATATTTCTTTGTCGGTGTATCAGAAATTGGACTTGGAATGGAGCTAAACCTGGATTTACCACCGAATAAAGATTCTATGCAGGGCATTTGCCAGGTAAGCTTACCGATCCTAAAAGGCGTTCCTTCTTCAAAACCAGCAGGAACCCCGGAAGCAGAGGTTCTTGCTGCAGCGGCTGCCACTGCGGCAGAAGCTTTTAAAAGTGGAGAGATGAAAGAACCAAACAAAGGCAGTGCTGTTTTATTAGCAAGCCTTCGTGGCTTATGGCAAAACGCTTTCAATATTAAAAATTTCGACATTTATGATCTGGTTTTAAAAGGTGAGGTTCCACTTAAGGCGGGTGACCTCGTTATTGGTCTTGGTGGACGTGTTGACATTGGTGATATAAAGCTTGCAATTGCAGGCAAAATCCCAACGAAATACAACATCATAGAAACAGCAATGATGGGTAAAGCCAGTAAGATTCCCTTTGGAAACCTTCTGGACCTACTTTTAAAATGCACTGGTGATAAAGCTAAATCAGTAAACATACCAGTTGAAAAACTTCACCTGGAAGATGTTGTTTTTTCAGTTGCGGCAAAAGACGATAGAGACCTGGCTATAAACGCAGGACTCACTTTTGCTGGTCGACTATTCTATGGAAAAACTCTTTTGGGATTTGCAAAGGTTAGAACAACTCATCCAAAACAAAAAGAGCTGATTCCAATAACTGGCTTCATGGCACAATGCTGGATTAAAGAGATTAAAGCTGGCCCAATCCTTACAATTACGGGCTATGGTCCTGACGGGAAAAAAGGAACCAAAGATGATGGTGTTTTTATGGATATGTACATGGGACTTGTAAATAGCCATCTTACCTTCACAGGCAAAATGGAATTTCTTCCCCAGTTCACTAATAGAGCCGAAGAATTGCAGCTTTCAATAACTCCAACCACATTTGATGGCCTTTACAAGACAACCTACTTTGACATCTATAAAGCAACTTTCAAACTAAAAGGAGCAGCAAACTTTAAAAAGCCGGAATTCGATCTTCACATAAAAATGTCGGAGAACTTTTCTGACGATGCGGTAAAGTTTGCCACAGAGTTGTTTGAAGATGCTGTCGCAAATCTCGACGAGGCCATAAATGAAGTTGGTGATGACCTCAAAGAAGCCAGAGCAGATTTAAAAGAAGCTGAAGAAGAAGCCAACAAAGGGATAGATGAGTTCAAAAAGCAGGTTAAGAAAATCTCAGATAAAATCTCCAGAGCCAAAGATAAAATTAAAACCTACAATAAAAAAATTAAGGCCAAAGAAAAAGCTAAAGACAAACTAAAGTGGCACCAGATGACAAAGAAAGCCTCTCTTAACACACAAATTACTTATCTTAAAAGCTTAAAAGCATCAAAAAAATTCGCAATCGAACAACTCGAAAAGCTGATGTCTGAAAAGAACCTTGATAAAGCTGCAAAATCACTCAAAGACGTTGCAAAAAAAGCCCTTGAAGCTGCTCAAAACACATTGAAAGCTACATCAGAAAAATATGACAATCTCCAGGAAGTTGCCAAAAAAACTTCAGATTTTGCCAAAGATGTTAAAAACTTCGGAAAGAAATTTAAAATAGAAGAGATTGGCTATAGGGCATCATTAAAGGATGCGAAAAAAGACAAATCCCCCAAATTCTATGCCAAAGCCATAATAAACGGCAAAAAGGTTGACGCGGTTTTCCAGATCGACTTTAGTGACCAGAAAAAGACTCTTTTAAATATAACCAAAGCTTTATTAAAGCAGGCATCTGAAAAGGGAAACAAGCTTGGAAAAGCAGCAATGATCTTCCTGGAAAACTTTGGCGAAAAAATAAAAAAATAGCCATAGAACTGATACAAAACAGTCTTCATCTGCAAATCAGCAGTTGAAGACTGTTTTCTTTTTTAGTTTAATGCTTGAAATTTGATAACTGAGCTATTTTCAATTAGACTCTCTCAAACACTGATTTTATTTAGCGGAGACCTAATGAAAAAGCTTATTTTTGCCTTATTTCTTGTGATAACAACGTTATGGAGCCCAATCTGCTCAGCGGAGAATATGGTTCCAGAAATTACCCAGGTTTCAGAAAGTTGCAGCGATTTACAAATTGAACTAAAAGACTTGAAATATAAACGGCGAATTTTACTCACAGACTTCCTTGAAAAACATGCCGGAAAAGACTTTGTCTCAAAAAATCCAACTCTAATTTATAAGCTTACCGACTCTAATTCTCCGAAAGCTTCTCTTTTAGATGTTTTAAAACCGTACATAACCAGTGATAAAGAAAGAACCTTAATCGTAAACTGCTTTTCATGGCCTTCTGTGAATTCATACAAGCTTGATTCTATTCAGGAAAATCTTTCTTCACTTCTTCATAAACTTAGAGTTCCAACACAAGATGGATACAAATATGCAAGTTACTCAAAAGAAAAATACGCCACAGTTGAAAAGCAAAAATTAACGGCAAAACATGAGATCGGCCAGTTCCAAAACTATACAAGAACCCTTGAAGAGCCAATCTTCAGGATACACATCTACTCTCCAACCAAAAATGGTCTATTTTCACAAAATCGCGATGTATATCTGGAAACATTAACAGTTAAATATAATAATGGAGATAAGGAAAATACCATAAACAAAGTCTTTAAAAAGTTCTTAAAACGTGGAGAAAGCATTGATTTTGAGCTTCCTGAAATTGCAAGATCGGCAACAATCAATCTTCTTTTTGCCACCAAAAAGTCACACAAAGGGAAGGCTATATTCTTTATAGAACCATTAAAAGCATGTTTAAAAGATGATATCAGCTCCCCTTACTCCACTCTTGTTTCCAAAATCCAAAATTTCAGCACTTCATCACCAGGACTTGATAGCCTGCAAAATAAGCTGGAACAAATGCAAACAGCACTACGACAGGCATTAATAATAAATAGCAATCAGCCATCGATTGCTGAAAGCTCAAAAACCATCAATAAACCAATGTCTTCAGATAAAATAAACGACCACCTGAAGTATTTTCATTTCCTGCTTTTAGACAGAGAAAATGACAGAGACACTTTGATAGAAAAGTTTGAAATGCTATTTGGTAAATAAAACTCCTTAACCCGCTCTAATCTCAAAAAAGCGTGCTCTTAAGCTAGCTAGCTAAGCAGCACGCTTTTTGTATTACCCAGAAATTCAGAAAACCAATTTATATTTTTACTACTTGACAAAAACAACTACTTTTTATTACATAGTAGCTATATAAACTTAATACTAAATTTAAATTATTACCGAAATGAGTAACCCGATGGACGAAAAGAAAGCTTCACTTGATCAAAAAATTAAGCAAATGAGAAAAGGCGTCCTTGAACTGGCAATTCTCAAAATCCTTTCTCAACAAGAAGGATATGGCTATAACATTGTTGAGAGGCTCAAGGAACATAGCATCATTATTGCCGAAGGGACTGTTTATCCGATACTTTCCAGGCTAAAAAAAGAAGAGGCCATATCATACAGATGGGAAGAATCAACAAAGGGACCACCACGAAAATACTTTTTTATAACCCCTGAAGGAATTGAGCAATTACAGGTTCTTTCAGATGAATTCACAAGCTTCTACACCAAAATCAGCGAAATCCTGGGAGAGAATAAATGAAAGTTTTACTAAGCATTTCAGAAATTACCAAAGAAGCCAAAATGGTAGCAGAAAACTATTTTGATTCATTAAAGATCCTGGCCGAAAAAAATGCCATTCCAGCTGAAACTCAGGAAGATTTTTTCGCTTCCCTGGTTGAACATCTTTCCATAGCTATCAGAGAAGAGTTGGACAAACTTAAAGTTACCGAAATTGACGCTCAAATAATGATGGAGCTTCTTTGTTCTCTGGGTTCAAAAGAAGAGCTCATAGAAAGTCTTTCTGACAACATTTATGAGAAAGAGCTTGTCGAAACCGCTCAATCTGCAGAAAAAGATACATCTGATTCCCCAAAAGCAGAGAACTCACAAAAAGAGAGCTGGAAACACAAGTTTCGTCGTCCTCCATTCCGAAGATCACGAAAAAACGCCTGGTTAATGGGAGTCTGCGGAGGTATCGGGGAATATTGGGGGATTTCACCACTTCTGGTTCGCTTGCTGTTTATGTTCTCAGGAATAGGTTTAGTTGCATACTTTATAATTGGTTTTTTGATCCCTGTAGAAGAAATGAACGGAGACAATCAAAACAGCTCCAGCATGGCAATCAGAGTTCTTGAAACCGGAGTAAAAGCTGCAATAATCGTATTTGCCATACTACCTCTGTGTTTTGCACTTGGAGTTATCTCTCTAGCTGGTTTTTCCAAATTAATGTATGAATTTGGCATCACTGGAATGCCTTCAGGAGACCTTTGGGCATATTATGTTATTGGCCTCCCAGGACTTTTGTCAGGAATAGCGAACTTTCTTATAGGAGCTTGCTTTATAACCGTCCTGGTAAACTTTTCAACGGGTCTGCTCTTTAAGCGAACGATCCTGAGTCTAAATACCAAAAGGCTATTGATCCTCGTAGCAATTTTCTCAATCTCCATGCAGGGAGTTCTTTTTGGAGTCTATAAAATCGGCACTAAAACCAAGTCTTACACGACGGGAATGCTTACCTACAAAGCTGATTCAATAAATAAACTCGCCATTGAATTTTCCAAGGAGAATGCAATATGGGCAAACAAAATTGTTCAAGTATTCTCTGATTCGAGCTTAAAAGACATCAAAGTAGAAACGGTTAAACGGGCCAGAGGTTTTAACACTGAAAGAAGTTCAGAAAACGCTGATAAGATAAAAGTAAGTCAAAAAGTCACTCCAAATGGGGAACTTAAAATAGAGTGCGAACTGCTTGATTATGGATGGTGGTTTTATCCTTCTCAGGAGCTTGAACTAAATGTTTATATACCGGAAAACCACAAATTAGAGTGCAACTTCACCGACGAAAGTAACAGGTCTGGCGAGGTTCTCTTCGCCAATATAAATCAACCACTTAATTTAAAAATCGATCGCGGAAACCTTACTTTAAGAGATATTTCTTCCCCTCTGGTAAATGTGGATATCCACGATGGTTATATTGATGCCAGCAGAATGAAGGTCAAAGATTGTAATTTCAAACTTGATGTGGGCAGATTTACAGGGCGAAGTCTAATTTTTGATTCTGCAGAAATCTATTCAAACGTTGGCTATGTAGAGCTACGGGATATTCAGGGAAAAAATCTTAACGCAAGAACAAGAGTTGGGCATGTTGAGCTATCTAACAGCAAAGTAGACACCCTTAAACTGGAATCAGATGTGGGAAAAGTTAGTCTGGATGAAACAACCTTTTCAAACTCTAACATTGACACTCAGGTTGGTGGAATCCGGATAACGAATTGTACTGGAAACAAGTTAACCGGTAAAACTCAAACCGGATCAGTGAAGTTTTCCGCTGAGAAAGTTCTTCCCAACTTCGACTGTACACTATCTTCACAGGTTGGATCTGTAAAAATAAGTCTGCCAGCTAATTGCAATCCTGAAATAAGAGCATCTACGCAGATGGGTAAAATTAAAAATGAATTTTCTTCAGTTGCCAAAGATGAAAACTCACCTATCTTTAAGCTCAAAACACAAATGGGAAAAATTGGAGTCTACGCGGACCAGCCGGATCAGCCTTCCCAGTCCGATAACCCAAACCAACCCGACCAGGATAAAGCAATCCCTCCCACTTTGCCACA
Organism: Candidatus Ozemibacteraceae bacterium; assembly: GCA_965140445.1. Lineage (GTDB taxonomy): Bacteria > Muiribacteriota > Ozemobacteria > Ozemobacterales > Ozemobacteraceae. Next base: position 1,543,390 of record OZ223236.1, on the reverse strand, counting down.
AGCTGAAGAATCCAAATAAAGAAATCTCAGCTCTGCGCTATTGCAGAGCTGTTTTTTTTTGCTCAAGTTAAAATTTCCCTTAAATGCTTTTGCGATTGAGTTTGAAATTAAACCCAGAATGGCAACGGTAATTTTTTAGGTAAACTGGAAAAATTGTTGTATAATTGCTGAAATTCTTTGGTTTATTCAAACTTATAAAGTGGATAGAGGAGTATTTCATGCACAGAAACAGTTATTTGGTTGTAGCTGGAATTTTTCTTTTTGTTTTCTTATTTAGTGCGGTTACCGCCCAGGCAAAAGTCGACTATCAGTTAGATTATGCCTCACGCTATATTTGGAGAGGTTTTGACCTTAACCCGAATAATCAATTTGTCATTCAGCCATCAGCCAACTATCAGTTTCCAAACAGCAACTGGTCAGTAAACGCATGGATGAGCCTTTCAAAAAAAGATAAAGATCTCAATGAATTAGACCTTACTTTCAACTATGATTTTCCAGTAACAGGCTCTATCGCTGTATCAGCTGGTTTAATACACTATGGCTGGTATTGGGCAAAAGACTTCAGTCACAAGAAAAACACTTCCATGGAAACATATGTAACACTGGCATGGCAAAATTGTGACCTCAACCCGGAAATCTCTCTTTATCAGGATTTCAAAAACGGGAACGGTTTTTATGGCCAACTTAAGCTTTCGAAAGAAATTAAACTTTCAAAATCCAACAATATGGAAATCAGCTCTTCAATTGGCTACAACCAAAAACAATGGGTCAGTGCTTCTGGATTCAGTGATTTCAATATGACCCTTGCTTTCCCAATGACTTCTGGAAAATTTACTTTTACACCTTTCTACAGCCACACCTGGGTTTTGCTTAAAGAAGTAAACCCTGGAAAAGCTCATGAACATTGGGTAGGACTCTCAGTAGCTTTCTAATCAATTGTTAAGCGATGATTAATCCATTTAAAATTCTCAGATTCATCTTAAGATTTATCTTACAAGCATACGCTTTTAAGATATTTCTTACAGTTCTCAGTAAATTCATTCCATTTCGAATTTGCGTGAACTTCAGAGACTTTGAATCAAAAATAGAAGAGGGCTCCTGGGAATTAACCCATAATAACAAAGACTTTCAACAGGTGACCTTTAAGCTGTTTTGCATAAAAAACAGTCTACAGGTATTCAGTTTAAACCTGGATCAAAAGGATTCTGGGGACAAGCTTGAAATCGCCCCTGAAATGGTCTCTCTTATCAGACTGATACTGCTTCCACTTCGTCTAATCCTTGGAAAAGACATTGTAAAAGGCTTGGACAAGAACATTATTGAGCTTGAGCTAAAAGCTCAGACTGAAGCAGATCCGCAAAAAGCAGAAGAAATGGAAAAGAAGATTCAGGCAGTAAAATTGGCAAGACAAATGTTTGCCTGATAAAAAAATGAAAATAACACCAAAAAGCAAAAGCTAAAATTCAAAAAGGCCTGAAAAGGCCTTTTTTCAATTTTTGTTACTTTTTAAAATTACAGGCGTATTTAAAGTATCAAGAATAAATTCATTGAAAACATTTTATTTCTCAAAATTTGGAGGAATCACCGTGCAAAGGTTTAAAAAACTATCTATTTTCATGCTTCTTACAGCATCCATGTTTCTCACCGGTTGTGACGCCAGTAAAATCATGGAAGTAGTGAATCAGATTTCCCAGGGAATTCAGCAGGCAGTCCCTGCAATTCAACAGGTTATCAGCACAGTTCAAACAGCTGCAAACGATATAAGCAGCGCCTTCCCTTCACAGAATACAAATACCAATACCACAACAAATACAACCCCAACGGAGAATAATACAAATACCAATGCTCAGACCCAGATAACAAGCGCAGGTGATCAAGAGACTCCAACCCAGACTTCAACAAGCACAGGTACTTCAACCTCTCCAAGTGCAGCAGAAGCAGCTCTTGCCAATTATCAAGGTGGAAGACTTTCTCCAGCAGAATTTGGCCGACTCTTTGGTCCGGTTGCAAGAGAATCACAAAGAAGAACTGGCGTTCCGGCATCAATAGTCCTTGCACAGGCTGCCCTTGAAACTGGTTGGGGTGGATCTTCAATTGGCGATGCCAAGAATCTTTTCGGCATAAAAGGAAGTGGCCCTGCTGGTTCAATAACTGTTCCAACCCAGGAATACCAGAACGGAAGAATGGTTACCATAAATGACAGATTCAGAAAATACAATTCATGGGCCGAATCAATCGAAGATCATGGTAGACTGTTACAGAACTCAAGATATTCTCAAGCAATGGCTAACAGGAACAATCCAGACCAGTTTGCAAGAGAACTTCAAAGAGCTGGCTATGCAACAGATCCTGAATATGCAAATAAGCTCATCAGCATCATGAGAAGCAATAACTTCTACCAATACAACAACTAGGATTTAGGAGAACGATCATGAAAAGACTGTTCACAATTTTGATAATTGGCGCTTTAATAGTTTCAACACACTTTGCGCTTGCCGCAAAGCAATCAGATGACAAACAAATCTTATCAAGCGCAGTTTTCACCATAAAAGATTCCGGAGAAAACCTTAGCGTTGAAAAATATAAAGCAAACAATAACGTTGGCATCCGTATTTCATCAAAGTCGGGAGAATCTCTTCTTGATATGAATGAAATTGGTATTGAAGACAAATTTTTTACAGTAGGGGATGATAAAACCAGCCTTACCGTTAAAGACGTCACAGGTGATGGAGTCCCCGAAGTTATTACAGCCGCTTATTATGGCCCCTCAAGTGCTTTATATGTTTTCAAATTTGATGCTGCAAAACGCAAATTTCTACCAATGAAGTTTATTGACAGCAAAGATGCCAGCATGCACAGAGATTTCATGGTCTCTGACATGCCCCAGGATAACGGTCAGGATATGACTGTTCTGGCAGACAACAGCCTTAGAGCCCTTGGAAAAATTTACCCAACCAAAGCTGGCCAGAAGGCATCTGCAGGCCTCTACTTTTTTAAACACGAAAAAGGCGCATTTAAGCTCCTGAAAACAGAAAAAATTAATTAACCTACCCGGAATTTAAACTTTCGCGAAAATAGTTTAAAAAAATTCAATCAAGACTCTGAAGAAAATTCAGAGTCTTTTTTTTTCACTCAAAAACAATAAGACTCCTGCCCCATAAAACAAAATTGTTGCTTTAAATTGATCTGGTGCTTAGAATTGTTTTAAATCTGGATTCTAGACAGGAGCAGCTACTAAAAATGCTTTTGAATTTTGTACTCTGTATTATTGGTTTTGTTGTACTTTCATATTCGGCAGACAAGATGGTTGAAGGAGCCTCAAACCTTGCTGAAAAGCTGGGAATTAGCCCAATGGTCATCGGCCTGACTGTCGTAGCATTTGGAACATCTCTTCCTGAAATGGTTATCAGCCTTAGCGCTTCGTTTAAAGGAAATCCAGAAATTTCCGTGGGTAACGCAGTTGGATCAAACATAATGAATGCTGCACTAATCCTGGGAATTGCCGCCATCATTCAACCCATAACCTGCACCAAGCAACTAATCCGCCGGGAAGTTCCCATAATGATTGGTTCGGCCGCACTAGTATGGTGGATGGCTCATACCGAACAAATTATTTCCAGAAATGAAGGTCTGGTTTTACTCTCTCTTTTCTTCCTTTACAACTATTTAAGCTACAAATGGGCAAATCAGGAAACCGATAAAAAGGCGCTCGAAGAAGATCTTCTTGGCGATGTTCAAACTTCAAAACAAACCTCGAATTTCTCCAACCTCATGATTATGGGTGGTGGTCTGATTGGCTTAATAATTGGAGCAGAAGCTCTGGTCAGAGGAGCTACCGCCATAGCAAAAAGCGTTGGGGTTTCAGATGAAGTCATAGCGCTAACTCTAATAGCCATTGGAACTTCACTTCCGGAGCTGGCTACCTCAGTTGCCGCCTCCAGAAAAGGAAAGTCAGACATCACACTTGGCAACGTTGTCGGTTCCAATATTTTTAACATTCTCGGAATCATTGGCCTGGCAGCAGTAGCCTGTTCATTCAATGCTCCTGATGCGGGAAATGTGCTGCGGGTATCTGATAACATGATCGGAATCCATATACCTCTGATGGTAGTTGTGAGCCTTGGCGTTCTACCTATTATGTCTACGGGATTAAAAATAGTTAGAGGCGAAGGAATTCTTCTGCTCCTGGTTTACTTTGCTTATACAGTCATTCTTTTCCAGACCAGCAACAGAGAAATTGCCAATGCAAAAGAAACCGGTGATTTAAAACCACAAAAAGTAATGGAACAACCACTATCTTCAGGAACAGCTACCATTACCGCAACAGAAAGTGAACAGACTCCAGACACCTCGAAAATTCAAAATGCAGTAAAGAATTTAATAACTGCTTCAACATCTTCTGAAATAGCAACTCCCGTTGCTTCAAACACCCCATAGTAAAATATATTAAAAAAAGCCCCTGAAAGAATTTTCAGGGGCTTTTTTTGTTTTAAGTATAGTAATCGATAAACCGCCAGGAATAAAAAAAATCAGAACTGATCAGTCAGAAACAGAATCCATTGCAGATTCTGAGTCATCTTGAGCTTCCTTCCCGGAGCTATTTTCATTTTTCTCGGGCCGATCATGAACATAATCAAATCGGAAGCCACACTTTCTAATAAGCATCCAGCAGAGTTTGTTTAAAACAATAAAAACAATGCCAAGCACCAGCCAGAAAAGAAACTGACCACCCCAAACAGATAATGGCATATGGTTTAAAAAGCATCGAAACACATGAAACAAACTAAAAAAGCCACCGATAAAGGCTAATAATATGCCTATCTCAGTGACTATTTTAAAAAAATATACAATCTTGCTACAGCTGATAAAGTGATGCCGTTCGCTTTCCGAATACCACATATCGCTAGATTTTGCTCTCTCTACATTGATCTTGATCACTTGGAGGGCAATCATTTAAAAGCTTAAGATTCAATGCAATCATTGACGTAAGCAATTCGCTGGCCTCGGGTTTTGAAATCCCTTCAAGATGCCCAAAGGAGAAATTCCTTTTAAAAGCCTGGAACTGCAATTCCGTCATATTCTTTATTTGCCGAAGTTCCCGACGATGAATCTGATTCATTTTTTCCAGCTGTTCTCTGGAGACAGCTGGAATATCATCAACCAAGGTCATCTCCGAATCCTAACCCGGTTTTCGTTTCCGGCTTTTGTTCCTGGCCGGCTTTTTTCTTTCTTTTTACTATGATCTTGCCTTTTCTGAAACTGTCAGCAAGTGACATTGGGATTTTCATTTCTGCTTCAATAACTTTAGCTCTAGCTTCCTGTTCTGAAGCTTTATTTTCTTGAGTCTGCGCTACAGCCAGAGCTCTTCTGCCTTCAGCTTTTGCTTCAGCAACTTTCTTGTCTGCAACTGCCTGATCATTCTTTAAATGGGCTCCAATATTTCTTCCTACGTCAATATCAGAAATATCCAATGAAACAATTTCAAATGCTGTTCCTGAGTCCAAACCCTTTTCCATGATCTTTCTGGTTAACATCTCAGGCTTGTTAAGAACTATGGAGTGAGTTTCAGCTGAACCCATTGCGGATACAATTCCCTCACAAACTCTTGCCAGAACAGTATCTTCGCCCGCTCCACCAACCATAGTATTAAGATTAGCTCTAACAGTAATATTAGCTCTTGCGATCAATTCAATTCCGTCTTTTGCAATACCATGAATATTTGGTGACTTCAAAACGCGAGGTTGTACACTCATTCTGACTGCATCACTTACATCACGACCAGCCAAATCAATTGCGGAAGCTTTTTCAAAATCCAGAGGGATATTAGAACGGCTCGCACTAATCAATGCCTGAATAACATTTCCCAGGTTTCCGCCAGAAAGCATATGGACTTCCAGCCTGTCAAGCTCTACACCCAATCCCGCTTTTCTTGCTTTTACGTAATAATCGATAATCTGAGAAGTTGGAACTTTTCTTAACTGCATGGCAATAAGCTGAAAAGGCGTGCAGGGAACACCAGCCGACATGCATTTTATGTATAGTGAGACTGGAAACAAACTTAACATATAAAAGAATACGAAAGCTCCCAGCAATAAAACCATAATTATAAGATAGCCCATATTGTTCCCCTTCAGATCAGTCTTATTTGAATCTACACTTAGTGTTATAACAAGTCAACAATACATTTAATGTACAATAATGTTTGACTAAATTCAACTTTGTGCTAGATTTTCAGTGTTAACAAAATAGTATACACTCACAGGAGGCATGAAATTGAAACATCCAGTCAGCGAAAATATTTACTGGGTAGGGGCTCTGGAATGGAGCATTGAACATTTTCATGGTCATGAATTATCCATCAGACACGGAACAAGCTACAATTCTTATCTGATAGACGATGAAAAAAAGATTTTAATTGATTTGGTCAAATACACTCATTTTGATACTTTTGTAAAAAATATTGAAGAAATTTGTCCTGTTTCAGAGCTTGATTATTTAATCATAAATCACGCAGAACCAGATCACGCCAGTTCTCTGCCACTGCTTATGGCTAAGAACCCCAATTTAAAGATTATTTCCAGCAAGGGTGGCAAAATTTCCATTTCAAGGCATCACCCTGATTATGTAGAAAATCTTGAGACAGTAAAAACCGGTGACACTCTTAATACCGGCAAATACAATCTGAAATTCTTTGAAGCTCAAATGCTTCATTGGCCAGATACTATGTTCACCTACGTTGAAGAGCAACAGCTCCTGATGTCCGCCGATGCATTCGGTCAGCATTTTGCCAGCTCGCAGCTTTTCGCAGATCAAATTGATCGCCAGGGACTTTGGTTTGAAGCAGAAAAATACTTCGCCAACATCCTTACCCCTTATTCCAAGCAAATTGTTCGAAAGATTGAAGAATTCATGGGGTTGGGCTGGCCAGTAAAAATTATCGCCCCGGCACACGGCGTGGTATGGAGAAAAGAGCCAGAAGTTATCATCAATAAGTACCTTGAATGGGCTGCTGGCGTCACAACTGATTCTGCTGTTGTAATCTTCGATACAATCTGGGGCTCCACAGAAAAAATGGCTAAAGCCGTTTGCCGAGGACTGGACCAGGAAGGCGTCAGCTATAAAATGTTTTCAGCTGGTGCTTCTGACCTGAATGATGTAATGACAGAGATTCTTACCACCAAAGCGGTAATCGTAGGCTCCCCCACCCTTAACAACGGGATAATGCCTTCACTTGCCCCATTCCTGGAAGAACTTCGCGGACTAAGATTCCAGAAGAAAATTGGTGCTGCATACGGAACCTACGGATGGAGCGGAGAGTGCATCAAGAGAATCGAAGAATCTCTTGAACTTGCTCACATAGAAGTTGCTATACCCGGTTTAAAATTCCAATTTAACGCTCATGACGCCGACCTTGAAAAATGTGTCGAGTTTGGTCGTGAAATGGGAAGAAAAATCAAGGAAGCCAATTCCAAGTAAAAATGACTCAAAAAAGCCTGCTACGATTTTTTTTCGTGGCAGGCTTTTGTTTTTTTTGCCTGTTTTCCAATTCGGAAACTTTTCTATCAAAAGTTTTTGCTGAATACGACCTACCTATAAGAGTCATTGCCAGAGCCGACACCTTAATGGTTCAATACAACAGATATGTGATAAATGAATGCCTCGATGTTTATAATGACGACTACAATAAATCCCTTTATATAAACGCTATTACCGCTGATACCTGGATAGGTCATAAAAAACATCTGATTAACGAAAACTGGCTGGATGGCAGAAGAATCATAGAAGTGCCTCCCGCAAGTGTTGTCAGAGTCGCAGAAAGAAAGCGGGTCGTAACAGGCAAATGGAAAAGAGACTGGTGGGTTAGATGGATCAGATTCAATGTAATAACTGACAGAGGACTTTTTGTCTCGAATTTTGTTTCATCGCCGTTTAAACGTCCTGGAGATCTTGAAGTTTTCATTCATCAAAGAAGAATTGACAGCTTAATGGAGCCATCAGAGCTGACAAACACCCAAAAAATAATTAGAGGAACCGGAAAGTGATAGCCGAACTTCATTGCCACACCCATTTTTCTTCAGATTCTAGAGCTACTCCCGAGCAGATGATTGAATCGGCCTTTCAAAAAGGGCTTAAAACGATAGCCATTACTGACCACTCGGATTTTGTTAAAGACGATCCAAGAATAGATCTTCCCGCATATCATAGCTATATAACGGCGTTAAAAAACAATACGACTAAGATCGAGGTTCTCCTTGGCATCGAATTGGGACTGCAAAAAAACCATTCCCAAAAAATCAACTCTGCACTAAAAGATTATAAATTCGATTTTGTAATAGGTTCGATGCACAGAGCCATGGGGATGGATCTTTATCAAGGAGAGTTTTTTAAGGGGCGAACAGTTGAAGATAGCTGGGTTCTTTTTCTTGAAGAAACTCTTGCTGCGGTTATGGATTATCCGGATTTTGACATCCTTGGACACCTGGATATACTTCGCCGATATCATGAAGCCAGGGGCTCTAAATTGCCACCCAAAGCACTTCCCCACATGAAAAAGTTGCTAACCTGGCTAATAGAAAATGATAAAGGCATAGAAATTAACACTTCTGCCAAATCCAGTTACAATCTAGACTCTTTTCACCCCCAACGTGAAATTCTTCAAATTTATAAAGAACTTGGCGGAAAAATTGTTACAATTGGTTCAGACGCACATAAACCAGATGGGATTGGTTTCGGATTCACAGAAGCGGCCCGGCAGCTTAAAGAGATTGGATTTGAGCAGTTAACAATATTTAGAGGTCGTATTCCAGATTTTTATAAAATAAATGTATAATGATCCCAGCAGGAGGATTTTATGAGGATAGATTTTTATTCAGGCAAAGAATTACCCCTCGGCTTATCGGAAAGAACCTTTTTGCATCCACAAGACAAAAAGGATAAAGATATAAGTTCTGATGGATTCAGACTTCCAGGAATTATCGACATTCATATTCACGGTGCTTTTGGCTGGGATTTTTCTTTCGGAGACCCGGAAAAAATAAATGAACTATTGGACAAACTGCTTGTTAGAGGTATTACCGGTGTGGTTCCGACCCTCATTACCTGCACCGAAGAAGAACGATTAAAAGCCCTGACAGACATAAAAAAAGTTGCCGAAACCCGTGATTTACTTCCACAAATTTTGGGAATTCACCTTGAAGGCCCATACCTATCGCATGAAAAAAAAGGTTCTCACCCGGAAGAGCTTCTTAAATCTCCTGACATTAATGAGCTTAAAGCCTGGCAAAAAGCCGCTGGCGGGCTAATTAAAATAATTACCATTGCCCCAGAGCTACCGGGTTCTATCGAGTTTATTAAAGAAGCATCAAAACTTGGCATTATCTGCTCTTTGGGGCATTCAGAGGCAAATTCGTCTTTAACTCTTGCCGCAATTGAAGCTGGAGCCAAACACGTCACTCATCTGTTTAACGCAATGCCACCACTTAACCACAGGGCTCCCGGGCTGCTGTCCGCTGTTCTTACCAATAAAAGCACATTTATTGAGCTGATAGCAGATGGACTGCATGTTTCTCCTGAAATGATAAAATTTGTTTACTCCAATTATGAGAGCGACCAGGTCATACTGGTTTCTGACGCCGTTGCACCAGCTGGTTGTACCGACGGTTTTTATAATCTCTATGGCCAGGATCTGGAAATCCATAACGGAAAATGTTGCTTTGCCGGAGGCCATTTCTTCGGCGGTGGTCGGCTGCTTCCCGAGTGCCTTAAGATTATGAATGAACAGGCAGAAATTTCCTGGGGAGTCATTGGGACATCAATTTGGAGAACTCCATGTAAACTTCTTGGACTTTCAGCCCCGGATACTGAAGTTCTTTTTGATTCTCACATGAAATGGCTTGCCAGTAGGCATAACGGAAAATGGGTCTGGAAAAAAGATCACTAAAATTATGCTTTAATGCAACATTAAAACTACTCTTGTTTTTTGTGCTTTGCTGTTCATCAGCTTTCGCCCAAAACAGTTGGTTTGACGTTGCTGATGAGTACAAAAATAGAGCCGCTCAGTGGGCCAGTGAAACGCTAAGCCCAAAAGCTGAAGAGTGGAAAAAATCCTACGAAAATCTGCAACAGTTCAAAATCACTCCCACAATCAAGGATTCCCTAAATCGTCTTTCAGATCTTTTTAAAGACAGGGATAAACAAAACAAAGATCAACAAACAGAAGCTAACAGACAATTCCTGGAATTTCTTGGAAAACTGCGACTTGGCTCCGGGACAACCGAATTGAATGATTACGCTAGAGATTTCATCGAAAAATACTGTCCATCTCTAAAAAACACTGGTTATTACAATAATCCATCAGAAGCTATTTCCTATTACCTGGTTCTTGATCCAAAAGGCTTTATTGAAAAAGTTAAAATAATTCAGGGGCCTCTTGGCGTCCAGATGACCATCAAAGAGGCCTATGAATACTACACAAGAACAGATCCTGAAAAGGCCAGATTAATTCTGGAAATGATGAATTCACTTAGAAAACTCCATTCTCCAGAAGATCCAAATCAGAAAACTGTCGAAATCATCAAAGCAATAAAAAATAACCTCGAACTCCTTAATAACGGCAGCAAGCCTTCCAACAATAAAGACTAGCGCTGAATCAACAATTCAGGCTTCTTAAGTGTTATTGTAACCGCATTTAAAACAGCCAGATCGTCATCAAAGCCAAAAACTTCACTCAAATCATCGCTGGCATCATTTTCGTCCAGGAAATACCTTACTGCTCCGGTTATAATTGCTCTTTCGTCCTCATCGAAACTGGAAAAGGACGTTAATAAATGTTTGCAGACATCAACCATTCTCTGTACAACTTGTAAATTGATGTTTTCATTTTTCTCAGCACTGGTTCGGATTTTCGCCAGATACAAATCAAGTTCTTCTGACAGGAAACTTACTGTCTCCTGATTTATATCTTCAGCATGCATTTTAAAGACTTTGTTGAATTCTTCGGGGAGTAATTTGGTAACCTGTTCAATTTTGTTCAAGATCGTTCTCCATGGAATTATTTTTCAAATCAATGATAGTGGTTAAAAACTCTTCTGCTTCTTCAAATAAGTCATTTGCAGCCTCACTGGCAAAATAAATTTGAATAGCATTCTTATCTTCAGGATTTAAGCTAAGTCTGCTGACAAAGGACTTGCCACTAGCAAGCAGGCCTCCCATATCAGGAAGGGAATTCGCATCAAACTCAAACCTCAACCTGCTAATAACCTTGGAAACCTTTCCTACTCCGGCTTTTGAAGCAAGAATTCTTAGTTTACTAATCATAAACAAACCGTTAGATTCCTCAGGAAGATTGCCAAAGCGGTCTTCACACTCTGACCTGATAAGTGCTACAGCATCAAGCTCATTGCATCTGGACAGTCTGGCATACAAATCAACTCGAGTTTCTTCATCGGCAATATATGTTTGCGGGAACAATGCTGTAATCGGTATTTCAATAGCCGTTTCTGTTTTTCGGCGATAAGATTTGCCTGATTTAAGCTTAGCAACGGCTTCTTCGAGCAGCTCCATATAAAGAGTAAATCCAATACTGGCAATATGACCACTTTGCGCAGCCCCGAGAATGTTTCCCGCACCGCGAATCTGAAGATCTCTTAATGCAATTTTAAACCCTGAACCAAGAGAGGTATGCTCCTCAATTGTTTCGAGTCTCTCCTGAGCTTCTTTTGTAAGCCTTTTCCTTCCCGAATAAAAGAAAAATGCAGAAGCCTGACGACTGGAGCGCCCTACTCTGCCGCGCAATTGATACATCTGGGATAAACCAAGACGCTCAGCCTCATCAACTATGAGAGTATTAGCGTTTGGAATATCTAACCCTGACTCAATAATGGTTGTGGCCAGCAGAATATCAAACTCTCTATTGATAAACCTGAGCATTGTCTTTTCCACTTTTTCTTCCGACATCTGGCCGTGACCGATCTCTATTCTGGCTTCAGGAACCAACTCACGCAAAAATGCCGCTTTTTGTTCAATTTTATCAACTCTGTTGAAAACGTAGAAAATCTGTCCCCCACGTTTCAGTTCATTTATAATTGCTCGCTTTACCCATGCTGGATCAAAAGGGGCAACATAGGTCTGCACTGGCAATCTGTCACGAGGAGGGGTATCAATAACGCTTATCTGGCGTATACCAGACATAGCCATCTGCAAAGTCCTTGGAATAGGAGTCGCAGTGAGAGTCAAAACATCAATACTTGCCTTAAGCTGCTTTAAACGCTCTTTATGCTTAACTCCAAAACGTTGCTCCTCATCCACCATTAACAAACCAAGATCAGCAAACTTAATATCCTTAGACAAAAGTCTGTGAGTTCCAATTAAAACATCTACAGAGTTTTCCTTAACCTTGCGAATAGTCTCTTTCTGTTCAGCTGGCTTTCTCAATCTGCTCACCATATCCACAGAAACAGGCAATCCTTCATAACGTTTTATAAAAGTCTGATAGTGCTGGAATGCCAAAAGTGTTGTTGGCGCAAGGAAAGCAACCTGTTTTCCGGAGCATACGGCCTTAAAAGCCGCTCTCATTGCAACTTCGGTCTTTCCATATCCCACGTCGCCGCAAACCAGTCTATCCATAGGGATTTCTGATTCCATATCTTCTTTTGTAGCCACAATGGCTTTCATCTGGTCAGGAGTTTCTACAAATGGAAATTTATCTTCCATTTTAGACTGAAGCTCGCAATCCGGGTTACAGGCAAACCCATGACTTGCCTGCCTACTTGCATACAGCTCAAGAAGCTCTCTGGCAATATTCTCAATATTCTTGCCAACTCTTTGTCGCTGGTTTAGCCAGGTTTTTGAATTCAGGCTGTGGATTCTGGGAGAAGTTCCCTCCATGCCAATGTATCTTGAAACCTTATGAACCTGATCAGTAGGAACATAAAGCTTATCCGAGCCGGCATACTGAAGAAGAAGATACTCGCGAGTATTCCCTGCCGCTGTCATAGTCTGTATCCCACGGAATTCTGCTACCCCGTGATCTGCATGAACGACTATATCACCAGGAACCATCTGTGAAACAGAGAGAATCTGCTGTTGCGAAGCCGTCTTTTTCCTTCCGCTATCTTTTGCCTGACCAAGATAGATATCTTCTTCAGTTAAAATACAAACCTTGCTTGAATAATCTTTAAAGCCCTTTCTTCCCGGACCCTGCACAAATCGGACAGAAGCATACTTCAGCCCAAGTGGATTTGAAGACGAGTGAATTGGAACTTTTCTGTCGCCAAGCAACCCTTTTAAATTGTGAAAACGATTCGAGTCATTGATTAAAATTCCAATAGCCCAGTTTTCAGAAATCAGCGATCTAAGCTCGTTAATAAGGGTTTCACGAGAAGAGTCTGCAGGCGGTGAATGGGTCTCAAAAGTTGAAAAAGCCGGATTATTTTCTGAACCAAAACGACTAAAATTTATTACCTTGTGCTCTTCAAGGCGCAAAACAACTGTCTCAGGGGAATGATAGTAAAATTCCTGAGATTTAAGAGGATTAAACTCCTGATCCTTCTCATATGCAATCTGTTGAAACTGATAAAACTCATTTAAGGATTCCGGAAGATTACTTTTTTCTTCGGCGAGAATCCGACAATTTGGAAAATAATCCAACAAATAACTGCTACCCTTTTCAACAAAAGGTCTTAACTCATAAAGGTCTCTAGAGTCAGCATGAGAAAGCAAATGCTCCAATTTTCTTTCAAGCAAGGCACCATGCCGCTCATCAAGGTTATCGATTCGCTCTCTAACTTCAGAGGCGATCTCCTCAATAAGATTGTCGCCAATCAAGAACTCAAAAACCGGAACAATCGAAGCTTTGCTTAACTTATCAAAAGTTCGCTGGGTAGAAACAGAAAAATATTTAAGAGTTTCAAGATCATCTCCAAAAAAATCACACCTCACAGGGTTTTCCATGCCAGGAGAATAAATATCTACGATACTTCCTCGCACCGCTACCTGCCCAATTTTTTCCACCACATTAACTCGTTTATAACCGAGATTTATAAGCCTCTCCAAAAATTTTGAGCGGGAAACGGCGTCTCCAGCTTTCAGATGAAACGAAGATTTTAGCCAGTGATCTGCCTGATAAAATCTTTCTGCAAGGCATTCTACAGAAGTAATTATCAGTCCTCCGCCTATAGAAGACCTCGAAAGAGAAAGCAACCTTTGCTCCAAAACTTCTGGATCAGCAGCGGTATGGTCATAGATTGATTTGCGCTCTGGAGAAAAAATAGAAATCCGATCAGCACGATTACCCGCCCAAACTCTGGATTGGGTAAAAAGCTCGAAAGCCCTTTCCGAATTAGGAGCAATAAAAACGGTAATTTCTGCTTGTCCAGCTAATCTAGCAAGAGTTATGGGAGCCAAAACTCCCGAAAGCCCCGAATAATTGTTCGTTTGCTCAAGGTTAATATTTGAAAACAGCTTTTCAATTGGGCCACCCGCTAAATTTTGTGTCGCCATTTTTTTCCTTACTTTGTTATTAATAATTTGACTGTAAGTAATTATAAGAAAAATTGCACCTGATTTGAAGCCTGTGTATAATATCTATTGGCAGGCTACTTTGTGTAAGGTAATTTTAATTAATTTTTTTCGTTGAAGCAGGCAGAAATTGCCTTTGCAGAATTCTAACAGCTTCGGATTGGAGAGAGCGTTTGAAAGACAAAAATAATGTTAACCTGAAAGCTTATTTATTCGCCAATCTGGTTATTCTTTGCGTATTGCTCATCGGCATATGGAACAGAAAACCAGTATGGGACGTTAACATAAGATTTCCCAATCTTTTGCTTATTCTTGTAATAATCAATACAGTTTTGATTTTTAAAGAATTTATTATTAATTCTCCTGCTTCCGGAACAAAAAGTAAAAGCCGAAGCAAGAAAAAAAGTCGAAGCTTTTCAAGTTTACGACGGATAATTTCCAGCGGCGAAACACCTGATGAAAAAGCTATCGAGACCATTATTGAAAAGCTTTTGCCTATTTCAGGGCAAAAATGTTTAGCACTTATCCTGGAAGAAAAGTCTGGATTTAGAATGGCAGCTTCTTCGGGGGATTTGCCCGCAGTGATTCCCGGAATTAAATTCAGCCTCAAGGAAAACTCGCTTCACGCACGCTATCCCGGAAACCTCGGAGAAGAAATTATTGGGGAAATCAAGGAAGATGGCGAAGCAATCTCCTTCAGTTCAGCAATAACAAGACTTGATGGTGTTTTTGTACCTTTATTTTTAAGTAATGCAAAAGCAGGATTTTTAATTATTCCTGGGGTTAAATCCCCTTCTGAAGTAGGATTTTCATTATCTTCAACAGCTCTTCATCTTGAAACAATGCTTTCACTAATTGAATCAACAAATGCTTCTGGTGATGCAAGATACAAGGATAAAACAACTGGGTTGCTAAGATATGAATGTTTTGCAGATTCCTTTGAAACTGAAGTGGAAAGATCTGAGCGTTACCAGCAGGTAATGACTCTTCTGAGCCTTGAAATTTTGAACATTCAAAATTATAGCCCAGAGGAAGTAAAGAGTTTGCAAAAAGCTCTGGCTCAATCCATGAAACAATCTCTTCGCCGTCTGGACATAATGTTTTGTGGATCCCGCAATTCAGAATTTCTTGCAATTCTAACCGAAACAAACACTGAAGTATCAGAAGTTGTTGCTGGGCGCATTGCAAAAACCATGAGCAAGCAAGTTGCAAAGTTTGACTTTGTCAAAGATAAAGAGCAACTTATAAGTATAGGGGGAGCAACTTATCCAAGTGATGCAACCCATGGAGACGGCCTTCTTGAAAAGAGCCAGGAAGCCTTAAAATCAGCAATTTCTAGCAACGCGACATATGTCTCATACGTTAAAATGAATGAGATTTCGTGAGTGCTTAATAAAACGGAGATAAAGCATGAATAAGGAAAATACAATCAGCATAAGCTTCAAGTTAAACGGAGAAACCGTTTCGGCTTCAGTTTTGCCAAAAATGACGGTTCTAGAAATGCTTAGAAGAGAATTTCGTCAGAACGCTATCAAAGAAGGCTGTGGGAAAGGCGAATGCGGAGCTTGTACAGTCATCCTGAATGGCGAAACAATCAATAGCTGTTTAAAATTAGCAGCAACATTAAGAGAGACCGATGAGATTTTCACTGTCGAAGGATTGGATAAGGACCCATTAATGAACAAAGTTCAATCCGCATTTGTCTCAGAAGGCGCAGTTCAATGCGGTTTCTGTATACCAGGAATGATCCTTTCATCCTACCACCTGCTTAAGCACAACAAAAAACCAACCGAGCATGAAATTAAACAAGCTTTGTCTGGAAACATCTGCCGATGCACCGGCTATAGAAAAATTGAAGCTGCTGTAAAAAAAGCTTCAGAAACACAGGAGTAAAATTGTGAATCAGCACATAGATTTCTTTAAGCCAAACACAGTAAAAGAAGCCGTAGAAATTCTTCAAAAAACTCCAGGTGCTGTTCCTGTTGCAGGCGGAACCGATCTAATTGTTAAATTCAGAAACGGCATTTTACCAAAAGTAACTGCTTTTGTAGATATTTCTGGCCTTCAACTCGATCAAATCAAAACAACAGACACATCTATTGTTATCGATAGCGGATGCACCATGTCAAAAGTAGTGACCCATCCAGAAATAATAAAGTATTTCCCGGCTCTTGTCGCCGCAGCATCAACAGTTGGAGCAAAACAAATTAGAAATTCAGCTACTCTTGGTGGGAATGTAGCCAATTCATCACCAGCCGGCGATACAATTCCAGCCCTTTATTCTCTCAATGCCATCTTAAACATTGTCTCCCCTACTGGAAAGAGACAAGTCAAAATAGAGGAATTCTTCACCGGCCCAGGGAAAAATTCCCTTACTCAAGGCGAGTTAATTGAAAGCATTGAGCTGCCAAAAGCACAAACAGAAGGTGTTTTCATCAAAATGGGCGAAAGAAAAGCCCATGCAATTTCAAAAATTAATATAGCTCTTTCCCGCAGCAAAAACACAGACGGCAAATACAGCTATAAAATAGCTATGGGAGCGGTAGCCCCCACAGTTATAAGATGCCCGGAAGCTGAAAATTTCCTTGAATCTGCACAGTTCCCCCTTTCTGATGAGCAAATTGCCCAACTGGAAAAAATCGGACGTGAAACTGCCAAACCGATTGACGATGTTCGCTCAACTGCCAGATATCGGAAACAAATGGCAGGTGTTCTATTAAAACGAGCGGCCACCAAACTATCCTGAATTAAGAAATCAGCCAGTTCATTTAATCAATGAAATGGCTGATTTTTTTATGTACCCATTTTTCAATACTATCTTCAAGGAAATATTATTGTGGATTTTTTTTACAATTATGCCCAAACCATTGTTAACAGCATAAAAACGCACTATTACGTGCGTTTTTTTCACATTCACCCGACAAAATTCCCCTATGGTTTAGTATAGAATAGGTCGATATATAGTAGTAAGGGCAAAAAAATTCTGGCATTCTTTTTGCGACATAATCGGCGAGGGTAAAAAATAGTGAAAAAAAGCTTAATAAAATTTACAATTCTTCTTTCAATAATAATTTCAGGCGTAACCTCCTGTTACGGCGTTTCGCCAACAGAATTATTTAATGATGCACAGAGAGCTTTTTCACTAGGACATTGGGAAGAATCAAGAGACATGTTTGATCGCTTCCTTACAACCTGGCCAGACCATAAACTTAAGTTTGAAGCCCTTTATAACCTTACTCTCTCTGACACTAGAAATGAAATCGAAGAAGTAAAATCAATAAAAACGAAGAAGCTCAACGAGTGGCAAAAGAATTTAACAATACTAAAAAAAGAGATGCCGGATAGGGATTATTCAGAAATTGAAATTGCATTGAAAAGCGAGTCTTTTTCACACAAAAATTGGTCTTCTTCAGATTTTTCAAATCTTTCTCCAGACCGTCTTCTACATCTCATCAGAAGAGGGCTCACACCAGATCCCACAGAATTTCCCATGCGAAATCTTGAGTGGATTAAAGAATGGCGAAACAACTATAAACAGGCGATAGAACCAGCACTGGAAGCTCAACTTAGCTATATACAGGCGCTTTCGCAATGGCAGTTGCTTCTTTCCCCCTTGCCGATGCACAATAATAACAGTATACTAAAAGCGTGGGGGTATTGGCCGGTACACACTACATTCGAAGAAGCTCTGGATAGAGGCTTTTCGAAAGGTTCACCTTCATTAAAGAGAAAACTGGCGTTGTTGGGTTATCATTACGAGTATTTTTCGCACAATTCTTTGGCAACAAAGAGCGAAAAACCAATGCAAAATAAATGGTACACCTATTTAAGCGCCAGAGGAATCAATCCCAGGGAGGCTTGGTGTCCCAGGTGAATAAGAAATACGGCAAATATTTAAAATGGGCAGCGGTAGTTTTAATACTACTGATTGTTGCCTATTTTGCTGCCGTCTTCCCAAAAGCAACTTCCCTGGATTTTTCACACATAAGATTGAACATCCAGGCGACCGTAACCAAAGACCAACCTGAACCACTTGCCACAGATTCCGCAGAGTTAATGGAAGATGCTGCCAGGGACGAGTATCTCAATGAATACAGGGCAAAGGAATATCTCCAGACTGCCACAAAAGATTACTATCACGGAAGTTATGAAGACGCACTTCGTAGATTGGATAGAGCAAAGATTTATGATCCAACAAACTACGGCATATTCAAACTCTCTGGTCAAATATTTTTTGAGCGAAATAAATTTCGCAAGGCTTTTAACAACTGGGAAAGAGCCAACGCTCTACCTAATGATGACCGAACTATTTCGCGCGATCTAAACGTTTTAAAAAGACTTATAAGATACAGCAGAACTGAAATTGACACTCTTCAGCGTGCGATCCATGAAAATCCGGACAACCGTCTTGCCAGAGCTAGATTAAAAGAACTTGAAGACCAGATGAGAGAATAAAATCAGATTGTTAATTGTCGGGCAATTTTAACCGATAGTATCTCTGATGAACTCTCATAACAACCTCACCTCAATGTTTTTATCTGAAAAAACTTTCAGCCTGCCCGGAAAACCTTTTTTTGGGGTAAAAAATCTGGAATCCGCTCTTAAAGAATCACAGGTGGATGATTTTTTTTGCAGTTTATTATTATCAAGAAGTGCATTTAGAAAGCATTGTGGCGTATTAGGCTTAAGGCAGCCAGAATATTTTTCAAGCAAAGATTTCAGCAAAATCTCTGCCTGGCTGATTAAACATCAAAATTTTCCAACCGTAATCAAAACGGACAAAAATCTTGAAGACTGCAAGGGGCATTTTCTATTAAGAGCTTTCCGAGAGCTCCCTGATTTTTTTGAACAGGTCAATTTACTTGCAGACAATTCGGAAGTGATAATAGAGCCGTTTTTTAAAGCCAAGGGCTATATTGAAGCCACCTTCTTTAATGAACAAGTTAAAATGATTTCACAGGTATCACTAACCAAAGAGCTTAACTTTTCACATTCCTGGCGAATGTTCCCGCTAAAGCCTCCCCAGGCAATTGAAAGCAAAATCTTATTATTTTCACAAAAATTACTCCCACTGATAAAAATAGCCAACATTCCGATACGTCTTTCTTTTGCGCTTACTGAAGCGGGAATAACCCTATGTTCGGTCAATGCAGGCTGGAATAGGTTGGAATATTTCCCTGAATTTAGTTCTGACTTTGGATTGTCATCTTTAGCAATGCTTGAAGAACAACATCCCTCCCCCTTATATTTCAGGATTCAGTTTATTGAGAATCTAGCGCTGGACGAAGAAATTGATTTTTCAGAGCTGAAAAAATCAATACCTGAACTATTGAAGTTGCAATTCTCTGGAGAATCATGCGTATTTTTATTAGGCAGTAAAATGCCATTAGAGCTTTCTAAAGCAGCAAAAAGGCTCAGCACAATGCTTAAAAAAGCTTTGGCTGAGCCAATAGTTTCAGACGAAGAATAAGGATTTAGAATTTATCTTTAAATCCGTTCCAGACACTGTTAAATAGTTTATTTCCCGCAAAATGTGGGCAATATTTGTAAAAAGCATAGGATGCTGCATTCTTCAGGGTCACATTCTGGCCATCAATTTTCATGGTAACTTTTTCACCAGCTTTAATTCTACTGGCCGCGTTATCATAATGTCTTCTATATGTAGCAGCTGCAAATTCAATCTGCTTATCCAGGCCTTTATACTTCTGATTCCAATTACCTGAATCATAAGCACCAACTCCGAGCGCCCAATCAAGTTTGTGTTCCGTAGCCGTTTTCTTTGTAATTAACCCCTGTTCACATTGCAAACGGGTCAAAATAACCTGCGGATTGATTCCATACTTTTTAGCTGCATCATAAATCATTTGAGCCGGACTAGAACCTCTATATGGTTTTGCCAGACACGAACCCTTTTTATCCAAAAAGCTTTGTATGTCACTTACAGTCATGGTGTCAGTTCTTGTGAGAGTGTAGTCAGAAATTAAATAATCCTTCTGGAAACTACCTGCCCAGGATTCATCTCCGGGGGCGGCTGTTTCATGAGTTGAAGGAGTGCTACCAGAGCCATTGTCTGTAGAATTATTCCCGGCAGATGAAACAAAAGAACTTTCATTTCTATCTCTGGAAAATCCTCTTGGCAAGGCAATCAATTGTCCTGGGAAAATCAAATTTGGAGTCCCGGCAATAGCTGGGATCTGGTATTTTAAAATATGTGTCCACATTCCGCTATCGCCATAGTATTTTTGGCAAATTTTGGAAAGAGAATCGCCGGCTTTAACCGTATAATATTCCATTCCATAAACACCGTCATCTGGAGCGGAGGCCTGAGTTGCTTCCGGGCTGTTAGAGCTTGCTACACTATTATTTGTCGATGTGTCGGTATTTCTAACTGCAAAAGGAGAATCACTTGGAGCTTCAGAAGAAATACTTACAACTGCCGCATCTCCCGAATTTGTAGAATTTCCTGTTGGATTCAAAACAATTTCGCCCTCACCAAAAGGATTGCTCATAGATGAAGACACCTGTGAAGCTGCTTCTGGGGCTGAGGCTTCTGTATTTGAACTTTCCGTAGTTGTGGTCGCAGATTCCTGATTATTTGTATCAGCTCCTATGCCAGTCAGATCCATCTGAGAAACACCAGGAGTATTCTTCAGGATTTCCCACTCAAGCTTTTTCCTGGCTTCCTGAAGTTTTTTAGCATAGTTGTCTGAATCACTCCGTCCAAGCCCAACAGCTTGCTGGTAACTTTTGTAGGCTGCTTGATATTCAGCAAAGGCTTTTTCTACGGCCACTGGTGAAGCTTTTTTTTCGGAATTTGCAGTCTTATTTTCATTACCGCTAATTCCCTTTACAATCTCATTTCCAACAACAAGAGTTGCAGCCCCAAGAGCTACACCAAGAGCCATGGTAAGCATTAAGCCTATAACGCCTCTTTTGTTGAGCTTTTTCATAAAATCATCCCCCATGGGTTTCGGATAATAACTGATTACATTTCTTGAATTATAACAAAAAAAAGTCGGTTCTTAGGTAATACGCAAAACTTTGTACAAAGTTTTTTATTTTTTTCCTACAGGTAGTTGGAAACTTCTACTCTGGAAAACAGATTATATTGTTTTTTCTCTATATGTGTGGTTTTGAATTTCCGCTCTTTTTATTTTAGGACTTCTCTGGTACAATCATTTCAGCTAACAAATTGAGAGATATTGAGATATGAGAACTGAATCTGACAAAAATTCTTTATTTTTTGGACTAATTTTTCTACTACTTTCTGGAATCGTTTGCTCTGGCGGAATACTTTGGAAAAATTTTGTCGAATTTACCAGCAGCGCTTCTGGTTTAAATGGCGTGTTTGCCGGAGTATCAGACCAGCCTGCTTTTACGATTTCAACGACAGAAAGATCTTCAGATGAAATAGTTTTCAGTTTCTCAGTACCACGTGGTGAACTGGTTCGTTTTCTTGACATCGTTAAGCCAAAATTAGATCAAATAGTAGAAAGAACGGGCAAGACAGCAGTCATTGATATCTCTCAGAACGAAATGGAAGTTATTAGCAAAATTGAAAGAAAAGCTGTTGATTTTGGTAGCATTTCTGCCCTGAATTTTGCCGAAGCGAAAGATAGAAAACATGTAAAAGCAGTTCTTGAACGCTACAGCATCCCACCAAAATGTGCATTATTCATTGTAAAGGATGAAGATCCGGCCAAATCCATTTTAGACTTAAAAGGTTATCGAATCGCATACAAAAACGATTCATCCCTTCCCGGATATTTGTTTCCGGTATATGAGCTTAAAAAAGCCGGAATCAATCCAACAAACTTTTTTGATCAGGAATCATTTACAGACAACTATTCCAATTCCATACTCGGGCTAAAGAACAACGAATTTGACTGCATAGTTGTTTCCAGCAATTTTTATGTTGAACAACCAGATTCCGCCAAAAAAGGTTTAAAGACAATATATGAAAGCAAGCCGCTTCCAGGCGGCGTTTATATCACCAATTCAGATCGGGAAATTTCTTATGAAACTATGATTGTTGAAGGATTTAAAAAAGTTTCAGAAACCATCGATATCTCTGAAATGTTTTCAGGAATGTTTAAAGTAAAAGAACCTGATCTTGAAGCATATGAAGCAATTGCACAGGAGTTTGGCAATGGCAGCAAATAAACCTGTAAAAAATGCAATTCTCAAAGCCTCTCTTGGATTCAGGCAAAAAATAGCAGTAACTTTAACCCTGCTAATTTCCTTCATAATGCTTATCTCTGTTTATCTGGTCACTCTTCAGGTAAAAGAAGCAAGCTTCAGAAGAGCTGAAGAAAGCAGCCTTATGATTGGTAAAATGATAGCGCTTGCGATGGGCGAAGATATTGTCAGAGGAAATTTTCAGAGCATTGACTACGCTTTAAAAGAATTTGTCAAAATCAATCGCATTGATTACTGCATTATTTTAGACAATCTAGGGCGTGTAATTTCAAGCACAGACCCAAAATTGAATGGAAAGTATTTCTCAGATGGCTGGTCAAGAAGTGCTTTAGCTTCAACAAGAGTTCAAATACGAAAAGCTGCAAACAACGGTCAACCAATATATGATGCTTCGGTTCCAATTATTCTTGGTGGAAACAAATACGGTGTTATCAGAGTTGGCTTTACTTTAAATGAAGAATACGCAAGTATCAGAAGCCTTTTATTATATAACTTAACCTTGGGAATCCTGTTAATTTTTGCCGGTCTATTTATAGCCTACGGGATTTCATCCACATTACTAGGACCATTAAACACAATTCTTTTTGCTATAGAATCTCTCACAGATGGTGACTACAACAGAAAAGCTTTTTTAAATTCATCCGATGAGTTTGGGGAGCTGGCCAATTCTTTTAATAAACTGACCTCCGCACTTAAAGACAGGGAAGAATCAGGCAGATTCTTAAGCAAAAAGATCTGGCGCGATGATACCGAACTAAATTCAAAGTGTTTCTCAGGAAGAGCAATTGAGGCTGCAGTTCTATACATTGAACTTAGCGATTTCAGTTCATTCATCGAAAGACATTCCCCTTCGGAAGCCATCGACACAATCAATTCCTTTTTCGAAGAAGCTGTAAAGATTATAACTTCCACAGGTGGAATAATTGATAAATTTGGAGATGCCAGCATTCTCGCAGTTTTCCCAGTAAAAAGTGCCGGTCGTTGGCCAGCACAATTGAGAGCAGCTTTCACCGCTCTTGCCGTAAGAAATTCAGTAAATATGCTAAATTTCAAACAGGCCGCCTTAGCCCTTGAAGAACTCAGCATGCGCTCTGGAATCTCTCTTGGAAGAGTAATTATTGGTAACGTTGGGGCGCAAGACCGACAAGAATTCACTGCAATCGGAAAAACGGTGAATAGAGCAAAAAAAATGGCCTCGTTATCCACACTAAGCAATAATTTCCTACCAGTTATTGACCGAAAAGTTTCTTCTTCTGAAGGCGACTTTTTAACAACAACCCCAATAACTTCAACCAGCGAAGTTGGAAGCGATAAGGTCGAATACTATCTTCTCAACGGATTTACTAATCTTACGTATTTTAAGGAACGAATTTCTTCATCAGATGAAAGAGATGCGCTGATATTAATTCCACTTTTTGGTTTTACGCAAAAAACTGAAGGCTTTGGTTTCTTAAAAAGCCTGGTTGAAGATCCAGACTCTCAATATAGGATTCCTGCATTAAAAGCCTTATCACCTTTTGTTTTCGAGCAAGAGCAGACCGTTAAGGATTTTCTTCAAGAGCTTTCTTCTACCTCAGAGGATGAGGCTATTTCCGCAACTGCGGCCTCAATATTAGGAATGGGACGCGACAAAAAGTTAATTTCATTTTTTACAAGGCTGTTTAATTCACCAAACGATAGGCTTAGAGCTAATGCGGTTGAAGCATGTGTCCCACTCGAATTTCCAGACAAGCAATCGGTCTTGAAAAAAATGCTTCAAGATCCCTCTCCCAGAGTTTGCTCAAATGCTCTACTGGGTTTATGGATTTCGGATGATCATGACACCCTTTCCTGCATCTATAGCCTTTTAAAATCAGACAATACAAATATGCGCGCATCTGCTGCCTACGCGATCTACTTTCTGGCGTCTTCAAGAAAATTCAGAAGACTTTTCCCTGCTTTCAGTGAGGAAAAGAACTTTTTGATTCTTCCCATAATTGAGAACATTTTAAAAAGATTAAAAGCTATGCTAACTAGCGAAAGCGAATCAGAAAGACTTCAGGCAGTAAAAGCAATTGGAAATATTGGCGATGCCAGTTTTAAAAAAGACCTGTCAGAACTTCTTGAGGATGAAAACTCTTCTGAAATAGTAAACGAAGTAAACAACACTTTGTTCAAATGGGAAAGAGAGTTAAGCCCGGAAAACGGCTAATGCTACCTTTAAAATAAACCACATAAGTCTTTTTACAGTCCTGCTAATTGGGACCGTTTTTTAAGTTCTATTTCTGTTTTTTCAGCTAACAAAACCCCAATAGTAGCGGTAAAAAATTGAATCCCCAGAACGGCTCCAACTGCCCATTTTAAGTTCTCGCCAATGTTCAATTGCTTAATGACAACCAGTCCGATGATACCAATAAGCATTGCCTTTAAAAAAGCTGGAAAAATTACGCGAATCCAAATCGTTTTTTTTTCAAGAAATCCGTAACCAAGTATAAAAGCAACATTTCCAAGAATAATAACTGGAATCAACGGATAAAACGTAACAGGCATATGCCCTGTCATTACTCCCCCAAAAGGACTTAACATTCCAGATGCAACAGCCAGTTTTAAGCCAGATCGGTAAAAAATAATAATAAAAACTGCATTTACAACAACTCCTGTAACGATGTTAGGTAATCGAAGCATCTGCAGAGCCAGAATAAAGCCAAGCAAAACACCAGCATAGCAGAATCGTTGCAAACGACCGGGCCCTATCTTTTTTTCTTTTGTCTCTTCGCTCATGAAAAAATTTTATCATTATTTGAAATTAAAAGAAGCTAAAAAGAACTTTTTTTACTGAATCAGTTGACAACTGTACACTGTGGCGATATTTTTAAACGTTTGTAAGGAAAGAATGAGGATTCGACATTTAGGCCAAGTATACTAAAGGAGGTCACAGGTGGACGCTCAATTATTTTTTTGGATGGCACCAATTGGGGCAATCGTAGCTCTGGTTTTTGCCTGGGTATTTTTCTCCTCTATGATCAAGTCAGATCAGGGAACAGAAAAGATGCAAGAAATTGCAGGTTATGTCAAAGAAGGCGCTATGTCTTATTTGATGGCGCAATACAAAGTGGTAGGAATTTTCTTTGTAATTGCATTTGCATTCTTCGCATTCTTAGCGTTTGTTTTGAAAGTACAGAGTCCTTGGACTCCATTTGCGTTTTTAACCGGTGGTTTCTTCTCAGGCCTATCTGGGTATCTGGGAATGAAAACAGCAACACATGCAAGCAACAGAACAGCTGCAGCCGCTTCAAAATCTCTTAATCAGGGACTTCAGGTAGCTTTCAGAAGTGGTGCTGTTATGGGCTTTGTTGTTGTTGGTCTTGGCTTACTTGACATTTCAATCTGGTGGAGAGTTCTTACATGGGCCATGTCAGTAAAAGAAACTGTTTTTAAAGATAGTATCTTTGCTATTCATGATTACATGGAAATCACAACCATCATGCTTACATTCGGTATGGGTGCGAGTTCACAAGCACTCTTTGCCCGTGTAGGTGGCGGTATTTTTACAAAAGCCGCTGACGTTGGAGCTGATCTTGTTGGTAAAACTGAAGCAGGAATTCCAGAAGATGATCCAAGAAACCCTGCTGTTATCGCAGACAACGTAGGAGATAACGTTGGTGACGTAGCTGGGATGGGTGCGGATCTTTATGAATCATATTGTGGTTCAATTCTCGCCACCGCAGCTCTTGGAGCTTCAGCCTTTGCACATGGAGAGCTTGCAAAATATCAGCTAAACTCAATCATGTTGCCTATGGCGATCGCCGGAAGCGGAATTCTCTTCTCCCTCATCGGTATTTATTTTGTAAACACAGATGAAGACGCATCACAAAAAGACCTCATGGGCGCTCTTGGAAGAGGAATCAATGTTTCTTCTGCCTTAACAGCTCTTGGTAGTGCGTTCTTAACCTACAAACTCCTTCCAGAGCATTTTTATATTCTCGGCTCAATCATTACCGGTTTGATGGCCGGTATTATTATTGGCTGGGCAACTGAATACTACACTTCTTCTGATTACGAACCAACTCAAGAAGTTGCGGCACAGGCTACAACAGGCCCTGCGACGGTTATCATTGAAGGTATGGCTACAGGCATGCTTTCAACTGGTATCCCAGTAATCACAGTCAGCCTTGCAATCCTTCTTTCATACGGCTTTGCAGATGGATTCAATCATCCGGCACAAGGTCTTTATGGAATTGGTATCGCTGCAGTAGGTATGCTATCAACTCTTGGTTTAACCCTTGCTACTGATGCTTATGGACCAATTGCGGATAACGCAGGCGGAAACGCTGAAATGTCTCAACTCGGACCTGAAGTAAGAAAAAGAACTGATGCACTTGATTCTCTTGGCAACACCACAGCTGCCACAGGAAAAGGCTTTGCAATAGGTTCTGCTGCTCTCACAGCAATGGCTCTTCTTGGCGCTTATGTTGAAGAAATCAGAATTGGTCTCCTTCGCGTAGCAAATTATAGCGGTGATCAACTGGATCAATACATTTTCTCTGGTCCGCAAACCGCTGTTCCAATTGCAAAAGCATCAATGGGCGACTTCATGGCTTACTACAATGTAAACCTTATGAATCCACTAGTACTTGTTGGTGTATTCCTTGGAGCTATGCTTGTTTTTGTATTCTGCGCCATGACAATGAAAGCTGTTGGCCGCGCTGCCCATAGCATGGTTGAAGAAGTTCGCCGACAGTTCAAAGAAATTCCTGGCTTATTAAAAGGCGAAGAAGGCGTTAAAGCTGATTACGCTTCCTGTGTTGACATTTCAACCAAAGGCGCACAGAAAGAAATGATCGCTCCGAGCCTTTTAGCTCTCATTATACCAATCATCGTTGGCCTATTCCTTGGAGTAGCTGGCGTTATGGGTATGCTGGTAGGCGGACTTGCATGTGGCTTTGCAGTTGCGATCATGATGGCAAATGCTGGCGGAACATGGGACAATGCGAAAAAGTATGTTGAAGCTGGTAATCTTGGCGGAAAAGGTTCTGACAACCATAAAGCTACGGTTGTTGGCGACACCGTTGGAGATCCTTTCAAGGATACTTCTGGACCATCTCTTAACATCCTAATCAAACTTATGAGTATGGTTGCGGTTGTGGTTGCTGGTTTAACAGTCAGTTACTCACCAAATATCCAGTTCTACCTTGGTTTCAATCCTACCGAAATGCGCTACAAAGAAGAATTCAAAAAGCTTTTAAGTGCCAAAGAAGTAAAACTTCCAAGCTTAACAGAAGTAGAAAAGAAAGCTTCAACCAGCTCCATCTTTGAAGAAGACCCACTTATGGGAACTGAAGATATTATTCTTCCAGAAGATGAAGAAGAACTTGTTACTAATCCTCCTGTTCAAAAGCCTGAGGTTAAAGCTGGCGAAGTTAAGCCAACTGCAACTGTTTCCAAAACAGAAGAAAAACCTGCAGCAAAAAGCACTGGCGGATTTGGTAGCGGTGGATTTGACGCAGTAGATACTAAAAAAGAAGAACCCAAAACACCTGCCAAAGACTCTTTTGGGACTGGCGGATTTGACAGCATGACAACCCCAGCAGCGACTCCAACAGAAAATGAAGACGAAGCAACTGTTGCAGACGACGAAAAAGATGAAGCTGAGGATGAAGCTAAATCCGAAGAGCCAAAAGCTGAAACTAAAAGCTCTGGCGGTGGATTTGACGCCTTTTAAGTTCTAGTAATCCTGAAAAAAAGCTCCCAGGCATTAGCCTGGGAGCTTTTTTAATTTACTCAATGCAACGAAAAATTTGCTCAGATAATTCTGATAGCAAACTTGGGACATTCTGGAGCACAATATCCGCACAGAACACATTGCTCATGTTTAATTTGAGGGTGTTTTTCTCCTTTAACCAAAGCTTTCTGCTGACAGGCAGCAATGCATTTTCCACAATTAATACAAATGCCTTCATTAATAAACAATCTTCTGGGTTGCCCTGCGACTCTTTGAGCAAAATCCGAATCGACTTTTTCACCTCTGCAAATAGCTACATTCATTTGAACTTCTTCAATAGTGGTCATACCAACGGCAGCAGCATCAACACAATTTGATTTAAAGACCCATTCCAGGGATTCCTGCACGCTATTTCTTAAATGTCCGCCACCAAGTGGCTTCATAGCGTAAATTCCTTTTCCTGCAGCTTTAGCAAATCTTAAAATCTGTTTCATTTCAGACAATTCAACATCCAGAATTCCAATTCCATCTTTATTAAACATGGGATGCAAAATATCAATCTCTTTTTGGTGTGAAAGAAAGTCTATTGTCCTGGCAGAATGTGAACTTGCACCAATAAACCTTATTTTTCCTGCCTGCTTAGCTTCTTGCAAAGCTTTTAAAGCTTCTGCTCTTGAGTCATAATCTCCAACATCCCTCACAGCATGCAACAAAAAGATGTCAATATAATCCAATCCTGTTTCATTAAGACATTCATCAATTGCAGCTTTCATCGTAGGTCTGTCTTTCGCTGCTGATTTAGAAGAAACCACCGGTCGTTCTCCTCCCCAACTGCGAAGAGCTTCTTTAACGTGTGGATAAGAACCATACATTTGAGCTGTATCAATAAAGTTAATCCCGCTTCTTAAACCATACATAATCAAGCTTCCACCGTCTTTTGGAGACAGATCTCTCTGCATTGGGCTCATAGTAAGAGTTCCAAAACAAAGTTGAGTTACTTTTAATCCAGTTGAGCCTAAAGTGTTTTTCTTCATAGAGCCTCCAATTTTTTTCATTCTAACAAATTTGCGCGACTTTTTTCTTTCTGATAATCAAAATTTCTTTTCAAGGAATTTATTGCGTGCTAGATTCCTAAAAACGGAGGTTCAAGTATGAGCATAAACCAATTAGAAAAGACCATCATGATTGATGTAAAAGCTGCTCTTGGCTGCACAGAGCCAATAACTATCGCCCTGGCCTCTGCCTTTGCTTGCCGACAAATAGAACCTCCAATAAGAAAAATTGAAATTCGTCTATCTACAAATCTTTTCAAAAACGCTATGGAAGTCGGTATTCCAGGCACCCACGGCGAACGCGGAATTTACCTTGCCGCAGCACTTGGTTGCTATGCCAGAAAAAGCAAACCCGACCTGACTCTGCTCGAAGGTGTTGATGAAAACTGGTTAAATAAAGCTAAACAACTGGTAGAAAACAATCGCATAAAACTAGACCTTGCTTCCGGAATACAGGGGTTATTTGTGGAAGTTAGAGCTCAGTCCGAGTCTGGTTATGGCAGAGCAATAATCAAAGGAAGCCACGAGAATCTAACTCTATTGGAAAAAAATGGAGAAATTATTCTATCGGCTGAAGATAATAAGAAAAAACAAACAGACGAAATCCTGGTAGCCAGAGAGGCACTTGCCAAACAAAACTTTTCAATAATCTGGAATTGCATTGAGCAGCTTTCAGAAAAAACAAGACAGCACCTCCTAAAAGGGGTTGAGATGAACCTTAAAGTGGCTGAAGCTGGAAAGGGCAAAGATGGATTCTTGCAGATAGGCAATATCTATGACAAGTTGATCAATGAAGGATGGCTGGGCAATGATATTGTAAACAAAGCCAAAGCCCTTACCTCGGCTGCTGTAGATGCAAGAATGTCCGGATGTGAACTTCCCGTAATGACATCAGCCGGATCAGGCAATCAAGGGCTTTCAATTACATTACCTTTATATTCATTGGCAACCCACCTTAAAGCAAGTGACAAGAGACTTGCTGAAGCTCTGGCAATAAGTCACGGAATAACCAGTATTCTCAAACATCACACTGGAACTCTTTCTGCAATGTGCGGATGTGTGGTTTGTTCTGGAACTGGTCTGACAGCAGGAGCAATTTACCTTCTGGACGGGAACCTTGAAATGGCAACAGCTGCAATAAACAATATGGTTGGAAGCATCACAGGAATTATTTGTGATGGTGCAAAAGTTGGCTGTGCTATAAAGCTTGTTTGTGCTGTTGACTCTGCATTTCAAGCGGCACTAATGTCAAGACAGGGACTTAAGCTGCCTACAACCAATGGCGTATTAGGCGACACACTTGAAGAGAGCCTGGCAAATATTGGAAGAATTGCCGCCCCTGGAATGGTAGAAACCGACGACCAGATTCTTGCAATCATGCTTGGAAAACCAATTTAATGATAATCTCTCCCCTATCCCCCTTTTCCGCAAAAATAAATTTACCGGGAGACAAATCTATTTCCCATAGATTGGTTTTGGCATCACTTCTAGTAAAGGGGAAAATCGAAATCACCAATTTATCAAACTGTCAGGACGTTCTCACCAGCTTGGAAATTGTGAAAAGTTTAGGGGTGAAAGTTAAATTTGTAACGCAGAATCACATAGAACTGACTTCCCATAACCTGGACAATCCAGCGGAAACAAAAATTCTTAATTGCCAGAACTCTGGCACCACCGCAAGATTACTTTGTGGGATTTTATCCGGTATAGAAGGAAACTTTGAACTTCACGGCGATCAATCTTTAAGCCAGAGGCCTATGAAACGAGTAGTCACTCCACTTCGTTCAATGGGCGCAAACATATCTTGTATAAGCGACCAGGACAAACTTCCAATAAGAATTGTTGGCACAAAAAACCTGACAGGCATTGAATATTGCCTGCCAATACCCTCAGCCCAATTAAAAAGTTCATTAATTTTTGCAGGCTTAAAAGCAAACGGAACTACAAAAATAATAGAGCCAGTAAAAAGCAGAGATCATACTGAAATTTTGTTGGAAAAGCTGGGCTTCAAAATTTCTTCATCAGAAAAAGAAATAATTATCTCTGGAAAAACAAAAATTTCCGGAAACTGGAAATTCAATGTTCCAGGCGATCCTAGTTCTGCAGCATTTTTAGGAGTTGGAGCTGCAATAATTCCAGGAAGCAGGATTGAGTTTTCAAATTGCTTGCTAAATCCGACCAGAATTGAGTTTTTGTCAGTCCTGGAAAAAATGGGAGCAAAAATTTCGATTATTCCAGATAAACCTGAAACAAACTTTCTTGAAAAAACCGGTACAGTAACTATTGAGGCTTCAAATCTAAATGGCATACAAATTGGAGGTAAACAAATCCCACTGCTTGTGGATGAAATTCCAGCTCTGGCAGTTGCGATGGCCTGCGCTAACGGGAACTCCACTGTTACCGACGCCAAAGAATTAAGATACAAAGAAAGTGATAGAATTTCTGCTCTAAAAAACGGATTGATTAACTTTGGAATTGATTTCGTCGAATTCGAAGATGGATTCAAAATTGTTGGATCAGCGGAGTTTTCCTCGCCAAATTTCATTGATTCGCAATCTGATCATAGAATAGCAATGGCTCTTTCGGTAATGGCAGCAGCAGGAAAAACCAGCATTTTAGTAAAAAACCCAGAAATAGTAGAAATTTCATGGCCAGATTTTTTTAACGCGTTAAAGAAGCTGAATTAGGACGTAAAAAACATTTTACGCCATTTTTTTTCAATTTTTCTTGCAACTTTCTTCAAAATAGTGTACATTAACGGCCACTAGCTGTAAGATAGATGTCTTCAGCGAATTTAAGGAGTCTAGAACTAGTCTTGAATTCAACCCAGCAAAAAGTTACTACATGTGAAGTCATAGCAATTGATGGGCCAGCAGGAGCAGGCAAAAGCACTGTAGCCAAAATGGTCGCAGAAAAACTTGGCTACTGTTACCTCGATACAGGAGCAATGTATAGAGCGGTAACCTATAAAGTCATGCAAGAAGGTCTGGATTTTTCAGATCAGGCTGGCTTAAACAAGTGCGCCCATGAAAGCAAGATTCAGTTTAAAGAAAAGGCAAATTCGCCGCTTCCAGCCGTATTTTTAAACGGACAGGAAGTAACGAATGAAATCAGAACTCCGGAAGTAGCAAAAAATGTCTCCTACATTGCAGCTGATGCTAATGTAAGAGATTGCATGACCAACCTGCAAAGAAAAATTGGCTCAGAAGGCAAATGGGTTGTAGATGGTCGTGATATAGGTTCAGTGGTATTTCCACATGCTCCAGTTAAGATATTTTTAACCGCTTCAATTGAAGAAAGAGCTCAAAGAAGACTGCTAGACCTTAAAAATAAAGGATTTGAAGCAAATCTTGAAACACTAATGCAGGATATTGCAAGACGTGATGAAATTGATTCAAATCGCGAAGTAGCCCCTCTTATTCAGGCAGAGGGAGCAGTTTTACTGGATACCACCGCTCTATCAATCGAACAGGTTATAGACCGGATTATCGATATTGCAACTAATACCCGGGACAACATGAGCCCAATGGAGGAACGTATGGAAGAAGTCAATTTGACACAAACAGAATCGGAAACTAAAGAAAGTCAGGCCATGGACGACGCGCCAATGACCATGGAGGAGGCTCTCAATAGTGATGAAATCCGAACCATCTCCAAGGGAGCGATTGTAACTGGGACCATCATCGAAAAGAATCAGACCGGCCTCTATGTAGATTTAGGCTACAAATCAGACGGAATTGTTCCCCATGAAGAAATTCAGGGCGAAGACAAACCTTTTGAAGTCGGCGACGAAATCAGAGTTTTCGTAAAACGTATTGACGATGGTCACGGCCAGCTTTTGCTCTCCTATCGCAGAGCAAAAGAATTAGGCGCCTGGGATGATATACATGATTCATTCACCAAAAAGATACCTGTTGAAGCGACTATTAAAGAACGCATCAAAGGTGGATACAATGTGAATATCAAAGGAATCAGAGCTTTCCTTCCACAAAGCCAGCTCTCACATGGCAAGAATGCTAAAGAAAGCATCGGAAAAACTTTCCCAATGCTTGTTACTGAATTTGACAAAAGACGCAAGAACGTTGTTGTTTCAGAAAGAGCAATTCTTGACAAAATCAGAGATAAACGCAAAGGCGAAATCTTCGAAAACTTCAAAACTGATGATCTTATCAAGGGAACTGTTTCTAGAATAGTAGAATACGGTGCTTTTGTTGATCTCGGCGATGGCGTTGAAGGTCTCATTCATAGAAACGATCTGAGCTGGTCAGTTATCTCTAACCCAAGAGAAGTTGTTCAACCAGGCGCAGAAATCGAAGCAAAAATCCTGAAAATGGATCAAGAAAAAGGCAAAATCAGCCTTGGCTTGAAACAGAAAAAAGACAATCCATGGGAAAGCGTTGATGATCGTTACAAAGTTGGTCAGAAATACCCTGGAAAAGTTAAAAACCTGATGGATTTTGGTGCTTTCGTTGAATTAGAAGAAGGCGTTGAAGGCCTTGTTCACATTTCTGACCTTAGTTGGTCAAGAAACGTAAAACATCCACAGGAAGTTGTTACTTCTGGCGATTCAATTGATGTTGTAATCAAAGAAATCGACAAAGATAAAAAGAGAATTTCTCTTTCTTACAAAGAAGTACTTCCACATCCTTGGGACGAAATTGAAACCAAATACAAAATTGGTGATGTTGTAACTGGTAAAGTAAACAACATGACAGATTTTGGTGCTTTCATTGAAATCGAAAATGGAATTGAAGGACTTCTCCATGTTTCTGATATGGATTGGGTAAGAAAAGTTAACCATCCAAAAGAAGTATTGGAAAAAGGCCAGGAAGTTAAAGTTAAGATCCTTAACGTTGACACTGGAAACCATAGACTCTCTCTTGGTCTCAAACAGACTATGACTGATCCATGGGAAGCAGTTGAAGGTCAGTTCAAAATTGGTCAGAAAGTTACTGGCGTTGTAAAAAACCTTGTAAGCTATGGCGCTTTTGTTCAACTTGAAAACGGCATCGAAGGCCTTCTCCATATCTCTGAATTCTCATGGCAGAACGAAGTTGGTGATCCATCTGAAGTTCTTAAAGTGGGCGATCAGGTTGAAGTTATGGTTTATGAAGTTGATAAGGGAAAACAGAAAATCGGTTTATCTCTTAGAAGACTTGCTGATGATCCATGGAAAGAAATTGAAAGACAATTCCCTAAAGAATCAGTTCATGAAGGAAAAATCTCTAAACTTCTTGATAACGGCGCTGAAATTGAAGTTGCCGAAAATATCGTTGGCTTCATCCACATCTCTCAACTTTCAAATCAAAGAGTTAACTCACCTTCAGAAGCAGTAAGCCAGGGTGACAAAGTTAATTTTAAAGTTCTTGAACTTGATAGAAAAAATCGCAGATTGAAACTCTCAATCAAAGAAGCAGCGATGGATAGCGACAAAAAAGAACTCCAAAAATATCAGGCTCAGTCAGAAACTGGCTTCTCTGATACAATTGGTGATCTTCTTAAAGAACAGCTCGAATCTTTCAAGCAGCAGCTTGACAAGTAAGTATTAGAGCTCATCTTAGCACGCAGGAAATTTCCTGCTTGACATTAATCGGTGCCCCTAGTAAATAAGGGGCATCGTTTTTTATTGTCCCGAATTTCACAAAGTGGGACACAAAATCTAAGGAGGTTACGTCCTTATGGCACATAAAGTAGGTATTAACGGTTTTGGTCGAATTGGTAGAATGGTTTTCAGAGCCATCCTGGAAACTCCTGAACTCGAAGTAGTTGCTATCAATGACATTACTGATGCAAAAACTCTTGCTCATCTTTTGAAGTATGATTCAATTCACGGCAAATTGAATATGACCGTGGAAGCTAAAGACGACAGTCTTGTAGTTGACGGCGTTGCAATTAAAGTTTATGCCGAACGCGATCCAGGAAACATCCCCTGGAAGAATCATGGAATTGATTACGTTGTAGAATCAACTGGTCTCTTTGTAGCAAAAGAAAAAGCTGAAGTTCACATAACTAAAGGTGGAGCTAAAAAAGTTATCATTTCTGCCCCTGCAAAAGGCGAAGACATTACTATCGTAATGGGCGTAAATGAAGACAAATATGATGCAGCAAATCATCATGTAATCAGCAATGCAAGTTGTACTACAAACTGTCTCGCTCCAGTAGCAAAAGTTCTCAATGATAAGTTTGGAATTGAAAAAGGTCTCATGACTACAATTCACGCTTACACTGGCGATCAGAGAATCCACGATGCTCCTCACAAGGATCTTCGCAGAGCTAGAGCAGCCGCTCTTTCTATGGTTCCAACTTCTACTGGTGCTGCAAAAGCAATTTCTCTTGCAATTCCTGAACTTAAAGGAAAACTTGATGGATTCGCAATTCGCGTTCCAACTCCAAACGTTTCTGTTGTTGACCTTGTTTGCACACTTAACAAGAGCACTACAGTAGAAGAAATAAATGCAGCAATGAAAGAAGCTAGCGGAACAGAAAGAAATAAAGGAATTTTTGCTTATTGTGAAGAACCACTTGTAAGTACTGATTTCAATACTGATCCTCACAGCTCAATTTTTGATTCACTTTCAACAAAAGTTATCGATGGTAACCTTGTAAAAGTTCTTTCATGGTATGACAATGAGTGGGGCTACAGCAGCCGCGTAAGAGATCTTATTCTCTTCATCGCTTCTAAATAAGAAGGCACTTTAATTGATTCTAAAACAGGGAACCTGATTGCAGGTTTCCTGTTTTTTAAATTTAGGTTATAATTGAAAGCTCCAGACAATATCAGGAGGGACACAAATGTTCAGAACAATAAGAGATATTAATTTTTCTGGTAAAAAAGCGCTCGTTCGTGTGGATTTCAACGTTCCATTGGATGAGAATTTGAATATTACAGACGACACTCGTATCAGAAGAGCCATACCAACCCTTAAGCACATTCTTGATCAGGGCGGAAAGCTGATTATCATGAGTCATCTTGGCCGTCCAAAGGGTGAGTTCGAAGCAAAATACTCACTGAAATCAGTTGTAAATCATTTAAGCAAATTGCTCGGTAAAGAAGTCAAATTTGCTGAAGATTGCATCGGAGAAAAAACAGTTGAGCTAGTTAACAACTTAAACAACGGAGAAGTTGTTCTGCTTGAAAATCTAAGATTTCATAATGCAGAAAAGAAAAATGATCCAACATTTGCTAAAGCTCTAGCTTCCTTAGGCGACATTTATGTTAGTGACGCTTTCGGAACAGCTCACAGGGCTCACGCTTCAACTGCAGGAATCGCAGATACCCTTCCCGCATATGCTGGATTGCTAATGGAAAAGGAAATCAACTACCTTGGAAAAGTAACCGGATCTCCCGATCGCCCATTGGTTGCTATACTTGGCGGTGCAAAAGTCAGCGATAAAATTCTTGTAATCGAAAATCTCCTTGAAAAAGTTGATTCCCTACTTATAGGCGGAGGAATGGCATTTACCTTTCTAAAAGCCCAGGGTTACAACATTGGAAAATCATTGTGTGAAGACGATAAGATCGAATTGGCCAAAAAGCTAATCGAAAAAGCAAAAACAAGCGGAAAATCTTTAATTCTTCCAACCGACGTGGTTTGCGCCAAAGAATTTAAAGCTGGAACTGAAACCAAAACCGTTTCAATCGACAATATCCCCGACGATGAACTCGGTCTGGATATAGGACCTGAAACAATCAAATTGTTTGATAAAGAACTTCGCAGTGCCAAAACTGTTTTATGGAATGGCCCAATGGGAGTATTTGAAATCCCACCATTTGATATCGGTACAAGAAAAACCGCAGAAATTCTTGCAGAAATCGACGCGGTTACAATAGTTGGTGGTGGCGATTCCGTAGCAGCAGTTGAACAAATGGGAGCAGCAGACAAAGTCTCTCATGTTTCTACAGGCGGAGGCGCTTGCCTTGAATTCCTCGAAGGAAAAACCCTCCCAGGAATAGAAGTTTTTTCACGTAACATCAAAGAAATGGCTGAAGGAGCAAAATAATGACAAGAAGACCACTAATCGCAGCAAACTGGAAGATGCATAAAACTTCACAGGAAGCAAAAAGCTTTATGGCCGAGCTTCTTCCCAAAATTATGGATGTAAAGGAACGTGACGTGCTTATATGCCCACCGTTCCCTCTTATTTACCCTGTTGATCAAGGTAGACAAGGAAGCAACGTTTTACTTGGCGCCCAAAACATGTATTTTGAAGAAAAAGGCGCTTTTACTGGTGAAGTTTCTCCAATGATGCTCAAAGATTTGACCTGTGAATTTGTAATTCTCGGGCACTCAG
This sequence comes from Candidatus Ozemibacteraceae bacterium, assembly GCA_965140445.1. Taxonomy (GTDB): domain Bacteria; phylum Muiribacteriota; class Ozemobacteria; order Ozemobacterales; family Ozemobacteraceae. The sequence goes on along the minus strand of OZ223236.1, from coordinate 1,505,629 downwards.
AAAGAAGATGGGTTTTTGGTGAAACAGATGAACTGATCAATAAAAAAGTAATTTCTGCTTTTGAACATGGTTTGATTCCTGTTCTTTGTGTTGGCGAACAGCTTGAAGAACGCGAAAAAGATATGACAGATCAAGTCATTTTGAACCAGATGGAAAAGAACCTTAAGGGTGTTTCCGAAGAATTTGTTTCTAAGCTTGTTATCGCATACGAACCAGTTTGGGCAATCGGAACAGGTAAAAATGCAACAACCAAAGACGCGCATGATGCTATTGCACTGATAAGAGAATTTATTAGAAGCCGCTATGGAGCTGAAATAGCTGATAAAGTTAGAATTCTTTATGGTGGTTCAGTAAAACCAGAGAATGTTGTGTCATATATGAAAGAAGAAGGAATTGACGGAGCTCTCGTAGGAGGAGCAAGCCTCGAAGCTGAATCCTTCTCTAAGCTGATAACCTACTAGAATTAAAATTAAAACAGCTGCTCTTTATTTCAAGGGCAGCTGTTTTTCTATTACCAGACTTTTTTACTGTTCATACGTAACTTTTAACGATAGAATAACCCTCAAGGATCAATCTGATGGGTATTAGAACAAAAATTAGCATAGGTTTTACTTTTCTTATAATTGCAATTATCTCAGTTGTCTCTTTTTGGGCTGCACAAAGCCTTGGTTTATCTATTGATGAATCGGATATTCAAAAGCTGGAAAATCTCAATTCTCAAATTGGGGCGTTTTTAAAAAAAGAACAGTTTAATTTGAATAAACTGGCTTCTGAGACGGCTAAAGCTTTCAATCAGATAGACTTAGCAGCAATGAGCTCAGACGAAAAAATTGAGACTTTGGAAAAATTGAAAGGAAGCCTTTCTCTAAGCCATATTGATTTAATTCAAAAACAAAATTTTTCTGTCCTCGGTCATGTGTCACCGCAAACACTAAAGAATTCATCAGCAGGCAGCTTTCTTAGAGTAAGTGATTCTGGGCCACTTTCATACCATGGGCAAATTTGTTCAGTTGCACCCCTGAACAAAGATGAACATGAAATTTTCCTATCAAAAAAGCCAGATTTTGGCAAAATAGACGTTCCGGCATTTGCCATATGGGATGAAAAGGGAGTTTTATATCAAAAAGGATTTACCGAAAACTTTTCTTTTTTTAAGAATCTTTTAAAAAGCGGCAATACCGGACAAATAAATGTTGGAGACCAGGTTTTTAGAGTTAGAGCATTTAACAACCAGAATAATTTATTTAGCGCAGCTGGTTACCCATCTTTAAAAGCATCTATTTCAAGAGAAAGTATAAATCAGCTAATGATAAGACTTGCCCTAATAGAGGTTCTTGCTTTGTTAATTTTGGGCTATTTCATTGGTAAAAAACTGCTTTTCCCATTGTCAGCACTAAAGCATGCTATCGAACAGGTTGCAAAAGGAAATTGGAAAGAAATACCACTAAATGAGCCTCCAATGGTCAATAGTGGGGATGAAATCGAGACTGTGGCATTGAGCTTTAATGACATGGTTAGAGAGCTTTCCCAGGCTCAAAGCAGGCTTATAGAGGTTCAAAGAGAATTGGCCAACAAAGAAAAAATGGCTGCCCTTGGTCGTTTTTCCGCAGGTATAGCACATGAAATTAACAATCCCCTTGGCACCATACTTGTTACCGCAGGTTTAATAAAAGAGGCTGCAAATAAAGGTTTAGATATTGACCATGAAGATCTTGATTCAATAATTGAAGAAGTTAAAAGATGCAAAAATATAATCGACTCTTTGAAAAGCTATACCGCAAAACAAACCCCAAAATTATCTAAAGTGTCCATAAAAGATGCATTTGAAAAAATGACAAATCCATATCTACAAAACTTTGCACAAACAGATATCGTTTTTGAAAAACCCAGATTTCCAGAGGGAGAAATTCGAATTGATGAAGTTGGAATCTGCCAGGTGCTCAGCAATCTCATTAGAAATGCACAAGATGCATTATCAGAAACAGATAAGCCGCAAATCAAGATTGAAGCTCTAATTACCGAAAAATTTTTCCTGTTAAAAGTTGAAAACAATGGCAAGTCTTTTGATTGCCCAGTGGAACACATTTTTGAACCATTAGTAACCACCAAGGCCCAAGGAACAGGCTTAGGGCTTGCAATTTGCCAGGCGATAGTTGAAGGGCATGGAGGGAAAATTGAAGCAACCCGAAACGACAATTGGACAAGCTTTGAGATTTATCTTCCCCTGCCAAAAGCAGCGTAGATTCTTTGAATTTCAGGAGTTGAGTTAGAATAGCTTATGAAAAATAAAATAGTTGTTATAGACGATGAAGTAAAACTTTTAAAAGCGTTAAAACGTGCATTAGAAATGGACGGACACGAAGTATTTGATTTTTCGAATCCTGGCGAGGGCCTGGAATTTATACAAAAACGTGGAGCAGACTTGGTAATTTCAGACATTCGCATGAGTGGTATGACTGGAATAGAGTTACTAAGAAGAGTTGGCGAAAGTATGCCGGAAATTCCATTCATTCTAATGACCGCTTTTTCTTCAGTTGAGACTGCTGTCACCGCAGTAAAACTGGGTGCAAAAGACTATTTGCTAAAGCCATTCGAAATAAGTGAATTGAAAGAAGCAGTTTATACAATACTCGACACACAAAAAATTGCAGATAAAGACGCCAAACCCCAACCCACTGGTTTGATCGGTCATTCTAATGAAATGCAGGCAGTTAAAAGAATGATTAATGACATTTCTGACACCGACAGTACGGTTCTTGTAAATGGCGAAAGCGGCACAGGCAAAGAGTTGGTCGCAAGAGCAATTCATGAAAATTCTTTGCGCAAAAATAGCAGGTTTGTAGCAGTAAATTGCAGCGCAATCCCTGAAGCACTTTTTGAGAGCGAAATGTTTGGCCACAAAAAAGGTAGCTTTACTAACGCATACGCCGACAAATCCGGGCTCTTTTCAGAAGCTGAGGGCGGAACACTGTTTCTTGATGAAATTGGCGATTTAACTTTGCCAAATCAAGCAAAGCTTTTGAGAGTGTTGCAAGATGGTATTTTTAAGCCAGTTGGAGCCACAAATGAATTAAGCTCAAATGTAAGAATCATTTCAGCAACAAATAAAAACCTCAAGGAAGAGGTTCGAAATAGCAATTTTCGTGAAGACCTGCTTTATAGAATCAATGTTGTTGAAATCGACCTTCCCCCTTTACGGAAAAGGAAAAAGGACATAGTTGCCCTGGTTAATTTTTTCATTAAGAAATACTCTAAAAAACATAATAGAAAAATTGATGGAGCTACCGAGGATCTGTTTGAATATCTTTCTGAATATACCTGGCCTGGGAATGTTCGCCAGTTAGAAAATTGCATTGAAAGAGCAGTTATTTTAAAAAAAGTTGGGTTACTGACCAGCGAAGATGTCAGCTTGCCAAGAGACAGTGAACAGGACTTTGATATATCCTCTGATCAACCTCTAATGGACACAATAGGCAAGATTGAGGAAACCATTATTATTCAGGCCTTAGAAACTGCTAAATGGAATTACTCCAGGGCTGCAGCCATTCTTGGGGTAACCCGACAAAATTTGCACTACAAGTTAAAAAAATATGGGATTTCCAAGGACAATTAAATTTACTTTTTTGTTTCTTTTTCTTTTGCCAGGTCTTTTGAATGGACAAAGCAAGAAAATCGACTACAAAATTGAAACCGGGCTAAATTCAGTTCGGATAGTTCTCCCTGCGACCTACAGTATTTCGCTGATAAAAATTCCAGCTTTTGCCCCAACTATCTGGGGCAAATCAAACAAATGTACTTTGTCTGTTTTCAAAAGCCGCGATTATCGTCAAGTGTCTGCGTTGCAGAAACAGAACTCCAGCATTCATTTTGAAAATCCCACCGGATTATTCAAGAGTTTTGAACTTATTCCAGTTGCCTTTTCGCCCCCCACAACCGATGAACTTCCCACAAATATAAACAATGCAAAACCAATTGAGATTTTTGGAACTTCTGAAAAATTGCAGGCCGTTGAGGATGAGCTTTATAGATTAAGCATAGAAACGTTTAATTTTAATCAATCCAATAACTGCTTTTCGTGTCACACAAGCTATCCATTATTTAAAGCATGCAACGAAGCTGTAAATCGAGGACTAAAAGTCCCAACCGAAAAATTAATCGCTATCGGAAAGCAGATTCAAGAGTTCCAGAATAGCGACGGATCATTTTTCTTCTCTTCGAACCCAATCTATGGAAAGATTTCTACCAGTCTCTGTGCTGGAGCCATTCTTGCTATGGCGAGCAGATATTCAGTATCTTTTTTGCATCCATTAAAAAAGCTTTTCAATATAATGCCACTCTGGCAAACGAAAAGCGGCCAATTAGACTCAGACTTTCTTCTACCACCGCTCTTTTTAGGGAAAATGACCTCCAAGCTATTTGAGTCTATGATTATTTCAGCTCTTTTTTATAGTCCGGTAGCGATTCCTGAAATTAGTAAATCCATTTTACGTCAGCGACTAGTGTGGCTACAAAGCAGAAAAACGAATATCAGGAAAATTGGAACATTAAAAATGCTTATGCTTTTACAAGGCATTCCATATCTTTTTCAATTTTCACCGGAAGAGGTAGAAGAAGTTAGAAACAAAATTATTTTTATGCAAAATGATGCTGCCATTAAAAATTCTCACATTCTAAATTCCATTTTCCTCTCCGTTGCGCGTAGTTTTGCTCCAGATTTTAACCCATCAAGCAATTTTAAACAGCTCATTTCAGGTGCATCAACGAGTCTTTCTAAAAGAATATGGAGTTGTTTTGTCAGAACTTTAAATGCATATTGAGTCACAAATACCTTTTTTTCTGTCGATAAATTAGCCAATGAATAAAAAAATGAGCTATTTAAAACCTATTTTAGCCTTTATTTTTGTCTTGAGCATTTGTTCTGGGGCAAGGGCTAACAATTTTGAGAACAATGCCCCTCCTGATTTGATGAGGGATTTCAACATTTTAAGGGCAAAACTAAATAGCAATCCAAGGGATATTCCTACCATTAATTCTCTCGGAATTATTTATGCCAAATCAGGAAAACTGGAAGACGCCATAAAAATCTGGAAATATGGCCTTTCAATAGACTCTTCGTACATACATCTTTACAACAATCTCGGTTCTGCATATAAACAAATGGGAAGAAAAGACGATGCAAGACTTGTATTCAGAGCCGGTCTGGCTATTTCTTCCTCATACTGGATTTACTACAATCTTGGCCTTCTTGAAAAAGAAGAGGGCAACTACGGCCAAGCTTACGCTAATTTCATGGAATGTCTGAAAAAGAAGCCTGGTTTTCAGCCCGCTATTTCAAAGTTAAGTGAGATGGGTTATCACGTTCAAATTCCTACAATTGATAAAACCGAGAAACTGATGTCATTTGGAAGCTATAAACCTCCTGTCGAAAGTGGAAATATAGGACTGCATCCGCTTATTCCAAATACTTACGGTTCTCAAAATACGTATCAAAAATCTCAAACTCCCTCTGTCGCAAAAAAGTTTAGAAAAAAAAGTTTTGAATACCCGATTCAACCTCTAACTGTGGCTTCATGCTCCCAGATCATTGCTTCTTTTAACGCTAAACCTAATGAGAAGTTTGTTGCAGTTACCTTCGATGATGGGCCTCATCATACTTTCACCAACAGATTACTTGATATTATGAAAGCTGAAAATATTAAAGGTACCTTTTTTGTAGTCGGGAGCAGAGCTGAAACCTATCCAGATATAATTACACGTATGGCCATAGAAGGGCATGATGTGGGGAATCATTCCTGGCAGCATAAATCACTTACCAAGCTTAGTGATAAGCTCGCAATGGCAACTTTACAAAGAACTGCAGATTTAATATCAGGAATTACTTCAAAACCATGTAAGTTCGTCAGACCTCCTTTTGGTCATACCAATACAAGAATTGAAAATCTTATCCATCGTCAAGGATGGCATCAGGTAATGTGGGATTCTGACAGCCGGGACTGGGAGATAAAAGACCCATCTAAAGTTCTTTATAAGGTTATGCGCTCAGTTACCCCAGGAAGTATAATTCTCTTTCATGATATTCACCCAGGAGTACTCACAGTTCTCCCCACTTTAATTAAGGCCTTTAAAGCCAATGGATACAAATTTGTTACCATGACCGAAATGGCAAAACTGGCGGAACCCTCAAGTTAATCCCAATTGATTTATCTGTTAATGGAGTATAAAATCAGTCCACAGAGGTAATTATGTGGATAGTTTTATTTAACTTTTGCGTCTTTATTTTGATGCTGGCCTTTTTCTTTTATGGCTTTCATCATTGGAATGATCTGGTTTCAGAACCAGAAGATTCCGAATTTTCCAATGAACCAGATTCTTATTTTATGCAACGTCTCCCAATATGGATATTAATAGTGGGATGCGCTTTATTCACACTTGCTGCTGATTTGCAGAGTATCATCAAGAGCTTTTTTTAGAGTCCTTCTTCAAGCAAATCATCATCCCTGCAGCAATGCACCAGCATTGTAGTAGGAAGCCCTCTAAGCATCTTTTTATTAAATTCATACCATCCACCTTCAGCCCCTTCAGGTGGAATTTCAAAACCAAGCATTATGCATGTTGAGTCAATTGACACTTCATGGAGAACTTCTATAAAAGGCTTATCAGAAACAATAGTTTCGGCGATAGCACCCACTCTGGCAGACTCAACCAGTTTTTGTAAAGCTTCTAAAGCTGGCATTTTTCCAGCTTCATTTTCAATAAGTCTTAAAACTCTGATTTCTGCTCCAGCCCATTCCCAGTTATTCACTAACAAGTGAGCAAGAACCATCATAAGGGAACCATTCTTTCGCCCCCTCCACCATAAATCAATACGCTTTTTACCCTTAACTGGTGGCATTCCGCAATCGTTCAACAAAACCTGCCCCATCTTCATATGATCTGCTTCACGCAGATATTTCATCAACATATCAATGCTCTTATATTCTTCTGACCAACCAAACATTGTTATATTTGGTCTAATTGGTCCCAGCGATGAGGCCTGTAGAAACATGCTGATTCCTGATGCAATTTCCGGAGCTATAACTACCTGAGGGAATGCCTGAATATCCTTTTCTGCACAAAACATGTTCAATTGCTTTATTGCTGCTTCTCTTTTTCTAACCAGATTTACCGTGGTTCCCTGAAGAATATTCGCAAGGATAACTATCCCACGTCCAGATTCAAGCCAAACAGCATAGCTAACCAAAGTTTCTCTGGATGTTGGGTTACCTGAAAAAACAAGAATCGTTGGTCGCCAGTTTCTTGAATCTTCATCCATATCTCTAAGTCTAAGCAGGTTATCTCTAACAGCAGTAAAGAAAAAACCGCGTCTAGCATCTCCAAAAGTGCTTTTCAACTCTTTATTGCGAACATAATTTAACAATAAGGCAAGCACCACAACTGCACCAATAGCAGCTTTAGCGTCAATCAAAAAAGCTGCTCCAACACAGCCAAGAGCCCCTACCAGTGCTGAAATCCAATGGAACCATTTAAATCTTGGCCTAAATGACGGATTAGAGCTATATGCTTCAATGAATGCTGCCAGGTTTACCATCCCATAGGTATAAAGGAAAAACATAGAGATAATTGAGGCGACAATATTTAATGCCCCACCCTCAGTTTCATTTCCTGCCCAAAGAATTACCAGCACAGTTAAGAACCCCGTCAGTATGAGGGCTCTTCTAGGTTCATCATTAACTGGTGTGCCTTTAGCAAACGGCTTGAGATTTTCAACAATGCCATCACGGGCAACTGCCTGAAGAATACGAGGAGCGCCTAAATAGCTGCCTAATGCACTCGATAGTGTTGCTGCATAAACGCCAGCTGCAACTAACCATCCTGCCCCCAAAGGTGCGCATTTAACAAGAACCTGATATGGAGTGTTTATAAGATCAGCTCTTGCAAAAGCTCCTCCACAAATAACAGCCTGAATAAAATAAACAATAAAACCAACGCCCACAGCATAAAGAGTTCCAACTGGAATGCTTTTTTCAGGTTCTTTTAAATCCCCAGACATGTTAATTCCCGCCAGGATTCCAGTTACTGCAGGAAAATAAATTGCAAATATCAGCCAGAAATTATAAGTCCCGCCGGAAGAAGAAGCCGTATACCCGCTTCCCCAGTTCAATTTAAGCATTTCAAATGAAAAATTAGACCCAGCACCGATCATAAAAGCAGATATAGCAGAAAAAAGAACTACCATAATTATAAATTGCGTCTTTATCGCCCAGCTTGCTCCGACGTATGCTACAACGAATAAGGCAGCGGCAGAAATAAGAGCAATTACTGTAAAGTGCTCGCTTAACCCTGGAAAAGCTCTTATAAATGCCTCAGTAAAACCTAGAATATAAAATGGAACAGAAAGTGCCTGAGCAAAGAAAAGAGCCAGTCCAATCGCTCCGCCAAATTCGGGGCCAAGAACCCTGGAAATCATAAAATATGCACCGCCACCGCGAACCTGCATATTGGTTGCAATTGCGGCAATGGATAAAGAAGTCAGTAGAGTAATCAACTTGGCTATTACAAGAATTAAAATTGCATAAAAAACACCAGCCTGACCAATTACAAAGTTGGCGCGCATAAACATTATCACGCCAAAAATAGTTAGTATGCTGGGGGTGAACACTCCCCCAAAAGTTCCAAATTTATTTGAAACATCAGGCTCACCACGGCCTCTTGTTTTTTCCTGATTACTCATTTATTTCTCCAATTTCCGATAATGCACAACTGCTGCAGCTTATCATTAGAGTTAATGTGATTCAACATAGATTTTTTGTTTTGGAAAACAGGATTGCTTTTCTGGCTTAAAAGTCGCTAATAATCCAATATTCCTTTACACAATTCAAATTTTTCTCTATTCTTAAGGTACAATCCTTACAAATAGAATAAAAAGGCCATGAATGGATATTGTCCTGCTTAGAGTTATTAGCAGACTGGAATGGGCAAAAAGGTTGGCGAGAAAAGGGAAACAACTTTGCCCGGATTTGTCATCTACAGTAATTTTTTTGGTTTTTCTTTTTTCAATTTTTCCTTCTGCTGTTTTTGGAATTAACGCTCCAACCATTACTAAAGTAGCAGGGCAGGCTGTCGCCCCTGATACCACTATTTTTGTTCCGTCAACCACTTTAACACTAGAAGGAAACGCAGAAGCGGCTACTCAGATTAGACTTTTCAGAGGGACCTCGCAAATTGCTACCGGTACAACCAGCGGTGCTGGAGTTTGGTCTATTCCATTAACAGGACAGCCCCAGGGAAGTTTTGAATTTTCAGCAATGGCCTATGACTCTATTTTCTTAAGCCAACAAAGTGTTGGAGTTGATGTAGTTATTGACACAACCTTGCCTTCAATGGGTTTATGGTATGGAAACTCTGGTTGTCGATCAAATCAAAAATATCAGTGTAATATTGGGCTTATATATGCAAACGTTTCAGATTCATTGGCGGGAATTGATTTCTCCACAGCATCAATCTCAGTAGATTTTGCTGATATGCCGACCACTGGTAATCCTGATGATTATACTGTTGTGTCATGGACTCCAATTCCAGGAACAATATCCGATGACGGCAGTGGACAGGTAAATTTTTACCCTGCTGATTGGGGACTCATAAGACAGCCATATAGGAAAATCAGGTTATCAGGTTCTATTTCTGATAAAGCAGGAAACGAAACAGTCCAATCAAAAACATTTTATATGCATTATGATGCTCGGCCTGTAGCGCCTATTATTGATAAGATTTATGACCCCGGGCACAACCTTTTCACAGGCGACGGAGAAACGGCGGCTAACATACCAGTTGCAGGCTGGGTAGATTATTTCCCAAATATGACGGTTGCTACAAACCCGATAAAAATAAAAGGTCATGTAACCAAATGGAACGAAGAGTGGAAAGGCTGGGATTCTGCCTATATTGGAGACGAGAACTACATTCGAAGACGCCTTTATCTGATCAATCAATCCACTGGAGAATTTGAGCTGACGTATCCCGGGTTGGTTTTTCCATTTGGCGACATCCGTCTTGATGTTAGGGCTGGCGACTCAGCTGACTGCCTGGGAAGAACTCCTGCCTATGTTTATATTAAAACTTTAGAAGGGACTCCATTCCCCGTAAAGACAAGGGTTCCAAGTGGTGAACCTGCAATTATCGGTTCAAGACTCTGGCCAACAGTAACAGGAACTGTTACAAAAATGCCTTTCAGGCAAACAGTGCAAATTGGATTTGGAGACTACAGCTATACAACATGGCTTCCGCAATATAGCCAGGTGATTTTGCCTGAAGGGCAAACAAGCGTAAACACGCCTGGAGCATACGACGATGGTGATGTCTGGTATGATGCGAATAATAATGGTGAATGGGATTCTGGTGAAAATTTCTATGACATGCCATCTGCATTAAGTGATGGTGAGTCTTTTACTCTTATAAATTTTTTAAATGTTGAGTACAATCATAATACCTTAACCTACATTGGGGCTCTGGTTAGAAATAACCTTGGAAAATCATCTGCCATCAGGGTTGTCAGAGCTCACAACAACGACACATACCCTCCACTACTAAATGGAGTAAGCCTTTCGCCAGCACATACCTCTGCCTACCGGCGCACCTCCGAAAGACCTAATCTTCTAACCGTGAAAGCGCAAACCTGGGGCGGAAATTATTCTGGAGGATGGTCATGGAGTGGGCATTACTACCTTAACGGAACCGCATCAACCGTAAATCTTAGAAATGGTCAAGGAACTTTGTTATCTCTCCCAGCTCCTTCATGGTCTCATCTGGGAAATTTAGCTTTCCAAACAGATATTGATTTAACTTCTGTTGCGCTCCCAGAAGGAACTTATCAGATTGAAATCAATCTTGAAGATAATCTTACCAATCTTACTCAAAATAGTAGTAACTCCTTTAAAATAGACGATACTCCACCATACGCCACCGACATTGTTCCCGCAGATGGTGCTCTTTCAAACAGTTTCACAAGTTTTAATGCCAAGGTTGTCGATCCGAACCTGGCTGATGGTAGCGCAGGATCTGGAGCAAACATTGATGTTTCCAAGCCACAGATATGGCCTTTCAGATTGCTTTCACTCCCAAGCAAAGTAACCCTCAATGGCCGAAACACATGGACTTTCACCCTTACAGACAGCGAGCTTGTTCCGACAGACCATAAAGGAACCAACCTTTCTGTTGGCGACACTGTTCAAATATGGATAACATCTTCCGGGCTTTATGATTCTACTGCAGTAGAAGGCACAGTAGATACAATTAATGGCGACGGGACATTTAAAGTAAAACACCCGGGAACTTATACCAGAAACTCATTTTACGTTATTACCTACCCCATACCATTTTTCACATCCAATAATGGATTAGATAGGGTTGGCGCGGTTCCAATTTCTCCTGTATCCGCGGATGGAACCTATGTTACCAAAGTTGTTACCAGAGATAGAGCAGATAATACCGGAACATTTTTTACCACATCGAGTCCACTTGAGGTACCTGTAGGGCTCATTACCTACAGTTTTGATCAACCATTTCTTCTATCTGGGCTCATTCCAGCAGACATTGGCACCTTTACGACCTCAGCGGTCACAACAAGAAAAGGTAATCCCGTTCAAGATGGCCAGCCTCTTTCGCTTGTTCAAATTCCAGGCAATCTTTCAAGCATTATTCCCGCTGATGCGAATGGGATACCCGGTGATGGGCATCAGGTATTGTTTGGTCAAAATGGAGCAGCTCCTGGAAGCGGTCAGGCTTGCTTTGGAATAAAAGCAACAACAGCGGTCCCAGGATCAATTTCAGTTTATGGGGCAATTGGATTAGCATCGGGAACCAGTTCACCTCTAGCAATTAACCAGATAGATACCTACACACTCAGCGCAGTTTCAACGAGTCTGGATATAACTCCCTCAGCTCCATCTCCTTCAACCCGAGTTTCAACAGCATATCTTGGCAAAGCTCCAAGAAATGTCCCTGATGGCTCGTTAGCTACTTGCACAACTAATTTTGGCACCTTGTCCCCCGATGACTCATCAGACCTGGCTGGTGTCCAATCTTCTGTCATAAACGCTTCAGCTTCAACAGTGATCACTTCCAACACCAAGGGAACAGCAACTGTGGGAATCCAAATTGGTGGAAGAAGCTCAAACATAAATGTCACTTTCAATGATAAATATCCGCCTCCTGCTCCAACAGGGCTAACCATTTCTCCACAGGCAACAAATACCGGGGCGAGTACACTTTCATGGAATGCCAGCACTGATATTGGCGGAGCTGGAACCATAGATTACAGCATAGGGCAGTCTGCAAATGGTGGCGCGCCTGTTTTCATAGCAACGACGACAACTCTTTCTTTAAATTTGTCTGGACTTGCTGATGGTTCTTACGAGTATAAAGTTTGCGCCAGAGATAATGACGGAAATATTGGAGCTCTTTCAGCAAAAAGTCTTCCGCTGGTAATCGATAGAGTTGCCCCACCAGCTGTAGCCTGTTCAGACATTGGGCCAGGGAACACTGACCCGGACGAACATTTTTCTGTAGATTCAAATGTGTATTTCTACTTTTCCCCAACAGATGATAGAAGCGGCGTAGATGACTGTCAGGTTCAGGTTTCAGTTACTCCTGATACTTCAGGGTTAGTAGAAGAACCATGGGTTGGTCCATCCTCCCCCTATATTTTTATGAACGGACAAAATACACAAACCTATTACGCACGGGTAAGAGTTAAAGATAAGGCTGGCAATATTGGCAACTGGGGAAGCTGGTCCAATGGAATTGTCGTCAACATAACCGGGGCAGTAACTCCGCCAAACGCGCCAACCATTACTAAAGTTGACGGCAAAAATGCGGTTCCAGGAGTGCCTGTGCCAACCAATAAAACTACTGGCATTACTGTTCAAGGCTTATCTGAAGCTTCTAATCTTATACAAATTTTTATTGACGGGGTTTACAGTAAATCTGTTATCTCTAATGGCAGCGGAGCTTTTAGCACAACAATAAGTCTTTCAGCAGGCAACCATAGCATCAAAGTCAAAGCCAACAATGGATTTGCGGAAAGCGGCTTTTCCAATACCATTTCGATTGTAGTGGATACAACCAATCCGGTAATGACGAGAAGGATTTATGACACTCATGGTTACGTCCGAGGGGAAAACTACCTTGGAACACTTAGAAGTGACCACAATCTGAACACTATAGATTTTTATCTTTCAGACTCAGGCGGATCAAATTTCGACGTAAACACAGCCGTAATAACCCTTACAGACATTGACAATTCCGGAAATCCTGTTCCGGCAGTAGGAACTTACACTAATCCAGTTTCGTCTTCAATTAATGTTATCGCTGCTGACCGTTTACGTCTTGAACCAACAGTTCCATGGAAAGAATGCTTGCAAACTTTTCATCGCTACCGCCTTGCCTACCAGATAAGTGATAAAGCAGGAAATACCAAAAGCTACTCCTTTGACTTTGTAATTGATAATACAAAGCCAGGTGAAATAGCAGAAGTTCCAGCTGACACAGTTCCTGCGAACTGTAATATCAAGTCGCTCTATGTTTATGATATGGAAGCAATCCCATGGCCAAACTGGCCAACATTGGCAGACCTGGTAGAATATAAATGGAATGCGGCATCTGGCGCCTATATGATTGATCCAGCCGCTGTTAATCCTGCATTGATAGATACGACAACAGAACCACACTCACTAAAATTCAACACAGTTGCGTTTTATGGAAATTTATATGCGGCTGACATAACCCAACCATCTGCTTCAGCCGGAGTAGATTCAAAATCTCATACTTTTGCTCTTGCATGGGGCTATTCCTGCAGTATTGCGGCTGGTCCGGACAGTATTGGAAATTCAAATTACTTTAGATTTCCATTTCGAACTTTGGCGAATGGTTTAAATAGCCACACTCTTGTAGACCAGGACTGGGCCATATGTAGAAATAACTATCCAATAAAACTCTGGATCAGCTCACCGAACCCAGCCCCTTCTCCCCCTACTGCCATTGAGTTTAGCAATGCTGCAGATCCATCCATGATATATCCAATATGGACAAATTACGGGAACCTTTTTGGAACAACTGGCGGAACAATTCACAATAAAGAAGTCATAATTACAGACAATAGCAATGCAATGCTGATAAAGGTTACGGTTCCAGTTGAGCTATTTCCACAAACAGTAGAATTAGTTCAGGGAGGTTCTGTAACAGCCTCTGCTGTTGTTTCTGCCAACAATGATACAGCACTTTTGTCTATAGATCAGGCAGGAGCCTCTGGTAATACAAATTTTCAAATTCGTTCTTTTGCCAATACCTATTATTCAACAAACCTGCCAAGATACTTAAACTATTGGGAATACTATTGGGTTAAAGGTGACACCACAGCACCAACTACTTTTGACACCTTCCCGACTGAAACCTTTTATAACGCCTTAAGTGGTGCAGACGCAAGGCCATTTCCTTCACAATTTTCGGTTAAAGCAAAAGATACTTCTGATGGAAGCACTCTTTCTTTTCTTGAAATTGGTGCTACTTCAATAACCTTCCAGGATGGCGGCGGAACGGCAGTCCCAGGAACTCTTTATAAAGACTATGACACTTCGAATATGACATACGGTTACAGATATGTTCTTTCATCTATACCAACAGCTGAAGGAACATATTACTACCGCCTGACTCTTCCAGATGCCGCAAGGCCAACCTCACATACTACCAATTCAGAATTTCCATTTAAGCTGGATAAAACTCCCCCTGTCCCATCAGAAGTTAATCCTTCAGATGGTTCTGTTACAAACTCCTTACCGAGCTTTAATGCCAAAATAGCCGATCCACTTCTCGCTGACGGAACCACCGGTAGTGGAGCAAACATGGACCCATCGAGAGTCCAGATTTATCCATTTAAAAGTGTTGGTCAGGCAGTGGCAGCAACAACAAACAGCTTAACTGCTGTTGTTTCCGGAATTGATACTACAGCTACAGACCATGTTGACAACCCCCTCACAGTTGGGACAGCTGTCTGGTTTGCAAAATCACTGGGAGGAGGGCAACTGGAGTTTCCTACGACCTCCGGGGTAATTTCAGCCAATGGAGGCGACTCTATTTCAGCCAATGTAACCGCTGGTCCAGCTTTAAGCATTGGAACGACTTACTCGATAATCTATGAAATTCCGAACTTCCCGAGCAATGATGGAATTGATAGAGTAGCTGCCGTTCCAATCCAACCAGCGGTAAAGGGCGGATCTTACCTGGTATTTTTGAAGTTGATTGACAACGCTCTTAATCAGGGAACTTATTCATCTGTTAGCAGCATTTATGAAGCTGCATACGGCACTTTTACCTTAACACCAAGCCGAACCTCTCTCTACGTTGGTCTTTACCCTCCACACACCTCAAATTATGTTTCTTCTCCGATTTTGACCACAGAAGGCAATCCGATTAACGTTAATACAGAAATAACTCTTTTAACCAATCGTGGATCATTCTCACCTGCTGATTCAAACGGTATTCCAGGGGATGGCCACCAGGTAAAATCAGATGCTGCCGGAAAAATTTCATTTGGCCTTCAGGCAACAGGTTTATCAACAGGAATAGCCAACGTGAGGGCGGTTTTGGGATTAGCCAGCGGCACAGATTCATCAATTAGTTTGGTTCAAATCCCAGTTGTAAGCCTAAACTGGGCAACTGACACCCTTATTATTTCCCCAACGACCCCCAATCCATCTGTTTCAGCGGTAACCTCAGCTATAGGTAATTCTGGTGACCTTGTTCCAAATGGAACTTGTGTAAATCTTTATAATGACCTTGGAACATTTTCTCCTGCAGATGCTTACCCTTTGATTGATGCACATCAAATTCAGGCAACTCTGGGAATAGCAAACTTTGCTTTATCTTCTACAAAAGCAGGAGTTGCAAGCGTAACATTTGAAGTTGGGGGCGTATTTTAACCAAAAATATTACCTTTTTGGATCGATACCCCCCAAATCCACCAGGACAACCAATTCCAGATAACACGCTCAATAACAATGGTGTGTTCAACCTGATATGGTCAGCTTCAACGGACCCGGCAGAATCTGGGATTGCAGAATATGAGATTCAATATAGCTTAAACGCAGCTCCATATGTCTATTTAGCCTCTACCACAACAACAGGATTTTTAACCTCCGGGCTAGCTCAAGGGGACTACACATTTAGAGTCAGAGCGGTTGATGGTGCTGGCAATGTTGGAGATTTTGGTGCAACAAGCGTTTCGGTAAAAGTAGATACTACTGCCCCACTCGGCACAATTTCAATCAATTCGGGAGCAGCTCGCACAGGAACAGAGTCCGTTTCATTAACCCTTTCAGCAACTGATGATCAAGGCGTTGCAGATATGTCTTTCAGTAACGACAATATTACCTGGAGTGCCTGGGTCCCATATGGAACTACGCAAAACTGGTCTTTATCGACTGGAGATGGTACAAAAGTTGTTTATGCTCGTTACCGAGACACGGTTGGTAACATTGGTATTTTTACAGACGATATTATTCTTGATACGACTGGGCCACTTGGTGGAGTAACAGTCACCCCCGCTCCATTTAGTGCAACCGGAACCCTATCTTTAAACTTATCTGCAAGCGACGGAAGCGGAGTAAACTTGATGGCTCTTTCTTTGGATGGAGGCGCATTTGTGAGTCAAGCCTATAGTCCGGCATATGATTGGAATGTGGCCAGTGGTTTTGCAACTCACACCGTTCAGGTAAAATATTATGACTCTCTAGGTAATGAATCGGCAGTTTTTACAAGCTCAACATGTGTGGATACAATTGTGCCTACTACCCCTTCAGTTACCGATGACGGCACTTATTCGCCATTTATAGATAAGCTCCATGCAAGCTGGACAAGCTCTGATGCTCAGACAGGAATCAGCTATTATCTGGTAAAAGTCGGCACATCTGCTGGTGCTGGAGATACAGTCGCCGAAGTAAATGTTGGCGTGGCAACAGAAACAACTTTCAGCAGCCTGTCACTTGACATCGGCGGTTCAACCCTCTATTACTTCACTGTTTGTGCAATAGATAAGGCTGGAAACATATCCGCATTTGGTAATTCAGATGGAATAAAAGCTGGAGATCCTACTCCTCCTGATCCTGTAATCGTAACAGATGACGGCAATTACACTGGAAACAGCACGCAGTTACATGCAACCTGGACAGCCAGTAATGATTCTGATTCTGGAATTAATCGCTACGAGTTTTCAGCAGGAACAAGTGCAGGAGCTGCTGACGTTGTTACCTGGACAAACCTTGGAATTGCTCTAAGCAATACAGCAACAGGTTTAGCCCTGACAAACGGGACTCAATACTGGATAAATGTTCGAATTTACAATAACGGAGGCACTTCTACAGTTAGCAGTAGTAACGGTATTATCGTAGATACTGCGGCTCCACCCGTGCCAACCATGTCAGCCGAGCCAACTTACTCATCAGGAACAGCTAATATAGTTAGTTGCGCAGCTGTAACAGACGCGCTCTCTGGTGGAGTTTTGTATAACTTCCAAAGCGCTACAAATACTGGTTTTACAGCCAGCCTGGTAAGCTCTGGATGGATTTCAAACCCCACACATACTTTCAGTGGTTTAACCCATGGAACAACTTATTATTTCAGGGTTCAAAGTAAAGATGCAGTTGGAAATGTTTCTGCCTTTTCTGGTTCAGTCAATTCAATTCAGGATTCTAATGCGCCATCAGCTACAAATTACACCGACAATACGGCCTTAAATGCTGACCCGGATTATGTCTGGACAAGAGATACCAGTGTTTCATTTGTGCCAACTTCTCTTTCAGATGATCTTTCAGGGGTAAAGAATGTTTACGTAGAAATAGCAACTGAAACAGCATTTACCAACACACTCTACGCCAGCTGGCTGAGCAATACCTCTGGCGCTTTAACCACAAGCGTAGGGGCTGCAGATGGAGATAAAATTTATGCCAGAGCAAAATTTGAAGACATAGCCGGGAATATCTCAGGTTGGTTTACAACGGATGGAATAACTCTTGACCAAACAGCTCCTACAGCCAATGCAACAACAGATATTGTCGGCGGCAATAATGACCCTAATGATGAAATATCAATTGATACAAACTTATATTTCTCTTTTAGCCACTCTGATGCTGTTTCAGGTGTAGCAGACGTAAGGATTCAGGTTGCGACGGACAATGGATTCACTGCTATTGCAACTGATGTTTGGCTTGGAACTACGGTTACATCATATTTGTATAAATTTGGAGCTGATGGTTCAACTTATTACGCCCGAATACTGGTGAAAGATAATGCTGGTAGAGAAAGTGCTTTTGCTGCCAGATCAAATGGAATAAGAGTAGACATGAGCGCTCCAAATCCGACAACGGGAAAAATGTTTTATATAAACAAGAAGCCTGGAGCAAATCTTTCAGAATTAACCACCGCCACAGAAACTGTTTTTATTACCTTAACCATAGACGATCCAAGTGGTGTTGCTTCAGCGACTATAAGCAATGATGGGGTTTCGTGGACAACATGGGATCTTCCAGCAAATGATCCAGCCTCATACCCTTGGGTGCTTGATTCGGTTCCTGGAACCAAAACTATTCATATGAAATTCAGAGATAAAGTAGGCAATACAAGCTCTGAATTTACTGAAACAATTGACTTTTATCCAGGTTTCGTCATCCACACAGGTTTAAAGGATGACAGCACTTATCCCGTTGATACCTATGATGAATACTCTGGTCAAAACAAATACGGAACCGACAGAACCAAAACTGATTCGCCAACAGAAGGCAGATCTTTAATCTTAAAGACCCCATAGAGAGGGGTAATCTACCACTGAAACCACCATGAAAAACTTGATGGATCTGCTGCGGGAGGAATTAGCTCTTTAAAAAGGCGCTCCTGTAGAACTTGATTTGCTTGTGCGGGGATTACATTGAAGTCTGCAGTCCATGCTGAAGGTAGTGGCTTAAAACTGGCAGGAAGCCCTGCAGGAGCTTCCCACTTTTCAAGCATTATTCCATCTACATAAACCTTGTCGCCAGAATTTAAACCTGCCTGAACTAGCTCAAGTTTTAGTTCAATTGGGGCAGCGGTAACATCAAAAAAAGTGTAATACCTTTTCCAGATTTGCTGATCAGCGACCAGATCACAAACAGGAAGTGCTCCACCATCCCAGATCTTTAATCTGGCTCTGGCATTGGCATTGTCGCATCTGGCCCAAAAGCTGATAATATAGGTTGCGTTAGTGGTTATATTAATCATCTGCTCAGCACCATCAACATTTAGTTTCCAGCCATCTGGAACGCCATCATCGGCAGTAAAATTGCCTCGCCAGGCTCCCACGGTGCCATAGTCGATTTTCCCAGAATCGTCTTCAAAACTTGGATTCTGAACAAGATTTGTTACCATGAGCCATTTCATTGAACCAGTAGCAATTCTTGCTCTGATAAAACTTTCGTTGGCAAGAACGTTTGCGACTTCAGTTGCAACGCCAGTATTCAGAGCAGTATCTAAAGCAGCAATTTTGACTGGGTCCGGGGCAGTAACAGTGTATTTATAGCGATACAGGTCGATTCCTCGGCGTATTGCTCCAAGGTTCGCGCGCAGATCTTCTTCGCTGAATCGCTTCAAGCCGGTGTCTCTTTCGAGAACGCCAACAGTTGAAGATAACATCAAAACAGTGAAGAACAACAATAGGCTTAATAAAACAAATCCGCTTCGCTTACCCATACTCTGAATATATCTTATAAATGAGAGAAAAAAAACACTAAAGGTATTAATCATGTTGGCCGATAGGTCTTGTGGATTATTATAAACAATTCGTTACTCACCGTCTGGAGAAACAATGAAAGGAAATCGGCAAACCGATACAAAATGTCGTGAGAGATAAAAAATCAGGGTTTACCCTACTGGAATTATTGGTGGTGGTTGGGATTCTTGCAGCTCTTGTTGCATTGGCGTTGCCGTTTTATCAGGATTACGTTAACCAATCAAAACTGACCGCCGCAGAAGCCGATCTCCAGACATTCAAAAAGGCTCTTGCGATGTATGATCAGTTGGAACCTACGATGTTTAACCCATCACCAGCGACACTTGGAATGCTTCCATTAATTGGAAAATATATGCAGGACTTTCGAACCTACACAGGACAAGCCATGCCAAATGACCCCTGGGGAGTCCCGTATGTGGTTAGACCAGCTGCTGGCACAATAATTTCAGCTGGACCAGATAGCACAATAGACACAACCGATGTTACAGCTCGTGTAGCTGTAGATGACGACATATTAGTGACTTGGAAACCACCATTTATAATTTCAAACGCAAGAATGATTAATGCTACAACAGTTGAGATTTCATTTAGCCGTAAGATAAACACAGTAACTGTGGGCACGGTCACAGTTGGACCAAGCACTGGAGCAGGAACAGCCCAAAAAATTTCAGACACAATATATAGATTTACTATCGCACCTGCTTTGGTGGCAGGAACACACAATGTGGCTGTTGGAACCATATCATCCCAAGATGGAAAATCTGGACTAGATACCAGACCAGATGGCATCACACCCAAAGTTACCTACTAATCTTTCACCCTTGAACCGCTCCGCCTTCACCCTCGTCGAAGTAGTTATAGTAACTGGTCTTATTTTACTTTTCTCGCTTGTCACTTTTCAGACAGCGGACATTATTAATCAAAGAAAAAATGAAGACCGAATGCGAGAAAACCTTTTAGAAATGCGCGGTGCTCTCGACAAGTATCACCAGGATAATCTCAGCTTTCCTAACACAATGAGTGCTTTATTAACCACGCCTATGGCTGGCGGTGGATTTTATCTGCGCAGATTTCCTTTGAATCCAATGTTTAATGAAACAAAGTGGGAGGTTTCGGCAAAAACTTCACTGACTGGAACAGGAGATATCTGGGTTGAAATAACTGATCCCACCACAACCATAACTGGCCCTATTGTGGATATTCGTTGCCCACCATCGGCGGGAACCGGATTAAATGGAATTGCCTACGAACTCTGGTAATTAAAACTTTGGCAATTTAATGGGCTTTAACAGGTCCGAATCTTTATCTTCAGGCTTCGTTTCTACACTGGCAATGTAACCACTTTTTTTAGCTTCAGAAATAATTTCACGGGCAATCAAAGACTTATCTATACTTAAAATCTCGTAAGCTGCTCTTATCATGACTGGTTTTCCTGAATTCACCATTTCTTTAAGGTTCTCTAATCCCAATGTATTCCCGGCTTTCCATCGCACGTAATTAGCCATAGCTTTGTCGTCTGGTGCAGCAAATCTATCTGCTTTTTCCAGTAGAGAATCTAATCTACTTTGGAAAAATTCAATTTTTTCAGCAACAATTAAAAAGCCAATCTTTCTCAATTCAACTTCATTTCTGCCTGTTGAAGCGATAATCCAATGCAAAAAAGGCTCTTTGTCCGGGATTTTTTGAATGAGGTTTAAAACAAGCTTTGCCCTTTTAAAATCAATTGTTTCTGGCTCTCCCAGTTCTTCTATTGCTGATTTGATAAAATTAACCGGAAGTTTTAAAATATCCATCCTGATTCCAGCTGAAAATTCATAATCATCTTTTTCGAAATAACTTTCGAGAACAAAGCTAATGCCATCTGGGTCATTGGTTGCCAAGATTGCCCTTCCAGCACATAATCTTACACTTAACTCATTATCACCCATTGCTATGGTTAGGAGTTGAATTCGTTGAGGAATTTCCAATTCTCCGATAAGAAACGCTGTCGAAGCTCTGACGCTCACTTCAGGTGACTTCAAACGTTTTCGGAGCAAGGCCTCAAGATCTGAATTTGGAATCATTCCCAATAAGGCTTTAATAGCTTCGTTTTGCACACGAAGAGCTTTATCTTTTAAACAAGGTTCAATCAATTCACGCAATTTTGCACAACCAATTTTGGCAATAGCTCTAACTGTGTTTGCCCTTACACGAATGTCTTTATGCTTTAAAAATTCCTGAATTATCTGAATCGGCTGATTTAGTCTGGCAGCAGCAGTAACAGCAGAAGCCAGGACATATTCATTTTTCTCTGATCGTAAAAGAGATCTAAGCGCTTCAAAAACAGACTTTCCCATTTCAGGAACGAGAGCCTGAACGGCAAGACGCCTTATTGTGTGGTTAGAATTCTTAAGATGATTTATCACGAAAGGAGCGCAAGCTAAAGGCTGTATTTTGGCAGCAAAGATAAAAGCCACTTCAAGAACTTCCTGATTTTCGCATTTGAGAACATCAATTAGCGGCTCTGGCTCGTTAGGAAAACTCTTCTCCCATTCAAAAAGCGCATGGAGAATTAGCTTGGGCTTGCCAAGCCTGATCAACTGGCGAATTTCCGCGATTTCCATTCCTGCTACCTCTGCGAAATTAATCTGGCCATTCCGAAGATCGGCAGATAAAGAGAAACAACGATTCCCCCGATAACTACTCCAAGGAACACAATCAGCATTGGTTCAATAAGCGAAGCAAGCGTCTCGACCTTATTATTAAACTCTTCTTCGTAAAAATCTGCAACATGATCCAGCATCTCAGGCAAGTTTCCGCTTCTTTCACCTACTGCGACCATTCTATTGAGTAATTCGGGTAGCCATGGTGCTTGAGCATCAAAACTGTCTGAAATGCTCTTCCCATTCTTTATTAAATCATTGGCTTGCTTTAAAGCTTCGCTGATCTGATAACGTTCAACCGCATGCTGAATAAGATCCAAAGCGCCAGTAACAGTTATTCCGCTGTGAACAAGCATTGAGAAACTTTTTGAAAAACCGGCAATCTCGTAAGTGTGAAACATCTGCCCCAGCAAGGGCAAACTAAGAATCAACCGGTCATAAAGCCTCTTCCCAACTTCGGTTTTCTTTCCGAGGGTAAATAATATAAGAAAAATTACTGCAGCAACCAGAACAATCGGAAAATATCCAATTAATACATCGCTGGCACCAAGGGTAAGTTTAGTTATGAATGGCAACTCGCCACCAAATTTTGAATAAATGTCTTTAAACCGCGGAACAATCTTAATCAAGATAGCAGTAACAACCACGGCTGATAAAACCATTACCAGCATTGGGTAGGTAAGAGCTTTAACAATCATACTGCGCAACTGAATACGTTTTCTAAGAAGTTGAGTTATTCGATCAAGCACCTGCGGGAGGTTTCCGGATTCTTCACCGACCTCAAGAAGCTGCAGATAAGTTTTATCAAAAATACTGTTCTGTTTTGCAAACGATGGGGTCAACCCCGTTCCCGCTTTTACATTCTGTGCAATTTCTCGCAAGCCCTGTTGCATTTTGGCGTTATTTACCCTGTCAACAAGCATCTCCAGAGTTTCAAGAATGGGAACACCAGCCCTGGTTAAAGTGGCAAACAGCCTTGTAAAGTGATACAACTCTGAATCTGGAACTCTTCCAAAAGAGAAACTGAAAGAAACTTCAGGCTCTTCAGTCGCATCTATGGCCAATCTACCTTGCTGGTTTAATTGCTCCATAGCTTCATTGGTATCATTAGCCTCGACTGAGACAAGGTCAATGGTTCCATCGGAGTTCTGAACTTTTACAGTATATTTAGTCATAAGAAAGCAACATCCTACCTAAAGCCTATTTTTCTGACTCAGACTTTTCGGGCATTTCATTTATCTGGTAACTGGATTGAAAGTTTCCCTTTTTAAGCAAACGAACAATTTTATTCAACCGATCTTTTTCGGCTCTTTCGCTTCTAATTATATGTGTCTTTCCATTAATGTCACGAATTGAAAACTCATTTCCGGAATATGAAACCAATTGGATTTTATCATCGTCAGGTTCTTCATTCTCCACCACAAGAAATACCCTGGATTCATCTTTTACCAGCAGTTTCTTTTTACCACTTGCAGTGAATTCACCTAACAGCTGTAATGGCACAGTTGAAGTCGCAACGGGGCGTGCAGCAATGGGATTTTCTGAAACAGTATTCCCCTCCGGAAGATTCTCCCATTTGAAAAGATCTTTTCTTGCCAGAATCAGATCTACACTTATGTCCGGTGGAGATACCGGTTCAGGAATCTCATTCAGTCTGGCCTTGATTTTAGCAAATTGTTCATCAAGAAATTTAATTTTATTTTTAATATCCAGTTCCGGGTCATCTGGAATTTCAAGAATATTAATCGCTGGTAACTGACTATTTTCAACAGGTTTATCAACAGGAGTTACTGCAGATACCTGATTTGTATTCTGACTGGCACCACTTTGGCTTTGCGTTACAGGAGTTTTTTTATTTAAAGCCCTGCGACCATGCACAAAAAGGTTGGCAAAAACAAGCACTGCCAGAAAAGCAACGCCTGCAATCATTCTTTTATTCTTTTGTTCTTTTTCAGCCAACTATTTCAAACCTTACAGAGCAATTCATTTTTAACTGAATCTGATGCTCTTCGTCATCCAGACTTAGAAACTCTAACTTTTCAATTTTAATTCCCGCCCCATTTGTTTCCAGAGCGTGTATTAATCGCCTAAGCCCCTGATAAGAGCATCTAGTTCTAGCTTCAAAAGGAAGCTTTACAAAGCCATCATCTTTTAGTCTGGCTTTATATCCTAGATCTACCAAAGAAACTCCCGGGCTGGTAAAAACCTTTTGAAGTTCATCAAGAAAACTTGAGATTCTTGAATTTGGAAGGCACTTAAAATTTGCTTCATCAATTTTAGTTCTTCGTTTTTCAAGTTCAGAATTTACTGATTCAATATCCTGAGAAAGCTTTTTTAAATACCCATTCATAATATTTTCAAGGGTTTGTCTATCAGATAATTTCTGTTTAAGACTTAGCAACCTGGTTCTCTCAGCTAAAAATGAAGGGAGTCTTATAGCTCCAGCGAAAAGGAGCAAAATAGCTCCAATCCAGGAACACAGAAATAGAGTTATTGCTTTTGTGCCTTTATCCATTTTTTTCGTTATACCTAAACGCTAATTCGATACTCAAACAGTTTCGGCCCTGATAGAAAACTTCCCCTTTAGGGGTAAAACTCAATGACTCAAATTCACGCTTACTTGATAAAGCCCTATAAATAGAGTTTGCAGTTTCTTTATTTTTTACTGCGATCAACACTTTAAATGATCTATCATCCGCATCAAATGATGGCTTATCTGTTCTTGAATTTAGAATTTCAATCACAATCGAATCTTCTGGCATAATAGCTTCAAGTTTATTGAAGAAAGTTGTCCAGGCACTTCTGATTCCACCCATATTTTTATTATGTTTAAGCGTATCGTCACTTAAACGATCAAAAATCACCGAATCTGGCATCTTAGCATTGCCTTTTGCCAAAAATTCCATGGCTAAATTCTTTACTTCGTGGGATTTTTTTTGAAATTCTTTTTGCAGATTGCTAGAATACCAGCGCATGCTCAGATTCATTACCACAAAAATTAATACAGAAGAGAGGAATACAATAATCGCGGGTCTGGGAATAGCGATTCGTCTTTCATCTCTTTTAATGAACTCAAAGCTTGTGGTCATGCTGCAGCTACAATCCTTTCGTAAGTCTTAACCTGCCAGGGCTCCAACTGAATATTTCCAAGGACTCCTGAAAAACTATTTGCACAGTTGCCTTCTGGAAATGACGCATCAAGAATAGAATTGGCAATCTCATCAGCAAAAAGAGCGGTTGAAATACCGAGGTTTGCGAAAACAAGCTTCCCAATGTTTTTAAACTTTGCCCCTCCGCCGGATAAAACAATTTTGGCAAATCCAACTTCTTTTGGATTCTCGTTTGAATAAAGAAGCATGAATCCATATATTTTCTTAAGGAAATCTGCAAATAGTGTCTCCAGCGCTCTGTAAGCATCAATTTCAAACTGTGCCTCAGAGGTTGGGTCATCAAGAAGAACAATATCATTTTCTATTATTCTTTCAGCTTCTTCCATGCTTATAGATAGAGACTCTACAAGAGTAGTTTTAAAATTTAACATTCCAATATCTATAATCTGAATCTGCTTAATTCCGTCTTTGTTGAGAATAACTGCAGTAGAGGTTTCGTTTCCAATATGAATCAAAGTAACGTTATGATGGGAGTTTCCCAATTGTTTTCGATATAAACTTGCTACTCCAACAAATGAAGGTTGAACAGACAATGGAATCAAACCAGCGCTATCACATAAAGACTTAATCTCACGTAAGGTTCCGGTTGGTAAAGCACAAAAATGAATGCTGGTTTTATTGCCCTGTTTTCTTCCAAACTCATATCTGGTTTCATATTCATTAAACGACAAGGCTGAAGTTTTTTGAATTTCTCTTTCGAGCAATGGTTGAAAACCAGTCTTTAAAGCAACTGTAGGAACAAAAAAGGTTCCAAGATGAAAAGCCTGATCTGGAATAACAACAGAAACATGTTTTTCCTTAAATTGATTAGCCTCAAACAGCTCTGACAAAGTATTTTTAAAACTATCATGCTCAAATGCAAGTTCACCAATCTGACTTGAAAAAACCAGATCTCCGGGGGCAGGAACAGATTTTAATTCGGTAATCTTGAACCCTTCGGCAGAATATTTTCCGATGGCTTTTCTAAAACTATGAGTCCCCAGCTCAAGGATGTTGGGCTGGGTCTTAGCAAGAAGCCATTCAGTTATGTTTTTTAAAACCGACATGGTCCGCAAACTCTTTCAACTTCTTCAAGATCAGTTTCACCTCTTGCTACTTTGAGAAGTGCTGATTCATAAAGAGTTCTTAATCTGTTTTTTCTTATTTCATTCAAGCTTTCATTTAATCCACTCTGAGATATAGAGTCTCTGACCGCTTCCGTTATAGGCAGAAATTCAAAAATACCTGATCGGCCACGATACCCGCTATCAAGGCATTCAGGACAACCTTGGGGACTACAGATCTGGCCAATAGCCAACTCTTTAAAAATCTGCTTTTCATGGCTTTCTAAGGGTCTGGATGATTTACAAGACGGGCACAATCTTCTTAAAAGACGTTGTGAAAAAATAAGGTTCAAAGAGCTCATCAAAAGATGGAAATCAACGCCAATGTTTTGCAATCTATGCAAAGTTTCCAAAGATGAGTTTGCATGGACGGTAGAGAGAACCAGATGGCCTGTCAAACTGGCCTGAACTGAGATTTCCGCAGTATCCGCATCGCGGATTTCCCCCACCATAATTACATCTGGATCGAGTCGAAGAATAGTTCTCAAACCTCTTGCAAATGTTAATGAGCGCTCTGGTTCGTTTCGGTTAATTCTAACCTGCACCTGCTGAACTCCTGGAATTCTTCGTTCAACCGGGTCCTCAATTGTAATAAATTTCATACGAGGGTCAGCCATGGTTTCAAGCAAGCCATAAAGAGTCGTGGACTTACCGCTACCGGTCGGACCTGCTACAAGTATCATTCCATGGGGGAAATGGGTGGCGGACGTGATCAAACTTAGCTCATCATCAAGCATACCAAGGCCTTCGAGGTTAAGACTTTTGCTATCAGACCCCGAAAGAAGTCTCAAAACTATATTCTGCCCAAAAACTCCGGGCATGCATGCAAACCTGAATTCAACATCAGCTCCGTTGCAGGTAACCTTAAAGCTTCCGTCTTGAGGCATTACACGTTCGGTAATATCAAGCTCAGACATGATCAGAAGTCTTGAAACAAAAGCTGAAGCAGTGGTTACATCAAGATCAAAACGATCTGCTAAAACGCCATCAATCCTAAACCTTACTCTTGCCCCAGTTTGAGTTGTTTCAACGTGAATATCACTTGCTCGCTGATGAACAGCCAATAGAAGTGTCTTATTAACCAGTTCTACAACTGAAGAGCTTTCAATTTCAGAGCTTATGTCGTGAGTCCGATCAGCATCACGACTTCCCTCCCCCTCAGCCTCTCTAAGAGTCCATGCAAGTGTACTTACGCCCGAAAATAGTTCCTGGTGAAAAGAAGTTTCTTTAGCAAAATTCTTTTTCAGGATTTCGGTTTTGGCTGGAACAGTAATTTTAAATTGCGCTTCGTATCCAAGCGCTTCAATTAATGGTTCAACATTTTGAATTTTAGAAGGATCTGAAGTAATAAGGACAATATTTTTTCCTTCCAGAGCAGAAACCAGGAATTTCTCTTTTTGACAAACCGCTAGAACCCGATCTGGAATTTCATCGTCAGAAAGGGATACAAATTCATTTGTAAAAGGATGCCCATAGGAATCAGCCAGAGCTGAATAAATTATATTTGCATCATAGCCAGCTTGTTTAACAAGCAACTCCTCAAGCGAAATGCCCTGCTCTATCGATGCAGCCGCAAACTTGGCGGCTTCATCGGAATTTATAATTCCTTTTTCCTCAAGAACTAATTCCAAAGGGCGTTTCAAAGTTTTTGTAGATATTAATCTGGCCATTTTTCCTCAATATTAAGTTCACAAAATTCTGGCATATATATACCCACTGTAAATATCGGCATGAGAAATAAAATTATTACTTTAAAAAACTTAAACAGAAGCCGAATAAAGAAGAGTGAAATTGTTTAAAATTCAAAATAGCCTGAAAAAACTGGTGTCACTACGAAATTTTGCCATAGTAATGGTAGCTATAGTTTCGTCTGTCTTGCTTTATGGAAAGGCCTTGGGGCGATTTTCAGAACCAGGACGTTTTTTACGCATGGATTTTGTTCCGGGAATAAAGTCCAGCAATAGTGTTGCCAGGCATGGAAAATTTTTAATGAGTTTTGACGGCAAGGTTAAGGCCGAAGTTTCTCGTGAAAAAGCAATTCCATTGTTTTTTGTAGATATTTTGGGCGGAAAAATAGATACCAGCCCTTTTTTGATGAATTTTCCGGGTGGCCCTGCCAAAATGGTCAGATTAAACCAGGTTTCTGTGGAACCACCAGTCATAAGAGCGACTTTCTTTTTAAGAAAACCATTAACTCCAAGAGTAAGATATCTGGAATCGTCACTTGAAGTAAGTTTCAAAGACCCAGACAATGAATCAAATCAAAATAGATCTTATACTTTAATTCCACCAGATAAGGTAAAAAAGAACCATTCCAATAGATTTGATCCAAAATCTGTTTCAGACGAAAAGTCTGGTGAACCTCTAAATATTAGTGTAAAAAACGCTGACCCTAGAAATCTGTTCATAGAACTCACTCGCCAGATGGGTAAATCAGTTCACTTCAGAGATATTATCCCAAATAACGTTGAGCTTGATATAAATGCCGCCGCTCCCATGGAAGCATTAATGCAGATAGCAGAAAAGCTAGAATTAGCAATAACAGAAGAAGATGGAGATATCTGGATTTCAAAAACCGAGAATCCGCTTTTGAAGCTTCCTGACTCCGACATGGTCGAAGGTGTAGACCTAAGCAAACTTGCTTTGGGAGATGTTTTACGCGCATTAGGGCAAATTGCAGAATTCAATATTGTCCTGGATGATTCACTTCTGGAAAGCAAAGACAAACCGGTACAAATGTATTTGCAGAAAATGACAATAAGACGTGCCTTTGAAACAATCTTGAAAGTAAACAACCTTGTTTTCAAACCAGTTGATAACAAGACCATGATTATCATGACTGCACAGCGTTCAAGAGAAATGGCTGGAAAAGTGGTCAGAGTTATTTCATCAGAAGTTCCAATTGAAACCCTAAAAGCATTTGCAAAAGAGGTTATCCCTGAAGCCCTTTCGAAGAGACTGGTAGTTCAGGAGGACCTTGGAAACCTGGTATTAATTGGTGATAAAGAAGCTGTTGATTTGGTACAAACAACGATCCAAAGCATTGGTAAAAAATTAAAAACTGCTGGAGAAGGAACAAGCAGAGCGATTTTTCATCCTGTAAACACAAAACCAGAAGAACTAATTACCTTGATAACTGAATCTCTTGGCAAAACTGAAAATGTAAAAATAGTTCCTGACAAGAGAACAGACAGACTGGTGATTCACGGTTCAGAAAGTTCCATAAATAGAGTTCTAAGACTACTCAAAGAACTGGACAGACCAGTCACCAAACAAGCGTTGATTAAAATTCGACTAATTGAAATACATCGTAAAGATCTGGCAGAGTTAGGAATCACATTTCCCAATACACTGGCTCAAACCTCCGATATTGGTGACCTGACTAAAGCACAAGCTATCATTCCCGCAACCTTCACAGGTTTTAAGGAAAATTCAAAAGCCAAAACTCTTGCTAACCCAACACTAAGATGTATGGACAAAGAGGAAGCAACAATCGATATTTCAGAGCAAATTCCAGTAAAAAATACTACTACCGAGTATTTGCCAGTTGCCTCTTCTTCACTTGCCGCAAGGTCCAGCGAAAATTGGACAACCACCGACATTGGTATAAAACTAAGCGTTCAGCCATTTATCCACAAAGACAATGAAATCACCATGAATGTTGATATCGATTTAACTGAGCTGGTGCAATTTGTGGAAGGTCATCCATGGACAGCCAAACGACTAATAAAAACAAAAGTAAGAGTAAAAAACAATGAAACAGTTGTTATAGGTGGCTTAATTAGAAGTAAAAAGGACAAAACCAAGCGTCCTGTTCCTTTGCTAAATCGAATTCCATTCCTAAGAAGACTATTTCGCCCGGTCGAACATAATTCTGATTCCGATGAAAGCACAGAAATGGTCGTCTTGATAACTCCATCAGTTGTTGGGACAGAGGGAATAACAATTTCAGATAAATCAACTGAATTTGTTAATACAAAAAGATGAAAAATAGTATAAATCTCTCAAAAAAAAGCCTGATATTTGCAACCGCAGTTTTATTCCTGACTGCGGTTTTAACTGGTTTTATAAGTGAAAGCAAAGCTCTCCAAAACTCTGATTTGGTGACAAGACGCGCTTTAATAACAGAAATGGCAAGAGTTCAGAAAGTTTTAAAACCTGTTTTAAAAAACACTGATAAGGTTCGGGATCTGTTCTTTCCTTCGGACGACCTACCTGAAGAAATAGAATCTGTTGTCTCAGCAGGAATAATAAAAAGCCTTCCAAATGGTACATGGAGAATGAATGAAGTAATTTCAAGAGGCGAAGGGCTTTATTATCTTGGCAAACTAATGAACCAAACAATGGATGACATGCAAAGAAAGCCCGTTCTAATCGAATGCGAACACCAGTTTAAGGATATTTCTCCTCAACATTGGCTGAATCAAACTCTAAAAAAACTTGCTGGAACAGGCGGATTACAATTTTACAAAGAAACTTCGCTTTTTCCTGATGCAAACATGACGAAGTCTGAGTTAAAAGCAATCTCTGCACAGCTTATCAATTACTTTGGTTCAAACATGATTATCAGCATTTTTGACGGCAAAAACCTATATGTTAAAACCAAAGGTGCACTAAGAGATATCCAGCTAGTTGGATGGAAATACACATTAGATGGCGAAAACTGGGAAAAGCTAAATAGTGATGGAATGATTACCTTAAAAGCATCACCCTCATCTGTTTTTAAAATATCTTTCAGGCATCCTATTTTTCTTGAATCCAGGCAGATAATCCTGGAAATGGGCTTACCATCGCTTAATCTTATAAAGCTAAAAAGGAATTACGCAAATTTCACCAAGGACTCATTTGCAGGAAGAGTTCCCGTTAACTCTGGATATACGAGCAATGCAAGAATCAGATTAAAAGAAAAGCTCGCAGAGATTAAAAGAAAGCGACTTGCAAAAGCGCCCTATTCTGCCCCGGTAAAAACAGTGCAACATGAAAACAGAAGAAAAAGATTTTCAGTGCCCATCTATTCAAGAAAAGATTCAACACAGTGTTCTGACAATAACAACTCCAGTGAAATTTTAAAATCGGAAATACCTGAAGACAACCTCAGGCCTAAATCATTGCCGAGTCAGAAAGAAGCTATGCCGACCAGCTTCCAGAATGAAGAAACAACAGAAAAAAAATCAGAAATAGCAGAAACCACAGAAGCATCAGAGCCCAGGGTTTTTGAGAGAAAATTATCCGGTAAGGTCATTAACTCGATCACCGGAGAACCTATAAATGGTGCAATTGTCGTATTCTCAGGAAAAAACCTTATAACCAATGAAAAGGGTGAATTCTTTTACTCAGGAAAACACAACCAGGCTTTTGAAATAACAACATACTGCGAGGGCTACAGACCTCTAAGACTCAAGCACAGGATTAGATACAGAAAAGAGCCACTTACAATCTCTCTCAAGCCATTATTGCTGAAGTTTTCTGGAAGAGTAGTTAGCTTGAATTCAGGAATTCCAGTAGCAAAAGCAACCATTAAGATTGGTGATTCATCTTTGAAATCAGAGATTGATGGAACCTTTGCATTCACGGGCTTAAAGCCAGGTTATCATCAGCTGTCTTGCTTTGCTGAAGGATTTTTAGACGCCCATGAAATTGTTTATATAAGTAAGGACGAAGAAAATGCCAACTTCAATTTGGAGCTAAAGGCAATGTATGACGAAAATATATATTTTACCGAAAGCGAAATATCAGAAGTGGAGCCTGAAGAAATTCTCAGGCGTGCCAACCCTGCATTAAATCAAGCCAAGTGGATTTTGAAGGAATAAATTTTCCGCAAAGCAGCATTTTTTTCAAAAAAGACTTACCTTTTCCAAAAAAAGTGTGTATAATTACCACAATTGTTTTTGCTGTACAGAGATAAAGAGGAAATGGGTTCAAGGGAATGGCTAATGAATAACAGCAAAGACAATTGTTTGCTCTTAAAAAAGAGTAAAATTTCTGGCAAAAAATAGAGGTGTACAAATGAGTCCAGAAGTCCAATCACAAGTATATATGCCTGGAGAACCTGTTTTTCTCCAGGGTCAGAAGATTCCTGATTACTTCAAAGTGCTTTCGGGAAGATTTGCTAAGGTTCGCTCAAATAAGCCTGTTGATAAAAGTGACGTAAAGAGAATGCTTTCTACAGCTGAGCTGCTTGGCGTAGTATCTCATCAGGAGCTTTTTGGTGAAATAGAAGCCTTGATGGGGCAACCACAGCCTTTTTCGGTTTTTGCTCTGGATGAATCATCTGTTTATGCGGTTCCAGCTACGAACCCTGACAATATAAAGTCAGTATTTGAAGAAAGCCCCAAAATTGGTGTTAAAACCTGCGTTTCTTTTGCCCGTTTTCTCAAGCAATTTTTCTCATATTTATCCAAAATAGCCAGAGAAGAATGCGACATTGATATTTTTCTCAAATCTACAGCAAGAGATTATCTTGCGCTGGTTAATGAGTTAAAAGCTATAGTAGGGCCATCACGTAAAGATTCAGACATCGAGTCAGCTGTTACTCATGAAGCTTTTAAACTGGCTCATGAGATTTCCACACAACCTTCATTACCTAAAACAGCCGATTCATCGGTTACCTGTAGTGTGGTAAACTTCCCGAGCAACTCGGTTAAGGTTCAAAATTTTAAAGCAGGAACGCTGCTTTGCAAAAAAGGAACCCCCGGAGATCGCCTTTATATTTTGACTGAGGGTATTGCCGAAGTGGTTATTGGTGGTCAAAATTCCAACATTGTTATTGATGCTCCTGGCAGCCTTATTGGAGAGATTGCTGTTTTCTTAAATCTGGGAAAATCTGTTCCTGAAATGAGCAGAACGGCTGATGTTATCTGTAAAACGGATATTTCCGCCATAGCCTTACAGCTTTCTCAGGTCGAAAGTTTCTTTTCAAGTCAGCCAGAAGTGATGACCAAGGTTTTAATGGCTATGGTTGCCAGAACAGACAAAACAAAAGAACTTTGTCACAATACTGAAGATAGAGTAAGAGAGGTGCTTTTCAAAAAACTTGGAATAATCCTTGATGGCTTAAATAAGCTAGCTCACGCTCTTGCCAAAAAGAAAAACACCCTGGCATTCAATCGCCCGCTAACCTTTTGCACACAGAGATCGAGAGCGGTGTTTGAAAGATTTAAAGAATCATTAAAAGTTCTTGAAGCACGGTCAAAAATAAGGACCTGATTCAAAAGTTCAATAGAGTTTTAAAAGACTTTTTACATTATTACGTTTATAATAGCCCTCTAATAATTAGAGGGCTATTTTTATGATTAGAATATTTGTAGATGCGGACGCATGTCCCGTTAAAAATGAAGTCTGCCGTGTATCACAGCGGTGTAATATTAAAGTTACCTTTGTAGCAAACTCCATCATGCGGCTTCCAGAGTCTCCGCTAAACGAACTAATAATTGTGGAAAACTCTCCAGATGCAGCAGATGATCTGATTGCTGAGCAAGTTGGCAAAAATGATATAGTTGTAACCGCCGACATCCCACTTGCTGATCGATGTGTAAAAGCTGGCGCAGCAGTTTTGTCTCCAAATGGAAAAATCTTTTCAGAAGACAATATGGGACAAATACTAGCTTCCCGCAATCTTATGGCAGATCTTAGAGCAGAAGGGATGATTACAGGTGGGCCGCCACCGTTTTCAAAAACGGATAGATCCAGATTTTTGCAGAGTATGGATCTAATCATTCAGAGAATAAAGCGTGAAAATAGCTAAGTAAAAAATAGTTTTAACGTTTTTTACAGTTAGCCTTCAATTTCGGCAATAAGCTGAGCCAGTGCAGATAGAGCCTCTAATCGGCTTGGATAGAAAAATTCTCCTGGCCATAACTTATTTTTTGAAGGTTTCATACCTAACACCTGTCGAAAACCATTTATGCTTTCCCCAAGCTCATAATTACTCATTGGCCCTTTTGCCTGAGATTGAGCATCTGTATCTTTTTCAACCTCTAAAGCCAGAATGGTAAAAAACTGATTTTTAATGTTGTTCCAGTCATCACGATACATTTTGTTGTATGGGCTAAGAAATTTCTTTTCGGATTCGCAACAAACTCCTAGATCAAGCAACGGCCGCAAAGCAACATATGCAGGGTGATCCAACGGAATATCCTGAAATACTTTTCGCCCTGAAGAATCAACTGTTAATTCAAAATATGGATTCGGAAAAAACGAAAGACTTTTGATTCCTATTTTTTTTCTCAGGCATTGCTCGACTTTTAACAACTGCTCAACTCTAATAGTAGCGTCAGGAGCAGGAATAATACTGCAACTGATATTAAGCGCAGAATCCAACTCAGCTGGTGAGAACTTAAAATGATTCGCCAGATAAATTCGAATCTTAGCCCAAGGAATGGCCTTTTGTTTCGCCTGCTCTGCCGAAATAGTTTTCAGTAAAAAAATTGTTACTATAAAAACAATAAAAATCGAAATGAAAACAAAAGATGTTTTATTACGAGTTTTTAAAGTATTGCTGTTTCCGGCTATTTTTCTTATACGATTTTTAAAGGACATTACAAAATCTTCAAACGAGTTAGCGGTTTTAACCTGTGGATTAACTTGTGGAGATTCCTTAGAGTTAAAACTGATTTTTTTTGCCCCACATCCACCACAGAAACAAGCCCTCTCAACATTAGATTTTCCGCATGCAGAGCAGTTCCAACCATTTTGGGCAGATTGAGAGGCTATTGAAAATGTTGTATTAACCTTTTTTCCCATATCTGTTATATCGGCCAATTCAAGCTTTCTATAAAGTTTTGGAGCAAAAAAATACCATCAAATACAAAAAAAGAATCTCAAAACTTAAAAAGTAGGAGTTGGTAATGATATAATCAGCCTATGATGTTGGTTTGCAAAAAAGGATTCAGTCTTCTTGAAATGGTTACAGTCGTAGGCGTATTACTGGCTTTAACCTTTTTTGCGATCCCTTCAGCTGACCTTGTCCAAATTAAGGCTCGCGAGAAGCTATTGATTGAGCGACTTAGAGATATCAGACAAAGCATAGATAAATATAGAGCAGCACGAAAAAATGATGGCTCTTCGCCTTATCCACCAAGTATTAATGCTCTTTTATCCCCAATAGATCCTGCAAAGCTCAGGAATGGTGGAGACTCGGGGCCATTTATCGCCTCAGAATCCCTCGGCAACCCGTTTACAGACCATAAAGACGTGTTTTTATGGGACATTCGTGACGCAGCAGGCACATGGCACCTGAAAGAAACAGATCCAAGTTCATCAATAGATGTTTTCGATATTAGATTTCCAACAGGTGGAGTTGGTAACTGGAATAAAGCATTGGATGGAAAAACAAAATATGAAGATTGGTAAAAATAAAGGTTTTACTCTACTGGAGCTGGTTATCACCATTGGAATAATTGCTGCGTTGGTTGGATTAGCAGTTCCATATTATCAAGATTATGTTTCTCAGAGTCAAAATGCTGTAATGAGAGCAAATCTGCATATTTTAAAAAAAGCTCTAATGGAATACAAATCAGATAAAGGAACATATCCCGATGTTCTTACTAAACTTGTACCCAGCTACATTGTCGAAATCCCAACAGACCCTGAACCAGATGCAGTAAAAGACTGGAGCTATAATTTTATCGATGCAAATAACTACTCTTTTACTGCTACAAAATACAATTTCTAGAATTTAAAGGATTTACAGCTCTGGAATTGTCGGGCCTTGAACATTTTCAAGACCTTCATTCTGACGCATCAAAAGTCCTGCATTCAAAAGCTTCTCTGAAAGCATATTATTTTCGTATAAAGCTAGGCCATGGCCGTTAACCGGATATACTGAGATTGAAATTATTTTTTCTGGAACAGGAAAATCCCAAAATTTCATTGTAACCCAATGGCGCGCGCAAAATCTTTCAACCTTTAAGTCACCTTTATTGTTGAATGCTGTTCTGGCTTCTGATTCATGCAACAAAACCAATTGCTTACATCTTCCATTGCTATTTTTGTCGCTAAACAAAGCCACTTTCAAAACACAATTACTAAAACCCAACAGTATTTCAGAAGTTTTGTTCGCTACAAAATCGATAGGTCGACTGGTTAAGAATCTTAAGGGAATTTTTTTTATCCATCCCTGCTTAAAACTATGAAACAATTCAAGAAGCATCATTGAAGATTCAGTCTGAATAAAGCAGTTTAACTCACTTATTTGATCAGGGTTATATCGAGTTTTAAGAAATTCCAATTCATTGAAAATAACTAAAGGTGCAGAAAGTTCTGTTTGATAGCTTAGCAATTTATTCCATTCATGAAATGCGAGATTGCAAGCAAAGCTACTGTTAATCAGTAGAAAAAAATTCAGCGCAATTAGACTTATAATTGATCTGGCAAAAGATTTTCTACAAATCTCTTTAACTCGTTTTTTGATCATGCTTCATTCTACCTTCAACTAAAGCCATTGTGAAGTATCGCAAATTACAAAACATAAAAAGGCGACTACTTAGATCGGAATTTTTCTGCTATTATAAGCATGTATGATCAACCAGTTAATTAAACCAATCTTAGAGATCGGAAACCCTTTATTGAGGCAAATCTCAAAAAAGGTGGATAAAGACGCGATTTCGTCCGACTTTATTCAAAATTTAATTGATTGCATGATTGCTACCATGCGTAGTGTAAATGGTGCCGGAATTGCAGCTCCACAAATTGGAGAGCCGCTACAAATTTTTATTGCTGAAGTAAAAAATAATCCCAGGTATCCATATAAACCAGAGTTGCCTCTGACGGTTTTGATTAACCCTGAAATTGAGTTTTTGACCGTAGAGCGCTTCATAAATTTTGAGGGCTGCTTATCGGTTCCCAATTTACGTGGTCAAGTCTATAGATGCCCTAGAATTTTAGTTAGAGGCTTTGACCGCTTCGGAGAAAAAGTGGAGTCGGAGTATTCTGGAATAACCGCGGGAACCTTCCAACATGAAAATGACCATCTAAACGGTAAGCTCTTCATAGACCGTATAGAAGATACCACCACAATTTGCACCTGGTCGGAGTATGAAAAAAATTATTCTGAAGAATTTAGGAAACTCGCCATGCTTACAATTGAAAAATATGGAAGCTAGCCACCCCCAATAATAAGGAGAGGATAAAATGAGTCAGGAAGCTACTTTTAAAAGAAAACTAAAGACATTTCCAAATCTTAAACGTGAAGATTTTCAGCATCCATGGGATAAGCAGGCAATTAATGCTCTGCAGGCGATACCAGGATTTGAGTATTTGATAACAAAATTGATGGAACATGGCTTTGAGCAGTTTTTCCGCATAACTAACCTGGCAAGCAACATTCAGGTAAAAGGCAAAATGTTACCTCGCTTGAGGGAATACATTAACTATGCGACAAGGATTCTGGACATGGAGGTCCCTGATCTTTATGTGACCACGAATCCAATGCCTAACGCCTTCACATATGGGCACACCAAGCCATTTATTGTTTTAACCTCGGGTTTAATAGAAACAATGAGCGATGAAGAGATCTTCTTTGTTCTTGGGCATGAGCTGGGTCACATAAAATGTGGACATGTTTTATACAAAACCATGGCTCGCCATTTTAAACTGGTTCTGGATATTGCTGCCTCTGCAACATTGGGTATTTCAGGCTTTCTCAGCAAAGGGCTTGAATTAGCTCTTTACGATTGGGAAAGAAAATCGGAACTATCTTCTGATAGAGCCGGTTTATTGTGTGTCCAAAATCAGCATGCTGCGAATAGAACCTTTATGAAACTTGCTGCCGGAGCACCAAGATTATATAAAGAAATGGACGAAGATGAATTTATAAAACAAATAAGAAATTACGAAGATGCAACGGACGAGTCTTTCATAAATAAAGCCTATACAGCATTGATAACCTCTTATATGTCACATCCATTTATTGTAATGCGCGCCAAACACCTGGATTCTTGGGTTCAAGACGGCAACTTTTCTGATCTGACTGGTATTCCGTTAATTGAAGTCCAGGACGATGTTGAACCTATTTCGACAGAAGAGTAATTACTTCCTCACGATTTGATGAGCGGGCCAGATCCAACGGGGTCTGGCCTGAATCATTTACCGGGTCTTTTTTTGCTCCAAGTTCAAGCAATAGCTTAACAGAACTGGCATGTCCCTGCTGTGCAGCAAGATGCAATGGAGTCCATTCCTCTTTATCCCTGCCTTCGATATCAGCACCAAGTTTGAAAAGTTTATTAATAATTGGGTCACAGCCTCTGAAAGCAGCCCAATGAAGAGTTGTCCAACCATCTCTATCCGCAGGATGAATTTCTGCCCCAGCATCAATAAGCATTTGAAATGTTTCAGGTTGAGCTCTTGCACCAGTCCAGATAAGTGGTGTAACTCCATCAACATTTTTATAATTAACATCAGCGCCAGCAGCAATCAATAATGGCACCAATTTTATCATTCCAAATTTTCCGGCCTGATGAAGTGGAGTAATCCCAATATCATTATGTTGCTTCGGATCAGCTCCCTGACTCAATAAAGCGATGGCTCCCTCTTCGTTCTTATCTTCAATTGTACTTAGCAACTTTAAATCAATCGTCATCGATTTCCTCCATGTGATCAAAAGCCATAATAAGAGGCCTTATCTTGCTATGTTATCTGAAATCCATTATACTTGTAAAAATTAGTTTGATAACACGTTTTTTATTAATTGCACGGGAGGAATTAGAATGGGATTTTTTGGAAACCAGCTTCGCTCAGTTATTGAATGGACAGATCAAGATCCTGATGTATTGATATGGAAATGGAGTGGCACCGGGGATGAGCTGAAGAATGCATCCAAACTTATCATTAATCCAGGACAGGCTGCAATCTTTGTATATGAAGGCCAGGTAAAAGCAGTACACGATTATCCAGGATTGTTTGATCTTAAAACAGCAAACGTCCCCTTCTGGACAACTATCAGCAAAGTAATGCAGAATTTCACTTCTGAGCATAAAGCCAGAGTATATTTCATAAACCTTACTGAATTCATGAACCAGAAATGGGGAACCAAGGCCCCAATTAAATATACTGACCCTGTTTATAAGTTTCCTGTAGGTTTAAGAGCTTTTGGTAACTTCTCATTTCATATCACTGAGCCAAGACAGTTCTTCACAAATATCACAGGTAATGTAGACACTTATCCTATCAGCGCAATAAGAAATGTAATTGTTGATAGAATTCTTCTTCCTTTGACTGATCTTCTTGCTGAGTCTGGATATAGCTATGCTGACATTGATTCTAAGCGCGTTGAACTTTCAACTGAGCTCGCAAAAATGGTTGCTCCAGAATTTGAAAAGCTCGGCTTTGAAATGTCAGATTTCAGAATTGAAAACACTGATTTTGATGAAAAAACCCAGGAACGCATTGATAAAATTTCAGACAAAATGGCTGATGCTCACGCAATCAATGCCATGGGAAATATCAATCAAGCTGGCCTTAGCGCATATTCTCAGGTAGAAAAACTTAATGCCCTTAACACAGCCGCTGGAAACGAAAATGGCATGGCTGGCATGGGAGTTGGCATGGGAATGGGTGCAGGCATGGGCGCTGGAATGGGAATGGGCAACATGTTCAATCAGCAACCAGCACAAGGCGCTCCAGCACCAGCACCAGCAGAACCAATGATTTCCTGCAGTGGGTGCCAAGCTCAGATTAAACAAACTGCTAAATTCTGTCCTGAATGTGGACAGAAAAATGCTCAGGGAATGGTTCCATGTGTGAGCTGCAAAGTTGAAATCAAAGAAGGCGCTAAGTTTTGTCCAGAATGCGGATCTCCGCAAACTTCAAAATGCCCTGGATGTAATGCAGATCTTGCACCGAATGCAAAATTCTGCCCCGAATGCGGACAGAAAATGAACTAATTTAGTTTATAAAAAAAGCAAAACATCGCCCTTGAGAAATTTTCTCAAGGGCGATGTTCTTTTTATCGCAATAGTCGGTGATTAAGTTTTTTAAATTCCAAGCAACCAGCTTTCAGCTATTGAAAGAAAGTTGTTAGGCCAAGAATCAATCTATAGTTATAACCATAACGCTGATCATTGGTTACGGCTATAGGCACTGCGACTTCAAAAGCAAAGTTCTCAGTCGGTGTATATCTGATCCCGGGAGTAACATCTACCCTCATTCCTTCTGAGCCCTGCTCTTCCCCGTTAAGTTCTGCCATTACAGTCATGTTATGGTTATGAGGATACTCAATACCAATGTTGTAGTAAAACTTATCAGCAAGTCCATCAGGATAAAACTGTGTATTTGGGTCACCGGTCATTACATAACCAAGATTCAGGTGACCAACGATTTTTTCAAAGCTTTTGGTAAATGCGGTATAGATTTCAAAATCTGTTTTACCGGTGCCAAGGCCTTTATCATCGTTTCCAGTTGGGAATTTGAAGCCAAGACCAAATGCTCCACGCATCTGATATTTTGGATTATCAAAAACCTTGTATTTGAATGCGAGGGTGGAATCTCCAACCCCAGATTCAGAAATATCTTTGGTCCAAAGAATTCTGGATTTGACGGTGTAGTTCATTACCGGAATAACGTAAGCAATTTCAAGATCATCAGTAACTGCATAGTTGAAGAAAATTGGCATTTCCAACATTTCCCCACTCTCGTTACTGGCCAGCACTCTGTCATAAACACGATCAAGAGTAAACCAGCTAGAATGAACACCCATCTTGAACGAACCAGCTTTACTTGTATCAGCAGAAGTTGTGTTAGTTAAGCCAGTCAAACCTTTAAAGTTACAGGCTAAAATTCTGGAAACAGCTTCTTCAAGAGGCACAGTCATCATGGTGTCATTTGAAATTGGCGGTAGGCCTGTTCTGGATGGAACAGGTAATGTGGTTACTGGCGGTAGATCCAAAGGCTCCTGAGAATAAATCTCATTTCCACCAGTTCGAACAGTTCGTCGACCGCCATTGCTTTGAACAACAGGTGCCCGACGTGGTCTTTGCACCGGAACTGGTGCAGCAACCTGAGATGACAACCCTGCTGAACCATTATCGTATTGCGATCTGGTAATTGGGGGGAGTGTCATCTGCTGGCCAGATGATCCAGAAGAATCAGCAGAAATTGCGATTGGAGGCAACGATGCCTGCTGACCGTAAACCTGCGTAGCTTCTTCCGTATCCTGGTAAGGATTGTAACTTCTTTGTGCAGCCATTTGCATAGATGAGCTGAAGCCATTCTGCTTCAACTGATTCTGTGCAATTCCTGAATATACTCCCTGCCCCATGAGAGGCACAGAGAACAGCCAGGCTGCCAATGCGACTATTGCGGTATTCTTTTTCATACCCAGCTCCTTCTATGTTTCGATGGTAGAGTTTGCAGAACCGCTGCTGATGCTGCAACCATCAAAATCATTTAAAACGGCTATAATTCACCGCTTTCCACATCGGCACATGTTGAAAAATTAATAATAAAAAAAAAGTTTTTTTTGCACACTTGTAATCTTGAAACGTTTAAATTGTAGAGCCATGAAAAAAACCACTGAGAAAAACAACGATGACCTGTTGATGGAAAAACTTTCCAGAAGCGACTTGGAAGCTTTAAAACAGCTATTCCAAATTCATTCCGAGAGTATTTTCAAATATGCAGTGAGGATCATGAACAATCCAACCGAAGCTGATGATATTGTTCAGGAAGTTTTTCTCAGAATCTGGAAATACAGACAAAAGTATAATCCAGGCAATAACTTTAGGGCATGGGCAATGAGAATCTGCTCTAACCTTTGCCTGGATTCAAAAAGGAAACATGAGAACAAGAATGTTTCATTACCAGACTTTTTGGAGCCCCACGACGACTCCGCACCAACAATTGAAGAGAACTACATTAAGGATGAAACTACGATCAGATTCTCACAAAGCTTCTATTCACTCAGCATAGAGGAGCAGCACCTGTTAGCTTTGAGGTTTGACGGAGATTTGAGTGTAACTGAAGCCGCAGAGGTTCTCGGCTGTTCAATAAGAACAGTTCATTACCGAACAGCTTCAACCATAGAAAAGCTTAGACAATTAGCTGGAGAACAGGAATGAAAAACCTAATCAATTCAGATAAAAATCTGGACTGTCTAAGAGCAACCAATGCCTTGGCCCTGGGAAAAGCCACGGAAAAACACAAAGAGCACATTGCGACTTGTGAAAATTGCTCCTCTGACATTGCAAATAAATCATGCGGCCAGGATGAACTAAAAGTTTCCAACCATATGCCAGAGCTTGTCTCTATTAAAATGAGCCCTTCCTGGGATAAAACTCTGGCCAGGATAAATAATGAATTTGAATTAGAATTAAAGCAAAAAATAGATCCTGTGAAAGCTATCTCAATTACACCTGAATCAAGCTTTAGATCTTTTGTTTTAAATTCAGCACTTTGTCTGCTAATAATTGCCTGCATCTATCTCCCCGAAAAAAACACAGGAAACTTTGAGCAGGTGCAGATAAATTTCGTTTCAACCTCTGTTAAAAAATTTGACCGGCTTAGAACTTATATTGGCAAGTCTGAAACCAATAACGATCTTCCTAAAGGAGAAAATCAGTGAAATTAAAAAACCTGATCCTGCTTCTCTCGCCATTAATTGTATTTTTCTGTGCTTTTATTGGAAAATCTTCTGTGATGTCCTGTCTTCATATCCCTGGATATGGACTGATTATAGTTGCCGTTTTCCTGTCAATCACAGCCAGTGGGTATTCCCTGACAAAAGAAAGCATCTGTTCATCAATTATATCTGGCTACAAGTCAAAGTTTTCGGCTGAAGAAAGGTTTGAGGCAATTAAGCAACTGGAAACTTTGATAGTAATTGCTGGCTTTTTCTTCATGACATCGGGAATGATTTTGCTTTTTGCAAGCCTTTCAGATCCTAAAAGTATGGGGCCAAACATGGCTTTTACTCTTGTAAGTTCTGCGCTTGCTGTTGGATTTTCAAAATTAATCTTGCTTCCACTAAGATTCAGACTTGCACACAACGAGGGTATTAAATTATCAAACCTTCAGGGTGAATTACTCCAAAGTCTTATCTTGTTAGGGTTTCCAATAGCCAATTACATGACCATTGTCCTGGTTATGTATTCAATCTAGGGAGGAAAAATTATATGTTTAGAAAGATTCCATGGTTCTTTTCAGTGTTTACATTTTTACTCATG
Source organism: Candidatus Ozemibacteraceae bacterium (assembly GCA_965140445.1). GTDB lineage: Bacteria > Muiribacteriota > Ozemobacteria > Ozemobacterales > Ozemobacteraceae. The sequence continues at coordinate 1,461,751 of OZ223236.1, read as the reverse complement.
GTCAAACTTAATGGCCCTATAAAAAATCTAATCAACATTCCATCTTTTATAATGGCTGTTTTTTTTCCTCTGTTTATTTTAATGTCAGTTTACAGACCGGGGGAAATCAGCAGGGCGGTAAAAGTTCTTTTCGCACCGGAAGACGCTGGTATATCAGCAAAAGAGCTCAAGTTTTCTGCGCAAATGTTTTCTGTATATGGCATGTTAAGTATGGGATCAGGAGTGTTATGCACTCTCTTGGGGATTATTTTTCTGCTAAGCAATCTATCTGACCCAAGTGCTGTGCCAGCCAATTTATCTGTATCAATGGTCACAATTTTGTATTCTATCGGGATCATTCTTTTTCTTTCTCTTCCTGCTCAACACAACTTGAATAAGGCTGCACAAAAAGCGACTCTATTAATTGAAGAAGCAGAAGAGAATGAGGCCTAAACCCTATTATAAATGTCTATCGAGCAATTATACTTTCAAACTGTTCTCTTGAAAGTTTGAAAACTACAGCTTCGTGATCTCTCTTCAGTGGCATAAAACCAAAATCCGCCAGGAATTTTTGGCCACCCGAATTTTTGGGAGCTACAGCATCAAATATAGCATCTGCTTTAAAATCGTAAAAGTAGCAGGTTAAAAGCTGTTTTAATGCGTCTTTGGCAATTCCACGGCCCCGGCAACTGGCAAGAACCTTAATATTAAGCTCCCCTGTTTTGGTTATTGGATCATAACGATGGAAACTTGCCTCACCTACGGGCCTGTCATTTTCAAAAATCAGATAATAACGATCTTTAGGGCTTCCTGGCTCCACCATTCGCTTATACCATGACTCTAGCTTCTCCTTTGAGAGCCGAACAGGACCTCCAACGGGCTGCATGGTCTGTTCGTCTCTCCAGAGAAGGTCTATAAAAGCAAGATCCTGCAATTCAGGCTTTTGTAAATGAATCATTTATCTGCTTAAGCTTCTTTATTTGAGTGATACTCAAACTTCCATTTGTCGTCCACTCTGTCGGCGATTATCTTGCCACCTTGGCTGAGCTTACCAAATAAGATTTCTTCGGAAACTGCATCCTTGATCTCAGTTTGAATAAGTCTGCTTAACGGCCTTGCGCCTTGTTTTGGATCAAAGCCCTTTTCTGCAAGCCAGTTGCGAGCCACCTCTGTTAACTCGATATGAATATCTCTTTCCTTGAGTTGCTGGTTTAGCTCTCTTACAAATTTATCTACCACCATAACCATAATGGACTGTGGTAAAGATGCAAAAGTGATTATTCCATCAAGTCTATTTCTGAATTCAGGGCTAAAAAGCTTTTCAATAGCTTGTTTGCCTTTCCACTCAACGTCTTTGTTTGCATCGCCAAAGCCAATTGAACCTTTGGCCATCTCACGCGCACCAGCATTAGAGGTCATTATGAGAATTACATTTCTAAAATCCGCCTTTTTGCCGGTGTTATCAGTCAAAGTCGCATAATCCATGACCTGTAATAAAATATTGAAAACATCTTCATGCGCTTTCTCTATTTCATCAAGCAAAAGTACAGAATATGGCTGCTTTCTTATCGCATCAGTAAGTGCCCCACCCCGTTCATAACCGACATAACCCGGAGGAGCTCCGATAAACCTTGCCACCGCATGCTTTTCCATATATTCGCTCATATCAAAACGCACAAAATTGACGCCCAGATTTGCGGCTAACTGTTTTGCAACTTCAGTTTTACCAACACCAGTAGGTCCGGTAAACAAGAATGATCCAACTGGTCGGTTAGCACCCCCCAATCCGGCTCTTGATCTCTTAATTGCTGTAATTAGAGCTGAAATTGCGCTATCCTGACCGTAAACAACTTTTTTCATTTCTGAATCAAGGTTTTTCAGCTTCTCAAGATCTGTTGATGAAACTCTCTTTTCAGGAATTCTAGCAATTCGTGCCACGGCTTTTTCAATATCACGCAATAAAACCTTCTGACGCTTTTTAAATGCTGGTGAAAGCTTTAAAATTGCTGCGGCTTCATCAAGTAAATCAATAGCTTTGTCTGGCAAAAATTGCTCCTGGATATACTTGGAGGATAACTCTGCCGCCCCCCGTAAAGCCTTTTTGGAGTATTTTACAGCGTGAAATTCTTCATAGGAAGGCTTCAAACCCTGTAAAATTTTATAAGTTTCTTTTACATCTGGTTCATAGAGATCAATTTTCTGGAACCGTCTCGAAAACGCTCTATCTTTATCAAAGCTTTTGAATTCTTCAAAAGTGGTTGTTCCAATACACTTAAATTTTCCACTACCAAGAGCAGGTTTCAGAATATTTGCTGCATCCATGGCACCACCACTGACTGCTCCGGCTCCAATGATAGTATGAATTTCATCAATAAAGAGTATCACTCCCGGAATCTTTTCAAGATTCTTAATTGTGGCTTTTAATCTGGCTTCAAAGTCCCCTCTATATCTGGTTCCTGCCAGGAGCGATCCCATATCTAGAGAATAAATTGGCACATCTTTAAGTGTTTCAGGGACTTCCCCATTATGAATGCGAAGAGCAATCCCTTCTACAATTGCAGTTTTTCCTACTCCAGGTTCACCGACAAAAACAATATTGTTCTTTTTACGGCGATTGAGAATAATGATAGCTCGTTCAACTTCTTTAGTTCTTCCAATTAATGGATCTATCTGGCCTCTTGCCGCCTTATCATTCAGACATTCGGCAAACTGCTTCAAAGGGTCTTTTACATTCAGCTCTTGTTCTTCCCCGTCTGTGTCAGGCTCCTCTGAGGTAAAACCTTCTTCATCTTCTCCATCAAGCTTTTCTATGCCGTGGGAGACATAATTCATTACATCAAGCTGAGATATATTCTGCTGCTGTAAAAAGAAAGTTGCATGTGAGTCAGGCTCTGATAAAATCGAAATCAGCAAATCGCCGGATTCAGCTTCCTTCTTTTCTGAGGCTTGAACCTGAAAAATTGTTCTCTGAAAAACCCTTTGAAATCCCATTGTAGGTAAAGGTTCTGCTTTTGAGTCATCGGTCAATCTTGGCACATTTTCCACAAAAAACTTTTCAAGGTCGCCCCTGAGTTGATCAATGTTGCAATGACAAGCCTTAAGAATTCTCTGACCTTTCTTGTCGTGCAAAATTCCATATAGAAGATGCTCGACGGTCAGATATTCGTGGCGTCTCTGACTCGCTTCCTCAATTACTGCATGTAAAATTATATCTAGATCTTTGCTAATCATTCTTTCTCCATATCGCACTTCATTGGGAAGCCGTTTTGTTTTGCTGCCTGGTGAACCAGAGCGATTTTGGTTTCGGCGATATCTTTAACATAAACACCCGCCAACCCTCTTCCGTTACGGTGGACGTGAAGCATAATCTGCGTTGATTCCATCTTGGATTTATGAAAAACGCTTTCCAGCATTTCAACCACAAACTCCATGGTTGTATAATCATCATTTAACAAAAAAACTTTATACATGGGTGGCTTTGCAGTTTTTTGCCGGGATTTTTCAAGAACCCCTCTGTGTGTTTGGTTTTCATTATGTCCCATATACTAGTTCTCCTTCATCTCCGCAAGCTCAGACTCAGCTTCAGAGAGCTCAGAATTCAATTTTTCCCAATCCTCAAGCAATCCTTCAAGACTTTGATTCCGCTTCATATGGAGGTTTGAGGCTTCAACAATTTTTTCAGGCGTCCAGCCTTCTGGCGGTGTGGCGAGCTGCTGCTCAACCTCTGCAACTTCATCTTCTGCCTTTGAAATCTCAAGTTCTTTAACTTCAATCTCTTTGCGTACCTTTTGTATCCGATTATTTAACTTTTTCTGCTGCTTATGGAAATCTCTTGCCTGCTGTTTTTTGTCGGGAATGGGTGCTGCAATCTCTCCAGCTTCTTCCAAAATTTCAGGGTTATCTGCCAGTCTGTGCTTTCTCGCCCAGAGATACTGACTATAATTGCCTTCATAAGTTATTGCATTACCATTTTCCAAGGCAAGAACCTTGGTTGCCAGGCTATCCAGAAAGAAGCGGTCATGTGAAACAATTATGATAGTTCCCGGAAAATCATCAAGAGCGTTTAAAAGTGCCTCGCGACTGTTAATGTCAAGATGATTGGTTGGTTCATCCAAAAGTAACAGATTACAGGGTCTGAGCATCATTCTGGCTAATCCAAGACGACTTTTTTCACCACCTGAAAGAACTTTAACCTTCTTTTCAACATCATCACCCGAAAAAAGAAACGCCCCGAGTAGATTTCTAAGATTAGGAACAGCCTCCAGTGGAGATTCTCTCAAGATACGGTCCCAGACCGACTCATCCTGTTCAAAGCTGATTTCTTCATCCTGAGCAAAATAGCCAAAATGAACACGATATCCAATTTCAAAATCTCCACCAAAAACCATATCTTCACCAGCAAGAATACGCATTAAGGTGGTTTTACCAGCACCATTTTCACCAATTATTGCCAGGCGGTCTTTACGGTTTAATGTGAAATCAATTCCCTTTAAAACCTTTTTATCTCCATAACTTCTGGTTATGTTCTCGCCCTTCATAACTACTTCGCCACTATCTTCGCACTTTGGAAAGGAGAAACTCAGTTTCGGCAAGGCTCTAATTTGAGCGACTTCTTCAATTTTTTCCAGCTGTTTAAGTCGGCTTTGCACTTGTGAAGCTTTACTGGCCTTATAGCGAAAACGTTCAATAAACTTCTCAACTCTTTTTCGCTCGCGATCCTGGCGCTCCTTTAGAGCTTCAGCTTCTTTTGCCCAGACTTCATGTGCCTGTAAGAACTCGGAATAATTTCCACGAAAAGTCCTGGCACCTTCAGGAGTGATTGCCACCACAGAGTTTGCCAGATCGTCCAGAAAATATCTGTCATGTGAAACAACCAGAATTCCACCTTCATATTCTGCCAGGTAGTCTTCAAGAAATGAAATTGAGGATATGTCTAAATAGTTTGTAGGTTCATCCAGAAGCAGATAATCGGGTTCGCTCAGCAAAAGCCGTGCGAAGTAAGCTCTCATTTGCCAGCCACCTGAAAATGTTTTCAATGGATCATGAAATCTTTCTTCAGGAAATCCAAAACCTTTTAAAAGTCTTGTAGTTTTAGCTTGCCAGGTATAGCCTCCCGACTTTTCAAAATCATTCAAGCAAATGTGGTATTCATCTTGAATAGCTGCGCTAGTATTTCCATCTGCCATTTGTCCTTCTAGATCCTCAATCTTTGCTTTTAGTTCATCAAGCATTGAAAATGCTTGAGTAGCGAGATCCCACAAGGTCAGGTTTTCTTTTTCACTTTTCCAGTCGGAGTCATTTTCAAGAAAAATTTCCTGTGGGAGATACCCAACTCTACTATCTTTTGGCTTGGTCACAGAACCTTCATCCGGGGATTCGTATCCAAGAATAATTTTCATAAGAGTTGTTTTACCAGAACCGTTGCTGCCTGTCAGTGCAACTCTTTCTCCTGGATTTACGGAAAATGTGACTCCAGAAAACAGATTTCTCACACTAAAAGACTTTGCCAGATTTTGAACTTGAAGAGACATTAATTCATCCTAATTATTTTTGATTCGCAAAATTGTAACACGCTTACAACCCTTATTCAATCAGCTTTTTACGAAGTCAAAAAAGGCTTTATCGTTTTTTGACTTGCTTCAAAATTAGGTCTATAGTTAATAGAGTAGTTCGGCTGGGAGGATGTTTCGATGTTTAAACTAAATCAGCTCTACAGGCCTTCGTTAGCTCTTTTAACTGATCTTTACCAGTTGACAATGGCTTACGGTTACTGGAAAATGGGCCATCACCAAAAAGAGGGGATTTTTAACCTTTTTTTCAGGAAAAACCCTTTCAAAGGTGGTTATACCGTTGCTTGTGGGTTAGCTCAGGCTATTGAATTACTTGAAGACTTCCATTTTGATCAATCAGATATTGATTATTTAGCAACCCTCTCTGGCAATGACGGAAAGCCGCTTTTCGACAAGGATTTTTTAACTTATTTATTAGAAATGAAATTCTCTTGTGAAGTGGATGCGGTCCCTGAAGGAACCATTTTGTTTCCACATGAGCCAATGCTAAGAATTAAAGGGCCAATCATTCAATGCCAGATTCTCGAAACGCCCCTTTTGAATATTTTAAACTTTCAAAGTCTCATCGCCACCAAGGCTTCTCGTATTTGCCAGGCTGCAAAGGGCGAACCTGTTCTGGAGTTTGGCCTTAGAAGGGCACAGGGTATCAACGGAGCCTTAGCCGCCAGCAGAGCAGCATATATCGGAGGGTGCGCAAGCACTTCCAATGTACTTGCAGGGAAAATTTATGGAATCCCAGTTAAAGGAACTCACGCGCACAGTTGGGTAATGTCATTCGATTCTGAGGAAGAATCTTTTCGCGAATATTCAATGGCCATGCCCAATAACTGCATGTTTTTGGTCGACACTTACGATACGATCGAAGGCGTTAGAAATGCGGTAAAAATTGGAAAAGAACTTAGAGCGCGCGGTCATGAAATGCTTGGAATAAGACTTGATTCTGGTGACCTTGCCTATTTGAGCATCCAGGCTCGTAAAATCCTTGACGAAGGCGGCTTTGAAAAGGCGGTAATTTGCGCCAGCAATGATCTGGACGAGAGCATTATAACAAGCTTAAAGCAGCAGGGGGCAACTATTGCCTTATGGGGAGTGGGCACCAAATTGGCAACCGCTTATGATCAGCCCGCATTGGGAGGGGTTTACAAACTTGTAGCCTTAAAAGATTCCACCAATCAGTGGAAACATAAAGTAAAGCTCTCAGAACAAACCATAAAAAACACAATCCCTGGAAAGCTGCAAATTAAAAGGGTTTTCCATCAGGGCGAAGCAATTGCCGACATGCTTGTTGACGAACTGATCAAGTCGTCTGATAAAAATTACGTTATTGATCCATTTGACACCACTAGAAGAAAAATTATTCCTGAGAACGCTATTTTAAAAGATTTGCTGGTTCCTGTGATACGAGAAGGCAAATCCGTATATAAAGCTCCATCATTAGAAAAAATAAAAGAACACTTAAAAGAGAATCTAAGCTCTTTCCACAATGGGATTCGAAGGTTTGTTAACCCTCACGAATATCCAGTTGGACTTGAGCACAATCTAAATGAGTTAAGAATCAACCTGATATTAAAAATCCGTGGGTTTTAATTCTTAATAAATAAGAGACTTATGGCGCTATGCGCCAATTTGAGGGAGGAATTTTATGAAAGCATTGATACTTGTCGATCTTCAAAATGATTTTATGCCAGGAGGACCACTGGCCGTATCCGAGGGGGACTCGGTTGTTCCGGTTGCTAATTTTCTTGCAACAAAGTTTGATACAGTTATTGCGACTCAGGACTGGCATCCAGCTGATCATGGCAGCTTTGCCTCAAACCACAAAGATAGAAACCCCGGGGATGTAATAAAGTTAGATAATTTAGACCAGGTATTATGGCCAAATCACTGCATTCAAGGAACTCACGGGGCAGAGTTTCATCACGATCTGAAACGTAATCTTATTACACAGGTGTTTCAAAAGGGTGAAGATAAATCAGTTGATTCTTATAGTGGTTTTTTTGACAATAACAAGATCAACGACACTGGCTTACATGACTGGCTTCAGAAAAAAGAAGTCAAACACTTGTATATAATGGGGCTGGCGACGGATTATTGTGTAAAATACACCGCTATTGACGCTGCAAAACTAGGTTATAGCACTTTTTTAATCGAAGATGGCTGTAAGGGGGTCGAATTAAAAAAAGGCGACGTGGCTGCAGCAATAAGTGAAATGCGAGAAGCTGGGGTTAAAATAGTTTCCACCCGGGAAATTCAAATTTCTGGGCGATCTGCTAATCCCCCTCAAAACTCCTTTCAAACCAGCGCTTAAATATAAAAGCTAGCTCAACCAGCAAGCATTATTTCGATACATATCGAAATAATGCTTGCTTTTTTAGGAGCAAAATGTTTTCATTAATATTAATTCGATATATGTCGAATTAATATTAATGAAAGGAGAAATTTTATGAAAAAGAAAAAAGCGCAAGAGATATTCAAGCTTCTTCTTCCTGAACAGGAGACAGAAAAGGCTTCAATTGAAGATCGTATCCGATCAGGAGTGAACAAAATGTTAGCTTCAATGTGGAAAGTCTATTGGGAAAGGTGTTTTGAAAACAAAAAAACTGAAGTAATCTCAATTGATGAAAATTTGAGCAAAATTGATGCAACTAAAAAGCTTTGGTTAGAATTTGTGGAAGCAGAAAAAAACCGATGGCAAGAACACGCAGAAAAGCTAACCAAATTTGGTCGAATTGATGATGCCACGAAGGAAAACATTAAAATCGACCAGCTTGAAAAGCTGGTAAAAATCTGGCACGAAAAAATTTCAGAAAAGGAGGAAAAATAATGGACGCCGTAGCAATATTTAAGGCTCTAGGAGATGCTTCGAGACTTGAAATGATTAGAGAAATTATTGCTGGACCAGTTCCAACAGAAATTCTTTGCGAAAAACTAAAACTTGCACCTTCTACTATTTCTCACCATGCAAACAAGCTTTTAAAAGCGGGTTTAATTGAGAGCAGAAAGGAGCAACAGTCAATAATCTACTTTGAATCCCCAAAAGGGTTGAACTGTAAATTAAAAGATCTGATTATGGCTGAAAAAGACTCTGAGATCGTAGATGGGCGCAAAGATTCTTATCGCAAAAAGGTTATAAACCACTTTGTAGAATTTGGACGACTGAAGCAGATCCCGGTGCAGAGAAAGAAAAGAAAAATAATTCTTGAGCAGATTTTAACTGAATTCGAAGAAGATAAAAAATACTCCGAAAAAGAAGTTAATGAAATCCTCAAAAATTGGCACGAAGACTACTGCTATTTAAGACGTGAAATGATCAGTGAAAATCTTCTTTCACGAGAGAATAGCCGATACTGGCGGGTAAAAGAATGAGTCTTTACAAGCCCGGCGAGTCACACTTTATTCGATTAAGTGTGGCTCGCTTCTTTTACCAGCAGCATTTCTGATTCGAATTTATTAAATCACATATATGTTGTATATTTTCATTGTGCAAAGTTTAGGGCAGCTTTTAACCATATGAGTAACTTCAAAACCACCATAAAAACTGTTGTTTCAGGAATTTCTCCAACAATTGGGATATGCTTGTTTTTTGTTTTCTTTGTTTATTCTGCTTCACTTTATCCAGGCGGTTCTCAAGCAAATCTTAAATCTGTGGGCTATAGCTGGCAAAATAACTATTGGTGTGAACTCATGAATGTAGAAGCAATGAACGGCAACTACAATCCCGCTGTGCCTTTTGCTGTATCAGGTATCGTTTTTCTGAGCATCGGATTATCAAGCTTTTTCTATCAGCTTCCCAATTACTGCCCCACGAGCACTTTTAAAAGAAAACTTGTTCGTTTTTGCGGGGTGGTTGGGACCATTTTTGCCACACTATTATTTACTAGTTTTCATGATCAAATGCTTATTGGCTTTAGTGTTTTCACCTTCATTACAATTGTGACCGCGTTAATAATACTTAATGAAAACAAGGAAGCATTATGCTTCTGGACTGGAGTTATAAGCATTTTAATGGTCCAGGTAAACAATTACATGTATTACCTTCGGGTTAGAGTCGATCTGATTCCTGTAATCCAGAAACTCACCATTGTATTAGTATTGGTGTGGGTTTCTACACTAAATTTGTATTTCTATTTCAGGAAAATGAAAAAGAAATCTTAAAAACTTTCTGCTACACCAGAGCAATTCCGTTTTCTTTAATAAGGATCAGGCCCTTTTTATAAAGACCACCAACAGCTTTCTTATAATTCTTTTTGCTCACACCAAACATTTCATAAATTTCTTCTGCAGGGCTTTTATCAGTAATACCGATAAATCCACCTTTGGATTTAATTTTTGCAAGAATCTGGTCGCTAATATCTGTAATCTTGCTATAACCAGGCTTATGCAAATATAAATCCACTTTGCCATCTTCACGGATATTTTTTATGTATCCCTGGGTCTTCTCACCAATTTCCAGCTCTTGAAAAACATCGTGAGAATAAAGAAAGCCGAAGCCATTATTATCAATTATTGCTCTGTAACCCAACTCACTCTTGTCACAAATAAGAAGTTCAACCTCTTGATTTAAATGAAGCCTTCCAGGCGTAAAAGTCAGATATTTATCGAGTTTGGTAGAACCAATCACACATTGACTCTCAGAATCATAAAGAACATAAACAATATAGAAATATCCCTTTAGCATTTTTTGAAGCTGCTCTTTGCCTGGTACAAAAAGTAAATCAGACATTCCCCAATCTACTAACGCGCCTCCAGCAACTGTTGCCTTTACTTCAAGCAAAGCAACTTCTCCAGGCATGGCAAGAGGTCTTTTCATTGATGCAGCTACATTTCCTTCTGTGTCGGTAAATAGAAAAGCATCAACTTCATCACCGGACTTTGGACTTCCAATAACATTTTTTCTGAGAATAATAAGTTCGCCAAACTGCACGCCATCAACATAAATTCCAGCAGGAACACAACTGGTTACCTTTAACTTGTTATAAACTCCAATTGATACCATTTTGTGTGACTCCTTGTGGAAAGTTCTGTGAATTGGGTAATTATAACAGAATTGGGGGGAGAATTTGTAATCAATTAAACAGAAGCGCAAAATTGATCAATGATTTCAAGCAGGGAAAAAGCAAAAAGCGACAACCCTAAGATTGTCGCTTTAAAAAATCAAAACTGTTTTTTGGTCATGCTCCCCATTTACTGCGGTTTATCGAAGAAGTATCAATCTTCAAACCTTTTTCTCCAGCCATCTGGGAAAAACTGTCAATCTGTTTAACTATTTCCTGGCCAGAATTAAAGAGTTCCATTTTTGCGTTATACATTTCTTTAATCGCATCTGTTTTCATTCCAGATGAGAAAAAACTACTGCCACCGCCGATTTCCTTAATCTTGTTCCAATCCATTTTGTCTTTAGTATCCATTGCAGCCAAAGCATTTTTAACTTTCTTTGCTTTTTCTTTTTTGGAATCGGAAAGACTGCCAGTACAGTTTGTATCATAAAGAGCTTTAGCATCCAGATCCAAGATGTCGTCATCCAGACCTTTTATACTAGATTCAACGTCTTTCAGGCCACCAAAGAGGTCGTCTTTAATTTTTTGTAATTCTCCAACGGTCATAGCTGCAATATCTTTTCCAGCAGCAGTAAACTCACCTGTAAAATCTTTAACCAACTTTTTCGCATCAGACTTTATTCCGCCCATTAAACTACCTTGAGAAGCGAAAAACTTGTTCACATCACCGACGTCCCGCCAATGTTTATCTCTTTCATAAGCTGCGTCTTCACGCATTACAATCATTTTTTCCTGGGACAAAGAAGGAGCCTCATCGGCTTTAATACCTTCAAAACTTGCACTTGTTTTTAAACTGACTACAAGCCGGCCCGGTGTGTCTGGAGTTGTTGTTACATGGAATTCATCAATATTTTTACTGATAACCCATTCTTTGCCATCAAACTGGCGTTTCAAATCAGGTGGAATAAAAACATAACGCAAGGAAACGTCTTTATCGTCACCTTCTTTACGAACCTTTATCTCATACACATCGTCGCTGGTTTGCTTAAAACTCTGTCTTCTGGCCTGGCTAAGATCATTTTCCAGGATTTTTAGAACTTTAGTAGATTCCTGTTTAACAAAGTCTTTGCAGGCAACCAGAGATCTTTTTTGCCCAGCTTCCTTTAAAATGTAATAAAGCGGAACGGAAATCATGGAAAGGATAAAAGTTCCCACCATCATTTCAACCAGTGTTACACCTCTTTTTCTCATTTTCCGTCCCTCCTGAAAAATCATGGTTTAACAATCAAAAAAGATTTGTTTCTTTTGATATCAGAAACCTTTGCTCTACTGAAAGAACATATAATATCGGCCTGAACCATCGTTTTATCTATTTTTTCACCTTTTTTAAGATAGCTCCAGGTTCCTTCAACTTTGAAATCCTTATATTTTTTCTGAATTTCAAGAACCTTTCCCAAGCTTATTGGATAGAAGCCATCAGACAATTCAAAGGGGCCAGCAATTTCTTTATCCTCGCCCTCAGCTTCGCTTCGTTCATAAAAACGTTTAAATGGCATTGCCATCAATTCGCTTTTAATACTTTCCAGGATTCTTTCTGCAATTTGAATTTTTTCAGTTTCAATCGCGGTCACGGCATCCCCGGAAGACAGACGCATAAGTGGAACAATAGCAATTATCAGAATGGTCAGGGCTAATGAAATTTCTACAAGTGTTACAGCTCTGTTTGTGCGGTTCATCTAAATAACTTCCCTACTCTGTTTATTGTTTAACAAATTGAAATAGCGCAGTCTGGGCGCTTAAGGTCACATAATACCTTGTCGGGTCCCATTTGGCTACTGGTCTGATCATTGAAAGCAAAGAGCTTCTGCAATGATTAGATTCATAATACACGTCCAGGTCGCCCTGACAATCTTTTCGCTTGAATCTATTCACAACAAGATTGCCATGAACAGTCAGCTTTGCTCCAATAGGATTCATGATGCCCTTATCACCAAATAAGCAAGCGTAAACATTGTGTTTTCCATAGTGATTTACAATTGCCCCATTTCTGGCAACTATTGAAAATAAAGTATTATTACCATTTGCATCCTGGTTTTCTCTGGTTATATCTGCGCTTAAATGAACGTTTGCAGCCGCTACAATAATTCCTCTACCCATAACGTGCAAAGGCTTGTCCAGCCAAAGATTGTCATTTACAAAACTAATTCCATCACAAATAAAAGTCTTTTTACCGTTATACATTATGCTTCGATTATCTATATCTTTTGTGAAATCAGATGAGGTGGCATAGAAGTAACTGGCTTTTTTTAGATACTGTGTTGGTGAATAAACATTAGCAGGCAGATTTCCTCTTTTAGTCGGATCCCAGGCCGTCTTTCCCTCATCATCGTTTTTGTATGGTGGCCACTGGCAAAAGCCATATGGTTCCTTATGAGCCTTAGCCCAAAACCATGGAATCGGAATATCCATACCAAGGAAACCAATAATTGGGATCGGTGGAATGTAAATTTTAACAAGAAGTAAACGAATATGGGTATAAACCTTCTTAAGATACCCTTCAACCCTCATCGAAAGAGGAAATTCAAGATGAAAATTACCAAATAACAGAGTTCGAGCAAACATTGGAGGAATTGGTAACCAGTAAGTTCCTATTGCTCCTGGCTCTCCGCCACCAAAGTAACCCCAATCAAAAGGCTTACCCTTGTCCCAGAAATTGTATAAAACACTTTTCAGCCCCGGTATAATATTATGCCTATCGCCACCAGATGGGTGATCGCCAGCACAAGCAGTTTTCCCATCTTTATGTGGAGTAAGAAGTGCAACAATCTCCATTTTCTTAAATACATCCAACGCATCCGCACCAACCGGAAACTTCTCAAACATGGTTAGTTTGAGCAACATTTCTTTGGTTCCATTCACCCTCACCAGACCTGGAAGCTTTAAATCCCGGGCCAATTCTTTTATATCAAGGGAAAATATGTTCTTAATTGAATCCCAAATTTCTTTTATTGAAGGCATGTTGTGAATTACGATCGTTCCCATCCCTTCATTCCATTTTATCTGATCATTTCCAGGCCAATTATCAAAATTTTCTAATGATTTCTCATAAAGCAACTTGGAGTTAGCGACAAAGAACGTGTAATCAGATGCAATAGGCTGTATATCAGCAACACGGAACTCACGATGCATAATAAGTTTCTTTTTGATAGTTGGCCCATTTGGATATTGCGGCGTGTATTCAACTTCCGTGACAACCTCAAAAAAGCCTTGCTTTTCTACGGTGACATCGAATGAAGCGTTTCCGGCAAATGCCTGTAAAAACTTGGGCAAACAATTTTGAATAGCTTCTTCAATTCTTTTATTGATGCCCTCAAAGTCTATTTCAAACTGAAGCGCACTACCAAAAACCTTTTTGGCAATTTTCTGAGGAGTAAGCCCTAACTGGGTTTGAATTTTTTTGAAAATTTTGTCCAACGGAACTTGCAGAATTGCTCCAACCGGCACGGGAACTCCCTGCACAGTAATTGTCATTTTACTTATATCAGGAGCCTCTAATAATGGATCATTGGGAAGCATTTTTGCAATATCAACATTTGGGAAACCCGCAGAACTGGAATCTTGCTCTCCGGTCGGATCTGACGTGTCATCGTCTCCTGAAATTACATCTGCAGCACCAATTTTAATTTTGTCGTAAAGATTTCCAAGAAAACCTGTAACCTTTCTAAGCGGCACTTCAACACCACCGACCACGTAATCGGGGTTATCAGCAAGAATAGCAAAAGCATTTTTTATTCTTGCTGTGCAGGTAATTCTTACTCGACCTCCCAGAGCTTCAAACATGCCTTTTAGAGGTGCAAGAGGAGCCTCCGGATCTGGAGAAATGGTGTCATACATATAAACAATCCCTTTTTCATAAAGGGGTTTAAAAATTGTGCTGTTAAAAAGATCAAGCTGAACATCCACACCATTCTCTTTGGCGTTTTCAAAACTTATCGGATCAACGTAAGCGCCTGCAACCGGTGCAGGCAATCTAAAATACATGAACCAGCTTTTCAAAAGCTTATCCGGACTTTTGAAGAGTTTCCAGAAAGCGCTATAATCATTCATGTTGTCTTTTACAACTTTGAAAGTCAGGTTAGCGGCAGACTCTGCACATTCCTCTGCACGTTTTTCATTACTTGAGAAAATTGTGCTCCAACGACCGGAAGTCGTCATTTGAGACAATGCCAGGCCTATGACAACTAATACAGCAAGGACCCCAAGGGCCATTAGATAAGCCGAGCCACTCTTCCTGCGATTTCTATTTTTCAAAATTACTCTCCAGTCCTGCTCTATAAAGCTTTACTAATTATAAAACATAGGAACATAAAATCCAAATTCTAAGTACACAATACAGCGCGCGATTTTCCTTCTAATAGAAATACGAAAAACATAGGCAAAACGTTGTATGGATATAATAAAAATTTTCGGCTTCGATTAGAAAAACAAAGTCTTACTTTTTCTGATCAAAGATATTATCCATCTTTTTTAGAGATTCGATACTCTGCCTTGCAGAGAATTCACTTTCTCCACGTTCTTTTAAATAGCTTACAATTCCCTCTTTATCACCGCCGTGAGATACATATTGCCCGACTTCCATCAACTTGCCATAGGTTTTGGCAAAATTATCGAAGCCACTAATATTTTCGTATCCGGGCATTTTCTTTAGTTCTTTCATCAAGCGATCCTGCCATTTAATCCACTTAACTTTGTCCTTTTTGTTTTCTGCCATTTCTGCAAGTTTTTGTAGAACAAAACATTTTCCAACCGTGTTTAAAGCTGGATCATCAATAGCCTTTTCAAAATTCAGCTCTGCTTCCGAAATACTTTTTTCCTCCCACGCTCGCATTCCTTTTGCAAAATATGGGTTCAAATTGGCCTCAGCAAGCTGTCTGGCTTCCTCTGGCTCATTTGGATTATTAGCCAAATCCATATAATATTGTCGAAGATTCTGATCATAATCTTCTCTAATGTCTTCGCACTCTTGAAATCCTGATCTAATAGCTGCAGAATAAGCTGAACCTGAGAGCAGCTCACGAGCACCAGACTTGAGAGTACCCTTCCAATCAGCCCCTCCGACCTGAGTTTTGACCGACTCTGTCTTGGAATTCTTATAAAATTTGGCCGCAGAAACGTTGCCAAGGCGACCTCTTGCAGTGCTTTTCCCTGGTCTTTCTGAGGATTGAAAAACAACCATGTATATCAAAGGAAAAATGATTAAAACAGCACCAAACCATAGCGACTTATTTTCCACGAAATTCATGTAGAGCTTTTCTGTGAACTCAGGCTCGTCGGCATCCTCTGTAGTTGCGGCTGGCAAACCAGACTCTCCAACAACACTGCTGAATGAATAGGCGGATTTGTCTTCTTTGGGCGCTTCCTGTAAAGCTAAATGATGATTAATCAAATCTTTTTCAATTTCTTCCGCGCTCATATCAAAGACTGATTCAGCTGAAAGTTTTGCCACGCTCCAAATTTCTTCATACCCCGGCTTTATAGAAGCATCTTTTTTATGAGAAATATTAAAAAGCCTCTTAACGCCTTCATATGTAGGGTTTGCCGCTACCATATATCCAGCTTGCTGCTTTAATTCGCCATTCGCTTCATATTTTAACAAATTCCAAAGTAATGGCTCCGCAGAAGGATAATCAAGCTGCGGGAGCAAAGACAAACCAAGTCTTCTATTTGCTAAGGAAGTCGATTTAAGCATTGAAGACAGATACTGGACAGCTCCTTCCTTATCTGCTTGAACATAGACTTCCAGAGCCGATGACTTAACCCGGGGATCATCATTGGCCAAAAGCAGATTGAGTTTAGGCAAAATGGCATCTAGATCAAAGTTTCCAATGGCTTTAATGGTTGCAGCAGCAATAGATGGATCGTTAGACTCAAGAAATTTTAGGACAAAATGCGTATCTAAACGGGTGCCATAGCTGGAAAAGCATCTTAAAACCTCAAGCATAACCGGCTTTTTTGCTTCAGATTGCAGAATTTCAAGGAGAAAGATCTTTCCTTCTGTGAATTGTTCAAAACTCTTAATATTTTTAATAAAGGATTTTTGCTCCTTCACTGAACATTTTAAGAACAGGTCAATAGAGTCAGCGTCTTTAATATTAAAAGTTTTGGAATTATTTTCTGTTTTCTCTGTGGAAATGCCTAAGGCAACTTCGAGTGCGCTAACTATTTCTTCAGATTTTTCAGTTTTAAGATGATTTTCCAGGGCAGTTCTAACCGATTGAAAACCAACAAAAGGAACAAGCTTCTCTACTGCAACCGATCTTATAGATTCATCAGTGCTGGCCAAATCTTTTGCTGCGCATCTGATGGTCATTTCGGATCGTCGAACGTTTAATTTTTGCTGCAAGTAAGCCAGATACTCATCTCTGGTCATTTTGATGATTCCAGCAGAAGTTACAGCTTCAATATTTTGTTTTAGAATTAGCTGCAAAATGTGTTTTTTGCTGTCTCTGGCAAGATTTAAAATGTCATAAAGTTTTAATGGAAAATCAGGGACAGGATTAAAAGCAACCAAAAACCCTGCTTTTATAAGCAATAAGGGGTTGGTTTCCGCACTGAGGTATTGAATTAAAATGTGAGAAATTTTATCAAAAGGCACTAAGACAAGCTCTCTTAGAGCTCTTTGCCGAATCAAAGGGTTCTTGTGCGATAAAAAAGCACAAATATATTTTATTGCTTCGTCAACATCAATAATCCGAAGTAAATGAACCGCATGCAATTGAATTTTAAACGATTTAGAAGTCAATCCAGCTCTGAGGTTTCTCTTAAATGCTTCAACATTCTGTTGCTGCAATAAACCAAGCGCGGCACAAACAACCTCTTGATCAGAATGCAAAAGAAATTTTTCTGCCAGCTCAAAATCAGACTCTTGTCCAAACTTTCCTAAAATGGTTAAACCAATCTGTAAAATGCGGGAATTGCTCTCACTTAATAAATGAGAACGCCATGTAGCCAAAGTTTCCTCGGAAGGTGACTTTCTCAAAAATTGAGTTAAAGCCGAAGCAGTAGCGGGTTCTGCCCCATCTAATAACATTTGAATGTTTGCAGGACTTAGCTCAAGTTTTCGAATCTGGCTTCTTAAGGTTGCTCTGGCTTCGTCAAGCCCGCAAACCCATCCGGCCAACTGCCTACATACTGAAGAAGGGTCTCGACCAGACATTTCTCTCAGTTTTTGATTTAGATAAGGAGGAATACCGGTTGCAGACAATTCTTCCAATGCAATTTGCCTAAGAACCTCGTTTTCAGAGTCCAGACATAGCTGAATCCACTCATTCAGCTCAAGATGCTCCGGCATTGCATTAGTGATCTGACTATCCATATTCTCTCTCGCCACTATATTCTGGTAAAGTTAGTATAAACTAAAAACAATAATTTTTGGTAAGAATCTACCGTTCTTATGGTAAAAGTCAATTAATTGAATCCCTTCCGATTTTGAAAAATTTTGTGTACAATCAAAAACAATGAGTAAGCAAATGAAAAATATTTTTAGACATGGGTTCATAAAATCGAAAGCAATTGCTATTTCGATTTTGTTTGCGCTCCTGTTTTCTACGGTAGCTTCTGCAGGGCTTTTCAGCAGTTCTTCAGAGAATGCAGACAAAGTCAGAACAACCTTTTCTCAAAAAACAAGCAAAGCTCTTATCAAAGTCGCAGAAAGCCTCGATAAGGTTTGTCTATGCCTTTTCGATAAGTTAGATAAAACCAAAACCCTCAATTTAAAAGTCGATAGCCATTTTTATGATCAGAAAATACGCAGGTATTTCATCAGCTTTCATGGAACAGGCATGTTTGGCGGGAAACTGCCTGAAAGATTAAAAAGTCCCTTCTACCAGATAAGTTGCGAAGATGTTGTTTCATTAGACCTTACGGTAGAAAATATTTCTAAAAAGAGACGCCATCTGACCTTTTCCTTCAATGGCGCAATCGTAGTTTCCATGGATCAGCTGGTTTATGAGCTTGCAAAATCAGTGCCTAATCTGGCAGCAACAGCTGCACTAAGTCCGGCAGCAGAACTCCTTAAGGAGTTTTTACAAGGGCTGGATGTTGGTTTAATAAGCGAAGCAATTTCAGACACTTTGTTACATTTTTCAACAGTAGCTCTATCAACTGCGGGAGCAGAAATTATTCACTCAGCCAGCCAAAACGAAGAAGTCACAAAATTAGTTAAAAATTCGTTAAAAGACGGTTCAGTATTTACCTTTCTGGCAATGTCAATCTTAAAAAGCTCTGCCACCAGCGTAGTGAGCCTTTATGGAGCTTCCCTTGGCGCTACAGTTGGAAGCGCAATATGCCCAGGAGTTGGTTCTGTTGTTGGCGCATATCTTGGCAGCAAAATTAGTCGAATGATAACCAAGACTATTATTTTCCAGGCAACGGTAAAAATGCCCGTTTATAACCACCTTCGATTAATAAAAAAATACTATTTTATCCTCAACGAAAATAGATCTGATCTGACCTGTGCAGCAAAAATCGACAAACATAATAAAAGCATACTTAAAGTAGTTGGTGCAGAGTTTGACAAAGATAAGTTTAAAACCTTTGATATGGTTTTGAAAAAAATTGATAAATACCCATCAGAAGATCGAAAAGCTTTTGTCTCTCTTCTGAAAGCTTTCCAGCAAATTCTGATCTTTAAAGTAGTAAATGATCAGGATTGGTATTTTTCCAAGAGATATTACAGACTTAAGACCGCTGTTGAAAAATGGAATTTGCAAGAGGAAATAGTCTTTAACACTAACAGGGCTTTACCAAATTTCAGATAAATACCCTGAACCTGGTTTACTTGCTAATTCCAAGCTCAAGCCTTCCAAAGTTTTTGAGAATTCTCATATTTTTAACTGCGAGAACACCGATCCAATGCTTTTTAGCAATTTCCCACTCAGAATTAAACTGCCCCCAGGTCCATGCCGGTTCCCAGAGCTTAGTTTCAGAAAAACTATCCACTATAAAATCTAATGCCGCTTCTGTTTGGACTTCAAATAGCTTGAAAAGATCAGAATCAGGACTTTGAATAAAATCTGTTGGCATTGGTACATATCCATTCCATTTACTGGAATCTGTTACCATAAGTTTTCTGACAGAGCTTTCAAGACAAGGAAAAAGTTTTTGTTTTCCAACAATATCCAACTGCTCAAATAGTTTAAGATAACAGTAAATTTCATGCTCAGATTCGGAGTCAGATGATTCAAGATTACTGATAAGGCTATCAACAATTGAGCCAAGATCAATATTCTTAACAAAAGAGTAGTGCCGGATTAAATAAGCAACAATTTCTGCACCTGGGTTTCCCAAAGAATTATCAATTACAGTCCTGCCAATATTTTCGTCAAAGTGCCACCATGGAGCATGAGGAAAATCATTAACCTCTCCAGGAACCGCCCACCATCTTTGAGCATTTTTGTCATAGGAATGCTCAAAGTAGGCCAATCCCTTTTCATACAATTCGTAGCAGTTCTCCCACCTAATTTCATCCATAATTTGGAAAGCAACAGTTGTAGCCATTGGCGATGACTCTGGAAGCCAAAAATCAGGTTCTATGCCTTTTCCAAACCCGCCATCAGAATTCTGAAATCTTGAAAGCTCTTCAACCAATGAAATTGAATCTGCCTGACCAACAAGTTTTTGCATCCTTTTATACTCAAGGGCCCTGCAGTTTTTACTGGTAAATTCCAAGGCTATTTTTACTTGCGAGCTATTCATTATTTTCATTGCGGGTGAGTTCCTTTTATTAGATAACCATAAGCCTATCATGCTCTTAAGGTTTTGTCCTGATGATCTTACGCGTTTTTTTGAGTATTGCTCTGTTTTTTTTATAACTTTTAAAACTAGTGATTGAGCGTTTATACGGTACATTGCCCAATTTGACTTTTAGCCTATCTAATGCGATAATAACAGCCTGATTTTGAAAATTCTTAATTAAGTTAGGATTTTGTTTTAAGGAGAAATTTAATGAACCAAACAGCAATGGAGAAAGAAACCATGACGACTACAGATAGATTGCCTTATAAAGTAAAAGATATTGATCTTTGGCAGCTTGGAAGAAAAGAAATTGAAATAGCTGAACACGAAATGCCTGGCTTAATGTCAGTTCGTGCAAAGTATGCTGAAAAACAGCCTCTCAAAGGTGCCAGAATCATGGGTTCTCTTCACATGACGGTTCAGACTGCTGTTCTCATCGAAACTTTAGCCGATTTAGGCGCTGATGTAAGATGGGCAAGCTGCAATATTTTCTCAACTCAAGATAGCGCTGCTGCTGCAATTGCAAAACGTGGAATCCCAGTTTTTGCATGGAAAGGCGAAACACTTAAAGAATATTGGTGGTGCACTAGAGAAGCGTTAATCTGGCCTGATGGACAGGGTCCGGATTTGATCGTAGATGACGGCGGCGATGCAACTATGATGATTCACATCGGCGTTGATGCAGAAAAAGACGCTTCTGTTCTTGATAGAACAGTAGAAGGCGAAGATGAAATGGAACTTCTTTCAATTCTTAAAGAAACTCTAAAATCTGAACCTCAAAAATGGACAAACGTTGCAAAGAAAATTAAAGGCGTTAGTGAAGAAACAACTACTGGCGTTCACAGACTTTATAAGATGATGGAAAACAATACTCTTCTTTTCCCAGCCATCAATGTAAATGACTCAGTAACTAAATCAAAATTTGACAACCTTTACGGATGTCGCGAAAGTCTTGCTGATGGTATCAAAAGAGCCACTGATGTAATGGTAGCTGGTAAAGTTGCTGTTGTATGTGGTTATGGCGATGTTGGAAAAGGCTGCGCCCAGAGCCTTCGCAACTTTGGTGCTCGCGTAATCGTAACTGAAATCGATCCAATCTGCGCCCTCCAGGCTGCAATGGAAGGTTTTGAAGTTACAACAGTTGAAGATAGTCTTGGAAAAGCAGACATCTACGTTACAACTACAGGTAACAAAGACATTATCACAGCTGAGCACTGCCTGAAAATGAAAGATCAGGCTATCGTGTGTAACATTGGACATTTTGACAATGAAATTCAGATGGCAAAAATTGAAAAAACACCTGGAATCAAAAAGCTCAATATCAAACCTCAGGTTGATAAATACACATATGAAGATGGACATGAAATTTACGTTCTTGCAGAAGGCAGATTAGTAAATCTTGGTTGTGCAACTGGTCATCCTAGCTTTGTAATGAGCAACTCTTTCACAAACCAGACTCTTGCTCAGCTTGATCTCTGGACAAGTGATCGCAAAGTTGGCGTTTACACTCTTTCAAAACAACTTGACGAAGAAGTTGCAAGACTTCACCTTGAAAAAATCGGTGTTAAACTTACCAAGCTTTCAAAAGACCAAGCAGACTATATTGGAGTTCCAGTAGAAGGTCCTTATAAACCAAACCACTACAGATACTAGTTTAATACTAAAAACTCCCCATCAGCTAGACTGATTGGGGAGTTTTTTTTGTCTCAAATAATTTATAAAATCAATCAATTATTGAATACTTCTAATAACCTGATCTAATGATTCTTCAGCCTTTCCAAAGAAGTATTTTCTTTCTCTGGCAAGTAATTCCAAAAGTTTTTCTCTTTTCAAAGCGATCTCTTCGATCTTTTTTTCCAGGAATTGCCGATCAAATTTCTCTGGTTTAAAGCAGTATTTCCACTTTGCTTCTTTTGCAAACCCATCAACCTTAGGATCGTAATCAATTCCAATCCATGGAATAAACAAACTTTCGGCTAAAATACATCCGTGTAATCGCCCAGAAATAATTAAGTCAAAGTCTTTTAACCTGCTCAGACAATTACCAGAGTTTACGACTTCCACTTCACCGTCGAACCCGCTATTATCCCACGATTTAACATCTTCAGAGGTCTGAAAAGCAATCGGATGCAAATCAAGGTTTTCAATTTCTTCACTCATTTCTACCAATGATTTGGCAATAAAAGGCGATTCTTCAGTGTCACCTCTAAGAATTGCAGCCACCCTTAAGCTTTCAATTTCGTCTTTAACTTTTGTCTGAACAGATTCATTGTTTAAAAACACAAGGTCAGAAGCAACAGCAATATTTTCTGCCAAATTTTCAGATATTGCTTCCAACTGCCTAAGTGACTCTGAATCTCTGACAGTCAATATCTCTGCTGATTTTAGCTCTTTTAAAAGCCATCTTTTCAACCATTGATTTTTTTCCAGCAATAAATCTCCCCAGGGTCCCATCCCCTGTGAAGGAAGCAAAATCTTTGCGCCAGCTAATCTACCAACTGTTATCAGCGATAAATAGTAAACAAGACTTTTTAAGCTTGTTTTAGACTGCAGCACTCCGCCGCCAGGAATAATAATAGACTTAGCCTTAAAAACCTCTTCAAGCACTCCAAAAGGATCTTTTCTGGAAACAAATTCAACTTGTTCGCAATCATTCGATTGTCTTTGCCCCTGATTTAAAACCGCAATCTTCATTTTGGGGAAAACTTCTAATATTCTCCTGGAAAAAATGGAATGAAGAAGCTCATCACCAAGATTACCAAAGCCAAAATAGCCCACAAGCATCACTGAGTTACCTTTTTCCACACCAAGATAATAGATTAAGCGGGAAATCCTAAAAAGTGCCAAAACAATAATTCCTACCGCAATCCCGGTCCACAAACCATTAAAAACCCTCAATAAAGTTAGGAAAAGCGGACTGTGAAAGTGGCAAAAGGTATTCACTACTGAAACCATCCCCATTTGCAGGAATACAATGAGAACTGGAATGATTGAATACAAACGCCTGAAGTAGAAAAATATAATCAGAAAGCAAGCCGGGTAACCAATCAAAAACTCCTTGTTTCTGGGTCTTGCAATCAATGTATCTTCCAAAAAGGTTCTGAATTGGTCCTCAATCGCAGATGGCTTTATAAAAGTTACGTTTCCAGAGCGTAGGATATAAATTGCTATTCCACCAAGCATGGTTATGGCAATCAATGAGCTAATTGGATTCAAAGGCTTAGAGAAAAATCTTAAAAAGCCTTTTCCAAATCTTCTAATAGCCCAAAGCCCAGAAATAAGTAAAGGCAAAAGGAAAGCAAGTTTAATTCCCCTGAACTGCTTATATTTAAGGAGAAATTCTACTTCAGAATAAATTCCTGCAATTAGTATTCCTCCCAAAATGGCTGGAAACACAAGTCGCGCAAAAAATACAACATATTCTCTAAGTCCAAAGCTCTTCTTCTCATCAAGAAAGCTTACCGCGGAGATAACACCAATACTCGCATAGGTAATAGCTCCGACCAAACCCGTTATTGATACAAAAAGATTTTCAGGAACCACCAAAAACATAAAAATGGTCCCAAATGCTGTCCCAATAAAATACCTGTCAGAACTTCTAATTTGAAAAGCCAACATTATTAGCCATGGCAAACCAAGCATTAGAGCTATGCCCATTGCCAGCTTTTCAGGGAAACTCATTTTACCCATAATATGTCTGGGTTCAAATAGCCTCTGAGATTCGCTTTCTGCTATAGAATAGTTCCAACGGCGCAGTTCGTCTGTAGTCTTTTTAAGATAATCTAAATTATATCTGACAAGGTCTGCAATAAACCTCTTCTCATCTTGAAAAAAGCATCGAATATAGAGCATTTTCATGCTTCTATCTCTCACGGCGCGAGTCCATCTGGCAACAGCTCGCTTTACATTGTAAATCTGGTCTAATTCCTTCCTGCTAATACTATGAACTCTTACAAAGGGTCGGGAAGAACTCAGCCCTTTAAGATAGCTTCCAATGCCCTCCTGGGTATTAAACTCGATCCAACCGATGCGATAGGATCTATTTCGGAACAGCTCAATAATCCCTTTTAAATCGCCTCTATTTCCAAGCATTTCCTCTTCAGCAAAAAGAAGAGCAGAAATACTTGCTGGTGCCGGAAGACTATTTACGATTCTTTCAGCAGACGACGCTGTCAGGCCTGGATAATTAAATACTCTTACAACAATACCCAACCCATGTGCCCTTGCTTTCTCAAAATAAGGTTCAGAAAAGCCAAGCCCAACGCGACTTTTAAAATCGTCACTGGATTTATTTATAAGCAAAAAGTTTCGATGAATTCTGAAAAGATGTTTAGCAGCTAATTTCCATGAAAGCTGTTGTTCGATCCTATCTAAAATAGAAGAATCCTGCGAATGAATCCACAAAGCCCCCATTGTCGCCATCCCATTAGGAATAACTGCTTTAAGATCCTCTTCCATCGAAAGCTTTTGGATTTCCTGAAAGCTTAAAACCGTTATTCTGCCTTCAGACTCTAATGAAGTAAGTGTGTCTTCAGAAATAGCTACCGAACTAGCTCCGCTTTTTTTAACTTCGGAAAATAGTTCATCTAATGTCCACCCCTCTTCTCTGGAAAGCTGTCGAAGCTCTTCAAAGTCTATGACGGTTTCTACAAAGGTATTTTTTTGCTCAGCAACGTGTCGGAAAAAACACCGCCATGAGGCAACCAAAAGCCCCGGCAATAAGAGGGGTAATATTACAAGCCAGATTCCTGTAATTCTTCTTGAAAAGCTCATTATTTAAGGTTTTTCTTCTTCCAGGCATGAAGCAAGTAAAAGAGACAGTTTTTCAGCATGCAATGTATAGCCAGCAGAATCAGGAATTATAACCAAATGATTCAGAGGAATAATTTCGCCATTTTTAATCTCTTTTCCAGCTGTTAAATCTACAAGCCCTTTGCCCTTAGCTGCTTCAAGCTTAATTAATCCAGAACGCACTACAATCAATGCTCCCGGACTGGCGTTAAGTTTTGATTTCGCAGGTAACACAACCGATCTGAATTTGAAAAAATGATCGATATAGCTCTTTGAAACAAGAGGATCCCCTACTGTTCCAGGGCTTTGAGAAAAGGCTGGAGCAAGAAACAAAACAAAAAGAAAAATTATAAATGATCTTGAAAGAGGTCTTGGCACATGCAACTCCGACAAATTCGTTTTCAGGCAGAGTACCACAGCTAAAGTTAAAAGTAAAAACAATGGTACAATTTTTAGAAAAAACCTTTCTTGAAATGAAGCTTCAAGTGAATTAGAATAACCACACATTTATAATTGGAGGTTCACCATGTCGCTGAATGAAATCGAAATTGCGGGTTCGTCAATTTCTGTGAAAATTTGGGATTGTGACATCGAAGATATTCAGGCCACTTTCCAACGCATCATGCAAGAAGGTGATCAGTTTTTGCTTGATTCAGAAATACCTGGATTTCATGATTGTGACACTGATGGTGAATTAATTAGAGGCTATTTCAGTGGAATTATCCCATTTGAAGTAGAGCACCTTGTGGAAGGCATTTCAACTAAAACTCTTTTTAAAAGAATTGAAAGCTGTGAATTTATTGCTACCAAAAATTACGTCTTCACTACTGGTAGACCTGGCCCAATGAAGGGACTTTCACTTGCCCTTTGCGGCCTGACTGGAAGCAATGTTTCGCTAACCGAGTTCGAATTTGATCAGATGAACCAGCTCCAGGAAAGAATGACCAAACTAAAGTCGATTGTATTAACTAATCCAAAAGACAAAGAAGTCAGAAGAGCAAGACTTGCGGGTCATATCGAAAGCTATATCGGCTATAACATAATCGACCCAAGAAATCACGGTATCGATAGTGTTGCCGGTATTATGGATACTCCGCTTGGCCCCCTCACAGCTACAGTGGGCAAAAAAGGGTCACTCAGACTTAGCGTGAGAAAAGGCTTTATCTTAACAACAGAGTGCCTGGAATGGATTGTATCGTTAATTAAAGAGAAACAAGCCCCCGGCCCGGTAAATGCACCACAATCAGTATTTTAAGCTAGATTAAGGCCTCGTCCACATTTCCATAAAAAGCAAAGAAATTGTCCAGCTTGAGAAGTTTAAAATTCTTCTCAATGCATTCTCTGCACCCGGCAATTCCAACACTTCCTTCGTTCTTATCCACTGCGCGAAAAAGTCTAACAAGAACCCCTACTCCAGAGCTATCAATATACTCAAGCTCTGAAAAATCAAACAAAACCTTTTGAAAAGACAGTTCTTTGTATTCAGCAATAGATTCTTCCAACTGCTTAAAATTGGAAATATCCACCTCGCCAAAAACCTTAATGATTGAATAGTCCCCTCTTGAATCAAATTCTAATTTCATATTTCACTCCTAACATCAGGCAAAAGCCTCAGGAATAATGTCTCTTGATCGAGCAAGCTTTGAGTGATAAACAAACTTTCGGTTTCCAATACTTATCACATCGCCATCGACCAAAACTCTATGCCTGATTCTAGATGAATTTACTACGATCCTATGTTCCTCCGCTAACACATCAAGGGCATGAACTCCATCATTGCAGCTAATACAAAGGATCTGCTCTGGTCCATCCTCAAGACTCAGATCACAGTTATCAGATGATCCTATTATAAAATCGGCAGAATCAATGAAATATCTGAATGTTACTGATGAGTTTATTTCTTCCTCAAGCCATGCATCTTTTAAAAGCTCCCAGGAAACAACATATCCGACAGCAATTATTACTCCAATAAATAGTGCACCTTTTAGATACTCTTCGTGAGGAAGAAAAATCTTATCTAACATTACCCCAGATATAAGAAAGGAAGGTATAAGCCCCATCATTGTTCTGCACATTATCTTTAAAGAGTGATTTAAAATGCCAAAACCGGTAGAGATTAATATGGACAGCAAAAGCCACCAGAAAAACCTGACAACCCCTCCGGGAACATTTAAATGTTCAACTACTATTTCAGCAAAGATTGTATAAACAACCCCTCCCAGCATTGGAATAGCCAGGCCCACTGATGTCCCAGGGAGCAATTGTCCTAAGAATTTTTTTAATCGCCTTTCTCTACTGAGATGTGGAATTGCATAGATAATCCCAGTAAAAACTCCAGAAAAAACGCCCACAGTAAGAATTGTGGTTTGAAAATTCAACAAAACATTCCAGGAAATTCCTGCAGGAGCAACCAGCCAGCTTGCATAACCAGCAAGCAAGCCCGCAATAGTTCCTTCTACAAAGAAAATCCAGTTCAAATGCTTTCCCCTGGAATCAAAGAGATAAAATTCAGCGGCAGAGAACAAGAAAGTTCCCTGCCGCTGAGTAAAAAATTAACTATTCAATTGTTTCAACTAGAGTAAGGTCACTTACAAAGTAGATTCCATAAGCTTCATCAAGCTCTTCTTGAGTAATAGAAGTTTCTGGGTTTTCCAAATAGCGCTTTCTATCCCTGACAATATTTAGAATATCCCTTGGATGAACTGCCCTAAGCCCTCTTTTATCACGTTTATAAAGAGTTAAAACATAGTCGATATTTGCTTGATCAAAGACCAGACCCAGCTTGCTGGACATAGACTTCCATATTTCAGAATATTCATCTACCCGTGGATTTCTAACATTAATTTTGTAGGGCAACCGTCTTAAAAATGCATCATCAACAATCTTCATTGGATCAAGGTTAGTACTGAAAAGAACAATTTCATCAGTAGGAACTTGCATTCTTTGTCCGCCAAGAACAAGATAATCAATTTTGTTTTCCAGAGGAATAATGAATCTATTGAATATTTCTTCGACTCCACATCTCTGACGTCCCAAATCGTCTATCAGAAGAACGCCGCCCGTAGCTTTAACCTGTGGTGGAGCATCGAAACACCCAAATTTTGGGTTAAACTTAACTTCGAGATCCTCAAGAGTCAATTCCCCACCTGCAGTAATCAATGGTGGATGAACAGCAACCCATCTTTCATCAAGACCATCCATATCAAAATCTTCAATTATTTGATGACAGCTTGGGTCATAAATTCTAACCAGCTGATTTCCAACATCAACTGCATAAGGAACAATCATAGGTGGAAGCAACTTAACAACCGAGCTACAAAGGAAAGTTTTACCGTTTCCAGGGAAACCATACACAAAAGCAGGTTTTCTGGCACAAACAGCTTGCCCGATTTGAAACAGAACATCTTTGTAACCAAGATGATGCGAGAATTTGTCCTCCATCAAAGCTCTATTGATTGCAAATCCCTGTTTATTTTCTGCTAGGACCTCGTTTGTAATTCTAATATATTCATCAAAACTTACCGGAGCAGGACCAACGTAAGTATCACGATCCAGAATGTTCTTAGCACGCTCAGTTCCTTTTGGATAAAGGCCATACTGATAATCTGAGCCCATTCCTGTTCCACCGACCATGCCAACAATTTCGCCTTTTTTAAGCTCAGCAATAATCTGTTGAACGATTTCGGTATTTACCTTTAAATGCTTAGCTAATTTTCTTGGAACCTCTTTCCCGTGAACATAAAGTTCTTTTATAATTAAATTTGTGATGATTTCTAAGTCTATTTTTAATTCATACCCAGCTTTCGCTTCAGCTGGAATAATCTTTTTTAAATCTACGCCCAATTTATTTCTCCTTAAAAAGTTTTGGTTACCCTCTAACTTAAAGATATAACAGAAACCTTCCCTCCAATTCAATACAACCAAAGAATTACATTTGTATTCAAATTTCATAAAAATAGAGTTTTTTTAAGGTTTTTGATATTACTAACCATATGCAAAAGAAAAACATAAAAATTGCTTCAGTTATTTTACTCGCTGGTTTCTCAACTAGAATGGGAAGCCCCAAACAGCATGTGAAACTTGGCGACAAAACTTTTCTCGAAAGAATAATCCTTAACCTGAAAGAGAACAGTAGTCTTATAAGTAATATAACTCTCGTTGGCCAGAAAACAGACTCAATAAGCAAAGAACTGGCAAGCAGAAACAACGGCGTATGGATAGAAAATCACCAACCGGAATTGGGTCCTTTAAGCTCTATTAGATTGGCAGTCAAAACGCTTTCAGAGTTTTCTGGATTTCTTCTTTGGCCTGTGGATCACCCAATGGTTTCCGCAAACACTGTAAAACAAATTTTAGAACTCCATCAGAATAATCCTGATTCAATAGTTATACCATCTACTGGAGAAAGAAGAGGTCACCCCAGCCTTTTCCCTGCATGGACCTTTGAATGGTTTGATAAAATACCACTTGAAAATGGAGCAAAGGGCATTCTGGAAAAATTTCCTGAAAAAATTTTACATGTAATTGTTGATGATTACTGGATTAGAAAAAACCTAAATAACCCAGAAGCACTAAAAGAAGCTGAAAAAGCCCTGCAAAGTTAACTTTACTCGATCTCTATGGCTAACAGGGTAATATCATCGGCAGGCTTAAAATCTTCCATCCAGTCGAAAAAGCTTTGAGCTATTGCTGGAACAGACTCTTCGATTCTAAAGCATCTTGAATCTTCTACCAGAGAAAAGAACCTTTTATCTCCAAAAAAATCGCTGGCGTCTTCTTTTCTAGCTTCTGTTATGCCATCAGAAAATAGGATTAGCCTAAATTCAGATTTTAACTGAACTGTGAAATCCTTAAAAGGATACTTTTCAGCAAATCCCACCGGAGGGTCACCTTCTTCCAGAACTTTAATCTGCCCCTCCCTGTCTTGAATAATCAATGGGGTGTGGCCCGCTCGTGTGTAAGTTAACATTTTTGTTTTCAGATCAATTACTCCGTATGTCATCGTAAAATACTGAAAATTGTTGTTTTGAATCATAAATTCGCGATTTAGTTCTTCAACAACTTTAGAAGGCTCCCTAATAGTGCCGTCCGGAGATCTCAAAATATTATTTTCCCCGCCCCAGGCAGACATCATTCTGTGAACGGTTACAGCGAGCATTGCGGCCTGGATACCATGTCCTGAAACATCCATTAAATAAAATGCACAGTGATCTTCCCCTATTTGCATTATATTTAACAAATCCCCACCGATGGTTTCACAAGGCTCGTAATAAGATTTAAAAGTAATCCCCGGAATTTTTCGATCAATTGGGGGAAGCAGACTTCTCTGCATTTTTCCTGCAGCGTTTAAATCTTCACGAAGATTGTCCAGAATTTCACGAAGCTTTATATTGCTATCCTCAAGCTTACTTGTAAGTGTTGAAAGCTCTAATTCCTTTGCTTTTCGCCTGTCAATTTCACTTTTAAGACGAAGCATGGAGCCAATTCTTGAAAGCAATTCCAGCTCATTTATAGGCTTGGTAATATAATCAGAAGCACCGGCTTGAAAAGCTTCAACCAGATCATTTGTCTCAGATTTAGCGGTAACAACAATGATTGGAATATCATTATGAACTTCACACTGCTTAATCAGCCTGGTCGCTTCAATCCCTGTTATTTCTGGCATCATTATGTCCATCAGTATCAAATCAATTGAATCACCGGATTCACTTCTTGAACTCAATATATCTATGGCTTCATTTGCAGATTCCGCCATATCAATTTTTTCGAAGCCCTCGCCCTCCAGGATTGCCTCAAGCAAAAGCCTGTTATCGAAGGCGTCGTCAACAATCAAGATTCTCATTTTTAAAACTTCAGGACTAATCACTTTTTTCCCCGTTTTCGCGTGCAAAAATAACGCTAAAGCAACTACCCTCAGGGCCAGTTCGCTCAACTACGATTTGCAAATCCAGAAGCTCCGAAAAGGATTTTGCAATAGATAACCCAAGTCCAGCTCCGCCAAATTTTCTGGCAAATCCGTTATCGCCCTGCTGAAAGGCTTCAAAAATTATATTCAATTCATCCACCGAGATACCAGGTCCTGAATCAATTATTTGAACTCTATCAATAATATTCAAACCATCAATAACTTCAGCTAAAATGCAGATTTTTACAATTCCCTTCTCTGAAAATTTTACCGCATTATCAATCAGGTTTTGAAAAATCTGCCTAAGTTTTATTGGATCTGAATTTAAAAGCTCAAGATTTTCTGGAGATGAAATTTCAATAGTGATATTTTTTTCTTCAAGAATGCTTTGCATTAAATCAACAATCTCTTCAATCATCTCTTTAACATTGACTTCCTGAATATCTAACTCAATAAATCCTGATTCCGTTTTAGAAAAATCTAAAATACTGGAAATCAGCCTGAAAAGGCTTTGCCCATTTTGTTTAATTCTTTCAAGGTAAACCATCTCTTTTGGCAAAAGTCTCTTCCTGGTACTTTTAAGAAGAACATTTGAAAAGCCAATAATGGAATTAAGAGGAGTCCGTAATTCATGACTCATCTTTGCAATAAACAAACCTTTTGCTTCACTTGATCTTTCTGCGCTAATTTTAGCGTCTTTGATTTCCTGCACCATTTTTTTCTGTTCTGTAACATCTCTGGCTACGCCGTAAATAACCTGATTATTAATATCAACCGTGCCATTCCATACAAGCCAGCGATAATCGCCATTCTTACATAACATTCTTACAGGCTTCCCAACCACACTAGAGCCACCAAGCATGCCCTTAAAAACAGGTCTGTCAGGAAAAACATCATCCGGGTGAAACAGCTTACTAATTTCTATTTCCTTAAGTTCCTTAAAGCTATATCCCAAAAGTTCTTCCCATTGGGCATTAACTTTTTTCAAATAGCCATCAAATCCGATTATGCAGAATAAATCCATGGACATTTGAAAAAAACTATCTCTTTCCCGTTCAAGCTTTTTCCTCTCAGTCAAATCTCTTACAAATCCTGTGAACAAGCAGCCTTCTTCCGACTTAACTTCCCCAACCGCAAGATCTATGGGAAAAATCTCTCCACACTTTCGTTGTGCTACGACCTCTCGGCCAATACCTATAATGTGAGGAATCCCGGTTCTAAGATACCTGGCTATATAATCTGAGTGTTCTGATCGAAAAGGCTCAGGCATCAACAAACTAATGTTGCGCCCCATTACTTCTTTTACTGAATATGCAAACATTTTCTCTGCAGCACGGTTGAAGGCTTGAATGGCACCTGTTTCATCAATGGTAATAATAGCGTCAACAGCACTATCTATTATGGTCGCCATTTTCATTTCGCTTAGCTGCAATTTATAAAAATGCTCATCGTCCTTTGTTGAATTGCAGTATTGGGCTTCTCCAACAATTAAAGTTTCTTTTTCAAGACACTTCAAAGAAAAAATAAAAACCAATTCAATTTCTTCACCGTCATTTGTCTGGAATAGGAGCTTTCTTTTAAAATCTGGAAGTCCACCATTGGTAAGCAGGTTCAGGTCTTTTTTAAATTCGTCAGACTCACATGCAGAATGCAGTGCAAACAAGTCTTTAGGGCATGAAACCTTGTGCGCGTTTACAAAGCGCAGAAAGTCAGCATCATAGTAGAAAGTTTTGCAATCCGCAGAACTAAAAAGAATTATCAAATTTGAGTAACTCCAAAATTTGGCAAAGTAAATCAAAGTAAGAGTATAAACAGTTTACCCCAATAAAATCAATTTTGAGTTTTATGTACGTTGGTTTAAACTATACCGAACTGCTTCGATATGTTATTATGACTCAAATTCAAACTGGAGAAAAAATATGTCAATGCTAAAGCCACCTGGAACTCTTGGAACTATGGGGTCACAACCTGCACAAGGTTTGAGCAACACAAACAATGAAAAAACTCCCCCAAAATGCTTTGGCACAGACTATTTTGGAAAATGGAACATGACAGGTATGACCTTTGAATCAATGAAAATTGATAAACCTGATTACCAATCAAAATGTGCCAACTGTTACCTCTTTGAAAAATGTTACCTGGCTAACCACATTAGATTACTAAGAATTAAAAGATAATAATTTTCCATAAAGAAGGAAGGAACGGAATAGATGAGAGCTTATGATGTCATTAAAAGAAAACGTGACGGAAAGAAACTAACCCAGGAAGAAATAAAATTCATGATCAACGGTTTCGTTGATGCAAGTCTTCCCGATTATCAGATGGCTGCTTTTTTAATGGCAGTATTTTTTAAGGGAATGGATGATGAAGAAACTTTCTGGCTTACCGACTGCATGAGAACTAGCGGCGACATTATTGACCTGGCTGGAATTGAAGGTTTCACTGTTGATAAGCATTCCACGGGTGGAGTTGGTGATAAAACCAGCTTGGTTCTTGGACCTGTTCTTGCATCACTTGGATTAAAAGTTGCCAAGATGTCTGGCCGCGGGCTTGGACACACCGGCGGAACAATTGATAAACTTGAAGCAATTAAAGGGTTTTCTTGCGATCTTTCAACGGAAGATTTCATCAAAGCAGTTAACTCAACAGGGGTTGTAATTGTCGGACAAACAGGCAATCTCGTTCCTGCAGACAAAAAAATATATGCCTTACGTGATGTAACTGCTACAGTTGATTCTATACCACTTATAGCTGCATCAATTATGTCTAAGAAGCTTGCAGTAATGAACAGCGGACTTGTTCTTGATGTAAAAGTTGGTAGCGGCGCTTTCATGAAAAGCCTGGATGATGCCAGAGAGCTGGCGAAATCAATGGTTCAGATTGGTAAAATAGCAGGAAGAAAAGTTACTGCGGTAATCACTAACATGGATGAACCTCTTGGCGAAATGATCGGCAATGCCATGGAAGTTAAAGAAGCTATCGACACCTTAAGAAATAAGGGTCCAAAAAGCTTTTCACAGCTAGTTATAGCACTTGCAGCACAAGCATTCAGAATTTCCAAAAACAATGAAATTTCTCTCGAAGAAGCAGAGAAAGCTGTTATAGAAGTATTGGAATCTGGAAAAGCTTACAATAAATTCCTCGAAATGGTAAAAATTCAGGGTGGTGACACAGGAATGATCGAAGATTATTCTAGACTCCCTACTGCCACTGAAATAGTAAGCTTAAAGGCTGAAAAAGACGGATGGATCAGCCAAATCCATTGCGAGGAAGTTGGATTAGCAGCAATGATGCTAGGAGCAGGCCGAGAAAACAAAGACTCAGTCATTGACATGGCAGTAGGTATAAAACTTGTTAAGCACGTTGGAGATATGGTAAAAGAAGGCGACGTAATTGCTGAAGTTCATATTTCACAAAGTCTTGATAATTCAAAAGCCATTGAAAGACTTAAAAACGCAATTGAACTGAGCAATGAAAAGGTTGTTCCACAGCCATTAATACACGATATAATTTCTTGAGTTATTAACATGAAACCAATTACTTCAGACGCATCTTTGAGAAATCTGTTCGAAGAAAATGAAGAAAAAGCTCTTTCGAGACATGCATGTCTGTCGAGAAAATCGCTAGGCCGAGAAAAGCAGGAAAATGACTGCTTCATTCGCTCATGCTTTCAAAGAGACATTGATCGAATTATTCATAGCGAGGCTTTCCGCCGTCTGAAGCATAAAACTCAAGTGTTTCTTTCACCAACCAATGACCACTTTCGAACGAGGCTTACTCACACATTGGAAGTGGTTTGCACCGCCAGATGTATTTCCCGCTGCCTTGGCCTGAACGAAGATCTAACCGAAGCAATAGCTTTGGGTCATGATCTTGGGCATACGCCATTTGGCCACGGCGGCGAGGAAGTATTGTCTGAAATCAGCGAAACAGGCTTCCATCATGCTTCGCACAGCGTAAGAGTTGTAACCAAGCTTGAAAAAAATGGCGAAGGTTTAAACCTCACAAAAGAAGTTTTGGATGGAATTCTAAAGCACAGCAAAGGGAAACATGGTCCCGCAACCGTTGGACAAGGAGCAAATCCCCCATTAACAGTAGAAGCTCAGGTGGTTAGAATTGCAGATCTGGTTGCTTACGTTAACCATGATGTCGACGACGCAATTAGAGCAGGGGTAATAAAAACTGAAGATTTACCACCTAACACCCTTAAACTCCTCGGCGACCGACATTCTATCAGAATCCATAGGATGGTTAGAAATATCATAGACAACAGCTATGATAGTGACGTCATTAGAATGAGCGATGAAATACAGGCAGCAACAGCTGAACTTAAAAAGTTCCTCTACAATGACGTTTATACCAGACCAGAAATTGACACTTCTGTTGAGAAATCTAAGCATCTTCTTAG
Organism: Candidatus Ozemibacteraceae bacterium; assembly: GCA_965140445.1. GTDB lineage: Bacteria > Muiribacteriota > Ozemobacteria > Ozemobacterales > Ozemobacteraceae. The sequence goes on along the minus strand of OZ223236.1, from coordinate 1,426,306 downwards.
ACAAATGGCCGACTGGTTCATGAAAAACCCCGAAGAACTTTTAAAACACATAAAAGGCCCTGTCCCGGAAGACCAGACTTTTAATCGCACTCTTGTGGATTATCTAGCCAGTATGACAGATGATTTCGCCATAAGACGATTCAAAGAAATTTTTGTACCACATTATTACACATTCCCTAATTATAAGGCCATGGGAGGAGATTTCTAAAAGTGGGCAGCTTCTCAATTAGCAAAAAAATCATGTCCGGCTTCCTTTGCATTTTAATTATTTGTATTGGAGTCGCAGCTTTAGCCGGTTACAACATGATAAAACTAAGAGAAATCATTAGTTTTCTACGTGGAACCCACACAGAAATGATTCTTAACTCACAAGAGCTAATCGCAAATGTTCATCAGGTTACCTTTGCTCTTGGAGATATTATTAAAACCGAACCCAAAGAAGACCTCCTCATTTCATATGAAACTTCTAAGGAAGGCGCTAACGCCAAGTTAAGCGCAATGGAAGGCTTTCTTAACGACCCGTTTTTGAAAAAAGCAACCAGCGTAAAAGCTTTTCTTGTAACCACAAGAAGTATGTATCATGAAATTTTAGATGTTGGTGACGCTTACATAGACAACTTTAACGCCACAGGAACAGACGAATTAAAAAAAGCTGAAATTTTAGTTTCCCTTAAAGACAAAGAAGTTGAATTCAGCGCTAAAGCAAGAAGTCTTTGCGAAGCCTTGGCAAACTTTAGCAGACTATATATAAAAAGAAATATAGACTCAATGTTTAAAACAATGACTATTATCGGCAAACTCTTGCCTGTAGTCCTACTTGCCTTTGGAATTGGTTTTACATGGTTCATTTCAACCGGTATCTCCCGCCCATTGGAAAAAATAATCCAGTCAATGTCTGAGGCTGAAAAGGGGCATTTGCACACTAGGCTCAAGTTCAAAACCCAGGATGAATTTCAAAGGCTTGCCGAAAGCTTCAACAGAATGTTGGAGGGCATTTGTCAGATGATCTCAAAGGTTCTGGAAACCAGTGATGATCTGGCAACAAACTCGCAACAACTAAGCTCTGCTTCAGTGGAATCAGCAGCAACACTTTTAGATATTTCCAAAAACGTAAACGATATCAACGAATCATCAGTAGAAATTTCAACAAATCTTGAAAAAACCACCGCCAACGTTGAAAAGTTTTCAGAATCAGCACAAAAGGTTGCCCAACTTTCTGAGACTGCGGTTAAAGCAGTTGAAATTACCTCTGCCGCCGCTGCTGATGGCGGAAAAACGGTTAAGAAATCTGTTGAAATGATCAGTAAGATCAAAGAATCAGTTGATATTGCCACTCAGGTTATTTTAGACCTGAACTCTGCTTCACTCCAGATTAATGAAATAGTTAACACAATTACCGCAATCGCAAGTCAAACAAACCTTCTTGCTCTGAATGCTGCTATTGAGGCCGCAAGAGCAGGAGAACAAGGTAAAGGGTTTACAGTTGTTGCAGAAGAAGTCCGCAAACTGGCTGAAGAATCTGCTGATGCTGCTGAAGCTATTGGAACAAGAATCGAAAACATTTTGACAAAAACTCAGAATGCAGTTGATTCAATGACTCTCGGCCGTGGTCGCGTTGATGATGGAATGAAAATCATTCGCGAGGTAAGCACCGGACTGAATAACATTATTGGCAACGTTAATGATGTGCATACCAAAATCAATGACATTTCTAAGATTTCAAATGAGCAATCACAAAACTCAATGATTATGGCAAGAACAATTGAAGATATTACCAGTCTGACAAAATCGACTTCAGAAAGAACCGGTATTGTTGCAACCTCTGTTGAACAACAAACCACAACGGTTTCTCAGGTTTCTAACTCCACTGAAGACCTTGCCACATTAGCAGATGAGCTTCATTCATTAGTTTCAAGATTCACAATTAACGAAAACGATGTGATCTCAGATACTGATGAAAACTAATTTATCAGCCTTTAAAACCCAATAGTCTAAAAATTAAGGGAAGGGCTACTGCCCAAGCTGCCAGAGAAGCAAAAGCCAAAACAGTTCTTTTCTCCAGACTGCCTATTCTACCAGTATTTAAAGAAAAATAGTAAACGACAATTGAAAGGGCTGCACTTAAAAGAGTGCCGGCTCCATCCCATGAATAGCCATAAGCAAGCCACCTGAACAAGCAATTTAGTGCTGATCCAGCAAGAAAAACAACGATTAACAAATAACACCACTGTAGAACCCATCTAGTACTCCACATTTCTGGTTCTGGTTGTTTCTTGCTATAAGAAGCTGCTTCTACTTCATTTTCGCTATTCAATTTTTGTTCATTATCTTCTGTTGTCATGATCAGCCATTATATATGCCACCAGCTCACAAGTTCAAGATATAATATTTGTGCATTATTTGAAAACGAACGATAAATCATCTATAATTCATAATCAACACATCCGCAAAGCAGATCTCAAGGCATATAACTTTATGGCAAATACCGACAGAACATACGCACAACGGCACTACGAAACTTCCCTTGATCTTTTTGAGCAGGGACAATATGACAAAGCTCTAGCTCAAATTGAAAAGGCTATCAGCAAAGCCCCTGATAATCCTGATTTTTACTCTACAAAAGGTGTTTTTCTTCATAAAATGAATGACGTCATAAAAGCCATCGGAGCTTACATGACTGCCCTTGAAGTCGCTCCAGACCATGTTTTCTCCCACTACAATCTTGGTCTGATTTATATGAAACAAAATAAAACTCTTCAGGCCATTCAAGAATGGGAACAAGTCATAAAACTTAAACCCCAGGATGAAGACGCTGTATTCAACATTGCGGTAGCTCTTTCTCACCTTGGCAAAAGACAAGAAGCGATGCCTTTTTATGAGCGAGTTTTAGAAATAAATCCCGAGCACATTCAGGCCCATCAAAACCTGGGTGTCATCTTTCGCGACGAAGGGGATTTTCAAAAAGCCAAATTTCATTTAAATAGGCTTAAAGAGTTAGATTCTACTTATGTAGAAGTGGTTCAAGCCGAAATTTTAAAGTGTGAAGAACAAGAATTTTTAGCAAAAATTGAACAGGACAAAAACAAATTTAAAGGCAGCTATTCTAATGATTCAGGTGATGACCAGACAGAAGCCTTGATGGCAATTATTAACGAAGATTTTGATCTGGCATTAGAAATAACAGAAAGACTTATCCAGCAAAACCCTGACAACAGCCAGATAAAAATAATCAGAGGGCAAGCCTTGCATGGAGTTGCCAGAAGTTCAGATGCAATATCTCTTTTCATGGAAGTTGTGGCTGAAAACCCAAAATCTCTGGACGCCCTTTTTCATCTTGGGAATATATTTCTAGGATTAGGTGAACTGGAAAAGTCCCTCGGCTACTTTGAAAGAGTAAAAAGTTTTTCAGCAGATTACCCTTTGATTAATGAAAATATCCAGAGTATTAAATCAAAGCTAAAGACTTCAGGACCTTCAGATGAATAACAATAGAATAAGATTCGGCATAAGAGGCCGTTTTATTCTAATTTTACTGGTTCTTTCCCTTGCGCCACTTTGGTATCTAGGCTTCCAATCATACAATACTCAAAAGCAGATCATTATTAAAGAGGTCACTCAAAGTCACCAGGAACTTTCAAATGTTTTAGCTCACAGTATCTTCGAGAACCTTGAATACACAAGAAAGCTCCTCCATTCAATAACTTCATTAAAAGCGGTTGTCTCTCTTGATCCTGTTATTTCGGAAGACTTTTTTAATGCCCTATTGAGCTATTTCTCCTTTTTTAAAGTAATGTATCTGGTCGATAGCAATAGAAACATTGTTGCATCAACAGACGCATCCACACGCCTCCCCAAGGACTGGCTTTATTCCAACGCCATAAAAAGAAGTTACCAGGGTTCGCTTTCTGAAGTTTTCACAAGTCAGGATGGCACCCCTTACATGACGTTAGAATCCGTAATTCATTCACCTGAGAAACAAGGAATCGCCGGGGTTCTGATATCTGAAGTAAACCTTCTTACCATTAGAGACTTGTTAAAAACTGCGCTTAAAAATTCTAAATCCCAGGGGCTCGTTTTAGACGAAGCTGGAACCGTTATTGCCAAATCCTCAGATGACGCTCACGCTTTTGACTTCTCTGGGTCAGAAGCCATTGACAGCGACATAACCAAAATGAAAAAGATTGATAATGAGCAGTATCTGATTACAGCTGTTTCATTAAAAAAGTTCGATTTTTATCAAGCCCCAAATTGGACCATTGTCCTGCAAATTAAAGAAAAAGTTGCTTTTAGAGCAGCCGACAGATTCAAAAGCTTTATGTTAACAACTCTTGGCATAATTGCTTTGATATCTTTCTTTCTGGCATTTTTCCTGGCGAGGAAGTTTACTTCGCCGATCTCTTCTCTTGTCGAAGGTTCCAGATTTATCAGTCTTGGCGACTTCTCCCATAAGTTAGTTCCACACTCAGACGATGAAATTGGAGTGCTAACTGCAAATTTTGATGAGATGCGCCAAAATTTAAAAATCACCAAAGAAGACTTGGACTACAGAATCAAATCACTATCAACTCTGTTCGAAGTTGGAAAGGCCATAAGCTCAGTTCTTGATTTCAGACAGCTTCAAAACATGATTCTGGAAACTGTTGCCAAGGTCATTAGCGCAGAAAAAGGCTCTTTAATGCTCCTGGACGACTCAGAGCAAATTCTAACAATTGGTGTGGCAATTGGGCTTTCTGATGAAATAGCCAAAGATATTAGAGTTGAAGTCGGGCAATCTATTGTAGGCTACGTTGTTGAAACTGGAAAACCACTTTTCATAAAAGACGTGGAAACAGATCAAACCTTCATGTCCATAAAGAAAAAAAATGTCCAGCAAGGAACTCTGATGTGTGTCCCTCTAATTGCGAAGGACAAGCTTCTCGGCGCCCTTAATGTTTCAAAATCAACCCCAAATTCTTTTTCTGATAAAGACTTTGAACTTTTTTCAAATCTGGCAACCCAGGCAGCCATTGCCATAGAAAATGCCAGACTGTACAAATATGCAGTAACAGACGAAATGACAAAACTATACAATCATCGCTATTTTCAGTTACGACTAGATGAAGAACTACAAAGAGCTGACCGCTATGAGAATCATGTCTCTCTACTTCTAATCGACGTGGATCACTTCAAACAATTTAATGACACCTATGGGCATCCAGAAGGTGATAGAGTTTTGAAAACCGTAGCAAAGCTCATTGAAAAAAGCATAAGAGAAATTGATATTGCAGCCCGTTATGGTGGAGAAGAATTCGTAGTTATTTGTCCCGAAAAAAATGGTGAGGGGTCCCTTGTCCCTGCAGAAAGAATAAGATCCACCATCGAATCATACGATTTTAGAATTGACGGCAAACAGGTTCCAATAACGATCTCACTGGGAGTTTCGTGTTACCCGGATCAAGCACGAAGCAAAAAAGAACTTATATCAAAATCTGACATCGCCCTTTATTATTCAAAAGAAAACGGAAGAAATCGCGCCTCACTTTTCAACCAGATCATGGTCAAAAAATAATTTAACCTTACTATTTTCTTGCGAGAAAAAACTCCGCCAGATCCCAGTCAGATTGAGTATCAATATCTACTGAGTCAGACTCAGACATAACTACCGCGCCATGATTTTCCAAGTCATACAGCGAACCGGTTTTTAGAAAATAATCCTTTTTTACCAGATATATTGCACCATTTTCGATGAACCTTTTAGGAATCTTGTCCGACGAACAAACTAGTTTTTCTGGAAAATCTGGCTTCATGATAAAGCCTTCATTACTTCTTCTGGTAAACATCCACTCAGGATACTGCGAAACTTCTACCATCGATGAAAGAGTAGTTAGATCGCCTTTTTCAAAGGTTTCAACAGCATTGAGAATATGATCTGGATTAACAAACGGTGACGTGACCTGCAAAAGACATATAGTATCGAAAAACAGCCCATCCCTTTCAAACCATTTCGTTGCGTGCAAAAGCACATCAATTGACGATGCGCTATCTGTGGCTAATTCAGCAGGCCTTATAAATGGCACCAAAAGGCCAGCCATTCGCCCTTCCTCCGCAATTGCCGGACAATCCGTGGAAAGTGCAACGGCTTCAAAACAGCCACATTCAGTAGCTGTTTCAGCAGATCGGCGGATTAAACTCTTTCCCCCCAGGGGCTTTAAATTCTTCCCAGGTAATCGCTTGGAGCCGCCTCTTGCCGGAATAACGGCAAGAATTTTCAATTTTGTAGGCATAAATCAGTATTTCAACAAGCAAAATACCTTGTTTTTGTCAAATTTTTCAATGCCCTTTAAGAAAGTCAGCTCAACTAAAAAAGCTATTCCAACAACATCTGCACCAATTTCTTCAAGCAAATCTAAAGCCGCTTTAGCTGTTCCGCCTGTTGCAATTAAATCATCAATCAACAGAACCTTTTCACCCTTTTCTACAGCGTCCTCATGAATCTCAATGGAATCAGTGCCGTATTCCAGACTGTATTCTTTTTTTACGGTTTTATATGGAAGTTTTCCCGCTTTTCGTATCGGGATAAATCCCACATTCATTTTTTGCGCTAATGCAGCCCCAAAAATAAATCCTCTGGATTCAATTCCACAAATTGCTGTTATCCCCGAGTCTTTATATTTTGTAGCAAACATATCAATCAACGCCCCAAAAGCCTCGGGGCTTTTCAGCATTGGAGTAATATCCTTAAAAACAATTCCAGGTTTAGGAAAATCAGGAATATCTCTAACATATTTTTTTAAATCCACGACAAACTCCTTAAATAGCTAATTTAGCTTGTTCATTCTTAAGTTTTTTCTGAAGATTTTGATGAGTTGCAATATAAACTTCGAGCACTTTGGCCTGAAACACTTCTTCTTCGTATTTTTTTACAGAACGTCGGCCAAGTCTCAACAATAGCTCTTCACGTTTTTTTGTGAAAATTTCTGCCTGAGACTTATTCTTTGAATCTTCAGCAGACTTTGAAAACAGATTTTTTAACTGGTCAAAGAAGCCTGTGCCCTTCTTTTCTTCAACCTTGTCTTCCTGTTCTGTATATTTCTGGATAAAAAAATTCATTCTCAAAATTTCATGCCCAATGGTTAATAGCTCTGGAATCTCAAGTTCGCCACTCTGATACATTATAAATACGACCCGGCCAATTTCTTTAAAATTTTCATCCAGCTGTTTTTTCAAATCCGTAACAGCAAAATTTATCGCAGCCTTTTTAGATAACCCAATCGCTTCGTCTTTACCTTTTCTGAAGAACTGGGTAACTGTTGAAGTCAAATCCCCAGAAGCAGCATCTCCAGGCTGTGAGCCAGCTTCATTGCCGTCTTCTTCTGATGGTTCATCTGAGGCAACTATGGTAGTCATTGGCGCTTCTTGTCCAAATTTCTCCTCGATCAACTTTAATGACCTTGCAGCGGCTTCTTTTATAGGACCTTCCGAGGTAACCACCAGGTGTTTCAAAAAACCAAAAGAAGCTAAATCGTGATAATTTGCCAAAGCAATTATAGCTTTCAAACGAGTCTCATTGTGGGTGCCAGTCTTGGCAGCCTCAATAAGCATTGTAATTGCCTCTCCTGCTTGAATATGACTTAGAGCATATATTGCACTGCCCTTCATCCACTCTTCATCTGATTCGAGCATCTTCTTTAACTCAGTAAAAACTTTTTCTTCTCCAAAAGACTGAAGAGCTTTGGCCGCCACAGATCTAATCCTATTGTCGCGATCTTCAAGAGCAGAAAACAAGCTTGGAATAGCTTCTTCCACTTTTAAATATTCCAAAGCTTCAATAGTATTTGACCTTACACGGTTATCCGGATCAGTTAAAAATGGACTGAGAATATCAGCTTCTTCTTTGGTTATAAAAAGCTTCAATGCGCTTACAATAGCCGCCTTTACGAACGGATGTTCCTCAACACCAAGCATGGTAATTAATTGGTCTTTAAAGGTTTCATCATTTTTATTTGAAATCTCTAAAACCGCAGAAAGGCGACTTTCATATGATTCAGAGCTCAATCTATCAGCCAGAGGAACAGAATCTCGCTCCTCATTGGCTCCAGATTTTAAAAGTCGATCAGACTTCTTGATCTTATCGATAGCTTTTCTCGCGAAAAACCTAACTGAAACATTTTTATCTTGAGTAGCTTTAACAAGAGCTTTAACTACCTCTTCAGAAACCTTTTTATCAGGAAAATCAAGTTTCATAATGGTCATTGCAGACAAAGCCCGCAAATCTCCATCAGGATTTGAAAGATCTCTTAATAGACGTTTTACTTTTATATCCATGCTCTAACTTCCATCAGTTTAAGTTTTTTTGAGTTTAACATAAAACAACCCGAGAAAAGACACCAGAAAACGAACTAGATTCAGCCACCCTTCATTTTCTTTTTCAAAGCTTGAGCCAGTTTTAAATACCTCTTACTCTTGCAATTACCCTTTAACAATGAATCCAACAAAGCGTCTGCTGCACTCAATTTTCCTGAATTGAATCGTGCAAAAGCAAGGTAATAAACGACTTCAGGATTTTCATTATCAAGCTTATAAAGACTCTCAAGCAATTGTGCGCCTCTATCATATTTACCAATAAGAATATTTGCAATTCCAAGGTCCAGGTAAATCTTCTTTTTCATTTTTGGAGATGCATCAATTTTGCCTTCTGCAAATCTTGAGTAAACTTTAACTAATCCCGACCAATTTTTCAAACTCTTCAAAACCTTGCCCAAAATGTAGTTAACTTTGCTGTTATCTGGGCTGCTTCTAAGATAAGTCTGCAGGAAATCTCTTGCCTGCTCAAATTTTTCCAGTTCAAAACAAATCATTCCCATGTAGTAATAAGTTTTTTCTGGAACCTCATCTTCTTCCTCTAATAGCTTGTTAAATTCTTTCTGAGCCTTTTTGAGTTTGCCCATATTAAAAGCTTTAACGCCAGATCTGAAACTTTTCGGAGTTTTTGGCTTAGCTTTTCTAGAAGCTGCCAATTCGCTTAATTCAAGAAGTGAAGGTAGATCTCTGGCCCCTTCTCCGGTCGGAAGTTCAGGAACTGGAATCTGACCAATAAAATCAATATCCGTTGAACCTTCATCATTTGAATCATGCTCTTCAACTTCAGGCTCAATAGCTTCTTCAACAACTTTTTCTTCCAATTCTAGAGCTTCCAGACTTTCTAATAAAGGCTCAGGAATTTTTTCAGGGTCAGATAAAATCTCAACACAACTAACCACTGAAGGAACAAGTTTAAGAAGTTGATCTTCTTTATTTATGGACGCAAATTTTTCTGCCAGATCGTCTAGTATTTTTCTTTCTCCAGCTTTTAGAAAGATTTCTGTTAAGGCGTCCACAATTTTAGGATCTCGCTGATCTAACCTTGGAGCCAGTTTTTTAACTCCATCGATACCACTAATACTTACAACAGCTTCCAATAAAGCTTTAATAACTTTAAATCTTCTATCTTTTACATGAAGTTTAAGGTTTGGAAGAGCTTTCTCTGAAGGTTTTCTTGCGAAAAATTTCATGCATGCTTCCAGATTTGGAGCTGCTCTTTCTGTTTTTAGCAAATTTAGCACACTGTCATGCGGAAAATTAGTCAATCTTGAAGCCATATCAATAGAATGCTTTCTAATCCATTTGTCAGAATCATTCAGGGTTGTTTCAAGTTGATCACAAACAAAATCAGATGAAAAATTATTTAGAGAAATAACCATTCTTTTCCGAACAGCAACCGAACTATCTTTAATCAAAATTTCAGCCAATTCTTTGTTCCCATCTGAAGGAATCATACCAAGAATAAATGCCGCACTTCGTCTCAACTGAATATCGTTGGATGCAACCATTTCGGCAATTTCAGGCTTAACTTTATCGGGCTCAGAGCGAGCAAGCGCCAAAATAGAGTTAGCCCTGATTCTATTATTTGGGTCTCTTAAATACGGTTCGATCCTTTTCTTAATTTCTCCCTCAGGAAGATTCAGATTTCCAATTGCTTCAATTGAGTTTGCTTTAAGCCTGGCATCTCTTCCTCTTATCCCTTCATCAAAGATATTGATAAGCGTTACACTATTAAATCTTGATAAAAAGGACACCATCAGGGCTTTTCTTCTCAAATCTTCATCTTGATGAAACTTTTCAGACAATATTGGAATTGTTTCATGTTCTTTCAAAATGCAAAGATAGCGAAGAATAGTCATAGAAATCCATTCATCTGGATCAGAAATGTATTTACACAATGCCAAAGCCGCTTCTTTCCCACCAATATTAAAAAGGCTACTTGCGGCCTGAAACCTCACATGCCTGTTTTCGTCATCAAGAAGATTTACAAGAACATTCAAAACAGCATCATTTTTTCTAAAACCAAGCTGCTCCGTTATCAGATCTCTATGAGTTGCTCTTTTATCTGCGACCCTGGAAAACAAAAACTTGTCGATTTCTTCACTCTGAAATCTACAGGCTGCAATAATTGCTTCTTCTTGATCAATATTATTTTTTAGGAATCCAAAAACCGAAGTTTCGAGATCCTGGTTTCCAATTAAAGAAAGAATTTTTACAAGTTTGACCTTTAAATCAAGCGAATGCTCGTATCCCAGGTTAGAAATTACTGTTTCGACAATTCGATGATGAAATTCTGCGATTCTTTTTTGAGCTATATCGTTCATTCTTCAATCTCCTGCAAAAGCCTTCTCACAAGCGTCTGATCAGCGCCCTCGTCACGCAGCAGTTTTTCCAACGAATCTTTTAATGTCAGACATCCTTCTCTTTTAGACATAATCATCGCAGTACTAAGCTGGTTATATTTCTTTTCTCTAATCAAGTTGCGCATAGCGGAATTAACCATCATCAACTCATAAGCAACCCTTGGCGGTTGAAATGGATCAATACTTGGAATCAACATTTGAGAAAAGATACCTATAAGGTTCAAACTAATTTGAGCTCTGGCTTCTTCCTGTTTTTCCGGTGGAAACATGCTGATTATATGTTCAATTGTTGGCGCAGCGCCCATAGTTGGGAGTGAAGACAAAACAAGATGCCCAGTTTCTGCAGCCATAAGAGCTTGCTCAAGAATATCTCTCTCTTTAAGCTCTCCAATGATCATAACGTCAGGATCCTCGCGTAGAGCATTAGTTAAAGCATCAGAATAATTATCAATAACCCGACCAATCTCAACCTGAGTAAAAACGGCTTGTTGTGGTGTATATAGGATTTCTACCGGATTCTCCATGGTAATGATGTGGCGGGCAAATCTTTTATTTATAGCGTCTGCCATAGCAGCGATAGTCATTGTTTTCCCGGAACATCCAGGTCCAGTTACTAAGAATAAGCCACGTGGGGAGGCGGCAATATTTATGAGCTCTTTTGGTAAATTTAGCTGAGTTATACTTGGTATCTTTGGCGGAATAAACCTAAATGATCCCGCATAACCATCGCGCTGTTGATAGATATAATATCTGATTCGGCATCTATTTTCTCTGTATGGGAAAATAGAGCTAACATGATATTCACTTCTTAATTGCTCCTGCTGTTTGGCATCAATCAGAGGTAAAAATAAATCGTACATCTGTTGTGGTGCCAAAGTTTCTTCCTCAGAAATTATAAGATGCTTGTTCATTCTAAATGAAGGTGGAGCATCTGGTTTAAGAATTAAATCGCTCGCTCCTAATTCGAGGGCTTTTTCAAACAAATCAAAGATCTCTGGTCTCATTGCTCGCCCCCAATTCCATCATATTCTTCAACTTTTCGTTTAACAAAAGATGGGTTATTTGCTCGCATCAAAGCGTCATTCATGCTAACTCGTTTTTCAACGATTAACTCAACAAGAGATTGATCAAGAGATCTCATCCCTGAGGTAGCACCCGACTCAAGATAGGAAGAAATTAAATGAACTCTGTTTTCATTTATGAGACCTTTTACGGCGGGAGTATTCAGCAAAATTTCAAAAGCAGCAACTCTTCCCCTCCCCTGTTTTTTGGGAATAAGAGTTTGAGTTACAACCCCCTGCAAACAACCTGCCAATCGCCCAAGTATCTGTCCGTGAAGATTTCTTGGGAATAAATTTACAAATCTTTCTAAGGCTTGTAATGCCGTATTACTATGCAAAGTAGCAAAAACCAGTTTCCCGGATTCAGCAGCTAGCAGTGTCATTTCTACAGCCTCTGCATTTCTAAGTTCACCAACCATTAAAACATCACAGTCCATCTTAAGTGCACCGCGAATTCCATCTTCGAAATTTAAACAATCAACACCAACCTGTCGCTGGCTGATTAGACTTAAATCATCTTCAAACAAGTATTCAATCGGATCTTCTACGGTCACAATTGTTTTGCTATATGCTGAGTTTATATGAGTAATAAAGGTTGAAAGTGTAGTAGATTTCCCGGCCCCTGTTGCGCCAGTAACTAAGATACACCCCTTCGGACTATCTGCTAAGGTTCTTCCAGATTTTGGAAGATTTATATCATTAAAAGAAAGGTTTTTAAACGGAATAACCCTGAAAACAGCATTCCCGCCTCGCAAATCATTAAATAAATTTACTCTGAAACGAGCATTTTGGAAACTGTAACCAATATCGAGTTTTTTAAACTTCAAAAAAGTTACCATTTGAGCATCATCAAGGATTGCTTCAAGCATGTTTTCATAGTCGTCAAAGTTAATTTCGGGCATATCTTTGATGGGTCTCATTGTTCCATCAATTCTTAAAATAGGCGGATAACCTGCCTTAAAGTGTAAATCAGAAGCGCCCTTTTCCAGACAAAGATTAAGCAGCTCAAAAATCATGGCTCCTCCAGCCTCTACAAATATCAGATTTATTTCTATGAATCTTATCAGAAAAAACACAATTTAAGGCAGAAAAATTCATTTTTGAAAAAATTTACATTTTCCTGTTATACTTCCAGCACTTAAAACAGTAAATTAGAGAATAAATAAATATGATCGAACTTCAAAATGTGTCAAAAATCTACCCTAACGGGGTTAGAGCGCTTAATAACATTAATTTGTCAATAGACCCGGGAGATTTTGTTTTCCTCGTTGGTCCAAGTGGCGCAGGAAAAAGTACTTTTCTGCGTATTCTATTCCGCGAAGAAATTCCTACCGAAGGTAAAATTCTTGTAGACGGAAAAGATATTGTAACCATGCCAGAAAATAGAGTTCCGTATCTTCGTCGAAACCTTGGAATTGTTTTGCAAGACTTTCAGTTATTAAAAACCAGAACAGTCGCAGAAAACGTTGCTTTTGGTTTAAGAGTAATTGGCGCATCAACAAGCGTCATAAGCAGCCGCGTACAAGAAGCTCTAGAGCAAGTCGGGCTTTCACATAAACGCAGAATGTTTCCAAACGAGTTGTCAGGCGGTGAACAGCAAAGAGTTTGTATCGCCAGAGCCATTGTTAATAATCCTTTGATTTTAATTACGGACGAACCTACAGGTAACCTGGACCCAATGATTTCACAGGAGATCATGCAACTATTCCTTGAAATTAACTCCCGTGGAACAACTGTTATTATGGCAACCCACAACCACAATCTTGTTAACAAACTTAGAAAAAGAGTCCTTGCCCTGGTAGACGGACAGATAATTAAAGATGAAGCCTGTGGCACTTATGCCTACGAATAAAGCAGGTCGGAGATAATATGCCAATAGCAAACATTTCTTTTTTTGTGGCTGAAGCAGCTACAAATCTTCGCAGATCCTGGATGATGGCTTTCATCACCGTTTCTACAATAGCTATTTCTTTAATGATGATGGGGGCTTTTTTGCTCGTAACTATGAATATGGAAGACTTCCTTCATCAGCTACAGGAAGAGGCCATGGTCACTGTTTATCTAAAACCCGGCATATCTGGATCAGAAGTAAATAGTTTAAAATTGCGTCTTACAGAGCTAGATGAGATTTCAAAGATTCAGACAATCACCCCTGAAGAAGCAGCAAAGGAACTTTTCAGCGACCCGGACGATCAGAAACTTCTCCAAATTGGAATTACTCAGGAAACAAATCCGCTTCCAACAACTCTCAGAATAAAAATTAGAAGTAGTTATGAGCTGAAAAATCTTATAGAAAAACTCCAATCTGAGCCTCAAATTGACAACATTAGCTACGGCGAAGATCTGTTTAAGCAATTTCAGGGGCTGTCGGATATGCTTTGGTTTAGCAGTCTTGGCATAGTTACATTACTGGGACTTGCTTCTTTGTTTATTGTTTTTAACACTGTTAGACTCACTCTTTATATGCGCAAGGAAGAAATAATTATTATGAAGCTGGTCGGAGCAACTAACTGGTTTGTTCGCGGTCCATTCCTCGTTGAGGGATTCATACAGGGATTCATCGGTTCCCTGGCCGCAATTTTGATTTTATTTGTTTCCTACAAATTCATAATGGTTAAAATGACAATGCTGATACCGTTTTTTACCTCAACAGTCTCAATTGAGCAGTTAGTAAAACTAGCCATAAAACTTCTGATGATGGGAATTGTTCTGGGAATCTCAGGAGGCCTTTTATCACTAAGAGACATCAGCAGCTTTAGCAAGTCATCTCCCAATGGGGTTTAACTAAAAATGTCATTGATAAAAAGGGTATTGATAGTTCTCATGCTTTTTTTAACGCTTTTTCCTGGAAATAGCGAACCTGCTTTTGCAGCCAAGACACAACCTCAGGATAAAGACGAGTTACAACTTGAACTAGACTCGGTTAATCTTCAAATAGAATACCTTGACCTCAAAGTCAAAGACAATCGCAAAAGAGTAAGAAATCTTGAAAAAAAGATAAAAAGCAAAAAGTCACAAATTCAGAAATTAAAAGATCAGGTCTTAAGCCTTGCTGATTCAAAAAATCTTATAAAATCAGAAATAGAATCATTGCAGAACCAGATAAATGAGGGAACAAAAGAAATTAAGCAAACTATTGCCAGATATCGTTCCAGACTGGTTCAGCTTCACAGAATTAAGCAAGGAACGCTTTTAGGAAGTGTGTTTTCAGCGAAAGACCTGAATTCTTTTTTAAACAGATACCAAATGGTTAAGTATCTTTTAAAAAATGATAAAGAGCTCATAAAATCTCTTAATACCCAAAACTCTAAATTAAAAAAAGATAGAGCTGATCTGAACAAAAAAAACCAATTGCTTCAGCTTAATCAGCAACAATTTGATAAACAATCAAAAAAGCTTAACACTGAAAGTAAATCTTTAAATGCAATGCTTTCAACATTGGTCCTTGAAAAGAAGCTATTCCTAAAAAAGCAAAAAGATCTTAAGGCTTCAAAAGATAAGCTTGAGCTTGAGTTTCAAAAAATTGAAGGCCAGAGAATCGCTAATCCAGGCAAGTTAGAAGCAGAAATTAGCAAAGACGCCCCAGCCCTGGAAACTAAACCTGTAACACCAACCCAGCCAGCCAAAGTTGCCCGACTACCAGAATCCGCCTCTAAAGCTGCAAAAGTAATGAATTTTAACTGGCCCATAGACAGAAAAGATAGAAAATCTTTTACTCAATTAGGGAAAGCTGGTTCATATGCCTTAAACATTTTTGTTAAGTCAGAATCTGAAGTAAAATCTGCTGGTCGCGGAAAAATTCTATATAAAGGTAACATCGGAGGGCTTGGGAATGTTATCATAGTAGGACATGAGAGAGGATTTTCAACCGTTTACGCAAAAATCGACGACATATGGGTTGGACTGGGACAGATAGTTGAAAAAAACACCACCATTGGGAGAATCTACGGAACAAAGGACTCTCCATTGCATTTTGAAATCAGGTTTGGGGGTAAAAAACAACCGCCTTTAAATTTCCTTCCTTCAATTAAGTAGAAATTGACAAAGGAGATTTCTGGAAGCTATAAATCTAACTATGTTAGACTAAATTTATATAATTTATTATTTGTGTGAAATCTGAAGGAGCTATCAATGAAATCAAAGTTTTTTAAAGTATTTATACCCATTTGTGTGACTGCTGGGCTCCTGTTATTTATTTTTAGCAGCACCGTTTCAGCAACTTCAACCAATCTGACCTATTTTAAATCTTTGGATTTAATCAGAAAAGTTCTTGAACTTATCAAGTCTGATTATGTTGAAGAGAATATTGATGAGCAGAAATTGATTTATGGCGCAATTGAAGGAATGCTCAAGAAACTTGAAGATCCTTATACAAGATTTATGGAACCTAAGAACTTCAAGGAAATGCAAGTTGAAACTCAGGGAGAATTTGGCGGTCTCGGAATCGTTATATCTATAAAAGATAGAATGTTAACCGTAATTTCTCCAATTGATGACACACCAGCAGCAAGAGCCGGAATCATGGCTGGTGATATGATTATTAAGATTGACAGCAAAGACGTAATAGATATAGCCCTTCATGACGCGGTAAAGCTTCTTAGAGGTCCAGTTGGCACAGATGTTACCATCACTGTTTTACGTGAAGGCGAAAAAGAAACCAAAGACTATGTAATTACACGTCAG
Organism: Candidatus Ozemibacteraceae bacterium; assembly: GCA_965140445.1. GTDB lineage: Bacteria > Muiribacteriota > Ozemobacteria > Ozemobacterales > Ozemobacteraceae. The sequence continues at coordinate 1,409,859 of OZ223236.1, read as the reverse complement.
GTAATAAAACTACCAAGTATTAAATATTGGGTAATCAATCCAAACATTGGATATATAAGACTTACGCAGTTCATTCAAACTTCTTCAGAGGACCTTGAGAAGGCACTAATCGATTTAGAGAAAGCTGGAGTTGCTTCTATTATTCTCGATCTGAGAAACAATCCTGGCGGACTTTTGACCGCAGCTGTTGAAGTTGGAAGAAAATTCATTCCAAAAGGCGATATAGTTTCAATCAAGGGAAGAGATGGGGAAGAAAACACCTACAGCTCTTTCTTTAAATACCACCCGATTTTACCTCTTATAGTTTTGATTAATGAAGGATCAGCTTCAGCCTCTGAAATCGTGGCAGGCGCGGTTAAAGATAATAAGCGTGGGCTTCTGTTAGGGAAAAAATCATTTGGTAAGGGATCGGTTCAGACTGTTATTTCATTAAATGATGGTTCAGCAATGGCTCTTACCACCGCTCTTTACTACACCCCATCCGGAGTAAACATTCACAAAAGTGGTATTAAACCAGATGTGGAAGTGGAACTTCCCAAGCTTGACAAAGAAAAACAAGAAGAAATCAAAAAAGCTATGGAAAAAGATCAGGAATACCTGAAAAAACTTTCAAATAGTAGCCAAACAGTAGAAATAAGCTCTGGAACCATCACTATTCACGGTGAAAATAATGCTTCAGAAACTTACACATTAAGCGGATTCATTGAACCACCTGACAGCCTTTCTAGAGGCGAACTTCAGGGATATGTTGTAAATAAATACGACACTCAGCTTCAACGAGCTATTGACATTCTAAAATCAACAAACATATTCCTGCCACTAATGAAAGAAAACTAAACTCGACTGGAGAAGTCCAGAAAGATGTATAAACTGGCGGCAGAAAAAAGATCTAAGCGCCCCGCTTGCAAAAGCGGGGTTACGCTTATTGAAATAATGGTTGTAACCGTAGTTATCGGATTAATGGCGGCTATTTCATTTCCGGTTTTTAAAATAATTCAGCAAAGGGAAAAAGAAAGAAGATTAAAAGACATACTTCTCTCGGTCAGAGCGGCAATTGGCGGCTCAAAATCCTTTCAAAGTAACAAAGTTTTCACACAAGGATGCAGAAACTACTTTGTGACTCAAGGTATTTCAAAAATAAAAAATGCCCACACCGCCCCTGCAGACCAACCCTTAATAAAGCCATCAATTCAACATTTTTTGAAGTCCAGCGCTGCCGGAGGGGAGCTCTATCCACTTTCGCCTTCACACATCATAAGGGCAACCCCCTACACTGTTAGAGTAGCAACAGATACGACTACAGGATTTGTTGACATAACAATTCAGAGAAGATTTTTAAGAACAATCCCTCCCCACCCTTTTAAAGGATGGTATCCAAATGCTCATTGGGAATTCAAACCAGCTTTAAACACAGCACCAGGGGGGCCCTATTACGCATCTTCAACCACAGATCCATGGAACTCAACGCCACAATTAGCCACGGGAGTAACAAATATAGTCTCTCGAGGTGCAGGGGTTGCAATTGATGGGAGCAATACAGATGACTGGTAAAACTTTTAACAATAAGGGCTTCTCGTTAATTGAAATGCTGATTGTTGTAACCATTCTTGGTGTAATCTCATTATCAGCGGTTCCTGTTGCCGAAATTTCGTTTATCAGATTGAAAGAAACTGAGTTTGAAGACAACCTTAATAAAATTAGATCAGCCATACAAACCTGGCGAAGAGATGCACAGGTTGCGGCTGAAAAGCAGGTAACTTCAAGATCGGCTATGCTGGAGATTCCAGAATCAAAGCTTTATCCACCAAGCTTATATGATCTAATCAAACCTGAAGTTGGTGGATACACTATTAACTGGACTTCTCCTGTCGATGGGCCCCAGGCAATTACTTTTTATCCCAAAGCTTATTTAAGCGAAATACCTCAAGACCCTTTCGTAGGCGGGGTTGAATGGGTTCAGTATTATGCCAGCGGCACAAGCTCAACAATTTACAATGGAGGTCCGGTAACTCCTCCTGTAGATCATGTGGGAGTTTTTGACGTTTCGTCAAACCCTGACCCAAACGTAAGAAAAGGTTTTGTTACTGCCATGGACGGAACAAACTACTCAGATTGGTGAGGATATTATGAGAAAAACATACAGCTTTTTTAGAGTCCGTAAGGGCTTCACATTAATGGAATTGATTATTGTGGTAGCTATTATCGGTATTTTAACTGCCGTTGCAGTTCCATATTACAATGACTACATTTACGATACGCGTCTTTCTGTTCTAAAACAAAACCTGGCAAATATGCGTCAGGTTTTGAATCAATTTAGAGGCGACCACAGCCGGGGCCCCTTCCTTGTTCAAGTTCAAAATGGCGGTGTGCCAATCCACGTTAACCATCAAAGTTCGGACGCACTAGGAACAGAACTTGTATCTGGAGCATTACAAATTACAAGCGCTTCGCCACTAACCATTGTTCGCCGAACAAACTTGAAATATCTTCCTAAACTGCCCAGCTTTCAAGACCCGGTTAACGGAGCAGAAATTACTACATGGACGGACTATGTTTCCACTGCATATTTCTCAGACGATGGTGATGGAATCTTTGAAATTGACACCGAATTTGCGTTCATAGATGGCGATAACAATCCAAATGACTTTAATCAGTCAACCGACACAGTTTTATACAATTTTACCGGTGCTGCAGATTCTACATTCGTTGGAGCAATAGCAGACTCTAAGGCACTAGATTACATCGACTTTAAAATAACCACATCAGAAGGTTCCAAATTCTAAAATTAATAGCATTAGCAGATTTATTTAAGTTTTATGATCCAATCTGCCGATACTCTTCAGGAAGGATAAACTAGTATGGCCACCGACTTTCTAAAACGAAAAAAAATAGGTGAAATCCTCATCGAAATGCGTGCATTAACGCCAGAACAGCTTGAGACTGGTCTGAAGAAACAAGCCAGCGTCAGAAAGATGATTGGCGAGGTTCTTATTGCCGACGAAGTCATTACTGAAGAAACTCTGTTTAGAGGTTTATCAATTCAACATGGAATTGAATTCGTAAACTTAGGAAACACTGAGTTAGACACAGCCTTGATCAGGCAAGTTCCAGAAAGCCTTATTAAAACATACAAGTTTATTCCCATACGAAAAGAGCCAAAATCATTGACCATAGCCGTTTTTGACCCTACAAACACCAAGATGTTTGACAGTATAAAAATGGCAACCGGATTTATGTTCATTAAATGGGTTCTGGCAACTAAAACCCAGATCATTCACATCATCAACGACGTCCTCTACAGACCTCAAAACGTTCTTGAAAATGTGCCAATTGATGAACTACTCAATGAAGTTAAATTAGAGTTTTCAAGTGACGACGGCTCCTATAGCCCCAGTATCAATACTGTTCAAACCAGTGAACTTAACCTGGAAGAGTTAAAAAGAGAGTCTGATCAGACCTCAATCGTAACACTTGTTCATAAAATGATCCTTGACGCGGTTCAAATGAGAGCCTCGGATATTCATATTGAAGCCTTTGAGAGAATTATTCAGGTAAGGTATCGTATTGACGGTATTCTTTATGACATTCTTCCGGTTGAAAAACCTGCTCATCAGGCAATTATTTCTCGTATTAAAATCATGTCCAATCTGGACATCACAGAAAGATTCCTCCCTCAGGATGGAAGCTTTAAATTAAGAATCAAGAATCAACAAATAGAGTTTCGTGTTGCGATTTTGCCATCTATTTATGGACAGAACTGCACAATTCGTGTTCTTGATTCTGGAAGGGTCAATCTTGATCTGAGAGCTCTCGGTTTTCATAAAGATGATCTGAAAATTTTTGAGTATAATATTGGCCGCCCCTGGGGTTTGGCTCTAATGGCTGGCCCAACTGGTTCTGGTAAAACAACCACTCTTTATTCTGCCATATCACTAATTAACAGTCGCCAGAAAAAAATTATTACCGTTGAAGATCCAGTTGAATTTAAAATTCCTGGTGTTCATCAGATGCAGGTCCAGGAAAATAGAAACGATCCTTCCAGATCACTAACCTTTGCAAAGGGTCTAAAATCAATTCTCCGTCTTGACCCTGATATCATTCTGGTAGGAGAAATTCGTGATTATGAAACAGCAGAAATAACAGTTAAGGCCGCTCTAACAGGTCATATGGTTTTCTCCACAATCCATGCGAACTCAGCGATTGAAACCATAAGCAGACTTGAAAACCTTGGAATTGATCCTTATCTTTACGCATCAGCTCTTTGTCTATTGGTTGGTCAGAGGCTGGTTAGAAAGATTTGTCCAAAATGTAAAGTTAAGATTGAGCCGACTCAATATATTGCAGCATCTCTCGGGTTGGAACTAAGCGCAATCCAGGAAGCAACCTTCTTTAAAGGTGAGGGATGTAAATACTGCAATAATAGTGGTTTCAGAGATAGAACCGGCTTATTTGAAGTAATTGAAGTAACTCCACAAATGAGAGAACTAATCGGACAAAGGCGATCAACACTTGAGTTGATTGAGCATCTTCACTCTAAAGACGTAAAAACAATTCAGGATTGTTGTCTTTCAAAGGTTCTTGAGGGTGAAGTCCCAATAGAAGAATATATAATGATAAACATGGGAAGTTAATGAATGGCGCGTTTTTTAAGCAAAATTAACACAGTTCTCGAACTGGGAACATATGAGATGAGGCTTCTAAAGCTTGAGTCAGCTCAACCGGGTGAAGTCCGGCTGAAACAATGTCTTTCGGTTGATACCCCAAAAGACTTTGTTGCTTCAACCTTTATTGAGTGCCCGATTATGGATTCAGAACCAATTAAGAAAGCTGCAGCTTCTCTAGTTAAAGAAGCTAAACTTCCATACGAGAACACCATTTTGCTTCTTCCTGACCATTCAGCATTAATAAACCTTATAGTAACCCCCCCCAGGTATTCCAAAAAAGAAATGGATGAAGTAATCAAAGAAGACTTTGAGCCAATTATGCCGCTTCCAATAGACAATTGGAACATTGTTCATAAAACACTTGGTATCTGGGAAGAAGACGAAATAGTATTGGCCGTCGCCGCCATTCAGAATAATATTCTTGAAATGGGTGGCATTGTTCAAAAAGCGGGTCTAAATCCTACCGTGATTGATTTGAACTTTCTAAATGTTGCAAATCTTGTTGAACACCATTTAACCAGTAGTGAAAATAAAGGTAAAAATATTGGCGTAATACACCTTGGACACGAGTCTACTTCTGTTGGGGTATTTAGAGACGGCCAGCTAAAGTCTCTGCAAAATAGACCCATAGGGGCTTACGACTTTACAAAACAGTTAAGTAAGCACTTTCACGTCCCAGAAGAAGAAGCGGACAAATTTAAAATGAATGAAAATTTCTTTTTACCCGAAGCCAGCCCTGAACAAGAAAGCCTTTATAACTTTACGGTTATAAAAAATGCTTTTGCTGTTCTTGTAAGAGAAATTTTCAGCTCAATAGAAAGTTACCTGACCAAATTCAGAGAGTTCAGTATTCATGAAATCATAATTTCAGGGGGCGGAGCAAACTTCGAAAATATTCATGTCGCCCTCGGATCAAACCTAAATACTAAAGTAGTAAGAGTCTGTGACCTTTACGAGTTATATGTAAACGGAAATCAGGTTGATGCTTCAGCAAAAAATAGTCTTGCCGCTGCGTGCGGAAGTTTTTTAAGGGATTAAAAAATGAAATTTCAATTTGACCTATTACCCAACGACTATAAATCCCTTCCTAGAGACAATCTGGGCATTGTTCTTGCGGTTCTTTCAATTGTTGCCTGCCTGTCTGCGGTCGGGTCAATGCACTTTAAAAATAGTAAAGAGTTAAGTTCTGTACAGAAAGTAGTCGATAAGACAGAAGGAGAACTTAGACTGGTAATAGAAAATACAGGAAAATTACAACCGCCAGTTAATGAAATCAATGCTCTTAAAAACAGTATCAGCTTTATCAACAAAAACCTGGACACCCCCGGAACATCCTGGGTCGATTTTCTTGCAACCCTTGAATCAACCGTCCCCGAAAGAGTTGTTATCAAATCAATCAGTCCAAGAAATTTCTCAAACCTTTCCACGACTTTCACTCTTTCTGGAGAAGCCTTTACCGTCTATGATGTCCTCGAGTTTGCAAAAAGAATGGAAGATACCGGAAAATTCACATCTTTTCTTAAAGAAAATTCAAACGTGTCCACAGAACAGGGAACACTTCAAAAGTTTACCCTCGAATTTAAATATAAAATCATGAACTGAGCAAAGGAGCAACAGTGAAGACCAGACTTCGCTCCATATTAGAGAGAGTACTTACATATGGGCTGATCGCTATCGCGATTGGCGGATTGATCTTTTTCCTTGGATCTGTAAATAGTAAACAGAAAGAGGCCATCAGACAGAAGAAAAACGAGCTGGTGGAAATGCAAAAGCGGCTTGAAGATTCTCAACGTGAATTTGCCTCAAGAAGAAAAAAAGTAAAAGAAATTTCAACACAACTTCGAGAAAGAAAAAAAGAAGTTCAGGAAAAGTTTGAAAGACTCCTGGAAAAAGCCTCAAATTACACCCTTTTTATTGAACAGGTTCAAAGAAAGGCAAAATCTCTTGAGATACATATCCAGGACTCAAAATATCTGCCGCCTGCCCCAACAGCCGGAGCTGGAGCAAGGTATCTTGAATTCCAATTCAATCTTGCGATTACAGGTTCATATAACAAAGTTAAGCAATTCTTGTGGGAGATGGAAAATGCATTGGGACGCCTGGTTAAAATTTCCCAAATGGAATTAATGCCACCATTAAGCGATGAACGCGGAAATATGTCTATGAAATTGACGCTTTCAACCTTCTTTCTTCCATGACCTAATAAAAGGAACTATAAATGACAAAACAAGAATTCATCGAATACTATAAAAAGAACAAAGTAGTGGTTATTGGGGTTCCAGTAATCATCATGGTTGTTCTTCTTGACTTCTTTGTTTTAAAACCCGCAAGATTAGCTAAAAAGCAGCAAAGAGCTGGCGGTGCCGTTACTACAACTCAAGCTGCCAACCCAACGGCCGCGGCAGGAACTGGTGCGGTTCAACCTGGACAAAAAGCCCCAATAACACCAGCTCCACCTCTTAAAATGGAAAAACTTCCAGAATTAGATAAAAAAATTGAAACACGTTTCACCATGGCAAAAGCTTACCCATATCAGGCAAAAGCCAGAAACGTTTTTATCCCGGTTCCCAAAGAAATGGAAGAGATTATTCCACAGGTAGTTGAGGAAGAGGTTATTTTTGAAAGACCCGATATTACTTATCATGGCTTTTTTACCATGGGTAAAGAAAAAGTAGCCATAATAAAACTTGCTGAAGAACTGGTTTTATCAAAAACAGGAGCAATCCTTAAACACTCGCCCTATAAACTTAGAATGGTCTTGCCTGAGAAGGTGATAATTTCTGATATTACCGAACCTTCAAGAGAATTTGACGTAGCGCTTGCTGAAAAAAGTGCAGTTGAAAAGGATTAAGTATGGACTACAAGACATTAAATAAACTTTTTCAGGACAGAGATAAAAATGTCAGACTTTTCTGTCTTAAAAGCGCACTAAAGCATAATGTCGAAAATATTGATGAATTCATCCTTGAAGGTCTCAAAGATGGTCGCCCCGATGTAGTTTGTGCATCTCTAAGAGCTGCAAAGAAAACATCTGACCCTGAAATTTTAGGCATGATAATGTCTTATCTCGAGTCTCCCAATTCAATCTTAAGAACAGAAAGCCTTTTTGCTCTTGAGGGCAAAAATTCCAGACCTGCCAAAAAAGCCATCTGCGACTTCCTAAAAAGAGAAGAAGATTCCTCACTTGTTGCAACAGGAATTAAGGTTATTGGCTCATTTAAATCTCCTGAATTTATCCCATTACTAAAAGCCTTTTTGAATTATGCAGATGACAGAGTTAGAGCCAATGCAGTAGAAGCATTGGGGGATATTGAAAATCCTGAAATTCCCGAAATTTTAAAAGTTCTTGTTTCTGATAGAAATAACAGAGTTAGGGCAAATGCGCTTAAAGCACTTTGGCAGAAAGGCATTCGTTTCGGATTAAATACTCTGCCTGAAGAACTTAGATCCCCCAACTCAAGGAAACGAGCATCTGTGGCTTATATCCTTGGAGAAATCAAAGAAGAACGTTCTCTGGACCTGCTTATTGGACTATTAAGCGATATTTCCCCGACGGTCAGGAATAGAGCCGTTTTAAGTATAGGAAAAATAGGATCTTCAAGAGTGATTTCTCACCTTGTAGAAGCCTATGTAAAAGAAGACGAAAATCCCATCAGGGATGTGATAATTAAAACCTCTATGGAAATTAACCCTGAGCTTACCGTAGCAAGGCTCACAGAAAAATTTACCATGGAAGAAAATACCAGATTGCGCGCCAACATGATAAAAAGTCTTGGAGCAGCCAAAAATGCCAAATCCGTGGTTTTATTGTCGAAGGCACTGCGTGATCCAGATGGCAGGGTTAGAGCAAATGCTGTTGATGCAATGGGAGACTTAAAAGACCCACAATTTTCCGAACTACTATTCCCACTTCTACATGACTCACACAATAGAGTTCGCAGTAATGCAGCTGCAGCTTTGTGGAAGCTTGGTGGTATGGGAGCAATTTTAACCCTCAAACAAATGCTTAGATCCACACATAAAACAATGCGAGCTTCTGCAGCATGGGCTTTAGGAGAGATTGGCGCGCTACAGTTTAGCGATGTTTTGCAGGACTTGACTAATGATGGTGACCCTGATGTTAGAAGGTGTGCACTAAAAGCACTGGCAAAAGTTTCCAAAATAACTTAGACTGTAAGCGGTCATAACGGAGGAAGACTATGAACCGCTCTACAATTTTATTATTTTCAATTTTATTTGCCCTGACGGGGCTGTTTTTTTCACCAATTTGTTTTGCATCAACTGACGCCAAAGAATTAAATAGACAAGCGGAAGTTGCTATAAAAACTGGGCGCCATCAAGAAGCAATTCAGCTTTTAAAGCAAGCTATGAAAGTGGACCCCAAATGGGGGGAACCTTACTATAATGCAGCAATGCTGCTTAAGCTAAAAAACAAGCGTCCAGATATGATGCGCGCATTAGCAAAAGCCCATAAGTTAGAACCAAAAAATCAAAAATTCTCAGATGCCTATTCTAAGGTATTAAAAGAAGACCTTTTTGCTGCCCAAAAATCTGGAAATTCAGCTGAAGTAAATAGACTTCAGCATTTAATATTCCAGGTAAATCCTTCAGAATTAGAAATTGGAGTTGAAATTCTCAACGGCCTGCTAAAAAAAGGGCAAACAGATAAAGCCCTGCAAGAAGCAGAAAGAATTCTTGAAGCAAATGGGCATATGCGAACAAAGTATAATTCGGAGCCCATGGGAAGGCTATTCTTTATAATGGCCAATATTGAATTTGAAAAGGGAAATATTCTTAAAGCCAGATCAAATGCAGAAAATGCAAATAAATATAGCTTTGCAAATCCAGAAGAACCAAAAGATTTGCTACAAAAAATCAAAGCAAAGCAAAGCAGCCTGGTGGATAGTCTTATAAAAAAAGCTCAGGCTGAAAAAGCTTCAGGAAATTCAGAAAATGCGATTAGTCTTTTTAAACAGGCTCAAGAAGTAGATCCTAGAAATGATTATCTCGAGAAAGAAATCAATGAGCTTAGCAGTTCAAGAAGTGCAAAAAGCGCGTTTGCAGAAGTACAGCCACTAATTGAAAAGGGAAGCTGGCTTGAGGCCAGAGATATGCTTGAATATATAGTGAGCGCAGATCCTTCGAATAAAAAAGCCGCCGAGCTATTAGAAAAAGCCACCACCATAGAACAAGCCCTTATGAAAAAACTCGGAAGAGCTGAAAAGCTTCCAAGATATAGTCAGGAAAGAGCTAGTATGGTTGAAGCTTATCTAAGAAAAGGTAAGGAATTTAAGGCGGTAAATAACTTAAAAGAAGCTATGATTGCCTTTAACAGAGGAAAAGCAATTATAGAGCTAGACTCTGAGTTAAAAAAATACAGTTCTGCTTTTAACAAAGAAGTAGGAGAAATATCAGCTGTAAATAATGAAAAAGATATCTGGCAAAAAGCCGTAGATGCCAGAAATACTTATGAATACGAAGAATGCTTAAAGCTCTTAAAACAATTGCCTAGAGATTACGACAAACAACTTACCAGCTACCTTGCAGAAGCATATTATAAAACTGGCGATCTGGATAATGCAAAAACTCAGGCTATTTATCAGTTATCAATTCAACCCGAAAATAACCGCGCAAAATTTGTTATAGGCTGCATAAATTTAGATAGAGGTGACAGACAAACAGCATATAAATATTTTAGCGAAATTTCTGAATCAGACCCGGATTATCCAGAACTAAGCGATAAACTAATTCAATCTGGAGTTTCAAAATGGAAGAAAGTCTTTCCAATTGTTATTATAGTACTTCTATTATGGATCGCCTGGGCTCTTTACAAACACCTTCCCGAATACAATAAGAATTCTGCAATCAGAAAAGCCAGAAGCTTCCTGAAGAAAGAAATGTTGGAAGAATGTATCAATGAATTGAATGCAGTAAGACGACTTCCAATTCTAACCCCATATGACGGCGCTCTTATTTCAAGAATTCTTGCTCAAGCTTATCTTAAAAAGGGCAACTACGATAGAGCTATAGGTGAATGTAAGCACCTCATATCAATAAATCCTAAAGATGAAGATGGTCATATCTGGTTAGGATATGCATACCTTGGAAAAAGAATGCTTTCTCCGGAAAGCTTACCTGAGCTGCTAAATCTTTATCAAAAAGATCCAAAAAACATCGCTCTGGTTTCGCTCCTTGGCTCTCATTATACGAAACAGAAAAACCTTTCTCAGGACGGCGTAAATATTCTAGAACAATGGTTAAATCTAGATCCCCACAACCCTGAAGTTTTAAAACCACTTGGAAAGTTTTACTTAAAAAAAGGTTTAAGCGACGAAAGATCCATGAAAGTTTTCCAGAAAATGATGGATATGGGTTCCGCCGAATCAGAATTCAAGCTTGGAGTAGCTAAGATCCATCTAAAATTACGAAGATTTGATGAGTGCTTAAAACTCTGCGAAGAAGTTATAAATGAAGATGTTAATAACGAACTTGTTCACGCGGTTCTCAGAGACACCTACAATAAACAGAACCGACTTGCAGACCTCCTGGAAATATATAGAAATTTCTTGCAGAACAATCCTTACAACGTCGCATTTCAAAATGGGTTGCTTGAAGCACAAAAGCTTTATGATGCAACAGCCGGAAAACAAGAAAGTGCCCCCCAGGAAATTCAGAACGCACCAGTTGAGGTTTCTCCTGAGGACATTATTTGCCCCCACTGCTCAAAGCCAAATAATAAAGATGAATATTATTGCCAGCATTGCGGGGAAAACCTGGCCTGATGAAAAGATTTCTTTAATCTAAAACGAAAGCCTGTTCTATGTTAAAAAGATTTTCGATTATAATTTGTGCGACACTCATTCTTGTAGCCGTTTCAGGCCAACTTTGGGCTGAAACAACAAACTATACCGCACTCAGAAAATTTCTTAGCGCAAGAATGTATGGCGAAGCATACATGGAAATCCTCAGGCATGAAATTGCTGTAGATCAGGATGATCCCAAGCTTACAAAACTTAGAAAAGACCTTCTGGAAAGAACAAAGCAACGGTTGGTTAAACAGGCTAAAGTTAATCCAGACGATCCAGCGTTATTTACAATTCTGGCAGACATTAGTTTTCATGAAGGTAAATTAGATGAAGCCACAGGTTTCATAAACAAAGCTCTAAACAACAAGCCAGGCCCACTTGCAAACTACGTTTTTGCTAAAATTTTGTTTAAAAAAGGAAATACCGGCCAGGCTTTTGATCAGATAGGTTTGGCTCTTGAAGGCTTACCTGATTCACCTGTTGTTTTTGCTGACTTCCAGTTCTTGTATTCATGTAAAAGTTACGGAATCAGCACCGCAAAAAAAATTGTCAAAAACAAAAATTTCCTCCGTAGAGTTCAGCAGTTAGCTGGCGATAGTGGAGAACCGTCGGCGCCGGAAAGTCCCTTTGAGAATGATCCTACAAACTTGCCTCCTGTTGTTCGCCCTCCAGAAACGCAACCTGACCCTGATCCAATGGTTTCTGACGTTGATGAACAGAATCCTACAGACTTGGATAATGCAGAAATTGCATCAATAGATGACAATTCACCACTTCCAGATGAGACAGGTGTTGATGAACAAGATCCCGACGAAATAGACCTTCCCGATTTGGATTCCCCAGGCGTAGATTCGCCTGTAATTCCAAGGCCAACCCCAGTAAGGAATGTAGCTTCCCCTGATGACGCCATTGCTCAAGACCCAGATGAAGAAGTAGATCCTGAGCAGGAAAAAATAAAAAAAGCTGAGTATTGGTTTAAACAGGCTGAGCAACAATTTAAAGACAAAAAATTTGATGACAGTCTCAGCACTCTGAACAAGGCAATTGGCATATATCCAGAGATCCAGGGCAAAGATGAGCTGAAAGCCAAACTCGATGAAAAATTTGAGCTATTCAAAAAATACAAGCTAGCCATTGGAATCTATGAAAAAGAAGATTTTGACATGGCTTTGCGAGGAATAGAAAAAGGCTGGAATGAAGAACCAGAAAGATTCGTTGAAGCACCGTTTTACCTTGGAAAAATATATCTTTTTAAGAAAAATCCAGACAAGGCTAAAGCCCTATATTATTTCAATATAGTTTTACAGCAGGATGGCGTAGATCCTTTGCTTATAAGAGAAATCAAGTGGCAAAAAATTCTCCTTCTTTATGAGTTAAAAAAGTTTGAAGAAGCTCAGGAATTGTTTGATGAATTTGTTTTAGCAGAAGAAAAATTTGCAAAAAACCAAAGCGATTATAATTCAATTAAATACGGCTTGTTCTTTACCTTACATAAGATTCCAATGCTGATTGTGACTGGATTTTTATTATTTTTGGTATTGGTTGTTTTTGTTTTACGACTACTTCCGGCTGTCGCTTTTACACTATTCGATCCAATCAAAAGCGCAAAAACTGCTTTCGAAAAAGGAAACTACCCAAAGGCTATTGGATTAATAGAAAAAATCCTTACCAAAGAGCAGCCCATTCAAGTTGAGCGCGAATTAATTGAGATGGCTGTAAAAGCTCATTATGAGCTTAAAAACTTTGTAAAATGTCAGGAAAATGCCAGGTATCTTCTGGAAAAGTTTCACGACAATTATGTTGCATGGGGTTATTTAGCCAAGGCGTCACTTGAAAGCAGAGACTCTTCTGATGAAGCCATATCCATGTATGAAACTATCTACAAAGAAAACCCGGAAAACTCTGAATATCTTCCGCTTCTTGCAGATCATTACGCAAAGAAAAAAGTCTTTACTATTGAAGCTATGAATTTAATGTTCACTTATTTTCAAAGCAACCCCTCAAGCAAGGAGACCGCATTAGCATTATCAGAAGGTTACGTTCGTAATAAAACAATGGGCGAAGAAGTTGTTTATGTTCTTGAAGAAGCTCTAAAACATAAAGAAGACATTGAATTCAGAGAGCTACTGGCAAGAAACTACTCTAAACTTGGGCGATACTCTGATGCAGCGAGAGAATGTGTTAAAGTGCTTGAAAATTCTATAAATAACATGGGTATCCATGTCGTTTACAGTTCTTCCATGAAAAAGCTTGGAATGATAGAAGAAGCAATTGCACAATACGAAAAATTTCTTTCACAACATCCGGATAATCCACAGTTGCACGAAATTATTGCTGGTCTGCAAAAAGAGGTTTCTATGGCAGCACCTCTTCCCGGCGAATACTCAGAAGAAAATAATGGAAACGCGGTCGAAACAGAAATTCCTCTTCCTGATCTGCCAATCCCGGACTTACCAGAACCACAATTTCCAATGTCGGACGATGAAATAGAAAGCTTTATTGAGCCGCCACCAGAAGGCTTTACCGGCGCAAACGAAGAAATTCCACTTCCAGATTTCTTGAAAGCAGCTCCCATTGAAGAATATACTGCGGGAGGTATAGACGGCACTGAGGTTCCAATAGCCAATATGGGAGTAACAGATATGGCAGTAGATCTGCCGGAACCAGACTTTGAAATGCCAGGATCTTCTGATGACCTGCTTGACATCCCCACCCTTGATCCGTTTGGAGAAGACGACCTGCTAGGAGATCTTGCTGGTGAATTCCCTGAAGAACTTGGTGGCCCCGCCCAAAGTGAAATTTCAATTAAAGAACCAACAATAGATTTACCTCAAACAAAGCCTCAGGAAACAATGATTCCTGAGATGCAAACCTCTTCTGAACAAAAATCAGAAAATAATCTCCCAAGCACTCTTCAAGTAATCTCTATGGCGAGAGAAAAAGCTGCTGCCCAGAACTGGGAAGAAGTAAAAAATATCCTTTCTCCAATTTTCGCTTCCGAAAGATCTAGAGATGCCGGGATTTTATTATCTGACGCCCATTTACACCTTGGCGAGACCGAAATGTCCATGGAAATAATCCAAACAATCGACATAGATCCGGAACTGATGGGCGAAGATTTAAAAGACGTGTTGTATAGAATTGGTCTGGAACTAGAAAAAGAAAAGAAAATTGATATGGCATTAAAAATGTATGACACCATTTGTAATGTGGATATAAACTACAGAGATGCCTTTGATAGATCAGACAAGCTATACAGCCAAAAATAAGAGATCTTAAAATTTCCCCATTAAAAGCTCTGCCTGCAAAGCCAACCCCTCAATTCTAACTCCGGTTGCTCCTGCAAAAGTGTAACCAACGCCAAATTCTAAAACAATGTGATTGCTCATTGGCAAAACTCCCACAAGCATTGGCTCCAGAAAAGTGAATGAGCCCTTATTTACAACGTAACCTGAAGTTCTGGATGTCATTTCATATTTTCCACCACCAAAACTTGCCCGCCATTTAACTCTTGAGTCTTCTGTAAATGAATCTTCCAAAGTCAGACCGCTCATCTGTAAATTGAATTTAAACCCCGTGCCGCTAAGATTCCCTGAAGAATACATTAAACCAAGCTTTGGCTCTGACGCTTTTCCTCCAAATGCACGAATTCCCCAAACAAACATATCGCCACCAAAATCATAGGGGCCGGATATTCTTTTATATTTTATTGTCGGTCCAACGGCCGCTCCCCAGATCTCTGGTCTTGGGCTGTTATCAACAAGCAGTTTTGGATTTCTTGCTCCATAAGAGGTAGAAAAACCAAAGAATAATATAACCAAAGCGAGCAGTGACACTTTTTTAATAAGCTTTTTCATATCAATGCTTATCGACAATTTCATATATTTTAACAAGATTAAATGACCAGTTTTTTAGAATATGTTCTCAGGAAAATGGTTGCTTTAAACCTCATTTTATCGGTATCATGTTGGGGTTAAAAAAACTATCAGCGCAGATATTTGTGCTGATCAATCTCTCTTTGAGGAGGATTAAGTGAGCAACGATATGGGCCCTACTCCACTGGGCAAATTAGTAATGTTTACCTTTATTGTTGGGTGTATTGCAGCCGCAGCGGTTTCTTTTTCACCCGAGATAAGGAATAAACTTTTCCCTTCTTCCAATAATAACCCGGTTGCCACCTCAACAAATTCAAGCAACACTTCATCTACAGTTCCTCCTGCCTCAAACAATGTCAGCGCACAAGTTGAAGCTCCTGACAGCACGGGCATAACCACCGTACAGGAATATAATTATGTTCCAAGAGAAACTCTTCCACCAGTGAAAGGTGTCTCCGGTTACAAATGGAATGAAGAAGAGAAAATTGTTGTCTTTCCAATAAACGTATGGTTTGGTTGGCTTCCAATTATTGCTGCAAATCATGGCTTTGCTCCCAATGAAGAAAGCGTTTTCTTCAAAAAATATGGTTTCAAAGTTGATCTGAAACTAATTGACGACCCTGTAATAGCCAGAGATTCATTTGCTTCAGGCGAATCCCACGTTCTTTGGGGAACCCTGGACATGATCGCCCTGTTTTCTCCTGAGCTTATGAAAGATAGCCGAACCGCACCAAGAATTTTCCAGCAAATTGATTGGTCAAGCGGGGGAGACGGAATTGTTGTAAGAGGTAACATTAGATCAGTGAAGGATCTTGAAGGTAAAACTATTGTTTACGCTCAAAATAGTCCTTCACAGTATTTTATTAACAACCTCCTTATTAATGCGGGAATTTCTCCTTCAAAAGTTAAGCATAAATACACTTCAACAGCTTTTGAAGCTGCAGCAGCATTTGTTTCAGACTCCAGCATAAACGCTTGTGTAAGCTGGGCTCCAGACATTTATACAATTCCCGAAAAAATCGCTGGCACCAGAATCCTTACGACGACAGCAGATGCAAATAGGTTAATCACTGATGTATGGGCTGCTAGAGCTGACTTTGCCAAGGATCATCCAGATATAATAAAAGGTCTGGTTGCAGGTATTTTTGAAGGTATGGACCTTTTAAAAAACAACACAACCAAGGTAAAAGCTTTTCAATGGATGGCTGATGGTTATGGAATGAAATTTGATGATATCAAATCCATGGAAGCTGATGCCTATACCACTAATTTTGCAGAAAACAAAAACTTCTTTCTTAATAAAAACAGCCCAACCAATTTTGAAAGAACCTGGAAAAATATAATATTTGTCTATAGAGAATTGGGGTTAATTGGAACTCCAGTCAGATTTGATGAAATAGTAGATTTCTCGATCATTAAAGAGCTTGAATCATCAGGGCAGTTCAAAAATCAAAGTGCAATTCAGGTTAGCCGCTTTGTTCCAACAAGTTACAGAAAAGTTTCAGCTGAAGCTCCTGTAATTACACAAACGGTTAGAATCAATTTTTATCCCAACTCTGATAATATTTACGAGCCTGAACACAACGAATTTGGGCAACCCATCAGAAACACTCTATATGATCCGTCAGTTGACGCCACACTTGAAAAAATAGCTCGAATGGTTGGACAGTATGAGCGAGCAACTGTGGCGATAGTAGGTCATACAGACAGTTCTATGAAAGGTAAAGTGCCTGAAAAAGCAGTAAAAGATCTTTCACAGGATCGAGCAAATTCAGTAAGAAATGCTTTAATCAGAAAGTATAAATTTCCATCAAATAAATTGATTGTTACCGGGAAAGGGTGGTCCGAACCTGCTGATCCATCCGACAAACTGAACCAGGCTCTAAACAGAAGAGTTGAAATCCAAGTATTTACACCAGAAAGATAGCAAAACCAAAGGAGTTGCGCCATGTACCAAAGATTAAAAAATTTAATTAGAGGCTTTCTTAGTCTTTTCATTAGTGGCCTTGAGTCCGCTAATCCAGAAGCGCTTATTGAGGCAGAAAAAGAGAACCTCAGACACCAGATTGCAAGATTCAATGAGAACCTTGCTAATCATGCAGCCTTTACCGAAAGGCTGATGCGACAAGTAAAAACGCTTGGACGAAAAGAAAAGGAACTTACTGCCAAAATTACGGCAAATCTTAAGGCTGGCAACAAAAGAGTTGCTGGACAGCTTGCCCTGCAGCTCCAAACAGTAAAGCAACAGCTCGAAGAAAATCAGCAACAGCTTGAAATGGCTGATAAAACATTCAAGGATCTTGAAAAATCCAGAGATGTCTCTATTAGAGAAGCACAAGCCAAAATTGAAAAGCTCCAAAGCCTTGTCAGTGAGACTCAGATGCTTGAAGCACAAGCAGAACTTCAGGAAATGGCAAAGGGTATGATCACAGGAATTGGAGGATCTGGTGACACTGTGAACAGGATCTCTGAAGCACTTGAAGAAAGAAGAGACAAAGCTGCTGGCCGAGCCAGAGTTGCCGCCGGTTCAATAGACACTTCTGGCGTAGCCATGAAAGAAAGCGAACAGGAAGCTTTGGGTGACGCTGCTCTAGCTGAATTCGCGGCCATGAATGGCTTAGACATAGGCGGAGAAACTTTAAATGAAATAGAAGATGCTGAACCAGTTCTTGAACCACCAAGAAGAGAAATGGGACCATCGGAAAAAAATTACTGATTTTGGGAGTGAATATGAAATTACGAAATACTTTTTGTTTTCTACTTTTAGCTTTGTTTATAGCTTTTACAGGCATGGCTTCAGCCCAAGTTGAAGCGCCTGACACAAACAGCGTAACTACTGTAAAGGAATACAAATTTGTTCCAAGAGAACTTTTACCTCCTGTAAAAGGCACTTCTTCCTATAAATGGGATGACAAAGAAAAAATTGTTGTTTTTCCAATCAACGTTTGGGCAGGATGGCTTCCAATTATTGCCGCTAACCACGGATTTGCACCAAACGAAGAAAGCGTTTTCTTCAAAAAGTTTGGTTTTAAAGTAGATTTAAAACTTATTGATGATCCAGTTGCAGCAAGAGACTCTTACGCAACAGGAAACAGCCATGTTCTTTGGGGAACTCTTGACATGATAGCCCTTTTTGCCCCAGGACTGATGAAAGACAGCAGAACCGCTCCACGTATTTTCCAGCAAATTGACTGGTCCTGTGGCGGAGATGGAATTGTTGTAAGAACAAGAATTAAATCCGTTGCCGACCTGAAAGGCAAAACTATTGTTTATGCCCAAAACAGCCCCTCTCAATACTTTATAAGTAACCTTTTGATTAATGCAGGAATTGGATTAGACGAAGTTACCCATAAATATACTTCCACAGCCTTCGAAGCTGCAGCAGCATTTGTTTCTGACAAATCTATCGATGCTTGTGTAAGTTGGGCCCCAGATGTTTATACAATCCCTGAAAAAGTTGCCGGAACCAGAATTCTTACCACAACAGCAGAAGCAAACAAGCTTATTGCTGATGTTTGGGCTGTTAGAGCTGACTTTGCAAGAGATAAACCTGAAATAGTAAAAGGTCTTGTGGAAGGCATCTACGAAGGCATGGATCTTCTTGAAAATGCAACATTCAAAGCAAAGGCCTTCCAATGGATGGCAGATGGCTATGGAATGAAAGTAGAAGATGTGACAGCCATGGAAGCTGATTCCCATCCAACAAACTTTGCAGAAAACAAAGAATTTTTCTTAAATGCAAACAACCCAACAAACTTTGAAAGAACCTGGAAAAACATCAATTTTATATACAACCAGGCAGGTTTGATTGAAGAAGGCGTTCCGTTCAATCAGGTTATGGATTTTACACTTGCAAAAGAACTAGAAAAAGAAGGCAAATTTAAAAACCATACTGACAAATACATCAGCAAGTTTGTTCCAACGACCTATAAAAAAATTAATGCAGAAGCTCCTATCATTACTCAAACAGTAAGAATAAACTTCTATCCTAATTCATCTAATATTTACGAGCCTGCTCATGACCTCACTGGGAAACCAATGCCAAACACTCTGTATGATCCAAATGTAGAGCTGACAATGGACAAGGTTGCAAGACTTGTTGGAGCATATGACCGGGCAGTTGTAGCTATTGTTGGTCATACCGACAGTTCAATGAAAGGCAAAATACCAGTTAGCGTAGTTAAGAATCTGAGTAACGATAGAGCAGAAGCTGTAAAACAAGCTCTCATCAAGAAATACAAATTTGACCCTAAAAAGTTTGTAGTTGAAGGTAGTGGATGGGATGTTCCTGCAGACCCTTCAAATGTAAATAATCAGGCGCTTAACCGCCGCGTTGAAATATCTGTATATCCTCCAGAAAGTAACTAATACAAAGAAAAGCGGGGGATTCCTTATTCCCCGCTTTTCTCATAGCTAAGGTTGAAATGAAAAAGTTATTTAATAATCCTCTTGGCATTAGAGTAAATGTACCCACAACAGAAAAGATTATTCTCGGACTGATTCCCATTGTTTTTATCCTGATTTTATGGATCATTACTACAATGGGCAGCAAGGAAGTTATTAAACTTCCAGAGGGAATTTTTGAAGGGTCAAGCAAGACAACTCCAGCAATTGGAACCAAATACACTGATCGGGTAAGAATGTCTTTATTGGGCTGGTCCCTGGAATACACTGGCGAGGGCGAAGCAACCAAAACATTCATAAAAAAAGAAAATTTTCGCTTCGAACTGAAAAATCTTCCATCAAGAAAAATAAGTAACGGAGTCAGAATAACCCTCCCAGCTGGGAAAATAATTGCCAGAACCCCACTTCAACTTGCGTCAGAAACGACTTCTTTAAGCGCGAGTTCAACAGAAAGCCTCGCATCACAACCCCAGGTTATCAGTTATAGATTTGAAGTTATTGAAACAAGAATATTCGCCCCGGTTATCTTACCAAGCCCCGCTGAGGTTTTACGTTCATTCCCTTCTTTATGGACTGATAGAGATCTACCACTAAATATTTTATATAGTTTTTTAAGAGTAGCCGCCGGGTTCCTGGTAGCATTTCTTGTTGTCTTTCCAACAACTCTTTTAATGGGAACCTTTTCAAAATTTCAGGCGCTGCTATCGCCACTTATGCTTTTTGGCGGGTATTTACCCATTCCAGCCCTTGTTCCTCTCACAATGTGTCTTTTTGGAACTACTGAATTTCAAAAAATAATGTTTCTGGCATTGGGTTTTGCAATTTATCTAATGCCACTTTTTGTTAAAGCGCTTGAAGAAGTCGATAATGTTTATCTTCAAACAGGCTACACATTAGGGGCAAGTAAATTTCAAGTTATGAATAAGATCCTTCTCCCCATCGCCATGCCACAAATATTTAATTCAATGCGACTTGGTTTTGGAATTGGATGGGGATATATTATCCTTGCCGAAATGGTTGACATGGGCTCCAAGGGGGTCGGAACTTTGATTCTGACCAGTCAGAGACGAGGCCCAAGAGAAGATATCTATCTGGTTCTAATTGCCATTGTCGTTATGGCATTTATAACAGACAAAATTTGGGAAAAGGTTGGAAAAGAGCTGTTTCCATACAGGAGTAAAGAAAGATGAGTTATAAAAAAGAACCCAACTCAGAAACCCCACTATGGAAAAAAGCACTTAGCCTTTTTTACAATTTCGACGACGCGACAACTGAAAAATCTGACGATAAATCAACCAAAAAAGTAGTCGCACCAGTAAAAAGAGAAATTGAAAATCCTGGTCCAAGCGATGAAAAAGCCAATTTAGACAAAATAACTCGCGAAAATTCAGTTTCCAATGATGTAAAAAACGCAGCTGAGTTTCTTTTCAAGAATGATGAGTCTGCTGATAACACCGCCGAACCTCAACAAAACAATCTTCCAGGATTTCCTAACGAAGAATTAGAAAAACATAATGAGCAAGGCAAAGAGCATTATCCTTCAATTGTCCGATTCAATAAAGTGTCAAAAGTTTTTAATCAGGGAACACCACATGAATTCACCGCATTAAAGGACGTTACCTTTAATATTGAGGATTTACCTGAAGTAGGAGAATTTATCGCCCTAATAGGCCCCTCGGGTTGTGGAAAATCAACTGTTTTAAATCTTATACAAGGGTTTCAGGAAGTTGGCCCAGCCACCTCCGGAGAAATTACAATTCGTAATAAACCGGTAAAAGGCCCTGGCAGAGATCGCGGTATGATTTTTCAAAAATACAGCTCTTTCCCACATTTAACCGTACTTGAAAACGTCCTTTTTGGCTTGGAATTAAATGACGAACATTTTGGCTATTCTCCCGAAACGCGCAAGCGACTTGCACTGGACATGATCAACAAAGTTGGACTAAAGGGACATGAAGATAAGTATCCCTATCAGCTTTCTGGAGGACAACAGCAGAGAGTTGCCATTGCAAGAACCCTTGTTCTGAAACCAAGAATAATTCTAATGGATGAACCGTTTTCAGCTCTGGACGAACCTACTAGAATTGAGATGCAGCAGCTTATTACAGACCTGTGGAATGAAGTAGAAGCTACGGTTTTTATAATCACTCACTCCATCGCCGAAGCTCTCTACTTAAGCGATAGGATTTACCTGTTTGCAAGCAACCCCGGGAGAATTGTAGAACAAATTACAATCGTCCCAGAAGAAATTGGCAAAATACCAGGGCTAACACCGCTGCAGGTACAGGAAAGTGAAGAATTCAAAGCAGCTTTAAAGAAGCTAACAACAAAATTCATTGAGATTGGTGGAAAAGCACAATGAAACCTATTGATAAACCAGGCTTTTCAGACTATCTTTCAGAGGCCTTTAATGCAGGCTTAGACATCAAAGGAATGGGAGAAATTCCCATCAATAAGATGTTTATTCTCGGCTCTTTTATTCTAGGCTTTGGAAACCCAGGCTTCTGGTTTTTGGGAATGGCCCTGGAATTTGTCTACCTTTGGTATCTTTCCACAAATCCAAGATTTCAAAAATACGTAGAAGGTAAACAGCTTCTGGAGATAAAACAAGCAGCTTCTTCGAAAATCAGCCAAATGGTAAACAGTTTGGCCCCTGAATTACGAACTCGCTTGAATAATCTAAATGCAAATATGAAAGAAATTAACAAATTAATGGATTGGAATGCCGAATCGGCATCTGGTTTTTTGAATACTGAAAAACAAAGAACTTTGAATCAGTTACCAACGCTATTTTTAAAGTTGCTAAAAACCAAACACCTTATCCATACAAGCCTTTCTAGAGTTAAATCAGATCAGATTCACAACGAAATACGTCGCCTTGAAAAAGAGTTAAAAAAGGAAAACGTAAGCGCAGCCCTTGAAAAATCACTAAAGGGAAATATTGAGATTCAGCAAAAGCGACTGGACAACCTCTCACGCGCTAAAGAAAACGAAATGCTGGTAGAAATGGAACTTCAAAGAATTGAAAGTCAATTAGAGCTTGTTCGTGAAGAAATAGCACTTGATAGCAGTCCGGAAGGACTTAGCTCAAATATTGATAAAATTAACTCCACTCTTGGAGAAACAGAGGTATGGCTCAGCTCACACTCTGACTTTCTTAGAAAGCTTAGTGGACCAGACCTTGAAATTGATGTTGATCCCCAGGCTTTCAATCCGCAACCACCACCAATTGAAATGGAATAAAGGAATTAAGTTATGGCAAACTACCCAAGTTGGGCCAGCGAAATGGCCGAAATCTTCAAAAGCGGCTCTATAAGTCAGTTTGTATTATATGGCAATATAGATGATTGGGTCATTTTTGAGTCCGAGGCAGAACAACAGCTTAAATGCCATAGCCTGAAAGATTTTCTTACCCACATAATGTTTTCTCCATTTGAAGTTGTAATTTGCTATGACCGTGGACATGGAATTAGAACAACAAAAGGTGGAGAAATTTTCTTCAATTTTTTGAAAACTTTTGACAATTTTCACCACACAAGCTTTTCCAACAATCGCAACAATAATCCTTTGGACATGGGCAACATGCTTCCCAAAGAGCCCAAAAAAGCCCTTTCTCTGATTGATAGGTTTATCAGATACGGCCTCAATCGAACCAGCACAGATCCAAAGGGAAATATAGTTTCCAATCCCATTAGAATTGCAGTAATTGTTGATTACGCACAATACCTGTTGCCCAGAGCCGAAATAGCCTATACCAGTGCAGAATCAGTAGAAACTCTGATCAGGGTTCTTGATTGGGCATCTGATCCCAATATCAACAATGCATATGTTTCGACATGCCTGATTGCAGAAAACCTGAACGACATGAATCGTCAACTGGTTGAAAATCCCCGTTCAGCGAAGATCCAAATTGAACTTCCAACCTCGTTAGAAGTTTTGCATTTTGTAAAATCCGTAACCGCAAAAATAGACGACTTCAGTAACTTCTGCGATGTTAGCAGAGAATCACTGGCTCAAAAGCTTGAAGGGCTCTCTTTAATTGACGTTCAAAATCTTATAGAAAGAGCTTCTAAAAACAATAGAAGAATCACTATGGATTATTTGCGCGAAGTAAAAAAAGAGATGATTGAAAAGTCTGCTGGCGGCAGAATAGTTTTTGTTGAATCAACACGAACTCTTGAAGATGTTGCCGCCCATAGAGAAGCAAAAAAGTGGTTAAGGCAAGATGCTCTTTTGATGAAAAAAGGAAAGCTAAAAGCTTTACCGATGGGCTATTTGATTACCGGAAGAATTGGAACTGGTAAAACCTATCTCGTGGAATGCTTTGCGGGTGAAGCTGGCGTTCCTTGTGTTGAGCTTAAAAACTTCCGTGACAAATGGGTTGGTGCGACAGAAGGAAACCTCGAAGCCATATTTAAAATTCTTCACGCAATGGGTCAGGTTATCGTATTCATTGATGAAGCTGACCAGGTCGCTGGAAAGCGAAATAGCAACTCTGGTGATTCAGGCGTTTCCGGGCGAATATATGCAATGTTAGCCAGAGAAATGGCAAACACCAGAAATAGAGGAAAAATTTTCTGGATATTTGCGACTTCTCGCCCAGACCTTTTAGAAGTTGATTTGAAGCGTGTTGGAAGACTCGATGTTCACATTCCTCTCTTTGCTCCTCAAACTGCTGAAGATAAAAAGGAACTATTTCTGGCCCTTTCAAAGAAAAATAGAATTGAAATTCAACCTGAAGACGTTCCTGATTTCCCTGAGGCAATGGATTTTGGTGGAAATGAAATGGAAGGCATTCTCATTATGGCTTCCAGAATGTACGAACTTCAAGCTGAAGACGAAGATGCAAAGCCAATAAAGCATTTTGTTCAAGCAGCCATGGAAAATTACCGACCAATGGCTCACTCTGCCAGACTTGAATACATGGATCTTGCAGCAGTGGTTGAATGCACAGATAAGTGCTTTTTACCTGAAAAGTTTTCTGATCTGAATATAGAAAAAACAAAAAAACGAATGGATCACCTTAAACTGGAAATGGGAGAATCCTGACTAAATACTTAAAAATCGAGATTTAGACTTCCCTGTTGTAAGGTATTTAATAATTTTTATAAAAGTTCCAGCTCCAGGCCTGGTTAGCAGCTCAAACTTATCTGATAAAATTTTTATCAGACTTAGACCTCTTCCGCGAATAGTTGTTAGAGCTCTTAAGGTATGAGGGATTTCTATGCGCGTGGGGTCAAAACCACAGCCAGTATCTGTAATTGATATTTCAAGCCTGTCTTCAAAAATCAGATATTCTATCTCCAGATCCAAAGCAATACCAAAATTACCGCTATGCTCAATAGCGTTGGTGTAAGCTTCGTCAACAGCAAGGGAAATGTCGTATATCTGATCTTCATCAAAACCCATTTGTCGGGCTAATTCTTCAGTATTGGCTCGAACGATCTTATCGTAGCTGGGATTATTGAACCGCAAATAAATTTTTTTAGGTTGCCCCCGATTTTTTTTCATATCTACTAAAATCATAGCCTTATTTTTTTTTTACGCAAGAGCCAAAAATAGGAAAATCCCTTTGCCTGTATTTTTTTTTCATGGTACAAATTGAGAAAATTCAGGACAAAGACAATGAAAGCCAACCGTAAATTTATAATAAAACTTTTAATTTTTTATTCTTTTTTATTTTTT
Source organism: Candidatus Ozemibacteraceae bacterium (assembly GCA_965140445.1). Classification (GTDB taxonomy): domain Bacteria; phylum Muiribacteriota; class Ozemobacteria; order Ozemobacterales; family Ozemobacteraceae. Next base: position 1,384,425 of record OZ223236.1, on the reverse strand, counting down.
GCCGCTATTCTGTCGGCTGAAACTGACAAGAATCCTTTTCCAGAATGGATGGAAAACGTTGGCTTCAAGCGAGAAACAAAACATATCTCATTTGAGGAAGCAAACGGCCCCAAAGCCCCAATAGACCCAGAAACCGGTCGACCATCGACAATTACAAAGACTTCCAGCAATTTTTTCCGAAAGCCCAAGCTACCAGACTTTACAGAGATGCGAAAAAAAGCAATGAAAGCAAGCATCGAAACAAATGCATCAAGTACCAATTCCCTGGATGAAAAAATCAATATTTCGGTAGTAAATCTGGAACGCTATAAAAGATCTGCTGCAAAATTCAAAAAGCAACTTGAAACAGCTATAGATCCCCGCTTTATAAAAAGATTAGAATCGGAACTGGAAAGATCCGAAAGGAAAATCGCTATTATTGAAGAGCTTCAAAAGCTTATTTCTTCAAATACTTCCTCTGGAACCATTGAGCTTTCAAAACTGTCTCCTCAAGATCAGAGAAAAGCAAAAATTCTTCAAAGTCAGCTTATAAGTTTAAATTCCCCAAAATTGCAACCAGGTAAATTTGATTCAAAACCAACCACTGAAAATAAAAAAGTCAAAAAGAAGAAAGTAAAAATACCTTCAAGATTCTACAGACCAGGGGGTTACAAGTCCTTTTATAAAGAGTCGAAGGGACAATATGAAGACCTTTCTGATGAAGATGATAGCGATAGTGATAGTGATAGTGATAGCGATGATGAAGGCGAGGATAACGAATGAAAAGCCACTCAATTGGAATTGTTGGCGCTACAGGCGCAGTTGGAAAAAAAATCCTGCAAGTACTTAAAGAAAGAGAAGTTTCTCCCAAAGAGTTACGGCTTTTTGCATCAAGTAGAAGTGAAGGGCAAAAGCTTTTTTATGGAGATATGGAGATAAAGATTGAAGACGTAGCAAAGGCGGATTTCACAGGCCTTGATGTTGTCTTTTTTTCAGCAGGAACGGAAGTTAGTCAAAAATACTGTTCAAAAGCCGTTAGCGCTGGTGCTACAGTTATTGACAACACCAATGCTTATAGAATGAACCATGATGTTCCTCTAGTTATTCCAGAGGTAAATCCACAGGCTCTTTCTAATCACAAAGGACTGATTGCAAATCCCAATTGCTCAACAATTCAAATGCTTGTTGCAATTGCCCCAATCCACAAAATCAATCCCATTAAAAGAATAGTTGTTTCCACATACCAATCTGTTTCTGGAACCGGACAAGAAGCAATTGAAATTCTTAAGGCGCAGTGCAAAGCGTATCTTGAAGACACGGAAATGCCTACTGGAGTATATAAAAACTCAATCGGTTTTAACCTTTTTCCACATATCGATATTTTTCTGGACTCAGGCCTTTGCCGTGAAGAAGAAAAGATGATTAAGGAAACCTGGAAAATCATGGGGCAAGAAATACCTGTTTGCCCAACAACTGTGAGAGTTCCAATAATTTCATGCCACAGCGAATCCATCAATTTACAATTGGAAAAGCCATTTACCCTTAATGAGATAAGAGCAATTTTAGAAAACGCTGAAGATGTAATATTAATGGACGACCTATCAACAGAAACTTACCCCACACCACTATTATGCGAAGGAAAAGATGAGGTATTTGTTGGCAGAATTCGCAAGGATGAAAGTATTAATAACGGCTTAAATCTTTGGGTTGTCGCGGACAACTTGAGACGCGGAGCAGCCACCAATGCCGTAAAAATTTACCAGAAGCTAGTGAAAAATGGCCAGCTATAAAAACAACTTCTTAAAAATACTAGCCATTCTGGCAGTTTTAATCATCGTGGATTACCCGGTTTTTGCCCAGTATGTAAAAGCCAATGGCTCTGAACCTTCAATAAGAGCCATTTTATATCATAAAGACAACCCTCGGGCTCTTGTTTATTTCAATGGACAAAGATTTCATTGCACTGAAAAAATGCGTTTAAACGATGAATGGTATATAGACGAAATTAGACGCGAATCGATCCTTTTCAAAAAAACCTCCACCCACACATTTGCCGAAATTAAGCTAAATGCCCCACAAAGAGCCAGATTCCACAGAGACTGGTCTTTTTACGGCCATCCAATTGCCTTGTGGGAAGCAACTGAATTGCTTGCTCATGGCTTTGGGTATCAAGCTTTAATGCACTTTCAAGCCGGTGGCACCGTAGTCCCTGGTACTCATGGCAGGAGCGTAGACGAAATCCTGGCAAAAATCCTCCCCCCGCATCACAGAATTGCCTTTAATGGCCCTACCCTTTTGGTTTTGCCCGTTCACCCTGCAGGAGAAAGCTGGTCTGAAGTAATAGACCGCATGAAAAAGTCAGTTCCAGAAAGACTCACGTTTAGATTTCCAGGACTTAACAAAACAGGAATAATCATTTCCAGAGGCGATGATATACAACTAATTCTCCGCAAAATTTCGCTGGGTGGCAAAGTTCCGCTTCACTTTCCAAAAGATCTGCACTTCCCCGTATATTCAACTTACCGAAATATTCCCTTCGCCAAAATGCTTTCACAAATAGTTTATCTCAATCAATGCATAATTATCGAGAGAGAAAATGCGCTCGAAATAATGCCATGGCCCCGCCAAATACTTCAAAGAAGACCGTTCCCGGACTACCCTCTCATAAAAATGGGCCCCGTAGAAACACAAAGCACTTTTGGCCCACAACCGCCGCCAATGATTGAAGAACATCTTTACAACCATCCCATCGTTCAGCAAACACCGACATACTAATGACCTATCCTGTATCAATAGAAACCTGCGCCAACTATTCTCAAGCCGAGGTAATGGAAGCTGTAAAAAAGCTTCTCGCTCCCTTGGGTGGAATGGGTGCTTTCATAAATTCAGGCGATAGAGTATTGATAAAGCCAAATATGCTTTCCAGCAAATCCCCTGAAAAAGCAGCAACAACCCACCCGGAAGTTCTAAAAGCAGTTACTATTCTATGCCAGCAACTTGGCGCTACCGTGACAATTGGGGATAGTCCGCCAATGATTTTTGGCCGCGCAGATGAGTTCTGGAAAAATACTGGTTACAGCGAAGTAGCAAAAGCAACCGGAGCGCAACTCATTGAATTTGAAAAACTTCCCAAAAAAGCGATCAAATGTAAAATTTGTGGAAAGAACTTTTTAATAAGCATAACTTCTGCCTACTTTGAAGCAGATAAGGTAATTAACTTACCAAAAATGAAAACTCATAACCTCACCCGAATAACAGGCGCGGTTAAAAATCTTTATGGCTTGATTCCTGGCATGCAAAAAGCTCAGCTCCATAAAGATTTTCCAAGATCGGATAGTTTTGGCATCCTAATGAGTGAACTTGCCGCTAAATTGCCGGTAACGCTAAACATCATGGATGGGATAGTTGCAATGGACGGACAGGGTCCAGCTGGGGGCAACCAATTCCATGCTGGAATTCTTTTAGCTTCACCGAATCCTGTTGCCCTGGACTATGCTTTCTGCAAACTGGTTAATATTGCTCCTGAAACTGTTTCTATTCTAAAACATTGCAAGTCACTTAACTTTGGTCCTTCAAATTTTAATGAAATAAAGATTCTTCAAAACCATTGGCCTTCAATTCCCACTGGTTTTGTTCTGCCCCCGAAACCGATCTCCGAAAAATTACCTGATATTTTAATTGAACTCGTAAAGAAAATATTGTGGGCAGGTCCAGCTCTAAAGGAATATTCGTGTATAGAATGCGGCCGTTGCCTGAAAATTTGCCCCGCAGACGCAATCAAGCTTTCTCCACAAGCTTGTTTTGATAAAGCAAAATGCATTTCCTGTTTTTGCTGCATGGAAGTATGTCCAGTAGACGCAATCAAGATGAAAACATCTCCATTGCTTTCCATCGCTCTAAAACTTAGAGAATGGAAAAAACGAAACAGAGAGAAAAGACAATGAGTGACCACAACAATCCCAACAAAATCAGATTCAACAAGATCCAGCTGTTTTTACTTGATTCACTGGCAAAAGCATCTGCAAAAATGTCCGTCGATAAAAAAAGAAGAATTGCAAATCTACTATGCACGATAATGTATGATCTTTTTGGGATGAGAAAAAAGTACGTTATTTCCAGACTAAGATCTTGTTTAAAAATTGATCCGGTTCGAGCTGGAGCTCTGGCTCGAAAGACATATCAAAACTTCCTTCTCAATTCCATAGAAATGGCAGGGTTAAGATATTTTTCAAATCAGGAGCTATTGGATAAAGTTCAAATCTCTGGCCTGGAAAACCTTAAAAAAGCCCTGTCTGATAATAAGGGAGCAATAATAGTTTCAGGTCACTTTGGACTATGGGAGCTGGTACCGCCATGGTTCGCTTTAAATGGTTTTCCGACAAATGTTGTGGTTAGAAGACAAAACAATAAAGAAGTTGATAAGTGGATGGAAGAAATGCGCAACAAGCACGGCGCAAAAACCACGGATTCCGGCTATGCAATCAGAGAAATTTTAAGAGCCTTAAAAAAAGGAGAAATCCTTGCCTTGATGGTAGACCAGGACAATGGTAAAAAAGGGATTTTTGTAAAATTCTTTGATAAATTAGCCTCAGCTCCTGTTGGCCCAGCACAAATTTCACTAAAAACCGGAGCTCCAATTGTTCCACTCGCCATGTTTCCAGATTATTCATACAAACACCATCTGAAAATTGTGCCACCAATTTATCCTAAAGATTTTGAAAACAGTATAAAAGGACAGCAAGAATTAACTCAGAAATTCACAACCTTTCTTGAAGGACTTGTGGAACAAGCTCCAGAACAGTGGTTCTGGTTGCATAGACGCTGGAAAACTCAACCAGAAGACTGCCCGGAAAACCCATGGGTTTAACTTTAAAAAAAATCGGTTTTGACTTCCATGCTAAAACCAGTTAAAAATGTAGTTAACATTAAGGTTTTCAAAAGAAATGGCAAATCTATCCCTAAAAACTTACCAATGGATTCTTAGAGCTGCAGTAGAGATACTGGATATTTTTCCTCCCAAAAAAATCGAGTTGGAAGAAATAGCACTAAGAAAAGGTCAGTATTCTCCAGACAACGAAGTCCCAGCAGAAGGCACCATCTGGGTTCACGGAGCATCGCTTGGCGAAGTAATCACGTTGCGCCCCTTCCTAAGAGAGCTGGTAAGAATTTACGGACGAAATAGAATCCTATGCACCGCCATGACCATGGATGGGCTGCGACAGCTTCAAAAAGATGAGATATGCGGTCATGCAAGTTTGCTACCAATTGAGCTGCCGGCGTTCACAATTCCTTTTATTGAAAAAATGAAGCCAAAAGTTTTGCTAATCAGCGAAACCGAGATATGGCCGCTCTTGTTGGCAACCTTGAAACGTAAAAATATTCCCTACGGGATTATTAACGGCAGAATCAACGAAAAGTCTGTAAGAATGATGAGAATGCTCTGGCCTTTATTTGGCACCGGAGTTAAAAATTTCTCCTTCGCTTTTCCACAGGAAAAGCAATATGAAAGACGTTTCAAAATCCTGGGTATCGAATCCAATAAGCAGAAAACGCTTGGTTGTTTTAAATACGATATGCCAACCTCAATTCCCAGCAAAGAAAGCCTGAGGGAAAAATATGGGATTCCGCCACACCGCGATTTAATAGTCTTTGGAAGCACCCATCCTAAAGAAGAAGATCAAATACTGGATGCCCTTGAACCACTTTGGGGAAGTTTGCATTCAACAGTAGTAATAGCACCTCGCCATCTAAAGCGAGTTCCAGAAATCGAACAAATTCTAAAAACAAGAAATCTGGATTTTTCCAGGGTTTCACAGAGAAATCCAACCGCAGGACACATAATTCTTGTGGATACATTAGGCGATCTTGTAAATCTTTATTCCCTCTCTTCACTGGCGTTTGTAGGTGGGAGTTTAATCGAACGTGGCGGGCACAATTTAATGGAGCCAGCTGCCTTTGGAGTCCCAGTCCTCACAGGTCCCCATACCTTTAACTTCAGATATGAGATGATGGCACTCAAAAGAAAACATGCTGTAAGGGTTACCGAAACGTCTTTAGATCTAAGAAACACCCTGGAAGACTGGATCAGCAATAGAGAAAAATACGATGAAATGGGCAACAGAGCAAAGTTGCTTCTTCAAAGCATGGCTGGTGCTAGTCACAGAACCATCGAAAGCTTACAGGAAGCGGGGCTTTTACCAAATGTCCAATCAGGTAATCCTTAGACTAAATGCAATGGGAGACATCCTGCTGGCAATACCTGTAGCAAGGCAACTAGGTCAGCAACATAAAGTTTTCTGGGTGATAAACAAAAAATGGAAAGACCTCCGGCAATTTCTTCCGGCCGAAGTTATGCTCTATGATGGCGCAACCTCCCTTCTTTCTTTATCAAAGGAAATTCGCAGCCTTTCTCCAGAAATGGTGATAGACCTGCAAGGCAAAATTTCATCTTTTTTCATGAAACACTTTTCGGGAGCAAAATATGCCTCTTATAGAAAACGTTCTTTAAGCGAGCAATGGCAAATCTCTACTGGTCAGTATCCAATTAATATTTCAAATGATTCCCCGGTCTGGAAAAGATATGCAGATACTGCAGGTATAGAAATTAGCGCCCCTGACCCTCTCCTGGAAATGACGCCAGACTACCTTGCCTCCTCAAGAGAATTAGCAATTTCACTTGGCCTGAAGCCAAAAGAATATTTTCTGATCCATCCTGATGCTTCAAAACCAGGCAAGATACTTCCCGAGGAAGGTTTAAGAGAAATATTAAGACAAGCACCTCAAACAACTGCAATTATTGGAACTGGCAGTCGGAACTTTAACCTTAATGACTTTCCGAATCTGATCGACTTGAGAAATAAAATTTCACTGGATCAGCTGCCCGGAATAATGGCAAATTCCAGCGGCGTAATCAGTACAGATTCAGGCCCTATGCACCTTGCAAGAGCAACAGATGCCCCTTTGGTCTGCCTGTTTTTTCAGACAGATCCCTCCCTGGGTTTTTCTCCAGTTCCTTCAACTAAAAATCTGGTAATTTCAAAACCCCTGCCGTGCAAACCCTGTAGTATTCATGGCCAGAGAGAAGATTGCCCAGAAGGCCACTTTAATTGCAGAGCTCTGAATTGGAAAAAAGTTTCTACAGAGATATGGTCTTTTATGGATGTAACGAAATGAAAATTCTAATTTTTGGCTTAAACTGGATTGGTGATGTGGTAATGTCCTTTCCGGCAATAAATATGGCGATTGAAAATAATTGCGAAGTCCATATCTTGACCCGTCCGCATCTTTCAGATTTATATAGCCTGATTCCAGGTTTGAAAAAAATCTGGAGCCTCCCAACCAAGGGAGCCTTTTGGCAACTTCTGAGTGGTCTTAAGGAAATTAGAAAAGAAAACTTTGACCGTATAATCTTATTTCCAACTTCAATGAGAACAGCTTCAATAGCAAGATTTTGTGGAACAAAGAAAATTTTTGGTTTTTCAGGCGATGGAAGAAAGTTTCTTTTAAGTAATCCAATAAAGAAACCTGAAAATTTCAAAAAGATTCACGAATCTAATCTATATATTCAACTTATCGAAAATGCACTTTGTCTGCCTCAAAAAACTGATTTTGCAAGCAGACCAAAACTGCCCCAACCTCTCATTAACAATCAAGTCCAGGAAGAACTGTTAAAAAAACATGGTCTTGAAAAAAAGCATTTTTTTATCATTGCCCCCGGAGCTGCTTTTGGTTCAGCAAAAAGATGGCCGCCTTCTTTGTTCGCCAGGCTTGGCAAAATGCTGTCTGAACAACTTCAAATAAAATGTGCAATTGTCGGTGGCCCGGATGATCAAAAAATAGCTCAAACCATAGCTTCAGAGGCAGATAATCTGTTTTTAGATTTAACAGGAAAAACTTCTCTAACCGAGCTTTTTTTAATCACAGAACAAGCGAGATTCATGGTTGCAAATGACTCTGGAACAATGCATATTTCAGCCCTTGCAGGAACGCCTGTGGCTGTACCAGTTGGTCCCACTGATATGACCAGAACAGGTCCACTGATAAACCTGGCTGCATTGGTAACTGGAAAAAACTGCCCAATAGCCCCCTGCAGGCAAAAGGTTTGCAGCAGAGATGATCACATATGCATGAACAGTATTACTCCCGAACAATTGGCAACAGCCGTAAAGGATAAGCTTCTTAAATGAAAATTTTAGTTTGCAGAACAGACAAAGCTGGCGACATAATCTTGACCTCGCCAGTTTTTAAAGCTCTGGCCGATCAGTATGCGGGAGCTGAAATATATGCTTTAACAGCTCCTTACACATCTTCAATTGTAAAAATGATCCCGGAAGTAAAAGGAATAATATTAAATTCCTTAAATGGAAAGAATAAGACAGCACTAGAATTAGCAGCAGAGCTAAAGTCCTATAAATTTGACAAAGCAATAATTGTTCATCCCTCATTTCAGGCAATAATTGCTACCTTTCTCGCTCGGATCCCCATAAGAACAGGTCGCGCATCAAATATCTGGCAATTTTTTCTTTCTAAAAGGTGTGTTCAAAAGCGCTCTAAGAATCTTAAGCACGAATATGAGTATAACCTGGATCTTGCAGATGTTGCTCTAGAGAAATCAAGGCTTCTAAAACCAAAACTATATCCTTCAAAAAAGGCTATTGATAATGGAATGGAAGCCATAAAAAAAGCTGGTTTAGAAGGAACCAATCCTATAATAATTCACCCTGGACACGGTGGATCTGCTCATAATATCACCCCGGAACAGTATTCAGAATTAACCAGACAACTAATCGACAACCAAATACCTGTGATCTTGAGTTTTGGTCCGGGTGAAGAACACTTGAAATCATTTTTTCCCAAAACCCGGCAAGGAGTTATCGGTTATCTATCTGGCTTGCCAGATTTCGAATCTCTTGCAGGAGCATTTTGGCACTGCTCTGGCTTTGTTGGGGGATCGACAGGTCCGATGCATCTAGCGGGGGCAATTGGACTTCCAGTTCTTGGATTTTTCCCTCCCCAGAAAAGTATGACCCCAGTGAGATGGGGACCAGCCAATCAACCGAGTAAAGTAATTTTGCCGGAAATCAGTGACTGCAAAGGAATCTGTGATACTTGCAACCAAAATCCCTGTATGAAAACAATAAAAGTAAAAGAAGCCTTTGAATGGCTAAAAAACAATAGGTTAATAAAATGAGCGAAGATTTAATCATTAATGAAAGAATTACTATCCCAGGCTTTTTAATTAAGCTGACTGCGATGAGATCGTCTGGCCCAGGTGGACAAAACGTAAATAAAGTTTCAACCAAAATTGAATTAAGGTTTTCCCCTGCTGAATCGTGTTTGTTTACACAAGCTGTGCTTGATAGAATCATGAAGCTTGCCGGAACAAGAGTTGACAGTGATGGGGCTATAATTTTATCCAGCCAGAATTTTCGGGAACAATACCGTAATATTTGCGATGTTCGTGAAAAATTAAGGCACTTGATCCAAAAAGCCTTAAAGCCACCCAAGCCAAGAAAACCAACAAAACCATCAAAAGCATCTGTGGAAAGACGAATTAAAAAGAAAAAGATTCTCAGCAGCAAAAAGGCCCAAAGAAAAGCAGATTTTGATTATTAAAAAATCTTATGAAAGTTTCAATTTAATTTACGATAAAAAAGCCCCCTACAAATTGTAGGGGGCTTTTAAGTTCACCAGTTAAAGTTTGTTACTTTCTTTTTGCGCTTTCAAGAGCTTTAAGTGCATCCTTGGTTTTTGGATCACTTTCGCCATATTCAGCTTTCAAATTAAGATATTTAATAAACATTTTATTAATATCATCAGGAGACTTGCCATTCCAATCGGCAGAAGGCCATTCAGACTTTTTCTTTTCAACATTAAAATTGTAAGCCTGAACAAGATCACGTCCTACTTCACAATGAGTAGCATAACCAGGTCTTAGAAGTAAGCCTTTCCCGCTTTTTTTACTTTTAACGGCAACTTTTCCTTCTACAACAGAAATTGAAGACTTTCTTCTTGAAGAAACGGCTACTTCAAATTCTGTTCCACGAATACCGGCAACCAAAGTTGGAGTTTCAATTCTAAATTCTGTTCCACGCTTGGTGAATTTGTACCATGTTTTACCTTTAAATACTTTTATACTCAAAGGCTGAACTTCGATAAGAGTTCTTGGTTTAATCTTCATGGTTGTTCCATCAGAATAAACCAGTGTTGCTTTCGACTCTCTAAGAGTTTCAAGAAGATCGCCAGCATAAAGCTTTACAGCCTGATTAATGATATCAGTCTTAGCGTTTCCAACTCTAGTCAGCTTAACCTGACCACTCAGAATATCCAATTTAGCATCAAGAGGAACAACTTTCACTTCTTGAGACCAAACTGTAGCTGTTGACAAAAGTAAGCAGATCATCAGGAAGCACAGGGCGGTGCGTTTCATTGTAACAAGCCTCCTAGACTTAATTTCCGTTAGATTATCCCTAAATTATAAGAACGGTTGGCAAAGGTGTCAAGATAGCTTAAGAAACAAAATTCTTAAAAATTCCCTTAAGCTCTTTAATCGCATTTTCCAGGTCGTCATTTACAATTGAATAAGTGTACTGACCCTTATAAGCAAGTTCTTTTTTGGCATTTTCAAGTCTATGTTTCAATGCCTCTTCGCTATCCATATTTCTCTTTCTGATGCGACTTTCAAGCTCTTCAAGAGAAGGCGGCAATATAAAAATCATTATTGCTTCAGGATACTTCTCCCTGATCTTAAAAGCCCCTTGAACGTCAATGTTTAAAATGACATGTCTTCCGGAATTTATGTTTTGCTCTAAAAAGCTTAATGGCGTGCCATAGTAATTTCCGTGAACAAAAGCCCATTCGGCAAACTCATCTTTTTCAATTGCACTTTTAAATTCGTCTTCAGTGAAGAAAAAATACTCCTGGCCGTTCTTTTCTCCGCCTCGTGGGGCTCTGGAGGTGGCAGAGATTGAATACAGGACCTTCGGAAAAGTATTGACAATCTCATTGCACAAGACTGTCTTTCCCACTCCCGAAGGACCGGAAACAATGAACAGATAGCCCTTTTCGGGTTTACTAAGAGTTTGATTCATTGTCTATTTTTTTCGAAGTATTAAAGAATTTCCTGTCATTGATTCGGGTTTTTCAATACCCATTAAATCAAGCACGGTAGGAGCGATATCGCAAAGCTTTCCTTTTTCCCTTAGCTCATCTGCCTCTCGAGACAACAAACAGAATGGAACTGGATTCACAGTATGTTCAGTAAAAGCTTCACCAGTATTTTCATCAACCATTTGCTCCGCGTTTCCGTGGTCAGCGGTGATCATACAATCATAGCCCAACTCATAAGCTACTGGAATAACTTTTGATAAAACACAATCAACAGTGCTAACTGCTTTTATCGCTGCTTCCATTATTCCAGTATGCCCTACCATATCGCAATTTGCAAAATTAACCATTACAAACGGATACTTCTGAGTTTTCAGCTTTTCAGTAAGAAAGTCTCCTACTTCAAAAGCGGACATTTCAGGTTTTAAATCATATGTTTTCACCTTCGGTGAAGGAATCATGTGCCTGTCTTCAAGATCAAACGGAGGCTCATAGCCGCCATTCGTAAAATAAGTTACATGAGCATATTTCTCTGTTTCAGCCAACCTTAATTGAGCAATTCCATTTTTTGATAGAACTTCGCCTAGAACGTTATCAAGCTTTTGCGGAGGGAAAACAATTGGAAAATTGAATTCCTCGGAATAATTGGTAAAGCTGAAATAATTAACCTTCATTTCTTTTCTTTTGAAAAGATCAAATTTCTCAGCGGTGAAAACCCTTGAAATTTGACGCATTCTATCAGCCCTGAAGTTAAAAGATAAAATAGTATCGCCTTCGTCAATAGTAGCAACAGGCTGACCATTTTCTTCTATTACGACTGGAACAACAAATTCATCAGTAATATTTACTTTATAAGAGGCTTCCATTGATAAAACCGGATCAGAAGATCTGTTTCCAACGCCATGAACAAGCGCCGAATAAGCTTTCTCAACACGATCCCACCTATTATCTCTATCCATAGCGTAGAATCGACCACTTATTGTAGCTATTTTTCCAACACCAATTTTTTTGGTTTCTTCAACCAGCTCTCGAATAAAATGTACGCCACTTGTTGGTGACGTGTCTCTTCCATCCGTAAATGCATGAAGAAAAACCTTGGTAAGCCCGTTATCTTTTGCAAGCTTTAACAGGGCAGAGATATGATTTATGTGGCTATGAACACCACCGTTTGACACAAGGCCATACAGGTGTAAAGCTTTTCCGGAGTCTTTTAACCCCTGGATCATATCTAAGAAAACCTGATTAGTGTAAAACGAGCCATCCTGAATAGATTTGTTAATGCGGGTTATATCCTGATAAACAACTCTACCGGCGCCAATATTTAAGTGGCCGACTTCAGAGTTTCCCATCTGCCCTTCCGGCAAACCTACATCCAAAGCAGATGCTCCCAAACTGGTGCAAGGTCTTTCCTGCATCAATTTATTTATAAACTCAGGTTGAGCTTCGAAAACAGCGTTTCCCTGTTTGATTTCAGAAATTCCAAAACCATCCAGAATTATTAATAGTACTTTTGTTTTTGGTTCCATAATTTGTTAAACCTTGAAAAATTCGGGTATCAACCCTAAGGTTTGGCGGATTATACCCGTCAATTGTCGTACATGTCAAATTTTAGTAATTATCAGCATCAATAAAGGAATTTGAGTTGACTAAAAAGCATGGCCTCTGTTATCTATTCTAGCATTATGATCATCGCAGGATTAGGCAACCCGGGAAAAGAATATCAGAACACAAGACATAACGTCGGATTCTGGGCAATTGACGCGCTTTCAAATCGATTTGGGGCTGGAGAAAATTTAAAAGCGCATAAAGGTATAATTTCTAAATTTTCTTTTCGGGGATTGGAACATTTGCTTTTAAAACCCCAAACCTACATGAATTTATCAGGAGAATCTGTTTCCAGCCTCCTCATTGAAGAAGAAATGGCACCAGAAAGCCTGATAGTTATTGTTGACGACATTAATTTACCAATTGGAAGAATCAGAATAAGAGCCTCAGGCAGTGACGGCGGACACAATGGGCTTAAGTCAATTATCAGCCATATTGGAAGAAAATTTTGGAGAATCAGAGTTGGGGTTGGAGAGCCAAGGTCCGAGGAAGATATTGAAGATTCACACCAGAAACTTGTTTCACACGTATTAGGCGAAATCTCTGAAGATGAATGGAAAATTTTTGAAAATGTCCTAAAAGATATTCCAGATATCATTGCATTGCTTCTCCTTGGCATGGGAAATCAAGCAATGACAAAATTTAACGGAAAAGACTTTTCTTCTAAAACGCCTACAGAAACGGATCAAGAAGACGACTAATTCCCCTTTTTTTCTATACAAAAATAAAAGGGTTCAAGCCTTGCATTATAAGAATGACTGCTTTATAATGGCTTGGACTGTATCTGTCAGAGGTTGCACATGCAAGATATTACAAATTTGACAAAAACCCAGCTTGACGCACTCAGGGAAGTCGGAAACATCGGCTCAGGAAATGCGGCGAGCGCCCTTGCCCAGTTTTTAAACAGAAAAATCGACATGTCGGTTCCCAGCGCATCAATCATGAATTTTAAAAAGATTCCTGAATTGATAGGTGGTCCTGAAAAACAGGTGATGGGTATTTTCCTGAAAGTAATGGGTGAAATTTCAGGAAGGTTTCTACTTCTGATACCAGAAAAAACAGCTCTTCGATTACTTAAAACATTGATACCAGGTTGTGAAATTGACAACCCGATGAATATGGGAGAGCTTGAAAGTTCTTGTATGAGAGAAGTTGGAAATATTCTGGCTGGAGCATTTCTAAATGCTTTATCTGTCCTAACACAGACTCCGATGTTGAACTCGCTTCCGTCAATGACCTTTGACATGGCAGGTTCTCTTATCGATTCTGTTGTTGCTGATATGACAGCAGTCAGCGACCAGGTGCTTATGATTGAAACATCATTTATAGACTGTGAAGAAGATCTGAAAATTCATATTTTCCTTCTTCCTCAACCGAACTCTCTCGACCGTCTATTGCAAACACTTGGAGTTGATTAATGCCAGAAAAGATTCCCGTAGGAATGGGAGAATTGAAAATCGCCAATAGCCCGGCAATCCTGGCTGCATATGGAGTAGGTTCCTGTGTTATTGTAGCGATGTATGATAGCAAGAGTAAAATTGGCGGTTTTGCTCATGTAATGCTCCCAGATTCCAGCGGGATTGATCCAGAAAAACTTAACCCGGTTAAGTTTGCGGACACGGCAGTGCCGTTGTTATTTGAAAAATTAATAAGCGAAGGTGTAATAAGCAGCAGACTTGTTGCCAAAATTGTTGGCGGTTCAGAAATGTTCCCCCCAACCGAAGACTTTTCGTCTAATATTGGCAAACTGAATGCAGAAGCTGTTAGATGCGCCATGGAAAAAATTGGTGTTCATATTGAAGCCGAAGATTTGGGCGGTAATCGCGGCAGATCAATGGAATTTAATTTGGAAACCGGAATTTTAACCCTCTCCATACTCGGAGAAGAAGCAAAGGAATTATAGATGTCGAGATTATCTCTTCTAATGGGGCTTTTTCTTGCCACTACTGTTACCGGAGTAATATTACTCCTTGCAGTTATGGCAAAAGTTAGCGCTGGAACGATAATCTTTCGTGTAACTGTGATTTTTTTCATTTTTGGCCTCCTTGGTACTGTTCTTGGTAGCTTTCTTGAGGTATTATTAATGCCAATAACTACAGAAAAGGAACTAGAGAAGCTAAAAGAAGAAATGATCTTTGAAGATTCAGATTTGAAAGAAGAACTGGGAGATCTTTTAGAAGATACCCCTGATTCATTAGTTAACAAAACCTATGGCACCCCTACCGATGAGCTCATGACGGCTGTTGATTCCGACTTGAACATTAGAAAAAATGTTCTTGCTGGAAATGACTCCGCAATTGTCTCATAAGGCAGCCAAACACGGAGGGATGATGTGAATAAAGAACTTCTTGTTGGAAACGCATCGCAGGAAATCACAGATCCAAAACTTCAGGCGAGGCTTCAGGACGAAGAAGACCAGAAGCTCTGGGAGCAGTATAAAGCAAATCATGACCAAAGGGTTAAAGATGCTTTAATTATGAAATACGCTTCCTTCGTAAAGTATGTTGCAGGACGAATTGCAGTAAATTTGCCCAGCAATGTTGAATTTGACGACCTGGTAAGTTATGGAATTCTTGGATTGATCGACGCGATAGACAAATATGACCTTGAAAAGAACGTTAAATTCAAGACATATGCTAAAACCAGAATTCGTGGAGCCATTTTTGATGAACTTCGCGCAATCGACTGGACCCCGCGATCAATTCGCTCAAAAGCTCGCAAGCTTGAAAAAGCTTATGCAAAGCTTGAAGGACAACTTGGACGCGATGCCAAAGATGAAGAAGTTGCTGAATACTTAAACATCGACATCTCTGAGCTCCACAAACTTTTTGATGAAACAAAAAAATCTTTGCTTCTTTCACTAGACGAGATTTTCTACGACGACGAAGAAGGTTCATCAAGATTTGATTTCATCGAAGACCAAAAGAGCGACAACCCCCAGCTTAAGATTGAAGAATCAGAAGCTAAGAAGATTCTTGCTGACGCGATTTCAAAGCTGTCTGATCGCGAAAGAATGGTAATTACTCTTTATTACTATGAGGAGTTAACTTCAAAAGAAATCGGCAAGATCCTTGGTGTTTCAGATTCAAGGGTATCTCAGTTGCATACCAAAGCAATTTTACGCTTGAGAGGTCGGCTAAGCAGAATCAAAGATGCTTTAATGCCATCTTCTTAACTTTTCTATCAAAAGAAAAAAGCACCGGCGCTGAATTTAAGTTCAGCGCCGGTGCTTTTTTTAAGCTTTTTTAAAAAACGAGTTTAAAATGAACTATGCTTCATCTTCCTCGTCTTCCTCGTCTTCTTCATCATCACCTTCAACCACTTTTTCAAGTCTGTCAGAAGAGATTTTAAACTGCTCAATCAATGTTTTTAATTCAGCTGCTCTTTTAGAAAGCTCACCAAATTTTTCAACATCATTTACAGATTCTAATTTAATAGCAATATCATCACTCAGAGTTTTTGATTTTGCCAGGGTCTCACGAAACTTTCTAAGCAAATTGTTTAACGCAGTTGCCAATTCCTTTAAGTTATCATTTTTTCTCAAATGAACCTCAAAGGTCAGATCGCCATCAGCAATGCGTTGGATACTTTGTTCAAGCTTATAAGCCGGACCTGCAGTCTGATGAGAGTACATTACACTTACAATGAATATAATAATAACGTTTACAAAAACCAGCATTAACAACCTTGGCCAGAATTCCGCCAGAAAGGTCTGCATTATGGTCGTGATTCCAGTTGCTTCAACCACTGTAGTCTGAGTAGAGAAAAAGAATGTCCCCAGAACATAGATATTACAAACAGTGATAACTGTAACGAGAAAAGCCAGAAGCATAATTGTTCCGGCAAACTTGCTTTGCATTCCCTTAGCAATAAAGTAATTTTTTCGCTGACTCAAACTAAAAGCCTCCTGAAGGCGGGATTACTTAATTATTACAGTATCTTACTGAAAGCATTTTTTTTTGTCAATGTAATTACAAAGCACAAAGAACACAATTTTCAGCTGGCTCCTCTGGCAAATTCACCGTTACAAAATGGAAAAGCCAATTTTTCCAAACAGAATTTTTTATTGTTCTTTTTTTTTGTGCCGATATAAATCCTATGAAAAGAAAATTATTTTTATTTATCTCCTGGCTTTCAATTGCAGTTTTCTTAACTGGTTGTGACTCAAAAAGCAGTGAAGTCGATCCAGTTGCCGCTAACACCAGTGGCTCATTCCAACAGGGAATTGCATCATGGTATGGAGCTGAATATCAAGGAAAACAAACAGCGTCAGGAGAAATTTTTGACAAAAATGATCTCACCGCCGCTCATAGAGAACTGGCATTTGGAACTTATGTTCAAGTAAGCAACCTTGAAAATGGAAGAAGAGTAATTGTTAAAATTAATGATCGAGGCCCTTTTGTAAGCGGCAGAATCATAGATCTTTCTGAAAGAGCGGCTGACGATCTTGGTATGAAAATAGCTGGACTTGCTGAAGTCAGCCTAAAAATAACAAGCGGCCCATAACAATGAGCCGCCAGGAAAAATTCTAAATTAAAGAGAGCCTTTGCTGTCCTTTTCATTCTGAGGCACATATCTATGATTTTCATAAATTGCCCAGCCAATCATTCGTCCACTTTTATCCTTATCCTTATAAGGAGCGGTGACTTTCCCACCTTTTAAATCATATTCATACTCACCATAGAACTGCAATAAACGACCAACTTCAAATTGGATGGTCTCAGAACCAGTGATGTTAAAAACAAAATCGTATTCAGTCTTATTATCTCTAGCTCTTAAACGACACATAGCACTATCTGTTGCCACTTGAGGATAAACCTGAATAATGTTCCCTCCATCACGCACAAGAGCTTTTGGAAGCTGCTGAGCATATGCGTCTGGAACCGACAGGTCCTGACTAAAATAATTGGCCAGAATAAAAATTGTAAAAACAACTATAGGGATAGCTACCAATATAGCTTTATCCTGCCAGGTTAGTTCAGGTGGTCTCTTGCTCAAAATCCTGTCTCCTTAAAGTATAAAAATGTCGTATAAGCGTTTTCCAAGGGTAAACAATATCATAAAAATCTAAAAATCGTCTATCCAATATTTTTTTTTTAAAATTTACTAATCAAAGTGCGCAAAACTGTCGATTCTTTAACTACGGCGTAAAAGCCATAAACCAGGGATGGTTAAAAAAAAGAAAATCCGAATAACGGAATTGCAAGGAGCGCATTGTGTGGAATAATCTTAGAGCAAGGCACTATTCAGTAATCATACTACTAGCTATCGTGGCACTTGAAACTTCAGCTATTGCTATCGACAGCTTTTTAAACAGAGAATCAGATGTGGCATTCGCACTTGAAAGTCCATATCAGAACAACCATTTTATCAAAAGCTTTAAAATTGCTGAAGAAAGCTGCCCAAAAGCTCCAATAACACTTGCCAAAACAGCTCCATCCACACAGGCTGTAAAAAAAGTCTCATTTGTTGAAAGTGCTCCAGAAATTAAGAAACTTACCCAAACCGTAGAAGCAGAATTTGTTGCAGCAGCAACAGATAAAGTAAGCAATAAAAACTTTCTTGAATATTCTGTAAAGAAAGGTGATTCATTAACTAATATCGCCGCCATTTTCGGTTCAGAAACAAAAGAAATAAAAAGAGTTAACAAACTGGTAGATGTTGACACCATTAAAGTTGGCCAGACCATTAAGGTTCCAATGCCTTCTTCTGAAATGGTATATCAGGTTAAACGTGGTGATTCTCTTTCTCGAATAGCCAGCAGATTTAGAGTTCCCCTCAAAAAGCTGATCGATTCAAACAATTTGAAATCTCACGTTCTGGTTCAGGATCAGAAAATAATAATCCCAATTAAAGTAAAAAATACAAAACTTGCTATAGCATCCAGCAAAAAAGAAAGCCTTACCACAAAAAAGCTTGAAACTATTAAGCCTCAAAAAATGGCTTTGATTGCAACACCTCAAAAAATGCAGCTTGTTAAGCTTAACAAGCTACAAATTGCAAAAGCTCCAGCAATCAAACCAGACATCAAATTCCTTGAAAAAGAACTCCTTAAAACTCCACCTACGGTAGCAGCTAAGAAAGTCGAAACAAAAGTTGAAACTGCAAAAGTTGAGATTAAATCAGCTGACAAAAAAGTTGAAAATCAAAAAGTTTCTAAAACAACAAATAGTGAATTCAAGAATTATGAAGTTACTCGCGGAGATAGCCTGATCAAAATCGCCCGCAAATTTGATACAACTGTTGCCCAAATTAAGGCAGATAACGATATCACTGGAGCCTTTATCAGAAGAGGCCAGTCACTTAAAATTAAACCTGGCAAAAAACTTTATAGAGTTTTAAGCAAAAAGAATAAACCCGTTAAAACCGCCTCTGTAAAAATAGTGAAACACAAAGTTCAGAAGGGCGAATGTCTCTCTGTTATAGCAAGAAGATACTGCACTACTATCAGCGCAATTGTTTCAGAAAACAATCTTAAAAGCACGATTGTAAAATATGGACAGCTGTTGAATGTGCCTTCAAATAAAAAACAATATAAAGTTACCAGAAAAAGCAGCATAACCAAATCTGCCAGCTGGCTTAGACCGTTAAGAGGCCGCATCTCTGACAGATATGGTTGGAGACACCACCCAGTTCACAAGAAAAGACTTTTCCATGCAGGACTAGACATTGCAGCTCCAAGAGGAACTCCAATTGCAGCAGCAGCAAGCGGAAAAGTAATCTACTCTGGATACAGATCTGGTTACGGTCGCATGGTAATCGTAAGACATTCCAATGGATACTCTACAAGGTATGCTCACTGCAGCAGACTCCTTGTTAAAAAGGGACAAAAAGTAAGAGCGGGACAGATTCTTGCCAAAGTTGGAGCAACTGGCGTAGCAACCGGTAATCACCTTCACTTTGAAATAAGAAAAAATGGAAAGACCATAGATCCACTTAAACTCATCTCAATGAAATAACGGAAACTTAATTTGAAAAACCATCAAACAACATGAAATCGTCCGCCAGAATACCACTAATTGTTCTGGCGGCGTTTCTGATCTTTTTTGGCTCAGGATTCACCGCCAGTCAACAAAACCACATTGAACGAGAAGATGTAACCAGCACTTCTCGTCCGATTGCTTTTTCGGCGAGTAATGATGCTGTGTTTTTCAACCCCCTTGCAATACCCGAATTGAAACCGCCAGTCTCTCCAACCATGGTGATCCAGCCTGTTAATGCTGCCGATGGAATCGAAATAGCACCAGATCCAAGATTTGATCAAAATTTAAACCCACATAGAAAGTATTTTATTCCCGCTTCCGAACAACGCCCTCCAGAACTTTCAGAAAGCATCCCGATTGTTGATAATCGACCAGCCAACCGTTATGACATGAACGAGTGGGAGCAGGACAGACTTTTCAGCTCAAACTTGTTTCTGGACACTTCCTATTACAACAACTGGGTTGACGGCAACAAAGATCTATCTTCAAAAAACGAAGGTTTTTTCTATGATGAAAACATCAGGTATGAACTGTTTTCATCCAGAAATGACGGAGATTCAATTTCTTTAACAGTTGACGGAACTTATACAAATGACAAGCGTCCGTATAATGACGGTTTTTTAATGAATCAGGTAACGCTTGACTCGCGAACTCAGAGATCCAGGCTTGTATTTGGACACGCTTTCCCCGAAATGTCCCAATATTCAATGACCCATGGAATGCTCGGGTTTTACGGCACCCAGGATTTTGAACATACAAAAGTAGGTGGCTTTGCAGGCTATTACGCTCTTGAGAAAGATGATTTGAAAAACCCAAGATACGTAGCTGGAACACGCATTGAACATTCCAGAGATGACTCGTTAAAAATTGGCTTTAACGTTGTGGGAACAGAAGACGAGCGAGACAATGCGGGAGCAAATTCTGAGCTTCCCGAACTTGCAAATAGAGTTTACTCAATGGACATCAATATTCGTCCAACAGAAAACATCTTTGTAAATGCTGAAATCGCCCAAAGTGATACAGACTTCGATAAAAGAGACGAAGTTGGAGAACTTAAGGGTGATGCCTATAGATTTGTAAGTGGCTACACACGAGAAAACTTTCAGGTTGAAGCCGGAATTGAGCAGGCAGACACATCATTCCTGTCTCCATTGGGTGAAACTCCCAGGGATGAGAGGTCTTATTTTGCAAGATTCTATTATGAATTGAACCAGTATATAAGTGCAAGATTGAGCCAAAGAACGTCTAAAGACAATCTGGATAATTATCAGCGCTCAACTATTGTTCGTGACCAACCTGAAATTCAGCTTCTTCTCAAGCCAAGTGAGTATTATAAAGACCTCAGAATTGATTTCTATTACCAGCCTCTTCACGAATATTCTGAAAACTCAACCTTCATGAATCGCTATATTGATCTGCTTCTCATGGAAATTAATCACAAAGCCGGGGAAATGAGATATTTTGCTGGCTTAAGCCAAACAATTGATAAAGACGATGTCAACGTTTTGAATGACAGAGACATTCAACGATTTGATTTCAATTTAACCTGGGAATATGACAATTTCCGACAGGTTTACAGCTCATTCAGCATCGAAAAACTTAGTTATAAAAGAGCTGGTGGAATGGATCAATCGAGATTTTACGGTTTCGGCGGAATATCCAGATTTCATGATGACATAAGCATAGCGATGGATTTCCGAAGGGAAGAAAGCGACCCAACCACCACATCATTCGACTCTACTCATGATCGATTAAACCTCTCACTTACCAAAGAATATAGCCGAAGTACCAGAATGATAATAGACCTGGAAGGAAGTAATAATCAGTTTACGGATAAAACACGTGATTTCAGGGATTATACGGCCAAATTAAGAGTGTTGAGAAAATTTTAATGTCTAAAAATAAGTTAAACAAAATAGTAACTATCTTTGCGATATTTTCAGCGATTTTCATATTTACAACTAATAGTTGGGCTAAAGAAGATCCGGTTTTACTGTCCCACATTTCTCAACAGGGTTACACCCCGGGACAATTATCGTTACTACTATGTGACGGGCCGGTTTATTTTAAGAGCTATAACGGTGATATCTGGCAAAAATGCCGTATTCATCAGACATTTACCCATGGCGATTCTTTAAGAACAGGAAACCATGGCTATGCTGTCGTAGCCTGGTCAGCTGACAATATAATGCTTATTAAACCAAAGTCTTCCATGAGATTTGCAATTCAGCCACAGCTCTTGCCACAGGTAGTTGTTCAACTCCACAAAGCTACTTTAATGTTAAGCGCCAGAGACTCTGGATTAATTGAGATTGAAGGGAAAAATGGTTCCCTTGTAGTAAATCATGGCGAAACATCCATGCAATCAAATGACAATCACGAGATTATCAAAGCCGTAAAAGGGCAAGCCGCTTTTCGAATGGTAGGAACAGCAGATTCTTCTATTATCCCAGAAGCAACCTTCTTAAAATTTGATAACCAGGGAAAAGACTTTCCAATAACAAATTTTGACCCACAAATTGAGTATGAAAGCTTCAGGAGATTTTCAAATTTCTTAAACAGGTTTGCTGATCTTCATCAATTTATTTCCTCTGAAATCTCTTATTCAGTTGATTCTGTAAGGATCAACGGGAAATTTCTCAGTAACACAGATATAGGGCCAGACGGCTTTTATATCATTGATAACGGTGATGGAAACATTCTAAAACAAATTCACCTTCAGTTAAAGATTTCCCCCTACCCTCGCCCTGAAGATCACTTTGAGCTTTATATAAATAAAGACCTGGCCTATGCCTTTAGAGAAGGCCAAAATGGATATCATGAGGTAGTTTTTTCTCCACCTTCAATCCCTGACTTTTTTATTGCTGTCCATTCAACTGATTCTCTGGGCAGAAAAATCAGGATTTTTAAAAGTAAGTTCACGGTTTTAAATCGAAACGCAAAAATCAGAATGGCAAAAGAATTTTGCAGCCAGTTTTCAAGAGCTTTTGAAACAAGAGATCAAATTTGGCTAAAGGACCATATTTCAAGAGACTACAGAGACTGGCAGGGAAACACTTACTTTGACTATGTAAAAATGCTTGAAGACACCCTGAGAACCTACCGAGACATCAGACTTTTCATTCATCCATTCAGGTATGAATATAAAGACAACAAAATACTAATTCACCTTAATTACAGACTTTCAGCACTTAACAGCAACTGGACATTTAGATTTGAAGACAGAGGCACAGATGTTCTGACAATAAAGCCAGAAAATGGTTTTTATAGAATTATCTCAAAGGTCAGCGGCCTCCTTTTTAAACGAATGGCAGTTGCGACAGATCTCAGAATGGGAATTCTGAAAGGTCGAATAATTGATGAACTGGGAAAACGTCCATTATCCGGCGTTCAAGTTTCTCTGGGAAATACTAAATACACAACCACAACAAATTCCATGGGCGAATATGTTTTTTACAACATTCCCCCAGGAACATACGACATAAAGTTCAAAAAAAATGGTTATGGTGAACTAACAGCCACCAAAGTAACTGTAAAAGCATCAGGAGAGCAATTCAAATGACTCTTAAAAACTTAATTTTTCCAGAAATCAGAAATAAAATTACGATAATTTTCGCGTTGATATTCGTTCTGGCTTTGCAAGGCTGCTTAAGTCAGAAAACCAGTTCCACACCTGGAAACGGTTCAATTGTAGGAACAATCAACTATGCTGAAGGATCTGTATTAGTAGCCAAAAGTGAAACTTTCAGCAAAGAAATTCCAATAAGTGAAACTGGGGACTTTCACGCTCAATTACCCAGTGGGAATTACAAAATTTATCTTCAAACAATAGACGGAAAATTAACTCTAATCAATGACTCAATACAGATTGAAGATAACCTTTCTGTAACCGTTGTTAATTCAGAGATGGTCCCAATACCTCAAGCAATTTCTGTTTCAGTTCCCCTATTGTATGACACTTCTGCTGTAATCGAGTGGGAAACCGATCTTCCTTCAGACGGTTATGTGGAATACGGGACAAATGAAATTTATGGCTACTCAGCCTATGCAGAAGAAGGGCTAAAAACAAGACACCGGGTTCAATTGTTTAACTTACTGCCCAACACTCAATATCATTTTAGAATAGGTGCAAGCAGATATAACCTGGACTCTTCAACAAGTCTTTCAAGAGATTTTGTATTTACAACCGAACCCTGATAAAATAGATAAACATTAATAAATAAAATATGAAGACGGGAGCTTTTGCTCCCTCTTTATTTGTACAACCGGAGGCACATCAATGAATGCTTTTTTCATTGGAATCGGCGGCATGGGCATGAGTGGCCTGGCCAAGATCCTACATAATTCAGGCTTTAAAGTAGCAGGCTCTGATAGAAACCTTGAAGGCGATTACTGTAAAAGACTGTCAGAGCTCGGTGTAAAGCTATACGCCCAAGATGGCAAAGGCCCCGAAAAATTTATGGCGGACTCCGGATTAACTGCGGCAGATTTCTTCATTGTAAAATCTACTGCCGTCGAAGATACAGTTCCAGACGTAGTTACTGCAAATAGATTGAATATCAAACAGATAATGCGTTCTGATTTGTTGGCCTCAATGTTTAATGAAAAACGAGGACTTGCTATAGGTGGAACAGCAGGCAAAACAACGACAACTGGCCTTCTGGCATGGATTCTTAAATTTTCAGGCAAAGAACCTTCCTGTGCGGTAGGCGGAATAATTGCCGGCTTAAACACAAATGCCTTCAGAGGCAAAGGTCCTGATTTTGTAATAGAGGCCGATGAGTCTGATGGCTCGATAGTCAAGTATCGCCCTTACGTTTCTGTTGTCACAAACATTTCAAGAGACCATAAGCCTTTAGAAGATTTAAAATCATTATTCAAAACTTTTTTTGAAAATACTTCACTAAGCGGACTAAGGCTTGCCTGCGGCGACGATCCCAACTCGGTTTCTCTAAAAAATGAATTGGACATAGAAATAAAAACCTATGGAATTTCTCCAGATTGTGATTATAGAGCTGAAAACATAATCATCAACAATGAAAAAGCCACTTTTTCAATGAACGGAGAAGATTTTGAAATAAAGCTGCCCGGCCATCACAATGTTTTAAACACAGTTGCAGCAATTGCAGCGGCAGAAAAAGCTGGAGTAACAATTACCGACATTAAGGCAGCATTAAAAGCTTTTCCTGGTATGAAAAGAAGATTTGAGAAAATCGGAGTTTCTTCTGGAGTAACTGTTATTGATGACTTTGCGCATAATCCTGCGGAAATAGAAGCGGCAATTAATACCGCAAGAAAATCATCCAAAAAAAGATACCTTGTTTATCAGCCACATGGATATGGCCCAACCTCCTTTACCAGAGGCGACCTTGTAAGGGTTTTTGGCAGCCTTCAACCAGACGAATTCCTATATCTTGATGATATTTTCTACGCTGGAGGCACTGTTGATAAATCGGTGAGTTCAAAAGACATAATTGAAGAAGTAAACCGCAGCTTTAAAAATGCTTTCTATCTAGGCGATAGGGAGAAAATTATTCAGGACATATCAAAGCGGGCCGAAAATGGAGACATAGTTCTGGTTATGGGGGCTCGAGACATCAATTCCATTTGCCAGAGAATTCTTGAGGAAATTCCCAACCAAAATCTTGTCAGTGCTTGATAAAAAACAGATTAGCCTCCTTTTGTAAATATCGTAAAATTCACAGTATCGGAAAATGAAATGAAGACGAACTTAATTTTTTCACTACCACCAAGTCAGCTAAGAATTGGACTAATAGAAGCAAGTAACGTTAGCGTAGGTCTCACCGACGCCTACTACAAAGCCTCAGTTGAGCAAGAAATCGCCCATATTCTAAAGGACGATTTTCAGTATCCAGACCATATTCGTAAAGGAATTCGAAGTTTACTGAAAACGTTTGGTTTCCATCCATCAGGAAGAAGTAGGCCTGCATCAGAGTTTTTAGTAAAAGACCTGATAAACCGCAAGCAGTTTAATAGCATTAATAATATTGTAGATATAAACAACCACCTTTCCCTGAAATCCCATCTGCCAATTAGCGTCCTGGACCAGGATAAAACGGGAATTGAGCTGTGTATCAGAACAGGCCTCCCCGACGAAAATTATATTTTTAACAGAGAGGGACAGCTTTTAACTTTAAGAAATCTGATATTGGTCGCCGACCAAAATCCATTGAAAGGAGCTTATGGGAGCCCGGTAAAAGACTCGCAAGCAACAAAAATTTTTGAAGACGCAAAAAATGTAGTTGGGTTTGTTTACACATCTGCCAATATAACTCCCGTAGACGAGCTTGAACTACTGCTAGAGGAATTTTCCGACCTTTTAATTAAACAGGGTAAAGCAGAAAAGGTTGAATACTCTATTATGGATGCCCCAAAATAAATCAAGCCAAAAAATTCATTTTTACCAACTTCACAAAAACACAGGGGGATAGCTGATCTCGTTTGACGAATTCCTAATGAATAGTGTATGATTTCCGCAAATAGATTTATAGATTTTGGTGGGGATACCAAAAAAAATCGGGGATAAAAATGAACGGCAAAAGCTTAAATGACGTTTTGTTCTATGCAATTGTTTTGCTTGTAATCATAGTTGCTATAGCATCAGTTTACTTAACAATGTAATAGAGGATTACTTTCTAACTGTTGATCTGTCTTACTTCAACTATTCTTTTTGCTCGTCAATTAAAGCAATGTTTCAATCTCTAATTGGTACAATTAAATTTGTGCTACACTGGGAAAAGCACATTAAACTTTATTTTCATAAAACTATGCTAATTTTTAGATTTGAGGGATAAAATGAGAAAAATCTTTTTGGCTTTATTAATGGCAACAACTCTGCTACTTGGTTGCATGGGAAACGCTGAAGAGGAAAAGTGTGCCAAAGATTTAAAATCTTCGGACCCTGCTATTAGACGAAAAGCCGCAGTAAAGCTCGGAGAAGTTGCAACTTCAGAAGCTGTCAGGCTACTCTTGCTGCATCAGGATGACCCTGATTTCAGAGTAAAAGAAGCTGTAAAAAAATCTTTGGATAAAATAGGCGCCAGAACGTTCCTTAATTGATGGTATTTTTAATATCTGATTTCAAATCCCCCTTCAACAGGGTAACTATTTGATGTTTCAACAGAGTTCTTTTCATCAATTAAAAGTTCATCTACTCTAGAAAAAAAAGAGCCTTTCTCTACATCTGAGAGAAAGAGATCAATATCTTTTGATCTCCCTTTGGCTGTAACGTATACCGTGCCATCAAAGTTATTTTTAACGGTTCCGGATAATCCGTATTTCAATCCAAGTTTTTGAACAAACCTTCTGAATCCAACCCCCTGAACCCTTCCAGAAACAGTGAATTTGCAAGAAATACAATCAGGCATATCAGTTTCGACCAATTTGAATGGCACCCAATTCAAAAAATCTCGAAAAATCTTGTTGATACAAATACAACACTACTTCACGGCGACCAGAACGTGTATGAATTACCTTAAAAAGACTATAAGAGTCAGATTTCAGTCTTTTCCCACCTGCCGCCTGTAAAGCCATCTGCTCCAATTTTCCAACTAACTGAGGATCAATTTGCCCTTTCATCATGGCCACAAATTTTCTAAGATTAACTTTTTCTGTTCCAAGAACTATAAGGTTATCAACAAAACCTTGATACTTCTCAAGCAAAACACAATCAGACTGTTCAATATAATGAGGTTTTTTAGATTCTTCGTAGCTTTCATGGACTGAAAGAAAAATCGTAATATCCTGAGATACTGCCAGTTGCTTTAATTGCGTTAATCTTTCCTGGCCCTCTCCACAAAAAATTGAGGACGGGATTGAATCTATAAACAAGGTTTTACTGTCGCTCTCAGGAAGCATTCCAATGAATTGAGAAATCTCATCAACATCCATTGAATCGATTCCACTATCACTTCCTCTATAGAAAAAAGCTGAGCCAAGCTTTGCAGCGAGATTTCCAACCATTCGAGCCAGAGTTTTCCTGGCAGCCACACCAGTCTCATCTTTCATGGCTATTTGCCCTAGCAAATCCATTCGGTTCACTCGGTTCATATTGACTACCATGCGAGTCAAAAACTCATGTTGACTGTGCTCCAACGACAAATAAAGCACAGAGCCAATTTCAACAGCCTTTAAAGCCAGCGAACTCAAGAAAGTAGCTTTCCCATTCTCCCTGTTTCCAACGATTAAATGGACACCACTCTTTTGCCACCCACCACCGATGGCCTTTTCCAATGAATTATAGCCGAAAGTTAAACACTCAGGCCCCTTTAAAAAGCTTTCCTGATTTGCTACAAGAACTTCACCTAAAGGCTGAAATCCACCAGAATCAATTGCACCACGAGCAGAACCGGCAGAAGATTTTCCAGAAGAAACGCCAGGGATAGGCATCTCAGAAAGAGCTTCAATTTTTTCTTTCATGCCTGCAATTGGCGGAATCTGTGTTTGAACAAACTTCATCCAGTTGAAAGTTTCTTGCAGACATTCTTCAACAGAACGTTTTTTACCACAAAAATCTGAAAAAGCTGCCGTTCCATAGGCAAAGTGAGAAGCTCCAACTCCAACCTTTGGTCGATGAAGAAGCGGATGTGTGCTCCCAGGCAACAAAACCTGATAATCCGGTAAAGATGATTGAACAACAATTGTCTTAATATCACCCTTGTGGAGTTTTCCTGAAACATTTTTAACACCAGCAACATAACAAAGAAGGTTATGATATTTTTTCCAGGCAAATGGATCGCCGGCAAGCCCCATCACACCAGGATGAACTTCAACACTGATTTCTTCTGGAGTGGCATATAAAGCCATTGTTTCTTGGGGAATTCCCATTTTTTTCAGGATTTCAATGCACTTTACTGAATCATCATAAACCTTTTGAAAGCCAAAAACCTCTGTTTCGGGCTTAAAAGGAGAATCGTTAACAAGAATTATTGTATCTTCCTGATTAAGCGCTTTTTCTATGTCTTTTCGTGATGGAAGCTCTGGCAGAACACGGCCGCCAACTTGCAACTGAATATTTAAATCAGGATATTCGCAGCCTTCAAGAAGAATATCTTTTGCCTTTCTAATGCAAAAGGTCAGATTAAAGCTACCAATTAATGGGATTTTTCCGGCAAACGCCTCTGATGCAAAATTTTCTCCGACTTCAGCTTCGAAAAAATAACTGCTGCGAAAACAACCCTGCATCACGTTTTTTAGTGTTTCTGGAACGGTGTTTAGCGATACAGCTTTTTTACCACTTTCTAGTTCTGGATGAAACAGGTAAACAAACATATAAAACTCCATTCGACTCTATTTAAGAGTGCCAATAATTCTTTCAACTTTGTTTGAGAAACTTTCAAAATCAGAAATTCCATGAAACATTGCAGATCCTGCTCCACTAATAAACGAGTGAAATCCTTTTTGATAGCCATTTTCAAATTCTACTAAATATCTCAAGCCAATCTGAGAATTGATTTTATCAGCTATTAATTTTTCCAGCTCATCTTTACATTTCCATTCGCAAAGCTTTTTTATCTCTGAGGTTGAAAAAGATTCTTTAAATCCGATTTTTTTAAACAGCTCTTCAGCATTATCTGGTTTCTGAAGCATATCAGAGACAACTTGCCTCACAGAAACGATCTCTCCACGCAACTTTTCGGGGGAAAAGATTTTTTTATCAATCTGCCAATGTCCATTTTCAGGCTTAGCCACTACCATAAGAGTTGTATCGTTTCTACCAGTAACGTAGGACAGAAGATTGCTCAGAAGTCTTTCCTGTCTCTTAATCTGGTCAATCATAGTAGCAAAATCGCTTGAATTCCTTGCCCTTTCTACGCCTTTAAAATTAATGATTAAAATAAACCCTTCTTTGTTTGAAGAAAGACGGCTTAGAGATGCGGCCATCAATTCTGAAAAAGCAGGGATTTCTCCTTCTCTTCCATCAAGAGTGGGCATATTCAATTCTCCAAAAGCACCAAAAATCTTTTTGGCTTTCCGTGAAAAATGGTGATTTAACTCAGAAAAACTTTGAGAAACAGAAAAACCCATTTTCTCTATATTATCTTTCCAGGCCTTATCTTTTTCTTCCAGACGCTTTGTGCCTCCGGTAAAAACAATATCAAAAGCACCGATATCAGCTCTTTTAGGTTCAATATCCGGATACAGGAAGGAAGGAAGCTCAAGACAAGTGTCGGTTACCAAACCTAGAGATTTGCCGCTGGCCTTAAACTGATCAAAAAGCCCATTTTTTTTATTTCCAAAAATACAAGGCCAGGAAGAAAGAACTATTTCAGAAGACTCCATAAGAGCAGCAGCTCTTCTCTTATCATTAACCAGGTGATATAAAGCAGCAGATTCATCTGCAATCCCAGCACCCAGGAAAAGAATCAGATTTCGAGAAGATTTTTCAAAAAAATGTGCCCGTCGCTTTAAGGCCAGATCTATTGGAACAGGTTTAGCGTTAAATGGAGTTATAACATCTCCAGGAGTAATATCTCCTGCCACTGGCAATCCACCATTCTGTGAAAAACATGGGACAAGAAACCCCACGAAAATAAACAAACAGGCCAAACGCAATCTGAAAAAATCCATCAGTAATCCTCCACTTGTTATTTATCTATACTATATCTACCACAATTCCACTCGCAAGAATGATCATGATTTTTTTGTAACTTATCTGTTCTTAATTAAAATTAAAAGCTGGTGTCGATGGTTGGACTCAAACAATTTCACGCACAGAAAGATTGCTTTTGATGCTAATCAAGAGAACTTTATCGGTCTTGATAAACCACAACAGACTAGGCTAAACTGAAGATACGTTTTTGCGAGGAGACAAATTAGAATGCAAAACAAATCCAGATTTTTTATATTTTTGGTATTCCTTCTTTTTTTAACAAATTTTTCCACCGCCTGGTCTAAAGAACAAAATCTTTTAATGACAACGAACTTTAGCATTGAAGGAAAAACTCAGCCTTTCAATTGGAGCATGAAAATTTCGTTTAACGCTCCAGTTTCGACCCTTGAAATTTCAAAAAAACTTAATCTTTTTGAAAACAATAAGCAATCCAGTTTCAAATTCTTAAAAAAAGAAAATGACAAATCTTTGCAAGCATCTGAAAGAAAAGAATTTGTAATTGCCCCATCCAATGTGTCGAACAAACCAGCCAGTTACACACTAAAAATCGGTAAAAATTTGAAATCTGCGGATGGCAAATTGAAATTATCAGAAAACGAAGTAATTTCCTTCGAAACATGTCCAGAAGTTGTTGTTGAGAATTTTAATCCATATTTCGAATCAACTTCAAATAAGGGTGTTTATCTTTATCTCAATAAAGATGTTGAAGATACAGATCTTCGAAAAGCTGTTAAAGTCTTTCCCCCAATTGGCTATGTAAACGTGCGCGAAGTATATAATCGAAATGCAAACCAATATAGAGTTTATGGAAATTTTAAAACCGGCACCAGTTACGAAATCAAAATCAATGGCGCGTATCTTTCTAGAACAAAAACCGCGTTATTTCCAGCCAGCTACAAGTTTAAAGCTTCCGGACCAAAGCCAGAAATCAGATTTGATGCAGATAGGTCGGTAATAGAACTAAAAAGTAAGCAATTAATACCCTTAAGCTTCATCAACACAAGAAATTTTAAATGTCAGTTAATGCGTACTCCAGCAATATTTGCTAAAGATTTTGAGGATCTAACTGTTTTTGCAGATGCAGAAGCAGAAAGACCTAACAACTCCGATGCACGCAGGATCAATGATGAAGCAAGAAAAAGGGTTGCAAAAGCAGCAGCCACACTAGACAATCTTCTCCTCAATTCTGTTAATAAGTTAAAAGCCTTGTCTCAGCTTTCAAACGCTACCCTACCAGAAGGCTTTGAAAATTTTACCAGGCCTGATTTCTCATCTGACAGCGAGGCTTACATTGGCTCTGAGAACCCTGACAAGGAATATTTCTTCTCACTCCCACTTGATTCAAGGCCACAACCAGAAGTCGGAGGCCCACTAATCATAAGAGTTAACGAAATTGATGTGGAAGAAGGACAGCAAGCCTCTAGGTTATTTCAAATCACAGACCTTTCGATAACTTACAAATTCAGCGGAAAAGACCTTTTATTTTGGGTAACTTCCATTGAATCTGGCGAACCGATAAAAAACGCTTTTTTGATGCTTTCAGATAAAAATGGAGTAAGTCTTTTTCCAGGAAAAACTGATTCAAATGGTCTTATCATCTTAAAAGATCAACAAGAATTCGCAAGCCTGAAATGGAACAATGAATTACCAGAATTGAGTAAAAACAAACTCAATATTTCTGATTTGCGAGTTGCAACGGTTGCGACAGAAAAAGACAGTTCCTTTGTCAGTCTTAATTCAAATAGATTTTTCCCTTCAACAGTAAGCCAGACAGAACCGGGTTCAAGTATTTCTCTTTCGTCCAAGGGACACGTTTTCACAGAAAGAGGCGTATACAAACAAGGTGAAAAAGTATTCTGGAAATCAACTATTCGTGAATACGTGAACAATGAGATCCTCCCCCCCGTAAATCAATCTGCAAGAGTCACCATTCACGATTCCAAGGACGAAAAAATATATTCTGAAATTCATAAAATAAGCGAATTTGGAACTTGCTCTGGAGAATTAAATTTAAAAGATTATTCCCCTCTCGGAAGATATCAAATCAATGTAGAGCTTGAAATTCCCAATAAAACTGCCACCGAAGATGATAGTGAATCAAAATGGGACTATCTATTAAATAGAAGCCCAAAACCCGCCAAAAAAACCAGTAAAAAAACTAAACAGGCACCTGATTCATCAAAAACCTATAAAAGTGTTGCACAGACAGGTTTTGAAGTTCAAGATTTTGAGCCACCAAGACACTATGTTGAGCTTGAGATGAAGCAGGGAATCCACACTGTAAAAAGCATTGTCGGCAAGACCACTGAGCAGAAATACCTTGAATGCAAAGTAAAAGGTCTCTACTACACCGGTGGGCCAGTAAGACACGGAAAAGTGCAATGGACAGCTTACCTTGTTGGAAACTCAGTTAACGTTAAAAATTATCCCCAATTCAAGTTTGGTAGCAATGATTCTGAAAAAAACCTTATTGAATCAGGCAATTCAGTTCTTAACAAAGATGGAGAACTGACTTTGGCATTTCCAATCTCCGATTCAATTTTAAGTGGAATGAATAGCATTGAGGTAAGCGCAACTGTTCTCGATGTTGATGGGCGACCATCTACAGGCTTACAAAGCTACAATCCTGAGTCAGAAGTTAAGCTTGGAATATCTGAGCTACCAGGAACCCTTACACAAGGCGAGGAATTTCCAATTCAGGTAATCGCCCTTGATAAACAAGGCAATAAAATTAATCGCGGAGACATTAAACTAAATATTCTCCGACAAAAATGGTTTTACACACAAAAAAGGGATTCTGACGGAGGGATCTATTACAGTTGGACAAGCGGATGGATGAGAACCCAGACAGCATCCCAGAAAATAATGGATGGGGTGGCCAACTTTGATCTTCTACTGGCCGAAGGCGGCCAATACATGGTTCAAGCTGAGTATCAAAAAGATGGGGTAAACTATAAAACAGCCTATAGTTTTGACGTTGGCTACTATTATGAATCTTACAACGATCTTGATGGCCGAAGGCGAACTAGAAGTGAAAATGAAATAATACTGATTGCAGACAAGGCTACGGCAGCAACAGGAGATACCGTAAAATTTCGCTTCAGCCTTCCAAAACCAGCAAAATATGGCCTTATTACCAAAGAACTTGGTGGAATAATTAGCGCAAGGGTTCAAAAACTTGATAGTCCTCAAGGTTATTTTACTGAAAAAATTGATGAGAATTGTTTGCCAAATGTCTATGTGACCTTCACCGCTCCAGGAATGCGTGGAGGATTTCCTATTTACAATAGCCAGATGGATAGCGAATATCCAAGAACCTACTTTGCGGTCAGCAATATTAAGGTTCAAAACACTTTGGAAAAGCTACAGATCTCTATTGCTCCTGAAACAACTGGAGACCTCAAAGCTCGTCCAGGAGAGAACAAAAGCTATACAATAAAAGTAAACTTAAGTAACAACGCCCCTGCAGAATGCGAAATGGCAGTATGTGTCGTTGATGAAGCAATTCTGTCTTTAACAGGCTTTAACACTCCCATTCTGGACAAGATAGTTGATTTCCTTCTACCGCTAAGCGTCTTTTCAGGTGACTTGAGAACTTCAATTATCAGTCAGGAATTATACAGACTTATCTCCACCCGTGGATTAACTGGTGGTGGATTAGGTTCCGGAGACCTGTCTGCCGATATGGATATTCGAAAAGATTTCAGGCCTGTTGCCTATTGGAACCCTTCTCTTTTATCTGACAAAAACGGCAAGGCAGAAATTAATTTCACGCTCCCGGACAGCACAACAGCATATAGATTTTATGTTGTAGCAATAAATAAGAAAGCAGCTTTTGCCTCAAATCAACGAAAATTGGTAGTTAGCAAAGAATTTTACCTGGAACCAGCGCTTCCAAGATTCCTCACTTCTGGAGATGAAGCAAGATTCAAACTTTCTTTATGCAACAAAACCAATAGAAAAAATACTGGAAAATTCCAGATTGTAGAAACCAGCAAGGTCAATCTAAAACCAGAAGAAACTCAACTGGAGTTGGAGCCTTTCACAAATGGAATTGCGCACATTAACATGTCCGCAGAAGATGGAGCTGGATTAGCTTCTATGCTATTCAGCGGAGAATTTGAAGAGTTTAAAGATGCGATAAAAAAAGAGATTCAAATAAACCCTTCCCACACAATATTAACCCGACATTTGTCTGGAAGCTTTTCGCAGAATACTGAATTAAAACCAGACTTTCCAGATGATTTAAAAACCGCTAAAGCAAACGAACTCGAAGAAACTCTGAAAGCAAGACTTACCATAAGTTCAAATTCATGGAGCAAAATCACTCCATCTTTGAATTATCTTTTGAGATACCCATATGGTTGCGTAGAACAAACCAGCTCTGGAATTATTCCGCTTGCCGCTCTCAGAACTCTTATTCAAAATGGAAAACTTCCAGGCTTTGACATTCAGGAAGTGGACAAATTCATTGAAGCTGGCTTATCAAGGCTTTATAGAATGCAAACATACTCCGGTGGATTTTCTTATTGGATGGGTGGAACATACCCAAGCTGGTGGGGAACCCAATACGCAGTTTTTGCTCTTAGCCTTGCCAGAAAAGCTGGAGTGGAGATAGAACAATCCAGACTTGATAAGGCATTAACCTATATCAGGAATGGTTTCTTCAAGTCAAAAAGCGACGAAAGCTACAGACATGGAATTTCTGCACTCGGGCTGGTAAACCTTGCAATTAACGGTAAATTGACCACTCAGGATCTGGTTGCCGTGGGCAAAAAGTATAAAAATGACTCCATTGAGTTGCAACCAATGATGCTATGGGCCGCAACCTTAGCTATTGGGAACAAAAATCCAAAATTACTGGCTGAAATAAATAAACTAAAAGTGCCTTCCAAGTATGTTTTTAAAGGCTGGTATGAATCTTCAGACCGTGCTACAGCCATTTCACTGGCCGCTGTAATTTCGGGAAACGGAAGTAAAAAACTGGCAGATGAACTAGCCGGAGCCCTAATGAGTTCAATCAAAGACAAAGGAAGATGTAATTCCACTTCTGATACAGGAATGGCTTTGTTTGCATTATCAGCATATTTCGCCAAATATGATGTTGATGAAAATAAAGAAACCAACATTGAATTAACCATTGGAGATGAAGTTAAGCAACTTAGCACAGGCAAGAATGGCCTCTCTATTGATGTAGACCCGGAAAAGCTTCTCAAAGCAGGTTCTATAAAATTAACAGCCTCAAACAAAACATTGCTCAACTATTCGCTGGAATATGGTTTCCCAGACCTTGCTTCCAGAAGTGAAAACATCGAAAGCGGTTTTTATATAGAAAAAACAGTTGAAAATCTCAACGGCGATAAAGAGATCAAAATCGGCGATCTACTCAAGATCACACTAGAGATAGAAGATTCAATCCATAAAAACGGTTCATACTCTCGCTATCATTATCTTGCAATCGAAGACCCTATTCCTGCTGGTTTCATTGCTATAAATCCAGCTCTAAAATCTGAAGATACCAGCAAATATGGCAAAACAGATGATGAAGAATCTTATTGCAGCTGGGAAAATGGTGCTTACACCCTATATCCTGATCATAGTGAAATTCACAATGATAAAGTGTTGATTTTCAAAGATAGAATCTGGTCTGGAAGATTTAGATACACCTATTTTGCAAGAGCAATCTGCGAAGGAACCTTTAAAATGAAACCAAGTCTTGTGTCCTTGATGTATCAACCCGACTACTTTGGAATGACAACTGGAAAAATAATTACAATTAAGGAAAAATAATCACAGCAATTTGCTATTTAAGGCTGAGTCAGAGAACACTCTGGCTCAGCCTTTTTCTATTTTTTATAAAGTCATCTTTCTGGTAAATGAAAAGTTTTTTCATAGCTTTTCTTAATTTATTTTTGAAAAGCTGTATCATAGTCATCTAATTTCATTGCGAGGCAATAATAATGAGTGGAGTAAAAAAGCTTTTATTAGCTTCAACCGTGCTTCTTATTATTTCTATTTTCTCATTCAGCTATATTTTGGATGAATTTGTTGAAGATCCAATGAAATATGTTTCGAGCTTTACCTCAACAGGTGGCGCATTGCTGGATAATAAAACAGAACCAATGCGATTGTTTGCAGATGACAGGGGGGATTTTCGCTATTCAATACCACTAGCCAGCTATTCTAATTTGATTCAACAAGCAATTTTAACCGCCGAAGACCGAAATTTTTACTCCCACTCCGGATTCGATTTCTTCGCAATTTTAAGAGCAGCCTGGCAAAACCTGAGTAACTTCAGGGTTGTATCCGGAGCGTCAACAATAACTCAGCAGGTAATCAGGATTGTCTATCCGCGCCCGAGGATATTATCAACTAAAATCTCTGAAATACTAATGGCCGTCAAACTTGAACAAAGCCTGTCAAAAAAAGAGATTCTTGAACTTTACCTAAACATCATTCCGACTTTTAAAAACATAAGAGGAGCAAACCTGGCAGCGAGATTACTTTTTAAAAAATCTCCTGACACATTGTCGCCAGCCGAAGCCGCTACTATAGCAGCACTACCACAGTCTCCCGCTGGGTTATCACCATTTCGAAAAAAAACCAATAAGCGATTATCTAAAAGGCGAAACTGGATTTTGAGAGAAATGCGCAAACTTGGATTTATAGACCAAAGACAGTTAGAAGACAGCATCAAACAAATTGTTCCAAATTGGATGAAGGCTAAACCATTTCGGGCACCACATTTTTGCGATCTTATGGCCGCCAATTACGGGAATCCAAATAAGCCGGTGGTAACAACAATTGATTCCGAAACCCAGGAACTACTGACTCAAACTTTAAAAGCACATAAACAAAGACTGTTTAGCTATGGTGCAACTCAAGCCTGCGGAATAATTATTGAGGCTTCTACCATGAAAATTCGAGCTCTTGCGGGTTCGATTGAGTATGGGCCAATTTCATCAGGATACAACAATGGTGTGACAGCAAAACGCTCAGGGGGTTCTATACTCAAACCTTTCTTGTATGCCCTGGCTCTAGAACAAGGTTACTATCCATCTTTTGTGATTCCCGACACCATGAGAATTTTCAAAACTCCTCAAGGCGACTATCTTCCATATAATGCTGACAGAAAGTCTTATGGGCCTGTCACAATCAGAAGCGCTCTTGGAAATTCCTTAAATATTTCCGCAGTCAAAATGCTTAATATCATTGGGATTCCTGAATTTTTTGGATTTCTAAATGACTGCGAAATCCTAAAGTTTTCAAAAAATGCAGCAAACTATTTTGGCCTGGGACTGGCAATTGGAAACCCGGAAATTTCAATGCTAGATCTGGTCAAAGCCTATGGCATATTCATTAACTCAGGAAAGCTAATAAATCTACGCTTTAAAGAAAATGAAAAAAAAGAATCCAGACAGCTAATTTCACCAGAAACTTCCTTTATTATTTGTGACATTTTATCTGACCCGTCAGCACGTCTACTAACCTTTGGGAATCCTGATTTTTTCAAGTTTGATTTCCCGGTAGCATTAAAAACAGGAACCAGCACCAATTATAGAGACTGCTGGATTGTAGGATTTACCCAGAATTATATAGTCGGATTATGGGCAGGGAATTTTGATGGTGAAGGAACCAGAAATCTTTCTGGCTCCAGTGCTTGCGGACCAATGCTTAAGCAAATATTGGTAAATCTCGAAGGAAACACTCAAGGCTTTGGCTTCTATAAACCGGAAAACGTAAAAAAAATAAAAACATGTAGCATATCCGGGCAAACCCCAGGACCTTGGTGCAAGCATTCTGGAGAAGATTTTGTCTCCCCCCAGACTCAGGAAATACCTTCCTGCAAATTTCACTCCGTCACCAGTGGAGCCCACAACCTTCCTGCTGAATATGCAAGATGGGTTCAAAAGAGAAAAACCAAAATAGAAAGCGATCCTTTTGCGCTGGAAAATAACCTGAAGCTTTCTGACCCATATTCTCTGAAAGGCGTATCAGAGGATTCCACTCAAGCTACACCAACAGCATCACCCAGTTCAAAACTGCTTGTTTTAAAGGGACCAGACCACGAAACCTTATCCGCAGGTTCCATTAGAATTAGCTCCCCGGCAAATAATGACCAATTTGTTATGTCCTCAGCGCATGAAAATTTTGTGAGATTAAGAGCAATTCCAGATTCGCCAGTAGACGAAATTACCTGGTTGATTGATGGAAAAGAGTATCTTTCCACCCCACCACCATACGAAGCGTATTGGCCGATGGCAGTAGGTGAACACCGGATTACAGCCATTGCCAACGGAATTCCAGCCACAGAAATACAAATCAGAATTGAACGTTAAAAAAGATTTAGCAAGGTTGTTGGCTTTGGGTCACTATGTTAACGTATAGTTATGAAAAGTTTCGTCCAAAATTGCGCCAAAACAATTGCTGTAATTTTAATACTTGTTTTCACATCCAAAGTTCAAGTTTCGGCATGCAGTCTAGCTTTGCATGACTGGAAACTGTTTTTTTATCTTAAAATTCCATTATCAGCGCCAATTGTTCCTTTGTCTGAAATTGACATAGCATCTGAGAAAATTTCACCAGATTTAATTGATAAGGTTTTATGGCAAACCAACCATAATATTCTCACATCAGTATTGATATCGCTTATTCCCCTGTTGGAGAGCAATGCTAAAAACTATACCTGGATTCCAATACAGGCAAAAGATTCCGTTCTATCCATTGCTAGAACCCTTTTAGATAGCGACAAACCACCGCTCATTTTGGGGTCAGAAAAGAATTTTCTAAAAGTTGCGCTTTTTTCTGACAAAAACTCATTTTATAATTGCCATCAATTGGTTTTTCTACAGCAAAACAGAATTAGAGGTGTTTTACCATCTAAGCTCTCTCCCTGGGCCCAGGAAATAAATGGCCAGGCATGGTTTTCATTAATCTTTTTTCAAATTCCTGTTCCTGGAAAAATCCTGTCTTTTTCAATATTTCCATTTGCCGGACAAAGGAAAAGCATTTATGAAGATCACCCTTTTGTTGAAAAACTTCTGGCAGAAAAAAAGCTTTTCAGAAGGCCTGATTTAAAAGTAGACCCATATTCAAATGATTTTCCAAATCTTCCGGAGTGAATTGTGTGTAAAAAATTTTTTACCCTGTTAAGTTTTTTTGTCTTTTTTTCAAGCAATTTCGCTTTTTCTCAAGAGATAAAGTGGCTTGATTTTGAACGATTAATAAAAAAACATCCAATGATGAAAAACTTTGATCCTTCAACTAATCGATTTAGAAATACAAATTCAGAAATAAAAAAAGTCGAAGATTTAAACAAACAACTTGCATCTGTCAGTTCTCGTTTGAACCAGACAAAAGCAAGCAAAGATGATGTAATAAAAAAGTTTCTTACCAGCGATTCATCAGGCAATGAAGAGAATAAGTGGAGCTTGCTAAAAGACCTGGAAGCAAAGATATCTTCCCTTTCATTACAGGAAGAATCTCTCAGGGAATCATTAAAAAACAACGGATTTACCGCCGTCACAGCGATCCTCCCTATCGTGCGAAGCATCTTGAGGGATCAACTAAAACCTTATGCAAACAGCAGCTCTAAAGTAGTCATCAACAAGCTCCCGAGATTCTCATCTCCTCCTGTAAAAATTGATAAAAATCCCTTACGAAAAATGGTGCTTGAATCAAATATTTCGGAATCGGATTTAAAGCAATATCTTAAACAGGCCCATTCGATAAGCCTCATGTTTAAAGCTACTGACATTCCGGTATTGTTCCCAGGAGACTCCAATTGAAAATTTCATTACAAACTCTTTTCAAACTAGTATTGGCAATAGTCCTTTGTTTTACATCCTCAGCTCATGCAGGCTCTATAGCAGTTGCTGATGCTGGCTTATTAGTAAGCCTTCATCCTGAAATGGCAAGATTCGATTTTGATCGTATGGGTTTTTTCAAACTTCCCCTGGGCCTATCTTCTGAGGAATGGTATTCGCGCCTGGAAGAGCTTAAAAATCAACCTGACGACCCAAAGCTTCTCGCGAGCCAAAACGATTTAAAAAAGCAACTTTCAGAGCTTGAGTCACAGAAAGGTGCTATTCTTTCACAGTTCGGAGGCCTATCTCCCGCTAAAGCGAAAGAGTTTGAAACACAGCTTAAAAAATTAAATGAGTCGGATTCTAACATTAGAAAAAAACTGAAAGAGATTCACTATTGCCTATCCTGCAAGGATTTAACAAGTCCTGAGGAAACAAGAAAAATCCTTGATAAAATTGAATCCGAAACCCTTGAAACCATTGCAGAAGTCGCAAAAGAAAGAGGTTTTGAAGTTGTTCTAAATGCAAATATTCCAGTTCCATTTGCTTATCCACAAAATTATGAAACAAATGAAATGTACGGAATTGGAATCCCAGGAATTGACCAAACGCTCTTTTACGCATTCATAGCAACAGAAAATGAAGAAGCTCAAAAATTTGCCGAGAATGAACCATCGTCTCTTAAACTGATTAATTGGCTTGAGTTAACAAAGTTCCCCAAGGCTCAGAATCTTCTTCCTCTGAAACCCTATCCACTGGTTCTTTCAGGTGGCAAAAGAATTGATCTGGATGTGTTAAAAGTAATTTATTCAAAATACAAAATAAGCAAT
This sequence comes from Candidatus Ozemibacteraceae bacterium, assembly GCA_965140445.1. Classification (GTDB taxonomy): domain Bacteria; phylum Muiribacteriota; class Ozemobacteria; order Ozemobacterales; family Ozemobacteraceae. The sequence goes on along the minus strand of OZ223236.1, from coordinate 1,343,483 downwards.
AAAATTTTCCCGGTATTAGAGTCAATATTTGAAACGATAGAAAATCATACCAAAACTTTTGACTCAATTGTTCCAGAAAAGCCAGAAAAACCAGAAAAATAGGAAGTCTTTGCCTGGTTATGGTACATTAATTGCTTAAATATCTATACAGACCTGTAGGGAGTTTATGAAAAAATCAGAAAGAAAAAGAGTCCGAAAAGGATTCACACTGGTTGAGATACTTATTGCCAGCGGAGTTTTTGCAATATTCGCCACTGGCCTCTTTTCATTTTACAGAATGGGAAGCAATATGTATGTCACAGGCAGCTGGAAACTGCAGAAACAGAAAGAAGCCGAAAGGTTTCTGGCTATCCTGAAAGAACGAATAGAACAAGCTTCCAATGCATCAGCACTGCAAAGCGGAACAGTTGCTTCGGCAACATGCGCATTCAACGTTCTTGAATCTGGATCAATAATTGACAAGGTTGATAAAATAAACGCAGCTGCTGGCAATACCCGTTTGATGCTCTTTACTGTCTGCAAACCCAATATGGAACCCGTTGGGGCACCTGGAATGGTTTTGTTCCATTGTTTAATGCTGGTTCCCGCCGAAAAAAATCTTTACACTCTCTATTTTCATGCAAACACTGACCCGGTTCCCAATAACGGTATAGATTACTTTGGAGCAATTGCTAATTTTAAACCCGAGCAAAAAGATTTTAATAACTATAAAAATCAATTCAGAAGCCTTCCATCTCAATATAATTTAGGATCAGTTCCCTATACAATAAAATTGAGAGATGTTAAAAGAGTTGAAATAAACTGGTCAGTTGGAAGTAGTCCAACAGCTAACAATGAGGCATTCAGAACTGTTCAACTCAAAGTAACCTTGAGAAATCCAACCCATGAAAAAACAACCATTTCCCAACAGATGGAAGCCAAAATAGACTTCACAGTTCCAGTTTCGGCACACCCTCCTGGAGGAATAAAGTAATGAAAGTAACTAATAATTCCAAAAGGGGCTTTAACCTAACTGAAATCATGCTGGCAATGACAATTTTGGCTGCAGCATTTATCCCCATCATTGGAGTCATGGGAAATTCGGTAAAAATTACAGACAAAGACAATCGAACTATTCTGGCAGTAAATCTTTGCCAGCAAAAACTGAACAAAGCATTACAATTTCCATTTGGTGAACTGGAACCCGCACCAGGGGGAACAAGATCTTATGGCCTTGCGTCTCAGACTTTAAGGACAAAGGACCCTAACAGCAATCTTTCATTACTGCTTACTCCAAAAGAAGAGTTAGAAGGCCTGCCTGGAGTCTTTTTTTCAGCCACTCTCAAGGTTGAAGATATACCAATTGGTTTTACTGTTCCGACATACGACACTTTCGAAAAGGCTAAATTTCCAAACACTCCAGGCAACTGGAAGTTTGTAACCCTTACCAAAAACCTTAGCGGGGTTTTTTCAAAATATACGGTTTCGGTTAGTTGGAATGACGCGGGTAGAAACGAAGTGAAAAACTACACTTTGGTTTCATTTAAAGCAAGAACGAGGCAATGAAATGAAAAATAATAAAAAAGGAATGGCACTAGTTCTGGCACTCGCTTTTGCGGTCGTACTTCTACAGCTTGCAATTTCTTTCAGCGGAATGACAAAGCAATCAAAGCCACAAACAGTTCAAATTGACGAGCGAGTTAAGCTTGATTACCTGGCTCAAGGATTAACAGAGCTGGCGCTATTAAAGTTCCAACTTTTCCCTGCCGACTATTACGCCTGCTGGGATGCGGCAAAACTTGGGCAAAAAGGCCCCTTAAATGATTTTACAATCAAAGCCCCTGAATTTACCATGACTAACTTCACTGGCTCGAACTCTTCTTTCAACAATGCTGGAATAAACATCCAATTAGCCAGCATGTCACTTTACACAGAAAATAAGTGGCAAACAGAGGCTTTACTCATCCAGGCCTATGCAAACTATACTGATCAATATGGGAAATTAATTCAAAAAGATGCAGTTAAAATAGTTTCAGTCGAACGAATTTTGAAAAAGTAGTGATTGGAGAAAATTGAATTTATGTCCGAGAGATTAAATAATATTATAAAGTTTATAACGCTAATAGTTTTATTAGTGACTTTTTCGTTATCAGTAGAAGCCAGGCCAAGAGATATTGCGTACATCGGAAAAGTAAATCTCAAAGCCATGATATTACTGCATCCATCAATGGCCAGTTATGACCCCTACAAAGAGGCTTTCAGGCTTTCAGGAAAGCAAGCCTCCCCTCAACAGGTTCAGCAAAAACTTAAAGAAAACCAGACAAGAATTTCAGAACTTGAAAACAAAGCAAATTTCCTTAGAGGTAAAATTGAAGAAACCCACCGAAATTTTGATAGGCAGCTGCAAAAACTTTCAGACAGCTATTTAAGTAATCTCTCAGAAGTAGCAACAGGACAAGCAGGATTACAGAGACAACAATACAAATTAGATTCACATCGCTCCGAAACGACCTTTAATGCTAAGCTTCAATCCCTTGGCGGTCAGTTAATGAAGGTTGAAGAAGAGATTGACAAGCTAAACAAGGTTGCATATCACCCTGGTTACACCAATCCAGAGGAAACCAACAAAAGATTTTATGCAATTATTTCTGAGATTAAGCAGTATACACACCAGATTGCGACTAAAAAAGGTATTCAAGTTGTTTTAAATTCTAATACGGTTAGCAAACCAAGCTCCAGCAACAAGGACATGGTAATGCCTGCTGAACTTGATTATGGAAAAATTTTTGCACTTCGTTTTCCAAATGAGATTCGCAACGATGCAGGAGCAATATCTGGATATTATTCAAATATATCCAGCCTTGCATATAACTGGTTGGTTCATGGAGAAAAGGTATTAAATCCTTTTCAAGCAAGTTTGATTAACACAGACATCTTCATTGGTGGTGTGGATCTAACAAACGAAGTTATGACCTCAATTTTTCGGGCATACAAAATAGACCAGAATCTTAGCAATGCCATTTTACAGTCAATAAATTCTTTTAATAGATAGATCGGAAACCTGAGTAATGAGTAAAGAAAATGTATGGAGGGCAAGTATGGGTAAGAAATTAAGGAGAACACTTCTACCGTCTATAGCGTTCTTGCTATTAATAACGCTATTAATTCCCCTGGCTGCAAATGCCGAACTAGCGCCAGAATACAGAAGGAACGGAGAATGCTACCTTCTGATCGGAGAAGGCCCTACATGGATGCGCGGAATTTACCGCTTAAACAACCCAGAGAAAACCAAATATTTTGACCCACCAAAATTTCTATTTATGCCAACTAACAGTTTTGGTTTTTCGGTAGATTTGAATAGAAATATTTACACCTTCAGCGAAGAGATATCTTATGGTTACAGAACTCTTTCAACACCACTAAAAAGACAGGTATTGGACACAGTAAGCGCAGACCAGTCAGACTATGGTTGGCATGCTTATATCCATTATGATCACAGGAGTTGGGGAAAGAACACAACTGTTTATCGTGTAGGTCCTGTAAATAGAAACATTCGCCGAAACGGCAGCGGCGCCTGGCCATACTTTAAATCTGGTGGACCGGGAAAAAAAATACCAGCCCAATCTGGCGATGTGTTGCCTGACATTCCTGGAATTCCATTAAAAGCATATCCAGGAAAAAATTGGTATGAAATCCCAAATGGAAGCTGGTATTCAAGCTGGGTTGCAAAAAGGACTCAGTATGGGCGACCATATACTTATTTCTATCAAGTGTTTGGCGATCGTGAAGAAGGTCAGCCCCATTACTGGAAGCTTTACACCTGGCGCCCAGACAATTTAAATCTGGATAAACCGAAGTATTCCAGCTCCAAAGGCAATACCGTTGCAACTTCCTATGATAAAAGAATCGCCCGCCAGATTTTCGCTGGCTGTCTTGATGGCTGTGGTGGTTCAAGCGGCTCAGGAAGTGGAGTTGCAGACCCCATGTATAACGACATGGCCTTCATGCCCCCCATAAAATCTCAACCAGCCCGAACTTACTTTTACTCTCGCCCTCAAAAAAAATCAGGTTACGAAATTACCCTCAATGGTGCAAATTATATTCCCAAAAAAGCCAACCCTATCATTGGCCTCCCGGACTCTCTTGACACTATGTGGATTGGTGTTTCAATGAGAGATGTTAATACAGATTACGTTTACACGCTTGGAAACAGTGTAATTAGAGACTGGTATAAGCAAATTACGGGATCTGCAGGTAGCATGAATATTGCAGCCGTTGCCGTATCTAACCAGTGGAACCAGGAAGGCGGAATCATATACGCATACGACAAGGCTCAGCAGCTATTGTTCAAATTTGTGCGTAAAGAAAAAGATGGAACTCCAATCTCAAGTGAAAGATATCAGGTTTTAAAAATGAACGATATCCTGAGCAAGATTGGTGCAAAAAGTAATAGTCCAATTGATGACATTAAAGCAGATGGATTTGGTAGTTTGTTTTTCGCCCTAAGCCATCCCAGCAAAAACATTTCCGATTACGACCCAAGAAAAAATTTCAAACTTAACGATGCTATTTACCTCCACGTTCCTGATTGGACAGTTGAAGAAGGCAAAATCAATGGTAATTTAATCTTCCGCCAGGAATATGGTAAAGCCGTCTATGAAAGAAATATCTATGATGGTTCAGTAAAAGAAATCGGCAAAAAAAATTATGCTGAGCGTCATTATAACGTGAGTTTTAGTATTGCAGAAAAAGGGATGTATGAGTTAAGAGATTCTGGCTCTTTGCCTCACGGCAATGTTGAAGCTATCCTGGCCAGCTGGCCATCAACAATAGGCAATGATGATAAGAAAATTGATTGGAGAGACTTTGCCTATGGTAGCCTTGGGATTTTCTACGACTACAACTTTGGTGATCCAGGCAAAGCACAGCTTTCGGTTATCAACGTTCCAACTCCACCACAAGTTCATTCTTTAAATGGAAAAAGTTCCTATCTGGACATAATTGGCCCTTATACAGACATCCCGCTTCCAGATACAATCAACAGAAATACAAATCAAAAAATGGGTCTAATTTCTCCAGCACCTAAGACATTAAATCCTGATCAACTATATTTCTATATGGTGGAAAACTATCCTCTAACCGATGGGGCACAGAATCCAAACTCTCAGGAAGATTGGGATAATGATGGTCGCATGGGTGGATTCATTTCTTCTCTTGTAAGCCCGGAATCATCATCAAAAGGCGGAAGAGTTTTCTATCGCTGGCGAACCTGGATGGTTGAAGATTGCTACGGTAAAATGGTTTCACCGGCAAAAGCCTCCCCTAAAATTACCCCTCCAACCTACCCTAGCTCAACCGGACAAAACTATTATCAATACTTCTATTCACCAATCCCCGGAAAATACATTCTAACTTGTCAGGTTGCCTATGATTGGTATGATTATGATCTTCTAGACTTTGGCGATACTATTGCCGATCTACCAAAAATTAAAAGAACAAATGCAAAAGCGATTCCAGTCTCCTCGGTTGGCTTTACTTTAGACTCAAGAGCCTCACAGCTGGACAGAATTATTGCCAGACCTGAGTTTAAATTTATGGCTGCCTCTAGAACAGCTTACTTAAACGACATTCTTCCAGACAATACCTACGCCGCAATTCCTATAGTGGTTAGCGGTTCAGCCCCACCGAATCCAGACATGTATGAATTAGCAAGAATTCAGCGTTGCGATGATGGAGGAGCTAATAATCCAAAGAATGACAATCATTGGTATCCAAAGGGATCTGCTTCACAACCATCAGGCGGCTATCATGGAATCGAATCTGGAAAAACATATCACTGGCGAGTTGATGTTGCTTCGCAATCTAACCTCTTCTTCGATATTTCAAAATCTACTAATACCAGTAAGAACTATGTTGCAAAAATGCTGCTTGATTCAAAAAGTCCATTCTTTGTTAATACGAAACCCAACTTCGTGTTTGAAAACAAACTTGGAGATCTCGCTTGGGACGGTGACACAATCAGTGTTTCAGCATATCTTGAATACAAAGTTCCTGATGGAAAAGGTAGCTTCAAAATTGAAAGGTATGATTGGAAACAAGACGGTGAGCCAGAGCTAATAATTAAAGCAGAGGATAAGAATAAACCTATTATTCTCACTACAAATGGCGATTTCCCTCCAACAGATCCTTACGATGCAGATATGGTAATCACAATGACAAGATGGTTTACCTATGAAATGCAAAGCTATCTTCCAGATGGCACATATCAGATGACCAGCACCATACCAAAACTCATGAAGATTGTTGCTAAAACAAAGCTTATGATTATGGACATGGAGAAACCAAAAATTCTTTATGCAAAGACCACCCCAAACAACCTTTTCGGGAATACGGGCGAAGCACTTAAAGCAGGAGTTGGTCCTTCTGGCAGAAAAAATCCAAAGGATATAACCTTCTCCATGTATGACAACAACCCATGGGAAGCAGTTGATAACGTTGTAGGAATAACCAATCCTACAACCTATAAAAATAACTACAAATGGAATAGAAGCCTAAAAAATAAGGCTGCTCCCACTTCGCAATATAACCTGAAACCAATCTTTGCGAAAAAACTTAATAGAAGAGCTCTTTTAACCTTTGAGTCTGCAAAACGCATCACTGACCCTAAAAAAGGACCGTTTGGCATGTATAAAAAAGGCATGGCCAGCGACCCTGAAATGGGCGCATTAGACTTCTCCGACTATGGCCCTTACGCTCATCAATTCGCAGCTCCGGGAACCTCCCATCTTATAGTTACCGATCAGTCTTCCAGTTACAAAAATCCAGTAAGTGGAATGAATATTTATAGGGCTGAGATTGACTATAGAATGGCAATATCCCATATAGTGCTGAACCAATACAATACGATTCCAAAAGGATATGCGAATAACACTGATGGCTACATTATCTTTGCAGATAAAGCAAAAACAATCAAAAAAGATATTAAGCCTTACAAATTCTATCTAATGCTGTCCGATTCATCTGGTAACTACCTCAAAGTAAGTGACAGGGATCCGAAAAGACCAGATGATGACACCCCAATTCCTCTTGAACTTAATCTTGTTTTAAATGTAAAAGATACTATCCCTCCAATTCCTTCAGGAGTGTTACACGAAAAGAAAAACGGAAGTACCTCTTATTTCCCTGTAAAAAGTCGTCTCGCACAAATGGACAAAAAGAAGCCGGACTACAACTACTATGCAGGAAATTTCGTAAACTCGATCTTCAATGAAGACCCTGCCTTGGTAAATACCGACCTTGATTTAGGTGTAGAATTAGCTAAAAATTGGCTACCTGACCCTAATACAGACGGTAAAGATGGTGTTGAAGGATATATTAATAAAGTAAAAGTTCCTCGCCGAAACTACCAGGCCCTTAAATCACTTGGTGATGGAATCGTTAAGAACTTTTCAGATGGAGGCCTTGTAGCACAAATTGAAAATGGTTTATCGCCAAACTACATTGAAGACAACGTTGAGTTCACAATTAAACCCGAAGTTTGTGATAATGCCGGAGAAGCAACAGCTGTTTTAACCTACAAATACCTTGACCAAATGGGCGATGAGCGGCCAAGAACTGTTAATTGCAAATGGACAAGCAACTGTGAAACTGCAATAGCCTCTTCAACTACAGAAGACCTTGGTGTTTTCCGTGCAAGTCCTAACGATTATCCACTTGCAATCCCTGTAAAAATATATGCAAAAGATAACTCCAGAGACTGGGATTACTACACCAGCGGTCAGCTTTCCAATCCAATGGATCCATGGAGTGACTGGACATGGAACAAACCATATTTCGGAAAACCTGTTGGAAATGAAAGAACATTCAGAACAACAATTCCTGTATATGGTTCAAAACTTATCATTAGAACTCTTGATAAGGGCATTAGAAGCAGATAACTGAATAAACAAAGCAAAGGCCTTTTCGGGAATTCCCGAAAAGGCCTTTTTTTATCCTATCTACTTAAAGAGCTTTTAGATATTCCAGAATCAAATCTTTGGTTGCATTCATGGCTTTTACGTGAGTTCTTTCATTACCATGCGATGCGGATACCCCTGGGCCAATTAATCCCACCCGCAAGTCTTTACCAGCGGTTAAAGCCACAGTTCCATCCGAACCATAAAGAGGAAAAACATCGACCTGATAAGGAATCTTTTTCTTCTTTGCCAGCCTGGTTAAATGTTGTCGCAATTCATAATCATAAGGGGTCTGGGAATCCTTGGCACAAATTGAAACAGAGTATTCATCTCCGGCAACCCCGTCACCGACAACCCCCATGTCTACAACAAGTAATTCTTCAACACTGTCCGGAATCCCAAAAGATGCTCCATGGCCAACTTCTTCATGACTGGAAAAGAAAAACATAACAGGAATCTTTTCCAGAGCCTTAGCTCCTAGAGTAAGAAATACATCTATCATCGCAGCGCATCCAGCCTTGTCATCAAGAAACCGACTCTTAATAAAACCAGTCTCTGTAAATTCAAACCCGGAATCAAATGCAATAAAGTCTCCAACGTTTATTCCAAGCGCCTTGGTATCTTTTGCGCTTCGAACCTCAGCATCAAGGCGAATATGCATGCTTTGCTCGGTTCTTTCCTCGGAATTAGCCTTGCGATTCACGTGGCAAGCAGGATTGTTTAAAATCAAGCTCCCAGAGAATTCTTTCCCAGAATCAGTAAAAACTGTAACTGAACAACCTTCAAAAGCTGATAAAATTGGACCACCAATTTTGGAAAAATTCAGATTTCCATCAGCTCTAATCTCTTTAACCATGAGTCCAAGAGTATCCAGATGCCCAGTTAATGCGACTTTAGGATTTTCAAGATTGCCAACCAGCAACGAGCCTTTTCGAGTAATTGAAGCGCTTATCCCGGCCTTTTGAGCAATTTTCTTAACATGCTCAACAGCATTTATCGTGAAACCTGATGGAGACGGAATTTTTGACAATTCTTCCAGGATTTTAACCTGTCTGTTTAATAAACTTTTTTTAGCCATAACAAACCTTTCCTTGCGAATAACGAGCATTAAGTCCCATTATTCATTTTCTTTTTTACAACAGCGATCTAGAATTTATACTATTTCACAGAACAGTCAATATCTGTTTTATTGCCCAAAAGAACTAACCAAAACAATTAGGTGAAATGCTTTAAACCAACTCCAAAATTGCGTATAATGCATTACCATGCTCAAGAAACTTGAAAGCTTTTCAACGCTGAAACTAACCCTGATTCTCACAACCATAATCGAGACCATAACTCTTTTTTTTAGATTTGGACTTAAGCTTCAATCTACAAGAGACACTGCGACAACTGTTGGGAAATTGACTTTTGGAATCCGTATTCACCATGGATATATTGGCATTTTATTAGCTGTTATTTGTTCGCTGCCATTTTTGAAAAAACATCCATTGAGAAAAGTTCTGTTAGTAATTGGATTCAGCCTGTTTTTTTCAGATGTCATTCATCACAGCATTTTATATTTTGTTACCGGGTCATCCGACTTTGACCTGGTTTATCCGGAGTAAAAAATGAGTCTGAAAAAGGATCTAGAGAGATTAAATGAACAACAGGCGGACATAGTAAAAAAGTTCCGCCGTCCATCACTGGTTATAGCAGGCCCCGGAACGGGAAAAACCCGCACGGTTTCAGTATTGATCGGTAAGCTTCTTGAAGAAGGAATCAGACTTAAAGAAATCCTGGCTTTAACGTTTTCGGATAAAGCCGCCAATGAGCTGAAAACAAGAGTATTAGAGTATTTTCCCAAGAGTTTTGACGAGTGCTGGATTTCAACATTTCATTCCTTTTGTGCAAGAATCCTTCGCGAACAGTATTTCACAGTTGGGGTAAAGCCTGATTTTAAGCTTCTGACTGGTTTTAAAGAAGCTCTGATGCTAAGCCAGATCTGCTCAGAACTGGACCCAGAGGCATACCCTGAATATGGGCAAGTCCTTACTAAACGTGGTTTCCAGCAAGAAGTTCTTACCTTCATATCACTCTTAAAATCAAATCTTATTTCGTCTGATGAATTCAATGCCTTGACCTCTTCAGAAGGATTTTTTGACAAACGAAGCCAGAAAAGGTTTAAAGAAGTAGCTTCTCTATTCAAGCTTTATGAAAGAGAAAGAGAGAGAACTGGCTATCTGGATTTTAGAGATTTAATTGCGCTAACTATCAAAGCTCTTCAAAACAAAAGTGTAGCCAGACTTTATGCTGAGCGCTTCAGGGTAATTATCGTAGATGAGTTCCAGGATACAGATCCGGCACAATTTCATTTGCTCACCCTTCTAAGTGAAGCATCAAGCGACTGTCGCATCGCTGTAATTGGTGATCCAAGACAAAGTATTTATAGATTCCGAGGCGCTAACCCTGAAATGATGACTCCAGAGGGGCCATTCAAAAAAAGGTTCAGGGCAAAGGTTTTTCCTCTTCAAATCAACTACAGATGTGCAAAAGAGATACTTGAAACCTCATCTCGATTGAATTGGTTCAACAAAAATCTTGGAGATGATGACAACCTGATCCCTGCCAGCCAGGAAAATGGCTTTGTGACACTTTATAAAGCCAGAGATGAGCTGGAGGAAGCCCGACTAATTACCAGAAAAGTAGCCTCTCTAATCATATATGGCCGTGAAAAAAAGTATAAACCCTCTGATATTGCCATTCTTGTTCGCAATAACTTCCAAATTGATCTGCTGGCCGAGTCGCTACAAACTTTGCATATCCCCTTTGAAATAGCCGGTGACATGAAATTTTTCAAATCTGAGGAAGTTGTAACCCTGGCTTCTCTGTTAAAAGCATCCTCACAAGATGGAAATGATCGCAATGAAGCTCTGCAGCGCTCGTTTGCCTCCCCTCTATTTGGCCTTGATCCTCTATGGGTTCAAGGGGTTTTCGCCCAGCTTTCACCCACTTACGGAATGACAGAAGCCCTTACAGAAATTTCTGAAAGCACTTTTAACAAAATTCCTGAAACCCAAGATGAAAATCTCATAAAGGCCCAGTCTTTTGCCTCAACAGTTCAATTGCTCGAGAACTGTATCGATCAGCCGTTAAGCGCAGTTTTTGCCAGGTTACTACTTGCGTTAAAACAAATTCTTGCTGACCCTTCTTCGGAAGGTGCGCGCAATGCCTTGCATTTCAGAAACATGATTGCAGATTATTGTGAGCTGTTTGTTCGTCAAAGAGGACGAGAAGCTACTGTTTCAGACTTAATGCCAGATTTTGACGAATGGCTGACTTACTATGCTTCCACCCTTGAACAAGAGCAAGCAGTAAACGACACTGGCATTAAAATCATGACAGTTCACCAATCCAAAGGACTGGAGTTTCCGGTAGTTATCCTAAGCGGCCTTTGCGAAGAACAGTTTCCAGTTAAGCAACGTGAAAATCTTTTGATTGGAGATCGGGCTCTAAGAAAACTTAAAGAAAAAGCAGATTCACAAGACCGTGAAATACCATTTTTCAACCCCTACCCCGAAAGCTACGATGACCACCTCGAAGAAGAACGCCGTTTATTCTATGTGGCACTGACAAGAGCAAAAGAAGGTCTGATTCTTTCTTATCCGGAGAGAATGGGAACTGATATTGCAATCCCATCACCGTTTTTGAAAGAAATAGGACTTAATCCAGAAAAAATCGAATCAGAGCAACGTCCCCTTACCATTAGTGAAGTGAGAACTATTCTGGCCAAAATTCCAGAACCCCAGAGAACTCAGTATCTGGATGAATTGGAGAAGGAAATTCCACCAATTCCAGCGGATTACTCAATCTATGGAATCAGGCCAAGAAGCTTTTCAACAGCACAAATAGATCAAATTGGAGTTCCAGAAGACTTTAGCTTTTCTGCCAGTTCAATCAAAAACTATATTGATTGCCCGCGAAAATTCTTTTTCCAGAATATTCTGAGAATTCAGGACCCTTTAAGCATGCAAAGAAGCTACTTTCAGATGGGACATGCGGTTCATGATTTATTTGAGAAGCTACATCACCCTGAAAGCATCTGGAGCAAAGGAAAACTTCCGGACGAAGATGATTTAAAAGCCCTATTTGAAGAATTTTCTAAACCGCATCTGGAGCCAATTGAGTTCTTTGAGCGTCACAGCATGTCAGAAAAAATCTTTCAAGCGCTTCCTGACTACATCAACGCCATTTACAGTCTGGAGCAGGTGCCTCCAAGATCTACAATTGGTGTGGAACACAAATTTCGCTTTGATTTTCGTGGGTTCAGGTTTTCCGGACGTTTTGACAGGCTGGTTCAGTTGAATAACGGGGTCGCTGTTGTAGATTACAAAACCACCGAATCAAATAAAAGCTCACAGAAGGTCTATGACCTGGCGTTTCCACAAGAAGGAATGCCCATGGAGATTCAGCTTCCTCTCTATCTGTTAGCCTGCAAAGCCGGTGGGAACCCATTTGCCACAGCAATACTGCTTTACGCGATGAAAGACCCTTACAAAAAGAAGTATAAAGGCTTTGAAGGTGGGCACCTTAAAGCGGCGGCTTTAAATTTGGGAACGGGCCCAACCTGGGGGAATCCAGTTTCTGAGGCAGATTTTGCCACCTTTGAAGATAGGCTCGAAAAAATACTTAAAAAGATTATGGAAGACAGAATTTTTGATTGCGTTCCTACAGACCATCCAGAAGCAAGAACTTGTTTGCATTCGGTAAATAATAAACCCGGCTGCGATTTCCTGCCCTTCTGTGAGGAACGCCTTGAAGCACTGAAAAAGGGGAAAGAACAATGAACGACCAGAACCACATCCCCGAAATTTTGTTAGAGGGCCTCACAGAAGAGCAGAAACAAGCTGTTTCTGCGGCGCCCGAAGGGCACCTCAGAATCGCAGCCGGCGCCGGTTCGGGAAAGACAGAGGTTCTAACCCGCAGAGTCATTGCGATACTCGAATCCGATGTAAAACCTGAAGAAATGGTGGCAATCACTTACACCCAGAAAGCCGCCGCCGAAATGAAAACCAGACTGGTTGAAAAACGAAAGTTGAATCCTTCCATAATGCGCAAAATGGAAGTTTCCACATTCCATTCCTTTTTATCAAATTTTCTGCGCAAAGACCCATTCGGTGCAGGAATTGACCGAGGGGACGCCATCATTACAGAAAGCTCAAGACAGCTTTTAGTAGCTGAATTAAAGGACAGCTTCGCTGAAACTTACGGCGAAGAAATCATTAGTGGTAACAAAGCCCTTGGCGAAAAATACGCAAAAGCACTAATCGAGGAATTTGGTTCCGCTTTAAGCAAAATAAGACGATTCCTGTTAAGCCCGGGTGAATTCTATCGCTTATCAATTCAAAAATTTGCAGATCGCCCCGACGCCCCCGAAAAAATAGAGCAAGACTGCCTGGAATGGCTTTTTAAATTCCTGAATCTATATCTGGCCGAACTTAGAAAACGTAATCTTATGGATTTTGACGAGATTCTGATTAAAGGCAAAAGCCTCATAGAAGCTATGCGCTCAGAAGAAGTTCTTCCCGAAAAAAGAGTTTTTCTCATTGATGAGTTTCAGGATAACAACCCCGAGCAATTCGGAATTGTTCAACTGTTTACGGACAACAGAAACGGGCACATAACCGTTGTTGGTGATGAAAAACAAAGCATCTACAGGTTTCAGGGTGCAGAAGTTCAAACTTTTAGAGGTTTTCCCGCTGATACAGATGTTCTTTTGGGTGATAACTTCCGTTCATATTCAGAAATTCTGGAGCTGGCCGACAGTTTCCTGAAAATGGGAAGCATAACTCAGCAAGCTTTCTACCCGCAAAATGCCAGACTGGGCAGCTCCCCCCGGCAAAACCCTATATGCTGTCTGACCTGGGATGAAGACAAGTCTGATGAACAAATTTGCCAGAATCTGGCCGAAATGATAAAGCAAATGGTTGACCAGCGTCTGGAACTTAAAAAATCAGGAAAGACCATTAAATTCGGTGATATTGCCATCATCGCGTCAAGTATAAAAGCACTCCCTAAAGAGCTGGAAGACGCACTGTCTGAGCGCAAAATACCTTATGTTATGTCTGGTGGGCTAGGCTTCTATGCCAGAAGTGAAATCAATGAGGTAATTGCTTTCCTGCGAATACTTGTTCAACCGAATGAAGATCATGCACTTATAAAGATTCTAACCGGACCGATTTATGGGCTTTCTGATTCCGACCTTGCCTCTTTATCACTTGCCGGGCGACATGGAGACACTCCACTGCTTCCTCATCTTCTGGCTTTACCAGAAGACGAACTACCAATAAATGCGCTCCACTTTCGAAAACTATATACTCATTTAAAGTCGGTAAGTCACAAAATGAGCCTTCTTGAGCTATGCCACAAAATCCTTGAGCAAGCTGGTTTTTATGAGTATTCAGCTTCTCAGGAGTCCGATCTCAAAAGAATGCGCATGGAAAACAATCTCAACAAGTTTCTCGGAATTGTTCGCTCATTTGAGCAAAATGGCATTTTTACTACCATACGCGATTTCCTGAAATACGTTGAAAAAATCCTGGATTCAGGAATTGAAGAAGACGAAGCGGGACTGGGGTTAGAAGAAGGCGATGCAGTCAAAATTATGACGATCCATAAATCCAAGGGCCTCGAGTTTCCAGTTGTGTTCTGCCCGTTCTTAAAAGCAAGACGCTATAGACGCAGCGGAAGCCTGTTTTTCACCAGAGAAAACGGCCTGATGGTGTTTCCTGAGCAAAATTCAAAATTACCTGAAACATCTTCTTTGCACAAATATTTCGAAGCTGAAAAATTGGCTGAAGAAGAAGAAGAAAAAAGGCGTCTTTATGTCGCTTTTACCAGAGCCGAAGAACTTCTGATTCCTTGCGGCAAGCTTGAACATAGTTTTATGGAAGAACCTGACTCTAAAAAGCCACTTCAACCTCTGGCTCTGATTCGAGAGATATTGCAGATTTCGCCAAACATTGGACAAATACGCGAACTTAATGAATGGCCTGAAGTAATAGCTGGCTGGCTAAAAGACGGACAATCTCCAGCCCCACAGATAGAAACCGTCACACAAGATTTGCCTGCAATTGATACAGAAGCTCTTACCGAAAGTGTCAAAGCTATTTCTGAATTTATTCACACTGACTTTGGCCTTGCCAAAGCTGGTGAAAAATTGCTGGAAACTTACTCTCTACAAGACTTTAACATCTTCAAGTCCTGCCCGCGAAAATACTATTTTACTACACAACACATTAAATCATTTTCTGAAAACAGACCTTCATTCTCATCTACAGCTGGAACTCTTGTCCATGAAACCATTCGAATCTTTCATTCAAATAACGGTCATGAGCTAAGTCCGTCGCAAAAGTCTGCCAAAGCCGGCGAAATACTTTCCCAATTAATTCCACTCTATGGAGAAATGGGACTGGCAGCTCGCAATAGAGCAAACAGCATTGCTCAGGTTTACATGAACTCGGAGTTATCATCACAAAAACCATGGCTCTTTGAAGCAGAAATTAACGTCAGATTTGAATGCGACGGCGTTCCATTTTTGATGAGGGGTTTTGTTGACAGAGTCGACCGCAATGAAAGCGGGATCAAAATCATAGACTTTAAAACCCGTGAATATTCAGCCATTGCCCACCAAAAATATGCAACACAAATGGCTTTCTATCTTATCGCTTCTCAGCGCGGAGTAATAGGTGATCCCGGGAGTCTAAACTTTCCTTCTGCGAATATCGCTTATCTAAATGAATCCAAATTGTCTTTGATTCCAATCGAACCTGACATAAGCAGATTCGAAAAAGAAGTAACCAAAGCGGTAAGGGCAATAAGGAACGAACAAAGCTGGTTGCCATCAGTAAATGCGCCATGTGAGAACTGCGGGTTTGCTGTGCTTTGTCACGGCGTCTTTGAGGCAAAAAGAACCGAATAATTCCTTCCGAAGATTGTTTTAAAAATTTTCTTACTTTTTGTGTACATAAAAGTTGCATTAAAACCTTACTGGTGCTAAAAATTTAGCTCATAAAGAAGTTTATTTTTCCTCAGGAAAGGGGTTTTTATGGCATTTAATTTAGTTGGAAGAAGTTTCCTCACTCTTAAAGATTTTACACCGGACGAAATCCGCTATTTACTCAAGCTTTCAGCAGATTTGAAAGCGCTTAAATACGCTGGAATCAAACCAAGAAACCTTGAAGGCAAAAACATTGCTCTCATTTTTGAAAAACCTTCAACCAGAACCAGATGTGCTTTTGTTGTGGCCTGCTATGATGAAGGCGCTCATCCAGAGTATCTTGGCAAAGGCGACATTCAGATTGGGAAAAAAGAAACCGTTGCTGATACCGCAAGAGTTCTTGGCAGAATGTTTGATGGCATTCAGTTTAGAGGTTTCAAACATGAAACAGTAGAAACTCTCGCCAAATATTCTGGAGTTCCAGTATGGAACGGTCTCACTGACCAGTATCACCCAACTCAGATCCTTGCTGACCTTCTTACAATTGAAGAACATTTCGGCACTCTCAAAGGCATTACTTTTGCCTACGTTGGAGATGGCCGCAACAACATGGCTAACTCCCTCATGATTGGCTGCGCCAAAATGGGTATGGAATGCCGCATCGTATCTCCTAAGAGCCTTTTCCCAGAAAAAGCTCTTGTAAAAGAAGTTGAAAAAATCGCTGCCGAAACTGGTGGAAAAATCGTTGTTACTGATAACGTAGCCAAAGGCGTGAAGGGCGCTGACGTCCTTTACACTGATGTTTGGGCCAGCATGGGCGAAGAAGCTGAAATGGCTAACAGAATTAAGCTCCTTACCCCATATCAGGTTAATATGAAAATGATCAAACAGACTGGAAAAGAAAATCCTCTCTTCCTGCATTGTCTTCCTGCTTTCCACAACAATGAAACAGAAGTTTCTAAAGAAGTTGGAGCAATGGAAGTTACTGACGAAGTATTTGAAAGCAAATATTCAAGGGTATTTGATCAGGCTGAAAACAGACTTCACACAATTAAAGCTGTTATGGTAGCAACTCTTGGTTCAAAGTAATCGGAAAAAACCATTTTCCAGGCTTTAGCTAAAAAAAGAAGCCGGCACTAGAATCCGTTCCAGTGCCGGTTTTTTATTTGCTGCTATTTTTGTAACAGCGATCCCAATTGCTTTATCTTTTCTGTATCACCGCTATTTACGGCTTTATAATACTCTGTTATTAACTGCTGACGATTTACGGCATCCTCCGCTGTTGGAGGCTGCATATGATCCTGAACCACGATTTCTTCCTCTTGGGCGGCAACAGAGTCAGCAGGCTCTGTTTCTTCTATGTTTGAAACTTCAGTAGCTTCGGCGGAAGTAATGTTACTACTATGACTAGACGTTTGAGCCGGGGCAACAATAAATTGATCCAGTTTTTTTCTAAGGGCATTATTAAACTTATCTTCACCAAAAACCGCCATTGCACCAACATGATCCGCAGACAAATCCTCTTTTGAACGAGACCCATTCGGGTTCAAAAAAGATCCATCAATGGCTTCTTTTATAACACCAATCGCCATGGTTATCCCATACGCTAGATGTGCAGAGCCGATGAGACTCTTGATATGCAAAGCCAGCTCCGCAGATTTCTTTATGTGCAAAGCCTTGTCATCCTGAAATTTATCTCTGGTGATCGTTTGGCCATTATGCTCAAGTTGAATATTATCAATGCTCCTGGTGGCATGATCAAATAATCTGTTAAAACTGCTTTTATAAAAAATCACTGGCACGCTTGGCAAAAATGTCATCTGAAAAGCCCCCTGCATTACGCTACGGGCCTTTGCCAAAGCATTAGAGAAAAAGGACGCCTCAGCGCTCATTGGTGCGCTAAGCAGCATAATTGTCATAAAAAATGCCAGAATTATTCTTTTCATTTGTTTATTATATAAAAAAAACTCGCCCAGCGGAAGGTACACAAAATTGATTAGAAGTTCATCTTCCAATCGACATTTCACTCAGCAGAGATTATCTTATAGCCAAGACTGCTAAAACTCTTAAAAAAATCTTTAAAAACCAAAATGGAGAAAGCTTAAAGAGATGACCAGCGAAATAAATCAGCCCCAAAGAATTAAAGATCTTCTTGTAGAAAAAGACACTGATTTTTCTGGAATCGAACTTCTTGTTTCCGGGAAAATTGAAATCAAAGCTGGGAGCTGTCTGACGCTTTTAAACTGCAAACTTTCCTTTGCAGATTCTGGCTGTATAATCTCTGAGGGAAAAGTTATAGCTGCCAAATCAGTTTTTCAAGCTATGAGCCCTGATTATGGCTGGGCAGGAATTTATCTAATTGGCGACAGCACTGATGGAAGCTCTTTCAAAAGTTGTAGTTTTCTTCATGCCAACAGCCTGAATTCAACTGAAGCTGGATCTTCAAATGGGGCTGGTGGAGCTATTTTGGTTGAAAATGCTGAAAATGCCAGATTAACTTTTTTACAATGCCTCTTTGAATCTTGCTCCGCAGAACTCGGCGGCGCTATATGTTTTAAAGGAATTTTAGAAAGCAACGTTGAACCTTACGATAGTTCGCCCACTCAGCTGATTAAGAATTGTAAATTTGTAGGATGCAAAGCACAACAAGGCGGAGCAATAGGCATGATCCACCGGGCAAAGGTCTCTATTGAAAATAGTATTTTTGAAAACAATGCTGCAAACTCTGGTGGAGCGATCTATAACTATGATTATTGCAAACTGGATGCAAGTTGGTGTTCGTTCAGGAACTGTTCTTCTACAGTTGCAGGAGGCGCTTTAACAAGCAGATTTTCTACCAATACCATTAGCTTCTCCACCTTTGAAAAGTGCGTATCAGACAATGGTGATGCTCAGGGGGGCGCTTTGTATCTGGAAAAATCAAATTCCAGAATATTTGATTCCAGTTTTACCCGCTGCTATGGGCAAGCTGGAGGCGCTATCAGACCAATTGGTGGAATGTTATCTCTGGCAACTATAAACTTTGTTAATTGCCAGGCTCAGGCAGCGGGAGCAGCTATAGCCTATAGTAGAGATTCAGAGTCCAGCTGTGTCAATTCAATTTTTGACAACTGTCGCCTGACTAGCGGCAGTATAGCAGGAGAAGCTGTTGCTGTAATGGGTTCTGCGCTTAAACTGAAGAATTGTAGTTTTATGAATTCTTCAAGTAGAGATCTTGCTGTAATAATTAGTGCTTTAAACGGATCAGATGTAACAATTGAGGGATGTAGAGCCGAAAGTTGATTTAAACAAGTCGCGCGCGCAAAATATCGTGAAGATGTAAAAAGCCAACCACCTGCGAGTCTTCAACTACTGGCAGCGAAGTAATGGACTTGTCCTCCATCATTTTCAAGGCTTCCATGGCTAATTTGCCAGGAGAAGTCCGCAACGGATTTAAAGTCATGACATCTTTTAGCTCTGCATCAAGTTTTAATTCGGTGCTCTTCTCAAAATATCGGCGCAAATCTCCGTCAGTAAAAACTCCCATCAGATAGTTTTCTTTATTTACTACAACTAGAGCACCAAAGCTCTTTTTAGACATTTGGATAATCGCTTCCTGAAGTTTAATATGAGGAGATGCAAATGGAATTTCTTCTCCTGAATGCATCAAATCATCAACAACCAGGAACTTTCTTCCCAGGCTTCCTGATGGATGAAATCGTGCAAAGTCTTTTTCTTTAAAACCTCTGGCTTCAATCAAAGCTATTGCGAGAGCATCGCCAAGGGCCATAGTTACTGTGGTAGAGCTGGTAGGTGCCAGGTTCATCGGACAAGCTTCGGCCTCTACCCAGCAATTGATAGTTACATCAGAATTCTTTGCCATGGTTGAATCCATGTTGCCGGTCATAGCAATAATCCTTGCTCCAACCCTTCGTAAAAAAGGCATAAGCCTTACTATCTCTTCAGTTTCACCTGAGTTTGAAAGCAAGAGAACCACATCTGTTTCTGTAACCATGCCTAAGTCACCGTGCAGGGCTTCTGCAGGGTGAAGGAAAAATGAAGGAGTACCAGTGCTTGATAAGGTTGCTGAGATTTTTTTGCCAACCAGACCAGATTTTCCCATTCCACAAACGATTACCCGGCCAGAGCTGGTCAAAATCAGATCTATAGCTTTTTCGAATTCTTCGCCAAGATTTCCCATTGCTACTTTGAGAGCTTCGATTTCAGACTCCATAGCCTTTTTGGCCGAATCAACTATAGAATGTTTCATCACAGGGAATTCTCCTTATTTTCTGGTTACGCCAAAGATTACCGCATCAGCACTATTTCTTCAAGTCCATTTAGGGATTGGTTCTTTTTTTTGTTTTCCAGCTGCTGTGCTGTTATAATAGGCTCGGGTTAGGAAAAATGGTAAAAGATACATCTGCATTAAAAAAATGGGAATCAATGCTTCTATCGTCTTTACAGACAGGAGCAACCGCCGATCGAATTCTGTCTCTGGACTTTCTGAGTCATCAGAACTCCTTTGAACTGGAATTTGCTCGGAGTATAATTCCCCACATTCTTGAAAATGTTCTCCACGCTGACACTCAAGTCAGATACTTTGCGAGAAAAGCAAGAAACCACTTTTATGATTGTTACCCTGAAATAGACTCGGGATCAGTTGAAAGCAAGCCTTTTAAACTGGAACTAAAAGAAGGCGAAACTCTCACAGCACAACAAATACTGCTCCATAAGTTACGTCTGGGAAGTCGCTATGTAGTTTTCGAATCCATTGAAAGACTCACCGACAGCAATGACCCGTCATTAGCAACCCCTTTATTAGAGTTTCTTGAGCAGGAAAAGGATGAATATAAAATTTCTTTTCTGGTAAAACGCTTATGGAAAATAGATGACCCAAGAATTCTTCCCAAGCTTCAGGAATATCTGGATCACGAAGACCCAAGAATTGTTGCCAACACTCTTGAAGCGCTGTGCACATACGACAGTCCTGATCTAGCTGAGAAATTAACAGACTTTGCCACTTCATCAGATAACCGAATTCGAGCAAATGCTCTTTTGGGTTTGTTTAAATATGACCCTGAACTGACCGAAAAACACATCAGTGAAATGGTCAGAAGCAATAACATTGCGCTTCAGGACTCCGCAGTTTTTCTCCTGCAGAAATTAAGGCCATCAAACCTTGGCGAGCTGCTTGAAATCGTTCAGCACTCCAGATTTGCTACAGTTCGCCTCAGAAGTTTGGATATTGCTCCGCCAACCAGTGAAGAACTCGCTGCTGCCGCTGAAGGGCGCCGTCTTGAACCTGAAGAAGAAAACCCCAACCGAGACCTGATGATTATGGCATTTATGCTGATAATCGGGGTAATTCTGCTGATAATTGCTGATAATGGAAGCAAGCATTTACTATCGTTTTTGTTCCTTGGAATAGCTGCAGTTTCTGTAATGATGCCAGATCAAGCCAGAACCAGCATAAAAAAAATAGCACTTTCAATTGGTTTTATAAGCTCTCTAGCCTGGGGTAACACAAGATTGATGGTTTTACCCGCTCTGATGGGGTTATGGATAACCATTTGCAACTGCAACCCCAAAGAAAAGAAAGTCGACATAAACGGAGAACCAATAGACGAAACTTCTTCAGTGATGTTTGCATGGTTTTTCGCTGTTGGAGCTATAATCATCACTCAGATAATTCAAGGAAATCTAGCCTATGAACTATCTTATGCAGCCAGCCTTCTATCCGATAGAGTAAACGTGTCTCAGGACATAATTGATCTTGTCTCCCGACAAGGAAGCTTTGAAATTTCGCTATTCATATTTGTTTCAGGACTTACAATCGCGTTATTAAAATTCAATTCATGGTTCCCAAAAAAGGACCCAAAATCCAAACCCGCCAAACGCATGTTCATCGCCGCAATGGTTTGTCTTTTCATAATCACGGTCATGAACTTCGCCCACGTATTCGGCGTTTCCCTCCAACTAAAACTAACCGGCATGAAAGATTTCTCCGCTGTAGTTAAATACATCATTGAGCAGAAATAGCACTTTTTTTCTTGACTTAATTTTATAAGTTATTTATTATCCCCCCCATAAAAGAAAAAGTTTTTAAAATAAATAAGTTCTTCTGAGAGGGATGTTATGTCTGGGTTTTGCCGTTCTGCTATTTTGTCATTTTTGTTTTTCAGCTCCATTGTTTTATCAGGCTGTGGTGGTGGAGGAGGCGGAGCCAATCCCGTTGCAACTTCAAGCACAAATACGGCAGCTACAATTTCAGGAAGTGTTGTCCTTCCATCTGGGACCACCGACATTAGCAGCATTACAGCGAATCTAAAAACGGTTGTTCTTGCCAATAGCTTTGATTTACTTGAAGCTCATCTGGTAAATCTAAAAGGTGAAAGCATTGCTACACCAGCTCCAATTGACGCTAATGGAAACTTCACCCTGACAAATGTGCCAACGGGAACAAAGTATTGCGTATCAATTAAAAGTAAATCCAATCCAGGTAAGTGCTTGCTGCAAGCATTCATAGATAACTTTGATGGAACAACCCCTCCAAATCTTGTAGTTAATCATAGCTCTACCGCAGTCGCGATTCTTGTAGCTATGAACGGATTTAAAAATACGGCAGCCAGCGTGCAAGCTACCGCCTTGAGTGATTCAAACACCTCAAATTTGATAAACCAGATTTCATCCAGAGTTTCTGGAATTATAAAGGGAACAATCAGCTTAAATAGCTCTGAAGACCCTATCGCCAATGCAATGGGTGCAGTAGACAATTCCACTCTTCAATTAGTAAACACAGCTCTTGGCGGCACAAATTCATCAGGAAATTCGGCAATCGAGCTTCCCACAAATCTTGATGGCAAATTTATTGAAACCGGTAAAAGTCTTAGCATTGAAGCCAGCTGCTCCGCCAATATTGCAAAGGTAATTTTCTTTAAAGGCTCTGAAAAATTGGGTGAAGACACCAGTGCCCCTTTCACATATAGCTGGACACAACCACCTACAGGAGCCTGGGTAATTACTGCACGAGCCATAGCAAGCGATGGAAGCATTGGATTTTCGAATAGAGTTAAGTTAAATGTTGGCTCACTTGTTCTGGCAAGAGATGAAGTCAGATTTGCCAGCCCTGTTTCAACTTCAGGAAACGAGTTAAACACACTTTCCATGCAAATCAGAATTTTAAATGTGCCAGATACATTTGATGTCCACACCATGATCAAATGTCTGCCAGCACCTGGCTCAGATAGAAAGTGGAAAAGAAGCCAGTATGTATCCATTTCCAATGGAATTGCATTGGTATTTGTGGACGGAATATCTTTTGCAACAGTCATGGAGTTTGACCGGCTGCAATTTTCGGGGAAACTCCCAGTCGGGGCAATAGTTGAAATATATAACAAAGATAAATCCACAGTAGTTGCTTCAAGCACAGTAACTCTGTAACAAATAAAGAAACAAATAACGTCTTTAAGACAGGTTTTGTCCTGTTTTGAAAATATTTCTGAGAGGTATTTTAGTTCTATGCGATATCGTAATGTCGTGCCTTTTGTCTTTCTTCTATCTCTTGTTCTAATGAGCCTGGTCGGCTGTTGGAACCAATCAAACCCCGCTGCTGTAGTTGCAACACAACAACTAGCTGCTAACATTGAGTTCCCAATTGGAGAAGGCAATGGGACCAATCAGGTAAAACTGAATAAGATCGCCGATGGCCTGAATACTATCTCAATTCAGATCAAAATCACCGACGTAAGCCCAGATTTTGATACGATCGCAACAGTTAAAACCAGCGATGGAAAAACCAGAGAACTAAAAAAAGCCTCTATCCCATCAGACGGTATTATCCTGGCTGCCAACGACATCGACTTCCGTGGAATCGAAAAGTTTGACTCAATCAGCTTCTCAACCCCAATTCCTCCTGGAGCAAAAGTTGAGATACTAAATGTCGATCTGATGCCAAAATTTAATCCAAACCTTAGAGCAAGTGTAAATAGTTATATTTATCGCATGGATTATGATGGCAGCGAAACTGTAGTTAGCGGAGATATCGCTATTTTCATGGCATATCTAATTTCAAATCAGCCAAGTGACTCTGTTATAATTGGCTTGGCCAATGAGCTTTGGACAGGATCGCCAGATAGCATTTTATCCGTCCCAACCGTTCTTCATGACGACCTAAACCAGGATGGGAAGCTTGATAGTTCGGATGCGGTAATGCTAATTTCATGGTATCAAGTTGGCCCTAATAGAGAAGCCATGCTTACTAGAGCAAAAGAGTTATATTCTGGTGTTGAAGGCAACGTCATCAACAGACCGTTGGAGCTCTTAAACAATTACACTTTTGATGTACCTTACCCAATACCAACACCGACATTAAATAATTACCAGGTTCAAATCAGGATTAGAAATGTATCACCCGATTTTGAAACTTCGACTTTCTTGTCATGTTATAGAGCTAGTCAAGCAGAAAAGCCTGTCTTGTGGTACAAATCAGAAAACGTAACAATTGCTGATGGAATCGTTTTGATTTGTTCTATTATGGAACCATATTCAGTAAAGCCATTCGATCTGATTAGATTCACAAATAAACTTCCTGATGGAAGTATTGTTGAAATCTTCAACAATGATACAAAAGAGGTAATTCAAGCAAAAACGATTAATCTATCTCACACGCTTCAAGCAATATCGCTTTCACCAAGCATAAAAGAAATAGCAAATTCCTCAATCTTGGACCTTTCAACAATAACAGTCACATCTCATTACTTCGATGGGTCGACTGGGACAGCAACCAATACATCATGGATAATAAAAAGCGGGGGTGGCAGCCTTAATTTAAATCAATACCAAGCTCCAGCTGCCGACTCTCAAGTTTTTTTAACTTGCTCTTCAATTGAAGAAGGGATTACAAAAGAAGCTGATCTTAAGGTTTTTGTCGGAATAACTGCGGACACTCCATCTTTTGTAAGGTCGTGGACTTTGCCTGATCCTGCTGGGATGGCTTTTAATGGATCAGGAAATCTACTTGTAAACCAATATTGGGGAGGGGGAATCGCAGAGTATGACACGAATGGAACGAAACTTACCATACATCCATATTCATATTCCAGAAGTAACGACTTGGCAATTAGCAATGCTGGACAAGTTTATACTGCAGACATTATTGGTGGAAATATAAAAATCTTTGATAATCAATGGAATATAATTTCACAACTAAATGGTTTCAGCAATCCGTGCGGTATTACTTTTGACTCTGAAGGAAATTTTTATTTAGCAGAATCTGGAGCTAACAAAGTAAAGAAAATGAATGCTTCCGGTACGCTCCTAATGTCATGGGGAACTGCTGGTTATTCCGGGCCAAGCAATTTTGTATGGCCAAGAACAGTCGCTATAGATGCTCAAGGATTTGTTTATGTCGCTGATTACTATGGCTGTCGAATCCAAAAGTTCTCAGTAATTGGAAGCAGTTCAACATATATTTGCGAATGGGGCGGAAAAGGGACTGCAATAGGCAAATTTGGCTATCTTGAGGATATCAGAATAGACTCTAGAGGATACATGTATGCCGCAGATAGAGGAAATCATAGGGTTGTTGTTTTTGATATAAACCAAACTCCAACAAGTAACCCAAATTCTCCAAGCGCAAATATTCTTTCAGCTGATATTAACAGTAGCCTTTATGTAACAGATTGGGGAAGCTATGGTAGAGGCAATGGGCAATTTGTAAGGCCTGTTTGCATAATTCCCACTGATGGTGGGCAAATATACGTAAGCGACTACTCTGAAAGTTCAAGCTCGTCATTAGCAAGAATTCAAGTTTTCCAGATGCCGTAAAGAGAAGGACACTAAAATGCTAAATAATAAAATACTAATAGTTACAATCGTTTCCATTTTGTCTATTTTGAGTTTCACCGGCTGCGGCAGCAGCGGATCTAATCCTAGTAGTCCTGTGATTTCTGCGGTGGCTAGTTCTAATAACTTTGCTGTTGCAGAGGGGACTGGAGCAAATCAGGTTCTGTTTAATAAGGTTTCGACTGCTTTAAACAGTATTTGTATGCAGATTCGCATTTCCGGGGTTCCAGAAACTTTTGATACCACTGCTACAGTGAAAACTATTTCTGGCAGTGTAAAAACCTTAAAAAAGGCTGCGATTCCATTTTCTAATGGAATTGTTCTGGCTGCTAATGATATGGATTTTAAAGGCATAGAGCCTTTTAGCAGCATGGAATTTTCAACTCCTATTCCAACAGGAGCAAAAATTGAAGTTTATAATGCTGATATAGCTAATGCCCAGAACCCTGCCTTCAGATATCAAATGATTGGAAGCTATACTTTCCGCATGGATTATAACGGCAATTCCGTTGTAAATAGTCACGACATCATTCTATACATGGCCTGGTATATGTCCTCTCCCAAAACTGTTGATGTTATCTGGCCTTTTGCTCAGGACATATGGTCAGGAATACAGGGACCAATTGTAGCTTTACCAAATTCCATTACTGATGATCTTAACGATGATGGAATAGTAAACAGCTATGACGCAGCCCTTTTAATAGCATGGTATCAAGTTGGCAGAGATGCAGAAAAAATGGTGGCTCGCGCCAAAGAATTAGATCCAAATACCAACGGCCCTGTTGTGAATTATCCACAAGACCCAATTACCTGGCACCAGATTCCACTTAATACAACAGCATCTGGCTTAAACACCTACAATCTTCAAGTAAAAATTCATGGCGTTGATTCAACATTTGATCCAGTTACAATGCTTGATTGCTCAAAAGGAACAGCGACCAGCACCCCAATCGAATGGGCCAAATCTCCCAGCATAAGCCTTAGCGACGGCGTAATCCTCGTATGCAAATCAATTGACCTGATGACCGTCAACGACTTCAACTCAATTTTCTTTTCAGAAACCATCCCTAACGGAGCTCTCATCGAAATCTACAACAAAGACACAGACACTGTTGTAGCCTACGCTACAATGAGGACCTTAACAGGGATTAGTCTTACTCCTGAAGTTCTTGGTTGCGACAATAATAGCTCCAAAGATATCAGTTCAGTGGTTGTTACAGCAAACTATTCTGATGGAAGCAGCCAAACAGTTTCTTCTTTTGCATATTCGCACACCAGTGGAACCGGAACTCTTAACGGAACTATTTTCAGTGGGCCATCAACATATGGAGAAGATGTAATCACATATACGTTTACCGAGTGGGGCAATACTGAAACTTCCAATCTTACAATAAGAACAACTATAGCTGGCCCTTCTTACTATGCGCAATGGGGATCAAATGGCAGTGGAGATGCTGATTTTTCCTACCCAAACGGATTAAATTTTGATTCTAATGGAAACCTATGGGTAGCTGACTCATACAACCATAGAGTAAAAAAATACACTGCCACAGGGACTTTATTGGCCATAATTGGAGGCCCAAATACTGGAACAGGCAATTATGAGTTTAACGATCCAAAAGATATTCTTTTTGATTCAAATGATACCATGTTTGTTATTGAAGACTCTGGGTATAGAGTTCATGTATTCGATTCAAATGCCAGCTTCTCAAGAATCATTGGCTCGCAAGGAACAGCTAATGGTTTGGTATGGAAACCCAAAGGCGGGTTAATTGACTCTAACAATGATTTGTTTATAGCCGACACAGGAAATTCTAGGATTCAAAAGTTTGATATTTCCTCATCATCTGACAGTTGGGAAGCAAAATGGGGAACATATGGCAACGGTATCGACCAGTTTGCCTATCCACAGGATATAGCAATTGATTCTACAGGAAAAATCTATGTCGCAGATTCGTCAAATAATAGAGTCATTACATTCAATCCATCAGTATCAAATAGCTTTGAAGTTTTTGGAGGACAAGGAAACGGTCCGAAGCAATTTTCAAACCCTTGCGGAATTACCATTGATAGTGCTGGCAACATTTATGTAAGTGATACTGGCAATAATAGGATTCAAAAATTTGACAGTTCAGGAATGCTTGTTTCAATTTTTGGTGGTGTAGGAAGTGGCAATGGGCAATTTAATTCTCCCTCAAAAATTGCGATAAATTCTGATGGAAAAATATTTGTTTCTGACAGCTCAAATCATAGAATTCAGGTTTTTACCAATTAGTTAAAAATTTTTAAATCCAGAATATATCTATATAGAGGTATATTCTGGATTTTTTTTCAATTTGCATATAAAATTAATCCAAGAGCAATATTTTCTGTGCATTTAGTATGCTTTACAACCAGCTTAAAATCATTGGCATGTTCAAATTTTAAACCAATCAAATAAGGCCCAAGTTTTTTACAAAACAACTCCCCCGCTCTTCTATCTCAAACCAATAAAATCCACAGCGCACAATTAGTTTTAGTAATACTTCAAAACCGGCCCTAACCAAAGGTTAAGTCAACAAGCTTAAAGCTTCCATTCCATCTCTTTTTGCACAATATTCTGGCCTGTGACAAAATTCTAGAAAACAAAACCGCCTCTCGATTGGGATTCATCGAGAGGCGGTTCTTAGTTCTAGACTATTTTAAATTGCCATTATTTCTTCTTGCGGGAGATCTTGCCCCATACGGCGAATTGGTCGCCGCTGGCGAGCAATTTAACTGTTGGGTCCTCTGGCTGCCAGTCTTTTGAGCCAAGTTTAAGGTAGAGTTTTTTATCTATTTCTGCGGCATATAGGCCGTTTTCGGCTTTCAGGATTTTCACTTTGCTTGCGCTGTGAATCTTATAAAGCTTTCGAATTGCTATAAGTCGTTTGATTGCTGAATATAGGTTCCAGTCATAAACGTGTTCCCAAAACACACATGGGATACCAGGATGAGTTAGAATATAGGCGTATCCCTGCATAATATGCTTGCCGGGGAAAGGCCAATGGCTTTGCTGAGAGCCAGTGTCATGGTTATCAAGGAAAGTTACGGCACGCTGTGGCCACCATCCAATAAGTCCTGATGGCTTGCCGTCTTTGTCCTGTAAGCGCCAGTATTCACCATTTACGGCAACCTGTAAGATTCCTTTGGTGGTAAAGTCAAAAACGCATCCAACTTCACTTTTATTTTCGTCAAGCCAATTACAAAGAGTCTGGCGATGAGCATCCTGATTTGGATTCAGATTTGAACCCTGAAATGCCATATTTGTCCAAACTTCGCCAACTGAAAAGATTGGGGAAGTATTCTTGTCATAAATCCCTGCGTATTTTGCGCCATAACCTTTGGAATAATCGTATCTCCAGGCTTTAAAACCAAGAGTTTTGAGCCACTTCATCCATTCGGTAATATCTTCCTGAACTTTTGCGTTGGTGTGATCCAAATCTGGTGCAGCGCCGTAGTTTCCGCCGGTATCAGCTTTGCCTGTTCCACCGTATTCGCCCTTACAAATTGACCATTGCTCCCAGCTGGCTTTGCCAGAGGCAAAATGGTAAATGTTCCATATTCCGTTGTTATCCTGTTTGCCTGCGCATCTATGATTAATAACTATGTCAGCAATTGGGGAAACGCCAACTTCATTCAACTTTTTAAGTGCGCTAATAAGCTGATCTTTGTCGCCATAAAAGGTTGGGGTATCTTTTGAACCAAGATCATAATAGTCACCAGGAAGATAGCCCTGTGGGCTTACAGAACGACTAACAGGGGGAAACCATACAAAGTCGACTCCAAGTTCCTTCATGCTTTGCGCACGATGCCCAATAAGTTGATACCAACGACTTGGAATTCCTTTGGCCTGAGCATTCCAACCGAAACCCTGCATAATTACACCATATGCAACTCGCTTTGGTGGATCGGCATAAACAGAACCCGCGACCAGACAAAGAACCAGAAGCGACATCAGAACCTTAAAACTGAATTTCTTCATTTGTTTCCCCTTGTATATGAAGACCTTATTTATGAATTATACCAAAAAATAATAGAAGCGTCACCTCAGCTCTGTACAATGAAATTCACATTATTTTAGGCTTTGAAAAAAAATATTTGAGCAAAGCAAAACCAGTTCATTTGCTCTTTGAACCTATCCGGCATAAAATAAATCAAATATTTACAGAAATTTTTAAATCACATGCAGAATAAGGAGAAAGAATAGTATGGAATCAGGAAAAAAAGGTCTGCTGTGGTTTCGTCGAGATCTAAGATGCCAGGATAATTATGCTCTGATTAAAGCAATTCAGGAATGTAAAAATGGAGTTGATGCCATATTCTTTATAACTCCCGGGCAATGGAAAGAACATAACGAAGCTCCAGCCAAAGTTTATTTCTGGTTGGAAAACCTTAAACAGCTCCGCAAAGACCTGGCCAAACTCAACATTATTCTTGATGTTGAAATCGCAGATAATTTTTCCGATATCCCTGCTCTGCTTGAAGCTCGCATTCAACGAAATAAAATAGATGCTCTTTATTTTAATGAGGAATATGAAGTAAATGAAAAAGTCAGAGATACTGCTATTATTCAAAAATTTGCCAGTGAAATTTCAGTAAGGCGTCTGAGAGACAGGACAGTTCTTGGCCCCAGAAGCTTATTCACAGCAAGCGGCAATCACTACACCGTTTTTACACCTTTCAAGAAAAAGTGGCTGGAGCAATTCGAACTGGAAATGGTAGAAGCCTACTCTCCTGCTCCTGCTATAACTTCCACAGGGCTGAAACCTAACCCCATCCCCGAAACCATAGATGGATTTGATAAATCCGCATATAGCAAATCATTGTGGCCAGCCGGGGAAAAATATGCCCTGGATCAGCTTCATAGCTTCATAAAAAATCCTGGAGCTAATTACGAAAATGACAGGGATTTCCCCTCAATAGCTGGAACAAGTAAACTTTCACCCTACCTTGCCGCTGGAGTAATTTCGGTCCAGACATGCATCAGAAAAGTCCTTGAGCACAGCAAAACCACAATAGACAAACTTCCACCAGGCCTAAGTTCCTGGGTATCCGAACTGATCTGGCGTGAATTTTACACCCAGATACTTATCAACTTCCCTAAAGTATGCATGGATCAGCCGTTCAAAGATAAAACCAAAGATCTCGCCTGGCGATACGATGAGAAGCAGTTAAATGCCTGGAAAACCGGACAAACAGGTTATCCAATCGTTGATGCTGCCATGAGGCAATTGAATGAAACCGGCTGGATGCACAATCGACTGCGCATGGTTTCAGCGATGTTCTTATCCAAGATTCTCCTTCTAGATTGGCGATTGGGGGAAAAATACTTCATGGAAACTCTTATAGATGGAGACTTAGCAGCAAATAATGGCGGTTGGCAATGGTCTGCATCCACAGGAACCGATTCAGTCCCCTACTTCAGAATTTTTAATCCTTTCAGCCAAAGCAAAAGATTCGACAAAGATGCAATCTTCATAAAAAAATATTGTCCAGAACTGGCAAAACTTGATTCAGCGGCTTTACACGACCCAATAAAGCTAGCAAAAGCCATTAAAGGCACAAACTATCCCGAACCCATAGAAGATTACAAAACAGGCCGTGAAAGAGCCCTTAAAGCATTTAAAAGTTTAGGATAACTTCCTGATTATCTCTTCATGCTGGGGATACTGAGCGACCAGCTTTTCAAAAGTGCAGAGTTCAAAGTCTTTGAAATCAAAGCCGGGGCCGACGGCGCACGCTACAAGGGCGTAGGAGTTGGGGGCGTCTACTGAGGAGCCGAACCAGTTTCCGGCGGGAACGACCTGTTGGAAAGGTGCTCCACCCATGGGATTTCGACCAAGTTTTTTTGCTGAGTAGTTGCCATCTGGGGCAATTATGTGGATGGTCAGCTCGGAGCCATCAAGGAAATACCACATTTCGTCGGATTTGAGGCGGTGGAATTTTGAAACGTCCTGGCCTTCAAGCAGGAAATAGATTGAGGTTAGAAATGATCTATCGCCCGCAAAGGCTTCGGGGAGACCTTCCCTGCGAATAGTTGAATCGGAACGATAAAATTCGGCGTAGTAGCCACCTTCGGGGTGACGAATCATGTTTAGTTCTTTTATCCAGCGGTTGGCAGACATGCAAAGGCTCCAAAGAATTATTAAAAATTATCCGGACTTACCAGTTTCCAGGTGCCCAGAATGCGATCGGAATTATCGGGCTTTGGAGAGCCTACCAGGGCGAAATCCACGCTGAAAGTTACAAAATCTTCTATATGATGAGACTTTAGGCGACCTTTTACAGTAATTTCTTCAAAAAGCATGCCTGATGGGCGATTCTCAACGAACAATTCGCCAGTAAGTTGCATCATTCCGGCGGTATCAATCAGCACCTCGTAATCCGTTGCGCTAACGGTCAGGGATTGGGATTTTTTCTCCATGCCCCGCGTATTAAAGGATGTTGGCGGAGCAAGCCTTATCTCGTCAAATTTCTGCTCATCTGGCCTTCCGGCGGGTCTAAAAACGACCTCGCATTTATGAAGCGGGATAACAATGGTTTCTGATGAAAAGGTTACTATGTAAAGCTTAAGATTCAAGCTCCACTGATATGTGGAAGAGCCATTCTGCCCCTGCCCGGTGAGAGCTTTTTGCAGCTCAATTTTGCCATCAATAACTTCAAGTCTCGGCTTCTTTTGAATGGGATACAAAAGTTTGATCAGATCCGAACGTCTTGCGGATCTGGTTGAGTTGGCCTCTCGCCAGGGAACTTCATAGGAAACAAGCCCTGTTCCTTCAGGTATTTTAATTACATATGGAGATCGCTCTGTTTCAAAAAGCAACGCGACAATTGTCATGCCTTCGTATGGAATTGCAAGACTTACGAGATTAGGCACCAATAGCTGATCGAAATTAGATCTCAGCTTGGCATACCATATGGATAACTCTTCAAAGTCGGCACCCACAGGACCTTTTTTCTCATCAATTCCGATTAGCCACAGAATTGGCTCACCACGTGAAGCGTTGGCATGCGCGGCAATTCTTCGGGCAGCACGAAAATGATCTTTTGGCCATTCCGCTTTAAGTTCAACTTCGTCATCCTCTATTGGATGGCCTTTCTCAAGGCGCTCAAGGATGTTTAATACTTTGTATTCAATATCCTGCTTTTTCATAGTCCCTCTGCCAACGTATTCTTGCTATGTACAATTATAGCATTGTCATTCCCAAATCGAACAAATTATTTGCATAGTCTTTTAAATAGCCGCTATTACTATACTTCGTCAGCTTTGATAACAGTCTGCAACTCACTTTTTAATTTTGAGACCCATAAGATATTTCTGAATTGTTCTATAGGCAGAGTTAACTTTAGCAAACTCTTTTCCGTCTGTGGCTTTTTCAAGGGTGGAGACATCCGGGTGCAGTTCACGGGCAAGAAAGCGGAAACGCTGTCTGGTGGTTTTCATATCACTACCTGGAGCCAGACCAAGTATCTGATAGCTTTCTTCCACCTTTTTAAAATTTGCCATCAATTCCCATGCGCCATTTATAAAATCTTCTGCATTTTCTTCGGTTATGGAATAAAAATTTTCTTCATCCATATAAAAATGATAATCAGACAGCTCGTCCAACTGAGCTTCACCCTGCAGCTTGCTATGAAAATTACATAGATGCGATCCATTTTCCAGAGGCTCGCCGCAGAAACTTGAAAGATCCGCGCAATAATATCTACAACCAGCAGGAATATCTATTAAAAAGGTTCGCATAAAATGGATATGCAGAAATTTTCTCTCCCGCTCAAACTCAAGTCTTAGCTTATGTAAAACATGAAACAGGCTGAAATGCTGACGATACAAAGTTAATGCTGGTATTGTCCAGGAGTCCCCCACCCCAAAAGCCACATTAATAAGTTCGTTTTCCCAGACGGGTTCTTTAAGATTCTGGATAAATGATCTTAGAGCTTCTGTATCTATCCTCTCCAGATAACCACTAAAGTCAGAAATTTTATCAAACTCAGCATTCATTACAATTGGAGGCGTTAATAACCGCGCAAGCATTTGGATTAAAAGGATTCATACGAGTCGAAAACGAAAATAAATAAGGATATTCATCACGTAAATGAATTATGTAATAGAACCATTCTTTAATTAATAAAGAATAGGCTCTCTCAATATCAGTTTTTATATGTGCTTCATCCTCATATGGCATAACTTTCAGTTCAATTCTGGCTATTAGTTCTTCTGTTACATGATAAACAGAACGCAGTAGTTCCGAGAAATGCTCATGCTCAAGTAAAACCGGGTTTTCGACCAATCGCAGCTGAAACTTTCGATTATCAATCAAGAATCTTCGTAAATCATGTAAATCGATCTTTTTAATATCTATTGAGGTTTTAAAACCTTTAACAAGGTCGCTAAGAGCACGTAGTTCCTCAACTTTTGCGGTTCCTTTAAATATCAGCTGAGATCTTATCTCATCTATATTGGGGTCATTTGAAACACAAATTCTTAAAAAGTTGTTACCAACTTCACTAAAAAATGCACCAATAACCATATTTAGCTTTTCAAGTCGGTTTCGTCTTTCTTCTGATTCAATAAGACGATGAATAGTTAAAGTAACTAGAAGAACTTCAAGAAAAACAAACGCCAGGTCTTCAAGCAAAAATATGGCAAGGTGATGAAAGTCCCTGAAAATAGCAAAATGAAGGCCATAAGTAGCAGCAGAAAGTGCTACTAATACTAGTCCCCACTTGTAGTATGTTTTTTGATGTCGCCCCTTCAAGGGTTAACCTCCAGAGATTTTCTGGGGTTATTCTACTTTAAACCGCTTAGAAATTCCAGAACTTCAGGGACGGTGTCCTTTGGGCTGATCTTGTACCATGCGTTCAAGATCTCACCCTTTTCATCAATTAAAAAGGCGGAGCGAATAACACCGATTTTCTTTTTCCCGAACATGGTTTTCTCACCAACAACTCCATAAGAGTCTGCAACCTTCATTTCGGGATCAGACAGCAACGAAAAATTCAAATTTTGCTTCTGTTCAAATTTCTTAAGTTTTTCAGGCAAGTCAGGGCTTAAGCCAAAAACCACAACATTATGTTTTTTTAGATCACTGAGAGCATCTCTAAGCGAACATGCCTGAACAGTGCAACCCGGAGTGCTTGCTCTTGGATAAAAATAAACCAGAGCCTTTTTCCCTTTACTGTCGGAAAGCTTTACTGAAACACCATTCTGATCTTTTAAATTAAAAGCGGGCGCTTTCGCGCCCGCAATAAGTTTATTCTGATTCATCTACTACTTTTTTGCCTTCTTCGCTAGAAGACTCTTCGGATTTAGCTTCTTCTTTTTTTTCTACTGAAGCAAGGGTAGCAATGTGCTTCTTAACTTCTTCATCCATGCCACTCATAGGATGACCATGCCATACAATCTTACCTTCTTTTACGATAAAGGCATGAGGAATTCCCATTACGCCGTAATCGCTTCCAGATGAACTGCCAGTACCAACAGCCCAATCCATTTCAGCTTTTTTTGCAAATCCTTCAACCTTATCTTTTGGTTCTTGAGTAAGAGAAATAAGCACAAGGCCCTTGTCTTTATATTCATCGTTCATTTTCTTGAGATGAGGGATGCTCTTTCTGCATGGAGGGCACCATGTCGCCCAGAATTCAACAACAACAAGCTTGTCATTCAAATCAGCAATTTTAAGTGGCTCAGTATTCAACCAGGCATCTGCCGATATTTCTGGTGCGGGTCCGCTTTCACTCTGGCTGCAGCCAGGCACAATAATTCCAAAGCAGAAAATGAATAGTGCAAAAACCAATATGTTAATCTTTCGCAATTTGAGTTCCTCCTGATTATCTATGAGCAGATTTTATAATTTCTCACCCATTTTTTCAATAAGCCAGTTTAAGGCTTATGATTAACCTATTTAACATTAAAATAAAATCAAGTCTTAATTATTATTTTCTATTACCACTGCTTGCCCAAGGGTTGCGTTCCGAACTGCGATTTTAAAAGCCTCAAGACTTGATTCAGCAATGGTTACTTCAATGGCCACGCCTTCTGCGTTAAAGTTTTCTGCGCCCCTCAACCCATTGAATTTCTCGATAACTGAAAAAACAGCTCCCATTGCAGCAAAGCTGACCTGCACGCTGACACAAATTTCCGGCACTAATTCAATTGTTTCTGCGATCTTCAGACATTCGGTTGCTACGCCGCCATAAGCCCGAACCAGGCCTCCTGCGCCAAGCTTTATTCCACCAAAAAATCTGATCACCACAACAACAATTTGATCTAACCCGCTATATTCAATGGCACTAAAAATAGGCTTTCCTGCGGTTCCTGAAACTTCTCCGTCGTCGTTGAATCTGTATTCTTTTCCAATTTTATAAGCCCATGCGTTATGGGAAGCACTTTCCTGCCTTACAGATTGAATAAAAT
Organism: Candidatus Ozemibacteraceae bacterium; assembly: GCA_965140445.1. Taxonomy (GTDB): domain Bacteria; phylum Muiribacteriota; class Ozemobacteria; order Ozemobacterales; family Ozemobacteraceae. The sequence goes on along the minus strand of OZ223236.1, from coordinate 1,307,308 downwards.
TTTCTGCCTCAGCGATGCTTTCCACCCGATGAGCAATTGCGGTAAATCTGCTCTTCTTGATTTCCTCAAAATATTCGCAATCAGATTTTAAAACAATCATCAGGATTCAAGATTTTCGGCTCGGCTAACACAATTGCGGCCCTTTTCCTTGGAAACATATAAAGCAGTATCTGCCGCCTTGATTAATGTTTCACGCTCCAGGGCACATAAAGGGAAAGCGGCACAACCAAGACTGATGGTAACTTTTAACTCAGTTTTTTCATGCATTATTGAAGCATTTTCAATTACTTTTCTGAGGCGCTCAGCAAAAATTACAGCTCCATCAAGGTTTGTATCCGGCATTATCACTGCGAATTCTTCCCCGCCATATCTGGCAGGAATATCAATGCCTTCACGAACATTTTGCCGAATAGTATCTGCAACCAGCTTTATGACTTTATCGCCTAACTGGTGCCCCCATGTGTCGTTGAATTTCTTGAAATGATCTATATCGAACATCAGTAGACTAAGAGGTTCTTCGCTTCTTCTGGACCTGGCTACCTCAGCTTCCAGGCGCATTTGGAAGTATCTATGAATATAAAGACCTGTCATTCCATCTGTGATAGCGAGCTCATAAAGCCTTGCCTTTTGCAAAGCGATAGCTATCTGGTCTGCAATCCCCTGGAGCAGATTCTGATCCTCTTCTGTAAAGTCTTCTGCCCTGTCAGAAAGATTGACCACGCCAAGGATCTCTTTTTCACCTCTTAGTGGGACAGTGATAAGGTTTTCCAACTTCTTATCGCTTTCCTTATCACCATGCTTAAATCTCATGTCATCGGCCGGATTGTTAGAAAAAACAGGTTTCCCGGTTTTTGCTACATAGCCAGCAATTCCTTCTCCAAGTTCAAAGCTGATACCATTTTTATCATTTGACCCGCTAACAAAAGCTTCTTCAGGTTTATTCCGGAAAACCACAACCTTAAGAGCAAGACGATCCGTCTGAGGATCGACAAGTAACATTGAACTTCTTGAAGCACCCATTGTATCAACAATTATTTGAAGTAATTCTCTTAGAACTGAATCCTCATTCTTGGTAATAATCGCCTGGTTAATCAGATTCCTAACAGAAAGATCGAAAACCTTGTGGTCAAGTTCATCATTGGCCATTTCCAGTTCATGAAGCTTTGCTTTAATCTGGCTTCGCATGTTATCAAAGGTCTGTCCCAGAATAGAAAATTCTTCGGTTGCCGTATCAAGATTGATTGCCACATCCAGGTTTCCCTTACCAAGTTCCTGAGCTGCGTTTACAAGAGCTTCAATTGGTGAAGTAAGGGTTTTTGAGAAAAGGATAGCCAGTCCAAGAGCAAAAAGAATTGCACCTAAAGCTGTAAACAACAGCATTCTTCTAATTGAAACAATAACCGAACTCAATTCGGTTTTCTCAAAAGCCACTGCCAGAGCAAAAGAGCCAAACTTTGTTTCAAAAATTCTGGCTTTTATAATAAACTTCCTGGTTGCAACACCAACCTCTCTAAATTGCTCATTCAGCCCAGGTAATACCGGAAAAAACCTTTTACCGTTTTCCATTACTGTCGTGGCAAGAACAGAGCAATCCTTCTTACTTAAAGCGAGCAAAACAATCTCTGTTGTGGCAACTCTCTTTAATTCATCTGCATAAGCATCATTTAGAACAAAACCAAGAGTTACGGCACCGACAGGTTGTGATTCAGTGGAGGAATAGATTGGAACTGTTGTGCAAAACAAGAGTCGCCCGTTTCGATTAACACGAATCTCGGAGAACTCACCTGACAAAGCTTTATTTACGGATGTTTCATCAGAAATTTTAAATGGATTAACTGGTTCGGATACAAAAAGCTTCCCGTCTTTACCATAAATTTCTATACCGCCCTCATAAAGATCCAATCTTAGATCTTTCCTGATTCTGTTAAGCCTATCAATAAGCTCAATAGGATTTTTATCTAAAAAAGCCTGTTGAATGTCTTTTTGCTGAGATATAAATCTGGCTTTTAAAGTTAATTCTTCCAGGTTCCTGTTCAGAAGGTTACCAGCGATTTCCAGCTGCGATGTAACCCTCCTTTTGATTACTGCTTCCATTCTTTTTCCGAGAATATCTGAAATTAGAAGAAAAGAGAAAAATAATGGAATACAAACAACTAAGACAAACAATCCCCCAAGAGCTTTTTTCATTTTTTAGCTCCTTCTGTTTCTATTTGCTTTCCAATCTTTTTTTCTGTCTCTTCAAGTAACGAGTTTAAATTGGCTCCCGGAAGATAAGCCTGTCTCAAAAGCCAATTTGCCTCATTCCAGACAAATTTCATTTCAGGAATATTTGGCATTGGTACACCATTCTTAACCTGTTGATAAAAACCCTTATATTTGCCTGATACATAGGAATCTTCGTAGATTTCCTGATTACATGGAAGAATGTTGAGTCTTTCCATGGCAGACTTCTGGCAAAGTCCGGAATTAAAGAGTTGGGCAAATTTTAATGCGAGTTTAGTTTTTCCCGAAGCCTGGGAAATTGCAAACCCCTTAACTCCGTAAAAAGGTCGTGCTGGTAAGCCATTATTCATCTCTGGAATAAGTTCAACTCCGTATTCTACCAAGTTTCTATCAAGCTCATTCAGCACCCAGGGCCCATTTATAATCATTGCGGTTTTGCCAGCGCAAAATAAATTTACTGTTGCAGGTTGATTGCAGCCCACAGGGACAATGTTTTCGTTTTCAAGCTTCAGCCCATATTCGATGGATTTTCTGGATTGGGGGCTATTAATAGCAGTTTTACCATCTTTAAACAAAGCAGCTCCCATGCCAAAGAACCACGGCGCGTGGTAATAGAAATTTTTATTATCATACATAAGCGGATAAATACTTTGAGTGACCAATTTTTGAGAGATTTCTGCAAGTTCTTTATAGTTGGCAGGTGCCGCTTTTATTAGCTTCTTGTTATAAATCAGGGCAACAGTTTCAAAGCACCATGGGACCAGAAAGGCCTTTCCTGAAAATTTTGAACATTCAACAAAAGCTTTATCAATCTTGAAACCTGATAAATCAATTTCGCGGACCTTATTCTTTTTTGCCAGCTCTCCAACCCAATCCCCTGGGATAAGAAGCATATCGGGGCCACTTGCGACGCCAGACACACTAAGAAAAGCAGGTTTCAGATCATCAAGCTTAATTACTCTAAACTTAACTTCCAGATCCTTTTCAATCCTTTTAAAGTCATTTGCTACTTCAGAGAAAAAGACCAGCTCTTCAGGAGTGGCGTCCAACCAGACTTCCAAACTTTCTTTTTTTAACTCCTCATTGTTTCCGGTTAAACACCCGGAAAGCATAAAAAGACAGCACACAACTGTAAAAACAGTGGCAATCCATAGGCCATTCTTTTTCAAAACCAACTCCAAAAGCTCTATTTTTTTAATATTTCATCGAAAAATTCAACTCGCCTATCTTCAAATACATTATTTCGCGGAGTCATGAATTTATTATGTGATTCAGCCAAATCAATCTCAACGACCTTCAATTCGTTCTGGTCGGGCTTTGCCTGATAAATAACATCACCTTTTGGAGAAGCTATTGTAGACATGCCAGTAAAGGTGAGATTTCCTTCAGTGCCAATTCTATTCGCAGTAATCGCAAAAACTCTATTCATTAAAGCTTGAACCGGAACTGCTTTTTGCGCAAATCCTGGGAGAACGAGGTTAGAGGTATGACAAATAATCTCAGCGCCCTTCAGAGCCAAGATTCGCCATGTTTCTGGAAAAATCCAGTCAAAACAAACCAGCATACCTATTTTGCCGATCTCGGTTTCAAAAACGGGCAATCCCAGGTCTCCCGGTTCAAAAATATCTTTCTCGTTTAGAAACAAATGCAGCTTTCGGTATTTGCCAACCAGGCCTTTGGGCCCTACCAGCACAGATGAATTAAAAAGCTTATCTCCATCTTTTTCATGAAAACCAGAGGAAATAAAGCAATTCTTTTTCTGGGCAACTGAAACCAAAAAGTCTATAAATTCACTTTTATCGCTTGTTTCTGCACAAGCAAAGGCCTCTTCTCTGTTTGGAAAATTATAACCAGAATTGCAAAGTTCAGGTAAAACAAGCAAATCCGCTTCAAAGTCTTGTGAAAATAGAGTTTCAAGATTAGAAATTGTCTTATTTTGATCCATCAAACAGGGGGCAAACTGCAAGAAACCAGCCTTCATCATTCCTTCTCCTAATTGCAATCTTACTTTCCTAATTACTCTAAAGCGATTCCTCTCTTATCTAGAATCACTTTTATTTGTGAACACTTTTCAGAGTCATCAAGTTCCAGATTACTTAAAATCTTAACGATATTTTCTTTATCTGATTGAAATAATCGAATGTTTTCCTTGGCTCTGGCCCATAAATATTCGGGCTTCATACTTAATTTGGTTTTTTGTAACTTCTTATCAGGAGCAATTCCATCACATTTTATGCCCCGATTTAAAGCTACCCTTTTAATGACACTGATCCGTTCACTTCTTGTTGAATCGGGATCATCCATGACTTCTTCAATCTCTTCCAGGTCCTCATCGGTTAGCTCAGGATTTTCCTTTATTTTGTTCCAAACAAAGTATGGTTCCCCCTCCTGTTCAAACTCTTCAAGACTTTTGAGAGACTTTAAGTTTACATCAGAAGCAATACCTCTCTTTAAAAGAATCTCAGAAACGATTTTTTTCTTTTCAGACAAGGGCACCTCATCATTTTCTATAAGTTCCTCAATCTGATCCTTATCTGAGTTATAAAGTCGAAAATCCGATAAATACTTATTACAAAGCTTTCTGAATTCGTTTTCAGACTTTTTAATTTTAGCCTGGGAACTCTTATCGCTATTGCTTTCAGAAAAGCTGTCTTCACAATAAGAACTATTTAAAGAAAAAAATCCAATAACCAAGATAAAAACAATTAGTTTAAATTTAAAAGCCATTAAAACCAGCCTCCAAAAGTGCTCAAATGCTCTCAGCATTGAAATTAAAATCAAATCCCACAGGTATGATTTACAATTTTACCATGCTGACAACTCCACGCCTAAGAGAATTTGCTCAGGCTAAATGAGTTGAAAAGCTAATTCTTAAAGAAATCTTTCAGGCGAAGCCGGTCTCTTTCATCAAAAATGTTCATCCTGATTAGCCATAGACTGAGCATTACTCCAAATCCAGTTCCGGAAGAAATCATGAACATAATCAGAATCTGGTATTTAACTGCATCAAAAGCATCATTTCCGCCGAGAATCTGTCCTGTCATCATACCTGGCAAGCTTACAATTCCCGCGGCAGCCATAGAATTAATAATTGGAATCATTCCAGTTCGAACACTTTCTTTCCAGATATCGATTATTGCTTCGCTAGAAGTCTGTCCCAGAGCAAGTCTTTGCTCGATTGTTTCTTTCTGCTGACAAACCTGTTGGGTGAAGCTATTCATACCCAATGCGATACCATTCATGGTATTGCCCAGAAGCATTCCAAGCATTGGGATAGCGTATTGGGGCGTATACCACGGGTCTACCTTGATTACGGTAGTCAGGATAATAACCATTATTGAAAAAGAAGAAACAAACATTGAGGAAGAGCCAATTGCAAAGCCCTTGTATCCACGTATTTTGTTTTTTTGCCTTGAAATAACTTCGCGACCAGCTGCCATCAACATTATGAACCAGATAAACATCACCAGTCCAAGGCTGGAACTGGCAAAAACAGTTTTTAAAACCAGTCCAACCAGCAATAACTGAATAGTAGTTCTTATGGCGGCAATGAAAAGAGTTTTTTCTATCCCAAGACGAAAGAATAAACTCAAACTTCCGAGTAACAAAACCAGGACACTCGCCATGCCCAATTCAAAAAAGCCAAGAGGAATTATGTTCATTTCATATCTCCCAGCTTCCCACCCTGCTCCATAAAACAAATTCTGGCCGCAACTCTTTTTAGCTGTTCCTGATCGTGGCTAACCCATATTGCAGAAGCTTTATTTTCGCTAATATGACTGATTAAAAGATCTTCATAGATTTCCACATTTTTCCTGTCCAGATTCGCGGTTGGCTCATCAAGCAATAAAGTTTCGGGCTTAAGAGCCAGGAGTCGCAAGATAGCAAGTCTTTGCTTTTCTCCGGTAGAAAGTCTACTAACCGAAAATTCCATACAGTTCTTTTCAAGCCCACCTCGTTTAAATAAATTTTCAAGGTTGGTGTCTGCAGTGAAATGCTCTGCCACGGTTTCGGCCCACCATCGGCTTTCAGCGGGCAAATAAGCAACTTTTCGACGCCAGTTAGCGGGAGAAAAATCCAGATAACTATTATCTTCAAGCGCAACCCGACCTTCATGGGGGTCTAAGTCCGCGATAGCCCTTAGCAATAGAGATTTTCCGGCACCAGATGGGCCAAATATTCCCAGAATTTGTCCCTCTGGAATATTGAAATTGTATGGTCCGCGACCAAGAAAGCTAAGATTTTCGACTTCAAGTTTAATCATTTAATTTTCCGTATTTGGCTTGTTGTAATTTTGGTTATTGATTGAAAATATATAGCCATAACTCCAAAAAAGCTATTTTTGGAAACAAATACCCAGCTTTTACAAATATTTAAGTGTTTAAAATGCTGATTTTTTTTTCTTTTTTCCTGTTTAAAATTCATCTTTCTTCAAATTCTGCCGATTAGAGATTTGAAATTTAGTCTAAATGGAGTATTCATGCGTTCCTCGAAAAAAAGCTTTTTAGCCTTTGTTTTACTTCTAACAGCAACGCTGTTGGGGGGATGCAATGCATTTGAAGCTATAGACAGCAATATGACAGACAGATCTCAGGAAGATAGACTTTCCAAGGCTAGCCTGTCACTTGATGCAGGCAACTTCGAGCTTGCCCTGGAGGATTATGATCTTCTTTATAATGAAGGCTATGTCACCGCCGATCTTTTGCGAGGACGAGCATACGCAAATGCAGGACTTGGTGGTTTTAGACTAGCCACGGCTTTAAATTCCCTACAAAACAGAACTGATGGGCCATTGGACAACTCTACGGCTCTTTTTACCATGCAAAATCTTATAAATGACCCAAAAAGAGTGGAGTCAGCAATAAGCGACCTTAGCAAGATTCCTCAGCCAAACGCTTCTGACAAATCATTTTATGCAATTTTGACCTCTGCATACGCTTGCCATCAGTTGGTAAAGAAATATGACACAAATTTCAATAAGCGACTGGATAAATTTGATGAGATAGATTTTGATACAAACGATTCAAAAACTGAATTGTGGGGAAGCTTATTTTCTCGCTTAACCGCCACGAGCGGCGAACAATCGCTTGAAGTAGCTTTCATTTCCCTGGCACAGGGCTTTGAAGGTCGCGGCGACTCCTGGTTAATGATAAGTCCCATTCAGGGAACCAGAATTCGAGGCTTATACACCCCGGCCAATAGATCTTCAATTCTTGCAATAGGTGATCTCGCCGACAAACTTGAAGTTGCAAATGTCTACTTCAACAGAGACGCTAATCTTTTTAAACAGACGCTTATCAGCCTGGATGGTGCAGAATAATGAGGACTTCAAAATTCAGCATAATCAAAAAAGTAGCTCTATCAATGTTATTTATGGTCTTTTTAACGCCTTATCTTCATGGCGCTTCTTCCAGGCCTGTTTTCTATAAAAACACCAAAACTTTGGGAATGGGCGGCGCATGCATTGCAGTCGTTGACGATGAACAATCGCTTTTCAGCAATCCTGCAGGCCTCGGAAAACGAACATCCAGCGCTTATTCTTTATTGAATGGAACAGCAAATAGAAATATTGATTACGATTCGGTTAATTCCAGCATTGAAAGCCTTAATTCAGCGGAAACCAATGCTTCAAGAATGGCAAACAATAAGAACATTCTTGATTCAATGGGAAAATTTGGCTATCAGCACTTTTCCAATCTGGCCTATTATCTTGGTTCAACAGGATTCGGAATAGGAATGTATTATGGGGAAACTGAGGAATTAAGCATTAAAAATCCAACTAATCCAATTCTCACCAGCAGAATTGATAAAGACACGATGCTAACCGGATCAATAGCAAGATCCTTTAATGAACGGCAAAATCTGTTTCAAGATCGAGCTATTGGCTGGTGGGGTTCTACCCTGAAAATTGTTTCAAGAAAATCGGGGGATCATTCCTTTTTTTCAAGAGACTTCGGTGCATTGAATGAAGAAAAAGTAAAAGAAGCCAATAATACTGGAGTAGCCTTTGACTTTGACCTTGGCGCTGTATGGCAGTTATCAAACCCATGGCAAGCCTCCTTTGGCGTTTTTGCCGGAAATATTCTTGAATCTGAATTTTCGGCAGAAGCTGGTTACATGCGAAGACAGTTTGGTCTAGGCTTTGCGATTAAGCCATTGACCGGTCCACCAGAACGAAATGACAAACTGACTCTTGCCGCAGACTATTTTGATTCCCAGGAGGGTGGTTCAGCACTGACAAAGATCAGACTTGGAATGGACGCCAAACTTTCAAAATACGTTTCTTTGCAGACAGGTTTTAATGGCGGATATCCCACAGCGGGCATTTCTATTAACTGGGGAGACGCAAGGGTTCAGGCCGCCACATATGGGGAAGAGCTTGGCGATCGTCCAGGCGACAAGGAAGACAGAAGATACAGTATCTCAGCAGCTTTTGAATTTTAATTTCTGCAAAATTATTTAGTTATTGCCTGAAATCCCCTTGTGTTATAAACTTCCCTACCGATGAAACAGCCATTTATTGACACAGACGAACGACTTGATACGGTTGTAGGCACAGATATCCGCCTCATTCAAAAGATTGACGGCACCGCCTTTGCAATCGATACTCTGCTTTTAGCCAATTTCATAAAATTCAGTCGGGACATGAATTTTTCTGCTGAACTGGGCTCGGGCAGCGGCATATTGTCATTCATGCTCAAATACAGACATGCGCAATTGCAAATTACGGGGTTTGAGATTCAGGAATCTTTCTTTGAATTATCACAAAGGAATTTAAAACTTAATCCAGATTTTTCGGATTTGTCCTTTGAACATATGGACATTAGAGATATTCCTTCCCGAATTTTGCCAGAATCTTTTGACATGGTCTGTTCAAATCCGCCGTATTTTCCAAAGGGAAATGGCAGACTACCATCAAGACCTGGCAGGGCAATGGCTCGCCATGAGCTGAATGGAACTCTGGAAGACTTTGTCTCTTCAGCCTCATATATGCTTTCTTACAGCGGAAAATTCTTTTTAGTAATTCCAAGCAGCCGCTTTTATGAAGTTGTGAACTATTTGAAGGATAACAATCTTGGCTTAAAAAGACTCCAGTTCGTTATTCCAAAAGAAGGCGAAGAATCCCACCTTGCGCTTATAGAGGCTGAAAAGTTTTATAATGGCAAGCATGAACCGGTCCCAAATGTAACTATCCACATGAAAGATGGGAGCTACGGTCCTGAGCTTAATGAATTATTCGCCAAAGGGCTTAAAAAGTGGTCTCTTTAGTCAGGAGCTAATCAGATTTTTTTAACGATCGGTAGTAACTTTTTTTAGAACAAAATCACTTTCCTCTTCTCCTGATTTTCCGGGAATCAGTTCATAGGTATACTGGTAAGAGTCGGTAGCTATCTTAGCCTTAATAAGATTTTCTGCGCTCATTTTTAGCCCTTTAGAAAGATTCAAAAATTCATCCAGCTTTTCAGGAATTTTGCCAATCTGGACAATTTCTGGTTTAGCGAATTTTCCAAAAACCTTTCTTAAGTAATTTTCCCAAAGCTTATTTAGCTCAGGATCATTAAAAGCCGGGATCAACTTGTTGGCAAAATTCTGGAACCTGATTGCAAAATTCATATCAAGAAGATTTAGCCGCGCAAAATGGATAAAAAGCCGCAGGGCATTTTTCTTACTATTTCTGGTATTAACAGGTTTATCCGAAAGCACTAAAAGAGAAGCTGCGTAGGCAAATTTGCGTTCAAACCTGTCGATTGATCTTCCCAGGATTTCTTGATAAGCCATTCGATAGCAGGGCATGAAGCCAAATTCCTGAAATTTTAAACGCATTTCTTCAAAAATCTTTTCTTCGGAAACACTAACTTTGTAATCAGCTAATGCAAAAATAGCTTCTTCAGACATGGTCAATGAAATCCTGGTCTCGGGCTTAATAATTTTTGATAAAAAATAAAATAATCCCCCCAGGACCAAAACAATCAAAACCAAATACACTAAATATTGCTTATTTCTATCTGAATTCAAAACAATTACTACCTGTCCCCGTTTACCGAGGAAAACATCTTTTTTTCTTCTCTCTAGGATTTCTCTTTTCTATACAAAAATACACTTTATTTAATTTACCGCAATCCAAACTATTTTTTCCAGTATTCTCCTCCAGTGACACCAGTTCTACCATCTATTGTTGGGTGAATAATATTAAGAGGGTGTGGGCTATACTTTGATGGGAAGGGTGCTGCGGGGTTTGCTGCTTTTTCAAGCTGTATACCGTCAATCAATACTTCTCCAGCGTTTGAACCAAGACGAATTGAAATTAAAGGTGTGTCCACATCCGTATCGAAATACCAGTAATACCTTTTCCAGCCGTGCCAGCCATTGCTATAGCCAGCAGCTGCAGTTCCACTTGCCGGTGAATTTTCAGGGGTCAGATCAGCAAGTTTCTTGTATGCATCTGTTACTTTAGTTGCCCCGGCCTGATACAAAGCGGCTTCAACTATTGCTGTTCCGGTTGTGATTCCGTCTAAAGTCTTTATATACATACTTAAAACATATCTTTGCGAAGGTTCAATATCAAAAAGCTCCGTGCTAACTCTTGGATCGCCAAGTTTTACAGGAAAATTGACACTATCCGAGCCGACCGTTCCATCTTCAGGGGTAATTGTAAAAGTAAAACTGGTGATGGAATCATCGTCATAATCAATAAAAGCACTTACATTTACGGTTGATACATTCGGAAAGGCTATTCCACCAGTTGGAGGCCAAACAAAAAGATTAGTTGGTGAAGTTGCCGGATAAGTATGGGCCCAGGTAAAGTTAGGCGCTGATGCCAAAACAATTGGATTGTCAAAGTTATCAACAGCATTTATTGAGAAAGTAAAAGTTGCTCCCTTAACTACTCCAGATGTTTCATCTGGTGTTGTTATCTCATAGTGATCAAAAACAATGATTTTGTGGAATGGTAAATCTCCAATTTCTTTACTGACAGTAGACATTCCATAGGTGAAACTACCTACCATCCGTAAATTGATTGGAGTAACCATAGTTGAGTAATTCACTTTGAATATGAAATCCTGAACACCATTACTACTCGAATTGAAATGCTGCATATCATAGCCTCCAACGATAGTTGCGTCTGCGGCTGTTGGTGGAGCTAACCCCGGTTTCATCTGGAAATACAAATCTTCGTCAAAATTGGCAACCGTAAATCCATTTGAGTCTTTTACCGTAGCCCGGACCTGGAAAAACTGCATCCAGAAAAAATCTCGCGAAGGGTCTACCACTGGCGGCGATGAACCATCAAGAGGCTGCAAAATCAACTTGGTAGGAATTCCAAAAACATCAATCGGGCCACCAATAAATGCCTTGTTTAGATATGGCTCATTAGCATAAATAAAGATTCTCTGGCTCTTATTATAATCCTGAGTAGAAATTGTAGCTATTCCGCCAACAAATTCGGACGGGTCAATAAACTGGATTCCCAGAATCCCGGTTGCGGTAGCGTTCAGCTTTAACAAAATTGGCCCTTCCGGGACATAATCCGTTTTCAAAGTACCGCTATCAGTATAAGCAGAAATGGTCATTTGAAAATCTTCATTTAGCGGCGCAAATTGCGGAACATTCAAAACAAGCTTACTGACTGGTCTTTGCTTGACAAGGAACGGAGTAAATGTGCCATTCATTGCCCCGTAATTGGCTGATAATGTGTAAGTAGCAGCATTATTAATAATCATAGCGCTATTGGAGTAAACACCATTATCACCTGCATTAATAGTAACAACAGATGGAACAAGCGGGTATCCCAGTCCAGTTGTGGTATCAGTCGCCGTAAGTTGAACAGTTCCTGTCCAGGAGGTGTCAATCTGATTTGATGAGTTAACGGCTTTTACAAGCATAGGAAAAGGCTCACCTGCTACCTGTGGAGAGTAAGTCTCAATTATAAAATGGTCTGCTCCAGCTCCTTGCTTTCTAAGATAGAAGGTTGCGGTTCCAGAGGCCCCGGCGGTTTCGTTAGAATCTAATCTGAAACTGGCAGTAGCATCATTAACTCCACCGTCTTTTCGGTCCGGGGTAATCCACTCATATGACACCCCGTTATTCCAGACTAGATTAGGAGCCATTGGTGATATAGTCACAGGGCTAATTGATCCAGGTGTAAAAGAAATATTACTGATACTAGTTGTATCCATGCAGTTTAGCTTTAGCTGTCCAAAAGTGTCATAAGCAGTAACAGTTAATAAAAACGGAGTCTCATCACTTTGATGCAAACCATAGTCTAAGTTAAATTCAGCGAGCGGGCCAAAAAAGTATATGTAGTTTGAAATACCTTTTCTATCAAGCAATGAGTCATAGGCAGTAATTCTTATTCGGCCAAAGTCATCGTAAAAAGCAGCGGGAACTGTTGCCACTCCATTCTCAAATGTAACCGAAGCAACGCTGTAAGTTCCTGTTCCATTATGCGTAAGGGTTACATTACCGGAGTAATCTGTTTTCAGATTGTCGATACTATCGTAGGCACCTAAATAAAGCGGAAAGCTTGCCCCAACATTCTGATAGTAAACATTCGGATAAAGACTTGTTGTAGAGGTTCCTGGAATCACAGAAAAATATGAAAGATTTGTTGGCAAAACTTCAATTGTTAAGGAGCCAACCTTACCAAGAGTCTTATCATGTGCCCAAATTGTTATGGTGCCGGCTTCCCAGATTCGGGCATAAACCTCTTTAACACCCAGATCAAAATTAATGGCTTCATCTGGAGACATGGGAGGAACTACTTCGATTCCAAAAGGATTACTTGCGGTCAAATCAACGCCAACGCCGCTATAACCTGTAAAAACAGCTCCATCAGCTCCAACCGTTTTAATGGTAAGTTTAAACGCGTCTCCCGCTGATGGGTCATCCGGAATTGCTTCCATAAAAATGTGATCATAAATAGCTGATGACGGCAATATGGTCACTGAAAGAGTTCCTATGGCACTTCCATAGTTAACATCTATCTGACCTGTGATCGGCAAAACAGAGTGATCTATTTCTGTAGAAGGAATAAGCAACTGGCCATTCGAAAAACCGCCAGCAGTTACAGGCAAAATAGAATCAAAGGTTGAAGACAAAGTCACCGCTTCTGAAAAGTTAGTTTTTGGGTTTCCGTATGCATCGTAAGCTGTAATCAAAAGGTTAAACGGAACATTGGCTGTTTGTGTAGCCGAGCATTCAAGTTTAAAGTTGGCAATTGGTCCAGGTAAAACAACTACTGGAACTTCGGAAAACATGGTTGGATCAACAGAATCCTCTACCCGGATTGTCTGCAAACCAGGTGTAATAAGTGTTGCAGCATTAACCCAGAGATGCAGGCCGTTATCCGCCGGAATAAAATTATAATCAGCTGGCATCACAACACTACCATGAGCATCTGTAACGCTAAACTTTACCGTGCCAGTGTAAGTGTTTGCCTGGTTTCCAAAGTTATCTACAGCCATTACATTTAGAGAAAAAGGAACACCAGCTTCAGGCTGGGTGGTGCTAACTGTTAGCATAAGAGCAGATGAAGTGGCTGAGTTTATCTCAATAGGATTAGATGTTCCACTACGATAGTCGCCTTGAGCAGAAACATGAACGGTTTCAACCTTGGTAAAAGAAACACCCGGGCTTAAGGTTGCAACTCCGCCAAGCCAATCGCCGGGGGCTATACTTGAAGGAACATATCGGCTGCTTCCTCCAGTTTTGTCGTCATAAAAGGTCACCGTTCCCGCATAATCACTTTTAACATTGTCATATAGGTCATAAGCGGTAACTCCAACCTCAAAACTGGTGCTGGCAATTTGTGGAGAATCTGCATATACTCCAAATTCTTTTAATAAACCCGGGTTAACCACTATTGGAGAAGATGTAGCAATAATATTTCCGTCAGTTACGCTAATAGTAGCTGTTGGACCATTATATAAAATAGAGCTTTTATGGAAGGTATGCTGGCCTTTATCGGCAACGGGCACAAGGATATAAGCTTGAGGAACCACCCCTGGATAAGGCGATCCATCAGAAGTAGTAAAGCTCCACGAACCTGAAGCATCATCAGCAATATTCCCAAAAGCGTCAAGAGCAGAAACGCTTATAGTAAAAGGTTCACCAGCAATACATGAGGCTGGAACCGTAATTGAAAGACTCGCAACATCCCCACCTTTAATTTCAACGCTGCATGTTCCAACGTCTATAGCCGGGAAAGTAGTAGAAGCATTCAGAGTAACTGTTTCGCGCCCTTCAAAAATATGGCCAATCGGATTGATGTCGTAGGTTATATCAACTTGACTAACAACAGGGGTCGCATCATAAACGCCCGCTGCAACGGTATTTGGATTCAATGTTAGGCGGTATTGAAAGTATCTGCGATTATTGAGTGCGCCAAGATTAATGCTGGCGTTCGTAACGTTTCCAAGACTTGTCCAGCCACCCATTGCTGCAGGATTATTGCTGGCGCGAACTTCGACAACAACCTGTGTGCCCCCTGGTTTAGTTGCAAGCAAACTGATCTGGTTAAAGGTTACCGTTGAGGTGCCAACGTCATGAATTACTGACTCGTAGATACCTTGCGGATAATACCGATTAACCTTGAATTTTGTAAACCAGCCTATTCCCGGGTAAACAGTGCTGTCTGCACAGACTGCGATCCCGAGCATTTGGGGACTGCCAAGAGAAATATTTACTGCGGTTGGCATCTTTGATGTAAAATTGTCCCAGACGACCTCATCATTAGATTGGGCCCCCTCAAATGAAGTTGCGGTCAAGCGTCTAATTCTGAGCCACTTAGGATGAGTTCCGGAGTTACCATCACTGGTATTATTTTTTCCGCGATAAACAGCACCATCTGGAGTATTTCTGTAGGTAACCTGACTAGTGGTGTTCATATTGAAATCACCGCTATTAGTTGTGTTCTGCAACTGGGCACAAATATATCGAGGCTCCAGAGCATGGCTGCTGTCGCGAATCATAATCCCAACCATAGACTGATTGGTTCGTTTGATGGTGTCATACCAGTATCTCAACACATATAATCTGGCATCAAAATCATAGGTATCAGTAGCCGGCCAGGGTTGATACAGAAAGTAATAGCCGTCATCAATGTCACTTTCCTGGTAATCGTTTTGAGCAGTGTCATCAAAAAGATTTCCATCGCCAGATGTTTCAATGTACAAGCACCCACCATTCAAGCTATGAGAACCAACACAGGCTTCGCTAAAATTGTCGCCCTGCTGAATCATCACCTGCCAATTTGGGTTATCAAGCTCTCCATCTGTAAAATCTTCGTCATACAACCCTAAAATACTAATTTCATTGAGCAATTTATCGTGGTTGATATTAGATTCAGCATTGGAAGCCCAGAATTTTTTATCTGTCCATCTGCCAGAAGTTATAGAAGCATCAAACTTCCCTTTCCAGCCGGTTGGAACTAACTCTGTCGGCTCAAGTGTATTTGGGCCAACAGAAGTTGCGCTTAAAGTAACCGTTTCAGTGGCCATTTCTGCATAATTTTTGCAAACATCCCACCATTCAGCGACAAAAGGAAACTTTTTACCAGCCATTTGAGGAGTATCAGCTGTAATTGTGAGAGAATCCATTTTGTTTGGCCTTGAAACAAAACTTACGGTTCCTGTTTTTAGTGGTTCTGCCTGTGATTTTGCAATAACCGCGAGATATCCAGTCCTGGTAACCATTGCTTGAAAACTTTTCTGAGATTCATTAGTTAAAGTGATGGTTTTCTGCCAGCCACCGCCATCATTTACCCAGAAATCACCTTGCGAAATATCAAATTCAACAGTCACAGAAACCGTTGCGAGTCTGTCACGGCCGGTACTCGCCCTAATTGTCATACCAAAAGGTTCCGAGGCAATTACCCTGCGATCTGGTCTTGAGAGCCAGAAGTTTGCCAATACACCCACCGGATTATTACTTCTGGGGCAATCTACCAGGACAGGAAAAGTGAGATCGGCCAACACCCCGGAATCCTGAAAAGTCAGGTTTGTAGTAATAGGGTTCCCCGTTCCTCTGTCCCACTGGAGGTTAAAGACATATTCTCCATTATCTCCTGAAGAAAAAGCGTGATTATTTGGCTCTCTGGCAAAGCTTGGACCGCTGCTGACGGGAGTTATAGTGTCTGTATACGAAGGTGTCGGGTTACCGTAAACATCTTCAATTCTAACTTTGAATGGGTAATAAAATTCTGAATAAACGCTATTTGGGAAATCTCCGGCAATATGATCAGGAGCACCAGCATTGACAACAACGCGCTCACTGAAAGTATCCTGAAACACGGTTCCTGTTGCAAGTAAATCCTGAACACCTGCAGTGATTAAAGTCCAGTTATCACTTTTTATGCTCTCATTGGTGAAAACGAAATTCGTTACATGGTCTGCAGAGACATGTGAATCCTTGCTTGAAACTTCAATATTGCCGGTATAACTCGCGTGGTTTCCAAATGCATCCTTAACATGCAGTAAATATGGGAAAGGAACCCCGGCATCGACAATCAAATCCGGGTCCTGAATTTCTAACTCAAGCGTGGAAGGAGTTGAAGCTACAACAGTCACACTCATCGTTCCAACAATACCAGGATCTCGAGTATCACGCGCAGACAATTCAAAAACGCCTTCGGTTTTAAAAGTAGCATTAAAAGCCCCTGCCCCATTTATCAGGGTTGAGTCAGCAGGCAAAACAGCTTGAGTATCCAGAGTCGAGAATCTCACGCTACCGTTATAAAGCACATTCAGGTTTCCAGAAGTGTCGGATGCGGTAATGTTGAACAAAAAGGTATCCCCGGCACTGATAGAAATGCTCGAAGGAATAATACTGAAGTTGCCAGTATCTCCACTGATTACATTAATAAGAGGACTGGTTGTAGTCGCTCCAGAAACAGGTTCTGTGGCTTCAATAGTAAAACTGCCCAGTTGGGTAGAACGCACCTGATTCAAAAATCTATGTGATCCGTCTTCAAAATCCAGATAGGTGTAATTGGCAGGCCCAGAAACCGCTGGATCAGTGTAGTTGAAGTTCAAAGTTCCAGTAAAACCTTCAAGAGGGTTCTGATATGGATCTGTCAAAATTGCATTGTATGAAAGCGATTCCCCTAGTTCGATCGTAAATTTATCCGGTCTAATCTCTATTTTCGGGCTGGCAGAAGCCGCCATGATTTCAATAAAATCAGATAGTCCACGGCGACCAGCATCTTCAACTCTGAGTCTAACCACCTCCGCTTTTGTAAAACGAGCTGCTTCTGTTGCAGTAAAGGTTTTAACTCCATTATCCGAGGTTTGAAAAGTATAGATTGATGGACATAAAACATCCCCGCCTGTTGAGGTGTTTGAAATTGAAATCGTTCCCGTATATTTAGTTAGCAGGTTTCCGGACGAATCTCTGGGGCGGACTTCGAATGTGCAGGAAGCTCCTGCAGTAAGAGCTGCAGGTGCGGTAACGTCAAAATGGTCCAGAGTTGATGACTGAACGGTTATATATGTCATACCAAGTTTAGTATTGTCTTTCAGGTCATAAACTGTAATAACTACCGTTTCGCTGGCCCCGGAAACCTTTACAGGAATGGCCATAATACCATCAAGGAAACTGTAACCAGTTGTGAATTCAGGAGTAATGGAACCCACACTTACATCTAAGCGACAAGCGCCTTTATAACCTGGAAGAAGATTCAGAAATTCATCCAATGCTTCAATCGTTAGAGTAAAAGGCACTCCAGCAAGCTGAATAGAACCGGCATCAACTCTAAAAGTATCAAGAGCGGCTGGGGTCTGAGGATGAACAATAATTCCCATGTTTCCGTTAAATGCGCCGGAAACTGCTGAAACAGTAATGTTTCCTTCGGTATCAATGGTTTCACTCTGGGTCTTTGTGCCACTTACGAGCGTTCCTGTATTCGGAGCAATAGCACCTGCAGAGAGAGAAAGATTATACGCAGCACCATAACCTGTAACATTGCCATAAACATCCACTGCATCAACTGTTAAATCAAAGGGAACATTCTGATACTGATCAGGATCTGCAGCTAAACGAAGTTTATTTGTAGCAGCGGCATTAACGTTTATGCTGGTCTGGACTTCCATACCATTTGATGGCGCCTGTAGCACTATCGTCTGGGACGGTTTTGTAAACAAAACCGTATTCGGCAATGTTGCGTAGCCACCCGTAAGCTGTATAGCAGGGGTAATAGACGCCGGATAGGGGTCGGCACAATACGAAGTTAAAGTCAGGTTGGCATTCGTATCAACATTGCCGTATCGGTCCCGGGCCTCAATATTTATATTAAAGTGGTTCCCGGCCGTAACCGTCCCCGGTGGGGCCACCATAACCAGTTGGCTAACCGGCCCGGGCCCGCAGACGATATTCCCTGAAGCACCGTCTGTAAGTCCTACAGACGTCGCGAAAATTTCAAAATTCCCCACATTGGTTTTTCGCGCCTGAAACAAAGCGGTTCCCTGATCTTCAGGTTGAAAAACATAACTCACATTGGGTAAAAATGTTACACCGGCCGGAACCGAATACATGGTTACATTTCCAACGAATGTGGTTGCGGTCGCATTAAAGTTATCAAGGGCTGTAACCCTGAAATCAAAATAATCCCCCGCTGTTACATTGGCTGGCGTAAGCACCTGAAGCTTGGTCGCCGGCAGATCAAAGAAAACCTCAATTTCATCAAGCACGGGAGTATAAGCGGTATCAGTTGTTTCGAGAAACGCCCTTACCTGCAGATACCTTGCATTGGCACTTGGTATATCAGCACCATTAACATTGACATTTGCGCTCCAGGGGGCAGCATTTAACGCAGCAAGGCTTCCCCCGGATCTGGTCTGGAAATAAACCGAAGTCCCGGGAGAGTTTGTATTGGCTATCCAGGTAATTTTTCCAAATTGCGGAGCTGCAATCCCGGTATCAATAGCAGCAGAGGTGAAAGAGCCAACAGCGTTGTAACCAGCACTTTCTTTGATTCCCAAAACTTTTTCCAGGGGGTATTTTGGCTGAACATCTATCCAGTCAATGTAGGTGCCTCGCTCACGCCAGCCGGTATCAACACTGGTTCCAAAATACATGCCAGCAGCGAGTTCAAAAGTTCTGGTTCCGCCAGTGTTAAACTCCAGAGACTGGGTCGTCCAATCTGTAACCCCCGCCGGGATATTTGTAGTCGAGTCAGCACCTGATTGAATATGGCGCAAATATGTGTTTAGCCGCTTGTCATAAGCTCCTGAATAGGTTTTTTTATACGCAGTAGCAATGTAAAGATCAGCGGTTGGCCCGGTTACGGTCTGTGACCAGGCTCGCCATTTTCCATTTTCAGTCCCATCATTTCCACCTTCAGGATAATACGCCTGCAAACAGCCTTTGCTTTCATAGCCGACATAGCCCGAGGGCAAAATAGAAACTCCGTCAAGCAATCCGAGAACAACAGCATTGGCATTAAGAGTGCTTGCAGAACAGACTGCCCAGTTATTGGAACCATCTTCAAAATCATGATTCCGCAAATAGAACGGGCTGATGTTATCAACTGCCACCGAAGTCGCGTTCGGGTTGCCGTAGTATAACCAGTAATCTGTAACTGCAGACTGACTTGCATAAGCCTCAAAAAGCAATGTGACATAAGAATTTGGGTTATCTACCGGTGTTTCAAAATTCAAAATTCTGAATGGAACAAAATTACCGGCAGAATTTACCAGACGCAAGTCGCCCCAGTTTTCTTTTGCCCCGCTGATCTGTTCAATATTAAGTTGAACTTTTTCTAAAAAGCGATCGCGACCGCGGGTTTCAGTTAGCGGGATGTGCCTTTTAAAAGCAAAAACGCGCCCTGACCCAGGCGCAAGTTTGTCGCCAGGAGTTCCATCTACTCCAGGATTGGTGTTGATTAGTCGCAGATAATCTTTGGGATTACCATCAACGTCGGCATCGATTAGCTGGCTGACACTTCCCGCAGCAAAATCAGCCTGAGAGGTTAAAACCTTAGATGCGGAAAGCACCTCTGTAAGAGGAAAAAACAGGAAAAGAGCCAACACGGAAAAAATTATAAATATTTCTTTATTCCTCATTTTAACCTCAACCTAATAATAAGAAGAGAATCTATTTTTGTCTATACAAGAAATTGTACTTTGTGAAAAATTAAATTACTCTCGTTTCAGGCAATACTAATGGATTGATTAAAGATGATTGTACAAAGAGATTTCAGGTGGCACTTCCGAATTTTAACCCGGATTTCTGGCAAAAAAATTAATCAGAATTGGCTGAAAAAAAATTGGCTCCGGTTTATTTCTTTAAACAGAAGCCAATCCCTTTGATTCAAGTCTGAGCTCAAAAGCTTATTTTTTCCAATATTCTTTGCCGGTAACACCAGTTCTACCATCAACAGACGGATGGATAATATTCAATGGATGAGGACTGTATTTTGACGGGAAGGGTTCCGCAGGATCTGCAGCCTTTTCAAGCTGGATACCGTCAACTAATACTTCCCCGGCGTTTGACCCAAGACGAATTGAAATTAAAGGAGTGTCCACATCCGTATCGAAATACCAATAATACCTTTTCCAACCGTGCCATCCATTACTATAGCCAGCAGTTGCAGTTCCACTTGCCGGTGAATTTTGCGGGGTCAGATCAGCAAGTTTTTTGTATGCATCTGTTACTTTTGTTGCCCCGGCCTGATACAAAGCAGCCTCAACTATTGCTGTTCCGGTTGTGATTCCGTCCAATGTCTTTATGTACATACTTAAAACATATCTTTGAGAGGGCTCAATATCAAAAAGTTCTGTGCTAACTCTTGGATCGCCAAGTTTTACAGGAAAGTTAACGCTATCAGAGCCAACCGTTCCATCTTCAGGGGTAATTGTAAAGGTAAAACTGGTTATGGAGTCATCATCATAATCAATAAAAGCACTGACATTTACAGTTGAAACATTCGGAAATGCAATACCACCAGCTGGAGGCCAAACAAAGAGATTTGTCGGGGAAGTTGCCGGATAGGTGTGAGCCCATGTGAAGTTTGGCGCAGAAGCCAGAACGATAGGATTATTAAAGTTATCAACCGCGTTAATTGAGAAAGTAAAAGTTGCTCCCTTAACTACGCCAGATGTTTCATCTGGTGTTGTTATCTCATAATGATCGAATACGATTATTTTATGGAAAGGCAGGTCACCAATTTCTTTTGTTACATCTGACATACCATAAGTAAAGCTACCTATCATTCTCAAATTAATTGGTGTAACCATGGTTGAGTAATCAACCTTAAAGATAAAGTCCTGCACACCATTACTACTTGAGAAAAAGTGCTGAACATCATACCCTCCAACTATGTTTGCATCAACTGCAGTTGGCGGTGCCAGCCCCGGTTTCATTTTAAAATGAATATCCTGATCAAAGTTTGCCACTGTAAATCCATTTGAGTCTTTCACGGTAGCCCTGACCTGGAAAAACTGCATCCAGAAGAAATCCCTTGAGGGGTCCACCATTGGCGGAGAAGAGCCGTCTAGAGGCTGTAAAATAAGCTTGGTTGGGATTCCGAATACATCAATTGGACCGCCAATAAACTCTTTATTCAAATATGGCTCGTTAGCATAAATAAAGATTTTCTGGCTCTTGTTGTAATTCTGGGTGGTTATTGTCGCAATGCCACCAACAAATTCAGATGGATCAACAAACTGAATCCCCAAAATTCCGGTAGCTGTAGCATTTAGCTTTAACAGAATTGGGCCTTCAGGTACGTAATCAGTTTTTAAATTGCCATTATCGGTGTAAGCAGAAATGGTCATTTGAAAGTTCTGATTTAGGGGTGCGTATTGCGGAACATTCAGCACAAGCTTGCTTACTGGTCTTTGCTTTACCAGGAATGGCGTAAATGTGCCGTTCATTGCCGCATAATTAGCAGACAAAGTGTAGGTTGCAGCGTTATTAATAACCATTGCCGGATTTGAATAAACACCATTATCAGCAGGGTTAATTGTAACAGAAGAAGGGACAAGAGGATACCCAAGTCCTGTAACCGTATCAGTGGCAAACAATTGCACCGTTCCAGACCAGGATGTGTCAATCTGATTTGACGAGTTTACAGCCTTTACCAGCATTGGAAAGGGTTCCCCGGCTATCTGCGGAGAATAAGTCTCAATTAAAAAGTGATCTGCTCCACCACCCTTTTTACGAAGATAGAAAGTTGCAGTACCAGAAGCACCCACTGTCTCATTAGAATCAAGCCTGAAACTTGCTGTAGCCTCATTCACTCCTCCATTTTTGCGATCTGGAGTTATCCATTCGTAAGCCACACCATCTTTCCAGACCAAAGCTGGGGCCATTGGAGACATCGTTACAGGACTGATAGAGCCAGGCGTGTAAGAAATATTGCTGATACTAGTTGTATCCATACAATTAAGCTTTAACTGGCCATAGGTATCGTAACCTTCAACTGTAAGCAAGAAAGGAGTTTCATCACTTTGATGTAAGCCATAATTCAGGTCAAATTCGGCCAGCGGACCAAAGAAATATATATAATTTGAAATCCCTTTTCTATCAAGCAAAGAGTCATACGCAGTAATTCTCATTCGCCCAAAGTCATCATAAAAAGCAGCGGGCACCGTTGCAACTCCATTTTCGAAGGTCACAGAGGCCACGCTGTATGTTCCTGTGCCGTTATGAGTAAGGGTTACGTTTCCAGAATAATCGGATTTCAAATTGTCGATACTATCGTAAGCGCCAAGATAAAGCGGGAAGCTCGCCCCCACTTCCTGATAGTAATTATTTGGATATAGATTAACAGAAGAGGTCCCGGGAACAACTGTAAAATATGAGAGATTGGTAGGAAGAACTTCAATTGTTAAAGAACCAACTTTTCCAAGGGTCTTATCATGAGCCCAGATGGTTATGGTTCCAGCCTCCCAGATGCGGGCATATACTTCTTTAACACCCAGATCAAAAGTAAGAGCCTCGTCTGGCGACATAGGTGGAACAACTTCAAAACCCAGAGTATTGCTTGCTGTCAAGTCAACCCCAATTCCACTGTAACCAGTAAACACAGCTCCATCAGCACCAACTGTTTTTATGGTTAATTTAAAAGCGTCACCCGCAGACGGATTATCCGGAATTGCTTCCATGAAAATGTGATCATAAATAGCAGCAGAAGGCATCATGGTTACCGAGAGTGTTCCTATAGCGCTTCCGTAATTTACATCAATCTGACCAGTAGTTGGCAGGACTGAGTGATCTATTTCTGTAGAAGGAATGAGCAACTGACCATTCGAAAAACCGCCGGCAGTTACAGGCAGAATAGAATCAAAAGTTGAGGACAAAGTCACCGCTTCAGAGAAGTTGGTTTTCGGGTTTCCATAAGCATCATAAGCTGTTATCAAAAGATTAAACGGAACATTTGCTGTCTGTGTTGCCGAGCATTCCAGCTTAAAGTTGGCAATTGGTCCAGGCAAAACAACCACTGGAACTTCAGAAAACATGGTCGGATCAACAGAATCCTCTACCCGGATTGTCTGCAGACCGGGTGTAATAAGTGTTGCAGCATTAACCCAGAGATGCAGACCATTATCGGCGGGAACAAAATTGTAATCGGCAGGAATCACAACACTACCGTGAGTATCTGTAACGCTGAATTTTACCGTGCCATTGTAAGTGTTTGCCTGGTTTCCAAAGTTATCTACCGCCATTACATTCAGAGAAAAGGGAACACCAGCTTCAGGCTGGGTGGTGCTAACTGTTAGCATAAGAGCAGATGAAGTAGCCGAATTTATCTCGATTGGATTAGATGTTCCACTACGATAGTCGCCTTGAGCAGAAACATGGACGGTTTCAACCTTGGTAAAAGAAACGCCTGGACTTAGAGTTGCAACTCCGCCAACCCAATCGCCGGGAGCGATACTTGAAGGAACATATCGGCTGTTTCCACCGGTTTTATCGTCATAGAAGGTTACCGTCCCGGTATAATCGCTTTTAACATTATCATAGAGATCATAAGCAGTAACTCCAACCTCAAAACTGGTGCTGGCAACCTGAGGAGAATCAGCATGCACTCCAAATTCCTTTAATAAACCCGGGTTAACCACTATTGGAGCAGAGGTTGCAGTAATGTTCCCGTCAGTTACGCTAATAGTAGCCGTTGGGCCATTATACAAAATAGAGCTCTTATGAAATGTGTGCTGACCTTTATCAGCAACGGGCACAAGAATATAAGCCGGAGGAACCACCCCCGGATAAGGCGAGCCATCAGAAGTAGTAAAGCTCCATGAACCTGAAGCGTCATCAGCAATATTCCCAAAAGCATCAAGAGCAGAAACGCTTATAGTAAAAGGTTCACCAGCAATACATGATGCTGGAACTGTAATTGAAAGACTCGCAACATCCCCACCTTTAATTTCAACACTGCATGTTCCAACGTCTATGGCCGGGAAAGTGGTAGAAGCATTCAGAGTAACGGTTTCGCGGCCTTCGAAAATATGGCCAATTGGATTTATGTCATAGGTTATATCAACCTGACGAACAACAGGTGTCGCATCGTAAACGCCTGCCGCAACGGTATTGGGATTTAGTGTCAGGCGATACTGAAAATATCTACGATTATTTAAAGCCGCCAGATCTATACTGGCATTAGTTATGTTTCCGAGGTTTGTCCAGGCGCCCATTGCGCCAGAATTATTGCTGGCACGCACTTCAACGATAACCTGAGTCCCTCCTGGTTTCGTTGCAAGCAGACTGATTTGATTAAAAGTAACCGTAGAAGTCCCAACGTCATGGATAGCAGACTCGAAAACACCCTGTTGATAATACCGGTTAACCTTAAACTTTGTGAACCAGCCAATTCCAGGATATGTGGTGCTGTCTGCACAAACCGCGATTCCAAGCATTTGTGGATTTCCAAGTGAAATATTCACCGCGGTCGGCATTCTAGAAGTAAAATTGTCCCATACAACCTCATCGTTTGATTGCGCTCCCTCAAATGAAGTTGCAGTCAAACGCCTTATTCTTAGCCATTTAGGGTGGGTTCCCGAGTTACCATTACTGGTGTTATTTTTTCCTCGATAAACATAACCATCCGGAGTGTTTCTATATGTTACCTGACTCGTGGTATTCATGTTGAAATCGCCACTATTGGTAGTGTTCTGGAGTTGAGCACAAATATATCTGGGCTCCATCGTATGGCTGTTGTCACGAATCATGATGCCAACCATGGATTGATTGGTGCGTTTCCGGGTATCATACCAATACCTTAAAACATAGACCCGCGCATCAAAATCGAAAGTATCGGTGGCAGGCCAGGGCTGATATAAAAAGTAATAGCCGTCATCAATTTCGTTTTCCTGATAATCACCCTGCGAAGTATCATCGAATAGGTTTCCGTCCCCAGACGTTTCAATGTACAAACACCCACCATTCAAGCTATGAGAGCCAACGCAAGCTTCGCTAACATTGTCCCCCTGCTGAATCATCACCTGCCAATTTGGATTGTCCAGTGCTCCATCAGTAAAATCTTCATCGTAAAGGCCTAAAATACTAATTTCGTTAAGCAATTTATCGTGATTTATGTTGGTTTCTGCATTTGAAGCCCAGAATTTTTTATCTGTCCATCTTCCGGAAGTGATAGAAGCATCAAATTTGCCGCTCCAGCCCGTAGGAATTAGATCAGACGGCTCAAGCGTATTTGCGCCAACGGAGGTTGCACTTAATGTTATTGTTTCCGTGGCGGTTTCAGCGTAATTTTTGCAGACATCCCACCATTCAGCGACAAAAGGAAACTTTTTACCAGCCATTTGAGGAGTATCAGCTGTAATTGTAAGAGAATCCATCTTATTAGGCTTTGCGACGAAACTCACTGTTCCGGTTTTAAGAGGTTCGGCTTGAGATTTAGCAATTACTGCTAAATAACCAGTTCGAGTAACCATCGCCTGGAAACTCTTTTGAGATTCATTGGTCATGGTTATAGTTTTCTGCCAGCCACCGCCGTCATTAACCCAGAAATCACCTTGCGAAATATCAAATTCAACTGTCACAGAAACAGTTGCAAGCCTGTCTCGACCAGTACTTGCCCGAATTGTCATTCCAAAAGGCTCAGAGGCGATTACCCTTCGATCAGGCCTTGAAAGCCAGAAGTTAGCCAATACTCCAACCGGATTATTACTTCTGGGGCAATCTACCAGAACAGGAAAGGTTAGATTGGCCAAAGCCCCAGAATCCTGAAAAGTAAGATTGGTGGTTATCGGATTCCCAGTTCCCCTGTCCCACTGCAGGTTAAAAACATACTCACCATTATCCCCCGAGGAAAAAGCGTGATTGTTCGGCTCTCGGGCAAAGCTTGGGCCGCTGCTGACAGGAGTTATTGTATTAGTGTAAAGAGGCGAAGGGTTGCCATAGATATCTTCGATGCGAACTTTAAACGGATAATAAAATTCTGAATAAACGCTATTAGGGAAGTCGCCAGCAATGTGATCAGGCGATCCGGCATTTACAACCACCCTCTCGCTTCTTGTGTCAACAAATGCCGCCCCAGTTGCCAATAGATCCTGAACTCCAGCAGTAATTAGAGTCCAATTGTCACTTTTTACACTTTCATTAGCAAGAGCAAAAACCTTGGTATGATCTGCTGAAGCGTGTTTATCAGCAGCAGAAACTTCGATGTTTCCTGTATAACTGGCATGGTTTCCAAAGGCGTCTTTTACATGCAATCTGTAAGGAAACGGAATTCCAGCATTCACGTTGAGATCAAGATCCTGAATTTCCAATTCAAGTTTGGATGGAACAGAAGCAATAACCGTTACCGCCATAGTTCCCACGATTCCAGGGTCTCTCGTATCACGTGCAGACAACTCAAAAACCCCTTCGGTTTTAAAAGTAGCGTTAAAAGCCCCTGCCCCATTAATCAAAGTTGAATCGGCGGGCAAAACAGCCTGGGTATCAAGAGTTGAAAACCTCACACTACCGTTATAAAGCACGTTCAGGTTTCCAGAGGTGTCTGATGCGGTTATGTTGAATAAAAAGGTATCCCCGGCACTGATAGAAATGCTCGAAGGAATAATACTGAAATTTCCGGTTTCACCACTGATAACATTAATTAGAGGACTGGTTGCTGTTGCCCCCGACACTGGCTCGGTGGCTTCAATAGTAAAGCTTCCCAACTGTGTTGAGCGAACCTGATTCAAAAATCTATGGGAACCATCTTCAAAATCAAGATAGGTGTAGTTTGCAGGACCAGTAACTGCAGGATCAGTATAGTTTAAATTTAAGGTTCCAGTAAAACCTTCAAGAGGGTTCTGATATGGATCTGTCAAAATCGCGTTGTATGAAAGCGATTCTCCAAGTTCGATCGTAAATTTATCCGGTCTAATCTCTATTTTCGGGCTATCCGAAGCCGCCATGATTTCGATAAACTCTGATAATCCACGCCGACCGGCATCCTCTACCCTGAGCCTGACCACTTCAGCCTTGGTAAAGCGAGCTGCTTCTGTTGCTGTAAAAGTCTTTACCCCATTGTCTGAAGGCTGGAAAGTATAAATCGAAGGACAAAAGACATCGCCCCCCGTAGAAGTATTTGAGATCGAAATAGTTCCCGTATATTTGGTTAACAGGTTTCCGGATGAATCTCTGGGTCGGACCTCAAAAGTGCAGGATGCCCCGGCTTTCAATGCTGCGGGAGCAGTTACATCAAAGTGATCCAGAGTTGAAGACTGAACAGTAATATAGGTCATACCAAGCTTGGTATTATCCTTCAGGTCATAAACGGTTATAACAACGGTATCACTTGCTCCAGAAACCTTTACGGGAATGGCCATGATCCCGTCCAGAAAACTGTAGCCCGCCGTAAATTCAGGAGTAATAGAGCCGACATTAACCGTCAGACGGCATGCCCCCTTATAACTTGGTAGAAGATTCAGAAATTCATCCAATGCTTCAATCGTTAGAGTAAAAGGCACACCAGCAAGCTGAATAGAACCGGCGTCAACTCTAAAAGTATCAAGAGCGGCTGGGGTCTGAGGATGAACAATAACTCCCATGTTTCCGTTAAATGCGCCGGAAACCGCTGAAATAGTAATGTTTCCTTCAGTATCAATGGTTTCACTCTGGGTCTTTGTGCCACTTACGAGTGTTCCTGTATTCGGAGCAATAGCACCTGCAGAGAGAGAAAGATTATACGCAGCACCGTAACCTGTAACATTGCCATAAACATCCACTGCATCAACTGTTAAATCAAAGGGGACATTCTGATACTGATCAGGATCTGCCGCTAAACGAAGTTTATTTGTCGCAGCGGCATTAACGTTTATGCTGGTCTGGACTTCCATACCATTTGATGGCGCCTGTAGCACTATAGTCTGGGACGGTTTTGTAAACAAAACCGTATTCGGCAATGTTGCGTAGCCACCCGTAAGCTGTATAGCAGGGGTAATAGACGCCGGATAGGGGTCGGCACAATACGAAGTTAAAGTCAGGTTGGCATTCGTATCAACATTGCCGTATCGGTCCCGGGCCTCAATACTTATATTAAAGTGGTTCCCGGCCGTAACCGTCCCCGGTGGGGCCACCATAACCAGTTGGCTAACCGGCCCGGGCCCGCAGACGATATTCCCTGAAGCACCGTCTGTAAGTCCTACAGACGTCGCGAAAATTTCAAAATTCCCCACATTGGTTTTTCGCGCCTGAAACAAAGCGGTTCCCTGATCTTCAGGCTGAAAAACATAACTCACATTGGGTAAAAATGTTACACCGGCCGGAACCGAATACATGGTTACATTTCCAACAAATGTGGTTGCGGTCGCATTAAAGTTATCAAGGGCTGTAACCCTGAAATCAAAATAATCCCCCGCTGTTACATTGGCTGGCGTAAGCACCTGAAGCTTGGTCGCTGGCAAATCAAAGAAAACCTCAATTTCATCAAGCACAGGAGTATAAGCGGTATCAGTTGTTTCGAGAAACGCTCTTACCTGCAGATACCTTGCATTGGCACTTGGTATATCGGCACCATTAACATTGATATCTGCGCTCCAGGGTGCTGTATTCAGCGCAGCAAGGCTTCCCCCGGATCTGGTCTGGAAATAAACCGAGGTCCCGGGAGAGTTTGTATTGGCTATCCAGGTAATTTTCCCAAATTGTGGCGAGGTAATTCCTGTATCAATTGCAGCAGAGGTGAAAGAGCCAACAGCGTTGTAACCAGCACTTTCTTTGATTCCCAAAACCTTGTTAAGAGGATATTTAGGCTGAACATCAATCCAGTCTATGTAGGTTCCTCGCTCACGCCAACCGGTATTAACACTGGTTCCAAAATACATCCCTGCCGCAAGCTCAAAAGTTCTGGTTCCGCCAGTATTAAATTCAAGGGACTGTGTCGTCCAATCAGTAACCCCAGCCGGGATATTTGTTGTAGAATCTGCGCCAGACTGAATGTGACGCAAATATGTATTCAATCTTTTATCATAAGCACCTGAATAACTTTTCTTGTAAGCAGTTGCGATGTAAAGATCAGCGGTTGGCCCGGTAACAGTCTGAGACCAGCCCCGCCACTTCCCATTTTCGTTTCCATTATCTCCACCTTCAGGATAATACGCCTGCAAACAACCTTTGCTTTCATAACCGACATAGCCCGAGGGCAAAATAGAAACTCCGTCAAGCAAACCGAGAACAACCACGTTGGAATTAAGAGTGCTTGCAGAACAGACTGCCCAGTTATTGGAACCATCTTCAAAATCATGATTAAGAAGATAAAATGGGCTGATGTTATCAACTGCAACCGAAGTCGCGTTCGGGTTGCCGTAGTATAACCAGTAATCTGTAACAGCAGACTGACTGGCGTAGGCCTCAAACAAAAGAGTTACATAAGAATTGGGATTATCAACTGGTGTTTCAAAATTTAGAATTCTGAATGGAACAGAATTTCCGGCAGAGTTTACCAGGCGTAAATCTCCCCAGTTTTCTTTTGCTCCACTTATCTGTTCAATATTAAGTTGAATCTTTTCTAAAAAGCGATCACGACCACGGGTTTCAGTTAGCGGGATATGTCTTTTAAAAGCAAAAACACGCCCTGAACCAGGCGCAAGTTTATCCCCAGGAGTTCCGTCCATTCCCGGGTTTGTATTAATTAATCTGAGGTAGTCTTTAGGGTTCCCATCAACATCAGCGTCAATTAACTGACTGGTGTTTCCCGCGGCAAAATCCGCCTGTGAAGTTAAAACCTTAGATGCAGCAAAAACACCCGCCGGATTAAACAAAAAGACGAAAATTAATAACCAACCAACCGTGTAAAAATCCCTAGTTTTCATCATTCCCTCATACTTAATCATAAGAAGAGACGCTAAATTTGTCCATGTACACTTCTAAAAACCTAAAAATTACCACTAATTTGAGCATTTATTTTGTTTTTTTTAACTTTTTAAACTTTTTTTTAAATTTTCAGGATTTTTTATCACAAATATTTAATTTTTAATTACTTTTCCAGGCAATTTTCCCATTTAACTCAAATTTGGAAGTATTTTTTTGTATTTCTATTTTCATTTTTCCCTGCAAAACCTTTAAAACAAGGCAAGCCGTTTTTTTCTCACTAAATTATTTGCCATTAAAAAACCCTGTCCTTTTACGTTACACCCTTAATTAGAGAGTAAAATGAACCCCAAAAAAGACAGATTTTCTTCATTCTTGCCGTCAGAACAGTTCAACCACAAGGGTACATTGTTAAGCTTCAAAGTTTACCGTATAATTAACTTGGAGAAAAAAATTATGCGAAGCATTTTTAACAAAAGAGGAAACCTGTTTCTTGGCCTTCTGGTGCTGATTGTAATCACCGGAATAATGGCAACTCGCCTTCTCCCCGAGTATAACACCCTTCAAGAGCGCGCAGTAGAACAGGAATTTGCGGTCACAATCGGCCATATTAGAGCCGCAATGGATATTGAAAGAGCCATGCTTGGCTCAAGTCCATGCCTTATTGAATTTGACGCTCTTTATGCTGACCCGACAGACCCTGTTAAAGTTAACAACTATATAAAAGCCCTGGAAAACAAT
This sequence comes from Candidatus Ozemibacteraceae bacterium, assembly GCA_965140445.1. Classification (GTDB taxonomy): domain Bacteria; phylum Muiribacteriota; class Ozemobacteria; order Ozemobacterales; family Ozemobacteraceae. The sequence goes on along the minus strand of OZ223236.1, from coordinate 1,276,087 downwards.
AATTTATTGATTCATCCCGATCCCTCTGATCCGGCTATCCCTAATTACAGATGGGGAACAGGTGCAGGCCAGCTTTACTGGCAAGTTCAAAAAAATCTGGTTGCCTCTACTACGGTTCCGGGAATGGGTTCTTTCGAGGAATGGGATGATTCTTCTGGTGTTAACACCCCGGTTGGCTGGACTTTAGGGTCCCTTTCACCGACTCAGGCAACCTTCGTTAATGACTCGCCAAGCATGGAAAACAGCAACCTGGATGATTATCTGGGGCAAAACAGGTTTGGTGACATGAACGGATACAAAGGTTACGCTCTAAAGCTGGCTTCATCGACCCCTTAATTATCTGCTGATTTTCTTTAAATCAAGATCAATTTTTGCAATTGGCAGCATTTTTCTATCCCGGTTCTGCAGATAGTTTTCCAGAATAAATTCCTTGTCAGGCACTACCATTTCATTAAAAACTTCAGTGCCATTGTAATTGATAACCAGCTTTTCGTTCAGGTTGAACTGATCTTCATTTACATAAACCCTTAACTGTCCAACTCTGGAACCCTCAATTTCAACACGATTCCCGATTTGCAAAACTTTTACTGCCGCAGAAGGCACATCACGCTTAAAAAGATTGTATAGCTCAGGCGCGGGCAAGCGACCTTTCAGTTCAATGGTTTCAGAGGCACGCTCAACACAAATATCAAATTGATCGCCACGTTTTACACTGGCTTTAGCCGCCTCAAGATCGTCATTATTATTGACTTTCATGCCACCAGCTTTAACAATAATATCATTATTCTGAATACCAATCTGCGCGGCGTAGGTTTTATCAAGAACCCGCCCCACTTTAACGCCATGATCTGACTTGCGTGGCATAAACCCAACACTTACCCGGTCAGAAATCAGAATACAATTATGATCCTTGTGCCAGCTGGCCTTCTCGGTGGGCAGCACTTCGAGGATTTCGATCCAGCGACATCTTCCGAATTCGGTTTCCCCAACCTCCCAGAAAATCTTTTCTGGAACAGTATTTCTAGGATTTTTTTCAATAAATTTTGCGATAATTGGCAATTCTGTTTTTGCATAATCGAAACTGTGAGTCCCCGGAAGCTGGCGATAGAAGATATCAGCCCCGGCCTTAATAGCCATTTCAATAGTCTTTCCCATAACCTTAGTGGGATAAAGCCCATCGTTGTCAGTCGTAACCGTGTAAATAGGCGTATTCATCATATTGGGAGCATAGGTGGGAAGGTCGCCATCGAGGCTTCCTACGCCCATGTGACCGTTCAGAGCAATGATAGCTGCGAAATTGTCCGGGCGAAGCATAGCGTGCAGGAAGCCAGCAGAAGAGCCATCGGAAAACCCTGCCATATAAACCCGGTCGTCATCAATATTGAAGTTTTCTTTAACGATGTGGAGCTGGCGGCGAATGTTTTCCATTCCTGTTACATCCCACCAGGTTGCGCCTTCCTGTCCGTAAGGGAAAATGGCAAACCAGCCATTAGTCTTAGCCAGGTCCAACCATGGCGAATTACTTGCCCATTCTATAGGATCTTCGGCTAGCGAAACCCTTGAAACGCCACCATGCAAAGCAATCATAGCTGGCGTAGATCTTTTGTGCCAGTAACTCTCTGGAACATAAAGAACCCAGGGACGCTCTTTTCCATCGCTTCCGGTCATGGTGTAAAGAGACAATTCGCCACGTTTTTCCGGCTGGGAAAAACTTCTATTTTGAATATGTTTAATCAAGGTTTGCCAGTTCGGAACCCCAGCTGCAGTCTTTTGGACCACAGCTGGGTCGAACGACATTTCTTTAACAGTTGAAGTTGCCAGATTTTCAAAACCTTTATTCAGTATGGAATCCAGGTTTGCTTTCCAATTTAGCTCTGCACCTTGAGCAGATTGCCAGGACAAAACCATCAGTATCAACAACGAAACTCTGAACAACTTTTTCATATAGAACCCTTTTCTGAGAAGTAATTTCAATGCTTTTTTATTATACAGATCAGTTTTCTAAAATCAAACTCAGTTGGGAATCAATATTTTTCATAAATTCCCCATAAGAATCTGGATGTCTGCGATTCAGGTAGAATAACAGCATTCCTGTAATCGTATATCTTAGCATATCTTTTTTTGCATTGATCTCGGCCGCTTTGAAGATTTTGTTCTTTTTACAGTATTCCCACTCTTTTGCGCAGATGGCATCGAGAAATGAATAAATCTGATCAGTATTAGCTTTTTTATTGCTGATATTGTTTATCTTTTCAAGATAGAAAAGATCGAATATCCCTGGGTATTGAATGAAATACTTAACGTAGGCCTTGATTATTCCTTTGATTTTATCAGTTCCCGGCTCAATTTTTGCCGTTTCGCTTTTAACAAGCTCTTCGCATTCTTTCTGAAAATCTTCAACGCAGAGAAAAATCAAATCCTTTACATCTTTGAAGTAGTTGTATAGCGTCGCGTAGGAGTAACCCGCCCGATCTGCGATATTCCTGACGCTGGCACAAACTATTCCTTCGCCTTTGAGAATTTCTTTGGTGGCTTCAATGAAGTAGCCGCGCATTCTTTGTTCCTGAATTTCTTTCTTATTCATTTTAAATTAACCTCGTTTATTTATTTAACATAAATATTAATATTTAACACTGTTAATTTAATTGTCGGCGTTAATTTTGTCAACATTAATCTTTTTTTATTTTCAGGAAGCGTCAATGCGCATTCATTCACGCAGGTCAAAGCTTTATAATATTAGCCCTGCTTAAACCTGGCTACGCTTATTTTTCAGGAGTTTTGGAAAAGTAGACTAGAACAACAAATCAGCCCGCTCTTTTTCTACGTTTTTGTAGAGTCTGACCTGGCCGTTGTAGTTTACAAAAATCTTGTTATCACCATCTTGGGAAACCACAATTACAATTGAATCGGGCGCCTGTGTGGCAAGAGAAAAGGCAGACCTATGACGAGTTCCGTGGGCATAGTAATCAAAATCAATCGGGCAATTGTTTAAATCTTCGGAGCCAGTTATGATTTCCGCTCCAAAGCTGAGCAAATCAAAGCCCATACTGAGCACAACCGCCCCATCATAGCCCGTAAGTGAAGCTAAGAATTTGGAATAATCAAAAACGCGGCGATTAATCAATTCGCTTTTTTCTTTGGTAAGAGCTTCACAAAAGAGTCCAGCTGCGCTTTTGCGATCAATCTGCACCCCTCGCCTGACCCGTTCATCTATATTGGACAAATCCGACAAAAGCACGATGGTTCCGCCGTGTCCCTGGCGCATGGTGTTGATTACCAGCGAAGTAAAAAAGTCGCAGAAAAACTCATTTAAGCGCAGTCTGTCTTCATCGCTCAATGGTTCTTCATTAGAAACCAGTCCAATTTCATGGCTAAAAATGTGAGGAAAATAGGTACCCTGAAACAGCTCAAGAGCATGTGGAGCACGCTGCTCAAGGATCTGTCCACCTTCAAAACGCAAAATCAAATTCAATCCCTGTTGAATAGAAAAACACCCAGGTCGGTTAAATGAAATAGTAAGAGCTTCTGGCGGTGCCATTGTCCCGATATGCGCAAACTGCAAAAAGTTTTCCAATCTGGAACCCAGCGAGTAAAGCCCAGCAATTTTAAAGCCATTTCCAACTTTTTTTACTATGATTCTGGAGCGAGCATAATTTATGGAGTGACAAATCTTCTTTATTAGCCTTGAAGTATAAGGCTCATCAGCTGGAAAGAACGAAAAGTCCGAGTCAGAGGAAATCTCATTATTCTCAAGGTGCATGTCATTATAAAGCTGGATACTAAACCGACTTTCCCGCGACTCATCTTTTTCAAGACTCGCATAAAAAGCCGGTTCCAACAATTCCTTAAACTCAGCCCGGGTCAACCCAAAATCCTCAACCCGCGCCTTACGAGCAATTTCCTCAATCAGCGACGACAACGACATTTGCTTTATTCCTCACAACCACCGAAATTACAAAAACCAATTCTCCCCAACTCCAATCTTATAATATCAGCTACCAGCTGTCATTTTTTAAATGTGGGTTAGTAACATTATAGCCAAAAAGAATTTTAAAGTTTTGTTTCCGGGAAGAAATCGGGTCCCCCGCACCGAACGAATCCTCGTAAAACAAGTTTTTTTCGTTTTAGCCTTAGTTTGTGAAGATTTTTTGTCGAGGAATTCATTTTTAAAGCACCAACGGGGAAAAGCTCTGGCAGCCTATTCCTGGTTTTTTTGTTATTTTCTCATACTTCATTTTGCTTAGTGGGCTATTAAATCAATCAGACATCTTTATTGATAAAAATAGTCTGATCTTACATGTTAGTAAGACTAACCCTTAAGGATAAAGAAATAATATTTTTTTGAAAAAAGTGATAACTTATAATCGGTTTTTTTCTGAATTGTTTCTAGAACAAAATTTGAGAGCAGTAAAAAACTGGGGAGATTTCTAATTTAAGGAGCGTTTGTATGTTAGACAAAATTAGTATTGGAATTTCAGTTATCAACTTTGTAATAATCGGGGTTTTTATCTTTATGTTGTCTACTGGTCACATTGAAATTAAAACAAAAAAACTAACTGTTATTGATAATAATGGTGTCGAGAGAATTCATCTGGACCCTGCAAGCACTGATGTAAGAGTGTTAGGTAAGACCTTTCAAAGGAGAAGTCCAGCTAGTGGGTTGATTCTTTTCAATAAGAACGGAGATGAAAACGGTGGATTTGTAGTTCTAGATGATGGAACAGTTTCAATTACTATTGATTCTTATGCCAAGGATAAGGTAAGTGAAAGAGTTAGTATGTATGTACTCAATGGTGATAAAGCGGGATTTTTACTTAAGGATATAGACAACAATATCCGTATGCGAACTCAACTAAACCCTGATGACACCCTAAACATTCAAATTTTTGACAAGGAAGAAAACGAGCTGAAATCCTTTACTTTTTGAGCTTCTGTAACTTTCAGGGCTTGAAAAAGCTGCCGGGCCATTCGGGGGTGCATTCGGGGGCCGGACCTGTGAAAACCGTTGTCATTTCCTAATTGTCCTTCCAAAAAAATGCATTTTTTTTCTCTTAGAAAGGCAATTTCTTCTTGATTTTCGCCGCTGTAAGAAGAAACCGGCTCTTTTAAATGAAATCTTTCGTTTCGTTGTTCAGACGTTTTAAACTTTGCTTTTATACCTGATTTCTGCTTAAAATCTTCAACAAACTCTGCACTGCCTATTGCAAGAGCATCCCCAGTTAAACCATTAAAAATTTCAATTAGTTCATTTTGTAAATGGTAACTTAAATTGTATTCTATTTTCAAAGTAGAATGCAAAGTTAAATTTTGTCCAAATCCTGAATTCTTGGGTCGCCGGGCAGTTTCTTTTTCATTAAAGCAAAATATTCTCTATGTGCTTCTTTAGCCTTCCTTAGCAAGTCTGACCACCTTCTTACAAACATTCCATCTTTAGCGATTCTTTCAATCTCTCTATTTAGGGTTGTAGAAAATTCTTTTGCAATCAAATACCCTTTTACTTCTCTCCCTGATCTATTAGGGTCATGATTTTGGTCCTCATGATCTCTGAGAAAATCCACATACCTTTTTAATTGCTCTATTTCGGAAGTGTTTGTGCAGCGATAGTTGCCTTTTTTTATTTCAATGACGATTAATCTTCCGCCATCACCCTTACAAATAAAATCAATTCTGTCTTTAGCCAATTCAGGGGTTTTCAAGTCCCCTCTAAACTTTTCTTTAATCAATTTTTCAAGCGTAATTTCATCTGCCATTTTGTCCCATGTAGGATCAATTAACCATGGATGATTTCTTAGTAAATTGTGTAAATCAGGAACTTCTTTAGCCCCTTCATCAAGAAGTTTCTCAAATAGATTGATGACTTCAACGCGCCCCTTGACAATTTGAGCGGCAGAAATTACCTCGATGACACTCCACTCTTTCATTAATTCAGAAATCTCCGAAAAAAGTTTTTCCCCTGATTGATTTAACTCTTTTACAAAGTCGAAAAATCCTTGGTTTGTTAGAGCGTTATACCCGTACTTTACGAGTTCATCTAAAATTTCTTCATCTTTGTCTAATTGAGGGATGTTAACCAATGTTTTAACAAAGGTTTCATATAATCCCTTTTGTCTGTTGGGTAAAGTTGCAGCCTTGCCAAGATATTTTTGTAAAATAGGTCTTTCTTTTTTTTTCTTAGTTCTTTCTTCTACCCATATTTTTAGAATACTTTTAATTTTATTCTGGGCCCAATCTTTTAGTTCGCTTGCCGGTGTTTCATCCCATAGAATACTACCTCTATCTGTTGAGATAAGGTCTTTTTCTTCATCTATGAAATCAGCCTTAATTTCACCGGTTAAATAAGAAAGTCCGTATGCTTGGTTACCAGATGTGGGAATGTCAAAAAACCATGGGAGTTGGGCCAGTTTGCCTCTACAAAATACTACAACTCCCTTTGCGCCTTCATCTTTAATTGGATTTTTGGTGCTTCCAAACCAATATTCTATTTCGCCGTAATCACCTAAATTTTCAACTCCCCAAATTTGATCTTGAGGAAATCTAAATTGAAAGTCTAATTCCTTTTTATCAACTGAGGTTTTATTGATTTTTACCTCAAAATTTGGATCTTCTAAAATTGCAAACCTTCTCATAAAACTATTAAAGAAAGTTTTTGAGCTAATAGCCCGTTTTAGTTTCAAGTATTTAAGTTTTATGGTTGTACCTGATGGTTCAGATGTTTTTTTTCCATCATCTTCTAAAGGTTTAGGAGAATATTCATTTAAGCTTTTAGTAACACTTTCCATGTCATTAAAACTCATAGAAAAATGGGTTATTTCCCCATTTCTGATTGTTCTGACTTCAACCTGGTCAGCAATTCCAAAACCAGCCAATTTTCCTATTCCCTTCCTTGACATGAGTTTTCTTCTAGGGATTGAAAGAAAATCTTCAGAATAATCTCCATCGAGCTTCCTTCGATCACGGCCAATATCAAGGTATTTTTCTTGGCAATCTTCCCAAGTCATTCCGTGTCCGTTATCAGAAACAGAAATTTCTTCTATTTGTTTTATTGACTTATCTAGGGGAATAGAAATGTGTACTTTTGTAGCCATAGCATCCCAAGCATTTGAAACAAGTTCAGCAAGAGCTGGAACTGCACCAGAATACATTTGAAGGCCGAGGTGCTTGACAAGGGAACCTGAAACACGCATTGAAAGTTTTCTTCTGCTTTTATTGAGGGTTAAAAGAGTATCTTTAATGCATTCGCCAATGTGGTGCTTGGCATTTGCAATTATCAACCTGTCTTTGATTTCATTTAAACTGAAATTTTCTAAGAGACCTCCAAAAGCGACATTTAGAAAGGAGGAAGTGGTATGTGAGATTTTTTCGAAGGAAAGCTTAATCTTTTTACTTTTTTCTTCCCTTAAAACTTTTTGCAACAAATCTAAGATTATTTTTCCATCTTCATTGGTGGAGCAGTGCTCAACCTTTTCATATACCTTTATTACCATGTCATTTCTTCCTGAATTTCAGATTCTTCATCTGGAATATTATTAACATATAGCTCAATTATAAATAATGAGCCAGGATATCTGAAAGGATTATTAGAACATTGTGAATTTCTCGATTGGGTTTGATTTGAATAGAAGAATCTAACATTTCCCATTTCTGAAACGATCGTAATTTCTCCAAACCCTTTGTCCACAATGCAGCCGACTATGTTTTCTAAGCCTAATCCTTTATTGTTTTCTTGGCTTTGAGTTGTAAAACCTTTTTCAACAGCTTTTAAAATTGATAATTCATCAGAGCTTAATAAAAGGCCGTGTGCTCTAAGAACAGTTGGAATTCCCAAGCCAAAATCTGAAACGGCGATTTTAATTTTTCCTTCTTTTGGAAAAAATTGAGCAAAAGCACACCCTATCTCAGTAGCAGAGTGATCTCCAATGTTGTTGAAAATTTCCTGTGTTGATAAGGAAATGGGAAATAAAGAATCTTTTGTTTTGTTTGCCTCTTTTGATAACCAGTTGGTCAGGCTGTCTTCCCAAGAACTACTAGTAGTATATTTTACTAGTTGAAAAGGAAAAGTAGTCTCCCTAAGATTACCTTTTTCAACTGAGCCAGGTATATCAGAAAATTCTGAAAAGAAATTACAGTCCTTCAAATATCTAATCGGACACCATTTCCTTTCAGTTGGGGTAACGTTTAAAAATTCTATTTGATAGCCTCGAAACCGTAACCATTGGACAATATTTGCAAGAATTGATAGCCCCTCGGGCCTAATAAACGAAAGTTTTTTAAAGTCGATGCTAACTTGGCTTACGTTTTTTGTTCTTTCAATTTCTGCTATAGATTTTAACATGGAAAAATAACCTGGACCATTTAACTCTAATTGACCATTGATTGTTATTGTGTATTTCTGATTCTGCATTTTTAGGGGCTCTAAAGATTTCTCTACTGTGTTTTTTGTTTAAAATACCACTGCAAAACTACAAGATTTTTCTTTTATGTGTCAATGTATGTATTTTCCGCATTCAAACAAAGGACGGACTTTATGAAAATAGATACTGTTAATTATCCGGTATTTTCATTTTCTCCTTAATTTAAGTGAAAATCCCCTTCGGTTGTCCTATCGCTTATGACTAGACAACCAAAGAGTGAGCTAATTTAAATTACCGCGTCTTTGGTTCTAGGAGCAAATTCAATTTTTAGCTTTTCCTTTAGGTATTGTTTTAGAACAAAAACCTCAATTTTATGGGCTTTCCTTGGATTATCAAGATAATAGTGGGTGTAGTCATTTTCACTTTGTGGGGATAAAATTTGCATTTTTCTTTCTTCTTTATTGATATCTTCTAGAATATCATCGTGCTTAATGGCTGTTTCCCAACAAACAATGCTATGTAAATTTTCAAATGAATGATTAAAACCTTTTTCTAGCATTCTTTTAAATTCAACATAATATAGCTTTGCACTTGCTATTGGCGTTTTTTTGTCACCTTTAGCAATTACATCAATTCCATCATGGGTATCATAATCAATGATCTGGAATGGGAATAGATCCAATTCGAGAGTTGATAGTAGAAGAAAAATTGAGAATACACCACTTTCTCTTTCAGGCTCAACAAGTGTAAGGTCTTTATATTTTGCAACATTGGAGCGATTTACTTTTTTTAATCTCCATTCAAAATTCTTTTTTTCTCTTTCTGTTGTTTGATGAGCACTTGCTTCATCTTCCAGCCATTCCACAGCTGCCCAATCATCACTTTGAACAATTTCATTATAAATCTTTCGTATTTCATCTTGAATATCTTGCAAGATTTCAGACGGCGTATTTTCAACGGAGCCTCTGTTAGCTGTAAGCCTAAGTGCTTGGCAATTGAAAAAGGCATGAAATTTGGTATATTCAGATCCCTTGTATGTAATCCACTCATTTTTCCTTTGGATTGGAATAAAGTCTTTGGTTAGCCAAAGACCATAGCGCTCTTGAATTGTGTATGCTCCTCTAGGCGCACTATAACCTCTTCTTCTAATCATATCGTTATATTCATATTTTATTTTTGTGCCTTCTATACAAAAGATAGCATCGTAATGTATCTCAGGATAGTTTTTAAGGGAGCCTGATTTAATTATTTTTTTTGAATAGTAATTAGGTGCACTTGTTAAATAAGTGTCTAAAAGCTTATTTATATCTTTGCTATTTTTGGGAAAAAAATGTCCCCATTCTATTTTTTCATAGTTTTCTCTGCCAAGACCTTGTAAATGCAGTGAAGTATTATATTTTTCTGGACAAATGGCTTTTTCTACTGAACCGTGTTTAGTAAACCAAATAATGTAGTCTCTTAAGATTTCATGCGTGAATTTTTCTCTGCGATTATTATTGTAGCCAGTAATTTTGATTTTTGTGCCTGATGAGTTGGTTTCGCATTTAGATTCAACCACATCCACGCATGGAATTTTTCTATCGAATAGGTTCTTGAAAGGCTCATTCATACAGGCTTTGTATTCTATTCCATTTTTCCATGTAGTAACTTCTATTTTTTTACTGTTAAAGTAAACCTTTGTCCCATGTCCCTTCTCACCAATTGTTTCCGAATCACCTCGTCTAAGAGAGTTTCCTAAGTCAAAGAAAGACTGGAGCCCGTTTTTATCCATTCCAGACCCATTGTCTTCAAGAGATATTGTTAGAACAGATTCGCCATAATCTTGTAAGACCTCAAACTTAATTTTGATCTGAGTCGCCTTAGCATCGTAGGCATTGCTTATCGCTTCTCTTACAAGATCTAATGGATTTGAAAAATCATTTGCAATTTCAATAAACTCTTGAGTTTCATCAACTTTTGGAACGATGGTGTAACTTTCAATAGTCATAATACGTATCCTCTTCTTTTTCTTATCAGCATTTTGAAAAATTTACCTAAAACGAACGTTCTCCAATCCAAATACTATATCAAATTAAATGATTTGGTAGCAAACTCAAGTATTAATAGCCAGCGTTTTACATTTTATGTCTGGAAAAAATGATCTTAAGGCTGGCAAAAAAAAGATAGGTTGGTCCGACCCGATCCACCAAATAAAACATTGCCTCAGACTTGTGGTTTGAATATAATGAAACATAACTTGCTAAGCTTGTTAATGAGGATCCTTTTGATGAAAATTTCTCGGGTGCAAATTAGAAATTTTAGAAACTTTCTGAAACTAGATGTTGATTTAAGCGATTCTGTTTTGATACTAGGGGAAAATCAAGTTGGAAAATCCAACTTCCTCCATGCCTTGCGTATTTTGTTTGATCCAAGTCTTCCTGATTCAAAACGTTATTTGAAAGAAACTGATTTTTTTGATGGAATTGAATCGCCAATTCAAAATATGAAAAAAATCTCGATAATGGCTGAATTGCAAGATTTTGAAGACGATGAAGGGTTATTGGCAGCATTAAGTAGATATCTTGTAAAAACTGATCCTATAGTCGCTCAGATTAATTATGAATTTTACCCAGGGGATAGATGGAACTCGCAAAAACCGGCCCTACAGAATTATGACTTCGAAATATGGGGTGGGGCAAATCGTGAAAACCAGATTAAATATTCGTTAAGAAAAATGGTCCCAATGGAGCTATTGCCAGCGCTAAGAGATACAGAAGCTGATTTGGATAGATGGGCGAAGTCACCTTTGAAACCTTTGATAGAAGAAGCTAGCGAAGGTGTCAATCCTAAGGAGCTTGCAAGAGTCGCCGAAGAGGTATTTGATGCCACAAATCAGGTTGCGGATTTACCTCAGCTAAAAGCTCTTACTGATAGAATAAACAAACGGTTTTTGGATACAGCTGGGAAATTACAGGCTTACACAACTAACCTAGGTTTCTTGCCAACTACCCCTGAAAAGCTCCTAAGAAACCTTAATATACACTTCGACGATGGCCGTAGAGGTATAGATGAAGCAAGTCTTGGAAGTTCAAATGTTCTATATTTGGTTCTAAAGTCCTTGGAGCTTGAGCTACCCTCAAGCCCAGAGAAGCCACGACTTCATACCTTTTTTGCCATTGAAGAACCTGAAGCGCATCTTCATCCACATCTCCAAAGAACGGTTTTTGGTAGTTTGCTTAGGAAGAAGAACGAAGCTCAAACCGTAAGTTCCGAAGCAAGTCGAAAAAACTTCATTTTGACCTCTCATTCTCCTAGTATTGCAAGTTCCACGCCTTTAAATTCTATTGTTTTGCTCAAAAAATCTATCAATGGTGAAACTGTCGCCAAATCCTCGGCAAACATTCCCCTAACAGAATCTGAGGCTGATGATATTGAAAGATATTTAGATGTTACAAGAGCAGAAGCGTTATTTTCTAAAGCAATTCTGTTTGTTGAAGGCGATGCAGAGAAAATTTTGATTCCTGCTTTAGCGAAGAAAGCTGGATATAATTTGGATGCCTTAGGAATTTCCGTGTGTTCAATCTCGGGAACAAATTTTGAACCGTATGTGAAATACTTTGGCCCATTAAGCTTGGATTTTCCTTTTGCAGTTTTAACAGACTTGGATCCACAGAAAATGATCTTAAATAGCCGGAAGAACCTTGGGGATAAAAGAGTCAGAAATTTGATTCAAAATTCAATTCTCTCAAAGAGGCTTAAAGAAGGTGTAGTGGCTAAAAAAACGTATAGTGAAGCTTTTGGGATTTTTATGAATTCCAGTACTCTGGAAATTGAATTGTACTATGCCGGATTTATCCCATTAATGAACAGAGTAATGCAAGATTTGTGTCCTGTTAAGGTGGCAAAGAAAAGGTTTTCTCAGATTGCGGCAAGATATGAAGGTGGGATTGTCCCAAAATTGAAAGAACCAAAGCGTTTCTTAAGCGATATTGAATATGTTGGTAAAGGTCGGTTTGCGCAAAGATTAGCTTGGTATATTGAAAATGAGCCTATAACGGATATTACAAGGCCCGAATACATTGTTAAGGCGATCAATTTTCTGGTTGAAAAAGTCAGATGAAAAAACGATTGTCCCTTGCAATCTCTGAGTTAAAAGACAACCTTGAACAGAGAAAAGCTCTAGAACATACAGGTAATTGCGTTCTTTTAGCAGGTCCAGGAACCGGTAAAACTCAAGTCATGATAACTAAGCTCGCTGTTATGTCAGAAACTGTTTCTCCAGGAAGAAAAATTGCTTGTTTGACATACAGCAATCAATGCGTAAAAGAGCTAAGAAATAGAATTTCTCTCATCTCGCCAATTGCTCTTAGGTCTTGCTTTATTGGTACAGTCCATTCATTCTGTTTTCAAGAAATTTTCCGACCATTTTACGAATTAGTCACAAGCAAAAATCCATATGAATTCAGGATACCCCCTAAATCTGTAATTGATAAAATTGGACTTGAAAGTATCGAATCAATTTTCCCTTTTAGAGAGGATATTAAATGGAAAGAAATTCAACTTTTTAGAAGAATCAATATTTTAAGAGAAACGAAAGATTGGCATAACAATGTTCTTGAACGCCCAATAATTGAAGAGTATGAGAAAAGAATCGAGGCTCAAGGTTTAATTGATTACGATTCGATTGTTCTAATCTCTCTTCAGCTTGTAAAAAAACATAATTGGGTAAGAAAAATACTAAAAGCAAAGTTTCCTGCTCTTTTTGTTGATGAATATCAAGATCTTGGTGTGGCTCTTCATGGCTTAGTTAAAGAGTTATGTTTTGAAGAGAATATCACGCTTTTTGCAGCAGGGGACCCACATCAATCAATCTATGCGTTCAATGGAAGTAATCCGATATTGTTGGAAGAATTGGCCAATAGAGAAAATGTCACAGCGATTCGCTTAAGAAAATCGTATAGATGGAACTCTAAGTCTGTGAAACCCTCAAATGGATTGGAGATTGTGCGCGAAGATCAAGATAATAAGCTTGACCTTCGAGCTTTTGCTGAAAGGTGTAATGTGCATCAATGTCCGAAAGGTCACTCTGAACAGACTGAACGAATATTTACATCAATAATACCAAACCTTTTGGCTAAGGGGACATTCCTAGGTGAAATAGGCGTTTTGTATCAAGACAAATACCAAGGGAATAGACTGGCTGAAGTTGCGCAAAAAGTTGGTCATAAATTTTGTAGATTTGATAAGGAAGGTTGGTATACAAGAACGAGAATAACTGACTTTCTGGAAATGTGCGCAAAGTGGTCTACGGGTGATGAAAATTCTTGTGGTTTAGGTTTAAATCAAATTTTTAATGATTGGCAAAAGCTGTGTAATAATTGGCGTGAAGATAGTGAAAATGTATTGAATCAGAAAATTTGCAACTTTTTGTTTCAGGGAAGAAAGCAGAAATTTTTCTTAGGTGAGTGGCTATCGCTTTTTCGCCAGAGTGAAGCATTTAATGATCTGGAAAGTAATTTTGAAATAGAGGATGATTTAAAGGAATTTGAGATTTTTCTGGAAAGTGTAAGTAAGAAAGGTGCGCTTTCATCATTTACCCTAGAAGAGTTTGGAAAAATGGGTGGGGATAAGGAATATTTGAATTTAAGCACAATTCATTCATCAAAGGGATTGGAATATAGAACAGTTATTATTCCTTTTCTTGATCAAGGCTTTTTTCCAAGGACATATAATTCAACCCTCCAAGATATTCATGAACGTCGAAGGTTGTTTCACGTTGCAATAAGCAGGGCAAAATCTGACATACATTTACTTTGGTCTGGTTACTATGAAAATCAGTATGGAAGAAGATTCACCTATGGCCCTTCAATTTTTCTCACGGAGATGGGGTTGACTTTAGAATAGTTTTTTGAACGAGAAAATAGCTTGGCATGGGTCCCCGGCACCGATCAATTTCTCGTCCAAGACGAGGAATTTTTCGTTTTAGGCTTTTTGAGACGGCTCTTCGACCTCTTTGAAAAAGATCAGTGACCGTCAGGATTGAAGCCAATTTTGGGTTTTTTCCTGGTTCCTGGCTTTAGCATAGTGTTAATGGCATTAAAAATCAGCTTGATATCGCTGCGATTTTCTCTGACAGACTTTTCAAGTTCTTTAATTTTGCTGGCAATTTCAACATTGATTGATGCTAATTGCCTTAGCCTGAGAAACTCCTCTATGATCTGAATGCTTACCGCTATTGCCCGCTTGCTTCTTAGAACATTGGCGAGCATCAGAATGCCATGCTCGGTAAAAGCATTTATAGCATACCTTCTACCACCGCGATTTTCTGTAGAAAATTTTGAGGTCGCAATCTGCGACCTCAAAACCTCTTCTTCTTCCAAGGTTAATTGAAACATAAAACTAGCTGGGAAACGCTCTGAATTTCGCTTAACCTGTTCATTTAGCCGTTTTGTTTCAACTTCATACAAGACTGCGAGATCAGAGTCGATCATAACCCTATGCCCGCGAATTGTATAAATTTTGTTTTCTATTTTTTCTCTTAGAAAGGCAATTTCTTCTTGATTTTCGCCCTCTTATTTCATCATTTATATTGAGTTTAAGATGCTTTTAGTAGTCCGGATCCACGCGATCCACGGGCCGATCCACCCCGATTGCTGCTCTATAAGACCTGGTTACTTTTTTTCCTGATGTGCGTATCATTGGAAAAATGCTATTAGGACAAATTAATGAAAAAAAGTATTTTGATAGTAACAGTCTGTTTCTTTTTGATTGGTGCCGGATTTGCAGGAGTTTTATTTTTAAAAAGTTACTGCACCAAGCTTTGGATTCCAACTCTTTATTCCAGCGCACTTTTCAATTATAAAGAAGACACGTCTTTTGACCAAAAAATTAACCCTCTATTAGAGGCTGTTTATCCGAAAATTGCGGAATTTCAAGATGCAATGCAGTATTTTGCCTGGTTCCGATTGGTATGGGAACCTGGCGAATCTAGCCCAAAACTAAATGGTCTAAATACCAAGCTTGCTGCAATTTTAAAAAGTGAATCTGAATTTTTAGAATCCTTTTGTACAGCATTAGAGCCAAATAAATCTAATCTAGCAGCTTTGGCATCAAAAGATTGTCTTCTTAATAAAACCTATGAATATTATTCTGTGCATGATCAGATTCAGTTTTTCACAATACTTGGCGCTAAAGCTATTGAGTTGGGTAATTTTAAGTTCGGTTCCAGGATTTCTCTTGCCACAATTGTTTTGTGCCAAATTCTTATGAGAGGCTCTCAAAATCATACCAGGGTTCAAGATTATAAAACCTTTGCATTCAGCTGTTCCAGCGTCCTTCGATCTATTTCCAATGCTTTTTATCAAAAAAAAATTCCCTTCGCAGAAATGAAAAAAATAATTGAAACGTTGAAACAAATTAATGCGGTCTCAATTTCCTGGAAAGATGTTGTCAAGGGCGAAATGGTTTATTTGTCAAAGGTTGAGCTCCATCAGAAAAAGAAGATGGGAAACCTTGGATATTTCCTTTCAGAGAAGCTTATAGGAAAACCATCTGAAGAAATTGAAAAATTCTACAATTCCTTCCTTGAACTACCAGAAAAATTTACAGAGCAAGATTATGCAAAGCTTAATACTGAAGTGGAACTTTGGACAAAAAAAACTCGTGAGAAAAAACTTCATCCTTTCAACAATCAAGTTTTAACTGAGTTACAAATAAATGATTCCTTTAGTTTGTTAGGAGAATATTTATTGCTAGAAGCAAGTTTTGAGCTGGTTTCCAATCTACCTAAGCTATTATGGATAAATAAGAAATTCGGCGAGAAACCAGTCCCAAAAGAAGTTCAGAATAAATTGGGAGTTCCAAACTTCTTTTTCAAAAATCTTCCATTAAAATTGTCTCCCCAAAAAAGAAACGCCGTATCTATTTTTATCTCCAAGAAACCAGATGTTGAGCTGTGGCTATATTAATTAAGAGAATTTCACTGCCAATATGCAAGGAATTGAATTTTCCTCATCCGGGGATTAAGCATAGTATTGTCGGTTGGAATAAAAAACAAATCCTGAGAAGTTTTTACGGCGACTCTGATATGAAAAACAGTCCGTAGATTCGCAACAGCCAGCAGAATCTCTAATTTTACCGGCCAGACGCGAACAAAGCATTGAAGCGAGATACGAGAAAGAGTCCATATGGCTGTCACAAAAGTTAATTTCGACAATGGGCCACTCGGGCTTTGCAGAAATTTGCCATTAAGAATTATGTGCTTGATAAAAAGAGTATGGAAAACGGCAATTTCCTAGAAGAAGATTATTTCAAAAGTTACAATGGCGTGCGAAAGACGATGCAAAAATTAGCTAAGCACTTTTCTGGTGAAGCGCAATGCAATTTCCTTCAGAATCCTGAAATTCTGCGACCCACCCCCAATTAGCAACAGAAGTTTTTGGATAAAGCTCCAGGCCACCAGCTGAAATGACTTTCACCATGGTTGAATCAATGTCGTTAGTAAAGAAATAAATCCGTGCGCCTTGCTTTCCCGGAATGTAACTGTCACCCTTCGCCAGCGCACCTGTTATACCAGAAGAGTTTTTGTCGAAAGGAAATAATGCCATATCGTTACCATCGATAATCATCAATTCCAGTTCGATATCAAATACATTTTCGTAGAAGGAAACTGCCCTTTTCATATCCTGAACAGGGATTTCGAAATAAACTCCTGCATTACTTCCCATATCTATGCTCCTTTAACCCTTACTCAATCGAAATAATTATATTTCAACCTGAATTTGTAAAATACTGCAAAATCCACTTTCGGTAACTTTCGTCGAACTTTCGGGTCCGAACTTTCGTCACTTTCCCACTTTCGGCACTTCACTTTCGGGTCGGACCCACGGAAATTAGCTTCAACAAAAGTAATCACTGCCAAATGTGGCTGTTATTTCCTCTTAGAAACTCGATATTGGGGTTAAAAATGCCATTGTAAGGTTTGCTTTCTTCAGATAGAAAAAATGCATTGTCCGATTTGGCTATTTTCCGTTTTATGGCAGGAGTTCCTAATTGATCTTTAAAGGATTCAACGAAAGCTCTGCTTCCGACTGCAATACTTTTAGACCAGGTTGCATCACTAGTGAGTTTGCCCAGCCTAAGCTGTTTATCTAGACAGTCTTCATAGGTAATTTTGAATTCACAGAAGCTTCTAAAGTTGAGTAATTCAAGAATTTTATCATGGTCAATCATCTGATAGCGAGATTTTTGATGCAGAAGTTCTTGAAAAGCGGAAGTCCCCCATTCTTTTGGATGTTTAACCTTTCCAGCTCTAACCATATTCAAATCAATATAAAGCATACATCGAAACAAATATACACCAGAATCAATTGCAGTTGCATGATATCTGTCTTCCCAGAACGCCCCGTTTCTATTTTTTCTTTGATTATATTCTTGAGCAACTCTGCTTGCAATTAACTGAATTGCAGCAGGTATATTTGATTTCCCCGAATCCCATAACAATAGGTGAATATGGTTGGAGGTAACACAGAAGTTTAATATTCGCAGCTTAAAACGCTTCTTTGCCTCAAAAAGCCATTTTATATAGCTTCTACGATCTCTAGAAAACTGTAGCAAAAACTCCCTTTTATGGCACCGATGAGTAATATGCCAAACTTTGTTTGGCAAAAAGAATCTATTTGCTCGTGGCATTTTTTTATCCTCTTAAAAGTCTCATTTTCAAATCAAAAACATATCTCTAAGACTAAAAACTACCCGTTTTTTTGCAAATTTTCCAGTGCTTACAAGTGATTGCTCTGGTCCGACCCAAATTGGCCCCAAATTGCAAATTGAAGTTTATTTGCTTTATACGCCATGTTTTCAAAAAGCTCTCAGGGTTGATTCAGGTAATTACAAGCTGATAATATTGTTTCAAAAAATGCTTTTGGGAGAAAAGAATGTATCTTGCATATTATGACGAAGCTGGTGATGATGGTTATCCAAAATTTTCTTCACCTATTTTTGTTCTAACATCCTGCTATTTTCATTACTTGCATTGGAAAAATGGTTATGACGCTCTTCATCAATTGCGCCGATTATTGAAAGACGATTTTGGTTTTCCGGTAAAAACTGAAATGCATACAAAGCAATTCGTAATGAATAAGAATCCTTATGCCAAGCTCAATTTGTCTGATGAGAAAAGGTTAGAGGTAATGGATAAATTTTGCGATTTCATTGCTCAGCTTAATCTCCGAATAGTTAACACTGTCATCGTGAAACCTAGAATCAGAAAACAAGATTACCCGGTGTTAGATACTGCTTTTAAATACTCAATCCAGCGCATTGAAAATGACTTAGACCCTTTGAGAAATCCAGATAACAAATTTCTAATTATCACCGATCCTGGTCGTGTAGGTAAAATGAGGCTCACATCCAGAAGGATTCAGCGAATTAATTTCATTCCTTCGAAATACGGACCAGCTTCATACCGGAAAGAAATCTCTGCTTTGATAGAAGATCCTTTGCCAAAGGATTCAAAAGAATCATATTATATTCAACTTTCCGACCTGGTTTCTTACGTGGTTTATCTTTACTCTATTCTTAAAACAGCCTCGGGAAAACTCCCGAATAGATTGCCACCAAAGGTTGATGCAGAGAAGGTTGAAGACTGGATGGAACGATTGAAACCATGTTTCAATCTACAGGCAGCGCCAAGCGATCCATATGGCATTGTTTGGCACCCAAAGTAAAAAAACACGACTCAGGCCGAGCCGTGTTTTTTATCACCACCTACAACGCATGCGCGCTTTCAGTAGTTCACTAATAATATATACCCGCCACAACTTTAAGTCAAATTTCAAATAAATCTGCCTAGAGGTCTTTGCCTGATAAGATGATAATGATGCATATGGGCGCGGCAGTCCAACAGACAATTAACAAAGTGGCTCCCTTTGCATATAATGATTCTGAGCTGGTTGGCGGTTTTTTGATAACATTGAGGGGAAAGCAAACATCCTTCTTGAAAACCATGTAAAGATTACCCAGACTGAAATTGACGCATGGGGCAATGACTATGAAAAGACCAAGGGCGGTTCATTAGATTTTCTATTAGTTGATAGCAATAATAAGCCATTATGTGTGCTTGAGGCCAAAAAAGCAAGTCCTCACCCTCTTGTGGCCAAAGAACAAGCGAGAAAATATGCAAATACTGTTGGTGCGCAATAAATAATTCTTTCAAATGGCATTGTTCACTATTTTGGAACATAAAAAAGGGCAATCCGAAACCGATTTACAAGTTTCCTTCGCCAGAAGAAATCGGTGCTATTAAATTCGGGGGGCAATTCGGGGAATTCGGGGGGCGGACCTGTGAAAACCGTTGTAATTTCTTAATTGTCCTTCCAAAAAAATGCTTTTTTCTCTTAGAAAGGCAATTTCTTCTTGATTTTTGCCCTCTTATTTCATCATTTATATTGAGTTTAAGATGCTTTTAGTAGTCCGACCTGATCCACGCGATCCACGGGCCGATCCACCCCGATTGATGCTCTATAAGACCTGGTTACTTTTTGTCCTGATGAGCGTATTAGTGGAAAGATGCAATTAGGAGAAATTAATGAAATTTGGAAGTTTAAAATTAGTTTTATTTATTTTTTTTAGCTTTAGCTTGATGTTGTTTGCTGAAACTCCAGAAGAACTCTTTGAAAAATGGAACGAAGCCTCAAAAAAAGGCAACCTTCAGGAAGGTATAAAATATCTTAAATTAGCTGCAGAAAAAGGAAATGTTTTGGCAGAAGCTCAACTTGGAAATTGTTACAGATGTGGAATTGGGACTGAAAAGGATTTGGAAAAAGGGTTTTATTGGTTAAGAAAAGCCGTAGAGCATGGTGATTTGGCTTCCGAATTAAAACTTGCCGGATATTATTTGTATGGCACTTATGATGGCGTGGTTGAACCAGATGTAAATGAAGCTGTAAAATTGTATGAAAATGTTGCGAATAAAGGTTTTGATAAAGCTCAGAACACTCTGGGGTTTCTTTATTCATCTGGTGCTGCGGGGTTTCCTCAGAATCCCGAACTTGCAGTGAAATGGTATGAAAAATCTATAAAAAATGGAAATGCCGCTTCAATGTTGAGCCTTGGGGGGATGTATTTTTATGGTCGAGGTATTCCTCAAGATACCGAGAAAGGGGTGAGCCTCTATGAAATGGCAGCTGAGGCAAATGATCCAGAGGCCCAACATTTATTGGGGTCAATTCTTCTGGAAGGGAGGAATGTTAAGAAAGACCCCAAAAAAGCTTTGGTTTTGCTTCAAAAAGCGGCTGAAAATAATTCCAAATTTCAGCAATCTTTAGGAATGATTTTTCTTGAAGGAAAGCATGGGGTTCAAAAAGATCAAGATAAAGCTTTGGTTTTGCTTCAAAAAGCGGCTAAGAACAACCCTGAATTTCAGCTCTCGCTGGGATTCTTGTTTCAAAGTGGAAGCAATGGGGTTGCAAAAGATTTTAAAAAGGCCGAATTTTGGCTTCAAAAAGCTAATGCTGCTGGCCTTGCCAGGGCAAAGACTCTGCTTGGAATGATTTATATGAAAGGCGATGATGGAGTCGCTGCGGATCATGTAAAAGCAAAAAAAATGTTTACGGAGGCTGTTGAAGCAGGTGATAAAGATGCTAAATCTTTATTGGAGTTACTTTGCAAGGAATGAAATTATTCATGGCACAAGAGTCATTACTGATAATTGTGCCCTTCGTCAGGCAAGAGATTTTGCAGGACTTAAAAACTGCATAGCTTTTTAGTTCGAGAGTTAATCTCTCGTCCCGTCCCCGGCACCGATCAATTTCTCGTCCAAGACGAGGAATTTTTCGTTTTAGGCTTTTTGAGACGGCTCTTAGACATCTTTGAAGAGGATCAGTGACCGTCAGGATTGAAGCCAATTTTGGGCTTTTTCCTGGTTCCTGGCTTTAGTTAAAACCGGTTGAATCCACAACTATTTAGACAATTCCCAAGATGTGTTAGCATTGAAATGACCTGCAAGTTCAAATTACAATAGATTAGATACATAAAAAAATGAACTGCAAAACAATCTTTTGAGGAGAGCGATTCGATGCACAGAAAAGTTGGTTTAATTTTTCTTTTTGTTTTCTTGTCTCTGAAAGGCTTTACCGCGCAAACTCATCTAATGCCAATTCCTTTCACAGAATCGTCCAGATGGAAAAATAAGGATTCAAAGAAAGTTTTAATCTACAACCCCGTGTACAGGAAATTACTCTACGTTTCTGATGAGACTAAAGGACAGGACAATCTTGTAAGAACCCACAGATACACAACTGAGCCCAGGAACTTTTTTCAGCTGAAGCTTTTTAATACAAAAGACAGGCTCTATAAAATATACAACCCCAGTTACAAAAAATACCTGTTTGTATCCGATGACAAAAAAGGCAGCGACCACCTGGTCGAAGCTCACAACAATGCAAACGAGGAAAGAAATCGTTTCCAGCTGACCTTTTTGGAAAACGAAAAACTTTATTTGCTGGCAAATCCAAAATATGGCCGCTATACCTTTGTATCAAATGACCAGCATGGCGATGACAACTATGTTGAAGCGCACACATCCAAAGGAGAAACCCGAAATCATTTTGCTATTTTGCATATCCCTGAATTATCCAAAAAATACAAGGCGAACTGGATACGAAATAACTTTGATAAAATTAAGGACAAGAGGCTTCTTGATCTTGTTTTGCCAGGAACCCATGACAGCGCTACTTACAATTTGACCACCAAAGAAGCGGATTTAGATACGGTCAAAAAAGTAATTAGAAAATTTTCCGTTGAACACGTCAGGAAATGGTCCAAAGCACAAGACGAAAGCATTTATAATCAACTTATTGGCGGAGTTAGATATTTTGATCTGAGGCCACACGCTAGCGGCGGAAAAGCATATATCCATCATGGTCTTCGTGGAGATGATTTTAATGTTGTATTAGACGACGTAAAAAAATTCGTTAACAAAAAAAAGAGAGCAGAATTGATCATTCTTTCAATTTCTCACTTCCACAATTTTAAAGAAACCGATTACTTAAAATTGAGAAAGAATATTAACAGCAGACTCAGCAGCTATCTATATAGACCAGACACACCAAAAGTTGGCGAAAAATTACCACTTGTAACCTACCATACAGTTGAAAAAATTATGGGTCCAAAACCCAAAAAATCAAAAATAATCATCCTTACCAGTAGTGACCTGCTAAACAATGAGACTCCTTCGCTTAAGCCTAAGTATTACCCGGTGGCCTGGGATATTGAACGAAATGTTTTCGACGAATGGTCAGACTCTGATTCTTTTGAACAGATGAAAAAGGATCAAAAGGAAAAATCAAGAAAAAGGTTTAGAAGAGGAGGAAAATTGTTTGTGTTTTCCTGGACCCTAAGCCCTCAAATTCCAAAAAGCCCTGGGGCAATAAAGGATTTAAAGGAAAGAGATTTGCACTGGCTCTCCAGACAAGCAAATGTAAGCCTTCCGTATTTTGCATCAAAAGAATTGTATAAGCTAGCGCCTTGTGAGTTTGGCGCAAATATTCTGTATGTTGATTTTTACAAAGATGCCTTTGTTGTAGAAACAGCATTAATGCTAAACGGTCTGATTTAAATGCAGTTATAAACAAATTCAAGCAAAAGTAAATTTGGAGACGATTTAGGGGGCAATTTGGGTCGAACCAGGAGGAGTATGTCTGGCATATTATGAGGAAACTAGTTTCTTTAAATCATATTATTTTGCCGTAAACGAACAGGAGTATTTATGAGTTGGGACGATAAAAGCATAGAAAATTGTCTAAAAAATCATGACCTGGACCTATTAAAAAGCCTTATCGAGCAGCCTGGCTTCCTTGACTGGAAGATATGGGGAAGAAAAGCTATTCACTTAGCTGCTCGTCATGGATTTATCCAGGGCCTGGAAGCACTATTAGATGCAGGAGCATCAATAGACGATCTGAACGGCATATACTATACTCCGCTCATGGAAGCCTTGGGCGAAAAAAAGGTTGAAACAGCAAGATTTTTAATTTCCAGAGGGGCAAACATTAACTATCGAATTGAATCAGAAGAAAAAAACAGTCTGACTTCTCAAGATGGAGATTCTGCTTTGCTCATAGCAGCTTTAACTTGCCCTGAATGCTGCAAGGACCTGCTTGACCGGGGAGCAGATATGAATGCCCGGCGCTCTTTTTCAGGCTGGTCACCACTTTTGATTGTTGCCAGCAATGGCAATCTGGAACTTCTAAAGGTTTTCTTTGATTATGGCGCGGATGCGAACGAAAGCCATCCCAACGGAAAAAAAGTCTTTGATTTAATTCCTGAAAAAATAAAGCATGATTTAATAAATTCTTCTCAAAAATCACCCCACGAACAGTGGGCTTTCGATTTCATGGAAAAGCTTAAATCAGATGAAAAAGAGCCTAAAAATAACAATTTGAAATTTGAGTTAAATCATGTGTATAACACCTTTGGAATGGACTTTATAAAAATTGGACAAGGGGAAACAGATAAAAAACCAGGAACACCAACCCTGTATCTTCAATCAAAACCAATTACATGGAAAGAATGGAAAAGCGTAATGTTTGATGTGACCCCTGAATTTGCAGGAGACATGGAAGCACTCTGCAAGCAGAGAGACAGCGATGGAATGAGCGATTTTTTCCTTAAAGCCATTAATTCAAGAGAAAAACATCTCAATGTAAACTATAGAATTCCTTCAATTGCAGAACTGATGTTCCCCTACGTCGGTTTTGTTGAAGGAAAAGGAATTGAAGCTTTTAGAGATTCTGAAGAATACCTGTCACTAAAAAAATGGTGCTACATAGTTGAAGACGGCGAGGCCTGGGCTTTTAACCATCCCTACAGAGGAAAAAAGGCTTATCCAAAGTATGAGCAGATGCTCACTCCTGAGAGTGAACCAGTTGAATTGCCACGACTTCGGATCACCGGTTTTATGGATGTAGCTGGGAAAGTATGGGAACAAGCAACAGAAAAAATTTCTCAGTTTGCCAATGTAACAGATGGATATGTTGACCAGACAGGAGTTTTTTATTGCAACGGCGACGAACAAACCCCAAAAGAAGTATTTCAAAAAGGAATTCCCATATTAAGAGGTCTTGTCGGCGGAGAGCCCTCACAGGCAAAAGGTTTCCGACTCTGTCTTGAAGTTTTTGAGCAAAAGCTGGTCTCTTCAAGAGTAACTGCCCAAGAAAACAATTGTTTTTCAAAACCGATAATGCTAATTGTAAAATAGTGTAGACACGGGGAAATTTTATGAACCATAGCGACAATAGGGATAATTTTACTTTTTTCAAAAAAGAACATTTTACAAACGGTTCCGTTAGACCGGGTTTTGCTTTTGGAATTTTACTATTTTTCTGGCTAGGATGCTTAAGTATTCCCGTTATTACGAATTCCTGGCAGGGCAAAGAACTTGTCTGGCTTGGAGCTTCGACTTTTATGCTAATATTTTTGTTAGCCGCTGTAATTCTGCTTTTTCAGTCTTTCGAATTAAGAATCGCAAAAGGTATGGTTGAGTGGGAAACAGTAGTCATACCTGGTCTTTGGAAAAAAACTTTTAAAGAGCCCGTCCAAAATTACAAAAATGTTTTGATCGAAATTAATCAACCAATTGGAACATTCAGCTATTGGTATCAACCAAGGTACATCAGTCACCCCAAAAGAAGAGGAGGAAGCAAACCTGGTCCGGCAGACAAACTATTTAATAAAACTTTTTTCGCAACAATCATCCTGGAGCACACTCAAAATAGTCGAAAGAATATTTCAATGGCCCATTTCGATGCAAAAGCAAAAGAGCAATGGGGGCATTTTGCAAAGAACCTTGGAGCAGAGCTTGGGTTAACAATAGTCTTAGAAAAAAACAATAGTCGGACCACGTTGTTTTAGGTCTGGTCTTTTTTAACGGTATTTTTGTTCAACACATCTCTAAGAATTCCTGGCTATTGATTTCTCATCAAGCTTAACATTCTAATAACAGAGTTTTCCCGATATTCATTCAATCGGCATACCTAAAAACTTTTAAACAACCTTATTTATTCATTTTAGATACTCTTCTACTATAATAAATAAAACAAACCAGGAGAAACAAATGAACTTCAATCCCGAGGAATATGGTAATAAATGGGCCGAGGTTTATGACAGTATTTATACAACTGTCAGCGAGCATATGATTAGCTTTTTAATAGAGCGCTCTGGCTCTGGACCAGTTCTCGAATTAGGTATTGGCACCGGAAGAATTGCTATTGAATTAAAAAAGCAGGGCGTAGATGTTCACGGAATAGAAATTTCTCCTGAAATGATCAACAAACTTAGAGATAAAGAATTGGGGAAAGAAATACCCGTCACCACCGGAAGTTTTGCTCAAATACCAGCTACCCCGTCTTTCTCTATGATCTATGCTGGATTTAACACATTTTTTGGATTACTCACACCAGAAGACCAACTCTCTTGCATGGAAAGTATCTCAAAAAACTTGCAGCCAGGCGGATGTCTTATACTTGAATGTATGATTCCAGACTTTTCAAATGCTAATCAAAATGTGTCAGTTAATTCGGTTACCCCTGATGAAGTTGTATTATCAGCACCTGCCAGGCACGACTATGTAAATCAGATTTGCATCGAAAACAAAGTAATAATGAGCGAAAGCGGCTTAAAGTTTTTACCAACTGTCATTCGCTATGCATGGGTAAACGAACTTGATTTAATGGCCAAACTTGCAGGACTCGAACTTTCTGAAAGGTATTTCACCTGGTACAAATCCCCATTCACAAAAAATTCTACAAAACATATTTCTGTCTACCAAAAGTCTAATAAAAGTTAAGAAACACAGCTGAATGTTTGGTTTAGATATGGCTTTTAAATAGAAAAAATGTTATTTCTATGAGCTATGAAATCACTAAAAGAACTGTTTCGGGTTGGCAACGGTCCATCTAGCAGCCACACGATGGGGCCCAAAAAAGCTGCTGAGATTTTTCTTGAGCGCAATCCTCAGGCCAAATCATTTGAAGTAACCCTCTATGGTAGTCTTGCCGCTACAGGAAAGGGCCATCTGACTGATGCAGCCATAATCAAGGTATTGCAACCCCATGCGCCTGTTGAGATTGTATGGCAGCCAAAAATCTTCCTGCCATTTCATCCGAATGGAATGGGTTTTAAGGCATTGGATGAATACAACAACGAGATAGACAACTGGACAACTTTTAGTGTGGGCGGTGGCGCACTTTCTCTGGAAGATGGAACATTGGTTGGAGTCGAGCCAGAAGACAGTCGGGATGTTTACGAAATGAACACCATGACTGAAATTCTTTCCTGGTGCGAAGAAAACGGAACAAGCTTTTGGGAATACGTTAAACAATGTGAAGATCTCGATATTTGGGATTTCCTCGAAGATATCTGGATCACGATGAAAGACGCCGTAAAACGAGGACTCGAAGCAGAGGGAGCGCTTCCAGGCCCCTTAAAAATTCGCCGAAAGTCCGTAACCTATTTTGTTAAAGCAAGCGGTTATCAACAATCTCTAAGAACGCGTGGCCTTGTATTCGCATACGCATTGGCAGTAAGCGAAGAAAACGCTTGCGGTGGACAGATTGTCACAGCGCCAACCTGCGGCTCATGCGGAGTGGTTCCAGCGGTGCTTTACCACCTTCAACAAACCAGAGAATTCAGTAATGCCAGAATTCTGCGAGCTCTAGCCACTGCCGGGCTCATCGGAAACATAGTGAAAAAAAACGCCTCAATCTCAGGTGCTGAGGTTGGTTGCCAGGGCGAAATTGGAGTCGCTTGCGCAATGGCTGCAGCTGCTGCCAACCAGTTGTTCGGTGGTAGCCCTGCTCAGATTGAATATGCAGCTGAAATGGGATTGGAACATCATCTAGGTATGACATGCGATCCTGTTTGCGGCCTGGTTCAAATACCCTGCATAGAAAGAAATGCCTATGCCGCAGTCAGAGCACTTGACGCCAACATTTTTTCTACCTTCTCCGATGGAACTCATCGTGTTTCATTTGACAGGGTAGTAGAAGTAATGAAGCAAACCGGCCACGATTTACCATCTCTTTACAAAGAAACAAGCGAAGGCGGCCTGGCAAAGTATTATCGATAATCCTATCCCCCTCGCAAAGATACTCTAACAAAAAAGATCCCCGTCTATGACGGGGATCTATAATCACTCAATACTTATCTGAAATTTTACCAGCGGCTTTATTTCATCTGGAAAAAGTTTAACGACCTGTATTTAATATTATGTGCCAATTGCCGGTAACCGGACACCAAATACAGAAATCAGTGCGGCCATCACCGTTGTAATCCATTGGCACTGGAATATCGCCACTCAAGCCAAGCTTTACTGTTGCCCCCCCCTTTACATACCAGGTTCCGTTAGAAGGGCGCCAAACACAGCAAGTGCTTTTTCCGTTTGGCGAGTTTACAAATGGAACTGGAATATCACCAGCTTGCCCCCAATCAATAGGAGGAAACTGCCTTCTGGAGTTGTTCATGAAATACCAGTGTCCATTAGAAGGACGAAAAACACAATAATCACTTTTGCCGTCACCGTTGTAGTCAAAGGAAACAGGGATATCACCTTTCTGCCCCCAGGAGAGGTTATTAGCCTTTGGCCTACCGTCAAGCCCCTTTACAAACCAATATCCGTTAGAAGGCCGAAAAACACAGCAATCACTTATTCCATCACCCTCATAGTCAAAGGAAACAGGTATGTCCCCATGCTGACCCCATTGCGTAGTGACCATATTGCTGTCCATTCCAACTACATACCAATAACCGTTGGATGGTCGATATATACAGAAGTCACTTTTGCTGTCTCCATCCTTGTCAAATCGCACTGGAACATCGCCTTTTTTGCCAAAAGGTCTTGTAAGAATGTCTTTAACGAACCATAAACCATTTGAATATCGCCAAAAAGATAAAGCATCTTTATTGTCAACGCCTGAGGCAAAGGAAAGAGGAACATCGCCGGATTCACCGTAAGGAACGATTATTTCTCCGGGGGTTGCTGAATGATTGTGAGGAAAACCAAGCACATTTGTCCCGGAGGGGTAAGCCACTTTTTTATCATTTGCGCTATAAAACCATTGCCCACCGCCTTGAGGATTAAAGAAAAATCGACTCCAGCCGCCATCGATATTGTATGGTGTTGCAACATCTATGTATTCAAGACACCAGCCGGACTTTTTCCCATGCGCATCAAACCATACAGTTATGTTATGCAGAAGCCCAATATCAGAATCAATGAAAAAGCTTAAATAGTCTGTTTGATTTTGTTCAAAACCGTCTCCTGGAATCCCTTTTTTCTTTGGATCAAAAGTATAGGAGCCTTTCATGCCATTTAACTGAATGGTAATATTGGCATCTGTACCAGCGTCTTTTTTATTGCTGGTTTTTATTCTCATTTCATATTTAAGCTTATCCGGAGCTTGCTTTGATACTGAGACCTTTTTTTGTCCATCGCTGTAGAACCACTGATGGTTAAAATTAAACAATTTTGGGTTTGATCCATCAGCAGCATCGGCAACAGTTATATAGTCCAGGCACCAACCGCTTTTTCGGCCACCTTTTTCAAATCCGACTGTTACAGCTTTAATTTCGCCTAAATCTTTTGGAGTCCGCACTAAACTAGAATTAATAGCATTCTGCTCGTATGCGTCATAGCCTATACCGAATTTGGGATCTACTGTGAAATCGTCCTTTTTGCCGTGCAAAGTTACGCTAATATTTGCATCGGTGCCCGCATCTCTCTCATCAGCAGTTTTTATTGAAAGAAGATAAGGGTGAGTATAGTTATAGGAAATGATCTTTCCTACCAATCGGGTTCTGGAATGCTTGTCAGGAAAATCCATGAAAACGATGCCAACTCTGTCCCCATTGAATTCATCGATCAAGTATCGATAGAATGCCGGATTCATTTTCTCTGCTGCCTGCTCAGGATTGAACGGATCAGGGCCATTCAATTCTTCATCAGTAAAAGATAGATAAGTTAAAGGCCAGCGCGGGTCGTCTTTTTTAAAGATCTCAGCCCTTTCCTTAAAAGTCTTAATTGTATCTTTGACACCAATGTCAACATGTTGATATTGATAACGGTCCTGGCACACCATTTTATTGGGAAACTCATTATTGTATTTGTAACCTATGTGAGTGAGGTTTGAACGATCGATCAGAACTATTTTGCTGCGGACATCGCCAAGGGTCAAATCTTTCAGAGGCTTTTTTCTTCCATCTATGTAGGTGGAACTTTTTTCAACAATTTTCTGGAGAAATTCTTTAAGGCGATTTTTGTTAGACTTTCTAAAATCTTCAGCCTCTTCGTGCTTGATAATCATTATTATGGTTTCACTCGAATGGTTCCCTTTTGATAAAAATTCCTTGCAAGCTTTATGAACAGTTTCTTCAAAATCGCCTTCCATCCGCACCCCACCATGATAGAGCCAAACTTGTGAGTAGTCGCCCTCAAGGTCAACACGAATATCAAAGCAGCGAATTCCAGCCTCCAGCTGCTCTTTTATAGTTTGATGTTGGGTGATGGCTGCTGCAAACATTTTAAAGGCGTTGCCCAAAAAAGGTTTTTTACTGGCAGTATCGTGAGTCCCGGGAATCGACATTTCACGCAAAAGTGTGCTGCCAGGTAAATCTTTCATCCAGTTTGAATAATCTGGAGAGGCTGCAAAACCTGAAACAACAAAATTTAGAGAAAGGAAAAGAAAAAAAATGAACACTCTCTTTGGATAGATGAAAAGCAAGTAGGAACTCCTCTGTTTTTTATTTATTTCCCTCCATGGTATTTTCATTCTCAGCGAAAAACAAACCAAAAAATATCGCTCGGGCTGGTTCTTTTTCCTTAGACTTTTCTAACAAACAAACTGTTCACCAAAAAACCAGGCTTTTGCAAAAAAAATAAACATTTCACCTCTTTATTTTATTTTTTAACAAAAATCAAAGAGGTATTTTTTCAATTTTTGCATAAATTTTGCCGACAACTACTTGACAGAATTTTATTTTATAAGTAGAAGATATGATATCAATTTTTTACAAAAGCCAGTGGGGAGAATTAAATGTCTGAATTAACAAAAATTTACGGCGAACTAACTTTTAATAAAACTGTAATGCAGGAAAAGCTTAGTCATGAAACCTATAAAAAACTTATAGATACGGTTGATAAGGGGTCATCGCTTGATGAAAAGATAGCTGAAGAAGTGGCTCACGCCATGAAAGAATGGGCCATCGGCAAAGGCGCAACTCATTTCACCCACTGGTTTCAGCCACAGCGAGGCGGAACGGCTGAAAAGCATGACTCTTTTATTTCATACTCAGACGATGGCGAAATCATTGAAAGATTTTCAGCAAAACAGCTTATTCAGAGCGAGCCAGACGCATCTTCATTTCCGTCCGGAGGAATCAGATCGACTTTTGAAGCGCGCGGATATACCGCATGGGACCCCACTTCTCCTGCATTTCTGATTGAGATCGACAACCATCGCACACTGGTAATCCCGTCAGTTTTTCTCTCATGGACGGGTGATGTTCTTGACCAGAAAACTCCCTTCCTTAGATCCATGAGGGCCCTAAACGACTCTGCAATAAAACTACAGAAAATGCTCGGCAACAGGCTTGCCAAAAAAACAATTATTAATTGCGGCCCTGAACAAGAATATTTTGTCGTTGCCAAAGACCTATATGATACAAGACCCGATCTAAAAATCTGCAATAGAACACTATTTGGTGCGCCACCCGCTAAAGGGCAGCAAATGGAAGATCACTACTTCGGGGCAATACATCCAAAAATGATTAGATTCATGTCTGATCTCGATCACGAGCTTTACAGAAGAGGAATCCCTGCTAAGACCCGTCACAATGAAGTTTCACCTAATCAGTTTGAACTTGCACCGCTGTTTGAAGAAGCAAATCTTGCAATTGATCACAACCTTCAGATTATGGATATTATGTCTCAGGTTGGAATCAAGCACGATCTGGTTGTATTAACTCACGAAAAACCTTATGCGGGGGTTAATGGTTCAGGAAAACATCTCAACTGGTCCATAGGAGACAACACTGGAGCCAACTACCTTGAGCCTTCAGCATCACCACTAAAAAATATAAACTTTTTGCTTACTCTCGGCGCAATTCTACTTGGCGTTGATAAATTTGGGGGCCTGCTGCGAGCGAGCGTTGCTGATGCTGGGAATGATCACCGTCTTGGCGCTAACGAAGCACCACCAGCAATAATGTCAATTTATCTGGGCGAATATCTCACCAAATTAATCGATGAAATTGAACAACTTGGAAAAGTAACAGAAAAAGCTATGGCTAGCATAAACATGGAAGTTAGAAACCTTCCAAAAATTGCCAAAGATTCTTCTGACCGAAACCGAACATCTCCAATCGCTTTCACAGGCAACAAGTTCGAATTAAGAGCAGTAGGTTCATCGCACAATCCATCTGAAGCTGCTACTATCCTCAATCTTATCTGTGCTTATGGCTACGAGACAATCGGAAAGCGCCTTGAAAAAGCAAAATCAAAAGACATCAAAGAAGCTGCTCTTAACGTATTAAAAGAAGTTTTCAAGGAAACTAAACGAGTCAGATTTGAGGGAAATGGATATTCAACCGAGTGGCATAAAGAAGCAAAAAAACGAGGGCTTCCAAATGCAAAAAATACTCCCGAAGCAATGAATGCACTAAGAGACAAAGACGCAATTAAACTGATGCAGGATTTCAAAATCCTGACTGAAAAAGAAATGCATTCAAGAGTTGAAATAAGACTTGAAGCCTATATAAAAACAAAAGAAATTGAATATAAAACCGCCATCAATATGGCCAAAACACTTATCATGCCTGCCATAACGCGTCAGATAACAGTCACCGCCGGTGCTGCTGCCGCACTCAAAGCAGCCGGAATCACCTCAAAAGATATTTTAGAAGACGCAGTAACCCTCGACAAAAAATATTCCAAAATAAAAAAGCTTCTTCTAGAGCTTGAAGGCATTCTTGAAAAAGCAGAAACCGAAAAATGCCTTCAGACAAAAGCAGAATTCCTTGGCAAAAAAGGCGAAGAAGCCCTGGCCGAACTCAGACACTCTGTGGACAGAGCAGAAGAAATGACAGCCCACGACCTATGGCCCATGGCCAAGTATCAGGCACTATTAACTTCACTCTGATCCCTTAATTTTAACTCCAGAAATTCTAAAAACGAGCTGTCCCACCGGGGCAGCTCGTTTTCAAATTTTATAACCACGAAGAAACCAACAAACTAACTTTGCCTGCTCTTAACAACCCCAAGAATACGCCAACCAAGAGCTCGGCGAAGACTGGCAGAACAGCCAGCTCTGCAAATCAGGCTACTCATTTCTTCAGTTGAGAAGCCTTTTCTTATAGAAAGAAGTGCATCGTAACGAGCCTTAGGATTCCGCATCCCTAGCGCCAGCAGCTTGCAGATAAGATAAGAAGTTTTTGAGCGCTCAAGATCATTTATAAGCAGGGCAATGCGTGATTTCGCAGTTAAATGTTTAATCGCAGCAATAACATCTGCATCATCAAAATGATGAAGCACCATTGAAATAATTGTCAGATCAACTTCAGGGATACCAGCATCGAACAAATCCCCCTGAATGAAGCTAACGTTCTCGCAATCATGGAGTCTTCTCGCCTCTGCAATAATGTAAGGACTTTTTTCTAAACCGTAATAATGAATTTCTCTGTTATTTGAGCGGCCCCAGTTAATAATAGCGCCCGCCATGTCACCAATCCCGCAGCCGACATCAAGAACACTGATTGGCCTTTCTGACGGCACATTTTTCAATGCTTTTTTCATACAGTTAAGGACTGCCATTCTGCCGCCGCCCAATTGATTTATCAATTTTATGAAGCGAAAGCTTTCGGTCAGATCTTCACCTTGAAATTCAGGATTATCCATAAACTCTTTTTGAGTACTTCTCTGGGACATATTTTTTAGTTCATTCCAAACTCGCAATAAACTCATAGAGGCTTAATCCTTATTTTATTCATAATGTTGCATCCCGGGAGACAATTCCAAGAATTTGAACAATCAAATTTTCCAACTTCGACAATCAATTATTTAGGTCAGCCCAGAAGCTTGAATACCTTCTTATAAAGCCTTGTGCATTCTTTGTAATAGTCAGGATCAATTTCATAGGCTGATTTTGCAATAGACTCGCAATAATTGCAGGTTTTGCAAGAAGTTGAGCATGGTCGGCGCGAAACTTCGTCAAGGAATGATGATGGAATCTTATCCGAGCGGAGAATAACAGGTTCACCCTTTAGCGGCAACAGCATTCCACGCCTCTTCAAAAGCTTATAAAGTGGCAAAATTAAACGTGGGCGCTCAAATAGGAGACGAAAAACCCATTTGTATTCCATTTTTACGCTTTTGTGAAACCCAAATGGTTGAATCAATTCGAGCAGGTTCTCGGGAGATTGTTTTTCAGAATAGGCCTTAACTCGCCTTAACATTAGCTCCGTGGGGGCATTTCTTTCAAGCAGTTTAAACTGATCGAAGCCAATGCTTTCATAAAAGTCAGTATCTTCAGGTCTTATCCAATTTGATTTAATCAACAGACTTGGATCATTCAAAGAAAAAGAAGTGCATTTCAGCACGCAATAATCAATAAAAGGAGCTTTGTCAACCGAGTTGGAGCCGTGTGAAATTCCGGTCATGTGATAAATCTGCATCGGGCAATTGGGTAGACAAGAAAAATTAGCAATCAGCTGCAACCCGCATGAAACTGACTTTCGAATGTCTTTGAGCAAAGAAAAATTGCGATTGATTGAAAAAGATTCGAGAACCAGAGTATCCGCGCCCAGGTCTTCCCAGAATCTGGCTCGATTAGGGGTATCAATGTTCGCAAAAATGCCAATTTTTATTTTTAAATTCGGATAATGCTTCTTTACGATTTCAGCCAAATACGGAGTTGAAACAGTAATAGCATCAACCCCGATATGACTCAGCTGATCAAGAAGTTCACGAATCGCCTTCATCCCCGCCCTGCTCCACTCACGGTTTCCCATGCAGACAGCGTTCAAAAGATAATTGAAGCTGATTCCATGCTCATGAGCTGTTTGCACATGTGAAGAGAGCTGTTCCATGTCGGCGGTGCCAGTTGTATAACTCGCTCGACCGCCGCCAACAATATCTTTGGGCAACTTCCCGTAAATCTCTTCAACAGGGTATTGTGAAATTCCTCTGATAAAATCATTATCGAAATTAGTGGCAACAGAAAGTTTCATAAGCTAACAACCTTCTGTAGTAACGCGCCGGAAATGCATAGGCCAGGACCAAAAGCCAGGCTAATTACATAAGTTCCCGAGGCTACGCTCTCATCAGCAACGACCTTTTCCCAGACGTGTGGCAGAGTCGCTGACGACATGTTGCCGTAATTGAGTAAAATATATCGACTGGCACTAACCTGCTCTTCTTGAAGATTCAGCAAGGCTTGCACTCGATCAATGATTTTTGGGCCGCCGGGGTGAATGGCAAAAACACTTTTCTCTTTAATTTCAGTAAAAGACGTGCCGCCGCGCTGACAAAGGCGCTCCAGAAAAGGCTCCAATGAGCTGGCAATCATTTCTGGCACCTCTGATGAAAGGCCCATACGCATCCCCCATTCAGAACATTCCCAGGTAACAGCATCTTCGGAATCAGGCACAATTTCTTCATGAAGCCCTTTTAATAGCAACCCAGAGCCTTTTAATTCGCTCTGATGATTTGATTGAATTGCTGAATAAACAATGAAGCCATCTGCAAAAAGACTTTGAACAATCAGCTGTTCAGGCGAATGGTCATGGGCCTGAACATGCAGTGAACAAACCTCAGTATGTAAAATATCAACCCGTGATGAGTTGTCCGAACCATCTCTAAAGTTCAATGCGGCAGCAAGAAAACCATCGGCAATGCGAATAGCCGGAACTGCAGCATAACAGCCCATGTGGTATGCATGAGTTACCACGACTTTATCATGCCACCCATTTTGTGCAACTCGTTCCTGAGCGCAACTGGGCGATATATAGCCGCTGCAGGTAACATGAATTATATGATCTGGTGGAGTCTGTTCCTTAGTAAAAAGTTCAGCACAAACACGAGTTCCAATTTTGTGGAATTCAGCTGATCTTTGCGTGGTTGTTGGGCCAAATGGACCATCCTTGTAACTAAAAATCTCCATTTCATTCCAGCGCGTGTGCGAAAAGTCACTGATTTCAAGGCCACGCCTGGCAATGCGATCAGAAGAACAACCATATCGCGTAAAAAGTTTGGCGATGCGCTCAGCAAAACTTTTTTCACTTTGTTCTTTTGCCCCCTCACCTTTCATCGCTTCGGCTCGGGCATGAGCGAGTGATAACCAGGACATTGTATCGTCTTGTTCGACAATAAATTTTGGTCTGATGCTACGAAAATTGCATAAAATCACAGGTAGCTCCATTCACCAATTGGCACTAATGGGAAATCGCTAACGGATTCAAACTTCTCACTGAATCTTCCCGATCAACTTGGTAAAACTATGATACTGCTATTTCCATCCTCGTGGCCAATTCTTTCACAAATAAAACTGTTATCTTTCAATTATTGCCTCGTAATAATAAATATATGCAATTTAGGTCTGGGGGAAACAATCACATGATCAAGCTGCGAAAGTTCCTGGTTGTAATTTTAATTACGTGCTCTATTTTTACAACAGGCTGTGATGCAGGTAAGATACTTAATACTATTCAAGCTATTGCAACCGCAATTCAAGAGTCGGTGCCCGCAATTCAAGAAATCATTAAAAGCGTTTCAGATGCTGTAAATGGCGTTAGCAGTTCAAGTTTTAATAGCAATACAGTCCCCAATAATGGCAACAACAGCAGACCTACTGATTCAGCCGACAACTCCTGCCCTTCGGTAAGAGTGGTTTCAACCACCAATGAGGATATAGACACAGGCAGCAGCAAAGCTCCTACTAATAATACGTCGCCAATCAGCAATTTTGATAACATGCTATTGAATTCTGGCACCTTATCTGTTCCATATAGCGAAGCAGGAAATGAAAATAACAGCCAGATTGCTTCAGATATTAAATCAAAATACGGAATAACATTGCTGAATGGAGTGAGCGGATCTGATGGTTATTTCCGATTTACTTCCGGGAGCTGGGACAACAGACAAATGGATAAACTGGAAAAGGTTTTGTCTGATTTACCATCAGGTTTTAGAAGTTTCACCAAAGGTTTCGCAATGTATGATAAAATTCTAGACTCTTCTGGAGGGCAACCAAGTGGACTCGGAGCGGACCCAATTCTTCTAAATAAAGGTCAGATTGATTCATATGATTGTCTTGCCGAAGTAGTAGTCCATGAAATGACTCATCTTTTTCAGGGAAAAAATAAAGAAGTCTCAAGACTTTGGCTGAATTCTTTCTGGAAAAATGGACAACCACTAAGATCATCGATTACTGACTATGGAAATACAAATTTCATGGAAGATATGGCTGAAAGTGTAGCCGCCTTCTACACAAACCCGCAAAGACTCAAAAGCTATGATCCCGAAAAATACAACTTTATAGCCAAATACATTTGGAAGTAATTAAGGAGCCAGGATAATGACCAAAACCAGCATTTTAATTTTAATGATAATATTTCTTGGCATGCCCGTTCTAGCAATGATTAGAACTCTTCCATTACCCCAGCTAGTTGATTCAGCAGAATCTATAGTTATCGCAAGAGTTGTTGAAAAAAATGTTTTCATGAAAGAGAACAATGATGTGCCATTTACAACCGCATCGTTCAAAGTTGAGCAAACTCTAAAAGGAGAACTTAAATTCGCTCAGAAAATTAAGTTAACAGCTGTTGGCAGCGAAGAAAAACCAATGCTTGATAGTCCTGCTTTTCCCAAAAAAGGCGAAGCAGTCTTATTGTTTCTGGTAAAAAAAGGTGATTCCTGGCAGCTGAATAATGGAATCCAAGGCATGTGGCCAATTGAAGCAAAAACAGAAAGAACATTGGGAATGGGACTTAGATACTCAATAAATCAAGTGAAAGAAGAATTATTAAAAAAAGGGAAATAGCTCGTTTTCTAAAAAAATATATTAGCCTGCATAGATTTGAGTTGAATCAAATTCCTAAAGGTCTAAGACATAATCGGGCCGTTTACTTAAATCTCTCTTTTTAAGTTCTTCCAATAAAGCTATTCTTCGACCTATCGGACGACAACCCTGGTCTACGCGACTCAACTCTAAATCGGTAAATTGCGAATACCTTTCCTGCCAGTTAAGCTTGTCCTGATGCATATTTTTTTTTGCATTATTCATTATTTCATTTATACAAAATTTTGAATTTCCAGAAATCTGATAATCAGCATGGCATAAGCCTTCTTCCAGGCAGGGCAAAATTGGTTGTCCAATTTCAATGATAAACTCTTGTACTAAAATAGAATCGTCTATAGCACGATTTCTTCTTCTTCCTACCCATCTTTTTTTCCCCAACCCATTGACTATAGCGCCGAATCCATTCTCCCCTATTTCCAGAAGAGCATTTTTAGCTTCTGGATCTGCAATGCATTTTACTACAACCTGACATCCAGGCGAACCCAATCCTGCAAGGCTTTTCATCACATACTTAAATGCACCTGAAGACTTTAGGTGCCTGAAATTTTTCTTTAAAAAATTGCTTAGCGAGTTAATCAAGCGATTCAGATTAAAATTCTTCAGGGCTATTATCTTTTCATGGGCAAGCTGAAACTCCCTTTCTTCAGAGCTCTTAAACAGCTTAAAACAATTAAGAAGTTCGTCATGAAATTCCTGCTCTTCCTTGGACCAGTCCGGTTTTGTATAACGGATTTTTTGGGGAATTAATTTTGAACCCTTAAGATAGATGAAAATTCTTACAAAGATATAAATAACTGGTTCAAACGGATGTAAATAGTTTTTAGAAAAATAGCTTGCTATACTTGGCTCATCACCTTTGATAGCCTTGAACACCCCAAAGAACATCAAGAATAGGTTATAAAAGACTATTCCCATAAAATAAACAGAAAACGCTATAATAACGGTGTTCACTGGCTTTCCCTTTTCTCAGGATAGATTGAGCATTAATAAATTATACAAAAAAATCCAGCTTCGGCAGTTAAATTTCTCTTAAGTTCTCAACACGCTTGAAAGCGAAGAAATTTCGTGGTCGGTAAAAACCATTGGCTTCACAGAGCTATGTCTATAAAATTCCAAACAAAGCTTTGGCATTGAATCAAATTGTTGCTGATTTTTCTTGTTTAGATACGACTAGAGATTGTAAGATATGTATATACTGAGAAAAACATCTTAAAAAAATAGCTTACGACTTGTCAGCAGGCGATTTTTGATTGAATTTTTCTGTTCGCTTGATAAAAATTTTCAAGGGGAATTTTTATGAACTGCTCTTTTTGCAAAGGTTATTTTGAACTGGCTTCGCCATCAATAATAGCCATCGGAGAAGACAAATGCGTGCTGGAAATCGACAGCTGCAATTGTGTCTTTTGTCGCAAAGGGGTTTGCGGGGAATGTGCCGAGTTGGCCCATGCAAATACTGAATTTGATAATTGTGTTCTTGCTCGGAGCGAAGATGAATCAGAAGACATCAGAAATGGCTTGTCGGTAACGGCTTTTCGGCGAAGATTGAAAATTTGTCCCGATTGCCTCACCAGACGAGGCAGTGTTCTACCAGAGCGTTTTGATTTTGACAATCCACCAAAAATTAGAAGTATGATCTGTCGAAACTGTTTATCTGGCGGAACCTTGCATTCCCACGATGATCTGACAACTTGTTTTGGATGCTGCAATCTTCTTTGCATACATGATTCATTAGTTTTGATTCAAGGAAATGCGGTTGCTCATTTTTGTAGCGTCTGCTTCAACCATTTTCTGGCAAATTCACCTGAATGCTCGGTTTGCAAAAACAAAGTCTTTCCATATCAGGAAAGGTCTTTCACTGATTATAGAGGATTCAAAGGCGAGTTTCTTGCTTTCGATGGTGAAGCTAGAATAAAAACCTGCCATGTTTGTAAAAAGAATTGCTGTCAGAGCTGTTGTTCTCTAATCAAGGAAAAAGGCTCTTTCGTTAAAAATGCACAAGGGGAATATGCCAATATTTGTCATTCTTGCAGCGAAAAAAAAAGTGCTGGATGCAATTCTAGAATTATGCCATATGAAGAATACGAAAAAATGATAGAGCAAAAACGTATTGATAAAGAGGCAAATGACCGTAAAAAGTTTTCAGAAAATGTAAAGATTGTGCGTTTTGCTAACGCACAAGAAGAGGAAGAATGGTATCGCGAGCATGATCCCTGGTCTGTTACCAGGCAGCATGATGAGAAGGGAGCCTGGGCATATCAGGATGACCGCGCCACAGCTTATGAATCCCGACCTTTGCTTCACAAGTTAAAAGAATATTTTAGTCGACTGGTTGATATTTTCAAAAAATAGCCATGTTGTGAAAGATTCTTAGCTCCATTTAACAGACCAAAGATTGCAATAACAAAGATTTTCAAGTGTTTGAATCTGCCCCCAAAAAATGATAATCCGACTGAAATTTAAAGCTTTTTACCCGGAGGATTAACTTGAAAAATAAAATTAAACTTTTGTTGATTCTATTCCTTACTTGTTCTATTTCTGCCTATTCTTATGATACGCAGCAATTGGAAAGAGATTTTAAAGAAATTGTCAAAATAGGTAACAGGGTTTACAAATCTTCAATTAAAGCCAGTCGTGTCATAAGCGACGTGTTGGTCAAAGACGGACAGCCCAATGACAGCATCAGTGTTTCTGAAGTCAGTGTTGTTCAAACAGAATTAACTACCGCAGACAACGACAAGATATAGTTGCAGGCAAGCGAAATGCAGGCGGGCAATCTCGATGGATTTATGCCAAAGCCAAACAATTTTAATACTCTGGCATTAGAAAAACTTGTTTCTGGCAAAAAAGGCGAAGAAGCCCTGGCCGAACTCAGACACTCGTGGACAGAGCAGAAGAAATGACAGCCCACGACGTATGGCCAATGGCCAAGTATCAGGCACTATTAACTTCACTCTGATCCCTTATTTTTTAACTCCAGAAATTCTAAAAACGAGCTGTCCCACCGGGGCAGCTCGTTTTAAAAAGCGCTAAACGCTATAAAACATTACAATTTCATTTGTCTGCGACATAGACTGGAAGTTTTACAAAAGTCGCTTCTAGCCAGCAAGCATTCTCCAGATCAATGCAACAGATCCACAGATTACCACGCCAAAGCCAATAGGAAGAAAAGTAGCCCATAAAGTCCATTTTAAGCTTTTTGTCTCATTCCATATTGTATAGATTGTTGTCGAGCACGGGTTATGACACAAGCTAAA
Organism: Candidatus Ozemibacteraceae bacterium; assembly: GCA_965140445.1. Classification (GTDB taxonomy): domain Bacteria; phylum Muiribacteriota; class Ozemobacteria; order Ozemobacterales; family Ozemobacteraceae. The sequence continues at coordinate 1,235,377 of OZ223236.1, read as the reverse complement.
AAGCATGAGAGAAACTGCAGTTAACGTTGTCCAGCCACCACTCTTAAGCAACATTGCTAATGTAGAGTTATTACTGACTTCGAACATCACTCCCGCACCCTGTTCTCCAACTCCTGATACACCTGTAACCATAACTGTTAGCATCAGAATAGTTGGAATAACAATTTCATTTGCAGGAATTGCAACAATATAAGCCACCAGAATTATCCCGTTTAATCCAAGATACCAACCTATTGGGTCAAGGGTATGAATCGCCCATTCAGCGATTGAAGTCCCGCCAATTCCCACATTTGAGATAACCCAGAGTAAGATTCCAGCTGGAGCAGCAAATACTATTGCCCGCCAAAGCACAATCAGCGTGCGATCAATCAGTGATGTATAAAGAGTCCTCAAAATCTGTGGTGGCCGATATGGAGGGAGTTCAAGGCTGAACGTAGAAGCTTCACCTTTTAACACTGTTCTGGAAAGCATCCAGGAGGAAAGAAAGGTAAGAAAAACACCAAGAAGAGCAACGCCAAGCACGGATGAAGCAGCGATAAAACTTGCCGCACCTGGTGAGGCGAGATTACCAAGAAAGACTGTTGCAATGAGAATCTGCGTGGGCCAGCGGCCATTACAAAGAGCAAAGTTATTTGTGATAATAGCAATAAGGCGTTCGCGTGGAGAATCAATTACACGAGTCGCAACAACTCCAGCCGCATTACACCCCCACCCCATACACATAGTCAGAGCCTGTTTTCCATGAGCACCTGCCCGTCGAAAAAGATTGTCCAGGTTAAAAGCAACTCTTGGAAGATAGCCAAAATCCTCCAGCAAAGTAAAAAGAGGAAAGAAAATAGCCATCGGAGGTAACATTACACTAACTACCCATGCGGTTGTAAGATACATGCCATCTATCAAAACTCCGGACATCCAGTTGGGCATGTGAATTAGCTCGGCTAAATGTTTGAGAAAAGGCTGACCTTTTTCAAGAAGCAACGATGAAAGCCATGCAGAAGGAACATTGGCACCTTCAATGGTGAGCCAAAGCACTATTGCCAGTATCAAAATCATGGTCAGGAACCCTGTCCAACGATTGGTTAGAAACCAATCCAGACGACGCTCCCATGAAAGTCGATGCGAGGCCCCTTCCTGGTCAACGTTTCGAGAAGCTAAGCGCGCTGATTCTGCATAAACTTCTTCCACCCATCGATCACGAACTCCATGAGGAAGCCCCCATCTAAGTTTTTCTGCTAATTTGACAATCTTTTCGCCACTCATTGTTTTTTTATTTCCTGAATTCCTATTGTTATGTTGCTGCATGATCAGGCTCCAGATTGCCAATTTCGCCAGATGCTACCGCTTCGATAATCCGTGGATCACCTTCAAGAAGCCGCATGGCTATCCACTCTCGATGTGGAACATTTGGATACTCAGCTTCAATTGCTGCAGACAACTCTTTCATTGCTTCGTTAAGCCCGGGAGTCTCATATTTAAGAGGATGAGGCTTGCATGATGATCTGCCATTTGCCATATCATCAATCTCCTTCAAGAGTCTGTCTATACCAATTTCACTACGAGCGGCCGTTAAAACGACTGGCACTCCCAGATCACGAGCCAATCCACGCTCGTCTACGGTTACTCCGTGGGCTTTTGCTTCGTCAATCAAATTCACGCAAACAATCGCGCGATTAGTTATCTGAAGCACTTGCAATACCAGATTCAAATTCCTCTCAATTCTGGTTGCATCCATGACAATAATGGTAACGTCAGGTTTTCCGAACAAAATGAAATCCCTCGCAACCTCTTCGTCATCAGTAGCTGAAAGCAACGAATAGGTTCCGGGGAGGTCAACTATTTTGTATCTTTTGCCGCCCAGGGAAAAAGCTCCTTCTGCGCGTGCGATGGTTTTACCAGGCCAGTTACCGGTGTGCTGTTTCAAACCGGTTAACGCATTAAAAACTGTGCTTTTACCAGTATTGGGATTCCCGGCCAGAGCGATGACAAAATCATCTTTTCCAAGCCTCATACCAAGCTTTTCCAGTTTAGCAACCGCTGCAACTGGACATTTGTCACAAGCGGATGATTTGTTGTCACTCATTTTTATTTTCCTTCGTTTTTCTAATCAATACCAGCTCAGATTGGCTCCTTCGCAACGCTATTGAGGCTCCTCTAATACGATATGCAATTGGACTGCCTGAAGGACTTACCAAATCAACACTTAAAACAGTACCCGGAACCAAACCAAGGTCTAGTAAGCGATTCCGCTCCAAACCAATACAAAGCGGGGACAGCCTCACCACCGAAGCCTCTTCTTCTTCCTCCAGGCTCGATAATCGCTGAATTGATTCATCGAATTTTTCATTTGCAGTCAGCGGCACAACAGTAATCTGCCCGGCAACTTCGTTCGAAAAAGTGAATTCACAGCCTTCGACAGATATCTGGAGCTCTTCGGTATCTTTTTTTATTATCCGTAAAATAGTTCCTGGAGCAATACTAGCAGCAACGATATGGGCATAAAGTCTCGGCGGTTCATCTTCGATGTGAACAACCTTTCCCTCCCAGCCTGTAGAATATTCTGTCAGAGATTGGCCGCGTTTAGCTGGCATAAACCCTGTAGCTGTGGGAATTGGGTCGCCGTGTGGATCATAACGCGGATAATTCAAATCCCGAGACAGCTTATTTACGTCGTCAGCGGAAAGAGTGTGCTCTTTGGCATGCGCAAGAGTATGCCATTGATTAGATTTGATTCCCGTTTTCATCGCCAGAAAGGTTTCATATAAGCGATGAGCCCGAACTATATGAAGAGCATACTCTCTTCCGTTCGGTGTTAGTTTCAGATTACCTGATTCCACCAGATTTGCCTTTTCCAGATCTTTGGCAATGCTTTCGAACTGCTCCATTGTCAAAGACAGCTCTTTTGCAAGAATTTCCCGGTTGGCAGGTCGACCTTCATACTCGCACTCAGAAAGATGTTTTAATAGGTCCTGAATAATTATTTCTTCGTTCATGTGCTGAATGGTAACACAAAAAATTGTGAAAAAAACAAAATGAAACGTTGTTAGTAAAAACGCATATAGCGACAATCAGAGACATGTCAAATCACGATTTAAAGCCATTTATGAACTATCACTCTCTTGCTTGAATAAAGTAGATTAAACTTAGGATTTAATCTTACACGGGTATTTTTGGTTCTATTTAATCTGCAAAAGCATGCAACAATAATGTTTTTCAAGAGTTTGAATCTGCTCAAAAAAAATGATAATCTGACTCAAATTTAAAGCTTTTTACCCGGAGGATTAACTTGAAAAATAAAATTAAACTTTTGTTGATTCTATTCCTTACTTGTTCTATTTCTGCCTATTCTTATGATACGCAGCAACTTGAAAGAGATTTTAATGAAATTGTCAAAATAGGTAACAGGGTTTACAAATCTTCAATTAAAGCCAGTCGCGTCATAAGTGACGTATTGGTCAAAGACGGAAAACCCAATGACAGCATAAGTGTTTCTGAAGTCAGTGTTGTTCAAACAGAATTAACTACCGCAGACAACGACAAGATAGAGTTGCAGGCAAGCGAAATGCAGGCGGGCAATCTCGATGAATTTATGCCAAAGCCAAACAATTTTAATACTCTGGCATTAGAAAAACTTGTTTCTGGCAAAAAGCGAGGAAGAAAGCAGCCTTCTCAAGCCAAACCAGTCGCGGTTTCAAGGCCAAAACGCAACGACAAAAAACTTGTGGCTAAAGTTTTTCCTGACCATGCGGCAATCGAAGGTCTTATCGCCACAACTAATTCAACAACTGCAAAACCAGACGCTCTTAACGGCGATTCCGCAAAGCTCAGAGAACTATGTACTGCAATGTTCAATAAGCTTTGTAAAAGAGGCGAAACCGCAGCCAGAATAAAATTTTATGAACTTTTATCCCGCCCTGCAAACAAAAAGGTCAGGCTATATTTTTCAGGAATAGCAGCTTTGATAACAGGTTTTTCTGAGTTCGACAGAGAAGATTCAGTTAAGAATCTAAAAAAAATGGTCCCTCAACTGCAAAATGAAGCAAAAACAGCTGCCAAAGCTATAGACTGGGATTTCGCAGTTGCAATTGAAAAGATGCCAAAAGCTAAATCAAGTCTGATGAAAAGCATAGATCACAGCAAACTTTTCTGGCATTCAGGCACATTTACTGTCACCAGCACCAAAGGCAAAAAATCTTCAAATGCCAAACAAGCTTTTTGGTCAAACTCAAAAGACGATGGCAAACTTTCCACAAATTACTGGCAGGAATCATGGACCCACATGTGGGGCGACATGGCAGACCAACTTCAGGGTAGTTTTGATAAAGGCACCCAATATGGTGAAAAAGCCGGGAGTTTCATTGGCACAGCCACAGGAATCGGCAAAGCTTTCGGCAAAATGGCTGCAGAAAAAACCGCAAAAAACATCGTAAATCAAGTAAAAGAGTATGCCAAAGATTCTTTTAAAGGCCTCTTTGACGTCACTCCAGACCCCTACTCTATCGTTGGCCATTATGCCGGCGGTGCAATAGGAACCCTGGGCGGCGCCATCGGAAACACTACCGGCTGGGTAGTAGGAACCCTTGAGTCCATAGCAGCACAGCGCAGCAAAAAAGCAAGCAGATCGGCCGGCAAAAAAGGCAAAGCCCCCACCCCTGCCGACGAAAAGGTGAAGCTGTTTTAGCTGCGACATCAAATCAGTGATTTTGGAAAAATGAAGTTTTGAGTTTCTTATAGCACTTCAGATACAGACAATTTAACCTGCTCCCTGTCCAGAGAATGGTAAGAGAGGAAAAAAAGTGGTAGCTAACCAGAAATTTGTAAAAAAGATTGAAATAAAGAAAACCAACAATAATTGGTTTAAAACCTGTGTTGATGATTATTTTAAAACAAATTCAGTTGATACCAAATCATTGGATAGCTTACAAAAATACGTTAACAAAAGGACTACTTTTATTGCAGAAAATGAGCTTTCTCAGGTTCTAGAGATTATGAACTGGGTTAGCTCACAGTGGGAACACGATGGACTGAACGAACCTTCCAAAGGCACCTCAGCTCTGCAAATCCTGAAAAATGTTCATCAAAAGAGAGCTCGGTATCGCTGCGTCGAATATGGGCTTGTTTTGAGCGAAGTCCTAAAAGCGTTTGGCTTTATTTCTCGCTCAATAAGCCTTAGATCAATAAATGTTGCATATGGTGGATTTGGCAGTGGGCATGTCGCTTCCGAAGTTTGGGTGAATGATCTCTGCAAATGGGTTTTTGTCGACCCGCAGTTTTGTATCTGCCCATTCCATAACGGGAAGCCATTGAACTATCTTGAAATGTTTAAATTGAAAAAGCGTGGGCTTTTTGGTGAGATAGACTTCCGAATTCCGGCTCCCTATCAGAAGTTAAGAAAAATTAAATTAAAAACCTTTGCGAAAGAATACCGCGACTTTATACACGAATATTTTGGTTATGTTGGGGTAAAAATTGATGGCTTTTCATCTGGAGCTTCATTAAATCTTTTATTGGAAGCCAAAAAACAGTTTATGACCTTTCAGGGGTTTGAGTTCAATAACGCTGTATTTACAGGTAACCCAGATGATCTATATTTTACCATGAACCGTAGTCTGATAATTTTTAGCTACCAGAGCGAAGATTCAACTTTCTTTGATAGAATCAAGGCTTTAAATATCAAGACTGAGGAACAGTATTTTAGCAAAATGCATTTGTTTGCTGCCAAACCTGAATTTAACCTTAAATTTATGAACAATGCTTTTTGCCACAGCCATTATCTTGTGAGAATCGATAATGGAAACTGGCAACGCAACGACTCCAGTAAAATGAAATGGACTTTAAATGATGGGCGCAACAAAATAGAGGTGAGATCGGTTAACCAAAGAGGTCTTGCCGGCCCAATTACATTTTCAGAAATAAGCTATTGTTAAACTCAGATAAAAACCGTAAGTTTAGATTTGCAACATTTGTATTAAAAAATAACTTCAGGAATTTCAATTGAGAATTTACGTAGCCTACTATCTTGGCACTTTTTTGGTTTTGCTTGGCTTAGCCTGGTCCCTTATCAAATTTAGGGATTGGAAAAAACACGAGATTCAGAAATATCAGGATTTTAAAAAATCACTTTTTGCGACACCAGAGCAATCAATTGTTTTGCTGCCCGGCTCAACAAGTATTTTTTCTTCTGAACAGGTCGTGGCAATTAATCATTGCCAGAGATTACTTCTGAAAAATAAAAGTGCGTTTGAAACTGTTTCAGTCAGCATTATTACCAATTGCCCATTTAAAAATGAGATATTACAGGAATTCATTGCAACTAACTCAATAAATGCAAAGGTTGAATTTCTTAGCCCTGACTATCACAGTTTTACCATGGCATCCATGGGTTTTATTGACAGAAATAAACCGGCAGTAACTCTTATTAACGGAGCTTTCGGAATAGAAAGTCTCCTGCTGGGTGAGATTGCCAGTCAAAGCGGTTCTGTTTATCAGGGCTCAGATTCATACCAATCCCTTTCCGATGGCGCCCCGGTTTCAAAAGAACAGTTTATCTGTGAAGAAATGTATTCCCTTCCAGCCTATGAGTCAGAAGAACCTGCAGACCTGGTTTTTCTACTGGCAGGCGACCTTAGTCGAGCACTAATTATTATTGCAATTCTGGGCTTTTCTATAAAAGAAACTTTTGCTGCTCTTGGTTAAATTCTTATTTCACTTTGTATAAAACTAGTTAGACCAACTCCAGAAATTAAATTTTCGGTAGCCCATCACATATAAAAAACCAGGCCTCCAGCAAGCTGGAGATCTGGTTTTATTTTGCTTATCCAAATATGAACTTTGTTTTTACAAACCGCCTTCGCGACTGGCTTTCAATAAAAATAAGCTGATATTGTTTATTGGAAACAGATTTGATTTATCTGTGTTTTCCCATTTGAGATCCAACTGCTTAGCATCTTCATTTCCGTTGTCAATATTGTCGAAATCAACTGAACTGCCATTTTGCAGATTATAAAAATCTCTTGTGCAGAAATCATAGTTGGTGTTGTCGTAAAGAGTAAATTTTATGGTTAACTTGTTTTCTTTGTTGATATCCAAAACCATCATTTTACTGAGATGTAGATCCGTGGAAACAAAGAACAGAATATCGTTTTTCTTTATTTTTATTCCGTTAACGTTATCGGCTTGTTCAAGCAGACCTGGTTTTCCATCGAGGTATTCAGAAATTTTGTTTCCATCGATTGATTTGAATAGCTGATCTCTTTTTAACCATGTTGGCTCGAAAATTGTGTCTGAAATTTTGGTTTCAGTATCGATTTTTACAGCAACCTTTGCTCTATCAATATCTTTTCTCTGAGTGCCTTTTCCATTCGTTGCGTACATCTCGTTTTTTAAGATCAGCCCTTTCCAGAGATAGTAATCTTCAGAGCTATCTATTTTATAATAGTCCGCTTCTTTACCAGCAATAGTTGCAGATCCCGCTTTTTCAACATCTCTGTGTTTCATTTTGAACCATGAATCTACTTTTTGGTAATATTCAGCGTTTTCTCTACACTCTAGTTTCAAGTCATAAAATGACTCGTCTATTTGATTTTTCTCTACATTGTAATAGTAGCGATGATCGCCAGACCACAAAGTTTCGGACATCTTAACTTTTTCGGGGAGAGCCTTCCCGCCGAATTCAGAGACTTTGTAAGTTTCTTCAAATGCCTTATCCCCGAAATCGTCCCAATAGAAAATCACAGACTCAGCCACGTAAGGAACCATTTCACGAAAACTTGTTTCAACACCATCTTTATCTTTCTTAAAACCAGCGTGCACTGAATATTTCAGCTTTTCATATTCAATTTTCCCTGATTTTATCTTGTAAGGCTTAAAGTCCTGAGCTTGAACAGATAAACTGACTAGTAAGAGTAATAGGAGCAATAACTTCTTCATTTTTTTCCAGCTTTCTAAATAATATTTTGAAATACTTGTAATAAGTAATAAAGACCATAGCACAGTAATCTGTTTTTGCCTTTATAATTTGCTGATTTCAATAAAGAACTTTATTGCTATTATTTATTCCATGTCCAGTCTATTTTAAGTTTGAAAATGTTTGCGGTACATAAGCTTTCCAAAATTTGATAGAAAATCCACCTTTTTTATTCAGTTCCTGATTTTCAAATTTGCGCTCTGTTTTACATAAAGATGACAGATCTTTAGCCAATATGAATCATAAGTGGCACAATTGAAATCATAAGCCAGAACCCAAGTAACAAAAGGCCAACATGCGCCGCAATGCGCGCTGTTTCGATATTATGACGCTTCCAGAGGAAAAGTGAAATTGCCAAACCAATTGCAGGCAGGGGTGGAGGAAATGGCATTTTTTCTCGCATGAAATAAGTAATTTGGTAATCCAAAAGTTTAACCACAAGACTTTCGGAGTCTTGAGGGTTTCCAACAGGGGGCGCAAGAAAAAGAAGTCCAATAAAAGAAAAAATTGGCAAAAGTACTAAAAATAGCGATAGTAAACCCAGTTTTTTCATTTTCACTCCATATTTAAACAAATCGCTTGAATAGTAAGCCAGGTTATTTGCTTTTAACAATTTTAACAAATATTGTTACGCTAAAAAAAATAAAATTTTACCTTTGCAACCTGAAACAATTAAAATTCATAATAAAAGACATAAGAGAGAATTTTACGAATGAATATTAATGGCAATCTGGCGTTGGCTTTTCTGGTTATTATTATCGACGGCTTTATTTTTTATTTACTGCACCGCGCACTTAAAACTGGCGAAATTGGTCACCGTTTTTGGGTTTATACTCGAAAGGAAAGCTGGATCAGATTTTGGTTTTACTGGCTTGGGTATCTAAGTGCGGCCCTTACAATTCTTGTCATGGCAGTAAATTTTTTAATGAATCATTAGGAAATATCAGAAAATTCGCAAAAACAATGCCACCCCGCCGCAATGGCGGGGTGGCATTGTTTTTGCGCTTATTTAAAAAGCTTAGTCTACCAGTTCTGGAAGATCATAAAGAATGTCATCCATTGGGTGACGATAGAGTCCAGCTTTCTGGCGAGATTGATCCATGTAGTGACCGATCATGCCGATTGTGCGGCCGAGAAGGAAGAGACCGTTAAGGCCGCCACCGTCTACTACCTGCTGGATCTTTTCTTCACTCCAGCCGAGGCCATACATCATATCAACTGAAAGAACACCGATACATCCATCAACGTTGAGGATGAGGGTGTCTTTTTTAGCTGTGGTAAGCTTTTCAACTTCAAGAGCGAAATCCAGCAATCTGGTTGCAGGGAAATTCTTCTTGGCGAAGTCTTTAAGCAGTTCAACACGCTGGTCAGGGTTTTTAACACTCTTGATCTTGTGACCAATTCCCTGAATTTTGATGTTGTTTTTCTTCAGATCTGCAATGTAATCAAATGGATCAAGACCTTTGTCCTGAGCTTCTTTGAACATCAAGGCAGCGCCGGCGACAGCTCCACCGAATCTTGGACCGATAGTCAGGATTCCAGAGGCAACAGCACTCATCAGATCGCGACCAGCTCTTGCTGTTACGATTGTATTATGGGCACCAGACACGCAAGGACCATGATCGGCGCAAAGCTTGATCACGATTTCCATAAATTCGGCGGCCCATTTTGGCAATCTTTCCTTGAACCACAAGAGTCCAATTGTTTCACCAACAGAGTAGTTTTCACCAATTACTTTGCTGATTTTGTGGCCAGCATAGATCAATTCGTCTTTTGAATCATCTGAAATTGTGCATGTGAAGTTAGTTGGCTTACGAACTTTGTTTTGCTTAACAGCGTCAGCGTAATCCATTGGAATTGTTGGCGGCTCAACTTCAGCTGCAGGAACGATCTTACCTTCAGCTACAAGCTTGTCATAAGTGGCTTTGATAGCTTTGTCATAATCATCAAATGATTCAGGAACTATAACGCCAACTTCCTTGAGAGCAGCGTTTTTGGCTTCTGCTGTTTCGCGTGTAGCGTCGGCTTTTGCACCGGCGTGGCCAAACTGAATGCCTTTTGGCATGTGCTTGATTGAAGTTCCGGTAACCCACATTACAAGAGGCTTAGTGATTTTACCTGTTTTAACGGCTTCAACGATGTTCCACTCTTCTTCTCCGCCAACTTCGCCGAGACAAACCAGCATTTTGATTGCCGGATTAGCTTCGAATCTCACCAGATGCTCAGTAAGAGTTGATCCGGCGTAGGCGTCACCACCGATTGCAATTCCTTCGAAAAGACCATCTGTATTTCTGGCGATAATGTTATAAGCTTCGTTGGACATCCCGCCAGATTTGCTGACGAAACCAACTGAACCAGGGCGATGAAGTTTGGAATCAATAATGTTTTCAATTGTTCCGCCAGTATTGGCAACTTTGAACGCTCCGGCAGCAATACCACCAACTGTAGCTGGACCAATTACAATTTTGTTATTTTTTACGGCCACAGCACGAAGATGCCTTGCAAGTCTTTCAGGGATACCTTCAGCGATTACAACAACGGTGCGAAGCTGTTCAACAACAAGAGCTTCCATAGTGGTGTCATAAGAGCTTCTGAAAGATGCGAAGTTAATCATCACATCCATATCAGGATGACAATCACAAGCTGTTTGCACATTTGGATAAACTGGTATGAAAATTTCTTTTTTACCGAAAAAGGCTTTCTGGCTGCCGAATTTTCCGGGATCGATGATTGCGGCAACTGATGGAGTTTCTCTGCGACAGCAATAATCGAAATCTAACATTCTCTGAATGGCCTTGGTCTGCATTCCATAGATCAGGGCGCGGGTATTTCTATCAAAAAGCAAATAATCTGGACGACTCATATCTGCATACCTTCCTTTCACTGATTAAGACTTGAACGCATCAGAAACGATGCGAGTCATGTGATATTCTGGCCCATGAACTTCTATTGGGACGCCAAGCTTTTCGACGGCCTTTTTAAGGTTAACCAGACCAACTTCATAGTTAGGTCCACCGCGTCGAACAAAAACTCTTGCATTTACAGCTTTGAGCTTGTCAGCGTATTCGTTGAGAGCCTGAATTATACCAGTAAAAGTTTTGGCTACATCTGTGAAGTTAGCAATACCACCACCAAGAATCAACGTCTTAGGACGGCCTTGTGGATCAGGCTTGCGAGTCATCAAATCAAGCAAAACTTTCGCATATTCATAAGTAAGGTTAGTGCTGGGGTTTCCAGAATATTCGCCATACATGGCAAGTTCTTTGGCAAAACCAAGATCGCAAACCGTATCAGCATAAATAACTGATGCGCCGCCGCCAGCAACCATATTCCAGATAATTCCGTCAGGATTGAGAAGAGTCAGTTTCAATGAAGCACCAGAAAGCGCATCCAATTCACGAATCTTAAGTTCTTCAGGGCTGAGTCTCTGACCAAAAGCTGCCGGAAATTCCATATCTTCGCCCCACTGACGACCACAAAGATATTCTGCAGTATCATCAAGTTTGGCAACCATATCAAGCGGGAGAATTGTATCACCAGCTATTGCGAAGGGGTTGATTTCAAGATAAGCAAAATGCATTGCTGCAAAATACTTATAAAGCCCTTTTAGGAAGGTTGCTACGAGAGTTTTCTTTTCGCCAAGTTCTGCGGGCAAAGCTGCTTCTATATTTACGCCATCAACGCCTTCGATTATTGGAACAGGAATCGAAACGACCTTATCCCAATTTTCTTCAACATTAATTCCGCCTTCAAGCGAGAAATAAATTACATCGCCTTCAGCAGCAGACTTAATTGCAGCATAATATTCAACTTCATGGGCAACGCAAGGCTCAATAATGAAATGAGTCAATACGCCATCGATCTGGTTTACTGTCTGGGCCTTGCCCATTCTTTCCAGAACCCATTTTTTAGCTTCTTCAAAATCTTTGTTTACAAGAACAAGTCCGTGCTTTCCTCTTTTACCGAAAAGCTGGTCAGGTTTGGCAACCAGTTTTTCGCTTGTAAGCCATGGATTTTCTTGCTTAAGCTTGTCCCAGTTGGTGTTTTCATCAACAAGAACGATCTTTCCATCGTAACCGATGCTGTCTTCAATATAGGCGTCGAGATGCTTTGCAAGCAACTTCTTGCCATGATATTCCCTTATTCCTCTTTGGGCCATTTTTTCTCTCCTGATGTAGTAGGTTTAGGCTTGAGATAGTATTGGTATAGCTTTGTTTAAAATTTTAAGTCAAGTTTAATTTGCAATTTCAGAAAAAATATCCAAATTTTGTCCAATCCACCTTTATCGTGAACTTTTTCACAACAAAAATTTATAAGGTTCCCGCGAAACTTTCGCATAAAATAAAAACCATATTCAAAAGCTTTAAGCGATTGTGATACAGGAATTCACACCTAGACATTTTATATCCAAACAGGCTCTGGAACTGTATACTTACATAAAAAGATTAAATAATTTTGATTTGTTTCAAAATCAAAATTGCGGATTCAGATTGGTAATTTGTTACTTTCTGATGATCGAAACGTAAAAAAGCTAAAATCGAACATAGGAGACCAAATGAAAAACTTGCTTAATTTTGCTGTCCCGGAAGATAACAAGGTTTGTGATTTATTTATGGCATCTGTTGCTAAGGCATGCGTAACCGTCGCAGATGAAGTCGGGATATTTTCAAGTTTTTCAGATAACGGGAATACAACTGAAAGCATAGCTCGCTCCTTAAATGCAAACGAGGAAGCAATAGATTGTATAATAAGAGTTTTAACCGCATACGGTTATTTGAATTTTTCAAACGATCTCTACTTTTTGGAAGATTTTGTCAAAGCCTATTTTGTCCGTAGTTCTCCTATTTACAGAGGATTTCAATTCTCCAGCAGGAAAGAGTTTTGGCACGAAAAAATTCTCGGGACCATAAAAGAGGGATGGTCTCCAATTGGGGCTGATGGAAAACCTTTTACCGCAATGTGGGAAGAAGGAACTCTTTCTCAACAGGCTGCTGAGAGATTCACAGGAATGATGCATACAAACATATCTGGGCCTTGCATAGGAGTTGTAAAAAGCGGGGTTTTTGAGCAATTTGATCACGTTGTAGATGTTGGTGGCGGATCAGGGGTATTGCTTTCAGCCTTAAGACAGCTTTATCCAGGCAAGAAGCTTACTTTGTTTGAGCTTCCTCAAGTTTGCGAATCAGCTAAAAAAATTGTTTCGCGCTATGTTGATCCAGATTCCATAAATTTTCACGGTGGAAACTGGTTTGTTGATCCCATTTCAATTGAAGCTGATGCATTTTTTCTAAGCAATGTTTTACATGACTGGCCAATGCAAAAATCCTTAAAAATTTTGCAAAACTTTAAAGAAAATATGCCATCAAATGCTGAGCTGTTTATATTTGAGTGCCTTCTAGATGAAAATAAGCTTAGTCCAAAACATACCGTTGCTTACGATCTGTTAATGTATGCAAACCATCAGTCTAAACAATTTACCTTAAATGAATTGACCGAGCTTCTCGTTGAAGCAGGATTCTCCACTCCAGAAACCATTATGGGTTTTGGCTACTACAGCTTGCTGAAAACTACAAAATCAATAGCTTAAATTTGTAAAGATAACTACATTGGAGACATCCATGATTTCAGCGACTAATATTATCTTATATGTTTCTAACCAGGAAAAAAGCACCGCCTTCTACCAGAGCGTTCTTGAAATAGAGCCAGCACTGAATGTCCCGGGTATGACTGAATTCAAATTAGCAGATAGAACAACATTAGGATTAATGCCAGAAAAAGGCATAAAAAGCCTTCTGGGAGATGTGCTTCCCGACCCTTGCAGTGATAGACCTATTCCTCGTGCAGAACTGTATCTTACCGTCGATAATCCAGATAAGTATCACAATCGAGCTATAAGCTTTGGTGCAAAAGAGCTTAGCCCACTTAAAGCCAGAGGCTGGGGAGATTCTGCTGCTTACTCAATGGATTTTGATGGACACATCCTTGTCTTTGCCAAAAAATCCGAATAGAGTTTAAAGATCCAGCTTTATTCATCCCATTTCCCGACAATTGGTGCATCGTATCTTTCAAATTGGTCTAAAAGATCGTTCAGATCATCGCTTACCAAAAGGGTTTCGCGGTGATTTTTCTTAATAAATGACTGCTCAACGGCATGATCAAGAAAATCAAATAACTTTTCATAAAACCCACAAACATTTACTACCCCGCATGGCTTGGCATGAAATCCCAATTGGGCCCAGGTAAGAATTTCAAAAACTTCTTCCAGGGTTCCAAAACCGCCCGGCAACGCAATAAAACCATCGGACAAATCAAACATCATTTTCTTGCGCTCGTGCATACTAGGAACCACATGAAATTCAGTTAGATTATTTTTTCCGACTTTATCAGCAAATGACTCCGGGATTATGCCAATTACTTTTCCCCCGTTATTCATCACAGAAGACGCAACAGCGCCCATCAATCCAACTTCTGCCCCACCATATACAAGTTCAATGTCTTTTTCGGCTAACAATTTACCAAGCTTTGTAGCATATTCAATATACTCAGAACGAGCTCCAGAGCTGGAACCACAATAAACACATATTCTTTTTAGCATTTCCACTCCTTTAAGCAGACAATTCCAATAAAACAGTACATCATTTAATCCAGATTTAGTTACTTTTCACAAGGAAAACTGTAACTTTTTATCCGTTAAAACTTGCGTGTAAGTTGAAATTTAGACCGCAAACAGAATCATCAGGTGCTATATTTGCCAAGGCTGTCGCAAAGAAATGAAATGCGACGTAGCATTCAATTTTTGAAAACCTTTCTTACTCGATTGCTTTCCTGGAATCGCTGTCTGCGAGCTGTTTCAAAAACATTCTGGCTGTCTGGCATGCATATTGCAATGTTATAATATGCAATTGAGAGTTTGAACGAAAAGAGGTTACGAATATGGATTTAAATAAATTTACACAAAAGTCACAAGAAGCCTTACAAAAAGCACAAAATCTGGCAATCCAATACGGCCATCAGGAAATTAACCCGGAGCACCTCCTTTTGGCACTTGTCTCAGAAGAAAATGACCTTGTACCAAGGTTGCTTAACAAAATAAATATTCCTCTTCCATCGTTTAAACTTAGAGTCGAAGAGGCAATAGCAAAGCTTCCGAGAATCAGTGGGCCGGGGATGACTCCCGATAAATTTTATGTAAGTCATAAGCTGTCTAAAATAATGCTTCAGGCAGAAGCCGAAATGAAGCAGCTTAAAGACGAATACTTGTCGGTAGAACATTTTATTCTCGCTATGATTGCCGCCGGCGCACAAGAGCCTGTTGGTAAAATTTTCAATGAACTTAGCATTACAAAGGACCAATTCCTGCTCGCCCTTACCGCAGTGCGCGGAAACCAGAGGGTAACATCAGCAAATCCTGAGCAAACCTATGAAGCTCTGGAAAAATACGGCCGCGATCTGGTAAAACTTGCCAGTACAGGGAAAATGGACCCGGTTATTGGCAGGGATTCGGAAATTCGCCGAGTTGTTCGTATTTTGTCGCGAAAAACCAAAAACAATCCAGTTTTGATTGGTGAGCCTGGTGTTGGTAAAACAGCTATAGCAGAAGGATTAGCGCAGAGAATTCTAGCAGGAGACGTTCCCGAAAGTTTGCGCGACAAAACGGTCTTTGCTCTTGATATGGGTGCGCTAATTGCCGGGGCAAAGTTTCGCGGTGAATTTGAAGAACGCTTGAAAGCCGTTCTTGCTGAAATAAAAAGCTCTGATGGTAGAATCATTCTATTTATTGATGAGCTTCACACAATCGTTGGTGCCGGAAAAACAGAAGGCTCCATGGATGCAGGTAATATGCTCAAGCCAATGCTGGCAAGAGGCGAACTCCATTGTATTGGCGCAACTACTCTTGATGAATACCGCAAATACATTGAAAAAGATGCAGCCTTGGAAAGACGTTTCCAACCTGTATTGGTAGATCAGCCCGACATGGCTGACACAATATCAATTCTTCGTGGCTTAAAGGAAAGATTTGAGGTCTTTCATGGGGTAAAAATTCACGATAGAGCGCTGGTTGCCGCCAGCACCCTTTCCCATAGATATATTGCTGACAGATTTCTACCTGATAAAGCGATTGACCTTATTGACGAAGCTTGCGCCATGATCAGGACAGATATTGAATCAATGCCTACCGACCTGGATAAAGTAACCAGAAGAATAATGCAACTTGAAATCGAAGAAGCCGCTCTGGTTAAAGAAAGCGACGATCACAGCAAAAAACGTCTTGAAGCATTGCGCAAAGAGCTGGCTGATTTGCGTCAGGAAGGCGATTCAATGAAGGCTCAGTGGGAAAATGAGCGTGAAGTAATTAAAAGAGTTCAGTCACAACGCGAACTTATTGAAAAACTTCACACCGATATCCAAAAAGCAGAGCGCGATTATGACCTGAATCTAGCTGCCGAATTAAAACATGGTCAGTTGCCAAATGCCATTAAAGACCTTGAAAACCTGGAAAAGGAACTTGAACAGAAGCAAAGCACCGGAAAGCTTGTCCGCGAAGTAGTAACAGAAGAAGAAGTTGCAGACATTGTAAGCAGATGGACAGGAATTCCCGTAACAAAATTGATTGAAGGAGAAAGGGAAAAGCTACTCCAGCTGAACAATCACCTTCATCAGAGGGTTATTGGGCAAGATGAAGCGGTTCAAAAGGTTACAGATGCCGTAATCAGATCCAGAGCCGGCATTAAAGACCCGCAGAAACCAATCGGTTCATTTATCTTTCTAGGCCCAACCGGCGTGGGAAAAACAGAACTTGCAAAAGCCCTTGCACAATCTTTATTTGATTCAGAAGACAACATTGTTAGAATAGACATGAGTGAATACATGGAAAAGCACTCCGTATCTCGTTTGATTGGAGCGCCTCCAGGATACATTGGACATGATGTCGGTGGTCAGCTAACCGAAGCCATTCGTAGAAAACCATATTCAGTTTTATTGTTTGATGAAATAGAAAAAGCTCATCCAGAAGTTTTTAACGTTCTGCTTCAGATTCTTGACGATGGTAGATTGACCGACTCAAGAGGCAGAACTGTAGACTTTAAAAATGTTGTTGTAATTATGACCAGCAATATTGGAGCCCAAACTCTCATATCTGATATTGGCGATTCGGGTGAAATTGATGAAGATACAAGACAAAAAATTCTCAAGGAAGTAAAACTTTTCTTTAAGCCTGAATTTTATAACCGTGTTGACGATATTGTCCTGTTTGCGCCTTTGCAAAAATCGGAGTTGGAAAAAATCATGGATATTCAAATTTCCGACATTGAAAAACGCCTGGCAGATCGAAATGTAAACATTACTCTATCTGATTCCGCAAGACATTGGATGATTGAAAAAGGCTATAGTCCTGTATATGGCGCAAGGCCACTCAAACGACTTCTTCAAAAAGAACTTGAAACTCTTATCGCAAGAGCTATAATATCCAACGAAATCAAAGACGATCAAACTATTCAGGTTGATATAGAGAACGATCGACCAACAATAAAATAAATCGAATTCATGGGGGTACAGAATGTCCGGACAGGGAACCAAATGGGGAACCAATCTGAAACTAACCTTAGTAGTGTCAGTTGCACTGGGCATCTGTGCCCTTATTGTTGATCCAGCATACTTCCAGTATCCACTCGGAAGTGGAGTGATTGGAGTGGAACAAAAAGAAAATTATGCTTTTCCGGCAACCACAGAGATAGAATTTGATGCAATGGGAGTAGACCCTATTCAAATTGATATTGCGGCAAAAGATGTGGATGTAAAAGGTGAACTTGAAGTAATAACACCAAAAGGCGATGTTATTACCAAAGACGTTTTTGACATAAAAAAATACTCCAATGGAATTGTTCCAAACCCGGGAAAGTGGTTCACCAAGTATGCTCCTCCCGCAGGTCATGGAACATATAAATTAAGATTGACCCAAAAAGCCCCTGGAAGAATCACCACATTTTTCTACCAGGGTCCTTTTGTATTGCGCTTTTTCCTTCTTCCTTTGATATCAGCTGTATTAGTTTTCATCGTAAGAATAACGCTGGAAAAAAAGCCCATTAAAAAAGTTTCTGAAGCAGATTAATAAGTTTTTTTCTGTACCCTTCCGATTTGATCATAAATTTATTATAATTAACCAATAATATTTTATCGGAGGCGGGTTAGATGAATAATCTAAGAAGACTTATTGTAATCGCGTCCTTCCTTATGCTGGTGCTTGGGGGATCTATCCTTCACGCAGACGTTAGATCAGACTATGATGCATACGTAGCTGCCTACAACGCATACAGGAATGCCGTAATAGAAAAAGTTCCTCAAGCACAGCTTGAAGGACTACTGGCTGAATTCAAAGCAGCAAAAGCTGTTTATGAAGGTAATCTGAGCAAACCAACTGAAAATGTTGATACTTCAGATATTGATACAAATTCAGCAGAAGAATCTTACAATGGCGAAGCTCAGGCAACATCAACTGGTGAAGGCCAAACCAAGAAAGTTGTAAAAAAAATCCAGCTTCCTGATCAGCTTAAGAAAATTCTTCAGGCAGTATGGTCCGATAAGAACCGCAAAAGTCCAGATTCAGCAATGAAATTGCTTGCAAAGTATATTGATGAAAACCCTGATTCAAAATTTGCAGACCTTGCAAAATACGAGTTAGCTAAAGCGCATGAATTACTTAAAGATGATGTCGAGACTGCTGAAAAAGTTCTCTCCACAATTGGAGCAAAGAATCCAAACAGCAAAATAGCAATCGCTGCCAAAGAACGCATCAAATATCTTGAAGCAGGCAAAAAACACAAACAATGGAAAAATGCTTTAAACGGCACTTATAACACATCTCAAGAAAGCTATTCAAAATACAGAAACACTTCATGGCTTGCTTTCCCGGTAAAAGTTACCAGATGGGTTGGCTATGCAAGCAAACTGTTTAAGTTCAACAATACACAGGGTGATTTTGAAAAGTTCCAGATCTGGTATGAAGATATGGGCTCAAGATTTGCTCCACCAGTTGAAATTACTTTCGACAAATTTGTAACTTCATACTCCAATGGTTCTGATACAAGTGAAGTTAGCCTTCATTATCAGAATTCCAAAGCCTGGTATTCAAGATGGAGAATTCTTGAAGATGCCAGACATTCAATTGATATACAGTATTTCATCGTTGATAAGGATGCATTCGGGATGTCAATGCTTGGAATGCTTCTGAAAAAAGCTCAGCAGGGCCTTAAGATTCGTCTAATGATGGATGCACGCGGAACTAAGAACCTCACCAGAAAACTTCTCGGGCAGGATTATCTCCAGGAACTCATGGAATATCCAAACGTAGAAGTAAAAGTATTCAACCCTGTTCACACAAATCTTCTCACTGCAATCACAGACCTTAGAAGGTTAATGGCTTCTAACCATGACAAAATCGTCGTAGTTGACGGAGAATACAGCGTAGTCGGAGGAAGAAACGTTTCCAGAGATTATTATCTGGATAAACCAGACCATCCTGGCGCTTACAGAGATTGTGATGTGGTAATTAAGGATCACGCAATAGCTGAGCAGCTCTCATTTGCTTTTGACGAAGAATTCACAAAACTCAAGACATTTGGGATTTCCAAAGAACTCTGGGGAAACATTGATGTAATGAGCGATGATCTTAATGCAGCCTATGAAGCCATGGGTGCTCATTTGATCAATGAAACCTATATTCCTCCATCAGGTAGCAACAAGAAATTTGCTAATGCAGTAAAAAAATGGAATGCAGAACTTGCTGAATACAAAAATCTAAGGGATTTCAGTGGCTTTGATCCATTTGCCAATTCTTATGATGCGCCAGTAAAAATCATTGATAAACACTCTATCGGTGGTCCAAGAAATGACATCACTGATCAGATGGTTAAATACATTGATGGTTGCCGCAAAGAAGTAGTTATCCAGAATCCTTACGTTGTTCTAACAGAAAGAATTTTTGGAGCTCTTAAAAGAGCCGGGGCAAGAGGCATTCCGATAATAATGCACACCAACAGTCCTTTCTCGACTGACAGTCTTGCAACACAGGCTATGTTCTATGCCGATTGGAAAAGAGTTCTCAAAGAAATCCCAACTGCCAGAATATACGTATACGATGGTGAAGGAAAGCTTCACGCCAAGACATGGGTTTTCGATAGAAAAATCGGCGTTGTTGGAACATACAACCTTGATTACATGAGTGAGCAAATCAACTCTGAAGTTGTTGCCGCGATCAAAGATAATGGTTTTGCAAAAGAGTTAAGAGAAGGAATCATGCATGATGTTTCAATCTCAAAACTCTACAAAATCGATATCGATGCCAATGGCGAAGTTCAGTCGGTTTATGGCCCAGACGATCTTCCTGGCAAAAACTTCTGGCTTCTTAAGCTTCTCTCAAAATTCACCATTTTCAAAAAATTGATCTAATAGCCTTAAAAAAAAGCCGGCTTAGGCCGGCTTTTTTTTATTCCATTGCATGGCAAAATATTGTATAAAACATTAGTACATAGCTAATTTTCGCTAGATTTTAGATTCACAGCAGGAGAAAATCATATGACCAATAGACCAATCTCTACTTTCATTGAAGAGCATTATAGACATTTTAACTCAGCCGCTTTGGTTGACGCAGCGCAGGGCTACAAAAAGCACCTTCAGGAAGGCGGAAAGATGATGGTTACTCTTGCAGGCGCGATGAGTACAGCTGAACTTGGCCGTTCACTGGCAGAAATGATCAGACAAGACAAAATTGCTATCATTTCATGCACTGGTGCAAATCTTGAAGAAGACATCATGAATCTGGTCGCTCACAAGCATTACAAAAGAGTGCCTAATTATAGAGATCTCACTCCGCAAGAGGAATGGGAACTTCTTGAAGGCGGTCTTAACAGGGTTACAGATACATGCATCCCAGAAGAAGAAGCTTTCAGAAGACTACAGAGCCACATTGAAAAAATATGGAAAGACGCCGAAGCTGCCGGCGAAAGATATTTTCCACATGAATACATGTATAAAATGCTTCTTTCAGGCGTTCTTGAACAGTATTATGAAATAGATCCAAAAAACAGCTGGATGCTGGCTGCAGCCCAGAAAAACATCCCAATAATCTGCCCGGGCTGGGAAGATTCAACAATGGGCAATATCTTTGCTTCTTACTGCATCAAAAAAGAATTAAATCCATCAACCATGAAATCTGGAATTGAATACATGACATGGCTTGCCGACTGGTATGTTAAGAATTCAGATGGCAAAGGTGTTGGCTTCTTCCAGATCGGCGGCGGTATTGCTGGCGATTTCCCAATTTGTGTTGTTCCTATGCTTTATCAGGATATGGAAATGGAAAACATTCCATTCTGGAGTTACTTCTGCCAGATTTCTGATTCTACAACAAGTTATGGTTCATATTCAGGAGCTGTTCCCAATGAAAAAATCACCTGGGGAAAACTTGATATAAACACACCAAAATTTATTGTTGAATCGGATGCAACAATCGTTGCTCCACTGATTTTTGCTTACATTCTAGATTGGTAAAATAAATAAAAAAATGGGCTGTACTATAAGCTGGACAGCCCATTTTCTATTTTAGAAAATCTTATTTTTCGACTTTTCCAATATCTTTTCGATAAGAAACATTTTTGAGGTCGAGCTTTGAAATATCGTTATAACAATTCTTATAAGCCTCTTCCAGATCTTCACCTAATGCGGTAACACTCATCAAACGACCGCTATTAAACTCAAGATCACCATTTTTATCGTCGCATTTTGAATAAAATACATGGGAATCTGTTATTTTATCGAGCTTCTTGATTGATGGAACAGCTTCTTCAGACTCAGGATAACCTTCACGTGCGAGAACAACTGAAACAGCTGAATGCTTCCCAAAGGCCACTTCCGAACCAACAGAAGTCAGACATCCCTTAGCACAGTCACTTAATAAAGTAGCTAGATCGCCCCTGAATCTGGTCAGAATACTTTGAGTTTCAGGGTCACCAAGACGGGCATTAAACTCAAGAACTCTAGGACCATGCTTAGTCAACATAAGTTGAATAGATAAAAAGCCGTGATAAAGCAGATTATCTTCGCGCATACCAGCAACAACAGGCTCAACGATTTTCTCAATAATCTTTTGCTCAAGCTCTGGGGTCAAATCAGGAGAAGGACTTACAGATCCAAGTCCACCTGTTGTAGGACCGGTGTCGCCCTCGTGAGCTCTTTTGTAATCGCGACAGGAACTGAACGAAACCCATTGATTTCCGTCAGTCAAAATAGAGTATGAGCACTCAACACCACGAAGTTTTTCCTGCAAAACAACCGGTGGCCCGTGGACTTTCAAGAAATTTATCGCTGTATCTAAGGCATCTTCCGGGTTATCAACGATTGCAACACCAGTTCCTTTTGAATATCCATCACTCTTGATAACTTTTATCCACGGATTATCTGGAATAATTGCTTCCAGTTCGTGTTTATTCACGGCAATAAGAGTCATTGGCGAGGGAATGCTATGCCTGGTAATGAACGACGCAGCAAAAGCTTTGCTTGTCTCTATTTTCCCAGCGTCTTCCGCCGCTCCAACAACCGGAATTCCGGCAAGCTTGAGTGCATCTACCGTTCCTTCCTGAACGAATCGGGTTGATCCAACTACCGCCAGATCAATTTTATCCTTGCAGAACTTTACCAGTTCTACGTTACCTTTAAAGGGCAGAAAAGAAACGATCTTTAGTTCCTTCATCCCGGCGTTTCCGGGACAGGCATAGACCTTATGTACAGTTGGAGATTTGGATAACGAGTAAGCAATAGAATGCTCTCTGGCACCAGAACCTAAAATTAAAATATTCACTATAGCCTCACATGAGAAAACTCGGGCAGAATCTTACAGTTCTTTTAAGAAACCGTCAAGACAAATAAAATCAGGAATAGAAAAGGGGCCGCCCATTTTTTGGACAGCCCCCTCAACAAAGACTATCTAGTTGCTTTTAATCTGTTTTTTCAAATTTGTATATTCGTCAGAATATTTTTTGAGATCAGAAAATACTTCTTTAGCTTTTTCATGGTCTCCAGACTCAACAAGTCTGTTGTATTGGAGATAAGTGTCGTAATATCTCTGCTCAACTTCTTTAAGCTCACCAGCAACTCCACCAGCCGAGTTAACACCAGCGATGCTGCTTCCACCATAAGTTGTTGGGCCAGTTCCGTTAGCAACAGTTCCACCAGTGTAGTTTCCAGTGCTTACAGCGCTGCCATCAACACTTGAACCAACTGGCATTGAAGGTGTAGAACCCTTCTTTTTAAACATGCTAAGAATTCCGCCTTTGGAGAATCCTGTAACCCATTTTGCAATTTTGCTTCCGAGCATACCACCGAGAATACCGCCGATGATTGGGCCAACTATTGGGATCGGAGCACCAAGTGCCATACCGATTGTTGAACCGATGGAAGAACCAACAAGATCTGTTTTATCAATTGCACTCCAGGCCTGAGAAACAGAAAAGTTTCCGTTTTTAAGTCCAGAAATAAGATTGCTTCCCATTTGTCCTGAGGCAGAGGCAAACATTACAGGAATCACAGAGCCAACCAATGCACCAACCGGGCCAGGAATAAATGTCTTAACCAAAGTTGAAGCAAACTGTCCACCAGCTGCACCAAGAGCTGCACCAGCTACGTTTCCAGCAAATTCAAGAGAAGCTACAGATTTAACTGCTTTTTTAAATGATGGCTTCTCGCCATGAATCATATCAATAGCAATGTTTGTTCCGATTGCTACAGTTGTTGTGACAGCAAGATTAGAGAATGAAAAGCTGTTTTTAAGAGAGCTTTTTGCATTCTGAACGCCTTCGCTTACACCCTTAGAAAGTTTTCCAGAAAATGAGTCTGCGTATTGAACCTGCTCAACAGTGTTCATTACTCCCTTATTTTCCTGCACCTTTCCATCTTTGAAGGTTTTGTCTTTGCTGATAAGACCAACTCTCTGGCCAACCGCAAAGATTTTAGCTCTAATAAGACTAACAATTGAGTTAAGTCTTGTTTTGATAACATCAAGAATGCTCTTAAGCTTGCCCATCATTCCAGCTGTTTTGCCGGAAGTCTGGATTTTGGCAGCCTGAACACCCAACTGCTCAACACTATAGGCAAGCTGCTGATCTACAGGAAGGTTAGAAAGGGACGTTCCTGCATCCATGTTTGTTTTGGCTGCGGCACTGGAGCTTTTTAAGGTAGAACCAAGAAGAGTTTTAGCATTGCTAAGAATACCTTTAATTCTTTCTCCTACGGTCATAGCTTCCATGCCGGAAGGAGCAACGTTGTTGTAAATCGGAGTTGCTACTTTTTCAAGCGTCTTAATAGTGCTCTGGGCAGTTCTTAGATTACTTTGCCAGGTATTCAACTCAGGAATAACGTTATTCAAGATTGAAACATCTATTGGCTGAGTTGTATTAACAGGAATTGTTACCTGTGGAGTTTGCGCATATACGCTGAAAGTCGACAATAGGAACATTACTATTGTCAGAATCGAAATTCTGTCTATCAGCTTCCTTGATATTCGAATCATTTTTCTACCTCCGCGCTTTTAATAAGACGCTTTTTGGGCTTAAGGCTGTACATCTTTTCCCAATTATAAGAACCAATCGCAAAGGTGTCAATTGCCTGGAAGCGTTATTTAAAGGTATTTTTTGTGCCATAACCTGCTGTTAAAAAGAGATTAGACAAGAATAACCCGTATTTCACAAATGCAAAGTATTTTTGAAATCAGCCACCAGGACAATACTATCTAAAACTGTTTTGTGCCAGAAATCTAACAACTTCTGACATTCTTGGAAGAGCTGTTCTTCCGCCTAATTTAGTGCTCTTCATTGCTGCCACAGCGGATGCGAAACGAACCTGATCCGACAAAGGCCAATTCTGGAGAATGCCATAAATCATTCCAGCGTGAAAAGTATCTCCACAGCCAGTTGTATCAACAGCTTTAACCTTAAAAGCAGGGAAATAAACGGGTTTATTATTTTTAAGAAATACGCTGCCTCGATCGCCAAGAGTAATTCCAACCAGTTTGCTCCCGTGTTTTGCCAGTTCAAATAAAGCCATCCCCATGTCAGAAGAAATTGTTTTTGCTAACGGCTCACCAACAATGAGATAATCAACCAGTTTAAAAAGTTGAACAGTCTGCTCTCTCCAGGTCCCTGTGTCAAGCATTACCGGCACTCCGATTTTTTGTGCGATTTCTGCGGCACGTATAGAAGCCTCAATATGCAAGCCATCCAGATGTAGTAAATCAGCCCCAACCAAAGATTTTTCGGTAACCTCATCTGGTGAGATGGGAAATGAAGTTCCTTTATTCCATAAAATGGTACGGTGTCCATTTGAAGAATTGGCTATAATAAAAGCTGTTGGCGAAGTCGTCCCGGCAATAGTTTTAAGAGAGGAGCAATCGATAGATTCCTGTTCCAGACCTTTTCTAATGCTTTCCCCTGTGGAATCGTCCCCCACCCTGCCAATAAATGAAGTTTGAACCCCAAGACGCTGCAAAGCAACTAAAGCTGTAGCAACGGGGCCGCCGCCCTGGTAAAGAAAACTTTCCGTTTCATACTTCTGATCGTTTTCTGGCCAACTATCCACCGGACAAATTATGTCCATTGTGCATTGCCCTAGACCCACAACTTTTGCGTTTTTCATAAAATTTCTTTCGTCAGGAATGTTAGAATAAAATCAGATAACTAATATAGAGATAAGCATGCATCCTGGAAAGAAAAAAAAGAATATTATAAGTGCTTCAAGGCGAACAGACATTCCGGCCTTTTATGGAGACTGGCTTTTGCACAGAATAAAAGAAGGTTTTTGCAAAGTCAAAAACCCCTTTAATTACCATCAGGAATCCCATGTCTCCCTTTTATTAGAAGATGTTACAGCCTTTATATTCTGGACCCGAAACCCTAATCCTTTCTTGCATAATCTAGAAAATATCCTTGCTCTTGGTTATAAAGCAGGCTTTTTCGTAACCTTGAATAATTACCCGGCTGAACTGGAAATCAACAATCCTGATTACTCCGATGTTATTTCGGGAATTTTCAGGCTTAATAAGCTTCTGGGAGAAGAAAAAATAGTCTGGCGCTATGACCCCATAATAATCAGCAACAAAACAGACATGAACTGGCATCTTTCCAATTTTTCCATGATTGCTGAAAAGCTTTCCGGGCTAACAAACAGGTGCATTACCAGCTTTGCAGATTTTTATCGCAAAACCAGCAAAAACTTACGAAATCTGGAAAAATCAGGATGGCAATTCAAACCAGAACCGGAAGCCAACCAAAATACTGCAGAATTTCTGATCGAAATGCAGAAAATAGCAGAGAACAACGGAATTATCCTGGAATCTTGCTGTGAGGAATCTGATCTATTTGAGAAAACCAGGATTATCAAAAATGGATGCATAAACAAGGATTTTGTCAGCCAGATAATTGAAAAAAACTATGAAGGACAAAGACACAAAGGACAACGTCCATCATGTCAATGTTTAAAAAGCGTAGATATCGGAGCATATGACACCTGTAAACACGGATGTTTATATTGCTACGCAACCAGGTCGCACGAGAAAGCTGCAAGCTACTCTTTAAACAACTTTAATGAAAAACTCTGAAACTAAGGTTTTAACTTTTGGGATTGGTAGTGTATTATTTTCCTATGAGAAACAGACTAATCTTTTTAATGTACGTCATGCTGATTATTTCTGTCAGTCCAGTTTCAGCCTGGAGAAAATGGGAATATATCAATCCTTCTGATGTTGAAATAAAACTTACATTGGAACGCCCGGAAGTAAAGGCGGGCGAGGTTGCAACATTTACAATTTCAATCAGAAATAAAACCGACAAAACTCTTGGAATAAATTTTCCGAGTGGCCAACATTGGGACTATGCAGTTTTCACAAAAGGCCTGCAGATTTATAGATGGTCTCAAGGCTTGTTCTGGAGTGAAGCGAATCATTCAATCCCACTCAGAGCTGGCGAAACCATGTCGGAGGCTATGAGCTGGGAAACAATAGACAGGCTTGGTCGCCCCCTTCCTCAGGGCATATATACGATCCAGGGTATGGTTATGGTCAGTCCCCGCCATCTGGTAACAAATTCCCGCTCAATAAGGCTATTGCCCCCCGAAGTAAAAAAAGAAGAAATAATTTCAACCCGGATAGGTCAGTTATTCGAAATTGAGTTGCCCAGATATAGCGATAACAAAGAGCTCATCTGGAATTTGGATTACATAAACAATGACAATCGTGTTGCTATCAACAAGACGTATCGCGTAGATGATAAAGTCGTAGTAACTTTCATGGCAAAGAGGCGTGGGCACGTTCGGATTAATCTCTATGCCTGCCTGATTTCTAAATCACGAGAGGACTCAATCGAGCGCCGATCATACAGAATAGAAGTAAAATAAAGGTTAAATTCCCGGAGGTCTAGATGAACAACATTCAAAGTACAAAGCAAACAGTTGAAGGCCTGATGGTTGAAAAAGGTCTTTTATCTGAAGACCAATTGGAAAAAGCCAAAAATATACAGGCTCAAACTCTCGAAAAACTTGAGAGCATAATGATTCGCCTTGGTTTTGTCTCCGAAAAGCAGGTGCTTGAACTATGGTCAGAATTTTTAGGAGTCCAGGTCGTAGATTTAACAAACATTAAGGTTGACGCCAAGATCCTCTCTTTTATCCCAGAATATCAGGCCAAGCAATACAAGATGATCCCTTACAAAAAAGAGGGAAACAAACTAACTGTTGTAATGGCCGATCCTTTTGACATTATGGCAACCGATATGGTCGCTTTTTTGACTCAATGCAAACTTGAGGTCATGATTGCTCCCAAAAACCAGATCGAACTTGCGGTAAGGCAATTATATTCCTGGGAAGAGTTCTCGGTAGGTGGAGAAGAAAATTTACTCAGTACAACAGACGCGCCAGATGCTGGAGTTGAAATAGTCCGAAAGACTTCTGAGCAGGGCGCAGTAGTTCAATTTTTGAATGCCATTTTTAAACAGGCGATTCTGAAAAGAGCTTCCGATATTCACGTTGAGCCAAGAGAAGACATTCTCTTGATTAGATTCAGGGTTGATGGAATTTTGCATGATGCAATGACTGGCCCAAGAAGCTTGTTGAGCCCTCTTATCAGCCGCATAAAGATTCTTGCTCATCTTGACATTGCTGAACGCCGACTCCCTCAGGATGGTCGTTTGAAGGTAAGAATGCAGGAAACGGAAGTTGATTTCCGTGTCAGCACTGTTCCGAGCCTTTTAGGTGAAAAAGCCGTTCTCCGCTTACTCCAGCGTGAAGCAAAATATGATCTGGATAATCTTGGATTCATGCCGGATGATTTAAGTAGATTAAAAGCTGCTCTTGACGAACCTTATGGACTGGTTCTGGTAACAGGACCAACAGGAGCTGGTAAAACCACTACCCTGTTTGGGATGCTCAAATACTTCAACAGCAGCGAAATTAATATTTTCACCATTGAAAATCCGGTTGAATATCGAATCAATGGCATTACCCAGGTTCAAATCAACGATAAAATCGGACTGGACTTTACCAGCGGACTAAGATCGGCATTGCGTCAAGATCCAGACATCATTCTGGTTGGTGAGGTTCGCGATCTTGAAACCGCAGAGATTGCTTTTAGAGCATCTCTAACTGGTCATAAGGTTCTTTCAACACTTCATACGAACAACGCCTCAGCCAGTATCAACCGCCTTATAAACATGGGTGTTCCAGCTTATCTTGTAACCGCCGCCATGAGGGCAGTTGTGGCGCAAAAGCTTCTGCATAGAATCTGCCCCGCATGTAAAGAGGAATATAGACCTGCTCAAAGCGTATTCCAGAGACTTAAACTGCCGCCATCAAAGATGATAGGCACAAAATTCTATCATGGGGTTGGCTGTAAAGAATGCAACCAAACCGGAACTTTTGGCCGAATTGGCGTCTACGAAACTCTTGTAATGAGCGGCTCATTAAAGGACGTTGTTATTGAGGGCGGCACAGAAACTGCTATTAAAAGAGTTGCCAGACTTGAAGGCATGAGAACACTCAGAGAAATGGCAATTGAAAGAGCTTTTGCAGGAGAGTCCACACTTGAAGAAGTTCTGTATGTAACACCTTCAGATGACGAAGAAAAAAGAGTTCCACTCAGCGGCCTTTTTAACTCAAATAATATGATCATGCCAGTCATTCAGCAGGTAGCAGCAGCACCTGGATCTGTTCCGCAAGGAATTGAGGGCACTTCTTCTCAACCAGCTCCCACACAGCCTCAGCCGCAACAAAACAGAAACAACGGCCTGGATTTGAACGACCCGGTAATCAGAACAATCATCTCTAATCTTGAGCGCGAATACCTGTTCTTTTCTGACGAAAAGCTTGGCGAAAGATTGCATCTGCCTTCTCTGCAGATAAAAGAGCTAATGCAGATGAAAGGTTTTGAGCGCACCAAAGAAGGATTCCAGGCTTATTACGGCGCCTGCCCTGAGGAGCTGGAAGATGACGATATTAAGAACATAATCGAAACCATTCTGGATAAAAATGGTGAAATTCCAGCCTTTATCTTCCAGGATGAAGCAGCTGCTGAGCTATGGGCTAAAGCCTCTGTCAGACTTGCTCTCGAACGCCTGAAAAATAGAATAAAAAAAGCAGACGATATTCCAGATAATTTCAATGAAGACTTCGTAAGAAACGCTGGACTTGAGCAAGTTTACATGTGGGCTGACCAGAGCCTGTTTAACATGGTGGAACTAGTACTTCCAGGAAAATTCAGAGCATGGCAATTTGGGGAAACAGAAAAGTGGCTTGAAAAAAATGAGTTAGCTTTCTGCGCAAGAGATGCTCTCGAGTGGCTGATGTCAGAACGACTTGGTTGTAGCAGAGGCGATTTACCAAATCTACTCAACAGGCAAGTTTTCAAAGATAACAATCTTTATGAGTTGCTTTCGCACTTTGATGATTCGGCATTTAAGCTGGTTAACATTGTTTATCCAGATGTTTTCAAGCAATGGCAGTTCGTTGAAGAAGAGCCATTGATATGGTTCCATGAAGATAGATTTGAAACAGCAAAGGCGGCAACCAAATGGCTTGTCGAAGAAAGACTTGGACTACCAATTGAGGAAGTGCCAAAGCGAATTTCAATAAGAGAATTTCACTTAAATGGTCTTTCGAAGCTACTCGATCTCTTCAATCAAAATCTCTACCAGGTAATTGAAAACGCTTATCCAGAAAGATTCAAACCATGGGAATTCAGCGAACAATCTGAACTCTGGAATTCAAGTGAAGCCTTGGAAACAGCCAGACAAGCTACAGAATGGCTAATTTCAGACAGGCTCCAGCTTGATCGAAGCAAGGCCGCCACTCAGCTTACCCGACGTCATTTCTTAAATAACGGCTTGGGATTCATGCTTGGCGTATTGTTTAACCATTCTCACTTTATGGCACTTGAAAATGCAATGCCAGAGTTGAAAACGAATGAAATATTCCAGAAAGCTTTGTTTACCTACTCCCAGGAACTACGTGACATAGGTTCGAAATGGACTGCGCTTGGCGAAAAAATAGCTTTGAATCACTTTGGAAAAGCCAGATTTAAAGTTACTTTGCCAAATCTGAAAATAGCCCCTATTGTTCCAGAAAATGAGCGCATCTACATCAATGCTGCGAACCAGGTGGAATATGTGCCTCAAATAGTGATTCCGCGCTTGAATGCTTATTCAGACTTCGGAGACTTTGCTCATTGGGTACCATATTGCGATAGACTAACCTATTGGGTTCTTGGCGATGATCGTGGGGTTGGCTACGTTGAACCGTCTCACCCAAAAGTCAAACTGAGTTTTGCTGAAGGACTTATCCCCGGATTACGCTCAAAAGGTCTACTTGATGTAGTAGAAAAACTTCAGCAGCTCATAAATGCTCACAAAAGACTATTAGATCATAAGGCTCCAGCGGGAATCTAATAGTGAAATCATTTGCCCTATCAGAAACAGGCACCATAAGAGATAAAAACCAGGACTACTTTTACAGTAATCCTGGTTTGCGTCTTTTCATTTTAGCAGATGGAAAAGGCACTGAAGGTCTAGCTCTTGCTAAAACCATATGCCAGATGATGAATCAAATCATTCGTGAGTATGTAGGAAATATTGAACCGGATTATGCCTGCCAATGCCTCAAAGATGCCCTTGATAGATCAATTCAAAAGTTAAAGGATGAGCAAAAATACTCAGGTTCCGGAGTTGAAATATGTGCATTCTGGGCAATTGGCAATCTAATTTCTGGAATTTCTACAGGTAACGCTTACGCTGCAATTCAAAATGAGGGCAGCACAATTTCAGCATTCTGGGAAAACGATCGAATTTCCGGTCCGCATAAATTAAGAAGTTGCGATTCATCAGTAACTTTCTACTCGGCAGGCAAAATTGAAATTGGTAGTCGCCTGATAATTGGTTCAGAGGGAATAGTTCTGGGAACTAACCGTAAGGCTTTTTTGCGCAATATCCCCCCAACAGGATCAGATCAAGACACTTTTAAAAGGTATTTGCGCACAGTTAGATCAAACTATGATGGTGATGATCAGACTCTTGCAGTAATTGAATTTGAAAACGGCGATCTGATCCCCCCAAAACCACAAGAATTCACGCTTTACACAGACCTAGATAAGCAATTTAGCTTTAAACTTTGGATGCCAATGGCACTAATGAGTAGCTTTGGTTTCATTTCAAGTCTGGTTGGCTTTAAAATAGTCAGAACAATTTTAGCCAAAATAAAAAAATTCAAAAACTGATATTACTTCGAAGTTATTACAATTTTTCCGATATATAGAATTAATAAGCTTTATCGGAGGAAAACCTATGAATACAACTAAGAATCAATGCAATATCGGTCTCGACGGAATGCATGGCATGATTGACAATCTTCCCCAAGCTCTGTTATCAACTAACAGCTTCAGACGTGACGATGGAGCACATCTAATTCGAGGAAGATAAAACAAAATGGCCGTAAAGACTTCACCGCCCAGCGGTATGCGAGATTTCCTACCAGAAGAACTAACTAAAAGAAACTATGTCGCTGACAGAATAAAAGAAGTCTACGAGAAATATGGTTTTGTACCAGTAGAGACACCCTCAATAGAGAACTTGACTACCCTTCTTGGGAAGTATGGTGACGAAGGTGACCAGCTCATGTTCAGAATCCTGCACCGCAGGGATAAGCTGGCAAGAGCTTTAGAAAAAGAAAATTGTGAAGAGAAGGATCTTGCGGATCTTGGGTTAAGATATGATCTTACCGTTCCGCTTGCACGACTGATAGCCAACAGTAAGAATCTGCCAAAATTTTTCAAAAGGTATCAGATTCAACCGGTCTGGCGTGCTGACCGCCCAGGTAAAGGCCGATATAGAGAATTTCTTCAGTGTGACGTAGATATAACGGGCACAGAATCAATAATTGCAGAAGCCGAAGTTTGCGGCGCAGTCGCAGAGGTCTTCAGAGGCCTTGGAATTACAAATTTTAAAATTCACATAAATCACCGACAGTTATTAAAAAGTCTTATTAAAGCAGCTGATATTTCTATGGATGCAGAAGTGACAACTCTTGTAGCCGTAGACAAAATGGACAAAATTGGACGGGACGGGGTATTAAAAGAGCTTGGCGAAAGAGGAATTTCCTCTGAAAGCTCTGAAAAGCTTTTAAAGATTCTCCAACGCCCTGAAAACTCAAGTGAAGCAGATGAAATTTCAAGACTTCGTCAAATTTTAAGCGAAGATGAAAGCGCGCAAGACTCCTTAAATCAGTTAGCACAGCTTCAGGAATTACTACTGGAATCCCCGGCAAAAGATCATTTCATTCTTGATGCTACGCTTGCCAGAGGTCTTGGTTACTACACCGGACCAATTTTTGAAATCAGAATCCCTGACTTTAACGGCAGTATCGGTGGTGGCGGAAGATACGACGGACTTATTGGTATGTTTAAGGGACAGCAGATTCCTGCGGTAGGTTTTTCTATTGGCTTTGACCGACTGGTAATAGTATTGGAAGAGCTGGGAAAATTTGACTCGCTTGCTTCTGGTCCTCAATTGCTGGTTTGCCACTTCTCGGATGCTCCAAAGGCAAAAGTTGTTAAAGCAGCAAATACCCTTAGAGCAGCTGGAATTAAGGTTGAAATATTCCCCGAAACTCCAAAGCTTGGCAAGCAGATTGGTTATGCTGAAACAATTGGAGCAACCTACGTGGGTATTATCGGAGCTGATGAAGCAGCTGAAGGCAAAATCACCATAAAGAATCTTGCTTCTGGTGAACAGGAAACCCTTACTTTGGAAGAAGCTGTAAAAAAATTGAAATAAGTTTTTTTTGATTTATGAGCACCGTTCAGCGTTCATGCTAAACGGTGCTTTTTATTTGGAGTCTTTGTAAATTTCTATTATAATAGTTTGAAATAGAAACAATACAGAGGCAAGGATGAAAGTTTTAATCGTCGACGATGAAGCCCATATCAGGCAACTTATAAGAAGATTTCTTTCCAAAGAGGGATACGGAATTTTTGACGCCGAAGACGGAGTCGAAGCTTACAAAATCTACAAAGAAGAAAAGCCCGATATAATTCTTTCTGACATCAACATGCCAAGAATGAATGGGCTTGAGCTTCTTGAAAAAATAAGAAAAGAAGACAATAACACCGTCGTAGTAATCACCACTTCTATGGATGCTGCGGAATATACCCTTAAAGCTCTGCGTCGAAGGGCAAACGATTATATAGGCAAACCTTTCACCAAAT
Source organism: Candidatus Ozemibacteraceae bacterium (assembly GCA_965140445.1). Classification (GTDB taxonomy): domain Bacteria; phylum Muiribacteriota; class Ozemobacteria; order Ozemobacterales; family Ozemobacteraceae. Next base: position 1,201,631 of record OZ223236.1, on the reverse strand, counting down.
CCGACATTGTTGCATTGATGAAAAAGTATTCCACAATTCTTCATCAGAGAACTCAGCAAAGAGAAGTTCTTGGAATGATTAAGCGCCGGGAACTTGAAATGCAATTTGAAAACCGACTTGAATTGGTTGGAAAAATAGCTGACAGATTAATGCAGGAAACTGAAGGCGCTGTTTCTGGTGAAGCAAGGTTAGGAATCTATCTTGGCCTGGTCGAAATGCTGACCAATGCCATTGAACATGGAAATCTTGAAATCACGTATGATGAAAAGACCATCGCCCAGGAAGGCGATTTAAGGGCTTATCTTGAGCTAATTGAAGAGCGCAGGAATTCTCCAAGGATTAAAGCTCGAACTGTAAATGTTTCTTTTAAACGAGATGAAAATTCTTGTGAATGGCTGATAAAAGACGAGGGAAATGGTTTTGATTTTAAAAATCTTCCCGATCCAACTGACCCAGAGAATTTGTTAAGCACACACGGCAGAGGAGTGCTTCTAACTCAGCTCCAGTTCGATGAATTTGAGTATCTGGGTTCTGGCAATATTGTCAGAATGAAAAAGATTTTTAAGAAAAATTAAAAAAACTCTAATGCATGTGGGGCAACCTTCCGATAACTATCGAAGAATAGAAATCAGGAGGCAAACCATGAATGTAGGAAGTTTTAATCAGAGCCTTTTTAACAATGCCCAGAGGCCAAATTCTGCGAACCGCCAATCAAAAGCTTTAAGCTTTGACAATGAAGGCAAAAAAATGAAGCACAGTGAGCTTCAGCAGGATGATCTTTTAAATCAGTTCTGGTCTATGACAGATGAAATGCCTCGGAAAAATCAAATATCTCTAGCCGCTTCAGCAGTCGCATCAAAAGTTTTCAAAAATGGAATTTCTTCAGACAGCAAAGCTTTCCTGAAGAATATTGGCGACAGATTCTCACCGGAAGAAATCGGAGCTTTGAAAACTGAGCTAAAAAGTCACCCCATGATGAAAGAAAAATCGATAAAAGATATCGAAGGCTTCTTTCAGCAGCTTGATAAAGTAATGTCTTCACAGAGCGCAAACACAGAAGATGCTCAGAAGCAGCAAAAATCCCCAAATTTGAGAACTCCCGAGGAAATCTTTTTTCAAACCACCCTTAAATATAATCCAATGATGGCTAACGCAATCCCTGCCTAGCCCCTGGTTATTATAGTCTTTGCTCTGCATCCCGCCGCTAGTCCCGGCGGGATCTTTTTTTTTAGAAGAATCGATCTCTGATCATATCCAGGGCAAAATTAGCACCAGTAATAAAAGCCTGCCCGTTAAAAATATGATCAGCAACCATATTTTTTACAACAATCTCATCTGCACACTCAAAATCATCGGCCATTGCTTTGAAAAAACGCTTTTGCAACTCTGAGGTTCTTCCTTCAAGAGCATAATTTAACCAATTCTTGCCATGAGGAGATGTTCGATGAATGAATCTTCTAAGTTCCATAGATAAGCGACTAAACCAATTTACTTTTATTCGCTGACCAAGAGAAAAGCTTCTTGCGGTTAATAACATTCCACAAATTGCAGCATCTCCAGTCGGAATAGTTCCTTGTCCATAACCAACCAGGTCTACAAGCGGAATTTCTACAGATTCGGTCTGCCTTGCCAACAAGGCCGACGAGAGACGAGCTAATCTGGCTCTGAGTTGCTCCTCTCCTTCGCCCTGATTATTCCGTAGAATTCTGGAGAGTAAATGCTCTAAATGCCCCGGAAAATCTGTTACAACCGAGAATTCAGATGAATTAAACTTTTTTGCCTCCGAAAAATCCAACTGCGTTACAAAGGGAATTTTTAACTTCCTATCTTCCAGTATCCAACCGTCTTCTGGAAGCTCCAGCTGATTATCAGGCAATGATTCACAAACAATAAAATCCGGTCCGCAGCCTATTTCCTGGCTGGAAACTGTAATAAGACGACCTTCAAGAGTAAAAAGAGAAATGATAGAGCTACTTCTTCCTCTCAGAGAAAGAGGTCCAATCTTCCCATCAGTATTAAAAAGATGAGAGTCGGCCGAAATTACCTTTCCGAATTCCATTTTTGTCTTTTCCATATCCATGGATTTTATCATAAGGATTTTTATAAGCCAATAGCCCACCACAAAATGGTTATCAAGAATTGAACCAGATAGCTAAAGTTACGGGCAAATATTGCCGATAAACAGGGGGAATAACTATCTGAATATAAAAAAGCCTGGGCTAAATATACATCAAATAAGGCAAACAGTCCGGCCAAATAAGGAGTAGTAATGAAGCGATATTTGGCGCTATTTTTCGCTATAGCAGTTCTCCAATTATTTTTTATAGGTTCAGCTTCGGCTGCAACCTATCTATCAACATTAAGTTTATCCCCAATTGTTGATGGGGACGGTTATACCAATATTGGAGACACAGTAAGAGTTGAAGCCATTGCAACCTATACCGCGCCAACCACTGCATGGATAATAGCTCCTTATGTCGATTGTGCTAACTTTGGTCTGGGTCAGTTTTCGATGAACCTGGTGAATGCTACAACAGGACTTTATAGAGCTGACGTAGTTTTAAGTCAGCCAGTTGATGCTCTGAACTATATTAATACTCCCGCCCTAACTGACGTGACCGTCGGTTGTCAATCAACAACCGACACATTATCTAATCAAACAAACTCTATTCTTGTTGATTTAGCACAGGTTGACGGGCAATCTCCAACTGTATCACCAGCAGTAGTAGCAAATGGACAAGACATTACCATTAGCATCACAGATAACAGATACCAATCAGCGCCAAATGGTGGCACAAAAGCTACAGTAGATCTCACACCAATTGGAGGAGTAAACAATGTTGCTGTTCCATATACTGGAGCAGGCGGACTGTTCCGCTTAACCCTTGACGCAACGACTCAATTGTATCTCGTCAATAAAGAGTATACGGGCCCATTAAGTATCAGTCTTAAAGATCCTCTAAATCCAATTCAAACCTTTATATCAAATGATTTTATTTTAGATACCCGACCACCAGTTGTTGATACAGTTACAACCAAGGTTGAAATAGTTTCTGGCAATACAACTGCGTTAGATGGAGATGTTCTTCGATTGACGGCCGCTGTAAGTCAGTTTGATGGAGAAACCGCAAGCGTTACAATCCCCCTTTTAACTTCAGGGGCAACTCCGGCAACAATCAACACCGGATTGGATTTTGGTGCACCTATAAGCTCGGCTGGCGATGGAAATCCGGCAGTCTGGCAGACAACTGTAAATTTAAGCACGGGACAAATAAAAGATGATGCAATGCTTGTTACCTTTACTTTTAAAGATGACAGCGGCAATGTTAACCGGATTGACAAAATTTTCAAAATAGATCTGGACAAGCCTGCATTCAACTATTTGAATGCAAATATTCTTTACCCGGATGGTTCAGACTCACCATGGAACGTTGCAACAACGACCTGTTCTCTAGAAATTGTTGCTTCAATACCAATAAATGTTACTCCCGACACACTTACTGTGAAAGTAGATTTGTCTCCAATTGGTGGTCCCGTCGACCAGGATATGGCAGTGTCCCCAACAGGAGAATACAAATTCGTCTATCCGATAGTAGCAGGCTCAATTGAAGATACAGCCAATCACACCTTTCAGGTTTCTGCTGTTGATGGAGCAGGGAATACAGTTTTACAATCAACTACCCCGGCAATTCAAATCGACAATGTTCAGCCAACCATTTCAAATGTAACCATCACTAGCGCAGAAGCTATAGTGCTATCTGGCGATCAGTTTACTATAACAGCTGATGCAACAAATCTTGAAACAGGCTCAGTAACTGTTGATTTATCAAGCATCGGGCAAAGTCCTTTTTCTCCATTAACATTTCAATCTGGAACAACATATGCAGGGACCTTTACACTAAATGCCAGCGGAGGCGCGATTCCATTTGTTGCAGGCGCAAGGAGCTTTCCTGTCACAGCAAGAGATATTCTAGCACCGCCAAATGCTGCTTTATTAGCTCATGCAATAGCTTCCAGCACACCAACGCATCGATTTTACAATGGAAATCTAGTTCTGAATGCAGACGTTTTTTATCCAAACGGAACAGACTCTCCATATACGGTAGCAACAACATCTTGCAAGCTTCAAATCACAGCAACAGTCCCAATTACCGGAACTATTGCACCACTTACCGCAACAGTTGACTTAAGTTCCATAGGTGGGCCAGCTGCTCTGGCAATGCCAAAAGTTAGCGGAACAGACAACTATGTTGCAACTTATACTATTCCAGCTGGATCTCTTGAAGACAATGTGGCACACACATTTCTGGTAACCGTTCTGGACAAAAACTCTGAGCAAATTGTAAAAAACAGTACCTCTCCAGCAATAACAATCGATAACACCTTACCAGTAATAAATAGTGCAACCCTGTCCAATTCTGACGCAAATATCAGTGTTGGAGACATTTTTACTATAACAGTTAGTACAACTGGTGTTGAAAACGGCTCTGTCACTGTAGACCTAAGTGCGTTGGGAAGTAGTACAAATACAATACTTCCACTTACAACACCAAATACTTATAGCTCCACTTTTGTTCTTGCTGACTCAATCGCAGCGGGAATAGTTAGAGATGGAACAACCTTCTTCAAAGTAACAATTTCAGATACAGCTGTTGCCGGAGGATCTGACGCCTTAGCTCACCTTGTTTCTGCAAATACCAACTCAATGATGATTGATAATGAACCTCCATTCATCGTAGGAGTAGGAACCAATTCATATCATCTTGTTAATCCAACAATTGACGATGGATTTGTTCGAATCCAGGATTTCTTGTCATTTCATGTAAATCTTGCCAGTGCAAGCACAGCCACAGGTGAATTTTCATCACTTCAAATAAACATGCTTCCACTTGGACAGCCAGCCACTTCTAATATGACTGCTTCTGCATCCAATAGCGGCTGGTATGATTATGTTCTTCCTGGCGGAGTCGCAACAGGAACAATAAACAGAAGCCCTGCCTCATTTACAATTACAGCAACAGATAACGCTGGAAACGCAACTTCAACAATTATTGCCATCCCAATAGATAACCAACCCATTACAATCAATGATTTTATTATTGATGCATCAGTCAACAAACCCGGAAGAACAGATTCCGTTTCAGGAACCATAAACTTTAATAAAATAGTAAGCTTCAAAATCCCATATTCAACATACTCTGTTGATCATGCAACAGCCACCATAGATCTTTCTGCTATCGGACAGGGCGCAAGCGTTTTGATGGCAAGCGATACCGCATCCTATTCTTACTTGATTGATACAGCATCAACAACTTCTGAATTTGGTAGCCATATTTTCAATGCAATGATCTATGACTTATCAGGAAACTCAAGCCTGGCAACTTCAAATGCATATAAAGTTGACTGTCAGATTCCCGAAGTTTTAGGCGCTACAGCTACAATTGAAGCCGGAGTTCAGCCACTGGGAATTGGAGATGAGATTAAAATTTCCGCCAGAGTATTATATAATGAGGGAGTTGCGCCAACAGTAAATTTATCCGCTATAGGTGGGAGCGCTAATCAACCTCTGGTCGACACTGGCAGTGGACTTTACGCTTATACCACTTTAATTGGCACAGGTTCTTACGACGAAACTTCCAATCCTCTGACTTCGGCAGCATCTTTTACTATCACCTTCTGGGATAATGACCAAAACTATGCTACCGCTTCAACAAACGTTCTTACTATAGATAACACGCCACCGGAATCTATTGGCAATCTTACGGTTGCCCTTGTTCCTGCAGATGGTTCAATAAAAGTTGGAGATCCCGTAACTTTCCAGATTAGCATTTCTAATACCTCAAATCCAGGAACCGCAACTATAGACCTATCCCCGATAGGTTTCACTACCAGTGAACAAATGACCTATAATGGTCTTGGCACTTATACCTTAAATGTCACATCTGCAATTGCAACACAAAGCTTCATTGACTATAAATTTAAAGCAAAACTGACAGATAAAAATGATAACCTGATCATTGTTGAGTCGGCAAAAATAGCCAAAGTAGATTGCCAGCCAGCATCTTTTACAACTCCAGGAATCTTAATCAGCACAACTAATAACGATAATCCAATTGCAACAGTAGCGAATATCAATGATGTTATCACCGTATATGCCAGTGCCAGTCCTTATTTAGATCTGGCAATGATCCATGCGACTATTGGCTCTGGATCAGTTGATTTTGCAACGGCAACAATGAACTTTAACGCTTCAACTAACAGACACGAAGCTGTATTCACCGTTGGTGCGCCAGGCACAGCAAACTGGGGAATCCTTGACAACAATACTTTGGATTTCAAATTAACCGCAACCGACACAATCGGAAATGTTTCAACAATGGTGACTGGCACTTCCGTATTCACCGTCAGAAATATTCCACCAGCAATCAGCATAAGCTCGTTCACGTTAAACCCAGATTATCTTGCACAAACAGCCGGTCCATTGCCAGTATACAACGTTGGTTCAAGCACTTCAGGGGATCTTCTTTTTGGATATGTAAAAGTGGCCAGCTCTGTGCCAATTCTAAATGCCTGGCTCGACTTTGCATCGGTTGCAAGCGGTCAGGTTGCCCTCACAGTAACAGGAGACAGCGCAACTTCTACTGTTGGAGTTAAAGCTTCTGCTCTTCCTCCTGTGGATTATGAAGAAAAAGACATTTTAATCACAGTTCAGGATCAGGCTGGAAATAAAGTTTCAGCATCACAAACCTTTATTATTGATAACGTTTTCCCGAAAATCACTTCTGCAAACTTTAATGGAGCAACTTTGACCGTTAATTTATCAGAAGAATATGAAACAGGTTCGATCGACACCGATCAATTAAAAATTGTTGGCAGCAACACACTGCCACTGGACTTTGAAGTTAATCTCAGTCTTGCTACTGCAATAGTTTCCGATGGGCTCTTCAGCTTCGATATAAGTTTAACTTTAGCCCAACAAAAAGCCATAGCACAATGGGCTTCTACTCCGATTTATCTGCAAGTAGCTCACACCAAGACAACGGCTCCATTAACCGACAGAGCTGGCAACTGGCTTCCAACAGTAAACTATCACCCAATTAACATAACCGATAGCAGCTGGAGAGAAGCAGGTAGAATTACACAATTTACCATGGTTCAAAATTGGCCTGCGCCAACAAAAATAAATCTTTACTTCAGTAAAAACATGGACAGAGATAGTCTGATTGCATCAAATGCTGTTTTGATTACAAGCCCGCTAACTTATGACTTTACTGATATCGACTATACAACAGGCTATATTTTTAACGCCACCGATAGCGTTAACTGGGTCGACGATTCCCACCTTGAGATTACCCTCAACGCTTCTGCTACCTACTGGGTCGCTAAGAAACTCACCAATAATACATCAACCAAATTGATGTTCGCGACCCGTTCAAGTGCTCATGTCTTTTTGAGAGATCCACTTGATAGAGCTATGGCAAATGTTCCAACTTCTGCCCCGATTGCTGCTTTAGACAATCGCCCAGTCGCTGGATTCAGCATTAATGGACCAGCTTTAGAGCCAATTATAGATATGAGCAGCCAAACACTGGCATTCTCAACTACTGACGAGATGTTATTGTTTGCAAATGACTTTAAAACTTTGAATGCAACTGGCCCAGAGCTAATAATGCCTGTTCCAAGTTTAAGTAAAGCAGTTACAACTTTCCATAATCAGATTTCTCTCTACGATATTGACGCTGGAACAAACACTGTTCTTCAGCTAAAGGATCTTGAGATTCCTTCTGACAATAGAGTTGCCACAAATACCCTCGTGCTCAAACTTACGAATCAAGATATTCAAAACATCTTAAATCTGTTCCAGGGAAATGCCACTCCAGATTGGCGTTTAAAGATAAATTCAGGTGCGTTCCACAATTGGTGGGGAACCCCAAACACTGCATACCTTCCTTCAGGAAATCCAGGAGCGGTAACCGTAACCTCTCCAACAGGCTATACCGGTGCGACACTGGCAGCCTGCTCTTCTGCTGACAAACCGCCGGTAGGAATAAAAACACCTTCAGGATTGATTTTTGAAGTTGAAGTGTTCCCACCACAAATTGGAAGCGTCTCTGTTCCAATACAGACTCAGATTCACCCAACCGCAAAGATCGTCAGACAGGATAATCCAGCGACGACACTTACTGGAGCTAATTTTGTAAGCGTAGGAACCAGAACAGTAAATGGCGTGACCAGAACTGTTTTTAGATTCACAAACTCATCTGCATTCCCTATAAATCTGCAGAGAGTTCCAGCAATGGTTCAAGTTGATGGGATTACAGATGTTTTTAGCAATGTTACCAACAATATACTTGCAAGCCAGTGCTACGACTTGAATTCAAAAAATGATCTAACAGCTACAGGTTTTAACGATACTGCGTCTCCGACTCTTCTTATTGATTCGCAGTCTCCAGTAGTTTCAAACATTGTTCCAGCGGGAATAATTGGCCGCATACCGGCAAACACCTCATTCAAAATAATCTTTGATGAGCCAATGAATCAGACTGTAATTCCAACCTTCAGACTTGCAACTACAACTCAGACTCTTAGCTTCAGTTACTCAAGCTGGATTTCTTCAACAACAGTTGAATTTAAAAACAATATTGCTTTCGATTCTTCCATTACTAATGGAACCTGGACTTACGAAGTCTCTAATGCCAAAGATGAAGCAGACAATTCTCAGACAGGCGTCTCCTCAACTTTAGTACAAATTAGAACCGACTCTCCCGAGGTTCAGGCTGGCAACATTCATATTACAACCAGGCAGGATATTGTAGATCCATCAGTTGATTTAACAGACAACGTTTGGAGTACGGCAGTATCACCAGGCTATGCAGTTTTCAAAGTAAAATACGATTCGATTCCAACTAAACATCTCCCCCACTACCTGGCTCTTTACGACAGTCTTGATGCCAAAATCGGAGATGTGGTATTAGCCACTAATTTATTCTCAACAAATGGAACAGCAACATTTAACCTGAGCGACTTTGACGTGGCACCAGCTTCAGCAGGTCCTTTGGTTTATTCGGTAAAAATCATCGACTCAGCCGCAAACGTAACCGGAGCTTTGAAAGACATCAACTTTGACACACTCCCACCTGACATTGCTGCGGCAAACTTTGCCAACGTTGGTTCTACAACGACTTCTGGCATAACTTATTATAGTCCCATAAATGGAAATTTTACGCTCTCAGCCGTCACAGCAAGCACTAATGATGAGCTTAGACTTGCTATACGCTCAACAATGGCCACATCAACGCTGGCCATGACTCACAGTTCAGCTTTAAACTATACAGTAAGTCATGGCGTAAACCTTGCGAACGGGTCTTACACTCTTACCATTATTGATGCAGCTGGGAACCCTGCTCCTGCTTTTACAGCAAAAGAGTTCGTAGTGGATAATGCCAGACCTAATGTAGTTGCAATAACCCCATCCGACCTTATAGGGAACTGTGGCGCTGGAGCCATGAACTTCAGAGTTGCCTTCTCAGAGCCAATGGATGCTTCAGCAGTCAATACACCAGTTTTACAGCTGGCAACTTCAACAGCTGGAACAATTATCCCAATGACTTTCGTTAAATGGGAAGACCCAGACCTTGCTACTACAGCAGTATTTATGAACACAAATGCAATTGACACTTCCCTGCCAACAGGAACCTATACCTACAGGCTTACTGGGGGTGTCGATCTGGCACAAAATTCAATAATACCAGTCGCAGATGGTCAGTTTAATGTAGAAATTATGACTAAAGGCCCATTTGCTACGATTTATACGCTTACAGACCAAACACATATTTATGGTCCAACAAGTGCTCTGGTTAGCAATGGAGCCTTCAACCCAGCATACGGAAATGGTAGCGCAACAATAAGAATCGACTACCCAAGTGGACAGTTCAGCTCTCCACACACTCTCGGTATTTATGACGCTGCCAACAGTGACAATCAGGTTGCCACTTATGCGATTCCTCTTGGCGACCCTGTTGAAATTAGTTTTACAGGAGCCAGTGGCACCTGGAATGCCGTAGATGGCACTTACAAGTTCAAAATATTAGATGGAGCAGGAAACCTCTCTGGCAGCTTCCTTCCAACAAGTCTTGTATACGACACTATAGTACCGGATATAACTGCGATAAAACTCAAGAACTCAAATAGCATTGCTACAGTTACTGCAGCCTATCCAGGACTTGCCTGGTATTACTCTCCAGTTCAAGCATCTGCAACTTTTGAATTCACCACAACAGCCACCGACAGTGTAAAACTGATTATCGGTAATACACTAGCTACCATTTCATCAGATCTCACAGCAGGAACCGGAATCCAAAGCGGTTTGCTTAATTCTGCCCTGGCAGATGGACCGTATTTCATCACCTGTGCTGATAGCGCTGGAAACATGGCAACAGGAATAGCTTCTACTGCAATAATGATTGTAGATACAGTTTCTCCAACTGTAACATCAGTAAGCCCAGGGCTTGTTGGTGGCCTGGCAGCTGGAGTAGGAACCTTTTCTGTAACTTTTAGCGAACCAATGAATACGGCTTCGGCTCCAACGCTGATGTTATCCACTGGGTCAGCTACAATACCATCAGTAACCGTTCCAATGACATTCGTTCAATGGTCTGATGGAACCACCTGCAGATTTACCAATACAAATGATATTAACAGCTCTATACCACCAGGAACTTACAGCTTCCAGATTTCAAACGCCATAGATGTTGCTGGGAACAAAAATACCAACCCAGCAACAGGCACATTTGAAATTGAATTATTCACTACCCCACCGGCATTTAGTGCAACTCTGAGAAGCCAACAGGCCTATAGACTAGGCAACACTGAGATTTTGAATGCACCATTCAGTCCAATTGCATCTCCAACTGTTGCAACGCTCTCTGTTTCATATAATCAGGGGCCTTTCCAGGTTCCTCACAGTGTTCTTGTATATGATGCAACCAACGCACAGGTGGCAAGCATAGCTCTAGATCCAGGCGTAAGCAATGCTGCCTCGGTTACAGTTAATGCAGCTTTCTTCGGAACTCCTGGCCTTATTGGCCCTGCAACCTATTCATTTAAACTTCTGGACAACATTGGAAACCTAAGCGCAACCTGTTCGACTCATCTGGTTTATGATGCCGTAGAACCAGAAATTCAGGTTGCAACAATAACAACGGTTTCTGATGCCAGCACTATGCCACTCTACTATAATCCTTCACTGCATGGAAATCTTAATGTTGCTTTTCAAGCAGTAGCAACAGACCAGCTCATCCTTATTGTAGCCTCTGGGACCGCAACACATTCTTATGTAATGGAAACAAATTATGTTTCTGGAAAAAGCAATTACAGCATACCAAGTTCAGAAACAAATAGCTTCCAACAAGGACTATACTATATCAGTGCTTTTGATCTTGCTGGAAATCCTGCAACGGGAACAGCATCAGTAACCCCTATAATCTTTGACTGGACAGCCCCCTCCATTAACAGTGTTGTAGCTATGGGTGGCTTGCCTCTTAGTTCAAGCCCTGCTGGGCAAGCGACCTTCACAGTAACATTCAATGAAGCAATGAATCAGCTTGCGTCTGCAGTTCCAAATCTAACCCTGGCAACAACTTCCAGGCAAATTGTCTGCACATTCACTTCCTGGCTTTCGCCAACTCAGGCACAATTTGTAACTGCAGAAGCTATTACAACTGAAATCCCTCAAGGCGATTACTCCTGTGCTGTAAGAGCATTTGATGTCACTGGAAATGTTGTTTCAAACCTGTCCGCAGCAACAATTTCAATTCGCTCAAGAGGGCCTGCTGTATCTTCATTCAAGACAAGTTCTTTCCAGAGTACAACCGCAAGCTCTGCAACAGAAATTCTAACCAATGCACCTTTTAGCTTTGCTGTTTCACCAAATGCTGCAACTATGTCTATACAACTTCAAAGCTTGCCAGATAGTCTACCAACCTATCTCCACTTTACGTTGGCAGACGTTACCGTTGCCTCTTACGTATTGGCTCTGGATGGAAATAACGCAGCAACATTCACATGGTCTACAGCCACAGGACCAGCACCAATAGGACCAACAACTTATGTAATGAAACTAGCAGACGGCTCTGGTGATTTCTCAATTGAAAATTTCTCATGGACCATGGATGCATCTGCGCCTTCCGTTTTGTCTCAGGCAATTACCGGCGGCGAAACTGCAACAGCGGCTGTGTATTTCAATCCAGGTATTCACGGAGTTATTTCTGCCAGATATAGCGCAGTTGAAAATGAATCTCCTTTAATAAGAGTTAGAGGAACAAACTCGACAGACACTTATCAGATGGCCGCAGACGGAACTAATTACTGGATTGGCGCATTCAACGGCAGATATAGCCGTGGAACTGATCCAAAAGCAGTTATGCCAGATGGCACTTATGTTTTTGACATGGTGGATAGAGCGGGAAATGTTGCCCTGCTTGCATCCGGTTCAGCTCTTTCTTCAACAGTCATAATTGATACAAAAGCCCCCGGAATTTCAACATACAGCTTGTTGCTTGCCGGGAATCCAGTCACAACATTCTCACCATCTGGTGGAACTCTTGAAATTGGAATTACCACTCCAGAGATACTGGGCGAAACTGGAATTTACTGGATAGAGGTTCTTAATAGCTCTGACGTAAGAATCAAAAAACTCCCAATTTTAAATGTTCTAGGCAACTACAAAGCATACTGGGATGGAACAAACACTGCTGGAAGCGTTGTAATTGATGGAATTTATAAATTCCGTGCTCTGGATTACACAGGCAATAAAGCTAGTGGAACTGCCTCTATAAATGCAATTACATCTAGATTCAAAATAACTGGAATAAACCAGATCAGCTCAACCTCAGTAAAAATCTGGATGAATCATCCAATAGATGCCACATCCATTGCTGGTGCAAACATCTCGACAACAGGATTAACAGTAAGTAACATTGCATTGGCAGAATCTCAGGCATTAACCATGAACGTTTCTCCAGCAATGTCACATCAAACTAGTTACACCTTCACAATCGCAACGGGAACTTTAAGAAGTATTCACGGGGCATTAATCGCTGGTCCTGAAAACGCAGGAATACTGGTAGCAGACGGACAGGGTCCAAAAGTCTCTTCAGTGTCATTTGAAGGTCTTTCTGGACAGCAGGAATTCAAACTGGTCTTCGACGAACTGTTTTCACCAACTTCTGCTTCAAATGTAAGTAACTATAGTCTGGTTGGACCTTCAGGAGCTGTTTCAGTTGTTCAGGCAACTCCACAATCTGACCAGAAAACGGTTCTCATAACCGCAGCTTCCAGCTTAATAGAAAATGCCAGCTACACAATATTTGTAACCAATGTCCAGGATAAATTTGGTAACCCGACACCAACCTCTGGAAACAGTTACAGCTTTGTTGGAAGGGACTTGACTCCTCCTGTCCTGGAAGTGAGCGCTTTCTCTAACCCGGCGAATGAATATGACATCATTGTGGTAGTTACTTCAAATGAAAAGCTTCAAACTGCCCCAAGTCTGCAGATTGCTCAAAGCAACGCTTCTGTTGTTACAACAGCAATGCAGGCCGGTGCAGCCACAGGATCTTACATGATCGGTGTTCACCTTAGTCCTTCCTATCCAGGCAATGGAACTCTGGTTGCCTATGGTAAAGATGCTGCAGGAAACCAGGGAACAGGCAACAGCACCTTTACCGTTGCATATCTATCTGCAAATGTTGCAGCATCAGTAAAATCTCAGGATAATTCAATGCTGGTAGTTATGAACAAGAATTCACTGAAAAAGGCTTCAATGCTTAAAATTCTTGAACATAAACTTCAGACGACACAAAATAAAATCATACCTAAGCTCCAGGAAATGCTTAGAGCATCTTCATTAAGCCTAAGTTCAACAGATCAATCTGAATTATCTCCAATTTCTGAAGGTTACGAAATTGATTTGCCAAGGGCAAATATCTCTGGCCTATTCTCTGTAGAGGTTGGCACTCCTGCGACCTATACAACAGGAATGGGGCTGTTTAAACAAAATGGCGATAAATGGGATTTCGTATCAGCTTCCAGAAACAAAACCGGCAACCTATATACTCAAACAAATGAAACTGGTGTATATGCAATTTTGTTAGATGGAAAAGCTCCTGAAATAAAGCTCTCCAATAAAGATCAGGAAATCGAAGAATTCAATACTGCAAGGCCAGAATTTACCGGAACCATTACAGATAATGGATCTGGAGTAGATGCGACGGAATTAAGCGCTAGCATTGATAACGGCCCTTCTCAACCAGTCAGATTTGACGGAGCAGGTAATTTCTGGTTCAAACCAATGTCAGAACTAACTGGTGGAGACCATGAACTGGTTATTTCGGCTGTCGACAAAACAGGAAACCGGGCAAATTCTGCGGCAATAAGATTTGCGGTAATTGCGCCCTTAAGCATAACCCAAATCATGCAATATCCGAATCCAGCTAGAAGAAAGACCTTTATTAGAATCAGTGCAAACCGCAACGATATTAACGAAGACTTCATCAACGTTAGAATATACGATTCTGCAGGACATAAGGTTAAAACACTCAATGGAATTAGGGCAGTAAGAGAGTCCTGGGGAGTTAACTCCAGATTCCTGTATGACATCCCATGGGATCTGAGCAATGACAGAGGAAAAACCGTTTCAAACGGTGTTTACTTTGCAAAAGTAACAGTGAGAGACCCTGATAATCCATCTAAGAAAATCAAGCGGGTTCACAAACTGGCGGTACTGAGGTAGAAAATGAATAACAAAATAAACAAAGAATTCTTTCTCCCCTTAGCATTATCTGTTTTCACAGTTGCAGCCTCGCTAATGATTGGCTGTGGCGGTGGTGGCGGTGGAACAGGAAGACAGATTCTTCCAGGAGAAAATCCAGCTGGACCAGTTATTGTTACGGGCACCGGCACTGGAACATCAACAAGCACATCTACCTCTACGTCCACATCGACCAGTACTTCCACTGGAACGTCTACAAATACTGGAACAGGAACAGCTGATGAAAAAATAGCAGCTGCCTGGGATAGCGCAAGTTTTGGAAACTTCGGCGGAGCAATTTTATACTTTGACGCCGTAATTAATGATCCGGCCGCAACCACTGAACAAAAACAAAAAGCCTATAACGGCAGGGGTTGGGCAAGAGTGAAATCTTATGACACAATTAGCGGAATGACTGATTTTGTTCAGGCTGGAGAAATAATGGAATCCAAACTTGGGTATGCCATGGGTCTGATTCAACAGGGAACACAATCTGGAATTTCGCAAGCCACAACAATTCTTGAGCAAATTGGTCTTATTGATACCAGTTATACTCTGACACTTGAACACACCCAAATAGGAATCTCATCGCCTGAAGCCCATGCGATGCTTGCATATGCATACTTTTGGCGGGCAGCATCTGGTGACATAGATAAATCAAGAGCACAGATACTTGCCGCAAGAGCATCAGACAGTTCTGAATCTTCGCCTGTCGCTCAAATCTACAATACCTTGAAAAAGGCAGGTTTGACCGGCATCTAATATATATTCCCATTGAATGGGAGAACAGGGATTATGGCCACGCCCTGACACTCAAGGTTAAAAAAACCGGGGTGTCATTCTTCGGGCGCGGTCATTTTTTTTTAGTTTTTAGTTGATTTTCCTTTGGTTTTTGCCATTAGGTGCCGATTACTTAACTGAATAGTCGAAAACTATCAGTTCCACACCGCGGAGGAACCATTAAAAATGGCAAACAAAAAGGCAAACACAAACATCAGGAAACAGGTTAACAGAAGCTTTATAGCTTTTATTCTCGTTCTGTTAACAGCAAGTATGGGATGGGCAAACGTAACCAACCAAACAGCAGTATTATCATCAGATTTAAATGGTGACGGAATTGCAGGAATTGGAGACACAATTACTTTTTCGTGTCGATCCACAACGACCCAGACAGATCAATATCCCTATATTAATCTAGGGCAATTTGGTAATCCATATTTTGCCCTTCCACAGCTTGCGGGAAATTTTTATTCAGCCTTTTTAACTATTTCTCCTGGTAACGTGGAAAACAATACAGCGCAAACCTTTCAATTTGTAGATGAAGACGGTGTACGAATTGGCGGAAGCTTACTGATAGATAACCGAAGACCATATTCACAGTATGGTCCAAGCGCAACCGGTGGAACCGGAAATGGCGGCTATTTTAAATATGGCGATAGCCTTACAATAAACATTGCAATGAATAGTGCTCTTGATGGCGACATCCCAAGAGCGAACCTTTCAAATATTGGCCTTGGAACAAGTCAGATTTTCTCCAGAACCGGAGGAACAGACTCCGCTCCAGAATATCAGCTTGTTCTTCCATTCCCAGCCAACAAAGAAGGTGTTGCCACAGGTCTTCAGGTTACAGCAACTGATGACGCAGGAAACAACAGAAGCTGGGATCTGGCAGTTAACTATGATACCAAAGCCCCAGAAATTATCTCAGCTTCAGTCGTTAACATGACCTCTGGAAAAACATGGGTTACATCTGGAGACACAATTAAAATTCAGGCAGTAATTCAAAATTATGATTACGACACAGTAAAAGCATCAAATACGTATTTAATTCCTGGCGGACCAGTTACCATGCAAAAGGTTTCAGGCGGCACTCCAGGAGCTGAAACTGTTTTTGAATATATACATTATGTCCAGACAACACCTACTATCCAAAGCATAGGAACTGCTTTTGAAATTACCGCTACAGATGACGTTGGCAATGAAAGCAACAAAAAAGTTTCTAACTTTATTAATGTTGATACGCTTCCTCCTGAATTTGCAGAACCTTTCGGTCTGACATTAACTGAAAAAAGCGGAATTATTGGCGATAACATTGCAATTATTGGCGATGAAATCCATTTCCTTGGAAACCTTTCAACCCTTATGAACGACGTTATAATAACGGTTGATTTAAGTGGAATTGGTGGAGTTTCCAATCAGATTATTCCTTTTAATAACTCTGCTACAACAACTTTTGAACTCAGATATGACATTCATCAATACACATCAGAAGACAGCACTCCCAGAGCTTTTACAGTTTATGCAAAAGACACGGCTGGGAATGAAATTACCAGAGTCACTCTCCCGGTTATTTATGTCGATAATAACCCTCCATTAATAAGCGCCGGGCAAGCTGCAAATGTTAATAACCCAACAAAAACAGTTAAACACGGAGATGTGCTAAGCATTCAAGCTAATGTAACCAATCTTGATAATGGAAGCATCTGGGTTGACTTTGAAAGAGTTGGTGGAACAGCCAGCAGCACTCTCAGTCCTTACTCAGGTAGCACTTACAGGCTGGAGCACACAGTAGGAGATCCGGCTTCTGGCATGGCCTATGACCAGAATGTAACTTTTACCATAAAAGCAACTGACAATGCAGGTAATACAGTTCAAACTCTTTCTAACTCAATCAGAATTGACAATGAACCTCCCAAAATCATGGGAACAGCTTACACTTCATCACCAGCAATTTCAGCTACTCATCCATATGTAAGAGTAAATGATCAAATTACTTTCCGAGTTCAGCTCGCAAGCTCTTCAAGTGGAATTCATGATGCTGAAACAGTTCAGATTGACCTTAGTGCTTTTGGTGAAACTGCTCCAGTTACAATGACCTATGACGGAATCGGCTCATATACAGCAACTGTAACCGTTCAGCCTGGAACTTTAAATAACCAGTCCTATTTCAATGTAATCGCCAAAGATAACGCTGAAAACTCTGTTACCTCAGCCATAAATGTCATGATTGACAACAAACCACCGGATGTTGGCCCAATGGTAGTTAACTTCATGACCGACCTGAACAAATCTGGTGTGGTTAATGTGGGCGATAGACTTGAGTTTATCATTCCTGTTCCTGATCAGGATTACGGAACCTGCACCCTCGACCTTTCTCATGTTGGCGGCTCCAGCGCTCAAATCATAAATTATGATGCAGTTCTGCAGAGATATTATTATGTTCACGATTGTCTTGCAGCTGCCATGGAAAACACCAGTTATGTTTTCAGAGCTATAGTAAGCGATAAAGCTGGCAACACAATGAACTCTCTCTCCCCAACGATGGAAGTTGATTGTGTTCCTCCAACAATTGAATATGCTTCAGCAACTTACCTTGAGCAAAAAGGAAAAGCCGGAGTTGTTAATATTGGCGACATCGTAACTGTATATGCAAAAGTAGATTTAACCAGACTTGATGGCGGAACCCCGATTATAAACCTTACAAGTCTTGGTGGAAACGCTGCACAGCCTCTTTACGATGATGGCGCTCATTCTGACAGTCTTGCAAACGATGGAATTTACGGCTATGAGCACACTGTATTGGTCGGAAATACTGATGGCGCAAGTCAATCGATGGTTGTTGAAATAACCGACAATGCTGGAAACAGAGCTTTGAAAAGCACTGATCCTCTATTCATAGATAACAAGCCACTAACCATTACTTCTTGTACAAACACCCAGGTTTATGACAATAATGGAAACACGATTGTTGATCTGGATGGGGTTTATACAACTTTCCCAAGCATTGCTACAGATGTTTTGAGATTGGAAGTAACTATCAATGGAGCTGCAGGCGATATAGGAACTCTAACCGTAGACCTGACTCCATTAGGATATTCAACTACTGCCAGCGAAGTTGCCTGCATACCAATATCTACTGGCTGGAGAGCAACTGCTGATTTAACTCCACTGCGAGGAACAACTAACAACCAGGACGTAGCTTTAACCGTTACACTTACAGATAAAAACGGCAACCAGGTTATTCAAACCTGCGCAACCACAGTTAAGGTTGACAACAGTCCAGCCAAACTTGAAATGTATCCGATTTCATTCAAAGTGGATAACGGACGCCTTAACGAAGCCAATCTCAACGATGTAATTCAAATCAAGGTAAGAGTGAACAATCACGATGGAATTCTTCCAATGATCGATTTCACCAACCTCTATCTTGCTAATGGCTTAACCCCACCAAGTCCTACTCTTTTCCCACCTAACGCTTTTGGTGGAAACGAATATACTTATGACTGGACAGTTCCAGAAGGGCTTGGAACATTGGCATCATTAACAATTCTTGCCTACGATGCTTCAGGAAACATGACCTATGGTTATACCAATGAAATCCGTTTCCTATCAAAGACTCCTGTTTTCGCAAATTATCCTTCTACCAGAGCAGATCTCACATCTGATGTAGTTCCAACCTGGGGAGCCAATAATATTGCTAACCCAGGGGATCAGGTAACAATCACATGTGTTCTTTCTTCTGTTTACAGAACCGACAATACTCCGGCAGCAACTGTGTTGGCAAACGTAAGAAGTCTTGTTAACTCACCAGCTGACGATTCCGCTGCATCTTTCAATGATGGTGATCCAAAAACATATTGGACTCCACTCACATATCAGCCATTCCCAATCAGCGGAGCTGGTAACTATGTTTATAGAGATACATTTACTGTTCAAGCTGGCGGAATTGATACTAATATCGCAAGCTTTGGCGTAAGAGTTCTTCATCCTGATGCAAGCTCAATTGTCCTGGCATCGACTACAATTCAATGCGATCCAGACAATCCATTTGGAATCGACACACTCATTCCAAGTGTTACTAACGCCCATCTGGATGTTCTAAATGAAAACGGCGACAACATTGCTTCAAATGTCATCAACATTGATGACCTTCTTCAGATTGGCGCCACAATAGATAAATTCAGCGATCCAGGATCTGTAACTGCTGTTCTACTAATGCCAGACAATGTTACAGAAATCTTCCAGACTCCTTTGTATCAAATGCCAGCAACCAATTATTGGGAAGCGCAATTCCGTGTTGCAACTACCACGCTGACTGGTTGGCCAAGCATGGATGGCGTTACTGCCAACTATAGAATTCTGGTTTCCGATGATGCAGAGAACTTTGTGAATAGCTCAGTAAAACCAGCAACATTTACAATTGATAACAATCCTCCACAGATAACTTCATCTCAGTTAAGAGTTGAAAACAGATACGCACCAAACTGGGTTGGAAACGTAGGAGACGGTTATACTGCAGCTTACGGAGACAGAGTTGCTCCAGACGGACTTGTTGCCTCAGTAACAGTTTTAAATGCTGCAGACCTTACTGGAAACGGAATGGCTTATGTTGACCTTTCACCGATCGATGGAACTTCAACTCACAGATTGGGAAATGTCCAGAATGCTCTTACCGTTTATTCAAATCCATTGGAATTGGCTACAAACACCTTTGATCTTGCCACTAGAACCTTCTATCTATATGTTAGAGATGGTTCAGGAAACAGGGCTGTAGCAGAACACCAGCTTGCAGTTGATACAAAAAGACCTCAACTCACAGGTGCCTTTTACAATGGAACTTTACTTACCATGAACTTTAGCGAACTGGTTGATCCAGTATCTGTTCAGGGGCAATTGGAATTCTATCGCCTTGGCTATAAATCAGACCATGCGGACGTTCAAATTCCTGGTGCAGCCACCAAACTCAATCCAAAATACGATTATGTAATGGAAGCTTACTATACTAACAGTGTAAACGTAATGCTTTCTTCTTACACCAAAGCAATTATCGCAGACTGGGGAGAAAAGAACCTTTATATTTCTGTGAGCCATAATACTTCAACCGGTGAAGCCCAATATGCAGGAATGGCTCCAACAGCTTCAGACCCACTGGCTCTTGATATGGCTGGAAACTGGCTTATTCCTTTGCCAAGAACTGTAGCCACAACCCCGGTTACTATAACTAACACATATACAACCAGACCAAAACTGTTGGGTGGTTCATATAATGCAAATTCACCAGCTGAAAAAGATTTCTTATATCTAGACTTCGATAAAGATATGGACGTTACTACTATCAGCACTGACACATTGAGAAATCTTTCAATCTGGGTTAACAGAGGTGACCCTGCAGACACATACCTCAACAGATATAGATTTATCAGCTCTGCAGCTTCAGACACAATTGTCGGTCTTGATACAACCAGAAGACTTAAAATTAGACTTTCTGAACAGGCTCAGGACTGGATCGCAATGAATTACACCAGAACTGGTAGTCAGATCGCCTTCCAAATCAATGGTAGCGAATATGAACCGCCTAAACCAACTGATCCAGCACCATTGATCAGAGATTTTGACGGCAATAGAATCACGCCGATTCCTTATTACAATGCTTCTGCAGGAACGTTGATCCCTCTCAACACATCATTTGCAGTTGCCAGCTCATCACTGAATCTTTCAGGACCTCAACCAATACTTACAATTGAGTTCCAGAATTCTCCTGCAAGAAAAGTAAGATTGTATAGCGATCCATACAAAAACCTTGCTGAAACCATTGAAAGAAGCAAAGATCTACCTATAGATCTTTCAGGAGTATACCTCTATGCTCAGGCCGATCTGACAAATGGATACTTCCCGCTTAATACAACCAATGTAGATTATGCTGCATTTAAAACTTTAAATACAGATTATGCTTCTACAACGGTTCATATCCCACTGACAGCCGATGCTCTCAAAACAATGCTTAACTGGGGAACCAGCAAATTCTACATAGCTTGTAACAATGGGGCATTTAAAGATCTTTGGGGCAACTCAAATATCAGATACCCAGTTCAGGGTGACCAGGCTTCGCCAATTGCTCCAATCATTTATCCTTTGGCTATTGCCGCGCCTTCAATTAGAACCCTTGCTGTTTCACCTGCAGTTACAAGCAGTGCTCAAGGAATTCAGCTTGCAAAGGGCCAACCGGTAGGCAACTTCTTCTACGAAGTAGCTTTTGATACAGCAACGCTTTCTGCTGATGTATACATTCCAATTGATAGAACCAGAGTTCCTGTTCTGGAGTTCTATACTCAAAATGATCAGGTTAATGCAAAAGATACAGCAACCTTTATCAACTGGAGTGATCACAATCAGGGCGGAATAGTAAGAACGGTCGCCAGATTTGCAAATAACAGTGATTTAGCTGCATCTGGAAACATCCAGCGAAAATATTCAATGGTAAAAGTCAGCAACTTTACTGATGTATTTAGCAACTCCACTTCGTTCTCACAAACGGCTTCACTTTCCTACAATCTAACAGACAAAGATACTTCGATAAATGGCTTCCAGAATGCCAGTTATCCGATTATGTTGGATAACCAGCCACCAACAGCTATTACAGCAATTCCTACAGGAACCATAGGCATCACTCCTGCCAATAGTCAGGTGTTTGACGTAACATTTGATGAGCCCATGACTCAAACTGTTGGAACAGCCTGGCAACCAGTTTTAAGACTTGGAGACACATCTAATACAGTTATGTCATTCACTTTCCAGAACTGGGTAAGCTCAACAACAGCACGTTTTGTAAATAGCGCTCCGTTTTCCAGCAATACTTCCCAGGGAACCTTCACTTACTATGTTTCCGGCGGATACGACGAAGCAGGGAACCAGGGCAAAAGTGATGTGGCGCTTGCAGGTCAGCTTTACATTAGATCCAGAGGTCCAAACATTGATTCCATTAATGTAACGACCTATCAGTCAACTACTGCTAAGTATTCATCCCCAACGGGAAATATGACAAACTATCCTTTCAGCCCGTATGTTGCCCCTGGAATTGCTACGATTACAGCCACTTTCCTGACTGCTCCTACAAATTCCACTCTTTGGGCGCACTTGTATCAGGGCGAATCATCGCTGGCAAGCTTCCCAATGACGGTTAGCGGTTTGACAGGAACAGCAAAATGGGACGGAACAATAGGTGGAACACTTATCGGAATGACCGGCCCAACCAAATATGACCTTAGAATCTACGATGATGCAGGAAATGAAGGCAGTAAGCGTGGGTCTATTACCTATGATGGACAAAAACCAAAAGTATCATCATGGAATTATACAAATGTAAAAACCTATTTGGGCAAAGCCTACTTCAGCCCAGCGGTAAACTCGTTTGTTAAGGTAGATGTATTTGGTCCAAGCAGCGGACAAGAATTATTCATGAGATTAACTGGTCCTGTAACTCCATCAAGTCCAGGAACAGCGACAGACTCATTCCCAATGACAGCTCTCTCTGGTGGCGGTTACACCATCAGCTATGATGGACAAAACACAAGTGTTCCAGCTGGAACGCTCACCGATGGAGACTATCTGGTCAGTCTTGTTGATAAAGCAGGAAACCTTGCAGAACCTCTTGGCGGTTCTGGTAATGCGACAAGCACACTTACGGTTGACCGCACTGCACCTACAATCAGCTCCATCCAGGCATTCAGAGTTGATAACGGCGCTGCAGTAACCAGATTCAATCCAAGAGTTACACAATTAAAGATCGCTGTAAACACTACAGACCCAACTGTTGCATCTGGAACGGCAATGGTAAGGATTACTGCAGGATCATCCCTAATCAAGGAAATTCCTCTTGAAGGTCCTCCACTGATAGCTGTTTGGGATGGAACAGACACCAATCTGCAACCAGTTGTCGACGGAACTTACAAAGTTTCAGTTATCGACCTTGCTGAAAACGTTTCCACACAGGCAACCCTGGACGTTGCGGTTGTAAACTCTGTTTTCAAAATTACAGATGTAACTCAGGTAGATAGAAACAATATCAGATTAACATTCAGCCATGATGTAAATGCTACTGATGCGCAGAATCCAAATCTTTACACTATAACTCCTTCCAACCCGGTTGGAATTGGTGCAGCTTCTCCAATAGTTGTTAGCGGAAAAACAGTAACAATACCTCTTAACCAGCCAGTAACTCATGCCCTACTCTATACAGTTACTATAACTCCTGGCTTCAGAAGCATTGATGACGATCCAATAGCAGCTGGAAACAATTCTGCACAATTTACCGCCGATGGTCAGGGACCGTTAATTGCCAATATTACTTATGATGGTCTCAGCTCACAAAAGAAATTCAATATAGTATTTGATGAAACAATTGATGCAGTCACCTCTCAACAAGCTGGAAACTACAGCCTAACGAGTGGAACAGACACTGTAGCCATTGAATCAGTTTCATTGAGAGCCGACCTTAAATCAGTAACTATCACAGCATTTGACGATATCGTTGAAACTAAAAACTACACGATTGTTGCTTCCGGAGTAAAAGATCTTTATGGAAACTATAGTAACGGCGACACCGCCCGCGTAACCTTCCAGGGTCAGGATATTACTCCACCAGTTCTTACCATAACAGCATTCAGTAACCCTGCAAACGAATATGATATCAGTGTTGCTGTGAGCTCAAACGAAGACCTGTCTGGCGCTCCAACTGCCGTCATAACACAAAGTGGCGGAACAGCAGTTTCTCTGGTTCTCAATGCAGGACCAAACAATAGACTGTTTATTGGTGGCGCTCATCTGGATATGAATTACCCCGGAGTAGCTACGATCCAGGTAACTGGAAAAGATGTTTCCACTAACGTTGGAACAGCAAATCTAAGCTTCTCAACCGCATACGTAAATGCTTCAGTAAGAGCGGAAGTAAAATCTCCTGACAACCTGTTAACTGCAGTCTTTGAGCCAGGAACTCTCAAAGAAAATTCAGTTGTAACTATCGTTCCAGAAGGGCTGACCAAAGTTGGAGAAAGCACTTCCAGAGCAGCCAGAATAGTTCCAACAGTATTTGCTAATCTTACAAGCACTCAACTTGAATCAATTAGGGCCAGCACCATAGAAGGATATGGAGCTACAGAGCTTATCCCAACCGGTAAAGCTTACACAATGAATCTCCCATCTGGACGCATGGCTGGTCAGGCTTTAATGCAGATGAGTGTTGATGCAGAAGACCTCAATCCTCAAGTAGGTCTTTATGTAAGCGATATGAATCTTGGCTGGAAAGCCGTAGATGCAACTATTGAAAATGGACAACTCAGGTTTGCAGCTTCATCTGGCGGAACATTCGCTCTGATGAAAGACACACTTGCGCCAAGAGTTTCAATAAGAACTCAAATCACAAGTGAGCCTATCAGAGAAGCAAAACCTGTATTTGATTGGAATCTTGAAGAACTTGGTTCTGGTGTAGATGTTAACAGTCTGGTTGTAGTTTTAAATGGCAAAGAATTTCCGGCCATGATAAACGAAGAAGCCGGACAGGTAAGATTTACTCCGGCTTCGGCACTAGTAGGCGGTGATTACACCATGAGCCTGAAGGTAGCTGATAAGGCTGGCAATAAAACAATCAGCCCAGAAATCAGATTTGCAGTTCTTCCTCCGGTTGCAATCTACGAAGTAGTGCAATATCCAAACCCAGCCAGATCGAAGGTTGCGTTGAGAGTAAGCACAAACCGACCAGATGTTGACTGGGGTGAACTGGAAGTAAAAATCTACGACGTATCTGGTCACAAAGTTGCGGATTCCTCCAATCTATCTCTTAGAGCTGGATTTGATGGAGTAAGAAGAACTCAGGACATTGTCTGGAACCTGAGAAACCAGTCTGGCAAATATGTCGCCAACGGTGTCTATATAGCCAAGATAACCCTTAGAGATCCAGACAACTGGAACCAGAAATCTAAATACATCCATAAGATCGCGGTTCTTCGCTAACAAAGTCTACTCGTGACTGCTGACTAAATGTCAGCAGTCACACAAATACCCAAAATTGCAAAAGAAATTTGATTGGAGATAGCAATATGAACAAGAAATTCCTGGTGCTGTTTACCATTGCCATAGTAATCCTGATTGCCAGCGGCTGTGGAAGCGGAGGCGGAAGTGGACGCTATACAATACCACCTGAAGTGCCAACCACAGGAACAGGTAGTACCGGAGGAACAACTGGTGGAACAACCGGAGAAACGGATCCAGATTCCTTAAACGCATCTGGTTGGGAAGATTTCCGTTACGGTGCCTATAGTAGTGCGATAAACAAATATAATCAGATTCTTCTTCTTGAAAATCTGACTGAAGAACAAAGAATTGCTGCCTATAATGGTCTTGGTTGGGCTTTAACTAAATCATCAGGCGTTGAGTCCGGGTATTCGGCCTTTACCCAAGCAGCTTCTTCAAACAATGAATCCCGAGTTGGTCTTGCGGCGGCTTTAATTCAAAGAGGTCAGGCAGCAGGCTTTAAACAGGCAATTCAAGTCCTTGAACAAGTCGGACTTGGTAACACTGCCTTTGTATTCCAATCTACCCACCCTATTGGATTAAGTAACGCAGAAGCGCATGCAATGTTAGCTTTGGCTTATTTCTGGCGTGGAGAATTGGGCGACGCTGACAAAGCCAGAGCCCAGATCAATGTTGCAAGAGCCGAAGACAGCTCTAACGACAGCTCTGTTTCACAGATTTACAAGACGCTTAAGGACCTGGGACTCTCAGGAATTTAAAAATAATTTGGTTATCTTAAAAAAAACTATTCACAAAATCAGTCATGTTGCCGAAAAACAAGATAACCAGTTCTATCGAATCGTAAGGGGAAACAATATGAAAAAGGTTTTCAAAACACTCTTCCTCATAGCACTAAGTGTTAGCACAATGAGCGCAGCCTTTGCAGAATCTGCAGGCCAAGCTGGTGCTTACCTTAAAATGGGGGTTGGTGCAAGAGCACTAGGTATGGGTAGTGCTTTCACAGCTGTAGCAGATGATTCTACTGCGGCATTCTGGAATCCAGCAGGTCTGGCAAAAATGAAGAAACCTGAAGCTTCATTTATGCATGCTAACCTGACTATGGACAGAGAATACAATTTCTTCAACTACGTCCATCCTCTCGTTGGGAAAGATGGCAAAGATAATGGCGTTGTTGCTCTTTCACACATGAGATTTGGAGTTGATGGAATCCCAGAAACTCGTCTTGCAAATGCAAGAACTGATGGTTTGGCCTTAACAGGTGACGAACCAGCAACAAACCCAAACGGGAGTTACACTCCTGGAAGAAACGTTTACATTTTTGGTTACTTCGATGATACCGAAAAGAATACTTTTGGTTCTTATGCTAAAAAACTTTCAGACAAACTTTATGGTGGTATCAACGTTAAGTATCTAAAACAAGATCTTTTCACAAATTCAGCAGATACCTGGGGACTTGACCTTGGTTTCCTTTATGAAGCCAACGCAAAAACAACCCTCGGTCTCTCAATTAGAGATATTGGCGAATCACTTAAATGGAATACTCCTTCTGGAAATTCTGACAGTGTTCCAGTAACAACAACTTTTGGTGTTGCTTATCAAGCAAAAGAAAATCTCAAGCTTGCAGCTGACATCAATAAGGTTGAAGATATGGATGCAAAACTTTTCGCCGGTGCTGAATGGTGGATGCAAGAATATGCAGCTCTAAGACTTGGAGCTCACGATGGGGATTTTACCCTTGGTGCAAGTTTCAAACTTGATACATGGAGATTTGATTATTCATATGTAGATGAAACTCTTGGAGAAGCTCACAGAGTCTCTGCTTCAAAACAGTTTTAATCTATTAATTTCTTAGAAATCCCCTTTCGGATTCTCCTCTCTTTCTCTTGCATATAAGAGAAAGATGAGGTAATTTTAGGGAGCATGTGGTTAGGAATGTAATGGGAGGAAAATATGGAAATAAAAATTGATGTAAGAACCAAGGGAAATGATGTAACTCTGATAGTCCTCAGAGGAGAAATTGGAACTGAAACAGTTAATCAGTTTAAAGATAAAATTGACCAGATTGTTGCAGATGGAAAAACCAAATTGGTAATGGATTTTCAGGAAGTAAACTACCTTAACAGTATGGGACTGGGAGTAGTTGCTGCCACCTTGAAAAAGGTAAAAAAATCTAAAGGCGATTTGAAACTTGTTAATTTATCACCTGCCGTGCAGGAACTTTTTGAGCTTACAAGGCTTACAAAAGTCTTTGAAATATTTGATTCAGAAGAAGAAGCAGTAAAAAGCTTCTAACTTTAGTCCTTTACATTCCGTCCAGAAATTATTCAAAAAGTGCTGAAAAAACTAACAGATAACTCAAGAATTACAGGCTCAACGAAAGTCTTTGGCATAGTTGGAGACCCTGTTGCTCATTCTTTTAGTCCGCACTTCTGGAATAAAGCTTTCGAAGAATTAGATTTAGATGCGGTATACATACCGTTCAAAGTTTGCACAAAAAACCTTGAAAATGCCATTTCGGGATTAAAATCCTTAAATGTCTCAGGAATAAATGTAACCAGGCCGCATAAAAAAGAAGTTGCTGCTTTTTGTGAAAAATTATATGCGCCTGCTGAAAAGTTACAGGCCGTAAACTCTGTTGATTTTTCCACAGGAAAAGTTCAGGGTTGGAATACTGATGCTACAGGATTCCTTAAAATATTGTCAGACCTTAATTTAACCAAAACAGCAACTGTATTTGGGAATGGCGCTTCGGCTCAAGCTATTTTCTGGGCATTATTAGAAAAAGGGTTCGATAAAATTTTTGTAATTGCACGAAATAAAACGAATTCAATCCCTACCTGGGCTTCCGAAAAAGAAGCACAGGTATTTGTTGTTTACGATTGGTCAAGAAATTGCATCAAAGAGTCGATAGAAGAATCGTCTCTGGTAATAAATACCACCCCACTCGGCTGGGAAAATTTTGATGAAATTGAAGAACTGGAATATTTAGATAGTAAAAAGACCTATATTGATTTGAATTATTCCCGGGAATCAAAGCTAATAGAAGCCGCAAAAAACAGTGGAGCCAGAACAATTGATGGCAGGGAACTTCTGCTTAATCAAGGCCTGGCTTCATTTAAGCTTTTAACTGGTTACGACGCCCCGGAAAAAGTTGTAAGAAATTGTATTTATAATAATTGAAATAAATCATTCATCACTTGATTTATAATTACAGTTTGTTGCATTATTTCTGTAAAGAAATAAGGAAGGAATTGCAGTAATGAATCAGCATGCACCGCCCGGACCTCCTCCGGCACCTCCAGGAGGACCGCCACCTGGACCACCAATGCCACCGGGAGCGCCACCAGCACCAGGTGCGCCTGCAGCCGCACCACCGCTTCCTGCATCACAACAATCAGCGCCTAGACCGCCAGCTTCAGGAACTATTCCTAGAAAGATGCGTCTTGGCGATGCGTTAATTCATGAAGGTCTGATTAACGAAGAGCAACTGCAACAGGCTTTAGCTCTCCAAAAGAAGAGCGGAAAGCGACTCGGAGCGGTTCTTGTTGAAATGCATCTTGTCACAGAACAAGATATCGTTCAAATCCTTTCCAAGCAGCTGCGAATTCCGTTTATTGACCTTTCGAACTATCTTATTGACCCGGTAATTGCAAAGCTTGTTCCGGAGCATATCGCCAAGCGACACATGCTTATTCCGATTAACAAAGTTGGTAATAAGCTTACCGTTGCTATGGTAGATCCTCTTAATATCATCGCTATTGATGATATCCAGTTGATGACCGGGTTAATGGTTAAACCTGTTGTTGCAACCCATACAGACATCAACAAAGCATTGCAAGATGCCTACGGAGCAGTTGCCCAGCAAGACAAGCTGATGGATGACCTTGAAGATATCGGAAGCGCAGATTCTGACGATGATCTTGACGGACTTGGAGAACTTGGGGAGAATGATGCCCCGATTATTCGACTCTGTAACCTGGTTATCGCTCAGGCTGTTCAAAACGGAGTATCTGATATTCACATTGAGCCATTTGAAAAAGAATTGAGAATCAGATACAGGCAGGACGGTGTTCTTATGAATGCCATGACTCCTCCTAAGAAAGCTACAGCGGCAATTACCTCACGTATCAAAATCATGTCGTCACTGAACATCGCTGAAAAGCGATTACCTCAGGATGGACGTATCAAGATTAAAGTTTCAAATAGATCGATCGATCTTCGTGTTTCAATTCTCCCTGTTATCTGGGGCGAAAAGATTGTTATGCGTATTCTTGACCAGTCCTCACTAAAGGTTAACCTTGAGGATCTGGGTTTCGAGCCTAAGACTCTTGAGCGTTTCAAAGAAGGTATATCCTCGCCCTACGGGATCATTCTGGTTACTGGTCCAACGGGTTCCGGTAAAACAACAACACTTTACTCTGCCCTCACTTCATTGAACTCAATTGACAGCAATGTTATGACAGCAGAAGATCCGGTCGAGTATATGTTGCATGGAATCAACCAGGTTCAGTGTAAACCAGAAATTGGATTAACTTTCGCAGCAGCTCTAAGATCGTTCCTGAGACAAGATCCTGACACAATCATGGTTGGAGAGATTCGTGACTTTGAAACTGCCGAAATTGCGATCAAAGCCTCGATGACAGGCCATCTTGTTCTTTCAACTCTACATACAAACGATGCTCCAGGAACCATTGGACGTATTGTTAACATGGGTATTGAGCCATTCATGGTTACAACCTCAGTTGTAATTGTTCAGGCACAGCGTCTTGTAAGAAAAATCTGTAAAGATTGTAAATATGAGATAAAACCAAGAGCTGAACAGGTTGCTCAATTTGGCATCACCCCAGAGCTTCTCAGACGACTTGATTTGCCGCATATTAACGAAAAGAACATGCTTTTCTACAAAGGCAAAGGCTGCGAAACCTGCGGAAACGCTGGTTATAAAGGCAGACAAGGCGTATACGAAGTTATGGCAATGTCAGAAAGACTTCGCGACATCATTCTAAATGGTGGATCAACAGATGACGTACGTCGTCAGGCGATTGAAGAAGGAATGTTAAGCCTTCGTGAATCTGCCCTGAGAAAAACACTTATTGGTCTAACCACATTAGAAGAAGTCGTCCGCGTAACAATGGGCGGGCACTAACCAATTCTTGTTAAACAACTTGAGGGGGGAGAAATCCCCCCTTGTTTTAAAATTAGATATAAAAAAAATGTACCCTAAGGAGCGCAGGTAATGTTTGTCCTTAACGACCTACTTAATCTGGTAATTGAAAATGGAGCTTCCGATCTCCACATAACCGTTGGAACCCCCCCGGTTATCCGCGTTGATGGTGAATTAATTGCTACAGATCTGGATGTTTTAACTCCAATGGATACCAGATCCTTGATTTATAATATGCTCACCGCTGAGCAACAAAAAGAATTTGAAGAAACCCTTGAGCTGGATTTATCATATTCAGTTCACGGCTTTGGACGTTTTCGCGTAAACGTTTACAAGCAAAGAGGATGTATTGGCGCTGCGTTCCGTGTAATTCCAACAAAAATTCCAACTCTTGAAGAACTTCGACTCCCTGAAAAATTACGAGAATTTACTCGCCTCAGAAAAGGCCTGGTATTATTTACCGGCCCTACTGGTTCAGGAAAATCCACATCTCTTGCATGCCTTGTAAATATTATCAATGAAAGCAGAAGATGCCATATCGTAACAATTGAAGATCCGATTGAATATCTTCATTACCATAAAAGATCAATCGTTAATCAGCGCGAACTTCACATCGACACAAAATCATTTGGCGAAGCGCTAAGAAGGGTTCTTCGTGAAGATCCAGATGTTATTCTGGTGGGCGAAATGCGTGACCTTGAAACGGTTGGAACCGCCTGTACAATGGCAGAAACAGGCCATCTTGTTTTCGGAACTCTACATACTACAGATGCTGCCCAAACTATTAACCGTATTATCGATATGTTCCCACCTCATCAACAGGGACAAATTAGATCACAGCTTTCATTTGTTCTCAGGGCCGTTGTTGCACAACAATTGATTCCACTTGCCAGTGGCAAAGGAAGATGCGTTTGTAATGAAATCCTGATTGGAAACCCCGCTGTAGCAAACTGTATTCGTGAGCAAAAAGTTTCTGGTTTGTACACAGTTATGCAGACCAGCCATGAAGAAGGAATGTTAACTTTTGAAATGTCGCTAAGAGATTTGTATCTTCGTGGCGATATTACTTTAGAGGAAGCAATGTCACACACAATGCATCCTAAAGAACTAGAACGTATGCTGAAGAGCGCCTAATTCAGGGGCACTTGACAGAAGTGTCATATTTGGGTACGCTTTAGTTGACCGAAGGTCGAGTACTATTTTTTGAGAAAGGAGGAAAATGTAATATGAAACGCAGAGGCTTTACTCTTATCGAACTTATGATCGTTATTGCTATTATCGGGATTCTAGCGGCTATCGCTATCCCAAACTTCCGTAAAGCTCGTGAACAGGCTCGCGAAAAAGCGTGCTATGCAAACATGCGCGTTATTCTTGGTGCTGTTGAAATGTACAACATGGATCACTCAGACATGATCACTACTGACATGGGCGATCCAACTGACGCATCAAGCGTGCTTGTTTCTGGTGGTTACCTTAAAGGTCCAATCGCTAAACCAGAAACAAAATGTTCTTACAAAATTGATGGCGACATCTCTGGAGTAGGAAAAATCGTTTGTTCAGAAGTTCACGGTTCAGTAGAAGAAAATTAATTTTCGAACTGAAAATGAAGAGCGACTTTTGTCGCTCTTTTTTTTTGCCTTTTAATCGAAATTAGACTATTCTTCTAGTCACAAAATAATATAAAAAGCAGCAAATATGGTTTATAACGAAATTCAACTTACCGTTTTTACAATAGTTTTTGGAATTTTTGGAAGTCTCCTTGGCAGTTTCAGCAATGTTGTTATCCTCAGAATGGCAAGCAAAACCTCGGTTGTATTTCCACCATCTTCTTGCCCTAAGTGCAATCATCAGCTCTCAGCCTTTGATTTAATACCGGTTTTAAGTTGGGTTTATTTAAGAGGAAAATGCAGATATTGCAAATGCCAGATTTCATGGCAATATCCTGTGGTCGAAGCAACTATTGCAGCCATATTGGCCAGCTCATTTCATAAGTTCGGTTTTACCCCGGACTTCATACCTTTTGCGAGTATGTCAGTAATATGGTTTGTAGCTTCAGTAATCTTCATAAGACAAGAAGTAACTTCTCCCCTCCCCTACTTATGGCCAATCCCTATTTTTCTGTTATTTAAACTTTTTACCGGCCACCTGGCTTTAAAAATGATTTTGTCAGGCCTGGCATTAGGATTTGTCTGTTCCGCGTTAAGTACATTCAAGGATCATTTTAAAAATTGGGGAGCCTGGTTCGGATTAACATTTTTACTATATGCAAGCTTATCTTACGTTACTAGAAGTGAATATGCTTTTATAATTATTCTGCCGACCTTCTTAAATATTTTTCCTGAAACTAGAAAAGCCGCGTTTTATTTACTTTTTGCCCTTTCAATAGCAGGAAATATTGCGACTCACATTTTGGCATAAAAAAAAATCCCCAACTGGGGATTTTTTTTATGCAGCCTGATGGCGTAAATAATACTCTGCCTCTCGAGCAAACACCGTTTCTGGTGCTAGCTCTCTCACTCGCTTAAATCGATCTATAGATGTGGGCATTTTTAAATTCCGCTCAAGTTCTCCTAGACGGAATACCAGGTTAGCAGTCTCTGTACCTTTTTCGGTAGCGAGTTGTAGCATTTCGTATTCCTTTTCCTGATCTTCTATTTCTTTATAAACTTCTGCCATTCCAAGAATTCCAGGAATAAAATTTTCATTAATTAATAAAGTTCGCTTAAATTCCTCTATTGCAAGCTTATATTTTCCTGTGGATCGGTACATCTCGCCAAGAATCCTATGGCCATCAATGTGTCCGGGATGAAACCTGAAAAGAGTGTCCAAAGCTTTCTCTGCAGATGAAAAGTCCTTTAGCTTGATCAGCATCATAGCGTGTTTTACCAAGAACTCCGGGCGTTCCGGAAAGTTAGAAGCAAGCCTTCTATAGCAATCCTTTGCCAAATCAAATTCTTCAGTCATTTCATACAATTCAGCCAAACACTTTTGATAGGAAATATTTGTTTCATCGCTTTCAGCAAGTTTTTCCATGGTTACAATTGCTCGATCAAAGTCGCCAAGCTTTGTATAGCTTTGGGAAATTAAATATAGAGATTTTCTCTGCAAGTCAGGAGATCTAACTGCAAAATGAAGATTTTTTAAAGCATAGCTGTATTTTTTTTGTCTAAAAAAGCAACTCCCAAGATTAAAATGAGCGTCAAAGGCTCCTGGATTATAGCTGATAACTTTTTGAAAAAGTTTTACCGCTTCAGAAAGCTCATTCTTTTTCATGTAAATCGTACCCAACGCAAAAAGCGCAGCTTCAAAGTTTGGATTCTTTTCCAAAATCAATTTGTATTGGAAAATAGCTCCACTAAGATCTCCATACTTTTTCAATAAATCGGCCAATGCTAATCTAATCTCAAGTTTATCAGGAGCAGCATTCGCAGCTCTCATCATATAAGACACCTGAAGTTCAGCATTTCCTTTTGCTTCATTAAGCCTGGAAAAAGCAAGGTAAAGCGTGTGAAAGCCGGGTCGAATCTCTTGAGCTCTTTCAAGATTAAACTCAGCCTCATCGAAGTTTCCTGATTTGCTTAAGCAAAGAGAAAGCTCAACTAGCGCACTTAGATTGTTTTCGTCCAGCTGAAGTATCTGACGGAAAACTCTTGTGGCCTCTTCAATCGAGTTGTTTCTGAAATAGAGCCGCCCAAGTCGTTGCATTAATTCGATATCATTTGGGTTGTGTTGACTCTCAGCTTCCA
This sequence comes from Candidatus Ozemibacteraceae bacterium, assembly GCA_965140445.1. GTDB lineage: Bacteria > Muiribacteriota > Ozemobacteria > Ozemobacterales > Ozemobacteraceae. Next base: position 1,167,106 of record OZ223236.1, on the reverse strand, counting down.
GCTGTAAGAGAAGACCTGAAAAGCCTCTTGGACCTTCTAGCATGTGTTTGCCTCATAATTCTATATTTATTTGAGGCTCTGAACTTCCTTGACCAATGCTGTTTTGTCATTAGCTGAAAAGAATGCAGAGCCCATTACTAATATATCGGCACCTGCTTCTACAATTCTTTGCGCATTTTTCAAACTGACACCACCATCAACTTGAATCAGTGTTTTAAAAGAATTTTTCTCAATAATTTCTTTCAATTTTTTAATTTTAGCTATGGAAGATTCGATAAACTTTTGTCCACCAAAGCCAGGATTAACACTCATAATCAAAACCTGATCACATACATCGAGAATATTTTCCAATCCTTCAACTGGAGTTTGTGGATTTAAAGTTATCCCAGAGGCCATACCATGCTCTTTCACGAGACTTAAATATCTATGTGAATGGTTGCAAGCTTCAAGATGAAAAGTAAGCCTGTCAGCCCCCGCTTCTTTATAAGCCTCAATCCATCTTTCAGGTTCTTCAATCATGAGGTGAACATCAAAGGGCAAATCACAATGCTTTCTTAAAGCCTTAATAACTGGAGGGCCAAAGGTTAAATTTGGAACAAAATGCCCATCCATTACATCGATATGAACCCAATCTGCTCCTGAATTTTTGAGCAAATTGAGGCCTTCTGCCAGAAAAGCAAAATCCGCCGAAAGAATCGACGGAGCAATTAAAGTTCTATTTTTTTCCATGCTTTATAATTTACCAGAAAATAATCAGGAAAACCATCAGTATCAAACAGCTTCCCATGAATATTACAGGGTTTCTAAGCCAATGAGCACTTTCATTTTCCCACATATCAGAAGACACACGATTGGCAGCCGCTGGCTTTGTTGACTTTAAAAGCTTGAGAGCAGGCTTTTTACTATCTTCTGAAAATCCTACATCTTTATTCTCGGCAATCACTTTTAGCGCAAGATTACCATTTGTTTCGCAAACTCCAGTAGTTTCATTGTTTTCTTGAGCCACTGTTTCAGAACTTGCCATTGGAGAAGCTACACTTTCCATTTTTCTGGAGCTGCTCGTAACAACTGGAAGCACATTTGACATTCTTCCATTAATAGCGTCCACAACTTGAGAAGCCATAGACATTTGTTTAGTTCTTTCTTTGATCCTGTTTTTACGTTCCATTCCAGCAAGATCAGCAAGAGCTTTTAAAAATTCTTCGTGGTCATTAAATCTATTTACAAAATCTCTGGTTAGTGTTCTCTTAACAAAATCAGTAACTCGCTCAATCTGTGAAGGTTCAAGGTTCGCGTGCTTAATTCTCAGCTGTTTAGCTAACTTCATTTCCCAAAGTTCATTAACTCCACCTCTTCGTCTAATTACAGACTCACCGGTAAGAAGTTCAAATAAAGTAGAACCCAGGAAGAATAAGTCTGACTGAACTCCACTCTTTGAAGTAGAAGAAAGTTTTCCAGCTAATTTCAATCTTGGATGAGTAAAGGAAAGCACAGTTACTTTTCCCTTATCTGTTCTAAGAACATTTGAAAGTTTTATATTTCTATGGTCCACACCTGAATCAAAAGCATATTGCAAAATACCAGCCAATTCCTGAACCAGATGCACGCAATCAACAAAAGGAAGCGGATTATTTTTAATCCAATAGTGGAGATCTTCTCCCTCTACTTTTTCAGTAACTACATATGGGCGATCTTCATATAGGTCAATATCTAGAATTTCAGCAATAGATGGATGGGATAAGCCGGCAAAGTTTTGAATTTCCTGACTAAAGGTTTTTACCCTTTCAGGGTTTGCTGCCATGTATTCCTTCAATAGCTTAACTACAACAGTTACGCCTGTAGAAATTTCAAGAGCTTCATAGACTTCATATACATGGCTTTCTGACAATGCATTCTCAAGTCTATATTTTTCATTTAGTATTTCACCGATCATTTCTGCCTCCGTTGAAAGGTTTAAGCCTATGGCTCAATCTTTCTTTCTTCTATTGGAACGTCGTTAATATATATCTGTACTTTACTATTCGGCACATTAGGTACGTTTACCTTAACAAGATCTAAAGGTTTATGTGTTCCGGAGTAAATTTGATTTCTTCCCTGACTGGAAATATGAATAAACTTTACTTCCTTAGGCATGAATCCATCAGGCATTACAAAGCTTAACTGTTTTTCAGAAACAGAATTATTTACCGGAGGATTTATGGGATTATTTATTACTCTTTGACCGTTTGAATCATCAGCAATCAATATTCTTGGTGGTGCAACTGCAGAACTCGACTTTTTGATCGGAGCTGAAATTTCTTCCACACTATTTGACTCTGCCCCAGAGAATATTTCGAATTTCCGTAAATCCTTCCAGCTCGCTGTTCCATCATCGTCTCCAGCTGAAATCAAAATGCTGATTACATCGCCCTTTCTGACACTGCTATATGGAGAAGGTTGGGTTGAAATAACCTGAAACTTTGGTTTTCCAGGATCTTTTTTTGAATACACGCGACCAACGTTGAAGCCCCATGATTTAACTTTTTTTCTCGCATCATCAAGATTAGACCCTGTTAAATCAGGTAAAGGATAAGATGAGGTTTTCTTTCCCAGACTGATAAGCAAATCTACTTTTTTGTTTACACCAAATTCTGCATCAGGGAGAGGCGACTGGTTTATAACTCTGTCATGAGCGACGTCGTCTGAGTAAACATAAGCCCTGTTTCCAGAAATCAATTGTGCGTTTAGTAAAGCAAGGTCAACTTCTCTAAGGTTATTTTCAGTGAGCTTTGGCACTCTAACCTTCTGCAACCCAAGTGAAATAGATAATTGCACTTTTTTACCCGGCCTTACAACCGTACCAGGTTCCGGGTATTGGGCAAGAACGTGATCACGTGCATACCTTTCATCAAATTTTTCATCGCGTCTAACTATTTCAAGACCTTTCGGCTTGTTTTTCATAACTTCAACAATATGCTTGCCACGGAAATCTGGCACTTCGATAGTTCCACCGCGATTAAAAAATTCATTTAACTTTTGATAGGCGAAAAATACTCCGCCAACAATTACTGCAAGCAGCACTGTTATCAAAAGTGTCATTTTAAAAAGTATAGAGACACACGATTCACTTCTTTTTTTAGCCATCAGTCTTTCCCTGAGAGTTGTCCACAGGCTGCGAGAATCTCGCTACCCTTAGATTTTCTTACCGTTACTGGAATACCAGCATTTTTTAGGAGCTTTCTAAATTCCTTTTCCATTGCCAAAGGCGCTGGCTCAAATTTACAACCTGGAAATTTGTTGAATCTCACAATGTTTATATGACAGTTAAGCCCTTCGCAAAAGCTCACAAGATTATGAGCATCCGACAGTTGGTCGTTTAAATTCTTTAACAAAACCATTTCAAAAGTTACACGCCTTCCTGACAAAGAAATGTAGCTTGAAATCGCTTCACGCAGTTTTCTGGTTGAAAAGTTTTTACTTGATGGAACCAAACGAGCCCTTGTTACATCATCTACTGCATGCAAGGATACTGCGAGATTAACTTCACCCGGACGGTTAGTTAATGCTTCAATGCCTTCAATAACTCCAGATGTAGAAATAGTAATTCGTCTGGTTGCCATTCCTAAACCTTTCTGGTCGGTAAGGAAATCAATACTTTTAAAAACTTCTCTAGTATTATGAAATGGTTCTCCCATTCCCATAAAAACAATATTTGTAGGTTTTTGCCCAGTTTTTCTTATTAAAACCAGAACCTGCAAAATAATTTCTTCTGCAGTCAAATTCCTAACCAAGCCATGTTTTCCGGTACGACAAAAGACACATTTTACAGAACAGCCAACCTGAGATGACAAGCAAAATGTCATATTTTTTCCTTCAGGCAGCGCTACAGCTTCAATGAGCTCACCATCTTCCAATTTTAAAAGAGCTTTCATCGTTCCATCGGAATCTTTTAAAACTTTTTCTACGGGTGGAAGAATAGTGGGGAAACTTTCTTTGAGTTTTTCTATGTCTTTTTTTGAAAGATTTGTCATCTCATCAAAATTAAAAACAAATTTCTGAAAAACCCACTCCCAGACCTGTTTTGCTCTAAAAGCAGGCATTCCCAGATCACCAACGATCTGCTTAAAATCATCAAATTTGAGTGAATATAATGAGTTTTGGGTCATGAGTCCCCCCCTTCTGTCAATACATCGGCAAGGAAGGGGAAGAAATTGAAATATTTAAAAAAAGTAAAAAATAAACTTAATGCAGGTTAAATTTATCCAACATATCACTCATAAGCTGAACCAAAGTTAAAAGTTCTTTGGTAACCGAAATATACTGTCTGATGTGAGATAGTTGTTCATTTACAGCAGTAGCAACACGCTTGGTTCCCTCTGAGGTTATCTTGGTTGCACCAGTTATCGATTCGATACTTCCACGCAAAGAATCAATGTTTTCTGATTGTTCAGAAGAGGCTTTACTGATCTCTTGAATCATTTTATTAACGTTGTTTACCGAGCTAACAATTGAATCAAGATTGTTACCGGCCACATTAGCAATGTTAACCCCGTCAATAACCTTCTCGGCACCACGGTTAATAGTCTCAACAGCTTTTCCGGTTTTTAAAAGCATTTCTTTAATCTTTTTACCGATATCCTCAGCCGCTTCTCCAGATTCTTCAGCCAACTTTCTAACCTCGCCGGCAACAACGTTGAATCCCTGTCCATGCTCTCCGGCTCTTGCGGCCTCAATGGCGGCATTGAGAGCAAGAAGGTTAGTCTGATATGCAATATTGGTAATAGTATTTACGATTTCACCGATTTCTTTACCTGCAGAGTTAAGATTTTCAATAACGTCTTCCAGGCCAAGAACTTCGTCTTTAATCTGCTCCATAGTGTCGATAGTTTCTGAAACCGCATTTCTACCTTCAGTTGCAATAGAAGAAGCCTCAGCAGCATCTTGAGCGGCTTCCTGAGATCTGTCAGCAATAGTCTGAGCAGAAGTCGAGACTTCCTGAATGCTAGAGGTAGTTATATCGAGAGTATTAGCAATATAATTTGAACTTCTGGAAATTTCCTGCACATCTGTAAAGAACTGACTTACATTATCATCAGAGAAAACAGCCATTCCAGTTAAAGGTTCAAGCTTTCGATTCAGCTCTTGAGCTATAGAATAAGTCTCAGTCAAAATAGTTTTTGCTGTCTGTAAAAAAGAATCAAATGAGATTGCGCACTCAAGCATATCAGCTTTGGACTGTTCTGGATCCTCATTCTGAAAGCTTCTCAATTTTTCCACGACTTCTCTTACAGGAATTGAGAGCTGATTAATCACAAACCAGAGCAAAACTAGAGAAAAAGGAACAAAAATAATGGTTCCGAAGTAAAAAACATCAGCAAAAGTTTCCAAGTCTTTAAGCCCTTCGTCAAGACTATCAAGTTCCTTTTGTTTAGCCTCAATAAAATCATCAAGAATCTGAGAATTCTGGATTTTCATATCCAGTTCTTCCTGGGCTTTTCTCTTTTCTTTTTTTCTAATTGCCTCAATTTGAGCCGGAGTAAGCTTCAGCCGTTTAACAACAGTTGCAGAAGCATTTTCATCTCCCTCAACCACAGCCTCTTCCTGGGCTGCATCAAGATTTTCTGAGTCAACGGTTTCTGTATTATCATCACTTTTTATCTCAGCTTCAGTGCCGGTTTCTGTTTTATCATCAGTCGAATCAGTTTCGGGGGCTACATCCTCGTTTGAACCCTCTGCATCTGCACCAGCATCTTCAGATTCTTTTAGGGCCTCATTGGCACGATTTAGCTCCTCTTCTTTTTGAGCAATAATCAAGTCCATATCTCCGCCATTGAGAATTCCCTCTTCCAAGGCAAGAGTTTTTGGTAGCTCCTGTAGCTGTAAAGCAAGATTCCTGGTTCCAGTGATTACATTTCTGGTTTGGAAAACCTTGTCTTTGGACACGCTAAATATGTAGTTAACTGCTAATACAGGTATTAGCAACAAAACCAGCATCAGAACCATAAGTTTTAATTGAAGAGGTATTCTTTTTTTCATTTTAAACAGAAGAGAGGCAGATTAGATTTCCAATTTTACCACATGGTGGTTTTTTTTTTCAGCAAAACTTTTGCTCATAGACTAGAATCGGCAATTTGAAAAGCAATTCAAAGCAATTGCGGCAAATTTACATTAAATTCAACAGCTCCCTGTCGCAAAACTTGAGCTGAATCAGGCAATAAACGAACTACAGTTGATGCTTTACTATTTTTTAGAACTCCGTCATCAATAAGCCAATCAACTTCAGATTCAAATTCTTTTTGAAGCTCATCCGGATTGAAGATATTGCCCTGATCAGATCTATTTGCACTGGTAGTAAGAAAAAAACCGCTATATATGCCTAATAAGGAAAGGAGCTTCTGGTGGTCTGGAATTCTTACGCCGATTGAGGAAAAATCAAACGCTTTTAAGTCATCGCATTTTTTCTTAATATCAACAATAGCTGTAAGCGCTCCAGGCCAAATTTCAAGCAATCCTGGAACCCAAACTTCGGGGAACTGAAGATTAATTTCCTTAATTCTTTCCATTTTATCCATAAATAAAATAAAGGGTTTTTGCTCGTCCCTTCCTTTTATTTCATAAATCTTTCTTACCGCATCCTTTGAGGACGAATCAGCTGCAAATCCATAAAGTGTATCAGTTGGAAGGATTGCTACAGCACCGTTTGCCATACTGGAATTAAATTCCAAAAATAGAGTTTTATCATTTAGTAAAGAATCAATTTTAACTCGTTTCATGATCTATAATTTTTCCCAAATTAAATATCTTTCATTTTTAAACAGATCTGTTCCTTCGACTAAAATTTTAAAACTAAAATCAGATGCAAATTTTACAATATCGCTTCTTTGTCCATGCCCATGCTCTATTGCCAGAATTCCATTGCTTTTAAGGCTTTTTTCAGCCTGAGGAATAAGTTTATGAATCAACTCAAGACCGGCAATTCCACCATCCAAAGCCAACCAGGGTTCGTAATCTCTTACTTCCGGCATCAGATCAGGCATTTCTGCGGTATCAATATATGGAGGATTGGAAATTATCAGATCAAATTCATTAGCAACCAATGCCCCCAAAAGTCCTTGCTGAAGTATTGCAACTCGTTTTCCGACTTTACAGTCTTCTGCATTTTTCTGAGCAAACTTCAACGCCTCAAAGCTAATGTCCGAGAGTATTCCAAATGACTCCGGGAAGCATTTGGAGATTGCTATTCCAATCGTTCCCGGTCCGGTGCCTATGTCGGCAAATTTAAAACGGGAATAGCCCTTTTGCTTTAAGATACTGGTCACTTTTTCTACCAGTTCTTCAGTTTCAGGTCGTGGTATGAGAACTCCAGGGCCAACAGAAATATCAAAATCCATAAATCCCCAACTGCTAAGAATATATTGGAGAGGTTCTCGCGCAATCCTTCTTTCAAGTAATCCTGAGAATCTTTTAATAAAAGGTTCTTTAGCTTGTTCTCTCCACATTAGAGGAAGTTGAGATCTGGAAATATTTAAAACAAATGCAGCCAGATATTCAGAATCAAGGCCGGGGCTATCAACCCCGGCCTTTTCTAATTGTTCTTTTGCTGAGTTTAAAATCTCTTTAATCAGCATAAATATCTCAAATTATGCCCCATGCTGCTCGGCAGCCAATTTCTGCAAATTGTCAGCTTCAATCAAGCTAGAGATAATCTCATCCAAATCACCGTCAATAACTTCAGACAGCCTGTAAAGAGTTAAGCCAATCCTGTGGTCTGTTAATCGCTGTTGAGGGAAATTGTAAGTTCTAATTCTTTCAGAGCGATCTCCGCTACCAATCTGGCTTTTTCTGTTGGCTGCGCGATCCTTATCAGCTACTAACCTGGCATTATCAAGCAATCTTGCTTTTAAAATTCGCATGGCCTTTGCTTTATTTTTATGCTGACTCTTTTCGTCCTGACAACTAACTACTATACCAGTTGGAATGTGAGTAATTCTGACCGCTGAGTCTGTAGTATTAACACTTTGACCTCCAGGACCAGAGGAGCGAAAAACATCTATTTTAAGCTCATTTTCATCCATTACAACGTCAACATCTTCAGCTTCAGGAAGAACAGCAACAGTGGCTGCAGAAGTGTGAACTCGTCCAGAAGCCTCGGTTTGAGGCACTCTCTGAACTCTATGAACTCCGCTTTCAAACTTTAATCGTCCAAAAGCACCTGTGCCCTGGACAGAAAAAACAACTTCTTTTATTCCGCCGATTCCTGTTTCACTCATTTCCATGAGTTCGCACTTCCATCCTTGCCTTTCAGCGTATCTGGAGTACATTCGATACAAATCCGATGCAAAAAGAGCAGCTTCATCACCGCCCGTTCCCGCACGAATTTCAAAAATAGTATTCTTTCCGTCGTCTTTATCTTTTGGCAAAAGGAGGAATTTCAGACTATCTTCCATTTTTTGAAGCTGTGGTTTTAATTCCTCAAGCTCCATCTCAGCCATTTCACGCATTTCAGGATCTTTTTCAGTTTCCAGCATCTGCTTTGCGCCTTCAAAGCTATCAAGCATTTGCTTAAATTCGTTGTATGCGTTAACTACAGGTTCCAGCTCAGATCGCTTTTTCGCAATGCGCTGGAATTCTGAAGTATTTGAAATCGTGGCCGGGTCAGAAAGCTTTTCTGTAAGTTCCTTAAAGTGTTCCTTGACCGATTCAAGTTTTTCAAGCATCGAGATTATAGCCTTTCAAGCATTCTTCTAAGAAGCTCCAAAAAGTAAGGTTGAGCTGCTGCGGCAACTTGAATTACTTCTTCATGGTTTACATCTTCATAACCTTCGCCGGTAGCCATATCAGTTACGCAGCTAATGCCAAGAACTCTTTTAATTCCACCGTGAACAGCAACAATAACTTCTGGAACAGTTGACATTCCAACAGTATCTGCACCCCAGATTTTGAGCATTCTCAATTCTGCTGCAGTTTCATAATTTGGGCCAGTAACAGCAACATATACGCCGCGCTGAACAGGAGCTCCGATTTCGCGACCAATTTTCATGGCTTCTTCCACAAGAGCTGGAGTATAAGCGCCTTGCATTGGAGGGAATCTTGTTCCCATGCTGTCGTCATTTGTGCCAATCAGAGGATTGCCACCCATAAAATTAATATGATCTGTCATTATCATCAGATCGCCAACTTTATAATTTCTATTTAATCCACCTGAAGCATTTGTAATGATCAAATCTTCAACGCCAACTTCAAGCATAACTCTCATTGGGAAGGTGATATCCTTCATTGAGTAGCCTTCATAGTAGTGAAAGCGTCCCTGCATTGCGATAACAACCTTTCCACCTGATTTTCCGATTACCAGCTGACCGGCATGACCGACCACAGTTGAGACTGGAAAATGTGGAATTTCTGAATATGGAATTGCTACAGGGGACTCAAGTTCTTCAGCAAATTTGCCTAGCCCAGAACCCAGAACCATAGCTACTGTAGGACGCATTTCCGTTTTTTGTTTAATGAAGGCAGCTGCTTCAAGAATCTTTGTTTTCATAATCATTACCTTTAAAATAAATTAACCATAAATCTGGTCACAAATAGCTTTTTCAACGGAAAAAAGTAACATGGGAGGAAAGAAAGTGTCAATCTTAAACAACTTTAAGGCAATTTGAAATAGGCATAAAATCAGCTATTTGATAATTGGATTTATAATACAGAATTGCCAGAAATACTAATTGCAACAGCAGGTTCTTGTTTAATAGCGACAGAATTTAAGGTCTTACACTTTGAGCTAAAACTCTTCCGGCAAGCTCAACATAGCCGCTTTTTGGAAATTTTTGCTTTAGCAGGCCAAGTACTCTGGATGCTTCTGGCTGATTTCTTAGTTCAACAAGGATTCTTATAATGTAATAGAGTGAACCCTCTTGGACGGCCTGGTTTTTAGAAGTTTCGAAAGCAGTTTTAAAACCAAAATAGGCTTTGGTACACAAGCCCATAGCATATTCTGAATATGCGCTTAAAAACTGATATCTATCCATTGGAACGTTAGCTGGATCTGGGTGAATCTGTTTTAGTAGATTTAGTGCACCTTGAGGGTTTCTTTCCTGAATGTAGCATTCGGCAAGAAGAAATGCAGCTTTTTGAAATTCAGAGTCAGACAGACCTCCATAAATAGCATCCGCCAAAGCTATTCTTGATGAAAGATATTCGCCTTCGTCAAAAAACTTTATACCGCGATAGAGATTTTCTTTTGCCTGTATTGGTCGACTATTATCTATCAAAGTTCGCTTTATAAAATCCTGCGAATACTGATTCATAACTTCTTCTGTCAGGCCATTGAAACAAACACTTAACTCTAACTGAACATTTCCAGATTTCATCAGCCTTTTAACAAATCGATGTAAAGCATTACTGCCAAATGTTTTTAACAAAAATCTTATTTTCAGGTAATTCTCAACATACTTGTCTAACGAGATTGGATTACCGTCAACATTTTCATCTTCACTTCCAATCTTGTTAATGTCGAACCCTTTTCTAGTTAGGGCTTTAATTCGTGCCAACCCCTGATCGGCGGTGTGAACAGCAGTTCCCTCTTTAACCCACATGGGTAAACGATCATATTGAGCAAGCCCCATTGAATCAGCCATGACGGCATGAGTCATCTCGTGGGTCAGTTCTTCTAACAGTGTTGCCTGGCCAGAAATTAAAAACTCAAGATCTAAATGTATGTAATGAATCATGGCACGATTGGCAGTTCGAATTGACTGTCTCTTTCCCCTTAGCCTAAATCCGTTATAGGTCAAGTGATCAGAGAACATAACAATTACATACATCTGTTCTCTAACAGGAATTCCGAGCGATTTTTGAATCTTCTGAAAAGCTTCCTGATAAACAAAGGGCAAGTCAGCCATTATTTTGGCAAATTCAGCGGTATTTCTGAACTTACCCGTATAGCTGGTATCGATATGCAAAACAGCTAAAACCTGACTTGAGAAAATCAGAGAAAACAAACTTACCAGCAAAAAGGTTTTAAAGGTTAGCCGAGCAAAGCTTCTGTTTAGAATCATTTTTTCCCTTCTCCCTTTTCTTTTCCATCTGTTTTCTGTTGCATATCGCTTTCCACTTCTTTCAGCTTTAAATCGATCTGTTTAAAAAGAGTGTAATCATTAATTACTTCGGGTTTTGAAAGCATTTTCTTAAAGGTTGCCAGTGGCTCTTTAAGCATTTTGAGGTCATATAAAACGGCGGCATAATGGAAATCAACCTCTGGACTGACTTCAGTTCTACCCTGAAAAATTTTACTCAGAATTTCTAAGGATTCATTTAAACGCCCATTTTTATAAAGAGCCCATGCCAGAGTATCGAGGTTGTAAACAGCTCCAGGTCTAATTTCCACTGATTTTCTTGCCAACTCAAGAGCCAAAGGCAATTCCTTTCCCTGCTCAAGAAGTGTATAAGCCAAATTATTTAACAAACTTGGATTATCTGGAAAGTTTTTGAGGGCCATTTTGTAAGAAAGTACGGCTCCGTCCAAATCCTGGTCTTTTAACTGCAAATCTCCAAGATTTTGCCATAAAATATAGTCGGTTTTACCAATAAAAGCGGCATTTGAGGCAACTTCAACTGCTTTCTCGATATCTCCTGACAACTCATAAGCGGTGCTTAGCCGAAGTAAAAACAAGGTATTTTCTGGTTCTTTGGCCAAAGCCTGATTTAAAAATTTTAAAGCTAATTCAACACTGGATTTATTTTCAGCAATTTTTGCCAACTCCAACCCGCTTTTGAAAAAAAGGAGGTCCGGGTCAGGCTCACCCAGAGAGAAAGCAGTATCGATAGCTTTTTCAGCATCCTTATTTGCTCCGATATCACTAAGGACCCTGGCCTTTAAGAGCGCTCTTCTTTGGGGACTGCTGAATAAAAAAATCATTGACGATAACAAAAAAGAAGCGAGAGTCATCAACAACAAAGAGTTGAAAATCAAAAACCTGGACATCTTATAAAATCTGCTTCCGGGCAGGTTTGTCTCCAGGCGAAATCTTGTCTTTCTTGCGAATAGCGTGAAATAAGCAGTAAATAAAGCAGGCAGATAAGCCATTAATATGATTTGCCATTTTAGGCTGGCATATTCACTTATGGAAAAAGAATGGTTTGAACTTTGCAAAACTTTATCCTCAAGCAAAATTGCCATTAAGCCAGTGAGAATAAGCTGAGAAACTGTAAATAAGCCAACTCTCCATTTAGAATCAGAGCTCACGCTTATCTTAGCTATTTTTGCAACCAACCAGAATATGGTTCCAGCAAGAAGATATAAAACAGCAAAGTTTCCACCGATGATTATTCCAAGATTAAAACCAATACTGTCAGACAATTCAAGTAATAAAAAAGCAAAAAATGCGACGATAAAAAATGGGGTAAGGAAAAAGAGCCTTCTGGCTCTTCGACTATTGGCTGCAAACTCAAGTTTTGAACCGCAAACCACGCAGAAGCCTGTTCTCACAATGCTTCTTTCCCCACATTCTCCGCATTTTTTCAATTAACTAACCTCGTGCAACTCACCAACAAAAGACTTTTGCATCATTGAATCAATAACGCCAAGCTCATCTGTCTGTCCGAGAACCCACATAAGCTTAACCAGGGATGTTTCAGGAGTCATATCCATTGCCGGAATAGCACCAGCTTCTAACGCCGCTCTTCCAACCTGATAAAGTTCCATTTCAGTTGATCCAACAATACATTGGGTACAAACAACAACAGGCACATTTTTTTCTGTTGCAGCTTTTATTGCCGGAATCAGTGAATTTTTCTCGTTTGGAATATTTCCTGCTCCGTAACCTTCCAGAATAATTCCATCGTGAGTTTCTGCTAAGTAATTAAGCGTTTCAGGCTTAAAACCTGGATAAATAGGGACCATTGCAACATTTTCATTCAAAAAAGCTCTGATTAGAGGCTTTTTTCTGCTTCTTCGTCTGGCGAAAGGGCTAAACTTTATTGATAAGCCAATGGTTCCCAGAGGGTTATCATTGACAGAGGTAAAAGCCTGCAAATCAAAAACCGATGTTTTTTTGGCTCTAGTCCCTCTTATAATCATTGACCCAAATACCACAGCAACTTCAGCAATATCAGAAATAGCCACCCTGAAAGCATTAATCAGATTACTTCGGCCGTCAGAACCAATTTCTTCCAGCGGAACCTGCGACCCCGTCAGAACAACAGGTTTGTTAAGCTCCTGTAAAATGAATGATAAAGCTGCGGACGTGTAGCATAGAGTATCAGTACCATGCGTCACCACAAAGCCATCATAAGCAGCCATTCTTTTGTAAATAGCTTGCCCAAGATTTACCCAAAGCTCAGGTTGAAGATTACTCGAATCCACGTTGGCAAGCGAAAGAATGTCTATATCTGCAAGTGCTTCCAGCTCTGGAATTCTTTCGATTAAGCCATCAGCGTCTTTGCAGGGTATAAGACTCCCATCTTCTCCACGAAGCATGGTTATCGTTCCTCCAGTTGTTACCAACAGGATTTTTGGTTTCTGCTGAACTGGGTAGTGAACCTTTAATCCACCACCAGTTCTGCTATTTGAGCTGGCTAGCCAGCTACCAAGATTAGAACTTGTATTCAAGGCCTACATTCACTTCCTTTTTATCCAGGATATCGTCTACACGAAGTTCAAGCCTTGCGTTACTATTAATCCCGTAACCAGCTTTAAATCTAACTTCAGAATCGGTAGTATCAATGAAATCAAAGCTTAAGCTAAGCTCCTTGGCAAGATAGTAATCCACACCCAAACCAACTTTTGAGCTAATAATTCCGGCTCTCTTAACAAGTGCAGTGTCAGCATCTCTGGCTACCATCATGTTGAAATGATCTTGGCCACCAATGTCTTCCACACCAAACCTGTAGAAGGTTGAGTCACTTGGATATAGATCAACAGTTAAATCTGAGAAGAATTTTTCCTGTTTCTTGTGATATCTCAAAAGATATTTGAAATCGACTCTGGTTTGTTTGATATTCAAGAATACTTTATCAACAGCCTGAGCAAGCTTATGAGCATCATCAAGGCCGGTATTGATTTTACTTCTGATTTCTTTGTCGGCAACAATCTCTTTAACTTCTTTAGTTATTAGTTTGGCATTATCAGATGCATCTCTAAGTGATTCAATTGTTGCTCTTAAATCATCAGTCATCTTATTGTTTTTATTAAGTTGTTCAATCATCTTATCTAAGCTGTCAGTTGTGCTTTTTATGTTCTGAACAATTTCCTTAATGTTTTCACGATTATCCCCGGTAATTTTGGTGAGTTTTTCGCTAAAGGATTTGAAATTTGCAATCATGGCTCGCAAATCATCTTTGCTATTGTCTATTTCCACATCAACCTTGTGAAGGATATTATCCAAACTAGCTGCAATGCTGTCGCTTCTGGATCTTAAAGAAGCAACAATTTCATTAAGCTTATCAGAAGCTTCTCGGGCATTTCTGAACATAGCCCTGGTATTATCTTTAAGCTCTGGGTCTCCAATAATATCTTTTGCAGAAGCCGTTAATTCCTGAAGTTTCTGGATCAAGACATTGCCTTGTTCAAAGATTTCATCCATACGAGTTGGATCAGTTCCAGGAACAACCTCTCCGTCTGAAATGTAGGGGGAGGTATAATCGCGGGTTGGCATAATTTCCACATATTTTTCACCCATCAAACCAGCGGTTGTAATGGTATAAGTGCTTTTTCTTCTGACGTGGTATTTGTTATTCTGAACGAAACAATGTACATAAACCTGGTCGTCTCTGATCTCAATTTTTTCTACCTTACCGATCTTCACGCCCGACATAGATACGTTTGAACCCTTGCTTAATCCGTTTACAGAGAAGAAGCTGATAACAAATCTGTATCCTTGATCAGAAAAGCTAAAATCCCCAATAACAAAGACCATATAGCCCAGCAAAGCTGCTGCGCACAGAGTCATAATTCCTACTTTGAATGTTGAGTTCATATGGTTCTCCTGTATCCTCTTATACCAAGTTCATTGGCCCGCGGGCTTCGCCTTTAATGAATTGCTGAACAAAAGGATTAGGGGAATTAATTATTTCCTCTTTAGTTCCAATTTCCACAATTTCTCCACCAAAGTGCAGTGCAATACGATCACAAACTCGGTAAGCTGATTTCAGATCGTGAGTAACAACAATTGAAGTAACCCCTAGCCTTTTTTTCAAACTTAGATGCAACTCATCAATAGCTGAGGTCATAATTGGATCAAGTCCAGTAGTTGGTTCATCGTAAAGAATCATTTCCGGCTCCATTGCAATAGCTCTGGCCAGGCCCACCCTCTTTCTCATACCGCCAGACAACTCTGATGGCATAAGATAGTTGGTTCCAGGTAATCCAACCAGTTCAAGTTTTTCTGAAACAATATGATGAATTGCCAGGTCTGACAGAGTCGTATGACGCCTAAGCCCAAAAGCAATATTTTCTTCAACATTTAAAGAATCAAAAAGAGCGGCTGATTGAAACAACATGCCCATTCTCATTCTAAGTGCGTCCAGTCTATTTTGACTGAATCTGGTAATGTCCTCACCGTCAATAATAACCTGACCACTGTCAGGTTTCATAAGCCCGATAATGTTTTTAAGCAAAACACTTTTCCCACAACCTGAGGGGCCAAGAATAACTAGAGATTCCCCATCATAAATTTTAAGGTTAATTCCTTTTAAAACCTTTTTGGGTCCAAAACTTTTGTGTAAATTTGAAATAATAATCATTGCATGTATGCCATGTTAAAGTTGTTTATACCTACGGTCAGGAAGTAATTAATTGCCAATATCATCATAATGGAAACAACAACCGCGCTGGTTGTGCTTTCTCCAACCCCTTCTGCGCCGCCTTCTGTTGTAAAGCCCTTATAGCAGCCGATAATTGCTATTACTGCACCAAAAATGCATGCTTTAAACAATCCGCCCATCAGATCCTGAATTAAAAGCATTTGAAGAATCGATTCTTTAAAGGCAATTAGAGTCAGACCGATCTGATGGATCGCAACCAATGAACCGCCAATCATTCCGATTACATTGGTAAAAATGGTTAAAAGGAAAAGCATTATCGTGCAGCCCCAGAATCTAGGTACAACGAGGTAATCTACCGGGTTAGTAGCCATAGTTTCAAGAGCATCAATCTGCTCTGTAATTTTCATAGTGCCTATTTCTGCGGCAATGGCACTTCCTACGCGCCCCGCTACAACAATAGAAGTAAGAATAGGAGCAAGTTCTCTTGCCATAGCCAGACTCACAACTCCTCCAACATATCTTTGGGCTCCCATTTGAGCAAACTGAGATCCGATTTGAACAACCAGAACAGCCCCAGTTGAAAATCCTGTAATAGCAACCATTGAAAGAGAATCAACACCGATTCTAGACATTTGATCAATAAGATTTTTGGTAGAAAATTTACCATCCTTAATGTTTTTAATAGTCCAATATATGGTCTGCATGAACAGAATGGCCGTACTACCAAGTGCCTTTATCCAGCCAGTTGCCATTTCTTTGATTATCATTAATTACTATTCCTCACTGAGAGTAAGAGTCGTATCAACTCGGCCTGTAACAACAAGGTTCGTCGGCTGAATTTCAAAATCTTTACCATTAAGCTTAACTTTCTTCATCTCATCGCCATCTACCGTAAGTTGAAATAATAAATCTGAGTTTTTGGGATTATTAGCCCAACTTCTGATTGCCGAGTCAAAATCTGCTGGTGCAGGCTCTTCCGACTTACTGTCTCTAGCAAGTTTTCCTTCTCTGGTATCAGTTGACATATCTGCTTCATCGGCTCTCATGTTCAATCCGTAAACAGATAAAGTTAAATTTTCCTTACCAATTTCCTGTGGAATTGGAATTTTTACTTTCCTGACAAAACTTTTTTCGCGGAATGGTCTTAAGGTTACTTCAACGTCAAGAACTCCTCCGCTGGTTATAGAACTGTTTTTCACTTCAATTTTTTCAATTGAAACAGTTTTTCTACGCTTTTCAACTTCTACCTTTAGCAAAAGTCTGGTTGGAAAAACTTCTTCAATTTCACTTTCTGTGATCATTTCCATCACTGAAACAATCTCAGATACTAGAGAGTGGGAAATATCAGTTTTTGAGAAAAACATATTTTCTCTTCTGAAATTATATTTCTCACCTTCTTTATTACTGCATTCCATAGATATTCCCATCTGAGCAGTTCCAGCGCCTTCTCTATCTATTACAGACTCCAGAGCCTGCATTAGAGTCGATTCAAGAACTGTTATAAAAACAGAAGGGTCTCTAACAATTTGATAGTTAATACTTTTTGTTCTTTGTAAATCCTTGTCTAAAACATCAATCTGAACAGGCACCATTTCTGGCAGCTTGCCTATTTCCCCACTTACGCCCTTTTCTCTATCCTGGTTAACAGTTCCAATCATTTCCGTCGGTGCTCCAATTTTAAAGGGCATTTCAACACTTGAAAATGAATGGTAAATTCGCGCTCCGGTCATGAGGAATGAGACTCTGCCTTTTTTCAAAAAGGAGTGAGAAAGGGCAAGAACCTTTTTGCCATCTTTATGGGTGAGTGTTCCCAGGGTAGAAAGATTGATATCTCCCCTTGCCAACTGAATTCCTATCGCAGAGCCAGGCTCAATAGTTCCACTTGCAGTAAAATCTGCAAACTTTGGCTGTTCAGATATCAAAGTAACTCCGGGGATTGATTTTCTAATTGCTCTAATTCTATTCTTTCCAAACTTTCTTTCTAAAACACCAATTGCACGCGCATTTAAGCCATCAACAAAAATTGGGCCTCCAACATTGGCAAAACAAAGGGTTCTACTGTCCACATTTGCAGCACAGGCTGTCTCAACAGAAGAATATTCAAGAACCTTTTCAATTAATCGACTACCAACCTTAACTGGCTTTTCCAGATCCCATCTAAGAGGGGTGTGTTTTTGCTTCACTTCAGCAAGTTCCGGATAATCCCAAATGGCAAGCATTTCATCAATTGGTGTAATTAATCCAACAGTGTGATCAGTCATAACCCATCCGGAACTAATTCCCCCAATGAGTTTTCCATCAATATAAACAGGACTTCCGCTCATTCCAGCAGCAATTCCACCTGCTCTTTTGATAACATCCCCACCAACCTTCACCAGGATTGATTTACCTGTTATTAAAAGGTTTTCATTGATTTTATTGTTAGCAAGAATTCCAAGAATTTCTACATCAAATTCCTCTATCTTTTGCCCAGCAACAACCGTTTTCCCTTTGCCTTTCATTCCGACTTTTACATCTTTAAGTGGCATAAACTGGGTTGTTCCAGCTATTGCTACCGATGTAGCAAAAGTAAATATTCCTAGAATTGAAATTATCCTCATCAAAGTTTTCATTTTATTTCCCGGTTATGAGAATTCCGTTAGAAATTCTACGCTCCCTTCCATCTGAAGGCTTATTTATAGTTTTACCATTAACAATCATTGAAGTAGACCCTCCACCATCCAGATTAATAGCATGTCTTGCCCCCAAACGCTTTAAGTAGGTTGCAAGTTCTTTTAGCTTCATTCCTGAATTTCTCTTTGATCTGCCATCAACAACGACCAATAGTAAATCTCCATCAAAGGTCAATGCTATAGCGGTTCTAGGATGTCTTCCGTACACAATTGAGCTGCTGAATTTTTCTTCATCACCGTTTATATCTATTTTTCCATCAGAAAGCAACCTTGGGCCACCACAAACAGCATGTTTAATTAAATCCCATGGCTTATCGATAGAATAATCTAATTCTACTTTTTCTCCAAGCCGAATGCCTGCTAATTTAGTAGAACTTTCACCACCCGCTGAAACAACAACTCCATCAGGGGGAATTAATGTGTCTCTAGCGTGTATCCCAACCACTTTTCCTTTGACCAGAACGAGTTCTACTCCGGGTTCGGTTGTAAGAGTGCTTCTCGAATATTCTGGAGTATAGACAACGACTTGATTACCTCTTCTAGGCTGATTTACAGCGTCAATTTTCATATTTAGTTTTGATGAAATTAATCGCCCTGAAAAGTCAGGATTACCAAAAACTACTTCAGATTTTTCAGTAACACCAAAAACCGAACGCTTGTAAAGTGGAGAACTTATAAGATGCCTGTTTATAATCAGGGTTCCTATAGGGTCTCCTCTGGAAGTGAAATAAGCACCATTTATTGCAGCAATTGCATTATACCTTTTGGCCATTGAAGAAAGAACTTCTTTTTGTGCAATACCTTCGTTGGCTAAAACAGGAATAACTTTTATAGATTCAGCAAATGGTTGAACTCTAAGCACAAAAACATCTGAGAATCTTTTTCCTATCGGAACTCTATCTTTGTGAAAAGTAACTCCTTCTGCAACTCTCTTAGTAACAGGAAGAATAAAACTTTTGTCTTCTAATTGAAATGGAATACTTAAACGAAACAGGCCTTCTGATGAAGTTGCAACATATGGATTCCCAACTCTACCATGGGCAGAAATAACAAATTCTGTGTATTTATCAGTTCTATGGACCGAAAACTTGGAAAATTTAGAATTAATCTTCTGCATATCCTGGGAGTTAATAGCTTCGATAGTAGGCATTATCCTTAACCTAAGCAGTTTTCCGCCCTGGTTTTTCTTGAAAATCTTAACCTTACGCCCAAGTTCCAGATCCAAAACCTCAAATGGCTTCTCTTCCCTAAAGATCAACCGATTAATTGCGACTTCATCCAGGCTGCAGTCTTTACAATCTTCTACATCTGAATCGTTTTCAGACATTTCATCTCCAAGACCTTCTGGAAGATCCATGTCATACTGAATCTCTGCATCTTCTATGGCTGGAACATCTGAAAAATGAACCTTATCGGATTGAATTATTGCACCAACCAGAAAAATCTGGCCGATGATGAGCAATAAAATAAATTGTCTCAGGCTCTTTTTAATGACTATTTTCCCAATTCAAATGGTTTTCCAGTAAAACTATCGGCAAATTGATTTGCTGAAATTAATTTTGATTGTCAAAAGTTTGACAAAAAATGTTGAACGTCAAATTTTTGACAGTAAATTCATTAGTGATTGCGTCAATATTTTGACAGAGAAATTGTAATGAATCTAATACTTTTCTTTTATAGAGCTTATTACAGTTGGGTTGGCAATTTTGGCACAGGGCTTGCAAAGTAATAAATATCTATAATTTAACTGGAGGGTTCCCAAATGAAAAAATATTCACTGATAGTTATGGCGATCGTATTTCTTCTTAGCGCGCTTTCAGCAACCTATGCAGAGCAGGAAAAAGAAAAAACAAAAGCAAAAAAAGGCAAAAAACAAGTTAGCGTTGGAGATCTTCTAAGCAAAATGGAAGCTAGAAAAGCAAAAATTCTGGAAAAAATTCGGACTAGATTTGAAAAACTAAATCAGAAGTTAGCAAAATCAGATGAGAGAATTTCCAAAATTTCAGAGAGAGTGCAAAACTCCAATGCCAATGTTGAAAACGAAAAAGCTCAGGAAAAATCTGCAGAGATAGCCGCAAAGAGACAAGAAAAAATAGCTGAAAGAAAAGCCAAAGCAACCGAAAGATACAACAAATTTAAAACCAACATCGCTAACAGAAAACAGAAAATGATAGAAAATTCGCAAAAAAAAGAAGAAAAGTTAATGGCAAGAATACAGAAACTTGATACGGCTGATCAGGAAAGAGTCAAAGAAGCTTATGAAAATATGAAACGAGAAGTAAAAGCAGAGGTTGAAAAGCTATCAGCCGAAGCGATGAAAAAAATCGAAGCAAACTATCAAAAAATTATGTCTTTATAGAATCAAAAACAAAAAAAAAGCGATCGCTTGTCGATCGCTTTTTTTTATTTCTCTTCTTCCAAACCAAGACGCTTGAGTCTATAAAGAAGCTGTGTTCTGGGTATTTTCAAAATTTCTGCAGCTTTGCTTTTAACTCCACCAGACTGAGATAATGCAGACAAGATCATTTCTTTCTCTATTCTCTCAAGTGATTCAATTAATCCCTCAGAAAGATTTATAACTGAGTTCTCAGAAGGATCATTAATAATCATATTATTGGAAGATCTAAATTCAAAATCTTCCATTTCCAAAATTTCTCCTGTAGAAAGGACCATAGCCCTTTCCAAAAGGTTTTTTAATTGTCTAATATTTCCTGGCCAATCCTGAGCAATGAGCCCTTGCATTGCCTTTCTTGAAATTGAAACTCCAACTTTCCCTAATTCAGAGCCAAGACTTTTCAATAAATGGCTGCATAAGATAGGAATATCTGTTTTTCGTTCCCGCAAAGCAGGAATATTTATCTTTACCACCGAAAGTCTGTACAGCAGATCTTCTCTAAACATTCCATCTGACACCATTTTTTCCAGGTCTCGATTTGTAGCAGTAACAATTCTGGCTTTAACCTTTATTGGAGTTGAGCTTCCAACTCTGTTAATCTCTTTTTCCTGGAGTGCCCTGAGCATTTTAGCCTGAACCTCCAGAGGAATTTCACCTACTTCGTCCAAAAATAAGGTACCTCCCTCAGCAGCTTCAAATCTTCCAATTCTTTGGCTTTTTGCATCAGTGAAAGAGCCTTTTTCGTGTCCAAATAACTCTGATTCAAATAAGGTTGAGGGTATTGATGCACAATTCACTCTAACAAAGGGCCCATCCTTCCATGGAGAAAGCGTGTGTAAAGCCTTTGCAACCATTTCTTTCCCAGAACCTGTCTCGCCAGAGATTAAAACGGTTGAAGGAAAACCTGCTACTTTCTTAATAATGTCTTTAACTTCATTGATTGCATTAGATTCACCAGAAATTTTTCCCAGGGAATCATCAAGACCAGACTCCTCAAGTAAGCTTTCTCTGACTCTTAATAGTGAAAGGTTTCTACTTTCCATGCTCCTAAATTCGTCAATTCGATTGATTCTGAAAGCAAACTCTTCCATGGAAACAGGCTTTGTAAGGTAATCTGTAGCGCCAAGTTTAATTGCATCTACCGCCGTTTCAATAGAACCAAAAGCCGTCATTAATATAACATCTGGAAGTGGCGTTATTAGTAAATCCCGAGTTTTTTTTACTATCTCAATTCCATCTCCGTCAGGCAATTTCAGGTCCGTAATAACAAGATCAAATTCAAACTCATCAATTTTCCGCTTTCCTTCAGCCACTGAAAATGCAAGCTCTGGCAAATGCCCCTCATCTTTCAAAAAAATATTCAGCCCTCTGGCAAGGGATTCATTGTCGTCAACAATCAGGATTTTCATTTTTTGGAACCTCAATTACAAACACTGTACCACTATCTGTTTTATCATCAAGATAGATTTTTCCTCGATGAGCTTCTACAAATTTTCGAATTAAGGTGAGCCCAATGCCATTCCCATTTTTTTTACCTGTTATAAAAGGCATAAACAATTGCTTTTGAACATTTTCAGGAATTCCTGTTCCATTGTCCGCAAAACGAATAATAGAAACATTTTCTTTTCTACTTAATGAAGCTTTTATCTCTATTTCCCCAGTTGAAGCTTCTATCGAATTCTTGAAAAGGTTTTCAAAGATTTGCTTAAACATTGATTTATCCATGAGAACTGTTTCAGTTTCCGGAGCATCAACTTTAAAGCTCCACTTTCCCTCACAATTAATGCTTTTAGCAACTTGCTCAATAGCTTCTTTAAATGGAATTTTTTCCAGTTCAGTCTCAATGCGCCTTGTATAACTTAAAAACTTCTCAATCAAGGCTTTCAAATTATTCAATTGTTCAGCAACTTCAAAAACAGATTCTGGTTCAGCTATTTCTGCTTTTTTAAAAACTCTTCTGATTAAGCCAAAATGCATCTCAATAGCAGACAGCGGATTTCTTATTTCGTGAGCAATAGCTCCACCCATTAAGCTAAGATCCTCAAATTTGCTTTCATAAACTTCTTTTAGCTGGATTTTCCTATCCTCGATTCTTTGCCCTAATTCAACAATACCCTTTTGAAGCATGTTCAATTCTTGAACCCTCAAGTCATTTATTTCAGGTATTTTTCCCTCTTCAACTATTGATAACTCTTTAAGCAGGCTTAAAATCTTAGAATTTAGATTTGAAGCCAATACGAATGAAATCAAAATGCTGAGGAAAAAAGTAAGTAATAAAGCCTCCAGGATGTGCCCTCTAAGCTTCATGAAAATATTTAAATACTGCATGTCAGCCTCGATTCCCACAACTGTATCAAGCATCTGAAAAGAATCAAGAAAAGGGATCAAAACCATTTTAAATCTTCTTGAAGCGCTATAAGAATAAGGATCTGGAAAAACAATCTCTCCTCTTTCAAGGTCATTTATGTGGTCATAAATAATATCTTCTGCTTCTTCGGCCGTTGGTGGCACCATTGATTTTCTGTTTTTTATATTAGCGGAAAATGATGCTATAAATCTGGGTTTTTTCTTCGAAAGATCGATCCAATAAATATTTTGAAGCCATCCGCCACTATTGTTTACTATTCCAGAAAGCTCGTCAAATCTTTGAGATTCCGAAACATCACTAGTTTGATCTTCAGAGATAGTCTTAACATTAATGGAAATTAAATTAG
This sequence comes from Candidatus Ozemibacteraceae bacterium, assembly GCA_965140445.1. Classification (GTDB taxonomy): domain Bacteria; phylum Muiribacteriota; class Ozemobacteria; order Ozemobacterales; family Ozemobacteraceae. Next base: position 1,143,590 of record OZ223236.1, on the reverse strand, counting down.
CAACATTTCCAAGACGAGAGGTAGCCTCATTATCTAATGCTGAATAGACCCTAAAGTAAAACCAGGAGCCGATAATCAAAATCGAAGCAAAAGAAACAAAAAAAGTTCCCCAGAAAATCCTTCCTAAAAGTGTTTTAGGAATAATCCGCAATAAAAAAAATCCGCGTTTGTTGCTCATGATTCGATAATATTCCAGCAATAAATAGAATTCAATAAAAGCAAACAATTAAGCGCCTAAAAAAAATTAACCCCACCATTTAAAACGGTGGGGTTAACATTTAAGAACTATAAAGTTGCGTCAACTTCTTTCCAGCTGAGCATTTCCTTTTGAATGGCAAGCTCATAAAGCTTGGTATAATCGATTTTACGATCAACAGTGTAATCATAGTCAGATCTCTCAAGGGTTTTCTGCCAATCATAGTAAGTAATTCGAATATCATTTGGCATTCTTCTTCGATCAAAGTAATCAACAGAAAGATTCCCCACAATATCCATGTTACAAAGCTTTTTCATTGAAGAGTCAGTTTCAAGTTCTAATCCGCCCTCTGCATGGAAGCATCCCTCAAGCCTTGGACTTAAATTTCTAAATGGGTGGGTAAGATTGAATCTTGACCAATCACTGTCATGATGAGGTTTATAAATAATTTTCCCAGTCTTAGGATTCTCAACAGAAGTATCCCATGTCTTGTCTCTAAGGGCAATAATTCCGACTGAGGACTCACGACCCGCATCATCTGGCAAAGTTAAAACGTCACCACCAACATATATGTTACCTTCAACTACAAGTAAGCCTTTACCTTTAACCCATCCCTCGAGGTAGACATCGCCCTTAATGTAGGTTAAACCGTTGATTTCTACAGCACGAGAAGTATCGTGAGCTTTTGTAGGATTTCCAAACCATCGGCTATATTTATTTGGAACAGCTCTCCAATCTCCCCATCCGTAGAGGGGCACAACTTTTTTATAGGTAACTTCGTTTCGGCCGAAAGCCTCAACAAAATTTACATCAGTGAAAAACTTACCCTGTGACGGATTGGCTTCAGGGTCAACAACCCTGTTTGCAAGTCTCTTATACACATCAGCTGTGTAAAGGTTAATTTTTTTACTATCATATTCTTCAACCTGCTGAGTTTTTGAATGGTATTTTTCAGCAGCGGTCTTTTGCCACCAGGGCCAATGGAAAATTCCCTGCCACTTATAATACTGACGAGTAATGGGGTCTTTGGTAAACTCAAGTTCAGTGTCAGTAAAATCCGCTCCACCGTTCCATCCAGTCCAGCCAATTCCCATGTCAAGCCAAGGATGATCAAGTTCGCCCTTCATTTTTGTTAACATCAACCATTTAGGCAAATCGACCTTTTCACCATTTTTCATGTAGGCTTTTCCGCCCTTAACTATAAATCCCCATGGATCCCAAAAGTCGAAAGATTCAATTTTAAAAGAATCGTGGTGTGCTGCATTTAGAAAAAGTCCATGATCTGGAGCAATCATACCAAGGGAGTTTTCTGAAACAGGTCCTTTTACGAGCATCGCTTTCAATTCTTTTTTTACTTCAACCTGTTTTTTGCTTTTATGAAAAACACCCATGGAATTAATTACAACAGTTCCCTGGCGTGCAATTTCTTTGGGGACACCTTTGGAAACCAAATCCAGAAAAGCCTTTTGATCAAGTTTCCAGGTCAATTTTGCCTTTACACTACCGCCTTTCATCAGCGGAGCAACTCCTTCAGAGCCATTTGAAATTCTGGAAAGATCTACGTCAACTGATCCTTCATCCGCTTCGGTGATAAGTTTGTAAAAAGCATTTTCAGGATCGTTCATCTGACTTTTTACAGTAAAAAGAGTTTCTTCAACTCCTGCTTCAGCAAGCATCAAAGCAACGGTTGAATCAACATAGCTCTGAGAATGGTGAACTTCTCCACGCATGAAAAAGACCATTCCATAGACTATAACGCTTATCACTACGATTGTACATATAGTGAAAAAGAGTGCTACACCAGACCTTTTATGAATTTGATTAACCATATTTTTTCTCCTGAGATTGCTTGCTGTTATCTACAATGATAGCAATGTACACGTAACAGCGCAAGGCAAACTTGCCCTTTTATGGCTTTTAAAGCATGCTTTACAAAACTTTACGTTCACTTATCAGTTTAAAATTATCTCAAGCCGGGCACTAATTCCAGAGAAAAACCTTATGTCCCCAACAATGTTCCACAATAACTTCCAGGCCGTAAACACTTGAAAGATTCTCAGTTGTCATAACCTCATTGATTTTTCCATGTTTTTCAACCTGCCCATCTTTTACAAGAATTAAATCTGTTGCAATCATTGATGCCACATCTGGCTCATGGGTAGTCAAAATTATGGTTTTATTTTCTGAGATAAGCTCTTTCAAAATTTTAAGTAACCGGGATTTATTTTTTATATCCAGATGGGAGGTTGGTTCATCGAGGAGGACAATTTCAGTATCCTGAGCCAAAGCCCTTGCCAGCAAAACCAGCTGTTTTTCTCCCCCACTGAGCTCTTGAACAAGTTTATGGGAATATTGCCCCATTCCTACTCTTTCAAGAGCTGCATTAGCAACATTAAGATCTTCCTGGGTTGGGGACTGTAAAAGTCCCAAATATGGTGCTCTTCCAAGAACCACGTATTCTAATAAAGTATAGTCAAAACTCAGGTGCTCAAACTGTGGAACCAAGCTAATTTTTTGTCCAAGTTCCTTTCGATCTATTTTGGAAATGGGATTTCCAAGCAGACAAATTTCGCCACTTTCTGGCTTTAGCCAGCCTAATGAAAGCATCAGCATAGTAGTTTTACCAGTTCCATTTGGTCCAAGAATAGCAGTAACGCTACCGGGCTGAATATTTAGGTTAAAGTCGTTCAGCACCAGTTTCATAGCTCCTGGATACCCAAATTTTACTTTTTTAAAACTAAGCATATTCACTTTACTCTTTCGTGATTCTGTTTCCAGTAGTCATGATTACCAGAAAAGCTATCGCGCCAACAAGAGACGTTGCTATTCCAAGAGGAATTTCGCCGGGAAAAATTGTTCGACAAAAGTCATCACATGCCAAAACGATTATTCCACCAAGCAAAATACTTCCAGGAACAGAAAAATTAGCATCTGCACCAAAAATTCTTCTGGAAAGATGCGGAACAATAAGTCCCACCCAACCGACCAAACCAGCCACAGCAGTTACTGCTGCTGACATAAGGACAGCCAGTCCAAGTAAACAGAATCGTTCAAAATTTACTGAAACACCCAGCGAAAAAGCTGAAGACTCTTTCAGCGCAAGCAGATTTAATCTCCATCTAAAAAGGTAAACAATAACCAAAGATGGGAGTACGACAGGTAAAATGCGAAAAACTTCGTCCCATGAGATTGCACTCAATCCCCCCAGAAGCCAGAAAGTTATTTCTGAAAGCTGGTGGGTTGGATCTGCAATGAATTTCATTAGTCCAAGCATTGAAGCAAAAATGGCAGAAACCGAGATTCCAGAGAGAATAAGCCGGAGAATCCAGGAACCAAACTTAATTTTCCATGCAATGTAATAAGATATTGCAAGACCTAAACATGCAAATAGAGCAGAAACAAGCTGTATAGAAAACGCTGAATTTCCAAAATACAAAATACATAAAGCTGCTCCAAAAGCTGCACCCTGGGAAACTCCCAAAAAGCCGGGATTTACAAGAGGATTCCCAAAAATCATTTGCATTACATTTCCGGAAACAGCCAGGCTCATTCCCAACAAAACTGCGACTATTATTCTTGGGGTTCTTATATTCCAAACAATGTTTTGTGCCATTTTGTTAGTTTCAAGTAATCCCGGCGAAACCCAGCCGCTATCAGGATATCTTCCAATCAAAGCTGAAAAAAACATTAAACCAACCAGCACAATAAGTAATACAAAAAAATGGACTCTAAAATTTGGGAGTCCTGTTTTCGGGGAGAGCTTTTTCAGAAAATATCCCCCTTAATCTTGATTTCTGCAATCTGGTCTTCTCGTAATCCATATAGGTGATAAAATTCGGTATAGATTTCGTTGAACTTACCATTAAGAATTTTTGCCGCTTCTGGAGAGAATTTTGTTGCCATCCAAAATAGCCCCAAAATCCATCGTGAATCCGGCTGATCCCAACTCAAAAAATCTTCTGGTACAGCATAAATATGCTTGTTTTCTACTGCCTTTAGCAGTTTCCAAAAATTGTTATCCGCTAAATTTGCTTTTGCCTGAACCAGGTCTCCAAAGTATGAAGTCACCAGAACAATGTCAGGGTCCCATGCAGCAATCTGATCAAATCCAACAACCAGCCAGCCGCCACCAGGATTAGAGTTTTTCCAAACTGGATTTCCGCCAGCCATAGTTATCAATTTGATCTGTATCCAGCTATCTGGAGCAACATTAAATGAAACAGAACCGCCTCGATCAGAGTAAAAAATATGCAGAACATTTAACTTTTCTTTTTCAGCTGGAATTGCAGAAACAGCTTCTCCGATTATCTTTTGCCACTTTTCATAAAAATCTACGATCTTCGTGCTTTGCTTTTTATTCCCAAAAATCTCTCCGAGAACGTGAATTTCCTTAAGAAACTTTTCCGGGGTTTCCATATCAAAAAATGCAACTGGAATTCCTAATTGCTCAAAGCCTTTCTGAAACTTTGAAGACTCAAATGTCTTCATTAGAACAAGATCAGGATTCATTGCAGCAATTTGCTCTATCCCAACATTGTGATCAATCAATTGCTTTTCATCATATCTATCATCAACCATTTTGAAAAATGATTCCAAATCTTTCATTTGATAGGTTTTGGAATACCCAATCAGTTTGTCAGAAGCTGAAGGAAACAGAAAAGCTGCATTGGTAATCATAAAACCAGCTTTTCCTGCCACTATGATTTTTTCAGGTGCACTTTTCAATTCAATTTTTCGATTTAAAGCATCTACAATAGAAAAAGAATGTGCGCCTTTGATAGTCTCTGAAGCCACTTCAGCCCAACAATTAAGGGAGGCGAAACCTAGAAGTATTACAAAAAAAAGAATTTTTACTTTCATAGCACCCGCTCGCGAAACCTATTTTTTTCTACTTTACACTACTTTCCGTGCAGTCTAAAGTTTTTTTTGCATAAGAATTCTTGGCTCGTGTTTTTCAGGGTGACTTTTGAGGTCTTCTATTTTTACAAATCCGTATTTTTCCTGATAAAGCTTAATAGCCAAAGGATTTTCAGGATTTACCGTCAATTCTAATCGAACCATTCCCACTGAATGGGCAAAATCTATCATGTGCTGCATAAGAATGGTTCCCTTGCCTTGCCCTCTGAAAGCAACAGAGGATGCAAATCCGAAGACAAAACCAGTATCCGGCTCATGGCCTCGCAAAAGAACAGCTTCCGCAGCAACCTTTCCATCAGAAATAAGGGCCATGACATAACCTGCTCTAGCAAACATGGAAAGATTAAAAGGACTTATGCCATCCACCCCAAAGCCTTCCTGATCGACCTCAGAAATCATTTCAAGAAGCTTCCAATCTTGTGGATCAGCAATAACAAATTCTTCGATATTTTGTTTCATTTAAATTTCCAGAAAGCTCATGGTTCCGTGCTCAACACTTGAGTTTGAAGTTGTATAGAAGCTTACAGACTCTTCCGAGAGAACCAGAAATCTTCCATTTTCGCAACAGCTTCTCAGCCGAACAATTTTATCGGGGAAAGTGTATCTGGCAAGAAGCTCACCCTTATTGCCGATTAAACCGAGTTGATCCATTTCTGTGCCCAGAATTGCTCCAAATTCGCTTGAGGCAGAATATTTTAGTCTACCGGTCAGTTTGGTTCTGGTCATTTCTCCCGTTCGGCATTGCAAAGTCAGAACCTCATCAGAGTTCATTGTGACAGCAAAAACAGTTTCTTCCTGCGCATTATACTCAACCAGAATAACAGGCTCCTTCAATTCATAATTGAAGATTTCCTCAAAATCCTCATTGAGGATCAATGCGTGGCCCCCGCTTGTTCCAATAAGGATAAGCCGGCCATTTTCAATAAGTTTTGCCGAGTTTATTTTAGCCGGGAGCGACCAGGTAGCAACTAATTCTCCTGTATTAGCAACCTTGTACAAATTCTGCTCTCCGATTAAATATGCTGAATCAGAGTTTCCAATGATTTCCAGAATTTTTTCGGGAGTCTTCAGGACGTGGGAAAAATGCTTGGGGTTCTGATAATATTTAACCTGACTACGGTTATCCAACAAAACCAATGCTTCGTTTTGGAAAAGATGTAAATCAGAAAAATTTCCAAAAAATTTGAATTTTTCATAGCCAGACAAATCAAAGCCAATAATTCCCTTGGAAGTTGCCAACACAGCAGTATCGGTCTCGGGTGACACTGAAACTGCGAAAACATCAATTCCTGTTTGCCGATTTTCCCAAACTTCCTCACCGACATCGTTCAAACATACAAGTCTGTCTTTTCCATCCCAAACGAGGAAATACTCCACCCCTTCAGAACCTTTCCATGGGTGCACAGAAGGCTTTGCCAGTGGTGATCTGGAGGGTAATTCCACGTTCCAAAGTTTTACAAACTCGCTTTTGTTCTCGGGCAGAGGTGCGGGAACATCAATCTCCAAAAATTCAAGACGATTAACAATCTGACCCGTATTAGCTTTTAAACAACCAACTTCTCCACGCTCGGTTGCGTAGTAAATTGCCTGAGAGTCCGAGCTTAAAACCGCTTTTAGAATTCTGTCGGAAAACCTGTGTTCCCATGCAGGCACGCCTTTTTCATCCAGCTTCGTCACAAGCCCGTCTCTGGAATAAACGAGTGATTCACCAGAAAGGCTTGCATAGGATACACCGTTAAAATCTGAATTAATCTGGCCTTTCCAGACTCCAAAGCTTTTTACAAAATTGATACAAAAAATCCCGCCATTCTTATCAAGAGCCAGTACATTCTGGCCATCTTCAGCAACATCAATCGAAATTACCGGATCGATTCCCATGAATGCGTCATATGGATTTCCAGTTTGGGATACGGCACCAATACCTTCTCCTCTATCATCTGCGCAAGGGAAAGCTGTGGTTTGCCCTTGATCAGAAATGCAAAGAGTCAGCGGTCTTTTCAACAAATTTCTATAAACCCACCTGGTTCGCAGAGCTCTATCGGTAGAAATAATTGCCGGATCAGGAGTGATAAAACTCATATACTGCCCGGATGCTGAAATTTTTCCAGCAACTGTAGGAAAAGGTCGTTTTCGCCACTGTGTGGTTCCGTCAAGTCCGAACAGGTGCATATATTTTTCGTTGTCGATAGCGAGAATTTCAAGAGTATCAGACAAAGAAATGTCAACAAGCTTAAGTCCAGTCTCTCGATGCCAAAGTTCTTTACCATTGTGGTCAAAAAGATAAAGCACTCCCGAGTCAGAATAGGCTGCTACCCCTCTCCTATCTGTAGTGGAATCAAACATTTTGATTCCAGGTACCTGGACCTGCCAGGCTTTTTGATATCCCTGTTTTTTTCCTACACTCATGTCTTTTCACCGGTTAATTTTTTTTAGAGGATAACACAGGTGTAATACAGTATGAAGGATAAATATAGATAAAAATTTGCAAACATCCAGAGGCGCTTTCTTTTTTTGCTTTTAACTTTTAATAAATTGCTGCTTTTGATTATCAGTTAAAGATTCTACAAACTGATCTGCCAGAGAAACAAAGTAATTTTAGAAAATAAATTTGTGCTGCTCTAATGGCTTACATAGAGCTATTGTAAATACCCAGAAAATCTTTTAATTAGAATTAGACCTTTTAACCTTTATTTGTTTAGACTTAAAAGAGTGAGTTGAATGTGATTAGTAATCAGTTATACTTAATAGATACCGATAAAACGGGGGAAATGAATGAAATTTTCAAAACAATTGGGAATATTGGCTGGGTTTATCCTGCTGGTATGCTTAACTTCATTAAATAATGTCTCATTAGCTTTTGGGCCGACAATACCAGTTAACGGCACCTGGAATTCAGTAAGCTCTTTTCAGGTAGCCCAAGTCAAGATTGATGACAAAAATGAACGAGTGTGCCTTCCACGAATAATGTTTAGCGACGAAGTGGACTCAGAATTTTTGAAAAACCAGTTAAAAAAAGGCATAAATGAGCAACAAGCCATTTTTCATCTCTATCATGACGGACTTGGCAAACCAAAAAAGCAAGGCGGCTTATATTATGCTTCTGATGTCTATTTGAAAGACATAAAAATGACTTATACAGGCTATCTTCGCAAGTTGGGATACAAATTTAAGGTTAGCAAAACCCCCGCCTTTGAAGATAAAGACTATATGAGAGATGTGCTTTATAGCAAACATTTGACCACAATACGAGAAGAACGCATAAAAGAAGAAAAAAATAAACGCCCAGCAGCTGCCACCTCGAAAAAACCAGATTTATCAACCATAAGAGTTACAACAATCTATGACGTATTACCAAAAGGAGTAATTCCTCCTTCTATCAGGGCAAAAGAAGCTGAGATTGATCGTAGAATTCGCGCTTTGAAGAACCGCCCTTACGATGGTGAAATAGTGGAAGTTAACCCAGTCCGATGGGCGGCTGGCAAAATGGGTCTTATAAAAGAAGATGGAACAATTTCTGGCGCTTTTGTGGAAGGCCAAAAACCGGAAATGAAAATCACTCCCCCCAAGGAAAAATCATGGTTAACTCCTGAATTATTAAAAGAAATTAATGGATTGCGCTGTGAATTTGTTATTCAAAGGGATATTAATGGGCTCGAAGTTAAAGAAAAAAACAAACTGGTTCTGATAGATCTTTACTTTGAAGACTTGAAGTTGAGTTGGGAAGAATGGTTACAGAAGAAGGGACTGACCTTTAAAGAGCTTGAACCTAAGCCAACTTATGCCACAACAACTGTTAAGCTGCAGGTAGAAATGATAAAAGGAACCTGGAATAAGCTTTATGCTCCAGCCCTTTGCTCAGTTAAATTTGCAAAAGAAAATGACCGGGTAAAGCCTATCGAAATTTTTAGATTTAAGCCTGCTGATACCCGCCCGGGAAAATTCAGAGCTTTTGCCAAAAAGTTTAACCAAAAATACTTTGATAAAGAAGTTTCAGTAACTCTGCTGGTGTGCCCAGATGGCAGAAATTATCATGAACTTGGACAAAGTCGTGCCCAGAGGATTGGAATAGCAGCAGAACAAGATTTGCTCAGAAATGTTATTGATAAAATAGCCAGAGGCAAACTCTGATAATAATCATTCCTGACAAAATAAAAAAGGCCGTTGGACCTGGTGTTCAACGGCCTTTACTTAATAATAACTTTACTATTTATAAGCTTTTTCAAGTCCCTCTTCAATGGCGTTCCATAGGGTGTCTAGTCCTTCAAGGCCAACAGAAATTCTAACTAATCCCTGAGTAATTCCGCGTTTAAGTCGGTCTTCCTCTGGAACTCCGCCATGTGTCATGGAAGCGGGGTGCTGAAAATATGTAATTGCACTGCCCAAACTAACAGCAAGCTCACCTGGGGTAGTATAGGAAGCAAAATAATCCATCAATCGGCTGGCAGGTTCAAAACCATCTTTTAACTCAAGTGCAATCATTCCTCCACCAAGACGCATCTGCTTTTTACAAAGTTCATGGTCTGGATGTGAAGGTAATCCTGGATAAAAAACGCGCTCTACCTTTTCGTGCTTTTCCAGACGTTTGGCAATTTCAATGGCTGAAGAGCATGCTCTTTCCATTCTGAGATGTAAAGTCTGTAATCCTTGAGCGTTTAGCCATGAATCAAATGGGCTTGGAGTAGGTCCAAAATCCTTATACACGTGAAACAGGTGATCACTGGCAAATTCCCATGGAGCAATTACAACTCCAGCGACACTTGTAGAGTGACCATTCACGTATTTTGTCATGCTCTGAATAACAATATCAGCACCCAATCTGAAAGGCTGCTGCAAAAATGGTGTAGCAAAAGTATTGTCTACGACAAGAGGTATTCCACGGGCCTGGGTTAGCTTTGAAATTTCCTCAATATCTGAAAGTCTTAAAGTTGGATTATCAGGGGTTTCCATAAAAAACATGGAAACGGAAGGATTTTCATCAAGAACCTTTTTCACCGCCTCCAGGCTAGAAGTTTCAACAAAATGGGTTTTAATCTGAAACTTTTCCATTGAGCGGAAAAAACTGTCGGTACAGCCATAAACGCTGCCTGAAACAATTGAATCACCGCTTTTAACAAGAGCCAGAGTTGTGCAAGCTATGGCAGACATACCTGATGAACAAACCAGCGAGCCAATAGTCGGCTTTCTTTCATCAGCAGCAAGTGCAGCATCAATAATATGCTGACAATCCAACTGAAAAAGAGACTTTTCAAGATACTCAGTAGTCGGATTTCCAAGTCTGGTGTAAATCCTGGCAAATGGTTTTTCACCACTCTGTGACAACCCTAAAAATCGATCAGCACCATCTTTTACATTTCTAAAACTAAACGTAGACTTTTGAACTATTGGAGGAAGTCCAATTCCCACTCCAATTGATCCAAATCTGTCTTCGGATAAAAACTTTTCATCTGTTCTAGCGTATTTTTCTTTTCTTTCAACCCAGTTGTTAAACCAGCTATGAGAGGCCATTCTAATCACCAGTCCTTGACATTTGATGTTTAGAAGTCTAGCCCCAAATTCTTTTCAGGTCAACCTTCCTACATAAAACCAGAAAAGGAATCATTCTAAATGCAGCTTTCGAAAGCTTTCCGCTGTAATAGCGAAAACGTTAATTTCCTTTTTCCATGCATTCTTAGATGGGCAGGAAAATTCCTCAAGAGTCATTCCGAGTCTTCGAGCGAGTTTCTCAGAAGGAGCATTTTTTGGGTCTATGTATGAAACGATTTTTTCAAGCTTTAAAATCTCAAAAGCATGGTCAAGACAATGCATGGCTGCTTCAGTAGCTAATCCCTTTCCCCAGTGTTCTCTGGCCAGAAGATAGCCCAATTCTATTTCAGGAAAAAATCTGGCCTTTTGAGGGACCAAACCACATTGTCCAACAAAATCACCACTATTGCGATCAAACAGTAGCCACAAACCGTGGCCAGTCTCTTTGTAATTTCTTAAATTCCATTCAATCCATCCCTTAGCTTCTTCATCTGTTTTCGTTGATGGATAATACTTCATAGCAACTGGATCAGAAAAAATCTTCATTAAAAAAGGAACGTCCTCAACCGTCATTTCTCTAAAAACAAGCCTTTTGCTATATTTTGGCGCAGCCATCAGGAAATCTCCAAATTTTAGTTTTTTGACGCTACAGAAAAATTTCTTCGCCAATCCAGAGGCAATTTTCCAGTCTGCTTTTTGAAAACCCTAAAAAAGTAGCTTGGATTATTGAACCCGGATTCAAAAGCAACCTCTTCAATTGATAAGTTTGACTCAGCAAGTAGCTTGCATGCCAAATCAACTTTTAGAGCATTAAAATACTGAGAAATAGTTCGTCCGGTGGCCTTTTTAAAAATTCGGCAAAGATGGCTGGAAGAAACTCCACAAGTTTCAGCAAGACTATCTAAACTCAATTCTTTATTAGTTGAAGATTCAAGAATCTCTTTTGCAAGAGCTACAGTGTCGCTACCGGCTTCTTGCTTTTCAGCGGTAAACAGTCTAACAAAGGAAACCAAAAGCTCTTTGAAAATTAATTCCGAGTTCATTTTGAAACCCCAATATTTCTCAGTTCCTTCCTTTAAAAGCTTTCTTGCAAGAGTAAGAATTTCAGAATTACAGTTGTTTACGGTGCACTGGCAAGAAGTGAAGTGACTCATAGTGAGATGCACATCTTCACCAGTATCATGAATAAGCTCTTCAAGAGTTTCCTTTGAAAAAGTTAAAATAAGAAATTCAGTCAAATTACTTTTCGGGATTACTTTTTTACAGTCATGGCTCAGAGCAAAAGAAATCAAATTCTCGCTCAGGTGATAACTCAAAGTTTTTGTGCTACTAACAAGCTTTCCCGCTAAACACACAAAAATTGCCAGCTGATCCGATTTAAAAACTACTTTTAAATCTTCTTTAATGTTTCCACTGAACAGATACAGCGAAAACTGCTGGTTTTGGCCTACAAGTCTTGTATTTTCATGCTGTAAAATATTTATTGGTTTCATCTTTGCTCACAATTGATAAAGCTTCAAACTCATCATTAAATAAATATTACTCTGAGTCAATCTAGTTTAAGACGACTCAGAGTAATTTTGTAGTTCACCAAATTTTTATCTGGCTAGTCCATTTTCTTTTTGAGCATTGCAAAAAGCTCTATTTTTTTTAAGATACTCTTCGATTGCCTGTGAAAACTCTGCCAGATCATTTGGATCTCTACTGGTAAGAATGTTTCCATCGATTACTACCGGCATATCCTCAACGACCCTGGCTCCAGCATTTCTTAAGTCTGTTCGAATATCGCCAACTCCCGTAATTTCAATTCCCTTAACAAGTCCTGCATTCAAAAGAACCTGAGGGCCATGACAAACACTTGCAATAAGCTTATTAGCCTTATCCGCATCTTTGATGAAGTTAAGAATTGAATTGTCTGTGCGCATTATAATCGGATTCCAGGCTCCACCAGGAATCAAAATAGCACAGTAATCTTCGACCTTTGCCTGAGAAATGTTCTTGTGAACGGGTAACCAAATAGATGGCTTTAAAAATTGCACTGCCATTACCCTATCTTTTATCCAATCCGGGGTTATAATCTCAACTTCAGCGCCTCTTGCCAGGAAGTAGTTGATTGGATATGTTGCTTCTACTTCTTCAAAACCATGAGCAGCCACTATGGCAATCCTAAGTCCCGACATTGATTCAGGATCTTTAACCGGTATATCCTTTACGTTGTATGGCATTCCAGAATCTACTTCAGAAAATTTTACAGGGGTTGTCTCAATCTTTTGAGCAGAAAATCCAGTGTTACAAATTAAAAGGGAAAAAAGTAAGACACAAAAAGCAAATTTGTTCATAAACGTTCTCCTTTGATTTATCATCATAGCCTTATGATAAGTAAAGCAGTCAGTTTCAACAATTAACTATACTCGCAAATTTTATGAACATTTTTGATCAGCGCCACTTAATTTTTCTTTAATTTCGGGCAAACTATATGTTCCAGAATTCTCCCCGCCACAACAATTGCCACCAATATATTTGCAAAAAACCTGGTATTCTTAAATCAAAAAACTAGCAATTATAGGCTTTCAAGAGTATCATTGAGTCACAAATTTTATGAAGGGAGCGCCGAAAAGCATGACTAAGGAAATTGACGATCATGAGCAGGAAAAACCTCCATCTGGTAAGCCTGCTTGGCTCTCCTGTAAAAACTGCCAGCGGAAGACAATCAGGCTATATAACTGACTTTACCCTCATTTTACGAGACAATCTGCCATTTTTTGACAGAGCAATTGTCTTTGAGTATGAATCGGGTTTGCAACGCGTTGCACCAGCAAAAGATTTCGAATCTTTTATTCCTGGCAATTTTGCTTTGGCAACCACTCTAAAAAGCTACCCAATTTATGAACCAGGCTCGTTTGCCACGGCCACACAGCTCTGGGACAAATCTGTAATCGACACAACAGACGTTAAAGCTGTACAGATTAATGACCTGAAAGTCGCATTTGATGAAAAAAAGAACGAGATGTGGCTTGCTGCGATCGACATAAGCTTCAGAGCTGCGCTCCGCAGAATGAAGCTGGATAAAATACTTGGTTCCCTTTTAAGGCGTTTTGGCTTTGCCAAAGAAGAACACCTCATTGAATGGGAAAAAATTATCGGCTTTAATGAGCAGTTCGCCGGCCTTACAACTCAGCTTACCACTGATAACTTTCAGACTCTTCACCCTGCAGATCTGGCAGATGTTCTTGATGAACTCAATGAAGTTGACAGGATATCTGTTTTTGAAAACCTTGAAGAAGAAATAGCAGCTGAAACCCTTGCCGAAACAGAAGCAGAGACACAGATACAAATCATTGAAGGGCTCGATACAGAAACAGCCTCAGAAATCATTGAAGAAATGGAACCTGATGAGGCTGCGGATCTTTTGCAGGACATGGATCAGGTTAAGGCTCAGGCAATTCTTGATCATATGGATCTGGATGAGGCGAGTGATGTTCGAGAACTTCTAAAATACGAAGAAGATACGGCCGGTGGTCTAATGACAACCGAATACGCTGCGATCTTCGAAGACTTCACCATTGCTGACGCCTTTTCACATCTGCGACTGGTCGCTGTAGACATTGAAATTATCTACTACATGTATGTAATTGATTCAGAAGAAAGGTTCATGGGGGTTGTTTCAATCCGCGACCTGCTATCAGCCAACCCTGCCCTTCCAGTTACAGAAATAATGGAAACCGATCTGGTATCAGTTTCTCCGGACACACCACAGGAAGATGTGGCTTCCCTGATTGCCAAGTATGACTTGATGGGAATCCCGGTAGTAAACGACAAAGGGCAAATCATTGGTGTTGTAACCGTTGACGATGTTATGGACGTAATGGAAGAAGAAGCGTCTGAAGACATCTTTAAGTTGGCTGGTTCCAGCGAAGATGAACTTTCTTACACTTCACCATTTCAGGCGTGTAAAGCACGACTTCCATGGCTATTAATAACCCTGGGCACCGGATTTTTGACCAGCACAATCCTCAAAAGCTTTATGAGTGACTTCAAACAAGTAATCGCTTTAGCTTTTTTCGTTCCAGTTGTTATGGCAATGGGCGGTAATGCTGGAATTCAATCCTCAACTCTTGTCATTCGCGGATTAGCCCTAAACTCATTTTCAGGCACAGAATTAGCTAAACGTCTCTGGCGTGAAATTATGTCTGGAGCAATGATGGGATTAGCATGCGGCCTAATTGTTGGGGTTTGGGCAGAATTTCTTGTTAGAACTGGTGGAGCTTCCAGTGGAGCATTCTCTTCAGTTCATCTCTCTGCAACAGTAGGAATTGCAATGCTTGCAGCCATGACTTTTGCGGCAATGTTTGGAGCTTTGGTTCCAATAATATTTGAGAAATTTGATATAGATCCAGCAGTAGCTTCAGGCCCATTTGTTACTTCTTCAAACGACATATTTGCTTTGCTAATCTACTATGGCGTTTCTACATTCATGCTTTCTTATGCCCTTGGGCCCACGTGAAAATATCACTAAATAGAAATTGAGCTTTTATGAATAAATAAAAAAGCGCCAGAAGCAATAAGCTACCGGCGCTTTTTTTAATTCGAATGACTTTACTTTTTTACAGATTTGGCTAAAGGATTCGGCAACATATAATCTGTTCTTTCTTCTTTGGTTAAAGGTTTCTTCCAGGTGCCTTTTTTCAGCATCTTTTTAAAACTCTTTCCGAAAATTGCTCCAAATCGATTAATGTAATCTTCCTGTTTGTCTTTTCCTTCCAGGAAAAGAGAGCCGAGGCTTTCAATTTCTGCGACAGCGCGAGATGTCACTCCGCTTCTGGTGACTCCATATAATGAGATGCCAAAGAAGTGATACCAGGCACCATAGTTGTCACCCATTTGAACAGTATCGTGTCTTAGATATGCCAGTTTTTTCTGGATTGGATCATTTTCACGATCAACACGATAAGGATCGCCTGCCAAAACATTTTCAGCAGTCAAGAAGGTTAAATATATATTTCCTTTATTGAGAACATAGCTTTCCATAAACATCTGATGAAGCTGCATTTTTCCATCAGGGTATAACATGATTCTATTTTTTAAAGCTTCTTCCTGACCGGTAACTGCGTATCTGGAAGTCCAGCCACAAGCCAGGAGTAAAAACAATTTTGATCTGAAAAACAGTGGACTTGGAAATTCTTTCTGCTTTCTGAAGACGTGTCTACCTAATCTGTGCCAGAAACCGTAAATCAAATATTTTTTTGCTTCAGATGACCATTCATGCTCTTCACCAATTGTTGGTTTAATATTAGGATAGTATTTAAGCATGATTTCCCGGCATTTATTTACCAATCGATCAATATCGATAGGAACTGTTTTGCCAATTTTGAATCCAGCACCTTTTTTAGCTGCTTCTTCAAGGGCTTTCAACTCTTTTTCTTTCTGAATTTCAGCTTGAGGATATGAGCTTTTAACCAATGCTTCAACCAACTTCATTGGCACCTGATCAAGCTTTCTAATCAGAAACGCATCACCTTTTGGATCAACTCGCTGATATTTATCCTGCTGATAATGAGTCGCTTCATATTGCTTCAACCAGTTTTTAAACTCACTTGCTGAAGCTGATACAGAAAGGGTTAGTAAAAAAACCAGAACCACTTTAAAACTGTTTTTAAACACCTTCGAACCCCTTATTTTTAATTATGTACAGATAATTATAAGGATTTTATAAAAAAATGGAAGTCATCAAAAAATTCAAAGGTGCCGTGTATTCTTAATTCAGAGTTACTTTAGTGTCCGGCCAAAAACTTTTGCCAACTCGTTACCCTTATTAACAATCTGATTGAATTCATCTGGCAAAATGGACTGAGTTCCATCAGAAAAAGCTTTTTCAGGCTCATTATGAATCTCGATCATTAATCCATCTGCCCCTGCACTCAAAGCAGCAAAGGCCAGAGGCCCTACTAAAGAGCTTTTCCCGGTCGCATGACTTGGATCAACTATCACCGGCAAATGAGAAATCTGCTTCAGGGATGGTACCGCACCAATATCAAAAGTAAAACGGGTAAAATGTTCAAAAGTTCTGATTCCTCGTTCGCAAAGAACAATCTCTGTGTTCCCGTGGACAATAAGATATTCAGCGGCACAAAGAAGCTCTTCAATTGTTGCACCCATTCCACGTTTTAACAGGATGGGCTTTTTTGCCTGACCAAGATATTTAAGCAACTCAAAATTGCTCATATTTCTGGTTCCAACCTGGATCATATCTGCAACATCTAAAACAGATTCTATTTCGTGTGGCGATCGAATCTCAGTTAGAATATTCAGACCAGTTTCCTGTTTTATTTTTTTCAAGATTGGAATACCAGCTTTGCTCAATCCCTGAAAAGAGTATGGCGAAGACCTTGGCTTATAAATCATGCCTCTAAAAATTCTGGTTCCAGCTTTTTTTATAATCTTCGCAAGTTCAATTGCTGTCTCTTCTGTTTCAATAGCACAAGGACCGGCAATAGAAACGATTTCATCAGATCCAAAAGCCACCTGGCTTTGCCCTTTGCCGACTTTAACAATAGTATTCTTTTTCAGGCATTCTCGTGAAGATAGATAAAATGGACTTTTCTTAGCAACCACTTTCTCTACACCTATCCAGCCTGCTACGACTGAAGAAATTCTATCTTCGCCAGGCCCGTCGACGGAAACAACAGATTCACCAAACTGCTCTACCAATCTGGTATAGAATCCCATTTTCTGTAATCGAAGACATAACTCTCTTTTCTGTATTTCGCTTACAGAACTACCTAATACCAGAATCATTTAAAATCTCCCGCCAATTATTCGCCAAAAACAGAGAAACCATCAATAATAAGGTCATACAAGCCATTCTGGCCGATACGATAACCAATTTGTCGATAGGAATCAAAATCAAATAGTGCAACATCCATTTTTTTGCCCACTTCAATAGAGCCAATTTCCTGCCCCATATCAAGTGCATAGGCTGAATGCAGTGTTCCCGCAATCAGACTTTCCGCTGCGGACATTCGAAGCTGAAGCATGGCCAGAGACTGGATCAGACCTGCTCCTAAAAACTGACTGCTACCAGGATTATGATCTGAAGCAATAGCTAACGGCAATCCGGCCTCTATCATTTTTCTTGCTGGCGCATGATGGCTTTCCATAAGGTAGGTTGATGTTCCTGGCAATACGGTTGGAATGACACCGCTATCTTTGAGCTTTTCTATGCCTTCTGCCCCAGTCATAAGCAAGTGGTCTGCGCTCACAGCACCAAGTTCAACTGCCAGATCAACTCCGCCCAGAACATTTATTTCATCAGCATGGATTTTTACTTTTAATCCATGCTTCAAACCAGCTTCAAGAACCTGTCTGGATTGTTCAACAGAAAAAGCTTTATCTTCAGTAAAGACATCGTTAAACACTGCCAGCCCTTCTTCAGCAACTTTTGGAATCCAGACGTTACAAATTTCATCAACAAAAGCTTGTGGGTCTGCTTTTCTATCAGCAGGAATGGCATGAGCACCCATGAAAGTTGGGATTATTCTTATTGGATACTCTTCACCTAACCTTGATATTACTCGAAGCATCTTGAGTTCATTTTCGAGATCCAATCCATATCCACTTTTGATTTCGATGGTGCTGGTTCCCCACTCAAGAGCCATTTCAATGCGATAAGCTGCTTCTTCATATAAGGCTTCTTCAGCCAGATCTCTAATTGCATTGGTGGTTCGAAGAATTCCGCCGCCAGCTCCCAGAATATCCAGATAGCTCCTGCCCTGAACTCTCATTTCAAATTCATCGCTTCGGTCGCCGGCATAAACCAGATGAGTATGTGAATCAACAAAACCAGGAGTGGCAATTAGCCCATCACCATTGTAAAAAGTTGTTTCGGCAATAATTTCAACAGCGTTTGTCAATTCTGAAGATGGTCCAATCCACGTA
Source organism: Candidatus Ozemibacteraceae bacterium (assembly GCA_965140445.1). Taxonomy (GTDB): domain Bacteria; phylum Muiribacteriota; class Ozemobacteria; order Ozemobacterales; family Ozemobacteraceae. The sequence continues at coordinate 1,125,019 of OZ223236.1, read as the reverse complement.
ATAATGCCATCTTTTGAAGCAATAGAGCAATTTTCAAGTTCTTCAACTTCCCAACCTGGTCTGGTTCCTTTTCCTTTGTAAGAATTGGGGAAAATTGCAGCTTTTTTTAAATTATGTAAAACAAAATCAGCCGTTGGTTTTACAACTTCACTCATCTGATTTCTCCTTAACTTTGTTTATTTCACCTGGCAAATCCAAAATTCAGAACACAAGCCAAAAAACTATACGATTTTAACCGCCTGGCTAACACTTTCAAGAAGTTTTCCTTCCCAGAGTAGATCTTTAGCAACTCTAAGATCCGGGGCCAAAATTCTATCTTCTTCAAGTGGAGCAACCACTTCGCGAAGTAGGTCGTAAGCCTGCTGGGTTCCAGAACCAAGCTTTAAGGGCTTAACAAATTCGTAAGCCTGAGCAGCACTAACCCACTCAATAGCAAGAACCTGGGCAGTATGCTCAAGTATCTTAGCACCCTTTCTCGCGGCAATAGTTCCCATACTCACGTGGTCTTCCTGATATGCAGAAGTTGGAATTGAGTCTACTGATGCAGGGTGAGCAAGAATCTTATTCTCACTGACCAGTGAAGCTGCCGTATATTGAATAATCATAAGTCCAGAGTTAACTCCAGGATTATGAGAAAGAAATGGCTTCGTTTCGTTAATCAATGGGTTGAGAAGTCTATCAATACGTCTTTCGCTTATGTTGGCCAGCTCTGCTACTGCGATACCAAGAAAGTCAGCAGCAAAAGCCATTGGCTGTCCATGAAAGTGGCCGCCAGAAATGATTTTATCTTCTGAAAGAATGATTGGATTGTCGGTGACGGAGTTTATTTCGATAGTTACCTGATCAACCAGGTGATTCAGGTTTTCTCTGGTTGCACCATGAACCTGGGGAATACATCGAAGGCTATAAGCGTCTTGAACTTTAGTACATCCGATATGGCTTTTCCGCACTTCGCTGTCAAGGATACAAGATAGAACGTTTGCTGCCGACTGTTTCATTCCGGGGTATGGTCTCAGGGCTATGAAATCAGGATCAAAAGGATTTGTGGAGCCTTTTACCATCTCCAGCGTCATACTGGCAATGATGTCAGCAGATTTTGAAACGTGAAGAGCTCTGTGAAGAGAAAGCGCAAGAACGCCTGTCATCACTGATGTTCCATTGATTAAGGCCAAGCCTTCTTTTGCATGCAATTGAATTGGTGCTAAACCAGCCTTTTCAAGAGCAGGAAGCGCAGGAAAGCTTTCGTGTCTTGTGGAGCCCAGGATTTCGCCTTCACCCATCAGAACAAGCATAATATGAGAAAGTGGAGCAAGATCTCCTGAGCATCCTACTGAGCCCTGTTGTGGCACAGCTGGAATTACATCATTGTTAATCAGATCGATCAGGCCTTGAATGACTTCAACCCTTACTCCACTAACGCCGTGAAGCAAAGAGTTGACGCGAATAGCAATCATTGCTTTTACATCTGCACGGGAAAAGAATTCCCCCACCCCGGTTGCGTGGCTTCGAATAAGATTAGTCTGAAGTCTTTCGAGATCTTCTCGGTTGATCCTTGTATTGCACAAATGGCCAAATCCGGTAGTAATGCCGTAGACGACCCTATTTTCTTCTATAAGTTTTTCGACAATACTTCTGGAAGCATTAACTCTTGAGATTGCTTCAGAACAAATCTGAACTTTTTCTCCAGAAGCTATTTGAGCAAGCTGATCCAGGGTAAGACTACTTCCAGTTAGAGTTATCATATCTTCATTCCTTCCTATTTATAAGCGAATTTTCTATTTATGTTCTTCAAAAGGGGCGCAGGTGATAGCTTCGTCTTTGCAAAGACGCTCACAGCAACCACATCCGATGCATTTTCCCTTATTGAGAGGTTTTATTGCAGCAGTGACAGTTCTAACAAACACTCCTGCGGGGCAAACCTTGGTACAAAAAGCACATTTTGAACACTTTTTGGGATCAATTCCTTTAATAAAGCGAGGAATCCATTCATCGCCGCCGAGAGTGTAATTTATAAAACGGTCATTTTTCATTAGCGAATTATATCACAAAGAGACTCTTCACTTAAGTAAATAAAAAAAGGGCCACCCAGTAATTTGGGTAGCCCTTTTGCGAGTGCTATTTATTTTAATAAAGCTCCAAATTCAGTTTCAAGATCTTCATACGCATCGACTAATAGTTTTAACGAAAGTCGACAAACATCGCCAACCGTTGGGAACCAACGTTTCATAAGCCTTATAGACTGAAGTTTGCATCGTTTCATGTCATCGCATAAAGTTGGTAACTCATTAAAATCCATTTCAAACTTAACAATAATCATCTGCACAATATGCATCAGATAGAGGTTAAAGTATTTTCCGAAGGTAATAATCTTGCTTCTGGCACGGGTCATTTCAGCGTGAATTTCATCAAGATCCGGGTCAGGGAATCTTTCGAGAAAGTCTTCAATTTTTGAAAAGCCTTCTTTTTCGAGCCGATCTTCAAATTCATCAACCATCTTCGCACCTTTATCACAATATTCAATAACACCCTCGACCTCTTTTTGAGTATCAAGAATAATTCTTCTGAATTTGCGATATTCTCTTCTTATTTCTTCTTCTGTTGGATAATGAAGCGCCCTTTTCATAATAGCTTTAACATCAATTTCTCTGGTACAATATTTTTCGATTGCCTTATCAAGCGGCATCAGTTCAGTGCCTTCGATAAATGCTCCGCCAGCGGTTGAGTTAATACATTTCCCATGCCATTGAGCCACATCTGTAACAAAGCTTTTCCTGAAAAGGTTAAAGATATTATTGGTATAAACCCAGTCTGCATAATTTCCCTTAACTTTAATCAAATCTTTTTCTTTAACATCAAGTCTGGTTACGCTTGGCGCACTGGATGCATGAGTTTTTTCTGCGCTTTCAAATGCACAATCCTGTCCTACCAGGATAATAGGATTACAGCCCATGGTTTCCAGAATTTTGAAAGCCATATTTGAACATGAAGGACCAACATTCAGGGTTCCTTTGGGTATATCAATCCATTCGAAATGAGCGAAAGCTCGGTATGTAATAAATGTTGGGCCATTCCATGCTTCATAAGATTCTTTCATGATAACTGGCGTTCCTGCCAGGTAAATATCTTCTTTGAAATCATCTGGAACCTGTTTAAACATGGTAGCAACATGCATAATTCGTTCAAGACTTGCCGCAGCTGTGGGTTTAATGCCGTGTTCATAAAGGATTTTCAAGGCTGAATCGGCGCAAATCATTACTGCCTTGCCCTCGGCCTGCTTTAAGAACTCAATATTTTTATCGAGTGAAGGTCCCGTCGAAACAATTATTCCAGGTATTCCCTTCATAGATCCTTCAAGGTCTTTTACGCCGGGGTTTTTCATGATGGTTGCCAGATTTCTCATGATATTTTTGACACCAATCATCGAATCTTCAGGGCAGTTTCCATAGTTAAAAATAATTGCATGCGCAGCTTCCCTGAAGCATCTTGCCATGTGGCGGTGGTAATCACCATGCACTTTATCAATAACAGGATGATCAAAAATAACCAATGTCTTTAAAAATAGCTGCATCGCGATTCCAGCTTGCTTAAGCATGTCGTTTAATACAGCATATCCTTCATCTTGTGGGACACCAATAACCCAGCGAATTTTGTTAGACGAAAACAGATCTGTTAGATCAGCATTTTCAACTGCCGCCTTGAGGGCATGAACATCTTTTTCTATAACAATAATAAATAAATTATTGTCCTTCAATTCCTCAAGACATGCTCTGATATGATACCCAAGACCAAGACCAAGAATCAGAAGTAGTCTGGGATTTTTAAATTTACTATTTTCAACCTGCTGTTTGGCTTCTCTTTGGGGGTTATATTTACTATGAACCTGAAAAACCTTGTCATCTTTTTTTATCGCTAAGGTTGGAGAACTATTTTTAGCACTTTCGATTATGTATTCACAATCTTTTGGAAAACTTCCGGCATTTTCTATAGCTCGAGCAAACACTGGCATGCGTTTGCGAAGAACCTTCATGTTTTTTGCATAAAAAGAGGATTTCATCGGAATTGTATTACCTTTTCGTTTTATGTTTTTTGATATTTAACATAACTAGTATCGGCAATCTCAATGATAAATCATCATTTTTCTTGCATCAAGAGTGCCACTATTTGAGCTGCAAACACAAATGGATTGCGACTGACATCCGTAAAATTGTCTAATGACGGCTTAAGTAAATTTATTATCAGTTGGTCGGAACCCGATTTTTTTTCAACAAAAAAATCTATATCTGCATTTTTATCTAGAATCTCAATTTGGTGAGAGATTAAAAAATCAGCAACTTTAGCTCTCAGCATGGCTTCTCCGTCAACCAGACATGAAACATTTATTTTTCGAATAAATCTTGTCCAATAAATGAAGGAACGATCATTATGCATTCCGGGGCCTGAATTTATGAAAGCGCTTTTCTCAAAAATTCTCTGCGAGGGAACATTTTCCAGCATAGTTTCAGCAACGATAAGGCTTCCAAGCTGTTTAACGCCTTCATCATTGCAAGCGAGTTTGAGAAGAGCTGTACCGAGACCTTTCCCCAGAAACTCAGGCGCTATGGAAATGGAGACTCTTAAAACCCCTTTAAATTCTGTAAGTTCAAATCTTATCTGACCTGCAGAAACTCCGTTGCACTCAAGAATTAATCCAATTTTGTCTTTATTTACAATAAATCGATTAAACCATTCTTGATGATCAGCGTATGGAAAAACTGTGTTCTGAAAGGACCATTTGCGAATCTCTAAGTGGTTTCTCCAATCATATAGGAGTTTGCAGTCTTTTTCTTCCCATCTTCGAAGGGTTAAATCATTTCCCATGTAAGAATATCATCCTCTTCGATGTCTCTTTGGGCTTTTCGGCCGAGAACAATTTCAAGGTGTTTTACCTGAATTCCAAACCCCGGTCTCTTAACCGCAACCATATCTTCAGTTATTACGGTTCCTGCTTTGATATCTTTAGCTGCAACCAAACTTCTTCTAGCTAATTTGTATAACTCGTTTTCAGCTTCAGTATGTGTTTTAACCGGACTTCCAAGCACCTTTTCAGTGTCGCGAATAGCTACGATCATATCCTTTAATTCCCCAGGCTCAAGAGAGAATGGGTGGTCTGGTCCTTCCTGATTTCGGCTAAGGGTAAAGTGCTTTTCTATTATACAGGCTCCGCGCGCGACCGCGGCTACGTCTGTGGTATGGCCCATTGTGTGATCTGAAAAACCAACTGGCAACTGAAAGGCCTGTGCCATTGTATCCATTGCTCTCAAATTTACATTTTCCAACTTGGGTGGATAAGCAATGGCGCAATGTAAAAGCGCAACATCAGAATCTCCACCTTTTCGAACAGCAGCAAGAGCGCATTCAATGTCTTCAAGATTAGCCATTCCGGTCGAAAGAATTATTGGCTTTCCTGTTTTTCCAATTTTTTCAAGCATTGGAAGATGGGTTATTTCAAAGCTGGCAACTTTATAAACTTCCACTCCTACATCTTCAAGCTCTTCAACCGCTTTTAGATCAAAAGGTGTGGACATAAAAATAATGCCTTTTTCATCACAGTATTTTTTTAAATCAGGTGTCCAATTCCTAGGAATCTCGATTCGCTTAATAATGTCCCAAAGAGTTTCACCATCTTTAACAAGCTTTTTGTCTTTGAGATAAGTTGCCATAGGCGTTTTTTTTGAGTATATGGCCTCTGCAGAAAATATCTGAAATTTAACCGCATCCGCTCCTGCCTCAACAGCTGCATCTACAAGTTTTAGTGCCGTATCAAAGTCTCGATTATGATTACTACCAGCTTCTGCAATAATGAAGCAGGGTTGGTTTTTGCCGATCATATATTTTCCAATTTTCATTTTCCCTCCGCCTAGAAAAAAAGTGGCACATCATCTTTATTCATGTGCTCAATAGCATCAATAATTCTATCGACACCGGCTCCATCAATCAGTTGCCTTTGCCTGGCTACCATCTCGTTCAAAAAATCAGAGTTCTCAGATAATTTCGCAATAGCGTTACTAATAAAATCTGTATCAATGCTTTCAATTCTATCGGTAATAAGTCCTGTTTGTCTTCTGGTTACTATTTCTGAAATCCGTGAGCCTTCCTCATGAGAACTTCTAAAACTATGCGATGAGCCTCTTGAGCTTTCAAGAGCTTTAATACCGTTTTCCAGTGTTTCTGATTTAAATTCAACATTTATATGAGAAATTATGTCCAGCAAGAATCCGGTCGCCTGCTCTTTAATAATATTAGTTGTATGGCTTTGATTATCAACCCAAACCACTGTCAAACATGGAATCCCCAGACAGTATGTCTCCCATAAGGTTGTGCCCCCTCCCGTAATTGCTATAGAAGAAGCAGCCAATAAATCTGGAAAGCTGTCCGAGTCATCATTGATGAATCTCATATCCGGCTTTTTAGCAACCCACTTTTCAATTTCATTCAAGTTGCAGCTTGGTGAAACAGAAACACAAATCCTTTTAGGAAAATCTTCAGGAATGGCCTCAAGAATTTTTATTAACGGCCCAGAAACGTCTCCACCACCCAAAGTAACCATTAGATATCCATCGGGATCATACCTTCGTTCGCGAAGAGCTCTGATTTCTGGCCTGATGATTGTATAGTCCGATCCACACAGAATGTTTGGAATGGACTGTCTCTTGTAAGGGTGTGGATCAAATAGTGGATTTGGATTTACAACAATGTTTGCTGGAGTATCCCGGGTCGCAAGATCATCAATTACCATGATCGGAGTTTCTTGCATAAAACGCAAAAGGTTGGCGAAATCGTCTCTTGAAAAATAATACGAATCAACTACGACAAGATCGACTTTAAAAGCAAATCTATTACCAATCAAAGCCATGAAGCAATGCATTTCCCTGCTTCCCAATTCTTCTGATTCTAAATTTATGTAATTTATTTTGTTCCCATGTGCTCTGTATGGAGTATTTGAAGCAGGAAGTCCGTAACCAGCAAAGTAAACTATCCAATTTTGTTTAATCAGCTCAAGAGCAATTGTCCGGCATCTCATATAATGCCCCATTCCAATGCCAGGCCCAGCATCCATCCGAAAGAGTGCTGTTCTTGTGCAAATAAGCCCTTTTTTGCCAAGTTTTATCGTCATTAAAATTTCTTACTATATTCTGCCAATACCCTGGTCATGGGCTCTAAATCAGCGGAATTATTAATTTCAATAATTTCAGGATGGTCACAAAGAATTTGAACAAATTTATAGATAGAATGCAGTTTTATTCCGCCTTCCAAATAACTGGCCAGAGTTTTAATCGCTGCAAAATCTTCGGAACGATCCAGAGTTAATCTTAATTCAGGGAGTCTAAGGCCAAATTCCAGATTGCGGGTTTTAAATTTTTCAACATTATCTCTGATATAAAGAGTAACGTGCTCCCTATGATGCTTTTCAGTAGCTTCCTTATTCACTCTTTTTAAAGCATCGCAAGAAACAACCTCAGTATCAAAACCCACTGGAAAAGTTCGCTTAATTACATTTGAAGCGTAATCCAACTGATTGTTCTGATGAAGACGAATCATTGAATCTATAATTCCAGGATCTACAAGTGGGCAGTCCGCTGTAATTCTTATAATTCTCTCAGAGGGAAATTCGGACAAAGCATCCACATATCTAACCAGAACATCCTCTGAACTACCTCGAAAACAATTTACCCCACGATTCTTGCACCATTGTTCAATCAGATCGTCCTGAGCAAGCTCGCTTGTAGCAACCACTACACGATTAACGAATGAAGCAGATGCAGATCTTCTCACAACATGCCCCAGCACCGAATCGCCGCCAACCTCCATAAGAACTTTTCCGGGCAATCTGGTTGAGCCCATTCTTGCCTGAATAATGACCTGATTTTTAACAATGTCAGCCATTGACTACATCCTTTACAGAACAAACAACCCGTTCTATATCTTCATCATTCAGCCTGGGGTAGCATGGAATAGAAAGGGCTTCCCGGTAATAGGCTAACGAATTGGGTAGTTCTCGCATAGAGCTGGTTCCGGCGTAGTAAGGCATCATTGGAACTGGAATATAATGAACCTGTGTCCCAATCCCTTTTTCTCGCAGTTCTCGCATAACTTTGGCTCTATTTTTTCCCGCTCCTGCAAAGTCGATTCTAAGAACGTACAGATGGTAGGAACTTAAAAACTCACTTGAAATAAATGGAGTTTTTATTAATCTCTCTCCTTTGAAGCCAGCATCATAGAGCCTGGCAATTTCCTGTCGACGTTTCACATATGAATCTAATCTTTCAAGTTGGGAGGTTCCAAGAGCTGCCTGGAAATCAGAAAGTCGGTAATTATATCCGAGAACCTGCATTTCATAATACCAGGGATTTGGCTCTGATCCGTCTGAGAAAGCCTCTTCAGGAAAAATAAACTTATCATTTTCCTTAGTAATCCCATGTGTCCTGAAAAGCTTCAAGTCTCTGGAAAGTTTTTCGGAATGAGTCGTTATCATTCCCCCTTCTCCAGTAGTTATATGCTTAACAGGGTGAAAGCTGTAAACTGTCATATCTGGAACATTCCATTCGCCAGTTTTCCAGGACTTACCGGATCTATCGCGCCAGGTAGCTCCAATGGAATGACAGGCATCCTGAATCCATACCAGATTAAATTCCTTCTTTATTTCTGCAAAAGCTTCCATGTCACAGGGTTTTCCTGCAAGATCCACGGTGACAATAGCTCGAAATGGACGACCTTCCTCGCGAGCCTTTGCAAGAATAAGCCGGCATTCTGCCGGAGAAATATTGCAGCTATCTGAATCAATATCAGCAAATTCTACAGATGCCCCGCAATATCTTGCACAATTTGCACTGGCAACAAAGGTTACTGGAGATACGAGCACTCGATCTCCATGGGTAATACCAGCAGCCAGCATAGCAAGATGTAAAGCTGCCGTGCCATTGCTGCATGCAGTAGCGAACCTTGCTCCGGTTTTTTCGCACATTATGGACTCAAAGCGCCCGATAGCAGGGCCTTGGGTTAAGAAATCCGATTTTAAAACTTTAACAACTGAATCAATATCAGATTCATTTATGTCCTGACAGCCATAAGGGAGGAATTTCACTCGATAACCCCCTCCTGGTCTAACAGTTCACGTAAATCATTAACATTTAACCAGTCGTTATTGGTATCGCTTGAGTATTCAAACCCTTCTTTAACAACCTTTGCTCCCTTTGGCTTTGAAACCTTCCAAAATGGGAAATCTGGCATTTTAATATATCTGTCTTTCATTTCAAAAAGATTTCGCGAATCATCTCTGGAAATCATCATTTCATGGAGTTTTTCACCAGGCCTAATGCCAATAACAGGTTTGCTGCATCCAGGTGCAATTGCCTCTGCCAGATCAGAAATTTTCATACTCGGAATCTTTGGAATAAAAAGCTCTCCGCCCTGCATTATTTTTATTGAATCCACAACAAACCTTACAGCTGCAGGAAGTGTGATCCAAAAGCGAGTCATGCGCTCATCCGTTATGGGAAGTTTGCCGGAAGCGGCCAATTCTTTGAAAAGTGGAATCACGCTTCCCCGGCTACCGATAACATTGCCATATCTGACAACGGAAAATCTGGTTGGCTGCTTACCTACATATGCATTTGCGGCAATAAAAAGTTTATCAGAACAAAGCTTGGTGGCTCCATATAGATTCACAGGATTGCACGCTTTATCTGTGCTTAATGCAATTACACGTTTAACACCAAGATCAATAGCTGCATTAACGAGATTTTGAGCACCCATAATATTGGTTTGCACTGCTTCGAAGGGATTATATTCTGACGCTGTAACATGCTTCATAGCCGCAGCATGCACGACTATATCAACATTATTTAAAGCCCTTTTAAGCCGGTTTGGATCTCTCACATCACCAATAAAAAATCGAAGCTTATCAGAGGTAAATTTTTTGGCCATTTCATACTGTTTAAATTCGTCCCGGGAGTAAATTATAATCTTTTCCGGCTCAAACTCTTTTAAAGCAAGCTTTACAAAAGCCTTACCGAAAGATCCTGTTCCACCAGTGACCAATATTGTTTTCCCTCTAAGCATCTCAATTCTCCTTAATTATTGAATTTTGCCTTTAAGCAAAAATTCCAGGCGTGCTCGACTATTGTATCAATTTCAGTATATCGCGGCTTCCATTCGATTACACTCTTTGCCAGATCAGAAGAGCCAACCAGAATTGGTGGATCTCCAGCCCTTCTATTGCCAATTTTACAAGGTATTTTTTTCCCTGTTACTCTCTCAACAGAAGCAACAACTTCTTTAATGGAATAGCCATTTCCATTTCCAAGATTCAGAGCCGTTACCTTATCTGGCGAGCTCGTTTTATCCAAATATTTTAAAGCACCAATATGAGCTTGAGCAAGATCCGAAACATGTATATAGTCACGAATACAAGTTCCATCGTATGTTTCGTAATCTTCACCGAAAATAGTTAAAAATTCCAATTCCCCTGCAGCAACTTTTAAAATCAAAGGAATTAAATGAGTTTCAGGGTCGTGCTCTTCCCCTATTTCTCCATCTGGAGATGCGCCTGCCGCATTGAAATAGCGTAAAGCCATAAACTTTAAATCTGTAGCTTGAGAGAAATCTCTCATCATTTTTTCCATGATTAATTTTGTATTACCGTAAGGATTAACGGGGCTTTGGGGCATTTTCTCAGTAATAATTTTGGAATCAGGAATACCATAAGTTGCACAACTAGAGCTAAAAACAAGCCTTGAAACAGAATTTTCTGTCATCGCTTTTAAAAGGTTATAGCTCCCAACAACATTATTTTCATAATATTTTTGTGGAAGTAAAACCGATTCTCCGACATAGGCATATGCAGCAAAATGAATTACAGCATAAGGCTTTATTTCGCTTATAGCATTATTAATGTCAGAGTAATTTCTCAAGTCGCCTTTGATCAATTTTCCCCATTTTACGTTATGGGCGAAACCGTTTTCGAGTGAATCAAAAACCACTGGCTCATAACCGCTTTGCCAAAGTTCTTTGCAAGCGTGGCTGCCGATGTATCCAGCCCCCCCTGTAACAAGAACTCTTTCTCTATTGTCAGTCATTTATTCCTCGTACATAGACCAGCTGCAGGATTCTACTCCTGCAGCTGGAAAATAACAAAATTTACTTAGCCTTCGAAAAGACTTTTTTCGTTGTCGAAGTCGATAACACTATTGTCGCCAATATTAATCCTCGAAGTATGCCCTCTAAATTGTGCCGAATCACCAACGATCGATTCAGCCAGCATAGAGTTAATAAGACAGGAATTAGGATTGACAACAGAATCTCTAATTATAGAGCTAACAATTTCGCATCCTTCTGCGATTGACACATAGGGGCCAATGACAGAGTTTTTTATAACAGCAGTCGGATGGATATGGACTGGCGGAATGATTACGCTATTATCAACCTTGGGAATTTCTTCTTTATAGCGTTGCAGCAGAAATCGGTTGGTCTGCAGTAAAGTTTCTGGTTTGCCACAATCCAACCATTCATTAATTTCCGGAGCTCCAAGCTTAAAACCATCTTTAAGCATCAGCTTGAAAATATCGGGCAAATAGAATTCTCCCTTTACCCGAAGATCCATATCTATAGCTTTCTGAATATAGTTCATAAACTTGTTACCATCTTTAAGATAGTAAAGCCCAACCTGAGCAAGACGGCTAATCGGTTTATCCGGTTTTTCAACCATATCAACGATTACACCATCTTTCATTACGTTAACTCCAAAGCGCTGATAATCTTTTACTTCCTTAGAGTAAATAAGGCCGTCAAGATTTTTGCAAATCTCTGGGATCTGCTTTAGATCTGTAACAAAAAGAGTGTCATTAAATACAACCAACACATCATCGCCGTCTTTTATTCTTGGAGCTGCCAATGATACGGCATGAGCTGGCCCAAGAAGTTCAAGCTGCGGGATATAGGTAGCATTAATTTCCGGATAATGCTTATCAATGTAAGCCTTGATAATATGACCATTTTCGTCAGTTATAATTATGTATTCATCAATATCAAGAACCTTCAGGCTGTCTAATACATGCATTAAAACAGTCTTTCCGGCTACCCGAACCAGAGATTTCGGTTTACTGAAGGTATGCGGTCGTAGCCGGGTTCCTTTACCAGCTACAGGCAAAACCAATTTCATTATTTCCTCCCAATCGAATCGTAATAGAACCCTTGTGCTCTCATTTTTTCAGGGTCAAAAATATTTCTTCCATCAATTATTACAGGCTCTTTCAAGAGCTTTTTAACTTTTTCAAGGTCTGGGCGTCTGAATTCATTCCATTCAGTTACAATAACTACAGCGTCAGCACCTTCAACAACCTCATAGGATTTTTTACCAAATTCAATTCTATCGCCAAAAATATGCTTTGCTTCTTTCATGGCTTCCGGGTCATAAGCTTTGACTTTTGCGCCAATTTTCAATAAAGCTTCGATAAGAACTATAGCAGGCGCTTCTCGCATATCGTCAGTATTGGGTTTGAAAGACAACCCCCATATTGCAATAGTTTTATTTTTTAAATCATCTCCGAATTTCTTTTGCAATTTTGCAAAAAGAACTTCTTTTTGTCGATAGTTTACGGCTTCAACAGCTTTAAGAATTTCCAATTCATGTTTGTTCTCAGATGCAGTTCTTATAAGAGCCTGTACATCCTTAGGGAAACATGATCCACCGTATCCAGCACCGGGGAAAATAAATGAATAGCCAATTCTGCTGTCAGAGCCAATTCCCTGGCGGACATGGGATATATCTGCCCCAAGTTTTTCGCAAAGATTGGCTATATCGTTCATGAAAGAAATCTTTGTAGCAAGCATTGCGTTAGCAGTATATTTTGTCATTTCTGCAGAGGCAACGTCCATTATTAGAATGGGTTTACCAGTTCTAACAAATGGAGAATAAAGCTCTTTCATTATTTCTGCAGTTCTAACATCACCGCAGCCAATAACTACGCGATCTGGCTTCATAAAATCGTCAATAGCATTTCCTTCTTTGAGGAATTCAGGATTACTTACGATATCAAATTCGATATTTACCTGACGTTTATCCAATTCTTCCTGGATTGCTTTACGAACTTTTTCGCCAGTTCCCACAGGAACGGTTGATTTGTCAACAATCACACGATATTCATTCATCGTCTGGCCAATTCCTCTGGCAACTGCCAGCACATGTTTTAAATCTGCTGAACCATCTTCGTCTGGAGGAGTACCAACTGCAATAAAAAGAATCAAACAACTATCTACGGCTTCCTTCAATTCTGTTGTGAAGGTCAAGCGTTCTTCTGCGGTATTTCTTTTAACCAGGTCTTCAAGGCCAGGTTCATATATTGGGATTACACCATTTTTAAGACCATCTATTTTATTCTTATCTGTGTCAACACAAATAACATCGTTTCCAGACTCTGCAAAACAGGTTCCTGTAACTAATCCAACGTATCCCGTTCCAACTATTCCAATTTTCATTTCAAGGCCCTTTCCACATAATAAGTTGAAATATATTCAAGAGATGTTCATAATACCATCTGGTAAAATAAATTCAAAGTAACAGATTTTTAAAATAAACATGATTAGAATTCTCGACAAATACATATTCAAACAGCTTATCGGGCCCTTTCTTTTCGGGTTCTTCCTTTTTGTTACAATTATTGCAATCGACCCTCTAATGGACGCATTGCAGAAAATCGTTAATGATAATGTCAGCCCAATGATTATCGTGCGTTGGTTTTTAAATCGATTGCCTCAGGATATGGTTTTTACTTTTCCAATGTCTGTTCTTCTAACTACGCTAATGGTTTTCGGGCGAATGTCTAAAGATTCAGAAACCACTGCGCTAAAAGCCGGCGGAATAAACTTTTTTAGAATTCTTGTCCCCGTCATGGCTTTTGCTCTAATGATCACAGGAATCAGCTTTGTGTTTAACGAAAAAGTAGTTCCAGCATCAAATCAGCGGGCAAGAGAAATCAAACGAACTGAAATAATGAAATTAGTTGAGCCACCAGCAACAGAAAACTCTATCATGAGAACCTCAGATGGAGCTTTCGCTTACGCTCGAAAAGTCTATGAGAAAAGAGCTTTAATGGAAAAAGTTCTTCTTGAATATTACACTGAAGAAGGCGTCCTGGAGAGAAGAATTTCTGCTGGATCGGCTCATTGGGACGGCATCAGGTGGAACTTAAAAGAGGTTGTAGACCAATGGTATACAAATGGTGCAAACGCAACTCCAACTCCAATTGCTGAAATGGGAATAAACGGGATAAAAGAAACTCCTTCAGATTTTGCCCGCCAGAGCAAAAGACCAAATGAAATGAGTTATAAAGAATTAAAAAGCCGCATTGAAACTTACGAGAGAACAAGTTTCATGGACACAACAGCCTTTAGAGTGGAGTTGGCAATGAAAACCTCTCTACCATTCGCAAGTTTCTTTTTTGCTATAATTGGCGCCTCATTTGGCTTGACCAACAACAGAAGTGGCGCGTTTATAGGCTTTGGCGTATCAATGCTTATAATATTTTTCTATTATGTTTTAATGAGCGTTTTTACAGCACTGGGCAAGAGTGGCTTTTTACCAGCCATGCTTTCAGCCTGGGCTCAAAACATCATTTTTGCTTTTGGTGGGTTTAAACTTATCTCGCGGATTAATGAATAATGCCTTTGTTTTCCAAAAAAACAATAAGAAAACTAAAAACCGTATTTCTTGCCTTTGTTTTCTTAGGAATTGGAATAGCTTATAGCAAGCCTCTGAATCCCATTCAGATTATTTTTTCTGGAAATTTTTCCGGCCAAACCGTTTATTGGAATGAATCTTTGAGACCTCTCCCAGCCGATTGCTGGAAAGCACCTTCACTAATTGGAGATTTAAAAAAGCATGACGAACCAACAACATTTATTGCAGGAATGGGAAACGATGCGGACATCTTTTCGGCATTTAGCTTTATAAATAGCGGAGAAATTGACTGGCAACTTTCCAAGCTCTGCAAACCAGACTTTCAAGCTTTAGGTCCAAAGGATCTTGGAATTTTCAGAAATAAACTTTTATCCCAGAATATTCGACTCAGGAATTGGACCAATCTCAGACCCATAAAAGGACATAACCTGTTTCCAATTTCACAAAAAATTGTGAAGAATGGCTTAACAATCAATTGCTTATCTTTTATAAGCAAAGATTTCTTAAGTGCTTTTCCAATTCAACTGTGGGGAAACCTAGAAGTAGAAAACCCATGCGAAACGCTTCGAAGAATTGGTTTAAGAACTAAAGAAAACAGCATAAATCTAATCTTAGCGCATTTAAACGACAAAGATCTCCATGATCTAAAACTTGAGCTTTTTAAATTAAAAGGTTACTTCTTCATTGGGCAAATCAATCAAAAAGTAGATGAAACAACACCAGACCACAATATTCAAACCGAATCTAATACCTATTTGTTTAAGCTCCCAGATGGATGTCATTTTCTTCCGGTTTTAAACATATATAGAAGAAATTATGGATATCCGAGGGCCACTTTAAGAATTTTGCCACTTAAAAAAGCTGAAACCGGAGATGCATTGAAACTATTTGAAAAAGAATATGACCATCTTTTTCATCAATTAAACAATGTTCTCACTATGATTCCAACTAACATTGCTGCAACAACATCGCCCAACAGATTTTCCCCAAAAACACATGCAAATTTTGTAGCAGACTATTCCAGAAGCGATCTATCAATAGTTCCGCACCCAAACGATGAGTTTCGTGGTTCAAATTTAATTAAACCAGGAAACTTTTTTGGAACCTTTGAAAATTATTTCATTTTGAAATTCAGGCTTTCCGGTTTTGAACTAAAAAAATTGGTAAAAAACCTTGTGGTAAATTCAGGGGTTCCCGGCTTAGAGTTTGGCCGATGTAATTTTAACTATTTTGCAGGAGATATTTCTGAAATTTTAGTATCTGGGCAACCAATTGGTGCGAATTCTTATTACACAATCGCGGTCTCGTCAAAGATACTTGAGGATCACATTTTCAAAGATTTTTTCAAAAACCTCAATCAAACTAGAAACGAAGGAATTATGCTGTGGGATGTCTGGGCAAGTAAATTACCTAAATTAAAAATATCGTCCGAAATGCTGGACAACTAATATTATTACAATGTACGCTTACATAAACACACAAAGTTGAGTACAACCATGGAAAAGAAATCAGCTGTTATTTCCACTTCATATATTCTCATATTTATTTTTGCTTTTGCCTTCATGTTTTTTCCGGGATCTGTGAATGGAGAAAATGCTTCATACACAGCAGATCCTTTGATTACTGCTCAAATAGCTTCAAACCCTGAGATTATACATGAGAAACTTGAGAAATCGATGCTCAAGCTACTTAACAACCCTGCCAGCTTATCTATAATTTTAACTCCTTATGACGATGAAAATACTGCGCTGGGAAAATTTAAATCGGTAAAGGTTCATACTTCCAGGGGAAATATAGATCAGGTAATCCTTGACAAGGCTGACATTACATTTGACGATGTGCAACTGGATACTAAAAAGCTTCTCTTAGAGGAAAAAATAGACCCGGTCTCAATGAGCAATATCAACATGGATGTGGTGGTCAAAGAAAGCGATCTAAATAGCTTTTTAAAAGCGAAAAGCAAATCAATAAAAGTTAACAATCCAATGGTTAGAATGTACCCCGGAAAAATAGAGTTATCTGGCTCAGCAAAATATGGAATGGTTAAAGTTAGGTTTTGGGCAACCGGAGGATTTTCGGTAAAGGATTCGAAGGAAATCTGGTTCCATGCAAAAAGAATGAAAATTAATCACATGGCTATGCCACGATCTTTTGTTGGAATGATTGTGAAAAAAATAAACCCGGTAATGGATCTTGAAAAATTTCCCTTCAAGCTCAACTTGAGTGAAATTAGAATAGACAGAAGATCAATGAACTTTACCAGTTTTAGAAAAGGCGAAAAAAAGTAATTTTTAATATTACTCACAAAAACTATGTTTTTTATACCCGTCTGGCGTATCATTTAATTTAAATTAAAATTAGAAAAAATTTCAGGAGGCCTTAATGAAAAAGTATATCCTTACAGTTCTCGGACTTTGTCTTCTTATTTGTACTGCATCTTTTGCTTCAGATGTCCAATCTATCGACAATGATGCATGGCTTGACCACGTAACAAGAATGCAAATCATGCGCGAAAACATGCTAAAGCTTGTTTCCAAAGAAATGCCAACAGCTGAAGACAAAGCTAAACTTGCAGAACTAAGACAAAACTTTACCGCATATCAATATGACTGGGATGCATACCTGAAAAGCGTAGCTAATTCAACAGATGTAACGCCTGCAGTTGGTTTACCAGGGTGTAAAACTGCAAAATGTGGCGACAAAATGTCTTGTTCAAAGACTAAAGCCAAAAAATCTTGCTGTAAGAGCGAAAAGAAAGCTCATAAATGTAAAAGCAGCAAATGTGCTGACAAAAAGGCTTGCTGCAAAAATAAAGCTGTAAAAAGAAGCAGAAATTACAACCCAAAATATGGTTTCTGCAGAAAATGTGGAGAAGTTAAAAAGAATTGCGAATGTAAAAAAGAAGTGCATAATTGCAAAGATGGCAAATGCTCTGACAAAAAAGCCTGCTGCAAAAACAAAGCTCATAAATGCAAAGATGGCAAATGCTCTGACAAAAAAGCTTGCTGTAAAGACAAAGCTCATAAATGCAAAGATGGCAAATGCTCTGACAAAAAAGCTTGCTGCAAAGACAAAGCTCATAAATGTAATGATGGCAAATGTGCTGACAAAAAAGCTTGCTGCAAAGACAAAGCTTTTAAAAGAAGCAGAAATTACAATCCAAAATATGGTTTTTGCAGAAAATGTGGAGAAGTTAAAAAGAATTGTGAATGCAAAAAAGAAGCAATGAAATCCTGCAAACTTTGTGGAAATGATTACAAAAACTGCATCTGCAAAAAAGTAATGAAAAAATGCAGCTCAAGCAAAGCATGCTGCAAAGCTAAAACAGTTAGAAAAAGCAAAAATTACAATCCAGAATATGGTTTTTGCAGAACCTGCGGAGAAGCCAAAAAGAACTGTGAATGCAAAAAATAGTAGCTAACGACTAACATCTTTTAATAAGAAAAAATCCCCAGCGATTCGCTGGGGATTTTTTTATGCGGTATAAAAATTGTCAGTTCGCTCTGCCATAATAAAATCATTTTGATGTAATCCATCGATTTTAGATGTTTTCCATTTTACGCGGCAAAAGCCCCACCCCATGACGATAACGGGGTGATGCCCAGCTTCTTCAGCCAATCCACCTACTCCATTTGCAAATTCAATAGCATCTGCAAAGTTTTTGAACTTAAATCTTCTAAAAATAGATTTACCTTCTTCATCAAGCTCCCAATCTGGAATTGATTCCAATAATTTCAGCGCCTCTTTCTTCTCTATCGGCTTTGCTCCGATCTGACATGGAACACATTTTAGTTCTTCAAAAGCCATATTGATCCTCCCATTTTTTGCTTTCAATTTTATTTTACTCTAATAAATCTTGAAGCAAAATGATCTTTCCTGCCTGAGTATTGTTTTTTGCAATAGTAGACTTAATTTCAGTCGCAAAAGACGAAGCGATAACAAGGCAATCTATCTTCTTTTCTTTAAGGGTCTCAAAAGACTCTATTTTAAGCCCTACTCCTGGAATACAAAAACCAAACTTTTTTGAATCCCCATCAACAACCACAAATTCTACTTTTTTTAGTAATTCAGATGAAACTTGATTTAAGTAAATTACTGAAGCTGAACCAGCTCCCCACCAATAAACCTTTTTCCCCTGATACTCGGAAAGCAGAGAATTTAATTTTTCAACGCTTCTCAAGAGAGCATTATATTGCTGAGGCGCTGTTTTTAATATCAATTCAGCGCTTTCGTGGTAATCAATTTCATTGTATTCACTGTTATCTTTATGAACCATTACCACGCGTAAAGCATCCAACGCTATGGTTTTATCAACTATTTTTAATCCTTTATCATCAGCAAGCCGCCTGAAAAACAACGAATTGTAAAAGAACAGGTGTTGATGGTGAAATCCACAAAAATCAGGAACCTCTATAACTATTTTTCCTTTTGCTGAGAGCTGAGTCTTCATAGACTGTAAAATGGCAAATGGATCGTCAAAATGCTCAAAAACATGCATAAGATAAAAGCAATCTATTGCATTTCCCGCAAATGTGTTTTCATCAAAATATTCTTTTTTGATTTCTAATCCCAGTTCAGCAGCTTCATCTGCCTGCGGTCCAGGTTCAATTCCAATAAGTTTTTTGTATCCTGCCTCTCTAAGTTTGCTGAGTAAGTAGCCTTCAGAGCATCCTATCTCAACAACAGAATCATCTTTGGCACAAAACTTTTTAAGTGTTCCTATCATTCCTTCATATTTACTAGTTCCAATACCACGCATAGGTGAGATATAGAGGTAATTATCATAGATAAAATTCAAATCGTCACCACTTAGCCGGGCAGAATTAAAACCCAGTAAGCAATCATGACAAAGCATAGTTTCAAACTTTGCGCTTTCTGCATGTTCAAGCATATCTGCAGGGCACGCAGACAGAATCTTTGGCATATCAGATTTATAGTAAACAAAAGTATTGGTGCTCTTGCAATACGGACAACATTTTTCGCTCATTAGGGTTTCTCCTTCAGGAAATAGTAAATATCTTGGTCTAGCAGCCTGCAGCCTTCTTTAAGTAAATCCTCAGTTGAGATGCTTTGAATATTAGAATTCCCCAATGAAACTTTCTTTAAGAAACCATTTTTTAACAAATAGTCTTCAAGCTTATCTACAAGCAAAACCACATTTTTGTTCACGTCTCGAACATATTGAGAAGCTGTATCTTCAACGATTTTTCCATCTAATAGAGTCTCT
This sequence comes from Candidatus Ozemibacteraceae bacterium, assembly GCA_965140445.1. Lineage (GTDB taxonomy): Bacteria > Muiribacteriota > Ozemobacteria > Ozemobacterales > Ozemobacteraceae. Next base: position 1,105,079 of record OZ223236.1, on the reverse strand, counting down.
CCTTTGAAAGTCTCCATGTATCGGTATGGAATTCCATAAAATTGCTCAACATAATGTATATGTGTGCAACGCTGAAATGGAGCGCCAAGAAAAAGAATTTTGCCACCTTTCTCTTGCATTCTTCCAAAGATAGAGTCTGATCCAAAGGAATCTTTGCCTACGTTTAGAAAGAATTCCTTGTTCTTTCCGTATACTGCGCAAGAAAAAAGAGGATGCCCAGTTCTTTCTACACCAGGACTTTTTCTAAAAAACTCAGTCAACACTCCAACAGTAGATTTGGTTTTTTCTTTGTCAAAAACCTGATTTCGTCTAAAGCTATAAGTGAAACAGGGCATTATAACAGTCCCGTCTTCTCCAACTACTTGCTTTAAAGAATCTACAAGAGAATTTAATAAATACTTTCTATCTGTTGTAATTAGACTGCCAAACACAGTTATGTCCGAATGAACAAAAATATGATCTCCGGCCTCAATTCCCACTTTCTTTATTGCTTCTATAAAATCATTTTGTGATATTTCATTACCTTCAAACTCAAACAGCGCCATGAAACAACTCCTTACCAAAAGAAACTTGTACTAGCCCCAGCCCTTTAAATACGCACTCAGAGTCGTTACTCAACATTTTAGTTTTAATCTCAACAAAGCCGGTGGCTTCAGTTTTATCAGAGACTTCTGCTATTACGGTTATTTTATCGCCAATGTAGTAGGGTTTGATGAATCTTGCTTCCTGTTTAATACAAACAGAACTTCCACCCGGGAGATATTCGCCGTATAGCCTTGAAAGGAGTGAGGTCAATAAAAAAGCGTAACCTATCCTTTTCTTAAATTTGGTTTCTGAACAAAAAGCATCACTTGAATGCACAGGACTAAAATCGCCTGATAATTCTGCGAACTTTGAATGCATAGCTTCATCAACTATCAGGTCAAAGCTAACTACATCCCCGACTTGAATCTCTTTAAACTGCAGAGGTTTGTTTCTAAAACTGGATTTACCCATTTTTTGCCAGTTTTTCCGACACTATTTTTTCCAGGTCTTCGAGCGTCTTAATTTTCTCAACTTCGTCGATAGCAAATTTTATCCCCAGTTCTTTTTCCAATTCGTGAATAATCAAAAGATGGTTAAATGAGTCCCATTCTTCCGTAACTTCTCTTTCCAGACCTGGTTTGATTTCTTCAAGCTCCAGATCAAGTATCCCAGATAAAATTTTATGTAATTTTTCCATAAATTAACCCTTAATTACTTTTATATATTCAGGAAAGCTAAAAGACTTTCTAGTATCGAATTCCCAAACTTCAACATCATTATCTTCGCCTATCTTTTTAAAACCATTTTGGCTAAAAAAATCTTTTGCTGGAGCATTTTTCGATGTAGGAATGAATTTACCGCAAACCTTAGAAAATCCATTCTCACCAGCGAGATCGATGATATGCTTCAACATTGTTTTTTCTACATTGCGCCCAATAATTCGGCAACTTAATAGAAAAGCTTCTATGCTCAAGCAATCCTGTAGCTTTTTTAAAATAACCACTCCCGCAATACCATTGTCTCCAAATCTGTCTTCCACCTTAAAACAGAAAACGATAAAATCCGGAGAATCCACAAGAGATTTGATCTCTTCTTCCTTAAATCGTTTTGTAGTTAAATTAAACTGGTTTGTTTTCATCGTAAGTTGAGAAATCCTGGGAATATTTAGTGAGTTAGCTTCGTAAATAGTTACTTTCATCTCTAAATTTTCCAGATACTCTACTATGTTTGTAGCGGCCTTTTTAACCTGATTTCGACCTCTCTGCTGGGCATAAATTTTGCCCTTTTGCAAATCCTCAGCGGTCAGTTGAAGAGAGTTAAAATCATTCATTGAAGCAAGAATCTCCGGATACAAAGAAGCATCAACAGGTAAATCTACAACTAGTACATCAGGAAGAGCGCTATTTATCATGCTTCTATTTTGCTGATCGTCATCAAAAAAAACCAAACTATTTAAGCCAATATTAATTTCTTCTGCAATAGCCTTCATGTTTGAGATTTTGTCCACCCAATTAATTTTCATTGAAGCAAAGTGCTCTTCACGTAGAACCATGTAAGGGTGCTCACGAATTGCTTTTAGCGCATCATTTTCGTTGTTTTTGCTATTTACAGCTAATATAACCCCTCTGTTAAAAAGAGAAAGAAGATATTTCTGAAACTCCCAGTAAGGCCGGCCCTCATTAGTTGGCCCTAGCTGAATACCCTCGACACCATCTTCCCCAACAATGCCTCCCCATAAGGTATTATCAAGATCCAGAACAATACATTTTCTAGATAATGCACACATTGGTTTTATATAGCCGATATATTGTTCACAAAGAGGCGGAATATGGTTCATATCCATTTTTATATCGCCAAGATAATACATTTTCGCGTCAATGAATCTGCTTTTACCAACACTGGCTGCAAAAGCATCAAATTCAAATATAAAGACCTGTGAATCTAACTTATAAAAAGACTTCAAAGATGCATTGAAGGTTTGGATTGATTCAATAAAACCAAATTCCTGCTTGTTTTCCATGATACCGAGGGGCGAATGCTCTGGAACCATGAAATCATGGAAAATAATTTTGGCAGAAGAACGCTCCTTAATAGTATTAATAAGGTCCTTTAAGTGGCTTAAATCGCTGTCATAATCCTTTCGCCGTTGTTCTGTAGTAGAAGCGTAGGGTAAGAAATATCGCTCCCCCAAAAAAGAAATTAGATCAATCCCAACAATTATTAAATCGGCGTTAAACTTATACAATTCACTATCTAAATTCAGAATTTCCTGCGAATGCTGACCATAATCACACTGGTATATCTCTGGCAGAATTCCGTTTAATAAGCATTTTACGGTCAAAGTTTCCTTGAAACCCTTGATAGTAGAGCTAAACAGAAGTGCTATTTTTATGCGGGGCTCCTTCTCAAAATCCTTTTTAACAAGCTCTTTTTGCACCTTTCTAAAAATGCTTAAATACTCGGCTATCCCGGTCAGCTCTTTCTGCCTGATAAGTTTTTGAATTTCTTTCATTGCCCAACCAAATTAAATCAATTCGAGTAAAATTAGTATTACTCAGCTAAATTATCGGCAGAGATTTCCTTTGCGTGGAAGAAAAAATCCAGAACAAAATGTAATTAGTTAAAAGTTCAAGCTATAGCAAACCTGCGTGATGCATATAAAATTAACTTGGGTGATACCAGTCTTTGCAATTAGCGCAAAATTCATTCTGGCTATAATCTTGAATAAGATGCTGGCCTCTGAATTTCTTCATTTCGCTTGAATTCCAGATTTCTAACACATTTTTCTCGTTCACATTTCCGAACTTTAATTGCCCCTCTGTATCGAAAGGACAACTTACCACATCACCATTCCAAAGCACTGTCATAGATAAAAGAGCATAGCGACAGGAACGTCTTTTAACTGGAGTGTAGCTTAATTCAGGCTTTTGGAAATCAGCGCCCAGTTTTTCGTTAAATCCAAGGATTTGAAACCATTGCACTTTTTCAGGGTCGCTATCAAAGGGCCACTTAAAAAAGTTTTGCTGAAAAACAGGAGTTACAACTCTCTTCCAATAGTTTAAAAATGGCTGGGCGTGTCTATCATTCAAAGGATGTTTTAGAAATGAAACCCCTATTTCAGGCTCATTTTCAGGGTTTTTAACTTTGCGTTTAAACAAACTGGATAAAGTTTCCTGAACATTATTCCAGGAACACCCATTTCGAACCATTGCAAAAGTTTCCTGCTCAAGTGCATCAACACTTACCCTCAAATTGTTTAAGCATTCAAACGGAAAGTCCTCTGAAGGAAGGTGATGCAGGGAAGTTATAAGCATTGAACGCCATTTTTCGGACAATTTCACCATTTGCGGAAGATTGGCATTTAGAAGAGGCTCACCAATTCCAGAAAACTCAATCTTAATGTCTTCAAATCCCTTAAGAGGTTCAAATATGTTTGAGAAAGTCTGCGGCAACATCATTCCACGAGGTCTTTTCAGTGATGGGTTTGGGCAACCGTGGCAATTTGCGCCACAAATATTTGTAGGCTCTATACTTAACTTTGCTGGCGAAAAATTAACAAATGCCTTTTCCCATCCAGAATTACTCAACCATTCCTGATAAGAAAATTCTGAGGAGTCAAAATCAGCACAATCCGAGTTGTTAAAAACACTTACAGCTCGGGCAGATTTTAAGCTTAAGTCAACATCTAATACAGGCCTAACCCTTGGGCAATGAAATGCTCCAATCTTGAATGGATACAAAGGTTTACGCAATGCCCAATATAATCCCCCATGAACAGACATAATATCTTCATGATTTTTCTGAAGAGCTCTTAGCAAATCGCCCTCCAGGACAGCCCAATTTGCACCTGCAACTCTTTCCTCAGAAAAACTTGCGTCAAACTTTTCCCGGTTATGCAGGATCAAACCATCTATCACTGCGGTTGGCTCCACAAGGAGGTTGCCAACAGGAATTAATATAAGCTTATCCCAGCCAAATTTTTCGATAACGTCAAAAAACACAGAACCAATCCAGGATTCACTTCCTGAATCGGATTCCATTCCCCAATGATATCTGGATAAAAACCTTGGCTTTTTGTTTGTGGAATCCAAAGAAAATTCGTGAACCTTTACGCCAACATCTTTTGCGGACTGCTGGAGCTTTTGATTCTTAGCTTGTGGACAAGCAAAAACATACTCACTAATAAGAGAAAAGCGCGCAAATCTTTTATAAAGGATTTTCAGAGCATCTCCAAATCCCTTTATATCTGATTCGATAAAATCCTGATTAATGTCTCTCTCGTCCGGGCAATCGCTATAGAAAAGAATTCCTGTTTTAATAACCTTAACTCCTGAATGTTCTAGCAGTATTTTAACCATATTTTGCAAAAAAATTAAAGTTAAAGCCCTTTAAAATATAACTCCAGGCAAAAAATCTCAGTAACTAGTTTCTCAGGATATATTTTGAGATTTTTTCAATCATTACTAAAAAATGCCGAAATGTATAATGAAAATAAAAACTCAGGATGATCAAATGGATACTGAAAACGATGTTTATGGATGGATAAAAGATTTATTTCCGATTTGCAGAAGCCTTACCGGAGATGGAGTAAGAGAAACGCTGGCTTATTTTAAAAAGCTGCTTCCAGAGCTGGAAATTCATGAGATTGCAACAGGAACAGAGGTCTTTGACTGGACAATCCCAAATGAGTGGAATATAAAAGACGCCTGGATAAAAGACCCTGATGGCAAAAAAATAGTCGATTTTAAAGAACTAAACTTACATGTTTTGGGATACTCAACCCCGATTCACACAAAATTGAGTCTTGAAGAGCTACAAAAGCACCTTTATTCTCTACCAGAACAACCAGAAGCTGTTCCATACGTTACTTCATATTATAAAGAACGCTGGGGATTTTGTATTTCAGAAAAACAAAGAAGTAATTTAAAATCAGGCGATTACGAAGTTTTCATAGATAGCAAGCTTGGCCCGGGTCACCTAACCTACGCCGACCTTTTAATCCCCGGAAAAAGCAAAAAAGAAATTCTTCTCTCTTCCTATGTTTGTCACCCCTCTATGGCTAACGATGAATTGAGTGGTCCAACAATTGCGATTGCACTAGCTAGATGGATAAAAAAACTGGACAGAAGATTTTCCTATCGAATTGTTCTAATCCCCGAAACAATTGGCGCAATTGCTTATTTAAGTAAAAACATTGATCAGATGAAAAAAAATACCATCGCCGGCTTTGTTTTATCCTGCATGGGAGATGATCTTACTTATTCATATCTGGAATCCCGCCTTGGTAATTCCTATGCTGATAGAGTAGCCCAAACGGTTTTAAATAATCACTTCCCTGATTATAAAAAATATAGTTTTCTCACACGTGGAAGCGATGAACGGCAATATTGTTCGCCAGGAGTTGATCTGCCAGTTGTTTCAATAATGAGAAGCAAATATGCGCAGTTTCCTGAGTATCATACGTCCAATGATAACCTGGATTTTATCTCTCCAGAAGGCCTTGCCGGGTCCATGGAAGTATTAAAAAAGGCTATTAAACTAATCGAAGCTGATAAAAAATATAAAGTTAAGTGCCTTTGTGAACCGCAGCTTGGAAAGCGCGGGCTATACCCTTCAATTAGTACACATGCAACTTTTGCTCAGGTTAAGGACCTTAGAAATTTCATTGTCTATTCTGATGGAAATCATAGCTTACTGGACATTTCCGAGAAAATTGGCGTCGCCCCGGAACTTCTATATCCTATTATAGACAAGCTAATCCAGGCAGACTTAATAGAAGAAGTAAATTAATTTAAAGGAAGAGGCCCACCAGGATTTCTGGCGGGCCTCATAAAAACTGGCAATAGCCGGTTCAAGCATATAGATCAAGAGCTTGTCCCAGACCAGTTGCCTCGGATTCAGAAACCTGAGCAGCGTTGGCGATCTTGATGATTTTCTTAGCCATGTCCATTTCTGCTTTTTGGCCGTCTTCCAGAACTTTCATCAGATCGGCAGCACCGGCTCCACTACTGACGCCACTTACTCCAGACAAAGCAATCACCTCCTGCCAGGTTTATACAGCCACATTTAATCTGGGCCGCGGTGGAGCTTTCTGCTGACTCACACCAGCTTTCTCCATCGCCTTAACCCAAGTATCTCTAAGCTCGACCACCAATGGTTTGATGTCCAGCATAGGTTTAGGATCTTTTTTCACGTTGGCTTCTCCTAATTGCTCCAGGAAAAACACATACAAACGTTCGAGATTAACGGCAATTTCGCCGCCTTTATCCTTATCCAGAGAGGTTAATAGTTCGGTAAAAATTGCTTGAATTCTCAACAATTTATTACTGATTAATTCAATATTATTCTCCTCAAACGCTATTTCTGCCTGTGTCATGAATTTTAGAGCTCCATCATAAAGCATTAGTATTAGCGCTTCAGGACTTGCTGTTTCAATTTGAGTTTTTCGGTAAGCCGTATTTTGATTATAAGCGTTATTCATCGGCCCCAACCTCCCTCGATAAGTTATTCTTTGTTTGCTTGCCAGCCTTATTGAGAGAAGATATCGCCTCTTCTAATAAAGGAATTTGATACTCATGAAATCTTGTAATCGCCTTAAAGAACTCTCCCATTTCTTCAAGCCAGGCCCCAACAGTAGATTGCTTATTAGCCTTTAAACTGTTAATTTCCATGGTATGCCTGGTCATAAACTTTGCCTGATGAATAGAGAACCATGGAAACAAATCTTTACTGTCACAAATTTCATCATGCACTTTGAGCAGGTCGAAAAAATCCGCTCTGGACGGCCCCGATAAACTGTCTGCGATCAAATCTTTGTAAGAATTTACCAGTCTCCGGGCTACTCCAACCTGCTTCTTAACTTCACTTTCCTGTTTTCGCAGCACCATCCTGATCTGCTGCATTTTTTTTATCAAGCCATCAATGTCAGCTTTCACTGGTTCATTAACCGCTTCATCAAGGATTTTTTTCACATCCACACCAGAATCATAATAACGCTTGATAACCTCTGAAAGAGGCATTAAATCGCAATACTTGTCAACAACACCGCCTTCGGTAGCATTTATTACCTTTTGACTGGTTTGCCTGAACTGATCTTCAAACCAATCCCTGTACAATTTCATATTTTGATCGGTAAACAGAAATGATCCATCTTTCTTTACCAGTTTATAGGCACCGCGAGTATTAATGTAATCCACCGTTTCCTGTTCAATCGAGGTGTAAGGATGGACTTTTTCAAAAAAGATATCGTCCGAGTATGAACCTTTTGCGTGAAGTCTTCCGTCTGCAAACGATAAATCAAGACCAATAAAAACCAAAGGGTCACAACCCAGCTGCTTTGCGAAATCAAAAACAGTAGTAGCGATAGAGCCCCAACATGCGAGTTTTCCCACCGGCTCACGATAATCTTTCATCATCTGAAACAAACCGCCACCAAAAGTCATGGTCATCTTAGGGCCATTAAAACATTCCAGAATATCTGGATGAGTCATGGGCTCGACCGCCAAAATAACATCCAACTCATTTTCAACCCCCACAAAATCAAGGGAATTTTCATATGATGGATCGGCTGCACATACTATATCAGGCTTTACCCCATTTGCTACAAGCTGCCTAAGGGCTGTATCAACAGCCAGGATAGGAAACCGACCCTTTATCTCTTTTAATAAATGCATGTTTTTATCAAGAGAAGGTCCGGCAGCCACGATAATTACAGGACAACCTTTAAATTTTCCAAAAAGACGGGCAATTCCAGGAATAGTAAAGCTGCTTGAAAGGTTAGCAAAGTTATTTGTATGAAACTCATACCCCGCATGCATCAAAGTTACCAGATTGCCTTTTGACCTGTTGCAAAGGTATCTAATCTTCTCTACCACTCGTTCAAAGAAAGGCATAAACCTCTTCATTGAAGGTGGATGGTCAATTATTGCCAATTTCTCCAGAACAGTCCAATCTAGCTTGCTATTCCAGTAATCTCCAATTTGATCTGCACTCATACCTACAAGTAAAACAAGTTTGTGGTCATTCAATAGATCAGTTAAATCCCTGGCCAGAAGGGCCGACATAAAAATCCCAGGGTCTGGTTCAACTACGAACAACTGCGGGCCGCCAACAACTTTATCAATTCTGGAATTAATTTCTTCGGCAAGGTAACCCAGTCCAAAGCCAAGAGCTAGAACATGAGTTTGTCCATCATACAATGAATCAGCCTGCTTTTTGGCTTCTTGAACAGGATCGTATCTGCTATGATAAGCTATTTTAGCTCCGTCCTCAGAAAGATAAGACAAAGTTGGAGCCTGCTTCTTACCTGGTTCAACCAGATAATGCTCTTTCTTCCAAATCTTTTGAATCTGCATTATAAGCCCAAAAGCACCAACATGGCGCTGTAAAGCCTTCAGATTTTTTTTGAATATTTCTGATTCCAAAGCCAGTTCCTGTTCCTACTATTTTTCTAAAAGTTTTTCAAAAAGCCTTCTGCCGTCTTCGAATAATTCAGGGAATTCATACTCCAGTATGTCAGCCATTTCTACCCAATCCTCGCCCTCCTGAGACTTATGGATACTCCCCATGTGCTCTTCAAGTCGAGCAAGAAGTCCCTGGCGCTCAGGTTCAATTGATGATTCGGCAAGCTCAGCTGCATAGGCAACTTCAATATTTTTCAACATGGTTGAAAACCATTCAATGCCGTCTACAAGGGAAATATACTTATCCATGGCATCTTTGATTTTACCAATTCGCAAATCAGCAGAAATATCGTTTGCCATTTCCTCAAGATGGGACAAGCCTTCGTTTCCGTCACCAACCCCCATCTGGATCATTTCTTTTGCTGTCGCCGCAAAGAGCATGATTTTCTTATGCTCAAGGATTTTTACCCCTTCAAGCTCCGGAATTTCATCGGGCGAAAGAACTTTGTCATCTAATTGGATCTCAATAATAGTGAGACCGCTTCCTTTTAATGACTCTTCGACAGTTAAAAGCAACTCTGAGAGCCGACTTTCTTCGTCAAGTCCCTCAACTTCCAAGGGACTATTGTTCAATAGTATTTCCAAGGTATCACCTTTCAATTTTTGATTTTAGCCTTGCAACTGGGCCAATTGGCTTGCGAAAGATTGAGACTGTGCTTGATATTCAGACATTGATTTTTCCAACTGAGAAAATTGCTTTAGCAAAGCTTCTTCACGAGATTGAAGTCTCTCGCTCTGATCAGCAATCTGCTCATTGATCAAACGAATTTGTTTATCAAACTCACTGTTACCAGATTCAGACCCGGATCTACCTACTCTGCCAGTAAGTAAACCATTGGATTTTGTAAATTCATTTAGCACAGTCTTGAGTCTTCTAGCAATACCCATCCCGCTTGTGCTTGTTGCATCTTTGTTAAAGAGATCTGAAACTTGCTGAGGGTTTTCTGACAAAGCTTTGTTAAGTTTTTCTTCATCAGTAATTTTTAATATACCAACCTGAGTGTCCTGATAGCTTGATCCAACAACACCGGTAGTAATACCCATATCAGAGAGACTGTCAAAAATTGAATCAATTCCAGGAACAATAGCTGCCATTGTCACACGCATCTGAGAACGAACACTTCTTAATGTCGAGTCACCAGAAAGCAGACCAGTTTTAAATGCAGATTCATAAGCCTGAAGATCTGAATCACCCAAAGAAGACATTTCTTTATCAGTTAAAGCTGTAAGCTCCCAGTTTCGTTCTTCAGTCAGCTTGTCATAAACTAGCTGAGTAACTTCATTATATGCTTCAATAAAATCATCAATTGCGGTTCTGGCAACTTCGGTATCAGCTTCAATATTGATTACTTCGCCAGCAGCGTCTGTAGTATTAAAAATTTCAAACGTTACTCCATTTACAACGTTATCAATAGTGTTTGTCTGGCTTATCTGATCAGCTCCACCATAAATGCCGTCTATATTAAAAATTGCATTTTGCCCGACGTTTTGAGTTGATCCAACCAGCCCCATAGCTGAAAGAAAGTTGCTGGAGTCAGTTGGAGATCCAAGAGCAATTGCAGTATTCCCAGTTTGCGTTGAGGTTAAAACAAACTTACCATTGGTAGGGTCATAATGCGCTTTCACACCAACATTTTCGTTACTGTTAATAGCATTAATCACTGAGTCTAACGTCATTGAGGTTGTACTATTAATTAGGAAATTAACTCCGTTAATAGTAAAGTTTCCAGAAGTTACAGGATTTGCAAATCCCGCTTTATCAAGAGGAGTAGCTGTTTTTACATCAGAAATAGGTCTTGCACTTACCAGATTAGCGCTATTGCTTGCTCCACTCTGTTCTGCCGGGTCAATGTTTAACGATGCAGCTAATGTTCCTGCACCAACATCTTCAATTTTGAGAGTTTTATCTGGGCCTTTATCTGTGGTTGTAATGTTTACTTTGCCAGTAGACGCATTGTAATAAGCTTCGTCAATTCCATCAATCTTGCTAATTTTATCCAGGAACTGATTCAAGGTTTCAGTTCCATCGTATGCAACATCAGTAGATTGGCCATTTACAGTAATTCTCATTGATCCAGGAGCAACGCCAAATTCCGTAAACATATCACTGGAATTTGCTTGAGCCAGGGTTTTACCAATACTGGCTGTGCTCTCTACTTGTGCGGCAGCGGCCTGATTCCCAGCTATCATTCCAGTTACCGAAAGAAAGTTACTTGTATCGGTAGAAGATCCAACACCGATTGGAGTTGAAGAACCGTCTTTTCGTGTGAAAGTTATTAAATCAGTTGCAGAATCATAGCTGGCGTTAATGTTTGTCATAGAAGTTATTCTTGAGAGAACGCCCTGCAAATCATCAGACTGGTTATTTAAAGTAATCTGAACACCATCGACAGTAAAAGTTCCACCAGTTACGCCAGTTGGAAACGTTTCAAGATTAAGCTTTTCACCTTTATCAAGAACACCAGTTTTTGAAGCGGCACCAAATACAACAGAAGTCATATTCCCCATGCCGTCTGCCATATTGAAACTTGCAGAATCACCAGAGTTAGTATTGATAAGTTCAAGCTTGCTGGTAGCTTCATCAAAACGAAATTCCAGCAATCTATCAGCTGGATTACCAGTTGGAACACCGCCCTTAACAAGCATGCCTTTAGTGTCAATCTGATGATTCAAATAATCAATTGCTTCATCAAGAGTTGTTGCAGGAGCAAGACCAGAGGTATCAATAATCTGAGGAACACCGGTTCCAACTCTCTCTATAGTGAAAAATCCCTGTGTAAAGCCCATATCAGCAACAGTTGTATTTAAGCCGCTTCTTATAGTTTTGAGACCTGAGCCAATTGAAGGAACATCTTTGGTGAGATCAATCTGACCATCAGCCTCAAACATTGAGCTCATTATAGTTGAAGCACCAGCGTCCTTAACAGACATCTTCATGGTTGAATCAATCAGGTTGAATTTAATCTGATTGTTCTTTTCGTCATAAGTGGCCTTAATTTTCCCTGCAAGTTCAGGCTTGGCACTGATACTGGTGTTAATGTTACTAATCAAATCAGAAATCTTAGTGGTACCAGTTGCAGAAGTGTTAATATTATAGGTTCCAGAGCCTCCAGAAGTGATTGCAATCTCCAAATCACCGGCTGTAATCCCCAATGCATTAAGCGTAGTGGAAGATCCACCGACCTTGTCTGTACTTTTGAGGTTATAACCCTGCTCCAAAGGTGCCGCCAGCTTTCCCTTTGATGAAACAGTTGTAGAAGTTGCAAGCTGCTTTACATGAACGGTATAGCTGCCTATTTCTGCCCCGGTTGTGGCTGTTGCATTTACAATTCTTGAGTTGCTTGCATCAACCTTTTTTGAATTGAACGTTCTGCTGAATGTTAAATCTGTAGCCTTATTCTGAAGTTCAAAAAGTTTCAGATTCACTTCCTGAAGCATATCTTTCTGATAAGAAATTGTTGTTCTCTTTCTTTCCAGAGAATACTTCTGAAAGCTTTCAGCTTCAATCATTTTGTCAATTAAACCCTGAGTATCCAGGCCCGATGAAAGACCGCCTACCCAGTTTCTATCAATTGAACTTGTCATGATAAGGCCTCCTTAAAAAGAACAACCACTACTGCTCTTTTTACCTTATTTGTTTTTTTATGCTTTTTTATCGAAAATCAAACCCATGTAATCATCCATTTTGGCTACAAGGTTTAAAACTTCTTCATTTGGAATCTGTCTGATAACCTTATCAGTTGTAGTATCCACAACAGAAACCATGGTTCTATTTGTTTTCTTATGAACCTGAAAACGAATAGAACGGTCAAAAACCTGCGCAGCCTTATTTAATTTATCGACAGCTTCGTCTACATTCTCCTCTTTTTTCTGAGAGAATTTTTCCTTTGGTGTTTTCTCAACACTTTCTTTCGCAAGTTGAGCCTTCTGTTCTTCAGTAAGCGCAGGCTTTACAGGAGAAGAAGCAGGCTGAGTTACGTTACTAGCATCATTTACAGGTCTAATGTTACTAATTTCCATTTTTACGCCCCTTTTATATAGACGCCATGGACAGATGCGAAATATTTAACGCATCACCCATAGAGCCAAATGTATCTGAAAAGAGACAAGCAGTCCCATCTTCTATCAAAACAGGTATTAATTCGGCTTCCTGTTGGTCCCGGGTTTGAAAAAAGTCGGCACCAGAAACAGAGGAATTACCATTTCTGCGCAATTCACTCTTTCCACTTCCCTGAGCGGGATATTGAAACCGTCCAAATAAACTAATCATATGATTCCTCCTTGAATCAAAGGTAACTCCGCGTCCTTGCAGAGCAGGGAATTTTCCATTTAAATACAGTTTTCCCTATCCTTATTATAACTATCGTCATAATTGGCTGTTTATGTTTGCGCGATTTCAAAACTAATTTGCCGATTTTCCTGCCATATTTTTGATTTAAATCTAATTTTTTAAATAAATAGACTCAATATCTCTTTTTTCCTTTCATTATTGCAATAATTGAAGAATTCCTTGTGATTGAGTGTTGGCTTGAGCAACCATTGCGTTGGCTGACTGTTGCATTACCTGCTTACTGGTGAATTCAATCATTTCCTGAGCAATGTCTGTATCCCGAATGCGTGATTCTGAAGCCATAGCGTTAAATCTCATCTGGCGAAGATTGTTTATTGCGTGTTCAAGTCTATTTTGATAAGCGCCTAACTTAGACCTTTCTGCGGAAACTTTATCTATAGCTTTATTGAGCTTGCCAATTGCAGTTTGAGCTCCTTCAAAGCTTGTCATATCAAGGTTATCAACTCCCAGTGCCCGTGCTGACATATCTGACATAGATACTTTCATAACTTCTGCCTGGTTTGCGCCAATGTGATACTGAGTTTCGTTTCCTTTAACATGGATCCTGAAGTTTGTATCCCCGAATCCGGCCCTTGTTCCAGAGTCCATTCCAAAATATCTCAACAAACTTTCAGTCGCTGAAACCAGTGCTCCAGTAACAGTTATTGGTCTAATTGAAACAATACTCGAGTGAACAACAGTATCGCTAACGTGCTCTCCGCCGACTCTCGTAGAAGTGAAAGCAAAAGCGCCATCAATTTGATCCAATCGCACAGCAACAGTAGCCTGCATAAGTCTATCGTTTACAGTAGCCTGAAACTTCTCAAAATTAACCATATCAGCCAATGAAACTGATCCTGGAGCTGTTCCAATTGCAGTGCAGATATTCAGAACCATAGTTGCCACTCCATCACCGATTTCTATAGCAGTAATTTCTCCTGAAGCCACATCTGGTCTGTATTTAGTAAATCCCCAAACCATTGCACTTTCGTTCTTTCTGCCGTCTACGAAACCACTATAGTTTCCGTTATTAAATCCCAGCGTTGTACAATTTGAGGCATTATATATATTTATCCCTGCTGACAAAGATGCTGCCACACTTGCAGGTCTACTATATTCGAGTCTAATTTCTCCATCGACTACAGCTGCGGTCAAACCTGTTAAAGTGCCAGGATTTACGGTTGGTAATGCTGCCTGAGCGTTAATGCTCCTGGCTATACCTTCCATGGTTCTGTACCCTGAGCCAATCACAATTGTCATACTCTCCCCACCGGCACTAACAGTAAAACTGTCGCTGCCGGAGAAATACAACCCCTGCTCAAGTCCTTGCGTTCCTGCAATTTGAGCTGTTTGAGAGTCAAACTGAATATCAATTCCATGCAATAGTCCCACAGCCCTGTCTGTTTCAGTTTGAATTGTACGGACAGTGCCATCCTCGGTAGTCAAATTAACTTCGACAAAGTTATTTTTGGCAGCCCGAGTGGTTGCGAAACCAAGACTATCAATCAGGGATTGGTCGCCCGCAAAGTTAATGCGGCCTTCCTCACCAACGATACCTGATACGATTTCAACATATCCACCCAACCCAGAAGTCATGGTCTGCGAAGTTTGAATAACTCTTGCGAAAGAATTATTCATTTCGAGCCCTTCTTCTGAGCCTAGAACCGCTGCTTGAATGGTAGACGCCAGATTATCAAGCGTCATTTGAGCATCCAAAACCGTTTCAGTGGTTTTAGTGTTTCCATTTATTGTCAGGACCTGTGGTTCATCAAGAACAAACACCCCATTAGCATCATAGAACTGAGCGATACTAACCAGCAAAGTGCTGCCAGTTGCAAGAGTTGATGTCGCATCCTTCAAAGTGTAAATCTGACTTCTTTGAAGTTGTGAAACTCCTCCCCTGAGCAGGCCAATACTTACGGAATAGTCTCCACCGGTAGACGAATTACCAGTCACCAAACCGCGTGCTGCATGGGAACTTGTGCTAATAACCGCAGACTGACTTCCATCAAGCAGCTTTTTCGTGTTGAATTCGGTATTAAAAGCGATTCGATTGAGGTCATCCCTGAGTTGGTTGACTTCTTTTTGAATCTCTAACCGATCCATGCTCGTAAAAGTGTCGTTAGAAGACTGAATAGCGAGTTCTCGCATTCGATGAAGGATACTGTGTGTCTCGTTAAGTGAACCCTCTGCAGACTGGATCATTGAAACCCCGTCCTGCGCGTTCATCGTAGCCCTTCCCAGACCACGAACCTGCCGTCTAAGCTTTTCGCTTATTGTGAGACCAGCTGCGTCATCCGCAGCTCTGTTAATTCTTAAGCCAGAACTGATGCGTTCTACTGACTTTTCAACTTTTCCTGATACTCCGACTAAATCGCTATGGGCGCGAAGTGCCGGAACATTATGATTGATACGTAGCGACATAATGATTCCTCCATGAATCTGTGTTATTGCGCTTCCTTGCGCAAAATTGCTGACAAGCATCCTTCAACGATTTAGTTGTAGGTTAAATCTGCTCGGCACTTCACCCCCAGATTAATAAGCAAAATAACGAAAGTATTCTGCACCATCTATTAACGGCACATTGTTGAATTTTTATTCGCTTTATTTTCATTTTTTTCTTTTTTTTATCGTTGTGACGTCTTTCACAATATTAACCAACAGGAAAATTGGTGGAAATTTACCATTTCTCTTGCTTCTCTGATTGCCAAAACATAGTATGGTTTCAAATTATTAACTAAAATAAAGTCAATACAAATGCCCATTATAAAAATAGACTCAAGAATTGAAGAATATAGACTTAGAGCCAAATCAAAAGATTTAAATGAACTTTCTGGCAGAACAAATCGAAAAGATTTAACCAGCTTTATAAGCAAAAACATACTCAATGAAATTGATTTAAATTGTTCTGACGCATTACTTGATATTGGCTGCGGTGACGGAACTTTATTATTGCAGGCGGCCTCTGTAATTCAATCTGGAATAGGAATCTTACCTACCATTGAAGAGGTAAAAAGAGTTAGAAATGTATTTGCAGATGTACAAAATATTCAAATTCAATCGGGAATCGCTCAAAAATTGGATTTTCCCACCCAGTCTTTTAATAAAATAGTTTGCAATGGAGTTATGCTTTTTTTTAACGAAAATGAAATCCTTCATGCTCTGGCTGAAATAAATAGAGTATCCCGAAAAAATTCCATAATTTTTATTGGGGAGATTCCACGAAAAAATGAATTTAAAAGCCGCAACTATGGAAATTCCATTATCCGTTGGCTGTTATGGGTATTGAAAAATCAGGGATCTGAAGAATTTGTGAAAAGGACAAAACAGGTGATGCGAGCATTTTTCAGCGACGAACCACTTATTGTTTTCCCCAAGAAGCACTATTTCTCATCTCCAGCCAACTTTATAAAGCTGGCTGAATCCAGCGGATTAAAATTGATAAAAACCTTTAAACACAAAACACTCTCTCTATCTGGTGAAATCATGAATTGTCCAAGTCGTCAAAACTACATTTTTAAAGTTTGAATTCTATCTGTTTCTGAAAATGAAAAAGGGCCGCCTCAAAAAGAGGCGGCCCAAATTTTTTCAGCAGAAAAAACTAGCTTCCCAGTAACTCCAGGACTCCCTGAGGAATCATGTTGGCCTGAGCCAGCATCGCTGTTCCCGCTTGCGAACCAATTTGCAATTTAGTGAATTCGATCATTTCAAGTGCTATATCTGTATCTCTGATTCTTGATTCGGCTGACATGAGGTTGCTGTTTGTGTTTCTAAGGTTATTGATAGAGTATTCCAGACGATTCTGGTAAGCTCCAAGCTTCGCCCTTTCGGACGAAACAGAATCAATTGCCTTATTCAGTTTCCCCATTGCTTCATTGGCACCCTTAACATTGGTTAGATCCAAGTTGTCTACTCCCAGGGCTGCGGCTGACATGTTGGAAATATTAATTCCCATGGTCTGCCCCTGGTCTGCGCCAACCTGGAACTGCGCCTGATTATCAATCACATGCATATTAAAGTTAGTGTCGCCACTACCTTTGGATGTGCCTGATGATAATCCCAGCTTACCAAGCAATAGAGTGTCTGTACTTGCTGCGAGATTATTTATGGTTACAACGCTGGAAAGATTACTTGTATTGCTTCGATTCAACGTTCCAACTCGCAAAGATGTAAATGCCAGTGAATTCCCGACCTGATCCAAACGAATTGAAACAGAGTTGGTCTCCATTAAGCTATTTACACTTGCTTGAATGGTCGTAAAGACAACCATATCTGCCACTGTCTGACTACCGGTATCAATGGTAGTCATAATGGTAATCGAAGCATTTTTAGTTCCATCGGTCAGCGTAAAGCTGACCGCTCCAGCAGCGAACCCGTATGAGCCACTAGCAGCATATCTACTGAACCCCCATTTAACGTCATTGACATCTTTCTTTCCATCAACAAAACCACTATAGGTTCCATCTACGAAGCCAATAGACGCTGCGGAAGTCGCAGCACTCACAATGCTGATAGTGCTGGCGATTGAAGCAGCTGCGGTTGAAGGTTTACTATAAGCAATCCTAATTTCACCGTCAACAACGCTAGCACTAGTACCTTTTAACTTTGCAGGACCAGCATCAATCTGAGCATTAATTGAACGAGCAATTCCTTCCATCGTAAAGCCATGAGTAGCGCTGTAAGTAAGAGTAATTCTAACAGAAGCTTCACCTGCCGAGATGATAAAGGTTTGGTTTGACGTAAACCTGAGCCCCTGCTCCATTCCCTTACTTCCAGCAATCTGACCAGATTGAGAAGAAAATTGAACATCAATTCCATCGAGAAGATTTGTAGCTGTTCCGCCTTCGATTCTAGCGGCATTTGTGTTGCCAAAGGCATCTTTTGCAGAAATATCGATTCTGCTATTTACCGCCTCTCGCTGTACAGAAAACCCTAATGCGTCCACGATCGTTTGATCTGAAGCAAAAGAAAATCTTCCTTGATCGCCGATGAAGCCAGAGGTTAACTCAAGATAACCACCAACTCCAGCAACCTTTGTCTGCACGGTATTTACAGCAGCAGTCCTGGAACTCTCAATTCCCAGGCCAGAATCGCTTACCAGAGCGTTCTGTATATCACCTGCAAGATTATCCAAAGTCATCTGACCATCCAGAGTAACTGAGGTCTCACGGCTATTGCCTGTAATAGTAAGAGTTTGCGGATTGTTTAGTGCAAATACTCCATTTGAATCATAGAACTGAGCAATACTTTGCAGCTGAGTGCTCCCATCTGCAAGCTTGCCAGAACCATCATTCAGAGTAAAGATTTGGCTACGGCTCATCTGGCTTATACCGCCAGTCAAGAGGGCCATGCTGACCTGATAGTCACCTGTTCCCTCTACTCCGCCTGCCACAACCCCTTTGACTGCATCTGAGCTGGCACTTACCAACGCTGTTTGACTACCATCCAGAAGTCTTTTGGTATTAAACTCCGTACTACTGGAAATTCTATCCAGTTCATCCCGAAGCTGAACCACTTCTTTCTGAATTTCTAGTCTGTCGTTACTTGTCAGGGTGTCATTTGCTGACTGACTTGCAAGTTCCCGCATTCGCTGCAGAATACTTGCAGATTCATTCAGTGCTCCCTCTGCAGTCTGTAACATAGAAATCCCATCCTGGGCATTCAGTGTTGCCCGGGACAGCCCACGGATTTGTCGACGCATTTTTTCACTGATCGCCAGGCCAGCCGCATCGTCTGAAGCGCTATTAATGCGCAAGCCGGTGCTGAGCTTTCCTATTGATTTTTCCAGTTTGTTAGATGTTGCCGACAATGTCCCGTAGGTTCTCAGAGATAGAACATTCTGATTTATCCTTAGAGACATTTTTGATTCCTCCATGAATCAACGATTTTTTTCTACGCATCCCTGCGTAATTCTAATAGTACAGAACCCCATTTACCTTTCCGCTGATTAAACCTCCTAAATTTAGATTCCAGACATTTTTTGGGTTCTTACATCTATTTCAACAATTGAAGTACACCCTGAGGAACAGCATTAGACTGAGCCAGCATGGCAGTGCCGGACTGTTGAATAATCTGATTCCTGGTGAATTCAATCATTTCCATAGCAATATCTGCATCTCGAATTCGAGATTCAGAAGCTGTCAGGTTACTGTAAGTATTCCTGATATTATTAATTGCATACTCAAGTCGGTTCTGATAAGAACCAAGTTTTGAACGCTCGGAAGAGACCATGTCTATTGCTTTGTTCAATTTCCCCATAGCGTCGTTAGCTCCAGACACATTGGTTAAATCAAGATTATCCACTCCGAGCGCAGCAGCGGACATATTAGCAATATTGATCTTCATTGTTTGACCTTGATCAGCTCCAATCTGGAACTGAGCCTGGCGGTCTACAATATGCAACTTAAAGTTGGTATCCCCACTTCCCTTGGAAGTCCCATCATCAAGACCGAACCTGTCCATAAACATGGTGTCACGCCCATTTAAGGCTAATGAAACCATGCTTGTATAGTTAGCAGTATTGCTTCGATTCAAGGTTCCAACAAGCTTAGAAGTGTAAGCCATAGCTCCTCCAACCTGATCAACACGTATCTGAACAGACTGGTTCTCTAATGCTGCATTAGTATTTGCCTGGAAAGTTGTAAACAGGATCATGTCTGCAACCGTTCCATTTGAAGTTCTTAAAGAACTCATAACTGTAATTGTGGCATTTTTGACTCCATCAGAAACCACGATATTAATGGAAGTTGCATCTGCGATTCCGTAGGTAACAGTTGAAATGTTTCTGCTGAACCCCCACTCCGTGTGATCCTGGCTCTTTTTGCCATCAACAAAACCACTATAGGTTCCGTTAACAAGTCCAAGAGTTGCTGCAGTAGCAGAAGCATTAGCCAGTACAATTGTATTTCCTATTGTAGCCGTTGCGGATGCTGGCTTTTCATAAGACATTCTCAATTCACCGTCAACTATGCTGGCAGAAGCACCTTTAAGTCTTCCATTACCACCAGTGATTGCGGTCTGAATTTGCTGGTTAATTGATCTGGCAATGCCTTCCATTGTCCATCCCAAACCAGCAGTTCTTGCAACAGTGATATTCAGGGAAGTGTTTGCAACTGAAATTGAAAATGATTGGTTAGCAGTGATATTCAGTCCCAGCTCAAGCCCTTGAGTTCCAGCAATCTGAGCAGATTGTGAAGTAAAACCAACATCAATGCCATCCAATAATCCAACCGCAGTTGCGCCTTCAGTTCTAACCGTCCTTGAGCTACCAAATCCATCCTTGGTGGTAACTTCAACTCTGCTGTTTACGGCTTCACGCTGAACGGATAATCCCAAAGCATCCATAACCTTTTGATCTGATGCAAATGAAAATTCACCCTGCTCACCCACAAATCCTGAAACAAGCTCCAGATAGCCACCAACTCCTGCGATTTTGGTTTGTACGGTATTAACGACAGCACTTTTAGAGCTGTCAATTGATAGACCGGAATTACTAACCAAAGCATTTTGCAAATCAGCAGCGAGGTTGTCGAGGGTCATTTGCCCATCCATGACGATCTCTGCAGACGAAGTGTTCCCATTTACCGTTAGCGTTTGCGGAGTGTCCAACACAAACACTCCATTAGAATCATAGAATTGAGCAATACTCTGTAACTGCGTGCTGCCATCTGCAAGCTTTCCAGAGCCATCATTCAAATTGAATATCTGACTTCTGTGCATCTGGCTAATTCCGCCGGTTAAAAGAGCTATGCTTACATCGTAATCTCCGCTTCCACCTGAGATTGCACCATTAACGATTCCAGATACGGAATCAGAGCTGGCACTAACAAGCGCGGTTTGACTGCCATCAAGTAGCCGCTTTGTATTGAATTCGGTACCTGATGCGATACGATTCAGTTCATCTCTTAACTGAACAACTTCCTTCTGTATTTCCAGTCGATCGTTGCTTGTAAGAGTATCATTTGCCGATTGGCTGGCGAGCTCTCTCATCCTCTGAAGAATGCTATGAGACTCGTTTAGAGCCCCCTCAGCAGTCTGAATCATTGAAATTCCATCTTGCGCATTCAAAGTTGCCCGATTCAATCCTCTGACCTGACGACGCATCTTTTCACTTATCGCCAGTCCAGCGGCATCATCTGCAGCTGAATTGATTCGCAATCCAGAACTTAGCTTTTGAATTGATTTCTCAAGCCTGGAACTGTTTTTTGCGATAGTGCTGTAGGTATTTACTGACAGCACATTCTGATTAATAGTTAGAGACATATTCGATTCCTCCATGAATCAATACATTTTTTTTTACCCATCCCTGGGTACTAAATTTTTAAGAACCCCAAAAAACGCTGGTATCACCCCCCTGAATGTAAATTCAAAACTACCCGGATCCCTGGCGCCAAATGGCGCCGGAAATCAGGTTAACTACCAAAAGGATCTTATCTGATCCACTAATTTAATTTACTTAAGAAGCTGCAATACTCCTTGTGGGACCATATTGGCTTGAGCCAGCATTGCTGTACCCGATTGTTGAACAATCTGATTCCTGGTAAATTCAATCATTTCTATGGCAATATCAGCATCACGAATTCTGGATTCAGATGCTGTCAGATTGCTATAGGTATTGCGTAGATTGTTTATTGAGTATTCGAGACGGTTATTGTAGGAACCAAGCTTTGATCTCTCAGACGAAACCCTGTCAATGGCGGTATTAAGTTTGCTCATAGCTGCGTTTGCGCCATCAACATTGGTTAGATCCAGATTGTCTACTCCAAGAGCCTTAGCTCCCATATTGGCAATATTGATTTTCATCGTTTGCCCCTGATCGGCTCCGATCTGGAACTGGGCCTGGCGATCCACAACATGCATTTTAAAGTTTGTATCACCACTTCCTTTGGAGGTTCCCGCAGATAATCCGAACTCTTCTTGAAGCATTGAACTGGAATTAGCTGCAAAGTTATTCAGAGTTACCATGCTGGTTATATTTGCAGCATTGTCCATGTTTTCTTTACCAACTCTTAGAGCTGTAAAGGCCATTGCTCCGCCAACCTGATCCAGCCGAACTTCAACATTATTGGTATCTAACAAGTCATTTACACTGGCCTGGAAATCAGTAAATAGAACCATATCTGCGGTTGATCCACTAGTTATTCCATGAGCAGTCATGATTGTAATAGTGAAATTTTGCTGACCATCTGAAACATCAATTGTTACAGCGTCTCCGTCAGTAAGCCCATAGGAAGCCGTAGAAACATTACTACTAAATCCCCATCTGGCGTAGGTTTGATCTTTTTTAGCATCAACAAAACCACTAAATTCACCATCAACAAAACCAAGCAGGTCAGCATTGCCTGTTGCGTTTACCAATTTCAAGCTGCTTCCAATTGTTACAGCTGCAGACGCTGGCTTTTCATAGGCAATTCTTATCTCCCCATCAACAACACTGGCTGAAAGGCCCTGCAGCGTTTCACCATTGTTAATTTCAGCTTCAATCTGTCTATTAATGGAAGTCGCAATTCCACCCATAGTCCAGCCGCCGGTGACAATAGTTACGTCAACGGTTCCTCCCCCTGCGGAGATGGAAAAAGTCTGCGCAGTTGATACTTTTAAACCAAGCTCCAGACCTTTAGTGCCAGCAATTTGTGCCGACTGAGAAGTGAAATTCACATCAATTCCATTCAGAAGACCTTTGGCTGTTGAACCATCAGTTCTAACTGTTCTGGTGTTTCCAAATCCATCTTTGGCCATGACTTCAACCTGACTATTCACGGCCTCTCTCTGAACTGAAAATCCAAGAGCATCCATTACCTTCTGGTCCGAAGCAAAAGAAAATTCACCTAGATCGCCTACAAACCCAGAAACCAGTTCAAGATAACCACCAACCCCAGCAACTTTTGATTGAACTGTGTTAATTACTGCACTTCTTGAGCTATCAATTGCTAGCCCAGACTTACTCACCAAGGCATTCTGCAAGTCTGCTGCCAGATTGTCTAATGTCATCTGGCCATCAAGAATAACCTGAGAGTCATCCCCATTCCCATGAAGATTTAACGATTGGGGAGTATCCAGAACAAACACGCCATTCGCATCATAAAACTGCGCGATGCTTTGCAATTGAGTGCCACCATCAGCCAGCTTGCCAGAACCATCATTGAGAGTAAATATCTGAGAACGGTGCATCTGACTAACTCCGCCGGCAAGCAAAGCAATGCTGACATCATAATCTGTACCTATACCTGAAATTGATCCTGCAACAACACCCTCCACGGAATCAGAGCTTGCGCTAATTAGTGCTGTCTGGCTCCCATCAAGAAGGCGTTTGGTATTAAATTCAGTGCTTGTTGAAATACGATTTATTTCATCGCGAAGTTGGTTCACTTCCTTCTGAATCTCAAGCCGGTCATTACTGGTTAAGGTATCGTTTGCCGATTGGCTTGCAAGCTCGCGCATTCTTTGCAGAATACTATGAGTTTCATTCAACGCCCCCTCTGCGGTCTGCACCATCGAAATGCCGTCCTGGGCATTTAGAACAGCCCTGTTTAAGCCACGCACCTGTCGCCTCATCTTTTCGCTGATAGCAAGACCAGCTGCATCATCAGCTGCGCTATTAATACGCAACCCAGAGCTTAGCTTTTGAATAGACTTTTCCAATCTTGAACTGTTTTTTGCAATTGTGCCATAGGTGTTTACCGACAACACGTTTTGATTAATACTTAAAGACATTTTCGATTCCTCCATGAATCAATTCTTTTTTTCACCCATCCCTGGGTGGTTAACCTGCTCTCAAAAGATCCACATCACCTCCTCAAAGACTTTTCGCGCAAGAGCTCTTTCTCTGAAACCTGTTTCAGAGAAAGAGAATTTGCTTTTTTTACATAAAGTTTTCATACAAATCACTTCAAAAGCTGCAGAACTCCTTGTGGAAGAGAGTTAGCCTGAGCCAACATTGCTGTTCCAGATTGCTGCACAATCTGATTACGCGTGAATTCAATCATTTCCATGGCAATATCTGCATCGCGAATTCTTGATTCTGAAGCTGTTAGATTGCTATAAGTGTTTCTTAGATTATTTATTGAGTATTCAAGCCTGTTATTATAAGAACCAAGCTTGGATCGCTCCGATGAAACTCGATCGATAGCATTATTGAGTTTTCCCATCGCCTCATTAGCGCCATCAACACTTGTCAAGTCAAGGTTCTCAACCCCCAGAGCTTTTGCACCCATATTGGCAATATTAATACTCATTGTCTGGCCCTGATCAGCACCAATCTGGAACTGGGATTGGCGATCCACAATATGTAGCTTGAAATTTGTATCGCCACTACCCTTAGAAGTGCCTTCAGACAAGCCAAAACGGTCTCCAAACAGAGTATTTGTACCAGAAAATACTATAGCGACCATACTCGTGATGGTTGCAGTATTAGTGTTTTCTGATCCAACTCTTAATGAGGTAAACGCCATTGCTCCGCCAACCTGGTCAACCCTCACGGCTACGCTGGCATTTTCCAAAGCCTTATTGGCAATTGCCTGAAATTCAGTAAACACAACCATATCCGGCGAAGTTGCAAATGCAGTTGCATTGGAAGTTAGAAAATCAATTTCAGTGCTATTTATTCCATCTGAGACAGAGATATGAACTACAGTAAGGTCATCAATTCCATAAGTGATAGTTGAAATGAAATTGCTGAACCCCCATTTTGCCTGATCAAGATTCTTCTTTCCATCAACAAATCCACTATAGGTACCATCAACAAGTCCGATTGGGGCTGCATTTGTTGTGGCATTTACTATTTTAATAGTGTTTCCAACAGTAGCTGATGCTGAAGCAGGCTTTTCATATGTCAATCGAATTTCGCCGTCAACCACAGAAGCAGATAATCCTTTTAAACCTGGACTACCGCCAAGAGCACCCTCAATCTGCTGATTTATTGACCTTGCAATGCCTCCCATTGTCCAGTTTTGCCCACCTGCTCCAAGAACAACTGCAGCAAAATTGCTATCCGCAACAGAAACAGAGAAAGTTAAATTGCCTGTAAGCGCCAATCCAAGCTCCAGGCCTTTAGTACCTGCAACCTGAGCCGATTGAGAGTTAAAGGCTAAATCAACCCCATTCAACAGTCCAGTTGCCGTTGAACCATCAGTTCTAACTGTTTTTGAGTTACCAAAAGCGTCTTTGGCATAGACTTCAACCTGACTATTTACAGCTTCTCTTTGCACTGATAATCCAAGAGCATCAATAACTTTTTGATCAGAAGCAAAAGAGAATGCACCCTGATCTCCAACAAACCCTGAAACAAGCTCTATGTATCCACCCATTCCAGCGATTTTTGTTTGCAAAGTGTTAACTACGGCGCTCCTGGAACTATCAATAGATAGCCCCGAATTACTAACCAGGGAATTCTGAAGATCCGCAGCCAGATTATCCAGAGTCATTTGACCATCTAAAACAACCTTGGCATCATTTCCATTTCCATGAAGGTTAATTGTTTGCGGAGTATCTAGAATAAAAACGCCATTTGCGTCATAGAACTGTGCAATACTTTGGAGTTGGGTTCCACCGTCAGCGAGTTTGCCTGAACCATCATTTAGAGTAAAAATCTGAGAACGTGATAATTGGCTAACTCCACCTGATAATACGGCCATACTAACATCATAATCAGAGCTCAACCCTTTAATTCCACCAGTAACAACCCCAAGCACAGAGTCTGAACTAGCACTTATCAGAGCTGTTTGACTTCCATCAAGCAGACGCTTGGTGTTGAATTCGGTACTGGTTGATATGCGATTTATTTCATCGCGTAGCTGATTAACCTCTTTTTGAATTTCGAGGCGATCATTGCTTGTCAGGGTATCGTTTGCTGATTGAGTAGCAAGCTCACGCATTCTCTGAAGAATGCTGTGAGTCTCATTTAGAGCCCCTTCAGCAGTCTGAACCATTGAAATGCCATCTTGAGCATTTAACACAGCTCGATCCAGACCTCTTATCTGTCTACGCATTTTTTCGCTAATTGACAAGCCAGCTGCATCATCCGCAGCTGTATTTATGCGCAAACCCGAACTCAGCTTTTGAATTGACTTCTCAAGCCGAGAGGAAGTTTTTGAAATACTTCCGTATGTTTGTACAGACAGAACATTTTGATTAATACGTAAAGACATATTGATTCCTCCATGAATCAATTGGCATGCCCAGCGCATGCGAATCCTAAGCTATTTGAAACGCTTCCCTGCGTTTCGCCTTAAATAAACCTCCTTTGCAAAAAGCTAAATCCAGCAATAAAACCTGGAAATTCAAGCTTTCCAAGTTAACGATTCAGTTGTCGAATACAGCACCTGAAGCTGGTCGAACAAACAACCATAAGCAGGCTCCGGCAAAGAATTCAGCGAGAATTCGTTGCACTAAGAACGATTCAGTTGTCGAATACAGCACCTGAAGCTGGTTGAACAAGCAATCACAATCAGGCGCTGGCAAAGAATTCAGTGAGAATTCGTTGCACTAAGAACGATTCAGTTGTCGAATACAACACCTGAAACTGGTTGAACAAACAACCATAAGCAGGCGCTGGCAAAGAATTCAGCGAGAATTCGTTGCACTAAGAACGATTCAGTTGTCTAACATTTCCTAAATTCTGGCTTTTCAGCTTGATTATCCCAGGAACAAAATTACCTGAGAAATAAACCTCTGTAAGGCGAGCCATAACAGGCTCGCCTTACAGTGAGGTTATTTTTTTACTATCCCAAGAGTTGTAGCACGCTCTGAGGAATCAGATTTGCCTGTGACAGCATAGCTGTTCCAGACTGCTGAACTATTTGATTTCTAGTGAATTCAATCATTTCCATGGCAATATCTGCATCACGAATTCTGGACTCAGAAGCAGTTAAGTTACTGTGAGTATTGCGCAGGTTATTGATTGAGTATTCAAGACGGTTCTGGTAAGCGCCAAGCTTCGATCTCTCTGAAGAAACAAGATCTATAGCTTTATTCAAGCGCCCCATAGCTTCATTAGCTCCGGTAATATTTG
The DNA here is from genome assembly GCA_965140445.1 of Candidatus Ozemibacteraceae bacterium. Taxonomy (GTDB): domain Bacteria; phylum Muiribacteriota; class Ozemobacteria; order Ozemobacterales; family Ozemobacteraceae. The sequence goes on along the minus strand of OZ223236.1, from coordinate 1,077,754 downwards.
TTAGATCAAGATTATCAACGCCAAGAGCTTCAGCGCTCATATTCGCAATATTAACCTTCATCGTCTGTCCCTGATCTGCACCAATCTGAAATTGAGCCTGTCGATCAACTACATGCATTTTGAAGTTGGTATCACCACTACCTTTTGATGTGCCCGCTGACAAACCAAACCTATCGGCAAACATTGAATCTGTAAGATTTGTAAAAGCAGTTAAAGTAACCAGACTTGTAACATTTGCGGCATTATCCATATTTTCAGTTCCAACCTTCAACGAAGTGAAAGCCAGTGAACCACCAACCTGGTCTACTCTAATAGCAACTGTAGCGGCATCAAGCAGTCTGTTTACATCTGCCTGAAAGTTAGTGAAAAGAATCATATCAGAAACAGTAGATCTAGCTATACCAAGGGAACTGAACACAGTAATGGTTTCTGTGCCAAGCCCATCAGAGATATCCATAGTTACAGCAATACCATCGCCAAAGCCATACGAGCCGGTATTAATGAAACGACTGAATCCCCACACCACTTCGTTTTGATTTTTATCACCATCAACAAAGCCACTATAGGAACCGTCAATAAATCCGATTGAAGCCGCACTGGTCGTTGCGCTGATTATTTTAATTGTATTACCAATGCTCACTCCAGCTGAAGCAGGTTTTTGGTAAGACAATCTAATCTCGCCATCCACAACGCTAGCGTCAAAACCTGTCAAACCAGGCTCAGCACCAATCTGGTTGTCAACTTCCGCATTGATAGCGCGAGCAATTCCTTCCATTGTCCAGCCGTTCGTAGTATCAGCACTAATAGCGACACTTAAAGTTGCGCCACCTACTGAAATCTTGAAAGTCTGATCTGAAGTGAATTTAATTCCTTCTTCCAAACCTTTTGTGCCTGCAATTTGGGCGGATTGAGAGTCAAATTTCACATCGATTCCGTTAAGTAGACCTAGAGCAGTCTGGCCTTCTGTTCTAACAGTTCGGCTGTTTCCAAATCCGTCTCTCGCAACGACTTCAACCTGGCTGTTAACAGCTTCGCGTTGAGTAGAAATTCCAAGAGCATCCATAACTCTCTGATCAGAAGCGAAGGTAATGCTTCCCTGGTCTCCAACAAATCCGGAAACCATCTCAATGTATCCGCCAACCCCAGCAATTTTGCTCTGTACGGTGTTTACAACTCCAGTTCTTGAACTATCTATGGAAAGACCAGAATTACTTACAAAAGCATTTTGAAGATCTGCAGCAAGGTTATCCAGGGTCATCTGACCGTCTAATACGACCGTCGTGTCTTTAGTATTTCCATGCACTGTTAAGGTCTGGGGTGTATCAAGAACAAACACGCCGTTAGCATCGTAGAACTGGGCAATGCTCTGCAACTGAGTTCCACCATCAGCAAGAGTTCCTGCACCATCATTCAAGGTGAAAATCTGGGTTCGCTTCATTTCGCTAACCCCACCAGCAAGTAGTGCAATACTTACATCATAATCAGAGGCAGTTCCAGAAATAGCACCCGCAACAATACCTTTTACTGAATCAGAGCTGGCACTAATCAGCGCAGTCTGACTTCCATCCAACAATCTCTTGGTATTGAATTCGGTGCTTGTCGAAATTCGATTTATCTCATCTCGAAGCTGGTTTACTTCTTTTTGAATCTCTAGTCTATCGTTACTAGTCAGTGTGTCATTAGATGACTGAGTTGCCAGTTCTCTCATTCTTTGCAGAATGCTGTGAGTCTCATTCAAAGCGCCTTCAGCGGTTTGAATCATTGAAATGCCATCCTGGGCATTTAAAACAGCACGATTCAACCCTCTAATCTGGCGACGCATCTTTTCACTGATTGCCAATCCAGCTGCATCATCCGCAGCGGTATTAATTCTTAATCCAGAACTAAGCTTTTGAATTGACTTCTCAAGCCTTGAAGATGTTTTTGCAAGCGTGCCGTATGTACTAACTGACAGCGCGTTTTGATTAATTCTTAAAGCCATCTCGATTCCTCCATGAATCTTAAAGTTATTTTTAACGCTTCCATGCGTTGATAGATAAGATAACCCTCCTTTCTTCCTTCAAAATAGATTGCCTCTCACAATTATTTATGAGAAACATCCCCGGGCAGACATACAAGTTTGCCCAGGGAAGTTTTCTATTAGCCTAATAGCTGTAACACACCTTGTGGAACCATATTTGCTTGAGCCAGCATTGCAGTACCAGACTGCTGAACAATCTGATTTCTGGTGAATTCAATCATTTCCATTGCAATATCAGCATCTCTGATTCTGGATTCAGAAGCAGTCAGATTACTATGGGTATTTCTAAGGTTATTGATTGCATACTCAAGCCTGTTCTGATAGGCACCAAGTTTAGATCGTTCGCTTGAAACTGAATCAATTGCTTTGTTTAGCTTACCCATCGCATCATTTGCGCCAGAAATACTTGTCAGATCAAGATTGTCTACTCCAAGAGCTTCAGCGCCCATATTAGCAATGTTAACCTTCATGGTTTGTCCCTGATCAGCACCAATCTGGAACTGAGCCTGGCGATCAACCACATGCATCTTGAAGTTAGTATCTCCACTTCCCTTTGATGTTCCGGCAGACAATCCAAAACGATCTGCAAACATTGATGACGTGTTGTTAGTAAAGGAAGTCAAAGTAACCATACTGGTAATGTTTTTGGCATTATCCATGTTCTCAGTTCCAACTTTCAATGATGTGAAAGCCATAGAACCGCCAACCTGATCAACCCTGATTGCAACAGTTGCTGCATCAAGAAGCCTATTTACATCAGCCTGAAAGTTAGTGAAAAGAATCATATCTGAAACCGTAGACCTGGCAACCCCTAGAGAACTAAACACAGTGATAGTCTCTGTTCCAATTCCATCGGAAATGTCCATTGTGACCGCAAGAGCATCACCAAAGCCATAGGATGCAGTGTTTATATAGCGACTGAAGCCCCAAACAACTTCATTTTGATTCTTATCTCCATCAACAAATCCACTGTATGAACCGTCAATAAATCCGATTGAAGCTGCACTGGTCGTTGCACTGATTATTTTTATGCTGTTCCCAATACCAACAGCTGCAGAAGCAGGCTTCTGGTAAGACAATCGAATCTCACCATCCACAACGCTGGCGTCAAATCCTGTTAATCCAGGCTCAGCACCAATCTGGTTGTCAACTTCTGCATTGATAGCACGAGCAATTCCTTCCATTGTCCAGCCATTCGTAGTATCAGCGCTAATAGCCACACTTAAAGTTGCGCCACCTACTGAAATCTTGAAAGTCTGATCTGAAGTGAATTTGATTCCTTCTTCCAAGCCTTTAGTTCCTGCAATCTGAGCAGATTGAGAGTCAAACTTCACATCGATACCGTTAAGCAGTCCCAATGCAGTCTGACCTTCTGTTCTAACGGTTCGGCTGTTTCCAAATCCATCTCTAGCAACAACTTCAACCTGGCTGTTAACCGCTTCACGCTGGGTAGAAATTCCAAGGGCGTCCATAACTCTCTGATCAGAAGCAAAGTTAATACTTCCCTGGTCTCCAACAAATCCAGAAACCATCTCAATGTAACCACCAACACCAGCGATTTTGCTTTGTACAGTATTTACAACTCCAGTTCTTGAACTATCTATCGAAAGACCAGAATTACTTACAAAGGCATTCTGAAGATCTGCAGCAAGGTTATCCAAAGTCATCTGACCGTCTAACACTATTGTCGTGTCTTTCGTATTTCCATGAACATTTAAAGTCTGAGGTGTATCAAGAACAAACACACCGTTTGCGTCATAAAACTGCGCAATGCTCTGCAACTGAGTTCCACCGTCAGCAAGCGTTCCAGCGCCATCATTCAAGGTAAATATCTGGGTTCGCTGCATTTCGCTAACCCCACCAGCAAGCAAAGCAATACTCACATCATAGTCAGAGGCAGTTCCTGATATAGCCCCAGCAACAACACCTTTAACAGAGTCAGAGCTTGCACTAATCAGGGCTGTCTGACTTCCATCCAGAAGACGTTTAGTATTGAATTCTGTACTGGTAGATATTCTGTTTATCTCGTCACGAAGTTGATTGACTTCTTTTTGAATTTCCAGCCTGTCATTACTTGTTAGTGTGTCATTTGAAGACTGAGTTGCAAGCTCACGCATTCTCTGAAGAATACTGTGAGTTTCATTCAATGCACCTTCTGCAGTTTGAATCATGGAAATGCCGTCCTGGGCATTCAAAGTTGCACGATTCAACCCTCTGATCTGCCTTCTCATTTTCTCACTGATGGCCAGTCCAGCGGCATCGTCAGCCGCAGAGTTGATTCTCATTCCAGAACTAAGTTTCTGAATTGATTTCTCAAGACGAGAAGAAGTTTTAGCAAGAGTTCCGTAGGTACTTACTGATAATACGTTTTGATTAATACTTAATGACATAATGATTCCTCCATGAATCTTCTTCGTATGCTTCCATGCATACCTGGATTAAGTTAAAAGCAGTTTCTACTCAATTTAGTTTCCTTCAGCTGACCTCCTTTGCGTTCCACGCCCTCCCCCATCAAGGGGAGGGGCGCTTTTAAGATGTTTTATTATCCCAGAAGCTGTAGAACGCCCTGGGGAACAGCATTGGCCTGAGCCAGCATTGCTGTACCAGACTGTTGAACGATCTGATTCCTGGTGAATTCGATCATTTCCATGGCAATATCTGCATCACGAATTCGAGATTCAGAAGCAGTCAGATTGCTATGTGTATTTCTCAGATTGTTTATTGCGAATTCCAGGCGATTCTGGAATGCACCCAATTTGGATCTTTCAGAGGAAACCATATCAATAGCTTTATTAAGCTTACTAATTGCAGACTGGGCTCCATCAATATTTGTAAGGTCCAGGTTTGCGACGCCAAGAGCTTCCGCAGACATGTCACCAATATTGATTCCCATTGCCTGTCCCTGATCAGCTCCAATCTGGAACTGAGGAGAGTTATCAACAACATGGATTCTGAAGTTCTTATCGCCATCGCCTTTAACTGTTCCAGCGAATAGCCCAAACATATTTAAAGCAGTATTCTGAACCGTAGCGCTAGTGGCACCAACAGTAAGAGAAATCATACTGGTTAGAGTGCCATTATTACTTCTATGCTCGTTACCAACCCTTGTAGTTGTATAAGCTAGTGTTGATCCAACTTGATCAACTCTAGCCATAATAGTTGCAACTTCAAGTCTTCTGTTTACGCTGGCCTGATAAGTTGTGAATCTTATCAAATCGCTACCTGCAACAATTCCACCATTACCTATTGTAGTGAATGCCGTAATATCGATTGTCGAACCAGCTGTGTTCCCATCTCCAATAGTGTAAATAATTGCTTCCCCAGCAGCGATAGCGGTTGCAGCAGTATCAATGTAGCTTGAAAAGCCCCACACCGATTGGGTTTGGTCTTTTTTCCCATCAACAAATCCACTATAGCTACCTTGCAAGAATCCAAGAGTCGACATAGAGGATCTAACCGACACAATATTTATTGTGTTAGGAACTGTTGAGGCAGCAGATGCAGGTTTTTCATAGCTAAATCGGAGATCGCCTTCGACTACCCCAACCAGCAAGCCTGGTACGCCTGTGCCCGTTGCATCAATCTGCAGTTGCATAGATTTAGCAAGACCTTCCATTGACCAGTCACCCTGAGAAACATTCACCGTGATTGAAGTTCCGCCGGCGCTTAAAATAATCCTGGCCGCGGCTCCAGAAACATTAATTCCTTCCTGCAACCCTCTGGTTCCTGCAATCTGCGCCGCTTGAGCCTGGAATTTCAAATCCATTCCATCAAGCAGTCCAGAAGCTTCATTAGTCTCAGTTTTTACATTTCTAACATTCCCGTAGTTATCACGAATTGTTAATTCTACTCGTCCCTGGATGGCGTCCCTGGTATTTGCAATACCCAAAGCATCCATGACTCTCTGATCAGAGGAGAACGAAATTGTTCCATCATCCCCTACCGCACCAGAAGTAATTTCAAGATACCCACCAATTCCGGCCAGCTGAGTCTGAATTGTATTAACTGTTGCAACCTTACTGTTATCAATATTTAGCCCAGAAGAACTTACTAGTGCGTTTTGCAAGTCAGCCGAAAGGTTATCCAAAGTCATCTGACCATCAAGAATAACCTCTGCATCTCTAGTGTTTCCATGAAGGTGCAAAGACTGTGGAGTATCAAGCACAAACACGCCGTTTGCATCATAAAACTGAGCAATACTCTGCAGCTGGGTTCCGCCATCAGCAAGTTCTCCAGAACCGTCTTTGAGGGTAAAAATCTGGGTCTGCTTCTTTTCGGTAACCCCAGCCCTTACCAGGCCGATGCTAACATCGTAATCCCCCCCTGCCACGCTGGAAGTTCCACGAATAATGCCTGTAACAGCATTTGATGTGGAGCTTAATAGAGCAGTCTGACTGCCATCCAATAATTTTTTGGTGTTAAATTCAGTATTACTGGCAATTCTGTTCAAATCATCACGGAGCTGGTTAACCTCTTTCTGAATTTCAAGTCGGTCATTACTTGTAAGAGTGTCATTAGATGATTGCACAGCAAGTTCGCGCATTCTCTGAAGAATACTCTGAGATTCATTCAAAGCTCCCTCAGCTGTTTGAATCATTGAAACACCATCTTGAGCATTCAAAACCGCACGATTCAAACCGCGAATCTGACGACGCATTTTTTCACTGATAGCTAAACCAGCCGCATCATCCGCAGCAGTATTAATTCTCAAGCCAGAACTAAGTTTGGCAATTGATTTTTCAAGTCTGGAAGAGGTTTTAGCAACCGTTCCGTAAGTCTGAACAGAAAGAACATTCTGATTAATTGTTAGAGCCATATTGATTCCTCCATGAATCATCCATTAAGCACTTCCATGCGCTTAATTGACCGTATTAATTTAATAACATCCCAGTTTTTAACCGAAACTTACCAATTTGTTATTGTAGTAGTTGCAGCACCCCCTGAGGTACGGCGTTAGCCTGGGCCAACATTGCTGTTCCAGACTGTTGAACAATTTGATTTCTTGTAAATTCAATCATTTCCATAGCAATATCAGCATCACGAATTCTTGATTCAGCAGAAGTTAAATTGCTATGGGTATTTCTAAGATTATTAATTGCAAATTCTAGTCGATTCTGGAAAGCTCCCAGCTTTGATCGCTCAGCTGAAACCATGTCTATAGCCTTATTAAGCTTGCCAATTGCTTTTTGTGAACCTTCAACGCTGGTTAAATCCAGGTTATCAACTCCAAGCCCTTCGGACGTCATTTCGCCGATGTTGATGCCCATTGATTGGCCCTGATCAGCTCCAATCTGGAACTGAGGTGAGTTGCTTACTATGTGAATTCTGAAATTTTTATCTCCGTTACCTTTTGCTGTGCCTGACTGCAAGCCAAAAGCTGAAAGGAAGGTGCTTTGCATAACAGCATTAGTCGCAGTAACCGTCAAAGAAACCATGCTGGTTATTGCACCATTTGTGCTCCTGTTTTCATTCCCGACTCTTGTGGATGTAAAAGCGAGAGCATTTCCAATCTGATCCATTCGCACGCCAATATTCAGGGTTTCCAGCAAATTATTCGTTTGAGATTGGAAATTTACAAAATCAACAAGATCGCTTGTTGAAGAGATTGCAGTTCCAATAGTTACGTAAGCCGTGATTTCAATGGTGACTCCAACGGTATTCCCATCGCCTATAGCGAAAATACCCGCCTGATTTGCAGCAATACCAGAAGCAGCAGTATCAATAAACCGTGTAAAGCCCCAAACGGTAGCACTTTGCTCTTTTTTGCCATCTACAAACCCACTGTATGAACCTTCCAGAAATCCCAGTCTGCTTGCCTGAGCCTGGACATTGTCTATTATTATAGTGTTAGAAATTGAACCAGCAGCGGAGCTTGGTTTTTCATAACTGAATCTCAACTCGCCTTCAACAACGTTCACTTCCAGCCCAGGCACACCATTTCCTGCATTAGCTACGTCAATTTGCCGCTGAAAACTATTTGCCAGACCTTCCATAGACCATGAGCCACTTCTTACCTGAATGGTAACTTGAGTATTGCCAGCACTAACCCAGAACAAGCTTCCAGCAACGGTAATTTCCAAGCCTTCCTGGAGTCCACGTGTTCCAGCAATCTGAGCAGCCTGGGATTCAAATTTGATGTCCATTCCGTTTAGCAGTCCAGAAGCCCGATTAGTTTCGGTTTTCACCTGCCTGACATTGCCAAAACTATCTCTGAGAGTTAGTTCAACACGACTTTGAGTGGCGTTTCTTGTATTAGTTATTCCTAGAGAATCCAAAACTTTCTGGTCAGCAGCAAAGGATATAGCACCATCTTCTCCAATAGATCCAGAAGTTATCTCAAGATACCCCCCGACCCCGGATAAATTAGTCTGAGCAGTATTTACACTGGCAACCCTGGTATTTTCGATATCCAAACCAGATGAGCTTACCATCGCATTCTGAAGATCAGCTGCCAGGTTATCAAGTGTCATCTGTCCATCCAGAACAACTTCTGCATCTCTTGTATTGCCATGAAGGTGTAAAATTTGCGGAGTATCCAGAACAAAAACACCGTTTGCGTCATAAAACTGAGCAATGCTTTGAAGCTGGGTTCCACCGTCAGCAAGAGCACCTGACCCTTCATTTAATGTGAAAATCTGGGAAGTTTTCTTTTCAGAAATACCAGCACTTAACATGGCGATACTTACGTCATAATCTCCGCCAATAACGCTGGCAGTTCCTTTTATGATCCCCGACACTCCGCCCGCAGAAGAGCTAAAAAGTGCCGTTTGACTGCCATCAAGAAGCTTTTTAGTATTAAATTCAGTATTTCTGGCAATTCTATCTAAGTCATCTCGAAGCTGGGTAACTTCTTTCTGAATTTCCAGTCTGTCATTGCTGGTCAGAGTATCATTTGATGACTGTATCGCAAGTTCTCGCATTCTTTGCAGAATACTGTGAGATTCGTTCAAAGCTCCTTCAGCAGTCTGAATCATGGAAATGCCATCCTGAGCATTTAAAACAGCTCTATTCAAACCTCGGATCTGTCGGCGCATTTTTTCGCTAATAGCCAAACCAGCCGCATCATCGGCAGCGCTATTTATGCGCAACCCAGAACTTAACTTCTGGATAGACTTTTCCAACCTCTGGGAAGTCTTTGCAACATTCCCGTAAGTTTGAACAGATAAAACGTTGTTATTTATGCGTAATGACATTAATGATTCCTCCTTGAATCATTACAAAGCGCTTCCATGCGCTAAGAAAACCAATCATATCCCTGAATAGCCCCCTCCCCCATTTTTGAGGGAGGGACCAGTTATTTATTCTTTTACTGTAGTAGCTGTAACACTCCTTGCGGCACAGCATTTGCCTGAGCAAGCATAGCCTGGCCAGACTGAGCCATAATCTGATTTCTGGTGAACTCGATCATTTCACTGGCGATATCAGCATCCCTGATGCGTGATTCGGCAGCAGTCAAGTTACTATGAGTGCTTCTAAGGTTGTTAATTGCATATTCAAGCCTATTCTGGAAAGCGCCTAATTTGGATCTTTCTGAAGAAACGCTGTCAATTGCTCTATTTAGTAAACCAATAGCTTTTTGAGCGCCTTTTACGTTTGTAAGATCGATATTATCAACATTGAGAGCTTTTGATGACATATCAGCTACCGAGATTCCCATTGTCTGGCCCTGATCTGCGCCAATCTGGAACTGAGGTGTATTGTTTACAACATGCATTCTGAAGTTTTTATCCCCGGTTCCTTTTACGGTTGCCTCTTTCATTCCGAGCTGGAGTAAGAAACTTTCACCTGCTGTAGCTGTTCCACCAAGGGCTGTGCTGACATTTAAAGAAACCATACTTGTAATAGTCTGGTTATTGCGTTTTTCACTACCAACTCTAAGAGCAGTGAAAGCCATAGTTCCACCAACCTGATCGACTCTCACCATTACCGTAGCCTGAGTAAGCTGGTAGTTAACTGTGGCCTGGAAACTGGTGAAATTAACCATATCTGCAAGTGAAACCGTACCCGCTGCAGATGTAGTAGCATTGAACAATGTTATTGCGACTGTTCCAATACCATCACCAATTAAGAATTCAACCGCATCACCATTTGCCACACCGGTTCTATAAGTTGTAAAACCCCACTCTACTTTTCCTTGATCCTTCTTGCCATCAACAAATCCGCTATATGAGCCATTTAAGAAACCTAGCACATTGTTTGTAGCACCGTTAATAGTGATAGAATTACCTACACTCGCAGCAGCTGAAGCTGGTTGGTCATATGACAATCGAATTTCGCCTTCTACTACTTTTGCTTCAAGTCCATCAAGCTGATTATTACCGAGACCTACGGCTGAAATAATTTGATTATTTATACTTCTCGCCAGGCCTTCCATGGTGTATCGCCCAGTTCCAATACCAATCTGAACACAGTGAATTCCAATTTGAACGGTAATTGTGTCGGCAACTGAGAAATACAGCCCTTGCTCTAGTCCTGAAACGCCCGCAATTTGAGCTGCCTGGGACTCGAAAGTTACGTCTATCCCGTTAAGAAGACCAACTGCTCTACTGGTTTCAGTTCTTACTTGTCTGACATTTCCATAGTTGTCACGCATCGTTAATTCAACGCGATTATTTGCAGATTCTCGAGTAGTAGTAATTCCCATTGCATCGATAACTTTCTGGTCGCCAGCAAAAGAAATGTCACCCGCTTCTCCAATATCGCCGCTTACGATTTCAAAATATCCGCCAAGTCCAGCTAAACCGGTTGTTGCAGTATTGATAGTAGCAACCTTGGAGTTATCAATATTAAGACCACTTTTGCTTACAATTGCATTCTGGAGATTCGCAGCAACGTTATCTAACGTCATCTGGCCATCAAGCTGAATAGATGTGGTTTTTGAGTTTCCGTTAACTGTCAGTGCCATTGGCGAATCAAGAACAAAAACACCGTTTTCATCATAGAACTGTGCGATGCTTTGAAGTTGAGTAGTTCCGCTGGCAAGCTGGTTTGCGCCGTCCTTAACCGTAAATATCTGAGATCTTGCCATCTGTGAAATACCAGCTGAAAGCAAGGCTATACTTACATCATAATCTCCAGATGATCCTGAAGCTTGTCCTGCTACAACACCATCCACATAACTTGAGTTGGAGCTAACAAGAGCTGTCTGGCTGCCATCAAGAAGTTTTTTGGTGTTGAATTCTGTGTTGCGTGAAATTCTATCCAGGTCATCTCTAAGTTGAACAACTTCTTTCTGAATTTCAAGGCGATCATTACTGGTGAGTGTGTCGTTTGAAGACTGGATAGCCAGTTCTCTCATTCTCTGGAGAATACTGTGAGTTTCGTTGAGAGCACCTTCTGCGGTCTGAATCATTGAAATTCCATCTTGAGCATTTAAAACAGCCCTGTTGAGACCGCGCACCTGTCGGCGCATTTTTTCACTGATTGCCAGTCCTGCTGCATCGTCTGCGGCCCGGTTAATTCTAAGGCCTGAGCTTAGTTTTTCGACTGACTTTTCGAGTCTGCCAGATGTCTTAACGACGTTACCGTAAGTTTGAATAGATAAAACGTTTTGATTGATGCGTAATGACATTTTTTGATTCCTCCGTGAATCTTTTTGAAAATTGCGCTTCCTTGCGCTTTAGAAAGATATAATGTTCGAAATCCAATACTTTGCAAGCACTTTTTAAATTATTTTTTTCACCACCCGATAAAAGTGTTATCTGAAGCTGTTTTAGCCACAAAAGCAATTTTAGAATTAATTAAATCACTGCAAGTTTTTTTGCTGTTTTCAATTGAATTCTGCATAACAAAAAACTCCCCAACCCTATCAATAAAGAGTTCTGGATTCCGGCTTTTGCCGAACGCAGAATTTGCTCTAATTTGATTTAGTATTGGAGAGTTTTTGCTTTTGTGAAAATGTAAGCAGTCTGGAAAAATCAGTGCAGCGAACAATATCCTGGCAAACATAGAAATGTCGCGCCAGAAATCCATGGCGAAAGCTCTGCATTTTTTGTGCAGAAAACGGCTCACCAAAATAATAGTCACTGTCTGATTCCTCCATGAATCATGGTTCAACACACATCCTTATGTGCTGGTAAGCTTTGCTTACATATAACCCTGTTTTTTATCGGCAGGAGTGCCTGTTTTGTTTCCTCCACGGTTATGACTTATTCAGTGATTGTTTTGGAATTTCGACATTTAAACGGTTTTATCTATTCAAAAGAACTTGATTACTACTAATTACTACTTTTTTCGACAATTTACAGTCAAATTATCAGCTTAGTGATTTCCAGAGAGCTTCGACAGGCAGGCCCAAAAGCCTACCGTCGAAACCTCTGAAAATAAGAGCTATAAGCTAATTACTTAGTTCCCAAGAAGACTTAGAACACTCTGAGGAATAGCATTTGCCTGGGCCAGCATCGCTGTTCCTGACTGAGAAACGATCTGATTTCTAGTGAACTCGATCATTTCCATTGCGATATCCGCATCTCTAATTCTGGATTCTGCTGCAGTAAGGTTGCTTGAAGTATTTCTGAGATTATTGATGGTGTATTCGAGTCGGTTCTGGTAAGCACCCAATTTGGATCTTTCAGCAGAAACTGAGTCGATCGCCTTATTGAGTTTTCCCATGGCCTTTTGAGCACCTTCAACAGTAGTCAGATCAAGATTGTCCACATCCAGAGCGCGAGAAGACATATCCTTCATGGACACTCTCATGGTCTGCCCCTGGTCAGCGCCAATCTGGAAGGAAGGCTTATTATCGACTATATGCAATCTGAAATTGGCGTCTCCACTTCCTCGAACCGTTCCATTATTCAATCCAAACTTAGTAGCCGCTGCAGCGTCAGAAACATTAAGCGAAACTTCACTTAATATTGGACTTGCACCATTCTGATTCTCCTGACCAACTCTGAGAGCTGAGAAAGCTAGAGAGCCATTAATAGCATCAAGCCTTACATCAACGTTGTTAGCTGCAAGCTGCTGATTAACAGTAGCCTGGAAAGCAGTCATCTCAATGAAGTCTCCAGAAGTGGCTACAGATATTGTTGAAAAGGCGTTTACATCAAAAACATCAACCCCATCGCCCACGCTCATAGTAATTGCCACCGCAGCAGCATTTCTGTAAGCGCTAAATCCCTGAATAGTGTTGGCATCTTCTTTATCGCCCTGATAGAAACCACTATAGTTGCCGTTTTGAACACCAATAGTGTCAGCAGCAGCTCCGCTGATATTTATTGTAGAGGCAATGGATGCAGCCGTAGGATTAAACGAGAGCCTTAACTCCCCATCTACGACAGATGTATCCATACCGGAAATAGTAGTTGTCTGGGCATCAATTGAACGAGCAAGCCCTTCCATGCTGTAGTTACCAGCAGAGATTGTTACTGTAATGGTTTGACCAGCCGCAGAGATAACAAATGATTCATCAGCGGTGACGCGAAGTCCTGTTTCAAGACCTCCAACACCAGCAATCTGAGCTGCCTGAGAGCTGAATTGAATGTCAATTCCTTCAAGCAATCCATATGCTCTATCGCTGCTTGTTCTGGTATTTCTAACATTTCCGTAACCATCAGTAAGGGTCAATTGAACCAGACTATCTTCGGCTTCACGCACAGTTGACAAACCAAGAGCATCAACTACAGATTGAGGCCCGGCAATCGTGAATTCACCATTTTCACCAGCAGCACCAGAGGTTATTTCAAGATAACCACCCATGCCAGAAACACCAGTAGCAGCTGTGCCAACTACCCCAGCTCTGGAATTATCAATTCCAAGGCCGCCATCACTAGCCATCGCCTGCTGTATTTCTGCTGCCAGTTCGTCAAGAGTCATCTGACCGTCTAAAGTAAAGGTATGCGAACCACTGTTACCAGTGATTGTCATGGCTTGCGGAGAGTCCAATACAAACACTCCATTGTCATCATAAAACTGAGCTACACTTTGAAGTTGAGTCCCACCTTCTGCCAGTTCTGATGATCCCTGTTTGGTAAGTATCTGACTTCTCTGCATTTCTGAGATACCACCCTTAAGCAACCCGATACTAACCTGATAATCACCACCACCATTTGTGCCACCAGTTACCACTCCAAAGACAGCTTTAGAACTGGAGCTGATAAGAGAGGACTGACTACCATCCAGAAGTTTTTTGGTATTGAATTCTGTGGAATTGGAAATGCGATCAATCTCATCTCTGAGTTGATTTACTTCTTTCTGGATTTCCAGTCTGTCATTACTGGTAAGAGTGTCATTCGAGGCCTGAACAGCAAGTTCTCTCATTCTCTGGAGAATACTGTGTGATTCGTTAAGTGCCCCTTCTGCCGTCTGGATCATGGAAATCCCGTCCTGGGCATTCATAGTGGCACGATTCAAGCCTCTAATCTGTCGGCGCATTTTTTCGCTAATTGCGAGGCCAGCTGCGTCGTCGGCGGCACGGTTAATGCGTAGTCCTGAACTCAGTTTTTCTACTGATTTTTCAAGTCTTGAGCTGGTTTGAGTAAGGTTACTGTAGGTTGAAAGGGAAAGTACGTTCTGATTTATTCGCATCGACATGATAATCCTCCTTGATTGTCGTCGATATCCGGCGCATCCTTGCGCCTGGATCTCCTTATGTTTCAGACCCTAAAGATTAAGTTGTAGGTAGATTTGTTTGTTTTTTTGGATTTGTTATAATAGGTGAATCGCCTCCTATATTTATGGCTTTATGAAAAATAGGCCTATTTTTCCTTATCTACTAGGATTATCGACATTAGAACCTGAAAACATTTGCTTGATTTTGGTCGATTTGGCTTGATTAAATCTAATTAACCCCTATTTTTCTTTCAATTTATATGTAAAATGTCTTATTTTCATTATTTTCTAACATTTACAATTTGTTTAACTAGCCACAAAACATGACTGCAAAAGCTTTTCAACCAATCACCTGAATTTCTGAAATAAAAAAGCTCAGATTTTTTTTACAAATCTGAGCTTTTTTTGTAAAACCTACGCCAAATTATTAAGGATCAGGATCATATACTTCTATCTCTTTTCCTTCAGTAGTGGCGTAAACTCGCCCACCCGCGTCTACTTCGATGGCAAGAAAATTGTCATTTGCATCTATTGTGCCAAGGTAATTGGCATTTATGGTTTGAACAGGCTCTTCGCCCTGATTTGCTTTGAACTTTTGAATGTTATAGTTCCCATAATCCATAACATAAACGTTTCCATCAGAATCAACAGAAACATCTTCAGGTGAATCAAATCTTCCCGGAGCATCATCTACCTGAGGCGTTCTACCAGTTCCCGGCGGATGCCAGCCATTAAAGCCAAAGTCATCATAGCCCCACCAGCCTTGGAAAGTAGCAAAGCTATCTAATTTTTGAACCCTGGAATTAAATGTATCAGCGACATAAACATAACCATCATCACTTACAGCAATGCCGGAAGGCGCACTAAACTGGCCATCACCAGCACCTGTAGATCCTGATTTAAGTAAAAACTGTCCAGAACCAGTAAACTTTTGGATTCTATCTAAAGTTGAATCAACCGCCCAGACTTCACCAGTGGTTCTATTTATTGCAATCTTCTTTAATCCCTTAAATTGCCCATCTCCGGTGCCGTAGCTTCCCCATTCGAGTAGATATCTTCCATCTGAATCAAATTTTTGAATCCTTGCATTCCCGGAATCAGCTACATATATATTCCCACTGGAATCAACCGCAACATCTGTCGGAGCATAAAATTGCCCCTTTCCAGCCCCTTCTGATCCTATAAATTTCTGAAAGTTTCCGTTCAGATCAAACTGACTGATCATACGGTTATCCATATCGACAAGATAAATACGACCCAGTTTTGAATCAGCAGCGATTCCGGTGGGATAGGCATTTAAGCCACCGGTGTCGGGGCTTAAAGCCCATTTAAATTCATCAGCCATGCTGACAGACTGAATTCTGTAATTCTCCTGGTCGCTGACCAGCAAGTCACCATTGCTAAACTGAACCACGCTGGACAATCCATCAAATTGCCCTCTACCGCCACCAGGCTGCCCAATAGATGATTCAAAAGCACCAGCATTGCTAAATACCTGAATTCTTCCGTTTCCGGAATCTGCCACAACCAGCTTTGAATCTTTATCTATCAAAACAGCTCTTGGAGCATCAAATTCGCCATCTCCAGAGCCGGCATTATTTACAGCAAGGTGACCTGAAGCAGCGGTATGAACCAATCCCTCAGCCGAATTTTGGCTCAATCCATACCAGGCAATAACATTCGCAGTTGAATCAAAAACCTGAATT
The DNA here is from genome assembly GCA_965140445.1 of Candidatus Ozemibacteraceae bacterium. Taxonomy (GTDB): domain Bacteria; phylum Muiribacteriota; class Ozemobacteria; order Ozemobacterales; family Ozemobacteraceae. The sequence continues at coordinate 1,061,479 of OZ223236.1, read as the reverse complement.
CGGTTATAGCCAGTATCAGCAATCCAGACATTTCCGGAAGGATCAACAAAAACTCCGTATGGCTCTTTGAGATCTGAAGCAGAGGTAACAGGTGCACCAGGAGCTTTTTCAAAATTTCGAATATGGGTTCCCGCTGGATTGATTTCCTGGATTCTATTATTCAACGTGTCGCATATAAACAGATTTCCATTGGGTCCAATTGCTATTCCCAGAGGATACTTGAATTCGCCATTAGCCGTACCATTTGTCGAAGCGATCCCTGACCCCGGATTGTGCCAACCATGACTTCCATCAGCACCATAGCCTAACCAGCCGAGGAAAGTCCCATCAAATGAGAATTTTTGAATGCGATGATTATCAGAATCAGATATATATATATTCTGACTTGAATCGAACGCAATTCCCCATGGACGTATAAATTGCCCATCTCCAGTTCCATATCTCCCGATTCGGCCAACATAATTCCGGTTTGAATCGTATCGCCATATCCAATGATTTTCAAAGTCTGAAACGAGATAAGAGCCATCAGGTGCAATAACAGCATGGGAAATAGCGGGAATAGAATCAATACATTCACCACTCCAGGCAGCTACCAGCGAATAATCCTGCACTTCAGCAACTTCAAATTCTTCAAGATTGATAATTCCGTCATTTATTTTTACGTGTAATTCTCCGGTAGTCGCTCCAACTGGAACCCGAACCTTAACAAAAGTGTCAGACCAGCTAATAACATCGGCCTTCACATTATTGAAAAGCACCTCGCTTGCGCCGACATCATTCCCGAAATTTACGCCTTCAAAATACAGCTCACGGCCAATCCATCCTGCATCGGGAGAAAATGAAGCAATCCATGAAACTCTAAATGGTTTGGTATTGGAAATTACCCCGGCAACTTCAGCTGCAATATCAATTGAGCCAGTGGCAGTATCCGGAACAGTTGCCACCACTTTGTTTTCTCCCCAAATAGGATAATTTGTTGCAGCTTCACCACCAAAAGAAATGCTACCAAGCGATGTCCCGAAACCACATCCATCAATGGTTACGTTTGTTCCAGCAGGACCATAGCTGTAAGAAATTGAGTGAATAGCAGAAATAGTAAAAGAAATTGGATTCGATTTATGATCATTAACCTGAATTTCAAGAGCTCCCGGAGTGCCGGAAGCCGGAATCAAAGCAACAATCTGATTTTCCTGCCAGCTTGAAGCTGTTGCTTCCAAACCATTAAACAAAACCTTGCTATCACCCTGACTTGCTCCAAATCCCGTTCCTGTAATTGTCACAGGCTGACCAATAGTGCCTCTGTCTGTAGAAACGGATTCAATAGATAGAATATTGCAAAGACCCAGGGGCAGATCCACTGTTCCAATATTTGCTGTTATTGTTCCAGTTACAGCTCCAGCAGGAACAACAAACTGTAAATGCGTGTCTGACCAGCTTAAAACACTTGCCGCAACTGAGTTTGAAAACTTAATCGTGCTATTGCCAATGCTTGCCCCAAACCCCTCACCATAAACCGACAAAACGCCATTTTTAGATGAATAATAGGAATTTAGATTATAAGCTTTGGAGACTGCCAGATTTCCCAAGTTTCTAACATTTTTACCAATCTGCAGAATAACCGCCCCAGAAATAGCCCCTGCAGGAATTTTAGTAACAATTGATGTGTCAGCCCAGGAAACAATTTCCGCTTCAAGATTATTTATAAAAACCTTATTTTCAGATTGAGTCAAACCGAAGTCTGTGCCAGTAATTGTTACGACTGCCCCTACAGGCCCATAAGATGGAGAAAAACTCACCGTTGAAGGCAAAACAGTAAAATATCCTGCCGATTTTTCCTGCCCTGCTGAATAGACTAGAACAAGCCCACTCTCAGCCTGATTTGGAACCGAAACTCTGATTAGAGAATCTGACCAGGCCAGAACATTTCCTTTTTTACCATTAAAACTAACATAGCCATCAGATTGCACAGGCCCAAAACCAGAACCCGAAATTTGCACCTCAGAATTAACTGGAGCCTGCACAGGAGTCATGCTTGCTACACGAATAAAGCTTTGTGTGCTTCCACCAACCGCAAAAATCAGTGCTGCTGATGTGAAAGCGCCTCTGGAATCTCTAACTGAAACAGAAACCGTAGCAAGGCCTATCTCTTGAGGGGCCTTCCATGTGACTGCATTTTTAAAGATTTGAACGGGCTTAACCAGGTCTCCAACTGCTGCAAGATCAATCGCTGAAAGAATGTCTCGCGATCCGCCTTCAAAAGTTATGGTCCCACTATTTTGAGCCGAATTTCCGGCAAAATCACCACCAGTAGCAGACCAAACCGGCTTAAAGAAACTTAAATCACCTTCATCAGTATCCTGCAAATAAGCTTCAATTGGGATTTCCTGGCCCGGACTGACTTTTGCGTCGGCGGATGAAAGCTGAATCATAGGAGCAACATTTGGCTCATCAACTTTTCTTAAAGCAATATCCATGCGAGGCGCAACATCATAGCTGCCAAACAAAACATTAAAGGAATCTGCTGAATAACCGGCAGCTGAAGCAGACAAAACAGCATTTTTTACCCTTGCTGGCAAAGCTGGAGAAGTAAAGGTTCCATCAACTCCACTATAAAATCTCAGCCCCCACAACTCTAACATTGCGTTAGGAACAACTTTCCCAACTGAATCTGTAACGCGCCCGGAAACTTTGTTGACCCCTTCTTCAAGCTGAAGCTGGAATGGAGTCGACACTTGATTCGCTCTAATAGCTGCTGAAATAGTTATTAATTCAGTATTTTGTAAAGCAAAATGGCTGACGATTCTATAAGTCTCACCATTAAAATTTGGCACTACAAGTCTGAAGGAACCATCTTGATCAGTTTTTACAACTATTTCTGGTCTTGAAACAAGAAATACAGAAGCCCCTACCACACCAACTTCTGATGAACCAACCTGAGCTCTGATATCTGCTGAAAGTGATGCAGGAAGAGTTACTTTCCCAGAAACAACTGTTTCAGGAACAAAACCAGGTGAAAAAGCACTTCCGCCGCCACCTCCGCCACCGCCACACCCGTAAACAAAAGCTATCAGGTTTGCGATCAAAAAAACAGACGAAAGCCTTTTCAAAATTTTAAGCATTTACTTCACCACTAGTTTCTTTTAAATTCAGTAACTTCTTTAAAAGGAGCAACAAAAATATTTTCCAAAGTTATTCTATCTTCATGGATTGTTATTTTCCCTGAGTCGGTTTTTCTCGTAATTGGTAATCCAGAAGAAAGTCCGTATCCCCCAACTATAATTTTTCCCCATAAGTATTTTTCGGGAAAAATTTCCCAAACTATTTTAATTCTTAGCTCTTCTGGTTTCAAATCTCTTGTTTGAAATTGAATAGGAAATCTTCTTAGAGATCCTCCAGAGCGCTTTTTCACAAAAACAACCCGGTCATTTACTTCCACCTGCATCGAAAATTCAGCAGGAATTGATGCACTTAAATTAACTTTTTTCCCGGTTTTCTTTTCAAAGCGATTGCCTAGTTCCAAAATTTCTGTTTCAGATGCAATCAAAGAAACAACACCGTTAACAATCAAAACATTTTTAATTTTAAGACAGGATAAAAAACCTGAAGGGCTATTTAGATTATTTCCAAAAACAGGCTTTGCTGGCACGTACAATAGCGAGCCCCGCTCCGGCAAATAAAAGCCAGCTGCTATAGAGGAAAAATTTCCAATAGGATCAAAAACAGCAAATTGGCTGGAAATGGACCAAAGAGGTGAGCTGACGCAAATCAGGAAAATACCAAACAGAAAACAGTAAAAAAATAATTTCCTATTCAAAATAATCTCCCTAACAGCTCACAAAAAAAGAAAGCCGGCCGGCCAAAAGGCCGACCGGCAAGTTTTACTATTTCTTTTCTTCAGTATCCATGAAATCGTCATCCATGAACATTACGTCAGTTCCCCATTCATCAAGAAGGTCTTTGAATTTCTTTTCAACTTTACCTTTTTTGAGGATGAACTTGAAGCTACCTTTTACAGGATTAGGTTTGTCACCTTTAATCTTGGTAGGAACAAGCATTACTGGAGGATCTTCAGTATTTGGTGTAAGTGTTACAGTCTGCTTGAGAGCCTTGTTAGATTTTCCATCGAATGATTTACATTCAGTAGAAATGTTAATAGCTCTTAAGATTCCACCGTCGCCAGCCCAACTTTCAATCAAATCAGGATAGAAAGTAATTGGCATTACGTCATCTTCTGGAGTGTTTGGAACGCCGTCACCAGAGAAGATTGGGAAAGTCTGTGCAACTTTGAATACACTCTTTTTCTTGCCACATTTGTGGGTAATTTTCTTAACCATGCTAAAGCTAAGTTCTTCAGCAGCTTTATCACCATACTTTTCGTATACTTCAGCAAGACCAAAGCTAAGAGAGTTTCTTTCGTTGCCTTTTTTGTCTTTCCAAGGTGAGAAGTCTTCGTCTTTTGGAGCAACCCATTTAACAGCTTCTTTTGAAACTTCTTTAATGAACTTGCCTTTTTTGTCTACAACGCCAACTTCGAGATCAATAGACATAACACCACCGGCTTCAGCGCCTGTTACATCAGGAACCAGGAAGAAAGCTTTCTGCCAGTTACCTTCGCCGATTTTAACATAGAGTTTTTTACGCAATGCTTCGCGTTTCTTTTCGTCTTTAACTTTAGCAAGAATATTTCCAACACCGATGGCACCACCAATGAGGGTTTTTCTTTCTACCTGAGACTGACGATTCATTTCAAAAACTCTAGTTCCTTTGCGAACCTTTTTAACATCTTTCATTGCAAAGCTGAAACCAACGCTCAGGAAAGCTTTTCTGTTTCCTGGTTCAGAAGCTTTTGCTGGTGGTTCTGGAGTTGGCTCTGGAGCTTCAGCGATTTCGTCCATGATGCTTTTGAGAACTGGATCAAGGTATCTGTCGATATCTTCAGCTTTAAAAGCTTCACCTGAAATTGCTTCAACTTTAATTGAAGAAGATTTTTCAAGAGATTCACGGATAGTGCTTACATCAACTTTTGTTGAAACAGAATAGAACCAACTGTTGTATGAAGCTCTAAGTTTAGAATCGGTACTTACAGATTTGTAAGCATTTTCATAGTTAGCAGTTACTTTGAAACCACATTTTGGAGTTACACCCATATATGTAAATTCAACAAAAACAGGAATTCCGCCTTCACCAGTAGTGAGAGCAGCGATTACATCAGAATTGAGGCCATCCATAGTAATCATGATTGGAACTTCAGCATTTGGAAATGAAGGGGCCATTTTTGGATACTGAGCGGCAGTTCCAAGTTTTCCACCTGCATCTGGAGCATATACGTGGAAAGTTCCATCTTTCATTTCAAGTGGAGCAACACGAATAGCTTCATTATTATATTTCTTTGCAAGAGCTTTTTGAATCTGACTAACACCATCTTTTGGCAAAGTCATATTCACAGCCATAGTCAAAATCCCGCCTTCGATGAATTCTTCAGGATTTTTAGGATCTTTTCTCTGATACTGCACGAATTGGAAAGCAGGAGTTTCGCCATGCATAGCGATTCTCAATCTTGATGGCACGTAATACCACATCAATTCATTTTTAATGTCTCTTACTACAGAAACCGGTTCCTGATCCCCATCAATTGTTACGACGACTGTATCTGAGTATTCAGAAGCAATCGCAGGCTGAGCCTGACATTCTGTCCCCACCAAGGCCACAAAACTGGCCAGTACTAAGAAAAACAAACAAAATTTTCTCATACCCTATCTCCTTATTTATCTTAACTAACGCCTTTCGGCGAAAATCCCTTAATTTTCGGGAAATCCCTTCCAGTCCTCTTGAGTAAACACCACTACTGGCGCACCAAAAGCTTCTCTCAGGTCCTCCCCATTATAAGACCACTCCACAGGGAAATGATCTCCGTAAACAGAATAGTAAAACACGATCTCTGCCACTACAGGCAAAGGTTTCGCACAATCAGCCGTGCTCACAAACCAATAAATTGGAGGTGGTGGCAACAGCTCTTCATCATCTTCAACAGGCATTATTCTTTTTGAATACACCCTGTCACCCTCCTGCAACTTAACATCAATAAACCTGAGGTGCTTGTCACCATTCTCCTCTGGTACATTAAAATCAAGCGCTGAAAAGTCCAGACATGCAATATCCGCAATATGAAACGGATCAGAAATAGGAGTGTCACCAAGAATTGCAGGAATATACTTATCCCCTTCCAGAACATCTCCGGTTTCTTCTTTTAACACCGACTGAATACGAAATCTTAGTTTTTCAAAATCTTCAAATTTTCCAGGAAGCTCAAATCTGCCATAAATAACTGGCACATCTTTAATGTCTCGCCATCCTTGTCCATGCTTCCAGATATATTTTTGTCTTTCAATAACCCTGCTACCCTTAAGCAAAGTTACGCTTAAATCCACTTTTTCTACTGCCAACTCTGGTGGGGCATCAATTGGAGGCAGAGGCAAATAAACCATCTTCCAGATTCCAGTTCTCGAAGTTTCATTAAAAACAAGAGACTCTCTAATCTTTTTTGGGTATTTGGCTAAACTTAACTGGCCTTCAACATCAATGAAACCACCAGCTTTTTCATATCTTTCAAGTTCCATTTGAGCAGTTTTTTTTCTGCTTCTAGATCTATAATTCCTGTCACGACTTGAGGGCCCGCGCTTTCTGTCGCGAATTGAACCCGCCTTTTTATCATCCTTAGAACTAGAGCCTGGCCTGGGTTCATTAAATATAGATTTACTTGATTTCATTCGGGACTTCTGAGAAGCCCTTGCCTGCTGCTCAATCAATCGAAGAGTTCGCTTGTCCAGTTCAACCCCAGAGCTTCCTTTTACTTTCACATAACGAGAAACATCAAAGTTTTTTCTTCCAAGTTGGCGCTCAATTTTATCCCAATTTACTTTTACATTTAGCTTCTGCGGTTTTCCCATAAAAAACAGGTTGTATTGCAGTTTAAACTGAACTCCCAACCCATCGCCTATTATCTCTTCTACCAGATCAGAATTCATATCATCCAAAGTCAAAACAAAGGTTACCCTTTGCGAAGAGTTTTTCTGTCCAAGACCAACTGATTCCGATGCAACAGCTTCAACATCCTTTCCCCTGGGGGATTTCAAAATAAGCTTCATTCCCTCAACAGGAAGAGGATCAAGTCTTAAATTTCCCTTTTTGCGGACATCAAATGGAAGCTTCTGCTTTAGCTTATCCAGGACATCCTGCTCGGGGGAAAGCTTGAAGGTAAAACTCATGCGAGCACCTTCAATAAAGGTGTCAGGTTTCTTCATGTCGGTTCTCTGAAATTTTATGAGACTAAAAGCAGGAATTTTCTTTCCCGCTCTCTCGTATTCGTCAATTTCAGGGTTAAGGTTCACGCAATACCATTGCAAAGGATTCTGGGCGTGCTGAAAAAGCGCAAATTTGGTATTTCTGCCATTCCAGCGAATACTAACGTCCTTACGAGTCTTTTGTTCAACTACTTCTGACGCTCCTACCATGGAAGACAAAAACACAACCAACAGGATTATAAAAATCCCTATCCTCTCTCTGTTTGCCTCTTTTTTCATTCTATTTTATTTAATTCCTTCCAGTGACATGTCAAAGTATCCGTCGGTTGTAGATTTATCGTTGCCGAGGAAAACTGTGACATTGTTCACACCCGGAACCATTAGATCTGGGGGGATATCCTCCTTGATCCGATTCCAGTATTCGAAATCATGACCATCTTTTAGTTTGATCATAGGGTCTTCATCAATTAATACACCGTTTAAATAAACAGCTGCTGCATTACAACTGGCAACCTTAAGGATAAGGCTGCGGAATTTATCAGGATCATTCACTGTAAATTCTTTATAGAAAACAAAGCCTTCCGAAGGACGCAGCAACGTCTTGATAAATGGAGGTTTCAAACTTTTGGACTCACCATAGGCAAATGGGCAGGAGCCGTATCTAAGCAATCGCAATTTTGACGGATCCATTTTTGGCGGCACCTCCCATACTATGTCTTCTATCTGTTTCGTATCAAAGTCGTACAGCCAACCCCTGGATTCTCTAGGAATTATAACCTCAACACCTTCCGGTAATTTGAATTTAGCCGCTTTTCGCCTCTCGTCAAGGATCTTTCTTACCTTATCCTTTTGTGAGATAGAATCAGTCTTTGCTCTGACCACCTGCTGGTTGTCTTCTTTAGTTTCAAGCAATCGAGGAGTGAGAAATACAAGCAGCTCAGTTTTATCAATAGTTTTCTGTTTTTTAGTAAAAGCTTTGCCAATGAAAGGAATATTGCTAAGCAGTGGTATTCGCTGTTCATCCAGTCGCGTTTTTTGCTCTATAAATCCACCCAGAATAAGGGTTTCGCCATTGCCAAGAGTAATGTTTGTTTCAACCTCACGATTGGACATCTCAGCAGTTCCCTCAGTTGGATTATAGGATTTAATATTGTTGATAGACTGGAAAACCTCCATATCTATCTGGCCACTTCTATTAATATGTGGAGTGACACTAAGCTCAATTCCCACTTCTTTAACTTCAAAAGTTTTAATTGGGCCTGCATCGGAAGGGCGTACCGATGTAATCAATGGAACCTGATCCCCAATTTTAAAGGTAGATTTTCGATGATTCGCAGCAACAATATGTGGGGAAGAAATAATATTGGCTTTTTTCTTATTTTTGTAAGCATTAACAAAAAGTTTCCACTTATCCTGCGCAACCACTAGAGATTTAAATCCATTGGCAGAGGCAAGTGGATTGTTTAAATCAATAACCCCATGATCTACAGCACCAATTCCAGTTGTAGCACCCATTCCAAGAGGATTTTTAGCAAGTCCCTTAAGTTCAAGATTGAACATATCTTCATCTGAAATTGTGAGTTCAACCACCAAAACATCAATCAGAACCTGTCCAGTTCTAAAATCCAAGCTTCTAATGAGTTCAAGAACTTCTTTTACAAGTGGACTGTCTTTTGTTTTACCCCTGACAATGATGGCATTGGTAGTAGGGTTCTGAGCAATTTTTAAATCGCCATCGGAAATCTCACCCTCAAACATAGTTGTCAAAGTTTCAATAATATCTGCACTGCGGGTATACATTAAAAACCAGGTTGTAGTGCGGCCATTTTTACTGGTCATATAACGAGTTGAAATAACCTGATCCGCATAATAATCGTCAAGCTTAAGTGTCTGTGCAGAACTTGCAGGAGATTTGTCTGAAAAAAGTTTTAGCAATTCCTTGCCATCCTGAACAAATGTTGGAGAGGCAATAATTGGCAATTCTTTAGCCTCATCAATTTCTTCACTCTGCTCCGGTTCATCAGATTCATCATCCGAGCTGTCCTCATCATCTTCTGCAAGAGCCACATTAAATGCTAAACCAATAACCAGAAATAAGGTCAAAAATATTTTCCAGAAACTAGTTTTGTTTTTTAAATTATTTATCATCCTCATCCTCTATTCCTAGAAACCATAAGTAATGGTTATATCTTCAGACCAAACAAGAGCTCCCAATGCATATGCTGAAACCTTGTCCAGAGTTGGAGGCATTGGATTTTCTGAGTTATCATCCTTTGGTGCAGAATAAGTACAGACAGCAAAGCCCATTACAGTTTCAACTTCATTTTGATCAATGGTTCCAATGTTTGCTGAAAACGTTACTTTTGTTCCATCAGGAACAGGTAATCCAAGAGGATCTAAAGCTTGAGCTCTTATAACGGCAGTTCCACCGGGCCTGATAGTTTCAGGAACAGTAAGACTAATATTATAACCAGCTCCGTTCGAGAAGCCTGTAACAGAAGAGCCACTTCCTGCCCCGCAGCCAATGAGAAAAATTGGCAAAACAACCAGAGCAACAAGAAAAGTTATTACTGAAACATTATTCTTTTTCATAATTCCTCGGGTTACCATATCAACACCGACTTACTGGCAACCGTTCCCTCTGAATAAGCGGTCAAAATAGTTGTGCCTGAAGTATTACCAGGCTCAAAAAATGCAATAAAAATTCCATTATCATTGGTGTCACCACCACTAATTGTGCTATCTGAATTATCCTTGAACACTCCACCAAGTGATGAAGTCAGCTGTACAGGCATCCCGGTGTAAGGTCGCAAAAGCTCATCGCTGACAAAAACAGATAAAGGCAGCTTGTTGCCTCTTTTAACCTTAGTGTCAGCCATTGAAAGCTGAACCTTAACCGTTGGCTTCTCAATAGATAAAACAGCCGAAGCCAAAATTCCGTTAAAACTGTTCACTGAAATTGTTGCCGATCCTACTTCTTTTCCGGCAGTAAAATCCGTTTGATGAAAGCCATTAACTACAGTTGCAGTATAAGACTCTTTCGAATTGTCATCCCATTTACCAGAATAATCACAAACTAGACTCACATCTGCGTTTGCCGGATTTCCATTGGCATCAGTTAAAATGACTGAAACCAAACAGGCTTGCCCGGTAAAAACCGCATCTGGAAAAAGCTTAAGTTTTGCAGTCAAACTAGCCGGTGCTTGATTGGCAATTGAAATTATAGTTTGTGTTGCTACACCAAGTGAGAGAACCGAAACAGAATCCTGGGCGGTTACATTTTCCGGGGCAGTATAGGTTGTCACATACCAGCCCGCTTTATCAGTAACCCCTTTGGACTCGCCAAATTCTCCGCCAATTGAGGAGCTAAGAGATACATCCGCCTCAGGAACCGGTTCGCCATTGCTGGAAACAAAAACTGCAATTGTTGTTTTCTTTCCTGGTCCGACCCTTGAAGCACCGGTAACAATAGAAATTCCTGGAGTTGCAATTTGTGAGGAAATTATTATAGAAGTGGTACCTACATTTCCGAGAGCCATGGCAGTTATACCCTCAGTTCCAGCGCCTGGTCCTGCAGTATATCTTGAATAAAAATAGCCATTTTCGGTGCTTCCGGAAACCGGATCAAGTTCTCCACCTAAAAGAGCAGAGAGCATTACGTTCTTATCAGAAACTGCGCGGCCGTATTCGTCTTTTACATAAACTGTAACAGCAGTAGATCTACTGGAATATATCCGACTTGAGCCAACGGTCACAAGAACCTGAGTTTTTCCAGCAGTTGGAATAACACCGCTTGTCAAGCCTCCGCCGCCACCTGAGCCACCGCATCCACAAAATGCGACAACAACATAAAACAAAGCGAGGAAAAGCCAAACTCCCCTTCTATTAACCACTAGAACACCTCTGCCTCTTTTTTTATTTAATAACAATATTTATTGGCCTAAGCCTAGCACCATTTTTTTCTTTAATCAACAAAAAACCTTTGTAGCGGTACAAAAGAAGGGGGGCTTTACGCCCCCCTTCTTTCAACGTCTGTGAGTGGTTTTAAATAAATAGTCCAGACGATCCCTGACTTAATTCGTTAATGTACATTGCCACTCCTCCAATTTCAACGCCATCAATAAGCTCTTCTTCTTTTATTCCCATCACATCCATGCTCATAGAGCATGCTACAAGGCGAATTCCATTTTCAATGGTTTGTTCGAGAAGCTCTTTTAACGATGAAACATTCTTATCTGCCATAACTTTATGCATCATTGCAGTACCCATGCCGCCCATATGCATTTTCGACAACTTGGCTCCATCAACACCTTTTGGAAGCATTATTCCAAACATTTTTTCAACAATATTCTTTTTAACCGGCGCTCCGTCCTCTTTTCTTAGAAGCGCAAGACCCCAGAAAGTGAAGAAAAGAGTTACTTTGTATCCAGCAGCAGCAGCTCCATTAGCAATAATCAGCGCTGCCATAGCCTTATCCAGATCGTTACTGAAAACAACATTAGTCATACCTTTTTCGCAACTGGTTATGGCATTACACTTCTGAGGGCCTTTTTTCTGAATAACAGCTTTATATTTACCACCCTGCACTTTTTCAACGGAAACACAGTTATTTCCTGTAGTCTGACACCAGGCAGGTACATCAGCCGCAAATCCAGGATCAGTAGAAACAATCTCTACACCTTCCCCGATATCTACTTCATCAATAGCTTTGCGAAGTTTTCCGATAGGTCCGGGGCATTGCAAGCCACATGCGTCAATTTTTTGTTTAATATCAAGTTTTTTTGAGCCTGTCGAATCAGCCTCCCGATCAGAATCGCCACCGGTATCGTCAGACATTTCCTTCTTGTGATAAAAAGCATTATTTGGCGCGTTCACCATATTATAGGTCATATAACCGCCATCAAGATTGCTTGCCCGGAATCCTTTCTGTTTCAGAATCCTGTATGCGAGATAACCTCTCAGACCAGCGGCACAATAAATCATATACTCTTTTTCTGGCTCAAGCTCATCAATTCTTGAACGAAGTTCATGTAAAGGAATATGCTTTGCACCCTTTATCATTCCCGCAACAACTTCTTCAGTAGTTCTCACATCCAGAAGCTTTTGATTGTTGGTAAAATTTTCGACATCCTTTGCGTGGAAGTGTTCTGCGTCACCTCTGAGAATATTTCCTGCCACGAAGGCCGCATAGTTTACCGGATCTTTTGCAGAACCATAAGGAGGAGCATATACAAGTTCAATTTCTTCAAGATCATAAACAGTAAGACCAGCTCTAACAGCTACTGCGATAACGTCGATTCTTTTATCAACACCATCAACGCCAACTGCCTGACCGCCAAGAACCTTTCCGGTTTCAGGGTCATAGATCAACTTAAATGCAATAGAATGAGCTCCTGGGTAATATGAAGCATGGCTTGCCGGGTGAACATAAACCTTATCGTATTTGATTGAGTTTTTAATTGCTGATTTTTCGCTAAGCCCGGTCATTCCGAAAGTTAAATCAAATATTTTACAAACAGCCGAGCCCTGGGTTTGCTGATATTTTCGATCTTTGCCGAAAATATTGTCAACAGCAATTCTACCCTGTCTGTTTGCCGGACCAGCCAAAGGAATTAAAGCAGGTTTGCCGGTGTTGAAATCAATAACTTCAACTGCATCACCAACGGCAAAAATATTTTTATCGCTGGTTTCCATTCTTTCGTTAACTTTAATTCCACCAGTAACACCTATTTCAAGCCCAGCTTCTTTTGCCATTTTGTTTTCAGGCTTTACACCGATTGCCATGATTATCACATCAGTGCGAATTGATTCGCCTGAGCTAAGTATTACTTCAAGTTTTTCACCATTCTTTTCAACTTTGGTTAAAGATTTACCAAGCTGAAGATCAACGCCGTTTAACTTAATTTCATTGTGCAGCAACGTTGCCATTTCAGGATCAGCTGGCCCCATGACCTGTTCTGCCAATTCCACCAGAGAAACGTTCATGCCAAGATGACGCAAAGCCTCGATCATTTCAAGACCGATATAACCACCACCCACAACTACTGCAGATTTTTTGTCTTTAATAGCTGATTTAATTGCATCCATGTCTTCAAGATTACGAAGAGTAAAAATCCCTTCGTTATCCAACCCCGGAATTGGCGGCCTTATTGCTGCAGCACCAGGACTTAGAACAAGAAAATCATAGCTTTCGCTATATTCGTTACCTGAAATTAAATCTTTAACTCTAACTTCTTTCTTTTCGCGGTTAACAGTTAAAACCTCGTTATTTACCCGCACATCAAGATTGAATTTTTCTTTCATCGCTGCTGGATTTGTAACCAGAAGTCTTTCCCTGTCTTCAATGACGTTTCCAATATGATAAGGAAGACCACAGTTTGCAAAAGAAATATCAGGGCCACGTTCAAACATTATTATTTCTGCATTTTCATCCAGGCGTCTCGCTCTTGCTGCCGCACTGGCTCCACCAGCAACTCCACCAACAATTAGTAATTTCATAGTATGCCCCTTTCTTTAAGATACTGCTTTAACAAGTGTGTCTTGAGTTTGAACGCCCTGAAATGTTTTTACCGGCTTACTGTCTTTAAACAATATTAAAGTTGGAATACTGAAAATACTGAATTTGGCAGCCACATCAGGGCTTTCTTCAACATTCAATTTTCCAATTTTTGCTTTATCACCGACGTTCTGAGCAACTGCATCAAGAATAGGGAGCTGCATCTGGCAAGGTCCACACCACGGAGCCCAGAAATCAACTAAAGCGGTTCCTGAACCAACAAATTCTGTAAAGTTTTTTGAATCGAGTTTTTCAACGGTTGTAGACATCTTGATATCTCCTAATTTTTGTTTTTCTACAACCATCGCATTTATTGTGCCAATATCTAATTCATGCGATAAAAAGAGGTTTCATAACATTGCAACCATTTTGTTGCGATATCGTTAACGCACAACCCAACAAACAAAACAGAACCCGTTACCAAAATCGCAACCAAGAGTTTATACTTAACCAAACCTGGCCTCAACAACAATTAAACAGCTTTAGCTTTTAACCCAATTCGTAAGTTACTGCCAGGCAACAGCTTTTCGGGAATAAAAAAAAGCCCGCCAAAAGGCGGGCCTTGCAAACCTATGTTATACCAACAGTAGCTGCTTTATTATTGGAGAAGCTGAAGAACGCTCTGTGCGCTTGAGTTAGCTTGTCCAACCATAGCATTACTTGCCTGTTGGAGAATCTGAGCTGAAGTCATGGCGATTACTTCAGATGCCATGTCAACGTCTCTGATTCTGGATTCAGAAGCAGTCATATTCTGAAGCGCAACGCGCAAACTGTTCTGAGTGTAAGTCATACGATTTTCGATCGCACCGAGTTTGGCGCGTTCTGAAGAAACCATTTGGAGAGCTTTATCAATCAAACCAATTGCAATCTCAGAAGATTTGGCAGTTGTAAGATCCAGATCTTCAATTCCCAAAGCTTTCACGTCAGTTCGAATAATATTCGAGACCGCAACATGCCCCTGGTTTGGCCCAATCTGGAATTGAATCGAAGTATCCTTAACATGCATGGTGTAAGAATAGTTTCCAACACCGTTTTCGTATGCTACAGGATCTACGTTCCAGATTGATTTGAGAGTGTTTACTGAATCAGGGCTACCCAGCTCAGTCATTACAACCCTACCCTCTTTACCAGGTATTGTTGAGAACAACTTTAGTGTTTGCTGAGAAGTATTGATTTCTGCATTAACCTTTACACCACTAGCACTTGCAGTGCTGTTAATTAGGTTAGCAATAGAAACAATTCCTCTGAAAGAAGAGCCGATATCACCTGCCGAAACAGTAATAGTCATACCGTTTCCATCCAGATCTGCCACAAAGAACGATAAGTTGTCTGAAGCAGCAGTCAGTGCACTGGAAACAATTGCATATCCCCATTTTGAAGCAGCCTGATTATATGCGAAATTCTGATCAGCAGGATTACCATCAAAACCAGTTATGGTAGTTTGAGGATGAAGCTTAATACCTGTATCAATAGGCTGTCCACCGCCAAGATCAGTAATTGTGAAGTTTGACTCAACGCCTGTCTCAAGAGACCTGAAGCTTAATATGCCATTATTGTTTTCGGCAACAACCTGGAGACCATTTGCTCCGATCTGCATATTAATGGCTTCAACCATTGAGTTTAAGCCACCCGCAGTATAGTTGCCCGAAAGATTTATTACAGTTGTACTGGCAGTAGAATGAGCATCTCTTAACTGAAAGCTAACATTATTACCAGTGGAGAGATCGAAGCTGGTAATAACATCGTAAGCATTTGCAACGCCTGGATTTCCACCTGTTCCAGTGTATCTTCCGTTAGCTACGCCCAATTCATTCTGAACGCCTACTGGTAAGTTAGAAATTGAAACAAACGCCGCCGAACCAGTATTAAGACTGTATAGTTCTAATGCATAGTGATCGTTTATCTTTGCTCTAACTTGAGCACTAACAGTTGTAAGAGCCGAGTTAATCATATCTGCAATCTGATTCATACTAAACATTCCCACAGGGATGTTTATTGGAGCTGTTGCAGTAGCAGAAATTGAATCATCAATATTAAAAACGATCGGAGCAGCAATAGAAATGCCCACTTCAGCTGACATCGTATCAACATGCGCATTAATAGGCGGCTCAAACATCAGATCAATACCTTCAATCAAACCAGCAGCACGGTGGCCAGCGATCTGAGTAGTAATCTGAGTTCTTTCTCCAAACGGAACCCCAATATTGGTGCTGACAACAGAGTAGACCGGATCTTCAGGAACAACTGTCTGCTGGAAACCGAGAGCCTTAACCAGGCTTTCTTCGCCAGTAAAGTTAATGCGTCCTAGTTCGCCGTTTCTGCCTGAAGTAACAAGAATCTGACCGTTGTTTTCGCCGTAAGTCCACATCTGAGACTTGGAGCCTTCAAAATGAAGCCCTTTTCCCAGCTGATCCTCTGTCATACCAGCCTGAATTCTTTCAGTAAGCTGATTAAGAGTAATGTCTTTACTTACAACGATTTCGCCCTGACTGTTGTCACCCTGCAAATAGAGGGTTTGAGGTAAATCAAGAATGAAGTGACCATTGTTGTCATAAAAGTTTGCGATAGACTGAAGAGTAGTTCCAGAGGAAGCTATAGTACCATCAGTCTTAGTAAAAATGTTAGAACGCTGTTGTTCTGGAGTTCCGCTGTAGACTTTCTGTCCAACACCAGGAACATATTCAGATTTAGGCCATACAACTACAGAGAAATCTGAAAAGGTTAATACCTCGCCGACTACAACGCCGTCAAGGTTACTTGGATCACTGGTAGAAATCGTTGCGGTTCCAGAGCCGTCTAAGAGCTTTCTGGTATTGAATTCAGTGCCGTATGAAATGCGGTCAATGTCTTCTTTAAGTTGTGCAACTTCTTTCTGAATTTCCAGGCGATCAGTGGTAGTTAGGGTGTCGTTCCCTGATTGCAACGCAAGCTCACGCATTCGCTGTAGCATACTGTGCGTTTCATTTAGAGCACCTTCTGCAGTCTGAATAAGACTAATGCCGTCCTGAACGTTCATGACAGCCCGATTAATACCGCGCACCTGAGTGCGTAGCTTTTCGGAAATAGTCAAACCAGCAGCATCATCAGAAGCACGATTAATTCTTAATCCTGATGAAAGTCGCTCGATTGAACCTGACAGTCTGGCATCATTTTTTACCAGATTACTGTGCGAATTCAAAGCCGTTATGTTGTGGTTAATACGCAGGGCCATAGGTTTGCCTCCATGACTAGTTGGGGATCTAATCCGTTATTTATTTTCGCTTCGTAGCTTTTTTATTCCCCGTTCTTATAATCTCATCGGAATTCTTGATAACTAAACATTAACCTGAATTTCAATGATTTCGACCGTTTATATTCCTTATACTCCACTTTTCTCTGTTTTTCTCGTGTTTTTGCCTATATTTACTTTTTTCCAAATTTTTTCAGAATATCTTGAGGAAGGCTCTTAAGTGGATCAAGAGACACTGTTTTAGCAGCTTCACGATTTTCTTTCTGAATTTCTTCGTATACTTCCCAGCGATGAACTTTTACGCTTCTGGGAGCATTGATGCCAATTTTTACCTGGTCCTTGCCAATATCGACCAGAACAATTTCAACATCGTCACCAATGATGATTTTTTCGTTAATCTTTCTGGTTAGAACCAGCATTATCCCTCTCCTCCCTTAGCGTCGGAGTCGAGAGAATCCTGAATTTCCTTGAGCTTGGCCGCTCTTTTTTCCATTTCGTCAAGAATCCTGACCTTCACAGAATGTCTGCTGTTGGTAGAAATAACCTGTCTTCCGTGGCGGCTTTTTGCGTTTACCACAATCGGCCCCTGCAGATTAGCTGTCATATCCTGAGGATTAGCAGGAATTGAAACGATAACGTATAAAACGGCATCTTCAGCTCTTGTAAGCCCAATAAATTCAGCGTCTGAATCTGAGATCTCAAGATCATATGCAAACATGAAACTGAGAGGCTCAATAATTACAAACGCAAGGCTTCCGTCGTCAACACATTGCATCCATCTGAACGGTCCACCGTCTTCAGGATTTAGAACAATGTAACTGTGATAGTCCTCAAAGCCGAGCAATCCTTCCTTAAAGGTGATTATCTCTTCTTGAGCGATATCAATTTTTCCAAATCTAGTAGTGGAAATTTTCATAACAACAGTTTAATTCCTTAGCTTTATCTGAGAAAGTCCAACAAAGTCGTCTGCAGAACTCTCGAACCAGTCTGTAGAGCTGCCTGATATGCAGTTTCTAATTCTGTCATTCTGGTAATAGCTTCTGCCATATCTATATCTTCGACAGAACTAAGCATTTCCTTTAGGTTTAATGTCAAATTTTCTTGTTTTTCTTTTGCCGCATCAACTCTATTGTATTTGGCACCCACCTCTGCGTGCAGTTTTAGAACACGTTCCAGGTCTTCATCAAGCTTTTTCAAACTTTCAAAAGAAATTGCATCTGGATCATTGCGAAGCAGGTTGTCTCGCAAATCAAGAATATTAGAAAACATACTCGGAGAAGAACCAAGCCCTAGACTTGAAGCCGTGTTTGGCTGATCTCCGCCCATATCTCTGACTTTTATATATGGTTGCCCTTTAGTGTTGGTTAAATTGATTTTAGAGCCATCTTCAGACACCCAGGCCTGCAGATTAAATCTGTTGTCAGAATTGGACAATTTATCCAGCATCTCTCCAACAGTTTTGCACCCCGACAGATCAATCTCTCCTGAGAAATCTCCACTCTGAATGTAAACCTTACCCAGCGGAACCCCACCATTGTTGACATTTAAAGCTGAAACTGGGGTTGAAGATCTCAAACCTGGGTCTATATCCTTACCAACGATGTTGGTATCAACTGTATTACCAAGAATCCCAAGGTCTGCCGCAGAAGTGCTGTCGATATCAATAATTTGAAGTTTGCCAGGAGCTCCGTTGTTTTTATCAACAATTTCCAAGCCGTTTTGATCTTTATTTATACGAGCTTCAACATACAAGCCATTGGCTGGATCATTTATCTTATCCATAACATCGCCGACTGTTTTACAGCCACGCAGATCAATTGCCTGAAAATGCCCGGCTTTATCGGTTATTCTTATATATCCAAGATTTACACCACTATTAAAAGTTCTGCTGGAGTTTAAAGCCTCAAGTTCTGTTTCTTTGGTTACTGCAGGATCAAGATCCAGTCCGCCAGTAAGAGTAGGCAAAGCCTTAACGGCAATTGGAGCACCAGTCAGCTCTTTTTGAGCATAATTTGCCGACCCGGTTATAAAACCAAGATCTCTAGCCGCGTTTGTCTTTTCTTCAATGCGAATTCCATACTCACCAGAAGCTGCGCCCGGATCTGAAACAAGAAATTTGCCGTTAACCGAATCCCATGACGCTTCAAATTTTCCAGTATTGTTAATACCATCAACAACGTCCTGAATTGTATTGGCGCCTGTAAGGTCAACTTCTACAGGAACATCATCCGCACCTCTCAGGACTAGAAATCCTCTTTCTGGCGGTGGAGTTAAAGTTGAAAGCAACGTCGAAGCTGGCTGGCCAGGCGCTATTATATCGCCAACGATAGCATTTCCCTGAGCCGACTTAAGAAGCCCTAAACTTTTTACTACCGTAGTAATTTCTCTCACAGACAAATCATTTGTGCCAAAGACTTCCTCAATTTTAAAATCATTTGCCCCAACTGTATTATCGGTTATTTGAATCCTTTTACTGTTAGGATCAAATGCAGCTGTTTGATTTCCGCCTGCTTGAGCATTGATTGCATCTACCACGTCCTGGGGAGTATTAGCTGTTGTCAAATCAATCCTGCTGACAACTCCATCATGCCCTGTAATGTCAACATATCCAGCCTCAATCCCTTTCCCGCCATTCAAGAACTGAAAAGGAGTAGCCTCAGATTCCAGATCTGAATCATAATCAGAGAACATCACGTTCCCCCCCCCAACATTCTGCAAAAGACCAAGGTCCTGAGCGACATGAGGATCCAAATCCTTTAAATAAAGCTGGGATTTAGTGGACTGAATAGACAGATTACCAGCTCCCCCGGTAGTATCTTTAATATCAATTCTCTTGTGAATCATATCAAAGGTAGCTTTCAAAACCGTTCCACCCTCAAGCGCATTAATTCGCGTCAAAACATCGCCAACCGTGTTAGCACCTGTTATATCTACGCGAAAGTTTCGCCCATCTCGAGTGTTTATATTCAAATAGCCGTCAGCTACGCCCAGGCCATTATTCAAATCAGACAGATTCGTAAACTCAGAAAGCATTTTGGGGTCAGAAATACCTATAAGAGTATTACTCTCGCCGGCATTTCTATAAAGCCCCAATGCAGAAGCTGTATCAGAAGGCACTTCTTCAATACCAGCTTCGAATGAACCCGTAGCGTTAATTATTCCAATTACATCATCCAGCCGATGAGCGGGTGAAATATCAATTTTGTGGTCCACACCATTATGGTCAGTAACAACCATAATTCCATCCTGCACGCCACGCCCATTATTAAGCATGGTTAAATACAGGCTTTCTTCAAGGGGTGGCAAAGTGTAAGTAAAATCAGGCGTGGGAACTATCTGATCAGTTCCAAAAAACAACTCCTGGCCAGAAATACTCTTTTCAATAATTGAGCCACGCTCTATCTCAGTAGTCATTCGCTTATCATCGCCGTAATAAGCAATTTCAAGCGGATTATTTAAATTAATTTTGTCCCGAACATCTCCGAGAGAAAAAGTAACCATTCCATTCATTTTTCCAGGAGTCTGACCATCTAAAATTTCAAAAGGCCGCTTATCAACATCATGCCCTGAAAAAATATACTCACCGGCAACGCTTGTGTTTCCAACGTCAACAAGCATACCAACAAGCTGATCCAACTCCTCGGCTATAGCGTCACGATCTTCCTGAACCAAAGTATCGTTTGCACCCTGAACAGCCAGCTCTCTTATTCGCTGCAAAGTAGACTCCATTGTAGTCAAAGAGGCATCAATATTGTTATACCAGTCCTGGGTATGTTCAATATTTTTCTTATACTGCGTTCCTTCAAAGACCTCTGTT
Source organism: Candidatus Ozemibacteraceae bacterium (assembly GCA_965140445.1). Classification (GTDB taxonomy): domain Bacteria; phylum Muiribacteriota; class Ozemobacteria; order Ozemobacterales; family Ozemobacteraceae. The sequence continues at coordinate 1,040,576 of OZ223236.1, read as the reverse complement.
TTGTGTTGCATTGCCAGAGCGTTGTCAACAGGATTTTCAGATGCCTTAATATACTTCTTGCCAGAACTGACTTTAATCTGCATAGAGCTTAAAGCACTATTGTTCCTATTTATCTGGTTAATGAAGGAATTTACGATGTATTGATTTGTTACGCGCATCCCGGGCTGCCTCCTTGTGTGCTAATTACTTACCCAGTTACCGGATTCATTTGTTTATTTTTATCTATTTTTGTTTGTATTTATTTACTGAGATTTGCTTGTTTGTTTTTTAATGTTTATTTATGTTGTTTCTGCTGGTTAAATCATTCCATTAATCACCTTATCCAGCATTTCATCTATAGTTGAAATTACTTTTGCCGAAGCGTTGTAGGCGTGCTGAAACTTGATCAGGTTTGCCAACTCTTCATCCAGAGACACGCCGGAAAGCTCTTGTCTCTTGGCATCCATCTGCGTCATGAGATCCCGGCTATAAGCAGCCTCTCTCTCATATCTTTCACTGTGCGTCGCAACTTCGGTAATCATTTCGTTATAAAAATCATTGAAGTTGGATTTTCCATCATCAAAATAGTTTGTGTGCTTAATCTGAGAAATTAAAATCGCATTAGAGCCGTCACCATCACCGTTATAGGTTCTAAGACGATCGGTCTCATTTTCCAGAGTCCCACCAGCAGCAGCAATGGAATTCAGATCATAAGTTATGAAATCTTCCATAGCCATATTTTGAATAGCGCCATCATAAGGTCTGTTTGGATTCGGGGAAGTATAAGCCTGAAAGAAATTTCTTCCGGTTTTGCCATCAAGACCAAAACCATTGCGATGAACCTGATTCAATTCAGTCATGATCGTATAAGCAAGCTTATTCATATCATCGATAGCGCCCTGAATACTTCCATCACGCACTTCAAGCAAGCCTTTTAGTTTTCCACTTGTAACAGTAGGTCTTAAATCAAGATTTGCAACACCAACACCATTTAAATAGAGATTAACGCCGTCAATAGCATCGCTAACAATGTTTTTAGAAGAGACATATTCCTGACCTCCCATGTTAAATCTCGCATCTTTTGCAGCATGCTGAGTTTGAAGATTGAGAACAGTAATCAAATTGCTGGTTCCATTTTCAGCGGTAATTGAAAATTCTGTGCCTGTGGATGACGATTCCATTTCCAGCTGCCCAGCTTCATTAATCCAGGCATTCATATTTATATTGGCTTCATCAAGAGTTTTAGCCAAATCAGTCATAGTTGTATTTTCAGCATCAACGAAAAATTCTCTACCATTAACGTTGAAGCTTCCGCTTGAGATACCAAAATCAGAAAGAGGACCATTCAAAGGATGAAAGGTTAAATAAGAATATTTTTTGTCTGTTTGAGCAAGCTGAGAGACCGTGAGAGTAATATTGCGCTGAGATCCAGTGTGAATAAGCGAAGCCGTTGCAACATCTGTATTATCAGAAAACTCTGGATAATCATCAGAACCAGCAATGCTGCTGGCAGCTTCCCCATCTTTAACTACAAGATTTAACTCATTTACATTTCCATCTTGAACAAGAGTGTGAGCGCCACAATTTACAGTTAAATAATCCTTGTCCGTATAATAAGCGTCAACATTAATTAGAGCAGAAAGATCTTCAAGAGCTTTCTGACGATGATCTCTTAAATCATTTGCCGTATTGGCGTTTGTTTCTGAACGACCAATCTCTTCGTTTAAATTTGCAATGAGGTGAGCTAATTGGTTTATTTCTTTTACAGTATCCTGAACCTGGTTTTCAATACTCCCCTGAGAACAGTTAGATGGGGTTCCCTGTAAACGGTTAAGCTGAGAATCAATCTCTTTAAATTGGTCAATGAGAGTTGTGGTTTCTTCTACAAGATTTCTTCGCAAAGCTGTAGAAGAAGGATTCGTAGAAAGGTTCTCCCATGAGGCCCAGAATTTGTCTAATTGAGCTCTAATAGTTGCATCACCAGGTTCATTCATAATTGTTTCAACCTGTTTCATCAGCTCGTCTGCAGTCGTCTTAAAATTTAAGGTAGAGGCTTCATTGGTAATTTTTGCATCAATGAATTCATCTCGGAACTGCATAATTTTTGAAATTGTTGCACCAGTTCCAACCTGAGGCGATCCAACAGGAGTCGTTAAACTTGTTGCAAGATAAGGATTAGCAGATTGTATAACTGCTCTTTGCCTGGAGTAGCCTTCGGTATTGGCGTTTGCGATGTTATGCGAAGTAACATTCAACGCCTGCTGCTGTGTAAATATTCCGCTTTTGCCTATATTAAGACCAAAAAACGTGCCAGCCATGCTTGGCCTCCTTAGATAGCGATAGCTTTTATATTTTTGTTGCTATCGATGGAAAAATATTTTTTCCTACTATCTCTATCGGCCAAATTTTAAGGAATTATTAGTACAAATAAAAAGAACCGCACAATAAGTCTTTGAAAATATCATCAGGAGGATGCCTGTGTTATCCAAAAACCCGTATACGGTTCTAATTAACTAGATTTTTTTCTACTATACTTTACGATCGAAGAATGAGATTCCAGGGCGCTTATCAGCTTGCTTCCCGGAGGAGCTGTATGTTACGTCTCCTGGAACCTTAGTAAAGAGCTTAATTGAATACTGCGTCAACTCGAGAGCTTGCTCCAACAGATTCTGATTTTCAGCATTAATCTTAGATATCTCAGTAACAACTTCTTTGAGTTGGCTACCGACCATCCATAGATCAGACTTCCCATCAGACTCCGAAACCGCTTCGACTGCCGTGTCAAGATTAGCATCGGGAGTTCCCGCTATGTGCTCGACACATTCCCGTCTTACAGGTTCCAGATCAATCAACCGTTGAACTTGTAACTCTTCTTTTTGGACGATTTGCTGCAGTTCAGTGGAAAACTTTTCAAGCAAAAGTTTTTTCTTTTCTCTTGCCAGCTCAAGAAGTGCTTTATAAACCTCAAGCTCTTCTGAGAGAATTCCCTTAAGCTTCTCGACCGTTTGCTTCAAGAGGTCCTATCCTTCCCAGGACGTTGTCATTACACCACTGGCCCATAGCCTTTCAGCTACTTTTTCAGCGGAAACATTGTATTGACCTGCATCAAACAAAGCCTTGATTCGATCGACCTTTTCAGCTCGAACATCTGGCTGGTTTGCTACAACCTCTGCAGCGAACTTGAGCGTTTCAACAGGATCGGCCTGCTGAACTGGCGCTCCAGTTAGTACGGGATTATTTAGATTAACCCCACTTGGCGGATGAAAAGTCTTTGTGGATTCAGTCTGCTTAACAGAGTTTTCCTGCATAAGCTTACTGAACTCGCCACTGGTCTTTCCAGTATTCGCCTTTTTTACCTGTTCCTGGTAAATCTTCTGTATGTTGTTGATGTTACTATTAGAAACCTTCATGGTTCCTCCTGACTCCCGTGAACGTCTCCCCCTAAATATCTTGTCTTAATAAGCGGAGGACGCCTCCAAGACAGAATATCGGACGAAAGAGCAGGTTCGTTTAGCTAAAATTTTCATTTTTTATTGTAGACCTCTTTAAAAACAAAGTCAACCCGCTAACAATAATAAAAAAGCGGCCCTGAGCGGAATCCAGGAAACTACTCATAGAAGGTTTAAGCAGCCCTAAAAATCCAAAAGGCTCACACTATTGGATAGGATTATTGCAAAAATTCTTTCTTTAAGCCAAACACAGATATCTTTAAAATGTACATTTTGAAATAAGGTTATGTAAGAATCTCAACAAAACGATTAGCCATTATGAACTTTTGAAATCTTCGCTCTTTGAACTTTTCAAAAAAGAGTGTGAAACAACTAAAGCGCTTACAGAAGATGGCTTGAGTTGTTCAAGAATGTTTTTACAGTTTTGCAAAGTTGCTCCAGTAGTCGCAACATCATCGATCAGGCACAGGTGCTTGCCCTCAAATTCTTCTCTGATCAAACCATGACTGAGATCAATAGCATTGGATAAATTAGTCTTTCTGTCATTTGCATCACAATCTGCCTGAGGCCTGGTGTTAATAGTTCGACTCAATACAGGGCTGGTAAATGTCTTAAGCGCAACAGCCATATGTTCTGCAAAAATGGCAGCCTGATTAAAACCTCGTTTGTTCTCTCTTGATTGATGCATAGGAACAGGAATTAGAACATCGAATTTCAAATTCGCCTCATTTTCGATTAAAACTTGTTCGACAATTAGTGAAAATTGATCAAGCAACTTTCGGGAAGGTCGGTATTTAATAATCCTGATGGTTTCAGCAACTTTCTGATTATAGGCGCTCAAAGCATAAACAGAGAAATCCACATTCATATCCTGTAATTTATGCAGATTCGAGCACTCCTTCAGCAGTTCCTTACTGCATTCCACACAGACAACCTGACCAAAATCAGTTACTGCTCGGCATAAATGACATTCGAAAGGGAAAAATATACTAAAAAAATTTTTTAAACTCTTTAAAAGATCCATAACTTTTACAGCTCTAATTTTTATTTTAATGAAAGCAATTTTCTTAAAGACACTTAATTCATGTTACGCCCCAACTAAAAATAAAAAAAGAGAGAAGTCTTTGCAAACTTCTCTCTTTTTTTTGTTAGAAATTAATCTGGAGAACTGTTTCGACGAGTCTTTTTGTAAACCCCTCTTGTTGCAGATTTAACAAAATCGTGAAACATCTTAATGTATTCATCGCTAGAATCAAAATTCTCATCCCACTTCTCAAGAACCTGAGAAACGTTCATATCAGAATCAAAAAAAGTCTTATACAAATGTCTGATCTTTGAAATGGTTTCTTTGCTGACCTGATTACGTTTGAGGCCAACTGCATTCAAGCCTATAACTCTGGCAGGATTTCCATCAATTTTAATGAAAGGTGGAACGTCTTTAGTAATCTTGCTCATTCCACCCACCATAACCATACTGCCGACCTTACAGAACTGATGAACTCCAGTGAAACCGCCAAGAACAGCTCTATCACCAATCTCAACATGTCCTGCCAAAGTAGTACAATTTGACATGATTATATTACTGCCAACCTTACAGTTGTGAGCTATGTGAACATATGCCATCAGAAGATTTTCGTTTCCGATAATGGTAGAACACTCTTCACCTTCGGCAAGATGAACAGTTGCGAATTCACGAATGTGATTGCCGTCGCCAATTTTCACATATGATTTTTCGCCTTTAAATTTTAAGTCCTGTGGTGGAGCACCAATAACCGCGCTTGGGCCTATAACATTATTTGCCCCGATAGTCGTATGACCATCGATATTGCAACCAGCTCCAATAATAGTATTTTCGCCGATTTCAACATTAGGGCCAATGACTGCGAAAGGACCAACTTGAACTGTAGGATGAAGCTTAGCTTCAGGTGCTATGACTGAGGTTGGATGTACAGACATTGTTAACTCCCTTCAAAGTCCAATTAAACTAGCTGGAACATCAATTCGCCGCTGCATACAAGTTCACCATCAACCTTTGCAACTGCTTCAACTTTACCAGTATTGCTTCTCATTTTAAGAACTTTGGCATTAAATTCCAGGCGATCTCCAGGGACAACGGGTCTTCTGAATCTTACTTTATCAATTCCACAAAAGAAAGGAGTCTTTCCCTTATGAACTTCTTGAGACAAGAATAAAACGCCGGCAACCTGAGCCATGGCTTCAACCATCAAAACACCAGGCATTACAGGCTTCCCAGGAAAATGACCATTAAAAAATTCTTCATTTGCAGTAACGTTTTTAATTCCAACAACAGACTCGCCAGGAACGATAGACAATATTCTATCAACTAACAAAAACGGGTATCTGTGTGGGAGAATTTCCTTGATCTCTTCAATGTACATCATGGTATTTTCCTTTCTATTTTTAGACTGAACAAATTTTTCATTTAGTAGTTTAGCAAATTTTACGTTAAATGTATGCCCTGTTCTGTTAGCGATTATATGGCCTTTCAAATCGCGCCCTATCAAAGCAAAATCACCAATCAGATCAAGAATTTTGTGTAAAATTAATTCATCTTTATCTCTTAAGCCACCGGGATTCTGAATTTCTCCCTGATTATTTATTACAATAGCATTATCTAAACTGCCGCCAAGGGCAAGATTATTTTTAGAAAGCATTTCAAATTCATATTCAAAACCAAAGGTTCTGGATTTTGATATTCTGGTCAAAAAATTCTCTTTATTGATTTCAATATGGATTGTTTTCGCCGGCAAAAGGCCATTTTTGTAATCCAGATGAAAGGTTACCTCCAGCTTTTTTGAAGGAAGATAAACCATAGACTTATCCCCTTCTACCAGGGTTATCATCTCGTTCAATAAACAAGGAACTTTTTTTACAGCCAGTGCTTCGGTTCCAGCCTCTTTTAGCATTTCTACAAATAAAGCTGCGCTGCCATCGCCAGCAGGGGGCTCTTCGTTTGAAATTTCAATTTTCAGGTTGGAAATTCCCATTCCAGAAACAGCTGCCAAAACATGTTCAACCGTATTTACACTAGCTCCATTTTCACAGATAGTTGTGCCGCGGTTGGTTCCTGTCACATTTTCAAGCCTAACAGAAATAGAAGGCTTTCCCTCAAGATCTGTCCTGATGAAATAAATTCCGGAATTTGCCGGAGCTGGATGAAAAACCATTTTAACAGGCTTCCCAGTGTGAAGGCCTATCCCTTCTAAAGCAACTGCTTTGGCTATTGTGTATTGTGGGTTGTCTATATCCATAATTTCTTAAAACGAACGAAAATAAACCAAATTGTACATTTCTTCTTTGCTGTCTCTTTGTGAGAATTCAAGAGAAAATCCAGGATATGGGCTAAGTTTAATACCAAAAGTATCTTTATCATCATTTCTTTCTGCGGCCACTGTAACAAGCGGAAAAATCATCTTTTCTACGCCGAAAAAGTTTTTATGCTCTGTGCTGATTGGATCTTTATAAAATCCAGCATGAAGGTGAACTCCAAAAGCCTCAATCGCTTTGGATGCCGAAAAATAAAAGATTTTTGAACCAAGCTGAGTGTTGAGATCAGAAACGCCCCAAACCACCCCAGGAATCAAAGTGTCTTCTTCAAGAATCTTAACTTTAAGATTCATAACACTCTTTCCATCTTCAGCTCCGTTCATATGTCTCAAATACGATAGCTCTAAAAAACCATTCATCAAAGCTTGTGAAAACAAAGCTGATGAATGACCAGCATCATTTATGTAATACATAGATGATCTTGCATAGCCTGTGGGCATACTAAGATTCGCGGTACCCATAAATCTTAAACGTCTTGCAGTATCTGCAAAAGCGCTATTACAGAACTGTGCAGCAAAGACCATTAAAAAGGCTGCAACCAAAAACTTTCTGCTAATTTTCATCCTATTTCTCCTCGAGCTTCTTTTCAAGTTCCCGGACTTTTTTGATCAGATCCGGAAGTCTTCTCATAGAAGCAAGTATCTTTCTCTCTTCTGAATGAGGCTTAATTGGAAAGCCTGAAACAAAGCTTCCAGGAGCAACATCATTAGAAACAACTCCGCGAGCTGCAACAGTAGTTCCTTTTCCAACTCTAACATGCCCAACAGTTCCAACCTGCCCGGCAAGAGTTACATCGTCTTCAAGAATTGTGCTTCCAGAAATGCCAACCTGAGCCACAATTACACATTTTTTCCCAATTTCTACGTTATGAGCAATGTGAACCATATTGTCAATTCTTGAACCTTCACCAATCAAGGTTGGGCCCATTGTGCCTCTATCAATTGTTACATTGGCACCAATTTCGACATCATCTTGAACAATAACATTTCCAACCTGTGGAACTTTGGCATGACGACCATCAATTGGAGTAAAACCAAAACCATCACTACCTATTACGGCACCACTGTGGATTACGCACATTTTGCCAACCCGGCATCTATTCATAAGATTAACACCGGGATACAAATGGGTTTCTTCACCAACGAAAGCATCTGGACCAACATAGGCTCTGGCATCAATCCACGCCCCAGCCTCAACAACGGCTCCAGCTTCAACAACCGCCAACGGGCCAACAACGGCTGTGCGGTCAACTTTTGCGTCTTCATGCACAAAAGCAGTTGGATGAATTCCAGCTTTTGGCTTTTGTTCAGGGAAAAAGTAAGAAAGAGCTTTTACAAGCCCTTCATAACTATTTTTAATTCTGATAGAGGGTAATTTAAGTTCCGGGGCATCAGCTGGTGCAATAACAGCAATAGCCGCGCTCTCCTCAATAGATTTTAAATGAGTCGAATAGTTCTTGGCCCCAGAAAGAAAAGTAATATCTTTATCTGAGGCCGTTTTAATGGGAGCAATTCCTGATATTATCAATTCAGGATCGCCTATTAATTCTCCGCCTATAATCGCGGCCAGTTCGCCCAGTTTTATTTCTCTATTTATCACAAATCATACCCGCCAATATTCAAACAGGTGTCCTGCCACGCAGAACACCTGTTATAGGTTTGTTTCTATTTCTTGTTCAAAACACTTAAAACTTCATTGGTAATATCTTTTACCGTCTTGTCGTCGCCATAGTAAAAGAAACGTTTTTCGAAAACAGCTTTAAGTTTATGCTTTTTGGCTACCTGTCCGATTACTTTGTCAACTCTTTCGTCAAGAGTTTTAGATAAGCTGCCCATTTGCTTTTCTTCAATCTGATAAAGATGCTTCTGGGAATCTTCAAAGAACTTCTGTAAAACACTTGTTTTCTGTGAAAGCTGAGTTCTCAAATCCTTAAGTTTTGGCTCAAGGGCACGAGCTTCTTTTTCTTTCTTAGAATCTCTGAGTTCCTGCAATTTTTTTGCGGTAGCAAGATACTCATCATCAAGCTTTTTCACTTCAGCTTTTCTGGATTCAAGTTCCTTCTGAAGCTTTTCTTTTTCAGTTTCAAGCAGCTGCTTTGTTTTCTGAGTTTCGGAATACTTATTGAAAATCTGACCAGCATCAACGATGCCGAATTCAAAAGCAGAAGCCATTATAGGACTAGCAATTAGGCCTGCACAAAGGCCGAGACGTAAGATCGTTTTTCTCATTTTGGATAAGTTCTCCTAGTTTTCTTCTAAAGAATTGTCTCTCTTTTCGAGAGAATAATCAATACTGAACGCTTAGAAAGATGAACCAAAGTTAATATAAGTTGTTCCATCACTTCTATCGCTAGCCTTACCATAGTCAATAGCGACCGGACCGAGTGGAGTTTGTAATCTCAAACCAAGTCCATAACCCTTTTTAAGGTCAAAGTCGATTTTCTTTCTATCATAGTCAGTTCCCCAGGCACTTCCCAGGTCATAAAAACCAACTACGTCAAAATTCTTAGTAATTTTCTGTCGCAATTCAAGGTTTGCATAAAAAAGCTTTGTTCCGAGGAATTCTCTTTCTTCATAACCACGAACAGTATCACTACCACCGATAGAGAACATATCATAAACTGGAACAAAACCTTTTCCAATAGTGGTCTGACCAGCAACAGACTGAATAGCCATAACAGTTTTTCTGTTGTTGCTAACAGCAAAATATCTTCTCATGGCGAGCATATACTTCGTATATTGGTTGGCACCTTTAAGAATTCCACCTGTTGTTTCAACCCAGAAAGAATCGTGAACACCCTGAGTTGGTCTAAAACGATTATCCCTGGTATCTTTATCAAGAATGGCAGCGAAAGTCTGTAGTCTTCCATCTACAATTCCAGCCGGCTTTGATGCGGTTGAATCTGTTGGATTAATCTTAACGTCTTCGTCTCTGAAACGGAACGAAAGATCAACATCTCTGCGAATTCTTTTTCCGAGGGTAATACTTCCACCTTTTCTCTTCTCATTATATTCAGTCAGGGTGTTACCACTTGAATAAAGATTTCTTGTGTATTCAGTATTATATACGTCAATTCCAAAGCTTTGAGGTCTGTTATTGAAATAAGGATCAAAATAACCAAGTTCATAAGTTTGAACTCCGCCAAACTCGGTCTTCAGATATACTCTTTTTCCTTCGCCCTTGAAGTTATTCTGTGAAAGGTTTACAAAACCAACCAAACCGTTTAAGGAACTATAACCAGCACCTACGCCAGCTCTTCCTGTTTTTTGTTCAACAAGTTGAATAACAAGAACGATTTCTTCAGGAGTTTTTCCTGGAAGATGGTCGCGTTTTACTTCTTCAAAGAAACCGAGGTTATAAATCCTCTGTAAATCTCTAACGATTTTTTTGTTGTCATAAATTTCGCCTGGTTTAACAGACAATTCACGACGAACTACATTTTCTTTTGTCTTCTTAAGACCTTCAATTTTTACTTCAGTAAGAACGCCTTCAACAATCTCTATGTTGATTTTGCTGCCCTTATCCTGAACATAAGCGTCAGATACCTTTGAAAACAAATATCCATGCTTTGCAAGAACTTCATTTACGTTCTGAATATCTTGAGTTAAAAGTTTGCTGTTAAAAACAGACCCAACTTTACTTTCCATAGCAGCTTTAAGAGTTTCAAGCTTTACTTTTGTACAGCCTTTAATCTCAACTTCGCCAACAATGGCATTTTCTTCTACTTTGAATACCAGAACCTTACCTTTACCAGAAGGTCTGATTTCAGCGCCAACATAAGAGAAATATCCCATTTCGCCTAAACGAGCTATTTCATTCTGTACGGCCTCAGGTGTAATTTTGTCTCCCTCTTTTAGGGAAACGTTTAAAAGAATTACTTTTTCATCAATCATCCGATTGCCTTCGACTTTAAAGTCAACGACAATATTACTCTCATAAGCCTGTGCTGAAATGCTTACAAAAGCGAGAAAAACAAAAGAAAACACGATTATTTTGACAAAGTTGAATTTGTTCATAGGCTCCTTCAACAGATAGACTACTCAAAGTATCGGCATAATACTTTGTTGACTTGAGCTTGTCAAGGCACACTACCTCACCCGCTCTACACAGTTCTTTAAAAGACTCCTCTATAAAATTCCTTCTCGCTCTTGAATAATAGGCTGCCTACCGTTATTCTGTTACGACAGGAAATTTGACTCGGAGTAAAAAAAAAAGTTCCAGAATCTTTTTTTTCCGTAAAATTTTGGTTTCCTGTCAGGAGGAGAAAAAAGGGTGGCAATTTGTACAAAATGCAACAATGAAATCTTAGACGGGCAAGCGTGTGCGCATTGTTCTGCAAACGAACAATCTCAAGGTGCGTTTGGGGGCTTTTCCTTAAATGGTCTCTTAAGCAAACCAGCTCCAGCAAAACCAGCCCCCCCACCAGTCCCAAATCAGGGAATTGGCAATCCAGCTCCACAGATTCCACCTACGGCGCCAAAACCGCCTGCCTCTCAACCAAATAGAGTAACGCAAAATGGTGCTCCTCCACTTATGGGAAATCAGCCTCAGCCACCGGCATCCCCCACCCCTCCTTCAAACAAGGCTCCCGGGCTAACAATTAACACTCCTACCGCGCAAAGGCCGCCTGCGCCACCCGTTCACCCGGCCATCTCAAATCCACCCCCTGCTCCAGCCCCTACCCCTTCTCCCATTGCGCAACCACCAATACATTCAAACTCCAGATTGCCTAATCCTGCCCAGGTGAGTAGCCCCCCTCCTCCACCACCATCTGCTGTCCAGGAAAAATCATCATCAGAACCGATATCTCAGCTTGATTCAATTCTGGAAATTGACGAGGCCCAGAATATTGGACCAAAACCAGATTTAAATAATTTTAAAATTCACGAAACTCCGGCTAAAAAAGAAGAAGTAGAAAAAGTTGCTGACACTCGTTCTGAAGAAGAAAAACAACTCCAAAACCAGGTTTTCACCTCGAATATTACTGGCTACGGAGATGAAGATCTTGAAATTGCTATCCTGGCAGGACTTTTAAAAGATCCATATATTCTCGAAAGCTTGAACGCAAAGGGACTTATAACAGGTCTGTTTTCAACCAGATTTTCCCGAACAATCTTTAGAGGCATTGTTAGCCTGAGAGAAGAAAATCCGCAGCTTTCCAGCGTTGATAAAATTGTAATAAAAAACAAACTACAGCAAATTAATCAATGGGATTCTGCCACCAAGGATTTTATGGACAAGATTTTCTCTTCTCCAGCCCCATTAATGGATCAGGCACTCCACTACCTTGAACTTTTAAAAGAACAGGCATTAAAAAGAAAACTTAAAGAAGTGTCATTCGATATCAATGAATTCATTGAAGGTAAGAAAAAAGACCAGAACCTCAATCTTGAGACTTTTACCAACGGAATCATCCAGAATGTAAGAAACATTCAAAAAGCCAGAACCACCAAAAGAATTAATCTCGTAAAAGAAGAAATGCAAGACATCATTGCTGATATCGAAGATCGTGAGGTTAAGGGTGAGGTTGATATTATTGGCTACTCCTTTGAGCCAATGCATTACCTTAACAAGGCGGTTTCAGGTTTCAGAAAAGGTTTCATGTATGCCATTGCCGGAGCCCCCAGAAGAGGTAAAACAACTTTCACTCTCGAGCTGGCAACAAGAGTTGCAACCTTAAACCAAATCCCTGTTCTGTTTTTTACATATGAACAGACTAAGAAGAACCTTACTTACAGACTTCTGGCTAAAGAAAGTCGTCTTAATCCGGATTCTTTGCAAAGAAAAAAAATTCGCTCCGATATGATCATGGATGCAAAATTCATGGGTGGATGGAAAAAAATGCAGGAATACATGGATTATTTCTACATTGTTGAGGCAACAAAAGAAGATACCGTGGATAGAATTAGATCCTATGCCTACAACGTAATGCAAGATTTCAACACTCAAGATATTATGATTTTTGTGGATTATATCCAGAAAATGCCACTTTCAAGAAACTATATGGACGAAAAGTTCAAAGTAGAAGAAATATCTACAGAGTTAAAGGGACTTTCAATTGAACTGAATAATCCAATAATGACTATTAGCTCCCTTTCTAAAGAAGGTTGTATGATTGACGCCACACCGGACGCAGAGCGCCCAACCATGTATCACTGCAAGGGATCCGGAGACCTTGAATACGATCTTGACTGCGCAATGATTCAGGCTAAAGACTGGGGAGATACCAGAGAACTTTACCAGCAACTCGAACACAAAGCTGAAGAACTTGGCAAAGATACCACCAGAATTCCAAAAGTTGACGTGGTCAACCTATATCTAGACAAGAACAGGGATGCGCCAGAAGGTATTTTCTCGACAATTCAATATTTATTCTTCATCGAAGACAACAAATTTGTTGAACTAGGCCCCAAATTCGATGATGATAGATACCGCTTCAGCAAAATTGAAGAACTCGTAGACAAATTAATTGAGCAAAACTTTATTATTTTCTTCGATAAGCCCAAAGATAACTCCTATAACAAAGGCAGAGTATCTATAAAATTGAAAAACTTTTAACCTAGAGGTCGCTAATGGCAACGGAATTCAAATTTAAATTTATTGTAAAATATGCCTTGTTTTTGTTTATATCAGCTTATTGTGCGGTATTTTTCTCCGGTTGTTCTGCAGGCCAGAAAGGGTTACTGACTATTACTCCAACCCAGTATTTCTACTCAGCCAAGGAACAATTAGAAACCATAGATGAGCGAGCCTATGAAATAAGAGACCTTGATGAAATCATACGTGTTCTTGAAAATGCTGAAAAAGACGCGAAAAAAAGTGAAATCATTGATAAATCCAGGCTATATCTTGTTCTTGCCAACACACTAAAAGCTAGAAAACAATACCAAAATAGCCTTATGAAAGGGGAATATTTAGCAAATAGAGCTGAGCCCTTTTATGTTGTTAACACCAAAGAAGTAAAAGAAACTCTTAGAACTGCCAAAAAATGGCTTCGTTCTTGTCGTTCTACATTTAAAACAAATTCTTTGGTTCCAGATCTCAACTTCGTTGAAGGTCTTTACTACACACAGAAAATGTTGACTCAGCATTCCCGGGAAAAACAAGGCAGCCTGGCAGAAGCCATCAAAGCATTTAGAACCTGCGCTGGAATGGCTCCGGATTATAAAAGCGACTTTAGAATATTTGGAAAAACTCAGACTATTCGCGAGCTTAGACTCAAGCTGGTAGAAACGCTTGCATTAGGTAAGCAGCTTTTTGAAGCCCACGCACTCTTGTCTGAATTCAATTTTGCCCCTATCTCAACTATTCCAGGAGCTACTGACAAGCAAGATTACGCCTGGAATCACATGAACGGCCTTGTGTTGGCAATGATGGGCCAATACGAAGAAGCAGCTGAGTTACTAAACATCTTCAAAATAGTTTCTCCTCAGGAATACCCTATGGTTGACGAAGCCCTATGGGTTCTTGAAGGCGTGTTTGATCGCCTTAAGGAAGAAACCGATGATGAAAAATACGGAATGGAAGCAAGAATTGTTGCAGCAATGCTAAAAAAGCTTAAAGGTCCTTACTCCAAAGAGACCTATTCAACCTCTGCTAACCTTCTTCCAAAGTTGTTACCAGGTGACATAACCTTCTTTAAATCAGTCATTCAATTTCATGCAGGAAAATTTGATGATGCCTTAAAAACCATTGAGCCACTTCTCAATCGTGGAATAATGTCTCGCCAGAACAGAAACTCTGCAAAATTACTGACTCTTGAATCATATCTCTACTCAGGCAAACAGATCACTGACGATCTGTTGGAGTCTCTCCTCCAAGTTGCTACAAACCGAGATCTGACCGATTTTCAAAAAGAACGAGCAGGCTATATTCTTGCCAGGTATGTTATGGATTCTGACAACGATTTTAAAAGAAACAAAATCAATCATTCCGGACAAACATTTGCCAAATGTATCACCTCCAAACCCTGGGCTCTTTCGCTTAAATACCTAAGAGGCGAAATAAAGAAACCTTCAAGCACCATTGATAAAAGAAAAAATACCGATGAAGAAGAAGAGGGCCAAAAACGCGAAGCCAGCACAATCATCGGCGAAATGTATGCCAACAGGCCTAACGATTGGATTGTTAGCGCTAACCTGCATATTCTCGCACTTCCAGAGTTAAACCTAATTGGAAAAGGTCGAATAGTCGGAAGAGAAGAGGAAAATAAGGGGTGGATGTTTAAAAGCAGAGAAATCGACGAAATGAAAAGACGAAAAAACTACCTTCTCATTTTCGAATATGACAACTCTGACAGTGAAAAATCGATTCAGGGAGTTATCTATCGAAGATAATATTTAAAGCCAAGTGTTCTTTTCTAAGAAAGCAAAAAGGGTATCAATCTTTAATTTGATACCCTTTTTATTTTCCATAATCATTAAGCCGATACCGCAAAAACCAAGTCTTTAGAAGATTGCCCGCAGTAACCAACAAAATATTGTGATATGCAATGGAGACCTGGCCTTGCCAAAACTCCTTTTAATATGCTCTAAGACTCTACTGAGTAGCCTGGAGTAGCCAGTTAACACGCCTTGGAGTAATCATCATAAAAAAGGATTTTACTCTCGGATCATCATCTGGATTTTCAAGAATTTTGGTTTTGTCTGCCTCACTCAACCTCTTGAACTTTTCGGTATAAAGAATTTTCATGGAAACCTTAAACCAAACCTTTGAGTTTAAAGCCAATTCTGATTCCACAAAAGAATTTGAATCCCTGTAACTTGAATCGTAATCAAAGCCCAAAATCTGCCCATCGTCAAACAGGAAAGGCCTCATCTCGCTAACATCAGGGTCAGACTCATTGATACTTCCCTTTTTTCCACGGAACAAACGTCTGGTTTCTTCGTTAAAGTAATACTGAACGGTTTCAGTATTGCTTATGGGAATGTTCAATCTTCCATTAAATACCTGAGGTTTTTCGGCAGCATTCCGAAGCTCATTCCTGATCCCAGACATAATAATTCTGGTAGTCTGCAAAATATCCAGCTTATTAGCAGAATGAGTAAAGCTCTTCCTAATCATGCGCATGAGCTGATACATCGAGCCGGTTAGCATTAAAACCATTCCAATAGCGAACATTAACTCAATCAGGGTAATCCCTGAGCGTTTATTTCTTCGCCTGTTGTTTAAATAGCTAATCATATTAATAGTAGTTATACCTTGGATCCGTAAGAATTGTTACAAAGGTTAAAACAGGAACATCCGATTCGCTCTTTTTATACTTTGAAACTACAGTTATCTTTATTCTAAGCAAAAATGCGCGCTTTGCTCCTGGAGGAAGAGGTTCGATAGGCTGCAAAGTCGGCTCAAATCTCAATTCAAATCCATTCTTCTGCGCAGTTTTCTGCAATTCTTGAAACTCTTTATCATTTTGCAATTTCTGAGCTTTATCATATCCAAGAGTTCTGGCTAGCTCTAAAGCAGAAGTTCCAAACAAAGTGGACATTGTTCTGGTGTCCGCACGAACAATTCTCTTTTGCCCGGATTTCATCAAACTATAAATAGGTAAAATACCAGCAGAAATCATTACCAGTACAACCAGGATTTCAACCAGCGAAAATCCTGATTTTTTCCTATAAACGTTAATATTCATCAATTTCTCTCATATTTCCAATCAAATTTACCTACGCCGCCAGTAACCACCTTGGCCACGTAGAGAGAATTCATAAGTTCTGGCCTGGCGTTTCTCCAGATTCCATTTAGGGGATTATAGCAAATTACATTCTCACCGGGTGTCAGAAAATGATCATCCAGATTCATATAGGGCGTAACAACTGTTCCTTTGATAATAATACTTTTTGTTCCCTTAACTATAAGAGGCTCTGAAACAGAAATCAGGTTCGCCTCAACATAGCAGATACTGCCTTGAGCTTCCGTTGTATCAATTACAATTTGTGGGGCAATTATTGTAAGAAGATGATTTCCGATAGAGGAATTAAAAGACTTATCAAGCTGAGTTTCAGCACCAACCAAATCTCCAGAAACAACAACCTTTCCCCCTCCCATCATAGGGCTGGAATAAATTATACCTTTTCCTCTAAACTTAAGATTTCTGAGCATAAGAGGTTCTGAGTCATTCAAGGCCAGAATGCCATTCAGCTCCAGGGTTTGGTTCTTTGCTCCCGAAAGATAAGATTTAACATTATTGATATATTTGAAATCAAATCGGTCGTAAGAATTTCCGCCCATTGCAATAGTTGTTCTACCTCTGAAGAAATCTTCGGTGCTACGAGGGATAAAATAAAAATCTAACAGATAAGAACTCATGCCATCTGGAAGAGCTTCCCACATAGAGCCTTCATAAAACTCTCTGATAGGGGATTGAGTAACCACACTATCCATACCCTTTGGTATAGAAGAATACGGGTAAGGGTAATTCTCCAGAAAGCCCCCCATGTAATCCTTTAAGGGACCGCTATATTCTTCAGTGTTACCTTCAGGACTACTATTTTTTAATCTCTGTAGAAAGTTAGCAAGACCTCTGTTGTAGAGCTCAACTCCAGAGTCACTCATAAAGTTTCCGTAATTTTTAAGCTTTCTAAAGTCTTTGTCCAACAAATCCCAGTTATCAGCCAATGTTGTGTCACAGAAATCTTTTGGCAAACCAGCCATTTCAAAAAGCTGTCGTGCCTGTGTGGCAGATAATGGATCACCTAAATCAAAATCTGGACCAAGCGCCATATTTATTATAGGGCTGTTAGTAGCAATAAAAGGCAGTTCCATTGGGCTGCCCCCCTTTGGATGAACCTGAACTCCCCTGAAATATTGGCGTAACACTGGGCCATAAACAACTGTTGGAGAAAGCTTCGAAAAATCCGCTCCCTCTAATGGAGCCAGATTGGCTCTAGGCGGGGCCGCACCAAAGACATGCAGCCCACTTTGATTAAGAGGTGGCATTAGTCTGGATTTCATCCGGCCTTCGTCTCCATTGGGCCCACCATTACTTTGTTTAATAAGCTGATCTGTGTGAGTTACATATGTTTGAAAGCAGTTAGAAAAAGAAGGCGCACCAAAAGCCCCATCAAACAACTCATTTCCAGCGCCAACATTAAAAAGTCTTATTTTTGTATCGTTATCCCAACCCGTAAAGATCAATCCTTCTTTTGTCTTTTTTTGCCCCTGGGCTTCCATGTATTCTTTTACATATTTTTTTAAGCCAACCCATGGCACATCAAATCGAAGAAAAAAGTTCTCCTGGGCATTCATCTGGGTAAATTTTTGAACATTTGAATTCAAATTAGCTCCATAAAGCAACTTGGCTCCATTTGTTGAGCGAAGCAAAACTGCTGGTCCAGCCTGCATCATGCTGTTCATATCCTGTCCAAGATATACTCGACCTGGCGGCGTTGGAGCGTTATTACCAATCTGGGCCAGCATACTTTCCCAGTTGGTGTAGTTTTGCGTCGGGTCAAAATCTTTTAAAATGGCATTCCATCCATTATCAAGTCTCAAGCTTCTTTCCTGAGAGGTCTGAGAAGGAAAGGTGTTAAAATGCGATCCGCCATAAACACTGGCGTCTTTAACATAGAGAGTAAAATAATTAAATGGCGGAACAAATGTCTTAACAACCCTGATTAAGAATTTCAGGGAAACCTTAGCCGTGTGACCGCGATAAGTAACCTTCGCCCTTACCTCCAACTCACCCTGCTTTTCTTTGAGATCCTTTTTTAGCTGATAAAGGACTTTATCTCCATTTTTGGCCTCAACAGAATTGATATGTTTCAACTTTATGTTTGCATCAACCACAAAATCATCAGACTCAACAAGTCCCCGACCAAACTGAATTCCATATATCTGCCGGGCAGTTTCTCTTGTATAGGCTGTCAGCTGAGCAACTTGCGCCGCTTCAAGGGGAATATCTTTAGAGATATCGGTATTGTGAGCTCTTAAAACCTTGTAAAGCTGATTATTTGCATCATCATGGTTTAAGGAGTTTTTCAAACGAGCAACAAATTCATCTACCGCAGACTCAGCAAGATTAAAAGCAACTTCTGATTCGTATGACATTGCTGAAGAATAATCTTCCGCCCCAGTGAAAAAGGTTATGGAAAATCCTAGAATAAAAAGAACCGTCATGGCTGTGAGAGTTAAAAGAAAAATTGAGCCATGTCGCTTATTACTCTGCATACTTTTTCCCTTCCTTTTTCTTCGTATATTCTATCAGGCCTTGAATGCCCATTCCCATTTCATAAGCAGATCTGAATCTGGGATCTTTCTGTAATACTTCCATGGTTTCCAACATTTTGCGCATAGATCTTTTTCTTCTGCTGGCTTTACCCATTTTATGGTAAATCATCGATGAAAGATACCATGACTGCATTTCCAGATAGGGGTCATTTCTAATTTCTCGTTGCAATCTTTCGATTTCTCTTAAGGCTCCTTCGGGATTTGACCTTTCAAGCATATCATAAGAATGCTCTAATCTCTTATACAATCCCGCAGTTTTTCTATTTGCCTCGCGAATAGCGTAAGAATCCCTGCTTTTTTCTTTAAAATTCTTTTTGGGAGTCCCTTTTTTATCGTCAGAAACAGCTTCAGATTTTTCAATTATCGAAGTAATCTCAGCCATGTCATCTTTTTTGCTTCGATTAGCCTTCTTTTTGGTACAGCAACCAGAAACAAAACTGCTCAACAGAATTGTAATAAAAAATATGATTTGAATGGCTGTTTTTTTTGAATAAGAACGGTTCATTTGTGGGCTCAAACGGGTATTGTTCTAAATTGTACTTTAATTGAAGGTTAAAGTCAATCAGATGCGGCTTGACAGCAAAAGTAATTACGGCTAAAATTCCTGAATGAAAATCAACACTAACGTAATCAAACTTACCCTTTCAGTTATAATTGTTTTTCTTCTTACCAGCAGTTTTGCGGCTTCAGCAAAAGACAGCAAAGAGCAAAAGGAGCAAGAATCACATCGCTTTTTTGCATTTGAAGACGCTGACTACCACACCTCACCAGATAAAAGAATAGGTGCAAAGCTTCTTATAGATCCAGCTAAAGTTGGACCTTCTATTGCAGCGATGACTCACCTGACTTATCTGCCGGGCGCACACATAACAAGTCATAGACACGTTTATGTTACCGAAATCATCTATGTCCTTGAAGGAAATCTAACCCTTAGAATAGGTAAAGAAACAAAAATTCTTGGCCCGAACAGCACCGCATATATTCCTGCAAAATCCTTTCACGAATACTTAAACGACTCTGGTGACGTTGTTAAATTCCTTCAATATTATTCACCATCAGGACCAGAAGAAGAATACAGAAACTGGGACAGACCATCTGACGTAAAACCAGCTGCAGCAACAAAAGTGGAAGAAAAAAAATCTACCAACATTGTAACTCCGGCTCTTCCACCAGTTCCTGGAAGTCCACTTCCTGTGTTGGGAGAAATTAAAGAAGTTGATGCTCCGACAAAAAAGAACATAGACCTTAAAAATATTGATCTGAAACTGAAAAACGACTTAGACAAATAACTGAAAGGAAAACAATGACTAACTCAACAAATAGCTCCTACTACAGCGAAGGGCTGTTAGAGGAGCTTTGCCAGGAAAATCTTGCCAGATTGGAAAAAGACACTGACAACCACATGCTCAGATGTAGTCTAGCAAATGCACTAGCAAAACTTGGCAGACTTGAACAGGCCATTGAACACTATAAAATTTGTATTCAAAAGAATCCTTCTCCTGAATACTGGAACAACCTCGGGAAATCACTCCTGAACGCAGGGAGATACAAAGAAGCGATTGAAGCTTTTGATGAGGTTATTTCCAAAAAAAGATGGCCGGATACCTTTTTCCATCAGGCACTTGCATGCAGAAATCTGGACCAGCTAGAAAAGGCAAACGAGCTTCTTTCCAAATCAATAGAGTTAAACCCCAAATATCGGGAAGCTCTTAACGAAAGAGCCCATATCCTTGAAGCTCTTAACCGCAAAGACGAAGCGCTAAAAGAATACAAAAAAGTAATAGCCCTATTCTTTGCGGAATATCAGGCGCATGAGGCCGAAGCATATAATTATGAAATGTCAGTTCTTTTTGACAACGAAGAGCTCACAGAGGAATTAATCAGACAGCTTCGGCGCCATGTACAAAAATTTCCAGGATACGCAGACGGATACTACAAGCTTGGCCAGGCACTTGAAGCCAAAGGCCTGAAAAATGAAGCCATGATGGCCTTCAGAAAAGCCCTGGAAATTAACCCGAGTTACGAAACAGCCAGAAAATGCTTCTGGAAATAAGATAGTCAGGATCAAAAATAGATGAACTCTGCCCAACCCCAGAAAAGACAAAGAAAAAGACTGGGAGACATTCTCGTTGATGCAGGATTAATAACCTCAGAACAACTTCAGGAAGCACTTTCCAAGCAAAAAACCATGGGAAAGCGCCTTGGGAAAGTTCTGGTTGAAACTGGTTTTGCAACCGAGGACAGCATTGCCAACACTTTGGCAAGCCAGATGAACATCCCTTTTTTAAACCTCAATGAATTTGTAGTTACCCCTGAAATTCTAACCACTATTCCAGAAGGCATTGTTCGTACCCACAGCTTGTTACCAGTAAAACTTAATGGCAATATGCTCCAAATCGCCATGTCTGACCCTCTTGACGTATTCATCATTGATGAAATTAATTTTCAGACGGGCTACGAAATAGATGTTGCAATTTCCTCTGAATCCCAGGTAGAAGCGGCGATAAGGCATTACTACGGTTCTGGGGATGGGCTACAAGCCGCTGTTGACAACATCACCGCCGAAAGAAGCCAGGAAGTAACTCTGGACGAAAGCTTCTTCACCACTTTTGACATTGGAGATGAGGACCAGAGTGTTCCCATCATTAACCTTGTAAATACGATTATTCAACAAGCCATTAAAGATAGAGCCAGCGATATCCATATTGAACCAGACGAAGAAATTATTCGCGTTCGTTATAGGATAGATGGAATTTTAAATGAGCTAATGAAAGCCCCCAAAACCATTCAAAGCGAGCTGCTCTCCAGATTGAAAATCATGGCTCAAATGGATATTTCTGAAAAGCGTCTTCCTCAGGACGGCAGAATTAAGGTTAAAGTAAAAAACCAAAGTATTGATCTTCGTGTTTCTTCTCTTCCAACAGTATTTGGCGAGAAAATTGTAATCCGTATTCTTGATAAAAGCAGAATGCAGCTTACACTTGACCAGGTTGGTTTTGATGCCGATCTGTTAGAGCTTTTTAAAGGGCTTTCGAATTCTCCAAACGGAATCATCTTGATGACTGGACCAACCGGTTCGGGAAAAACTTCTACTCTGTATGCTGCAATTAACTACATCAGAAACGGGCAAATAAATATCACAACAGTTGAAGACCCGGTAGAATATTTGATTCCAAGTATAAATCAGGTCCAGGTAAGATCCGAAATTGGCCTCTCATTTTCAAGAACTTTAAGAGCAATTTTGCGCCAGGATCCCAATGTAATTTTGATAGGCGAAATTCGCGATTTTGAAACTGCTCAAATTGCTATTGAATCTGCACTAACAGGCCATTTAGTGTTCTCAACCCTCCATACCAATGATGCTGCCTCAGCAGTAACCAGATTGATAGAAATGGGAGTTGAACCATACCTCGTAGCCTCAGCAGTTATTGGAGTAGGTGGACAGAGACTGGTCAGAAAAATTTGTCCATCGTGCAAAACCTCTTATCAACCGGGCGGAAATGTTTTGGACCTCCTGGAACAAAAAAGCGTTAAAGCACAGGAACTATTTTATGGAAAAGGCTGCTTAACCTGTAGAAAAAGTGGATTCTCCGGCAGAACAGCTATACACGAAATTATGACAATAAATGAAGATATTCACCACCTCATTCTTCAATCAGCGTCGGCAAGAAACATTAGAAAAGCCGCAATTAATTCTGGTATGAGAACAATGAGAGATGATGGAATCCTGAAAGCTATTGCAGGAGTAACCACGATAGATGAAGTTGTTCGTCTTACACGTGGAGAAGACATTCGTGAAATAGCTCTCGAAAGAGAGCTGGAGTCAAGGAAGAATGAGTAGCAGATACGCCTACAAAGCTCTTGATGTAAGAGGGAAAACTCTAGAAGGCTTTATGGAGGCCACATCTACCGAAGAGGTTGGAACCTGGCTGGCAGATCGGCAATATTTTGTTCTTGAAATAAAATCTGCTCCAATACACACCTTAGTATCAGAAAGCAAAAAGAACTTAAAAATCAATGCCAAGGCAATGAATTTCTTTCTTCTTCAACTTTCGAGTCTTATTAACGCTGGCTGCCCCTTATTAATGAGCCTGCACGCCCTTCAAAAACAATTGCCAACCGGCACTTTAAAAACGCTACTGAAAGACCTGAAAGAAAAAATAGAATCAGGAAAATCCTTTTCAGAAGCTTTAAAAAATCATAAAGACGTCTTCTCAAACCTTTTTATTACAATGGTTGAAGTCGGCGAAGTTGGTGGAATCCTGGGTGAGATTCTTGAACGCTATTCCAACATACATGACACCATGTACCGCCTGAAATCAAAGATTATTAAATCAATGATTTACCCCGCCCTGTTACTATCTTTCATAGTCTCTGTTTCCTGGGCATTCGTTGTTTATGTCTTTCCAGGTTTCATTGAAAGATATCAATCTTCAGGACAGGAACTGCCACTTCCGACACAATTTGTTATGGGTATTTCAAATTTTTTATCCAGTCACTCACTCCTTCTTATAGGATTATCAATTTCTTTTTATATGGTTTTCATGGCCATAAAGAAAACCAATAGAGGGGCAAGCTTTATATCAGATTCGCTGTTGAATCTCCCCTTGCTTGGCCCACTAGTTCAACAATTTGAACTTTCCTTGTTTGCGAGAATTCTTGGCACCCTATTGAAATGTGGTGTTCCAATTCTCACATCACTGATGGCCGTTGAAAAAGCTTTGGGAAATGTTTCTTATAAAAAAGCTCTTGAAAGCGTTAGAGAAAGCGTTTCAAGGGGAGAATCATTATCCAAATCTCTGATAAAAAATCGCCGACTATTCCCTGAAAGCGTTATTCTTATGACTGATGTTGGTGAAAGAGGTGGAAACACTGGAGAAATGCTGGAAAAAGCGGGCGTTATCTTTGAGCGAGATCTTGAAACTACTCTGGAAACGGTTGTGACACTGATACAGCCGTTTTTAATTGTATTTCTTGGCGCCATAGTAATAACTCTTGCAACCGCAATGTATTTACCATTGTTTGACATAGCAAAGACTGTGCGATAAATTGTATCATGTACAAATGAACTGTAGCGAAAATCATGTGGAGGCTCTATGCGAAATAAAGGTTTTTCTCTCGTAGAACTATTAATTGTTGTTCTAGTTATAGGTATTCTGGTTGCAATTGCGATTCCCCGATATCAAAGTATTGCCTCCATAGCCCGTGCAAAGTCTTGTCTTTCTAACCAGAAAGGCATAGAAAGTCTTGTTTCCTTATGGGAAGCAAAAAACTACGAATTAGATTTGGGCAAAAATAGATGGGCCTGGGTTGACAGATCAGGCAACCTTAAATGGAAATACTCCAATGCCCTCTTGCAATTGAACGATATTGCCAAGGACACCAAACTCTTTATCTGCCCTGAAGCAGCAAATAGATGGGGTTACACATGGCCCGGTTCAAGTTACAGATTTTATAATACCGACAATACTGCCCTCTGGATTATTGGGGCAAACGGTAAAGTTGGCGGGCGCGGAGTTGTTTGCGGCCTGCGCTTAGGGCCCAGGTGGATTGGTATGAATGGCCAAATGGGACCTGATGGCTCCAAAGATAGCGCACATCATTACTGGTAGAAATATTTAATGAGCGAACCTGGGAGAAACATTTCCAGATCCGCTAGCCAGAATATTTCAATACTATGTAAATCCTTTAAACATGATTTTCGCGTAATTTCTCTTTCCAAAGGGTTTAGTATACTTGAAGTATTAATTGTGATTCTGGTTATTGGAGTGCTTTGTGCAGCTGGGGTTTCTTTGTATTCAGGTGTAACTCAGGATTCACGACTAAGAACCATTAATGATAAAGTTCAGGTATTCTTTTCTGCGTGTCAGCAAAGGGCAACCCTAAGGAGATTGCCGGTGAAACTGAAATTTGAAAATAAAACATTTTCGATAGACCAAACGAATTTGTTGGAATTGAAAGTTTCAGAATTAACCGACAAGCATTCCACTCAATTAAATGGAATTACTTTTACTGCCTCTCAGACATTAGATTTCAGAAACAGGCCAATAAACAAACTTTGGCTTTCCATTATGCTCCCCGGCCAACAGCCTGCTACTATCAGCATAAATCTGGAAAAAAACCTTTTATGAAACTAATTTCTTTATTTACCAGTAACTTAAAAAGAGAAAAAACATTTAAAAGAGGTTTTTCGCTGGCAGAAATACTTATCTCACTTTTGGTTCTCTCTGGAGCTTTAACAACAATGTTTTCTGGATTCGATATTTCTCAAAAACTTGATACTCAATCAAAATTTGAATCAGAAGCAGCTTATTTAGGTGAAAGAGAGCTGGAAATATTAAAAACAGATTTTTTATCTGAAAAGAATTCACCAAAAGCAGGGTCAGCGAACAGCAGGTTTAAACTGAAACCTGGATGGAAAGTAAAAATGAAATGGACAGAAAAGGACCAGTTTAATACAGTTCGAATTCAAGCAGAAGTTACAAACAAAGACAATAAATTGGTTCTTGAATCCTTTCTATATCTCCCCGAAGGAAATAATATCTAATGTCCCCCACCCCATCAAAGCCTTACAGAAAAGGGTTCTCACTGATAGAAATAACAGTGGTAATTCTTATTACAGGTTTAGCGATGACTTCTTTATTAAACCTTCTCCAATGGGGCCATATCCGCTACGCAATTATTTCAGACGGCTGGAAAAATCGGTCATGTATGACCGACATACGACTCTGGCTGAGAGATAGAATTTGCACCTCTGACCAAACAGAAATCTCCTTAAAAAAACTCAAAGAACAAATTCGCTTTCCAGAAAATTTTAAAATATCAAATTTTAAAGTCACAAAGTACGCAAGTAGCACCTATATAATTTCAGTGCAGGCATTTGAGGACAAAAATCGTAATAACAAGCCTGAGAACTCGGAAATTATTCCGGCAAAAGTATTTTGCTTTCGCAGGAGGGCAAACTCATGAATACAAAACGTGGCTTCAGCCTGTTCCTGACATTTCTGGTGACAACAGTTTTATTTATTCTGGTTTCCTCCACATATGAAATTTCAAAGATTTCTATGGATTTAGGCCGTTCAAGTGCTCTTGAAACAGTTGCCTTTCATGCCGCAGATGGTGGTTTGGAGAGAGGCCTCGGAAGACTTGCTGAATCATTTAGCCCTTTCAAACTACATTACACCTCTAATTTATCTCAGAACAGGATAGTAGAAGTAATTGTAACCGCCACAAAAAAAGAAAATAGCTTTTGTCTGGAGTCTGATGCAAAAGTTCTCGAAGGCAAAAAAGTTGTATCAACACGTAAACTGAAGCGTGACCACGTAAAAAACACCCCGGGAAGAACCGGTAGTGGAATATTTCTGGAGGCCTCATGAAGAAAGTCATCTCTGATGGACTGTATGCTGCTTTTGATGTTGGAACCAGCTCTATAAAAGCAGTTATAGTCGAACTGATTAAAGGCGAGAAACGACTCGTCACCATAGAAAAGGAAGAACTCAAGCCTATAACAGAGTTTCCCGGTGACGACGAGTATAGACATTATTTAATCGAAACTCTAAAGTCTCTAGCTTCACGTTTACCAATGAAGGAACTCAGAGGAGTAAGTTCTGTCTTTTCTCACAGAGAGCTACAAACAAAAATAATTGAGCTTCCAAGTCAGGTTTTGATTGAACAAATTGAAAAAATCCTTTCCTGGGAAGCCAAAAAACTTCTTTCTCCAAACTACAAAGAGGAACCGTTTACTTTTTCCTACAAAATTGTTAACAACTCTCCCTTAAAAGTAGCAATTACTGTAATTCCTCAGCATATTTTCGAAAAATTTGCCGAACTATTTTCACTGGCGGGCATAGAACTAACCGGAAGTTTCTCAGAAGTCTTTTGCGGACAATCGCTTAAAGACATTATTGATCAAACTAATTTGCCCGCACTTTCCATAGTAAATCTTGGACAATCTGGAACCCATTTACAAATATTTTCAGCTGGAGAGCTGCGTTTTTACAGATTTATCCCTTCTGGAACCTCTGAATTTTCAGAACCGCCTGTGACCAGCGAGCTTGAAATGTATGCCCAGAAAATCAGATTCAGCTTTGATTATTTCAGGGCTGTAACCAAGCTATCCCAGATCGACGCTCTGTTTTTCATGGGAGGAGGCGCTTCTATACAAGACTTCCTGCCCTTCGTCAGAAGCTATTTCAGTCCTACTCGAATAAATATTGTGGATATTTCTGCCGGAGTGGACATAAGTCCTATTCTCCCGGAAATTGGTGAGAACGCCCCCGCTGAAGACAAACAAAGGCGACTTCTGGCATTTTTGCCCGCTGTTGGCGCGGTGATGTCTGAAATAGACCAAAACGCTGATGCAATGAATATGGCGCGGCAACTTAGAGAGAAAAAACGGGAAAAGCAACTTCAAAAGCTTTCAACTCAAATTCCAATATACATTGGAATTGTCGGTATTTTACTTACACTTGCATCCCTTATTTCTATAAAAAATCATAAATTAAGCGAACTTCAAAGACTTCAGGATGAGGTCACAACCGTTTCAACTCTTTATGAAGCTTCTCAAATAAAACTTAAAAAGTTAAAAAAATCTTCAGACAAATCCCTAAAACTTTTACCTCAAGAAAAAAAAGCTATTGCCCCGATTTTAAAAAGCGATTTATCCGCCTCAGAAATCCTGTTCTATATAGCAAAAAGTAAACCGGACGAAGTCTCAATAAGCGATATTCTTCTTAGATCATCACAGGAAGCTGAAGAAATTCAAATAGAAAAAGAACCTGAACTAAATGATCAGTTAGGAGATTCAACAAACCAGGATTCAAACGAGTCTCCTTTTCTTAGCAAGCTTGGTGGAATGAATTCATCAGGCGATGACCAGCTTGAAGACTCTTTAAAAGCTCAGATTCTTATTGTTTCTGGAAAAACAGATTCTTCCGAAGCTCTGGCTTCGTTTACCCACGAACTAACTAAAAAAAGACTTGTAGCAAGGTATAAAACTATCGTTACTAGAAAAAATAAAGATGGAAAAATTCAATTCCTTTTGAAAGGAGAACTGCCATGAATAAAGTTATGCAATCAGCCCTGGCAACCATAGTAGTATTGGCGTTAATTTTCTTTCTCGGCAGATTATTGATGATTTCGGGAATTGAAAAACAACTTGAAGAAGCCAGGTTCTCCCTTGAAACGCAAAAAAAGGCAAAATCTGATCTTGATGCTGAATACAATAAACTTAAAGCCAAAGAACCCACCTCCGTCAAAAAACCAAAATCTGACAAGGTTCTTAAAGTTGGTGATGAATCTAAGGTTTTGGCTACAGTCTTTGAACAATCAAGCAGAAGAATGAAGATCTACACTTTCGAAATCCTAAAAAGTTTCTTCGCGAAAAACAAGGATGAAAACAGTATGGTCGAAGCAACTACCATAAATCCTACCGAAAATTTTTCCCAGCTAGATGACCAGGGCATGCCAATTGGAGCGTCTACGGACGACGAAGTTGAATGGCCCGGAGTAGAAATAGTTCCCGTGAAACTTACTTTCAAGTCAAGCTTTAAAGGCTTTGGAAGTTATTTAAGCAAACTAGGCAAACAACTTCCCCTGCATTCGACCAGATCTTTGGATTTAATAGTCAAAGAGTCAGGACTAGTTCAGGGGACGATCATACTAAATCTACCCTCTTTTAAGAAATAGGTAGATTGCCAAAGCGATTGAGGAGAAATATTAATGAAACCTGGAAATGAAACATGGAAATGGGGTCTGGTTTTTTTATTACTTGCAATTTTCATTGCCGTTGCGAACCAAGCCTATGTGCACGTAACGAGTCAGGAAGATTACGCCCCTCCAGATGACTACCTTAAAGGTGATTCATGGGATATTGAGCACGGTTCTGGACCAGGAGCCGGTCAACCAATGCAAATCACACCTGAAGATGTTAGCGGTCAGCCAGAAAATTCCAGCGAATATGATGACGAATCAAATAGCACAGACAATGCTCCCGCAGACGAGGTAGACTGGGACAAAGTTGACGACATAACACAAGATTAAAATGCCCCCAAAAAAAGCTTCAAAATTTATTCTCACTCTATTTTTTGCTGGTTTGTCAGCTTCAGTGCTTTCCGCTGAACTGGATTCAGAGTTGCGAACCGCAAGTCAACTTTACCAAACCGGAAGACTTGACCAGGCCAGGCAAATACTTGAAAAATACGATGAATTCTTCCCTAAGAATTTGGAGCTTTGCCTTTTAATGGGTCGAATAGAATTTGAGCAAAAAAACTATATTGCAGCCACCAATTATTTTAAAATTGTTGATCAACAGCAGCCAAATCATCCCCTACTACGCCACTATAAGAGGCTGCTTGCTGAAGTAAACCACAGAACGGGCTATTCAGAAGGTTTTACTATGAAAACCTCCAGTCAAACTCCTGTAAAAACTGCCAAGGAATTCAAACGAGGTTGGTTTGGGCCGAACTTTACAAACACCTCAGAGCCAATGAAAACACCGGCCCCGGTTCCCTCTGCCCCAATGCCTAAGAGCCCGACCTATACAGTAGCACCAACAGCCTTAAGCACACCACATCCGCCTCAAGATAGAATTCTCTATGGCGAAACTATTTCAAAAATGGCAGAAAAAGCGCTCAAAGATGGTTTGTATATCAAAGCATACCTATTTTATTCACAGCTACAACAATCCGATCCTAATTTCAGATCATATACAATTGGCAAATCTGAAGCTGCGTTTCACATGAAACGTTATAAAGAAGTTATTAATATGCTTGGTCCACTGCGATCAACAAACCCTGACAGCTTTACCAGTGTACAACTCGAAAAAGTTGATCAACTGCTTACAGAGTCCAGAAAGCTAATTTACCAGAGGTAAGTGCCTAAGAAAGCTTTAAACAAAGCTTACTCCCACTTAAATTCTTTCTTCTTCTTTGGTTTCTTGTTGGAAAGAATAACAATGTCAACGCGCCTATTCGCAGCTCTATTAGCTTCGCTGTCATTGGGGAAGGCTGGCTGGTTTTCTGCATAACCCTGAGCGGAAAATCTTTCAGGGTCTAATCCCATGGTGTCAACATAATATCTTACTACAGCGCAAGCACGCGCAGTTGATAGTTCCCAGTTTGATGGATACAGAGAGTTCCTTGCAGGAAGATCATCGGTGTGACCATCTACACGAACCATATTGTCCAGATTGGCAATGATATCAAGAAGGCCATTCAAAACTTCTTCGGCCCCCTTCTTCATATTGGCCTTCCCACTTTCAAATAACACTTTTGCGGGAATAGTAATCTTTACCATCTGGTCGTTAGATAAAACCAGCAATCTATCGGCCATAGAAACTTTGTTCAGTGATTTTCGAACTTTTCTGACGATCTTGGGCATTTCACTTTTCCTGTTCGCAGGGGTAAGCAAAATTCCTTTTCCACCATCATTCAGCCACTGATAAGCACCCTGAGCCTGATTAATGCTAAATGCAGCCCAGTATTTCTCATCTCTAGACTCGCTTTCCAGGCGTTTTTTAGGAGAATCTAATGAAGAAAAAGCGAACAGCATAACGAAAAAGCAAAGCATGTTGGTAACAAGATCCGAAAAGGAAACGTACCAAAGCGGCGCACTTATTTCATCTGGCTTTGGTTTCTTAGCCACCCTGTCCTAGCTCCTCTGATAGATGTAGTTCGTTAAACTGAACTCTCGCCTTTTCTGACATGAAAGCAAGTAAACGTTCCTGAATAATTCTAGGGTGAACTCCCGCAGCGATAAAAAGGCATCCGCGAGCAATAATCTCACCATATAGTTGTTCGGCAGCACTTCTTTCTTCAACCTTCTTACCAAAAGGAATGAGAAACAAGTTAGCAGCAACCGCACCGTAGAAAGTTGTTACAAGTGCGATCGCCATATTTGGACCAATTGAAGATGGGTCATCCAGGTTTCCAAGCAGACCAACCAGCCCCATAATCGTACCAATCATACCAAAGGCGGGAACAACCGAACCAAAGAAATCAACCGCGCCTTTTACGTCAGTATGTCGATTAGCCCTTGAATCCAATTCTGTATCAAGGACGTCTTCAATAATTTTTACATCAACACCATCGATGACCATCTGCAAAGCTCTGGCCATGAAGGGTTCATCAATCTCAGCCAATCTGGAATCCAGGGCAAGAATACCTTCTTTTCGTGCGACCTCAGCGGTGATCAGAATATTACTAACAACTTTCATGTAGTTAAATTCTTTAGGAGCCATATAGCATGCTCTAATCATAACCATGCTGGCCCTAACTTTATCCATGCTGAAAGCAACGCACATCGCACAAAACCCACCGCCAAAAACAACCAACAATGATGGTATGTTGATGAATACGCTAAGATTTCCGTTGAGCTTGATCGACACTACGATGAGGATCATCCCAGCTATGCTGCCAAATACGGTGGTATTGTCCACTTAAAATTCTCCTGCCTTATTCTATTTCCAAATTAGTGTTTTGGAATTATCCCACAAGATCAAGTTTGAAAACAAGTTCTGATATTCCTTTTCTTTTCTTTTCAAACTCTTCGACCTTAATTGTAAACTTATATGGTGCTACTTCAGCTATTCCAAGCACCTGACCTTTTCTGATTTTTTTCGGATCAATTGATACTTTTGGAGTTTTCATTGATCTTACTTTGTTTTTACCTTCCATAACATCAATTTCAAAACTAATTCCGCGAATATATGCTTCATCATCATTGATAACTTTCCAGTCTTCATCATAACGAACTGAAAACCAGTAATTTTTACCCATAAGGCTCACTGGAGTTTTTTTCAATATATCTTCGCTAAGCGGATGAGGGGCATAATTCAATAGTCTGGAATATGAATAAAGGTTTGCGGGCTTGCTAATTGCAGCTACAACTCTAACTTCGGAAACATTTTTCTGCCTTTTTCCAGTTGTTGGAGAAACGACTTTTACGGCTTTTACAGGAGGCGCCGCAACAGGATTAATTGAAGTAACCATATTTCTGCTACGAATATCTGGCAGCTCGGAAGGAGGTGGCACCAGCTTAATCTTATGATCCGCAGGCATTATGCTGGGAGAAACTCTGGCTAAAGTGTTATATCTGGTTCTGGATGAAACTTTATTTGCATCACCATGTCTAACAACTTTTAAAACTGGATTCTGTGATTGTCCCGCGAAACTTTGAGAAACAAGAAAAGTGCCTCCAACGGCACAAATCCCGATTGCAATTAATCCTAAGCGATAGTTTTTCATCTAATACTCCTGATAAATCTTACTTGAACTAGTTATTTCTAGCTCCACCGTTAATCCAGTTTGAAATCAGACCTTGATCTGAGGTTGATAAAGCAGGTCTATTTTTGGGCATCCTTGGAGTTTCAGTACCCTTGATTCTTTTTACAACCTTACTACCCTGAGCATCATACGGATAAACAACTGCTCCATATTTTGAGCCCTTCATAACATTGTTATAACTGTTCAAACGAAGTCCAGCAGCTGCAGAACTATCATTATGACAACCAACGATTGCACAGTTTACATTCATGATTGGAAGAATATTTCTTGAAAAACTTCCGCCCATAGATACAAGAACAATGTGAGTTGTTGCAGACACGCCACTATCAACGCTTACTGTAAGCGAATTTGAGTTATAATCAGTTGCATGTGAGGTTACTGTGTAAACACCTGGCTCAATATCCGCAAGAGTAAAATTACCATTAATATCCGTTGTCACAGTATTTGTTGATGGGGAAGTCATAACTGTTGCCCCTGCAACCCCTATACCTGTTTGCGAATCAACTACCGTTCCAACTATAGTGCCGCGCAAAGTGCTCTTCGTTCCACAACCAACGGCTGTTAACAGTGCCATTCCTAGCACCAGAGCAAATAAAAACTGAAATCTTTTAACCATGTCCCGCTCCTTCCGTGGGAAATATTCCTGCGAACATAATCGGCACTTTGCTTTGGAATATTTATAGCAAAGGTGAAACTTTGGCATGAAAACTCGCACAAATTTTAAATTTGCATGATATAATGGACAAATGAAATTTCTGTCGAAGCGTTTTAAACACGGATATAGTAAGAGTGGCACCAATCTTTTAGAGCTCTTATTAGCCTTATCAATTCTCACATCCGCCCTGTACCCTATAGTGTATTTGTTTAAAATAGCTAAACCCAATCAGCCCAAAACCCAGCAGGAATTCCTGGCAACACTCTTAGCGCACCATGTTGTTGAAACCATGGTTGCAAAAAAAATGATGAATGCAGAGTATCTGCCAGTAATGACTGAATCAGAACCTATTGTGGCAGAGGCTGTTTCAGGAAAGTCGGTCTCAGAATATTTCAATTCCTTTTCTCCTGAAAACGATTCGGTTTCTGAAAAATCAGATAAACAGATTTTCTGGTCTTTGAAACCATTTAGTTGCCAGGTAGACACATATTATCTTGAAGGAAACCTGTATAAAGTTATTGCTTACATTGGCTATACCTTCGAAGACAAGAAAATGAGAGTTTTTCTTGAACGACTACTGGCTCACCCTCAACCAGATTTTCTTTCAGATGGAGATGGAGATGGAGATGACGAATGAGAAAAGGTGAACTTTCATTTGAATCAATCCTGGTTATTGCCTTTGTAATTATTTTGCTTACCTCAATTATGGCTGTTTTTCAGTTTTATCAGGCGAAAGAGCTTGATTCCTCCGGAAAAGCAGACATCGTCAAGCAATATTCAAAGGTTCTATATTTGATTCGTCAGGATTGTCGCTACGCATTTGGTCTGGAAACAGCCTCTGATAGCTTTTCTCTTAAAATTAAACCCGAAAAAAGCATAACCTATAAATTTGTGAATAAATCTTTTGTCAGAATTGATACTAACAATCGCTCAGAAGTAATTTTAAGCAACCTTGAAAAGGCAAGTTTCAAAGCAGATCCAAAAATAAAAAATCTGCTTACCACTTATCTGTTCCCAGAGGACCAAATGCAGATACCATTTATCACATCTTTTGCACTGAGAGGTGAAGAAAATGCGCCTTCGCAATAAAGCTGGTGTTACTATTCACCTGGTAATGGCCGTAATTCTTACCTTTATGGTAATAGTTCTTGCAGCATTCCTTGGAAACGTGAAACAATCCATATCCATAGCCGCTTCCACCCTTTTAAAAGCAGATTATAAAATGGAATCAGCTATCATTTTAAAACTTCAGAAAATTAAATCCGGAGAATCAATTCCAGCGGGAAAACTTGATATGAGCACCCAGGAAATATCCCCCGGAATTAAGCTCACCCTGACTACCAATAGAATTTCTACAAATGCAATTCGTTTTAAAGCTCAGATTAGCGGCGAAGAATTAAATAATTCCATTCTTGCAGAAGCTGTAAACAACACTTCCAATCTAGACCCTGAAGCATGGAAGTTGTTCTATCTTCAAGATTAACAAGCTATTCAGCAATTTTAACAGAAATGCATAAGTGGCCTTCTTGAGGAGATTCAAAAACTCCCCTGCCGCACACCATTCCCGGTACAAACAAAACCTTTTCAGAGTCACAAAACAAAACAACTTTTTCACGTTCAAAAACCGGCACTTTCTTGTCTATAAAAAGGTCTGAGATTTTCTTTCTTCCCTTTGAATTCTTAATTTCCAATCTATCTCCTGCCCTTCTATACCTGACAATCAAATCACCTTTAATGACTTCGGGATCGATCCAGAAATGAAAATCTGCTCTTTTCATTTTTAAACAATCCCCAAGAACAACCTCTAAATCTCCAAAATTAATTGCTTCACCTGAAAGAATTTTTTTTTCTTCGAAAATTTTCTCAATGCTTTTGTTTTTAATGGATAATTGATTTTCAGAAAAATAAATTAGTTTTTCCCGGCCAAGAGAAATTTTCCCCGACTTACCGCTTCTACAAAGGGTTACAACATTTTCAATGTTTTTTCGGTTTACATAACTCTCATTTCCAGACTCAAATAAAAACACCTTCACAAGTTCTTTAATTAACACTTTCGAGATTTTTCTGGGAATTTTTAGACGATTATCACCATAATTTGCCCTAAAAATCTTTCGCGTCAATTTTTTGACATACTGGAAATGCTCCGAAATATCAGAACTTAGAAGGGAAATATGTTTAAGCGCTCCAGGAAGTGCCAAATCAAGCTCTGGAACCACTTTTTTTCGCAGGTAATTCCGGAAAAACCGCAAATCCTTATTGGTTAAATCCTCGCACCAGCTCTGCTCAAAGCCTCCCAAATAGCTTTCTAATTCTTTTCTACTTATTCCAAGCATTGGGCGCCATAGCTGCAAACAAATGCCATCAAACCTTAACTTGCGAAAAGGTCTGATGCCAGAAAAACCATCCATTGATGTTCCTCTCATCATACGCATAAGAATCGTTTCAGTCTGATCATTGGCGTTGTGTGCTGTGGCAACAATTTCAGCTCCCGACTCTTTTGAAAATTCAACAAATGCGCTATATCTACTTTTTCTAGCCCACTTCTCAATTCCAATATGCTTAAGATCTAACGCAGAAGGCTTCTCTAAAGTTTTTGAAAATAGCTTTACTCCATTTTCCATGCAAAGCTCTGCCACAAACCTGGCATCCCTTGAACTATCAGCCCTCAAATTATGGTCAACATGATAGCAAACCAACTCACTGGAATTAATCCGGCAATATTCTCTAAGTAAAAAAAACAAGGCTACTGAATCGCAACCGCCAGAGATAGCTAATGCGATTTTTTTACAGCTTACCTTTGGAGAAAATTTACTAATAAGCTTTTGCGAAACACCAGAAACTTTTTTCATAACAGCCTTAAATAGAAAAACCCCCATAAAATGGGGGTCGAATAGCAAGAGTCGGGATCGAACCGACGACCTCACGGGTATGAACCGTGTGCTCTAGCCAGCTGAGCTACCTTGCCTTGGTAAAAACAAAGGCCCGAAATAGTTCAGGCCCTAATTTTTAGCATTTGCGGGGGATGGATTTGAACCATCGACCTTCGGGTTATGAGCCCGACGAGCTACCAGACTGCTCCACCCCGCGTCGTTGTGTGCCGGGAGCCGGGCTTGAACCGGCATGGGTTTAATCCCGCCGGATTTTAAGTCCGGTGCGTCTGCCAATTCCGCCATCCCGGCGGATTGTTTTAATATCTTATCAGCGGTTTTAGATAAAGTCAACTAATTTTTAAAGATTTTTCCGTAAATTCAGGAACAAAAAAAGTAGGTCTGTTTACACAGACCTACTTTTCAATTGCGGAGGACAGATTTGAACTGTCGACCTTCGGGTTATGAGCCCGACGAGCTACCAGACTGCTCCACCCCGCGACGATTATGCAAAAAGCCTTTTGGCTAGAGCATAGAGCGTTTCAAATTGCTTTGGAACGTTCATCTATAGTAGCAGTCTACAGATCAAAACACAACCTTTTTCTTTTCCAGAGATATCTCCAGGCATTAAAAGCAAGTCCCATAGACGATATACAACAACATTTTTTTTTATTCAAAAACAATTCCTGAAACAGAATTATACTAACTTAGGCTTGTCTTAATGGTGAGATTGCCTTAACATATATTTATACTTCGAGAGGGAACCCACAAACAATGTTCAGTCTTCGTAACGGCATAACCTTGCTTGAAATCATGGCTGCGCTACTCATACTTGCGTTTGCTTTCATTCCTATTATAGGCGTTATTGGGTCGGGCTCCAGAGATACCGACTCTTTTAATTCGCATGCATTTGCCCAAACTACAGCTCGAAATATTCTTGACACATTATTAGACGATGTACCTTTCGATTCAATTAAAAGCTCTGGAATACAAGTAGCTGACCTGGACGGAGCAAACCCTGAAAGCAACGTGGGCGAACTATCCAACCTGACTTCACCTGTCTACGATTGCAGTCCCTTTCTTCAACTCCTGGGCAACACCAGCGGAGCAGACAATTATGCCAGGGGAGCAATTGTTGACGAGAGAAACGTAACATACAATATAAAACTCTTTGTTTTCCCGGTTTCTTCTAATGACAAAGATAACCCAAACCATCTGACATTCAATTTTTTGCCCAGACCCCTGTATGAAAATCAACAGGACGCAATGGGAAAAAATATCTGGTATACCATGAGTGGCAATGGATATGACCCGCTTTACGTAAGAAATGAAGCTGTCACTCCCTATGACGCATCCGTAACTCAACTGGCAACCCAAACTCTTTCAGCACTGGACCTTGGTGTTCCAAACGGAGTGCCAGGCAATAACGCCTGTGTTATGAAAAGGATTTTACTTCGTATTAAATGGGTAAACGACTCTCACGAGAGGTCAATTGAAGTTTTTACAGCTAAGGCGGCTTTGAATTAACCATGACTAATAGTAAAAAAGGATTTGCCGTTCCCCTTGTTTTAATTTTCGCTTCAATTCTGGGAGTGTTAGCTACCTTTATCATAAAGCAGTCCCGGCAATATAATAAATTTAATGAAACAAACGTGGCCCAATTACAAGCCCACTTTGTTACCAGAGCAGCCTTTCAGCATGCCATGATAAAAATTAAGTTACTTAATAGAGAGCTTTATGATGCGGTGTGTCTTGCCCAGGGAAGGAATCCACTTTTTGATTTTACTCAGGTTACAAGTCTTGGAAATCCAGCTACCGCAATAACTTCTTATAACCCTGGTCCGATTTTTTTATATAAATCTGGAGCATTTACTAATAACAATCTTTTCACTCAGGATTTTACATTGGCCGGTGGGCTACACAAAAAATGGCTGGCTTCATTTAAAGCAGACATTAATTCGGGAATTAATGGAACAAACAGTATCATGAGTTTAGATTCTATAAACATGCCTGCCGACATAAAAGGATTAATGCGTGAACCTTTTTCTGGGCAATACGACATTACGAATCTTGATATTGTTGCAAGAGATATAGCTGAAACAGGTCCAAGCACAGTTAACAACGTCGCAATTGTGGAAATTACAGTCGCTTCATCAATAACAACAGCCAGAGGAAACAATTGGAACCACGAAATGAAAAAAACAGTAAAGGTATTCAGAGACAATGTTAACTAGTCACTCCAGGAAGTCCGGGTTTACCCTGATTGAGATTATTATCGCATCTGCAGTTCTGGGACTTTTCATGACCGGGCTTTTCAGCTTATACTCCGGCGGACAGTCAATGAGCGGACAAACCTTGTGGATTCAAAGAACCACAAATACGCTCAGAATTGCCTGTCGGCAAATTAATTCAATTTTAAATAAGTCTTCATATCCTTCTGCCTTAACCTTTCCGGGGCGAATACAAGAGAGAGATACTGACGACTTCGGCCTGCATTATTATTCCGGGGGATTACTTTGTGCAACCCAGGCTGCTGTAGTAGCTGACACAAACACCCCCGCCACTAAAGTGTTTTACATTACTGAATCAACACCAGGAAAAATTGGCTATCAGGAAAACAAGGCTGCAAGCCTTACTTATCACATAGTTTCCTTAACAAGCGAAGGACAACTCCTTTACCATCAATACAATGAAGTGGTCAACGCAGATCAGGTAATTGTCTTAGGAAGAGCACTTGTCCCACCTGGTTCCGCCAATAGAATTTTTAAATCCGTTTTGGTTGAAGACGTAGAATCAATTTTATGTACTCCCCCAGCATCACCTGGCGGGCCATTTCAAGTTGACATTAGCTGTAAATATCCCAGAGGAAAAACAGTTAGAACAGAAACTGCGATAGGTAATCCAAATGTAAGTTTAGTAGCTCATTCTTCAACAGGAGGCTGGTAAAATGAAAAAATTATTTTTGCTATTATCAATTTTTATTATTTGTAACACACCCCTGACTTTCGCTGAAAAACCAACAGCAAAAGTCCAATTTGGTTATGTAAACGTCGCTGAAGTAATCCTGCTTCATCCCACCATGAAAAATTTTGATAGCAAACTTTCGCGGTTTAGTCTCAATGCTATTGATGAAAAGGATATTAAGAAAAAAGAAGCGGAAAATCGCAATAATCTAACAACAGAAATTAATCAAATAAAAGCAAATCTTTCTGCGCTAAAGAAAGAAAGGGATGCTGAAGAAAAAAAATACCTCAAAGATGCAAAAAAAATATCAAATAGCACAAAATTAGGTACAAAAGGTTCCCAAATTTCTACTGAGCTGTATAATGAAAAGAGGAGCAAGCTCGATAGAGAGTTTTATGCGAAACTCAGTGAAATAAAAACAGGCATAAAAATGATGGAAAACCAACTTCAAAAACTTAATAAGGAAAGCGCTTACACCAGCTTTGCCACGCACAAAGAAACGGCCAAAGTTTTTGAAATCATTTTAGATGACAGCTACAAGGCCATTGACGCAATCGCCACCCATTACGATATTCCATTCGTCTTTAACAGTTCTTTCGCTTTTGACAGATCATTCTCAAGCAAAGTTATGTCAACCAACCCCATGAAAGATTTTTTTGCAGCTGACATGACCAAAGTTGAGGAAGACGAAAAAGAAGCAGAACAGAACCGTGCCGCTGCCCTTAAAAACTGGCTTGAAAACAAGAATAGAAACCTTATGAATTGTGCTGATCCAAGATTGGCACGATTTGTTCTTAAAGGTGGAATTAACATGACACCTGCTGTAATCGACTATATCTACCAAAAATACAACGTAAAAAAAGAACAAAGAGACTTTATACAAAAGTTCTATAAAAAACTTATCGAAAACTAGTTTTAACTTAACATCCCTTCGGAGGAAATTTAATATGAGCAAGAAATTTTTTAAATCGGTTTTAATTCTGCTGGGCTTTTGTCTGGCAATCTCACCTGCCGCTGTTCTTGCTCAACCAGATGTGTTTAACGGGATAACTTATGTACTGTTGTCAAAGGAACTGGAAGGAATAAACGGAGTTTATCGACTAAATTCCTATGCTACGGGTCTTCCAAATTCCTCTGTTTCAATGTATCCAATCTTTAATCTGGATAGCTTCACAGGAAAAGTAAGCGGATTATGTGCTAACCAGAAAAGCCAGATCTATTTACTTTCAACAAGTGGAGCGACAAGTGATTGGGAGCAAGCTCCAGTAGGCTGGTTACCAACAGGAATGGCCTTTGAAAACGACTCTGCTATTTACCTGAAAATAATTAACCCTTCACAATACGGACCATGGATAAATGTTCACAAGCTAGGCAAATATTGGAACAAGAACATTAACATCGGTGGAACAACCTATTCATACGCTGTAAAATTTGGTGGTCCAACTGAAGTTAAATATTTAAACGGTTCCAGCGGAACACTTGGAACTCCAATGTGGGATGGAGTAACTGGAATTCAGCACCCTACAGATTCAACAAAATGGATTCTCCCATCACATTGGGGCGCTGGAGCATATTATGCATACGGAACAACAAAAAACACAGAATTTCCTGGCGAACCACTTGATGGAACAATAGGTTTAAACGGAAATACCAAACCAACTCTTCTGTATACAGACGCTGATGCAGGCCATGAGTCTGATAAAACCAGATTTTCATGCGTTGTAAAAAGAATCTACAAACACAGAACCAAAACCCTCGATCTCTGGGCTGCCAACGACTACAATCCTTGCTCTGCGCCTTACAAACAAAGTGCTGGCGTATTGTCCGCCAAAGACATTAAAGTAACAGAAGCTTATGGAAAGGGTTGCGGAGACAACTGTATTCCTGGTGGGACTCTGGGAGAAAACAACGTTTTAACTCAGATGACAGAAGTTTATGTTTTCACTTCCACCAGAGGAAACAGATACGGTTTCAACCCTGAAGGTAAAAAAGCTGGACCATTCTCTACAGAAGCAGACAAAGCAAACGCTGCCTTAAGAGTAGTTTTTAGCAGCAATCCATCTGTTAGTGTTCCATATTCATTAACTAAATCAGATGGTTCCTTTGCGGATATCATTACCAACAAAGGATACCTTGAAGCCGCCGGAATTACTCCTGATGAAATTAATGTTCTTGGTGTTTCTTCAAACTTTTCATCAGCAAATGGTCTGGATTTCATCTATGCTTCAAAAGCCGATAAATTCATCGTGCAGGATTCATGGTGGGGACGCGGCGGTATAGCATATGAATATTTCAAAGAAACTGGGGTTATTCAAAAATTAGACTTTGTGCAAAATGACTCCCCAACCCCTGAAGTAGTTGGAGTGCTTTCCGGCGAAGTTGAAGATATAGGGATTGACGGAGAAGGTTATCTCTATGTTATGAGAAATGAAAAAACTCCTTCAGATGCTGTAATGGCTGCTAAAATGTTGGACGTAAACAATCCAAATTCTGATCCTAACTTTGGAAAAGTAAGCACATGGCTAAGAAGCAATAATGGCGGCGATGACACAGACCCAACTCCTCCAACTGTTATCCCGGACGGGTCAGAACAGGCTGGAGATTATAAAATTGTTACTATTGAACAACTCGTTCAAAAGAAAATCAAAAGATACGCACCTGCAACTGGAGCTCTCGGATCAGAAGAGAATTGGGGCGAATTAAATGCAGGTTATGATCTATGGACTAGAAAAATAGAAAAACAGTCAAATGGTTCATTAGCATGGGTAGGCAGCGCATGGTCCGTTGAGCCAGAAGGTGAAAGAAACTCATTGTTTCCTGGCGAAA
Organism: Candidatus Ozemibacteraceae bacterium; assembly: GCA_965140445.1. Classification (GTDB taxonomy): domain Bacteria; phylum Muiribacteriota; class Ozemobacteria; order Ozemobacterales; family Ozemobacteraceae. The sequence goes on along the minus strand of OZ223236.1, from coordinate 998,977 downwards.
TGTCTGTAGTTAACGTTGCTAAGATCCCGGAAGACTACAACTCTTCGCCAGACAAACCTCATATCATAAGACTATCAGCAGGCGCTGGCTCACCTCCTCTTAACAGCACAACTTCAATAGCTGAAGGCGAAACCCTCACACTTAAAATTGAAGGTTATAAACCTTTTATCAACGGCGTTAGATACGGCCTCAAATCAATAGGTAATGTGGTAGATCCAAACACGGGCACTGTTATTCACTCCGACCTTGCACTGAATCTTGTTCCAGCACCAGATGGAACATACAATCATGATGAAGATAATGATGGTGTATCAAGTGGATTTCCATCAACAATGTTTGAATCTGCCACTAAGAAAACAGATATCACATGGACTCTAAAATGGATTGAAGGCGACCTCACGAACTATACTGTTCTGGAAGAAATGGATGTAACAAGTCTTACCACGACAAATGAAAATGGTGAAATCAATTGTAAGTTCCCGCATCCAGGAAACTTCATCCTCAAAGCAAATATTAAATATAACAAATTTGATTACTCTGTTCTGGCAACAAATCCAAATGCCAGACCCAGCGACCTTTCAAGTTCAGTTGTACAAACCGAAAGCTACGAGTATCTAGTTAAAGTTTACTCAGCAACCCTTGCCCTTAACCAGACACAGAGCTATGTTTCTAATATCACTCTAAAACCGCTATCTAGAAAATTCCAAAATGTAACCAGCAACTCAACAATAAATTCAGACTATGACATAGCTGAAGACAAAGAAATGAATGCTATTGAATTTTCTTTTGATGCCCAATTCGTTCGCGATGCAAATGTAAAAAGCAACATCAACTCTGCTCTATCAACATATGACGGTGTTGGAGTATGGGATTATCTGTATTACGAAAAATTGTACAACGAAATGAAAAACGTTTTTGCAAATATGGACTATTCAATCCCGACTGGTTCAATTTCTACCACAGGGCATGTTTACAACTACACAGCTGGATCGCTCAATCCAATCTCAAGCAATGTAAATCTTAATATTTACAACCCTGGATGGAAAAAGGCTGGAGATAATCAAAACAAGCATTTCTGTGGCACCAGAATGGACATACCACCAACAAGTAACGATCTTAGATTTATCCAGTGGAGCATGTATCTCAATCCTATAAGACCACCAAATATAGCTTCAGAAACAGCTCCTACAGCTGATTCTGTAATTCCTCGCGGAACTAAAATTGCTCAGGGAAACTGCGCTGAATCATCTCCAATAGTAACAATGACAGAAATTGGCGATAGAAAATACCGATTCAACATAAAAGTACCTCAAGGTAGAATTGAAAAAATAGCTACTCCAATTGATCCGGAAACCTATGCCCTTCATCTGGAAATTGTCTACCCAAGAGTTAGCTGGAACAACTCCGATCTTGGTGATACCACCACAACAGAAAATCGTTTCAGCAGCCTGGTTCCATATGTAGAAGATGGAGTTGCAAATTCAAAACCGATCCACATTATAAGTAAGATTCAGGCAACTGAAAATGGAGCTAACTTCCTGGCCAACCAAAGCTTCAAGGTTACAGATGGAGAGACTCTTTACGCATCTGCAAAAGATTATTGGAACATTCTGGTCAGAGACTCTGATATTCCAAAAGTTACTGATGCAATGAGCGACACTATCATTCAAACAACAAATGATCCTGTTGATGATGTAGAAGTTGAATTCCAGGTATCTGACAACAACCCAATGGCAGATATTAAAGACTTCGAACTTGCTTTTGAAAAAGTAGACGAAGCTCGTCCTTGTGATACATCTGATGCCAATAAACCTTACACACTCCTCGGAACCAAAATTTCAGATGTAACTCACAATCCTGGACCAAATTCCGACACATTCTATAAAGAAGACAGCTGGCTTAAAACTTCCACTTTCAAACAAAATATTGCTTATTATGGACCAACTGGCCCATTCACCCAGGACGGCACCCTTGCCAATTGGGTTGGCAATCTTAACTATACTGCCTTTGGCGAGATTCATGATGGTATCGGAACTGATTCTCAAGATATTTCTCATAAGTTCTATCTTGCTGATGCATGGAACGATATCTATCCTAGCGCTGCTTTACCGGAAGGTGGAGTACAAATGTTCTCCAAAGCTGTAACTCGTATAGACAATGATCCGCCAACACTGGAAGTTGAGCTTGTGTCACAAATCGATAACCGAAGATGGGTTTTCAAACTCGAAGAAAATGAAAAAGACCTTGTGCGAGTTCCAACAACCCCTGAATTACTTGGAAAGTGTAGTCTTACAGCCGCTTGTTACAATCTTCAGAACAATTCTGGAATTTCAAGCTATACAGCAAATGATATCGAAGGCTGTGCTGCATACCCAACTCCAATTGGAACCACTCTGGTTGACACACAGCTGGTTCTTGGAGACAGTTCAATCCCTGCATTCAGAAGATCAAGCCGACTACTTGTTAACATAAACATCACTGACAATGTTAATTATAAAGCTTTAAAAGAAGCAACAATATCTATAACAGACTTAACTGATGGTGCAAATTCAAGCATGCTTCCAGCAAATGCCAATTTGATTTCAAAGGTATCCAGCGTTGATTCAAGTGGAGCGCCAAACACTCAACTTGATAAACCAAGAGCCAGGTTCTCAATTGATATGCCTATGAAAGTTGTTGCCGGAACCAATCAAGTAAGAATTACTCTTCAGGCTAAAGATGATCAGGGTAACGAACGCACAATTACAATTCCAGTAAGAATTCTGGACAATACCTTCAATACTAGAGTATTAGAAAACAAAGAAATTCGAACTAACTAGTTAAAAACAATGAAAACAACCATCAGAAAGTTAATCTTTTTGGTGGTTGTTTTTTTTATCTCGCCTCTTTTTCAAGCAGCTCCATCTCAAGCTTGCGATATCTCAAGCTTTGCCCAAAATAGCTTTAATACGAGATGTATCAGAATAATTAATCTCATAGAAGAAGCAAAGCTTGCGGTTTCTTTGAATACTCCAGACAAGGCGAAACGTATCGGGGCCTTATTCAACGACTGGATTGACTTTTTCCTGGCTCACAATGACTCCGGGATGCCACCTACAGTTAATTTTATAAGCAAGGATTTATGGAAAAAAAAGCTCGCTGGCATTGGTCATTCCCTAAAAACTCTTAGCAATAACAATGCAAACGACCTGGAGATCGAAAGAGTAAAAATATTTTTTGAAAATCTAACAGTTCCAGATGCGTTAAAAGCTTTTCATGAGAGGGCTAAAGAAGCAAAACATTCTTTTAGCGACACAATAAACTTCGCAGATGATAATTGGTTTACAACCGTTATCAAAAACCCATTGGAAAAGGCACAAAATTTACTTCAGCCTGGCTATGAACACACAAAGATTCTTGAGAAAGACCTCAGTGACTTGATTGAAGAATACTCCAGACTGAAAAACTATTCAAAAGATTTTTCTAAAACCGATTTGGAACCATTGGTTTTGGAATTCAAAAAAAACTGCTCCACTTGCCTTAACAAATGGAACAGCTTTTTTATGTTTGAATAAATTAAATAAAAAAACTTAAGCTTCTACAATACCTCGTAATCACTCTGCTTTGTTTTTTCAGAATCATCTGAGAACAACGCTTCAAGAAACTGCTCTGGATCAAATGACATAAGATCATTCATCTTTTCACCAACTCCAATAAACTTAACTGGTGCATTTATCTGCTCTTCAACCGCAAATAACACCCCACCCTTGGCAGTTCCATCCAGTTTGGTAATTACCAACCCCGAAATAGGAATAGCTTCATTAAACAGCTTTGCCTGTTGAACAGCATTCTGTCCTGTTGTTGCATCTAGCACCAGCAAAACTTCATGTGGGCCGCCATCGCTTTCTTTTTCCGCAATCTTTTCGACCTTTTTCAACTCTGCCATCAGGTTTGCCTTAACATGCATTCTTCCAGCAGTATCAATGATCAAAATATCAGCTTCTCTTTTCTTTGCTGCATGAATTGCATCAAATGCCAAAGCTCCAGGATCTCCACCTTCAGTGCCGCGAATAACTTCCGCGCCAACTCTTTCGCCCCAGATAGTAAGTTGATCAATAGCAGCCGCTCTGAATGTATCACCTGCAGCCAGAACAACTTTCTTACCTTCACTAATGTATTTATGTGCAAGTTTAGCAATTGTTGTTGTTTTTCCAACTCCATTAACCCCAATAATCAAAAAGACTGTAAGCCCGTCTGGATTGAGTTTTGGGTCTGAAGAAAACCTTGTAAGCTTAGCTTTAAGCTGTTCTTTCAAAATTTCATAAATCTTTTGAGGTTCTTTAATTTCTTCTTCTTCAACTTTTTTATGAAGAACCTCTAATAATTCCTGAGTAGTTTTTACTCCCACATCTGCTTCAAAAAGAGTTTCCTCTAATTCATCAAGTAGTTCTTCATCAATCTCAGTCTTGCCGAGAACCAATTTTTTTAGCTTACCGACGAAACCTGTTCTTGTCTTAGTAAGCCCTCTGGTTAAGCGTTGAAACCAGGTTAATTCTGGCTCTTCTTCAACGACTGGTTTTTCTTCAACAACAGCCTTTTCTTCTTTAGGAGCTTCTGCTTCAGGAGCAACTTCTTCTATTTTTTTATCTGCAGCTTCAGGCTTTTTTTCTTCTACCGCTTCAGACTCAAGAGTCACCTTTTCTTTAGGCTCTTCTTTTTTCTCAATTTCTACAGCGGTTTTATCTGCAATAGCCTCTTTTTTATCGTCTTCGAGATCCGTAGATAGTTCGTCAATTGATTCTTCATCCAGTGGAACAAACCATGCAAAAAGCAGTAGAGTAAGACCGGCTACAGCTGTAACACCAGAAACAACCATCTGACTTGAGCCGGCTTGAAAATAAATCAAACCGCCTTCGATCATTAAGCTGATACCAATCAACAGGACAATGACGCGTGCCTCATCCCATTGTTGTGGTGGTTTTTGTTCGTTTTTCAACTTTTTCTCATCGCTCATCATGTATTCTCCTCAGCAACCTTCTCTGATCCAAGTGCTGTATTCTTGCTCTTCACCTGTCCAGAACGATTGACTGTAAATTCCTTAATCATATCCTCGTCTTCAAGTCGGATGGAAATTGGGCGAGAAATTCCATTCTTCTGCAAAGTTATACCATAAATAACGTCAACAGCCTGCATAGTTTCCTTATTGTGCGTAATAAGTAAAAACTGGGTTTTATCAGCAAAACTACGAAGCATTCTGGTAAATCTTCTTACATTTGCCTCATCAAGTGCTGCCTCCACTTCATCAAGAAGACAAAATGCCGGCGGTTTTACCTGCAAAATAGAGAATAAAAGAGCCAGAGAAATCAAAGCCTTTTCCCCACCGCTGAATAGCTCAAGGGTCGAAAGTTTCTTTCCGGGCAACCTGCAGATAATTTCAACATTGCTCTCTAGAGGCTCATCCTTGTTACTAAGCTTTAACATTCCTGTTCCGCCGGGGAACAGAATTTCAAAAATTCCATCAAAAGCAATATTGATCTGCTCAAAAGTTTCAAGGAACCTTTCTGATGAAATTTTCTCAATTTCGGTAATAACCTCAAGCAAAGAATCTGCAGCTTCGGTCATATCATCAACCTGGCTGTTCAAAAAGTCATAACGCTCTTTACTTTTTTCGTAATCTTCGATTGCCAATGGGTTTACCGGCTCCAAAGCCTGTTGTTCAAATTTTCTCTGAGTAATAGTATTAGAAAGCTCTTCGCGATTGTCATACTTGTAATTGTGGCCGCCAATCTCTTCAACACTGAGATTAAACTCGCCACGAAGAATGCCTTCTTTGTTACTAATATGAGTTTTTACTTCCGCAAGCTTAATATCTAATTCTGAAAGCTTTTTGCGGGTTGAATCTTCAATTCTTACCCTACTTTGATAAGCATGATCTAACTGATCCAGCTCCTTGGAAATCTGGCGGTAATTGTTCTGCAGATCTTCCATTGCAGCTTCAAGGGTATTTTTTTGTTTTTCGAGTTCGGAAAATTGCTTCTGAATTTCTTCAACTTGCCTTTCTCCGTCAACAATAGCCTGTTTGAGGCGTTCGATTTCAGCAGAAGATTTATCTTTTCTTTCCTGGGCTTCCTTTCTTCTTCGGGTAGCCATTTCAATTTCTTTTTTTACTGCTTTTTTACGTTCAACAATCTGAGCAAGCTCAAGCTTTCGTTCACTCAAAATCCCGTTTAGCTCTGCAAGTCTGGATTGTATAGCTTCCTCTTTGCCACTGAGGGAATTCAAGTTAGTTGATAAATCCTGATTCTGGAGTTCAAGCTCTTCAAGTTCTCTGGAAGCAAGCTCCATGTCCTTCTTCAGCTCTGCCAGGCGCTGGCTGATTTCAGCTCTATCTTTTTCAATGTTGGAGAATTCATCGCTTCTGGTCTTAAGTTCAGCAGAATTCTTTTCGAATGATCTTTCAAAAAATTCTAATGAATGCCTTCTTCTATTGATTGCATCTTCTCTTGTCCTGGTGGTTTGTAACAAATTCTGGCGCTCTTTTTGAAGGGTTCCAAGCAAAGATTTTAGTTTAATCTCTTTATGCTCGAGACTCTTTAACTTACTTTCAAGTTCATCCTGCTCTCGCTTTCGAGCAAGAATACCACCACTTTTCTTAGCTTCACCGCCACCGGTCAAAGCTCCTGAAGACCTTACAATATCACCCTCAAGAGTTACAATTCGATTAAAATCTCTATGGTTCCTTGCATACGCAACTGCGTCATCCAGCTTTTCAAAAATAAGAATACGGCCAAGGAGATAACTCATTGCAGTATAAAACTTTGCGTCAAAATCCACCAGATCCAGAGCAACTCCAAGACAGCCAGGTGCATTAGGCTTTTCGCACTTCGGACCTGCCTTTATCATATCAAGAGGCAAGAAAGTCGCGCGGCCAGTTCTATTTTCTTTAAGAATCCCGATAGCACGCTTCGCAGTTTCTACATCCCTGGTAACAACATCCTGAATGCTTCCACCCAGTGCTGTTTCAAATGCTGTTTCAAAGCCTTTGGGAACTTTAATCAAGTCCCCCACAATTCCGTGAATGTCTGGCAATCTTCCAGTTTCTTTTAAAGCTAAAGCAGCTTGAACGCCTCTGTAAATACCACTATCCCGGCTGTATTTGAGTTCTTCCAGGATATTAGCTCTTGCTCTGAAAATCTTAATTTGATCAGATGCACCAATAAGCTCTTCTTCAGTGCTTTTAAATTCTCTTTCCACCTTATTCAGACGAGTTGCTTCATCCTGTAAAGCGGCAGTATTTTCTTCAATTTCACTCTTCATGGTAGAAATTTCCATGTTGAGACGACTGTTTTCAGTCTTTAATTTATCAAGCTGACCTTCAAAGTTTGAGATATCAGACTCGCCTTTATCAAGCTGTCTGCCAAGAATTTGCATCTGTTGTTCGGCAGTATTAATTCTATTTTTCCGATCTGTTATGGCAACAGCAATTTTAAAAACAGATTCTTTTCCTTGAGAGAGTTCCTGCAAATGCTCATCCAATTCAGCTTTTACAGATGAAGCCTGAGCCTCAACCTCATCGATGCCTGAACGAACTTCTGCTTCTCTGGATTCCTCGCCTTTAAGTCTATCTTCGGCTTCAAGAATTTCTGCGCCACCATCAGAAAGCATGGAGTCAATATTTTCGACTTCTTCAAGGATCGCCTGACTTCTCGCCTGGTTACTGCGAATCTCTTCTTTTATCGAAGCGCCCTTCTCTCTTTCAGCGTCCATGAGACTAACAACTTTTCGCACCTCGACCTGGCGACTTTCGAGAACACTTTCAAACTCGGCAAATCGCTCTCGCGCCGCTGCTTTTTTCTCATCAACCTCTCGAAGAAATTTTTCAATCTCCTCAACTTTTGCCAATAATCCCTGCCGCATGGAGTTGATATTTTCATGCTCACCGCGGAGTTTGTTTAGATCAAACAAAACCAGATCTATTTCTAATTGGCGCAGTTCAGCCGCAAGAGCCTGGTATTTTCTGGTTTTCTCAGCCTGCTCAGCCAGAGGACCAAGCTGGGCTTCAATTTCGCTGATAATATCGTTTAGCCTTGTAATATTGGCTTTTGTGTGCGAAAGCTTGTTGAGAGTGCTTTGTTTTCTATGTTTAAACTTGGTTATTCCGGCAGCTTCTTCTATTAACGCTCGTCTGGATTGGGTTCTCTGAAAAATAATATCATCAATATCGCCCTGCCCAATTACAGAATAGCCGTCTTTGCCAATCCCGGTATCCATAAGCATTTCTTTGATGCTGGTCAACAGGGTTCTGGTGCTATTTACATAGTAGTTGCTTTCCCCGGATTTATATAATTGACGACCAATACTAACTTCGGAAAAATCCATTGGCATCATTCGATCCTCGTTATCAAGAACGAGCTTTACCTGGGCAAAAGCAGCTGGTCTAAGCTGATTTGAACCGGCAAAAATAACCTCAGCCATCTTTGTTCCGCGAAGGGCTTTAGCGCTTTGCTCACCTAATACCCATCTGATTGCATCACAAATATTACTTTTTCCCGAGCCGTTAGGCCCGATAATAGCGGTAATTCCTGGCTGCAGATCGAATACTGTTTTTCTTCCAAAGGACTTAAAGCCCATCAGTTCAAGGGACTTAAGATACATGGTCTGTCTTCTTATTTCCTTAATAAATTTTATAAATCTTTGGCACACTATTATATGCCACATTTTGCTTCAAAAATACAGAGTTCCATCCTAAAATACTTGGAATATTGATTTTTTTTACAAGTTTTAACAAATTAATGGACATTGAGATCAACGGATAATCATATTTTTGCTTATTTTGATTTCCCTGGTCGAAAACATTGAAAATTAAAATTATGTTTTTTCAGAACCTGATTCCAGTTTGATTCTGGGAAGCATTTATCGGAAGTTTGCGCTATAACAAACAAAATCAACTTCGACCTTACTTTCGAGAGGGAGAGTAAAAAACGTTCTTTAAGAGATAAAAATAGAGCAAGCAAAGTTGCCTGCCCTATTAGTTTAGACGCTAATAGAAGATTCTTTTTTCCCTTGAAAAGTTAACTTCAAATTGATGGGGTGTTTTTGAATTGATTTGAACTGAAACTTTTGATGGATCTTTTGAACTTTGCTGCATCAGAATCATTTTGTTAATCAGATTTTTATCGAATGGATTCGGAGACCTGACATCTTTTATAGTAAGAGTCTTGGACTCCTGATATTCCACTTCCCGTCTAATTTGAGAAATGAAAATAATTTTGCATTTTTGCTCTTTCGCATAAGCTTTCAAAGCAACAATTTGTTCCTGAATTGGTGGGTTTACCCTTTTCTCATCCAGCTGCTGTAAATAATCTATAACTATTATTGAGCCACTTTTTAGTTTCCCTCTGGTTTGCTCAATAATGTACTCAGCACAAATTTTATTCGAATAGTCGAGAACGAATTTTTCCCCGTCTGGAACTATGTTTGAGTTATAGCACTTAATTCTTTCAATGATACTTTTAGGAGTTTCACAAAGAGTAAACACATAGCCCGGAAACACTTGTTTTTGCAACGCCTGAACCAATAGCCCCAATGTAAAAATTGTTTTCCCCTGCCCAGGTCTTCCACCAATCAAAACCAAATCCCCGTCATTAAAAAAATCGAGAATTTCGCCATAAGAATTTGGAAAGATGTTGTTTTCTCTGGATTTCAACAGAGACCAGGAGCTGTAACCCTCTTGTTGAGCGATTCTGTTAAGTGCTTCAACAGAAGTAATGCCAGCTTGTTTTTTCAAGCTTTTCGCCTGTGACTTTAAAACGTGAATAGGCGCAGATAATTTCATATAATTCCTCCAATATAAACTATTTAAGCACTCCCTTCTTATGCCTAAAGCCTAATTAAAGGTTTTACATGAACAAAAGCTCTTCCATTCTGCACTCTGGTGCTTTCCCAGCGAAGGGGGGAGGCATGAATCAGCTGCCAGAAATTAGTATATTTTAAAAAACTAAAAAAATCAATTTTGAACAAATTGGTAAAATACAAATTTAGTTCGATTCCCTCTAGAATGGTTGCCGCTGTATAAAAAGGTTGGTTTGAAGGTTGAAGAGGGCGTTCCAGCGAAAAGTTATTTTTGTTGCATTGGTTAACAAGGGGCTTCTAACCTTTGGTTAATCCTCTGGAAAGACCCACCCCCGCCGGGAGCCAGGCGGCCCCGGTGTCGCGGCACATTCCGGTAAAAACCTCGGGGCGGCTTCGGTCTGGCTGCTCCCTTGCAACCGCACCTAAGAGCGACAGCCTTCGCCTTGCCCATTTTTTCAATAAGATGAGAGAAAAACATGTAAAACTCTCATGATTAGGTTTAATTTCAACACCTTTTTCATGTCATATAGAGCCAAATTCGCTATTCTCTAAAACAACAAAACCCTAGAAAAGAGTAACAGGCTTAGACCTTCTTTAAATTTACTACGCAAACACATCTTAACTTCTCTAATGAAAGTTCGCCTTTATGCCAGCTTTCTATATCCGGCAGATACATAGTTTCGTCACGAGTAAAACTATCAAGCTTCGCCGGAATTATGATGTCTCTATAAAACTTTTCATCGACAATGAGATAAACCATTCCAGAAGATAATTTTTTTGAAGAAAGAAAATCATAGAATGATTTTCCCAATGCGATTTCTTTTCTTGTTTTCTCCCTCAAATCAAACAGGCAAACTGCATTTAAGTGTTTTCCTGTACTTATGTTTGAATATTTTGAGGTTGATTTATAGCCTTTTCCACTTGGAAAAATAACCCCAGACTTTTTAATGCTTTTATATTAATCCACAGAAGTTAAATGAAAAATCTTATTTTCAAGAACCGGATAAAATTTCTCTTCAAACTCGGTTTCGGAAAAATTCAATTTTATTTCTATTGGCAAAGTCAAAGAACAACAACCTTATCAGCATTTTCTTCAGAATTAAAATCTGCATCAAGAACTATTTTAGTAGATCCATATTGGGTTATTCAACCTTTTTTCTGTAATTTAGTTCCTCAGCGTTGAGTTCAGCTATTGATTCGTAATTAAGGTATCTTGGGCCTGCAATCCATTCTTCATAAAGGGTAAGAGGGTAAGGGTAAGAGGGAGGGTAAGAGGGTCGGACCAGCGAAAAGCTTGATTAACAAATAATAACAGCGCTAAAAACAGGCAAGTTTTACTCTTAGAGCGGTGATTTTAAAGATGAAATCACTGCTCTAAGCTTTTATCTGACAGTTTCTAAATCCCCCCGGGAGCCAAGGTGTCGCGGCACATTCGTTGTAAACCCAGCAATCCCGTTAAATCCTTCTAAGTTTAGCTGGTCACAAACTTCTGTAAAAACTATATTCTTATTCATGCGGGTCATTTTTCTCCTCCGCTTTAAGCTTCAGCACTCAAAACTTCGGAGACTTTGGCCCCGCATCTTTAAAAGACCAATTTTACAAAACCTTAAAAAAAGTTCCACTTCAAAATTTTAGTTCGATTCGTTCTAAAATGAGTGTTACTTAATCGTCATATCCCAGGTTATATTTTCAACAAAAAAAAACTTGCAGACTATCCCGGAACTTTCTACTTTGCGGAGCATTTATTTCTGAGCTAAATTACTCTTATAAAATCAACCGATTTTCGGCCTATTAACTGAGTAATTCTCATTGCAAGATGAATGTTTATTCCATAAGTAGCTTTATGCAATCCGCTCAACTGACCTGGGGAGCAATCTAATTCCTGGGCCAATTCTTTCCAACTGATTCCTCTTTGGTCTTTATAAGTTTTCAAAGCATCTGCAAGTTTGGGCATGCTCCAGTAAAGTCGCCCTTCGGAAGAAAACGGAAGCGGTTCTGATTCTTCTTTGCCTTCAAGGAAACTCTCAAGAGTTTTGTTAACCCACCGGCACATGTGAAGTGCGTGTTGGCAAGTAGTAGTATTCCTTTCCATTATTCCCTTCAAAGTAGCAAGACTAATGGGACTGAGATGAGCCTGATTGTTTACGACATTGAGATCATCCATCATTTGTCTTTCGGTAAAATTCTTCTGTTTTCGTTTTGCCTCCATAGCATCCCAAAGCTTTGCAAAATCAAAATTGGCTAACACAGGTGCATTCATTTTGAAACCTCCATAGATAAATTACTTCTTAGTGTTATTTCATTCATCAAAGACTACTTTTTAAGAAATTTAGTCCCAGTCTTCAGTCACTGAAGGAGGAATCTCAACCCATTTAAGCTTATGATCTTTGTAAACAGAAAAACAGGGTGCCGGTAATTCTTTAAAAGAGAAGTCATAGTCAGCCAGTGTTCCCAGAGCAATCCCCATATCATTTGGAAAATCATCAATCTCATAGAAAACGGTTGAACCGCAAGTTGCACAAAAGTGTGAATCAACCCATCCTCCTTCTTCAGGAACTCTTCGATATGTTGAGTAATCACCAACAACCTTAATTTTTGCTTTTGGGACCGCTGCTTGAAAACCAAAAGCGCTCCCTGTTCTACGCTGACAGGCCACGCAATGACAGATAGAAGTTTTTTTTATCTCATAATTTACTTCTACCTGCAATTGCCCACATAAACATTTTGCTAACATAATAACTTCTCCTTACTATTTATTATTGATTCTTTCAATACCCATAAAATCCATAACTTCAAGCAACAGTGTCCAAAATTTTAAAGTTGCCAAAATTCTAGAAAGCTTTGATCACATAAGAAATTCCATAATTAAAGCAATGAATTTTATCTAATAATGTTGAGCCTTGTCCTATTATATTCAAATTTGAAGCTCTAACTGCATGCAATCCAAAACTAATCAATTCTTTCCGAAAACAATCAATGTTAAAGCCAATATAATTGAAAGCGATCAGCATCAAGCTGTCACAAATTAGAGATGAAGCGATTTTCTGCGTTAGTAAGGAGCTAGTTTGAAAAATTGTAGTAAATCCAAAATTTGGCTTTTTTAAGTTGATTAAGAGAACAACTTCAAGATTATGGAAGAGAAGCAAGCGCTCAATAAACCACCTTTAAAAGTATTTTTCTTTCTCTGCTTGAATGATTAATTTATCAATGTTCTGAGGGATGTATTGCTTGAAATCTTTTTCTGTTTTTAGTTCAGGAATTTTTTAAGCAATACTCTAAAATACTCTTTTGGTGATCAAAAGCGCTTGCACTGATCTTTCCTGCGGCAGTATTCTGCCTGACTTAACCCACTTTTATTCCATTCATTAACATGTTTGGACCAAAAGCCCGAGAATGCTTTATCAGCTTTTTTCGTTTCATAGGCGAACCACCAATCAAATAAAAAAAAGATTGGCACAAAAAACAGGCAAAAGAAAGATGGAGTTTATTGAGCGCTTAAGCAAAAGTAGGACCTTTTGAGTTGCAAAAAACATAAAACTTGACACAGCAAGTAAACTATTTTATTTCTCCAAGAATAACAAAGGGTTTTATTGTTATTTTACATTAGAGAAAAGGTTGTGTAAAATATTGTCTAGTTTCCTAGTATCTAAGAATAAGCTTACTCCTTTTTTGCTTTGGTGTGCCGGGGCAAATTTTTGCAGGGTTAATTCACACAAAACACCTTAGTCAAATCAAATTATGTAAAATTCTTGGATTTTAGATTTTTTAATCTTATTTGAACACACTAGGGAACGTCTATGAAAACCATAAAAAAAATGTACGCGATAGCTTTAGGGCTTTTTCTCATATTTACGTTTTTTTGGTGGTGCACGCCAAAATTTGTTTCAGAACGACTGCGTCCAAGATTAAAATCTAACTTTCCTTTTATTTATTACATTTACTATCAATCATATCTTCGATCCGAATTATCCTGGAAAAATACAAAGGTGAAAAAGGAGTTCGAGGTTTATTTAACCCAAAAATATCAACGAAAATTTATTGTTGAAAGGCCTTTTCTCATTGGAGATATGTGGGGCGTTGGTTATAGAGCATATGCTTCTCCAGAAACCGATCCACAGATGAGGTTCAGAATTAAATCAGAATTTTATATGTTCAGCAAAGACGACTATAAAATCAAAGATAAAGAAGCTATAAGCGATGATTTCATGTCTATTAATAGAAAAATACGATCCGAGAATCTAGAAAAACTACTGTTGGAAGCTGGGTTTTCTTCGACATCTATTTTTATTATTTTTATTAATGGTACTAATAAAGAATACAAAGAACTAAATCTTGATAAAATTCGCGCCGAATTTAAACCAGTTGGTTCAGCACCGGATGCGTGTATTTTTATTAAAATCAGAATCGATAGAAAAAAATTTCAGAGGGCAATTGAAGCAGGTAAGTTAGCAAAAGTTTTGAATCAATTTTTTAGAAAAAACAAGTTTTCTCGGTACATTGTATGTGTGAATTATCAGGATAGAAAAGTAGAGATACCATATCTAGAACAAATTGGTCCCAAAGGTGAAGTGTTAAATTACAGAGAAAAATTAGAAAATTGCAATAAAAAGGGGTATTTATTACACTCGTTTTTGTTGTTTAGTTTTGAAAATAGCGGCAATACCCTTACCAAAGATTTAATCCTTAAGTCGCAATTTTTTTAACAACATCTTTTGAAGGAAAAATTCAATGTATAATCAATACGAAATGGAAGTGTATTTATCCCATAAAATAGGACCATTGGAAAAACGAAAATTCTTCATATTTGTAAGATATAGGAGAAGTATGTATGCGAAAAACAAAATTCAGTGAACACCAGATTTTTAAGATTTTGAATGAAGTTGCAGGCGGTCGCTCGGGAAAAGAAGTAAGCCGCGAACATGGCTATACCCGCAACTTACTATAACTGGAAAAGTAAATATGGAGGAATGGAAGCCTCAGATATTAGACGGCTTAAAGAACTGGAAGAAGAAAACCGGAAGCTAAAGCAAATGTACACAGAGATTAAACAATGTACTACAATTGGTTTAAAAATTAAATAGACTAGGAGACTGCAACTCGATGACAAAATCTAGACACTTTTCACCAATTGGGAAAGATGTTTTCTATATACTATTTTTGATTTTTATTGGTATAGTCTCCAATGGGTATTTTGCAAAGAATGATGTTCAAACCAACGTCAAAAAACAGATGAAGAATTACTTAAAGCAAAAATATGCTCAGGAGTTTGAAATTGAAAAATTAATCGCAGGACGCATACCCGGTGGAACTTACTTTCAAGCATGGGGAATTGCCAAATTTGACCCACAAATTCGTTTTTGGGTTAACGGTGGACCAATAAAGAACTACAAGTCTGGACAAAAAATTAGCACCTTTTCAGATCGCTTGCCATCTATTATGGCTTCTGAAAGAAGAGTGAATTATATTAATGATGTTAAAGATTTTACTGAGTATTGTAAAAAGAATAACTATGGTTTTAGAGACAATTTTGATTTTATTCGCTTAAAAGATGAGAAAATTAATCTTCTAAATCTTGAGGAAATTTCTTTAGGAATACTTCTGGAGAAATTGGTAAACAAAAAGAATTATCCATGGAAAAAACCAGATGTATTTGTATTTTTTGAAATATTTACTAAAGATAGTATAGATAAGAGCAAAGAAGCAAAACAGTTGGCAGCATTTTTTAACACCCACCTGTTAAATAGAAAAACTGGCAAAAGTATATTGTTGGTTAGTTACTTCCAAGAGAAACATGAAAAAGAATTTTACATGTTTCGGCAGAATATGCAATGGGAAAAGGATGTAATAGCATCGCTCAGCCTTTTTAAAAAAAAGGGTTTCTTAAAAAATGCATGTCTAATTTGGAATGTAAAAAATGATGGGAGAAAGTTAACTGAAAAGGAAGCTATAGACTCATTCCTTTTCTAGTTATTTTTCAAAATTTACCAAATATTTGGTTCGATATCCAAAGCAAAAATCCAAACTATAAATTATGCTTTTATTAAAATTGCGGTTTGCTGGCTCTATCCATGGCCGCTTAGGTAAAAATGTCTATCAATTCTGCCGGTGCTAAAGACTGACGGTTTTGTACCCCTGCCAATTCTCCAATGCTAACACAAAATAATCTCAACCGACTCAATGCCCTTTTAAATCCTTTCACACAATAACTTCTACCACAGTTTTTTTTGGAACTCCAATTACACAAATCAGCTGTTCCCTGCTCAAACAAATCAACCGAGTACCAAGGTTGAAGTAAAATCAGCAGCATGTTAGTATTCTGAGATACTTTCAGGGCAATTCCATTATTTTGGTTAATGCAAATATTAAACCTGAAATCACAGCAAGGAAATTAGAAAATGGAAAACAATGAAAACAATCAACAAGGCCCAAAATATGATCCGGCAGGAGAAACTAAGCAAAAAATGGTATTTTTTGTTGTAGTTATCGTAGTTATTGCAGGGCTTAAATTTGGTCTTGGTTGGTAAAACAGCTCCCTATAAGGGCTGTCACAAAGCAATAGCATAGCAGTCTTCCATTATGCTAGACTGAAAAAAAGTAAATTGTTGGACTCAAAAGGAGGTCAATTATGCCTGCAGTAGGAAAGTCTGTCCCGCGTAAAGACGCTTGGGATAAGGTGCGCGGCATTGCCAAATATATTGACGATTATAGTTATTCTGACATTATTCATGTGACCACAGTAAGGTCTCCAATAGCATACGGAAAGCTGATTTCTGTCGATAAAACAGAAGCTTTAAAAATGCCTGGCGTTAAAGCTGTTGTCACCTACGAAGATATACCTGGCGTAAACTCTGTGCCATTAGTGTTTGATGACGAGCCATTTCTTGCAGAAGGGTTTGTTAAGTTTTATGGTGAACCAGTTGCTCTGGTTGCAGCAGACACTTATGAACAAGCTGTTGCCGCTGCCGAAAAAGTAAAGCTTAACATTGAAGAGTTAGAACCCGTTCTCACAATTCAAGATGCTCTTAAAGCAGATGCTCCAAAACTTCACAAAAACGACAACCTTTTTTCACGCTATACAGTAAAAAAAGGAAATGCCAGTGAAGCAATGGCAAAAGCTGACCATATATTCGAGCAGGAATATGAAACTCCATATCAGGAACACGCCTATCTTGAAACCAATGGGATAATAGCAGTTCCTGGCCTTGAAGATTCCATGACAGTTTATGGCACAATGCAGTGCCCTTTCTATGTTCATGATGCCATCGGCAAAGCAATTGGCATTGACGGCAATATGGTTAGAGTAATCCAGACAACAACCGGCGGCGGATTTGGCGGGAAAGAGGATTTCCCATCTGTGGTTGCCGGTCACGCAGCCATAGTAGCCAAGGTTCTCAGAAAACCGGTTAAACTGATTTACAAACGCGAAGAAGATATTATCGCAAGCTCTAAAAGACATCCTGGCCTGATAAAAATGAAGGTCGGAACAGACACAAAAGGTAAAATTCTTGCCGCCGAAATTGATTATTACGTTGATGGTGGAGCTTATTCTACACTGACTCCAATCGTTCTATGGCGTGGAACCGTTCATGCTCTTGGACCATACGATTGCGACAATGTCCATATAAGATCCTTCGGCGTAGCCACTAACAAGGTTCCATGTGGAGCTTACCGTGGGTTTGGTTCTCCTCAGGTTATCTTTGCAGGTGAATCAATGATCGATGAGATTGCGATTGAGCTCGGAATTGATCCTGTAGAAATTCGACGCCTCAATGGTTACAAAATTGGTTCAAAAACAGCCACAGCCCAATTGATTGATCAATCTTGCGGACTGATGGAAACCATAGATAAATCTGTAGAAAAAGCCAACTGGGCTCAGAAATACCAAAAACCCCAGGACAGAACAGGTAATATCCGCACTGGAATAGGTATTTCAACTATATACTATGGTGTCGGACTCGGTGCCGGTGGAAAACATCTTGATAGAGTTGGAACCAGCATGACCATCATGAAAGACGGGTCAGTTCACTGTGCAATAGGTAATGTGGAAATGGGACAAGGAGCCAGAACTGTTTTGGCCCAAATAGCTGCTGATGCACTTGGCGCTCCATACGAACTGGTCAACGTTGTTGAAACTGATACAAGTCTGGTTCCTGACTCAGGGCCAACGGTTGCCAGCCGCACAACTTTCATGTCAGGAAACTCTCTTATGATTGCTGCTGCTGAACTTCGTCCACGACTGCTGCATGTAGCTGGCGATATGCTCGAAGCCGCCAGCCCGGAAGACGTTGAACTCATAGACGGCTTTGCCTTTTTAAAGAGCAACCCTGACAAAAAAATCGGCTTTAAAGAACTCGCGGCAAAATTGTATGCCTACAGACTTATGCCAAGTGCCTTTGGCTGGTTTATCGCTCCAGATTCCGACTACGATCAGGAAACAGGACAGGGCAACGCCTACTTCGTATACAGCTACTGCACCAACGTCGCAGAAGTTGAAGTGGACATGGAAACCGGAGAATTTAAAGTTACCAGAATTACTTCAGCTCACGACATGGGAAAAGCGATTAATCCGCAGCAGGTTGAAGGCCAGATTGAAGGTGGAACTCTTCAAGGTATGGGTTATGCAATCATGGAAGAAATTCGTCATGATAAAAAAGGAAAAATGCTCAACGATGCTTTTGCAACCTATATACTTCCTACCACTGAAGATACCCCTGAGCTTGATCCAATAATAGTTGAACATGGCTACGACAAAGGGCCTTATGGAGCTAAAGGCTTCGGCGAAGTTCCATTAATGGGAATTGCTCCGGCAATTGCCAACGCTATTTACAATGCCACCGGAAAGCGCATAAGAAAGCTTCCAATCAAGCCAGAAAAACTGGTTGATTACATAGATTAGTAACTTAAAAATCGCCTCTTGAATCAAGGGGCGATTTTTTTTGTTATCATCAAACCTGTAAATATGCTAAAAATGTAAGAGAGATCATTTAAACAGGATTTTTAATGTACGTTGCATCAAAGAAAAAAGCAAAGGTTTCCAAACCAGTTGAGTGGAATAGAATTGCCGTCTTAATCGCTACCATAGCGGTATTATTCTTTTTCACAAGATCCACTCCCTTTCCAGCTGGAACTTATTGGGATCTTTTAATGGCAAGAGACTTTGACCTTAGTTTAGGTTGGGTTTTCTTTCCAGAAACCATCTCTTTAAACATAGCCGACTCCAGCGCATCTCTACTTGGTTTGAAAGCCATATATCACATCGGTTTTTTTCTTCTGTGTAGCCTCTTATGCCTATGGGTATTTAAAAGCAAAGAAGTTCTTCCGGGAATTATAGTCCTGGCAGTTTTTGCTCTTAGCATGCAGGCATTTCTAAGCTTAAGAATGCTTTTACAGCTATTTTTTCTCACCGGCCTGCTAACAATTTTAGACAATAACAGATTAAAAAATAATTTTGGAATTTTACTTATTCCCATAACGGCAGCAGCTAGTGCTTTTGGGCTAAACAGCTGGCTGCTTGTTGCGTTGGTTGCCTGCCATGCTTTTATGAATAAAGACTATCAGATTAGTCTGGTTCTTTGTGCCTTAACAGGCCTGTTATTTTTCCCAGAAGGGGCCGCAGCTGCGGTTTCTCCAGATTCGGTCCTATCATGGCATTTTATTCCACCACAGGACATGAAAATCCTGAGCCTGCTATCTGGCATAATACTTATAATTAATCTCATCACTTTGAATAAATTAACCCATGATGACATGCCAAATCTTTTCTTCTTTGCCATCACAGGTTTTATGGCTTTAATTAACCCCAGCACCACCCCCATTTTTATCCTGATGGGAATGATTATTCTTTTCAGAAGCTTCGCCGAAATAAAGCCTCTTTCCTTGAATTATCATCTTGCTGGGATTATTGCATTAACAGCTATTATTCACGTATTTTTATTTTTGAACCCATTTGGCTTTAAGTTAAACCCATCGGTTCGTGGACAATTAGGAAAAAACCTGTCCCCTTTGCTTGAAGGTTATGTGGAAGAGCAGGAAATTTACAATTATGAGATTGGCGAACTGGCCTGGAAAGGTCTGGTTTCAATTGAAGTTGAGAGTCTTCCAATTATTGCGAGAACAAAAAAATGGAAAGTTGTTAAAAAAGGTAACGGGGAATTTGAATTGGTACCAGAAAAATCTTTTAAACCAGTTTTCGCTCCGGAAATTTCTGCACCTGACCAAAACTAGCTTAATCTTTCAAACTTCATTTGAGCCCATAAGCCTCGCAAAAGCTTTAACCAGGCATTTCTCAAGGCCTCTTTTACCAATCATTTCTGCAAAAAGACATTGTTCAACCACCACCCCATTTGAGCTAGTTAATGCTGGCGATTTAACCACTAAACATGCCCCAAAAATGATCTTTCTCTCCTGATAAGATTATTGCTAAAAGCCTGATCAAAAAGCATCTACTTTAAATAAAAAAGCCTGCTTTGAAATTACTTCAAAGCAGGCTTTTCAAAGAACTTTTTAAATAATGGGTCTAAGCCACTGCAGCTTTCTTAAAAGATTCATTCTCTTTATAACCTTTTTGGAAACATGATCTTCTGGACCATAAGCTTTAATGATTTTTCCCTTTTCATCAACCTGAATTTTATACTCAATAACTTTTTTCATGTCATCGAAAGTTCTCAATCTTGTTCTGGTGGCAAATGATTTATCATGAATTGCAGCCACAACTTCAGAATTGATCTGCTCACTAAGCGGGTCCATATTGTAAGAACCAACGATAGTTACAAGAGAATCAAAAATGAATACTTTTGAATGCAGTCTTTCATTTTCAGAAGGAGCTACAAACATTCTGGCAGTAGGCATTTCTTTTAAGATTCTTTTCCAATCATCCATTAAGAAAGCCTGTGGGAATAAAGAATCAGTTGAGTTAGCACTATTAGTGTGGAAAATAATTTTAACTCCACGGGCAGAAGCTCTCTTCAATGCTGCTTCAGCTTCTTCAGTAATTACCAGATAAGGATTCTGGATGATTATTTCATTTTCACAAGCATCAATCATTTTAATTAGAGTTGGGGTAATGCCGTTAAAAGCACCTATTCGAGAGTTTTTATCCAGAATTTTCACAGGTTTTTCTCTGTCCCCATGGAACAATTCAAACGAAGAAAAAGCTTTAAGATTTTTATACTTCTTAACCTCTTCATTCATGGCCGTGAGTTCTTTTTTCAAGCTGGCAGAAACTCTTGTATCATCTGGATTATAAAATCCACGTCCCTGCATATATCTGGACATAACACGATAAGCCAGATCAACTTTTGCAAGCTGCTTCTTGAAATTGAATCTATCTGGTTTTACTACAGAGTTTTTCAAGCAGTTCCACTCGTCTTCAAAAGCCTTTTTAAGCTGAACAGCAACATGGCGACCCTGCATCACAACGTCAGTATCGCGATATACGATATCATTTTCCCCTTTGCTGGCAAAATAATCCGCACCAATATTTCTACCGCCAATAATCGTGGTATAACCATCAGCAATGATAATTTTGTCATGGTTAGAGGCTACAACTTGTTTTAAATCACGAAATGCGCCAAGGAAAGATTTGGCAACAGAATTGTAAAGCTTGATCTGAACATTTGGGAAAGCTGCAAGTTCTTCAATTTTATCTGGCATCTTGCTCATATAAGGCATTCTATAAACTCGACCATCAATCATCAGACGAATTTTAACGCCATGGCGGGCTTTTTTAAGCAATAAACCAATAAAAGACTGCCCGAACATATCCTTATCTACGATATAATAAGTGCAATCCAATGTTTCTTTAGCATCTTCAATAATTTTCCAACGGGAAAACCATGCCTGGGTGTTTTCAGTGATCAAACGAACTTTTGTTCCGATTTTATCAGTTTTAACATCAACATCGTTAAAAATCTGGGTTAAGTTTCTATTATCAGGAACTGGTCTATAAGCGGCTGCATAAGAAGCAAAACAGCTTAGTAAAAACATCGTAACCAGAAACAGAACAGAAAATCTTGCTCTAAAATTCATAGGTATCTCCGTACATTTTTTTTTCATTGTAACCCTCCACCAGAAATGCGTCAAATTTTTAGCTTTTTCTATTGCCTGATTAAGCGTATAAACATAGAATGGTTTCTTAATTTACACCTGGAAGAGATACACATGCGCATTCTACAATGCATAAATGCACTAACTTATGGTGGCGCCCAAACCTTGCTGATAGACCTATGTTTGCGCGGATACAGTGAAGGGCACGAGATAAAAGTAGTTTCTTTCAAAGACGGCCCAATTGGAAACAGGCTCAGAAAAGCAAATATCGAAGTTGAAATCCTTGGGGAAAACATGTTGGATGTGCCAGCCTTCTTTAAGTTGCGCAAAATCATCAAGCAATTCAGCCCCAACATTATCCACACCCATCTCTTCAAGGCAACTCTATTGGCCAGATTGGCGAACAATGATGCAAAAGCATCTTTTGTTACTTCCATACATGGTGCTGAAAATAGTTTTTTTCACTTTTTTGAAAGAAGATTTCAGAGCAAATCAGACCACCTGATCTTTCCCAGCAATTTCCTGCAGAACTGGTATGCAGAAAATGTTTCACCGAATTTAAGCTGCAATTCATCGGTGATATATCCCGGGGTCAATATCTTTCAAAAACAAGTTAAAGAGCGTTGCAGCAATAAAAAAATTACAATTGGCACATTGTCTCGTCTTCACCCGGTAAAGGGAATAGATCGCCTTTTAAAGGCCTGCAAAACCCTAAATGATGAAGGCTACGAGTTTGAAATTCTAATCGGTGGAGACGGAAAAATAAAACCTGAACTGATTAAACTCTCAGAGACCCTTGAAATTTCGCATCTATGCACATTTGAAGGGGAAATTGAGAATCCAAGGGAATTCTTAAAAAAAATAGATATTTTCGTAGCCCCTTCTCGCCAGGAATCCTTTGGCATTCATGTTTGCGAAGCCATGGAAAGCTCTTTACCGGTTATAGCAGCAAACATTGGCGGCTTGCCAGAAATCATCTCGGATCATGCCGGTCTTTTATTTGAACCCGACTCGGAAAATGGTTTAAAAATACAGTTATCAACTTTAATAGATAATTATGAGACAAGGGTTTCCATGGGAGAAAAAGCCAGACAAATGGTTGAAAGTAAATTCAATCGCAAAATGGCAATTGATAAGCATTTCGAACTTTTTAAAAATTTAAGCGACGAAAAGAGAAAGAAGATTCATTTCGCCATATCCTCTAATGAATTAGGAGGAGGAGAACGGCTTGCATTAAGCTTAATGGAAGAGTTAAAAACGAGGGGCTGGGAAATTTCTGCAACCTGCGCCGGCGCTCCTCTTCAGCAGGAAATCAATAAGCTTTCCAACCAATGTTCAGCTATAAGCATGAAAGCTGGCGGGATTTTTTATGCACTAAAGCTTTTCACCGACTTGAAAAAAATCAGACCTTCTATTGTGAGCAGTCATCTGAACAAAGCCTCATTAATTTCCGGTCTCTACTCTTCATATCTAGGAATTCCTAGTGTGGCTCACGTTCATGGATTGAACCGCTTGAGCTATTACAAAAATTGTACCCACTTGATTCCTGTTTCAACCGCTGTTGAGAAACACTTGAAAATTCAGGACATAAAAAACAAAAAAATCACTACGCTGCCAAACTGCATAAACAAAGAAATTGCTCCTAGCAATGCCCGTCATCAGGAGCCTTTTAAAATTTCAATTGTAGCAAAACTTCATGCAAACAAAGGGCACTATTGGGCTCTGAAAGCCCTGAGAAAACATTACAAGGAATTGCCAGACTTTGAAATCAAAATTTTCGGTGATGGGCCAGAGCGAGAAAACCTTGAAAGAGAATTCCTTAAAGACGAATTTTCCACCAGAATAAAATTTTATGGCTTTGTAAATAATATTGAAGATTTTTACAAGGAAACCGATCTTGTCTTTCTTCCCTCGCTAGGTGAAGGGATTCCCCTAAGCCTCCTGGAAGCCATGAGATTTGGAATTCCTTGTCTCGCAACCAAGGTAGGCGGAATTCCCGAGATAGTTATTCATAATTATAATGGCTTACTAATTTCCCCTAGAAACGATTCACAGCTAATAGAAGCCTTGAAAACACTTTTAAACAAAGAAAACATTCTTAAATTTGGTGCCAACTCTGTTGATTTTTTCAAAAAACATAATGATTTCAAGGCTATGGTCTCAAAGTTTGAAACAATCCTGATGGATTCTATAGAAAATTGATGTGCTCTTCACTACAAACAATCGTATTCGTTTCACCCGTAGCATACTCAGCGCTAAATCAAAGACACCAGGAGTTTGCTCGTGGACTTCATGAAAAAGGTTACCAGATTAAATATGTAAACCCAATCAGAAGTCCCGGATTTTCGATTTCCCGCAAAATCGTTAGCCAGGGATTTGAAGTAATCGATATATTTGTTCCATTTAGAACTTCCAGGTTTCCTTCAATCCAGAAAATAGCCACTAGAATCGCATTCTTTCTATTAAAAACTAAAGTTAAGATTTCCCCCGAGCTCTCACTCTTGTGGATTGCAGATCCGCTTCTATCTGATTTTACCAGCAATAATTGGAGCTTTGTGATCTATGATAAATGTGATGTTCATGGAAAGTTTCCTGGCCAATCATTTAATGCAATTCGAAGATTTGAAAGCCTCATTTTCTCCAAGGCTGATTTAATTCTGGTTTCCCACCCGTTGATTGAAGAAACGGTATTTAACAATTCCTGTCCAATAAAACTAATTCCAAATGCAGTGTCATCCAGCTGGAAACAGGTTCCAAAAAGAAATATTGATGGAAAATCAACAATCACAATAGTTTCTGCCGGAGCTCATTTTGAATGGGTCGACTGTGCATGGCTTATTAAACTTTGTAAGCTAAAAAAAGTTGAGCTGCACATTGCAGGTCCAGGCAGAGGGAGTGACTTTAAAAAGCTGATAAATCTTCCTGAGGTTAAGTATCATGGCATTCTGGAGCATAGCAAATTAAAAGATCTCTTCCTAAAATGCGACATTGGTTTAATTCCATTCAAAGATATTGACCTGGTTAGTGGTGTAGACCCAATTAAAGCATACGAATATGCTGCTTCGGGTCTTCACGTGTGGTGCACCGGCAAAAAAGACCTGATGCAAAACCCTTTCATAGACCTGTTTATTGAAAAAAATAGCGATATAAAATCATTAATAAATGAGCCTGCTCAAATCTGTTACAATAAGCATAATGATTCCAGAATTCCAACTTGGAATGATAGATTAGAAGCAATTCTTGACAGCTTAAGCAGGATTAAGACAAGATAAAATAATGCAGATACTACTTACAGGCTTTTTTGGCGAAGACAATTTAGGTGATGATGCAATTCTAGAATGTATTCTAAATAATGCCCCATCAGATACAAAAGCTGTATTTACCTCAGGCAAATCAGTTGGAATTTGTCCAGGCGCACGCCCGATTTCAAGGCGTGGCCTCAGTTCATGGCCGGAATACATAAAAGAACTGGCGAATTCAAGTGATGTCGTTTTTACTGGAGGCATACTTCAAGACTGGTCGTTTGAGGGAGTTGCGTATTTTGCTCTAAGAATACTTGCAGCCAATGTATTTCGAAAACGAATTTCCCTGTGGGGAGCAGGCCTGGGTCCTATCAAGCGTCCAGCACTGCAAACTATGGCCCAAAAAGCCTTAATGCGAGTTCCTGTCGCATGGTTAAGAGACGAATACTCAAAAGATTTTTTTGAAAAGCTCACCAAAAGAAAAGCAAATCTTGGCACTGACTGGACCTGGGATATTCCTGTCAATTTAAAAACAGCTTCTAGCAATATAAATAGACAGGCTTTAAATGTCAGGCCCTGGAAATTTCGCAAATTTGGAAAATTATTAAATCCGCATTTACTCCCAAATACTGAGACAATTGGTCTGGCTGCACGCAACACAGATATTAAAACCATGCGAAAAGGATTAAAAAACCTTGTTATTCTCAAGCCAGAAAGCTTTTCAAAAGCAACTGACATGATGAACAATTTTTCCTGTGGAATCCTAATGCGATACCATCTTTCTCTGGCCGCTCTTAGAAGCGGTCTTAGCGTTAAACTTATTCCATATGACGAAAAAATAAAAAGTCTGGCCAGAGCAGCCAGAGTTCATACAATTGAAGAATCACCAGATTCACCCTTCCTTAAAGCCTCTCCAGAATTTATTTTTGAAAATGAACAGCGAATGCTGGAAATGAAAAACGCCTTTGTTCGCTTCTTTGAAAGAAATCGTCAATGAAAGAAACCATTCTTAAGTTATTGCAAAAGGTATACTTCGCATTAACCACTACCGAGCGGCTATTTTTTGATTTTTTCTCCTTTTTGAAACGCCGTCCAAAGGCAAAAGTCATTTCGGTCGGGAACCTGACCATGGGGGGAACTGGAAAAACGCCAGTTTTGTTTTCACTTTTAGAATCCCTTGGCGAGAGAAAAGTATGTGTTTTGAGCCGTGGTTACAGATCCCCATGGGAAAGAAGTTCATACATCATTGAGCCAGATTCAGTAGCTCCAGCAGAAATGACGGATGAAGCCGTTTTGCTTCACAAAAAATTCCCAAAAGTGCCTGTGCTAATTGGTAAAAACCGCCACCATTCGGCTTTTTTAGCCGAGAAGCAATTTAATCCGGAGCTAATTCTTTTGGACGATGGATTTCAGTACAGGCGTATTTATAAAGATATAAACCTTCTGTTATGGGATGCGCTGGCAGACCAGGAAGAAGCAAGACTGATACCAGCTGGGAGAATGCGCGAACCAGAATACAGAATAGCAAATGCAACTGCAATATTGTTAACTCGTACAGAACTTGCCACCGACAACCAGATTCAATTTTGGTGTAACTGGTTATCCGAAAGACACCCAACCGCTCCAATAATTAAACTTAAAACAACTTCCAATAATTTTGTAAATAGTGAAAATACTAAAATCAGCATCGAAAAAATATGTAAACCGGTTTTAGCGTTTGCTGCCATTGGTAGACCCGAAAGTTTTTTTAAACAGCTTGAAACTCTGGGAATTGAGATAAAGAGCAAAAAGATTTTTAGAGACCATCACAGGTTCAGCAGTAAAGAGATTCAAGAACTGGCTTTCGAGGCTAATAACAGCAATCTTCAGCTAATCTGCACAGAAAAAGATCTTGTCAAAATAGAGCCTGAGATTGCAAAAAAGAGCAATATAATTGCACTTTCCATAGAAATGATCGCTGAAAATAACAATTCAATACTGAAAGAGCTTCAAAACAATGGGATCAGCCTTTTGTAACTTCTTTTTCGGCACCTTCAATTTCTTTTTCCAAAGATAGGTCCTGGGGTTCAAACATTTGTGGAAAAAGAATCTTTGCGTGAAAAACAGCGCCCCACCCTATTGAAAGACCAATTAGCCAGCCAGCCATTACATCAAATGGGAAATGTACCCCCACGTAGACTCTCGAATACCCTACGATAAGAGACAAAATCAAAAATGGCAATCCGGCCTTGAATCCCAGATAAAACACAATAACAGCCGCAAACGCAGCGGTATTTGATGCATGATTAGATGGAAAAGACTTGCTTCCCTTTTTGGGAAGAAGTAATCGGCATTTCAAACCTTGACCTGGTTCAACTGAACAAGGACGGGTGCGCCCAACACCCTTTTTCAAAACCCTAGCACAAATTAGATCATTTGCACCCACACCAACAAGAAGAAGCAATGCCAGAACCCGAAACTTTTTTGAGCCTGATAGAATTAATCCCAACCAGACAAGAATGATTATTGGCATCCAGGTTTTGGCATTAGTTATAAATGGCATTAACCAATCCAAAAAACCGCATGTCAACTGCGAATTAAATAGTTCAAATAAACGCCAATCAAACGAAATTATTGTTTCCATGTGGTTTAACTAGTCTTCCGTTCTGAAAGTTTCAAGGTTTTCAAATTTTGCATAATCGGCACAAAAAGCCAATTCAATGCTTCCAACAGGGCCATTTCTCTGCTTTGCAATAATTACTTCGCCCTTGCCCTTGCTTTCTTCACTCTTAGGGTTATAGTAGCTATCTCGATAAAGAAACATAACAACATCGGCATCCTGTTCGATAGCTCCTGACTCACGTAGATCTGACAGCATGGGGCGCTTGTCCGTTCTTGATTCAACAGCGCGTGACAACTGGGATAAACAAACAACAGGAACATTTAACTCTCTTGCCAGACTCTTCAAGCTTCTTGAAATAGCCGAAACTTCCTGCTGGCGACTCTCCGTCTTTCCACCTTGTGAATAGGTAATAAGCTGCAGATAATCAATAATTATCATGCCTAATTTTTCCTGCGCATATGCTCTACGAGCTTTACTTCTAATTTCCAAGAGGGTGGCGTTGGGTGAATCATCAATCAAAATTGGAGTTTCTTCGAGAACGCCGGCGGTTAAAGTCAGTTTGGCCCAATCCTCTTTGCTTAGATAACCTCTTCTAACTTTTTGTCCGTCAATTCTAGCTTCAGAGCATAAAAGTCTTGTTACAAGCTGGGTATGTGACATTTCCAGGGAAAACATCATTACCGCTTTTTTGGTTGCATAAGCAGCGTTTTGAGCAATATTCAAACAAAAAGCCGTCTTACCCATTGAAGGACGGGCAGCAAGAATGATTAGATCAGAAGGTTGAAAACCAGCCGTGTATTCATCAAGACGGGTAAACCCACTTGGGATACCGGTAACAGCCTGTCTGTTGGCAAAAAGCTGCTCCAGGTGATCAAATACTTCACCAACAATATCTTTTACCTTGTGATATGGTCTGGTAATTCTAAACTGGCTAAGCTGAAGGACTTTTCGTTCAGCTTCATCAATAAGCTCTTCTGGTGAAGCTTGTGGGTCAAAAGATCCTGCGCTTATTTCACCAGAAACAGTTATCAGCTTTCGCAATAAGGACTTCTCTTTTACAATTTTGGCATAATGTTCAGCATTAGCTGCTGTTGGAACAGCATTTAACAACTGCGACAGATAAGTAGCTCCACCGACTTCAGCTAACTTATCTTTTGAACGAAGTTCTTCCTGGAGCGTAACGGGATCGCACGGCCTTGAAGCATTAAACAAGTCAATAAGCGCCTGAAAAATCCCTCTGTGACCAGCCTGATAAAAATCCTGATCTTCGACGATTTCCATTGCCTGAACAACAGCTTCGTCACTTAGCATCATAGCGCCAAGTAAACTTTGCTCAGCTTCCATATTATGTGGTGGTATTTTTTGAAAAACGTCTGACATGCTTTATCTCCCGGTGCTATACAACAAAAACGATAAAAGAAAAAATGGTGGGCGAAAAATTTCGCCCACCACATTTTAACCTGTGAAGGTAAAAAAGAAAACTATTCTTCTACTGGAGTAACAACTACTTTTACAGCAGCTTTAACTTCGCCTGAGAAACGAATAGTGATTGCATGTTCGCCAACTTCTTTGATGTGGTCGGCAACAACAAGTTTCTTATCAATATCAACGCCAGCCTGTTTGCTGATTGCTTCAGCAAGTTCATTGCTTGTAACTGAACCGAAAAGGCGTCCATTGTCTCCAGCTTTTTTGGTAAGCTTGAGAATCATACCTTCGATTTTTCCAGCCATAGCTTTGGCAGCTTCTTTTTCTTTTTGAACCTGTTTTTCCCATGAAGTCTTCATGAGCTCAAGGTGTCTTTTTGCACCACTTGTTGCTGGTATAGCAAAGTTTCTTGGGAAAAGAAAATTCCTGGCGTAACCTTCAGTTACTTTGAGTACCTGGCCTTTTATACCAACTCGTGGAACATTATTAATCAAAAGGACTTCCATTACTTCCTCCTAGCAAATTTCAAGGGTCTAGAAATCATCCTCGGAATCATCCGTGGAGAACAGCGCTGGTCTTGGGGTTCTGAAATCAGCCCAGACATCAATGATGCCGAACCAAACAACCGCCTGAGTTAATACCAGCGCGAGGCATGACAGACCCACTCTTGAAAGTGAACCTATCTTATATTTATCAAACATAAAGAACAGCAATGAAGCTCCGGCAATAAAATAAAGAATCTTACTGATTGCCAGACAATTTGCTCCCACCATCTTCACTACATCTTTGAAAGGAAGTGTTTCAATCCCACCAAGGCCATAGTAAAGAACAAACCCGGCTATAAACAGCCAGACAAGTTGCCAATCAAATCTCCAACTTGCAAAAGGTGGAAGCGATTCGATTTTACATCCGTGAAAAGTAAATTTTTGCGCGCCATAGTAAATAAGCCCAGTAGACACAAGGTGCCATAAGAAGATTAAGGTTATTGGAATCAAAAGCATTGTATGTTCCAAAATGAATTTTAGGTTCTTTCTGGCAATATCAATGTTTTCAACAGTCTCAAGCTTCTTTTCCTGAACCATATCTATCTGCTGTTCAAACCATACATACCCATCGGTAAAAAACTGGCGAAATGGTTTCAAACCAGCCCACTCTTGTCCCAGGCCAACTCCAACACTCCAGATACCTACTGACACAACAGTGGAAATCAAAAGTGTTATTGCTATGGATCTCATTGGTGAGAAACCCATCTTTAAGGCCGAAAAAAGAGCACTTACCGGAACTATAACCATCGGAATAAGAAGAAAAGCCAATGCTGAGCTGCCAAGAACGCCAGTTAGAAGCATTGTAATAGCTCCGTAAAGCGCGAACCAAACTCCTCCCCACGCAAGAATAACCAGAAAGGCAGGTAAACTTGCCACGGAAAGAACCACGGCTCCAGCTAAAGACAATTGACTGACAGCAAAAAGTCCATTCATGGTCAATAAGATCATGAATAAGAGACCAATTGTTCTCTGCCCAACAGTCTTAATCATTCAGCTTTTTCTTCTTTCGATGAATTAGTTACTTCAATTTTAGAGGCTTGTGAACGGAAGCAATGCTACGTTTCTAGCTCTTTTGATTGCAGTTGTAAGGTTCTTCTGATGAGCACAGCAAGTGCCAGTAGATCTTCTGCTGATGATCTTGCCGCGATCGTTGATGTATCTTCTCAAGCGAGAAACATCTTTATAATCAATAAATTCAACTTTATCTTTACAGAAATGACATACTTTTCTATGTCTATGTCTTTTAAATTCAGCCATTTTTTCCTCCGAAATATTTCGTCATAATTGACCAGGTCTAGAATGGAACCTGATCGTCGTCTTTGTCGCCTTCATAAGAATCAACTGCGCCATAATCACTTACTCCACCCTCGCTGGCATCGCCTTTTCCACCAAGGAACTGGACGTTATCAGCAACGATTTCAGTGATAGTTCTTTTCTGTCCTTCTTGAGTTTCATAACTTCTATTCTGAAGTCTGCCTTCAACAAGCACAGATCTACCTTTCGATAGAAATTTGGAACAGTTTTCCCCTGTTTTTCCCCAGACAACGATATTAAAGAAGCTAACTTCTTTTTTATATTCGCCATCATTAGCTTTATAGCTTCGGTTAACTGCTATGCTAAAATTAGCAACAGCTGTTCCCTGAGCGGTAAAGCGCAGTTCCGGGTCGCGGGTAAGATTACCTACGAGGAATACTTTGTTAAGAGATCCTGCCATTTAACTAATCCCTCTTAAGCGGGACGACTAGTTGTCATGAAGCGAAGGATGTTCTGGTTGATCAAGAAAGTTCTTTCGAGTTCTTTCAAATCTGTTCCAGAAGCCTTAAAGTTTACAAGCACATAATTGCCTTCTCTGAACTTGTCAACTTCGTATGCTAATGGGCGCTTGCCCCAACGATCGATTTTTTCGATCTGTCCACCATTTTTGGTGATAGCTGCTTCTACCTTGGTAATTAAGCCTTCAAATACTGCATCCTCGAGATCGGGTTCAGTAAAGAACAAAGTTTCATAAGGTTTCACTATTGAAAACCTCCCTTCGGATAAATTTGGCCCGGCCCACTTTAAGGGGCAGAGCAGGGACGTACCCCGTAGGATAGCACAGAGAGGAAATTTAATCAACAATGAAGTTATAAAACATTTAGCTGACAAACAAGCACTGGAAACGGTTTTAATTTGCTACCAGATCAAACAGCCACTTGCCTGCCACAATCTACTTTCGTTTTTAATTCTACTTTTCAGGCTGATCTTCAATGCGTAATTCGGAGATCCTTAAATATTCTCCTGAATGCATCTGAGTTTCATATACCTTTTTCATTTTAAAAGATTCATCAATGCTGTTGTTCAAAGTAGCATTATCATCAGTTAGCCGAAACTTTTGGACAATAATAGCTTTCTCATAAGTTTTTCTTCTAAGCTGCCCCAAAAAGTCTTCTTTGTTGGTATTTATAAAGTGGCAATTCACTGAACTATATCTAAACGGTACATAGAGGTTGGAGAGGTCCGTTACTAATATGTAGTTTTTTTTATCTGGATAATTCCTTTCAAGAAATTCACTTACAGATTTAAATTCTCTAAAAAAGAAAATATCTCTCACTGCAAGATTCTGCCCTGCCACAGGCCATCCATGCAAAGCAAGAAGTATCGCAGCAACTGGAATCCAATTTTTAGCAACCAAACCAGCGCGGACAATTTTCCTCAAAAAATACAGGGCTAAAAAAGCCAAAAGAGGTACAAACACCAGCCCAAGCCTGGAAGTATACTGAAGCGTCATATTTCCCCAGAAATAATAGAAACGAGCAAATGCATGCAAAAGAGTTAAGCCCAGAATGGACGCTCCAAGCGCGTAAGGGCGGTTTTCGCCTCCATCTCGGCGACTGAATATATCCCAAAGCAACCAACATAAACCAGCCAATGCAAGATAAGCAAAAATGGTTACCATTCCATACTCGCGTGCTTTGCCAAAAAAGAAAGGAATGGCTTTCTTTAAATTTTTCACAAAAAGATCAAACCCAAAAGCCTTTTCTACAGAATCGACCTGAAATGCCCTGCTGCTAAAAGTTACTATTCGCAACCAGGCTGCGGGAATAAACAACAAAGGAATGAGCACCAGTCGAAATGAAAAATTGTAAAACTCTTTAAGTGGCAATTTAAACAAAACCAGTGGTATAACCGCAAATACGCTCAAAGCAGATTCATAACGGGTCTGAGCAAGTAAAGGCAAAATAAGAAATACTTTTTCCGCATTTGACGCATCGGGGTTTCTGAAGTAGGTATCCAACAACAAAACGCAAAGCAGAATAAAAAGCAGATTCACCGTTTCAAAACCACAGGAATTGTAATAAAGGATAAACAAAGGAAAGGCCGCGATGAAAAGCATCATGGAAATTCCCCAGAATCGTCCAAACCAACGGTTTACCAATAAGTATGAAACAATCAAAATCAAAAATGCGGCAAAAAAATTAACCACAAAACCATTTGAGGGCCTATATCCAGAAGCAGAATGAACAAGCGAAACAAGGAATGGGAAAAAACCAGGCCGCATGTCTATCTGGCGTTCTATTGTTCGCTTCATGCCGTGGAAATAATATAAAACCTGGATAGGATTATAAGTTTGATGCTCATCGTACATGCCCATGGACATGCCAAGAAGATTTATCTCATCGGCAAGAATTCTGTAATCAGGTGTGCAAGCCATTGTCCCTGCACTAACAATAACCAGCGCAATCAAAAGTGCAGGCAAATGCCTTTTTAATTGTGCTTTGAGTTTCTCTATGGAAATCTTCTCTGGCAAAATCTTTTGAAACCAAAGACCTGTAGCGAGAAGCAAAAAGTAAAATGTCAGCCGCCTGTACCAGATTTCCATGGCACTCACTTCAAGGCCTTTAAACCCAATATAAAGCGCTGCAAAGATGGAAATTACTGTTAAGAGTACAACCCACGGAAACTTGAAACCTTTGCCCATAAACTCCCACACCCCTGTTATTTTTCAGGTTTGAATAATAACAGTTTGCAAGAATTTATTCAAACAGCCCATTCAGTATTGTTTGAAAATTACCAATCGGCCGATTCTACCAGGTAAACGTCATTTCACGGGGAGTTGAGAGATCGCCATTAACGCCAACGCCCAATTGATAGCCATCATTGTTTCCAAAGGATTTAAAAGTGGAATCCTGGAATTTAAGAAAACTAAATTCTGCTCCAGAATAGGCATCCACAACCGATACAACCCCGGCGATCTGCTGAGGAATAGTTAATTGCTCAATGCTGGCAACCCCTAACTGCAAGCTGTTATTTCTACCCCAGGAATAAACAGTTCCATCAGTTTTGACCGCTAAACAATGGAATTGCCCAGCTGAAACCTTAGATATATCAGATAGTTGCGAAATCTTTTGCGGCACCACTACAAATGGATCTCCGAGCCCAAGACCCGTCTGACCAAAAGCATTTTGCCCCCAGCTATACAGGCTTCCATCCCCAAGCAATGCGATACTATGGCCAGACCCACAAACAACTTCACGAACATTTGCCAGGCCTTCGATTTTAACTGGCGTTGAATATATTAATCCTGTTGAGGTTCCAAGCTGAAAATAATTATTATCTCCCCAGCCCCAAACGGTTCCGTCAGTTTTAACAGCAAGACTAAAACCTTCTCCAACACAAACCGCTTTAACAGAATTCATTCCAGAAATCATGCCTGGAGTTTCTTTTTCCGTTTGCGTCGCTCGGCCCAACTGGCCTTTATCGTTTTTTCCCCAGGCCCAAACCTGCCCGGACGAGTCGATGGCAAGATTATGGGTATAACCAGCTGAAATAGTCGCTATATTTGATAATCCAGAGATTTCTGTGGGAAAAACAAACATACTTTCAGCTGAACCTGAAACCCTGCCGTTTTCGTTATTTCCCCAGCCGTAAACTTTCCCTGAACTGTTTACAGCAAGACAATAGTCAGTTCCTGCGCTTATGTCAGTGCAATCATACAAACTCTTTAATGGAACAGGTCTTTGCTGCTCACTTAGGCCATAGATTCCCAACTGTCCCGAAAGATTTTGCCCCCAACTAAACAGGGTTCCATCTGACCTTAGTGCAACCCCGTGAACATCTCCACCTACGGCTTTAACTATCTTGGTCTGCTGAATTTGAGTTTTTAACGAAGCGCTGACTTGATACGCATCGCTTGCAATAGTTTGATTTGAGCTCAAAATAATCGCTTTCATCTTTCCCGCCATATTTGCAGGCATCTTTGAAGCCACAACACTATCAACAGCAAGAAGCCCTATTGCTTGGGCCGAAACCTCTTCAATCATTTTGGTCCCGCTAGCGTTCAAATCAATCGTATTGGAGCCTGGAACAAGATCAGCACAGCCTGAAAACTCAGCGAATCCATCTTTAGTTGCACCAACCAATTTGAAAGTAGCTATAGCTGTTCCCAAAGGAACATTCTCAAACACAAATCCGGCTTCACCTGAAGTTGATATGTCGCTGATTTTGCGAATAATTGTGAAAGGAGTAGTCAAATTCCCGTAATTTAATAATGCAAGACTGATTTCAGCTCGCGGGCTTGAAGAGGTGGTAGCAGGTTTTAAAGCAGAAGAAATATTTGGAGGCAAAACAAAGTTAAAGCTAACATTTGCACCGCGATCTTGATTAACAGCTATATTTTTGCTGTCGCTAAAACTAGAAAGTGGCTGAGATAAATTAAAACAGCCAGAACAAAGAATAATTACCGCCAAAAAGACCCCAAAAACCAATCTCATTTAATCTCTCCGACAAGTCAGATTCCAAGCCAAAAAGTTTGAAGGCGTACAATTCTAAAAAAATAATAGCACTAATAAAAGTAAATAAATACTACCGACACAAATTTCAAAGCCAATTTATTTTAATAGTATTTAAGTTGGTATAGAGAAACTCCCGTTGGTAAATTGGCGTTAATGGTTAGCGTTCCACCATTTCCACCGCTCAATTTTACGTATCCGGCTGAATAACCACCGACAACGATAGTACCGCTATTACTTCCCAGCCAGGTAGAATAGTTAGAAGTTTTTACTCCAGTAAGAGTCACAGGGGCCCATCCTGTGCCAAAAGAATAGGTTCCAGTTAAATCCAGCCCTTGAATGCCATAGACTCCACCATTTGAGTTATTAAGCTGCAAGGCAAGCATGAATTTTGAAAAAGCTGCATCAAAAGTGCCACCTGTAAAAGCAGCAACAGCAGCAGTTCCAGTCAAGCTTGATGAAAGCAGATTTTGAACAACTCCGGAAGAACCATAGTTTTGACCAAGCCAGACACCAAATAAGTAAACTTCTCCATAATTTTCGTGAGAGCCTTGCCAATTGGTTAAATTTGTTGATCCAAGGTTAGCAAAAAATCGATTTACTTGAAGAGCTTTAGATTGATTCTTTTGATTTTCGATTCTAAAATAATTCACATACTCAGCATAACCAGCCATTGCTTCATTCAGCCAATCAGCGGTATTCAACCCAGTCTTCTGCTTAAAGTAGATCATGTGCTGAAATTCATGAGCCATTGTGCTTGCCATATCTTCAATATCTTTGTTTACATCAGAAATACTTGCTGGATATTGCAAGTAGAACATCTTACGTTCGTTTGAATGGAAACCACTATAAACTGCTGTTGCTTCAGTATAAAGATCGCCAGTGTAGAAATACCCTGCCGATCCAATTTTTTTACTTATTAAAATAGTAAAATTAGTCGCATCAATGCTGTTAACGATTCCTTCAGGCTCTGCCCCAAAAATATTTCGATTCGTTGTATAGATGCTGGCCCAGCGGTCCGCAAGTCCATTTAAGATCGTTTGAGCATTGGAATCTGATTCATTTAAATCAGTATCAAGATAAAAATTAACCAGTTTATTAGTACCTGCTATAGACACAACCTTGACACACTTTGCCGTTAAAGTCAGATTTGTATTATTGGCATCAAAGTAATAAAAGGATTTTGCAGTTCCAATAGCGTCAGCTCTCAATGAGCCTTTTAGACTTGAGGGCTCATTTTGAACCAATCTCGGAAGGCGCTTTTCTAGATCTCGAATCATTTTATGCAATTTCTGACTGTTGTTTAAAGGGCTATTGTCTGCAAAACTTGTATTAGCTTTCAAATTGGCCCGAATAGAAGCTGGCGACCCAAGAGATGCGCTCCATGAAGGGGCCAGCGAAGAAGAAGTGCGATTAATAAAAGCTAGATATACAATTGATCCAGATTTAAAATCCGGTATGGTTAAACTAACTGATGAACCGCTCTTAGGAAAGGCTACAGATGTATATCCTGCTGGAGCATCAAATTCAGCATCTGATGGCTGAGAACTTAGACCATTTGTGGCTACAAATGCATTTAAAGCGTCAGAATAAACAGTTACAGAATTTAAATTCACTGTAGCAACTGAAGAATTAACCCTGGTAATCAGATCATACGGAAAAGTCGCAACATTAGCGGTTGTTTTTATTAACTCCTCTACCACATTTACTGTGACATCTGACAAACTCTTTCCGCCTTCGGGATACAAAGAAATTGTATTTGAAATACCACCAACCAGGTCTAACGCTCCAGTCCATGTGCTAACCTGATTTCCACTAGATGAATCAACAAGATAGCCACCAACAACACTAAGACGAGCTAACGAAGGCTTGGCAGGAACTTCAGTAAACTGGACCGTAGCAGCATATTTTCCTGAAGTTTCGGTAACCGTGGCCTTCTTTTTAAGAAGAGAGTAAGGCGAAGATATACTGCCAGGATTAATTAGCTTTAATTCAAGCCAGACCTCTGGGGTTGATGTAGTTTGAGCTCGCAAATTTGCAAGTCCGAAAGAGCCGTTTTCGATTTGGAAACTAACTTTTGTAACCGCTTCAGTTTCTGAAATCCCATTCACAGAGAGCGTTTGAGATGACTGATTAAAACAACCAGTAAGAATTAATGTTAATAACCCAATAGCAGCAACCAACCTTTTCATATAGCGCTCCCTAAATCTATCTTTTCTTTAATAATACAAAGTTTTATGAATTTTGGAATAAAAAAAGAGAGTGGATATCCACTCTCTTTTGAAAGTTCAATTTTAACTAGTTCAATCAGTTTGTCTGGATTCCTGTGATTGTTATAGGGACTGTTGAGGAACCTATATCCATTTCTGGAAACTTTGAAAGATAATTAACAGAGGAAAGAATTTCTTTCGCTCTACTTTCTACAGCAGAAGAGTCTGTAGATTTACCAGTTTGATACCATGCAAGCATCAAAACTATATCATCCAAACCAACACCGCTCTCAGAAAGGTCATCAGAAGTATTATCAGGGAGTCTGGTCAATGGACCAGAAGCAGAAGACAAGATCTCTTTAGCTCTATTAACAACAGCCGTTGCGTCCGTAGACTTTCCAGTCTGATACCAACCTAACATATACACAATATCATTTAAACCAACTGAGCTGTCACCATCAAAATCTCCGACCTTTACAGCAAAAGCTGGGCAAGTCAGGGAAATTGCCAAAACGACAATTGCCAGCATTCTTAAAGAGTTACGCATTATACCTCCTAAAAGTCGGAAAAAGGCCGAACCGCAAAGGGTTCGGCCTTTAAGAATCAATTATAAGTTGTTGCTTGTAGCAAGAACAGTTCCGTCTGGTTTCTGAATAGTTACTACTGCGCCACCTGTAATAGCAGTGGTGAAAGTAAGTCCCTGGAAATCAGAAATTGTGTCGAAAGCAAGGCCGTTAAAAGTAAGAACAAGATGACCTTTGCTGGTTGTCAATGAAGCTGATTTTTCAATAGTTCTAGCAGAACCAGCAGTTACTGTAGTAGTAGTTGTGAAAGCAGCATCTACACCAGTAATATGAATCTGAAGATCAGAAATATTCAAACCAGTAACATTTTTGTCAAAAGTGATAGCTGTCTTGGCAGTGCTTGTTGAAGTGCTAGTGCTTGTTGAAGTGCTAGTACTAGTTGAAGTACTGGTGCTTGTTGAAGTGCTAGTGCTTGTTGAAGTACTGGTGCTTGTTGAAGTACTAGTGCTTGTTGAAGTGCTTGTGCTTGTTGCAGCTGCAGTTGAAGTCACAACACAAGTAGCTGTTTTTGTAGTATCAGCAACAGAAGTTACTATGATATTAGCAGTTCCAGCTGTGAGAGCTGTTACAAGTCCATTAGTTACTGTAGCAACAGTTGGTGCACTTGAAGTCCATGTTACTTTCTGATTAGTAGTATACGAAGGAGTAAAAGTAACTGTAAGAGTGCTTGTTCCACCAACAGTCAAACCAAGAGTTGATTTTGAAACTGTAATCGAAGTAGGAGCTACAGTCGCAGCAACAGAAGCAACGCTTGTTCCATTTGTAAGAGCTGTTTCAGCACTGGAAGCAATAGCGCTAATTCCAGTAGAAGTTTCAGTAATATCAGTTCCGTAATTAACAATAGAACCATTAGATTTTGCAGTCTGAATAACAAGACCAACAGCTGTTGTAGTTTCGTTTACAGTTTTTGTAACTGTTGGGTTTGAGCCCAAAGTTCCAAGATAGGTATAAAGAACGAAAAGAGGGTTGGTCTTCTGAT
This sequence comes from Candidatus Ozemibacteraceae bacterium, assembly GCA_965140445.1. GTDB lineage: Bacteria > Muiribacteriota > Ozemobacteria > Ozemobacterales > Ozemobacteraceae. Next base: position 959,746 of record OZ223236.1, on the reverse strand, counting down.
TTTTATTAATAATCTTGAGGTAGTATGAACCACTGAAGCCCTGGAAAGAAACTGTTACAGTTCCAGAAGCGCTTACAGGTATATCATCAGCAATAAGAGTGTCAGCAACAGCAGCAGAAGAAGACTGCTGATATACCTGACAAATCAGGTTAGTTCCAAAATTGGAAACTGCTGCAAGAAGAGTTGAGCTTGCGTTATTAAGGCTAACCTGAGCTGGGAAATTAAAACTGATTCTTGATACTGCATCATCATCATTATCAAAATCCCAAAGTCCGTTACAACCAACAAGAGAAATTACTCCAACCATAAGAAAAATAACAAGTGTCAGTGAGAAAAATTTCTTCACAAATATCCTCCAAGGCATAAAATCTTGCCAACCAATTTAGCTTAATTCGTACATTCTGTCAATTTTTTTTTAGCAGACTAAAGCTCTCTAAAAAATCTGCCCTTAACAAACTTCGTAATCATAGGTTTCTTATTTATGTTGCATAAAATCCAGGTAATTATTCTTTTACTTAAAAAATTTTTTAACCATATTGAAAGAAAAAAAAAGGGCCGGTTTCCCGGCCCTTGATTTTACTTAAATCCTAGCGATTAACTTTTTCGCCAGGGAAACTTGTTACAGTTCCAGTTACTGAGCTTAGAATTTCAGATGCGCGACTCTTAACAACAGTTGCATCGTTTGATTTACCAGCCTGATACCAGGCAAGAGTCAATACGATATCGTTAAGATCTGCTTTACCATCGCCATTAACATCGTCTGTTATATCAGCAGGAACGTTAACAACCGGTCCAGCGGCAGAAGCAAGGATTTCTTTTGCGCGATTAGCAATTGCTGTTTTGTCTGTTGATTTTCCTGTTTGATACCAAGCAAGAAGATATACAACGTCATTTAACGCAACAGCGCCATCGCCATCAAAATCACTTCTCATGCTAGAAGCTGCAGTCTGAACATTCTTGAGAACAGCAAACTTGGTAAGATGGCTAACTTTGAATGTTACATATCCTGTTGATGGGTAATCCCATTTAACAGAATCTGCAATGATACCAACTTTCGACCAGGTTTTGCTGTTTTCGTCATACCATCTAGGCTCAAGTTTCTGACCTGCAAGATACTGGATTGTTACTTCAAACAAACCTTGTGTTTGAGAAGCAGTACCAGCTGCAAAGTTTGAATTTCCAAAAGTAAATTCAAATGCCGGGCCAGAAAACTCTGCAGGGTCGCCTTGTTCACTACCAAGACTTGCAGTTCCAGAAGCGTCCTCTACAACGATCTGGAATGAGTTAACCGTAGGATCAAGGTATCCGGCAGGAACATTAAGACCTACTGGCAACTTGTTTCCATTTGAGTCTGTCTGACGGCCTGTGAAACCATTGGCAGAAAGAGGATCTACTTCAAATTCCTTACGGAACAAAGCACCACCAACAACGTTGAACAATCCAATTCTTCCAAAGGTAGAATAGGTAACTGAAGCAATCACTTCATCTTTCTTAGGAATTTCATTGTTGAACAACATATTGGTAATTCTTCCACCAATGTCATCAGGGAAAGTACAATCGCCAAGGCGACTAACTTCATCAATATACAGAGCCAGATCAGCTTTTGTCACAACTCTATTGAAGTCGAAACTTGCTTTGAGAGTGTAAGAAGCAGGTGACAATTCTTCAACTCTACCAGTAAAGAATACTTTAGGAGCAGCTTCTACAAGCTTCAAAGAAGCCGTAGCATTCCCGTTATTCTCTGTAGCAGAAAGAGTGTAAATTAGAGGCTGGTGATAGTGAGCTCTAGCTCTAAAGGTTACTTCTCTTCCTGTTGGTACAGTTGTAAATTTAACAAAGCCATTTTCATCAGCATATTTACGATCAGCTACAGTCCAGAGGAGAGATGTTGGATCCTCTTTATATATTAGAGCAACTTCTGCTCCAACTTTCGGTTTTCCATCAGTATTTCCAACAACTGTCGCTTCAAATTTGCCAACAGCGTTAGAAAGCTCAATGGTTCCCAGGTCAACATCTTCACTAATAACAACTCCTGTGCTGGCGACAGTTGCAAATTCCTGAATCTTTCTAGTTTCAAAAGCAGGTTTTGAAACCTTTACAAGAGGAACAATGTGTTCGCCAACTGGAAGATAGAAAGAGAAGACTCCATCCTTGTCAGTAGAAGTAAAGAGCTTTTCATTCAACGAAACCTTAGCACCAACGACAGCTGTTGAAGTTGCATTTTTCACTACAACTTTACCATACATTCTCTTAACACTGGTTCCGAGAAGTAAAGGCTCAACAACTGGAGTTGCTCCAATGGTTATAACTTTTTTGAAGAACTGGGTTCCATACTTTTTGGTAATTGCTTTTATTCTATAAGTTCCTTGTGGAACGTTCTTAATAAACCACTTACCTTCAACAGGGCTTGTTAAAGCTGCTGGGAAAGGAGTGTTAGAAAGAACAAATTCTGTTCCAGAAGCAACCACAGGATAAAGAGCTATAACTGCATCGCCAGGATTCATTGTTGCACTTGCTACTGTAGCATGCTTCAGAACACCACCAATTGAACCAAACAAAGTTGGACAATTTAAAGCACCAGGAACAGTGAAAGTTCCAGTACCAAGCTGTTCTTCCGTAGGAACTACAACTCCAGGCTTCCATGACCATGTAACAAGAGTTTGGTTACCGTCCAGATCTTCTTTATGAAGAACCATACCAAAGCTATTGGCTCCTGGAACAGTAAAGAGAACCATTGGCAACGAAGCTGGCACTTCAAATGAATTCCAGTAGAGTTCATTTTCACCGGTAATGAATTCCATGTAATTACCACCAAGAAGGTCCTGATCTGTTATAGCAATTTTTCCATCAAGAGCAATTGCACTCAAACCGAGTCCTTCAGGAATACCAAATCCAAATGCAGCGCTGGCAATTGGCTGAAGGTTTTCTGCTGTAGCATTAACAGCTACCGCTTTGGCCACCGTAATTGCTCCAACATTGGTAGTACTGCCAGCCTCAACTGGAATTCCAAGTCTCATTATAGGTGCGCGTCCAGGAACTTCCTGCACATTCAACATATAATTTGGAGCTGGAATCAATCCTTTTAGTTCAAAATTACCATTTGAATCAACTTTGGTATCTGCCCAGAAATCGCCAAAGCCTGCATCAACCATACCCTGCTTAATGGGCTGACCATTCTCATCGTTTAAGCGACCAATGATTTTTCCGCCCATTGGTATAATCACAGGAACTTCCATGATTCTATTGCTTGTAAACGAAGCAACAAAATTATCAGTTTTTCCTCTGGCATAACCAATACCATTAAGCGTGAATGGATTATCTGTTTTAACAAATGCTGTTAAGAATTCAGGAACATTCTTGAATTCAAACTGACCATAAGAATCAGTTCTTGCCCAAAGACCTTCAAGCATAACGTCTCCAAGATCATACTCGGTTGGATCTGTGCCAAGATCCTGGGCTCTTATGCTCTGAGTTGTTCTGAATATTTTGTTCGTAACAGTAGTTGGAGTTGCAATCGCATCATAGTTTTGCATTCCAAGAGTCATGGCAAGATTAACTGTAACATCTTTAATAGCTAATGGAAGACCATTCTCATCCACAAGCTGACCAACAACTCTATAACCATCTCCGAGATCAGCCATAATTTTGTTTGCTGAAGGAGTCTGAGTTACAGGAACCTGAGAAACATGCTTAACGGCTTTTGAAGGATCCATAGGAATGATTTTAATATCATAAACCATGTTTCTATCAAGACCACGAAGCTTGAATTCGTATCTCTGAGTTACCGGATCAACTCTGGAAGCATCTGCATAGAACTTACCTTCTTTACCAAACTGGCTTTGAACAGAATTGCTACCAAAAGCTTCAGCTTCGACAAATGCAGGTATGTTAACACTACCCCAAATTTCTCCACCTTCAGCTACGGTTAACTTAAAGCCTTCAGCTGGAACACTTGTTATGCCGTCAACTGAAACTTTCAAAGGCTGCATTGGTCTAAATCCAGCAGGAACAATAGCCTGAAGATAATAGTCAACGCCATCTTCTACTTCAAAGAAGAATCCACCTTCTGGGTCACAATAGAAGATATTATCTGCCTGCATCACAGGATAAGGAATAAACTGCTGTCCATCCATCAAATCACTTCTGTCAGAGGCTTTTCTCATAACAGCAATTGATGCATCGAAAACAGGAACATCATTACCCGCTTCATCTTTTGTAACAACAGCACCATGAACAGCAACACCACGGCGAACATTAATATTCAAAGTTGTTTGCTGAGTTTCTGGAGCGATAGAAACATTTATGAAACCAGGAGCTCCACCAGTGAATGGAATTGCATAACCCATGAAGAATCCCTGCGGAAGGAACATTTCATACATTCCGTCCATGGCATTAGTTTCATAAGGCTGGAAATTTTCATCACTTAAGTCTGCACCCTGTGGGAACATTGCAACAATACCTTCTGACATTGCAGAGTCGTATTGGAACTGACCAGAAATCTTAGCCATTGCTTTCAAGCGAATAGTATAAGTTGCTGGCATTTGCGCAGTTTCACTGGCAACAAATCTTACATCCTCATCTGATTTAGGAAGAAACATTTTAGCTTCTGGATCAGAAGAGTTTGCTGGGCTGAAACCAATTCTATAGGCATAATTTTCAGGAACCTGTAGAGGGAATCCGATGTAAGCATCGCCTCCTGGACTCCATTCATAACCCTTATTGATTACTGGCCAACCAATTTTACCCGCAGTCTGCATTGGATCATCAGAGTATTCCATTACTACATCTGAAGGCTCCATAATTAGAGAAGCTGAAGGGGTTGCAGTAATAACAACGTTGGCAAGGCTTCTGAAAGTTTCATTAATAGTTAACTCGTCAGAATCAACCATAAATTTAGAACTAATGTGGCGGAAAATTGCTTTCCACGAAAACTCATTCGCCCACATTACGTCTTCCGGCATCAGATAGGCCATGGTTTCATAACACATGAAAACATATTCTTTGCCAGGTCTTACGTTATCGAAAGTAAACTTACTACCATCATAGATAGCATATACTGGTCCACTGGACTCATTTCCGTATGGATCTCCAGTAGTACTTGTATACTGGTGCATATCCATAACCGGGCCCTTAAGAAAGGTTTCATAAGGTAACAGAGCACCAAGATATTTACCAGCTTTTCCAGTTGGAATATTGCTTGCATTAACAGTTACTTTTGCTGGGATTTTCCAAACCAATTCTATTGGTGCTGTTGCAGCCAAATCAAGAATTGTTATTGGAGGTGCAGCAAAGTTTTTAGTAACGATCTGCGTCGATCCATCTGGTTTGTTTATCTGTTCATCCATCCACTTGTCTTGTGAAACAAGTGCGTAACCATAACCAGCTTCTGGTGGAGGAGGAACTTGCAAACTAAGATTACCTTCATCTCCTGATTCCATCCATGTGAGATACCAATGTTTGGCTCTCAGACCCTTTTCAGGCTCAGATAGAAGGAAAAGATTGCCACCAGCTCTTCCGAGTGGGTTTCCAGCAGAATCTTTTGTTTTGATTTGAAGAGAAATCAAAGTTGAAGGATCAAGTTCAATGTTCATAACATTAGCTTGTCCACTCTGCAAAGTTCTCCAAACGTGATAGAATCTGCGAGCTCCATCTTTCTCAACTACAATACCAAGCTGAACGTCGCCACCAGGAATTCCATCTGGAATCTGATAGTCTCCGTTTTCGTCAGTGTAGCCCCAACCAAGGTTTTCGCCATTAGGATTAAGAACCTGGAAATTTAGGAAAGCCAGAGGTGTTCCATTCTCAGTGATTCTTCCAGAGACAGGATATTTTCTGTCGATCTGTGCGAATACAGGAGTGATTTCCTGATTTGGAAATACCTTGAAGCTTGCAACTGGTCTGTAGGCTTCGACTCCAAATTTATAACCTACTGGTTCAGATGCAATGCCAACGATGTACATTGCATAATCACCGGCTTCAAGAGGAATAAAGTTCTGGTTTGAAGTTCCACCACGAACTATTTCACCTTGTGCATTGGTAGAACAATAGAATACAGGAGTTCCCTTCATTGGCTGATAATATGGATCAGCAGCCATCATTGGGTCAACTTCTTCAGCCTGAGTAATTTCAATTTTCAGGCCTTCGACAGGCTGACCATTATCATCCATAACCATACCCTGAGCATATCCGATTAAACCAGTGTTGAGGTTTAATTTAACAGGTTCTGCAGGAGGGTTCATGGCATCAATGAAAATTTCCCTTGCAATCAATGGATTCTGCTGAACTCCATAAACAGGAGCATCAGTGCGAATTCCGTCAAGATTTACACCAATTTTATAGCGTCCAGTCTGCAAACCTGAAACCTGGAATGTTGGAGAGGCAACGCCAACTCTTCTAAATTTCCAGGACCAGCTTGAATAATCTTCATCTGGGATATTTTCAACAGCAATTCCAACAGACTCGTTTGTTACAATTTGTCCATCAATAAGGAGTTGCCCATTGAAATTTCCACCCAATGCTACAGGAGCATTTAAAGTGTAAGGCTCGGTCTGGTTTGCCGGAACATTAATAATGGTATTGAGAGGAACAAAACCAATCAATCCAGCAAATTCATCTGCGCCATTGTTGTAATTACTTTGTTCTTTTACATTAACGGCATAAGAAGCACCTTTTTCAAGCTGGAAAGCATAAACAGGAGTTCCATTCAGATCCTGATGCTGAGCACCATAAGTTCCATATGGGTTAAAAACATTGTTGGAAGAAACAGTGGTACCAGGAACTACCGGACTAACATTAATAGTTCCCATTCCACCAAATGGTTCTGAAGCATTTCCAATAAACACAGATCCAGTTGCTGTTACAAAGTTGTTTGGATCAATTGTGTAAGAAGAAACGTTAGTTACATTTGGTTGAATTGCAAATGGAGCAAAAACCTTCTGGAATACTTTATTGTTTGGAACATCTTGCATATCAAGTCTGGTTGCAAGATTGCCTTCTCCTATAAACGGAGCAAAAGCTACGCCAGTAGTTGTATTATAAGAGATGTTGTAGCTAGAAATTGCAGTTCCATATTCCTGACCAGCTTTTGGCATAAAACCAAACATAACTGGGGCAACAGAGTTAACCATAGGAAGAGGGTTGTTGGCTGCATCTTTAACTGTAGCCATAAATGCGGTTGCCTGAGGCATTGTGATATTTTGGGTAATGTTTGAGGCAGCCACGGTAAATTCAGGAGTTGTTGCATGTCTGTAGCATCCCCATGGTGTAGAATAAGTATCTACAACACCATAGCTTGATGTATTAGTATATGCAATATAAGTGGTTCTGAGTCTGTAGTTTCCTGGTGCAAATTTGTGTGCAAAGGAGAAAGAACCATCTGTGGAACTAGGATTAGCCTGTTCTACCTGAATCCAGCTATCATAACCACCCAGTGAAACTTTTACTTCTGCAAGAACCTTAACATTGGCAAGAGCGCCTTTATTTCCAGCAGTTCCAAGATTAACAGCTCCAGTAACAGCATAGCCATCCCCAAGATTCACATCAACAGTCTGCAAAGCAGAGGTAACCAATTGCTGTGGGAAAACATTTATAGCATAGTTATTGCTCGGAACAACTTTAAAGTTATAGAGTCCAAGTGGCACATAAAGTGTGGTTGATCCAACGAACGTTCTGAAGTTATTAAAACCCAATGATCCGCCGTTATCATAATAAACCATTGCACCTTCAGAAGGGAGACTCAGGTTGAATGCTATCTGCCCTTTAGTTTCCTTCATGTGGTCCAAAACAAAACTTGATGAAGCCTGGTCTTCAATTTTAAAAGAGAAGCCCTTCCAAAGATAATATTCAGGTTTGTAAGTGTCAGAATAATTACCATCACCACGAAGGCTGACATTAAGCTGAGTCATTTTTGGCCAGTAAATATTATATGAAGGAGTGGCAACAGAAATCTCTGATCCGCCCACAATAATTGTTTTTACCTGATAAGGTACGCCAGGAACTGAGATTTCCATCTGACTTACTAAGCCAACAGCTCCGTCTTTCTTCGGCATCAGACTAACAAGAGATCCTTCTTCAAGTTGCATATCCACAGGTGGAGCAATAGATCCTCCCCATAGATCATAGAAAAGAACTTCTTCTCTTCCAAATGCATAATTGGTGTTTCCAGCGGCATTATCTGGAACGGCAAGAAAACCAATATTTGGCTTTGGACTACTTGTGCTATCTGCAGTTTGAGCTATTGTCAAACTAAAAGTAGCGATACCTTGAGAATTAGTTGTTACAGGGCCAACCTTGTTAAAAAGATTATTATAATCCCAGGCATAAACCTGAGCTCCTGACAACGGATTCCCTTGTGGGTTCCGAACAGTTACGGAAAAATTTGCGGCACAAAAACCTGCCACGGGTAACAGCAAACAAATAGCAAAAAAAGCTGCTAAAAATCTGCTCTTCTGTGAACGAATTTCTGACATTCACCTAACCTCCTACTGAATTCCTGCAATAGAGTGATCTCTAAATGCGCGAAAGGACAAAACCAAAATTCCCTTCTTCTCTTTTGTTTTCCTCCTTCTCTCAGAGCCGCCTATTTTTGGTCGGTCCCACTATTTTTTTATGTTACTTAATTTAGCACTTATAAAATCTGAAAATCAAGAGGATAAGCACTTTTTTTTGTTTGTTTTTGTTTATTTATTTTGGCGAAAGTTTTTTATTGTTTTTTTGGTAAAAATAAATAAATTTTATTTGTAAATTTGAGCAGATCCAGAAAGTGAGTTTTTTGAGTTTCCCATTTTTTTTATTTCAAACCTGGAAAACTTTACTCCCCCACCTATAATTTCATTAAGTCCAGTTAGTAAACTCTGAGAAGACATCCCCTCAAAACGGATCTCAGCTGCAGGATTAGTCTTTCCAGCAAAAAAAAGACTGGAACGATTAATCAGAAATTTTCCCTTGATCTCTGGGTTCTTATTCAGTATAGATTCAACCTCTTCCAAAATTTTAGGAGAACTGGTTAATTTGAAACTTGATTTTTTTGATCTAATTTTTACAAGGTCATTACACAATTTTTGAAATTCTTCTGCCTGGGTATTTTTGGTTGTTAAAATTCTCTTCTGAATTTTTAGCCTGTCAATTAAAGGCAAAGTAACAAAATACCAAAACATTAATGCTGGCAAAAACAGACCAAGTGCAACAAGCGCCCTTTTATCTCTAACACTTCTACTTTGCCACCAGGAAGTTAGTTTTTCCATCTTCCCTCCAGGACAAATCTTAAAGAATTTCCAGTCATACTAGACTCTTTTATCTCAACCAGACCAAAAAAGTCAGATTTAGACAACTTCTCTTTGAAAACGTTCAAATCCTGATAGTTTCCTGAAGTTCCGACTACCCTGATTATGCGCCCCTCACCCTTAACAGATTCTAAAGTAATCGTGCCGCCTCTCTCATAAACCAAAATTTTCAAAATTGATGCAACATTAAAGTTGGGGGCATCAGCCGCGCTTTTCATAGTAGCCTCGGCCTCACTAATGGTGCGTTTAATCTGGCTAACAGGCTCAACAACAGGAATTCCTGGAAGCAACTCAGCAAAAACCTTATTAACATTTTGAGAAACGCGATTAGCTGCTATTTCATACCTAATCCCCTCTCCCCATAAAAAAAAGTGATATATCAATGTTATTCCAATAATTAATACAAAAGCAGCTGCTGCAAGCAATTTCACCACTTTTTTTCCCTGTCTGGCTTTCACTCCTGAAAGATCTTTCTTTTCAGGTTCTTCTATCAACTCTTCTATTTTGCTTCGAAATTTTTCAAGCGCTTTACTCAAATCAAAATCTTGTAAATTTTCAATAGAATTCATAGCCATATAGCTCTGAACCGGAAGCCCGCCATCCTCTGATAAAACTGCCTGCAAAGACCCATCAGCAGAAAAAACCACACACCTATTCCCTACCGGTGAAATTAAATTACATGCTTTTCCTGCAAAGTCTGAACTAAGTAACCACAGGTCTGGGATGGCAAGCGCCCAGGAATTGTCCTTCCCTATTGTGATCTCAGAAAACTCTGGAGAGAAAGCTAATCCAAAAATAGACCAACTTGATTTATCTCCATCTTCGGCCAGTTTTAAAGTTTTCCAGGAAAACAACCAATCACTTTTAACAGAATGAAATTCATCAGCTACAAGCTGGGGAAGCACTTTTTCAATTTTACCCACCTCACCAAAAGGCAGTTTTAGACAAAACGGAATACCAATCTCTGAAGGTAAAATTAGAATAAATTCAGTATCTGAGTGTCTTTCGGAGGCATCAAAATCTTTTTGGGAAACTGGCAAAAGCTGATTTGATTCATCAAGCTCAAACCAGTCGCCATTTTTATCAGATTTTAAGAAATAAATTAAATATTTTTTGATCAAGGAACTTCTACCAGCCTCACAATTCTACTATCGCCATTTCGTTCTCGCTTAACAATTGCTGTAGCCCACCTATGTGTTTTGCCAATTTGCGCATGAGCTTCAATTCTAAACCAGCTTGTAAAAATTACAAATTTCTTTGTGTAGTCCTTACTTATATGCCAATCAAAACCTACGACATAATTAGTATATCCCGCAAGTTCCTGAAAAGGAATTGATCTAAACAAATTCTCATAATATTCTTCTCTTCGAGCATAACTGTAATCCTCGGGCAACCCGGGAACAGCTCGAATTAGGCCTTTTGGGGCAGAATTAAGATTTATCCACCCATCTCCAAAAACAGTAAACAGGTCACCCAGCCCAGGTCTGGTTCCAGAGGCAACCATCATGCTTTTTGTTATTCCAGGAATATTATAAAGTTCTCTAATATCTTGCAAAGCCCCATTTCTTGGCCCAGCAATATCTCTCAGGTTATAGTCTTCAATTTCAGCTCCCATTGCTCTTGGAGAATCATCTTCATCTATATAGTCCAGAATATGATGGGCAAGCCTTCTAGCTCCCCCAATTTTAATATCTTCCCCAAAAATAGTTCCAGAAGCATTTAATGCGAAATCGTAGTAATTAAACAGCGCAACAAGAAATTCTTCTTTTGCCAGATTTATATTTGCCTTTCCAGATTCATCAATAATTTTTACAGCACAACTCGCCTGGCCAATAAAAAGTGGATTTTCAAAAGTCTCTTCACTCCGTTTTGCCCAAAGTTCCTCGTAGCTATCTGTTGGGTTTCGATCTGAATAAAGTAAGCTCATGGCAAACTCAACCCCTCCGAGCGCAGCCCAACGAGCCTGCAGAATCTGCTCCTGCCCGGCATCAATTCGAGCCTGAAGACCAGCCTCATCCATATACCGAAGATAAAGGGTAATCAGCAAAGCAGAAAGCAATACCACAGACAAAAGAGCCATTCCATTTTTATTTCTGATAATCGAAGTCATATGTAAAGTAGAAAAGAGCTGGAATAAGACTTTTGATTTGAGTTTCCAGCTGCATTGTTAAATCTTAAAACAATAGAAATACCTCTGGTCTTTGGAATCACAAATGAATCACTTTCAGCAATTCTCCATGTTTCATCATCCAAATATCCAATTTCAATCTGTTTCAAATCCGAGAGAAATCTTGTCTCTGTTTCTGGTGGCTGGATTCTCCCAGGCTCAGGAACTTGAAATACCTTGCGAATTAGATTTCCATTTTGGCGATCAAAGCGCCACTCAACGCGAGCAAGTCCTCTAGGAATTGAATCCCTCGCTACCAGTTCCTGACGTGTAGTTGCATAGGATAAAAAGTCTTCGCCAGCAAGCAAAGTAAGTCTCGAATCATTATTATTTACAACAATTTCACCAAGCTCTTTGCGCATTAAATCAAGACAAAAAGCGACTTCTCTCTGTCTCCCCGAAACTGATTCGGCCGTATTTGAAAGCTTCATCATGCTGTAAAGCATTCCACTTAAAAGCGACAATAGAACACTTAACAAAAGTAAAGAAATCATGATTTCGATAAGAGTAAAGCCATTTTTAAATTTTAGTTTGTTAAACAGTTTAATCTTCATTTGTTATATTCGGCTAACAGCGTGTGGAGTTCCAAACTATCTCTTTTATAAGCCTGTTTCCAGGAAACAACTATTTCGTATTCATACAAACCTTTGTCAGATTTGCCACCAATGTTTGCCCTATTAATATTTTCTGCAAACTCGAACCCTGAAAAACCTTTACCAAAATCGCTAACATTGTGACCAATCCTCAGAGGGGCAGATTTAACTTCCACAACTCTTTTCCAGGCTAGATTTCTAGCAATAGTTGCCTTTTCTGCTCTCACCAGCCTCTCCGTTAAATATCCTGTTCCACTTGAGATTGCACCTGAAATCATTGCCAAAATAGCGAATGCTACAAGTATTTCAATAAGTGTAACTCCAGATCTGGAAACAACAAAACTCGCTTTTTTCACTAGTCATCTCCAAGAGCTATTTCTTCAAATCTCGCATCATATGGTCTAAATTTAAAAGAGATACTCTCTCCTGTTTCATTATCAATGATTCTAATAACCGGGCTCTCGCAATATCCCTCTGGTATTACAGCCCAGCCATTCTCTGGCCAGATTAGTCTAATTTTTTTATCTACAGAAACAGCCTGCAAAAAAATGTCAGACTTTTCTTTCAATATCCCGTTATCATCGACAAAGGCAGCCAACAACCCTTTCGAATTAAAACCGACTCTCATAACCAGTCCAGAGGCAACAGAGCGATGAAAAACCTCACGGCACAACAGCCCAATTTCTCTGGAAAGCCCATCCACTCTATTTTGTCTTAAAATAACAGAGGCTGAAGGAAGTATAATTCCTGCCGAAAACGACAATAGGGTCAACACTACCAGAAGCTCCAGTAGAGTAAACCCTTGCCTTCTACGCCAGCAAAATACTATTTTCTTCCTATATTCCAATTTTCTATATCCGCGAATTCACCCTCACCACCAGAAACTCCATCTTTTCCATAGCTCATAAGGTCATATTCTGGTAAATGAACGCCCGGTGAAAGATAAACATAAGGCTTTTCCCAAGGATCTTTTGGCAAAATACCCTTCTCAAGATAGGGACCCTTCCACTTCTGAGGAACCGGATCTGCTGTAGGCTTTACAACCAGAGCTTTTAAGGTCTGCTCTGTGGTTGGATAATACCCATTGTCTGCATAATACAGCTTCAGGGCATTTTCCAGATTCCTGATCTGAATTTCTGCGGTTTGTCTCTTAGCATCTTCTGTCCTGCCCATCATCCTTGGAAGAACAACTCCTGCCAGCAAACTCAAAATAACCAAAACAACCAGTAGTTCAATCAATGTAAAACCAGAAACTTGCCTCATTCTGCCCATGGGGCCTCCTAACAACATATTTCCATAAATTTTAGTATAACTCATAAAAACTTATTCATTTCGTAAACAGGTAAAAGAATCCCAATCATTATGGTTCCCACCACAATTCCCATAAATACAATTAATAACGGCTCAAGTAAACTTAGAAACAAATCGGTCGTTGTCTTATTTTCAGCTTCCAGCTCTTTTGCGGAAGATTCGAGCATAGGTGCCAGCTCTCCCGATGCCTCCCCTGCCTCTATCATTTGCAGTAAAAAAACAGGAAAATAGTCTGTATTTTTTAAAGCATCCGTAAACGAATTTCCTTTTTCTAAACCAGTTTCAACTTTCTTTAAAGCTTCCGAATGTAAAATTGAATCTGAATTTTCTTCTAACACCTTAACCGAATCAAGTAAAGAAACCCCACATCGAACCATCATACCGGAGTTTCTCGCCCATGACTCCATTCTCATTCCTTCTATAAACCTTCCCCAGACTGGAATCTTTAGTAAAACAATCTCACATTTTCTTCGAAAAATTTTTGTTTTCATAGCAAATCTGAATAATACCAGGCCAGCAATTGAAAGAAGTACAAAGGGAATCCAATACTCTCTGGTCAAATTACTAAATGTTATTAAAACCCTTGTAACCAGCGGTAATTTCCCCTGAACATCAGCGAACATCTTTGCTACTGACGGAACAAGATAAACCATCAAAAAAGCTAATACCCCTGCTGAAATAACAGCAGTAATTGCGGGATAGGTTACAGCTGCAATAAATCTTCTTCGGTGCTCCATTTCTCTTTCAAGATGAAGAGCAAGCTGTTCAAATGCGAAATCCAACTTTCCTGTGGTTTCTCCAACTTTGATAACTGAAAGAGACGTGCCATCAAAAATATCCCCCTGCTCTCCCATTGCAACAGAAAGATCTTGCCCTTTTTCAATACTCTCGCGCAAGTTCACTAATCTGGGGCGAAATTTTACCCATGCCGATTGATTTTCAAGACCTGCCAAAGCTTTGGTTAAAGGGACTCCCCCTTTTAACAAGGCAGCCATTTGTCGGGAAAATTTTACCCGCTCTGACAAGCCAAAACTGCTGCCAAAGCTAATTCCTTCGGAGGTTAATTTTGATTCAGCAACTTCAAACGGTGTAAAGCCTTGAGATTTTAAATCGGCTCTAACTGAAGTAAGATCTTCTCCGTTTGTTTGTCCAGAAACCTCGTTACCAGAAGCATCATAAGCTTTATAATCAAATAGAGGCATTATGAATTCCCCTGCCAACAAACTCTTTCAATCTCCGCTAAGGTTGTATGGCCATTGGCAACTTTCAAAAGGCCATCCTCATAAAGAGTTCGCATTCCCTGTTTTTTAGCAAATCCACGAATTTCATCCAAAGAAGCTTTTCTGCCAATAGCTGCCCCTAACCCTTCGTCAATCTGTAACAGTTCAAAAATTCCTGTTCTGCCTTTATACCCTTCACTACATTTAGTGCAGCCCTTGGCAATATATCCGCCATTATTGTTTTTTTCGCGGCATGCGGGGCATAAACTTCTAACAAGCCTCTGAGCAAGAACCCCTATCAAAGTAGATGCCACAAGATATGGTTCCACATTCATATCAACAAGTCTTACGGCAGCTGAAGCTGAGTCATTTGTATGCAGCGTAGAGAAAACAAGATGGCCAGTCAGACTTGCCTGAATAGCCATTGAAGCAGTTTCATCATCACGAATCTCTCCAAGCAAAATCACATCAGGATCCTGGCGTAATATCGAACGAAGTCCAGAAGCAAATGTAAAACCGATCCTTGGCTTTACAGGAATTTGACTTGCCCCCTCTAACTCATACTCAACCGGGTCTTCAAGAGTAATAATATTGACATTCGGACTGATAATTCTCATAATCGCGCCGTACAAAGTTGTGGTTTTGCCTGAGCCCGTAGGACCAGTTACCAGAAGAATTCCATTGGGCCTCCTGATCAGTGCATCAAAGGTAACAAGAGTATCTTCAAGCATCCCCATCTGCTCCAGCGAAAGCAGCTCAGATTTTCTGTCCAAAAGACGCATCACAATTCTTTCTCCATGCGCACAAGGAACAGAACTCACACGAATATCCACTTCTCTTTCGCCAAACCTCACCCTAATTTTTCCGTCCTGGGGTAACCTGCGTTCCGCAATATCCAAACCCGCCATAATCTTAATTCTAGAAGTCACGGGAGCATGAAGCTGTCGAGGAGGTGAAAATCGATCAAGCAAAACCCCGTCAATTCGATACCTTATTCTAAAAGCTTCAGGTGCTAATTCAAGATGAATATCCGAAGCCCGCTCTCGCAAAGACTGAAAAATTAGCGTATTAACAAACTTAACAACGGGAGCCTTATTTGCTGATTCAAGAACATCTTCTACTTTAAATTGTTCCAGATCTCCCTCAAGGCCCTCTTCAATTGTAATCGTTTCAATCAACTCCTTCGAATCCCTGCCTTTTCCATAGGTCTCATTTAAAATTTGGCTGATTCTAGATGGGGGCATAACCAAAAAATGAAGCTGACAACCAAACATCTGTCGCAACTCTTCTGACAAACCAGTTTGAAATGGGTTTGAAGCTACAACAAAAATTTCTTCTCCAGTTTTATGAACAGGGAACATTGATCGTTTTCGCAAATGCTCTAGTGGAAAAAGTTCTAACAGTTTTAAATCAACGTCTGCCTGATCAACAGACTCTACAAAATCAATTCCCCATTGATTGGCAAGATTCGAGAAAAGTGTAGCTTCAGAAATAAAGCCATTTTCTATAAGAATCTCTCCCAACTTTCTTTTAGGGGTAGTTTTTTCTTGCTGAAGAAGAGCAGAAGACAGCATGTCTTCACTGACTGCTCCTTTGCACAAAAGGATTTCACCAATTTTCTTCCATTCAGCCATAGCAAAAGAATCTCACAATCCTGTTAGTTCTTAATTTTTAATCTTTCAAAAGCTCGCCTAGCTTTCTCACGAATATTTTTCATACGTTTATCCAACTCAACCACGGCTTTCTCATTTTTCTCATGAACTGTTTTTTCATAACTACCTTCTTTCTCCATTTCTGAGCTAAAGTTAGCTACCTCCTCCGGAGTTGAAAGAATATGGGGAGTTATAAATACAAGCAAGTTTGTCTTTTGAACAACATTTCTTCTATTTTTAAAAACATTTCCAAGAATGGGAATATTAGAAAGAACCGGAACTCTTTCTTCAACCTTCGTTTTATCTTCTCGCATAAGGCCACCAATAACTACTGTGCGATGGTTTGGAACGGAAATAGTGGTCTCCATTTGCCTTTTTGTTAAAACAGGAACATTGAATTCATAAAGATTCTCTTCCTGTCTCTTTTTGATCTCCTGATTCAACTTAAGAGTTACAAGCTCTTTTGAGTTAACTCTTGGAGTTAGATTCAACACGATACCAACATCTTCATATTTAAAATTCGTTAAATCAAACCTCCCAGTATCTCTATCCTGAGTAAATCCCTGTGGTAAAGCAACAACTTCGCCAACAGATATTTTTGCTTCTTCATTGTCTGTAGTTAAAATCTGCGGAGCTGAAAGGATTTTAAAATTGGAGTTGTTCTTATAAGCCTTAACCATCGCCTTGATTTTGGACAATTCAGTCAAACTACCGGCCGCCAATTTTTCCATGTCCAATGCATCCTTGACAAGTCCCAGCTGAAAGCCTGAATTCGTTAAAGGATTTCCAGTCAGGCCATAATTAGTTCCACCAAAAGCTCGCCACTCATTAGATGTGCTATTTAAAGCATTCCATTCAATTCCAAGACTATTAGTTAAGTTCCCACTAACCTCCGTAATCAGAACCTCTACAAGTATCTGATGACGCATCATATCAAGCCCTTTAATAATAGCCTCATAATGAGAAAACATCTGAGGAGGACCTGTCATGATAATCGAGTTTGTATGAGATTCAGAAACAAAACTCAAAACTCCATCTTTTGCCTGAGCACTTTTATTTCTTTCTTGAACCAGACGGGCTAGGGTTTCTGCCAACTGCGTAGAGTCGGCATTCTCTATTCTAATGACCTTTACCTCGCTTGCATCTTGCACAGGAGGACTATCTAAATGCTTTAGTAAAGTTTCAATCCTGGTAAGCATCGCTTCAGAACGAGTTGTAACCATAATTGACCTTGTTCTTTTTATTGGAACCAGCTTGGTTGTTTCAATTGCAAAAGATTCAGTTGCATTATAAACCTTGTCTGGTTTTCCTATACCAAGAATGGTTTCTATTTGAGTAACCGTCTCCCCTTCCTGGGCATATTTTAGCCTGTAAAACTTTGTCAACTCCGGGCGACTATCTGTTGTAGCCGTATCAAGTCTGTCTATAAGCATTCTAATGCGCTCAAAATTGGAAGGAGAAGTTAACACAAGGAGACTGTTACTCCTTTTATCTGAGATAAAGTTGACCCCGCCCCTGATTTCATCTCTTTCGACTCCGCCTGAAGAAATAATCTTCTCCAACTGGTTCTTAAGATCATCTGCAGCCGAGAATTTGAGCGGAACAATATCCAATCCAGGCTTCATAAGTCCCTTTTCAAGTTCTGACAAAACCTCCAGAGCTCTTTTTATATTAACTGACCTGCCGGTCAAAACAATTGTGTTTGAAGGGGGAAACAGCAACATGGAAGAGTCACGGGGGAGCAAAGTTTGCAAAATGCTCTGAGCTTCATTTACAGAGGTTCTTTGCAATGGGACTATCTGAGTAATAAGTGTGTCGTCATCCTTAAGCATCCCAAGCTCGTCTGACATCCTGGTTTCTGTTCCGGCAACCTTGGCTTCATTTAATGGAACTATTTTATACAAATTGCCCGATGCTACTGCCGTATAGCCTCTAACCTGTAAAATAGACTCAAGCATCGCCATAGCATCTTCTTTTCCGATGGTCACGGGAGAAATAATAGTTACATCGCCCTTTAAAGCCTGATTAATAATAAAACCTCTTCCGGTTTCCTGACTTATATACCGAACCAGACTCATCAAATCAACCGATTCAAAATTTATAGCGATCTCATCAGAATTTGAACCAGAAGATGGTTCTAAAATAGTTGCTTCATCAATATCTTTTGTAGAATTCGGAGCCATGTCTTTTGTGCCAACAGAAATCGGTTGGTAAGAATAAGGGATAGAAGTATTACCCGAATTTGCCTGGCTTAATGCTCTTGCAGATCCGGGAGTATTACGAATCAGAGGACGCTTCTTAAAATTAAGAATTCTCTTATTATCGCCCTTGTTCTGAGCAAAAGCATTTCCGCAGAAAGATGCGGAAACCAGAAAAGTCAAAACAATGCAAAATAATCTCAAAGCTGAATTCCTTCTGTAAAAACCAATCATATTCTATCCCCAATTGTTTTTGCGTAATTATATCGTACATTGAATAATGTACCAAGAAACACAAAAAGGCTATTGCTATTTTTTCTGCAAAGGCTGTCGAACGTCATTTTCCTTTAGCAAAGGTGGTTGAACCAGAATGACACGCCCCTTTCTCCAGACTTTCAAAGCAGTTCTTTCTGCTCCCAATCGCCCAAGCTTTTCAGCAACCTCACCAGATTTTCTAAAGTCACCTTTCGAAGTTCCTAGAATAATGTCGCCTTTGTTAACATCATATCCATTTATTTCATCTGGAACTTCCTTTATCTCAACCCGGCACATCCCTCTGGAAGAAGTAACCTTGAGCTTTCCTTTTTGAATAAGCCTTGCAACTCTACCAGGGTTTAAATCCGAAAGAGTTCCCTTATTTTCATGAATAGTAACCACAGGACCAGAATTTCTTACGAACGAAGGCGAACTATGTTCCGATCCAATTGAATTTTCCAGTTTTAGAATCCCTTCGCCTTTCTCTGTTGCAACTCTGACCATACGGGTTGCGACCGACAACAGTCTTATAGAACCAGTTCCAAGCTCACGTGCAACCACAGTTCTTTTTAAACCTGGATCGTATATAAAAGCAGCACTATTACCGCCCTTTTCCTTGATTACACCCTTTAATTTATAACCAGCGGCTTCCAGATCAACTGCTGGCTTTAACTCAACTTTTTTTTCGATCTCAACGGGCTTTGAAGCTATAAGCTTTTTACTTTCTACTGCCTTTTTGACAGCATCCTTGTCCGGCAAAATCCCAAATACCAAACTAAATGACCCAGGCTGAATGCTGCTGATGGCTGACATTTCCCGCTGTAGAAGTTGCTCTTCAGATAAACCAACTGCCGGTGCAGCAACGGGCTCAAGGTTAACTTTCTGATATAACGGACGGGGTAAATTTATTGCCTTATAGGCAAAATAAGACATCAGAAAAAAAACCGATGCCAAAATAGCCACTAATCCGCCATATTTTTGAAATACTTTATTCATTGCCCATCTAGTTTAGCCCCGAAACCCAATTGTTTCAACCAATTCAGAAACAAACCCTATATCCGCTTCAAACAAATCTCTCCCAACTCGCAATTCTCGCAATCGGGCTTTCTTGCCATGCACCGGTCTCTGCCGTGCCAGATCAGCAAATGAGAGAAATCTATCCATTCAGCTTTTGGAACTATTTTTACCAGATCCGTTTCAACTTTTTCGGGATCGGTGTTTTCCGTTAATCCGATTCTTCCGGATAGTCTTTTCACGTGGGTGTCAACAACGACGCCAGAAGCAATACCATAAGCATTTCCCAGAAGAACATTTGCCGTTTTACGACCTATTCCGGGTAATTTTATCAACTCTTCAATATCCTTTGGAATTTCACCGCCGTGCTTCTCGATTAAAGCTGCTGCGCAAGCAATGATATTCTTCGCCTTATTCCTGAAAAAACCTGTGGACTTAACTGCCTCTTCAACCTCAGCCTGTTTAGCTTTAGCGAAGCTTTTCATGGTTTTGAATTTTTTAAAAAGGCCAGGTGTTACCAGATTAACTCTGATATCTGTGCATTGTGCGGAAAGGATAGTCGCTACAAGCAGCTCCCATGGGCTGGAATAAATCAATGCGCACTCTGGTTGAGGATATTTTTTTCGAAGCTTTTCTATCACTGATAAAGCAAGCTGCTTTTTCTTTTTTAAAGTTAGTTTTTCTGTCATATAATCTACTCCCGATAACTAGATATATTGTTTTTTGTTTGTTTGTATAGTTTTTGTTATTAACCTTGAATTTTGCCCTTGAAATATGCGATATATAACTGCAGACGGCAATTTTAATTCTGGAGGCTGCATGAAAAACAAATTTTTTATCACTGCGCTAATGCTGTTTCTATTTTGCCTGCCAAACTCAGCAGAAGCTGGAAGTTATTTTAAAAAGAATTTTTCCCTGTATCTTGGAGGAAAGGTTCACATCAGGTTTGATTATCTTTTACTTGGCTGGACAAAAAGCCAGGAATTTATTGATAAAATCAGATACAAATTAACTTGCCTGAAGGGTGATGCAATTCTAACCAATGTAGACTTTCTGGACAGCGCAAAAAGCTCTACTCCGGGGTTGCGATGGAGACAGTCTTCCAAGGGGCTTCATTGGGACTTTTCTGCACGGTTTAATCGCATGGATGGAAAACATAAAATTGCGATTAGTAAAACCAATTTTGTTGAAATAAAGCCATTTTCACTGGACACAGCCATAGTAAGATTTCACATTAAAACTCCGGAAAGAACCTACAAAGTGGTCTGGGCACCCAAAACAGGAAAAATTTATTCAACCTGGTAGATTTTAAGCTTCGACCTTTTCTTCATCAATATTTTCAGGATCCAAAGATGGTCCAGAGTCTTCATCTATTTCAGTTGTCTCTCCAAGCTCTTCTTCGTCATTTAATGGAACATCTGTATCAGGTTCTTTCAAACCATCTCCTGTAATACTATCTTCAGCAGAAGAAGGCGGAGCATCTGCACCAAGCTTCTCATTTATATCTTTTTGCCTGGACTGATGCAATTCTTCGAGTCGAAGTTTGATTTTCCTTTGTAACTCAGGTTCATTTACAAGGCTCATGGGATTAAAAACTGCAACCCCAAACATTGCAATAACAAATGTCGACATCGCAATAGAAAGAAAACGTAAAAAAACACTCCAACCAGCTACAGCTCCTAGTAACCATATCAATAACCAGGACAAGGCACTAACAATAAAAACAAACATTATAGTTGAAAGAACTCTTATAAGATAAGGGCCTTCAATTTCTTCATTCCCCAATTGCATGTATCGATCAAGCAAGCGATCTGTCTTTTTATCTGGATGCTTCCCGCCTCTTTGAGTCTTAATAAGAATTGCTTTTGAAATATCTATTTTTCTAAGGGTTTCAAGGTCCTGATCAATATCAAAAGCCTCCTGAGGATTTCCAATCAAATCTTCAGTTCGCATTTCCTCTTCTGGAATTTCTAAGGGATCTATTTTTTCCTTTTCAGCCATGGGCAAACTATACCATACCAGCCAATCTTTGCTCAATAGTATTACAGACAATGTTGAGCTGGAAATCATATTGCTTTAAAATACAACAAAAGCGTAACATATCTTTATCTACAGAAGAAAAGGATTTAGAGTTGAAAACTCTCAAACTCGCATTCATAATTTTGACCATTTTTTGCCCTTCAATGGCAGATGCCTGGTCTTATCATACCCACAGAAAGATCACCGCTGATGCCCTTAACAACTTACCCAAACATTACAGGGCCATTTTTATAAAATATAAAAACTCTTTTCTAAAAGGCTCAACGAACCCTGATACGATATTAAAAGACTTTAACAATCATGCCTATCACCCTGATGGCTCGCACCCCGATGGTTTATATAGGCTAGAAGCCTTATTTGATAGAGCAACTATGCTGATAAAAAAAAATGAAGACCCCCAGAAAATTGCGTATATTTTTGGGCTTATGTCACACTACATTGCCGATTTAAATCAACCGCTGCACACTGCTGGAAGTAGAATTGACCCGGCAGAAAGCGATTATCATTCAAAATTTGAAAGAGGTTTAAACAAGTATCTAAAAGATTTTACGTCTGACGTGAAGAACTTTAAACCGGTAACCTCAGTAGAAACACGTCTAGTTGATATGACGAATGAAGCCCTGAAGCATTACAAAGAAATTCAAACAGCGTTTAGAAGCGGCAATGGAGTCTTAGACGTCCTTGATATGGCAAAAACTCAATACAAAGCTTCAGTGCAGAATATTCTGGATTATTGGTTAGGCGCATATCTGGCAGCCGATAGGCTATTGCCTCAACACCTGAAAGAAAAATAATTTTTAGCCAATCAATTTTCAAACCAGGATGCATAAAACGGACTTTTAATTTTGCCGGGATTTTTTTTGATAAAAAATTCCCCGCCCTTTGTCGATACTGCAAAACTGAAAAATACTTATTTCCGGAGGCAGTATGCATTCAGGCAAAAAACTCTTTATTGCAGGCGCTTTAGCCGCAACAACTTTCGTTAGCGGATTCTCAAACATCCAGGGATTACTGGCCGCAAAGCACTTTAACAACGCCCCAGAAATTTCTTTTGCAAGAGATTTGGGCCTTTTCGATACATATGAATATTCAAATGCAACTTTGAGCAAGAATATTTCCAAGCTGTCATTTTATCGTTCTTTAAATAAAGTTCTTTTTGATCTGCATCTTGTAGCAAATATTGATTTAAACGAAATGCAGCACGCCGGACTCATGGGCCCCAAAAAACTATTTAGATCAGTTAGTCGCAAAGAAGCCTTTGAAGGAGTTTTCCGAACGATCCTATTCCTATGGGATAAAAAGGTAATTCTTGAACCAAAAAACATAAATAAAAGCCTTAAATTTAAAGATTATAAGGTTGAGCCAAAGTATGAAAAAGCGCTAAATTACGCCATAGAGGTTGGAATTATAAATGGAAATTCCGGAGGAAGACTTAACCCCAAAGGACTTTTGAACCTACGCGATAGTCTTTATCTATTACATAGACTTCACTCAATTCTGGATTCAAAAGTTGGCTATGAAGCTCCAAAATCTGTGCCAACAGCACCTCCAACTCTAAGATTCACTGACATCCCAATGGACCATTGGTTTACTGATCCAATAAAAGAATTGGAAAGCCTTGGTGCGTTTGACTTAACGGATCTTGGAAAAAAACTTGAAGGCCAAAAAGGAATAACGACAGGCAGCTTCAGTAAAATTATGTTGGGAATTCTTGAGAAACATAAAAAAGCTGCGTTTATATCTGAAGTTAAACTAATGACCCGACGACTAGGAACAAGACATGCTTTAAGACGCAAGGATTTGGCAAGATTTGCGGCAATTTTTGTTCAAGCTTTTCCTCATACAGAACATTTTGAATACGGCCTGTATTCTGATGTAAGAAAGGGTTCAAATACCTGGCAATCATTAGAGCTGTTGAATAGAGCCGGGATTCGACTTGGATATCCAGACGGGAGACTGGCTGGAAATGAAAGAGTTGCGAGATATGAAGCTCTAGGTCTAATAAACAAGACACTTAAAAAGCTGGACACAATAAAGGAAACACCAAAGCCACCTAGAGTTCAAAGAACTGCTACCAAAGAAGATATTAACAATTTTAAAAATTTAATTGAAGCCAAAAAGCTTAAAATAAGAAAATTGCTAAACAGAAGAAGATAAAAGTTTAAACAGAGCTTTTCTTAATTAAAAAGCAAATCGAAATTATTACAGAAAGTAGCAAAATACTTTTCAGTAAATTAATAGCCGGCCTGCTCCAGGTCGGCTGTTTTGCTTTCATTGGAAGCTGCATTTTGTTTTTATTAGCTTCAGATGAAACAAATCTCTCATCAGACTCTAATGTTCCTGAAATTTTCTTAGCAATTGGCTTTCGCTCTGGGGCCCGTTCTCCATTAGCCAATTTCTGCAAAACTTCCCCTAAAAATCCCATTTTTTTATGCAACTCTGGATACAAATTCCATAATCTGACCGCTTCTTCATCATTTTTTAAATCGACAAGCAAACGCAACTTTAAAATAATGTAGTTTTCCATTGAAAAAATTGGATCTGCATCATTGGCGACAAAACCATTCTTTTTGGCCAGTAAAATAGCCTTATCAAGGTATCGCAATGGAATCTCCTTATCTAACTGGCCATCTCTAAAATCGAAAAGATATTGAAATGCAGCAGCAGCATAAAGTTCATGCACCCATTTTTGATCAGAATTAAAGATGATTCCAAATTGAAGAATTCTAAGCCCATCATTGAACCTACTTAAATAGCGTGCCAGATTCATAGCCAAGATCTTATAAGGAGGCTGTTGATCAGGAGTTAGGCTTATAATCTGTCGCATCAAACTTGTAACTTCAGTATTTCCAGCATAAGACCCCGCTTGATAAGGCGAATCCTTAAACCTGACCGATGGACCAGAATGCATGTATTCATCAGCATAGGACCAGAGAATTCCAGATAAAAAAGACCTGACTCTCTCGGGAAGAAATTCCAAAACAAATTTTTGAGTAAAGCCCGGATTAATCTTTCCCTCGCAGTTTTTAAAAGAAACCTGAAATGAAAAGGACAGAACGATAAAAAGGCTTAAAATCAACACAGGATTAACAGCAACCCTTTTCATATTACAAGTCTCTGCCTTTGAGCAATTGAGAGCCAAAAAAAAGAAAAAACGACGATAAACAGATTGTATATCCCATAAGAAGAAAAAGACCTTCAACTGAAAAGCCAGAATCCTGAACCATAACTAGTCTGGAGTCAAACATGGCAAAATCCGGAACAAATAGTAAAAAAATATCCACCACGATTTGAAAAGATCTGTTTGCATTTGATTCAATCCAGGTTCGCATCGAATCCAATCCATGTCCCATGAAAAAAACCACAAGACTTAAACTCAATGCAATTAATCTGGTCGAAAAACAGGAACAGAAAAGCACAAAGGCAGCTAAGAGAGAATACTTAAGGAATAGCAGAAAGGCTCCGGGAAAAACTTCCCAAAACCAGATCCCTCGAGTAATTCTCAAAAACAGCAAGATCAAAACTCCCGAAGAAAGCAGAGCTGAGGCTATTGAAAGAATTATGCCCAACCAGGTTCCAGCCAAATAAACCAGGCGACTTTTAATTCTTCCCAGGATATAGAATGGGGGCTTCATTTCAAGTGGCCAGAAAAGATGATCCATAGCTAGAAAAGCTAAAATAAGAATGGCGAAAAAAGACATAAAATTTAAACTTACATCTTTAACAAACTTAACCTGAAAGCCTGTGTTATAAACATCGAATAAATGAACAGCAACAAGAATCGGCATAAAAAGCAAAAGCATTGAAGCGAATATTTTGCTCCGATAAGCCTTTAAAAAGCCAAAGCGGCAGAGTCCCCATAGCTGGCCAATCATTCTTTAACTCCAACTACAGAATCTTTGATTAGTTCAACAAAACTCTCTTCAAGGGTTTTCCCTGTGACCTTTAATTCAGAGGTTTTTCCTTCGAAAATTGAGTTTCCATGATTGATAATCCCAACCCTGTCACAAAGTTCATCGATGTCAGAAAGAATATGAGTGCTGAAAAATACCGTCTTACCATCAGACTTTAGTTTCCTGATCAGCTTTTTAAGCATTAACCGACCTATAGGGTCAAGTCCAGACGTGGGTTCATCAAGAATAATAAGATCTGGATCATGAGAAATTGCCGCTGCAATTGAAAGACGCTGCTTCATGCCTTTGGAAAAGTCACCAATTCGCGACTGGGCATCGGCCCCCAGACCAACTTCTGCCAAAATATCCAGCAGTTTTCTGGAATCAACCTTTTTCGCCGAAAACTGAGTGGCAAATTGAAGAAATTCAATAGCAGATAAATATGGAGTGATTTCAGCGATTTCAGGGGCAAATCCAACACGTGTCAAATCCAATTCAACAGCTGGCTTTCCGAAAACGTTTACCAGGCCCGAGTCCAAATTACATAATCCAAGAACGCATTTAATAGCGGTTGTTTTGCCTGCACCATTTAATCCGAGGAAACCATAAATTTCGCCTGACTCAACAAAAAAATCAAGATTGGACAAGGCCTGAATTTCCTGGCCCGAATTTTTCTTGCGAAAAGTCTTGCAGCCGCTTTTAAATTCTATAACAGGTGAAATCATTAGAACGCCTTTAGTAATGTTCAACCAATCTATACCAAAAAGTTAAACGGGGCAACTTCACAAACAAAGTTGCCCCGAAATTCAAAGCTTAAATTCTCTATGGATTAGAGATTAAATTAACTTTTTAATAGCCTCAATAGCTTTAGCATAATCTGGCTCTTGTGCTATTTCTGGAACCAGCTCCATATAAGTAACCTTATTGTCTGCATCAAGAACAATTACTGTTCGGGCAAAAAGTCTAAGCTCTTTTACGAGCAAACCAGTTTCTTCTGCCAACGCCATTGTTTGATAATCAGAAAGGGTTTTTACCTTTTCAATTCCTGCTCCACCACACCATCTTGCTTGAGCAAACGGGAGGTCAGCTGAAACAGCAAAAATACTTACAGAACCAAGATTAGCTGCTTCCTGATTGAATCTTTTCACCTGTAAATCGCAAATTGGAGTGTCAAGAGAAGGAACAGTCGTTACAACCTTGACTCCCTTAGTGTCTTTTATCTTATTTGGAGATAAATCGTTCCCAAACAAAACTGAATCTGGAAAAACATCTCCAACCTTAATCATTTTTTTACCGATTAGGGTAAGTGGATTGCCTTGAAAAGTAACTTTACCGGTTTCTATTGTCATAATGACTCTCCTGAGAGTTAGAATATTGCCATATTTGGACTTTAACAAATATACTTAAACATAAACAAACAAATTTTTATGTCAAGAAATTCGATTTTGGAGTTTTTAACTTGAAGCAAAAAATCCATGAGCTATCTTTCTCAGATTACGTAAAATTTATTATCAAGCATCCAGAGCTTCTTAATATCTCCCCCTGGAGTCCCCAAAAAATCGTTCAGGAATCCAGATATTGGCTAAGCAAAGTTACAAATCCTCACCCAGAAGTATTAGACCTTGGAAGCGGCTTTTGCTTTCACGCCGAAGAAATGGCTAAACAGGGAGCAAAAGTTACAGCATTAGAGCAATTTCCTGAGTTTTACATCGAGAGCATTAAAAGTAGAAATTTGTCCGATTTAAACAATCTTAGCCTTATCTTTCAAAGATTTCCATGCGACCTTCCAAATAGATTTGATCTGGTAACAATAATAAATAACTTTGTGGTATTTGATCAGGTTCCCAATATAATTCAGGAACTGAAAAGAATCTTAAACCCAAATGGCCTGGTCATGATTCAATTAACTTGTGGAAATCCTGTCTGGAAAGAAGTTGAAACCGAAAATTTCTCATTATCAGACGAAGGCCAAATTTTCCACAAACAATCAGAACAACTTTTTTCAATAAAAGAATATTCTAAGTCCTCCTATAATGACTATCTGAAACTAAATGGGGAAAAAATTATCAAAAGATTTAATAAAGCCGGATTTAAAACTGCCACCTCAAAAACAATCATTGAAGCCCAACTACTGGCGAAACAAAAGAAAAATTAGCAAAATAATCATTTGACAAAGCGTAAGATTTTGTCATTTTTTTTAGTTGGTGTACTTTGTCGGTGTTTTTCTCAATATGTTATAATGTACACAATAGAGAAAGAATAGGGATGTTGTGGTGTGAAAAAACTGTTCTCGATGATATATAAATCGACAATCACTTTGCTAATCATATGGGCATTAGTTTCGGTGGGCTGTCGCATTGGAAGCGGTTATAGCACAGATGAACCAACTTCTGGCAACATCATGGGCTCAATTCATGGTAAAGTTACCCTATCTGGCTTACCTGCAAATGTTAGAACAGGACAACCACTCCAAATTCAAAATGGTGCAGAGGTTTGGCTGGAAGACCTCCCTGGAATTGCTCATCAATATACCGATGCGTCTGGAAGTTTTGTATTTCAAGACATTCCCATGGGGAACCATATAGTTGTCGCAAAAAAGAGAATCGGTTCTCAATTGTTTAAATCTCGATCATCCCAGGTTAGTTTGAAAAAAGTTTCAGAGCCTGTCAAAATACCCGACATTGCACTTGAGCCTGCTTCGAAGGTCTTGGCTGGTGTAATTAGAGATTCAAGGGGCAACTTCCTGCCTTCAGGTAGCTCTTTGTCACTATGGGGAGAAAATTTTCAAGTTGGGCTGGACGGCTCTTTTGTGTCTCCCCCACTTCCAGATTCAGTAACTGAAGCAAAAATTAAGGTGAATATTCCTGGTTCCTACAAGCAGGCAGAGTTTTTTGGTCCATTTATTTCTGACACTACGCCTGCTTTTGCAGAATACACAATAAAAAGCCCAACCGATGACAACAGCGCACCTTCAGGCACTATTTATGCAGTAAATAATGCCGGCGAAAAAACAATAAAATGTAGAGCCAATGAGCAGCTTTATATTTCACTTTCAGAATTTGATCCAGACAATACTGACTCAAACAGAATCAGTAAAACATGGTCTACCTCTAACGGTAATTTGAGCTTAGAATCTGACGCAAAGGAAGCTACCTGGACTGCAATGAAAAATCCCGGCGTTGCTTCTGTAACAGTTGAGTTCAAAGACCCAGACAATGCAACTTCTAAAATCCATCTAAGAATACTTGTCGATGTAGATTCAATAGATCAGATTGATTCAACAGGACCTGTTGTTACTTCAATGGTCCCTTCACCCAACTCTACCTCAGTAGAAGTGGACTCAAATATTGAAGTGGTTTTCAATGAAGAGCTTCTTAGAAGCTCTGTCAAGAATGACTCTATCCAACTTACTGCGGATGGAAAACTTATTAATGGGCAGGTTGATCTACAACCTGACAACAAAACCATAGTATGGTCACCTGAAAAAGATTTGCCGCCGGCTTCACAAATTACGATTTCCGCTTCAAAAAACATTCGCGATTTAACAGGCAATCCATCGGGAAAAATTACCAGCTGGCAATTTTCAACAAGTGGTTCACAGGAAGAGCTTAAGACTTATACTGGATTTGTTACATCTTCATATTACGAAGGTGGAATCTATGACTATGCAACCACGGTGCAAAGTTCTTCCAGTACAGACAAGTCAATTACTGATTTTATTTTTGCAGGTCTTTCACCGGTAGTCACAGGTCTAATAGATGAAACGGCCAAAAAAATTATTCTAATTGTCCCATATGGCACAGACATTTCAGCTTTAACTCCAACAATAACTTTCACCGGAGTCAGTGTTTCTCCCAACACAGGGGTAACAACAAACTATTCGAGTCCAGTTAGTTACACCGTTACGGCCCTGGATGGCTCCACACAGGTTTATACAGTAACGGTTGCAGTTTCATCCAGCCCTTCAAAAGCAATTACTTCCTTTGTTATTAACGGTTTAAGTACACCTGTTAACGGACAGATTGATGAGGCAGCAAAAACAATTTCGTTGGTTTTGCCCTACGGGAGCAACATTTATTCACTTACTCCAACTATAGTTCACACTGGAGCAAGTATTTCTCCTGGCTCTGGAGTAGCCAGAAACTTTTCCAGTCCAGTAACCTACACGGTAACCTCGTCTAACGGGGAAACTCAAGATTACATAGTCTCAGCTACAGTGTCAGGAAAACGTGATAAAAGGATGTTATCCTTTGCCTTTGATGATTTAGCTCCTGTTCAAACAGGAATAGTTGATGAAACAACAAGAACAGTTGCAATAACAGTTCCATACGGAACAGATGTAACAGCTATTGTTCCCACAATAGTTCATTCTGGCATCAGTGTTTCACCGAACTCCGGTGTAGCACAAAATTTTACAAACCCAGTCACCTATAAAGTAGCTGATTCCAGGGGAAGAACCAGAAGATATGTGGTTACCGTTTCAATTGGGGCAAACCCCAATTGTAATATTACAAGCTTCGAGTTAAGCTCATTCTCTCCGCCTTTAATCGGTGAAATCGACACCACAGCAAAAACTGTAACAGTAAGCGTTCCTTACGGCACTGTTGTAACCTCACTTGTTCCAACCATTACGCACAATGGAACTAATTTATCTCCAGCCTCCGGAATTGCTCAGAATTTCACCAACCCAGTCACATACACGATTACGGCGGCTGACGGATCTACTCAAAATTATTCCGCAATTGTGGAAATAGCTTCCAGAAGAGATAAAGATATCTCAACATTTGACTTTATGGGCCTTACCCCCCCTGTTTATGGAGTGGTGAATGTAGGTTACCGAACAGTCTCATTATCTGTTCCTTACGGCACCAATGTTACGAATCTTGTTCCAACAATTACTCACACAGGTGTTAGCATAACACCTGCTACAGGAGTAGCTCAGAATTTCACAAATCCCGTCACGTATACCGTAAGAGATTCTAGAGGTGGCACAAGGAATTTTACTGTTACAGTTACAGTAGAACCAAATCTAGCAAAAGAAATAACTTCATTCTCTTTCGACTCGCTAAGCCCTGCTTCAACTGGAATTATCGACGACAATGCAAAATTAATAGCTATCACCGTCCCATACGGAACAAATGTGACAAATCTTGCCCCAACAATTACTCACACTGGAGCAAGCATTTCTCCAGCTTCTGGAGTCGCCAGAGATTTTTCAAATCAGGTCAGCTACACTGTAACAGCCGCTAATGGTTCGACTCAAGCATATACTGTCATTGTTACAATCGAGGCTAGTCCTGAAAAAGCAATTACTTCATTCTCTTTTAATGGTTTGTCTCCGGCAGTTAACGGAGTTATCAATGAAACATTGAAAACAATTAACGTAATTGTTCCAAATGGAACAAACCTTTCAAACCTCGTTCCAATCGTCACCCATACCGGAGCAAGCATATCACCAGCCTCTGGAGTTGGAGCAAACTTTTCCAGCCCGGTTAACTATACTGTTACCGCAGAAAACGGAACAGTACAGGCTTATACAGTAACGGTTACAGCGGCTCCAAACACAACAAAAGCCATAAGCGCATTCAACTTTAACTCATTGTCACCTGCAGTAATAGGAACCGTGAATGAAACTACAAAAACCATCGCTCTGACGGTGCCGTATGGAACAAATGTGACCAGCATAGCTCCAACAATAACCCATGACGGGGCAAGCGTTTCCCCGGCTTCAGGCGTGAGTCAGAATTTCTCCAATCCGGTTACTTACACAGTTACAGCCGAAGATGGTTCAACTCAAAACTATCTGGTAACAGTAACTTCCTTACTAAACCCTGCGAAAGCAATCACAACATTTAATTTTAACAGCTTATCCCCTGCCGTAATCGGAACAATAAACGAAAGTGCCAAAACGATTTCTCTTACTGTTCCCTATGGCACAAACATAACCAGCATTGCTCCAACAATAGTCCATACAGGCGCAAGCGTTTCTCCTGCATCAGGCATTAACAGTAATTTTTCAAGTCCAGTAATATATACGGTAACAGCTGCTGATGCCTCTACTCAAAATTACACTGTCACAGTAACTGTTCAGGCCAGTCCTGAAAAACAAATTACTGCATTTAATTTCAATAGCCTATCTCCTGTAGTTACTGGAACAATAAACGAAAGTGCTAAAACCATTTCTCTTACTGTTCCCTATGGCACAAACATAACCAGCATTGCTCCAACAATAGTCCATACAGGTGCAAGCGTTTCTCCTGCATCAAGCATTAACAACAATTTTTCAAGTCCAGTAACATATACGGTAACAGCTGCTGATGGTTCAACTCAAAACTATGTTGTAACAGTTACCACATTACTAAACCCTGCGAAAGCAATCACAAGCTTTACTATAGGTAGTCTGGCGATTTCAGGTGTTATCAACGAAACTGCTGGCACAATATCTTTAACTGCCCCTTACGGAACAAGCAGCATAAATCCACTAACGCCAACGATCTCTCACACTGGTGCGTCTATCTCACCAGCTTCAGGTGTCGCGCAAGACTTTAGTGGACCTGTTACCTACACTGTGACCGCAGAGAATGGAACAACTAAGATTTACACTGTCACAACCACTATTGCTCTAAATCCTACCAAAGAAATTACCGGAGTAACTTTTTCAAGCTTTCTTCCTCCAGTATCACTAACCATTGACAACTCTGCAGGAACAGTTAATGCTGTAATGCCAAAAGGAACAGACCTGACTTCTTTAGCTCTGGACTTTGAAATTGATGCCGCAACAATTACGCCAGACCCTGCTATTCCTCAAAACTTTACCACACCTGTAAATTATCTTGTAACAGCTGAAGATTCTACCAGTAAGAATTTTGAAGTTACTGCAGTAATTGACTCTAATCCTGTAGACTATGTTTCACCTAACATTGGGCCTGTAAAGGTTGTTACTGGCGGCACCTTTAAAAAAGACGGCGATCCAACCAAAACAAGCTTTATTTCCTCTTTCCGAATGAGCCAATATGAAGTTACTCAGGCTCAATACATGGCAATAACCGGTGCACCAAACCCGAGTTGGAATGTTGCTCCAAATGTTGCCACTACAAATACAAATAGACCAGTGGAAAAAGTTACCTGGTATGATGCAATTGAGTTTTGTAATAAATTAAGCATCGCAGAAGGGTTAGAGCCTGCATACATTATTACCGGGAGAACTCCAGCAACAGGCTACCCAATAACGAATGCAACCGTAACCAGAACAGGCAAAAACGGCTATCGTCTGCCCACTGAAGCTGAGTGGCAATGGGCCTGTATGGGAGCATCAGACAGCACAAGCAAGCTATTT
Organism: Candidatus Ozemibacteraceae bacterium; assembly: GCA_965140445.1. Classification (GTDB taxonomy): domain Bacteria; phylum Muiribacteriota; class Ozemobacteria; order Ozemobacterales; family Ozemobacteraceae. The sequence goes on along the minus strand of OZ223236.1, from coordinate 926,786 downwards.
GCTGGAAGCGATGGCAGCAACGAACTGAAAGACTACGCATGGTATTTTGAAAATGCAGTAGATGGTTTATTACCGAGCGACGCGGATTATGGAACCCACCCCGTTGGAACCAAACTCCCCAACGAAATTGGTCTGTATGACATGAGCGGAAACGTTGCTGAGTGGTGCTGGGATTGGTATGCCCCTTATTCATCTGGAGATGAAACTGACCCAGTTGGCGCTACCACAGGAACATATAAAGTTGTTCGCGGGGGAAGCTGGATTAACAAACTAACTACTTCTGACATTGGTTTCCGCAGGTATTTTTATCCTGGAATGAAATATGACTTCTACGGAATCCGCGTAGTTCGCCAGTAAGCAGTAAAAACGAAATCAGTCCAAACAGGCTTTTATCTGCTCAGCATCAATCCGGTCTTTCTGAAAGTGCAATTTAAAAGCTCTGACAGAAGAAAATAGCCTGGACACTTTTTCAAACTGAGCATTTCTAATTGGTTTAAAAACTTTGTCCCAATATCCAGACTGAGCTGGATAAAATCGCTGAATTGCTTCAAACTTTGAAAGCTCTTTTAACTCAAAATGATCGCTTTTCACAGGATAAAAGACCGCTTTTAATGGCGCTGAACCGGCCCCATCTGAAAAGGTTCCCAGAGGAGTTGAATGCAAAATAGCTTTTCCCTCTTGAACCCTCATAATGAGAACATCATCTGAAAACAATTTTTGCGGCTCAATTAACTGTATGGCAGTGCTTTTTCCTGCATCTGGAACACCAAGAATTGCAAAAGCTTTGCCGTTAAATTCCCCCCCTGCCCCATGTAGCAAAAGTCCATCATTCAATGCTGAATAATTAGCTAATAAGGCCATAAAGGGAACTGACAGTTTAAGATAGGGGTTTCCGGTTTTATAGGAAAATACTCTTAGCTCCGAGTTTTTAGCCGAAAAAGCATGGGCACTTAGTGAATATGAAATGAAACAATCATTGTCTAATTCATTAGAAACATCAAACGAATCAACCACTGCAGATTTCATTAATTGAGTTTTTTTTTCAAAAGCCATTGGAGAACAAACAAAATTTGGCAAACTTTTACTTGTTTGAAAAAAAGATAAGTAACAATCTGGATTAGAAAAACTTTCTTTCGCTTTAAAATTTGTTGTAAGTTGCCTATCAAAAAGAAAGCCCGGTCCAAAATTATTTACAGCTATATTCCAACCAGCAATTACAAAACTATAATTCTTTTCTTTTTGAATTGCTTTCTTATAAGCTTTTTCATCTAGTCTATTCAGCGCCACTAGTTCCGCTAGAACAACCAGTTCCGGCGAATCCTCCACCAATGCAATTTGAGCCAGCTACCGCATCACCACTACCAGGACTACAGTTTCCCAAATAAGAATTAGGCAACTCTCCTGCGATGCAAGTTCCTGAGCCATCTCCCACAAGATTGCCATTAGAGCAAACTCCCAAAACCTCAAAGCCCTGAGCTTTAACAATTGGGATATTCAAACTGCTTAATTTAGGTTTTTCGTATTTTTTCTTCAACTACTTGCCTTCTTCAAAAACTGCTATTCATTTAGAATGTATCAATTTCCATGACTATTTCAACTCCGGGAAATGGAATTCCTATTGCAGAAGCAGAACCCAAAGCCCTTTAGAAACTTGTATTCTACTTAACCATTTAATGAAGTTGTTACCTAAAACCATTATGCCATCTATATTAACCAAAAAAAGTAATTTTGTAACCCTAACTTTTCTCTTCAGCGGAAAATACGATTTTTTTAGACAAAAATAACTAAAAAAGTTTTCCAGAGTCATTTTTGAATCCTGTATAATTGTAAAAAATAGCACAACATTATTCATTAACTCTTCTGGAGAATTGATTTGCAGACAAATGAAGCTAAAAGCGTTGAATTTCAAATTTCTCAAATAGAATATGTTGCTGCCTCCAAGCTACATGCACGACTTTCTTCTAAAATGAAACTTTTTTTTATAGTTGTTTTTACTCTTCTGGGGCTTGCCAGCTTTTACACCAATGACATATCTCTCCGAGGCATAGCGCAAGGCGGTTTTGTAGGAGGTCTTATAGCTCTAATACCATTAAGACTTTTTCTGGTTCCATTCATCGCCAGATCCCAATATAGAAGCTATAAAGCTATTCAAGAACCCGTGAGTTTAACTTTTCAGGAAAATGGGTTATTTTTCAAAACAGAAAACGCTCAAGCCCTTGTAAAATGGGATTCTTTAATTTATTGGAAGGAATCTGAGCAGCTTCTAATAGCATATCTTGCCCCACGCCTTTATTACATAATTCCTTGCCACATTGAAAAAGAAGGTTTCCCGCTTGAGAAGCTTAGAAAAACTCTTGAGGAAAATCTTGGCGAATCATCATAATTTTTAATATTCAACCCATTTGATCACAATAGAAAAGGAAATGAACCAAATGACTCTTTATGAAGAGCAGGTCGAAGAAAAAACAGAAGTTCCTCTTACTGAAGAACAAAAAATGTCCATAAAAAAGGCTCTGGGGAAAAAGAAAAAAACCAGAAACTGGGGCTTTGGATTATTTTCCTATACATTTCTTGCAATTCTACTAACCTTGCACAGTCCTTACATTTTCCTGGGAATGTCACCCTATCTGATTGTAAATGGTAACGGTCTGGAGTTTGATATGGGAGGCATCTTCCCTCATCTAGGGTTAGCAATTATGTCATTTATCTTTCAGACCATTACCGCAGTAGGCCTATACATCGCAGTTTCAATTTTAAAATGGTTGTTTAATGAAATAAATTCTTTGCGCATTCTTTTTCTTTCTATTTTAGGATTGAACGCTGTTATTTACCACCGAATCTACTTATCTGGCTACGTAAAACCAGAAATTTTAGAGCGAATGGGACCATTTACAATTTCCTGGGTTTTTCTGGCTATCTTTATCGTATTAAGCATAAATACCCTAAGAAAAAATGATTCCCTGTAGTTTATCAAGAAACAAGTCACCAATCGGTGACCAAATTTTATCCAGATTGTTGGGAGAATAAAAATGAGAGTAATGGCGGTCCTTGGAAGTCCACAAAAAAATGGCAACAGCAGTTTACTTGCGAAAGCTTTTCTTGAAAAAGCAGAAAAGGCTGGAGCAAAGGTTAAATCCTTTCACCTTGAAAAAATGTCTTACAAAGGTTGTAAAGCCTGCGGGGCATGTAAAAGTAAATCTGAAAAATGCGTAATTAAAGATGATCTTACCGAAACTCTGGAAGAAATGCATAAGTCCGACATTATCGTTATGGCTACCCCAAACTACTTCTACGATGTTACTGGACAGTTTAAACTGTTTATCGATCGCACCTTCTCTCATTTAACCCCTCAATTTATGACTGGCCCAGATAAATGCAGGCTGCCAAAAGGAAAAAAAGTGATTTTTATTTTCACCCAGGGGGCGAGTGAAGAAGTTTTTAAAGAAATTCCCGAAAAATACTCTCAACTAGCAAATCTTTTTGAATATGAAGAGTTTCACATTGTTAGAGGCTGCGAGCTAATGGAGTCTGGTGAAGTAAAGAAGCGCCCGGAATTATTTGCACAAATAGAAAAGCTTGCGGATAATTTACTGAAAAAGGATTAAGCAAAAAATGACGGAAAATAAGTGGGAAGAATATTATGAAACAACTTTTTCCCAGCCACCTCACAAGCATTTAGTATCAACCATTGAGTTGCTTAACAATGCTAACACAAAGGTAGCCATAGATTGTGGATGTGGAGCAGGAAGAGATACCAGTCTTCTTCTAAAAAGCGGTTTTGAGGTGTTTGCCTTTGACCAGGAAGCCGCAGCAATCTCATATCTTGAAAAAAGGATCTCTGATGAATTTCGAGAAAAGCTCCGATGTTATACTTCTAATTTTTCCGACTTTCATTATCCGCCCTGTGATTTACTAAATGCCAGTTTTTGCCTTTTCTTTACCGATAAAACCGAGTTCCCAATTATCTGGAATAAAATTCAAGCATGCATACAGCCGGGAGGTTACTTCTGTGGCAATTTCATGGGTCCAGAAGACACCTGGGCAAAAAACTCAGACAATCCACTCAATTACCACTACAAGGATGAAGTAGAGGAGTTACTACAAAATTTTGAAATTATTACGCTTGCTGAAAGAAATGAGCTGGGAGCAACAGCCAGCGGAATTAATAAAAACTGGCACATTTTCACAGTTATCGCAAAAAAAAGATGACCATAAATGCAATGAATCTAAGCGTAAAAAACCAATTAGTTACCCTTCGCCCGCTAATGGAGGATGATTTTGAAAACTGGAGAGCAGGCTACCTAAATGAGCTTCCACCTCAGCACAAATATGATCCAGAACCCCTTCCACCAGAGAAATTAACCAAAACAGCCTATCTGATAAGACTCAAACGATACCGCTCGTATGCCCAAAATGATCAAATTTATGTTTGGGGAGTATTTTGCTCAAAAACAGGTCAGCATGTTGGTATAATTGATGTTGCAACTATCCTGCGGGGTGACAATCAGTGGGCAAATATTGGCTATACTATTCATAATCAGTTCTGGCGAAGAGGCTTTGCAAGCGCAGCGGTAAAAGAAGCCTTATTGCTATCATTCAACCTTCTGAGCTATCACCGAATTGAGGCTGCGATAAACTTGGATAATCAGCCATCAATTTCGCTGGTAGAAAAATTGGGATTTATTTATGAGGGAGTAAGACGGAGCTTTATATATGAAAATGACAACTGGGTTGATCATCATATATACAGCATAATCCCGTCAGATTTGGGACTTGAAAACAAAGCTCCAGATCTGTAATTAGCGCTTTTCGTTACTTTTTTGAAAATTGCCAGTAAGATGCGAAATTACCAGAGCTTTAAAAAATCCTGCAAAATGATATAATTCAAAAAACATGACTTTTGCTGGCTGGAGGACTTCTTTTTAATGGATAATGAGCTGCTTTGTCCATCATGCGGTTTTTCTAATAATGAGGAAAGCAGGTTTTGCAGAGGATGCGGATTTCAGATTGATCCTTCTGCCAATGAGGCTGATCAAATTTTAGTTTTCGATTACAGTCAGGCTCCACAAAGCGGAAAACGGTTTAGTATTATTGAATTTTTTATTGTTATAGGAATTGTATTAATTTTGGCCGCAATTGCTCTTCCAGGTGCTAGCATAAGAGGCTCTCGACCGATGGCAAGGGAAAAAGCCTGTTACGCAAATATGAGAGTTTTGCTGGGTGCGACAGAAATGTATAACATGGACCACACAGAAACGCAGTCAACTCTTGACGAAGACTTTATTTCAGTGCTAATTGAGGGCAAGTATCTAAGAAGTAAACCTGAATGTCCAGAAAAAGGAAAGTATGGAACCATAGGTGACTTAAATGGAGATGGAGTTATTTCTTGTTCCGTCCACGGAACAGTAGAAAGTGATCGCTAAAACTATGGATTTAGATGAAACCAAACAAAAAAGATGGCGTGAAACCGAAGCACTAATAGATCGGTTCGAAAACTATCCCCAAAAAACAAGTTCCTTTGACATTTTAAGACTTGGCGCCCTTTACACAGAACTAATCTCTGATTTGAACAAGCTAAGCTCTTGCAAAGAGGACCCTGAAACCAGGCAAAAAATAAACAAACTTGCCTTAAGAGCTTACGGCTTAATTTATCAGGGAAAAGCCATGGGAATAATGGACTTATTAGTTTTCTTTCTTTTTGATTTTCCAGCTATTGTCAGAAAACGAATTCATTTCGTTATCGCCAGCACTTTAATATTTTTGGTTTCAGCGCTAATTGGCTTCTTATGTATTAATGAAAAATCAAAACTGATAGATCTGGTTATCTCGCCCGAAGCCCAATCAGTTTATCAACAATCTATAAAACATATTGATCCGGAAAAGCCCCGAATAAGCTCATCAGAATCTAATTTTGGCATTTCCAGTTTTATCATGACCAACAACATTCGAGTATCTATTAAAGCCTTTGCAACAGGTATATTTCTTGGAATTGGAACAATATTTATTCTAATTTTTAACGGTTTATTGTTAGGCGGTCTTGCATCTTTGTATCAAGAAGGCGGATTGGCAAGCTTCTTCTGGTCGCTGATTTTACCTCATGGCTTTCTGGAGCTTACCTGTATTTTCATTTGTGGAGCCGCTGGCATGATAATCGGATATGCATTAATAAATCCAGGCAAGTTTCATCGAAAAGACGCCCTGGTAAGAGAAGGAGAAGATTCAATAAAGATGGTGGTCGGCGTAATTCCCCTTCTCGTGCTCGCAGCATTAATAGAAGCCTACATCACTCCCGCAAAATTGCCAGAGATTTTCAAGTTTGTTTTTTCTGGAATTTCGTTGGTAACAATAATAGCCTTTTTTGCATTTTCAAATAAGGCATTACTAAAGTCTGGATCTTAACTTTACTTTCAAATACTGTGACAACAAGCTTGAATTAAGCTCTTTTGGCGTAATCAAAAGTGTTGCAACCCCAACTTTTTCAATTTTTTCTCTCAGCTCCTGAATTCTTGCAATCAGATTCCTGGCTACAACTTTTCTGTATACCTCCGCGGACGTTTCAGGAACAGAGTTAGCCGCTTCTTTTAGGGCAGGGTCAATCACCGAAATAATTACCGGAAGATGCTTTCGGCTAAGCTTTGGAACAGCTTCCATTATTTTTTCCACGCTAGTACCAGATGTGAGATCGGTAATTATCATGATCAAAGATCTTTTCAACTTTGATTTTGTCAAAAGATCCACCGCAGAATGAAAATCGGCTTCAACCCTATTGGCTTCAATTGAATACAGATGCCTTAAAAAAGAGAAAAAATGATTCTTTCCTCTATTCGGTAATAGTAAGGCGTGCGGGCCCTCTGAAAAAGTCAGAAGTCCTATTTTATCGCCCTTTTTCAATACTTGATGGCCAAGTAATAAAGCTCCGTTAACTGAATGATCCAGCATGGTAATCTCATCAACCTTAGACGCCATTGCCCTGCTACAATCAACAAGAACCATAACAGATTGATTAACTTCAGATTGAAATTCTCGCGAGATAAGCTTGTTTTTTCGTGCGCTGGCTTTCCAATCTATCTTTCTAAATTCATCTCCTCGCACATATTCTCTAAGGCTTTCAAAGTTTGTTCCGCTGCCTCTTCTCCTTTCAGAAATCAATCCGGTTTCTATAAGATGGCTTCTTTTCATCATCAAATCAAAACGCGAAATACTTGATATATCAGGGTAAACTTCAACCCTGGAAGGAGTTCCATAGGCTTCCTGAAAAACAACAAGCTCTAAAAGGCCTCTGAACCTGATAATAGTGCTGTTAAAAAAGTAGCACCCTCTACGAGGGGGAACGACCTTATAGTTAATTGTCGCGCTTGTTCGTCGATCTAACTTTAATTCTATATTTTTGCCGTTCCCAGAAAATTCTTCCGGAAATTCATCCAAAAATTCAATTTCTATAGGCCGGTAAGATTGATTCGTAATGATTAATTCAACAGCATTTTCACGCCCAATAGATAGTTTCCCTGACACTTTTCTCGAAACAGTAAGGTTTTCTGGCTTTGGAGAGAGAACTACATCCAGAATGATCAAACCAAAAACAAAGATGTTGTACAAAACAAAAATAGCAACCGCCTGTTGATGACTTGAGGAAATCATCAAAGGCAAAGTGCCCAGCAATAAAAGCAAAACAACTCTGGTAGTAACAACAACCTTTCCCTGACGAAACAAATCTGGGATTGAAGGAATCCTGGCATTTTTACTGATAAATTTATCCAATACCATACCGCTCACCGCAATAGACAATGCAATGGGGACAATGATGAATGGAGAAATAATGGCAAGAATACAGCCCACGAAGAGAATAGTTCCCTCCAGAACTGGTTTTTCCTTCTTTTTTAAATTCACCTGGGCACCTTTATACGACTTAAAATAGCCTCTAAGGCATCATCTGGGGTAATGCCTTCAATCTCGGCTTCTGGTCTTAGAATAATACGATGGCGCAACACCGGAAAAACCATCATTTTCACATCGTCTGGAGTAACAAACGCTCTGCCATTCATTAATGCAGCAGCCTTTGAAGCCAGAAGCAAACCAATGCTCGCTCTGATTCCGCCACCAATCTGAATGTCAGACCAGGTTCTGGTAGCTCTTACTATCTCTGCAACATAATCCCGCACAGCATCTTTAGTCTGAATATTTTTTAAAATTTCACGGCATTGCTGGATTTCTTCCACAGTAGCTATGTGCTCAAGCCCAACAGATTCAATAGCATCTGATCTAAAACCAGATTCGAATTTAGTTAGAATTTCTCTCTCTGCATCTTCTGAAGGGTAATCCAGAATAATTTTGAACAAAAACCTGTCTAATTGTGCCTCAGGCAAAGGATAGGTTCCTTCATATTCAAGCGGATTTTGAGTGGCCATAACAGTAAAAATAGAAGACAAAGAAAACTTTTGGCCCTCGATCGTAACCTGATGCTCTTCCATGCACTCAAGAAGAGCAGATTGGGTTTTGGCGGGCGCACGATTAATTTCATCAACGAGAACCAAATCACTAAATATTGGCCCCTTATGAACATGAAAAGTGCCTGACTTAGCATCAAATATGGTTGTCCCAAGCACATCCGATGGCATTAAGTCGGGGGTCATCTGAATTCTACGGAAACCGGCACCAATAATTTCTGCAACTGTTTTAACGGTAAGAGTTTTGGCAGTTCCAGGAACCCCTTCAAGCAAAACATGCCCTTTTACCAATAAAGCAGCGAGCATGAGATCAATAGCTTCTTCTTGCCCGACAATAACTTTTCCGATCTCCTTACGAAGACCTTCAAAAATCTCTTTTACTCTGTTCGGATCAATCATAGAGTTTTAATTCCTTTCTAGCCAGTTCCAGGGTTTTAACTACCCTTAATAGTGATTTTTGTGATTTATTTTTTTCGTTTAAGATCTTGTAGCAATCAGCTTCTATCATTAACAGAGATTGCGCAATTTGTGGATGAGAGAGCCCAATGGCATTCGTTAAGGCTTTGAAATCTGCTGAAGAATCCAAATTAAAACGCTTTCTGGCCGCCACCATAAAATCTGAATAGATTCCTTCTAATGCGTAAGAACTTGCACCTTTATCCGCAAGCATTTTTCCAAGATTATTAATAAAAGAAGCTCCATCCTGTTCCCCATCCTTGAAAGGAATAGCAGCACCAAATCTCCTCCCGGTCGACAGGAAAAACACACCTAAAGCAAAAGCCATCTGGACAAGAACCCAGCTGATAGGATTAGCTTTTAGCAATCCCCATAATGTCAGGTCATCTGTTCGTTTTTTGCTTGTAAAGCTCTTTTGCTTCTCAGCCATAATTCTGCCCCTGACACTAATTTTGGCTTCTGGCTGGCTATCATAGATATAGATTTTGTAATTGCTTGAAAAGCGCTCAACAATACGAGTTAAAAACGGAAGATTATCATATCTTTTAAGTCCTCTTCCGTTTAATAGATCAGGATGGGAAATCATTATAAACACACCATCTCCACGATGAGTGAAAAAGACAGGCATTCCAACTCTTTCCTCGTCAAAAAGAGAATATAAACTCCCAATCGGCCTACGCGACATTTCAGATTGTGACTGACTTATTCTTTCCGCCCCATATAGCCAGGGAAGTTTTAGCTCGATACTTTTTGCGCCATGATTATCGCCCTTTTCCCGGCTAATTCCAGCAACTTGATCAATCCTGTGATACTTCGGTGAAAGAAAAATAAGCTTTCCACCTCGGCGAACCCATCTAAAAACTTCTCGCAGCCTATCAGGTCCGAGGTTTTCAGGTGGAGTTATAATCATTAACAACCCCTGAGGATCAACAGGTGAAGACTTTACAAATTTCAGATCATAGCCCAATTCCTTAAAGTAGTAATACAAAAACGGCTTTGGCTTAAAAGTATAAGATCTGGTTCCACCGATCGCGACAAGCTCTTTAGGGTCTGATTCAATATCATTAAATTCAACCTCTACCTGAGAGACAGAGAACAGGTTTATCCCCCACATAGTGAACACAAATAGACATAAAAAGAAAATTGCATATCCTCGAGCTAGATTTAAGGTTCTTCTATTATTCATCCCTCAAGCTTCTCCAACTCCAGATAAAAGCTTTTGAAAAGTTCGTAGTCGCTTTTTTCAGTTTTTGCAAATCCGTAAATAATTCGATCAAATATAGATAAAGGCTTTTTAAAAAGCTCGTGTCGCTTCCTCTCGGCGAGCAATTCATGTAAGTATTCACCATTGGTAAGACTGTCTTTAAAATCTACAATCTGCTGTTTTTCAAGCAACAGGAGAGAGCCTACCGTTAAAAGCCTTATAGCCTCTTCATAGTTTCCAGCTTCTGCGGCCTTAACAGCCATATCATATATGGTTTCAGTCTTCATTCTTTCTGTAGCTAACTGACTTTCTTCTTTTTCCAGTGAAACCTCTTCATTAAGAATTTTTTCCTGGAGCTTTTTGTAAATAAAGAACAACAGCGAAAAGAGTCCAATTACAAAAACAATTCCAACCAGCCAGTAAATTAAGGTTATAGATGAGTTTGTTTTAGGTTTTGGTGGAGGTGGAACTTTCCTGGGCGTTGGCGTTGGTGTGGGCGGTTTAGTTTTGCGTGAGCCAGAGTTTGACGGCTTAAAATTACTTCCAGATGGTGATGATCGAGAGCTATTTGAACTATTATTTTGCGGCGCCTTATGGTAGGAAGTATTTTGTGAGCTAAAGTGCCCAGTATTTTTTACTGGCTGCTTACTAAAAGAATTGTTTGAGAAATGCCTGGAAGAAGAAGAAGAAGAATTCGAACCATTAACTTTTGAAAAAGACTTTCCGCTATAACTTCCATAGCTTCCTGAGCTTCCGCCGCTGGCAAAGCCTCTTACCCCATTGCTCCTACGATAACCAGAATACCCGCTGTTTGCATTTTGAGCATTAATTACGCTGATTCCATCTCCGGAACCTTCCATAACGCATGCCCCCTCGCCGCTCCACTCAATAGACTCATCAATACTTGCACCGCGAGACAAAATAATCGGCATGGTTTTCTTCATTGCTCTTTCAAGAGCATCTTCCATCTCTTTTCTCGTAGCCCCTTCATTCTCACTTTCAAATGTTAATTCAGTGCGGAATCCAACTAATGTATCAACCAGATTTGTATAAATTAATTTTCGCTTATTTAAATCGTCTTCGGATTTAATCTGGGAAGAAACATTTCCTATCCAGCTTAAATTCAAAACATAATTTTGCTTTACAGCCTTAACTTCAGTAACTCCAGACAGCTTCATAAGGCTATCAGCAGCTTCATCATCCAGAATAAAATTTTTCCTTGAAGCCAAATTGAAATGATTCTCAATCTGATCAATTTGCTTAGAAAACTCCTGATAATCAATTGTTTCAGCATTAAGAACTGAAGCAATAAAAGTTAATAAAATAAATGTCCAGATTCTCATTCTCTTTTTCCCTCGATAAAAAGCTTGGTCAAAAGAAGTCTGAAACAGATAATAAAAGGCTCTATGAAACAGTCAGCGGTAATCCATAAGGCAATCACCAGTTTGCCAAAGTTATTATTAACATCTATAGGCCTGGACTTTAGAGAAACTCCTAATGCGCTTAAAGAGGCAACGGAGCTGCCAAAAACAATTGAATAAAGTATAGCAAGAACAGCTACAAAGGCTATTGAGATTCTGGATAGAGGGAAGAAGTTTTTAAATCTCAAATTGATAGAATCAATAAATCCATTGTTTTCCATTTTCAAAATTGAGACGGGGATATAATTAATACTTAAACTCCACCAACCAAACCAAATGACGAGAATCATGAGGTGAGGAAAGTCACCAAGTTGATTTTTATTATAAAAGTATAAAGTTGCCACCAGAGTCATTGAAAAAATAAAAGCATTGCTTAAGTTCTGTTGGAGCAACCTGCTGTAGGCGGACCAATCATCAAGAGCCTTCGAAATGCGTCTGGTAGTCCTTTCGGGGTATCCCCTTAAAAAAGCTCTGCTAACACCAATCCAGGCAAATGGTTTCCAAAATATCTGGTGAACGAATATCATCAGAGCAAAAACCTCTAAAGAAAATAGATCAGAAACAATGTCTCCAAGGTATGGCCACGCAAAAATAATTGAAACAACTACTAACTTTGGAATAGAAATAGCAAAAGAACTAACCATTAACTCGTTCAAATTCCGCTTAGCAATAAAAACCACTTCATCCAGAATTTGTCTGGTGCCTCTTACAACCTGCTTTTCTGCTAATGGTAAATTTTGCGAAAAATTTCGCAGCATCAACCCGGACTTTTTTAAACCAGCACAAATCCTTTTGGCACTTGAAGACACAACGGGATCAGAATCGTTTATCAGGGCACCAGCAACCTGCAGAGCCTTACTCCCCCCAACCTTTTCAAGAAGTGCAACACCATACCTTCTCTTAAAAGGATCAGCGCTCTCAATGTTATCAAGGCAAACTTCAAACTGGCTCTTTGTGTGTAAATTTTCCATAGCTAATCCAGGTCTTCTTTTATAACGATTGTTCCGGCAATCAAATCGCCAATTCGCTGGTGCCTATCAGTAACAAGAGTAGTGAACATGCCAGCAAAAAATAAAAATGGAAAAAAATCCGCAATTCTTAAAAAATTCCTCAAAATAGCATTAAAAAGCTTTAGTTTTTGCCCGGAAACAGTAACAACTCTCAATCCAAAAGCTTTTTTGCCTGGAGTTCTCCCATCTTTCACCAATTCAAAAAAGGGAAAATATCCAAAAATCCAAATCATCGCAACAATCTGAAAAACTCCAAATAAGGCTCCGCCAGTAAGCCTCATGACCGAGCCTAAAACAGGTATGAATAATCCACTCCAGGCACCAACCAAAATTAAAATAAGCCCCACAAAAATCATACATAAGTCATACGAAAATGCAGCAGCACGAGTAAACATGCCCGCTAACGGCACTCTGATTTCTGCATTTTCTGGAGTAAGAATTACCATTTCCTGAGGCATAAACAGATACTCAACCCTTAAAAAATCCTCTTTCTTTCTTCAATAATACTCTGAAATTATAACATACAAAATAAGCCTGACCACATCTCTCCAAATTCTCTTTTTATCCCGGCATCTTTTGCTTTTTTTCTAACTATTTCTTGTAAACTGGATTCCAAATTAACTGGCCTTTTGCACACAAAACTTTTTAGCTCGCTTTACAGTCTTATTCTTTTATTTAGGAGCCCTTTTCGTTCAATTCTTAAAAAAACTTGTCTAAGTCATCCAAAAAAAGAAACAATTAATCAAAAACTTCTTTCTTTTGATAGCGTATTATAAAATATCGAAACTAAAAAAAAGTTTTCAGGAGGGGTTAGATGCGTAGATATAATAAAGTTTTGTCTTGTTTTTTTCTTATTTTATTTTCAGGGTCACTACTGGCGATGGATTTTAATCGCACGCTAAGTGAGCACGATTCGGACTCAGGTTCTTCTAATACTGCAGGATCGAGCCAATCACAAGCAAAAAAATACGAGGGTTCGAGCTCTAATGCAAGTATTCCAGAAAGTGGATTTGTTAGAGTCAGCACTTCCCTAAATGTGAGAACAGGACCTTGGGGAACAATAATCGGCAGCCTTTACAATAACAACAAGGTTAAGATAATTGGCAAAGAAGGCGTCTGGTATAAGATTTCACACAATGGCAAAACAGCCTATGTTCATTCAAGATATGTTTCTTCAAGCAAAGGCAATGCAAGCAGTTCCGGCTCTCCACTCGTAACAGTTCCAGCCAAAGGCAGTGTACAGCAGAAAGTAGTAGCAGCTGCTCAAAACCTGGTAAACAAATACAAGACAAGCGGCTCATTTCCTTATGCAGCAGCAACCCGAGGAGGCGCTCTTGGCTGTGCCCAGGTTGTAACCACTGCCCTTAAAGCTGCTGGCGTAAACACCGGAATTCAGCTGGGTGTTTTAGCAACCATACCTAAATTGAAAAGTCTTGGGTGGAAACAGGTTAAAGTTCCACCATATCAGGCTGGTGACGTTATAACCTGGTCAACTTACGACCGAAATCGTGATGGGAGAAACGATGCTGACACCCATATTGGAATTATCATGACCAGTGGAAACACCGCTCAAGCAATGAGTAACTCTTCCACCAGGCGCAGACCAAGTTTGCATTCTGCAACCTATATGCCAGTATGTAAAGTACTAAGAAAAGCTTGAGGCTTAAAAACAATGATTAAATCAAACATCAGGTTTTCTATTATAGTAATAATAATGGTTTCACTAACTTCTATGGCACTTGCCGATGCTGCATTTAAATTTGGAAATGAAAAAGGACAGGTTGCGTTTATTAACCACAATAACCATCCTGAACTTCAAGAGCCGCTACCACTAGGCCCCCTTTCATTTAGAGTTATTGATGGATATTTTTATATTTTGGATAGCGTCGGGGGAAAGATCATCAAAACCAACAAAGATGCTTCCAAGTTAGCTGAATTGGTTCTAACAGCCACCCCATCAGAAATGTTATTTGACGACTTCGCACCAGCTGTTGATGCTCAGGGAAATCTTTCAGCTTTCTGGATTATAGAAGCTTTGACAAACTCCCTCATCAAAGTTGATCTCAAAGGAAAAATTTGCGACCGCCTATCGTGTGATGATTTTATTCAACCTTTCAGAATAGAAACAAGCCCAAATGGCTCTATTTTTGTTGCTGACAAGGGAGCAAAAGCTATCCTGGTTTTTGATCAAAATAAAAACCTTCTCCACGTAATCAACTGGGAATGGTCCGGAATGGGAGTTTCTAATTCTTTAGAGTATGGAGAATTATTGTACCGTCTATGCTATGCTTCAGAAAGCAATTCTTCCTATCTGGTTGCTGTTGACAGCAAAAACAAGGTTGTCTTTGAAAAAGAATTGGAACTTGAAAATCACTTCAATGCTGAACTCTGGTGGGTCGATGAAGGCAAACAAGAGTTTGTAATGACTTTTGCCAAAGAAAAAAAAGGCAATCAGGTAATGAAAATTGCCAGAGTTGGATTTGACGGCAAATTAAAAAGTGAAAAAGACCTCTCACTCCCGTATGCCATGAATAGATACATTGCACAAACAGGTTCTGAAATATACATTGGCGTAGGAGATTTTGGAAAAGCCCCAGCCGGTGAGTTCAAAATCGAAAAAATGAAACTTCCATAAAGGAATCTGGAATGAAAAAAAGTCTTTTCCTGATTTTGACAATAATGCTTTTAGCAACCGCAGCATGGGCATACAAAATCCCTTCAAAAGGTGAAACAACAGCCAGCGCCCTGAACGTTAGAACGGGGCCTGGCCTTTCCTATCAAATACTTCAAACGGTTCCGGCAGGAACCATAGTTGAAATCACTGATGTAAGCGGAAGCTGGTATAAAGTTAACGTTGATGGTCGCACAGGAGTTTTTGTTCATAGCTCATACGTAAAAATAACTGAGTTCAACGAATATGACGACCCTGAAGCAGAAAAAAATGCAACAAAACGCTTTTTACCAACTCTTTCAGTTGTTGATCCTAACACCAGGTAATAATATGTAATGAAACCAGCTTCCCTGACTAGAAGCAGGAGTGGTAGCGCAATTTTTCTTGTCGGAGCAATGGTTGTTGCTCTGTTTATATTGTTCGGCGGCTTTTTGAAATACTCAACATCCCGCCGACATAGCACAGGAAAATTGAATAGCAGTTTTCTTGCAAGAGAATTCTCTTCAGCAATAGCAACCCTGGCGGCTCATCAAATTCGGGAAACCGAGCTAAAAAAGCCATCAGGGTTACTTTGCACGCAACTTGCTTTACCAATTTCTGAAATGTCAGCAGAAAAAACTGAACAAATCAAATTTGAGCCCGCTATTCAATTACTGATTCAAAAGCTAATTAAAGCCAACTCAAGCCTTATAGACACAGATTTTAAAGTTAGCTGGCTACTAAAAAAAGATAAGTTTGAAACTTTTCTAAAAGCATATCCTCGTGAAAAATCAGGCAAACTCTTACTTCCAGTGACTGTCTCATACAAAATGCCTGGAACCGGAGAAAAAGTCACTGAAGAATATCTCTATTACCTGAATTTGAATGTCTCAGCGAATCTTATCCCTGTATTATCCAGGTTTTGCCTATATGTTCAAGATGCGGTAGCCGGTGAGTCTCAAGATCGTTTTAACCAGGTAACAACGGATATGTATGGAAATTTAAAAGGCTCCTTATATCGCCCGTGGGTCTTAAACAATGGCAATCTTGATTCCGGAAAAATCCCCAGACGTTTTTCTGAACTATTGGAATCTTCTGTGGGTCTAATTTACCTGGGCGGAGGGCGACTTGTCCTAGGTAACTGCCGAGGATGGAATATTGCCGGGAAATATGGCGAAGGCTTTCATCTCATGGCGGAAGGACGTGGAGACGGGCTTTACACCGCCGGATTTATCAACAACATGGCTATTTTAAATTGGGAAACTGGGCTCTGCGACGACACCAGCGATGATTCTGCAAAATACTGGTGGGAAATGATTAAAGACGGCTTTGATAGTGACTCGCGTAAAAATTCGATCTTCCGTCTTTTCGGAACAGACCTGTGCCGTTCTCCTACTCTGGTTTTTGGCAATATATATTCAAAAACACTTTGTGCAAAAGCTTTTAAAGAAGGAAATGATTTTTTTGGTCCCCTCCCCTATGTTAGCAGCCAGGACCGCTTTACTGATATATGTTCAGGCGGAAGCGAAGATTTTGACATTGGTTATTTCAAAAGTGTGGTTGGAAACATCCCACTAAGCACTTATAACCAAAAGTATGCCAGCTGTCTATTAGAAGTGCCATATAATAGAGCGATAGCCTATATCCTAAGCAACCACAAGAATCCCAAGCCGATACAATCAGGTCTGGTAGCAAAAACCGATCCCTTATACGACTTTATAACGGGCGAAGCTGTAAGCAAAGGCATTTCAGATAAAATCCCAGCCCCTTACTCACAGGTTTTTACAGATATTACCAGCCTGGATAGCATGAGTAAAGTTTTGGAAAGAATGGGGGTTCCAGGTAAAAGAACCTTAAAAACAATTACGCTAGCCAAAAACGAAAAACTAACAGATCGCCTGAAACAATCGGGATATTTAAATAAAAGTAATTTAGACATCAATGGATGGCTATATGTAAAAAGCCCGGAAAAGATTGTCATTGATAAGCCAATAAACCTGAAAAGCCACGGCGGAATAGTTTTGGAGAAAGGAAACATTGAGATAAAAGCTCAGATAAAATCGTCATCCGACAAGTGCTTGCTGACTCTAGTTACTTTAGATGGGGATATAATAGTTAATTCCAGTCTTGGAGGAAGTTTGAATGTTTCTCTTGTTGCAGATGGACAAAACTCAGGACAAGTTAAGTTTCCTGGAAACCTAAACTCTCCCACACTATCCATCAAGGGAAATATTCTAATGCGCCGAATGGCAAAAAACTCACTCAAATTCTACGCCGCACGGGGACCACAAATAGACTATTTCACACAACTTGCCGCTCATCCAAACGCAAGCTCAGAAGAGACCTCAGAAAAAAATCTGTTAATGTTTGGAATCAACACCAATCCAAGGTTACTAGAATAATGAGAAATTTTAGAAAAGCAAATCTATCTGGATTTTCATTTGTAGAAATTGCTCTCGCAATTTTGATAATAGGCTTAATCATGGTTCCACTTTTTTCAATGCTTACAATGAGTAATTCAGGATCTGTTAAAAATAAAAATGATATTTTGGCTCAACATTACGCCGCAAATCTACTTGCTTACGCATCAACTTTAACCTATGAAGATAGCTTCCTTAAAACTTGCAATAACAAAGAGGCAAATCAGTTAACCATTAGTTCAGCCGGAGAAGATTTAAAAATGACAATGGAGCCAAGATTTAAAAGGACTTACTCCGTTGAAGAAATCTCCCCTTCAAATTGGAAATACTCTTACAAGCTTATTAAAGCGACAATAAAGTGGGAAGAAAATCAAAAGGAAGAACGAACTTGCGAAATGGTTGGTCTGATTTCCAGGAGCAAAGATGCATAATCAGCCTAAAACATGTAAATGTGGAGTTACATTGATAGAGGTCTGTATTGGAGCTCTTTTATTAAGCATTATTCTTACTATTGTGATGAACCTTTTTGCAGGCGGTTTAAAAGGTTCTAACAAGGGAATGGCTCATTTAACAAATATGAATAGCGCTGCAGTTATCATGGCACAAATTGAGAATGACATTCTTAGAGCCACAAAAATTATGGACCCGACAATTGAAACAACTGAAACAGCTGCCAGATGGGAATTACAGAATGAAGATGGAACAACCAGCACTATAATTTACAATCTCCTTCCAAATGGCCTTGAAAGAAAAGAAGATTCGCCATCTTCAGGAAAGAAAAACCACATTTTTGGACGAGATCTAAATCTGAAGATTCGCTTTAGGCACCTTGAATTCCTTTTAACCAAAGAAAAAACCAGAAAAGAAGGCATGTGGGTGGAGTTAAAAGTCTCCACAAACAGCAAAAACGATGAAGAGTTTTCCCTAAATCGCCTTGTTTTAAGTCGAAATCTTGTTTCAGAAATTTAGACTGGAAACTCTAAAAATTTGGGCAAGAGGCAAACTCTTGCAAACCATTTTGTTTGGATAAAAACAGAAAGATAAGTCCAAAAAAAATCTCTCAAATTCTAACGCTTATGGCCAGATATTTGAGAGATTTTAATTATTCAAATAATTGTTAATTTTACCCTTCAGATATTCGAGAAGAAAAGCTTGTTTCAAACGGGACTATCTTTAACTGTTTTGTTTTATTTTCCTCGTTAAAAGTTACAATAAAAATTTGTCCATTTTTCTGAATGAGCATTCTATTGATAAATTTTGCTGGAAACCCCGTTGAAATAGATTCAATTTCGCTTTTTCCTTTGATCAATTTCCCAATATGACTAGTTGCATCACCGGTTTTTTCATCGAACGATTTAAAGGAAACAAAAACTTCTTCTGAATTGCCTGCTAATAAGAGCTCAGGATATGACTGAATGCTTAACGGAAAAGAACAAAATAAACCAATTTTACCAGTTACTACATCGCGTTCAAGAAGCGTCAATTTTCCTTTTTCTTCCCCAATAAATATTATCCGACGATTACTCTTTCGCAGAAATTTTCCACCAACAGTTTTTTGCCTCCAGAGTCTCTTTCCAGCTACACTGAAGGCAACAATTTCGTTACTTCCTTCATCGAAAACAAGAACCTGATCTCTAACCATCAACTCGAGTTGGCAAGGCATTGAAAGACCTGTTGTAAATTCTGAAATAACTTTTCCGTCTGGCAAAATTTTAACTATATTCGTTTTTTCTGAACCAATTGCCCAAATACATTCATTAGATCCACTTTTTGCATCTGTTTGAATAGCAAAATCTGCAAACAAATACTTTTCACCATTCTTTACCGGAATTTTTACCAGTGGTTTACCCTGGTCATCAAATTTTATGAATTCACCTTTTAGTGAGTCTACAACCCAAAAATCCTGCCCGATGAACCGAGCAGATGATGGCCCCATTGGAAGGCCTCTACCGAAATTTTCTGGGACGTCAGCAGCCGTAAGTAGTTTTAAGTCTGTTTCTTTAAGGCCTAAACTTATTTCTATGGAAAAACTTGGAAAAGCAAACATCAGTATTGAAATTGCAACTAAAATCATTGTTTTTTTCATTTAAAATCCTCCGTCAAGGAATAGCCCAGCCAAGATATGCTGGACCTTTCCACATCTGACTCATAGGCATTTCTTTAATGCCATTGCTGCTTGTGGTGATTATGATTGGGTCATTTGGCCTATTCATCTTACCGGTTGCGATAAAAATATGTCCATAAGGATTGGTTGATGTAGTACCTGTAAACATTACAGCACCAGCTGGTGGTTTTTTGTCAGTATGTATTTTCCCTGCGGCCTTACACTTTTGATAGCTTTTTATCGCACTGTAAGCACTAAGCAAAGACTTCTTTCGACCATATGCACTATTAACAAAGGCAAGGCACCAACCGCTCCAAGATTTTGAATTTGCTGAAGTCAGCCCATTGTTAGGATTATAGCCTTTTTTAGTCCCATTAATTTGATCTCTGGCCCATGTAATAGCGCCGGCCGCTGTGCCGTCACCAGAAGATTTTCCAACAACAGAAGCTTTGTATATATTTTGCGATGAACCAGATTTTTTTGAGCTTGAAGAACTCTTGCTACTGGAGATATAGTTTTTATGCACATATCTTGTTTTTCCACCGTGAGAAATCTTATACCAGTCGCCACTTTTTCCGAGAATAGTAACTTTTGCCCCATCGGAAAGTTTTCCGACAACACTGCCCCATGGACCGCTACGAACATTTAGCTTTGCTCCTCCAGTTTTTACATACCCGGTTGAAGCTTTGGCAGGAGCCACCTGAGATGCAGTTTTGCCGGAAGTTGAAACATAGTTTTTGTGAACATATCTGGTTTTTCCACCAAATGAGATTTTATACCAATCGCCAGAGCTACCGATTATTTTCACCGAAGACTTGTGAGACAATGTTCCAACAATACTGCCCCAAGGACCAGTGCGAATATTCAAAGCTGCTCCAGGAGTATGTACTTTCCCTGTCACAAACTTGGCTGGAATAGTCTTAGTTGCTACCCTGGACACAGAAACATAGTTTTTATGAATATATCTGGTCTTATTTTTATATGAAATTTTATACCAGTCTCCAGCTGAGCCAATAATTTGAACCTTTGCATTATCAGAAAGAGAGCCAACGATGCTCCCCCAAGGACCGGTGCGAACATTTAGACTATAGCCGTTGGTTTTAACTGTTCCGGCAATTGTTGAAGGAGAGCCAACGGCTCCAAGGCCGCTAATTTTAATACTTTTGGTTTCGTCAAACGGCGTGGCTACAACTCCATGTGCCGAAATCATCATAAAAATAAGAAAGATGTAGAACCACGATTTTTGCATACTAACCCCCGTCATTGTCTTTATTTACTAATACTTTCCTGAACTCAAAAAGTTTAATTTTATTTTGAGCCCAACTTAAAACGTAAAATGAACAGAGCCCCAAAAAAAATGCCAGCCAAAACGAATTCTGGCCGGCTCAAGGATACAATCCAAAGTTCTATGGGATAAACTTTGGCTTTTATCTTGGGTTAATTATTGGTTTCAAACCTCCACCCGTATTAAACAGGCTTTCTAATTCTGCTGGATCCACAGGCTGAATTTCTTCTTTTGCAAAGCTGGTTGAAAATCTATTACCTGGAGTTATAACAATTTCTTTTGCTCCAGAACCTTTGCTAAATCCAACTTTACCCTCTTCAACGGTAACCGTGGTATTTTTTTCAGTCACATCAACCCTAAAAACTGTTCCCAAAACGGTTGCAACACCTTGGGCTGTTTGAATTTTCAGTTTTTTATTTTGTGGCGATATTTTATAAATAGCAATTCCAGAGTTTTGTCTGATTTCTTTCTCAGATAGCTTTCGCATTTCAAGAAATGTGTTACTGCTAAGAACAATTTGGCTTTTGTCATTTAGCACTTCAAGAGTAGCTTCTGAATCATCTTCAGTTCGAATCGCATCACCCGCAAAAAGCTTTGCGTCTTTAAGTGCAACTTCGAACACCTTTGCAACCCGGCCTTTTGTTTTAACCTCACCCTTTGAGCTCAAGATCTTAGCAACCGGATCATTTTTGCTGCATCCAGCGGCTAGAAGAACCATGGCAATGCCCATCACCACACAACTAGACTTAAACAACCTTCTCATAACTACCTATCTCCTTATCCTTAAATTGAATAACCAAAAGCGTTACATCATCTTCAAAATGCCTTCCTTTAGTATGCATTTTAAGCTTATGCACAAGTTCATCAAAATCTTCCTCAGGCTTAAACCGAGGAGGTAAATCTGCGATCTGCCCAAATAATCTTTCATAACCCAGCAATTCATTGTCCCAGTCCAACCCTTCAACAAACCCATCAGAATAGATAAAAAGCTTTCCGACAGTTGGAGCCTCAATGGTTTTTTCAGAGAATTTTTTCTTCTTTTTTGATACTCCAAGAGGCAGGCTTGGAAGCGGATGTTCGAAAATTTCATTCTCAATCTTAACAATTGTAGGAAGATGCCCCGCAGATATGAGTCTTACCGTCGATTTATCAGCGCTGATGATACCTGCCACCCCGGTCATCATTCTTCTTTTTTTAGTCATTTTGAAAATAGTCAAACTGATCTGATTGAAAAGATTCTGCAAATCAAAATCGTCCTTCTCGCTTTCCTGGATAACCATCGACTTTGCAACGGTTGTAATCATGCCCGCAGAGATTCCATGTCCAGTAACGTCCCCCAGCATAAAAAAGACTCTTCCATCCCCAAGCTCCATAAAATCATAGAAATCTCCCCCCGCATCCTTATAAGGGATACAGCGGCCAAAACAAATCACTCCCTGTTCCGTTTCTAATTCCTTTTCAGGGAAAAAACTTTTCTGAATCTGCCCACAAATCTCACCTTCAAGCAGTTGTAACCGTAGATCAGATAGTTCTAGAAATCTTGAAAATAAGCAAACAAGGAGGCCGAAAAAACTATATCCCGCCCAGAAAATTTCAATTGGGGGATGAAAAAGAGGCCAAAAAGAGTAGAAAAACAAAATCAGAGGCAAAATCAACCAGATGATAAACATGCTGCGTAAAGATTTTCCAAAAATATCTGCTACTAAAAAGAAGCAAAGGACAACCCCTAGAAAAAAATATACGGCACGATCTAGCACACTCTTTCTAACCAGCTGTATCTTAGAGTCAAGAAGCGTGGCAATTGAATTGCAGACCAATTCTGGTCCAGTAATCATCCCACTCGGAGTCTGATGATAATCATGAAGGACAGGAGCCGTCGAGCCTATGAGAACAATTTTGCCATTCAAAAGAGAAAGACTCTTTGGAGATTTTAAAACCATGCCCAGGCTAATCTGTTCAACACCAGCTCTAGATGAGGAGAAGTCGAGCAAGCAAACCGCTTTTTTTTCTGCTTCAAGAATTTCCTGAAACGGAAACCTTTTATTCAAAAAATGCATAAACTCCAAAGAAATATGTTTTCTGGCAATTCTCTGGTCAGTTGCCATAAAAGTGCGCACTTTTCCATCGGAATCCAGTGGAAATTGCGACAGACCTACAAATGCAGCACTTTTCCTTAGTGGCTTGGCAGGTGGAATATACTTAACCTGGTTTCCGAGTTCAGTAACAAATTCTTCATAAAGCGCTATCAATCCAACTTTTCCGTTATTTTTTAACGCCCTGGGAAAGTTTGTTGTGGATTTAGACTCTGTTTCCTGAGCTTGAAAATATATGTCTAGAATTATTGCCGTCGGGCTGGAGTTAGCAGTTATAGAATCAATGATTTCTCCCCAATAATTTTGACTCCAAGGCCACTTTTCAGGGGCTTGAATCAATGTGTCGTTGTCAATTGCAAGCAAAACCAGATCTTCATTGTTTCGCTGACTCCAGCTGGACCTGAATTTGTCTTTCAAATCTAAAATTTTTAGATGAAATGGTTCAGAAAGACTTCCAAACCATATAAAACAGAATGAAATAATTCCAGAAACTACGCATACAAGGGCCTTATCTTTTCTTTGCAGATGAAAGTCCAGCTTCTTTAATAAAACTGTGAGATTTTTAAAATACATTTTTTACTCTAAAACCATATCTACACCCGGAGGGTAAGGAGGCTCTATCCCAGACGGAACATATCCCGGAACTGCAATAAAATTAATGTGAGCATACCCACTGACGCCGTTATAAATAACTTCAAACCAGTCTCCTTGAATGGACAAAACTTTTATATTAGACGCAGAAGGTGGAATTTTTGCGATATAGGTTCCCCAAGGGCTTTCTCTGAGGCGTATAGGGAAACTTTCATCAATGTTACTTCCAATAGCTGGCAATTTTAACTCGTCCACGTTTGAAATCAAATCGTTAAGCTCACTTACGGCTTTAGTGATGTCTGTTTTAGGGGTACTGGATTTAACAAGGTCTATTTTATCTTTATCTGAACGGGCAGAATCTTTGTCCTTAAGTCCTGCAACACCCTTGGCAGGTATTGCCCCAAGCTTTTTAAGAATTTCTGCTGGAGTTTTTTCTTTACGAATAATCTTGGATATTTTTTGGGCCTTAGCTTTATTTTGTTCGCGTTTTATTAATTGGCTATCAACTTTCCCATCTAAAATACCTTTTTTTGTATTATCAAAAAGTTCCTCAGGAAACTGGTCGAAAAAAATTGGAATTACGAGCCTGGAGAAATCTAACATGTTTGTGATGTATTGATAGCGCCAATAGAAAAGGCTTTTTTTACCAGCAATGTTAACTCTTACTTTTATATTGAAAGTTTTACTAGCCAGGTTGTAGTCCTCAATACAGTAGTCATACTTCCCGTTAAAAAGCTCCTGATTCGCTTTTATCACAGGCTTGTCTTTAAAAAACCTGTATTCCCATTGCTTTTCCTTAAGCTCCGCAAGTTGAGTTACACATACAGAGGTAGCAATATTCAAGGCTCGTTGATAACTATTTAAGTGCATTAGCTGGTCTTTGTGAGAACTTTGAAGCATTGCGAGAGTTATTGTGAAAAAACCAATTGCCAAGGTGGCAAGCAAAATTGTTGGAAAAACATACCCAGACGACTTTTTCATAACTCCATAATTCATGGCTTGCTCACTTCCTTATCCTTGGGAAGAGTCCATCCCTTATAGTACTCTTCCCCGTTAACTTTTATCATCTCCGACAAAGTCATTTCAGTAATACCATCGTGCCCCGGCCAACCTGAAGTTATAACCATAGGTTCTCCCTTACTATTTTTTTGCCCTGTGGCTATAAAAATGTGTCCGTATGGATTTGCTGGTGATTTATCTGAAAACATGATTGCCCCAGCCGGGGGATTTTTATCATTAGTTATTTTTCCTTTGCTCAAAAATCCCTCTAAAGCATCTGCAGCACTAATAGCCCGAAGCCCCTCATTTTCACGTCCATAGGCTGTGGCTACAAACGCAAGACACCAGTCATTCCATGCTTTAGGATCCTTTGATGTCATTCCGTTATTGGAATTTCTACCCTTCCTGGTGCCGCCAGCCATCTGGTCTCGTGCCCAGGTAACAGCTCCAGCGACTGTTCCATCACCAGATTCCTTACCTATCACCGAGGCTTTATAAAAATCTCCTTCTGCAGGAGGTGGGAGAATCTTTCTCAATTCCTCAGAAACCTTGAACAAATCAAAAATTAGTTTGCAGGTAAAATATCGCTTCTTAAGCTCATTTTTCTTTGCAAACTTTTTTTCCTGGTTAGCCAGTCGATAAATGGCGGGGTCTCTGTTTTCAAAATATTTTTCAATAGAAGCTAAAAAATCCATATATTCTTTCTCTATCACCAAAGCGGAATTTGCTGACGAGAAAACTCCACTACAAAAACTCTTGCAGGTGTAAAGGATTCTATGCAAATTAAAACATCTTTCAATCTGAAATCTTTGCTTCGAAGAGTCTTCGCTTTCTTTTATCTGCTCATTGTATCTACTGGCAGCGTCATTCAAACATATAAAGAAAACCTGACGTAGCTTATCGAGACTGTGCCCAGCTTTGTACATGAAAGTCTCTAAACGTGATTTTTTTCTAAGATCCAGGGAAGAAATAGTTTTCATATTAGTCTTAATATTTTCAATGTGTGGTTTCAGATAAAGCATCAAATCAACAATATCTCTCGCTACCTTAAAGTAAGCTTCTGTTCCAGCTGCAAAATCTTCAGATGTTGGTGAAAGCGGTAATTTGCTACACTTCACTGCCTTTTGGTAGTTGGATTCAAACTCAGGTGAACAAAGAAGGCCTACGATCGAAAAATAAATCTGTCCCGTGCTTAAAGCCACTTTTGCAGCTAATGGGGAGCTAATTATGGTTCCAATACTTTTGTTTTTTTCTTCAAAAATTCTCTCTACAACCTTTTTTTCTAATTGATCATCTGGGAGAGCAAAGTTTGTATAGGCCTCTTTTTTAAGAGTGAAACTTGGAAAAAGAGTTTTATAGGAAAAGTTGCCCACACCTGTAGGCGCTGGCCACTTAAATGAAGTGTCTACAAAAAAGTTTTTATTGTCTTTTCCGAGGCTTGTGGCTATAACTAGTTGAAAATCATTATCCACAAAGCTAAAAAGCCCGGGCGTCAGTTTTTTAGTAATTTCTGGATATTTAAAGAAAACTGTCTGCCCATCTGTTATTAAGGAAGAAAATTGGAAAGGTTTTGAATTCTTGTCCACAAGGCCAAGCGCTTCCAGACCATAGGGATTTATTTCAGTTTCCTGGTAGGTTGTTTCAATAGTTTTGGCTGCAAGAATTGAAGCTATAAAGTGCTCTGAAAAAAAATGATTTTTTTTGCGAGAACTTTCGATTGTTTGAAGATAAATTACAATTGCTCCCCCAATTAAGAAAAGACCAACAGTAAATTCAAGAAGAGTCAGACCTCGTTTATCTAATTTCATTGGGCACCCCCGATATTCATCAAAGCTCCCTCTGCTACAACCTGAAATTCTTTTCCATTGCGCTGAAAAACAAAATCCGCAGATACAGCTCTAGCACTACTTAATCGAAAGCTTATGTTTTTAATGTCTGAACAAAGAAGCTTTAATTGCTTAATGTCGTATACTGGGGAAAAAACATCATAAGTTTCAGTATTTGTGGTGTAACAAAACAAGTCGTAAATAGGAGTAGACTCACGTTTGGTTAACGCTTCATTTTCTAGAGCATAAATTGCTTTAAAATTGTTTTCGTTGTCAGTAAAAACGATGGCGCCAATAGACTCATCAAGCTCTGGAACAATAAAAGAAATGCCAGACCTGATTTCTCTCATTGTTTTGTTCACACCACTAACAACACTTGATTGTAGCTGAAGCCCTTCAATAAGCACCACCTGGCTCTTATTCGATTGAGCATAAAATCTGAAAACCATAGAGGCAAAAAGAGAGGCAATGCCTGCAACAATAACGATTTCAACAAGACTGTATCCTTTTTTTCGCATAATACTTCTAACCCGAATTTAAATTTTTTATGCTAAATTTAAAGTTTCGATGCCTTATATTTTCAATCTTACCTCTAAAAATTTAGCATATTTCTTGTTACTTATACGTTGAAAAATCGTATTAGTTTTTTATTTTGTAAAAAATCTTGCATTTTTTTCCATTCACAAAATCCTTCTTTTATTTAAAAAGGTTTTAAAAAAAGGACTTGAATAATAATTTTCACCAATATTTTGCATAAAAAAATAAATAAATAAAATTAGTTCAACATTTTCAATTTAAATAAACATATTTGATTTTTTTTCGTAAATTTATTTAAAGAGATCCCAAATTTTAAGATTAAAGGGTGCCAATGAAAAAAATCATTTTTGCCGTCATTCTCACGTTTTCCATTTGTTTCCCCGCCTTTTCCAGCTCACCGTTTAAGGAAACAAGCGTCATACCAGCCGAATCCAATGCCAGCAATGACTCAGAAACCGAGAAAAAACTTGGAGCAAAAATACTGGAAGCCCTAAAAAGAAAAACCACAAAGCTTTTTGCAAAAATTCGGAGCATTGGAAAAAATTCGAACGAAAAACAACTGATAGATAAATCTTTCAAAATTCCAGGGCACGAAAATAAAAATTTTGTCTGCCAGGGCATATGCCATATTCCACAAAAAAAGCTCAAAGGATCAAAATGCGCGTTTAAAAACGTTGCCCTACTATCATATTATCCTAAAACCGAATACACCAACCATCCCTCTCAACTCGTAGCTATCAATCTGGATACAGGCAAAGCAATTGCCAGATTTCCATTGTTTTTTTCTTCCACTAAGGCATACAAAGGACACGCTGGAGGAATTGCAATAGCAGGCAACACAATATGGGTAGCCTCGGGATACCAACTAACCGGCTTTGATTTGAATGATATTCTCGGCCTTTTATCAAGCAACCCAAACAAGGTAGACATAAAAAAAATCAGCCCTGCCTCATTTCAAATTCCAACAAAAGAAATAGCTTCAATAAAAGTCTTCAAAGTTGACTCTTCAGCCAGCTATCTAAGCTTCGATGGCGAATGTCTATGGACAGGCGATTTCGTAAAGTCATCCAATAAATCCTATCAACCTATAAAACACCACAAAACAAATCCATGGAAAAAAGAAACATGGATTGCGGGATACAAAGTTAACGACGATGGATTTCCAACCAGCTGCATCGAGTATAATTTTGTAGCTGGAGGAAAAAGCAGAAGAGGCAATAAACCTGATAAGGTAATTTGCTGCAGAGAATCCGTTCAAGGAATGGCTGTATTTAACAACCACATTGCATTGAGCATTTCTTATGGAGCGGCAAACTCTAAACTCGCTATTTACAAATCTCCTCTGAACTCAAAGGCTAACAGGATAGAATATTCCCCATCTAAAGACAAAACGTTCTCAGTTGATGGCTATGTACTTGCAGACAAGGTTAACTGGAAAACGTTCTCTCTTCCAGCCGGCTCAGAAGATCTTGAGTTCGATGGAGCAAGCCTTTTTGTGACTTTCGAAGGAGCATCTCCAAACTATTGCACAAAATGGAAAAAACTAAACCCACTAGTGAAAATCGAGAAAAATTTTTACCTTCTCAATTCCAAAAAATTGATTCAAGAAGTAAAAAAGAATTGATCGAAGTTCAAAGCAGTAACATTTTAAATTAGCTGACTCCCTTTCTTTCTTAAAGCACTGAATTTTGTTTTGCTCAGGAAAACAAATCAAACCAGTATTTCTCAAAAAGATGCAACCAAATGGCATTCAGTTTTCATTTTCAAATAAGCAAGCAACGCACATACAACTTTATACATCCCTAAAACTGGCATCAGAAATACGCTTATTTCGCAAACCACAGCCAAATCCTTTCCAATTAAAAATAAAAAAGCACGCCTCTTTTCAAAAAACTTTTTGGCAAGAGGCGTGCTTTAACTGTTCTAACTAGTTTCGTATCTAGTCTTTTCTCAGGACCCGACTAATTGGATAGACTGTTGCTGAATTAATTACCGGCTTTTTTCTTGTTGATGAGTTATTCATCGCCTGCGCACTATTCCCATTAGTAAGTATAACACCGATATGAGTGTCGGAATCTTTTATCCCATCGCCTGATCTATCATAAGTTTTCCAGGTTATAACATCTCCTGCCCGGTATGGTGGGACCCTGACTTCTTTCCAGCCAAGATTTTTAAGTTTTGATATAGTAGCTAATACGCCAAGTTGAATTCCGGTATTCACACCAGCAGCCATCAAAGCAGTTGAAACAACCTGGGCACACCCGAGCCTCCCCCCTTGAGTAGCTGCGGCATAAGGAAAGGACCCACTAGTCTTATATTTTGTCACCAGATTTTGCGCTGCAGCTGCAACTTTTTGAGCAACACTTCCGCTTGCAGGACTTTTTACCAAACTACTTCCAGATGAACGGCCTGATGAAGCAGAGCTTTTGTTTTTTGAAACATATTTGGAATGAATAAAAGAAGTTCTTCCATTGAATTTAACTTTATACCAATCGCCAGACTTCCCAACAACAGTTACTTTGTCATTGTTCTTTAAACTTCCAATTATTTTCCCCCAAGGCTCCGTTCTTACATTTAAAGAAGTGGGAACATTCACATAAGCTGAAAAAGAAGATGAGCTTGGGTTTGAAGCCCGCGCTTTTGTTGAGACATAATCTTTATGAATAAAGGCCACTCTTCCATTGTAGCTAATCTTTAACCAGTTTCCAGATTTACCAACGATGGTAACCTTGCTATTATTTTTTAGCTTACCAATTATTCTGCCCCACGGCCCAGTTCTCACATTCAGCACAGTTGATACTTTTACATAACCAACGGAAGATTTCGGCGCTGAAGCAGCTTTAGAACTGTTTATGGAAACATAGTTTTTATGTATATACCTGATTTTTCCCCCATAATTTATTTTAAACCAATCACCGCTCTGGGCCACTATTTGAACTTTACTTTTGTCAGCTAATTTCCCGACAATCGTAGCCCATGGACCAGTCCTTACGTTAAGATTAGCGCCATTTGTAGATACTGTGCCAGAAATAGAGCCGCTCAAACCCGAGTTACTTGAATTTCCAATTTTCACTAAAGCCTTTTCATTAAAGGGCGAATTGGCAAGAACGGGCTGACAAAGAATTAAAACAAATGAAATCAAAACAACTTTCCACTTCAACATAGAATCTCCAATTTTCTCTTTGAGTTTTTAGTTAATACTGCGAAAACCTCAGAATGTTTATTTTTTCTGTCGGATGTTAAAACTTGCTAAATTTTAAGTTCACAATATCTTTTTAAAACAACAAAAAAAGGGCTTACGTGTGTCAGATACCAGAAAAATGGAACCATACTCTATAAACATCTGCAGAGGCTTAACCGGCTGTCCTTCGGCCGTTGGCCCCAGCTTAGAGCTAAAACAAGGTGTGGAAAAAGTCTTCGAGAGAATTCAATTCAATGAGATTTTTCAAAAGGCTTATTCAGGCAACATACAACGCCATAAACAGTTTAAACTGGCCATATCCTGCTGTCCCAACGGTTGCTCAATGCCGCACATTGCCGATATTGGAATTATATTTGCAGGCCCCGTAGAAGTAACAAACAATCCTTGTTCAAAATGCATGGCTTGCGCGAAAATCTGTCAGGAGAAAGCCATAAGCTGCGAAAAAGAACAACCAACCATTTCCAAAGAAAAATGCCTGTTTTGCTCAAAGTGCGCCGACGTTTGTGGCTCTGGAACCATAAAAAAAAGCGACATAGGTTTTCGAATTCTGGTTGGAGGGAAACTTGGTCGACATCCCCGCCTGGCAACAGAATTCAAAGAAATTTTCAGCCTGGAACAAACGCTGATAATAACCGAAAACGCCGCAAACCTGTTCCTGGCAAATATTCCAGCCATCAAAAGATTTGCTGAACTATTCGAGCTCTATCCAGAACAGCAGATTTATAAACAACTCGTAAAAAAGTAGACCTCCAGAGCCAAAGCTCACCCTGAACTTACCTCCTGAAAACTTAAAAAAACAGCATTTGTGACTTTTTCGTGCAAATAATATAGAATATGTAAAGGATTTCTTTGGGAGGAGTTTTAATGATAAGCGCTATTGTAACCCTGATAATAAATTCAGTAGTCTTTTTTCTGATTTCAAAAATTTTGCCCGGCTTTCGCATAAAAAATGACGGCACTGCCCTGGCAATTTCTGCGTCTTACAGCGTTTTAATGGCAGTTCTTGGCTTTTTTATGATCCCTATAGCCGCTGTAATTGGACTAGCCCTTACGATACTGGCTTTTATTCCACTTATCGGGCCAATACTTGCAGCTAGTGGGCTTCTTGTGTCCACATTCATTACCGTTTTTGGAGTTTCCGCTATTCTTCTGATCATCATCGACAAATTAATGCAGGACTTCGAGATGGATTCGGTGGTTACTGCCTTCATAGCTTCTTTTCTGTTGGCAGTGTTGAATGTTGGAATTAGATTTATTCTTCCCGGAATCTAAATAAGAGCCACAAAAACCAGGCGCTGGAGACAGCTATGAAAATTAACAGTCTTGATATTCTTGCTGCTTTTTTAGGGATTTTTTTCGCCATGATTGCAGCACCAAATTTCCGCAAAGCAAGAGAACCGGTGCTTTACCTGTATCCCGTTTCACAACAGAAGGTTTCTGTAAAACTCAACATTGACGGGAAATTATCTTCGGCAATTCCAGATTACGACGAAAGCTGGGAGCTTATCGCAAATCCTGATGGAAAATTATTGTTCGGAAATGCAACTTTCCCGCATCTTTTTTATGAAGCCGACCTGATTGTTTCATCCATTCCTGAAAACGGGTGGACAGTAAAAAAAGCCGACCTGGAACCCTGGATGAACAACACTCTCAAGAAACTTGGATTCAATGAAATCGAAATCAGTGATTTTAAGAGTTACTGGCTAAAACAACTGAACAAACATGAGACTTACGACGTGTTTCTAATGCCGGAAAACTTTATAAATAAAAAGCTGGGGCTGGAAATCAACCCCAAACCGGACACTCTTATCAGAGCACTTTTTTACTTTAAAGAAACTACCGCCCCAACCAAGCTTTTACCTCCCCGGATAACTACCCCAAAAAGATCCGGTTTTGTTGCTGTTGAATGGGGAGGCATCCTGGAATGAAAGCTTTCTTCCGATTTGTCCTGGTATTCGTTTTATTTTTTTGCGGAACATTGGTTCTGGCTTACAAATTTTCTCCCCCTGGAAAATGCGAACACCCATTTCGCTCCTGCATGGCTAATCAAAGAGTCTTAAGGGGTGCGATAGAAATGTATAACATGGACCACACAAATACCCTGAAAGGGATTAAAAAAGACGACTACATGAGCAAAGCGGGGTTACTCTTAGAAGGTAAGTATCTGAAAGAACCTCTTGAAATGCCAGACAAAAATTGCCTGCTCATATACAGAACAGATAAAAATAACGAGTTTGAAATCTATTGTAAAAAACACGGGTCAGTTGAAAACCCTATTCCAGAGAAACCTTCAGAAATTCGAAAATAAAAACCAATCTAAAGGGATAATACAATTATTGAAGACATTGCCAGTGAAATAGCTGCCAATGTCTTTTTGGTTAGCGGCTCTCCAAGCCAGAAATAAGAAAGCAATATAGTCACAACAGGATACATTGCCGTAAGTGCTACTACTACAGAGATTTTACCATTCTTGGCAGCAATGTTATAGAACGCGCTTCCCAGAGTTCCGGCGGCACCTCCAAGCAATGCGAACAATATTCCCCTTGAATGAGTTTCAAGCTTGAACCTGGTTGTAAGCAAAACAATCAAAACCATAACGATACTACCAAGAGTTTGAAACACCAATGCACTGGAAGGGTTAATATGCGCACAAGCCAGCCTGGGAAACAATCCCCAGAACCCCCAGATACAAAGAGCAAGAATAGCAGGTATAAGCCAGCCTGTCATATGATTTATTCACCTTATTAAGAAGTTTTACACTTTTAACACAAAGAAAGGTTAAAAGCGATCATCCAATTTTGTAAAAACTAAATTTTTAAAGAAACGTGCCTAAAAAAGACAATCGTTTAGATTGCTTTTGTCCAAGCGTTTTGATTGAATAGTCATATAAAAGTAAATCCGGAAAAAACAAATCACGTTAGATAAAATATAAAAACGGCTTTGCTTTCTTAAAAAGGCCTTTTGGAGGTATCATGACTAGTTCCCGCAAACTCTTTTGTAAATTAATTCTGGCTTCTCTTTGCCTGGTGTTCGTTCAATTGATTTCTGCCAATGCAGCGGTCAACATTGGTTTTGAAGAAGAATTCGGCCTCGCTCCAGACAGGTCGATTCCTTTAAAACAACTAATCCCAGGAACCGAAGATTACTTCTACTTTAACTGCTTAAACTTCCAAAATGAAGGTAAATATGCGGAAGTAGAAAACATGCTCAAGCAATGGATAAAAAAGTATCGCTACACACAAAGAGTTGAAGAAATTAGAAATAGACAAGCCCTGCTTACATATTCCCAAGATCCAGACAAAAGCATAAAGCTAATTAGAGACAGACTGGGACTTTATTTTAACCATCAACGCAATAAAGAAAAAAATTCTGTTCAATATCCAACCAGCCTGAGAAAAGATCTGATA
This sequence comes from Candidatus Ozemibacteraceae bacterium, assembly GCA_965140445.1. GTDB lineage: Bacteria > Muiribacteriota > Ozemobacteria > Ozemobacterales > Ozemobacteraceae. The sequence goes on along the minus strand of OZ223236.1, from coordinate 893,137 downwards.
AGTCGATCAGCATTCTTAAGAAATGCTCTCAGCACTTACAGTGATCTTTCTGGTGTGGAAAATAAAGCTATAGAAAGTCTTATCGAATACCCACTTAACCCGGACCAGCGTAGAGACCTGCTCAAAAGAATGGAACGCCCTGAAGGAAAAAACCTTCCCAGATTAATAGTTGAAGATCTAAATCACAAATACAGTGGCGGATTTGGATCTATTCCTATTCACAATAAACTTCTTCTATCACAGCTTGAAGAATGCAGACAGCTTATGCCAGGCCTGATTAATCAAAACAACTATGTAAATGAAGTAATATCAAGGCTACAGCCGGGCCAGGATGAAAATCCTGAATATGATAATAAAGTCAGATCTGCGTATCTTGAAAAAATGTGGAAATTCTGCAAAGACCTTGCCCCGTCTTTTAACTCACTAAAAGCACACATTCTTTACCACATCCTTAAACTAGATATGGAACAGGGTAAATATGATCGCTCACGCTTCATGGAATATTTGAAACTTCCCAGAAATGTTTCCTACATGAACAGGAGTTATTTAAGAAGAGCAGAAAACAGAAGAAACAACGCAAACCTCTATTCTGATTTCAGAAGATTGACGCTCATGCCACCAATTGGAAAAGACGAAGAGCTGATAAAAGCATTCATTGAAAAATTCCTTCTTGAAAATGACAATTTTTCAGAATTTGAGAACTACATAAATCACAATTACCTCAAAAAGCTTTGCGCTGAAACAATGATCTTGAATAACAAAGGCGACCTTGAAAAATGGTATTCCTGGTTATCACCAACTGACGTAAAAAGAATCAAAGAAAAAATCGAATTAGAGTTTTTGCCAACAAACTCAAGTTATCTAAAAACCAGCGACCAGGTTTCACTTAATGTCAGAGTAAAAAATGTAAAAAAGCTGATTCTTAAAATTTATAAACTAAACATTTTGAATTATTATCGGGATAAAAAAGCCGAAGTCTCAACCGCGGTAGACTTAGACGGACTTGTTGCAAACGAAGAAAAAGTTTTTGAATATAACCTTCCTGATTTTGTAAGACACGATGAAACTTTCTCCTTACCTAACCTCGCAGACAGAGGAGTTTATGTCGTTGAACTGATCGGCAATGGGAAAAGTAGCAGAGCATTGATCCGAAAAGGGCAGCTATTCTATGTTGAAAGAAAAAGCACAGCAGGACACATACTAACCGTATTTGATGAAAATGGCCAAAACGTCAATACTGCAACGGTCTGGATGAATGGAAATGAATTCAAACCAGATGAAGAAGGCAAGATTACAATTCCATACAGCACTAAACCAGCAAGAAACAAAATCATAATCCGCCATGGAAATTTCGCAGCATTTCATACCTTTAACCATATGCCTGAAAATTACAGCCTCAACGGCGGCTTCTTTATTGAAAGAGAAGCAATGATTGAAGGGGAAAAAGCAAAGGTAATTTACAGACCTGATTTCCGAATCAATGGCTTAATTGCTGATGTAAATCTTTTGAAAAACATAAGTCTCAGAATAGCCACAACTGATCTGGAGGGAGTTTCATCCTCCAAAGACATCAGAGACCTTAAACTTTATAACGACAAAGAAACAACCTACGAATTTAAAATACCTGAAAAGCTTACCAACATTAGTTTTTCTATCACTGCACAAATTGAAAATCTGAGCCTCGGTAAAAAACAGGATCTTAGCTTCTCAAGAAGCTTTTCTATCAATAAGATCTGTAGTACAGAGAAAATTGAAGATTTCTTTATCAAAAAGGAAAACAATGAATATTCTGCTCTTTTACTCGGAAGAAGCGGGGAGCCGGTAGTAGACAAAGCTATCAATCTTGAAATTAAACATCGTGATTTCAGGAGAAGCCTTAGCCTAAGTTTGCAAACCAATGAAAAAGGTATTATTAGTCTAGGCAACCTTGAGGAAATCGAATGGATTAACCTCACAAACTCCTCAGGCACACAAAAGAAATTTTACCCTGTAAAAAATGCTCACACCACACCGTCCGAAATAGTTTCAAAAGCGGGCTCAATAATTGTAGTTCCATTTATGGGAAATGAAGATTTGCCTGCCGAAAGCCAGTTTTCTCTTTATGAGCTAAAAAACGGGAAATACAGCGCAGACTATCGAGAATACGCAAATATCCGGAAAGGCAACATCATTGTTAACGACCTTCCCCCAGGAGATTTTGAGTTATTTCTAAAGGAAGAACAAAAAGCCATATCAGTTAAAATTTTAAAAACAGATTTGTCATCAGAAGCAGTTTTATCAAAAACAAGATTCTATGACTCTGTAACCCCACGTCAGGTGCAAATTTCTTCAATAAAAATTGACGAAAAGAGCAAAAAAGCAGTTGTTGAGCTGGTAAATACTAACCAAAACACTCGCCTACACTTTATTGCGACAAGATTTCTCCCTGAATTCAGCGTTTTTGAAAACATTGGACTTTTTCAACATAGTAGCCAGATTGGAAAACATAGAATTCCTGCTATTTCGCAATATCTTTCAGGAAGAACCATCAGCGAAGAATTTAGATACATATTGGAAAGAAAATACTCCCGGATCTACCCAGGCAATATGCTGAAACGTCCAGGATTATTGCTCAATCCATGGAGCATACGGAAAACAGATACAAGCACAAGAACAGCAGCGAGTGGAGACGATTGGAAAGGCCGACCCCAATCCGATTCCATGAAGGATATGGGTGGAAGCTATGGCTCACAGCTTGAAAGAAGCACAGCATCTCTCGAAGACTATTCTTACATTGACTTTTTAACCGTCCCAGCTCTGTTAGTAGAAAACATGAAACCTGACGCTGGCGGGAAGATTGAAATAGATATTTCAAAAGCAGCTCAATTACAGCACCTTCACTTTATTGCTCTGGACGAGAGAGGTTCTGTGTATCGCCAAACCAGCACAAAAAGCATCGAGGAATCTTACAAAGATCTAAGGCTGCAAAAAGCTTTTGATGCTAAAAAGAACTTCACAGAGCAAAAAATTGTTTCAGTTCTGGAAGCCAAAAAGAAATTCCAGATTCAAGATGTTAGAGCAGCAAAGTTCGAAATGTTTGACTCATTGCAATCAGTCTATAGATTGTTTTCAACTATTACATCCGACAAGAAGCTCACCGAGTTTAACTTCATTCTTAACTGGCCTGAAATGGACGAGAAAGCCAAACTTGAAAATTACTCAAAATATTCCTGTCACGAGCTCAACTTCTTTATTTTCAAGAAGGATAAAAAATTCTTCAATGACATAATAAAGCCATATATTGCAAATAAAAGAGACAAGACCTTTTTGGACAATTGGCTTCTGGATAAAGATCTAACAGAATATCTGGAACCCTGGAAATTCAACAGACTAAATATTGTTGAAAAGATACTCCTTGGGCAAAAACTGAAAGTCATCTCTACGTCTACCAGGCGCCATGTTGAAGATCTCTTTGACATGATTCCTCCAGATGTGGAAAAGTTCAATGAACTTTTCAAAACAGCTTTAAAAGGCAATGCTTTGGACTCTGATGACAGCCTTGGAATTCAGGATGCTCTAAGGCAGATTAGAAGTGCCCCAATAAAACCACAATCGGCATTCAGATCAGCAAGAGCTAACAAAATGGAATTAAACGAAATAGCTGAGCCAAGAGAAGAGCTTATGGAAGCCGAGGGATTTGCTTCTGCGGCTGCCCCTGCACCTTCAGCTCGAATGCTGAGTCCTAAATCCAAAAGAAGATTCGCCGAAAAAAAAGCTTTGCTCATGTCCGATGAAGATGATGGCGCAATAGCTGGTTTTAAAAGCGATGCAAGAAGAAGAGATAAGGTCAGACAGCTATTTAAACAGCTGGAAAAAACGGAAGAGTGGGTAGAAAACAACTACTATCAGATTCCAATAGAACAGCAAACAGGCAATCTAATCAAGGTTAACGAATTCTGGAAAGACTATGCCGGAATAGAAAATTCACACCCATTCTATTCAAAAAACTTTGCCCATGCGGCCGGAAATTTCTCCGAGATGATGTTTGCCTTATCGGTTCTTGATCTGCCATTCAAAGCAGAAAAGCATGAAACAGCATTAGACAAACTGGTTCTTTCCTTAACTCCAGGAAGCAACATGATTCTCTTTCATCGTGAAATCCGTGAAGCCAAGAGTTTTGAAAAAAGCCAAAGCATCTTGACTGGTCAGAACTTTTTTGCGCGCGACGACAGATATTTCTACGACAGAAATCAGCGTTTTGACAAATTTGTAACTGAAGAATTCCAGACGCGTAGAGTTTATGGCTGCCAGATCGTTTTAACCAATCCAACATCGTCTCAAAAAAAAGTAGATGTTTTGATTCAAATTCCACAAGGTTCAATACCAGTGGATAAATCCAATTATACTCGAAGCATTCACATGCAAATCGATCCTTTCTCCACAAAAACGCATGAATACTATTTTTACTTTCCTTTTAAAGGAAAATTCAATCACTACCCTGTTCAGGTTTCTGAAAATGAGAAGTTAATCGCAGCAAACAAAGCATTTGTTTTCAATGTGGTTGACGAGCTTACTCAGGTAGACAAAACCTCCTGGCCTTACATCTCTCAAAACGGTTCCAACAAAGATGTCATAGATTTCTTAAACAAAAACAATATCGAAAGATTTGATCTAAATCTTGCAGCGTTCAGACTCAAAGACAAAACATTCTTTGAAGATCTCTATAGTCTGTTGAAAAAACGACATAAGTTTCATAATACCGTCTGGTCCTATGGAATTTTTCATCGCAACAAAGAAGTGATTAAAGAATTTTTGAGTTTCTCGAACCTGGCAGAACAAAGCGGAAGCACACTAAATAGTGAACTCCTTGTTATTAACCCAATTGAAAGATTCAAGTATCAACACAAAGAATATCTTCCACTTATTAACGCCAGATCATTCAAATTGGGGAAAAAGCGGGAAATACTCAACCAACAGCTTGGGCTTCAGTATCGTGAATTCAACAATGATCTTCGCTACCACCCAAAACTTTCGGCATACGATAAGCTTGCCGCGACTTACTACCTTCTTTTACAGGACAGAATTGAAGAAGCAAGTAAACTCTTCAGCGAAATTGAGCCAAGTGAGATTAGTGAAAAAATGCAGTTCGATTACATGAAAGCCTGGTTGGCTTTCTCAAATCAAGAACCAGAAAAAGCATTAAAAATAGCAGAAAACTACAAAAACTACCCCGTAAATAAATGGCGAAATGTCTTTAACGATATCATTTCTCAGGTTGAAGAGATAAATGGTGAAAGCGCTAAGATAACTGACACAGAAAGCAGAGATCAAAAGCAAAATCTCCTGGCAGAAACTCAGCCTAATTTCGAATTCGAGATAGACGAAAAAGACATAAAAATTGCTTACAAGAATCTTGAACAAGTAAGTGTAAAGTTCTACTCAATGGACATTGAGTTAATGTTCTCAAGAAATCCATTTGTTCAAAGTGAATCTACCCAATTCTCTATTATTCAGCCAAATCAGACCTTGACTGTAAAGCTCAATAAGGATACTGAAAATCAAATCATCAAAATTCCTGAAAACCTTGCAGACAAAAATCTCATGATTGAGATTGAAGGGCCGGGAATCATCAAATCCAAATCTTACTATCCAAATTCCATGCTGATTCAGATGATAGAAAACTACGGAATAGTTAAGGTTTCCAGCAAAACAGAGAAAAAGCCTCTGGCTAAAGTATATGTAAAAGTCTATTCAAAGATGAAAAATGGCCAGACAACTTTCTACAAAGATGGATACACAGACCTTAGAGGCAAATTTGATTACGCTTCTTTAAGTACAAACCAGCTTGATGGAGTAGAAAAATTTGCCATCCTCATAATGAGCGAAACAGATGGCTCATTAATAAAGGAAGTGAATCCTCCCGTTAGATAATCTAAGCTAAATTGGCCCCGCACTTCATAACTGGAGCGCGGGGCTTTTCTATTTCCCAAAATCATAATTTGCTTGACAGAAATTGGCTCTAACCCCTATTATCAGATTATGTCAGACTTTAACATTGAATTTGCACAATCTGGAAAAGTTTTGGTCGTCAGGACAACTGGTTATCTTGACGACAAAGGTGGCACCATTTTTAAAGATAAATGCGCCGAATACATTGATAAAGGTCAACTTTACTTTGTTATTAACCTTGCTCAAACTCCGGTCATAAACAGTACCGGCTTATCTACCCTTCTAGATACGATGGTTCAAATCATTGACTATAACGACGGTGAAGTTGCAATTACAGGTTTAACAAAACTAACTCAGACTGCTCTGCAGATGACAGGCGTTCTGACACTTTGCGAAACCTTCCCAACAGAAGAAGAAGCCGTAAATGCCATCGCTGAATTGGCCGACTAAAAATAAAGTTAAATCCAATCGAGCTTCCATCCGTTTGCTTGTATAGGAGCGGTTATGAATATGTCTAGTCTACGCATAAGAAACAAAAGCGTTGTTGCCACATCAATAATCTTAATTTTTCAGATTATTTTTTTAAGCAATTCAATTTATGCAGGAAAACTAAACCTTAAGGAGCTGGAAGAAAAGGCACGCAAATATACCGGAAATAACTACACCGGCAATTTTGCAAATGGCTCCAATAATCCTCAAAATTCAGCTCTCGGCGATCTAATTCAAAAAGCCCCTGAAAAACGTGATCTGGAAATGATGAAGCGCCCTCTCACCAAAGAAAATATTAGACATTGCCAGGGACAAATGATTAACGCAAACCGAAATTTCAGAAAGAAAAACTACGATAAAGCACAAACCTATTTGGATAAGGTTTTTGATGTTCAACCGGATCATTCCGGTGCCAGGTTCATGCGCGCAGTTATTTCAGCAAGGAAGAATGACTACAAAACAGCCTGGCTAAATATAATTATTGCCGAAGAAAAAGACCCAAAAAATCCTAAGATTCAAGCTTTTGTAAAAAAACTCGAGTCGGTTAGTCCCAGGCCAAAAATATTGATGGCGGTATATGGAATATACAGACCTATGCCCGTATCTGCATGTGAAATGGCCAGCGATTTGATAGAAAGGATTTTGCAGGAAAAGTTTAGTGAACCATTTACAAACATTTCCACAGAAGAATTTATCAGCGAAGGAACCTCAGTGTGGGTACCACTCATCATAAAATCTTCAGAACCAATAGATGAATCACTTCTAACCTCCACCATAAAGAAGGTCACCCAGTTTGATGTAAAAGACAGCAAACTGGCCGATGACAAAAAATCTATTAACCTGAAATTTGAAGTAAGGGACCTTCCAATTTTAAATCAAAATTTCAGGCCAGTTGCAGGCTATAGAGACTACATAAAAATCGTTAGTGAAGAAACAGACATGGCAATCAGCAATACGGCAGAAAGAGATCTTGAAAACAAGAAACTCGAATGCACATACGACTTTTCTGTAAGAACTTATAAAAACTTGAACGACTTTTTCAGAAAATTGTCCCCTTATTCTCATAAGTTCAGAGTAGTTTCCATAAAATTGGACTATATCCCTAATAAAAAAGACATTATCTGGAAAGGCAAAGCAGTCGTTTTACTTCAAACTGAATAAGTTTTTTTTCATTAGTTAAATTTTTTAAATCATCGTCCGATGGTAAAACGAAATTACTAATCTGGACGTATTATTTGCCCATAAAACAAACAAAAAAATACCTTCTAACTATTGCTGTCTGCATTTTTAGTCTGGCCATTAGTGCTCCTCTATGTCATGTTTCAGCATTTGGTGAGAAGGAAGTGGCACTGATCAACATGGGAATTCCTGCTATTCAAGCTGGAATAAGGGCCCACAGACGCGGAACAAATATAGGCAAAGCTGTATTGCAGGCACTTTTTGGTGGCTACATAATGCAACAGGGTTTTGTCTTAGCTCCAAATAATGAAAAAGCTCCGGCATGGAAGGCCTGGCGCTCCAAAATAATGGTAAATCTAGGCGCATCACTTGCAGAATCTGCAGGCGAAGAGTTTAAATTTCGCATGGATATTGGGCCATTCTGGTTTCTCGCAGACAAAGAAGGATTCGAATTCAAACCAGGAATTAACTCATCCATAGCGCCCGTAATTCATATTTTTGAAGGCTCAAAAATTGACTGGGGAAACTCATTTAAGTATGGAACAATGGCTTTCAAACGACCCGCAAATTACGACGGAACCATTAACAGTTCCGGTGCGCTTGCTTATAGTAATGCCAATACTTTTACAACAAATATGTCTGGCGCTCATGCGGGGCATGAATTAGTTCACACTTTTCAATATCGACGTGAAGCATTCATGTCGCCATCTGTTAGTCAACTGTTTCCAGAAATTGGAGAACAAATTGGAGATGGCTGGGTCGATGATACTGGCTGGAGTGTAAATTGGGGATTACAATGTACTTGGGCTGACATGTATGGCAAAAGCAAAGACTTTGACATACCCATGGAAAAAGAAGCATACTACCTTGAAGAACGTTACGGTAAAAACTATTAACTTCGGATAAACCATGGAAACACCTGGATTTCTGACAAGCACCCAGGCTTTATTAAAGCTTAAACTTAGACTCCTGAAAAACTCTCTATTAAATTGGGGCAGTTTCGGCAAGCTGGTTTTAGTGATTTCAGGAATTCTGGCTATTAGCTGGATTATCTCCATGGCCTCTTCAGACATGATTTCAGGCCTCAGAAGAATGCCCTTTGGCGAAGATGTTTTCAATTGGCTGGTTGCCATGGTGCTGATTTATTTCACATCAATTGTCTTTACTGGAGATCTGTTAACAGGTCACAGTCTCAATACCGGACAGATAAGCACAGACTTTGCCTATTTAAACTCCCTCCCTATCCCCTCTTCAAGCCTTATTTTCGTTAAACTTGTTGAAAGGCTGCTGACGGACTACCTGGGATTCCTGATTCTATTCAGCGGATTTATTGGACTTACTCTACGGGATGGTTTCAGCGTATACGGAATTATCCTGTCCGCCGTAGCTTTTGCTCAAATAAGCTTAGTTTCCGGGCTATTCATTAACCTGCTATTAATAGTTCTCAAAAGATTTTTTCGAACTACAGCTATTAACAACTTTTTCTCTATTCTTGCATATATCAGTGGTTTCATAACCCTGGTGCCATATTTCATCTTCTCAAACTTTCCAGTAAAAAGCTTTAGCTGGCTACTGCAAAATCTGGATCAATCAAAAAATCCAATTGTGATTTTAATTAAGCCATTCAGCTACCTGGCAGACGCTTTAATAAGCGTCTCTTTCAATCGCAGTTTCCTGTATTGGTCCAGCGCATGGGCTTCATTAATGATTTTTGGATCAGTTTTGTTCGCCATGGCAATTAAGCAGAATTGGCTGACATTTAGCCAGTCTGCTTCAAGGAGAACTACAAAAAGGAAATCAAGATGGTTCTCCGGATTCTTCCAAAAAGAAGTTCTACTCATGAAAAGCGACCTTAACCTATTAGTAAACGCAGTCATGATGCCGATTTCAATTATAATTCTTGAAATCTATTTTCTTAAAGATGTTTTCAATCTAAATGTCTTTACCAATGTGCTAAACATCTTGTTCGGCTCAATCATTTACTTCTGCATGTTTGGTCCTATGAATTCAACTGGTTCTGAAGGAAAGGCGATAAGCTTTATCGAAACCCTGCCAATTTCCTCAGCCGAGTTTCTCAAGAAAAAGTTTTTTTTCTGGTTTCTAATTGCCCAAAGCATTTTTGTACCAGCAACGATTTTCGCCATGCGATTCTTAAACTTTAACTGGGAAGCTTCTTTAAAGGCGGGCCTTAATTCATTCATATTTGTAATCTGCTGTGTTTGGGTAAGCATTAGCTTGTCTACAATATTTGCCCGTTTTGAATCAAAAATTCTTCAACAGAAGTCCAGTCTTCTCGGAAAAGCAGCAGCAATGGCCTGCATGCTAATCGCCATTCCAATAAAAGATCTGTCATATTCCTCTTTAGCCTCACTGTGTATCTTTATACTTATTGGCTCAACACTTCAAATGATTGCCCAGAGAGATCTCTTCTTCAGACTGGATAAAGAAAACTTTTTAAAAAATGACACCAGCAATCTCCCCACAATTCTTTTACTTAGCTGCTTTATTGGACTTCAGTTTTCCATAAAACACTTTTTTATCTCAGTTGCTCCCTTTGTTGACACAGGACTATGGCACTGGTTTATCGCCAGCCTGATCTTCATTCCAACAGGTAGCATTTATTTTCTAGCTTTCATGACCAATCGAAAAGGCTTATTCAACAGCCTTTTCCCCAAACACTGGCCATCAAATAACGACTTAACAGCCTACTCGGCTCTAACTATTTTCTCATGCATTTTAATAGCAAAATTCTCTAATCAACTGGTGGAAAAATCAGAAGCAACGATTGATGCATTCGCCAACTTGCTCCGCCCTATCATAGAACTTGGGGCAAGCGACACCCTATCAGCAATCCTGGTATTTTCAAGCATTTTCCTTTCATTGTTAATCTATGATGTAATCATCAAACGTTGCTGGCTGCAAAAGCGTTTGGAAATGGGTAGCAATGTCGTTCTTAACATGTTGCTATGTGCTCTCTTATCTGTTTTTGCATTCCCTGCCCCATTCATGATTTTCGGGCTGTTTACAGGCTTTGCCTCAACCATTGTTTTTTATAAAAGTAGATCCCTGTTTTTAAGCGTTGTCTTTAATATTCTAACTATCGCAACTTTTTTCTATATTCAAATTTTTTAAAAAGTCCTTGCAAAAACCTGCAATCTTGATACTCCTTCTATTTATGCTTGCACACGGAGGTCAGGTATGCATTGTTCAAAACAACTTTTATTCCTGCTCTTAACATTCTGCGCAACAGCTGTAATTGCGGCTCATGCTATGGGAGACGATCTAAAAGAGTGGGAAACCCTCTCTCAAGAATCTATGAACCCCGACATGGCCTATAGCTTTTCTGCAAAGGCAAAAACAAACGGACAATTCGACAGAAATGCTGACGGAAGAATTGATCTTATTATTGCTGACAGAAACGGAGATGGAAAGGGCGACTACTGGGCGACCGATCGCAATTTTGACGGACGCATTGATGACTATCAGTATGACAGAAATCTTGATGGACGAATAGATCAATGGGAATACGACATTGATCATGACGGAGTTTCTGACAAAATTTATGTTGATGCTGACGGGGATGGCAAAGCAGAAATGTATGCATCTCTCAACCCTATCACCAGAACCTATACCTGGTATGGAAATATGAATTCTATTCAAGGCGCTGCACAGGTAGCTTTCCCTCCTCTGACTTTTCAAAAGAAGTATAAAGGCGGAAAAATAGGAGATTCCTTCTAAAAGTTAAATTACTACTTATTACTCTATACTCATTACTCAAAGTCGCCTGACAGGTGACTTAAAACTTCCCCGAAGAGATTCCTTATGGTATTGTCTGAAATGACTCTATCTAAGAAAGATCAACGGGGATTTTTTATATGAAGAACAATTGCTTATTCAACGCCGCTTTAATAGTGGTTTTTTCTTTATTAATAACTAACACTTCTTTTTCAAAAGAGGATTCTGAAAAGAAAAGAATAAAAAAAGATGCAGCCAAAGCCTTTGAACCAGCATTAGAAAGATTAGCCCCCATTAGTCCAATAACTGGCAAAAAGCTTGAAACCTTAGTCAAGCTAATCGAATTTAAAAAGGATCTGGCTTCAAACACCTCAGAACTTTTAACCTTAACGATAGCAATATGCAAAGAAAAGCAAATCACTCCTTATGAGCTTCAAAAACTTCTGGATTGCCACAAAGAATCCACTAAAATTTTATTTAATGCCCTTTCGGATCAGTTCATAATCCCTGTTTCTTTTTATCAAGTTTGTTTTGCTCTAAACAACCTGATCCATCAGCACGAGAACGAAACCGGTTTTCTTAGATCTCTTCAGGATAAAAAAACATCCTCTTTACCCGACCACGCTCTATTAAAAACATTTTCTAAACTAACAAAATTGCAGATAGCTAATCTGTTAAAAAAAACTGCCAATCTTGAAAAAGCCATTTCTCACTTTGTATACAATGAAAAAAGAAGCTTATCTGGCCCTGTTTTCAAGCAGGCATCCAGAACTACAAGAGTTCTGCTCAAAGAAAATAAAAGATTAACTCAACTGTTAAGAAAAGTTGATATTCAGATTGATACAGCATTAATTCAGTTAGAACAAATCAATTATCTTCTATCCTCTCCCACAAACAGATTAATGCTTGCTGAAGCTGGAAAATTTTATGCAAAATCCAGAATAGAGCTCGGAATATCCCTAAGACAAATTAATACTCATTTAAAAGGGCTTGACCACCTCATAGCAAAACTCAACAAAATAGATAAAAGCTACTACGAAGATTTAATTAAAAAATCTAATTCAACAGAACTAAACCGATTCCACATACATAACTCCACAAAGGAAAAACAAAAATTAAATATAGAGTTGGAAACAAAAGAAGAGAGCATACAAATAAGAAATTCAATTATTGAAGCTCTGAATCTGATAAATTCACCAGAAATTCTTAACTCTCTCAAAGTAAATGAAAATAAATATACAACTTTCAAAACGTTTATCTCCGAGTTGTTTTCCTCACCTGGAAAATTGGATAAAGCCTCTGAAATAGCCAAAAAGCTAGAATTAAAAAAGAAAAAAACAGAAGAAAACCCCAACAACGAAGAGAGTAAAGAGTTAGAAAAGCTTTGATTTTTTAAGGTTTTTAGACTCTTTTTATGTTTTTTAAGTTTTAAACGCAATATTAATCAGTTTTGAGTCGTATTTTGCCTATTTTTAGCATTACAATTTCTCTCAATTTTGTCGATGAGTATTAAAGAGAGCAAAAAGTCCCATAATGCAAGGAGGCAAAAATGGACGTCAAATTTAACATGGACCAGGGAAGGTCACTGCTTGAGAGTTTAAAGTTAAAATTCAATCAACCCCAACAAGCTTCGGTTTTAGATTCAAAAAAACCTTATGAGCTGGAAAACAAAAAGGGGTTAATGCCTGTTGATACATTCGAAAAATCCCCGGAAGTTACAACATCAGAAGAAGAAGTTGATGCTACCGGCAATTCTAAAGACCCCAAACTCAATATTTCGTTCCAATTCGACCTATTCTATGAACTATCTCAAAAGGTTGAAGCAAAAATGGGGCAAAAGGGAGCTGAACGATTTTACGAAGTGAGCAGCTCAGTTTCTGAAACTTTCATGGGGAACTTTTCATTAAAAATAGATCCAGTAGGTTCTTTTATGAAAAGCACTGACGCAAGTTTAAACATCGATCCGGAAGTAACAGGAGAATTCTTTGATGCAGTGGAAGGATTGGCAGATCTTAGCCCTGAATCATTAGAAAATTTCCTGCAGGAATCAGAAGACTTTTTTAATAAATTGGAAAGCGTTTACGGGAACGCTGGCGGTACCTTTGATGCCATTCAGGAGCAAATGGCTAATCAGGCAAAAGCATTTATCAGCGACGTGGGAGCCACAAGAGAAGCTGCAATGGGCGGCTCAGAAGAACAAATTGAACTCCCGGATTCTGACGATGCTGTAACAGCAGATGCTTCAGCAATAGCTACTGAAAATGGAAATGACTCCGAAAACTCAGATCTTATTTCAATGGTCATGGACCCTTCAGTAAAAATGAAACCTGCTGACTACAAAGAATTTTTGAAAACATTTCTTGATTACACCCAAAAGTTCCAGCAGCAAATGATGAAAAAGTTTTTTGAATCTTCTCCGTTTGGCGGAAAGATTCTCGACAACAAATCGGAATTAGCGACTAATCCAACAGGATTGAGTGCTCCTTTCCTGGATACAAGCGCTTAAAACCCGACACAACTCTGAATTAAAATTTTGATCCCTCCATATTTAAGAGGCAGCTTCACGCTGCCTCTATTTTATGTCAAAAAAACAATTTTAATCAGGCTCAGGGCTATTTGGAAAGAACTTTCCAGAATTTCACACCATCTTCTCCATTTGCATAATACCCAGGAAGATCGCCAGATAGTTTATACCCATTCTTACAAAACATTGCCCTTGAAGAAGCGTTCCCAACCCTAACTTCGGCACAGCTTTTAACCATTCCACTTTTTTTGAAGATTGATTCAATCTCTTTAAGAAGATAGCTACCAACCCCCTTGGCCTGGATTTCCGGGTCAACGCCAATTTTATAAACCCTTCCTGATGGAATTTTAAAATGTCGTAAAAAACCAATGACTTCTCCTGCAATTTTCCCCTCTTTATCTTTTAATAGAAGAGTAATACAGGTTTTGGATTTAATCATGTACCTAAGATTTCGGACAGGAAACTGATCCACCTTGTGTTGAAAACACTTTTTCTCAAACTGGTGAAGAGCTTTAGCCTCTGAAGGTTCTGCCGTGCATAATTTAAAATTTTTCATAAGTTTACCTGGAATAAGTTTGAACTATTTCTCAAATTTTTCCAACATTTTTTCTTCCACATCTTGCGCAGTTCTTTAAGTATAGGTACAATTAGATAATTCCGGACTATGCATTCCCGGATAAGATTATAAGGCAGGAGACCGAGAATGAAGCGAGTATATAGTATATTCATCCTTGCAGCCATTTTACTTTCACCCTTTTGTACCACATCATATGCCGTTCCAATGAAGGAATGGACAGTAGCCGTCTTTTTGAACGCGGACAACAATCTTGATCCGTTTGGAGTAGAAGATCAGAAAGAAATGAGTAAAGTCGGCTCCAACGAATGGTTAAACATTGTTTCTCTTATCGATCGTGAAAGAGGACCAGCGTGCATTAACTACATTGAAAAAGGTAACATAAAAAAAATTAGAGACCTTGGCGAACTTGACATGGGCGACTACAGAGAATTCGTTAAATTTGCCAAATTCATAAAAGAAAATTACCCGGCAAAACATTATTCTTTCACAATCTGGAATCACGGCTCTGGATGGAAAAAACTCGACAAAAACATCGTAAGAGGAATTTCTTATGATGATTCATCAAGAAACCATATCACTAACCCACAGCTTGGTATTGCCATGGCCGAGATTGAAAAGATCCTCGGACAAAAAGTTGATGTTCTGAATATGGACGCTTGTCTGATGCAACTTGTTGAAGTCGCTTATGTTTGTAAAGATCATTGCAGATACATGGTTGCTTCTGAAGAAGTTGAGCCAGGAAAAGGCGCACCTTATGATGATATCCTTTCTGGAGTAAGAAAAGATTTTGACGCACTTGCATTCAGCAAAAACTGGGTTCAGGCATTTGGAAAATCTTACAACAGTGGTAGTCAGGGATTTAGCGATTCAACTCAGTCAGCACTTGATATGTCTAAAATGAACGCTCTTGTAGATGCAATCAATGGATTTGCAAAATCAGCAATGAGCGGAAAATACGCGGCATCTTTTAATAAGGTTTTAAGAAAAGTTCAAAAATTTGAGTATCCCGAAAACATCGATCTAATTCATTTTGCAGAACTTCTTAAAGCTGAGCTTAAAGGCGATGAATCAATGAAAACTGCCTGTGACAAAATAATTGCAGCTTCTAAAGACGCCATAGTAGAAAATTACATCACTGGTTTTTCTACAAAAAATTCAAAAGGTATTGCGATCTGTCTCCCTTGGGATTACTCACTTGAAAGCAAATACCTGGGATTAAGATTCTCAAAGGAAACTCTCTGGGACGATATGATCAATCAAATGAAACGTAATGATATCGCCTTGAAAATAGTTGAGAATGTTGAAACAGGAAGCGTTGATGCTCTTAAAAAATTCGTAGCCTATGCTGAATCAAACCCTGAAGAAAAATCTCTTATCAGAGTTGTAGTAAGAGAACTTAACTACGAATTCTATTCAGAAAATAAATTGCCTGAAGCCATTAAAGCACAGGTTGATGAGCTTATGAATACGTTAAAGAGTCTATAAATAAACAACATGAAAAAAGTGAAAGTTCCGAACAGGACTTTCACTTTTTTTTTTGCAACATCTTACAATCAACCTAAGTCTGGCTTCTAGTAAGCGTTTTCAATAATAAAAAAAGTTTTATGGCAACTTGACAGGGTACCTTTTGATTCTTATAATTGAAGAACTTAAACCAGATGTATGGTTCAATAAGATTTATAAGGAGTAATGAGAATGAGAAGAGTAATGAGTATTTTGATTTTGGCTCTTGTAGCTTGTGCTTTTTGTGCGCCAGTAAGCGCTGCCCAGAAAGAATGGACATTCATGGTTTTCCTGAATGCTGACAACAATTTGGATTCATTTGGTGCTGACGATTTGAACGAAATGGCACTTGGTGGTGGATCTAACGAATATCGCAACATCGTATGTTTAATCGATCGCGAACATGGCCCAGCAACTCTTAATTATGTAAAAAAAGACGGCGCTGAAGTTATAAAAGATATGGGCGAACTCGATATGGGCGACTATAAAGAATTCGTTAAATTCGTAACTGAAACAGCTAAGGCTTATCCTGCAAAACATTATGCAGCAGTTATCTGGAATCATGGTTCTGGTTGGAAAGACGCTAATGGCGAAATCATCAAAGGTATTTCTTATGATGATTCTTCTAACAACCACATCACAACAGCTCAGCTCACTACTGCTACTAAAGAAATCGAACAGAATCTTGGTAAAAAACTTGACGTTCTTTGCTTCGATGCTTGTCTCATGCAGATGATCGAAGTTGCTTATGCAGTAAAAGATCACGTTTCTTACCTCGTTGCTTCTGAACAGACAGAACCAGGTGAAGGTTACTGCTATGATGATATAGGTAATGCTTTCACAAAAGGTATGAGTCCAAAAGAACTTGCTCAGACTATCGTAAAAGAATATGCAGTTTCCTATAATGGTGGAAGCGCTGGATCTTCTTCAGCTACACAGTCTGCTCTTGACTGCACTAAAATTGATGCAGTATGTGATGCAATCAATGGTTTCGGAAAAGCCGCTATGGCTGCTGACTATTCTGCACAGTTCAAAGATGCTTTGAACAAAGTTCAGAAATTCTATTACAGAACTAACATTGATCTTCCACACTTCGTATCTCTTGTAAAAAACACAATTAAAGACGAAGGCTTCCAGACTGCAGCAACTAAACTTGAAGCAGCTTGCAAAGACATGATCATCGAAAATGGTCTTAGCGGATACAGCTGCAACAACGCAGACGGAATTGCTATTTACTTCCCAACTTCTTCTTACAGCTTCTCAGCTGCATACAAAGAACTTGATTTCGCCACTGCTACCAACTGGGAACCAATGGTAAAAGATTACTACACAAAATCAACTGCAAAAACTATCGCAGCTGACCTTGAAAAAGGTAACGTTGCAAGTCTTAAAGACTTCGTAGCTACAGCTAACGATAAAAACAAAGATGTTTGTGCAGCAGTAGTAAGCAAAATCAACTTCCGCACTTTCACTGAAGGTGGTCTTGATGAAGTAACAGCCAACAACGTTCGCAGCCTTGTAGAAGAACTTAAAACAAAATAAGTTTTAAATCAAAAAGCCTCATGGGAAACCATGAGGCTTTTTTTTGCTTCCTGAATAGTTATATTTTCATTATAATTATTTGTACATTGAATTTTAGGGGAAGAAAATGAGAAAAACCGTTTTTATTATTTTAGCGTTATTTGTTGTTTCTGGCTTACAACTTGGTTTCGCACAGGAACTAACCGTATATTCCTTTCCACCAGCAGTGCCACTAGATTGGTCTTCTCCACTCAAACTTGCTTTTGGCGCTGGAGTTAAAGGCAAACTAGTTTTTGAACATGGCAAAAACAAGCATAGCATTGGCCATTGTTTCATGGAGCTCACCGGTCCAAACGGAGAACGCGAGATAACTGGTATGACAACTGCCCCAGATGCTCCTTCAGACGCAGACTTTATAACAAAGCACGGTTATGGGCTGGGCGTTTTGTTTGCCCCTATGAAAGGCGCCCTTGATGACGGGAAAAAGCTGGACGGAGAATTAAAAGACAGATACAAAACTGGCAAAGTCACATTTCTTAAGTTTAAAGTAACTAACGAAATGTATAAAAGAATGCAGACCTATCTTACAGAATATAGAGCCAAAGGTTATGATAAAACCTATAATGGCATGAATGAACCAAGAAAAGGCCTTGGTGCCGGTTGTTCTGCTTTCGCAGTAAGTTTTCTCGATGTTGGCAATATGATTGATCCGGTATTTGAAAAGGAATGGATTCGCAGAGTTAAGATGCCAAAATCACTGGTTGGCGGACCTGTCACAGGAAACAAAGTGTCTTTGAGAAAACTCTTGTTTACAGCGCATTGGGCAAAAAAGAACGAAGAGTATGTTCCCTTGGAAATGTGGGATCCACAGTTAATCTTTGAATGGGTTCATAAGCTTGCTGAAAAAGCAAAATTCGCCAGGGTTCATAACCAGAAATCAAATGAGTTTAAAATTCTTGGCAAGCCTTTTAAATTCATTAAACGTGGTAAAGCACTGGGTATCTATGTCGATGCAACTCACATGAAAACTCCAAACGATCCAATCTGGCAGGACAATAAGAAATAAAAAAAGGATCGATTTTCTCCCTTTAACACTTTTGAACTTTATCAGTAAATAGAAAATCCCCCACTCTTTCGAGTGGGGGATTTTCATTAGGAGTATTATTCGTGAAAAAGATCTATGCGTTCTTCTTTTCTTACCAAAATTAATGCATATCAGGATTCTTAGCTTGTTTTAGTTGTTTCTTCAAAGAACTAACCTGTTTTTTCAAATCTTTAATCTGAAGCATAAGAAGCTTAGCTTGTTTTTGTCCAGCGGCTCCGCCCTCTTCATTAAGCTGTCTTAATTCAGCCTGAAGCTCACGAATTTCTTCTTGTAATTCTCTTATGCTCTGGCTAAGTTCAAAAATTTCCTGTTTACTTGTAGCCATAGCAGCTGTATTAGCAGCAAAAGAAAGAATAAAAGCAAAAAGAATAATGTAAATTCCGCTAAGTTTAAAAGTTCTAGTCATTTGTTAAGCCTCCATGCGTTTTCTTCTATATACCTATCGTCATGGATCTAAACAAAGTTTAGCTAAAAAAACAAAAAAAGATAAAAATAAACAACAGCAAATTTCAGCAAACAATAAAACTAAATACTTGAGCTGACAATTCTCCCGCCCGCCACTAAAAGATCTCCAAGATAAAAAACAGCTGATTGCCCGGGAGAAATTGCATAAACAGGTTCCTTTAATTCGATGTGCCAGGAATCTTTATCCGCATTAAGAATTCTGCACGCTACTGCAGATGATTTATATCGCAGCTGCACCATAAACTCTGTTCCGGGTTCTGGAGAACCTATGTAAGAATTTAATCGCTCAATTCGAACTCTTTTTCCCATAAGTGAATCTCTATCACCTAAAAAAACAGTTTTGGTCTCAGGATCAATCTTAGAAACATAAAGTCTCTTGCCATGTCCACCCCCGAGTCCCTTCCGCTGGCCAACCGTGTAACTTACATATCCATCATGCTTAGCAACCACTTTTCCTTCATTATCCTTTATGGAACCAGTTGCTAAACCTGGATGATCAGAAGGTAACTGAGTTTTTAAAAAGCTGATATAGTTTCCATCTGGAACAAAACAAATTTCCTGCGACTCTGCCTTCTGAGCATTGGCAAACCCCATCTCTGAAGCAATTTTACGGATTTCACTTTTCTCATAGCCGCCAACTGGTAATAGAAGATTTTCTAATACATTGCCAGGAACTTCCCATAAAAAGTAAGATTGATCCTTTTTCTGGTCTTTTCCTCTTTTCAGCGTTGTCTTACCATTTTCTAACTGACTAATCATGGCGTAATGTCCGGTAGCAAGATGCGAGCAGCCATATCCGCGAGCTTTTTCCAGGAGATAAGGGATTTTAACCGTAGCATTGCATCTGACACAAGGATTTGGAGTGCGTCCAGCTGCATATTCACTAACAAAATCTTCTATAACCTCTTTGTGAAAAGATTCAGATACATCCAAAACTACGTGAGGAATCCCCAGATCCGCTGCAACTGCCTTTGCCGCTGAAACGCCTTCAAGTCCACAACAAGCCTTTGGCCCCATTTCAATGTTTGAATAGCAAAATGTTTTTAAAGTGACAGCCATGACATCATGGCCTTCTTTTACCAGCAAGCCTGCTGCTACAGAGGAGTCCACACCACCTGAAAGAGCTACAAGTATCTTTTTCTTTTCCATTTATTTTTCCGATTTAATGTAAAATCTGCTTTCTAGAGAAAATTGCGATGGCCAGAAAGTAAAAAACTGCGGTCCAACCCAGAATAGAAAGCATGGGATTAAAAATTTGTTCTGACATTAGATTAATTTTTCCGCTGAGCAGATCTTTGATTACCTTTAATGCAAAAACGTCAGAAAGATGGTGAGTAAAGCACCATTCAGCAACCCGACCATACCAGGGATCAATTTTATTTAAAAATGAAGTAGCCATAAGGTAATAGGTATGAAAAGCCATTATTACACTTAAGCTGGTAAAAGACATTAGAATTGCAGATTCGAAAAATAGCGAAAACACAATGAAAAAACCAATCAGCATCAAGTTTCCGAAAAATGTCATGAACAATAATTGAACTGCTGCAGAGGTGCTAATTATAGCTAATGAATTATTCAACCCGGTGTCCATAATCATGCCTGATGAACCTCCAATTGCTCGCGCAACCAACAAATCCATCTGCAAAAAGGCTCCACCCAAGCATACAGCAATCAAAAGAAATAGCATCACAGCCACAGTTTTTGCTGTTATGACCTGCCACCTGCTTACAGGGGTGATCAATAACATTTTCATGTAGCCGCGATTAAACTCAGTAGAAAAGCTATCCCCCACAATTAATGCCAGAAAGAAAGGAGCTATCCAGGCAAATAATTTAACGTGACCAGTGAACAAGCTTTGAACGACTTCGTATAATGCTGAAAATTGTAATTCTCCAAGCCCCCAGCCTCTGAATTTTAGATAAACAATCAGAGCTCCTATGCTTGCAATCAAAGGAACCACATTCAGGGTCAACAGAAACAGAAGTGCTTTTTTTCTATTTAGTATTTTCTTCAATTCAAACAGGACAAGAGTTAGCATTCGTTTCATTTGCTTACCTCCTGCTGCGTTTTTTCAGTTAATTCAATGAACGTATCTTCTAAAGAAGCTTCCTTTGGGATTAAGGCTTTAATCTCAATCCCTTCAGAAATAAGTAACTTGTTTATTTTATGTGAACAGGAAGAGTTAAGAGTTACAACTAACCCCTGGGGAGAATCGCCTATTTCGACAATATCATCTTTTTGTTTTTCCAGAAGCTCTCTTGCTTTAGGAATTTGCTCGTCCTGGATTCGCAATTCCCAAACTTCCTGTCGACCGCTTAAAAGTTCCTTAACGTATCCCTCTTTCCGGGTTTTTCCTTCGTCAATAATGACCACATAGTTGCACAGTCGCTGAACTTCATCCAGCAAGTGACTTGAAAGAAAAATAGAGGTCTTTTCCTCAGCATGAATACGCTGCAAAATCTCTCGCATCTGAACTCGTCCCATTGGATCCATACCACTTGTTGGCTCATCCAGAATTAGCAGGGAAGGTTTGTGCAGTATCCCAAAGGCCACGCCGAGTCTTTGCTTCATTCCAGATGAAAAAGTTCCAAATCTTTGTTTAGCTGCGCCTCTCAGGCCAACCAATTCAATGGCTTCCATAATCCTGTTTTGAGTAACCGGCTTATACAGAGACCCAAACCAATACAAATTCTCTATCGCAGTAAAATTCTCAATAAAATTAGGGTTTTCAACTACTGCTCCTATGTTTTCAAGCGCTTTAACTCGGCCCTGAGGAATTCTTTCTCCCAAAAGGGTTACTGCCCCAGTCTGAAGAGGTAAAAGTCCCAGGAGTATTCTAAGCGTTGTGGTTTTCCCTGCACCGTTTGGCCCTAAAAACCCCGCAATGGTATTTGAAGGAATAGAAAAGTCCAGATCAGACAAAACAACTTTACGGCCAAAGCGTTTATTTAAACCAGTTACTCTTATTACTGTGTCAACTGAAGTTTCAAGCGAGGAAGAAATTTTGGCAACTGGAGCAACTACGATTTCTTCTTTTTCAATCTTGTTAGTCATTATTTCACCGGATCATAAAGTTCATGATAAAGCTCTTTACCCAAAACTTTTAAAATTACAGTAACTGGAACTGCAAGCAACATTCCTGGAATACCAGCAAAACCAGCTGCGATAGCAAGTGATAGCATTACAACCAAAGGATGCAGGCCAGCATTTTCACCAACCACATATGGTTGCAAATACCAGCCATCAATAGTCTGAACTATGGCGATAGAAATAATCAGCTTTGCCATTAAAGTTAAAAGAGCTTTTGAAAAGCCAAATTGAGTAATAGCAATAAAAAATGCAAAAATAATTGTAAAAAGACCGCCTAAATACGGAATTAAATTCGCTAATCCAGCCAATGGCCCAAGGAAAAGAAAAAAGTTTAAACCAGATATCCACAATGCCAAAGTCATTAAAAAAGCAAATATTGCATTTGAAGTCAATTGGCCCCTCAATAAAGCATTTAGTTGTTCATCAATATCACCAAACACTTTTAAAATCCTTGCCTTATATGCTGGTGGAAACAATAGTTTTGCCTTGTCAAAAATCTCATCCATATCCAACAGGACGTAGAAGGTCAGGATTGGAATTAAAAACAGGTTAACCATCCCCGAAAATGCAGAAACAACAAAGGACATAAACCGTTTAAAGGAACTTACCGTCCCATCTTTAACATAAACCACCCCTTGGGCTGCAAATTCTCTTATATTTTCGCTATGAATAAACTCATCAAGATAAGGCTTTAAATAAGGAATTTTTGAAAATCTTTCATAGACCCCCATCCCTAGATCTTTATATTTATTGGCTAACTTCTTTACATCCAATTCACCAATGTTTTGGATCATCGCCCCAGCCTCAGAAAAAATGCTTATTGTGAACGGAACGACAAATAAAGTGAAAATAATCAGTCCTATGGTAAAAATAGCTAAAACCGCCCATGGTCTTGGAAACTTTCGCTCTACCAGATATCTGACCAGGGGATTCAGAACATAGGCTATAACCACTGATATAAGAAATGGAGCAATAACGCTGGATAAATAATAAACCAGAACACATGCCAAAATAAGTCCAATTATTATCAGACCATTTTTTTTATCGGAAGATGACAAACCAGTTTTTCCCATTAGATAACATTCCTCATCTTGACTGTTGGTGCATAAATTTTTAATACTAAATCAATTTCACCCTTACTCATACTGAGTTTTCTCGCTATCTGCGGAAGACTCATTCCTTGCTCTACAAGCAACAAAATTTCGTGAACAGGCGAACCTGGAGGCGGTATAGGAACAACCTGAGAAGCTTCACTTTCAACCTTTTTTGTTGGAAAGCGTGGTTGGAGGCTATCAATTTCAGCGGCTTTTAGAAACTTGTTGGTATTTTCCTCTGGAGGGCGCTCGCTTGAAAGAGCTGGGCTTGAAACCCCGGAAAAACCAAATGATGATAATCGCTTGCCGCCAGTTGCTGAAGCTTGTGAAAAGCGATCTATTGGCGCTTTCAAAACAGCTTCTTCAACTTCTTGAGCTGTTTCAGTTATTCGTCTTTCAGTGTAAACCTTTAACGCGGAAATCTCTGATTGAATACTTTCTCTAACAGACTCTGAAAAACCTTCATGCTTGTTTTCGTATTGCTTAAAGCTTTTCTCCAGTTTTGCCAATCGTTCATGCAATTCTTCAAGACCACGAAATACGTCGCTTTTAAACTCTTTATCAATCTCGGCTGCCTGAGGTTTAGGTTCAACCTTGCCAAGCCCAAAATTACTTTTCTTTAAGGAGTCCGCCCCATCATCAATGCTTTTAAGCAAATCATTAGCATACAAGCATTTCTTATCCGCTATAGTCAAAAGCTCTTTAAGATCATTTGTCTGCCCTTCAAGAACTTTCATGTTATGGCTTGAAACGAGCTCCATTTCTTCGAGAAGCTGATTAAATGAAAGTTCTAAAGCTCTCATTTCTTCTTGTATTTTTAAGAATCGCCGTTGTCCCAACTTCTTTCCAGCAAAAAAGCATATTATCAATAGGAAAATCACGCAGACCGTGATCTGAATAGTCATCCACATATATATTGAGCTTTTTCCTTTATTACTGCTGAATTCAAAGACAAAAAACAAGGAACACAAAAACATCTTTCTTTGTTGTTCCATTAACTCACTCATGGTACCATGCGCAGTATGTTAAAATCCAAGAAATTTTGGGGAATTTTAGTCAGCGTTTTTTTTCTATGGCTTGCACTGCAAAAAGTAGAATGGAAGGCTATTCCTGACATTCTTTCCGGACTACAATATCAATATATTGTTTTAATGATTTTTTCGATAACATGCGAACACCTTGTTAGAGCAGCAAGATGGAGATTAATTTTATTTGACCGTCCTCTAACTTTTTCAAAATCCTACTTTGGACTATTGTTAGGTTACTTATTCAATAATCTTTTACCGGCCCGTGGAGGAGAATTTCTTCGCGCAATATATATAAAGCGAAAAGAAATTGCTCCGGCTTCTGAAGCATTTGGTTCAATTGTTTTTGAAAGATTTCTTGATGGGCTTGTCATAGTAACAATTATTGTGTTTTCCCTTAATAAATATCCGACCTCTGCCAACATACAAAAAGCAGGAATTTCAGCAATAGTGTTTTATGCAATCGTCTTATTAGGAATCTTGCTGCTTGAATTCCGCAAGCCACTTTTTCTCAAAATCACGAATTTTATTTTAAGCCTCTTTCCCAAGGTTATTGCAGACAAATTATCTGGAATAAGAGATTCTTTTGTAGATGGTTTAAAGCTTATAGGCGATCCACTTAGATTTGCCAAGGCTCTAATAGTTTCTTTTATTGCCTGGGCCTTTTCAATACTAACCATGTTCCTGTGTATAAAACTTTTCGCACTTCCCTTTGGAATCATGGAAGCGATTTTACTTATCGCTATTTTATCTGTAGGAGCAATGATTCCTTCAAGCCCAGGAATGATTGGAATCTATGAATTCTGTTGCGTAGTCGTTTTAACAAATATTTTGCATCAGCCAAAGGAGCTTAGTGCAGTTTTCGGTATGATATCCCACTCTCTGGCATATATATACATATTGATAGCAGGATTTTCCATCTTAACTATAGAAGGAATTAAATTCTCTGACTTTCAGAAAAAAGCATTAGAGCACGAGCAGGAAGAAATTCAATAAAACTTTAAATTGGTGCATAAAACCTGCCGATATTATCTGTAGAAATATAGGAGGTGGGTTGAATGCACACACCTAAGGCAGAAAACAAATCTAAACCACAGCTTGGTCTATTCCTTTTCTTTGTGATTGGTCTATTCATGTTGCAAATAGCTTTTGCATTTACAATTCATGGTGATATAGGACCACGAACAAACATTCTCCCTGGAATTGACAAGCCTGCTCCACCCTTTTTGGTTGGAAGAATTGATAGTCTGGTAAGCAATGCAAAAAGTTCCAGACCAAACATTGTTGCACCAGAAGGTGCATTTGCTCCTGCGATAAAAAACGATCGCATAGCAAGAGCTTTTCCATCAGCAAAAATTGATACTGAAATTTTCACTGGCGATAGAAGCCACACTGTCAGGAGCTCTGACGACAAGAGGTTTTTTGAATACCGTATTATTCCTGGCGATAACCTCGTATCAATTTCAAAAAGACTCTATGGAAATACCAGAATGGTGCAAGCTCTAACTAGATTAAATCGAATTACAAATGAAAAAAGCCTTCAACCTGGAGCCGTTTTAAAAGTCCCCGGAACCGGAATGCTAAAGAGCATTCTTAAGTCCCAACAAAACTAAGGTAAAAGATGCTCTCTAATTCGCTAAAATCACTCAATTTCATCTGCCTCATATGTTATTTAATTTTTATGGGGCTAGCACTTGATACAAAAATGGTGGACGCTCTTGTCTTCTATGTGTCTGACACAGACGGAAAACCCGTCTACGTTTCAGGCTCAGTTCAAACGACACCTATTGTTCGAGCTGCTTCGAGCGAAAAAACAGCTAAATTAATCGTTGCAATCCAATATAAAAGGAAAGCCACCTCAAATAGCCTGCAAGAGCTCGAGAAAAAAATTGCCAGGATTTCCGAAGCAAAAAATTCAAAAATAATTAAGGGAACTGAAAGCACTCAAACCCAATCTTCTCTAGTTAATATCAACACCAAAAACTTTGTTGAAAAAACAAAAGAAGCTGCAATATCCCCCGTAGTTGTTGCCAAACTTGCATCTGATAAAGAAAAAGCCAAAGAAGCCAAGAAGCAAAAACAGCTCGGTAGACTAGAGTCAAAGCATTCTGCTCTTTCCTACATTCAAGCCATTTCTAGTAAGAAATGGGAATATGCTTCTCTTCTGGACAGATATATTGTCCAATACGACAAAGACACCTACATAGTTCTAACCATTAGACCTGGCCTTCAAAAACAGGTAGAAAACGTTTTAAAGAAATACAAAAGTAGAATAGCAGTTGGACTCATACAAGACCCTACCACTGGCGCAGTTCTCGCCATGGCCTCCAGTCATAAAAATAAAATTCTGGATATTGAATCCAATCGCTATCAAAAAGACAACTGGGCTCTTAAAGCAACCTTCCCAGTAGCATCTATTTTCAAAATTATCACCTCCGCAGCAGGATTAGATAATAAAAAAATCACTAAAAACAGCAATGTTAGAGCCTGGAAACGATCCTGTTTAAAAGTATGGCAAGCTTTTGCCCGTTCACACAACGGTGTATTTGGAAGAATAGCTAATATGGTTGGAAAATCAACCATGGAAAAATACGCGAAAGCATTTGGCTTCAACAGAAGACTTTTCTTTGATCTGCCTGTAAACAATTCAGTAGCTAAATTCCCTTCAAATAAAACAAAATTGGGCCAGGCATCTGCTGGTTTGAACAGAAACTTTTTAACAAGTCCTATTCATGTGGCTTCAATTATTTCAACCGTTGTAAATGGTGGAAAAACGATGAAGCCATACCTGGTTGATTACGTGGTTAAGAAAAACAAAATAGTGTTTAGACGAAAACCTTTCCAGCTTGGACAACCAATGAAGAAGCAGACTGCCAGAGACATTTATGAAATGATGCATGCCACAACCCTTAAAGGAACAGGTAAAAAAGGTTTTGGTGGATACAAAAGATGCCCAAATCTTGCTAAAATGTGCGGCGGAAAAACCGGAACACTAACTGGTGCTGACCCCCATTATTTATTTACCTGGTTTGGTGGTTATGTAAAAGTAACAGGTCGAGATCTAAGTATAGTTACTTTGATGGGCCAAAAAAGTCACTCAGGAACAAAAGCTTCATCAGTTGCCGGACAAATTGCTTATGAATTGTATATGAGTAGAAACTCAGGCAACAATGAAATAGCATCTAAATAACTAAAATAAAAAATCCCCCGCTTAAACGGGGGATTTTTTATTTTAGGTTTCTTACTCTTCTTCTTCGATGTTTTCAGCAGGAAGATCTTCAAGACCAGAAATTTCTGGTGTTGGCGGAGTTTCAACTTCCTTAACTTCAAACTGACCAGTAACATCAAACCTTGCACAACCGTTGCCATCTTCATCTTTGGCCAAAACGGCAGTGATTTCGTTGCCCTTCTCAAAGGAGCCTTTAAGAATTGCTTCTGCCAAAGGATTTTCAATGTATCTATGAATAGTCCTTCTAAGTGGTCTGGCACCGTATTTTAAGTCAGTCCCTTTATCAACAAGGAATTGCATCAGTTCATCTGTGAAACCAAGACGCATACTTAAGGCTTCAACTCTTTCTGAAACTTCTTCAATAAGAATATTTAAAATCTTAAGGTTATCGTCTTTAGTTAATGCTCTGAAAACAATAATGTCGTCAATACGATTCAAAAATTCTGGTGGGAATTTCTTTTCGAGACTTTTACGGGTAATTTTTGCTTTCTGCTCATGGGAAAGGTCATCAATTTTTTCAGAAACTGGTTTACTGGCTGCTTCGCCAACTCTAAAACCAGGCTTACTTTCTTCACTGGTAATGTCAGAAACACCAACATTGGTAGTCAAGATGATTACACTTTCTCTGAAGCTTACTGTTTCACCTTTGCTGTCGGTTAAAACGCCTTCATCAAGAAGCTGCAACAAAAGATTATGAACCTTTTCATGAGCTTTCTCAATTTCGTCAAAAACAACAACGCCATTTGGCTTGTTTTTGACTGACTCTGTAAGGTAACCACCTTCGTTATGGCCGATATAGCCCGGAGGAGCACCAATAAGTTTTGCATATTCATGACTCATGGCAAATTCGGAACAATCGATACGAACCAGATCATTCTCACTGCCAGTCATAAATTCGCAGAGTGCTTTTGCAAGTTCTGTTTTACCGACACCAGTTTGTCCAACAAAAATAAAGCTTCCAACTGGTCTTTTAGGATTTTTCAAGCCAACTTTTGCTTTTCTGATAGCTTGAGCAACGGCACCAACCGCCTCATCCTGACCAATGATTCTTTTTTGCAGATGTTTTTCAATCTCAATAAATTTTTGTTGTTTGGCCTTTTCATCGTCAGATGCTTCAGAACCAAGCATTGGAATAGTTCCACCTTTAGCCGTTTCTTCGTCTACAAGAATGGTAACTTCTTTGATATCCAGAGACGGATTAACCTTTACACAAAGGTTATAGAGTTCCTGCTCAATGATTTCACCGAGCAAAGGATACTCATTGTTCCCGAATACCAGTGGAGCTATTTCGTCCAGGTAGTTGACAACAGACGCGTTTATGATTAGCCGTTTATAAGACTTCTTATCAGTAATCTTAATATTCTTAAACAGCTGTTGTTTCTGCTCCGGTGTAAACGAACGAATAGCAACAAAGCGGTCTAATGATTCACAAAATTTCATCTTGATTCCGGGTGTGGAATCCATGAGGAACCCTCCTGAGGGTACGTTTTTGCCATTGACAAGAACTTCGCAATGGGGTATAGCTATTGTAACACTAACCTTTAAACAAGGCAACACCTGAAAAAATGATAAAAAAGTCAAAAGAAGCTGAAGAACACTTTGACAGAGGAATTAATTATTTCAGAGGCGGATTTTTTTCATCGGCACTTCAAGAATTCAGAAACGTAAAAAAGCTTGATGGGGATTATCCAAACATTGATTATATCCTAGAAGCAGCCATAAAAAAAGGCAAAGAGGTTGCGGGAAAATTAACAAATTATATTGAAGAAAATTTTGATGAAGAAATCAGATTACTTTCTGAAGATTTAAGATTTGAGAATTCTTCCCATCTTGGAAAAGATGTTGAAGCTCTGTTAAGAGAAGATAAACCCTTTGAGGCTTTAAAAAAGCTAAGACAGGCGGAATCTATAATTCCAGATTCTCGCGCGCTTTTGCTTTTACTGGCAAACATTCAGAGACGCGTTGGATTAATAGATGAAGCCGAGCACACTCTTGCCAGAGCCCAGACACTGTTCCCGGAAGACCCGGAAGTATTAAACAATCTTGGCAATATTTACCTTACCAAGAGCATGTTTAAAGAAGCACAAGAAGCCTTTGACAGAGCCCTGGAGTTTTCTCCGGATGACCCCAAGATTTTCAATAATCTGGGCTCTCTCATGATGCAAACCAACCAGCTGGATGAAGCAGCAAAATTTTATCGCAAAGCGTTACGGCAAACTCCCAACTGGAAAACTGCCCAACGCAATCTTTCAAATCTTGAAACAAGAATTCAAGCTCTTGATGAAGAAATTGAATCCCTCAGACAAGAATTTTTCAGTCATCCAAACTATCTGGATGTTGGACTATCCTTGGGAAAATCTCTTTTCTTTCGTGGCTATTTTTCTGAAGCAAAAAGTGTTTTAAAGAAAATAGTAAAAGAGAATCCAGAATTGATTTCCGCTTATTTTTACCTTGGAATGATTCATGAGTTGATAGAGGATTATGAAAAATCCATAGACTTTTATAAACAAATGGTTATCCACAAAGGGAAAGATAAATCTCCTGAATACAGAGCTTTTACTAATCTTTATAATCAAGGTTACCTTGAAGAAGCTCTTGTTGAACTAAAAAAGATAGCCATTATGGACTTGGACCTTGCTTCCAGCAGAATAAATCTTGGAATCAAATATTTCGAAGATTGCCAATGGGAAGAGGCCCTGAGAAATTTTGAAGAAGCTGTCCAGATAAATGACCAGTATCCTGATGCTTTTTACTGGATTGCACTATCTCATATTCAGTTAAAAAATGAATCTAAAGCAAAAGAAAACCTGGAGAAAGCTCTTGAGCTAAATCCAAGATACGCCGACGCACACTTCCAGCTGGGAATGTTGCTAAGGAATAAAGCTAAGAAGAAATCTAGAACTCATCTAAAGGAAGCATTAGAGCTACATCTTAGAGAATCTTTCGCGAAAGTAGCCAAAAAAATTCTTGGTGAACAGAAGTAAACAAAACGGGTTAGAGTGAAAATTTATGGATCAAGGAATTTTTAAAACATCATTTCAAGCTTTTCCACTGGATGCTGAATCTATTGATGAGCTTGGCAGGCTCTTACAAAAAGAAGATCTGCTCAGTCCAGAAGAATGGGCAAATCTTAGAGCAAACAACCCCGAAGCAGAATCTCTTGTAGAAGCTGTTGCCGCGCGGGAAAACATTGATCCGGTCACATTAGCCAAACTGGAAGCTTCGATTTTGAATATGCCATTTATCAATCTCGAAGAGCAGGACATCCCCCTTGAAGCTTTTAAGCTTATACCTCCAGACTCCATAAAAACCAATCTGGTAATTCCAATACAGCTTAGTGGGCAGGAACTGCTGGTCGGAGCTGTGAATCCAGCAATTCCAGACCTGGCACTTAACCTTGGAGCCAGCCCGGCATTAGGCATTCGTTTGGCAAAAGTTTTAGCTGATCAACTGGATGAAAAAATTGATCAAATGCTCAACGATGGCAAGGCCAGTAAGAACAAGAAAAAGGGTCAGGGAAAAAAACGTCTTGGCGACATTCTAATTGAATCCAAATATATTACGGATGAACAATTAGGAGAGGCTCTCAAGGGAGCAAAAAACGAAAAGCTTAGAATGGGAGCTTACCTGGTTAAGCACGGAATTCTTACTAACAAGCAACTCTCAATAGCTCTATCAAAACAATTTAGTATCCCATTTATCGACCTGGACGAAAGTCTTGTAGATCCAGTATTAGCAACATTATTACCCAAAAAATTGTGCTACGAACAAATTCTTTGCCCAGTTAAGAGAGAAAAAGGCAAGTTGGTTCTTGCCATGACCGACCCAACCGACATTATTACTATCGACCATATTGAAATGATGACTGGAATGCGTGTCTCTCCAGTTGTTAGTTCGGAACTATCTATTATGTCAGCACTTGGCAATCTTTATGGAGATAGCATAGATGCACTCGCTGATGGCATTGGAACAGAAGGCTCCGGTGGCGAAGGCGAAGATGGGCTTGAATTTGGTGAAAATGATGCCCCGATTATCAAGCTTGTTAACTTAATTCTTACCCAGGCATACCAGCTAAAAGTTTCGGATATTCATATTGAGGTCTACGAAACAGAGTTAAGAGTAAGATTTAGACAAGATGGTGTATTAAAACTCCACATGACCCCGGCCAAAGGAGCTCACGCTGGAGTTATAAGCAGAATTAAGGTTATGGCAAACCTTGATATTGCCGAAACCAGAAAGCCACAAGACGGGCGTATCAAGATGATGATTCAGAAAAGCAAGCTGGATCTCCGTGTATCTTGTATTCCTTGTGTTTGGGGCGAAAAAGTTGTTATGCGTCTTTTGGATCAGGGCAACTTAAAGGTTGACCTGACAGATCTTGGGTTTGAACCTCATGTTCTTGAAACATTTATGGAAGGGGTTAGAGCTCCAAATGGAATCGTTCTTGTTACAGGACCAACAGGCTCTGGAAAAACAACAACCCTCTATTCAGCTCTACACCTTTTAAACAATCCTGGCGTTAACATTATGACCGCCGAAGATCCGGTGGAATATAACCTTATGGGAATCAATCAGGTCCAATGTCATGCAGACATCGGACTCGACTTTTCTGCCGCATTGCGTTCCTTCCTTAGGCAGGATCCAGACGTAGTTATGTTGGGTGAGATTCGCGATTATGATTCTGCGAGTATTGCAATTAAAGCAGCAATGACAGGCCATCTGGTCATTTCAACTCTTCATACCAATGATGCTCCTTCAACAGTTGCTCGTCTTTTAAATATGGGAATTGAACCTTTCAGCCTTTCTACAGCATTACGTATTGTTGAAGCGCAGAGACTGGTTCGAAGAATTTGTAAGACGTGCAAGGTTGAATATACACCCGACAAAGATCTATTAAGAACCCTTGGCGTGGATCAAAAATTAATAGAGAAATTAAGACTCACAGATAAAATAGACCTGGAAAACATAAAGTTTTATAAAGGTCAGGGCTGCCCTGAATGTGACAACTCTGGAATGAAGGGCAGACAAGGTATTTACGAAGTTCTCAACATGACCCAAGATTTCAAAGAGCTGGTAGAAGAAAGTGCAACAACAGAAGCAATGCGCAGACAAGCTCTTGCTGATGGAATGCTGTCTTTGCGTGAATCGGCTTTGTATAAATTGCTTTCAGGGGCAACAACTGTTGAGGAAGTCGTCAGAACAACAATAGACGAAGGCGCAGACGCAGAAGACGATGTTGGCAAAACGCCTTTTAAACACAAATCAAGAGCAACCTTGAAAGCAGAAAGCGATGCTGCGGCTCAAGCTGAAATAGATTCCCAAACTCCTGCCATATCAACAGATACTCCAATTGCAGGACTGGGAGACTTTACCAAAGAACTACATGAATTCACTTCAGCTTTAAAAAGCATTGGTGGAGATAATTCCGGAACTGTTGCAAACATTTCAAATGAGCTTTTGAAAAAAGGCCTGGCTGATCCGCTTGCTCATATGCGCGCACAAGCTGCCAAAAACGAAGATGCAGCAAAAGTTCTTCCTCTAATTCAAGCCCAGGGCCAAAAGATGGATTTCAATCTAAAAAATCTTCTGGCGCATTTTGGTGAAACACAAAATAACCTGAAAAAAATACAATTAAATGAACTAATAGAAAAAGAAATCTTTGGTCGTCTGAAAGAGCATGTTGTAACAGCTAGATTAGTATCTGGAGAAAAAGAAGTCGGAAAAGGTCTTAAAGTTTCCAAAAGTCTTCCCAAAAATCTTCCCAGCGTAGCCATAGATATTGACAGCTTTAAGCTCATTGCAACTAACCTTTTTATTAACGCATTACTTGCAGTCAAAAACGGTGGAGAGATAAAAGTTGTTACCAGATTAAAACCTAAAACAGATAACGTTATAGAATTTATTATCTTTGATAGTGGAGATGGAATAAAAGAAGAAAATCAGAAAAAGCTCTTCATTCCGTTCTCCCCAATTGAACGAAAAACTCTGGGATTAGGGCTATCGGTTGTAAAAAAACTTGTGGAATCCCAAAAAGGAAAAGTCAGTGTCAAAAGCACTCCGGGAACTAGCACATTAGTAACCGTTGCAATTCCTACCGTTCAATAAACGCTTTTCCAAAAATCTTAAGAGGTATCCCCATGAGAAATTCCATTTTTAGTGCAGTTATATTCATTTTGCTGATTAATCTCTCCTGCTTAGCTCAACCCGCTGAGTTCTTTCTCATTGAAGAGAACATAAAAGAACCGGACAAACTGATTTCTTCTGAATTTTCAAAGGATATTGATGGAGATGTGGTTTTCTCTGTCGAAATGTCTTCAAACAAAAGTTACCAGGAACTGGAATCAGTTTTTAAAGAAAACACTGGCCTTTCAGTTATAGCTATGTCCTACTCCCAAAACAATTCGGTTTGGAAATTTCGCATGAAAAAAGTTTCTGAATCCTTTTTGAAAATCTCTGAATTTGAAAGTCTTTTAAATGCAGATTGGCAATCAATGGAAAATCACATTTCCTATTCAATTGACAGTCTGTCAATTAGTTTAAAAATCCGCTTTGATAAGCCGGAACAACTTCAACATAATCTGCAATTAGTAGAAAAATTTGGCCTGAAGTTTTCTGGCACAGAACCACACCCAAATTCTTCAGTTGCTATCTTTACAAAGAACTTTAACGAAAAAATTGATAAAGAGCCTGTAGCTGTTGAACCAGACATTTTTAAAGATTTTACTGCCGAGCTTACAGAAAGTGGCAATATAATTGAAAACAACTCTTCTTCGGGAGCATTAAGCATTAGGCTACAAGTTAACGCGAATAAATTCTCAGATTTTTTTAAAACACTTGAGAAAAATAGCTCCTTGCTGAGCAGTCTCTCACTGGATTCTGAGCTTGATTCTATTTCTACATTCTCAATAAAAGGACGAACAAGCAATAATACAGCATCTGAGGATAAAATTGCCAACTTGCACAGTCTATTCCAATTAAAATCCCTGCAGTGGATTTTTAATGCCTCAGACTATAGCTCTGGAATAGTTTTATCTGGATTTAATACGGACTTTCAAAGAAAAATACAACTTATTGGTTATACCCCCAATAGTTCAGATATTTTCACCAAGGTTTTTCCCGTTCTGAAAAACTGTGGCTTTATAGGCAATCCCTTTTTTAGTAGAGGAACCTACCTTCAAAAGCGCAAAACCAGAATAATGAAATTTACAATTGATTTAGATTGGATTGAATAACAAATGGCAGAATTAATAAGAATTCAAAAGCTACTCTCAGACTGGGGCATTGCTTCCAGAAGAAAAATTGAAGAGTTTATCGCATCTGGAAGAGTTACAATAAACGAAGAACCTCTTACAGAACCAGGATTTAAAATAGACCCAAATAATCTGCCAATTATCAAAATTGACGGAAAACAGATTTTTAAAAAAAGAAAATCATTTAGCATCTATGCTTTTCATAAACCAGTTGATGTTTTGACAACCTTAAAGGATGAATTTGGCAGAAAAACGATCAAAGAATATCTCCCCAAGGGAAAAAGACTATATCCAGTGGGAAGACTAGATCTTAAATCATCTGGAATACTTATCATTACAGATGATGGAGAATTGACTAATCGTTTGTTGCATCCCTCCTACAAAGTTGAAAAAGAATACGTAGTCAGAATATTCGGTTCTTCTTTAACCGGACCAGAAAAAGAAAACTTCCGAAAAGGCGTTAAGCTTGAAGATGGCATGACTGCGCCATGTAAAATTTTTCAAAAAAGAGATCCACAAACATATACAGTGATTCTTAAAGAAGGAAGAAAGCGTCAAATCAGAAAAATGTTTGAAAAATTGGATCGAAAAGTTGAGCTACTTCATAGAATCAGATTTGGTCCTGTTTATCTTGGCAACATGAAACCAGGCGAACTGCGACCATTAACCAAAAGAGAAACCTCTGACCTGATGAAAGCCGTTCAGCTACAAAAGGATAGACGGGATTCAAAACCAACTAAAACTGATGGCGAAAAAAAATCTCAGGATTTGAAAAAAACCGCACCTGGAAAAATCGCTTCCAAAGCTTTGCCCAAAAACCCAACCACAGATAAGAAAAGTTTTGATAAAAAACCTAAAAAGGGAAAAACATTTTCAAAGCCAGGCAAAGATGTGAAAAACTTTAAAGACAAAAAAGCAATTAAGAAAAAGAGCCACAAGCAGTAAAAAAAATTAACAAAAAAAAAGACAGCTGATCAATCAGCTGTCTTTTTTTTATGTCTACATTTTAGATTTAAGACGTTTCATGTGGCTTTTGAAAAGTCGATCCTTTACGGCACCCTCATTATGAAGTTGAATCCAACCACAAGCCGCCTGGGCATAGAAACCACTCTGCTCAAGCATCCATAAATCCTTAACTGCAGGTATTTTAGAGTTAAATGTATTTACCTGAAACTCCAAAGACCCCTCAAGAGCCTTTAAAGACAGCTTTTTGTTCATTTTGAAAAAGGTTTCTGGTAAAGACAGGCTAAGAATATACCAACCGTCATTCAGATTAACCTTAGATATCTCAGCAGATGGAAACTCTGATAAGATTATTGGCTGCCCTTCTTCCAGACTGAACTTTTCATAAATTTCTTTTGGCATAGCCATGGCAATGTTTTTATTGATTTCAGGCTTTTTTAACTTTTTAGGCATGGCCCTCTGGCGAGTACTTTCTTTTTCTTCCTTTGTCTTGGCTGAGGGACTTCTTGAAAAACAATTTTGAGAGTTAGAATGGGAATCAACTAGCTTTCGTTGATAATCATCAGATTTAGAAGGACTAACTTCAGATATATGGTCCAATCCAACTTCCAATTTTTTGTTATTTGTTCCCACCTCACTCTGCTCTTCTTCAGTAAAACTATCCTCGCCAACCTCCAGCAACTCTTCAGGCACAACAGAACCTGGATTTACGGAGTTTTTACTGAGCGCTTTGTCAGCATCAGCAGCACCTGTTTGCTGGTTCATATCAGCATTCAACGACACATTTTCAGCGACCATCTTAAGCGAAGTTGTCTCAATTGCCTGCTCAGATTTAACAGACTTCTCGCCAACCATAATTTCAGCATTTTCACCAATCTGAAACTCTTTATTAAGCGGGAAATGAACTATAGTAAGATGTCCTTTGTCCCCCGTTTTTAGAGTAGACTCGGCTGGAATCATCTCAGCAAGCTCAATAGTCCACTTATCGCCTTGAAACTCGGCTGCAACCTTCCCGGAAAGCTCAGTTACCAAAGCCACCTCGTTTGCGCTAACACTAAGACAAAGCGAGACAAATAGGAGAATAAACATACACGTTCTTTTCATAAAACCTCCTGAATCATTCCAATTCGAGGGAAAAAATATCCAGCTTTTCTTCTTTTCCTCTGATTTCTACTTTCGGTAAAGCCTTAAATTTAACTCCACTAAAGCCCTGAAAATCAATCTTATCCGCCATATTTTTACTACAAATAATCTCTGATTTAAATTCTTTGTTCATACTTTCCAATCTGGATGTTGTATTCACCGCATCCCCTATTACAGTGAACTCAGCCTTCTTTTCTGAACCGATGTTGCCAAAAACCACTTCTCCAGAATGAATAGCAATACCGATCTTTAATTCAGTGTCGCCACACATCTCCTTAAACTCTTTTGTTCTTGAAAACTGAGCGATCTCAATTGCTGATTTCACAGCATTTTCCGCGAAATTCTTTTTCTCCACCGGCGCATTGAAAAATGCCAATACACCGTCACCAAGGAACTTGTCTACAACTCCATCATTATTAAGAATGATTTCTGTGACCTTAGAAAAATAGCCATTCAAAAAAGCTACAACCTCATGAGCGTTCCTTTTTTCACTAAAAGTTGTGAACCCTCTTATATCAGCAACTAATATTCCCAGTTCCCTGCGCGTTCCGCACAAAAAATCCTCGTCTTTCTTACTCAAAATTTCATCCAGAACAGTATCACTCACATATCTGGAAAAAATGCCTTTAAGCCTTCCTTTTTCCCTGAAAACTTTATAAAAGCTGGCAATGATCTCAAACAAAAAGATCAAACAAAATCCAACCATAGGCAATGCAAGGGGAACAATTTGAGAACTAAATTCTGAGAAGGCGAACCAGGAATAAGCTAAAGTGCCAATTGGCAATAAAATCAGTGAAATCTGCGGTTTAAAAAGGCTTATCAGAAATTGAACGACAAAAAAACCTAATAAAATGAAGTAATAAAAATCTGGATTTGCCAAATTTTTAAACGAATTACTTATCAGGCTGTTTATCAAATTTGCATGAATCTCTACTCCAGGCATAAATCCAAATGGAGTGTTTTTCAAATCTGTAATTTCTGTAAAACCAGTTAAAACAATTTTATCTTTTAACTGACTCCGCAATTTTTCAACACCCTCTCTACCGCTTAAGATATCAGCAAGCGAAATCGTCTTAAAACTACCTCTTTTGCCGGCAAATCCAATGTATTTTTCGTTAAAATAATCATCGCCAATTACTATTTCTGGAAAGCAAGCCTTGAATAAAGCAAGTGAAATAGAATTAACAACCTCACCAGAAGCGGACTTTGTCTGTAATCTGATTCTTCTGATTTTTCCATCAACATCAGTAACCATATTGAAATAACCGATACAGTCCGCTGGAACAGATCTCATAATCGATTTTTCTAATATAACTGGCTGGCCGTTTTCAAGTCCAACTCCAAGAACAACCCGCAAACCACTATTGCAAGCATTGATCAAAGCTGCCCTGAAAGACCTTTCAAAACTTATATCGCGGATAAAGCTTCTTGGAAGACTCAACGAATGTTTTGCGCTGACAGAAGCCACCAATTCTCTAAGGGTCTTTTCTGAGCTGGCGGAAAAAACCCAATCATAAAGCAAAGCTGACGCAGAACTGGTTCTACAAACATCTGCTATCTGCCCATAAATTGGCCCCCATGCAAAAGACGGCCGCCCAACCCAATCAATCGTTTTTTGGTCAAGACCAAGAATTACAATTCGATCATCAACTTTTATAGTTTTACTGAAACGATACCTTAAATCAATTGTCCAGGCCTCAAACTCAGAAATTGGCGAAGAATTTTTAATACCAGCCAGTAATATTAAAATTAATAGAAATAGTATCGTCTTGCTTCTGTTTTGCATATTCACACATCTAATAACGAGAACAAAAACTTATGGATTGTTTTTTATTCGAAGTGTACCTAACATCGATTAAAATAGGGTATAATAAATCCTATCATTGTCCTATATAAAAGAAAAGAAGTAGCCATAGCATTTACACACAGAAAAAAACAAAAGCAAAATGCTCAAGGAATCAAGGAGGAAAGAGGAATGTCCTCTCTCAGGATAACGAGTCATCCTATTCTCGAATTCGAGAAAAAAGAAAAAGTTAAGTTTCAATTTGAAGACAAAGAACTCGAAGGCTATGCAGGAGAACCTATTGCAGCCGCACTTCATGCCGCTGGCGTAAAAATGCTTCGCCGAAGCCCTCAAAAAAACAGAGCTCGTGGTTTCTTCTGCGCAATTGGTCGTTGCTCCAGCTGCATAATGGAAGTCGATGGAAAAATTAATACCATGACCTGCATAACCCCGCTAAAAGAAGGCATGCACGTAAAAATGCAGAAAGGGCATGGGGTAATCAAGCCATGAGTCGATCAACTGAAATTTTCGTTATTGGTGGAGGTCCAGCTGGCTTATCAGCTGCAATAGTAGCAGCAGAGCTTGGCGCAAAAACCTTACTTGTGGATGACAGTGCTAAATTAGGCGGGCAATTAATTAAGCAAACTCATAGATTTTTTGGAAGCAGCCAAAGGGATGCGGGAATTAGAGGTATCACAATTGCCAAAAAGCTTTTTGAAGAAATAGAACAATTTGGAGACAAGCTTTCTATTTTAACCAACACCGCTGCTGTTGGCTTCTATAGCCAGAATGAAGCGGGAATTTTATCACAGGAAGCTTACGAGCGAGTAAATTATGAAAGAGCAATTGTTTGCACTGGCGCAACAGAAAACAGTCTGACTTTTGAAAACAATGACCTTCCAGGTGTTTATGGGGCCGGCGGTGTCCAAACATTAATGAATGTTCACGGCATAAAACCAGGAAACAAAATTTTGATGATTGGCAGCGGCAACATTGGCTTGATAGTCAGCTACCAGCTTCTTCAGGCAGGAGTAGAAGTCGTAGGCCTGGTTGAAGCCATGGATAGAATCGGAGGATATCTGGTTCATGCCAGCAAAATTAGAAGAATGGGAGTCCCCATTTTTACAGGACACACAATCCTTTCTGCCCTTGGCGAAACAGAAGTTACCGGCGCTCAACTTTGCAGAATAGATGAAAAGTTTCAGCCGGTACCAAATACTGAATTTGAAATAGAGTGCGATTGCATTTGTCTGGCGGTTGGGCTCACACCTTTAATCGATCTATTTCAGCAAGCAAGCTGCAGAATGATCCACGTAAATGAACTGGGCGGGCTGGTTCCAATACATGATGCAAATATGCGCTCGACCAACCCCTCAATCTTTGTCGCTGGTGATGCTTCTGGAATTGAAGAAGCTACAACTGCAATTCTTGGCGGAAGAATAGCTGGCGCCAGAGCCTATGAAAGCTTATTTGGAAAATCTGAAAAAGCAGAAGAGATTGTTTCTGAAGCCAGAGAGGAATTGAAAACTCTAAGATCAGGCTCTACCGGAGAAAGAATCAGATGGGGCCGCGACAGACTGATCAAGGAGGTAGAAAAATGTTAAAAAACGATGGAATTGTCACAATTGAAGAGCTTCAAGCATGTCTGCCTCCGGAAAGTCGCTACGAAAAAGGTCCTGTTGCCATAATTGAGTGTTTGCAGGATATTCCATGTGATCCTTGCGTTTCTGCATGTCCTGTAAAGGCAATAGAAATGAAAGAAGGAATAACAAATCGGCCCCGCCTTGATTTTGAAAAATGTACTGGCTGCGGAGCCTGTGTCCCAAAATGTCCTGGATTGGCTATCTTCATTATTAACAAAAGTAGTAAATCTGACAAAGCCACTCTGACCATGAGTTACGAGCTTCTACCGCTTCCGCAAAAAGACCAGGAAGTAATGGCCCTGGATCGATGTGGAAAAGACGTTTGTAGAGCAAAGGTGATAAGGGTATTAAACCCTCCGGCTTTTGATAAAACGGCAACAGTAACCATTGAAATCCCCAAAGATAAAGTTCACGATATCCGAGGATTAAAGGTCATTAAGGGGGAAGCAAAATGAAAATCATTTGTAGATGCCAGGATGTAACCGAAGAAGAAATCATTGCTGCCATAAAACAAGGAGCAACAACTATAGATGAAATTCGTCGATTGGTTAGAGCTGGAATGGGAGCCTGCCAGGGAAGAACATGCCGTCGACTTGTTTCACAAATTCTTAGCCGCGAACTGAAAACCAGTCCAAGTGAAATTTACCCCCCAACCTTTCGTCCGCCAAACCGGCCAGTTCCATTTGATCTTATAATGGCCGAAGTCGAGGGAAAAAACTCAGAGGAGGCTGACGAAAATGATGAAAACTAATTTTGATGCAATCATTATCGGAGGCGGGATTCTTGGAGTTTCTACCGCTTACGAGCTGGCAAAATCAGGTATGAAAGATATTTGTATCCTTGAAAGACATTATCTTGCCAGCGGTTCAACAGGTAGATGTGGAGGCGGCTTTCGACAGCAATGGAGTACTGCTTCAAATACCAGACTGGCAATGGATTCGGTTAAAAGACTGGAAAGTATTGAAGAAGAACTAGGCTACAAAACAGAATTCTTTCAAGGTGGATATTTAATTCTTGCCCACACCGAAGAAGAAGAAAAGCAATTTGAAAAGAACGTTCAGATGCAAAGAAAACTTGGCCTGGACATAGATTTTGTCGACCCCTCCGAAGCAAGAAAAATAGTCCCGTTTTTGAATGAAACACTAATAAGAAAAGCTACATGGTGCCCAACAGATGGGCATATTAACCCGTTTCTCCTTACCCAGGCTTATGCCAATGCAGCTCAAAGACTTGGAGCACAAATTCATCTCTGGACAAACGTCAGTGGCATAATGATGAAAAGTAATAGATTCTTCATCATGACAGAAAATGGAAGGACCTATGAAACCCCCATTCTCTTTAACTGCGCCGGCGGATTTTCTCGAAGCATAGGTGAAATGTTAAATGTTGAAATCCCGGTTGACCCATATAGGCATGAAATTCTGGTAACCGAACCGGTAGAAAGACTCTGGAACCCAATGGTTATAAGCTTTAATGTTGGCCTGTATGCAAGACAGGAAATGAGTGGCGGAATTGTAATGGGAATGGGCGATCCAAACGAACCGGTTGGCACAAATGTTGGAAGTTCCATGCACTTTATGTACGAGATGAGCAAAAGGTTTACCAGCTTATTCCCCAAATTATCTCAACTAAGAATAGTAAGACAATGGGCTGGGCTTTATGAAATGACAGCAGATGCTCAACCAATCTTGGGTCCAGTTGAAGAAATAGAAAATTTCTATCAGGCCTGTGGTTTTTCAGGACATGGTTTAATGTTAGCTCCAGCTGTCAGCCAATTGCTTGCAGACCAGGTAATTAACGGAACTGAATGCGATGTCATCAACGATCTAAATGTAAAAAGACTCTATAATCTTGATGGAGTTTCGTTAGAAAAATCTGTGGTTTAAAGAAAAGTAAAAATTAATTTCAAACATATAACGTGACTGTTAATCTTTGATTGATGGTCACGTTGTTTTTTTGCACCGGAGTCAATCTTACTCACTAAGTAAAAAGACGCATTTTTAGCACCTCAAACTATTG
This sequence comes from Candidatus Ozemibacteraceae bacterium, assembly GCA_965140445.1. Taxonomy (GTDB): domain Bacteria; phylum Muiribacteriota; class Ozemobacteria; order Ozemobacterales; family Ozemobacteraceae. The sequence goes on along the minus strand of OZ223236.1, from coordinate 850,872 downwards.
ACGTCAAAGTTTCGGCTATGTACAATAAAATAATACATTCAGGAGGGACCATGAAGTATAAACAAAACAAATATTTGTTCTCTTTATTGATTTTCGTTCTGCTTTTTACAAGCTCTTCATTTGCGAGAAAGCCTGTAACACAACTTTCGAATGATGCTCAGAGCATTATGGAAAATCCAATAGCCGTTTTGCAGCCTATAACCCAGGGAAAAGGCAAACTTATTGGCGGTTTTCTTGGTAAAGCACTCAATCTGCCAAAAACAGTAAAAATCCCAGATGCAGGATTTCTTGTTTTCGCACTTTCTGCTGAAGCCTTCCAGGGTGAACCAGCTGAAGCAAAGGGCTATCATAATGCAGTGGTTCTTCCATATCTTCTAAAAAGCAAAGAAATGCAGGATTCACTTAAACTTAGAAAAACAGCAAGACAAATCAGATATCAGGCTCTGCGTCCTGCAATTGAAAAAGCTTCTCAGCTTACCGCTGAACAAAAAAAGAATGTAATAAATTTTCTTTCCCAGTCAGTTGGTTCTCCTATGGTAGTTATGGCTAAGTCTCCTTTGCCAGCATTTGTTCCGGCCCCAGGCCCATGCATGATGCCTATGGGTGTGGAAATGGTTGATCCTAAAACAGGAAAAAGATTTGGACTTGAAACTTCTGCCATCTGCGTTCTTGATATAAAATCAGGTGGTAAAACACTTTTCTCTGTAAAAGAAGCACTTGAAAACGACACGCTTGATCTCGTTCTTGCCCATGAAAATGCTCATGGAATTCAGTTCGACCTTTATGGCAAACTTTTCCATAAAATTCAGAGAACTTCAACCAATGGTCACGATGCTCCTTATATAACAGATCTGGGAATGGCCTACATCGAAGGTTGGGCTGAAGCATTTGAAGCCGTTTATGGTCCATCTAATCCAAAGCTGAAAGAAAAAGATAGAAAAAAATACAATATTTCAGAATTCCTCTATGGCCGCCAGGACCCAATACGCCGCGACAGATATGTTTGGGCAAATCACGTTGGCAAAAAAACCGGAACCATGAAGAATGGCCTTCAGCTGATGTCCACAGAAGGTGTTGTAGCTGGTTTGTTTTATGACATTCTTACAAGCAGGGCAATCAACGCTCCATTTGAAAAATGTGTTCAAACAATGCTTACAAACCCAATGGATTTTGTTGAATTTGTTAAAAACTATGTAGAACTCTTCCCTGAAGATAAAAGAGTTGTTTATAGAATTTTCCTGGAAGGCACCAACTATGTGACTTTGGATAAAAGAGCTGCCGAAGGCTACAAAAACTATTATCAATATAAAGTCGCTTACGTTCAGAAAAAAGTTAGCAAAAATGATTATCTAAAAGCCAGAGATGCATATAGAAGCTATACTGAAGCTCTCTTCAAGAAAGCAATGTCTGGAGCCAATATTTTTGCTAACGTTGGCCCACAAATGTGGTTTGCCGGCAAAGTTAAACTTGAGAAAAAATCTGGACTCCTCGGATCTTTTAAAGATTCAATCGCTAAGAAAATGGGAAAAAATAACGATTACTGGGAATTCAGAATGGATCTCAACACCGTTACAGTTAAAATGCTAAGAATGATCGGATTCGCCGAATCTGATGCTGCAAAAATTGTGACTGAAAGAGAAAAACTTGGTTTCTTCAAAGGAAATCCTGTTGAAGTTATCGAAAAACTCGTTGGACCAGATCGTTATCCTAAATACAACGCTGTTTTAAATTTCTCAGTATACAACCACAAAGCTGCTGACTACGTAAAAGACTATGTTAAACAAAACATGGCTTTATGGCCTGAAGATATCGAAAAGTTAGCTGATAAATAAACAATACTTTCTAAAACCCAGAAATCCCGCTCGCTACGAGCGGGATTTCTATTTTTAGCGGCTTTTATTGAGTTTAATATGTTGTTGGTTTATAATACGCCAATGCGAATTTTAATAAATGCAGTTTCAGCCAGAGCGGGAGGCGGAGTAGCCTACCTGCTGAATCTTCTGGAATGGCTCCCTGCAATTTCACCAGAATCGCATTTCATTTTTGCGGTTCCAGAAATGAACGTTCCAGAGGCTTGCAAAGAGTATAAGAACATTGAAATACTTCAGATCAAAAAAGCCTCAGGAAATCTAGTATCCAGATATTTGTGGGAGAACACAGGACTGATAAGCCTATGCAAGGAAAAAAAGGCAGACCTGCTTTTCTGCGTAGCCAACATCATGCCTCTTATTAACCCCGGAATTCCTGTAGTAGTAATGGTTCAAAATGTTGCTCCACTTACTCCAAAAGTAAGAAAGCTCCTTTTTAATTTTGAGCCATTGGCAAAAACTCTGCAAATGCTTTCCCTACAATGGCTAACTCTTCATGCACTAAGAAATGCAGATAAAATAATTTCTCTTTCACATGCAACAGCAGAGCTATTAAAAAAGTGGGTTCCAGGATTGGAAAGCGATGTTCTTTATCATGGAACAAGTCCAATGTTTAACCCTTCAGCCCCGGCAACCTTAAAAAGGCTGAAAAAACCTTACTTTCTGTTTGTTTCAAATCTATACGTATACAAAGGCCTGGAATATATTGTTGATGCTCTGGCCCACGACCGCACACTTCCCCCAGTCTACGTAGCTGGGAAAGAATTTGACCTTGGATATTTAAAAATGGTTAAACAAAGAGCCATTGACGCAAAGGTTACCGATAGAATCATTTTTCTGGATAAAGTGCCTTATAATCAGTTGCCAGGCTTATACGCAAACGCAGAAGCAATGGTTTACACTTCCTGGTGCGAGAATTGCCCTAACATTCTCCTGGAATCAATGGGTTGTTCATGTCCAGTCGTAGCCATGGATATTGGTCCAATGCCAGAAATTTGTGAAGAATCAGCAGAATATGCCAGGCCATTTGATGGGGTTTCACTTGCTCAAGCGATGCAAAGGCTACTTAATCGAGACAGAAAAAGTTCTAGAAGCCAGGCCATTAAACAATCCCAGAAATTTACCTGGGAAAAAGCAATGCGCCAGCACATCAAAAGTTTCGCTAATGTCCTGAAAAAATAAAACCGCCTTAAATTAAGACGGTTTTATTTATCAACATTTACTTCCAGCCGCTTTCCCACCATGTTCGTGAGCGCATTCGACTTACCGGAATCCCGGTAGATTGCGATTCTTTGCGTGATACAGCAAGTGCGCCATGAATTGCTCCCGGCTCTTGAGTTTCACCAGACTGTCTTAGCTGGTTGTTTTTTCTGTTAAGATAGAAATTAGAGAACAAAGAATGTTTTAACATCAGTGCCCCCGTTTCACATCAGGCTGCCTACTGCTTCTGCAGACTTCCTCAAGCTCTTTTTCAAGCTGTCTGAATTTTCTATCAATAATATCAAGTCGATTGATTTCTTCTTTACATTTTTCGGAAATCTCGTTTTCTACAGCTTTTTCCTCTTTTTTCAAGGCTTCCATTGAATTTTGAATAAGTCTAACTCTAAGCTGCTCTTCGCTGCTAAGATGAAGATCGGATTCTGTTTCTCGTGACTTAAACAAAGGGATTAAAACACCCATTCTTTGCCCCCTGTAGGTATATCTTTTCGAATTTTTATCGCCCAGGTAACTTGGCTTACTAAACTATCGGCCAGTTAAATTGTTTTCGTTAGATTTATTGTCTTTAACCAGTTTGCTATTGCCAACGTGCATATTTTTTAATACATTCGAGAAAAACAGATAATTAATAGGAAAGAAATATGAACTTTTTAGCCAAATCCACTCTCGTAATTTCTCTTGTCTTCTCAGTGTTCGCTTCTACCTGTCCTTTGATGGCAGAGACTCCAAAGAACATCATCCTTCTTATTGGTGATGGAATGGGAATTACTCAATTAACTGCCGGTAAAATTGTTGCTAGAGATCTGGCAATTGAAAATTTTAAAAAGATCGGGTTCCAAACCACCTGGTCAAAAAGCCATCTGGTTACAGACTCAGCTGCAGCAGCGACGGCTCTTGCCACAGGTGAAAAAACCGAAAATTATCGTGTTGGAACAACTCCTGAAAACCAGAAAATAAAAAACGTTGTCGAGTGGGCAGAAGAAAATAAAAAAGCCACAGGAATTGTTTCCACAAGCATCGTAACTCATGCTACTCCAGGCGGATTTACAGCCCATGTAAAACACAGAAACATGTATCCGGAGATTGCCAGACAACAGGTAAATGCTAATTTAGAAGTCATGTTTGGCGGTGGCTTAAAATACTTCAGAAACACTAAAGTTGAAGAAAATAAAGATGCTGACAATCCCAATTTGATTTCAGAATTACGTAAAAGAATGCCAGTCGTATCTTCAATTAATACCTTTCGCAAACTTGGTAAAACCAAAACTGCTGCAGCTTTTCTTGCAGAAAAACATCTTCCGCCAGCTACAAAAAGAGACTACACCCTTGGAGAGCTGACCAAAAAAGCAATTGAGATTCTTCATGAAAACAAAGAAAATGGTTTCTTTCTTATGGTTGAAGGTTCTCAGATTGATATGGCTTGTCATAACAATGATTCAGAAAGAATGCTTGGCGAACTTATAGATTTTGATTCAGCGGTTTCAGAAGCGCTTAAATTTGCCAGAAAAAATCCCGATACTTTAGTAGTAGTTACTGGAGATCACGAGACTGGTGGATATTCAATACTAGACGGAAATCTCCAGGATAGAACGATTTCAAAAACATCATTTGGAACAGATCAACATTCCGCTGATATGATTCCAGTTTTTTCTTTTGGCCCTTCTTCAGATTTATTTATGGGCTTTTTCGACAACACTCATATAGGTAAAACCCTAATCAAATTGGTAAAGCAGGATTATTAAAATGCAGGACAAAAAAAGGTTTCTAGCTTCTATTGCTTTATTAGTAGTGGCAGCAATTTTTATTGGAATCGGCTTTCATACTGGTGAACCACAAAGCTATTTTCAAAAGGCAATACAGGTGTGTACTCAATGCATAGGACTTGGTTAAACCTCAGATTTGGAGTTCAAGCTGTAACCGCAGCAATATCGAACGGCTATTTTAAAGGTTTCGCGAACGGAACTATATATCAAGGCGTTCTTAAGCACGCCTGCGTTCCAACCTTAAACTGCTATAGTTGTCCTGGTGCTCTTTTCGCATGCCCGGTGGGAGCAGCGCAAGTAGCCATTGCCGGTGGAGGTGGATTGGATGTTACCGCCACCCATTCACTTAAGGATCGTTTAAATGTGATTTTCACTTCAACTCCATTTTTTATAATTGGTTTCCTGTTTTTGATTGGAGTGATTTTCGGTAGAGCCACCTGCGGATGGGCATGTCCATTTGGTTGGCTCCAGGATATTGCAAATAAGATCCCCTCGCCCAAATTCAAGGGAGCAAATTGGCTTAAATACTTAAAATATGGCTTTCTAATCGTTTTTGTAATTTTGCTACCAGCATTTTGGGTAGATGAATATGGTGGAGGAGAGCCAAGTTTCTGTAAGTTTATTTGTCCGGCTGGAACTCTCGAAGGCGGTATTCCCCTCGCCTACCTGAACCCCGACTTACGATCCATGCTTGGAAAGCTATTCGCATGGAAGGTAACACTGTTAGCTATATTAATGGCTATGATGGTTTTCATTAAAAGACCATTTTGTCGATGGGTTTGCCCCCTGGGAGCCTTTTTAGCTCCTTTAAACAAAGTGAGTTTTTACAAGCTGGAAATTGAAAAAGATGCCTGCATATCATGCGGAATGTGCTCTAAAGTTTGCCCAACCGACTTATATGTTCCGGATGAACTGGACAATTGCGAATGTATAAGATGCCTTGAATGTAAAAATGTGTGTCCAAAGCATATAATCAAGATCACCGGCCCTCTAATGAGCACTAAGACTCAAGCAAAAGAAGATTCTGCACAACCGGAAACTCTATAAACAAAAGAAAAGGCCTTCAAAGTTGTTTTAACTTTGAAGGCTTTTTCTTTTTTAAACTACATTAATTCAAAATATTTTAGTTTTCCAGTGCAACTCTGACATTTCTTCTCGTCTGCAACAGCCAAAAAGGATTCACCGCACCCTTCACAAACTCCTGCAGGCAGCATTGGAGGTTTATCATGATCGATCACACGAACATTTTCCACTCCAAAAATGTCCCTATCAATTGAATGAAATTCTTTAATGATTTTTTGCCCTGATTTAATCCTTGCTTCCCCACCCTTCTTCACTTCGGGGTCTCTGGTTCTTTTAAAAAATCTTGCCAGCTCGGGAGTTTTTTCAGGGTCTATCTTGCTTACATCTACAAAAACTCTCACCCCTCTTCCATCAAAACGATCGAAAAGAGTTAACGCATAATGTCCAAGTTCTTTTACAACCCGAAGATACTTATTACCAACAGTGCAGCCCAGCATTATCTGGATAACATCAACAATACAGGCCTGAGTTTCAGCGATTGCATTTAAACGTGTTTTTACCTGACCAAGCTTTTCTTTTGCCAGATCAACCATTGCGACACCAATCACAATACCTGGCGCCCTTTTGGTATGGAAAGCAAAGGCTTTTTCTGTCCATTCATCAAATTCATTGCGACTTAACACTTTTATCTCCTCTCTTCATTCTGATCTGGCAATCTTCCTAATGTTTGTTTGGAAAAAGCCAGATTCAAATTCACAAATGACTTTTCAATCAGTTCAAGGTTGCTTTTTAACATGTTTGACATGGCCGGTGGCCGTGGAGTGGAAAATAATTTAACTTCATTTACCCTCACAAGAAAATCCTGGGTTATCAATTGCTTTTGCTTTGACAACTTTGCGCTAAACGAAATAGCATCATTTTCAAAAACTTCTATTATTTCACCAAAACTTGCCTTGTCATCCGCATAAAAAGCATCCCAAAGATCATCAATATATATAGCAAACTTTACCAGGCTTCTGTTTGCTTCGTCCATTGGCATGAATTCAAAAAGCCTGCTGATTTTTCTGGAAATTGATAAAACTGTGTTGTGAGCGAACTCTAGATCTTTATTTTGATATGCAAGCCTGATCTTTCCGATCCCATTTGAAATTACCTTTAATTTTGTCTTCCATTTGCTGTCATTTTTTGCCCAATCCGGAGGATACTGGCCAAAGTTGATATCAAATTCCATCCACTCCTTCATGAGCTTTTCCAGAATTGGAGCGGACTTTTCAGCATCAAGTGCAACTTCCCCAAGACTTTTGATTGTAGCGCTTACACTTGCAACTCGTCCAATGAACGAGCTGTTTGAGTCTTCACCAGAAATCAGAGATATAAGACTCATATCGCAAGCAAAAGTAGAGGTCAGAAAACTCCAGAAAAACAGAGAAATTAAACACAAGTGCTTATTCATAATCTGACACCTCAAACCTGATTCTACCAGCTCAATAGAATATTATCTAGTATTACAGATTCAGGAGCTTTTTAATTCAGCAAAGTACATTGGGAGCTCCCCTTTTCCTTTTGCCGAAATCAAGCCGCGAGATTCTATGGAAAATTTGTCCTTAACCAATTTGTATGTGTTCTCAGAAAGATTAACTTTCATAGGTTCAGAAGTTGATTCGCACCGACTAGCAATATTTACCGTATCTCCCCACAAATCATAAGTAAATTTACTTTTACCAATAACACCAGCAATCAATGAACCAGAATGAATTCCAACCCTAATCTTAAAAGGAAGTTTGCTTTTATCTTCCAATCTTGCTGAAATAACATCTCGCATTGCTATTCCCAATCTTACAACTTTTTCAGGGTGATCTGAATCAGGGACTGGAACTCCTCCCACTGCCATGTATGCATCTCCAATTGTTTTAATCTTTTCAATTCCATACTCAAGGCATAAATGGTCAAACTCTGCAAAGATTTCATTTAGTTCACCAACCAAACGCTCTGGAGTAACAGTTTCACTAATTGAGGTGAACCCTTTAAAATCAGTAAATAAAACAGTCGCCATCGCAAAGCCATCAACAATAAGCTCTTCTCCAGCCTTCAATCTGGCGGCAATAGAGGCAGGCAAAGTATTTAGTAACAAGCGATCAGATTCCTCTGTTCTTTTTTCCAGTTCTTTATTAGTCTTTTCGAGCTCTAAGGTTCTCTCTTCAACTTTGTGTTCTAAATTTTTATTCAAATCTTCTAATGAGTGAACAGTTATAGCCAGCTTTTCTGCCATCTGGTTAGAAATAGAAGCAATCTGGCCCAGCTCATTCCCGGTAGAGCAATTTATCCTCTTTTCAAAATTACCATCAGCAAAAGCTTCTAACCCCTTAATAATTTTTCTAATTGGTCTCTCCACAACTCTAAAATATGCCACCGCAGTCACACCAAAAACCAGAACTAGAAATGCAATCGCCAGCCAAAAAGTCTGCTGCTTCAGAAATGATTCATTTTCAAGGGTATGAGCAACAATTTCATTCAAAATGCTCTGGTGCTGATTTTTCACGTTTTTTACAGGAATTAAGAACTCCCCAAGATAGGCGGTTGTTTCTACGACAATAGGAATTTTTTTAAATTCTCCCCAAATATGATAAGCAATTTTTTTCCTTCCAATTTCAGCTGGCAGATGCATGGGTAAAAAAGTTGAAGTCTGCTCATACTCGATCTTCCCAGAGATCATGTATTTCCAGTGACGTCCGAATTCATCAGCTTTCTGCTTAACTTTATCATCGTCTGGCATAGAATCATTAACCGCAAAAAGGTCTTTTCCGAGCAAATCATTCTTGGGATGAGCTATCGAGATAAGCTTCTCTCCACTTCTTACTGAGGCATTGGTGTATCCATACTTCCCAAATGTTTTTAAAGCAATCTTTTGGAAGCCGATATCGTTAATACAAAATTCAGCAAGCCTCTCTGGGGTAGAATAGAAACCATTTTCAGACCTGGCTGCTTCCCTTTCCAAATAAGCCAATTCCTCGTTTAAAAGTGCGCGGGTATTAAATTTTAGAAGTTCCTCACCCTGCTTTAGTAACAAAGAACTAATCTCTGACTCAGCATGATTTATGTTTCGACTAGTAGAATCCACAAGACATGATTGTATGCTTTTAAAAAGTTCATCAATTACATTTCGTTGCACATAAGTAAAACAAAGCAGCAAAACACCAATTGGAATAAGGAACTGATAAAAAACCCGCAATTTTGCCGGTTTAATTTTTATGGTATTTTTTGGCATAAGAAGCCTATCTCATTATGAAGTTATCAAGCCAAACTGCCTCTCCAGAAGGAATTGTAACATAAAATTTCACACCTAGATGCTCTGCCCATTTGTCCTCATCTTTTTCTCTATCTAATTTGACCGAGAACGAAGTTCCCTGCCATTGGCCAGGCCGTGTTTCAAATTCAACCTGAGCTAAACGACGAGAAAGTGCAACCATCTTTGAGTCAAGATATTCAATGACCACACGACCGTGAAACTGTTTATTAGAGAAAAAGTAGAAGGAGCCTTTCAAAAGTTGATCCTTCTTGAAGTTAGATAGCTTTAGAGGTTCAAAACCAAAAACAACTTCCTTCTGATCTGTCCCTGAAACTTTTAGAGATGCGTATCCACTTTTTTTTGCAGAAAAATCTCGCGAAATAGCGTCTACCGGGCCAACAAGGCCTTTTGGAACCCCTGTTTTATAGGCCGCTTCAAAATCTCCGTTGCTGAATAAATTCACAGGATCAGCTGCCCCAAGAGCTTTTAAGCGCAGATCATCAAACCAACAACTGCCCGTAGTCATCAATCCACTTTGCAGTAACAACCGCATATACTTGATATTAGAGCCTATTCTTAGCCCGTTTTTGCCATTTTCGATAGTGCCAGAAACTTCAGTCCAAACATTCGCAGGCTTTTTTCCTTTAAGAATACATAGGGATCTATCTCTCAGCCTTCTTGATGAATCATACAGCTCGACCCCTATTGAAACACTTTGATTTCCATTTTCACTCTTAACCCAACCAGTAAAATCAAATTTTGAAGTACTGTTTATCTGGATAAAATCAGAAACAACGCGAGATTTTCCCATGCGGTTTCCAGAAGACATGCAAATAGAGTTTTTACCAGTATAAGAAACAGTTGTATCAAGTTTGGAAATGCCTTCAGAGAACTGCCAGTTTGAAGGAACACCGTTTGTCACAGATTCAAAACCTGGATTAGCCAGATAATTCTGAAGGGAAACAGACAACATGTTTAAGGTGTTTGAATATGACTTACTTTCCGTTAAATTCATTTTTTTCAGATTATTTTTTGCATTTTCAACCCTTTTTGAGGAAGGCGGATGAGAACTTAAATATTGCTCAACCCCCTTGGGATCTCCGTGCTTCTTAAGAAAACTTTCCCATAAAGTGATCTGCGAGGATGGATTAAAACCTGCCCGATACATTCTAACCTGACCAATATCGTCAGCCTCATCTTCCTGGGTGCGTGAAAACTTCATCAAAGCCAGACTGCTTAATAATGCTCCCCAGGTTTCTCTGTCTTTACGATTTTTAACAGCTTGATTCAACAAGGCCACCAAAGCCGTGGAAGCTCTAAAATTTCTCAAGGAATGTCTTTTTTCGGCATGCCCTAATTCATGCGCTATTACAGCAGCCAGTTCATCGTCACTCTTTGCAAAATCGATCATGCCTGTATAAACATAAACATGTCCACCGGGGATAACAAAGGCGTTTTGTTGATTTGACTTGATTACATGAATGTCATATTTCAGTCCATGCGTTTTGTATTGGGGAAGAAGACGATAAAAAATTCCTTTTACGTAATTGTTTATTTTCGGGTCCTTCTCAAATTTAGTGGTCAGTTTCATCCACATTTGAAGCTCTTTCCCAAATCTCTTTTCAGCGCCAATATCCCCTGTAAGCCACAAGGCCATATTAACTTCCTGATAGGTTTTATATGCCTTTAAAATTTCGCCAAAAATATTGCCACTAAAAGCTTTGCCGCTAATAAAAAAAATCAGAGAAAAAGACAAAATAATTATGGCTGTATATCTCTTCATTATAGACTCCCAATTGTTTTATTCATCTTTATTATCTTATAGTTGAATACCAAAGTCAAAAAAGGCTCATAAATAGCTAAAAAGAACTGATAAAGTTGCCGAAAACAGGCAAGCCACAAAAAATGTAAAAATTTTTGTCTCATTATAGTTGGCAAAAGTATGGCCAGAAAAGTATAATCAATAGCTAAGCTTTTCGAACTGAGCTAGAGATACGTTATTAACAAGGTAAAGGAGGGCATGATGCTCAAAAAGCTCACCCAGTTCTATTATCCAGATTCAATAGAAGACGCATGCAAACTACTGGGCAGCAAGAAGGAAAAAACAGCTGTTGTAGCCGGAGGCACCAGTGAGGCTTTGCGCAAAGATACCAGCATTGAAGCGTTGGTTGATCTTTCCAAAGTCAAAGAGCTGAATTACATTAAAACCAGCTCCAAGTCTTTTTCTATAGGTGCTATGACACCAGTTCAGGATATTTTTAAATGTGAAAAATTATCCGGTCCCGCCGGAGAATTACTTAGATTGACTGCAGGCAAAATTGGTTCAACACTTTTGCGCAACTCGATCACAATTGGCGGAAACCTGGCAGCAATATTCCCATGGTCCGACCTTCCACCAGCACTTATGGTGCTCGATGCTGAAGTCGTATGCAGAAAAGGAAAACCAAAAAGAACGCTCCCTGTTGAAACCATCATTAAAGAAAGAGCCAAAGAAATACTGGCAAACGACGAAATTATCGCCGAAATCCAGATTCCAACTTTCGACAAAAACACTGGAACTGCTTTTACAAAATTTGCTAAAACAGCTAACGATTATTCATTGATAACCGTTGCCGTTAGAATTACAAAGGCTGCTGGTAAAGTAAAAGATGCAAGAATTGCACTTAACGCTGTTACTGCAAACCCAGTTCGCTTCAATGAAGCTGAAAAAATTCTCGAAGGCGAAAAACCTTCTTCCAGTCTGATTGCAAAAGCAGCTGAAAAAGTTGCTGATATGGCACAAATCAGAAATGATTTCAGAGCAACTAAAGAATACAGAAAAGAAGTTCTTGAAGTTCTGGTCAGACGCTGTATCGAGGAAGCCCTCGAAAAAGCTGGAAAGTAAGGAGATCGCAGTGAAATTAAACCTTAAGATCAATGGAAAAGATTTAAGTCTTGAAGTTAAACCAAACGCTATGCTTGTTGATGTTTTAAGACAAGCTGGCTATAAAAGTGTAAAAAACGGTTGTAGCGAAGGAAGTTGTGGCTCATGCGCGGTAATGGTAGATGGAAAGCCAAGAAACTCATGCATCATGCTCGCTGGTCAGGCCGAAGGCACAGAAATTCTAACCGTTGAAGGTATGGGAACCCCAGAAAAACCACACGTGCTTCAACAGGCATTTGTGGATTCTGGATCTACTCAATGCGGTTTTTGTAATCCTGGCTCTTTGATTGCTGCAAAAGCTCTACTTGACAGCAACCCAAATCCAACCGAAGCCGATGTAAAAGAAGCTCTCGACGGCAACCTTTGCAGATGCACCGGATATATCCACAGAATCTCTGCTGTATTGGATGCAGCTAAAAAGTCCGGTAAAAAATCCAAGACAGTGCGAGGTAAAAAATAATGGCAAAAACAACGAAAACAACTAAAAAAGCTGCTGCTCCTAAGAAAGCTGCCAAAGTAGCTCCTGCAGTATCTGTAATTCCTGAATCTCCATTATTTTTTGAAAAACCTGCCAAATTTGAGCAAGTTAACAAAAGCCTTACTAAAATCGATGCAATGGGACTTGTTTGCGGCGCGAAATCTTATGTAGCAGACATAGACAAACCAGGAATGCTTCACATTAAAGTTCTTGGCAGTCCCCACGCTCATGCACAAATTAAAAAAATTGATACAAAAGCCGCTGAAAAGGTAGAAGGCGTTGTAGCAATTTATACATGGAAAGATGTCCCCAGGATTCCTAGAACAACTGCCGGACAAGGCTTTCCAGAACCATCTCCATACGATACATATCTTCTCGACAGCAAAGTTAGATTTGTTGGCGATAGAGTAGCAATCGTTGCAGCTGAAACTGTTGAAGCAGCTGAAGAAGCTTGCAGACAGATAAAAGTTGAATACAAAGTTTTGAAACCCGTATTCGACCCTGAAAAAGCTATGGACAAAGGCGCTCCAATCATCCATGACGAAAAAGATTGCTATGTGCCAATTCCAATTTTCTTCGATGCCAAGAGAAACCACGCTTCACACGTTGAAACTGCAGTTGGCGACGTAAATAAGGGTTATAAAGATGCTGATATGGTATTTGAAAGAAAATACTACCCTCATTATGCTCAGCACACTCCAATTGAACCACACACATGCATGGGTTACCTAGATGAAGACGATAGAATCGTTTTAAGAACATCGACTCAGGTTCCTTTCCATGCAAGAAGAATTACCGCTCAAACACTTGGAATTCCTGTAAAAAAGATAAGAGTTATTAAACCTAGAATTGGTGGCGGTTTCGGAACCAAGCAGGAAGTCCTTCTCGAAGACGTTTGTGCTCTTGTTACTATGAGAACAAGACGCCCATGCCTTTGGCAGCTCACTAGAGCTGAAGAATTCATGGCTGCGAGAACAAGACACCCAATGGTTGTAACCATTAAAAGTGGCGTTAAAAAAGACGGAACCATTACTGCGATCTCAATGAGAATTATCAGCAACACTGGAGCATACGGAAGCCACGCTCTCACAGTTCTCAGTAACTGTGGTTCAAAGGTTCTTCCACTTTACAGAGCTGAAAACATTGAATTCATCGGCGACACTGTTTACACAAATCTTCCTGTAGGTGGAGCTTACAGAGGATACGGTGCTACTCAGGCTGCCTTTGCAATGGAATGTCAGATGGACGAAATGGCTGACGCTATCGGAATGGATCAAATCAAATTCAGACAGCTCAACCACATCAAAGAAGGCGAATCTTCACCAATCTTCAAAGCTCTCGGCGAAGGGCGTGAAGGCGTTGATATGGCAATCGGTTCATGTGGTCTTGCAAAATGTGTAACTGAAGGCATGAAGAAAATCGATTGGGCAAAGAAACATGGAAAACCTGGCAAAGGCACAAAAAGACGTGGAGTCGGAATGTGCTGTCTCATGCAGGGAAGCTCCATTCCTGAAATCGATATGGGCGCCGTTTTCATCAAAATGAATGAAGATGGATCTTTCAACATGCTTCTCGGAGCTACTGATCTTGGAACTGGTTCCGACACAGTATTAGCTCAGATCGCAGCTGAAACTCTTGGATGTAAACTTGAAGATTTCATGGTTTACAGCTCAGACACAGACTTTACTCCTTTTGACGTAGGTGCTTACGCAAGTTCGACTACCTACCTTACAGGTGGAGCTGTTATCACTACAGCCAAAAAAGTAAGAGCACAAATTGAAGCTGTTGCTGCAAGTATGATGGGCGAAAAGGTTGAAGACATTACTATTCAGGACGGCGTTTGTTACGGCAAAGGCAAGAAAAATAAAGTCACATTTGGACAGGTTTGTGTTCATGCTCTTTACGAACATAAACAATTCCAGATTGGTGCCATTGGAAGCCATATAAGCCATGCTTCACCACCTCCTTTCTCTGCTCACTTTGCTGAGGTTGAAGTTGACACTGAAACAGGCGAAGTAAAGCTTCTCAAATACGTTGCTGGCGTTGACTGCGGAACTGCAATCAACCCAACTCTTGCCGATGGTCAAACCATGGGTGCGGCAATGAACGGAATAAGCTTTGCTCTCACTGAAGAGTATATCTTTGACGAAAAAGGCCGCATGCTCAATCCAAACTTTGGAAACTACAAAATTTGGAGCACAGCGGATATGCCAGTATTGGAAACCTTCCTGGTTCCAACATATGAAAAAACTGGTCCTTATGGCGCGAAAAGCGTCAGTGAAATCAGCATAAATGGTGCGCTTCCAGCAATCGGAAACGCTATTAAAAATGCTGTTGGAGTAAGACTTACCAAGCCTCCTTTCACCGCTGAGAAGGTTCTCATGGCGATGAAAGAACTTGAAGCTGAAAAGAAAGCTCCTGCAAAAAAGGCTGCTGCCCCCAAGAAAGTAGCTGCTAAAGCTCCTGCGAAAAAAGCTGCTGCACCTAAGAAAGTAGCCGCTAAAGCACCTGCGAAAAAAGCTGCTGCTCCTAAGAAAGTAGCTGCTAAAACACCTGCGAAAAAAGCTGCTGCTCCTAAGAAAGTAGCTGCTAAAGCACCTGCAAAAAAAGCTGCTGCCCCTAAGAAAGTAGCCGCTAAAGCTCCTGCAAAAAAAGCTGCTGCTCCTAAGAAAGCAGCCAAAAAAACTGCTAAAAAGAAATAATCTTACCTAAGATTAATCGGGGCTGCCTTTTATGAGGCAGCCCCGATTTTTTTTACTTAAATGTTATTATTTCTCCATCAGCAGGAATTAACAAACGTGAATCAACGATTCCATTTTTTAAAGCAAGTTCTCGCAAACTCTCCCGACTAACAACACAATGGTCTAAAGATTCCATATGAATTGCAATTATGATTGAGCTCGGGCATGAATTAATCAATTTTATTGTTTGCTCTCCATCCATTAAAATGGGTTTAAATCCCGGAATAGTAGCTCCACCGGAATGGGTAATAACAATATCAGGATTAAAACGGGCAAGATTCTCCTTTACCTCTTCGCACCAAATAGTGTCTCCAGCCCAATAAATTGTAGGTTCACCAGGGGCTTTGAAAATAAAGCCCGAAACATTTCCCATTTTGGAGAGAATTTCGCCTTCACCGTGTTTTCCTGGAACCCTAAAAATAGTTATCCCTTCCCATTCAACGCTTTCTGAAACAGGAATTACTTTCTTAAATCCACTCTTACAGATTTCAACTTCGTCTTCTTTTTGACAAAATAATGGTTTTTTATTCAATAACTTTTGTTCTGAAGCTCTATGAAAATGATCCGGGTGAGTATGTGAAACAATAATTGCATCAACCCCGGTTAGTATCTCTGATAAGGGAAGCGGTAATTCAACGGTTGGATTACTGGCAATACCCGCAAAAGATCTTATTTCGCCTTTATCCGAGAGCATCGGATCAGTAAGAAATACTTTTCCGGCATAAGTAATTTTCATCGTTGCATTTCTAATGAGCTGAACCTTGTTTTTCCCATCTGGCAACTTTTTCTCACTTGCCAAAACACTCCCCCCCGACAAGGCGATTACTCCCAAAAGGGCACTTCCAAGTAATATTCTTATTAGCACGTTCAGATTCCACCTTTCATTAATACTTTGAGATGCTTATATTATGTCAGGCAAAATAATGGTAGCCTAGAGTCGTAATTGACTATTTTGGAGTTAAAACTGACAAATGACCAAAAATATTACTTCAATAATCATCCTTAGTTATCCAGGAGCCCTTAAGTCCGCTATTTACGGATTTGAAGAAATATTTATGCTTGCCAACGACCTATGTATTCAAAACTCCATTGATCATAGCTTTTCAATTTCAATAATTGAGCCCCAACAAATTAAGAAAATAATTTCTAACTTACATTCAGATTGCTGTAATGCCGTTATAATCCCACCAGGTATTGGGTCCAAATTTTGCCAGAACCCCGATAAAGAACTTTTAAAATGGCTTCGATTGAGTCATTCTAGCGGCTCAATAATTTGCTCGGTATGCGCAGGCGTTTTTATACTGGCAAAAACGGGGCTGCTAAATGGGCGCAAAGTTACAACTCATTGGGGACTAGCATCAGATTTTTCCCACAAGTTTCAAGAGGTTATATTAGATATAGATGAAATTCTCATCAATGATGGGGACATAATTACCTCAGGGGGGTTGATGGCTTGGGTAGACCTCGCACTGGAGCTGGTAACACAATTTACAAATATTTCTTTAATGAGACAGCTGGCAAGACATATGGTTATTGATTCCGGACATAGAGAGCAAAGATACTATAAAGTATTTTCACCTGCTTTAAATCACAAGGATAAAGCGATTCTATCAGCCCAGCATTATATTCAAAAAAAATACAACAGTCAGATTTCAGTCTGCGAATTAAGCAATTTAAGCTGCTTAGGTGAGCGAACATTTTTAAGAAAATTTGTAAAAGCGACAGGATTAAAGCCTACCGAATATATTCAAAAAACTAGAATACAAAAGGCTTGCGAGCTAATTGAATCAACCCCGGAGAATTTTTCCACAATTGCACATTTAGTTGGATACGAAGATATCAGCTCATTCAGAAAGATTTTCACAAGGGTGACCGGACTTTCACCGAGAGACTTCAAAATGCGTTTTGCAGGTAAATAAAGTTAAAACAAAACCCTGAATGGCAAAATTATCTCCACAAACAGCCTGTTCAAACCTTCCTTTACAAAGTTGTCAGTGGCTTTTTGCGATAAATACTCAACTGGTGCCATGTCATCCGTAAAAAATACTTTTCCTGGCTTTTCTTCAGCAAATTGATCTATGACCTTATCTCTAACTATCTTTAACTCAGTTGCTCTAAGAAGATTGCTCTCTAAATTCATTAGGTTTTGGGGATCATGTCTTTCAGAACCTGCAAATATCAGGGAATTTAAATCATTTGGCAATGAAAGAGTCCAGACTCTGGGAAAAGTCTTTCCTATTGTGTTTGTCAGGCCTTTCAACAAACCATCCCGATCGTCTGAAGGCATATTGAAATTTATTACCAAAGTCCCATCTTCAGTTAAATGATGTGACAAGGTTTTAAAAAACTCCAAGGTCGTTAAATGAAAAGGAATAGAAACGTCTTTAAAAGCATCCAAAAGAATTAAATCGTATTTTCCCCTTTCAAATCTCTCAAAATGCGTTCTTGCATCGTCTATGTAGACTAGAGCACCACTTTTATCTGTTTCAAAAGCCTGCTTTCCAATTTCATATATTTTTTTATCAATTTCAACACCTTCAATTTTACATTCTGGCCAAAAAAAACGGCATTGACGAGCAAATGTTCCCGCTGCAAAGCCAAGAACTAAAACCCTTTTAATCTTTGGATCAGGACTTAAATAAGGCGCAAGCAAAGCATAGTCCCAGTAGCTTCCGGTCAAAATGGAGTTCTTTTTATAAATTGACTGATCTCCTACCTCAACATGAGTTCCCAATTGTAAGCCATCTTTTGTTTTTTTTACTTTTATATAATTGTAAACAGATTCAAATTCTTCCACGTTATTCTGCCAAAAGGCGTAGCTAAGTTTTACCGGAGCAAGTATCCCAATCAACAATAAGACAGCTAACCCTATTGCCTTTTTGTTTCTGCTTCCATTGCGCCAGTGATAAATCACGGAAATCAAAACCAAAGCGAAAGCCAGCAAAAAAAATGTCTTTGTAGTTCCTATATATGGAATGAATAAAAATGTAGGCAAAATAGTGCCGATGATACTACCAAAAGTTGAAACAGCAAAAATTTCCCCCGCAGTACGCCCATTATTAACAAGATCCTTAGTACCAATTTTTACCAGCGCCGGTGCAACAGTTCCGAGCAAAATACATGGGACAGCAAATATTGTTAAACAAGAAAATATGGTTCCGGATAAAATTAAACTCTCCGGGAAAATCGCCATCATCAGGGGAAAGCTCCCAACTACGACGTATCTTCCCAAAACAGGTATTAGAGCGACCCAAAGCCCAGAAAAAAGAATAATCCTATAAAGCCTGTCTGCTGCCCCCTCTTTATCAGAAAGGACGCCCCCAAGAAAATTTCCAACACTCATAGCCGCTAAGATTATTCCGATCAATACGGTCCAGACAATCATTGAAGATCCATAATAAGGCGCCAGAAACCTTGACGCAGTAAGCTCAACCGCCATAATTGAACCACCACAAACAAAGGTGGTAAGATAGAGAAACTTAGACCTTTTCATTTTTCTCCCTTAAACGAAATAACCAGTGAAAGAAGAATCACATATAAAAAAATGCATTTTAATAAAATTTCCTTAAAAAAATACGTTTTTTCCATACTGATAGTATCATTTTTTTTTATTGGAATGATTTCTTACAAGTTATATATGAACCTTCAGTTCGTTGTAAAAATGGCAATTCCTCATCATCTGATATCGACCTGTAACCGATTTCAGGTTCCAATCACCGAAGTTTCTTATTTGATTCCGTGGCTGGAAACAAGAATAGCAAACTTATCTGTAATCAAAGGCATGCAGCTCTTAAATAGTATTGATAACGGAAAAATCGGTAAAATTCTTTTGTCGCGAGGGATAGAAGTCACATATTCAGATATGTTTTCTCCGGATTTCCAATTGCAACTATCCTCTTTCAGAAAAAAACTTATCAATAATTCGTTGAAAAACTCTAAGGAAATACTTCACGCATTGTCTAGCGCAGTTCTTTTACAAAGTGACTGGGAGGAAGATTTTCTCAGTATGAAAATCAAAAAGAAACAAATGGTATTAAATACCAGTCTAACAAAGGTTGAATTAGAATCAGTTCTATCAAAAATTGATACCAGTATGCAGAATAACGATTCTGCAGAATCCTTCTCAATGCAATTAAAAAAACAAATTGAATTGGTTTTAAACTAGCCTGTCACTTTGAAGCATGGATTCAAAAAATCTTATGTGCTAGAATTACATTTCTTAAATCGTTCGACAATTCTTCCCCCCCACCCGAAAGGATAAAATATGCATTGGATGATTCTATTTGTAGCTGGCCTTTTTGAAGCAGCATGGGCAATTGGCTTAAAACATTCCAACGGCTTCACCCGCTTATGGCCCAGCATAGGAACCATCATATCAATGATCGCCAGTATATGGTTACTTGGGTGGGCAATGAAAAATCTTCCAGCTGGGACCGCATACAGCGTTTGGGTCGGAATCGGCACAGTAGGGACAGTTATTGCAGGAGTCCTGTTTTTCGGAGAATCAGCAAGCTTAGCAAGAATCGCAAGCGTAATACTTATTATTGCCGGAATAATCGGTCTGAAACTAACCGCCCCAGCTTAAAACTGATCCTGGCAATCGCCATTGTCCTTCATTGCCTCGTATTCTTCCGGGAAGTTCTTTTCAATACACTTTGGGCAAATTGAGTGACTGAATTGAGCCTCTGTATGCTCTGCTAAAAATGATTCCACACGATTCCAATATCCCTTATCATCTCGTATCTGCTTACAGAAAGAGCAGATTGGCAGAATCCCACTTAATGTTTCAATGCTATCCTGGTATCTATTAACCGAAAAATTAACTAAAAACAATATCACCAGGGTAACAAGGATACAAACTCCCAAATTCATTATGAGAGTCCTGGAAATTTGCTGCAAAGCTTTTTGCTCTGACTGTTCCACCATCAAATGCCATCCAAATTCTTCAATATATCTGGCATTTGTATGTATTACGTGCCCGTTTTTTTCATAAGTAAAAGATTTATCTTTTTTGTTTTCAAGACAAGATTTAAATTCATTGAAAAAACTAAATTGAGATATGTTTTTTACAGACTTGTCAAATTGTGACCCGGCAACCTGAACCTGCCCCTTCGAATCAACAAAGTATATAACTCTGTTATATTTCTTTTGATAAACTTCGATAAGTTCTTTAACCGCACTTACCGTCAGACCAACACCAATTGCCCCAATATAGTTTTTATTATAATCAAAGACTCTGTAATTGATAAAAATAGTCATGGCGTCCTTATTGGCTAAGTCAGGATCAACATTTATTTCATAATCTTCTTCAAGCTCTCTAACCCTGAAATACCACTTATCCCTATCAGAATCTGGCGAGACTTTCTTGAGCAATTTTCCTGCATGATAATAATTTCTGGTTTTTTCTGAGACAAAAAAACTGGTAAACATTTTGTATTTATCTTGAATCTCTTTGAGATATCTCGTAATTTGATCCTCGCCTTGCTCTCCAGCAATAACCCAGTCTCTTAAAAAGGTATCATTTGCCATAAGCGATGAAATGAAAATAGGGCGAAGAAGATCACGCTGAATTTCCGAATAAATATTATCACTTGTTAAAGGCAGTTCATTGAGCAAAATTTCACTTCTCAAGGAGGATCGTGAAACAAAGAAACTGCTTAGACTTGTCACCAGGAAGCCTACTATCAATAGAAATCCTACAGCTAAAATAAGCTTTAACTTGTGCTGGCTTTTAAACATTTTTTCCCTTTAAAACCGACCCGGTTTTGGGCCGCATTCTTTTATCTATTTTCAGACAAATTATTTTGTATCTATAGCGATTTGAGTAGCCACTTAATCTAATATATGCTTATTTTTTGCAATTTGCATCGCATAATTAAATTCTATTAGTTTTACTAACCTATAATTTTAAAGGTCGTAATTTTCATGTTATTATTTGTTTTAATCCAAAAGAAATTTTAAATCTGGGGTGAGAAGATGGAATTTTTTAAAAGAAAAGCTATTTTATTGTTAGTAATTTCTACGCTTCTTCCAGGTTTTACCCCATCATTAATTTCTGTAGCCAATGCCAGACCAAGAGTATTAGCTGGCAGCGAAACTGAAAAAAAGATGAAAAAGAAAGTTAAATCCCTTCTTTCCAAAGCGAGAAAGTTATCCAATAAAGGACAAACAAAAGAAGCGATAGACCTTTACTGGAAAATCATGGAAATAGATTCAAATGCAGCGGCTGCTTATTTGGAGCTTGGGTCAATATACGCGGATTTAAAATTGAATGATCGGGCAATAGAACTATTAGAGCCTGGCTTGGAATTACTGGAAAACGAATCTGAAAACCTGGAAACCATAAGTGAGTTTTATTGCCTTTTGACCATGCTGTATTTTGAAAAAAAGGCTATGGGCAAAGCGTCACAAAACCTTATTAAAGCAGCAAAACTTGCTCCCGCAAGTCCAGCCCCTCGCAAAATATTGGGCGATATATATCTTTCCAGAGGTCGAACAAAAGATGCTATTAAAGCTTATAAAAAGGCCGTTGAATTAGATCCAAATTATCAGCCTGCCATAAAAAAATTGGGAGAAATAGCCCGGCAAAACAAGTTTGCTTCAGAGACACCGAGAAGGCAAAAGGTTGAACAAGCAAGGAAAACAAAGCCGGCAATCAGACCTGTTCCAGTTGCTCCCGAAAAAGTTAAACCTGCTATAAAAATTGCAGCTAAAGAAGAAAAGCAGAATTCCCCGGTAACCGAAACAATTAGCCCAATTATTCCAATAAGAACAGACAAAAACTGGAATAAACCAACCCAACCACTCGAAACAAAGTTAGAAGATACATCGACAACCTCCCAACCGCAAACAGAACCTCGTCCGGTTCCAACTGCCCTCTCAGGCCAACAAGAGCCTAATAAGGTGGCTCCAATAGTAGATGAGAGAGATATTGAGCTAGCAGAAGCCCAAAAGGCCAAAAGAGAATTTAAAGGTAACATCGACACGGTTGTAGACAAGCTTCTAATTGGGAGTAT
Organism: Candidatus Ozemibacteraceae bacterium; assembly: GCA_965140445.1. Taxonomy (GTDB): domain Bacteria; phylum Muiribacteriota; class Ozemobacteria; order Ozemobacterales; family Ozemobacteraceae. Next base: position 828,556 of record OZ223236.1, on the reverse strand, counting down.
TCAAGAAAAAGCAGAAGCTACAGAAAAACTTATCTCACTGGGAGACAAGGGGCTTCACGCTTTAGAAGACCTGTTGTATGACTCAGATCCAGACGTTAGAATTATAGCAATCCGCTCCCTTGGGCAATTCTCTGATTTTAAAAATCGTGTAAAAGTAATTCTTCAGGATTCAATTGATGACCCGGACCCAGAGGTTAAAAAAGTATTGCAAAGCACATTAGAAAACCTATAGCCAGACAGAGTAACTAAATAGCTCTATCATTAGTTTCCTAAACAATAAAATCAAACAGGTTTTCATTTCTTTACAAGAAACACCTAACAAAAACCAGCCTTTAAAGCGATAATACTTAAAATTATAATTTTAAAGTTGGTAAAAATGAGAATTCCCAGTCTACTTAGCCTTTGTTTTGCTTTTTCATTGATTTTGTCAGTCTCATATGCACAGAATAATGAAACTGCATCAAATACTACAAGATTAGAAAAATCCGAGAAAAGCATTTTTTCTTTTTTGGGTTTTGGTAAAAAAAGAAACTGGGATGACAAAATAAAGCCAGGAGTGGCATTTAAATTCAATAAGGGCTATAAATTTTCAATTGGTCCTAAAGTGACATATCAAAAAGCTTTAGGAAAAAATAAAACCTTAAATTCCAATGTTTCATATCTCCCCCTGAAATTTAAGGATCTGGATGACAGTAATAAATTGGACTACTCTCAACTTCAGCTAAAATTCACTCACCATTTAAGTAAAAAATTCTTTTACACATTGGGTTATGACGGAAACTGGTTTAGTCCAAATTCCTCTCTTAAGCAATATGTGGCTTCCCGGGGCGGTTTGATAAAATCGAAATTTATCCATTCGGCTTCAATAGCTTTGGCACAGAGAGTTTTAAAAATAGATTTTTCTTATAAAGGCAGAAAAAGAACAATTCCATTCTACCTTCGAGCTACCTATAGATTTGCAGATGATTACAAATATGGAACTGATCTTGGAGACGCAGGAGATGAATTCCGAATAAGAAATGGCTTCAACCTAACAATCTGGCCACTTTTGCGAAGATTCTAGGAATAAAACCTTAATAGAATTCAAGGTAATTTAACTAACTTTTGGCATTCCTTTAGCCAGTCGCTTTCTCTTTTATCGTCTGGAAGCTGGTTTCTGTAATCAATAATCTGGGTCAAAAAGAAGTTTTCAAACTCATTAAACCTTTTCAGAATCCCTTGAAAGACTTCAAAATCCTTTTCATCTGTCGGAACCTGATACTCCCATTTTCTGGCAAGAAGTTTATAAGTACCCAGACACCAGGGGGCAAATTCTGAAGAGGAACATTTGGCAAAAGTTTCAATACTATCCCGTTTGCTAATTGGCTGCCTGGAATAATTTAAAGCAATAAAAGTACCACAAAACCTTGCAATAGCACTGACCAAAAGCTTACTACTTGTCCCATAGGCCTCATCTTTGAGCGTATAACCAAAAAAACGATCGTTTTTGTCAGGCAAAACAACTGGAAATGCCAGATCAGAAGAATTTTTTCTTAAAAATTTACCTATAAACTTAAAGCTCCCATAAATAAACTTTTCAATGGTTTCTTCTACTGTAAAAACAGGAATCCCAGCAAAACAGTTCTGACCGTCAATGTGCAGAGCATTCTTTGCATAACCAGCAAGTTTATCAAGAGAATTAAGCTCAAAAACAACCAATCCTATTTGTGGAGAAAGGTCAGTATTAAAATCTGTAAAGAATCTGTCAAATTTTTCCTGGACCTCTTTGGAAGCCCTGGCATCAGTAACCAGAATCATATCCAGATCACTATTGGAGTTTGCACTCCCATCAATTTGACTTCCACAGACGTAAAAATCCAAAAAAAGATTTGGAAATTTATGGTTGCATTCATTTACAAAGCGATTGACGATGGAGGAAACTTCTTTGCTTAACCCTTTTTCCATTTGGATTAGTTATTCTGCTGAACAGGCTGATCAAGATCTATCGCCTCAAGATCATATCCAAGCTTAAACTCAGTAAAAACCTTATTGGCAAAGTCCTGATCTTCGTAAAGTTTTACTTCAAGATCAATACTTTCAGCAACTTCACCAAATTTTTCAACGGTGTCTGAATACGCTTGTAGCTCATTATTCAACTTTCTTAGAAGCTCTTTAGGATGGGTAATCTCTTTGTCGAACCATAAAAACCTTTCCCGACTTAGCGAATTAGCCTCGTCTACCGCTCCTGTATAATCTTCAACTTCTCTAAAATAGAGGTTTACGCTTTTCTCCATTTCATCATAAGCAGGGTACTGTTGCCCTAACCAATCCATCAATCCCCACTCTACGCCGAGAAAATCGCCTTCTTTAATGTATCTGACAAAAGCTTCGTTTGTAATATTCTGGGAAAACTCTGCCAATGCTTCTCGTTTTTCCTGGCCGAGAGATCTCATCATTTTTGCAGTATCCATCTGCTGCTTCATATTTGAAAGTAAAAGCACTGTTTCAGCTGCTTTTTGAGCTATAGAAAGCGGTTCATAAAGCAATGCCTGCTCAATATCCGACCTATAGATTCTAATTATTTTTTCTGGCGTTGCGTCTCCATTGTCATCATTCCAGCGCCAACCAAACGCCTTGCGGCCTTCCTTAACAAGCGTATCATTCTTACGCCCGGGATCACTTTTGTATGACTCTGCCAATAAATCAAGGAATCTGCGAATCTTTGCTGTATGTGGTAGATCCGTTGAATCAACTTTCTTAATGGTCTCATCCATTTCTTCTACAAATGCTTCTGTTTTTTCTTTTGCTGCTTTAATTTGCTCTTTAAAATACAACATTTCCTTTACGCCAATAAAAAAACTGTCAGCGGCAAAGGATTCTTCCAGAAGCTTTTTATTCCACTTGCCTGCCTCTATATCAACCAGCGGAATATAATTAAAAGGTGCCTGCTCTATTCGTAAGCCGACAACATCATAAATGCCACCTCTAAGCTTATTAGCTGCAACATAGTTTTGGTATTTTTTGGCAAGGACATAGTCTGGGTTAAAAAAGACCTTTTTAAGATTATATTCCTTCATTTCGTTTTCATAATCTTTGGACTGAATTTTATCTCCAACCCACCCAATGTAGGTCATAGGATTAATGTATTTTCCAACTTTTCCCCAGAAACCTGCACTCTTTTCGCTTTTAGCCTCTGCTTCAGAAGGTTTCCATGACATATAATCAGCCTTCATTTGCCAAAGTGCTTTTAAACGCTCATTGCTAAAGTCTGGCAAATTAAAACCTTTCTGGCTGTAATAACTAGCCAGAACCCCTTGTTTTTCCAATTCTTCAAAAACACGTTTATTTTTTTTGGCAATCTCCTGGTCTTGTTCTGAAGATCCAACAGCCTCCTCAGCCATAAAAGAGCCAAACTTTTGCAAAACAATTAATAAAGAAGCCGCTCTTTCTTCATCATCTAATGAATCACGATTATCATAAAATGATTTAAACTCCGGATCATTCTCATATAAGTAAAAATATGAATTTTTGTAAGCTTCTTTCCATCGCCTATTATAGCTACCAACCAGATCCCCTACCCCAATGGCAAAGAGCCATATACCCGTGGCAATCATTACAACCTGGCCAACTATTGGGACACAAAACATTGCAATCAGCGACCCAAGACCCAGGAGAAGACCAACATAATTCTTTACCAGTGAGTATGAAAAATATCGCTCTCCCATTCTGTCTTCAGAAGTAAGAATACCGTATGAATCAACTGCCAGTCCAAATATAACCAGCCCGATACCAATACTTTGGGCTATTCCTTTAGAATCAGAAATATATTTTCCAGGTCCAAGTCCCTTGCCGGTAGGACTAACTGTTTTTTTTCGAAACCATCGCCAATAGGATTTAAAACCTTCTCCGGCAACTTTCGGATTATTCCAGCATGGTGGAGGTGCCATGAACTCCATGAAGTTTAATACTTTATTGTTTTTTATAAAATTCTGAGCCTTTTGCGACAGGCGGGACATCTTTACAAATCCTTCAATAAGATTCCCTGATCTGGCCGCCACATTGGTTTTGCCTATAAATGCAAAAAGAAGTGTAGCCTGTTTTGAAACAAATTTCATGGTATCTACCATGTCTTTAAAAGCTGTTCTGTTATCTTTAAACAAACTTAACGCAGTATAGAAGCTGAAAACATCGCTGGCTCCATCGTCCATTTGCATATAAGCAGATGAAAGAGTCATCATCCACTCTCCCCATGCGCGCGCCTCTGCTTCTTCTTTTGTTCGACCGCGTAAAGTGAGCATATAATCGAGATAATCTGCGGGCGCAACAATTTCTTCCAAGCTTACAATTCCATCTACTCCCTGTGTGTTAATAGGAGGAACAGGCAGATCACCTGCGCGAATTACCGGGATAAAAACCGGTTCTAGAAGAAATAAAACAGAAATCAAAAGCGATAATAGCCTTTTACTATTTTTTGAAAATTTCATATGCTCACCATGTGGGACTTTTTTTAATTGTAATTAAAAACGACTACTCCCGCCATAAAAAAAGAGAGAGAAGAGCCATGGCTCTTCTCTCTCTTTTAAAGACTCTTACTTATTCATCTGCATCAGGATAGATTCCTGAATCCAGATCTAAAGCCTCAAGATTATAGTTAATTGTATAACCATTTGGTCTATAAACATTGGCATAAAATTCTGAATTCTCAGATTGAGTCAAAGGCATGTTTAGTCCAACATCATCTTTGATTTCTTCAAATTTTTCAGAAATTTCTTTGAAAGCATCAAGCTCGTTATTTAGTTCAACAAGAAGTTCTTTTGGATGAACATTTTCTTTATCAAACCAAAGGAAACGATCTCTTGTGCTTGAGTTAGCTTCATCTGCAGTTCCAGTAAACTTTTCAACTTCATTCATATAAAGATTTGTGTTGAGTTCCATTTCCTCATAAGCAGGATAAATATCACTCAACCAATCCATGAAAGTACTACCTTTTACATCGAGGAAAGTTCCTTCTTTCAGATACTTTGCAATGTCATAATTAGTAAATTCATTTTTGAAGTCAGCCAGAATCTGACGCTTTTCTTCGCCAGTTTCTTTCATGATCTTTGCCGTATCAAGATTCTTCTTGATTGTTGCAACCATAAGCATTACATCAGCGGCTTTCTGTGCAATTGAAAGCGGATCATACATTAAAGATTGTTCAATATCAGTCTGGTAAATTTGAATTATTTTTCTTGGAGTAGGTTTTCCATTATCATCGTTCCATCTCCATCCAAAAGCTTTCTTACAATCTTTCATGAGATCTTTGTGTTCTCGGTCGGCGTCAATTTTGAAACAATCAACAAGTCTATCAAGTGCTTTTCTGACTTTCTGAGCATGCCCCAGATGTTCTTCTCTGGTAACTTCAACAAAGCGATCTGAATCCTTGATGGTGTTTTCAAGTGCTTCATTGGCCATTCTCACCTGTTCTTTAAAGTAGACCATTTCTTTAACACCAATCATAAAGGCATCTGCGTTAAAAGCTTCTCCTAGAAGTTCTTCAGACCACAAATTAGTTTCAATTCCAACCAGAGGAATATAGTTGAATGGAGATTGTTCCATTCTCAAACCTACGATATCAAATATTCCGCCTTTAAATTTGTTTGCAGCAAGCCAATTCTGATATTTTTTCATGAGAACATAATCAGGATTAAAGAAAACCTTACGTATATTGTATTCTTCCATGGTTTTCTTCATGTCTTTGGACTGAATTTTGTCCCCTGCCCAGCTGACATAAGTCATTGGGTTAACATAATGGCCAACTTTTCCCCAGAAACCTCTATTGGCTGCTTTTTCTTTTTCTGCATCCGTTGGTTTCCAGGACATATAATCAGCTTTCATTTGCCAGAGTTCTTGAAGTCTTGGCATACTGAAATCAGGAAGAGTAAAACCTTTTTGAGCATAGTAACTGGCAAGAATACCGTTTTTCTCAAGCTGAGCGAAAACCTTCAAGTTTTTATCATAAACTTTTTGATCTTCTTCGTTTGCAGGAGTCTGATCTTCACCAGTTAAAAACGCTCCAAATCTTTGCTCTGCCACAAGTAATGAAGCTGACTTTTCTTCATCATCAAGGCTGGCTCTATTTTCGTAAAACGATCTGAATTCAGGATCGTTATCAATCAGATACTGATAGGAGTTAGTATAAGCATTTTTCCATCTAACGTTATATTTGCCAATCTGATCGCCAATGGTAGTAAGTCCCACCCAGACGAGAGTACAAATCGCTGCTACCTGACCTACAATTGGGATACAAAACATTGCTACTAATGCCGCAACGCCAAGAGCAAGCCCAACATAATTTTTTACGAGAGAATATGAAAAGTATCTACCGCCTTCTCTGTCTTCAGATGTGTAGATGCCATATGAATCAAGACAAATACTCAATACGCAAAGTCCGATACCTACAGTATGACCAAGCCCTTTGGCATCACCAATAACTGCAGAACCTTTATTGGTAGTTATCCCTACTTTTTTAGCAAATTTCTTGTAAACCCCTACTGACTCAAGGTTCGTTTTTCGAGCAACCCATCTCCAGTAAGAATAAAATCCCTCACCAGTCCCGGCTTTATAACCACAAGGAGGCGACATGTGAGTCAGAAATGTTGATACATTTTTGGCACTGAAAGCTTTTTGAGCGCTAGTAGCCATGGTTCCCATTCTTTTGAAACCATTCATCAGATTTGCTTTTCTCTGAATAAAGCCAACACCCTTTTGATAAAGCCTTGTATTTGCTACCTTAGAACCAGCCCGACTTGCAGCTCCAGCAACTTTATTTCCAGTCCAGCTTGCTGCTTTTCCAATAAACGAATTACTTACTGCACTGCCAGTTTTCCCGGCCACTTTTCCAACAAATTCAATTGGAGCTGAGTTAGCAACAAAAGCAAATGCCAACGCTGCCTTGGAAGCCGCGGCACTCAAAGCCTGAAAATAGAAAGGAGTATTGCCAATATGGGGGCGCATGGCTTCAACAGCTGCATAAAAAGAGAAAACGTCCGAGCAGCCGTCATCCATCATCATATAAGCGCCAGTCATGGACATCATCCAATCGCCCCATGCCTTCGCTTCAGCTTCTTCCTGGGTTCTACCGCGTAAAGCAAGCTGGTAATCTACGAATTCCGATGGCGTCATTACTTCGTCAATAGCAACAATTCCATCAACGCCTTCAGTGTTAAGTGCGGGCCCTGGAATATCATTAGCTCTCACCATGGTTATCGCAAAAGGCTCGAAAACCATCCAAATAGCTAAGAACATTATCAGAAACCGATAACGAGGTGAAAATTTCATACTACTCCCCCATAATCATTATTTCAAATTGTGTACAGACTTTTGTCAGAATATTTTTAATGATAGCAAAATTTAAGCGATCCCGGAAGGTACCAGCACTCTTACATCTCTGCTAATTTTTTCTTTGCCACTCTGGCTTCAAGAGAATTTCTCTCGCCGTCTTTTTCAAGAATTTTTCGAAACAGGTTTGCTGCGTCATCACGCCTTCCAACAGCAATAAGAGCATTTCCAAATTCAAGGCAACGAACCATAAACATTTTGTCATCCTGTGGATCAGGATCTAAAGTAAAAAGCTCTTCATATAATGACACAACTTTGTCAAACTGGCCTGCCCTCTGGCAAGTTACTAATAGTCTGTTCTTTGCATCAGGTCTGAGAGGAGTCTGAGGATAAGTTTTCAATAGATGTTCCAGAACATCAATCACACCTTGCAAATCAGGCGGATCTACTGCAAGCAGATATAGGTTGGAAAGCCTCCAGCAGGACTCTTCTGCTTGATCTGTGTCTGGGCATTTTTCGATAACTTTACGATGCATTCTAATGAATTCTTCTATTTCCCATTTATCAAGCGACATCATTTGAGTGTAAAGATTCTTGGCTAAGACTTTCTGGTCATCAATTGAAAGCTCATGAGATACCTTATAAGCACCTGTCATTGATCCGGAATAATCATCTACAAATGTTTTTTCTTCTTCATTTGCTGATTTTTCCCCGGAATCTGGTGAAGTAGAAGTAACTTCTGCAGCTTCAGTTTTACCAAATTTGCCAATCCACTGTTTTGCAAAGCTATTACCCTTATCTAACACCAAAACCTTTTCCCAGGTAGATTTAGCTGCTGGTTTATCTCCTTTTCTAAACTGAATCAAAGCAAGGAGATTTAATAATGATGTGTTATTAGGAAAATCCTGCAGAGCTTTATTTAAAACTGTTTCTGCACTTTCGTATTTTTGAAGTTTCCCCAGTAGGGAAACAGCTTCTGTATAGATTTCTACCGAAGGTTTTTCTTTGAGTGATTCTTTATAAATTTTTAAAGCACCCTCAAAATCTTGCTTTTGCTGCATGGCTTTACCCATTTTTAAGGCCTGCTTAGGCGTAACAGCTGAAACAATGATTGGACTTAAGATTATTGCCGTGACCAAAAAACTACATAACTTCCTCATTTTTACCTCCGGTTACTTTTTCTTCGCCGCTTCAATTTTCTTTCTTAATTCACTAATTCTCAACTCTGCTTCAACACAAGTTGAGTAAAATTGACACACAATAGACAACGTAGATGCTTTACCTCGCCCCTTCTCGTCTGATTTTAACTGCATCACCACATTTAACAGTCTAAACTTCTTAAAGGCATCCACTTCTGGTTTAAAAACGAAGGACTGTACCTGTTTTGCTCCATGGAAATTTGATTTCCTGCTGGTCCCTTCGTATCTATATAGAGTCTTTGACTCATCGTCATACTGATACTTTATTTTTTTCTCTCCACCATCTTTGATAGCCATAAAGGCGAAGGATTTTTCGTCACATTCTTCAGGAATCATTTTCTTAAGAGAACGAACATCCGTTCTGATTCTTTCCACAATGTTATCCATCAATCGCTGGATATTTAATAAATCCGTTCCTCTTTTAAAAGACCTTGTAGTTCGGCTCATTATTACCACTGCCATGGTTAAAACCATACTGGAAATAGCAGCAACAACCACAATTTCAAACAGGGTTACCCCCTTTTTCCTTATTGGTTTTAACAAATTAGCCATTCTTTGCCCCATACTTCAAAACAGAAAGTCTTAAAGATTGTTCAGTTTTGGGCTCACCTTCAATTACCCGATAAAAAACTTCCACATCAAGCCTTAAAATCTTTTCACTATCATCATTACTGAAACTAACCTCGTAAAGAAAATACTTGAATGCCCTTTCCATATCATCGTGAACACTTTTATCGGTAATCGAGGTCAATACTTCTTTGAGGTCGTCATCCTTTAAAACCTTAGTTTTGCCACGTTTGGACAGTTCTTGAGCTTTTTCAAGGCATTTATCGTAAGACAATCCAAGGAGTTTATCCAAAAAGCTTGCGGCAACCTGGCCCGCCATCATGTGCTTTCCTACTGAATATGCTCCTGTGGTTGTAGAGGTTCCCATCATTAAAAGAGGAACCATGGCCAGGCCAAAAATGGTAATCCCAACCAGGAGTTCAATCATGGAAAGCCCTTTGCGACCTTTGTAACTTAAACTTTTCATTCTCTAGGTGCCTTCTCTGCAGTTAGATTGTAACCGCGCATGTCTTCCATTACCTGAACAGCAAAGGAAGGTTTATCTGCTGCCATTGCAGAGTGATAAATAAAGAATGGAGCTTTCATTATTTCTCCGGGACTTTTTATCTCCCCGAAATCTCTTAGAGTCTGAGGCAAATTCAAGTAATTACACGAAATTCCACCGCAGAATAAAATTTCTTTCTTTTTGCGACTTTTCCAGCGGATTTGAGAATAAGGCCTACCCTGGTCGTCATTAAGGTTGATCAAATGAACACCAATAAGGGTTTCTCCTTCAACGTTTATTGGATAGCCTTTTAAACTGACGAATGTCAAAAAATTGTCCTGGGTAATTTCTTTTTTAAATTGAGAGTAATACTTTTCAATTTGATCATATTCTTCATATTTTAGACGACTATTATCAATATTGTATCCGCGGGTGATGTTTTTCAGCGTAATAGTTCCATCAACCAGAATAATCCCACCTTTAATTTTGTCATTGGTCATGTCTAAATCATCTAAAGTAAGATTCCCTCCAACGTAGACAACTCCATTTACATTGAAAAATCCATTTTTATAGCCTGAAGCATCAATGAACTCTTTACCAGAAGAAAAACTTCGGCCAATTCTTGGTTCAACCCCTTTAGACTTAATGCCCAACGTCGATGAATGTTCGTTTACACCAAACCAGGCATCCCCAAGCTTGTCCAGAGCATCATTGACTTTAAAGCCATCGTTCGCTACGAAGTCCTTTCTTTCAAACAACCTTCGAGGCTTGTTTTCAGCACTTACATTCCAATCAAAATTATATGGCAGGAAACCATAAGGAATGGTTGTTCCCGGGCTCCACTTTTTACCAGAAACCATCCTGGACATAAAATCCTTATAATTTGCATTCGGGTCTAGAGGTCTGAAATGCTTCTTGATCATTCCACTATAAGTATCACCTTCTGGAAAATCCTTATCATCACGATTTTCATCATAGGTTAAATAGCCTTTGCCGCCAGCGGCAGAGGGATAGTGCCAGAAAGTAATAATAAAGAATCGGGAAAAAATATTCCCAAAAACTTCTCTGGCTGGTGGGCCGCGCTTAGGAACTTTAATTCCCATTAACTTAATTCCACTTGCAAAAGCAGCAAAACCTAGCCCTTCGTCATGAAGAACTTTCCAGAATCCGGTATTGTCTGAAGTTTTTCCAAGGAAGTCTTCAATTGAATAGTTAGAATTCGCAAAAATTCCAAACTCGGGAATCATTTCCTTAGAAAATCCCATGACTCCCATGTTGGCACTATGATTATTCTGCAGAGGAACTTCCATTCCAACCATATTTACATAGGTTCCATCTTTTCTGGGAAATCCTTGAATCTGTACAAGAGAAGGATCTTTAGCAGCCACATTAAAAGAACTTGGAGAAACCAGGAACAGCTCACCAAGACTAAATCTTTCACCTGGATTATTATCTCCAGTCAGATTTAGAAAAATAGATTCTCTGGATGGTCCCAGATAAACTTTTCCTGATAGTGCTTTGTCATTAAACTCAACGGGATCTGGTGGAGCCATAAGCACCCATGGACGATATTTAACATTGTTATCCATTCTATCTGGCATAACTTTCGTGACGGATTTATCAATTTTTTCTGGATGGCTACCATCCTCTGTATACATAACGTTCAGAAGATCTCTGGTTCCAATTTTCTTATCACCCTGTTCATTTGCAGCCTTATCAGCGTAAAGCATAAAATCCTTTAAAACTGGAACCATTCTCATTACCACAGTAAAAGGATACTGGACCTCAAGGTTATAATTTCTACCTCGGAATTTTGCTTTACATTGGATTTCAAGAATCCCTCTCTTTTCAGCACCTTTCAGATCATTTGGACAATAAAATGCTTCGGGATACCCGATCTCTTCAACTTTGGAAAATTTAACCTCTATTGGAAGGATTTCAACCTTAAGCTCTGCAGCCAGGTCCTCCAGCATTGCAGTTGACTTATAAAAGCTATTGTTAATCTTTTTACCGGATTTTGCTTCTCGAAAAAGCTTAAACATTTCAGAATCAGGGTTATTTGCTCCCATGTTTAATTGGCGCAGAACATCCCCGGAATAAGATTCGAGAAAATATCTTGTTATCTGGGTATAATCACTCAAAGTAAGCAATTGCGTATGCCCTCTCATTCGCTTTGACAAAGCAATTACAGAGATGAGCATAACGCTGATTATTCCGAGAAGAATAATCGTAATGTTTCCCTTTTTATTTATTAAGTGTGGCCACATAGTTCTCAGTATTATACCCATCTATAGAAAACTTTGTCCACGCTTTTAAGGGTACCCGCAAATACTGGCAAAAAAACCTTATTGCGTTTATGGGCTTGCTAAACTAAAATTGCCTGCATGGATAAAAGGGTTAATTTCATATACGGCTTAGAAGTAGAAAAGAAGTCTTTCAGAGGAATAAGGAAAATCGTTGAATCACCGGTTTTCGGTCTTTCAATTGTTGTTCTTATTTTGCTTTCGGTAGGTTTGATACTTATTGAAACCTTTGCTGAGCTCAGCCCTGCCGTTATGATTCAAGTTGAACAGTGTAATGATATTCTTACTGCCATATTTATTCTGGAGCTAACCTTAAGGTGGCTTATCAGTGAAACAACCAAAAAATTTCTTAGAAATTACTGGGTTGATATTCTGGCAGTATTACCAATGCTTAGAATTTTCCGTATCAGCAGAGTCTTAAGGCTCTTAAGACTTTTTCGTATCTTTTCCCTTGGAGCCATTTTCCAAAGACGGTTTGCCGCTTTCGGCAAGGTTATAGAGGGACGTTTTGTCGAATATGGAATCATTCTAGGCTTTACCCTGTTCGCTGTTATATTTGGAGCTGTTGGATTAACACAATTTGAAGTGGGAAATGCTCCAAACATGATGAATGCAACAGATGCATTCTGGAAATCCCTTTTCTCACTCATGGCGGGAGAATATGCTGATTACCCTCAAACCATTGGAGGAAAAATCGTATTTTTGCTGCTCCTGATTTTTGAACTGGGAGTTTTCGCGATGCTGACAGGGACATTCTCGGCAATAATGATAGAAAAACTCAAGGAGAGTGCTATGCATAAGGCTTCTAATCCAGACGAATTAAAAAACCATATAATCATATGCGGATTCAGCAACAAAGCCTCAATTCTGGCAACAGAATTTCTTTTGGATCCGGCTTTCTCTGACTCCGAGATATTACTTGTCTCAGAAGTAGCTGACCTCAATTCGCTTTCCTTAAAAAAAATTCAGTCTGAGAGAATCAGCATCTTAAAAGAAGACTTCACAAGAATGGAAACCCTCAAAAAAGCTGGCGTAGAAAGAGCTACCGCAGCAATCATTCTTTCCGAACCAGGAGAAAACCGATCAACCCGCGACATAGATGCGCGAACTCTTTTAGCTGCTTTAACCATTGAAAGATTGAGTCCAAAAATCCACACTTCCGCTGAAATATATCATTCTGAATATGCCGAACACCTGAAAATGGGCGGAGTTGAAGACGTAGTCATACAGGGTGAAGTCTCTGGAAAACTCCTGGCTAGAGTAGCTATGCACGAAGGTTTGCTTGCTTTTTTCAAGGACCTTCTCTCGCGAGAGTCTGGAAACACACTTACTTTCATTGAGCCGCCAAAAAGCCTTGTTGGGCTACCAATTGATCAAGCAATGCCAGTTTTACACAAAAATCATGGCTTTACACTGGTTGGAATAAAACCAGAAAAACAACCACTGGATGTAAATCCCAGAAACCACATTATCAAAGAAACAGATCAGATACTGGTCATAAACCCGGTAAGTTGATAGTTAGGACTAATTTTGGAAGAAAAAGCTAAGCTCGACTCCAGCAGGGCGACTTCAGGTGGAATCGCCCGATCAGCAGCAATAATGGGAGTTGCCACTTTTTTAAGCCGTATAGCCGGTCTTTTGCGCGACCAGACTTTTGCCTACCTGTTTGGTGCAGGAATCTGGACCGACGCATTTAATGTCTCTTTTAGAATTCCTAATCTGTTAAGAGACTTATTCGCAGAAGGTGCTATGAGCGCAGCGTTTGTCCCGACCTTTAACAGCATACTTCAACAAGAGGGAAAGGAAAAAGCTTTTAAGCTGACCAACCTCACTTTCTTTTTTCTTTTTATGGTTGTAGGCCCCATAACCCTGCTAGGAATACTATTTGCGCCTGCCATTGTTGGAATTCTTGCTCCTGAATTTGCAAGTAATCCAGAAAAATTTAACGTCACCGTTTCCATGACAAGAATAATGTTTCCTTTTTTGATGGTAATTTCATGGTCTGCTTTGGCTATGGGGATTCTAAATTCAATGGGAGAATTTTTTATTCCAGCCATTGCCCCGGCTGCCCTTAATTTTCTAATGATTATTTCCGGCTGGACAATTTGTCCACTGGCAGAGTCCTATGGTTTTCCAGCAATAACAGGAATGGCTATTGGGGTTATGATGGGTGGAACACTCCAGTTTCTGGTTCAAACCCCTTCGCTGTTTAGGCATGGGTTTAGATTTAAATGGTATGTAAATCTTAAAGACCCTGGAATTCGAAGAATTGTAAAACTAATTATCCCTGGAACAGTTGGCCTTGCCGCAACACAGATAAATATTGCTATCAGCACAATCCTGGCAACTTCTTTAGGGGATGGAGCTGTCAGCTGGCTAACCTACTCCTTTAGAATCATGCAGCTTCCATTAGGACTTTTTGGGGTAGCAATTGCCCAGGCAACATTGCCAGTTATTTCAAGACAAGCAGCTGCCAATAATAAAGATGATATGGGAAACACCCTCGACGATTCTGTCAGGCTAACTTTTTTTATCAACCTGTTTGCCTGTTTCTCTATTTTTGCACTGGCAGAGCCTGTAATCAGAGTTCTTTTCCAACATGGGAAATTTTCTCCAGCTGACACAATTGCTACAGCAAATGCACTTAGGGCCTACTCGGTAGGGTTAGTTTTCTTCTGTGTTGTAAAAATTCTTGGTCCTGCTTTTTATGCCCTAAATGAAACAAAAATACCGGTAATGGCTAGTATATCCGCTGTTGTTGTAAATATAGTTTTAAACTTTGCATTCATAAAACCTTTTGGTTGCTGGGGTTTAGCCCTGGGAACGGCCTTTGGCTCAATGGTAAATGCTGCGGTGCTGTTTGTATTTTTGAAAAAACGGTTGATTAACTTCGGCAGGTTAAAACAATTTTTATCAATAGGAAAAATTGTGATTGTCACCTCATTAGCTGGCTTTTTCCAATGGAAGTTGCTCAGTCCAATTTCTCAAATGCTCCAAAACTATTTTCAGCTTAAACCGGAAAGTTTTTTCATCGCTTTCACCGGTTTAATTATATGTCTGATTGCCGGTTCAACTATACTTATACTGATATCCAAACTTGTTCGGATAGAAGAAGCTGAAAGAGCAATTGATATGGTATTAAAAAAGCTTAAGTTGAAAAAAAGCAGCAGATAAAGGATTTAAATAAAATCCTATAAAAGCAATCCAGCTAATAAGCTAAAATAAAATCCGGCTGCCATACGGCAGCCGGATTACGTTTTTTAATCTAAGAGGCTAATAATATAAATATTATACAAGTCCCTGATCGATCATAGCTCTAGCAACTCTCCAGAAACCAGCAATGTTAGCACCATTTACATAGTTACCAGGAGTTCCATATTTTTCAGCCATTTCGCAAGCATTCTTATGAATGTTTACCATGATGCCTTTAAGTTTTGCATCAACTTCTTCTGAAGTCCAGCTCAAGCGCTGACTGTTCTGTGACATTTCAAGACCAGAAACAGCAACACCACCGGCGTTAGCAGCTTTACCAGGTCCAAAGAGAACGCCTTTTTCGATGAGGTGATTAGTTGCATCAAGAGTTGTAGGCATGTTAGCGCCTTCAGATACACATTTAACACCTTTTTCGAGGAGAGCTTTTGCATCGTTGATATCAAGTTCATTCTGAGTTGCGCAAGGAAGAGCAACATCAGCAGTCACAAGGCCCCAAGGACGTTTGCCAGCGTGGAATTCTGCACCAAATTTGTCTGCATATTCTTTTACGCGGCCGCGTTTAACGTTTTTAAGTTCCATGAGGAATTCCCATTTTTCGCCTTTGATTCCGTCTTTATCAATGATAGTTCCAGAGGAATCAGAAATGCTGATAACTTTTCCGCCGAGTTGATTAACTTTCTGGATAGCATACTGAGCAACGTTTCCAGAACCAGAAACGAGAACAGTTTTGCCTTCGAAAGATTCACCTTTGGTTTTGAGCATTTCGCTAGCGAAATAAACACAACCATAGCCAGTTGCTTCAGGTCTGATCAATGATCCGCCCCATGCAATTGATTTTCCAGTGAGAACGCCACCCTGGTGAACGTTAGCAAGTTTTTTATACTGACCAAGCATGTAACCGATTTCACGGCCACCAACGCCTATGTCACCAGCAGGAACGTCAGTGTCCTGACCGATATGTCTGAAGAGTTCTCTCATGAAAGCCTGAGTGAATCTCATAACTTCTTTATCTGATTTTCCTTTAGGATCGAAATCAGATCCACCTTTACCAGCGCCCATTGGAAGGCCAGTAAGAGCGTTTTTGAAAATCTGTTCGAAACCGAGGAATTTAAGAATGCTCTGGTTTACTGTTGGGTGGAATCTGAGACCACCTTTGTATGGCCCGAGGCATGAGCTGAACTGCACGCGGAAACCGTGGTTAACAGCAAAAGAACCGTCATCCATCATCCAAGGGACTCTAAAAGAGATAATACGATCTGGAATTACCATTCTTTCAAGAACTTTGTTTTCTTCAAGTTCAGGATGTTTGGCAACTACTGGGCGAAGAGATTCAAGAACTTCAGTTGCAGCCTGAAGGAATTCTTTTTCCCAAGGGTATTTCTCGGTGATGTAGGTGATCATTTTATCAATGTAATTACTCATAAAAGACAACTCCTTTTCCTTATATCTACTTGTAAATTTTTTAATACTGTGGAACTGAGCATAATCCTCTTGAAAAGTACTGTCCAAGCTAAATTAAAAGTCTCAATCGCCATCGTTTGACCAAGTATAAGAAAAAAATTCAAAAAACGGAATTTATTTCTTTCCAAATTTTATTTTTTTTTCTTTCACTTTATTGTTCATGCTTTATCGGCCGTTTTTTTAAAGTTTTTTAAAAAAAATAAAAATAATTTCAATCCTTTTTCGTTTTTTCGGCATAATACCTTTTGAAATGGAAAAAATATTCAAACAATTTGCAGAAGAACTTCAATCAGGCAATAAAAGAGTTGCAAACAAGCTCTTTTCCGCCTTAAAGAAGCCTTTATTTGGTTATTTATACCGACTGAGTTCTGACAGGAACCTTTCTGAAGACATCCTTCAGGAGAGCTTGCTGAGCATATATTCAGGAATAAACACCTATAATTCAGAGTTTGATTTTCTTCCATGGGCTTATCGAGTCACCAGAAACTGCTTTCTGCAATTCAAAAGACAACAGAAAAAAGTTGTGAAACTGAACTTTGCTGAAAATAACTTTGAAAAAGAAATGTTTGTAGAAAGCTTCAGCGAAAGTCTGGATCTAAATGAAGATTTAAAATCCGCAATGAACTCATTATCAGATCAGGTTAAAGAAACCTTTGTTTTGAAGCATTTTCAAAATCTGACGTTTAAAGAAATTGCTGAAATATTGGATTTACCAATTCCAACAGTAAAGTCCAGAGTTCTTTTTGCTATACAAAAAATCCGCACCTATATAAATAGAGGTGAATCATGAATAAAAAATGTCTCACAGAAGAACAAATGATGGAGCTTTACTACAACGAAGATTCATCTGAAACCTTAAATGAACTGAAACAACACATGACAGATTGCAAACTTTGCCAAAAAAGCTTTAGTCAATTCTGCCAGGATCTTATGGAAATCGAGTTTCCAGTTATTGAATGCAGTAATCGAGTCATCGATGAAGCAATTAGTTTAATTGAAAATAGTGATGAAGAACCATCTGACAACATTCAGCAACAAGACATTCTAACTGTTGATGAGGCTGCATCACTGCTAAAGGTTCAACCCCATAATGTCTTAAATATGCTGCATAAGATGCCATATTTTACTTTTGATAACGAAATCAGATTTTTGAAATCTGAACTGATTAATTTTATAGCAGAACTAGGAACAGGAGCTGACGAAAGGGCGCCCAGAAAGCTCCATGAGAACATCATATTTCTTAAATCTCGAAAAGCTGGTTAAAAAAGGAGAAAACTAATGAAAAAGATTACCTCTGGAGAACTGGGTAAATTCACTAAAAAACTGGGAAAACTTGTTGGCTCTGGCATTCCACTGCTTGAAAGTCTGGAAATTCTACGAGAAGAAAATTCAGAAAATGAACTGGCCAAGATTCTTGAAACAACAAACAATATGCTAAAAAATGGGAAAAAGTTGTATGAATCTTTTGGCTCATTCCCTTCTGTGTTCACAAAAAGTTACATTGAATCAATAAAAAACGGAGAACACAGCGGCAACCTGGACCATGCGCTGGTTAAAATTGCAGAAAATATAGCTGAGGGTGTAATCGAAGTTGGTAAAGGTGAAAGTAATTACGACACAATTCTTGAAGAATTCTCTTCATCAAATAATAAAGTCATCCAATTTGTTAACCACCTTTTTAACAAAGCAGTAGAAGAAAAAGCCTCAAAACTAATCATCCAGCCAACACGTGAAAATGCTCTGATAAAATTACAAAAAGGGCAAAGCTATGAACAGATTGATTCTATTGAAATGGAGCTTTACGTAAGAGCTGTTGCCAGGATAAAAATGCTATCGGCATTAGATCTTTCAGAAAAGCGCCTGCCTCAAGATGGAAGAATTCTAATAAAAATTTCTGAGCACCTTTATGACATTAAAGTAGTTCTTTTCCCCAGCATTTTTGGCGAACAGGTTGTCCTGAAGATTTTCAACAATAATGAGAAATTGCCAACTCCCGAACAAGTTTTTCCACTAGATGAAGATAGAAAAAAAATTCAGGAACTCATGGACAATCCATCAGGAATGGTAGTTTTTGCGGGTCCATCTGGTTCAGGGAAAACCACTTCCATGCAGACAGCTATAATGATGGTTGATACTACTAAAAAGTCTGTCATTACCGTTGAAGATCCTGTTTATAACGTTATTCCAGGAGTTAGCCAGATCATGGCCAGAAGCTACATAGGCCTTACATTATTGGCCGCATCAAGATCTGCTGCAAGAGCTGAGCCTGACGTAATGATGCTTGGTAACCTTAACGACGAAGAAACTGCACAGGCAGCATTTAACTATGCCAACAACGGAATTCTAATAGTGACTCAAATGGGAGCTAAATCTCCTTATGAAGTTTTCAGACAATTTCTTAATCTGAAAGTTCCTCCCTATCTTCTTTATGGCGGAATTGCCGGTGTAGTTTTCCAGATTCTTATAAGAAGGCTTTGCAAACATTGTCTGACCAAGATAGACGTAAAGCCTCAAGATCTTGATGAAAGTGAAAGAGACTTAATCAAAACAGGCCAGTATAATGAAACGACTGGATGCGAACAATGCCGAAATACTGGATACCTTGGTCGAGTAGCCCTTTATGAAATACTTGTTCCAGATAAAGATCTCATGGACGCAATTATGTCTGGAGACGTAAAGCAAATTGAAGCACAAACGAATAAACTTCAGAGGGCTAAAATTCAGGATAGGCTTATCCAATCATTAGAAAAAGGTGAAACAGGCTTATCTGAAGTAAGAAGAATTCTTAGTAAATTACAAAAATAGCAGTATTTTTATCAAATAGAAGGCTTAAAGGGTATCTCAAAATTTAATTGAGATACCCTTTTTCTGCCTTAGCCGCTTGATTTTAAGCCTGAAAAGGGTTAACCTTGATTCAGTCGCTTAAGGAGCCGTTTATGTCAGCAGAGGTTTTAGCAATCAAATCACTTTTCAGTGATCTTTTCGCCAAGTTAATGTCTTTCGCACTAGAAGAAGAATTTATCGAAGATCTTGGAGATTCTCTTGAAGTTTTTTACAATCTTCAGGAAGGTGAAGAATATGAATTTAATCCACCTGATGAGTTTTTATTCCTAAGCTGGTTCCTTCTTGACGATTCAGACGCGAATGGCAACTGCCTCATGGATGAGTTCATTGACCGTTATAGCGAAGAGCTCTCTCTTCAAGAAAAACAGGTCTGTAAGGCTCTTAAAGAAACCAATTTAACCCTTTTAAAAGTGATTGGAATAAAAGAAAATGAAAGTCTCACCCTAAAAGATCTATTTCTTGGTGAAGAGTTTGTCGTTTCAGAATCAGTTGCAGCAGATGGAATCTCCGAAGGCAGTCTTCTTTTCACAAGAGTTCTTCGCCTTGTTGACACCAGATTTCTTGTCGGCGCTGGTGTTTTTCTCGATGAATCTGTAACTGAATATCTTACTGCTTTCATAACTGAGCAATATAAGCAGGACTGCGAAGATGGTTTTAAAATCAGCTTTAAAGAATTCCTGAAACAAAATGCCGAACTTATAAATTGGTGGATCAGAGCATACGAAAAAGGCGAAATTTTTGATGAAGGCGACGAAGAAGATCCAGAAGGTGAAAATCCTGACGATCAAGAGCCTGACAAAAAAGGGCCTGAAGACAAAGTTCCGCCTACAGAGACCCCTAAAGCCTGATAGCACGGCTGGCCATTTCCTCAAAAAAAAAATCCCCCAACAAAAGTCAGGGGAAAAAATTCTATTTTACAATAGAGGCAAACAAAATTTTATTGGTCAGGCCCTTAAATCAAGGCCCGAATCGTCCCATCTGCACACCGTTCTCACCGGCTGTCAAGCAAGGAGAATCGCTGGCATTGCCTGCTGCCTGGCTCTGTAGACTGTAATTGAATGGAGTTCCACCCACAAAAAGTGGATCAACCTCAATATTAGAGGTCCCCGTCCCATTTGTTCCGTTAAATGCGAATGTGTAGTTAAAGATGTCATTAAAGCTCATAGTAGGAGTTGCAAGAGCCTGAGTCTGGTTAATTCCATAAATGGCACGAGTTGAACCTGTGTAAGCAACAATATTGTTTCGTATAACAGGATTGCCAAAAGCAACTTCAATTCCGGTTAAACAATCGATAGTATTATTTTCCACAAAATCATTTCCGAGAACCGAAATACCTGTCTGACAATCAACAAAAATGTTGTTTCTGATATTTGAGTTAGCAGAAACCAACCCAACATCACAATCTCGAACAGTGTTGTAACGAATATTTAAAGCGGTAGACAGGCCAAGGTTCAGTCCAATTCCACAAAGTCCGAATTCTGTGTTCTCGATTGATGGTGTTGAACCATCGCTCTTAACTCCCGTATCAGCAAACATTACCGTTGAGTATCTAAGCATGTTTTCTGGCTCATTGGTAGCAAGATAGATGATTCCGCCCCAAACCGCTTTGCTTGGGAAACTCTCAGCAGATGTGAACACGATTCTGTTAGTTTCGTTTCCAACTGCCATTAGTCCACCCTGAACGATCAAATCGGTCATTGTTGAGCCGTTGCTATCCGGCAAATTGTCTTTCTGAGAGAAACGCACTTCAACACCCGGCTCGATTGTTAGAATTGAACCCCCTCGAACTCTGATGTCACCACGAATTATGTATGGGCTTTCTGCAAGTGTCCATGTTCTATTCTCTGAAAGAATACCAGGAGTTACTACCGAAAGAGTTTGAGTTGGAGCACTTTCGTTTCCAGCAGTATCAACAGCTTTTAGATAGTAATAATATTTTTGTGCAATTTTAAGCCCTTCATCCTGATAGGTAGTTGTTCCTGCGGTAGAAGGAATAGGACTCGCATTCACTCTTGAGAATGTTCCAGAAACGGTTTCTGATCTGTAGAGGTTATAACCCGCCAAATCTGCTTCGCTATTACTGTTCCACACCAGAGTAATTCTTTCCATTTCAGTTGGTGCATTTACAATAATATTCATTGGTGGAGTCGGAGCATCTCCAGATGGTGTTGAGAACTGATAATCAGAAGAAACGCCTTCGTTTCTTTCAAAATCCAGCGATTTCACTCTGAAATGATAGGTCTGGCCAGGTAACAGTCCTGAAAGGCTGATTCTGTGTTCAGTCGTAAGGGACGTATCTGAAGCAACCATAGTAAAACTACTAAGTCCAACTGGCCCTGTAGCATAGTCTACAGTGGAGTCTGCGAGCTCATTCGTTTTCCAGATAATGTCAGCAGTATTCTCAGTGAGATTTTCAACAACCACATCTGTAACAACTGGTGGAAGACCGTCAACAACGGAGAAAGTCAGATCAGCACCTTCAAGAGTTGATCCACGAGGAATTTCAACAACCTTCACTACAGACTTCTCTTCATAGGTTGCAACCAGCTTTTTCTGACCTGGCTCAATTCCTGTAATGGTGTATCTTCCGAGTTCATCAGTTAAAATTGAAAAGCTTTCACCGTATATTTCAACTCTGGCTTTGTATAGAACATGCCCATTTGTATCAAACACTTTGCCCGTTACATTACCCTTAACTGCGCTTGATGTATTTAAACATCCTGTTGCAATTAAAAGCATTGCGAGGGTAAAAAGAACCGAAAAAGCTTTAAAGCCTATTCTTTTCTTTGATACTTTTCTTTTCAGAGATATTTGCCTATTCATACTTTCTCCAGAGCTGCCTTTAAACTAACTATTGGGTCAAAAATTCAACGACTTTAGCAAGTTGATCTATTGTTGTATTTTCCCAATTTGGATTCAATTCTTTTGCATAATCTAATTGTTCTGTTGCGCTTTCATTCTGCCCTAGAGCTGCATAAGCATATGCCAGCATCGCATGAACTTCTGCATCAGAAACGCCAGTGTCTCTTCGAGCGCTATATTTGAAATGCGGGTTTTCCTGACCAAGCTGTTTATAAAGAAGGTCAACAACCATTTCCATGTCAGACTTTGAAGCTTTTTGCAGATAGACTGCAGCTAAGCCAACTCTGGCATCATTTGAAATCGTTTTTGCACGATCAAAGTAAACCATTCCATCTTTAAGTTCTCCAAGTTTAGCTCTTGCCCAGCCAATACCGTTATTAGCTTCAGCTTCTTCGTCTGCGGTAGGACTATCATTCAGAACAAGATTGAATTGCGCAATTGCACTGTCATACTGCCCTTTACTGATATGGTTCCAGCCCAGATCATTGAAAGCATTTCCGCGAACGATTGGAGTTCCAAGATCGTTGGAGTAGTCATTAGTTCCCTCGCCGTTCACCCCACCACTGCAGCCAGTAAGGCCAAACAGTAACGGAAGCGCCAGCAGAATTATTGTTAGATGTTTCTTAATCATTTTGCAGCTCTCCTTTTTGTTCCTAGCGCAATACAGCGAATTTGCCGCGTTTTTTGTATGTTTTGCCGCTTCTAGTTACCTGTAGCTTATAGAAATAAACTCCATTAGCTACACGTTTTCCACTATCGTTCCTTAAATCCCATCGGATTCTTCCGTCAGTCTGATTAGCAAAATCGAAAGTATCGAAATCTGCCACTCTGTGACCAGCCACATCATAGATTTTCAATCTCACTCTTTCAGCTCTCTGATTGAAGTTATAGTTGAAGTAGATATGTGTTCCTGTTGAAGGGTTCGGATAAGGAGTAAACTGATCAATTGCGAATGCTCCTGGCGCAGTCACCCAGAATGAACTTCTAACCTGATTTCCTGCTTTGTCAGCAGCTTCAACTTCAATTTCATGTCTACCTTTTGGAAGAACAACCGGAACTTTGAATTTAAAGTAACCTTTTGAATCGGCCTTCACATTTGGCATTTCAACGCCATCAATGAAGAGTTTCAACGTTTCATTTACAGCGCCCGAACCGTAATCAACCAGGCGACCTTCGATTACAGGTTGAGGATCATCAAGCTTATCCATGTCAGCTGGTGAGAAATCTTTGATTGAAGGAGCAGTCATGTCTGCCATCAAAGCCAATCTACCAAGACCAGTTATTTGAGCAGTAATTTTTTCATCCTTAAGCTCTCCACCCTGGAATCTCCAGAAACCATCACTTCCAAGTCTGTAAAGATGAACTTTTTCAGCTGGAACTGAAAGCTTGATTCCTTCTACATCAGCACTGTAAAGCATGCATTTCTTAAGTTGAACATTAGCTGGACCAATTTCTTCAAGAGGCAATACCCCAACAAGCTCTGATCCATTTTTAACTTCCATGTCTACCGTATCAGCCAGAACGCTTGCCTTGATATCAGCTGCAAACGGTGACTCAAGAGTCTCTCTGGCAAGCATATACATTGCCACAGGATTGCTGACTGAACCTTCAGCTGCTTTAAGTGTTGCTTTTCCAGATGGAGTAATCATTTCTGCTCTTACTGAAGCGGAAAGATCTGCAACTGTAAACTCAACTGAATCTTTTCCTGTCATGCCATTCAGGTCTGATCCAGACATATCGATATATGCCTTGCCAGGACTGTCTGCAAGAATTTTGTATGAACCAGCGTAATATCTTTCTTTGAGGAAATTCATTACAACTGGAGTCCTGGTTGAATTCTGCTGAATAGAGCATGTTGGAGGAGCCTGAAGTGCTTCTGAAGACTTCGTAACCACCATGATTTCGTATTCATGTGCAGGATTTGAGAATATTTTTGTTGTAAATGCCGGGCCAGTATTGATAATTACACTGTTGGTGCTATCTTCTGCCATTGTATTAGCAGCTAGGTCTTTACCACCAGAGATTGATATTATCGCTGTCCCATCATAAAGAGCACTATTATTGCTTGGAATAACAGCTGTTCCAGTCCATGTGTCACCCGAGAAAGTAACCATTTCAACTTTCATCAGCTGGCCACCTGCTGAAGTCAAGTTCACTACCGGTGGTTCAGTTCCATCCATATTTTCACTGAATCTAACCGTAAAGGTAACCATACCAGTTGTAATCTTGTTTCCAGAGCTTGGAGCAGGCTGAACTGAAAGAGCAGTTGGCTTAACTGTGTCAACAACAATCTTTCTGGTGGTTGAATAGCTACTAATGTTATATCCATCAACACATGTTTCAATAGCTGCGACTCTCCAATAGTATGTTCCATCTTTTGGAAGAGAGAACGCATTTTCAGTCATAACAGTTACTTGCCCAACCAATGCAGGATAAGCAGTGTTGATTTGATTATTTAGAACATTGTTAAATGACGGGTCATCAGCAACCTGAAGAAGATAATGATCCGCATCGGTAGTTGTAGCCCACTTAAAAAGCTGACCACGTTTATTGGTTATCTGATCAGGAAGAGGAACTACCATAGTTGGAGCTTCAGGAGGAGTTCTGTCTACAACAAAAGCACCTGAACTTGAAGGTGACACGTTTCCACCCCTATCAATTGCGCGCAGATAAAAGCTGTATGTTCCATCAATGCGATTAGTGATATCCATGGTTGCAGTAAAGCTTGCCTGAGTCGCTGGTAATCCAGAAACAGACATTGATGCCCAGCTTGTATTGTCTTCAGATAATTCAATTCCAACAACCTGAATATCTGTTGAAGTTCCCTGATCCATTGCCGCCCCTTCAATTGTAAGCGTTTGCTTGCAATATTTGTTGTTTCCAGGCTCAGGCTTGGTTATTCCAGTTATTGATGGTTCCAGGAAGTCGTATCTATATGTATGAGTATGTGTAAACATGTTTGGCGCTGGGTTACCAAATGCAACGTTGTCAGCAGTTACAACCTGACAAGGAACATCTACAACCCCTTCAGGAAATGCTGTTGCATCAGCAGAAGGCTTGTTTACTGTAAAAGTATTTCCAGTAATAGCTGGAGCAGAACTTGAAGCAACTCCGATATCCCAACTAAAGGATGAAACCGTTGTATTTACTCCAGAACCGCTTCCGTTATACCAATTTGGGTCTCCAGCAGGAACCGCTGTTCTTCCAAGAGCAGCAGCATGTGTAACAATATCCTTTGGCGCATCTGAAAGCGTTACAGAATATTGAGTTACTGAATTTCCAACCCATGTCTCGGCATCAGCATTCAAAGCTGGGGCAAAGGTTGTTATTACTGGAGCCTGAGTATCCAGATTGAAGAAAGACCTACCAACTGTTCCTGTATTCCCAAGAATATCAACAGGTGTTACTTCCATATCATATCTACCATCATCACTCTGATCTTCGTGGACGTTTCCACCACCGGTAATGAGATTGTGCACAACTGCTGTGGTAGAAGCGCTGGGAACGGTTTCTCCAATCTGATTGCCATTGTATCTGACCACCATGCTTGAACGAGCAAAATCAGCCATTGGATCATCGATCACAGCCCACACCTGACCTGCCGCGATTGGCTCATAAGTGTGATTTACAACTGTATTATTTGCTGGCATCGGACCAACATTTGAAGGACCAGTTGTATCAAGAACAAAGCTTCTTGTTGCAACAACACCAAGATTTCCAGCCTTATCTATTGGTCTTACTGTTACAGTGTAAGTTCCATTTTGTGTGAGCTCAGGAAAGTCGAAAAACACTGTATCAGAAGCATTGTTCGAGAAGTTCCCAAGAATTGAGTTTCCTGTAGAATCGTTTACAAGAGTAAACTGGAACCCGGCATTTCCAAAATCAATTCCAGCATCGCCGTTATCAAGGAATTTTGCAACAAGCCTTGTAACAGAACTTGCAATAGTAGGAACCATAGAAGCATCCATATCCTGAATATCAGTAGCAAGGTTTCCAATACTTACACGTGAAACAGATGGATCATCTCTATCAACAAGAAGAATTCTGTATTCCTTTGTCAGGAAAGGTTCAATATTAGTCTTAGGAGTAGCTCTGTCTCCAGCATAAACCCATACTTTATATCTTCCCGAACCAAGTCCTGAAACATTCCAATTATATGACCAATCAGCGTGTGCTCCATTAAATATTGGAACTGAAATTGAACTAACTGCTCCACCAGAGAAACTCTGCCAGGCAATATCAACATATCCAACACCAGAACCTGCGTCATCAGCAACGCCTGTCATAGAAAGTGAAGTTGTAGCACTTGATACGTAAAGAGCTGAATTATCAGTAAAACTTGAAGTTGGGCTGGTAGCATCCAGGCTTAAAGAGCTTGCCTGAACAAAATCAGTCATTGTATTGCCTGCAGCATCTCTTGCACCGGCAATCGCGAGCTCAGAAACTCCATCATAAGATGTGCCGCCATTGTTTGGAACACTTATTGAACCAATAAATGTTCTCGGATCAACCCATGTTCCAGCTGCATTACTTACTACGCTTCCACCACCAAATGTCATAGTAATAGTTGGATTCAACGTAGTATCCATATTTTCGTCAAAGTTAGCCTGAACTCTATATGTTCCAGGTCCATACCATGTAGAAGATGGTAAAGGAAGTGGCATTGAAGCAAGATCAGGTGGCTGTGAAATGATAACGCTGGAAAGAGTTGTCTGGGTTACATCTCTAAAAACATTTACTCTGTTTGAAATACCAGACAGGTTTCCACCGTTTACAGTAGCATCTGCAGCCTGAACATAAAACTGGTTATCTCCATCTGCCAAAGCAACATTTGAAATACTGAATGAGCCATCGGATGAAGCAGGAGCGCTCGCAACCATGGTTCCATTCATATCATAAACGCCAACGTAAACTGGAAGTGAAACTACTGTTCCTGAATCAACAGCACCAGTTCCAGAAATTGTAATAGTGGCAGCACCAGTAGGTGTTGGTGGCTGAACCACAGTTGGAGTTGAAGGATTGCTTTGATCAACTGTAACTACAAATGGTCCAGACTCAGCAGAAGGATTGCCCAAAAGATCATACCCTCTCATTGTGTAGGTATGAACACCTTCGGTTACAGAGTTAACATTTGCAGACCAGGTTGTTCCATTTATTGTTCCATTGGCTACAACAGCTCCACCTTCGAGAATCTCTACAGGTCTTGTAGTGTCTGTATTTGAGCCCACAGATCCACTAAGAGTTACGCTATTAGCTTTTGTAGGAGTTCCTGGGCTAACCGCATTGATTGCACCAGCACCAGGTCCTGATGCTGAAACATTAAAAACAGCCTGACTGCTTCCAAGGTTCGCATTGGCTGCTGGTTGAGTTGTATCTCTTCCATCAACTCTTACAGTATAGTTATTACTTTGTGCAGCAGTTAAAGTCATTGTGTAGCGGAAGGATCTACCAACTGTTGGGTTTGTAGCATCATCAGTTGGTGCTACACCAAGTGTGTCTGGTGTTACAGTAACAGTTGGTTTGCTTATATCTTCATCACTTGTAATGTTTATAATTACTTCGTTGTTTCCAGCATTGTTTGAAAAAGTTGTCTTGTTAAGCGTTACCGTGATCCCAGGAGCTTGAAGATCAACGTTTACTGATTTATCGCCTGTAGCTGTCTTACTTTCAGCTGCAGGAACAGAGCTTTCAAGAATTTCAACTTCAAAGGTCTTTCCATCACCGTGCCCAAGCGCAGCCCCTGAAACTTGAAAATTGGCATTAGCCGAGGAAGTTGTAACGTTTCCAAGAGCATTAGCGCCCGTTTTAAAGGTAGCAGAGTATGGAGGAGTATCTCCAGTCCATGCAGCTTGAAGAGTGACCACAGCAGCACCGTTAATTTTAGCGCCAGTTGCAGCCCCCGGGTAGTCAACGACCAAGGTTTGAGCTGTAATATCAGCAAACAAAGCATTTGAATTCCACAGGAATATTAGAAAAAAGCATAGTAATACCCGTAGAATGTAAGTTTCGCAATTAAGGAATCTAGATTTTGTTTGCCTCATATTTGTCTCCTGTTTTTTGTCTGCCAACCGGGCACGGTGTAGCATTATTTCTCACCTTTCTTTTCGGCTAATTAGTTGATAAACTTGACATGAAAAAAAATCTTTGGCACAATCTCTACATAACAAACCTCTTTTCACCCGCTATTAATCTAATTCAAAGGCAAAAATTATTTTTTAAAAAAATTATGCACAGCTCTATAAAAAAAATTTGGGCGCCAGTTTTTATTGTTCAACTATTGGTACTTTTTGCCTTGGGATGTGGCGGAACTTCATCCAATTCTGAGCTGTCCAGTGGACCAGCTAATTCATCAAATAGTCTGGACTACGGAAGAATTCAGGGAACCGTAATTGCGACCGGTGGAAGCGTTATATCTGGTGCTGTAATCGAAACTTACCAAACCCAAGCTGTTACAGCCACCGACGGCAGATATCTTCTAGGCCCAATACCAGCTGGAGACTACCGAGTAATTACCAGGGCATCAGGGTATGCCCCCTCTGTAAAAGAAAGCGTAAGAGTATACCCAGGGCTTATAACAGAAAATACCAACTTCACTTTAAGCACAGAAGCAGTTATTTATTCTCCGGACTTTGCAGTAATTTCATTAGTTCCAAACGTTGGAACAGATGGAGATCTCGTTGCAGTTTACTGCAAAGGATGCGGAGGCACGCCAGGGACAGTTACCTTCAATGGTAAAACAGCCACCATATTGGACTGGAATAGCAATCTGGATGACAAAATATTAGTCCAGGTTCCTACTGAAGTTGAATCAGGACCAGTAAAAGTAATCATAGATGGAGTTTCTTCACATGAAACCCAGCAACTGACATTCGTTGGGAAACCAACTATTCTTAGTGCAACGCCTTCAGTGGCAAAAGGCGGAGCAAAAATCACCCTAGGTGGACGAAACTTCAACCTGATTTCCAATTTTAATAAGGTTAAGTTAAATGATGTGGCGTGCACAGTATTATCTGTTGCTTCTGATAAGAGTATGCAAATTCAGATTCCACAAAGTGCAAGAACAGGGAAATTGTCTATTAGAATTGAAAGTAATGAATACCAGTTGGACGGATTAACCTCAAATATAACTCTAACCATTCAACCTGAAATAGTTTACCTTACCCCCAGGAGATCTATACCTGGCGTGCCACTAACAGTTTATGGCTATAACTTTGGAACAGATAAAAACGCTGTAAAAGTTTCTTTCAACGGAAAGGTTCTGTTGCCAACAGATTTATTAACGTTTTCAGACACAAAACTAAGTTTTACTGTTCCGGATGGAACGGTTCTGGCACCTGACGCCACGGGAGAAGTTAAAGTTCAGGTTAATGACTCGGTAAGCAACGCTCTAAAATATACGGCATACAATACTATAAATAATACAATTACCAATTACGGAATTTATGACTTTGCCACTGTTTCCCGTGGCAACACACTTCATTTAGCATCCTTGAAACCAACTGACAGAATAGTTTTTCTAAGTGTCCTCTCAGGAGATGCTTCACAGGATCTGCCAGGAGATTTTACTTACAATATTTCTGGATTTTTAGGTGGAAATCTAGCGCAGGTTCCCAACCTTCCTGCGAGCAATCTACTTCCACCACCTGACACCAGACAGTTTTCCAATAATCTTCCTCCCACTCCTCCACGGGTTACTAATAATCTTTACAAAAACATTAGAGCTTCTCTAACAGAACCCGCATCAAATACGGTTGAATTTTATGTTAGAAATTTCAAATCATCAAACCCATACGACTCCA
The DNA here is from genome assembly GCA_965140445.1 of Candidatus Ozemibacteraceae bacterium. Lineage (GTDB taxonomy): Bacteria > Muiribacteriota > Ozemobacteria > Ozemobacterales > Ozemobacteraceae. Next base: position 798,525 of record OZ223236.1, on the reverse strand, counting down.
CCAACGACAATTTAGCAACCGGAACTCTTTTGGCAACAACTACAAAAGCGCTGGTCTATTTTGACGTTGTTAACACTGGGCTGACAACCGCAGATGCAACAACCATCGGAAATTGGTTTGACAATGGTTATGCAACAATTGCAACCGCCTGCTGGGATGGAACAACGACTCCTCCAGAAGGAAATGTCGACGCACAACCCAGAATAGCCCTCTTCGTAACCTCAACATTAGAAGAAACCATATACAGCCAACCCGTGATTGCATATTTTGATGCCAGGGATAAAGACTCTACAAAACCCAACTCGCTTGGAACCGAAATTATCTATCTTAATAGCGCAAGATTCAAATCTGAGCCGCAAGAATTTAGAGCTGCAATGATTCAAGCACTACAAAACATGATGTATTTCAATCAAAAGAGCACTGAAGGAAGCACATGGATAGATGCTGGATTATCTGCATTTGCCAGACAGGTTGTCGGTCTTGGATTTCTTCAGGAAAATTCTACTGCGATAACCTGGGTTAAAGAATATTTCCAGTATCCAGAGCTTGTTTCACTAAACCACTGGCCAACTTCGCCAGCTAATTATAACTATGGAATGTCATACCTGTTTACACAATATTTGTATGACAGATGCGGTGGATATAACGCAATACGCGTTCTTGAAAAGAAAAATGGCGCAATTGGATTAGTCGACATTGATACCAATATTATTAAAGCTGGCTTCGCAAATCCAAGTGCAGCTTCCATAAAAGAATTTTTCCATGATTTCTGCAAAGCCCTTTATTTAGATGACCTTGGTCTTGCAGATGGGTTTCCAGGATATAACAAAGATTCTCACCAGTTTAAAAATATCCAGCTCCGCGGCAAAAATGGAGAGATAAACGGCCTGAAAGGGCAAGCTTTTTATGAAGACCCTGTTTATAACAAAAATTTTGGCATAAAAGGCTATGGCTGCAGACTATTTGAATACAGTCGAGGCAATTACGGAGATCTGGAAGTTACCTTTTCCTCTACTCCAAGTACAGGAGATTTTAAAACCTGGGTAATTTACTTCCCGACAGGCAACTAAAATTCCCCACAAATTAGTTCTTCTAACAATTGATTAGCCAAGATTGTAAGCTTTCATTTTGTATTGAAGTGTTCCGCGCTTTATTCCCAGCAGTTGAGCTGCTTTTGACTGGTTACCTTCTGTTTCGCGCAGCATCCTGACTATCATTTCTTTTTCTATCCAGGCCATCATTTCATCAAGATTTTTACCATCTCTGATTTGGTCAGCAACCCAGTCAAAATTCCCGGAAGAAGATTCGGGCTCAAAACCAATTCTGACTTCTTCTGGCAAGTTTTCAAGCTCAATTATATCCGCTTTAGTGAAAACAGATGCGCCCTCGATAATGTTTTGCAGCTGTCTAACGTTTCCAGGCCATTTAAAATTCTTCAATGCCGTCATAGCCTTTGGAGAAACACCTTTAATTTCTTTTCCAGATCTCTGTGAAGCTGTTTTTACAAAATGCTCAACGATAAGTGGAATATCTTCAGATCTTTCTCTTAAAGGAGCAAGTTGAATATTCACAACATTAATTCTATAAAACAAATCTTCTCGAAACTGCTTTTGCTCAATAGCTTCTTTTAAATCTTTATGAGTAGCGGCAATAATTCTAACATCAACTTTTATAGGCTTAACTCCTCCAAGTCTTTCAACTTCTCGTTCTTGAAGGACCCTAAGTACTTTAGCCTGTGTATTAATTGCCATATCGCCAATTTCGTCCAGAAAAATGGTTCCACCATTGGCTATTTCAAATTTTCCACGTTTTCTGGCTGCGGCACCAGTAAAAGCACCCTTTTCGTAGCCAAAAAGTTCACTCTCAATAAGGTTTTCTGGCAAAGCTGCGCAGTTAAGAGTTACAAATGGACCGCTGGCGCGATTACTTTTTCTTTGTATTGCTTCTGCCACAAGTTCCTTTCCGGTCCCGGATTCACCCTGAATTAGAACAGTTATTTCACTCTTAGCAACTTGTTCGATCTTCTCTTTTACAAGCTGAGTCTGGGCTGAAGCGCCAATTATTCGATCTGTCTCGGGGGCCGATAAGAATCTTTCCTCTAGACTTTTCTTTTCGTATGCAAGAGAAAACCTCTCACAGGCTTTTGCTACAATTACTCGCATCTCTTCTATATCGAAGGGCTTTGAAAAATAATCGTATGCACCATTTTTCATGGCTTCAATTGCAAGCTTTTCTGATCCATAAGCGGTCATTAAAATAAATACGATTTCCGGGTCGATTTCTTTTACACGAGCAAGAAAGTCCATGCCATTCATGCCCGGCATGTTGTAATCAGAGATAATTACCTGGAATGCCCCTGGCTCAATAAATTTTAAAGCTTCCTCAGGATTTTCTGCGGACTTTACCTGATAACCTTCTTTTTTTAAAGCAGCTTTCAAACTGAAAAGAATAGACTTCTCATCATCAACAACCAGAATATTATGTGTTTTAAAAAGCATGATAAGCTCCTTTAAATTTTCTTACTTTTGTGGCAGATAGATTAAAATTTTAGTGCCCTCTCCTGTAATGCTCGACACCTCAATTTTTCCACCATGAAGATCAATAATTTTTTTCACGATAGCAAGCCCTAGCCCAGTCCCTCTTTGCTTGGTTGTAAAGAAAGGCTCAAATATTCGATCAACCACTTCCTTGGGCATTCCCGCCCCGGTATCTTCTATTTCGAAAGCAGTCCATTGGCTATCAAATTCCTGAAAGGCTCTAATTGTTAGGCTTCCACCATTTTTCATTGCCTGAATTCCATTAAAGACCAAGTTTAAGAATACCTGTTTAATCTTTTCTGAGTCAACGTAGACATTTAATTCTGGTGAATATTCAGCAGTTAAGACCACCTGATGTCTCTCTGATTCATGCTTAACCAATGATAAAACCGGCGTTATAACCTCTGCAAATGGCACGTTTTTAAGACTGGATCCTTCAGGCTTAGCATATTTCAGCAACTGCTCGACAACTCCATTTAGTCGATTAACTTCGCTTACTATTACATCCACGTATTCGCGGCAATCCTCATCTTCAGTAATCTCCTCCTGCAAAAGCTGACCAAGGGTTTTGATTGAAGCCAGGGGATTTTTTATCTCATGAGCTACACTGGCCGCCAGCTGCCCTATCGAACTTAATTTATCCGCGTGGTAAAGCTGCTGCTCAATAATTTTTCTTTGCGTAATGTTATTCAAGGACAAAATAAAACCATAAGGCTTCTCGTTATCTTTCAGATACGAAAAACTTCCCTGAAAAACTCTGGCACCACCATGCTCAGGCCAGTCGAATTCCAAATCAAATTGCCTGTTTGATTCATCAAGTTTTCTTAGTGCATCAATAAAATCAGCTCTTGAATTCTTATTCACCTTTTTTAAAAAAGATCTAATTGATAACCCCTTCAAATTAGGGAAGATTTCTCCGAGCTCTGTTTCTGAAGCAGCGTTTGCGGTCTCGACCTTCCCATCAATTGTCCAGGTTATTACACAGGTTCTAAGACTCCTCAAAATATCCTGAATGTAATTGGCAAGCTTCTCGACTCTGTCGATATAATGCTGGGTCTTGTCTCTGTTCTTTTTTAACTTTTGGGCCATGCGATTAAAAGATCTTGCCAGCTCTCCCAATTCATCTCCAGAGACAATTGGAAGCTGGTGGGTAAGTTCACCTTCGGCAATTACATTTGCGCCATCTCTAATCTGCCGGATTTTAGCTATCAAAACTCTATCTGAGAAAATAAAGGAGAATAGCAGAGAGATAACAAGAACCCAGGCAGTAAGAGTCATATTTTGCGTTCTTGCCTGCTCAACCATTGATAGCATTTTCTCTTGAGAAACAGCTACATATGCAATTAAAGGGGACCCATCAACAGTTTTACCCCAAACCGTGCGCCCGATCGAAAAAGTTTTCCCATCAAGCTGAACTTTAAAAATATCTTCCTTACGATCGAAACTCTTGTAATGTTCCCGAACAAGGTCTCTTCTCATACTTGCGGGCAAAGAAGAAGCCATAACGCCTTCTCTGGTTGCAATTGTGATTTCAGCCTGAAGATTTCTGGCCATCTTTTTTAGCCTTGTATCATCAAGCTTTCGGCGTAAAGAAAGCCTTCCAACCAGCTCACCTAATTTATTAACCGGAACCTCTGCAGAAAGGAAAACTCCTTCTGTTGTCTGCTGAATCTCAACAAGAGCAAGATTTAAGTCCGTTTTATTCAAATCTAGAGCATCACCAGCTTGAATTTGCTTTTTTCTACTGGATACCGTTTGTCCACTACGCAGCTTTACTTCCATTCCGTAATATCCGGTTTTAGAAATTAAGCTATCCATTTCACGCTGCAGAAGGTTTAAAAGTCCATAAATTGAGTAGTTAACAATCTTCTCTGACTCTGCATACAGCATGGCATTACTTAGTAACTGATTTTTGTCAGACTCCCAATAAGAGACAATAGATTCTCTCAAAAGCTCAAGACGCTGAGAAAAAATCTCCTGAGTTTTTTCATAAATCAGGTTGGTAGATCTTTCGTTCATTATCAAAGCCAGGCTGGTTAACAAAACAAATAGCAGAGTTATTACTTTGATTCTTAGAGAAACATACACTTTAAAACTCTCCCATAATTAATCGATCATAAAGTTCAATATACTGATTCTTTATCCAGGCAAGGTCACCTGAGTAACTTCGGTCAGAAAACGTAATTTCAGTATCTGGTTCAGGTGGAACAAGGCTTTCTGATGCAATGGGCACACTTAAACCATTCTTTTTCCAAAGCTGAAAAACTATCCTGGGAACCACATTTCTCCCTCTCCATCCGGGAAACGGAATAAGAACAACATCTTTCATCCCGCTAATAATTAAACTACTGGAAGCAAGATAATCCTGAGGCACCCACATTGTCGTCATTTGAGAGTCACCAGATTCAAAAACCTTGTAAGCCAATGTTTCATCGGCTTCTACAGACAAAGGGTTCAAAGCTCCCTGTTCAATAGCTCGGTGAAGAATTCCAACTACCCCATCTTTTTCCCAAAAGCTTTCTTTGCGCTTATCATCTAATTTTGGCCACGGATGCTTTGGCGATGGCCCCAGAACAGTATGGAAATTTAAAAAGGTATTTCTGGATAAAAGAGGCTCAAACCAGGGGTATCTGATAGAGTCTTTTTCTCTTAGTGACAGAAGATGCTTCCCAAGATTTTCCAGACTATTCTCATCTGATTGCCGAACATAATCTATCGCCTTATCTCTAAGTGCTAACACCCAGACAAGGGGTAGCTGAAGTCCTGTGTTTTCAAAGGCCCCATCTAAAAATTCTGCTGGAGCACCGCGCTCCACAAGCAACAAGTCTGTATTCAAAAATTTTTCAGAAATGGTTTTCTGCATCATTGGAAAAAAAGTAAAACTAAGGCTGGCCTCTAATCTCTGAGAGAGAGTTAAATTAACCATATCTAACAGGGAAGGAACGAAATCCAACCTGGAAAGCATTACAACTTTTACCGACTTCTGAAAATTGTCAGCAAAAATCATATAGTTGTTCCAACTGAATAATACTGCTAGAAGAAATACATAAGCAGTTTTATTAAATTTCAAATTCATAATTAACGATCAAATCCTTTTATCACTGCACAAAGATAGCATAAAACTTTCTGTTTCTCTTCCAATAATCTTTTTAAATAAACATGCCGATAAGGTTTCTGATGAAAAAAAGAAATTACAATTTATTGGCAGTTTTTTCCGCAATTTTTGCCATAAACTTTGTGGCATTTGGCCCGGGTTATTCAATGACCAAACTCCCCGAAACAATAAACAAGAAACTTGGTGAGATTGCACCTCCCGTAAAGATTGAAACCATGGCTAACCCAATGATGGAAGAAGAAGAAATTGCAGAAAACCTTACCAAACTCGGCAACTTCATAAATAGATCTCAAATTTACAAAATGATTGGATCTGAAAAAAAAGCAATTCTAACATTTGACGATGGACCACACCCACGGACAACTCCTAAAATCCTGGATATACTCAAAAAGAGAAATATAAAAGCTATTTTCTTTGTCCTTGGCCTTCAAGTTCAAAAATACCCGGAATTGATAAAAAGAATTCATGACGAAGGTCATTTGATAGGCAATCATACTTTTGGGCATAAAAATTTGACCCAAATTTCAAAAGCAGCCATAGAAAGAGAGATTTTTCATACAAATAGCTTAATAAAAAAGATTACCGGAGAAAAACCACGCTATTTCAGGCCTCCGTATGGTGCAATAAATAAACAGGTTGCAAATATTATCAGGCAGGAAGGAATGGATATCGTTTTATGGACTGTTGATCCAAGAGACTGGAAAAACAAAAATCATTTAACCACTTTAAACAGTCTTTCTCGTCAGATGAAACTAAATGGCAATCCAAAAGGCGGAGTAGTTTTACTTCACGATATTTATCCATCAACAGTGAAGGTTCTTGGCCCATTCTTGGACAAACTTGCCGTAGATGACTTTCAAATATGCTCAATCGATAATAGTTCAAGTTCTAGCGCAGGAGTTTCATCAAAGTTTTGGGCAGCAACTACGCCTAAAATTTCCCGCAATAGAATCTCCAACAACTTTGACGTGGAACTTTCTGGAAATCAATATTTGATCTCCTTTTACTCCAAAAAAGAAGTTGAAATTTCCTCAATAGAATTACTTAGAGCAAGAAAAACTGGCCAGCTAATGCAATTCCTTATAGCCAAAAACCTCTAGCTTTCTAAAACAAATTTAAAAAACTCTTTATGAAAGCCAAGATCTGGCAACACAAGATCAGCACCACATTTTTTTAATTCTTCTTCGCCAAAATGCCCGGTGCAAACGCCAATGCTTCGAGTTTTACTATAGATTGCTGCCGAAATATCTTGAGGCGTATCACCAACCACGTAAACTCTTTCCAACTCAAAATCGATTTTAAAATGCTTTTTGGCCTTTTCTACGGCAAGCATAACCAGTTTTCCTCTTTCTCGCAGCTCGTCACCAAAAGCACCGATAGGAAAAAAGCGATTCAGATCAAATCTAGCCAGTTTTATTTCAGAACCCTTTGTTGTATTACCAGTTATCAGGCCAAGATAAACATCTTCTTCCTGACTCAGTTTTTGCAAAAGACTTTCCACACCAGGCAAAAGCTCTGCATCGTTATGCAGTTGTTTGGCAACTTCATCGTGAAACCTTTGGTAAAACATTTGTAAAGTATTCTGGTCAGGAAATTCTATAGAGTCCCTTTTACAAACTTGATCAACAATATCTAAAAAAGTACTGCCATGAAGGTTCAAATCTTCAATATCATTTCTACCGCCCAGAACTTCTGAAATTGCGGCCTTAATACCAGTAAGTCCGCCTTTGCCTGCATACATTAAAGTTCTATCTATATCAAATAAAACCAATCTTGAAGAGCGTCTAATCAAAGCTTTTCATTTCCTTTTCCAGAACCAGAAACCGGTCCTTTAGAGATTTTCCCATCAGAAGCATTCCCTACAGGCTGTCCGGAATCCAACTTTTGAATTTTCTGATTAATTGAGACAACCTTTGGCCGGCTTAAATATTCTTGTATTTCATAAACCGTCTGAGCTTCGTTAAGGCCTCGAACAAATACATTTTCCCGTTTAAAGGATTTGATTCCTTTAGGTAATTGCTTGAACGTATTTTCGTCAATCAATATCTTTGATCCATATTCCTTATTCAATGCTTCAAGTCGGGAAGCAAGGTTAACCGTTGTTCCCATAACAGTGAATTCCTGCCTTCTCTTTGACCCAAGATTTCCAGCCAGGACTTCACCACAGGCAATTCCAACTCTTATATTGAAATTTTGAATTCCCCTTGCCGCCCATTCAGAATGCAGCTTATCAAGTTCTTCTAGCATTGCACATGCTGCTTCTACAGCATTTCTGCCTGGATAAGCAATATCACTTAGAACACCAAACCTGGCCATAATGGCATCACCAATAAATTTATCAATTTCCCCCTGATAATCCAAAATCACTTCCGTCATCCTGGAAAGATACTCGTTCATATACAAAACAACTTCTTTGGGGGTCAGCTTCGAGCTAAAATTCGTAAATCCAGCGATATCAGTAAAAAGAATCGCCGCTTCTTTATTTACTCCCCCAAGATCCACCTGTTCCGGATTTTTTAATAAATTATCAACCAACTCCGCAGAGGTATAACGGGAAAAAATCTCTTTCAATTTCTTTTTTTCTGCAATTTCCTGTTCTGAAGTTTTCTTTGCAGAAGTTAAGTCTTCTCTGGTTTGCACAAAAATGTCCGCATTGGCGATCGCATTTCCAAGGAAAGTAGGAAGGGTGGATAAAAACCTGATTTCATCTTCTTCAAGCTCTGTATGTCCATCTGCATAGGACTCTATGTGGATTACACCAAAATTTCGATCTGAAACACAAATAGGTATAGCAACCAGAGTGTTTGAAACAGGCTTTCGATCAACCAGTTTTTTAATGGTCAAATCTGTAAGCGCTTTAAACTTATATATTGTTTGTTTATTTTTTAACGAATAGGTTAGTAAGTGGGGATAATCCATGGGAATGAACAGAACTTTCTGAATATCATCTGCGTATCCAGACCACCTAAACGGGTATAGTTCTTTTTTATCTGGATCTAACAAGAATAAAATATAGCGATTCACCCCAAGATCTTCTTCCAGCATTTCGGAAATAGCGTTAAAGAGTTGCTCTGGATTCAAAGTAGTCAAAAGATTTCTTACTTTCATAATTACCAGTGAAAACTTCTGGCGAACTTCTTTTATCTTTTTATCAAGCATTTCATGCTTGGCGTTATATTCTTTGCGAATTTTCCTTGAATAATTGTCCTGAATTTTATCAAGGGTTCCTTGTCCCATTTTAACTTCTTTGCCTATTGAACTTCTAACCACATAGATTAAAACTCCAATTGCTATAAGCAACAATAAAATAGCAATGGCAGCTACTACCCAGGGAACAGGATCGCTGGGATTATAAATTTTTATAACAGCTTCTTGAGCATTAAGCTTTGTAGAAAGGCAAAAAACAAAACCCAAGCCCAAAATTGATCTTAGAAGAAACTTAATGTGCAAAGCATATACCTTACGGATAGGTTGGATTAGAATCGAATTTTGGAGCGACATTTAACCTGAATTTATTGTTCTGCGCAAGCTTTTGATTAGCTGCAATGTATTTCTCAGGAGGTTTTAACATAATTGAGATCTCCAATAGAGATCCATTAGCCCCAGCTACACATCCGTCAACAATTTTCTCTTCGTTGTCAGAAGCGTCTACCACTATTGAGCTAACTTTAAAACTAATCTCATCAACTCCATCCAACAAAGTTATTCTATGCTTTTTCTTTCCATTAATTTCACTGGCCAGAATGAGTTTTTTCTTTTCCTTTATCAAGACGTAAGTAGATCTTTTAGGATCATGGTTAAAGTAGCCAGAGGTAAAGTCAAAGTTAACACTGGAAACACTCCAGGCTAAAATTGGCCCTGAATCAACAGTCTTCGGATCAGGATGTATCAGAATTGGATTTGGTGAAGGAGTTATCTTTGGATTTGCATCGCCTGGAGTTGCAGTATAATGATTAGATGCTTCTTCAAGATTTTTCCGCATCACAGCCCAGAAAGAAATCAATTCTGCATTTCTGTTCTGCTTCCAGACAGTAATTCTAAAAGAATCACTGCCTCTGTTATATAAAAGCATCAGCAGCCAGCTAAAAATAGCAAAAACCAGAGCTGCTATAACTATCTCAACTAGCGTTAACCCTTTTTTACTAGAGGTCTTCGGCAATTTGAATCTCAATTATTTCCTCCAGAGTTCTTTTTTCTTTTCCGTAAGAACCCCATGCCTTTATCTGGATAAAATCTTTCACATACCCTTTACCATCACTGGAAGCTAACCTAAACTCCTCAATACCGAAGTCATAGCTTAGATCATCTGGCAACATTGAATCCAAAGTCTTCTTCATTTTATTAGCTGGAGATCCATCAATAGAGGTATCAAAATCTCCAACCCAAATTGAATAAGCCTTATTTGCCTCAGCTAATTTAGCTGGATTCAATAATGCCTCCATCCTTTTTTTATGAATTTTATAAAAATCAGTTGGCAATACCCTGAATTTGTAAATGGCAATCTGCAATCCTGCTCTCGCAGCCATTATTGCTCTTGTCTTATCCAGTTGTTCAGAATGGTTTCCGCGTTGACTTCGTGAATTAATAATTAAAACTGATGAGAAGCCTAAAAATATTGTGCAAAGGATTACAACAATCGGTAAAGCCATTCCCTTTTTATTATTTCTCATGGTTAATTACTCATATCGGCTCTAAATGTCATTAAATCGACACTTTTTTGAGGATTTCCATAGGTAACCTTTAAATGAAATGCAAGAAAGTCATTTGTACAAAAGTAGTTGTGAACCCACATTCCTGGAAAAACAGGTATTGTAGGTGGCGACGGTGGAGGAGGAGGAGCTGGCGGAGGCAAAGGAATTGGTGGTGGTGGAGGTTCATAGGCAGGGTATTTTAACAGCATCGCTTTATCTGGATTAGTACCCTTGAAAGCCTGATAAACCTTTGAAACTTTAAAATCAATTTTAAACCTGGATTTTCCGATTTCTACCAGTTCGCTCTCTCCGCTTGTTCCGGAAAAAAATAATTTCCCGCTAAAAGCACCACTGGGAGTCTGAAAATCAAGATCTAAAGGAAATGACGCTCCTACAGCAATGGCAGAATACTTTGTTGAAAGTAACTTGGTCATCGTCGACTCAGCAATTTTTAAGGCGGTTTCCTGGTCAGTTTGATAATTTGCTACACCAAAATACTGGGTAAAAACGCCTATAACCGGCAAAATCCCAATAACAAGAACAAGCAAAGCAACCAGAATTTCCAAAAGACTCATCCCAAACCTCTTTTGGAAACCTTTGCTTAAAAAAACAAAATTAGTATCTCTTTTAAAATAAACCATGCTTACGCTCAATTACCTTTATCTTCGGATTCTCATCGGAAATTTTGAAGTAAAGTCGTATCGTTCTCCTGTTTCCAACAAAATCTTCAGCGCGAACCTCTACAAACGGAAATCTTCCACTTGTAAGATCACTTTCGGAAGAAATCTTGGGGTTTTTTATGGTTGGTTCTCTAAAAACAGCTTTTAGATCTTTGGAAATATACTGATTAGGATCAAGATTTTGGTTCGCAGAATATGTTGGGTTTTGATTTGGAATCCTTAAACTGATTTTTCCATTAACAACACCAGTTTTAAAGCTTCTGATATCATCTAAAACAGCTCCTGACAATTCGGTAGTGCTCCATTTAACATTGTCATCAGCCCAAACACTAATTTTGTATTCAACATCTTCTTGAAGTGGCTCTTTAAGAAGTACAACGACTGTTTGTCCAAAACCATTTCTCTGTCCAAAACTATCAGAATCAGAAATAATTTTTGTTCCATCTTTCTTGGTATCAGAGCAGTTAAAGTCTTCAAGTCTTAAATTTTTCCTTATAAAATCAATATCTGCATTTTTCTCAAATTTAGACAGCATTTTAGCCTCATCAAATGACATATATTTGGAAGGCTCAGTGTGAAAAACAGTGAAATATGGAACAGCTCCACCTACCATATCAGCTGTATAAGTAACATCCGATGATTTCACATCCTTGGTCAAAAATTCGACATAGCTATCCTTGCCGGGGTTAAAATCGCTTGGAGCACCAGCAGGAGCTTGGGGAGGAAAGATAGAAAGACCAGGAGAGGAAGCAGGATCGATCGGTGGAGGGAAAAATACAGCTTTTGAATCTTTTACTGATTGAATTTTTATGAGTACATTAGGTAAATCATTATCTGTAACCCATAAAAATCCAGTCCCACGCCTTTCAGTTGGATCCAAAGATTGCATGCCCCCGAAAGTAAGAGGAAACTCCTTTGCGGTTTTAGGATCGTCGCCAAGATCAGCATATCCCTTCGGTGGATCAGAAAGTCCATAACAGTCTTTTGGAGAATCTGGTTTAATTCCTGGTTCCCCAGGATTAAGCCAGTTCGATTTATCCCAGGCAAAAACAGAATAACGCATTACACCGTTACAGGTATTAGGCATAATTACATAATTAGCATCTGAGCCAGGCTTAACATAAATAGGATCTTCAGTTATCCATTTTTCATTATTTTTCCAGTTTAAATCTGGAGTAGCATAAATCATTCCCAGACAAAGGCATGTCCCTATGTCTCCGGGAGAATTATCTATAATTTTTAGCCCTTCAACTTCGTATCTGTCACCAGTAGTAGCAGGTTTTGTTTTACCCAGTTCAGGAAAATTACCCCCCACACATCCTATGATCTGCGGAGGAGTCCTATCTTTTACTCTAATTTCAAAAGCCATTCCACTGGCTTCATCCTGATATCCCTTTGAAACTTCCAAAGAATTCTTTTTTAAGTAGTCCTTCAAACCAAGATAAATATTGTTATCTTTTTGTCCACTATGGTCCTCTGGTTCAATTTCAACATTTACCTTATTCCCATCCGGGTCAGTCTGTTCTTCTTTAACCGCCTTCTTACATGGGGGATAGTTACAAAGCCATTTATGCTTAAAACACGATTTAGAATCGGGAGCATATGTAGTTGGTTTAAAATAACTGAACTCACCTTTACCAAGACACAACCAGAATTTTCTGGTATGTGGATCCTTTGTATCAGGATACTCATAAGGGAAGCTGTGAATTTCTTCCTTAGAGCCCCAAACAGGAGGAGAGCCATCAGGATAATAGAAACTGCCTCTATCCAGATAAAAATATTGCGCCAAAAAATCTTCAAAACTTTTGAAAGGAAAAGCAAGTCCAGCAGGCATCGTCCTATCCAAAAGTTTTTGCCCTTCAGCTGCCTTAACTACTGAAGCATACTTGGCCAGCTCTGAATTTGAAATTACCGACCCCTTACCAGGTTGGGGGCCAATATTTTTAATTGGCTTTACATCTTCCCAAACTTCAACAAGGGGGCCGCCGAGATCAGAAGTAACATTAGCTTCAGACAGTAACTGGTCTGAAATAGCATCTGCAAAAACAGGAAAATAAGCGCTGGTCACGATCCAAATAAATAAAATTATGCCAAATGCTAAACGAAATCCTCTAACAAAAATTCTCATTTGTTAACTCCTATCTGCTCTTTTACACCAATACAAGCAAGCCCCTCAAAACTTTCAAGACTTGTTTCTTTACCATAGGTTTCCAATAGTGCGACCTCAATTTTTTTCATAAAGCCAGGGTGCCAAATTTTGTTTCCTTTGTCACAACTGAAAAGAATAGATTCCTCAAAATTACTATCGTTAAACTCTTGTTTAAGAAGCTTTTTTGTTAACCCAAAGAAAAAATATGCCCTGCCAGCAAGCTCCTTTGAAGTAAAGCTAAATGCGAGAAACCTTTGAGCTCCTTCAATCTGTCCAGCCTTAAACAAAGCAATTCCTGCAAGGTAATTCAACCAGGCAGTATTTAAGCTCCTTGCAACTATTATCAGTTGATCCAAAACTTTGGCTGGCGAATTTAGTAACAGTCCCCAAAAACACTTTATGGCTATTGGAAAACTTCCGGCAGGAAACCTATTCATTAGCCAGCCAAAAATACGAATATCTACAAACAAAGTCACAACGATCAACAAAACTAAAAAATAAATTAAATATATTTTAGCCCCAAACATCCCTATGTAGCATTTATATCGAAATAGAAAAGGCATATAAGTCTTCGATAAATCGCTACTTAAAGAAAACCCATAAGCATAGGAATACTTTTTTAATTCAAAATTAGCTTCAGCAAAAAGAGGAAAGGTTTCATCATCCACATTCTTTTCACTTTTCTCACGATAAGTCCATAAATCTGCGATTCCCTCTTTAGATCGCTTAAGCTTTATATTTGCTTTAGCTCTCATCAAGAAGAACTCAGCTCTATCAGGCATTTCAGAAATAAGTCTATCAAGAGAAATCAAGCAGTCCTGCATTTTACCAACTCGAAATGCCTTTTCCGCACGATTGACATATTCATCTATCTTATTAACATTGAGAATTTCGGCTTTTAGCGCAAGAGCTGGCTTATATGCAGGTTCTCGCTCCAAAACCTGATTTACAAATTCCAAAGCTTTCTCCCTGTCACCCCTCTCAAAAAAAGCTCTGGCACGGTTTAATATTGAAACCGCTGAATATAGGTCAACGTCATGAGTGCGCCCAGAACTGGAATCAACCTTAATCCCTTTATTTTTATATTCCTCTATCTGTTCATAAGCCTTGGTTATTTGATTATGCCTGGCTTTAGCTAGAGAATCTTCGGGGGCAAGAAGAAGAACTTTTCGAAGAAGTTTTTCAGCTTCAGGAAGATTTTTCGCGTTAAAAAAGAATTCAGCCCTGCTTCTAAGCTTTTCTGCTTCTTCTTTAGCGGCCTTTTCAATTTGCAAATCCAAATCTAATATTTCTTTGATGTTCGGCTCAAAAGTTTTAGCCCTATTACAAAAGTCTCTAGCCGACAAAATATCGCCTTTCTGAAAAAAGTATTCGGCTTTGCGAAAAAAATCTCTGGCTTGAGGGTCCATTGCCTGAGCAGCAAAAGCTAAAATGCTCAAGAAAAAAATCGCTAAAATTGTTATCCGACTTTTTCGCATCTAGTTACTCCCTCTGACAATTGTAACATATTTAAGAGGGTACCCCTATAATTTTAGCTACGATTTTTGACTTTTCACCCGTGCTTTGTTAGACTACCGAACAATAGTTGAAGTCTTTTTCCAGGAGAGACTCAGAGCTAATCAGTTAAAATCAGGAGGGCTGAAATGCCACTAGTATCAACTAAAGAACTTTTTGAAAAAGCGTACAAGGGCGGGTATGCGATAGGTGCCTTTAACGTTAACAACATGGAAATCATACAGGGAATTTTCGAAGCTGCCATTCAAGAAAAATCTCCTTTAATCATTCAAGTTTCTGCTGGTGCACGAAAATATGCTCGCCACGAATACCTGATACATTTAATTCAAGCCTCACTTGAAATGGCCGAAGCCTCTGGAGTATCTATTCCTGTAGCTTTACATCTTGACCATGGCGACGATTTTGAAATCTGCAAAAAATGTATTGATGGTGGTTTTACCTCCGTAATGATAGATGCATCAAAATATCCATTAGAAGAAAACATCAGAATTACTAAAGAAGTTGTTGAATATGCTCACTCAAAAGGTGTTGTAGTAGAAGCCGAACTTGGCAAATTGGCTGGCGTTGAAGACGACGTTAAGGTTGATGCCAAAGACGCTACCTACACTGATCCAGATGAAGCAAAAATATTTGTAGAAAAAACCGGTTGTGATTCTCTGGCAATCGCAATTGGAACAAGCCATGGCGCTTATAAATTCTCCGGCGAACCAAAACTAGCTTTTGATAGACTTGCTGAAATTCAGGGAAAACTTCCTGGTTTTCCGCTTGTTCTACATGGAGCCAGCTCTGTACCACAAGATCTAACTGATATCTGTAATCAGTATGGTGGAAAACTTCCTGGTTCTCGAGGAGTTCCAGAAGACATGATCGGTCAGGCAGCTAAAACTGGCGTTTGCAAAATCAATGTAGACACCGATCTTAGACTTGCAATGACTGGCCAAATCAGAAAAGTTTTCGCTGAAAACCCTGCTGAATTTGATCCAAGAAAGTATCTTGGACCAGCAAGAACTGCAATAAAAGAAGTTGTTGCAAGAAAAATGAGAATCATGGGATGCTCAGGGAAAGCCTGAAATCATTGATTTCATAGCAAGCATTTAAAGGGACTGCCCTCAAAGGGCGGTCCCTTTCTTATAGACTTTGACAGAGGTAAACAGTACCTATAGAATGAATAAATGAAAATCTTTGCACATAAAATTATCAAAGAGATAAAACTGATTCCGTTTTCTCTCTTATTCCTATTTCTCCTGTCTATCGGCTTCACAATTGGCTGTGGCGGAGGCGGTGGGAGCAGCACAGCTGGAACCGGCGTTTCCCCCGTCGAGATTGAGATACAAACGGCATTGAGTCAGCTTTCGTCATCGTTTGCCAGTAAAAATCAGGCCGAAGTAATGAATAAATTTGATTCCAACCTAAGATTTTATAGGCAGAATTCGTTGTCACCAACTGGTTACACACTTGAGGGCTATACAGAGTTTCAGCAGAAAGTTTCTGCGTTTTTCAGTAAAGTCGCAACAGTTACAATGACCTTTGGAAGCCAGGCAACAAGCTCTAGCGGAGACTCTTTAGCAACAGTTAGAACACAATTAGTTATGAACTACACAGATCTTTCTGGTAATCCTCATAACCTGTCTGAAGAATTAGAAATTAAAATGGAGAAATTTGGAAGTTGGGGAATCACTGAATTTTTTCGATATGACAAAAACCTTGGAATAACGGGCAGCGCCTTTCCACCATCTTTATAAATCGGAGAACTAGAAATGTCAGAAGCCAGATTTTTTGAAAAAGATAACTTGCCGGTAATAAGCCTCAAATTGAAAGGAGGAATTCTTTCATGGCAAGAGTGGATGTGCGATTCAGTAAGTTTACTTGTTTCAGAAGTAAATGAAAATGTTGCATCGACGAAGGTAGTTTCATTTCAAACGGGGACAGCCCTTGATTCAGTGCAGATACCTTTTACAGACCTCAATAAATTGAATGATCAACCCCATTTTGCCATAGCAACTGATGATATCAGTCCTGCAAATTTTTATGAGGGATTTCTAATAAAAAACGAGCCAATAGATTTAACAGGAAATTTTCTAAAGGGCATATCTTTTCAGTCCATGGGAGAGATTGATCAGGCAATAGAAGCATACAAACAAGCCATTCATGCCAATAGAAGCATTTCCAGATTGCATAATCTGCTTGGTTTATGTTTTAGACTCAAAGGAAACATGATTGAGGCTGAACATTCATATCAACGTTCACTGGAGCTTAATCCACATCAAGCTGAAGCATTATGTAATATGGGAATTCTGTATCAGAAATCCGGACAGCGGGATAAGGGGCTTCTGGCTTTTAAAAATGCTCTAGACAAAGATCCTTTCTATTTAAATGCTTTGATTCAATTCAGCAAAACCCTTGTTGAATCGGGAAATGCAAATGATCCAATCCTGTCTTCTATAAACTTGAGACTTCTGTCTGTTTATTCTGATCTTCCGATAGTGCAGGACGTCCTGGCCAATTCAGCTCATGCACTTAGAATATCCGGGAAAGAGTTGGCCGAAAAACTTCGTTCAGAAAATTCTGCAATGGCAGATTCAAAAACGATGTTACTCCTTAGAAGAACTGAAAATCTTCGACTTAACGGAGCATTTTTCAGTGCGCTTCAAGGGTATGAAATATTACTGGCAAAAACCAAACAAACTTTCGCAGCAGAATTCATTTCAAATTGGGTCTCCAAAAAAATCAAAACAATTTTGCCGTTAATCCCGGAACAGGTCAAACCTGTTTGGAACGGAAAAATTCAATCTATTTGTGAAGATTTTCCAACAGTAAAGGCAAAGTTAAGTGGACAAGAAATTCCTCAGGCAGCTTCCCCGTTAACTCCAAAAGAGTTTTTTGCCCAAACACTTGTGGAGATGCTTAGAGATGGTCAAATAGAAGAGGGAGAAGCCCGCTTCATAAATCAACTTAGACAAGTTTTAAAAATTAATGACGAAACTTACAACTCTATTTTCAAATCCGTTTCAAATCTGGTTCAAAATAATCCAATGATGGATAGGAGCCAGGGAGGAGCTTTTAACCCCAAACGACTTTTTTCAAATCTTGCAAAAGCCGTATTCAGAGACGGTAAGGTAGAAGAAGAAGAAAAGAAAATTCTCGTTTTTGCAAGCAAAGCTTTTGGCATCTCAAGCGAAGATGCAAACAAAATTCTTTCTGAGGCTCGTAAATGACAAATACCACAAGCAATAACGACACATATAAAACAGATGTAAGTAAGGCTATTTCAACGATTATCGGATTTCTTGAAGAGGATGATGCCAAGTTCAATCGAATAGCAGACGAATGCCTGGAAATGTATATTCAGGCACATAACCTTACAATGCAGGTTTTAATCTATATTCATAACAATCATCTGGTAATAAGAATTCCTTCTTTCATCCGCAATGTTGAATTAAGAAGATTAGATGTAATGCTATTCATAACAAAGGTTATGGGAGAAATACTCGATATTAGATTTGAAATTTCCCCAGATGGAAAAAACCTATCTGCATCATGCCAGCACATCTTAGAAGACAATGTAATTACCAGGAGACAATTTGACCTGGCAATGATGGTTGTCATTCAATTGGTTGATGATACTTATCCAAAATTTATGCAGCTAATATATTCTGACAACGAAGAGTTAGGTGAAGCAGTAGAACATTCATCAGCTTCAGAACTAGAGGAAGTTTCCATCGAAGAAGTTGAAGAGGAAATTGAAGAAGACGACAAACCAGCCGATACCGGCCACAAAATCAATTAACAGGCTCTGGCCTTGGGAGATTAAAATGTTGGGCAAGAAAACCTTGAGCATTTTCCTAATGATATTTTTTCTAGTTATTTCTAACAGCCAGACAAGTTTTGGGGCCACCAATCAAATCCCGCCCTGGTATGAATTTGACGCCTCTTTAAGTAGTCCCCCAATCCTTGGAAAAGTAGTAGAACTAAAAGCCAATCTTATGTCACTAATAGGAGAAATAGGATTTGCAAAAATTACAATTATGCTTCCAGAGAACTGGAAATCAGATCGTGATTCAATCCAGATAGAAAACTTAAAGCCAGGACAAAAACACACTGTTAGCTTCAAGGTTGTCCCCGGAAGCAGCCTAAGACAAGGCTCAATAATTGTAGAAGCTCACATGGCTACTCCCAAAAAAGCGCTCATTCAGAAAGTAAAAACAGATTTCCCAGAAGATTCTAACGCTATGACCGCGTCAATTTTAAAATGGCCTGGACAAATTAAGTCATATTCAGAGATTGCTTTTGCGATTACACCTGAAGAAAGCTTTTACCCCCTGTCTGAAAATATGTGGACAAAGTATGATAACGGGCTAAAGCCAGATAACTTTAGTCATGGTCCGGTTTATTATGAAAATTCGGTAATTTCTGAATTTCAGGCACAAACAGATCTTGAAATGTATGAAAAGCTTGAAAAGCTTTTATCTACAGATCCCACTATGGAAGAAAAGCTAATCAAATCTGGTCTGAATCTGAATAAAAAAAAGGCAGACCAGCTTTCAGCAATGTATGTTCTTGCAACAAAAGCTTTTCAGGGAAAGAATTTTCAGCAGGCATTAGATTTTATAGATAGACTTCAGACGGAGTTAAAAGATGGAGAATCGGGATTCCATAAAAGCTTAAGCATAGCCGCCGGCAATTTAAAAGGAATAGTGTTCTGGGAAAAAGGACAAAAGCGACTCTCCAGAGAAGCGTTCAAGCAAACATTCTACTCAAACAGAAAACATCCTTTGCAACGATACGTCCTGAGAAACCTTGGTTTGTTGTTACTGTCCACACAAGAGAAGTCTTCAGCAGCGCAAATGTTTAGATTGGCACTTGAAATGAAACCATCCTACACTCTCTTGAACAGCGAGTATGAAAAGGTAAAATAGAAAGAAATGGACCCAGTTAAGGATTTCTTTTCAGACCTGAGATCACCGGACCCGTCAATCCGGTTTTCAGTGCTTTCTCGAATAGAAGACCTTGCCTGGAACGATGAGCAGATAAACGAATTCAAGAAGCTTATTTTTCAAGAAACCGACCCTGGAATTCGTTTTCACATGCAGAAAATCCTGGCAAGACTTCAAAAAACTGGCCGTTACAAGGCTACTGCCAGTGAAATTGAACAACTCCTGGCAAAGCCGGATAGAGATGAAATAGCCCTTGCTCTAATGCTTGAGTCGGTAAAAAAATCCGATGCCACATTGGTTGCTATGGCTTTAAGAAATGCGAATTGGCCATCTTTTTCCCAACAACTCTTGCCTTCAGTTTTAAAATTTCTAAAAAAATCTGGTTCCTTTGAGGATGCATCAGATATTGAGCAACTTTGCAGGCATCATGACCCAAGAGTTTTAAGCTCTGCTGTTGAAGCACTAGAAAAAATAAGTCCTGAAAGATTAAAAGATCTGATTGTTCCACTTCTTGTTAACCCAAATTTCGGAATCAGATCACGAGCCGTCAGACTTCTCCATAGATGGGACCCCAATGAGGCTCTCAGACATTTCGAGCATATGTTATTTTCAGATTCTCCAAACGAAAAGCAGGCGGCCCTTTTTCATTCATTTTTCTTCCCGTTCCAGGACATAGAG
Organism: Candidatus Ozemibacteraceae bacterium; assembly: GCA_965140445.1. Classification (GTDB taxonomy): domain Bacteria; phylum Muiribacteriota; class Ozemobacteria; order Ozemobacterales; family Ozemobacteraceae. The sequence goes on along the minus strand of OZ223236.1, from coordinate 778,226 downwards.
CTCTCGCTATTGAGATTTATAGGAATGGAAAATGACCCTGAGTTAATTTATAAAGCTGGGTTAATTTTCCGGGCAAACCCAACAAAGCATAGTCCATCAAGATTGCTGGAGGCAAGGCAGGCCAGTACTGGAGAAAAATTTAATCAGATAAACAGCATTCTTATGGGAGTATTAGACTCACTATGCATGGCGGGAATAGTAAAAGCAACTCCTCAACAAATGCTTGAAATCCTGGAAAACCATTTCAAGCAAAAACAAGCTCGACTTGTTATTGAAAGATTTAGTCTTGGTTTAAAATCCGGAGATCTTGAAACAAGATTTAAATCTGCAATTAAATTATGTGACCTGGTTAGACATGGCATCGTTGAAGCCCAAAACATACTCAAAGCTTATCTTGAAAAAGAAAAAAATCCCCAGCTAAAAAACAAAATTTCGGAATATCTGAGTTCCTTTTCTCCACAAGCTCAAAGCGAAAAGAAAAAAAGTTACTCTGATCTGTCTACTGAAGAGCGTATAAATTATCTCAATTCTCTAAGCCTTGAAGATTTCAAAAGATTTGAGAAAAAGCTTCAGGAAGTTTTCTATAAGGTTGAAACTGAAGAAAAAATAGCCATTATCAAGCTGATTCAAAGGCATGGAGATCATGACTGCATAATCTTTTTGCAAAATTGTCTAAAAAGTGAAAATGCTGACATTTTAGCCGGAGCAATTGAATCATTAACCAGAATAGAGCCAGATAGCTTAATTCCATATCTTCCGCAGTTATTGAAAAATAACAACGATGAAGTGCGATTAACAGCTCTGAAGGTTTTTTCGTTATTCGACAAGAAACAAGCACTATCACTTGTTGAAAAAATGCTCGAATCGGTCAAACCTGACCAACGAAAAAAAGCCATTTTCTGCCTTGGACAATTTGACTTTTTGTCTATCAGACAAACTCTGGTAAAAGCTTTTAAAACAGAAGTAGTTCCTGAAAATATTGAACAGATTTCCTCGCTTTTGGTTTCAAATGCTGACTCAAGGTTATTTTTTCAGATCTACGCTGAATGGAAAAGCTGTAATACATCAAAAGTCGATGATTGGGAGACTTTAACTAAAGAAATTGGAATTGCAGTAGTTGAAAGCGAAAAAACTGAATTCAATTCATCCCATGAGCTTTATAAAGTTGCACAACAAAAAGTTGATGAAGAAGAAAAGAAAAAGTTGGAACGAGCTTCATACAAGCTTGAAAAAATACAAAAGATTCGAGAAACACAAGAAAAAGGCTTAAAATTAGATCCCGAGCTTATAAAATTTGGCATTGTTGCTTACTCTATTGGGGCTATTTTAACAGCTCTAATATGGTTTTTATTTCTTGCCCCACCATCAAAGCCAATAAAAAAATACAGAACAGCTTTGGCGCGAAAAAAGGCAGCTGCAATAAAATCTCCCAAGCCTATAATTGTTAAGGGAAAAATAGTTGAGATCCTCGACAACAACACCAGCATAATCATTGAAAATAGTTTAAACAACGGAAAAAAGATAAAAATCCATCTGGACGGAAAACTGAAAAAAGTTCCAAAAACTGGTAGTGAATTTCAAGCTCAAGTTAAACTGCAAAAGTCAAAAAAAGAGCCCCCTGAAGCCAACTTGATAACCGTATTTTGATTTGTTGACAAGTATAGTCTGAAAAGGGTAATATCGCTCCATGAGTAACTTCAGCATACAGACAGCCACAGTAGATGGCATATATATAATACGTTCAAACGGCTACCTGGACGAAAAAGGCGGCGCTTCTGTTTTTGAAGCGGTTCAAGACGCTCTACCATCAGGATATCAGAAATTTATTCTGAATTTTGCACAATCACCCGTTATCAACTCTCAAGGTATTGCTCAAATAATTGAACTTAGCGAAATTATTGTTGATGAAAAAAGTGGTGATCTTGCTTTTGTTGGACTTAGCGAACTTACCAGCGGTGTTTTCAAAATGGTTGGATTGCTTCAGATGGGCGAAGCTTTCCCATCAGAAGAAGATGCAATAGAAGAATTTAAGGACTAATAATCCATTCCAAGTTCTTTAGTGCCGCTCGCTTTTAAATTATCCATTAGACGAAAACGGTATTGTACATTATATTTAAATTAGAGATAGTAATAGGCAGGTGAACCTTATGGTCGGAAAAACTTCAAATTCCCAAGGCCTACATAATAGATTAATCAACACTCAAGAGTCTCAGAGCAAAACTCTAAATAAAATTGCCAGTGGCAAAAAAATTCTCAAAGCCAGTGACGATCCTGCAGGCCTTGCAGTTCTCAACGCAATGGAATCTTTAAGCCGAGGATTGATGCAGCAGATTTCAAACAGACAAGACGAAATCTCCATGATTCAAACAGCTGAAGGTTCTCTCGGTAACACAGGTGAAATGCTGCAGCGAATTAATGAATTATCTGTTCAAGCCTCAAACGGCACACTTACTGATTCTGATCGTCAAAATATACAGTTTGAAATCGATCAACTCTCACAACAGATTGATCAGAATTCCAATAACACTCAATACAATACCAAAAACCTGTTAGACGGATCTTTAAATGTCCAGCTGCAGAACGGTAATGATCTGTCGATCCCATCAATGTCATCTGAAGCTCTAGGAGTTTCCAGGATAGATGTTACAACTCAAGCAGGTGCTTCAAGCGCAATCGGAATTGCTTCTCAGGCAATTAGTAATGTTTCATCGCAAAGAGGTTCATTGGGAGCTGTTTCAAACGGAATTTCATCTGAAATAGAAGGTTTGAATTCTCAACTGCTTTCAACCATTGCGAGCCAATCCAGAATCGGTGATGCTGACATTGCCATGGAAGTAATAAACATGAGCCGCGAGCAACTTCAATCCCAGGCAGCCATTAAAGCATTCAAATTTCAAGATGATGCAAGATCAACAGTTTTAAATCTGCTAAGCTAGTAAAGTCATAAAAATAGCCGCTTCAGAAATTGAAGCGGCTATTTTTTTTAAAAAGTAATGTTTGGAACCTTGGGTTGAGAAAGATGTATTTGCACTGAAGCCGCCTCTTTTACCTGATCAAGAGTTTTCCCCTTTCCCATTCCGCCGATATTTCCATCAGCATCCACAGGCCAACTACCCTGAACACCGTTAAAAACTTCCATATGCTTTTCTTTTGGATTTAAAAAGACTAAAAAAGTTTCTCCCTTTTTGAATTGAGGAGCATCTTCTACTCTGCTATAAGTTTTTACTTTTAACTTATCTCCAACTTTTGCACTTCCCTTAAAGCTGTTTTTAACACTTAGAAGGTTAGCTACAATACCCACTCCCTCTGGTGTAAGGCCAACTTCTTTTGTTCCTTCAACCTCTACAAGAACAATAACCTTGGATCCTTGAACCATTTGATCTAAAGTCAGGGTTTCAATCATTGCTAGACCTCCAACGGACACTAATGCAAAAACTAACAAAAACGTGACTAGAGAGAATTTCATAAGCTTCCTCCAATGCAATTTGCGCATTTTTCTTTCATCTTTAAACACTCTATCAAACTTTTAGTCAAATTGGCAAAGGCATTGACTTTAAGCCATAAGGCTGCGATTATTCTATAAAAGGAGCCTTTTCAGGTTAATTTCAATGCATTTTAAGCACAATACTACAAACGTAAGACCCTATAGAGCGGATTCAGGTTTTGCAATTATGTTTGCTGTGGTAATTGGTACCATCATGCTGATATTAGCTGCCAGTCTATATTCTTTTGTTGGACAGCAGCATCACGGAATACAAACAATTTTAAATGGCGAAATTTCCCATTTTTTAGCTGAAGCGGGAATAAATAGTAGCCTGAGAGTAGTTAGAGAAGCCATTGGAAACAAATTAAACGCTCCAGGCTCAAATGAGATAAACAAAATTCTTACTGCCCCTGGCGAGCTGGAAGATACTTATTTAAATCCTTTGCTGGGAGACCAGTGGAATAAAGATCTTGAGCAGTTTACAAAAGAGATAGATAAATCTGCTTCAATTAAAGTTGAAGTTTGGCTAAGAAATTTCAAGCAAATGGAAACGTCTCCAAAATCATGGTTTGACGAAGTTGCCCGCGAAGGATGGTTATCAATTGAATCCACCGGTTACTATAAAGACTCTCAAAGAAAGGTTGTTGTCAAAAGAAAAGTAAAAGTAGCAAGCACTATCCCGCCAGTAGTTAGCAAATTTACTCTTCACGTGAAAAACGCAGCCCGAAATGGTGAAGGTGCCTTTAATATCATCAGAAATGACTATAAAGGCATGGTAACAGATGGACCAAAGCCTCTAATCTGTTTTAACCATAGCACTCCTGAAACTCCCTTTACGAAAAGAGTTCCCAGCGATATTTTAAAGGACGAAAAGAATCCGGAAATCTGGAAAAAAAGAGGCTGGATATGGCTGGGAGACAAAAAAACACGACTAAACCTCTGCTCTGGTGCTGGTGATCTTGGGGAAATATTCCATTTTTATGACGTCAGCAACCCAAATATTTTTAGACCGGTTAAATTTCAAACACCAAACAATTACCTGCCCGAATTTTTAGCTCAACCAAGAGAAATATTCTGGGATCTCAGCTCTTCTGTAGTAAGAAAAGTGACTTACAATTTTGCTCACAGCTTAGTGTTAGACGGGTTTCATGATAGAAGCAATCGCAAAGAATCAGACGCAATGTATGAGGGACAAATCCTTTCAAACGGCGAGAAACTTGATTACACTTCCAAATCATCTATTCTTCATCTTTTTGGCGAGGCAAAAAGAGGCTATCAATCGCGGACAAAGGTGTTTGGCCCTGTCACATCCGCCTTTCCCAGATATGCTTCTTTAGACATAAAGCCGCAGGACCCAGATGTTCTGGAATCGTTTAAAAAACTCTCCCCCCCTCCTCTGTATCTGCTTCCATCTGTAGCTCCCAGCAAATTTAATGATGACATGCAGATAAATGACGTAATGGGAAGAAAATTTGGAGGCCCCATTCTTAAAACAGGAATGGCGTTTTCAAATTATTCTGAATATAGCGCTCTCATGAGTAGAATCACAGAAATGCCCTATGTTTACTCATACAATACGATACAGGATGTCATTGATAAAAAAAATAACAGACAGTTCCCTTCTTCGATTAGATTGCTTGATTTAGACAATGGCAGCAATATTAAACTGGAGAGAAATGGAAAGGTTGTTTACCAGGGCTCCATAGAAGGAGATCACATCATTTCAGTCATTAGCGCAAGAACTCAAAAAGAGTTCGAGAATATCAGTGACTTCTGGGATGCTCACCTGAATAAATCAGGAGAATTGGATCTAAATTGCATCGTTCGTATTAAAAACTCGGCAAAGCTAGATTTGATTATTCCTCCAAATGGAAAACCAACACCCCTAAAAATTGCTAATGGTGGAGCAATAATACTGGATCAGGGTAATCTCACTGTTCGGGGAGTGGTTTCTTCCAGAGAATATGAAAACCTGACTGTTGTATTAAAGCAAGCCTCATCGGCACGCTTTTCATCTACTCAGCCCGCCCACCTAAATCTAATTGCCCCTAATGCAGAACTGACTTACAGCTCCAGATTAAATATTCTCGGAACGCTAATGGTGTCTTCCATATATGTTGATCAAAGATTTCAAGGCGGCAAAATTTCATTTAGAGAAGATCAGGACCCAACCGGTGAAAAATACGGGAATTTTTATAAATCTTACGTTTCACCAGAGGACTCATACTGGAATGATTAAATCTTTTAAACGCGGAGTATCTTTAATAGAACTTATACTAGCATTGGGCATTCTTGCCATGATAATGCTCCCCGTTTTCCTTACCTTTTCCACCGGCAATAGAAATGTTCAGGTTACAGAAGCTGAGTTTCGCGCTCATTCAAGTGCAATGGAGATAATGGAGCAAATTCTTTCCCTACCATTCAAGCAAATTCCAGTAGGCAAAATTGATTCGGACAAAATCAAAACCGGCAATCCTTTAAAGGAAGGATCTGGCATTACTTTTCTTGTCTCCGATTCCCCTGAGCAAGTTCCTGAGATTGATATTTCGACAATTGAAAAAGATGGGCTGGTTAGATTTAAAAAAGTTAGCGTAAAAATAAGTTTCCCGGAAAGCAAAGCTTCAAAAAAGCTTAGAACAGTAAAGATTCAAACCCTGGTAGCTAATGAAACAGATTAAAAGAAAAAATAAAATTGGATTTACTCTGGTAGAAATCATTGTAGTCTGCGGTATTGTCGCAGTCTTTATGGGCACAGCAATGATCGTTTTCACTAATTTTCGTTCTGGTTACTCAAAAAGTGAAAGCACAGCAGTATTGATGCAGGAAGCTGTTTTATTTATTTCCCGATTAAGAAATGATTTGAATAATGCGGTATTGGATACAAGTAATCCGGAAAAAGCAAAACAGATTGATGCAAATTCTAACTCCCTCTCTTTTAAAATCTATGACAGTAAAAGCGGTGAAATCTTCCCCGTTTCTTATAATTTGAGAAAATCTGACGAAAAAATTTCTATTCTTAGAAAAGTAGGAATGGATGCTGAAAAAGTTGTTTTAGCTGACAATGTCGCATCAATTTCCTGGGTTCCGGAGTTTGAAAATTTTACCGGAAAAGCGTCTGGAACTTATCGACTCAGCCTCAATTTCTCCATGAAATTGAGAGACTCACAAAAGAAGAATTCTAAAAGAGAGTTTAGCTTATCAACCAGAATTTTTCCGGTCCGCCTTAATAAGCAAATCAATAAACCATGATTTTTTTGAAACGATTTTGTAAAAAAATCCGTATTATTAAAATATAGTCGAATAGTTTTGGGGGGAATTATGAATAGAAACTACCTGCTTTTCACAATCATTTTATGTGTACTGTTAGCCTTTCCATCAATAGGCAAAGCAGAAAAAGGTAGTTATCTGGATTCTATTTTTAACGCAGAACAAGGTGGAACTTCTTCATTAGAGGAAGATGTAAACTACATTTCTGATTCCGAAACACCTCAAATAGTAGATATACCTCAACCCACAGCTATTCCTGGTCAGCAAAGAGCGATGAACAGGCTTCAACAACTTGTAAATAATATCATCCGCATGATTATGGGAAGAATGTGTGGGGTAAGAGTAAAAATAATAATCATCCCGGTTAAATGCCCGAGGCCACCGACTCAAAAACCAACAGTTGTTCAAACGCCTCCCGCTCCAAAACCCGTACCAACACAACCAAAACCAACCACAGTTCAAAAACCGCCAGTCTCTACCCCCCCAGTTTCCAAACCCACTGTTTCGCCCCCTTCTCAGCCAGCACCAACAACAATCAGCTCTAATCCGCAAAATATGTCGGAGGCTCAGCTAAAGGCATCATTAAAAGCAAAGTATGGTTTTTCCGCTTTAGATGGACAAGGAGCAACATGGAGCAAAAATCAGCTAATAGCAGCAGATGAAGCTTTTGCATCCCTGCCTGAATATTTTCGTAGCTGCACCGACGTAATTTATAGAGATGGCCCTCCTCCTTCATTTGCTCCAGCCGGAACTTCAGGATATGTAATTGTTCCACAGAGAAAAATCCATATGCTTGATGCCAGTGTTACTGCGAGTCAATGGCTTTATAACAGTTTGATAAGCAGATATGGACGAAAACCAACTAATGCTGAATTGATGGCTAATTTAAAATATAATTTTCAGCGAACCATCGTGCATGAAATGACCCATTGTTTTCAAAATACCCATCCTGACATTAGTCGCGCCTGGCAAAACACATTCTGGCCTGGTGGGAGGTTAACAGGAAATTGTCCAACCAGCTATGGCAGAACTCAGCCTGTAGAAGATATGGCAGAATCTGTTGCAACCTATTGGGTTGGTGGAAAAATTGAAGGTGGATATTTCAAAGCTAGAAACGGAAACGTTATGGATATAAAAAGATATAATTTTATAAAAAATTATGTCATGAATGGAAAAGAATATCTTATTAAGTAAGTTCTAGAAGCGCAAAATTTTGGAATAGAAACCAGTTTGTTTTTGGAAACAATTATTTCCGTAACAAAAAGTAATTCTTTTTTTGTTAATTATCTAGATTTTTAGACATATTTGCTATTTTATTCGTATAATAAGATATATGAATGTACGGGTTCAGGAGGATTTATGAAGCGCTATCACTTTTTCACAGTCGTGTTCTTATGCTTATTGATGGCATTCCCGGCCATGGGATTGGCAGAAAACGGTAGTTATCTGGACACAATTTATAGCGCTCAACAAAATGGAACCTCCGCCATTGAAGGTGATGCCAACTATGTAACTTCCTCAGGTGACACCGAGGAATTAGAAGAACCCGCAGAAGAATTAATCATCTCAGAACAACAAAAAGCAGCAGAAAAGCTGGAACGAATTGTTAACAACCTGATTCGCGTTATTATGGGGCGATTGGGCGGAGTAAAAATAAAGTTAACGGTTATTCCGTTAAAATTTCCTGAGCCGCCATCTGAACCTCCAGTTGCTACTCAAACTCCTCCAATCGAAGAACCTGAAGACCCTCCGGTCGCAACCCAAACACCTCCAGTCGAAGAGCCTGAGGATCCCCCTGTAGCGACTCAAACTCCTCCGATTGAAGACCCTGAAGATCCTCCGGTTGCAACCCAAACGCCACCAGTTGAAGAACCTACTGATCTGGAAGACATGAATGAAACTCAGCTTAGAGACAGGCTGGTTTCAGACTATAGTGTTTCTCCAGTAAATGGTAATGGCGATACAAGCTGGACTAAAAATCAGCTCATAGCCTGTAACGAAGTTTTTGATTCTTTACCGGCATATTTCCGCAGTTGTACTGATGAAATTATCCGCGATGGTATTCCACCAGAAGGCTCTCCAGCAAATGCATTGGCATATGTAATTGTTCCGCAACGAAAAATTCACATGCTAAATGGTAGTGTCACTGCTACTGAAATCATGCTGGCAAACTTAAAGCTTAAACTGGGACATGAGCCAAGTCAGGAAGAGATATTGGTTGAATTGAAGTTCAGATTTCAACGAACAATGGTTCATGAAATGACTCATTGTTTCCAGAATACTCATTCAGACATAAATGATGCCTGGAGAAACAAATTCTGGCCTGGTGGAAAAATCACAGGCGAGTGCCCATCTACTTATGGGGAGTCTCTCCCAGAAGAAGACATGGCTGAGTCTGTTGCAACATTCTGGGCCGGCGGTGTTATTCAAAATGGATTTTTCTATTCAAACAATGGTGAAAGAATGGATCTGGACAGATATAATTTCGTAAAAGATAATATTATGGCAGGAAAAGACTATATAAACCGATAGTATCTATAGAGGGAAATTAGTTAATGAAAAATGCAATTAGAATTCTTGCCGTTATGGCTCTGGTCAGCTTAACTTTTCAAGTAAGCGCTCAGAGCGGAAGTTATCTTGATACTGTCTACCAGTCGTATGGAGAAGCACAAGCTACAGCTTCTTCGACAGAAAAAGAAAGAGTTCAGTTAATTAAAGACGAAATACTCGAGTCTTTTGGAATTGAAATTATAGATGATCCAGATGTAAAAAGTTGGGGAGAGATTTGGATTACTGCAGTAAAAGATGTTTTAAATGCCTTACCTGAAAATTTCAGGAGCGCAACTAAAGCAATTTCACTCGCCCCAAGCTATATACCAATAGAAGTCCAATACTGTGGCTACCAGGGAAGAGACGGCATTGTAGAAATGTGTGATGCTTCAATGGTTCCCACTCCCGCTTACAATAAAGCTTTCAAGGAAGCAAACAACAGGTTTCCGCAAGCCAATGAAAAAGTTGCAAGATTTAAACTAATCCTTGTAAGAGGTATGACATACGCTTTTCAACAAAAGAATCCGGAAATAGCCAAAAAATATTCTCAGATGTTTACTCCCGGAGATCTTTCCACAAAGGTTTATGGACCAGGCGCTGAAGAAAATATAATAATTGGACCTGGAATGAATAAAGCAATGATTGATATGGCGTTTGCGGTTTCAATGTATTGCTCGTCATCATTAAGCAGCAAATTTCCTCAAAGAAATGGGTTTATTAAAGAATATGTTATGAATGGTCAATCTGTTTCCGGCCTAGGAAGCAACCTTATCAACCCCGAGGACACAAGCGGAGGGGATGATTCGGGTTCGACAGAGCAACCAGGGAGTGAACCACCCCCAGAAATCCCGGAAGGTGATTATGTTGCCGTTATAACTGAAGTAGACGTGGGAACAGGAACTACAAATCTTCCTGAAGAACATATGCACATTAATGATGAGCAAAATATTGCGATCGGCGAAGTGTTTGCTGAACTGCCAAAATATTTCTCAACCTGCACAGAAGCTGTCTGCTTTGTTCCAACCAATGACACAATCATGGCCTTCTCTTCAGATGGCTACGTTTTTATAACACAACACTCCTGGCATAAACCAACATTCGTTGAGCTGACAGATGAAGCAAGAACTTTGCGTTTTAAGAGTATTTTACTCAGAGAAATGGCATTAAGATTTCTTTATTTCCACCCAGAAGTAACAACAGAATGGAAAGCCGAATTTAATCAGGCTGACACTCTGGCTGCACGCGTTGCAATCGTAGATGCCACCGTTTCCTATCGCTACAACCCATCCTGGCTAAAAACATTGAACAGCGCGAGATACAATTTTATTAAAACCAAAGTAATGGATAACGTAGAGTTCTAGATCTAATCAATAATCCAAAATAGAAAAGGCTTCCTGTTTGGAGGCCTTTTTATTTTTACTTCAAATTTTTCCTCGCAAATTGTCGCTTTGTCCCCCCAAAAGGAACCGCTGCAGAAGGATTTTCTGGCCAGGGGTGCTTGAGATACCTGCCTTTCATTTCTTTAGCAATATGTGGGTATCCATTTACCCAAAATGATTTTAAATCCTGGGTTAATTGCAAAGGTCTTCCTGCTGGTGAAAGGAGTTGAATCAAAAGAGGCTGTCTACCATTCACAATTGTTGGAGTTTCGGATTGTCCAAACATTTCCTGAAGTTTGACGTTCAAAAGAGGACTCCCTTCATCTTGATAAATAATCCTGGCAGAGTTCCCCGATGGAAGTGAAAAGCGTGTAGGAACAAGTCTGTCCAGATCCTTTTGCTGAGCATACGACAATTCATTTAGATATCGCTGAGGCAGATCAATCAATCGAAGATCCTTTACTGAGCGGCAACCAATGAGTAACTCTGGCAGTTTTATCTTTATCCACTCTTCGTCAAAATTCTCCAGCTCACTACCCTCAGGGAATTTTTTTAAAAGATCGACACGAAATTTAAGCTGTAGAAAGTTGTCGTTACTTAAACTGAAAAACTCAGGCAAATTTGCCAGAACATGCTCTCCCAATATTTTCTCGATTGAAGCTTGATCTTCAGGAAAAATTTCTTCCCGAACACTTTCAATAATCAGCGACTGAAAAAATTTTGCTCTTTCTTTAACAATAGATCCGGTTTTATTGTCAAATCGAATCAATATCTGAGTATCAACCAGATGTGAGCAGACTTCATCAATCCAATCTGAAGCAATTTCGGTTGCACAAAAAATCTTCCCATCGCCATTATTTCCGCAGTTTTTATCGAGGGAAACAGCAACAACCATCTTTGCATCTTTAACCAGGCTTGAGTTAGCCAACCTGTATCCTGCTCCATCTACCAGCTTGTATGCTCTTTGATCTTGATTGCCCCGAATGATTCCAACTCTATCGGGAAAAGCTGCCAAAATAGCTTTCTCCGCTTCAATGAAATCTTTCTCAGTTAAATTCTCACCGTCCTCAAGCTTTGAAAATCCAAACTTTGATGCAATCTGCGCAGCAGAAGCTTTGACTCTTTGAAATGCTTTTTTATCAATGGTTAACAACTCTGAAACTGACTCATGATTACACAAACCTAGATATAGATCGAACATAAATCTTAAATCTGATTTTCCTGAAAATGCTCTGAATAAAGGTTCTTTAGACCGATAAAAGCTCTTTTCGGAAAGCAAAGCAGCATAGACAATGGTTATCTGCCTGACACTTTGTTTTTCAGAAAACAAAATCATCCTGGCAAGTCTTGGGTCAACCGGCAAGGAAGCCATTTTCCGGCCAATCTGTGTAATGCCTCTGTTTGCATCAATTGCTCCAAGAAGATTTAAAAGATTAACCCCAAGCCTGATAGAGTTTTCTGATGGCGATTGAAACCAGTTAAATTCTTCAGGTTTCGAGCAACCCCAGAGGAAAACTTCGAGCAGAAAAGGAGCCAAATCCAACCTTAAAATGTCAGGCTCAGCAAACTCTTTTAAATTTTGATGTTCGTTTAAGCTCCATAATCTAATCGCTTTACCTGCGCAGACTCTTCCTGCTCGCCCCGCCCTTTGGTCAGCGGAAGCACGACTGATTCTTTTTAGCTTTAGCCCCTCAATTCCTGAGCTGGGATCTATTTCAATAGTCCGGCAATATCCGGAATCAATAACCAGTGAAACCGAATCAATAGTTAAAGAAGTTTCAGCAATATTGGTGGATAGAATTATTCTTGGGCTTTTAAACTCTGTATCCAGAACTTTCTTCTGTTGTTCAAGAGTTAGTCCTCCATGTAAAGGCAAAATTTCAAATTCTCCAAAATCAGGATCTCTATCAAGCATCTCACGGAGTTTTTCAATTTCGCCTCGCCCCGGCAAAAAGACTAAGCTACATTTATCCGGCAAATCAGAATTCCTTGCCCGCTTTAATGCTTTATATGCATTTTCAGATATCCCTTCAGAGTAGTTAAACTCTTGATAAACCTTCTGAACATCATGTAAAAAACCAGCTGATTTAACAATTCGGCAATTTCCAAGAAATTTGCTTACTGGCTCAGACTCTAAGGTAGCAGACATTACCAGAATTTTTAAATCGGGTCTCACATCATTTTGAATTTCTTTGCAAAGTGCAAGACACAAGTCTGAATGAATACTTCTTTCATGGAATTCATCAAGAATAACCATTCCAATATCTTCTAAAAAAGGATCTGATTGAATCATCCTTGTTAGCAATCCTTCAGTAATAACCTGAATTCTTGTATTTGCAGAGATCTTTTTATAATGCCGAACAACAAAACCAATTTCCTGTCCAACTTCAGTTTTAAATAGCTCACTCATTCGGTTAGCAACTGAAATTGCCGCGATTCTTCGTGGCTGAAGGATTAAAATCTTCCTTCCTTCCAGCCAGGGCTGTCGAATCAGATGCAATGGCACTATGGTTGATTTCCCCGCCCCGGGTTGAGCAGTTAAAACAACGTTTTTCTCGTGTAAAAAGCTATCGATAAGACTTGGAAGAATTTCTTCAACAGGGTAACCCAGGTTTTTCATTTTACTCACAGCAATTTAATGTCAAAAAATCAAAAGCGAAAAAACTAATTCCAGTTGTAAACGCCAAGAAGATTAGAATAATCGTCCGTCCAGGTCTTAAACCCTTCAGGAAAAACAGGCTTTCGCCACTTATTATATGCAAAAACTCCACGAATGCTCGCTTCTTCTTTAGCTGCGATTAACCATAAAGAGCTGCTAAGGTTTTGCAAATCATACCAGTCATATTTTACTGAGTATTGTTGTGGAAAATCGTATCTATAAAAACATTTTAAACCCAGATCAGCGCAAATTCTGGCCAGAACAGGTCGCAAATCAAAAAATCTGTTTGATATGTGGAAAGCAAGCACCCCACCAGGTTTGAGCTTAGACTTATAAAGTTGAATAGCCTCTTTGGTAAGCAAATGCACTGGGATAGAGTCTGAAGAAAAGGCATCAAGAACCATTAGATCGTAAAACCTATCCTGGATCTTTGTGGAAAGATTCACGCGCGCATCACCTGCAAGAATTCTGTATTTTGATTTACAGCGGGCGAGATAAGTAAAATAGTCTTTGTCAGTAGCTATTTTTATAACTTCAGGATCAATTTCAAAAAAATCAAATTTTTGCCAGTCTCGCCCATAGTAAGCCAGGGTTCCGCACCCCAGGCCAACAACCGCAACACTTTTTCCCCGTCGGTTTATTTTCATCAATCTGAATACTTCACCGATAGGACCTTCACGTGAATAATACGACAAAGGAAAAATGGGACGAATCTTTAATTTTCTTTCAACACCGTGAAGAGTAGTCCCGTGCCTTAGTTTATAAACCATGTCGTAGGTCTTGGTTACCATTTTATTACCAATGATTTCTTCAGTTGAAAAAACCTCTTTTACAATCCTCATAACCCCGAAAAAGCTTCTATCAGTTTTAATACATGACAGGCTTGTCGTGTAAAAATGTAAGCCCAAGCTCATTAAAAAAAGAAAAACAAACCCCGAAATTTTACGGGCCCTTAAAAAGGCAAATAGGTATGTTGCACAAGCAAGAAAGATAACCATTCCCTTATCTGAGAAAAGTTTTTTGGAATAAGCGACTGAGAAATAACCAAAAATCTGCGTTACCAACAAAAGAAACAAAAATGAAAAGAGCAATCTTTTAAGGGAATTGTCTTTAGATTCTTTATTTACAAACCCGATTCCAATTATTGCCACAATAATTGTCAAAGGATATTCCAACTGGGTTTTGAAAACCATTGGCGCAACAACACTATTAAAAATTCCCCCAAGAATTCCTCCGACGGACATCCATACAAAAAATGAATTGAGAAATTCAGATTGTGGTCTGCTCTTTGCCAAACGGCTATGAAAAGACATACAGATAATGAAAAGGAGACTAAAGTGTACTCCAATTGAAAGCCATGCCGGATCAGACATTCTAAGAAAGAAAACAGTGGCAAAAACAGTTCCAAATGGAGCCAGATATGAATCCCAGGCAAATTCTCTCCAAAAGTCTATTTTTGCAAACACCAGGATAAAGGAAACCAGAAAAATAGCCAGTGGGATAACCCACATCAGAGGAATTGATGCCACATCTGTGGAAATATGCATAGTAACTGCTAACATGCAGCTGTTTGGGATAAAAGCCCAAAACACCCATTTCAACTTTTGGAGCATTGAAGGCTCTAACTTGGAGCTCTCGGATTGATCTTGCTCATTCTTTGAATCTTTTCCGCTATCTTTCCAAACAATAAATGAACAGACCAGAACAAGAAAGGTTAAAACGAGATAGCCACCAGACCAGATCTCCCTGGCATCTGAAACACTAAAATTTGGCTCCATCACAAGAGGATATCCCAAAAGCGCTACAAGACTGCCAACATTGCTTGCTGCGTAAAGAAAATATGGATCTGTTGAATCCCGTTGCCCTATAGTTGAATACCATCTTTGCACCATGGGAGCATTAGCTGAGACAACGAAAAAAAGGAACCCAATAGAAGCAACCAGCTTGGCCAGCATCCATGTCACCGGCTGGTGAATTGCTGAATCTAAGCCAGAAAAATCAATAGATAAGGGCAAAAATACGAATCCCAGCACCAGCAATAGAATATGCAAAACAGATTGTTTTTCACATCCAACTTTTTTAATTGCCTGGGCAGCATATACGTAACCGAAGAGCAAAACAGTTTGAAAGAACAGCATACATGCGGTCCAGACAGCGGGAGCCCCACCAAGACATGGCAAAATTAGCTTTCCGGCCAATGGTTGTACCATAAACAGCAAAAAAGAGCCCACAAAAGCTGTCAGCGTAAAAATTAAACGAATCAATGCTTGTTCCTAAAATTAAAAGGCGTTTCAGAATCTGAAACGCCTTTTTAATCTATTTCTTTTCTTCCTGGACAACTTGAAGACTTAGTTCTTTTAGTTGCTCAGGATTAACTTCGCCCGGAGCCTGCATAAGAAGATCTTGTGCATTCTGGTTCATTGGAAAGGCTATTACTTCACGAATGTTTGGCTCGTTTGCCAGCAACATCACTATCCTGTCTACTCCAGGAGCAATTCCACCATGTGGAGGAGCGCCAAATTTGAAGGCTTTAATCATTCCACCAAACTTATCATCCACCACAGCATTGTCATATCCAGCTATTTCAAAGGCTTTATACATGATTTCCGGCTTATGGTTTCTTATTGCACCAGAGCTAAGTTCAGTTCCGTTACAAACGATATCATATTGATAGGCTTTAATACTCAAAGGGTCCTGAGTTTCAAGGGCTTCCATTCCGCCCTGTGGCATTGAGAAAGGATTGTGACTAAATTCGATTTTTCCGGTTTCTTCATCTTTTTCAAACATTGGAAAATCAACAATCCAACAGAATTTAAAGCAGTTCTTTTTGCGCAAATCAAGCAAATCAGCCAAATGCAGGCGAACTCTACCAAGGATTTTGGCCGCCACATCTGCTTTGTCTGCTACGATCAAAATAGAACTATTTTCACCGGCCTGGAGTGATGTTTTCAGCTCATTTTTTGTTTCATCTGAAAGTGGCTTAGCAAGGCTTCCCTTAACTTCGCCATCAGCCATAAAATTAAGACTGGCTAATCCTTTAGCACCAGCTTCTTTTGCGAATTCTTCCAGGTCTTTAAAAAATTTACGAGATTTCTCAGCAAGACCAGGAACCGCAATAGCGCGAACTACGCCACCGCTTTCCACAACACCTTTAAAGGCATTAAAGTCTGATCTGGCGAAAATATCTGAAACATCGTTAATTTCAAGTCCAAATCTTAGATCTGGCTTATCTGATCCATATTTGAGCATAGCTTCTTCAAAAGGAATTCTTGGAAATGGAGCTGGAGTCACATCCCAATCGGAGAATTCTGTGAACAGGCCATAAAACATCTTTTCAAGAGCTTCAAAAACGTCTTCCTGAGTGGCATAAGCCATTTCAACGTCTAACTGATAGAATTCGCCAGGAGAGCGATCTGCCCTGGCATCCTCATCTCTGAAACATGGTGCAATCTGAAAATATCGATCGAAACCAGAAACCATCAAAAGCTGTTTAAATTGCTGTGGAGCTTGAGGTAAAGCATAGAATTTGCCTGGATAAAGTCGACTTGGCACAAGATAATCTCTTGCACCTTCTGGTGAGCTACTTGTCAGAATAGGAGTTTGAAATTCGTTGAATCCCATATCCATCATTCTTTTGCGAATGCTGAATATAACCTTAGAGCGCAACATAATGTTGTTATGAAGTTTCTCTTTTCTTAAATCAAGAAATCTATAGGTCAAGCGGGTTGATTCAGGTGCATTGTCATCGTCTGCCACCTGGAAAGGAAGAATATCAGCGTGACTCTGCACTTCAAGAGTGTTTGCTTCAACCTCGATTTCACCAGTCGGCATATCCTTATTGATATTTTCGCCTCGGCTGCGAACGATGCCATCAATTGTGATAACAGATTCAACCCTGATGTCTTCCATTTGCTCATGAATTTTAGTGCCAGGCTCAACCAGGACCTGAGTTATACCATAACTATCTCTAAGAGTAATAAATAAAACTCCGCCAAGATTTCTTTTTCTGTGAATCCAGCCAGAAAGACGGACTTCCTTGCCTTCATCAGTTCCACGTAATTCGCCACAATTATGAGTTCTATAAGGATGCATCAGAGTTATCCCTTTGTTATAAATTTTGAGTGTCAGTTTAGCCTAACAAGCTATTTGATGCAAGTAAAAGCGCTTTATTCAGAAGAAGACTCAGCAAAATTTTGAATTTCTTCCATGTTTCCAAAAAGATGAAATCTGACCCCTGCAGCTTCGAAATCAGTCCATTCAAAGCATCCTTCAACAGAAACTCCATTAAACTGAACCTCAGACCATGGAATCAAAGCTTTGCCAGCGCCAACTCTGAAAAGAAAAAAAGGAGAAATCAATAGTCCTTCTTCGTGAATAACTATTGATAGAGCATTTCTAAAAGAGTTTTTATTTATTGAACCAGAAACATAATCCCATCTTTTAATCTCTTCCGAACTAATTCTTGATTCAACAAATGGATGACGGCTTGCAAGTTTTGTCAAACCAGACAGCCACATGATCAACTTTATGACCAATACCCAGATAAGTAGAAAACCCAGAAAAAAGGTAGGAAAAACCAAATAGGAAGACATAAAACCCTCTCAAATAATCTTGTGCTAATCGATTACCCATTATGCAGGAAAAAGAGGTTTTAGAGAAGGGGCAATTCTATATAAACTTCTAATCCACCATTTTTTCCGTTCTTTGCGCTGATTTTGCCTTTATGAGACTCAACTGCTTTTCTTGAAATCGCCAATCCCAGGCCAGCGCCTCCGGTTTTTCTATCCCTTGCCGTATTTACTCGATAAAACGGTTCAAACAATCGTCCAAGTTCTTCTTCAGCAACACCAGGCCCACTGTCTGAGATAATTATCTGAACATTATTTTTTTCAGCTGCCATGGATACGGATATTTTAGAGTTTTCCGGGCTATATTTAATTGCATTTCGAATCACATTTTCAATGGCTCGGTTCAACTGATCTTCAAAACATCCTATTTCTAATGATTTTTCATTTGTCTCCAGCACTATTTCACATTTTTTGGAAGCAGCCTCAAAGCGTGCATCCACCACAACTTTTTCCAAAATTTCATATAGATTCAAATCTTTTTTCTGGTCATAGTTTTGCGTTAAATCCGCTCTTGATAGCTCCAAAACCTGGCCAATCATTGAGTTGAGACGATCAGTCTCGGTATCAATTCTGCTTATTAATTTTTTTGAATCTTCTGTTGATTTTTCGATTAGTAATTCAAGAGCAACCTTAAGCCTTGCTAAAGGCGATCTTAACTCATGGGAAATATCACTTAAAAGACGTTTTTGAGAAACCATCATTGATTCAATCTTCTCTGACATATGATTGAAATCTCTGGTTAAATCGCCAATTTCGTCTTTTCGTTCAAGCTCTTTTTGTCCGGGTCTTGCCTTAAGATTTCCATTTGAAAATTCTCTGCTCACCCTTCTCAAATCATTTACAGGCCTAACAAATGATCTGGTGAGAAAGAAGCATAAAATAGTTGTTGTGAATAGAAAAATAGGCGTAATAGTAAAAATAGCCTTAAAAAATCTTTCGTGCTTCATACTCAGCTCTCTTGGCAAGCCTTTTAGAATGTAATAGCCTTTTCCCGAATTAGATAAAATTTTGGCACCAATTACGATTCTTCCCCTTATCTCAAGAAAAGAGCCCTCGTTTTCATTATCCAGGCTGCTCAAAAAACTATAAATTTCAGGGGTTTCCCAATTTATCTCACTAAATCTTTCAGGTCCTGGAGATCGCCCGACTTCTTTACGGTTATTTTGCTTTCCATGAAAGCTAAAGCCACCTTCATCTTCCGGTGGTCTTCCTCCCCAGCCTCCCCGACGCATACCGGGAGGATTTGGATGCTTATCAAATTTCAGAATGAGTTTTTTTTCTGAATCAAAAATAATCAGGAGCCCGGGAGGTTCAAATCTTTCTACAGCATCTCCACCATTTGATTCATAAAGATCAACCAGGCTTTTTCCATGAGCTTGTAAAAAATTCTGCCCCATTTCAGCAAATCTAGCTCTATCAGGTTTAAAGTGGAAAAAATATCCCCAAACCCCAACAAAGATTGAAGTTAGCAAGGCCGTAAACCAAATCCCAAAAAATAGTTTAAAAAACATTCCAGAAAACCTTCCTGGAAGTTTATGGTTATCGATCCTTGTTTCCAACTCTTTATTTAAAGGATTATTCCTGGAGTTTGACATATAAATAACCTGTTCCCCTTACGGTTTTTATGCGCTCAAGATCGCCAAGCTTATGACCAAGTTTTTTTCGTAAATTGCTTAAATGCACATCTATACTGCGATCATCATAACTAAGTCGCCTGCCCAGAACTTTTTCTGAAAGATCCGGCCTTTCAACGACTTTCCCAGCATTCTCAAGTAAAATTTTCAAAATTTGAAACTCCACAGAGGTCAATGTTATCTGCTCAGAATCCTTGTAAACCGTTTGAGTATTTTTATCAAGAACAACATCTCCGACTTCAATGCGATGCCCTTCTTCTGTGGAGTCTTTATCGCTTTTGCCAATTCTCCTAAATACTGCCCGCACCCTTGCTAAGAGTTCTCTTGGATTAAAAGGCTTCGGTAGATAATCATCTGCCCCCAATTCTAACCCGACGATACGATCTATCTCTTCGCCTTTTGCAGTAAGCATGATTATGGGAATGGTAGATTCTGCTCTCAATCCGCGAAGAACCTCAAAGCCATTCATACCTGGCAACATTACGTCCAGAATAATTAAATCGGGAATAGTCTTTAAACCATATTCCAGCCCTTCCTTACCATCATGAAGCTTTTCAACCATGAATTCCTGGCCGGTAAGATACTCTTCAAGAAGTTCACAAAGTTCAACATCATCATCAATGATAAGGATTTTTTTCATTATAAATCTCCAAATTAGTTTCTAATTTAATTCTGCTGCAATTTGATCTGGCAAGCAAGTGAAGTTACACGAACAAAAGGTTAAGTTTTATTAAGAGCAAAACACAAGGGTTAACATTTCTTAACATTGATTTAATGAGGCTTAAGCCCAAATTAAGCTAAGATAAATTATAATAAAGCATCGAAAAAGGGGGACTTTTATGAAATTACCAAGATTTGTTTATTTTCTAGCACTGTTTTCATTAGCAACCGGATTTGCAATATATTCAGCGGATACGTCCGTAATGCGAAAAGGCCATCAGCTACATAAAATGGGAAGAGGCATGCATGTAATGCCAATGTTTGAGTTTTTTAAATTTGCCGATGAAATAGGAATTTCCAACACTCAGTTAATCCAATTGAGAATGGTTTTCCAAAAATTTTCAAAGAAAGCTGAACTATTAGGAATGGGCAAAGGACATAAGATGCCTGAACTGAAAAAACCTGAATCACCAGAAGAGGTAAAGTCCTTTGTTTCTGAAATATCCAAAAAAATGGAACAGGGAATGTTAATGCATCTGGAAATGAAAAAGGAACTGGAAAAAATCCTTTCAGAAGATCAGTTGAAAAAAATGGATGAAATGAGAAAATCCCACATGAAATTCTTTATGGGAAAACATGGGATGGGTAGACATGGAATGGGTAGGCATATGATGCCACCTCCGCCTCCACCATTCTATCAACAGGACCCCGTTGATTCATCTAACGAAGACATAATGGAATCAGACTTATAATTTCCAGGAGGAAATCCAATGAAAAAGAAATTAGCACTAATAGGAATCTTAGCTGGCTTAGTATCTCTTAATTCTTCCGTTCTAGCTGAAGCAACTTCAAATTCAGAGAACAGCGATCCAGTATCATTCGTAGGCTCATGGGGATCTCCATCCCAGAGCGACTTTCAAAAAGGCGATAGAAGCAGAGGGCATGGAAACATGCAAGATATGATCAAAAAATTTGATACCAATGGCGACGGAACCCTCAGTGAAACTGAAAAAGCAGCCATGGAA
Organism: Candidatus Ozemibacteraceae bacterium; assembly: GCA_965140445.1. Lineage (GTDB taxonomy): Bacteria > Muiribacteriota > Ozemobacteria > Ozemobacterales > Ozemobacteraceae. The sequence continues at coordinate 756,940 of OZ223236.1, read as the reverse complement.
GCTTCAAGAGCAAACAATCCAAGGTATCAGGAAATGATTAAGAAATTTGACACTGACGGTGACGGAACTCTAAGCGACACCGAAAAAGAAGCAATGAAAACCGCCAGACAAAGCCAAAGAGGCACTAAAAATGGTGACAGGCAGCAGCAAATGTTGCAGAAATTTGACACTGACGGCGACGGAACCCTCAGCGACACCGAAAAAGAAGCAATGAAAGCCGCCAGACAAAGCCAAAGAGGCACCAAAAATGGTGACAGACAGCAGCAAATGTTGCAGAAATTTGACACTGACGGCGACGGAACTCTCAGCGACACCGAAAAAGAAGCAATGAAAACAGAAATGAAGGGAAAACGTGGCTTTGGCCGAAAAGGCGGAAAAAGACGCAGATAATTTAGTCCCCTCAGGTTACTGAAGCTTACAACCATTCGGTAACCTTGTTTATATCTCCAAATCCTCTCACCGGATTTAGGGCCTGCCTGGCAGGCCCTTTTTTTTCCAACTTATTGCAAAATCTTCTTCGCATTACAAGCTAAATAGCGAAAATTCATCAGATTGCATTGCACCAGTTACAGGTATAGAATTTCACTATAGAAATAAAAATGTAGAGGTAAACAAATGAAAAAATCAATTTTAACAACTATTCTTGCTGCATTTATCTGCTTTCTTTTAATACAACCAGCTGATGCTCTAAAGCTACCTAAAATAAAACTTGGAGGAGCTGAAAAAACACTGCAAAAAGTTCTTACCGGAGCGGGAATAATATTGCTAATCAACCAGTTTGGAAAAGAGTTGAATACTTTTATTAATGGCATATTAGCAAACAAAGGAATTCCAAACCGTTCTGCAACAAAAGTTGTTCCAATATTAACATTTGGACAAGGTGTTGAAGCTGGCGCCTGTCAGGTAACAGGCCCGACAGAAGATGTAAACCGGGTAAAAGCTGTTTTATCAATTTCGTCCATGCTGGACAAAGGGCACAAATTTAACATTCAAGCTTTAGTTCCTACCAGCTCTCTTAACCCAACAGAACTAAAAAGAGTTTATGGCGTGGGCATTTCGGCCATTATTGATTACAAACTGTAACTTTCAGGCCTTGAAACGGTCTTTTCCATAAAAAGAGACCGTTTCACTCCATTATCTGTTTCTGACTTAAACCAAATTTATCTGTATATATTTATGTCGATTCAACCATTTTTCCTCCACACACCGTGGTTTTATCGACACAACAAGGATCTTTGTATTTTTACAAAATTATCAGGTAAAATGGTAACAATAAAAAATCTATTTTGAAGGATGGAAGATGAGCAACTGTATTTTGAACCCTTACAAACCCCAAAACGAACCTATTCTCAATTACGCTCCTGGATCAGCAGAAAAGAAGCTATTAAAAGCAGAGCTAGAGCGACAAAAAAATACCCGCATGGATATTCCCATCATTATTGGTGGAAAAGAAATCAGAACGGGAAACACTGCCAAGATTGAATGTCCACATGATCATAGCCTTGATCTTGGTGTTTATCATCTGGCCGGCGAAGAAGAAATTCAGCTTGCTATAAACAGCGCTTTAAATGCCAGAGAAACCTGGGCGAAAGTATGCAAAGAAGATAGAATGGCGATTTTTATGCGCGCTGCTGAACTTCTTTCAAAAAAATACAGACCACTTTTAAACGCCGCCACCATGCTTGGACAAAGTAAAACTGCTTATCAGGCTGAAATAGACTCTGCCTGTGAACTTATTGATTTTTGGAGATTCAATACTGGCTACATGCAGGATATTTATTCTTCTCAGCCGGAAATTAATCCGGAAGGAATTTGGAATAAGCTTCATTATAGACCACTAGAAGGTTTTGTTTTCGCAATTACACCTTTTAACTTTACCGCTATTGCCGGAAATCTCGTCGGAGCCCCTGCTCTAATGGGCAATGTATGTGTATTCAAGCCTTCCAGCTCTGCTGTTTTAAGCGCTTATTACATTATGCAGATACTAAAAGAAGCTGGCTTACCAGATGGGGTTATTAACATGATTCCTGGTCGCGGAAGCAAAATCGGCAAAGTAGTTCTTAATCATAGAGATCTTGGCGGAATCCACTTCACTGGCTCAACCAACGTTTTTAACTCAATGTGGAAAACTGTTGGAGAAAACCTGAGTGCAGGAATTTACAAAAGCTATCCACGCATAGTTGGCGAAACTGGCGGGAAAGACTTTATTTTCTCTTTTAGTGACACAAACAAAGAAGCTCTAGCCACAGCAATGGTTAGAGGCGCTTTTGAATACCAGGGACAAAAATGCTCTGCTGCCAGTAGAGCCTATCTTCCAAAATCAATTTGGCCAGAAGTAAAAAAATTGCTGGAAGAAAAAATGGCTCAGATAAAAATAGGCGATGTAAGCGACTTCAGAAACTTCATGGGAGCGGTCATAAACCGAGAATCATTTGATAAAATAGTTTCTTATATTGAAGGCGCAAAAGCCAGCGGCGATGCAGAAGTAGCAATTGGCGGCAAGTATGATGACAGCAAAGGCTACTTCATCCACCCAACTGTAATTGAAGCCAAAACTCCAGACTATAAGAGTATGGAAGAAGAAATTTTTGGCCCTGTACTCACTGTTTATGTATATGAAGATGGAAAAGAAATCGAAACTCTGGATCTCCTTGATCAAACCAGTCCTTATGCTTTAACAGGCGCGGTTTTCTCAGACAGCAGGGAAAATATTAGAATAGCTACGGATATGTTGGAAAATGCCGCTGGTAACTTCTATATTAACGACAAACCAACCGGAGCAGTTGTTGGTCAGCAGCCATTCGGTGGCGCAAGAGCCAGTGGCACCAATGACAAAGCCGGAAGCAAACTAAATCTATTGCGCTGGGTTAGCCCACGCACAATCAAAGAAAACTTTTGTCCACCAACAGATTTCACCTATCCACACATGCTGGAAGAATAGTTCTAACTGAAAATCAGCCGTCCGAAATGGGCGGCTGATTTTTTTTATGCCCGCTTTATCCATTTCACGAAAAACCAGATCAATGGAATAAAAAACAGCCCCTAAAAATAGGGGCCGTGAGCGAGAGATCTACGCCATCTGGTGAAGGTCGTGGAAGAACTCGGAGAGAGACTTTGAACTTAACGAGGTTTAACACCAGATGGAATCAGACTTATTGGAGGGAGTAGAATGAGTAGAAAAGGTAAAGTTATCGCTATTTAGAAACTCCTTATGGCTCTACATTAAGAGGTTGTAATGAGTAATTTAGATCAGTAAGTAAGTATATTAATAATAGAGCAAAATGCATGCCAACAATTAGCTCTGTCTAACTTTTTTTTCATTATGAACCTTTCAGCAAGGCAAATTTGAGTAAACCCCTTTATTTAAAAGGTTTATAGTCTTTTTCTGGGTTTAAGTTGCAAAATAGCTAAAAGGAAAGCCGCCCCTGTTAAGGGGCGGCTGGCATTATTGGTCGAGAGAATTTTCGTTATAAACTCACAACTTGGAGGAGCTAAACCGGATTCTTCCAGTCATCCTCCATCTATTCCATAGGCTTGCTCCTTTATTTAGGAATTTGAGAGTTATTTGCACGTTGCATTTAATAGAGCATTAATCGTGCCAACCCGTCAAACCCCTATAAAAACAAGCATTTCAATAAAACCTACGATATTTAAGAGTCTACACTATGATATGTCGGGACTCATCCGATATATAGTATCTATCTCAAATATTAATCTTCTTTGTCTTCAGCCTCATCATCCAGGCCTTCAATATGCCTATCAACCTTAAAGGAAATGTATTTGATGGTTTTTCCCTCTTTAAGAAATCGCTTTTCATAAGTGGTCTTAACCTCAAGAATCCTGCAAGGCTCCATAGTCCCATACAGGTCAGATGTGTCAGCCAACACCGGCAAATTATTAAACTTAACAAGCTCTCTACAATATTCATAAAGAGCAAGATCATCAGTTTTCAGATTAACTATTCCACCATCTACAAGAATCTCTCTATACATGTTTAAAAACTTAGGAGCAATTAACCGGCGATTTTCTTTCTTGGGAAATGGGTCCGGAAAGGTTACCCAAATCTCACTTACTTCCTTATCAAATATTGATCTGATAATACCAATTCTGGTTCTTATAAATGCAGCATTTGGGATTTTTTCTTCATTAACAATTTTTGCCCCGGTATACATTCGATGGCCTTTAACATCCATTCCCATGAAATTCTTTTCTGGGAACATTTTGGATAAAGCAACAGTGTATTCACCTCTTCCACAACCCAGTTCCAGAACTAATGGATTACCGTTTTTAAAAAATTCTGAGTTCCATTTTCCTTTAAGCTCGTAATCCTTGTTATAAAACTCTTTCTGACCTATAGCCACCATACAGGCGAATGTTTCGTTTTCAGCAAATTTCTGTAGTTTGTTTTTTCTCATTCTGTAACTTTCCCATTTAGTAATTGAAAAACGCTTTCTGAATTTGACTTTGATCAAAACCAGAAGCAATCGCAAGCATCAGCAAAATTCTGGACTGCTGAGGACTAAGCCTGTCAGCCACTATGAAACCATATTTGTTGTCATCAACCTCAGCATCAAGAGTAACTGGTCCTGAATACACCCTTGAAGCTCTTACAATAAAAACACCTTTTTTCCTGGCTTCAGCCAAAACGGACATCACTTTTTCAGAAGGGTTTCCATTGCCAACTCCCGCATAAACAAGCCCCTTGATTCCACTATTAACAACAGACTTTACGATATCCGGAGAAATTCCTGCATATCCATAAACAATAGCAACCTCAGGAAGCGGCTCTTTTATCATATCCAATCTGAAATCAGAATTATAGGTATGCTTCCTTTCGGCTCTGGTTAAAAAATTTGTTTTGCCATAACTTACAATTCCAATTGGACCGGAATCAGGAACAGCGAATGCCTGAGGATTAATTGTATTGGCCTTAGTAAGTCCTCTAGCAGGAAAAATTCTGTCATTCATTACTACCATAACCCCTCTGCCAACAGATTCTGGATTAGCGGCTACGGCTACTGCATTTAAAAGATTTAACGGGCCATCAGGACTTAGAGAAGTCGACGCTCTCATTGAACCAGTTATTACTATTGGCTTATTAAAACGCACCATTAGATTCAAGAAATAGGCAGTCTCTTCCATTGTGTCGGTTCCATGAGTTATAACCACGCCGTCAGCCAATCTTAATCGAAACAGCTTATCGATTCTAGCCGCCAGTTTCATCCAATAAGCTGGCTCCATGTCCTGGCTACCAATATTGCAAATTTGCTCACCAGTAATCCTGGCTATTTTGTGAATTTCAGGAACAGCCAACAAAAGTTTATCAACTGGCATTTTTGAAGCCGTATAGGCGGAGGAGTCGCTACTAGCTCCAGCACCTGCAATAGTTCCACCAGTTGCAAGAATAACAATTCTTGGCGCAGAAATGGCTAATATTGGGAAGCAAAAAATAGCCATAAATACAGCAATCACTAAAAATCTGCCCGTTAATTTCATAAACCTTCTCCAGATACTAATCTAAAGGGCATTATGGTTTTAAATGGTTAATCAAGTCAAGAATTCCATGGCATAAAATGTAAAAGGAACCGTGGATTAAACAAAAAGGGTACATAGTTAGATGCTGCAAAATAGTCACCAATAGGTGACTACCAGATTAAACATGATAATAAAACAGACCTAAACAAATTCAATCTGTACCAATTTTCCTGCCTCTTTAAGCTTTTCGGCAAGTAATTTGACTATAGTCTGGCGGGGCAGAATTCCTCGTTGAGTAAATGCAATACCGCCATGACCCTGGTTTTGGGTTCGTCCAACAATAAAACTTACCTTGTCGGCAAACAATAATGCATCACAAAGTTGGCTAACCGGGCTATCAGGCTCAAATCTGGTAGGGTCGGTGTCAAAAATATTGTAAACCTGGTTAAGGGTGATGGCACCTTCTGTGACCAGATCAATTCCTTCAATTTTATAGCCAGGTGGCGCAATCATACTATTTTTGGACAATTCGATTTCGAGTTCTTTTTCAAGTTTTCTCGCCACAACGCCAGCTGTTGAAGCTCCACAAACAATCTTCATTCCATCCTGAGCGAGAAATCTGGATGCTATTTTCGAGTCTTCTGACTTATCGAGAGGCGGGCCTGTAAAAATATTTACAACCTTACCCTTTCTACAGAAAGCTGAAACAACCGTGCAATCATCGCCTCTGGTTCCCTGCCAGTAATTTCTGGCCTGATCATGAACAGCATTGCAAAGTTTTGAATACGACATCTGTTCGTTAATACATTCGTTAACGAATCGGCAAACACCTTCACTCTCCCAGCCAAAACGAAATTCCATACCCGTTCCAGCCTGTGAAATACCATCAGAAAACATTAATATTCCTTCACCTGGTTCAAGAAATAAATTCGATTCACTAACCACATCTTTTCCGATAGTAAGGGTGCGGCGCTTTATAACCGAGGCGTTGTGTCTACTGACATAAATTGCTTCCGGCATCTCATACGAAAGCACAGTTGCTTCACCATTTTTCAAAATTCTGATTACTGAGAACACAGCATAGGGAAGATCTTTTCCCCGGGACTCATGCATGGTTTGAACAACCGAAGAAAATGCCCGACGCAAAGAAAATCCTCGTTCAATAAGGCTGACAATGCGTGCCAATGTCATTTTGGCATAGATATTAGCTTTTAATCCGGAACCTATACCATCAGCAATCAATACGGTTGTTGCCTCAGGAGTTCTAATTGTCTCCCAGGCGTCACCACAGGCACCGCCAACTTTTTTTGGCGTTTGTTTAAAATCTACTTCGACGTGAATATATCCCATCTTGACCTGTTCTTTTTTCTTTCTTCTTCGTTATCGTCAGCAGCCATTTTCATAAGATTTTCGATTAAATCTTCACCTCTGGCAGTACTTTCCCCCAGATACAATGCAATTTGCTGGGCCATACTGATCTGGTGCTCAAGCATTTCTCTGGCTTGTTTAATAGTTTTAGAGCGTAAATTGGCTAATTCTTCCTGGCTTTGCTTACTATTGGTTATATTTACAAAGATTCCAACAATCTGTTTTTCGGCCTCAAGCGGATAAATAATCTGATGTGCGATCAGATTATATTTGCTGTGAGTTACAGTCTCTTCTACAATTCTCTGCTCTTGAGTAAGAATCTTTTCAAACGGCTGCGGATCGACAAGATAAGACACATGCTTTCCAAGAACAGCCTCAGAGCAATAGAACATTTTTCGGAATGCTGGATTCATACTTATTATATTGAGCTTGTCATCGAGAATAACAATTCCATTGGGACTTGTTTCAATAATTCGGTCTGTTCTTTGTTCAGCTAATCTGCGCATATAAGGAATACACATTTCTGTTTCAGCCAAACCTCTTAGAACTGCAATGGCCTTTTCCCGGCAGGTTTGATAGCCGCAAGCCCCACAATCCAACTGATCTTCGGGATTGGACTTACCAGTTGCTTCCAGAACTTTTTGAATTTCCTGTTCGCTAAATGATTTTTCATCTGCTTTTGAATCTGCTGTATAAATTGCGCCAGCATTAGCGTCTGCATCATTATCAGCAGGGCTTCGGCCCTTATGATCCGCCGCGTATTTTAAAACCTGACTTCTACAGTTGAACAAATTTCTTTCAACCGGCACTGCGGGACCATTAACACAGCCCTGAGAACAAAATAAAGGTTCTACAAGCAAATTGGAATCATTGGTTCTCAGGTTTTCAAGAAGCTTTCTAACATCATCTATTCCACTAACAGCGACTACATCGGCGGCCAGAGCGTCTGCTCCCAAAGAAGCTGTTCGGGTAAGCCCACCAGGAAGGGGAAAGAATCTGGCATCGCCAGCTGGTTCTTCATCAAAATTGCTGTCAAGAATGCGATCCAGTTGAACATTTTCCCGTTCAAACCACTCGTTCAACTCTGAAAAGGTTAAAACGCAATCAATAACCCCTTCTAAACCTTTTTTTTCGGCCTCTGCTTTTTTTGCGACACAAGGCCCAATAAAAATAACTTTAGCTTCTGAGCCAAGCTTCTTTTTTAGCATTCGACCGTGAGTTATCATTGGAGAAGCGACTTCAACAAGATTCTCTGTCAAATCCGGCATATATTTTTCCACAAAACCTACCACAGCAGGGCATGCTGTGCAGATTGAGCTGGTGTTCTTTTTTCTTTTCTTCAAGCTTTCTATGGCCGCAGGGTATGCTCCAACTGCTGTTTCAGCTACAAAAGAAAAACCTAATTTTCTCAAAGCAGATGGAAGCCTTTTTGCCTCCCACTCTTTAAAGAAAGCTGCAAAAGAAGGGGCAACGGTAGCTGCAACAATCTTGTTTTCACTGATAAGCTTGATGGCACTTTCCAGATCATTGCGAAAAGTTTTGGCTCCCTGAGGGCATTCCCTGATACATGTCCCACAGGCAATACAGCGATCTTCTTCGACGCTGGCCTGACCACCACTCATTTTGATGGCCTTAACAGGGCAAACGCGCAAACATCTGTAGCAATCACGGCACTCCGCCTTATTTGTGAAAACCACTTGTCGATGCTTTTTTTCTTCGCTGTTCATATGCCGCTCCTATTTCTTTTCAAGGGCCTTTTTTAATAGTCTAGTGCCGACTATAGGGTTACTAATTACGCCAGGACCGTTCATGCATCCGCCGGTGCAGGTCATAACCTCGATAAAGCTATTTTCAGGAACGGTTTTTTCAGCCATCTTAAGAACTGGAACCGTCTTTTTATCTATTCCGTCAAAACACTTCACATTTATTTCTTTGCCATCAGCTGCCAAAGCATTTTTTATAGCTTCAGCCACTCCACCTGAAATAGCAAATCCCCTGCCAGCATTTGAAGCTTCGCGGTCAGGTTTGGAAGGCTCACATTCCAGAACATCTATGTCTTTGGCAACGAGTAAAGAACCGAGTTCTTCAAAAGTCATTACGTGATCGACTTCGTCTGCTTTCCTGGCCTCGATGCGTTTAGCAACACAAGGGCCAATAAAAACTTTCATAGCCCCTGGAAACTCTTTATCTGCCCATTTTGCAGTAAAAATCATGGGGCTTGGAGTATGAGAAATAATTCCCTTAAGGGGTTCCATATGCTTTTCTACCGCCGAAACATACGCAGGACAACATGAAGAGGTCATTCTTACTGCTCCCGCATCAAATCTTTCTCGCAGCTCTTCAGTTTCGGCAACTGCGGTTAAATCTGCTCCATAAGCGACTTCAACAACCGCATCAAATCCAAGTTTTTTTAACGCAGTAACTATTTTTTCAAAATCAGTATTGAACTGCCCAATAATTGCGGGAGCAACCATTGCAACCGTTTTGGTCTCAGAAGTAAGAGATCGAAGAATATCGAACAACTCCGAGCGCTCCATTATGGCTCCAAATGGACAAGCCATCATGCATTTTCCGCAATAAATGCACTTTTCATCATCAATTTTTTCTTTCCCGCGCTCATCCTGAGAAATTGCTCCTACCGGGCAAGATTCTTCGCAGGGAATTGGCTGGTAAATTATGGAATGATAGGGACAGGCTTTTTCGCAAATTCCACAGCTGACACAAAGCTTTTCGTTTATTACCGCGCGGCCGTCAACTATATCAATAGCTTTTTTAGGGCAATTCATTATGCAAAGACGAGCGACACAGCCCCTGCATGCGTCGGTAACCCGGTAATTAGCTCGAACACATGAACTACAAGCCTCATCTATCACGGTAAGAACGTTGCCTTCCAGACGCGAATCACCCCGCTCAATAGCTTCATCAAGGTAAGTATCAAGCTGGCGATATTCATCTTCAGCGGACTGCTCTTCCATGGAAAAGCCGAGCAATGCCATGATTCTATTTTTTACAACCGCTCTATCATGATGAATGCAGCATCTAACTGCGGCTGAATCTTTTGGGATCTGCTGGAATGGTATCTGATTAATGTGGGTCTTATGCTGATCATTAAAAAATAATCGCGCAAGCCGAACCATCAATTCTCTTTTAATTATTGCTGCATTATTCAAGTATTTCATATTGAACCACCTGTATTAATCGAGCGCTTAAAGCTTGCGCAGATATTCAATTACTCCTGGAACCGATGCTTCACCAATTAAAACATCGTTAACTTTGACAAACGGAGGCTTCTTTGCGCCCTTCCCTTTGCAAGCTTCCAGGCATGTGGAGCCCACTATCTCTACGCGATCCTTAAGATCGGGAGGCAACATATCTTCAAGCATCATCAATTGAGCTCCACCAAGCACATAGCATGTTGTCCCAGAACAGATCATAACTTTAATTTTTTCGCCCATTGTTTTGCTCCAGATCTAAATGTATTTAATACAGGTTTCCTTAAGGTAATGCTCTTCGAGAAGCGCAGCTATCTTTTTAATAACATTGCGCCTGATTTCCAGCTCAACTGGCATATTTGGGTCCTGATGAAATTCATTCACTCTAGTCCCAACCTTAAATTCAATGATATCGCTATTTAGCAGAAATTTCATGATCTTTCCTGCGGCGTTATCAGGAAGCCTGTCAAGGGTCCTTTTCTCTTCAAGATACTTTGCAACCCTTCCGATAGTTAGAATTCCTTCGGTAATGAGGTCCACTCCTTCCATTGTAGAAGTGGGTGGCAACTCGGGGTCAATTTTGTTCAGATTTACATAGGTTGGTTTGCCTGTTTCACGTGAAATAATATTTGCAGTTGTGCCGCCACAAATAATTCTTTTTCCCGGAAAGCTCCCGGCAAGCTCAGCTAAGAGCTTATCCTTATTTTTATCGTAGGGCGCACCAGTCATGATAAGCAATCTTCTAGGGCGCCTGAAGTAGATTACACCACAGGTAATGTCATCTAATGCATGGTATGTATTATTTAAATAAGCTTGTTCAACCACCAAAGAAGCAAGATCTGAAGCAGAAATCTCAGGATCGGCCTGTAATTTTTGCTCAACGAAAAGGCTTATCTGGTCATTTCCCCAGCCAAAAGGCATTCTAGGGGACCCCATACCGCTTTGACTTACCCCATCAGAGTAAAAAATCAAACGATCTCCCAATTGGGCATTAAATTGAGCAAGATTTACCGATTTAGGATCACCATTTTTACCGACCTCAATGGCTGATTTTTCCAGTTCAAATCTTTTGTTGTTACGCATCAGCAAGCACGGCGGATTATCATATTCGACCACCCGGGTTTCGTTCTCAAAATCAACATCGACCATGGTAAAAGTTGAGTAGCTAATCCGTCGCTCTGAGCATACCGGCAATGTATCCATTATTATCTGTGCAGACTTGCCAATGTCCTTGAAGTTAGCAATGTAGTTTAGCCCCATTGTGGAGGTTAAGGTAGCAAGAACAGAGGCCTTAACCCCACTGCCAAGGCCATCAGAAAGAACCGATATAACACGATGCTGATTCTTAAGCTTGCGCGAAAGAAAAACGTCACCGCCAGTTCTTTCCCCGTCGCAGAAGCGCTGCTGGTAATCAATATCTATGTAGCACTCTTTATGAGACATTTTTTATTTCCTCAATTTCGGTAGCTTTCTGCCCAAAGGCTTCCAGAACTCCATTGAGCATAATTTCTGTTTCAGAGGCATTCTCACCCAGAAGGTAAGCTATTTTCTGAACCGTTTGCAGGTTAAGATTAATTACATCTTCAACTCTTTTTACAACTTGATCTCTGCGCACATGCGGGACCTGAATATCCTGAATTACTGCGCCCACAACCCGATGCTTTTCTATGGTAAAAATTGAAACATTCAGCTGTTTGTCATTGTATGAGATGTCTTTATCTAACCAGTCTTCACCGGTTACAAGAACTTTTTTAAATGCCTTAAAGAAAGGAATGATCTTCTGAATGCCAGCGCCTTCCATGCCAGGGGAAGCATCGAAAACCATTTCTGTGTCAGAACCAAAAATAGATGCAAAGCGACGGTTACACTCAATAATCGATAGATCTGAGTTCACAATAACCACTCCTGCAGGCATGGTTCTAATCAATGCATTCGCCTTTTTGCTGGCCAGTTTCCGCATAAAAGACACACACATATTCTCCTGAGCTTTGCCATCGAGCAGGGCAATACCGAAATCTCTGCAGGAATCGTAGCCACAGCTGCCACAATTCAGTTCATCACGGGAAGTAAACTTTCCTATTTTTCTTAGAGCACTTTGAATTCTGCTTTCTGAATACCTGTGCTTTTCAATAGGCAAAATGTAAAATTCTGTAGAAATATCCAGCGTCGGCACTCTTGGAACAAGATTTTTTTCATATTCAACGCTGTTTACAATTTTTGAATTTTTTCTTGCGGTAGCATTTTCATTGCGCATTAAAGGCCCGTTCACGCATCCGCCAGGACAGGCCATAAGCTCTATAAAAAGATTTTTGCCGGATCTGAAATTTTCGATTTCTTTTAGAGCGGAATTAATAGCTGAAATTCCAGAAAAACACATGAATTCCGAATTATCTTTGGTGCAGCCTTCTTTTATCCCAGTAATCATACCACCATCAATTGGATATAATCCGCCTTCAGAAGCACTCTTTGGGACAAAATCAGAACCACTTGATCTGGCAAAGCTTTCTGGAACGACTCCTTCTCTTTCTAACCATTTGTGCAGATCTTCAAAAGTTAAAGAACAGCTCAAAAAGTCCTGATGGCGATCAGATTCAGTTTTTTTGCCAACACATGGACCAATAAACACAACATCGATTTCGTTTCCAAAAGTTTCTTTTAGTAAATAAGCATGTGAAACAGCAGGAGAAAAAAGAGGCGTCACATAATCTGAATATTCAGGATGATACTTATAGATCATTTCTACGACAGTAGGACAAGCAGAGGAAAGAAAAATTTTTCCCGAAGAATTGTTTAAAAACGAAGCAATGTGGGATGAAACTTCCTGAGCTCCCAGCGCGGTTTCAGACACCCCAGCAAAACCTAACTTCATAAGGGAATCTATTATTTGAGACTTCTCTAATCCTGTAAATTCTACTTTCCAGGAGGGAGCAAGAGAGACATATACTTTTCGCCCAAGATTAAACAACTGTCTGACATGATCAATATCGTCTCTAACCTTTTTGGCTCCCACCGGGCAAACCTGAACACATCTTCCGCAGTGAATGCAGAGATCTTCAATTATAGCTGCGCTGTTGTTTTCAATTTTAATTGCTTTTACAGGGCATTCGCGAACACATTTGTAGCAGTCCTGGCAATCGGCCTTCTGGGTGAAAACGGGCATTAATTCGTTCATACTGCACCTCCGTTGAACACGTGATCAAGAATCTCAGTCACTGACTGAGTAGAGACCCTTTCAAACACCTGATCGTCGACGATTATTATTGGCCCGCATTTGCACTTATTGTGGCAAAGACTACCAACAAATTCGACTTCGGCTTCCAGATTGTTTTGCTCAAGATAGGTTTTAACTATCTCAACACTCTTGTTGTTTCCTCTGGTAAAGCAGGAACTACCCATACAAATCGTTATCTTGTGTTTACTTTCATTCCCCATGGCTATCACCTTTCCCTGTTAAGGCAACAAAAAAATTAGATCTTTCGCGTTTGTAATGCTTTGCTTAAGTCTTTAAAAGCTTTCTGCAAAGGAATTTCACCTATTGCATTCGTAGGGTTTTGGTTTCGTGATTTTTTTCACAACACCAGAAAATTTATATAAAAAAAATTCAGTTTCGATCGGACTCTGAATTCAAGTTTTTGAAGATTTAGCTGGAATCTGGGAGGGCTAGCTCCCAGATCCAACTAAGGATGGAGAGATATAGGAATCTGGAATGTCTTCCAGTTTGAGCCAAAAGAGAAGGCCCGCGGAGTTGCATTTAAACAACTCCGGGCCCCAACTGTTGGAGTGTACACTAGGATGATTTTTTGCGAAGTGCAGCTTCAATAGCCTTTACGGCTTTCTCGTGATTGCCTTCGCTGATAAGCAGATCGCCAACCATGAGATTTGGAGCTTTTCCGCAGTTTTCAAAGCAGAATGTCGCCTGTATGTCTACAGAGGATTCAAGATTGTTATTGGTAACGTATTTTGTGAGAGATTTCAGGATATCCTGAGAACCTTTTAAATAGCAGTTGGTTCCAACACAGACTTTGATATCAATTTTTTCTGCATCTGTTCCGGTCATAAGAGCCATTCCTTTGTCGGAAATCCTCTTTCGTGACTGGTAAGTAGTATGGAGCAATTCGTGCGCCTTGTGGCCCCCTATTTCGCCAAGAGTCTTTTCATAAGTTTCCTGGATGTAAGGATTTTCCTGTGAGGTATGTAATTGAAGCATTTTGTCTGCTTCGTAAAGGCCTTTTGCTCTGCGTTTAACAGTTGCTCTGGTTTCATGATTGATGGGCTGTCCTGCTCCACCAACACATCCACCAGGACATGCCATAACTTCGATTATGTGATAAGGACAAGTTCCAGCTTTAACCTGTTCAGCAACTTTTCTTGCATTCTTTAACCCGTGAACCACGCAAAGTTTAACTTCAGTTCCTTCAACATTCAGGGAAACTTCGCGTAACCCATCTTCACCGCGAACACAGTCAAAGTCTACGTTCTCAAGTTTTCTACCGGTAAGCTTTTCTACTGAATAGCGAAGAACCGCTTCTGTAACGCCACCAGATGTTCCGAAAATTACGCCTGCGCCTGTTTTGAATCCCAATGGAAGATCCAAGGATTCTGGCTCCAGTTCGTTAAATTTGATTCCATAAGCTTCGATCATCTGGCTAAGTTCCTGGGTGGTAAGAACATAATCAACTTCTGCGATTCCATCTTTCTTGAATTCATCGCGGCGAGCTTCATATTTCTTGGCCGTGCAAGGCATTATCGAAACGATAACAAGGTTTTCATTTTTTACGCCAAGCAACTCTGGCAAGACTTCTCTTCCAAGCGCACCAAACATCTGCTGGGGAGACTTACAAGAAGATAAACCAGGAATAATTTCCGGATAGTATTGTTCGGCAAATTTTACCCAGCCAGGGCAACAAGAAGTAAACTGAGGAAGATTTTCGCCTTTCTGCATTCTGGTGAGAAATTCATTTGCTTCTTCAACTACTGTAAGATCAGCTGCAAAAGAAGTATCGAAAACTTTTGCAAAGCCCATTGCTTTAAGAGCAGCGGTAATTTTTCCAGTTACAATATCACCAGAAGTCATGCCGAATTGTTCACCAAGTGCAACCCGCACTGCTGGAGCAATCTGGACAACAACTGTTTTTTCCTGATTATCCAGTTCTTTAAAAACCTTATCAACTTCAGACTTAACAGTTATGGCTCCTACAGGGCAAACAGCAGCACACTGGCCACAGTTTACACATTCAACGCTTGCCATGTCCTTATTAAAAGCTGGAGTAACAATTGTGTCTTTACCGCGATATGCAAAATCAATTGCGCCAACGCTTTGGATTTCTTTGCAGTATCTTACACAGTCGCCACAAAGAATACATTTGTTGGGATCTCTTACCAGAGAATCAGATGAAAAATCTTTTGGAATAGGCTTGTATGCTTTTTTGAAGCGAACTTCTTTAACCCCAAGCTTGCGAGCTATATCTTCGAGCTTACATGAAGAGCTCTTAGGGCAAGTTGGGCATTCTACAGAATGGTTTGCAAGAAGAAGTTCAACTGAGATTTTGCGAATTTCACGAATTTCTTCGGTTGAAGTGCGAATTTTCATTCCGGCTTCGGGTATGACTGAGCAGGAAGCCTGAATTCCTCTTCCCTCAACATCAACCAGGCACAAACGACATGCACCATAAATGCTTAGTTCGGAGTGATAGCAGAAGGTAGGAATCTCGATTCCAGCTTTTCTAATTAATTCAAGAAGGTTTCTTTCGCCTTCGATTTTAACTTCTTTATTGTCTACTATTAGTGTTTGTTTTTCTTTTGACATTGCTTACACCCCCGAAATAGCGTTGAAATTACAGGCAGCTGCGCAGGCACCACACTTGATACAAGCATCAGCATCAATTACATGAGGCTTTTTCACTTCACCGGAAATAGCATTAACAGGGCATTTTCTGGCGCAAAGTGTGCAACCTTTACAAAGCTCAGGATTTATTTCTGGTTTAGCCAGTGCTTTACACTGTCCAGCTGGACATCGCTTCTGGTAAACATGTGCTTCATACTCGCTTCTGAAGTATCTCAAAGTTGAAAGCACAGGACTTGGAGCGGTTTTACCCAGGCCACAAAGAGAACCTTTGGCAACTGCTTTTGCAAGTCTTTCCAGATTATCAAGGGTAGTTTCGTCTGCGTTGCCTTCCATGATGTCATCCAGCATAACCAACATCTGTTTGGTTCCTTCACGGCAAAGGACACATTTTCCGCAGGACTCATTCTGAGTAAACTGCATGAAAAATCTAGCAATAGAAACCATGCAAGTATCCTTATTCATAACAACAAGGCCACCAGAACCAACCATTGCGCCAACGCTTTTTAGAGAGTCAAAATCAAGAGGCAAATCAAGATGATCTTCGATCAAGCATCCACCTGATGGACCACCAATTTGAACAGCTTTAAATCCGTCAGGCATAAGGTTGCCGCGATCATCAGTTACTCCGCCGCCGATGTTAAAAATAATTTCTCTTACAGGAGTTCCAAATGGCACTTCTATCAAACCTGTATTTGCAACATGTCCGGTGAGAGCAAATGTTTTTGTTCCGGGAGAACCTGCTGTTCCGCTTTCTCTGAACCAGGCTGCGCCTTTTCTCATGATAAGAGGAACACAAGCAAGAGTTTCAACGTTGTTGATTACAGTTGGCTTACCAAACAAGCCACTTTCTGCTGGAAATGGAGGTTTAGGCATCGGCATCCCGCGTTTACCTTCAACAGAAGCCATCAGCGCAGTTTCTTCGCCGCAAACAAAAGCGCCCGCGCCTTCCATTACACTAATTTTGAAGGATAAACCGGAACCAAAAATGTTATCTCCAAGAAGTCCCAGTTTTTCAGCTTCAGCAACAGCTTTTTTAACTCTCGCAACTGCCAGCGGATACTCAGCACGAACATATATTACGCCTTCATTTCCACCAATAGCTCTGGAAGCAATCATCATACCTTCGATTACGGCATGTGGGTTTCCTTCCATAACACTTCTATCCATGAACGCTCCAGGATCACCCTCATCAGCATTACAGATAACATATTTTTTGCCAGCAGGCTGAACTCTTGTGAGGTCCCATTTTTTTCCAGTAGGGAATCCTCCGCCGCCACGGCCTCTAAGGCCAGAAGCAATCATTTCTTCGCATACGGTCTCAGCTTTAAGATCTACATAAGATCTTCTTGCACCTTCATAGCCGCCATGAGCAATGTATTCATTAATATCTTCAGGATCAATGTGTCCGCATTCGCTTAAAACAGTTCTTTTCTGCCGATTGTAAAAATTTATTTCTTCGCTGCCTTTTGCAGTTTTACCAGTGTTTGGATCTTTAAAAAGTAATCTTTCAACGATTCTGCCACCAATCAAAGTTTCCTTGACGATTTCTTCAGCGTCTGAAGCTTTAGCTTTGGTGTAAAGAATGTTTTCAGGCATTATTGTTACAAGTGGTCCCATCTGGCAGAAGCCGTGACAGCCACTTTTTGAAAGGCGTAGATCATGTTCTTCGTGCTTGTGTGCTTCAACTTTTACTTTAATTCCTGCTTCAGTGATTTTTTTCACAAGCTCGTCTATTAAAGAAAGGGCTCCGTTAGCTACACATGCTGTGCCAGCGCAAACAACAACGCGTCTTTCTATTTCGTTTTCTTCGTAAATTTTCTTAATTTCTTTAAGGTCTATATTGCTGTTTGTCATTTGGCTTCCTCCTTACTTACAAGCTCATCAATTAAAGCCACAGAGGACTCTGGAGTCATAAGTCCATGAACTTCTTCATTAATAACCAAAACCGGGGCAAGGCCACAGGCACCAAGACAGGAAACGGTTTCAATTGTAAACATCATGTCTTCAGTGGTCATTTTGTCAAAAGTAAGATTTAACCTCTTCATAAGTGCTTCCAATATTGGAATAGACTTTTTAACATGACACGCAGTTCCATCACATATCTTGATAACGTATTTTCCCTTTGGAGAAAGAGCGAAGTGTGAATAGAAGGTGGCAACGCCAAACACTTGTGCAGGGGGGATTCTTAAAGAAGTAGCCACATAGGTCATAACTTCTTCAGGTAGATATCGATACTCTTCCTGGACTGCCTGTAAAATTGGAATAAGTTTTGATTCGTCACATTCGTAACGTTCAAGAATTTCACAGACCTTTTCAAATTTTCTCATCATGCTGCCAGATTCCACTGTCATTTGACAACCTCCTGTGATTTTAAGGGTTCATTTTTCATTAGCAATTGTAGTTTCTTAGACAGTACGGCCAGTCCAGAAGCGATATTTTCGTTCTGAACTATGATTCCTTCTGGAACCTGCAGCGCCGTTGGTGCAAAGTTCCAAATTCCTATAATTCCGCCTTCTATCATCTTATCCGCAACATCCTGCGCAAACTGGATTGGAGTCGCGATTACGCCTAGCTTTACATTCATTCTCAAGCTGAGGTTTGTTAACTTTTCAATATCCAGCACCTTTATTTCATTAACTGTGCTTCCAATCTTTTCCTTGTCACTGTCAAAAGCAGCAACAATTTTGAAACCATAGTGGTCAAATCCTTCGTAGCCCAACAAAGCCTGACCAAGATGACCTACCCCAACAAGAAAAGCTTCACATGAATTATTCCAACCAAAGAAATTTTCAATTCTCTCAACCAGAACTGGCACGTGATAGCCAACTTTTGGCAAACCGCGAATTCCTGTATATGCCAGATCTTTACGTATTTGTGGTGGTTCAAGGTTTAAGTCATTGCCGATATGAGTGCAGGAAACAACTTCTCGCCCTCTTTTAAGAAGGTTTTTAAGGTAGTGATAGTAAAGAGGAAGTCGCCTGAGGGTAGGCTCTGGAACGCTCCAAACTTTCTTTTCCATTACTTCTGTCTCCTTCTTTTGAGATTTGCTCATCATTATTTCCTTTTTCCTGATTAAAAACTCTTTATCCGTTTTTTAAACTTAAGTTCAAAGTTAAACTTTTGTTTCTAAAAGCTTATCGGAAACCAATTCTCTGCTTGTGAATTTTTTATCAATAATTTTTTATCGATAAATCTTTCTTGATTTAAATATAGTCATATTTGAATTGTACGTCAAGACATTTTGTGAATTATTTCTCTTAATTTTTTATTTGCGGCAAAAAGCAATCCAGAAGAGGATTTAGAAGATTCTTAAAATTGATTTTTAATATAAAAATGGTGCAAATCCAATCTTTGATTTGCACAAAAACAGCCAGGGTTAAAATTTCAGTTATGGTTATGAATAAAGATCTAGTCCCGCTTTTGCACGTCTAGCGCCCGATCAATTGGCATATCTAGTGAAACGAGGGTTTCTGTGGATTGGATTTCTTTAATTGATTGCAGCTTTTCCACTAGAAATCGATGCAATCCAGCTGTACTGCTCACATAAACCTTAATAAACAAGCTATAAGTGCCAGTTGTAAAATGAGCTTCAACCACTTCAGGCATTTTTTTCAGCTTCTCAACAACCCTTATATGATCTCCGGCTTTGTGTAAATTCAAGCCAATGAATACGCAAATATCAAAACCAAGTAGTCCAGGATCCAAAAGCAATCTTGATCCCTTAATCACTCCTGCTTTTCGCAATTTATTCACGCGAACATGCACTGTCCCACCAGAAACCCCAAGCTTCCTGGCAATTTCCTGAAATGAAACTCTGGAATCTTCACGCAGCTCTTTAAGTATTTCTCTATCAATATTGTCAATTTCGCAATCTGGAGACATTTTATTCACCTATTTTTGATATTTGTCTAATTTTACAGCTCATTTTTTAACAATTCAATAATTTGACGCTTTTATCATTGAATTTATATTAATGTTTACGTAGTTTTTATGCGAAGATACTAATACATTCATTTCAGGAGTAACAGATGTTAAAAACTTCCGCAAAACTTTCTCTTCTTCAAACAGAAAAAGCCATTTTGGATCTTAAAAGGCATTTTGAGGACAACCTTGCCGAAAGCCTTAGTCTTCATAGAGTTTCAGCCCCAATGTTTGTTGAAGCTTCATCAGGAATTCAGGATGACTTAAATGGAGTCGAAAAACCAGTTTCATTCAAAATTTTGGCCAAAGGTGGAGCTGAATATCAGATTGTTCATTCTTTGGCCAAATGGAAAAGGCTTGCATTAGCCAGATACAAAATTCCAAAAGGAGAAGGCCTTTATACGGATATGAATGCTTTAAGGCCCGATGAACCTACCATTTCAACTTCTATTCATTCTGTTTATGTAGACCAATGGGACTGGGAAAAAGCCATAGATGAAAAGGATCGCTGCCTGGATTTTCTTAAATCTACTGTTACTACAATCTATGCAACTCTCGTTGGTTCAGAAAAATTTATCTCCAGCAAATATGATTTAGTTCCTTTTCTTCCAGAAACCATTCATTTTATTCACACTGAAGATTTACTGGAAAAATACCCTGACAAAACTCCAAAGGAAAGGGAAGACGCTATCTGCAAAGAGCTTGGAGCAGTATTTTTAATAGGAATCGGAGGCTATCTTGGAAACGGTGAAATTCACGATGGCAGAGCCCCTGACTATGACGACTGGACAACCCCGACTTCTGAAAGAACTGCAGGCTTAAACGGTGACATTCTTGTTTATAATCCAGCAACTGATGCATCTTTTGAGGTTTCATCCATGGGAATCAGAGTTGATAAAAAAGCCCTTCTCAAGCAGTTAGAAATAAGAGGATGCACAGATAGAAGCAAGCTTTCATGGCATCAGAGCCTACTTGGGGGAGAAATGCCATTTTCAATAGGTGGAGGAATAGGACAATCAAGACTTTGCATGCTCCTGTTGCAAAAAAGGCATATAGGAGAAGTTCAAGTAAGCGTCTGGCCAGAGTCAGTGGAACTAGAGTGTGAAAAACAAGACATAACGCTCCTTTAAATCCAAAACCTCAATAGAAAAGCCCGCCAAATAAGCGGGCTTTTCTATTTAAACAGTTCTGTCATGGGTAGGAATTATCATTCATCAATCCATTTGTAATAGGCAAAATCCTTCACCGCCATTACAAACAAATCAACAACTCTAACCTCAGGCCCGTGTTCTTTTGGAGTTTCAGGCAAAAAGTGCTCTTTTTGAAATTCATGAAGTCCTTTTAACAAGATAGCCTGGTCGTCTTTTACCAAATCATTAAAGCAAGCATCAATACAGACCTTACAATCTTCTGGAACAATCTGTTCAAAAAGTTGATAACCCATTTCGATTGCCAACTCTTCATACTTCTGCCTGGTTTCAACAAAATCTTCTAACTGAGAAACGAAAACCTCTTTTTCAAGCTTGTGCATTTTTGTTACCTCTGTAATAATTCTTCTATGAAAACTTTAGACCAATTTATCAACGAAGCCAAACAATTTCTGGATATGGCATTCAGCAATGAAACTCCATTAAAAGTAAGACTCCTTCTTCTGGCTGCTTTGCTGTATTTTCTCTCTCCAATAGACTTGATACCTGATTTCATACCTGTAATTGGGTATCTTGACGATTTAATAATTGTCCCCACCCTTATTTGGATGGCATTTAAGGAAATGGAAAAGCATAAAATTGAACATAGAAACGAAAAGTTTGAAGATGCACAAATCATAAAAGAAGATAATGTGGAGTGCCAGGAAATTAGAAAATGAAAGTAATTCTTTGCGACCTCGGTGGGGTTTTAATCAATTTAAACTGGCTTGAAAAAGCAAAAAAGATCTTTTTCCCGGAAAACAATCCATCATTACTAAAGAAAAAATGGGGAGCTCTCAAAAGCGCAAACAGTTTTGAATGCGGCCAAATCAATCTTGAAACGTTTTTGAAAGAGTTATTACTTGAAACAGGCTTAAAAACCTCAGAAAAAGACCTCAAAGAAGACTTCCTAAACATTCTCGGGCCAGAAAAAGACAATTGTCCACAAATTTTAGATAAACTAAAAAGCTTTGGGACTCTTGCTCTACTTTCAAATACCAATAAAGCTCACATAGACCACCTGAAAACCTATTCACAAATTTTGAACAAATTTGAGCATATTTTCTTTTCATATGAACTTAAAGCAATGAAACCAGATTTAGAAATCTACAACAAAGTCATTGAAAAGCTTAATGTAAAAGCCCAGCAGATTTTCTTTTTTGACGACAGTATAGAAAATATTGAAGCTGCAAAAAAGGTTGGCATCAATGCTTTTCAGGTCAACTCACCAGATGAAATACTTGAAATAGTAGGAAAATTATAATCTCTCCGACTTGTATTGATTGACACTCTGAGATATGATTCCTTTGAAAAACAACAACAGGAGAAATAAGCTTGAAACTTAGTTCAAACCAAAGAAAACACCTTGAAGCTTTAGCAAATAAATTAGACCCGGTCATCAGAATAGGAAAAAATGGTCTGGATTCCAAAATAGTAAAGGGCGTCTCAGAAGCCCTGGATTCGCACGAACTGGTAAAAATAAAGATTCTTGAATCCTGTGCCGTAGAAAAAGAAGAAATTCTGGATGTTCTTATAAAAGGAACAAATGCATCTTTAGTCAGAATGATCGGTAGAGTGATTATTCTATTTAAACCATTTAGCAATAAACCATCAAAAATCGAGCTTCCGAAAGCAAAATCTTAAAAAACTAAAAAAACAAAAGCCCCCATGTAATATTTCATTACTCGGGGGCTTTTGTTTTTTAGGTTTACTAATTATTCGCCAAGGACCTGCTTAACCGTTCCCAAAACTCTGTCTGGTTGGAGCGGTTTAACAAGAAAGCTTTTGGCTCCTGCCAAAACAGCTGCCTTAACCTTATCAATCTGTCCCATTGCTGAACACATTACAATCTTAGCATCCGGGTCAATTGCAAGAATCTTCTTAACTGCTGTAATTCCATCCATATCCGGCATTGTTATATCCATTGTAACAATGTCGGGCTTGTGGGTCTGGTACATCTGTACCGCCTGAATACCATTTTCGGCTTCAGCTGCAATTTCATATCCATTATTTTCAAAAAGATGCTTAAGCATTAAACGCATAATTGACGCATCATCTACAATTAGTACTCTTTTTGCCACGGTATCCTAACCTCACTTCCAATAATTCACGCTCGGCAGTATAAACCGAATTTTCATGATACAACTTTTAAAACCAATCGTCAAAGGCTGCAGTTATTTTAAATCGAATTTATGCATACCTGGTTACATATTCATGTATTTCATCGGGATTTGCAGGTTTTGCGACAAAAGCGCGAGCCCCAGATTCCAACAAATCAGCTATATCCTTTACCCCAAAGACGGAAGAAATGATGATTACGGGCATGTTTTTCAATATTTCATCTTCCTGCATGCTTTTAATCAGCCAACGCCCGTCTCTTTTAGGCATTACCATATCAGCGATAACCAGGGCTATATTGTCTTCAGTTTTTAATGTCTCTAATGCATGTTCACCGTCTGGTGACTGCAAAACATCAAAACCTATAACTTCAACCATCTTTTTTATTGCAAGCCTGGTTGCCCTATCATCATCAACAATCAAAATTTTTCTCATTTTCCGGTTTCTCACTTTCCAGATTTTAAGATAGTAATGTAAAAACTTTTTGGGCTATGTCACCCAGCGGCATAACAAAATCAACGCCGCCCGCTTTAATTGCCATTTTTGGCATACCAAAAACCACACAGGTTTCTTCATTTTGAGCTATCGTAGGGGCTCCAGCGTCATGCATCGCCTTCATTCCACCTGCTCCATCACTTCCCATGCCTGTAAGCATGACTCCAACAGCATTTGATCCTGCTGCTTCAGCAGCTGATTTCATAAGAACCTCAACAGAAGGGCAATGGCCACAAACATTTTCTCCCGGGCCCACTTTAACTCTGTAAACACCACCAGAACGAACAACTTGCATATGATTGCCACCTGGAGCAAGAAGAATTTGTCCTGGCATAATTCTATCACCATCGGCAGCCTCTTTAACAGTCATATCACAAAGAGAATTTAATCTTTCTGCAAACATTTGAGTGAATCCCGCTGGCATATGCTGAACAATAACCACACCTGGGGAGTTAATCGGAAAAAGAGTGATCACTTCTTTTATTGCTTCAGTTCCACCTGCAGATGCGCCTATAACAATTATTTTATCTGTCGTTTCTGCCAGCGCTTTTGAAGATGGAACAATCTTGGATCTGGGAACCTTTTTGGTTTTCCAATGGGAAACATTAGCAGTAGATGCAAGTTTAACTTTTGTCTGCAACTCTCGCATCATGTCTTCTAATCCACGCTGAACATCAGCTTTAGGCTTGGTTACAAAATCAACAGCACCTGCTTCAAGAGCTTCTATAGTAATTCTTTTCCCACGTTCTGTGAGAGCACTAACCATAACCACTGGAATAGGATACTGAACCATCAGTTTTCGTAGAAACTCCAAGCCATCCATTCTCGGCATTTCCACATCAAGAGTCATTACATCTGGCTTTAATTCAACAATTTTATCACGAGCAATATATGGATCAGCTGCCGTACCAACAACCTCAATATTGCTATCTGCATTCAATCCGCGAGACAAAATAGTTCTTATCAGCGCGGAATCGTCAACAACAAGTACTCTAATGACTTTTCCCATCAAACCTTCCTTTTTCTAAAAACAGCCGGCTGAACATATTCGTATGGACAATCATGAGCCCTGATAGATTCAGAATGACCAATAAATAAATATCCCCCTGGCGCCGTAGCGTCATACATTCTTTGCACAAGACTATGGCGAGTTGGTTTATCAAAGTAAATCATAACATTTCGGCAAAAAATAACATGGAACTGCTTTTTAAAAGGGAAAGAAGTATTCATAAGGTTAAACCTTCTAAAGGTTATTTCCCGTCTGACTTTTGCAAGAAACTCCCAGCTCTCTGAATCAATTTGTTTAAGATACTTTCTGCGCATTTCAGCTGGAATATTCATAACGCTGTCCGAAGGATAAATACCTGCTTCCGCATTTGCTAATACCCGGCTGGAAATATCTGTAGCCAAAAGCCCGGCATCCCAACTTACATAAGAAGTTTTGAAATACTCCATCATTGTCATTAAGATGGAGTATGGCTCCTCTCCTGTAGAAGCTGCGGCACACCATATTCTAAGATCTTTTGAGCGTTTTTGCTCTAAGTCCGCAACAATTTCAGGTAAAGCAGTTTCTTTAAAAACCTTAAAGTGTTCTGCCTCACGAAAAAAGAAAGTATGATTTGTAGACATTTTATCGATCAGCTCGGATAAACTGCTGCCTGATTTGTCTTTTTTTACAGATTCAATGAATTCGGCATAAGAAGAGAAGCCTCTTTGAGAAACCAGCTTTCTCAAGCGACCAATCACAAGGTTCTTCTTATGATCTGCAAGTGCAATTCCAAATCTATCGTAAAGCAAATCCTTAATTTCGTTAAATTCGCTATCTTTTAATATCATTTAGCTACTGGATACCAGTCCTCACTTCGGATTTTTTCGGTCTTTACAACAACGCACTCACCAGTATGAGATTCAAAAGCTATCTTCCTTCCCCAGTGCCCTCCAACGTCGCAGCCTGCCAAGTCAATTTTGAGTTTAGCCAAAATTTTACTGCAAGCTTGAACGTTGCACTTATGAAGATCTTCAATATAGCCAGGAGCTTTTGGATTACATGCTGCTCCATAAATTGATGCGATAAGGTCTCCAAAACTTGAACCATTTTCGCGGAAAAACTTTAAAAGTCCAAGTATTGCTCCTTTAGCGTAAATAGGAGAGGAATTCGGGGATGACTCATCTTCAGCAAGTAAATAATGAGCCATACCACCGAACTTTCTCTTTCTATCAAAGATCGTCATAACAACACCAGAACCGGTAACTGTCCAAAGCCTTACCGGCTCATCTGGCATGCAAACATGACCTGGTTTAAGATACAATCCTTGAGAGACCTCTAGCGCCACTGAAGTAACTCCTACTAGTATTTACCAAACTCATCATCATCTAAAGCTATGACATCAGAGGGTTTCAACATTTTATTCTTTACAGACTCAATTGTCATCCCTGAATTTGGATAATTTTGATCATCGTTTCTTCTCTGGGCCGGTCTGTTTTGAGCAGGTCGCTTATTTTTTGCAACAGGAGGGGCTGGCATAGCTGACATTGCCAATGGTGAATAATCATCTTTTAGTTTAAATTTTACCAGCAAGCCACTAAGCTCTCGAGCCTGACTTGATAATTCTTCAGCTGCTGCGGCAGTTTCTTCTGCACTGGCAGTGTTTTGTTGAGTAACTTTATCAATCTGCTCAAGTCCTTGTCCGATCTGAGCTATTCCCTGGGCCTGTTCATTACTTGCGGCTGCGATTTCACCAACAAGGTCCGCAACTTTTACAGAACTACCAACAATTTCTTCAAGAGCCTTTTCAGTGGCTTGAGCAATTTCAGTACCGGCATCTACCTTGCCAATGGAATTCTCAATCATTTCAGAAGTCTCTTTGGCAGCCTTAGCACTTCTTCCAGCGAGGTTTCGAACTTCATCAGCAACAACGGCGAAACCTTTACCATGTCTTCCTGCTCTGGCTGCCTCTACGGCAGCATTCAAAGCAAGTAGATTTGTCTGGAAAGCGATATCATCAATTACCTTAATAATTTTAGCGATCTGCTTACTGGAATCCTGGATATCACCCATTGCAGCCATCATAGCCGTCATTCTCTGGTTACCAGTTTCGGCAGCGGTTCGAGTTTGTGTGGCCAAAACATTTGCTTGAGTAGCATTTTCAGCATTTGCCTTAGTCTGACTACCAATTTCTGTCATTGAGCTACTAATTTCCTGTAAGGAAGCAGCTGATTCTGTAGCACCCTGTGAAAGTGATTGGCTGGCATCAGATATCTGACTAGACCCAGAATCCACTTCATCAGCAGCGGTTCTTACTCCAGAAAGGGCTTCATTCACCTGCTCAACCATTAACTGCAAAGCCTGGCAAAGTTCATCTTTCTCAGACCTGACTTCCACATTCTGGTTCCAATCACCGAGAGCCAGTTTCTTAGCCATTTTTGCCTGATCACTCTGTTGTCGAATTAATAGATTAAGGCCCTGGCAAAGTTGCCCGACCTCATCTTTCCTTTTCAGATCTTCTTCTGGAACTCGAATGGAAACATCACCTTCTCTGGCAACAGCATTTAGCATTTTAACACTATTCAAAACCGGGCCAGAAATTCCAGTGGCTAATATCCATGCAACAAAACAAATAACAAGCAAAGCTATTAGAGTAATAAAGTTCTGCTTATTTTGTGCATTAGCAAAGGCAGCATTAATTGGGTTAAGAGAATCAAGAAATTCGTCGTGATATGTTCCAATACCGATAACCCAATCCCATTCAGGATAATAGGTAATTGCGGCAATCTTCATCCTTGGCTTGGTTTCTCCTGGGTTTTTCCAGGGGTAATTTATAATCACAGCTTCACCGTTCTTGGTTGAAAGACCTGCTTTTACAATCTCCTGAATAATAAATCTGCCATCATCACTCTTTGCCTGGGAAAAATCCTTTCCGGTTCCAGATTTGGGGTGAACAATACTTTTACACCACTGGTCTCCCTGACTTCCGAATACAAAAGCATATCCAGTCTTACCAACTTTAAGCTTTAAAATAGCTTCACGAAGGTCTTTGACCATTTCCATCGGGATACCAACGTAAAGAATACCGACAGTTTTACCAGAATAATCTTTTAATGGCTCATAAGCTGTCAAATACCACTTATCAACGACAAAAGCCTTCCCTACAAAGGTATCTCCACGTAAAACTGCTGAAACAACCGGATTTGCCTTTCCATCAGGGTTTGTAGCAGGAATATAAGTCCCAATAGCTCTTTTGCCTGAGCCTGCGATTACATTTGTAGCTACACGAAGCATGTCTCCCTGAGAATTCATCCTCTGGAAAATTGTGCAAGTTCCTCCAACCAGTGATTGAACCTTGTCAACAATGGATGCTTTTTCATCGGGGTCAGAAACCTGACCAAGCCAAGTTTCACCAACAAACATTTTCGGCAAACTAATTGCCTGCTCATTTTTGCTAAATTGGTTTATTGCCCGCCAGGAAACCTGCTCAGAACTAAGCGAAACATCTCCAGCTCTTTTTAAGATATCCCTCGCTGTTTCCAGGTCAGATTTCAACTTGATTCTTAAAATCTTATCCTGGGTCAAAACCATGTTGTAAATGCCTTCTGCAACACGCTTGGTTTCGTCCTCAGCTTTGCTCATCATAGACTTCTCTGTAACACCCTGAATTGTTTGAGTAGCGTCCATGAACACAAGAACCTGGGGAATGCCCATGAGAGCAATACAAAAAATGCTCAAAATCACCAGTTTCCACTTCAACGACAAGTTTTGCCAAATGTTCCTAAATCCCATAATCTTTGCCTTTCCTTTCAAAAAAATTTCCAAGAAAGTGAATTACGAAAAATTCTCTAGACCAGTGTTAGGACAACTTATAGCTTATCTGTCTTATTGATTTTCCGAAAAACCATGGAGTTTTTCGTCATACAGCAATTTATCCATCGCAAGCAGGATAATCACTTCTTCTGCAAATCTAGCAATTCCTTTAATGTAACGCGATACATCACCTTTTGAAACCTGAGGAGCAGGTGATATCTGCTCTGGAGCGATAGAAATAACCTCTTTTACAGCATCAACAACAAGTCCAATTGGTGAATCATTTACGTTCACAACAATCAAACATGTTCTATCATCATAATCTTCAGGTTCCATGTTGAACCGGAGTCTTACATCCACAACAGGAATAACACTACCCCTAAGGTTTATAACTCCCTTAACATACTTAGGCATATCGGGAACTTCAGTTATCTTCTGAATTCCAACAATCTCTGTCACATGACGAATCTCTATAGCGTATTCTTCTTTAGCTATGCGGAAAGATAGATATCTTCCCTCTTGAGTATCTTCATTTTCTTCATCAATGAAATCGAAATCATCTTCAGTATTCTTTCTTTGAGATTCGGACACCTTAAACCTCCCTTTCAGAGCCTAGCTTCTTTTGTCCGCCAGCCTTATCAACAAGGCCACCTATATCCAGAATTAAACTAACCGCTCCATCTCCAAGAATGGTGCAGCCAGATATTCCCTTAACCGACGAAAGATACCCGGAGAGCCCTTTAATTACTGTCTGTTGTTGACCAAGAATCTCATCAAGGAAAATAGCTGCTTTTTTACCTCTATCCTCTACAATAACAAGAATACCTTCGTGCAAATTTTCAAATTGAGGCTTCTTTCCATGTAGACTATGCAGCCTTATAACAGGAATAAGTTCTTCCCTGATTCTTACAATTTCATTCTGATCTGGAGTAGTGGTAATCCATGAAGTTTGGGGTTGAATTGATTCCCTAATGGATAACAGAGGAATTGTATATCTAGAATCTCCCACTCTGACCAGCATTCCATCAATAATAGCAAGAGTCAAAGGAATCTGAAGATAGATTGAGGTTCCAAAACCCAATTTACTTCTAACCAGAATCCTGCCTTTAAGCTTTTCAATATTTTTCTTAACAACGTCCATACCAACGCCGCGTCCAGAAACCTCAGACACTGTTTGAGAGGTCGAAAAACCTGGTTCAAATATCAGATTGAAGACGTCTTCGTCTTCCATGGCAGCAGCATCATTGGGATTTACCAAGCCTTTCTCAATAGCCTTCTTGAGAATTACTTCACGGTCAATACCCTTTCCATCATCTGAAACAACGATCCAAACCTCTCCGCCCTCATATCTAGCTTCGATGGTAAGTTTTCCTGTTTCAGGTTTCCCTAATCGAATTCTTTCCTCAGTAGACTCAAAACCGTGATCTACAGAGTTTCTAACCATATGAAGCAAAGGATCGGCAATCTGTTCAGTCATTGTCTTATCGACTTCAGTTTCCTCGCCCACAAGGTTCAATTTTACTTTTTTGTTCGATTTTCTCGCCAGGTCATGAACTACCCTTACAAGCTTCTGGAAGGTCATGGTAAGTGGAATCATTCTGACGCTCATTGCAACATCCTGCAACTCACTGGTGACACGGCGTAGATGGTGGACCGCTTTATCAAAGTTTTCCAATGTGAGATTTTTCAAATCCGGGTTTTTGGTAACCATGGTTTCAGCAATAACGAGTTCGCCTACAAGGTTTACAAGCTTATCCAGTTTATTCAGATCCACTCTAATATCAGATCTTTTAATTGATTTACTAATGCTGGTTGTTGCCGCCGACTGTTCTGTCTGCTTTTTAAGAGCCTTTTCGACCGCTCCCTTGTCCGTTGCGCCCATGTCAACAAGCACGTCGCCCAGAGCCGAATTTTGTTTTTCAAGGGCTTCCCGGAGCTGATCTTTTGTCACAGCGCCTTCATCGACCAATATCTGGCCAATCTTTTTCGGAGCATCTTTCGCATCCGTTACATCTGAAGTCATCTTGGCCAACAAATCTTCCATTGACTGCAAGCCTTCGATAGCACCCTTTCCACCACCAGCAACATCATTAATGCCCTGCCTGAGGCAGTCCACTATGATTAAAAAGGTCATAATATGTTCAGGCAGAGGGGAAACGCCATTATCAAAGAAGGTTTCAAATACGGTTTCTGCCTTATGACTCAAGCTGCCAAGATCTGCAAACCCTAAAAATCCACAATTTCCTTTAAAACTGTGAAAACCTCTGAAAAGTTCTCTCATCTGCGGAGAGTTCTCAACAGGGTCTTTTTCCATCTCCAGGAGAATACCTTCTGAGCTGTCCAGAAAATCAACTGCTTCCTCAACAAATTGATTAATCAATCCGGCATCAGATTGATCAATAACCTTGCCCGTATCGAAGCTTAATTTATCTTCTTCTGGCTCATCAATTTTTTCTGGTTCTTCAGGCTCTTCTTCAATCTTTTCTTTATCATTTTTGTCGGACATTGATTTTGCCAACTTTGCTTTGGTGGCAGCTTTTGCCTTGGCCTTGGCCTTAGCTTTTCCTTTAGCACCACCAGTGGCTTTATCGATTGCAGAAGAAAGTTCTTCTTCCAGGAATGCCCTCTCATCTTCTCTGCCTTTGTCGTTATGCTGCTCTTCTACCAGGCCGAGATACACATTAGCTAGATCAAGTGTACGAAGCAGCAAATCAACATGTTCAGATTTTAACTCAGCTTTTCCTTCTCTAAATAGATCGAGGAGGGTTTCTGCTTTATGAGTCAGAGAGGCAATATTATTTAATCCTAAACTTGCCGCACTCCCTTTCATCGAATGGAAAAGTCTAAAAATGGCATTAATCGTTGCAACATCAAGTTCACCAGTTAAAGCGGCTTCCTGATGTAATTCAATAAGCTGAGGTTCCACCTCTTCGATTAGCTCGCGGCTTTCTCCAACGAAAACTTGTAAAAACTCAAGCTCCATATCTTTATACATAGACAGACTTCTTTCCTCAGTTATTTACCAAGTCTATTAGTTTAGGCTAGGAAACAAAAGCTAGCTTGGGAAACGAAAAACTTCTCATACAAAAAGATAATTAAGATTTCGATTTTGACGAATCAACCTTCAAAATAAGTTCAATTGGACCCCAATCGCACGAAAACTTGATAAGAAACATTGGGGCGGTGGGGTAGAATGAGATCTCCATCTCTTTTCCTCTGGCAATTGAAGGAACGGTTATATCACAAACATACCCATTTTCGTGCAGAAGAGTGCTTACCTCTCCTCCGATCATGTTGCCAAGCTCACAAACGCCGCTTTCTGCGACTTCATCATATTTTGGAACAGGAATCCCCATTAAAATAGCTGAAGCAACCTGACAAGCGGTGTCTTCATTCAGGGTAATGACAAATTGTCCTTTAAAGTCTCCTGTGATACCAAGAATGGTGGCAATACCAGCATTAAGTTTCAGTCCTCGTGGGAAATATTCAAGTCCTTCTCTTTTAAGCTCAACATTTCCGACTTTTTTGAAAACGCTAATTGCGGCTAGAATAAATTGATTGGCAACTTTTGAATCCATCTTAACCATCCTTAACTCAATATTTTTCTACAACCAAAACACCTCTGGAACCAACATGAAAACCATATTGTCCCCTATCATGCAATTTACAGACCTGAACTCTCCTTCAAATTTTAGTTCTTCATCTTTTGACAATTTGGGTAAACCAAGATTATAAGTTTGGTCATCAGGCAGCTTCATTGCCAGCATTCGTCCGCAAATGGTGTTTAAAAGCTCCCCAAGGCTATCTTCCATCTGCTGCAAATCAGGCATTTCTTCTTCAACCATTCCAAATATCGCTTCACAAAAGCGAATCATAAGATCAGTCCGGATTGCCAGAATAACTGTTCCCATGGGGGGGTCAGACAAATCCATTTTTGCAATCAAGCATCCATTGGCGCTTTCTGGAAGCTTGTTTTGAGCAACCTCTTCTAAAATAACTTCTTCAAAAACCAGATTTTCAAAAGTCTCTACCAAAGCTTCATAAATGATAGCTTCAGGAGTTCCCGGGTTAGGAGAAATCATAATTACCCTCCCATTACGGC
This sequence comes from Candidatus Ozemibacteraceae bacterium, assembly GCA_965140445.1. GTDB lineage: Bacteria > Muiribacteriota > Ozemobacteria > Ozemobacterales > Ozemobacteraceae. The sequence continues at coordinate 724,419 of OZ223236.1, read as the reverse complement.
TTCCAGAGCCATCATTAATTTTGGAGGAGACACTGGCTTATAAATAACATGGTCAACCCCAATTTGTTCCATTTCGCTTTCTAATGCTGGATTAGCTAAAGAAGTAATAACAAAAACAGGAATATGATTCAGCTTTGGACTGCTTTTAACACTTTTCAACAAAGCCTTTCCGTCCATTTCGGGCATAACCATGTCTGTAATAAGCAAATCTACTCCACCCGCCCTTAGGATTTCCAGAGCTTCTCTGCCATCTTTTGCGTGCAAAAACTTGCTTTCCAGTCCTAGCATCTCAAGGCAGCGTTGAGTAATCATACGGGCTGTAGCAGAATCGTCGGCGATAAGTACCGTATGTATCATAACTCTTCTCCGTTAATCATAAAAAGTTCACCTCAAATAATCCGTTCTTCTATTCCGGGGGTGGAAATAGTTACATCCGTTTTGCCTACTTCAATGGTAACCGATCGACTAATTGTTCCACCGATCTCTTCTTTTAGTGGCCAAAGGCGATTGGCCCAAAGTATTTTTTTCACAGCCAGATAGTTTCTTTTTCCAATGTTAAAGGTGTTTTTAGAGTCCATTACCTGAGCTCCCCCTACCAGTTTAACCATTAGCTCAGCAGGTCGGCAGCCAAATTTGGCAAACTCAGATAAGAATAAAGGGATTCCAGTGTCTGCGAAGACAGCAGGCCTTTTTGCCGCTAGATCCAAGTTTATGGAACTTTCTGGTAATTGGACATGCAATAAACCAACAACGCTAATTTTTTTGGAAAAAACAACTACTCCAACGCATGGACCCAAAGCTAAAGTTCTAAGAACCTCACCAGGTTGGCCTGACACAGCATATTCGCCAATTCCAATATATGTTGTCATATTTTACCTATTTTCTTTGGGTATAAAGTCTATCAGGACGAAACACTAAGATATTTGCTTTTTTATTCTGGTGCAAAGTTTCTAATCCTTGTAGTAATTTGTTTGCCTACTTTTAATATTATTCAATTTATTGCAATTTTACCAGCAACTTTATTTTTTTATGTACAAAAAAGCAGTCTCCCTTCAAAAAAAATTATTCAGGAGACTGCTTTAAAGGCTTAATATTACTGTCTAAACTTTGAAATATTCGATTGATCAGACAAGGATTTTCCGCCAAGATATTTTCCCAGAAAAGCTTCAAGGCTTTTGTAAAACTCTATCTGATTTTCCTGATTTCTAAATCCATGTCCTTCATTTTCTTTAACCATGTAATAAACCTCTAACCCTTTCTTCTTCATAGCAGAAACGATTTGATCAGACTCCTGTTTTTTAACGCGCGGGTCTTGCGCTCCTTGAACAACAAAGAGAGGCCTGGTTATATTATCCACAGAAAAAAGCGGAGAAATTGATTTCAAAAATTCCTTGTCTTTAACCGGATCACCGACTCTCCTGTAGAGGTCTTTCACTATTGGCTTCCAGTAAGGTGGAATTGAATTTAACAAGGTTAAAAGATTAGAGGGGCCGACATAGCTGACGCCGCACGCATAGAGTTCTGGAGTAAAAGTCATACCAGCAAGAGCTGCGTATCCGCCATACGATCCGCCGTAAATCGCAATTTTATCCTGCTTTGCTATTCCCTGGTTGATAGCCCAATTCACACCGTCGGACAAATCATGCTGCATGTATCCTTTTCCCCACTGTTTAATACCAAGATCCTGAAAATATTTTCCATACCCGGTAGAGCCACGGAAATTAACCTGTAAAACAGCATATCCACGGTTCGCGAGAAATTGAATTTCAGGATTAAAGCCCCATCCATCTCTAGATGCTGGCCCGCCATGAGGATTAATGATTAAAGGCGCCTTGTTTTTAGAAGCATTTTTCGGCAAGGTCAAGTATCCATTAAGCCATGTTTTTCCATCTCTGCTCAAATACTTAATTGGCTTGCTTTTGCACAGAAGAGACTTATCTATCCACGGCATAGTCTCAATAAGTTTGGTCAACTTTTGGCTTTCTTTTTCATATAAATAATACGCCCCTGGATCAGTATCTCCACCAATATAGAAAAGCAGTTTGGTATATTTTCTATCTGCATCCTGAAATGAAACAGTCTTGCCAAAATTCTGAATTTTCAATCTATTGATAATTTTCTTCAAGTCTTTATCAATAATCTTATGTTTCAATTTGTCAGTGTAATAGCCAAAACCCATTATCTTTTTATAGTATTTTGAGATTATAACAGCTCCGGCATCGACTTCTGGATGCTCAAAAAGAGTTTCGATTTCATTCCCCCCCGCTGAAAGCCTCACAAACGCCTCTTTATCGCGGTTTAAATTGGTTTTCACTATTAATCCTGAATTGTCAAAATCAAATATGACCGAGCTGAATTTATCGCCTTCAGGAGCAATATAGAAGGGCTTAAAGTCAGCTTTTTCATCTTCCCGCAATAAGATTAAATCGCGATTATTAACTTTAGACAAAGCGCCTCTCAATTTTCCGTTCCAATCAGTTAACCACCCAATAATTGTCCCGTCATTTCTGGCAACTTCTTCAAGCTCTCCGGTTGAAAGGGTCAACCGAAATACATCCATGACTTTTTTATCACGCTTATTCATTGCTATCAGCACATGATCCGGCTCTTCTTCCAGATCATCAACTAAACCTGCCCTGACACCATCGAAAGGAGTAAAACAAGTTTCTTTTCCCGTATTGATGTTGACTCCATAAAGTTTAAAGTTTTCATCTCCATTCTTATCCATCACAAAGCCTATAACATCTTTATTAAGCCATGAGTAGTGAGGAATATCCCTATGAAGCATTGAGGTTAATCGTTTCTCCTTACCGCTCTTAAGATCTCTGACAAAAATATTCATCCTGGTTTTATAGGGAGCAAGCCAGGAAAGGTAATCCCCATCGAGCGATAGTTGAAAATTAGCTTTTTCGGGCTTCTTGAAAATATTTTCAGCAGAAATCAATCCGCTTTTACCTGCGGCAAAACCATTTAAAGCAAAGGCAATAATAAATGCGATTGCCATGAAAAAAACTCTAGCTCTCATAAAATTTCTCCATATTTTAAACTATGTAAACAGTATTAGCACTGCTTCCAATTTCTAACAAACTCTTTTTGATCATCTGTTTCTGGTGAGGTTGTCCACTTTGACTTTGGGTTGTCATCCCATAACGTTTTTAGTTTTTCCAGTGCCAATTCGCCATCTTTATGTTTGTTGGCAAGCCAACAGCCAACGACTAGCCCCGTCCTGCCAATTCCTCCATAACAATGCACATAAACTTTCTTATCATTAACGAGGCTGGTGGCTATCTTGTCCTGAATTTCCATCATTGATTCATTATCAGTAATTGATCTATCCTCAATTGGAAAGCGGCAATGCTCAACATCCGAATTCAGACTATTTAAAACCTTATTATATGGCCCCAGCTCATCTTCCTCAGTTAAATCAATAAAAACGTTGAATCCATATTTAATCAAAGATTCAAGCTTTGCGGTCGGGTCTTTTGCACCAGGATTATAAGGATATTCGCCAGCAAGAAATTTATCAGGAATAACCCAGTAAGAGTTTAGAAATGGCTTATTTGTCAACTTTTTTCGACTCCAGAATTTTTAATTTTTTGATTTTTATCTTTTCTATTTTACCTTGCTTAGAAAAAAATTATCTAATTAGCAAAATTTATTTTAGAAACAATGTTAGATTTTAAAGCAAGGATTTATTTCAAACCGCAAACGGTGTACACAAAACAATGGCGATTTACATATAAAAATAAACAAAAAAATGCTTTAAAATGTAAATAAAACTTGCCAATAGTCAAGTTTTATCTGTTATACTAAATCTAGATAAAGAGAAGAAAAAAAGCAGACAAATGCGAGAGATGAAAAATGGGTCAAACAAAAAAGCAGGTTGGGTCCTCTAAAAGCGTTGAGAGCAAAAAAAAGCGTAAGCAAAGTCCAAAAGCCAGACTTAAATTTCCCTTAACTGGTGAAGGAACAATTCATTTTGCAACTCAAATGCACGCTATGTTAAACGAAGCTTTAACTGCAAGCGATGAATTTGAGCTTGAAATTTCCCAAATTGCCAAATTAGACCTCTCGTTCATCCAATTATTGCTCGCTCTAGGTAAAAGCAGTCAAAATGGACAAAAGAAAATTTTCCTATCAGCTCCTCCAGCAGACCATCAAATATATAAAGTTACAAAGCTTTCTGGCTTTGAAACAGAAAAGAAAAGAAAATGGTTTGGACTAACTGTAACAAAAAATAGGAAGGCACAAAATGAACAAGAGGATTCTAATTGCTGACGATTCTGCCAGCATAAGGCAAATGCTTTCGTGGACATTAAAAGACGCAGGTTTTGAGGTTCTTGAGGCCTCAGACGGAGATGACGCAATTTCAAAAGCTGGTGGATTTAGACCAGATATGGTCATCACCGATTTGAACATGCCCAACAGAAATGGAATAGACCTCGTTAAATCGCTACGTAGCGAGATTGCTTTTAAGTTTATCCCTATTCTGGTTTTAACAACTGAAGGGCAGGATTACAACAAGCAGGCAGGCCGTGCTGCTGGTGCTTCTGGTTGGCTGTTAAAGCCATTTAATCCAGATCGCCTCATCGCTGTTGTAAATAAATTACTCTACGATTAAACCACCACAAGCACTTTTCTATCGAGGAATATAAATGGACAAACATTCGTCAATTTTCTTTGAAGAGGCGGTTGACCTTTTAGCTCAACTAGAAGGTTTGCTGATTGATTTAGAAGAAAACCACAGTGATGTTGAACAGATTAATCTATTGTTAAGAATCCTTCACACGTTAAAAGGTTCTGGGTCTATGTTTGGCTATAATGACCTGGCAGCTTTTGTTCACATAATTGAATCGGTTTTTGAAAAAGTTAGAAATGGCGAATGGGAAATTACCCCCGATTTAATTGAAAAAACTCTTCAATCCAGAGATCAAATGGTGGCTCTGATAACTCCCGATGATGAAAATACTCAAGAAAATCTTGAAGCCGTAACCAGGTTATCAGCTTTTTTCCTGAATTTTGGTCGCCAAAATCCACTTGATTCTTTTGCCAATGCAATAGAAAGAAAAGCTTCAAAAACTCCCAAAGCTAAAGAAGACAAAGACCTTGACGCAGAAATAGAAATGCCATCTGACTCAACCGAAGATGCCTCACAATCTTCTGAATTAAATTCAGATACCAGCAACAAAATAGCATCATCAGAAAATGAGTTACTTGAAAAAGTTGAAATCACAGAAAAGCCGAAACAAACCTGGGAAATTTTCTTTGAACCTCTACCAAACTATTTCAGTTTTGGAAACAATCCTCTATCGATCCTCCAGGAGATTTCAGATCTTGGAGAAGTGGAAATAGAAGTAGACTCATCTGACGTGCCTGAATTCGAAAAAATTGATCCAGAAACTTGCTATTTAAAGTGGAAAATCACGCTTAATACAACAGCCGATGAAAATTCTATTAGAGATGTTTTCATATTCGTTGAAGATCTTTGTCATTTAACTATAAAACTCATGAATAATGGCGAAAATCAATCTAATGAAGAGGAATTTGAAAACACCGAGATAAAAAGCGAACCGGCAATAGCTAAAGATAACCAGGAAAAAGATGAGTCGGCTAGTGTTTTCCCCAACCAATTAACTGATAGTGACCAGTTTTCAAACATAAAAGATCAATTTGAAGAATCTTACGTTGAAACAATTCAAAAAATAGCTTCAATGCCATTAAGCAGTAGCAATAGCGAAACTGAGCCCAGCAATACCTACGAAGTCGGCAACGAGGATAGATCTGAATATCAAAAAATTGATCATCTGATCAATCTTCTTGGAGAATTAGTAACAATTCAAGCAAGGTTGAGTCAAAACGCTTCTTCCAGTGGAGATGCAGAATTAGTTTCTCTTGCACAGGAATTGGAAATCCTTACTGGGGATCTTAGAGACAGCGCTCTAAAAATGAGCATGCTTCCAGTTGGTAGTGTTTTCACTAAATTAATTGAAATCGCAGAGGAAAAATCTCGCGTAAATGGAAAACAAATTGAGATCTCAGTTAAAGGCTGGAACACAGAGATAGACAAAGAACTTTTAGACAGGCTATTCCAACCGCTAAAAAAACTAATTGAAAATAGCATAGAACACGGATTTGAGTCTCCAGAATTAAGAGAATTGTCTGGAAAGCCAGTCAAAGGCGTATTAAATATTAGCGCATGGCAATCTACTGGGAATTTCTACATTGAAATCTCTGATGATGGAGCTGGAATTGATCCTGAAGAGTTAAAAAGAGTAATCGTAGAAAGAAACCCTAAGCAATTTTTTGACAGCAAAGAAACCGATCTTTTCAAACTAATCTGCATGGCTACCAATCTTAGTAAAGCTGGATCCCACAAGGCTCTAGGTCTAGCTTCCGTAAAAAAAACAGTTAATGGAATGCGGGGAAGCCTTGAATTAAAAAGCTCTCCAGGAAAAGGTACCAGCTTCATTGTAAAGTTACCGCTTAACCTGGGGATTGTTGAAGGTTTAATGGTGAAGCTCGGGGAAAATTTATTTTTAATTCCTCTTTCAAGCGTTGAAGAATGTATAGAGCTAACAAAAGAAGACCAAAAAAGAAATTTTGAAAAAAATGTTGTCATGGTTAGGGGCCAAATAGTCCCTTACATGCAACTGAGAGAAACATTTGAAATAGAAGGTGAACCACCTGATATTCAACAAATTGTTATCACTTTTGTTGATCAACAACGAATTGGATTCGTTGTCGACCAGGTCATTGGTGAATATCAGACAGTCATAAAATCATGGGGAAAATTTTGTAACGATATACCTGGCATTTCTGGCGCAACCATACTTGGTGATGGAACAGTTGCACTAATAGCTGACCCGGGAATTTTAATCCGAGGTCAAAGCAACAAATCTTTAAATGAAAAAGGAGAAGCAAATGGCTTTTAGTTTCTTTTTCAGAGATGTGCCAACCTTAGAATATGCAATTGATCACATGCTTGATCAAACCCAGGGGCGAAGTAAAATAAAAATCTGGGATGCGGGTTGCGCTATGGGGCAAGAGGTTTACACCCTCGCTATTCTTCTGGCTGAAAAAATGGGGTATTTTGGTTTTCAGAATGTTCAAATTGAAGCAACAGACATTGAGCCTGATTTTGAAAAAATAGTTACCGTTGGCGAATACCCCTTTAGTGAACTCGTTAGAATACCTGAAAAACTAAGGGAAAAATACTTCGAGCCTGGCAATAAAGCGGACCATTTAAAAGTTATTGATACTCTTCGCAGTAAAGTAAACTTTACCCTTCAAAATTTGTTGGACCTTAACCCTATTAGTAATGGAATAAGTTTAATTGTTTGTAAAAATGTACTCCTTCATTTGCAGCCAAATGAAAGAATTGAAGTATATAATATGTTTCATAAAGCCCTTGATAAAGAGGGAATAATGGCAAATGAAAATACCCAGAAGCTTCCACCAGAGCTCAATATGCTTTTTGAAAGCTTGCGCCCGGATGCTCAGGTTTACAAGAGAAAAGAGGTTGGCGGATGAAAATAGTGCCACTAAAACCTCATCCCAGAACCTACAGCTGCTATCCATATATGCTTCTTGGCTCCTGGAACAGAATTGAAGACAAAAACACATTGATCGACCCAGGTCCAGATGGATACGCAATTGAGCAAATAGAAAAAATACCCACAGGTGTAGGTAAAGTTCCAGTTGAGCAAATTGTTTTGACACATAATCATTTTGACCATGCTGCAGGCGTGGGTGAAATAAAAAAGAAATACGGAGCAAAGGTTTTTGCTAACGCCCCTGGTCCATTTGTTGACATAATTTTACAGGATGGCGAAAAAATTAAAATGGGTGATGAAAACTGGTTGGTAATACATGTCACCCAGCATTCTTCTGATTCATTATGCTTCTATTGCCAGGCCAGTCAAATTCTTATTAGTGGGGACACACATATAAATCCAGTAAAAAAGGGGGAAAAGGCCTCTGAGGCCATGAAAGAGTTTTTTCAAAGGATCGCAAAACTTAAGATTAACGAAATTCTTCCAGGACATGGCCCACCTATGCGAAATAATATTTCCGAGTTTATAGAGGCATGCATTAGATCGTGCGTGAATTGTTAGCAATTCTTTAACAAATCACTTTTGGAAAAGTAAAAAAAATGCGGGAGGAGTTAATAAGACAGGTTCTACTTTTTTTGTTGGATATTTTATTAGCGTGAAGGGAGTAAATGGTGAATGAATAATTTACGATTAGGCGGAAAAATTGGAATTACCATTATTGTTCTTGTAACTATTACAATTTTGCTTGGCGGATTGTCTATAGCAAGAATGGGGGGAGCCGGGGGAACAGCTGCGAAGCTTGCAAATGCTTACATTGTTGAAGCAAAAGTCGCCGATGAAATAAAAGAAAATGTTTCTCAAACAATACTTGCAGTAAACAACTATCAAATGACGTTTTCAGAAAGCTCTATAAAAGAAGCTCACAAGCATTTAGTCAAGATGACAAAGGAACTGGTTCCTCAGGCAGAAGAACTCGCTGATAAACAAAGTCTGAAGGTTTTAAAAGCATCTTCAATTGAAATTAAAGATCTTCTAGCTAAATACGAAGGAATATTAACCAAATCAGAAGATAAGGTTAAGTCGGTTGAAGAAACCAGAAAATTACTGGACATTTCCGCCAAAAACTTTATGGACTCTTGTAATGCTTTTCTGGCTAACCAAAATAGATCAATGGCAAGCGAAATTAGCTCTGCCAAAGAGGCCTCAGGCTTAAATGAAAGACTCAGAAAAATAACAATTATCAATGACATCATAGACCTGGGAAATTCTCTTAGAATAAACGCCTGGAAAGCTCAGGCCCAACGGAATACTGAAGGCCTTGTAAAGGCTATTTCTACTTATCCACAAATTGTGGCTAAACTTAAGGAAATTCGAACGATAACACGCATGGCAAAAGATCTTGAAGAGCTTGATGTAATTAGCCAGGCTGGAGAGAGCTATAAAAATGGTTTAGAAGAATACGTTAAGCTTGATAATGAAATAGCTGGACTTGGAAAAGAAGTCAGCAGCATTGGCGCTTCGGTCCAAGCTGCTACAAATGCTGTTATGTCAGCAGGCATGGATCTTTCCATCAAAGGCGCAAATGAAACAGTTTCAGACCTTGGCAGTGCATCCAACCAACTTTGGCTTGGTTTACTAATTGCGCTAATCGTTTCAGCGGGTATGGGCAAATATCTAACAAGTAATATTGCTGAAATTCTTGAAAACCTTCAAAAAGAAACAAGAAACCTTATTGACGCAGCTATTGCAGGGAAACTCGCGACACGTGCGAATGCAGAAAAAATAAACTTTGAATTCAGACCAATAGTTGAGGGTGTCAACAATGTTCTTGATGCAGTAATTGGCCCTCTGAATGTCTCCGCCGAATACATTGATCGCATTTCAAAAGGCGATATTCCACAAAAAATTACTGACAACTATAATGGTGATTTCAATGAAATTAAGGTCAATCTGAACAACTGTATCGATAACATCAACGCAATGGTTCAAGATGCCAATATGCTAGCTAACGCAGCTGTTGCTGGTAAACTTGCGACTAGAGCAGACGCATCTAAACATATGGGTGAGTTTAAAGCTATCATTGAAGGCGTTAACAACACTCTTGACTCAGTAATTGGCCCTCTGAATGTCTCCGCCGAATACATTGATCGCATTTCAAAAGGCGATATTCCACAAAAAATTACTGACAACTATAATGGTGATTTCAATGAAATTAAGGTCAATCTGAACAACTGTATCGATAACATCAACGCAATGGTTCAAGATGCCAATATGCTAGCTAACGCAGCTGTTGCTGGTAAACTTGCGACTAGAGCAGACGCATCTAAACATATGGGTGAGTTTAAAGCTATCATTGAAGGCGTTAACAACACTCTTGATTCAGTAATTGGCCCTCTGAACGTTTCTGCTGAGTATATTGACAGAATTTCAAAAGGCGAAATTCCACAGAAAATCACTGATGATTACAATGGTGACTTCAATGAAATAAAAATCAATCTGAATAACTGTATTGATAACATTAATGCAATGGTTCAAGATGCCAATATGCTAGCTAACGCAGCTGTTGCTGGTAAACTTGCGACAAGAGCAAACACTTCTAAACACATGGGCGAGTTTAAAGCTATTATCGAGGGCGTTAACAACACTCTTGATTCAGTAATTGGCCCTCTGAACGTTTCTGCTGAGTATATTGACAGAATTTCAAAAGGAGAAATTCCACAAAAAATTACCGATAATTACAACGGCGATTTCAATGAAATTAAGGTCAACCTGAATAACTGTATTGATAACATCAACGCACTTATTGCAGACGCAAATTATCTTTCTGAAGCTGCAGTAGAAGGTAGATTAAATGAGCGTGCGGACGAAAGCAAACACAGCGGCGACTACAGAAGAATTGTTGAAGGCGTAAATCAAACGATTGACAGCCTGGTAGGACTACTTGACGCGATGCCTGCTCCAGCAATGCTGATTGATGATAAATTCTCTGTTCGATACATGAATACCGCTGCTGCATCGACAGTTGGATTGACCCAGGAAACCGTTGTAGGCAAGCATTGCTACGATCTGTTCCAAACTGAAGACTGTAAAACTTCTAAATGTGCATGTCAAGTAGCGATGCAGGGTAACAGAACATCTCAAAGCGAGTGCGAAGCAAGACCAAATGGTAAACGCCTTGATATCTCCTATTCTGGTATCCCGATTAAGAATCGATCAGGAAAGGTTATCGGAGCCTTTGAGGTTGTTAGTGACTTAACCGCAGTCAAAGCCGCCAGTCGAGTAGCTTCTAAGGTTGCAAACTATCAAACTAAAGAAACAGAAAAGCTTACCAGAGGATTGTCTGCAATGGCGAAGGGTGATTTAAACTTCAAGCTTGCTGTTGAAAAAGGCGATGAAGACACTGCTGCAGCACACGAAAGCTTCAAAATGATTTCTGAAGCTGTCAACAGTTGCGTTAATGCAATTAGAGCGCTTGCAAACGATGCCAATATGCTGGCAGAGTCAGCGATTAATGGACAGCTTTCTACAAGAGCTGATGCTACTAAGCACCAGGGAGACTACAGATCAATTGTGGAAGGGGTAAATAATACGCTAGACGCTGTTATCAATCCACTCCAGGTAGCTGCAGATTACGTTGATAAAATCTCTCGAGGTGAAATCCCTGAAGAAATCAGCGACAATTACAACGGCGACTTCAATAAAATCAAGATGAACTTGAATAACGCATGTCGAAACCTTACAAGGGTTGCAAGCGAAATAAGAGTAGCGTCTGACAACGTTGCAAACGGAAGTAACGAACTTTCATCAAGTGCGGAACAACTCTCAAGCGGTGCAAATGACCAGGCTTCAGCAGCAGAAGAAGTTTCTTCATCAATGGAAGAAATGAGCTCCAACATTCAGCAAAATGCTGACAACGCATCTCAAACTGAAAGAATCGCACAAAAAGCTGCTCAGGATGCAGAAGAAGGCGGAAAAGCGGTTTCTGAAACTGTTGTAGCAATGAACGAGATCGCGTCTAAGATCGCCATCATTGAAGAAATTGCACGCCAAACCAACCTTCTCGCTCTTAATGCTGCAATTGAGGCAGCTAGAGCTGGCGAACATGGTAAGGGTTTTGCAGTTGTTGCATCTGAAGTAAGAAAACTAGCTGAAAGAAGTCAGTTGGCCGCAGGTGAAATTCGTAACCTCTCCGCTTCAAGTGTAAAAGTGGCAAGCAAAGCTGGCGAAATGCTGACAAAAATCGTTCCTGACATTAAGAAAACGGCAGAATTGATTCAGGAAATCAGCGTGGCATGTAAAGAACAAAACACTGGTGCAGATCAGATCAACAAAGCAATTCAACAGCTCGACACAGTCATTCAACAGAATGCTGGCGCAGCAGAAGAATTGGCTTCAACTTCTGAAGAAATGACATCACAAGCAGAGCAAATGAGATCTGTAATTAGCTTCTTCAAAATGCAGGGTGAAATGAAAAGCGCTTCTAAAATTGTAGCAAAAAAGCCTGTTGCCAAAGAAGCTCCTAAGCCAAAAGCTGCTCCTCAAGAAAAAGCTGTTCCAGCAACTGCTCAAGTAAAAAAAGGTGTTAGCATAAATATGTCAGAAGACTTTGACCAATACGATTCTGACTTCGAAAGATTCTAATCTCTTAGCTGAGCCGGGTAATCTCGGCTCAGCTATCTGACCTATTTCAGGAGAAATTTATGTCAAATGAAAATGCAAAAAGCTCTAATACTACTCAGTATCTAGCTTTTAAACTAGCTCAAGAGGTTTACGCCGTTGACGTGGCAAGAGTTAGAGAAATTCTGGACTTTCCCCCAATAACTAAGGTTCCCAGAACACCAGAATTCATGAGAGGGGTCATAAACCTTAGAGGAAGCGTAGTACCCGTTGTTGACATGAGACTTAAATTCGGAATGTCAAAAACTGAAAAATCTGTTAACACATGTATTGTTGTGGTAGAAGCTCTATTGGAAAATGAACTCACAACAATTGGCGCATTGGCTGATTCAGTACAGGAAGTTATTGAGCTCGATCCTTCTCAAATAGAACCTCCTCCAAAAATGGGGTCCAGATTGAAAGTAGAATTCCTAAAAGGAATGGGAAAAATTGGAGAAAATTTTTTAATGATTCTTGATATTGATAAGGTTTTTTCCAACAAAGAAATTCTCATGGTAAAGGAAGCAGCTTCGAATGGATCAGAACTGCTTGAGCCCGATAATTACGAGGAATAGAAATGTTGAATAATGATCAGGAATTAATTTCAGCTACAGAATCACAAAAAATGACAAATGACGACTTCAATCAGCTAAGCCGATTTGTCACAGAATTCTGTGGGATTAAGTTGCCTGAAGGGAAAAAACTCATGTTGGAGGGGCGCTTAAGAAAGCGCCTAAACCAACTTGGGTTGAAATCATTTAAAGACTACTGCAAATATCTCTTCAGCAAAGAAGGGCAAGCAAAAGAAACTATTGAAATGATTGATCTCGTATCAACAAACAAAACTGATTTTTTCAGGGAAGCAGAGCATTTTGATTACCTTGTAAAAACGGCTTTGCCTAATCTGGAAAAACTTGGTTTTGGCCTTCCAAATAACCCACTGAAAATTTGGAGCGCTGGGTGTTCAACAGGAGAAGAGCCTCACACTATGGCTATGGTTTTGTCCGAATATGGTGAGATAAACCGGGCATTCAGATTTTCAATCCTTGCTACAGATATTTCGACTAGAGTTTTAAAAGCAGCAGCAATGGCCATCTATTCGGATTCAAAAACCGCCCCAATTCCATTTGATCTCAAGAAAAAATATCTTATGAAAAGTAAGAATCCTGCAGATTCAAGAGTGAGATTTGTACCGGAAATTCGCAGCAAAATTTCATTCGAACGTTTGAATTTTATGGAATTAGAGGCAAATCCAAGCAGAAAGTTCCATGTTATTTTTTGTAGAAATGTAATCATTTATTTTGATAGACCAACCCAGGAAGAACTAATTCACAAATTTTACAATAGTCTGGAATATGGTGGATATCTTTTTCTGGGACACTCAGAGGCACTAACCTGGATGAAGCTACCTTTTGAAAGTGTTGCACCAATGGTTTACAGGAAAATATAGGTTTAAAATATGTTCAACAATGAAGCACCCATACGCGTTCTGATAGTCGATGATTCGGCAGTAGTCAGACAAGTTCTCACGGATCTTTTAAGCGACGATCCGGAAATTTCTGTTATGGGAACAGCTTCAAATCCGTTTATTGCTGCAGAAAAAATGTCTGAGGAAAAGCCCGATGTAATTATTCTTGATATTGAAATGCCGAAGATGAACGGGCTTACATTCCTTCAAAAAATTATGAATCAGCATCCAATTCCTGTGATTATTTGTTCAACTTTAGTTGAAAATGGATGCGAAACTTCTTTAAGAGCTCTTGAGTTAGGAGCTATTGAGGTGATCACTAAGCCACAAATTGGCACAAGACAATTCTTTGAAGAGTCAAAAGTAAGAATTTGTGATATCGTAAAAGCAGCAGCACGAGCCAAAGTAGTAAAACCAAGCGAAAGAAAAATCAGAGCCAAAAATTCGGCTGATGTAATTCTTGCAAAAACGAAGGTTGCCTCATTTAAAACCACAGAAAAGATTGTAGCTGTTGGTGCTTCTACCGGTGGAACAGAAGCTTTAAGAGTTTTTCTTGAGGGGTTTCCAATAGACAGTCCTGCAATAGTAATTGTTCAACATATGCCAGAAAAATTTACCGCCTCATTTGCAGCAAGGCTCAATGAAATTTGTCAGATTAATGTTAAGGAAGCAGAAAATGGCGACACTCTCCTACGAGGACAAGCCTTAATTGCTCCTGGAAATCACCACCTTCTTGTTAAATCAAGTGGTGCGAGATACTTCGTTGAAATACGTGATGGACCGCTGGTATCGCGCCATAGACCATCTGTCGATGTCCTATTCAGATCAGCAGCTAGATATGCTGGGAGAAATGCCGTTGGAGTAATTATGACCGGAATGGGTGATGATGGAGCAAGAGGCTTATTAGAGATGAAACAGGCTGGAGCTTCTACTATTGCCCAAGATGAAGCAACGTCGGTAGTATTTGGAATGCCAAATGAGGCTATCAAACGTGGTGGAGCTGACAAAGTAGTTCCCCTGGATCGCATAGCCAGAGAGGTTTTACATTTATGTTAGCAACAGTAAAAAGCACTTCTGAAAATAATTCCGTACATATAAACATTGGGCAAATATACGCCTCAAAAACCGGGGAAATTTTAAAGACCCTTCTAGGATCATGCGTTTCCGCTTGCCTATTTGATGCGGAAGCTAAAGTAGGTGGAATGAACCACATTTTACTTTCCAGTCATGCAGATATGCAAAAATTTGATGCTAATGCCAGGTATGGTATTCATGCAATGGAAATCCTTATTAATGAAATGTGCAAGCTTGGAGCAAAACGACACCGTCTTCAGGCAAAGGCATTTGGTGGAGGAAATGTTTTAACAACCGTTAGTAAAGAAGACACACCGGGCAAAAGAAATGTAGAATTTATGATGGATTATTTGAAAATGGAAAACATTCCTCTGCTGGCACATGACTTTGGCGGTCCTTTTACAAGGGTTTTATATTTCCATACTGATACTTTTGATGTTTTTGTAAAGAAAACAAAACCAAGTGAGAAAAAACTAACTATTTCGCAGGAAGATGCAATCCGACGGCAAAAGGTTGTTGAGAATATGCCAGATAGCGAAATAACTTTATTTGATTAATTGGGTTAATTTAGAAGGAGCCGAAAATGGATACAAATACTGCTGAAGTTTTTCGAGAAGGAGCCTTAGAGTCTCTATCCGAATTGGAGCAGGCCTTACTTTGCCTCGGTAATAATCCAGACGACATAAACGAGATAAACCGAGTGTTTAGAGTTATGCATACCATTAAAGGCTCAGCAGCTATGATGGAACTTGATGATGTAGCAAGTTTTGCCCACAAGATTGAGAGTGAATGTGATTTCTTCAGGCAAGGGCAGGCAATAATGAATGAAGAAATGATTCAGCTGTCTCTTAAGGCCCATGACCACATTCTTAAGCTAATCGACGCTTATTGTGGAGAAAATCCAGTTGACCCAGCAGAAACCAATGATTTAATCGAAAAGTTCCAAAAAGGTAGAATAGCTGCAACAATAGAAGATGAGCAAAGTAAAGAAAACAATAATCAAAGAGCTATTGAATTAACCAGCGAACTGACCAGCCTATTAGAAAAGCTCAAAAAAAACCCAAAGCAACCAGATTTACTGGACAAAATTAGTC
Organism: Candidatus Ozemibacteraceae bacterium; assembly: GCA_965140445.1. Classification (GTDB taxonomy): domain Bacteria; phylum Muiribacteriota; class Ozemobacteria; order Ozemobacterales; family Ozemobacteraceae. The sequence goes on along the minus strand of OZ223236.1, from coordinate 708,574 downwards.
ATTCTGTTTCGCTTTTATACTTTATGTCTTTAAAAATTAACAAAGAAAGTGTTGCAGAATTTTTATCCGAATTTGAGACAACCTTTCGACAAGCAAGAACCAACAAAGAGTCCCTTCCAGATGAAATAGCTCCACTGGCGAAGGAAGTTTTTTCTGAGGCAAAAAATATGCTGGAAGATAAACCCATGGATGAAAATATGGACATCGACCCTGCGGAACTAATGCTTGCTCTGCAACGACCATTAGAATTAAGAGCTAGAATGAATTCTGTTTTAGATAAAGTTAAGGTTTCTGAAGTCTCTCTTCCTCCAAAAAATCGCTATGAAATTGAAATTTCAACTGATGGTGGAGAAGCAATTACATCCCATGCAAAATTAAGATTATTAAATCTTTTAGACCGTCTTGGAAAAGTAGTAGACTCTCAAGAAAATGGTCAAGACACCGAAACTCAAGAAATTTTGAAGAGTTTCTTCGACAAAGGAGAAACCACTAAATGAGCAATAGCAGCCTGAAAATAACTTTCAATTCAGATCTTCCAGAACAAGAGATTAAAGAACTTATAGCACTTATAGTTGGCGATGAAGCCAAAATCAAAATTTCAGATTTGAATAAACCAAAATCCGCCTCTGAATTAGAGCCCGAAGAGCCAGAAAAACTGGGCGAGATCCTCGTAAAAAAAGGCGATTTAAGCAAAGACGACTTAAACAAAGTCCTCAAAGATCAAAAGAAAATTGGCGAACGCCTTGTTCAATCTGGTTTAACCACAAAGGATAAGGTTAATGCTGCCCTTGATGAGCAAAAGAAACAAAAAGAAAAAATAGACAGAAAAATTCGAGCTGAGAAAGTATCAAACATCAGGGTAAGTTCTGCAAAGCTAGATAGTTTATTCAATCTTATTGGCGAGTTAGTTACAGTTCAGGAGCGCTTATCACAAGCTTCTGGTGTAATTAGAAAAACTGAAGAAACAGAAATAGGTAAAGTCTTACAAGAGTTTGACCTTGAGGGAATTTCTGAAGAAATCAGTATGCTTACCAATAGCCTCAGAGACAATGCCTTGAGCATAAGAATGCTCCCAATTGAGTCTACTTTTAATAAGTTTAAAAGACTGGTGCATGATTTATCTTCGGATTTAAACAAAGAAATTGATTTAACCATGAGTGGCACAGAAACAGAAATTGATAAAACTGTAATTGACAAGCTAGATGAACCACTTATGCATATGATTAGAAATTGTGCTGACCACGGAATAGAAACTCCAGAAGCCAGAAAAGCCGTGGGGAAACCAGCTAAAGGCACAATCCACCTTTCAGCCGAACATGTCTCTGGTAATGTTGTTATTCACGTGCGCGACGATGGAAAAGGACTTAAACGAGAAGCTATACTCAACCGAGCAATAGAAAAAGGTCTTGTAGAACCGGAAGCTCAACTTTCAGATAAAGAGGTTTTTGGCCTAATTTTTGCCCCTGGCTTCTCGACCGCAGAAGTTGTTACAAACGTTTCTGGAAGAGGCGTTGGGATGGATGTTGTCCGACGAACGATCGATGATCTTCGTGGAACAGTTGAGGTCTTCTCCACAGAAGGGCAAGGAACTCAAATAGATATCACTCTCCCATTAACATTAGCAATTATAGACGGGCTTTTAGTTGCTATAAACGATAGAACTTTTGTTCTACCTTTATCTGTAGTTGAAGAATGCATAGAGCTCAAAAGCGAGGAATCTAACAACTCAACAACAGGAGGAAACCTGGCAAATGTTCGTGGACATCTTGTTCCTTACATACGCTTAAGGGAATCTTTCAAAATAGAAGGAGAAGCTCCAAAAATTGAGCAAATCGTTATTTCAAGAGTTAAAGGACAGCAAATTGGCTTTGTTGTTGACACCGTAATTGGTGAGCACAAAACAGTAATTAAATCACTTGGAAAAACTTATAAAAATGTCCCAGAATTCTCTGGAGCAACAATAATGGGCGATGGCTCTATTGCTATTATTATAGATGCCAGCAGACTGGTTTGATTTAAGGCACCTTTATTGAAGTAAGCCCTGGAATCAAAACCTATGTTATCATCATTTAAACTCAATTTTCTATTTAACAATATCAATGCAAAAAAGCTCTCCAATATTTATTCTACTAGTATTTTTTACGGCCATTTTGAATTGTGCTTACTCACAGCCAAAACAAAAGGCGTTCAAAATACAGCCATATTTGAAAGTTTCTACATCAACCGCAGATCTAAGCGAAGACGTTTTGTATCCGCAGTATTTCAGAGAACATGACCAGTTTTCCTATGAAAGAATTTTGGAAGGATTCAGAGTTAGATGGGAGTTTATTCAAGGAATTCGCCCTGAAGATCGATTTCAAGATTGCCACAGAAAGTTACGCCGCATAGAAGAAGCTATAAAACTCCTAAAAAGCGAGAAAGAAATCAACGTAAGATGGATAGACGATAATTTTGTTTTCAATCCAAAGTCGCCAATCAAAACGGTTCAAAAAATTAGAAGAAGAAAAGTCTATAAGGAATGTAAGTATTCCTCACTGGGTGATCTGGCAAGCGGGGGAGTTATTTTTTGTAAACACCATGGCATCGCATTCGATTCGCCTTCTTATGAGAAATGCAAAGATCAGATTGAAAAACATCGCCCCTTGTTTACTCCTGATGATGTTGTAGACCTTATTCTATTCTCCCCTATCATCTTGATAATCCCCTTTCTTTATTACATTTTAGTTTTCGTTTTAAATAAACCTCCGCAAAACCGTTCACAAAACTAATTTGTAAATCTTACTTTTCATCAAAAACCTAAAAAAGAAAAAGCCCTGGATCTTAAAAAGAATCCAGGGCTTTTTTTAATTACTTCTATTCAGGAATGGCAACAACAATTCCATCTACTTCTTCAATTCTGAAACCGGCCATAGCTTCTTTTGAGTATGCTGCAAATTTATTACTTACTTTAACAGCCCATTTGTAGTGATGATCTTTTTTCAAAAATCCATCATCAAAAGCTTTATAGCCCTGAGTTGTAGAAATTCTTTCCCATACGGTTTTCTGTTCGGTCACATCGTATAGAGTAATGGCAGCGTATTTTTCCTCAGTTTTCCAGGTAAAAATTGGTTTTAATGTTGCTCCTACTTCTGAGAGAGCAAGGCCAGTTGGAGCTGCCGGTGGAAAAGGACAAGATGGATTGTCTGCAACGGTTAACTTGATTTTTATCTTTCCAGCCATTGGCATATCTACGTGTTTTGGCAGTCTTACTTTAATGTAGTAATACATGGAAGTAAGCTCTTCATGTTCTACAACAAGCTTTCCTTCACGCAAATCCAATTCTCTGGCGACAAAATTCTGATCCTTGTACATCATTTCATCGGTTAGATCAATTTTGTGTTCCCAACTCTGCGCTGGAGTTCCAACCGGTAGCTGATGAAAAAATTCTTTTTCATAAAACTCTACTGCTGATGCTGAACTGGCAAACAACAAAACAAAAGCAAAAAACATTAAACAGATTTTAGATCGCATAAAATTTCCCCCCATATTTCTCATTACTATATACTGTACGGCAAAAAAAAATTTAAATGTAGGTACAATTTCAATAAGCTTTATGTTTCGATAAACAAGCCCATTCGTTTTGCTGCGTTACAAAATTTATATATGGACAAATTTTACTTTTTTTATAGAGATACAAGATTTCAATCTATAAAAGTTCTAAACATTGGTGTTTAAAATTATCTTTTATCAGCCCCAAATGCCTATAGGTTAATGATCATTGCGATTTTCTCATAAATTTTGCTTCGGCTTCAGCCATCTTTTGATCGTTTGAGAAAATGGCTGAATTTAAAACAAACAGAGGATTCATATTTTTTGAAATTTCAGCAACAAGTTTTAATGTTGCATCAAAAGGAATTGATGACAAAAACCGAACCTTCAGCTCTCCGGTTACCGCTTCAATTCCGTGTGCGAAAAGACAATTTGTCATCGCCGCATCCAGCAATGAGCAAATAACTCCGCCATGCATAATTGAGGTATATCCCTGAAGCCCAAAATGCCCTTTAAAATCGGCATAAACTTTTCCAGATTCATCCTTTTTGAAGCGAAGTTTCATTGAAATGGGGTTCTTCTCCCCGCACATCAAACAAAAATCATGTGATTTAACCAATGCTGTATTTTCCATAATTAAGCTTTCAGTAAAAAAGCTGCTTGCAAAACAAACTTTTAATTAAAAAATCGGTTTTGCCAGCAGCTATGACTCTACTCTTCCCCGAGCTGTTTCTTTAGTGAAACAAGCTCTGTCTCAAGGAGAGCAATTCGTTGTTCCAGCTTTTTGTTATCTTCTTTTAAACTCAATTCTGAACTTTGAGCCTCGTTTTCTATGGCTTCTGAAAGATCTGGATTTTGTTCCTGCTGAGAATTTCTTCTTAAAGGCAAGTTAAAATTGCCTACTCGCCGACCAAAACCTCTTCCAGCGCCAGCTCCTCGTCCACGTCCAAGTCCACAACCTAAAGGTCCTGAGCCATTTGGCCCTGTTCCATCAAATCCAGGCATACAAAACCTCCTTGGAAAAATCTGCTTTCTTTTATATTACAAAGTAACACAAATTAAAGCAAGAGAAATTTTTCTCAAACTAATAGAAAGTTTGACCTGCCTGGGTAAAAAGAGGTGTCAAAATCAATTGAATTGCAGCTCTGCAACTAACGGAAGATGATCAGACCCAAAATTGCTTAGAGTTCCTAACTTTTTACAACTGATTGAGCCCTTATAGAGAATATGATCTATGGGTATGCCAAAGCCTCCAAGCTTTGCCGGCCATGTGGGGAACAAACCTTTTGCAGTTCTGACGTTTATCAAACCGGATTCACGAATCATTTGCTTATAGGGATAGGAATACATTGTTGCATTCAAATCTCCAGCAACAATAGCATCTTTTTTGATTTTCAATACTTCTGCTGCAAGAGAAAGCAGATGATTGTTCCTCAAAGCAGCAGCTCTGGCAGAAATTGGTGGTATCGGATGGGTAGAAATCAACCGAAACGACCTTCCAGAAGGCAGTTTAATCTCAGCGGAAATACTTGGAATAGCCAATTCAGAGAAATCAAGAATCTTCTGATTTGCCAGTTCATATTTTGAATAAATCGCCATTCCAAAATTATCATTTCTTGGAAGAATTCTTTGAAAAGGATATTCGACATTCAATTTTTCAAGATTAGCTGCCCAACGGTCATTTATTTCCTGAAGAATAATGATTTCAGGTTTTTCATAATTTATATGACTTATCAGTTGATCAAAATGTTGATTTGAGCTCAACACGTTAGCCAAAAACACCTTTAGGGGCTGGGAGTTGGTTACTTGAGTTTCGTTGGCGTTAGAATGGATGTATGGGGCAAGCTCACCTAGATTTATAAGTATCGCCACAGTTATTATGGCTGCGCTTGCCCAAAAACGCCTGAAAATTGCAAATAATAGAATAATGATACCCAGAAACAGGTATTGAAATGCAAAGTGAGAAAAGAGCTCAAATGCAAAATGGCCAGCATGCAAATACCCAAAATTTGAAAACAGTAAAATTCCAATTGAAAAATACGGTAAACGCCTGTCAATATTGCTATTTAAACTTTTCAGCATGGTCATTTTTTTCATTTCTGCAGTCTGCGGGTATTAAACAAAGATATATAGTTGCCTGTTTTGTTGATCCGACTTAAAATTATACCAGATAACAATTTGTAGGAGCGGTTATGGAATCCAAGGTTAAGGAATATCCTCGCGGCGCTTTAATTTTTCGCCAGAACGAAATAGGTAATACCGCCTATATCCTTACTGAAGGGTCCATCGAAATTGCAATTTTTGAAGGCAAAAACAAAACCGTATTGAATGTTCTCAAGCCAGTTGCGGTTTTTGGTGAAATGGCACTTTTGCTTAAAGAGCAAAAGCGAACCGCTACGGCTACAGCACTTGTTCCATGCAAGGTTGCTCAAATTTCCAGAAAGAATTTTGAGGATTTCTTTAATATGTCTCCCAAACTGATTTCTGCTGTTTTAAAAGCCATGGTTTCCCGCCTGAAACAAGCAAACGAAAGAGTTACAACCAGTCCGGAGCTTTATGTTGTTATAACCAATACCATTTACCTGCTCGCACAACATGACCGGTTTAACTACATACGCTATGAGCAAGTTGTTGACTGTATCGCCGAAAGTTATAAGAGCTCACGCAGAGAGGTTGCAAAAACTGTTGATTTCCTTGAAACCATTGGGCTAATTGAAATAGGTATAGATGGCGAAAAACGAAATATCAGCATAATAAGGCCAATAGATTTTATTGACCGGGCAAAAGCTATTTATAAAACCTTTGCCAGAGTAGGCTCAACTCCAGACAAGGGATTAGACTAGCCGATAAAGGTAAAGACAAATAGAAACGAGGCAATCTTATTTTGATTGCCTCGTTTTTTATTAACTGTTAATTGTTTTATCAGCTAGACACCCATGGGTTTATATTGTTCAAAAGCTTTTTTATCAAAGGCTCTTCTATAGGCTTCTTGAGGTGATATCTTGCGTGATTTAACCAAATCCATCAGAGACTGATCCATCGTCTGCATTCCCTTTTGTTTGCTGGTCTGCATAATTGAAGGAAGCTGAAAAGTCTTATTTTCACGGATAAGGTTTGCTACGGCTGGAATATTAATGAGAATCTCAAGGCCTACGGCGCGACTCATTCCATCAATAGTAGGAATAAGCTGCTGTGCAATGATTCCCTGTAACGCGTCTGCAAGCTGAGTTCTGATCTGATCCTGCTGATGAGCAGGGAAAACGTCGACAATACGATCTACAGATTGGGCAGCAGATGGAGTATGCAAAGTAGCAAAAACCAAATGGCCTGTTTCCGCAGCCGTTACTGCCAATGAAATTGTTTCATAATCACGCAACTCACCAACGAGAATAATGTCTGGATCTTCACGAAGAGCAGATCTCAAAGCATTTGAGAAGGACTTGGTGTTAGGTCCTATTTCACGCTGATTTACGATACAGGATTGATGATTGTGAACAAATTCTATCGGATCTTCGATAGTCAGAATGTGGTCTTGTCGCTCGGCATTAATGAGAGAAATCATTGCTGCCAGAGTTGTTGATTTACCAGAACCAGTTGGACCGGTTACAAGCACAAGTCCTTTGTTTCTACGTGCCAGATCACTTAAAATCGGAGGCATTTTAAGTTCCTGGAGACTTTTAATATTGGTTGGAATTACCCTGAAAACTCCGCCCATTCCCAAACGGGTGAAGAACAGATTACATCTGTATCTGGATACCCCTGAAATTTCATAGGAAATATCAAGCTCAAGATCTTTTTCCAGTCTTTCACGCTGGTCATTGTCCAGGAACTGGTATATCAACCTGCGAGACTCTTTTGGAGAAAGCGCAGGCAAATCAGTTGGCCACAATTTGCCCTGTAAACGAAGCATAGGTGGTGAACCAACAGTAAGATGGAGATCCGAACCGCCCTTTTCGTAGATAAGCTTGAGCAAATCATCAATACTAAATTCATCGTCAGAATTTATATTGCTGGATGCAGTTCCAGGGGCGCTGGTCGCTCTTGGCGAAGCCTGCATAGGTCTAGCCGGACGAGCAGGTTGGCTTGAAGGTGGTCCAGGTCTGGCTGCGGGAGCCTGAGGTCTGGATGGCACTCCTGTCGGTTGTGCGGGTGGGGCAGAAGCAGGGCGCGGGGACATTGGAACCCCGGTAGGTCTTGCTGGAGCCGCCGAAGGTGGCGCAGGCCTTGCAGCCGGAGGAGCCGTTGGAGTTGGGGAAGCTGGTGAAGCAGGAGACCTCGGCGAAGCAGGAGCCGATGTGGTCCCTGGCTGCCTGGGCTTGTTTTCACCAGAATCACTGTTTTCGTCGGAGTTGCCCCCGAAGAGTTTTCCAAAAAAATTATCACTCATAATTTACACACTTACTAAAACAATCTCAGGAACTCATCAACACTGGTATCGCCACTAATTAGCAATTCCAGGGCGCTCTGTTCCAGGGTTGGATATCCTTCTTTTCGAGCGAACTGATAGAAATCCTGATAGCTTTGTTTATTTATAATCATTTGCTTTAAAGTCGGGGAATTAGGAATAAATTCCACAATCAGCATCTTGCCGGAGTATCCGGTTTTTTCACAACCTTCGCACCCCTTAGCTTTGAAAACTTTAGCTCCATGCTTTTCAGATGGAAGGCGCTCAGCGATTCTTTCCGGAATTGTGGTTTCTTCCCGACAATTCTTGCAGAGAGTTCTAACCAGTCGCTGACAAACGATTCCGCACATGGAAGAAGCCAGAATTACCGGGTCAACCTTGTGTTTCGAATCACTTCCACCCATATTTATCAGCCTGACAATGCTGCTTGGAGCATCATGTGCAAGAAAGGAAGTCATAATGGTCTTTCCGCCAAGACCGGCATAAGCCATTTCTTCAACCAGCTTTGCATCATCGGCGGATTCCACATGAATAACATCAGGGTCAAGTAGCATTGCGAGTTTAAAACCTTCAGAGAGGTCATTCACTCCAACGTGGCCAACCTGAATTTGGGTTGTTCTCGATAGAGAAGCTTCAACTGGATCTTCAACCGTAACAATCTTTCTGGTTTCTGAATCATAACTACTCAAAATACAATACTGAGTTGTTGTTCTACCTGATTCGCGTGGGCCAGTGACATAAAGAACGCCGTAATTGTCATGAAGAAATCTTCCAATTTTTTCAAGGGTTGCCCGGCCTGTTTTACCAAGCTGTTCAGCAATACTTCCAAAGTCTGCAAGCTTGAGAATAACCATTTCACCATCAACTGTCGGGTAAAAAATGGACTGGATATTAACAAGTCTTGAAGAAACATTAACTCTGAAGTGTCCAACCTGTACACCAAGACGATTTTTTTCGTCATCTGGCAGGTGAGAAAGTTTTCTGAGTCTTGAAATTACCTCATGGTGAACTTTCATTGGAACTTCAATTTTTCTTGAAAGGGTGCAATTAGTTCTAAATCTTATCAAAACACCCTTTTCTGTTGGTTCAAAATGAATTCTATCAACTTTATTGATGATAGCCTGGCCGAGAATATAATTGATAATTTTTTCCGGGCCTTCCATGCCTTTGGGAATACCTCGCTCCAGCGCGGTATTTTCAGCAGGAGTTGACTCAATTTCGTCGGCAACTTTGTCAGTTATTTCGGTTGCACCATAAATTGCAGCAAACGTCTGCTCAAAGTCGAACAGAGTACAGATAGAAACCTGAACATTTACCCCAAACTTGCCTTCAAGGTATTCAACAGGCCTTGAATCAAGTGGGTCAACCATACAGACGCTAAGCTGGTTCCCTGCCTTATAAAGAAGCATCATGCGATGCTCTCTGGCAAAATCAGGCGTAATCATCTGCACAACTTCATGGTCAACAATATCAGCATTTAAGTGAACAAAAGAAATGTTCAGCTGGTTACCAAGAGCCCAGATGATGTCATCCTCAGTAACAAGACCCATTTCCGTGAGTGCTTCGCCCAGCTTCAGTCCTCTCTCTTTGTGAAAGCCAAGTGCCTGCTTAAGTTGATCATCGGAAATAAGATTACAATCTATTAATATGTCGCCAAGACGTTTTTTCTGAGTACTCATAAGAACTAAATTTACCTGATAGGGATTCTCTGGGCAAGTGGAAACTTAAACTTTTCCAAATAAAAAACACCGGCAGTTTTTTCTGCCGGTGTCATTGTGATCAAGACTTATTTTTTCTTGGTGGTGTTGATCATTTCGCGAAGGTCTTTGCCTGGTACGAATTTAGCAACATTGCAAGCTGGAATCTTGATTGGTTTTTTTGTCTGTGGGTTGATGCCGGTTCTGGCTTTGCGATTGGTCACCTTAAAAGAACCAAAACCTACAAGACGAACGTCATCTTTTTTCTTGAGAGCTTTCTTGATAATAGTAAGGGTAGCATCAAGAGCCTGAGATGCCTGAGTCTGGGTCATGTTGGTTGCTTTGGCGATTTCGCGCACGAGTTCGATTTTCTTCACTATGGGGATCCTCCTGGTAAAACTATTAATTACATTAGAACCGAATACAATAGAAATCGTACCAATTACTTTTACCCTTTGTCAATGGGTTTAGAAAAAATTTATCTTTTTCTTGTCTGTAAATTTCTTAAACGAAGTATGATCTGCTTGTGCTCCTGCTGCAGAGTCAGGAGATCAGCCTGCAATCTCTGCGCGTCACGCTTGCTCTGAGAGGTTGGAACAGACTGGTTTACAAGGCTTGTCATTTCCATTTCTTTTTGGCGAATTTGGCTTTGCACTCTCAACAAACGGTTTCTAATCTGAAAATATTCCATTCGTAATGATGGATCATCGGTAATAAACGACGAAGGCTGGTGATACTGGCCAAACTCGAAGCCGTGGGTGTTTTTCTTCATAGAATCCTTTTCTTCGAATCTATTGCCGATAACCGAATCTTTTTGTAAGTCCTGTTTTCTGAGATTTTCGAGGAAAGCATTTCGCTGTCTGGCAATGATCTGAATCCTGTCAGACTTTGCCTGCTCTGGCGCTTTTTCTTCTTTTTTAGGCTCCTTGCCAAGAATGGTGTGTCCTGTATCCAATTCTGGAAGCATTGGAGGCAATCCTTCATCTATCTTTGGGGCAGCAAGATAGTTTGAGCTGTTGTCGAGCTTGCGGCTTTCCCAGTCACTGAGCAATTTTGCTTCGATAGTTGAGGCCTGAAATTTCATGGGTTTATCGTCAATTCTGGTCTTTTCATTAATTACAGTCCTCATACCTGATTGGAGAACGAGCTGGCGATTTCGACTGTCTTCATTGGCACGAACGGCAACGATTCCAGAGAAAACCCGAACACTGGTTTTGCCAAACCGGTCAACATTTACATCAAATGAGGTTCCGAGAACACTGCATGAACCTAATGGAGAAAAAACCTTAAACATGTCGGCCCGGCGTCGAACTTTAAGCCAGATATATCCTTTTTGAAGCTGGACACCACTTCTGAGAATGGTAATTGAAGCTCCCGAACTCATTCTAACAATTGTTCCATCAGGGTAACGAAGTTCTCCACGCCCCTCGCCTTCAACTCTTAGTAAATCACCAGGTTTAACCTCTACAGGTTGCATTCCGAGAGCCAACCAGGTTGAACCACCAGATCTGGACAAAACTGCGCGATCCTTTATCATACTGAAAATGAATTTAGCATGCTGCGCTCTGGCAGTAATGGGAATGAGAAGAATGGTTACTATAATAAAAATTGCGACCAGTTGTTTTCGCATTATGTTCTCCGATTAAGAATTCTTTTGCATAGTTTACAGGTTTGCAATGCGAACCTCAACATCAGTTGTTTTTGCGGCCAGGATTTTGGTTAGAACTGATTTTTTTTATTCTTTCCAGCTGGCCTGAGTTCCTGAGTTAAAGGGTTTTTGATCTATTGTTAGTATTTTTTTGTTATTTAATTTCAGATTGCTTGCCTTTGATTATTTAGTTGTGATATAATTTTCCTTGCCGCCGGAATGGCGAAATTGGCAGACGCACGGGACTCAAAATCCCGCGCCCCTTAAAGGCGTGTCGGTTCAAGTCCGACTTCCGGCACTTGTGCTCAAACAGCCCACAATTTGTGGGCTGTTTTTGGTTTTAGGGTAAAGCTAATTTTGGGGTTCCAGTTTGGAAAATGTTTCGTTATAATACTTTTGAAAAGTGCTTTTGGAACATTTTTTCAAGTAAAGATAAAAACTATAAAAGAGGACAATTCTTGTGAGGAAACAAATCATAGCCAAGAGTTTTTACGACGAAAATCGGATGTTTTATTCGAAAAAAGGCCCCTTTCCCAAAACAGTAAAAGCTACTAGTAATGCAATCTCCAAACACAAATTCCACACCATCACACCAGACGCCTCCTTCAGGCTTCTGGGCAGAGTAATCGCAGCCCTGCCGTTTAGGAAGTTATGATAGATATAAAGCTTCCAGTTTTGGACGGGCAAAAAGATAGAATTTTCTATAAACCAGATGAACTTAAGGAACTTTGGGAAACAGAAACTAATATACTCAAAGTTCTTAAATCAAAGGTAGAGTTTTCTAATACAAACTTTGCTAATCATGTTTTTTCGATTTTAGAAACTATTCTGAGGCAAATTCAGGTTTTCCAAAAAGCCTACGCCGATAACAATACTGAAGAATTGTTAAATCGTCTCAAAATAGGGCAAGAGCTTTTTTCTATTTGTCATTATCCTTTTAAGGACTCAATTATGGGGAAAGTTTTGGCAGAAAAGCTGGAAGAATCACCAAATACAGCTTTCTTCATATTGTTTTTTACCTCTTATCCCAAAAGAAACAGTAGTATTAAAGCCGTTTCTGACATTATAAATCCTTTTAAAGCAGCCTTCACCTATACGTTAAACAACCATGGGCAATACATTTTTAACTCACCATATCTATTCAATGCATTTGAAGCTAATAAAATTATTGCTTTCACAGAATTGGAACGAAAAGTTATATCTGATCCACCATCATTTCAAGAATATGAAAAAAAAATTGATAGCATAAATGAAATGGCTAGCCGCGCTGTTAATAGAAACAGTGAATTTGAAGATTGGGTAGCTAATAAAAAAGATTCTTTTATAAAAGACAATTCCGATCTAATAAGAAAACTTTCAGAGGATTTTGAAGAATCCAAAAACAATCTTTGCCAAGAGATGGAAACAGAGCTAGCCTCTGCAAAGAGCACGGTGCAACACGCAAAGAGAATCTATCAATCCGAGATTGAACTAAACTCTTCTGTAACGTATTGGGATAGTAAAGGAGTTTTTCATAGCAAAGAGAAAAAGATTTGGCTTGGAATAGCCATTATAGCCTCTTTACTTGCAATGTTTTTGCCTTATCTAGTCCACCACTACTTAGAATTTAAGAGTATTCCAACTACAAGCATGATTTTGGGATACATTCATCCTGTTTCCTTAGCAACTACAGTTCTTATACTTTCTGTTTTAAGTTTTGTAATTAGATTTTCTACTAATCAATACTCTTCCCACCACCATCTTCAACTTGAAAGCAAAGAAAGAACAACCATGATAAAAACCTTCCTAGCACTAATGAATGAAAATAAATTAAGTGAATCAGAGGATAGACGCATTGCCCTAGAAACACTATTCAGGCCTGGGCAGACAGGAATAGTAAAGGATAATGGTCCTATTATTCCTTCAGAATCTGTCATCAAAATTATAGAAAAACAAACAACAAAATGAGTTTTAGGAGTTATTTGAGAAATGGACAACCGACACCCATCTGATTTAGATTCAATATATTCAGAGCCTTCTTTAGCGCGCAAATGCCAAGACACTGTCTTAAATATCTTTTGCAAAAGCAAAATATTACCACTCACCTGGGAAATCGCACTAAAAGGCTTAATATCAGCTCACCAAGAAGATCAAAATGATCAACGCTGGAAAAATCTAGCTCAATACCTAAAAAAGTTAACCGACCAAATCACAGATATTGAAGAAAAACTAAGCAAACTTAAAAAGATAGATAAAGTAAGGTTGTTTGAATTAATGGAAATGACTTTAACAAACTTTGACGACGATGAGTTTAATATTCTTACTGGAATTTCTGAAGACATAATAAATAAAGAGCTAGACGAAAAAGACTTATATTGGCTCCCGAGCATAGTTTTAAAAACCAACCCAATCTCTTATAGAATTCTAAAAAAACTACATCAAGAGTATGGTGAAAAGGAAATTAGTGCTAAGAGCCTTTTTGATAAACAGCACATACCATCAGAAAACCTTTCAAGCAAAAATGATTGGTTAGACTACAACTCTCCAGCAGAAAATCCAAACATTCATCCTGGTGAATTTTTTGCCTTGCTAGAAATGATACAACTTGGATTAATAGAAGAACGTCATTCAAACACTTTTGGATTAAATAGCAAAGGAATAATTCAAGCAATAAAAATTAGCTCTGTTGGGAAAAAGCTTTTAAAATATCTAGTATTGTGAATACTAACTCAAACCATCTGTCCACGTCAGACAAATTTAAGTCAAATCATATGTCTCCAAGTCAAACTTGGAAAATGTTCCCAAACTTGCTTCGTTTCAAAACTTCCCGCATCATCCCGAAACTTCCCGCATCGTCAATCCATGTGTCTGCTCACATAAATTGCTTTATTTCTCGGAAGTTTTAATGAGCTTAACCTGTGAAGCTAAAAACGGAAAAGGGTAGCTATGCAAAAGGATTGATCTTTTTTGGAAATGGCTACTGTAAATTGAATGGAGCACGAGCACTGATCAGAAAACCTTAGAAGACAAAACAAAGTCTGCGGCAAATTGGAAGCTAATCAAATTTGCCGTGCAAAAAAAAATGTTTAAAATATTATTAATCTGAACAGACGCGATAGAAAGTAATGAACAAAGCAAAAAAATCGACGAAAAACATTTCTGAAACAAGCCCAGTTGATTCATTAGAACAGAATGAACTTTCATTAGGGCCGTTGCCATGGGGGCGAGAGGCAGTTGAAGCCGCTGTTTGGCGCTACAAAACCGATGTTTTTCGTTTTATCGAAGAACATCCTGGTTATGAGTATTTGCGGCGTCTTGAGTCTTTGAAATCTATTTTGATGGTCTTTAAGCGTTCTGTTTCCAGGTTTGCAGAGTTATTTAATAAGTTTGAAACTCAGGCATCTGATGGAACGCTGTTTCTTCGTATGAATCGTGAAAAGCTCCAAAACTTCGAGTTGGAAGCTCAAGAAGCACTTTATATATTTGTTGCCAGCTCTATGTCATTGGTTGACCAATCAAGAATTATAAGTAGGAAAATAGAAATACCGGGTTATTTTGATAAGGTTAAGGTTTTTGGAAACAGTCCGGAACATAAATTCATTCAAGAACTTAGAGTTGATCTTATTCATTTGAGATTGCATCAGCCAAATTGGGAAACCTCCAGAGGGAAAAAGAAATCTTTTAGGGCAACTTTTAAAATCTGGGTTAATGATTTGAAACGACTTGGTAAATTTGCCAAATTGGCACAAGAATTTGTAACAGATAATTCGACTGGTATTGATTTAAGAGAATTGATTCCTTCATATTATGAGAAGGTGATTACTTTCCATGAGTGGTTTCATTCAGAAATTGAAAGGTCAGTTGGTGAGCAGATTCAAGACTACCAACGATGCGTCAATATAGCTAAATCCGTTTCAGAAAAATCTTTCTGGCAAATGCTCTTTAAACAAATTGTATTGCCAAAGAAGCTTAATCCTTATGATTACTTGGATAGATATTTATCTTCTAATGAGCTTGAAGAGATATGGAAATTGCCAAAAAGGAGTATCGCTCAAGTTGAACGGATCATTTCATTGATTGATGAACATGGAGCCTGTGATGATGAGATCAGAACACTTGTTTATTCTGCATTTCAAGTTGAAGAAAATAATTCTTAAAATGGCATTTCCAACATTAAGGGATTTTGAAGCTCTGGTTAAATCTCATTAAGAGAAAGATAAAAAAACTGCATCAGCCAAAATGAATCTGAATGGAGTTTTAACCAGAAAGTTCACCGAGCATTTATGTAGCTTTTGGTGCTCTTTCTTTTGTAAATAAAACATTTCTTAGGCTATAAAAAACGATAGATTTACATTTTATTTTCGACTTTGCTTTGGATAGCAACTTTTACTCCAATTTTCAATTGAATTTCTGCAATCTAGAAGATCTTAAATGGGCTGGCTAAGACTGGGATTATCCTGTTTCTGATATAAGCAAATACTAGAAATAATTAATTGAATAATTTTTCTTATTTATTTACACTTTGTATCACAGACACAAAAACGAGGATCTATCTTTTGTGAGATGAGAGCATGAGAAAAAAACTACTATTTCTTTTCTTTTTTTCTAGTCTATCTGTTTTACCTGCTTTTTCTGGGAACTTAGAAGATATTTGCTATAAAATTATCAACAAAACGATTATTGCAACAGCCAAGTGTAGCTTAGATATTAGACCTTGCAAGAAACTCCCAAAAGATTTATTAGAAAAACTGGTTCAGAATATAAAAGAAAAGAATGCCAGCAAATATTATCAACTTAAGAGGGAGTTATGAAGAGAAATTATATAGCAATTCTATTTTTATTTATTTTTACAGCCATGAACTTATTTGCAATGTTTTGTAATAAGTGTGGGCAACCGTTACCTGATGAAAGCGCTTTTTGTTCTAAATGCGGTGTAAAGCTTTCTTCTCTAACTGCAAGGGCTGATTTAACAGAAGCCGAAGTTTTAAGTTTAATCGAAACAAAATTTTCGCCAGTTAATGACTTTGAAATCTTTGTCTTTAGCTCCAATTATTTGACTTGCATAGCCAAATATCCTGAATTTCAAATCTTATTCAATAAGAATAAGCCAGAGATTGAAGCGCTTAAACAAAAAGCAAATAAACGTGAAAAAGAAATAATAAGTTTTTATTACAAGAAATGGGAAATTCTTAAAAATCTGCAAGATGTTTGGGCAAAAACAAATGGCTCAAACTTACAAAAGCAAGCATATATGATTCAATTTACCGGAATCTTAAAATTTATTAATGAAATAATTGCAAAATTAAAGGTTGGCTCTGCTATTTCTGAAATATCAGAGATGAAAAGAAAGTTACTAGAAAGAATGACGATATATAGGGTTAAATCTCAATATATGCTTGCTTCAAATATAAAACTTCCTAAAGACCAACCAGTAGGCATCTGTGAAATTGAAGGAGATAAATTTAAGATTATACATTTAGGAGACAAAGCCGAAGGCAAAAACAGTCTGGTTGGCCCAATATTTATAGATAATTCAAAGCTTACTTCACCTATCTCGGATTGGGTAACAAAGGAAGAATTTATAAAAAGAACTAATTATAGCGAAATAAACAAATAAGATTTGCTTTTCTAAAAGCAGAACTGTACAAAATTAATTTCGGGCTAACGGGGTATATAGGCCTGAGTTAAAAAGCCAATTTTGGCTAGAAATTAAGAGTAGATATAAAGGAGTCTTTCGTGAGACAAATAACTAAATTACTATTACTTACTATTTTCTTATTTGCTTTTTACAACTTGGCGATGGCGCAAACAGTTAGAACTACAAAATCAGGTTATTTAGCCTCTGTGTCAGAAAAGTTATTAGATAAAGCAATAGAATATTCTGTTGCAAAAGATCATGTAGCTCTTCAAAAGTTGATTAACACTAAGCTGGTTTTCCCTCTGAAGGCTGGTTTAAATGTATATATCGTTGATACTAAAATATTTAGTGGAAAAGTAAAAATCAGACCTGTAGGGCAAACGGTTGAAGTTTGGACTGTATCTGAAGCAATTCAAGATTAATTTCCATGAGTCTACTTTGTATTGATTAGCATACAAGTAATTAAACTGAATTTTATAATTCCGCAGAATAAGTGAAAGAATTGCAATCTTGATGTTTATTTCTGCAAAGATTCTTTTATTTTGTTTGGATCAGTAATCGGGCTCTGACAACTATAGCCATTGCAAATATAAAGCGTGGGGGATTCTGTGGCGATTTGATAGTCTTTTAGCATGGGAATTAGCTTGCTTAGCTCTTCTGCATTTTGGGGAGTCTTTATTATCTGGATTGCATCTGGCAGATATGTCTCAGACAGTGCCGCTTTAAATGGGGCAAGACTGGATTCTTCGCCTACGAGAATGATTTCGACGGGGTCGGATTTTAGAAGCTGCAGGGCGGTCAAAAGTCTTGTGAAACTTGATGGGACACGCTTAATGAACTGGGCATTCTTTTCTAGAATTTCTTCGGCAATTTTTTCATGTTCGGGGTTAGCGGTTAATCTGGCAATGGTAACAGCGTTCATTGCCAGATGGGAAATTGCGGAGGGGATCGCCCCGTCATATTCATTTTCGGGGCGGACAAATAGCTTTTCGGCATCGGAAGCGGTTTCGAAGAATTCGCCTGGTCGGTTGCCGGCGAATAGGGTTAGTGCATCGTTGTGCAATTTAATTGCGCTTGCCAGGTATTTTGGCTGGCCACCTGCCATGAAGAGATCGACCAGGCCTGTAACAAAGAAAGTATAATCTTCAAGATAGCCTCTGCCGCCAGCGGTTCCCTTTCGCCAGGATCTGAGCAGGCGACCTTCGTCATCGGTCATTTTATCAAGAATAAAATCTGCGGCCTTGGAGGCTTGTTTGATTAGTTTTTGGTCGTTAAAGACTTTTCCGGCATTCGCCAACGCAGAAATTATCAAGCCGTTCCATGAGGTGAGAATTTTGTCATCCAGTGAAGGTCTAACTCTTTGACTACGATAGTCTAACAGGAGTTTTCTGGCAGAGCCGATCTTTTGCTCTAATTCCTGTTGCGAAAGGCCCTTCTCGTTAGCAAATTCCGAGGAAATTTTTCTTAGATTGAGAATATTCTGTCCGTATTCAAAGTTACCAGCCAGAGTTACTCCGAAATAATCAGCAATTTCATCGCTATAACCTTCATCTAAGGCTTCTGAGAAAGCCCCTTTTGAAAAAATATAAAATTTGCCTTCTTCACCTTCGCTGTCTGCGTCTTCGGCGCAATAGTATGCGCCAGATTCATGCATCAGGTCCCGTTGCAGGTAAATAAAAATCTCCTGAACCACTTGTTTATAAAATTCATCTTTAGTGGTCTGATAAGCTTCGAGATACGCCTGAGCTAAAAGCGCATTGTCATAAAGCATTTTTTCAAAATGTGGAACAAGCCATTTTTCATCCACACTGTATCTACAGAAACCAAAACCAATATGATCGTAGATACCACCCTTATACATTGATTTAAGGGTAAATTCCACCTTTTCCAAATCGCTTTTACCTTTGCTGAATTTAAGCATCCTCAGCAAAAAAGTAAGTTTGTGAGCCATGGGAAATTTTGGCGAGCTTCCAAAACCACCAAATCGAGGTTCGTATTCAGCCAGAATTGAACTGACAGCTTCTTTAAGAATACTGTCGCTTAATTTTTCAGATTCCGGGGTTTCGAGATTCTGAAAGTGTGAGCGTATTTTTTCCGCCTGAGCGACCAGAATCCCTGGAGTTTCACGCCACTTTTGGGAAAACAACTTTAGTAAATCAATTAATCCGGGCCTTCCATGTTTTGATTCACGTGGAAAATAGGTTCCCGCGAAAATTGGAATACCGGATGGCGTCATAATAACAGTTAAAGGCCAGCCACCGCCACCAGTCATGGCCTGACAAACATCCATATAAACCTTATCAACATCCGGGCGTTCTTCCCGATCAACTTTTATGGAAACAAAATTCTCATTGAGAACCTCTGCAACAGAATCACTTTCAAAGGATTCATGCGCCATCACATGGCACCAATGACAGGTAGAATAACCGATGGACAAGAAAATCAAACGATTGTTATTTTCCGCCAGATTAAAGGCTTCATCTCCCCACGGATACCAATTTACCGGGTTTTCAGCGTGCTGTAAAAGATACGGGCTGTTAGAATTTGCCAGGTGGTTTTTGGCTTTTCCATGGGAATTATGTGGCATTTGACTGTCTCCTGCAAAGCAAAGTGAAATTTTCACTAAAAGTAGCAAATATAGCGAAAATAGCAAATAGCGAAGTTTCAATTTCTTGTCTCTGATTTAAAACTCATCTAATAAATGTAACCAGTATAGAAATAAAGTATAGGCATTGCTTTAGGCTTTATATACTGACATCTACGCTGAAGTATGGTTGAGCATTTTTTTGGCGGTAAGGCGATGGTATACTTGAACATGTACCTTAAATAAATATCTTTATTAGAAAGAAATGCAGGAAGTTTCTTATGAAATCTTTTATAACTTTTTTGTTAACACTGGCAATCGCCTTAGCTTTGTGGACACCGCCAGAAGAAAAAAAGGCGATAAAAGAAAAAACATATAAGATCGCCAGCGATTTCTATTCCTGGTCTAAGAGCCTTAGCCGGAGAGCTTTGCAATATGCGGAAGATAGTAAAATAGTAAAGCCGGTCCATAAAGTCTCTGATGAATTGTCTGATGAATAATTAGCCTTGGGAGGCCAAAATGAAAAAATTTCTGATTGTTTTTATTTTATCGCTTCTTTCGCTCACTTGTACTTATGCCGAAGCTCCTTTTCCAGAAACAATAGTTTTAGTTCAAACCGATGTTTGTCCTGTCATGGGTGGTAAAGTGAACGAATCGGTAGGTGTGATAACAGATGGAAAGCTCTACTATTTTTGCTGCCCTGGTTGTATTCAAATGTTTCTCAACGATTTTGATAAATATTCGCCAAAGCTAAAGGACGCGAAAGAAGTAGTATTGACCGTAACTAATAAGAATGGATTGTGCCCGGTTACTGGGAAAAAAGCATCCCTTGAATTCTTTAAAGTCAAAGGAAAGAACATTACTTTCTACCACGATAAAGAATCAATCGAATAAATATATAAAAAATTTAAAGCGGCGCTCAATGCATTGAGGGCCGTATTTTCCTTGAGAGGGCTCCATGCAAAAAAAGATTTTTATATTTTTGTTTATCCTTTTTTCATCTGCAGGTTGGTCGTCAGAGATCACTTCATGCGAAAGCTCGAATGAAACCACATTAAAACAATTAATTGAAGGAACCATTGAAAATAATCCAGAATTGAAGGAAGCCTGGCATACATGGCGGGCTAAACGATCAGATATTATCTCGGATTCTGCGTTAAAAGATCCAATGGTAACTTTTTCAAAATCTCAGGAACCAACCCAGACACGAACAGGAAAATTAAAGGGGACTTTCAGTATTAGCCAGACTCTACCATTTCCTGGCAAGCAAAAGACTAAAATTCGTTCTTTAAATATAGCTGCAAATGCAAAGTATGTAGAGTATGAAATACGGGTTAGAAATACCATAATTCAAGTGAAAAAACTGTTTGCTGAAATGTGGTTTTTGCAAAATGCCATTGAGCTTTCACAAAAAAGTGTTGAGCTTATTAGCAAAATGGCAACCATGTCACTGGCAGATTCCAAAACCTCTCCATCCGATAAAATTGCCATTTTGAAAGCACAAAGCCAGCTCGCTCAGGTGGGAAATGACCAGTTAGTATTTCAGGAAAGATTAGAAGTTAAAAAAGCATGGCTAAAAGCATTAACAGGGCTAGAGGTTAAGAAAATTGCCGCTCTGCCGGAATTTAGTTTTAATCCGGAAATCGCTGAACTTGCCGAAAAAGCCCTTCATGAGCGCCAGGAAATAAAAAAACTCAAACTCTTGTCGGAGAAGGCGCGAGCCATGAAAAGGCTTGCCAATCTGGAGGGGAAACCAGATTTTACGGTTGGTTACACCGAAGGTCGAATAGGACAAAGACCCGACTTGTCAGGTATCGATATACCTGGTGAAGGAAAAAACACTCGAACATTTTTCCTTTCTATGAATTTGCCAATCTGGAGAACCAAGAATAGAGCTAAAAATCAAAAAGCCAATCAGGACTTTCTAGCAGCCAAAAGCAGATTAGAAAGTCTAAAGCGCAATACCGAAGCAGAGATAAAGGAAGCTGTTTTTAAATACAAGAATCTTGTAAGAATGAACCAGCTATACAAGGAAACAATAGTTCCTCAGGCCAAAAAAGCCATAGATGAGGTTGAGACGGAATATCATTCTTCAAACGTATCGTCTATTGCTCAATATCTGGACGCACAAATACTGTTTTATGCGACCAATATGGCCTGGTTAAAAAATATTACTGATTCCTTTATTGCTCTGGCAGATCTGGAGAAAAAACTCGGATTCTCTCCAATTGCTGAGCAAGGAGATTAGCACCATGAAAAGATTATTAACGAAGGTTGTATTCTTGGGTGCTATATCTTTGCTGCCCGCAATAACCAATCTTGTTCCATCGTTATCAGCAAGGGAAAAGATCGAAACCGACTTTTACAGGCAACAGATTAAATTACTCAAAAATTCGAAAATTTCTGATCGTAAACCGATCTTGGAACTTCCCGCATTTAACAATAAGTTTTCGCCAGACTATCCAGTTAGCCATATTTCCGAGGACCCTAAGGTTATTTTTGATAATAAGAAAAAATACAAAATTCAAGATCTGGTTCATCTTTTGCTTCAGAATAATCGAAGCATCGCCATGGCCGCCAACAAGGTTCAAATAGCACAAGATCATCTTAATCAATCAGAGGCAATTGAGCTTTTATTAGCCCAATACAGCTCTTTTCTTACACAGATGCCCGACAATGGGAAAATACAAAAAACACTTGTAAACCCCGGGCTATATAGGCTGAGGCAAAGAATTATTGATTTAGAAATCAGGAAAACCTCAGAAAATCTCAGGCTTGAGAAATTGAGGCAGATAAAAAACTTACGACAAACCGCTTCCGAAATCGTCATGCTCAGAAAATTGAAATACCTGGTAAGCGATCTGGAAAAGTCATATGAACTAATATCTGACTCGAGCAAAGAGCTATATGTTTCTGGTGAAATCGGCTTTAATAAGGTAGCTTTAATTCGTAATCGGCGCGACAATCTTAGAACTCTTAAATTAGATCTGAACGCAAAGTTAGATGAGAAATGCAATCAACTAGCCGCCATGCTGGACATTGATAAGTTTTATGTTTGGCAGCTTTTAGAGCAACCAATAAATGTCCATCAGTTTTCTCTGGAGCGTCTTAATTCTCATCCAGAAGCGCTTATCGCATCATTTTCCTACCAGCTCGTTGCTTCGACCAGGGAGTTGGTCAACAGAAAGGTTCTTCCTGAGTATGTTGATGATTCTTCTTTGCGAACAGTTTCAGCATCAAGCAATAAAAGTTTTTCTCAGCCTGATTTCATGAAAAAAACCATGCAATTTCAGTCTTTAGAATTCAATAGAAGCTTTTTAAAACAATTGGATCATGGAGTTAAGCTATCGAAAAACAACCACAAAGATGTGATAAATAGGCTTATTGCAAAATCTAAGACTGTTTCCAACGAAATCAAAGCACTGAAAAAGACTATTTTTATTCTTGGAACAACTTCTGTTCCAGATATTCAGCAAGCATTTAATGCTGCAAAAAGCCAGTATCGAAATGCTGGAATATCCACCATCGAACTCGTAGATGTTGAGCAAAAGCTTTTTAATACTTCCAAACTTCTATTGCAAGCCAAGAATGAGCTAGCCCAAAAGATCTATGAACTTGAATTTTTATCTGGAAAAGAAAGCGGGAGTGAAAAGCGATGAAAAGAATTTTTAGTAAAAAAAGGTATTTGATATCATTTTTTGCAGGTTTCTTTATTTGTTTTCTCTTTTTTTCAACGCCAAATAGAGAATCGCATGACAACTCAGCTCAAAAAGCAGAACAAAAAAAGGCAGAAATCTGGACATGCTCCATGCACCCAAATGTTCAAAAAAACAAGCCGGGAAAATGTCCTATTTGCTTTATGGATTTGATTCTCCTCCATGCTGACTCAAATTCTGGTGAAAATGGCAATTTTGAAATAAGCGAAGCTGCTGCCAAAATGGCAAAATTAGAAACTTCGGTCCTAAATCGAATTGAGGCTCATAAAACTATTCGTCTTACTGGGGTAATCAAGCCAGATGAAACCAGGATGAAACACGTAACCGCATGGGTAAGCGGAAGAATAGACAAACTTCATATAAACTACACCGGAATCCCGGTAAAAGTTGGCGATCACATGGCAGAGTTCTTCAGCCCGGAATTGATTTCTGCCCACGAGGAGCTGTTAAGCTCTCTGAAACGGCCAGAATTGCTCAAAGCCGTCAAGGAGCGTCTTATAAAACTTGGCATCAGTAAACCTCAACTAGAAACAATGTTAAAAGCATCTGCCCCTTCAGACCATATGACCATCAATTCTCCTTCATCAGGGATAGTTATTGAGAAGTTCGTAAACGAAGGGATGTATGTTAATCGAGGGACACGCCTATTCTCAATTGTTGATCTGAATCAAGTCTGGTTAATTATTTCAGCATACGAAAGAGATGTGAAGTGGTTAAAGTATGGGCAAAGCGTTGATTGCGAGATAGACGCCTTTCCCGGTGAAAATTATAAGGGCCGGATTTCCTTTATTTCTCCGGTTCTTGATCCTGTTACCAGAACCGTTGAAGTGCGAGTTAACCTGGATAACAAAACCGGGCAATTAAAACCCGGAATGTTTGCTCGCAGTGTTATAAAAGTGCGTGTAAACGCAGAGGGGGAAACAGTTTCCGAAGATATGTCAGGAAAATGGATATCTCCAATGCATCCCGAAGTTATCAAAGACAAGCCTGGAACATGTGATGTCTGCGGCATGGCACTTGTACCGGCTGAACAACTTGGGTTTGCGGGAACCAGGAACGTTTCTAACCCTCTTATAATCCCAGAATCTGCAATTCTCTGGACGGGTAAAAGGTCAATTGCATACCAGAAAATTTCAGACAACAAACCGTTCTATAGGCTATGTTCAGTTGAAATTGGTTCATTGCTTGATGAGGGATATTTTTTGAAGTCAGGGTTAAAAGAGGGAGATTTAGTTGTCTCACAAGCAGCTTTCAAAATTGATTCTGAACAACAACTCAGGGGCAACGAAAGTATGATGAATCCTGGTAAAATTCAAAGCAAACCGCTGGCCATTGAAAACCAGGAAGTAGCCAAATCTAAAATGAGTAAGCATGCCCAGATGAATATGATGCATGCAAAGCTTAATTCGGCAAATGAAGCTAACCTTAGAGATATTTTTCAGGACTATTTTAAATTAGCAGAACTCCTTTCTTTGGATAAGGCTGAAGCCACACAGGATCAAGCTTTAAAAGCTCACCAGAAAGTTCTCACAATGATTGAAACACTTGAGCAGGAGCCTTCCCAAAAAGATCTTGTTGATGAGCTTAAGGGGCTAGAACAAGGGTTTAAACATATTTCCGCCATGAAAGAAATTAAAGCTCAGCGCGAAGGGCTCTCTCATGCAACCAAATTCATAAAAAACATAACTGATAAGCTTGGTAATATCTCAGAAAGCAAAATTTACGAAATGTTTTGTCCAATGGCTTTTGACAACAAAGGGGCAATATGGTTTCAGAACACACCAGATCTGGCCAATCCATACTTTGGTTCCATGATGTATAAATGCGGAGAAACCAGAAAAACAATTGAGAAACAGGGAAATAAGTAACCATGTTAGATTCAGTTATAAAATTTTTCCTGGAAAAACGCCTGGTAGCAATCATTTTGCTCGTTTTAATAATTGGTTACGGCCTTTCTGTATTGCCTTTCGACATTCCACATGGATTGCCCTCAGATCCAGTTCCAGTTGATGCCATACCAGATATTGGGGAAAATCAGCAAATAGTCTTTACAAGCTGGCCAGGCCGATCACCAAGGGATGTTGAAGATCAGATTACTTACCCATTAACGGTAAATTTGATGGGTATCCCAGGCGTTAAAACGATAAGAGCAAGTTCCATGCTGGGCTTCTCCTCTATTTACGTAATTTTCGATGAAAAAGTTGATTTTTACTGGTCTAGATCTCGAATTCTGGAAAAACTGGCCAGTATAAAAAAACAAATCCCCGATGGGGTATCGCCTGTAATTGGGCCTGACGCAACCGCATTGGGACAGATTTTCTGGTATACGGTTGAAGGCGAAGGTTTTAGTCTGGAGGAGCTGCGCAGCATACAGGATTGGACAATAAAATTTGCCCTTCAATCTGTTGACGGGGTTTCAGAAGTTGGATCAGTGGGTGGTTTTGTAAAAGAATATCAGATAGACATAGACCCCGAAGCACTTGAAGCCTATAACATCAGCATCCCTGAAATAGTAAACACTGTTAAACAAAGTAATCTCGATGTTGGAGCGGGAACTCTGGAAATTAATAAAGCAGAATATCTTATTCGCGGGATAGGTTTCATAAAATCTCTGGCAGACATTAAAAATTCAGTAATAAAAGCTGTTAATGGCACCCCGATTACTCTTGAGCAAGTTGCAAAAATAAAATTTGGTCCGGCACCACGTAGAGGTGTCCTGGATAAATCCGGTGCAGAAGCAGTTGGAGCTGTTGTAGTAACCCGGTTTGGAGCGAATCCCCTTGAAGTAATTCAAAAGGTCAAAAACAAGATAAAAGAAATTTCTCAGGGACTACCCTCACGTAGATTAGCAAATGGCACCATGAGCAAAGTAAAAATAGTCCCATTCTATGACCGTACCAAGCTCATCGGAGAAACCCTTGGGACTCTTCAAGATGCCCTTTCTCAACAAATTATTATAACCATATTGGTTGTTTCAGTAATGTTGTTTCACTTAAGTTCAAGTTTTTTAATTTCAAGTCTTCTACCTATAGCTGTTTTGATGACCTTCATTGCTATGAAATTAACAGGAGTAGACGCAAATCTCATGTCTCTTGCCGGCATCGCAATCGCTATCGGCACCATGGTTGATATGGGTGTAATATTGTGTGAAAACACTGTAAAAAAAATCGAGGAAGACGCGAGCAAAAACGTCAGTCTTTTAAGCAGTATTTATGAAGCGACTTCAGAAGTAGGTTCTGCAGTTTTGACTGCTGTTTCTACTACAGTTGTGGGATTTCTACCGGTCTTCGCAATGACCGGAGCAGAAGGAAAGCTTTTTAAACCTCTTGCTTATACTAAATCCTATGCTCTTGGAGCTTCACTGTTTATAGCTCTAATCTTTATTCCCGTTGCAGCGAGCTTTGTTTTCAAAAAAAGGCAAACCAGTTCAAAAACATGGATTGGAGTTACTATTGCGGGCATATTAGCAAGTCTTTTTTCATCCTTTATAGCAACAATTCTAGTGACAGCGGGAATAACAGGACTTATCTGGAACAGCTTATCAGAAAAACACAAAAAGCTTGTAAATGATTATTCCACCTGGCTTTTTGCACTGGCAGCCATATTTTCCCTGAGTTACCTATGGATGCCATTAGGTATCAGCAAAGGATTTTTCCTAAATTTGTTAGCCGTGTTTTTGGCCTGTTCTTTTATACTCGGGAGTTTCAACCTGTTTATGAAATTTTATGCTCCGCTGTTATCATATTTTCTTAACAACAAGCTGATTTTCGCTTGCATTCCTCTATGTATTCTACTCTGGGGAGCAATGGTCTGGCAGGGTTCAAGCAATGTTCTGGGTTGGGTTCCGAAAATTTTTTCTCCACTTAAGCTGGACAAATTTATTAAAGAATCCTATCTATGGAACAAGCTGGATGAAAGCTTTCCAGGGCTTGGACGTGAATTCATGCCGCCTCTGGATGAAGGTAGCTTCCTTCTTATGCCTACTACAATGCCCCATGCAAGTATTTCTGAAGCAAAGGAAATTTTGCGCCAGCAGGACATTGCCATAAGCAATATTCCGGAAGTAGAGTCTGTAACTGGCAAAATAGGGCGGGTTGATTCTCCTTTAGATCCAGCACCTTTATCAATGATAGAAACAATTATTTCTTATAAATCAGAATATGGCGAAGTCGATCCAAATACTGGAAAACGAAAACGCCAGTGGCGAGAACACATAAAAACTCCAGACGATATCTGGAGCGAAATAGTTAAAGTCAGTAAAATCCCCGGAACCACATCCGCCCCTCGTTTACAACCCATCGCGGCCAGATTGGTAATGTTGCAAACTGGAATCAGGGCGCCAATGGGACTCCAAATTTCAGGGCCTGATCTGGAGTCAGTTGAAAAGGCCGGGTATCTGATGGAAAAAGAGCTCAAAAATATTGAGGGAATCGATCCAACGACAGTTGCTGCTGACAGAATTGTGGGCAAACCATATCTGGAGATAAAAATTGATCGCGCTGCCGCCGCCAGACACGGGATAAGAATTCTTGAAATACAAAACCTTATCGAAACCGCTCTTGGAGGAAAACCGATTGCATATACCGTAGAAGGACGTGAAAGATATGCAGTCAGAGTAAGATTTGCCAGAGAATTAAGGGATAATCCAGATTTAATTTCAAGGCTTCCAATTACCAGTTCCAGTCGTCGTCGAATTCCTCTTGGCGACCTTGCTCAGATAAATTTCGTCCGAGGCCCGCAGGTTATAAAAAGCGAGAATAGCTTCACGGTTGGTTATGTGATTTTCGACAAAACGCCAGGTTCAGCTGAAACAGATGTGGTTGAAAATGCGCAAAAGCATCTGGCCAGATTAATCACTGACGGCAAGATTGTTCTCCCTGCCAATACAAGTTTTAAGTTCATTGGGAATTATCAAAATCAGGTCAGATCTGAACATCGACTTAAAGTTATTTTGCCAATCAGTCTTTTGATAATCTTCCTCATTCTGTATTTACAATTTGGCTCTGTATCAGTCACTTTTCTCGTCTTCACCGGGATTACTATTGCCTGGTCTGGTGGTTTCATTCTTATCTGGCTCTATTCTAAGCCTTGGTTTATGGATTTTGGGATTTTTGGAAATGGCATTCGTGACCTTTTTAATATGCATGCCATGAATCTGTCAGTGGCAGTCTGGGTAGGTTTTATCGCTTTATTTGGTATAGCAAGTGATGACGGTGTTGTAATGGCAACCTACTTGAATGAGAGTCTTAAAGAAAATGAACCAACTGATGAAAAGCAACTTAAGGCTGCGGTTTTAGAAGCTGGTTTAAAACGCATTAGACCGTGCTTAATGACAACCGCAACAACGATACTGGCATTGTTACCTGTTTTAACTTCCACAGGCCGTGGTGCTGATGTAATGATTCCAATGGCTATTCCGACTTTCGGAGGAATGTGTATTGAACTGGTGACTCTATTTGTGGTGCCGGTTGGTTATTGTTTGCTCAAAGAAATCGAATTAAAAACAAATACAAAAATTAAGCCTTAAGCTTCCAATTTGTCCAGATTGTTCCAGGTCTGTTCAAGCCATCTGGCCTGGCCTGATAATCATAGGGAACTAATTTAGCCTTTTCAAATAGACTTTGCCATTCGCTTTTACTTAGCAGAGTAAAAGTTCTGCCTTTTGTGTCTATCCCATCAGAATCTACATCATCACAACTTAAAGGAACTGAAATAAACACGTCTGCTCCGCTACGAACGACTCTTTTTATTTCTCTCAACACCAATCCGATGTCTTTTGTTTCAAGATGCATTAAGCAGGCAATGCTATAAGCCCCGTCAAAAAAAGAATCTTCAAATGGCAGAACTTCCGGTAAGGTAACTTTGAACAAGTTTTCGCCGATCTCAGGATGTAGTTTTGCTACCTTTTGAAGCATTGCATCACAACCGTCAACGCAATAAACCATCTTACCAAGGCCGGTTAAATAACTTGCATCTCGCCCTGAGCCACAACCAATTTCCAGCAAGTGTGAGCTGTCTTTGAATGTATCTTTCAGATCTTCACATAGCTGGATAACCTCAGCTGATTCATAACGCTCAGCCAATTCATCTGAGTTTTGTTCATAGTATTGCAGGGTTTTATTCATTTTATTCCGCTGGTTTTCGCTTATTAATTCCTTGTAAAAACAAAATGCAGCCCGTGTTTTCACGGACTGCATTTTTCTTAGTTATCAGATTTAAACAACAACGTCGGATTCCCTGCGTCTAAATTCAACCAGGCCGCCAAACGCCAATTCATAAACATCAATTGCGATCTGCAATTCTTCGTTTGTAGGAATCACAATTACAGTAACAGGAGAAAAAGCCTGCGAAACAATTCCTTCGCGAGAACCCATTTCGCGATTCAAATCGAAATCCATAAAGATTCCGAGATTTTCAAGTCTCCGGCAAATCCTCTCGCGGGTTTTCCAACCGTGCTGACCTATTCCGCCAGTAAAAACAAGAATATCTACTTTTACAAGATTGGCAGTATAACTACCAATATATTTTCTTACGCGATAACAATAACAATCAATTGCCTCTCGTGCTTTAGCATTGCCTTCTAATACGGCTTTTTCAAGGTCTCGCATATCATTTGAAATACCAGACAAGCCCAAAAGCCCACTTTCTTTATTAAGAATTTTAGTCAACTTTGCTGGTGGATAGCCTCTCTCTTCAAGATAAGCAAAGATTGCAGGATCAAGATCTCCGGACCTGGTCCCCATTATCATGCCTTCAAGAGGAGTAAAGCCCATAGAGGTATCAACAGATTTTCCATGGGAAATTGCAGTTACCGAACCACCATTCCCCAGGTGACAAGAAATTATGTTCGTATTACTTGGATGCCTTTTAAGAATATTCAGCGCCCTTGCGGAAACATAACGGTGGCTTGTTCCATGGAATCCATAACGACGGATTTTAAATTCATCATAAAACTTGCGCGGTAATCCATAAAGATAAGCTTGCGGTGGCATGGTTTGATGAAACGCCGTATCAAATACAGCAACCTGAGGAACTCCGGGCAACAATTCCTGAGAAACCTTGATTCCAGTGAGGTTTGGTGGATTGTGAAGAGGAGCCAGTTCGCTGAATTCATCAATTGCAGCTACGACCTCATCATCAATGGTAACTGAAGAGGCATACTTATCACCGCCATGGACAACTCTATGCCCAATTCCAGAGATTTCGTGCATGTCTTTAACAATACCACTATCTGCGTCTGTAATTGCCCTTGCCACAAGTTCCATTGCAACTTTGTGGTCAGGAATAGTTTGCTCGATATCGAGCTTTTTATTTCCAACAGTTTGAACCAATCTACCGGATGTGTCGCCTATTCTTTCAACTAATCCTTTGCCAAGGCTCTCTCTCTGAGGCATTTTGAAAACCTCATATTTCAAAGAAGAGCTACCACAATTTAAAACGAGAATTATTTTTTCTTCAATCATTTCGGGACTACTCATAGATAGTTTCTCCCTTCCTTCTAGAACAAGATTACTCTCGACATAATAATCAGTCAAGTGCTGCATTGCAAAACTTTTTTTTTATATCATGCACTTTATTTTTTTTCTGCAGAAACCCAATAGACACAAAGACGCCCTTTAATAAAGAGTTACTAATTCTTTTCGCAATACAAAAATTTTTCATAAAATTGTTTAGTTTTGTGCAAACAAGAAACTTCATATCTATTTTTCTCTTTATTAATAGAATGATTATTAATTAAAAACTCAGAGAAAAAACATGACTTGCGCTCTACTCACTTGCCAGATGAGAATTACAGAATTTCTGACATTTATTTTCAATGTCTTTTTAATTTGCCAACGCACGCATTTGCATCGCAACATTAATAAAAGAAAAATAAATCAATTTTTAACTTCGTCGTTATGCAAACCTAAATAGTGATTTTTCTAAGTTTTACGGTTTATAATCACAAATTATGAATCCCAGTATTTTAGAATTAACAAAAAAAGATAAAGAAACACTTACCGGGCTGATATCTAGTGGGGTAAAGCTAGTAAATAATTATATTTCCCCTAATCCGGAAAAAATTCAGCCATCGACTTTGGACGAAGTCTTTTTGGCCTTCTTAAAAGACCAGCGCCAATTTGCAAACGAAGATGTTGCAAATGGCCTTGGCGCCATTTTTGGCGATATGCTGGAACAGGAATTGGCTATGGTCTGGAGAACCATTGAAGATGAATACGGTCGCGAATATGCTTTAATTCACGAAGAAACAGGAAGCGTTGTCTTCCCCATTAACTCAGTCTGGAAAAGGCTCGAACCAGAAATGGTCAGCGAAACAATTTTTGAGCCGATGTGGAACACAGTGAAAGAGCATTTAACGAAAGGAAAATTTGAATAAATGGCAACTAAATCAACAAAAACAAGAAAAATTACAAAGGAAGATCTAAAATCCTTTATTAACCCCGGGGATGCTCAAATATCTCCAGATGGAAAAAAGATCCTTTTTACCAGATCGCATATCAACGAAAAAAATAAAAGTGTAAAAAACTTATGGATAAGTGACCTTGAAAAAGGTGAAACTGTTCAGTTTACCTCCGGAAACAAGGACGGAAGTGGTCGTTGGTCACCTGATGGCAGCAAAATAGCTTTCCTAAGTGGTCGCGAAGAAGGTCAGTCTCAGCTTTATATCATCCCTACCACTGGCGGTGAAGCCAAAGCTTGCAGCAAGTTCCCGGAAGGAGCAATTGGCGGATTTAAATGGTCACCAGACAGCAAGAAAGTGGGACTTATTTTTAGACCGACCGAAGATAATCTCACAAAAAAAGCCGAAGCAGAAAGAAAAGAAAAAGGGCTGAGCACGCCACCAATGGTTATTGACAGCATTTTTTACCGAATGGATGGTGATGGCTACTTTAATGGACAGCGCTTTCACCTTTATCTTCTAGACACAGAAACAGGCGAGCATAAACTACTTTTCAATAAAGATAAAACCGGCACCCATTCATTTGATTGGTCGCCAGATGGAAAAAAGATGCTGATACATGCAAACCTCAGCAAAAACCCAATGTTAGAGCCATGGAAAGATAGAATGTACATTCTTGACCCAAAAACAGGCAAAGAAACTCTCCTTCCAAATCAGAAGGATTGTAGTTTAAGCGCAATGAGCTGGTCACCAGATGGGAAAAAAATTGCCTTTGTAGCAAGAATGGGAAAAGTTCCAGGCTGGGCTTCCAAAAACGAGCATCTATATATTTATGACATAGCCAAAAAATCAATTACCCCCTTGAGCGAAAAAGAAGATTACTGCATGGGCGCCACAACAATCGGAGATATAGCAGAAGCAAAATTTGGCTCAAACATTGTCTGGTCAAATGATTCAAAATACATTTATTCGAATTTTGGTTGGCACGGTGATAAGCACATTTATCGAATAAAAGCTTCTGGTGGAAAATTTGAAACTCTTACCTCAGGAAAAGGGCAATTCTCTCTTTCTAACTTCAGTAAGGATGGAAAAAACCTCCCGGTTATTCACGGTGACCTGATGAACCCAGGCGATTTGTTCATTGGCTCCGTTGAAAAAGCAAAAATCAGTCTTAAAAAACTGACTTCTTTTAACGAAAAATTAATAAAAAGTCTCAATTTGTCCAAGCCTGAAGACACATACATAACCACTCCAGACGGAAATAAAGTTCATGTATGGGTTATGAAACCAGTAGATTTTAAAGCCGGAAAAAAATACCCTGCAGTGTTGGAAATTCATGGTGGCCCACACGCCCTTTATGGCAACAGCTTCTTTCATGAATTTCAGGTTTTGGCAGCAGAAGGCTATGCAGTATTTTTCAGCAATCCACGCGGAAGTAAAGGCTACGGAGAAGCACATTGTCATGCAATCGCTGGAGATTGGGGTAACAATGACTGGACTGACATACTTGCCGTAAAAGACTTTATGAAAAAGCAAAAGTTTGTTGATACCAAAAAAATGGGTGTCATGGGCGGAAGTTATGGCGGATACATGACAAACTGGGCAATTGGACACACTGACGAATTCGCCGGTGCAATCACAGATAGATGTGTAGCCAACATGGTGAGTATGATGGGAAGCAGTGACTTTGCAACCCTTCCAAACTCTTATTGGAAAGGCAACACCTGGGATGACATCGAAACATACTGGAATCAGTCGCCAATAAAATATTTCGGTAATGTTAAAACTCCGACCCTCATTATTCATAGTGAAGGCGATTTGAGATGTAACATTGAGCAGGCTGAACAGGTCTTTACTATTCTAAAATTGAGGAAGGTCCCAACAAGATTTGTGCGCTATCCACGAAATACCAGCCACGGCATGAGTCGAGGCGGTCCTGCAGATCTTAGAATTCATCGACTGGATCAAATTGTCAGCTGGTGGAAAAAATACCTTAAGTAAAAAAAATAACTGCCCCTTAACAAACCTTAGATTTGTTAAGGGGCAGTTTCTTTTTAGGAAAATTGTTTCCGAATGTTTTTAGATAAAAACTTTTTACAAGCCATCCAAGGCTTTTTTAAAGTCATCATTCTGCTTTTGCGTAGCATCCAGAAATTTATTGAGATCTTTATTTATCTGCTTTCCGTCATATCCAACCATACTCGCAGCTTTTGTAAACTCAGCTTTCTTTTTCAGCTTCTCCATTTTAGTCATAGGCTTTTTAGGAGTTTTGGCCGCTTCTGTTTTTTCAGGGGCTTTTTCACTACCACAGCCAGTAATTAAGGTTAAAGCAAATAGAATTATAAGTTTTTTCATATACCACTCCAAAGTATTTCTCAGTCAAGTTTAGCTTTATAATCAAGATTTTGCATCAATAAATAATCAACTTGCATGAAGATTATGCTTTTTGCTAAAATAAAAAAATCAAACAAGGAAGTGCCTGAATAAGAAATGAAAATTGACTGACTTTACATCTGAAAACTTTTTTTCCAGCCTATTTTAAAAGGGCTCTCTCTTTTCAGGAGGTCAGTTATGTCTTTAGTGACAGGTAAATCTATTTCTTTTACGTATCCATCAACTTCTCAACAAATTCTTTGCGAAATCGATTTTGCGATCAACCCGGATAGCAAAATTGGTTTGATCGGACAAAATGGTTGCGGGAAAACCACTCTTTTCCGAATTATTTCTGGCGAACTTCAAAATTTCACAGGGAATCTAAGTTTTCATAAGAAGTGCTGTATCGCAAGTCTTGCCCAGGAACAAAACGTTGAAACACAAATTTCTGCATACCATTTTCTATGGTCATTTAATCCAGAACTGCAAAAATTAAAGTCTGAAATTGAAATGCTGGAAAACTCTCCAGCCAGCGATAATGGAATTAAGCTTGCAGAGCTATACGGAGCCTTTCAAGAAAAAAACGGATTTCACAAAGAGGCCATCCTGGAAAAAACTGCAGCCGAATTCGGATTTCCGCCAGACGTGCTTTTAAGAAGTTTTGAAAGCTTCAGTGGTGGGGAGAAAACCCGTCTTGCACTTTCGAGAATACTAATTAATGAGCCTGATTTGCTTTTATTCGATGAGCCAACTAATCATCTGGACCTGGCTTCGCTCGAGTGGCTGGAAAACTACCTGAAAAGGTCAAAAATCCCCTTTGTGATCATCAGTCACGATAGGCGCTTCCTTGATAACACGGTAAATCAGATATGGGAAATAAAAAATACCAGGATAAATGTATATAGTGGAAATTACAGTTTTTTCAAAGATTCAAAAGCCAAAGAGCTGGCCCGACAAGTTTTGTTAAATGAACAAAAGAAAAAAGAAATTCACCGCCTTAAACAGGCCGCTGGGCAGCAAAGAACCGAAGCAAACAAAATGGAAAACTTTACTCGTAAAAGAGACATAGGCAAAAATGGTAAAGTGTGCAAAGCCGATGATGGCTCCGGGAAAGCAGCCTTAAGAACTCAAAACAAGCAAAGAGCAGCAAATGCAATTGAAAAAAGGCTTGCTCGTGAAATAAAAACAGCAGAAGAAAATAAGGTTTTCATCGAAAAGGAAAGAAAAATCTCTTTTAAAGAGAAAGTTTCTCGAAAACGATTTGCCTTGAAAATAGAAAATCTGAGCAAGTCATTTGGGGAAAATAATCTATTCCAAAATCTTGATTTCGCAGTGGAATCAGGACAAAAGCTGGCGATTTGCGGGCCAAATGGCTCTGGAAAAACAACTCTTTTAAAAATTTTAAATGGCAACCTTAAACCAGATTCTGGAAATTTTGCCTGGGATTCATTTGCTAAAATTGGTTATTACTCTCAAGAGTTTGAGCATTTAAATCAAGATGAAGCAGCCATTGATGAAGTTCTTCAAGGAAATTACAAAGAACAAACAAGGGCCAGGATAATTATGGGCTGTTTAAAACTTGAAAAAGATAAAGCAATGCAAAAAATCTCAACTATGAGTATCGGAGAAAAAAGCAAAACAGCACTTGCAAAAATTCTTTTTGCTGAACCTGAGATTCTTTTACTTGATGAGCCGACAAATCACCTGGAGATTACGGCAAGAGAGGCCCTTGAAGATGCTCTAACAATTTTCACCGGAACAATAATTTTTGTTTCACACGATAGATATTTTGTCGAAAAAATAGCTGACTCAACTCTTGTGCTTAAAAACAGATTGGACCAAAAGGATTTACCTTAATATGATTTAACTTTTACAAAATTTCAGAATTAAAAGGCATTCTAATCTTCAAGCAAATTTTAGATTTGAGTGCTTTTTTCAGTTTCCCCAGTTTTCTTCCTGGAATCCAAAACTT
This sequence comes from Candidatus Ozemibacteraceae bacterium, assembly GCA_965140445.1. Classification (GTDB taxonomy): domain Bacteria; phylum Muiribacteriota; class Ozemobacteria; order Ozemobacterales; family Ozemobacteraceae. Next base: position 672,633 of record OZ223236.1, on the reverse strand, counting down.
CTCTTACTGCAACAGAAAGGTCTACCCCGGTAAGAGGCTTAAAAATTAGTTTTTCGATACCAATCTCTGTGGCTTTTTCTTCTGTGAGTTTCTGACTAAATCCTGTGCAAATAATTATTGGGATGTCTTTTCTAATGTTAAGCATTTTCTGAGCCAAAATATCTCCGGTTATTTTGGGCATGGTCATATCTGAAATAACCAGATCAAAAGAATCGGGGCTTTTTGCAAAAGCTTCTAAAGCTTCTTCAGGATCATGAAAAGACGACACCTGATAACCAAAACTCTGCAAAATCAAAGAAAATGAAGTAATAATCATGTCTTCGTCATCAATCAAAATGATATGCTCAGTACCACAAAGAGCCAAAGTTTTTTCTGGTTTATGCTCTAATTGTTCGTCGGCATATTCAGGAAAGTATAAAATGAAAGATGTTCCAGAGCCTGGAGCGCTTTCAACAAAAATACTTCCCCTGGCCTCAGCTACAAGCCCGTGCACAACAGACAACCCAAGTCCAGTTCCAGATTCAGGGGTTTTGGTTGAATAATAGGGTTCAAAAATTTTCTTTTGAATCTCCTCAGGAATACCTTTTCCAGAATCCTTTACAACCAGCTTTACGTATTTACCGAATTTTAGTTTCAAATGCTCCAGTTCATTGACTTCTTTTGATTCAGCGCGAGTAAGCGTAATTGAGATTCTTCCAACATCGCTTCCAATAGCATGAGAGGCATTGGTAATAAGGTTTATCAATATCTGATTTATTTGAGAAGGATTGCTAAAAATTGTAATTCTCTCTTCTGCTGAACAATCAATGGCAATAGAAGAAGGGATAGTAGGTCTGAGCATAGCTAAGGTTTCTTTTATCTGCCGAGCCAAATCAAGAGGTTGTTTTATTTCTTCAGTTTTCCGCGCAAACAATAGAATTCGTTTAACCAATTCTTTGGCCCGCGAAGATGATTTTAATACAGCCTCAATACTTGGAAAAGCTGGGTGAGATTCTGACAAATCCTGTTTTACCAACTCAGAAAAGCCAACAATTGATGCAAGAATATTATTGAAATCATGGGCAATTCCACCAGCAAGATTTCCCAAAGATTCAAGTTTTTGGGACTGCTGTAAACGTTCCTGCAAAATCTTACGCTGAGTAATATCAATAATCTGAACAAAAAAGTATTGAGGCTCACCAAGGTCGTTTCTAAGAACAGAAGCAGAAGTATGAGAATGAATGGTCTGCCCAGACCTGCTCACATATTTTTTTTCCATGGAGAATCTTGCATAATCGCCATTAAGCATTTTTTTGACATTTTCTAAACTCGAACCCATATCATCAGGATGGGTAAAATCGCGAAAATTCATCTTAAGTATATCTGCTTCAGAGTATTCCAATATTTTGCAAAATATTTTATTCGCTTTATGAATTACGCCATCTAATTTCACAATGGCCATTCCAATTGGTGCGAAGTCAAACGCAGTAGCAAAAAGTTTCCTAGTTCGGTCAAGTTCTTCCTGAGCTTCTTTCCATTCGCTTACATCTGTAGAGATAGCTCCAATAGCGGTAATCCGCCCCTTATCATCTTTTAATGGAAACTTTACGCTAATATGCGAACTTGCTTTGTCCCCAAAAATACATTTCTCTTCAACAAGTATCGAATCTTCTGCCTTAATTACCTTTTGATCATTCAACTCCTGTTTTTCAACCTCATCTGGAGAAAACAAGTGTTTTCTTGGGCAACCAATAACATCCTCTCTATTACGTTTTAGAGTCTTTAGAAGTTCGGCATTTGCCAAAATAAAATTGCCCTCAAGGTCGGTTGCATAAATTATGGTCTTACAATTATCAATAATGCTTAAATAAAACTTGTGACTTTCCTCAAGCTCTTTTTCGATCATAAGATTCTTCTTAAGTTCTATTAAAGCCATTGTTAGAATAAAAGTTCCAATGGGGAAAATTATCAGTATTGGCAATGCCATATTGCGCAATACTTGGGTAGAACTATTTCCTGGCAATGCGAGCATACAAAGAATCATTGTCACGTGCACAAGAAGACCAAAAATATACAACTCGAAAGTAGTAACTCTGCTTACCTTTTTTGCCCTATACCTGTGAGCGATCACACCTATGACAGAAGATGTTAAAACAACAAGTACACCAACCCATCTGCCCTCTCCTCCAATGTAAAAACGAAAAATACCGGCTATGGCTGCAGAGATTGTCGCTGCCAAAGGTCCTCCAATGAAAGCTCCAGCGCTCAAAAGAATGGAACGTCCATCAAAAAAGATTCCGGGAAGAAAATTCACCGGATTTAGCATTCCAAAAATGGTAAAAATCCCAAATAAAGTTCCGAGAAATATGCTGCAAGCTTTGCTGTCAAGCTCAACTTTCTTGATTAATAGTATATAAATCATTGAAAGGGCCAGCAGTAAGGTTACATTGTTAACGAGTTCAATAAGATGCATTAATCACCTGACATTCAAGCCGAAGTTCCTCTAGATATAATGCGGTAGTTAATTCTTTATATTTATGGTGTTTTACTAAATTATATACTAAAACAAGCTAAATTTCTATTTTTGGGGGAGGATACGCAATTAAATCGCAAAGCTTAATAAGATATAAATCTTCTTTTATGCTTATTCGAGAGAATCTATATCAGGAAAAAGCTCTCGCCACTTTCTGGGCTTTTTACCTCTCTCCAGTGGTTCTGAGTTGTTAGAGTTTTTTCTTTTTGCTTCAACCGAAGACTCTGTTGTTTCTTCTACGGCATATTTTGCCAAAAACTCTGCTTTTTTACTTTCAAACTTTGCCAGACTTGCCTTAAATTTGGCTTCTATCTCATCAATATTAGCCTTTTCACTCATTCTGATGCTTTTCCATTTCTCTTCAGGAATTTTTTGTTCCTGTACATATTGAGCATATTGAAAATCAAGTTCTCCCATCACGGCACCATGTTTCGCCAGATAAACATCATAATATTTCTTCCGATAAAGCTCTATTTGCTCAAATCTCAAATTTAACAAGCCGCGACGAAACTCTATTTTTTCATAATCGAAAGTTGTTAAGCCGCTTTTATTGGAATAAGCTTCATTTTCCTGAAATAAGAGGTTCAAGTATGAGGAGAACATTTTCAAATATGCGTTTTTCTGATCTAAATCGGCTGCATGTGACTTCCCGATCTTTTCTTTGTAATGATTAATCAATTTGGCAATCTCCTCTGGCATTAGCTCAGAGAAAGCGGCACTACTCAATCCCATTAAAAGTTTTGAAGCCGGAGGTTCAATTTTCCCGTCAAGCGCGGGGTTATCAGACTTATAAGACTTTAAATCAAGAAAAGTCGTTTGAACAGTAAAAGGTACTTTGCCTTTTCTGGAAGGGGAAGCAACCTGCCTGGTATTTTTTTCCGATTTGGTGGGAGCTCTGTAACCATGACTGTGACCAAAGAATTCGCCATTAAAGTTTGTTTGAAGTTTAATCTTTCTTAAGGTTCCATTGAGCTCTGGATCAGGACTTTCATAAGAAATCCTATAATACTTTTCCAGAAGCATTCGCTTACTGATTCCCAGGTATAGACTCTCAAGCTGATCAGCTGAGCGAGCCTGAAAGCACCATCCCTTGGTTTTTCGTGCGAAACTCTTTAAAATTGGGTCCGCGCTTCGATCTTCACCCATGCTGACAGTAATAATGCGAACATTTTTGCGCAAGGCAACTTCAATAACCTCATCTGAAGACTTTATGGACAAGGAAGTTTGCCCGCTTGGAGTGGAATCGCGCCCATCAGTTAAACAAACAATTGTTTTAAGATTATCTCTCCCAGCTTTGATTTCAAGTTCATCACAAGCCTGATACAAGCCATCATACAGAGATGTGCCTCCCCAGGGACGGATTAATTTAATTGCCTTCAGAATTTTTGGAAAATCCTGGGTAAACTGCTGATTAAAATCAATATCGCTACCAAATGACATGACTGCAATCTGGGCATTTTTAACCATTTTTTCGGCAAACAACGCAGCAGCTTTCTTTATTTTTGGCATATCAGATTCAATACTGGAAGACCTGTCAATAAGCATCATCAGGTAATGCTCCTGTTGCTTTGGAGCAAAGGTAAAAGTTGCAATCTGGTATGGTTCTTCTTCCAACTTAAAATTCTCGGCAACCGGCTGCTCTTTAGACTGGGTAACAATCTTAACTGTCACCTCAATTTTTGGGAAATTGTAAGGATAAATTTCATTAATCTCAGCCCTGAAACTTTTCCCGCTTACTGCCGCAGCAAAAGAGACCAATACCAAAGTAGTAACAAGAATAAGTCTTTTCATTTTCGTCCCCATTTGAGCTTTTACCGAAGAAATTGTCTTAGCTGTATTATAACAGTCTCATAAAAATTTGACATCACTCCAAATTTTGTTCAGTTAAGTTAACAAAAAATCTTTGTATCAGGCCATAGATTAGAAAATTAACAGCAGGATTTCCTACTGTTTTGATGTTATAATCCTGCTTCTATGCATATATTATTTGATTAAACTTAAAAAGTTAATCAAAGTTCGAAAATTTTACTCAGGAATCAACTATGAAAAAGGTTTATGGCTATCATATTGGAAAAAAAATAGATATAAAACGTTTAAAAAACACACTGGTATATGAAACTTTGCATCATGACCAAACTGAAGTCTTTTATAAAACCGAAGATTCCGGGTTAATTTACATACTTAACTATGGCAGCGTTGTTTTCATGGATGTACCTCAGGGAGAACAGATTTCTATACTTCAGAGTATTCGAGAAATTTTGGATATTCCCGCTCAGGAACCAGAAATAGAAGTTTTCGACATAGAGATAGATCCTCAGAAAGACTATCAAGCTCTATTCAACAAGCTGATTTTAAAAAGATTTAACATAAATACAGCACAGGTAATAATGTTAAATCTAGCCCAGTCTGTGGCTATGGACTTCTATACAAAGCACACAGAAGCTCTCTTAAGTGAAACAAGAGAATATACAAACGAGCTTGAAAATATTGGAAAACTCAACCTTAAGGGAAAAAAACTATTAAAATACCTTGGAAGAGCTTTAAACCTGAAAAACAGTATTGCTGAAAATTTATACATTTTTGATTCACCGCAAATTGCATGGGAAGATCAGGAGCTAAATAAAATAGACGAAGATCTCAGTAGAGAATTAGATGTAAAACTTAGATATAAGAGCGTTCAGGAAAACCTGAGCATCATAAAAGAGAACCTGGATCTCTTCATGGATGTATCCAATCACGCCCATAGCTCACTATTAGAATGGATTATTATTATTTTAATCTTTATTGAAATAATAAATATGGCAGTCGAAAAGCTTATGCTTCTGCATAAATAAGAAATAACATTCTAGTCCATTTTAACCGGCTGAATTTCATTTTCAGTCTTCGCCACAACATAGTTAACAGCACAGTCCCCGGTGATGTTTAATGTTGTGCGAGCCATATCAAGGATTCTGTCTACTCCGGCAATAATAGCCACACCTTCCAATGGAAGGCCAACTGAAGCCAGTACCATTCCCAGCATTATTACACCAGCTCCCGGAATTCCTGCGGTTCCGATTGAAGCCAAGGTAGCTGTAACAATTATTGTGCCTAACTGTGCCATAGTTAAATCTATTCCATAAACTTGAGCGATAAAAACAGCACAAACTCCTTGATAAAGGGAAGTTCCATCCATATTAATGGTTGCCCCAAGAGGTAGGACAAAAGAAGAAATGCTCCTTGAGACTCCAAGCTTTTCTTCGCAACACTCCATAGATGCAGGTAAAGTCCCTGCTGACGAACAAGTTGAAAAAGCCAGCATCTGTGCTGGAAAAATGCCTTTGAAAAAGGTCAGCAAATCAAGTTTACCAAGTATTTTCACAAGAGAACCATAAACGAAAAAGCCGTGGATTAAAGAGCCAAGGTAAGCACAGAGTATAACCATTGCCAATCCCGAAAGAATGCTGATTCCCTGGGAGCAGATAGCGGTTGCGATGAGAGCAAAAACTCCTATAGGAGCTGTAAGCATAACCAATTCAACCATCTTATATGCAACTTCAGCAAAGGAAGCCATTGTTTCAATAGCTTTTTTCCCTTTCTCCCCACTTAATGCCGCAGCAATTCCGCTTAATAAAGCAAAAAATATTATCTGCAAAATCCTGGTATCAACCATTGCTTTTACCGGGTTTTGTGGCACAATTTCAATTAAGGTTTTTGCCAATCCCGGAGCTTCTGTGTTTTTAGCAGAAGCACTGGCAACTGGTATTTTTATTGTTTTAACAGCCTTTCCAGGCTCTATAATTAAAGAAGCTGAAATACCAATAAACACAGCAAACATTGTTGTAAAAAGATAAAGAGCAACGGTTTTAGCTCCGACCCGACCAAGCTTAGCCGGATCACCGATGCTTGCTGCGCCAACAAACAGAGATGAAAAAACCAGAGGAATGATAAGCATTTTAATCAGATTTAAAAACAGAGTCCCAATCGGCGCAATCCATACCTTACAAAATGTTTCTCCTGATTCGGCAAATCCAAGCTTTAATAGGATTCCAAACAGAATTCCCAAACCAAATCCAATAAAAATCTTTTTCCATAGGGGAAGAGCTTTTTTTTCAATCATCGTTTCATTTGAAGTCATATTTTTTTAGAAAATAGGCAATTCAGAGCCTATAATTTCAATCCCGCTTTCTAATAATCTGGCAGTTATAAGTTTTAGTCCATTTCTTGAAAGTAATAATCTGAATGGAGTAACCAATCCCAGGCGAAAATCCATAAAGGGCTTAAATTCAACAACCCTCTGTTTTCCATCTTTAAAGAGAACCACTTTAGCATAATCAGGGTGATCCTCATCGCCTTTTCCTTCATACACGACCATCACAAGAGTCCCTCTAAATGTTCCGGCAATCCAGGCATCCAGAACGATATTACCCTCTTTACAATAATACTTGTCAAGCAACCTGGGGGTTCTGGAAAGTTCGCTGATAATATTTACTGCTATACCTTTATCAGCTTTTTCGAGGTTTAAAACGGAAGCTCCGTAAAAACAAGGCTCCATTTTGCCTTCTCGATTCCAAAGACTTTTACCATGCGAATCCAGAAGCACAGTTCGATTCCGACCAGAGTCGTAAACTGCTATTTTTCGCCCTAAAACATCTGATTCAACAAAATCAATGTGACGAAAAAGAACTCGATCGTTTTCCAGACTCTTTACTTCTTTTAAGCGATTATTTTCAAAGAAAAGCAACGACTGCCTTGAGTTATCGGACAAAACAATTGAATTACCGGATAAAAGGCCAAAATCCTCCATTTTGATATTCTTCTGCCCATAATCTGTTGAAAAAATCTCGTATTTTCCTGTCTGCGGTCTAATTTTAAAAACGCTATATCCTGCTTGATCCATGAAGTAAATGGAGTTATTAAAAGTTTTCAAAGAGTAGCCCTGAAAAACACCGTTTGCATCATGCCCCTGCTTCACCAAGCCATCTGGCCAACCAGAAAATGGTAAGACAGCAATACGAGAAAATCTTAAATTTCCAGCTTTTTCAGGTAGCGATCTATCAATGTTTGCCTGAATCTCACTAATATCAAGATTGTCAGTAGGAATGACCCCACCATCAAACTGCTGTGAAAAGGCTACAATCCCAATCATCAAAAAACATGATGTCAAAAGCTGTTTTATCCTCATCAGAGTAGTCCTTTATTCAATTTCATTCTCTAAATCAAAGTTTTCCGGATCTGATTCGTTTAAGGTTTCAGTCTTGCTGGCAGTGTTTTCAACAAGTTCAATATCTACCAATTTTAGTTCACCGTGAATAGAACAGCTAACCTTTACCGCACCATCTTTGCCTGTTGAAAAAGAAATTATTCCACCATCATTACAAAGGAATTCTTCAATTTCAGCCAAATCCATAAAACCACTTATTTCACGGCTCTGCGAGCCAACCAAAAACAGCGAATGTTGATCCATTCGATCAAGTTCAATAATTGCTTTTATTTGACTAAGTCTTGCCATACAGGCAAGTCTGTCTTCTTCAAAATTTTCTTCTACACCAACACAGTTTTCTTCATTAGCAACCAGTGTGGTGCAAACACCGAAAATTAGAACTAGAATAAAAAAAATCGAACTATATTTAACTATACCCACAGATAACCTCTAAAACTATTTTAACCCAGGGATGGGTTCAACATATGGGAGATATTCTTTTGGATCAAGAGTTTTCCCTCTGGAAGAATCTTTTCTTACTTCAAAATGCAAATGTGACCCGGTGGAAACTCCGGAATTGTTACAATATCCAAGTAGTTGTCCTGGCTTCACCAGCTTCCCGGATGAAATGCGGCCATTTTTCTTCAGATGGGCATATTTTGAAAAATATTGTTTTCCATTAACTTCATGGGAAAGAACAACCAGATAACCATATCCAGTTTCCCATCCACTTTTAATAACTCGACCTGGCCCTATAGCAACAACTTTCCAACCAGTGCATTTCCAGCCAGCAAGATCAACTCCAGAATGAAACCTTTTTGTTTTTTTCACTGGATGAATTCTTGTTCCGTAATCTGAGGTTAAAAGTATTTTTTTTGGGCCTTTCTTTCCTGTTAAAGGAATCACTTCTCCAAAAGGATTCTGAAGAGCATCAATCCTTTCTTCAGCATCAGTAGACGCATCCTGACTTGGTTGATCTGGGAGCTTTTTCAGATTCGATAGAGAATTCTGATAAGACTGGATTGCTGAAGCCCTGAATGTTGACCTGGCTACAGGATCAGTTTCCACATTTCCAAGCTGCTCTTTTGCCATTCCAGCAAAGAAAGAAAGCTTTCCAGCCTCTTTCGGAGAATTTTTGTATTGCTTAATAAGCCCCTCAATCTGAGCTAATGAGCCTTTCAACTCACTAATTTTACTCAGATCAAAACCCTTAATTTTTAAACTTTTTACTCCATTAAACAGATTTACCAAAGCAGGGAAATTAACATTTCCAAGCCTTTTTTCAATGGATTTTACGTTGATAAACTTGACCTTCTTGTCCAAATCAAGAATCTTATTTATGATTTTTTTCTCTTTCTTTCCTGCAAGATTTAAGAGGTTTTCAACTATTGAGTTGCCAACATTTTTTTCCTGGGAATCTTTTTGAATTCCCGGCACAACATCGGAGTCATCAATACTATTGCCAGCATTCAATTGTGTGATGTCATATTTTAATGTGGCAATCGCCAGGCTTTTTTGATCCATGGCAAAAGCCATAGAAAGGGAACAAAAAAGCGAAACAAGCACAATACAAAACAGCCTAAAAAATGAATTCATTTCTTTCTCACACTTTTTTTTTGTTATTAGAGCCATTTTACTTTTCTCAGGGGAAAATTGGAAAGGAAAAAACAAAAAAACAAGCCCGACCTTAAATTAGATCGGGCTCGTTATGGTTACTTTAAGAAAGGTAAGTTAGTCATCTCTTCTTGAAACAATATCAGCAAGACCTTCTGGATGGTTCTGCTCAACAAGCATTTTGACTGTTTTCGAGTTTTTATTAATCACGCCACGTTTAACAGGATAATCAACAGCTCCGCCTTTACCTTTTACTTTCATAGTGAATTTCACATCACATGGTAATGGTTTGAACCCGTCTTCTTCCAGTTTAAATGCTTTTACAAGCTCATTTCTTCGATTAATAAGCTTTTCGATTGCAAGCTTTTGAACAAAAGTAGGCCAACCGCAGTCAAAAAAGGCTCTTTCCATATCTTCACGGCTGAGAGAGGCAATTCTCATGGCCATCCACCTTGCGTCTGCCCAGGTGCATGCTTTCCACGCTGAAGGAACATAAAGTGGTCTCATATAAAAGTTTATGGACTGTGGCATCAATTTCACCATCGAAGCTTCAAACTTGTTAATTGCTCCAGAAGGTTTCAAGCCTCCAAGAGTACAACCAAGATCACTCTGAAATTCAACTGGCAAGTCAAACTTATCTGTTTCAGCATTGTATAGAAGGCCAACTCTACTGTTGTCATCCTTCATGTCTTTGTTTTTGATCCATGCATTAAAAATAATTGAGCTTCTTGCAACTCTATCCTGATCAGCGCCAACATTGCTCAATGATGCTCCGCCAAGACGTTTAATAGCTGGATTATATAAAGAAAGTTGACACTCTTTGAATAGAACATAGTAACAGCCAATTTTATCTACAGGGATAGATTCCCTTTCGGCCATAGCTTCATCTACGATTCCGCTCCCAAGAATTCTACCGGTTTTATCTTTAATAACTGGCTCTGGAAGAAAATATCTATCAGCATGAAACTTAAATGTTGAATGCAAAAGCATATCTGATAATTCATAGAAAGTAGAGATGTTATCTTTGCCTTCTTTTTGCAAAATCAGGATTGTTTCGCCAGGTCCAGAGTAGAATTTCTGATCGGTGTAAGTACCACCAAGATCGATATACAAGCGCGTCATAGCAACGTCTGTATGAACTTCGTCACCCCATTTGAGTTTCCATTTTAAACCATATCGGTCCTTAGTAGAAATCTTCGGAGATGTGGCAGTTTCCTTGCCGCCATCAAAGAAAAGAACTCTTCTTGCAAAGGAATAATCGAATTTTTTAAGATCTTTATCCTGCAATTTAATAAGTTTTTCCATTTTTTTCAGGAATTCTGCATAATGATTCCCAGGCTCACCAACCAATGCCGGGTGATCTTCTGAAACTTCCAGTCTGGAAATTTCAAATGAATTCATTTCGGCCATTTCTTCAAAACTTACAGGAGTCTTTTTACCTGGTCTGAAAAGTCTTTCAGCTTCTTTTTTGGCACTTTTTAAGCCAACTTTAATGTCGGGGCTAATTACATCTGGAACCTTTAAAACTATAGGGCCAAAAAGAACGTTTTTGATCATGTTCTTTCCACGTTTTAATTTTCCGGTTTGTTCTGCTCCACCAATATCCGCCATAACACCGTAGTGAAGTCTTTGAATTCTAATAAATTCCCGTTCGGTGTCGCTATTTTGACCATTTTCAGAAATCTCTGCCAACAAGCTTTCAGACCTTTTAATTACATCTTTAAATGCAACAACAGTCTGATGTTTTTTTACCTTTTTTGGTTTTGCAGCATATTTTGCTTTTAAAACCGTTTCCTGATCAGAAAGATTCTGTTTAACTTCACTGATAAAGTCTTTAACGTTACTCACACTGAGAGAACGATACTGGTAATTCGGTATTTCCTGCTCTATAGCAAATGCAGGGGTTACCAAAGCGAATCCCATCATTAAACAAAACAAAGACAGAAGCAATTTTCGCATCAAGTAAATCTCCTCAAATTCTTTTATCTGGACTATCTTCTCGTCCAAGTATTTCTTCCGCTATTACTAACAACATATAGAACGTTTGGGTTTCTGTAATCAACTGTACAGACTACAGTTCCCGGATAACCACTAAGAGAATAATCAAATTTAGAACCATACTTCAACCATCTGCCAATTCCTTGAACTCGGGCTCCATTAGCGGCAACCATAGTCACAAAAACCTGATTTCCTTTTGTAGAAATCAAAAATGAATTTCCGGAATTTGAACTCCATGTGCCGTCAATAGTAGAACCAGAGCTTTGATTATTATTGTAGCCCTGATTGTTATTGTAGCCTTGATTATTGTAGGAAGGTGCAGGGGCTGAATAGCTTTGTTTGCCGCCACGCGTCCACTTAGTCATTGAACCATTCGGGCTTTTAACCCAAATTATATTGCTATTATTTCTATCAAACCAGCACTGTCTAATACCAGAATTGGGGACCTGATAGCTGAAGTTGTCACTGAATCTTGTCCACCAGCCATTATATTTATAGCTAGCCCCGTTAGGAGCCGTAACAGTTATATTTACCTGCTGCATGTTGGCCCATATCTTTATACTTGAACCAGTTGAAGATGACCAATAACCAGCAGGGTCTCCAGCATAGACATTTGCAGAAATAAACGTCAAACAACAAAGAACAACAGCAACCAACCAAATTTTTTGTTTTCTCATTATTTTTTCCCGTTTTTATTTTTTTTGTAATTATTTTTTCACAGAATAGTATAAGTATAATGTATTCCGTACAAAATGGAAGCTCGTAAAAAAATTTGGGTGATCTTTTGACGCTTTAAAAAAAATCCGTATAATAATGAAATACAATTACAAATTAGGAGAAAAATAAGTGCATAATAAAATCCGTTCTTTTGTTGCGGCCTTGTGCGTATTCTCACTTCTCAGTGCTCCAGCGGCTTTTTCAGCAGAGGGAGTTAGAGTTTTGGTACTTGATTCTGGTAGTGATTTTACCCACAACCAGTTGAAAGATTTAGCTCTGCCAAACCAGGCTGAACTTAATGGTGTTGCCAACAAAGATGACGACAAAAACGGTTATAAAGATGACGTTTATGGCTGGAACTTTGTAGAAAACAATTCTACCATTGTTGATCTTTCAAGCACTCCTCCAGACTATGATAAAGTTCTTAAATGCATGGAACTCATCGGAAAAATCCAGGCATACGGAAAAGAAGCCTTAACCAAAGAAGAATTCAGCTTTTTGGTAACCAATTATAATGACCCTAAATTCGGCCCCTGGATTGGATTCGTTGGTGGATGGGCCCACGGAACACATTGTGCTGGTATAATTTCAACAGATAATGATTGCGTAAGCCTAAAAGCAGTAAGACATATCCCAACTGGCGCAGCTCCAAAAGCATTCGTTGCTCAGGCTCTCAGTCAGATCAACTATGAACTTGCCCATAAAAACACCAGAAGTTCACGCGCTCCAGAAGCAACAAAAGTTACTATGGGTCAGCTTGAAGATTTGTTTGCAAGACTAGGACAAGATTATGCAGCAAAAGCCAAAAAAGAAGCTGCATACGTAGCCTCTTTGAAAGCAAAACTCATCAACTGCTCATTCGGCACAGAAAACAAACAGCTTCTTGAAAGTTTCAAACAAAACATGATTCAACAATGGGGTTGGATTAATCCAACAGATGAAGAAGTTCAGGAAGTAACAAACCTGTTCGTAGAAAAAGCTCTCCTCGCAAGAGATAAAGCTTTCTTCAGTGGCTGCAAAGATGCTCTCATCTTCATCGCTGCTGGTAACTCTTCCGAAGATCTTGATGGAATTACAAGTTCACCAAATAACGTTGATATCGAAAACAAAATCGTTATTGGTGCTACCGACAATAACAAAAAATTGGCTGACTTTTCATGCCACGGCACTACAATCGTTGACATAGCTGTTCCTGGTGTAAACATTTTCGCCACATACCCTAACCAGAAAATGGGTTATATGTCAGGCACTTCAATGGCTTGTCCAATGGCTCTAAAATTTGGTTCTATGGTTCTCAACGAAAATCCTGATCTTACACCTGTAGAACTCAAAAAGATCCTCATGGGAACAGTAGACAAAAAAGAATGGCTGAAAGACAAAGTTAGAACTGGCGGCGTAATCAACGTTAACCGCGCTATGTATGCAGCAATGCAGATCAAAGCTGGTAAAAGCATTGATGAAGCAATCTCAGAAGCTAACGAAAAAGTTAATGATATAGTTGTAAAATCTCCAAACAACTTCAAAGGTCCAGACCTTGAAGACAAACAGATCAGAGACATTTACTTCTCAGCAGTATTCTAAGAACAAACTTAGATAAACAAACATAAACAAAAACCGTCATTCATTTTGAATGGCGGTTTTTATTTTTAGCTAAACCAACACTATAAATCATAAGGTTTTAAAGTTTCGATTGATGCACTTTCACTTGCGCCATAGATTAACTTTTCGCGGCATTATCAATGCTTTGTTCTGAAGTTGCCTATGGAGAACCAGGCTGGCTGAAGATAAGGCTGGAGATGAAGGCTGAGGCCAATCATACTCGAAGAATTTTAAAGCCTATTTTCAGGCAATCTGAGCACCTAAATCACAGCTAAAATAGACTGTGTTACATAGTTTTTCTTTGGTAGCGCAAGATCACCCGCCCCTTAATCGCCCCCATTGATAGGTAAGAAAAACAAAATCTAACATAAAGAGAAAGCCCCGCCAGGATTACTCCAGGCGGGGCAAAATTAAAAGTCAAAATCAATTACTTGCCAGACTTTTTACCTTTTTCGCTATGATTTTCAATAGTCTTTGCTTCATTTGAAGCTTTGAAATCATCTTCATCATTCTTCATGCGGCCGAGAAATTCTGGGAGTTCAACTCCAGCCATGCTGGCAACATCTTGAAGTGGTGGAAGAGATTTAGCAAAGTTAGAGATAAAATTGGAAGTTGTGCTTCCATTTCCCTTTTCTCCGCCATTTGAGTCCCACACAGTAATTTTATCAATCTTAATATTCTTGATAGCTTCAACCTGTTTCTCAATAATTCCTTCAATTTTTTCAACCATGAGAAGTGTTGCAAGAGCTTTTGGATCGTTATTAACACTCTTAAGTAATTCCTGGTAACCAAGTGCTTTTCCTTCAAGAACCTTTTTAACACCTTCAGCTTCAGCCTGATACTCAAGTAATCTTGCATCTGCCCGACCCTTGGCTTCAATAGCAGTTTTCTGGGCTTCCGCCATGGCTTCGAGTTCGATTTTTCGTTTTTCAACTTCTTTTTTAACGATTTCAGCAGCGGTAAGTCTTTCAAGTTCTGCTTTGTATTGAGCTTTCTGAATTTCAACTTCAGCTTCGCGCAAAGCAATTTCAGATTCCTGTTTAGACTTGGCTTCCTGGACAGCAAGAGAAGCATTTGAACTGGCAATCAAAGCTTTAGATTTGTTTTCGCCATCGATAGCAGTAGCTTCTTTTTCCTGAACAAAAACACGTCTTTCAGCTTCTGCGCCTTTTTCACCCATTTCCGCTTCTGCAAGGTTTTTGGCAACCATAATGGTTTTTTCTTTATTTGCGCTTGATTCGCCGATAACAGCCTGTGATTCCTGTTTCTGAACGAAAATACGGCGATCTGCTTCGGCAGCTTTTTCACCCTTATCAGCTTCTGCTACGTTCTGCGCAACTCTAATAGTCTTTTCTTTATGTGCTTCAGATTCACCAATTGCACCAAGTTTCTGTTGTTCAGCAACATCAACTTTTGCTCTGTTGATAGCTTCAGAAGCTGCTTTTTTACCAATACTTTCAATGTAGTTAGAAGTATCAGTAATATCTGTAATGTTCACGTTAATAAGATATAAACCAATTTTATTTAGCTCTGGTTCAACGTTTCTTCTAACTGAATCAAGAAAGCTTTCGCGATCCTGGTTAATCTGCTCAATTGTCAGTGACGCAACAGTGAGACGTAACTGACCAAAAATGATTTCCTTGGCCATGTCTTCCATTGCAGGAGCGGATAGTCCAAGCAGTCTTTCAGCTGCATTATTCATAATTTTTGGATCAGTGCTTACACCAACGGTGAAAGTACTTGGAACGTTAATCCTGATATTCTGCAATGAAAGTGCATTCTGCAAAGGAATACTAATGGTCATAGGAGTCAGGCTCATGTAAGCATAGTCCTGAATCAAAGGCCACACCAAAGTTCCCCCACCGTGTAAACACTTACTGGATCGGTTATCAGCTACTTTTCCATAAATGACAAGAATCTTGTCTGAGGGACACCTTTTATATCTTGTTGCAAGAAAAATAAAAGTTACAAAACAGACTGCCACAAGGGCTGCAATTGCTATTGGCCACATAATTTTCCTCCTTCTCCGCGTTCGTCCTTTTCTACGACTAAGACTCCGTTGTCTTGTACCCACACAACGGTAATCTGTTCTCCTGTTTTTATTTCTTCCTTTGTTGCTGAAACAGCGTCAAAAACCTTTAATCTGCCATCAACTTCAACCTGAACCTGACCGGTTCCATTTTGCGCTGGAATTCTAAGATATACTGATCCTCCAGAGCCCAGAGCAGTTCTTATTCGCATAGTTCCGTCTGATTGAAGCTTCATAGCAAACTTAAACATCATGCCAAGAATGTAAACGGTAAAAAATCCTGCTACCAGGCCACCAAAAATGGCAACAAATCCAGGAAGTCCGCTATCTCTTGTTAAAGCAAGGCCAACCCAGCCAAACATCATAAAAAATGCCGTTAAACCCTGAAGTGAAACAAATTTAAAACTCACATCAGAATCTTGCATATCATGGTGTTGGTCAGCACTGCCGGCAACTATTTCACCAGAATGGGTGTCAGCTATGTCGCCATGACCGTCATGAAAGTCACCGGAATGGTCCAACGATAAGTCTCCGTGATGGTCAATCGCTGATGCATCATGGCCGCCATGAAAGTCAATTTGATCGTGGTGTCCTGAAGCGTCATGCAAGTCACCGTCACCATGATCTCCGGCCAATCCAATAAACATCATCACTGTTCTAATGGTAAAGATTACGCTACCGCTCAATGCGCAGGTTAGAAAGAATTGTTCAAGAAATGTTAGAGATTGCAAAAATTCAGTCAACTTTCTTTCCTCCTCTGTCCTGCTCAAACTCAAAACTTATTTTACATCAGGTTATTGAGAATGTATAACAGATTTCAAATGTATTTTCATTTCACAATATATAAGCAACATGCATGCCTAACTGAAAACTTACTTCGAGCCACGGATTAAAGCATAAATATTCCCACAAAAGATACTGGGCAAAACCCGTTTAGAAAAATTTTTTTCTGGAATTGACAAAAATAATTTGCCCCCCTATGATTTCGAAACAAAATTTCTGGAGGATTTATGCAACTAAATAAACTCATTTTACTTACAACATTGGTTGTTTTTTCATTTTGTACTCTGACAATGGTTTCAGCAGCTCCAATTGATCTGTTGGAAACAGAGGCCAACAAGGTTGTTGCCGGTAAATACCCTAACACAAACAAAAGTGCCGAAGATGGCTCACTGTTTCTGGCATATTTTAATGAAAATCAGGAAGGCTTTCAGTTTACGGTTTCAGGCGATAAAGAACCTGGTTATCCAGATGCAGTTGCCTTTGAATACAAGGGCAAAAAAGCTTTTTATTTCCAGCCCATGGATGAAATTTCTGGAGCAATAATGGTTTTGCTATCACCCTCAAGAAGCCTGGTTTTAGTATTTAGTTATTCAATGATGTCTGACAACGAGGTGACTAAGGATATGATAATAGGCTTTCTGGATAAAATGAATCTTGAGGCAATTAAATAATCAAGCATTTGAATGTTGACTTAGTTTAGTGGTCTGAATGATGATAATCTCATTCAGGCCACTTTATTTTTAAAAGGAAATTTTGATGTCAGACTCGGAAAATTTCACAAAAATTCGCTGGGGGATTAAAGATCTCGGGCTAACAATTCTGCTTGTTTTAGGCTTGATAGGCCTATCAATGCTTCACCATGGTGGGATAAAATCCCTGATTGCTTTTACAGATCATCCAACTCCTGAATTTGGAGACTTTCACGAGCATTATTACCCGGTCGGCAAACTAATATTTCAAGTAAAAAAACCGCTTGGCGGGTATTTCTATAGCCCTGGTTTTGCGATATTCCTGCATCTATTCGGGCAATACAGCATGGAAGAGGGAAAAATCCTCTGGGGTGCATTTCAAAGCTTTTTTGCATTAATGCTTTTCTTTATTCCGGGAATTTTCCTTGCAACTGAATACAAAAATAAGAAGCTTTACTTCTTTTACTTGTTTTCTTCTATGACCTCCTATGCTGTTTTCCACAATCTAAAATGGGGTCAGGTCAGCATTTTACTTACATTTTTGACGCTTATTAGCTTGTTTTTATATATACGCGGCCATAAATGGTTTTCTGCAGCTAGTTTAGCGATAGCAACAAGTATAAAATTTTATCCAGGCTTCTTTTTGCTTTTCTTTCTATTGAAAAAAGACTTTTCATATATTGGAAGATTTGTTCTGATAGCTCTGTTTTTAAGCCTGGCAGTTCCTGCCTACTACATTGGTTACGACAACACTATAAATTTTTATTCTGAGACGGCAAAAGAGATGGAATATGCTCTTGACTGGGTTGTTAGCGATCCAAACTCCCAATATTTTCCGCATTTAATTATGAGAACACTTGGAATGGAGCATTCGGGAGCAAACAGGGGGTTGCTAAGCATTTTTGGAATGCTATTCGTTCTTTATCTTCTCAAGCAGTTGATGCAAGCAGGTTCAGATACTCAAAAGACTGACATTCTTAGATTTAGCGCAATATTTACGGTTTTACCCTTCCTCATAAATACATCCTGGCCTCATTATTTCTGCTTTTTGCCTTTCTGTGCAGTGGTTTTGATTGCTGAACTAATCAAGCATAAGCAGGAGTTTTCGGCCAAATCCTGGACTGCGATAAATATAGTGCTTTTTTATTCGCTGATTTCCCAGAATATAGCCATGCTTTTAGTCTTTGGAAACAAAAATCCATACGTTTACTTTGGCTTTCTTTTTCAATCCACATTTTTGCTGTATTTAATCTATGTAAAACTGCTTGGAATATTAACCAATAGTGAAAAATCAGTAGCGCGGTAATTAATAGTTTTTAAAATCAAAAACAGAGCAGATTGAAAAAAGATGAGGTATAATAATTTCGGTAGAGGGACGCGAGAGAATCTAAAATTTTCATAAGCTCAACAAAATAGTTGAAAACTGTTTTGTGCAAACACTTCTCATTAGGTTTGCTTGAGTTCCCTTTGTTATAGTTAGCCATTAGAAAGGATTTAAGCTAATCAGCAAAGGTCTTTATGTATTCAATAAACAAAAAACAAATAGAAAACGTTGAGAGTTACCTGATTTACCCGGTTGCAGAAGGGCTTGTATTAGCCTCGGTAGCGTTATTTTTAACCACAATTACAGCATATTTTATTTATTTTCATGCCTTAAAGGGAATCCAATATGAAATAAAAGATGGATTGCTAAGGACTGTTTCTGGCATTGCGTCTTGCATTGACGCAGATCAGATAGGGAGTTTTACCTCGCCAGAGCAAGCAAATGACGAAAATTATCTGGCAATGGTTAAAAAGCTACAAAAGGCAAGACTTGCAACTAAACATTGTACCTACCTTTATGTGAATAGAATGGTTGGCGACAAAATTTATTTTATAGTAGATCCAACACCAATAGACGCCAGTGGCACCCCTTTATATACAGACGAAATGAATCTTGAGCCCTCAATTCCGATGAAGGAATATCCCGGCGCAAGCCCGGAGCTGGTTAAAGCTCTAAAAGAAAAGGTTGCAGTAGTTGCTCAGGATTACTACACAGATAAGTGGGGAACTTTTTACAGTGCCTATGTTCCTTTATTCGATTCGTCTGGAAAATGTGTCGGAGCTTTGGGCGCTGATTTGAGAATTGATGAGATGATGGCCCGCCTCGAGCCAATGCGAGATGCAACCAAAAGAGCTTTCTTTGTTGCTACAATGCTGGCCCTGTTAATGGGAACCCTGATCTGGTTCACGAGACGATTTGCAGTTCAACTTAATAAAAGCCGTTTTGAGATTTTTAGAAAATTTGAGGAGTCTTCAGAGTTTGCTATAAAAAGTTCAAAGTTAATCGGTAATTTCATGATTAAGGCTGGAAAAATTAATTTAAAAATTAATGAATCCATTCATGATGCGACTAAGCAAGATACTCCAGAAAAACAAAATGAATTACTGGAAGAGCAATTGGCAATCCTTGAAAAATACTCTACAAGGTTATTGCAGGTCGGCGAACTTAAATCAGGTGAGGTATCCATAAAGCCAGAAAACTTTGAGTTTTCTGAGATGATCAAAGAAACAAAAGGGATGTTAGAAAGCGATGGGCTTGAATTCGAAAAAATAGATCTATACTTTGATCCGGAAATTCCGAAAAAAGCTTTTGGGGACTCTAAAAAATACTCTCACATACTGTATCTACTTTCAGCCTTTTATTTAAAATACTTCAATGATCCACCAAATCTTAAAATAACTCTCACCAGTGAAAGTATTGAAGAACTTCAAATCTCAAATACCTTTTCAATTCCTTACACTGAAAAAGACACTGAGTTCTTGAAGTCTCTTGAAAATGTTTCTACAGACTTACTTTCACCAGATAAGTTTGACGTAAAAGAATTCCTTCAAGCCATGAAACTTCCAATTTCAAGAGAGTTAATTTACCTTTTGACAGGCGAATTCAGAGTATCTTTAGAAAATCAAAGTTTCGTTGTAAATTTCGACGCGGTTCTTCCCAAATACCTTGAAGAAGAAGATTCTGAAGAAGATTCAGAAGATAAAGAAAACCAATAAAATGTCTGAACAAAAAGACAAAGTTCCATATAGAATATTCATTGTTATAGCGGCAGCGGCTATAGCTGAAATCTGCTCCGGGTTTAACTCTGTATTGTTTCCAGTTACCCTTGAGAGTTTTGGTTTGAGCAAAAGCTTAATTGGATTTATCCTATCTGCTGAAATTTTTTCAGTGGTTTGTTTCAGCCCGTTCATGATTCGCTTTATAAACGCCATTGGCATCTTCTGGGCAAGTATAATAGGTACCGTTGGCCGTGCAGCCGTATTAATAGCCCTTATCCACACAGACAATCAATGGGCATGGCTGGTCCTGCTATTTGTATTCGGCCTATTCTCCAACATTATGGCCATCGCCTTGCAAACCTGGATAAACTTTACAAAGATTCCTGGTATGAAGGGCTTTGTTATAGGCATTTACAGTGCTTCACTATCAATTGGTGTAGCATTTGGCCCGATTATTTTCCAATATATTGGGGAAGTTCGCTCCGTGGCCTTCACCGCCAGTTCGATAATTGCCTTGGTATCATTGATTCCCCTGTTTTTCGTAAAGAAAACAATCCCCCATTTTGACTCAGGCGGAAAACCAAGAATATGGTTTGTGTTAAAAAAGGGTAAATATGTTATGTTCAGTGCCCTTGTCGGTGGAATCTCATTTTGGGGTCTTCCTTCATTTTTAACTCTATACGGCAAGGACAGTGGTTTAACTGTTCAGCAGTCTTCTCTTTTAATCACAATGTTTATGATGGGCGGACTAATCCTGGGCCTGGTAATTGGTTACTTTTCTGACCGGTATCCAAGAAATCTGGTTATTCTTTATAGCTTTTTTATTGGGCTTTTGTGCTCAATTTTCCTACCAATGGCTATTGTCGACGTCACTTCAGCATATATACTTCTCTTTATATGGGGCGGGGTAATGGAAGGCGTCAGCTCCGGGGGGTTAACGCTCATTGGAGAAATCTTCCGAAAAGAGGATCAGATATCAGCCAACATTGCATATACTCTTATGGACGCCATAGGTGGTTCTCTTGGAATTCTTTTGATTGGCTTTGCTATGGACTTCCACGGCAGCGAAGGTCTGGTTTATGTTGTGGTGGGTGCAGCTGTTATATACTTTAACTTTGCATTAACTCAATACAGAGTTAAATAGTCCTCAATAATCCATTAAGCATGCTTAAAGCCAGTACTATGACGTGCTAGCTTTTTTCATTCAAGTTGAAACTCAATTTATCCATTAAGTCCCTGATAGAAAGCCTTTGCAAAGATAGAACTCAAATGGATGCATATCTGTAAGCTTACTAATACTTCTAAAGTCTCAAAATGAAAAACCCAATTAGTCGCAAAAAAGCTTTAATCTGCTAAAAACAATTAAAAGCGGCGAGCTAAAAGCAGACACCCCCCGGATTCAGGTATTACCCGAACCCACAGGGGGTGTTTGTTTTTTTAAGGTATGATTAAATTTTTGTTTTTGGTGCTAGCGTGAAATTATCTTTTGCAGCAACCTTTTGATACTTTTCTGAAATGACCTTTTACGTGAGTGCCTTTTTTAGTGTAATGGCCTTTTACGAAAGTTTTGCATTTTTTGCCAGTGATTTTCTTTTTAGCTGCAACGCCAGTATCCATTACTTTGTTCTGGATTTTGTCACAAGTTTTTACAGTGGCTTTTTTTACTTTTTTAGCTGTTTTCTTAACTTTTTTAACGGTTTTCTTAACAGTCTTTTTAACTGCTTTTTTGATTTTCTTGAAGAAGCATTTTTTCTTACCATGTCCAGCCTGAC
This sequence comes from Candidatus Ozemibacteraceae bacterium, assembly GCA_965140445.1. Lineage (GTDB taxonomy): Bacteria > Muiribacteriota > Ozemobacteria > Ozemobacterales > Ozemobacteraceae. The sequence goes on along the minus strand of OZ223236.1, from coordinate 650,696 downwards.
TTGCCTGTGAGGACTGTGAAGACTGACCACTCTGGTTTGGATTACCAGCGAAAGCTACAGGGGTAAGAAGAAGAGAAACTGCCAATACTAATGAAGTGATGATACCTTTACTCATAACAAACGACCTCCGATTATCTTATTAAAACTTATTACTTATTTCGTGATGCGCCATATAAAGCAACTTGCATGCCAACTTAAAATTTATAACGTCAAACCCTCATCAATTCTAAAGTTAAGTAAAGGTCGTCATAGAAATATAAAATTCAGCAATGCTGAATTTCTGGCAATTTCATGCTAAAAAGTTGTCAAAAAGGGTACACTTAATCATCTTCCAGATTCATAGCAAGTAATCAATTACCTTGAGATTCCACACAAAAAGCTTCAAACTTTTACAAAGATGATTTTTCGACATATATTTGAATACAAGAAATCTGAGCGGAGAATAAAAATGAACAAGAAGGTTTTGAATCAGAGAATGGTTAGCCATATTTCACTGGGCGTTAAAAACCTTGAGACTGCTGGAAGTTTTTACGATGCTGTGTTTAAGCCTCTTAACTACGTTCGGATCTGGTCATCAAAGCTGGGTATCGGTTATGGCTTCGAAGGCTCCAATGACCAATTTTCCATTTTTTTAGAATCAGAAACCAACGATAAACTTGCAGCTGGCCCTGGCTTTCATCTTGCCTTCAATGGCCCCAGTCAAGCTTCAGTTGATCAATCATATAAAGCAGCTATTTCACTTGGTGGGAAAAGCCAATTTGCTCCCAAACAGTGGCCAGAATATAGTCCAACCTATTACGCTGCTTTCTTCTGGGATCTTGACGGACACAGAATTGAAATTGTGAACCAATAGCAAAGTTCTCCGCAAAAAGGTTTCAAACAGATTATTAGCTAATCAATATCAATCATTGATTCTTTTATCAATTTTGCATTTTTGAGCCTAGATAATTTTTCAGATTTCTTGTGGAAATTTTAAAATTTTCCGAAAGCTCCAGTCATTGTTATCAATAACTATATCAGCACGTTTTTGCGGTTGGCATTGTGATAAATATAGTTTTTCTCCAGGAATATATCTCTGATTATATCTTTTCAAAACTTCTTCTTCGGAGCCAAATGCATTCAGGTCTCTAACTAAAGCTCTCGTAACAACTGTTTCAAAAGAAACGTCCAGAAAAATTGAAACATCCCAATATTCAAAAAGTTCATCCCTATTTAGAAAAATTCCATCCAATAAAACAATCATATCATCCTGGACTGGAATCTCTTTTGCTTGAACCTTTTCTTCTACTCTATAATCAAAAATTTCTGGAACAATATTCCCACTTTTAGCTTTAACAGGTTGAATTACCAATTGTTTTAAGCTTTCTAAGTCAAAACTGTCATGGAAAAAGCCTTCTGGAGACAAAGCCCCTCTTTCCATCCTTTTCGATTTTGGGTTATGAAACTTGTCTATTGAAATTCGAACAGAATTACAGCCGCTCTTAAGAAGATCTTCATGAAGAAGGTTAGCAAAGGTTGTTTTTCCTGAAGCGTCAACTCCATCAATTGCAACAATCATAGGAAAGTTCTTTCCTTGATTCTTTAATAACTCAGAAATCTTGCGAATTGTATTCATCTGTTCTCTCTTTATCTGTTTTTTTGGATAAATAATCCTGGTATTAGCGTTTAACTGCAAAAAATTTGCAAAACTATAATAAGACATTTTCCCAATCAATTCCAAACCAGGCTTTCCAGCTAAAAGCAAACACCTCCGGGATTCAAGTGTTAACCGAATCCCGAAGGTGTTTGTTTTTTTAAGGTATGATTAAATTTTTGTTTTTGGTGCTAGCGTGAAATTATCTTTTGCAGCAACCTTTTGATACTTTTCTGAAATGACCTTTTACGTGAGTGCCTTTTTTAGTGTAATGGCCTTTTACGAAAGTTTTGCATTTTTTGCCAGTGATTTTCTTTTTAGCTGCAACGCCAGTATCCATTACTTTGTTCTGGATTTTGTCACAAGTTTTTACAGTGGCTTTTTTTACTTTTTTAGCTGTTTTCTTAACTTTTTTAACGGTTTTCTTAACAGTCTTTTTAACTGCTTTTTTGATTTTCTTGAAGAAGCATTTTTTCTTACCATGCCCAGCCTGACTTGCCTGTGAGGACTGTGAAGACTGACCGCTCTGGTTTGGATTACCAGCGAAAGCTACAGGGGTAAGAAGAAGAGAAACTGCCAATACTAATGAAGTGATGATACCTTTACTCATAACAAACAACCTCCGATTATCTTATTAAAACTTATTACTTATTTCGTGATGCGCCTTATAAAGCAACTTGCGTGCCAACTTAAGAATCACAGAGTCAAACCCGCATCAAATCTGAAACTAAGCAAAGATAGCTATAGATTTGTAAATTTCAGCAATGCTGATTTTCTGGCAATTTCATGCTGAAAAGTTGTCAAAAAGGGTACACCTTTGGCATCGATGACTTTTTACATATGCTTATTTTTTTAGTGCAGCGGTCTTTTACAGAAGTTTAGTTTTTTTGTCAGCGTTTTTCTTTTTAGCTGTAACGCCTGTATTCATAGCTGTATTCTGGATTTTGTCACCGGGTTTACAGTGGCTTTTTTATGTTTTCGTTAAAGTAAATGACGCCAATAAGTAGTGAAATATATAAAAACTATCGAACTCTTGACTTTTTTAGTAAACCGGTTTACTATTTAAAAATACCAAGTTTTACAGGAGAAAATTATGTGGAGCAAAACTTACAGCATTACAGTAGAAGGGCTTAGTGCAGAAAAAATATGGAAAGTATGGACCGACGTAAACAATTGGCATAAATGGCAGGACGATATTGACTATGCTAAACTCGATGGAGAATTTAAAGAAGGTAATGTGATCAAATTTAGACCCAAAGGTGGGCCAAACATAAATTTGGAACTGACCGAAGTTCATCCAGGTTCCTGCTTTGTAGACCTCACAAGATTTCCATTAGCTAAAATGTATGACACACATGAACTTATTACCCATGGCAACAAAGTGGAAATTAAATCAACAATTAGGGTAGAGGGATTTTTGGCATTTGTGTGGAGAAAACTTGTTGCAGAAGGCGTTGCTAATGGGCTTGAAGAGCAGACCAACAAACTAATCGAGGCAGTAAAAAATGAATAATTCTTCTCCTTTTAAATTTGATAAAGCAGATAGCTCTACGGGTTTTCTCTTATGGAAAATCACAACATTGTGGCAAACCAAGCTAACATCAATTTTGAACCATTTTGGAATTACCCAGACACAATACGCTCTGCTTGCATCTTTAAAGTGGTTCGAAGAAAAGAACGAACCAATTACACAATCGCATCTAGTTTCACACACGAAGATTGATAAAATGACCGTTTCAAAAGCAGTTCGCCGATTAGAGAAAGGTGGCCTGGTTTCAAGAGAAAGCTCAGCAACAGACAACCGTGCAACAAATGTTTTCTTAACAAAAAAAGCTCAAAAGATACTCCTTGAAGCTATTGTTGCTATTGAAAATGCTGATGAGGTCTTTTTTTCTTCTCTATCGGAAAAGCAACTAGAAGAATACAAATCACTGACATCAATTGTAATTTCAAATAATGACAAATAGCGAAAGCTATAACCTATCGTTCTCTTTCTTAATCCTGACTAAAGAGGCTTTTTCAAGTAAATCCAGCCTCATCACTGATGCATCATAGCCTTTGTATTTAACTTGATCCAACAGAACCCATCCGAGCTTCTGATAAAGTCCTATGTTTTGTTTTTCGGTTTGCAAATATAAACAAGTAACGCCGTATGAAATTGCTCTGGTCACAATCTCTTTTATAAGAGCTTTGCCGATGCCTTTTCCTCGATATTGTGGAATAACATACAGGCTTCCGAGCCAATGTTCGAAATCTGGATATATATCCATCTCTCTGATTTTTAGAACTCCAAAACCCACTAATAAATTGTCTTTATATGCCAAAAGATGAACCGGGATTTTATCTCGACTGGCTCTATCTCTCAAACGGCTCTCAAGATTGCGGATAGATTCCTTATCAGAAGGATCTCCCCATTCTGAATTGAGCCACCTGGCAACAGTAGGAACCTCAGTCAAATTATCAGCAAGAAGTTTAAACTCCATAGTGCATCAAATTTTTAATGCGACTGATCAAAGATAATTTCACTTTGAAAGCCATCAGCGTTAATAAAGTTCTGGATTGAAATAGACTTAATGCCGTTCAGAAAGTCAGGAACAGATTTTATTACGCCAGACTTAATTGTGCCATGAACAGAACATGATACGGGGGCAAGCGGTGAATATTTACCTCCAGCAGGACAAGCTGGTAAAGAACCAAATAGTAAATGATAGTATTTATAAGCCTCTTCTGGTTTAAAGCAGCTTACAAAATGGAGATTTCTCAAATTGGTCAAACAGGAATCACGCTGCGATCTAGCCCGCATTTCCAGTAAATCTGAGCGCATTAGCTTAAAATTCTGTGGATAAAAAACAAGGTTAAAATTGCCTTTAAGCCGCGTTTTTTCATCTTTTTCAGGGTCTTCTAACTCATAAAGAAGCTCTTTTTTGCTGGCAATCAAAATAAAGCCATTCCTTTGCGTTAAATAGAACGTCTTTTTTATTGCAAACAAATCAATGGACAGAACATACATTTCAATTCCATTCTCAATGAGATTTTCCATTTTTACATTTGGGGAAAACAAGAATCCTCTGCGTTTTCTTGTTGAATCGTTCATCAATTTTATAAGGTCAATAATGTCCTGATAATGTTTCTCACTGGTCATTTCAACAGCAAACATCATTGGAGAAAATATGCTTAAAATACCAGGAACCATACCAGCGAAGCCCCAATTTCTTCCTCTTCCACCAAGTTCATCAAGTATTCCCCTGGCAACTAAATTTGATTCCCATTGAAACAATAGTGGATGATCCGCCAAATGTATCCAAATGCAACCAGTAAACCATCTATCGATCAATCCATATAGCTTACTATCAACAATTCCTCTCCCCCATACAAATAAATTCAGAAATTTATCCGCTTTAAGCTTTGTGCCAACTTTTAAAACGCCATTTTTAAGTTTTGGGCCAGGATTCATGGGCTCAATTTTCAAATTTTGCTGAAGTTCACTATAAATACCTTTTTCAACTAGTGGCATTATAAGCAGACGACCGCGAAAAGTTGGTTCTGTAGAAAAAACAAATCCTATTGGGTCAAAAAATTGCGTGAAATACTGGTTATAATTTGTGACAAATCTGTTGTAAGCAGAGGCTTCTGATCTGGTTATCTGCTTTGGAAGACTTTCACTTACCGGAGTCATATAACCAAAGCTTCTATGTTTTGAGCAACTAAGCTGACAATTTTCAAAACTATATTTGCCATCTTCCGGGCACTTAAGCTCTGAACTCATTTTACCGTTTACCAGTGCTTCATAACTCTGCAAAAGTGAATTTCTAATGCACTCCAGGCGTTGCTTTGTAGCAACTTTATATGCAGGACCAATTAATTTGCGGATAAATGCATCGGAAAGAAAAGTGAAAATTCTGTCCGAACCAGGAAAATTGTTTTCTATGTGCTCATAGAAATAGCGTAAATCAAGACTCTTTGCCATAGAAGGGCCGTTGCCATTAATCAAAGCTACGATTTTTTCCATTAATACTGGCGAGTTGCAGACAATCTGGTGTCCTTGTGCAATCAAGCGGTAAGACCGAAAATGAAAATCCTGAGAAGTAAAGGCCTGCACGGTGTGACCATCAATAGTCATTTTGCTTTCTTTTATCTCAGGATAATTTTTGCAAAACTCATCGGCAGTCATACTAAGCTTTTGCGTTAACATCGGCTCATTGTTTATCTTTAGAATGATAGCGAAAGCAGATCCTTCAAAAATGAATGGATCTTCACTAAGAAAAACAATATCGCTTAAAACAACATCAGCAAAGAGTTTGGTTAAAATGTCGGTTTTTAGAAGAAGCTGGTCTTTTATCTGCTTTTCGATATTGAAATTTGCTTTACCAGATTCACCACCAAAAGCCGCTCCAAAGGAGGTTGACCAATCGCTAAAAAAATCAAATGCTTTGCGAAATGCCGTATAGGATGGAAAATGTATGAATGCACAATCTTCAGGTATCAGATTATAAGAAGCCGGCAATTTTAGATCCGGATTCTTAATCATTTTCTTCCAGTCATGGGAAGGAGCCTCAGGCCCTTTAATCTCTCCGACACTTACTAATTCTTCGTTAAATTTTGCTTCTGACTCATCTGGCTCAGAATTAAGATAATCACCATGACGTGGACACCTTATCTGACCTTTATCACTGTAGTAATAATCAGACTTTCCATTACATATGGGCATCGATTGAAGGTATTTTCCTTTTACCAGCAATTTTAGATCAAGTTCCTTCATGGGTTCGCTATTGTCCATGCGATACATATCTGTAGCACGACCAATCTTTCTAATGTTTTCCTTGCACTCTGGATCATCAGCGATTTCAGTATCATTAAGATTTGCATCCGATTGTAAAGTTTCTCTGATTGCGCTGATTCCAGTAAATACGCTGTATAAATCTATGTCTCTACCACGCTCTCTAAAGTTTGTTCTGCTGTCTGGCATTAAAAAACCAATAAGCCAACAGTATTTTTCCAGCTCTTCATTCAGGCTTTTTAACCAACTTTTAATAGATGGTATTTTCTCAAGATCAGTGTCTGTCTCTGCACAGACATTGATTAAACGAGCCATTTCGCTATGCTGTATTTTATTGAATCTAATGGGCTTAAAATCTTTGCTTATCTTATTTTCAAAGCGTTTAGCAAATTCATTGGGACTGCCATTAATAGAACCCCAACCGTATAAAGAATAGCCATAATATTTTCCGCGGCCTTCAAAATTCAAAATGCTGAAAATTGATTCGCCTTTCTTCAGTTCTTTAATTCCAATTAAATCTTTACGGAAAAAAAATGGAGCATCTTTGTCCATTGGGCTGACAATGCGAATAACAAAATGATATGACTCGCCGTTTTTTGAATATAAAAGTTCGCTATCTGATTCAAACGGCTTTTCCGGGCGGCCAAACCTATCTGTAGCAAAACAGGTCATTTCCATGCAAAGCATAAGTAAAATGATAATAATTTTTTTCATCTCAAAGCCTCCCGTTGGCATAAGCAAATCGGTCTTTAATTTTAATTTAATGTTGATTATAACTCCAACCAGTGTAAAAAGCTAAAGCAAGCCCAAAATTATCAGGCTTGCAAACTATTCTGGCTAAAAGCAAACACCTCCGGGATTCAAGTGTTAACCGAATCCCGAAGGTGTTTGTTTTTTTAAGGTATGATTAAATTTTTGTTTTTGGTGCTAGCGTGAAATTATCTTTTGCAGCAACCTTTTGATACTTTTCTGAAATGACCTTTTACGTGAGTGCCTTTTTTAGTGTAATGGCCTTTTACGAAAGTTTTGCATTTTTTGCCAGTGATTTTCTTTTTAGCTGCAACACCAGTATCCATTACTTTGTTCTGGATTTTGTCACAAGTTTTTACAGTGGCTTTTTTTACTTTTTTAGCTGTTTTCTTAACTTTTTTTACAGTTTTCTTAACAGTCTTTTTAACTGCTTTTTTAACTTTCTTGAGGAAGCATTTTTTCTTACCATGTCCAGCCTGACTTGCCTGTGAGGACTGTGAAGACTGACCGCTCTGGTTTGGATTACCAGCGAAAGCTACAGGGGTAAGAAGAAGAGAAACTGCCAATACTAATGAAGTGATGATACCTTTACTCATAACAAACGACCTCCGATTATCTTATTAAAACTTATTACTTATTTCGTGATGCGCCTTATAGAGCAACTTGCGTGCCAACTTAAAAGCCAAGAAGCAAAACCCGCATCAAATCTACAACTTGGTAAAGAAAGTTATGAATTTGTAAATTTCAGCAATGCTGATTTTCTGGCAATTTTATGCTGGAAAGTTGTCAAAAAGGGTACACTTTTGAAACAAATGAAAATTAGTAAAACTGAAATTGATTCTTACTTTCGTAATTTACCCAGCGGAATGATCAAATTTTTAATAATTAAGCAGACTTGCCCTTATGGTCCTTTTTATGGCCGATGAGCATAAATTCAAACTCATCCAGACTGATATGATCCTTTTTCCAGGAACCAGCTGTGCCAGCGTAAAGGTGGTCAACTTTTAATCCTATGCGGTTAACCATTCTGACCATCTCAGATGGAGTATAATATCGTTCGATAGCCGAAATGCTGATTTCCTGGCCACCGGAATCCTGGCCCTTATACGCGAATTTTTGCGAGAGGGTGAAAAGATCAACAGTTCCTGATTTTATGTCGTCATCAGTGATAGAACGGATCATCTTAAAGGCGTTAAGCACTGTAATTAGAAATGGCTTTCCGGGTTCGAGGGCTTCTGCCATGTTGGCTAGAATAGCCATGTCCTTGCCCCATATGTTGTCTTCTGAGCCAAACAGACAGAGGGCGCCTTCGCAGAGCGATATTGCAGCGTCATATTTTTTGGTGGGAACGAAATCCTGAGCCGGGGATTCAATAAATTCTATAAGCAGGCCCTCGTTAATGGCTCTATTTCTAGCAACCTCGAGCATTTCTGCGGAGAAATCAACCCCTGTGACTTGGAAACCTCGTCTGGCTAGCTCCAGGGAATGACGACCAGTGCCGCAACCTATATCCAATATTGAGTTTCCTGGATTTAAACCAAGCTCTTCGATCAGGAAATCAACTTCAGCGATAGTTCCTTTGGTGAAACATTCTTCCTCGTATTTGTGAGCATAGCCATTAAAAAACGTTTTCCACTCTGACATTAATCAACTTCCTCAACCTGCTTTTCATTAGAATCGGGTTCGCCACCCAATTCTTCAATTTTTTTATCAACAGGTTCCTCGGCATTCATGGTTTTTGAAGCTGTTGATTGGGCTTTATTAACTTTGTCTATTTCGTTGATCAAATCTTTTATTCCAATTTTTGAAGAGCCAGAAGCGTTTTCAGAAATACTTTTAAGTCTTTTTATGATCCCTATGACATCCTTTTTAAAAAGCTTTTCACCATCAAATGATTCTGCTGGTACCGGAACTTCATATTTAGAAATTATATCCTGCATTACTTTGATTGCCTGTTGAACTTTTTCAGGGCTAAGTTTTTTATTCAGCCTTTTTCCTTCGTATTTGATCTTGCCCTTTTGCGAGGACGAAGTTCTCATCTTCTTACTGTATCTCTGAGAGATAATACTGGTTAAAGAAGCTGCTTTATACGTATCTATATGTTCAGAATAGATCCCGCCCAGGAATCGATTTACAATTTTTATATTTTCATCTGATTCTGCTTTTGTAAGATACAGGTTTTTAAAACCAAGAATCAGAGATTTTAAATAAGTATTTCCTTCAACCCCTGATGTTCCCTCTTTAAACAGGTCAAATAATCCTATTTTTCCATCGGAAATTTCTTTTTTTACTCCATCTACAAGAGTGAGAACCTCTTTTTTGTCCTCTGATGGCAAGCTATCTTCAACGAGGTTTTCCATGGCTTTTTGGAAACTAAAAGCAACAAAACCACGCCCTGAACTTTTTAAAAAACTAAATCCAAAATATCCCCCAACTATTATTGAAATAATAATTAGAAAACAACCACAACCACTGCAGCCACAACAGGCGACTTTAGTATCCATTCTCTATCTCCTCTGGAGCTAATGCTTTCTCCATGACAAAATGCTTTATTGTTCCAAACAAAGTTTTTCCTTGTTTAGAAACAGTATAGCCAAGCTTTTGATAAAAACCCACCGCAATTTCTCTTGAGTTTAAAACAATTCTCTTCATACCTCTCTCAATTGCTATTCGCTCAATATTTTTAACTAAAAGTTGCCCTATTTTTCTATTACGATACGATTCAGTCACAGCCATATAGCGAAGCTGAGCTTCTTCATCGTTATTGAACTGTAGCCTGGCAACACCAACAATTACTCCAGCATCAAAGGCAGCAAAATGAACGCAAAGTTCCTCTATTGAATCTTTTTCAGAGCCCTCTACTTGTCCCCATGGTTTACGGAGAATTAGCCAGCGTAGTTGGAAGTATTGCTCCCATTCTTCACTGGTAAGCGGCGCTCTGCATTCAATCATTGCTTATAGCTATTTGTGGGAAGCTGTTCAATTGGAACTATAATAAACACCTTGTCATTAATTTTGACTGGCTTAGAAAGCTTTACTCCAACAGAAATGCCTTGATGGGCTATCTCCACAGTCTTGCCTTCAATTTCAATAGATTCGGCAATCTGAGTTAAAACACCGGTTGTTTTACCTTGAAACATTAGTTCCTGGCCTGCTTTAAACTCATGGCCCTCAACCTTGATTTCAGCAACTCCAACTTTTTTGTAAAAATTAGTAACATAGCCGATCTGGACTTTGCGATGGCTGGCTTTTGAACCATTCCCACCTGTCCAGGCCTCAATTTGTCTTCCAAGAAAGAATCCATCGGAGAATCCGCGATTAAAAACAGAATCAAGTTCTTTATAAAGCTTATCTTTTAAGGCTTTTATCTTTTCAGCAAAGCCTTCTTCGTCTTTATTCGAGTAATAAAAGTCGATAACCTGGCGATAACATGAGGTTACAATGCTCACATACTCAGGACTTCTTCCACGGCCTTCAATTTTGAAGCTATCAACCACTCCTGCTTCAAGAATTTTATCCAAAAATGGTAATGAGCAAATATCTTTAGGACTCATTACATAGTCTTTTCCCAGGACATAGGATTTTCCATCACGCTCTTCTGTAATCGTGTATTCTCTTCTGCAAGGCTGCTTACACTCACCACGGTTACCAGATTTGTCAAAATGAAACTGTGACATGAAGCAGCGACCACTAACTGAAACACACATTGCGCCATGGGCAAAAACTTCAATTTCAATATTCTTCGCTTCGTCACCAAGTCTTGCCGCAAGATTTTTCTTAATTGAAACGATCTCTTCCAGAGTGCATTCTCGCGCCAGAACAAATCTATTTATACCAAGATTCTTGTAAAAGAATTCTATGCTTAATGAGTTAGCAACCGACATCTGGGTAGAAATAAAGGCTTCAATGTTATACTCTCTCGCCGCTTCCAGAATAGCGAAATCCCAGCAGATAACAGCATCTACTCCTGCATCTGCAGCGCTTCTTACCAGGACTCTAGCTTTTTCAACTTCATGGTCAAATATAATTGTATTTAATGCCAGATATGCTTTTACCGAGCTTTCATGACAAATTTTCACAATTTCAGGAAGATCGTCCAAATGAAAATTTCTGGCGTTTGCACGCATATTCATTTCGACAATACCGAAATAAACAGCATCTGCCCCAGCGTCTATGGCAGCTTTTAAACTTACAAAATCGCCAGCGGGAGACATTAACTCGGGTTTTTTAATTGTTTTGTTCATTACCAGAAAAAACCTTCCCAACCTTCAGTCTGGGCGATTCTATTAATAACCTGCTTAATAACAGGGTCAGCGTTATCACTGTTCACAAGAATAAACGCGCCCGAGCCATTTTCTTTATGGGCCATAAACATTGATCTAAATCCTTCAGTGTTACCTGTGTGACCGAAATATGTTCCATGGCCTTTATCCTGGTAAAGAGCAAAGCCAAGACCAAAAGACTCAATCCTGTAAGGACTTAACATTTCTGAAACAGTTTCCGGCTTAAGTATTCCCGAGTCCCAGCCTCTTAGAATCTTTTGCAGATGAACTGCTGCCTTTGCCAGATCAGTAGGCGTTGTCCAAATAGCGCTTCCGGCAAGCGCGGGATAAATAAAGTAGTTTCCGGCAACTGGCTGTCCATCGGATCTATGACCAGATGCGGCATTTCCACGAAACTCATCTGAAAGCGGCTGACTAAAAGAAGTTCTATGCATCTGGAGAGGACCAAAAACATTATGCTGCATTAGAGTTTCAAATCTCTGATTTGTAATTTCCTCAAGAAGAAGCTCCAATACAGCGAAAGAGCCAGTAGAATAAATAAACTGTTCATCAACTGCAGTTTCAACTCTCACTGGCAGAGAGTCAGCTGGATCTGTTCCGTCGAGTATGTCCATCAAAGATGGTAAATCGTCACCTTCAATGTATCCGCGATAAGTTGGAACATTGATCCCGGAAAAATGGCTTAAAATATGCCTGATGGTAACCGGGGTTTCTCTGGTCCACTTATTGGCAGGAATCTTCCATGATTTAAGACATTTATTAATGGGCTTATCGAGATCAATTTTGCCGTCTTCGACCAATTTTAGCGTCAAAAGCGTGGTCATAGCCTTGCTGATTGAGGCACCCTGAAAAATAGTATCCGGCCAGAGGGGCTCATGAGAATTGGCATCAAGCATTCCTTCGCATTGCGCATAAGCTATCTTGAAATCTCTAATAACCGCAAAACTGACACCAGCGACATGGTTTTCCCTAAGAATTCTTTGTAGATCAGGTGAAGATAAACTCATTTTATTTCCTGTTTATAGTTGATTTTATTTGTTTTCAGAGACTAAACTTATCACGCCTGTGAAAAAATTCAATACTTAGATAAGCAGTTCAAAAAAATTATGCCCAAACTTGATATCAAAAGACTTTCATCTGGTGGGTTCATCACGAACTATTCCTGCACTTCAAATTGTCGGCATTGCCTTTACGTCTGCTCTCCAAACCGCAGACAAAATTATATGAGTAGTAGTAATGCCACAAAGTATTTTAACCTGATCCAGAAAATGGGGTGTTCTGCAATTCACATTGGCGGTGGAGAGCCATTTTTGCAGCCTAAAGATCTTTTGGAAGTTTTAAAAGCTGCTCGCAGTGCCAACATTCGCGTTGACTATATCGAAACTAACTGCGCCTGGTTTACAGATAAAGCGAGTGCAGACAATCTTCTAATGCAGGTGAGAATACTGGGAGCAAAGGGGCTCCTTGTCTCTATAAGTCCGTTTCATCAAGAATACACACCTCTTTATAAAGTTGATGGAGTGTTAACTTCCTGCCAGACTGTTGGCCTTAAGGTATTTCCATGGAAAGAAGAGTTTTATCAGGAGCTTTCTGCATTTGACAAATCGATGCCTCATAGCATTGAAGAACTCGGAAACTATTATGGCGAGAACTACAAACAAAGCATTGCACAGCGTTTCTGGTTACAACCAGGCGGACGGGCAGTTAATTTTTTGAAAGGTGTTTATGCACCAAGATCTTCAGTCGACATCGCTTCTGATCGGACTGGCTGTTCTGAGCTTTTGCAGACAAATCATTTTCACATTGACCTTTACGGCAATTTTATTCCTGGTTTATGCGCTGGTTTAGCGATAAAAGTTGAAGATCTGGGAGCGCCGCTTGATGAAAGAAAATACCCATTTCTTACAAGTCTTTTTAACCATGGAGTAGGCGGTCTGCTTGATATTGCCTGCGAGAAATATGGATTTGTAACCGGGCATGAATACTTGAACAAATGCCACATGTGTCAGGCAATTAGAAACTTTCTGGTAATTGACAAGGGAATAAACTCGATAGAGCTTCAACCAGTGGACTTCTATTTAAATCTGTAGCTCTCCAAATTTACCCAGATTCTTAGAAACCGCCAGCACCTTTCCAGTTGGCCATGAGAGATTTAAAGATTTCCTGATTGATGATGAGATTTTTTACGATATGAGTTTCGCTCCGCTCACTTTTTCCCTTTGAATTGATTACGAACGCCACCGAAGTTACAGTCAAAAAGAATTTCTTATTGCAGGCCAAACAGCGAAGCATGGTTAATTTGGTGTGATCGGACTCACTGTCCATAGACGGCTTTATTGCTTTTAGAATTGTAAAATCGCTTCTTTGGAGAGCCTTGGCGATCAGATCTCCATGTAATGTTGGCTCAAGCGGTCCAATCTCATCTTTGGTTTCAATCCAGTCGTTGCAATCTTCACAGAAAGGCTCTTCTATTTTTGCTGAAAAAGCTCCTGTAATAATTATTATGAGTGCCTCAATTGCCCACACAGCGTAGAGCGCTGCACCATTAACCATAGATCCTTTAATAGACCAGCTACCTTTTTCAGAAACAATTTCCATATATTTCATAATGGTAATTGGAGAAACAACCATCTCCCCCAAAACAATGGTGAAGTATGATGCCCAGGCACAATAAAGAGCATAAACACCCATCAACAGACCAGTTACGGTCAAAAGCTGATTGTTTCGCACTTTACCCATCTTTCCGCCAAGATTAACAAGAAAACCTGATGCAAAACCGTATCCAAGAGTAAGCAAAATGTTCAAATAAATCATAGGAATATACTTTATTCCAGCACTATAAATTGGAGACATTAAAAGAATGCCACCGCCAGCGATTCCAAGAACATATGCCATACCGATTGGTTCAAAATTGCCAGAATGCTGGTAGCTTTTTCCAGAAATTTTAGGCTCTTTAACCTCGGTCTTTTTGTCTGCAGCTGAATCCATAAGTCTTCCGCCAGATTTTAAGGTTTCTGGTTTAGATTCAACAACACCCTGGCTTAGAGGGCTAACAGGCATATTGGAAGAAAAATCCTGAGCCTGTGGCTGGGGTTGAGATTGAGGCTGAGATTGGAGCTGGGGAGTATATGCAGGTTCAGGCTCAAAAGTTTGTTGGGCAGGCTCTTCCATAGTTGGAGAACCCGTTTCATTTATATCCTGAATATCAGTGTTAACTGGCCTTGTCCCTGAATGCGGCGCAGTAGCAAATTTAGCAAAAGGAGACTTTTCAATAGCTCCCCATTCTGGCATTCCTTCAGTCCAAATATAATCCTGATGACTTAGTCGCCCCTCTTTTATCATCTGAATTAAATCATTTTGCTCAACCGGGCCTAGTTGCTGTCCTGATTGCGAATAATACCACTGTCGCATTTCACCCTCACCCAATAACATTTTTCTTAATTATAACTATTAAGACCCAAATTGAAAATTAAGCATTTAAGTTAAAGCCTATCTTTATAAGGCATTTCCATTCAGGTGAGTTTTAAATCGACAAAAGTTGAAATTTGGTTAACAAAAAGGCTGTTTGAAACTAAATACTGTTTTGATCTTTCCAATTAGTCATCAGAGACTTAAATATTTCCTGATTTATAATCAAATTCTTTACGATGAATGTTTCCTTGCGCCTGGAAACACCATTTGATTTCCCTGGCATAGCAATGGAAGAAACTGTCAGAAAATGTTTTTTATTGCATGCCAGACAACGAAGCATAGTAATCTTTGTGTGATCAGATTTAGCGTCGGGCGCGCGTTTAATCTCTTTTAAAAGGGAAAAGTCACCCCTTTGAATGGCTTTGCCGATTAGCTCTCCGCGCTTTGTGGGAGCAAGGGGACTAATTTCATCTCTGGCTTCAATCCAATCGTGACAGTCTTCACAGAAAGGTTCGTCAACCTGTGCAGCAAGAGCACTATATACAATTATAAGTAAAGCTTCGATAGCCCAGATTCCAACAAGCTCAACCCCTGTAAAGGTAGAACCAAAGAATTCCCAGCTTCCCTTCTCTGCCAACATTTCCATATGGCGCATAAGAGTTGTTGGAAAAACAACAATACCGCCCTGCATCATTGAAATATAAATAACCCAGGCAATATATAGTGAAAACGTTCCCATTACTAAGCCAGCTATGGTTAAAATCTGATTATCCCGGATCTTTCCCATTTTGCCACCAATTTTGATCAGCTTTCCAGATCCAACGGCATATCCCCAGGCAAACAGGAAGTTAAACTGAACAAATGGCATATTCTTGAGAATGAGGTTGTAAATCAGAGCCAACAAAATAGTTCCACCACCAGCAATCCCTAGAACGTATGCAAAGCCAATGGGTTCATAAATGCCCGAATGTCTATAAGATTTTCCTGAAATTGAAATTTCTTTTGCAGTTTGCTCTTTGCCATTCTCTATTGGGTTTTTCTGAGTTTCTGATTTTTCTGATTTTGTAGAAAAAGATTCGCTCGCGGGAGCGGGAGCGGGAGCGGGAGCGGGAGATACTGATTTTTTTAGATTGCTTTCTTTTGCAGACTCGTTTTGGACGAGTTTAGCAAATGGTGACTTCTCAACCATTCCCCATTCGGGCATTCCATCGGTCCAGATAAAATCCTGATGGCTCAATTGCCCATCTTTTATCATCTGAATCAGCTCATTTTGCTCAACAGGACCAAATTTTTGCCCTGATTGTAAATAAAACCACTGCCTCATCAATCCTTACCCCAAATAGACTTCTTTAATTTTAGATAAAAAATAAATGCAAAATATTTGCTATGCCAATCTTAAAAATACGTTAAACATCCAAAAAAGTTTTATTCAGTTTCAAAAAAAACCGCTTTGCATTTATCTGCAAAGCGGTTTTCTGATTTTCGTTTATGTATTAAAGACTTCCATGAGCTTCAAGGAACTTGATTCTGTCATCAAGACTAACCTGAACCTGGTGTCCAAGGTCTCTGTAAGTTCCCTGGAGCTGCTTAAAGCTTTCGATAACAGCCTGACATTTTTCAATTTCTTTTTTATTTTCAATAGTGCAAACTTCTGCAGTTATTACTTTCCATGCATCTGAAATTTTATTCATCATGGTCATATACATTGGATTAGTCCAAGGTTTTGGCATTCCAGGATGCATCAAATGATTAACATAATCTCCAGCATAAGCTGCTTCATTCATTGCTTTAGAAAGTTTCGAACAATCAAGAGCCATGCAAGGCACTGACAAAACTACGAGAAGTATTACAAATAGAACTTTCAAATTCTTAATCATTTTCTTATCCCCTTATATTTGAAAACTTGTTCCGCCAATTATGCAAATCTCGTGCCAACATCTCAAAACCCCGCAAAATATGGGTTTTCGATTTTTTACATTCCGAAAGCGCTTAAAATTTGTCAATTTTAAGGAAAAATTTTGGCAGTAAAACTATTTTTTATATTTTGGTATATTTCTAGACAAATCCTGTGCTAAACCACTATTGAGAGATAAGTGGTCTTTGAAAGATTCAGTCTTCTTTTATGCAGGTGACAGAGAAAATACCATGGGGCATCAATGTGATTAGCGAACAAAACTCATATGAAATGTATTCGAAGATCTGGAAAGACGGCCTTGATTCCTCAATGCTTTCCAAATTGCTGAAAGAGTTAAAATCTTCAATTGAAAAAGGAAACAAAAGTCCAGCAATCTTAATAAACTATGGGGCATTATTACTGGACTTAAATCGGAGTAAAGAAGCATTAAAGTGGCTGACAAAGCATAAGCTGAATTTCAGAGAATACTATGAAAATCTAGCTATTGCTCATTTGAAAAGCGAAAAAGAAAACATTGAAAAATTTAGGCAGCTAAATTCAAAAGCAAATAATTTTCCGAGTTGCAAATACGCATTTACCGCATACGTTGATTTTCATGGCTTTTAAGGCTTATTAATGGAACACTTGAAAAAAATAGAGTTAATCAGATGGGGTCCAATTACTGGATTGGTGACAAAAAATCGTGCCAGCATAAAGTGGGCTACCTTTTCACCCGCCCGCTGTGCTCTGATTAGCGAAACAATAAAAAAATCGGCAGTTAAGTCCAACGGGATTTTTCATTCTCTGGAGTTGTCCGAACTGGCACCAGGAACCAAGTATGAATATTTTATTCAGATCCAGGATTCAAATGGCACAACTAGAAGTGGCCCTTATAGTTTTAGAACTGCGCAAAATTCTGTTGAAAGCTGGAGTTTTCTTGTCTACGGAGACACACGTGGAGATGATCAGGAACCGGCGCTGATTACCAACAACGGCGAGCACAAACTTATAGTAGAAGCTATGGCCAGAACCTTCCCTGAACCAGAGTTTTACATTAATGCAGGCGACCTGGTTGATCGGGGAGAGCGCTTTGATAACTGGGACAATTTTTTTGCGATTGAGGCCCCCTTGCTGCGAAAACTGCCATTCTTGCCGATAAGGGGCAATCATGATGTGGACCCGCAGATTTTTAATCAGCTCTTTTTTGGTTCATCCGCCCAATCAGGTTCTGATAGCTGGTATAAGTTCGAGTATTATAATGCACTTTTTGTAATGCTTGAAACGGGATGGAATGGGGTTAATGAGACCAGCGTCTGCTCAGAAAAGTTGGATTTGCAGATTCCATTTTTGGAAAAAACTTTGAAAGAAGCTGAAAGCAAGAAGGTTACATGGAGATTTGTGTGTTTGCACATACCACCGTTTTCTTCTGGTAATTATGGCTGTAACGATGAGTTGATCAATAAGCTGGTCCCTATTTTTGAAAAATACAGAGTAAACTGTGTATTTTCAGCCCATAATCACATGTACGAGCGCAGCGTCAAAAATGGGGTCACCTACATTGTTACAGGTGGTGGTGGCGCACCTTTTCAGGTTCCAGCAGATCTGAACAAGAACCCCTATTCGGTATTTACATTTAATGGTAGCCACTTTTTGCAGCTTAGAATTACTCTTGAGAGGGTTTTAGTAGAAACCTTTGACAGCGGGGGCAAGATCATTGAGCAATTTGAGATTTAGCGAAATTCGATAACTTCTGTTTTGTCCTCGCCAAATGAAAAACTTAAATTGTTTTTGTTAAATTGCTTGAAACTTAGCTCCCCACCCAGCAGTGGATCTTTTGGAAATCCAAGGCTTTCGAAATCTGCTTTTTCAAACTCTCCCCTGACCACTTCTTTCCAACTTATGAACGTGGCTTTTAACTCTTTTACTTTAGAAAAAATTTTGGATTCCGCACTTTCTGGAATTTCCCCATAGAACAAGTCAACTGCAAGGGATTCAAGACCAAAAGAACATGCTAGAATACCAAAATTGCTTTTAACCGTTGTTTTCCAACCTTCATTTCCGCGAGCATGCACCTGTCCAAACACAATCATGCCATAACAGATATTGATTCCCAAGTTAGGCCTTTTATCCACAAAGCTATAAATACTGATTGCACGAAGAAGATGAGATATTCTGGCCAGATTTCTGGCAGCGTAAGATTTATGTAAAAGCCATCAACAATTTTTTCCCCATAAAATGCCTGTAAGTCATTGGAAAAATTAAAAGAAGCGCAACCAAGCCTAATGCACAAAAATCATCCATTTTTTATTCACAGACATCTTCTCCTACTGGCGATAAACGCCGATTTAAATAAATATGTTTTCTAGTTAAAAGGATCAAAGAAAGATTATTCAAATATTTAATTTCACTTCTTCTTTTTAGGCTTAGGAAGTGGCAAGCCCCCCTCGGTAATTCTTATCAGCTCACTGAGCCACTCGCGATCTTCCCATTTATCGCCAGGAATAATAAAACTCGGCTTGGCTCCCGGATACGCGGCACCCTTTTCCACTGCCCCCACAAAAGCTTCTCCTTCTTTGGTTGGCTTTATGAATAGCTGATCATCGCAAATAAGTCCCACGACCTTAACTCCACAATATAGAGCATACTCGCCAAACATTTTTCTGGCATATACATCACCACAGTTTTCAATCTGATCAACTATGAAATCCACTGTTTCCTGGCTTGAAGACATAAAAGTAGTGCTCCTTAAATTATGCTTTATTCAATATCTGTATACGGGTAACTGAAATAATAATAACTTATAAATTTAAGATGCCTTCAAACATAAGATAATCTGGCACGACCAGCACGAATTGTGCTCTTTTTAACATGAATATTCTTGTGCCGCTGTTATTAAACGTTTTTTTCATCAAACGAGGTTTGATGAAAAAAAAAAGACCGGGCTCATAAAAAATGACCCGGACTGAAAAATAAGGAGGCAAACAAATCCATAAACTTTTTCGACCGAAGATGATGTTTTGTTAACCTTTATTTTTCAGGCTTTAACGGACATTGACGGACAAAAACAAACAAAGATAAACATAAAGAATCTGGAGTACGTACCAGCGGATAGAATTTTTTTTTAATTATTTTAAAACGAGCAATGGTTTAAAAAGTGGGAACCATGAATTTATCAATTCCAAAACTTCGCTGCTATCGGATAGATGAGCTTTCATTGCCAGATTTAAACATAAACACCACCGGGATTGCCAATAGAGAAACCCAGGTAAAAATTTCATAGGTCTTTGCCAGGCTTGTTATATCTCCAACATAGCCCACAAGCATTGCCATAACTGCACTAATGGAAAAGTTTATAGTCATATAAACGCTATTAACAAATGCTGGCCGTTCAAAACTCGATTTTTGGACCATGGTAAGAATTACCGGACCCGGTATAAAAATAAACATTCCCAGTAATGTAAGTGACAAAATCCTATACTCTGGAAAATTTATAAAAAAAATCATCATCAAAGGCGTTCCCAAGGATGAAATCAAAAGTGTATTTCTGCAGGAAATTTTTTCAGCCAACATTCCAGCAAAGATAGTGCTGAAAGCTCCAGAAAGCTGCAATATCGAGAGATTAATTCCCGCTTGCCAGAAACTGTCTCCTTCATGGATCAAAAAAGTAGTTAAAAAGACAGTTAAGGCTATTTTTAAGCCCGCACCAAAAGCCAGAAAAATGAATATCTTAAAAAAGAAAGGCAATAGCTTTTTAAAAGTAATTTTGACGCTTTCCAGGTCTTTTTTTTGCCTGTCCTTATTAGAAAAATCAAAATCTTTTAATTTTATATACAACAATGCGGATGCAATAAATCCGAGAGGCATAACCCTGACTGATCCTTCCAGACCCCAATATGAAACTGCAGCTGTTATAAGCAAAGGGCCAAGAGTTCTGGCCATTTCGCCCCCGAACATGTAAAAACCCATTCCAGTAGAAACCTTTTTGCCAGAAACCCGACTAATAATTACTGGAGAAGGAATATGGAAAAGGGCCGCACTGATTCCTGTTACAAAAAGTAGCAAAGCGAGAACCATATAATTTGGAGCAATACCAAGCAAGCTCATGCAAATAGCTGTCAATGAAGGAGTCAGAATGGTCAGATATTTTAAACTTACACTGTCGGCAATAAATCCAACAAGAGGGGTAAGGATTGAAGGAATTCGTCTTATTACATCCAAAAATCCTGCAGCAACAAGGCTTATGCCAAGTTTACTAATCAACTCCGGAAGCAAAGGCCCAAGAAATGACGAATAGGTATCATGCGCAAGATGACCAAACGAAATTGTTAAAACTTTATCCCTTTGAAAGGTCTTGTTCTTCATATGGCGAATAGTAACACTTAGTCACACAAAAGAACAGTATATAAATTGCAGCTTTAAATTTCGCCTTACCTACTTCAATTAGCAATTGGAAAGGGATGTTTGCTTGGACCGACAACGCCAAGATACTTTATTATAGCGTCAATGCATTGGGTAATGGATTCGCCCATCTGTTTTTCGTTTTCTTTAAGATGCGCAAGAGTTTCGTGGGACCCTGGCACATCAGAAACAACAACTACTGATGCAATATCCACTTTTTCCTGCTCGAATTTTTTATAAAAATCAGGAATGTAACCATTCTCAACATCTACCAGATCTGCATTTTGGCTCTTTAAATCTGCAATAAAAGCATTGCTTTCTATTACAGGAGAGAATACAGAAAAAATTCTTCCAGTTTTAAAACCTCCCGATCCTTTGTATTGGCTTATCAGGCCATTTTTAACAGGGGTCCATGAAGTGTTAAATCTTCTAACTTCATCGGGAAAATACCTATCGCCAACAGCAGCATCAGCAGCCAATCCACCCGCATTACCGAATAAGATAATTTTGCGAATCTTTTTTTCAATGATCAGAACATCTAAAAGTGATTCTAGCTGGTCTCCATAGACGTTACGGCACAGAAGAATATTAACAGCTTTCCCCTGAGCATTTTTAAATGCCAGATAAGAGAACGGAATATCCTGCCTTGGGAAATATCTACGTGGCCATGAGTGCCAATCAACCTTGCTATTTAAGCTAAGAATCCTTCTTCTCCAATCATGAGCAATTTTGCCATTTGTCAGAGCAATTTTATTATTAGTCATTTTAAACAATGAATGTCTCTGCTCAAGGCTATTAATGATTTTCCAATGAAAACCAATTATTACTGCGTCAATGGTCCCCGGAATAACAGGCTGTAAATTTTGAGAATAAGTCTGCCTCATTTTTGCCGAAGCTTTTTCATGGGTTTCAGACATGGTATAGAAATTTGTTTTATCGCGACCACCAAGAGCTAAAGCAGCAGAAACCAGAGATTGAGTATGTCTCATTCTGTCCAGGCCGTAAACTTCATCTATTATTGCCAGAAATTTTCCATCCGCTTTTTTGACCAGATGAATACCCATTGTTATGTATGTGCGATTTCGAGTAACTCTTATTCCTTTAAAAATCTCATGTGCAGACAGCCAATTTGAAAGCTGTTTTTGCCCACCCTGAAATATCATTACTTCAACTTCTGGATTAGCTAATATCTGCATTCCTACAGGCGTAAGTCTCTCGGTAAGATACATACGTAAATCTCCCAATGAATGAGAGCCAGAAAAATCTACGTCTATTGCCTCTGACAAAGGATTGTGGCGAGAAACTTCAAAGCTACCAAACTCTGGAGACTTTTGATAACTCTGATTAATCATTATTGGCTCAGATCTTGGATAATTGTCTGTTGGAATAGTATCCCAATCGAATTTGAGTAATTCTTCAAGCCACTGAGAGGTTTTATCCAGACCATGAGCACCCTGCCTCACAATCTCTTTATAAGCGCTTTCAGGCAACACAGATCTTAAAAAATCTAAATCTCCGCTCTTACAGGCTTTTCGTATAGCCGATGAAGAAATCACCTGATCAGAAAAACTATCAAAATATTTAACCAGTCCCATTCGTTTTAAATGTTCAGCTTTTTCTATCTTTTCTGCTTTAATTCCTGGCCGATTGCAGACTGCCAGGCGCCAGTTTCTATTAATCCTTTTGTATCCCGATCCCTGAAGAACCTTAAAAACAGAATCGGTCCCCAGAATTTGATAGATACAATCTTTGGGAAAACTTTTTCTTGCAAGCTCAAGAATTCTAACTGGCGCATCTTTTGGATCGCCGGCCTGAGCCGACTCTTCAATTTTCTCAACCGGAAAAAGCTTTATCTGTTCTAAATTCTGCTCTTTCAGCGCGGCCTTAATAATCTCTGCACGCGCCTTAATAGGGCTCATATTTGGCTTTCTTGGGTTTGTACCATTTGGCATAAGATAAACCGCATCAAGCTTAAGCTTTATGAGAGCTGAGCGAGCAACTTCCAGGTGCCCGGTATGTATTGGATCAAAGCTTCCGGGGTATATCCCTATATTCGCAGCACTAACAATATGGCCAGCAAAAACTAAAACAAGCCAGATCAATACCTTCAAAAAGCAAAAAGACTTAGCGCTACGATTTTTCATAATTAATTATACCTCTGTAAAATCTATTGCTAAGTCTACCAGCAACTTTTAAATTTTGCGAAAACTGCTTTTTCAGTATTGATTAGTTCATTTAACTAATCAATTAGCTAATTGAAGATATTTTTATTTTGTTTTACCTAAGCTTTTGCTTTACTCATGCATGAAATGATGAAAGCAACAACAGTAGCAATCAAAGCTAGAACGATGTAATTAGCCCTGGCCTTACTCGCTTCATATTTTGCACAAATTAACTTGCACTCTTCCTCTAGTAGAAGTCGCCTTTTTTGGGCTTCCTCTTTATCTATTTTGCCATGGTTTAAATCTGCATCAATTGCCATTACCTTTATTGGCATCGCATCAAGAGTAAATCTTGCAGAAACCTCGGCCATCCGTTCTGCCCCCTTGTTCATTTTAAAAAGTAGCATAAAGAGTGCAACAATAGCCATTCCTAACAAGCGAGAGCCAAGTTTGTTCTCCAAAAAAAGTGCCATTTATCTCTCCTTTTAAAAAAACCGCTTTGATTTTATGCCTCTTGATTATTCATTCCTCTATTTTTCTAATACGAATCATACGTTTAATATCCTAGGGGTTTAATGCGTCATAACATGTCGTTTGGCAGTTGCCATTTTCAATTTTTTTCTGGTTTTTACTGTAATTTCAAAATTTCCCAAATCTTGAGAAAAAAATTATAATCAAAGTGTAAAGACACAAGAGCACAATAATTAATCAATGGAATAAATCAATGAATTACAGCAAAAAAGCCTTTACCTTAGTTGAAACAATTATCGTTGTAACCATAATTTCGGTTCTTGCTATGACTGTCCACAGTTACTTTATGGATTCTCTGGAAGACGCAAGATATAACACCGTAAAAATTAATGAAAAAAACATCCAAGAAGCTATTGGAATGTATTTCAAAGAAAATCTAACCTATCCAACTTCTCTGGAAGAACTTCAAAATAAATATCTGACGAGAGGCATTAGAGAAATGATCGTTGATGCTTCTGACGGAAAGGCCGCATTGCAAGTTCAGGTTAGTAATGTTGCCGAGCAAAATGTTTATCATGTGAAAGATTCTGATAGAATCTGGATCACTTATGAATTTGGCGGAAACGCACATGGGGGAAAACAAATTTGTGCTGTAAGAGCTATTTTCGATGGTTCTTCCTCTCCACCAACTCCGCCAACCACATATGTTCTGACTCTTACAGGGACTAATATATCTTCTGTTCCCGCACCAGGACCAATTTCAGCAAACACTGCTGTAAGCGTAACAGTTTCTCCTCCAGGCGGACAGGTCGTAGATACGTTCACCGTGAACGGTACTGATCAAAAAGCATCTCTGGTTGGAAATACCTATTCATTTAATATTACCTCTGATACCAATGTTGCTGTGACATATGCTCCTGCCAGTGTAAACGTCACGCTCACACTAAGCGGCACAGACATAACTTCATTGCCCGCAGCAGGATCAATACCCACAGGAACGACGGTAACTATAACACTGACACCGGATATCTGGCAGGTTATTGATACATTTACGGTTGCTGGAGTAGATCAAAAGGCCAGTCTAGTTTCTAACGAATATTCATTTGTGATTGCTGCTGATACAACCGCCGCCGTAACCTATTCATCACCTTACACATACGTTACTTATCCTGCTGGCAGCCCTTATAACACAGGAGACTATGTTTACTACAACGGAGACCTTTTTCAGGCCAAATACTACACCACGTCAGTGCCAGGTAGTGATAGTTCCTGGAATGAAATTACCAGTGAGTGGCGAGCAATCAACTCTTATAACCCAGGTGACATTGTAACCTATGCTGGAGCACAATTTGAGGCTCGTTTCGCAAACTCAAACAACCAGCCTGGCGTTATTGGCTCTGCATGGCAAGAACTAACAGATCAATGGCGAGACTATAACATTTATAACACTAACGACGAATGCTACTACCTCGGCATTCACTATAGAGCGAACTGGTATAATACAAACATTCAGCCTCCAAATGCTTGCTGGACTGTAATTCCATAAAAATATCCACTGAATTTTTCTGGCTATTAGAACTAACCAACTCCAACTCAGCCGACTCAACATTTAATTACCAATAATGGTAGTTCTGGAATTTTGATTTCCGCATTTGTGCTTGTTTTAAGTTTACTTCTCCATCCTTCTTGCCATAGAGGATGAGATTTGTTTAATGCATTTTTTTATCTACATTGATGTAGACCTGACAAAAGCGGGCTCTATTTTCCTTAGGAACTAATTTAAGAATAATCTTGCCCCTGGAGCTTTCAAATTCAACCTGGTTCAGACTCAAATAATCATCTTCCAAAATATGATTCCTGGATAAGTATTGTTTTATGCTGGCAGCGATTTTTTCCTGATTTATCTCAACCTTTACTGGCTCCATTGTTTCATCTGAAAATCTGTACAAGCATAAAAACTCACTCATGCAATTATTTGCCGGCGCAAAATTCTTTCCATAAAACTTTTCAAATATCAGTAACCACTGATTATCTTTTGAAAAAGCACAACCCACCCCCCCAGATGTAGGAGGATGATAATCGAATAGGATTGAGTATTCTCGTCTATCAGTATTTAGAAGCACTATATGAGCCAGGTTCCCATCGCAGCTTGCTTCACCATTAGTGGTTTTCAGCAATAACAGATTTTTTTTCAATTGTGCCATG
Organism: Candidatus Ozemibacteraceae bacterium; assembly: GCA_965140445.1. Lineage (GTDB taxonomy): Bacteria > Muiribacteriota > Ozemobacteria > Ozemobacterales > Ozemobacteraceae. Next base: position 624,712 of record OZ223236.1, on the reverse strand, counting down.
ATAACGAATTTTTCGAAGCCATAAGGCAGATCTTTCAGGATCTTTTCATCTCCTTTTTCCAGCCTGTAAAGGATATCAGGAGTGGGTCGATGCCAATAACTCTTAGAGCAATTATTAAAGCAATTTTTTGAAAAATCATTAATAAGTTGAAGCCTGGAAAAGAAACTTCTGGAAATGCTAAATTCCTTATTACCGGGAATTGAGTTTAAATCAATAATTTCGCTTTCTTGAATAGTTGTCTGGCAATAGGCATTTCTAGCAAATGAAGTGAAAACAAAAAATATAAAAGCTATCAAAACATACTTTTGAAAATTTTTCATTTTATATCCCCTATTTTATAAAATAGATAAAGTCAGAAAAGATAATGCCTCTGCTTTATCCTGTTTCAAAATTTTCTTGAGAAAGCTATAGAAAACTCCCTAAATTTTTTCTCAATAACTATACGATACAACATTAAAAAGAAAACAAAATAAATCAGGTTTAATAAAGAACGCATGGGTTCTAATTCAAATCTCAGGCAAAATCAAATAAAAGCAAATTAACTCGGCCATATGTGTTGCTACTCCAGTAGCTCCAGACTCTCGGCCATCGTGGGCTTTTGAACAGGATGTTCTATATGCCGCGGAAATCAGGAGGATTGGGAGCGGCGCGCTTAGGTTACTACATACCTGAAGTAACATTAATTTAGTGATGAAAGGCTAGAAGGTAATAGGGGCTTTTGACACGACTCTCGCGCATCGTGCGCTTTTGAACAGGATGTTCTATATGCCGCGGAAATCATGGAGGATTGGGAGCGGCGCGCTGGGTTGCTACATACCTGAAGTAACATTAATTTAGTGATGAAAGGCTAGAAGGTAATAGGGGCTTTTGACACGACTCTCGGCCATCGTGGCCTTCGCTTAGGTTGCTACCTCCTGAGGCACCAGACTCTCGGCCATCGTGGCCTTCGCTTAGGTTGCTACCTCCTGAGGCACCAGACTCTCGGCCATCGTGGCCTTCGCTTAGGTTGCTACCTCCTGTAGCAAAAAAAAAATCCGGGTTCATGAAATGACCCGGACTGAAAAATAAGGAGGCAAACAAATCCATAAACTTTTTCGACCGAAGATGATGTTTTGTTAACCTTTATTTTTCAGGCTTTAACGAGCATTAATGAACAAAGATTAACAATGAACAACATAAAAAATCTGAGGTACGTACCAGCGGATAAAATATTTTTTCAAAGTCTCCATAATTTTTATTGACCGGCTCTGTAAAAGCTTCTAAAGTAACTGCTCATTAGGAGCTTCAGCCCCTAAAAACAATAATTGTGAGGCTATCGTGAAACGTTTATTTCTACTACTAATGATTCTAATTTCAGTTACAGCTAACGCCGACCCACTTTGGGAAAAAGCAATTCAAGTTTATGGCAAACACCTTTCAAACAAGCCAGTTTTGAAAAAAGCATATTTGTTGCTTGAAAGCAGCATTCCTGGGGGCCAATCAAATAAGAACGAAGTCTGGGAAGAATACAAGGTTGAAAACGGTAATCAATTTAGAAAAGTTATAAAAGTTGCTAAAAACGGGGTTGAAGCACCCATTCCTGAAGAAGCAAAAACTAAATGGTTTCCAGTTGATCAAAAGAAACCAGACAAGAAAAAAGATTATAATGGCCTTGATGAAATATTCTATGCTGATAAACAGCAAAATGTAACTTATAAAAGCACCGGAAAAACCAAAGAATTCGAAGGCAAAAAATGCCAGGAATACTCATTTTCCTACAAAAAAACCCATAGAAAAAAACCAGAAACAGTAAATGGATTAACTTATCTCGATGAAGCCACCGGCGCTCCTTATCAAATTAGACGCCACAACAACAGCGCATTCATGAAAGGCTCTCCTGATTCATTTATTACTTTCTCTTATGACGGCAAATACCTTTATACAAAACATGTAATGCTCATAATGAACCTAAATTTCTTTGGCCAGAAAAAAAATCTAAAAACCGAAGTTAAGATGGAATACTTCAACTGAGTTCAAAAATAAAAAATCCCCGTAAACTCCTGTTGGATTTTGCGGGGATTTTTTTATAGTTGCGAAAGATGTATTATAGTTAATTAGTTTGAGGAATAAAAATAAGAAGAGGATAATTATTGTGGATTCAAGGAAAATCAAACAGATAGTAAAAGGCATTGAAACCCATGATGGCGCGGGAGTTCGTCTCGTAAGGGTTTTCTCCAATAAAAACGTAATAGATTTCGACCCCTTTCTAATGATGGACGCATTTGATAACGATAATCCAAAAGACTATGAGAAAGGTTTTCCCTGGCATCCACATCGAGGTATTGAAACAATCACCTATCTGATTGAAGGTAAGGTTGAACACGGAGACAGCATTGGCAATAAGGGAACAATTTTTTGCGGTGACTGCCAATGGATGACAGCAGGAAGCGGAATTATCCATCAAGAGATGCCAAAACCACCAAGAAAAATGCTTGGAGTTCAGATCTGGCTAAACATTCCAGCAATACACAAAATGGAAGATCCTGCTTATGGCGAGATAACTGCTGATAAGATTCCTCTTATTAAAGATCAAAACTGTGAAATAAAGCTGATATCCGGGGATTACAAAGGAACTAAAGGGGCGTTCTGCGGCAAATATGTCAAACCACTCTTCATGGATGTTAATCTCCCCCCGGAAACGGAATTTGAGCTTGAAACCCCGGAAGAAAACACCGTTTTTTCATACAACTTTCAAGGTTCCGGAATTTTCAGCGACCAAAAAGAGCACATTGCAAAGACCACACTACTCTTCGAAAAAGGTGAGCTGCTCAAATTCAAATCTGGAAAAGAAGGACTTCGCATGATCATTCTTTCAGGGCCGCCACTAAAAGAACCAATTGCCTGGGGCGGACCAATTGTCATGAACACCCAGGAAGAACTTGATTTAGCCTTCAGGGAAATTGACGCCGGTCAATTCATAAAACATCAACCCCGGTAGTATTCTAATTTTTTGCTAGCTAAGAATGAAATCCCCCTAAAAAGTAAAAAGACCTCAAACAAACTTAACGGGGTGGGTGCTAGCCAAGATTAGGCGTTTGTGCTACCCGGGTGGAAACCCGAAAAATCCAATGAAGTCTCTTTGAAAGCGAGAAACGGGGTTCGAACCCGCGACCCTCAGCTTGGGAAGCTGATGCTCTACCAACTGAGCTACTCTCGCAATAACTCTGTGCTTTGCACTTGAGATAATTTACCAGAGTCGAGGATGATTTTCAATAAGCTATTTGCGATGATTTAAAAAAATTTGCGTCTAGAAAAAAAATCAACCTGACTTCTTGCTCTTCATTACTGGACAAAAAATTTGTTGAAATTCGAATTTCCCAGTTTCATTCATTATCAGAAAGAAACCGCTATTATTTACGTATAACCGGCTTCAAAACGAATTTTTAATTTTTTTCAAGAGAAAAACTAATTGGAGTTAGCCTTACTATTTGTCCCAAAGGGAATTTTGTATTTCCGTAATTTTCCACGCAAAGTGCTTGGATTAAGCCCAAGAAGCTCTGCAGCACCATCCTGGCCTTCAATCCTTCCTTTGGACTTTTTAAGAGTAAGAACTATATGTTTTTTCACGACCTCATCCAGAGTATCTACACTTTCAGCTTCTAAATCAATTATATCCAGATTTTCGGGAACATAACTTGATGGAATATTTATCTCTGCTCCATTACTGATTATCAACCCTCGTTCAATTACGTTCTGCAATTCTCTGACATTTCCTGGCCAATTGTACTTCATTAATTTGTTTAACACCCCAGGCCCCAGTCCCTGAGAAACCGGCAAACTCAACTCTCTGGTTTTCTTAAGGATAAAGTGATTTATCAAAGCCTGCATATCCCCTTTTCTATCACGCAAAGGCGGAATAACAATTGGAAAAACGTTTAATCTGAACCAGAGATCCTCACGAAAAGTTCCGGCCTTAACCATTTCATGCAAATTTCTATGGGTTGCAGCTATAACTCTTACATCAGCCTTGATAGTTTGATGACCACCAACTCTCTCAAATTCTTTTTCCTGAAGAACTCTAAGTAGCTTTACCTGAGCCTCCAAACTTAATTCACCTATCTCATCAAGAAAGATAGTACCCAGATTAGCCCTTTCAAATCTTCCTTTTTTTGTGCCTATCGCACCTGTAAAAGAACCTTTTTCATGGCCAAAAAGTTCACTATCTAATAGAGATTCAGGCATTGCGCCACACTGAACTCTTACGAATGGACGATCACTTCTACTACTGTTCTGATGGATGCTTTTAGCAATAATTTCTTTACCAGTCCCGGTTTCCCCCATTAAAAGTACCGGACTATTGGTTCTGGCAACGGTTCGAACCATCTCCATAACGCTTCTCAAGCCAAATTCTGCACCTATAATCTGCTCTCCCGCTTCCAGTCCCAAATCCGTCCGCATAGCCTTATTTTCATCAGCGAGGCTTTCTTTTAATTGCATTAACTCCAGATAACGAATGGCGTTACTCATAGCTATTGAGAATGGCTCTTTAACAGACTTCAGCAACTCAATATGCTTTTTATTGAAAATTCCTTTGCCCTCTTTGGCAATAATAAGACTGCTCTTTCTATTCTCTTCAGTCCCGATGTCCATATCCACTATAGAATAACGATCAATAAAGGGGAAAACCTTCAAAAGGGGCTCTGGCACATCCCCTTCATTATCAACCTTTATGCCAGACTCATCTACAACACAAGAAGTTTCATCAAGCAATTTAGCTTCTTCTTTTGTTAGCCAGAAAATAGGGTCTACAGGGTTTTTAGGCTCCCGGATAATCTGTCTTCCATATCTGGCCACTGAATAAAACTTAACTCCGTTTTCCCCGTAATCGTTGGCCAGATACATCCCCATCATATCCATAGGGATGTAATCTTTCATATAGTTAAAAGCAGCCTTTATTGCTTCCGCAACATCAAGACTGCTATGAATTCTCAAAGCAATTTCTCTAAAAAAATCTTCTTTGTTAGCATTTCTCATTAGTACACCTCATTACCAAACTATCATATTTAACACTTTCTATCAAATATGACAGACGCAAACTGTTATTTTTAACAGGCTGCCTTCCCAATTAGCCAAAAGGCCTTACCTGAAGCAGGTTGCGCAAGAAGCAAACATTGGCACAATAAATGCTGTATTCATTTGTAATCACTCAACAAACACAGCAGGAAAACAAAATGAAAAAACACAAATCCGGGAAAACAATTTGGTTGGTTGTCAGTTCAGTAATAGGGTTAGCACTATTTGCTTTTTTTATGCCAAAAGCAAATGGAACAACAGAGAAAGCCAACATAGACGTTCAAACCGCTCCCCCAAAAACAGAAAAAGCAAAAATTCCAGTAAAAACCTCAAAAGTAAGTGAGAAAAAGTTCGCCAAAACCATAAATGTATTTGGCAAGATAGAAACTCGCCAAACTGCTTTTGTTTCCGCCAAAATAGCAGGAGATATAGAAAAGCTTTTCGTGGACGAAGGGGATTTTGTTGAGAAAGATAAAACAGTTCTCTTCCAACTTGAAAACCTTAAACTCCAGCAAAAGGTAAACATAGCCAAACAACAGCTATCAATGGTTCTGGCAGTTGAAAAAGAACGCCAGGCTCTTTTAAAAAAAGCAGAAGTTGACCTTAACAAAAAAAACAAAAGCTTCAAAAGATATGAGTCACTATTTCAAAAACATGCAATATCCCAGGAAGCATTTGACGCACGAGAAGCTGAATATTTAACAGCCAAAGCTGAACTAGATCACAAAAAGGCATTTCTGGCATTGGGCAAAGAAGAAGCAAAACAAGCCATAATCAACCTGAAAATGGCGGAACGCGATTTATCCGATTCAATTGCAATAGCCCCTATCAGCGGTTACATAAGCGAAAAACTACTGGAAATAGGTGAAGCTGCACAAATTGGAAAACCAATATTCAAGATAGACAACACTACAGACCTTGAAATAAGCGCCTATCTGCCCGCCGAATATAGTTCAAAAATAATAAAAGATTCCACCAAAGTTAAGGCTTCACTCTACGGAGAGCCTATCGACCAAGATATAGTAGTAACCTACATTAGCCCGGTAGTGGACCCTAAACTTCATATTTTCGAAATCAAATGCAGAATCAGCGTTGGAAAACAAAAACTAATGCCCGGTCAATCGGTTCAGCTGCAGATTCTCCTGGAAAGCGCTTCTTCAGCTGCAGTGCCAACTTCTTCGTTGATTCAAAAAAATGACGGCTGGGCGGTCTACTCTCTTTCAGGAGACCAGGCCAAACTAATTCCAGTTAGCCGCGGAGAAGACTTTCAAGGCTGGACAAGCCTGCCCAACTCATCACTAACAATAGGGCAAAAAATTATTTCTGAAGGACAATTCCTGTTAAAAGACGGAGCCCTGGTTTCTGTAATCGATTAAAAAAAGGACAAAACAATGTTTTTAGCCACAGCATCAGTAAAAAGACCAGTTGCCATGTCCTCTCTAATCATTGGCTTAACTCTTCTTGGTATTTATTCATTTTTTAACATGGGGCTTGAGTTAATGCCCCAAATCGATCTTCCGTTTGTAACGATTATCACAGTCTACCCTGGAGCCAGTCCAGAACAGATAGAAACAGATATTGCCAAGCGAATTGAAGATAAAATGATGACCTTAAACGGTCTCAAACATATAACCTCAACCTGCATGGAAAATGTCTGTCAGACGCTCCTTGAATTTAAAATCGGAGTAGACGTAGACATTGCAGCAACCGACGTCCGTGAAAAGCTCGACCTTGTCCGATCCGACCTTCCAGAAGACGCAGAAGACCCAAGAGTCTTGAAATATGATATTAATGCCAAACCAATTGCAAACATTGCCTTAACCGGATCAGTAGGGCTCGACGAACTATATGATTATGCAGACAACAAACTTCGCGACAAGCTAACTGTAATAGAAGGCATCGCAGACGCAGAACTAATAGGTGGCGCAAAACGAGAAGTGCAAATACTTCTAGACCGCGAAAAACTCGCAGCAAGAGGTCTATCATCACTGGAAATCATGCAGGCAGTTAAATCTGCCGTAAAAACAATTCCAATGGGCCGAATAAGAGACCGAGGGAAAGAGATCAGCGTAGAATTCAGCGGCGAATACAACAAAATAGACAATCTTAAAGACCTTGAAATAGTTAACCAGAATAACGGGCGAGTTATTTATTTAAAAGACATTGCCAACATTAAAATGGCTACCGAAGAGCTTCGACAGGTTTCCTACATCAATGGTGAACCCTGTATCTCAATAAAAGTAGTAAAAAGAAGCGAAGCCAATGCGGTAAAAGTGGTATCAGAACTGAAAAAAGCCATGGCGAAGCTGGAAACCTCTCTACCCAAAGGCATAAAGCTTCAGTGGGTTTCTGATGATGCCCGATTTATCGAAGCAAATGCGGAAAGTGCCTGGGAAAACATTTTTCAGGGCGTTCTACTCACAGCAGTAATCTTGTTCATGTTTTTATACAATTTAAAAACCCTCATGATTGCGGCCGTTACAATGCCATTAAATATTGTAATCGGATTCTTTTTCATGAAAGCAATGAATTACACATTAAATCTTTCAACTCTGATTGCAATAGGCATGTCGGTCGGAATACTTGTAACCAACGCACTGGTAGTTCTTGAGTCCATCATGAAAAAGCTTGAAGAAGGAAAAGATTCAAAAACTGCTGCAATTGAAGGCACGAGCGCATGCACCGTCGAAGTACTGGCCAGCAGTGGAACAAACATAGTCGTTTTATTTCCTATTGCTCAAATGGGGGGAACAATTGGTCTGTTCCTAAAACCTCTTGCCTTAACAATGCTCATCATGACTGCTGTGTCTCTTTTTATCTCTTTTACTGTAACTCCAATGCTTTGCTCTCTTTTCTTAAGAAAGAACACAGCAACCTCAGGAATCCTCCACTGGTGTGAAACCAAATTCAATATCGGTCTGAATGCTTTAACCCAAAAATATATGGGAATCCTAAAGTTTGCACAGGACTACAAAATAGCAGGAGCATTAATAATTCTAGCTACATTTATGCTTCTTCTCCAATCACTAGCCCTGGCCAAAGTTGTTGGCGGAGGCTTTTTCCCGGAATCAGACATGGCCAATCTCGCCATTAAACTGGAGTTTCCAACCAATTACAGTTTGGACAAAACCAAAACCAGATTACTCGAAGCCATCGAACTGGTTAAAGATACTCCAGAGCTAAAATCAATTTTAGGGAACGTTGGAAAAGTAGAAGGCCGCTCCGGCACCTCTGCCGAAGGTGTATATCTAGCTGAATTGCTACTAAAACTTTCAGACAAGGATAAGCGAAACATTAGCCTTACAGAAATTTTACAATTAACAAAAGAAAAATTTAAAAACTTTACCGATGCCATCATCACTGTAAGCGTTCCAGGTATTACGGGAGGAAGCGATTCCCCCGTTCAAATCGAAGTTCGCGGCGACGACCTGGACAAATTAGACCAGACGGTCATTAAGTTGCAGGAAAAAGCTGACGAAACCCCGGGCTTCACATCAACAGACACTACCGTTCGAGCAGGAAAACCGAAGATTCAGATTAGTCCAAAACGAGATGTTCTTAGCGAATCATCAATTCCTGCAGTGAGCTTAGGCACGTCCTTAAGAGGAAACATAGAAGGCTTGAAAGCAGCCACTTTCAAATCCGGCGACAGAAACTATGACATAGTTGTAAAGTTCGCCGAAAAAGATGGAATAAAGCAAATTGAAGAGTTCAGTTTCCGCGGAAAAGACGGGAAAAACATTCCTTTAACCAACTACGGAGATCTAAAGCAAATCATGGCTCCAATTCAGATTTTACGCAAAGACAAGCAAAGAATTTCCAAATTCATGTCATATCTGGAAAAAGGCTTCCCACTTGGCAAAGCACTGGCTAAAGTTGAAGATTTTTTAAACAATGGCCTGCTTCCCAAAGGCTACGACTATGTTGCCGCAGGAAGCGCAGAAATGATGGGAGAAGCACAGAGAAATCTTGCAGAAGCCGCCATTATCTCAATGATTCTTGTTGTCTTAACTCTTTCGGCAATCATGGAGTCATTTTTACAGCCAGCCCTCATTCTCATGACCGTTCCACCAATGCTTATCGGAATGGTTTGGGCCCTATATCTGACCGGCAACGCAATTTCAATTTTCGTTATCATGGGTGGGGTAATGTTGATCGGAATCGTTGTTAACAATGCAATCTTGATACTGGATCATTTCAATCATCTCGTTCAGCATGAAAACATGCCAAAGCGACAGGCCATAATCCAGGCTTCAGGAGATAGACTCAGGCCAGTTTTAATGATTACCTTTGCTGCGGTTCTGGGAATGCTGCCAATGGCTTTTGGACAGGGCATTGGAGCAGAAGTAAGAAATGACGTTGGGGCAGCATCCGCCGGCGGAATCCTGTCTTCAGGCATAATATCCCTGTTTTTAATACCAATAATTTATGGTTTCTTCCTTGGAAAAGACGAAAAACGCGCAACCAGAGAAGAGTAACAACCTCTCCTCTCTACCAAAATAATCTCCCGATTAACGGCCCAGCAAAAGGGCCGTATTTTTTTTTAGAGTTTTTCTGGAAAAGATTTGTAAAAAGAAAACTATAAAAGTTCTTTTTTCAGAAAATCGATAAAAGCGGATTCTTCTGGATTAATTTTTTGCCCATGCCCAAGAATACCGTCACCAGAAGCTGCGGCAATTTCATGCGCCAATTTAACTACAAAATGCTTAAACTGCTTGGATTGTACTGGGGTCACCCTGTTTTCGAGAATCTCATTTGCAGCCTGAATTTTTTTCTTTAAAAACTTTTCATCCGCAAACCAGCCCAATTCAAAATCAAATTCGCTTTGCTCAATATAATGAAGGTCTTTGACAATATCCTGAATCAATCCATTGTCTGAATATGTTTCTGAAACCTTATTCAAGCAGTTTTTTATTGCCTCTGCCTCTTTAACATTCTCAACTGCAGTAAACCAACTACTGCCATTATCTAATTCTTTTAAAACAGCGATGCCGCAAAAGGCCAACGTAAGCAATTCATTCCAGTCATTTCTAGCAAAATCTGCTTTATTTCCCATTTTTTCCTCCACAAAGATATTCTTTATGCGTTTCCAATAAGCTCTTCTTTTAAAAATTTCAAAAAATCGGCTTCTTTGGCATTAATGCGCTCTCCAAAACCAAGAAAACCATCGCCAGAAGCATTTGCTATTTCAAAAGCCAGACTATAAACCATAGCCCTAAATTCACCAGATTCCTGGTCATCTGATTTTTGCGCCAGAATACTATTCACTTCAGCAATCAACTCGCGAATCTGCTGCTTTTCAAGCATCATAGGAGCAACAGACTTGCCTTCAGCCTTTACACCTGCGCTGAAAGAATCAATCAAATCCAATATCAAGCTGTTTCCAGCAAACTGCTTTTTCGCAGTATCAGCGTATTTAATCATTGCCAATACTTCTCTGATTTTTGAGGCGACATCACTCAGACCAACTGAGGCATTTTTTACACCCCTATCAAAAAGCTGAGTAACACCAACACAGCTCAAATCCTGCAGGCTTCGCCATTCTTCCGCCGTATAGTCTTCTTTTTTTGACATTTTCTATTCCTTGCAAACAACCAAAAGGTTGCTTATTACTAGATTCCAGATAGTTCCGATTTTAAAACAAGTAAGAATTCTGCTTCCCCGGCATCTACTTTGCGCCCAAATCCGGGGTATCCGTCACCTGAGTTATCGGCCAATCTAAAAGCAATTTTATAAACAAAATCCTTAAATTCAGAGACTTCCCTGTGAGTGGCTTTTTCACGAAGAATATGTGAGCAATCTTTTATAGCAGCCTCTACAAAACCAGGAGACTTAAAAGCCTTAACATCCGATGGATTGCTCAAAGCATCAAAAACATAACTTTTTACATCTTTGCTCAAGTCCACCATGAGATCAATTCCAGCTGAATTGCCAGCTAATGCCTGAGCTGTACCAGCAAGTTTTTTTATCTCCCAATCATTAGCTTCAGTCTGCTTCATCTCAATGTGCCAAACAATCCCTGCAACCAACCTTAAAAGCTTATTCCATTCTTCGTTAGTATAATCTGATTTATGCGACATCTATCACCCCAGATAGCGATTTATTTACAATTAATTCTATCATAAAAATTCTGACTTTTAGAATTCTCAAAGCTTTGGTAATTTGCCAGAAAAATTTTTAGGGAAGCATACCAGCCAGGCACTCAACAAGAGTTGATTTTGCGGCCCCCTTGTACCTTGTAATATTTCATGGTAAGGTAGTTTCGTATTTTCGCAGGAGGTAGCAGCAATGCCGGAGGATAACGCAAAAAACAGCGCTGGCAACAACCAGCAACCAGCTCAAATAGACGAAGTAAAAGCTGTCGCAGAAATTAGAAAAGCAAGAGAAACCATTCTCAAAGAAATCTCAAAGGTCTTCATCGGACAACTCAATGTTGTGGAAGAAGTTCTTTATGCACTTTTCGCACAAGGGCATGTCCTTTTAATAGGTGTTCCGGGTCTTGGAAAAACGCTCCTTGTAAATAGCTTATCCCAGCTTCTAGACCTCCAGTTCCGCCGAGTGCAGTTCACACCAGATCTTATGCCCTCAGATATTATCGGAACAGAGATCCTCGAAGAAAATACTAAAACCGGCGAGCGTAATTTTAAGTTCGTTGAAGGACCAGTTTTCACTCAAATTCTACTAGCAGACGAAATAAACAGAACGCCGCCAAAAACTCAGGCTGCACTTCTCCAGGCAATGCAGGAAAAGAAAGTAACCAGTTCTGGAAAAACCTATTCACTCGAGAAACCTTTCTTTGTTCTTGCAACACAGAACCCGATTGAACAGGAAGGAACCTATCCTCTTCCGGAAGCACAGCTGGATAGATTTATGTTCAACATCAAAATTGAATATCCACCAACTGACGAAGAAGTTTCAATGGTTAAAGCCACTACCGGAGGCGAAGCTGTTGAATTGAACTCTGTTTTAAACCACCAAAGAATTATTGAACTTCAAGAAGTAGTTAGAAGAGTTCCAGTTTCGGATCGCGTAATAAAATATGCCGTGGCAATTGCTGAAGCTACCAGACCAAATCGTGAAAAATCATTGGACTTCATCAATGAATACATCACCTGGGGAGCTGGACCTAGAGCGAGTCAGTATTTAATTCTTGGTTCAAAAGCACGTGCAGTTTTGCAGGGAAGATTTTATGTTGCCTGTGAAGACGTTAGAGCTCTTGCTTATGCGGTCCTCAGACATAGAATTATGCTTAACTTCAATGCTGAAGCAGAGGGAATAACTCCAGACATTATTATTGAAAAAATACTTAAAGCGATACCAGAACCGGCTTCATAAGCTTTTGCAACAAAGAAACGGGATCTTAGTATAGATGGAAAAAACCAGGAAAATTTCAAAATTTCTTGATCCGAAGCTTCTCGCCTCTCTTTCTTCTATGGAAATCAGGGCCAGAACTGTGGTCGAGGGTATAGTTGAAGGGCTGCACAAAAGTCCATACAAAGGCTTTAACGTAGAGTTTTCGGAATACCGACAATATGTCCCGGGAGACCCTCTCAAGGACATAGATTGGAAGGTTTACGCACGAACAGACAAATTCTATATTAAAGAACACGAAGAAGAAACAAACCTTTCTGGTTATATGGTTATAGATACAAGCGGTTCCATGTCCTATAAAGGCGCTGGTTCAATGACAAAGCTCGAATACGCTTCGACCCTTGCCGCCTCGCTGTCCTATCTAATGCTAAAGCAACACGATTCGGTCGGACTGGTAACCTTTGCAGACGGTTTGAAAAAGATTATCAGACCAAGAACCGGCATGGCTCACCTAAAGGTTGTCTGCAATGAGCTTGAACAAACAGTTGCCTCAGAAAAAACCGACATGGGAAGCACACTAGACCAGGTTGGCCAGAGCATGAAAAAACGTGGAATATTTGTTCTATTCTCTGATCTGATGGACGATGCCGAGCTTATAATCAAAAAGTTACGCCATCTGCGCAGTCGAAAACATGAAATAGTTCTTTTCCATGTTCTCGACAGAGATGAACTAACATTTCCTTTTGACGACACAACAATGTTTCATGATCTGGAAGACAATTCAGAAATTGTTACAGACGCTTATTCACTTCGTGAAGAATACCTTAAACGACTGAGAAAGTATGTCAACACATTCAGATCAGCCTTACGTAAATCCGGAATAGATTATTTAATGGCTGATACATCTATCCCTCTTGAATCAAGTTTAAGAAGCTTTTTCACAAGACGCCAGGCAACTAATCCGAGGTCAGTGTAATGTCTCTAAGTTTCGCCAACCCATGGTTTCTACTAGGAATCCTTGGGATAGCTGTCCCAATTTACCTGCATCTCTATTTCCGCAAACACCCTCTCAGGAAGGACTTTCCAAGTTTGCGCCTTATCAAGCTTTCTGTTGAGTATGTTGCTCGCCGCCAGAAAATGCGCAATATCATTCTGTTGATACTTAGAATTTGTCTGATCTTGTGTCTGGTTTTAGCATTATCAAAGCCATTTATCGGACAGGGTTCGAGCGGAAATGCCGCCACAGATGCTCCTGCTGCGTTTGTAATCCTGCTGGATAATTCCATGTCCATGGGATGCACCAGTCAGGGAATATCAATGTTCAACTCGGCAAAAGGCCGGGCACTGGAAATTCTGGATCACATGGGCCCCAATGATAAAGCCACAGTTGGCTTTATAAACGACCCGGGAGAACTTGCTTTTTCACAGCTAACCTGGGATGTTGATGCTCTTAAAAATTCTGTTTCAGAAGCTCCACTAAGCATGGCTGGAACTAATGTTTACAACTCATTTTTCTCCGCCTTAAAGCTTCTTACAAATCTTAAATCATACCGAAGATCAATCTATGTAATTACCGATCTTACTGAATCGGCCTGGAAACCATTTTTGGACAAATACGATTTAAACAAAGTTGATGAAGAAATCAACCTGATCATGGTTCCTGTAGGGCAACCAGTCCCTGGCAACCTGTCGATTTCTGCTTTAAAATCTGAATCTAATTTAATGATCAAAGGCAGAAACAACAATTTCATTGTTCGAGTCGCTAACCATGATAATCGCGTCAGAAAAACAAAGCTTTCTCTACTGATAGACGGCACAAAAAAGCTGGAGAAAGACCTTGAGCTCGAACCAAACTCTGAAAAAGAATTAAAACTATCTTACAAATTCACTAAAACCGGGATTGTTCAAATTAGAGCCGCTCTACCCAGTGATTCTTTAACTTACGATGACGAAAGATTCTTATCATTAAAAGTTCTTGAACCACAAAAAATCCTTTTAATAAAACCTGAAGCAGGTTCAGGAAACAAAGCAAGTAGAGAAGATTTATTTCTTAGATTCGCTCTTAATCCTTTAAATAAAAGCAAAAACAACAATTTTGACGTTGAAAGCAGAAGTTCAACAGAGCTTAATGGAATTAACCCTGATGACTATTCTGCAGTTTGCTTAATTAATCAAAGAGAGCTTCCAAAACCATTTATAAAGAAACTCAGCGATTATCTAATCAGCGGTGGCAACGTTATTACATTCCTTGGAAATATGGTTCAACCAGACTGGTATAACAGAAACCTGATTGACGATCTGGGCGGCGCATACATTCTTCCCGGACGAATATACAAGAGGGTTGGAAACGCTGTCAGCAAATCAATTGCTTACCAGATAACTGATCTGGATATGGGCCACCCGGCTTTCAAAATATTCTCCGAAGATGGAAATGGAGATCCTGGAAGAGCGCAGATCTATGAGTTTTTCCAAACCAAACCAAATCCTGCGTCTCTGATCTTGTGCCGCATGAGTCATGGATTACCAGGAATTATCGAAGAAAAGCGAGGAATGGGTCGCTCAATGCTTGTAAGCTTCAGCGCCGACACCTCCTGGACTTCATGGCCGATAAGACCGACCTTCCTGCCGTTTATCCACCAGGCATTGATCTCAATGGTAACTGGAAACGATTTAAGAATTGGCAGCATAAAGCCAGGAACGCCAATTTCCATGAGTCTTAACGGAAGAAACATAACAAAAATCTTCTTAACCTTACCAAATAATAAAAAAATGGAACTCCCATTAAAATCAGAAAACAGTAGCATAGTTCAATTTTCGACCCGAGAGACCAGACAATCTGGATTTTACAAAATTGAATTATTAGGCAAAAAGAAGCTTGAAGCAGGTTTTGCGGTTAATCCTCCTCCTGAAGAAA
Source organism: Candidatus Ozemibacteraceae bacterium (assembly GCA_965140445.1). Classification (GTDB taxonomy): domain Bacteria; phylum Muiribacteriota; class Ozemobacteria; order Ozemobacterales; family Ozemobacteraceae. The sequence goes on along the minus strand of OZ223236.1, from coordinate 609,435 downwards.
GCAAATTAAATAGAATAAACATCAGATCAGTTCCAAGATTTATAACTCTCACTCATAAAGCTGGAGCAAGAAAAACAGTTGGCGAAAAAGTTAATTTTCTTCGAAATGGCTACGAATTAGGACGCAACCTTCTTTGGCTGCTTCTATTACTTGCGCTCGCGGAAACAATTTTTTCAAACCTTAAGCCACAAAAGAGGGTAGAACATTGATCAGAGCAATTTTAAACTTCATAGGCTTTGACATTAATCCAATACGCTCAGTAAAAAGCGTAAACCTTGCCTTAACCTGGGGTTGGGCTGGTTTGATCTTGTTTCTCGTATTGATTACCCCTCTGTTTTTTTACTTCTACAAATTTGAAGGTAAAAAAGTTAAAGATAGCGATAGAAAGCTAATTCTGGGAATAAGAGCCCTTTTTGTGGTTTCTCTACTTATTCTTCTGGCTGGACTTAACCTGGTTGTTACAGGTTGGATTCCCCAAAAAAACAGATTAGCAGTTATGATTGATACTTCCCGAAGTATGAGCATTAAAGATGCTGATAAAAGTCGCTTCGAGCAAGTTCAAACCCTTTTTGGGAAGAATAATTTTCTAAAAAATCTTGAAAAGCAAACCGGCATTGCCCCTGAAGTTTTTAGCTTTTCTAATACAGTTTCCCCCGTATCAAGACAGGAATTGGAACAGTTAACATTGAAACCAGGTGGAAACCAGACAGACATAAGCGGCTCTATTAAAGATGTGGCAGGCAACCTTGGAGAAGGAAGCCTTCTGGGATTAATAATGATTTCTGATGGCGCATTCACTACTGGAGAAAATCCAGAATATGCTTTATCCAAGATGAGACTTCCAGTTAGTTTTATCTCTCCTGGTAAAATGGGATCAGTTAAAGATCTTTCTCTAACGTTAAATAAGCCTCCAGCAACCGGTTATCTGAATTCCAGCCTCAGAGTTCGGGGAGAATTAGGGCTTTATAACATCGCAACAAAATCAATCAGTCTCAAAATTTTGCAAAATAACAAGCTGTTTAAAGAAATGGAAATCCCTATAAAAGCAGGGGATAAAAAAGCAGGTTTTGCCTTTAATCTTCCATGTGACAAAGAGGGAAATTACAGATACAGGGTGGAGATTCCAAATCTTGAATCAGAATTGACCTACGACAATAACAACACAGAATTCCTTTTAAAAGTGGTTAAAGAACGCTTAAAAGTACTCATACTTGCGGGAAAACCATCCTGGGATATCAAATTTTTAATATCAGCTCTTCGCACCGATCCAAATGCAAGCGTAGACACATGGATTAAATTGCTGGAAAACCGCTGGGCAAGATCGAAAGACTCAAAGCTCCAGAAAGCGCAAAGAAACTTTGATCCTTCCAAAAGCATTAGTGATGCAGATATTATAGTATTAAACGGAATTTCTGAAAAAGAAATTGCCCCTTTCGCTGCTGAAATAATAAGTCGTGTTGAAAGCGGTTTAAGCGGATTACTCCTTTTGCCATCGAGCAGAGGTTACGCCGACTTAGGCTACTCCGGAAGCGAACTGGAAAAGATTTTACCTGTAAATTTAAAAAATGAAAAATGGCGGGGAACTCCAGGAAATATGCAGCTTATGACGCAGGACCCGCCTTACAACTTTTTGCGCATAGTTGATGACCCAATAGAAAATATGGGATTTTTCAGAACCCTGCCAAAATTTGATGGATTATTTGATTATCAGGAACCAAAATCCGGTAGTGAAATTCTCTTAAGCTCTACGGTTAGAAACACAGCTGGAACAGCTATTCCGTTCATGGTCAAATCCAAATACGGACAAGGAAACGTGGTAATGTTCACGGGTGGACCAATCTGGCCGATGGGCTTTAGAATGGCTTCTACCGATCGTGGTATCCAGAATTACACCGGGTTCATGGTTAATTTATTAAAGTGGCTTGCTAATCGACGTGAAGATGCTCAGGTGGCAATTGAATTTCCAACCTCAAGAGGTTTTGCCGGCCAACCGCTTTCGGTTAAAGTCTGGGTAATGGATGGGAAAAGAAAGCTTCAGGAAGGCGCTCAGGTTGAGTTAAACGTAACAGATGAAAAAGATATAAAAACCCGCTTAACCTGCATGGAAACTTCTGAAAAAGGATGCTACGAAACCTCATTTATTCCGGCAGAGCGTGGATTATTCAAAATTGAAACCGCTGCCAGATTTCGTGGAAAACTACTTGGAAAAGCACAATCCGAAATCCTTGTTGAAACACCAACTTCGGAATTTGATAATCCTGAAATACAGTTTGAGCTGATGTCGCGGATAGCCAGCATGACAGGTGGAATAGCTGTATCCATAGAAGATGCTGATAGCTTAATGAAAAATATGAAATCTGAGCCCGGCAAAAAACTTGAAACAAAAATATTTGAAGCAAGAGACAGCTACCTTGCATTACTCCTATTACTCTGCCTACCAATGCTCGAATGGTATATTCGCAGAACGAGAGGACTAAGTTAATATGAATCGTGATCTTATTCTACTATTGTTCCTGGTTCTTTCAATTTTCGTGGTATCAAATGCCGATGCTGCTGATTTTGACCGCATAGTTGTTCCGCGCGTAAGATATGATGGTGGTGGAGACTGGTATAGCAACCCAACATCTCTGCCAAACTTCATGAAAGAAGCCTCAAAAAGACTGGGAATGACAACTCAAATAGAAGATGTTGCGGTATCAATCTCAGATCCAGACCTTTTTAAGTATCCCATGCTTTATATTACTGGGCATGGACGAATTAAATTTAAAGATTATGACCTGAACAGGTTGTTAAACTACCTTAATAGCGGTGGTTTTCTTTGGGTTGACGACAATTATGGCCTGGACAAATACTTTCGCAGAGAAGTTAAGCGACTTTATCCTGACAATGAACTGAAACTACTTCCCAAGGACCACCCAATTTTCCATATGGCCTATTCATTTGAAGAAGGAATTCCTAAAATTCATGAGCACGATGGAAAACCGCCAGCTGCTTATGCCATATTTGACAAGGGAAGAATGACGGTTTTATACACTTACGAAACCGACATTGGTGATGGGCTTGAGGATGAAGGAGTCCACCCGGAGGACAGCAAAGAGATTCGCGAAAAAGCCATGAAAATGGCAATTAACGTTCTAACTTACGTGATGTGCCAATAAAAATGAAAATAGAAGATATAAAACAAGAACTGAATAAGTATAGCCAATATAAAGAGGAGTTTGCCAAAACTCTTGGGCTTTACCGTCGCAAGCGCCAGCGCAGAGTAGTTATGTCCTGTCTGTTCTGGGCAGCTGTTAGCGCTTCGGTTGTTCTTCTCCTTTTTCTTCTTTCAGAAAGAACTCCAGCTCAATCCGAATTCATTCGTCACATTGGATCTCTGGCGCTTTACGGATCAGTTTCATACTGGCTTTTAAAAGGGATTTATGCACTCTTTAATCCCCCAACCGTAACAAAAATGGCGGTCGAGATAGAAGAAGCCAGTGAAAAATTTAATTCTGGACTTTCAAGTGCCGCCGAATTCGCAGAAGCCAACATTAAATATCCCGGAACTTCTGAAATTTTCAGGAAAATAACCGTAATTGATGCACAGAAAGGCTTAAAATACGAAGACTTAAAAGTTGCTCTTAAAGCCTTTTCCAGAAAGATTTCAGCATTTACAATGGCTGTATTTATGCTATTAGCTGGAATCTGGTATCTAATCTCTCCTCTGGAAGTAGAAATAGGGGCTTCGAGACTAGTCTTTCCTCTGAGAGCAATCGCACCATTTTCAACTCTGGACTTCCAGATAACCCCTGGAAACACTGTGGTAGCGAGAGGCAATGACTTACAAATCGTCGCCAGACCTAATAGATCAAGTAAAGAGATTCCAATTCTCAAGCTATTTGAGCCAGAAAAAGAAGAAGGAACAGAGGTCGAGATGTACCCAGATAAAACAGCCACAGAAGCTGTTTATCTATATAATTTAACTGGCCTTCAAGAATCTTCGGACTATCAAATCAGCTGTGAAAAGTTCAAATCTCCAAGATTCAAAATCAATGTAATGACGAGACCAGAAGTAAAAGAGCTTTACGTAACTGTTCATCAACCAGCTTACATTGCAACTGCGCCACTGGAATTACCAGAAGGAACAGGAGATTGCTCTGTTTTGATTGGCACAAAAATAGAAATTAAAGGGGTAACCGATCAGGAAATCTCTAAAGCTCTCATTAATTTGTCTCCCGGAGCCACAGAGACCTGTAAGCTATCTGGCAAAAATAAGTTCTCCTATTCCTTTTCTGTGGCGACTGACACCACCTATAGTATCTATCTGGAAAACTCACTCGGCCTTAAAAATGAAAAGCCGGTTTCTTACAAGATAGCTGCAGTAATCGATGCATCGCCAACTGTCGAATTGCTCAAACCAGGCCAGGATATTCCCTTCCCAAAAAAAAGAATGATAGAGCTTAAAGCAGTAACAAGAGACGATTTCGGCGTAAAAACCATGATCCTTTATTACAAAATTGGTATTCGACAGGATCCAATTCCCCACAATCTTAAACCTGATTTTTCACCAATGACCGAATACCAGGTGGATTTCCCATGGCCACTGGACACGCTGGCTGTTCAGCCGGGAACAAAAATAACTTATTACATTCAGGTTGAAGATGCCTGTAAACCAACACCAAATATCGCATCAACAAGTGAATACCACATCAGCATGCCATCCATGTATGACCTTTACAAGGGTGAAGACAATCAACATGAGGATCTTGCCGAAAAATTGCAGGAATATATGGAAGCCCAGAAGTTGCGCAAAAAGTCTCTTATGGAGGCTTATGAGCAAATCAAGCATTCGGAAAAGTTGGATTTTGAATCGCAAAAAGCCATAGAGAAAGCCATTGAAGATGGTATGAAACAGCAAAAAATGGCGGAAGAGATTCAAAAAAGCTTCAAAAGTCTGCAAAATAATATGGAAGACAATCCGCTTAACACACCAGAAGCATTAGAGCGCATGCAGAAGGTGAGTGACTTAATGAACGAAGTCATGGATGAAAAAACCAAGAAAATGATGCAGGAACTCCGAGAATCACTTAAAGATCTTAAACTGAATCCAGAAGACCTGAAAAAATACGAAGAAGCCTTTAAAATGGAAGATTACCTTAAAGGGCTGGACAGAACTATAGACCTGCTTACACAGGTCAAAGAGCAACAAAAGCTGAATTCGCTTGGAAAGGCAATCGAAGATCTTCATAAACGGCAGCAGGATATCGCCTCTAAAACAGCGGAACTTGAGCAAAAAATGAAGGAAGGAAAAACCACTCCTGAAGACGAAGCAACCATGAAAGATCTTTCTGATCAGCAGGAAAAGCTAAAAAAAGAAATGGAAGACCTTCAGGAACAGGCCCAGAAGATGGCTGCGGAGAAATCCAAGGATGATCTAAAAGACAACCCTTTAATGGAAGAAGTCAAAAACATCAGAGATAAAATGAAGCAACAGGACTTCAGAAAAATGTCTGACGAAATTTCCAAAAAAATGCAGGAAAAGAAGCCTCAAGAAGCGATGGAAAAACAGCGCCAAATGCTTAAATTCCTGGAGTCTCTCAAAAAGGATGCAGACAAAATCTGCAGAGCCTGTTCAGGTGGACAAGCACCACAACTAGACCTATCCAGATTCATATATCGAGCATTAAAAGTGTCTACCGATCAGGAGTCCTTGCTAAAAAAACTAAAATTCCTGCCAGGGCAATTCATGCGTGGAAGTAAACCTGAGATTGAAGGCCTGATAGATGAAGTTTCAATACTACAGGTGCAGGTAAAACAGCAGGGAGCAAAGCTTGAGCAATCACTTGAAAAGTTCATAAAAAGCAGCTTTTCAGTAGATCCCTCAGTTCTTGATTCTATGAGAGGCGTTCAGAGACTCTTTGCTGAAATAGTTAAAAATCTTGAAGACAGATCGGTTGCCAAATCCCGTGAAGATCAGCAAGAAATAATCCGCAAATTCAATATATTAGCAATGGATCTCATGCGAGCTCAGGATCAGCAGGGTGGAGGATCTTCTTCAAGCCCAATGGATGCCCTTCAGCAATTCAAAAATCTGACCAAAAGACAATTGAGTCTTTATAGAAAGATGATGCAGCAACAAGGCAAACCTTCTCCACAAATGATGCAACAGCTGCAGAGAATGGCCATGGAACAAAGAAAGGTAAGAGAAGCGCTGGAAAAATTGATGCGCGAAAGCCAGAATAAAATGAACACTCTTGGCCGCATGAACAAAGTATCTGAAGAAATGAAAGACCTTGAAACTCAAATTCTTGATCCAAAGTTAAGGAAAAAGGTAGCAGAAAAGCAAAAAGCCATTTACGAAAGAATGTTGAGAGCTCAAAAATCTATCAAAAACAGAGAAGAAGAGAGCGAAGAAAGAAAAGCGGAAAAATCCAGCCAAAAAGTCCAGAAAGATCCTGAAAAACCAATAACTTCAATTGGATCAGAGACCAGAGATCTTAGCAAAGACTTTTTAAGCGAAACCCGTGAAGAATATCCAGCTGAATATAAAAACCTTCTTCAGGATTACTTCAAGTCTCTGAACATATATGGTGAAGAATAATGAAAAGTAAAAATCTGCCTGTTCTAATTGCACTTGGAATATTTTTGGGATTTGCTGGAATAGCCTCAGCAGCTCCTTATAATCCAGATGCTGCACAAATGTATCAACGAGGAATGGACGCCTTAAGGAACAGAAGACTTACTCCTGCCCAAAAACAGCTTAATGAGCTAATAGAAAAATACCCAGATGATATTTTTGGCAATATGGCCAAGCTTCAGCTGGCACACATTTACAAAGATTTAAATGATCATGAAAAAGCCATTACATTACTAAAAGAAATTATTGAGAAAAAATCCAACGATGGAAATCTTCAAAATGCCAGAGAACTGCTCCTGACAATTCTTTCCGACCTGCAAAGATTCAAAGAAGCAATTGAGATTCTTGAATCATGGAAAAAGCAGAATATTAGAGTTGAATGGGTTTCGAGGAAACTTGCAGCCATGTATCTGCAAGTTGGAAGAAAAGACGAAGCCTGGTTGCTACTTGAGAAGCTTCTGGAGCAAAGCGCTGACCGGGGAGTTTTTCAGGATTTCCTGGAGCTTGCAATCAAAACAGGTGAAGTAGAAAAACTTCTATCCACAATTGAAAATCGAAAAGCTAGATACAAGACTTATAGATATTTAGACTTTGTATCCGACTGCTATGTTGCTATCAACAAAAAAGAAAAAGCGATAAAGCTAATTGACGAATCCCCTGAAACACCCAGGAATACAGTGCTGCTAAAAAAATTAGCCAATCTTCAGCTTGAGACTCAAAAGCCAGAAGAAGCACTAATAACCTTGAAAAAGTTAATCAAGTTTTTGCCAAATGACTGGGACTCAATCAAAAAAGCCGGCCATTGCCATTTTCTTGCAAAACGTGTTCAGGAAGCAATAGCCACCTGGAGAAGCCCTATAAATAATCCCATGATGCAAAGAAGGGAATTCTATCAGGATTACACTGACGTTCTGATAGAACACCGACTCTATGAAGAAGCATTAGAGGGCTTCAAAGAGGCCAGAACAAATCTTCGGGCACCAACAATGTTCGCCGAAGAAATGGCAAGCGTTCTGGAAGCATTGGGGCGTAAAAAAGAAGCTCTGGAAGAATATCTTAGAGTTTTAGCAAACGGATATTTCAAAATTGAAGTTTTTAACAAACTTTATGAAAGTGAAGAGAAAAGCTTTTCATTTGAAAACCGATTAAAAGAACTGAATACTCAGATTTATAGCAGCGCTATTCAACAAGCTTTAATGGAAATTTTCTTCAGAAGAAAAGGCTCAGCAGACGTAGACGGACTTATATCATTATTAAAACTAACAAATGGTACCCTTGATGACTTTTTGTTTGAACGCCTGAGACAAGATGCAATTATCTATCCTGAAAGCTTCCATTTTAAGCTTTGTGACAAAATTTGCGACACTTTTTCAAAAACTACAATGGCACTGAGAATAGCTATTCTAATGCTGGATTTGCCAGATCAAGATCATGAAAGAGCAAAGGTTTCATTTGAAACTGCATTGAAAATTGTTGAATCAGGAAGTGTTGCTGACGGTGAACTGAAATCAAAATTACTTGTAAAGCTCGCTCAGTTCGCAGTTCTACAGTTCCATGACACGGCAAAAAGTCATGAATTGGTAGATATGATTCTTCAAACCGGTTTAATTAACACATCTATGATATATGCCGCTGAAGCAGCTCTACTTAAAAGCAGACTATATGTCTACGAAGAGGATTTCAAAAAGGCTGAATCGATATTGGAACAGTACAACAAGCTTTTTCAAGAATCGGGAAGAGATAGAATGTTTTCTGGTGACCTGGCTGCTGAAAGTGATATGGAAGCCAGATTAACCTTTGAAAAAGGCGTATTGGAAACCCATAAAAATAACTTTCAGGAAGCATTGAATTTGCTTAAAGAAGTTGTTGAAAAGCATCCAGAGTCATTCTGGGTAAATGATGCACTTGAGCTGGCCTTATTAATTAGTCGTGGTTCCACGGGAAACTTTTCCATGCTCGAGAGTTTTCTTAAAGCTAAAAGATTAAACCTGACCGGTAAAACCAAAAGTGCAATTGATGTTTTAAACAAAGAAATTAATAATCAAACTGCTACCTCAACTGGAATCCTGCTTGATATGAAATCGATGCAACTTAGCATTTCCTTAGACACAGAAAAACCTGAAGAACTGGCAAAAAAAGTAGAAGATTTTATTGAAAAGAACCCTACTTTTCACACCACCGCAGACCTGATGTGTCTTAACATGAGATTAAAAAAGAAATTAAAAGTATCTGACTTCAAATACAATGCATATTTGCAAACATTTGTGGATAGATTTCCAGACGACCTACGAAGCTCTCGATTCAAAAAAAGAATTCGATCAATAGACGCGGAAAAACAGGAAAACAAAAAATGAGAACGAGATGCATATCACTTTTTATAGGCTTTTTATTACTAACCCAGCTTTGCTTTGCTCAAAAACTTCTTATCCCGATGGATAACGAGCAAAATGATCATTTAAGAGCCTATGGAGTAACATATTTTATTCTTGATAAAACAGGCACAGACGTAGAGTGGCTTCTAAACTACAGAGGCGGCTCTTTCCTGACTGAAGACCTTCCTGAAATAAGAGATAAAGCAAAGATTCAGGGCGTCACGGTTGAAAAGCTATCTGATGCACAAATTCAGCAAATATATGTAACAATCGAAGAAGAAAACATGGAGAAGGTTCTTCTGGAAAAGGCCCCCAAAGTTGCAGTTTACTCCCCGGACTACTCTGAACCCTGGGACGACGCGGTTACGCTGGTATTAAATTATTCTGGGATCCCATTTGAAAAATTTTATGACAAAGAAGTTTTGAATGGTGACATAGAAAAATTCGATTGGGTACATCTGCATCATGAAGACTTTACTGGTCAATTCGGAAAGTTTTATAGTTCCTTCAGATTTGCAGACTGGTATAGGAAGCAAGTAACCAGAGCTCAACTTGACGCGCAAAAGTATGGATTTAAAAAAGTGTCGCAGCTAAAGCTGGCGGTTGCCAGAGGCATTAAGAAGTTCGTGTTGAATGGCGGCTTCCTTTTTGCAATGTGCTCAGCAGTAGATTCTCTGGACATAGCATTAGCTGCGGATGGAACTGACATTGTAGCCAGCCAGATCGATGGTGATGGAGTTGATCCAATGGCTCAATCAAAGCTGGACTACTCACAAACCTTTGCTTTTAAAGACTTCAAATTGATAACTGATCCCATGATTTATGAATTTTCGGATATTGATGTTTCCAATAACTATATGGGCGACGCGGGGACTTTCAAATTGTTTGAGTTTTCAGCCAAAGTGGATCCTATTCCTTCAATGCTGACTCAAAATCATCGCAATGTAATTGATGGTTTTTTTGGACAAACAACAGCATTTCGAAAAACATTACTTAAACCCAATGTTACAATTATGGGCGAAAACAACGACGGAGTTTCAGTTAAATATATAAGAGGGGATTTCGGAAAAGGATTTTTCAGTTTTTACGGCGGACATGACCCTGCGGATGTTAGCCACATTGTAGGCGAAGGTCCAACCAAACTTGATCTCCACAAAAATAGTCCTGGCTACAGGCTGATTCTTAATAATATTCTATTTCCAGCTGCAAAAAAGAAAGAACGTAAGACCTGATAAACAATGATCTCTATTTTTTTTCATCTATTAATACTCGGGTATTTAACTTCAAATTTTGAAGGCTATATGGCCGAAATGCCTCTAACAGCATTAAGCCTCTGGCTTTTTGGCTCTGTCTTACTGCTTTACAAAATCTTTCCTGAATATGTGGACGATGTAAGAGAGAACCATAGATTTCCCTCATTTATGGATGTCCAAAGCAAAGTTCAACTTATAATCGTTTTCTGGATATCTGCATTGCACTGCTTTTGTGCCCCAGCACTGAAGCTTTTTCCCGAATTGCATAAAAAATTGCCTGAAACTCTACCAATGGTATTTTCATTGGTTTTATACGTTCTTTTTTTTAAATTGGCAAATGCAAATTTATTCCGTTTGTTTAAACCAATCCTGAATTCCAGACAAACCATGCAAGACTTTTTCAGGGCTCGCATGACTATTCCTATTCTGTTTTTCCCGCCCATGCTTTTTTGGATTTTTTTTGAAGACCTTTTTGCTTTAAATCCAGAATTTGCAGATATTCAGGAGATTCAAACCTATCTTGTAGCCCCTGTTTTTTTTGTTGCACTATATCTGCTAGCTCCAAGATTATTCAACTGGGCCTGGAAAGCTGTTCCGATTAAAGATGAAGATCTAAAAAAACAAATAATTGAGGTGTCAGATAAAGCACAAACTCCAATTTCAGGAGTCAAAGTGTGGGACACGTTTAATGAGCCGATTCCAAATGCTGCAGTGGCAGGTCTTTCGCGAAAATTCAGATTCATTTACATAACTGAGTATCTGTTGGAAATTTTTAATGTCGATCAGGTTAAGGGGGTTCTAGCTCACGAGCTTGGACATCTTAGACTGGGTCACGTTTGGACTTACATGATTTTTTCAATGGATTTAATATTTCTGGCTCTGGGAATTAAACTGTTACTTTATTTTGATTACTACTGGGTAATAGTAAACGCTGGAGTCTGGTATGAAGCCTTTGAAATTTTCGGGTTTCTATTCTTTTTTGCCGTTACCTTTACTTATCTAGCCAGAAAAAGTGAAAAACAAGCCGATAGATTTGCTTCTGTAATAGTGGGAAAAGACACATTTAATAGTAGTTTGACGACCCTCGAAGAATATATTTCACCGCCACCGTCCAGAATTCCCAGATGGATGCTGACACATCCAGAAATTCAGGATAGAATAGAATCTGTAAAAAACTGGCAGGGAGATATGCCTGACCTGATAAAAGCAGCAAGAAGAACCAGATTGGCTCTAATTCTTGTTGGGGTTATCCTGATGGCTTTTTCATTGCCGGCTTTGAATAAAGTATGGACCATTGTTCGCGCGTCTAAAACAGGACAAGCAGGAAACTTAAGCAAAGCTTCTGCCTTGCTCATTTCCCTGCCTGTCCGGTTGAATGGACACCCGCTTGTTTCTCGACAGATCGGTAAACTTGCGATGCTCTCAGGTCACTGGGATGTTGCTGTCCTCGCAGCCGCTAAGGCTGAATGGAACCTGGAAATTAATATTTTCAAGTCCCTAGAGGTACTTCATCATCCTGTTACGCCAGAAGTTGCTCTTTACCTCAAGCTCATGAAGCTTTTGCTGTAAACGCTTGACCTCTGGAGAATTCATGGCGTAGCCCTTTTGGAGCAACCGTTCAATCATGTCGAGACTGCGCTCAGTAAGTTCAGAGTATTTCTGAATTTGGGCCATTACTACTTCTTCATCTTCCGGAGGAGAAATGGGAGTATTTAACGAACGCGTATCTGACATTTTAGAATCTCCTGTCATATGTGAAATATGGCACTGCTCTTATCGGCAGTTTGCGGTCTTATGTTTAGCAATCTTTTTTTTGACCACAAATCTGTTGCCAGCTAACGCTGAAGATAAGATTACTCGTCTGACCTTTATGGAAAGCATTTATGAAAGGGTTTTCAATAAAAATTTAACTGAAATTGAAGCTATAAACTCTGGATTGCTGGAAAAATTTGATGACAAACAGCATCACCTTGATTGGCCTGTTTCCCGTGGAATGGCCGCCGAAGCTTTTTACAAGCTTTCGTTGCAAACTGGAGCTGGTAATAAGCTTCCCAGAGCCTTCGCTGATATAAAACCAGGCAACAAATTTAGCAAACCACTATCAGTAGTTGGTGGTGCTTTTCTCCCTCAAAGATCAGGGAAATTTAATCCTAATCATCTTTTAGAAAGAAAAGACATGTTTCACGCCATTCGTATTCTTGTAGAAAAAAATGTAATTAAACAGATGGACAGGTCTGAAGTTCGTTTTGATCTGACTGAAGACCCCAAAAACGATGGAATAGATGAACTTCTAAGACCTGATCGCGAAATTGAGTTTAATCCGAAATCTGAATACATTGGCGTAGACAATGAAGCAATAGATTTTAGTGCTGAAACTACGCAAAGGATAGCAAGAGTTGAAAATCGTTTGTCAGCGGGACAAATAAATCCTCAAATAATGAGCAATATTGAGGAAGCAACTGAGGCAATGGAAAAAGTTGAAAAACTTATGCATTCTCTTGGTGGGTCAGTTATGGAACTTTCAGCTGCTTACCCTAAAAACAAAGACGATGAAAGAGATCTCAGACATGCCCTGGCGAAAATAGAAGCCATTTTAAATGGAATTATGGATCGTTTTGAGTATTCACAGCTCCAATTAAAAGCGGTTACACCTGTAGATCCAGATCAAATACGAAAATGTGGAATCCTGAAAATCAGAATTGATAAAAATCTGGATGAAGCAAAATCTCTAAGAAATAGAATTACAAAAAGACTTTCTGAGAAAGGCCACGGTGACTAACATGAGGAAAATATTCCTAATCAGCATCTTGTTTATGATTGCTTTTTCAAATTCTGCCCAGGCAAAGAACCCAATTATGCGTTATTTCGCCAGGCTACTTGATGAGACCAAAGCTGAAATGGCTGTTGGCGGTCTTATCCATTCAGAATTCGTTAAAGACCCTTCCATTTCCGGATCACTAAACTACAATCACCTCCTTTCTGAAAAAGCCAAAAAACTCGCCGAAAACTGCCCCAGACCAGAGCTTGGCTTCATGGTTTACATTTTAAAAAGTGAAATTCCAGATGAAATTTGCTTCCCTGGGGGCAACATAATTCTGACTTCAGCTTTACTTGACTCTGCAAAAAACGATGAGCAAATCGATTTTATTCTTGCACGAAACGTAATGCTAATTGCTCTTCGACTGCCAATGAAGCTTATCAAAAACGAAGGATTATATGCCCGGTTTCTAAATGAACTAAAACTACCAGAAGAAAATAGAAATAACGAAGAATTACGTTTATTAGTTAAAGATTATCTGAGAAATGTGTTTAAAATGGACCATCAAAAAGCTGATCTTCAGGGAATTCTTTTGACTTCAAAACCAGAAGAAACAAGAAAACAAGCAATTGAGTTATTAAAGACCTACTCAGAGATAATGTGGCCAGTAATGCCATGGGACAGAGGAGATTTACGCGGAAGAATTCGCGACCTGGAAAATCTTAAGCTTCCAAACTAATTTTAAGGCTAATAGGATGTTCGCAGATAGTTTCTTAAAAAATCCACGAGACCAGATGCATTCTTCAGACAGCTGGACAAGAAGAATGGCTCTTGCGGCAATTGTCAGAGAACCGCAACCCTCTGATCGTGAAATTTTTGAAGATTTACTACATTCCGAGGACACTACCACTGCTCTACTTGCATTTCTTGGGCTGAAAAAGTTGTATCCTGCTCCAGTGCTGGTAAAAAAAGCATGGAGCGAAATCTTCGGTGAATCAATCGAACTTCTTGCCAAAAGAGCCTGTTCTGGCCCAGTGCAAATGAGAATTGCTGCGCTTAAAGCGCTCGCATTTTCTCCAGACCATCTAAATGTTGGATTGGTTGAAAAGGTTTTGAGATCGCTGGATGAGCCAGTTACTTATGAAAGTGTATTCAGTGGTGCCACTCCAGGACTGCCACTTGTTCAGGAGTCTTCTGGATTCTTGTTACCAGATGGTTTCGCTTTGCTTCTTGCATCTCTTCCAGGTGGTCAAGAAAGGGTCAGACTCTTGCAAAGAGAGCTCTATTCAAGTTCTCCAGCTCGTCTGCTACCTGTTTTACTTGCCCTGCAAATTCATCCCGTCCCGGAGTTAACCGATCAAATTCTTCTTTTAATAAGATCTCCTGAAAAAAGTATTGCAAAAGAAGCCATTCACGCATTATTAGCCTGTGGTGGAAACCGAGTCTTTTTAATGATTCTTTCTTTATTGAAAGAAACTTCTGATAATCAGAAAAAATCATGGCTCCTGCCTCTGGTTGCAAGAACTGGCAAAGAAGAAGTATGGCCGCTTATAACCGGCTATCTCCACCATGAAAATGCAGATTTAAGGTATTCTGCACTTCTCGCAGTAGACCTGTTTCCAGCGCCAGCAGAAGACAAAGCAAAGTGCTTTAAAAGCATGCTAAGCGACAAAAATCCTCAGATAGCTTGTTTTGCGGCAGGCCTTGCCTGGAATTATGGCTCAATTAAAGCCTTAGGACAGATTGAAGAAGCACTTAACAGTCAGGAAAACAAACTCCTTCGACAACATGCAGCTGAAGCTCTTGGTAGCATAAATCCCGAAACCTCAATTCCTATTCTTTCAAGAAAACTCGATCAGGAAAAGAGCGGGAACGTTATCAGACAAATAATTCTAAGTCTACGAAAACTGCTTTCAAAACTCAGAAGAAGCATTGATGTTACAGATATACTGTTACCTCGGTTTTCAAGACTTCTAAAATCAACCGACCCTTTTAAAAGAAGCCAGACTGCCGTTTTATGCGGAATTCTAGGAAAACCTGCCGAGCCATTAGTTTTGGCTGCTCTTGAAAAAGAGCATCACCCACATGTCATAGCATCTCTTCTTGCAAGTTTAGGAAAAATCGGCACAGACAGCCTTCTCCTTTTTTCTGCTTTTAACAATCACCCGGACCCTAGAGTCAGGGCAAATATGATTAATTCCATGATTACCTGTGGGGGAAAAGCTGTTTCTTATTTTACACAAGGACTAAAAGACCCTTCTCCACGTGTAAGAAGCGCATCAGCCAGAAACCTTTTTCTGCTAGGGCAACTTGATATTATTCCAACCTTGAATAGAATGCTGCTGATACCCTCTCCGGTATCTGTATTATCAGCATGTCATTCACTTGGACAACTACTGCGCATACAACCGCCTGTTCTTGATACAGATCACCCGCTTCCACTGGCAATATCAAGAAAGGTAAGAATTCAGAGAAAAACCGAGCAAAATATTTCGGGATTGCTTTCTGGTCTTGAACTGCCTGATGTTTTCAAAGAAATGGCTATAGCAAATGGAGATCGCAAAAAAAGTCTGTGGATTCTTGAAGAAAAATCTCGAAGATTCCCTTCTTCGCACGTTGTAAAAAGAATGCTTTCTGCTTTTTGCACAATGGACGGGCAATTTGACAAAGCCTTGTCTCTATTGGAAATCTGTCTAAGCGAGCATCCATGCATTTTAGCAGATCTACTGGACGCATATCGCCTTTCTTTAAAAACGGGAAATCTGGAAAAAGCAACGGATTACGGAAATAGAGCAAAGAGCCTTTACAAGGATCTATTGGATGGGTGTATGGCACTATGTCGTTCACTTCATGGCAACGGTGCAGATCTGATGTTAGAAAGACTTCATCACCTTACTGAGCCATCAATGAATTTATATAACGCAATGATTCAGATCAAAGTGCTGGAAGGGGATAAAGAAACAATAATCGACCTGCTATCTGAGCTCGCAATTGCAAGACCAAATAACATCTTTGTTATAAGAAAGCTTATGTCAATAATCCCCGAATCATATTCAGAACTGGCAGAAGCTCTGCAAATTTACTCTTCTTCCTTTGGAGAATATTAACTTTACTTTGATTGAGCCTGATTGACTTTAACTCCTGCATTTACTCCATCTGGAGCGCTATGACTATTTGAAATACCAATAAAACCAAGAATTAACGCCAACATCAAGGCAGTGCAAATCATAGAATGCCTATCGTGTTCCAATTGCTTTTACCCCGCAGATCCTTATATATTTTTTTTGTCCCAACCCACAGGTAATACTTTCTATTTATTGAATATGATTCTAATGAAAAATTCCGTCTTCCACAATAGGAAAACGGAATTTTGTAAGATTTTTTTTACATAGTTTATTTTTCGATCATGTCCTCTTTGCAAGCAACAATATAGGTACATGAAAGATCGCCAGCCACATTATTCATAGTTTCAAACATATCCAGAATTGGGTTGATTCCAAGAGCAAAAGCAACAACCTGAGAAATTTGAATCTCGTTCAATCCCATTGAGTTCAAGATTATAAATAGAAGCATTAAACTTCCGCCAGGGATTCCACCGGCTCCGACAGCCGCTAACACAGTGGTAATAACCAGTACAAGCAATGAAGCAAAACCAAGTTTAATACCAAACAGGTTGGCCGCCAAAATTGCAAACATTGGAAGGTGGATACAAACTCCATCCATGTTTACAGTCGCTCCTAATGGCAATGAAAATTCTGCCAATTCTTTTTTAATTTTCAAATCATCAATAGCTGTTTTTAGTGATACGGGAAGGGTTGCTCCGGAACTTCGAGTCACAAACGCAGTAATCATTGCTTCCTGAGCAAACTTAAAAAACTTAACCGGGCTCGTTTTGGTCAAAACTATAATCAACCCCGAATAAACAACAAAAATCATCAGAGCAATTCCCATTATAACGCCAATGGCAATATTAAAATAAGGTCCGGCAAGGTCTGGTCCATATTTGGTAAAATTTACGATAGTCAGAGCAAAAATTCCAATTGGAGCGTAGTCCATAATCCAATCAACCAGAACGAAAAGAATTTTGTTCATGGTTCCTATGAAATCTAATATGGCACTATGTTGTTTAGCTTCTTCCTCGCTTGAATCATCAAGAATGATTCTAAGAGCGAGTCCTGCCATAATTGCAAAAACGATTATTGCCAAGAAATTGCTATCGGCCAAAGCTTTAAATGGATTCTCAAACAGTCCCATAAAAATTGCTGTTAAACCACCGCCTGAACTTGCAGCCATATCTGGAACTTTTACAGCATCAGCAGCCGCTTCTAACTTCATTCCATCTTTACCAGGATTAATGACCAGAGCAAAAACGGTTCCAACAACAGCGGCTAGCAATGAAGTAATCAGATAAAGAACTATTACTCTAAGTCCAATTTTGCCAAATTTCTTAAGCGGCAGGCTAGATGCGCCTTGAATCAGGGAAAAGAAAATAAGGGGCACTACGATCATTTTAAGCATCTTAACCAGCACAAGTCCAAAAGGTGCAAGATAAGTCTCCAGATGGCCCTTTAATTGAACGCCATGCTTAGCTTCTGCATACCAGCAAGCTACTCCAATTATAGCTCCTATTATAAAAGCACCAAGCATCCTATATAGAATTGGAATTTTTCTGTATCTTGCAATTATTCCTTCTGACATTCTCTCTCTCCCTATTGTTTTTTAAATAAAAGGGGCCAGCTTTCTGACCCCTTATTCTTACGGATTTAATTCTTTAAAAGGCTTTAAATGCCTATTTCTGAAGATTTATATGGCAATCCCTGATAAATTAGCCATGAAGTTCCATATCGTTTCCAGGTTATTGTCGGAACAGGATCAACAACAATATAAGCTGCAGTTATAGCTCCTGCCGCACCAGGTTTAAGTTTAACATCAACGATCATAGGTGTCTTCACAGTGATTGTCGAACTGTCAACAACGGTTAAAGTGCTTTGAGTAAATGAGTAGCTATTAATGGTATATCTTTGCAATCTGCTAAGAGTCGTTGATTCCAGATCAGCGCGATTAGGGGTTCCAGCAATATCTTTAAAATCGGTAGCAATGTAAGCCATAAAGTTGCTGACTCTTACAGAATCGCTAAGAGAGTTATTCTCAAGAATAGTCTGCATTGCTTTATAAGAAGCAGTAATTTTGGTAACACCATCTTCTAATGAGCCAGGAACAAGGACTCTTGCACCAGTTTTCATATCAATTCTATAGTCCAGAGTTGAATTATCCGCACTATTCTTTAGAGTTAGATACAGAGTGTTTTCCATGTCAGAAACCATGCTTTGAACGCTAAAGTTTGATGGGGTTCCATAACTTGCGATTCCATCGAAGTAATTAGACCACGCAAGTCCAGCATCAGCGACCCCAGTAGAGAATGTGTTAGCATTAGCGCTTCCTGCCCATTTGCAGATTACCGGTGTATTTTTATGGGAATTGAATCCGGCCGCCACGACTGAATTATCAGACAATACTATGAAGTGGCTAAGTGCTCCTGGGTTTTTGAGGTATGACTGACGAGCACCATCAGTTGTAGAAATCTTTGTTATAGCGTAATCAACCGCAGTGGAATGCTTCCAGCCAACATAACCAAAACCACCAACTCCCTGTCTAAGAATGCTTGAAACCTGCATATTTGCAACATTTGCATCCCATAATTCGCCAGCTGCAAAAATCTCAGAAGCGTTTTTGCTCCAGCTTGGAGTAGTGCCATTTAGTCCAGATAAAATAGAGCTTGATGCGCCTTGAGCGAGAGTAATCAAACCAGTTGGATTTAAAGCTCCAATTGCCTTTGTTAGAGCCTGAGTAAAATCAGTTAAGCCGGTTGTGTTTGTATCAATCGTAGCAACAAGAGTAGTAGAAGAACTTTGCACAAGTTCTTTGGAGTTCACAATAACCTGAACAATGTTGGCAATTAAATCAGTTCTATCGCCAGATCCAACAGCCGAAGGAGTAACACTGTTATCGCCTGCTTTCAAATCAGCTGCAGCATGGAAATTTCTACTTCCATTTAAAGTTCCATTATTAATCAAAATTTGAACAAGTACCGGCTGAGCAGGAATGGATGAGAATGAAACACTTGCGGCACCACTTACGATGTCGGCAGTTTTTATCATTCTTACAAAAGGAGTTGTGCTGTTGCCAGGATTTACAATCGTTACAACAACTTTTACATAATTTGCAGTTGTTGCCGCAGCTCTTAGGGTGGCCGCTGTATCAGGTGAAAGATTTATTTTAAGGTTAGCCTGGCCAGAAGTAGTTGCAGCAGGCTGTTCAACTAAATCATTGCCCGTCGGATTACTTAAGCATCCTATAAGAAAAATGCCAGCCAAAAGCATTAACAGGGTAATTCCCTTTTTTATGTACATCAGCAAAACTCCAATACAATTGATTTCAGTGGGAAAGTATACTACAAATTTCTGTTTTTTTCACTGCTGGTTTTGTTTGTAAATTCATAAAAAAAAACCGCCACCTATTGGGTAGCGGTAAATTTAAGTTTGGAGAGTTAGGGATTTAGAGAGGAGGATCACAAACTATTTAACATTAACTTTGAAACCATTTTCGTTCTCATCAACAGAAGTGTCAATTGGAGCAACAACAGTTAGAACACCATTATTGAGCGAAGCTTCAACTTTTTCTTTAATTACTTTTCGAGGAAATGGAATAACTCTGGAAAAGCTTCCATAAGAAATTTCGCGGCGATAAAGTTTTTTACCATCTTTCTCTTCAATTTGAGACTTTCTTTCAGATTTAATTACAAGCTTGTTGTCTTTAATTCTCAAATCAATGGCTTCTTTTTCATGGCCGGGCATATCCACGGCAACAATAAGGTTGTCACCTTCCTGCCTGATCTCAGAATTTCCCTGCAAAGAAACAGTATTCATACCTGGAATTCCAAACTGGTTAAATCCAGGAGAAAATGACCTTTGTCTGAACCCATTGAGCATTTCGTCCATTTCTTTTTCCATTTCATCAAATAAATTGCTTGATGGAAAGCTTCGGCTGAATGGTAAATTTTCTTCTACGGATGGAGTATTAGTAGCTAGAACATCTTTAATCTGGGCATGAGATTCCATAACCCCAAAAAACATAAAAATTGCAGCAACGGAAAAAACTAATAACATTACCTTTTTCATAACTTACCTCCTTATTGCCTTTAACTATTTTGACTTTTACACAAAACAAAAGTTCCCAATTTTCCATTTTTTTTTGGATCAAGCTCAAAAACGCTTGTATAATATATTTAATAAAAGTTTGGGAGGAGAAAATGAATTCCAATAATAATGGTTGGAACTTTCAGCAGGATAATACGGCTACGGGTGAAAACAGTATATATGCTCCACCACCTTCTAATAACTACCAGTCCGATCCTTATCAGAACCAGCAAAGCGATATCCACATCCCTTCAAAGGTTAAACTAGACCTTGATACACCTTTAGAAACCCTTTTCTTCTGGGGAATGATGACAGGCTTTTTCGTCTTGCTAATGGCACTAATTGGATATTTAGAAGATGGTGCCACATCGTTTTTTCGTACAGCCGTTACCGCTGGCACATTATTATCAACTATTTTTGGAATCTGTTACAAAAACACTGATAACTATTACATCCTTGACTCAAATCGCAAAGCGATGCTCTATCATTTTAAGTTTTTTGGAAAACAAGATCTTAGCGTATTTGCAAATTTCTCACAAATTCATGCCACAACAGTTCTTTGCCGCAAGCAAAGCAGTAAACATTCTTCATGGTGGGAATACAGAACCGCTATGGTGTTGGACTCAGGTAAGATAGTTCCTCTTTCGGACTGGAAAAAATATGACTTTTTGAATGCAATGAAAAAGGCAAAAAACTTTGCGACTTTGACTGGGGCTAACTTGGTGGAATCCTATGAGCAAAGCACCGTTAGAAAAGTTCGTGGCATTGACGGAAAATACACTTTTAGCGTAAAACCCTACTCATTTTTTGATTCCCTGGGTAACCTTGGAACTCCGATTCTAATAATTTTTTCAGTCGCTGCGCTTGGATTGTTATTGCATTTTTTACATAACTTAATTGGTTTAATGAACTAATGCTAAGAGAAAAAAAGGACGAAATGAGTTTTCCTGAAAACTTCTCAACCAGCAAAGAAAAATTTGATTTAAAAACACCACTTGAACAATTCTTATACTGGCAAACAATTTTAGGAGCAATAGGTTTTCCATTGTCTTTATTGGCCATTGTAATAGATGCGTCTTCTGACTTAAGCAATATGGTAAGCATAGCATTATTTTTTGTTCTTGTTTCAGGGTTTATAATGTATCGAAACACTGATAATTACTATATCCTGGATCTTGAAAAAAATGGAATGTATTACCATTTTAAATTCCTTTGGTATAAGAGCTATTCGCTTTTGTCCACTTTCAAAAACATTGATGCGGCAACAGTAGAGGGAATAAAGCACAGAAATCAGCATGGAACATGGTGGGCCTACAGATCGATTATAGTTTTACATAATGGGCAAGTCGTTCCAATTTCCAATTGGCTAACAGAAGACTTTAGCACCAGCAAAATTCTTTCAGAAAAGTTCGCTGGAATCACAGGAGCCACAATGGTAGACCCCAAATCCGAGCATTCTGCAAAACCTGTGAAATTGGCAAATGGCAAGTATTCCTTTTCCCTGATGCCATTTTCTCACTATGGCTTTATGAATATGGTTTTAGGGATTCTATTCCTGGCGTTTCTGCTGGTTCTTGCTGCATTTTTCTCAGAAGATCTTAAAGAATGGGTAATTTAAAATGAATAATTTTAAAATAGAAAAAGCATTTATCTCAGATTTGCATCTAGGTAATTGCTTTGTGGACATGAAGCTCCTTGAAACATTTCTGAAAAGGGTGAAAAAAGATAAAATAGAACTTCACCTTATTGGAGATGTCTTCGATGCATGGCGACATGTTCACCCAGACAAAGCAGCAAAACTTTTTGATGGCATCTCCTCAATTGTTTATATTGCTGGAAATCATGATCATAAGTATGCAAAAATTAATCCTTTTCACGAAGTGGCAAAGAATTTCAGTAGTCTAATGCTTGGAAAGAACGAATTACTTGTTACCCACGGACATCTTTTTGATCCGAATTTTAAAGACACAGGAATAATAGGAAGAATTGCAGATGAATATGTTTACCTGCTATCCAAATTATTGGGAAAAGACCTAAGAACATATATAACAAGCTACGCTAATGCCTATTCAAAAAAAATTGAATTTAACGCTGCAACCAATGAAAAAATGAAAAATCTTAATTACGCAATAATTGGCCATACCCATAAGGGTGGTCATAGAGTAGTAAACGGGAAAAACATTTTTAACCTTGGTTCATGGCTCACAGAGCCTTGGGGTCTATTTACATCGGGAGAAAAATTTGCTTTCCAGAAAATTGAAACTTCTAACGTCTTCCCTTCAGAAAAAGATTTTCACGATCTTCGGTGATATAAGGATTTATCCATACCCATTATTTTTCCTTTATCACCCTAAAGGCTATAAAATAAGCGGAGAAAAGTTTGAAAAAGCAGCAAAACAGATAAAGCAGTTTGATATACTCTTAAGGCGCTATGACACTTATCTTGACAAGGTCTTTATCCCTGGATATTGGAACCATGCTGCAATTTGCATAAAAGAGAACCAGGCCTTTTCAACAATACTACATGCAACTTCTGATGGGGTTAATACTGAAAGCCTATTCGATTTTATGAAAACAGACCACGTCTGTATTCTCAGGCCTAACTTTAGCTTTAATAAAGAAAAGCTAATAGCCGAAATGAATCAAATTATTGGAAAACCCTATGATTTTGATTTCAACTTTGACGACCCAACAGAGTTTAGCTGTACTGAAATTGTAAATTTCCTTTTCCGAAACTATGAAACAGGTATCAATAGAAAGCAATTTCTTGGTAAAATGATAGTACCTCCTGACAGTATTTACATGGCAAAAGGTTTTTTAAAAATAGTCACTTAAGTTCTATAGAAATAAAATAAAATGAGAAGGATTGGCAGTAAAAAATGGGAAAACTAAGATTTATTTTGTTTTTGCTGTTGTTTTCCGTTTTTCACTGCTTTCCATGTTATTCAAACGAAAAACCAGAATTAATCGTGATAGGTCTACTGGAGAGCAATACGACTTACGATTGGAAAGATAATTGGACTCCCACCCTTGATTATTTAAATGAATCATTTGACGATAACGAGTTTCAAATAAAACCATTCAAATGGCATGAACTTCAAAAAGCAATACGACTTGGGAAAGTTGATTTTGTAATTGCAAACCCAGTATTTAGCGTGGAAATGGATCTTGAAGGTGAAATTACAATCCTCTCAACCTTGAGGAAAGAAAAAGTCAATGAAGAGGGTTTTGAAAGCTTATTTGGTTCGGTTATTTTCTGGAGCCGAAGCAACAAAAATATTACAAACCTTTGGGACATCAAAGACAAAAACCTCGCTGCCGGAGACGCTTTATCAGTAGGTGGCTGGTTAGCTGCTTCCAGAGAATTAAAAGAAAGAGGAATAGATCTAAATAAGATTTACAAATCAATTTCCCGATTCTCCACGAGCAAAGAAATCATAAATCATGTTTTAAGCGGTAAATCAGATTTTGGAATTTGCCGAACCGGCGCAATTGAAAAACTTATTGGAGCTGGTGAAATTACTTCTGATCAACTAGTTATCAGTAATGAAATGATATCACCCTTCAATAAATTACCTTTTCTATGCTCGACAAGATTATATCCAGAGTGGGCTTTCCTTAGAACATCCAAGGTATCCCCATCATTAGCTGAACGCGTAAATCTATCTTTATTAAAAATGGGAAATGATAGACCAGAGAAACTTTTTACATGGGGTATCCCAGCAAATTACTCAGAAATATACCAGTTGCTAAAAACTCTTGGAGTAGGCCCATATGCGGAGAGTGAATCCCTTTTTTCTGCACTCACTAAAAAATTTCGCCGATGGATTTTTGCTTTATTGCTAACCCTTTTTGGTGTAGGGGTTTTCAGTTTCTATCTTTTAGCTTTGAACAAAGAGCTAAGATCAGTAACCATAAAATTTGAAGGGCAACAAAACTTTCTCAGACATCTGATTGATTCAATCCCGGATATGATTTTTGTAAAAGACAATCAGGGTAAATATTTATTGTGCAATAAGGCTTTTTCCGAAGCATTTTCATTGGATCAGGAAAAAATCTCGGGCTTGTCCGATTTCGAAATTTTTGGCTCAAACAGCCCTTTTACAAAAGCAGACTTAAACGTAATTCAGCAGGGACAGTCAGTAAAATATGAACAGGTAATTAAGTTTTTTAACGATTCTTCAATAGTTGGAGAAGTTGTAAAAGTTGCTTATCGAAGTGCTCAAGATGACGAAACTCTACAGATTTTAGGAGTGGTCAGAAATGTCTCTGAAAGACATACCAGTAAAATAATTCTTCAGCAAAGAGAAAAGCTTATAACTGGTGTTGCTGAGGCAATTCACTACATTGTTGGCTCAGAAAAACCCATAGAAGAGACAATCCCGATTGCAATTAAGGCTTTAGGAAAAGCCGTTTGCGCAGACCGAATAGGAATAATTGTTGCCGACGTTAAAGATAATGCAATTATTCCATCAAATTTTAGATGCTTTGCCTGCCAAACCAAGGAAACAGGGCATTGCGCAATGCGAACTGGCGGGCTTTTTCAAAAAATTCTGGAGTTTGGTTCAAAACAGCTTCTGAAAGGAGAAAATATCGGAGAAAATCCAGATCAAATTCCACCAGATCTGCTAGTGGAACTCCAAGAAAACAATATAGGATCAATTCTTATAATTCCTGTTTTTGTGAAAAGAAAATTCTGGGGCTGCCTTGAAATTCATAATTTTGAAGAAAGACCTCCATGGTTTGAATATGAAATAGCAATGTTTGAGCTGGCTTCTGAAATGTTCGGTTCCATAATAGAAAGAAATGAGGATTATCAAAGACTAGTCGAATATAGAGAACGCTTAAAGTTGGCTTTAGAAGCAGCAGGGCTTTTTATATGGGAATATGACTATGTTAAAGAAGAAAACCTTTCTCCTGACGATTTATATTTAAATCTAGGTTTTTATGATTCCGAACATATAGAAAACGCTAAGAAGGCAAGCTTTGAAATCCTTCATCCAGAAGATAGACATCTTTTGGACCATGAAAATCTGGGGATTACTAAATTTTCTGAAACCAGACTAACAAGCAATACTGGAAAGTATTTGTGGCACTCATTTATTGGTAGAACTTATTTAGACGCGCAAAACTCACCACTTAAGTTAATTGGCTTTTTCCGTAACACAACTGAGGAACATGAAAAAGAACTCGCAGCAAAAATAGAAGAAAGAAGAAATGCTCACGCTTTGACAGCTGCCCGTGCAGCTAGCTGGGAGTTTGTGCCAGAAGAAAGAAAGTTTTATTGGTCCACCCAGATAAACCAGTTGCTTGGCTATAATTCAACTGAATTTTCCCCAACTATAGATTCACTTTACTCAGCCATCCATCCAGATGACCTCACGGGAATCAAACGCGCAATTCGAAGATTTTTAATTTCAGCCGGTGAACTACGCTTTGAATGCCGAATTCTTAAAAAAAATGGTGATTATTGCTGGTTTGCTAACATAGGCACGCACGTGGATGACCTAGAGCTTTTAAATCGAAGATATTTTGGAATCATAATTGACATTTCAGAAACCAAGGCACTCGAAAAAAATCTTCTTGAAGCTCGAAAAAGTGCTGAAGAGCTAGCTCAAAAAGCACAAGAAGCAAGCAAGGCTAAAAGTGAATTTCTTGCAAATATGTCGCATGAAATTAGAACCCCTATGAATGGTGTAATTGGAATGTCAGAACTACTTCTATCTACAAACCTGGAAGCAAAGCAAAGAGAGTATGCAAACCTGATATACCAATCATCCAATTCATTACTCAATATTTTAAATGCAGTTCTGGATCTTTCAAAAATAGAAGCAGGAAAGCTCGAGCTTGATCCATATCCCCTTGATTTCAAATCGCTTTGCGAAGAATTAATTGCCATAATGCAACCAGCGGCAGAAAAAAAAGACGTAGAGCTAATTTTGAAATTCCCGCCAAAATTTCCGGAAAAAGTATTTGCTGATGGTGTAAGACTCAGACAAGTCCTGACAAACCTAATTAATAACTCTATAAAATTCACCGAAGAAGGATTTGTAAGTATTGAAATTAATCATCAAAACAGCGATTCAGAAGGTTTGATGGGAATTACCATTTCTGTAAAAGATACTGGAATTGGTATGACCAGGGATCAACAACTTCTTGTTTTTGAAAAGTTCACCCAGGCCGACGCCTCAACCACAAGAAAATTTGGCGGAACCGGGCTCGGTCTCACAATTTGCCGCGAGATTTTGCGCCTTATGGATAGTGAGCTCCACCTTGAAAGCACATTAGGGCTTGGAACAAGAATGTGGTTTAATCTACAGCTAAAAACCTGTACTGAAGAAGAAAGTAGAGTGGAAGAGTTACCAAAAGAAATACGAGTAATATTAATAGGAGAAAATGATCCAGTAATAAGTCTTATAGGAGAGATTCTTAATACCTGGAAAATATCTTTCATATCAACCGCCATTGAAAACTATGAAAACATCATATATTCAGCTCTTAACAATGGTGGAGCAAAAGAAGATGGGGCAATCATTTTAATTTCAAACTTTATCGACGACCCTGAAAAGAACAGAAAACTTCTGGAAATTCAAAATACACACAGTTTGAAAAGCATTTTTATTGTAGCTCATAAACAGATGGAAAAAGCATCTGTTTTAGCAAGTAGGTCCACTTCAACTTTTATAATTAACAAACCTGTAACATCATCTAAATTATTCGATTCTTTATTGAAAGCAATTGGAAAACCAGACAAAACTGATTCTACTCAATCTCACCAAGTAAAAAAAGACACATTTAATCTAAAAATCATGGTTGTAGAAGATAATGAAATAAACCAGGAAGTAGCGAGGGGAATCCTTGAAATGCTTGGATGTAAACCATTTATTGTCGACTCAGGAATAGAAGCTTTAAAGGAGCTTAACAAAGGTGGATATGATGTGGTTTTTCTTGATTGCCAGATGCCAATAATGGATGGTTTTGAAGTTACCAGAAAAATAAGAGAGTTAATGCCACCTTTAAATCAAATCCCGATCGTTGCCATGACAGCCCATGCTATGGCAGGTGATAGGGAAAAATGTCTGGCTGAGGGAATGAATTTTTACTTGTCAAAACCAGTTTCTCCAGAAGCCGTTAGAGATGTTCTCTATAAAATTTCAGGTATAAACATTGTAGAAAAACAAGATTCCGAAAAACAGGAAATATCAAAACCTGATACACAGACAGATGATTTTCCAATCGTTAATTTAGAACGAATAGAAAGACTTTTTGGAAAAAAACCAGAAAAACTAAAAAAGATTGTTGATGCTGTTTACCAAAACGTCAAAAATCAAATGTCATTAGTGGAAGAAGGAATTCAAAGTAAGGACTTTAAGCAAATCTATGCAGCAGCTCATACCATGAAGGGTTCCGTTTCAAACATAGGTGGAGAAAAGCTTGCAAATACTGCCCTAAAACTTGAAGAATATGCCCGTAATGAAAATATAAAAAGCTGCACTCAGATAAAAAACAATATCGATCTGGAACTTGAAAAACTTGTATCAGAATTAAAGTCTATTTATGAAAATCTTATTTCCAGAAAATAGTTACAGCCTTAAAAAATAATGTTGTAATGTAATAAAAGTAAAAAACCATAAGGCGCTAATATCATCAAATGGCCAGAGTTCTAAAAAAGAAAATAGCACGTGAAATCCAGTTGGATTTCTCTTCAGTAGACACTAAACCAAAAATCTCTGAGCATAATTCAAACAAGAAAATTTTAGCTAAAAACAAGATTGCAACAGCGCTTTTTTCATTTCCAAAAGATGGAAATATTAGAGTAAAGCAAATACAGAGCAAAACAGAGCTAGAATTTCATCAATTCTACCTGAGCATTGCATCAGAAATATTTTTAACAGCAGAAAAAGTTATAGATATTGAAACAGCTCTTGGAGAAAGAATTAGAAGCGGTAAACAGCCTGCTTTATCACCTATTTCTCCTCTTTACGAAATTATATCAGCATGGTTTCGTCTGGAAAAAGCTGAAGATCTCCACCCCCTTTTTCCAATGATAGTTGAATCGATGGGCTTTAAAGATGATGATTCTCGCATCAGACATTTGTGGCAGCTTTTCTATCATGAGAAGGCTAAAGGAATCTTTGAAAACTTCCCGGACCTTGTTAAATCTCTCCTCAAGGCATGCTATTTCCCGGAACGAGAGAAAACACGAATAAACTTTATTCCACCATGTAAAAAACTGTATCTTAAAATTTTCAATGAATTCTTTCAGGAAAAAGAAAATAAATAGCTTAAATGGGAGAGAACAAATGAAAAAAATTTTAATTCTGATTGCTGTATTTTCTGGAGTTTTCTCACTTTCACTTGCAGCAGAAGAGATCAAAGCAGAAAAAACAGAAAAAAAGACTGAAAAATCCTATTGGGATAAAGCCAAAGAATATTATCAAAAAGTTTCTGAAAAAGGGCTTGAAGCAGGCGAAGAAGCCAAAATCTGGATAAAGCAGGATTTTGAGAAAATAGGCGATTGGGAATACAAAATTATCAGCATTTCATCTTTGGATTTAGTAAAAATGGAAAAAGAGCTTAATGAGTTGGGAAACGATCGTTGGGAGTGCTTTTGGCAGCAAAAAGAAAAAAAATCATTCATATTCTTCTTTAAAAGACAGAAGGTAAGCATACTGCAAAAAGTTCCTGTTGGAACGGTATTAAAAGGTCTTCAAGACAAAGATTAATTAGTTTCACCAATTTTAAAAGCAATCCCGTCATATGATGCGCTCTTAGCGCTTAAAAACGGGAGTTTACATTTCCATCTTGGCTTGTAAAATGAAAAGATTTTTTCCACCTTGTTTTCAGAAAGAATTGAATATGCTTGAAACTGCACAAAAATAAAGCCTTTACTCAAAATTATTCTACTATTTGTAAAAACTAACTTTTTAGCTACGCCAATAAAATGCTCGTGAAAATACTCCGGGTTCCTATAATCAGCAATCGAAAACGACATTTCCCAAAAGTCCTGTTCCCGATCCTCATCTTTAAGCAAAGCTTTTATCTTCGCAGATTCGCTTCCAAACTCACAAACAATATCATAGTCGCTTTTGGAATCTAAAATAATCTTGTAAACATTTATCGTTTGGGCACCAGAGTCTGAAATTTGTCCTGGTGACAGTTTTTCAATGATTTCTTCTTCGAAAATTTTCTTAAGCATTGTTCACCTGTCTTATATCTAATAGTTCATATAAAGGGTATTCTCTGCTTTTCCCTTTAATTGGTATTCTTTCAATAAACCGGACGCGTCCTCGCCCTCTTAATTTCCTTATAGATGAAGGAGCAACAATTATTGAGGTTTCAGTAGCCTTGCCGGCCAATGATTTTAAACGAGAAGCCAGATTTACTGTATCACCGATTACTGTAAAATCAAGTTTGCCAGCTTTTGAACCGATTCTTCCTGATACGACTATTCCAGTTGCAAGTCCAGATTCA
The DNA here is from genome assembly GCA_965140445.1 of Candidatus Ozemibacteraceae bacterium. Classification (GTDB taxonomy): domain Bacteria; phylum Muiribacteriota; class Ozemobacteria; order Ozemobacterales; family Ozemobacteraceae. The sequence continues at coordinate 579,763 of OZ223236.1, read as the reverse complement.
ATACTAAGACCCGCACTTAAAAATCTTTTTCTAAGCAATAAGGCTGCTTCTGCCCCCAAAATAGCGTGGTTAGTTTCATCAATAGAAGCTCTAAATACTATCATAAAAGTATTTTCTATTACTTTGTCCAGTATTCCTCCACATTCTATAGCGACTTCTTCAGCAATTGAAATGGAAAGGTTTAACAATCGCATCTTTTCCGCGATAGAACTATTTTCCGAGGAATTCACCAAAATTGGCACTCCGGCAAATAAAACTGTCGCTTCTATTTTTTCTCCCCCTGGACGAAGGCCTGCATCATCATTAGTCTCCAAAGCTTTAAGAACATCCCCTGAAACAAACTGGGATAATTTTTCCTTTTGCTCAAGCCCAATAATCATTTTTTCAAACGACCTCGCCAACTCTCCAAATTCATCTTCAGCGTCTATTTGAGGGAAACAATCTCTTTGCCCTTCACCAATTGCCCTGGAAACCTTTGTAAATTCATTAATTGGCATTAAATATATCTGCCCAAAGAGATAAAATATGAAAATAAATAGTCCCAAAAGATAAACAAGAATGGCAATAATCGCGTATAACAAAGGGTGCTTTGCTATCGATTTGTTTGCCAGAGTAAGAACAAGAAAAGGCTCTTCCGCAAAATATCTAATATAAGCAGTCTCTAAAATATCATTGAACTTATCGGTCCAGAAAATTGAAGAACTGATTTTGTTTGCCAATTCCAACATAGGCCGGTATCTATTGAAATCGGCAATTTCAGTGTATAAATGCTCATCAAATTTTAGATTTTCATCTTCTCGAGTAAAAACAAAGAAATAGTCTTTTAGATTTTGCTCAAAATTGCCTGCTGAAAGCCGATTTGGTTCTTTTTTCCAACTTTCAATAAAAGCGTTTACAATCATTTGCTCTGTGAAACGAATCACCAGGAGACCATAAAATCTTCCCGTAAGTGGATGAATTATTTTCAAAGTGGAATACTTGGTTCCATTGGAAAAATTTCCAAGTTTCATAATTCGCCCGCAGCTGTTTAGAATTATGTTTCCAAAACGAGCATCAATATAAAAACTTTCATTAGCTAAAGCCAGAACTTCGGCTCTATTGCCATTGTTTATCTTTCCATCAGACTCCACAATATTAATTAGAGCTTTAGTAAGAAGCTTAATGTGTGAGTCTTCATCCGGGTCAATTTTTCCAATCAAGCGCGCAGAATTGTTTGAGACATGTATCACTCTATTACTGGTATCAAAAATGAAAGCATCCTGAGCAATCCCGGAATTAATAACTTTTTCCAGATGAGTCTTTAACACTTTTTGATCCGGATTAGTTTTTAGAATTTTTTCGATACTTTCCTTAATTTTTAGACAGGTATTTTGCTGTTCTCCAGAAAACCCCGTAAAAGCTTTGTTCATAGACTCAAGTCTCTGCTTCATATGATCTTCCAGTTCAGCTTGATTAAATCTCATATTAAATTCTAAATATGTAGAATAGCTGACAATAAGCATGCATACGGGAAGACAAACAATAAAAATCAGTGCTGAAATTACTTTTGTTCTTATACTCAAGGGAATTTCTAACCCAAAAAGTGCAACCCTGATAAATAAAATTGTTCCCAATATTGCTAAAATGCTGCTTAGAAATTTAATCCCTGAATAATATTGTTCAAGAGGATGTTTTAGCGCTGATGCTGGTAAAGAAACTCTCAACAATGGCATTTTTCTGCAAAGTTTAAAAATCTTTCCAGGAAAAAAACTTCCAGACTGAGCCAGATGAGTTAATAATGATTGGGGAAGAGTAAAAGTTAAATGGCTACCGTTCAGATCTCTGGAAAAAGATGAAATTTTTTCGATTTTATATCCTTCTATATCGTTAATTTCATGATTCAAATGCGTAATAGATCTGATCAATTGGCTATTCATTGGTTTGAGACTGTCTTTTAACAGCTTTAGGCCAGATATAGAAGTCCCTCTGATAAAGAAAAAATAACCTCTTGAAACAAACTTTCTCCCCTTTTTTTCTTCATATATGGGCTTGTAAAAAAAATAAACACTGCTGTTTAATCTTGCTGAGACAGACCATGCAACTTTTTCAGGGAAAATAGGAATCTCCGCAATTAATCCAAATTGTCTTCTAACATAAGAAATAGCATCTGATTCGATTTTTTCCCATTTTCCAGTTTTGTTTAACAAATCCATCTTTCGCTTCAAATTAGAATCAAAAAACTCACAATTGTTCTGCGAGCTTAATACTTGAAGAAATCTGCGTGTAAAAACCTTTGGAAATGCCGCAAGCCTTTGTCTACAAAATGAACTTAGGCTAATTTCAAAATCGTTTGTATCTTTTCCGTGAACAATTACCCCAGCAATCTCCCCACCAATTTCACTTTTAAGTATGTTTCTAATCTTTTCAGGGCTTGCGTCAGCCAGCTGGGAATCATATTTGGCAAAAAATTCTTTCAGTTTTCTTTCAAGGTAATTTTCTACCCGCACTTCTTCTCGGAACATTTCGCATTCTAGAATTAACTTTGATCGAGCAAAAGAGGCATTTGAGTCCTCTGTAGTTCTAAACAACCAGGTTATAGAGAAATTTGCCATTACCACAGGAATTACAAGGGTAAATACCCACATAAAAAACAGAAACTTACCGCTAAGTACCCTTTTGACTGACAAAATTTTGTTTTCCATTAAAAAATTAACTCGAAACTTTCATCGTCTTCGGCGAGCCTTTTAAACTCAAAATTGCCTTCAACAAAATTCATCGTTTTTTCACAAATGACAACTTTGCTATTTGATAGCTTGGTTTTAGATTCAAGAATATCTGCTTTTTTAGTTATCTCGCCCAATACAGTAAAAACTTTTCGACCTCTCTCGGAGCCAGCAACACCAATAATTGCCCGTCCAGTTGAAATACCTATTCCATTCTCAATTTCAAATTTTCCTGCTTTTGATCTGGCGAGATTTATCATTTTTATGCGTTCCCGCATTTCTATTGCTGCTTTCACAGCTCTAAAGGCATGGTGTTCTGACTCGTCGTCTGCATAGAATACTGCCGAAACCGCATCTCCAATAAATCGGTCAATTATGCCTCCATTTATTATTATTGCTTGTTCCATTTCAGTAAAATAATCGTTTAAAAGACTTACAATCTCTTGAGCATCATTTTTTTCTGTAATACTGGTAAAATCTCTAATATCAGAAGAAAGAACAGATAAATCATATTCTTCTGCCGTTTCCTTGGAAATTGTGTCCTGGTGCCCTTTTTCGACTCTCTCCAACAATTTGTCAGATACAAAGCGCTTCATTTTTTCCTTTTGTAGCAGCCCAGAAGACATTTCATTGAAAGACTTTGCCAAATCAGAAAATTCATCCGACTTTTCAATTTCTATTGTAGTTTGAAAATCCCCAAGTCCAATTTGTTTAACACCAGTGATAAAAACACTCACAGGCTTTACAAGCAAAATATATATAGCTTCACCAATAAGAACCAAACTCAGAAGAGAAATAACTGCAAACACAAATGGCAATGCCTGAATACAAAATCTCAAAACCTGATCTTGAACCGCCTCAACTATTCCAGCAATTACAATTGCATCTTCTTTTATAAACTTCCATGAATGCAGGGTTCTTTTATCTCCAAATCTACTTGAGATACTTCCTGAACTTTGAGTTCTTACCGCCTTATTCAGAAGTGGTTTTAAAAACGTTTTTGAATAAGAATTTTCGGGCGCAATATTTAAAATAAAATCTTCGCTTTTTCTTGTTCCCAAAGCAAATCTATATGTTTTGAAAGGTTCTATTTCCTCCAGGAGAAAGCCTTTATTGATTGCCAGCTCTAAAAAGATGTTGCCAATATCTCTGAAGTTTGAAAGCTGAATAAAGCCAATTGCGTCTATAGATACATTTTCATTCATTGATTCTGGAATCAGAAAAAATAACATTTTAGACAAACCTTCTAGAGTAGTTATATTTTGAGTTTCAACTCCTTCATTACGCATTTGTCTCCCTTCAAAGTAATCACGAGTTAATCCATCAATAAATCCATCAGTATAAGAAGCCTTGCGAAGATTTTTCTGATTCTCAATTTTGCTTTTGTCCAAAATTCCCATTGAATCAAGATATTTCGCACTCATTAAAATAAATAGCTGCTTAATTTCTTCATAAGTAATGAATGAATTAGTGATTTCGCAAAAATAGCCATCTTTGTAAAAAAGCTTTAATTGGCCTAAGATTGCTTCTTTAAAAAATCCTCTACCTTTTTCACTCATGTGCCCGGCCCTTATATTTTCCCGCTCCTTGATTGTGGAAATTTTTGCTTTTAGACCATTCAAAACTCTTCTAATTCTTAAATCTTTTACAAATTGTGAAACTTCAAAAAGCCTACTTTCGCCATCTATTTGTATCTCTCTTTTTCGAAGTTGATCCATATTCTCAAATAGAAGTTTTGAGCTATACCCAATCAAAGCATAAGGAAGAAGCAATATGACTCCAGTTAACAGCAAAATTTTCCTTCTTAAACCAGGGTCATATGGAAAGCCAAAAAATGCGAAATGAAATAGTCCGGTTAAAAGAAAAAGGATAAAAAGCCGGGCTAAAAAGCCAAAATTAACAAAAGTTTCTTCAAATGTTGATGCAAAGTCATTTAAGTCTGCAGAAACCTTTAGCGAAATATTCTTCAGATTTCTTATTTTTGGCAGATCTAGATTCCTGACTTCGTTAGAGAAATGACCATAGAATTCTGCAGAACAGTTTCCAGATATCTTAATCCAGCCTTTATCATTAACCTGATTGCTTCTGCTTTCGTTCTCAGAATAAACGATTTCCCTCTTTATTGATTTATTCCGACTAATAACTGCATTTTTTAAAATTTTCTCGGACTTTACCGATAAATCTGAAACCAGTATAAAAAATCCCCCAAATATATTAGAAGACCCAGCTTGATTTAAGCCATCTGAAAAAATATACAGCTTTTCATTTCCAAACTTTGAGGTAAAAACCTCCTCACAAATACCCCGTTCTGAGGAATATTTTCCCAGAACGCTTATATACTTATGAAAAAGCTTTTCTATGACCACTCTTTTGTCATCTCTCGCTTCTTCATAAGTCATCTGCATTTTTTTTACAAATTCAAGTAACCATTCGCCATCATTCTTGCTGGCTAAGTCAAAAGCCAAAGATACGCCAAATAAATTTGTTAAAAGCTTTTGGTCATTATTTCCAATATTAAAAACTGGATCAAAATAGCTGGACAAATTCTTTAAATTATATCCATGAGAAACAATTATAAGAGGTTTTATTCCGTGCTTTTGAACTAAATATTCATTTATTCTTTCAAGGATATTCTCTGAATAAATTTCTGGATCAACACCATTTTTTGCTGCGGGACTCACATTTCCTGAAAAAGTCAGTCCAAGATCTTCTTCCATCTTCTTAAAGATATTCTCGAGATAACGCCTTGGATTAGTATCCTCTTTAAATTCACCTAGTTCAGAAAGCAATTCATCTTTGACCAGAATTCTAAGTCGCTCAGAATTTTTAACAGATAAAGAATGTTGATGAACCAAAGCAACAAAAATTGGAAAAAGAATAAAAGCGGCCAAAACAGCCCCTATAAAGAATCTTTTTCCTATGTTTTCTTTTGTTTTGTACATTTTCTAACCAAATCGAATGCCAGGTCATCGCAACCAATTCATAAACTTGATAGTCGCGGCTTTTTCCCCTAATTGACGTCCTTTTAAAAAACCTTACCCTTCCAGCACCTTTTAATTTTTTATTGATGACAGCGCAAAAATTATTGGAAATTAATCCTCCAAAACCATATAAGCAAAGCCCTGAAAAGCTTCATCAGCTATCAGGGCTTTGTAAAAGTCAAACAAGTCTAGTTTTTAAAACTATGGATTGGAGCCGGCATCCTACCACCCCGTCGAACCAGAACAGCTGGAGATTCTTTATTAACAGCCATTACGGGTCCTTTTCCAAGCAGGCCGCCAAAATCTACAATGTCACCGGCTTTCATACCTGGCACTGGAATCAAACGACAAGCGGTTGTTTTATGATTAACCATACCGATTGCAGCTTCATCAGCAATAATACCAGCAATAACATCAACTGAAGTATCGCCAGGGATAGCCACCATATCTAAGCCAACAGAACAAACGCATGTCATAGCTTCAAGCTTTTGAATGTTTAAAGCACCTTCTTCAACAGCACGACACATGCCCGCATCTTCAGTCACAGGAATAAAGGCACCGGAGAGTCCACCAGCATAAGTAGCGGCCATAACTCCACCCTTCTTAACAGCATCATTAAGCATGGCTAAAGCTGCTGTAGTTCCATGACACCCAGTTCTTTCAAGTCCCATTAATTCAAGAATGTCAGAAATTGAGTCACCTTTTGCAGGAGTAGGTGCCAAAGACAAGTCAATAATACCAAATGGAATACCCATCATCTTTGAAGCTTCCCGGCCAACCAATTCCCCGATTCTTGTGATCTTGAAACTAACTTTCTTAATCAGATCGGACAATTCGCCAAACGTCAGATTTTCCGAATTTTGTAAAGCCGCTCTAACAACTCCTGGTCCGGAAAGACCCACGTTTAAAATAGCTTCAGCTTCTCCTGGACCATGACATGATCCAGCAATAAATGGATTATCTTCAACTGCGTTACAAAAAACAACTAGTTTTGCACAGGCAAGACCATTTTGGTCTGCTGTTCTTCCAGCGGCTTCTTTAACAATCTCAGCCATTCTGTAAACGCCGTCCATATTTATACCAGCTTGAGAACTACCAATATTTACACTTGAGCAAACTCTATCTGTGGTGCAAAGAGCATCTGGAATTGAGTTAATTAAAATCTGGTCACCACGGGAAAAGCCTTTTTGCACATGAGCGCTGAAACCTGCAACATAGTCAATTCCTAGCTCTTTCGCAGCTCTATCAAGAGCCTCAGCAATTGGAACAGCCGTTGGATCAGTAAAAGCTCCAGCAAGTTGAGCAACAGGAGTCACCGATATGCGTTTATTTACTATTGGGATACCAAACTTTTTTTCAATCTTGCGAGCAGTTGGAACCAGGTCGCGCGCTACTTTGGTAACTTTTTCATACACCTTTTGAGCGCATTTATTTACATCGGGATCTGCACAACTTAAAAGGTTGACTCCGCAGGTGATGGTTCGTACATCGAACGTTTCAACACCTACGGCACTGATGGTTTCAATTACTTCTTCTAACGAGAATAACATTGTTCACCCTCCATTAGAGTCGGTGTTGAAATCTGAAAACATCTTCGTGCTGAACAAAAACTTTTACTCTCAGCTCATCTGCTGCTTTCTGCATTCGACTCTCAAATTCTTCAAAATGACAGTTCGCAGTGGAAAAATCAGTCATCATCATTAGAGCAAAATGCTCGCCCATAACCTTTTGGCTAACATCTTCAACGTTTACGTTTGATTCTGCGATAGCGCGGGTTACCCCAGCAAGAATGCCGGGAGTATTGGCACCGAGAACAGATATAACAACTTGTTCTTTCTGAGTAGTCACCGGGTACCTCACCTTCCTTGATGCTTATTAAAGCTTTATTAAATTATCTGCCAAATTATTTTTTTGAAGAAATTCGAGCGTCCTATAAATATCACCAGCTTGAGCAAGATCATCGTGAGTATCGCTGCCAATACTCAAAGTTAAATCCTGTAAAAGCTTGGGATCATTATTGTTCCAGAACCACTGGTTTCTGTAACCCGCAGGAATCTCCAAAGCAATATCATACTGTCGTAATATACCAAATACCTTGTCTAAGGGCAAAGCCAACTTTAGAAAATCAATATCAGGATGGGCCAGAATAATTGGAATTTGACATAATTCTCTTATTCTTCCCAGATCTTCCAGCTTCATACCGCCGATATGAGTTTCACCTACGTATTCTACCAGTACATAATCCAGTCTGCCATTTATATCTTTCCAGGGTAAACTTTCTAATTTAACCTGTAGCCTTTCTTCGCAGCTATCAATCTCAATACCTTTTAGAATTCTGATTTTTTTGTGGGAAAACCAACTCGTAACATTTTCCAGCATAAGCAGATATCTGCCCCAATTTACCTCTATCCATTCCTGATAACTGTAATCCCAGAAAATTTTACTGGTAAAAAAATGATCCGAAATTCCAATCATGTCTAAACCAGAATTTATTGCAAAATTTACAATATCATCCGCACTAAAGCTTCCGTCTGAAAACTCTGTATGGTTATGAAGATTCATTTTTTCAGTCATGTTTTTTCCCGAGGCTTGCCGAATTCTTTCCAAATTGTATAACTAAATTAGAACAAAAAGAACATTTTTAGAGGAGATCGGCTAAATTGAAAAATAATAATGATAAAAAAAGAGTAAGAGGTGTGGTAGATCGGGTTTCCAACGGGATTGTTGTTATTCTAGTTCCCAATCCTGATGATCCAGACTCAACATCGGAAATATATCTTGCCCGCGAAAAAATAAAAAAAAAGAATCTAGAAGAAGGGGACAAAGTAACGGTTTATATTTAGATGTTACCAGCCCTCTATCTTAAGCCATAGAGCTGTTGCAAGAAGCGTGATAAAGAAAATCCCAATTAGATTAATTCCTAATAACACAGAATTTGCGTAAATGGCTAAGCTAAGCGAAATCCAAAAAACAAGTGCAACACGAAGCTTTTGAACTCCTCTAAGCTTAGGTTTATGTAAAAAATTTTCAATTGCAGTTATAAGTTCACCAAAGAAGAATCCAATAAAAATTGCTACAATTGCCGTTCCAAACCAATTACCTTTTATCAGGCCAAAAAAAGCAATTACAAACGCTGCTACCAGTGACACAAATATCTGGATAATTAATGACAGACTTTGAGTAAAAATTCCAGCAACAGGAAATTCGGAATCCGCATCTTGAAAATCTTTGTTCTTGGGAGAAGAAAAATCTTCACCATCAGATACAAGTCTATTAAGGTCTTCAAGTAGTGGTAAAATGTTGCATTTGTATTGCTCAATTCCTTGTTCAATCAATCCTTCTGGAAGTTCCAGCTTTCTCCTCAGATAATTTATAATATCTGCTAAAGTCTGCATAAAACGCATTGTTTGGTCTATTAAGGCTGCCACAGCTGATTGCTCGCCTGGATTTTCAAAAGATTTCTTATTCTCCTGCAGAAATTTTACCGAATCTCCAAGAGCATACCCAAGCCCAGAATAGACCTCTATTGCATGCCAGGAATCTGTCGTCGAAAAATCTACAAAAAGTTCCTCAAATAAATTTTTCATATCATGCAAACGAACCTTAGCTGTCTGCAAAAACTCTTTTTTATTCATATCTAAATTCTAATCTAATCAGGCAAGCAAATTAAATATAAAAAAACTCCTTTTGCTTAAAAGCAAAAGGAGCTACTAAAAATTTTACTTTAAATTAAATCAATAGTATCCGTCTGAACTACTATCATCGTTATCAAAGGAGTCTGATGTGAAATCTGTAATCTTTTCACCTTCGTTCAACCACATACTGTCAAAAAGAAATAAATCAAGGTCTGCACAGTAATCTTTCATGTCTTTACCGCTATTTTTGTATTTGTTTCTCTTTCCAGTAAATCTCAGGAAATCTATGTCAGCTACTACTGATTTTGAATCAGAGGGAATCAGTGTAACAAATTCGGGGTTATCTGGACTCAAAACAAAATTAGCTACAAAAGTAGGCTTACTGGCTTTAATACGACCTTTTACTCTGGCTAACCCCTTTCGATTAACTGTATCGAAGAATAACAAATTTCCATCAATTTTCACCACATCAGCATATGCTTCTGGAGTTGTAAGAGGGGTGTCCCCATTCACCATTGGTACCTCTTTTTCAATTTTTAGTGGCTTTCCAGATTTCATGGTAATGGTTGTTTCAACTTTAAAAGACAAATCATCAATCTTATATTTTTTGCTTTGCATCAATGACATAATAGGGAAGCATAAATTTATGATCTCATTCCCTTTTCTGTCTTTCCAAGATCCTTCACCGTCTTTTTGCATATATCTAGCCACCTGAGCAGCTGTTCCAGGAAGTCTTTTGCCTTTATATGATGGAGAAATTAACATGTCTATGCTTCTAATACCGAGAGAATCACAATCACCAACAGCAGGAAGGGCAAAAAAGGCCGTTTCCCAATTGCCTGGCTGCATAACAGAAATTAGTTCATCTTTGTATTTGATCCATGGCTTAATGTTTAGACATGAGCCAAAAGAACAATTTCTTGTTACTATTGAACGCTTGTTAAGCTCAAAAACCTGATGCCCTTTTTTGACTCTTTCCTTTGATTTCAAAGTAAACTTCTGGCTACACTCTGCTGACATATCCATAATGCCAGTTGAAAGAGCTGCCAAAGCAGATGCTCCAGAAGCGATGCTTCCTATAATATCTCCAAGGCCACCACTTGACTCAGGCTTGTTATCCTTTTCAGAAAGACTCTTAGCAAGAGTATCAGGAATTTCTTCAGGAAAGCCAAGACTTCCCTTATTCGTTTCAAACATTTCAGCAATAATTTTTGGAATGATTTGATCCAAAACAGCTGCTAAATCAGCATCTGAAAAGCCTTCTCCTGTAGTGGATTCAATTTTCAAGCTGTCATTTTTCATCAGCTTATCTTTCGCCCAGCCAAGATCAAAACCCTCGTTAGCATTAACAAATTTGCAACCCACACCTACGTCGTATTTATAATCCATTGCCAAGGACTTATAAGTCTGATCCCAGTTTACAGTTACTTTGGCTCCAAGCTTTGGAGTTATCCCTTGATAGGTAATGTTCATGATAACTGGAATTCCTGCATTACCCTTTGTTAAGTTGTCATATAAATCCGAGTCCAAATCGGTTAGTCTTGCCTGAAAAGGAATTGCCTGACTTCCAAAACCGGGGCCAATACCTTCGGATGAATCTGAGCCACTATTTATCTTAGTTTTACTTTTATCATCAGTCTCAAGTGGTTTTCCCGCAAGAGAATAAAATTTAATTTGAGAGCTCTTTATAGGAAAAGGAGCATATCGAATTTTTTTTACCTTAAAAGCCGATTTAATTTCAGGTGCTAAATTTCTTCTAACTACCTCTGGAATCCCAAAAGTTACAGAAAACTGAAGAACACCTCCCTGAGTAACATCCCCGTTTTTTTCCTGATGTTGGAACTTTAAAAGATGAAAAACAGGTCTTTCGTTAGCACCCTTTCCTCTAACTTCTAATCGAGGTCTCCCCGGGACCACGTAAAAAACTTCGGGATTCTTTCCATCTCTTATTACAGCAAAAGCCTCACTTTCTTTAAACTCATTTTTCGCTGCCAAAATCATCTGATCAGCTGAGTTCAAACTAGGCTGTGCCATAAGTGGCATCAATTGACCACAAAGAATCAAAGTTGCCAAAATACAAAATTTTCCAAATTGTCTCATGTTTCCTCCGGTAAGTTATATAATAGTAAATTTCTTGCCCCTGAAAAGATTTAAACAAGTCCAATCGAACTTTATTAGAGATGTGAGTTCAAACGAAATACAGAAGTTCAATTGAAAAATTAAAGAGCCCTTCAACGTCATTTTCCTATGCAGCAGCAAATTTTGCAATGACTTTGACCATTCGCTTTTATACCTTGAATCCTGAAAAGAAAAACTGTTAAATGTTTAACAATCTATTTGATCAAATTGCTGATGGAGATATCTATGAAATACAGCTTTAGCAAAAAACTACTTTTTGTATTCTTAACTGCTTTTCTATGTTTATCATCTGGAATTTTTGCTAATGATGAGGCAAAACTGCTATTTTGCACGCAATTTGATCGGAAAATATCCAATGACGAAAAAATCAGACTCATTTTTTCGTCTAAGACTGCTGATACTCTAAATGATGAGAACGCGATCTGGTCTGGTGGGATAAGGTGGATAAAAAAATTAGACCAAATGGATTTTCATTCTGGCTTTAAACATGTTGTTCAATCTAAAAACAAACCAGGTGAAGATCGTTTTGAAATGGGTTTACAAATTAATCAGCAATTTGAGACTGTAAAATTAGATTACCGAATCTCATACGACTACCAGGATTTTACAAATAACTCGATAAAACACCGTGTAGGAAATCGAATCAGACTTTATAAACCAACTGGAAAAAAGCAAAAATTGTTTCTTATGGGTAGCGCTTTTTATGATATGGACAAAAAAGAATGGACTACGCTAATTCCTGCCATTGGGAAACAAATATCCATACAAAAAGATGTAAAACTGGAAGTCTATTACGGATTGGATTACAGGAAAAAAGACTCCTGGAAATTTAAGGAACATCTGATCTCATTCGAAATCACTTACAACACATAAAAGAAATTTCTATAGACTATTCTTTTAGTTTCCAATCGCCTTGATCTGCCTTGGATGTTAAATTTTCATGATACTTTTCAATTGCCTTTTGTAAGGTCCGTTGTGCAGTTACCACATCAAGAATATTGAAAAACCCAATTTCCTGAGTTCTATGATCTCCATCAGAATCTTTCCAGCGTTTATAAGAAAAAATAAGATCCCCTTTCGCTCCCCTTTCTCTGCGAACTATCCCCTCCAATTTATCCAATGCATAGCTCTGAATCTCTATTGTTCTTATGCCGCTAATAATTATTATCCTTTTATTTGTTATGGCATAAATAGTTTTGGTTTCCTGCCAATATGAAAAAAAAGGTGAAGAAAGCATTCCAATACCAATTCCAACAAATGGCAAGCCAAATAAGGGAAAAAGCATAAAAGGGCTGAAACCATTACTAAAGTCTGGAATTTTGAATCCAGCAGCACCGCACATCCAAAAAATAGCAAAAGCAGTCCAAGGTATAGCAAAAAGGAAAATTCCAAAGGTTTCTGCGCGGAAAAAACGAGGAATTGGCATTCCCTTATAAATTACAGATTCACCTGCCTGGAGTTCTCTCTCCAATTTCTGCTCTAAGTCATAGGGAACTTGTGTATACAAATTTTAGAACTTCCTTAACGAATCATAGTAGCTCTGCAAAGCTGATTTTTTTTGCGGGTCGTGGGAAATCTCAAACTTCAAAAAGTTAACTAACGACGAGTTAATTTCCGAAAATCCAAAATTACGATTTAGTCTATTCCTTTTAATCGCATCTAAATAGTAATTTAATGAATCAATTTGATTTGCTTTTAGCATTTTCAAAATGGCTTCAGCTGTCTCTTCCCTCTCATTATCCACATGGGATTTAGTTGCTAAATATTTAAAACAATCTGGATGAGATGGTCCAACAAGATCTACCAGACGTTGCATATCAGAAGAAACCTGAGATAACTCAAAATAATTTTGTAATTCAATAGCAAATGGAATAATAGCAGGAATAGCCCGCGCATATCCCTCCATTTTTGTCATATCAAAAACAATTTTACCGCGAGAGGAGGGTAGGGTTACAAATCTTGAAGAGTGCGGGATTTCATACTTTTTGTTGTTTAATCCCTTTTTCTTAAGATACCCGGCACTTAATTTCGGTAAAGAAACCTTATGGCTAACCAGCTTTCCTTTTATTGTCCAAAAGTCTGGAAAATATTTCTCTCCCAGACCTTTTTTCAATATTTTAAAAGCCCCAACAACGCAATTGTTAAAAAGAACATGATAAAAATCTTTAGATCTGTCCACCAGTGAAAGTTCAATACCTGACCTAAAAACCTGCTCAACTAGCTTTGAAGATAGCTTTAGAGGATACATTTTAATGTCATTTCCACAAACAAACATACTATTTTGAAGTCTATCAGCTAAGGTCCCGACCTCAAATACTAAAGGCCATGGATCTTTTGTTCGCTTAGGGAAAAAAGCTTTTGTTAGTGAAGAAGCCGCTTCTCCTTTTCTAAGCCGATTAGTTACAGAAATAACCACACCTTTTGCCGAGTGCTTCCCATCAGCTGTAACCATTCCCTTGTCAGACTTGAAGATAAACGTCAGGTAAATATGTGAAGCAACGCATTTTGGAGGAAAATCCTCCGTGCAGAATAAAATACTTTCTACCTGGTCAAATCGAATTTTTGCCCGCTTATAAACGGTTTTAAATTCTTTTCCATCATATTTAAATCCCCAGCGAACATTGTCTAAAATGATTTCTTCGTTGTTTTTATCGACCAAAGAAACTGGAGTTAGATTTGGTTCCCAGCTATTTCCTGCAAAAAGAGAAACTGAAATTGATATAGCAAAAATCAGTATTATAAAAATTCTGATTTTGTTTCTAAAAGATTGCATAACTCCTCCGGACGTACAAGTACACAAAAATTATACTGACGAATCAAATTTACCGCAAGAAAGAGAACAAAACCTGAATAATGCCGCGCTTATAATTTCAATTAACGTATTTTCAAATTTCCCATCTCAAATGGCAAATTCTACCAATCCCCATGAAGAAAAAAGCAATTCATCCAATTGATTCAACTCATTTCAATTGGATAAACTTCGCCCTTAAAGGGCCAATCATCAAACTTTGAAACTAACCCTTCTTTGACAGGCTTCTTAAGATAATTTCCCCATCTTGAAGGCCTTGCTTTTCTAACAAAAATTTTCCAATCCAATTTATCGTTTTTTGCTCGTGGATTTATTGGCAATTCTTGTGGCCAATTAACTTCTATCTGTTTTTTCCAAAATCCAATCCATTTTTTTACAGAAATAGCAGATACAAGAGATGGTCGACAAAGTATGTGGATTGAATCAGGCATGATCAAATACTTCCAAACTAACCAGGAATTTGTAGAGTGCCACACATCAGTTAAAAGGCTGCTAATTTGGGGAATAGTTAGACGCGAGGTGCCACTTTTGACTTTTACCGTCACAGAAGTCATTAAAACTGAGTTTTCAGAAAAAAATCTGGCGTTTTTAGTTTTAAGGTTAGACATTTGATTCTCCTTTAATAAGAGATCAAATGAAAATGGTTAAGGGGAATTTTTAATTTTCCCGATTGGCCATTTTTACCTTCTCAGCAAATATCAGAGTAAATTTGGATTCAAATTCAGTCGGTGAATAAATGAAAACCTTCCAAACCAGAAGAGAAAATAACGAAACGCCATAAACAAAGTACAATTGCCCGGTTAATAAAGAAATTATAAACGCAATATTGATGGCAGAATCGCACAAAAGAACACCTACAAGTAGCATTGGTTTGACTTTACTAAACATATTCGCCGCAAGCTTGTTAAATGAATCCGAAGCTCCTTCTTCATCAGCTTTTAAGTTTATGGTTTCAGCATTTTGATTAGCCAACGAATTGAATGCCCATTTTGTGATGGCAACCCCTGAAATACTTACAGAAACAACAGCTGAGCCTGCAACAAAAAGAATTATCATATGCAAATCAGTGGCTAAAATTGGCTTAAATTTAACAATATTCACCATTACATAGCTCAAAATTGAAAAGAAAATCAGATGAAACGGCACAAGACCCCAGAAGATCTTATATACCTTACCTTCTTTTTCGAAAAGCCTTTTTAACCCCTCAGACAAATTTAATTCGGTCATTTTTATCTCCCAATGAATCTTAAATTCAGTATACCAAAAGCACGTAAATCAATCTTACTATTTTTGGTTATTTACATGAATAGCTTGCATTCATAGGGGTTTACACTTAGAATGCCCATTCGCATTTTCCACACACACACAGCAATATATACAATAGGAGTTACCACATGACACCCAACAACAGTTACACAGTCAATGACACTACTGCAAATCCAGCACCATTAGGCCTTCTTGCCTTTGGAATGACAACGGTTCTTTTGAATATTCACAATGCCGGTTTCTATGAACTAAATTCAATGATTCTAGCCATGGGAATATTTTATGGAGGAATGGCTCAAATTCTTGCTGGTTTTATGGAATGGAAAAAAAATAATACTTTTGGCTTAACAGCTTTTACCTCTTATGGATTTTTCTGGCTTACCCTTGTGGTTTTAATTGTTCTGCCAAAACTTGGCCTGGTAGAAAAAACTTCTAATACCGCAATGATTTGTTACTTATCAATGTGGGGAACTTTTACATTGCTTATGTTTATTGGAACCTTAAGACTTTCCAGAGCACTTCAGTTTGTTTTTGGATCACTTACAATTCTCTTCTTTATGCTTGCAATAGGCGATGCAACTGGAAACGAAACATTTAAACATATTACGGGATTTGAGGGAATTATTTGTGGCGCTTCTGCTATCTATACCGCAATAGCTCAAGTTTTAAATGAAGTTTATGGCAAGAAAGTTCTTCCATTGGGAGATTTTAAAGCCGCATAAGTTCCTCGTAAAAAGAGAATCACCACTAATTTTTTTTGACAATAAAACCCCCGCTTTCTTAGCGGGGGTTTTATTACTTTTTTTTAAGCTACCAGATCTTGATTTGAAAAATCTCAAAGGGAACGTCCAAAACAAAATAGCTTTAAAGTGATCAAAGATTATCTTACAGCGCTTGAGTTATTTATTGGTCCTTCATTGCTCAACAGCCCAGAAAGTATTGGATCACGAAGAACGTCTTCTATATCCATTTCTCGACCATCTACAATGACTTTTTTCTGAATGAGACGAACTCCGTGGCTATAATCAGCATAGTCCTTTGAATGCACGGTGGTCAGATTCTGGATTGGGCGACCATTCGTCTGATGCCAGCCGTAAATAGCAACTTTTCCTGGATTACTATTTAGTCGATTGGTGATTACAATGTCTTTTTTATGTCCGGCTACAAGATTTCCGTTAGTATGGCCTGCCTGTTGAGTTTGTGCATTTAGCAAACGCTGATGCTCATTAAAAAATTCATTTTGAGTCATTCGTGATTCCCAGTTCGGATAAGCACCACCAGACATTGGTCTTGGTGAAAGTTTTGTCTGAGAACTTGAGTAGATATCATCAACCATCTGTGTTGTTGGAAGTATGCAACCAAATTGATCAGCAATCTGCTGTGCCGCATCTGGCGTCATAGGAGTTCTTACAAAATCACTATCTGAACCTATGGCAAGATAGTCCGGCATAACTTTATACGTAATGGTATGTGTTCTTCCGTCACTGAGCCTACGGTTAACAGTAACGTCTTTAAAATTACGCAAAAAGCCAGGCATATTACCAGAGGTGATTGCCTGAACAATTGCCTGATCCTTTTGTGCCCTGGACATATTTGCGGTTCTTTCCATAAAACTGGTTCCAGACTCTTGCCCTGAGCTGGAGGGAATATTTGTGTTAGTTGTAGTGGTAGTGCCAGAAACATTATTAGCAGAAGTATCTGGCAATCCTTCAGAATCTCCAGGCGTCGTAATTTGCACCGTCGCATCTGAACCAGAGGTATTTGTTTCTGTAGGTGAGGGTGTAACGTTTGTAGAGTTTTGTGAAGTTCGGTTGGGATCACTATTGTCCAAAGTAGATTTAATCGACTGAACAGTTTGGGTTACCGTTTGAACTATTTGCTGAATTGCAGGAATTGCCTGCTGAATTCCGTCAGCAACTTTTTGTATGATTTCTCCAATTTTGCTGGCATCGCAACCAGTAGAAAATATGGAACAAATTAGAAAAAAACAGACTAGAACTTGTTTTACTTTTCTCATTATCTTCTCTCCCCAAAAAAATCTATATACTAAAATTACGAGTCAGCAGCCAATTAATAACATCTTATTTTTATAGCAGCCACTATATATAGCTAAAAATCAATTTTCCCATTTCCGGCAGTATGGTTATTGATTCCATTATAGTTTTTTGAGCAGCTTTAAGGAAATGCTTCGATAAGTATGCTTATACTCGGCTTCACTACACTCTAACAATTTCAATTGGTTGTTTTCCAGCTTTTGGAATTTACTACAAACTCTATTCATTATTTCAACCGGGTTATACATATTGGCTGAGAGAATTTTTCCATCTTTAGTGTCGATATAAATATGAACATCAAAGTATTCATACCCATAAGAAACAAAAAGTTTTTCACCTTTACCAGGAATTTTAGAAATTTGAATCCAGTTAGTCTTTCCATTTGGAAAAACATCCTGCATCCATTTTTCTGGAAGGTTGATTTTTAAATTCTCCGAAGGTGGGAAATGTTCAACTCTCATTAAAGCTTTATTAAGAGTTTGCTCCTGAAATGTCAGCTTGAAATCAATGCAATCCTCTCCAATTAAGAGAAATTCTCCATCTGCCCACGAAGAAGGTTTGTTATAAGGAATATGAATGGGTTGGCCAAGTTCCAATTCCTTCATTTTTGTCAAAAAAAGTCTTGGATTCAAGTCTACATAGAAAGTCATCAAATCAAAGATGGGGCCCAAAATAAACTTTCTAAGTTGTGGTGGAATTTTTGAAATATCTGGAGGAGTTCCATGAAAATTTTTATCCAAAGAAAGAAGTTGTGTAAAATCTTTGAGGGGCTTTAAGTCAATATTTTCCCCATCACTTTTTAATTGTATCCAGGAAATTTCTTCATGAAAATTTCCTTGTATTTCAATTACTCTATGACGAGATATTGCCTCATATCTTCGGCCGTCATTCAGACCTGTCATTTTATAATAGAAAATGCCGTTCTTTTGGTATTTCCTCTCTGGGAATTGAGCAAAACCAGAAACACTAGTAAAAAAAATGAGAATGAAAACTAAAAGGGCTTTTTTCATGCTGGATCCTCCATGAAGTCTGCTTTCAGACCAGTATGGCACATCTTTCATTTCTGTGTGGAAAAACAGGTTTAAATGGCGATTTTTGAGCTTCTGATAACAGAAATGGTTAAATTGAAAGTTAAAATTCAAAACTTGAATTTAGCTAAAATAGAAACAGGCTCCGTTTAACCGGAGCCTGCTAATACACTTTGAATGGTTGATTTCTGTGAATTGGTTGTCCTTCATGAAGACTTTCACTATTTGGTTTATCGCCCCCGTTACCAGGTTTGATTACCCCTTCTTGTCGTTACATCTCTTCTAGAGTTTTAACATGATCGCACTATGACGCATATTGGTTACGCCAAGCCTCAGACGTTCGTCGTCCCCGAGGCCCTCGATACAATCACCAGAAAATGGCGGTGTTCCGTTTTCGTTCTATCCTCTTATAGATTTCTGCCGACTTCAAGGTTCTTTCAAGTAGTCTCATCGGTTGGATTATCCGACGCCTTCTCAGGTTTCTTCCCTATCAGCGCCATAATCAAAAGTTCGTGACAAGCAGGCTTCCACACCTACCGCATCCCATTCCCAGGTTTTCGCAACCTCTCAACAGGATTAACGCCCATTTTGATCTGTGAGTTTATTCCACCTCACTAGCACTCGCAGGGTCATGGTCTTCAAAGTCTAGCCCCAAATCGATCGACACCCGTTTACAGCTGTCTTACTCCTTCACCGTTATCGTCCCTTCATGGATTTCTTCCAGAAATCAGTGGTAGTTTCCCCCTACCCATTCGTCATAGTTTTAGTCTAATGCGAATATGCCTTTTTCTGGCCCCTTGCTACAAGTAGCTGGTTCCCATCATGAGATTCGATCGAGTCCTGAAGTTTTGATCCCGATTTGAAGCGCCTCTTACATCCTCAAGTTTCACCCATCAGATGCGATTGCAACTTTCATGACCTTTTCTACTTTGGGGTATCAGGCTTCGATTGCCCTGGATTGCTCCTTCCTCTTTCAGGGTTTTGTTCCCTCTTAGAGTTTTTCTGCATTCGAAGTTGGTAATTCCGTCTAGCGGAACCCTCCCCCTATGTATTTCTTGCCTTTTAACCTTAACTTCTTCTTTGGCCAGGTGACTCCCGAGGTTATTGTTTCCCTTTCGAACCGTTTTGCCTGTTGCCAGACATCTGCATCCGTCTTTAGTCGTCGTTTCCCATGGCTTACCGGAGTTCAGAAGTTACTGTTTCGCGGCTACCAATTCGTTTTTCAAAGATCAATTCACTCATCGTGTTTGGTAATTGTAACATCGACTTAAACATCTGTCAATACTTTTTTAAAACTTTTTTATCTTTTTTTCTAAAAGCATGTTTTTTTGCCTTCTAATGGGCGTCTAAGAGCCCAAAAAAGTTCTTTTTTTTTGAAAAAAGCCGTAATTTTTTAAAGACTTTTCGTTTCGATTGTTTTTAAGAATTCAAAAAAGTAAAACTCAGCAGTTTAAAATCTTATCCAAACAATTTATCAAACTCTAAAAACTCTAAGCTTACTTTTACTTCTCTAATTTAAAAGCATATGCATCAAAATATCCGATGTTTTGCCTGAAAATTTCTTTATAAACCTGAAGCTTCAAAGGCCAATCATAATTTCTTAACGATCCTTTAGGAATACAAAAATCTTCTGGAAAAGCTCTGATACCAATCGTAGAAACATTAAAAACAACGTATATTAACATCCCATTAGAGCTTAGTAGATAGGGTATTTTCCTCAGAAGAGCATCAGACAACTTAAAATGACTGACAACTATGTTATCGAACTTATTAGAAAGTGGTATTTCATCTATACCTTCCAGATCGTGTTGGA
Organism: Candidatus Ozemibacteraceae bacterium; assembly: GCA_965140445.1. Classification (GTDB taxonomy): domain Bacteria; phylum Muiribacteriota; class Ozemobacteria; order Ozemobacterales; family Ozemobacteraceae. Next base: position 559,336 of record OZ223236.1, on the reverse strand, counting down.
TGGTGTTTATCTTTAATCCTTCATCTGATGCAAACCGGTTCAATCTACTTAAACCTTCATCTGAAAAGTCCACACCAGTTACATCAAATTTTTCCCGGGCAAGATAAATTGCATTTCTGCCATCGCCACAAGCAATATCCAAAACAGAACCTGGTTTTAAATTTCCAACATTCTCAACAAGAAAAGGTTCTGGTTCCATCAACTGGTTGGGTCGGTCAGCAAACTTTTTGTTCCACTTGATTAAATTATTCATACTCTGAATTCTAAGGAAAAAATCTGGATTCTTAAACAACATGTTCAAGATTTGTCTAGAACCAATAATTCTGTATAATAAAAAAATACCTTATTGTTCAGGAGATACTGATGAAAAAGATTTTTGTTTTAGCGCTAATGCTTTGCCTTAGTAGCGGCTTATTTGGATTAACGATTAAAGATCTTGAAGTTAATGAAACTTCAGAAGAATTGAAAGCCAAAAAAAGTAAGTTTCTCAGGATTAAAACTAGTGATCTTGAACAATACGAAAAGATTGTAAGAAAAATCGAACATGACAAACTTACAAATCTTCCTGAAAATCAGGATTTGGTTGATCTAAACTCTGCTTTTGAATCCTATCTGGCCAGAAGACTTAACATGATCAGGAAAGTTTTCGCTCTTTTCCGTCAGGAATTTACAACAATAGTAACCCACGTGGAGGGTCTTCCAAAAAACAGGTTGCCTGCATTCAAAACACTACTCAATGTCATGGAAAAATCCCTGGATGAATCCAAACTAAAAGGCTCTTCTGATAAATTTGAAGACCTTGCCTCAAAAGTTAGGCATCTAAAAGGCTTGATCGACAAAAACCTGGTTCAGAGTTATGACGATATGCTGGTTCTAAATTCTGAAAATATTGCAAAATCAGTTTTTTTAGCAAAGATTCAACTTTTGCACAGATGGCTACTTGAAGATAAATTTTTAGAGGCAAAACTCTGGACTAAGCGCTTAGAAAAAGTTCATCCTGAAAACCCCTTCTATCTGGCACTTCAATCACACCTTTCCCTCATCGAATACAAACGTTTTTCACCAAAGGATGAGTTTGAAAATATTCTGGAAAAGAACCTTAAGAATAAATTTGGAAATGCTGTGACCGTAAAAGTTCATGGAAAAAGTCTATTGGACAAAGCTTTTCTTTATTACATTGAAGCCCTTGAAAGAGGCTATCCACCCGAAAATGAAATACCTGGTCTTTTGCCAACTGTATGGGAAAAAGTAACTAAAAAGTTTGATAAAATTTATCGCTACTGGAGCTACCCTGCAAGTTTTCCAAACTATAGGGAATACATGAAAGATATGGCTAACCATTGCAAAACCATAGTTAAAGATGTGCCATTCAAAAAATATGCCTCCAAAGCCTATAGAATTCTGGAGCAAATTTTCAAATACTGGCCTTCAAACGCTGGCTCAGCATTGATTGATTATAATGAAATAATGGAATTTAACCGCATGGTGAACAGCAAAAAACTCTAGACCCAAAACTTCAGTAATAAAAAACTCCGCTAAGCCAGATAATAATAGGCTTAGCGGAGTTTTTTTATCAAATCTGAGAAATTAAGGAAGCGGTTGAATTGTTACCTGCTGAAATTTCCATACATCGCCTTCTTTAAGAAGATTTATGGCTAGTTTCATTTTTGCATTTTTTTCAAACTCTGCTTCATAAACCAAAAGACCGTTTGGCACATTAGGAACGATTACAGTTTCAGCTTCAATAATTTTTCTTGATTTATAAGCACCATAATTTTTCATTGCGCCGTCTACATACAGCATTTTAAAAACCTGTGGTGTGGCTATTGAAGCCATAGCTGTCGCCCATTCAGCATAAAAAGCAGTTGAATCGCTTTTATTGTATGCTTCCATAATTGCATCCACTTTTGCATCAAGTGCTTTCATTTCTTCAGCAGATGGCATCATCCCAGCCCACAATGCAGACATTCCAAAAACAAGCAGACAAGCTAGAACTATCGATTTAAATTTCATAATTAACTCCTGGAAAAAACATCTATGAACCACAAAACGTAGCTCATTTGAATATTAACCCAGGCAGGAAAAAAAGATAATCAAAATTTAAAAAATTCCTGGCAATTTTGTTACTTAGCAATCATCCAGGCATAAACCAGGCTAGAGCCAGACCAACTACAACTGCTGATCCAAGGGAAAAAGCAACCATTCTTCCGAAACTTTTACTTCCAGTGGTCATGGCAATTATGGTTTTAACTATGGCATTTGAAACAACAGCAATAGTAATGGCAAATACCCCGACGTTTCGAATAAGTGCACCATCTTTACACTGCTCAGCTACAGAAAGAGTTATTGCATCAACATCTGCAAGACCTGAAAACGCTGCGGCCAGATAAAGACCGGCATCACCAAGATAGCTTCTGGCTACCTTTGAAACAAGAATAATTGCGACAAAAAAGAGAGCAAAGTTAATGGCAGGCCCCAACGAAAATGGGTTTTTAAGTTTAACTTGTCCTTCACGTTCAGTTGTTTCAGTTGCCTGATCTTTAGATGCTAAAAACCATAAACCGAGAGAAGCTATACACGCAACAATCCCCATACCACCAATTGACCATGCAAGTTGCTTTGCAAGTGACAAATCAAGAATAACCACCATAATCAGAACTCTAAAAAACGAAGTTGCATTAGCAATTACGGTTGAAAAAGCACAAATGGATTTAAGGTTTTCTGATTCTTTAGATTCTTTAGACATGGCAACAGTTACAGCCGTAGACGAGGTCAGGCCTCCCAGAAGTCCTGTCAAGCCGAGTCCCTTCTGTGCTCCAAGCATTCGAGTCAAGAAGTATCCAACAAAGCTTATTCCAGAAATGAGAACGACCAAGATTCCTATTTTATAAAGGTTAATAGCTCCATATGGGTCTAAGGCCTTATTTGGCAAAAGTGGAACAACGATTAATATTATGACAAGAAACTTTAACGTATCTGTTACTTCTACGCGACGCATCTTGCGAATAAGGCCATGCGTGAAATGCTTCGAGCTCAGGATTGCAGTCAAAGTTACCGCAAAAACAGCAGCGATTTGCGCCTGCCCATGGCAAAGAGCACCGAGAGCAGCCGTTCCGATTGCAGCAGCCTCAGTTGTCATGCCAGGATTCTTTTTCAAAGTATGCCTATAAAGCATTAGAACAAGCGCAACTAAACCAGCTAAAATTACAGGAGCAACAAATGGGATCTGATCATTTGCCAAAGCCGCAATGAACCCCACCAGAGAAAAAGTTGCATAGGTTCTTACACCGCTGGTGGAATCACTTCCTTCAATGGAAGGATCATCCTGCAATTTAGGTGATTCTGATTCCAATTCTGCTTCAGGCTTATTAAATACGCTACGTTCCAGACCTATCAAGATCCCTATTCCAAGAGCGTAAGCTCCCTCTAATGCTAGTTTAGTTGTAAATTCCATGACTTTTATCTCGTTTAATTGATTTTTGCCAGCATAATCCAAAACGTTGCTTTATAACAACAATACTGGGTAAGAACATATTGAATTACAGGCGAACCTAAAAAGTAATAACCATCTTGGCATTTACGACAAAGGCATCATAGCCGCTACCAGCGATGCCTGGCGAAGAATGAACTTTTTTAATTTCCCCATCAATAATGGTGTCAGTGCCAATAAACTGTGAAAAATTCATTCCACCTTCGTAATGACTACCGCTTTGAGCCGCAGAAATGTCCTTATGGTTAATATAAAATTTGTAGCGCTGACTTCTTGAAAATGGAGTCAGAATAACCGCCATACGCTTTTCCCACTCGGTGCTGGGCAATTTTGAAGCGATTTTATTGTGCTGGAGCCCCAATTCAAGTGTCGCCCAGCGATTAAATGCGCGCTGGAATTCAAGAATTTTGCTTTTGGTATTTGTATCATTTTCGTTTATGAAAACATCATCTTCATCTCGCTCTTCAACTGTGGCATCAAGAATGCATCCTTCGTAGAATTCATGGCGCACCTGAATTGATTTTAAAGAATCTTTCAGCTCAGTTTTTGGTTCATAGTTTTTACTGACTCCGCTTTCATACTCGGTTGTTACAAGCATTTTCTTCATAGGAACATAGCGTAATTCAAAAGTCTGCCGATCGTTTGATGAAACAGAGATCTTGGTTGCCTGATCGCGAAGCTGTCGATTTCGCCAGTCAAAATAGGCTTGAAGATACTTATTGATCTGATAATCAGTTGTAAAGTTAGCATCAGTTTTTTGAACAGGGTTTTCAAAGGTTCCGATTATCTGTTCCTTCTGGGTCTCAGATTGTGGAAGACTTGGAGGCAAAATGTATTTTTCAGGGTCAAGATTTGGATCTCTCAAGACCTTTGAAGTGTTTTCAACTTTGTATTTAAACTGAGTTCTTAAATCACGGGTCGGTTCATACTTGAGCCTTGAATCAGCGATTTCAGTATTAGTTCTGGAATTAGCTAGAAAATCATCAGCCCTTCTCCATTGGAAAACACCTCGTGCTGTGAATACTCTATTAGGCTCATAGTTAAGGTCCATAGAGTAGTTTTGTGTTTCTGAACGGAGATTATCTGGAACCAGCTCATCGTCAACAGCAATTCTGGAAGCCCCAACGTTCCACGAAAATTTGCTGCTAACCTCAGAACCAAGACTCAAATTAGCCTCTAACACAGAAGAATCTGAGGCTGCATTTAGTCTATCTATATAAGCAGTGCGTTGCAATTTAGCCTGAGTATTTATGTTTCCAATTCTGGAATCCCAGATAACAGCTCCATCATCTCGATTGATGTCTGCTTTATAACCAGTTCTCTTTTCGAGATCATGCTGAGTCCCGGCCCTGACCTCAATCCTGGAATCCGGCTTATAGGCCCATACAGCGCCTGCATTATTTTCAGAAAAATCAATAGTAGAGATAGCAGGATCGTCCGAAAGATTTGTTTCAGACCGCTCAGAATCAGCGAAAACACTCATAGCCTCATTAATTTTATAAGTTAGTCTGGCTTTTCCAGATAAAATATCATTTACAAGGCCGCGTTCACCCAACTCGGTTACACCACTTTCTCTTCCCACAACTTTGAATTTATGATCAATGCGTTTAAAAGTAAGCTCTCCATCAGTCCTTGCAGTCTTCGACAAAAGAGAAACCTTGGTTGCGTGTCCTACCTGACGTTTATCAGCAGCAGTTAGCTCCGTTTTGATATTAGGATCATACAGAGAAATGGAACTTTCCGCGTCCATTTTTAAATTCTTGTTAATCTGCCATTTAGTGTCCATTCCAATTACATCGTGCTGCATTGGAGTTGCAGTTGAAGAGGCATTTTCTGCCGACTTTGGTGTGGTATCATCAACTTCTCTAAGCCAGCTGAAACCAACCTGTCGATTTTCATCACGGGTATAAACCTGACGTGTACCAAAAAGCTTTCGGCTAAATGCCATACTGTCATCATTTACTTCGTATTCCACCACAATCCAGCGGGTTAACTCAATTGGCAACATGTGGGGAAGAAATTTAATGATTCCATCTTCATAGTCGACAAAGTAATCGGTTCCGCGAGTTAATGGTTTGCCATCGATGCTGACTTTTTCGGAATTTTGCACAATAGGGTTTCCACCTAACCGGAATTCCTGCTGCTGACCTGCTCCTCTGAATTGTTCGCGGCGAGAAAGCCCTTTAGATTGGGAAAACAAAAATGCAGATTGAAAGTTCTTGTGGAAAGAGCCTTTAGCTAGAACCCCTCTAACTTCTTTGCGATAAAGAGTAAATTCTGTGCCATCAAAATCCAGAGGAAAATCCCCCATGATAAAATCCCAAACAGGGCCATCAATATTAATTGTAAATCGTCTGTCCTCGTCGTCTTTATCATCCAGAACGGCATGCACTGTTGAGTTATCTGTAATATTTCCATCAATTTCCAGATGCAGACTTTGATCAAGATGGAACCCTGGCATTGAATCATAATTCTCTGTTGAAAAGTGACCAATATCTCCAGATACATCAGCTTTTTTCATTTCAAAGCTCTTGGTTCCTGAAATTGAAATACGAGGCTTTTCTTCGCCTTCATCATCTTCATACCAGAAATTTCTTGCGTAGTCGGCGATTTTTCCGGCAGTGCTTTTATTTTTAAGATCCGGCCCTTTATCATTGTATGGAAGAATCTTTTCTGGCTCCACGGCCGCCACCGAAGTAACAGCAACATCATCAGGGCTAATTGTGATTGCAGATTTTTCCTGGGTCGAATCTTTGGTAGAAGAGCTGGGCATACCAAACCTGGCAAGCATAGCAGGATCAATTTTTACCGCAGATGGCCCATTATCAGGCAAGTTGGCAGTTTTTACTTCTTTGGCAGCTTCCATGGCCACATCAAACTCTGAAATCTTAAGATTGTTTTCAGCAGGGGCGGCCACATCATCTGGTGAGATATCAAAATACTTTTCTTTAACAGCTTTTGGAGAAACAACCTTTTTGATGGAGCCGGCAAAAACCATATCAACGCCACTGAATTGTACAAACAGGCAAAGCAAAAGAACACGCAACACAACGATGCGAGCTATTCCTTTGTTTGCCTTAAAGTTCATTTATCTACCCCGTGGGTGTGCCTGCTGATGAATCTTTTTTAAATCTTTTCCAGTCAGGTGTGTGTAAATTTGTGTCGTGGAAATATCAACATGCCCCAGCATTTCCTGCACAGCAAGGATGTTGGCCCCGCCTTCAAGCATATGCGTTGCACATGAATGTCTAAATACGTGTGGCGAAACCGGCCAGTTAATACCAGCACTAACAGCATGTTTTCTAACAATTTTCCATAAGCCCATACGAGACATCTTTTTTCCATATGGGTTTAAAAACATGGTTCTTTCGCCTATATCTTTTACCAGCTTTGGTCTCCCAAGGAGAAGGTATTTATTAACAGCATCAATAGCGAATTGACCGATTGGAACAATACGCTGCTTCCCACCTTTGCCAATTACAGAAATAAATTCTGCCGCATTGTTTATACTGGTTAAAGTAAGATCAATCAGTTCTGACTCGCGAATCCCAGTCGCATAAAGAATTTCAAGAATAGCCCTGTCTCTTAATCCTAAATGAGTTTCAGGATCTGGCTGTTCAAGTATTCGATCAATTTCTTCCGGGCTCAATACTTTTGGAAGGGGCTTGCCTACCTTTGGTCTTTCGAGAAGACTGGTAGGGTCCTCGCTGATGTGTGATTCTCTAACTAAAAACTTGTAAAATCCTTTCAATGAAGAGGATTTTCTGGCAAGAGAACGAGGAGACAAGCCACGATCGTGTAGATGGACCATAAACAGGCTTATAGTTCCACCTATGGATGAATCTATAACCGATCTTTTTCTGGCTTCTAAAAAATCTAGATAGTCCTGAAGATCTCGTCTATATGCTTCCAGGGATTTAGGTCTTAATCCCTTTTCAATAGCGAGATAGTTCAGAAACTGCTCAAGCAGATCTGCCGACATGTTTGCTCCTTGTTTACTCTCTGTGGTTAATTTATCGGTAAAACAAGGAAGAAAAATAAATCAAAAATAGTTTTTTGGTTATTTAACCTGAAATTAACTAACAACAGGAAAAGATTCCCTGCAAAAATAATAGTTAAAACAATCTTGAGACTAAAAAAATCAAATCATTTGCTATGCAGAATAGATTTCTTTGTCGCAGTTAATAGATCATTTCGCAAAACCGGTTTTCTCAGAAATTCACAGATCCCGATTTTTTCTGCCTTTTCTTTATTTATTAAATCACTATGACCCGTGCAAAGAATAATAGGCATATTAGGAAACTTTGCAAAAATTTTCTCCGCCAATTCTGCGCCATTCATTTTTGGCATATTCATGTCTGTAATTATTAAATGATATGACTCTGAATTAGCCATAAATTCTTCTAAAGCCTCTGTCGAATCATTCTTAGTAACAACTTCATAACCACTAATTTCCAGATGACGCTTTACAACTTCTGTTATCTGTGACTCGTCATCAACCACCAGAATTTTTTCACCATGTCCTTCCAAACTTTCTATGAACAAATCTTCAGAAACAATACTTGGTTTACTTTCTACCAGTGGCAGGTAGACATGAAAACTTGTCCCTTTTCCAATTTCGCTGTATACAGAAATGCTTCCATGGTGGCTATTCACAATCCCATGAACAACAGCCAGGCCCAAGCCAGTCCCTTCTCCAGTTTTTTTGGTGGTAAAATACGGCTCAAAAATTCTTTCTTTATACTCAGCGCTGATTCCACATCCGGTATCAGAAACCTCTAATTTTAAATATGATCCTGATGGTAACTTGCCAAAACCCTCATCCTCTGCATGTATAAAGATCTCATCAAGATTAACTGACAAAGTCCCACCAGTTTCACGCATAGCATGATATGCATTAATGCAGAGGTTCATTAAAACCTGATTTATTTGTGTCGGATCGGCTAAAATGATTCCAGAAGATTTTATGTTTTGCTTGATATCAATTGTTGTTGGAATAGAAGCCCGCAGCATTTTTAACGATTCTTTCACAATCACAGATAACTGCAACGGCAATTTAGAATTTTCTGTTCGCCGACTGAAAGTAAGAATCTGCTTAACCAGTTCTATAGCTCTCTTTCCACCTTTTTTAATCTGGGATAAATCTTCTTTCAGCTTCTCAGAATCTTCTTCATTTTCAGCTAATTCGGCATATCCCATAATTATGGCCAGAATATTATTAAAATCATGAGCAATCCCTCCGGCAAGGGTTCCAAGAGACTCCATTTTCTGGGACTGACGCAATCGTTTTTCAAGCTCTTCTTTTTCCATTTCAGCCAAAATTCGATCAGTAATGTCTTCAAAAACACCAAGAATTCCATAAACCTCGCCTTCGCTATTAACTAATGGAACTTTAGTTGTATCTATCCATAACTTTTTTCCATCTGTAAATTGCAGCGGTTCAATAATGTTATACCTGGGCTTATTAGAAGTCATTACAGCTTTGTCATCAGCGACATAAGCTTCTGTATGTTCTTTTGGCCAAGGTAGATCCCAATCAGTCAGGCCAACAATTTCACCCGGCTCCTCCATCCCCAATTCAGTCGAAAAAACCTTATTGCAGCCAAGATACACACCATTTTTGTCCTTCCAAAAAATTGATTGGGGCGTGGTATTCAGTATTTGTGTGAGCATAGAACGATTTTCTTCAGTGATCTTCTCAGCATTTTTTCTTTCGACAATTTCTTCTTCAAGTGAAACTGTCCTCTTTTGAACCATTGAACGCAATCTGGCGTTAAAAAAGAATAATCCGGAAAAGGCAAAGAACCCCACAAATATTGCTGAGCCAATTACATACAAATGCCAGTACTCGTCTTCCAGAGGAGCTCTAATAGATGTAATAGCACGGATTTCTCCGGTTCTTTCATTAAATCCACCAAGCCCTGGATAGCTTTCTTGAAGCTCGATTGGGGCATTTTGTCTGTCCCCATGACACTTCATACATCGGTCTTCGTTCTTAAGAAAAGGGATTGCTACATAAAGAACTTTCTTACCATTAATCTCTATTATTTCTTTGTAGGATTTAAGTTCTGAATTCTTATTAAATCTTTCTATGAGCTCAACTTCAAGCTTGTCCGCTTTATTAATTGGGTTTCTTGGATTTTTTGCAGCTAATTTATAGTAAGTCTCGGTTAAACTGGCTATTTTTCGCTCTGCATTATAATATTTATGCTGATTTCTCACTATATAAGATGAGGAAAGCAACTCTGGAGCATAAAACTCGGGCTTAATATCTCCATCTGTTTGATATTTTGAATAAGCTGGAATCATTATATTTTGTACATAATGGTGGATTCCCTTGTGAGAAAGAAGAATATTCTTAACATTCTCTTCTGCTTTCTCAAGCACATAGGCTTGAAATAACCAATAGAACATAACTGATGCGCCTGCCATCAGAATAAATACGGCAACCACATGTTTAAATGTCTGGCTTTTAGATAATAATCCACTCACAAATATTTGTCCCCATCCAACAATTTTGGCGAACAGGTAATTTTTTCTATATTCAAATTATAACAGTGGTTTTCAATCTGAACAAACTTAATGGAGTTTAATTTTTTTAATTAGCCTCAATAGTGAAAAAATTGATTAATGGCTTTAAAATATTTTTAAAGATGATTCAAACTATATTAAATCTCAATTTTAAAGGACAACCAAAAGTTGAAACAAACAAAATTGTATTGGCTTAGCCTGCTTTTTATTTTCTTTTATTCTTTGCCAGGAACGGCATTAACAATAAAGGCAGATCCAAGAATTGAACTTACCAGCCTTGTATTTTACCTTGCTGGGGCAAAAGAATACTCATCCTGTAGAATTCCGTCTTATATTCAAAAAGTAAATTATAAATTTGCTCCATATAAGCAGCACCCAATCATTCCCTTCATCTGGGATTTAAGAAAAAAACAGGGAATTTCATTCGATGCGGTAATGGATGCCGCTATTTGCATTCAATCAATTGATAAAATAGAGCCCGTTTTAAATCTTGATACTGAATTTTCACAAGTTGATAAAAGATGGACCAAAGAAAGCCTTCTAAAATTTTACGAATTGCTTGCAGACTTTTCGGCAAAAAGTGATTTTAAACAATTTTACACTGAAAATATGGGATTATACACAGAAGCTGAAAAAGCTATAACAGCGCTACTAACAAAAACAAATTTCCAGAGCTGGTTTAATAAATCATTTCCGGGAGAAAATTCTTCATTCGTTCTGATTCCAGCTTTCATAAATGGCCCTTCATGCTATGGACCTGGAATTTCCATTGGCGGAAAAAATATATCATTCTGCATTCTTGGCGTTGGGATAGTGAATGAAAAAGAAGAACCCAAATTTGACGATTCATATATTGAAACAATTTTTCATGAGTTCTGTCACTCGCATACAAATCCAATTGTTGAGCAACACTTTTCTCTTTTTGAAAAACCAATTACAAAATTATCCGAAATAGCTAAAGACAGGTTTGCAAAACAAGGCTATTCAACTCCTGAATCTGTAGCATTTGAGACTATGGTTAGAGCATGTACGGGGGCTTTCTTAAAAGAAACTTATCCCCAAAAAATTTATGATGACTACATAAAAGAGCAGGAAAAACGAAGCTTCTTTTGGATAAAAGACGTATCAGAAGAAATTTTAACGCTCAGAAAAGAAAATGAATCCATAAAAAACGGAATAAAAAAAATAGCCAAAGTAATTGAAAACTGGGCACAAAATTCTGAAAAACTTGTTGCTGAAATCAATTCAAAAAAGGCATCTCTAGATGCAAAAAGACCAAAAGTTGTTAAAATTTTTCCTGAAAATAATTCGCTTAATGTTTCTCCCTCAATCAATAAAATTATAATTGAGTTCAGTGAACCAATGAAAAACTCATGGTCTCTGGTTGGAGGAGGGGAACCATTTCCTGAAATTTCCGGCAAACTTTCTTACGACTCAACAGGCAAAATTTTGACTGTACCCGTTAAGCTTAAGCCAAATCACGAATACTACATGTGGATAAACTCTGATCGTTTTCAGGGTTTTGCTAGTCAGAACAATCTAGCGGTCAAACCGTTTAAATACGGATTTTTCACAGGAGAATAAGAATTTGAATATGCAAATATTTGAAGAATTCTTTGAAAGTATTAAAACTTCTTACAAAAACAAAGATCCTCGCTTTAACTTTCTAATTGTCGTGCTTATATTTGGTATTTTATTGGAATTTGGGTTTATTTTTCTTGGTGCATACCAACTATCCAGATCCATTAAATTCCTAATTTTTGGGACAAATACTAATGGAAGAATTGCTTTTATTACGTCCAGTACTTCTGGATCTGGTAGAAACGAAATAACCTCAAAAACTCCCTGGGTAGACTTTGAAGATGTAAATGGGAAAAAACATCGTTTCAAATCCCATGACAGCTATAGCGGTAGATTTATTTTCTCAAAAGAACCTGAAAAAGGTGACAAAGTTAAAGTTGTTTACTTAAAAAATACCCCGGAAGAAGCAGAAATAAAATCCTTCAGTATACTTTGGCTGTGGCCATTTATCTACTTTATGGTAGGCTGGATCACTTTTATCATGACCATAAATTGTGTCGCAAAAAATGGGATTGAAAAAATGTAGAACTCTGTAAATTTACTCACATAAGCTAATCTCGAAAGGCATTTAGTTAGAAAATGTAAGAAGTTTTTATCATAGTGTTTGCATCCAAAAACCTTTATTGATTTCCTATTCAGTAAGCTTTAAGCTGAGCATATAAATTTTGAAGTGAGAATATTATGAAAAAATTTGTTTTTCTGGCTCTGGTCATTATTCTAAGTGCGTCCGGGGTTTTCGCTGAAGAGCTCAAACTTCGCACTCCTACAGGCAACCTTTATGGAACGCTTTTAGAACCAGAAAACAGTTCCGCAACAACAATAATTCTTTTCATCCCAGGCTCAGGACCAACAGACAGAGATGGCAACAACAGTCTTTTTACAGGAAACAACAACAGCATAAAACTTCTGGCAGAAGCTCTCGCAGAAAAGGGAATCGCCAGCCTTCGCTATGACAAGCGCGGAGTAAAAGCCAGCGTTAAGGCGCTGCCGACTTCCGATGATTTCACATTCGATTATTACGTAGAAGATGCCTGTGCATGGTTTATCTCATTAAAAGATTTTAATAAGTTTAAAAACATCGTAATAGCTGGACACGGTGAGGGGTCGCTAATTGGAATGTTAACAGCCGCCAGGCAGAAAGCTTCGGGGTTCATTTCCATGGAAGGAACCAGTCAGCCTGTATATGCTAACTTTGCCCGTCAGCTCCAATCAAAGCTTAAAGATACTGATATGAAAGAAGCTGAAGAAATTATTGAGAAACTAAAAATCGGCAAAACTGTTGCAACGATTTCAGAATCTTTGAGCACAATCTTTAGTAAACCAACTCAAAACTATCTTGTTTCATGGTTCAGATATGATCCCAAGTTGGTTATAAACACAGTGAAATGCCCGGTGCTGATCGTTCATGGAACAACTGACACTCAGGTAGATATTGAAGAGGCGGATAAACTGGTTGCAGCTGGTAAAAATACAGAATTGCTGACGATCGACGAAATGAACCATGTTTTGAAAATTGTTCCTCTCAATAGGCAAAAGCAAATGGATTCTTACAGCAATCCAGAGTTACCAGTTGCCAAAGAGTTAGTTGATGGAATTGCGTCTTTTGTAAAAAAACTTAATTAATCTGTTTAAGCATAAAGCGACCTTTTTAAGGTCGCTTTTATTTTTTAGAGATCAATTTTGCCCAAGTCCTAAATCTTACGTAGAACCTGAGTAATCGGCATATAGTTTATATCGTGAAAACGGGGACATCTTCTGCTAGAGCTATTTGACATTGCTTGAAAGCTGTTCCCATTTTTTACAATTATGCCAATATGTCTACCTGGACCACGACTGGTTGTCCAGGTAAGCACATCTCCATCTGCATAAGGTGGAACATTTACTTTCTGCCAACCTGCAGCTTTCAAATCTGCCACTGTATTATCACAATTAAGTTGAATTTTACTCAAAACCCCAGCTGCTTTTAGAGCAGTAGTAACAACTTGAGCGCAACCTAAATTTCCGCCATCTGTCAATGGATCATACGGAAAAGATTGATAGCCAGGATACTTTGAAACAAGTTTCTTTGCTTCTGCTGAAACTGCAGCTCCAATAGAACTGGAAATTTGGCTTGTCTGCCCAGTAGAACCTTTTTTTTCACTAGAATCAGCAACCACTGGTTCTTGCTTTGAAGCAGAATCTTCACCGATATTTATTCCAGGAATATCGAGCTCCCACCCTGGATAGATAAGGTTTGGATTTTTCTCTAGTGATGGAAATTTATCCTTATTAGCCTCAACAAGCTCTCCCCATCTGGAACCACTTCCGAGAATGTTTCTGGCAATTTTCCAAAGACTATCTCCAGATTGAACTATATAAGTTTGAGCAGCCTTAACTCCATTGTTATCTAAAGATGACTCTGAGCTTTTGTTAACAGATGAATTAATTGTTACGAAACTTTCTTCTGATTCATCAGCTGATGAAAGTTCTACGTTGGGTTGATCAAAAGCCATTCCTGACGAACAATTCAATAGAGATACCAAAATAACAAAAGCCAACAAAAAACCTATTGGCAATCGATTTTTATTAATAAGCATTATCAGCTTCCTTTACAGATAGTTTAATCAGAGCGCTTGTATAAAACTCCATACGATATTTAAAATTTGTAAGTAACAATTATTGAGTTTTTGTAACATTAGTTGAAAATTTATTATGGGAATTTTTATGTATTCCATGAGATAATTTTCACGAACAGAAACATTTTTTTATTGTTGTGACTTAAGTATTTTTTTTCTCGTAAGTAACCATAAATCAGGACGTTGTAATAGTGGAAAACGCTAAAGAATTCGAAGATCAGGTCAAAGAAACTTATAGATCTTTAAAGTTGTTTTTGCAATATCTTGGAGTTTCCAGGGTTGAAGTGCCGGACATGGCTCATGAAGTATATATTAAGGCACAGAAAGCTTTTGAAAGCTCTTATGACAGTTCAAAGCCATTCAAGACGTGGCTCTTTGCAATTGCCAAAAACACCCTTATTGATACGAAGAGAAACCGTGAAACAAAGAAAAACACTATGACCATAGAGGTTTCTTCTACTTTCGTAAACAGCTTTGACAATGAAATTCAATCTCAATTGGAGATAAAACAAACTTTGAGTTCTTTAAGCTCTGAAGAGCAATTACTCGTCGAGTTAAGATTTTTTCAGGATTTGCCCTTCAAAGAAGTAGCGGAGTTAATGGAGTTATCCGAAGGTGCAGTAAAAATGAGAACCGGCAGAGTTTTACAAAAACTCAGAGAAAAGTTGGAGTAACCAGTAATGAGTAACAACTGTGTAAGATTCTTTGAAGAACCAAGCACTAATCCTGGCAACTTTACGCCAGAATTTGCAAAGCACATTCTAACCTGTGAAGAATGTCAAAAAAACCTGAAATCTATCCAGAACCTTAGATCCCATCTTAAGCCTCTTACAGCTACAGAGCTTTCTGAAATAGGTTCAATTGTTGCTGCGGCCTCTTCAACTGCTACAGCTTCAACGGCTGCCGGAAAAACCTTAAAAACTACATTCACAACAACAAAAATTGGAATTATTATTCTTGTTTCAACAGTCACAATTGGTTTCTTTGGGCTTAATCATTTTTCTTTTAATATCAGCCAACCTTCTGGTAAAACTCAAAATAACGGAATGAAGCCGCCAGAAAGCTCTCAAACTCAAAAAATGACGCAGAATAGCAATTTAGTCTATAAACCCAAAGTAACAATTGCCCAAATGAAGCATGTTAAAAAAATTGCCAATGAAAAACATCTGGCCATGCAAAAAACGAATTCTGAAGAAAACATGAATTTAAACAGCATTGCCACAAAAGTTTTGTCACTAGCTAAAAAAGCTTTCGCGGCTGACAATGCTTATTTTTCCGCACTTTTAAACTCACAAACTCCACCAGCAAAAATTGAAGCGCTCAAATTAGAAAGAGAAAAAGCAGTAGAAGCTTTTGAGACGATCTTAAAGAAATACCCTGAATATGCTTTAAACAGCAAAGGGGCAATAGTGTCTAGTCCAGGCAAAACTGATCAAGATGCTCCAGAAGCAGAATTATCTAAAATTGGGGAAGCTGAAGACTCCTTTAGAAATCTGGAAAAAAGATAACTTCTATTCGGTAATAACCAATATTTGACTTCGTGCTCTTTTTTTCACTTTTATAGTTGTCGACTTTCGATGAAATAAAGTATGCTTAAGATCGTAGTCGGCCTTTTACCCAAAAGTAGAATTATTTTAGTGAGAAAATTTGGAGCAAAAGATGAGTAAAGTTGCATTTCAGGTTTCAATGGATCAGGAATTCCCAGTTGTTTATCTTCAGCATTATTGCAATGATGAAACTCTTGAAGGCATGGGCGACGAAATTTGTAATCTCTGTGACCAGGATAAAAATAAGATTGTTTTTGATCTTTCAAAGTGTGAATTGATTAATAGTCTTGGCTTGGGAGAACTTCTTGATGTCATCCTGATGATTGTACAGGACTACGATGGAAGCGCAGTAGTAACCGGAATTAATGCTCTTCAACAAAGACTTTTCAAACTTACTGGAGTTTTTCCTATTGCCCAATCAGCAGCAAGTCTAGAAGAAGCTCTCGATTTTTTAAGAAACAACTAACACACCCCTCTAAACCATCTAAATTAAAAAGGCCTTTTCAAAATTTGTCTGAAACTTTGAAAAGGCAGTTTGTGACTTATTTAAACTCAGTCACGGAGTCATTTGGGAGATTTAAAAGTTAGTTAAACCAAATTGGTGTTTTCCCTGCTGCTACTTTGTGAACACGCTTTCCATCTTTATCACCAATGCAAATGCTATTGTTATTTTCAAAAACAACCCATTTGTTATCTGGTGAGGCGGAGGGATTCCTGCCGGCCATAGGAGTTTCATAAATAGATTTTTTTTCTATATCAAAAAATGCCACTCTATTATTTCTATCGCGACCTATGCAAAAAGCCATGTATCTTCCATCGGCTGTAAACACTGGAAATGATTCGTTAATGGTAGCTGTATTAGTTATCTTTTCAGTTTTAAAATTTGCCAGGGAAATTTTAATAAGGTCAGTTTTTCCACTCTTAGTCAAAACAGATGCAGCAATCCACTTATTGTCTTTAGACCAACTGGCGCTGATAATATCAGCCTTGGATACAAGTTTAGAACTCTTTGTTTCGATGTTATACAAATAAAGTCCAGCTTCAGAAGTACAGCTTGTATAAAGAATGAATTTTCCATTTGGGGAAAAACCTTCAAAAGCTGCACCATCAAGAATCTTAAAAGCTTTTTTAGCCTTAAGATCTATAAGATAAACTTCTGAATTCATGTTCTTTTTTTTGTTGGTAAAACCGATCATTGCGGTAGCATGGCAAACCCTTGGATACATTATATTATTGTATTTAGGTGAAATCGGAACTATTTCTTTGCCAAAAGGGTCAGAAGCAGCCAGATAGGTCACACCCGCTTTTTCAGTTACAACAAATAAGATTTTTCCAGAGGGGAGTTCTAATCCTGCTAACAAATTGGAGTTAAATACGGCTGCTAGCAATAAAATCCCGGCAAACACTTTTAATCGATTCATTTATAATGCTCCTGCAAAACTCTGAAATATTTGATTTTGATAATCACTTTGTAACAATTTAGTATAAGAATCAATTTTATTAAAGGCCTTACATATTATTGTAATCATCCCCTGCAGTTGAAGGCACATTTTCATAGAATTCATCTGGAGGGGCAGTTGGAGTGGTTGTTGTCGGAGGTGTTACCAATCTTTCTGAAGCGGTAGTAAGCAGACTTGGAGTTAATCCCGCGGCATCACAAGCTCTTTGATATGCAATCTCTGCTGCTATCATTTCAAGTCTGAGGTTTTCCCTATCTGAATCACTAATTCCGCCAACATTCTTGTAACTATTATATTTACTTTTATAGCTCTCAAGAGCCGCATCTACATTGCTTTGTGGAGTATCTGTTGAGGTTGAAGATTGGGTAGAAATAGTAACAGTGCCAGAAATTGTAAAAAGCTTGGGAGTAATTCCTGCAGCGCTGCAAGCGTCCTTGTAAGCTTGTTCTGCAGCAATCATTTCTTGTTTTATATTCGATCTAATTTCATCAGACACCCCACTTATATGTGCGTAAAGTTGATACTTATTTTCATAAGTTTTAAAAGCTTTGTCAGCTTTTTCTTGTGGAGTTAATTCTGTCGTTGCGGATGGGGTTGAACTTCCGCTATTGGAAGCACTTCCATTGGTGTCACCAGGCACAGTTAGATCCCATCCGGCATAAATTAGATTTGGGTTTTTTTCTATAGAAGGATATTTATCTTTGTTTAACTCAACCAGCTCTGGCCACCTTGATCCATCACCAAGAAGTTTTCTTGCAATCTTAGAGAGACTGTCTCCTGATACAACAGTATAGCTTTCTCCAGCAGCAGGAGCTGGAGTAGTTGCAGGAGCTGGAGTAGTCGAAGGAGCTGGGGTAGTCGAAGGAGCTGGGGTAGTCGAAGGAGCTGGAGTAGTCGAAGGAGCTGGAGTAGTTGCAGGAGCTGGAGTAGTTGCAGGATCGTCTCCATTTATAACCTCAAATGGGGCCTCGTTTTCGTCAGCAACAGGCACATCTACCTCTGGGCTATCATTGTTCCTATTTCTATACTGAGCAGATGGGTCATAAAGATCTGAAGTAGCAACAGGGTCATTTTGATAAGTTTCCAAAGTATTTGGTATATCCACAACCACCAGGCCATTCAAATCGTCAATAGCTTTTTCGTATGCTCCAATAGTACTCTGTAATTCTTCAATTCCAATTTTAGCCCCTAAGTAACCAGCTTCATATACTTTTTGTGCGCTTGTCAGAGACTCAATTTGTGCTTCACTGGCTGCAATTGCTGCGAGAGGCAAGTCTTTTTTAGCTTCAGCCGCTGCCATTAAAGCGACATTAGCATCATATGTTTCCTTCTCAATTTTCCAACGGGCTATTTGATCTTCAGGAGCGTGAGTCCCTGGGTTGGTTACATATTTAAGAAAATAATCTATAGCGCTTAAATACCCACTAATTTCGCCATCTATTTCTTTAATAGTTTCATTCTCTTTTTCAATTTTCTTTTTTTCACATTCAATTTCAAACTTAAGATTTAGATAGTTACTATAATCTTTACTATTTATTAATTCGCTTTTTCTAACTTCTAATTCATCAATTTTTTTCTGCCAGTCATCAACGGTCAAAACGTATTGCCCAAAAACGGAACTGCTAAAGGCTAATAAGCATAAAAGAAAAAACAACGAATTTCTATTCATCTTACCCTCCATGGGATATTGGTATTTCACTTTCTGGAATTACTTACGAGATTTTTTTTTTCTAAGTAACAACTTAAAAAACAATTATCTTAAATTGTATCCCTGCTTTAAACTAGTTCCTGAGAAAAGCTTTTCAAGCTCAAAAGGATCAAAAACTTCGGCTTTTGGATCACCTTTTTGAGCAGTTGAATAGTATTTTCCTGCTTCTACAACAACCTTTTTGTCGCCTTTAGCAAATTGAACTTTTCCACGTTCAACAATAAGCTGTGTATAGGTGGCAGCGACATCAATTCTAAAAACTGTTCCTAAAACAGTCGCCATTCCATTTGGGGTTTCTACAGTCAGTTCCTTATCCTGAGGTGAAATATTGTAAATAGCAACTCCACCCATCTGTTTCAATTCTTTCTTTGAAAAGTTTTTTACTTCAAAATATGTATTCTCACCAACCTTTACGTTGGTTTTGTCTTTGATAAATTCAAGCTCGACTGAAGCTTCAGAAGTTGTTTTCACCGCTCCGCCATCAAAAATATTCTTACCGGTTTCTGCCTTAACAAATCTATTCGATGCTTTCTCGGTAAAGCTTACTTCCCCTTTAGTTTCTTTCAAAACAGCTACAGGCTCACTTGAAGAACCACATCCCATGGAGAAAAGGAAAAGCATTCCGGCAAACATTAATGTTGTAGTTTTTTTCACTCTGAAACCTCTCTTTTGTCAAAAGACAATATTAAAAATGTAACGTCATCTTCATAAGCTCGGCCTTCAACATGAAGATCCAACTGCTGATACAAATAGTCCAAAGACTCTTCAACTGAAAGTTCCATGGGCATTTTTTCAATCATCTCATAGAACTTGTCAAATCCAATCTGTTCATTTTCCCAATTCACTGCTTCCACGATGCCATCAGAATAAACAAATAACTTTCCACATTCTGGAATTGGGAGTTCCTTGAACTCCTGCAGCTTAAATCGCTTGGAAACTCCTAACGGTAAACCTGCTATAGGATATTCAGTAACCCCATCCGGTGTTTTTAAAACAGCTGGTAGATGCCCCGCAGAATAGAGAATTATCTTTTGCTCTGTGAAGTCTACAATACCGCTAACTGCCGATAGCAACCTTCTCTTGGTCAGATTTAAAATAGCTGAATTGATGTCCAGGAATAAATCTGGAACCTCAAACGATTCCTTTGCAGAGTTAATTAAAACTACTGACTTTGCAGCAGTTGTAAGCATACTAGCTGAAATCCCATGCCCAGCTACGTCTCCAAGGAAAAAGAAAACGTTTCCCTGCTTATTCTTGAAATAGTCGTAATAGTCTCCACCAGCGTTCTGATAAGGGATACATCTTCCTGCAGCAGAAAATCCAGGCTCAACACTCAAGATCTTTGTGGGAAAGAACTTCTGCTGGATGTTTCCACAAATCTCCGCTTCGTGAAGGCTCTGCTGAATTCTATTAAGCTCGTTTAATCTTATAACAATAAGCAAAAGCCAGCTGAAAATGAAAAAGGCAATATAGGTTATGGCTATCGGAGGGTGAATTAATGGATAGAACGAGTAAAAAATGAGGAAAAGAGGTAGAAAAATCATACCGACAACAACGGGAATCCAGATTCTTTTGAAGCAATCCAGAAACGGGATGAAAGCTAAAATCACTCCAAGCAGGAAGTGAAAAGCCCTGTTTGTCCAGGAAGTTTCAATAAACTGAATTCTTCCATTTTTAAGAGTGTCTATTGAGTTTCCAACAAGTTCCGGGCCATTGATTATTCCAACTGGCGTTTGATGGTAGTCGTGCAAAATTGGAGCGGTTGCACCGATAATAACGTTTCGTCCCTTCAGCCTTGGATAGTTGAAATCAGCTCTGAGCACCTTCTGCAATGAAACCCTGGGGATTCTTCTTTCATCAGACTTAAAATTCAATATTGCTCTTGCGCTTTTCATGGAGTCAAAAATGTCATCGCTGACATTAAAGTTTTTGAGTTTTTTGCAAGCCTCCCAGGCCACATGTAGTTTTTCTAATCTAAAGTCAAAAAGAAGGAAACTTCTTATAACTCCATCTGAATCAATCGGAAACTGCGACATTCCCCAAAATTTAGCAGCATTTTTCAAGTCCTTGATGGGTGGAAAAAACTTAACTTGTTGGCCTTTTGAGGAAAAGTGCTCCTCAAATACAGCAACCAATCCAACCTGGCCGCTTTTCTTAATGGCTTGCGCAAAAGCCGCAGAGCTTTCTTTTTCACTGCCTCTTTCCTGAAAATAAATATCCAAAAGAAGCATCTCAGGTTCAAGATTTGTGGAAACACTGGCAATAATCTTAGCCCAATAATCCTGGGGCCATGGCCATTTATAGGGAGCATTTCTAAGCGTTTCGCTATCTATTGCAAGAATTATTGTATCAGTGACGACTTCAGTATTGATCCAACTGGTGTTTAGCTCGCACTTCCAATCAAGAGCTTTTCGCTCAAACCTATCTGTTAAAGGTGAGTAAAGAATAAGAAGCAGGGAAACCAGAAAAATTACAGATAGAATAATAGCTTTATCCTTCTTAGGAAAAAGCAGATTAAAGTTTTTTACTTCAATTTTTATGCGTTTAAATAGTGTCATTTTAAAAAGTGAGAATTGATAACTCGTTCACATCTTTAAACAATGTTTCAATCGTCCTTGGGATAAAATATTTGGAAGCAAGCGTTTTATTCTTGAAAAACTCTATTTCCTGGCGAGCCAGTCTTGAAAAAGCTGGGACACTTTTTTCAAAATCTTTTTCTACTTTTTTAAGAAACTTTTGAATTCTATTTTCAATTGCGGTTTTTGTAAGAGTTGGTTCAGTAAGGGGATCGATTTGTGATCTAACAGCGTAAAGAATCCTGTAAAAGTTGAAAATCCTTTGAAGAAGTTTTTTCTTATCTCTAAAAAATAGCTCAGAATCAAACTGCTTCTCGTATCTTATTGCTAACCTTGAAACACTTGCAGCAAAAAGATACTCAATCTGTTTGGTGAATTTCATTGATTTTATAAGATATCCCTGAACATTTGAAAGATCTTGAGTATTTATTGTTGGCAAAAAACTCTGCTTTTCCTTTACCACTTCTAATTTAGTTCTTAAATACATAAGTAAATGCAACATATCTTTTGCAATTTCAAAATATCCTTCCGAACACTTGGCGTAAACAGAAGCTGCTGGGTCATAAGACTGAGCTTCCATAGATTCTAATTTTTGGCATCTTTCATAAAACTCATCGGCAGAGAATAAATCAAAACAAGGGTAATAAATATGTCCCATATTCATTACCAACTCTTGAGCCCCAATACTTGAAACCAAGCTGTTAAGCGAAGTAGTATCAGACTTATAGAAAACGTCTACAACCAATCTTTTTTCAACATCAGCATCTGTCATTGAATATGTTGTTTCGACATCTTTTTCGCCATCGAAAGTTAAAAAACGACAAACAGAAGAGGTTCCCCCTTTGCCTGTTTTTGCAGACCATGAAAAGCCAGACTCGACCTCAAAAAAGCTGCCATCATCCTTTGAGCATTTTATATTCATTTTAAAATTATCTTTTAACTTTTTATAAAGAACCGGAGTCTCTTTTGATGAAATGTCTGGATATCTGAAAAAATTAGTTTGCCCATCTGTTACCATAGTTTCAAATTCAAAAGGTTTTCCACTTGCGTCAACAAGTCCAAGAGTTTGGCATCCATAAGGATTCAGTTCTGTCTCCTGAAAGCAAGTTTCTAATACCTTTTCATTTAAGCTTGTAGCTAAAAAGTGCTCCGAGTAAAAAGCCGATTCTGTTTTAAATAAATTTATAGCCTTCAAAAAAATCAATGAGGTTGAACTAATTAAAAATAGCCCAATCATAACCTCCAAGAGCGACATTCCATTTTTTGAATTCTTCATTAGCTATCATCCTCAGCGTTCATAAGGCTTGCTTCTGAAACAATTTCAAATTCTTGAGAATCATTAGCAAATTTTACTTTTGCTGTTACAGAATAAGTGCTGGAAAGCCTGAAAGAAGACGAAACAACGTTTCTGCAAATAAGTTTAACTTTATCTGGGTCATGACTCGGACTCGTAAGGCTAAATGGTTCTGTCTCTGTTTCATACCTGACAAGCTTGAATAGTTTCTTTTTAAAATGCTTAGTATATTCCTCATCCTCAATTGCATAAATGGTTTGAAAATTCTTTTTTTTATCAAGAAATACAATAATTGGTGAGTCTTCGTTCAAACGTGGTGTGACAAAGTGAATTCCTTCTCTAACAGACCTAAGAAGCTTATTCATGCCAGTAAGGATTGTAGATTGAAGCTGCAAATTAGCTGTAACCTTTGGTTGAGTTTTGCTTGCCTGAATGAAAAATTGCATAATCAAAGTGCCTAAAATGCTCAAAATTCCAACTACAACGACAGTTTCTACGAGAGTGAACCCTTGATTTTTATTATTTTTCTTCATCAGTTTCCAGAGTTTATATCATCAAGCAAACCGGTTAAAGCACCTAACCCATCTCCAACGGTCATGGCAACAGTAGGATTTATGTCTGCATATTCTGGGATTTTTTTGGCTGCAAAACTTTTAATCTTGGTTAGTCTATTTTTTTCTTCTACAGCAATTCCCGGGGTAGAAATCCTATTAACGGTATAGTCTTTTACCTGGATTAACAAAAATGCCATGTGGCCTCTTAGAATCTTATCATCTGGTCCAAAATTTCCATTAGTGTATCCTTTCACTAACCCATTATCATAAGCTGCGCTAAGAGCTCTGTTGAAAATGGAATCAGAATTAATATCTCCGAAAGCTGAAATTGCACTCTCACTTGAAACTTCAGGCAACTTAAGAAGTCTGGTGAAGTAAACTACAATTTCTTTTCGCGAAAGACCAACATTTACATTGATTGGTCCAGGATAAATGTCAGTCAAAGGTAAAGAAGTAATTACATCTCCTAGCGATGGGGTGTCAGCACCCTCTGTTTCGTCGATTATATCTGTAAGTTTCTTGGGATTATTCCCTCCTGAATTAATTACAATAACAAGTTCAGGAGGCCTTGTGTCATCTCCGCCCACAACAGATACAGTCGACCCCTTAGGCAGAGCACCAAGGGTTTGAAGAATTTCTTTGGGAGAGATCTTATCGTTAAGTGCTATAACAATTTTTTTTGCCTTCGATGCATTATCATCTCTGACTTTTAAGTCTTCATCAACAACCTTGTCCAATCCGTCCAAATAACCAGGAGCTGTCGAATCATCAAATTGAGCAAAGTAAACAGGTATAACGAGGGAATTAAAATCTAACATGTTGGGTTCATACTTCATTCGCCAATAAAACAAATTAGTTTTGCCATGGTAAACAACACGAATTTTCACATTAAAATAAAAATCTTTACTGGGGTAATCCTCAGCAAGCAAATTAAAAGATCCCCCATACAAATCTTTTGAATAGCCAACCGGTTTGGCTTTAAATTTTCTATTAGCCCACTTAGTTTTCTTTACATCAGCCAGCAGTTCAACCAAAGCAGAGTAAGCTATATTGAATGAATGCTGGTATTGGTTTAAATGGTTAAACTGTTTTTTGTGGGATACAGAAAGCTGCCCCACAGTGACTATAAATAGACCAACAGCAAGCGTGGCAAGGAGAATCAACGGAAAAACATATCCGGAACCAGGCCGTCCAACCCTATTAAAAATTTTATTCACGCTATTTTCTCTTTTTACGTACATTCTAACCCTGTATATCTTAATTCTAATGAATAACCCGCCTTTTGTCAGAGTAAAATTCTTTTACAAAACAAAGTTTGTCATTCTAAAACCGATGCTTACGAAATTTATTTTTTAAAAGTAACAACTTTTATTTTTTTAAAAAAAGCTTGCTAGAGCCGTTTGTTTTAATTAAAAATAAGGCCATACTGTTATTAAAAACTTAGCCTTTTTGGGGAAAACTTTGCAGAACATTGAAGAATTAAAAATAGAATTATCTGCTCCAATAAAATCGATTAGAATTTTTGCAATTGAAAATGCTCTAAGAACCGGTTTTACTCAGGAACTTCTGGATTGTCTGCAAGAGGTTTTGCCACAGGAAAAAGATCCAGAATGCAGGCTTTTATTGGAGCATGCTGTTTCAAAACTTTCAGATAAACTGCAAAAAAAAGAAACTACAGCCAATATTGAAAATCTACAGGAAGCTTTTAAAAACGTTGATGCAAAGATTCAGTTAGCACAAATAAACTCCATAAAGGTTACCCAGTTACGCAATCTGGATATGAATGCAGTTCTACCGGCTTTGCTTGAATCATCTAAAGATGATGTTGTAACTGCTGAAATAGTGAAAAAGTTTAGAAAATACTGGCCAGAGGCACAGGTGGAATTTCTTGAAAAAAATGCATTTTCGAGTGCCAAGAGTCTACAAATAGCTTGTATAGAAACACTTGTAAAGAATTTCCCTGCGATACTTAAAGCCAAACTTCCAAAACTCGTTTTTATAAATGACCCGGTAATAAGATCTCTTTCAATTAGAGGAATGGCCAAGCATTTCCCTCAGCTTGCCGCCGATTTTATAAAAGCATGTTTTGAAAAAGGTGATTACTACAACAAAGTTACTGCTTTAAAAATTTGTTCTACTCTGGACTTTTCTCTTATAAAAAACAGCTTGCTGCTGCTTATGTACAATGATCCTGAAATGAAAATTTTTGAGCTGGTTTGCACTATTTTGCTGGCAAACCCGGACAAAGAAGTTCCTTTCAGACTGGTGGCAATGATCCCAAAGACCACTAAAGAAAAAGCCGAGCAGTTAAAAAAATTCATTCCTCAGTATTGCAAAGCAATTGAAATTTCAGGAATTTGCGAGAACTATAAAGCGTTTATCACATATTTACAGGATTACCCCAAAATTCTTAGTGCCCGGCAATTCGTCAATAATATTCTGTTAAGTTACAGCCAGGAAGATGATGAAATCAGGGTTGAACTCTTAAAACAATTGCATGCACAGCTAAAAAACAATTTTGTAAAGGATGCAATCTCCGAATCTATTGAAAAAGTTAAAAACCCAGAACTCAAGCAAAAACTTGAAGCTCTTTTAAGCGGAGATGCAGCCAGCAAGGAGGAAAGCCAAACACCAGCTCCGCAAGCTGATTTGAACAACGAAGCCTCTTTGATAAAAGAGTTTACTCGCGCCCGTTTCAAAAAAAGTTCAGGAGCTTCAGATAAAGTAAAAAAAGTTTTAGAAATGAACTCTAACGTCTCAGAAAATCTTCTTGCAGCTGCATTAAAAGCAGCACTCGTGTTAAAGATTTCAGACTATGTTCAATTTGCAAAGTCATCTCTGAAAACGAAAAATGAAAAGCTTTTAGTCGCATCACTAGAATATCTGGCAGTCTTTGACAAAGATGAATTTCAGATATTAATGCAGAAATTTGTGAATACTGAAACTCAGCTTGTAAGAGTCTGTCTGATTCGAATCACCGGACAAGAGTTCCCTGATTATGCGAAGTTTTTGGTAAAGCACATGCTTGAAAGTTCAGATCCTAATATTCGAAGAAATGGACTGGAAGCCGCAATCCACATAGACTTTTTCACATTGTCACCAATTTTAACTGAATTTCTGGAAAAAGAAGAAATACCAGATCTGATAGAAGATGGTTTATCAATAATCCTTGCTAATCCTACGATAGAAAGCATAAATAACCTTAAGCATTTAGGAAAAGTTAACTATACAAATCTGTCTGCTTTTGAAAAGGCCAAAAGAAACCTAACATCTTTTCTTATAGAAAATGGCATGGCTACAAAGGAAGAAATCGACTTCTTTATTCAGGTTAAAGCTAGCGAAGCAGAAAAAAAACAAGAAGAATCCAATAAAAAAAATGAGCAGGAACAGCAATTATCTGATCTGAAAGACGCATTAAACTGGGATTCTATTTCTGACTCGCTCTCAGACTCTATTGACGAACTCAAAAAGCTTAACTGGCGCAGAAATCTCATGATTTTCGCGGGTTTATTCTTATTACTTAACGTTCTTTATTATGCGCTATTCAGAGAAACTCCAGATCCAGGTGCCAATGATGTTGCCTTAAAACCTGTGCTGGCAAAAATAACAACCTATGAAGGGAAAGTTGAAAAACTCTTTCCTAAGACAAAAGCCGCATTGGTAAAAACGCTTTCAACTCCCGAAGAGCAACTTATAATCTCGCCACCAGCAGGAACTTCCTTTAACCTCAAGGTTGGCGACAACCTTTCCCTGATCGGAAGGCCTTATAAAAGAAACATAGAAGGGCAAATTTTTGTAGAAGTTAAGGGAATTACCAAAAAAACAAAGAGTAAATAGTTAGAATTTAATGGAGAAAATAATTGTTAGAAACACGGCATAAATTACATAGAAGAGAAGTATCGCCTAGAAAAGGTATGGCCCTTTACATGGTGTTGGCAGTAGTTTTGATTATGGGTCTGATGATGCCAATTTACTTCTCATTTTCACGACAGCTGTCTTCCACATCTTTTTCAAAGTTAAATGAAGAAAGATTGGCTTCACTGAACAAAATAGTTCATGATGCAACTTTTGCTTATCTCCGAGCAGCATCCCAGGATCCAGAACACAAGATTTTTAAATTCTTAAAAGACTCGGTTACTTCGGCCGGAATAAAAGAGATGAAAAACCTGGAAAAAGATAGCGAATTACTTGAAATTGTAAAAGTTGCTATTCCAAAAGAAGTTTCAATTGATGGATTCAGATTTAGAATCAATGCCAAAATTTATGACCAGGAAACAAAAAACGCCCAGGGAGACAACTATTACCCGGGAGAAGGACTGGCTTCGATAGAGATTAATGTCACATCATCCCTTTTCAGGGGTTCAAGCTTTCTTGCCAGCTGTAGTCACACAAGAAACTATGATTACAAAAGCGTATGCCTGGTAGCATATGAAAAAGATAAATACTCTATGGGTTTCCCTTTGGCTTACACCCTTTTTGTGAGGGATGGAAAAGCAGAGTCAGGAACTTCGGGAGCAAACTTGAGATACTCGGTTCCTGATCAAAGTATAAAACTAACCAATAACGCAGGAGACGTCTTTATCGGTATCACTACAAAAATAACCACTCAGGGAAACTATTTGAGTACAGCTCCTGATGTCTACAATTTTAAAAATTCCAAACTATCAAATGTATTTCAAAAAGGATCTTCTGGATTCAGACCATTTAGAAACTGTACCCTTTATGCCGCCAGATTCAATGGGGCAAAAGCATTTGAAAAAAGTGGAATCTATAATCAAAAAACTGGAGAGCTTAGACTTCCAGGACTAGTTGATATACAAAAAGATCATTTAAATCTAAAAAAACCAGCCAACGGCGGAAAAATTAAAGTATTTGGCAAAGGCGGCTTACTTGTCCCTGAAGGAATTACAATCAATTCAGGAATAGAGTTGAACGATAAAAACAAAGATCTATGTGTATTTTTTACCCGAAAAAGAACTATAAACGTAAAAACCACGGATACAATAGAAGCTGCTTTACTGGCGTTTGGAGATAATTCAACTTTGAACTCCGGAATTAAAAGCTATGTTCAAAATTTTAAAATTTTTGGTTGTCTTGGTGTAGACCGTCTTTTCGCTCATTCTAATGGGCTAAAGTGCGAAATAGACTACGATAAACGCTTCAAAGCAAATTCAAAGCAGGATGAAATTTTCATTCTGTCATTGATACCCTGGATAAGATTTGAGAATAAAGAGTTTAGCAAAAAGGATCTATTGAAATGAAGAAAAAAGCATTCACTCTCGTAGAACTCCTCATTGCTATTTTTATCCTTCAGCTTTCGTTGATGGCTTTTTTTACGGTCAACCAATCAACAAGTTCCAGAGGAATGGAAGCTTACTACAAATTTATGGCCTACTCTCTGGGCAAAGAAGTTATAGATTTCAGTCAGGGAATGGGATACAGATGGGCTAAGGCACACCTTGATTCAAAAGAGAGTAAGCCTTTCCCTTTAAGCGACTGCAGCAGTGGCCCCTGGCACAAAGTTACCGACCACCTCATTTTTTCAAAAAACCTTAATGATGAAGATGTTGATGTTAATGATGCATATTTCTCTGAATGCAAATCATTTGAGCGAAGAATTGAGTTTAAAGAAATTAAGGCAGACCAACCCGATGGAAAATCGGTTAATGGCATTTTAATTACCGCTCAACTCAGGATTCAAAAGGGAAGCCGGGCCGCCAAGTATCTAAAAAATGAAGTCATGAACTTTTCAACGACTGTTTTGGAGCTTATTCCATGAAAAAAAACGGGTTTACCTTAATAGAAGTGGTTCTTGTCAGTGTAATTCTGGCTCTGGTCGTTATCCCAACCTATAGAACTCTTACGTTCAGCAGCAATTCATTTGAGAAAAATCTTTCTCGAAATGTAGCAATTCAAACAGGTCAAAATATTATCACCATGCTTCGAAACGATCTTTCAGCGGCTTCACTAAAATTTTCGAACACCGCCTCAAGAGTTAATATTTACGACATTTTAAAATCCAGTGAAACTGGATTTGTAAAAACATATGAGTTCTTTTCCTTTGCTGAACCAAAGAGTTCTGGTGACAAGTATGAAAAAAAATTAAACAGAATCGTATATGAGTTTGACGGAGAAAAAAATACTCTTACAAGAACTATTTACTATGCTGATTCCATCGGAAGACCTGCTCCAGAAAGAAAGATTGTCTTAAGCAAAGAAATCAATCATTTTGAGCTTCTTGCTGTTTTAGGTGATTCTCATGGCATAAAAAAGAGCTTTTTCAGACCTTTCTTTCAGGTCATAGAACCTGCAAAAAAGAAAGGACAAGCTCCGGCAATAAGAGAGTTTATGACAACCATTATTCCACAAACTTTCAATTCAATTCTTGAATTCAACGGCTATAACCGAAACTATAACACTGACCCTGAATGATTATTTTGATTTTTTAAAAGCTGAATTATCAACAACATCCGCAATTACAATCATCAGCATTCTTCAAGTGTTTGCGAAGTAATTCTGTAATATCTTTTGAACAGCAGTTTCTCCTGAAGGATTGAGATCCTTGCAACTGCTGCCAGTGCATGCGCTTGTAGCGACTTGAATGTCCTTTAAGCTATTTGCTCCATTTTTTATAGCCTTCACGATTTGGCTCTCTGACACTTTTTTACAATAGCAAACCATTCTTTCCATTTTATTCTACCAATTCTGACATTAAAAAAGTTCTATTCCACTTAGTGAAAAAGCTTCATTATAGAAGTATGATTATAATATTGCCTTTTAAAATGATCCAGGAGAAAAAAGTGTCTGCCGCAAAAATGAAAATCTGCCTTTTCACAGTATTCCTTCTTGTCTTTGCTATGAGCCTTAAAGCAGGCGAGAAAAACACGAAACTAGATGGGGCAATGCTTGTTAAAAGCCCTTCTGTAGCTATTATATTTGTAGACTGTGGAGCAATCATTGAAGCTTTTAGAAAAGGTCTAGGTAGACTTGAAAAATCTGGCCAAAAGGAAGAAATGCTGAAGCAGCTCTCAACAAAACTCCCTATAAAAGCACTGACTAAGTTTTTTAAATCGCAAATTTTTATACCAGACGGAAAACTGTGGTTTTCGTTTTACAGTACTATGGATTTTGGATTCCATCTAACCGGAAAATTTGTACCACAAAGCTGTAAAATCCTTATTGAACCATATATTGCCAAGCTTGGAAAAAAAATAAAAATATTGAAAAACGACCTGGAACTTTATGAACTTCTCCTTACAGATAAAAACGTAAATGCTATTTTTAGGGTCTCAAAGGATGAGATTTTTTTGATGCCATCTTTTAAATCCTTTAAGCAAAATTATCCTGACGAAATTCAAAAGGAACTTCTAAAAAAAATTGCCCGTGAAAAACCTTTATTAACGACTAATATCTGGTTCGATCAGCTTAATAAAAGCTACGGAGAATATTCTTGTAAAAAGGAGTTTGAAAAATGCTTTTTAGCTCAGAAGCTTTTTACAGAATATTACTCTACTCTCGAAGTCGAAGAAAAGAAGGAAGTTTTTGATGATTTAAGCCTTTCCCCGGAAATGACCTGCCCCAAAGGAGCTCAATTTGTTTTGAGAAAAGATGGATTAGGCTTTCGTTGTTTGATTCACGGTCACCCACAAAATAATGACATTAATGAGTCTGAAAAATATCAAACTCGATTTTTAGAGCCATATAAGGACTTAGACATAATGATCCTGGCCCAAAGTGCTTCTTTTACCTTAGCGCTAAACGACAGCAATACTGCAAACCTGCTGGAAGAAAAAATTGTAACCTATACCGCAGGTAGAAAAATTTTCTTAAACAACAACCTAAAGTTAGTTCCAGAAGAGCTTAGAGAAGATTTTATCAATTTTGTAAATTCCTGGAAACTGGACAAAACAAATAACATCCTAAGCTTTAGCGCAAGATATATTGATCCAGGAATGTTCCTTGGTGAGCTTGGTGGTTTCGTAAGTTATGAAGCAAATCAACAAATACCTGTGTTAAGAAAAAAAAGGGACGAGGCCAGACAAAAAGCCTGCATGGCCACAAGAAGAGTTATACAGGGAGCAATTGAAATGTATAACCTGGATAATTCAGAGCCAATGAAAACTCTAAACATCGATTTATTATTAAAAAAAGGTTACCTGAGAAAAAACTCCTATGGATATGATTGCCCTGTTGGGGGCAAATTTGAGTATCTGCAAAAATCTGAAACAGATTTCACAATCCGTTGCTCAGAATGTGGAAATATTGATTAAACAAACCGCAATTACAAGCCTTTTTATTAATTTTTAACAGTTTTAAAACTCAGCACAAAATATCAAAAAAGATCAAACACAGCTTATTACAATATAATTAACTTCGTAAAAGGACGTGGGTTCTGTGGATTATTTTGAAAAGATTGATAAGGCTTTAAAATATATAGAAGACCATATCAAAGAAGAAATTGAGCTAATTGATATTGCTAATGAAGCCTGTTGCTCACTTTTCTATTTTCACCGCATTTTTTCTGCTTTTACCGGCGACACACTAAAAGAATACATTAGAAAAAGACGAATGTCTTTAGCGGCTACAGAGCTGGTAAAAACCAAAAGACGTGTTTTAGAGATAGCTATTGAATTTGGGTTCAATTCACAAGAATCCTTCACCCGAAGTTTTAAGGAACACTTTTCAATGACACCGGCAAAGTTCCGGAAACAAGGGCTGAGCTATGATATAAGATCCAAAAAAGACATTGCTCAACTCAAAAGGGACCATCAATTAAGGAGCGGAATTATGACCCCAAAAATTATCACTAAACCTTCTTTTACTGTAATCGGTAAACAAATAGAAACCATTGGAGACGGAACCAATTTTAAGGAAATCCCACTTTTCTGGCAAAAGTATTTAAAAGAAAAAAATGACGAAAAAATTCCAAATAAAACAACACCCCATCGACAATATGGTATTTGTGCAGACGGGAAAAAAGACTCAAAAAGCTTTATTTATATGATTGGATCAGAAGTAACAAGTGCAACTGAGGTTCCAGAAGGAATGGTTTCCAGAACAATTCCGGAAGCAACTTATGCTGTTTTCACATCCAAAGGACCAATGCCAGAATCAATTCAAAGTTTATGCAAATATATACATGGAACATGGTTACCCGGGCAAACAGAATATATCAGAGCAGAAACTGAAGATTTTGAACTTTATGACGAACGATGTATGAAAGAAGTTCCTGAGGTCGATATTTATATTCCTATAAAAAAGAAATAGGAATTGGCAAAAATATAATTAAACAGCATTATTGCAAGAATCGCAGCAACCAAAAAAAGTGAGTTGGTGTCTGTTTACTTTGAGATTTGAACTCTTTTGCAACTTCTTGTTTAAGTCTTTTAAAATAGGCATTTCAAGATCCAAAATAGCTCCACACCCTTCACAAATGAAATGGTAATGCGGTTCACATATGGCTTCAAACCTTTCCTGAAGCCCTTTAACCTCAACCTTTCGGATTAATTTTTGTTCAATCAAAATATTGAGATTTCTGTAAACATTTCCAATACTCAAGCTGGGAATATTCTTCTTCAGACCAAGATAAATCATATCTGCGGTTGGATGTTTTTTTAAATTGGTAATGAACTCCAGGATCATGTTTCGATTTTTGCTTTTTCTAAATTTAGTTACTATCTGTTCCATGATTTAATCTTCCGTATTTGATTTGTTACTAAATTAACCTATAGCAAATTTCTATTTTGTCTAGATTAAAAATTACTCAGACCATCTTTACTATAAAAGAAAAAGAGCTACATACCAAAAAAGCTGTAGCTCTTTTTCTCATTAAGCTAATTTCACCATTATTTTCGCTCTCTCTTAAAACACATAAACCAATCTAAACAGTATTTATCTTCTTCAGGAGTTTCCATACGCTCTTTTGCTACGCCGCATGAGCCTGGAGGTGGAATGATAACGTCTTCACCTGGCTGCCAGTTAGCCGGTGTAGCGATTTTTTCTTTGTCTGATTTCTGCATGGCAATGATGATTCTTTTGATTTCATCCATATTTCTGCCATTTGCCAATGGATAATAAATTACCGCTCTGACTTTTGCTTCTGGATCAATTATAAAAACAGCTCTTACTGCCTGAGTAGTGGATTCCCCTGGTTGAACCATTCCATATTTTTTGGCAACATCCATTTTAATATCTTCAATAAGAGGGAATTTGACCTCGACGTTTTTCATTCCCTTGTATTCTATCTTTTCTTTGATAGTTCTCAGCCATGCAATATGGGCATATAGACTGTCAATAGAAATCCCTACTAACTCGGTATTGAGAGCTTTAAACTCGTCCTGCATTGTTGCAAAAGTCATAAATTCAGTGGTGCAAACAGGAGTGAAGTCCGCGGGGTGAGAGAATAAAATTACCCACTTGCCATTGTAATCCTCTGGAAAGTTGATTTCACCCATTGTTGTCTTTGCAACAAAAGAAGGTGCTTTATCACCTATTAGTGGCATTCTGAAGTTTTCATTTGTGTTTTCCATTTTTAGTCCCCTTTTAAATGTAATTAAGAATCATTATCAACAGATATATTGTATTACAAAAAAACACAAAGTCAATTCATTTTTAAATACTCACAAAAACATTTGGTCAATTTGCCAAATATAAAAACTTGGTGTATAGTAAATTGTATGAAAAACAAACACCACTACAACGAAAAGGCAAAGATCCTAAAAGCGCTTGCCCACCCAACTCGCCTGTTTATTGTCGATTTCCTCGCAGACGGTGAGCAATGTGTGTGCAAATTTGTCGATAAAATTGAAGCTGATTTTTCCACAATTTCCAAGCATCTTTCAGTTCTAAAGCAGGCAGGCCTCGTCGAAGATGAAAAGCGCGGCAAAATGGTTTACTACCGATTAAGATTTCCCTGCGTCAATAGCTTTATGAATTGCATTGAAAAAACCATGAAGAACAATCTGGACTGCCAGATTGATAGATTAAAAAAGGCTAACAGCAATGCTTAAAATCTTTACCGACCTTGCCACTTATCTTGCATATAACTTAATGGGACTTGATCCTGCATCCAAGCTTGGAAGCAGCGTTCACTTTTTTATAGAGGACACAACGAAGATTTACGCGTTGCTCATAATAATGATTTATGTGATAGCACTGCTTCGCGCTTCTCTCAATGTTGAAGTAGTAAGAGACTATCTAGCCGGGAAAAGTAAAATCGTGGGTTATACAATTGGAGCAGGTTTTGGTGCTGTAACGCCGTTTTGTTCATGTTCCAGTATTCCATTATTTCTTGGTTTTACCCAGGCAAGAATCCCAATTGGCATAACTATGTCGTTTTTGATAACTTCCCCGATCATTAATGAGGTTGCTGTGGTTCTTTTAGGCAGCCTTCTCGGAACCAAATTCATGATTGCCTATGTTGTTGTGGGAATTCTCGCAGGAATCATTGGCGGGGCGTTCCTGGATTTAATAAAAGCAGAAAGATTTTTAACTCCACTAGTTGAAACAGTAATGAAGGTTGAAACAGTGGACGTTGAAACCGGTGAACCCGTAAAAATGTCTCTGAAAGATAGGCATATATTTGCAAAGAATGAGCTTAAAACCATATTTAGCAGAGTATGGAAATGGGTTTTGATAGGAGTTGGACTAGGTGCTGCACTACACGGATTTGTGCCAGAATCATTCGTGGTTGAAAATCTTGGCGCTGGAAACTGGTGGACAGTTCCCGCTGCAGTTTTGATAGGTATTCCACTCTACTCAAATGCCAGCGGAATTATCCCTGTAGCACAATCTCTTATAAGTAAAGGTCTTCCAATTGGAACAACACTGGCATTTATGATGAGTACTGTGGCGGCCAGCTTTCCCGAGTTTATGCTGCTAAAACAGGTCATGCAGACAAAACTTTTGCTCATTTTCTTTGCCATGCTACTCGTAATGTTTACAGCCGTTGGCTGGATATTTAATACAATCAGCTTCTAAATTTTATATAAAAGGAATAAATCATGAAAATTCAAATTCTTGGAACCGGATGTCCAGCTTGTAACGAACTCGCTGAAAATGCAAAGAAAGCTGCAGAAGCAGCAGGATTAGATTTCGAACTGGTAAAAATTACTGATATAGCACAAATCGCCGCGATGGGTGTAATGATGACTCCTGCTCTTGCCATTGACGGAAAAGTAAAAATAAAAGGCAAAGTAGCATCTGTAGACGAGATAAAAGTAGCTTTGGGTGCATAAAATGAGAAAAAACTTAATCTCATTATTCTTTGCCCTGTTAGCCTTTAGCTTTGTCTTTCCGGCATTTTGTGAAGAAAATCCGACTGCTGAGCTCCCAAAATTTGTTGATTTCGGGGCTAAAAAATGTAAAGCATGCAAAATGCTTGAGCCTGTAATTGAAGAGTTAAAAAACGAGTATTCAGAAGTTCTATCTGTTGAATTCGTTGATGTCTGGCTTGCTGAAAACGAAGCAAGAGCAACAGCCAACGGTATTGAATCAATACCTACACAGATTTTCTTTTCCCCGGAAAACAAAGAACTATGGCGTCACACCGGTTTCATTAGCAAAGAAGACATTCTAAAAAAATGGAAAGAGCTTGGATTTGAGCTTGCAAAGCCGCAGATGGAAAATGAAATCACAAATCCTGTAAATGACACAGCAACAAACTCTGCGTCCACTGTTTCTGAAAAAACAAGTAAAGCGCCATTTTGCAAAAAAGGATGTCAAAACTAATCTCTATGGAAAACCTTAAAAAGCTTCTGTTTGCTTTTGTTTTTATTGCAATTGGCTTTTCTCTGGGAAAGCACCATGCAGTAAAAGTTTCAACAGCTACAAACTCAGAGCAGGTAGAAGTTGCCCAATCATTGCCAACTCAAAAAGCACCTGTAGACTTTTCCCAAAAACAGAAGCTTATGGTTTTCTATTGCCATTCAACATTTCGTTGCGAAACCTGCAATAAAATAGAAAAAATGGCAAAACAACTTATTGAAACAAAATATGCACAGCAGCTAAAGAATGGAGAAATGCAGTGGAATGAATTTAATTTCCAAAAGAATTCAGACCTGTCATCTGCATTTGATGTGTCATCCAGCTGCGTAATAGTAGCTCTGCAAGGCGAAACAGGCTATTCATCATACAAAAGGCTTGAGCAAGTGTGGCAACTTCTGGAAAAGCCCGATGAATTTAACCAATACATTATTGAAAATGTTGAAGAATTCTTAAAAAAGCAGGAGCAACACTGATGGAGTGGCTTCCAATTTCTTCTGCAGCATGGCTCGGCATTCTCACGGCGATAAGCCCTTGCCCTATGGCTACAAATATTGCAGCCATTTCATTTGTCAGCAAAAATATCCAGAAAAAGCGCCACACACTCTTATCAGGCATGCTTTACACATCAGGAAGGACTTTTGCATACCTGATTCTTGGATTTGTAATATCGCTTGGGTTAGGCTCAACAGGCGCAATATCAAGATTTCTTCAAACTTACATGAATGAAATTCTTGGCCCATTAATGATAGTCATCGGAATGATACTTACTGGCATAGCTGGATCGAAAGCACGGTTAAACCTGGTTGGAGATAAACTTCAAGATAAAGCAGAAAAAAACGGTCTTTTTTACGCTTTCCCACTGGGCTTTCTTTTTGCACTGTCTTTTTGTCCTGTTTCAGCAGGCCTTTTCTTTGGCAGCATGGTTCCGCTTGCGATTGAACAAAACTCAAAATTTATCATTCCCATCATTTATGGAATCGGCACTTCAATTCCAGTGGTCATATTCGCTTTTATAATTGCATTTGCCAGTCAGCACCTTTCCAGTAGCTTTGCAAAGCTTAGCAAAATAGAAAAATACCTCCGTAATATTACTGGAATAATCTTTATATTAGCTGGTATTTATTACTGTTTAACCCATAATTTTGAACTCAGTTTGTTTTAGAGGAAATCGAATGAAAATACTATTTCTTTGTACAGGCAACTCCTGTCGCAGCCAGATGGCGGAAGGATGGGCCAAGCACCTGCGCTCCTCTGATTTTGAGCCTTACTCTGCTGGTATAGAAACCCATGGAATGAACAAGTCGGCTATAAGAGTAATGGCCGAAGCTGGGGTTGATATATCAAATCAGCACTCAAAGCTGGTTTCAGATTTGTCCGAGGTCACATTTGACTATGTAGTTACGGTTTGTGACAATGCAAAAGAAAGCTGCCCAATCTTTTCCACTTGTACACATGTTATCCACATGCCGTTTGAAGACCCACCAAAACTGGCCGCCAGTGCATTAAAATCTGAGACCGCTAACAACCTTTCAGAACAGGCTAAAGAAGAATTAGTCCTGGACTGCTACAGGAAAGTCAGGGATCAGATAAAAGAATCCATTTTAAGCCTGGAAATCTAATCATTTCAAAATCAGCGCTTCAGAGCTACCAGGGGTAAATTTTTATGAACATATATCTTGAAACCAAACGAATGATACTCAGAGAGATAACAATGGAAGACGATAAAAACGTCTTTGAGCTTGATAACGACCCTGAAGTAATGCGATTTCTAACTAATGGGAAACCATCTTCCATGGAAGATGTGCGCCGTGTTTTAACCATGACACAAAGCTTGCATAAAAAGCATTCAGGTAAATTCGGATTCTGGGCAGCTATTGAAAAGAAATCAGATAAATTTATGGGATGGTTTCACTTCAGACCTTCAAAAGAAGACCCAGAAAATGTAAAAAGAATCGAATTAGGCTATAGACTAAAAAAAGAATACTGGGGAAAAGGCTTTGCGACTGAAGGCAGTTTAGCTTTGATCAAAAAGGGGTTTGAAGAGCTTGGAGTTGAAGAGGTTTTTGCCGCCACTATGAAAAAGAATCTGGCATCTCAAAAAGTCATGGAAAAAGCCGGATTAGTTTTTTCACGAGAATATATAGACACAAGATTCCCAGAATCAAAGGAGCTGGATGTAGAGTTTTCGCTTTCAAAGGAAAACTGGGCTAAATACTGATAAACAAAAATTATCTGAAGCTCTTTATGCCGCTCTTTTAGGGCAGCTTCTATTCTACTTTTGACGGAATTTGGCCAATCTTTTGCTTTCTTATTTCATCAAAAAATTTAACGCATTTCTCTTCGGTTTTTGATCTTAAGGCAACATTTTCATCAAAAACTGCCAATCGAAGTTCACGATATAGATCGATTGCCTTTTGCATGCCTTTTAGTAATGATTCCAACTCGTTATCAGCAATTGTTTCTTCCAGTTTTGTTAGATCTTCTTTACTGAAATTCTGTTCTACACGACGTAATCCCCGGGGAAGGCAATCATTCTTTAACTGCATCAGAGGAGCAAGAACTGTTGATCTGAGAAATGATAAAAAATCCAGTGTTTCAAAATATTCGCCACGACCAATTTTTAGTGCTCCATAGTGAATCCAGGTCCAAAAACGATCCTCTATCCATTGAAGATCTAACTCTGGCCATTTGGACTTATTTTCAGCAATCACTTTGCTTAAAGCGCCATCTTTTTCAAATAGTATCTCCGGATCTTCGACGCGGTGCTTGAATTCTTCCAAGGTTAAAAATTTTATATCTACATGAAGCAGGGGTTCGTCAAAAATGCAAATTAGAACTCTTCTGTCTCCAATATGCTCACCAGTAAAAGCATTAATCATTGTGCCAAACTTTGAAGCTAAATTTTTCATTCTCTCAGAATCGTTAGAAACTTTTTCAGATGAAACGTATAACAAATCCACATCAGAAAATTCATCACATTTTCTGCCAATCCAGGAACCGCCAGCGGCAAGTCCCAAACACTTAGCATCATTTTTTGCAACAACAGTAGCCCTGGAAATAAAATCTCTGTGAATTTGCATTAAGCCTCCCAAAAGAACTTCGAACTTTTGCTAAGTTTAAAGTATTTTCACAAAGCTCACAATAGGGTTTGCCAATGAATTAAGAGAGAACAAGAGAATTCCCAAATTTAACAACAATTACTTCAAGTCTCTTATGGCTGTAAGTTGAAATAACATGTTTTATGTATAATATATAATTATAGCTAAAAAATTGGGATGTTTTTATGCAGAAAAGTAGCCGCTACAGGCACCTTTATGTGTTTCTGGTGCCTATAGTTTTTTGCGCAATTTTTTCGATAATCCTTTATTTAGCAGAGACCAAAATAGAACTGGATCAAAATGAAATCCGAGAACGTGACTGGATAAATCACGCAAAGTTTTATTCAAACCAAATAAAGAGCTCTTTTTCAATTTCTTTGCAAATTCAAATGGCTTTGCAAAATTTTAGCGAAGATCTTGCTAAAACTCATTGGAATTCAGATAAGACGCCTGGATCAAACTTTGTTGATCTGCTAAAAAAACATCTTCCAGAACAAAGCTTTGAAAGTGCTCAGATCTGGGCATTTAAAAAAATCGGCGGAAAAGTAAGCCTTATAAAAGCTAATGGTCTTAAATTTCTAAGAAAAAGAGCGATGGAAATGGCATTCATCGACCTGTGTGAAATCAAAGATAATTGGGAGAATCAAAGCTTGGAAGCTTTTAAAAAGCCAGAGAAATTCTTGAACGGAATTTTTGGCTATAACTCCGCTCCTCGATACCTCGCAGGAACAAGAGAAGGACTTATAACCCCGGTTACATTTTCAGGTAAAAACTCTTATGCCATCTGGAAAAGTTTCAAAAAAAACAATAAAAGAACTGGGGGAATTATAGCTATATTTCCCGAAAATTTAATCGACAACAATAAAGTAGGGCTATCAAACCTTGCAAATGCTAGTTTAAAAAACAAAAAAAATGCATTTGGGACAGCTTTTTTTCTATCCAAAAAAACCTCAGATGAATTTATTCCTATTATTCCAAAGCAATTAGATCGCAACAAGAAAGAAAAACAGCGAGTTTTAAAGCTAATCCGCAAATACTGGGAAATAGATTACACAAAGCTTCTTCGAAAGCCTTTAAAAGAAAGGGATTACTGGCTATATATTGACTACATTTCACTGGAATCTTCCTATTTATCAGTAGTTATATCAAAGAACTTAAAGAAAAAACCTTTATGGATAAGGCCGTCAAAAATTTTCTTGATCATTCCTCTACTGTGGGTCACTTTTTTCTTGTTTAAAATGCGTTTCTCCTCCGGCTCCATTCTTAAATTGGGAATTTCATTCAGGTTACTATTTTTCTTTATTGGAACCCTTCCAATTTCTCTTATGCTTTATATGGGGTCATCTCAAATCCTGCAAAGCAAACAGATTGAAACCGATGAAAAAATCAATTCATTTTTCGAAAAAATCAATTCTGTAAAAGAAAAGTTCGAAAGTTTAATACCGAAAACCCAACAGATTTTAAGTGAAACGATAAAAAGTAAAAATTTTCAAAATCTATGCAACTCTGAAAAAGAATCAGATTTTGAATCTGCTTACAGCTTACTTTTTGAAAAACTAAAAAAGGAGAATTTAGCTATAACGTTTGTGTTTCTTATAAAACCGGGCAAAAAAACATTGGTTAAAACTTTTCGAAAAGAAGATGAAAATGCGGTTAAAGCAAAATTGGACTACTATTTAATTTCAACAAATGCGCTTCACGAAGCCTTGTCAAAAAATGAGCCCGATTATAAGAAAATTGTTCTAAGCGAAAATCAAATACGACTAAAAAGCTCTTATAACCAAGATTATTTTGATTCAGCAATCAACACTTTTTTAACCTCTTTAGACAACATAAGCACATTACAGCTTTTTACTACTGACCGCTTTTTATATTACACGAATTTTATACATAAAAAAAATACAATAACCGCCTATATAGTGGTTGGAATATCCACGGAAGAAGTCTCGAGGAATTATTTGTATTCAGAGCTTCTTAATTTAAATAAACAAGGAAATGGAAACTTTTTTGCTATAAAGAAGAGTAAGACTGGTCTTTTTAACCCAATACCTGAACAATCTCAAAATTTTTCCAAAAGTTTCGAAGGGCGCCAGTTAAAAACATTTGTTCAATCTAATCTAAATTCTTCGTCACAAATGTACCTTATAGAAAAAAGCCAGGTAATGCTCCTTGCTCCTCTTCAAAATTTAAAGAACTATGTTGCTTGCGGAAACATAAGTATTGCAGACATAAACAAAATGACCAGCCTCAGATTCATTTTTCTCCTACTCTTAATTTCCATACTTGTTGCTATCAACACCTTCCTTTCAGCATCAATTTCTCACATTATGATTGAACCATTAACTCAATTAACCAATGTTTTTAAGCGTGTAACTGCGATGGATCTTGAAGCCAGCTTTCAATATAAATACAATAACGAATTGGGAAATTTGGCAACTTCAACTAAAAACATGATCAATGGCTTGAGAGAAAGACAAACTCTGGGTAAATTTGTTTCAACAACTTTAGATAAAAATTCAAGTTTTGCGGAAAATTTTAACGAAGCCAGGAGCTTAAACGGGGTTGTTCTATTCTCTGATATTCGCAGTTTCACCACCCTTTCTGAATTTCATCCCCCAAACAACATTGCAAAAATGCTAAATACCCATCTTGCAGAAATGGTGGAAATAATTATTTCTAATGGCGGACAGGTTGAGCAATTCATAGGAGATGCGATAGTTGCATTTTTTCCAGTCAGTGAAACTGAAAAGCTGGCAAATTCCCTAAATGTAGCCCGTCAAATGATGGTCAGGCACCAGGAAATACAAGTAGATAGAAAAAAATCAAACTTATTTAATTATGAAATAGGCATTGGACTGGATTATGGAATAGTAATGGCTGGAATCCTTTCTACCGCAACAAGGTCAGAATTTACGGTAATTGGACCAGCGAGATATCAAGCAGAAAAACTAGAGTCAGAAAGTAGATATGGCAAACACACCAAAATAATGATTTCAGAAAATTTATTGCTTAAAACCAAATTGCAAAGCGGTTTTTGTGAAATAAAAAATGGGAAAAATCCACCTCACTTTGAGTTAACAAGTTTGGAACAGAGAATATGAAAGCCTTAAAAAAAACATTCTTGCTGACTTTGCTGACCGCAATTATTTTCTTTCCACCAATTTGTATATATCTGGCAGCAAAAACATCTATCGAATTTCAAATTGTTTTAGATAAAAAACAAGCTTTGCAGGTTTTCTCGCAAGACTTAAAACCCATAAACACTAAGGAGGAATTGATTGCCTCGCTATTTAATAAAACAGCCACCAGAATAAGAAGGTTTTTGTCTGAAGCATTATGGATTAAAAAGGCTGGTAAATATGAAAATTTACTTAGAACAAAATTCGCAGGTTTTTGCGAATCCTTCAATTTTCCGGTTCAATTTGAAATTCTGATGGTGGAAGAAAATAAATTAAAATCCATTAAAGGCGGAAAAAAACTTGGCTTATCCGAAGTTTGCAGCAAACTTCAAAATAAAGAATTTATTCAAACCCAACGTCCAGTAATTTTAAAAAATCAAGATTTAGCAAGCCTTTCTAAGCAAAAGAGGTATTTTTTTAGATTCCTCAATACAAAAAAAACCAACCCCACCTCTTACATAATTATTCCCTCAGAGAAAGGAAGTAAATTCCTGGCAGTTAGCATGATAAAGTTATTTTCAGAAAAGGATAGAGATAAAAATCTGGCCATAGTGTTAGTTTTGGCCGATCTTACCAAGTTTGATAAATTTGCTTCAATCTCCAATGCATTATCTATTCAGCCCAAAAGAAAGTTTGGATTGGGTGCCTTTGACAAGAAAAATAGAAAAATAGCTTTTTCTAAATTTTTCTCAGATAAAACTGATTTTAAGGAATTCATCAAGAGTTCAATCTCAAAAAACAAGTTTGAAAAGACCAAGTTAAAATTCAATGGTTCTCAAATCAAATTTTTTACCAGTAATTCTGAAAAGCATATCGTTTTATTTTCTGTAATGAAAAACAAAAATAATTTTAGCCAAGCCCTTCAAATTCTTTTAGGGCTTTCTTTTATTTTTTCATGCTTTCTTTTTAAAGTTTTAACAGAAAAAATCCTATTAAAACGTGGACCAGATTTAAACTTGAGCAAATTGATTCCCGGAATATTTATTTTATTAATTCTCCAACCAGCTTTTGCCTCAATATATATAGCAGAAGAATTCACAAATACTTCTTACCTGAACACAAGCAACAATACAAAAGCAAAATTAAAAAACGAGCTAAGAAACATAGATAATGAAAGTTTTGATAACCTAAGAGAGTTTATCAATACGGTAAGAGGACTCAACCAATTTGAAAAAATACTGAATAGTCTGAAACTAAGAATTCCTGAAAATCTAGATTCTTATGATTTTGAAAATTTTGGTCTAAAATTCTTAAAAAGACACGCGTCTCTTTACCCTAAACAAAATTTTAGGACACTCTGGATAAAACCAAAAAACTCTCCCATGTTTAGCCTGAAAAAAAACTACTCTAAATTCGTGACCGAAAAGGAAAACAATCGAATCCTTAAGATTTTTAGCAACAGGTTTGATGAAATTTTGGCCTTAGATGGTTCAAATAAAGAAATCAGAAACACTAAAAAAGAATATAATAAAAGCCAACTACAATCTGAAGTTGCTCAAGAATTCTTTTTAAACATACTTGGCCCCGAGTCTTTCTACAGATTCCGTAAAAACGGGGAAATCATTTTAAAAACAACCACTGCTTATAGCCAAAATTTTGTAGTTTCTATTCCAATTACCTATAAAAATATTAAAAGTCTCTTTTTTACTTATAATCAGGATTTTGGCAGAAGCAATAGAAGCCTAGGCAAAATTCCTACTGACAATATTTCTAATAAACCAAGGATAATAATCTATGGAGGTGAAAAAGACTTTGATCTGCATCCAAAGGGAATTAACTTCGTTTCCAAGAATTTTCCGCAACTATTTGGGGCATTAACTAACTCTTTCAAATCAAAAATTCCCACTTCTAAAAAAGTTGATTTTGGAGAGTTTGATAAGTTTATTGAAGTTATCCCTTCTGATTATTCATTTTACGCTATAGGAGGGGTTGAACTAATAAAAAAATATCAAAAATTCAGAACAGA
Source organism: Candidatus Ozemibacteraceae bacterium (assembly GCA_965140445.1). Classification (GTDB taxonomy): domain Bacteria; phylum Muiribacteriota; class Ozemobacteria; order Ozemobacterales; family Ozemobacteraceae. The sequence goes on along the minus strand of OZ223236.1, from coordinate 514,972 downwards.
ATTTGGGTTAAAAGTAGTTTTATTTGTCTCAGGCTTATTTTTGATTGGCACACTTATAGCATGGTCTGGAGCACACTTTTTCATATCCCCAATCAAAGAACTCACAATGGGTACAGATGAAATTAAAAAGGGCAATTATTCCATTCAGATTAATGACTTTCATCCTGATGAATTTTCTCAAATTTCCAGCTCTTTCAACCAGATGGCTCAAAAGCTTCACGAGGGGAAAATGTTAAAAAGCTTTGTCTCAAAATCTGTTTTGCGAGAGGTTTCTTCAGGAAATGAAAATTACTCTGACAAAGCAAAGCAAAGCTACGCTACTATTATTTTTTCAGGCATTATGAACTTTAAAGAACTTCAAAACAATAAAACAGCTGTTGAAATTTTTGACCTAATGCAAAAACACCTTACAGTTGCCGCAGATTCTGTTTCCAAATTCGGCGGCGAAATAGACAAAATGATTGAAGATAAAATCATGATTGTTTTTGAACACTCTGCCTTGGAACACCTAAATTTAAACAAACCTGTCGAGGCAGCAATTATGATAAAAAAACAAATGAGCGATCTTTACAACATTGATGTGGCAATTGGAATTAACTCTGGGATAACAATTTCTGGCGTCATGGGAGCTGAAAAAGCCAGATTAGCACATACTGTTGTAGGAGACCCGGTTAATCTGGCCGCCAGATTAGCTTCAGAAGCTTTGAAAATGGATAAAGCTGAAATAGTAATCAGCGGAAACATGATTAACAATCTCTCCAAGGATTACATAGCTGAAAAATTACCAATTAACAGGGTTAAAGGAAAAACCCAAAGTATCGAAGCCTATGTTTTAAAACAAACCAGAAACAGCTAATTGCATTTAAGGGCAGCTTGTTTCTTAATCTTTTTATCTAATCCCCTGTTAGTGTATAATTCTGAAAGAAAACAGCGAGAGAAACTTTTTATAATGCAAAAAATTATTGGGACTAGACATCTTTACGTACTTTTCGTACCCATTCTTTTTTGTTTGATTTTCTTTGGAATAATTTCTCTGGCAGAAAAAAAAATTGAATCCAATCAGTTATTGATTCAAAAACAAAACTGGAAAAACAAAGCAGAATTCACCATTTCAAGAATTCGCAACTCATTTTCCATTGCTTCTCAAATTCAGCTGGGAATTCAAAAAACAGATGAGAGACTATTAAAGCAGGATTGGACTAAATCCAAAAATCCAGAATTTTACCTGAATACTTCTCTAACCAGGCTTCTCCCACCAAATAGCTTAAGTAAAACTAAGGTTTGGGCTTTCATTTTTAAAAATGGAAAGCCAACTCTGCTAAAACACCAAAATTTTGAAAAAAGAAATCGCCGAATAATGGAGAAAGCCTTTACAGGGCTATGTGAAATTGCTGACAATTGGGAAAGCAGGGACTCTAAAATTCTCAACAAGTATACCAAGCTACTTTCAGGAATTTTTGGTGAAAATTCTGCGCCCGAATTTTTTGCCGGAGAACGTGAAGGAATAGTTACTCCGGTTAATTTTTCAGGGCAAAAAGCTTTCGCAATATGGAAAAGTTTTAAAAAGGGAGAAAAACGAACAGGTGGGTTGATTGCCATTTTTGATGAAAGTTACATTAGTAATGTAGCAGAAGGGCTTAAAAATCATGCCAACAGTAGTTTAGCTCAAAGTAGAAAAACCTTTGCTGCAACCTTTTTTCAATCCAAAAAAATATCAAACCAATTTTCTCCTATCCTTCCCGCTGAAATAGAAAAAAACCCTGAGGAAAAATACAAAATAAGCAAAATTCTGCGTAAATACTGGCAAGAAGACAAACAGGAAAATATTCGAAAAATTTTCTCGGAAGGCGATTATCTTGTTTACCTGGACTACATTTCTCTTAAAACAACCTATTCTCTAGCTATTTTTTCCAAAAAAATCCAAAACAAGAAATTTTCTGCTTTTAAACCCTCAAGCATTTTTCTTTTTCTGCCACTAGCCTGGATTATCTTTTTCTTTAGCAAAATGTTTGGAAAATCCAGAACAATAATAAGTTTGAGTTACTCTTTCAAACTACTGTTCTTTCTGACAGGCACTCTCCCGGTTTCTTTTATGCTTTATATGGGAATTACCCAAATTTCACAGAACAAGGAAATCGAAGTAAATCGAAGAATTGATGCCGCTTTAAACAAAATTGGTGCAATCAACGAAAAATACGAAACACTTGTACCGCTACTTCAAAACCTTTTAAATCAAAGCTTTGAAGATAAAATATTCCAAAGTTACTGCCAGTCAGATAGTGAAAAAGACAATGAAAAAGCCTTTAAAAGGCTGTTGGAGTTAACTAAAAAGGGCAATTTTGACCTTTCTTTTCTCTTTATAATGAAACCTGGTCACAAAAGTTTTTATAAAACTTCTCGAAAAGAATATGAGGGGATCGCAAAACCTCATCTGGATTACTACGTCGTTTCTGCAAACTGTCTTCATTCAATAATTGCAAGTGGAACTAATGGATATAAAGAAATCTTTTTATCTCCAGAGCAGATAAGACATAAAAAGGCATTCAACCAAAGCTATTTCTCATTTCCCGAAGATGTATTTTTGACTTCTCTGGAAAGAGTTACCTCTTTTCAGTTTTCAAGCTCCAATAAATCCCTTTTTTACACCAGCTTTTTAATGGATTCTCAAAAAATCAGCGCATATTTAGCTGTTGGCATAAACCTGCATAAAATAACCAGAGATTTCTTAAATGAAGAATTTTTAAGCTTAAACGAAAACAACAAGGGAAACTTCTTAGCCATAAGAAGGAATGAAACAGGAAATTATCAAACCATTCCAGCGCAAACTCAAAACTTTGCCCGCAGTCAAAAAGGCAAACGGCTTAGATCCTTTATTCAATCTTCCATGAGCTCTAATTTTCAGCTACACCTGATAAATCAAAATGAAATTTTTCTGTATAGCCCGTTTCTAAAAGTTAAACAATTTGCGGCGGGCGGAGTTATTGATATTTCTGATATTTCCCAAAGCTCTGATTTGAAAATGATTTTTCTTCTGATCCTGATAGCTATTCTTGGTGCGACTATATATATTCTTGCAGCTTCGATTTCCTATCTGACAATTGAGCCTCTCATGAAGGTTTCTGACGTGTTTAATAAGATTACAAAAGGCGATTTCGAGGCCAATTTCTCTTATCCGTTCAAAAACGAGCTTGGGGTTTTGGCTCACTCAATGGAAAAAATGACCAAAGGCTTAAAAGAAAGACAAATACTAGGTAAATTTGTTTCAACCACTTTAGACGAAAGCGACAGATTTGAGGAAAGCTTTAAATCTGCTACCAGCTTAAACGGGGTCGTCCTTTTCTCTGATATTCGCAGCTTTACAACTCTTTCAGAAAGTTATCCACCAGAATCAATTGCATTAATGTTGAATACTCATTTAGCTGAAATGGTTGAAATTATTATTAATAATCAAGGCCAAATAGAACAGTTTATTGGTGATGCTATAGTAGCTTTTTTCCCGGGCAATCGATCCGATTGCGCTAATAAAGCTGTAACAGCAGCATGTCAGATGACCAGGAGACATAGAGAAATTCAAAAAGAAAGAAATAGCTCCGGACTTTTTACCTATGAAATCGGGATTGGTCTGGATCACGGTCTGGTAATGGCTGGAATTCTGTCTTCAGAGCAAAGGTCAGAATTTACAATTCTTGGCCCAGCAAGAGCCACTGCAGAAAAGCTAGAGTCTGAAAGCAGGCATGGAACGACCACCCGAATAATGATTTCAAAGTCCATGCGAGAGCAACTCAATTTTTCTCCCAAACTCCGAGAAGTTGAAAAAAACGGTTCAGAAAGCTTTTTTGAGCTTGAAACCCTGGAGTATCCAGTATGAAAAAAGGCATACTCTTTTTGTTGTTAACCACAATTATTTTCTTTCCGCCAATAAGTATTTTCTTTACCACCAGAATAGCTATAGAACTTAGGAAAATAGATAGAGAGCAAGAAATTAGCCGACAAATAGAACAGAAATTTCAGAATATTGACCGATTGCAAAACTTTTCCAACAGCGTTGTTCAAGAAATAAATACCAGAAAAGTAGAACTATTGCTTCCTGATTCCAATTTTTATGAAAAAGCCAAAAAAGGTCTTCTTGGAGAGACTTTAAAAGAAAAATTCAGGGGGTTTACCAAGAAGTTTATTTTCCCCGTTCAACTATGCATTATGTATTTAGAAAATGGAGCCTTAAAAACCCTTTCTTTTGGCCCGGAAATTGGTCTTACCAAAATTTTCAATTCCCTAACATCAATTGATTTTGTAAAAAATGGCAAACTAACTAGACCTATAAGCTTTAAAGACTTGCAACTAACAGATATTCAGCAATACATTCATAATTTTGCGCAAAACATAAAAACCAAAGATATCGCTAAAATCTCTTTTAAATTTAACTCCAAAAAACATACTTTTGTTCAAAGCTATTTGAACTCTGAAAATCCGACTGATAAAAATGAAAAAATAGTATCATTAATCTGTCTAGCCGATCTGTCTGACATAGATTACTTTGACTCAATCAGGCTTAGGATAAAAAAAAGCTCCAACCCAAATTTTAGTCTGGCCGCTTACGAAGTTGAAAAAAAGGAATTTGTTGGATCAAAAGATTTCCTGAAAAATTCAAATATAAAAAAATACTTAAAAGAAATCTTTAAAAAGAAGAACTTGCCAGGAAAGACCTTTATTTACCCGGATTTAAAAATAAAAATATCCCAAAAAGACTCGCGCAAAAACTATTATTTGATAGCAGTAATTCCCCGGCAAAAAGTAATTCTAAAAAACTTTCAAATCTTACTGGCTTTTGTTTTCTTTTTCTCGTGCGTGGTATTTAAGGTGATGGCAGAAAAACTCTTTTTACAAAGGGGCCCTGAACTTAGTCTTTCCAAGTTGATTCCTGGAACATTTGTGCTTTTAATCTTGCAACCAGTTTTTGCATCTACTTATATTGCTGAAGAATTTATAAACACTGAGTATATGGCTAAAAGAAACAGAATCAACCAAAAACTCAGCAAAGATCTGAAAGATATGGACGCAGAAACAAACGACAACTTTAGAGAAGCGATGAATCTTGTTAGAGGATTAAATACTGTTGAAAAAATAAAGAAATTTGCCAATATTCCAGACAAGGAAAATAGCTCTGCTGAAATCGGAAAAAGGCTTTTACAAAAGCTTGATAATAAATTTAATGCTTCACGATATTCATCACTCTGGATTTACACTTTAACCAAAAAAATGGTTGCTTTTAGAAAGGTAAAACCCGGTGAATACAAAGCAGAAGAAACAGACAATCCAATCGCTGATATTTTCCAAAATAGATTTTCTGAAATGCTGCACGACTCACTGGGAAACCAGAAAAATACCGGAAAAAAATTTAATGCAGATTCATTAAAAGCTGAAATAGCACGTGGATTCTTTACCAACCTCCTTGGCCCCGAAGCTTTTTACAATTTCCGAAACAATATTGAAATACTAATTGATATATATTCATTCTACAAAAGAGACTTTATATGCTGCTTTCCTATTTCTTATCATGGAAAACCATACGGAATAATTGCCTGGCACTCAGATACAGAGACAGGCAGCGAGTCTTTCCCAAAGCAAAAGCTAAACGCTAATGTTAGCAGTTCCCGTGTAATTATTTTTGGTGATGAAAAAAAGATTCAATCACGCCCCATTTCACTGCCTGTACTTGAAAACGATTATCCAGATTTAAGTGAAACAGCAAAAATAGCTCATCTAGCTAGAAGTAACATTGTTAATCAAATTCAGAAAGGCGATCACAATGAGATAGTTGAAGCTTTTCCAGCTAACTATTCTTATTACACTATTGTTGGACATGAAATACTGCAAAAATACGAAAACTTCAGGAATAAAATAGGACTTGAAACAATTAAGTTTATATTCGCACTTTTTTGCTTTGGAACTTTAGTAGCCTGGTCCGGAGCTCATTATTTTACCGCCCCCATAAAAGAATTAACGGCCGCCACAGAACAAATCAATCAAGGAAATTTCGACACCCTCATTAATAATACTCACCCTGATGAATTTGCTCGGATAGGCAACTCATTTAATAAAATGGCAAGGGGATTACACGAAGGTAAAATCCTTAAAAGCTTCGTTTCAGAATCGGTTCTACGTGAAGTCTCCTCTGGCTCGGAAAAACTTGCAGAAAAGGCTAAACAAAGCTTTGCCACCATAATTTTTTCAGGAATCAAAGACTTCAAAAACATCCTGGATAAAAAGGACGCCACAGAGATTTTTGAGTTAATGCAAAAACATTTAACCGTTGCAGGAAAAGCCACAAGTCAATTTGGTGGCGAAATTGATAAAATGATTGAAGATAAGATTATGATAGTCTTTGAACATGATCCAACTGACAAGGAACTGTCACAAAACCCCATTGAAGCTGCAATAATGATCAAAAATCAAATGCAAAAACTTTACAATCTTGAAGTTTCAATTGGTGTTAACTCAGGGATAACTATTTCGGGAGTAATGGGGGCCGAGAAAGCAAGGCTTTCTCACACAGTTGTAGGAGACCCGGTAAATCTTGCAGCCAGACTAGCCACAGAAGCTCTAAAGCTGGAAAATGCTGAGATCGTAATAAGCGGTAACCTGGTTAATAGCCTTCCCGAAAACTGCATTTCTGAAAAGCTCCCAATCAGTAGCGTAAAAGGTAAAACTCAAAGTATTGAAGCTTATGTTCTAAGACAAAAATAGCTAATTCTTAATTTGTGGTTTGAACCTTTCAAATAAATGCCTGGAGAAGCTTGCAACATCTAAATTAGTGGTTTCAGTTGCATTAGAAATACGCTCAAGTTTATCAACCATGCTTTTGCGAATGCTATCTAGCTCAAAAGCCCTTATAAAATAAGTTTCTGACTCCACAAACCGTTTTTCATAAAGTAGCGATTCGGCATATACGGGCAAAATTGCTGCCTCAAAAGGATACTTTTTATCTAAAAATTCCGGACAGAGCTTGCAAACATCTGAATATTTTTCCGTCGAAAAATCAATCATCAGCTTAAAAAATCGCACCAAACTATTTCCTGGATTCATTTTCATGGCATGCTCGATTTGAAAGGTAGCAGAAGCAACCCTTTCACTTCTCCAATACGCATAAGCCAATAAAGTGTAAGTTTCATATTTTTCCGGAAACTTTATCTGGAGCTCTTTAGTCTTATTTATAGCCGCTTCTAGAGCTTTTCCATCAAAATGGTTTATTTCAAAAACAGGTAATTCTGTTCGCACAGTTCCTCGCAATGAAACAAACAGACCTAAAAACACAATAAAAAAAACGGTTAATGGAAATCCATAAAAAACTTTTCCAGCCTTTTTCCAGGCCAATTTAAGCTCTAAATTTTTCCAGAGCAATGTCCATAAACAAAATATTGAACCGCCGATTGCACCGCCAAGATGCCCTGAGTGAGAAACATCCTGAGGAATAATACTAAGCTCAGCAACCGCATTAAATCCTTTGTAAAACTCCTGGTCACAAACCCAGACAGCAATTATAAGAGCAAACAAGTTTTTCAGTCGTAATGAAACAGGCTCATCAAATCGAAAGAAAATCAAAAAAAGCATTGCCCCGGCTAACCCAAAAATTACCCCGGAAGCCCCAACGGAAACCTTGAATGGGGAAAAATACATTTCAGCTAAAACAGTTCCACCAATTGAAGCTAATATCAAACCAAAGAACTCTGCTCTTTTTAATCGGTTTTCAACTTCATTTCCAAGTACATACAAGAAAAGCATATTCATAAGAAAATGCATCAAATCGTTATGGAGAAAACTGTTTGTTACAGCTCTATAGAGCTCACCGTCAAAAAAAGCCGGCCCATAAAAAGCCCCGAATTTGTACAAAACAAACAGGTCAACTTTAAAAAAGTTAGACAAATAACCTGTTATAACAAATAAAAGCAAACAGACCCCCGAAAAACCTAGGGTTATCCATGGGGTCTGCATTTTTTCAAGAATCATTTTATTCGATAAGTTTGACTGAAAACTTCTTTAATATTCGATCATATACTTCAGCGGGAATCCTTTTTGAACCAGCCTCTTTTAACAAAGGCACCATTACTCGCATATCGCCTGATTCAGCCATAGCTTCCATAGTATTCAAATACACAACATCCTCAGTATCAGAAAGCATCTTAAGTAATATAGGTAAGCCCTCTTCTCTATCATTAAGTTTACCAAGGGCGTAAACAGCTGAAGATCTAACCCACTTACTCTTATCACCTGACATCTTTTCCAGCTCGGAAAATACTTCCATGTTTCCACATTTCCACAAGGCAATCGCCGCATTCACGCGAACTCTGTCGTTTCTGTCTTTTAAAAGCCTCATAGATTCATTATTCAAATTTTCCCACTCAAGCATGGAAAGGGCTTCGATGGCATTTGCTCTTACGCGAGCATCAGAGGCGTCAAGCTGCTTTGCAATAAGATCGGAGCAGTCGTAAGCTTTGAGCCTTCCCAAAGCCGTAACAAGGGTTGCTTTAACCCAGGGATCAGTATCCTTGTTAGATAATAAGGCTACCAGATCAGGCAGAAGTTCTTCATTATTCAAAGCTACAGAAGCCTCAATCGAATTGATCTTCAGCCAACGCTCTTTAGCTTTTAAACAATCTTTGATAGTCTGAATTACCTTGTTTCCACCTATATTGCCTAAAACAAGAACCATCTGCTCACGGACAACGAGGGCCATTCTATCAAAGTCGATTAATATTCTGTCCACAACACGCTCAGACATACCTGAAAGAGCATCTACAGCCAGTGATTTATTTTTTGAACCAGAATCAGAAAGAATTCCGATAAACTCATCATAAAATAATGAAGAATTTTCTTTTGCCGCTCTTTCAAGAAGCGCGAGCTTAAGTGTTCCATCAGTTTCACGGTTTAACCAGTCTTTTAAAATCTTTATTCTTTCATCAGCGCCAAACATGTTTAGGCCTTTGAGAGCTTTTTTACGAATAACCGTTTTCTGATCTTCAAATAAACTTTGGTATATTTTTCTGTCTTCAATTAATGGGTATTTATTTATTGAATCGACGATAATCTGCCTGACTTCTGAGTTTGGAGATTTAACAAGTCTACGGATTTGAGTAAACGCACCCTCATCTTTAAGCCTTGATAAAGCGATATTGGCGGCCAGAGAGATCTCCCATTGTCCACTATTCGACAAAACTTTTAAAACAGAATGTCTTTCAGTTGAAGGGAAAGAAATAAAATAGCCTATGGCAAGAGTCAGGATTCTGGGATCCTGGGTTTGTCCAAGAATCTCACTCATAAGGGCTGAAACTCTAACTTCTTCATATGGCAACAGAAGTTTGATAATCTTTTCTCTGATTTCTACAGGCTGATCGCTCCCAGCTGCTTTAATTACAACATCAACTGCTGAGGCAATGTAGAAACTACTCAGGACGTTAAAAGCAACATCCGCGAGCTTTCCTTTATCCCCAAGTATAAACTCAAGGATGTATTTAACAGAGCCAGGGTTACCAATTTTTCCGAGTGCCAAAATAACCTGCTCTACAATTTCCTCATCTGGCGATGAGAGCAAATCGGCGAGAAGATCCGCATGCTCAGGCACTTTAATAAGGCTCATAGCCTTAATAGATAAAATCTTTTCCTCTCTATTAGAACTGGAAAGTCCGTTAATCAATTCCTGGTATTTTACGGCTTCCGGCATTAGCAACCTCCGCTCTTATTCATCTATTTCAGGGTCTTCAATTCGTTGTATATCTGCGCCAAGTTTAATCAAACGACCGACAAGGTTTTCATACCCTCGATCAATATGGAAAGTCTTACTGATTTCTGTAGTGCCATCAGCAACCAGACCAGCTAACACCATTGCTGCTCCTGCGCGTAGATCTGTTGCAGAAACAGGCGCTCCATGAAGCTTTTCTACTCCATCAATAACAGCTGTTCTGTCGTGGATTTTTATTTTGGCACCCATTCTCGCTATTTCAGAAACATGCATAAATCTATTTTCAAATATGGTTTCACTTATAAATGAAGTACCATCAGCAACGCACATTGCTACCATTAACTGAGCTTGCATATCTGTAGGAAACCCTGGAAATGGAAGAGTTTTAACTTCAGCAGCTTTCAAGCGAGCTGGAGCAGAAACAGTTATTTTTCTTTTTTCAATCTCAAATTTGGCACCCATTGCTGAAAGCTTGTTTAATAGGGCATGCTGATGATCTGGTTCACAATCCTGAACTTCGATCGGGCCGCCACTGATAGCACCCAGAACCAGGAAAGTTCCCGCATCAATTCTATCTGGAATGACAGAATACTCACTGCTGGTAAGTTTCTCAACACCATAAACAGTAATACATGGGCTTCCGGCACCTTCAATCTCAGCACCCATTGATTTTAGAAAGTTAGCGAGATCAACGATTTCAGGTTCCTGAGCTACATTTTCAATAATTGTAGTGCCTTCTGCCAGAGTCGCGGCCATCATAAGGTTTTCTGTAGCCCCGACCGAAGGAAAGTCCAGCATTATCTTATTGCCAACAAGTTTGTCAGCGACAGCAACGGCACATCCGCCATCAATTGAAACTTCAGCTCCAAGTGCTTCAAATCCTTTTAAGTGAATATTTACAGGTCTTACACCAATAGCACATCCGCCAGGGAGTGGAACCCTTGCTTTTCTTAATTTAGCAAGCAACGGACCCATTACAAAAAAGCTGGCTCGCATGTCTTTAACAAATTCATATGGGGCTTCTTCTGTAACTCCGGCAGAAGGGTCAAATCTATAGACTCCATCCTTCAGTTTTTCACACTTTACACCTAGAGCTTCCAGAACTTTAATCATTGTTCTAACGTCGTTCAAATCTGGAATATTTGATAAAACAACTGGCTCTGAGCATAAAATAGTAGCTGCCATTATCGGCAAAGCAGCGTTTTTTGCTCCTCCGATACTTACTGTTCCTGAAAGTGGTTTTCCGCCGTTGATTATGATCTTTGACATGAGTTATTCGAGATCAATCCTTTCGAGTATAATACCTGCTTCTTTTAGAATCTCCAGTGATAACTCATCTGGATAAGACCCCAAAAATACAATTCGTTTGATTCCTGCATTTATTAGCATTTTTCCGCATGTTACACATGGCTGGTGTGTGCAATAAACATCGCTTCCCTTTAATGATACACCAAAAGCTGCAGCCTGGAGAATAGCATTCTGTTCTGCGTGCAAACCAATGCATAATTCCTGTCTTTGTCCTGAAGGAATATTTCTAGCTTCGCGCAAACAGCCGCCCGGGCGTTTGAAACAGTGGGTGACATTATTAGGCGCACCGTTGTATCCGGTTGCAAGAATTCGATTTTCCTTTGTAATGACAGCACCAACTTGCCTTCTCATACAAGTCGAACGCTCAGCTACTAACTTGGAAATCTTTAAAAAATACTGATCCCAGCTAGGTCTTTTGGGTTCATTTTTCACGTTATTTTGTTCCATATAATCTATCTCCAGCATCTCCAAGACCAGGAAGAATATAGCCAAGCTCATTCAATTTTTCATCAATTACACAAGTAAAAATGTCTACGTCAGGATGTGCTTTTTGCAAACAGGCAATACCTTCAGGACAGGAAACGACGCATAAAAATTTAATATTTTTTGCCCCTGAATCTTTAACAATCTCAATGGCTTTAGCTACAGATCCGCCAGTTGCGAGCATCGGGTCTACAACAAAAACTTCCATTGTTTCCATTTTTTGAGGAAATTTTGAGTAATACTCAATTGGTTCTAATGTGTCGTGATCTCTATACAATCCAACATGGCCAACTTTTGCCATGGGAATAAATTTCATCAATCCATCAACCATTCCTAGCCCAGCTCTTAAAATTGGAACTATTGCGATTGTCTGAGTAGAAATCAAATGTCCTTTTGTTTCCATCAGAGGTGTCTCGCAGGTGGTTTCTTCTAATGGAATACTTCTGGTTGATTCATAAGCAAGCAGAAGTGAAAGTTCCTGCATTAAATCTCTAAATCTTTGAGTATCTGTATGTTTAGACCTCAAAAGAGTGATTTTGTGTTTGACAAGCGGGTGATCAACAACAGTTACTTTTGACATTTTTACTCCGATCTATTCAGTAATCTCGATTTTCTTGACTCTTGTTTCGTGGCGACCGCCCTCAAAATCATTTGCAAGAAAAGCTTCCATAATATCTAGTGCTAGAGCTTCTCCGATAAATCTTCCCCCCATTACAACAATGTTTGCATCGTTGTGCTGGCGAGAAAGTTTTGCTTCAAGGCTGTTGTGGCAAAGAGCTGCTCTTATTCCTTTGTGACGGTTAGCTGCTATTGAAATCCCAATTCCTGAACCACATGTTAAAAGCCCTTTAGAACCAGGGGTTTTTAAAATTTTCTCAGCAACAGCATGTGCATAATCGGGGTAATCGCATGAATCATTAGTGTCTGTACCCAGGTCTTCAACTTCATGACCAGCTTCTATTAAATTTTTAATGAGAAACTTTTTAAGGGCAAGACCGCCGTGATCAGAACCAGCAAAAATTTTCATAAAACTGTCCTCCTGTATGGCGGGTTGCCTAATAATACACAGCTGAGGACCAATATTCAACCCTGATTATCAATAACCAAGGCCTTCATATCTGTCTGTTAGCTGGTCGTAAGCGGCAAGTTTAGCCTCTAGTTTATTGTTATCGGCTCCGTATCTAAATCGCCCTGTATCACTTGGATAGGCTTTCAGATAAAATTCAAGCCAGAATTCTTTTCGCTCATGATTGTATTCAGCTCTTGCTTCCCAACAATGCAAATCTCTTGTAATACCTATAGTTAGAGGGCTGAATTTTTTGTTTAAATGACTGTAGTGACCACTTGTAGTTACTGCCCACAAAGGTCTGATAACTGCTCGATAATTGAAAGAGGTATCGGTGATTCTTCCATACTCGTGTGGATAAGTAACGCTTGTATCAAAAGACCATAAATTTGAAGACATTCGGTATCTCATATTGAGGTTACCGGGAGTTAGCTTGGTAAGATCCATTTTTGAAAAAGCTACTGGATCTGGAACATAGTCACGTCGAACAAAGAATTCCCAATTTCTGTAGGCATCAGGTCTGGATCTTCTCGAAAAATCCCAGTAAACCTGCTCTAATCGACTTGAAACTCTGTTGTAATTGAAGTTAATAGGATTAAAAGACCATGAATTCTCAGCAAATCTCAATCTGGTTGAGAGAATATCAGTCGAAGTAAATGAATCAAACTGGAAAGGAGATTTACCTTTCGAGGTAGAAATGTTGTAGTTAAATTCCATATTAGCCATTTTTGAGAATTTATGGTTGGCTCGAACCATAGTTGTTCCATTTTCTCGTTCTATTCCGCCTGAGTAAAAACTCTTCTGGAAATTGTATGAAGGAGTAAGACTAAATCTTGGGTGAACTTGAACTGTTGGAACAGTGAAACTAAATCTGAAGTCCTTTTTCTCGGTATCTTTTTTATCATTCAATGCGCCTTCTTCATAACGGCCATACATACCAGAGAAATTCATGGTTAAAGGTAAAACAGGAAAGGTATATGCCGGAAAACTGAAATTCAGTTCAGGCAATCGGTTTAAAAGCTGGTAACCGTTATCAAGAGTGTAATCATCGCCATCAAGGTCATAAAATTTATTGGCAGTTACACTCATGGTCATAAACTTAAGGACTGGCCTATAGTTAACTTGAACTGTTAAGTCCTTGTTTTCAGGTTGGCCAGTATATTTATCACCGGTATAGTTCAAGCTGGTATTTAAAGTTTCCCCACCTTGAAAACGGTGACTGTGGGTCAAATTAACCTGTAGGTTGTTATGTCCACGTTTTGTTTCATTTAAATTGTAAAAATAGATAGAACCGTTTCCACTTCTTTCTGAGTTCCAGGTTCCGTTAAAACCAATAGCATTACCACGTTTTTCAAAATAGTCGGCACTAAAACGCCCGTTAATGCTTTGATTTACCATAAGATCAGTAGTGAATTTAAAATACATTCCATCAATCTGAGAAAGACCCTGTCTGGTATTGAAAAATTTCTCTTTTTTCTGGAAAGAAGAATATTCCTTGGCCTTGTGATAGAGAGATTTTCCCTTCCACTTCACTCTTAAGCCTTCCATGGTCATTGATTTGCCAGGATAAGTTTCGATAGATTCAGCTGTTATACGATAGTGCGGATGATCAAAATTTTCACAGGTTGTTTGCAAAATTTCATGGGCAATGCTGTATCTGGGGCTAACATAAACATCTTTAGCTTTAAAAAAGTTTCGGTTTTTAATAATTGCCGCATCTCTCATCCAGCCTTCGCCAGTGCGCATATTGTAAACCATGAAATCGCCCTTGGTCTGGTCAAAGCCTTTCCAAAAATCCACATTTCCCTGGGCAAAAATATCTTCAGTTTTTGTGTTGGCCTGGATATTTTCAGCACTTATTTTCATATCTTTATATGAAATATAAGCCTTGCCTTTGGTAATAACCTGTTCGTCCTTAGTTCTATACTCAAGGTAATCTCCATAGACCTCAACAGGAAATTTTTGCGCGTCTATTGAAGGAACGTCAAAAGCATGTGCAGGAAAAACTGAACCAACAAAAAAATTGATGGCCATCAAGCACAGAAATGCTCTATAGATTCGTTTGCTCTTTATGGTCTGGAGACCCAATTGTTTACCCGTTTTTTAAGGAATTTGAAGCTCCTTTTGAAGCTTCCGTCTCCCTTATATCGGCGTATATGGATCAGATATGAAGGAAAAAATCACTCAAATGAAATTAAGTCGTGCAAAGCTTTTAAAGCCCGATTGGAATCAGGATTTTCCACAGATAGGCTTAGCCTTATTCCGTGGTGGTCGACGATTATAGGAAAAATCTTTTCCTCATTAAGTTTTTTAAGAAATTTTTTAACAAGATTTAAGTTGGTGGCTATGCCATCACCAACTATGGATATAGTATTAACATTGGAAAAATTTTCAACTTCGTCAGCCTCAAGTTTAACAGCCTGGTCCCAACAAAATGGGATGGCAGAAAAAGCTTCATCTCTGGAAAAGCCTAATCTTAAACTTCCCTGGTTTTGATTGTATTCTTTCCATTCTCTAAGCAAAACTTTAATTCCTGAGGAGTCTAATTCGCTCCAAAAAACAGGATGTAGTTTTCTAACCCCTTCGATTCGAGAAATAACATTTTTTGATTGAACAGCAATACTTTTAACCGGAACACTTGAATCGCCTGTTGGCCCTATAACACTTCCCTCTGCTTTGGTAAAACTTGATCTCACATGAATTCTTATTTCAGACTCTTTGGCACAACAAATTGCTCTCGGATGAAGAATTCCATTGCCGTATAAAGCAAGAGTTTTCATTTCGTCGTAATTTAAATGCCAAACTTTTCTTGCCTGCGGGACATGGCGAGGATCTGCAGTGTAAACCCCATCTTCGTCAGTGTATTTCTCACAAACCTTTTGCCCAAGCTCTCTGGCTAATACAACTGCAGTAAGATCTGAACCGCCACGACCAAGAGTTGTTAAATCACCTTCTCCGGTTATTCCCTGAAAACCAGCAACAACAGCCACAGATCCAGGTTCCAGAAATCTAGCCAGATTATTTAACCGACCAATTTGTTGAATGTTATATTCCCCGTTTTCCAGTCCGGAAAGCAAATGCAGATTAAAAGCATTAAAAGATCTGGCTCTGACCCCCATAGATTGTAGTGTCGCAGCGGCTAAGGCTGAACTAACCATCTCTCCGGTAGCCATCATTTGATCCAACTCTCGCCTGTTTGGATCAATTGAAACTTTTTCCATCAAGCCGATCAAGTCGTCTGTAGTGTCCCCCATGGCAGAAACCACAACTACCACTCGATGCCCGCGTGAAGCTTTGTCTGCAACTCTTTGAGCAACTCTTCTGATTCTATCTACGGAGGCCATAGAAGAACCGCCGAATTTTTGAACTAAGACATCGCCGTTTAAAAACATTGAAATTACCGAATGAATCTAAAGCAAGATTTAACAGTAGCCAATCTTGCTTTTTCGCCTATGATTCGGCAAACATCAGCAATCTTTTCGTTGCTTGTTTCACCGGTAAAGAGTACCGCTTCGAGCTCTGAATCATCGGTTTCTCGTGAAACAAGCTTTTTAAAATCCTGAAAAATAGATTCAATTTCTATTGAGTTTTCCACAAAAATTCCACAAATCTGGGATAAAGTATCTGCAAGATTAACTAAGGAAATTCTAATATAAAATTTCCCCGGAATAGATGAACAACGGCTTTGAAGCACTATCGGTTTCTTCTTTTTACATTCGGCAGAAAATAGATCAGACAATACTCCTCTAATAATCTGTTCATTAGAGGTTCCTGGACAGGCAAAAACCTGCGAGCCACCGTTTACATCCTGAGCATAGATTATCTCAGATCCGCCTCTGGCCTGAGCAAGAAAGTATTTGTCAGGAATAATACAAGGCCCGACACATGCTTTGATCTCGCCATCTTCTATTTCACCAATTCCCAATAACCGGATAGAACAATTTAACTCTTTGCTGATTAAAACATCTTCAGGACTCAGTGTACTGATTCCTTCACAAAAAATATTCTCTGGAGCTGTAAACACATTAAAAGCTTCAGCCATTTGCAGTGAAAGTCTGTTTCTAGTTACCATTCCATGAAGATGCGGGTTAGGATTTTCAGTAGCAATGCCATCCCACTGTGCTTCATGGGTAGCTTCTTCAATAGTTTTTCCAAATTTTTCTACCCTTGAAAGAACGTATCCGGAAACAGCATCATTCTGAACGATTATTCTTTTTATTCCCGGAGATGAAAAATCCTCTCCAAGCATTTTAAAAAAGGAAAAGGTTCCGCCAATGGCTCCATAAAAATAAGTAGAGTTAAATAAACCTTTTAAAATTCTGTCAGAAGCTACACTTGAGTCAGTAGTAATTACCTTTTTTGTCCAGCTTTTTACTGCTGAACCGCCCGCAAAATGAATTCCAGTTTCGACTGCTGATAAAAATTCTTCCGTTTCAAGTGCTGCCCATGGATATTCAACATTTTCCGAACCAGCAACTGGAGCTCTCAAAATACTTTCCAGAGAATTTTTGGTCAAAATTTTCTGTAGCTCGCCTTGCCAACCTGGAAGATTTAAGAATCCAACACTTTTCATTTCAGCCGTGAGCGCCTTCACCGGTTAAGCTTTCAACCGATTCAAGAAAAGCTTCTGAAAGTGTGGGGTGACCATGAATAACCTGAGAAAATTCTTTTGCGGAAATTCCAAGTTTTAGCATTGTGGTCGCTTCAACAATCATATTACTAGCTTCTGGCCCCCAGATAACAGATCCAAGAACTTCTCCTGAATCATCGGCAAAAGTTTTAATTTGACCTTCGCCTTCGCCAGCAGTTAAAGCTTTGCCATTTGAAGCAAACATACTTCGACCTGTTTTATAAGAAACACCTTCAGCTTTTAACTGGTCTTCACTCTTGCCAACCCAGGCTATTTCAGGGTAAGTGTAAACACATGAAGGAACCGCAGAATAATTAGCTTTAATACTTTCTCCTGATAATTGCTTAGAAAGAATCATTGCATCATAAGATGCTTTGTGAGCTAACATAGGTCCTTTAATAGCGTCGCCTATAGCAAAAATTCCAGATTCGCTTGATTCGTAATTTTCATCAACCTTTACAAATCCATTTTCAAACTCAAGGTTTAGATCCGTATCTTCGCAAAAACTGTGATTAACTCTTCTGCCAACAGCGATAAGAACCTTGTCGAATTCATAATCAGTGTTATCGATCGTAGCTATAGCTTTATTATCTTTTTCAACAAGCTTTTCCACTTTTTTCCCAGTCATAATGGTCATTCCCGCTTTTTTAAAAACCGGGAGCAACCTTTTCGCAGTAGCACTATCTAAACCGTTTAATATCTGGGGCAGCATTTCTACAACGGTGACTTGAGAGCCAAACTCATTAAACACCTGTCCTAGCTCCATACCAATAACGCCGCCGCCTATAACGAGAAGTTTTCCCGGAATAGATTTTGTATGTAAGGCTTCGTCACTGGTCCAAAAAATTTCACGATTTGATGGAAAAACGTTCGGAGCAGCAGGAACAGAACCAACTGCCAGACAAATTTTGTCACCAGTAATTTCTGACTTTTCTTTATCATCGATTACAACTTTTTTACCGGAAAAGACTTTTGCTGCGCCGTAAAATACTGTTACGCCAGCTTTTTTTAGCAATCCAGAAATACCAAGACGAAGTTTTGAGACTATTTGATCTTTTCTTTCCTGGATTTTCAACCAGTCAAATCCAGGTTCTATCAGTGACAACCCAAAGCTATCAGCGGATTTCAAAAAATGAAAACCCTTGGCAGAAGCTAACAGCGCTTTAGTGGGAATACATCCCCAATTTAAACAGGTTCCACCCAATTCACTTTCTTTATCTACTAATGCAACTTTTAAGCCTTTTCCAGCCATCCGAAGTGCAAGTGGATATCCACCAGGGCCGCCACCAATAACAATAAGATCAAATTTCATAATATAATTTAGTTTCCAAGATCTACGTGGAGCAAAACAGTTCCTTTTTCAACTGGCTTGCCGTTTTCAACAAGAATTTTTACAATCTTGCCACCCTTGTCAGCTTTTATTTCGTTCATCATTTTCATAGCTTCAACGATACATACCGTCTGCCCTTCTGTTACATCTGCTCCCTCTTTACAAAAAGGATCAGAAGTCGGTGATGGTGAACGATAAAAAGTTCCAGCCATAGGAGAAATTACCTGATGATAATTTGTAGTTGCTGGAGTTTCAACCTTTGGAGAAGCTGGTTTAGGACTATTTGACGGGTTTACAGGTGTTGCTTGAATTGGAGCAGCATGAAAAACCGGAGATGGAGCTGCTACAAAATTCTGGGGGGAATTTTTTTTCAAAGAAAGCTTCATATCTGCTGTTTCAAGATCTATTTCAGCTAGCTTATTTTCGCCCATAAACTGTATTATATCTATAACCTGATCAAGTGCTTTTTTCTTATCAGCCTTAATTTCCGTTGCTTTGGGTTTTGACATTGATTTGCCCCTTAATTTTTAAATCGGTGCAGTATACCAAATAGAAATTTAAAGGGTCAACAACAAACAATGATAAACTATAAAACATATTCCTAAATGTTGTTTTCAGATGTTTAATGTTTGTTTGTCTTTGTTCGCGAATGTTGGGTTTTGCACATTGCTATACTAAATTGTGTACATAATTTATTTATAAATTTTAGTAATATTATTATTAGTGACGGTGGAAAAGTGGAAAAGGTAGTCAATAGACTTTCCAATGAGGTTTTGGAATCGTGGAAAAACTTGTTTAAAAGGTATTTAGGTTTTGCACTTTTTAGACACACTTTTAACGCTCATTATTTTTCAACAGATTTTCAACATAGTTTCCACAAGTTTTACACTCTATTATCATTACTTTGATTGTTAATTTCCTTGCGCACAAAGGATTTTCCTGCTATGATTGAGCCATCAAAAAAACACAAACTCCCCGCTTGTTTTTCGCTTTTTGTGTACATCGAGAGTTTTGTTTATTTGTACAAAGATAATTCAGGGGTTGTTGTACATGATTTCTTCTATTGAAACACTTTGGGATAAAATAACAGCTGAAGTAGAGGCTAACGACAATCAAAAGGCTAGCGCTAAAGTCTTTTTTGATTCAATAAAACCCGCTGGAATCGAAGAGAACTGTTTTGTTCTTGAAGCATTAAACGACTTTTGTCGGGATTATGCTGTAAAAAGATTCAGTGGAATGATTTCTGGAATATTAGGAAAAGAAGACCCCTCTTTGAAATTTAGATTTGTAACCAGGTCTAAAAATTCTCCGTCTTTTTCTAATAATGAATTGGCTAACAAACCTGTTCAACCTGGATTACCACAAATGCAGACTGCAGAGCCAATTGTTGCTAATTCAGGGAAAGATATGCCTTCAAAATATGAAGGAATGTTTAATTCTAAATATTCATTTGATTCTTTCGTTGTTGGCAAAAGCAATCAATTTGCTCATGCTATATGTCAGGCTGTAACACAAAACCCTGGAAAATTGCATAACCCTGTATTTATATACGGTGGAGTTGGTCTCGGTAAAACTCACCTTATGCAAGCTATAGGCCAGGAAGTCATAAAAAAGAATCCTAAAACAAAAGTAGCATATCTATCATCAGAAACCTTTACAAATGAATTCATAGACTGTTTAAAAGATAAGAAGTCTGAAGCTTTCAGATCCAAATATCGAAAGAAAGACCTTCTACTTATTGATGATGTTCAATTTTTTGCGGGAAAAGAGCAAACCCAGGAAGAGTTTTTTCACACTTTTAATGAACTCTTTCAACAAAAAAAGCAGATTGTATTAACTTCAGATGCTCCACCAGAAAAGATCAAAAAACTTGAAGAAAGGTTGGCATCAAGATTTGCAATGGGAGTTGTTGTTGATATACAGCCTCCAGACCTTGAAACCAGAGCAGCTATTTTGAAACGATGCGCTAGTGAATCAATGGTTGATGTTACAGATGAAGTTATTTTGTATCTTGCCCAGGGTGTAAAGTCTAACATACGAGCCTTAGAAGGCGCTTTTAACAGCGTTTTGGCCTACGCAGGGGTTGTTGGTAAGAAAGTCTCAAAAGATTTGATTGATCAGGTCTTAAAAGATTTTCTTCGCGACTCAGGACCCGGGAAGATTAATATTTCATGGATTCAACAAAGAGTTGCTGAGTTTTATGAAATATCTGTAGATGAAATGGTTGGTAAAAGAAGATCTCAGAATCTGGTTTTACCAAGACAGATTGCTATGAAGTTATGTCAGTTGTTTACTGATTCCTCATTGAACCAGATTGGCGATAAATTTGGCGGAAGGGATCATACAACTGTTATGCATTCGTGCGATAAAATAAATGGAAAGATTAAAAAAGATAAATTTTTTGCAGATGAATTTGAAAGAGTAAAAAGATTTGTAGACCCAGAAAAGCAATAGTCCCTATAAAAAAGCAAATTCCCTCTGGATAATAATTTTTATTTCCGGAGGGAATTCTTTTTTTGCCTGAAATAAGGCTGAAAACTGCATAATCACTTGAAAAATTAACTGTTTTAAGTTAAAATAATTCACCCCATTATAATATGGAGTGGTTGATTTTGTCTTTTTTAGCCAAACAGGCTATTAAAGCCGGATTAATCCAAAAACGTTTACTCTCTATAGAGACAGGTAGTTATAGATAAGAATGGTAGCCAGGAAACAAACAAAACGTAAACCAAAAATCGCTTATGTAAAAAATACTCTGGTTAAGGCTTTAACACAGATCAGGGAAAAGAGTTACAAGCAGGGTGACAGTGGTTCCCAAACTCGTTTTATTCTTTCTGGCAAAGAAATGGTTGTTCTTGGAAAGCTTGTTCATTCATGGAGAGAAATAGCTGGAATTCAGCTGGCAAGCAAAACATGCCCCACCAGACTTTACCAGGGAAGGCTTACATTAGCTGTTTCTGATAGTCAGTGGATGCAGACTCTTGTTTTTTTAAAACATGAATTGCTTAAAAAACTTCAGAAAAAGTTTCCTGAAATGAATATTAAAGATATTCAGGGAAGGGTGGGCAAGCTACCAGAAGAACTTAGTCTTCTACCTGATTATATTAACTGGCCAGACTGGACAAAGGAAGAGGATATTAAGCTTCCTGAAATAGCAGATACTGATTTATTAAAAAAGATTAATTCTTGTCAGAAAAAGTTAAGTGCAAGAGTTAAAGGTTTAAAAGAACAAGGATTTATGATGTGTCAAAAATGCAGCGCAAACATGACAAAACTTCCTGATGGAATTTGTGCTGTTTGCATTCATAATGACTCAAAAGAGACTCTTATCAAAACTAGAAGTATGGTTCTGGATCAGCCATGGATTAATTTTGACGAAGCAAAAAGGTTTTTACCCGATCTTAGAAAAGTAGAATTTGATCTTATCAAGACAGAATTGTTGGATGATTGTTTAGATCAGATTGAAATTTATGCTTTGCAGATTTCAGCTGCTTTTGATGCCAAAACAGCCTCAGAAATGAAAAAAGAAATAGTTAAAGCCGTAGTTTTGGATGCTGGATGTAGCCCTGCAGAAGTAGACCCAGATAATTTAACCGATAGCCAGATTTTGGATATAAGATGGCTGGAGTTTTTAAAAATCTCAGGAGCTGAAGTTTAATGCTCATACACATTGGAAATAATGAATTTATCGATTTTCATCATTGCGAAGCAATTATGAATCTTGAAACGATAGATGAAGAAAGTAAGAAAAGAATTTTGGCCAGTATGCCCGCTTATATGAGGGTAGACGCCAGAGCTGCTATTCTAACCACTGAAGGGAAGTGGATTGCTTCAACTATTTCCTCTGAAGCACTTGCTCACAGAGGAATTTGCCACCACTTTCAGAATGCAGCTTATTTAAAAAAGACTGGAAAAAAAGTTCCTATTACCGGTAAAAGTCCGGTGAAATCTAAGGAGTTAACGCGATGACCGAAATTGAAAACCCTTTGGAATTGCAACAGGACAACCTGGAGCAACCTGAAGAAAACGAAGTTCCCGTAGAATCGCAAGTTGTCGCTGAAGAGTCTGAACAAACAGAAGATTATTCAGCAGCAAACATTAAGGTTCTTGAAGGACTCGAAGCAGTAAGAAAACGTCCTGGCATGTACATCGGTGGTACTGGTGTCACAGGCTTACATCATCTTGTCTGGGAAGTAGTTGACAACAGTATTGATGAAGCTCTTGCCGGCGCAGCCAGTTCCATTCATGTAAGTTTGCATGATGATGGTTCTATTTCAATCCTTGATGATGGCCGCGGTATTCCTGTAGATATCCATGAAGCTACTGGAAAACCAGCTCTTGAAGTATTGATGACAGTTCTTCACTCTGGCGGTAAATTTGATAAGAAAAGCTATAAATATAGCGGCGGGTTACATGGAGTTGGTATCTCTGTTGTTAACGCTCTTTCTGAATGGCTTGAAGTTACCGTGTGGAAAGACGGTGGAGTTTTCCAGCAATCTTTCCAACGAGGCGAAGCTGTTAGTGAAATGACTCGAACAGAAGGCGCTGACAGAAGTGGAACTAAGATCCGTTTCAAACCAGATGCCGAAATTTTTGAATCAACTGAATTCAGCTTTGACATTCTTTCCAAGCGACTTAGAGAATTAGCTTTCCTTAATAAAGGGGTTAAAATTGTTCTGAGACAGAAAGCTGCCCAAAAGTGTCATCTTTTTGAGTATGCTGGAGGAATTGCCAGTTTTGTTGAATTTTTGAATGAAACCAAGAATCCAATATTCAGGGAAGTTATTTATTGCCAGACCGAAAGAGATGGAATGGAAATAGAATTAGCTCTTTCCTATAACGATGGATATGCTGAGCAGTTTTATGGTTTCGTAAACAATATTAATACTATTGATGGCGGAACTCATGTTGCTGGTTTCAGATCAGCTCTGACAAAAACTTTCAATAAATATATTAAAAAGAATCCTCAGCTTCTTGGCAAAGAATACGCTAAGAAAGAAGTGAAGCTTACCACTGAAGATACAAGAGAAGGAATCATTGGCGTTTTGTCCATTCGTGTTCCTGAACCTCAGTTCGAAGGCCAGACTAAAGGCAAGCTTGGAAACCCAGAAGTTCGCGGTATCGTTGATTCTGTTGTTTCAGATTTCCTGGATGAGTATTTTGAATTAAATCCTAACATTGCAAAGCCTGTAGTGGATAAACTTCTAACTTCTATGAGAGCTAGAATGGCTGCTCAGAAAGCTAGAGAGCTTACCAGACGTAAAACTGCTCTCGAAGGTGGTTCTTTACCAGGAAAATTGGCCGATTGTTCTGAAAGAGATCCCGAAAAAAGCGAACTTTTCATAGTGGAAGGGGACTCAGCGGGAGGTTCTGCCAAGCAGGGCCGAGATCGACGAACTCAGGCTATTTTGCCACTTCGCGGAAAAATCTTGAACGTTGAAAAAACACGACTAGACAAGGTTATTGGCAGCGAAACCATTTCAGATCTTGTAAATGCAATAGGTACAAACATTGGTAAAGATGATTTTGATATCAAAAAGACCAGATATCACAAACTTATTATCATGACTGATGCCGACGTCGATGGATCGCATATCAGAACTCTATTATTAACTTTCTTTTATCGCTATATGCCGGAATTAATAGAAAATGGTTATTTGTATATCGGACAACCACCTCTTTATAAGATCAAAAGAGGAAAAACTGAAAGATATGCTTACACCGAAAGAGAAAAAGATAAAATTATTGAAGAAGAATTTGGTGGTTCAGAAAAGATTGCAATCCAGAGATATAAAGGTCTTGGTGAAATGAACCCTGACCAACTCTGGGATACAACAATGAATCCAGAAACTAGAATTCTTAAGCAAGTTAAAGCTTATGACGAAACTGAAGCCGATAGAATCTTTTCTGTGCTGATGGGTGACAAAGTTGAACCTAGAAGAAACTTTATTACTCAGTATGCAAAGCAAGCTAAGAATCTTGATATTTAAAAATAGAATAAGAGGTTGCCTTAATGGATAGCAATAATGATCTTCCAATGGAAGAAAATGGCGGAGTTCCTGCATCTCCACCGCCACCACCGCCGCCACCTACAGGCGTAACTTATGTAAACATTGAAGATGATATGAAATCATCTTACCTTGATTATGCGATGAGTGTAATCGTAGGTAGAGCTCTTCCTGACGTTAGAGATGGATTAAAGCCTGTTCACAGACGCGTATTATACGCAATGTTTGATCAGGGATTCACAAGCAAAAAAGCGTTTGTGAAATCCGCTAGAACGGTTGGGGAAGTTTTGGGTAAGTATCATCCACATGGTGATTCTGCCGTTTATGACACTATGGTTCGTATGGCCCAGGATTTCAGTTTAAGATATCCTTTGATTGATGGTCATGGAAACTTCGGTTCGATTGATGGCGATTCTGCTGCGGCAATGCGTTACACAGAAGCTCGCCTTAAATCTCTTGCTGAAGAATTGCTCCGCGATTTGGATCAAGAAACTGTTGATTGGATGCCAAACTTTGATGGTTCTTTGAACGAGCCTCTGGTTCTTCCAAGCAAATTCCCAAATCTTCTGGTAAACGGTTCTTCTGGTATTGCGGTTGGTATGGCTACAAACATGCCACCACACAACTTAAGAGAAGTAATTGAGGGAATCGTTAGATTAATTGATAACCCTGAAATTACCATTGAAGAATTAATGGAATCAGTTCCAGGCCCAGATTTCCCAACAGGTGCAATCATCATGGGAACTGACGGAATCGACTCTGCATACAGAACTGGACGCGGTAGCGTTGTAATGAGATCTGTTGTAGAAATTGAAGAATTCAATAAAGGTAAGGATAGAATCATTGTTAAAGAGCTTCCTTACCAGGTTAATAAAGCTAGACTTGTTAAATCTATAGCGGATTTAATCAAGGATAAAAAAATTGATGGAATTACCGATCTTCGTGATGAATCCAGCCGCGAAGGTATGAGAGTTTGTATTGAACTTAGAAAAGGGACTAATACAGACGTAGTTTTAAATCAGCTTTACAGACACACCCAGATGCAATCTAGCTTTGGTGTAATAAATCTTGTTTTGATAGACAATAGACCGCATGTTCTTGGCTTGAAGCCTTTAATGGAACATTACGTGAACCATTGTCGTGAAATCATTAGAAGAAGAACAGAATTCCAACTTAGAAAAGCAGAAGAAAAAGCTCATATTCTTGAAGGTTTGACTATAGCTCTTGATAACCTTGATGCTGTAATCCAACTTATTAAAGAATCTCCAAACGCACTGGAAGCAAAGAATGGCCTGATGGAAACGTTCATGCTTTCCGAAAAACAGGCTCAAGCTATTCTGGAGATGAGACTTCATAGATTAACTGGTCTTGAACGCGACAAAATTGTTGCTGATTATCATGACACATTGGCTTTGATCCAGAAACTGAAAGGTATTCTTGAATCTGATGAAAAAATTCGTGAGATTATTAAAGAAGAGCTTTTAGAAATCCAGGCTAAATATGGCGATGATAGAAGATCGGTAATTTCTAGAACCTCAGCTGAAAGAATAGATATGGAAGATCTCATGCAGGAAGAAGATATTATTATTACTGTAACCAAAAATGGTTTCATTAAGAGAATGTCTCCAGATGCATTCAGACAAATCAGAAGAGGCGGAAAAGGCAGCTCGGTGATGGGCGTCAGGGAAGATGATGTTATCGAAAGCATGTTCCTTGCTACAACCCACTCTTTCTTGATGGTATTTACTTCTATTGGTAAGGTTCATTGGATTAAGGGATATCAGATTCCTGAAGGTGGCCGCCAGGCAAGTGGAAGAGCCATTGTTAACCTACTACAGTTGCAGGAAGACGAAATTATTACTGCATTAATGCCAATCAGAAAATTCGATGATGTACGTCGCGTATTTATGATTACCAAAAAAGGCATTTGTAAGATGGTTATGCTTGAAGCTTTCTCAAGACCAAAAGCTAAAGGAATTATTGCAATAAACCTTGATGACGGCGATGAACTTGTCAGTGCTAAACCAATTTTTGGTGGCGAGCAGGTTGTTGTTGCTACTAAGAAAGGTTATGCAATCAGATTCTGTGAAGACGAAGTAAGGGTTATGGGAAGAGCAGCTAGAGGTGTTAAAGCGATAACTTTCCGCGACAAAAACGATGAAATCATTGGTATGGAAGTTTTCAGTAAACTTACCGAAGCAGACAGGCAGGTTGCTGAAGAAATTGAAAACGCCGAATCCGATTCAAATATGGAAGTTGTAATGGCCGAGGCCGTT
This sequence comes from Candidatus Ozemibacteraceae bacterium, assembly GCA_965140445.1. GTDB lineage: Bacteria > Muiribacteriota > Ozemobacteria > Ozemobacterales > Ozemobacteraceae. The sequence goes on along the minus strand of OZ223236.1, from coordinate 488,138 downwards.
CAAGTTGAAGTTGTTGAGTCACCAGAAAATCAGGAAATAGCAGAAGATGTTGTTGAAACATCTAATGATGCTGATTCAGAGCCTGTTGAAGGAGAAGTTGAGGATCATAACCTGTATAATGGTAAAATTCTCACTGTTTCTGAGCTAGGTTATGGAAAACAAACTGATATAAATGATTATCGCGTTACTCATAGAGGCGGTAAAGGCGTTATTAATCTCAAGATTATGGATAAAACTGGTGATGTTCTTGCTATTAAACGTATGTTTGAAGGCGATGAACTTATGATTGTTACTACTTCAGGTAAAGTGGTAAGAATGAATGCTGACTCTGTTAGAAATACTGGTAGAGCTGCATCCGGTGTTAAACTAATCACCCTGGATTCTGATGACAAACTAATATCTGTTGTTAGAATTCCTGCATCTGAAGAAAAAGCAGACTAATGAATTGCCAGGCAGCTTTAAAAGAGCTGCCTGGCTTTTTATTTATTAGCTTGAATTCTCCATTAATTTACGCGTAAGAGCAAAAAAATGACTGAAGAAAAGAAAACAACCAAAAGAAAAAGAGTCAGATTCTCCACAGAAATTATGTTTATCCTCTCTGTGGTTTTTTGCATCGCACTTTCAGTTACATATCTGGTTAGATATAACAACATAAGGAATCTTCTTCAAAGAGAAGCTGAACTTAAAGAAAAAATTGAATCACTTGAACGTGAAAATAGAAATTTAAAACAGAATTTAGAAATGCTTTCCACACCTGAAGGCATAGAGAGACTAGCAAGAGAAAGGCTGGGATTGGTTAAACCTGAAGAACTGGTTATTTACACTATTAATGATAAAAAGCAGAATCAATCTGCGATTGCTTCAGACCCAAAGCCTTTGAACTAAAAAATTACAAAAAATTTCCATTGTTTTTGCATAAATTGTTGATTTTCTCTTGTACATATGATATTTTAGACAACACACTGGAGGAATGGCTGAGTGGTCGAAAGCGGCGGTCTTGAAAACCGTTGATCGAAAGATCCGTGGGTTCGAATCCTACTTCCTCCGCCGATCTTGGAGAGATGGGTGAGTGGCTTAAACCAACAGTTTGCTAAACTGTCGTACTGGGTAACTGGTACCGGGGGTTCGAATCCCCCTCTCTCCGAGGCAAATGCGCCCGTAGCTCAGTTTGGATAGAGCACCAGATTGCGGATCTGGGGGCCAGAGGTTCGAGTCCTCTCGGGCGCGATTAATTTTATGAGAGGGCTTCCTCCCGTAGAATTTCCACTTTTATTGGAAAGGTGGCTGAGTTGGTCGAAGGCACACGCTTGGAAAGCGTGCGTGGGGGCAACTCCACCGCGGGTTCGAATCCCGCCCTTTCCGTTGTCGTGCTAGATGGAGGGCTTGGGGTCCTCTATAAACCGCAAATCCCCATTAGGCGGATCGAATCCCTGCCAGAGGGCTCAGTTGGTGGTACCGGCCTGTTCATGAAGTATAGAAGGATGGGTTCCACACGGCGAGAGTCCGTGAACTCCGCCAGGACCGGAAGGTAGCAACGGTAAGCGATAACTCTCGGGTGATGTGGCAGTGCCTGTCCGGAGCGGAAAGTTCAGGACACGGGCTATTGACGCGTGCTCGAGGGCAGGTGCACGGCCTTATAACCCACTAATCTGGGTTTTTTTTGTTTTAGTCCAATTTGATTTTATTCTCAAAAAGGGTTACAAATAGTAATCCGAAATTTCATCTGGAGTTCTTTTTTAATGAGTTTACCAGCCAGGCAAAATCTGTATCGAAAGTATCGACCACAGACTTTTGCTGATCTTTCTGGACAGAAGCACATTGTAAAAACTCTGCAGGCGGCTGTTGCAACTGGTCGTATATCCCATGCTTACATGTTTTCAGGGCCACGCGGTACTGGTAAAACTTCAGCTGCCAGGCTATTAGCCAAGATCTTAAATTGTGTTGCGCCTGTAAAAATAGATGAAGGGCTTCTTGATGCTTGTGGCAAATGTGATAACTGCCAGAGAATTGAAGAACTCAATTTTATGGATATCATCGAAATTGACGCCGCCAGCAACAATGGCGTTGAAGATATCAGGCAGATGAGAGAAAAAGTTAAGTATAAGCCTGTTGAAGGAAAGTATAAGGTTTATATTATTGACGAAGTTCATATGCTTTCTGGATCTGCTTTTAATGCTTTTCTTAAAACTCTTGAGGAACCGCCGGAAAATATTTTATTTATCCTGGCTACAACAGATCCACAAAAGGTTCCGGCTACCATTATTTCGAGATGTCAGTGTTTTGATTTTCATTCTGTTTCTAGCGTTGTAATCAAAAAACGCCTGGAAGAAATTATAAAAATGGAAAAAGAAAGTGGTGACGGAAGTTTTCCTGATTTTGAATCTGAGGCTCTTTCAGCAATAGCAGAAAGCGCTCAGGGTGGTTTTAGGGATGCTTTAAGTCTGTTAGATCAAATTTCTTCTTCCTCAACCGGGGAGAAAATTGAAACAGAATTTGTTTTAGAGATGACCAGAAGGCTAGGTCATTCAGCAATGTTCAGAATTGCTCAAAGTGTTTTTAAAAACGAACTGGCAAATTTAATTAAAGATTTGGGAAACCTTTTTTCAAAGGGCTATGAACCTGGAACTATTGGCAAAGACTTGCTGGAGTATTTCAGAAGATGCATGGTCCTCAAGATTGACCCTAAAATAGATAGAGTTCTTACAATTCCTGACGAACAGGTTGCCGATATTTTGCAGCAGATTCAATCTGTTAAGCTTGAGCATTTAATTCATTCGGTAACAAGACTAGAATCTGTTCTGATGCGGCTAAAAAGTTCTTTTCATTCCAAGATTTTATTGGAAACCGAACTTGTAAAATTAGCTCAAGGTGAAAAATTCTTCGAAGTAGAGGCCTTGGAAAAAAGGATTTGCGAGCTTGAGGTTAAAATTTCACAACTAGCCAGAAAAGGTAATAGGCCAGCAGCCACCAAACATGTTAGTCCCAGAATTTCTTCTTTTGCAGAAGAGGCTCCACCTCCTGCTTTTATTCCCGAAGAGGTTCCTTCGAATGATCCATTTTCAAGGTTTAAAAATGCCCTGGGATCAAGATCGAAAATTTGTTCTGCATTGTTAGTAAGCGCAAAAATGGTTGGTATTGAGGACGGTTGCCTAAAACTGGCATTATCTCAGGATTTTGCCGTTAAAAGACTCAAAGAAGAAAAGAATTATGCATTGCTTCTTGCTGTTGCCAAGGAAGTGTTTGGTGAAATTAACTCTGTAGTGGTTGTTAATCCGACTAACGAAAAAAAAAACAGTCTGAATGATTCCCCAAAAAGAATAGTGTCTCATCAAGAAGAAATAGCCAGAATTGATGAAGAAGTTCGGCAAAAATTGTTGGCAAAGCCATCTATTGCAGATGCAGTTGAAGTTTTTGGTGGGGAAATCGTTAAAATCGATAAGTAATTATCAAAAAACTGATATTTAAAAAAAGTTTTTGTATTAACCCTACAGAATAAACAAATAAAACCCTTGTTTATCAAGGATCAAAACCCCCTTGAATAAAGAAAAAAGATAAAAAAACGACAACCTTTTTTCTGTACAATAAAAAAAGGTGGAAAATGTGGAAAACTTTGGGGATAAGCATTATAAGCGTTTCAATGATGTGGAAAAAGAAAATAACCTACCCTCTTGACAAAGACTATTTGAAAGCTTTTGCAAGGAATGGAAATATTTTTGAAAAAATAATTTGCCTTATTAAAAATTTCGAGTTGTCAAGAACTGTGTACAGAATTTTAATTAGTGTACACAGGTTTACATAAAACGGTGTACACTAATTTATGTAAACCTATTTGAGATGAGGGAAAAGCTTGTTAACACTTCTACAGCTAAGTTCGGCAACAATGGTTTTCTTTTTTATGATAAAAACAAAAAAATATGAGGATGGAAAAAAAAAGGAATATAATGGATCAATGAGAAGTTTAAAAACAATGGGTTTTCTTATTGGAGTTTTTGTTTTCTGCAAAGCTTTTTGTGCTTTTGGAGACAATCTCTATCTAATGTTGAACTATGAAAATGGTTCGAGTATTTACCGGGTTTTAACTTCTGATGAATTCAATAACCCTGTTGGCTATTTTTCAGATGCTGATCCGGCGCAATCTTTTTTTGTTGATGAGTATCAGAATTTTAGATTTTGTTCTGCCAAAAAAGTTAGAGATTATTCACCGATCGCAAAGAGGCTTTATCGACAAACCTTTGATGGAAATGCTGATGATTCTGACAAGGGGCTGGATTTAATGAAAACCCATTTCGATTCAAGAGATAAGTTTTCTGCAGAAGAACTCTATAAAGGTATTTTTAGACCATTAGGTGCCCCCTATAGTATGGGTCCAGGGGAGATTGTTGCTAGTTTTTCTGCGCCTTCCATATTGCTTCCCGAAAAAATTTTTGAAAATCGAAGTTTTTACAGGGTTCCCAATGGTAGTTGGTACCAAACATGGGAAAAGCGCGGTGAAAGTTATATGATATGCAAAGATGAAGTAGAATTTGCAGAGTATGAGTGCGTCGAAAACTTTTGGAGAGGGCAGCAGCCAGGTTTAGCTTTTTCCAGAAAAATAGGGGAGTTTTACCATAAAAGGCTTAAAAGATCTATGGTCTCTGGTGGTTTAGAGTTGCTTGATATTGCCACATCAACATCCATTATTTTAACCGAAAACGAAAACTGGACCAGCTCTCAGATTAATATGGGTGGAAAGATTGGATGGCAAAACTATACCTATATTTGGAGCGACAGACTATCTGGTAAGCTTTTCAGGGATGGCAAAGTCATTGAGGATAGGCCCTTGATAGAGTCTTTAAGTTCGGACAAAAGATTTATTGTTTTAGCAGGTCTTTCTAGCGGAAAAGTAGGGGCTTTAGTGTTAGGTCGTGATGTAATTAACTCATGGTTAGGGAGTAATTCGAAATTTGATGATTTGTTCGTTAGCTGTGACCTGGTTGATTTTTTTAAACCCCAGTTTGAAGAAGCATTATTTGTAAGTGTTTATTCAAAGAGTGATTCTTGTATATATTTTTTCAAATTGGTTTTAGAGGTAAATGACAAAGTAAAAGCAGAACTGGTAAAGCAGATTTATGTTCAGAATGAAGTTTCTGCTATAAAATTTGATAAAGATGGGAATCTATTTTATTCTTGCTCTACTTGTGTACCCAGTAAAGTTGACGAAAAAGCTCTTACTTCAGAATTGGTTTTTGAGGCTGTAAGGTTTGATGAAAATGAAAAAAGCAGTTTTCTGGAAAGTCCAGACGAAAAATTGGTGCTGGAACCGACAGAGAAGATTTTAAAATCAGTAACAGGACGTTTAATCTTATCGCAATCATTTTATGAAAAGATTTATAAGATTTCTCCTGATAGATCTACCAATAATGAGGTTTCCCTGGTTTATCTGAATAAAAAATACTACAAAAGAGAGTTTTATATCCAAAATACAACCAGCAAAGTTTATCAACTTAGTGGGCAGGAGTTATTTGAATTGGCTGGGCAATCTGGCAACAAATTATTAAATGTTGTAGATGAAGTTGAAGGCTATCCTGACCAGTATATAACACCAATCAGGACGCTGTTAGCAACTTCTGAGTAAGATATCGACTTTGTTTAAGAAAGTTCTTGAATAAGCTTTTCCAGTTCAGGATCGTCAAATGGCTCATCTTGAGATTCTTTAATAAGAAAAACAAGCTTTTTTAGCTCAAGCTCAGAAAGATTGTTTTCCTTGCTGGGAATATTTTCTGCCTCTTCTTTAAGCATTTTTTTGATGAACTTTTCACGGGTTTTCTTGTCTGTCATTACAGAATACAAGCGTTCCGCCAGGACTTCAGGCTCTACCATTTTGTAGGTGCCATCCTGAACTTGTTTAGTTATTTCCTGAAGCTTTTGCATTCTGGAAAGTTGTTGCTGCTGAATAAGCTTTAAATTATTCTCAGCACGATTTAGCGTGAAGGTTGAGCCTTCATGCTTGTCAACAATAGTCTTATCTTTTAGAGCCTTATCAAAAGAGCCGTCTTTTTTTTCTGTTTTCTCTTTTGCTTTTGGCTTGGTGGTAATAATTATTCTTTTACCAGGTCCTTGAATGGAATCAACCATAATTTTTCTCCCTTTTAACGTCCATGTTAACAAGGCAAATTTTCCCTAATCTCACTTTTAGTATCGTCTCTTTTGTTTAAAAACTTTAGACCTTTTTTAAAAAAAAACTTCTAATCCTCTCAATTTTTATAGTCGATACCTTAATTATATACAATATTCTTCATGGAGGGAGAATCTTGAAAAACAAATCCATCGCCACTATTGCACTTGCCGCTATTCTTACTGGGAATATGGCTTTTGCATCACTAACCACAGATTTCAAGACCAATTATCAGGCTGGAGAAGCAGCTTTTGCTAAAAAAAATTACAAATTAGCTGTTGATTCTTTTGCTGAAGCGGTCAAATTAGCCCCAGAAAAAGTGAGCTCAAGATACCGACTTGGGCAGTCCTTATTTTCACTGGGAAATTATGCAGAAAGCTACAGTCAGTTTCAGGCTATTTTACAGACTTCTCCCAACAATATTTCAGCAAGAGTATTTTTGTCTGAAAACCTTGTTAAACTAGGTCGTACAAAAGAAGCACAAGCGCACCTTAGTTGGATTCTAAAAATCCAGCCGGGCCAAAAACGAGCTGCAGAGCTTTTAAACCAATGCACCCAAAGTACCGTAAACCCGCAAACACAAGCTAAAATTACAAATCAAAAGGAACAGCCAACATTAGACCAGGGTCCTGAAGTTATACCAGCAGGTTTTGAACCTATTCCAATGAATAATAAGGTTCAAGAGGTTAAACCATTCAAGGCAGAAAGCGGTCAGCAGATCAGCAAAAAAAATACATCATCTAACTCCAGTTTGGATGTTTGTATGAGTAGGATGCCCGAAGCTGTAGCTGTTAAAAGTTGGGATGCTTCACAGTTTTTGCAGAGAACTGGAAGCTCTTTTGGCGTTAATCTTGAGTATGCTAGATTTTGTCTTGAAAAAGGCGATGTCGAGTTGGCCAAAAAGCATTTAAATATTGCAGAAAAAATTGGTGCTGACTTAAAAAACCCACGAAGAATGCTGGAGATTCAAATCTTAAAGAGTTTAGCTCTTGTCTATCAAAGAGATTTTGATAGCTTTGGAAAGCATTTGTTCAAGCTCAAATCAATACTTTCAAAACAATCCTACAATTCATTTTTGGATATATACAACAAGGCAACCATGCTTACTGACAAAGTTGAGCTTTCAAGGTTAGCTGGAGGCGTCGCTATGGGTGCCGGGCATTTTGCTGTGGCTTCTGAGATTTTTAGTGAAGTTGCTTTAGCATATCCAGATGATCTGCTTGTTAACAGTATTCTTGCTGAAGCTCAGATTCAAAATCTGGACTTTGACAATGCCGAGAAAACCTTGAATATGCTTGCTAGAAATCATCCTGAAAATGCTGAAGCTTACTTCAATCTAGGCAGGTTTTATCTAACAGCAAAATTCAGACCCGATTACGCTAAAAGATTTGCTTCATATGCAAAAAAACTTAATCCAAATGATGCCAGATTTTCTGTTTTATTGGCCCTGGTTGATTATTCACAAGGCAAAATTGATGTGGGAATTGAAAGAATAAAGCAGCTTTTACCACAGATAAAAGATGCTGGTTTTGCAACTGTGTGTAAAAAAATAATTGCCGACGGAGAATATGCACATAACCAATTGGGTTCTAAAGAGGTTGATTTTGCTCAAATTCTTGCTTTGCCAGGAGCGGCTCACGCACCTGTGGAAAGCTTTAAGCTGCTCGGCGATGATGCTTTGAAAAGAGGATCATTTTTTACTGCATTAAAATTTTATCTTAAATCCAGGGATGTTGCTGAAGTTGGAAGAACTTATCTTGGTATTGCATCAAGCCTTGCCAATTCAGGTGAACTCGAAGCTTCAGCTCTTGCTGCAGGGTTTGGCGTAAAAGCATTAGATGACGTTTTGGCTAAAAATCCTTTTTCCGGGCGTGCCAATCTATATAAAGCATTGTATGCTTTTGAAAGAAATGATTTAACCCCGGCAAAACAAGCTATCGAAAAAGGTTTGAGAGATGGTAGAGAGCCTGATACCAAAAGAAGATTAACTTCCTTATTAAATAAGCTTAAGTCTTAATTTTCAAAAAAGCCGCCACAATTATGTGGCGGCTTTTTTCTTTTTAGGCTGGTTCTAAAACTTGCTAATCAAGCAGGTATGCTCTTGCAGAAAAATTGTAAAAGTATTAATAAATATTGCTGGTACATTATAAAGGGTTGGCAAAACTGACTTTTTTTCTGTATTGTGATATAACTATTCAGTTGCAATTTATATTTAATTCTAATTATAATCTGCACTTAAGATTTCAGAAATTGCGGAGGATTCCAGATAATGGCCAAAACAATTCTAGTGGCTGAAGACTCCTTGATGTTGCGTAAAGTAGCATGTTTCCCACTTGAAAAAGCAGGATACAAAGTACTTGAAGCTAACAATGGTATTGAAGCCATCGAAGCTATGTCGAAAAACGAAGTAGATATAATCATCACAGACCTGAATATGCCAGGTATGGATGGCTTTGAACTCATTACTCAGGTCAAGGAAAACGAAAAATTCAAACATATTCCCATCATAATCCTTACCACTGAAGGTAAGAAAGAAATGGTTATGAAAGGGCTTACTCTTGGAGCGAACTCTTTCCTCCAGAAGCCTATTAAACCTGATTTAATGTTACAGGAAGTAGAAAGGCTCCTCGGAAAAGCTTCAGGAAAGGGGGCTTAGAATTATGAGTAGTTCATCAATCTTGCTCGAACAACTGAGAAATTCTGATCCTGGCCTTAGAAGAAAAGCTGTACGTGAGCTAGTCAATTTTCCAGAAAAAGAAGTAGTAGCAGCACTTTGCGAAGCTCTCGGAGATCCGAACAAAGGCGTTCAGAACATCACTATTGATGTTCTTTCTTCAATGAAACATGAGAACGTTGTTTGCGGATTAATTCCTGTTGTAAGAAGTTCAGATTTGAATACCCGTAACGCGGGTATGACAATTTTAAGAAACTTTGGACCAATGGCAATTCCACCACTTGTTGATGCTATTCATGCCTCAGAAGATGTGGATGAAACTATCCAGATTCTTGTTATCCTTGGAGACATTCACTCCAAATTGGCTACAGACACTGTTCTTGAATATATTGACCACGAAGATGACAACGTAAAAACCACGGCTGTCGAATCTTTAGGTAAAATTCAGGACCCAAAAGCTGTTCAAAAGCTTATAGAAACTTACGGAAGCACAGATATTCTTAAGTATTCTGTTGTTGAAGCTCTTGGAAACATTGCTGTCAGCGAAGCATTACCAGTTCTTCTTGGCTCACTTGAGTCTGAAGATATTCTTGAATACTTCACTGGCATCGGAGCCATGGGAGCGATGGAACATCCAGATGGTGTTGATCCTCTTTTCAACAAGCTTCAGAAAGAAGAAGATAGCGGAACTCGCCGACTTATCTTCAAATCTCTGGCTCAGATAGAAGAAACAAATCCTGGCATTCTTAAGAAACTTGATGCTGATAAAATCAGACCTATTCTTGTTTCTTTACTTGAAAATCAGGATTCAGCCGAATATAAATTTCTTGTTCAAGTTGCTGCTTCATTAGAAGACGAAGCTTATGCTCCAGCATTGCTTTCAGCTCTTGAAAACACCGAAGTAGAAATTGCAGAAATAGCCTCAGCTGGTATCACAAAACTTGGTGCTAAAGCTGTTAAGAGTGCTTTAGAAAGAATTGGCAGAGTAGAACCTCCTGTAGCTGCAAGAATTCTTGATTTCTTACAGACAGTTCCTTCTCCTGCTACTCCAGCAGCAGTTTCACTTTTTGCCAATAACCCTGACGATGGTTTGAGACAGGCTCTCGCAAAAACTTTGGGTGCAAATCCTTCAGATACATCATTTAATACTCTTAAAGAGCTTTTGAATGACTCTGACGAAATTGTAAGAAAAAATGCAGTTACTGGCATAATCAATATGCTTGATTATGACGGAGCTTTGACAGCGCTGATTGGTAAGTTCAAAGATATGAACGGACATGTTCGTAGACAGGCTTGTCTTGCTATGAAGGGATCTTCATCCGCACAGGTTGTTGAGCCTCTGTTCAATGTTCTTGCTACTGAACCATATGGAGATGTTAGAGAAGCTGCCGCATCTGTTCTAGCCAGCAGAAAAGATCCTGCGATAACCAAGCGTTTGCTTGAGTTGCTGGATAGCGAAAACTCCAGAATTAGAGAAACAGTTTCAGGAACAATCTGGCAATGTGGTTCTACACTTGCTGTTGACTCTTTGATTAATAAGTTGACTGATAAAGAATGGCGCGTTGTTGTTAATTCTTGTAAGTCTCTTGAAAACATGAAAGATCTTAAATCGATCTTCCCTCTCAAAGAACTTCTTAAAAACAGTGACTGGCAGATTAGAATCGCCGCTCTCGCTGCTTTAAGAGCCTTCAATAGCAAAGAATTGAAGCAGTTCTTTATTCCTCTTCTCGCAGATGAAAATGCTCAGGTTGCAAAACTTGCAGTAGTAGCTCTTAGCGAGTTGGGCGACAAGTCTCTGGATAAAGATTTCCAGAAATACTTGAGCCATCCAAGATGGGAAGTAAGATATCAGATAGTTGAAGCTCTTGGCAAAATCAAGAGTACTTCTAGTGTGCAGACTCTTGTTAAACTCGCTGAAAGCGATGAAAACAACGCAGTAAGAGTTAAGTCTATTCTTGCTCTTAGCCTTATCCAGGATACTAAAGCTGCAGATATTATTGCCAGGATTCTTGAAGATTCTGATAATGATCTTGTTGTGGCTGCAATTAAATTCTTCGGAAACTTTCCTGATAATGGCGTTGAAGGACTTTGCGACAAAGTTGAGAAGATTCTTCTTCAAAATTCATGGATTAAAGATTATTTCATCCAGACATTTGCAGAAAATAAATCTGACTCTCTCGAAGCTATCCTTAAAAAAGTTGTTTCACCAAGAGAAATTAGAGTTATTGAAAAACTGAAAGAAGTTACTCCTTGTGAAAAAGGAATTAACACTGAAGAAGCTCTGCTTCTCAGAAAAATCATTTCAGAAAAATGCGGTATCGATATTGCAGATAAAGCAGTTCTTGAGAACAAGCTTAGAAGAAATCTTTCCAGATTCTTTATTAACTCATGGACTGAATACTATCATTCACTAAAATATGGTGCAGAAGAAGGCGATGAGCTGCTTACCAGCATGTATGATTCAATTACTAATCCTGTAACTGAATTCTTCGGTGAGCCAGATCAGACAAAAGTTCTTGTTTCTACTGTAATTCCAGAAATTATTGAAGACAAAGTGAAAGATGGCGTTGATGAAATCCGTATTCTTGATATTGGATGTTCATTCGGACCAGAAGCTTACTCTGTTGCAATGAGTGCTCTTGAGGAAGTTCATTCCGATAAGGCGCGCGTCACTGTTACTGGTATAGATGTTTCTCACATCTGTTTGAATACAGCCAAACGCGGAATCTATAAAAGAGAAATGTTCAGAACTGTAGATGAAAAATATACAGATTTGTATTTCGAAGATGATCGCGGTGATCTTAGAGTTAAAGATCAGGTTAAAAACATGGTTGAATTCAAATTCACTAACTCAGTGAATTCTGAAGCTATGGAACAACTTGGCGAATTCGATGTAGTTATCTGTAGAAACGTATTCTCAGCTTTCTCCCAGAAGGGTAAAGAAAGAATGGCTGAAAATATTTACAATATTCTTGCACCAGGTGGAGTATTGTTCATTGCAGGCCGGGAAACTCTTTATAACGTAACAAAAGCCTTCAGGCTTCAAACTTACGATAAAGTTGTTGTTTATAGAAAGCTGTAAAAGCTCTTATAAAAAGGCTGGATTCATTTTGAATCTGGCCTTTTTTTTATCTCCAAAACTTGTTGATACCCAACCCTAAGATGCCGAAAATATATAGGAATAGATAAATAATGGAGATGCAAATGAAATCAAATTTCAAAAAACTATTTCTGTTTTTTGCACTTGCAACACTGTTTTTAACAGGTTGTGGAAACTCGGGAGAAAGCAGCAACCCTACTTCTTCTAATGTTCCTACAGAGTATGTTGCTCTTAATGGAACTTTAAAAGCCCCGGATAGTCTGGACTCTTCTTTAGTTGCCAGCTTACTGCAGAATACTGATAGTCAGGTTCGAAATGCATTTGCTTCTGCTACTGCATATGTTAATGGCACTCCGGTGACTTTAACTTTAACAGCCTTAACTTCAAATCCCGAATGGCCACTCAGATTAACAAATGTTCCAAAATCAGCAAATGGAAAATATCGCATTGAAGTAGTTGCTGGTCGAATAAATTTGAAATCATGGATAACCGATAGTCAGAAAGACAGTTTTAAAGTTGATTTGCAAACAACAGCCGCAGCAATGCTTTCCGACTCAAGTGGAATCGAACAGCAAATTTTGTTGGCAACCTACACTTCATTTGTCAGCGGTATTCAGTCTTCTCTGGAATTTGCATGCAAAAAAACGGCTACAAACCTCACCGGATCAATTGTTACTGACGCGTCAGTTACTCAAGCCCTACAGTTAAATAAAGGGTATATTGATCAGGCTACAGGGTTCACTCCTGAGTCAAAGCTGGCCTTCTTAAATAAAGAGAATGACCTTGATGGAGATGGAATAATTGATCTTAAAATAGAGCAAAACATTGATGGCGATAGGATCAGATTTTACACCGTTCTTTCTAGCGCAACCTCTATGCTTGCTGATATTGAAAAAATGTCTGGATACTCTAACGCCAGATTGTTACAGGATTTTAAAGGCAACCTTACAACTACAACCAGAACGTTCGATAAAAACGCTACCAAATTTGCTTTAGGTTTGTATTTTAAAAAATCTGCTTCTGCAGACCAGTATCTAAAACTATTTGTTAGAAGAATAAATCTGGAGGACGGTTCATTTAAAGGTGTAGTTGCAGAATATGATTTTGTTCAGGCCAACACTTCTGCAATTGCCACTGGCACTAAAACCCTCATGGCAAGTGGAACCACTCCTGTCGAAAACGCTGTAGTTGCCACCAACTTTCTAAATGACAGTTCAGAAGCTAGCCCATACATGTTTAGCTTTATTAGTACCGCGAAAGGAATCGGCTGTAACTCTGGTGATATTCGCATGGTTAGAGCTATTGATGGAAAGCCGGAGCTTGCAAACCTTTCTTATGCCGAGACTTATCTTGATGGCGGCGGAAACTATTTCCTTAACACCACTGATGCATTAAAAGCTATATATAAAGAGCGCACCGTAGAGGTTGGAGATGTTTTCAGCGCTTATTTTCCACGCACCAAAAACTATGCAATTTTCAAAATTAAATTGATTGGAAATGACCGCATAACCGTTGATTATGTTGTTAATTCAGCTGAGAACGAGCCAAGGTTTTAAGCGGTATGGAAAGGCTTAAAAAAATCCTGAAAAGAGTTTTCTCGGTTTGGTGTGTTACTCATTCGATCATGCTGTTTATATTTTTATCGGGCTGTTGGAGTGATTCTTCGCCAAAGTTGGATATAACAGACGCTGTATATAAAAATGGAAATATTGAGATTTTTGCCAAAAATTCTGGTGGAAGTAAGATTTCGGGTGTTTACCATTTTGCCGCGCTTATCAATGCTGATGTGCCTTTTCAAGTTGACGTAAAAAAAGAAAAAATACCTGAAAAAGGCCAAACCGGTATGATTGCATGCATTCCAGAATCTGTTTTAAAAAATGTTTCAGGAAAGGAATACAATCTTGAGTCATCTCTTGGCTGGTATAAGGAAAAAGAAGGAAAACTGGCGCTTTCAACAAAAAAGAATGATGAAATTGTTTTTAAAAAGACTTTAGTTCGTTCTGAAATTTAATTAAAAACGTTATATAGTAAGAAGCACATGAGAACATCTCATGTGCTTCTTTTGTATAGGAATGATTAAGATGCTTTTAATTAAATGTGCTGGATGTAAATCCAAACTTTTTAAGTACGAAAAGATTGGCAAAGGTCAGGTTTTGGTTTGCCATAAATCGAGGATTGGAAAAATATTTTGTCTCGAAACTTCGGGAGACAAAGTCCTATGCAAATGTGGCGTAGAAGTTGCCATTGATAAAGGAGATCATTTCAAAATGGTAGCTAAAGGATTTACGGCTTCAGGAACTAAGGCTAACACTTGAATTTTTCTAGGTTTTCAGTCTGTTTAAGTTGACTGAAATCTGCATATAATGATATTTTAAAGCATGATGAGAGAAGCTGAATATTGCAATGATGGCGAGTTAGAGACTCAATGTTTTCTCTGCCCAAATTTATGCTCCATAAAAAACGATTTTGATGGTAAGTGTCTTAGCAGAGGACGTAGAAACGGTAAAATGCATTTACACACTTACGGCCAGATCGTTGCGGGTGGAGTAGATCCCATCGAAAAGAAACCTCTGTATCACATAATGCCTGGAAAGCCAGTTTTTTCTGTTGGCTCATATGGCTGCAATTTAAGTTGCCGGTTTTGTCAAAATTCAGATATTTCACAATTTGAACAACCAACTAAAGAAATGTCTCCTCAAGAGCTGGCTGCATATGCTGCAGGCATTGAAAATAACATTGGTGTTGCTTTCACTTATAATGAGCCTGGAATATGGTTCGAGTATATTAAAGACACTTCAAAACTTCTTAAAGAAAGAGATCTTTTAACCATAATGGTTACCAATGCTTATCTTTGCGCCGAACCATTTGCTGAGCTATGCAAATTTGTGGATGCTATGAACATCGATTTAAAAGGATTTAACGAAGATTTTTATAAAAATGTCTGTGGCGGAAATTTGCAAACAATCAAGCAGAACATTGAAACTGCATTTTCGTCTGGAGTAAAGATTGAATTGACGAATCTTGTTGTAACCGGCTTGAACGATAAAGCCGAAGAGTTTGAAGCTATGGTGGATTATATTGCCAGCATTTCTCCAGACATTCCTTTGCACATTTCCAGATATTTCCCGAGATATCTGGAAAATTCCCCACCCACTGATTTGGGTTTATTAAATGAATTTGCTGCTATTGCCAGAGCAAAATTAAATTTTGTATATCTTGGAAATGTTCCTGGAAACTCGGATACGGATTGCCCTGTTTGTAAAAAGAAATGGGTGGCGAGAAATGGTTATAATACCGAAATTTTGTTTTCTTCTGAAATTTGTGATTGTGGAATGAAACTTCCATTTTTAAACTAGGACTTGGAGCTGGAGAATAAATAATGAATGATACCAACGACAACAATTCTTCCAGGCAGTTTGACTGGGGGCCACCCTCCAGCAATGCGGCCGAAGGGTTTAAAGAATGGTTGGTTTACTTTATAATTCTTGCCTTGCTTGGCGGCGGAGTTTGGTTCTTATTGGATATAAATGGTAAAGATCCGCGAACTATTTCCAGTGTTCTGAGCAAGACAGAGCTAAGTAATGAAAAGGTTGAAGCTGCGCCTGTAGAGGCTGTGGAGAATCGTAAAGGAAACTTTGTTGTTCAATTGGGAGCTTTTGCCGAAGAAGAATCGGCAAGAGAAACCTTTGCAAAGATAACTGCAGCTGGCTATAAAGCCACATTATCCGAACCAGATGATCAATACGAGATTTACCGAATCTCTGTTGGGCCATTTGCATCAGAAAATGAGGCTGAAGTTGTTTCTGAAAAATTGAATCAATTGGAATTTAGTTGCTTTGTGATAGAATTGCCTTGAGAAAATTGGGGAGGGCTATATTTTGGCTTTAAAAACTAATAGAGAAACGGCAGTTTCTGCTACATTTCTGTCGCCGTTCATGATTCTGTTTGGGGTTTTCCTGATATTCCCCATTTTTTACTCCTTTTATTTGAGCTTTTTTGGCTCGCCAACCGACTACAGTCTTGGAAATCTAAAGTTTGTAGGTCTGGCAAACTATAAGAAGATTTTTACTGATTTTCAGTTTTGGTGGTCACTTGGTGTAACTGCTATTTATGGTGGAATAAGCATCCCACTTGGAATCATTTCAGCTCTTGTTCTGGCTTTATTGCTGGATAACAAGCTTTTTGGGAAAGGCTTTTTTAGAAGTGCGTTTTTCCTGCCAAATGTTTTGGATATGCTGGTGGTCGGCGTTATCTGGACACTGATATATGCTCCAAAATTTGGGGCCTTAGCTCAAATCTCTGCATTTTTTCTTAGTAAAGACAACTTTTTTAATACAACAGGTTTATTGGGAAGCCCATGGACAGCACTTCCTGCCGTTGTGTTAGCAATGGTTTTAAAGGGGGCTGGTTTTGGAATGGTATTGTTCCTTGCAGCTCTCCAGAATATCCCTGGCGCTGTTTATGAAGCAGCTGATATTGACGGAGCAACTGAATGGCAGAAATTTAAGCACATTACAGTTCCTTTGCTGAAACCCATTATTGTCTTCATGATGATTACTGGGGTAATCGGCGCTTTAAATGCCTTCACAGAGATTTATGCCATGACCTCTGGTGGCCCACAGGTTGTTGTCGGCGGAGAGACCGTCGGTTCTACATCTGTAGCTGGTTACTATCTGTTTAAGCAGTTTGATGCTGGTCATTACGGCTACGCCGCAGCAATTTCATACATGCTTCTGATCATAACCCTTGGAATTACCTTTATTCAGCAACGCATCACAGCCAAGAAAGAAGCATAGGAGATTAAATCATGAAAATGAACCCATTTAGAGTAATAATTTTTATGGTACTTATCGCTGGTTTGATCTCTGTTTCATTTGTAGTTTCAAGTCAGTTATTCAAATTCAGTTCCATGGTTCTAACCGCTTTTGCCACTTCGGAAGTAAAAAACGAAGCTTCACCATGCTGCCCTCCTGCTGAAGCAGATAAGGTTGCCGGCCAGAGTCCCGAGAATTTAAAAGGCCTGGGAGTTAAAGAACCTGTAGCGGCTGAAAAGATGATGAGAAAGCTTATTCCCGTATACAATGGGCTGGCGATTATTCTCACCATAGCTTTAACCATTTTCTCGGTTCAGAGTTATATAAAAACTAAACCTAATCAGAGATCAACATTTCTTAAAAAGATGTTTCTATATGAAGCCCTGGTAGTAGGCGTAGTTGTAGTGCTGTTTCCATTCTTCTGGATGCTTTGCACTTCGTTTAAGCCTTCTGGGCAGGAATTAATAATCAATAGAAGCAATCCATTTGATATCGTTCCTACTCAACCAACTCTGGTGAACTTCCAGAAAGTTCTCAAGATGGACCCAGAATCAAAAAAGCTTGCTTCTGAAGATCCAATTGACCAGAAAAAGAACTTTGCCACATATTTCATGAACAGTCTTCTGATTGCAACAACAGCCGCCTTTCTGGTAACGCTGTTTGCATCTATGGGAGCTTACGCATTCTCCAAAAAAGAGTTTCCATATAAGCAGCAGGTGTTTATGCTGCTGTTAGCGACTATGATGATTCCTGGAATGATGTTCATGGTTCCACAGTTCTTTATGATCTGTCAGATGGGGCTGTTCGGGACTAAGTGGGCCATGTTTTTACCGCATCTGGCCTCTGTTTTCGGGATTTTCCTGCTTAAACAGTTTATGGATACCATTCCCAATTCGCTGCTAGAAGCTGCTCAAATTGATGGCGCTTCTGAATGGCAGGTTTTCAGAGTGGTTATTGTGCCTTTGGCATTCCCAATCATTCTGACTCTATTTTTGCTGACATTCCTCTTTCATTGGTCAAACTTCCTTTGGCAGTTGATTGTTACCAATTTTGAAAACCCGCTAAGCATAACCCTTCCTGTCGGATTGTCGTTGTTCAAAGGGCAGTATAGTTCTGAACTCGGCCTGATAATGTCCGCCTCATGTTTCTCAATTGTTCCAATTGCTGTTCTATTCCTGTTTGCTCAGCGATACTTCATTGAAGGCATGACTCAAGGCGCGGTAAAGGAATAGGGGCAATAAAATGAAAGAAAATAAAATACTAATTACCTTTATTATTGCTTACTTTGCGTTAGTTTTTGTCTGCTGGGATGATTCTATCAGCACCTCTCCCGATGGCCGCACTATCATTTCTTTCTGGCATACCTATAGCGATCTGGAAGAAAAAGTTCTTAAAGACATAATTCAGCAATGGGAAGCTAAAAACGCGAGTTTTACGATTCGCCCAGTGCGTCTTCCATTCGATGGCCACAAATCTAAGTTAAGAACAGCCCTCACAGTAGGCCAGGGACCTGATATTGCTCGTGTAGACTGGTCTTTTGTTTGTGAATTGGCAATGAAAAATGCTGTTATAGATCTGGAAAATTTTGGATTTTCCAAAATCCGGGACCAGTATTTGAAAGCGCCCCTTGAAACAGGCTTTATCGGTGGAAAATATTATGGAATTCCAGATCAAACCACTTGTGTAGCCATGTTTTACAATAAAAAGTTTTTCAGAGAAGCTGGAATTGAGCCCAAGGTGCCAGCTACATGGGAAGAATTTGTAGAAGTGGGAAAAAAGCTTACTAACCCTGATGCTGGTAAATTTGCATTTGCTATGCAGAACACGTTATGGAGAAACCTTCCTTTCTTCAATACTTTTGGAGCCAGAATTGTTTCTGCGGATGGTAAAAAGTGTGTGCTGGATTCACCAGAAGCTATTGCCGCCTTAGAATTTATGTCCAGTCTTGTAAATGTTCACAAAATTGAAGCAGGAGCCTGGAGACCGGGTGGAACTGATCCTGAATCAGGCTTTGTAAATGGAAACTACGCCATGATATTCATGGGCCCATGGAACCTTGCCAAGTTTAAGAATGCAAATTTGGATTTCGGTGTTGGCTTGATTCCTGCTGGACCAGCAGGTTCTTCTACAAATGTAGGTGGAACCGATACAGTTATTTTTAAGCATTCTAAGTATGCAAAAGAATGCTACGATTTCCTGACTTTCTTTACCAATGCAAAAAATCAAGCCAGATGGTGTTCAGAGCTTAATCAGCTTCCAATCAATATTGGAGCATATGATCTGGTTAAGTTTGAAGACGAACATTTGAAAACTTTCATGGAACAGATGAAGTTTGCTAAGACCAATCCGGTTGTTTCAAGTTACGGACTCCTGGAAGATATAGTTAATCCAGAAGTTGAAACTGTTTTGACCGGTCAGAAAACAGCAAAAGAAGCTCTGAGCAATGCAGCCAGAAAGGTTGAAGAACAGGTAATTAACTTTCATTAAGCATTAGTCTTTAAAGAATTAAACCCCCTCTGACAATGATTGGTCAGCGGGGGTTTTTTATTTGGAAAAAAAGTTTTAGTCCATTTGTACGTACAGGTGATTAAGGGTACTTTTGCTTGTTTATGTTTGTTTGTAATTGTCTCTTAAAGGCCGAAAAATAAAGGTTAACAAAAGATCATCTTCGGTCGAAACTGTTTATGGATTTGTTTGCCTCCTTATTTTTCAGTCCGGGTCATTTTTATGAGCCCGGTCTTTTTTTTTCTTAGAACTTTCAGTTCTAAGAAAAAAAAACCGCAACTTTTTTCCAAAAAGCGAATTTAACTTATTAAGTGCACTAAAACAAAACGGAGGAAATCAAATGCGAATCTCAAAAATTGAAAAGCCCAATAAAGATCGAATGGCAAAAATTAGTGAAAGGTTCTTAGTTCTCGTTTTGATGGTGTTTGGAACATTAGGAATGCTTTTCGCGGACGAAAGCTCTGTTACTGATGAAAACGGCAATGGAAATAACGATAAAAAAGAAGCCTGGAAACAGAAAAAAGAAGATTGGAAGCAAAAGCGCGAAGAGATAAAAGAAAAATTCCAGGAAAGAAGACAGGAACGAAAAGAAAATAAAACCAATGACGTAAACCAGGGACAGCACAATAAAAAAAGATTTGATAATGATAACAACCCTCCTGGCCGTCGCGGTGGACCTGGCACTAACTGGGAAAACCCTCCCGGACTCAGAGGTGGCCCTGGAGTTGGTAAAGATAAATTTAAAAACAACAATTGGAAAAGCCAATCTGGCGACCAGACAGGTTTTCGTGGTCGATTTCGCAACTTCCGACAAAAAGGCAACCAGGGTGAAGATTCGGTAAATCAATCTGGCGACCAGACAGGTTTTCGTGGCCGCTTCCGCAACTTCCGACAAAAAGGCAACCAGGGTGAAGATTCGGTAAATCAATCTGGCGACCAGGCAGGTTTTCGTGGTCGATTTCGCAACTTCCGACAAAAAGGCAACCAGGGTGAAGATTCGGTAAATCAATCTGGCGACCAGACAGGTTTTCGTGGCCGCTTCCGCAACTTCCGACAAAGAGGCAACCAGGGTGAAGATTCAGGAAGTCAGTCCGCTGACCAAAGTGGTTTTCGACATCGCAGACAGTTTAGACAAGGAAAAGATCAAACTACTGATTCAAATTCACCAAATGGAAATGCCTATGGCAGATTCAAAGAAAAAAGCAACAATGGCGTAAGATCGCATGGTGCAAAAGCACAAAGGGCAAAAGCCAAAAAGTAACGAACTGAATTTGCCAGCTAATAGCAAAATTGTATTAGCTGGCAAGTTTGCTTAAATGAATTGAAAGTTAATTGTGTAAAACTTATCCTGATAAGCTGGAAAAAAATTCAGATTATTCAAAACACAGATCCATAATGGGGAACAAATTGGCAAGTTTGCTTGAAAACCTTAAAGATGAAGAGCTTATGCTGCAATTTCAGAAGGGCAACGAAGTTGCTTTTCGATTTATTGTAGACCGCCATAAACAAAGAGTTTTAAATCTGGTTTTCAGGTTTCTTGGTGGATATAGCGAAGCAGAAGACATTGCTCAGGATGTTTTTGTTAAGGTCTACCTCGCGCGTAAAAACTATAAGGTAACTGCCAGATTTACTACCTGGCTTTATGTTATCTGCAAAAATACTTGTCTGCAGGCATTAAAAAAGATTGGGAATAACAAGTCACTTAATGAGTCTAAAACAGGCATGGAAAAAGAAGTTTTGAATGATTTACCAGATCTGAAAGGCGTAAATCCCTCGGAAAAAGTAATTGATGACGAACGGGCAAATTATGTCCGCGAGGCAATAATGAAGCTGCCAGAGTCTCAGCGCATGGTAATTCTGTTGAGAAGATATGATCATCTAAACTACGAAGAGATAGCTGAAATTATGAATTGCTCGATTCAAGCGGTGAAGTCGCTTCTGTTCCGGGGACGGGTTTCGCTTAAAGACCATCTCAAGGAGTATATAACTGAGGCCATTTGATAAATTCCGGATAATGGCGAAGTTGAGGAAATTATGGATTGCAAAAAGGCAAAAAGTTTATTGAACGAGTATCTTGATGGCGATATGGATCGTCAGAGCAGAGACTTGCTTGAAGAGCATTTCCAAAGCTGTCAAAGCTGCGAAAATGAGCTAAATGAGCTTCTTGATTCATGGGAAATGCTTGAAGAATTTGTTGTTCCGGAGACAACCGCTGCTTTCACTACAGATGTAATATCTAAAACCTCTCAGCTTGTGGAAAAAGAGCAGCCAGGTTTTCTCTCAAGATTCCTTGCCTTGTTTGAGCTAAAGGCATTCCCAGCTGTTCCTGCATTTGCTTCACTCCTGGTTTTATTGGGCCTGGGTTATGCTTTTTACACCAGAAATCCAGCTATAAAAACAATTAGTGATCCAATTTCGCATAGCACTAAAATTGAGGTTGTCCGGAACTTAAAAGATGAAGAAATAATCAGGAATTTGGATATCTACGAAAATGTAGAATTATTAGAGAACGTTGAACTTCTTGAAGATCTGGAAACTGTAGAAAATCTGGAAATGGAAAATTAACTTATGAACAGGCGCAAAATAGCTTCAATCCTACTTTTTATTCTAATGCAGTTGTGTTTTATTACGACCGCAATTGGGCCACTTTTTGCGCAAGAAACTACAAACAAAGAGGGGATGACATACCAGGAAAAGTTAAAGCGCTGGCAGGAACTTTCAGAAGAGCAGAAAAATAAGATTAGAACAATCGCCAAATCCATGTCAGAAGCAAAATTTAAGAAACTGGAAAAGAATTTCAGGAAAATTAAAACGCTGAAACCGGCTGAGCAAGAGCGAATTAGATCAAACTACAAAAGAATGAAAAGCTTTGATAAGAAAAAAAGAGAGCAGGTGCGAAAGAAATTCAAGCGCTTTAAAGAGTTTTCTCCTGAAAAAAGAGAGCAGTTTAGAAAAAGACATTTCAATCGCCAGAATAATAAGAACTTTTTAGACCATAAAAGTAATCAGGGCAGATTTAATCCTGACGATAACAGACGTAGGCCAGGAATGGGAAACCAAAATGGAAGTTCTGAAAAAAATGGCCAGTTCAGACCTGCATTTAAAAGGCTTCAGGAAAAGAGAAATCAAAAACAAAATCCTTTGCGCAGAGATAATGAGATAAAAGAGTTTCGCCGCAATAGTTTTGGGGGTGAGGGGCAATCTAATGAAAATAAACGGCCATTCAAGAACCGTTGGAAAGAAATCAGAAAATTTAGAGAAGGTATGGGAAACATAGAAAAACAAAAAGGTTCAGATAAAGAGAATATGCGGCAAAGGTTTCAAAACCGTAAAAGGGATGGAGATAAACCAGATTTGAATCAGGATCGTCAAAAAATTAGAAAATCACTTCGGGAAAAGTTTATGCAGAATCATGATGCTGATAAAGAAAATGTTGATAGAAAAGCTCTCAGAGAAAAGTTTATGCAGAAACATAAAATGGAAAAAGGATCAGACCGACGAAACTTTCGAATCAAAAGAAAGCAAAAAACTAGAACCCCTTGATAAGTCTAATAATGGCGGCCAGTAGATGGTGTTTCTCTAAACGAATGCCGTAAACTCACTTTCTGGTGCCCGATCAATGATGCCTATATCGTCAGCGGTAATTGCATAAATGGCGTGATCATGCCAGCTTCCATCAAAATACATGGAGTTTCTTCTGATTCCCTCAAAGGTCATTCCTACTTTTTTTGATAATTCTATGGATGGAATATTATCAGGAAGAATTTCAGCTTCTATGCGGTTTAATTTCATTTTCTTTAAGCCGTGGTTTATTAGTCCACTTGCCAGTTCAAAGCCGAAGCCCTGTTTCCAATAGTTATTAAATATCCAGTATCCCATTGAAGTTCTTTGGCACTCATATCTTTGCACCAGCCAGAACTGGCATCCGCCAATTAGTCGCCCGTCGCTTTTTTGAAAAGCAAAGAAATTGTAGGTTTCACCAATTTCAGCTTTTTTTCTAAAGCGCTTTAAATCAGCCAGGAAATTAGAAAAGCTCAATTCACTTTCTTCCTCGCAGCTTTCATCAAACTGTGATTGGGAAGGCAGGGATTCCAGGTGTGAACGTTTCCATTCCCTATAATCACTTCTTGTTAAAGGTCTTACAACTAACCTTTTGGTTTCGAATTTCAGTGGGGGAATTTTATTTTTCATATTAAATGCCTTCAGCAAATTTGGAAGAAAATCAAACTGGCTCAATTTAATTTATGGTTTAAGGCTTTTGGTAATCCTATAACCATGGCTCTAAGCAGGTCTAAGAAGTTTTCAACTGTATCAATTTTTACTTTTTCATCAACAGTGTGGGCGTTCCTGATATCTGGACCAAAAGAGATCATTTGAATTGATGGGGAAATGTGTTTTATTTCTCCGCATTCTACGCCAGCATGAACAACTTTAAGCTTGGGCAGAGTTCCAAAAATCTTTTGGTGGATCTTGACTGATTCCTTGATAAGATCAGAATTTCTGTCTGCTTCCCATGGTCTATATGGTAAACCAGCTATATGTATTGCTCCACCGCCTTTTGCAATTCTATTGATTCGCTTTGAAAGTTTAGAAATACAGGAGATTGAAGTTGCTTGAATATGGGTTTTTAAGTAAGCAGAATTGCTATCAATTTTGAGTAATCCTGGATTCATGGAAGTTTGAACATTTCCTGGCCATGATTTGCTCATTGCCAATACTCCACTTGGTATGTCGCTGAAACAACGAATTATTCTATCAGAGCATTCTTTACTAATGCATCTGACTATTTTGTGCTTTTTAGCTTTAGTTTCAGGGACGAGATTTTTGTCTGTTTTGCTGAATCGGTATTTTAATATCGTAAAACAGAATTTTATTTGTTTTTTAAGCCTGTTTTCATCTGTTTCCCGGCAAACAAAAGTCGCTTTTGCCTCTGATGGAATCGCTGTGTCTGAGGTTCCTCCAGAAAAATTTACCAACTTTATGGGTATCACTTTATTTACTCGGCATAGCAATTTGAACAGCTCTGATATTGCGTTCGCTCTTTCTCTATGAATATCGACTCCAGAATGACCTCCAAGACCGCCTGAAATAGAAATTTCGAAAACCTTTTCTGAAGGACTTATTTTCTCAAAACACAGGGGTATTTTTAATTCATCAGCTTGTCCACCAGCACAACCCACATTAAATTCTCCAGCTTCTTCACTATCGAGATTCAATAAATAATTTCCTTTAAACTGCTCTGGTTTCAAAGCGCAGACTCCGGAGAAATCGCCTTCTTCATCTGTAGTAAAAAGAAGTTGGATTGGCCCGTGTGATTTTGGTGGGGAGTTCAAAACATCCAGCATTGCGGCAACTCCTATGCCATTATCAGCACCTAACGAGGTTTTGGTGGCGCATAACCAGCCATCTTCTACGCGAGTCTCTATGAAATCTTTGCCCCAGACAAAATCAGAGTTCTCTTTTGCAACACAAACCATATCAAGGTGAGATTGAAGAATAATTGCCGGCAGGCTCTCATTGCCTTTTGTGGCTGGGATTTCAATAGAGATATTTCCAGATTCATCTACGAAGCTTTTGCAGGATTTTAGCTTTGCTTTTCTTAAAATGTATTCGGTTATTTTTTGTTCGCCCTTTGAAGGCCGGTAAATTTTGGAGATTTCTGTAAATTCCTTCCAAAATGAATGCTTGTTTTTATAATCATGCGCAAATGAAGAGCAATTCAAGAGAATTAAGCAAAATGCCAAGAATAGAGTTCTTTTTCTCATTACTTTCCCCGCGAATTATTTTTGTCTCGAAAATTATAACACTTTAGGCCGGAATCGTAAGGCTTTAGTTAAAAGCAGTTTCTTTTGGTTCTTCTATTATTAGGGTATCATTAAAAAAAACAAGTAAGAGGGATTTAGTATTTTGTTTCTTAAAAAACGCATAACCTTTATAAATCTGCTTTTGTTAGCACTAATTTTTTTTGCGCAGACATCTTTTGCCGGTCAAACATGGCTTACCTGGAATACACGTTCTGGTCTTCCCAGCAATAACCTGACTTGTCTTGCCATTAAGAAGGGCGTTATGGCAGTGGGGTCGGACAATGGAATAGGACTGTTTTGTGACGGAGATAGCAGATGGAAGAAGGTAAATGATTATTCTGAAAAAATGGCTGGGCTCGCAATCAGGTCTATGGACTTTGATGAATATGGGAATCTCTGGGCTGCGACCTCATCTGGTATTTTCTGCGTCGAACTTGAAAAATTTCCCGAAGAGCCGCCTGTAGTTAGCTATTATGGTATAGATAGTGGCCTGGCAACAGTCGACACCGAAGTTTTACAGGTGGTTGGAAACACCCTTTATGTTGGTTGTTTTGGCGGTTGGATTTACAAAACAAATATCTTTCATAAAGCAGCTGGTGTGAGTTTTTCGGTTGTGGATTCAATGAACATAGGTAAAACCGAGACAAATAAAATTGTTTCTATTGGGATTACTGCACTGGCGATGGATTATCCTGGAGGTGGCATTTATTCAACTAAGGGTAAAGGGCTGGTTCGGGCTGATAACGGAAACGATATTCTGAATGAAGGCGAATTGTTCTCTGATTGGGTTAATGATTTTTGGTCTTTTACAAAGTCTGGTGGAGAGTGCATTATTGCTGTCACCCAGAATCACATGGGGTTAATTAAAAATCTTAGAATGATTGGCAAAGCACAGCTTCCTGAAAAAGACACTTGGATAAGCTGCTTAACCACCTGTCCTGATGAAGAAAGAGATGTGGTTAAGTATAAAGTAAAGAAGGAAGACAGAGTTTTGGATGAGCTGCTCGGAACAAGAATTCTTTACGTTGGTACTAAGGGAAAGGGCCTATGGAAGTTTGATGAGGGGCGTTGGTATAATTTTACCAGCCTCAATAGTGCTCTTCCGTCGGATACAATTAATAAGGTTTACTTTCTTCCAGGGGCACGAAAGATTGCTGTTTTAAGTGATGCTGGCCTCACCATGTTTGGAATTGAAGACTACTCGCAATATGATGAGTTTGAATTTAAGGGGACAACTCCCTTTTTCGCCAAGACTTTCTGGCCTTTTATGAGTTTTTGGGGCCCCAGAGTTTATGGTTATCCCTCTCATAAATGTTATCCAATTGAGCCTTTCATTTCCTACAAGAAGA
This sequence comes from Candidatus Ozemibacteraceae bacterium, assembly GCA_965140445.1. GTDB lineage: Bacteria > Muiribacteriota > Ozemobacteria > Ozemobacterales > Ozemobacteraceae. Next base: position 461,738 of record OZ223236.1, on the reverse strand, counting down.
TATTGCGTGGAAAAGATATGTGGGTTTCACATGAAAAGGGAATATCCCGTTATGTGTTTCCCTCTTCCCCATTATTGGGGACTATGCAGGTAAATTATAAGCTTGCCGGGAGATACGAAAGCCCCAAAAATGATCCTCAGACTAATACTTTGCTTGAGGACAATTCGACAGCCTTAGAAAAACCCGAATTTAAAGATGGGGAATGTACATGGCATCATTATTGTAAAGAGCAGCCTCTGGATTTCATGACTGCCAAACTGGATGAGATCTATTCTTCTCTTGATATGAAAACTCTTTGCGGTCCATTAAATCAGCTTGTTATAGAGGCAGAAAATTTTGAGGACGTTACGGCAGAACAGATCGCAGAAACCATTGAAGTTGCTTCTAATACTATTAATTATCCTCCTGTAATCGTGATCAAAACCAAAGCTGGATTGTTTGATAAAGAAGGAAGACAATTGTTTTCTATTGCCAGCCAGAACCGGCCATGCCCTTTTCATCCCATTCCATCCGTAGAAATTGTGGATTTCGATGTGGATTTTGATGAAAGAGTCTGGGCCGTATTTGATGAAAATAAGCTGTTTATGCTCGATAGCTCTGTAAATGCAAAACAGGACTTTAGTGATGAATGGGTAGAAATCAGCGAAGGACAGCTTCCCTGGGCCAAATACGAAGAAATTCTTTGCGTCAAAAGAATTGGTTCATGTATGTATTTTGGAACCAAATCTTCCGGACTTTATATGCTGGAAAAGTCGCATTGCCTTGAACCTGAAGACATTACTCCTGCCAGCTGGAAAAGAATAGATATGGACACAAAAGAGGATGATTTGACATCACCCTGTTCAGTTAAATCAGTAGCTTTATGGAAAACAATTCATGGAAACAGGGTTGCCATACTTCATGAGCAGAGCTTGTCCATTTTTGATGGAGAATCCCTCGTAAAGATTCCAGTTCCAAAAAGGCGTTACACATGTATGGCGGTTGATAAGTTCAATCGGCTTTGGGTTGGTGCTTTGAGCGGGCTTCTTTATGTTGAGCCGGATTTAAAAATTAAGGACATCTTAACTGCCGAGTGTGGGTTTCATTCTGATAGAATCACCGCTATTGCTGCAGCTCCAGACGATGCTGATTACCCGTTTATTATTGCCGTGGCATATAACAAGGATTACGATCCAGATGGCAATTCTAGAAATGGTGATATTTCACCCGCGTTGTTTTGTGAAACAAGGAATCCTTACAGATTGAGGGCTAAACTGGCTGGAACAAATACTGGGGCAATCAATCTTTGGGACGGTAAAATATGGGAGCGGTTCAGCCGACCAGGGGTTAGTTCTTTGATGTTTGACCAAAGATATCTTTGGTTCACCAATAATGTAAGAATAATGCGCTTATTTTTGCCAATAGAGATTGTCTCTTATTAGAATTAAAAATAGCTCAGAAGCTTATCTAATCATTGTGTGTGGGGATTTGATTTAAAGCCCGAAAAAAAAACTTAAAAAAGTTTTAATCCGCTGGTACGTACCTCAGATTAAGTTTGTTTGTAATTGTTTGTTTTTGTTTATTAATGCCTCTCAAAGCCTGAAAAATAAAGGTTAACAAAACATCATCTTCGGTCGAAACTGTTTATGGATTTGTTTGCCTCCTTATTTTTCAGTCCGGGTCATTTTTATGAGCCCGGATTTTTTTTTGCCCCATGGATGGGGCAACACAGCGGAGCGCACGATGCGCGAGAGTCGTGATGCCCATGGAGGTAGCAACCTAAGCGCGCCGCTCCCAATCATCCTGATTTTCGCGGCATATAGAACATCCTGTTCAAAAGGCCACGATGGCCGAGAGTCTGGTGCCTTAGGGTGTAGCAACCCAGCGCGCCGCTCCCAATCCTCCTGATTTCCGCGGCATATAGAACATCCTGTTCAAAAGGCCACGATGGTTGTGAGTTGCATTAGCTTCCTAGCTTCTCTATCAGATCTTGCTGGTATTTTTTGGGGATAAACTTTTGTTGCAGAGCTAGATTAAGCCGCTCTTTGATGGCAATGCTATCAAAAAAGCATTGCCATAGGTTTTGGATTTCTTTTTCTTCTTGAGAAGTTTTGGGAAGGTCGATAGCGTTACGTTCTGCAATGGTCCATGTTTTGAGATTATATATGGCGGCCAGTTCCCGCTTTTGATCGTGAATGATCCAATTCTGGTCAGAGAAGCGTTCGACAAAAAAAGGAGCTATTATTGGCAGAATAAAGTTATCGGGACGAATTGAAGCATAATACAGATTTTCACCAACGGTACGAAATCGCAAAAGGCCCATGAATCTGTGTCTTTCAGAAAGAACACGCCGGGCAATGCGCTGAATTTTATTTACTCGCGGATCTGTTAAAAATAAATCTACTTTATGTCGCTTTTCTAGTGCAAGAAGCAGATATTGAGCAATTTCCATTTCAATATTTGTATTTTCAGAAAGGAAAGCATGCCATGCATTATTCCATGTTTCCCGGCTAATTCCAGGAATTCTGAACACCTCCGGATCATAACTAATAGACTCGCTAAGGCTTGTAGTTGATGTCTGTTGATCTTCCTCCAGAGTAAAAAGTGATGGTTGCCGGGTATTTTCACGCTCTATTCCATCTGGAAGCTGCTTTTTCTTTAGAAAGCCTGTTAGATTGCAGATAAAACTATAAAAAGAACCATCGTATCGAAGAATTTCCATTAAAATTGCCCCATTACTGCATCTCTAAAAATGTCAGGTTGAAAACCAGGTAGATCATTAAACGAAAGCTGCTGTGGCTTTAGAACTTGCGGTTCAACTCTCAGGAGCCTTTGACGCAAGACAGTTGGATCAAGACCCAGAACACCTTTTTCATAACCGGGCGCGGACAAAAAGAACCGAGCGCGTTTCATTACCAGTCCAAGTTTTGGAAGGTCTTCATATTTTAAAGGACTTACCCGCCTGGTCTGGATAATGCGTCTTGCAGATATTAAACCAAGCCCCGGAACACGTAACAGAGTTTCAAGATCTGCACGGTTAACATCAATAGGAAACAATTCTGGATGCCTTAAAGCCCACATTACTTTTGGATCAAAATCTGTATCAAGGTTTGGTGGACCGTTTTCAAAGAGCTCTTCTACTGAAAAACTATAAAACCTTAATAGCCAATCAGCTTGATACAGCCTATGTTCTCTTAGTAGAGGAACTTCATCAGTGGAGGGTAGTCGCCGATCCTGATTTACTGGAATATATGCAGAATAGTAAACCCGCTTTAGCTTCATTTTTTTGTACAGGCTTTCTGACAGAGTCAGGACCTGGCGATCATCTTCCGGGGATGCGCCAATTATTAGCTGAGTGCTTTGTCCCCCCGGAATAAAATTCTTTGAAGAGGATATGGCTTTTTGCTGTGGGAGAATAACCGAACCAGTATTAGATGTGGTAAGTAAAGGTCTTCTGGTTGTTTGTGGATTATATTCGATATGCCAGTCTCGAATCTTTTTCATGGGGGTCAGAATGTTTTCTTTTGATTTTTCTGGGGCGAGAATGCTTAAACTGGACTGGCTGGGAAGCTCCAAATTAACGCTCATTCGATCAACCAGGTTTCCAGCCTGAAAAATCAGCTCCTGATCTGCTCCCGGAATTGCTTTGAGATGTATGTATCCACCAAAATTATGTTCTTCGCGTAGGAGCCTAATGCACCTTATCAATAGCTCCATGGTGTAATCAGGATTTTTAATAATCCCTGAACTCAAAAACAGCCCTTCAATGTAATTTCTGCGATAAAAAGAAATTGTTAACTCAGCCAGCTCAGTTGGAGTAAATGCAGCCCTTTCAATATCATTGCTACTTCTGTTAAGGCAATAAGCGCAGTCATAAACACAAAAGTTGGTAAAGAGAACCTTTAACAATGAAACACATCGCCCATCAGCAGCCCAACTATGGCAAATTCCGCTGGCAGCAACACTGCCAATGCTTCCTGGTTGTTTTTTTCTACTGCTTCCACTTGAAGCACAGGAAGCATCATACTTTGCCGCATCCGAAAGAATTCTGAGCTTATCTGCAAGCCCAGACAGTTTTTCGTGATTCGGCCTGGAAACAATACTTATTTTATTCGCTATTTGTTCGCTCATTATATAGAAATTGTAAGCGAACAAAAGGCGAATGTAAATAGAGAAAATCTATTTATTTGTATTCCAACTCAAGTTTTTCAAAATTTTTGAATAATTTTTCTATTTGTTTGTACGTACAGGCGCTGAAGTTTGTTTCTCATTGTTTACTTTTGTTTGTTAATGTCTCTCAAAGCCTGAAAAATAAAGGTTAACAAAACATCATCTTCGGTCGAAACTGTTTATGGATTTGTTTGCCTCCTTATTTTTCAGTCCGGGTCATTTTTATGAGCCCGGATTTTTTTTTTGCTACAGGAGGTAGCAACCTAAGCGAAGGCCACGATGGCCGAGAGTCTGGTGCCCCAGGAGGTAGCAACACAGCGGAGCGCACGATGCGCGAGAGTCGTGTCAAAAGCCCCTATTATCTTCTAGCCGTTCATCACCAAAAAATCTACTTAAGTTATGTAGCAACACAGCGCGCCGCTCCCAATCCTCCTGATTTCCGCGGCATATAGAACATCCTGTTCAAAAGCCCACGATGGCCGAGAGTCTGGTGTCCCCATAATTAGAAACAGACAAATGAGCAAACCGAGTTTTGTTGAAACAGTTTCTTAAAGGAAAATAAGCTATTATTAATGTATTTTCTAAAAACTCCCCAACTGTGTAATATACAAATTTTTTTTTTTAATGATACACTATCATACCATACGATATTTTTCTAAGGAGAGAGGGTTAAGTGCATCTTCGTATCTTTGTATTTGCATTAGTTTTTTGTCTGGTCCTATCATTTGCTGGTTGTCGCAATGGATTATCCGATAATGAGTCTAATTTTATTGTTAGTAGAAATTCTTCAATAAGCGGGACGATTTCTCAATCGGCTAATCCATCTGTGCGTGCTAATGGTCTTCCCGCAGCCCATGCAAAAGTATGGCTTGAACAGCGACCGGATTTATTTGCATTTACTGATGCAGCTGGCAGATATCTTATATCTGGTATTCCTGCAGGTGTTTTTAAAGTTGTTGTGAGGTTTTCACAAGGGACAACTGTTTTCAAAGTCAGATCTATAAGCACTACAATTAATCCTAATGAAAATAAAAACTGCGACCTTGTTGCGGTTGAGGCTAAAAATAAAGTTAAAGGAACTTTAAAAAACGAAGATGGTTCTGATTTGCCTCCCGGAACAAAATTATATCTTTGGGGCGAAGAATTTACTGTTCAGGAAGATGGAAGCTTTGAGACCCCTCCATTACCTGATTTTCAGAATATCGAAGATGCAATAAATGAAATCATAGTTAATTTTGGCCTGCCATCACAGGTTAGACTTCCGGTTACTTTTGGAAGTGGCGGCCAGACTCAGAAGGTTGAATTTTTTGTTCCTGCAACTCCTGACAGGGTTGAACTCTTGCCAAGGGTTTCACTGATCAACGTTAGTGTCAAACCTAATGAAGATGGAGTTTTGCCAAACACTAACAGCACAGTAAGAGCTATTTTCTTTCCTGAGAATCCTGAAAAAATAGAGTGGGTTGCTTCCAAAGGCAGCCTGGGACAGAATATAAATGTAAGTTCAACTCAAATTGAAAGGGTCTGGACTGCTCCTGAAAATGCAGGTTTAGCAACAATTACTGTTTCAGTTACTAATGAGGGGAAAACTGTTAATGCAGCTTTGCCTATTCTTATCAAAGGAACGCCAAAATATTCTGTTACCTATTTCGGAAATGACAATACTGGCGGAGAAGTTCCTGTTGATAACGCAGTCTATCTCGAAGGTGCCACTGTAACAGTTAAGGAAAATAGCCTTGAAAAAACCGGTTTCTCTTTCGTTGGCTGGAACACTAAATCTGACGGCAGTGGTACTGATTATGCCGCTGATGCAACCTTTAAAATGCCTGCCGCTAATGTTGAACTCTTTGCTAAATGGAGTGCTCAGGCAACTTATAAAGTTACATATAACGGTAACGGAAATACTGGCGGAGAAGTGCCTGCTGATACGAATAACTACCTTGAGAATACTGATGTAACTGCTAAGCAAAACTCAGGTAATCTGGTTAAAACCGGTTTCTCTTTCGTTGGCTGGAACACTAAATCTGACGGCAGTGGTACTGATTATGCCGCTGATGCAACCTTTAAAATGCCTGCCGCTAATGTTGAACTCTTTGCTAAATGGAGTGCTCAGGCAACTTATAAAGTGACATATAACGGTAACGGAAATACTGGCGGAGAAGTGCCTGCTGATACGAATAACTACCTTGAGAATACTGATGTAACTGCTAAGCAAAACTCAGGTAATCTGGTTAAAACCGGTTTCTCTTTCGTTGGCTGGAACACTAAATCTGACGGCAGTGGTACTGATTATGTCGCTGATGCAACCTTTAAAATGCCTGCCGCTAATGTTGAACTCTTTGCTAAATGGAGTGCTCAGGCAACTTATAAAGTTACATATAGCGGTAACGGAAATACTGGTGGCGATGTTCCTGCTGATACGAATAATTACCTTGAGAATGCTGATGTAACTGCTAAGCAAAACTCAGGTAATCTGGTTAAAACCGGTTTCTCTTTTGTTGGCTGGAACACTAAATCTGACGGCAGTGGCACTGATTATGCGGCTGATGCAACCTTTAAAATGCCTGCCGCTAATGTTGAACTCTTTGCTAAATGGAGTACTCAGGCAACTTATAAAGTGACATATAACGGTAACGGAAATACTGGTGGCGATGTTCCTGCTGATACGAATAATTATCTTGAGAATGCTGATGTAACTGCTAAGCAGAACTCGGGCAATCTGGTTAAAACCGGCTTCACTTTCGCTGGCTGGAACACTAAATCTGACGGTAGTGGCACTGATTATGCCGCTGATGCAATCTTTAAAATGCCTGCCGCTAATGTTGAACTCTTTGCTAAATGGAGTGCTCAGGCCACTTATAAAGTGACATATAACGGTAACGGAAATACTGGTGGCGATGTTCCTGCTGATACGAATAATTATCTTGAGAATGCTGATGTAACTGCTAAGCAGAACTCGGGCAATCTGGTTAAAACCGGTTTTGCCTTCATTGGCTGGAACACTAAAGACGATGCTAGCGGTACTGATTATGCTGCTGACGCAACTTTTAAAATGCCTGCGGCGAATGTTGAGCTATTTGCTAAATGGGCTCAAATGAAGTGCACTGTCAGCTTTGATAAAAATGGTGGAACAACAGAGGCGAGTCCGACTGCCCGACTTGTAGTCTACGGAGAAAATGTTGGAACCTTACCAACAGCACCAACCCGAACTGGCTATTCTTTCAAGAGCTGGAACTCCAAATCCGATGGAACTGGCACGGCCTTTGAAGCTTCAACAGCAGTTATTGCAACTCAAACCGTTTTCTCAATCTGGGAAATAAACAAGTTTAATCTTGTTTATCAGGCTGGAAGTAATGGTTCTATTACAGGTTCTTCTTCACAGGTAATTTCTTATGATTCTGATGGAACAGCAGTAACCGCAACTCCGGCATCAGGATACAAATTTATTAGCTGGAGTGACGGAAAAACAGAAGCTTCCAGAACCGACACCAATATTACTTCTGATAAAATACTTACTGCCAGTTTCGCTGCAATTTCAGCAGAAGTTAATAGCTCTAACAAATATGCCTGGAGCGAAAATGCTGGATGGATTTCATTCTCAAATACAAGCGGAAAAGTTTCAGCTAAGCTTGGTGAAAATGGTTATTTAACCGGCTTTGCCTGGAGCGAAAACGTTGGCTGGATCAAATTTGCCCACGATTCTTCTGTTGTTCCTTATGCCAATACCAGTGCTACGAACTGGGGGGTGAATGTCGCTGCTGATGGGAAGCTTTCCGGCTACGCCTGGAGCGAAAACGCCGGTTGGATTAAGTTCGGCACTTCCCATTCAGAAATAGCCATAAACCTCGAAAATGGTGAGATAAGTGGTTACGCTTGGAGCGAAAACCTCGGTTGGATTAGTCTTAGCGGCTCTAATTACAAAGTTCAGTTTGATTTATAAGGCGGTCATTGAACTTGTCGAAATGACGAGAAACGATCGCCCCTTTGACAAGCTCAGAGTTCGGATACTGAAAGATTTTGCCAATAGATAAGAACCGCTTCTAAAGAAAGGATAAAAATTATGAATAAATCTAAAAGCTTCGTCCGTCATTACCACAAAAACGGGAATCCAGAATTTTTAAAACCAAACCTCAGATTTTTTATTACTCTGGGAATTTGTCTTTCAATAAGTTTGTCAGCATTTGCTGGCGATATTAACCCACCAAGCGCACCGGATGCTAACTCAATGTTTACCATTGAAAACGTTTATCAGCGTCTAATCGATGGCACTCCCGGAAGTCAGCACAATGGTTTTGCCAACCCTTTGGTCGGACCCGGTTCGACAATGCATAGTGTTAACCAGATAATGGAAAAACTGCCGGCAAAAGATGATGCCAATGGTGCAAATCCTGAGCATATTATGGCAGGTAAGACCTATTGGGGCCTGACTTCAGGCAAATGGGGAAAACAAACCGGAACCATGGTTACTCAAACCCTGAACGCTGCCAGTAATAACGTGGCAGCGGGTTATTATGCGGCAACGACACTTGCAGCCGTTGATGCTGATCTTGTTTCAGCCAATATAAAAGCCGGCGTAACCATTTTTGGCGTCAGTGGCAAAACCGAGGTTGCTGATACTACTTCTGGTGATGCGGTTGCCAATGAAGTTCTCAGTGGTAAAAAAGTCTGGGTCGATGGTTCAGAAATAACCGGCACAATGACAAGCGTTGGCGCTCAAAACGTAACCCCATCAACCACCAATGTCAGCATATCCCAGGGCTATCACAACGGCACTGGGATGGTTACCGGCGATGCTGATTTAATCTCAGGCAACATCAGAGCTGGTGTAAATATTTTTGGTGTTTCAGGCAACAGCAATGTCGTCAATACATCTTCTGGTGATGCAGCTACAGCTACGGTTCAGTTTGGCAAAAAAGCATGGGTTGACGGCAAGGAGATTACTGGTTTTCTGGCTGGTGGAAGATACTGTGACCCAGCAAAAACCTATAGTCCTCTCAAACGCTGGTGCGACAATGGTGATGGGACCGTCACAGATACAACAACAGGATTACTTTGGTTAAAAAACTGGGGTTATTTTAGCCGGGGAACATACTTCCAAAGATCAGTAAGCACAAGTAACTTAACGATTGGCCCTTCGGTTAATCCTGGAACATGGCGATTACCCAGCAGACAGGAATTTAAGGATATCTGCTTAAATGGTGTGGAAACAATTGGAATCGGATCAACCTATTTTTTTACTAACGTTCCCACCACAAATTATTATGCTGATATACCCTATGAAGACGCGGACGTGAGATTCTGGTGCTGTGGCCCGGTTGATCAGGTCAGCGAATGTCCTCCAGATTGCAACACCTGGAACCTGACAGACCAGATAAGCGATTATCAGGCTTGTGCCAGCAAAACCTTTTCAATCGCTGTTATGGGACTAAGACATCCCTAATTTTTCCTGTCATGCAACACACCTATCCAGCATCCAGAAAATTACGGCTCTTGAGCTTAGTCGAAGCCTCGGGCCAAATCAAGAGATTTAAGCAGGAAAAATTATGAACAAATCTAAAAGCTTCGTCCGTTATTCCCACAAAAGCGGGAATCCAGAATTTTTAAAACCAAACCTCAGATTTTTTATTACTCTGGGAATTTGTCTTTCAATAAGTTTGTCAGCATTTGCTGGCGATATTAACCCACCAAGCGCACCGGATGCTAACTCAATGTTTACCATTGAAAACGTTTATCAGCGTCTAATCGATGGCACTCCCGGAAGTCTGCACAATGGTTTTGCCAACCCTTTGGTCGGACCCGGTTCGACAATGCATAGTGTTAACCAGATAATGGAAAAACTGCCGGCAAAAGATGATGCCAATGGTGCAAATCCTGAGCATATTATGGCAGGTAAGACCTATTGGGGCCTGACTTCAGGCAAATGGGGAAAACAAACCGGAACCATGGTTACTCAAACCCTGAACGCTGCCAGTAATAACGTGGCAGCGGGTTATTATGCGGCAACGACACTTGCAGCCGTTGATGCTGATCTTGTTTCAGCCAATATAAAAGCCGGCGTAACCATTTTTGGCGTCAATGGCAAAACCGAAGTCGTTGACACAACCTCTGGTGATGCAGTAGCAGGCCAAATTCTGTCTGGAAAAAAAGCCTGGGTCGATGGTTCAGAGATTTCAGGTTCTATGACCAACGTTGGCAGCCAAAATATAACTCCATATACCACCAATATAACCATAACCAAGGGCTATCATGATGGCACTGGTAAAGTTCCTGGTGATCCTGATTTAATCTCAGGCAACATCAGAGCAGGTGCAAATATTTTTGGTGTTCAAGGCAACAGCAATGTCGTCGATACTTCTTCTGGTGATGCAGCTACAGCTACAGTTCAGTTTGGCAAAAAAGCATGGGTTGACGGCAAGGAGATTACTGGTTTTCTGGCTGGTGGAAGATACTGTGATCCAGCAAAAACCTATAGTCCTCTCAAACGCTGGTGCGACAATGGTGATGGCACCGTCACAGATACAACAACAGGATTACTTTGGTTAAAAAACTGGGGTTATTTTAGCCGGGGAACATACTACCAAAGATCAGTAAGCACAAGTAACTTAACGATTGGCCCTTCGGTTAATCCTGGAACATGGCGATTACCCAGCAGACAGGAATTTAAGGATATCTGCTTAAATGGTGTGGAAACAATTGGAATCGGATCAACCTATTTTTTTACTAACGTTCCCACCACAAATTCTTATGCTATGGTACCCTATGAAGACGCGGACGTGAGATTCTGGTGCTGTGGCCCGGTTGATCAGGTCGGCCAATATACTCCAGATTGCAACACCTGGAACCTGACAGACCAGATAAGCGATTATCAGGCTTGTGCCAGCAAAACCTTTTCAATCGCTGTTATGGGACTAAGACATCCCTAATTTTTCCTGTCATGCAACACACCTATCCAGCATCCAGAAAATTACGGCTCTTGAGCTTAGTCGAAGCCTCGGGCCAAATCAAGAGATTTAAGCAGGAAAAATTATGAACAAATCAAAAAGATCCGTCCCTCAGTCACGCAAAAGCGGGAACCCAGAGATTTTAAAACCAAACTAACCCACCTGATGCGCTAGACGCTAATTCAATGTTTACCATTGAATTAGTGTCTTCAGCGTCTGATTGACGGCACCCCCGGCAGCCAGCACAATGGTTTTGCAAACCCTTTTTTGGCATCAGTGGCAAAACCGAAGTTGTTGATACTTCTTCTGGCGATGCGGTAGCTGGAGAAGCCTGGGTTGATGGCAGTGAAGTCACCGGGACCATGGCAAATATTGGTATCCAGAACGTTACAAACGGAACAAAAGCCATTTCCGATGCTAACTTGTATTTCTTTACAGGCATTCAAGCTAGTTGGTAATGGACCTGCTCTGGATACACAACTTCTTCACCACAAAAATTTATGAAGGCTAAAGTCCCATATACCAATCCAGTTGGCACCGCAGAACTGCCTTTAGAGCTGATCATTCAATGGCTGTTAGAATGCCGACTCCATAATTTGATCTTACAAAAAAGTCATCCTCGACCAGTTCTTTAAAGAATTGGGGATCCCAGATATAACTATTCAAGCCTATCTGTTTGCTTCTTCCTCAGCCAATTTCTCAAGTTCAGCCAATTTTTTTAAGCTGGAAGCCTGCGTGGCAATACGAAGCTCTGCAATTATTTGTTTATATGCTTCAAGGTTTTCTTTTGCTGAGGGGCCCGGTTCTTCCGGGTCACCGAGAGCAAGAATTATTCTGCGGGTCAGGTCGTTTGGTAATGGTGGATCTTTCACCATTTTATTCAAAAATTGTATGGTTTCCAGAAGCAGGGATGGAAATTTTCCTGACTCTAAAACCGCAAGGGCACGGTATGCTCTTGCCATTTTGTCATTCCGGCCCCTGGTTTCTTCAACTAATTTTTCATAATCCTTGCTTTGAGATAACGCTTCCCAGCGTGCAACCATAGATTCAGGGTCTTCTTCCGCATCCTTAAAATTAGTCGCTTGCGGCCGTTCGGCTGCAATATGTGAATTTTCCATAAAATAAGCTGAAATTAGCCCTGAATGCCATTCAACAAGAAATAAGCTGCCCAAAATTAAAATGCCATACACATAAAGTTTTCCAAGCCAATCGGGCATTTTCCATATCTCCGCAAAAGTTGATGCTCTTATCTTACTGAGTAAAGTCAAATAATCAAAACCCTGGTTTACCCAGTTTCCTTACGTTCTTCTATTGCCTAACCATTCTCCCATATGTTAATCTACCCAAAATTGCACCCGTAGCTCAGTTGGATAGAGCGTCTGCCTCCGGAGCAGAAGGCCACAGGTTCGACTCCTGTCGGGTGTGCTTTTTCTTTTTAGATTTGTTTTTTTCAAAAATTCTACGCTGGCTTGAATACCTGTTTTAAAGCAACCTTTACAAAACTTTGCAAAACTTAAAAACGATTTTCATTTAATGACGCAACTTTTGGGGTTAAATATGATTTAATGAATATGAGAATAAAAAAAAGTTTGAGGGAAATTTCGGTGAGAAAAATATTAATTTTAATTGTTTTGGTGAGCCTTGTAGGTCTTGTACCAGTAGCGTCTTTGGCAAACACTTATTTCGATGAATCTCTCAGGCTGGAAAAGGCCGGAAGATATATGGAATCTTATGAAGTCTGGCAACAAGGAAGAACCTATGTTGCAGATGGAGTTTTTTATCAGCGGCTTGGTTGGCTATGCTTTCTTATGGGTGACTATGGTGCTGGAAGACTTAACTATCTGAACGCCATTAAAGCAGACCCCACAGATGTAACTTCTGCGTTGGGGTTAATGAACTGCCTTAGCGCGGAAAAGCGCTATAAGGAAGCGTGCAACTATGGTAATTATCTTTTTAAGATGCTGCCTTCCAATGAGGCTGTTTTAAATGCTTATTCTAAAGCTCTTTATGAGTGCGGTAGATATGCTGAACAAATTCGTCTTGCACAACTTCATCCTCAGAACAGGGTTCTCAATAGTACTCGTGGCTGGAGCCTGTTTCAACAAGGCAAATATTCTAAATCCAGAAAAATGTTTTTGGACTTATTGCCGGGGAGTAAAACCGAGCAGGAATCCGCAATCTTAAAAAATGCCATTCAAACGGCAGAAAGAGGAAGTCAGGCGCAAGTTGGTTTTTTCTACACGCCAATAAATTACGGGGCTTCGCTACCGGATAAAATTGTTAAAAACGCTGCAGTTCTTTATTCACCTGATAAATGGACTCAGCTTAGATTTATCTATGGATCTACTGAGACAAGCGATGACACTTTCAATGAGAATTCCTTTTCGCTTGGGTTTTCTAAACTTTTTGACAGAAAAAACTCCCTTAGTTTTGACTTCCTGCATTTTAATAATGACGATGCTTTAACCGATAATGGCAATGTTTTTAGTCTACAGTTTGGAAGACAAACCGGTAAGAATATCTGGCTTTTTATGGAAGCCGACTATTCATCTTTTACTGCGGCAAATGCAGTTCAGCTTTCCCCAAGAGTTCTTTGGACTTTCTCTGCACGAAATTCTCTTGAATTTAAAACTTACTTGACCAGGTATTCCAGGAACCCATATTTTTCGGGAAACAATATTGCAGGCAGGCTTAAATTCACCAGGTATCTCACTAAAGATTTAAACTTTAGTTCTTTTGTCTGGACAGGCCGGAAAAGATTAAGCTACGAGAGCGATAAAAGCTATTCTTATAATGCCCTGGATAGATATACAGGCGGATTTGGACTTGAATTTGGCTACACTCTAAACGACAGCTTTGACTTAAAACTTGGCTATGCGCAAAATCGTTTCGAATCATATAGCCAGTCAGGAATAAGCAAATACGCTGGACAATGGACCCTGGGATTAACCATAAAAGATTAAGAACGCGCTACTAAAACAAGGAGGCCTTATGAGCAAATTAATGAGTTTGGCAATAAATGATACTGGTTTTGCTTTTGATCCATCTGCTGGAGAAAGCTACACGATAAATCAAACCGCCAGAGAAATTATTGAAATGATTAAAAAAGAAATGGAACTTGAAGATATCGTAAAAACAATCAGTTCGGACTATGAGATGCCATTTGAAGAGGTTTACACTGATGTACTTGAACTCGTTGAGAAACTTAGAGTTTACGGGTTTATTTCATAAACCTCATGAAAACAGGAGGCCAAATGTATACAATAGCAGTCAGTGGAATCAATGCTACAGATAATCCCGGTCCTGGCCTTGCTGTGGCCAAAAGTTTAAAGGAAAGCGATCTGCCTGTAAGGGTCATTGGTCTTAGTTATGACGTGAATGACCCTGGACATTATGTCAGCGAATACATTGATTATTCCTTTATTCTTCCGTTTCCAACCAAGGGATGGCAGGGCATTAATGAACGCTTATCAGAAATAAAAAAAATGGTTGGGCTTGATCTGGTTATACCCTGTCTTGATGCTGAGCTTCCGCTATTCATCCAATATGCGGGTGACCTTGAAAAACAAGGGATCAAAACTTTTCTTCCCGATAAAGAGCTATTTTCACTTAGAGAAAAAGAAAATCTCACTGAAGTAGCCGAACGAATTGGCATAACATACCCTAAAACAGTCGCGGTAACTAACCTTAAGCAGCTTGACCAGGCCATAGAAAACTTTGGCTTCCCAGTTATGGTTAAAGGGCCATATTATAAAGCCGCAAAAGTAAATAATTATCCAGAAGCCCATTACAATTTTGATGTTATTTCTGCTGAGTGGGGATTTCCTATTCTGGTTCAACAGGTAGTTTCCGGAGAAGAATACAATGTTATTGGTTTAGGTTCCGGTAACGGTGAAAACATGGGTATGGTTGCCATAAAAAAGACCACAATTACCAATTTAGGGAAGATCTGGTCCGGCGTTACTATCAAACACGATGGGATGTTAGCTGCTGCCAATAAGTTTGTGGAAGATTTTAAGTGGCGAGGGCCATTTGAACTGGAATGCATAGTCGATAGAGATAAGATTTATCTAATCGAAATTAATCCTAGATTTCCAGCTTGGGCTTATTTTGCTACTGGAGTTGGAATTAATCTAGCTGAGAGATTGGCTAAAGAAGTCCTTTTGCCACCAGATAAAAGGCCTGAGAATTATAAAGATAGCTCAGAGTATGATGCAGGTAAGCTGTTTATGCGCTATACCGATGAAAAAGTCGTTGACATAGATGTGTTTCAGAACCTGATAACTCTTGGGCAATCACAGATTATAAAATAATCTTCTTTAAAACAATAGAAAGGTAATAGAGATGACCAAAAAATACGAAAAACCAGTTATTTCAAAGATAGAAACTCGTCTCGCTGGCAAATCTGCCAGGATTTCCCCTGAATTTTCTCAAAAAATCCGTGAAGATATTGATGGAGTACCAATTTCAAAATTAGTTGAAGATTTTGGCTCTCCACTTTTCGTGATTTCAGAGAAAAAAATCCGGGAAAAATACCTTAAAGCCAATGAAGAGTTCACAAAAAGATACCCTAATTTTCAGTTTGCCTGGAGCTATAAAACCAACTATCTCAAATCTGTTTGTGCAGTTTTCCATGATTTAGGCAGTCTTGCTGAAGTTGTCAGCTCTTTTGAATATGAAAAGGCAAGAAATCTTGGAGTTCCTGGCAAAAATATTATTTTCAATGGCCCTTATAAGTCCATGGAATCATTGGAACGAGCTGCACAGGAAAACGCCATGATTCACATCGATAACTTTGATGAAATCTCAGACCTGGAAAAAGTTAGCAGGAAACTGGACAAGATCATTCCTGTTGCAATTAGAGTAAACATGGATACCGGCGTATATCCAAGCTGGTCCAGATTTGGATTTAACTTTGATAATGGCCAGGCTCAGGATGCTATAAAAAGAATTAAAGCTGGAGGCAGACTCGTTGTAAATGGTCTGCACACACATATTGGCACATTTATACTCGACCCTAAAGCCTATGCTAGAGCCGTTGAAAAGCTCATGGTTCTTGCTGGACATGTAAAAGCAATTTTTGGCAAATCCATAGAATACATTGATCTGGGTGGAGGATTTGCTTCAATGAGTCGGCTTAAAGGGATTTATCAACCACCAGAAGTTATTGTGCCTTCAATAGAATCGTATGCGGAAGCTATTTGCGGTGCTTTGTTGAGAAATCTGAACGAAGAGCCATATCCAAAACTTTATCTCGAATCTGGACGCCATCTTATTGATGAAGCCGGATACCTGATTACATCTGTCCTTTCAGCAAGAAACCTGGTAAATGGGCAAAGAGGCTACGTGATGGATGCTGGAGTAAACCTTCTCTACACCAGCACCTGGTATAACTACAACGTTGAATCAGACAGACTGGGAACAGGAAATTTTGAATCTTCAACCCTTCTGGGGCCTTTATGCATGAATATTGATGTGCTGGAAGAAGTTGTAATGCTTCCTAGATTGGACAAAGGAACCAAACTCATTCTTTCGCCTGTTGGTGCATACAACATGACCCAATCTATGCAATTTATACACATGAGACCGGCTACTGTTCTTATCAGAGAGTCCGGGAAAGTAGATGTAATCAGAAGAAAAGAGTCCTTCTCAGACATGGAAATCAGGGAAGAGATCCCGCAAGACCTTCAGCAAGCTGTTAATAAGAGATTTGAATAGCTGTGAATCAGTGCGAAAACAATGAAAATCATGGATTAAAGCTGGCATTAAAAAGCAACTTTTACCAGCATCTTATTGCCTATGGAGCAGTTATCTTTGTTCCAAAGGTTTCAGCTGGAATTTTGCTTTTAGTGCTGGGTTTTATTCATCCCAATATCGCCTTGTCCGGGCTATTAGCCGTTGCGAGCCTTTTCTTGTTTGGAACTTTAAGTGGGCTTTCTAAAGAGAATCTCCTGCGACCAGCGATTATTTATAATCCTTTATTGGTTGGAATGTCTATCGGAGCTCTTTATCGGCTTGATCTTTCCGTTGTTTTCTTTATTGCAACTGCATCCTTTCTTACCTTTGTAACTACGTTGTTATTAGAGCATTACCTGTATTCTTCAGGGGCCCCAGTCATGTCTTTGCCATTTGCTATTGTTAGCACCGTAGTTTATCTGGGTTCCTGGAAGTTCGGTAACTTGTTTGCTTTAAGTTATTACGACTTTTCTATTTTAAGTGGCGTGGAAGCGTCTTTGCCTCTTTATTTAAGTTCACTTTTAAAGTCCATAGGGACCATTCTATTCATGCCAAATGTCTTATCCGGGCTGATTATACTGATTCTCATGATTTTGCATTCGCGGATCATGGTTTTCTGGGGATTAGTCAGCTTTGCAACTGGGATTTTAATTCATTCCACGTTGATTGGTTCGGTCGATCTCGCTCTTTATAACCCATACTCCTTTAACTATATTCTTGTGGGACTGGCTTTGGGAGGCACTTTTCTAATTTCGTCATTGAGAACCGGCTGCGTGCTTTTGGCAGCAGTGTCGGTTTCAGTGCTGCTGGTTGGTGGCTCTTCAAGGATTGCAGAACTGTATCGAATCCCGGTTTTTACTTTGCCATTCAATTTTACGGTTATCCCTTTTATCATCGCCATGAAAATTGCAGGGTTTAAAGAATCAAAATTTATTAGTCTTGGCACTCCAGAAGCTTCTTTGAACCACTTTATTGAATTTCAAAACAGATTCAGATCTGGAGAACCATCAATTTCACTGCCTATTGCTGAAAAAGTAAAGATTATGCAGAGTTTTAATGGTGAATTGACTCATAAAGGGAAGTGGCGGCATGCTTTGGATTTCCACGCTATGGATGAGGGAAAAACCTACCGAGGCGACCCCGCCGATGTTCAGAGTTACTTGATTTTTGGAAAAACCGTTTTATCACCAGTATCCGGTTATATAGCTGCGATCAGGAACGACCTTCCCGACAATCAGATGGGAAAGCTTGATCACGTTAATAATTGGGGAAATTTTGTAATAATTAGAACCCTTGAAGGTTTCTACGTTGAATTAAGCCATTTTATGCAAAATTCAATTTTAGTAACTGCAGGTCAATGGGTGTATCAGGGCGCGCCAATTGGCAAGGTGGGTAATACTGGTTACTCTCTAGAACCGCATCTCCACATGCAGGTTCAAAATACAGGCTATTTAGGGGATCAGACAGTTCCGTTCAACATTGATTGCTTTAAAGCTGATAATTCTTTTTGTTTTGGGACAATTCCTGAAAAAGACACTGAAGTTGAGGCTGTTATTGCTGAAAGCTTTTTAACGCAGAAACTGTCTTTTATTCTGGGAACAGTTTTCCCATACACCTGGAAGCAATGCGTCAGTTGTGACGGCGAGAAGAAATTCAGGAATATTGATTTTAATCTGAGAGTTTCTAGAACCGAAGACACCTCTGGCTTATTTTTCTTTGAAGATGATTTTAATGGAAAGCTTTATTTTGCCCTTAAAAACAATGCATTTTACTACTATGATTTCATCGGAGATTCTTCTTCACCATTGCGCCTTTTTATGGCCGCTATGCCTAGAATTCCATTAAACTGCATGATTAATACTCCATGGTATGATTCTTTGCCTATAAATGTTTATGCAACCGGGATTCGCAAGGAGATATATCAATTTTTAGCTGGTATTAGTGTTCCAATAAAAACCAGGGGTAAATGGTTTATTGATAAAGAAGGACTAGAAGTAAATGGCGAAATTAATGGTCCTGGAAAAAAAATGCAAACCTCACTGAAATTTGACACTGGAATTGGATTTTCTGAAATAAAGGTTAACGATGATGTTATATATAAAAGAGAGATCAAAGTAAGTTAAGGTATTGCTGTCAGAAATTTGTGGGGGAAAATATGAAATTACTCAGAATGGCATTTTTTATTGTAGCTATAAGTTTCAGCATGTCTGTAATCCCATGCTTTGCACAGGAAATTTCTCAGGCGAAGCAGAATGCAACTGAAAGAGCGATTACTGAGCTGCTGAAAAAAATAGAAAAGTATCCAGATGATTATTTTCTAAATGCCCAATTAGGCTGGAATTATTATCTTGTCGGAAAACATGCTAACGCAATCTTTCATTATGAAAAGGCTTTGAAAAAAAATAGGTGGTCCTTTGAGCCAAGAATGGGCTTGTATCACATCTGCATGGCGAAAATGGACTTTCAGCAGGCTGAAACCCATTGTCGGGAAATTCTAGCCATTGATCCTATAAATTATTACGGGGCTTTGTATCTTTCTAAGGCTCTGACAGCTCAAAGTAAGTATGCAGAAGCAAAAACAGCTTTAATTTACATTCTTAACTTTTTTCCTTCTGATGCTCTTTTAAATGCGCAATATTCATATATTTTAGCAACAGAAAAAAAATGAATGTTTCATTTGAAGCAAAGTTAATAAATTGATCATGGCTGTTTGCATTTGCCATATTGAGGCTTCAAACTAATTCTGCTAAAATATCTGTAAAACCAGGCGGAGGAGGAAATTTCATGCGCAGAACTATTTATATTTTATGTGTGCTTGGAGCATTGATTTTAGGTTCTTCGGTAGCAATGGCTCAAGCCTCGGAAGCGCACTCTGGATTAGCTGAGTTTAAAAAAGTTAGCTCTGCTATTGCTTGTTTTAATGATGCTTTTTCTATAGATAATGTGAGATTTCAGAGCTTAAGAATTTCTCCTGTAATCAAAACAGAAAAGTGGCTGGAAATTCCATTTGAAACAGCTATTTCAGCCCCAGCCGACCAGATTTTAAAAGCTTTACGCAAGATTGATAGCTACGATGAAGATGGCGACAAAATTGTGAATTTGGCGGCCAATGTTTCAGTTAGTGCGGAAACTCAAAAAGATGGCGCTCCGATTCTTACTATTACATTATTAAGCAAACTCTACACAGGCTCTTTTCCTGAAGATTCTAAATTGGTTAATAGAGGAAAAAAACTTATACAGGTTTTCGATGCTGTGTTGAAAAATACCTGTTTTACTCCGCAAATTAAAAGAGGCATAGGGAAAGCAGAAAAAACTGCGGAAAACAATTGGCTCACTAATTTACGAATTGATAGCGACCAACGTGTTCAGATGACTGGATATGCTTTTGATTTAAATTCTATCTCTGGTTTGGGTGAGGCTCTTTACAAAAGCGAAAATCTTAAAGATGTTTCAATTAACAATGCTACAAAAAACGTATATGAAAAGGTTCCGGTCTGGCGATTTGACATGACCGGTCGTGCAAAATAGTAAATTGAATCTTTTTAATACTCTCCCGTAATTCGATAGTTGAATTGCGGGAGATTCAATTTTAGAAACCATAAAAAGGGAATTGCGATGCTTAATAATATGCATAAAGAAAAAGAAAGAGCTGGAGCCTTTGATACAATTGCTGCAGATTACGAAAAATTTAGACCGGGATACCCGATAGAGCTGGGGCAATTTATTGAACTTGAAGCAAAGCTGAAAAAAGGTTCAGATCTCCTTGAAATAGGTGTGGGTCCTGGACAGGCCACAAAACTGTTTCATGGGAAAAATTACAATATAATCGGAATTGACCCGGGAAAGAATTTGTTAGAAGTGGCTCAAAAAACTTATGGTAATTCAGTAGATTTGATTTTTGAGGAAAGTACTTTTGAAGCCTGGGAGCCTGAAGAGAGAACCTTCGATCTTGTCTATTCTGGAAGCGCCTTTCATTGGGTAAACCCTGATATAGGATTTCCAAAGGTTGCAAACATAATGCGCTCTAAGGGCAGCTTTGCTTTATTCTGGAACATGTTTCCAGATGTTGAGGGAAAGGTTTGGGAGAGCATAGGAGATGCTTATAGGCAAATTGTTCCCGAAATGGCTAAAGAGCGTTCCGAAAAAAATATGACAAATCTTATAAACGATCGGCTGGACCAAATTTCTAACACCAAGTTATTTGGGAAAATTTCGATTCACAAGTTCCCATGGGAAAAGGAATTTACTTCCTCAGAATATCTCAGACTCCTAAGCACTTACTCTGATCACATTATTCTGGTCCAGGAAATACGAGAAGAGCTATTCGCAAAAATTACCGCAATCATTGATGGCAATGGCGGAACATTGATCAGACCATGGACTACTGTTCTTTTTCTCATGAAAAAGTAGTCTGATTTTTTGGTTTTTGTAAAAAAAATGTCAGACAAGTCTCTTAATCAATTAGAAAGCCCATATTGATGAGGCTAGAGCCTGATTCAAGCGGGTTGCGAATTTGTAAAGACTTTTTGCATGCTGCGTACATAGATTTTCCGTGTTAAAATTAAAGCAGAGATAAGATTTACAAGGGTTTAAGTTAATCTGGTCGGGAGTAGAAATATGAAAAAGTTTTTTGAATTTTTAAAAAAGCGGGCTTTTACACTACCAGAGGCTCTTGTTGTAATTATTATTACCGGCTATTGTTTGGTTCCTATTGTTGGAACCCTTCAAAACAGCCTCTCCAGAAGCCAGACCTATAATTACAGAGAAAAACTTAGAATGCTCGCCAGGTCGAGGCTGAATAAAGAAGTCGCCAATGCCGGGTTCGACCTCGAAAAAGTTTCTAACCAGATCGAATATCATTACGTCTACCTTGACGATCATAATCCGCCTCAGGAATTATCATTAGACTCAGCTTCAGCGCCGGCAGACTTTTTGGCAATTTCAACTGTTACCGAACTCATTTACATTTTTAAAACAGAAGTTGAAGTTAGAGATCAGCTCAAGCTTGAAAACACAAATGGCGCAATTGTTATTCCCAATGATTATAAGAACAATGTTTCTGGTCTGAAAGCAGTTGTTGTAAAAACTGAAATTCAAGCCAATGAAAATGTTGTTGCTACAGACTCAATTAGTTACTTTTCGTTAGTTTCGGTGCCTCGATTTTCTGATGAATACATCTATATTTGCGAATCATCAAACCTATCAGTTAATCTGTTTGATCCAGAATCTAAAACGTTGGTTGAAAGCTTTCAGTTTCCTAAAATAGATACATCAAAACCTTATGATGATGATGCACAAAACCTGAATCGTCCTTGGAATATAGAAATTCATCCTTCGAATAAGTTTCTCGGTATTCAATCTGAAAAGAATTTACGAGTTTTAAATCTTGATAGAACTAGCTCAGACTATGGCAAGGTGGCAGAAATAGCTACTTTTGCTTCAAAAATTGCTGATGTGAAAAAAGATGATGGAGAAAAGGCACGTGAGGATCGCGGAATTACATTTAGCCCCGACGGCAAAAATCTATATTTCACAAATCATACGGATAAAAAAATCCACGGAAGTTTTGTAACTGGCTGGGAAACAGATCCCATAACCTGGCCCCTAACCTATACTCCCAAATTTGATTTTACTTATTCTGGAGCTTCCGATAAACCTAGAGATATGATTGCTGGAAATGATGGCTGGCTATATGTTGTTGATAAAGACGCTGATATGGTCATTAGAACTCAGATGTATCCCATTAACCCTTCTAGCCCTGTTAAACAGTTTGTTGACGTTAGTGGCAATGTGGGTGCACACCCTGTAGCTGTTGCTCCTGACATAGCAGGACAGTATTTTTACGTTGTTGATGAAAAGAAAGATCCAGCAAGTATTTTAAAATATCGATCCAGAGATCTACAATATTTGGGCAAGGCTACTGTTACTTTGAATGAGAAGCCATCGGATATGTTTATAACACGCGATTCAAAGTATTTGGCATTTAATGATACAAAAGACGCTACGAATTTAGGCGGATTCTTTTTGCTTGATCTTGCAACTACCAATTTTGCAACTACACCAGGATTTAATACCACGCTTCCCCACGTATATCCTGGCCCTGCAAAACAAAAGGTTTTGCAGGGAATTGCCGCACCTAATGACGATCATATTGTTTTTTTCTCAGAGGACAGCTATTTATGTGTGGCTTCTGTTACGGCTATCTTAGCAGGTGATGTAGATACGGGACTTTCCACAGAAAACTTAATTCAGGTGTCTGCAGACAAGGATTATATCGCTGACATAGCCGCTCGCCGTCCAGAATATTTGCTTGTTGGTTGTGACGATAATTCTGTTAAGTATATTGATCTTAATACAGGTAAGCTTAATGAGAGTCTTGAGTTGTCAGGTTTGACGGATACTCCGGAATGTATTGATATAAGCCCTCAGGGTGATAGGTTTAAGTTGGGTTTTGGAGCCGCCAGAGCTGGTATGGATACTTACAAAACCTTTGCGAATCAAACGGTTATTAATCCAAACCAGGGGGCTGCAAACATACATGGCGTCAAGTTTCTTGCCACAGATAATTTTAACGATCATTTTTTAACCAAAGAGATTCACGCCTCAAACAACATATTCAATGGTTATTGGGCCCCTGAAACTCCGATTCCTGGCTCACCTCCCCCTGACTTTAGAGCTGCGAAAGATGTAGATTTCACCGCTGGAACCTGGGTTGTTCAAGACATTAAAGCTCTAAATAAGGGTGGATTCTTAGCATTAGTAAAAAATACATATTCTGGCGAAACTATTCTAGATTGGGTCGGCGTTCATGAGAAATCAACCGCGGGAAGAGATTCTGGCCATTATGAGAGATTTGCTCGCTGGAATAGTACTAGAGATAATTTCCCTCCGCCGAATGCTACTGAAATTGCTATTAGTCCTGATGATAGCCTTCTTGCTATTACATGCTTAGGTACATCTCCAGATAGTAAGGTTGCTATTTATGAGTTTAACTCCCAGAATTTTGGTTTTAGAACGCAAATTAACGGGATGATTCTTGATTATAGACAAGCCGGAAATGATACTTCTACATACGTTGGCCAGGATGCAACTTTTGATTTTGACACTTCTTTTAAAGAAAGAACTGCAGGTCGACCACATAATAAGCTTAGAGATGCTTTTACTTCTTTAACTGATAACGCCTGGGAAGCTAACTTTAAAAGTAATCCTGCCAATTACTACAAAGATTCTTCTGGGCAATATACTTTGAATTCTTCGCGATTTTTCGGTTATTACAGTCCCACATCTGCAGTAAATGGCATAGGTTTTATGGTTAGGGATGGTGGGAGATTTTATCTGAGTAACCTTGACTATACAGGTTTTATTGACAAAAGTTTGAATTGGGCTGGTGGAAACGATCATCAAAAGGCTTATAGTCCAAAGGTTGATGGTGCGAACAACCCTGATCCAACAACCTTTTCGCTCATAGCAAATCAAACAAAATTTCTTCAAGTAGAAAATTCGTCCACCGGAGATTCAAACTTGGGTATGGGGATTTTTTCTTCCAGTTCAGCAGAAACCCATTTAGTGAATCCTGGCGATTGGTGGAAACCGGGAACAAATTCGTCAAACTTTACGAAAGCTACTACTCCTGCTGGTGGTAGTTGTACTCTGAAAGCCTGTACCTGTAGCGGCGGCTCAACTTTTGAAAAAATCACCAACAATGAAACAACCGCCTTTAGATTCAGACCACAACTGATGTTCCACCAGGATTTTGCAGGCAACACCCCCGCAGAAACTCATTTGACCTGGAATAGAGACACAGCAAGTCCGACTTTGTTTGTTTTTACGTCTAACGGCGATAAAATCCATTATTACAAAGTTGGAAGTCCATTTGTAACAAGAGCAGTATCCACTGTTGATTTTCTTGAAGGCTCATTCGCTGTTTCACCTGATAATAGTTCACTCATTTACGGAGATACAGACGGCAAAAAAATCATAATCCGGGATATTAGCAATAGCTCAACCTATTTAGATGAAAAGTTTTCTATCAGTCTTGGGGCAACTAAACCAAAATGCTTTGCGGTTAGACCTGGTTACTTAAAAAATATCGGCGATAATTATGAGATTTTGCCAAACACCTTGCCGACTAATTTTGCGGGAGCACAAAATGCAGCTGTTAGTGACGGTGGTATTTACGTTCTAGGCGGATCCGAATACGCAGCAAATCCTACTTTGCGTAATGGAGCCTGGGGAGTTGCTAACCTGGCCGGGGCTGACCCTACGACAACCGGGGCTTTGAATAAAGGCGTGAAACTTCATTCTGTAGTGGCTTATGATGGTGAGTTATACGCTTTCAATGGCCAAGTTAGCTCTGGTATAACAGATTGGGTTCAGAAACTTAATCCCAAAACAGGTATAGATAAATCGTCTGCAGACTTTAACGCTACAGGTAAAGTTTCTCCGACCTTAACTGGTGATACTTCTGATATTGATTGTAGTCATGAGCAAATTGTTATGGGAGAGCGTGCCTGGGAAGTTTTTGATGGCGACTTAGGAACTGATCACGAGTGGGATACTGGAGGACATATGGACGGATCTCCAAACTACGAGTGGGTTTCATATCACTTTAGCACTCCAACCGTGGTTAACCTATTAAAAATTTACCCTAGTAGTGACGATAATCCAAAGGATATTGAATTTAAGGGTAGCCTTGATAACTCTGCATGGGATACATTAACGCTTGACGGAAATGCAAGCACTGTGCTCCCAGACTCGGCTTCATGGCACTCTTACACTGTTGGAAATACGACAGCCTACAATTATTATAAACTGGTTTGCAAATCCAGTTATGATAGCGATATTGAAGTCGAAGAGATGGAATTTCACTTTGTAGGTGGGGTAACAGAGCCTTACATGACCAAAACCACCGATGATGAAAATAATGCAATCAAACTTGAAAGAGGCGCGACCTGCCTTACTCCTTATGGAATTATGATTGCGGGCGGTTACGATGGGTCGGATGATTCTGATAAAGCTATGATTTATTGGCCACAAGGAATTCACAAATACGAAGCTCTGGCAAGCTTTTCTCTTGGAATCTCCAGAAGCTTACCTGATATGCCTCGAAAAGTCAGGGCGCAATGCCTCGTTTATCATAAGGGAAAGGTTTATCGAGTTGGTGGAATTGAAGGTTCAACTACACGCTCTGAAGTAGACGTATTTGATTTGGAGCAGGGAACCTGGTCAACAATTACTCCAATTGATCCGGGAAATCTATTAGTTCGATCTCGTTTCGATGCTTGTTCCTGGGGCGATGAAATTTTTATTTTCGGCGGCCAGAATTCTGGTGGAACGACAATAAACACTGCTGCCGCATGGAATCCTGAATTAAATACTGTCCGACGCTTGAAAGATATTCCACATACTCAGGATCAATCAAATGGGGCAACAGCAGCCAGAACATTTGAATCTGCAGTGGTCGCTTGTGGTCCTAATATTTATATAATTGGAGGCTCAACAAGCAGCTCGGCAGGTGGCGGAAATAGAGTTATAAGGTATACTCCATAAAGATTGCAAAAAATTATGATATCAACTAGGTATAAATTCAGTAACACAAGAGCAGCCCATACTCTCATGGAGATTATGACGGTTCTGGCCATTATTTCAATTGTCAGCAGTGTCGTTTTGCCTGCAATAGACAATTATTATGCTGGGCAACGTGTAGGAGCAATGTCACAGCGACTGGTCCAAGATATCAGATTGGCAAGATACAAGGCCCTTAAAGATCAGTCTCCCCATCGTTTGATTTTTAGCCCGGACTATCTAAATTATAAGGTTCAGGCTTATAGACGCGACGATGAAGATGGAAACAATGATATACTAATTAGTTCTGTATCAGCGGTTGCAGCAGAGGTTGAAGATTATGAATCGGATCAATGGAAATCAATTCTTTCTGAAGAAGAAGTGGATATTGATCCTGGGCTGGAATTAATAAGAGACAGCGGTTCTCCCTTTCGCAGATGCATCTTTTTCTGGCCAGATGGAACCTTAGTTACCAGAAGTGATCCTTCTGGTTTACTTGTTGAGTCTAACGTTTTTCCATTAGGGGAGAATTATCTGGTATTCTCTTATGGCAATGCTGCAATAAGAATTAATGTAGGGGCCTTTGGTGTAATGAGCTCGGAATCCTATAGTGCTCCCGAAGATGACGATTTTGAGGATGAAACCGATGTTGCCTGGTAAAAATAAGGGATTTACTTTAATCGAGGTGATCATTTCCACAGTGATGATGGCAATGATGATGTTCGGTATGCTTAATTTTGTTAATTACAGCGGTATTGCATGGAAAAAAGGCCAGGAAAAAATGGATGCCAGCAACTATAGCCGCATGGTTTATGAATGTCTTAAACGAGACCTGTTAAGCACTACAGAAATAGGAGCTCCACTTGTTGGTAATGCATCGGATTCGATCATATTTGCAAATAATATTAAGAATCGACAAGGTCAGGAAACAGAAGCTAAATTTCTTGTCATGGTTGATCCAAATAAGGTGCTGGTTAAGAAAATCCAGGCTGTTGGAGCTGGTAAAACAATTGATGACACTGGAATTGATGATGGCTTGTCCGCTAATACTATTTTCTTTGCCAGACATTATAATGCTGTTATCGCCAGAAGAGTTATGGATTTTAAGGTTTATCGGGAAACGGAAAAGACCTTGAAAGTGCATCTTTTAATAGGTAGAGAAGTTCAGGATGATTTAACCGGGGACTTTGAACTTGAAGCAGTAGCAAGCCAAACCTTTACTTTTCTGGTTCCAGGTGGGTGATATGAAAATAAAACAATTTAAAAACAAATCTGGCATGGTTGGTACTGTGGTAGCTGTCGTTATTCTTAGTTTACTGATGAGTATTTCCATGGCTTTTATGAAAGTTGTACAGACAGAAAGTCAGGTTGTTGAAGCCATTGATTACACAGATCGAGCAATGGATGCTGCCTTCAGTGGGATTGAATACGCTGTGGCTATTATGCAATCCACTCGAGAGACTTTTAAGTCTGGATTTGAAAAGCAGCGTCCATATCTCGTTAATGATAAAACCAATATTGATGCAATCTGGGGAACAATATCTGATAAAACCGAAGCAAATTATAGTAGGCTTATTGATACCGACTGGATTTTTGTAGATGAAGATATGGATTTTTTAGATACTGATGATGCCGCAGATAAGCCATATCAATTTAGAGCAATAAGTTTTCCTGCAAATAACGGTAGTAATGCCATTGATCCAAATCGATTTTTTGTGAAATCGCAGGGCAACTATCTGGAATGGGCAACCGACGGGACAATTCAAAATACTTTTAAATTTCAAATGATTGCTGAAATAAGCATTGACTCGGTTCGCAAAATTTTAAAAATCGTTAATTGGCGAAGAACAGATTACGAAAGCGACGCAAATTTCTTTAAATACACTGAATTTTAGGCACCTGTTGTAAAATCATTAGTTCCTTTCTCACGTTTTTCTGTTACCCCCCTAACTATTTTCCGTATCAATTTGTAACCTTTTTGAATTTTTGTGTTAGCATAATTTTTCGATAAAAACTGGGAGTAGAGTTTTGAACCGGGGCCTGGCAATTTTATATATTTTTGTTTTTTCATTGGCAACGGTTGTCTGTGCAAAAAATCCGGATTTTGTGAGAAAGCTCCAACGCGAACAGGCTGCGGCAAAGACAATTGAACAAAAAAGAGCGGCTGCTGCAAAAATTCGTGCTGCACAAAGATTGCAGAATAAAAAAAAGCTGGAAAGCCAAAAAATAGCTGAATCGCAGATGAATAGTGCTGAAATTCAAACTGAGCTAAAAGAAATAGTAGGATTGATGCCAACAGAAGCTGGTTTGATTCGAGCCATACAACTCAGAAACAAACTTCGTTTTTTTTCACCGGAATTAGAAGAATTCATTATCCAGTGCTATTGGTATACAGGTTATGAAAAAGAGGCTGAAAAGGCTGCCAGGATTTATTTGCAGAGCCATGAATCTCCAATAATTCATAAAGTGCTGCTAGAATCATCTTTAAAGAAAAAATCTGAAAAGCTTGCAGAATTTCATCTGGAAAGAGCTAAACTTGAGTTCATGGAATCAGTCCCTTATAGGTTTCAGATCCTTAAAAGTCGGTTTAAGCGCTTATTTAAAGGACCTGCAGCTCTTGTTGTTTTTACCGTTTTTCTATTGGTTTTTTTATGGATGTTTTTTAAATTGTTTAATAAACTGGTTTTGGTAAGCGTTTTTTCTCTAATTGAAAAGATGAAAAATATCAAAGATAAAAATCCGGATTCTGGCAATGCAGGCATTAAAAATTATGCTCGATTAGAACCAGATGAGAAATCTGATGACTAAACAAAAGAGGAGTGGTTTAGACTTTTTAGCTACTAAAGTGGCTTTTTACGAACCAGTATAGCTTGCTATGAAACCCAGAAAACTACTTCTTAGTCTCTTTTTAATCGGCTTTCTGAATTTAATTTTCTCAAGCCTGGCTTATGCCCAACCCGAGCCACCGATTAACACTTATGTTCAGTCTTATGCTACCTATAACCGAATAAGCTGGACCCATAACCCGGCCAATCCTGCAGGTTACGTTACAAACTATCAAATTTGCCGAAGCACAACTTCTGGTGCTGAAGTTCCCGTTGGATTGGTTGGATATACAACGGCTTTTAATGATAATACACCGGGTTACTCCTATGAGCAGGAATTCTATTACACAATCAGAGCGGTGGGCAGCGATAGTCTCATCTCAACAGATTCAGAAGAAGGTATGCGGTTTATTCCCGTGATGAATCTTACCGACAGCCATATTTTTACCCATGGGATTACAGACCGATTCTATGGTTCATGGCGGCCATACCCAGCAGCCTGGACTAATACCTATTATAGAATTAGAACTACTCCGCTAGGTGGCTCAAATTATGGCGCTGTTAGCTTTTCTAATAATCAGCTTTTAAGATACCAGAGAGATGTGAGCATTCCTGAAGGCGGCCCATATTACCTTGAAATTCTTATTGGCAGACCTGACTATTATGGAACTCCAAATAACAATAGATGGATAGCTATTTGTGACTCGCTTCCATTCTATATTGATGTGAATATTCCATTTGAAGACAATGCCTCGTCAACTTACTTTAATAACTCGCCAAATCGTACTATGGCAGCCCCAAAAGCTGTTGGTGGAGTTGCGCCATTTGACTTTCAAAACTCAGGTGGTGGTTTTTGGCGAATGCGGCAGCCGATCAGGCTTAGATCTGGAATTGACTTGAATTACTATGGAACCAAGCTTAACGCACCTTGCCGGTATACGGTGACTGTTCCTGCCGGTCAAATCAGTGCGGGCAGAGCTGCCGCAGAAGCAAGGATTGCTGATGAATACGGCCATGAAGTTCCCTCGGTCGTTATGGGTGAAACCAACGATGGGACCTGGGTTACATCATTTGACGTTCATTTTATTGTTAGCCAATATTACAACTTATGGGATACATATTGGGTTTATTACGCAAACCCATCTGCATCCGCTCCAACCTACGATTTTAAGACCAGCTGCACTTTAACTTCACAATTTGACTACACTCCGTGGTTTTCCCGTAAACTGATTCGTGGTCAGACTGAATGGTATTCAACAAGCAATACTTACAGACTGATTCCTAATCCCCCGAGCCCAGCTGATGATGAGTTTGGCACAAGAACCATGGGATTTACTTTTCCATTTTTTGATTATGCTACCGACACAATAAGCCTGTCGGCAAATGGATATATCTCATTTTTGCCCTATTCACAGCCAAACAACACCTGGGGAGAGTTTTCAGGCGCTAATGGCAATCATTTTATTGCCCCGCTCTGGGCCAATCTTATGGTCAATGACACTGTTCCTAGCGATGCCGGACTGTATTATTACCGTCGTGACACTGGAAACCAGTATCGCCACAGAGAAATTTATACCTGGAGCGCGAACCGCTTTAACAGCACAAATGAAATCTACTTGTTTCAGACAATTTTGTATGCCCAGGGAGATGTAACGTTTAAGTATGGAACCCTCAATTTCAATGCTCTTTGGGGAGTGCCTTCAAGCTCAGGGGACAATCCAGTAAATGTCCCTCCGCACCACACAGCAGGGATCAGCGCAACCGATGGAAACCGATGGCTGAGAATTACCGATAACTCGGGAGATTTGAGAGCCTCGCCGCTTAGAGACGGGACTGGCCAAAATCCGATACATCATTTTCAATCCTGCTACTCATGGCGCTTTGATAATACTTACGTGGACCCCACAAACCTGTGTTCAATGGCTGGTTTAACAACTGTTGCGCATTATGATTCCAGAATTTTTGATGGGAAAAGTACCGATCCAACCTGGGGCAGTCTTGAGTATACAATCTCTGGTGCAGGAGCAGTTGATTTGTATGTTCGCACCGGTGCTGATTTAAACTTGCCGGATTGGAATTTAACTCATTTGCTGGCTTCCAATCTAACAGCCGCTTCTTCATCAATTGCGCTTAGCTTACCCAATGATAGATATTTACAGTATAGACTGGTGCTTAAAAAGGCCAATGCCGGAGACACTCCTTCTGTCGATAGAATTAAGCTTAACGTTGGTTATATAACCATTGATGAAACAATCAATGATAAAGATGGACAAGATGTCTCACAGGGGCAGACCATGATTGCTACTTTTACTTTGAGCAATCATTTTTCCAGCTCCTTAGATGCAAAAATAGCATCCTTAACTTTTACTCCAGCAACAGCAAGTCAGAGCTGGAATAGAATTAGCCCACTATCCACCGGGATTGCCCCAGAAGCTTCGGCTTCGATGCTTTTTTCAATTACCGTTGCCACAAATTCTGGGAATCTGGATAACTGGACCTATGTTGATGGTTATGCAGAAGCTGGGGATGGTGTGGCGACTCTAACCAGTTCAGCAGCCCTTGTAAACAGCAGCTACAGAATCAGAGAAAGAGCAAATCTCGAAATTACAAAAGCTGAGACGGCATTTGACAAAGTAAATAAGGGGCAAGGCGGAATTCCCGTTGCATTGCACATAACCAATACTTCAGGATATGTTCCCATGACCCTTAATGGGGCGTCGCTAACTTTTACTCTGGGTAATTATTCATGGAGCCCGGAAGTTACATTTTCACCTGCTGTTCAAGGTTTGTATGCCGAGTATTTCACCACCGATACCTCAACCAATAACTTGATTGAACCCCCAGTTATAACTCAGGTAGATAATAACGTGGATAACTACTGGGTCGGGGGAACCCCCTTTGCAGTGCTCGGAAACGATTACTACGGCGCGAGATGGTCTGGATATATTATTCCACAATTTACTGAGACCTACACTTTCTATGCTTACACAGATGATGGTTCCCGCCTTTGGGTCGACGGGCAATTGCTGGTAGATAGATGGAGTAACGGGAATGCCGAAAGAAGTGGAACCATAAATTGTACTGCAGGCGTTAAAATTCCTGTGGTTTTTGAGTTTTATGAAAGAACTGGTAACTCAAGAGCTATTCTAAGCTGGTCCAGTCCTTCTACTCCGAAAGCAGCCATTCCTCAGTCACAGCTTAGGCCTGGCTATATTCCGGTCATTCACCCAAATGAAACAAAAATTGTCAGTTTTACGGTGGCCGTTTTGCCGGATTCTCCATCTGGTTTGGCTTACATTAGCGGGACAGCATCTGCCACAAACGGCTGGGTTCCTGGTATGATCACAGATTCGAGTGCTGCTTTGACACGGGATTCCTGGATCATTCAATCCCCGGCAGAGCTTTCTGTAGGTGAGATTGTTAACCCTGATCCGGTTTATCGTGGCCAGGGAAACGTCGAAGTTGAGGTCGAAATTTTCAATCTTGGTGAAGCTGAAGGCCTGATAGGATCTTCCCCTCTATACTTTACTCTGGGAAGTTATACTGCCATGATTCCAGGTCAAACCATGCCTGTTTCTATCAATGGTGGCGACAGCAAGTTCGTGAAAGTCCTTGTTTCAATTGCAGAAGACACACCAACCGGAACAGCCATAATAGATGCAGACGTAACCGGATTTGATGGAAACGTGGGAACGGTTCTGAATGCTTCAGGGGCAGCATCTCCCGGTGAATGGACAATTTTGGCTGAGAAAATTCTCACCTACACAGATCCGTCATTTTTATACCCAACCACTAGTTTTACCAGACCAGAAATTGGCACTGTAAAAGTCTTTGCCCTTGCAGAGAATCTGGCTCCACTGAAAGAATATGCAATTAGATGGTATGACGCTTCGGGAACGGAAATCATTGGTTCCACGACTATCGGCTTTTCAGACCCTTCGGGAACTCTTTCTGCCGAATGGCGAATCAACCCATATACTGACTACGGCGTCTACAACGTTAAAATTACTAATCCAGTAAACACTTTTTCTCCTGCGCAGACCGGGTTCAGAGTTGTTACCAGTGCATCTGTCAGCGCGGAGCTTGTTTTGCCCGAAAAAGTTTCAGTTGGGCAGACTTTCAATGGAGACATGGGATTAATCAATATTGGCGGTGCGGCAGCTACGGGAATGGTTCCATCTGCTCTCACTGAAACCGGTCCAGGAACGGTAACAACTCTTTCTGGACCTTTGCCTGCTTCAGTTGAGGTTCCGGGAGAATCTACTGCAACTACCACCTGGCAATTTTTAGCAACTAACCCGGGTTTGTTCACAATTTCAGGAAACGCAGCGGGTTTTGATGGCAATAGTCTTGAGCCTTTGGTTGCAGAATACGCCACCTCCGCAAACTGTCTAATTCAGACTCCAGCCAACGTTACTATTAACGATTTGATTGCCACGCCAAGCATCGTTTACATCGAGCAGCATAATATCGAAGTTTTAATGCCAATCGAAAATTCAGGAGAAGCCGATGCTCTTATTGATCTGGCGCAGTTGCTTTTTACACCAGGTTTTGGAAGTTACACCATAGCTTCTCCGACAATTCCGGCAATTTTGCCTGGAAATACTATTGCAACATACGTATTTAATGTAAACATCAATACTAATGCACCTGCCGGAATGGCAACACTGACTGGCAGGATTAGATTTAGTGATGTGAATAATCCAAGCCCTGTTACCGTAACGGACAAAACCAAATCATGGGAAATCCAGCTGGTTAGGATTGAGTGTTATCGAAATTCAGCTTTGAGCCAGGAACAGTATTCTTTCAATGATGGAACAACTATTTATGCGAAAGCTTCAGGACTGCCACTAAATACCGATGTTCGCATGAGATTCTATGAAAGTACTGAACCATATCCCCCAACTGGTCCCGGTGTTGGGATTCTAACCCCATTAAATTCCGGCGTAGATGGAGTTGTTTCCCATTTCCATGATATTCCGGCCAATACCCCAGCTATAAACAGATGGATGGTAGTTGTTGACGATGATTTAGACGGTGATCCCATGACAATTGGAAATATTCTTGGCGTTCAATTTTTTGACGTGATGATGGCAGCTACTTTTACTGTGGATCTGGATTTGGGCGCTCCTGAATACTATGTAAATGATGATTTTTATGCCAATTTTACAATTACCAATAATTCAACATGGACAACAAATGTCAGGGTGTATTTGCAAAACTTCAATTTTCAATATCTGGCGGGTAGCCAGGGAACGGTTAGTAATCCTGCTTTGCCAGCGCGCGGATGGTTTTCGTTGCCTTCTGGTGCTTCTTACACTTTTGCCATGCCTATGGTTGCGTTAACAGATTCTGGATTGGTAGGAAGTTGCTCTATCAGAGCTCCTGCAAGCGCTATAAGGCTTTATGACGATAATAGCCGTGCAAGTCTTTATTCGCCAGTGACTAACTGTAATAATCCTATTAGAATTTTCCAAAAATCAATTGATCTGGCCTCTGATGTCTGGGATTTTGGCTATATTGAGCCGGGCAATACAAGTGATCTGCTTGAAACGCTTGTTACAAATACCGGAAACAGATCTCTTGATACAGTGGAATTCGCAAAAGTAAGCTTAAGAAAAACTGCTACTGAAACTCTTTCTGGTTCATATCTTGAGATTGCTCCAGATTTACCGATTACTATCGCTACCACTACCAGCACTATAATCAGCTCTCGCTTCGAGGTGCCTTTCCACCAGCCAGCAGGGAATTATATTGCTACAATGGCTATATATGATGATCAGAACTTTTCTGGCACATTAGACGTTAAAGAGGCTCATGATCTGGTTCAAGCTATTGTAAGAGTACCATCAATTGCAAAAGCAATTGTTACAGACGACCTGATAGATCTCGGAGTAATTGAGCCGGGAGGAGTTAGTGCTTCTTATACTGTAGAGTTTGTGGGAATCGGTAATCAGGATTTAACAGATTTAAAATTTACGGTTATACCCGATCTTACCTTTGATCCTGAAAACTATGGACCATTGGCTTTTAATGGGTTTGGAAGCGCAAGCTTGTGGATAAATGTGCCTGCTACCATGACTCCTGGAGTTTATGAAGCCACTGGAACCCTCTATGATGACATTTCTGGCGGAGCATCTGACAGCTTCACCATTCGCTGGTCGGTCGGCACCCAGTCACTTGCCCTTTTACCGGATATTTTTGAGTATGGGTTTGGAACTCCCACTTTTGATTTGCCAACTCAATTTACCGACATAGAAAATACCGGACAAGTTCCACTAAGTAAGCTTATTGGAAGCTCGCTTGAATTTGTAAATATTGAACAGCCTGGATTGGTTGGAACTGACAATATCGCCTTAAATTCGCCATTGTTTATTGGAACTGGCTTAGTATCAGCTGCATCAGCAGCGGTTTATGTCCCCGGGGGGACCGGAACAGGCACTTATCTTGCTACTTACACATGGTTTGAGGATTTAAACGCCAATGGCATTATGGATTCCTTTGAACCAAGAGATATCGGGGTTGCTTCATTTGTGGTAGAAAGCTTTTACAGGCTTTATTCTTTAAAAACTACCGAAGATTTTGGCGGAGTAAAGCCAGGAACGGTAAAGCTTATTTCCGTTGGCTTCAGAAACGCTGGAAGCCTACCAATATCAGAAGTAAGATACGAAATTGCTTCCCTTACTGATGGGACAAGCTTCTTTGATGTGGCAAATATTTCTGTGACTCCAGACCCTTCTTTGAGTATTAATGCCGGGGAATTGAGATATGTTGATGTAACTGCAGATGTTCCGTCTTTACATAGTCTGGGAATTTTTACCGGTAATATGACTATTTATGCTGATGTAAATACTAACGGCACCCGCGATCCGGATGAGGCTTTTTGCACATTATTGTTGAGAATTGAGATTGGTGATCAGGAAATAACTCTGGTTTCACCACCTCAGATTAATTTGAGCGGTGCGGCTGCTTCCCAGACAAATTCTGTTTTTGTTTCTCTTAAGAACACTGGCTCGCTAACTCTATCGAGAGTTAAGGTTGAGACCACTGAGCTAACTCCCGTTGTTCCCGGAACTAACATTGCTTCCACGGCCTTCTCTTTCAACCCATCCAGAGATATTGGCCCTATGGTTCTGACTCAGACCAAAACGATTTCTACTTCTGTTAACATCCCGGTTGGTCAGCCGCCGGGCACCTATACTGGCGTTCTATGGGCCTGGGAAGACTCAAACGATGACAATATAATTCAGGCAGGAGAAACTGCCACATCGGTGCCTGTAGTGTTATCAGCTAATTACATTAAAGCCCTGAAGCTTGTTCCAAATACAGTAAATTTTGGAATCATGGCTCGTGGCGATATTGCTTCTGCTGGCTTTCTTGCGCAAAATATCGGAAACTCCGCTTTGCTTGACGCCAGATACAGCAAGCAACCGCTTGTAGCTGGGGCAGGAACTATAAACACCAGTCAAATAACTATTATTCCTGATCCTATTGGGGCAATGGTTACGCCCCCGCCGGGATTTCCTGTCAGCGAGATATCTACTATTTCAGTTCTAATTCCAAATGGAGCTGTAGATGGTAGTTATGTCGGAAGCATGACTTTTTATGAAGATGATTTTAACCCTGGACTGAACACTTTTGATTCCGGAACCGAGTCCAATGCTAATTTGTTGGTTCAGCTCCAGGTTGTCACTCCTTTTGTTGCAGTTAATCCTGATCCAATAACTTTCGCAGCCATGGACCCTCTTGGATGGACGGCGACTAAGAGTCTGGAAATTTCAAATTCAGGTTTGATTACTTTCAAGCATCTAAAATTTACTATGACAGACCTTGTTAATGGCGGAAATATAATTCCGGTGGCGAGTATTTCAATTTTGCCGACAATCTTTCCGGCGCTTGCCCCATCCGCGATTGAGCAAGCCTCTGTTTCAGTTAATGTTGATTCATTTACCACGCCTCCGGGACTATATTCTGGCACATTATCTTTCTGGGATGACCGAAACAATAATGATGTGAAGGATTCGTGGGAAACTGTTACAAACGTTGATGTGAATTTGCCAATTAATTCTTATTCTGCTTTGGATATTATTCCAGCGACATTTGATGCCGGAAAAATCGCCAGAGGAACCTTTTCTACCATTTATGAAATTCCTTTCCGAAATACCGGAAATGTAAATATATCAGGGCTAACATGGAGCAAAACCTCCCTGGCTTCTGGGTCAGAATTTATTCCTATTGCCAGTCTTAGTTTCGGTTTTGCTCAACCAGAACCCATTTTGCCGGGAGAATATGCCACTGCAACTTTGCAGATTGGAAGAATTTCAGTTGAATTGACTCTTGGCGAATACGGTCCGGGAACCCAGCTTTTGACAGGTGGTTCACCGCCGTCGGATGTGATGGATCTTAAATGTGAAATAATTCCTGGCGGCCCGCAGGGACTTAACAAAGGAAGCTTGTATCAGGAGATAGCGACTTTAACTTTTCCTGCATTTCCAGCTGCCTCTGGAAGCTACATTCTTTCTGGATACATTTGCCCGGGAAGCGGTTCTGCAAGAATCGGGTTTCTATTGACTGATGAAGTTGGCATTACAACAGGTTATCAAGGCGTCGAAGTTGATTCACTTGGGAATATTAATGCAATCCCTCCAACTGCGGTGGTTGGAAGCACTGAAAAAACTTTGAATGGTTATTCCATAAGTGGTGCCAGCAATCTTTGGTATAGGGTGTTTTTACGGTTTCCATATCGCTATAACCCTTTGATTGCCAGCAAAACATATATTTTGATTGAAAATACTTCGGTTGACGGTTCTGGTAAAGCTACTTATGTCGATGCTATAAAGCTTGAGGAAGTTACACAAAAGCAAGACTATCCTACCAGTTATCATCCTGATGCCGTCATTTTTTCAACTAAAGACGACCTGGATATCAAAGGCGAAAGCAAGTATTACGAGTGGTAAAATAAAAAATACTGCAAGAGAATGAAGATGCCTGGAAAAGATATGACTGCAAAAAAAAGCACCCTTTAAGGTGCTTTTTTTCTTATCTGAATAAATCTATTATCGCCTGTGTTTGCGTATTTTCAACAGATTGCTTAAAAAGGATTTACGTTTCACTAACTCTTGTTGGAGTTTGGTGCATTCTTCTGCGGCAGCGCCATTCTGTATTGCCGTTGTATATGCTCTTAAAGCGTTTTGAGCTAGTTCATGGGCTTTCTGCAAAGAGATTGAAAAGTCCTGAGCTGTTAAAGCGTTTTCTGGCAATTCTGGTGCTGCAGCGCTGGCTGAAGGCGCGGATTGGGTTGATGAACCCATAGGAGCGGCCACATCTGTTGTAACTGGTAAATCACGCTGTGCGATGTAATTTTTTACTGAGTCGCTTGAGCCGACATACCCCATCAATTCTCTATCAGAAAGTTTGCCAAAAGTTTCATCATTAAAAATTTCTGCTAACTTTGCTGCATCTTCGGGGTATTTTCTGGCGAAGTATTTGGACATGGATTTAAGGTTTCGGAACAATTTCCAGCGGGTGCTGGTAAAGGCTTTAAAAACCTTTTCCTTGCCATCAGGAATTTCGGTTGCCATTCGGTAGAGGATCATGGCGTTGATTCCCTCTACAGACATCAAGTCTTTTCCGCTAAGATCAGGGGAGTCAGATTTAACCTGTGTATAATCCCCGGCGGTTGACTTGCTTTCGAGTCGAACTCTCTTGATGGAGTTTTCCATGGCTCTTACTTCGTCTTCTGAGTCCAGCATTTCATTGAACTCTGCCCAACCCTCTACAAAAGCAGCTCTTGGTGCCGTTAACTCGTTGGAGTAATGTGAGCCATCCTTGCCGTATGGGTTGATGATTTCTTTAATAGTTCTGTCCATTGAGTGCGAATATTCGTGGACAAAGGTAGATTGCGAATCATCATCGGAGCCAGGGTAGTTGTAGCGCCCAGAAGACATCTGGATGAGGTTTCCCTGCGAATAAGGCCAGAAATCCTTGCGCACATTCGGATACTCTGACGAATTATCAAAACCAGTTGTGTCAGAAAGCATAACTTTTATACTGGATTGATAATTGTATTTGGCTCTATCTTTTACTGCCTGACTCTTGGAATGGCGGTATACGGCCAGGAGTGCTTTTTGGCCATCTGTTAGCTCTGCCTCGCTCCCAGCTCCCATCAATTTCATTAACTGGCTTTCACTGGTAACTTTGGTTCTGTTTACTTCATAGGCAAGGTTAGGATCTTTTTTTGAATACCAGGTTTTTTTGCCTTCGCCAGGAAAATACCGGCGCGCCACATTGCTTTCCCATGTTTGTTTGACAATATTAATGCCTTTTTTAACCGTGCTTTTGGCGAATTCCCACCAGCCGCTTGGCTCTGGCTCATTGATCTGGATAACTTTTTCGATATTCTGGTAGTAGAATTCAAATTCCACTTCTTTGGCTGCTGAAACCTGAGCAGAGAAAGAAAAAATGAATCCGATTATCAGGAAAAGCGCCGCCATTCTGGCCGTTATACTTAATTTTTTCATGTTCTCTACTCCTTGGGAAACCTGTAAAAAGTACCTTCGGTAAACTCTTTAGCATTGATCATTACTTCTTTAACCCTATCAACCAGACGTTTTCTTTCGTCTTGATCCGGGAAGTTTATTTTGTTATTTGATTTCTTCAGCAGGGCCAGAAAATCCGGTTCATATTCGACCAGCATCTTGATCCAGCTTTTTTCTTCCTGAATTTGAGTTTTTTCAAACTCAACCTGAAAACTCATCGCTTTATTAAGTCGCTCCATTTTGAATTTTGGAGTAATGACCTTTATGCCATCAGAACTTGTAAAACGAATTTTCAGATTTGATGGAATACCGGTTTCAGGGGTAATGGTTGCCATAAGCTTTTTGTCCAATGAAGGCTTTAATTTCATGCTTATGTTCGCCGGGAGCACATAGGCGGTCTGGTCTGCATTAACAGCAGGGATCGCCATCAGGTTAAATGCTGATAACAAAGCTCCAATAAATATCATCGAGACGATTCTCATCTACCTTCTCCCCTGAGTCTGTACTCTAAGTCTATTTGTTAATCATAACAATTATCGGGAATTTTGTTAATAGCTTGGTTTTAGTCTTTTCTGAAAGAAACCGAATCTCGTTAAATTACATGATTTGCTTTTTTGGGTGCGATTCTCAGTCTTAGTAATTCCCGCAGAAGGATGAAATTTGAATATTGCTATGAATATACTGTCTCCGAAACATCATCCAGATTGCTTGTTAGAGTCTATTTTATCTAATTTACGAACGGATTATTTAAAGGATTTTGAAACTTCAGAAAAATAATTTTTATCCGCTGGTACGTACCCCAGATTAAGTTTGTTTGTCATCGTCTGTTTATGTTGGCCAATGTCCGTTAAAGCCCGAAAAATAAAGGTTAACAAAACATCATCTTCGGTCGAAAAAGTTTATGGATTTGTTTGCCTCCTTATTTTTCAGTCCGGGTCATTTTTATGAGCCCGGTCTTTTTTTTTCTCTTCAAACTTCGTTTGAAGAGAAAAAAAAAGGGACAAATCCAATTTTAAATTACTCTGTAAAGTGCTATCATTAATAGGTAGACAAAGATTTTAAGGTAATTTCATGCAGAGATTGATTATTAAAAAAGTTAAAAGAAATTCAAAAGCAGATGGGGAATTTATAAATGCCCCTCCATCTGAGCTTTTTGCCATGGTTTGGCCTATAACACTTGATGCCTGGGCTTTTAAAGGAGACAAAATTGCTCAACAACGATTACAGAGAAATGTTACAAATCTTGTTAGAAGAAGAAGTTGATTTTATTGTTGTTGATGCGTATGCTTTAGCGGCTCATGGTATACCAAGGGCCACAGGCGACATTGATATCTGGGTAAAAACTGAAACAAAAAATTCTGAAAAGCTTATTAAGGCTTTAAAAAGATTTGGCGCTCCGACCTCCGATATTACCAGCTCTGATTTTACCGATCCGGATATTGTTTTCCAAATAGGTGTTGCACCACGAAGAATAGATTTTTTAACTTCAATTGATGGTGTCGAGTTTGATGATGCCAAAAATGATCATTTAACTATAAACATTAGTGGTATAGAGATTCCTGTGATTTCAGTGGCAAATTTAATTAAGAATAAAAAGGCTACTGGTCGCCCCAAAGACTTATTGGACATAGAGTGCTTAAAAAATAGATAAAAGCTAATTTTCTGTGGAAAAATCCGGGAGTATCATCTATTTCGGTTCTGAGAGATAAGAGAAAGATATACGTTAAAACCTGATTTGGGAACTGCGCTGGGGAGCGGGTATCTTTAATTAATTGCAGCAAGTTAAGGATCAATCGGAGAATTTTAAAAAACACCAATAAAAAATTGCAACGG
Organism: Candidatus Ozemibacteraceae bacterium; assembly: GCA_965140445.1. GTDB lineage: Bacteria > Muiribacteriota > Ozemobacteria > Ozemobacterales > Ozemobacteraceae. Next base: position 420,155 of record OZ223236.1, on the reverse strand, counting down.
AGAGGACAATGGGACGGCGATATAACAATTATTGGCGAGAAGACGATTGTTTTAACAATTATTATGAAGCGTTTCCAAAGTTTCAAATTGTTTGTGAAACGGAAAACCATATTGGCTTCATAAATGTGCCACCAAAAAAAGAGTTTCAGAACCCTAAAGGCTATGCTGAAATAGACGCGGAACTACATCGAATTTCAAAGATTAGAATTAGTTATATTCAAGTTATAGAAAAAACTGGTATGACAAGCTACGCCTACAGACGTCCAACTAATGTAAACGTCGAGTCTGACATGGATTGGTCAGGCCTGGTCAAGATTGGATATCACCGAAAGAATATTTTGCATTTATTTATAGAAAGTATTTCAAACAAAATTGATGATGCTCTTTACTTATTTTTGAAAAAGTATTTTTCAGACCCATCTATGATGTGCGATATTGGGGCTGTAACTATAAATAGTACTGGTGGAACCGATGTGGGGGTAAAGCTAAGAAAGAAAAAACACCATGAGAGGTATAATCTTCCTCACAAAGCTGCGCAAGCTTCCCCAATTGAAAAGATTTTTAAAGAAGAACTGGAGCGGCGAAAGATTGTTTTTGAAGAACAGGTAGAAATAATTCTGGAAGACAGGAAGTTTTCAGTTCCTGATTTTGTGATCAGGAAGGCCGATTTATTGATTTACTGCGATGGAACAGAGTTTCATAAATCTCCTGAGCGCATAATTATGGATAAGCAGCAAGATAGATCCTTACAGACTAATGGATTTACTGTGTTCAGGTTTTCAGGTTCGGAGATTGTCTCAAATGTTACTAAGTGCGTTGATGAGATTACATTTTTTATGAATAAAAAAGAAAACCCGGAAGACTTTCACGATATGATTGCCAGGCTGGTTAAACAAAATCAGTCGTAAGTGGTTCTATTAAAAAGTTCTTAGCTAACTAAGCTAGCGCAAAACCGCAATAAATATCAGGTAGGCACAGGAAACCAATGCTGGTAACAACATGCGTAATCGGATGCGGGAGGTCATTTTGGCGCGGTTCATGGCTATTTCGGCGGTTGGCAGCAGGGCGAGAAAGCCGAAAAACATATTAATGAAAATCCAGATAAGAACCGTTTGGCGGGGGTATTCTTGAACGCGAATAAATTTTGGGATTAACTCCAGAATCAGGATTAAAAAGATTAGACCCTGCCCGGTGGAAAAGGCTCCGATAATCATTTGTACCGGGGTTTCCTGGAGCGCTTTTTTTATTTTACTGGAAATTTCTGACAAGATTTTTTCCTCTTCTAACTTTGGTTGTTGTTCTTTTATATAATCAATTCTAACCGAGTTTATACTCGTTCTTCAACTTTCTGGCTGACTTGCTCAGATTTTAAAAAAGGGTTAAATTGCAGTTAGTTAATAATTTGTAGTCTTGTGAGGTTTATTTTGCGCAAAAGCGTTTTATTTATATGTTTTCTTTTTTGTTTTGCTTCATTAGCTTCGTTTTCACAGGAAATGCCAGCAGGAGTTCTTTTTGTTGGAGTTCAGAATGAGACTTCGGACATTTATTTGTGGGTTCCAGATGGCAACTCCGGAAAGATATATCCCTTAACCAGAACCCCGGTTAAGGAAGGCAACGCCCAGTGGTGGGCCAGAAACAAACTGGTGGTGGCTTCGAGAGAGCAGGCTGATGGAAAATATGGTCTGGTTGCAATTGATAGTTCACTAAAAACAGTTTGGACAAAGACAGACCCCGACGGAAGCCTTGGCTGGGCAGTTCCTTCTCCATGGGACAACCGGATTCTGTCAGTTCGTGGTTTAAGCAACGGTTTTGTTGAAACTGGAATCATTGAGTATCCAGATGGAAAATTTACTCCGTTTTCATATAAGGGTTTATCTGGAGGCCAGCTTGCCTGGTTGTCACCAGACAAAATAATGCTTTCAAGGGTTACTCAGAACGGCTTTATACTCACTCACCGGGATCTAAATACTGGAGAAGAAGTTGAAGTGGTTAGTGGCGGCCAGAATTGGCAGAGCTATGCTAATGCAGAAGCAGGAAAATACTTGTTTGTGCGTAGGGTTGGTCAGGTTGGCAGTATTTTTGAATTGTTTAAAGATTCAGATGGAAAGTGGGACTACCAGAATATAACCAACGCCAGAGCTTATGATTGGCAGCCTTCAACTTCTGCAGATGGGAAGACCATGATTTACAGGTCTCTTCGCGGTGGAAGATTCAAAACAATTATTAGAGACTTCGCATCCGGAAATGAATTGGAACTTTCAATTGAGGGTTTCTCCGAGATTTACTTTCCTGTGATTTTAGATGCTGAAACAACTCAATCTTTGGCAGAAAAAAGTATTTTTCAGCAAAATTAAAAAAAGTTTTCATCCGCTGGTACGTACCTCGGATTAAGTTTGTTTGCCATTGTTTATTCAGGTGCCTTAATGCCTGTTAAAGGCTGAAAAATAAAGGTTAACGAAACATCAACTTCGGTCGAAAAAGTTTATGGATTTGTTTGCCTCCTTATTTTTCAGTCCGGGTCATTTTATGAACCCGGATTTCTTTTTTTCACCGAACTTCGTTCGATGAAAAAAAGAAATAAGCTACTTGCCAGCCGGATACACAAAATATGCTTTACCAGGCTCAATATCACCTTTAAACGGTTTGGGTTCTTCCCAGATTAATGGTTCAAGCAAGAGTTCAGCTTCTTTGGTTAGTTGCTTGCCTGCTTCAGAGTTTAAGCATTCTTCCATTTTTACTTTGCTGGCCCAGTTTTGAATAGCGAGTTCATATTCCGGCGTTATAACTGCTATATAACCGTTGAGTCCCTTTTCTGTATAAGCCTCTTTAATTTTTTTTACATGCTTGTGCAATTCCACCATAAAAAAGGGTTTTGCTGTATCTTTGCGTCTTTTTCCCAGAAAGATCTGGTTGTGGCCATTGGTCCAATTTATTGGTTTTTCGGTTACGTCGTATGCCCATCCGGTTGGAAAATACTCGGCTTTGCTATGAGAGAAAGGCCTGGTAACATGACTTTTACTGCCATTTCGCTGAAATACTTCCCAATGACTTTTGGCATATCGCTGTCCGTCTGGATTTCCGAACATTTTTTGATAATCTTTTTCACTTGAATATTGTAGCAAAGCCATTTCTGCCGGAATTAGTCCTGAATAAGATGCAGGAGGAATAATAACCATATAGGTTTGCATTCCAAATTGGGGAGTAGTTGACGCTGTGTCGGGGACAAATTTTTGTGCCAGTATGTTTAAAAAATCTTTTTGATTAAAACTTGGAAGGGAATTGCCCTGCCAGATTCTATAATATTCCAGCTTCTTGGATTCTGAGGCGTTCTCAGCCCTGAGACTGCTGCCTGTAGAAGCTATTATCAGTGCACTTATGACCATAATACATACTTGAATTTTTCTTAATGACATTTTTTTCCTCAATGAATAAAAAAAGTTTTGGTTTGCCAATGATTATATTAATGCAATTGTACTTTGGAATGTTTGACTTTGTTTATTTTTGTTGCTCAAAGGCCGAAAAATAAAGGTTAACAAAACATCATCTTCGGTCGAAAAAGTTTATGGATTTGTTTGCCTCCTTATTTTTCAGTCCGGGTCATTTTATGAACCCGGTCTTTTTTTTTCTTAGAACTTTCAGTTCTAAGAAAAAAAAATTAAGCAAGGCCTTGAAAATACTTTAAATTCATGAGCCTTCACCTCGAAAAACATCTTTACTTTCTCAGATAGTGATAAAATATAAAAACCATTTTGGAGGCTTCATGAATAGTAGCAAAATTAAAAACCAGGAAATCATTAATAGTGCTGTTGAATATCTGCAAGAAAAGTTTCAACCAGAAATAGTCTTTCTTTATGGCTCAAGAAGTCGTGGTGATTATGAGCCTGAAAGCGATGTGGATTTGATGTGTTTTTGCGAAAGCCCATCTCAATCAAAGGAAGCTCGCCTTATAGATGGAATTTTTCTGGATTCATGGCTTTACAATTTTGCTGATATGGACCCGGCAAAAGATAACTTTCTTTGCCTTCTTGATGGCCAATGCTTAGTAGATTCTGAGGGGCGGGGAAAAGAATTCTTGAACAGGATAAAGCAACGATTTGAGCAGGGTCCGGACGCACAAACTGCTGAAAATAATGAGCACAGCATCCAATGGGTTAATAAAATGATCGAAAGAATAACTCGCAGAGATATTGAAGGAAACTACAGACAGCAATGGCTTCTGGTAGATTTATTGCCAATTTATTTCCAGCTTAGGAATAAGTGGTATATGGGATCAAAAAAATCATTTCAGTGGTTGAAAATTAATGATGAAAAAGCTTTTAAACTTTTTGATATTGCTCTTAAAGCTCCTCAAGATCACCAGGCTGCAATTTGTCTGGCTAAATACGTTATAAATGCTTAATTAGAAGCGGAACTTTTTTTTCAAAATTGATTCTTTTTCAGAGTCTTTAAAGTATCATAAGAAGCTTTGTGTTTACCTTGAAGCAGGAATTGGCATGGTTGCAAAAATTAAGGGGAAGAAATGGGAAAATTGCTCGAATTTATTTGGCTTAGCGGCTACTGGGAAGCTCGAAAAGGTGAATTTGTAGTTACGGAACAATGGATGCTCCCAGAGGGCGATTCAATGTTTGCTGTGAATCGAACAATAAAAAGTGGTAGAACAATCACCTATGAATACATGCGTCTACAGTATACAGGCAAAGATGATTCCCCGTGTCTTTTCATTTTGCCTGCAGACCAATCTGAAGTAGAGTTCAGGTTAGTCGATTATTCTGAAAATCAGGCGGTATTTGAAAACCCAGGACACGATTTTCCCCAGAGAGTAACCTACAGACTCGAGTCTGACGGAAAGTTGTTTTGCTGCGCCGAAACAATTGATGGCCAGGAAGGCGATGAAATAGTAATCAGGTTATCACCTAAAAAGTGGACTTAGTTTTTTGTCCTAAAATCAGGCCGGAGAATTTTGAACGGAGAAGACGATGAAAACGGATATTGATGTTGCCCAGGTCTGGGATAAACTTGCTGAAGACTGGGAAATTCAGGTTGGGGATGATGGAGATATCAACAGAAGGGCTAATTCAGACCCTTATCTATGGAATTATGCTGGCGATGTGAAATCATTAAAGGTTCTGGACGTGGGTTGCGGAAACGGCTACTTATGCAGAAAATTGACCAAAAAAGGTGCCATAACTACTGGTGTAGATGTTTCACCGGAGATGATTAAAATTGCCGCCAAAAAGAATCCTGATTTGCACTTTCAAGTTGATTCTGCGACCGAGCTTAGTTCTATTGAGAGCAATTCTTTTGATTTGTTAATTGCAAACTATGTTTTAATGGATGTCCCCGATTTTGAAGCTGCCGTAAGCTCATTTTTTAGAGTTTTAAAGCCTGGTGGAAAAGCCATATTGGTGTTTAGTCATCCTTGTTTCCCGCAGGCCTGGGCAGAACACAATGTCGAAAAGAATAAATATTCATATCACTGGGCTTTTTCCTATTTTGAGCGGAAGAGCTGCGAAAGCCCACCATGGGACCATTTTAGATCAGAGTTCTTATGGTTTCATCGCCCATTGTCAGACTACTGGAAGGCTTTCAAAAAGGCTGGTTTTACCGTGAGCGAATTTGACGAACCAAGAATGGCTGAAAATAGCGAAGTGGCTCGTGAAATAGGAAGAAAAAGATCCCTTGGACTCCAAAAAAGGCCATTTTCTGTTATCTTTAAACTTGAAAAGCCTGTTAATTAGTTTTTTGCTTGAATGAATTTATTGCAATTGTGAGGACACTAAAATGAGAAAAATTTCGCTTCTAATATTAGCCATTTTCTGTTTGATCTTTGTAAAACCTGGTTTTGCTGTTGAATCTAAACTGGACAGATCGTTTTTTGCAAATTTGAAACTGGAGCAGGATTTTTCTCGCAACCTTCATCGACAGCCTCAATTGCTGCCGTATGAATTTTTGTTTGCTGAGACAATTTATGCCCCCACTCCCGAGGTATTAAAAAAACTAGAATCTGGACTGGTTCCTGATAAAAGAATGAGTGCAGATTCATATTCAACATTTAGTGCTTTTCCAGTTGAACTGGATGGAGTAAAACTTTATGAAACTTCTAATACAATTGGTAAAACCCATCAACATATAAGCTATCTTATCTCATTAAATGAAAAGAAAGGGGTCTATAGCATTCTGTTTGCATACCGACCTGACCCTGGATTTAAGCTGCAGGTAAGGTTTTCTGAGAGTAAAAAGTGGATGATGATATATCATGATTCACTTGAACCTATGTTCAATAAGTCCCATAAATCTGCTTTATTCTCGCAAAGCATAGCTTTTTTTAAAGTAATTCCAGAGGGGCGTTTCGTAAAGTTCAATTCTGTTATTTCCCGCCTGTATAGCATGATTGAAGCTGATTTTAATACTTTGCTTGGCTCAAAAGTTCAGACTATGCACCTGAGAAACCTGGAAATTAAAGATGAAACTATTGGTTTGATGCTTTATGCGGATATATTAGACAAAAATTTAGATCGTATAATGTCCGTTTCTTATCCAATAGAAGTAAATAAGGACTTTGAAGAATTAAAAGTGGAACTGGCAGTTCTGGATTATTCAATGCATAGATTGCCGTCTACGAATCTTCTCGTTCTTTCAGATTTAACCGTAAAGATAATTGATGCTGACTATGCTTGTTGTAGCTGGTTTCAATACATTAAAGACTACCTTATGTTCAATAGAGATTTTTTGAAAATTAAAGTCATAAATAATGACAGGGATTTGCCAGCAAAGGTTCATACTGCAATTCAAAATGCTAACCGGTTGGGTAAAAAGCTTAGAATGAAAGCATGGTTACGATGGACAGCTTTCCCACAGGGAGCAGATCAGCCTGGTTTTTACATATTCTATCTTAGCGGCGTTGAGCAGATGCTTTTGACTGACCGTTTATAAGATTAAAAGAAATATCAGAAAGATCTGACAATGGGCGAAATCCTGGCAAAAAAAGTAAAGCTGAAAAATGGGGACTCAGTGATTTTGAGAACCCCTAAAAAGGGCGATGGAAGCGCTTTAATAAGTTTTACAAAGCAGGTTTTGCAAAATGCGCCATGGGCAATAATGAAGCCTGAAGAATTTTTCGCCACAACCGAGGGAAAAGAGCGATGGATAAATGACCATCTAAATCATCCTGAGAGTTTGATTATAGTTGCCGAGAAAAATGGTCAGGCAATTGGCTTGCTGGATTTTTCCAATCAGATTTTTAAAAGAACCTCTCACGTGGGCGGTTTTGGCATGTCACTTCTTCCAGAATGGCGAGGCTTGGGACTCGGAAAAGAGATGCTTTTGCAGCTGCTGGATTGGGTAAAAGATAATACATCCATTGAAAAGATTAATCTCGAAGTTTTAAGTAATAATGAATCGGCGATAGGTTTGTATTGCTCACTGGGGTTTGTTAAAGAAGGCCGTAAATCTAAAGAAATAAAAGTTTCCGAGACCGAGTATTTAGATCTGATTCTTATGGCAAAATGTATTTGATAGTTTAAAAATCTAATTTTCAGTGGAATTTAGGTGAAAAGGTTTTATTTTTGATAGAATCTAATATTGGCAGACAAAACGATTTTTTCATTTTTGAATTACTTTTGAAAGGGATCTTATGAGCGAGGAAAAATTTAGGGAAGAACCCTTGCGAGGCTCGTACATTGAAAGAACCTTTTTAGGTATAGCGTTGCTTTGGACATTGCTGGTAAGTCTTTTTCTTGTTTATACAATTGATAGTGAAAAAAAGCAGATGACCAATGTTGCTCTTGCACAAGCAAAATCTTTTTTTGATTTGATTGTTTCTACAAGACTTTGGAATTCCGCAATGGGAGGAGTTTATGTTCCCATATCTGAAAAAATCCAGCCAAACCCATATTTAACTGTTCCTGACAGAGATTTACAAACCACAAATGGTAAAAATCTAACTATGGTTAATCCTGCGTTTATGACCAGATTAATTTCTGAAATCTCCAAAAAAAGTGAAAATGTTAAATTTCATATTACAAGTGAAAAACCTCTAAGGCCTGAGAATTTGCCTGATGAATGGGAAAAAAATGCACTTTTGGGTTTTAAAAACTATTCAGATGAAAACTTTGCCTGGTCAGAAGAGGTTCCTCCCAAAAAATTTCGTTATATGGCTCCATTATGGACAGAAAAGAGTTGTTTAAAGTGCCATGCTGAACAGGGATACAAAGAAGGCGAATTACGTGGGGGAATTAGTGTTGATATTCCTGCAGACAAACTTTTATCTACTTTTAATAACCAATTGAATTTTCTTTTTCTCAGCCACGCCTTAATCTGGCTTTTTGGTTTATTTGGAATCATTTTTGCTTTTAAACATGCTTTAAAGGGAGAAAAAGAGCTAGTTGGCGCAATAGATAAACACAGGAAAGCTTTGCAGGATGTAAAAGTTTTAAAAGGGCTGGTTCCAATTTGTTCTGCTTGTAAAAATGTAAGGAATGATAAGGGGTATTGGAGCCAGATAGAAGTTTTTGTAAAAGAAAACTCTGATGCTCAGTTCAGCCATGGAATATGTCCTAACTGTATAAAAAAGCTTTATCCAGATATGAGTGACGACAACGATGAAAAATCCCCAACTATAAAATAACTGTTTGGTTTGAAACTATTACTTATTGATTAAGGAGAAAATCTTGTCTGAGTGCTTAAAAAAGGCTATTATAGTTGGTGCATCGTCAGGAATTGGACGAGCTTTGGCAAAGAAACTGTCTGCAGAGAAATACGAAGTTGGAATCATTGGTAGACGCAAAGAACTTTTGGATTCATTAGCTAGCGAGCTTCCTACAAAGATGTATGTAAAAGATATCGATGTGTCAAAGACTGATGACGCCATTTCTCAGCTGAACGATTTGATCGGTGAGATGGGTGAGGTTCAACTTTTTATAATTTGTGCCGGAACTGGAAGCTTAAACCCAGAGTTGGATATTTCAAAGGAGCTGGAGACAGTAGCGGTTAATGTGGCCGGTTTTACTGCCATGACAACCGTTGCAGCAAAACATCTTTTTAGTATTAAATCTGGACATCTGGTTGGTATTTCGTCCATTGCCTGTCTCAGGGGCGGTTACATTGCGCCCTCTTACAATGCTTCAAAAGCTTTTGTTTCAAATTTTTTAGAAGGCCTTGCTATAAAAGTCTTTAAAAGTGGTTTTCCAATTTTTGTTACTGATATACGACCCGGTTTTGTTGACACAAAAATGGCTCAAGGCGATGGATTATTCTGGGTTGCGTCCCCAGAAGTTGCAGCGAGCCAAATTTGGGATGCGATTCAAAAGAAAAAACGAGTTGCCTATGTTACAAAACGTTGGAAACTGATCGCCTGGTTATTAAAGTTGCTTCCATTTTCAATTTATCAAAGACTCTAAAGCAACAAATGTGGATTTTTTTTTTAACTGTATCCAGCTTATTTACTTAAAGAAGCCTTTTGCGCGGGTGTTTCTATTACGTTGTAGTATTGCCAGATTTTGATTAATCGGATATTTTCTATTTAGAAGGGTGGAATATTAAATACATTTATAAAGAGATATCAAAATGCCCACTATTTTAATAAATCTGTTGGAGGAATAGGAATGAGAAAATTTGTTATGTTTTTAGCCATGATAGTAGTAATGGCTTTTCCTGGAATAGGTTTTTGTCAGGATAATGCTGCCGCTCCTGTGTCTCGCGAAACTCTTGCCAAAGAGAGTGAAGCTTTTTGTGCTGAGACGGCTAAAGAAAAGCCCACTGCTGATGCGGTAATAAAAAAAGTTGAAGAAGCTTGCCAGTTGGTTGCAAGTGAAGGGCGAAAGTCATTTAGTAAGTTTATGGGAAAAGATAGCAAATTTATTTTTGCTGGGACCTATATTTGGATTCATGATCTTGAAGGCGTAATGCAGATGCACCCATTGAAATACAAAATGGAAGGTAAGCCGCTCCTTGTTTTAAAAGACAAGAAGGGAAAAAGATTTTTTGTTGAAATGAATAAAGTTGCTCAGGAAAAAGGTTCTGGATGGGTAGATTACCATTGGCCTGTTCCTGGCTCAAAAGACATTCAGAGAAAAGTTTCATTTGTAAAACTCTGTGAAACACCAGAGAAAGAAAAATTTGTTGTTGGATGCGGGATTTACGGTCTGTCCGATGCTGAGATCGACAATTTAGTTTCTTCAAAATAGTTTCTTTTTTGTCAATAACTAGCCGTTTCCTTCTGGGATGCGGCTAGTTGCTTTTGTCTAATGAAGTATAAGGGACTAAAATGACTATAAAGCAAAGATTAGCTCTTTTCGTTTGTATTGCAATTTTCTTTATTGGTGTTTCTGCAGGAACTGGCTGGTATTTTTTCGCCTACAGGATTGGAAACATCAATCTTTTAAAAGATGAGATTGGAAGAATTTCTAACCTGACTATCGAAGGTCGGGTACTTGAAAAAAGGTTTTTACAGTTCTTAAAGCCAGAATATCTTGCTGAGTTTAACGCGAAATGTAAGAATATTAACTCCGGCTTAGAAAGTTTAAAGAACTCACATTTAGCTGAATCCTCCAGGGAGAAGATTTCCATTGTTGAAGACCTTTTCCATCAATATCAATCTCTTTTCAGCAACATACTGAAGAAAACAGAAGAGAATAATATATTAGAAGCCAGAGTTATTAAGCCAGTAGCTAGCTCAAGGCAGTTACTTAGCGAAATGCAGGCGAAGATTTCTGAAAAGCAACTGGAACTTCAAATGGAGGGAGAAGATCTGGATAGTAGCCATGTGGGACTGGTTGTACTTATAAGTGAAGGTGCCGCCACCTTATTTCGTTTGCAAAGCCTTCAGCAACAGTATTTGAATACTGGTGATGAGAAACTTCTGGATGATTGTAAAAAGATTCTTGATAAAGAGGGTAAAGAACTTCCCGAGGGCATGAAGCAGTTTTCAGTCATAATAAAAGATGACATGCTTGTGAAAAATTCAGAAAAGATTTCTGCCTCACTAAATGAGTTCTCTCAGCTTTTGGATACCCTAAAGGTTGGCTATAACGAGGAGCAAACTTTGCTCGCAAAACTGGATGAAGCTGGAAACAAAGTAATTGATGGTGTTGTTGCATTAAAAACCTCCGCCAATGAGGTGATAGCAGCAGAGAAAAAACTAGCATACTCATATCTTTTGATAGTATTTATTTTTTCTGTTCTTGTGTTTGTTGTTACTTCTGTTTTTATCTCTATTAGGATTACCCGGCCAATTAATGAGTTAACCGAGGTTGTTAAAGAAATTGCTTTGGGAAACATTGAGGTTAAGATTACTCATGAGTCAAAAGACGAAATTGGCATCATGACAGAAGCTTTTAAAGAAATGGTTGCCGAGCAACAAAAGAAAGTGACCATTGCAAAGGCAATTTCAGAAGGTGATTTTACTAACCAGATAGATCTGTTGTCTGAAAAAGATTCGTTGGGCGTAGCTTTGAATTCAATGACCATTAGCCTGGCTGAGGTAATAAAAAGCATTAATATTTGTGGGGCGAAGGTTTCTTCAATCGCTACAAGAGTTTCGGATGTCAGTGAATCCTTATCTGATGGCTCTGTTCGCTCTGCTTCATCACTCCAGGAGTTGAGTAGTTCTTTGACTGAGATTGGTTCGCAGGCCAATTCCAATGCCGAAAGTGCGCTAAATGCTAGTAAATTGGCCGCTGCGGCTATGGGATCTGCACAAAATGGCAATGACAAGATGCAGGATCTTACCAGATCCATGGAAGAAATAAAGAACTCCAGCGACAAAATTTCTCTGATACTTAAGGTTATTGAGGATATAGCTTTTCAAACCAATCTTTTAGCATTGAATGCTGCAGTTGAAGCGGCTAGAGCTGGTAGACACGGGAAGGGGTTTGCGGTAGTTGCAGACGAAGTTCGCAACCTTGCAGCCAGGAGTGCAAAAGCAGCCAGAGAAACCGCAGAGTTGATCGAAGCGTCTTCTTGCGTTGTGGAAGACGGACGAGAGATTACCAGGCACACCGCCATTGCTTTATCTGAAATTGTTGAATCTATTACCAAAACGACGGATCTTGTTCAGAAAATTTCTGAAGCTTCCTCGGAGCAAGCTAATGGTGTTTCAAATGTAAATACTGGACTCGAGCAAATCGATAAAGTTACTCAGCAAAATGCTATGGAAGCAGAGAAGAGCTCCAATGATTCTCAGGAATTGGCTTCGCAGGCTAATGAATTACAAATTCTACTTTCTAGGTTCAAGCTTCCAGAAGTTTAAGGTTATACGAAAGAGTATTATGTTGTAATGTTGCCAGATTTCAATTCTTCGGATATGGTTAAGAATGTACGTTAGCTATTTTTTAATAGCTTGATTTGCCACTCGTTTCGGATTTTAAATACCGTAGGAGACATAGATGAAACGATTAGGAATGATTTTGGTTTTGGTTGTATTTTTTCCCTTGTTAGCTTTTTCTCAGGATTATTCTTTGGATTTGGACCATGTTGTTTCAAGAAACCAGCTTTCTAAGGATAGCGAGGAATTTTGTTTTGAGACTTCTAAAGACCCAATTTCTCCTGAAATGGTAGTAAAAAAAGTTGAAGAAGCTTGTAAGCTTTTGAAAAAAGAGGGAAGAAAAGCCTTTCCGCAATTCATGGGAAGAAAAAGCAAATTCATTTTTGGCGGAACTTATATCTGGATTCATGACCTGGAAGGCGTAATGCAGATGCATCCGATAAAGTATAAGATGGAAGGCAGAGCCTTGCTGGGAATGAAGGATAAAAAAGGCAAACGATTTTTCATTGAGATGAATAATACTGTTCAAAAGCGAGGAGCAGGCTGGGTTGATTATTATTGGCCTATTCCAGGGGTAAAGGAAATCCAGAGAAAAGTTTCATACGTAAAAATTTGTCAGACTTCCTACGGTGAAAAGTTTGTTGTTGGTTGCGGAATCTACGGATTGACTGACGAAGAGATAGATAAGTTAATTAGCAGCGCAAAATAGTTATTAGACTAAATTTGGAAGAAGCATCAACAAAGTTGATGCTTCTTCTTTTATATTGTAGATATTAAACTTAAATCGAGCTTTCAGAGGAAAATTTCAGAATGAGATTTCAAACATTAAAGTTGGTGGATGTTTCAAAAAAAAAAAAAAGTTTTAACTGAGGAGATTCTCATTCCATATTTTTAGTAAACCTTTATAAGCTATTGGTGGCTAATACAGAAAAAAATGATCACTGAAAATTATTTAATCATGCTAAAATACCAAAAAAATTCCAAGGACTAAAAATGGTAAAATTTGAAAAGGCGACTTTATCTGAAATAGGCGTTTATCGTGAGGAGTATTTTGAATCAATTTATGAATCTCAAGAGCTTTTCATAGAGTTGTTGGTTGCTGATTCTGAGGTTTTCAAAATTAAGTATGCTAATTTTGATGCTGGTTATTTCATTTTGCATCCAAAATTTGGAATTGTGGAATTCTGGCTTGCAGATAAGCAGGTTTCAAATTATCAGACTATTTTTTCTCACATAATAGATCATTACGACGTAGAGATTGTTCTTTGTAAATCTTTTGACCCTCTATTATTGAAGAGTTGTATAAGCAATTATCAAAAGCATTCAGAGATGGGCTGTCTTTTTAGGGAGTTTATTGCAGAAAACCTCAAAGATTCCATGGAAATAAAGTTTGCCCGCAGAAGGCTGGCAAATCTTGATGATATTGATTTGCTGGATGGATTCAAGGCTGATTTATTTGATTCCAGAGAAGAGCTGGAAGCCGTAATCAAAAACTCAAGCTTGTTTGTTTATGAGCAGGCCGGTAAAGTTCTTGGCTGCGGTTTGTTTCAAAGAATTGTAAAAAGTCGTCCTCATTTTGATATTGGGATGTTAGTTCATCCTGATTCGAGAAGAAAAGGGATTGGTACCGCAATTATTAGAGATGTAGCAGCTTACTGTCATAAGAACAGGTTCGTTCCTGTTTGTGGATGTGCAGCAGAAAATATCGCTTCAAGAAAGACGTTGGAGAAAGCTGGTTTTATCTCCAGGCACAGCATAATTAAGTTTTCAGTAAAAAGTAGACCATGAATTCCAAGGATCGGGAAATACTACTTTCTGTAATTTATTTTGCAGCGTTTGTAGGATTGATTCTGATTTCCATTAAAATTGGATTGCACGCTTTTGAATGGCTTATTGACACCTTTTCACAGAAAAATTTGATTATTTTCTTCGCTTCATTAATTCCAGGGGTTTTATTAATAAAATTTATAAAAGAAGGAAAGTTAAACCTGCTTTATTCTGAAAAGAAGCTACTTCTTGATTTGGTTTCTTTTGTTCTTCTATTTTATTTCTTTTTTGAATATGTGATGATTATTCAGGATTATAACTTTTTCAAATATTTCCCAACTGGAATATTGGCTCTGGGAGCAATGCTTTTGGCACATAGTGATCTGGAGAAAATGAAGCTTGAAAGAAAAATTCTTGGGGAAAAATCAGGCTTTGAGAAAAATGAAAAATCAGATTAGAATTAAGTTCAGAGGTTAGAATTATTTTCTTTCTGGAGGGGATGAATGAATCGCAAAAAAAGAAATCTGGTTACCATCTTGAGCTTTTGTATTGTAATTGCTACAGCAACTTTAATATTTGCTCAGGAAAAGAAGTTCCATTTCAAAGTTGATTACAAAGAGGCGGCCTCTGTTACTTCCACCATAACCATTAATGGAAGAACAAAAATGGCGATGCTTTTCATGCCCGAAACAGAAATGTTTCTCAAATTAACCGCATCAGGAAAAATGGAAATCGCTCCCGGTAAAACACCTGGTCTTTCGTTCGCAAGTTGGGAAACTGCGACCGCTTCTCTTGAATATTACACTCCAGGCCAGCCTAATCAGGAAATTCCACAGGAAGTTGTAGATAAACTGCTTTGGACAAGTGGTTTGGGAGCATCTGGTTCAAAAATTGAATCATTAAGAGATAAGCAGGGAAAAATTAAGGAAGTAAAAGGCGCAGAAAAAGAGTACCAAGACTATTTTTTAAATGATCTACTCTTTTTCCCTGATAAAGAAATTGGATTGGGCGACGAATGGGAAAATAGTTTCAAACAACCGGTTTCAATTGATTTGAACAGTCCCCCTATCTATGGCACGGTAAAGGCTAAATACACTCTTGATTCAGTCAACGAAGCACTTGGGACTGCTGATATTTCTTTTAAAATGGGTTTTGAAACAGACCCGGAAAACAAAGATGGAGAAAAGCTTAAAGCTGATTTAAAAGTAGACAGAAGTGGGATTTTAAAAGTTCGTCTTAAAGATGGATTTCCGCTTAGCAGTAAGAGTGTTTCGAATACGGAAATCAAATATTCAGAAAATAACTACATTATTTCAGAAGAAAGACTTGAGGCCAGCTCCAAGTTCAATTTATGAGTTTTTGCATATTACTGTAAGCTTTCAATAGAAAAGACTTCTAGATCTTTTGTAACTCCCTTCAAGGACTGCATTCCAAAAGATTTAACTTTGAACTCATCTGAAATCATTTTCATTACTGATTCGCTGAATACGATTGGCGGGTTTGGCGCTTTAGCTATACTTTCAAGTCTAGCTGCGATGTTAACCGTTTGTCCAATTACCGTAAATTCCAGCCGATCCATGCAGCCAATATAGCCCGCAACAACTATTCCGGTGTGAATGCCAATTCCATTTCTAATTGGCGCAAATCCTCGTTTAACAAGATCTTTATTAAACGTTTCCAATTCTTTTTGCATTTGAATTGCTGCTTTTACGGCTTGAAGGGCATGATTTTGTTCTGTTTCTGTTAATCCAAAAACCGCCATTATGGCATCGCCAATGAATTTATCAATCATTCCACCATTTTCTCTAATGGCTTTTACCATCACACTAAAATATGAGTTGAGCAAATTGGCCAGAGCTTCTGGGGCTAAGGTCTCTGAAAGAGGAGTGAAGTTTCTTATATCACAATAAAGAACCGTAAGCTTTCTTCTGGTTCCTCCCATTTGGTGGGATTTATCACATTCAACATAGTTGGAAATAAATTCCTTTGCTATCTCGGGAGAAACAAAGCGCCCAAATGCATCTTTAATTCTTTCTCTAAGAGCAAGTCCATTCGCCATTTCATTAATTCCATTTGAAACATTTCCCAACTCGTCTAAGCGAGTCGTATCCAAATGCTTGTGATAATCGCCAGTTGAGATGGAATTTATTCCCTCGGTGATTTTTTCGATATCCTGCTCAAGATGCTTTCCGTAAAACCAGCCCACTGCAATTGCTACGGCTACCATGAAAGTTCCTAAAAAGAGTGCTTCAAAGCCCGCCTTGATGGAAACATTGCCGAGATAAATATTGTTGCCTTCAATTAAAAGCAAAGCCATAACCGGAATGCCAGCAGATAAAGCTATTGAAAGCAAAAAACGACGAGAAATTTTTTCACGGTAATTTGAGGAAACGGTAAGGTGCATTTTGCGAAAATCATTTTCATAGATAGTGTACTCAAGTAGTGAAAGAAGTCCCCCTCCCATTCCCCAATAACCTGAAAGGAGCTTAATCATGCTTGAAAAAGGAAACCCTGGATATTTGATTTTGTGAAAGACAATAGCAAGAATGCCGGAGATAGCCCATGTTAAAAGTGATAGTCGATAAGAGATGTGTGGAGGCGAACTATCTTTGGATATTTTTAGATATTTTCTATTCAGTTGCCAACGAATTACTGTCTGAGCAAGCATTATAATAAATAAATTTGTTGCAAGCTCAAAAAAGTAAAGGCTACCCATAAATGGACAGACTTGCCGGCCATAGACGGTAAGGTAAAAAATGACTAGAAAAGAAAGGCTTTCAACAGCAACTCTAGCACCAATTGAGTATTTAAAAGGCTTGGAGTCCTGATCAGTCATGCTCTGGAAAGAATCCAACGCATTTTGCCATTCCAGTTTTCTGAGCTAATTTTTCAATTGTTTGCTCAAATGAGCATTGATCTGATGGAGATTTGCAATATATGGACAAAAGGCTTTGCCATGGCTTATCAGTAAAGGTAATGTGACTCAAATCAAAAATCTTAACCCTGGATTGGTGTAGAAATTCAATGGTTTCACCAAGATCGGCTTTTGAATCTGATAAAGAGCAAATTACGCAGGCATTCTGCCCGGGTTTAAATGAAGGACCTTGACCGGCTCTAATGGTTAAAAAGCTTACCGGAGATGGATTAACAGATCTTAAACCTGATTTTATTATTCTGAGTTCACTAATGTTCTTTGCTATGTTTGTTGGAATCAGTCCAGCTACTGGTTCTGGCTTATGGAGTGTTTCTACTATTTCTGAAACGCTCCGGCAGATGTTGATTTTTAAATCATATGAAAAGCTTATGAAAAATTCTCTTAAGCGCTGTAGTTGACTTTGAGTAACACAAATTTCGTATATTTCAGAGACTTCTTTTTCACAGTTGGTTACAAATGAATATTCTGGAAGAACAGAAAACTGATCAATAATGTGGAATCGATCAGATATCATGGCTTCTAGAATCAGATTTTTATCACGACAGTCTGTTGAAATTATTCCCAATTCTTCAGGGTTGGCTTCCAGTCTTGATAACAACTCTTCACCGTTATCAACAGTGGAATATTTTGAAGAGCTCCCGTATCTTTCTATTGCCGCGCTTTGTTGCCAGTCTTTGTCAGAGCCCAGAATAGTATATCTGACAGGCTCAATAGAGCTACGGCAAACAGATATAATTTCAGCAAAAATTCTTCTGATTGCTTTTTGGTCTAGTTTTCCAGAGTAATCTTTTAAAAGATTGTTAAAGACCTCTGCTTCTCTTTCCGGAGAGAAATTGTTGCTCTCGCCCTGCTCAGCTTTAATTTTAAAAATGGCTCGGGCTATTCTTCCTCTTTCTTCTAATTTATGAAGAATTTCATTGTCCAGGGTATCGATTGAATTTCTAAGATCCTGTAGATTTGCTGTAGACATTTGTCAAATCTCCTCAAGTCTATTCTTTATTTTTTGGAAACATGGGGCAATCCTGGTCATTTTCCCGGCAGTATGGATTGCTAAAGTTGCATGGTGCTCCTGCGTTTTTGAAGATATTAGGGGCTACCTTTTTGACTTCTTTAAGCATAGCCATCGCAAGAATTCTTATTTCCCACTGGGCTTTTAGACAGCAGCGCTGATCAAAAAAATTGAAAAGGCTTCTGGCATTCATTGTAAAAACAATTTTAGTTTCAATGGCGTTTGGAAAAATGTAACGCGCATCTTCCGGGGGAACACCAGCGTCAACCATGGCTCTATATGCGGCAAGAGTCTTTTCCACAGCTTCGTTATATAGTCTGGTGGCTTCGGCATTTTGCTGTATTTTGGGAGGAACTATGAATGGTAACTGTTTTACTTTTAAGTAGTTTACGTATCTTTGGCTTTCCTGAGAATATGATGCAATGCGATGTCGAACCAACTGATGGGAAAGAGCCCTTGAGATACCATCAACGCTGAAACTGAAGTCCGCGTGCTCAAAAGGAGAAAGATGATTTCTCTTGCGTAGGAAGGCAAGTAGCTTTTCCATTTCTTCGTCAGACATTTTGTCATCAATATCCTCTGCTGATCTTGATGAATAACACCTTCTGGCTGCAAGAGCAACAAGGCGATCTGGATCGGGGGTGTTTCTTAAAAGTACCAGATTCAATTCAATGTCCTCACTTTTCTATTCTTTTGGGTTACAGGAAAAATCTGCTGTTGAACATTTTGTGTGATCAACAGCAGATTTTTTCTTGATTGTTGAATAAAATTTATTCAGCAGCCGCAGGTTTTTTGGCTTTTTTTGCGTTAGCTTCAGTAGCTTTTTTCTGAGCTTCGATTTTCTGTTTGAATCTTTCAACGCGACCAGTAGTATCAACAAAACGCTGAGTACCAGTGAAGAAAGGATGACAGCCAGAACAAACTTCTACTCTCATTTCTGAGGCTGTAGAAAGAGTGTCAAATGAATTTCCGCAAGCGCAAGAAACAGTAATGGTGTTAACTTTTGGGTGGATTTTTTCTTTCATTGTAAGTTCTCCCTGATGTACTTATGAGTTAAAATTCCTTGCTGGCTTCTTCAAGACTGTCATAGGTTTTTATGATGTGTTGAAGCTGAATCAGCTGGAAAATACCGTAGATGTAAGCATTGAGATTAATCAAAACAAGTTCTCCACCAGTGTCTCTGAGTTTTTTCAGAGTGCCGATAAAAAAGCCAAGTCCTGAAGAATCTATGTAATTAGTTCGCTCTAGATCTAGAACGATTTTCACTTTTCCATTCTCAACAAGCTCGTTAATCTGTTCTTTGGCTCTTGGGAGAGTCCACATGTCCAGATCGCCTATCAATGAAAGGACTATATAACCTTTAGTGGCGTCCCTTTTCTCAAAGCTAAGCTTATCCTTTTCACTTTTGTTTTGTTCGCTCATGGTTTCCTCCATGTTATTTGGAAGTTTAAACTCAATGTCTTGGTCTACCTTTTACAATATCGATTGCACTGCAAACGGCCATTGTAACGTTGGCTTTCCATTGATTTGAGTTAAGTGTAACATTTGTAACAGCGTTTCCCATAGTGGTAACTGCATATTTAGGGGGCAGAGAGTTTAGAGCCAATGCGATGATGTCGAGACGACAGCGGTTGCAGTTGCAGACCCCGGAATCGTCTTTGTAGATAAGACTATCGACCACTTCGACAACCGTATCTTCCATCTTATTTATCATTATTGCATCAGACATATGATTCCTCGCTTGAAATCCTTTACCTGGAAAGTTTGGTCCGAAGGGTTTTCGGATCAATATTTAACAGGCGGGCGGCTTTTAACTTATTACCACCAGTGTATTCCAGAACTTTTTTCACATACATTTGTTCCATTTCCTGAAGGGTGAGAATTTGATCTTCACTGCCCGTTGCTCCAGGTAACGGTGAGGGTTGCCTGATTTTTTCAGGAAAATCCTCGGGCTCTATCATTTCGCCGCGAGACAGGACTACGGCTCTTTCAACAACATTTCTTAATTCACGAACGTTTCCAGGCCAACTGAAATTCATTAAAACCTGATTCGCAGATTTGCTCAGGGCCAGGTTCGTTTTATTGTATTTGGCAGCAAATTCAGTTAGAAAATGCTCTACAAGTTCAGGAATATCCTCCATCCTTTCTCGAAGAGGAGGAATATGGATCTCAACAACGTTTAACCTGTAATAAAGATCTTCGCGGAAACGGTCGCGTTTAATTTCTTCGAGAAGGGTTTTATTGGTGGCAGCAATAAGCCTGACATCAACCTTTATGGTTTCATTCCCACCAATGCGTTCAAAGGTTTGTTCCTGCAAGACTCTTAACAGTTTTGTCTGAGTCATCAGGGCCATATCACCAATCTCATCGAGAAAAAGTGTTCCTTTATGTGAACGTTCGAAGCAGCCTTCCTGACGACTAATCGCCCCGGTGAAGGCTCCGCGCTCATGTCCAAACATTTGACTTTCAAGGAGCTCTGAAGGGATTGCCGCACAGTTTATTTTCAGAAACGGCTTTCCCCATCTAGGACTGCCCTGGCAAATGGTTTCTGCAACCATCTCCTTGCCAGTCCCACTTTCGCCAGTAATAAGAACAGTAACATCGTTCTCGGCTACTCTAGAAACAAGGCTCAAAACTTCTGATATAGCCTTGCTTTTGCCAATAATTTTTGTTTTCATAGGCTCCTTATTACCAACAAAACCGAATCACCCCTAAAGAACCCAGTTCAATTTCTTGAAAAGATTCTATTCAGGACCGATTTAGATATACCTGAAAAGGGTATCACAGGCATAAAAGACTGTCAAGAAAACCTGCTTTTAAATTCAGGCTTAGAGCATAAGTTGTCTGTTGTTTTGCTGTACAATAAGTTTGTACAGTGTTTTTCCTCTTTTTTTCTAAAAGTGCTTGAATTATATCTTTTCATGGGAGAAAATAAGATAGGCATATATACCTTTGAGTCATAATAAGAGCAGTAAACAGTTTGGAGGATTTGAAATGTCTGTGAAGATTTTTGTGGGGAACCTTCCCTTTTCTTTTGACAACGATCGTTTAAAAGATGAATTTAGCAAATTTGGAGAGGTTGAATCTGCTAAAATTATTATGGATCGTAATTCCGGTAGATCTAAAGGTTATGGTTTTGTAGAATTTAATTCCAGTGAAGCCGCGAGTGCTGCGGTCGAGGGAATGAATGAGCAACCGCTGGACGGAAGAAAACTTACGGTGAGTCTGGCAAAGAATCAGGTTTAAAAAAATCAAAAATAAATCTGCATAGCCAAAGTATTAAAGGAGTCTCTAATTGCAGATAAATAATGAGCTTCTTCACAAGTTAAAGATTGCTGTGAAGAAGAATTTTGATACCTACTTTGAGAAGATCTTGGTGAGCTCTACTCATCATGGCGCTTTTGGCATGGATTTGCTTGATAAGCTCCATGATGAGCTTCCCGGAACAAGATGTTCAAATTGTGGGAAATGTTGTAATTCGGTTTCAATTTTTTCTTTAGAGTTTCATCGAATTATTAGAGATTTGATGACCAGGTGTGAACCTGAAAGACTTAGAAGGTTTTTATTTTCTGCATTAAGATTTGATTTAAGACAAGCAGAGTTCGGTTCTGAAAAACGCATTCGTTGCACTTTTCGGGATGATGATACGAAGCTTTGTCTTGTTCATCCTGTTCGGGCTTTTCCTTGTCGGATTTTTGGTTTGTTAAAGACTAACGGGAAGCGCGAGTGTGATCAGGTCTTTGACCTGAAAAATCCACCAAGAGCAGTTAGTGAAGAATTTTTGGTGAATATTCAATCCAGAATTCTAGAAAATTCTGAATCTTATGAAATTGAGCCAGGGATGGGTAAAATACATTTTTTCCCATTTGAGTTCTGGCTTTATCGGTATGTATTTTCTCCAGAAAGAGCAATTCAAATTTATAAAGAGTTGTTAGTTCCAATGTCCACGCCATTGACAAAAATGTGGGAATCCTCATCTCGCCTGGAGCCTATTCCAGATGAAATAATTGATGATTAAATCCGTAGCAGGAGCACAAAAATGAGTAAATTATTAAGAGTTGTAGCAAGAGAGCAATGCATCGGCTGTTATAGTTGTATGTATGCCTGTAGTCGAACCTGGTTTCAGGCTATTACCGCAGAAAAAGCTGCCCTCAGAGTTAAAAACTACGCCGGAATCGAAGGTGCTTTTTCCATACGACCTTGTTATGGCTGTATAGAGCCAGATTGTGCAAAAGCTTGCCCCACAGAGGCGCTAACTCCAAGAGCAGGTGGAGGGGTAGAATTTCATCAGGAAAAATGTGTCAATTGTAATCTTTGTGTAAAAGCTTGTGTAGCGGACGCTCTTCAATGGGATCATGAAACCCGCCAGCCAATTGTTTGTCATCAATGTGGGGTTTGTACTAAATTCTGCCCCAATTCTGTAATTGAAATGAAAGAAATTTCAAACGGTAAGGGGGAATAACATGAAAAGCTTTTACATGCTTGATATAGACCTGTCTACTGGTGAATCAAAGGTTGAAAATATTACAGAACTATTTCAGGAATATCTTGGTGGAACTGGGGTTGCATCGGCTTTGTTGACTCAGGTTGACCCAAAAATAGACCCTTATCATGTTGATGCTCCGATTATTTTTGCTACAGGACCTTTTGGATCAGTTTTTCCTGTTGCTACAAAGACTGTTGCAATGTTTAAATCTCCTTTGTCTGGCAACCTTGGCGAATCACACGCCGGTGGACGTTTGGCTATGTCAATGTATGGGGCGGGATTTCACGCTATTAGAATCAAGGGTCGATGCAGTGCTTTGAGTTATCTTTCAATTGATGAAGATAAGATAAAAATCCATTCTGCAAGCTCCCTGAAGGGAATGTCGGCTCTGGCTACCGAAAGGGTTCTTCGCGAGCACCAAAAAACCACATATAAAAAATCAATTTTGCGGATCGGCCCTTCTGGAGAGCGACTTTCGCCCATGGCAGCTGTTACCGTAGATTCATCCCGACATTTTGGAAGATTAGGTCTTGGCGGCGTTATGGGATCGAAGAATCTCAAAGCCATAGTAATTTCCGGTGGGAAATATTGGAATATTGATAAAAAAGCTGAATACAACAAGGTTTATACAAGGCTTTACAAAGATGTTGTAAATTCCGACAATATGAAAAAATATCATGACCTCGGAACCCCGATAAATGTTGTTCCTTTAAGCAAGATTAATGGACTTCCAACCAGGAATTTTTCACAGGGATTTTTTGAAGGAGCCTCTGATATTAGTGGAGAAACTTTTGCTGAGAAGAATCTTTCACAGCAGATTGCCTGCGCTCATTGTCAATGCGGTTGTATCCACATGGGAACAGTCAGGGAACTCTTTTCTGAAGAAGATCACATGTATAAGACGCTTAAAGTGTCCTATGATCATGAACTTATTTTTGCCTGGGGCTCAAATCTTTCTATCCGGGATTCTGACGAAGTTTTAAAGCTGCTTTATAAAGTTGAAAAGCAGGGGTGGGATTCTATAGGGATCGGAGTAACCCTTGCGTGGGCTGTTGAAGCCTTTCAAAAGGGCTATGTTACTCCAGAGCATACGGATGGGATTAGTCTGAATTTTGGAGATTCAGAAAGTTATCTAAAGGTTCTCGATCGCATTGGCGATCGGCATAACCAGTTTTATCAGGACCTTGAAAAAGGTGCGGCATATTGTTCAGAGAAATATGGTGGCAAAGAGTTTGCGATTGCTTTTGGAAAAAATGAAGCGCCCGGCTATATGACAGGACTCCATGCTTTTCTGGGTTATGCTACCGGAGTGAGGCATTCACACCTTGACAGCGGCGGATATTCTATTGACCAGAAAAGGATTAACTCTGACAAGACTGATGATGATTGGACCAAAGAGATGTATAAAGAATCGGTCTGGCGCATGGTTTTAAATTCTCTTGTTGTTTGCCTTTTTGCTCGTAATATCTATAATACTCAGACAGTTTTGGAAGGCTTGGAAGCACTTGGAATCAGTGGTTGGACAGAAGAAAAGCTTTGGAGCTTTGCTAAAAAAGTTCATGCCATGAAAACAAAATTCAAGCTTGATTGTGGATTCAAATTTAGTGATCTTTATTTTCCAAAACGTCTGGAAAAAGTTCAGACCACTAATGGAATGATTTCTTCAGAACGATTTAAAGAGCAGGTTAAACTATATGAATCTCTTGTTAAAGAAGATCTCGACGCCCTTAAGTCTTAAACTGTTTTTGCTTGCGTTCTGCAGCATAGGAAATCTTTTGTTTGCTTCATTGCCCACAGATCTGACTAAAAAGATTCTTTGCCCGGTCTGTGAGCTGGAGTATTCAGAGTTTTATCATAGTCCAAAGCTCTCTGTAAAAAGCAGAGTGCGGCTTGATGGAAGAATGGCTGGCGAAAAGATGCCCATTCCTGGTGAGTGTTCCCTTTGCAGGGGAGTGTTCATGCAAACAAACTTTCAGAATGCTGATCAGAATTTGCTCAAAACTTTTATCTGGTCTGATGAATTTAGAAATTTTCGTAATGCCGATCCCTGGTTTCGACGAGCTTTGATTATTGAGAAAATTTCTAAAGATAGATTTGACAAGGGGATGGCTTTTTTAAAATCCTATTGGGCAAACGAATCTGAAAAAGAAATTGCCGGAATTTCTCTTGAAAAGAGCCTAAAGTATTTCAATGAGTTTACATTACTGCAAAAGAATCCTGATGAAAGAACTATGGATGCAGAGTTAAAGGTTGGTGAACTGTTGCGTCTTTTGGAGCGTTTCAATGACGCGGAAATTCATTTTCACGAACTTAAAAAGGATCCTAGATTTAAGATTTCTTTTTTTCCAAGACTTATAGAATACGAATTAAAGCTTATTTCAAATCATAATTCTGCTCCAAGCTTTTTGCCGGAAGGCAACGCGTTGCATTTGGCAGTAAAAGAGGGAGACAGGGAAAAAGTTGCCGCCTTGCTTTCTCAAAAAGGCCTTGTTAATGAAATTAATTCTGACGGAAAGACCCCAATTGCAATTGCCTTAGAAGCAAACAATGTTGTTCTGGCAAGACTGCTGGCCAAAAATGGAGCCGCCCTTAAAAAGGTTGATTTGAAAGAAAATGCCATTTTTCATTTTCCAGAAATTTTTGAAAAAGGCCTGACCATAGGTGAATTCAAAACCCCTGGGGAATTGATTAACTTGAAGAATTCTGAGGGATTTACTCCTCTTTTATTAGCTATTAAAAGAGGAAATCTAAGTTTTGCAAATGAATTGTTAGAATTGGGAGCCGATATCTCTGTTACAGACTCAAATGGGAATAACCCTTTCCATTTATTAGCAGTAGCGGAAAATTTTTGTAGCAAGCAGTTTTGTAAACAGCTTTTGTCTCATGGCGCATCTGTTAATGGCCGGAATTTTTCTGATGAAACACCGCTTTTTTTGGCGGTGAAAAAAGGGAATCCGGAAGTTGTAAAAAAAATGATTTCTCTTGGGGCAAAAGTGGATGCAAGGTTACCCGATGGGAGAACTTCTGTTTTTTTTGCTGAAAAGCAAGAGGTGCTTGATCTTCTGGTTCGGGCAGGAGCAGATTTACTTTTAAAAAATAATGCAGGGCACACCGCGTTTTTTGAGGCCAGGCTTGAAGGCAATCCGAAGAAAATTGAGATATTAAAAAATACAGGCTTGTTCGGAGCTAAACCAAAAATTTTTAAGGTTGGAAACTTCAAAGGAAGCATTTTTGATGCAATTCGCAAAGGAAAAACGGAAGCCGCGATAGAGATGTTAAATCGTGATGCTAATTTGATAAATTTTAAAGAATTTACCCTTGGCGAATCTCCTCTTCATATAGCTGTTTTAAAAGAAAATATGGGGCTGACAAAAGCCCTTTTGAAAATGGGAGCCAGAGTTAATATTGAAAATGACTTTGGACGAACACCTCTTCACTACGCTGCAATGCTAAATGATTTAAGCTTTTTGCAGGTTCTTGTTGAAAAAAAGGGAAATATTTTTAAGCTGGATTTTAAGGGGAACACTCCACTCCATGAAGCAGCTAGAGCAGGCAGGCAGTCTTGCTATGATTTTCTGGTTAAATGTGGGGCAAGTCCACAAACCAGAAATGATAATGGTGAGTCAGCAGTTGTTCTTTTTAATGGCTTTAAGGAAATGCACTGAGAAAAAACAAATCATCTTTGTCCAGCGCTTTATAAGCTGCAAAAAGACGGTTGCAGGTTATGTCAAACAGAGCTGTTCAATGTTTTTTAGCTTTAAGTGTTGTCAAATGATTTCCAATAGAGTTTAAATCAGGTATAATTCCTTTGGGCATGATACCCGAAATATTGAAAATTTTTCTGTGAGGTTCTTGAATGAAGAAAGCCACAGCTTTTTTATCCTTATTAGGCTCGCTTTTAGTGTTGTTTGGAACGTTATATCTTGTGCGTTTTTATCCAGTCCCGCAGGATTTTGCTGCCCTTGAAGATGCAGTTAAAGGTCTGATAAAAGAAGAATTCAGAATTCCTGGAATAATTGGTGCAACCGTATTCTGGTTGTCTGGATATTTATTGTCACTTATGGTTCTTCTGGAGCCTGCCCCTGACAAGGAAAAAGATGACTTAAAAGATTCTGCTGCGAAAAGCGTAGAGAAGGATTCAGAATTACAGAAAACACCTGAAGACAAGCCGGATAACTCCGAAGAGCTGGCAAGGCTAGAGACCCTCTTAAAAGAAAAAAGTGACGAGATTACTTCCCTTGAAGAGCAGTTAAAAGACTCTGAAAAGAAATGCGACTCTCTGGAAGCCAAATTAAACGAAAAGTCAGACGGCGATAGCGCTGATCTAAAAGATCTTGAATCAAGCATTGCCAAGCTTAAAGCCGAAACAGATGAGTTGAAATCTGGCCTTGAAAAAGCTGAAAAAGAAAAAGAAGAGCTTAGCAATGAGGCTGGCAAGTGCAGGTCGGATTTAGAAGCTATGATTGCTAAAATTGAGAAATCAGAATCAGAATTGAAGGCCACCCGTAAAGAGGCTGAAAAGGCAAAATCTGATGCCAAAAAGGTTTCTGGTGATGTCAACAAGAAGCTGGAAGAAATTGAAAAGTTACAGAATGAAGTCGAGGAGCTGACAAAATCTTTGCAGGATGCCAAAGCGGATGCGAAAAGCGGCAAGCATGGCATTCCGCCGGCAGCATATCAGATTCTTTATTTGTTACAAAAAGAAGGGCGTTTGATTGATCTTTTGATGGAAAATATTGAAGATTTTGATGACGAGACTCTTGGAGGAGCAATTAGACCAATTCATGAGGGTTGTCGAAAGTTGCTTGATGAAAGACTTATTATTGAGCCTGTTCTATCTGAAGAAGAAGGTTCTGAAATTACAATTGAAGAGCATGATCCTGAAGCAATAAAACTTTCTGGAAACGTTCCTGCAAAGGGGCCATACACAGGAGAGCTGGTGCATCGTGGTTGGAGATTGAAAGAATGCCATTTGCCGGAATTGGTTGATGGATGGGCTGGAAATGTTGTTGCACCAGCTGAAATTGAAATAGCCTGAGGAGTTTAAGAACATGGGAAAGCCAAAATATATCGTTGGAATTGATTTAGGAACCACAAATGTTGTTGTAACCCATGCTCCAATTGCCGCTGCTGAGTCAGAAGAAGCAATTGATATTTCGACTTTTTCAATAGTACAGGAACTGGCAAAAGGTTCGTTAGAAGAGCATGAGGCGCTTCCTTCTTTCATTTTTGAGAGAATTAAGGAAAAGCCAGTACTTCCATGGGATGATGAAGATTCTAAGTTTATAATTGGTGAATATGCTCGTGAACGCGGTTCTGATGTTCCAGACAGGCTTATTTCTTCAGCAAAGTCATGGCTTTGTAACACAAGAGTTGATAGAACAAGTGAAATTTTGCCATGGAATGCCCCGGAAGGAAACACAAAGATTTCTCCGCTTCAGGCAATGGGAATGTTTCTCTCCCACGTAAGATCTGCCTGGAATGAGAAGAATTCAAAAGATAAGCTTGAAGATCAAAAGGTAATAATAACTATTCCAGCCTCTTTCGATGCTGCCGCAAGAGATTTGACTGTGGAAGCTGCTAAGAAAGCCGGTTTACCAGAAGTCACTTTACTTGAAGAACCACAATCTGCTTTTTATTCCTGGATTTCGCAGAGTGAAAATCCATGGCGGAAACAAGTTAAAAAGGGAGATGTTGTCCTCGTTGTCGATGTTGGTGGCGGAACAACGGATTTCAGTTTAATAGAAATTGATGAGGAAGATGGCGATCTAAGCTTGGATCGAGTAGCTGTTGGTAACCATATTTTGTTGGGTGGCGACAATATGGATCTGACTCTTGCCTATCAGGCCAGAGCCAAGCTTGAAGCCGCCAAGAAAAAGGTTTCTCAGTGGCAGACCATCCAGTTAAGCCATCAATGCCGAAAGGCAAAAGAGCTTCTCCTGAATGACGAAGAAAAAGAATCCGCTCCAGTAGTAATTTCTGGTCGTGGGAGCAGCGTAATTGGTGGCTCGCTTAAAACAGATATTGAAAGAGCAGATATTGAAACTATCCTGGTCGATGGCTTTTTTCCAGAATGTTCAATGGATGATGAGCCCAGTGATTTTGCCGGTTCAGGTCTTAAAGAATCAAATCTGTCATATGCCGCAGACCCGGGAATTACTAAACATCTTGCTAGATTTTTGAAGAGCCAGGATTCTGAAGACAAAGAATACAGTTATCCAAAAGCCATCCTCTTTAACGGTGGAGTATTCAAAGCTGAAATCTTTCGTGAAAGATTGGTTAGAGTTATTAACTCCTGGTTAAAAGAAGCTGGAAAAGAAGAAATTAAAGTTCTTAAGGGAATAGAGCTTTCGCATGCCGTAGCAAGGGGTGCCTCTTACTTTGGAATTGCCAGAGAAGGAAAAGGCATCAGGATTCGTGGCGGCGTTTCACAGTCTTATTATCTCGGTATCGAATCATCTCTACCTGCTGTTCCTGGATTTAAACCTCCGCTTAAAGCTCTTTGTGTTGCAAAGCAAGGCACCGAAGAAGGTAACTTGAGTGACATTGAAGATCGATCATTCTCTCTGGTAATTGGTAAAGGCGTTGAGTTTAAATTCTTTAAATCAAACTGCAGACGGGAAGATGAATTTGGCGAACTTATTGAAGACCTCGGAGAAGATTTTGAAGAGACCAGCTCACTTGCTATCGAATTGCCTGCATACGAAGGCATGAAACCGGGAGATCTGGTTGATGTTAATCTGCAGGTTTCAATTACAGAAATCGGTACTCTTGAGATTTTCTGTCTTGAAAAGTCAGGCGATAATAAGTGGAAACTTGAATTCAACGTTCGGGATGCAATTAAGTAATGGCTAAAGCCCAGAAAGCAGATAAAGACTCTCGTTTCATTATTGGAATAGATCTCGGCACTACCCAGTGCGCACTTTCTTATGTTGATCTAGAAGATAAGAATCTGAAAGTTAGAAATTTTAATATTCCTCAAATGGTTGCAGACGGTCAGATAGAGGATTTACCAACTTTGCCGTCTGTGCTTTATTTGCCGGAAGAAAGTTTGGAAGTTTCTTTTCCTGAATGGATAACAAGCAGATCTGCAATCACTGGGCGATATGCCATTGAATTAGGGTTTAAGATTCCTTCCAGGTATGTTCATAGTAGTAAATCCTGGTTGTGCCACCCAAGAATCGAACGAACTGCCCCCATTTTGCCCTGGCAAAGCGAGGTGGTTGACCAGAAGGTTTCTCCTGTAGCTGCAGCTACAGAGTTTTTGAACTTTTTGGTTCAGGCATGGGACTCTGTTATGCTTGCAAAGGATGAAACCTTTGCTTTTAAGCGACAGAAAGTTGTGGTTACTATACCAGCATCATTTGATCCTGCAGCTAGAAATCTGACTCTTGAAGCAATAGAAAAATCCGATATTCCCTCGGTTGTTTTATTGGAAGAACCTCAGGCAGCTTTTTATGATTATCTGCACCGCAATCCAAAGCGAATGGTTCATGATCTGCAGGGTGTAGATACTGTTCTGGTTATTGATATTGGTGGCGGAACTACAGATTTTAGCTTAATTGGAATTGATTGGAAAAATGGCAGTGATCACCCTGAGTTTTCAAGGGTCGCTGTTGGGCCGCATTTGCTTATTGGTGGAGACAACCTTGACCTTGCCATAGCTCGTCAGGTAGACGCTGCATTTAAGCATAAGGGAAAGAAATTAGTAGCCAAGCAGTGGCTATCTATTTTAAATCAATCCCATTTGGCAAAAGAATCAATTCTTGCTGATTCAGAGGACGGCAAAGTCCATTTTTCTGTTTCAGGAGCGGGAAGTAAGGTTCTTGCCGGAGCTTCAAAAATTGGATTAGAGCGCGCAGATCTGCGAAATCTTATGATAGATGGCTTTTTTCCTGTAGTTGAATCAGATGATAAACCAGATGAAGACGGCTCTTTAGGTCTCTCCGAAGCTGGATTGCCTTTTACCAGAGATGCTGCGGTGACAAAGCATCTTGCCGCTTTTTTGAAGGATAATAATATTAATCCTGACGCAGTTCTTTTTAATGGCGGAACTTTGCAGGCTGATTGTCTAAAGGAGCGATTATTTGAAGTTCTGAGTCTTTGGAAAGGCCGGGAGCCAAAGGTTCTTTCTAATCCCCATCCAACTCTTGCTGTTGCAGCTGGTGCAGCATATTTTGGAATGGTATCGATGGGACTTGGCAAAAGGATTCAAAGCGGGAACCCCGTTTCAATTTATTTGGGAATTGGTAATAGCAATTCTTCTAAATCGGATAGATATACTCCTGAAACACTTCTTTGCTTATTGCCAAAAGACTCGGAAACCGAGAAAGAATTTGAAGTCGAAGGAAAGACTTTTGGTATTGATTTAAGTCGCGATTCGGCTTTTTATCTGTTTTATACTCCAAATCCACCAAAGGCGGAAAACCTTGGAAGAACAATTCGTTTTAATTCCAAGCGATACCTGGCATTGCCACCTGTCAGAGTGAAAGCCCGCACTGGAAAAGGCGAGAAACAGGTAGTTTTACGGGTGAAACTTCGTGAAACAGGATATCTGCAACTGCTTTGTGATGAAATTGATGGGAATTTTTCTCAGGAACTAAGATTTGATCTGGGAAACAATGAGAGTATTGATAAGTCCACAGCCTCAGTAGATTCTGGTGATAAGAAAAGAACTCCTTTCACCAAAACTCACCTGAAGAAAATCGGCAAATTGCTTGATGAAGCTTTCGAGGAAAAGATTCCCTTTAACACTCTTTTTAAAGGCATAGAAGAAATAATTGGCTCACCTAGAAACACCTGGGAAGCAGAAATGCTCAGAGAGCTTTTTGATGTTTTCATTAAAGAAGAGGATCGCTTTAGATCATCTGAATCATCTTTGTCTAACTGGTATCGCATATTGGGTTTTTGCTTAAGACCCGGTTTTGGTGTTGCTGGTGACGTGGAGAGAGTAGACAAAATATGGAGTATGCTCGACGACGAGTTTGAATATTCCAATCCTGAATTTTGGTCTGACCGTTGGGTTATGTTTAAAAGGATTGCTCCAGGGCTCTCAATTGAGAGACAGGAAGAAGTTAAGAGCAAGGTTGAACCTATTCTATTTCCGCCTAAAAAACAGGTCAAAGGGGTTAGAAAGGTTGGTCAGCACGAAAGAAATCAGATATGGAGATTGATTGGGCATCTTGAGAGGTTGCCGGTTGCTGAAAAAGAGCGGCTTGGTTGGTGGGCTTTGCGCTCTCAGCAAAGTTTTGGTAAAGATGCTCTTGCTTTAAATGCAGTAGGAAGACTTGGGGCAAGAGATCTGGCTTATGCGCCGGACACTTGTCTGGTTTCACAACCAACTGCCAATGAGTGGGCTGAATTTTTGTTTAAACGGGCACTTCCTGGTAATAGTTATCTGGACTGGGCGCTGCGGGAAATTGGAAGAAAAACTGGTGATAGGCTTATTCAAATTGATGATGTTTTAAGAAAAAAAATCGTTGATTTATTTAAAAAGAAAATGCGTAAAAAAGCTTTTATACAGCCGCTTGAAAAAGCTGGAAAGCTTCAGGAAAAGGATTTGGCCGAGTTTACTGGAGAAAATCTTCCATCTGGATTTGTTTGGGTAAAAGAGGATTAAAATTTAAACCTTTTTCATTTTTACAAGTTCATAGATATTTACAGTCTGCTTTTTCCCTCTAATTTCGTTGAATGGCATCATTTCAACTTCCACAAAGTCTTTAATATTCTCATATGTTGAACCTGAAACAATGATTTTAGAGTGTTTTCCCTGTTTTGAAGCAGATTCTAAGCGGGAAGCCAGATTTACTTCGTCACCAATTACGGTAAGGTCTTTTCTACGGGTACTTCCGACATCACCCAACATAACTTTTCCGGTGCTAATTCCGATTCCAATATTTATAGTAAATTGCCCCTTTTTCTCCCGTTGGTAATTGAGGTTTTTTACAAATTTTTTCATTCCTACTGCAGCTTTTGTAGCACTTAGGGCGTGGTGTTCTCCATTGTTTTCTTCATGAAAAACAGCCATTACAGCATCTCCAATGAACTTATCAACTCTACCGTGGTTCTCTCTTATAATTGGCTCAACCCCGCCAAGAAACTCATTTAAAAGGCCAAAAATTTTATCTGGCCTGTATTTTTCCGAAAGGCCGGTAAAATTTCTTATGTCAGAAAAAAGAATTGTAGCTTCGATAGTTTTACCTTCGCGAAAGCCTTGATCAGCTTGATCCTGAACCGCTTCTAATACCGAGTCAGATACGTATGCCTGCATTCTTTCTCTTTCTCTTAAACCGCGGACCATATCGTTAAATGATCTACTCAAGCGACCCAGCTCATCGTTGCCCACGTCAGGAAGAAAAACTGACAGGTTTCCACTTCCAACTTGCTGAGCCGCGTTGTCTATTTTTGCAATGGGTCCAAGAAGGCTGCCAGCAAGGATTAAGCTCATGATAATTGCTGCAATTGCTGCAAATGAAATCATTGAAAAAATCATAATTTTCAATTCGCTAAGCCTTTTAGAGATAGCGTTTAAAGAAGTAAGGTAACATGGAATATAGCTTTGTGACTTCATCGATCTTAGAGGAGCTATAAGGTACAGAAACCCCTCATTTCCGATTTTAAACTCGCCCTTTTCCTCGGATTTTAGATTGTAAGCCCTGGAAAATTCAGCTTTTAGTGTTTCAAAAACTTCACTTTGTTCTGGAAAATGCCTTTCTTTACCGCCTGTAGAATAAAAACTTAATTCAGCAGTTGAGCCATATTTGCTATTAGCAGCTTTTGCTTTTTTATTTGCAGTGAATTCATCTTTAGCAAAACTATATTCGATCATTGTTTCAGGGAGATTTAAGGCAACCGCATGGGGCTCGCCTTTGATTTTTATTGCTATGAGCATGAAATAGAATGAAAATTGCTCAAAGCCAAAGGACTTTAGCCGAGTTGGTCTTGAAAAGTCAAAGACGGTATCTATGATTGTCGAAAAGTCACTAAATTCCTCTTCAATTGCACCACTTATCAAAGAAGATTTTCCCATAATGTCTTTTTCTTCTTCTACAAGTCTTTTACTTGAGAACTTAATTGCACTTTTTACAGAGCTATCCATCCAATACCAGTTTGTTGAAATTGGTTTTCCGCTTGCTCCTGAAAGTATGTAATAACGGGCAAAATCCTGATCGCAAATCTTTTTTAGGCTTTTTAGAACATCGGCCTCGTTGTAAGGTGGCTCCCCAAGTGCCTTTTTAGTTTCGTTATAAAGCGTTTTTTCAAGCTTTCTTGGCGTGTCTTTATAACGCATATTTAGGGCTTCTACACCCTCTCTCATTTCAAGAAAAGCCTTATCTCTTAATCTCGCTTCTTCTCTGTTCAAAAATGTATTTCCGAGGCTGATTAGTCCAGCAATTGGCATTAAGATCGATATAACAAAAGCTACCGCAATTCTCTGGCGTAATGAAATATCAAGTTTCTCTATTTTTTCTAGAAAAATAAATCCAATTATCGCAAGGAAAAATATAAAGATAAGACTGCCAATAAGGATACGATATGAGGTGTTTTTCTGTTTTTGGAGATGAGAAATGTCTGCTATAGAAACAATTCGAATAACAGAATCTTTGTTTTTTGTTGGACTCGCTTTTGCCAGGTAATGGCTGAAAGTAAAAATTTCACTTTCACGATTATAGTAGCTATCAATAATAATCTGGTCCATTCCAGGCTTTTTAAACTCTTTGTCTAAATAGATGCCTTTGTGGTCAGAGATGTCTAGAGTGGCAATTGGAAACTGGATAACATTTTTGTAATGCTCTTTCCTGGAAAGGAGTCGTTTAAGCCAAAAATATTCTTCAAATTTCTTGGTGAAAGCCATCACAAGAAATCCGCCATTACTTTTTACTGGTAGTCTGTCTTTATTAAATTCCGTAACATTCATTGCCCAACCCACAAGACAAGGGTCTCCAAACCATTCGGCCTCTACTGGTAAACGCCAGCCGTTAATTATTCTCTCAACTTTCATTGCTGGTCCAAAAGCTGTTTGTAGTTTTTGTAAGGCCTTTGCCGTTCTTTTCTGGAATTTCGGATCAAGATCAATCATTTGCCTTGTGTATCCATCAATTCCCATTTTGGCTTTTGTTCTTTCAAAAAACGCTTCCCAGGCTTTTCTTCCGGTCATAGTATGCCTGGAGGGAATGCGTCGCATTTTTCCTTTGCTATCCCAGAATAGCCATTTAAATGCTCCAGGATAGAATTTGTCTATCCGGTTAATAAACTTGGCAATTACTTTTGGACTTTTTTGGTTTAAACCTTTCTTGAGCAGAACATCAATAAAATCTCTTAACTGATATTTGTCTGTGGAAAGTCTAATTAGTCTGAAGCTTTGAATATCTAATTTCCTGCTGACCAGCTCTTTTTGAGCACTAAATTGTTCTTCAATTAGATTTGCGCCAGAATAATAGATAACAAAGATTGGAAGAACTACTATTGATATAAAGAGAAAAATGTTCTTCAGATTGAATCGCGAAGTTTTTTTTGTATCTGTAAGATTCAATTAAATATACTCTTAAAAATTAATTTGTTACCGTTTCAGAATAAAGATTATAATTACAAAATGCAAAGAAAAGGGTTTTGTTCCAAATGCTAAATTCTGTACAAACAAAAATAGCTGTAGTTATTTTAGCTATCTTCATTGTATTTATTACGGTTATTTTTCAATTAAATAACAAAATTGTTCTAAATTATATTGAGCAGTTTGAAAGTGATGAGCAAAAACTTGCTGCAGAGCGATGTGTTTTTGCTTTGAAAAATGAAATAAGAACTATCGATACAAGTTGTTCTGATTGGGCATTTTATGATGAGGCATATGATTTTGTTGTCAACCCAGGCGATAGGTTTATCGAGGCTAATTTACCTCCAGAATCCTTTGGAACATTACATGTTGAGCTTATTTACTTCTTTGATGCATCCGGCAAAATTGTGTGGGGAAAAATTTATAAACCTGAAACTTTAATTGAAGGACAATTGAAGGCGTTTTTACCTGAAACTTTGAAAAAAAATAATCCATTTTTGTGTAATGGAATTGAAGATGGTAAACGGGGGTTAATCGATACCGAGCTAGGGCCTTTGCTTTTTGCCTCAAGACCTATATTGTCTTCACGCCGTGAAGGGCCTTTACGTGGTACTTTGGTGTTTGGGAAATTCCTGTCGAAAAATTTGTTCAAACGGCTGCATGAGCAGACACAGATTATATTTCGTGTTCAACCCGTTGCAAGCCTTCATAAAGATGATCGCATAACTTTTAAGGGGTATAATTTTCGTGTTTCGCCAGAATCTGAGCATGTTATTTCTACATCTGTCGATTTCGCCGGATTTACTGGAAATCATTTTAGAATTAGTCTGGAAAATACCAGGCAGACCTTTGAAAGAGGTTTAAGGTTTAAATCTTTGCTTTCTTTGCTTTCATTCTTCACTTTATTTATTATGCTCCATGCAATATTGATTGCTATAAAAAAGATCGTTATTGTTCCTCTAAATGAAATAGGAAACAGATTAGATAAGGTTGAAAATCCAGAAGACTTTTCTGAAGAATTGTTTAGTAACATTGAAAATAATGAGATTGGAAAGCTTAAAGTTCAATTTAATCAAATGATGATTAGGATAAAAGAAAATGCTTTAAAGGCAATTTCCACTCAAGAAAAGTTTCAGCTTTTATTTGAAAGAATGCTTAGCGCCGCTGTTATATTTGAACTTCGTGATGAGGAATTTTTTATAAAAAATGCCAATCCGGCCGCATACCTCTACTTAAAAATAGAGCAGGAAAGCATTGTTGATAAGCCTGCTGCAGAAATCTTTGATAATAGAATACAGAATATCGATTCTCGCCTTGGAATGATGCTTGTTAAGAATCGGCCGGAAACCTTTGAATGGGTTGATAAGTTTAGTCAGAGGACCTTCCACTGTATTGAATTTGTTTTGGATCCAAAACATGTCTGTATGATTTTCTGGGATAATACCTTCCAACTTAAAGCCATGCAGGAAAAAATTGAGTTGGAAAGAAAGCTTGAACAAGCTAGAAGAATGGAAAGCCTTGGGGTCATGGCGGGAGGTATTGCACACGATTTTAACAATATTCTAATGGGAATTATAGGCAATATCGGTATTATGAAAGAAGAGTATTCATCTACAGGCAAGTTGGCTGAAGAAATTGCAAGTGTCGAGAAATCAGCATTTATGGCAGCTGATTTGGTTAGAAAGATGCTTGCATACACTGGAAAAGCTTATCTGGCAAAGAGAAAGTTAAATTTGAAACATGAAGTCTCTGTTGTCGTATCAGATATAAGGAATATGCTTTCGTCAAATATTGAGCTGGAAATGTTTGCTGAAGGTGATCACTTTCCTATCTGGGCTGATCAACATCAAGTCGGAAATGCCTTAAGATCAGTAATAATCAATTCTATTGATGCCATAGGAATTTCCCGAAAAGGAAGAATTGATATTACCCTCAGCAAAAAGTTCTGTGAGCAGGATTTTATTGCGCGGAACTGGGCTTTTTCTAATGTCTCTGAGGGCGAATTCATCTGCTTGCAGATTTCTGATAATGGTTGTGGAATGACCCATGAAGTTAAAGAAAGGCTCTTTGAACCATTTTTTTCCACCAAATTTACTGGTCGAGGCCTGAGTATGGCTTCTGCACAAGGTGTTCTTAGAAGCCATAATGGTTTTATTGTCCTGGAGAGCGAAGTCGATTATGGCACTTCTATTTCGTTTTTATTTCCTGCTTTAAATGGTACCGAAAAAAAATAAAGCGGCCAGCAAAAATTACTGGCCGCTTACTTAGTCAAAATAGCAATTAAATTGGCGATCCGCAGTCCGGACAACCTTTCCATGTTGGTTCTACAGCTCTACCGCAACCCCTACAGGAATTTCTTAGATGCCCAAGACAGAAAGGGCAAAAGGTGAAGTTTCTTCCTACCATTTTGCTGCAGTTTGGGCATGAGACCATATTTTCTTTGCGAAGATGAGCTGGCAATGATGGTTTTACAATTTCTTCTCTTTCGCCAATCTGACTCAGAGCAAGAATTGCTGAGGTTCTAACTTCTTCTGACTCATCATTTAATACACCCATCAGAAAAGCTAATCCTCTTTTGTCACCAAGTGATCCAAGGGCCTGGCAGGCAGCAGATCTAACTGAAGCCTGTGGGTCTTCTAGGCATTTTTTTACCTGGTCAAAAATCTTTGGTTCGTTTGTTTGTCCCAAAAGTTTAACAGACCAATATCTGGCATCGACGTTTGAACCGCTTATAGCAGAAATGAGCTCTTCTGATGCTCCAAGACCCTGTGTCCAAATGGCATCTGCCGCAGTTTTGCGGACAATCCATGATTTATGGGCCAGATAACTAACAAGAAGCTTATGGGCTTCTGGTGTTTCAATCATTGCCATGGCTTTGATAGCCTCTAATTTTGTTTCCATTGAAGAGTTATCAACAATCTCGGCAAATCTGGCAACCATTTCCGGGCTTGGGTTATTTGAGAGCAGCTTTACTATCCAGAACTTTGCTTCTTCTGAAGCTTGTTCCAGGGCGTTAACTATAGCGTCTGTGTTTAAATGACAGATTTTTTCAAGGCTATCGAAAGCAGCTTTTCTTACTGGCCATGTCTGATCTTCCAAAAGATGGAGCAGTGAAACTACCATTCTTGGATCATCGATATTCTGCGCTGCTCTAATGGCGGCTAACTTTATTTTCTGATTTGGGTGTTTAAACACTCTGACAAGATATTGAGTGGCTTCACCGCCAATGTGGCTAAGAGTCTGAACCATCCAATAATCAACATCTTCTTCATTTTCTGGAATGAGTTCCATAACTTTTTTCAAAGAAGTTGAAGCCAATTTGCCAAGTATTTTTGACGCTGACTGCCTTACTCGCCACACCTCAGAAGAAAGTGCTTTCACCAGATAAGGTAAAGCGGCATCTTTAAAAGAGAACATTGCCTTTGTAATATCAGCAATAATATCGTCGTTTTTTCTTTCAAGCATTGAAACCAGTATTGGTAAAGCTTCTTCTGGTTTCAGGTTTTTTATTTCCGCCAAAGCTTTTTTGCGTATGTCTGACTTTTCATTCGCCAAACTTTTTTTTAGCTTGGAAAGCTCCTGGTTTGTCATAAAATCTCCTTGGTTGCCCTTAAAAGGACATTGGCATTACTACGTATTGGAATCCAGAGTCTGGATTACCTGGCTTGAGGACGCCAGGATAGTTTTGTGTTGTCATTTCTAATACAACTTCTTCATCATCAATAACATTTATGAAATCCGAAACGAATTTTACATTGAAGGCTATGCTGATAGGCTCACCCTGTAATGTTGAACTAATGAAAACCTCAGAAAGACCCTGCTCTTGAGACTCGGCCCAAATTCTGGTTTCACTTTCAGATATATCGAAATGAACAAGCATGCTGCTCAATCTTGCTATTGGTAAAACTGATTTGAGAGCTTTTCCCAGATCTTTTTTGCCTATTCGAAGAGATCTGCTTGATTCCTTGGGAAGAACCCTGTTGTAATCAGGGAATCTACCGTCAATTAGCCTTGTGATCAATGTGAACTGGTCTGAATTGAAAACCAGTTGTTCATTGTATATGCATATTTTTATTTCTGGATGCCCATCCATTAGCTTAACCAATTCTGGAATAGCCTTTGAAGGGACAATAAAGGTTTGCTTGAACTTGTCAGATACGTCTAGCCCGGGCATTGTTGTGACCGCAAGCCTTTTGCTGTCGGTGGCTACTATTACCGGATTTTGACCGTCTTCAAGGTTCATGCAAAGGCTTCTTTGTACTGGGTTGCCGTCTTCAGCACCCATCGCGATGGCGGCTTCCTTGATGCCTTTTGCCAGAATCTCTGTTGATATGACGCATGTTGGCAGTTCTTCTTCTTCAAGTGAAGGAACAGGAGGATAGTCCTCAATTCCTTGAATCTGAAGGTTAAATTTATTTCGGCCAACTCTGATTTGGATCTGGTTTTCATTTTCCGGGTTAGGCTCAAAAATAACTGTCTCTGAGCCATCAGCAGGGATACTGGAAATGATTTCCGTAAGAAGTTTTGCGGGAATAGTGAAATGCCCACTTTCCTCTACTGCTGCTTCTACTTGAGAAATCATCATTATCTCAAGATCGGTTCCAACCAGTTTAAGTTTTTGTGTCTCAGTATTCGCAACAACTAACAAATTGGAAAGGATTGGTCGCACGCCTTTGGTAGCAACCGCTTTTCCTACTATCCCTATTGCATCAGAGAGAGTTTTTAACTCTAATTTAAATCTCACGCTGAAGTCTCCTTACTGATTCCAAGTTTAACTTTTATGCCATTTATGTTCCATTCTGAAACTGCTGCCATTGAATCAACGGTTTCAGATATCGATTTGGCAAGAGTTTCCTGACTTATGTATGACCCAAACTTTGAGATTGAATCATCAATGTCAGCTTTGCTATCTGAATCAATTACATCATATCCCACTTTGATTCTATCAACAATATCAAGTCCCTGTTCTTTTCGCATGAATTGAATTTTATTTACCAATTCTCTTGAAAGGCCTTCAAGAACCAGTTCTCGGGATAAAACTTTATTGAGAGCTATGCTGAGTTTTCCTTCAGATTGAACGGAGAAGTCGTCAGAAGCTAGAGCTTGAAGATCAATGTCACTTGAAGTCAGTGTCACAGGTTTTCCATCAAGCTTAAATTCATATCCGCCTTCGTCGAGGTTCTTTTTAACTTCATTGCCGTCAACTTGCTCAAGGTGAGCCTTGATTTGAGGAATCATTCCCTTGAGTGGACCTTTTCCTATGCTTCTAAAGTTAGGTTTTGCAACGTATTTCATTAGCGTTGAAGCATCAGCGATTGGACTAACTTCTTTGATGTTGAGTTCTTCCTGAAGAAGGTGTTCCATTTCTTTTAACGTTTCACGCTCGAAGTCGTCTGTTGTAACAACTTTCATGTCTGCAAGAGGCTGTCTAACCTTAAGATTAGCTTCATTTCTTGCTGCTCGACCGAGCTGAACCACTCTCATAACGAAATCCATTCTATTTTCAAGAATTTCATCAATGAGACTGGCTTCAACATCTGGATAATTAGTTAAATGAACGCTTTCTGGGGCAGAAGAATCAATTTTACAAACAAGATTTCTGTAGATGTCTTCTGAAATAAATGGAGTGAATGGTGCAGATAGCTTGGCCATTCCTACCAGAATCTCATAAAGAGTTAAGAAAGCTCCGATTGTGTCTGCATTTTGCTCACTGCTCCAGAATCTTCTGCGACTTCTTCTTACATACCAGTTGGAGAGTTCGTCGACAAATCTTTCCATATGACCGGTAGCCCACGTGATTTCAAATTTTTCCATGGATTTGCGAACTTCTTCAGTGGTGTGATTAAATCTTGAAATAATCCATCTATCAATTTCAGGTCGCTCACTTACTGGCAGATTGTGATCAGCTGGGTTGAAGCTTTCAATATTCGCATACAATACGAAGAAGCTGTAAACGTTTTGGAGAGTTCCTAAATAACGTTTCTGTGCTTCAGCAATTCCTTCTTCAAAAAATCTTCTGGTGTTCCATGGTGCAGTTCCAGTGTAGAGTGACCATCTGACGGCATCAGCACCATATTTGTCAAACAGCTCCATACTATCAAGAACATTGCCCTTGGATTTGCTCATTTTTATTCCGTTACGGTCGCAGATATGTCCAAGAACAACAACATTTTTGTAAGGAGGAGCTTTGTGAAGGAAGGTTGAAGTAACCAGAAGGCTATAAAACCATCCGCGAGTTTGATCAACTGCCTCACAGATAAAGTCAGCAG
Source organism: Candidatus Ozemibacteraceae bacterium (assembly GCA_965140445.1). Taxonomy (GTDB): domain Bacteria; phylum Muiribacteriota; class Ozemobacteria; order Ozemobacterales; family Ozemobacteraceae. The sequence continues at coordinate 378,877 of OZ223236.1, read as the reverse complement.
GGAAATTTTCTTCGAATTTATCTTTGTTTTCAAAGGGATAATGCCATTGGGCAGTATGCATTGCACCTGAATCGAACCAGCAGTCAATGACTTCTGGAACACGTTTCATAGCACCTTTACATTCTGGGCAATGAAGATTAAGGTCATCAACATATGGTTTGTGTAGTTCTATGTCGTCTGGAACGTTGTCGCCAAGCTCTTTGAGATTTGCGATGCTGTCAACAAGATGATGATGATTGCAATCCTGACAAACCCAGATAGGAAGAGGAGTTCCCCAATAGCGATCTCTGGAAATAGCCCAATCTATCATGTTTTCAAGGAAATTTAAAAATCTTCCTTCTTTTACATGACCTGGGAACCAGTTTATCAGCTCATTATTTTTTAAAACTTCATTTTTAATTGCTGTAGTTTTAATAAACCAGCTGTGTCTTGCATAATAAAGTAGCGGGCTATCACATCTCCAGCAATAAGGATATGTATGCTTAATTTTTGCAGTTTTGAAAAGCTTACCTGTTTCCTTAAGGTTCTTTATGATATCAGCGTCGGCATCTTTAACGAATTTACCTTTCCATGGCTCCACTTCGTCTTTGAATTTGCCAGACATATCCACAGGCTGAATTACAGGAAGATCATTTTCTTTTCCAACTCTGTAATCGTCTTCACCAAAAGCAGGTGCAATGTGGACGATACCAGAACCGTCTTCGGTTGAAACAAAGTCCGCACCGATTACGAAGTGAGCTTTTTTCTCAGGCTTAACAAATGTGAACATTTGGTGATACTCAATTCCCTTGAGATCTACGCCTTTGTAAGTTTCAACTATTTCACCTTCGCCATTTAGAACTTCGAGTCTTGCTTTAGCGAGAATCAAGAATTCTTCACCTAGCTTAACTTTTACATATTCGATTTTTTCTCCAACAGCCAGGGCAACGTTTGATATAAGCGTCCATGGTGTGGTCGTCCAAACCAGAAAGCTGGTATTTTCCTGATCTTTAACTGCAAATTTTACATAAACGGATGGATCTTCAACTTCTTTGTAACCTTGAGCTACTTCGTGTGAAGAAAGGGCTGTGCCACATCTTGGGCAATAAGGAACTACTTTGTGTCCTTCATAGAGAAGATTTTCTTTCCAGAACTGGCCTAAAATCCACCAGATGGATTCGATATATTCATTAGTACAAGTGATGTATGGATCTTCCATGTCGATCCAAAAGCCACCTCTGGTAACCATTGCACGCCATTCAGCTTCATATTTGAAAACGCTTTCACGGCATTTTTTTATGAATTTTTCAATTCCATATTTTTCAATATCTTGCTTGCTTTCAATTCCAAGTTGCTTTTCAACCTCTAGCTCAACAGGCAAGCCATGGGTGTCCCAGCCGGCTTTTCTTCCAACGTGGCAACCACACATAGTTTTGTAACGAGGAACCAGATCTTTCATCGCCTTGGTTAAAACGTGTCCTGGATGAGGAGTGCCATTGGCTGTAGGAGGGCCTTCAAAGAAGACAAATTTCTTTGCGCCTTCTCTGTTTTTTATGGACTTTTGAAAGATTTGTTCCTTTTCCCAGAATTCGAGTATTTCATTCTCTTTTTCAGGCGATACGGTATTGTTTGGTTTTTCGAAAAGCATTTCAACTTGTCCTTATGTGAAATTTGGGTTAACTGCAAATTGGTTTCGTAACAATAAAATCTTAGCGCTATGCTCTATACTGCTTGTCCAATGAAAGCCTTCTTCAAGATTCTTTCCAATTGCAAAGGTTCCATGTCCTCTTACTACTACAATTGGTGACTCTTTGAAAAATGGAACTACTTTTTGTGCAACTTCATCAGAAGCTATTGCGTTTTTTACTCCTACCACAGGAATTCCGTTTTGAAAGAAGTAAGCCCCTTCTGCGTCGATCGGAAAGATTCTTTCTGACTGCATAGATAGAGCAACTATATGAGGAGGGTGCGCATGAACAATAGCTTCTGCATCTGTTCCAAGATAGATTGCCTTATGGACAGGAATTTCTCTTGAAGCACGTGGGGTTTCTAAATCTTCCCCATCTATGATTGTTTCAACTATGTCAGAAAATTCAAGCCTGTGCAACATTGAGCCGCTTCTTGAAATAGCCATCATTCGATTATTTCTCATGCTCAAATTGCCCGAATGCGAATTATTCAGGCCACTGTAAAACAGGTCGCTTCCTACAAATTGAAAATCTCTAAGAAAATTCATTATTTTTTTCCAAGTAATTCAGGAATACTGTCTGCGTAAATTGGTTTTAAAACACCCTTGTTAGTAAAAATGGCAGTGATTAACTCGGGCGGGGTCACGTCAAATGCCGGATTAAAAACTGGCATGTCGGCTGGTGCAGTCAGTTTTTCCCCGAAGTGTCTAACTTCATCATGATCTCGCTCTTCAATCTCAATTTCGTCGCCGAAGTTTAAGCTCATATCAAAAGTTGAATCGGGGGCGGCCACATAAAATGGAACATTATGATATTTTGCCAGAACTGCTAATGGATAAGTGCCAATTTTATTAGCTACAAATCCTTTAGAAGTGATTCTATCAGCTCCAACAACTACTCCATGAATTTTTCCGGCTTTCATAAGACTGCCGGCCATATTGTCACAAATTAGTGTAGCATCAATGCCTTCCTGATGAAGTTCCCAGGCCGTTAGTCTGGAACCTTGAAGGAGGGGGCGAGTTTCGTCTACATAGACTTTGAAATTTTTTCCAGCTTCTTTTGCTGCCCGGAAAACTCCCAAGGCTGTTCCAAAACCTGCGGTAGCAAGAGCACCTGCGTTGCAATGGGTGATCCATGTTTCTCCATCTTTTAAGAACTCCGCTCCAAACTTACCCATAGTTCTGCACATTTGAATGTCTTCTTCACGAATTTTGTCCGCTTCAGCTAATGCAGCAGCCGCCAAAGCTGAATGATCATTTGATTCTGTTGCCTGGAGAGTTTTCTTTATTCTTTCTATTGCCCAGAATAAATTTACTGCAGTTGGTCTTGTAGAAGCTAACAAATCACAAACTTCTGTAATCAATTGGCGTGAAGGCTTGTTTTGATTTTCTGGATTAAGAAGACCAAGAACAATTCCATATGCGGCGGCTACTCCTATTGCAGGAGCTCCTCTTACTTTCATGGTCTTTATTGCATCTGCTGTTTGATGCTCTGTTGAGCAGCTTATTGTTTTAAATTCTACAGGCAAGAGCGTTTGGTCTATTAAATCTAGACATGATTGTAGTTTATTGTATGTGACTGCTTCTATCATATTTTCCCACCTGATATTTAAACTTAAAGAAATCCTTCCAGAAAATCTTCAGAAGCCGATAATAACAAACCTGAGCAAGAGGGTCAAGGAAAGTAAAGAGAGTCTTTTGCCAGAGATTTATTATAGCCGATTTAATGTTTCATAAAAAGTGCAATTTAAGCTTTTCTCGGTCTTGCAATGGTGCATCCAATAGTGTAACTTTGCTAAAAAAGCAGAAGGCGGAATCACCTTGTTTCAACTTTCTTTTAACCCTGATAAGTCTTTGAAATTTGCAATACTTACCTTTTTTTTATTTTTTGCGAACTCTTTTGCGTGTGCAGATGAATTTGTACCATATAAATATCTTGTGTCAGTTGGAACATCTGGTGCTTCTGAACATAGGATGATGAATCCTGCCGGAATGTCTTTCTCTCCAGATGGTCATATGCTTGCTGTAAGTGACACTCATAATAATCGAATTCTAATTTATTCGACTTCAAAAATGATCGCAACGATGCCTCTGAAATTGGAGCTTATTATCGGAGGCTTATGGCCATGGGCAAATAGACGTGAACCCTTTGATTCCGCTGATGCATACAGGGAGAAAGATTTTCTAAACGGCAGAAATACTAATTATCTCGTTGGCAGAGCATATCATGGCGGCCAGGATAAAATTCGCGATGGCAAAAATGTTCCTATTGACAGATTCAATTTGCCAGAAGGGTTAGCCTGGATTGGAACCGACACTTTATTGGTTGCCGATACCGGAAATCATCGTGTAAAAGCCTTAAAACTAAATGGTGAAGTTAGATGGATTCTAGGGCAAGAGGGTTGGAAAGACGGATATTTTCATCATCCTCTTGGTATAGATGTGGACTGTGAAGGAAAGGTTTACATTACTGAGCCTCGTTCAAATTATCTTCGTGGGGTTGGATTGGATTTGCTGCAAAGACAAAGGGTGCAAGGAAACAGAATGCAGGTTTTTAGTTCAGAATTAAAAACCGAAAAGCGATTGGGCCATATGCATCACATGTCTGGACGGGATTATCGACAATTTAAAGATCTGGTAAGGGTTTATGTTAAGTCTCCTAGTGGTGACATTTTTGTTTCAGACAATGGCAATCATAGAATAATGGCCTTCGATAAAGAGTTTAATAAGATCGCAGAAATTGCAAAGTGGAAGCATTACCATTTACGCTATCCGGTAGGAATTGATTTTTCTCTGAACGGATTAATGGCTATTGCTGATACTGGCAACAACAAAGTGCTAATTCTAGACGAAAATTTTAAGATTTTGCAGATTCTGGGCGGTTTTGGAACAAAGAATGGACAGTTTGTAAAGCCGATGGAAGCCAGGTTTGGACCTAACGGGAATCTTTTTGTTTTAGATTCAGGAAATTGCAGAATTCAAGTTTTTAAAGGGGCACAGATTCGTCAATTTCCCAGATGCCCAAAGCCTGAGCCAGTTATGCCCCCGAGTCCTCCAGACCTGGAAAAATTATTGCCCCCTGCCAGCGAAGAGCCGGCTGGAAAAGATTCTTACTAAAAATCTACTGGGATTGGATTGCTTTCAAAACAAGTATTTTATATGGGAACCACTCTGCAAGCAATTTGCCTTCAAGTGGATCTGAATATTTTTTTATTGTACCAATGATCCCAAAAATAAAATGTTTCGGATCATTGATTAGCATTTCAAAGAGGCTTTTTCTAAAACCATAAAAATCTCCAAGGTTTAACAACGTTTTTGTAAGCGCAATCCGAGTTAGATAATTTTCTTTTTGTTTTAAAACTTCTGTCAGATCCTTTCGGGCGGCTTGTAAATTTCCAATCTGAATAAAGGCTTGAGCTCTGAATGCCATTGCCTGAACGTTTTCAGGAAATGATTTAAGATAACTGCTGAAATCGGTGATTGCTTTATTCCAAAGTTTTAGCTTAAAGCAGGTTTTTGCTCTTCCAAAAAAGTATTGAGGGAGTTGGTCTTCCAGTGAAATTGCTTTGTCAAATAACTCTAAACTTCTATTGTAAAGTTTTTGGTTAAATTTTAAATCAGCAAGGCCGTAATACCCCAGGTGCAGATCTGGATATAAGTCTATTAGCCTTTGTAAAAGAGTTTCGGCTTCGTTAAATTTAAATCGTTTGGTTTTTTCCACTCCAAGTTGGAATAGCGCAAATCGACTTTCTGGATTGGTCTCAAGGACTCTGCTAAACAAGCTGGTTGTGTTATTCCAGTGATGGGAATCTGAATTTGAAACGAAGCTTAATAAAGCCACAACAATTGTTAAAGCAGTAATGATCAGGCGAGTTTTTCGGGGCTGGAAAAAACTTTTAGAAATGGCAATCGCTATAGGGAAAATTAATCCCCAGATTGCAACATACATAAAATGACAGGCTACATAAAAAGGAAAACCAACTCTGATTAAGCCGGACAGTGGAAAAATATTAATAAAGAAGAATGCCAGACCTGCGGTAAAATATTCGCTTTTTCGGAGAAAGAAATACCAGATAGAAATCGAAAGTGCAAAATATGCAGGAGCAAACCTGAAAATTCCAACTGTTGATGGCGTTATCTCATATATTGGTGAAAGATTAAATGGTAGCAAGGCTTTGGCGAGATACCACGGGATCGCATACATTGAATTGATCCAGTTAAGTGCTGATCCCCCCTCGTGAGAAATATTCATATTGCCCCTGGAAGCCGTCAGAGCAATGTAAAAAAAGATCGAAGCAGAAATAAAATAAATCCATTTTTCTTTAAGCAACGAAAGCTTGATTGGTCGCTTTTTCGCCCAGTCTACTGTTAAAAAGGAAAATGGCAGTAAAAAGGCAAGTCCCTTTGAAAGGCCGCATAAAATCATGGCTGCAAAAGTTAATACTGAGTTCCATTTGCTTGTTTTTTCCAATCCGTAGGTGTACGAAGCCATGGACAGAAAAAAGAAAAATCCAAAAAGCAGGTTTCTTCTTTCAAGCGCCCATACAACGGATTCAACCTGCATTGGGTGAATCGCAAAAAACATAGCGCAGATAATGCTTGCTACCAGATTTCCGGAAAGGAGAACGCTGAAATAAAACACGCCTGTAACAACCATCATATGCAAAAAAATGTTTATACTATGTGACAATACAGGATTCAGCTCTCCCGAAAAATGATTCTCCAGCTGAAATGTCAAAACTGGAAGTGGCGCGTATTGGTTTCCGGCCGATCTGCTTCCAAAAGTTTCTATGAGAGTTTCTGCTGAAATTGGTTTATACATTTCCGGATTCTCAATAATTTCCGCAATTTCATCAAAAGCAACATAATCTGCCCGAAAAGCCGGAGAAAAAGTAATTAGAATTAGAATCCATAGAATTAGAACTGGCTTTATTGGAATATCTCCAATTTTTTTAAATCTCGCAGTTAACTCATACATTTTTTGCTGTCCCGTTTTGCCAGACTGCGAAAGCAAGTAGATTCCATAGTCTAAATCCATTGTCTCTTTGTCTGCTTTTGTGCTCATCCATAAGGGTTGAGACAAATTTATTTCCGCTAAACACACTTTTGAATCCCGTTGAGCTCAAATTATCCATTAAGAAAGTTTGCAGTTCTTTTTCGAGCCATATAGACACGGGGCAGCTGAATCCCTCTTTTTTCCTGTTTATGATTGAATCTGGAAGAAGGCTGGGAAAAGTGCTTTTTAAAATCTTTTTTGTCTTAAAAATATTGTAATGCGCTCTTGGGGAAAGGCGCATAGCAGCTTCTACTATTCTATGGTCCAAAAAGGGAGTTCTTACCTCCAGGCCATTTGCCATGCTGCAGATATCAGTTTTTACAAGAATATCATCAACCAGCCATGTTTTAAGATCCACCAACAAATGCTGTTTCCGGATGGGAAAATTTGAGAACCTTTGATACCAGTAGTTGAAACTGCTAAAGCTATCGTAATTTTTAAGTTCGCGGCTTATTTCATGATTTAGTATCTGTTGTTTTTCGGTTTCATCAAAATACAAGCGCCAGCTATAGTGAGCTTTTTCGCATGATTCACCAGCGTAGCGGAGAAATTGGGAAACCTTATAGTTTGTTGAGACCTTGCCGCGGTCAGAAGGGAATAAAGAAATGATTTTTGACAAAAAGTTGTAAGCCATTGAGTTTAAAGGAGAAAAATGGCTTCCCAATAGTTGCGCTAAATCAGCCTTGCAAGTTTCATAACCAGCAAAAACCTCGTCTCCTCCGTCACCGGAAAGAACGGTTTTGTTTTTTAACCCGGCATTTTCGCATAACTGAAAAGTCGGGATTGCTGAGGTGTCAGAAAATGGCTGATCAAATTGGCAAAGAATTTTTTCTATTCTCTCTGGGGTTGGCGCAGTAAAGGTTTCGGTGAAATTTGGGATTTTTAAACTATCTGCTATGAGCTTAGCGTGAGGGCTTTCATCAAATTTTTCCTCTTCAAATCCAATGGTGAAGGTATTTAATTGCCTGTTTTCTTTGCTTGCTAAAGCGCTGATAAGTGATGAGTCTATTCCTCCGCTTAAAAATGATCCCACCGGGACATCGCTCAGAAGTCTTAGTTTAACTGAATCATCAATTAGCCTCTCAAAATCTTCAATTTCAAGCTTTGGTAAGTCGGCCGCTAGTTCTTTTTCTATTTCCCAGTATGGCGCAATTAAAAGCCTCCCTTTTTCATTTATCTCAAGATAATTTCCGGGTAGTAGCTTTTTTACATCTTTATAAATGGTTCGTTCCCCTGGAATATAACCAAGCGAAAGGTAGTCGGATAGAGCCTGGTGGTCAATTTCTTTTGAAATCTCTGGAAACTCTAAGAGCGCTTTTATTTCAGAAGCAAAAACAAACCATTTTCCGGGATGAAAAGCATAGAAAAATGGTTTTATTCCAAGACGATCACGGGCGCACATTAATCGTTTTTCATATTTGTCAAAAGCGGCAAATGCGAACATGCCGTTCAGTTTCTGAAGAGCTGAGAATCCCATTAATTCAAGCATCTCTACTAGAGTTTCAGTGTCCGAAGTTGTGTGAAAGCTTTCTTGGTGGGGGATGTTTTTTTTCAGTTCTTTATAGTTATAAATTTCACCGTTGTAGGTTATACAGGTTTTTCCACTTTTTGAATGAAATGGCTGATTAGATCTGCTATCAAGATCAAGAATGGTAAGTCGTTGATGTCCAAAGCCAATATTGTCGTTGACCCATACACCAGAAGCGTCATTTCCTCTGTGCTGCAGACGGTTGCTCATAGCGCTGACCAAAGAATCAGAAACTATTTCCCTAAATTTGAATATCCCGCAAATTCCACACATTTTACTTGAGCACTTTCAGAAGTTTCTGGGCAAAAGTAAACAAATGTTCTTCAATAAAGAATCCAGACCAGCCGCTTTTGAATCTGAAAAGTGCGAAAGGCCTGTATAGCGCCGAAAAAAGCCTGACTAAATAGGATTTTATGCTTTTTTGATTCATGAGCAGATCCGCTTTTTTGTCCACAAAGTAAGAAGTGACCTGCAACATTCGAATTTGTTTTTCCATCTGCGGGGTAAACCATGGAGATGATTTTTTTAGTTCCGTTTCTTCGTTTATCCAATCTTCAATTGATTCTGGTGGAGTATAGCCATTTCTGATTGCCAGTTTTTCAAGTTCGGCTCCAGGAACCACTCTAAATACGTTAGGTTGAAAAACGAAACATCTTGGGTTCTCTTTAATTAGTTGAAGAAGGAGTCTGGTTGTTTTTTTTATTTCACGTTCGGTTTCTGTTGGTGTGCCAACAATCCAGTTGTAGGCAGCGATAAGTTTTTTATTTTTTGCCAGCTTTCTGTTTATTTCGATGATGTCAGAGGTCTTAATTCCTTTATTAAACAAATCCAAAACCCGTTGACTTCCTGCTTCTACGCCTATATGAAGTGTTTGGGTGCCCGTCTCGGCGAGATCGTTCAGGAAAGCATCATCCATTTTCATGATTTCGTTTACCCGGGCCCCTCTAAAACTAAGCTTGATCTTAAGGTTTCGGGTTTTTATTTCATTAATTATGTTTCTTATATGTTCAATACTTACAAAAGAATCATCGTCATAAAAATAAATGGTTGTGGCTTTGAAGTTTTTTATTAAAAATTCAATGTGATCAACAACTTCGGCGGCTTTTAACGGTGACCATTTCACCTTAAAATCCTTATAGTGGGCTGGAGAAATACAAAAACTGCATTGGTATGGGCAACCATACGCACTATAAATCGGAAATACCAACTCATCCGACCCTATTTGGCCATAGGCTTCAAAGTCTTTTATCAAATGGTATGGAATTGATTGATATGGAACATGCTCAAAACCTTGAAGGTGCTTATTCACAAAAATAGAATCGCCGTCTTTGTAGCCCAACCCGGAAACTTTTGTTTTATCAACCTGCTCTGAATTACTGAGTATTTTGTAAATTGATTGAACTGCCTGAATTCCGCTTCCGGAAACGACAAAATCTACGCTTTCTTCTTTCAGACATGTGTGGGCCGCGACAGTTGGCAGTGCCCCTCCCCAAACAATTGGGACTTTAGAATGGGATTTTATAAACTTGCTCATTTCAAGGCTGTGAGCTACTGGTGTCCCGCTCATGACTGTAAAACCAACAAAAAGCAATGGTTCTTTGAGCTTTTCTAAAATCAAGGTTTTCCAGGACTCTCTGATTATGCGTGTATCAAGAATTTCAATCTTAACTGGAAACCTGGTTAGAGCTGAAGCCACAAAAAGAAGGCTGAGTGGTGGGTGCTGGGAAAATTCCCCAGACAATCCCATTGAAGGCTGGATAAGAAGGATTTTTTTCTCAGTCATCATCTGAAATTGTCAGCTCATAGTGCTTTCCAAGAATGAAGGCGAAAAAGGAAATTCCCAGAAGCAGAATAGATGAAACCCAACCGGCTACAGACGAAAGCAATGTTTGGGCAGAAACCTTTTTTCTCCAGGAGAGGAGGAATGATAGCCCAGCTACATTTGCCGCAATTAGAGCTGAAAAACACTTCATTGGGCGATAAATCAGGGCCATGCTCATTACAAGCCAAAAGGTTCTTAGCGAATCTCTAAAATGTCTCACCTTCGAATGGCCTGTTCTATCGTGATATTCGATTGGATGGTATTCAATAAATTGATGATTTAGAGCTGCAAAAAAAGTCAGCGAAGTTGAAAAAGAAAATCTTTTGCTAAAAAGATGTCCACCTTTGTCTACAAGTGATTTTTTAAAGATTCTTAACCCACTGTTTGGATCTCTGGAATCATGTTCGCTGAAAAACAGAATAAGGGTTTTAAGAGTTTTCCGCATAAGTGAAACCACTTTTGATTGATCCGAAATGCGACGCTCACCTATGACCATGTCAAATATGTCCATCTGCGGTATCATTTCTTTAAAATGTTCGGGATCATAAGTGGAGTCAGCGTCAATTATTCCGATATATGGAAATTTGGCCTGATTTATTCCTGTTAAAAGTGTTCGCCCATACCCATAATTTTTTGGGTGTTTAAAAACTCTGCAGATTGTTTTGGGTATATTTATATTGGTATTATCGGTAGAAGAATCATCGACAACTATAATTTCGAATGGAAGTGATTCGATCTCGAAAAGTGTCTTATAAGTTGTTTCAACCGTTTTTTGGATTGCATTTTCTTCGTTATAGGCTGGGATAACGATGCTTATTCCTGAATTGAGAATTTTATTTGTTGGCATAAAACATCCTGAGGGTTTTTTGGGAAATTGCAGAGATATGCATTATAATGGCACAGACAAAGACAAGTCAATTTAACGGAATTTGGGTGAATAAATGGAAAGCATTAGAACATTAACAAAACTAAATCTTGGTTGTGGTGAATTTCCCAAAGCGGGCTATGTAAATGTTGATTTTTTGTCTGTTTCAAAGCCAGACGTGAGCCACGATTTGAATGTTTTTCCATATCCATTTGAGGATAATTCTTTTGATTTAATTGAATTAGATCATGTTTTGGAGCATCTGGAAGACCCGTTTGCGGTAATCAAAGAGCTTCATAGAATCTCAGTGGATGGCGCGGTTGTTAAAATTGCTGTTCCACATTTTTCGCGGGGATTTACTCATCCTGAGCATAAAAGAGGGTTCGACGTAAGCTTTCCTTATTATTTTCAGAAAAGTTTTAAAGGAGGGTTTCAAGGTGTGGAGCTAGAATTAGTGAAATTAACACTAAGATGGTTTGCTCAACCAGAGCTGAAAAAAACAGTTCTTAGCCCTTTGCTATTTCGAGTTGCTCAATTGGCTGGTACTGCAATTGATTTGATCGCAAATTTATCACCTGAAATCTTTTCCAGAGTTTTTTGTTTTTGGGTTGGTGGCTTCGAAGAAATAAATTTCGACTTCAAAATAAAAAAATAAAAAAGTAAAATTTTTTTTAATTAGTGTTCATAGGCAAGCAATTCTTTTTTATCTCATAAATCCTTATATTTAAAGGATTTTGATATGTTATCTATTTGTGATATAAAATTATATTGAGAAAAAAATATAGAGAAATACTTGAGTTTTATAGTTAAAAGAAAATTGTCACTGGGGGACAAAAATGGCTGGAAAACAGCAATGGCAATGCCCTGTTTGCCTTGAAAATAAAGGGGCGGAAGTGGATTTTTGTGAGCCATGTAAGATGACTCGCGAAGAAGCGATCAAATATCAGAAACCTCACCTGGAAGAGACGGAAGGGTTGGAGATTGAAACCGAAGAGTCTTCCTCTGAAGCAATGACAGAAATTGTTGAAGGTTATTGGTTTTGCCCAAATTGTGAATCAAAAAATATGGGCGCAAAGCAGAATTGTTCTGCTTGTGGAGCGGTTAGAGGCGAGAATGTAGAATTCTATTGTGACGATGATGCTCCTGCAATAACAGACGAAGCTGAACTTGCTGCCGCAAAAGCCGGTCCAGATTGGATTTGTGAGTTTTGTGGAAACACAAGTCCTTCTGGGGCAAAGAATTGTACTGGCTGTGGGTCTTCCAGGTCCGATGGCAAAAAGCGAAAAGTTTCTGAAGAAAGCTTTAGTGAAGAAACAGAAGAGCCAGTCGAAAAAGCTGAGAACAAAAAAAGTGAAGCTCCCGCTAAGCCCGCAAAACCATTGCCATTTGGTTGTCAAATTGGTTGCGGAATCTTTATTCTTCTATTTCTGGTTTTTTCATGGTTAAGTTGCTCTGAAAAAGCTGGGAAGCTTGAAATTGTTGAAAATAGCTGGACCAGGACAATTCAGGTTGAAGAATATAAAAATGTTGTTGAATCTGCCTGGAAAAATGAAGTCCCAGCTGGAGCAACACGGATTTCTTCTAAATCTGAGCTCAAGAGACACGATCAGGTTCCAGATGGATACGAAAATGTATCAGAAACATATACCGAAAAGGTGCAAACTGGAACTAAGCGGGTCAAGGATAAGAAGAAAAACCTTGGAAATGGGCGCTTTGAATTTACTTATAAAAACGTTCCTGTTTACGAAAATAAAACCAAAACCCGAATGGTCAAACGGCAGCGCTATAGAAAGGTACCTGTATATGACGAAAAGGTTACCTATTCTATTAATCGTTGGATGAAGGGAAAAATTATTACAGCTTCCGGTAAAGACGATGAACCCGCCTGGCCGGAGATTGATGGGTCTTCAAATACTCCTGCTGCTATAGGGGATAAGAGAGCGGGCGAGAAAAAAGAAACTTACATTGTTAAAGCTAAAAAAGCTGGAAGCAATGACATCATTGAGATACAGAAAATCAAAAATGTTCCTTTAAGTTATGAAAAGTTTATGAAATTAAGAAAGGGAACAAATTGGGAGGCTGTTTTTAATGGCCTCGGAGATTTGCTCGAAATAAAGTTTGAGAAGAAGAAATAGCTTAATTTAAGCCATAGCCGCGCTCCCACAAAGGAGGGCGGCTTTTTTTTTAGAATAGTGTTTCCACAGCCAGCTTAAATCTTCTTCCTGGCCTGGTGTAGCCTTGAATTCTTTCTGTAGAGTTGTCAGTGAGGTTTTCCGCGCACAAAATAGTGGTTAATTTTCCTGTTTTTCTGGCAATGGTTAAGCTTAAATCATGCCCTGGGTTCGTCCCTCTATCATTTTTTGCGGTTTCCCAGCTATTGCCCCACCATTTTGAAAGAAGCTGAGCTGAGTAATTTTTATAATTTTTTACTATTTTAAAACCTGATTGTCTCGACAAGATTCCTGCCGGTTGAGTGTTGCTATTTTCGATAACAGCTTTATCCAGAATTTGTACAAAGCCACTAATGGAAAAACCTTTTACAGATATATTTTCAATGCCAAATTTATGAGATTGAAGTTTTGTTTTTCCAAGATTCGCAGCTTTTGATCCCCATGTGTATTTTGGATCAGTAGTAGAAACTGTACCAATCAGGTCGCGGATTTTAAATTGCGTTGCTTCAGCTGTAAGTTTGCAAATGTTTTTAAGCTGATAACCTGCTTTTACTAATATTGAATTTGAAAACTCAGCGTTTAGATCCGGGTCACCGTAATTAGGGTAAAAGCGTTCATTAAAAGCTGGAAGACGAGAAGCATTACCAAGCTCTATGGAAAATGAGAACTGTTCTTTGTGGTAGTCCAATCCAAGATTTCCTGTTGAAAGTGATTTTCCGAAATTTGAGTCCTCTAACCTTGCAGAAGTTGAAATAGAAAGCAGATTGGTTAATTGTCTAAGATATTGAATTGAAAAAGCATTTAAAAGCTCCCGATTTGAATAGTTTTGCTTATTGTCCGCATAGGTTTCCTGATGGCTTGCTTCCAGTGATAGTTGTGAATTTCCAAAATCAAAATCTCTGTAAATAGTTTGGATCTGTCTGGAATATTCGAGACCGTATTCATTAAAAACATTTGCTTCGTCAATACCTGTATAGCCACCATGTGAGAAAGAGTGCGTGAATTTTAAGTCACCATTTTCATGCTTAAACAGTAATCCAAAGCTTAGATTTCCTTCTAGTTTCTTTTGCCTGAAAGTTTTTGAGTCAATTGGGAGAGAAGTTGCCAGGCTAAACCCGTCTAGTTCAGTCAAGTTCTCTAGCCAGTCAAAGTTTAATGAAAATTCTGTTTTGTCGTTTAGCATTTTCTCAAAATATAGTTGAAAATTGTCGCTTTCAAAACTGTCGCGCTCGGTATTTCCTGTTTTTTCACTTGCTGCAGACCAGCCGGGAGTGAAGTTAAATCCTTTTCTTATTCCTATGTAGGCATCTTCGAGTTCCAGGCCAGTTTCAAATTGATAGCTGCGCCCACCGATTCCGTCGGTAGATAGCTTTAATCGACCCTCAGATGGTTTCTTGGAGGTAAGTCTGATAACACCTCCAATGCTATTGCTTCCCCATCTTGATGCCTGATTTCCATGCCAAACCTCAACGGATTCAAATGCATCAGAGCAGTAATTTCCTATGTCAGGACTCCCGGTGAATGGGTCGTTTATTGGCAATCCATCTTTTATCACGAGTATTTTGTTGCCACTAAGGCCGCCAAGATTTGGTGAAGCTACATGTCCTGGTCCGCCAGGAGTTCTTACGGCAACTCCAGAAATTCCGTCTAATATGTCTGAAATAGATAGATTGGTCAGGTTATTCCAGGAATTGCATTCAACTTTGGTATGAGGTTTCCCTGTTAAAAGCTCTGACTTGTTCCAGGTCGGAGCAAAAACCTTTATCGGAGGGAGTTTGATTGTTGAATCTTTGTCGTTGTGGACTAAAGCCTGATCGGACAAAACTGGTGAAGAAAAAAGAGTAATGAAAAAAAGGGTAGAAAAAAGCTTCTTGAGCATGGGTACCGCCACCTCTAATTTAATATCCCGAAGGCATAAAAGCTTCAGGCTGGCGTATTAGGTATTCCGGCTTACGGATCATTCTCCTGCTTCGCCTTCCCCTTGATAGAGTGGCTTTTTGAAGCATTTGTCCCCGAATACGGCGACGGACTCGCGCGGGATTCTCACCCGACTTCCCTCTTTGGCCGTTGAGGATAGTAAATCAAAACGAGCACAAAAACAACTGTTTTAATTGTATTTTCCAATAAAAAATCGAGCCAAAAGAAACTCTTTTGGCTCGATTTTTTATTACTCTAATTTTTTAAAACTGCAATTCTTGCTTTAAGGTTTTCTATTTCGATTTTAAGCCTTTTTACTTCTAAGACATTTTGCTCTGATGCAGCACGGTTATACTCTTCTGAAGCTTTATTCAGCTGATAGGATAAATCCAATATTTCAGAGCTAAAGGAACCAGAATCCTTTTTCGTTTCAAAGCTTGTGGAGTTTGCTTCACTAGCTAGAATTTGAGCTACTGGTGTGAATTGAGGGTTATCAAGTTTAATGTTCGCCTTGAGGCTATCAATTTTTCTTAGGTGATCCTGGTATTTTTTTTCAGCTTCCTGATACTTTTTCTGGTCTGCCTTGGTAAGGTATAACCAGAACTTCCACCATGGACGGTTGTCGAAAGCTTCTTTTGCTTTGTCTCGCTGAGCTTTTAAGACTTCAGCTTCTGTTTCCATGTAAATTAGCTTTAGTTCATCCGATTCGGGATAACCAGATATTTTTTTCCCGGCAAGAAGAACCGCTTGTTTGAAACTTAGATCCTTATTTAAAAGATTGCACCCAAAGTTCAAGAATGCCTTATTTCGGGAATTGCTTACCTTGCCTTCGGCCAAATTGACTAGATTTTCTCTCAATGTTTTCATCTTCATGAGCTGAAGAGCACCTTTTTCCAAGGCTTGAAAGCTTTTGGCAAGAACTGAGTTGTTCATAAAATCCAAAATCTTAAAACCTTTGTTGTCAGTGCTAAAGGATTTGGCTTCGTCTTTTGCGTTGGCGTTCAAGCTAACTCTATCAACTGCCATATCAACGCCTTTTCCTTCTTTTACTCCGGTGCGAAAATCTGAATAAAGTTCTTTCATTCCTTCTATTTTGGCATGATCATTTTTGCTTAAGTGGTCTGCTAGACTTAACTCGGTTAAGACCATTGTTCTGTGTGAAATGATTTCTTTTTGTAACTGTGCTCGGTCATTAGAAAGTGCCTGACCCGTGATTTTAGAAAATTCCTTTCTAACCAAAATCATGGTATCTACATCCATAAAGTTAAGTCTCTGCTTTTTGAGTCCATTTCTATGTTCATCGTATAGGATCATGTCTACGCAAAGCTCATTAGTTGTATGATCCGCCATTCCGTGGTCCAGATTAGAGAACATTTTTTTTACGTTGGCATAACCAGTATTTGTATGTGCTGCAGAGTCAGCAGCAATATGTGCTCTAATGCCAGCAGCTCTGGCTTGGAGAACTTGCTTTGCCGGGCTTTTTAGACGATCGGCAACATTTTCCATGGCTTTGGCATAGTTTTCGCTGTGATAAACTCCATAATCTTCACTTTTTCCGTCTCCAAGCCCAACATCGGGTTCAGTTGACCCGGCTAAGAAAGCTCCGACTAAATCATCGCTTACTGGGAATCCATTCTTTGTTCCGGCTTCGTAACTTATGGCAATATGACTTACCGGTCCCCAAGCTTTAACGGGGATTAATGGAAGAAAAATGGAAAAAATCACTGCTAAAATGAGTTTATGGGCAAAAGGATACTTAAACATAGTGGGTTCCTTTGTAAAATTCATTTTTTAATTGTACACAGGGAAATATTTTCCGCAAGGCCTGGAACTTTTAAATTGCTGCAAAACAAAAAAATCACAATGTCTGGGAAGCAGCAATTAACAGTGAATTTAAACACTTTTTAAGCATAATAGTAATCAAAAGGTTAGACTGAATTGAAAAATAAATAGCCCCAAAAAAAAGTAGTTCTTGCCAGTGGCCTCTGCTTCCGTTAAACTGCCTGCGTCTATAAAATACAGTACGGTTTTGGAGTTATTCAGTGGCAGCAGTCAGACAAATCAAAGATCCTTCACTTATTCGCAACGTAGCTATTATTGCCCATGTTGATCATGGCAAAACCACTTTGGTTGATGCAATGATTAAGCAATCCGGTCTTTTCAGAGATAACCAGAAAATGGAAGAAAGATTCATGGATAATAATGATCTGGAACGGGAAAGAGGGATTACCATTTTATCCAAAAACCTGTCTTTGGAATTTATGGATTATCGAATCAATTTGGTCGACACGCCAGGTCACGTGGATTTCGGCGGTGAAGTTGAGCGTGTATTGCAGATGGCAAACGGATGTTTGCTACTTGTTGATGCTTTTGAAGGACCAATGCCACAAACTCGTTTTGTGCTGAAAAAAGCTTTAGCAGCTGGTTTGAAACCAGTTGTTGTTATTAATAAAATAGACCGACCTGACGCCAGGATAGACGAAGTAGCAGACGAAGTATTAGATCTGTTTATTGATGTTGGAGCTGACGACAGTTTGTTGGATTATCCGGTTTTATTTGCCTCGGGAAGAG
This sequence comes from Candidatus Ozemibacteraceae bacterium, assembly GCA_965140445.1. GTDB lineage: Bacteria > Muiribacteriota > Ozemobacteria > Ozemobacterales > Ozemobacteraceae. The sequence continues at coordinate 361,281 of OZ223236.1, read as the reverse complement.
AAGGCTATGCAGTTAGATATCTTGATGATGAAAGAGAAGGTATAAAACCTCTTCTTGAAGAAATTATCAAGCAGGTTCCGCCACCAGACGCTTCCTTGGAAGGTCCAGGAAAAATGCTTGTAACGAGCTTGGATTACAGCGACTACGTTGGTAGAATTGGTGTGGGCCGTATTATTAGCGGAACATTGAAAGCTAAAAGTGAAGTTTATCGCATTAATCCAGATATTGAGCCTCAAAAACAAAAGATTTTGAAACTGTATTCTTTCAAGGGAATTCAGAGGGTAGAAGTTGAAGATGTTGGAGCTGGCGATGTTGCTGCAATTTGTGGTCTTGCTGATATTTCAATTGGCGATACGGTTAGTATTGAGCCTTGCGAAGCTCTTCCAGTTATCTCTGTTGATCAGCCTGTTATTTCAATGACTTTTGCGCCAAACACCAGCCCATTTTCCGGGAGATCTGGAAAATTTCTTACTGCTAGACAAATTAGGGCCAGACTTGATAGAGAACTTGAAACAAACGTTGCAATGAGAGTTGAAGAAACTCAGGAACGAGATACTTTCCTTGTTTCTGGTCGCGGCGAATTGCATCTTGGAATTCTCGTAGAAACAATGAGAAGAGAAGGTTATGAACTACAGGTGAGTAAGCCAATGGCCATTTTCAAGCAAGACGAAAATGGAAAAACTGTTGAGCCAATAGAAGAACTAGCTGTAGATGTTCCTGAGAACTACATGGGAATCGTAATGGAAGTTCTAGGTCCAAGACGCGCTTTACTTGAAAGTACCAAGAGACTCGCTGATGGATATCTGAGACTAATTTTCAGTGTTCCTGCCAGAGGCCTTCTTGGATTCAGGTCTATGTTTCTTACTATGACCAACGGTACCGGAATAATGAATCAATGTTTTAAAGCGTATGAACCTTTCAGAGGTGAAATTCCTGGCGGACGCAATGGTGTTATGGTTGCAACAGAAGGTGGAGTTACTACCACTTATGCCATAAAGAACCTTTCAGAGCGTGGGACTTTGTTCTATGGACCAGCAGAAGAAGTTTATGAAGGATTAGTAGTTGGTGAGAGGCCACTGGCCGGTGACTTAAAGGTTAATATCGTTAAAAAACGTCACGTTACAAATCACCGATCGGCGACATCTGAAGAATTGGAAAAGATTCATGCCCCAAGAAGAATGACATTGGATCAGGCTCTTGAATATGTTGCCGATGATGAATGGGTTGAAATTACTCCTGATTTCGTAAGAATAAGGAAAAAGGATCCTGTTAGAGTTGGTAAAAAACCAGTCGCAGAAAAAGCTTAAGTTTATTTTTAAACGAATTCTGGCAGCAGGCATTTTTTTGGCCTGTTGCCAGTTCTTGTTTTCGGCAACTACAACTTTTGATGCGAGGCAAATTAAGAGTGCCCAATTAAATTCTATTGGTATAGAAAAAGCTAGAAGTAACGATTTGATTGGCGCTATAAGAATTTGGCGAAGTGCCATTGAATATAATCCACAAAATGTACATCTCTATAATAATATTGGTAGCGCATTACAAAGACTTGGCCAGGATAGATTGGCCTTCAAGTGGTATGAAGCATCAATCAAAATCCAACCAACCTATTGGACTTACTACAACATCTCTTTGCTGTATGGCAGATTTGGCCAGAAGAAAGATCAGATTTGGGCGTTAAAAAAGTCTCTCCAGCTAAAACCTGATTTTGAAATAGGGTTGCGCGCGCTTTCAGAAAGAAGCAGAAGTGTTAAAAGAGAAGAATTAGTTTTTAAATCCCCAATCAAGATTCCTACCCCATCTGACTCTTCTCCCTATATAGAGAGGCAGATGTTCCCGCAAGACAATAAAAAGATTGTCAAAAAGATCGTTCAAGACAAAAAGAAAATTAAATCCATAGAGGTCTTGCCGAAAATAAATACTGAGAAAAGCAAACCTGGTTCTACTTTTTTTAAAAAAAGTGGGCAGGTCTTTTTAACATTTGATGGTGGCGCTGAAGATGGTGGGTTTGAATCCATTGTAAAAACGCTCTCAGAATTTGGTGTGAAATCGACATTTTTCCTCACGGGAAAATTTGTAGAAAATTACCCAGAGAAGGCAAAAAGACTCTTATTGCTTGGGCATGAAATTGCGAATCACAGTATGAATCACAAAGACATGAAAAACTGGAGCAAGCAAAAGATCGCTGCCGAAATCGAGGCCGCAGAAAATGTATTTAAAAAGGTTCTTGGCCAAAAGGGGGCTCCATTTTTCAGATTTCCATTTGGACACCAGAATTTAAAAGTCGAGCAATTTGCTGAAGAACTTGGGTATAGACCTGTTTACTGGAACATAGACACAATTGACTGGCGGGAAGATTCGGTTGAAAAGATAATATCCCGGGTCTCAACAAAACTGAAATCAGGTTCTGTAATATTAATGCATGTTGGTAGTAAAAATGGAGCAAATGCTCTTCCCAGAATCTTGGGAATTATAAGAGAAAGAGGTTATTCTCCTGTGAGACTTTCGGATTTGAACTTAGAGCAAATTGCAAAGCTCCCATAGAGAATCTTAAGCAAAGTAGATTTTATTTGAAATGGTAAAAGCACTATTTTAAAAAGCTGAAAAATGTATTAAATTCACAGTCATGGAAAAAACACAAACAGAAAAGCATTCAAAAAAATGGATACTAGCTATAGATCCTGGTTCTGATAAAGTTGGCTACGCAGTTGTGTATTATGATCTTAGTCATGGCGAGATGGGGATTGCCTATGTTTCTGAAATGCATCGTGTGTTTAAGAAATTTTGCGAAATGTCGCCTGCCCCAGAGGCCGTAATAATGGGAAATGGAACGGCCGCAGCAGTGCTTTGTAGACTATATAATGATCAAGATCTGGAGCCTCCTGTAAGATTTGCAGAAGAGAAAAACACGACTTATAAGGCTCGGGAGAGATATTTTATTGAAAATCCTCCTACCGGATTTTGGAAAATTGTTCCGATTGGCCTGCAGCTTCCACCCTGTCCTATTGATGATTATGCTGCCTGGCTAATAGGCGAAAAATATTTAATCGAACAGAATCTTGTAGAAAAAGATTAATTATCGTTAAAAATTGAAAAGAAAAGTCCGAAAAAGATTTGCGGATTAGATTTTGTTAAAAAATAAAATCCGCTGTCAAAAGGCATGTAAAAGGAAAAAATAGGAATTTGAATTTTTTTTTGAAAAAATCACTTGACGATTTCTTTTCTCATGCATATACTTTTGCAACTGAGCCTTAGGCCAAAACTACCTTGCAGGTGTCAAAAAAGGGGGTGTAACTCAAGTAGGTAGCCTGAAAGCGTAAGCCTTAAGACTTAGAGGGGCGAAAACCAGAACCTGGTTGAAACCGAAAAATGTTAACCGTAGACACGAAAAGGCAACATGGATACTTCAGTGAAAACGGCGGACAAGAAGTAGGAAGAAATCAAAAGTATGGACGAACCCCGACTCGAATTTTAATTAAAAAACCTATAAGGGGAATATTTATGAAACGTCTATCAATCCTTCTCGTAGCTGCTATGCTTCTTACAACTATAGCTGCTTCCGCTAATCCTTTTTCAGATGTACCTTTCTCACACTGGGCATATGATGCAGTAAACAAACTTGCCGCTAAAGGCATTCTTCAGGGCTTCCCTGATGGAACATTCAAAGGCCGCAAAGCTGTAACTCGTTATGCTCTTGCTATGATCACAGCTAAAATGCTCGCTAATGTTGAACAGATGATGGAATCTGGTATCGGCACTAACCTTGTAACTAAGTCTGACCTCCAGACTCTTGAAAAACTTACTGTTGAATTCGCAGACGAACTTGCACTCCTCGGCGTGAAAGTAACTGCTCTCGAAGACGATATGCAGGTTGTAAAAGAAGATGTTTCTATGCTCAAGAGAGACGTAGAAGGAATCAAAGATTACATGGCTAAGGGCGGAATGGAAAAAGTAAAACTTTCAGGCGATATGCTTGTAAGACATACTAGCCTTACTCATAAAAATGACTGGAACGTTCCTTTTGGATTCGGCGTAGCCGGAGCTCCAGCAACTGCAAGAGTTAACGCTGGTAACAGCAACAACTCTCTCACAGAAAGCCAGATCAGATTCAAGTTCAAAGCTCACATTGATGAAAACATCACTGCAGTAGCTCGCTGGAGTCTCTTCGCAAAAAATCTCGACAACGTTAACGGTGGCCAGTCTGCAATGGGCGGCGCTTTCGGTTCTGCTGGAATCGGTGTTAACACTGTAACTGACAGAGTTGTTGACCTTGCTTACTTACATATCAAAGATATGTTCCGTTTCGGTGGCGACTTCACTTTCGGTAGAAACTTCTACACAGCTGGTCATGGCATGCTCCTTAATGACTATGTTGACGCTATCAGATATTACAAAAGAAGTGGCGACATCGACGTAGTATTCCAGGCTATCTATGATAGACACGTTGGTAACTACAAAGATAACGCAGCAGTTGATTTCCGCAACGTATGGAACATGAACCTTGCTACAAAATACAGAGACCACGATCTCTATTTGAACTTCTACATGCAGGATGAACCAAACCTCCTCGCTCAGAGAAGAATTACTCCTCTCTTCGCAGCCGCTACAGCTCCTTTCATGGCTACTAATGGTGCAGTTGTAAACTCAGCTACTCCTCTTGCAGCTGGAACTCAGAGCAGCGACAAACGTTGGGACGTAGAATTCGGTTCAAAAGGCCCAATCGGTGCTAACGGACATTGGGATTATGACCTTGGTTTCGTATACACTAACTATGAACTTGACGTAGTAAACACTGCTGCTACAGCTGCTAACCCTTGGATTTCTCCAGACCTTAAAGGTTGGATGGGTCACGCTGCAGTAAAATGGGATAGCAAACGTGAGTGGGCTGCAAAACTTAGCTACACTTTTGCTGATGACGAATCAATCGGTGGATATGCTCTTGATAACGATCAGAGATATCAGGATGGTATCGAAACTCCTTATGAAGATATCAGCCGTGGTAACGTATACTTCCGCAATGGTCTTACTAACATGTATGATCTTAAACTCCAGGCAGAATACAGACCAAGAAACAGCAAACATTATTTCAGACTTGCAGGCGACTGGATGGACGAAATGAAAGATTCAGCTGTTAACGATATGACTCGTCACATCGCTGGTGCTGGTCTCACTAACGCTGCTGTTCCAGCTGTTAAAACTAACACTGCTTATGATTCTTGGAACAACCTCGGTGTTGCAGATGCAGAAGCTATGGTTATCACTTTTGAATATCGCTATCAGCTTGCAGAAAACACTAAGATCAGAGTTGGTTACACTCAGTTCGATCTTACTGGAAATGCACAGAAAGCTATCGGCGCTACTCAGAAAATCAGTGCTGGCCGTGGTCTCAACGCAGACTATGACTACAACATGTTCTGGGCAGAAATCTACAGCCAGTTCTAATTTGAACTCGTAGATAAATCGCACAATTAAAGCGGTCGGGCTTAGGCCCGACCGCTTTTCTTATACCCACAAACTACTTTTTTAATTTTGTTCGCATATGATCAACGACATACAAATTCTTAACCAATTATTTTAAATATGTTATCTTGAATCATGAAAACGATTTTGGAGGCCTGCAACTATGTCTGAAATGAATACTCTTACGCACCAGGGAAGGGACGGCAATATAAAGATGGTTAATGTTGGTGGAAAGCCAATGACTCATCGAGTTGCTGTGGCTTTCGGTCAGATGTTAGTTGGAGAAGAAGCAATGCAGCTTCTTGTAGATGGCTCTCTAAAAAAAGGCGATGCATGGGCAGCTTCACGAGTTGCTGCAGTAATGGCAGCAAAAAAGACTTCTGATTTCATACCTTTGACTCACCCCATAAGACTTGATTCCGTCAAAGTTGATTTGTTTCCGATTGATAAAGAAAGAATTGGCGTATTTGTAACTGCTGAGGCCACAGATAGAACCGGCGTTGAAATGGAAGCAATGGTTGGGGCAACTACTGCTTTGATGAATATGTATGACATGGTTAAGGGAGTTAGTAAATCTGCTAAGGTTGAAACCGTAAAGTTAATTCGAAAAATTGGCGGAAAGAGTGGGGATTGGCTTGCTGAGGGTTCAGAGATAGGCAAGATTGAAAAGTTTGCTATAAGCAAAACCAAAGGTGTTCCTAAAGATCCCATTGATGAAGCATATTTTAAAGTAGCATTCGGAATGGAAAATGATGCTCATGGCGGTGATTGGCACAGGCAGGTTTCAATGCTTGGTGTGGAAAGCATTGATAAGATGAAGGCGCAGGGTTTAACGGTGGATTTTGGTTCTTTTGCAGAAAACATTGCTACTTCTGGAGTTTGTCTTTATGAACTGCCTGTCGGCACTCTTATGTATGCAGGTCCAGGCGTTATAATGCAGGTTACTCAGATAGGTAAAGAATGTCATACAAAATGCGCTGTTTATTACAAAGCTGGGGATTGTGTTATGCCCAGAGAAGGAATTTTTACCATTATTTTAACCGAAGGCAGTCTGAAAACTGGCGATAGCTTTATAACAGTTAAGATTTGATAGAGGAGTTTTCCTTTGATCAACAATCTAGAAAAACCAGTTGTTAGAGTTCTTGGTAGCTCCGGATCGGGAAAAACAACATTTATTAACAGTGTAATTTCCTGGATGAAGAACTGGAAAATAGCTACTATAAAGCACACCCGTCAAAAGCTGGATTTTTTTTACAACAATAAGGATACTGGTAGACACATAGATTCAGGTGCAGTTGCTACTATCGGTATAGGAAAAGAATCAACAGAGATTTTTATTAAAGATAGCGCTCTTTTACTCGAAGAAGCCATTGAATTTCTTTCTGCGCGATGTGACTTGATAATTGTGGAAGGAGCGCGTGAGTATGATTACCCCACTCTCCTGCTTGGCGATGAACCAGCTAACTCTAAAAATAAAAATCTTCTTCTGAAGTATCCGCAAAGACCGGATCTAAAAGAAGAAGATTATTTAGAAATTGAAGAAACCTTAAAAAGCTTGATTAAATCAAGTTGCTAGTTGGTTTTGTAGCTGGATATTTTTTTTACCAACTCTTCTGGAGATTGAGCAACGGTTAGTAACTCAAGGTGTTCTGGTTTTATTGTGTTGTACTTCACGCCTTGTTCTAGCAGCTTGATTAAGGGCTCAAAATAATTATCTGTATTTAGAAGAAACATAGGCTTGTGGTGCCTTTTTAGTTGCCTCATCGCAAGTAAATCAAAGATTTCGTCGTAGGTCCCTATCCCACCTGGCAGAGCGACTATAAAATCAGATTTATCAAGCATCTCCTGTTTTCGCGGGCGAAGGTCTTCTACAGCATAAGATTCATCTAAATCTGGGTGCTGCAAGCCCCTTTCAATCATATATCCAGGAATTATGCCTATAAGATGCCCGTTTGCTGCTTTGTGGGCATCAGCGATAACTTTCATCAGTCCGCAGGTTGTTCCGCCGTAAAGGAGCGCAAAATTGTTTTCGGCTAGAAGTTTTGCAAAGTCCGCCCCTTCGCTTTTAACGATTTCTGGGACTTCTACACTGGATGAGCAAAATACACATACTACAGGTTTTGTGGTTTTTTTATTCATAATGAATGATTATAGGTAGCTGTAAAAACAAAAACAAGCGCTTGTTAGTGTCTATAAAAAAATTATATGAATAAAACGAGAGTAAGGAAGATTTCCGCTCTAAAAATCATTATAAAAATTAAAGAACCCTTGCCTGTTTAAAACAAGTATGGCTAAAAAACTCTGAGAAAGCTATTTAAAACAACTTTCGCCAAAAAAAAAGAGAAAAACAAATTTATTTGCTCTTCTTATATTTATCTATAGGCATGTTTATATTTAACGTCAATAGGCAAAATTATAATTCGAAAATTCATCACTTTTTTTTCATTCTAAAACAGATTATCGGATTTGAATCTACGCCTTAAATTGCATTTTTAGACTATTGCCCTTATAATTGCAAATCTAAAGTATCTTATTGAGTGGCAATCAAACGCACAGGAGTAGAAAATGGTAGATCTCGAAAAAATCATCTCGCTTAGTAAACGTCGCGGTTTTATTTTTCAAGGCAGTGATCAATATGGTGGACTTCAGGGAACATGGGATTATGGCCCACTTGGAGTTGAATTAAAGAACAATGTGAAAAAAGCCTGGTGGCGCAAAGTTATATATGAAAGAGATGACATGGAAGGCCTTGATTGCGCCATTCTAATGAATCGCCTAGTTCTTAAATATTCTGGCCATGAAGAGACTTTTTCTGATCCAATGGTTGATTGCCGTAAGTGTAAGAAAAGATTCCGCGCTGATCAGGTTGATGCAAAAGAAAAGTGTCCAGAAGGCGATACTCATGATTTAACTGATCCACGTCCTTTTAATCTGATGTTTAAAACAACTGTCGGGCCTGTGGCAGATGAAAATAATATAGCCTATCTCAGACCAGAAACTGCTCAAGGCATTTTTATCAACTTTAAAAATGTTTTGGATTCAACCAATAGAAAGCTTCCTTTTGGGATTGCCCAGATTGGTAAGTCTTACAGAAACGAAATTACCCCGCGTAACTTTATTTTCCGAGTAAGGGAATTCGAGCAAATGGAAATCGAATTCTTTGTAAAACCTGGAACTGATGAAGAATGGCACGAAAAATGGGTTAACGATCGTTTCCAATGGTATGTGGATCTTGGAATAAGACCTGAAAACCTTAAAAAATACGAACAGAAAAAAGAAGAATTGGCCCATTATGCCAAAGCTACTGTTGATCTTCTTTATAAGTTTTTCCCAGATAGAGAAGATGAAAGCAAGCAGTTTGACGAAGTTGAAGGCATTTCAAATCGAGCTGACTTTGATCTTCAGTGCCATACCAAAGGCGGAAAACTTGTTTTAAGCGATGGCCGTGAAATTCCAAATGTTCACGCTGTAAATAAACTGACTTATTTTGACCATGAAAATAATGAGCACATTCTTCCGTTTGTTATTGAACCCTCTGCTGGAGTAGATAGAGCCACACTAGCTTTCTTAATGGATTCATATTGTGAAGAAGAAGTTAATGGAAGCCAGAGAACAGTTTTAAAACTGCATCCTGAACTATCTCCTATTAAAGTTGCTGTTCTTCCTTTGAAGAAAAACAATGAAGCAATAAGAAATAAAGCTAAAGAAATTAAAAATAGCCTTATGAGAAAAAGTGGATGGAGAACTGTATATGATGATACAGCTGGAATTGGTAAGTTGTATCGCCGACAGGATGAAATTGGAACTCCATATTGTATTACAGTTGACTTTGATACTCTTGATGATGACTCAGTAACTGTTAGAGACAGAGACACTATGGAACAGGAAAGAGTGAAAATTGAAGATTTGCAGCAATTCCTCTCCAAAAAGCTGGGAAATTGCTGAGATAAATGACTGATTTTCTTTCAAAATCTGGAATATTCCGGGGCGACATGATAGATGTTGCCCCGGTTTTGCCACAAAATGCATTCAGATTAATTTACCTTGATCCACCATTTTTAACAGGTAGAGAGCAAGTTGGAGCTAATTCTGAATGGAGATATAATGATAGTTGGAAAGGCCATCTGGATGAGTATCTTCCCTGGCTTAAAAAAAGAATAGAAGCTCTTTACCCGCTTTTAATGGATAACGGAAGCTTTGTTCTTCACCTTGATTGGCGAACTTCCCATTATGCAAGAGTAATCCTTGATGAAGTTTTTGGCTATCAAGGCTTTATGAATGAGATTATATGGCATTATACTGGTGGTGGTCGCTCTCGAAACAGGTTTTCCTGTAAGCACGATACGCTTCTTTGGTATAGTCGTGGCAAAAAGCCAGTTTTCAATATTGATTCAATAAGAGTGCCATACAAAAAGACTTCAGGGTATGCAAAGGGAGGAATAAAAGCTGCCAGTGGTAAAAGATATATGCCAGACCCAAAAGGAACGCCAGTTGACGATGTTTGGGATATTCCGATTATAAATCCAATGTCCAAAGAGCGGGTTGGCTATCCCACTCAAAAACCACTTTTTCTTCTTGAAAGAATTATTTCAGCGCTTTCTTGTGAAGGAGATTTGGTTGGAGACTTTTGTTTCGGCAGTGGCAGCACGTTAGTTGCGGCAGAAACTTTGAATCGAAAATGGATTGGCGCGGATATTTCCGAAAGTGCTGTTAATTGTTTTTTGCAAAGAATTAAGAAAGCTAAAGTTTCTTCAATATTTGTTAAAGATTTGAGCAATCCCGCTGTTTAAGGCGAACTTCGACAGGTTGAGCCTTTGCTCTTCAAGGTATATAATAGCCTGATAGAAAATACGGCCCTTAGTTTATTGGAGGTTAAGAATGTCTGACGCAAGAAAAAAGATATTGAGCATGCTCGCCGAAGGAAAGATCACTGTCGAAGAATCTGAAGAGCTTCTTTCAGCCATTGACAGTAACCGAAGTCAGGCTTCCCAGCAAAAAGAAGAACAGGAGCCCCCGAGAAGATCTGCAAAATTTCATGATGAAGAGGATGAAAGTAGGGATTCAGACAATTTTGAAAACCCATTTTCGCAGGCTACAAAGCTGGGTTTTGATTTAAGAAATCTTGCACAAACGGTCCAGCAGACGGTTCAAACCGCTATTAAAAATGCTGAACCTCGGAGCAAGGAATTTAAAGAAAGAATGAAAGAATTTGGAACCTGGATGCATGATGTAGTAGGCACCATGGCCGCTGAAATGAGCACTATGAAAGGCGACCCCCTTGATGGTGTTACTGTTGATTTTGTTGCCGGGGTTTCAGATGAGGTTAAGAACTGTAAGAGCTTTGTGATTGAGAATATTTTTGGGGAAATTAGAATTCACAAAGCAGATGAGTTTAAGATTCGCGTTATGGGCAGAGTTGGAAAGTCTACAATGGGCGAATATCAGCCTTCTCAATGGTTCTCTAAGCAGGGGATCAGGGTAAAAGACGGGGTTGTGTATATTGGATTCGATAAAAATCAACCTGTAAAAGCTGTTATGGATATGGAAATTGCTTTACCAGAAGAAGTTTTGCTTAAATGTAAAACGGTTTCGGCTGGGATTAAAATTCGTGGAAAATTTAAGGTAGAAGAGCTAAAAACTGTCTCAGGAAATATCCGAATTCAGGGCGCAGATTTGAAGGATTCATTGATAGAAACTGTCAGCGGTTCCGTTCAGATAGAAGGTGGAGAGATTGCAATGCAGATTAAATCCACTTCGGGGGATTTTCTGGTTAAATCGTCAAATATCAGCAAATTGAAGATAAATTCTGTTTCTGGAGATATTCTTCTAACAGAAGGAAATATTTCAGAAGAGACAGAAGTGTCCTTGGCGACTACATCTGGGGATATCATTGTAGAAAAAATGACTGGCCCATGGAGTCTTGTTGAAGCCACTACAAGAAGTGGTGATGTGATTCTGGATTGGCGTGGAGATGTTACACCTCTGAACAATCAGGGGACACAGCTTAAGTCGGGCGCAGAAGGCGGAGAATTTAAGGCTGATTCTGTTAGTGGGGATATCCAGTTCACTTGATGAAAGCTATTTAACTTTGCAATATTCTTTAAACAGTCTCTTGCAAGTTGAGAAAAAAGTATCGTAATCAAAATATAAAAATGGAGTTTGGTTAATGAAAAGATTTTCTGTATTGTTTCTAATTTGTGTTATTCCTCTTCTGGTTGCTTGTAGCAGCGGCGGTGGCGGAGGATTAGACAGCGCCATTAATCCTTATGGATTTGTTGTAACCTCTTTTGATACAGCTTCTGCTAATACTCTAACTAATCAAGATATTAGATCTACAGTTAGACCAACTACGACTGGTCTCATGTATGCAGGAACTGCCAATGGGTTGTTCAGTTTTAACCCAGACCTCTCTGCTCCTACTTTTACAAAAAACACTGATGCAGGTCTTACAAATCAGTCTATTAATAAAATAGTTGCTGATGGTATCGGCGATATGTATATATGTACTGACTCCGGGCTATTTAAGTATACAGCCACAACTGCCTCTATTACCGCTGTTCCTGGTTTTGGCGGCGTAAAAGTTCTTTCTTTTGCAAGACAGGCAACTTCAACATTTTGGGTTGGTCTTGAAGATCTGACAGCTACTACAAACTCCGTAGCAAAAGTTGATAACGGAGCCATTACTTTTTATGGTACTGCAAAAGGCATGACGGCCAGTACAGTAAGTGATATTTTTGTTGATTCTACGACAATTATGGCCTGTGGTACTGGTTCTACTGGTAAAGCTGGTTTATTTAGATTTGATACCAGTGGTGATCAGTTTGTAAAACAGGTAACCAACATAGGGTTAGCAAGTGGAGCTACTCTTTTCTTCAAAATTGGAACTGCCTGGTATGCAGGTGGACCGAATAGTGGATTGATTACTTCTGCCGATAGCGGAAACGCATGGACTCAGACCAATCTCACCACCCAGACTCCTTACAGCTATACTCCAGAAATTGTTAGCAGCAATAGCTCCACCAGATATTGGATTGGAACTGATAAAGGCGCATATTTAACATATGATATGGTTAATTTTGTTTTATATTCTACAACTAACGGACTTGCCGGAGACTCTGCAAGAGGCGTTAGCCAGTCTTCATCAACAGTAATGTGGGTTGCTAACGATGGCGTTTCTGGTGGGCTTTCCAGATTGGCTTTCAGCGGAAATTAAGGACTAACCAAAAAATGGATCCAATTCAAGTAATAGGTCTTATACTAATCCTTACCGCCTTGTTTGCACTTGGCGGTAAGGTTGTTATCTACTTTAAAAACCGAGAAATCGTTCTTATTAAAGAAAAGTATGAGCAGGAATTGGGCTCATCCCGAAAAGAGCATGAGAATGTTCGAGCCGCTATTTCTGAAGATGGCTTTCGCCAGCTCAAAAGAACGGAAGAGCACTATCAAAGAAAGCTCACCGAGAAAGATGAACAGATTGAGCAACTGGTTGAGGAGCTTGAAGGCTTGAGAGCCTGGAAAGACGAGCTTGGTTTAAAACTGGCCAAGTTTGAAGGAGCTTCCCAGGGCAGTCAGCAAATGCTTTTATTCAAACTTCTTGAGCATAACCAAAAGCTTAATGAAGCATTGAACGCAAAGTGGAAATCCGTTGAAGAAAGCCTTTCTTCTGAGCTTTCAAGCGCTCAACGAAGAATTAAAGAAATGTTTGCTAAGGCAGAAGCACTGCACCACGATGGTATCGAAATTATTTCTGAGTATGAGGCAAGACTGCCTGAAGACTTTAAGAAAAAATTCCATGAAGAGTTGCTAAAGCTTCCGGAAAGTTCAAAATAGTATAAAAAACTCCCCGCTAAACAATTAGCGGGGAGTTTTTTATTTGTCTGTATTCTCAGAACAGGCATTAATTTGCGTTGTCAGGTTATTCCAGAATATCTTGTTCTGGTGCTTCTGGCACCAGGTCAAATCTGATTATTCCATCAAAAAGATCAATTTGATTTACTTTCACTCCAACTTGTTGTCCAGGAATTACATCAAAGTTTGGCTTTCTGCAATGTCTGAAACCGCATAGCATATCAACGTAGAAATTAACGTCATTCATGTTGGAATCAACCACTTTGCCTTTTAATAAAAGGTTGGCAGACTTCTGTTTGGTCTTCAGATACTTCAATAAAAAGTATTTTTCTCTACTTTTCATTATTTCATCCGCTTTACTTAGACCGGCATCTGCTAGAAGCATTGCGTTGGATAGCTCAGAATCGCTATATGCCAAAGAATTGCCCCTTACGGCAGATTTTATCTGTCTATGTAAAAGCAGGTCTGAATATCTTCTTAGAGGCGATGAAATCTGGGTGTAGTAGTCTAATCCTAATGAGCTATGTCGCCCCGCTTTTAATCCTACTATGGTTTTTTTGAAAGTTCTGACTGATTTAAAGAATGCTACTGGATCAAATTCATCTGATTTTTCCATAGGAATTTCAGGTGGTTCCTGTGATCTGAAAAAGCATGGTATTTCTTTTTCATAACACCATTTTCCACAGACATGATTTGCCCAGATCATAAATTCAGCGATCATGGATTGAGTTTTCGCCTCTCGATTTCTTCGCTTTAAAACAATTTCTCCATCAATTACTTTAACCGTAAGTTCTGGTTGCCTGGCAAAAACTATTGCTCCCATTTCCTCGCGTTTTTTTTCGAGTTGCTTTCCAAGCTCAATGGCTTTTTGCAACCACAGATCAGATTCAGCAAGAGCATCCGCTGTTTCATATTCAGTGGCATTATCTACATTTATTAAAGACTCGTATATATCAAAAGATTCAAGATCTCCTGTGTCAGAAAAGTTCATTTCAATTGATAAAGCAGGCTTGTCACCGCCTGGAGACAAACTGAGTTTTTCTTCAGAAATTTCTGGGGGAAGCATGTGAATTCGCATATCAGGCATATACAAAGAGCTTGCTCTTTTTGCCGCTTCTATATCAAGAGGTTCCCCGGGTCTGATGAATTCCGATGGGTCAGCTATATGTACAATTAGGCTTGTGTTGCCATTGGCTAAGGTTTCCAAAGAAAAGGCGTCATCTCTGTCTTTAGCTCCTTCTGTATCAATTGCCCAGGTTTTTAGTTGGCGCAGATCTTTGCGAGTTTCTGATGGGACAAACTTGGAAATATTTTCTAAACCTTCATTTATGATTTCCGGATCAAAATCAATCGGTACTTTGTATCGAATCAAAAGAGGATTTTCATCTTCTTCAAAAACTTTTATTTTTACGAGAAAACTAAACATTTTTCTTGGATTATTTAGCCCGGCTTTGTCTAAGTTGCTTATGAATTTCTTTGAAAAACCGCCTTCGGTTTCTTCCGCCGCAAATCTTTTCATATCTTCTATATGAGTCTCAAGCGCGGGGAGAATTTTCCCAGTTTGGTTTGCAGCTTTTAAGGCTTCAACAAATTCCTGGTCTTCTTGTTCCTGCTTTTCTTTACGCTGAATCAATTCTTTTGCCGCAGAAACTTCTTCTTCAGAGTTGGCCACGAAACCTTCTTTTTTAAACTTGAAATAGACTTTGTCAGATGAAAGCTTTCTTAAAAGTGCCGCATAAGAATCTTCTGCTTCAGGAGCGAACAAAAAGCTTCCTATTTCTTCAACTGAGAACTCCTTGGAATCTTCGCAAAGTAATGCGTGCAACTCTTCTAAATCGATTTCGTTGGCCAATTCTTCTCTAAGCTGATCTGTTTTAACCAATTCAGATTTACAGGTTTCTCGATTGGCAACAGAAATTTTGGGGGCTAAAGTGGCATGAACAACCTTTTTATCAGGAATGTTGCCTTCTTTGCCATTTAAGAATAAAACTCTTACTGAGCCAGGACTGATATTGAGAACTACTCCTATAGATGGCTGGCTGCCCTTCCCTGAAAATTCAATAATGCAGCCTGAGGATAAAGACATGTTATGACTCCCTGATTTAGCTTTGATTCATACTAACATTTAGGTACAAATTATTAGGCTTAAATGTTTTTTTCCTTCAAAAATTCAGCCAACCAGCTTTCAATTTCTTCTTTGGCCTTTTCAAACGCACCATCCAGGTTGTCTTTTGTTTCGTAGTTTGCATTGCCTTCCATGACCGCTTCTGATGCAACCTTAAGGCTTAAAGGCGCAAGTAGTTGATTCAAAATGTTTTCGCCTTCTCCATAGGTTGCAGCGTTTTCAGCTGCCATGTATGTGAATTTATCATTGGGAACCTGTTTCATTGCCTTAAGTATTTCATATGCATTCTTAAAATTTTCAATGCTCTGTTCATCGGAAGGGCAAAACGAAGATCGCCAATCGTCCAGCTTTTTGAGCCTGTCTTCGATGCCTGGTGAGACGTCTTTTGGGGAAATTTCACTAATCTTCCAGGCTAGGTGGTTTCTTTCTCCGGGAGACCAGTCGAGAATTTCCTGCCAGTGTCCATGATTCAGATTGCACAGATTATGTCGAAGGCTGTTATTGAATGCCTGGTGGCGTTTTTTGTCTTTTTCAATCCGCTTACTTAATTCCTCATTTTTTTGTTTGGCTGCAAATCTGGAAATCCATGCTAATTCAGGAAAAACGTGAATAAACAGAAATTCAAGGTACGCTACTTCTGGTTTACTTTCAGACTTAATTGAGGCTCGGACACACTCAACGACTTCCATCATCAGGTCGTGTCTGGAAGCATTAAAATTGCATCTTCCCAAATCTTCAAAATCGCTTGAAAGACCAAAACTTACGCTTTTTTGCATATAAGGGCGGGTTAGCCTTCTCATTTTCAATTTAAGGTAAGACAGGAGACCTTTTGGGTTATTTAGTCTTTCCGCTGAAAAGTCCTCCATTAAGACAAGAAACATTTCACTCATTAACTCTTTAATTTTGTCCTGAGGCGAAAGATCCGGGTTTTTCCACTTTGAAACCTGCCCAATTATAAAAGCTTTGCAGTTTTTAATTATTTTAAAGCTGTTTTCTGCAGAAGGTTTTTTTATGAAATCAAAAATAGAAAGCTCCAGAATTTCCTTATCCATAAACGTTTCCTCTCAATTCTTATCTACAAATATTTTAGCCATAAAAAAAAATGATTTCAATGGATAAAAAAAAATTCCCCAAAGGCACTTTTGATTTGATCTCTTAAAAACAAGCCCGAGGTATAAAAAAATGATGTGTTGTAATAAGTGCCCGTTTCATCCGACAAAAGGTTCTATAAAAGACGTTTGTAACAATCCTATTTGCGGAAATGACTGCAAAGATAGTAATTGTTCCAAATCAATTCTAAGCAGATGTAATCAAGATTATTTTGTTATTCAGCGCTTGTATCAAAGAAACCCAATTGCTATAAAATTGGCTTTTGAAACTTTCAAAACAGCTTTGAAAAGCGGAGATAGAGGGCTACTTTTATCGCTTTTTCATGCTGCACCAGAATACCTTCGAAAGAGTTTCTACGAACACCTGGTTGATTTTGAGCCAAAAAGCATTTGGCTTCTAAATCCGGTTTTTAAGGCTCTCGGATTGCTGCCAATAGAAAATACATTTGAAATGGGAACCCGGTCAGACAAGTATCTGCAAGCAATTGTTGCCAACCCATATAGCGGAAACAGATATGAGATAACCCGTGGGTTTATGTTCGCGAACAATGGAGGTGAAGCCATATGATGTGTTGTAGCAAATGTTTTCTTAGAAAACAAAGCTTTAAGAGCCTCATTCCAGAAAACTCTATAAACGTCGCTCAGAAGCTGTTTCGTTGCCGTCTCCCAATTTGCGGAGTCCCAAAGGACTCAAATGGTTATTGCTCAGATTGCATACAGAAAAACATTTTGCAGGTTTGTCCTCATGATGTCTGGGTGCTCACTTTTATTGGCTCAAAAGAAGAAAATGCCATAAACACTGCTTGCTATAGTCTTGATACTTTTGTTTTTACCGGGAATTCTGAGTTGTTATGCGAACTCTTCAGATTGGCAGATTACGACACCAGAAAAGAGCTTTGGTTTAGAATGACAAGTATTCATGCAAACAGGCTGTATTTGCTTAACGAATTATTTGAAAAAGAGGAGCTTCCACCAATTTCAGAATTTAAGATACCTGCTAAACGATTTGCATACCAAAGTGCAATTCTTGCTCAGAGAGCAATTTAATTTCAAATGTAATATAATATTTGAACAAACACTTATGAAGAAATTTCCCATAAAATTCATTATCTCTGGCGGGCAAACAGGCGTGGATAGAGCTGCTTTAGATTTTGCTCACATGTCTGGCATCCCGGTCGGTGGTTGGTGTCCGGCTGGTAGAAGGTCCGAAGATATTGAAATTCCTGAGTCCTATCCTTTGATAGAAACTTCTGGCAGACAATATCCTCAAAGAACCAGAAAAAACGTTAAAGATTCTGATGCTACCCTCATTTTCTATTTTAAGGAGCTGTCTGGCGGGACTTTGCTAACCAGAGAAAGTGCACAAAAGTATTGCAAATCATGGTTTTGCTATGATCTGAGTGGAGAAGAAAAGATAGAATCTATTCTGGTGTGGCTTGATCAACAGAAGCCAAAAATAATTAATATTGCCGGTCCAAGAGAAAGCGAAAGGCCAGGAATTCATTCTTTAACAATTGAAATTCTAAGCAAAATTTTTATAAGCTCTAAATCAAAAAAAAGAATTAAATGGCCTCCAGATAAGCCTAAAAATAGAACATTAGATTTTTAGAGAATTTTCAGTTAACCGGGATTATTTCAAGGAAATCCTATAAAAAAAAGCTGTTTCCCAGTTCTGAGAAACAGCTTTTTTTTGAGTGTTTTAACTATTAATAGTGATACTGTAGCATTCCTTCAAGTCTGTAATCATAGCCAAAAAACATGTCATTGCTAAGTGCAATTGGAGTTGCAAGTGTAAGTGACATTCCCTCTTTTACATGATATCGCATTGCAAGAGTTAAATCGGTGCTTCTACCGCTATTAATTCTGTTGTAGAAATTTAACTCACCAATGAAAGTAAAAGATTCGTTTGGATCATATCCAAAACCGGCATTTACAAAGATGCCTTCGTGGGTTGTGTTCCCGTCACCGGCCTGATAACCGCCATTAAGATGGAAGTTCCCGCCTTCTTTTTTCTTGCTCGAAATACCTGCAAATACTTCCCAGGCGTTGTCATTTTCAGTGTTTCCAATAGTGATATCACTAGTTGGAAAGATGGCACCAATTCCAAGACAAGAAGCCATATTGTCGTTTTGAGAAGAAAATTTCAGTCTTAATGATGCATCACCCATTCCAGAGTCGGTTCCATCTCTGAAGTTGTAGGTTATTGGAGCAAAAACATCATAAGATTCAAATGGAAGCTTGAAAGCTACCTCGAAATTTTCACCGGAATAAGTCATGAGCATTGGAAATTCCCAATAATCAGCATCTTCTCCGCTTTGCAATCTTGCTCCTTCACGTTTGGTAATCTTGTTCCAAACTACGCCAAAAGCAGTTGAGAACATATTCTCACCCAAAGGGTAGGCGGCAAATGTATGAACCAAACCCGTTAATCCATTAAAGTTTACGTGATTATCCGAGTTCTTTTTCTTTTTTGGCTTTTCCCCTGGAAGAATTATTTGCGGAAGACCAGCATCAGAGTATAAAACGGCATCATCACTCTGAGTTACAGGTGGCAAAGGCAATGAAGGGGCTGGAGCTGTTCTAATTTCTGGTATGGGTTGACTAACTGGAGGATTTGCAACATGTCTCACCCGCTGACGATATATTACCCCGGAACCCTGAGATCTTTCCGTTGAAGGTATTTCAAGTAACTGACCAACTTTCATTCTGCTTGGGTCGGTTATGTTGTTAGCTGCGGCGATTTTCCTCCAGTATTTGCTGGAGCCAAAAATCTTTTTAGAAATAGAGCCTAAGGTGTCACCTTTTCTAACTGTGTAGGTCTGGTAACCAACTGGAAGACTCTCTTCTTCAACCCAACTACTATCAGCGTTTATGGATGGAAGATTATTGCTGTTATACAAAGTTTGCTCCTGGTATGGTGGAGCAAGCGAATACCCTTCTGGTTCAACTTGTTCATAGAAGTTTTGCGCAGAGGCGATTGAGTTGATGCCGACAAGCATCATCAAAGCTAGCAGGTATGTTCGATGCCGTTTTTTCATGGAACTACCGTCCCTTCAATACTAGATTGCACTTTTTTAAGCGCTGGAAAGACAATTTTCCAATATCTGCTATCGGAAGAACTTTGCGAATACTTTACCCTGAAAATAACTAATTTTTTGTTCAATGCTCAATTTGATAAAAATGAAAAAGGCTTAACTTAATACCAGAGCAGGCTGTACAAGAAAACCTGTACGGCTTTTCCTTCATGGCCAGGTTTGACATTGGCTCTAACCCTGTGCTAACTTCAAACTGCTATAAGCCTAATTCTAAGGTGGTAATAAAATTTAATGAAAAAAACCTTTGTGGTGGATACCAACGTTATATTGCACAGTCATCAATCGCTTTTTTCCTTTAAGGAAAACGATGTTGTTATTCCTCTCGGCGTAATTGAAGAGTTGGACCGATTTAAAGGACACAATGACGAGCGCGGACGTGAAGCTCGCCAAGCCTCAAGGGAGTTAGATAATTTAAGACATAAGGGTCAGCTAAACCAGGGTGTAGAACTTCCTGGCGGAGGCAGTTTGCAGATCTTGATCGACAGTGAAATCAAGATCCCCTTTGGCTTTGATAATCAGAAGGTTGACAATAGAATTCTTGCATGCGCTTATTCTCTTAAAGAACAGGGAAAAGACGTTTACCTCATCAGTAAGGATATAAACTGTCGTATCAAGGCAGACGCTCTCGGCATTCAGACCGAAGATTTTGAAACCAATAAGGTTGATATCGACGAGTTATACTCTGGCTGGCGTGAACTGGTTATGCCGGTTAAGGATATTGAGAGCTTTATCAGAGATGAAGGTTTACCTTATGAGCAAAACGATCTTTTCAAGAACGAGTTTGTTCTTTTAAAAGCGGCCGAAAATGAAAATAAAACTTCTCTGGCCAAATATGATGGTATCCAAAAGAAACTGCTTCCTTTGTTCCATCTTCAGTCAAAACCATGGGGAGTAGAAGCCCTCAACCTTCAGCAAAAGTTTGCTATTGAATTGTTGCTTTGTAACGAAATTCAGCTAGTAACTCTTGTGGGAAGGGCTGGTACCGGAAAAACTCTGCTTGCTCTGGCTTGCGGATTGCAAAAGACGATTGACGAGCACCTTTTCAGAAAACTTCTTGTAAGTAGACCTATCATGCCATTAGGAAAGGATATAGGTTTCTTACCAGGCTCAAAGGATGAAAAGTTAAGTCATTGGATGCAGCCTATTTTTGATAACCTTGAATTTGTAATGGACAGACTTTACAAGAATTCTGACGATGTTGATAAGAAGATCAGATTCCTTATTGAGTCACAGAAAGTCCAAATTGAAGCGATTACTTACATTCGCGGTAGAAGTATTCCAAAACAGTTCCTGATCGTGGATGAAGCGCAGAACTTAACTCCGCATGAAGTAAAAACAATAATAAGTCGTGCCGGAGAAGGCACTAAAGTCGTATTAACTGGTGATCCATATCAGATTGATAATCCATATCTCGATAGTTCTTCAAATGGTTTGAACTTTGTTATTGAAAAATTCAAGGATCATGAACTTTTTGGACACATTATTCTCCATAAATCTGAGCGTTCGTCATTATCAGCTTTGGCTTCAGAACTTCTGTAAAAAGGATATAAGATGGCTTGGCAAAAACGAAAAGGTGTAACTTTTCTTGAAATTGTTGTTGCAGTTGCAATTATGGCTGTGGCAATGATCCCACTATTCGGTCTTATGACCGGAAGCACTGTGGATACAGAGAGAAATGCATCCCAGGCTTTTGCTATCAATAAAGCCACTGAAATTCTAAATACCTTGATTGATAGTGTTCCTTTTGCAGCTGTAAGACAAGGAAATCCAGGCTTTTTAAGGTCAGACGACTTGAAAGGCTCTGAATTCAAGCAGTATAACGCAGCATGGGCAAAAAAACTGGCTAAGATGCTCTTCCCTGGCTCAAACAAAGAGGGAAGCGGGTATCCGTGTCGTGGAATAATAACTGACGCCAGAGGAATTCACTATCTTGTGCATCTAAAGGTTGAAGACGTGCCATCGGTTGGCAATTCTTCAAAGCCTGATAAAGTAAAAATTGGGTCAGGCTTTCCGGATGGAAAGCCTGCAAATTTTTCTGAAAGCAAGAATCTGACTTTTGCTTATCTTAAAAATCCAGATATTATTTCTGATGGTGAGTGGTGTCAGACATATAAGACCCTTACTGAAGGCGGAAAACCAGTTCACGAACTTGATCTTGGCAATGGAAGCACTGGCGTGGCTGAACCACCGGATAATGTTTATCTGGATGAGGGAACCTCTGGGCTTTCTCCCGATGCGCCAAGGTTTGTTAACCCAACTGGGGTAAGATATACTCAACAGATTGTTACTGAAAAGCTTCCTTATGATGCACCAGAAGAATTCGCTCATTGCTGTATGAAGCGTTTAATTGTTCAGATTCAATGGAATCTGGATAAAAAGTTGTTCACAAAACCAGAAGAAAATTCTGCAAATACGCAAAGAATACATCTTATGACTATCAAGGGGGATATATAATGAACAAAATCAGTATGTTTACCCCGCGAAGTAGACGTGGAGTTGCAATCGTTGTGGCTCTCTTCTTTTCTTTCTGTTTGATGGTTTTATTTGTTTCAATGCTTTATCGACAATCGAATACGGCTGCTCATAACCAGCTTTCTATTCAGGAAAAGCAATCTTATTTCGCTGCCCGGGCTGCTATGCAGCACTTTCTGGTGAAAGCCAAGCTTTTTCCAACCGAATTATATGACGCAGTTGAACTAAAACAGGGGAAGAATCCCTTGTGTAATTTTGTTGAGTTTGAAGGCACTGATCACAAGGGTCGAAATGTTTTTGAACCAATGAAGGAAGACCCAAAGGTTTACGTTAGGGTTTATCCGCAAAGGGAATTGGACCCAGACCGAAAACCCAAGTATTTTTATCTTCCTGTGCCTGGAAAAGATGCTTTCATTAGACTTGGAAGCTACTACAATCCGGATTATAGATTTCTTGCGCCTGGACTTGCGGCCTCTGACCCGGACGATCGTTATTTAAACCCAAATAAGCCACCACCAGAATTGAAATCCCAAAAATTTCTGACATTCTTTATTCGTGATTGCACCAACATGGAAAAAGATGGCGGTCATTTGCAACCAATACTTGAAATGAATGCCCCTGGTAAAATCAAAAAAATTAAGGATTTTGATATTACCGTTGAGGATGGCTATCCATATAGCATGAGCTATCAGGTGCTTGATGTAAATATTCAATCAATAAAAGGTCTCCGCAAATATGGAGAAGAAGCCATTGAAATCCTTGTAGAAGGCTATGCGAAAGATTTTAAAGGCAAAATAACCAAGCAGGTTCAAAAGAAAGTTCAGAAGATAACAAGAAAGGGAGTTCTTTAAAAATGAGAAGAAGGAATTGCTCCCGAGCTTTTACCCTTGTTGAGGTTATGATAGCTGTTTTTGTAATGGCTCTTTTTATGAGCGGTGTGTACAAGCTCTTTATCGGTGGAAGTAAAACCGCTGGAAGAGGGCAATGGATCAGTGGAACTGTTGATGAACTAAGGAACACCCTCAGTTTGCTCAGCAAAGAAATTAGAAGTTCAACCTATCCAACTACTATTTTTTCTGATACTTTCTACGATCCTTGTGAAAACTCTGATATTTCTGTGCCAGCAAAATTTTATATGAAAATTTTGAAGGATGGCGAAAAGATTTTTGCTCCATCCGCAGGTGAGATAAAAGTTATGAGCTGGGTGGTCTGTGACCCGGAAAAACCGCCTGCAGAACCGGGCAAAATTGTAAAAAATGAGTTGTATCTGGATTTTAGACAAAGCACTAAAAAAGGACCAGTTGGCAATCTCAGGATAAAGTCTGAAGCATTTTCATTTAAGACTGACGCAAAAAATGATCATGCCAGATCTGGAAAACTTAATCTAACTCCATTGAAAAAGGGAAACCGTGAAAGGGTGCTGGTTAGAGACGTTGAATTCGTTGAATTTTCTGTTGCTGGAACTATTCCTCCAGAAAAACCGGTGGACTTTTTTCCAATTTCAGTTAAAATACATACCCTATACCCAAAAGACGTTAATGTTTTCAAGGAAAACTCAATAATGGCTACACCACAGGTGGGTATTGATACATTCTAGGATAATCGGTAAACTACAACAGCATGGCTAAAAAGTGGCATCAACTAGAAAAACTAGATCATAGAGCTCTAAAAAAATTACAAATTGAGCGAGAAAAGGCAGCGAAAGCTGTTCAAGAAGCGGCTGAGAATAAAAGAAAGCTGATAATTGGTATTATTGCTTTTGTTGCTGTGGTATTTATTTTTGTCTTCATTAATGTAATGCAGAAAAGATCTGCGCAGCTTGAGTTTAAAAAAGAGCGCGAAGAATTAATGGTTTCAAAAGTCATCAAATATTCTGGAAAAGTAAAGTGCCGAGATCTTGGCGTCTGGGATAACCTGAAAAAGAAATTTGATTTTGATAAAGAATATTCTTTCAAAACCGAAAAAAAATCTTCTGTTGAAGTCCAGCTTCAACTGGAAAACGTTCTAAAGCTTTCTGAGGAATCAGAAATGACTGTTTTCACTCCCCAATTAGCAAAAAAAGAAAACAAAATAGAAAAGGAGACCGCCAAATTAGTCAGTGGTGAACTGACTGTTGCGATTGCTCTTGATGGCCGCGATTTATTAGAAGTAGAGGTTGGCGACGTCGTTGTTATGGGCGCCTCAGGCCTCTTTAAGATTATTTACGATAGGCGAAAAGACCAGGGTGAAGTTGTAGTAAAAAATGGTCTGGTTGAAGTCTTCCCAAAACGTAACCCTAGAAAACGAATCAAAGTTTCTGGATTTTATAAGGTTACTTTTGAAGGTAAAGAGGTCAAAAATCCGACTCAGGCAAGTGTAATTCAATACGATTGGCGATAGTTTAGAGCCAAAATGATACGCGTAGTCAAAGCCAAGGTTCACAATCTTAAAGATCTTTCTATAAACATTCCAAGAAAAACCCTTACAGTAATTACTGGTGTTTCGGGTTCTGGTAAATCCTCACTAGCTTTTGATACCATCCATGCCGAAGGGCAGCGTCGATATATGGAATCCCTTTCCACTTATGCAAGACAGTTTTTGCAGCAAATGGAAAAGCCGGATGTAGAAAGCATTGAAGGACTATCACCTACAATTGCTATTCAGCAAAAGTCCACGTCCAGAAATCCACGTTCAACCGTTGGCACAATAACCGAACTATATGACTATTTTCGTTTGCTTTTTGCTGCGGTGGGAACTCCCCATTGTCCGGATTGTGGACGCGAAGTTGCAAGTTCATCACCTTCTCAGATTGTTAATAGCTTGATGAAGCTTCCTGAAAATACAAGATTTACTCTTTTGGCACCAATCGTCAGAAGCAGGAAGGGTGAATTTGTGAAAATCTTTGAGGAACTTTCACGCGAAGGTCTTTCAAGAGTGAGAATTGATGGTAATCTTTGGAGCCTTGACGATGAAGATTTTCCTGAACTTGACCGCAATAAAAAGCACAACATAGAGGTCGCTGTCGACAGAGTCAGACTCTCAAAAGACGAAGAAGAGATGACTGCTGCCCGCCTGCAGGAAGGTGTTGAACTCTGTTTCAAACTCGCTGATGGCCAACTTTTGGTGATAGTTAAAACCCCTGAATCTGAGGAAGAAACTGAAAAACTATTCAGCGAAAATCTTAGATGCAGCCACTGCGAAATTAGTTTGCCTGAAATTAAACCCAGGCTTTTTTCTTTTAACGCGCCCTATGGTTCCTGTTCTTGCTGTTCCGGATTAGGCTTTCAACTTATCGTTGATCCTGAATTAGTGATTCCTGATGAAAAACTATCTGTTGGACAGGGGGCAATTGCGTCTGAGAATTTTACCGATGCAACTTTTTCCCGACAATGGATGGAAGGGCTCGCAAAACACTATAGCTTTTCCATGAATACTCCCTATAAGGACTTATCAGCCGAAGCCAAAAATGCAATTTTGTATGGTTCCGGAAACAAGGTTATAAATGTGAACTACAAGGGTAGAACCATGGCTGGATCTATCAGTAAGCCTTTTGAGGGAGTTATTCCGACTCTTTCTCGAAGATATAAAGAGACTCGTTCTGAAGGTGCAAGGCGTTTTTATGAAAGGTTTATGAGAACCCAATCATGTCAGGAGTGTGATGGAAAAAGACTTGGCCCCGTAGCACTTGCAGTAAAGGTAAAGGACGAAAATATTCATGACATGACCCAGCATTCGGTTGGTGATCTGGTTGATTTTTTCAATGAGATGGAATTGTCTAAAAGAGAAGCCTTTATTTGTAAAAAGGTGTTAGAGCAAATAAGAAGCAGGCTTAAATTTCTAAAAGATGTTGGGCTTGATTATTTGAATTTGTCCAGGGCAGCTCACACCCTCTCTGGAGGAGAGGCTCAGAGGATCAGACTTGCTACTCAGATTGGTTCAGCTCTGGTAGGCATTACTTATGTTCTTGATGAACCCAGTATTGGCTTGCATCCACGGGACAATCGTCGTTTGATTGATACTCTTAAGCAGCTTAGAGACATTGGTAATACAGTTTTAGTCGTTGAGCATGACCGTGAAATTATGGTTGAAGCAGATCACCTTATTGATTTGGGACCAGGAGCTGGTGTGGAGGGTGGAACATTAGTTGTGGATGGAACTCCTGCTGAGGTAATTGCCTTTGACGGTAGCATGACAGGAAAGTTTCTTTCGGGCAGGGAGTTTATTTCTATTCCGGCTGAAAGACGGGAAGGCAACGGAAAGTTTATAAAGTTGCTTGGCGCGACCCATAATAATTTGAAAAATATTGATGTTAAAATTCCCCTTGGGAAACTAATTGTGGTTACAGGGGTCTCTGGATCTGGAAAGTCCAGCTTGGTTAGCGACACTCTTTATCCACTTTTAAACAATCTGATAAATAGGTCTCGTCATGATGTTGGCAAGTTCAAGAAACTTGAAGGCCTGGAATTCATTGATAAGGTTGTCAATATTGATCAAAACCCAATTGGAAGAACCCCAAGATCCAATCCGGCTACTTATACCGGCATTTTTACTCCGGTAAGAGATCTTTTTGCACAGACGGTTGAAGCAAAAACTCGAGGATATTTACCTGGAAGATTTAGTTTTAACGTTAAGGGTGGACGTTGTGAGGTTTGTGAAGGATCTGGACAAATTCAGATCGAAATGCATTTTTTGCCTGATGTTTATGTTACATGCGAGCAATGTAAGGGTTTGAGGTTTAACGATGAAACTTTAAAGGTTAAATTCAAAGGACTAAATATTGCTGAAGTTCTCAATATGACTGTTAAAGATGCTTTCCACTTTTTTGAACCATTTAGAGCTATTCATCGCAAACTTAAAACATTAAATGATGTTGGACTTGGATACATTACCCTGGGACAGGCCAGCACAACCCTTTCAGGGGGGGAAGCCCAGAGAATAAAATTAGCCACAGAGCTCTCAAAAATGGCTACCGGATCAACTTTTTACCTCCTGGATGAACCAACCACAGGACTTCATTTTCAGGACGTCAAGTGTTTGCTGAGCGTTCTAAAGAGGCTTGTTGATAAGGGAAATACCATTGTGGTTGTTGAACATAATTTGGACGTTATAAAGACGGCGGATTATATAATTGACCTGGGCCCAGAAGGCGGAGAAGGTGGCGGACAGATCGTTGCTCAGGGCACACCTGAAGAGGTTGCTGCAAATCCCGATTCACTTACGGGAAAATTCCTCGCAGAAGAATTCAGCAGAGGGCATATTCAAAAAGAAAAAAAGAAATCTCCAAAATCATCCAGCAGTAATAAAGCTGCTAGAAGTAGTAAAGCTACCAAAGCGGAAAAAGACAGCAAAACCGAGAAAAAGGGTAAAAAGAAGTAATGGCAAAAGTTAGAACCTCATTCCTGTGCCAAAGTTGCGGGCACCCCCATACTAAATGGCAGGGCCAGTGCTCTGGTTGTCAGGAATGGAACACTCTTGTCCAGGAAAAGATTCAGCCTTCAGGAAGAAAAATGCCTGCAATGGGAATTAATGATTCTTCAAGCTATTCAATGTTTCAGTCTCTGGATGATATAAAGGTCGAAGACATCTCTCGCTGGGCCAGTGGTATCGATATTTTCGATGAGCTTATAGGCGGAGGAATTGTTCCTGGTGGTATAACACTCATCGGAGGCGAACCGGGAGTCGGAAAATCAACTTTCATGCTTCAATTAGCTGCCCGACTTGGGGTTAATTTAAAGCCGCTTGCATATCTTTCCGGGGAAGAGTCTGCAACTCAGATAAAACTTCGCGCTGAAAGATTGAGAGTTGGAAGTGGTGAAAATATTATTTTGCTATCTGAACAAAATATCGACTCTGCTTTGCAAGGAGTTATAAATCATCTTCCAAGATTGCTGATTGTTGATTCAATTCAAACCGTTTTTACCTCTCAAATGGATTCAACTCCAGGATCTGTTAGTCAAATCCGGGAGTGTGCCGCTATTCTTACCAGGTTTGGAAAAGATAGAGGCCTGCCAGTATTTATTATTGGTCATGTGACCAAGGATGGAGCTATTGCTGGCCCGAAAATACTGGAACATATTGTTGATACTGTCCTCTATTTTGAGGGCGATGTGAACTCTAATTTTAGAATTTTACGGGTTTTCAAAAATAGATTTGGGGCAACGGGGGAAGTCGCGGTTTTTCAGATGACAGATAAAGGCCTTCTTCCAATAACTAACCCGTCAGACTTATTTGTAAGTAGAAAACGTCTGGAGTCTTCAGGAGTTGTAGTTGTTCCTGTTTTGCAGGGTTCCAGATGCATTTTGACTGAGCTGCAGTCTTTGGTTACTCAATCCTTTTTGCCCATGCCTCGCCGCGTTGTTTCGGGGGTGGATTCAAATAAATTGAATCTTGTTCTCGCGGTTCTGGAAAAGCATGGAGGGATGAAGTTTTATAACAGAGATGTGTTTGTAAACGTGGCGGGAGGATTGAAACTTTCAGAGCCAGGAGGTGATTTGGGTTTGGCTATGGCAATGGCTGGGAGTGCTTTTGATAAGGCAGTTCCGTCTGATTTGCTTCTAGCAGGAGAATTGACACTTACGGGAGAAATTAGACCAGTCTCGCAAATAGATAGAAGAATAAATGAAGGGCGAAGATTTGGTTTTAAAAGGTTCATGGTTTCAAAACAAAGTGAAATAAAAGAACAAGATGGTATAATCAAAGTAGAGACAATAAAGGAAGCTTTGGATAGAGTATTTTTGTAAATTCTCTGTTAAGGCTTGAATTTGATTCGGTGACATTTTATAATACAGAGCGGAGGTTGGAGTTTGAAAAAGGCTGATACGGTTACTTTCAAGGTTGATCCAAAATTACTAGAGATATTGCAGGCTATGCCAAATAGATCTGAGTTTATTAGAAAGGCTATTCTTGAAGCATTGAATAGTACTTGCCCAATGTGTAATGGTTCAGGTGTTCTCACACCATCCCAGTTGACCTGTTGGGAAAAATTTGCTGAAACTCATGAACTGAAGAAGTGTATGAAATGCGCTGAAACTCACTTTATCTGTAAGGAAGCTGACGAAGAAAATCATGACTACTGCCCCGAATAATTCTGGTAAGAGAATTGTTTTCAAAGTTCTCTGCCTGTTTTTCAGTATAATTATCAGCGCCCCATTATGGGGCGCAGATTTTCACGAAAAGACAAATAAAATTTTTGTTAGCATTCTCCCTCAAAAATACTTTGTTGAAAAGATTGCTGGGTCCTTAGTTGAAGTAGAAGTGATGGTTAAACCAGGTCACTCACCTTCAACGTATGAACCAACCCCAAGGCAGGTTACTGGATTAAGTAATGCTTCAATTTATTTCAGCATTGGGGTCCCTTTTGAGAACGCTTTTCTGGAGAGGTTGAAGTCTTTAAATCCTGAATTAAAAATAGTTTCCACTGATGAAGGGATAAAAAAAAGAGTAATGAAGGCCGCTCATGACTGCGAAGACGAATGTGGCCATGAAGAAGGTTCCTTGGACCCACATATTTGGTTAGATCCAGTCCTGGTAAAAAAACAGGCTGAAAACATAGCAAAAGCCTTAAAAACAGTATTTCCAGACAAATCTGAGTTATTTAATTCAAATCTTGTCCTCTTTTCAAAAGAGCTTGATAAACTTACTGATGAACTATCTAAAACTTTGGCGCCATTAAAGGGCAATATCATGCTGGTTTTTCATCCAGCTTTTGGATATTTTGCGGACAGATTCGGTTTGTTGCAGGAAGCCATCGAAATTGAAGGAAAAGAACCCACTCCAAGGCAGATGGTTGGTCTCATTCGAAAAGCTAAGCAAGAAAAGGTAAAAATAATCTTTGTGCAAAAACAGTTTTCAACAAAGGCTGCACAAACCATAGCGAATGCGATTTCAGGAAAAGTTGTTCAAATAGATCCTTTACAGGAAGATTATCTTAAAAATCTTAATGACCTGGCCTCCGCTTTAAGAGCAGGATATCCAGATTCTGTTGAGAATGAAAAATGATCTCCTCCACAACTTCCCCAATAATTAAGTTCACTGACGTTGATTTTGCCTACGAAGATGGAATTACGGTTTTACAAAATGTAAATGTGGACGTTGCACCAGGGGATTTTGCTTGTATTGTTGGCCCTAACGGGGGAGGCAAGACAACTTTTATAAAGCTGATTCTTGGACTGATTAAGCCTTCAAAAGGAACAGTTGAAGTTTTCGGTAGTAAGCCAGAGTCTGCTCTTTCCTCTATTGGCTATGTTCCGCAGGTGGCAAAATTTGATGCAAGTTTTCCTGTAAGTGTTATGGAAGTTGTTTTGATGGGGTGCCTAAATAGTTCTTTTAGCTGGGGAAGATACAGTAAAGAGCAAAAACGGAAAGCTGGAGAAGTACTTGAAGTAGTTGGTGCTGGTGATATAGCAAGCAAAGGTTTTTGTGAACTCTCCGGAGGACAGCGTCAGAGGGTTCTGCTTGCAAGAGCTCTGGTCAGCGAGCCAAAACTTTTACTTCTCGATGAACCAACAGCAAATGTTGATGTTCATGGTACAGAAAAGCTATATGATTTATTTGAAACGCTAAATCAAAAGTATAGCATCATGATTGTTTCACATGATATTGGCTTTGTTTCCAAAAAAGTGAAAAGCGTAATCTGTATTCGTCAAACCCTTCAGATTCACCCCACTTCTGAATTAACTGGAGAGGTTCTTCAAAAAATCTATGGCCTTGATGTGCATATTATAAGGCACGATCATAGGTGTTCAGAGGAGGGCCATTCATGTCCTCATTCCTGACAGATTTAGCGAATCATGGGTTCCTTCAAAACGCTATTATTGCAGGGTTTTTGTGCAGTATTGCTGGTGGCATTGTTGGAACCTACGTAGTTGTAAGAAGAATTACTTATATTGCTGCTGCGATTGCTCATTGTATTCTAGGTGGACTTGGAGCAGCAAAATATTTCTCAACTGTATGGGGCTGGGAATGGCTTACACCATCTGTGGGAGCCGTAATTTCCGCGGTAGTCTCGGCGATAATTATTGGACTTGTAAGCTTAAACTCAAAGGAAAGAGAAGATACGGTAATTAGCTCTCTATGGGCTTTCGGGATGGCCTGTGGGATTCTTTTTATCTTTAAAACTCCAGGTTACAATGAAGATTTGATGAGCTATTTGTTTGGAAACATTTTAATGGTTTCGCAAGCGGATATATATTTAATGTTGGCTCTGGACGCAGTTGTAATAAGTCTGGTTCTGATTTTTTATAATCAACTATTGGCAGTGTGTTTTGATGAAGAGTTTTCAAGAACAAGAGGGATGCCGGTAAAAGCCTTTTATATGCTTTTGCTTTGTATTGTCGCTTTGACAGTTGTTTTGATGGTAAACATTGTGGGAATTATAATGGTTATAGCCTTATTAACTCTTCCTGTTGCTATTTCAACTAAATTCTTTAATCGCCTGTGGGCTATCATGATTTCATCAATTTTTGCTGGAACCTTATTTACAACGGCTGGTCTGGTTCTGAGTTATGAGCCTGATTTGCCTTCTGGCGCTCTGACTATCGTGTTAGCCGGTGGCTGCTACTTTCTAACACTATTAGTAACAACTCTTTTGCCCGCAAAAGTTCGGGTAAAAGACCCCAAAAACGCTTCGGAATCAAATTAATATGACAGTTAAGCCAAAAAAAGGAATAATTCAAAAAATAGAGTTTTTCGCCCCAAGAATTTTTGTAATTATTGCAACAGCATTTGCGTTTTTCTGGCCCGAAACAGAAAAAATGAGAACCTTTTCTATTGTTTTTCTCAGCATTCTGTTTGAAGCAATTCCTTTCATGCTTATTGGCTCCCTGGCCGGAGGACTGATTGAAGAATTTGTTTCAAGAGACCGTGTTGTAAGTATTTTGCCTTCAAAAAGTCGATACACTGTTTTTATAGCTGCCGCTATAGGGTTTATTTTTCCTGTTTGCGAATGCGCAATTGTTCCAGTTGTTCGAAGACTTTTGAAAAAAGGAATTCCGTTCTCCGCTGCCATTGCATATTTGTTGGCTGGGCCAATCTTTAACCCCTTGGTGGCAACTTCCACAGCTGTAGCATATTTTTATGACTGGCGAATAGTTTTGCTTCGACTTGGCTTGGGCTACTTCGTGGCCATTTCTGTAGGCTGGATAATGAATAAGGCTATTCCAGAAAATGAGAGATTGAGCGAAAACATGCAGGAAAGCTCAAGTGGTGAAAGTTCACATAACCAAAAAGTTGAGGCAAAGTGTTGTTCACATTCTGAGTGCGCCCATGACGAGCATGCTAATGCAAACAATTCCAAAAGTGGCCTTTTTTATCGCCTGGTAAAGGCTGTTAGGCATGCAGCACAGGATTTTGTTGAGGTTGGCTGTTTTCTAGTTGTTGGTGCATTTTTTGCCGCTGTTATACAAACATTGCTTGATCGTCAGGCTGTTATTGAGGTGATGTCTGGAAGGGGCGTTTCGATTCTTTTGATGATGATTCTAGCCATTGCGCTTAATTTATGCTCTGAGGCCGATGCTTTCGTCGCAGCCTCTTTCAGAAGTTCGGTTCCTCTTTATGGGCAAATGGGATTCCTTGTCCTTGGGCCAATGTTTGATATTAAATTATTCTTAATGTATTTCAGTGTTTTCTCAAGAAAAACTGCTATTTATCTAGCAATTTTAACCTGTGGAATTTCATACTTATATGTTTACCTTGCTTCTTATTTACTGCCAGGAGGAGTTTTGTGAAAAAAAACATTTCTACCCCTGGTTTTGATCATATAGCTTCTTATGGTGTTTTTCTTTTTTGGGCAGGGATTTTTGCAATTTACTATTTTTCTGGAGACTACACAGATTTTTTAAATCCTAAGTTTGGTTGGCTTGTCCTTTTCGCTTTTATTTTATGCGGACTTTTTTTCCTGGTTCTATTCCTGGGAGGAGAAGACAAACATGAGCACTCTTGTTGTGAGAATACGCATCACCCAAAGACCATAAGAATTGCAATACTGTTTTTGCCGCTTATGTTTCTATTAAATATTCAATCAAATAGGCTTGGAACTTTTGCGTTTGAAAAAAGAGCAATTGGGAGCATAAAAAGAGGTGGAAGAATAAATGTAGGCGATGTTTATTCTGGTGAAGTTAGCAAAGACGCCAGTTTGACTGATGAACTCGTTGTTGCATCTGTTGCAGCTAGATTACCTCAGGAAGTTACTCTTCTGGAAGTTCATAAGAATTTCGAAAAATTGATAGGAAAAAAAATCATCTCCAATGGAATATATATCGAAAAGACCCCTGGTTTGCCTGAAGGGACATGGGTTGTTTTCAGGTTTTTAATGATTTGCTGTGTTGCAGATGCTCAACCATTCGCTGTTCTTGTAACTGGGTCGATTCCAGAGGGAATTAAAAATGAAGACTGGATACAGATTGAGGGAATTCTTGAGGAAACTAAGGTTGAAGGGCAACCAGCACCTGTTTTAAAGGCAGAGAGAATTTTTAAAATTCCCGAGCCAACTAACCCATATTTAACCCCATAGGCTGATATTTTTAAACTAATTTCCCCAGAACACTTAAAATTTCCGCATGCATGTTCTGTACATGGCTGTTGAAAAAAAACAATAAAAAATTGTGCACCGCATTGCTAAAGATTTCCGTTCATGTTATCTTACTTTGCCTCGGAGGGGTGTAGAATGATTTTCCAATTTTTAAGATCTCTATTAGTTTTAACAGGAACCATCGTTGGTGTCGCTGTTGGATACGCAACCGCCTCTGAATACGAAAATATAATTGAAGTTGAAAATCCTGAAGTTACATTGGCTGCTTTGCTTGGTTTTATAGGGTATCTTATATGCTCTATGGCTGGCAGAGAATTGCAGATGTGGCTTGAAGAAAGAATTGAAAATACAAACAGCTATGAACTCGCCTGGAGTGCGCTTGGGGTATTAGCAGGATTAATTAGTGCAAATCTTCTTTTTATACCCGTTTATTTCCTTATGTATAAAGGGTTTGGCGAGGTTAAGTTTGATAATAAGTATATCAATTCATTAGTTCCTTTTTTTCATTTGGTTATTCCTTTGACCTTCAACCTGTTATTTGCTTATCTGGGTATGAAAATACTTATTAGATATCGAAAATTTCAGGTAAAAGTAAACAACAACATGTCTGGAACACGCCCTAAGGTTATTGATACCAGCGCCGTTATTGATGGAAGATTTTCTGATCTTTTCAGATTGGGATTTCTTGAGGGCGATATTTTGATTCCGCGTTTTGTAATAAACGAATTACAGTTTTTGGCGGATTCTTCTGATGACCTGAAAAGAGAAAAGGGAAGAAAAGGACTTGTTAGCTTAACAAATCTCCAGAAAGAGTTTCCAGACCACGTTGTTATCCATGAAAAAGATTATAAAGATGTTTCTGAAGTAGATGCCAAACTTGTTAAGCTGGCCGCAGACGTTAAAGCAGTACTTATTACTCAGGACTACAACCTTAAAAAGGTTGCTGAGCTTGATAAAGTTAATGTTCTGAATTTGAATGATCTCGCCAATGCTTTGAAACCGATCTTTTTAAGTGGAGAAGCATTAGAGGTAAAAATAGTTAAAACAGGTAAGGAACCGTGTCAGGGAGTGGCTTTTCTATCTGATGGAACTATGGTGGTTGTCGAGGACGGGGGCAACCGGGTTGGCGAAACAGTTAGCACTACTGTAAGCAATATTCTGCAAACTGCCGCTGGCCGTATGATATTTACCCGTATCGGAAAAAAATAATCCCTGTTGGAGGAATAAGAAATGGGCATTCGGGTTAAAGATATTATGGATAAAAACCCGATTATCGTGGACAAAGATGACAGTATTTTTGGTTTGAGAGAGATCGTCATACTGCGTCAGCCAGAATGTATTCTGGTCACCGATAATGAGAAAAAAATGGTGGGTATTTTAACCCCCACGCATCTTGCAACCATTGCTGATGTGGATATTGAAGAAAAAGTTACTGCGGTAATGCAGAAAAAATTTCGTCGTGTAAATTCAAATATGTCTGTAAGAGAAGCAGCCGCAATGCTTTCTGCTAGTGAGCTGGAAGCTTTGCCGGTAGTTGATAACGATGATGAGTTGGTTGGAGTTGTAACCTACAAAGATATCGTGAAAGACCTTGTTGAAGACAAGGAAGATCAGCTTCTTACACCCGAAAGCGCAGTAATTTACCTTTCTATGACAAAAGATTCCGAACAGGAAGAATATTGGCTTCAGAAAGTTAATAACAAAGGTTATAGAGCAGCAATCACACAGGTTGGCGCTACAGCTGAAAAATTGCCAATTAAATTGCGTGAAGCCACTATTGTTGCGGCAATTGCCAGATCGGTTATCAGAGAAGATTCTCGCGAGAAATTTTCTGTGAGTAACGCGGTTAGGGATATTTATAGTCAGCTATACACAATTAACCCCGGCCTGGGGGAGGTTTTAAAGTAGCTATTGTAAGAGGCGAAGGTCGAATTGCAGTAGCAGCTTTCGGACGCTGTGGACATGCTTTATCTAACGGAAATGAACAAATTTTTATGGGGAGCAACATAATTTAATCATGGCAGAACAGATTCGCGTAAGATTTGCACCATCACCAACTGGTTATCTTCATGTGGGAGGAGCTAGAACAGCTCTTTTCAACTGGCTTTATGCTAAGAAAACAGGCGGAAAATTCGTTCTGAGAATTGAAGATACTGACCTGGAGAGATCAACCAGAGAGGCTGAAGAGGGACTTCTGCGCGATATGAAATGGCTTGGTTTGGAATGGGACGAAGGCCCAGGAGTTGAAGGTCCTCATGGCCCCTATCATCAGTCAAAAAGAACTGACATTTATAAAAAATATGCCCAGCAGCTTTTAGATTGCGGAGCCGCATATAGATGCTTCTGTTCAGAAGAAGATCTGGAAGCAAAAAGGCAAAAAGCTGAAGAAGAACATCGCTCAATGCACTATGATGGAACTTGCCGTAAACTTTCTAAAGAAGAAGCTGATGCAAAGGTTGCTGCTGGTGAAACTTTCGTTGTCAGAGTAAAGGTCCCTGAAAAGGATTATGTTCTTGAAGATATGGTGCGTGGAAGGGTCGAATGGAAATCTGAGACTCTTGGTGATTTTATCATTCTTCGTTCCAATGGAATGCCAGTATACAACTTTTGTGTTGTAGTGGATGATGCTGATATGGAAATCACTCATGTGGTAAGAGCAGAAGAGCATCTAACTAACACTCATAGACAGTTGATTATGTATGAAGCACTTGGAAAAACTCCACCAAAATTTGCCCATGCTTCATTGATTCTAGGACCTGATAAATCTAAACTTTCCAAAAGGCATGGAGCAACTTCCGTCGGACAATACGCCGATGAAGGATTTCTCAGAGAAGCTTTAATTAACTTTTTAGCTCTTTTAGGCTGGAATGATGGTACCGATCGCGAAATGTATACCATCGAAGAGCTTATAGAAAATTTTAGCCTTGAAAGAATTAGCAAATCCCCTGGCGTTTTTGATCACACCAAACTAACCTGGATGAATGGCCAGCACTTGCGTGCGCTTCCAGTTGACACCCTTTTGCCGATGGTAGCTCCTTTGCTTAAAAAGGCTATGCCAAGCGATTCGCGACTTGATAATCCTGAAGTTATGAAAAAGCTGGTTGAGCTTGTTCAGATAAAAATGAACACCCTTAATGACGCAGTTGCAGTTGCTGAAGCTGTTTTAAATAGCAGTGAACCAGAAAATGAAGAAGCTGCTGCAATGATTAGCACAGAAAAGTCTGTTCAACTATTTGCGGCTCTGGCAGAAGAATTTGCAAATTGCGAATGGGTTCGGGAAGGTTACAACGCAGGGATTAAGGCAGCTGGAAAAGCCGTTGGCGCAAAAGGAAAAGAACTTTTTATGCCAATCCGGGTAAAAATTACCGGCACTTGCCATGGCCCTGATTTGGTTGGAATTCTGGATGTTCTCGGACGCGAAGAAGTTATTAAACGTTTAAAAGCTTAATAAATTAGTAAACAAGAAATAGACCGCTCTTTCTGAGTGGTCTATTTTTTTGTCTTAAAAGCATCATTTTATAACAATTTTCTTTGCTCTTATCTGTTGCTCTGTAGCAAAAACAGATAGCAAAGGTTGACTTTAACTTTGCTGATATCTATCATTAAGCCCTGAAAACTATAGATACGGAGTTATATACATGGCAGAACGTTTTGATTTTGATTCAGTCCAGAAAAAATGGCATCCAAAATGGCAGGAAATGGGGCTTTACAAGACCTCTGAAGATAAAAGCAAAGAAAAATTCTATTGCTTGGATTTCTTTCCTTATCCATCTGGAAATGGGCTATCAGTTGGTCACCTACGCAATTATGTTCCAACTGATGTCATAACTCGCATGAAAAGAATGCAGGGTTTTAATGTTCTTCATCCAATGGGATGGGATGCATTTGGTTTGCCTGCAGAAAATTTCGCAATCAAAATGGGCGTTCATCCAACAGAAACTACTGAAAAGAATGCTGCAAATTATAAAAGGCAGTTAACTCTTGTTGAATGTTCTTATGACTGGGATAGAGAAATAAATTCAACTGATCCAGCTTACTACAAATGGACTCAGTGGTTTTTCCTGATGCTTTTCAAACGGAATCTGGCTTACCAGGCAACTGGTGCTCAATGGTGGTGTCCGGACTGCAAAACAATTCTTGCTAATGAGCAGGTTGAACAGGGACTTTGCTGGAGATGTGAATCTCAGGTAGAGAAAAAAGATCTGAAGCAATGGTTTTTCAAAATTACGGATTATGCAGATCGTTTGATAGATGACCTCCAGACAGTTGATTGGCCAGAAAAAATTAAAAAGATGCAGGAAAACTGGATTGGAAAAAGTATCGGGACAGAAGTCGTTTTCAAAGGTATAAGTGCTTCTGATAATCAGGAGTATGATATTCCAGTATTCACAACCAGAGTGGATACAATTTTTGGTTGTACTTTCATGACTTTAGCTCCTGAACATCCGTTAGTTGAAAAATTAACCCACCCTGATAAAGTTCAGGTTGTAAAAGAATATATTGATAACGCCAGAAAAATGACCGAAATCGACAGGCTTTCAACTGAAAAAGAAAAGACCGGTGTTGATATAGGAGCTGTGGCTATTAATCCATATACAGGTGAAAAAATACCTGTATTTATCGGTGACTATGTTCTCTACGGTTATGGAACTGGCGCAGTCATGGCTGTGCCTGCTCACGATGAAAGAGATTTCGCATTTTCCCAGAAATATAACATTGCAGTAAAAGAAGTTATTACCCCTGAAGGCAAATCACAGGGTGAGTTAAAAGAGGCCTATACTGAGTATGGCTTGTTGATTAATTCCGGAAATTACGATGGGCTTACCAGTGAAAAGGCCATTGAAAAAATGATAGAAGAAGCCGAAGAAAAAGGCTTTGGAAAGAAAAGGATTAATTACAAACTTAGAGATTGGCTTATTTCAAGACAAAGATATTGGGGAGCCCCAATACCTATAATTCATTGTGATAGCTGCGGAGCTGTTCCGGTTCCAGACGATCAACTACCTGTTAAGCTCCCTGAAATTAGTGAATTTAAACCTGGAACTGATGGTAAGTCACCTTTGGCTAACATTCATGAATGGGTTAAAACTGATTGTCCGAAATGCGGAAAAGAAGCCCGGCGTGAAACAGACACTATGGATGGGTTTGCCTGCTCATCATGGTATTTCCTTCGTTTTATTGATTCAAAGCTTGATACAGCACCATTTGATAAAGAGAACGGCAAGTATTGGTTGCCGGTAGACTTGTATGTTGGCGGAGCTGAACATGCGGTAATGCATCTTCTCTATGCAAGGTTCTGGACTAAGGTTATGCATGATGAAGGCCTTGTTCCATTTTCAGAACCATTTATGAAGCTAAGAAACCAGGGAATGATGCTCGCTGCTGACGGTACTAAAATGAGTAAGTCAAAAGGCAATGTTATTACTCCTGATGAAATGGTTGATAAATACGGTGCAGATACGTTGAGAGCTTTTATTCTTTTCCTGGGAACTTTCGAACTCGAAGTTTCATGGTCAGATGAAGGTGTTCGCGGTATGCATAGGTTTGTAAATCGTGTTTATGAACTATTAAGCTCTAGACCAGGTGGATCAGCCAAGGCTGAAGGCGAAAAAGCCGATGATCTTAAACGAATAATGCATAGAACAATTAAGTCTGTTTCTCATGACATCGATAATTTTAGCTTTAACACTGCAGTTGCCAGACTTATGGAATTTACCAATGCTATGATAGAAGCTGCCAAAAAGACTGATCTTGCTAATACTACTCTTTGGAGAGAGGCAACTGAAGCCTTGTTAAAACTACTTGCTCCAATTACACCATTTTTGGCAGAAGAGCTCTGGGAAGAACTTAAGTTTAAAGGATCTGTTCACAAACAGGAATGGCCAACATGGGATGAAAAGGCTCTCGTTGAATCAACGGTAACACTTCCTGTGCAGGTAAACGGTAAACTTAGAGATCAGCTTACTTTCCCTGCGGATGTCGATAAAGAAACGGCAAAAGCAGAAGCTCTAAAAAGCGAAAAAGTTCAAAAGCATCTTGAAGGAAAAGAAATTGTAAAATTTATTTTTGTTCCTAAAAGAATGATTAGCTTTGTAGTTAAATAAATTTTATTTAAAACATTAAGATAGGATCGCCAATTAATTGGCGATCCTTTTTTTATTTGCTTTGAATTCCCAACAATAATCAAAAAATAAAAGCACTGGACACTAACCTATCCCCCAGGATAGGATTGTGTGAAAATTAATTTATCTGTCGGAGGAAATACGCTTGAGCCATCATCACGAATCCCACAAAGCTGTTATTCAAAGACTTAAACGTGCTAACGGGCACATGGCATCAGTAATTAAAATGCTCGAAAACGAAAAGCCTTGTCCTGAAATTCTCCAGCAAATGAGCGCTGTCATTGCTGCTTTTATAAAGGCAAGAAAGATTGTTTTCGAAGATCACTTACAACATTGCATTGTTGACTCTGTTAAAAATGGTGACTCAGAAAAGGCCTTAAATGAGTTAAATCAAATGCTGAAAATGATGGTTTGATTCAGTAGAAAGGAAAAAGCTATGCTTTACTACTTTTTAAAACTATTTGTTTCTGCTTTTACTATTGTGGCTGTATCAGAAGTTTCAAAAAAATATTCGCTTTTTGGGGGTATTCTGGCTTCATTGCCTATAGTTTCAGTTCTTGCCATGATCTGGCTATATTTGGACACAAAAAACATTGAAGCGGTTTGCGCTCTTTCTAACAGCATTTTATGGATGATAATACCGTCGTTAGTATTGTTTGTTGTATTTCCTCTGCTTTTAAAGGCAGGCCAAAATTTTTATTTAAGTCTGGCTGTTTCTTCATTAACGATGGGCGTCTGCTATTTTATAACTTTAAAAGCACTGAAAATTTTCGGAGCAAACTAAGGTTTTTCTGGCACAAGAAAAATACCAGAAAAACTGGTTCCTGTTAGGACGATTTAGACCCGATCAGGCGTTTTCGATTCTTTTAGTTTTTATTTTGTGAACGATCAGAGCAGGTATTACATCTACAAAAAGCACGAAAACAACAATCAAGCCGATAACTGACGCGACAGTTTCAAACAAAACAATACCTCTTTTATATTTTTGTTTTGTACGGTTTGTACCTTAAACATAACAAAAAAAATTAAATTTGAAAAGTGATGAATGTTAATTCTTGGCTGAAATTAATGTGACTGTTATAATTTTCCTATGGTTAGAAAAAGTTCGCTTAAACTATTATTAATAATTTTTGTATTTTCTGGAATTTGCCAATTTTCTTTGTTTGCGGAAGAAAGACAAGTAGGCCCATCTCCAGAAGAAGCATTTCGTAGTCCGAATCTTCACACTCCAAAGCAGTTGTACGATTTATCCAGGAAAGCTCTTGCATCGGGAAGACTTGATGAAGCAAGGCTTTTTGCCATGCGACTCTTTTTTGATGGTAATCGTAGCAAAAACCTGCTGAACCTTTTGGGAGTAATTGAAGTCCAGGCAAAGCAACCATTGATTGCTTCGGAATGGTTTAGACGCTCTTTAAATTTAAGTTTAAACAATAAGGTTGCGAGAAAATACCTTTCAAGGCTTCCTGCACATCCTCGGCCGATTCCGGTAGAGCCAACTAAATTGGCAGATCATTTTACTGTTATTTCCGAAAAAATACCTGAAATTTTAAAAAGGTTGGTAAGCCCTAAATTACATTTTGGGAGTATTATGACTTCTTTGGCCAGAGGGCAAATATATCTTGCTCTGGCCTTAAGCGAAGAATATGAAAAAAAATATCCCGGCCCTGATGGAGCCGGATTGACAGCTTTATGTGCCTGGTATCTTGGGAGAAATAGAGATGCTTTGCAGCTTGCAGAGCAAGGACTTGAAAAAGCTCCCTTTCACCCGCTGTTGCTCTTTGTAAAAGCAATGATTACTGATACTCATGTTGGATCATCTTCAACCTCTTATTTCAGAGCTTTATATGATTTAGATAAATGGAAAAAGGCCTTGGGACTTGTTGATAGATTTTCAAAGGCTTTTCCTGAGTCCCCAGATGGCTACATTATTAAATCCAGAATTATGCTGGATATTCACCAGATAAAAGAAGCCGGTATAGCTTTGCAGGAAGCGGGAAAAAGAGACCCTGGCAACCCGGAAATAGACCTTTTGTGGATTGAGTATCTTTTACAGAGGAATCAACCAGAGAAGGCTTCAAAAAGATTAAATAATGCTTATAAACGTGGGTATAATATGCCTTCTGTAAATCTTACGGCTGGTTTATTTGCTCTCCAGGCTGGAAGAATCAATGAAGTAAATTTGATCTTAAATGAATCACTTAACAATCGTCCTTTTACTGATCCTGAAGCATACCCTATATACATTTCCCTGTTGCTGATGACAGACAAAATTATTGAAGCAAGATCAGCAATGGATGAGTGGAAAAAAAGGGTTCAGGAAAAAAGTATGGTTTGCTATCTTGAAGCACTCTACTCGTTCAAAACAGGTGATAATAGAGGAGCGATTTCCTGGCTGAATAAAGGGTTTAAACAAAATCCAAATAGACTTGGAATTCTTCAGTTTTTGTCGGGTTTCCCTGCAATTACTGATGACCCTCACCTTGCAGCATTGATTAATAATCGACTTGCTAAGGCTGGAATTAAAGGATATACCGCGAGAACGGTTCCTGAGAAAAAGAATGTTCAATCGGCACAGGCTAACAGCAATGTGGCAGGATCAACAGATACGCCTCAGGCAAACCCGGAAAGTATTTTCCAAATAAAATTGGCCCCAAATATTGATGAATCAGCTAGAAATCTTTTGTTTGCCGAGCTATCTAAACTTTACAAGAAAGCCGCAGCATTTTTAGGGACAGTTTCTGGGCCAGTGTTTATTAATCTTGTTTCTGCAGAAGGAATGGGACCGACAATAGCCCTTTACGAACCACAAAATAAAAGCATCACCGTTACTTCAAACTACTTTGACTCTGAGGTTTTGAGAAGCATTATACTAACTGGCTTTGAGGCAATTGGAGAAGACGAAGTTGGGGCATTGATTGAAGATTACCCCGCACAGGTGCTTGGTCGAGAATTGATACAATTGATTATCCAGGCCATTATTCCAAAAGCAAGGGAAAACCCTGAAAAGAGTGCGTGGTTGCAGATGGGACTTGCAGAATTGGTTGCCGGCCGAAGCAGTGCAATTAGATATAGGCTTTTAATTGCCAATAAAAGCATAAGTGATAAATTGGCGAAGTTTACTTCTGAAAAGATGATGAATAGCATTTTTGCAGAGGGCTACTCTTCCCCTGCAGTTCTAGACACCGCCATTGCTCAGGCTTATCTTATGACTGCTTTTCTTGTTAAAAAGGCAGGTAGTCTTGATAAAGGCTGTAGGGCAGTGATGAAAATGATTGAGCAAGTTAGCGCAGGGGTTACTTTTGCAGATTCGCTAAAAGGAATTTTCGGCCTGACCGAAACTGAATTTGAACAGGGCTGGAAAGATGCGGCTTATTGGGCCCTAAAACAAGGTGCTGCTTATCAATGGTAGGCTAAATTAATTCCCGGTGAACTCTTTCAGGGTTGCGAGCAATGTGGGGTTTGTTTCTATCTCTTCTTTTAGAGTTCTGGATGGATAAGGGCCGTAATTGTGTCCAGGGAAGACGATAAGAGATCCTGGTAGCTTTTTTATCTTTTGCAAACTGTTGTAAAGGGTCTCAGCATTACCACCTGGAAGGTCAGCCCTGCCGCAATCTCCAATGAATAAAGTGTCGCCTGTAATCAAGTGAGTATTTGCTATTTTTAAGCAAATTCCGCCTGGCGCATGTCCAGGGGTGTGAATTACGCTTACTTCTATCTTTTCCTCTATTGTAAAAATGTCGCCGTCTTCGAGAAACTCATCAACTGGAAATTCACCTTTTACAAGCTTTTCTGTTTCAGGATGACATACAATTTTTGCTCCAGTTCTTGCTTTTATACCTGCTGCAGCATTTATATGGTCAAAGTGATGATGAGTCAGGATGATTTTGGTTAAGTTCAAAGAATGCTTTTTGATAGTTTGCATTAGCTTTTCCACATCGAAAGCAGGGTCAATAATAAAACCTTCCCCGCCGGCTTTTTCCGCAACTATATAAGAGTAGTTGGACATTTTCCCAACGCTGACTTGTTCAAAAATCATTTTTTTCTCCACTTGTACCCAGAAATTGATTCCTA
The DNA here is from genome assembly GCA_965140445.1 of Candidatus Ozemibacteraceae bacterium. Classification (GTDB taxonomy): domain Bacteria; phylum Muiribacteriota; class Ozemobacteria; order Ozemobacterales; family Ozemobacteraceae. The sequence goes on along the minus strand of OZ223236.1, from coordinate 317,476 downwards.
TGGTACCATAGACCCAAAATTGGATCAAAGTTAAGGCTATGAATATTATTACACACGGTTTGATAGGATGGGTAGCTGGCCAGAGATATGCTGTTGAGAAAAGAGATGTTGCTTTGCTGACTTTTGCTTCAGTAGCTCCAGATCTGGATGCTTTGGGAGTCGTTTTTGACGTTTTTTCTGGTGGTGAGGCAGAATTATTTTCAAGGTATCATCATGTTTGGGGGCATAATATTTTTTTCTGTCTAGTTCTAACCATTTTTGCCTATATCTTTTCAAAAGAAAAGTTAAAAAGTGCTTTATTGTTTTTTTGTATTTTTCACTTGCATCTGGTTTGTGATTTTATTGGAGCAAGGGGGCCTGATGGTTTTCAATGGCCTATTCAATATTTATTTCCCTTAAGTGACCTGGGGCTATCGTGGGCGGGACAATGGCAAATTAATGCCTGGCCAAACTTTGTCGTAACTATAATTTTCTTGTGGCTATTCTTTTTGCAAATCGCTCGGTTTGGTTATTCTCCATTGTTTTTCGTTTCTCGTGAAGCTGACAATGTACTTGTTGCAACAGTCAGAAAGCGTTTTAAGGTAAAACAGCAAAATTGAAAAGATAAAGAAGATAAAAATGAAAAATACTGTTCCAGGACTTTATATTCATATCCCTTTTTGTGTCCAAAAGTGCGATTATTGCGGCTTTTATTCAATAGCTGCAAATCAGAATGAGATAGATTTCTTTGTTGCAAAACTGGAAGAAGAAATTGAACGCACTTTTTCGAATAAGGGCAAATTTAAAGTTAACACTATTTTTATTGGTGGCGGAAATCCTACATGTATAGGTTTTGAGAGATTTAACAGGATAGTTAAAAAACTTCAGACTCACATCGACTTTTCAGAAATTCAAGAATTTACTATCGAAACCAATCCAGAAACATTTGATAAAAATTGGGCTATTTTACTGAAGCAGATTCCCAATATTAGAATTAGCATGGGAATTCAAAGACTTTCAGATAAAGAATTAACTCTTCTTGGAAGAAGAGCTAGATTAGATGATGTTTACCGAGCCGCTGAAACCATTTGTATGCATTTTGAGAATTTCTCTTTTGATTTCATAATGGGGGTTCCAGGCTGCAAAACCCTGGCCCCTGAGTTGGCGGATTTTTTGATCAAATTTCCTGCCAGGCATATTTCAGCATATTTTTTAACGTTGGAGCCTGAGAGTGTCATGGAGAAGCGAGTTTTAAATGATGAGCTTCCAGACCCAGACAATGTTGGCCCTGAAGAACTTTATGAAGTCAGACATGTATTAAAAGATCTTGGATTTTCACATTATGAGATTTCAAATTATGCAAAACCTGGTTTTGAGTGCAAACACAATTTAGGCTATTGGCTGAATCAGAATTATTTCGCATTAGGGCCTTCTGGGGTCGCAACTTTAGATATGAAAAGAATTTCAAACCCAGCCAATTTGTTAGACTGGGCGACTTTCGAAAATCAGGAAATCGAACAACTGTCAGAAATCGATCTAAAGAATGAATTTATTATGCTTAGACTAAGGCTGCTGAACGAGGGATTAAATATTGATTTATTGAAAAAAAGATTTGGAAATCTGACAGAAGAATTTTTAAAGACCCTTGATATAGAGCTGGAAAGTGGTAATCTTATAAAAGTAAACCAAAACGTAATACTCTCTGAAAAGGGCATTGCATTTGCGAACTCTATCATAAGTAAATTCTTTATTTAAGAATTTGGAGGCAAACATGGGGAAGAAAATAGTAAAAATTGAGTCTAAGCTTGTTGAAGGTTTTAAAATTGAAGTAAAAGCTGGAAATCATATCATAGTTGTAGACCAGCCATCTGCAGCTGGTGGGAGCGACGCTGGTGCAAATCCGTTAGAATATTTCTTAACAGCGCTTGCAGGTTGTATGATTACCCTTGGCAAAATGGTGGCAGCCAAAAAACGAATTAAAATAAATGATTTTAAGGTTGAAATATCTGGTGAACTTGATCCAGACGGCCTGATGGGTAAGAACCCAGAAATTAGATCTGGATTTCAAACAATCACAATTAAAGCACATCTTGATGCTGATATAAGTGATTCAGAAAAGAAAGAGTTTTTCGAGGAAGTTGAAAAGCGCTGTCCGGTTGCGGATAATCTTATTAATAATACCTCAATCAAACTTGAAATAGCTTAAAGGGTAAAGTTTGTTAAGTAGTGGCAGGTTTCTGTTTTGGGTTTCCGTTTTTATTGTAGTTTTTTTAAGTAAATTTTCTGTTTTGCTCGCAGATGATATTTGCTCATCTGTTATGTACTCGGTTTATAAACTTGAAGGAAAAGCAAAGAACGGTGAGCCCATATCGGGAACCTGCTTCTTGATTTCGAGCAAATCAGGGAATGGAAAGAAAAAGTTTCTTGTTACCGCAGCTCATGTAATAGAGCAAATTAATGGGAATTTTGCCCGCCTGAATCTAAGAAAAAAGACCACAAATGGATTTGTTAAATTCCAATGCCGGATACAAATCAGGGATGGGAGTAGAAGGTATTGGATTTGCTCTGAAGGCTCAGATCTGGCGCTGATTAAGGTTGAGCTCCCAGATGATATGACCATTTCTACTCTGGAAAGAAGCGAAATAGCTCGAGATTCGGATTTTTCCAGTCTTTCTTTATCCCCCGGAGATAAGGTTTTTGTCGCTGGATTCCCTTATGGCTGTGAATCTAGTAGTGAAGGCTTCCCCATTTTGAGATCTGGTATTATCGCCAGTTTTGTTGAAGCTCAGTCTTCTGGATTAAAAAGTTACATGGTCGATTTTGAGGTGTTTCAGGGATATAGTGGGTCTCCTGTTTTTATAGAAAAAAATGGACGAAAATTTATAATTGGTGTTGTTACAGATGAGGTTTTTCTGGAAGAACTTAGATTGAAGGGGAAAAAAACTCATTCTACAAAGAGAGGGCTTGGCATCGCAAAAGCTTGTTTTACCGGGGAATTAGAAAGACTTTTTAATTGCTACTGAAATTTTGAAATGTAATTATTTGTTTTGAGGGCGTCATTAAAAAGAACAAATTCAATGAGCTTGTCTTCGATATTTATTATTTGAATTTCTTTCCCACCAAACTTTCTTAAAGCTTCTTTTTCAAGCTTTTTACATTCAGCTGATTTTTTTTGTTTTTGCAAAACTCTTATGAGATAAAGATACATGTGAGGAGCCATTACTCCTTCAGGGTAGTTTTTCAGGTAGATCTCGGCCCATTTTTTTCCTGACTCTAAATCCCCGAGCTTATCAATATAGATCCTTGCCAGGCCTGCTGTAACTTCATCAGACCAAACATTTGAAAAGCCAAACCTGTTTATGAAATTGATGTAGCCTTTGCTGGCTTCGTTGTATTTTTTGAGTCTCCTATCAAGAATCCAATTTCTTCTGAAACTAACTGTGTCTGCAAATTTGTAGTTTGGATACCTGATTAAAAGATGGTCAAAGGTTTTGAGTGCAGATTCTGGCTGAGAATATGTTTTTAACTGAATTTCAGCACGATAAAACAGGATCAATTCTGGTTTAAAGAATAAAATGTAAATTCCGATTGATGTGCTCAAGATGAAAAATAAAAGCAGGGCTTTTCTATTTACTATTGAGGCTTTCTTTCTAAGTTCCTGAAAATGATCGTTTTCAAACTGAATCTCATTGAGCATTTTATCAATTTTGCTCTTAGGATCCTCCTCCTCTTCAGCAACCTCTTCAAAAAGCAGTCTAAAATGTGATCTGGAAACATCAAAGATGTATTTTATTGAGTAAGCCATTGATATAAAGAACTGCAAGCTTATGTAGGCAGTCATTGAAAAAAAGCTGGCAGAGAAGAGAGAAGTGGTGTTTTGTGAGGTTAAGCCGAGAAAACCACTCCAAAAACCTCTTCCAAGAATCTTACTGGACAATGTCAATATGGAAGATGAAGATAAAATTATAAAGAGAAAGCCAATACTGGGGTAAAGCCATAGTTTAACGGTAGGGTAAAACAATTTCTTTTTATCCAGGATTAAATTGGACAGTATATAGGACGCTTTGCATATCCCAAGAAAAAGAATAAACAGAACCAGCACTGTAAAAGCAGGTTTTGGAAGCTTTAAAACTTCAGTTTGTGAACTGATTATGAAACTAAGAAGGAAAATTACTCCTACGGCTGGAGCTGTAAGATGGCTTGAAAAATAAAATAATCTTTTTGAAAACGCTTCAGAGCCTTGCATACAGAACAGTATAACAGATTCGGTGCATAAATTTTTTCTTTTGGCTCAGTTAACTAATAAATCTTGCCGATAAAGGAACAGAAGCATTCCAAAATCAAGAGAATAGAACAGAAAAGAATGAGGCAAACAAAGATTAACAGCAGATTTAAACAGTTCTTGCCACTAGTGGCAATACTTTTGTGCTTGTTGCTGCCTGGGCTCCTTCTGGCACAATCGGCGTCCTTCCAGGATCTTCCTAAAGATCACTGGGCTTATTCTGATGTCGATTTTCTCATCAGTCAGGGCTATATGGAAGGGTATCCAGATGGAACCTTTAAAGGCAGAAAAGTAACAACTCGTTACGATGTTGCTCTAATGCTTGCCAGAATCCTCAGACGAATGGAAGAAAAGAAAGCTACTCTTGATGCTGCCACTGAAGAAGAAAGAGCTGCACTTGGAAGGCTTACTAAAGAATTTAGAGATGAACTTGGTTTATTGGATGTTCGTGTTGATACCCTCGAACGTCGAATGACCGATAATGAAAATAAATACAGAGACCTGGAGAATAGAATTCCTAAAGTCAGTATTTCTGGTTTCTATCGTGGACGCGGACAATACATAATTGAACCATCAACTGTAACAGTTAACGAATGGGGTAAAAAGGATCAGAAATTTACGGATCCTGGGTTGGTAACTTTCTATCAACAGATGTATTTGCGTTTCACAGGTAAACCACTTGATGAAAAACTGGAAGTTTTCTACGAACTGGTTGGTTTTATGAAGGGCTACAACTGGAATAAAATCCAATACAACGATTCAGGCAACGATGGTAAAACGAACCCGTTTGATAATATTGATGATTATGTTTACAAGATTAATTACGAAAGATATGTTCAGAGCAACAAATTGCATTTTGTAAGCAAAGCCAAGTCCATGAAAGTTCGTGTATTTGCTGGAGAATCAATCACTGGATTAGATGATCCTTTAAATATGTTATCTGAAGATACAGATATCGTTGATCCATACCAGGGTGTGGAAATCTCTGGTTCAGAAGGCGGTCTCTCATATCAGGGATCAATTCTGAAAAACGACCTCAACAATAGCCTTAGTAGTGAGCATGAAATTATTAGTGGTCGCGCTGTATGGAAACTTCCTTCAAAATTCAGCGAAGATGATTTTTCTGTTGGAACAACATTTGCTGAAAAAATAAACGACTACAAGGTTCGCGGGAACTCCAATGCTGTTCGCGGTGTAGATATGAATTACTCTACTGACAGAATTGGTAAAGTTCAGGCTACTGCAGAATTCTTAACATCAACTGACTACCACAAAGATACAGCTGATGGTAAAGACAAGAGTCTTGGAGATGAAGGAACGAAGTTTGATATCAGCATCCAAAATGGCGGTTTCACTGGAACCGTTAAACATTATGACTTTGGTAAGGATTTTAGAGCATTGATGGCCCCTGTTTGGGCTTATGATGTTGATCTGGGAGACGACTCTGATTATCCAAAGAATCATAAGTGTGATAGCAACTACGGTAGAAAAGACTTTCTAGGTGAAAAACTTACCAGATTCTCAATGAACTATGACTTTGGTAACAAGCTTTTGGCCATAGCAAACAATCTTTCTATGGAAGCAACTTACCTCTCAAAAACCTGGGAAGTTGATCCTAATGCACCAAACGACACCGATGGACTTTCTGGTCGCAAATTTACTTTCCAGATTTTGTCGGATTTTACCGACAATACCACGGTCAAGTATGACTTCTCACAAAAGTGGGATGCGCTAGCAAATGAAAGCGGTTCGATTGATAATACTATTGAGATAAATCTCAAGCTGAATGACTCGGTTAGCACCAAGGGTAAGATAAATGTTTACACTGACCATGATAAGTTAGACGAGGTTGATGGAAACACTTATAAATACAATGAAAGAGTTGGCTATTTTGAAGTTAACTCCGACATAAATCCTAGAGTTTTTGCAAAGGGTAGTGTGGAGCACCAGGTTAGATGGGCTGCTGCACCACAGGAAAACACGAGGGTTGATTACATTGGCGAAGCAACTTACAACTTCACGCCTACAACAAGTTTTACTGGCGGAGTTCAGCATGTTGACTATGAAGATAGCAAAGATGGAGGAAATTCCAGTCTTGCAAATGCCATTATTGCTGAGTTGAAAAAGAACTTTACCAATAAGTTCCGAGGAAGAGCTTTCTACTCAAGAGGTGTAATCGACTTCAAAGATGGTAATACAGATACTGTTGATAGAGAAAACATGTATGGCGAACTCATTTATGATGTGAGTAAAGATGCAACAATCAAATTCAAATTTGGTTATGACTATCCAGACGAATGGCGCTGGGATGTTTCCAGCTACGATAACGGAAGAGACAAAAAAGATATAAGCACGCAAAAGATGTTCGTGTTCGAGGCAAAAACAAATTTCTAGGAACGCAATTATGAAGAAAAAATTACTGGCACTGTTAATAACTGTATGCGCAATCGTTACAACTGGATGTGTTCAGGAAGCTTTGGTTATTCCAGTTTCAACTATTACAGGACAGATTGCGGTCCCTGCTGGAAAAATAGCTCTTGGCGTAAAAGTAACTATTGCCGGCGAAGAAGACGCAAGTGCTTACGCAGACGGAGAAGGCAAATTCTCAATTGAACTGCGAAAATCTGGTCGATTTCTTTTGGTTGCCAGAGGTAGAGACTTTGACGTTAATTACACCTGGGTTGATGCTGTTATGGAAGAAACGGTTACAGCTCCAACAATTACTCTAGATGAAAAAATCGTTGGAGAAGCATTATGGATTGCCTCTAATGTTGATTTTCCTGATATGAAGTCTGTCGCTTTAATGCCAACTGAACCAACATGGTCAGAGGAAACATACCCTATGTATGACGACGGAACTCATGGAGATAAACTTGCCGATGATGGCATTTTTACTCTTAGATCAACCAATTTGATTACTGGCTCCCAGCTTTACAAATTAAAAGTGACCAAAAAGGACGATACAACCAGCGATGAAAAAGACCCTCATCGCGAAGGGTATAGAAACTCTACTTCTGAGATTACTATTCCGGCTGCCACACTTAAGCTGGCTAGAGGAACTGTAACAAGTGATCTCACAGGTGTGAATTATTCAGAAGTTAAGCTTTCAACCAAGAAAGGTTCCAGATCAATCAATCTTGATAGTGATGGCGCTTATAATATGTCCATGGAAGGAAACGGTAAAGAATACCTGGTATTCAGAAGCCCAAGTTTCCACATGAGAAGTATTCCTGTCGATCTCAGCACAGTGCCTGTTTATGATGTGCCTGTAACTGCCCTTTCTGCAAAGAAAAGCGGCGAAGCCAGACTTATGATAATTAAGTCTGATTTCTCTGAAGCTGAGAATCCAACAGCTGTTGCTGATTTTACAAATTGGCAGCCGCAGCAACTTTATGATGATGGAACCAATGGCGATGAAGTCGCTGGTGATGGAGTTTACACTAGACTCTTTACGGGTGTGGCACCTGGTTATCATAAGTATGCATTCAATATTACAACCACCAATCAGGTTAAAGATCCTTATCAGGAATCAGGGGACTCAGAATACTCGATTATTCTGGTGAAGTAATATGAAAACAAAGATCAATAAACCTTTGGCAGCTTTATTTGCTGCCATGTTAACCCTGATATCCGCTACAGCATCCTTGGCTGGTAATTCACCGGCTGATTACAGGTCTGACGTTGGAACTCTAATAAGCATTAAAGACAATATCGGAGACGACAAGGGGCCGGGGTACTATCGATATCCTGGCGATAAAAGAATGCGTCGGGGAACTTTTGATATTAAGCATTTCAGTGTTTATGATGAGGATGGTATTTTCACTTTTGTAATTCAAATGAGAAATTACATTATGAGAGAATGGCCTGATACCAGAAAAAGCGAAGAACAGGGGTTTGTAGCAAATCTTTGGGACATTTACGTTGACGCAGATGGCAGAGTAAACTCTGGATACTCAGAAGCTCTTCCGGGCCGCGACGTTAAATTCTCTGACAATATGGGATGGGAAAAAGTAATTCTTGTCTCGCCTTTATCTGAATATAGTGTGTTTGAAGCTTTGAGAAACAAAACTGATGAGCTGGACTTTCAGAATAGAATCGAAGACATAATTTATCCAGATTACGTTTATATTCAGAGAGACAAAATTATCGTAAAAATAAGTAAGAAAAAGCTTCCTGGGGTTACTGCTAACTCTGGTTTTCAGTGTTTTGCGATGGGATTCTATAACATTGTTTCCCCAAATAGGCTTTTGAATAGAGACGTTAAGGCGTTTCCAACTGCGAAAGATTTTGGTGGCGGCCATGATACTTATGGTGACCCTCCAATAATTGATATGATTGTTCCAGAAGGTGAAAGTCAGTATGAACTCTTGCGTAAGTTCAAGACCCATCCTTACCGCGAGAACATCATTTATGCTTCTGTTCCATTTGTTTACAAAGATGGAAAAAGACAGAGTCCTGTGACTATGAAGCGACCTGTTGCTAATCCTATGGATTTTCCCAAGCCTGCAGTTACACCAGCAAAACTTCCCGCTCCAGTTATTCGCTCGGGAAATACGCCCGCCGGGTTTGTGCCGCTTGAACCGGTAACGCCAGACTCTGATCTGCCTGGGTTCAAACCAATGCCAAAACTTCCCGCTGGTTTTATGCCAGTAAAGAAAAAATAGAAAATTTAAATTGAATTCTCAGTTTTTACTAACAAAATGACGATTAGAAATAAAGCACCAGAAATAGCAAATTCAAGGAGGCCACTCATGAATCGACAATCCCACCAACGAAAGGCAGCAATACTGCTGTTTATGACATTTTTTCTTGTCGTTTCATCTTTCAGTTTATTTGCGCAGTCAGCGCGTTCAAGAGGCATGGGTGGTGCTTTTATTGGCCTTTCAGATGATGAATCTGCAACATATTACAATCCGGCTGGGTTGTCTCAGATTCAGGGCCGAGAAGCTTCTATTCAAGCAAAAGTGAACGAGCGAGATATCTTCGATTGGACCAGCGCAGCCTTTACAGGGCATATTTACGAAGATAAAGTGGAAGATAAATTCTCTATTACAGATTACCTGGAACATAACATTCTTGAAGAACCACTTCCAAGAAGGCCAAAATATAGCTACGGCGTTTCTTACACAGAAGATAACCGTTCCGAAGCTTTTGGAGACCTTGTGGGTGGAGAGTTTAAAGGTGTTAGAAGATCTACAAAGGATCTCCAGCTTGGTTTTGGAACAAGATTTCCAATAGCAAGAAGAATGCTGGCTCGTGAGCAGCTTTATGGCGGTATCAAATTTCGAATGAAAAGTGTTGATAGATACATTAAGAGCTTACAACAACATAGTAAACGCGATTCTCAATCTATGGGTGTTGGACTTATGTATCATTACAATGACAGAATTACTGGTGGTATGACTGTTGACAACCTAATTGAAAATGTTGACGGAACAAATACCAGCAGAGACGGTGTTAGCTTAAACTTTGGTGCAGCGGTAGAAATTACCAAGGGAACCAAGCTTGCAGCAGATGCTATTAACATAACAAATTCATCTAAGACTACTGAGCAGCAATACAGACTAGGTGTCGAAAAGAAGTTTATCGAAAACGACTTGACGATGAGAATGGGGACTTTAAACGGAACCCTTACTCTGGGATTCGGCATGCAGTTGTTGCCGAATGTTAGAATGGATTATGCCTACTATGATGGCGAAGCGGTTCGAGAGCACTATGTAGGAGCTCATGTTACCTTTGATTAATAGGAGATATAGGGCCATGTTAAGGCGCCTTAAACTACTTACAATTTTATCAATAATTTTCTCCGCCTGCCTCGTGCGGGCGGAGCCTGTTATCGACCCGGAGATTTTTATTAATCAGACCGTCAGCGTCTATGGATTGGCTGGTATGCCATGGGAAAAGGACTCTTCTATTGATGAAGAGCGATCCAGAGCCTGGATGGATTCTTTGCACCACGCATATGATCAAATCCTTGATCTTCCTCTCATGGAAGGAAAGCTGGTAAGGCACGTGTTCCAGACCAATGCAGCTTTGAAAGACAGACTTGGAATGGTTTTATTATCTGCTCCCAAAACCTTCTATGAGGTTGATGCCAGCGGCTTGTTACGTTGCAGACTTGATGTTCCTTTCAATGGAAAGCTAAGTATCAGATCTGCACTTTATTTGGCAGCGCTGAGACCAGAACCTATGAAGCCTTCTAGCTTCCTGGCATCATGGACTTCCGGGTTAAGAGTAAAAGAAAACAAAGATGCACCAGATTTGGATCGTATTGTTGTTGATCTTAGAAACAGCAACTTTGAGCCATCCTTGTTTCCAAGATTTTTTGATGAAAAAGGTTTTCTCTTATTCCAGGAAGCAATGGTCCCGTCTCCTTCAAGATTCAGCAGGCCTGTTGTAAGATTTGTTCAGGACATTAGAGCAGCATACAAGGATGTCGATGAACAAAAGCTTATGGTAGTTGATGGTAAGGTCCCAGAAATGGCCAGGAGAGATGTTAGTGTTGCCCAGGCTGAAGCTGAAATTTTTGCGAGATTTTGTAAGGAAATCTCTGATAATCCAGATTCTTCAAAAGAAATTTATGTTGTTTTTAAACCTGTTGAAGAGTCTAATGGCATTTTGAAGAAGAAAGAAAAGAAAAAAGAAGACCCTAAAAAGTAAATAATTATAGGAGGCAAAATCATGAAACTTAAAGCTAAACTTTTTATCCTGCTTTCATTGATTATTTTTGCATGCCCTGCTTTTGCTGACGAAATTTCTAAGGACATGGCCAAAAAGATAGCCAAAATTGAACGCTACATTTATGGTAGCCCTCAGTCCGGCTCAGAGGATAACAGATTACGACAGGTAGAAGAAGATTTGTTCGGGCGCAGCACAGGTCAGAAAGCTTCCGAAAAGGCTGATTATCTCCACGACTTATTGTTTAAAGGTAGTATTGACTCTCCATCTGTTGATATGAAATTGAACTTTCTTGAATGGCGCTTGTTCAACAAAACAGGGCTTGGAAATCTTGAAACCAGATTAGCTGAACTGGATAAGCAGGTAATTGGAAATGTATCGTTGGAACCAATGGCCTTTCGCCTTGAACAGCTGGTTCATCTTACAATTGACAACGGAAAAATTCATCAGCAGCAGGTTACTGTAGCTCAGGGAACAAGGGTTAAGCTGAAACTTATCGATTCTCTTTCCAGTAGAAAAGCTAAAAAGGGCGATATTGTTCAATTTTCTCTGTCTGAAGATTTGTTTATTGACAATAATATCCTTGCCATGGCTAAAGGCGGCATAATAAGTGGTTCTGTCGCTAGTGTTAGACGTGGTGGCCGATTTGGTAGAACGGGATACATAAACCTTGAAATTGGTAAAATTGAAAGTATGGATTCAACTTCATTGCCGGTAGAAGTCGCAGATGCTGGTCAGGAGAGGTTTAATCGCAAAAAACTTGGAATGGCAGTTGGCGCTTCTACACTTGGTTATGTAGTGCTTGGCCCGATTGGGATTGCTGGTGGAGCTTTTATTAAAGGAAAAGACGTTGAAGTAAAAGCTGGGACAGAAATAGAAGTTAGAACACTTGATGACCGAAAGGTTATGGGAGTTTTAGTTCACAGAAAATAGTATTGATAAAGAAAGGCTGCCAATTTAGATTTGGCAGCCTTTTTTATGTTTAGGATTTTTTAGGAATATGATATCTTGCAGCCATGTGTCCAATATTATTTGAACTAGGCCCATTAAAAATTGGCTCCTATGGTGTCCTGCTTGCTCTAGGTTTTTTAACTGGAATCTGGCTGATTAATCGAGAGTTTAAAAAGGGCGGTTTTGATGTAGAGATCGCCTGGGATATCTACTTTCTAATTGTTTTTGGCGGAATGGTTGGATCAAGGCTTCTTTTTATTTTTGAGAACTTTTCAGATTTCCTGGCCTCTCCATCTTCAATGATTTTTTCAACCACGGGTTTTTCTGTTCTTGGCGGATACATCCTGGCTTTTATTCTTTGTACTTTAAGAGTTAAGTATGCTGGAATAAAATTCTTTAAAGCAGCAGACATGTGCGCTCCCGGATTATCCCTGGGTTATGCTGTTGGTCGACTTGGATGCATTACTTCAGGAGATGGGTGTTATGGAATTCCGACAAAGGTGGCTTGGGGGATGCATTTTCCAAATGGTTTGGTTTCCACATTAGCGGCCAAAAATGCTCTCTTGGTTTCTAAATTCGCCGAGATTTTTCCTGGGGAAAGTATCCCAAATGATATTTGTGTTCACCCGACCCCTATATATGAATCAATTTCTAACGTCATTCTGGCTGGTATTTTGTTACTTCCAATCTGGAAGATCGGAGCAGGAAAACGTCTTGGTTTTTTTGTTTGTTGGTTTGGACTTTCAAGGCTTCTGGTAGAGTTTATCAGATTGAATCCCATTGCGGCATATGGACTCACATCTAATCAGTATATTTCAATGGTTTTCATCTGTATTGGAGTTGGAATTATCATAAGGGGCTTTATCTGGCCATACAAAGAAGAAGCTCCTATACAGAAAGATAATCCTGAAACTGCAAACACCGTAAATAGCTAAATTTAAAATTACATTTGATAAGGACTTCTTTAGGTTTAAAGGGTACAAATTGTGTTATACTTCCACTTGATTAATCATTTAGCTACGGCGAAGGGGTTGTACTAAAAATGGCTCTAGTCCTTGTCAGAGAAATAGTAAAAGATCAGGGCTTATCTGTTATTGCCGGAGAAAAAGGGCTTGACCGGAAGATAATCTCATCGGAAGTTCATCGTCCCGGTCTTGAGCTGGCAGGTTTTTTTGAACACTTCGGTTACGAGCGCCTCATAGTCCTTGGCAGAACCGAACTGGCATATCTTGGCGAGCAACTCGCTGATGTTAGAAAGGTTAGATTAAGACAGCTACTTTTTTTTAACATTCCCTGCATAATTGTGACTGATGATCTATTAATTCTTGATGAATTAATTGAGCTTTGTAACCAGAAAGAGATTCCGCTTTTACGCACAGGAGAAAGAGCTGGAGAGTTTATATACCAGCTTTCCAGGTATCTTCACAATAGGTTTGCCCCGAGAAGAAGTGTTCACGGGGTTTTTGTAGAGGTTTATGGCGTTGGTATCCTCATTATGGGGCCATCTGGCATTGGAAAAAGCGAATGCGCGCTGGAGCTTATTAAACGTGGACATAGACTTGTAGCTGATGATGCTGTTCAGCTCATGAAAATTTCTGATAGCAAGATTGTAGGATCCCCCGATGATATGATCCAGCACCATATGGAAATTAGAGGGTTGGGAATCATTGACATAAAATCTTTGTTTGGTATCGCTGCTACTGCAGATGAAAAGCCCGTAGAACTAGTCATTCATTTAGAAAAATGGGATGATTTGAAAGAATATGATCGTTTGGGAATTCTCAAGCGCACAGTTAAATTTCTAAAAGTTGAAGTTCCAAGCACCACAATCCCTGTCAGAGAAGGGCGAAATCTTGCTGTAGTAATTGAAACTGCGGCAATGAATTTCTATCTTAGACGCATGGGAATTCTTAGTGCAGAAAAATTTGCAAAGCAGCTTCAGACAAAGATGACCAGGGAAGATTTCTAATGCTGCTTTATTTGCGCCGAAGATTTAGCCACGAATTAAGAGCTAGAAGATGGGTTTTGTTCCTTTTTATCGGCGTTTTTATGATGAGTTTCGGAGTAATTTTTACAGCTTTATCAACTATTGTAATTGCCCCCGCAAGTATTGAAACCGTTCGAAGCTTTCATCCTCTTGGACTTCTTTTTTCTGCTTTATCTGCTTTTTTGCTCTGTTCTTTTTGGATCTACAAGGGACTTAGAACTGCATTTAGAATGCTTGATAGTCAAGATTCCGGTCTTTCTGATCGCTTAAAAGATTTTGTTTTCAAGAGGAACACTGAAATTGAAAAGCAATTTTCACTGGTTGCTCTTGGTGGCGGAACCGGTCTTAGTTCTCTTTTAAAGGGCCTTAAAGAGCTTCCAATTGACCTTACCGCAATTGTGACCGTTACTGACGATGGCGGCTCTTCTGGACGCCTTAGAAAAGAATTACAAATTCTTCCCCCTGGAGATATAAGGAACTGCCTGGTTGCTTTATCTCGTTCTGAAAGCTTGTTATCGCAGCTTTTTCAATACCGGTTTGGAGAAGGCGGAGAGATTGAAGGACATAGTTTTGGCAATCTTTTTATCGCAGCTATGACAGGAGTTTTGGGGGATTTTGGTAGCGCTGTTCGAGAAGCCAGTAGCATTTTGGCTATCAAAGGTCAGGTTGTTCCCGTTACTTGTGAAAATGTTCAGCTGGTAGCTAGCTTTGATGATGGGTCTAAAATTACTGGGGAATCTTCAATTTCTGATGCTGGAAAAAAGATTGTTGATATGTCCCTTTTTCCGGATTCACCCGAGGCAAGTCCTGAGGCTTTAAGTGCTATTGATGATGCTAACTTGATTGTTTTGGGACCAGGAAGCTTGTTTACAAGTGTTATCCCCAATCTTCTTGTGCCAGGTGTAGCTGAAAGAATTAATAAGAGTCAGGCTAGAGTTATTTATATCTGTAATGTAATGACTCAGCCTGGTGAAACAGATGGATTTAATGCTGTTGACCACGTAAATTCAATTTTGAATAGAACCAATATTGATCGAATAGATATTGTTATAGTAAATTCAAGAAGAGCGGCCAAGCCGCTTGTAGCGAAATATGAGTCTAACGGACAATTTTGGGTGCCACCCACTGTTAAGCGCCTTAAAGAAAAAGGTCTCAGAGTTGTTGCTACTGACCTTTTACTTGAAGCCAATCTGGTGAGGCATAATCCTCTTCTTTTGGGAGCTATTCTGGTTTCCTTAATTAATGAACCCATGGAAAATGAGATTTCAATTATAGACGATGATGATGATTATGAAGAGGGTTTATTAGATTGAAGAAAAACAGACGACAGGATTATTCAAGCCGTCTAAAAAGAGAAATCATTCAAAATGTTTCTCAACTTCCCTGCTGCAGAGAGTCTTTTTTGGCTGCTTGCTTAAAGAAGGGGAACAAAAACTCTTATCTGAAAGTTCCTGCTGGTAATTTAAAAGTTTTTGGCCGTTCAATTAAAGCCATAGTTGCGCCTAAATATAGAGTAAGTGGTTATGGGAAAATCATTAAAATTAGAGGGCTGGAGCTTTTTCCTCTAAGAAAAAAATTCGTTGAGAGAGTGAAAAGATTAGAGTCCGAGTCTTCTTCTAAACACTGCATTATTGCCTTTCTACAGGGGCTGTTTTTAAGATATGGTTATTTGCAAAATCCGGCAAGGGCTTTTCATTTGGAGATTCGTATAAAAGGGAAATGGCTTTTTGCTGCTTTTAAAAAAGTTGCCAGCCTTTTAAAGCTTAGCTTTAAACGTCATGAGCTTCGAGGATATCAAGTGGCATATTTGAAGAGCCATAATAAGATAAAAAGATTCTTAAACCAGATTGGGCTATTTAATCTGGCAATGGAGTTTGCTGATTATGCTGCAACAAAGAAAATTCTTGGAAGAGTAAACAGGCAGGTTAATTTTGAAACTGCAAATATAAATAGAATTATAAATGCAAGTGAGAGTATTGACGGGATTCTTAGAAAGCTTATCGAATATGATAACCAGGAAGTCTGGTCTGAAAATCTCAGGCAAACAGCAGTTATAAGACTGAAATTTCCTCAAGATAGCATAGAGCAATTGGGACAGAGATTTGATCCCCCTCTTTCTAAGTCTGCCGTAAATCATAGACTAAGACGGATTAAAGCGATTTTTAAGAAGATTTTTGAGTCAGAAGATGGTGTTGAGCCCTAAGAATCTTTTTTATAGGTAAGAATACCAATTCCGATAGCATTTATTAGTAATAAACTGAAAAGCAGAGTAAAGCTTCTTTTCATTCCTAAAACAGGAAGGAACCATAGACCACTTAATATTCCTGTGGCCAATGCCCCTGAATTATCCATAAACATAAGTATGCCTGCTGATCTGTGTGTTTCTTTTCCGTGCTGTTTAAGAATCGAATCGGCAACAGGAAATTCAATTCCATCAAGGAAGGCGATTATAAAAATAGCTGTTCCAATCCACAGTGCTGAATGAAATTCTGTTAACTCTACAAAAAGAATTCCCGATAGCGCAAAAGCGGTCTGAAGGAGCTTTAATTTGACCAGAGCGACAGATTCATTTATGGAATGATGGCGATAAAAGTATGCTCCGCAAGAAAGTCCAAGCATATATAAACCAAAAAAGAGTGCGGACATCTGAAATGCTGCTCCGCATTTATTTTGATATAACAAAATTAGGATTATTTCAGACAAAATCCCAGTCGCGCCACTTATTAAAACGCCAGATGGAACAATAATTTTTGTGCCAATTTTTTTAGGAGAGTAAAAACAAAAAAGACAAACCAGAATCAGTAACGGGAAAAAGACTTTAAAAAATTGATTTAAGTTTGGAGTCGCAAAAAAACGGCCAGATTTATTGGTCTTTTCCCCACTGTAAATGTTCCAAAGTTCAATTTGTTGTTTAAATATTCCTGGGTGTGAATCAGTGTTTCTATCAACTTTTACATCCCGTTGAAGCCATTTCTCAAGTTCCTTTACTCTGAATGGCATTAGAAGATTGAAGAAGCTTTGAGGGTAAAAAGTTGAAGCAATGATATTTCTTGAAGCAAATCTATCCATATATTCGTTTAAGCTTCCTGGGATGGAGTCTTTGCCGTTTGTGGCAAAAAAGGTAATTGGATTGCCTGGGAAAGCAAAAACAGTTGAAAAGTTTGCTTTTAAGGTTTGGTTTGTGGATAAAATAATTTGCTCTTTGATTGAGCCAAGGTAGTTTTCCGTTCCAGACACCTGCAAAGATAATACGCCATCCGGTTTCAATGATTTTTTCATTGATTCAATAGCTTCGAAGGTGAAAAGCCTGTTTCCTACTAGAGTTACCGGAGAAACTGGATATATCATTATTCCATCAAATCTCTGTTCAGTTTGGTTTAAGAAGCTTCTTGGATCTTCATTTATTAGTTTTAACGATTTATGAACAGGGTATTGGAATATTTCGAACAGAGTTTTATCAAGCTCTAAAACATTTATATTAGCGCCTTTGTATTTTAGTAATTCACTTATAAAGTCAGGCGGTGGTGCTCCAATTACGAGAATGTCGTTGAAATTTTTTAAGTTGGTGACAAAAGAATGGACTTTTTGTTCAACCGATTCTGCTAGCGGCCATGATTCGCAAAATATGCCGTTGGAAAAAAGGCTTTTCTGTCCATAATATTTACTTGTCTGAATCTTCTGGTAAGGAGTTTCGATGGTTTGTGTTAATTCATTAACAGGGTGAAATCTTTTCCAGATTTTTTGTTCGATTTTTTCTGAAATATGTGTTCCAGATTGCCATACTAGAATTGGTATAAAAAGGCACAAAAAACCAGATAATTTGGTTCTTTTTATCTCAAAAATGCAAATTGCAGGGAATAATGAGATTACCAGTAAGGTTTGGATTGAATCTGCATTCCCTCCAAGTAGCAAAGAAAAGATAATGCCTCCAAGAAAGCTTCCAAGAGCTTCAATGGCGTAAAACTCTCCTAGTTTTTTTGTTGTAGAAAAAATAAAAGACGGGATTATAGTACCTATAAAAAATGAAATTGGTATTGTTGCAAAGCTTATGTATGCAGTTACAGGGAATAGTTTTAAGAACCCCCCTTCTGTAATTGGAAGCTTTGTAACTCCAAAATAGATAACTAATAAGCTATAGGCAGGAAGAAAAAGAAATATGTAGATTAGGTTCGCTGGCTTAATTGGGAATTTACCCCCAAAATAGCCACCAGCTGAAATTCCAGCTAACCAGATTCCCAGGAAGAGACCAAGATGAATCTCTGTCCCATAAAAATTCCCAATAAAAAACCTAAATAATGCTATTTGAGAAAGATTCGCAAAAATTCCCAGAATAAAAGCGGTAAAAAAATAGTGTCTTTTTTTATTCATACCTGAATTAGTCCAGGTGGCGGCCAGTTCTTGTGATTTTTTCTATTTTAGTAAAATCCTTGGTGGCTGTTTGATTTTGAAAGTCTTCAACAGAACCGGTATATTCCACTTCAATTGCCTCTTCATTGTATCTTCTAAGCCCTTTTATGGCTTTCAAATTCACTTTTTTTAGCCTATAGGTCATTGTGTAAGGATACCCATCTCGAGTTATATCCCAACTTTGTTCTGTCTCAAGCCCTGTAGCTTTCTCTACTTTAAGTCCTGGTTGAATTTCCTTTGCATCCACCACATCGTTCGTAACATCTCTTATAAAATATGATAGAAACTTTTCTGGGTGATGGGATTTGTAAGCCGAATTATCTGGATTGATGTATTTACCGGGAAGAGATGAAGGAGCCATCCCAGGAGCAAGATATCTGTAATGCTTATTATAAAAGCTTGCCAGCCTGATCAAGGCTTCAGGTTCTGAGCCTTTTGTTTTTATTGGAATATAAAAGTATTTTACTCGCCCGCTTTTGTCGTTTTCCTCTGGTATTATTCGTTTGTATACACCAGAATATGCCGGCAATTCCTGAAAAGCAGGTTTATTATCATCTGTTCTAAAGGGAAACTCTGTAAAATCCATATAAGGGTTTTTCCCCTGCATGAATTCAACCGCATCGTAAAGTTCTGTTGGAAATAGTCTGGCTTTGAGTAAAAAATGTTGCATGGCTGATCTGCCAGCAAAATATGCTTGCTGCTCCCTAAGCGACATCTTATTGTGCTGAGCTAAATTCCTGTGCTGGAAAGACATTGAAACTAGAAGAATCATTAAACTAAAGGCAAAAAATATGACAATAATGATTGCCATTCCCTTTTTAGGAGTATTTTTTTGTTGTAAATTAGACATTTATGTCTGCCTTTATTGTAATCAGATGAATTCTTTTCAACCCTTTTGTAGCAGCTTCAGGATCTTTTAAATGAGGTTTATCTATATTCCATTGAACTTCAATTATTAATCGCTTAAAGCCACAGTATCTAAAGTTATCATCTTTGGTGTATTGTACTTCAGTTCTGGCCATTCTTTGAGTAAGCCTGGTCGCTGTTGGATTTATAAATCTAGGCGCATTTGGGTGAATTTTCGAGTAACCCTGATCTGTGTAAAAGTTTTCCGGATTATGAGAGACTTGCCCGGGAAGCTCAATCTCAAAGCGGTATTCCCCTGCTGATGGCATCATTCCAACCGGATTTGGCAGGTAATTTATGTTATTCCAGCTCATGCTCAAAAGGCGAGTAGGGTTTTTCAAATATGAAAAGGTGGGTTCATCATTTGCTGGCTTAGAGAAATCTGATGGCGGGCTTGTTGGATAGGCTTCTCCAATTTTTTTTAACTCAGGGATCGCTTTGCTTGGAGGCGAACTAATATCTTCTACTCTAAGAGTTATTTTGTAATGAATCCCTCTTGGGTCTTTTATTATACATGTGCAGGGGTAGCCTGTAGCTGTTTTTGAACTTCCTGGGAAAACGGTTTTAATAAATTTTTCCGCCCAGGCGTCGTCGAATTTTTCGTAACCTTTAACGCTTTTAAGGTCGTCTACTCTTATGAAACCGGGTATTCCCTGTCTTAAAGCCTGGAATGGGACATTATCCAGCATGGCATTCAAAATATCTGAAGCTCTTGAAACAGCAAAGGACTTAGATGCATTTAAATCAGTATCTGATGCCCCTTTTGTCATAAAAAAGAAAACTGGAACCATTGTAGCAACCAATATTGCCATTGCCAACAATATTTCGACGAGGGTAAATGCGCTTCTGGTTACTTTTATATGGGTCATAACGTATAAAAAATGATAACAGACTTTTTAAAATTCTTCCAGCCTGCATTGGATTTAACATTTTTTTTACAGGCTGTTATAATGTACTTAATACTTTTAAAGGTGAAAAAATGGAAAGAGAATTGTCCAGAAGAACTTTTATTAAAGGTTGCGCTGTCGCTGCCGGTGTTTGTTGCGTGGCGTCCCCAACAGCCTTATTGGCGGGTGAGGAAAGTTCGCATCCTGCAGAATATGCTTTAAAGTTGCCTGATGGAAAATGGCAGTGTAAATTGTGTCCTAATGGATGTATGCCAGAAGAAGGGCAGAATGGTATCTGCAGGGCACGCGGAGTTCGTAATGGTGAATATAAAAGCCTTGTTTATGGATTGCCCTGTGTAATAGCTCTTGACCCGGTAGAGAAAATGCCTCTATATCACTACCATGTTCATGGCCCAGCTTTGTCTATAGCTACCGCAGGATGTAATTTACAGTGCCAGTATTGTCAAAATTGGCAATTCTCCCAGAAAACACCTTTGGAAACCACGAATTTTGCAATGACCCCAGAAGATGTAGTTTTAAGAGCTTTAGATTTAAAAGCGCGAACCGTTGCATTTTTCTATACAGAGCCAACCATCTACATAGAATTTATGAAAGATGTGGCTAGATTGGCAAGGTCCAAAGGTCTTAAAACCGTTATGGTTACGGCGGGCTATATAAAAAAGGAACCGTTAAAGGATCTGATTTCACTCATAGATATGTTTGCTGTTGGCTTAAAAGGGTTTACACAGGATTATTATACAAAGGCAATTGGCGGAATGCTTGAGCCGATAAAAGAAACTTTGTTAACGTTAAAAGATTCTGGGAATCATTTTGAGGTTGTAAGCCTTTTGGTTCCAGGATTAAATGATTCTAAAGATGATTTAAATATGGGGGCAGAATGGTTTGTAAAGAATTTGGGAACGGATGTTCCATGGCATTTTACAAGATTTGTTCCAGAATTTAAATTAAAGAACCTTCCGCCAACTCCAAATGAATCGTTAGAATTGGCCAGAGAAATTGCTATGAAGCATGGTGTAAAGTTCTCTTACACAGGAAATAATCCTGGGCAGGCAGGGAACCATACCTATTGTCCGGGGTGTGGTAATAAAGTAATTGAAAGGCTTAGTTTTCGAGTGCTTAGAAGCCTTCTTAAGGCTGGGCAATGTACTAAATGCGGTTATAAAATTCCTGGTGTCTGGTTAGATGACTTAACGATAGGAACGGTTAAATAGCTATGGGAGATAATATGAGAAGAATATTTGGATTGTTTTTTATTTTTATATTTGTATTGGGGCCTGTTCTAAATGCAGAACCTTATATCGATAAAATGGGAGAAGTGATTGAAGATGTTTCTCTGGTTAATTTGCTGCGTGGCATGTATTTGACAAAGGAACAGGTGGCAAAGATCACAGAAATGGCTTTGTCAGCAGAAGAAATACGTGCAAATTCTTTAGATAAGATAAAGAGTTTCGATCCGATAACACAATATGCGAAACTTAGAGACGCTCTGTATACGTCTTTGCCGGAAGCTCCACCGGCATTCAGAAGTGAAGTTGTAGAAATTGACAATAAATTGCATGATACTACAGGAGAGGCTCTAGATAAGATCGCAGGAATGGAAGAGAAAATTCGCGCACTTCTTTCTCCAGGCCAATTGCAGATTTTTGATGAATTTGTTCCTTGTATTGTTCCTGAACTTGATTTTGAAAATCCGGTTAGAACCGGTCAGGCTGCCGCAAGTAGCCGACTTATGCCTGTTGTTGAACTTATAAGAAATACTCCAGAAGATATGTGGAAGAAGCATGGTCAGGCTTATCTTGATCATATGCTAAAGATTCTTGAACAAGAAGTTGGAAAGATGACCAATGAGGTGCGCGAGGATCTTAGAAGGAGATTTGTTAAGCAAGCCTGGAAAATTAGAAAAATGAAAGAAGCTGATTTTTTGATTAAAAGAAGTGATTTGGCCGAGGAGCTAATGCTAGTTAATCGAGAACACACTATGAGAAGCGGTTTTCGAATTACAGGAAAAATTGCCCGCTTCTTTTTGTCTCCATCAGCAGCTCGTGTCTTTCCTAAATGGCAGAAAATACATTTTGGAAATGGAGCACCTGCGGAAAATAATACGGAAAAAATTAAAAAATTAGATAAGTCAGCGGAAGATTGTAAGCAAAAAAGTAGCAATATTAAACCTGTTGTTGATCCTGTTAAGAAATCCCATAAGTCTGATTCTAACTCAGATAAAGACAAAGAATTCTGGGAGGTAAAAGTGCCTAACAGTTTAACTAAGTTTGCAGAAATGCCTTTTTATGACCATGTATTAACTGCTTATAGGCCTGCGTATTCAGCATCAATCTTTTTGGAACAAGAAAAAGATGTAGATGTATATAGGCTTTTGAAGGAAGCTGAAGTGATTTTAACGAAAAAAGGTGATTTAACATTTTATAAAAAAGTTCAGGGGGAACCCTGAGATAGAGTATTCTCCCCTGAACTTTTTTAGCAGAAATTTATTTAAGGTGCAGTTTTTATTAGAACTGCGCCTTTTTCTGTGCCGACTAAAAGATTATTGTTTTTGTCCTTGGTCATACAAGTTATTCGAGTGGAGGGGAGGCCATCTTTCTCAGTTAATAATAATCCTTGCTGGGTTGGGGTCCATCTCTGTAATCCTGAGTAACCGCCAAGCCATAGAACATTTCCTATGCGAACAATACATTGAACGGGAATAGCTAAAAGCCCCTTCTTTTTGTTTATTAAGGTCCATTTTTTACCATTCCAAAGTGCCAGTCCACGGTCGGTTCCTGCAACAATATTATCAATGCCATAATCAGATATTGCAAAAACTCCTACTGCCGGAAATTCCGGGTAAACCCATTTGTCAAAGTTTAAATAGTGTTTTGACGGTATTTCTGTTCTGTATCTGACAATGCCATTGGTTGAACCTATCCAGAGATGCGTTTGCTGCATAAATAGGCTTAATAATTCATATTTAAACAGATACAAAACTTTCTTTGAAGCAAATCTTGGTGGGATTGCTTCTACAAAATTTCCTATTCCATACTTATAATAACCAAACCAGGTTTTTTTATCCTGATCTACATGAATTCTTACTATCTGGTTATTTAATATTCCTTCAGTTTCAGGCTTTCTATAGTTTTTCCATTCGTCTTCATATAGCTCAAAAATTCCGTATCCTTTGCTGTGGTCGGATTGAGCAATCCATATTTTTCCATCGCAAACTCCCACAGCTGAAACTTTTATATCTTTAAGGGGGGAGTTGCTTGAATCATAGAATTCGATCTTTTCACCCTTTTGTAAGACAACACCATGATCTGTTCCCCAAACTACTGTATCGTTTTCGCAAGCAACGTCATGAATTCGGGTATTTTTAATGTGCTCATTTAATAGTGGTATTACTTTTAGCTGTGCAGCCTCGACTTTGCAAAAAACCGCTAAAATGGCTGCAATAATAAACAATACTAAAGCTGGAGTTTTTTTTTGCATTCTACATTTTCCTTGCAATGAGTAATTTAAACAATGCCAGCTCCAGGCCATGAAAGCCTGAAGCTGGCACTTATTAAACACTGTAATATTTTATCTGGAGCTTCCGTCGAGAGATCTTGTTTTAAAGCTTGCCGGGGCTACATTTATATTGAATTTCATTTCTCGAGAATTTCCAAGGCTACCATCTTTTGCTCTATCATGAGCTTTAACTCTGAACTGATACCAGCCTGGAGCTCTAAATATATGGTAAAAGCTTACCTTAGGATCAAAATCATTTAGTTTATATCTGTCTAAACCACTTCCATCAGCTACTATCTTTGTGCTTGCCATCATTTGTCCGTCTTTTTCGTATTCTATTTGTTCAAGCTGGCCAGTAGGGTTCTGATTTTCATCCAGGGCTTCAATCTCAACTTCTGTTTTCAATATTCCTCTGAAAGGAGTTAAGCTATCGATATTGTCGTAAGGAGAGATGTTGAATTTTATACGCTGATCTTCAACAGGAATTCCGTTTTTATCTGGACCTTCAAGATCCGTAGGGATACTTGGAAGCTTAACTTCTTCTCCGCTAGGTTTCTTGATGACCCAGTCTTTTGTAGCCATATCAAAATCTTCATGAACTCCATCGTCACCGTATGTTTTTACAATAGAGCCTGATTTTTTATCTCTGCAAATTAGCTCTGAACCAGCATCCAATGATTCCATTGGAGGAACTCCAATTTTATGTGTCTGGCCGTTGTTAGAATCTTCAATTGTTATCTGAAGCATTGGTTTGCTGATGCCGGCGCTGTCATCAACTTTTATTAACGAACCTGCAGGAGCGGCATTTCCACAGCAGTTTGAAACCTCTTGAGTCATTAGCATGTCTGGTGGATGGTTGCAGAGCTCGTTGTAGTAGTTAACCATTTCTGGAGTTTTTGCTCCAGCAGGTGGATTTGGAGTACTATCATTCCATTCAATGGAATTTGTTGCAAAATGGCGAGGCATAATAACTCTTTTACCTGCAACTGTCCATGAACCTGTTTTTACCTTTACCGCTTGTCCTGTTGAAGGGTCTGTAACAGTTTCTACTTTTTCAGAATGTTGTGCTGGTATATTTTCCAGAGTAATTTTGCCTATTGAACAACGGCCTGTGTCTGCAGTAAAGCCAATGTGAGCAAACCTTGTTGCTGAACGAGTTCCTTCTGTTGATGATTTTATGAAGTTTTCAAGAGCTACTAGCGAAGCCTTGGCTGACTCTACTACTTCTCCTGTTTTTCCTGCCAATTCTGCTTTCATATCTTCTAATACAGATAGTTTGGAAGGATCATTAGTTTTCCATGCATCGTTAAGCTGACTAACTCTGGTTTTTCCTGAGCCACCTCTATAAAGGATAAAGTAGACTGCACCTTTTTCCCATGGCTCAAGGAAATTGGCATCCCAGCAATTTGCATATCTATTTGCAAGGAATTCTTCACGTTTTTCTGCTGGAGCACTTTTCCAATATGGATGGTGTCCTTCGTAGAAATCTCTTTCCATACCTTCATTAACTTTACCTATGTATGGGCCATAGGCTCCGTTGCTTTTAAGACAATAGAAAAACATCACTTTTCCATCTTCAAATGGATCTTTCATATTGTAGAGTTCATCGTTGGAAAAATAATAATCGAAGCTTGATGAAATCGCTGGTGAAGTTGGAAGTAAATCAGGATTATCGTTGCTGTAAGAGACTTCCATACCCTTTTTCCCACCATTGTAACCGAGATATTTTCCTACTATTCCTGTATAGACGCTTCCCTTTGGATCAAGAAAATCTTTTGAAACTTCAGGGTAAACATAGTCTTCAACATAAACAACGTTGTAATCTGTAAATTCGGTGTAGGTTTTACCGTCAATAGTGGCAGTTAGGTTCCAGGACTCTAGATCTGCTGGTTTTGGTTTTGTTTTTACTTTTTTCTCAAATTTACTGTCATCTGGAGCTGTTGCCAGATTCACTGTTCCAGGAATCTCACCTGCTGGATCAGCTGTGTCCAAAGCTTTGTCTGGATAACCAGGGCCCGAGGTTGTAATAGATTTTCCCAGAGGAGCAACTTCATACGTCATTATCATGCCAACCTGCTGAAGGAGAGTTGAATCTTCTACGGCATCCGCCCCTGCGATTCCTGAATCAAAAGCTGCCGCATGCTTATTTGGATAGAGCTTTTTATCCCAGATATCTTTCTCTGTTACTTTGTTTTCTGCTAAATCTTCAAAGTAGCTTTTATTTGCGCTTCTTAAATTCATAAACGGGGTCCAGACTTCACCGCCTGAAACTCCATTTTTATTGCCCTCACCAACTTTCTTCTTATCTCCATCTGGTTGCTCAAAGAACCAATGGTATTTTACATTGCGGTAAGCATAGAATTCACCAGTTGATTTGTCTTTGACAATGTAAGGAAATTTATCTTTGGTAGGGCCGGTATTACGATAAATCAATGTGTTATTTGTAAGCTTGTTGTCTTTTGTTTTTTCAACAGGATCAGGTTCAACCATTGGCATCCATACTGCAATCTGAGCTTCTGGGTTGTCGTGCTTTCCAGTAACCCTTCTAATGTCCATATCATCATCAAGAATATTTCCACTATGATCAAATGGTCGGATGGTAGACTGCTCAAAATAGCGAGACTCTTTGCCAGGTGTAACCTTGACAGCTTCTGCTGGCGGGGCCAGAGTTAAACTTAGGGATAGCAGGGTTACTGATCCCAACACTTTGCAAAATCTTGAAACTTTCATTTTTTCCTCCTCAATTTTGGGCAGTTGAAAAATCAACGTTGTCTAAAAAGACTCTGAACATGTTCTTCAAATTGAATATTTCTCCTAATTTCCTCTTCGTTTGAATCAAGCCAGCTTTGTATCTGCTTGGCCTCTGGGAGACCCGGGTCCATGGTTAAAGCCTCTGAAAAGTAGTTATAAGCCAATCTTTTATCAATAACTTCTTTGTAGTTTGATGAATAGCTAGGTCTGTGTTGCATGAGAATGTTGCCAGGGTATGTTGTTGTCCCCATACCAGAGAATATTTGTCCAAGCCGGACTCGTGCACGAATTCCTATTTCACTATTCAAATAAGCAAGCCAGGAATAGTTGGTCATAGCTTTTACTAGATTTTCATCTATTTCCATATAAATGGCTTGCCAATAAGCCACTCTTGGATCATTTGGTGCTATTGCTAAACACTTTTTTAAGTGCCTTGCCGCTCTAGAGCTATAGGCTCGGGCATAAATTGATAGCAGAGCCAGGTTTATCTCAAAGTTATCTGGGAATATCTGGTAGGCTTTATTGTATACCAATTGAGCTTCTGGAAAGTTTTCCATTGCCATATAGGCTTTTCCCAGGCCAATGAGAGGCATGGGATTTTCAGGCCATCTGAGACTTGCTTCTGTAAGAACTGATGTTGCTTTTTTATAGTTTTTTAGGCCTATGTAGGCATTCCCAATTCCTATAAAAGGAGCAGCGATATCGGGGGAAACTTTTTTAGCTTTTTCAAAAAACTCTATGGCTTTTGAATATTTTTTTTCTTCAGATTTTAATTCTCCCAAAAGTAGTATCAGATTAACGTTGTTTGCATCTTCTTTAACCATGTTTTTGAGAATAGTGTCCGCTTTTGGAAGATTTTTTTTATCAGAGTAGATATTCGCTCTTGCCTGAGCAAGTCGCTCCTCTGTTGAGAGAGGGTCTTTCTTTAACTTTTCTAATGAGTCCAATACTGTTTGGGCGTTATTGTAATAAACTCCCCCTAGCTGGTTAAGAAGTAAGCCTGTTTTTGAAAGCAATTCAATGTTATCCGGCTCGCTTTTTATAGCTTTCAAGTAAAAATCTACGGCAGCTTTTATGTCCCCCTGATCTTCATAAATTGAACCCTGGCGATAGGTTTCAATTGCCTTTGGATTTTTCAAAGAAGCTAATGAATAGGCGTTTCCAGCTTTTTCCTGGGATGAAATATCTGGGTTAGAATTTTCTGCAACCTTTTTATCTTCTACTGATACTGAATTTATGTCATTTGTTTCCGGTTTGTTCTGGCTCTGGTTACTTACATTTTTCAGCGACCTGGCTTTATCAACGGCTTTCCTGGCAAGCTCTGTTTTTCCAAGTTTTTTTAAGGCAAGGCCAAAGTAATACCAGACTTCTGCTTGACGGGGGTGAGAGCTAATAGCGTCTTTCTTGTGGGTAAGAATAGCATTAAACTGTTGTGCTGCTTTGTTTGCATCACCAGATTTAAGTGTCATTTTTGCCTGGTCAATATATTTATCCAGCGCTGTAGATGAAGCAGCAAACAAAGGTAGATAAATCGAAAGAATAAGTGCTGAAATTATAAGAGTTACAAGTTTGGTTTTCCTAATCATCTTTTTCTCCCCCTGAAACACAATCACTTAGGTTCCAAATCTTTTTATAGTTTATTAGATTGCTAGTTTCTATTATCTCACCACAAATTGTACCAATCAACAAGGCATTTTCCTTGTTAATTGCAAGGGTTTTGGGAGTAGAAAAGCAATAACTGGCGATGTAACTGACTTTTCCCTTTTTAGAAATAGTCCAGAGTCCGTTTGTTCCAGCAGCTACAAGCATATCGTTCCACAAAATTAACTGATAAAAGCCTCCCTTGCTTTCAGCAATGCGCTTTGGCCATTTTCCTTCCACCATTTTATAAAGGCCTCTCATTGCTGAGCCTATATAAATCGTATTTTCCAGCTTCATGATTGAATTAACAGAAAAGTCTAAGCCGGTATCCATTGGATCCCAGGCTTTAAAAATTTCCTTTTTCTTAGGAACAAAATATAGACCGCCTGAGGTTGCAATAAAAACATTGTCCTCAGTTTCATAAAAACTGTTCACCCAGGCTAAAAAATCTGGAAGATAGTTACCGAGTCTTTGCCAGCGACCGTTTTTTAACTCAGCACTTCCACTGCCTACGGAACCTAGAATAAGTTTGCCCGAACTAAGCCTGATTAAACCGTGAAGTCGATCAAAGTCACCTGTCGGAGCAAATTGAGAAAAGATATTATTTTGAGGATTGTAAGCTTGAACTCCCTTTCCAGCTGTGGCAAGAAGAATGTTGTTTCCGTCCCATATCATATGATTAATCATTTCGTGAGGAAAAATTCCATCGTTGCTTTTCAGTCTCGAAAAATGCCTTGAGCCTTTCTTGGTTTTTTCTCCCTTCCATAGGCCTTCGCCAAAAGTTGCTATCCAATAATTGTTTTGTGAATCTACAAGGATAGACCTGATCATTTCCTTGCAAACATTAAAATCAATATTTGAACGGCAAAATGAAGGTATGCATGAGATTAAAATCAAGGCGATGATTAGCAAATGCGTTTTTATTTTGACATAAAACATTTATTACTCTTTCCAATAAAAAACTTTTAGTTCATATTCTGTACAGAATCTACTGTATTAGCTAGTTGGTAACTTTTGTACAAAATTTATTCCCACAGTAAATACGATTGAAGTCACAAATAAGTTACAAATTTGTTTGTTTTTTTGCCTCCATTTGGTGTATCTTGACACTGTAGGAGGGGTGTGCTAATATTTGTCACCCTTAAGAAAGACGTTTATAGCGTCTATTCCTCAATATTCGGAGGCATCATATGCAAGTAATTATCAAGGGAAAAAATCTCCAACTGACTCCAGCACTCAAAGAATATGCTGAGAAAAAGTTGATGTCGATCAAGAAATACTTTGATCACATTATCGAAGTAGATGTAACTCTTTCTGTAAAAGATTCTAAAGATACCAGTCGCAGCAAGGTTTGCGAAGTAACAGTATGGGCAAATGGAAACGTTCTCCGTGGGAAAAAAGCTTCTGAAGACCTCTATGCTTCAATAGACATGGTAACTGATAAAATTGAACGCCAGGTTAAGAAAGCAAAAGAAAAAATGACTGGTCGCAGAAGACATAATAAGTCAGACCAGCAGGCTACTCATACCGTTCTCTCCTTTGGAGAAGACTATGCAGACGCAATTGAAAGCGAAGGCGAAAATCCACAATCTAAGATTGTCAGAAGTGGCACTTTCCCAATGCGCCCGATGTTTTCTGACGAAGCAGCTGAACAGCTTGAACTCCTTAGTCAGGATTTCTTCGTATTCTCAAATGCAGAAACAAACAAGGTAAATGTTATTTATCGTAGAAGCGATGGTAACTTCGGTTTAATCGAACCTGAATACTGATATAGTAAGTTTCAGTAAAGAGAAACGGGAGGAATTTTGGAACTAAGCGAATTTATATCACCCCAGCTAACCAAGTTGGAATTGAGTTCCACCACGAAGCTTGATGCGATAAAAGAGTTGATCGATCTGCTTGATACGGGTGGCTACCTTACTGATGCTGATGCTTTTTTGAAGTCCGTTCTGGAAAGAGAAAAAGTTGGCTCAACAGGAATTGGAAAAGGAATTGCGATTCCGCATTCCAGAACTTCCACAGTAAGAGAAGTCGTTGTTGCTATTGGTCGATCAAAAAACGGAATCGAATTCGAAGCTCTTGACAACAGACCAGTCCATCTGATTTTTCTAATAGCAGCTCCTATAGAATCAGGCGGGCTATATCTGAAGGCTTTGGCAAGATTGTCTCGACTTCTCCGCTATCAAGAGTTTCGTGGAGAATTGATGGAAGCGCAGACAGTTGAAGAAGTTATCAAAGTTATTTCAGCTGAAGAAAAGTAAAGCTTCTAATTGGGAATTCTTTCCTACTAGTTCGAATAGCTAATTTGTTGATCAGGCGCGGGCCTTCCTTATGGGCCGCGCCTTGAATTTTTGAAAGGGGTCAGGCATGTTTGACTGGCTGATTAAGCTACTAAGATTCATAATACCAGATTTTAATTCTCGAGAGATTAAACGTCTTACGGAAACTCTCGAAGAAATCAACGAGAAAGAAGAACATTTTAAAAAGCTCTCTGACGATGAATTGGCTGGGATGACCCAAAAATTCAGAGAAAGGCTCCTAAATGGTGAAACCCTTGATGACATCAAGGTAGAAGCCTTCGCGACTGTTAGAGAATCAGCCATCAGGGTTCTGAATATGCGTCACTACGATGTGCAGATGATTGGCGGACTCGCCATGCACGAAGGACGCATTGTTGAAATGAAAACTGGTGAAGGAAAAACTTTGGTGGCGACTTTGCCACTTTATTTGAATGCTTTAGATTTAAACCCGGACTGGATAAAACTGGCAGAAGAAAAAAATGTTAGTGAATTTGTTCCATTTGAACTGGAAGATGGAAGAAAAGTTCCGGTCGGAAAAGGGGCAATTCTTGTTACAGTCAATGATTACCTGGCCCGTCGTGATTCCGAATGGATGGGAAAGGTTTTCAGATTTCTTGGTTTAACGGTTGGATTAAACGTTCATGGCCTTTCAGCAGAGGAAAAGCGAGAAGCTTATTCTGCCGATATCACTTACGGCACCAACAACGAATTTGGATTTGACTATTTACGTGACAATATGGCAATGAGCCTTGCTGAATGCACTCAAAGACCTATTTATAACTTTGCAATTGTCGATGAAGTTGATTCTATTCTTATTGACGAAGCCAGGACTCCTTTGATTATTTCAGGTCCTGCGGAAAAAGCCACTTCTTTGTATGGAGTTTATGCTCGTATTGCAAGAGACGTTGTTAAACCTGAAATCGATTATATCGTTGATGAAAAACATCATGGTATTTCTATTACAGAGTCTGGTATTGCTAAGGTTGAAAAAAGTCTTGGGTTGGATAACCTTTATGAAGCTTCAAATATGGACCATGTTCATCACCTTCAAAATGCTTTGAAGGCAAAACATTTTTTCCATAAGGACAAAGAATACATTGTTCGTGATAGAGAAGATGGAAATGGAACAGAAGTTGTAATCGTTGATGAGTTTACCGGACGACTAATGTTCGGAAGAACTTATTCTGACGGTCTTCACCAGGCCATTGAGGCCAAAGAAGGGGCAACCGTCCAAAAAGAAAATCAAACTTTGGCTTCCATAACTTTTCAGAACTATTTCAGACTTTACAGCAAGCTTGCAGGTATGACCGGTACTGCAGAAACAGAAGCTAAAGAATTTAAGGAAATTTATAAGTGTGAAGTAGTTGTAGTTCCATCTAATAAACCTTGTATCAGAAATGATCATTCCGATGTCATTCTGAAAACACATGAAGAAAAATTTGAAGCAATTGTTGATCACATAATCGAGATTCACGAAAGAAAACAGCCTGTTCTGGTTGGAACTATTTCTATCGAAAAAAGTGAATTGATCGCTGAAATGCTTACAAAACGTGGCTGTAAATGTGCCGTTTTGAATGCAAAATACCATGAAAAAGAAGCAGAAATTGTTTCTCAGGCCGGGCGAGAAGGGGCTGTTACTATTGCTACCAACATGGCTGGTCGTGGTACGGATATTCTTCTGGGTGGTAATCCTGAAATGCTTGCTATTGCCGAAATTGGGCATAAGCAAGGTGAAGAATTTCAGGCAGCTCTGGAAAAATATAAAAAGCAGTGCGAAGCTGAAAAACAAAGAGTTTTAGAGCTTGGTGGTCTTTTTATTCTTGGAACAGAGCGACATGAGTCAAGGCGTATTGACAACCAGTTACGTGGTCGTGCCGGTCGACAGGGTGACCCGGGGGCGAGTCAATTCTATCTTTCATTAGAAGATGATTTAATGAGACTCTTTGGATCTGCCAATATTTCGACCTGGATGGAAAGACTGGGCTGGGAAAAAGGTGAGCCAATTGAACATCCATGGATTAGCCGTTCTATTGAAAGTGCTCAAAGAAAAGTTGAATCTTATCACTTTGACGTTCGTAAGAATGTTCTTAAATACGATGATGTAATGAATCAGCAGAGAACTGTTGTGTATAAAGAGCGCAGAAAAGCTCTGGAGCAATACTGTGTCCATGATGATGTGCTTGAAATGATTGATGAAGTGATCTCAAACACAATTGAGCTTGTTCTAAATCCAGCTATGGATCCTGATGATTATGATTACAATGCGCTTGCTGATCAGCTGAAAAATGTTTTTCCAATTGAAGTTGAGGGTGGCGATCAAAGAAATGGTAAGCCAGGACAACTTTGCACTTATTCACGCGAAGAATTGTTTGATGAAATCAAAAAGCGTGTTCTTGCCGAGCTGGATAAGAAAAAGCAGGAGCTTGGCGAAGAAGATTTCCGAATGATGGAAAAATTTCTTCTTTTCCAGATTGTTGATACAAAGTGGAAAGAGCATCTCCAGAACATGGACAACCTCCAGGACGGTATCCATCTTAGATCTTGGGGCCAGAGAGATCCTCTTGTCGAATACAAGATTGAAAGCTTCAAGATGTTCCAGGATATGATTGAAGGAATAAAAGAAGACGCACTTTACTATCTGTTCAGGATTTCTTATTCAAGAGCTGACGAAAAGGAAGCAATTGAAAAGAAAGAGCAGGAAATGTATTACAACCATAGCGAAGAGGCGGCTGTTGTTAAAACTCCAATTAGAGCAAAAGACTCAATTGGAAGAAATGATGCCTGTCCTTGCGGCAGTGGTAAAAAGCACAAAAAGTGCTGTGGAAGATAGGACTGTAACTTTTACGGTGGAGTAATGCTGTTGACAGGTATTTCAAAAAAAGGGCTTTCCCTTGTTGAGGTTTTAATCGCTATGGCGATACTATCAACACTTGCTTTGCCTATGGGGATGTTCTTGATCGAATATACCAAGGGCAGTTCACAGATAGGCGATTATTATCAGATTCTGAATCTGGTAGAGCAAAAGCTTGAAGCAACTCTTTCTATGCCATTTAATGCAATTCCTACAGGGGTTACATCCGGAAAGGTTGTTTCAAACCATTTTGGTCAGGACCTTGATTTAAGGCCAGCTCAGGTGCAGAAAGTCCTGGTTACATTTAAGCTCAAAGCAGAGTTGGTTCCCGTAGAGTTTGCTGTGGTAAAAGACGCCTTTTCGGGCCAGCTGCAGCGAGCAAGAGTGGAAGAAGGCATGAAAAGATTAGAACTAACCGCTTATTGGGGAGAAAATGATAAGCATAGTGTTAATCTTATTGCCTATAAGGCTAATCTATGAAGAGTTTAAAGCTAAATAGTGGTATTGCCATGCCAATTGTCATGGGATTAATTTTCTGTCTGGCAGTCTGGGTTGCGTCTCTTTCATGGACAATGACAAATAGCAGATCAAGATACCAGCAGGTAATTAAGCTGAAAAAGGCATACTTTATGTCCAGGTCAGCTTTACAGCATTTTTTCCTTAAAATAAAAACTGTTCAAAGACAGTTTCCTGGAGCCATGAAAGCCCTTGAAGAGGCTAATAAAGACGAATGGGGCAAGCTTTCCGGGATCTTTGTTGAAGACATTGTTGTGCCGGCTGATAATAGTTATACAGGAGAGAAGTTTTCGTATAGGATTAAGGACTTCTCAATTGATTCTGTAGATTATGAGAATTCAAGACTGACCATTCAGATCAAGGCCGAAGGCAATTTTGGTGGAGAAAAGAATGAGATCAGCAGACTTTTGCGCGTAAGTCGCTAAGTCTAATTTCAGGAGGTTTAACCGTGGAATTTGAAATCGTTGAAAAAATTCGCGAAATGAAAACTCGGCTCTCCGGCATCGGGAGCCATCTTTGACCTGCCCAACAGGCGCAGAGAAATCGAAGAGCTCGAATCGGTAACATTAAATCCAAATTTCTGGAATGACAGAAATAAAGCACAAAGTATTTCGCAAAAAATTGCGGAATTAAAGAAAGCTTGTGAAGTTTTTGAATCTGTTTCAACAGAGCTTTCAGATACCGTTGAATTGATGGAAATTGCAGAGTCTGAAGAAGATGATGCGATGTTTAGCTCCTTAATAGATCAGCTTGAACCAATTCATAAAAAAATTGAGGATTTAGAGCTGACAACCTTTTTGTCTGAGCCGTATGATGCATCAGATACTTATTTATCTATTAAGCCAGGAGCAGGTGGAACAGAGTCGAGTGATTGGGCTTCAATGCTTTATCGCATGTATCTTCGTTATATTGAAAAGGCTGGTTTTAAATTCCAGATTCTTGACCTTCAGGAAGAGGAGCAGGGGATTAAAGCTGCAACAATTCTTATTAAAGGGCAATATGCTTATGGATATATGAAAGCTGAAAAGGGCGTTCATCGATTAGTAAGAATATCGCCTTTTGATTCAAATGCAAGAAGACATACAAGCTTTGCTGCAGTTGATGTTCTTCCTATTTTGCCAGATGATATTGAAGTGGAAGTCAAAGATGATGATCTGAAACTTGATTTCTTTAGAAGTTCTGGTGCAGGTGGACAGCATGTAAACAAAACAAGTTCGGCTGTTAGAATTACTCATATTCCAACTGGAATTGTAGTTGCCTGTCAAATAGAAAGAAGTCAGCACCAAAATAGAGAAGTAGCACTAAAAATGCTTAAGGCTAAGCTGTATGAATTGCAAAGGCAAGAGCAACAGAAGGAAATTCAAAGTATTCAAGGGGAAATGAAAAATATTTCCTGGGGAAGCCAGATTAGGTCATACGTGTTTTGTCCTTATACTTTAGTTAAAGACTTGCGTACTGGTGAACA
Source organism: Candidatus Ozemibacteraceae bacterium (assembly GCA_965140445.1). Taxonomy (GTDB): domain Bacteria; phylum Muiribacteriota; class Ozemobacteria; order Ozemobacterales; family Ozemobacteraceae. Next base: position 282,359 of record OZ223236.1, on the reverse strand, counting down.
GACTTCTGATGTGAGAAAAGTAATGGACGGTGAAATTGATCCATTTATTAAGTCCTATCTGAAATGGCATGCCTCTGGGGAAAAACCTCTTGGCATTGCCGATGATGAGTGAGGTGAGTAAATGAAGTTTTTCAGGAAATTGAGCCCCAAAAAAGGAAGCGCGATGTTTCTTTTACTTACGGTTGTAGGCATTTTGTATCTGCTTGGTATGATGCTTATTAACTATATGGGGCAGGAGCGTGCTCAGACTGCCAAGCTTGGAGAAAATCTCCAGGCATATTATCTGGCTGAAGCCGCTATAGAAAAAGCTATGATTGAGATGAGAAAGCTTTTTTCTGAAAAACTTTTGGACTCTGACGGTGAGGTTAACGATAGAATTCTATCTTTGCTAGATGTTGACAGAGCTGAGAACTTCAGCTTGAAAATTCAAATTAAAGATGGAGAAGTTATAAAAGGAGGATCAGCAGAGGTAATTGTTGAAGTTAACGATTTAAAGCTGACTCCTTTTAAAACTTATATTGACGAATACGAAATGGTTCCTTCGCCATTAAAGATTTATCGAAAAGAGAATCGCGATACATATGCTGATAAAGCCCTGGGAGGATGGGAAGGTGCTTTAAGATTTGAGGCTGTTGGACGTTACAGGAGCTCTTTACATAAAGGTTCTTACACTGAAAGAAAGTTAGAAGTAGTTAAAGAGCTTAAAGTGGCTGATTTAACACCTCCAGGAGAAAATTACACTTTATTTATTGCTGATAGAGGGGATGAATATTTAAGAAAAGGCGAATTTCGCTGTAGAAACTGGTCAGTTGATAGAACCTTAAAACACCTTGTTGGTGATCTTGATAAGAAAACCAAAGGCGCATTCCACGAAACTATGGGAAATACAGCTTCTGAATTGTTCTGGGAACCAAATATGTCTTCGAATGTCAGTTTTGAAGGCGAAATTAAAATGAAAACCCTGAACGTAATCAGAAAGTTGGTTACCTCCGCAACTGATATCAAAATTAAAGATTTTGTTGATACAACGATTCAAAAACTTCATCCGTATCTTTGGGGAAAAGTAAGAACAAATGGCCGGTTACATGTTTATCTTCCATTTTTCGCTGCTGATGACATTATTAATTATTTTGAAGATAACTCGATCTTTTCACACCAAAGACCAGAGATTGGCTATCTTTTTTGTCACAATCAGCTGCACGATCCTTACCTAAGTAAATATACCTATTATGAAGGTGAAATTATCAGGTATTACCAGAAGCTTAAGCCATATGTTCTTGGTATAACCGAGACCCCATATCCAAGTTCCGATCCTTATACAATCAATACAAAATTTGATTTTGTTTCAAGATATCCGGATAAACTTCAACCTCTACAGTTGGCAAGAATAAAAAAAGATGCAAAAAATTTCTGCCATGAGTTTTATGAAAAAGATCTCTACTATCAAGGAACTGATGTTAAAGCTGTTCCAATTTGGGGAATAATTTATACTCAGGGAGATGTATATATTGGCGGTCGAGTTTCTGGAAAAGGAATGATTGTAACCACAGGGAATATTTTTATTACAGATTCAGTTCAATACGATGGAATCGATTCCTTTCTTTCTCTAGTTGCTTTAAATGGAGCTGTAAAACCAGCAAAAGGGGTTAAAAATGTCAGCGTTGAAGCTGCTATTTATGCCAAAAATAGCATAATTGGCGGTGAACAATTTGATATTACCGGAAATCTGGTTGTTGAAAAGCTAAATCGGCAAAAAGGGGAAGACGGGCCCTTGATAATGCCAAAAAGAATTTCAATTGGTTATGATGCGAGATTAAAAAGCTCAGTTGGAAGCAATGTTTGCTTTAATATTTCTGACCTGGTCACCTCGGTTAGGGATCTGTAAGATTAATTTTTTTGATTATCTTTCTGGAAAACCTGCCACATAATCGAATGATGGCAGATTTACTGATTGGCCCATATCATTAATTACACTGTAAAATCTCCAGTCGGTTGTGCCTGTAAAAGTAATTACTTTTCCGGCTTTTGCAAATTTTGGTAGTTTGCCTTTCGGAGCTCCAACCAGGAAAACGGGCTGATTATTAAAGTGTTTATTAAGTCTGTAATCATTGCGATCACGATTCATTTCATCAAGTTCATCCCGACTTAATTCTTTTATCATTAGAAGGAAATCCCTTCCATGTCTGCTGATGATCCTGGAAATATATCCAGTCCATTCAACTGTGATTGGCCCTGTAAAACGAGTTTTAAAATTTATATCGGCAAGTTGTGAATACCTGAGATTGACTGTCCCATATATTTTCCTTGAGGCTTGGAATCCTTCTTTTGCAGGCTTCTGTTGCTCGACCAATTGGTTGATCTTAAATCTGGCAACTTCAATTTTTCTTATCGCATCGCGTCTATATGTTTCTTGAAGGCCTTTTGTATTTAGCGCTTGCTGAAATAGATTAATTGCTTCTTTATGGAGGCCGACAGTGAAAGCATGGTTCCCTCTCAAATACAAGTCGTTGGCAAGGTTGCCTGTTGTTTGAGAAAGGCGTGACTGAAGATTCGGATTGCCCGGGTTCATTGCATTTGCTTTTGAATAATAGCTTTTGGCAAGATCGAGTTTGCCCATGTTTTCATATATTCTGGCAATTTCCAGTGCTACAGAAGCTTGAGGTTTAACTCCATAGTAGATTTGATAATTTTTTATAGCATCTTCAAGAAGGTTTACTTTTGCGTAGTTTCGACCAAGCAGAAAATAGGCGTCGAAAGTTTTTTCATCAACGCGAATGGCTTCCTCAAGATGTTTTATTGATCCAAATAGGTCTGAGGTCAGACTTAGGGCTTTTCCCATAAGAAAGTGTGCATTTGCACTGTCTGGGTTTTGGTGAAGGGCTTTATTCAGCTCTGCAATAGCCTGCTCGGTTTTTCCCTCGTTAATTAGCCTTTCTGCTTTGTTTTCCGTTGCGGTCTTATTATTGTCCCGCTGAATAATCTGCGTTGGAAGTGGTGGAAGTTTGTTGCTTCCGGTATTCATCTGGGGAAGTCGTGGAATTTCTGGCAGCTGTATTGAAGGGGGAGCTGGCTGTTTTGTCTGGTTTTGAACAATTATTCGTGAGGGTTGTTCTTGAGCAGGCGGCTGACTTTTTACTATTGGTGCTGATTGACTTTGCACGGTAATTTTAGGAGATTTTGCCTGCATGGCTTTTCGTCGTTTTACCTCAACGCCACATCGTGCAATTCCTCGGCGAGCGGCTACCATTGACGTGTCCAGGGTGGCGGCAAGGCGATATTCTTTTAAAGCTTCATCAAAATTGCCTGTTAATTCGAAGAGCCTTCCCAGATTAAAATGAACTCCAGGATGTCTTGGGGATTTTTCATAAGCTTCTTTCAAAGTTTGGTGAGCTTTTTTATATCGTTGTTGATATATATGATTTACAGCTTCTTCAACCAAGATATTGGTGTTATCAAATGATAAAACCGGGGTGCTGGAAGCTGAAAATAATAATATTGAAAGGGCAAGAGCTTTGATCCCGTTTCCTTTTTTCATCCTGTTATTCCTTTTATGGCTTTGACGCATATAATTTGCTATGCTATTATCGTATTAATAAATTTTAATCCCATGGAGGATTTTATGTCTATATTCAGATTTATTTGGTGGGCAATGATCGTAAGTATCTGTGCTTTTGCTGGATATGTATATGGTTATCTCTCAGATTAAAAAAATTGCCTGATTAAACCGGCTTTTTACTTAAGTGTGATTAGCCGGTTTTCTATTTTAGGCGGTCTTTTTTGAACTTGCCGTATTTTTTTAATAATTCCATGTATTCTTCCCGGAGCTCAGCTACACCAAAAAGAGCGGCGGTAAGGAAATCCTTTTTGGTATAGCCAAACTGGTTTTCCAGGTCCTTAAACGTTGCGCCTTCAGCTAATAGATCTAATATGTTTTCTGAGTTGGTCATTGTGGCGGTTTGTGCTCCTTATTAATATTTCTTACCTTAAATATCGGCAAATTTCAAACTCAGATGGAGCACATGATAAAAAAATATTGGACCCTTTCTATTAGCCTATGAACAAATGGTTTTTAAGAAGAAATATTTGAAGTTTTTACCATGGACGCAATTATGGTATTATCAACCTCTAAATTATTTTAAGATTTGTTCTTAATTGAAACAATTGGAGGCTCCAATGTCTTTAACACTCTATAATTCACTCAACAGACAAAAAGAAGAATTTGTTCCGGCTCAGGAAGGCCAGGTCGGTATTTATGTTTGTGGCCCAACTGTTTATGGACCTCCACATTTAGGACATGCCAAAAGTTACATTACTTTTGATGTTCTTGTTAAATACATGAGATTTACTGGGTTAAAAGTAAGATATGTACAGAACATAACCGACGTTGGTCATTTAACTGATGACGCTGATTCTGGCGAAGATAAAATTCAGAAGCAGGCACGCTTAGATAAGGTTCATCCTTATGAAATCGTTGATAAATGGACTAGACAATATCTTAACGATATGGAAAAGCTCAGACTTGATCACCCAAACTTTTATGTCAGAGCCAGCCAGCACATTGGTGAACAGATTGAAGCAATAGAAAAGCTTATTGAAAAAGGTAATGCCTACGAAGTTGCTGGAAATGTTTATTTTGATGTAACTTCGTTTCCTGGTTATGGAAAGCTTTCTGGCAGGAAATTAGATGATCAGAAAGAGGCGGTCAGAGTTGAAGCCAGATCTGATAAAAAACATCCTGCGGATTTTGCTCTATGGAAAAAAGCAGAACCTGAGCACATTTTAAAGTGGAATTCACCATGGGGTGAAGGTTATCCAGGGTGGCATATAGAGTGTTCTGTTATGGCCACCAAATATATTGGTGAAACAATTGATATTCATGGTGGTGGGCTTGAAAATAAATTCCCTCATCACGAATGTGAAATAGCTCAGTCAGAGAGTTTAAATGGTAAGCCTTTCTGTAAATATTGGGTTCATAACAACATGGTTACCGTAGATGGCGTCAAAATGGGAAAATCTCTCGGAAATTTCAAAACCTGCGAAGATCTTATGGCTTTGCATTCACCTGAAGCTATTCGGGCATTTCTTTTGTCAACACATTATAGATCACCTTCTAACTATACGGAAGACGCTATTGGAGCTACAGAGAGTGGTCTGACCAGATTGAGCCAGCTTCAGACAGCTTTTATAGAACTAATCGAAAAAAATGTTGAAGCAGGAACTTCGGATAGCGAAGCATTAAAGTTATGTGAAGAAGTTGATGCTGCTATTCGTGAAAGAATGGATGATGATCTTGATACTCCTGGTGCAATTGCTTGTCTATATGGTTTTGTAACAAATGCAAATAAGTTTATCAGCTCCTCAAGCCTGTCATCAAAAACGGCTCAAAAGATGCTGGATTTGATCCAAACCTGGGGCGGAAGTATCCTCGGGATTCTTCCCGAAGTGAAAAAAGACAGTGATGGATTAGATCTTGGTCCGGTTATGGATATCATCATGGAACTTCGCAAAGACATGAAAGCGGCTAAAAAATATGATGTTGCTGACGCTATACGCGACAGGTTAAAAGAGGGCGGAATACTTATCGAGGACACCAAAGAGGGAACTCGATGGAGAAAAGCCTGACAATATGGAAGTAAAAAAAGAGTTGCTTGAAGGCTCTGATATCTTCAGTCTTAAACAAAACTGGAATCCGGACCAAGTGGTCCGGATTCCTTCTAGAACGCTTGCGTATATCGGAGATTCAGTATTTGAGCTTGGAATGCGGTTAGCTCACGTTAGAAAGGGAATGGATGATGCTGGGCGACTTCATGATTCGCTTGTAGCTTTTGTCAGTTCCTCTGCCCAGGCCAAGCTTTTTGAAAAAATCTTTCCGACTTTATGTGAAGAAGAACAGCAGCTTGTTAAAACCTGGCGAAATGCAAAAATGCCTTCCAGATACGGATCTGGAACAAAAGGTGAGTATGCCAGAGCAACAGCTATTGAAGCCTATGTGGCATATTTATTTTTAACTGGCAAAAAGGAACCCCTGGAAAAGCTATTTGATTATGCTTTGGAGGAATTGGGAAAATGAGAAAGAACACTCCGGCTGGTAAGCAGAATTTTAAGAAAAAAAATGAATCAAGTTTCGGCGAAGGTCGAAAAAAGGTTGGAGAAGGTCGCAGACATAAAGGGAATGATTCGCGTTCTGGAGAAGCTTTTAAGCCTCGACATGCTGAAAAATCTGTTGATTATCGTAAAAAGCAGACAAAAGATGCTCCTGTAGATAATTACTCTGATGTCAGAGAAGAAGATGATAAGGTGATTTTAAAAGGTCGTCATGAAGTGCTGCAGGCTCTAAAGAGCGAGCAGACAATTGAAACCGTTTTTGTTAACTCCACTATGAAAAGTCCTCTTTTAATTGAATTAAGGGAGATGGCAAAAGGTCGAAACATCCCTTTTAAAGAACTTTCCGGCGACGTTTTTAAAAAGAAATTTGGAACAGATTCTCAGGGGGTCGTTGCCATAGGGGGAGCCTTTGATTATTGTACCCTTGAAGAACTTGTTAATATCTCAAATGAGGGCGCTGGGGTTATTATTGCTCTTAATTGCGTTGAAGATGCCAGAAATCTTGGAGCTATAGTTCGAACAGTAGAGGCATCCGGGTGTGATGGAATTATAATCCCAAAACTTAGATCAGCAGGAATGACTGAGTGGGCTATTAGAACAGCTCAGGGTGCCGCTTCTATTCTTCCCGTCGCTCGTGTTACCAATCTTGGAGACAGCATCGAAAAAGTCAAAAAGGCAGGTTTTTGGGCAGTTGGCTTGGATGGGGATGCTGATAAAGATTATACTTCTTTGCGGTACAGTGGGAAGATTGTTCTCATCGCAGGAGGTGAAGACACTGGAATTGGCCCAAGAATAAAAAAGGTTTGCGATGATGTTGTTGCTATTCCATTAAATGGGAAGACTTCTTCGCTTAATGTGTCAGTCAGTACAGCGGTTGTACTCTACGAAATACTAAGACAAAAGGATTTTTTTAAAAAAGTTTAAAAAAATTGTTGACTTTTACTTCCGCGTTCTTTATAATCCTTCAATACCGTTTGAAACGGTACAGTTCCTTAGCGAACTGAAGCCGCCGGCATAGCTCAATTGGCAGAGCAGCTGATTTGTAATCAGCAGGTTGCGGGTTCGAGTCCCATTGCCGGCTGGCTAAAACGGAGAGTTGCCCGAGTGGCTAAAGGGGGCAGACTGTAAATCTGTTGGCTAGCGCCTTCGGTGGTTCGAATCCACCACTCTCCATTGGTTGCCTGTGTAGCTCAGACGGTAGAGCACTTGCATGGTAAGCAAGAGGTCACCGGTTCAATCCCGGTCGCAGGCTTTTATTAGTGAATTTAAATTGAAAAATGATTTCCTATAATTTTTCAGGAGGACACGCCACATGGCTAAAGAAACTTTTGTAAGAACCAAACCGCATGTAAACGTAGGAACTATTGGTCACATCGATCATGGTAAAACTACACTTACCGCTGCAATCACAATGACTCAGGCTAAAAAATTTGGCAGCGATATCAAGAATTATGAAGATATCGACTCCGCTCCTGAAGAAAAAGCTCGCGGTATTACTATTAATACTGCTCACGTTGAGTATGAAAGTGAAATCCGTCACTACGCTCATGTGGATTGTCCAGGCCACGCCGATTATATCAAGAATATGATCACTGGTGCTGCTCAGATGGACGGCGCTATTCTTGTTGTTGCCGCTACTGATGGTCCAATGCCACAGACTCGCGAACACATCCTTCTTGCTCGTCAGGTTGGTGTTCCAGCGATCGTAGTATTCCTTAACAAAACTGACCAAGTTGATGATCCTGAACTCCTTGATCTCGTAGACATGGAAGTTCGTGAACTCCTCAGCAAATATGAATTCCCAGGCGATGACGTTCCAGTTATCCGTGGTTCTGCTCTTAAAGCTACTCAGGCTGGCGGAGAAGGCCCAGATACAGCTTGTATCGCTGAACTCATGGCAGCTCTTGACGAATCAATTCCTGAACCAGAAAGACCACTTGATAAGCCTTTCTTGATGCCGATCGAAGACGTTTTCACAATCACTGGCCGCGGAACTGTTGTTACTGGCCGTGTTGAACGTGGAATCATCAAAGTTGGTGAAAAAGTTCAGATCGTTGGTATCAGAGACACTCGCGAAACAACCGTAACTGGTGTTGAAATGTTCCGTAAGCTCCTCGAACAGGGCCAGGCTGGCGACAACTGTGGTATCCTCCTTCGTGGTATCGACAAAAATGATGTAGAACGTGGAATGGTTCTTGCCAAACCAGGTAGCATCACTCCTCATAAAAACTTCCATTCTCAGGTTTATATTCTGAGTAAAGAAGAAGGCGGACGTCATACTCCATTCTTCTCTGGCTACAGACCACAGTTCTACTTCAGAACAACTGACGTGACTGGTGTTGTTCAGCTTGGAGAAGGCAAGGAAATGGTTATGCCTGGAGATCGCGCTGAATTCCAATGCGAACTCATCACTCCTATCGCCTGTGAAGAAGGACTTCGCTTCGCAATTCGTGAAGGCGGCCGCACAGTAGGCGCTGGTGTTGTTACTAAGATCGTTGAATAATTAGCAACTTTCTCAAGGGGCGGGTTAGTCCCGCCCCTTATTAATCTAAAAAAGCCGACCAAGTCGGCTTTTTTAAGCGAGGTACCGTTATGCGTGAGAAAATTACTTTGATTTGCACTAGCTGCAAGAGAAAAAACTACATGTCTATGAAAAATAAGCGTAACGATCCAGATCGCATTCAGTTGAAGAAGTATTGCAATACTGAACGTATGCATACTCTTCATAAAGAAGGCAAGTAAGGGTCTGTTAGCAGACATAGGCTAATAGCTCAATTGGCAGAGCACCGGTCTCCAAAACCGGGGGTTGGGGGTTCGACTCCCTCTTGGCCTGTTGAATGATTACCCCACAGGAAGAAGAGGGTCATAATGAGTAAAATTGCATCATGGTGGAATGATACAGCGCGCTTTTTAAGAGAAGTGTGGATTGAAGTCAGACCGAAAAATGGCAGGGTTTCCTGGCCTACTTTCGAAAATGTGAAGCTTTCAACTAAAGTTGTTGTTGTGTCTTCCGTTGGTCTGGGAGTTTTTATTGGAGTACTCGACGTTATTTTTGGAAAACTTCTGAAAATTATCGTTGGTGGCGGAATGGTATAGGAATAAGCTGTGGATATCTTAAAAGCAAAATGGTATGTAATTCATACCAATTCCGGTTCTGAATACAAGGTTAAGAAAAACCTTGATCACCGTGTTGAGTTGCTGGGCAAAAAGGATTGCATTTTTCAGGTATTAGTTCCTGAAGAAAGCGCCGAAAGAGTCCAGGATGGTGAGCGCGTAACCCAGACCCGCAAGATATATCCCGGTTATGTTCTTGTCCAGATGGACTTGGACGACGATACTTGGACTGTTGTAAAAAACACCCCAGGCGTTACTGGTTTTGTCGGCCTTGGTAGTAAGCCTACTCCACTTCACGAAAAAGAAGTGCAGAATGTTCTTCGTGTTGCCGGAATCGGCCCACAACGTTCTGCTGCTATGACCCCAATTGGTTTCACTGAAGGTCAGACCGTTAAGATTATTGATGGTCCATTTACCGATTTTATCGGTGTAATCAAAGATATTAATCAGGAAAAACGCAAAGCAAAAGTGCTTGTTTTCATCTTTGGTCGTGATACGGCTATAGAAGTTGATCTAATTCAACTGGAAGAAGCCTGATTAGACAGAATTTGTTTATTCTCATAAGGAGTTATAAGAAATGGCTAAGAAAGTAGTTGGTCTCGTTAAATTGCAAATACCAGCCGGTAAAGCAAACCCGGCTCCTCCAGTTGGCCCTGCTCTTGGTCAGCATGGTGTTAACATCATGGACTTCTGTAAGAACTTCAATTACAAGACGGCAAAAGAAGGCGATTCGATCATACCAGTAGAAATTACTATTTATGCTGATAGATCTTATTCTTTCATCACAAAAACACCGCCTGTTTCGTTCTTGCTCAAGAAAGCTGCTGGAATTGCTAAAGGTTGTCAGACCCCAGGCCGCAGTAAGCTTGGTTCAGTTACCATGGCTCAAGTGCAAGAAATCGCTGAAAAGAAAATGCCTGATCTTACGGCAGCCGATCTCACAGCCGCAATCAGTGTTGTAAAAGGCACTGCACGCAGCATGGGAATGGAAGTTGTAGATTAGTTTAACTTAGCCGCAAGGCTATTATCCTTTAAGAAAGGAGGAAAGCAAAAATGCCGAAACACTCTAAAAGATTTAATACAATTACTAAAGAACTTGAAGAAATGAAAGTTTATACAATTGATGAAGTTTTTGAACAAGTAAAGAAAACTGCAACTGCGAAATTTGACGAATCAGTTGATATCGCAATCAGAACTGGACTTGACCCTAAGTATGCAGATCAGCAGCTTAGAGGTAGCTGTGTTCTCCCTCACGGAACAGGTAAGACTATTCGCGTAGCCGTATTTGCCGCTGGTGAGAAAGCAGAAGAAGCTAAATCTGCTGGAGCAGACTTCGTAGGCGCCGAAGATTTGGTGACCAAGATCGAAGGAGGCTGGCTGGATTTTGACGCCGCCGTTGCTACACCGGATATGATGAGATTCGTAGGAAAACTCGGTCGTATTCTTGGTCCACGCAACCTGATGCCTAACCCAAAAGTTGGAACAGTAACTCAGGACGTAGCCAAAGTAGTAACAGAACTCAAAGCTGGTAAAGTTCAATACCGCGTTGAGAAAGCTGGTATCATCCATTCAGCAGTAGGAAAAGCTTCTTTTGACGCTAAAAAGTTAAAAGAAAACTTCCTGGCCTTCTTTCAAGCTATCATTAAAGCTAAACCAGCTGGAGCCAAAGGTACTTACATTAAGTCCGCTACAGTTAGTTCATCTATGGGACCTGGTTATACTGTTGATACCAACGAAGCCAGACTCGAAGCTGAAAAGGTTTCTATTTAATTAAAAATTGATTAAAACTGGTCGAAGACTGCAGGTCGTCGATAATTGGCTGAAAAGCCTCCCTGCCGAGACTGGATAACGAAATAGATATGTTATATCTGACCGTTTCCGGTGTTGGCACTGGAAACGGTTTTTTTATCCTTAACAAGGAGGTGAAAAGTTTGAAAGATATTTCCCACAAAGAAGCTTATGTAAAAGAATTCCAGGAAAAGATTGAGAAATCTGCTGTAGTTGTTTTGGCTAACTGTGAAGGCGTTAACGTTGCTGATATGACTCAGCTTCGCAAAAGCATTCGTGAAACTGGCTCAGAAATGAGAGTTGTAAAAAACAGTCTTATCGTCAGAGCTCTGAGAAATCTCGATTTAAATGAACTCGAAGGACATATGAAAGGGGCTACTGCAGTAACTTTTGGTTATGAAGATCCCGTTTCTCCAGTGAAAGCTCTTGTAGAATTCGCTGGTAAATCCAAAAAATTCAAATTCAAAGCTGGCTTACTTGAAGGAAAAGTGCTTGATGCCGCTGGTATTGACGCTCTTTCTAGAATCCCAGGCAGAAAAGAACTTCTTGGCATGGTTGCATCCGTATTCCAGGGTCCAATCCGCAATTTTGTTTCTGTATGTCAGGGCCCAATCCGCAAATTCGTATATGCTCTTGAAGCAGTTCGCGAAAAGAAGGAAAAAGAAGCCGCTTAGAAATATTACCGGAGAAATTTGTTTTCTCCCAAAAATGATTACTTTAAAAAGTTTATAGGAGTTTTGTAATGAATAAAGATCAGATTCTTGAAGCTATTGAAAAAATGACAGTACTTGACCTTTCTGAGCTTGTAAAAGCTATGGAAGAAAAATTTGACGTATCAGCCGCTGCTCCAGCTGCTGTTGCTGTTGCTGCTGCTCCAGCTGCCGCTGCTGCAGAAAAAGACGAATTCGACGTAATTCTTGAAAGCTTCGGCGCTAACAAAATTAACGTTATTAAAGTTGTTCGCGAACTTACAGGCATGGGCCTCAAAGAAGCTAAAGACCTCGTTGATGCAGCTCCTAAGGCTGTAAAAGAAGGTCTCACAAAAGACGATTCAGAAATGATGAAGAAAAAACTCGAAGAAGCTGGAGCAAAAGTTACTCTTAAGTAATTTTTCAGCAATCGATAATAAAACCCCGAGCCGTATGGCTCGGGGTTTTTTATATTTAGAACTTTGCTACTTTTATTCAACAAGGATAGTTTGGGCATTTACAACTTCTGGGTTTGAGTCATTAGTTACGACTTTTAATGATACATCAAGGCCTAATTCATCATGTTCATTAATCAGAATAAATGAAGCTCTGTGATTTCCTGCAGTAATATCTGGCTTTGAAGGACAAGTAAAACCAGCGTTTGCATATAGGTGCTTTCTTCCAGAACCACAAATTTCCATTTCAGATTTATGAGTGTGTCCCATAACTACAACCTTACATTTTGGATTTTTGCAAAAATGCTTCTTAGCAAAATTTCCTAATCCAGAATAGGAAACCTCGGCTGATGAAATTGCTTCGCCAAAATTTCTTACGGTAACAAGCTCTTTATAAAGATTGGAAACATCTGTTGAATCAATCTCTCCAAACCCTTCATGCTTTAAATTAAAGTTCATGTGAAAGTTTCTGTTAAACTGCATTAATTGATCGATTATTATTTGTGCAGCATCAATAGGTTTTCCTGATTGTATTTGTTCTATAAGCCCTTCAACAAATTTTGAAAATTTTAACCCGGAGTTTGATAACTCTGAGTTAGAACAATCAGCTATACATGATGCATCATGGCGATGCATGCTTGAAATTTTCTTTTCCAGAAAATGGCAATATAAACGGCTAACAAAATAACCAAGTGGAAGTGGAGCGCAACTGTTATATGGACTGCTCGAAGGTCGATGAAAAAGATCATATTGATGACCATGTTCTCCCCAAACAGCATCGTTTAAGTAATAAGTATTAGAGATCGCTGGTTTTTCCAGGTCACTGCCGTGGCCTGGTAACACTTTTTTATCGCATATTGCTGAAAAATAGTTATTGATATCTTTCAACTCAACAAGCATATCGTGATCGCCATTTACAAAGCGCAAATTACCTCGAATGGATTCCATTAGAGTAATAAAGTCGCTACCGTCATTCGTTTTCGTAAAAATCTCAGAGTTCATTGAAAAAATGGTTTCAAGGTTGGGGATTGTTTTATGCGGTGGAAAATTCCACTGCTCAAACCAGTCTCCAAGGATAACCACGTCATCAATTTGTTGGCCATTTTTAACCAGATATAAAAGGATTGTTTTTAAAATTGGCTGATGAAATCCCTTTTGATACCAGTTAGTTTCGTGATTAGTTCCAATGTGAAGGTCTGTGAGAAAAACGGTGCTCTTTTCCATATTCTTCCTCCCAAAAATTGAGGTCAGAATTACTGAGCTTTGGCTTTTACCAATATTGGTATATGTATTATGGCGTGGACCTCTCAATCATCTCTAATATAAATATACTCCTATAAAAAATAATAACAAGTAAACGAATTCTGCTGAGGTTTGAAGGTAATTAAATTCAGAGCCTAAGAATCAAAAAATTTGTTATAATTATAAACCAACCTAATTACGGAGCCATATTGTGAAAAACAAACTTCTTTTGATTGCCGCTTTTCTAGGCCTTACTATTACTCAGACAGGATTTGCTGCAAAAGAGGATTTATGGATAGACGGTACCCACTTTTTTGATAAAGAAGTCAGGCAGCTGACAAAGTCCTCTCGGCTCATTAATAGAAATTCTCAAGAAATTAGAAGAAATGCACGAGCTCCAAAGGTTGGAGATGTGGAAACTTTCTGGACAAAAAACATTGAGAAGAATGTTTTTGAGCGAACTCCGGCTATCTTAAAGGCAATTGGAAAACATTGTTATGTTTATGTTGAACAAGGGCAAGATCTTCCAGGTGCGACAACAGAGAAAATCAAAAAGACTTTTGATGAAAATATTTATGGCACTGTTACTTCCCATTTTGGCTCTGAATTTAAACCAGGTGTTGATGGTGATGAACGCATTACGCTTTTAATGTTGGATATAAAAGATGGATATAATGGCAGTGGTGGATATGTCGCCGGTTACTTTTTTCCAGGTGATGAGTATCTGCAGTCTGAAATTTCATCTAGTTTTGGAATGAAATCTAATGAGAGAGAAATGTTTTATTTGGATTTGAATCCAGCTAAACCAGACAGTGATAGTTACATGGCAATTGTTGCCCATGAATTTCAACATATGATCCATTTTAATCAGGACAAAGAAGAGTACACCTGGGTAAATGAATCTTGTTCTCAAATCGCTCCTTATTTTTGTGGATTTGGTCATGCCAGGCAAATTAGTGCTTACAAAAAGTTTCCTGATAACGGTCTAACAGCTTGGGCTTCAGACCAGATGCTGGCAAACTATGGGCAAGTTTATCTCTGGAATTATTATCTTTTAAGCCATTTTTTGAACACTGAATCTAAAGCTACTGACTTTTTTAGAGGTTTGGTCGCAAACCAGAAACAAGGTATTGCAGGTGTTACAGAAGCACTAAAAACAATTGATAAAAGATTTACCAGCACTTTCAGCAGCTTTATATTCGCTAATTACTTAAATAACAAAAAGTCTGGTAAAGAGGGAGAGTATTCATATGATGATTCCCTTGCCGACTTTAAATTACCACCAACTCATTTTGTAAACTCATTTCCTGCTGAAGTAGAAGGTGGAGTTCGTCTGTGGAGTGGTGAGGCTATTGAAATAGATCTTAGCAATGCAGCTGAAGAAGTAGAGGTTTCATTTTCAGGTTTCATGGGAACTTTTGCCTACTACTATGAAAATGAGTTTACCGTAGCGCTTGTTAAAAGTGATTCTTCAGGAAACAAAGTCGATGAAATTGAGTATATGAGAATTTCGCCTCTTAAGGAGCGAAAATCTCAAGGCGGAAAAATACTATTTAAAAATGATGGAAGCTTTGATCGTGCGTTGGTTTTGATGCTTGCATACTTCCCAACCGAAGTTGATGATTTACAGTATTGCAAAGCTCTACCGATGAAATACCGGGTTAAAGTTTCAACATCAGGCACTCCAGTAGTTGCAGAAGCTAGAGTCGCTGAAGATCTTGTAATGCTTTGCCGCGATTATCAAAGCAAAATTGATGAAAATTCTGATTTAATCGAAGCCGATTCGCAGGCGTATTATGCTCAACTAGATAGCTTGTTGGCAAAAATTAGTTTTAGTATTGCAAGAGATGTTTCTATTAACAATTGCTCAAATACAAGAAGATTGCTTAAAGAAATTGAAAGCAAAAAGTTAAATAGTAAGACTCTCAGGCCAGTTATTGACGAAATTGAACAGCGGGTGCAGTTTAAAATCAATCATCGATAACTTGATCGGTCTGATAGAAACAAAAAAATAGTTTTGTATTAAAAAAACTGGTCTGATTTATCTATCACTTAGATAAATTGGTTTTTGATAGCTTTTTGGGAGGGATATATGGCTAAGGAGCTATCAGGACAGTCTGTTTTTACAATTGTTGCTCGATACGTTTGTAGCGATGGTGTAATTGCTCCCGAAGAGTTTGGGATTTTAAAAATATTGGCCCCAGCACTAAATCTTTCGGTTGAGAAGGCAAATGATCTGGCAAATCATGCCATTAAAGAATATCGTGCTAAATTACCAGAAAAAGAAAAACCACTTCCGCCCGAAGAAGTTTATCGAATAGTTTTAACCTACTTTTTAAAAGACGATTTTCTTGATTCGGTGGAGCAACAGACTCTTGATCAGTTTCGTAAGCTTTTGCAAATTCAGTCAGAAACCTCCGAGCAATTAATAGATGATAAAAATGGTTTAAATGCCAAAACAGAAGTTGCTGTTGGGAATGTCGATCAAACAATCTCTGAGAATAATGTTTCAGGCCAAAACCTGAAAACAAATTCAGCTCCAGCTAAATCAATTGATTTCTGCAAGAAAGGCACAATTAAACCATTACTCTGTGATAAGTGCCGTGGAATTGTAGCACTAAGAGCTGCTCCAACGGTAAAATGTTTATACTGTGGAACCGTTGTGAATATTCCTAATGAGTATCTTGAGGCGATTGCTGTAAGAAAAACTTTTCAGAAGCGAAAAGAGGATGTTAAGAAATTTGCGGCAGAATTGGGAAAAGCGCCATCAGCTCTGGGAAGCCATGTGGCACAGATTCCTGAATCTTATTTGACCATATTTATTGTAATTCTTTTTTTGTTAGGCCCTGCAACAATGGGGCCTCATAACCCTTTTTGCTCAATGGTTAATTATTATTTTGAACAATTTCGCGGTGAAAACCTACTGGATGCGCTTTCTATGCCGCAACAGGTTCTTTTAACTTTTCTTCCATTTGCATTTTTTCTTTCGCTGCTTTTCAGCATGATTTACCGGGTTCGTCGCCGAGTGTTCACTATGGGAATGATTCGAGCATCCTTAACCGCATTGCCACCAATAAAACCAGGCTCACCTCATATTTGTCGGCAATGTGGCGCGCCTCTTTCTGCTGATGATAATGCTGTTGCCATTACATGCATTTATTGTTCTACAGATAATCTTTTGCATATCCCGCCAAACTGGTTGTCGGCAAACCATAAAGAGGCAAAACAGGTTGGAATGTCTTTTGCAAAAGGGCAAAGCGTTTACCTGAAAGAAAGTCTTCGAGGCTTGGAAACGCTTACTGCATTAATGCTGGGATCACTAGCCCTTGCCTTTATACATGTCGAAATAATTAAGCGAAGGTATGAGTGCTCCAATCACCGTCCTTTAAAGCAAACTCTTAAAAATCGAAGTGGCTTGATAAATGATTCTGTAAAAGCACCAGTTTTGCCATTTTCTACCTGGACTTTATTATCTAAATCAAGCTTTCCTGAAAATAGCTTTATTGTTCCTTTGCGCAAAGCAGAGAGCCTGACCTTAAGTTGGCGACCCGGTAAAAAACAAAAATTGAAAGTATCGGAGCTTGAGCTTTCTGTGTTTCTGGAGCAAAGCTTTAGGAACGGTGGAAACCAAAAGCTCTTAAAGAAAATTAGTTTAACTCCTGGAAAAACTTTTAACTTTTTATCGCCTCTTGGAGCGCGCTACCGCCTAACTATTTTCCCTGAAATCGATGGTGAAGTAGAATTGTTTGCCCAGATTTATAAAGACAGCAAATAAAATGATCCATTGGCGGAGAATTTATTATGCGAAAATAAAAGCAAAAGCTTAAAAATCCGCAAGATAGCTTTCAGCAAAATCTTTGCAGATTTTTCCAAGCCGATTGTCCAGTATTGAATAAACCTTATTTTCTATTGTCGTGGGGAGCTTTCCATAAAATGCATGAGCTATTCCGCCAGTAATACAAGCGATAGTATCACTATCACCTCCAATAGAAACAGCATTTCTTACGGAATCCTCATAACTTTCTGAATCTAGAAAAGCTCTTATGGATTGAGGAACAGATCCCTGAGAGGAAACGTCAAATTTATATGTTGGCCGAATTTGATCAATATGCATATCCAAATCATAGCCAAATGTTGTTTCTATATAATTTTTTATTTCAGTCTTAGATGAGCCTGTACGGGCTAGAAAAATAGCAGATGCTGTAGCTTTAGCTGCTTTAATTCCTTCTGGATGATTATGGGTGATTTCTATAAATTCAATAGCTTTGCTTAAAACAGTATCAATATCTTTATAAGCAAAACCTACCGGACTAATTCTCATTGCAGCGCCATTTCCGTAGCTCCCGTATGGCTTGGGGCTGCTACTTCTGGCCCAGTCATGAAATTTTCCCCCATAGCCGCCATCTGGATACAAATGATAAAATTTTTGCAGATTTTCAGTGTAAGATTTTCCGGTTAAAATACTGTCTGCAAGAGCTATTGTTAGGATTGAGTCATCTGTAAAGCGGCAAGCTTTCAAAAATAAAGGGAATTCCTTTTTCTTTATATTATTGTGTTCGTATATTGAACCAATAATATCTCCAGCAATTGCTCCCAGCATAAAGTATCCTCCTAAAAAAAGCTGCAGCAATGAATCTAAATTCAGTGCTGCAGTTTTCTTTTTTACTATTTCCCGATAAAAAGTTTTAGCGGAAGATGAATTCTTTGACGCCATGAACCTTCCGAATGGGTACCGCCAGTAAATTCTTTATAAATAAGTCCGGTATAGGCGGGGCATTCACTTTTAATTGTTTGTGATAGCTTTCTACTGAACTCGATAGCCTCTTCGCCTTCGCGGGTTCCCATATCTACCCAGATCTTTCCATCAAATTCGCTAACCTTGTTTTCCAGCAACCAGTTAATGATGCCTCCGTTTGCCCACCAGATGGATGGCGACATGGCGATGATTCCAGAAAATACTTTGGGCCTTGAAATGCCTATATAGAGGGAAATCAAGCCACCCAAAGAAGAGCCACCTATGAAAGTGTTTTCCCGATCAGGAAGAGTTCGAAACTTGGAGTCGATTAAAGGCTTAAGCTCTTTGACCATGAATTTGGCGTAGTTCTCACCGTTTCCACCTTTATGTTTTGGGTCTGGGAAGGGCGTATACTCGCTCATTCTATCAACCGTGTTGTAGACTCCGACGACAATAGCATCTTTCAAGTAGCCTGCTTTTGTTCCTTCATGCATTGCTTCATCCACTCCCCAATCCATTCCACCGAAAGAGGTTCCTGGATCGAAAAGATTTCCCCCATCATGCATGTAAATTACTGGATAGCGGTATTTTTGTGCTTCTGTATGGTTGTAAGTTTCCGGTAACCACACAACAACGGTTCTGATTGGTTTTAGATATTTTGACGGAATATTTTTCAAAATTTTGTAATTGCCCGTAATGTTAGGTTTATTGTTTGAATTTTGATCGCCAAGTTGATCGGCCCAGGCTTCTACAAATGCTTTGTGAACTTTATTGTTTTCATAGATTTTTAATTGACGGTTTTGAATCTCAAGTCCTTGAGAAGTCTTTTCTACAGAAGCAAAGCTTCCTCTTGTGAACTTGAACTCGATGTTTTGTCCTATAGGAAAAGAACCCGAATAACTATAAAGATTAGGACCAATTTCTTCTAAAGGGATTCCCGCGCCATCCCAATTTGAAAGCTGATTAGTATTGCCTGTAATACAAATTTTTTCATTATCTGGTGTGGAGTTTGGAACAGAAACAATGATCTGGATTTCTCCGGCTGCCCAGATAGTCCCATGAAACAAAATTGCTACTAATGCAGCGATGGTAAATAGTCTGAAAAAGTTTCTATTCATGATAAGGTTCTCCAAATTTACATCTAGTTTGATTATATGAAAAAATAGACTTAAATTGAAGCAGCTCAAATCTACACGAGCATAAAAGTGAATTTAATTTGTAACTTAAAAGAATAAAAACATCTCTATGAAAGCCTGTGAGGCTGTATCGTTTTATATTCTTGGCAGTGTTAGCTGAACAAAGTATAATTTTCACCTATTTAATAGAACATTTCGCATTCTGGCACACAAATATAAAGACAAACATAGCCAGAACCGAATTGGGGAGGCCCTTTAATGATTGAAAGCGGATTCACATTTCTTGCTGTTTTGCTATTTACTGCAGCTGTTATCGTTCAATTGGATAAAAAGTATCGAAAATTTTTCGACTATGTACCGGGAATCGTAGTTCTCTATTTTCTAATAATGACTCTTTCGACTCTTGGTTTATGGAAGCAAACCGATGAGATTAACTTTTATTACAAGCATTTAAAGGGCAACCTGTTGCCGGTAATGATTTTTCTGATGCTGTTGCATTGTGATTTAAAAAAGATCCTAAAACTTGGTCCACGCATGCTTATTGGCTTTTTTTCTTCCTCAATTACCATTGGAATTGGATTTGTGGTAACTTACGCTATTTTTCGAAGCCACTTTGAGGTGGATACCTGGAAAACATTTGCTGCTCTTTCTGGTTCCTGGATGGGTGGAACCGGTAATATGGCAGCTATACAACTCGCACTTGGCGTCAAAGACTCCCAGATGGGTTACACACTAATGATGGATTCGGTAAACTATGCTGTCTGGGTCATGATTTTACTTTCGGTAGTTCCATTTGCGCATAAATTTAATAAATGGACGGGTGCCGACACAAAAGCGATTGACGAGGTTGGGGCTATGCTTGCCGCAGATAAAGAAGATAAGAGAGTCGAAATGACTTTTGCTGATCTTATTTTGCTTTTGGGAAGTAGCTTTTTTGTTGCTGCTATTTCCAATTATCTAGCTTCGTTGTTACCTTCTACTGCTTTCCTGTCAACCTATACATGGACAGTTTTAATAGCAACTATTGCCGGCGTGACAGCTGCTGCTACTCCTCTTGGTAAACTTCCAGGGATATCACCATTGGCAAATCTTATGCTCTATTTAATTGTTGCTTTGATGGGTTCAAAGGCCAATTTTGCCGAGCTTACTCAAGCGCCATTTTATATTTTCTGTGGCTTTATGATTCTGGTCATTCATGCATTGTTACTGGCTTTAATTGCCAAATTGCTCAAACTTGATCTTTTTACCTGTGGAGTTGCCAGTCTTGCTAATGTTGGCGGAGTAGCATCCGCACCTATCTTAGCTGCCGCTTATAGTGAAGTGCTCGTTCCAATAGGAGTTTTAATGGGAATGTTGGGCTATGTTCTTGGCACTGGTGGCGGTTTGCTGGTTGGAAAAATTCTTTCAGGTATATAGGGGGGATTGCGAAAATGGTTAGAAAACATTTTAAAGTAATATGGTTCATTTTTTTGGCGAGTCTATTCAGTTCACCCGGACTTTTTGCGGCACAGCAAAAGTATGTTCAATTTGAATTGAATATTCCAGGAGTTACCCAGGAAATGCTGGAAAGCGATTTTTGGATTAACCTGGTCGAAAATCCTGATCGAGAGCTCATGACTTCACAGAAAATAGCTGAATACAATAGAAGGAACTTTAGAGAATGTGAAGTTTTAAATGATTTGAGAACTTATAGGAAAATTTTTTCTGGAGATAAGTTAAAAAGCCTGATTAAAAAAGTAAGCTCAAGACCGTCTAAAAAACGTTATTTAGACGGAAAAGAGATTGGCGAAGAATATTATCAGCAGCTTGAAAAGAATTTGAATCTTGATCAGGTAAAGAATTTGTCAATCGTTCGTTTTGGTATAACAGTTAAGCGCACTGAAATGAGAGCTTTCCCAACTTCAGATAGAGTTTTCTCTGAAGCGGACGATATTGAAACAGATAGATTCATAGAAACTGCATTATATCCGGTTGAACCTCTTGCAATACTCCATGAAAGTCTTGATGGGAAATGGTATCTGGCGCAGGCTTATAATTACCTTGCCTGGGTGCCTTCTGATGCTGTTGCGATTGCAGACCGAAAAGAACTTTTTGATTATCTGGATGCCAAAGATTTTCTCGTAGTAACTGGCAAAGGTGTTTTAACTGGATTTAACCCCTATAGGCCAGAGATATCAGAGCTTCAGCTCGATATGGGAGTCAAGGTGCCACTCGCAGAACGCGCAGAAATACCTATAGATATTGATGGTCAGCATCCAGCTGGAAACTACGTAGTAAAACTTCCAACCAGAGATATTGAAGGCAAATTTAAAACTATGCTTGGTTTGGTTGCCAGAGGCGATGACGTGAGAGTTGGTTATCTGCCATTGACTCGTAGAAACATTATTCGTCAGGCATTTAAGTTTCTTGGGCAAAGATACGGTTGGGGCGGGATGTTTAATACTCGCGATTGCAGCGCATTTATTATGGATAATTATAGAAGTATGGGAATTTTATTGCCGCGAAATGCCGGTGAACAGGGAAAGATGGCCATAGGAATTTCTCATAAAATGACCAATGAGACTTCTCTTGAAGAGCGCAAAGAACTTTTTGATAAGCTCCCACCTGGTTCTCCTATATACATGAATGGGCATGCAATGCTGTTCTTAGGCAAATACGATGACGATTATTATATTATTCATGATTTTGCTGGCTTTAGAGCTCCGGACGAAAATGGTGACATGAAAAGTGCAAAAACTCGTTGTGTTTTTGTTACTCCTCTCATGTCTACGTTTTTATCCAGCGGGAAACGTTATATCGAAGGGCTTTATGCGGCCCGAGAATTTTGTGTTGAGTAAAGAGGCTAAAAATGAAAATAACCGAAATTAAGACCGGAACAATTTCTATCCCGCTGAGAACCCCTTTTAAGACTTCGTTAAGGACTATTGATCATATTGTATCGATAGTTGTTTCGATCCATACCGACTCAGGGTTAGTAGGCTTTGGTGAAGCTCATCCAACAGGTCCAATTACTGGAGAATCAATGGGCAGCGTGCGTGGAGCCATTCATGAATTTATTTCTCCAAAGCTGATTGGAAAATACATAGAAAATCTAGAAGACACGCTAAATGCAATGGACGGTGCTATTTTAAAAAACACCAGTGCTAAAGCAGCTGTGGAGATGGCCATATATGATTTGTTCGGTAAACATTTTGGAATGCCTGTTTACAGGCTGCTTGGGGGATATCGTGACAAAGTAGAAACAGATCTAACCATAAGCGTAAACAGTCCTGAGGAAATGGCGTCTGATAGTAAGATTGCTGTAGATCGTGGATTTAGAATTTTAAAAGTAAAAGTTGGGCTTGAGCCTGATTTAGATATTAAAAGAATAAGAGCGGTTCGCGAGGCGGTTGGCCCAGATGTATTGATTCGTATTGATGCAAACCAGGGTTGGAGTGCGCGAGAATCTATTCGCATTATGAGAGCCATCGAATCTGCTGGTTTGGTTATTGAGCTGCTTGAGCAACCAACCGTTGCTGAAGATCTGGAAGGTTTAAAAAAAGTTAAAGAACGAATTGATACTCCTGTTCTGGCCGACGAAAGCGTTTTTTCTGCTAAAGATGCAGAAAAAATTCTTTTGATGCGTGGCGCAGATTATTTGAACATTAAACTGATGAAAACTGGCGGAATCAGAGCAGCTCTAAAAATTTGTGCTTTGGCTGAAATTCATGGAATTGAATGCTTCATGGGCTGCATGATGGAAAGTAAAATCAGTGTGACCGCAGCAGCACATCTGGCTTGTGCAAAGAGCATAATTACAAGGTGTGATCTTGATAGCCCAGCACTTTGTAAAACAGATCCTGTACATGGCGGAGTGGAAATAGAAGGCCCGTGGCTAAAAATGACAGATGAGCCTGGATTTGGAATAATGCATATAGAAGGAGTTGTCTGGGATTAAAAAAAAGTGCATTTTTTTTGTTACCTTTTTTCTAACTCATACGTATTAATCGCCCCAAAGGGTAAAAAGAATGTATACCTTTTAAACTCTGCCCCTTTGGAATATAATCTTAAAATATAGTTGTACAAGGAGTATTTGAGGACTGATGAAAAGATTTAAATTATTTTGTATTGTTATGGTTTTGGCGTTCTTAGCAAGTGCGCATGTTGCTCAAGCAACCGTTGATGTGCCAGATTATTCGGCAACCATTAGCCCAGACTTTTCTGTTTCTGATCAAACTTACGGGAAGTTTGAATCGGCAGAAATCGAAATGGATACCGCAGTAAACAATATGATTATTTCTGTAGATACTGAAACTTCAAAGACCGCTCTTTTTCGTGGTTATGCCAGGTTCAAGTATTCTGAAACAGGAAAATGGACCAGATATATGGCTTTTGATAGAGAATATCATTTCTCATCAATCAAACCACTATCTGCCTATCAGGTTATGTTTGTTGTTAGAGATCCTGAAATGGGAAAAAATAGCATAAATAAAGTTTCTGTTCAGGGTAATTACCTCCCAGAAGAAACTATGGAATATTTCATTCAGAAACCAGCGCCTTTTATGGCTGCAAAAATTGCTGCAAAACCTTCAGTGGTTTCTCGTTCAGCATGGGGAGCTCGTCCTCCAAAATCAAACTATTCTTCTCATAGCCCTCAGAGAATCGTAGTTCATCACACTTATATCCCAAATCAATCACAATACAAAGGTGCGGCCAGCATTCGTGGAATTCAGAATTATCACATGGATAACGCTGCAACAGGTTGGGCTGATATTGGATACCATTTTTTAATTGGACCTGAAGGAACTATCTATCAGGGACGACCAGAAACTGTTGTAGGTGCTCATTGTTCTCCAAATACCAACTCAGTAGGTGTTTGTCTTATCGGAGATTATGATCCAGGAAAAGATCCAATTCCAGCAGTAATGGAAAAGTCATTGATTAATCTTTTGGCCTGGCTCACTTCAAACTATAAAATTGATCCTCGTGCTAATATCTATGGCCATTGTGATTTCTCAACTAAATCATGCCCCGGCAAAACAGTATATGCTAGACTTCCACAATACAAAGATCTTCTTATGAAGAACATTGGTGAAGTAAAATAAGATTTTAATCTCCCTGAGAGATTGATATAAATGTGCCCCGCAATAAATTGCGGGGCACATTTTCTTTTAGTTCTGTGTGGAAAGTTCCTTTTTTACTTATTCTGAGTCGTTCAGTTTTTGGCTTCGCATTTCGGGCATTGGTTTTTGAACCAATTAAGGCGATTGCCGCAATCACAGATGTGTTTTGCTTCTTGCATTCTTAGCCAGTTATCAACTCCTGCTTTTTTCATCATTAAGGAATTTTGATGGGCAAGTTGGTGATGTTTTACGCCATCATTATAAAATCCAGAAAGTTGTTCACATGGAAAATCATTGCATTCACCGCAATACATTATTCCTTTTTGAATTGCGCACGCTCTTGTTGGGCAGTCTTCAAGAAGGGATTTTTCTTCCCTGCAGCCCTGGCAATTAACTTTTTCCTTGAAGTTTGAGCAACCGCCACAATAAATGCCACAATATCCCAGCTTTTCATGATTTTGCATAAATTCTCCTGGCTTTTTAAATTGATAAACAATTACTTCTAAAAAAAAGCGGCATCAAGCTAAAGTTTGATGCCGCTGAAAATTCTAATCTAATACCATTTTTTTAATATGCTTCCTGGGAAGTAATGAGAAAGTATTCTCTGGTAAGCCCAACCTTGTTTTGCAAGACTTTGAGCACCAGTCTGGCACATTCCCACACCGTGTCCAAACCCAGCTCCAAGTAGTTCGGCACTGTTGATATATCCAGTAGCATCTTTTTTCCAGTTTGCAATGAAGCAAGCGCTCATAAGACTGCCAAATAGCTTTCTAATGTTGAGTTCTTTCATTACAGTTTTTTCGCCAAATTGTCCGACAAATGTTAAGCGATAAATTCGTCCAGAGAAGCCACGCGCAATATCTTTAATATCTTTAATCCTACCTATGCCAACTTTGGCTTCTACGGCCTTCCAATCGGCGGCGCTGAGGTCTTTTTTCCAGCGGAATCTTTTTCCACCTTCTACATTAGTATTGCTGCAATAGCATTTAGGTGGATTTCTTATGAAATCACCAACTTGTTTTTCTTCGGAAAGATCAATAGAAGGAGGGTTATCGCAGTCCCAGGTTCCGCCAAGAATTGGATTGGGCTGTGTTGTCCATACCAGATGGCAGGCTTCACTATGCCCACCACAGTTGGCAGAATAAACTGCGTCAAGAATTCTGTTTTTGTTTGGATCAAAAAGGATATAGCCAGCGGTTGGAGCTATTTTAGGGCCAACCTGCTGAGAATATTTGGTCACGCCTGCGAAAACCTGACAATGTTGCTCAGAACAAGTATCAAAGCCTTCTCCAAGGTGTCTAACTCCGACTTTGGAAAGAATCTCGCCACGGGCGGCTACTGCCTGTGCTTGAAGAGCGCCTACATCAGCACTTGCTGAAATTTCAGAAGGAACAACTCCCGCAAGAACATTTTCTAAGCTTGTATTCAAAATGCAATCTATTGCATCGTTGGCACCATATCTGCAGGTAAGTTTGCCAGAATATGTTCTATCGGCAAATCCATGCCATGGATACCCAGCTGCATACTCGACTTTTTTCATGAAAATTGTGTCAGCTGGAAGTAATAGAATGCTTGGTCCGGTAGCTTTTATCTGGCCGTTAATACTTAGGGTTAAATTGCCTTTGGCAAGCTGAACTATTTCTGTTTGAATCCAGCTGGATTTTCCCTGTGCAGCAAGTCTATCTACAAGGGCTTGGGCAGCCTCAATAGTATCGAAAACACCAACTTCGCCTTGAATCTTTCTTCCATCGTAAAGTAAGGTTTTTCCGTCATCTGCGAAGAATTCTCTACCAATTATGGTGGTTTTTAATTCCCAGCCAAGTTTTTTCCACTCAAGTTTGGCTTCATCAATCTGGTTAGAATCAGCTATGGCAAAAGACAAAACCATTACGTGGTATTTTTTTTGCGCCTTTTCAGAAAGCTTTCCAGATAATTTACAGGCCTGATTAGGCATTATTTTACCTGGTTGACCTCCCAGCTCATAGGTTGCACCGCCAGGGCATGTAAAATCAATGGAGCTGGCATATTGAGCTATTTTTATATTAATGTCTTTGCCGGCTGCCTGAGCAGAAGAAGGAAAAAATCCAAGTGAAACAAGGAAAACTATGCTTAAGCAAATGGCGCTTAAACGCCTGAAGTTGAGTACCATACATCTCATTTCTCACACCTCTAAGATTACGTCGTAGACTAAAATTGTAGCATATTTTTCTGGGGTTCGGAAATAAGGAAAAATAAAAATTAGTTTGCGTCTCTAATCTACCCCAGGACAATAAAAGCGTTCAATTTTGTTCTGAACCCTATAGATTTTCTCAATTTTATGGATGTTTTTAAGCTGTTTATGAATAGTTTTGTAATTGCCATAAAACTTTCAAACTATTATTAGGAATTGCCAGCTGATTGTAAAATCCTTATAATCTTTATACAAACAAGTTTTAGGATTGTACCCATGAAAAGAATTTGCTCATTTTTTCTAACAATTTTTTTGTTGGCTCATGGAGTTATGGCTTTTGCCAGCTTTGATCCATGGTCAACTGATTTAGAGACGAAAATAAAAAATACTTTCATCAAGAACAAATACTCGAAAAGGCTTTTGCTTCCAACAGATGATAGAAGACCTACTATTGCGGTTACCGGTAAAGATAATTCAATAATATTGCTTAACATTTTGCATGAAGGCGATTTATATTTAGCAACTATTAAGCCTGAGGATCTTGAAAGCGCAGAGATCTTGAATATGCCAATTTGTCCTGGGGCTTTTCATTTTGCGACTCTGTTTCATTTTAAAGACAGGGGAATCAGGCTGACAAGTAAAAGTAAGAAATCTATTTTTTCAAAGGGGCTGGTTATGGGTACTGGTCCTGAAATGGCTTTTGATCCAAGAGCAATTTCTGGCTTTCAGCTTATCCAGATGAGAACTTGCACAATAGAGCATTACACAAAAGAAGGGCCAATTGAAAAAAAACTCCGTCATCGCCTGGATACCAAAAAAGTTGATTTGGAGCTATTTTTCTTAGCGCATGCTGAAGAAAGTTCAAGGCTTGCGGCAATGACTAATCTTAGAGCTTTACGTGGAGAAAAACCAGAAATTGGTGATAAGGTTATTTTTCAGAAATACAATATTTTTGGTGCTAATTGTGTTTCTAGCGGCATTCAGAATTTGTCCCGTGCAATTCGCCCTCAATTTCATAAGGAACTTCTTAAAATGGGGAAAAAGGATATTACCGAAGTTAATACCTTAACCTCCAAACATTTTAGATATTTCATTTATTCCTGGTACACCCTCAGCAGAGTTTCTCTTAAAGTAATTCTAGGAGAAAAGGCAGGAACAGAAAAATTTGCTGAACTTGAAAAGTTTCATACACATTTAAGAAAAACCAATTCTATGTCACTGCCATGGAGAGCCAAAAGCATTATTAAGTGGGCTACTTTGGACTAAAGTCAAAAAAGCGAAAAAGATAAATTTGGCTTTAACTGCAAATCAGGGGATTTATGGAAGTTGTAATAAAGAAAAGCAAAACTGAGGCGAGCATTCTTGGAGCTAAAATTATTTCTAAGCTCATCCGACAAAAAAATAATGCTGTTCTTGGCTTTGCTACTGGTTCAACTCCCCTGGAGCTATATTCTGAACTTGTTAGACAATACAAAGAAGAAAATCTTTCATTTAAATTGGTAACTGCATTTAATCTTGATGAATATGTTGGCCTTGGGCCTGATAATCCTTGCTCTTTTCGCAGTGAAATGCACGAGAATTTATTCAAGCATATTGATATTCCAAAAGAATCTACAAATATTCCCGATGGGCTGGCAACAGATATACCTGCGATGTGTGCTGAATATGAGAATGCCATAAAAGCTTCCGGAGGAATTGATCTTCAGCTTCTTGGAATAGGTTCTGACGGGCATTTGGCATTCAATGAGCCGGGGTCTTCTTTAAAATCAAGAACTCGAATTAAAACGCTTTCAGTAGAAACCTTGCATGCAAATTCCAGGCATTTTGGGAGCCTTGAAAAAGTTCCACACCATGTAGTGACAATGGGATTGGGAACTATTATGGATGCTCGAGCTTGTGTTTTATTGGCTTTTGGAGAAGATAAAGCGCAAGCCGTTTATGAAATGATTGAAGGCCCGGTTTCAGCAACCTGGCCAGCCAGTGTTTTGCAATTTCATGAGCATGCCATTGTTCTATTGGACGAGGCTGCAGCATCTAAGCTAAAACGAAAGCAGTATTATCAGGACGTTTATTCCGAGAAACCCCAATGGCAACGTTGGGAATAAGATTTAGCTTTGCAAACTAGATTTCTATATTAGTTTTTAAGATTCTTTCAAGAGCTATATTGCTTTGTTCATCATCTGCAGATGCTTCAGCCACATTATCTTTAAACATCTGAATTAATGAACTTGCCCAATGCTGATAAATTGCCAGACCGGGATAGGCTTTTGCGGAAAGAGTTGCTTTTGGTGGACCTTCTGGAATGGGTTTTTCACGGCGTTCCTGTCCAAGCTCAACTATAAATTTATTTAGAATTGAAGCAACTCTAACCGAGGTTTTTCGTAAAAACTTTGTAGCATTAGGTGCGTTCAAGTAAGAGTCGCTTTCATTTGCAATAAGCTTTTCCATGTCAAGGCGTGAAGCGCCTTTTATAATTTCTTGAGTGATCTCGGCAAACCATTCCGGGGTAAGACCTGTTTGTTCATGTAGATCAGTATCCTGAGTCAGGTGAGCCAATTGGTTTTGCCATCTATTCAAAACGGATTGAGCAAAAATTTCGCCTTTTTTTGCAGGGGTTTTCGATGGGGCTTTTTCTTGCTCTACTGCTGGAGTCTCAACTATTTGAAAGATTGATTCTTCAAAAACCGGGGTTTCTGACTGAATGATTCCGGAAGCATCGTTACCATCTTCATCTGTGCCCATCGGGTTTAATACTGAGTCAAATATCATTCCTATGGTTTTGTCAGAAATAGAAAGCTTATCTTGATCAAGTATCTGTGGGAGTGAATATCGAGTTGCCATTTCTTTTCCAAGAGAAATGAGACGTTTCTTAGCTCTTTCTTCTGCCAGAGAGCGGGCTTTGGTGATGTCATCACCAATAAAGTAAGGGTTCAAATGGGTTTTCAACTCAGCAAAAATAAGACTGAGATTATTTTGTAACTGACTTACTTTTGTGTTGGCATCCATACTGTTTTTTATGGTTTCAACAAGATATGGGATGCCGGATTGTCCTGGCGAAGCTGCTTTTTCCCAGGCTTCTTTTGGATTTTTCAGGTGCTTCTGGACATAATTATTGGCCAGATATTCGTTCATAATCTGCATCAGTTGCTCTTCATCGCGAATAAACTCTGTTCCGTCCTTGTCTCTTCCAAATACTGTTTGCTGAACATTTGGATTTCTCACCCAGAAACAATTTTGAAAGGGTTTATTTTCTTCCCACTCTTGAACCCATTCTCCAACACGTCCAAAGAATTCCTCAAAATTTGTTTTTAGCCTGCTATCCCATCTTACTGAAGGGTCCTCGCCACGTTTTCTAATTAAATCCATATCGAATTTTGTGAAAACGTGGAACAGAAGGGGCAGTTTCCCAGCCCTTTGCTTGGGTTCTTTGCCCTGGCTCCACTCGACCCATTTGTTTACCATGTAAGGTAGAGATTTAGCTTCTTGTGGTCCACCTTCCTGGCAAAGAAGAAGGCCGGTTATATCTCTGTCATCCGAATAGCGGTCGAAAAGGTAAGCAACCTTCCCACGAAGGAATACTTCAATTAAAGAATCGTGGTCTTTAGAAATTCTGGAAACATCAAAAACTTGCGCTCTGGCTCTGGCACCAGGAAAATCCAGAACATCCAGTTTTTGTAAAAGGGCATCTGGATCAATTGATTTAGTTTGGAGTATTAGTTCTGAAGTCAGCGCACAAAGAACCGCTGAGTCAACTCCAATTCTTGTACCATCGGCCCTTACAACCTGGCATTTGCGATTGCCAACCTTCATTAGCTGGGATAATCGCTGAACATCAATTATGCTATTGGTCCTGGGCAGGAGAGCGTCGTCAAAGATTCCTACAACTTCGCCGCTCATCGAACCCAATTCGCTTTGAAGATGTCTGAATAACTCTGTAATTTTGGGAAATCTTCCCCAAAGCCACTCAAGATAAGTAATTTGCTGATCGGTTGGAAGATGGCGAACTTCGTCATTCAGGATTCCCCAATAGTTTATGTCTTCCAGCATTTTGAGAAATTGATTGTGAAAATGTCTCCTGGCATAGTCTTGCAGATCCCAAACATCTTCTTCTTTTAACAGACCGGGGCCATTGTTGCGGCCTGAATAGCTTCTGAAAGAATATCTGATTTTTTGCAGCTCTTCAGAAGACGGCATAAAGTCTGATTGGCATTCAAACAGGAAACCATTCAGAAAGATTTTTATCAGGTCAGTTGTACTTAAAAGCTTTATATAAGCGGAGCAACCTGGTATTTGTTTATATGGTCTTGTGGTGAATCTGGTTGCTATAGCGGTGCTTTCTCTGCCTCCGGCAGGGTTGATTTCTTCCAGGTAATCTCTTGGAACTGGTTGCTGGTCAGCTTGATTTAAAAGGACAGAAAGAGAATTTGAGCCACCGCGCACTAGCTCCGAAACCAGATAGGATTTTCCGCACTGACTCGCACCAAAAACGCCTAATGCAAGGGGACGATATGCTGAATCTTTGATTTTTCTGACTGTGACCTGCTTCTCATGGAGAATTTTATCCATAAACTTTCTAATCTGAGAATCTTTCAGATAGCTTGCTGACCAATCTGAACTGCTATTTAACAGCTCTATTAGCTGGTCAGCTATTTTTATTACTTTTTGTTCTTCAGGTCGAAGGTTCCCTTGCTGCATTTGTGATCTCCTGCGGATATTTAGATCATATTTATAATCTAAATCACTTTATTGCTAATTTGATTTGTTTTCAGATTTTGTATCGTTTACTGATGTTTCTTCAGAGCTGGTATTTATACCTGTGGCATCTTCTGTTTTAGGCTCTGAACCTGTTTCAGATGCTTCTGTTGGTTTTAGGGGAGGTTCAGTTGATTTTGGTTCGGATTGAGACTGTTTTTCTCCGTTCATAGGCTGGCTTATGGAGTGTCCACAGTGCGGGCACAAGCCCTTTTGGGAGCCTTTAGAACTATTTTTTCCTTTTCCACCTCCGAGAGATGGTAAATCGCCTTTTCCACCTTTTCCACCTTTTCCACCTTTTCCTCCAAGGAGACTTTCAAGAGAAGATAAATCTCCTCCTCCTCCACCGCCGCCGCCGCCGCCGCCAGATAGGCCAGGGATTCCAGACATTCCCGGCATGCCGCCTGCTAGTGGGTTTTTTGGTAATATAAGTTTAAGAAGCAACAAAAGTAGAATAATGATTGCCAAAATAATGGCCAGCCACTTAACCCATGAGTAGGCTCCAAGTCCACATGAAATCATCTCTTTTTCTTTATTTAAGTCATTTTCAACTGGTTTGGGAGGATCGTCAGATTTTTGATCTTCTTTTTTAGGAGTTTCCTGAGGCTTTTTATCCACAGGTGGCTGTGCAAATACCTCTGGAATTGTTGATTTTTCAGCTTTAGCCTTAGGAGGCTCAATAGGAGCTTCTTGAATTTTTGGCTCGTTTAGTTTTTCGGGGGGAGTGCTTACCGAAGAGGGCTTCTGCCTGACTTTTTGTGGTTGTTTTATTTCTGCAACAAACTCATCCCAGCCAGCATAAATACCCTGTCCAGGGTGTTTTCCATCTTCACATATAAATCCCCAATGAACTAGAACGGGCCTGTCGGCAACCAAAAAGATCTGACTTAGATCTGGAGACATGCTTACTGCTTTCAAATAGTCTGCATAATCTTTTTGGATTCCAGTTTTATTCTGCATTGAGTCAGAATATTTTCGAATTTTTTCGATGTAGTTGGTGAGCAGGTTTGCTACATCTTTTTGCTTTGCCTCTGGTAAATCCTGAAATTTGATGGGAGAGCCGGATAGCTCTGTTGACCATTCTATCTCTTGCCCATCCTTGCCACTTTCAGTTGGAAAGAATGGTTTTGCAAAAAGGTGTTCCATCTCGCCTGATGGTGAGATTTCTCTCATAACAGCTTGCAAATGGCCATAAAATTCATGAACCGGCTGATTCCTGAAAAATGAAGTGCGGAATCCACTGGTTTTGGTTTTTGCTAAAATACCCACAGGTTTACCTCTCGATTTATTCTGTAAATGGTCATGTTAATACCGGGCTAATTCTAGTTATCTGACTGTTTTCTTTTCCCACAACTAAGAAACCCCTCATTTCCTTTATTACACGCCCCGTAGCCGATGAACCAGGAACTCTTTCGTGATATTGGGGATTAAAATTTTCACCTTCCATCTGAATAAAAGAAAAGGAAACAGAAACTTCAGTGAAATATTTGCCGATTGCCTTGATAAGCCTTTTTCTTTGTGGAAAAACTAATCCCGAAATGCTCTGAAAGAAACGATCCCCAATTGCGGATAGCGCAAATATTTTTTGTTCTGGAGTCCCGTTTCTTAAGCACTGCTTTATTGGAAAAGAACCGCTTATGGCGGTAAATAGGTGTAAAAACAGACTTTTATCGTTGATTTCTTCCAGGATAGATATAAGGTTATCGAAAGTTGTTTTATCTAATTCTTCTCGACTGGAACTCGATTTTATTAATTGAATAGCCTCTTTTTGGAAATCAAAGCTAGAGTCAGTGAGATTGGTCAAAGATTCATTGAAGGCGGGAAGTATTGGAGGCTCAATTTCTTCTTGATCATTTTCTTCATCTTCGTTTTCAGATGTAAACGAGGACAGGATTTTATCTGAGGAGTTTTCGCGAAATAATTGCATAATTTTTCTCAGCTCTAAAATTTCTTCTGTAGAAAGCTCTGACTTGGAAGAGCTTTCGGAGCCAGGGAAGCTTGGGAGCGATTTTTTGGCAGCTATATCGGAGTGACCAGATTCTCCGTCTGATTGTTCTGGAAACGGGAATAGCTCATTTCTGTCACTCATAATTAAACTCCTTTTAAAAGAAATCAAGAAAACTTGATTTTCAATTATTCATCTATAGATCGAAACAACCGGTATCAAGCCAGTATTGGTCATTTATCATAGTGCGAAGGCTTAATCTGGCATGTTCTGCTTTACAGCGAGTTCCTTTTTCATCCTTTATTTCAACTATTTCCAGGCATTCTCTATGACTCTGATCCTGGGCTATTTTTATCTCAAAAGGACCGTTGCCTTTCAGCTGATCCCTATCCAGATTTAGTTCCCAGATTGGGTTAACCATGCAAACATTTGAATCAATTCTTCTTACACCCAGGAGGGTTGATTTTGTGGCAAATAGTGATGCTGGCGTATTTCCTTCAGTTGGGAAAAGGCTGTTTTCAAGAGTCATTACTTCTTTATCGAAAGGCCCAATGAAACACTCTCTTTGTTTAATCATGCTATTATCAGTGGTCAGGCTTAGTCCATCAAGATTATTCAGTTTCTCCGCGAATAGCCAGACAACAGCACCCATTACGCATGTGGTTTTTGGATCGGAAATTCCGCCTCCTTTTTGAGAGAAGGGATACCAATTTCCCACTGAATAGCCCTTTAAACCAATTATTTTGGCGGAAGGAACAGGCATCAACCGAATCAATATGTCGCGAATTATAGGTAGTGAAGAAGGTTTTCCCCCAAGAATAAGTGCGTCACAATCAAATTGGGCGATAACTTCAGAAAAAATTCTCAGAATATTTTCCAGAACATTTGAAATAACTGCATTAACCTTGGTTCTGGATATTTCCCATGGGATTTCTGGCAGGGTTATATCACAACCAAAGTCTTTCCTCATATGTTCAGCAAAGAAATCTAAAACGTTTGCTCCTGGCATTCTGTATGGGAAGAACCTATCGAAACTTAATTCTATGTCAGGATCATCTGAATTTAATTCAGCAAACTCCAGATGGCGGTGAGCCATTGGTATCCAGACTTGTCTGCAAAGTTCTGCCTTCATGTCATTAAAATGCTTATCTCTGCCGCCTCTACCCGGTCCAAAGAAGAGTTGGAATTCTTCCCAGGCAATATTTGGATTTTTTTCCTGTGCCCATAGAAAAATTCTTTTTAACACTAATTTTTCGATGATTCGCTTTGCGACTTCATCTCCTGCAACAGAAAAACCTTCTGAAAAAAGCATTTTCTGTTTTACTCCAGTGTATTCACCATTAACAGAGGCGTATTCGGCGATCATTAAGTCACTGGTTCCGCCACCAATGTCTATACTGGCTAATCGGAAAACCTTTTCCCTGCTTCCGAACTCATTCGTTCTTTCGCGTCCCAGAGAGGCTATTGCATCCTGGGCATCGCCAAGAAAGTGGTGTTTAACTTCTCCATAAAGGTAAGTCAGTTGCACGGCCGTTGCCTCATCAAACTCTAAATGAAGTTGTGGCTTTTTGGCTTCGGGCATTTTGTTGACCTGGAAGAATGTATCAATTGCAGATTGAACTCTTTGGAAATAAAGATCGCGCTCTGGTAAAGACATTCCGCAAGGTGTTGTTATAACAATATTTTTTAGAGTTCTTCCGGCAAGCCTATGGCCGCGAGATTTTCTGTATGAAAAAGAGTTTATCTGGGCATACGCATGGCAAAGAATTTCCAGTATAAGGAATGTCATCAAAGAGCTTGGCGGATAGCAAGGTTCAAAAGGTGGCTGAGCATTTTCGCCTTTGAAAATTCCGTTTTCATCAAGGTATTTTAAAAAATTTGCTCCAATTTTTTTACCAAGTTGCTCATCAGCAAGATTGAAATACCATGGAAAGTGTTTTTGATTGTTGTCCCAAAGATATCGTTTGGGACTGGACATTCCAGTGTCGCCAACGTCGGTAGGTTCAAGTTTTGCAGCTTCCTGTCCGACTCGAATAATACTTGGCCAGGCAAACTTTTCTCCATTGCCGGGAATTGGATTCTTGGGATCCTGGAAAAGCGGGGGTTGAAATTTAAAGCTCGTGTCAAAAGGTTCTGTATAAATTTCGCGAGGCTCCTGCAAATCTCTGATCTCAAGCTTGCAACATTCGTCCAGGCTTACTTGCTGTCCAGGAGCTTGTTCCACTAAAACACCGCATGCTCTGCTATTACCAAGGTCGAGGATAAGGTTTACATCTATTTCCTGTCCTTCAGGATACAGGAAAGTGATTTCCGGGAGGATCTCGGCCTGTTTTAAGCCATCCATCAGGGCCATGAAGGCCGCAAGAGAGGCTGCATACGGAGGAGCATTTTC
Source organism: Candidatus Ozemibacteraceae bacterium (assembly GCA_965140445.1). GTDB lineage: Bacteria > Muiribacteriota > Ozemobacteria > Ozemobacterales > Ozemobacteraceae. The sequence continues at coordinate 246,734 of OZ223236.1, read as the reverse complement.
ACTTCCCTCCGCAGGAACTCCTTTCAGGGAATTTTTTATCCACGTAAGCATTGAAGGCGTTTGCCAAAATTCTATTGCGCCAGGGTTTATCTCGAATGCTGAACCAACGTCCTCAGGGAACAGTCCTGTATTTTCAGATTTGTCATTCGAGTTTGTTCCTGAATTTACCGTTGTATCCACTGAAATTACTAATTTAAAAGCATTTTCATCTGTTTGTAATGGAGATCTGTGTAGAAAAACCCTGGCCCAGTCCACACTTCTGCTGGATATATTCCCATCAGGAGCTTTTCTTGAAAAAGGCATTGGCAACCATTTTCCGAGGCTAGCTTCAAAAATGTCCTGAAATCTAACCGAAAGACCACCAATGTCCAATAGATCACCCTGGCTTGATGAACTTGCATTTGTGATCGGCTTAGAGCCAAGTTGAAGGCTAATTGCTCCGCTTTGTGACTGAAGAACTCTAAAGTGCCACATTTTTTGCATAAGAAGATCGGATAAGCGGCAATCATAATCTGGTGAATAAAAAGAGATGCCAGTTGATACTAAGAATTCAAGCTTTTCCATTAGTGTTACTTACCTTCGATTTTTTCTGAATCAGTGGAGATTTTTTCTTTTGTTTGCAGTGGTTTAGGCCAGTTTAAAGCTGCTTTTATTGGGCTTACTAAAATAAATCCCGACAGGATAATCCACGGAAAGCTCATCAACTGCGCTAAAATAAATATTTCGACAATTACAACTCCGCACCAGAGCAGAAGAGTCTGATTTACACATATTTCTGGTTGCGTCATATTATTCCTCCTACAGGCTATGCCTGTAACAATTGATTGAGTAATTCTTTGGCCTCAATGTGACCCTGATTAGCTGCTTTTTGAAGCCAGTCCTGGGCTTTCTCCAGGCTGAAGGGAACTCCTACGCCACATTGATAAAGGCTGCCAAGTTGAAATTGAGCTTCTGCGTCGCCATTTTCTGCCGCTGACAAATACCATCTTGATGCGGCTTCGGAATTTTGCTTTACTCCAATGCCTTTAAGATAAATTTCCGCGATCTTTCTTCTTGCAGCCATTGACCCACTGTTTGAAGCATCTTGAAGTAATTTTAAAGCTTGCCGAATATTAACTTTTCCGCCCCCTCCTGGTAAAAAGGCGTTTGCCTTCTGACAAGCTGGGTCAGAGATCTCTTTCGGTTGGCTTATATGATTGGCTTTTGGTGCTATGGAAGACGCATTGTGGGTATCTTTTTTTGTCGGCGCAGAAACGCTTTGTTGGGAATCTGGGTTTTTTACCTGAGAAATGCCCGGCTTCTTAGTTGGGATCGGTTTATTAGTTTTGCTGATTCCAGGTTTTGGACTTCCAGAAAAAAGAGGCCTGTTTTTTGGTGGTTCAGATTTAACAAAAGTTGCGACAAGTCGCGCAGCTTCACTTTCATTTTCAGGGCTCCACCAGGACTTGAAAACTTTTATCAAGCCTTTCTCGTCTACTCCAAAGATTAAGCCTAATCGGCTTTGGCCTATGTTTATTTCGCTAAATCCAGATACAGGAACCTGTTCGGAAGTCTGTGGGGCGGCTGTTTGTTGTTGAGGTTTATCAGGAACTTTTTTGAGATTTTGCACCCGTTTCTCAAGTGTTAATCCAAGGCTTTTTGCCCAGCATTCAACTGCCCAATATGCAACCTCATCTTCAAAGTTATATTTTTTTTGCAGGTTTTTGCTGAGTATTTGTGCTGATTTAGCTGTTACCAGTCCATTGGGTTCTTTTTGGAGTTCCCAGGGGAACCTTTCGATCAAGCCAGCTTTAAGCGCAGAGATTTCTGGCATTTCTGGCCAGTTCCCACTCTTTTGCATGAGTTGCTCAAAGTTCTCTGGATCTTGAAAAACAGTAGGATCCTTTAGTGCAATAAGATCTAGCAAGCTGCTAAAAATCTTTTCGCGAGAATCGGTCATCACTCTCTCCCCTGTATCTCTCTGAATAGGCTAAGAATAGCAAGTTTTTAAAATGCCGTCAACCAGACTAAATTGAGTTGTTGCACATTAGGAGATTAGCTGGAAGTTCGTGAAAAATTGATTGAAGGTTTTTAGATAGACAAATGATTTAACTGAAAATCTGGCTCGTTTGCCTTTGATGCTTTTTGTGAGCGGACATACAACTCCGCATTTTTGGAGTTAAATTTTAATTGATTCAGATTTTTGGATAGTTAGCAGCTCAACAGGAATATCATTTTTGAGCCACTTTAATGCGTCTTCAAAATTCCTGAATACTTTTATCTCGAAAGGGTTTTTATGCTCAGAAAGCATTTCATACATTCGACTTAAAGCAAAATCCAGGTCGTTAATTGTGACAATCGCATTCAGTCTTTTTTGATCACGCTTGGACAATGTTGATGAAAATTTGGCAAAAGTATTTACATCTTCTAACGAAAATGATTCGGTGATATTCGTCATGTCTGTTAAAACATCGTAATCAATTGAAAAATTTTTATCTTCTCTAAGATCGTTAATGGCAATTTTGTATTCGCTAAAGGAAACTTTACCTTCGTAAGAAAGTAAAATTAGTTTGTAGTCTGGAAAAATTTTATAGCTTATCAAACTTACAATACTCCGATAACAGCTTTTTATATAGCGCATTACACCCTAATTATAATACAATTTTTTATTTTTGTCAGAATAATTAAAGAAATCAATTGAAAATGAAAATCTCTAATTCATAGATCCTCTTTTGTACCCATCCACATCAAGAGTTATATACTTAAACCCAAGTGCCTTAAGTTTCTTAGAGTTTGCCTCGATTATTGATAAAGCACTAGACATATCCATAGAATCTACTTCTATACGCGCTATTTCGCCATGGTGTCTTAGTCTAAGGTTTTCTATCCCCGCATCACGCAGTATTGATTCACCTTTTTCTACCTGCTGAAGGCTTTTGGATGAAATCTCTGTGTTGGTTGCTATTCTTGTGGCAAGGCAACTCTGCGCTGGCCTTGCAACGGCTTTAATTTCCCAGTAATCAAGAACTTCTGTAATCATTTCTTTGCTGAATCCTGCTTCAACTAATGGGCTAAGAATCTCAAGTTCCTCAAGAGCTTTTTTTCCGGGTCGGTAATCGCTCGAATCGTCTGTAACAGAACCTTCACAAAGGATAAAGCCGTCTGGTTTCTGAGAAAGAAGCAGCTCAAAAATTGCTTTTTTACAATGATAGCAGCGCTGAGAATGGTTGCATGTGATTTTTTCAAAGTTTAAAACACTTGCAGTAACAATGTGTAAATATAGTTTTTGCTCTTCAACAGTTTTTAAGGCTATTTTTGATTCCCGATCAGATATAAATTCAGACTTTACGAAGAGACAAATAGAATTCTTGTCTAATACATTTTTCGCTACTATTGCTAAGAAACTGCTGTCCATACCTCCGGAGTAAGCTATGGCAACTTTTCCGAGTTTCTTTAAGTTTGCCTCCAGATTGTCCAGAGCCAATTGAGTTTGTGCGCTTAATTTAACTACTTTCATTCTGCCGCTCCAAATATTCTTTTCCAGAATGTAATCAAAATAAATGCTTTTTGCCAGAACTTCCTGAAACTGAAATCCTTGTGGGTTTGTGCTATTATTCTTCTTGTAAAATCACACTAACATTAGCGGAGAATAATAATGAGCCTTGAATCAATACATTTTAGAGGTGGCTACAATTTTCTTGGTCTGGCTGAAGAGGATGCTGGTTATGAAGATGCTAAAGCAGTAATCATTCCAGTGCCTTATGACAGTACAACTTCTTATCGCGCCGGAACCAGAGAAGGCCCAATGGCGATTCTTATGGCTTCAAGGCAGGTTGAGTTGTTTGACCTGGATTTAATGTGCGAGCCCCTTTTGAGTGGTATTCATACATTTCCAGAGCTGGAGCCAGACATGCGTGGGCCTGGCGAAACTCTTGCCAATATAGAAAATGCTGTAAGAGAGGTTGTCGCTGACGGCAAGCTTCCGGTAATCCTCGGTGGCGAGCACAGTATTACTACCGCTCCAGTAAAAGCTGTTAAGGAAAAATATGGCGATTCTCTTTCTGTTCTCCAGCTCGATGCTCATTCAGACTTGAGAGATTCTTACGAAAACACCCCTTTTAATCACGCATCAGTTATGAGAAGAGTTATTGATCTAGCATCTATAACGCAGGTTGGAATCCGCAACACCTGTGCTGATGAAATGAAATTTATAAAAGAAAGTGGCCACGATGGGATTTTCTGGGCTCATGATATTTGTAAGAGCCAGGATAATTCATGGATAGATAAGGTTTTAAAACGCCTATCTGACAACGTTTATATAACTATTGATCTGGATGCATTTGATCCTTCTATAATGCCAGCGGTTGGAACTCCAGAACCTGGTGGAATGCTTTGGTATCCAACTCTAGAGCTACTTTCTCGGGTAATTGAAGAAAAAAATGTGGTCGGATTTGACGTCGTCGAGCTTTGTCCAATCCCAGGAAATATTGCCTCTGATTTTTTCTCTGCAAAACTTGTTTTTAAAATGCTTGGAAGAATTTTTAAGAAGAACGGATGGATTCCGGCGGAGGAAAAATAATTGGAAGGATTAAGCTGGCAATTGGGACTTATTGGAGCTGTTATAGGAGCTTTTCTTGGTCGTCATATTGGTTGGGCAATTAGAGCCTGGCCAGGGCATGAAAAATTTCATTGTGACTACAAAGATTGTCCCGACTGCGAAGGCGGAAAGCGTCGCGGGTGTTACAACGCGGGAAGAACTCAGGATCGTGTTTATATTCTTGTTTCGGTTATCGTTGCGGGTTTATCTGTTGCAGCCTGGGGATTTTCAATGAAGGCCGCTCTTTCCTGGCTGTTCGCTGTTAGTTGCATGATTATTACGATTGTAGATATTCGTTATCTGATTATTCCTGACACCCTGTCGATTAATGGCTGCTGGACTGGTTTACTCTACTCCGGTTTGTGCTGGGCCTGGGTTAAATCAGGCAATGCTCCCGTCTCTTTTAGTGTTGAATTTAAAGATAGTCTCATAGGTTTCCTGGTTGGCGGCGGATTCTTATGGGGGCTTGGTTGGCTCGCACTTGTTATCTTAAAGAAAGAAGGAATGGGTGGCGGTGATGTTAAATTATTAGCGGCCTTTGGAGCTTGGACAGGTTGGCAAAGCGTAATTGGAACTCTTGTTATTGCAAGTTTCCTGGGGGTAATTGGCGGTGTTTCCGGAATTCTCTATCAGCGTCTTCGATATGGGAAAAAATACAAGCCTTTGAGCCATATGATTCCATTTGGACCATATCTTTGCATTGGTTTCCTGTTTGTTTTTTATTTTGGCGTAGCTCCGTTATTACATGCAATGGATGCATATAGTCTTTGGGTAACGGGTGGAATTAGATAGTGACTGAGATTTTGTATCTGGATTGTTACCTGGATTTACCAGAGGAAATTATCTCTTTTGCCCAAAACTTAAATCAGATTTTGGTAAAGAAGTTTTCCTCAAGTATTGATTTCTCTGAAAAAGCGAGACCCCACGTAACTCTGTATATGGGGTTTTTCCCGTCTCATAACAAAAATGAAATTGTAAATCAGGTTTCAAATTCTTTAAAATTAAGTGAGTTGAAAAAGCTGGCTTTTTCAAAGATCAGAATAACAACTGATGGCTATGTGTTTTGGGATTTAGAACTCTCAGATGGATTATTGGATATACATTCGTTAGTCATTAAGTGCCTGAATCCTCTCAGAGAAGGATTGATTAGAGATAAATACCTTAAATGTATTGATAATTACGATATCAAAGAAACTGCCAACATTAATGAATATGGTTTTCCCTGGTTGTTTGATCTTTATTCTCCACATCTAACTCTTGGAAAAATTAACACCGAAAATTTTGAGCATGAAAAAGTTCGGATGGAGCTCGAAGAAACGATAGCAGGCAGTATTGGTAATGTGGAATTCTTGCCGCAGAAAATTGCAGTTGGAAAAGTTGGAGACAACGGAACCGTGATTTCTGAGCCTCTTGTTATAAAAATACTGGATCAAAAGCCTTCTTAGTGGGATTCGTCTTCCCAGAATGGCCAGATTAAAAACGCTTTGTACTTCCAGACTGCCGCAGATGACTCCAGCCCAAGCTCTTGTGCAAGTTTATATGCAGCATTATGACTTTCAAAATAGTAAGGCTTTAAGGTGCAGAGCTCAACCATCGTTTTATATTCAAGCTCTTTGTTTTTGACAATTTTAAATAGTGTTCCGAGAGACATAAGAAGGTCTGTTGCTTCAAGCTTTCTTTTTTCGATTTGAGTTGCCATCCAGTTAGGCAAATTTTTCAGGTAATCCGGAAATGTTGCATTTGCTTGAATAAATAGATAGGTAAAGCCATTTGGGAAGTGGCGAGAGTAGTCTAACAATCTGCATTTAAACTCATTTTCCGTAACTGGTTTTTTAGTAATTGGGTTGCCCATGAAAGAATATTTAAACTTCTTGATATTATGAAGAAATATATCCTCCTGGTCTTTTGCGGCGAACTCCAATATTGGCCACTGATCGGTGTTGGGTTGCCAGCTAGAGATAAGGTTTTCCGACTCGGAATTAAAGATGTTTGCAGAAAGGAGTTTTAGTTTCAGAAATTCTTCCACAGAAAAGGGATATGCCCATCTCAATATGTCATTTTTGAGTTCTTGATCTTTTAATAAAGAATCTGGGATATTGAATTCCAAGGGGGCATCTGAAGCCGCAAGAATGTAAGAATCGCCAGTATAATGAGCCATGGCGCAAAACTTAAAATTCTCATGAATTGATTTTACAATTGATTTCATGCCCTCTGAGCCCATTCCAGAAGAAATCCAGGTAACAAAAACTCCATTGTCTGTTAATTTCTTTTTGGCAATTCCGATAAACTCTGTTGTAAAAAGCTTGCATGCGCCGAAAAACACAGGTTGAGAAACATTATTCATGACCATGTCATACTTTTTCCGGCTACGTTGGGTGTAGGTTCTGCCATCTGCATATATGACTTTTACATTGTCCCGATCAAAAGTGTTGCGATGAATTTCTGGGAAATTTTTGTAAAATTGAGCAAAAGCACGATTTATTTCAACAAATTCTGAATTTGCAAAGATTCTGGCAAACGCACCGCAAGTTACTCCAGTTCCTATGCCGGTTACCAATAATTGCTCTTTTTTTCGTGCGAAGCAGCTGCTAATTACTCCAAGCATGGTTTCGGATTCATTTATGTGACCTGTTTCGTCCTTAAAAACAATGCTTAAAAGGCCGTTGTATGCAAGATTTTGCTGCTTATCATTTTGAAAAACAGTTACCGAATCGGTTCCATGTTTGTAGGTGGTGAACTTGCCTTGTCCGGAAGGGTCTAAGTATCTGAAAATAGGCGCACCATACAAACGATTCTGATTCCATGAAAGAGGAATCAACAACAAAAGAAAAATTTCCGCAATAGCCAGGTACTTCCATCCTCCAAGAATTTTTTCGGGCGCGCTGATGACAGAAATAAGAATGCTTAAAATTCCTAAAATACTTAAATATATGGTTGCTGAAACGGACTCATGGATAAATAAAGCGTAAACTAAGTATCCAGCGGTATTTCCGAGACAACACCAGAATAGAAGGTTTCCCGATTCTTTTTCTACAAGGTTTTCAGATCGCATTAGACTTGGAACCGTTGCAGAATAAAATAACAAAGGAAGTAACCCGATTATGGACGCAAAGATAAAGGAGGAGAGAAAGTTATCAATTCCAAAATCCATTATTACAGTGTCTATATTTGCAAGAACAACTGGGAAAGCCAGAAAAACAACAATAAGAGATACTGGAATAAGCAATAAAACCTGGAAAAATTTTAAATCAAAGCGTTTTACTAAAAATGGGCTAATTGCGACCCCGAAAAGTGAAATTGCTATGCTTAGTGAGAAATTTTCATGGTTCGGTGTGAAAACCAGGAAGCAGGTTGATGCGAAAAACATTTGAAATGTTGAGCTGAGAATACTTGAAGCAAAAAGTAAAATATTTGATTTTGTCGCTAAAAGTTTATTGTTTGAATCATTGCTTGTTTCAAGCGGGGATTTTGCTATATCAGAAAACTTTGCCAGTAGAAGAACTCCGCAAAGGATATTTATCCCACCGATCAAACTCACACTTTTTGAAATTTCCATGCTTCTTAACAAAAGAAACTCAACTGCAAGAATGCTCAAAAAAGAGCCAAAATTATATACAGAATAAACCTTTAAAAAGGAATGGCTTTCCCCTGCCAGCTGTTTAAGATACCCGGAAAACAATGGAACGCTGGTTCCAATCAGAAAGGTTGGTATTGCCAATAAAAACACAATTGATGCTATGTCATGGTTTATAAGAAAATCAGCAGCGGAGGAATTTGAAATAAATTCCAGGCCTGGCAAAAATGAAATTGCATAAACCCCGATTCCCATTTGGAAAAATGGAAGATACTTGTGAAGTTTGAATGCGCAAACAGAGCCAATGGCAATTCCGAGGAGAAATGTACTCAATATTGAGGCGGTGATGCTGAAAATATTGCCAAAGTGTAGTTCAAGCATTCTTAAATATAAAACTTCATAGGTGATTCCGCTCATTCCAGAAAGGAGGGTGATAAGCGAAAGAAGTTTTATTCGAGAAGTATCTGTTTTTATTGTTTTTGTCATTGTTTTATCATCGTTGAATTAAAAGTGAATATTAATTCTCCGCCTCCCACAACATACTCTATTACAGGCCTGTCAATGGTGTGGATTTTCACTTCGGGTTTAAGTGCATCCCTTTTAAGCTCTGACGAATAGTGAATTGCGACTTTTGCGCTGTCAGAGATATATTGAGGCAGGTTTGAAATTCCAAAATCTTTGAATACATTAAGCGCTTCTGGGGTTAATCTATCTGAATGAATGCTGTTTTGCCAGTCTATGTCTGAATCAACAGGGCAAAGAGCTATATAACTTCCAGAGTAGGCGGGGAAAAGAATCAATCCGGGAAAAACTTGATGCAGAGTTTTTAAAATGTTGTTGATTGCGTTTCCCCAAACCAGAACAGTTAGCATTCCGCCTTTATTAATTTTGCTTTTGAGCATTTTTAAAGCGCTGATTGTATAGAATTGCGCGCTTCCTTCAAGTGTTGGGTCTGAAATGTTTAAATTGATAATGTCCCATGTTCTTGATGCTAGCTCCACAAAAGACTTTCCGTCTGTTAACAATGTTTCGAACCTTTTGTCCTGCCAATATGCAAAATTGTATGGCCCGAATTTTTCTAGTTCAGTGACCATGTAAGGCATTATTTCAACGGTCTCAATTTTTTCTGGTTCTGAATAAAGCCGGAAAGTTCCTGCGGTAATTCCATATCCATTACCGATTACCAGTATGTCTTTTGCTTTCTCTGAAAAAAACATGGGAAAGTGAGCTGCTGCTTGTTGCGCCCAGGCTGTCTTTTTTGTTCCGGCTGGTGCCACAAGGTAGGATTTATTGGTTCTGGCATACATCTGCCCTTTACTCATGAAAATGCTATGAAATCCATATTCATCTTCACTTTTAAAAAGGACTTTTGCGTCTGCAGGGAAAACAAACGGAGATAGACTCGAAGACAGGAGAGCAAAAACCACAAATACAGCAATGCTTGAAGCTAGTTTTTGTTTATTTGAGAAAAAATCTTTATGAGAAAGCTTCAAACTTAAGACAAGCAAAGAAGCTGAAAGCAATAAAATGCTTAATGGGGTTCCAAGATATCTGGCACCAATAAACCCTGCAAATAGACTGCCTGAAGCGCATCCGGCGGTGTTGAAGAAGAGGGCTTTTCCTATGCTGTTTATTGTATTTTCTTTTAAACCTTTGAGTGAAATTAAAAGATAAGGGAAGATTGTTCCAAGAAGAACAAGGCTTAAAACCATTGTTGCAAGACCAATTGGAAGCAATAGTAAATATGGAAGTTGCTCCGATAAATTTAATTTTATCAGAGTAAGAATAATGGCAAACAGAACTGGTTGGATGAGTGAATTTAGCCAGAAAACATGAGCCATTTTTTTGTTTGAATTTATGGCGGGAAATTTTTCTGGTCTGGTTTTTACAACAATAGAACCCACCCCAAGACCAATCAAAACCGAAAAAAGTAGCAGCGAGGAAGCTTGAATTCTGTTTCCAACGAAAAATTTGGCGGCTCTTTCCCAGTAAATTTCTATTGCAAGAACTATAAAACCACTACTGAAAGCCAGTAGGTTTACAAGCCATGATGGAAGGTCGGAAATATTTATCTGCTCACTTTGTGTCGAGAGTGTTTGTTTTTCAACGATTTGATCGTCGGCTTCAATTTTTAAACCTAAATTCTTTCTTGAAGAAAGGAATACGGCAATTCCTGCTGCTAAAAAATTCAGAAACATGGAAAAAGCGAGAGTATTAGTAAAGCCAAAGGATTTGACCAGAATAAATCCAGTTGATGCAGCTCCTATAGCGGCTCCGATGGTATTTATTCCGTAGAGAAGTAACGTGTAGTCACGATCTCCGGCTTTTTCTGGGATTCCATTTGCCATTAATGGGAGAGTCGCGCCCATGGCCATTACTGGAAGACAAATGAAAATAAAAGTAACTCCAAAGTCTGCTGCAATTGTTGCGGCTAATCCCATGTGCCGTGTCTGAGCAATAAATTGGGTTATTTCAGAAACATCAGTCATCAACCATGGCGTAATTAAAAATGCAAAAATTCCTATAAAGGTTTCGAGTATCGCATACAAATATAAAGATTTTTTAGATGAGACTTTGAAAAAACTAATCAAATACCCACCCAGGGAAAGAGAAAGAAGATAAGCACTGAATATACAGGCTGTTGCTTGAGATGTAGAGCCGACTATGTCACAAAATGCTCTGATCCAGATAACCTGGTAAGCCAGACCGGCAAACCCGGATAAGAAAAATGCTAATCCAGGGAGAATTGTTTTTAAGATTTGATTTGATAATCCTTCTTTAGGCAAAGTGCTTGTCATATGTGTCTTCTGCTTTGTTGAATTCTGGCGAGTATAACAGAATTAAAATTCTCTAACAACTTATGGGCTAATTTGCTTTGTGCATTGACCGTGCGATTGTAAAAAGGTAGATTTGGGAAAATTTAATTTCGGAGAAAAATAATGAAAAATATTGACTGGCAAGCCTTGGGTAATATGGCCTATGGAATGGCTCTCGATTGGGGAGTAAAGCTTGTTGGCGCTATTGCAATTCTTGTTTTGGGTATGTTTGTTGTTAATGCCCTGACTGGAATGTTTAAGAAAATTCTTGAGAAATCAAAAGTTGATTCAACTGTAGTTGGTTTTTTAAGTGGAGTTGTAAAATCCGTTTTACAGATTGTTATCTGGTTAATGGTATTGGGCAACCTTGGGGTAAAAACAACTTCATTTATTGCTATATTGGGTTCAGCCGGTCTCGCGGTTGGACTTGCTTTGCAAGGCTCGCTTTCAAATCTTGGATCTGGAGTTCTTCTCATTATCCTCAGACCGTTTAAGGTTGGAGACTTTATTAGCGGAGCCGGCCAGTCTGGGGTAATAAAAGAAATAGGCATATTTAATACAATAATGACGACCGCTGACAATAAAGTAATCATTATTCCAAATTCTAAATTAGCCGGAGATTGCATTACGAATTTCTCCACTATGGAAACAAGGAGAGTTGATTTTGTATTTGGAGTTGGTTACAGCGACGATCTCAAATTGGTTAAGCAAACTTTGTTAGATATTGTTACTTCTGATGCAAGAGTGCTTAAAGAACCCGCTCATATGGTCGCAGTGTCAGAATTGGCAGATTCTAGTGTGAATTTTACTGTCAGGGCATGGGTTAATAGTGCTGACTATTGGACATTCTATTTTGATACAATTGAAAAAGTAAAACTTACTTTTGATGAAAAAGGAATTTCGATTCCATTTCCTCAAAGAGATGTTCATATTCACGATATGAATAAATCTGCAGCATAGAAATTCAATATAAATTAAATTACATGATAATTAAAAATTGACTTTTTCACGGGGTATTGATAGACTCAAAAACCCGAGATTAATGTACCGTTAACAAAGGAGTCTGAAGGGCATGCTCGCCATTCTTATTAAAATTATTCATTTTATCGTATGTATTGGTTTAATCGTTATCGTTCTATTGCAGGCTGACAAAGGCGAAGGTCTTGCAGGTGCTTTTGGTGGAGGAGCTTCTTCTACTGTATTCGGAGAAAGAGGCGCCGGAACATTTATGTCAAAGATTACCACTACAATGGCAGTTGTGTTCATGATTACTTCTCTCCTCATATCTGTTTACCTGCCAAACTGGGAAGTATCTTCTGATACTCCAAACATAGAACTGTCTTCCTCTCCAGCGGCGCCTATCACAACGCCAGTTGCAGAGACTGCAGCTCCTGTGTCTATTCCTGTTCCAGCAACAGCAGTGCCAACACCGGCACCGGCAGCGACAACAGATCCTGCTAACAACTAGGTTATTGAGAAAAAAAGCCCGGATTTTCCGGGCTTTTTTCATTTTAGATCCTTTTGAAGTTTTCACAGGACTTAGTTTGTTGCTCAAATTAACTGTTTTCGGGGATTTTTAACTACCGACAAAAAGACAATTAAATTTGCCTTTTTAAGCTTCTAAAAATGTGATAAACTACGCCCCATAGGAAATGTGAAAAACATAACTAATTACGAATTAATCAGGAGGCTTTCATGTCTATTATCGACGTAATTCAGGCTAGAGAAATCCTTGACAGCCGCGGAAATCCAACAATTGAAGTAGAAGTACTTCTTGAGAGTGGTGCTTATGGTGTTGCAGCAGTGCCTTCTGGAGCCTCTACAGGCGAACATGAAGCAGTAGAACTGCGTGATGGTGATAAAAGTCGTTATTTGGGAAAAGGCGTTCTCAAAGCAGTAGAAAACGTAAATGAAACTATCTCTGGTGAATTGGAAGGCATGGATGCAATTGAACAAAGAGCAATTGATGCCACAATGATCGCTATTGATGGAACAAAAAATAAAGGCAACCTTGGTGCAAACGCAATTTTGGGCGTATCTCTTGCAGTTGCTAAAGCTTCTGCCGAACTACTTGGTTTACCTCTTTACAGGTATCTTGGTGGTGTAAATGCTTGCACTCTTCCTCTTCCAATGATGAACATTCTTAATGGTGGTTCCCATGCTGACAATAATGTGGATTTCCAGGAATTCATGGTTATGCCAGCTGGCGCTTCTTCTTTTAGCGAAGCTCTTAGAATGGGAGTTGAAACTTTCCATCACCTTAAATCTGTTCTCAAAGCTAAAGGCTATAACACAGCCGTTGGCGATGAAGGTGGATTTGCTCCAAACCTTAAATCAAACGAAGAAGCTATTGAAGTTATTCTTGAAGCTATTGAAAAAGCTGGCCTTAAGGCTGGAAAAGATATCTTCATCGCTCTTGATCCTGCAGCAAGTGAATTTTACGAAAACGGAATGTATGTTTTCAAAAAATCTGATGGATCAAAGAAAAATTCAGAAGAAATGGCTGACTACTGGCTTAAATGGGCCAACGATTATCCAATAATCTCCATTGAAGATGGTATGGCAGAAAACGATTGGGACGGATGGAAATATCTCACAGATAAAAATGCTGGAAAAATTCAGCTTGTTGGTGATGATCTGTTTGTAACTAATGTTGAAAGACTTTCTATGGGAATTGAAAAAGGCGTAGCTAACTCAATTCTTATTAAGTTAAATCAGATTGGTACTCTTACTGAAACTCTTGAGTCTATTGAAATGGCAAAGAGAGCTGGTTATACAGCTGTAATTTCTCATAGATCCGGTGAAACTGAAGATACAACTCTTGCTGATCTTGCTGTTGCAACTAACGCTGGACAGATTAAAACAGGTTCTGCTTCAAGAACAGATAGAATCTGCAAATACAACAGACTTCTTAAAATTGAAGAAGAACTTGGTTGTGATGCCAAATTTATGGGTCTCAATAGTTTCTACAATATTAAGAGATAGTTTATCTGCTAATGTAAAAAGACCGAGCAAGGTTTGCTCGGTCTTTTTTATTTAATCGCGACTATAAATGATAAAAGAAAAGAGATGTCTCCGTATGGTGACATCTCTTTTCTTACTAGTTTTTATTAGAATTCACTATCGTAAGAATCACCAGCTTTTCCTTTTGGCAATGCGGGCATAAGAGCTGGTATATAGCCTGAATTTTGCCCTAATGAATTCATGTGATCCACAAGCTTTTGCTTAATTTTTTCAGCTCTGAGATCTCTTCCGGGGTAAAGTCCTCTGGCTCTTGCTCTATATGCCATCCTTGCCATTCTTTCGTTAGCGTTTGGTGGTAGCATTTCCTGGTTTTCCATGACTGCCTGTGGTCCAATTGGAGTTAACTGGACTGGTGCAGGAGCCGCCGGAAGAAGGTGAGGTGGAGTCATTGGAGAAGGTGTAACCATTGGAGAGACTGGGATTGCTACAGCCATCGGTTTTGCGAGGGCAAGCTTTTTATTGTGTTCTGCCATTGCAAGTTCCCAGGTGTATACGTCTGGCTCATATATCATTGGAGCATTATGCGGCCTAATGCCTCTAACAAAGCCTTTTTTGTCCCGATCAAAAACATCATGACCTGTTTTTGGGTAAAGCCCTTCTCTTATCATATGTTCTGAGAAGTCGAGGAATTCCATTTGGTCTCTCATGGAGCCATCAAGTTCGGCCATGACTGGGCTTGTTGTAATTGCTACACCCATAATTGCAAATGCTGCTGCTGTTTTAAGCAGTCTGGAAATTGAAAGTCGCATAAATTCCTCCACAAAAAGAACTGGTTTTACGAGAAGATAATTTGTTTAAAATACATGGCTATGTCAAGGAAATATTTTTTTAACAAAAACCCCTTTCTGAAAAGACTATCAGAAAGGGGTTTTCCAAGTTTAATCAGGAAAAGTTAGTTAAACTTTACTTCGATGTTTCTTGGTTTTTGTTCTTCTGCTTTAGGAAGATTTAGTTTCAAAATACCGTTTTTTAATTCTGCGTCAATTTTTTCCTGGTCAATCGTGTCAGTTAATTCGAATTGTCGGAAGAAGTTTGAAGTCTCATATTCTCTAAATAGATAGCTCTTTGTTTCGTCCGCTTTTACTTTACCTTCTATGGTTAGAATGCCTTTTTCAACACTGATCTTAAGACCATCTTTTTCTACGCCTGGTAAATCTACAACAACATTAAGGCTATCTTCTGTTTCAAATATGTCTGTGAGAGGTGTCACATAGGCGCTAGGATTTCTGGTGATCTCCCTTTTTACGAGATTTTCTTCATTATTGGTTGTTGGAATGGTTTTTTCAGCCATTTTTATTTCTCCTTTGTTTGATTGCTAAATTAGTCCAATTTGATATTGATCTGTTTTGGCTTGGCTTCTTCAGCTTTAGGGATGGTAATTTTTATGATCCCGTTTTTATATTCAGCTTCTACCGCATCAGGGTTTGTTGGCACTGGCATTTCTATTGTTCTGGAGAATTTTCCTGCCGCACGCTCGGAGCGGTGGAATTTGTCTTCTTCAACTTCCAGAGGAGTTTTTTCTCCGCTGATTGTAAGCATGTCTTTTAAGGCGGTTACTTTCAGAGTTTCAGTATTTACTCCTGGTGCCAATGCTTCAACGTAGATATTCTGGTCGTCTGAAGATAGGTTCAGAAGTGGGAAATGCCGGGCAGACACACCTGGAAGGAAAGCCAGTTTTGGCCATTGCTTAAAGTTTGTTTTGGCCAGATCACCCATTTGATTCTGTAATTGTTCCATTTCTTTTAATAAATTCCAGATAGACATTTTTTTCCTCCTGAATTGAAAAATTCAAAACTACAAATAATATTTGCAAGGCTTGTGCCAACTTTTAAAAAGTGCTTAAACAAAGGGTTTCTGGGGGGTTGGCTTTTTTCGATCAGGAAAATGCAACGTCGCTAAAACGTTGTGACACGTTGCAATTATTGAAAATACAATTCTGGGCTTACAACTCGAGAGACGTTTTTGTTTTTACCTGATTCAAAAGAGAGAATGTCCAGAAATCTAAAATTGCCGGCAATTCCTGGATTTCTCATGATGATCATTCCTGGATCGTCCCATATTCCAGAATTTTTAAAATCCTGAAACCTTTTTAAATAGATGTCGGTTACGTCAATTTTAATTGTTTGTTCTAAATTTTTTATTTTGCTGCTTTCTAGATAAGCTTCTGCGCTGACGGATGGGTTGTAGTCTCCACCTTCGCTTGCCCATGGCATGCTTTGGGTCCTATTGAACCAGGTTACACCTGATGCAGGAGAAAAACGAAGACCAAGCTGGCATGTTCCTTCCATGAATGGAGCTTTGAGTGGGTAAACAATTATAGGAATTCTTTGCGTGGGCTGATTAGCTTTAACTCTAATTAAGAGAGTTACCTTGTCGGGCTGGAAGTTGTTTATATCAACCCCTGCCATTAAAAAAGCATTGGGAACATCAAAGGCTATAAGATAGCGCAGAGATGTTGGATAGCCCCATGAGCCAATGGCACCATAAGGATCTTTGCCGGCATTTCGATCCGCGTGCCAATTTCTATTTTGTGCAAATGGATGCCTGATAAAAGCATCTTTTCCAGATCTTACAATTACAGTTGCTTGCTCTGATCTTGCTGGAGCTAGTGCCCATGCAATATTTCTCAGACACTTCGGGCATATTATTGCATCAGAAGAGAGTCTGTAGTTGCAGTAGTCACAGTATTTTATTGCCAGAGCTGGAATACTTATTCCCAAGAGTATTCCAAACAGAATAATCAAACAAAAATAGCGCATATCAGGCCTTTATTTTCTGGCTTGCTTCCAACTTGATTTTATTGAACATTTTGGTTGCATATGCGCCTTGCTGACTTTTGCCTCCAGCTGTTTTTGCTACGCGATGGAAAACCTGCAAAGCTTCTTTAAAGGCTTGTCTTCTGTAATAAACCATCCCGAGATTCAGCTTGAGTGTAATGTCTTCCGGGCTGATATTAGTTGCCATAACATATGCTTTAGTGGCGTCGATAAGTTTTCCGGTTTTATAATAAAGATTTCCAAGGGCTGAATATACGTAAGCTGCTTTTGGATTGATTTTAATTGCTTCTTTTAACAGTTTTTCGGCCTCTCGCATTGCACCACCGCGCATTTGCTTCATGCCTTCTCTGAAAGCTTTCTGGAAGGTTTCCTGTCGCTTTCTTGCTGTATCTAAAGCCTTTTCTGTCTTTTTAAATTCTTCTGGAGTAAGTATATTTCCGAGGGCTGAAAGGGCTTCGCGGCTTATTATCGGGTCTTTGGCTTTCAATAAGCCTAACAGGAACTTTCGGGCGGCATCGGCTTTTAAAACTCCGAGAGCTTTGATGGCAGCTCTTCGCTCTTCCCATAAATTGTCTTCACCAGATAGCTTGACCAGAACTGGAATAATTTCCGGGTTTCCAATTTCAGAGAGAGCTTCTATATAGGCTAGTCTTGCGTCTAATTCTGTTTCTGAATCAAATCTTTTTTTGAGCTCCTGATAGCACTTTTGATGATTGGTTCTTGAAATAGCTTTAATAATATGAACCTTTAGGTCCAAAGTGTCTTCGTCTAATAGTTTAAGTAAGTCAATAAAGGCTCTGGTAACTCTCATTTCTCCCAGGATTTTTATCGCCTGGAATCTTAGCGTCCATGATTCTCGTTGCAAAGTTGATATCAGCCCTGGAACAGCCTGATCATCGCCAATTTTGCCAATAGATGAAATTGCGGCCAGTGCAAGATCTTCATCTTCGTCTTCAAGGGCTTCAAGGAGGTGGTTTACCGCTGTTGAGTCACCAATAAGTCCAATGGTTTCTGCGGCAGCAATTCTTGCGGGCCAATACTCATCCTTGAGATGGGAAAGAACGATTGGGCTTTCATGATTTGATCCGATTAGTCCCATGCACAAAATTGCTTGTTTTCTGACTTCATCTGATTTGCTATTTAGAAGCTGAATAACTTGAGGTTTTGCTGCTTCCTTAAATCCTGACAAGGTTTTTCTAATCCAGTAGCTTACGTGTTCGTCATATTTGCCCAAAGCTCTGCAGAGCATTGGAACGACTGCATCTGGGTCCATTCGTTGAAAAGTGTTTGATACACTTTCTAAAAGCCTTCTTTGTTCGCTTTTGAAAAGTGAAAAAAGGTCTTCAACTATACTTGTTCCATAATTTGCTAAAGCCTTTTGGGCTGCATCTCGAATTGCTTCTGAAGAATCTTCAAGGGCTTTAAATAGCAGTGGGAGCGAAATGGATGAACCTATTTTTCCGAGTGAGCGTAGAACCCAGTATCTGACTTCTGAGTCTGTAGTCTCGGTTGCAAGGCCGGTTAATTCCATTAATGCTTCTTCACCATAGGTCCCCAGAACGTCTGAAGTCGTTTTTCTTATGGTCCAGGATCTATCTTTAAAGAGAGTTACGAGCTGGGTGTAGATCCCGTTTGGTTTTATTTCTCCAATGGTTCTCAAAGACCAGTATCTTACATCTTCTTCCACAGATTGAAGTGCTTTAAGCAGAGTTGGAACGGCTTTTCCGCCAAAGGAGGCAATTGATTTGCATGCGTGCTTTCTTACGACCCATGCTGGATCAAGGAATCTTTCAATTATGTGGGGAATTGAGTCGACCAGTTTGTAGTGACTCATTGCTTCCAGTGCTGCCATTCTGATCTCTGGATCTGAATCAGAAAGGAATTTTTTTATTTCAGGAAAAGCACTTCTTTCCTTCATTTTTCCCAGAATTTTAATTGCCCAATAGCGTCTTTCTTTGTCTTGGCTTTCTAGGGCAGATACCAAAGGAAAGACTGCTTCTGAGCCCATGTCTGTGAGAGCTTGGGCTGCCAGAGCCCTGCCCATCCAATATTCGCTGGACAATGAATCCATCAAATACGGGATAGAATATGTTCCGAAATCTTTTAAAATTTCATAAATAAGATCTCTTATTTGTTCTGAAGGTTGAGATAATGCTTCAAAAAGCTTGCTGGCAACGTTGGGGTCGCCAATCTCGCGTAATGCGCGTAAAGCTGCTATTCTGACTCCAAGATCTCTATCGTTTAGCTTTTCAAGTAAAAAACTGGTATGGGTTCTATCACGAAGATGCCCTAAGCAGCTAGCTGCCCAGAATCTTACATTTGAATCCGGGTCTTCTATGGCAGATTTTAAAGCATCAACGGCACCTTTTCCCATGCGCTTCACAGCCATTGCAGAGCGGGAGCGAATTTTCCATGATTTGTCACCAAACTGTCTAATTAAAAGAGCAAGACTTGCTTTAGGAGACTTTGCCAGACTTTTGGCTGCCATATTGGCTACAGGATCTTTTGGATCTCGCATGAGATTCATTAAGCATTCGGTTGATTCCTGGTCATCTTTGCTGCTCAGGGCATGAGCGACTCTTAGTCTGACGTCTGCTGATCTGTCTCTTGAAAGCGGGACAAGCATCTCTGTTAAATTTGCGGGGTTAATTAAAGACAAAGCTTCTACTGCAGCACAGCGAACTTCTTTTGATCTATCCTGAAGAATTTGTGAAAGAGGCTCTACTGCAAGCGGTGTCTTTAGTTTGCCAAGGCCTTTAACTGCCTTTAATCTTTTGGTGATAAGCGTTGATCTTAAATCAGTTACAAGATCTTCAACTTCCCTTTGAATCTGGCAATCGCCTTTGAAAAATTTTGATTCGGCCATTAATTAACCCTCAGATTTTTGGTGAATTTTTACTGTAAAAAAAGTCATTTTATTGTTTATAGCAGAAATGTACCACAACCTGCCCTAAAATTAAACAGACTTCAACTCTTAAATCTAGTTGGTTGACCTACAATTGTAAAATTGGATATCATCCCTTTAAGTCCAACTATTTGGGAGTGTTTATGAGAAGGTTTGGTTTCTTTATTGTTTTATTAGTATTTGCAATTTTCTTTTCTTCATCCATACAGGCTGAAGTTGTAGTGGTTAAGGGCGATCCGGCAATTACTCAACGCGCTGTGGATTGTCACATTAAGCTTATGGAATTCGTTTTAAATACCAGACTGACTGTTGGGCAGAAAAATTCCTTTTTCAGGTCAATAAAAAGCGAATGTGTTTCTATGTCAAAAGAAGAAAGGGAAAGCTTCCTTCAGGCATGTGAACTTGTAGATTCGATGGCAGCTATGGATGATAGACAAAGAGAAGTGGTCAAACGAGTGCTTGAACAGGATTTTCAGGAAAGCGCTCTTAGTCTTCCTCATGATCCGGCTGCTCAGCTTTATTTAAAGCTTTATAAAGAAGCTGGAAGAATGCTTTTCGAATTTGAAATTGAAAAGGGACAGGAAAAAGAAGGATTAACCAGTCAGTCGTTCGAAGCGATTGTTGAATATCTTGGCTTTGTGGCTTCACCAGAAGATCCAATAAAGATGACAATAAGACAAAGAGTGAATACTCAAGAAATGATAGAAAAAATATTTAAGCAGCTTTCTGAAGATGAAAGACAAACGCTTGATGAATTTCAAAATACCTGGTTTATGTTGCGCGCTGGTTGGAAAGTCGCTTCAAGGAAAAGCCGGGAAACCTTTAAAACATATTTTGAGAAATGCCATTTAAATATTGCAGCTGGAGTTACTCCAGAGTCCTTTAGAAAGGCAATAAGTGCGGATTTGTTTGGAAACTTGCTTGATTTGGCTGCCAAAAATGGTTTTGATCCAACCGAATGGACTCCTGAACAAAGCATTAGGGTCTGGTAAGGGGTTTGAAATTGAATAATCTGATTTATAAGAAAAAACTTAGAATTCATGAAGCTGTGGGTGCAACCAGCTTAAGTGAATCTTATCAAATAAAAGATTGTGAAAATGGACAGGTTCTTGCTTCAGCCCAGGAGGTGGCATCTGTCGGGGTCAAGTTTGCAAAGCTTTTTCTGGATAAAGGCTTTTTGCCTTTAAATATAGAGCTATGTCTGCCAGGTGGAGAAAAAATTCTGGAAGTTGAGAGACCGGCTTCTTTAATGACCTCAATTTTAAAAAACAAGTTTTGGGTTAGAAATGCTGACGGAAAAGTCTTATGTATTTTTGAGCAAAACTTTAGTTTATTACACTCAAAGATTACGGTAAGCGATGAGCATGGGAACCAACTTGGGCAAATTAATGCCGGGTTAAGGAACAGAAGATTTGAGTTCAGAGATAATAACGGAAATCTCATCAGCAAAATTCAGCATGTTGTTTCAAGCCTGGCAAAAGAGCTTTTTACAACAGCAGATGATTATGATATTGAAATGCAGGGAGATTCATCAATGACATTGATCTCTTTGGCGGCCGCGCTCTGCATAGATTTTATTTTCCATGAAGGTTAAGTTTTAAAAAAAGCCGCTGTTTGAATCAATTTGATTAAAGCAGCGGTTTTTTTTTCTGCAAACTTTCGTGCAAACTGCAAAGTTGCTCTGCCCCAGAGATTAAAAATTCTTAAAGCAGAATCTTGAAAACCCATAAACCATGGCCGCATATAGGCTATTGATGTAAGAGTGCGATAAAGCTCGTCGGCTGTTTTGGCTTCAAAGGTAATCTGGTTGTTGCTTCCTTTAAGATTCCACCGCTCTCTAAGTTTTCTGGCAACTTTGGTTCCATCTCTAATCTCAATTTCTACAGAAAGTGGTCCAGAAATAGTAAAAGGTTTTGAATTAGAGTTTAAAAAGGCTTCAGCTGCCGACTCAGCTAACTCGATCCTGACTTGATTAATTCGTTGAACAGGCTTACTAATTTCGAAAGTTTTAATTTCTGGAATTCTGGTAATTGCTTCCTGACATGCAATCTTGCAACCAGAGAAAAAAACCGGAGATATATTAGTTTCAAAAACAGAAGAAGCAAATAGCTCTGCTTCTGTTAGATTTTTTCCATTTACTTTAATTGAAGAGAATTTTGAAGTAAGGGTGTGTGGAATAAAGCCGTCAGAACCTGAGCTTGAATGCATTCCAAGCATTATAAGCTTTTGGGCTCCATAAGTTTCGCCGATTCCAAGAACCGGCCCTGAAAAATACCCCTGTACAAGTCTGATTTTAGGGTCCAGAAGTTCCGGAAAAATATTGTAACCGGTTCGATGAAAATCTTTTACAGTTATTTCAGTGGCCCCAGCCTTCCAGAGGCTCTTGCAAACAGAATTTATGTCCTGAGTTAAATGATAGCAGGCTGTTGCCCACTCTTTCGTAAATAATTTACTTGCAGCAAGACTTTGGCAGCCAGTGGAGCCTTCTATGTCTGAAATAATGAGAACCTTTGTCATTTACTTAAAGGTTCTGCCCTCAATACTTCGATAAACTTCTTTTTTGACGAAAAGATCCACAAGTTCTTTGTTGATGTGGTTGCTGTTTACATCAAAATATAGAATGTCTATTGCTTTTTTTAGAGGAACTGCGGGCTTGTATGGACGATCCTGTGCTGTAAGAGCATCAAAGATATCGCACACGGCCATCATTTGCGATTCAAAGCATATAAAGTCTGCTTGCAAATGATTAGGGTAACCGCGGCCGTTTAATTTTTCATGGTGTCCATAAGCTATTTCTGGAATTCTTTTTAAGTCTTGAGTCCAGGGAATTTTGGAAAGAAAATTGAATGTGTGAGTTACATGAGATTCAATTTCTATTCTTTCTGATTCGGACAATGACCCTCGTCTAATAGACAAGACATGCATTTCTCTTTCGGTCAAAAATGGAGTTGTTTGCCCCTTAATGTCTAAATGTTGAAGTTTTGCGATATCAACGAGACGGTTAAAGTTGCCTTCTTCTAATACCGATGGTTCGTTTGAATTTACAAGGAATTCCAGAGTATCGCGAACCTGATCTATTTTTTCTCTGAAACCTGCTTCCAGAGATGGGCGAATGATGTTAAATCTATCCACGCCGTTTTCAAGAATAAAATTTAAACATTCCTGATAGAAATCAGCTTCGATAGATTTTCTTATATACTTAAATCTATTTTTTAAATTTTCCAGTTCGTGAGGAAAGAGTTTTTTAGCCTTAATCAGGACTTCTTCTCTGACTCCAACTTTTCCAAAATCATGGAGAAGACTTGCGTATCTAAGCTGTGTAAGATGCTTTTCCTTAAAATAATTTTTTGCAAAAGGGCCATCATTTTGTTGATTTATTTCTTTTGCAAGAGAAATTGAGAGCTCGGCGACCCTTTCTGAGTGACCTTTGGTGGTTGGGTCTCGAGATTCAATTGCGAAGATTGAAGCTTTAACAAATCCTTCAAAAAGGTTTTTGATATCCTGATAAAGTTTCACATTCTCAATTGCTACTGCAGCTTGTGAGGCAAGACTGGAAAGAAGTTCGGTGTCTTCATGACGAAATGGTAGAAGATTTTCTTCTTTTACCTTTTCTCCAATTATCAGCTCATCAAAGTCGAGTCGTTTATTTATCAGCTGAATTACCCCAAGAACCTCTCCCAGGTGATTTTTCATAGGCACGGCAAGGATTGCTTTGGTTCTGTAGCCGGAGGTTTGATCGAATGAAGCGTTAAAGGTAAAAGGAAAGCTCGAAGGGGTTAAATAGGCATCTAAAATGTTTACACCGCTTTTTGCAGAAGCGCTATAACCTGAAATACTGCTCGAATCAATAGGAATTAGTGAGTTTTCTTTTGCCGACCAGGCCAGGGATGCATTTTGCGAGAGTTTAAATCTTAAGTTTTTTCCTTCAACCAGGTAAAGACTACCGGCATCAGCCTGGGTGATCAAGCGACTTTTAGTTAGAATAAGATCAAGGAGTTTATCCAGATCATTTTCTGCTGATAGAGCAATTCCGATAGAATGGAGTTCTCTGATATTGTTTCTTGCGTTTTCCAATTCTGCCTGGAAATCGTGGATTGGTATGTGAACAGTTTCTCCACGAATTGCATCATCAATTGCATGGCAGAGGGAGTCAATGGTTAAATTTGATTTGAGATAGGTGAATGGCCTATTCGGAAAGAGGTTTTCCAGATATTCCTGGCTGTAAGATTCCCCAATGATTATCAATGGAACATTTCTTTCAACCTGAGAAAAGATTTTTACAAAGCCGTTTACATTTTCAGTTAAAACAGATTCTTGGAGCAGAAAGATCGCATTAGAGATCTCTTCTTCTGGAGAAATACCTTCGTCTATAGAAAATTTTACTTTCAGAAAGCTTTCGGAAAAGAAAACTGAACTGTAGGGCTCTCCATCTGGAAGTCCTGCTGTATAAATTCTTACCGGATTATTTGTCATTCATTTGATCCCATCTTCAAAATAATTGTCTACTAAACAAGTATATTTGATTTTGTACCAAGTTAAAACTATTTATCATCTTCTTCTATTTTTAACTCATCTGTTAGCGTTTTAAAACCGCGTCCCAGAACCTGTCTGGCGTCTCCAACAATTAAAAATGCGTTTGGGTCAAATGAATGAACTATTCTGCGTAATATGGGAAGTTCTCTTCGTCTGATGGCGGTCATAAGGATGTTGGTTGGTCTGGCAGAATAGACGCCATACCCGTTTAAGCAGGTTACTCCTCGGTGCAGATCTTCTATTATGGCCCAACCAATTTCATCAGAGTGCTGTGAAATTATGAGAACATTTCTATTTACTGCAATACCTTCGATGACCGTGTCGATAACCTTGCTGCTGAAAAATAGAGTTAGAAGTCCGTAAAGAGCTAGTTCTGGTCCAAAAGCAAACCCTGCTCCAATTGCGACAAAACAATTCAAAATTAGATTTATTTCTCCAATGGGAAAATGAAATTTATGGTTTAAGATCTGGCTTATTATGTCTATTCCACCAGTTGTTCCGCCTGCTCTAAATGTAAAACCAACACCGGCTCCGATTAGAATTCCTCCATAAAGGCAGGCTAATACAGGATTTGTGGTGAGAGGCGGAAGCTTTATGAGGTTCATAAGAACTTCAATAAAAAGAGACGTGAAAATTATCGATAAAATGGTTTTCCAGGCAGATTTTTTTCCAATTACTTTAGTCTGGAGGGCAACAAGAAAAAGATTGCCTATTAAAATAGTGGCACCAACTGGAAAGTTTATTGAGTAAAAGAGAATGGTTGCTATCCCATTTAAACCGCCCGTAGCAATTTTGTTTGGGATCGTGAACGCCACAAGGCCAAATGCGCAAGCGAATGCGCCAAAAACTATGTAGAAAATATCCAGAATTCTA
This sequence comes from Candidatus Ozemibacteraceae bacterium, assembly GCA_965140445.1. Classification (GTDB taxonomy): domain Bacteria; phylum Muiribacteriota; class Ozemobacteria; order Ozemobacterales; family Ozemobacteraceae. Next base: position 221,656 of record OZ223236.1, on the reverse strand, counting down.
TGTGGGTTCTTTTTCATCACCAGCTCCAGTTTTACGAACTAAAATTGCCGCGTAAGTCTAACACAACTGGAACTGGCACACAATCGTTTCCCAAAAGGGAAAAATACTGTTTGCAGATAGGTTAAATCTGCTGTGCAGGTAGTTTAGGTTGATTTTAAATGCCCGTTAATATAGGATTGTACCTGCTTTATGTTTAGTTATTCTATCTTGATGATAAACTACTCTTCGGTATGGAACTGACCTCTGTAAAAGATAACGAATTTGCAGTGGTTGCAGTTGAGAGTGAAGTAAGGAGTCTGTCGACCATTGTGGGATTTTCTTGTCATTGGCGCGCTGCACTGTGGACACAACATTTTGGGCCTCCTGATGAGTTATAATTTTCCTGTTCTAGTTAATACATCGACATTTTTTTATGGAAACATTAGTAAAAAATGAAAAAAAAATAAGTTTTTTTTCAAAATCTCTATGCAAGCTTTTTGTAAAGCTTGTTTTCGGAGTTTTGTTTGTAGTTATTTCCGGGGCGTCAGTGCTGTGGATGCATCAAAATCAAGTTGAAAGTAAAAAACAAAGTATTGAGGGAGCTAAAATAACTCTTTCTCTCATCCAGGGAGAAATTTCAAGCTCGGTAAATGCAGTAAGGAATTCCCTGGAAATTATCTCTAAGATGCCACCGGTAAAGAAATTTCAAAGGCTGAGTGTCGTTCCGGAAAAATCCCGATTTGGTAAAGCAGTTGGTAATTTGTTTGATTGGATTTTAGATTGTCTTGATGCCTACAGGCCATTTGTTAATCAAGCTATTTATGAATCTTTGCGTGGGCAAAATAATCTGGCTTATTGGCTGGAAATGCCATTTGCTGCGGGAAGAAGAATTGTTTTTCAATCTGGGCTTGGAAACATTTTCTATCCGGATGATGTCGAAGAAGATACCGCTCTGGAAGAGTCTGGTGGGCTTGATAGCATTGGATTACTGTCGGTTTTTTCAGTTCGGGAATCAATTGAAAAGATCAAAGAAAAATTAGTTATATGGAAGAATAAATGTGGAAGGCTTGCTCTTTTTATCGAAAACAACATTTTGGGCGGTGAACTGAAACTTAGCTTTCCCCATGAAGCAGAAAATTTGCTGGCAGCTTCAATGAACGATCGAGATTATATAAGAACTCTAACCATTGTAAATCTTGAAGGGAAAAAGCAGGCCGAGGTTTCAGAGGTCAGTGTTCCATATAGTTTTGGAAATCTTGGTTCAGTAAAAGCGATTCGTCGTGGCAAAGTTTTTTGGGCTGGCCCGGTATCTTTTGATGAAAATCTGGGGCGACCAATATGGGAAGCCGCCGTTCCAATAAGGGACCAAAATCGAGAGGCGGTTGGTGCATTAGTTGCGAGAGTGGATTTGGCCTTTTTAAGTGAAATCTCGAAAAAGATTAGCTCAAAAAAGGGCCAAAGTCTCCTTGTTGTAGATGAAGATGGAATTGTTATTGGCTATGCAGATCGGAAAATGATCGTTAATCAGGTAAACATGAAACTTTCAAATCCAGCTGTTTTTAAAGCTCTTGAAGGTAAATCGGGGGCATTGGTGAGGAATGAAAATGGTCGCGATTCTATTTTTTATCATTTCCCACTTAAGGATTTTAATTTCAGAAGCAATCCGTCCTGGGGGATGGTTTTAGTAACAAATTTGACTGAACTTTCATTTATGGGTGGCTTACTAATGAGTTTAGGTGTAATAGTACTTGCTGGACTCAGTCTGTATGTTTTATTCTATGTAATGGAACAGATTCTTTTTCTTTTTGATGAAGAGATAGATAAAAAATTATGAAAAAGACTTTTATTAAATCTTTACTTGTTGCATTAATAGCAGGAAGCGGCGTTTTTTCAATGAACTTTGCTTATGCTGAAAAGCGTGCTACTGATTATATGTCAGATGCTTTAAAGCAAAAGGGTAAAGGCGCAGTTAGCGCAGCAGTGACCAGCTTGAAAAAGGCTTTGGAACTGGCTGATAACCCAATGCAAAAGAATCTCGCCGGGTTTATGCTTGGCGACTGTCTTATGGATTCAGGAAAATTTTCCCAGGCGAAGTCTGTTTTTTCCGGACTCTTGAAAAGTGTTGCTTCCTACGAGGAAAAGGCCGAAGCTATGTATCGGTTGGCGCAATCGGAATCAAGCCTTGGAGAGACAAAAAGTGCCAATCGCCATTTTAATGAAATTTTAAGAAAATTCAGGAAAAGCCCATACGCTGAGTTGGCAAAATCCTATCTGAAATCTCAGAAATATGCAGACATGGCTGATGATTTTGATGATGAAACCACAGAAAGTTATGTTCCGGCTAAAGAAGTTAAGGTTGTAAAAGTAGAAAAAGTTGCAGCTAAACCATCTGTTCCAAAGCAGCAAAATTCACAGAAGATAGTTGAACCAGAATTTCAATCAAAGCCACAGCCAATTGTGAAACCTGCTAAAAAAGTAAAGCCAGTGGTTAAAATTTCGAAGCCTGTAGTTACTGCTGCGAAGCCAACGATTTCCAGTTATAAGTTGAAGCTTCTTAAAGACATGTTGTTTATCAAACCTGCTGAAGGGATTGAAAAGGAACAATTAGCTTCTAGAATACTCGGTGATCAAGATTTGATAAAAGACGGGGTAGAAGTCTCAGGAATGGATTCGGTTCTTTTCAGATTGGCTTCCAATACCGCCAGATTTGGTGAATTTCTGGAAGCATGTAAAACCTATGACCTGATTTTGACAAAACACCCAACTTCCAGTTTTGTTGAAGATGCATATTTTGAAGCTATCAGGTTAAGAGCTATTTTGAATGTTCATGAAGCTGTTATTGCCTGGTCAAAGGCTTTTCTTGGAGCATTTCCTACTACTTCATATCGGGATAAGATCAATGCATTAATGGAATATGCTGAAAAGAAAGGGAAGATAGACCTTTCCGGCGTGGTTGGAACTACTGACAATCGCAAGTCTGAAAAGCAGCGGGCCAACCTTCCTTCTAGAAAGATAGAAATAGCAGATAATAACAAAAGACTAAATCTTCTAAAAAAGAGCGCTATTTATCAGCAGGGCTTGCGTAAAATGAAGGATGATAAATATAATTTGGCATTGAGGGATTTTAAAGTTTTAACAAAGGAATTTGGCGATGTTCCGCAAATATGGTGGGACGTTGCGCTTGTACAAGTTCAGCTTCAGGATTGGGGGGCAGCCGAAAAGAGCATAAAAAGAATGATTGCTTTGGATCCGGCAAATGAGGAAGCCAATTCACTTTTGGGTTATATCCATTATCGAGTTGAGAATTATCAGGAGGCGGCAAGTGCTTATGATAAGGCCGGGGCCCCTGAAGGAAGTGGAGTAACCTTTTTTGACGCTAAAGCAGCGGCAGAAAGAATGAAGAAATCAGCTAGTTTAAGATGAAGGTGTGTAATTAAGGAGAAAATTAATGAATAGTGAAAACAGTCAGCTAATTCAGTCTTACATTGATGATGGCGATGCCAGAAAAGAGACAAAAGATTGGGGGGCTGCCAAGATAAGTTACTTGAATGGCATAGAAGAATTCAATGCTGTGCATGAAATGGACCCTGATGCACCTATGACTGAAGAAGTTGTTGCTCTGAAAAAACAGTTGGAAGAGCGTATTGAAGAAGTTAACGAGCATCTTGGTAAGATCCATTTCCAGAAGGGCCTTGCTGCTCTCGAAAACAAAGCTTTTAAGATTGCTGTAGACGAACTGGAAGAAGCGACCAGACTGGCTCGAGAAGAAAATGTTGAATTTCTCGAAGAAATTAAGGTTTCATTGGATAAAGCCAGAATTAAAGAAAGAGATCATTCTCTTCACCTTAAATTGTCACCATTTGTAGAAAGAGGTGATGATTTTAGACGCTCTGGAAACTATGCAGAAGCTGTTCTTGAATATCAGGATGCATTAAAACAAGTTTCCGGGTTACCTGATGATCATAGATTTATTTCTTACATATCGAATGCTTTAACTGATTGTCGCAGAAACATTATTAGACCGTATCTCGCAAAAATTTATAAAGCTTGTTTTGCCAATCGTTTCAAAGAAGCTTCAGAACTGCTCAAACGTGCGCAACAAATTCTGGACCAAAACGATTCAATTTATACTGCTTTTCTTGAGCAGATGAAAGAAAAGATTAACAGTAACCTGAAAGATAATGAAATCGTTGAAACAGAAGAATTTGAAACTCAGGAAACCTGGGAGCAGGCTGTAAAAGACTATGAGGAAGCGTTGGATCTTTACTCCTCCTTTACTGTAACTGATCCTTTTGCTCCAGCTTATAGCGGTGTAAATGTTTACGAAGATAGATTTTTCAGCTCAAGAAAAAACCTTGGTCGCCTTTATAAAAATCGTGCCGATAAACTTCGGGATCAGGCTAAAGTTGAGAAGGCAATTCGAAATTATAAAGAAGCTTTGAAACTGCTTCCGAGATCTGACAAGAGCTTTCATGAAGCTTTTAAGGAAATGAAAAAGCTCAGAGGGCAAATAGCCGCAAAGACAAATAAATAGTTAAACTTCTAGGGGCTGTAATCAATAAAATATTGATTACAGCCCCTGTATCATTTTAAGAAAATACAAAAAGTCAGGATATTGAGCATGAGCCAGAGTTCTAAAAAGAAGACTGATAGCGATTTCTTTGAAGCCAATGAAATAATCGGTCTTTCTTCTGAAAAACCATTGAATATGTTTCCTCTCTGGGAAATATTGCTGGGTTTATTTTTTGCCATAGCATTTTCGGTACTTTTCTATTTTGGTGCTTTCAATCGAATGGAAAATGCTACGCTTGATTTTAGATTCCAACAGAGAGGCGAATTGCCTAGAAACCACGATTTAGCATTAATTAGCATAAATGATGACTGCATTGCTGAACTCGGTGCCTGGCCATGGCCAAGAGCTACTCACGCTAAGCTATTGGATATTTTAAGGCGTGCAGGAGCAAAAACTGTAGCTTTCGACGTTCTTTTTAACGAACCTTCAGTAATGGGCAAAGAAGATGATAAGATTTTCTTTGCCGAGGTCAAAAAGTTTGGCAACGTAGTTTTGCCGCAGGTTATAAAAAAGAAAATGATTCTTGACCCGGAAACTTTTGAAATGGTCGAGAAAGTTGTTCCTGAAAGACCGCTTCCAGAGCTCCAGTCACCTGTTGCTAATGAAGGTTTTATTGATTTGGAGTATCAGGTTTTGAATCCTGATGGCGTAATAAGAAAACTTTTACTAAATAAATCTGCTGGCAACTACGTTAGCAGTGCTTTTGGACTTGTAGCAGCTGCAAACTATCTTGGACTCAATCCAGAATATCGTAGTGATGGAGTTGTAGTTGGAGATCGCTTCCTTCCTTATCACTACAGTTATGAAAGTGTTGCGGGCGAATTCATGCCATCTTACCTGCTAAATTACGCAGGCGGAACAAGCCACTTTGATGAGATTAGCTATGCTGATGTAATGAAGGAAAAGTTTCCTCCAGGTTTTTTCGACAATCGACTGGTTTTGATTGGGACGAGAGCAAAAGGCACTTCTGAAGATGTTAAGTTTTGCCCTTTTGGAGCTCTTTCTGGTATGGAAATCCATGCCAATCTTCTTTATGACATATTAAACAGACGTTTTCTCAGGCGTTCTCAGGTTGGAACCAGTATTTTGTTTTTGCTTATTTTTGGTTTGCTCACCGGCTACATCCTCTGGAAATACTCCGGTGCCTGGGGCAATATGGCGGTGATTGGCCTTGTGTCTGGATGGGGAATTTTCGGAGTTATTTTATTTGATTTCGATCTGGTCGTTGAAATTGTTCCAATTGCCTCAATGTTGCCTATTCAGTGGGCTTTGACCAGATTGATACAGCAGTTTGTTTCCTTGAGACAGAAGAATTATGAACTGGCTCGAAAAGTTAGAGAGCTTGCCATTGTAAATGAAGTCAGTAAAGCTGTTAGCTTTATGGGAAGCCTGCCAAAAACTCTGGATGCTATTTTAAGCAGAGCTGTTCAGGTTCTTGGTGCAAAGCGCGGTTCAATTTTCATGATTGATGATAGATATGAAGAGCTGGTTGAACGGGCAAACTTCTTTGGAGTAGAAGGAGAGGTTGTTCTTGATTCAGCTCTGATGGAGCAGTTTAAGAGCGGAAAAGGCATTGCAGGCGAAGTTTACAGCTCTGGAAAAGCCAGATTGGTTCAGAATGTAAGACGTGACAGAAGTTTTGCACAAAAAGATGGTGATCAGGTTGTTACAAATTCCATGATCTGCGTCCCTCTTCTGGTTAAGCAGGACTCAATCGGTGTTATGAATATAGTTAATAAGAATGATGGGCGCTTTTCTGAAGAGGACCTTCAACTTGCAATTACTATGGCTAATCAGGCGGCTGTCGTTATCGAAAAAGCCAGACTGTTTAATCTGGCGACTATTGACGGCTTGACAGGACTGATTGTTCCAAGACACTTTAAGGCGAAAATGGAAGAAGAATTCCGACGAGCTAAACGTTATGGAAAAGATCTTTCATACTTAATGACCGATATCGATCACTTTAAAAAGTTTAACGATACCTGGGGCCACCAAGTTGGCGATCTGGTTTTAAGGGAAGTAGCCCGCGTTGTTCGTGAAGCCGTTAGAGACACTGATATTGCTGCCAGATATGGCGGGGAAGAATTTGCCGTAATTCTACCTGAAACCGATTTTGATGGTGGGTATTTATTTGCTGAGCGCCTGAGACAAAAAATTGAAGAAGCCTCCTTTGAAGGTCCTAAAGGCCCGTTGAAGGTTACTGTCAGTATAGGACTCAGCTCTATTCCGCTCCATCCGGCTGAAAACGCGATGGAGATGATAAAACTTGCCGACGAAGCTTTGTATGTAGCAAAAAGAAATGGAAGAAATCAGGTTGGTGTTGCCTGTTCTGAAAATTCAGAAATGAATGGACCAGAAGAAGGCGCGCCTGAAGAATCTCACTGATTCAGCTTGTAACTGCAAAAACAAAAGAGCGCCGCCAATTAAGGCAGCGCTCTTTTGCAATTTAAGAGTTTGATTTATTTTATATTTACTTTGATTTCTCTTGGTTTTTCTTCAGCTTTTCTTGGAAGAAGCAGAGTTAATACACCGTTTTTCAGTTCAGCCACAATATCTTCTTGAGAAACCTTTTCCGGAAGCTCAAATTGTCTATAGAAGATCCCGCCAGCGAATTCTTCAAATATCATGTGATTTGAATTTTCATTACAGCTCATTTTACCTTCAATGCTGAGGATTCCATCGTCAACTTTAATACTGAGGTTTTGTTTGTCCACGCCAGGAAGATCTGCAATCAATTTAAGCCCATTTTCCATTTCACAAATATCTACAGATGGCTTAATGAAGCGGCTTTCTTTTCTGGTGTTTTCGTAACTGGAATTTGGTTGATCGTTTGAGGGAACTGTTTTTTCAATCATGGCTTTACCTCCTTTTATTAGTGTACTTCAACCTTAATTTCTCTAGGTTTGGCTTCTTCCTGTTTTGCAATTGATATTCGGAGCATGCCATCTTTATACTCTGCGTTAATAGCATTCATATCTGCAGTTTTTGGAAATCTGAAAGTGCGTTTGAAGTTAATGATTTTTCTTTCGATTAGGTGGTATTTTCTTTCAGTTTCCTTTTCTTCAGTTTCCTTTTTCTCGTATGAAATACTAAGATCTTGAGCAACTACTTTCATGTTTAGTTCTTCTGAATTAATGCCAGGCATAGCTGCTTCTACGAGAAACTCATTCTCTGTTTCAGATACATTAAATCTTGGAGAAGACTCTGTATTGAAAACTGTTTTAAAAGGACTATGGAACAAGTCGTTGCGAGAGTTGAAGATATTATTGTTGAGTTCTTTAAGTATCATATTAAACATTTTGGACCTCCAAAGTGATTGGTTTCATTTGATTATTAATATTGCAAATGCCATGCCAAACTTTAGATTCACTGTTTATGCGAGTTTTGCCAAGTGAGGGTTGAGTTGCGCGACGGTGCTGCAACGTTGCGACTAGCGTTCTAAATCTTCTCTGCTTAAATTAAGGTTTTTAAGTGTTCTATAGAAAGTGGCTTTGTGTATTCCAAGAATTTCAGAGGCCTTGGTAATATTTCCGTCAGCCTTGAAATAAGCCTCTTTAAGGTCAGCTTCGTCCAACTCTTTTTTATTGTTGTAAGAATATGATGGCTGAAGAGGTTCTGCTTCTGAAAACAGATTTGCATCTGAGATTGTAGGCATTCCAAGAGGAATTGCCTTTTGATAAGGAAGAACCGTAACGTTTGGATCGTATTTGCTGTTGGCAAGAAACTCGACTCGGTCTTCATACCACTCTTTAAGAGCTTTAAGACCAATGACCCTTGTTTGATTCTCGGCAAAAAGTCTCTCCATGAGATTTCTAAGCTCTCTGATGTTGCCTGGCCATTTATACTGTTTTATTAGCTCTAATGCTTCCCTTGTCAGACACACAACGTCTCTGTCATATCTCTCATTTAAAAGTCGGATAAAATGTGCAATAAGATATTCTATATCTTCAGTGCGCTCTCTTAATGGTGGAAGTTTTATTTGAAGGGCGTTTATTCGGTAGAAAAGGTCTGACCGATAATTGTTTTGCAGACTTTCTATTTCAAGATTCTTGTTGGTAGCAGCAACAATGCGAACATCAACTTTAATGCTTTGTTCACCGCCAACCCTTTCAATTGTAGATGTTTCAAGCACCCTCAAAAGTTTGGCCTGTGAAGCTGGTGGCAGATCACCAATTTCATCCAAAAAAAGTGTTCCGGTGTGAGCTCTTTCAAAACGTCCTTTGTGGGATTTTATTGCTCCGGTGAAAGAACCCTTTTCATGCCCAAACAGCTCGCTTTCAAACAATGTGTCTGTTATGGCACTACAATTCATGGTTATAAAAGGTCTGTTTGAGCGTTTGCTTAATTTGTGAATCGCTTCGGCAACTCCCTCTTTGCCCGCGCCAGTTTCTCCTGTAATTAGAACAGGAGCTTCTGAAACTGCATACATTCTAATTTTATTAAAAACATTATGCATTTTTGGAGCTACGCCAACTAATCCCATAAAATAGGCCTCTTCCAGGTTCGAATGCGAATAAAGAGAACTCGGAATCTCCTGGAGGTAAGCTGCTACATAATCTTGTGAACCTTTTTTTAGGAATTCGGAATCTACGGTAATTTTATGCTCAACCAGATTTTGGTCTTCAACTGAAATCTCATAGCCCCGGATGGGTTTATTGGATTCCATGGTTCGTTGAATGAGTTCCGACATTTCAGGTAAAAGCGATTTTAAAATTCCATTTATGCTGGAGTTAATGATGCTTTGATGAGATATCCCCAGATAATTGCTTAGCCACTCCGGGAATTCAACAAGAAGCAGATCGTTACCATCTGCTTTTACAAGAATATTTTGTGTGTGAGGTAAAAGTAATCTTGGCTTGATTGAATTAGTCATAATAAAAGGCTCCTGAACAACAGTTAGAAAATACCTTTCTCAGATTAATTTGACAAGACCCCAATAAAAAAAGCTCTAAAAATTCGTTCAGAATATTCTAATTCATGCCGAATAGAGACTCGCAAAGGTTTGAATTGAGAACTAAATGCCTACAAAAAACACATCAAAAGAGACACAACATATGAGACACAGAAAGGCTTTAAGGATTACCGGGTTCCTTTTGGCATTTTTGGTATTTGTTGCATTTCCTGCATTTTCAGCAGACGATTTTTTTCGTCTGGATTTTGATTTTGATTCAAGAAACACAATTGATAGCAAACGTACCGAATATTTTAAAACCTTTTATGAAGTTGACTCCCCCCAATTAAAAAGTGTTGCCTCGCAACGGGATGAAAGCTTCTTTGGTACAGAAAATAATATGTTTTTAGCCTTAAGAGGCGATTTAAATGAAACCCAGTTTCTGGATTTTAAAGAGACATTGTTTTACCAGAATTATGATCCTGGGGATCCATTGTCAAAATCTTATGACTCTTTTAGATACAAGTATCTTGACCATCAATTTAATCTCACCTGGGGAATTGCAGCTGGGGATCATGACTTTTTCAAGCTGGATTTTTACAATAAAAGCTTCGATGTAAATGATTATTCAGTATGGAAGGCTTCGTCAAATATTGGAAAAGCGCTTTTCAGCCATGAATTTTCTGAGCGCACTTGTCTCTCAATAATAGGTGGATATGAGGAAAGAGAATATGCAAATGACATTGAAGCCAACTATAGAGAAGGTACAGCGCGTTTTGAGTTAACTACTTTTATGCCAGGCTACGAAACATATACTCCGATAGCCAATTCCATAAGAGGCGAAAAGAGCCTGTTTGAAAATTACCCTAATGGCATGAGCGCTAAAAATGCCGTTAATTACTATACAAATTATGTAAGAGATCCAAGAGACGATGACCCGCGAGCAAAATACACAAGAAAAAAGACACGTGGCGATCTTTATTTGAGATTTGTAGCTGATTTTATAAGTCAGGACAGGCTAAAAATTGATAATGGTTTTAATGAAACTGCGGGAGAATTTGAAGCTACATACGAAATTGGGCAGGATATCAGTTTAAGAGTCAATGATCGGTTTTCAAAGAGAGATTATGAAAAAGAGACAAATCTTTATTTCCTACACGATTTCTCTAACAATTATTTCTCCTTGTCGTCTTCATTTGAAACGGCAGAAAACTTTTTTCAGCAGTTAACTTTTATTAACGAAGCATATAATTTTACCTCTGCACCAGAAGAAGATTACAAGACTAATAGTCTAATTTATGAGGGATTTTACAAATTTGGGAAGTCTCTAGCAAGCCTGGTAGTTGCTGGCCAGAAACGCGCCTTCGACCAGCCGAGAGCTGATTATGCTGATGATTCAGAAATGCGGGCAACTTTTGGCTACGATTATTTCATTACAAACTCTCTAGTTTTTCGTATGAAAGATGAGTATTTGGATAAAGACTATGATCAAAATGAGAATTACCTTTATTCTTCATATATTCGTACAACCTGGAGAATTGCAGTGGAAAAAGTTTTTTCTCAAAATCACTCGCTTGAATTGGGGTATCAGGAAAATAACGAAAAGCACAAAGTATTTATGCAGAACAATCTTGAAGAAAAAAGTTTACAGTTTAGTTATTTGGCAAGGTTTTAACAATGTCTGGCATTTCAATAGTCGTTTTTGTTGTGGTTGAAAGCCGTATATGATACAATTATTCGACCTATGTTTTCGATTGTAATTTTAGGAACTATTCAGCACGAAATTTCAGCTAATCAGTTGAAATTGCTTGTTGATAAAGCTAAAGGTGCAATCGCAGAAAAAGGCTTAATAGTTTGTAATGCTAGTGGCCTTTTTTTGTCAGCTGCAAGGCTGAGAGAGCAGGTTGAAAAGCTCTTTGACAGTGGAATAGAATTGGTTTTTTCAGGTGAGCAAGCCTTGTTAAGACATGCTGGAAGGCAGGAGTTAGAGACAGCCGAAAACGGTGTTATTGTTCGGCCGGTCAACTTACCAGAGGGTTCTCCAGGAATCGATCTGGCGACTATAGATTCCCTCAACGGGAGGATATTAGTGACTTCTGTTGCCCAAAGCACAGGGAGGCTTCCTCTAAATAATGGAATAAAAGAACTAGAAGCAATTTTTCAGAAAAATGAAGAAAAGTTTCCGGTTCTGGTTAATCTCACCGGACTTGATCTCGACTTCAAAAAGGCCATTTGCTGGTATTTTAAGGATGTTGGATTTCCGGTTCACTGGATTGGAACAGGCGTTAACCAGATTTCAGCATTTCCTGAGTTGAATTTTGGAAGTTTATTTCTCGCAGATGCTGGGAAAATAAGTTCAAAGTCTTCAATTGCTGGAATTGCCCCCGAAATATGGTGGAAACGCAAGATAGAGAGAATACCGGTTACTCCTTTGCCCGACTCTTCCCCGATTGTTTGTGATACAACAATTCTCGAACTTGATCAAAGTGGACGAGGCATAGAAGTAAAACAGGTTAGATTTGAAGCTTAAATTTCTATTTCACTTAAATGAGTTAAAAAGTTAAGGAGAACTTCTAGTTGGCTGATCAGCAGGGAATAAATTCTCAGCAGCTTCTATATGAAGCACAAAAGCAGATTCTTTCCTCAGGAAAGGATACTGACCATATCTTAAATGTACTTGGTGAAACATTTAAGAAGCTTTTCAGTAAACAAGGCTTTGGCGTTATTTTTTATGACGTTTCAGCTCAGTCATCAAGAATTCGTTATAATGCCGGCTTCTCTGAAGTTGTTCTTAACTTCTACGGCGAAGATTTCACCGCGTCAAAACTGGAAAAAAGAAAAATTTCAAAAACAGTTAAAACTGATGCAGAAGGTGAAAGCCACCTTTTGATTCCACTAGGCGATGAAGCCAATCCTTTTGGTTTGCTCGTGCTTCCAGAAAGCAAAGATCCTGTAATGGTTGAATTTTGCAATCTTGCAACCAATTCGATCAGCACATTTCTTGAAGTTGATCTGGTTAAATTACAAATGGAAGAAATGGCGGCCCTGCTTGATGTTGGACGAGTTGTTAGTTCGACCCTTGATTTAAAAGAACTACTTACCAAAATTATGAGCAAGGCGACTGAGGTTATGAGATGTGAAACATCAACTGTTTATCTGGTTGATGAGCAAACTCATGAGCTTTATTTCCATATTGTTCAGGGTGATCCAAATGTTGGGGCCAAACTTCAGGAAATTAGATTACCACTAGGTACAGGATTAGCTGGCTGGTGTGCTCAAAATAACAAGCCGGTAATCGTTCCTGACACCGAAAAAGATCCAAGATTCTTCAAGGGTGCAGATAAAAAATCGGGTTTTGTAACTCGTTCAATGATTTGTGTTCCCATGAAACTGAAAGATAAGGTCGTTGGAGTTTTACAGGTCTTGAACCGAAAAGGCGATATTCCGTTTAATGACCATGACCTGGAAATGCTGGAGAACGTTGCAAATCAGGCTGTTTCAGCTATTGAAAACGCCCGATTATATGAAAATATTCAGAAAGTTTATCTTTCAACAATTGAAGTTCTGGCAACGGCAATTGATGCCAAGGATCCTTATACTCAAGGACATTCCAGACGTGTTACTCAATATTCTGTGGCGATTGCGGAAGAACTTGCCATGTCTGCCAAAGAAGTTGAAGATGTTCGTTATGCTGGACTTCTACATGATGTTGGAAAGATTGGTATTAAGGATAGTATTATCCGAAAACCTGGCCGTTTGACTGACGAAGAATACGCTATTATTAAAAAGCATCCAGCTATTGGAGCAAAAATTTTGCGTCCGGTAGATTTCCTTGCGGATAAAATCCCAGGTGTTTTACACCATCACGAGTATTACGATGGAAGAGGTTATCCAGACCATCTTGAGGGAGAGGTTATTCCTCTTGCTGGTCGTATTATTTGTGTAGCTGACGCATTTGATGCGATGACAACTAACCGACCATACAGGAAGGGGCTTACTGTTAAGACAGCTGTGGGAGAGCTTCAAAAGTTTTCTGGTAAACAGTTTGATCCGATTTGTGTCGAAGCCTTTCTAAAAGCTTTTGAAAGAAAACTGTTTAAGTATTTCGAAAAAGTTGAAGATTCTGATGACATGATTTTAAAAGAAGATGAAATGTCTGAAAAAGAGCCAATGGAAGGAGTCCACGCTGATAAGCTTGAAGGGCAACCATACCCACCAATGGCTGCGCACGAAATGCCAAAGACCGATGCAAAAGAAAAAACGCTGGAAAGCCAGCCTTATCCGCCGGTAATGGCTCATGAAGGCGAGAAGGTTCCAGAACCTTCGTCTCAACCTTATCCACCAGTGGGTGCAGATGATGAGGATGATGAAAAATCCTAAAATTTGAATTTTAAAAGCGAGTATAATTTTATACTCGCTTTTTTTATTGCTATGCACACTATCTGCTCAATATTCAGGTTTCCTTGTTGGATTGCCGATACTATAAAAAAAGAATAATGGACGGCAAAATCCAGCATGAATAAAAGAAAGAGAAATATCGACAGGTCATGCCAGTTTTGCCTTGCAAAAGTTTCTCTTAATGCAAAATTTTGCGGAAAATGTGGAAATCAGCTGGAGTTTGTACGAACTAGATTAAAACGTGAAAGTTCTCTCAATAAACTTGCTTCGATGTTTGAAACCGCATTTTATAAAATCTTAAAGCTTACTAAATCCCTTGGTAGAATCGGTAAGGCTGCAGCTATGGGATTTTTTCTTTCGCTACTTATAACTATTGTTTCATTGCTAACTTTTTCAAAAGTAACAAATGCTGCAACGGAAAATTTGCAAATTTTTTCGGATATTCCTTTAAACCACCCTGTTTATCAATATTGCGATTATTTGATTAATCTGAAGGCTATAAAGGCAGGACCAGCTGCCGAATTTTACCCGGCAAAGCCGATTAGCGTAGATGCCTGGAACTCAACAATGATGGTTTTGAAAGAGAAAGGGCAGCTGGCTTTTATTGAGGATTACTTATTTAGTAGCTCAGAATCTATAAATGGTGAGAAAATCAAATCCAGAATAAAAAGTTTAGCAGGCAAAGTTGATTTTCACATTGATTCAAGAGAGCTAGACCTCGTCTTTGAAGACATTAGTCGTCTGAATGTTTATTGCTTTTTGAATCAAATTTTTGGTTTTAGGAGAGCGAATTAGCATGATGCGATTGGTTGCTTTATTTTTTCTTCTAACAATCATTTTATCTTTTAATGTTGGATTTGCCTTTTCAAATAAAGATCAGAACTCAATTGTCCTTAAAGAGGAGCAAGCGGATTCGGTAATTTTTATCCGTAACAACAAAGCCAGCGTTTTTCCCCGGTTTTATTTTGATGAGGTTGAAAGTCTTTGGATTTTTTCATTTCCAAAAAACACATTTTCAATGGGTAACCATGCAGCTGCTTTATCTGGGGGAAATGTTAAGATAGCCTTTTTGGATTCTGATGGTGAATCAGACTGCTTAAAAGTAGTTGTGAAAGATCTGGTTGAGCCGTTAATAGAAATTTTTTCAAATGAGTTGAGAATAAGACTTAGAAAAATAAACACGAAAGAAAAAAAATTCTATAGGGTTTCAAAGAATACTCTTATCAAACCAGATCAGAAAAAATTTGAGTCCATAAATCTACGTTTGCATGAAGGAGTTTCTGAGGATTTATTAAATGAGTTAGCCGCCAATGCGGGAATTAAACTAAAGCTGGAGAAATTGCCGCGCAAAAAATTTCCATTAGAAATTAAAGCGTCTTCTGCACAGGAGGCTTTAAAGGCTTTGGCTAAAAAAGCTGGAATGAAAATTCAAATTTCAGGAAGCACATGGACTATGGTTGGTAGGAATCGTTATGGAAAAAAATAGAACTGTGCTTTTGAATAAAGATTTCTGTAACAAATTCAAAATGAAATTTTCAGGCTTCAGACTTGCATTGGGTATATGTGTAGCCATTTTTCTTTTGGTTTCGCTTTCAGCATTTAGATTCGATCAGAACAAAAATGTTACAAGAATTGAATTTGCAAAATTTTTGGCCGAAGTAATGAAAAAAGATGCAGAGTTTGTCTCGGCAGATGGCGTTTCAACGCAAGAAATGCCGGGCTATATAGATTTGTCAAAAGCTGAGTTTGAAGCTATTGCCATGGTAGTCCAACGCTCACTTTTATCTGGATACCCAGATGGCAGATTTTATCCAGGAAAAAGCTTGACTCAGATTGAGCTGCTTCAAACCCTGAAAGCCCTTTTTAAACAGGCTTCCCTCAAAAAAGGTGGGAGCAAGATCAGGGGAAAGATAACAGAGGTGCTGGGTGCGGATTGTCTATTTGACGAAAACTATTCAGGATTTTTTAAAAGTTCATTATTCAAAAGAGAAGTGCTTTCGGCCAAGGTTTCACAGAATACTCTAAATAGATTGAAATCGGCTTTTGGCCTATCTGTTAAAGATTTGAAAATGCCTGAAAGAAGCAATCGAAATACTATTCGCGGTCTGGTTCTTGATGCATTAAGCAAAAAGCCAATTAAATCAGCAAGGCTGTTTATTAACAATCAGCAAGTGAATGTTGATGCTGATGGTAAATTTGAGAAAAGCCTTGATGCTGGCGATACTGGTTTAGAGTTCTTCGTTGATTCGCCACATCATCAATCTTTATTTTTAAGGCGTAGAGCCGATGAAAGTGGAGGAGTGTTTTTAAGGCTTAAACCTGATTATAGAAATCTTATCATTACTGCTAAATCAAACCTTACCGGAAAGCAGATTAAGAAATTTCAAGTTTCTTTAAATGGCAAAACTTACAAATCATCTTCTGGAAAAGTTAAAATTGGAAAGATTTATCCTGGAAGAAAAGAGCTCACAATAAGTGCAGATGGCTATTTCAAAAAGCAAGACGAGGTTCTTCTGAGTAAAAAAGAAAACATCTGGCAAATTGCAATTTGCCCAAAGCTCTCTGATTGGTAGCAGAAAATGAAAAACAGCCGATTTAGTCGGCTAAAATCCAGTCTCCATTATTGATTTTCTTTATTTTGGAATTTGCACGCAACTGCTCAATTAGAGCCTGAACCTTGCCAAAGCTGGTGCCTAGAACCTGAACGAGTTGCTCTTCGCTGCATGGGTGCCGGAGCAACAATTTTAAGACGTCGTTTTCATTAATCTCGCGATTCCAGTTGGTTGTTTTTTGTGGGACAAAACTATGCTCAAAAGCTGTAGTGATTGGAAAAGACAGGTTTAACTTGTCACGGAAGAGATTCAATAGATTCTTTCCTGCAGTGGAGACTCTTTTATCTAAAGGCTCTCTAACAGCAGTATTGAGATAAATTGAAACGTTTCCTTTTATGGGAAGAAGAAATTTTCTTAAGCCTTCAATCTCTTTATCACTATCGTTTATGCCGGGACAAACAAATATTTCAAACTCGGTAGTACCTGTAAAACTTTTTTGAAATTCGACAATTCCTTCAAGATTTTTCCGGAGAGAAATTTTTTGGGCGGGACGATGGATTTTTTCAAATGTACTCTGAAAGACAGTAGTGAGAGTTGGCAAAATATGATTAGCTTTTGCCAGGCTGGCTCTTACTTCAGATCTGCAAAAAGGGAGCTATTTGTAATGACGCAAACCGGAGCGACATTCAGTTTTTTTATCTGAGATATGATTTCTCCAAGCTCAGAATGAAGAGTTGGCTCACCTGTTCCGGAAATAGTTATCCAATCTGGTTTATCAATCTCGGTTATTACTTCTGAGAGTTCTTTTATGACATCTTTTGGTGAACAGAAGCTTTGTTTTTGACAAGTGTGATATCTGGTTGCTGGAAGTTGGCAATAGAGACAGTCAAATGAGCATGTCTTTGTGGGCGTTAAATCAACCCCTAATGAATTTCCGAGTCTTCTTGAGGGAACTGGTCCGAAAATGTAGGTTCGCATCGCTGGAGGGCTCTTTTCTACTAATTGCTGTTTTTGGATTGTGAAAAATAGTAAACGCCCAGAAATAGAAATATAATTGTGAGCGGGATTGTAAGAATATACAGACTATGAATTCTGGAACTTGGCTTCAAACCATCTTTAGCCTTTTTTAACTTCTTAAGCTTTAAAAGCAGTTCTTTCTTTACCGGACTATTTTCAACTTGCTCAATGGCAATGGTAAGTTCCTTAATTGATTCTTCTATACTGGCAATTGTTGAGTCTTTGAAAGTCATATTAGTTATTCTCGCTTTCTATTTCAATTGTGGTGCCTAAATGTTGCTCAAGTTTTGCAATTTGATTTTGGTTAAGATTCATGCCTTTTAAACGGCCCAGAACTCTTCTTGCATCCGCTTCTCGACCTAATTCGTTGAACCTGTCAACTATTTCGAACATTGTGTCTGCGTCAATAAAACCGGCTTTTAATGCTTTCTGATATTCTTTAATCGCTTGCGAAGGCTGGCCAGCAACTTTATACAAATCACCAATTTTTACAAATGGTTCAGGATTTTGAGGGTCCTTTTCCTGTGCTTTTTTGAAAGAAACAAGCGACTGTTCGAACTGATTCAAGCTTTTGAAAATTTCTCCTTCAAGAAGAAATAATTCTGAGCTTTCTGGAAGTTCTGCTCGACCTGTTTGGACAACTGCGAGAGCTTCCTGAGTCAAACCTGCGTCAATGAAAGATTTTGCAAGCGGACGGAACGCTCTTGGATTGTTTCTAAGAATTCCATGGTTTTCTCTATAGCGAGGAAAACCTTGAAGCTGATTAGGAGCTGTTCGGCGAACCTGATCTGTTATCTCAGCCGCAAAATTGTGGAGTCCCTGTTCTGAGTAGCTGTTTGCCAGAGCACGCTGAGCATGGATGTTTGTTGGATCAATTTTCATCGCTTTCAGGTAATATGCGCATGCGTCAGAATTCTTGCCAGTTGCAGTGAGCACCTTTCCAAGATTCATTATGGCATTAAAATTATTGGGATCAGATTTCAGGACTTCATGAAAGCCTTGAATTGCTTCATTAAAGAAGCCTCCGCGAGCATATTGAAGGGCATTGTCATAGGCTGAGCTGGTCGGGGCTTCTTCAATTACTGAGGCTGGAACAAGTGGTAATTCTTCTTCTTGAACAGAAGGAATGCTTCCATTCATATCTGAAAGAGGTGGAGGGGAAGAAGATAGCCCATCAGAGCTTTTTTCACCAAGTGTGAGAAGGATTCTTTTGCCATAAGGATCTTCTGGGTTCAGATACATTTTCCCAGATTCCCAGAGTGCCAACGCTTCAGATTTCAAACCACTTTGCATTAAATTAGAACCTGCAAAATATCTGAATTTGGGATTGAAAGGTTCTTTGTGAATTGCTTGCTCAAAATATTTCTGAGCAACTTTGTGTTGGCCAAGTTCCATTTCAAGCTGGCCAAAACTGAATAATGTTTCAGAGTGGTTTGGATCAATATCCAGGATTTTTTGCCAAACATTTTTAGCCTGATCAAATTTTCCCATCTTGGCATAGACCTGCCCGATTTGATTAAGAACTTCAAGTTTATCCCCGTGCAGGTTTTCAAGCTCCATAAGCATGTTTAGGGCTTCATTTAAATCCCCACTCTGATGAAGAACTCTGGCTTTTAGCATTAAACCGTCAATAGAATTAGGTTCAAGAGCTAGAAATTCATCAACCAGAGACTTTGCCCCTTCAACGTTTCCCTGTTTAAGGGTTAATTGACTAAGCTCAAATTTTGCCCATGCCTGATCAGGATTCAGAGAAACAAATTTTTTCAGCAGGGCCATTTGCTGATCATAGTTTCCGGACTGCTCAAGACTTTTTAATTGTTCTTTTACAGATTCTGAATCCATGGCCAGATTTACTTCAGGGGTTGAAATAATTGGGATATTCTGGTTCAGTTGATTTCTTAATTTAAGCGCTTCCTGATTTCCGGGGGCCAGTTCGAGAACAGAACTGACCATTTTTTCTGAAGCACTTATTTCTCCCATTCTCAATAAAAGCTTTGCATACGAAAGCATTCCTGGTTCAAAGCTTGGATTGGTTTCGACAAGCTTTTTCAGTAGTCTTTCTGCTTCCATGAGTCGCCCAGAATCAATCAAAAGATCTGCATACTTAGCGCGTATCTCTGGCTGATCAGGCAAGATTCCAATTGCTTCGTTCAACAGACTTTCAGCTTCTGTCTTATTCCCTTCTCTCTCAAGATTTGCAGCAGTTAGTATGTAAGACCTGGCTAACTTTTCATTGATCTGTCGAGATTTATAATTCTTGATCATGGCTTTTTTAAGAAGATTAACAGCTTCGCCGGGAAGTCCGTTTGCAAGTGCTCTGTCTGCAAGTGCTATTCTTGCATCAGAAAGGCTTCTAAGAAAGCTTCTGTTCTGTGGCTCAAGCTCTACTGCAGTCATGAGACTTTTTTCAGCCTTTTCTGGTAGATTTTTAAGTAAAAATACCTTGCCCAGAAAAAAATGAGCCCTTCCATCGCGTGGGTTTTCTCTTAATTGCTCTAAAGCCAAATTCTCAGCTTCATCGTAATTCTGATTGTCCATGGCAATTCTGATTTTTGAATTGCTTTTCCAGCTTGTGAAGGTTTCTTTATCCTGATCCGAAGTTTCTATATTTGTGGAAACTGGGTTAGTTTTCTTTTTTGAGCCTCCACACCCAACCAGGCCTACAGAGATAATACTTCCAAGAAAAATTACTGTGGTTGTTCTAAAAAGGTTTTTCATCCAGATTTCCTTCCAAATGCTTATAGAAAAAGTTCGCTAACAGATCTGCGTTCGAATATTCTTCTAATTGCCTCGCCGACAAGAGGGGCAAGTGATAAAACGGTTAAATTACATTTTTCAATTTTTTCCTGTGTTAATGGAACAGAGTTGGTGCAGATAATTTCTTCTACTGGTGAGCCGGGAATTCTATCAACTGCAGGTGGAGATAAAAGAGCATGTGTACAGCAGGCTCTAACGCTTTTTGCACCATTTTCAACGAGTGTTTCAGCAACATTTACAAGGGTTCCGGCTGTATCGATAATGTCATCAATTATGATTGCATGCATATCTTTTACTTCACCAATAACGTTCATTACAACTGCCTTATTGGCTTCAGGTCGCCTTTTGTCAATGATAGCCATAGGAAGCTTAAGTTTATTAGCAAAGGTTCTTGCACGTAAAACTCCGCCCGTATCTGGAGAGACAACAACGTGATTGGTGAGATCTCTTTTTAGAAAGTGCTCTGAGAGTAGTCTTCCGGCTGAAAGGTGATCTACTGGTATATCAAAGAACCCTTGCAATGCGGGGTCATGCATGTCAACGGTCATTAATCTTCCAGCTCCGGCAATTGTAATTAAATTTGCAACCAATTTTGCAGTAACAGGTTCTCTTCCTGTACTTTTCTTTTCCTGTCTGGAATACCCAAAATACGGAACAACTGCTGTTACACTTGTTGCAGAAGCTCGTCTTAGAGCATCCATGGTGATAAGAAGTTTCATTAGATTTTCATTAACAGGGGGGCAGGTTGGCTGAATTATAAAGGTGTCACAGCCGCGAACAGATTCTTCTATTCGACAATAGAGCTCTCCGTCTGCGAAAGATGCATGCAGCACAGTTCCTTCTGGTATAAATAGATATTTACAGACTTCCTGAAAAAGTTCTGTGTTGCCTTCGCCATTAAAAATTTTAATTTTTGAGTTACTTTCCACTTTATTCCCCTTATACTGCTAAACTGGATTTAACCAGCTTCTGTCCCTGAAATAACTGTAAATGCTTCAATCGTTCGGTTGGATGAAACTTCAGCGGACGAGATTCTGCAAAATTCGGCGCTTACATTATTGCCTAATTGAGAATCCATCAAAAGTGATTGAGGACCAATCTTGCAATTTTCTCCTATTTTGGTGTTTCCAGTTATCATAGTTCCTGGATAGATTGTTGTGTCCGGTCCAATCTCAACTTTTGGACCAATGTGGGTTTGTTCAGGATCGACAATTGTTACGCCTCGATCCATGTGCAAATTATTAATCTGGTCCTTGAGTAATTTGGTTACCAGAGCAAGGTGCTGTCTGCTATTTATTCCCAAAGTCGAGCTTTCATCAGCTTCCTTGCAGGAAATAACTTTCTTGCCCTGTATGCTTGCCATTTCTACCAGATCAGTTAAGTAGAATTCTTTCTGTTTATTTTTGTTTTCAAGTTTAAAAATATTCGAGAAAAGAAATTCACCGTTAAATAAATAAACCGCAAGATTTACTTCTTTTATCTTTAACTCTTCTTCTGAGCAATCTTTAGCCTCTCGAATGGCTATAATTTCTCCGTTTTTTCTTACTATACGACCATAGTTGCCTGGATTTTGCATCTCTAATGTCATCATTGTTATTGCTGGTTTTTGCGTGGAATGAACTTCAATCATTTCTAGCAGGGTTTTGCGTGAAATCAAGGGAGTGTCGCCGCATACTACCAGTAATTCATCTGGAGATTTATTTGTTGATTTGGCAAAACATTGAACAGCATGACCTGTACCGAGTTGTTCTGGTTGTTCTACATATTTTAGGGTTTTGTCGTTTAAAGAATCTTTTACAAGCTGTGACTTGTAGCCAACTACAAGAGTAGATTGTTCTATTCCAACGTCTTTTAATGCATCGATAACGTATTGGACCATTGGTTGATCAATAATGGGATGTACAACCTTCGGGAGCTCGGACTTCATTCTGGTCCCTTTGCCTGCCGCCAATATTAAAGAGTGGATGCTAGATTTCATTTACTATGGCTCCTCGTTAAATCTCAAGTGTAGATTATATACCTCTATTTTCCTCAAGTGAACAAAAAATACAAAAAAATAAGGCAAAAGGGCTTTTATTCCCTTTTGCCTTGCTTTTTTTAATCAGGGGTGGCAGGATTCGAACCTGCGAGTGCCGGAACCAAAACCCGGTGCCTTACCACTTGGCCACACCCCTACAATATTTCATTATTGTCGAAAGAAAATACCACAAAAGTTATTGGTTTTCAAGTATTGAAGCGAACAATTTAGCAAAATTGATTATCAGGTCGGTTAATCTCATCTTCAAAAGCCCGGAGAACTGTTTCTGAAAGGAGTTCAGATAGGCTGGTGCTGATAGAAAAAACTATTTCTCGGTATTCACCATTTGGCATCTTGCGAGATGGCATTCCTAGAAAAAGACCTCTTTTGCCCTCAAAAATTTGAAAATCTTTAATAATAAGAGATTCGTCAAAGGTTACGCTCGCAAAACCTCTTAATTTGCTTTTTGGTTGTTTTATAATCTGGATTTTAATGTCTGTTATTTGCATTTTATAACTAGAACTTAAGTATAAATTCTGTCCAGACTTTCGTGTCTTTGGTGGTTTTGGGGTCGTTAACTTCTGGGCGGGTTTCATTGTTGTAACCCGCTTTTATAAGCATGTTCTTGTTTGCTTCTACAATCCCTTCAACCTGAAGCTTTTCCTCAGAATCGTAAGTGTCAATCATAGATCTTTTATACGAAAGCTTCCCTTTTACCGTGGGTAAAAAGTTATAAACTGCTTCTAGATAGTATCTGGAGCTAAGTGCAGAGTTTTTATCAGATTGATTTGGTTTTTCCTGGGATTCACCGGGTTTAGAGTCGGTATTTGAAGAATTCTCTCTTATACTGGCGAGCGTTTTCAGCTGCAGCTGGGATATTGGAGATGGAATAGGTATGGGGATCAATTTTTTTCTTTCAAATTCGCCATATACAGCCCATTTTCCGATTTTCTTTTTCATGGAAAGACTGGAGCCAGATTCTTTTTCATCGTATCCAATTGAATTGGTCAGATAATCTGTGGTCAGAGTGAGAGTTGAGTATTCGTCAGCTTCTTCTGAATTACTGTCTACTTTATTATTTGCTTTTTCGGGATCGGTAGAAAATCGAACTTCATTTTTTAGCTTGAAACTATCAAAATTCGCGTTGGGAGTTTCAACAAATTTGGCTTTTGTGTTTTTTATTTTGTACTTATCCATCTCTATCATTGAGTCTTGGCCGATCATTGTGCTGCCAAGAGAAAGTCTATATTCTTCAATTTTTTCAGGTAGAGGGATGCTGTTTTTTGAGTTCAGAGTCAATTCAGGAGCCGACTGAGCACAAGAAACCCCTGCGCAAAAAAAAATAAGCGCAGCAATGAGAAAGTGATATTTCTTTATGCAAAATTCTCCCATTTCGGTACCCCAATCACTCAGAATATAATACTTAAGAAACGATTGGCAAGCAATTTAGAGAAATTTACAAAAATTAGGACAATTGAAGGTCGCGATGTTTTCTGGAAGTAATAATTCTATCATGCTGAATTTCTTTAAATAAATACTCAGCAAATGATACTGATCGGTGCCTTCCTCCAGTACATCCTATGCCTATCTGAAGTCTTGTCTTAGGTTCCAGAATAAACTTTGGAATTAAAAACTCAATAAATTCCTTCATCTTTATAGCCACTGATTTACCATTTTCAGAGCCGATAACATAATCAAAAACTTCACTATTTAAACCGCTAAGATGTTTTAGCTCGCTCACATAATATGGATTTGGCAAGAATCTTACGTCAAATACCAGGTCGCAATCTAATGGGACGCCATGTTTAAAGCCAAAACTAAGAAATACTACCGACATGGTTCGCATTATTGAGTTTTCTTCTATAACTTTTCTGATCGCTTCCTGGAGTTCACGGCCATTCATTGCGGAAGTGTTAATGACAAAGTCTGATTTTGACTTTATATCTTCCAGCATCATTCTTTCTTTTTGAATATCATCAAGAATTCTTCCACCTCTATTTAAGGGGTGCTTTCTTCTTGTTTCAGAAAATCTTCTGATTAAAACTTCTTCGGATGCATCCAGATATAAAATCTTTACTAGAGCTCCAAGCTTTTTTATTGAATCTATTGCATCAAAAAGGCTTTCAAAAAAGCTTCCGCCCCTTGCGTCAGCAACCACCGCTATCTTTGAAACACTTCCATTGGATTCGCGACAAATCTGCACGAACTTTGGCAAGAGTGCAGGCGGAACGTTGTCCATGCAGAAAAATCCAGAGTCTTCAAAAAAGTGGATCGCCGTGCTTTTTCCGGCTCCGGATAGACCTGTTATTATTACTATTTGCAGAGGCATTTCTTTATTCATGGTTAGCCAATTATGTCCAATACAAGTCCTCGTATATCATCAAGACTTGCCAGAAGGTTGACCGCTTTTTTATCATTAAAAGCTTCGGCCGTAATTGATTCTACCTCAGATTCTGTCAGATTTACAAGCTGGTAAACTTTTTGTTCACCTTCGTGCTTTGCTCCAAACTCCTCTTTTAAAGACAAGAAATCTTTTGAGATTTTCCCAAGAAAGTTTTTTATTGAAGTTTTGTATTTCCCAAGAAGCTTTTCTTCTGGTGATCTTAAAAGCTTTTCCCCAAGTTCTTTAACTTCATTGATAAGAGTCTTTAGATCTTGATCAATATGGTTTTTTTGAACTTCTTTTAGCTGAGATGAAAAAACTTCTGATTTTTTTGTATCAACAGAATTGGCCTGTGAAGGTGAACCAGGATTTAAGTCGATGGAAGGTTTTCCTATTTTTACTGGCATAGGTTAGTCAATTCCGCAAAGCACAACTCGGTTTCTACCCAGTTCTTTAGCTTTATAAAGAGCTGAGTCTGCTTTTTGAATTAGTTGATCTTTGTTGTCAGCATTCAAAGGAAAGCCTGCAACTCCAATCGAAATGGAGCTTTTTAAAGATGGCTGTCCAGGAATAATTGATGGAAAGTCGCATTTACTTACGTCTCTTCTTATTCTTTCTGCAACGATTTTTGCGTCGGCCTGGGTTGTCTCAGGTAGAATAATCGCAAATTCTTCGCCACCATACCTGGCAGCGATGTCAGTGTTCCTGACATTCTTTCTTAAAATTTTGCTGATTTCTTTAAGAATCATATCGCCCTGCTGATGTCCGTAATTATCGTTTACGCTCTTAAAGTGATCGATGTCACACATCAACAAGGAAATTGTGGCATTGTATCTTCTGCTTCTGGCAACTTCTTCGTCGAGCCTTAATTGAAAGTATCTGTGAACATACAATCTTGTGATTGAGTCGGTAATCGCCAAAGAATAAAGCCTTGCATTTTCAAATGCAATCACAGCCTGCGAACCAAGAGTGGCAAAAAACTCTAAATCATTTTCATTAAATGCTTCGCCATTGATTTTTGGGCCGATTTTTACCACACCATAAAGCTCTGCTTCTTTAAGCAAAGGCAGGTAGACAGCGAATGGCAAAGTCTTGTTTACTGTGCAATAACTTTGATAAGAACTTTTTGAAGCCAGTTCCTGAGAAAGGATCGGCTTTTTTTCTTTCTCAATAGTTGTCATTGCCCAGGTTTCGCCAGGATCTTTGCTAAGTTCCATTACTTCTTCTTTTGAAATTCCCTTTAGGGCTTTTAGCTCTAGCTCTGGTTTGTCATCAGATTGAAGCATTAAAACGCCTTTATTAGCCCAAACTGTTTCAAGAAACATATCAATAGAAATTGAAATAAGTTCTGATAAATCAAGTGTTGAGCTTAGCACCTTACCCGATTGTTGAAGAGTCATAAGATTGAATACCTTATGGTCCAACTCATTCTTTGTGGTTTCAGAATGTTCGAAAAGCATGGCGTTATTGATTGAAGTGCTTGCAAGACCAACCAAAGCTTGAATCAATTGAATTTCAGAGTCAACGTATCTGGAGCCATCCTTCTTATCTGCAAGGACAATTACTCCAACAAAATGATCTTTAATTCTCATTGGAATTAAGATCTTTAGACTTCTAACAACGTCGGTTTCAAATTCAGCAAACATAAGATTATGTTCCTGATCAGTAGGCTCCCAGAAACCCTCTTCGCTAAATATTCTTGCCAGAATCTGGTTGTCTGAATAAAATCTGAATTTTGCAAATAGCTCTGGAGAAATTCCAAGAAGATCTTTTACGCTTACCAGGTCATTTTTTTCACTATATAGCATCACCGCTGCGCCGGAAATTCCAAGGCGATCTGAAAAAGTTGTGATAAGGTTTCTCACCAGAGTATCAACATTCAGGCTTCCGCCCATAGTTTGACTCGCAGTATAAAGTGTGGAAAGTGAGTCTACTTTTTTCTCTAATTCTTTATTTATCTCACTGATAGTCTGCATGTAATCTTCAATTGCGACTCTGGACTCAATAAGACTTCCTACAATCTTGGTGAAACTGCCCTGGACTTCTTCTAGATCGCTCATTCTCAGGTCTTCAAGGCTTGTGGAAACATCCCCATCAGCAACGTTATCTGCAATTTCAATAAAACGTTGGAGCGGTTTTAAAACTTTATGAGAAAGGCTTAGGTGAACGAAAACAATAGTTCCAACACCGGCAGCTATAAAAGGTTCGGGATGTATAGCCAGATTCATTAATTTGGCAGCAAAATAAACTGCAATCCAAAGAATCGCCAAAAACAGATCAAGCTTGATGGCTATATTCATCCTGAGTTTATTCACAGGCTTTCCACCTCGGATGCTGAGTTAGCTGATCTTTTACTTTTTCAAAAATCTCTTCTGGACTACCTTCAACATCGATTCTTATGAACCTTGAAGGATTGTCAGCCGCAAGCTTCTTATAGCCCTCAAAAACTCTCTTGTGGAAGCTTAAATTTTCAGATTCCATCCTGTCCAGGCTCTTGGTGCCACCATGGCGAGCTCTTTCTAAGCCTTCTTTTGGGGCTATGCAAAGTAGAATCGTAATGTCTGGCTCAAAATCCGGTAAAAAAGACTTGTGAGCTGAGTAAATTGAATCGGGAGGCAATCCTCTTCCATAGCCTTGATAAGCCATGCTTGAGTCAAAATACCTATCGCACAATACGATGTTTCCAGCATTTATTTCAGGAATTATGATTTTCCTTAGATGCTCACTTCTTTGCGCAAGCATAAGGAATAACTCAGTTTCTGGTTCCAGGTCGCCTTCACTGTGGTCCAGAAGGAGGTTTCGAATTTTGTCGCCAAAAGACGTTCCTCCCGGCTCTCTGGTAGAAATTGCTTTTTTGCTAATTGTTTCACAAAAGTCTTTAAGAAGTTTTATCTGGGTCGATTTCCCACTTCCTTCAGGGCCTTCAAAGGTTATGAACAGGCCGCTGCTAGACTTTCTTTCTCTGCTTTTATCCATCTTCAGTTATTTTTTTATCCTCAAGAAAGTTGAAAGAAATCGTCCAGTTTGGTTAGCTTAAACACGTTTAATACTGGCTCATGTAAGTTTTTAATTTTCAACTTACCCTCGTGTCTAATGATCTCTTTTTTCAGGTAAACGAGCATTCCAAGTCCTGAGCTATCTAAATAGCCAACCTGGTCCATATCTAACTCGTAGGTCCAGCCTTCGCCCTCTAAAGCTTCCATTACTTCTGCTTTAAGATTTTTTACGTGATGAACATCGAGTTCACCTTCAATTTTAAAGACTTTTGTCTTTTGTCCGGCATCTATCTGACAATCAATTTTCACATTGGCCTCCGATACGCCTAATTATTGGTAAGGACTTTCACCATACATAGTTGAACTTTTCCTGTGGTGGGAAGAGTTTCATAGATTACTTCATCCATGATGTTTTTTATTATAAAAACACCCAGGCCACCCTCTTTAATTTCCTTTAAGTTTGGAACTGGAATCTCATCTGGGATGAAATCCGGATCTTCATAAGCCACATAAATGAGAATCTTGTCCGGACTGGTTTTTATTTCCAGTAGAAAAGAACGTGTCTCATCAAATTTATAAGCGTGCTTTATAACGTTTGTGCAGGCTTCGGTTGTGGCTAGCTTAATGTCATTTAATAAAGTGGCACTTAAATTTAAATGTTGTACACAGGCTACTATCACCCGCCTTATGAGGGCGAGAGTCTCGGAACTTCCGTAAACCTGCATGCTGATTTGAGTTGTTACATCAGGTATACTGTTTATTAGTTGTTCTACTGTTTTTTCCAATTTTAGTGACTCTTTCCAGCTATTTTCAAAGCTGAAAGATGGTTTGAGCTAGTTCAGGTTCTAATAGTATCATGTTATAACCAATTGAGTCTACTAGAACTGATTTTCCAAGATTTTTACAAGCTTTGGCATGTACAAGATGGAGCTCGGTTAGCTCGGGATCTAGGAAATTGGCTTTGTCAAAAAGTCCAAGAGCTTTTTGTGTGTTAGCGAGGTCATCAAAGGCAAGATAGCATTTTCCGAGATAAAAATTAGCCCGGGCGGAATCTGGCATTTCTCTGAGGATTTTTTCACAGGCCTTAAGGTTTTGATTTATCGCTCTTTTCTTATCATGATCCTTTTGGTATTTAAGCTGACATTCCATCATTCCCCATCTAACCCAATGGTT
This sequence comes from Candidatus Ozemibacteraceae bacterium, assembly GCA_965140445.1. Classification (GTDB taxonomy): domain Bacteria; phylum Muiribacteriota; class Ozemobacteria; order Ozemobacterales; family Ozemobacteraceae. The sequence goes on along the minus strand of OZ223236.1, from coordinate 192,920 downwards.
TGAATCTGGGTGATTGATTGCTTTGTTCCAGTTAAGAAGCGATTTTTTTATCCATTCTTCTTTTTGGGTTGAGGATTCTGCGAGATATTGCTGTATTAACGCCATCTCATATAATACCCACATTTGGTCCGGTTTGTTTTGTATGCTTTGCTGGCACTCCGAGAGGGAGTTTACCAGTTCATTCTTGCTTCCGATACTGGAAAGATGCGAAGACATTTCAATTACTTTTTTTCTAAAATATCCGTCTTCAGGGAAGAGATTTTTTAGAGAAATATAACACTTTCTTGCTTCACCATATTGCTGGAAGTTTTCATGAAGTCTGGCTAATTTGTGGAGTTGCTGAGGTCTTGTTGAAACGCGGATCCATTCTTTGGTCAAGTTAATAGCTTGTTCTGTATTACCTTTGGCTCTTTCAATCAAGGCAAGTCCATTCAGAATTTCCGCTTTTTCTCCAAATCTGGCACTGGCTTCTCTGAATAATGCTTCTGCTTTTGCAAGTCTTTCGTTCTGGGATTTGCTTCTATATCCAAAAATATAATTTGCGTATGCTTCGACAATTAGTGGTGAGGGACTTTCTTTTCTTAAGTGTGCAAATTCAAATTGTAGATTTTTTATCAGAGCATCTATCATTTCTGGTTCAATTCTTGTTCCACGAATCTGAGTTCTCTTAAGTTTTAAGAGCTCTATGTGCCCTTGTATTTCCTGGGGATTTTCTTTTAAAGCATTTGAAAGCAGCTCGATAGCAAGCTGGGCTTTGCCCTCAATCTCGTAAATTCTGGAAAGATTAAAGTTTATCCAGAAATTTTCCGAATCCTGGCTCCTGAGTTTTGAAAGAAGTCTTGATGCTTGGTCAAATTCGGCTGTTTTTAATGAGACTTCTGCTAGCAACATGAGCCATTCTGGTTCGTTTGGAACAAGCTCCAGCGCCTTTTTTAGCCTTTCTGAGGCAGTTAAGAAAAAGCGCTTTTCCATTGCTTCTTTGCCTTGTGTCGCGAGTTTTTGCCCTTCGCTTCGCGCCTTCTCTATTTTTATTAGTTCAGGGGCTTGATATGCTCGCGTGTTTGTGGGGTCGAGTTTTGCGGCAGCTTCAAAGGCTTTTTGCGATTTGTCAAACTCACCTGTTTTAATTAGTGCTTCGCCAAGGTCACACCATGTATCTGCGGTTGGCTGCTCTATTTTTGTAAGAGCCTCAAGAGAGATTGCAACGCTTTCAAAATCTTTGCACTTTTCAGCTGTTCTTATTATTCCCCTGTGGGCCCATGGGAGTCTGTTGTTGTTTTGAACCGATTCAGTGTAAAGCTCTAATGCTTCTTTAAAGAGCTTCATCTTTTCTAAGACACTTCCCATGGTTTCAAGTATTTCTTGATTGTAGGGGCTAAGCTCTATGCTTTTTTGAAGATAATAGCGAGCTTTTGGGAAGTTGGCAGATGTAATAAAATGCTTTCCCAGCTCAAGAAATATTTCACCATTTTGATTGTGAGATTTTTCAATTTTCTGGAATGTCGCTTCAGCCTGATCAGTCATTCCCATATTGCTTTGAAGCTTTCCTAGCTCCAGAAGGATATTCTGATTGTTTGGACTCATGTTTAATGCTTGTTCAAATTCCAGTATGGCCTTTCCCTTTTCATTCATGCCAAGGTAGGCCTTTCCAAGCCCCAGTCGCATTTCAGGATCTTTTGGGAAGGATCTTATGGCTTCTGAGAAGTTTTTTATCGCTCCATCGTAGAATTGTCTGGTTAACATGGTTTTACCCATCAGAAGATACATTTCTCTATTGTTGCCAGCGAGCTTCCTGTATTGGGATAATTCTTCCTGTGCCTGAGAAGGGTTGCCAAGACTTAGATGAATTTGTGCAATTTTGATAAGTATTTCTGGATTAGAAGTGGCATTTTCCTTCAATTTTTGTAGATAGGATAGTGCTTCGGATTTCTTCCCAGTGTCATAGAGCAGTTCAGAAGAGCACAGTATAGCTTCCATATCATCAGGTCTGGCTTTTAATACTTTTTTATAGGCCGAAATAGCCTCTTCGCGTTTGTTTTGGGCGGTCAGGATTTTCGCTCCCAGCCTGTATAATTCAATCTCTTCCGGGGCAATAGCTTTCGAAGCCCTGTAAGTTGAAAATGCCTGTTGCAGTTTTCCCGCGGCAAGCTGAGCTTTACCTAACTCCAGATAATTATTTACGTTTGCAGGGTCTTTTTTTAGCTTGTTTTCGAGCTCTTCTATTAAGGCCGAATGATTTTGTGTTTGTGACGGTTCTGAGATGGTTTCTTCTATGTCCAAGTCTGGAAGCTGATTTAATAGAGCCTCTTGTTTTTTTGATGTATCTGCTTCTGTTGAAGCACCGCATTTACCGCAGTATCTGCCTGACACACTATTTGAATTACACTTTGGACATCTGGTCATTTTACATCTCCTGTGGAGCAGCTATGCCTAGTAGGCTTAAGGCTCTTGCCAGAGCTTTTCTGGTTACATTGCATAGCGAAAGTCTTGAGTTTCTTAGTTTTTCATCTTCGCAAATCAGCACAGGGCACTTGTCATAGAATGATGAGAATGATGTGGCAAGCTCAAAAAGAAAGTTGCATAGGGCGTGTGGGCGTAGATCAGTTGAAACTGCTTCTACTACAAGAGGAAATTCCATTAGTTTTTGAATGAGGTTTTTTTCTTCTTCTTGAGAAATTAGCACCTCATGGTTTATCTGTTCTGGATCAAGTCCACCTTTTCTGAATATAGAGCAAATTCTGGCATGCGCATATTGAAGGTATGGGGCAGTATTGCCGTTTAAAGCAAGCATGCGATCAAAAGAGAATACGTAGTCATTGTTTCTGTTTTGAGAAAGATCCGCATACTTTACAGCTCCAATGCCAACTATCTGAGCAACTGATTTTTTCTTTTCTTCTGACAAGCCGGGGTTTTTCTCCTGGACAACCTGATATGCCTTGGCAATTGCTTCGTCCAGTAACTCAGAAAGTTTTACATTTTCACCGCTTCGCGTTTTTAGTGGCTTGTTGTCGTCACCAAGAATTGTTCCAAAGGTTACGTGTTCCAGAGAAACATCTGGTGATTTTAAAAGGTCACATTTCCTTGCCACAGCAAAGACTTGTTTAAAGTGAAGCGCTTGTCTCGCATCGGTGACATAGATAATTCTGTCCGCTTCAAGCTTATGTGTCCTATGTCTCAAAGCTGCAAGATCAAAAGTGCCGTAATTGAAACCACCGTCAGATTTTACAACAATAACTGGAAGCGGATTTCCGTCTTTTGCTTTAAATTCTTCCATGAAAACGCATTTTGCACCTTCTGATTCGGTCAAGTTTCCGCTTTTTTCAATCAAATCTACAGTTTCAGCAAGCATTTCGCGATAAAAACTTTCACCGCATTCATTTTCCTCTTTCAGTTTTACGTCCAAAAGTCCATAAATTCTATAAACTTCCTTCATGGAAATCTTGGTAATCTGCTTCCACTTGTCGATGAGGTTTGCGTCACCCTGTTGAAGGTCCACCAGAAACTTATGACATTCATCTGCCGCTTGAGGATTGCTCTTGCATTCCGCAGTAGCTTCTTTGTAAAGACTTTCTAGTGAAGGAAGGTCGAGAACCTGCTCTGCAGTTTTGCCTTCATTTTCAGCCTTGTCGATTATTGGAGCGGCTTTCCAAAGCACCATCGCCATAGGCAGCCCCCAGTCTCCAAGGTGATTTTGTCTTATTACCATGTCACCTCGAGCTTCAATTGTTCTTGATAACACATCGCCAATAATTGTGGAGCGTAAGTGCCCAACATGCATTTGCTTTGCAATATTTACGCTTGAATAATCTACAATTACCTTTTCTTTTGGCTTTTCGGATAAAAGTTCAAAGTCTTCAGATTTTTTGAAATCGTTAAAAACAGATTCTATAGCATCTTTTTTTACAAACAGATTAATGAATCCCGGCCCCGCAATTTCAATTTTGGAAAACCAGAAGTCGTCTTTTCCCAATAAATCGCAAATTTCTTCCGCTAACTTTCTTGGAGGGCATTTTGCAGGCTTGGCCAGCTTCATGGCCGCATTTAATGCGAAATCACCTTTACTTGTGTCCGGAGGAATCTGGACATCAAAATTTTGCTTTTCTTCAATGCCATATTTCGCCAGAAGTGGTTCAAGACATGTGTTTATATATGCTGTGAGTTTCTTTTTCATTTATTGCTCCTCTGACGTAGAAAGTAAATTAATCTTTGGATTTGAAAATTAGCCATATGCCAATTCCACCGATAATAAAATTGGGGAGCCAAACCCCAAAGAATGGAGGCAGAAATGCACCTTTAGCAAACGCTTTTCCTGCGGCAAACAAAATATAATACAGGAAAATAATAACTACGGACATTCCTATTCCTATTCCAGTGCCTGATCTGGTTGTCTGTGAACCAAGTGGGGCTCCGATAAGAACAAAAATCAGGCTGGCAAATGGAATGCATGACTTAGCCCAGAACTCAATCCAGTGCTGGGTTAGAATCTTTTCAGACATGCCTTTTTTCTCTGAATCTTTAATAAAATTATACAGTTCGTATAGGCTCATCGTTCTTGCGCTTTTTGAGTCTGGAACATGATCAGGGTTTACGTAATGGGTGTCTATGGGGTATTCCATTGACTCAAAATATGTATAGTGCTTATCCTCACCGCTCTTGTGGATATCGGAAATTCGCCCGTCCCAAAATGAGCAAACTCCGTCCGCCAATCTGGCTTTTTCTGCTTCGATGATTCTGGGAAAGTCTTTGGGTTGTCCTTCATACATAACGACCCCGAACATATCTTTTGTTTCCGGGTTAAATTTGCGAACATAGAATTTTCTCCCAGGCCCAGCTTCAAAAAAACGGTTTTCAGCTATCTTGGGAAGCGGGCGTTTTAACGTTACTTCGCGTCTAAATAGCCTGGTAAATTTTTCATTGGCGATTGGGACCAGCTTTTCGTTGAATAAAAAGGTTAAAGCCGTTATGAAAAGTCCTGCGGCTATTGCTGGAGCCACGATCCTGGTAAAGCTATATCCCCCTGCCTTTAAAGCAATTACTTCTGAATCTGACGATAAGCGACCAAAGGCAACAAGATTTGATAGCAGAATTGCCATTGGAAAACTTATAACGAGTGTTGGGGGAAGACTGTAAACAAAAAACAAAAATACTACGTCTACTGGTACGCCCTTTGAGAAAATAAGATTGATTAATTCCATCATTAGATCTATCAACCAGATGGCAACGAAAAAAGCCATGCCAAAAAGAAAAGGCTCAAGGAGTTCTTTTAGCATATACTTATCAATAGTTTTAATTATTCTTTTCATAGGCGGTCAAATTTACCCCACAGGACATGACTATTTCAAGGGCTAAGGTTGGACAGAAAAAAAAAGCTGTTATTAATCTGGACCAATCTTGCTAAAACTCTCATTAAAAGTTACAATTTACAACTGAAATTCACAGGGGACGAATGTACTGGATGCAGAACTATTATCGGCTACTTGGGGTTGAAAACTTCGCTTCATTTGAAGAATGTGCAACTGCTTATAAAAAGAAGCATGTTGAATTGTTTTCTTCAGACTCGCCATTGGCAAATATTCCTAAGCTAAAGGAATTAAAAGATGCTTTTGATTTATTTGCAGATGACGAAAAAAAAGCCGAGTATGACAATAAACTTGAAAAATTTCTCGAAAAAGTGGATGTAGACTTTTCCAATGCAGTAGAACTACTGAATGAAGGAAAATACAAAGAAGCTATTAAGGGCATTTTGAGTTGCCTGAAGCAAAATCCTGGAGAACCCGATTATTTTGAAACCCTTGGACTTGCTTACCGCTTGATTGAGGATTACGACAGCTCAATAAAATGTTTTCAGCAGGGGCTCCAGGTTGGTATCAGGCCTGGTTTTTTCCATCGATATCTCGGAGAGATTTATCGATTGAAGCATGATGAAGAAAGAGCTGAAACCCACTTCTTAGATGCCGCAGAAGAGTTTAAGAGAATACTTGAGATTGATCCGAGAAATGTGGAATCAATGGAGCAGCTGGCAGATATATATTCTCGAATGAATTGGTTTGAAGAGTCGTTAGATATCTATAGGCAATTGATAAAAAGATATCCATATCAGGCTTCTTATCATCGAGAGGTTGGTGCTGTTTTATATGAGCTTGAACTGTATGAAGAGTCTGAGAAGCACCTTCTTGAAGCACTTCGGATGATTCCTGGTGATTCTTCATCTTTACTGTATCTTGGCCTGGTTTACTTCAAAAGACGCTTATTGGGAATGGCGGTGCAAACTTTGCAGGACAGCCTTAAAAGTAATCCCGACCAGACAGAAGTGAAGCAGTTAATTGTGCAAATTGAAACTATTCGCGGAGAAATAGGAAAAACCGTCGAAGAAATGATATACGATCCTTGCCCTGACGCCGTAGTAGAAGGCTCTGTGAAATGGTATAACAATGAAACCGGGATTGGAACTCTGACTTGTCCTGAATACCCAGAAGTTCTTTTGCATTATTCTGCTATCAAACCAGAAGATCAAGAGTTGCTTAAAAAAGGCGATCCGGTTCGTTTTGGGGTTGTGAAAGATAAGATGAGTCCAATTGCTGTAAGCGTTGAGCGATTGGCTGTTTCTTCTGAATCCGATACCATGCCCGGGAAAATTTTAAGATTTGATTCTGACAAAAAGGTCGGAATAATAAAATCCTTTGACGGAAAAGAGATTTTGTTTCCATTTTCAGCTTTGTCAGAGGAATTAATGAATTGCCTTGAAGAGGGGTTGGATGTTCTTTTTGAAACTAAATCGATTGTCGGTTTGTCCGATGCTCCCGTGGAAAAGGCAGTGAGAGTAAGACTAAGGAAAAAAAGACCGTCTTCCTGAGTGTTAGGCCTGCCTGTCTGAAGGTTCTTCTGTGAATTTGAAAAAGGCTTTTTCCAGGCTGGAAAATTTCTTCGAAAAGTTTTCTATGCTGTCTTGAATTTTCAGCTCGCCTCGAGAGATTATCCCTGCATGGGTAACAAGTTTTTCCACTACTTCAAGAACATGACTCGAAAAGATAACAGTGGTTCCTGATTTTGCCATGTTTATCAGGAGGTTTCTAAAGTCTCTGGTAGCCTGTGGGTCTAGCCCGTTAAATGGCTCATCCAGTAGTAAAACTGGAGGGTTATGGATTACTATTCCCGCCAAAGCTAGTTTTTTCTTCATTCCAAAACTGTAATTGGCGGTGTATTCGTCAGCAGCATTTTCGAGTCCAAAAAGAGACAATAGCTCATCTATTTTCGAGTTTTTTGTGCTTTCAGGAATTTTATGTATGTCAGCAACGAATTCTAAGAATTGGTGTCCTGATAAATAGTCGTATAGAAAAATTTCATCAGGAAGATATCCAACCTTTGCTCTTACTTCAATTGGATTTTTGCAGACATCTATTCCGTCTATTATGGCTTCTCCGCTTGAAGGCTGCAAAAGCCCCATTAATATCCTCAAAGTGGTGGTTTTTCCGGCTCCATTTGGACCCAGGAAACCAAACATTGCTCCTTGCGGGATGTTGAGATTGAGGTTTGTTACCGCTTTCTGCCCATTAAATTCTTTGCAGAGATTCTTTGTTATTATCATTATTTTCCGCTTAGCCTTAGGTTTCTATTTTCTTTTAAGGTTAGTGCATAGTCGGATATTAAAGGGAACTCTTCGAAACTTCTAAAGGTGGATTCATTCTCCCAAAAATCCACCAGTGAAGCAAAGCCGGTTTTTTCGTATTCTGCTGCAGTAATCATCATTTCCAACTTATCAATTGCTTTGACAAACCTGGCTTCAAGTGTTGATCCCGTTTCAAATTCTTTGAACAACTCAGAATTTTCTTCAACTACTTTTGCGCCAAGTGGCGAAAGAATGTCTTTCACTGCTTCCTGCTCAATTTCTGATTTGTTTGGAAAATACTTCAGTGCGGTATATGGGATGTCGCCAACCCTGCATTCTCCAAGCTCGTGGATTATTGAAAGGGAAACTGCGTGATTTTTATCTATCTCCATTTGCATCAGATCAGCCAGGAGGTATGTGAGGAAGACTACACCGAAGCAGTGGTCTGCAAGAGACTCTGCGTCTTTAATTCCTCTCAGTTGCCATCCCGTTCTGCGAATTTTTTTTAAGGTAAGGAAGTCGTGGATCACTGGATTTAAGTTCAAAATACTATTTTTCATTTTTCATTCTCTTTTTGGAATTGATTTAAAACTACCGCATTTGCGTGTCAGAGTAAAGCTTCGGGTGTTAGTGACGACAAAAATAAACACTGAGATACACAGACATACAAACTGTTTTTTTCTGAATATTTTAACTTCAGGTGAAATAAACTGCTTTAATTTGTTTTTATATGTTTGTTTTTGTTTGTGGTGATTTTTAGCTGAAAAAAGACCTTGAAATGGTTCTTTGATTGTTTAATTTATCTTACTATGCTTGAAAATCTTCACTATTACAGATTGGCTACCTACTCCGGAAAAGAGAACATGGCTTTCGATGAAGTCATAGCTTCAGCCCTGGCCAATTCAAAAAGCTATGCTTTTTTGAGGTTTTATAAGTGGCGGCCATATTGTCTGTCATTTGGTTACAACCAACCTGTGGAAAAGCTGGTTGATATGGAGGTCGCGAAAAAAATAGGGATTAATATGGTCAGAAGAGCTTCTGGCGGGAAGATGGTGTTTCATGCCGATGAGATTACCTTTTCGATGGGAGCGCCTATTGAATTTTTGCAGAAAAAGGCAAAAGATAAGACTTTTTTAAGTATGTTTAAGTTGCTTGTAGATCCTGTTGTTCTTGGCTTGCAAGAACTGGGGCTGGATGCTGAATTTGCTGCTCCTGAAAAAAGTCTGGATTCAGGTTCTAGAGCCCATTGTTACGCAGTTGCGGCTGGACACTCTATTTTTATGAATGGAAAAAAGCTGGTAGGTGCTGCTGGCATTGCAAAAAGGGATTGTTTGACGGTTCATGGTTCTATTCCGTGTTCGCTGATTGCGCCGCCAGAAGAAATATTTTTTAATAAGGATTCCGCCGGGAGGAATCTAAAAATTTCAAGTTTATCAGATTGCTTAAGTCAAAATGAAATCGCAAGGCTTCCAGATTTAATTGCAAAGAATTTTTCAGAAAAGTTTGAATTGATACTAACGGAAAGAGAGGTTTCCGCCGAAGACAGGGAATTAATTGAGGAACTTTCGGAAAAAAAATATTCCGATCTCCATTGGAGGGCCTGATGTTTGCTGTGCCGTTAGTCGTTGATAGCCAAGATCATATAATTAATATTATTGCATTTAGAGAATGTTTTGTTTATCCTTCATTACGTAAAAGGTTAAATGGTTGAGTAGTATGTCTGTAGAGGTGATACAGTTACCCAGGGGAGGGACCCTGATAAAGACTCCTTCTGGGGTGCTTCAGGTTGGGGCTCCGCCTGAAACTATTAAAGATTCAGTGAGCATTATTGGTGATGTTCCTGATACTTTTGTTATCCCCAATAGAATGTTCTCGGCGGATAGGGGCGTTTCCCTTGCTGATTTTGAATTCCCATTCTATTATAACTACTTCATAAAAAGACGCTCCATCAAGTTAATTGGTCAGAGACATCAAATTGAAGTTATCCTCAGAGTATTGCGAGAAGCTGTTTTAGGCCCGGACAATATCCAGCTTGTGAGAGAATATCCCTATGGTATCAACAGAGATCTAATACCAAATTTACGCGCAGAAATGGAATTTTTGCGTCCTATGAGTCTCTCTGGAAAGCGAAAAGCCGAGCTTTCAGATATGGCAGCCGGAGTTCCCTGGGGGCCAGATAATCGCGTTCTTTCGGTGACTTGGCCCTTGAAAGAACTCGAGACACACTCCGCGTAGTTGATGGAAAGAATATTTTAGCTGAAGTTTCGTTAGATGTTAGTTTCGGCTTAAAGCCAGAGGAAAAACCTAAAGGAAAAACGCCTTTTGAACCGCCACTTTTTGGTGTCACGGTAATTGGTTCTGGTTCTGGCTTTGACCCAAAAGAAATGACAAGTGGTTTTATTTTGTGGGTTAATAAACGCGGGATTCTTGTTGATCCTCCTGTAGATTCAACTTCATGGCTTAAGGCTATGGATATTAATCCTAGATTAATTGATGATTGTATTTTGACGCATTGCCATGCAGATCATGATTCAGGCATTTTGCAGAAGATGCTCGAAGAGAAAAAGATCAATCTGTATTCAACTGAGACAATTATGGATAGTTTTGTCAGAAAGTATCAGTCTTTAACTGGTCTTGATTACAAAACTTTCATGAACCTTTTTCATTTTCATCCTGTAACTCTACAGGTTCCAATAAGAATTAATGGTGGGGAATTTCGTTTTTTCTATACTCTCCACTCAATACCTACTGTAGGGTTTGAGGTGTATTTTCAGGGAAAGAGTTTTGCATACTCTTCTGACTCCCTGTACGACCCAGAAACATTCAGACAATTATTCGAAAAGGGTGATGTTAATCGCTATAGAATGATTGAGCTGACAAATTTTCCCTGGCACCATTCATTAATCCTGCATGAAGCTGGAATTCCACCACTTCATACTCCAATGCAGAATCTAGCAGATTTGCCGGAGTCGGTAAAAGAAAGAATTAGACTTGTCCACGTTTCTGACAAAAATGTTCCTGAGGATTCAGGGTTGGTAAAAGCTCCGGATGGTCGTGAGGAGTCGGTTGTTATACCTGTAGCTCCACCATCTAGCAACGACGCTTTAGAATATCTCGATGTTTTAAATCACATTGATTTGTTCTCAGGCTTGCCGATTGAAAAGGCGCGGGAATTCTTGACTCTGGTCAGAGTAGAGCATTTTAAAGCAGGCGAGACTATAATTCATAGAGATACAGTTGGTGACAGGTTCTTTATGATTGTTTCCGGTCGCGCAAAAGTGGAAAAAGATGGTCAGGAGATTAAGTTTTACTCAAACAATGATTACATCGGTGAGACATCGATGATTTTAAATCATCCCAGAAATGCAAATGTCATAGCTGATTCAGATCTTAAAGTTCTTGTAATGGATAAATATGATTTCCTTTATTTTATCCGTGGTTCTGAAATTGCTCGTCAAATGAAGATTATTGCTCAAAACAGAGAATATAGAACCTGGGATCTTTTTGATGACACTCCATTGCTGAGAAATCTTTCGGCTACTCAAAGAACGCAATTGCAGGGGATTATGTCTAGAATCCGCTTTAAAAAAGGTGAAGTGGTTGTTTATCAGGGAACCACGCGCGAAAATTTCTTTTTGATAGATTCTGGGGCTGTGGTTGTCGAAAGAGCTGGTAAACCTATGCTGAGGGCTTGCCGAGGGAGTTTCCTGGCCAAGATTTATGCCACTCCAAGAAGAGGTTCTCAACGATTTGCTTTCCATGCTGAAGAAGATTCAATTGTTTATGCAATTGATGTTATGGAGTTTTATAGATTTCTGGAAAGAAATCCAGGTGTCTTTCTTGCTTTGCGAGAGGCAAAGATTCGTGAAATGATTCAAGGGAAAAAATCTTGAATTTGAGTCATTCCGGTTATTCCCATTCTGCAATTGAGGGCTGAAAAATGATTGAAAAATTCCAGGCCACTTTACTTGGTTACGCCATTGGAGATGCTTTTGGAACTCCAATAGAAGATGTTTTTAGAGATCCAGGAGAGGGAATCGAGCCCATAAGATTTTATGTAAAAGCTTTTCCTTCTCATCCAGTAAGCCATTTAAGACCGGGGCAATATTCTGATGAAACTCAGCAGATGCTTATTCTTGCGAAAAGCTTGATTGACGCTAAAGGTTTTTCTGTAGACGATATTGCTGGAAAATTTGTAGATTGGTTTCAGTCCCAGAAGAAAAGATCTGAGTGGCGTTTTCCCGGAAACACTTTGATGAAATCTTGTAGAAAACTTGCTGCGGGAGCTCCGTGGAACCAGTCCGGGCATCTTTCAGCGGGTATTTGCGCTTCATGTCGTACTGTTCCGTATGCTATGGCTTTTTGCAGGTCTGAAGTGCTTTTAAGAAATGCAATCGACAAGTCTACCAAAGTTACCCATACAGACAAGAAGGTAGTGGGGATAGCTCTTGCTTTTTGCTCTATATTACAGATGGGGTTCGAAAGAACAGAGTTTGATGTTGATACAATAATTAGCAAGGCAATTGAAAAAGCAGCGCCTTATATCCCAGATTTTCCCAAAAAGATGAAGCAATTAAAAGAGTTGTTAACGGCTGACCCGGTTATGGCGATAAAAACGCTTGGGAATAGTGGATACTCTGTAGAGGCTTTCTCTGTGGCATTGTATTGGTTCTTAAAGTTTAATGATAACTTTGAAGAAATGCTTATTGGTGCCGTAAATTCCGGCGGTGATACCGATGCGGTTGGAGCAATGGCGGGGGCGATGTTTGGAGCATGGAACGGTTTAAATAAGATTCCTGAGAAGTGGATTACTTCTCTTGAGAACGCTCAAATGTTTAAACAGCTTGGGTGCGATATCTATAGACAGTTCAGCTCATCTCAATAAAAAAGTAGAAATCTTTTATTCTTAAATGGAGTGATTTTTGGCTGTAAATGCGAAGAAACGGTACATTGATTGCTTTTACGAAAAAAAAGTACTTGACTATAGTTTTTTCTTTGCATATACTTCTGCAACTGAGCCTTAGGCGAAAACTACCTGACAGGTGTCATTAAAGGAGGTGTAACTCAAGTAGGTAGCCTGAAAGCGTAAGCCTTAAGACTTAGAGGGGCGAAAACCAGAACCTGGTTGAAACCGAAAAATGTTAACCGTAGACACGAAAAGGCAACATGGATACTTCAGTGAAAACGGCGGACAAGAAGTAGGAAGAAATCAAAAGTATGGACGAACCCCGACTCGAATTTTAATTTAAAAACCTATAAGGGGAATATTTATGAAACGTCTATCAATCCTTCTCGTAGCTGCTATGCTTCTTACAACTTATAGCTGCTTCCGCTAATCCTTTTTCAGATGTACCTTTCTCACACTGGGCATATGATGCAGTGAACAAACTTGCCGCTAAAGGCATTCTTCAGGGCTTCCCTGATGGAACATTCAAAGGCCGCAAAGCTGTAACTCGTTATGCTCTTGCTATGATCACAGCTAAAATGCTCGCTAATGTTGAACAGATGATGGAATCTGGTATCGGCACTAACCTTGTAACTAAGTCTGACCTCCAGACTCTTGAAAAACTTACTGTTGAATTCGCAGACGAACTTGCACTCCTCGGCGTGAAAGTAACTGCTCTCGAAGACGATATGCAGGTTGTAAAAGAAGATGTTTCTATGCTCAAGAGAGACGTAGAAGGAATCAAAGATTACATGGCTAAGGGCGGAATGGAAAAAGTAAAACTTTCAGGCGATATGCTTGTAAGACATACTAGCCTTACTCATAAAAATGACTGGAACGTTCCTTTTGGATTCGGCCGTAGCCGGAGCTCCAGCAACTGCAAGAGTTAACGCTGGTAACAGCAACAACTCTCTCACAGAAAGCCAGATCAGATTCAAGTTCAAAGCTCACATTGATGAAAACATCACTGCAGTAGCTCGCTGGAGTCTCTTCGCAAAAAATCTCGACAACGTTAACGGTGGCCAGTCTGCAATGGGCGGCGCTTTCGGTTCTGCTGGAATCGGTGTTAACACTGTAACTGACAGAGTTGTTGACCTTGCTTACTTACATATCAAAGATATGTTCCGTTTCGGTGGCGACTTCACTTTCGGTAGAAACTTCTACACAGCTGGTCATGGCATGCTCCTTAATGACTATGTTGACGCTATCAGATATTACAAAAGAAGTGGCGACATCGACGTAGTATTCCAGGCTATCTATGATAGACACGTTGGTAACTACAAAGATAACGCAGCAGTTGATTTCCGCAACGTATGGAACATGAACCTTGCTACAAAATACAGAGACCACGATCTCTATTTGAACTTCTACATGCAGGATGAACCAAACCTCCTCGCTCAGAGAAGAATTACTCCTCTCTTCGCAGCCGCTACAGCTCCTTTCATGGCTACTAATGGTGCAGTTGTAAACTCAGCTACTCCTCTTGCAGCTGGAACTCAGAGCAGCGACAAACGTTGGGACGTAGAATTCGGTTCAAAAGGCCCAATCGGTGCTAACGGACATTGGGATTATGACCTTGGTTTCGTATACACTAACTATGAACTTGACGTAGTAAACACTGCTGCTACAGCTGCTAACCCTTGGATTTCTCCAGACCTTAAAGGTTGGATGGGTCACGCTGCAGTAAAATGGGATAGCAAACGTGAGTGGGCTGCAAAACTTAGCTACACTTTTGCTGATGACGAATCAATCGGTGGATATGCTCTTGATAACGATCAGAGATATCAGGATGGTATCGAAACTCCTTATGAAGATATCAGCCGTGGTAACGTATACTTCCGCAATGGTCTTACTAACATGTATGATCTTAAACTCCAGGCAGAATACAGACCAAGAAACAGCAAACATTATTTCAGACTTGCAGGCGACTGGATGGACGAAATGAAAGATTCAGCTGTTAACGATATGACTCGTCACATCGCTGGTGCTGGTCTCACTAACGCTGCTGTTCCAGCTGTTAAAACTAACACTGCTTATGATTCTTGGAACAACCTCGGTGTTGCAGATGCAGAAGCTATGGTTATCACTTTTGAATATCGCTATCAGCTTGCAGAAAACACTAAGATCAGAGTTGGTTACACTCAGTTCGATCTTACTGGAAATGCACAGAAAGCTATCGGCGCTACTCAGAAAATCAGTGCTGGCCGTGGTCTCAACGCAGACTATGACTACAACATGTTCTGGGCAGAAATCTACAGCCAGTTCTAATTTGAACTCGTAGATAAATCGCACAATTAAAGCGGTCGGGCTTAGGCCCGACCGCTTTTCTCTTTTAGAGGTTTTCAAAAAATTCAATGTTTAGACTAGTTGACCATATTGCTTAAATTGAAAGGAAAATAAACTTTGGCAACCGCAATTTGTTTAAACCAAAGGTTGGTTAAATTTGTTCAGCTCATATTGAGCAAGTTTAGTGAAAATTTAAGTATTAAGGAATGTAGATTTAAAATTTAATGAAACGAGAATTTAAATAAGAACTAGCAATTTGTTTTTATCTAAAATAATGAAAGTTGTTGATTTAAAATTTATTACTTGGTATTATAAGGTAATATTTTTGCTTGTGGGTGAAAAAATAAATTGCTTTAAGATTCTTTTTTTAAAGGGATCTTGGAGGGAATGAAAAAAAACACAAAAAAACTTAGTTGACAACAGGGTACATCTTTTTTACCATATTTTGCCGCAACATAAGATCTGCGGTGGGAGAAAATTCGTAAAATAAGGTTGTAAGATGAAAAGATTTACGTTGTTATTTGTACTTGTTTGTTTTTGTTGTTCGTCGCTTGTAGCGGCTCCTTTTACTGATGTCAAAAGCACTCATTGGGCAATGGCCGCTCTTGAGAAACTTTCAAAAAATGGCATTCTGGTAGGTTATCCTGATGGTTCTTTTAAAGGTACCAATACGGTAACTAGATTTGATGTTGCTGTTGCTACAGCTAAAATGTTGGCTCATGTAGAGCAGATGATGGAATCAGGTCTTGGAACAAACCTTGTAACCAAAGATGATCTTCAGACTCTTGAAAAACTTACTGTAGAATTTGCAGATGAACTTGCTCTTCTCGGTGTAAAAGTTACTTCACTTGAAGATGATATGCAGGTAGTAAAAGAAGATGTAAGCATTCTTAAAGCTGATGTTAACGAAATCAAGGATTACGTTGAAAAAGGCGGATTTGAAAAAGTTAAACTTAGCGGCGACATTCTTGTAAGACATACTAGCATTATCCACAAAAATGATTGGGCGCTTAATCCACTTACAGCAACAGCAAGAGCTGGTAACAGTAATAACGTTTTCTCAGAAATGCAGTTTAGACTTAAATTTGATGCTCAGGTTGATGAAAATACAACTGTTACAGCAAGATACGTAATTTCAAATCAAAGTAGTCCATCTGTTGCTGGAAGAGCTGCAAGCAATGGTAATGGAATCTTTGGTATTGGCGGAATTGGAAGTAACGCTAAGGTTGCTGATGGTTTTATTAACTATGCATATTTGAAATCAAAGAACTTCATGAAATCAAATGGCACTGTAATTCTTGGTAGAACCTATTATTTTACAGGTCACCTTATGGTTATGGCTGATTATATTGATGCTGTTAGATATGAAAAAAGATATGGCCGCGTAAATTTTGAATTCCAATCTATATATGACAGACACACCGGAAACTACAAAGATGATGCTGCTGTTGACTTCCGTAATGTATGGAACGTTAATATGAAAGCTGATTTCCATGGTCATAAAACTTATTTGAACCTCTATTGGCAGGATGAACCAAATCTTATTAACAGAAGATATGTTCCAACAGGCCTTCTCACTGCAAGAACTCTTGGTAATTCTACAACTGTTGCCGGTCAGCAAAAAGAAGATAGCAGATGGGATGCTGAATTTGGTAGCCGCGGTCCATTAGGAAAATGTGGTCATTTTACTTATGATCTTGGTCTTGTGTATACAGATTATAGTGCCGAATACACAAAAACTGCTGCTTTGCCAAACTATATTCAGCCTGAAATGCAGGGTTGGATGACTCATGGCGCCATTAACTGGGATCAGAAAAAAGATTGGAAAGCTAAAATTAGCTATACTTCTGGTGATGACGAAAACGTTGGACCATATGCAATTTTGAACAATCTCAGATATCTCAGCATTCCTGAAACTCCTTACGAAGATATCTCAAGAGGAAACTCATGGTTCAACAATGGTCTTACTAATATGTATGATCTCAAACTCCAGGTTGAATACAAACCTCAGGGAACTAAGCATTATTTCAGACTCGCTGGCGATTGGCTTGATGAACTTGATGATACTGTAAACAACGATATGGCAAAACTTGCAGCTGGGCACACAACAGGTGCTATTCCTGCTGGTTTCAACAAAACCAATACTGTTTATGATAGATTCAACAGCTTAATGATTTCTGATCCAAAAGCTATGGTTCTTACTTTTGAATATAGATATCAGCTTTCAAAAGCGATGCATCTCAGAGTTTGCTATACAAATTTTGATATTAGTGGCGATGCTCAGAAACTCAATGGTCCTACCCCTAAAATTAGTGGTGGTCGTGGTCTCAATAATGATTATGATTACAACCTTTTCTGGGCAGAACTATACAGCAAGTTCTAGTATTTGTTAATGAAAACCGGGCTACGGCCCGGTTTTTTCATTTTAGGCCATTTAGGGTGGATTGACTTGTATTAGCATTTAAATTAATATCAAATGTGACCAATTCTTTTGATTGTAGAGTAGGAGTGAATTATGAGAATCCAATTTAGAGTGATGTGTGCTATTTTACTAGTTTTTGCCATGTCTGCGTTTCAGCTGAATGCAGCTTCATTGTTAACTATTGTTCCAGATAGTTCTTATCTTGTGGTTAATTTTAATCTCGGAAGAATTATGCAGCAACCTGACTTGAAAGCCGCTGCCCAAAAAATGGTTAGTCTAAAAGACGATAATTTCAGTAATTTTTATACTAGAGCAGGCATTGATCCAATAAAAGATATCAGCAACGTTATGTTGTTTTTGAATTCAGGTGAAAAAGCGTGCATAGTGGTTAACGGAACGTTTAATACCGATAAGATCTCAGAATTGATTCAATCTGATTCTGAAGTTGCTAAAAAGATTAAGATTGAAGATATGCTTGGCTTTCAGGCAGTAAAAAATATAGCCAATAAATCATCAAACGTAGTTTTTGTTGATAAAAACACTGTTGCCTTTGGAGAAGTATCTATTCTTGAAGATCTATTGAAAGTTAAAAACGGCACAGCCAAGAGTCTGGCTACTAATAAGAGTTTTGCAAGCCTTATGAAAAAAATGGACACCAGAGCGGGCTTATGGGGAGCTATGCTGCCTTCTACAGATAACTGGGCCAAACCTCAGACAAATGTTGTTGCTTCTACCTTAAAAGAGATTCAAAGTGCATTTTTCAGCATGAACTATGGCAAGTTTTTTACATTCAACTTTACTGGCCAGGTAGAAAAGGCGGAACAGCTCGCTGCACTTGAAAGCGGATTGACCAACTTGCTGGATGCCATGAGAGGTTGGACTGCAGGAAGCCCTGAAATGCTTAAGCTTTTGAAAATGGCTAAAGTTCAGGCTAAAGGAACTCTTGCAAGAGTCATTATGAAAGTTCCAGCTGATGAATTTGTAAATCTGATGGAAAAACTTGGAGAAAGGGCAAAAGCTCAAACCAAAAACTAATTTACTTATATTCAAGTAATGCGAAAGAGCTGGAGATTTGTGATAATCTCCAGCTCTTTTTTTAAGCCTGGTTCATCTTGTGTCTTAATATCTGCAAAACAAATCTTGGAATTTCAAGAATTCTCCAAAATCTAAATGGTTCCTTATATAGTCTGAATAGCCATTCAATGCCAAAGTTTTGCATCCAGACCGGTGCTCTGGGGATGTTTCCGGCTATTACATCAAAGCTTCCGCCAACTCCCATCGCAACACAATTTTTTAAAGAAGTTCTGAGCTTAAGAATGAATTCTTCCTGCTTGGGGACTCCCAAAGCCACAAAAATTACTTTGGGTTTAGATTCCAGTATGTTTTTTAAAATATTTTCTTCTTCTTTGGTATTTGTTTGAAAATATCCATGCTGAATTCCTGCAAGATTCAATTTGGGGTATGACTGAAGTAGTTTTTCGGCTGCCATTTTTGCCACTCCGGGTTTCCCGCCGATCAAAAATACTTTCCAATCTTCATTTGCCGCTTTTTCGCAAATTTGACTGACAAGGGCAACGCCTGGAACTCTTGAAGGAAGTGGGGTTCCCATAAAATCGGCTGCCCAGATCAATCCTGCGCCATCGGGAACAACCATTTCGGCATTCTGAAGGATGTTAAAAAAATCTGGTTCTTTATTACATCTTACAAAAGCCAGTGAATCGGCAGTTACAATATGAAAAAGATCAGAATCCATGTCGGAATTAAGGTAGTTGCTAAGTTTTTCTACAACCTGAGATGGCGTTAATGCATCGACTGAACAGCCGAGTATATCAATTTGCTCATATGTGCCTTCTTCGCCGTTAAAATCCTTGCTTGCAAAGGTTCTAAAAAAGCTCCAAAGTGAGCCAATTAATAATAGAAATAGAGCAACATATCCAAATGTTGGCGCACTTAGGGCAACAAGGATAAGCAAGAAATTCAGGCAAAGGAATATCTGACCAGAAAAAACAACCAATTTTTCTCTTTGGAGCGTCCATTTGAACCTGGCCCCGGATTTTTCTGTGGAGCTATGTAGCTTATTGCCAAAATATGAGGAAGCAATCATTAATGAAATTAATGCAAATGGGAAAAATATCACCATTGAAGGAACGAGCAGTCCGAACAAAAGAAGAGTTTTGGACTTTCCTATCATGGAAATTCCTGCTACTAAGGCACCAATAGCGTTAATTCCACTGTTGCCAAAAAGTATTCTTTTCTTAGTGCTGGCAGTAAATAATATGGCGAGAATTGCAGGAATTAAAACTGTATAGCACTGGATAATGGTTCCCTGTGTCACTGTTAATTGACCTGAAAAGAACAGGATAAAAGCTAACCCTGACCCGGAGGCAAGAATAAAAGGCATTTCGTAAACGATTGCAGAGATTTTCAGTGAAAGAATGATCGTTATTGGCCAGAGAACTGAAAGAAGAACCTCAATTGTTCTATTAGAGTGAGGATATACAATCCCTGCAAAAACTCCAATTATTATTGCCAGAATCTCATATGGGAGCAATACCTTTTGAGGGGTTCGAAAATAATCACGTATAAATCCTAAAATGGATAAGAGAATGGTGACCAGAAAGAGGGAAATATGGCTTAAGGAAAAACTTCCTGGCGAAGAAATGAAACAACCGATTATCGCTCCAATTATAGGAAATGCACCGACGTAAAGTCCTTTTCCAAGTCGAAATTGAAGGTTATTTAGTATTTTTTTCCCGGCCAGACTTCCAATTATTGCGCCAATAACTACGAAGATTAGAGGGATGAAATTTAAGTTTTCCATATAGCTAAAAGGAATACAATTTTCGAATTTATTAAGTCAATCAAAGACAGTTTTATTGTTTAAACAAAAAGCTGAAAATCAAACGCTTCCAGAAAGTTCCCAATATACAATGTAGTAAAGAATGCCTGCGAAATATAAGAGTTCAATAGCGACAAGAGCTGGTATAGCCTTTCGTTTGCTATCCCACCAGTCCCAGAAAAAGTTAAGCTTGTCAAAGAATCCAAGCAACATATGTACTAGGAGATATGAAACCACAAAAACCAGAGTTAGATAAATTGGAACAACAAAATAGAAGCTCATGATGGCTGATAATAGCATACAACTACGCATTGATACAAATAATTATTCATGGGATTTAAAAAGGAGGCCCCCGTCTAATAGGGCCTCCTGAAAATTTAAGGGAAATAAAATGAACTAATGAGATTTATGCTTTTGTATCAAATAGCATTCCCGATTCTATTAGTCCTGCGCTTTGAAGCTGTGAAAAAAGGCTTTCTTGTTCATCATCTGATAGGTTGTTTAGATCATATTGATCTAATATGTCTTTTAGGGTTTGCAATGATTCGGCATCAATTGAACCAGAGCTACTTGCATCTGCCCTCTCTGGTGGCTTGCCGCCGCCCACACCCTCCGGTCCTTTTCCTCCAGGAGGTTTTGCCCCTGCTGGAGGTTTTCCCTTCATTCCGCCAGTCGGTGGCCCTTCTGGTCTCATTTTTTCCATTTCGAATCCTGCAGATTTTAGAGCGTCTGAAGTTGCTCTGCCAGGGCCGATTCCCGCACCTTTTAATTCTTCTGCAATAGACTGAGCGTCTTCTTTTGAAACATTTGAAGAGTCGTATTTTGAAAGAATTTCAGTTAATTTGGTTTTTTGTTCTTCACTTAACGTTTGGCTAGTTCTTGTTGATAAAGAAATGGAAGATGTTCTTCCGACTGAATTAATGCTCATATTATTACCTTTAATATTAATCCAGGCTAAATCCATTTTATTTCAGTTTATTGTCTGAAATTGCCTATTTCGGAGCCAATCCTTCGGTCCTAAAGAAAATTTTTACATCAGAGTTTTTGCCTTATTTTTCAGTCCCAGTTTTTTGAACCAGTTTTAGATATTTTCTAAGATTGGAAAAGGTTTATTCATTGGGTGTTTGCAGAAGTGGATTTTTGCGAAAACATTGAGTATGCATTAATTTTTTCATTAAAGAAGTTTTCTGCAATTCTAGTTTTGCGTTCATGAGAACTTTCATTAAATTGTTTGAGAAAATCGCTATCTTCGTTTTCAACTCCAATATTTTCCTTCGCTTCTTTCAATGCAGCCATCATTTCTTGATGAGTTACCTGTCCATCTTTATTTGTATCTAACGAGTCAAAGGATTCAATCATACTGCTAAGTTGATTTGGAATTTCAATGCCAGTAGACCCAATTTTTGAAGCAATACTCTCTAGCTCTTCTTTGGTTACGCCTATTGTTTTTGCCTGAATTTCAGTTCCTCCATTCATAGATGTTTCAATTTCTTGCTTCGTAAGCAATCCATCTCCGTCTGTATCAAAAGAATCGAACGATTCGATCATGCTGCTTAATTTGTCTGGAATCTCAATTCCCAGATTTTCGATTTCGCTGGCAAGTCCCTCCAGTTCTTCTTTTGATGCGCCTTTTGGAGGTCGAGGCGGGCGCATTTTGTCATGTTTCTCAGCATGCATTCCATCTTTCATCTCTGATTTAGACAACGTTCCATCGCTGTTTGTATCAAAAGAGTCGAAAGATGCAATAATATGCTGAAGTTTACCTGGAATATTCATTCCACTGCTTTCCATGCTTGCGGTAAGGTCTTGTAATTCTTCTTTAGTTACTCCACTGCTTTCATCATCCTGAAAAAGGGAAAAGAGCTTTATTCCAGACTCTTTCGGGTTATGTACTTCATTTTGCCCTGTAAACGATTTTAGTTTGTCTATGCTTATGCCATCACCATTGGTATCTATTTCATCGAAAGACTCCAGCATTCTGGTGAACATATCGCCAATCTGACTTTGCCCAGCCCCAATTTCGCATTGGATTTTTTCCAGGTCTTCTTTTTGAATGTTTTGCTTCCCAGATTTGAAACCCTGAACTTGGTCGCGCATCACGCAAAAGCTTGAAGCCCCGATGCCACCAATTCCCATAATTTGCTCCTTAATTTTGGATTTCTGATGTAAAGAAGGCAAAACCAATTGCCCACAATTAATTTATCGGGATTTAAGTAAGGGATTTTGCATTAAGAAAGGTAAAGAAATGCTAAGCATATTCAGAGAATTGCATCGTTTGTGTGACAGGATAAAATTAAAAAAGTTATAGTAAATTAACACTGGAACTTTGATGAATTTATGTTAAAATTTCAAAAAAAATGAGGTGTTGTATGAAATGTAGTTTTAGGGGTCTGTTAGCGTTAGTATTGGTTTTTATGGTTGTTTTTTCTTCTGCAAGTATTGCTGAAAATAAGGTTATAACTAAAGAAGAAGTTCTTGCCAGCGTTGAAATGACTGCTGAAGCTATGAAAAAAGATGCTCCTGGGACTATTGCAAAGATAAATGCAAGTGAGCACCCTTTTGTTAATAAAGATAATCCATCTCTTTATGTGTTCATTTATGATGGTGAAGTAAACATGATTGCTCACCCAAAAAGTAGTCTTGTAGGTAAGAACTTTAAAGGAAAACCCGATGTTAAGGGCAAGAAATTCAGAGATGAGATTGTGAGTGGAGCAGCCGCCAATCAGAGTGGTTGGGTTGATTACTCTTATCAGAAACCAGGTGAAAAAGGCATTTTTGATAAGACAGCCTATTATATGTCTGTAAAGGCTAGCGATGGAAAAGATTACATTCTAGTTTGCGGAATGTATAAAGAAAAATAGGTTGTTTTGCAGATGTACCCAAAAGAAGAAGTATGAAATTACGTAAATAATATCAGAACTGGCAATGACAAATTGCCAGTTCTGTTTTTCTATCTCTAATGTGTCAGGGAATAGATGAAACTATAAGTGGCAACATAAGAGTAAAAGCTTTAGGAGAAAAACATGAAATTAACTGTAGCTAGGCGTTTTTGGCTATGGACTTTTCTTGCGGTTGCCGGTTGTATTTTTATTGGCCTGCTTGGCTTTCATTTGGCTGATACTCAGCAATCAGCCATTAAATCCGGTAGAGAACGTAGTTCTCGAATGTCCTTATTTTTTCAGGGAAGCGTTTTATTCCAAGAAACAATAGAAAATTACCAGAAAGCAATAGTTCAGATTATGTTGGGGGAATCTCCGGACCCAATAATAGCTTCGATGACCCAAAGCCTTGATTCATTCTCAAAGCTGAATATAGGTATAGTAAAAGAAAAAAAGGACCAGCTGATAGAGTTCATGAATGCTGGAATGAAAAGACTAAAGGAAAACAATTCCTACGATGCCGCAGAATGGATTTCCCAAAAAGACAATCCGGTTCAGGAATTAAATAAGTGGCTGGATAAAAAAGTAACCGATGAAAAAATTGCAGCTGAGGAAACGGCAAACGAGATAGACAAGCAAACAAAACAAATCAGAAATAGGGTGATTCTGATTTTCGTAATTGTTGTAATTCTTCTTGTTGCCTTATCAATGATAAATGTTTTACAGATAACCAGGCCTATTCTCAACGGAGTTAATCTTTTAACTGATGTCGCGGAGAAAGGAGATTTATCAGTAAATGTTCCGGAAGAGTATCTTGGGCGTGGCGATGAAATTGGCCAATTGGCCAGGGCTGTCCAGGAGCTTGTTGACTCTCAAAGACAGCAGGCAGAACTTCTCACAAACATTGCTTCAGGTGACTGGGACCAAAGTGTAAGTATCCGTTCTGATAATGATAAATTTTCCATTGCTCTACAAACTATGGTCGAGCAAATGAACGAAGAACTCAAGACAATTAACGATATTGCTATGCAGGTTAATTCTGGAGCCGCAAGTGTTGATGAAGCCAGCTCACAACTTTCTAATTCTGCTACGGTTGCAGCCGCTTCTTTACAGGAGATTTCGTCCACCATTGTTGATATTGATTCTCGCTCTAGAAACAATGCTGAAAATGCTCAATTGGCAAACACGTTGACCAGCAAAGCTAAGACAGATGCGGAAAACGGTAGCGCTCACATGAGTGATATGGTTAAAGCTATGGATGACATTAATAAATCCAGTCATAGTATTGCCAGCATTATTAGAGTAATCGAAGATATCGCTTTTCAAACAAATTTACTCGCACTTAATGCAGCGGTAGAAGCAGCAAGAGCCGGTAGGCACGGCAAAGGTTTTGCTGTAGTTGCTGATGAGGTTAGAAATCTTGCAGGTAGAAGCTCAAAAGCTGCAAAAGAAACTGCCGAATTCATTCAGACTTCTTTATCAAAGGTAGACAATGGAACTAAAGTTGCCGGCTACACGGCAAAAGCTCTGAGTGAAATCGTTACGGGAGTGTCAAAAGCGGCTGATATTATTGGTGAAATTGCATCTGCAAGTAATGCTCAAGCTAGATGGATTGCCGAAGTCAGTACTGGTTTAAACCAGATTGACAATGTTACCCAGCAAAATACTGCAAATTCTGAAGAAATTTCTTCGGCAGCGGAAGAGTTATCCTCGGAAGCGAGATTGCTTCATCAGACCCTGGCTCGGTTTAAATTAAAAGAATAGCTTGTAAGTCAATATTGGAATTGGCTTTTCATGGTTTTTTCTGTTAACTAAACAGGCAAAACCATGGAGCCCTTTTCAGATTTCCAGGTATAGAGTTTAAATAGGCCGGCGTGTGCAGTTAAGACAAGCGTGTATCGACTTGAAACCTGACTTTTGCTTTGATGACGCTTCTTTAAGGGGATGTCTGACCCAAACCTTTCACATAAAGCATCATAAAAGCACTGTTAGACAATAATCTCTAAAACTAAAAGCTGGCTTAATGTATTTTTTGCAGGTAAAATAGTGAAAAATAGGGTCTAGGAGACGAGGGACTTATGGGATTCTGGTTTCTGGTACTGGCTTTTGCCGTATTTGTTTCATACCGACGGATTGCTGAACTTAAAGCAGATTTTGAAGAAAAAGTTGATCAGCTTGAATTAAAGAATCAAATTCTGGAAACCCGGCAACGGAGACTGGAAAAAGAACTTAAAGAAGTCAGAAGTCTTGAGAAGATTGATGATGGTCGTTTAACTGAACCACCAATCTCAAGCGAAGAAAAAGCAGAAAAAATTAGTATAAAAGACTCTGAAAAACCGACCCTGACAGAGAAAATTAAAAAGAAAATCGAAACCATTGATGACCCTGAAAAAAAGCTGAAAGTTGCTCCTTCATCTACAGAATTACCTCCAGAGTTACCTGTTGAAGTTACTTTTAAAAGTCTGGATGAAGACCAGGAAGCTTCAAAACCGACAAAAGAAGAAGCAAAGCCAGAGTACGCATGGAGCAAAGTCGGGAAGAAGAACGAAGCAAACTCCCGGAATTTCGAGAACATTGAAAAAGCTGAAGAAGGTCCTGGTGAGGTTGCTGAAACCGAAACCTCTGGAAGATCCGGGGATTTTCCGCCACCGCCACCTCCTCCGCCGCCGCCGCCTGAAACCCCTTCATTATCCGATAAGTTTCGCCAATTTTTCGAAACCGTTGATTGGGAACAATTTACTGGAACAAAGTTGTTCGCGTGGCTTGGTGGAATCGCTCTTTTCATTGGAGCCGGATTTTTTGTAAAATATTCAATTGATAAAAACCTCATTTCCCCCGTTTTAAGGCTTGTTATTGGCGCATTAGTCGGGTTGGGGATGATTGGTGCCTCTGGATGGTTTGAACGCGTCAGATATGACATTATGCGTCAGACATTTGCATCTGGCGGGATTGGGGTTTTATACTCGGTTTTCTTTGCAGCCACTCTGTATTACGAGTATTTACCTAAACCTGCGGGATTTGCTTGCCTTGTGGTTGTTTCTGCCGCTGCTTTTGTGCTTTCTGTCTTCCATCAGGGAGTTTCTATCTCAGTCCTTGGCGCGATAGGCGCATATTTGACTCCGCTTCTGGTGAATACCGGCTCGGGAAACCTTGTCACGCTATTTATCTATCTTGCAATCGTTAATATTGGGTTGTATCAGGTTATAAAAAGATTGTCATCTTCTCCTCTGCTGCTTTTTGGGAATATCGGAACGATGGTTTCTCTTTTCGCGGCGACTTTGCTTTCCAATCCTGACCCTGGAGTCGGGCAGATTGCAATAGCCTGGTCGGCCAATTTGATTTTATTTACGATTTTTATTGATCGGTTAAAATTTCAGCCAGCAACAAGCAGATCCGCCGCCTGGACCGCTAGCTCTTCCTTTTTGATGATGGCAATAATGTCTGTTTGGGTTACAGTTACTTTCTCAGGAAGCAAACCATTATTAATGCTGACTGTCTCAGTTGTTTGTGCTACGGTTTTGGCTATCAGAAATGCGCCATATCAAGGTAGTTTGCTGTCATTTTCAACAATAACCTTTGCTGTGGCAATCTTTTGGACACTTACCAGATTTAACGGTCAAATCGATAATTGGGCTTTCCTGCTATATTTTATTTATGGCCTTGCAGCTGGAGTAGGACCTCTTTGGGTAATTCGCCATCATGGAATCAACGATTACTATTTAAAGTGGTTTAAGGTTTTCCCCGTAGCAATGGGAATTCTTGGCTTGATTGCAATAATTGTAAATCCACAGGCTTCCTTCCTTTTCTGGCCAATGACAATGGGAATCCAAATAGTCGGTATAATTCTGAGCCTTCTTTTTGGAGCCATTTTTCAGGTTGGAATTCTTGCCTTAATAATGCTTATCTGCGGATTAACCTGGATTAATTCCGCAACGGCAATAGTGTTAGGCCCAATCTTTTTTGGTTTTATTCTTTTATCCGGTGCGCTAATTTGTTTGGCAGTATTCTATTTGCTCCACAAAGGAGCAGATATAGCTCAGAGTCTTGGAATTCCTAAACCTGATAAGGAATTAAAGGATTCTGATAGTCTTACTCAGTGGATGGCGGCAGCGCCTATTTCCGGAATTTTTCTTTTGATTGCTGCAACCTTCCTCAAGGTAGCCCCGCTTAATCCGCATCCAGGGATGCTTACTATCGCATGTTTTGCCGCAATAGCTCTGGTCTTAACCAAAAAACTTGGCTATCAGAACATGGGAGTTGTTACCATTTTTTCTGCTGTTTTTTCCCAGGGTTTCTGGATGCTCAAAGCAGGTCTTACACAGACTCTTCACTTGTCTGCTCTGGCATGGGCAACTGCTTTCTTTGTAATTGCTTTAGCCGTTCCCTTTGCCTTTTTCTCTGATTTAAAGAAGTGGCGCAAGCTATGGATGGGTTTTGCAATTTTTGAAGCATTTCAGGCAATTTATTTAATATTTGCTGCAGATCATATCTGGCCTAGAGAAATTTCAGGCTGGTTGCCATTAGTTTTGGTTTTGATCAAAATGCCAATTGTAGCAACACTACTTAAAAAATTAGAAGGAACCGAAGAAAGAAACAGTATTATAGCCTGTCATGGTGGTGTTTTGTTGTTTTACGCTTCCTCTGTTCCGCTGCTGCTGCTGGAAAAAGGCTGGCTGGGCCTTGTGCTCGTCCTTGAAGGTACGGCTTTACTTTGGTTAAATAGAAGGATTGAACACCCGGGCCTTCGATGGGTTTCCCTTTTCATGTCTCCAATTGGCCTGTTTTATTTAATTTCATTTATGGGGCAAATGAAGGGACCAGATAGCATTGTTGTTTTGAATCCTGCTGTTTTGTCTATGACTCTGGCGGTTGCTGCCCTTGCCTTGGCTGCTAAGCTGTCTCCTTACCCGGATGAAAGAATTGGCGCAGTCAATATTTACAAAGTTTTTCAATGGCTGGCAGTTGGTGCTGGCTTTTATCTGGTAAACCTTATTGTTGCCGATATTTTTGCCGGATCCAAAGTGCAAACTGCAAATTCATTAAATTTTCTGCCAAACGGCAACCTGTTGCAATACATGGCTTATACTACTCTTTGGGCTATTTTTGGAGCCGTTTTGTGGAGAACAGAGAGAGCTTCGACTGTAATGAGGTGGGTTGGAGTTGCTCTGGTGTTTATATCCTCAGCTTGGTTGTTAATGTTCCCGTTCCTTCATGGACATGAAGTTGCTAAGATGGGACCTGTTTTCAACCTTGGCTTACTTGCCTATCTTCCAATTATGGGAGTTTTGTTGTTTCTGTTTTTGAAAGAACCATGGCAGGAAA
Source organism: Candidatus Ozemibacteraceae bacterium (assembly GCA_965140445.1). Lineage (GTDB taxonomy): Bacteria > Muiribacteriota > Ozemobacteria > Ozemobacterales > Ozemobacteraceae. Next base: position 164,621 of record OZ223236.1, on the reverse strand, counting down.
AGCATTTAACTTTGAAGAATGTCTTTCTGGCCATTCTTTTGCTGACTGGTTTGTTATGTTTAAAACTTGTTAAATCAACTTTGTTCCAGGCGGGTATGCCTCTTGAGTTATTCAGAGAAAAAACTGCCAATATGGCTGTTGCATCAATTTTCGGCTGGATTATTTATGGGCTCGCTATGCTCCTCTGGCCAAAAAGACTGGATAAACCATTTAGACTTGGTGGATTAATCCTTGTAATGCTGGCATTTATGAGGGTGGTTTTGTTTCCATTCAAGTTCAGTGCTGAGTTTGGTGCTATGTCCCCGATTCTAAATAAACCAACCGCTTTGTTCATAGTTTGTATTGGGGTTTTGATCTGGATGACTAAAAGGAAGGAAGATGATACCTGGCCGGTTGATTCATTTAAACAGAACTCTTTTTGGGCGTTAATTCTTTCTCTGATGACTTTTGCAATTATGAATATTGAAATTGCCAGCGTTTTTGGGCAAAAAGGGCAAAGCTTTAGCCTTCTTACCCATGGAGACCTGTCCCATCAGTTGGGATATAGCCTTGGTTGGCTAATCTACGCTATTGCAATGTTGGCTTCAGGAATTCGCTGGAAAGTTGTTAGAGCCAGACAAGCTGCTTTAATACTCATAATAGTAACTTCTTGTAAAATATTCTTTAAGGATCTCTGGTCGCTAGGTCAGCTGTATAGAGTTGCCTCCTTTGTCGGACTGGCAATAGTTTTGATGCTTGTTTCCTACCTCTACCAGAGATTCCTGACAAAAACTGGAGAAAATTAATATGTCTGAAAATAAGAGCAAAAAACTTTGGCTGCTTGTGTTGCTTCTTTTGATCTTTGCTAATTCCATTCAGGCAGCGGACTACTGGATAAAAAGAGGGGCTGTAGCAGTAAACAGCACTGGAACTGTAGAACTTGTTCTCCCGGCACAAATGCACCGTTTACTTCCGGATAGGTTCGAAGGAAATGGAATCGATCTGGATTTAAATCTGGTTGCACCGGATAAAAATCCCAGGGCTTTTGAGCTTTTCTGGCGAGAGGGGGCGGATGCTCAGGAAATTAGCTTAAACTCTTCCCAGGTAAAGCTGCTGGATGATAAGCGCTTGATGTGGGAAGGGCAAATCAGTGGCGATTTAGCTGTCTCACAAATTAGAACTACGGTTGCCGGCCTTGTTGGTAAAGTAGATTTTGAAGTTTTTGCAGACAATCAGTGGAAAACAATTGAAAAAAATGTGGCAATTCAGCCCGTTCAAATTGGCGGAGAAGCTTTGATTCATTTGGCTCCTGCTGCAAAGTTTTCCCGGTTGAGATTATACTTTAGTGGGTATGATTCTTCATTTTCTTCAGCTCCTGTTTTTGTAAAAAAAGTATTTGTAGTGGCAGGAGTCCCAGGAAAAGACTTCGAGAGAGTTTCAATAAACGCAGATTTTGAAACAAATTTAAGAGATGAAAAGCTGGAATTGGGAGTAAATCTTCCCGGGTCAGGAATTTGGATTGAATCTGTTGATGTTACTACAGGTGCTTTGTTTGAAGGAACATGGACTGTCGGCCGAGAAGTAATTAAGCTTGGAGAGAGACATTTTGAAGGAATTCTGAATGGAAATTCCAAACCTGATGCGGATAATCCCCAAAGATTTAGAATACAGCTAAACCGATGCTGGCAAGACCAGCTTCTTCCGATAAGAATGTCTTCTAATAATTATTTTGGCGATATTGTTGCCGTAAAATTAAATCTGAGATTGCCAAGATTACGTTTTGTAGCAGACCAAGCTGGAACTTACGAATTATTAACCGGAGCAAATAAAAAAGCCGAAATTGCTCAGCGACCAAAGCTACTTAAAGACCAGTATGCTAATGTTGAAGTTTTTTCAGGATTTGAAACAAACTCACAACAGGGAGAGGCTTTTGTTGCTTTAAATCAGCAACCTGGCGGGGGGCCATTTCAGGAAAATGGCTTTACCTGGGTGGCACCAGTGGAAATAAAAAATCCTGGCTTTTATAAGCTATGTATGAATGAAAAAGCAATTCTATCTGGAGATTCTGAGGGTTTTAGAATTGTTAAAGATGGAATGCAGGTCCCATTTTTTCTTGATCAGAAAGAACTGAAAGAAATCAAAATCGCTTTTGATAGAGAATATGACAATCAGACCAACACTTCCACTTTGAATGCTAAAATACCTGATGGAGAAAATAGACCCGCATTTCTATTCCTTAAAGCAAGAGGAGTATTTGAGCGCAAGCTAACTATTGAAAAGCATCAGGCAGGAATGGTCGGGTGGCAGACCTGGAGAACTTTTTCTGCAAAAAATAGTGAAAGCGGAGAAACTAAAATATATGTAAGCCTTGCCGGATTCCCTGGCGACCAGAACGACTTTAGGATTGTTTATAATAATGGCAGCAATCAGCCGTTAGAAATCGAAGAAATCGTAGGCTATTATTCCACTCGAAACATGTTTTTTGTCGCACAAAAATCTGGTTCCTATAGTCTCTATGGTGGCAATCCATCTTCCAGAAAGCCAAAATATGACTTAGGGATAATTCAGCAGTATTTTGATGAGCTTACTCCTACAAAAGTCTATCCAGGCAATATTAAAGCCTTTCAGTCTGCTGCTGATGTAACAGGGATAAAAACTGAAGGTGCTATCAGGGGAGCACCATTTAATGAGGTCGGATATAAATGGAAAGCGCTTTTTGAACTTGAAAAGGGTGGATTGGTTCGATTAAAACTCAACAAGGATGCGGCTCTGGATAATAATCCTGATGGATTTAGAATTGTGAAGGATGACTTCCAGGTTCCATTTTTTGCTGGAAGCACTGAGATCCGATCCTTAGAAATCGAAGCTAAACCTGAGTATGTTAAAAGTGAGAATACTACTTATGTTTCTCTTAAGCTTCCCAGAGCCTCAAATAAATGGCAAAGAATTGACCTGATCACATCAGGAATCTTCCAGAGAACAGTTGAAATTAAACTCCGACAACCAGGCAAACTTGGATGGAAGAGCTGGAAGAAAGAGGGCTTTCAAAGTAAGACTAATGGTAAAGCTGTTTTCTCAATTAATTTGTATAATTTGCCAGAAGGCGAAACTGAGCTTCAGGCGGTTGTACCTCATGGAGATAATAGTCCAATTGAATTTTCAGGCGCAGTTGCTTTTTATAAAGCTCAGGACATCTTTTTTCAAGCTGACACAGCAGGACAATATTACTTGTATGGCGGAAATTCTGGTGCTGCGAAGCCATCCTACGATATTGCGCTAATAAAAAATCAGCTGTTGAAAAACGAGCCAGTAACTGTTCAACTTAAAGAGGTAGAAGCACATGCAGGTGGATCAAGTGTTTCCAATCAAGTTAAAGAGGCCTTTGGGGAAAAAGGTATTGGTCTTTATGTTGTTTTATTGCTTGTTACTCTTGTTTTGATAGTAATGATCGTTAAACTTTTCCCAGAAGAGGAAAAATCTTCAGGAAAAAAAGAAGAAAAGAAGTAAAAAAACGGAAACTTAAAAATGCGCTTTGTAATAAGTTTAAAGCGCATTTTTTTTTGTCACTGACAAACGCAAAGACTCTTTAGTTTTTCATATAAACGAATTGAAAAAGTCAGACTTATTGAAATTTTTTTTGATTTTTTGTTCCAAATCCTTGCGGCTTTTTGTTTCATCATTATACTTAACTTTACACCTATGTACAGCAAGGCGAAGGAATGAAAATGCGAAAATATATATATGCATTATCTGTTGCTTTAATATTCTGCGTTGGTCTAACCGAGGCAAACTCAAGACCAATGACGCAGGTTTCTCCCAATATCAAGATGGGTTTTGGCCCCTCAACCCCGGCAGAGGTTGGTCTTGATGATGAATTTATCAAGTTTGTTGACGGTGCAAAAGAGAGCATTGAAGGCGCTTTCTTTGAAATCCGTTTAGATTCATTTGTTGACGCGTTTATTCGTGCAAAAAAACGCGGAGTAAAGGTGAAATTGGTCGTAGACAGTAATAACTATTACCTTCCGCCGGATCCGGCAACTCAGGATGATGTCGATGCTTTAACACCACATCCGGTAAATGATCCTACCAAACTTGATAAACTGGAAATGAATCCATTTGTCGCAAGAATAAAGAAAGCTGGAATCAGCGTTGTTGAAGACAACATGAGATCAGCTCTTATGCACAATAAATTTGCTATAAGAGATAAGAACACCGTTTGGACTGGTAGCTATAATTTGACTGATACTTGTAGCTATAGAAATCCAAATAATGCTATTCAGGTCACCTCTGTTCCATTGGCAAAGATATATCGAGCAGAATTCCTGGAAATGTACTCAAAACACCAATTTGGTATAACTTCACCAAAGCATAAGAAAAAGCAGGTTGTAAGCGTTGATGGCGTTAACATGGAAGTTTATTTTGCTCCAGAAGACAATCCAAACAAAAGGATTGCCCAAGCCATAGCAGATGCAAAAGAAGAAGTCTTTTTTATGCAATTTGCTTTCACAGCAGATGACCTGAGAGACCTTTTGATTAAAAAACACAAAAGCGGTGTAAAGGTCCGTGGAATTTTCGACAGAATGCTATATAGAAGCACGGGACCCTATGGAGAATTCTCTCATCTAACTGAAGTAGGAATTCCAGTAAAGATTTTTCCTGGTCGCGGGAAATTTCATCACAAGGTTTTTGTAGTTGATCCTGATGGAGAAAATCCAATAGTTGTTCTTGGCTCTGAGAATGCTTCCACTAATGGAAATAAAGCTAATGATGAAAATGTTCTGGTTATTCATTCTAAAGCGATTGCTCAGATGTTTAAGAAGGAATTCGATTCAATTTTTGGAAAATTTAGTGATGCTGCTGCCTTCATGCAGATTGCAGATCTTCCATTTGCATTAGAGCCAATTTCAATGGGTGAACTACATATTTTCGCCAACGGAAAAGGGATTGATAAGATCAGGGTTGAGTATCCGGCAAGATGGAAGATGGAAGGTCTAAATCGTGGAACAGTAACAATTCTTCGAAACGATAAAGATACGACTTCTAAAGAAAAACTTCGTTTTTCCAATAATGGATATACTCTTGAGTCAGCAAATCTTAAGGGAAGTGGTGCAAACTCTCACGTATCTATGCGTTTTGTAAATGTACCAGCTCCTGAGATCGCCGGAAAATACGCATTGCTGATGTCTGTTGCTTACAAAGATTCCCCAAATAAGTTTGTTCCTTTGAGAAACAACCCCACTATTTGGGTTTTCGATCCAGAGAAGGTCGAAGATTTTTCAAGGTTGCTTGATTACGTAGAAAGACTACACATTTCTCTCGAAGAAATGAAAAATAGTTTAACTTCTACTCAGAAAAAAAATCAGGCAAATATTTTGAGAATGGTAATTAACAAAATTCAAAACCTCCTGTGTAGAGGGGTAAAGAATGGTGAATTAGTAAGGACCGAAATGTCACTGGATAGAGTCGAAGCTTTACCAAAGCGATGGTATCCATACGTTCTTGCAATTACCAAAAACTTAAAGCCCCTTCGTGAGGCTTTAAGACACAGGGTGCTTCATGAAAATGATCAGGAAGCGGCCAGAATACTTAAGCGTGTAGAAAAGTTTGTTGAAAACGCTGCAAGAAAATAAACCAGATATGTTTTTAAAAGGGGCTGCAAAGCCCCTTTTTTGATTTAGCCCAATGGAAATTAGAACTACTAAAGCCAGAAAAATTTTACTTTCATGTAATCCAGAGGAAGATTGGTTCGGCCATAAATATAGAATGAATATTTATCGTGGTTGCGAGCACGGTTGTATCTACTGTGATTCCAGAAGTCGTTGCTACCAGATTGAGGATTTTGACACGATAACTATCAAAGAAAATACTCTGGATTTACTCGAAGAAGAGTTGGGCAAAAAAAGGATCAAAGGAATAATCGGCACAGGTTCAATGTCTGACCCCTATACATTGTCAGAAAAGGATTTGGGCTTTACCAGAATGGCTTTGTCACTTATCAGTGACTTTTGTTTTCCCGTTCACGTTCATACCAAAAGTGATCTAATTTTGAGAGATTTGGATATGCTAAAAAAAATTGCAGCAAGAACTTTTGTAAATGTAACCTTTACTATAACGACTCCAGATGATGACTTAAGTATGAGCATAGAACCATTTGCCCCTTGTTCTTCACGACGACTGGCTGCAATGAAGCATCTTGCTATGGCTGGAATTTACGTTGGGGTAGCAATGATGCCGATCCTTCCCTTTATAGAAGACTCAGAAGACAAAATTGCAAAGATTGTGGAGCTGGCTGCAGAAAATGGAGCACAATACATTGTTCCGGGTTTTGGGATGACATTGAGAGACCAGCAGAGAGAGTATTATTTTCGAGAGCTGGATAGACGTTTCCCGGGAGTCAGGGAAAAATATGAAGCAGAGTTTGGCGATAGCTATAGCGCCCAGTGTCAGAATTATCGCCAGTTAAAAAACTTGTTTACGCAGGAATGCGGGAAAAGGAATTTGGTTTGTTCATTCAGAGATGTTAAGAAATGGAGAATTGAAATTCCTAAGCAAAACATGCTATTTGAAACCTGAGAACTTAAATCTGTGACATGGTGGGAGAGAAAATTTTGCGAATTTTATTAACAGTTATTTTAATTGTTTCGACAATTTCACTGGGGTTTGCCAGGAAAGAACTGGCTAAAAAGAAACTGGAACTGGAGAAAATTTCTTCTGAAATAGCTCTACTGAAAGATGAGTTCAAGAAGAAATCTAGATGCCTGGATGAAAGAGATTCGCTCACAATTAAACGGAGAGAGGCGCAATCTAAACTAGATGCTTATAAAAAAGCAGTTTTAAAGAAGATAAAGGCGGAATTAGAATGAAGATTGCCCCAATAGCCATTGCTTTATTTATTGTGATTTTTGCTTGTTTGAACAATTTCAACAACATCAGAATTGTGGATGAGCAGATCGCTGAATCGAAAAGATATATTGATGATATGAAACTGAAGCTTGATCAGATTAATTATGTTGAAGAAGACATCAATCGGTTAAAAGTTGAAATAGAGAGAATTGCCAAAGAGACTGATAAGGCTCGGGAAAGACTTGGTGATAGTGCTGATAAATTTTTGGGCGAATCTCTCAGAGGAAATTGAGGTTTTTAACCGGGGAAAATCAGGTCTGACTTTTATTAATCAGCTTTAGATACAGGTTTGTGATGTCAGACACTTCTCTCTGTATAGTAAAATGATTTTCAATCTTCTTTCTGCCATTTTGAGCCATTTCCATTGCAAGTTTTGGGTTGCTTAAAAGTTTTTTTATGCAGCTGGCAAAACATTCAGGTGAATTTGTTTCAGCAAGCAGACCATTTGAATTGTTGGTAATTACTTCAGGGATTCCACCAACAGAAGAAGCGATTAATGGGACACCACTGGCCTGGGCCTCCAGGATGCACCAGGGAAGACCCTCTCCGCTTGACGTAAAAACAAATATATCTAAAGTTGGTAAAACCTCTGAAACGTTTTGACACCAGCCTTTAAATGTTAGATTTGAGGTTAACTCCAGCTCTTTTGCAAGGCTTTCAAGCTTGCTTCTGTCTGGTCCATCACCAATGATCTCAAATCTGGTATTTGGATGCGTTTGTAAAACTTCCGGGATGGCGCGAACAAAAAGTTCAACTTCTTTTTCTGCAGTTAGTCTGCTAACTAAACCAACAACTGGAGCTTCAGAGAATTCGGATTTAATGTTACCAAATTTACTGAGATCCAATCCGCTATGTATTGTCTTAACTTTACTTATTGGTACGTCATAATCAACGCAGTTTTCTTTTGCAGTGGCATCTGAGATTGAAATAACAGCTGAAATTTTGTTCTGCATAAATTTATAGGCAATTGAATAAAGAGCTTGCCCAAGCTTGCTGTGAAACTTTTTCCCGACCAAAGCTCCTTCCCACGAACTTACGTGTGCTGGTGACCCGATTCTGGCCGAAAGAATAGACATTAAGATGTCGGGTTGGATAAAAATAGTATGAATTACGTCTGGCTTAAAATGGTTTAACGCATTAGAAATTTCTGATATTCCGAATTTTAGCCAGTTTGATATGGGATGAAGCCAGTTATTTGAGAAATACTGTATTCCCTCTATTTCTTTAAAAAAGCTATCAGCTTGAGCCTTGTCTTCTTCGCTTGCCCAGCTACAAAAAAGCGCTATTTCTATTTTTCTTTGATCAAAAAAGCGGCACCAGTTCAGCAGATGTCTGAATGTACCACCTTTAAATCCAACCGGCGAAGCTATTAAGGCTATTTTGATTTTATTTTTTTCTTCGGTCATATGAGCGCTAATGTCTTTCAATTGTTTGAATTTTATAAAACTTACTTTGTGTTGACTGGAATCTCTCGAAGTTGTTCCGAATCAAAAACTAACCTTGTTTTTCCTTTAATTGATGGATTCGCCGCTCCGTCATTATCTGAAAATTCCAACGTTTCACACTCAAAATACCCGTTTTTGAAACCAGTTGGGACAATTATCCGGCCCACTCCTGTACCCGTGGAGCTATTTTCCATTTCTGCTTTTAAGGTTAGATTGCCGCTCTGTCTGGCAAAATAGGCCAGCGACATTAATGACATGTTGCCCCCGCCAATACCCTGTAGAGAATAAGAAAGCAGAAGGTCACTATCTCCATCAAAATCTGAATCGGCAGGCACTGCAGCATTTATATAGATGGTAGCCATACCACTTTCATCTTCTTTTTTCAGATTTTCCTCTAATTGGGCAATTACAGATGGTTCAAGCTCAAATCCATTGAGGTCATCAGAATAAAAGATTTCGGCTTTGACTGGCGTTAACGACAGAATAAAAACTAAGAGAAGGAATTTTGCGACTTTCACCGATACTTTCTCCAATACTTCTTTTGCTTAAAGTATATCCTGTTTCGAACGCAAGGCAACTTCAAGAATATTTACTGCCTTTTTCTGCATGTTTTAATGTGGCTAGTCCAAGAACTCTTCCATAAATTTAAATTTTGGAGTTAGCTCACCGTTCCACAAAATAACAGCTTCTTTGATTGGTTCAGGGAAATTTGTATCACTGAAGTTGGCTTTTGGATCGAATTTCATCAGGTCAGCCATGAATGGGGTGAGAGCCTTCGAAAAGTGATTCGAAGAAGCTTTCGAAATCTCACAAGGAAGATTATCCACAGCCATTATCACTGGTCCTTTGCCGATTACACCCATCTGGATATCATTTTTATCAATGTCGAAAACAAAATTAGGCTCATCTGGCTGAGTGGCAAGATAAGTGCATTCAATGCTTCCTTTTATATCGCAGGAAATATCTCCAATGACTTTAAGTTTTGGATCTGGCTTTGAATAAATGCTTTTTGCATTTTCAATAGTGAGAAGCCTGGGTGACTTGTTTGTCCAGAAGATGCAATTAACAAGAACGCTGATTTTTTCAAGAAAGGGGGTGAACTTTGACTTATAAAGCTCTGGATGAGAAAAATATTCCGCTTGATTGTATGTTTTTTCCGGGTTCTTGGGTTCAACAGTGTGTTCTTCGCGGAAAACAACTTTTATAAGTTCGTTTGTAGACTCTTGATTTCCTTCGCCAGAAAGTAGCTGTTCTGGAGTAATCTCTCTATATGGAAAAAGGTTAAAAATTTCCTGAGCACCAATCGAAACGTTTCCATAGCCAGCGAAACCCACAACTAAAGGAGCCAGACCTTTTGGAAGGCCATTTTCCTTAATTTGCTTTGCAACTTTAGTTATTTCAGCTTTGGCATGATCAAGATTCTTGTATTCGTATGCCATATGGATTTGCTCAAACACATTGGGGATGCCTTCTGATTTTAGCCTTAATCCAAGAGCATGGAAGGTGTCGATCATGCCTGCAAGTCCCGCATGCCGCCCAAAAAAAACTAGTCTGCGATTATTCTTATCAACTATGCATTCATAATCGATCAGGGTGCATTCCAGCTCCATGAGCTTTTTTAGCATATCCATATTATATGGTTGTCCTTTTATCGTGTGAGAAAAGAACATGTAAGCGCCATTTTTGCGGAATTGCTTTATTGGCATTTCCTTTACGCCTATTACAAGATCGGCATGGCTGATATTTTCTTCCAGCTCTACTCCAACAGCTTCATAATCTGAATCTTTATAGATTCTTATGTCTGATGGCTGGGCTAAAATTTTAATGTTTTCTTTGCTGAGTTTAGCGATATCTTCAGGAACCAATGGTACGCGTTTTTCCCATTTGTTCTTATCTTCTCGCCTTATTGCTACTATTTTGGTCATCAACTCACCCTTAATCTTGAAAATTTGACTCAGTATAAGGTTTTGAAAATTGAACTGTCAAATACAAAAGCTTTAAAAAGCAAATCTGAAAAGGGATTGCTAAACTGACTTAGTTGCAAAGTCTCATGTTTAAATGCTTTGGATTACATTTTTTAAAACAGTTTTTTACAATTTCAATCACTAATGAGCTTCGCAGTGACCGCCATAGAAATTACAAAATTAAAAGACTACAACAGCTTACTTTTTCATCAATTCGGTAGCCCAGCTTAAGGCTGATTTCTGGCAGTTTTCTGGAATATTTTTTAGTGGATCTATGAAGTCTATTTCGCCGGTAATCTCATTATTGGAAAGCTCTTTCTTCAGGTTCGTAAAGACTTTTCCCTTTCCGCCACCATGGCAGCAAAACAGAGCTATTTTTTTATTAGTCAGCTTGAACTGCTTAAAAAACGTATTGAATGGCGGAGCATAAGTGAATGCCCAAACGGGAGTGCCGAGGAAAATGTAGTCATAATTCTCTGGATTAATCTCAAATGGTTTTAGCTTCGGGGACTCTTTCATTAAAGCTGCTTTTCCACCCCAGACAAACCTCATGAAGCCTGTTGGGCTAATGTCCTTTTCAGGAATAAGCTCAAGCAAATCTGCGCCTAGCTCATCTGCTATTGTTTTAGCGATAAGTTTAGTGTTTCCTTCGAGTGAATAAAAAACAACCAGCTTTTTCATTTGTAATATTTAACCTTTCAAATAACTAATCCGGGATTTGGATTACACTTTTTTTTCATCAAGAAATTTTCTGACAGTTTGCGCCAGATCTTTCCTTCTAATGGGTTTCATTAAATATTTTTTTATTCCAAGAACCTTGGCTTTTTCATCATTTATCAGGTCACTAAATCCGGAACAAATAATTATTGGTAGATCGGGATTTCTTTCAAGGATAAATCTGGATAGTTGAAGCCCATTTAATGAAGGCATTGTCATGTCGGAAATTACCATGTCATAGCTTTCTGGAGCCGATTGAAAAGCAGCAAGAGCTTCTTGAGGGGTTTGGAAAGCTGTAGCTGTATATCCCAATTCTGACAGGCACTGTATCATGAAGTCGCAGATCTGTTTTTCATCGTCAACGATCATAATGCTTTCTGTACCACGTGGAATAAAAATATTTTCCGTGGTTTGAATATGTTCGCCAGCGGAATTCGATTTTGGAAGATAAATATGGAAAGAAGTTCCAATATGAATTTCGCTATAGCAATTTATATAGCCTTGATGGTTTTTTATAATTCCATGAACTACCGCCAGACCTAAGCCAGTACCTTCTCCTGGTTTTTTTGTGGTGAAATATGGATCAAAAATCCTTTCAACAGTTTGTCGATTCATGCCATGACCAGTATCCGATACTTCTATTTTGACGTATGATCCTGCGATTAAGCCGACTCCAATAAGCTTTGCATCATGTGCTTCAATGTCAACAGAACGCAGCGAAATCGCGAGTTCTCCACCTTTTTCTTTCATTGCGTGATAAGCATTGGTGCATAGATTCATTATCACCTGATGTATTTTGGTTGGATCGGCGAGAACGATACCGGCATCTGATTGAATGTCGAAATGAATCTTAATGGAGGCTGGCAGCGTGGATCTAAGAAGCTTTAGGGCTTCTTTCACAATGCTTGATAAGTTTAAGTTAATAAATTCACTCTGAGAAGGACGGGAAAAATCTAAAATTTGTTTTACCAGCTCTTTTGCTCTTCCTGCTGCGAGGACAATTTGTTCTATTCCAGGTTTTAGTTTACTGTCTGCGGGTAACTGTAGATGCGCCAGTTCAGCAAATCCAAGAATTGGGGTTAAAATATTGTTGAAATCATGGGCAATTCCACCAGCTAATGTTCCGAGAGATTCAAGTTTCTGAGATCTTTGTAATTGATCTTCAAGTGACTTTCGGGTAGCAAGATTTTTCTTTTTCTCGGTTATATCTCTATCAATTCCGCGGTAGCCAGATAATCTGTTGTTTGAGTCCAGAATTGGGATGGCGCTGCTTTCCAGTGTTATGATTCTTCCATCTTTATGAGTCAGCGAACGCTCAAACCCTGAAAATGGTTTGAATTGCTCAAAGCTATCTTTGAAATAGCCCGACTCCCTTGAATCGGAATTTTCGATGTTAAAAAGGTTAAAGAAGCTTTGCCCAACAACTTCATTTGCGGTGTATCCCAAAAGTTCAAGGACTTTTGGACTAACATAGGAATAACAAAAGTCTGAGTCTATCTCCCAGACAAGGTCTGTTGTGTTTTCGGTTAAGTTGCGAAAGCGCTCTTCACTGATTCGTAGCTCTGCTTCAATCGTTTTTCTTTCTGCAATTTGTTGATTTAAAAGCCTGTTCGTCTGTTCCAGATCCTGGATTCTGCTTTGTAACTGCGGATAATAGTTTTTCCGCACCGACTTTTCGCCTAGTCCTATAACCTTGTCCCGGCGAAATTTTAAATTTTCCTGGTTGTCCGATTTATCTGACAAGCAACTAACCCCTTAAAGGGGCTTTAAGTTTAACTACAATTGCTTCAGATTAATATGCCCCGTATTTATTTCTCTATCTGATTAAATTATATCATGCGTTCTTAGTTAAGACCATATTTGTAAAGGACTTTACTAAATATGAGATTTTTGTTGGTGAAATCATTAGATTTACTGAAGCAGCTTGAACCCTACAGCATTTCTAGCAGATTTTTCCAAATGAAGAACTTTCTCTGAAAATTAATGGATTGTATTTTTACTGGTGCTTTTATTGGGAGTTCTTCTCCCCCAAGCTTTTTGTAGAAAGACACCGCATCGTTTTCATTAAAAACCCACAAGCCAATCGAAGAAACATTCAAATCAACTAGCTCTTTTGCGGCAGCTTGAAAAAGAGCTTTTCCCAATCCTGCTCTTTGAGCAGACTTTATAAGATACAGGCCATGAATTTCAAAGTCAGCAGCATTTTTTAACTCTTCAGTAAAAGTCTTGCTACAGTTTATATAGCCCTTTATTCTACCGTCTCTCTCAGCTACTTTTATTATTTTCTCTTTGGATTTTTGTGCGAGAGCGTTCTTCCATATAGCTTCCCACTTTTGTGTGTTGCTGTTTTCCTTTAAAAAATCAATTGGAAGAATTCTACAATATGTGGAAAACCACGAGTCAATATGCACTTTTGCAATTGCTGTACAGTCATCAATGTTCGCATCTCGTATTTCAAAGTTACTCATGGCTTAATAATACCATAAATACAGACTTTTCAATAACCCTTAGTCTAAGCGCCTAAACTTAATTCGTTGCGTACTGAACATAGATATTTTAATGAAGAAGTTTTCAATTTTCTTCTTTGTGCAGTTTCTTGAAATTTGTAATTAGCTTATACCTGACAACGCATCCCAAGTTGTTGCAATAACCCAGTTTGCTAACTTTTTCCATTATTCTTGGAATCATATTTTCTGGAGAGCTGACGGTGTCTATAGCGACTACTCTACGGCTTTTGTCCACCAGAACAATCGTTGGACGGTGTTGTATTTTAAAAATTTTATCAGCAACGAGATTTTCTGCATCGTTAAGGCTGTTAAAGTAATAACCTGAAGGATATTCTTTGGAGCCAATTATTGGCTCTTCAAGCTGAGATTTAATGTGGATAATGGGAAGCCCTTCCATTCCGGCTGAAATAATCAGAGATTTTGCTGCAGCTCGTTTTGATTTCTCATTTTCAGAGTTTCCAGGCTCCAGGAACATAAATAGCTGACACTTGCTTGTGTTTTGATAAAAATCAAAGTCACTTCCAGTGCTGGTTAATAACGAAAAGTTTGGAATAGTTTCTCCAATTTCTAATAAACTAATTGGAGTTGAGCTTGTTGCAATTATGGATTTTTCCTTTTGCTCAAGCTCAATTAATTCATCATAATTCAGGCGAATCTTTAGTGGTGGAGAATTTGGAGATTCTCCGGATTTGTTTGCCGCAATAACAGATAACTGAATTTCCCTGTCAGAATTCGCGGGAAGTTCTATTATGGCTTCGGTGCAAGGTGCAGGGATCTGAGAAATCGGGTTTATCCCATTCATGAAAACCTTATAATAGTCTGTTCCCATTACTGGAAACCATTTAAGCAGGTATTTTTCATTCCCGACTTTGCTTATCCATGGCTCAATGGGAGTTTCTGGAATGAGTTGTGATCTTACCTCACGTGAAATAACCAGATCGTCAATTGTCATGCTGGCAACAATCTGGACTGAAAAGAATTCTCCCGGTGTACCAGAAGCTATAACGTAAGATGTTGTTCTTACGTCCAATGGACCTATCATGGCTCGACTGTTGAAGCTATCAGAAATAATAATCCCGTATGAGAGTGCGTCTTTTACGCTGCTCCAGGAGAGGGTAGCAGAGGTTTGAGTTATTTCACTTATTTCAAGATTAATTGCAGGAACCTTGATAATTGTGGATTCCGAAAAAACAGAAACTCCCGCATCGTTGAAGGCAACAATTTGTAAGTTGAGTGTGTCACCGGGAACAAGATTTGTCAGATTTGTAGAGGTTTCAGAGGCCGGATGGGAGGAAATCAGTTCTTTCTGGTCCCGGTAAATGTGATAACCAAATGCTCCAGACGTATCAGACCAATAAAGATCTACAGAATTGTCGTTAACCTGACCACCAGCTAAAAAGGATGGGGCATCCGGAATCGTAATGACTTTTGTTGTGGACGACACTCCTATCTGGTTTCCGTCTTCGTAAACTAGATAATCTATTTTATATTCTGTCCCGGAAGCAAGATCGGTGATATGGAATTCTCTATCCATGGACTTTGAAAAAATCGGAGCTGAGTTGATTCTTAATTGAAATTCTTGCGAATTACCTTGTGCTATGGTTTCGGGGATTTTAACCGTACAGCTTGTTTCGCTGAAATCACAGACTATTGGTGCCAAAAAGATGGGCAAATTGACTATGGTTTCAGAGCCAACCTTTTCATCAGAAGTAGTCTCTGCATGTAGCCGTATAATACCTGAAAAAAAGAGTTGAGCTATAAGGAAAAAAATCGTTATGGAAATAACTGTTCTGGTCCTAATTTTTATGGTGCTGCGTTTGAATGATTTGTCTATTTGCATTTCCTTGCCTTGCTATTTCTATATATTTTATCTGTGACGATTATAATGCAAAATCTTCTCAAAATCAGCCTATATTTCGGAAATGAAAAGATAGAATTTGTACCAGAAGTTTGTTCAGGATATTGCGCGATCAACTGAAAGTCTGTACAATAGAAAAATATTCGACAGGAGGGACTAAATAAATGAAAAAACTTAGATTTTGTTTGTTGATGGTTGCGATGCTTCTAGCTGTAACTGTGGCCGCTCAGGCTGCTACTTATGGTTATGTAATAGTTGAAGGAAGAAAATTAAAAGATCTTCGCAGAGAAGTTTTTAATATTGAACAGCTTGTTAAAGGTTGGCCAAATGGCGAAATGCTTCAGACAATTGAAGTTGAAAAGGGCCTTATCTTTAAAAGACACAAGATTTTCGTAATTTTTGCTGGCAATTCCAGTAATATTTCAAGCTTTTTGACCAAAGCTCCTTATGCTGGTGACTTCTTAAAAAACATTACCGTAAGATATGTTTTCGGTAAAATTGCCAATGGCGAAAAGAAAGCTGAAAAAGTTGGAATCTATACCAAAAAATTCCCCAATATTCGCAAAGCTCTTGAAGCAAATGTTGGCAAAACAGCTCCAGAAATCGCTTCAAAACTTAAAATGCAGAATCCTGGTTACACACACGCAACTGTAACTTTTTATTCTCTCCAGGCAGATCCAGAAAATCAGCTTTTCCAGCTTGTTGATGACAACACCCTTGTTAAAGGCATAGATTTTGATGCTCCAATGATTCCTGGACCATTCTAAAAAAACAAAATTTAAAACTTTGTAAGAATAAGCTGAATTCCCCCGGCGCCGAAATGAAGCGCTGGGGGAGTTTTTTTCTGTCAATAGCAAAATTCTTTCCTTTCTCCAACTCTTCTGATCCTCTTATGCTATAATTGCTTACCTTCTGCAGGAGAAGCATATGTGTGGCATAACCGGGATCGTTGGACAAGGCATTAACTCTGACGACAAACAGACAATTTCAAGAATGGTTGATTCCATGGGGCATAGAGGGCCCGATGGAAACGGGGTGAAGCTATTTGAGCAATGCGCTCTTGGTCATGTTCGCTTGAGTATTATTGATTTGTCTACTGGCCACCAGCCGATGCTGAGCGAAGACGAGGATCTTGCCATAACTTTCAATGGTGAGATTTACGGCTATCAAGCCATAATGGACCGCCTTGCAGTGGATTACCAATTTAGAACCAGTTCAGACACCGAGGTTGTATTAAACCTCTATAAAGCCCACGGAACAAGCATGATGAAGCATCTTCCCGGGATGTTTGCATTTGCAATCTGGGATGAAAAAAATCGGAGCCTGTTTTGTGCTCGCGATCGTTTTGGAGAAAAGCCTTTTTATTATGCGCAGACAGAATGTGGGAAGCTGATTTTCGCCAGCGAAATTAAGACAATTCTTGCTTCGAAGATGATTCAGCCAAAGCTTTGTTATAGTTCTTTGAATCATTATCTGCGCCATTTGTATGTGCACCCGAATACGACAATTTACTCCAACATCAAGGTTCTGCCGCCTGGCCATTGCATGGAGTATAAGAATGGTCAGTTATCTGTTTCCAGCTACTGGGAAATCCCCCATGAAAACCTGAAAATAGATGAAAACGAAGCCGCCGCAGAACTTGAACGACTTCTGGAAAAGTCCGTTGATAAGCAGCTTGTGGCTGATGTTCCGGTTGGAATCTTTTTGAGTGGCGGCCTGGATTCCAGCTCAATTGTTGCTGCGGCCTCAAAGGCCGGTAAGAAGCTGAAAACCTTCAGTTTTGGTTTTGGCGATAGCATCAATGAGCTGCCTTTCGCCCGAGCCATTGCCGACAAATACCAGACTGAACATACTGAGCTGTTTGCCCGGGATTTCGATATTCCAGAGCTTCTGCAGCAGATGACCGGGATTTACGATGAGCCATTCGCTGACAGTTCAAACATTCCCACCTATCTAATTTCGAAAGAAGCGGTAAAACACGTAAAAGTTGTGCTGGGTGGAGACGCTGGAGACGAGCTGCTGGGCGGTTATAATCGCTATAGAATTTTGCAGGGAGCAGTTAAGGCCAGTGCGCTGGATTCAAAACTCTCTTTTCTCTGGAAGGTCGTAGCGAAAGCAATGCGCTATGCGGGAGCTGATCAAAACCTCGATTATTCTTTGAGAGCTCAGGGGATTTCACTAAAAGGAAAATACCCGGATTTTTCCAGGCTTATTTCTAATTTGAATGTTTATTTCTCGGATTCAGACCTTATGAGTCTGGGATTAAAAGTTGATAGTGATGTAATGCCAGAAATCACTGGAAGCGATATTCTCAACGAAGCAATGAGATTTGATTCCGGAAACTATATGCCGGGCAATATTCTTGTTAAAACCGATCGAGCTGCAATGGCCAACAGTTTAGAGCTTCGTGCCCCTTTCCTTGATGTGGAATTGTCTGAGTTTTGCCTGAAATTGCCCTCATCATTGAAGCTTAAAAAGGGGCAGACTAAATACCTTCTTCGCAAAGCATATTCAAGGAATTGGCCCAAAAAAGTGCAAAGTCATGGTAAACAAGGCTTTGGCGCGCCTGTTGGTGAATGGCTTAAATTGCCAGGAATGGCTCCGGTTATTGAACGTTGTTTGAAAAGCAAATCAGCTGTAATTAATTCTATTCTCGAGCCTGAAGCAGTTGCAAAATTCGCTGCCGGAAATGACTATAAAACCTGGAGTTTGCTGGTTCTTGCTCTGTGGTTGGAGCAGAATCCCGTTTCTGAATTGGGGGCTTAAAGTTTGGCAAGGCCTTTAGTAAGTGTAATAATGTCGGTATACAATGGGGCAAAATTTTTACGTCCTGCGATTGAAAGCATTCTTGACCAGGATTGCGGAGATTTTGAATTCTTGATAACCGATGATTGCTCTGCTGATGAAAGCGTGGAGATAATTTCCAGTTATGAAGATTCCAGAATTAAATTGATTCGAAATCCCGAGAATATAGGCTTGACACGTTCTTTAAACAATATGCTTGAACTTTGCGAGGGCAAGTTTATTGCCAGAATGGATTCTGATGATATTTCGCTTCCGGAGAGATTAAAAAAACAGACCCGGTTCATGGAAGAAAACCCTGAAATTTTACTATTAGGTACAAACTGCCTTTTTATTGACGAGGCCGGGGAGAACTGCAATTTTTCGATGCCATTTTTCCCCGCAGACAAAGATCTTAACGATGATCTGCTTCGCTGGCGAATGCTTTTTCCTGAGAATTATTTTATTCATACCTCAGTTTTGTTAAAAGCTGAAGTTTTAAAGAAAAATGGGCTGCGTTATGATTCAGAATGCCGTTATGCGCAGGATATTGAGTTCTGGCATCGACTACGAAATCGTGGCAAAATGCATGTTATGGCTCAACCGCTGGTTTTATCCCGTGTGGTAAATTCGAGTATTACCTCAAGAAAGAATGAACAGCAGCGAAAAGTTGTTCAGGAATGCATAAATTCATATCGCGCAGAATTTGTTGAAGAATCGAAGGAACAAAACAGCCTTGAAAGTCTGTGTTCTTTGTATGAAGCCTTTGTCGAAAAGTGCAATTGCTTGTCTTTGGAGGTGTCGCAAGACGCCGCGGATAGATTTTGGCGGGTTTGGTTCGGGAACTTGATAAAAAGCCCCGTAAGGGCTCTCTCCCAACTAAAAAGAAGTTTAAGTCAGAAGCCGGATTTCTTGACGGCCAAAAAGATGCTGATAGCTCTGGCTGCCATTGTTAAGCGAAAAGCTCTTTATCTGATTTCGGCAAAGCGCAAATTGTCGAATTAGAGCCTGCAAAAGGCATTTTAATTTTGAAATAGGATTTAAGATGGAACAAAAAGATATCTCGTGGAATCTGAAGAATACCAAACTGGCAAAGGCTTCGGCTCTTCTTAAAATAGGTGGGGATGTCCCAGCTCAATTAGAACTTGAAACAGAATCATTTTTGACTCCGGTTTTTGTTTCGGGTATGGCAATTGGAGGATTTGTGGCTTTTGCTGGAGGGATGTTCTTTTATGTGGGGCCATCTGCGGTCGCCCTTGCCCCATTGCTTTTTGGTCTAGTATTATTTATTGGGTGTTTAATGGGCTATAAAGGATCGTATTTAAACTATATCCTTGATGGAACAAAAAAAGCCCTTACCTATAGATTCGGATTTTTTGGGTATAAAAGGGGTGGAATTGTAGCGCACTTTTCTGATATTTGCGCAGTTTCAGTAACTGCACGAAGAGAGAAGAACATGGGAAAATACTGGTGGGCCCACCAGGTAGTAATGGTTACAAATACAGGAAGGGTTGTTGCGGTAACAAAGAGTCAGAAGAGCTTTTTCACTTCCCTGAACCAAATTGCACAGAACTTTGCCAAACTGGTAGACGCAAATTTCATCCCATCAAATGACGAATCCAATGCCGTTGCTAAACTTGATGAAAATGGAAAATGGACATTTGCGATTGTACCTTATTCTGGCTTTAATCAATACAAAGGCTATATAATTTTTGCCGTGGCATCCATGATTGCGTTGTTTATTTTCGTAAAAGCAATTTTGCCAATATTGTTTGGTTAGATAGGCCAATTTACGCAGAATTTAATGAAGAATTTATCAATAATTCGCAACTAACTCCCATATTTCAGGATTTCAAATTAACAAATTTTATGTGTAAAATTAAACAATACAATCTTGGTAAAGGGAAAATATGAGCCAGATAAACTCAAATGATTTACTTGGAAAGCAAATTAAAGGTTCGCTAATCAAATCATTAGCAGTAATCTTTTTCGTGGCGGGAATTTTTACTTTATTTTGGAGTACAAAAAAGATTTGTAAATACAATGAATCTTCTGATTGGCTTAGAGTTCCAGCAAAAATTCAATCCGTAGAAATGACTGAGTGGAAGGACAATAAGGGGCGCAAAATCTATGGAATTGATTGTAAATACAGCTATAGTTTGCAAAATGAAGATTTCATAGGGAGTAAAATATTTTTTGAAGATGAGGATTCTTTCGATTTTGAAGAAAAAAACAGCCTGTTTTTAAAGCTTAAAAAATCAAAGGACAATAATTCTCCGCTTCAAATCTTTGTTAATCCAAAAGATAAGTCTGAAGCTTTTATTTTTAGAGCTATCAATCTTGGAATGTGTTTTCCCGTTTTTTTTGGCGTTATTTTTTCATTAGGAGGGTTGGTGACAACTCTTGTGATGCGCAATGTTTCCAAAGATAGCCAAAATCAGTTAAAACTGCTTTCAGAAAATCCCAATAAACCCTGGCTGGCATTTCCTGATTTAAAAGGAAATCAATTAAATCCGAATCCAAATGCATTAATTGTTTTAGATTGGTTGCTTGGCTCAATTTTTTTAATCTTTGTAGTGTTTACGCTTGTTTTAAAATTTCTGAATGTAAATATCCCATTCCTTATGTGGATTTTTACTATGGCTTCTCTGATTGCGGGATTGTTGATTCTTTTGAAAACAGCCAGAAAACATCTTCAACTTTTTAAATCTCGAAAAATACATCTGAAATTGCCAACGGTGCCAATATGCCCTGGACAAAAGGTCCTTCTGAAGGCTTTTCTGCCTGAAGAGTTATCTACACCGACCGTAAATTGTGAAATTCTTTGTGAAAAAAAATCATTCGATTCTTCTGAAAATAAAATAGAGAAGCTGTTTGCTAAAAAGTTTGTTCTGTCAGCACAACAAGAGGGCGGGGTAAGTAAAAATAAATCGGTTTCAATAGAAATGATTATCCCAGAAGAATTTTCATCAGATAATCATTTAGAAGAAAATTCAACGATATCTTGGAAGCTGATAATAGAAGCCGAGCAACCTTTGATAAACTATTATGCTGAGTTTTCTCTTCCAGTTTTTTCAGTTAAGCAAGAGTAGTGATAAATATGGGATTTAGTTTTTTGTTGTACATGGCTTTTATAGGATTAGGGAGTGGTAATGGAACTTGAAAAACATAGACCTCAAAATTCAGGTGAGCAGACTGAAAACGACGATTGGGATAATTTTTCCACCAATGATGAGATTGAAGAAGTAACGCAGTTTGATAGAACGTCTGATCGATCTGTGAATTACAGTCAGGCAGAATTTTCTGAGATCATAAAGAGAGCCACAGAAATGGAATTGGCCAGAAGGGCTACTGCCGAAAATGAACAGTCTTTTTCGTTCGAGGATCTGGCAAAAACTGGGGAGCGATTAGGATTGCCGCAGGACATTCTGCAACGGGCGATGGACGAGCTAAAGTTAAAGCGGAAAGCCATTACTCTCACTGGTGATTTCAATGAAATAAAGCAAAAGGTGGTTACCTGGGTGTTGGGTCAGTCTCCAACTGGAACAAAGCTTGAAACCGTATCTGAAAAAGAGATATTGCTTCATTTCTCAAGCGGTAATCTTGGCTCAAAAGTATCCTCTCTCAGAATTACATTTGAGAAGGCGCAGGAAGGGCTGACAATCTTTTGGAAAGCAGATTATTCCCCAATAGAAGAGCGAGTTAAAAGATCAAAGATCTATGGAGCGGGTGGAGGAATCCTCGGTCTGCTTACGGCAATGTTAACCCTGCTAAATGTTGCTGCAATGGGGGGAATGATTGTTCCTTTTTTTGTGTGGGCTTTTTGTTTTGGAATTCTCTTACCAGGTATGGCGCAAAAAGAGAGAAAAGATGCAGATGAAACTATCGCAAATATGATGTCTTCCGCAAAAGAACTACAGCAACTGGAAAGTCCAAAAAGTAATCAAACACGGAAATAATGACGGGGCTGGCAATATGAGAAATGAAAACGAAATAATGGAACTTATTCTCCAAAGAGCTGGTCATGATGAGAGCATCAGAGCGGTCGTTTTAAATGGTTCAAGAGCTAATCCTGATTCTACGCAGGATGAATTTTGTGATTATGACATCGCTTTTGTCGTAAGAAATATTCAATCATTTCTAGCGGAGAAAGATTGGCCTAAATGTTTTGGCGAAATCCTTATCATGCAGATGCCCGAAGATTGGTACAATCGCCCGTATGATTACAACGGAAACGAACCATTTGCTTATCTGATGCAGTTTGCAGACGGGGTAAGAATTGATTTGACCATTGTTGATGAGAAAAATATAGCCAGCTTCTCCTCAGAAAAGGAGCACAGAAGAGTATTGTTGAACAAAGACAACAATGAAGCTCTGGTTGATGTTTACTGCACAGATGTCTTTAATGTGAAAAAGCCTTCTGAAAAAGAATTTAGAGACACAGTGAACGAATTTTTGTGGATTTCACTTTATGTGGTAAAAGGCATTTGCAGAGAAGAGCTATGCTATGCAAAAACCTTTATGGATCTATATCAAATGAATATGCTCAAGAAAATGCTTCGCTGGAAAGTTGGTGTTGATACTGATTTTTCAGTTTCCACCGGAAAAGCAGACAAATATTTTAAGAGATTTCTCTCAGAAGCCCACATGCAAAAGCTGGCTGCGGTATATGCAAATGGCGAATTTAAAGACATGGGAGAAAAACTTCTGCAAATGTTTGATTTTTTCCATGAAGTTGCAGATCAGGTAAGTCAGAAACTGGCATTTAGCTATGATAAAGACGAACTTAGACGTGTAAAGAGTTTTGCGTCTGAGCTGCTAAAAAAGCATCTTAATTCCTTCAATCCTCTCTCTGGAAAGGGTCCCGTTGGCGCTGCTCAATAAAATCTGCGCAAACTCTCAAAGCCTCATAGCTCCAACCCCAGCCAGTATTAATAAAGACTTTTTCGCCCTTCTGGTCAAAGAAAGAAAGCTTTAAGCAGTTTATATAATTATCACCTGCAATAAATTCAATGGAAACTCCCGCAGGGAGCAGAGCCGAAAATACCGATGCTAATTATCCCTCAGCAACTGTCAGGCATCTTAAAAAGTGGTTTTCTTAACGTTATTTGTGGCATCTTTCTGGCTTTTTTTATTGCTTTAGCCAATAAACTGAAGTCAAAGTTGAGCCATTTTTCTCTTTGGCTTTCCGGAATTGGAATTTTAATCATACTTTGTGAACTTTCCAAATTCGCGATGGCTTCTATGGGAGAAATAACAAAATACATTGCTGAAGAAACATTGCTTGCAGAAACAAGCCAACCAGATTGTCTAAGTGCCTGAACAAGAATGCCAATGCTTAAAAATGAAGCTTCACTTCCATCAACTGTGAAAAAAATATATGGGTAACTTGTTCCGTGCCCTTCGCATGAGACGTCAGTAGTTAATCCTGAAAGAGCATTGATTTCATTTAATAATGGGAAAAGCTTTTCATCCACTGGCTGCCAGAGGTTGGATTTCTTTAATTTTTCTATAATAAAGCTGGTTTTTTGGTTTAGTTCCATATTTCTATATCTCAAGATGCTTTTTTACGTTTTCCATTTCATTTTGATTATAAATCGTTTGCCAGTGGAATACTCAAATCCGAATAATCTTCTGTAGTTATTCCAGAAAGTAAAAAAAATGATAAAACAGATTGTATTTATCTAACAATAGCTTAGAAAAAAGACTTGTTCAAGGCTGTTAAGCCTTTTTCTAGACAAGGGTTCTGGTGAGAAAAAAACGATTTATGCAAATATCACATACTAGCTTGCAATACAAACTAGTATGTGATATTTATAATTTATCAAACTTTGGGGAGAGTTGTTATGAACAAAAGTGAATTTCTAAATAGACTTGATAAGGCCCTTGGCGGCATGAACTGGGAAGAAAAAAAAGAAGTAATCTATGATTACGAAGAGTATTTTGCCAATGCGGTGGCCGAAGGAAAAACTGAAGAGCAGGCGGCAGAAGAACTTGGTAATCCTGAAGAGATTGCTTTGAATTATTTCCAGGGTGAAAAGGGGGCTGAATCTAATGAAACCAAAAGTTCAGGCAAACAGCTATTCTCCAAAATTTTTAAAAAATTAGAGGACTTTGCTTCAAATATCAATTTTGATGGCCTTAGCGGTGCCTTTATCAGGGAAAAAATGGATGTTGATCTTGCTATAGATTCTGAAATCTCTACTGCAGAAAAACTTGAAGTTCTATATTGCAAAAGCACTGATGTGAAGATTATCAGAACTCAGGAAAAAATGTTCAGAGCAGAATTAAAAGGCGTTGCAAAAACAAATCCAGAGTTTCCCCTGAAATTGGAATACAAATACAACGGGGAAAACCAGACTATTGGCTTCTTTATTAACTGGCAAAATCAAAAAAGTGCCAGTTTAAATGGGTTAATGACAATTTTTGTACCAGAGAATTTTACTGGCGATGTAAGAGTTGAAACAATTTCAGGAAATCTATTGGAATTGCCTGAGAATCTGTCTTCACTTAACTTTAAGTCCGTCAGCGGAGAAATTTTAAACAAAAATGTTCTTCTTAAGAATGATCTTATTTTGCGCACAGTCTCCGGCGGATGCAAATCTGAAGAAGTTTCATGCCACAATCTTGTGTTTAACTCTGTTTCTGGTGATTTTAAAGCTCAAAATACTAAGATATCGGTTATCAAATTTGAATCTACCAGCGGTGATATCAAAACCTGTTTTTTAAATCAGCCCGAAGAATTGAAATTTAAAACTGTTTCAGGGGATGTAAATGTAAAACTCCAGGGAAAAAGTGCTATAAAAGTTCTGTTTAAAAGTGTTTCTGGCGATATGAAAACAGACTTTTCTTTCCCGGAAGATTCTGTAAAAAGAAAATTTGGTTCGGTAAAAGTCGATTGTCAGTGCTCAGGAGAGGGCCTGTTTAAAATCGAGGGAAAGACTGTTTCAGGCGACCTGAAAATTAAAAAGATGGAGTCTGCGAATGAATAGTCAATTCCGAAAAGGTGTACTTGAGATGTGCATTCTTGCTTTGATTACTCAGAAGGACTGCTACGGATATGAAATTATTCAGGCAGTGTCTCAGAAAATGGATATTTCCAAAGGTACTGTTTATCCTTTGTTAGCAAGGTTAAAGAAAGAAGAATACTTTGTAAATTACATAAAGGAATCTGATGAAGGGCCAGCCCGAAAATATTATCGGGCTACTGATAAGGGGCGATTACACGTAGAAAAGATGATCGAAGATTATAAAAACTTCAATGAAAAGGTTCTTGAAATCATAGACGCGAATTAAAATAGACTGCAAAAAAGCCACAGGCTTTGTCCTGTGGCTTTTTTGTTTTTAACTTTTTTACATTTTGGAAGCTATTTTATAAAAGGCTCAAATAATGTTTTTACTCGCTTTCAATAAGGCAATTTGATTCATCTGTATTGATCATTTGCTCGAATTGGCTGGTTATTGATTTGAATTCGTTGCTTTCCTGGTTCTGGTTTCTCAGCTTCAATTTCATGATCACGCTGATATTCTCAAAGTTTTTGCTCATCTTATCGAGAGTCTCTTTTGATCGTGGATCACTAATCTTGCTTTTGAGTGCTCCAAAACTGTTTTTAACTTTACTCATTATCTCAAGGTAGCAATTGAGCTGCTTGATATTTTCTGCTTTCTGCAATTCTTTAATAAAGGTTCTAATTCTACCTTGGTAGAGGGTTTGAGAAACCATGACACCCATGGATGATTTCATTATCCCAGTCACAGCATCGCTCTCAAGGCCTGTTTCAAGTTGAACCTCCAGGTTGGAGATAATTTTGTCTAAAAGCCTTTTGCCAAGTCTGCTTTTTAAATTTGTAAGAATGCTTTTCATTTTGCCGTCTTTTTGGGGAATGAGATGATCGCAGGCCAGGATCATTTTTTCCAGTAGGAACTTTTGCTGAAGCTTTTCTATAAAAGCGTCAATTTTATCCTCAATTTTTTGAATTTTTTTGAAGATAAGGGGGATTTTTCTGTAAAAATCCTTACTATTTTCGATTGCGAGGGCGTAGGCCTGCTGATGTTTGATGTCTTTCAGGCAATCCAGGGCATTAGCAGAAGATTTGGTAAAAGGAGCTAATGAAGGTATGTCTTTTGAAAGTGAATCAAAAAGGAAGTAAAAAGCTGCTTGATCATAGTTACTTGGCAGCTTGGCCAGATATTTTTTGGCTCGCTTCTGGTAATAGGCAGAGTCTGCGAGGAACACTTTCTTAAATTCGTTGCTTTCAAGGAGCCAATATCTATTCAAAGCTTTCTTTAGATAGCCATTAAGCATGGTTTCTTTTTTCTGGCTTTGATTAAATTGTGCCACAGTCATTTCTCTGAAAATATAGACTATGCGGTCTTCCGGGCGATAAAGTCTTGAAAGAATTTCATCATATTTTTCTGGGAAAACCTTTTCCATCTGCCCAAAGGAAGATTTAAAATCTTTAGAAGCACTATTCATTAAATCGCCTAACGACGATGCAAGCGTAGTGCTAACGCATAATATAGAGAATACAATTAGCAACAAAGCTGATTTTGTTTTCAACATTTAAACTCCAAAATGTTAGTTAATGTACTGATTATACCTAAATTAGTGCTTTTTCGCCAGACTCCAGGTGGCAGAAAAATAAAGCGAATCAGGGTAATTTAAAACCCAGATTTATAGAGGTTGAGTTTTTTCATTCACAGAAGCACAATGAGCATGTGTGATAAGGATTTTGAGCAGGAGGATTTTCATGGCAAGGTTTCTCAAAAACAAGCAGGCAGCAATTGGGCAGGTTCCAGGTGAACTTGTTTTTATTGGCGAAAAGAAGGTTGATGAGGCGACGGTTCGCGTAATTGACTATGACCATGAAACATTGAATGAGCAAGAGCTAAAAGATATAAAGCAAAGTCTTGATTACAAAGAAACTGATACAGTTACCTGGTTAAATATTAACGGACTGCACGATACGGATTTGATAAGGCGGATTGGAGAAGGTTTTGGACTTCACGCGCTGGTAATGGAAGATATTGTGAACACCGGGCAAAGACCAAAAATGGAAGAGCATGACGACTACTTGTTTTTTGTTCTAAAAATGATGCACTACGATGAATCTGTCGGGGAGATTCGTAGTGAGCAGTTAAGCATGATTATGGGGAAATCATTCATTATTACCTTCCAGGAACGGCCAGGTGATGTTTTTGAGCCTGTTAGAGAACGAATTAGAAAGCAAAAGGGAAGAATTCGCAAAGTTGGCATTGATTACCTGGCCTATGCACTCCTAGACACTATTGTGGACAATTATATCCTCATAATTGAAAGGCTCGGCGAGCAGATTGAGGATATTGAAAATGAGATACTGGAAAACCCAACTCAGGATGTTCTCACAAAAATAAACAATTACAAGCGCGAAATGAATTATCTACGCAAAACTGTTCGCCCTGCCAGAGAGTTTATGCTTCAGCTTTCAAGAATTGATTCAGACCTGATTCACGAAGAAACTGTACCATTTCTAAAGGACCTCCTGGATCTTGCCAGCCAGGCGATTGATTCAATCGATACCTATAGAGAAATGCTGTCTGACCATCTGAACATCTATAACACAGGAGTCGGAAACCGTCTCAACGAAATAATGAAAGTTCTTACAATTTTTTCAGCCATTTTTATTCCATTAACTTTTATTGCCGGGATTTATGGAACTAACTTTGAGTATGTTCCAGAGCTAAAATATCAATACAGTTATTTTATAATGTGGGGAGTTTTTATTTTAGTAACTCTTGGCATGCTTAAGTTTTTCAGACGCAGGAATTGGCTTTAATAACTGCACCATAATAAGTTTTCATGTCCTTGCATTCTTAAAATGATCAAGTATCTTTTTAAAATATAAAAGATCGATTTGTGGAGGACAAACCATGAAAAATTACATGCTTACTCTAGTTCTGCTTCTTGTTTTATTGAGCCCATTAGGAGCAGCAATTCTGGAAAAAGAAGTTGAATATAAAATTGATGGAATTGTTCATCAAGGTTTTGTTTTTTTCGATGACACAAACACAAAGCTTCGCTCTGGAATTTTAATTGTTCACGAATGGAAAGGAATCGGCGATCATGTTATGCAAAGTGGTCGTGAGCTTGCAAAGCTAGGTTATATAGCTTTTGCAGCAGATATATATGGCAAAGGTGTTCGCCCATCATCTAATCAGGAAGCGGCTAAAGTGGCAGGTAGCTATAAGAAAGATCGACAGCTCTTGCGGTCAAAAGTGCTTGCTGGTTTGGAGCAGCTCAAAAAGCAACCGCTTGTAGATTCCTCTAAAATAGGTGCCATTGGGTATTGTTTTGGTGGAACAACAGTATTAGAGCTAGCTAGAAGTGGATATAAACTCGACGGAGTTGTCAGTTTTCATGGCGGATTAGATAGTTCTAATGCAGAAGAAGCAAAAAATATAAAGTGTAAGGTTCTGGTTTTGCATGGGGCTGATGACCCGCACGTTTCAGAAAAAGAAAGACTGGATTTTATCTCGGAGATGCGAGCAACTAAGGTTGATTGGCAATTAGTTCAATATGGAAATGCTGTGCACAGCTTTACAAACAAGGGAGCCGGAACAGACAATTCTCGTGGTGCAGCTTACAACGAAAAAGCAGCAAGCAGATCATGGGAGGCAATGAAAGCCTTTTTTAACGAAATTTTTTTACTCTAAGCTTAAAAAGGTTTAAAGACACATACCTGGAAAAAATTCGAATAGAATTTATAATCAAAAAGATTCCTCAAGGCTTTTTGGTTCAGTGCCCTCTGAATTGTTTTTTTCAGGTCTGATAGGGTTGGTGCTCCTATCAGGCAAATTGTTGGCAGGAAGCCCCGTTTCTGGTTGTGGAATACTGGTAGAAAAACTTCCCTGAGTTGAAATATAAATGGTTTCTGGTTTTAAAAGCTTTCTTTCCATCCCGGCTTTTGTTTTAAGCAATATTTTTCCGGAATTTAACTTAACTTTAAGGCCCCAGTCTTTTATTGAAACTTCAAAATCCGTTCCCAAAGTAGAGACGCTGGCAAAAGGAGTAATTACCATAAAGCCATCGTGAGGGCCATTCATTTCGCAGAGTAGATCACCTTCGTCAAGTTGAATGGTTGAGTTTGAAAAACTGAATCTAGCGGCAGATTTTAGTTTAAATCGATTTTCCCCTGATCTTATTGCCAGTGAAAGGCCGTTAGAAAGCTTATATTCTTTTTTTAGCTCAATCTGGTTAATAGAAGTCAATGCAAGTTTTTGTCCAGCTGATTCGATGAACGATTCATCTGAAGAAATCAGTGGAGTTACCTTATTTTTTTCTAGATTGAAAGAGCTTGTAACCCTGTGTTTGGTATTTTGCTGAAGGTTTGTTTTATTTGCATAAAAGGATGCGATAAAAAGCAATAAAATTACTGTAAGCCCGGCAAAAGCAAATTTAAAATTGAAATTCTTTAACAGGTTTGAAATTGTTGAACCTTTTTCAGAAGATGAAATTCTTTGCGGTGACAAATTAATAGCCGCCATAACCGAAGAAACCCTGGAAGAAATATCTGTTTGGCAGGGAGTCGTAGAAATTCTATTTAAATTAGAAAAAAGTGCTGAAAAAGCGGTCAATTCAGCTTTGCAATTAGGGCATGATTCAATGTGTTTTCTTAATTCAGCTGAAATTTCGCTGGATTTTGGATTATCCAGAAATTCCTGAAGAATATTTTTGTCGGGGCATTTATTGCTCATTGATTTTCCCCCTGTAGAAGGGTTAATTCCTGATTTTCTATTGAAAAAAAGTGTTGTTTTAATAAATTTCTAATTCTGAAAAGCGCAACTTTAACAGTGCCAACTGGAAGGTCCAGGATAAAGGCCATTTCATCGTAAGAAAGCTCCATTCCATGCCTGAGAACGAAAAGAATTTGATAATCTACTGGTAATCTGTCTATACACGAATCCAGAAGCTCTTTTTCGTGAAGACTTTTATGGGGGCCTGGGGCTAAGTCTGGCAAATCTGACAAATCGAATGAAATTTCATTTTTTCTTTTATTTGATCTTAAATACTCAAGGGATTTATTTGAGGCTATTTTGAACAGCCATGGCGAAAATCTATTTCCAATTTTGAACTGATTTAACTTTGAAAAGGCTGTAACAAAGGTTTCCTGGCAAATGTCTGCGGCAGTTTCTTCATTTTTTACAAATTTCAGAATTATTTGAAATGCCCGGTTCCAGTAATTTTGAACCAGTGGTTTGAAAGAATCGGTTCTTCCAGCAAGCGTTTGGTGGATTAGCTGATTCTCGTGTTTAATTGCCTCATCATTTATTACCATTTAAAGAACCGGGCAGAAGGCTGTTAGCCTTCTGCCCATTGAATTTTTTTAGAATGAGTTCATCAAATTGGCAGGCTGATCCTGATTTTCAATGTTCTCTTCCATGATCTTTGTAGGGGTAGCAAGAATATTATCTCTGATATAAGGCTCGTCAGGGAGCTGAGGGGCACTGATGTCAGTTAAAGATATCTTAGGATAGTTTCCTGTAGGAATGCCAATCATGATTCTTTTATTTGAATCTGCTGTTCCATTGGGCGATTGATCTATGTTTTCAGATGAAGTATCGGCTTGTTTTGTGGTCGCATAAATAAGGAAATTACCTGCAAATTTAACTTCAAGCTGGTTCACCCGGAATCTGGCAGGAAGGTTGATTGGTTCATAAATGTTTCTTCCGCTCCTAATAAGCCATTGGACGCCTTCCAGATTCATGATTACACCTTCTCCGGAAACATCTGTTTTTGGAGTTGGCTGATCTGGTATATCCTGAATAGCTCTTCCGTATCTATCAAAGTAATAAGGCTGGTTTTGGCCCTTTTTCTGAATAGAATGACCAATAACTGTTCCATCTTTTGAATAATAGATAGTTTTGATGAACCCATCAAAGTAGAGTTCCATTTTATATGCTGGGAAAGCTTTGAAGATGTCTGCCAGGATTCCATACATTCTGTCATTATTTGAAATTCTTATTGGCCCTTCGTTTGGCGTTTTTATCTCCCGCTGATTTTTGTCATACCATTTTTCGTATGGTTTATTCATGAAGGTTGACTGGTTAGAAACCTTCTGACCAATAAATACGCCGTTGGCATTGTAAAAAGCAGTTGTAACCTGGCCATTTTTTAGTTTGGTGGTTATTTTGTAAGCAGGTGTTTCGCCGAGCATTGCAAATGCTTTTGCTTTTTCATCTGCGCTAAGTTTTTCCTTGTCACTTTCTTCATCAGCTTTCTTAACGATTAGCTCATAAAGGTCGTTCAGGCTTGGTTTGGCATTTTCAATTCTGGCATTGGTTGTCCAGACGTTGGCAAAAAGCTTTATGAAAGCTAATTTTTCTTTAAGACTCAGATCACCAAAAGTTTTCTGATCCAGGAAAGCATCTTCAACTTTTTCGTATAAGCCAGAAGCTTCTTTGATGAGGCTTTCAATCTGGTTTTTCAGGCTTGCAGCAACTTTTAAATCAGCTTTGGTCAACGGAGATTTTTTTGCCAGCTCCGCCATGCGATTGCGAAGGTCCATAATTCTTTTTTGAATTTTAGCAAGTTTCTCAAAATTTGATTTCAAGCCGTCCCATGAAACGTCATGTTTTTCAACAAGTTCGGTCATAGCTTTGGTTGCTTGTGAGCTTAAACTGAAGTTAGCCATGACAGTTTTCCAGCGTTCGAATCTTACTGCTCTGAAAGCTTGATTTTGTTGAGCACTCAGCACTACGTCATATTTTTTCCTATACACATCAGATGCTTTCGAAAAGGCCTGGTTCGTTGACGTAATTTTGGCGTTGATGCTTTTTAGGCTTGCGTTAATTTTTTTCAGTTTTCTTTGAAGTGCAGCAAGATCCTTTGATGTAAGCTTTTTGCTGGAATTTGAATATTCTTTTATTAAAGCTAGTTTTGCTTTAAGAAGTGGCTGCTTGGATTTATGCAGAGCAACTATGTCAGTTTCATGAGCCTTAACTATTGAATAAAACTGCTCCTGTTGTTTTACTTTTGTTTGAAGCTTAAGGAGAGCTGGAGCATCGCTTTTCTGTTTGTTAAGAGCAGCGGCTTGTCTAACAGCGCTGGATGCTTTCTGGTATTCACCCTGTTTTTCATAGGCAAGTTTCAGTTCTGAACGCATAATGTCAGCAGAGAGTACGTTTTTATCTTTTACAGACATTCTAAACTGCTTCATTTCAGATAAGAGCTGATTAGCTTGTTTTTCAGCTTCCTTAAAATTATAGCTTCTATTGAGCTTTTGAATTTCTGCTCTTCTTGCTTTAATGCGAGCATAATAGTCAAATAATGGCGGCATAACCTTTTGAGCAACGTTATTTATTGCGGATGTCCCGCTGTTGTCATTTTCCTCCGCGCCCACTGGGCAGGCAAAGAGAAGCGGCAGCATGAGAGCTGCAAGTAGAAGAGACAGTTTTTTCAAATAATCCTTCATTTTTTCCTCCTGGTAAAATTAATTCTGGTTTTGTTGCGTATAAGAAGCTATTGGGTCCATTTTTTGCAGGGACGGCATATCGTCAAATTTGGTGCCGGGGGCTACTCTTGTTTTCCTAAGCATCAGGGATGTGGCAAAGTCTATGGGACCTGATTTGCTCTTACCCCTAATCTGAAATGGGCTTGAAAGATTGATCAGCGGGACAAAATACTCAAGTTGCCTGATTGAATTTAATCTATCGCGGAAGCTCATTCTCGCAGCTCTCAGCTTTATGTAGTTTTTAGGCTTTTGATTCCCCCTGGATTTACCTCTGAACTTCCCATCTGAAAGCTCTTCGCATGCATAATTAAAAGAACCGAAAAAGTCTTTCCTGGAGTTGGGGACTTCGGGTCTTTGAGGATTCTGAGGCTCAGGGTTCTCCTCTGGAACTGTTTCTTTTTTCACATAAACCTTGCCGTTGACCATAACCATGTCGCCGTATTTGTCTAAGTCCACACGCTTAATGAGCTCTTTTCCTACTAAACGCTTTAAGGTGCTGGGGTTGATTTCAGTTATAGTTTTTTCCGGTGGACAGTATTTGTCGTTATAAATTCCGATGGCAGAATCTAATTGTGCAGTATCGTCATTTTGGGTGTAACCGCTAGATTGGGCACTTGAGGTAGATGAATTGCTGCTCATACTTTTAGCTTTGGCCTGATTATTGGTGTTGGCTACCTTGCTCAAAGCTTCTGTCTGGGTTGCAACTTCATTAGATTGATTATTTGTTTGCTGGCCAAAAACCTGAGAATTAAAAACTAACAGGCAAAACATAAAAAAAATACAAAACTCACAATTTCTGGTTTTTTGGCTTAAGATTCCAGATGGCATATTTTTTCTCCTGTAATTCTAATCAATCTATGCAACAAGTTTCTAAAAGGTTTCAAAAAAATAAATTATAGATCAAGATAGTTCCAATCACTTTCGGTAAGACGCTCAGGGAAGAAAATTGAGGACAGTTTTACTATTTTTGAGGGAAGGTTTTTGTTTTCAGATTGAATGACAATATTTACAAGCAGCTGTCCTGTTTCTTTTGGAGTTGATCCTATCTGATTTTTTATTCTGACATACATTATTTCAAAGCTTCGCATTCTTGGAACGCCAAATTTCTTTTTTTCAACTGGAGAAGAAATTTTCTGAACAGCCCGCTCTACAGACTGTCTTCCTGGGGTTCCGACCAGACTGTAGGTAATGGTCGCAATACTGGTACTTATTTGCAAAATTGATGAAAATGTTGCTGTTGCTGGGATTTCATTTTCACTTAACTCAATTGTGGAAACCGCTCCGTTGGTAGAGAAGCTTTTTAACTGAATCAGATCGGCACGAAGGGTAGAAAAAAGACGGCTTGCAGCCCTTATTGAGTCAAGGTTGTCGGTTCCCTTAACGGTTGAACGTATTGCATGGGAAAACAGTGCTTGAATAGCTATCATAATTACACATGCGATGAGAGTTACTATAACAGCCTCTACAAAAGTAAAAGCCCGGCGGCTATCAATGTTAGTTTTCATTGATTAATACCCCCATTTTGACTTCTCTCAGGTCAGGACCGGGAGATGATGGATCTTTCCACGCAATGGTAATGATAACTTTTTGGAACTTTCCTGTTTTAAGAACCGAGTTTGACGAAGAGTCTACTTCTTTTACTTCCAGTCGGCGTTTTTTGAAAACCTTTTCAAGAGGAGAAACAATTATGCGCGTTTTTAACCTGGTTCCATTATATGAAAACGGTATGCAGGTAGGGCCAGTGGTATAATTTTCCAGTTTTGCATTGAATTCTGTGTCTGCCAGTATTTTTGCAAAAGTAACGCTGCTACTGCCACTCAAAGTTTTAGCGTCCTGAACAATCTCGGGAATATTTGAGCTATAGCGAAGAATTTGATCTGAAAGCTCTCTGGCATAATGCACTGCCATTTCTTCGTAAATAGATGCATTGCTCATTCTATTTGACGATGAAAGAAGAGCTATCAATGGGCCGACAGCAAGTCCAATTATAAAAATAGCTACGACTATTTCCGCCATCGAAAGGCCTTTACAATGGTTGAATTTCATTAATCGCCCCCCGATAATTCAAATTTACTGACAGTTCCTTCGAGGGCGAAAATCCTGGAATTGTCACTGGTTGGGGCTGATGGGTTAAATCTACTGTTGTAATGAATTTCTCCGCCTGCAGAAAAATGCTTCATGGTTGTACCTATGTGGTTAAGTGGATCGGCCATAGATGATTCGTAAAGACCAATTTCTTTAAGTGCAAGGCCTCCATGTATTTCAAATTTAGAAGGACCGCCAGCCATAACTGATGATGGCTTTAAAAGCCTTCCGCGGTCTTTACTTATTGCAACAAGGTATGCATGAAGCTTTCTGTTAAAGCCAGAGCCGGTTAAATAGAAATCGCCTTCAGATAGTGCAAGGGTCATCAGTTGTTCGGGTGCCTTATCTACAATGTTTGAAATAATGTCGAATTTGATATTCAGACTGCCTTTATCAAATACTAAAATTATCGGTCTGGTAACCTTAATCTTCCTGGAAGATAAAAGTAGAGCATCCGGAAACTCAAGAGAAATTCCGCTACGGCGTTTAATGAGAAATATGCCGGATTTTTTGGGCACATTGACTGCAGATGCCCCAGAGCCTTCTTTTTCAAAGATAAACTTTTCCAGAGTGTCGGCTTCTTCGGCATTGGTCGTGCAATTACTCAGGTCCAGAATGTGGGTTATTCTGTTAGAAATTAAGTTAGAATTGAAAACGGTAACTTCAGAAAGGTCCCCGTAAAAATAACAGTTTTCAGGGTTATAGTTTGGGTCATATGCTCCATTTTCTTTAAAGAAAATTCCCATGTCGTTGAAAGGGTGAATCCCCTTTATAGGACATGAACTCATGGCATCTGCTCTTGGAACCAGATACTTTTTAGCGAAATAAGCAACCTGAGCAATTCTTGGGGCTGAATCAAGATGGGGATAGTAGTCTCGCTGGTATTTCATAAAATCAAACAGTAAATTGAATGAAACCCCGTTCGAAGGTAATGTTGGTGACGGGTCTGGAAGGCTGTTGAATGGCATTATCTGTTTAAAACTGTTATAGCTGTTTTTAAAAAATGATGCGGTTGGAATATCAGGGCTTAAAATTCCGCTCCAAAGCATTGCCATGTCAGGAAGTGAGCCGCCTGCAAGACTAGTATAATCAGTTTCAGACATTCCCCCAAACAGGCCTTTGTAGGGATCTCCAGCTGCGTTGTTGCCCCTGATAAAATAGTATTTCAGGAATCCAGCGAGAACCGGGCCAACCATGAGGGTTCTGGATGATTTCTTTTTATTTCCAAAAGGGTACAACCAGGTCGATGCCGACAAAACCCGGTCAGAAGATGTGAATGTTGAACCTGCGGTAAGATTGGGCCAGATATTTTTCGCTCCAGCTCCATCAGGGTTTCCATCTTCCCAGGTGAAAAGGCCTTGAAATTTTCCGCCAAGATTATAGGAATGCCCTGGAAATTCTGAATCTGGAGCAAAGTTCAGGTCGTCGGAGATTAACTCCGGAGCAAGAACAGGCATAGCAGATGTTGATGGCCATCCAAGCATGAAATGACCACCGGTTTGGTCGTTGAAACCAGAAGGGATTTTCAGGAAAACCGGGCCTTCATTGTCTGGTCCAGAAGCTCCAAGAAAAACCCAGCCTCGATTTCGTAAATGCTCATCATCTTTTGTGTCTGGTCGCTCAAGAATAGAGGCGGTGATTTCTTCCGTGTCTGTACCATTGAACAAAACCAATGGGCCGGTAAATTTTTTGCCGTCAGCAGGCAGGTGCTCATATGTTGAGTCAATCTGGCCATCAAATTTGATACCCATTGAATTGTAAGAATTTGGGTCAGGGGTCTTGCTCACGAAAAGAGTGAAGCGGGCGAATGGTCCAGGAATCATACTTACAATTCTGAACTGTTGATAAAGAGAAGCTTCTCTTGTTAATCCATGGGTTCTGACCGCACACTTGATTACAATCTGACCGCATTTTTCTATTGGATCACGTCCTGCTTGAAATTGCGCTTCGGTTGTATCTGGAGTTAAAGCAGAGATCTTTTCAAGTCTGATTTCCATTTTTTCACAAACCGGGAAACCTCCGCCTATAACAGAGCCATCTTTTAGCTCATCCATAGTATTGAGAAAGTTTTGAAAGTCGGATTTTACCTGAGAACAAAGAGATGAAGAAGTGGTTAAATCTATTGAAGAACCTAATTCGTCAGCAGTTTTGGTAAATAAGTCGGGGCAAGCTACCTTTATTGTGGTTTCAAAGTCTGCGTTTAATTGCTTGCTGAAGAGCTTAAGGCCTGAAATTGCCAGATAGTTGCTTTTTTCAGCTATGGCAAGGTGGTGAGCCTGAACGTTTCTCTGTCTGACTATGCTGTTAAAAGAAAAGATAAATGCAGCCATTACAAGGCAGACTAATAGTACAACACCGAGAATAAAACCTCTGTTGCTAGCCCTCCAAAACCTTCTTACCGGTAACTTCTCTGACTTAATAAACATCTTTATCTATTTTTGCTTGTATTGGTGAATGCTCTTTTTAGCACTCATGTCAAAAGTATATGATAAAAAACGAGGCAAGGTTTCAAATATTTTTGAAAAAGGGAAAAAGTTTACTGAACCAGATAAAATAAGGGCTTTTCGAAGATAATTTCATATCTATTTTCGATATTGTGCTCTAACAAGAAAGAAAATATAGAAACCAAGCAAAGTGCTGATAATGTTTATTCCAAGTATTCCTATAAAAGACGCAAATAGTAGAATTATGGTCGGTGAAAGAGGTTCTTTGTTAGCTTTTTGGACAAAAATCATCACAAACGAAAAAAGGATAAGGATTAAATGGGCTGCGGTCATTACTCCAATGATTTCCCCAGGAAACCTTATGTATCGAGAGCCCCAGCCATCAAGAAAAATACTAAAGAAAGGAACCATATAAA
Organism: Candidatus Ozemibacteraceae bacterium; assembly: GCA_965140445.1. Classification (GTDB taxonomy): domain Bacteria; phylum Muiribacteriota; class Ozemobacteria; order Ozemobacterales; family Ozemobacteraceae. The sequence continues at coordinate 127,033 of OZ223236.1, read as the reverse complement.
TAGACTCAATCCCAAGCCACATTCCCGCAGTTGCAATTAATGAGTTATTGTCCTTTAAGGGAAGAAAGATTATCCAAATTCCCAATGTTAATGCAAGGTGGATTAGTAAAAAGCCCACAAAACCTATTTGCTGGTAAAGTTTCAGGAAATTTTTGCGCAAGATTCCCATTTGGCCTATGTTATCAGGATCGGGATCGAATTGCTGAGTTTGCTTTATGGCTGTTTTTTCATCGATTCCATAATCTCTACATTTGTTTAAAAAGAAGTTTCTTATTTGTTCAGCATTTAATTTCTTGTTTTGCCGATCCGGGTATACGCTTTCCAAAAAGCCATGTTTTACGCAATATATGTCTGTGGGATGCCCTTTATTTAAGTCTTTAAATCTTGCCCATGGAGCAATTGCATACTGGCAATCTTTTTGCCAATAAGGCACATGTTTTGTTTTTCTTATCGCTTGCTCCAGAAATACTTCGCTGTCGATTATGCCTGTTTCAGAGGCATATCTAAGAAAGTCGGGAGGAAATTTTTTCGATATATCAGTTTCTTCATCAGTAAAGCTAACCAATCGTTGAAGAAATTCCTGACATCTGGAAAAAGGACTTGGAGATGGCCTATAGGCAAAGGTGACATTAGACGAGAAGAAAAAAAGTATTGTGACTAAAATACAAAGAACATGATTTTTGTTCATCCTAAACTCCGATTTCTATATCATTGGAAAATTTTAATTTGAGCTGCGGATTATTTTTAAAACACGGAGATATCGCTCTTTTTCGGCAAGCTGTTCAGGAGTTAAACCTTTTTTGTCTTTTATTTCGGGGTTTGCTCCATACTTTAGCAATAATTTTACAATTTGCGGTTCATTTCTTTCAACAGCGAGATGAAGAGGGGTTTTTCCCTCCAAATTTTGATTGTTTACAACATCTTCTGCGTATTTTTTTTGTATATCTGAAAGTCTTAAATCCCCCCCGTAGTTGCGGAAAATGGCCAGGTGTAAAAAAGAATTTCCATTTCTGTCTACAGCATCTGATGTTAAGCCCGCAGCCTGCAATATTTTTAGCTGTTCAGGTTTTCGAGCTAAAGAAGCTTTGAAGAAAAGATTTTCTCCAGAAGTTTTAAGCGGATTCATTCCATGTTTTATAAATTCCGTAAGAATTATTTCTGCGTCATCGTTTCCAAGGATAACTTCTGCTGGAAATTCTCCTTTGGCATTTACTGGAGAATTCAGGTCTGCTCCGTTATCAATTAATATCTTAAAGAAATCCATATTTTTCTTTAAGGGGCGGTGGCGAGACATTGAAAGAGCAAGGCCCAGGGCCGTATCGCTAAAGCTTCCTTTTGAAAGAAGTATATTGGGATTTGCTCCTGATTTAAGCAATTTTTCGGTAATTTCCAAGTTTCCATTGGCTCTAATTGAATGCCAGAGTGGCATGTCTCCGCGCTCTTCAGGAATCACATTTAAATCTGGCTTTTGGGTTAAAAGCCAATCAAAAAGAGATACGCAATTTTTGTCTATGGCCTCACAGAGAGCCATTTCTACTCCATATTTTTTTGTTCTCCCTTTCACTTTTTCAAGGTAATAAGGAAGATCTTTAGTGTTACCTGATTCTGCTGCTTCAATAAGTCGTTGAATTGGTGGTTTCATTATAGATGGCTGAGCCAGTGTCCATGAAATTGCTATAAAAACAGCCAATAAAGTTTGTGCAAGTGGGAAGGCAAAGTTGTTTATTCTGTTAGTATCATTATTTTTACCATTGTGTGATTTTATATATGATTCTCTTGTAGGAAAAACCGACCAGGTTTGCATTAATATTGGTATTAGCAAAAGAAAGTAGCCAAAGCTTAAAATACTTTTACTTCCAAAAACATTAAGCCTGTATTGCATAGAAAATTGAATGGGGATCGAGATGTAGCATAGAAGACCAACTGCAGTGAGAAAGCGTAACGCCTTCCAGTTATCTTTTTTTACTAAAGAAAAACTTATCGGGATTATCAAAATTAATGCTGGAAACCACCACAATCCAAATAAAGGAAAAGAAAACACAGGAGAGCAAGCTTTATCAAGGGATGATTGTATTAATGAAAAAATTCCTAATACACCGTTTCCCGCTCCGGATAAATCAAATGTCATAAATTCAGCAGAAAATGGCCATACCGTCAGAGTTTGATTTGGAGGCAGGTCTATCGTTAATAGCGGAGGAGTGGGAACAAGAAGCAAAAGAACTAATAGCAAGGTTGAAAGGTTAAAAACAATTTTCGCATTTTCAATTGAGCATCTAAAAGAAAAGGGTTTGTTTGAAGATTTTTGTTTAACAATTTTGTGGCTAACATAGGCAAGCCAAAGACCGAATACAATCCAGCAGGGGGCACGAAAAGAAATTTGAGCCAAAAAATCTTGAGTAATACCTGAAGCTATGAAATAAAACATTCCCATAACGAGGTCTAGAAAACCCCAGGCGATAATGGACAGTGGGAGCCAGGACAATTCTGATTTTCCTGATTTCCCAAGCTGCTTAAGTGAAGTGGCGACAAAAGTCATGGAAATTAAAATGCTTAGTGGAAAAATGGTTCTTGGCGCAAGCTGTATAAAAATCAGTAGTCCTAGAACAAAAATTCCAAGACCTGCAAATTTGGCTAAAATGAAGTAAGAGTAACTTTGGTTAACGCTTTCAACATCATTTTTTGTCATTATTGCCCTCTGTTTAATTAAATCTTAGCTTGGCTGCCAACGTTTTGGAAGCAACTCATCCAATGTTACGCATTCGTTTTCTGATAAGTAGACTTTGGTCTCGATATTATTCTTATCTATTTGAGAAATAAGCTCCCTGCATCTACCGCAGGGGGGCAAAAAGCCATCTTTTGAAATCGCAAGTATTTTAATTATTCGGGTTTCTCTGTTTTTAAGCATTTCAGCTATTGCAGAGTGTTCAGCGCAAAAACCAATACCGCAGGCGACATCGATACAAATTCCGGTAAAAATATTGCCGTTTGAGGTCTCTAGTGCTGCAGCCACAGAGCCTGCAAAAAAACAGTTTCCATTATTCAGTTTAAAGTTGCCCAAAACTTTTTTGGCTTCCGCTAATAACTTGTCCATTTCAAAATCTCCTGAAAATGACCAATTCGTGTTTAGTTTTTTGGTTTCCAGTTTTTGGCTTTTTTATTCATGGCATTGTAGTCGCTTGATGATAGCTTGGTTACATACGATGAATAGCTCATTGGATCGCCAAGATGTTCTTTTGCTTCCTTTTTTAGCTCTTTGTTTTTTCCGTGTTCTGAAAGAATAGTCCACCAGAAATATGCCTGTGCATTATTCTTTTTTAATCCCATTCCGGTTGAGTAGGAAAGGGCCAGGAAATTTTGAGCTTCTTCGTGTCCTTTTTCTGCTGCAGTTAGCAACCATTTCTCTCCTTCAGCTGAATCCATTGGAATGCCTCCAACACCACTAAGCAAAACTGATCCGAGTCTAAATTGTGCTTCGGTATAACCGCTTTTGGCAGCTTTTTTATACCAGTCCAGGCCCTCATAATTATCCTTGGCAACGCCGTTCCCACCGAAATACATTGCCCCTACCATCATCTGACTGTAGCCATCACCTTGTTTCGCCAGTGTTTTGAAGGCTTTTAAGGCTGTTTTGTAATCTTTTTTTTTCAAGGGCTAACTTCGCATCTTCTTTACTAATACTGCCACACCCAGTACAAAAGATAATGCATGTTAAAAATGAAAACACAATTGCTGGAAAGAATTTTCTCATGATTTCCCCTAAAAAGAATTTATTCGCTAGCTTTAATGTCGTTTAATAAAATATAGCACGCAAAAACTCTGCATTACAAAGTGCAATACAGAAAGTTCGAAGATTTCTAAGATTTAGTAAAAACTTAGTGTACAAGACTGTTTTGAATAGCGTGAAGATGTGGATCAGTCCATGTCCTTTCCATAACCCATGCCCCGTAAAGTAGAATTAAAAGTAATGTGAAAACGAGGATGTATGGTCTTTTGAAGTGCCAGATTCCCAGTAAACATATCAATATTGAGATTATAGATGGCTTCCAGGCTCCAACGGGCATGTGCCCACACAAGCAATAAAAAATACTTGTTGTTGGTATGTAGCTAAGAAAAATGCAGAAAAATGCTATGAGAACTTGGATAATTTCGTTGGTCACAAATGTTTTACCCTACTATAGACAGAAATCTTGGATGAAATCAGATCCCCAAAAGCGTTTTTCAGTTTTATAAAAATTTTACCCCAGATAAATAAAAAAAACAGTGAGCAATTTTTCAGCAAAATTGTAGTCGTTTTTCTCAAGTTTGTGAAAAATATTGTTTGAGAAAAAAATCACTATGCTGCGCCGCTGTTTGTGCAAAGTCTTTAAAAATGGCTATGTTGACAAGTGAAAATAATCACTTTTTGCTTGACAGAATGAATTGCTAGATTTATTTTACAAGAGTCTCGAATAGATGTTTGGGAAAAAAATCACATTCTATTTATGGTAGCGCAAATTGCGAGAACTCATATTTCGCAATCAGATCAAGGAGAACAGAATGAACAACGGTTTACACGGATACTATTTCGAAGATCTTAACCCTGGCATGTCAGCTGATTTTGCTAAAACTGTTACCGAAGCAGACATTATCATGTTTGCAGGTATCTCTGGCGATTTTAACCCGGTTCATGTAAATGAAGATTTTGCAAAAAGCACCATGTTCGAAGGCCGAATAGCCCATGGAATGCTGTCGGCTGCCTTTGTTTCTACTGTTCTTGGAACAAAGCTTCCGGGACCTGGGTGTATTTATGTTTCCCAGAGTCTTAAATTTAAGGCCCCTGTTCGAGTCGGCGACACTGTTGTTGCAAGAGTTGAAGTCACGGGAACTGTTCCTGAAAAAAAATTCGTAACCCTTAGAACCACCTGCTATGTCGGAGATAAGCGAGTTGTAGATGGAGAAGCCACATTAATGGTTGAAACCAGAAACTAGAAAATTCAGGTGAATAAAATGGAAAAAGCTAAAATCAGGCTGCGAATGAGTTGTGCAGACGCACATTATGGCGGAAATCTTGTTGACGGAGCAAAAATGCTTCAGCTATTTGGCGATGTGGCAACGGAATTATTAATAATAAATGATGGAGACGAAGGACTTTTTGCTGGCTATGAAAAAGTTGAATTTTTAGCCCCAGTTTACGCTGGAGACTATATTGAAGCTTCCGGCGAGATCGTACAAAAGGGAAACTCCTCCAGAAAAATGGTTTTTGAAGCGCGGAAAGTAATAGCTCCACTTAAGGAGATTAATGATTCTGCTGCAGACGTTCTTGATGAACCAATAGTTGTATGTAAAGCAGTTGGAACCTGTGTTGTTCCAAAAGAAAAACAGCGACATAGCTACAAAATCCAATCATTAAAGGCGAGAGCCAGCTAATTTGAATAAATCTTTTTAAGCTCTCGCTGCTAAATGCAGAAATCAGGGAATCACTGGAATGCGAGGTAAAAAATGGACTTCCAATTAACTAAAGAACATAAACTATTATCAACAATGTACAAAGACTTTGCTGAAAAAGAAGTAAAGCCTCTTGCTAAAGAAGTCGACGAAAAAGAATTTTTCCCGGTAGAAACAGTTAAGAAAATGGCTCGTTTTGGTTTTATGGGAATTCCTTTCCCAAAGGAACTGGGTGGAGCAGGTGGAGATAATTTAGCGTATATTCTTGCTGTTGAAGAGCTTTCAAAAGTTTGTGGAACTACGGGAGTTATTCTTTCAGCACATTCCTCACTTTGTGCGGCTCCTATATTCGAGTTTGGAACTGAAGAGCAGAAAAAACGCTACCTGCCAGATCTCGCCAGTGGTAAAAAACTTGGCGCATTCGGTTTAACAGAGCCAAATGCAGGAACAGATGCTGCCGGACAACAAACTACAGCCGATCTTAAGGGTGACAAATATATTCTTAACGGTTCAAAGATTTTCATCACCAATGCAGGTTATGCAGATGTGTATATAATTCTTGCCATGACGGATAGAAGTAAGGGCACCAGAGGCATTTCAGCATTTATCGTTGAAAAAAGCATGCCGGGCTTTTCTGTTGGAAAAAAAGAAGAAAAAATGGGAATTCGCGGTTCTTCAACTTGTGAACTAATTTTTGAAAATGTCGAAGTGCCAGTTGAAAATCTTATTGGAAAAGAAGGCCGGGGATTCGGCATTGCCATGAAAACCCTTGACGGGGGAAGAATCGGAATTGCTGCTCAAGCTCTTGGTATAGCTCAGGGAGCGATTGACGAAACTGTTTCTTATGTAAAAGAGAGAAAGCAATTTGGCAAACCAATTTCTGCATTTCAGAATACTCAGTTTCAACTAGCTGATATGCAAGCTAAAACAGATGCCGCCAGACTTCTGGTATACCGAGCAGCCTGCCTGAAAGACTCTAAAGCCTCATATAGCGTTGAAGCGGCCATGGCCAAATTATTTGCTTCTGAGACTGCAATGGAAGTAACGACAAAAGCTGTTCAGCTGCATGGTGGATATGGCTATACCCGTGAATATCCAGTTGAAAGAATGATGCGGGACGCGAAGATAACTGAAATCTATGAAGGCACCTCAGAAGTTCAGCGCATGGTAATTGCAGCATCTGTGCTTAAGTAAGTTGGAGGCAGGAAAATGAAAATAGTAGTATGCATGAAACAGGTTCCAGACACTACGGAAGTTAAAATTAACCCCACAACAGGCACTCTTATTCGTGAGGGCATCCCAAGCATCATAAACCCAGATGATAAAAGTGGTTTAGAGGCTGCTTTGACTCTGAAAGATGAGAAGGGTGCTCAGGTGACTGTTCTTACTATGGGGCCTCCTCAGGCCGACCTTGCTCTGCGTGAAGCTCTTGCGATGGGCGCAGATGAAGCTATTCTTATTTCTGACCGGGCTTTTGGCGGTGCTGACACATGGGCTACATCAAGTACAATTGCTGCTGCCCTCAAAAAAATCCAGTGGGACTTGATAATATGTGGACGCCAGGCCATTGACGGGGACACCGCACAGGTGGGCCCGCAAATCGCTGAACATTTGAACATTCCACATGTGAGTTACGTTTCTGAACTTAAGGTAAATGATTCTTCCGCAGAGGTTAAGAGGGTATTTGAAGATGGATATCAGCGTATAAAAGTAAATTATCCATGCTTGATTACCGCTTTAAAAGACATGAATAAACCTCGCTACATGTCGGTTGCAGGCGTATTTGATTCATATCAAAAAGAAATAACCGTTTGGAACTTAACAGACTTAGAAGTCGATCATGCAAATATCGGACTTAAGGGGTCCCCAACCAGAGTGAAAGCCTCTTACACCAAAGGTACAAGATCTGCAGGTAAGGTCTATGAAGTTGATCCTGCAGAAGGCGCAAAGATTATTGTTGAGAACCTTAAAGAGAAGTTCATCATTTGATGAGTTGCGACTGAGGAGAATAAAACTATGAATATTTCAGATTATAAGGGCGTAATGGTATTTGCCGAACAAAGACGTGGGATGGTGCAGAAAGTTGCTTTGGAGCTTCTCGGGATAGGAAGAAATATAGCTGATACCTTGGAAGAACATCTCGTTGCTGTTTTAGTTGGCGATAATCTCAGTGATAAGATGGCTTCAGATCTTATTGCGCATGGAGCAGAAAAAGTAATTCTGATCGAAGGCGCAGATTATAAGCAATATATGACCGAGCCTTATACCAAGGCTTTATGTGCAGCAATTGATTCAGAAAACCCTGGAATAGTATTCTTTGGTGCAACAACCATAGGCAGAGATCTCGCCCCAAGAGTGTCTGCGCGTTGCAAGACCGGACTTACTGCCGACTGTACTGAATTAACGGTAGATGATGCGTCAAGAAATCTTCTCATGACCCGTCCTGCGTTTGGCGGAAATATTATGGCGACTATTGTTTGCCCTGAACATCGCCCACAGATGTCAACTGTGAGACCTGGTGTTATGCGCAAACTGGAAGCAGACTCAAGCCGAAAAGGCGAAATTGTTCGTATGAATGTCCCTATAGAAGCTGCTGATAAGAATGTTGAGATTTTAGAAGAAGTCATAGAAAAAGTTGAAAAGAAGAATATCGAAGATGCTTCTGTTCTGGTTGCAGGTGGCCGCGGAATGGGAACCCCGGAAAACTTTCAGAAGCTCAATGAGCTTGCTGGCTCAATGGGAGGCCTTGTTGCTGCTTCAAGAGCAGTTGTTGACGCGGGCTGGGTTGACCAGGACAGACAAGTTGGACAAACCGGCAAAACAGTCAGGCCGGATCTATACGTTGCTTGCGGTATCTCAGGTATGATTCAGCACGTTGCGGGAATGGAAGAATCTGGCTTCATCGTTGCTGTAAATAAAAACAAAGATGCCCCAATCTTTGAATATGCAGACCTTGGTATCGTTACAGATGTAACCAGGCTAATTCCAGCTCTACAGCAAGAACTGGCTCTTGCCAGAAACGCCGGATAAATAAGCAAAGCAGTTTCTCATATCGTAATTCGTATATTGAGAGGCTGCTTTGCCGTATATTACTCTTTTGTAACTTTTATTAAACAAGCTCAAAAACTCTGAATTCACCTGTCTTACCTTTAATTTTTACTGCGGCAAGCTCTTTTTTAATAAATGAATTATCTACTTTTGCAAAAATGCTTTGAGAGATAATAATGCTGCTTTTTGATTCTTTTTCTGCCAGTGACTTTAGTCTGGCAGCCATGTTTACTGTGTCGCCAATAACGGTGTAATCTAGTTTTCCTGTTTTTGAACCGATTTTTCCTGATACAACGAGGCCAGAGCTTAATCCAGATGAACAGTATAAATGGCTATGGGAAGATAGTGCTTCAGTAATTTGTTGAGCAGCTATGCAGGCTCGGCTGGTATGATCTGTGTCATCGAATTTTCCTCTGAAAACCATCATTATTGTATTGCCAATCAATTTGTCGATAACTCCATGATTCTGGGTACAGATTGCATTGCAAATTCCGAGAAAAATATCCAGCTGAGCGACTGCTTTTTCTGGAGAAAGCGGAGCGTCGGTTTCCACTTTTTTACGGATAGATGAAAAAAGAACAGTGGCTTCAATTTTTTCGCCGCCAGGAGTCATAACCGACTCAGTATTTCTATTGATTTCTTCAAGAAGAGCGGGAGAAACAAATTTTTCTAATTTCTCTTTTTCAATCAGACTTTTGGTCATTAGATTAAACTCATTTGATAAAGCTTCAAACTCATCTTTTGATTTCAGATTTATTTTATGATTAAGATTTCCGCTGGCTATTTCTGAAAGGCTGTTGGCTAAACTTCTAGTGGGTGAAATGAAAAACAGATTTGATAAAAGAAGAGTAATTAAAAGAACTAAAATAGGGTAGATCCAAATAAATGCATTTGAACTACTTTGAGACGATGAAATTTCTTTCTTGCTTTGAGCAAAAATGACAAATGGAAGTTGTGGAGAAAATTTTACTATAGATGATATCAAGTGTTTATCAGTTGTCTCTTTCCAGAAAAGCTTTTTCTTTACTCCGCTTCTTTTTTCTAATAACTTCACAATTTGAGAGGCTTGGAGGTTAGGTGAAAAGCACTGCGCAATTGGGGTTAGAATATTGTTGTCTGCTGAAAAAATTCCCAAATCGATGGTGAAGTCAGTAAGTTTGGTGGTGAATTCAAAATCCTTAAAAGTACTTTTATAAACCTCATTCAATACTTTTTTTACATTGTAATCTACTGCCAGCATTGCGATTGGGTGGGTCTCACTGCCTACTATTTCCTTAATTAGATAACCACTAAGACGACTATTTTTTGAAACCCTTGCAATCGTAATTAATTTTTCCCCGCTAGAAAGCATTTGATGAACACTCTCCGCGTTATTCGAACCATCAGTAAGTAATGAACTGGGGATTCCTGCCTTTTGATTTATCAGCTTAGAGCTTAGGATAAATTCCACAACTGAATTGAAAAAAATCTTCTTAAGCTCCCATGATTGCATGAAAGCTTTATCCGCTTTGCATTCAGGTGTTGTGTAGCTAAAGAAGCGTTGCTCAAATTTTTGAAAGTTGGCACCGTTGGCACAATTTTTAACACACCAGGGTTCAAGTATTTTTTCAATGCTACGGTTGTCATATTTTTGCCCAGAGAGAATTGTTTTTCCTAATTGAACCGTTTTTTGCCTGTAGTTTCTCATTTCTGTTATGACTTTTCTTTCAATATAGGCTGTTTTGGACTCAAGATAATTTTTCATGTTCTCCGAAATTGCATTTTTTTCCTGTTCAATATATACAAGGTTCAAGGTATAAAGACTGGAAATTGGTATCAGGCATATGCAGAAGGCTGCTGCAAAAATTTTAAGAGAGATTGATGCGCTGAAGTCCATTCCAAATAGCCATAGTCGGATAAAAAGAAAAGACCCAAATAGAATAAAAAGATATGACAGGAAAATAAACTCCTTTTGGTATCTCTGCAGTTCATGTTGGAGCTTTTTTTTGCTTATGCTTGTTTCAACGGCAACTACTTTATTAGAGAAATCTGCGAATGATTTTGGAAGAATTGTTCCTTTCTGAATTCTTCTAACTATTGCGATTTGCGGAAGCATAGTTACTAACGCATACCTGTCTTCAAATTCATAGAATCTACTAATATCCTTGTATTCATAACTTTCAGGGAAGGTAAGTTGTTTTTTTAAAAATATGGTTTTTCGCTTAATGTCCGGGAATAAATTCCTTTTTGTTGCAAATTTAACAATCATGTTTTCTGGAATATCTTGTAGCCTTATGACAGCAAGGTAGCCACCAAGATTATGGACTCCGTTTTTGCTTTTCATTTTTTTTTCGGAATAATAAAAGAAAATGTTTCCTGTTAACCCTGTTTTTGAGGCAGCTGTTTCCAACAATTGGCCAGGTTTCGGATAGTGCGGAAATATTGTCCCAAAGGTTAGTTGAAGAAAATTTCCAGTGTAATTATTTTTGGTTGTTCCGGTATCGAGGTCGGTTCCAACTGGAAATGCCGGTTTAAAAGTCTCTGGATAAACCGGATTGCAACGGTTTTGTTGAGCAAGTATGCTGAACATCCTTTTCATCATGATTTTCGGTGGTCGCTTGATGTGGGATTGCAAGGCTGTGTTTAAGCTAAAATCAATTTTTTGTATGTCAGGTGAATAATTCATTACGGCTAGAACAGAAAAATTAAGATGTTTCTCAAGCAGCTTTCTAAGATGCAAAGCTGATAAAATCTTCTCCTTTTCGATTTTGGAAGTTAGATCGCCTTCAGAATATTTAAAGCCGTGCCTGCTATCGAATTCCAATAGCTTCTCTTTAAGCATTTTTCTTTCATCCAAATCTTGTCTAAAACTTTGGAGTTCAGAATAAAGAATTGGTTCGATTCTAGTTTTGTTTTGGGAAAACTCTATTCCAAAAAAGACAAAAAGCGCTGTCTTGAGACAAATAAATGGCAAAAGAACCATTAATGACCATGAGACCAAAATGATTACAGGATTTATTCGTAAATTCGCCTTTATTTTTTTCATCTCAATTTGCCCTATCCATTATTTCATAAGCCTCTAATGAATTACTAGAAACCACTTTGAGTGTTTTGAATTCATTCTTGATCATGTTTCTGGTAGACAAATCAATGATAATTTTTGAAAAGGATCCAGATTTTGTAAGTGCTTCAAGATTTTCGGCACTGTCTGGCAGTTCACCGATTATCGTGAAAAATTTTCGAGAATAATTTTTTCCCAGGTTTGCTACTATCGCTCTTCCCGTTGTGATCCCAATCCCGTTTTCTATCTCAAAACTTTCTTTTAAAAGCAGTTCAGATTTATTGAAATCCTTTACTGCCTCTCTCATTTTTACGGCTGCTCTGCATGCTCGAAGGCCTGAATTTCCAGTTTCATCAGGAGTGAAAATGGCAATTATTGCGTCACCAATGAATTTTTCGATAATACCGCCTTCGCTTAGAATGCAGGATTCCATAATCGTAAAGTAATTGTTCAAGATGTTAACGACTAATTCGGGAGGATTGTTTTCCGAAATTGTAGTGAAGTCACGGATGTCAGAGGCCAAAATGGTCATTTCCGATTCATTCGAGGAACTGCTGGAATCTTTTTCCCGTTCATTCTCAATTTCATTTAGAAGTCTCTTTGAAACGAATCTTGATATGTGCTTTTTCATCATTAATCCGCGAGTCATAGCATTGAAAGATGAACCAAGTTGATCAAATTCATCATTGTTGTGAATTTCGACGCTAAGGTTAAAGTCGCCAGTTTCTGATATTTGTTTTAGACCTTTGGAAAGTACTTTTATTGGCGATAAAAACAGATTTGAAACTATTTCTGATACAAGAATCAGGGCTAATAGACAAAATATCCCAAGAAGCCAGGGGGCTAACTCAAGGTAAAAAGAAGTGAGGGTTTTTTGGTTAACTTTTGTTATTCCTGCAAAAATTAAAGGGATAGTTTCTTGAAAGCGCCATGCGTAAAAGATGTTGTTGGAATTTTCATGATTTGCTTCACCTGTTGATCGAGTGTTCATGGCAGTCTGGAACAACTTAGATAAGACTGGAGTGTGTCTTAGTGCTGGAGACAACCAATTCTCGCAGTGTATCTCGAGAGAATCCCTTAAGGCTAAAGCTAATTCAGTGTCGTATATGTCTGTACGGGAATTGAAAATATCCAGGTTTTGTTTTTGCTTTGATACTAATAGGCTGGAAAATTGATTCCTTGATGATATTTCGAAGAAACCTACTCCATTTGGGGGGAAAAATGGATGTTTCATATCTGGAAAAAGAAAAAATTCAGATCTTGAAAGGGAATTTATGTCAGAAACTCTAGCAATGTTTTCTCCCTCGGAGCCGGCTGCCGCAGAAAAATCAAAAAGACCAAGAACCTTGTCTGCGAATCCCATTGCAACAGTAAGCTTTTTCAAGTCTTTTTTAGTTTTGGGATTATCTATTAGGCCTGAAATGTTTTTCAAAGTGAAGATGCTGTTGGAAAGCTTTATGCTGTCTATTTTTTTCTTATAATGGTTGTTGAGACTTGAAAAAGATTCTCCTTTTCTGTTGTAGATAAAAGAAGTATGGATGTTGTCTCCAAAGAAGTTTTTATATTTGCTTATTTCAAAGTTTGTAAGAGAGTCGATCTCCGAATTTTGGACTAACAGATATTTAAAAAACAGGTTGTTTAAAACCTGTCTATCTTCGGCTTCCTGATAAGAAAGATTCATCATGTTCAGTTTGGTTTCAAGGTGGGATTTTGCCAGTCTCTGTTTTACTGATACATGATTAGAAAAGATGCCAAAAAATAATATTCCACCAGCTATTGCAGGGATTGAAATCGCTAAAAAGAAAATTCCCATTAGTTTCAGTCTCAGGGGCATCGGTAAGCTATAGTCAAAAAGTCCTATTCTCACCAACATAGTGAAAGACATGAGGCAGAGTAGCCTGATTAACCATCCTGTGAAAGCAATTGCTTTAGAAATCCTGGAGATGTCAGGGCTGGAAATTTTTACCCCAAGAATTAATTTTTTTAGTTTTTCCTTATTCAATTTTGCTGAATATTCTTCAAAAACAAATTTATTGGTTTTGCCCAGGTTTTCCTTTGTTTTTTGAGAAACAAAAAATCTTTTTACTTTCTTGCTTCGATTAACTAGCGGAATAGAGCTTAAGTGATTTTGGTCATAGAACTGGTTATCAAGATAGGCAATAGTCAGGCTTCCGTAGTGATAGTTGTTGGAGAGCACTGGAAACGTGTAATAAAGGATGTTCTGGAAACCAAAAATGTCAGAGAAGTATGTGTTAACTTTGCCAGGATACGGTGCCTCTTTTACAAAGGTGCTGATGACACCTTTGTAAAAATATTTAGAATTTTCACTTTGCTCAGGAGATTTATGCCACTTTTTTACAAACAAATTCATTTTCTCAACCAGATTTTGTGGCATAAAAAATTGTGAATTGCCGGAAAAAGAGAAAAAGAGGAAAAATTGGCTTAAAAAATCTTTGTTATCCAAGTCTCCGTTGATCATCTGAATTTTTTGCTTTTTCAAAAATTCGTCGGAAAAGTAGGAGAAAGTGTTGTACATGCTTTCATCTGAGACAATAACAAAGAGAGGTTTAAAATTTAGCTGTTGGTTTAAAACTTTGTCAGAAACAAATGTGAAGATACTGTGAAACAGCTGTTTTTTTTTATCCGGGGATTCTTCTATGCTGGCTTTTATAAAGGCCTTAGTCAGAATTTCGCCTGGCAGATTGCGCTGGAGAAACTTGGTCAAAAAAGACTCTGAGTCGAAATCATTTTTAAATTCTGACATTTCTTCGCGTAGAATGTTTTCTTCTTCAGCTTCTGACCAGGCTTTTCTGAAATCTTGTATTTGCATAAGCTTGCTTTGTAAAGTTAGCAGCGGAAAGGCAAATAATAAAAACAGCAGAAAAAGAGCGAGAAGTTTTTTTAACCTCTCCAGCTTTCCAAATTCAATTTCTGGAGTTTTTCCCAATTTTCTCTTTTCAAATAAGAAAGACATATGCGAATTCTACAATATTGCCATTTGTTTTGCTACGCTCTCGTCATATGCAAAGAATTTGCAAAACAACTTTGACTCAGAGGACCACATAAGGTACCACTAACAAAATTTAATAAACAAAAACGCTCTAAGAAAATGCCATTACAGGTAAAAATAAATAATAAAAATAACTTGTAACATCTATGGGTGTTTAATCGTATTATTAATTAGATCAAGGTCGGATAACAATTTTTGACCAAAAAACGGAGGAGACTGTATGAAATCTTGGAATAGGTTGGCATGTGTAATGCTGGGAGTTTTTGTTTTCGCATTGTCATTTCCTGTGTTGGCTCAGGAGCCGGAAGATACTGCATCTGAAGCTGTAACACTTCCTGATAGCGTAGATATGAGTCTTGGTGTTAAAGATGACAAATACGTTATGCCAGATGGATTCAGAGGCTCAGAAACAGGAACGGGCGATCTCCAGTGGCTTGAAGACGTTGGTTATCTTATGCAGGAAAACTCCGATTTGTATAACGTTGATGCAGCTGCTATTGCAGAGACTGCAAGTTTTGAATCAGAACCAAACATCAACTGGGAAGTTAAAAAAGAGTGCGATGATGGTTCTTTAGAAACAAAGAGCTCAGAAAACACTAATAATGCTACAAACTCCAGTAACATTACAACCCCCGGTTACTATCAGGTTCATAATGGTGGAGCCAGACTTGTTTCAACTCCTGGCGGAACTGCAGATGACGTACCAGAAGGAGAAGGATCAGGAAGTGACAGTACATCTACTGGCACAAGCACAAGCACCGATCCTGCAGCGGCTTCAGGCGGAAGCTCAAGCACTGTAACTGCTCAGCAGAGAATTGGTATTCAGGTTCATGATTGTACTTCTCCAGATCTTTGGGTCGCTTTCCAGGAAGGCGCTGGATCTGTGAATATGAGTGAAACAGAAGAAGAATTGCGATCTACAATGGAAGCAAAAATTATTGAAAATAAAGGTCGTCCATTTTCAAAGAATGCGGATGACTTTGAAGCAGCCAGTTATATTTTCCTGGACGAAGGCGATGATGAAGATAGAGACGAAATCCCCTGGAAAAAGACAGCCAGACTTTCAATCGCTGGTAATCTTTTCAACGAACGTGGCGCGCCAAAATTCGAAGCTGGAAATTTAACAGCTAAAATTGATCAGAAAACCTACAACAATCACGTAAACGTTGTTGGTGGAGAAGGCAAAAACCTTAAAGGCGTATTTGTCCGCCGAAATGTTCCATTTATTTTTGCTGCAATGTCTACAGATAATGGCAACCTTAGAGCTACCGCAGGCGATGTTAATGCCAGAATCGAAGATGCTGATGGAAATGAAGTTGAAAAGAACGGCGCAGGCTATATGTTCCGCGTACCAAACTATCCTCGCAAGGACTATGAAGATCAGCCAGAATATTTCTTTGTTGCAACAGCTGCAGATAAAGAAGGAAACATAACTAATATTAGAATGCCTTTGTATGTAGTTAACACTAAGGCTTCTTTCGAAGGTGGAAGAAACGAATAATTGGCTATAGCAACAGAGGATAAAAAAATGAAGATCAGGTTTTCTCTAATATTTGTAACAGTACTTATTAGCTTAGCACTAATCGGTCCATCTTTCGCAAAAGATGCTCCATGGCTCGAAGGGGTAACGATTGGGCCACATCCAGCAGAGCTAAGTCCGATAGTTCCCATGAAGATATACATGGAAAATGGCGAAGCAATTCCGGCCACTTTGACTGAAGATATACCTATTACAGTTGTAGCAGATACAAGTATTTTTGAACCATATCCGCCAGCAGAATATAAAGGGCAGGAAATTCCAAGCCCTTCATGGATGAGAAATGCTGCAATTTCATGGTTCTTTGTTGACTGGGAAGCGAATAAAAATACTCCAGCATCTACTACTTACGCTGTTGCAGTTAACCAGATGGTTGTTACTCCGTTAAATCCAACTGGTAAGGGCGCTATTACTTGCTACGCTGGTCGAAAAATGCGTTATCAAGACCCTGAATCAGGCACTTCAAAAGGCACATTTGTAAATTCGAGTGCGGCAAAAGATGTAAGAGTTCTGGATATTACTCCTCCTACATGTGGTCTTGAAGTATCGGTTAAGGGTGGGGCAAATGGAACTTTCTGGGTGGCGGAAAATCCACCGAATAAGTATCCACTTCCCAAGCTTGCAGACGTGTATTTCACTGGCGCTTTGGTTAAGAAATCTGATCCTGAAGAAGTTTTAACTGTTCAGGGTCTGGAACTTGGCTCTGGTATGGTTGTTGTCCCGGATCAGGTTGCAATTACAGTTCCAGCGGACTCTGTGCTGATTCTTAAAGTTAATGGCGGCGATAACTACAAGCTTGATAATAATAAACTGAAAATGGGTATTTGTGCTGGTGCAGGTGGAGAACCCACTCCTATTTCGCCTGTTAATCAGCCTGAAATTAATCTGGCTGAGTTGAATATGCCTGACGAACCGTATCTGTATGTGGATGCAACCGATTTGGCTGGCAACAGACAGGTTTTGTTTGTTCCATTAAAGGTCAAGTAAACCAAACTTAACAAATAAGGTATCTAAAATTGGGGCCGTTCCAAAAATTTGGACCGGCCTCATTTTTTTGTTGACCGGGGCTCAATGTTAGGCTAATATTTGCCCATGAAAAATTTAACATTATTGAGGTTCTATGAACCCCTGGATTAAGTTTTTTAAAAGAAAAAGACTGAAAAATAAGGTTCGCAAAAGCGACTCCCTCTTAAAGTGTCCGCAACTTTTTGAGGGAGTTTTCTTTTTAGGAATGAATTTTATGTTTGTTTCTGGTTTGTTACGGCGTCTGTGTTTCTTACTTCCTTCTAGTAGCACGTTTTACAGAGTGAAAGGATTTCAAAATGTCAAAACAGTTAGTAATTGCACCTTTTCGTAACCTTGTGGAGTATTTTTTGAGTAACGATTCGTTATCATCCGGTGGAGAAGGACTGCCAGCAACGGCGCAAGGCGAAGACTCAAAGGTCAGCTCACTGGCTTCTATAGTTCTTCCAGAAAAGAATGAAGAGGCTTTGGAATTCAAAACTGTCATAAACCATAAGGTATTGGAAGACTTTCTCAGGCCCTGATTTGCTTGGAATCTACCGTAAAGTGGCTTTAAATTAGCTTTGAATTAGTCAGGCTTCTTGGTATCCTTTTATTGATCAAAATCCGATTTATCAATGGAGGCTCTATGCGAAGAAGACATCACAAGGACCCTAACTTTAACTCAGATGTTTTTTCGGGCCTGATTGGTTTTGCCGGGGATTCTCTTAAGATTATTTTTAAAACTGCTCCAGATCCAGATCAGGATATGAATGATTTTATAATGGAGAAACTTGGGGCTATAGCTCTATTGTTGGTTGTTCTGGTTGTTATTGGGGGATGTGTCTTCTATCTTTATATGAGGTATCGGCATTACTAGAGGTGTTTTTCTTAAATCGTAATGAACCATTGAATTAATGCGATGTTGCATTGTATAGTGTGGCTTGAAATCCTAAGCCGAAAAGTTGCGTTAAGCTGCTCACAGGCAGGTTAAATCTAAAATAGCAGAGCTGGCATGTTCAAAATAATTCTTTCTTTGGCCGGAATTCAGGTTCTTCAGGCGGCTGTACAGATCCTGAAAATGAAATTTGTGGCTCTTTTATTGGGCCCGGACGGTCTGGGAGTAATTAGTCTTATAAACCAGTTTGTTCAACTGGTAATCCAGGTCAGCACGTTGGCTTTACCATGGGTTGCGACCAGATATATGGCGGTTGCTTTTTCCCATGGCAAAGAAGATTTTGAAAAACAGGTTAAAGTGTTTTTTCGCGGCATTTTTTACCTAAGTATTTTCGGAATGGGCGTTGGATCATTGTTAATTTACAAATATAATTCCATGCTTGATCCGCAGTTGCAGTCATATCAACTTCTGACAATTATCTCTTTGAGCATGGTTATGCCTATGGCTTTAAAGGGCTTTTTGCTAAGCGTTTTTACAACAGCTGGGAAGTATCGATTTTCTGCGATCACCATGCTCTTAAATGTTATAACTGGCACTGTGGCCATGCTGATTGGTGCGTATGTGGCTGGTTTGAAAGGCTTTTTTGTGGCTCAGGCAATTGCCGAGTATGGAATCCTTTTTTACTGCGGTATGAAGCTTGGATCTGAGCTGAATATTAGCCCTTTGCGCGGAAAAACCAATGTTTATAAGGAGCTTTGCAAGTTAGAGGGATCATTTGAGCTTATAATTTACGGGTGTATTCTATATTTTTTAAGTCCAATGGCGCTGATGGTGGTTAGATACTCTCTTTTGAAAAAGGGTAATGAGCACCTGGTCGGACTATATCAAGCGGTTCATGGCATGGTTTTGTATATAACTGTTGCTCTTGGGCAAGCCACAAATTTGTATTTGGATCCAATTCTTAAGCGCGACATGCCTATAAAGGAAAAGATTGGTGTTGCAAATCAATATCTGCGCTCCATCAGTTTAATTTTAGGCTCAATAATGGTTTTCGTGGTTCTGTTCCCGGAGTTGATGCTTAAAATGCTCTATTCTTCGGCTTTTATAGCAGGGTCTGACTTTTTGTATGCTTTTATGGTAATTGAATCGTTGAATGTAATATCTGCAGTTTATCTGGGAATGCTAGTAGGACAAGGGTGGTATAGAACTCACTTTATTCTTGGAATCGGCGTTCATAGTATGGTTGGCTTTATCAGCTACACCCAGGTTGAATATTTTGGGATATGGGGCGTGGTTATGGCACTTGCCAGTGGCGCAATTTTTACAATAATTTTGATTTATGGACGACTCTTTCGAGAATGTGGCGCATTTATAGGTGTTCGGCAAGCGCTATTGTCGGGGTTTATCTTTTTGTCTGTTACAATTTCCGGGTATTGGGTCGCGGCAATGAATAACACCGCAGATTGGATTCCTGTACAGGCACAGAGTAGAGTTGCATTGCTTTTCGGTTATTGGTTGGTTATATGGTTAATGCTTACTGCTGAGGAAAAAAAGAAGATCTATTCGGCCATTGGTGGATTAAAATTCAGGGTTTTCGGTAAATAGCCAGCTAAATTCCCATTTCTCGGAAGGCCATTTCGAATCTTTTCTGCCATGTATGGTCTTTTAAGCAACGTTGATGCCCTGCAATTCGTATGGCTTCTCTTTCTTCCGGGTTTTTTAGATAGTATTTTATTTTATTGGCTAAATCAGTCATATCCTTGTAGCAAACCATTTCTTTCCCAATCTCAAAGAATTCTTCCAATTCTTCCATGTATTCAACCATGTAAAAGCCACCACTCATAGGAACTTCAAAGTCTCTCAGGCGTATTTGCAAAATGCGCTCTTCGTCTTTGTGGGTTTCACCGCAACTGGAGAAACCTATATTGATTTTGGCACGACTATACATTTTAACCATTTCTTCATCTGAAAGTGGCGGTCCAAGTGTTGTGCTGGAGAATGAAGGGAGTTCTTTCCACTGTTTAAAGGTTTTCTTAAGATTCTCAATGCTATCTCGACCTCTTAAAATCTGAGTCAATCGCTTGGCAATGTGCGCAGTTCGCTTGAGATTTCTTTTTATTGTGCAGGCAGGAGAGGAAGATAACTGGTTCCATCCTGAACCCCAAACCCTAATGTCTATTCCCTGGTTGCGTAGAAACTTTATGTTGGCTGGTCTATCGCCATAAGCCTGACCAATGAAGGCTGCATCAAACTCCTGATCTACATCATAGGGATGGTAAACTTCAGGATTAGCTGCTTCCTGGCAATAAATGGGGTTTGCTCCCATAGCTTTGTAATCTTTTAGGCGAAACTTCTCTGGAACCAGGCAGAAATCGTAATAAGGGGAAATTTCTTTAACCAGATGAAGCTGATATGATCCGTTGCAATACCAGTTTATGGTAAGGATTCCCATCTTTTTAATTTCTTCAAGAGCCGCTGGATCAATGCAGCTATCATAAAAATAACTGAAGAAAAGGTCTATTGGCTTCTCTTTATGAAGCTTGGATATTTGCTTTAAAAGCTCTCTTGAAAGTCTTGGGCGGTTAGACTGTATAAAGGTTTTGCTGTCGGGTCTACTTGCGTCCAGATGCATGAATGTTTCATTCATGTGTTCATAGGTGAATTCAAAAACTTCATGCCCCATTTTTACCAGAGTCATGTAAAGATTGTTGCGCCAGAGTTGAGAAGAAATTCCAGCGAATGGCGATTCGCCAGAAGCGTAGAAGATTCTCATTTATTTTTCGACTTTCCGGGCAAAGACATGATAACCGAAGCAAAGAAGTTCCTGCGATCCTTTATCGTGCCGACTGAAATGAGATAAGGCAAGAAGTAAAAGTCCAATTATAGGCTTGATGATAAATTTATTAACTGGTTTGGAGTAGTTCTGCGCTATAAAAGGTATTCTGCGAATTTCTTGAGCTACAAATTCAAAAAAATTGCCATTTGGGGTGCATTCAACAATCTCAAAGCCCAGCCTACCAAGATGATGCTCGTAAAAATATCGATTAAATCCTGAAGCAAAATGATATGGAGAAAAGTGAGTAAGGCTGGCGAAAGGCGCAGTAATCAGCATGTGTCCGCCGGGTTTAGTAACTCTTGCCATTTCTTCAATAGCTCTTATTGGGTCTGGAAGGTGCTCTAACACTTCAGTGCACATGACAGAATCGAATTCGCCGTCCTTTACGGGGATCGAAGTTATGTCGCAAACATAGTCCAAGCCTTTTTGATCCCACGAACCCATTTGAAGTGCAGTTCCGTCGCCTTTTCCGTCGTATTGGCCAAAATCCTGGCAAAAATATTTCAGATGGGAGCAGAATTTTTTAAATTGCCGTTCACCAGCTCCAGCATCAAGGATAGAGGCTCCTTCAGGAATTTTTTTCAGAGTATCTTCTATCCATTTTATTCTTGTAGGCTCGTTTTTTGTGCCAATTTTCATTATTTTACCTTCTTTTGCCACCAGAAAAGGCCGCAGCCATATTCCTGGGAGTTTACAAATTCTGGAGTTGGATTTTCGGAAATCCCGTTACTCCAATCGTCAGGAACTATTGAGCAAGATTTTAAATCAAAACCGTCAAAATACTGAGCTATCTGTTCGTATGAATAAATTCTATGGCCATTAAACATAAGTCTTGCGCGTCCAACCGGGACCACAAATAGCAGGTTGCCGCCAGGAGCCAGAACTCTTTTAAGCTCGTTTATTGCTTTAATGTCTCCATCTGGATCAAGCGGGTCGCCATAGCGACCAAGCCCGATATGCTCAATCACATGCATGCAGGAAAGGCTTTCAATGCTATCATTTTCAAAAGGAAGGGCGAGCAAGTCTGCTGCACCTGGTGTCAGGTCCGAAAGTTTTATCTGAGCAGGACGGTAATCATAAAAATCCACTGGTATAAAAGCTGAAAGTGTCGAAACAAAATGGACGTGAGATGATATGTCTACGTGCTTTGCTGGCGAAATTTCTCTTACACACCTGCTTGCCCAGCTAATGTGATACAAGTAGTGAGGATCAAAGCCCGTGTTGGATGTATCGTCGCCCAGGCATGGATACAGCTCGGCGGTTTCTATTTTGTGGCGCTCACTTGAACCATTTTCAGGAATTAACTTTTTAAAGCTTTTTAAAGATTTTAAGAACCAGGGTAGCTTATAAAGACCTATGGCAAGCTGGCGCAAGGGAAGAAAAAATGGTGTGCGCCTGAAAAGTGCAATATATTTTCTTAGCATGGTTTACGGCTATCCCATAATTTTTTATCTACAAAAATTGAGTTGATATAGGTGTCGGCATAAAGGATGTAGCCCTGATTTTTCATGAAATCAATGATTTCATCGATTTTCTTTTCTTCGCCGGGTTTGCTGTAAGTGAGGGTTTCTATGCAAAATATTACCGGTTTAAATCTCTTGAAATCATAAGAGTTTAAAATTTTCATTTCCCATCCCTCAATGTCCAGGGAGACGAAATCTGGACTTTTGCCCGAAAAGTGCTTTTCTATAATCTCATTAACTGTTAAAAGTGGAATTTCGATCGTTTTATCAATGTGGTGAATTCCATCTTTATTATATCGCTGAGCTTCTTCCTCTGAAAAAGTGTTTAGAGTAGGGTTGTTCATAACGTAGAACTTCGCAGAGGAGTTACTGCTGTCACTTAATCCAACGTTTAAGCATGTGTCGAGTGGGCGGAATTTCTTTATTCGTCGGTAAAGTACTGGATCGGGTTCTACACACACGCCAGTGCTTCCCTTCTGGTAAAAATGAAATGTATTGCTGAACATGGTTGGATGATGGGCACCGATATCCAGATAAGAAGGCTTTTTTATTCCGAGTGAAACAAAAACGCTGTCCACAATGACATCCTCACCGCATTGAGAGAAGCTAACCTGGTATCTATAGTTAAATAACTTGCCTATTAAGCGGCGATAGAAATCTCTGATTGGTATTATAAGGCGGTCTAGCATTTCTGAGGCACTCCTAGTTGAATGAAGAATTTAAGCACTTATGTACCAAAAAGTCAAATTTGATAGAATGGGATTGAGTTGTTTAAACAAAAACTAATTTGTCTTATGACTAGTATAATTGGTAGGCTTGTTTGTGTTAGAATCAACAAAATACTGCGTTAGTTTGCCTAAAAGATTGGGAGGCCAGTTATGAAATTTAGTAAGATGACAATAATTTTGCTGAGCTGTTTAATTGCTGTTTCAGCATCTGCCACAGAAATAGTTTTTTCCGGTGAAATAGACGGACAGTTCGACCTGTTTAAAACCGACAAAGATTTAACTATTGTAAATCGAATCACCAAAACATCAGCCAATGAGTTGATGCCAACAGTTTCACCGGATGGCAAAAAGCTGGCTTTTATATCTGATGTGGCGGGAGCGAACTCTCTTTATTTAAAAGCATTTGGCCCCGATTCAGATGCAAAAATTGTTGATGTAAGTGCAGGAATGGGAGCTTATGCTAATCCCACTTTTAGTCCAGATAGCTCAAAGATAGCTGTCCGATATGCTCCAGACCCGGAAGACTTTCTTTCTCATACAAAAATAGTGCTTTTGGACCCAGCGAAAAAGCAGCAGAGTGTAATTATTGACAGCGACAAGCTTCAGGGGCTTGAAAACTCTGAAACTGTTCTTTCGGTTGATAGACCGGTTTGGCTTTCAGAAAACCTTTTGGCATATGCTCAGATTGAATATTCTGATCCAATGGTTGGAAAAATTACCAAATCTACGATTTTTATATACGACATTAAGAATGGCAAACATCTAAGAGTTGCTGGCGGGGAAAGTTACTTCGGACCTGATGGTAAAGCCTTGGGTTTCAAAGCCACGATGCCTTCAGTTATCTCAGACAAAGATGGGAATCGCATGCTAATTTTTACTGCTGTACGAGGAAATACAGATAGAACGCCACTAAGATATTCTCTTTCAGGAAAAGGCAAAGGAAGTCTGGTTGTTAATGATCAGGAATTTTTCGGGCCCACTCTTTATGATGGCAAAGCCTGGGTTTATGGCGTGATGAGCCCTGACAGCGTGCCTGGAATAGCAGTAAAACGTAATGGGATCGATAAAGATCGCGGAGTTATTCCATTCAAGGGACGAGCGCTTTTTCCAGCATTAATTCCCTGATTTTACTTAATTTATGGATTATTTTTCTCTGAGAAAACATGTCAGACAACTCTCTGAGGAGTTGTCTGATCATCCTCTGGTTGCGCGTGCCTGTCAGCTTACGGGAAACGCAATTGGGCTAATTCTAAAGAGAAGAGATGGTT
The DNA here is from genome assembly GCA_965140445.1 of Candidatus Ozemibacteraceae bacterium. Classification (GTDB taxonomy): domain Bacteria; phylum Muiribacteriota; class Ozemobacteria; order Ozemobacterales; family Ozemobacteraceae. The sequence continues at coordinate 102,779 of OZ223236.1, read as the reverse complement.
GGGGATGTTTAAGCATCCAGCTTCAAACAACTAATCAGGGTATTTGGTTTTCTGAAAAATGGGAAGAGGTTGATTCATCAAACAATTTTTGCCGTGCATTAAATCGGCTTTTAACAAATGGAAGAATCGCAAACATAAAGCTTTTGGGGGATGAGTCCAAAGGTGAATTTGACCGGGTTCTGGTAATTAATTTGATTATCAAAGACGATTTTTTTGGAAGCAAAACCAGATATGGTTTGATTTGCGAACTTACAGGCAGAGTTTCAAATATTCTTGTTTGTGATGAAGAAGAAAATGTTCTGGAAATGGCGCAAAATACTTCGAATAACCGCCTGAAGGCAGCCTACAGCCTTCCGGATTCAGTAGAGATTTTAACTCCTTTTAACCCTCCAAAAGAGAAGCTGTTGGAAACTTTGCATCTGCCAGCTTCCGAGTGGCGAGACAGGATCGGTGGTTTTTCCCCTCAATTGTCAAAGGAGCTTATATTCAGGTTGAAGAATCGTGGAGCAATACTTCCTGAGAACGTTTTTCATGACTGTATCTCTGAGTGCGTGAATTCAGATGCCTGCTATTTATATCTGGAAAATGAAAAAGTTAAAGCGCTTAGCCCAATTGAACTTAAGCATTTACCTGGGAGTTTTAGTTGTCTGACTTTTAAAACCTTCAATGAAGCGCTATTGTACATCGAATTTGATCTTGTTCAGAACCGGCGCCTGGAAGAAATTAGAAAGCGTGTTATTGCAAGGTTGCAGAAAGATTTAAAGCATAAATTAAGGCTTCTTGAAGATCAGAAAGCTTTGTTTGAAAAATATCAGGGTGGCGACAAGTATAAAAAAATGGGTGAGTATGTTCTCAGTAATATTCATCAAATTAAGCCTAGGCAGGCGCTTTTATCTGTTCAAGACTGGGAAACTGGCGAGGACGTGAAAATTAATCTTGATCCAATCAAAACGCCAGCGGCAAATGCTGAGCGCTTTTTTCATCTGTGTAAAAAAGCTCATAGAGGATTAGCAGAAGTTTCCGCAAGAATGAAGAAGCTTGAAGGGGAAATAAAATATCTGCAGGAACAGATCTGGTTATCCGAAATTGCTTCAAATGAATCGGATCTGATTGTTGAAGTTGAGAGCAGAAAGCCAAAAAAGGAAAAAAGTAAAAAAGAGAAAAGCGGAAAGCGGAAAAAGGCCAGCGCTGAAGCTTTGGTAGAAAAAGATAATTGCCGTTTTTTTGTAGGAAGAAATTGCCGTCAGAATGATATTCTGACTTTTCAAATTGCCAAAAAAGGTGATTGGTGGTTCCACGCCAACGATGTACCTGGCAGTCATGTTATTTTGAAAAAACTGGAAGGACAAATTACCGAGGATGATATTTATAGGGGAGCTGTTCTTGCTGCGTGGTTCAGTTTTGCCAGAGACAGTAGTAAAGTTGCTGTAGACAATACTGACGTTGCATTTGTGAAGAAAATCCCTGGTGGCGGCCCTGGCAGAGTTTCTTATACTCACCAGAAAACCATGTTTGTAAATCCTCAAGAGGTTAAAGAGTCTTTTCCAGAGCTTTTTATATGACTTGAAGAATGAAAAATTAATAAGAAGTTGGTATAGAATGAAAAGAATTTTGTTGTTTTTTGCAGGACTTTTTTTTGTGACGAGCATTGCGAGCGCTCAAGTTTTACCCGCCGAAGATATTTTAAAACTAAAAGATTCAGTTAATTGTATTTCTTTGCCGGAGAATAATTTTAATAGCTTAAGCTTTGACCTGGAAATGAATTTGCCATTGCCTTTAAATTTGCTTTGCCAGGTAAGATATGCGGCCTCGGATAGTTATTCTCTTCGAGTGTTTGATAAGTCTGATATGACTCCGGTTTTGGTTGTTGCTGATAAAAAAGCTATGATTTATGACCCGATTTCTGCAGCAGTAACAGTTGTAAAGCCTGTTGGAGCTTTTTTTGAACTAGTGCCTCAGGGGAACCAGTTCAATGCGAACTTTGCTTTTAATATGCCGGTTGAGGGTAAGATTAATAATAAAATAAATCTTGATCTTGTTTCTTTATTTGGTCGGGTTAAGAGTGATTTAAAAGGAATTAAGGGTGAAGACGGAATTTCCTTCTCAGGGACAACTTCGCAAGGTGCGCGATGTGAGGCTGTTTTTGAGACTGAAGGGGCTAAAAATTCTGTAAAAAGTTTCAAATTGTATGTAAAGGATAATGAAATTCCAGTTTTGAGTTTTAACAAAATTCTTTTTGATGTTGAGGTATCAGCTGATTGGTTCTTATACCCGGAAGTTGAATTGGCATCATCTGGACTTGATATTACAAGCTATCAAGATCCAGGCGCTTTTAGTGCTGTAATAGTAGCATCACAGGTTATGAAAGCTATTTTTGCACGAACTGCTATTGCCAATGAACCGATTAGAAGTGAAATTGAAAAGATGCTTGTGGTTTCTCCCAACTGGGAGGAAATCTCGGAAAAAGACAGGATGAACTCTGTTGAGTTACGAAAGCTTTTCAAGCCAGTAAATTAATTTTGGGGTTTCAAAATCTCGGGTGTTTACACCCGAGATTTTTTTATTCAAAACAAATTCAATAATCGTTTTCTGGTGGTGGATAAGCTTTAAATGCAAGACTTTGGGCAACTGTAGAAATCGCCATTTTTATCCTTCGCCAGCCTAGTGAAGAACGCAATGAGATGCCGTTAAAAACCTCTGATTTTCTTGAGCGCAGAACCAGGTAATAAATGGCTGATGTAAAAATACTGAAAATAGCTTCATAATCAAATCTTTCAATCTGATTCTCGTCTGAAAATCTATTGTAAACTTTTAGTCCCTCAATCTCTCTTATCGCGGCAATTTCCTGCGTAATTGGATTGTTTTCAGATAACTCCCAGAGAAGAAACTCTTGTAACTCGGGATTTCTTAAAAGATGATCAAGCTGTTCGAAGCAGATTGTTTCAAATTGTTTAACAAAACCTTCTGCTGTTTTTGCCGAGGAAACTCCCTCGAACTTCTTGTGCAATTGAATAAAAAAATCTTTTTCAATGACATAGGTCTTGATTAGTTCGTTAATGCTGCCAAAATACCTGTAAATAAGGACTTTATCGACTCCAGCAGCACGCGCAACAGAATTTACTCCAGCTTTGTGAAAGCCTTCTTCTTTTATAACTTTGCCAACAGAGTTTATTAACCGTTGTCTGGTGGCTTCTTTGTTTCGCTTAATCACTGCCATATTGTCACCTTCTAGTGACAGAGTACCGCAATAAATTTTGCAATTCAATAGTTGAGAAAACTTATTCAAAGAATTATTACATTCTGCTAGAATAGCCAAATCTTGAAATCCCAAGGAATTTTCAATTATGAGCAATAATCAAAAAAACAGTTCCCTGGTTTACTCTTCTGAACTGGGAAGGATTTGTCCAAAATGTGAAAAGCAAACTGCAAATTGTTCCTGTAAAAAGACTCAGAATATAAGTAAAAATGATGGTGTAGTAAGAGTCAGGCGAGAAACAAAAGGTAGAAAGGGTAAAGGGGTCACTGTGATTACAGGTATTCCTCTTGGCATAGAAGAAGTTAAAAAACTCGCAAAAGAATTAAAAGCCAGGTGTGGGTCTGGTGGTACCGTAAAAGATGGAACAGTTGAAATTCAGGGGGATCATTGCGAAATGATTATGGTGGAATTGAAAAAATACGGTTGGGTAGTGAAAAGATCCGGGGGATAATTTTAGAAGTTTATCTATCTAAAATTGATCTAATTGTTTGTCCGAAAGTGCTAAAGTTGAATGGTTTTTGAATAAAGTCTTTTCCTATGTCCGTTATTCCCTGTTTTTCGATCGCCGTAGAAGTATAGCCTGACATATAAAGAGTTTTTAAACCTGGAATTATTTCTTTAAGTTTTTCTCCCAGAATATTACCATTCATTTCTGGCAAGATTACGTCTGTAACTAAAATCTGTATCTTATCAGAATTCTCTTTCGCTATACTTATGGCCTCACTGGGGCATGAAGCGGAAAGGACATTAAAGCCTCTTTTAGATAGCCATTTTTTGCACAAAATCAGGAATTGAACTTCATCTTCTACGATAAGGATGGTTTCTGTACCAGTTATCTGCTTGGCTTTTTCACTGGGTTGTATTTTTGTTAAAGAACCTTGATGGCGAGGGAGATATATTTTAAAAGTGGTTCCGCGTCCTACTTCGCTGTAAACGTTTATCATTCCGCGGTTTTGTTTGACTATTCCATAAACAGTGGCAAGACCGAGCCCGGTTCCTTCACCTTTTGGTTTGGTAGTAAAGAATGGCTCAAAAATACTATCTAACACCTTTTTTTCGATGCCTTCGCCAGAGTCACTAAAATTAATTACCACATAATCTCCTGGCTGAAAGTCCACGTTTTTAGATGGAAAATCTTTTTCGAGGTGGATATTGCTTGTTTCTATGGTAATGTGCCCTGCGGCTCCTATTGCATCCCTTGCATTAACTGAAAGATTTGCTAAGATCTGATCGATTTGAGAAGAATCGACTTTTACAGACCATATGTCATTTCCAGGTATGAATTTTAGACTTATATTTTCACCAATGAGGCGTTTTAGCATTTTTTCCAGATCAGAAATCAGCTTATTAATGTCTACTACACTTGGTGCAATGGTTTGCTTTCTGGCAAAAGCTAAAAGTTGCTTGGTTAAAGAGATCGATCTTTTGGCAGCGGAAAGAATTTCATCTAAATCATGATACAGAGGTGTTTTAGGATCTACGCGATCTTTAGCGAATTCAGAATAGCCGATAATTACATTTAGCATATTGTTAAAGTCGTGGGCTACTCCACCAGCTAATCTCCCAACGGCGTCCATTTTCTGGGAGTGGAGAAGTTGTTCTTCAAGCTTGCTTCTTTCAGAAATGTCTCTGCCTAGTTGTACAACTCCTTGAACATTTCCCTTTTCGTCAGTTATAGGTACGGTTCTAAAATCCCATGTTCTACCATCTGGAGTTTGGAGGGTTTTAGAGGCAAGTTCTCTTGTCTTTAGGCTTTTCCTAACGGGACAGATCTCACACTGCTTGTTGCTGCTAAACCAAAGTTCATGGCATTTTTTTCCAATAAGATCTTCTGGCTTAACATTAAAATTTTTCCCGGCTCCCTGGTTTGCCCAAACAACTTTCAGATCATTAGATAATAGATATAAGCAATCTGGAATTGCATCGAGTATGGCTTGAAATTCCCGGTTGAGATTTTTTATACTTTTTTCATTTGCAATTAAAGCTTTTTCGGCCCACTTTTTACTGGTTATATCCACTATCATGGCAAGGATAACGTTACGGTTTTTTTGCTTGAATAGCTGTAAATTTACTTCTATTGGGTATTCTGAACCATCTTTTCTGAGATGCTTTCCCTCAAAATAGATTACCGATCTTTTGCCACTAATGAGGGGCTCTAAGATATTTCTGAATCTACTTTCGTCAATATTGCTGATAATGTCTAGGGGGGACATATGTGTAAGATCGGTATTGGAATAACCAAGATTGGTTGCTGCACCTCGGCTGACATAGTCAAACTTAAGGGTTTTGATGTCAAAAACATAAAGTTCATTCAGACTTGTATGCAGCGCAGATTGCATGTCTTCCAGTTCATCTTGCGATTTCTTTTTTTCCACTTCTTTCCATACAGAATTCATTAAAAGCTTTATTTGCAAAACATCGGTTTGATTGTAGTCTTGCTCTTTATTTGCAAGGCCAACAACTGCGACTATTTTATTTGCGCTGAAAATAGGTAAAGTCATGAAATTATGCAGGGGTGCGTGCCCTTCTGGGTAACCCTTTTTCAGTGAGTTGGCTGCATGATAATCATTAACAATTATTTCTTTTCTTTGTCTTACTGCTTCACCCCAAATTCCGGTTTCTGAAAGTTGATATGTCGTTTCATATTCAACTATCGTGCATTCTTTCATTACTTCCTTAGACCAGCTGTTAAGGGTGAATTCTTTTCTGTCTTCATTGTAATAATAGATATAGCCGAGTTTACTTTGAGTAAGCTTAATGGCCTCGCTCAATGAAAAATCTAAAAAATCCTGAATATTATCTGTCTCAAACTCAAGAATGCTAATTAAGCTTCTAAGCCTGGCTTCGCGAAGTTTTACCTCATCTTTTAAAATCAATTCTGTTTGAGAATTTTCAGACTCTATAGAAATAATGAAGAAATTGTTGGCGTATTCATCAAAAAATTTGGTTATTTCAACTTGAAGGATTTTATTGGTTATCCCTGAAACGGGCGAAGAAAATGTGTTTTCTTTTTTGGACTTAGCTTGATCAATAAAAGTTAATAAGCCCGCACCAAAAAAACAATCATTCCTGGCAAGAGGAAGTGATGTGTCGAACAACTCTTTTTCAGAAAAATTAAAAACAGAAAGAAATTTCTGATTTGCAGAAACGATTTTTAATTGCCCATTTATTAATAAGGCAGGCTTCGGTATTAAACCAAGGGCTGCGCTTAAAGCAGACCGCAAAATTGTCATCTAATATTTCCTGATGAAAAGCTTCCTATGATAACCAACATTTCAATTCTACCTACAAGAGGTAATATGGGCAACATTAAAATATGCTTTCAATATAGGATTTAATTTATATCTCAGGGGAGTAGATAAGATTGACACTCTATCTGTGCTGAATTACAATAGAGTTCTTACGGAGGTACCCGTGCCCAGAACAACAAAAACAAGAAGATCGGAAAAAATTGAAAAGGCTTCTAAGCAACTTAGAAATGAAGCCCAGTTGAAAACTGAGCTGGAAGATTATTTAAAAGCCATTGCTGTTGACGAGGAATGCCTTTTGGCAAACCTTGTTTTTGATCCCATTGTCGCAGGAAGACAATTGTCAGAATTGCATTTTAGCTCAAACGATTTTCAGGGAGCAGAGTCTAATAAGGTTTTGCTAGCAGTTATGCTGGAGATTCTTGAAGCAGGGTATCAACTAAACTTACCTAATCTCATGGAAAAGCTGTCAAATGAAAAGCATGGCCCTATGCTTAAAATTGATGTCGTGGGTGGAGTAGAGAGAATTCAAAAGTTATTCAAAACTCCTTTCGGAAGTCCAGGTGTGGATATGCTGGATGATTTGGAGCCTCTTGTTGATAAAATTAGAGATCGTAATGTTAGAGATGAATCTCATCGCCTTATGATTGAATTTTCAGAAAGAATGCTCCAGGAGAAAAAAGATGCATACGAGATTTTGGGTGACTGCATTCAAAATATGCGAAGCTTATTTTTAAAAGGAAGCGCGGGCTACTTAAAAAGTCTCGAAAGTCATATTGCTGAGATCGAAGAATTGGTCGCAGTTAACAGGCGAAGAAAAAAGAGTTATCTGGGATATGAAACGAACTTTCCCGTTTTAATGGAAAGGTTGAACGGTTTCCAGAAAGAATTTTATCTCATCACCGGTGGGGTAGGTATGGGGAAATCGACTTTTGCCACTCAGTTAGCATGGGATCTTGTCACTTTGAACCCGGAATTAACTGTGATTTTTTTCAGCCTCGACCTAAATAGGATAGATGCAACTGCTAAGATGGTTTCCCAGGCGGCTGAAGTTCCAATTGATTACGTAAAAAATCCGTATCTTGAAAGAACTGAATTTGAAGACAGTCGAATTCATGGATTAAATACTGTGGCAAAAATGCAAAGCAGATTAATTTTGATAGATGAATCTTCTGGAAGATTGTTCATGGAAGATCTGAAAAAATACGTAAAGAGAACTAAACTTGAACGCGGTGGAGACGTTGCTGTTGTTATTGACCCAATTTTCAAGATACAGACAAGAAATCAGGCAAGCATGTCTTTTAACGAAAAATGTAACTATTTGTCATCAGAGCTAAAGAGTTTAAGCTCTGTTGAGGGAGTTACTGTAATTGCCACTGCGGGTTTACCAAAGGCTGTAAGTAATAGACGTCCGGTCAGAGAAGATCTAGAGGAAATTATGGGATTACTCTATGATCCATATGCTGTATTTTTTCTCTACTCGGATTATTTAAATGACTTTGAAACTCCTTTTCTAGAGTGGGAATGGGGCGAAGAGAGTTTTATGATTCCTATTTCTGAAGTTTTAATAGCAAAGAATAAAATGGGTAGTATAAATGCTCGTGTTTTCTACCGCTACTATGAGTCTTATTCAAAATACAAAGAATGCGCTCCTCAAGAGGTTGAGAATTATTCAGCTATGATTGATAATCTTGAAAAATATAAAGAAGATAAAAAGAGAGATCCCAGTCGCAGCAGCGGAAGGTCTGAGGAATTTTAAAAATGCAGTCTGCTAATGATAAATTTCAAAACGGTGTTGACCTTCAGGCGAGAGGCCTATTTGATCACGCAATCGAGGAATATGAAAAAGCGCTAAACCTTGAACCGGAAAATGTAGATATTTTAGTTAATCTTGGTGCGGCATATCTTCAAAAAGGTCTTTCTGACAGGGCTATAAAACTATTGGCTAAGGCTATCGAAAAGGATTCTTCAAATAGTCTGGCACTTTTTAATATTGGGAAAGCTTATTTGTATCGTGAAGATTATGATACCGCGTTAACCGCATTCTCAAGGGCCCTTGAAATTTTGCCAGAAGATATAGACATAAAAAAATCAATAGCGGAATGCTATCGCCAATTGGGAAACCTTGAAAAAGCATCTGAAATTTTCTTTTCAATTTTGGAAGAAATTTCTTCAGATTCCACTTCGCTGATGAACATGGGAAATGCTTTACTTGAGATGGAAAAATATCGTGAAGCATTGGATGTTTTTCGAAAAGCCTCTAGTGCGGCTTGTGATTCAACGGCTCCGCTAATGGGAATTTTTAATGCTCATTTAGCATTGGACATGCGTGAAAAAGCAGTTACCACTCTAAAACGTGCGATAATGATGGAGCCAAACCATCAGGAACTTCAAATTAAGCTAATAGATATGCTAATTGAAGAAGGAAAGATTCAAGAAGGAATTGATCTTTTGAAAAATGGTTTAGCTACAATTCCTGACCCAACTCTTCTTCAGGATAAATTTGATGAACTTGCGAGAAGACTTCCGGTTTTGAAAAAAAGGGCGGAAGCGGCAAATCTTGAAATTAAGCAAAGTCCTTATGAATGCGAAGTTTATGATATTCTTGATGGCCTTTATGATGGAAGATTAAGCTTTAACATTGCTATCAGGGAACTTGAGCTGCTAAGAAAAAAAGATCCTCGTGATTTGTTTATCGCTGATGAATTGGCTAACTTGCATTTTCAAGCGAGAAATTTTGATCTGGCAGCAGAACTATATTCAGAAATTCATGTTAGTTCACCAAAAGAACCGCGACATAGAATCGATTTGGCAAAGTCGCTCGCAATGAAAGGCGATTCGCAGGCGGCCCGTTCTGTATTAACTGATGCGGTGAGAGAGTTGTCACCCCTTCCAGAACTAACTTTGGCTTTGACCGAGCTTGATCTTTTTGATAAGGATTTTGAAAAAGCTGCGGCAAGACTGGAAATTATTTTAAAAGAATATCCGGATGAGACTCATGCTTTATTTTTGTATGGGTATACTGCAATGCGACTGGATGAATTAGAAACTGCAGAAAAAACTTTTGTTGATCTCATGGAAAAAGCTCCTTCTGATGAAGAAATTGCTTTATGGTATTCAAGATTGGCAATATTAAAATCTGAACCTGAAAAGGCTTTGAAGGTTTGGGAACGGTTTGATGACGGAATTGAAAGTCTTGTCGAAATTATTTGTAAGACAGAATTGACTCTGGCCACCGGAGACCCCAGAGGAATAATGAAGCATCTGAAGCGCATTGGAGATTATCATCCGCGATTTATAGAAGATCACCTTTTGTTTGGAAAAGCGTTCTTTTTTGCAGGAGATTTTGCTTCTGCTCAAAGGGAGTTTGATCTTGTCCTGCGCCAGGAGGCAAAGAATGCTGAAGCGCTGGCAATGTCTGCTATAAATTCTCTCATAAGAAATAAAAGCTCAAAATTTTGGAATTATTGGCAACAGGCGATAAAGTGTGATTCGCTTTATGCCGTTATTCCAGCTTTTATATTAAAGAAAAGTTTTAACTTTGCACAAACCGAAAGGCTTAAAGCGGAGACTAGAAAGTTACTTGATCTTTCGATCTCGGACAAAATAGATCGGGCTAGGTTGGTAAGATTGCTTCAGGCCCTATAAGACTAAGGTAGGAAAAAATGACATTAGAAAAGAATTTAAGTAGGGATGTTAAAGAATTAAGAAAAAGGGTTAGAAGACTAGAAAAAATATCTGATAAAAAATTAAATGATGCAATTTGTGACATCATTGATATTGGCGGTTATTCACTCGCAGTTTTGTTGGATAGGATGGTTAACCTTTCTCCGAAAAGGCAAAAGAGGGTTGTGGCAAAAATAGAAGAGTTTTTGTTCTTTTACCCGGACAACGGGAGAAAAATTTTACCACGGCTCATAAGAAGTTTGGATAAAGTAGCAAAATCTTGCATGCCCAACGTTTTATCAGCAATAGTAGATGTTGCAAGTAGACTGGAAGATGGAAAAAATCAGATGAGTAGACTTGGGGAATATGCGGCAAAAGTTCTCCAATCTGATGTTGATTTGCCAAGAAAAGCAAAGGCTGTGGAGATACTTTCCGAGGCTGGGCTTAGAATGAGTATTCCGAGCATTATCCAGGAAATGAAAAAATCGGTAAACGAAATTGATAAATTTGCAAATTATCAATTTGTTGAAGTTTCTCTTCTGGCATTGAAGCGGCTTGGCGGAGATTCATTGCTCAGATTATTGATTAATCCAACTTCAGGCGAAGCTATCAAACAAATGAGAGTTGAGTGGCGCTCTAAATCCGCTCCAGATCTGAATTCAGCTCTGGTTGAGATTAATCAGTTAGATGATGGTTTTGCTCAGCTAATGCTTAAGGTGATTGAGATCTCAGAGTTTAGCCTTCCTTTTATGGTAATGATTAAAGAAGGCCTTGAGCATTCAGATAAGTGGGTTAGACAGACCGCAGCAGCTTCAATGCAAAATCTCGGTAAGTCGGCCGATCCTGAAGTGATTACGCGCATGTTAAATGATCCTGCTAGTGAAGTTCGCCTGATGGCTGTAACCTCTCTCGGAGGATTTGATAAAGATAAAACGGGCGAAGCTCTTGAAAAGTTGGCTAGCAAGTCTAATGAAGCTGTTGATATAAGGGTGAATGCTCTATATGCTCTTTATTCGCAAAAGAATCTCGTTGCTTTGCAATCTCTGACAAAGAGCGATAATAATCAGGTGTCAGCAAATGCAATTGGTTTGTCAGCACTGCTGCTACCGCGAGAAGAAGGACTGGATTCTTTATATAAGTGCTTTCTATCGTTTAATGAAGAGAATTCTGGTGAGCTGGTTCATTATCTGCTGGAGCTTCTTGAGCCTGAAGATTTGCTTGGGTTGCTGGAAAAACAGCAAAAAATGGTTAAAGAGTCTCACAAAGAGCGTTTGCTTGGGCTTCTAAAGAGATTTCTTTCGCATAAAGCAGGACCCAGGCTTTCAGAGGCTATTTCAAAGCTTCCAGAAGCTGAGAAAAAAGCAATTTGCTTGCTAATAGAGGTTGGAGATAAGCTACAGGTTCATTGATTATCCTAAATGTAGAATTTTGAGTTGGATGAGGCGACATGGTTAAGTGTCGCCTCATTTTTTTTATTAAAAATTAAAATCGTGAACCATTTTGAAAGTTTTTAGTTCGATTGTCTAAAATTTCTAAATAATAGCCCAAAATCGCTTGTGAAAAAAATATCAAAATTTCTCTAGGAGGACAAAATAATATTTAATTTTTGTTTAGGTTTACAGAACGTTTTTTTCTATGGCTTTGTTTTTTATTTACGTTTTCTTTTTCTTAAATCCTTTGTCAGAAAGGATCTGGTGAAAAGAGGCCCTTCCTGAGGTTTTTTTTGCTTGTCCCAGGTGATTTGACCTGTGAAAAATTGGTTAAAGAATGAAATTTTGCCAATTTAATTTTAATTTTTCATATTTCCAGACTACTGATTTTCTAACTCAGTCATTTTGTTTTATTCAATTTTTATATTTTTATAGGGCTTGCTATTATCAATTATTTGGAGTAAAAGTTGATAATATTAATAAAAAAATAGTAGAAATGTCGGCTTTAAATCAGAAAAATGATAAAAGAAAAGCCTTAAAGAACAGTGAAAGATTGCTCTTTGAGCTGGTTTTGTATTTTTAATATCAATAAAATGTTTAAAAATCGTGCGTTTTCTAATATAGAGGGGTTTTTGAATTAATCAGTCTGTATGATAATGTTAACAATAAATAGTTAAATAGGAAGGGGTTATAGTTCAAAGTAATTGGAGAAAAATTGGGAAAAAAAGAACACGCCATGAAAAAATATGACGTGTTCTTTTATGTGAGTATGTTTATTGGTGGGAGAGATTGCTCTTGTTTAGGCTGTTTGTTTTAAAAAGGGGAGGAAAATCAGTTTTGCGTAAGGAAGAAGATGCTACTTTAAAAAGCTCAGAGTGGAATCGATGATTCTGGCTGCAGCTTTGCCGTCTCCGTATGGGTTAGGGTTAGATGTCATTTCATCGTAGAAGGATGGGTCGTTTAAGAGCTTGTTTGCGTATTTTAATATCTGCTCTTTATTTGTTCCAACAAGTTTTAGTGCGCCAGTATGGAGACCCTCTGGACGCTCTGTAGTTTCTCGTAGCACTAGCACAGGTTTTTTTAGGGTGGGAGCCTCTTCCTGGACTCCCCCGGAGTCTGACAGGATCATGAAACAGTTTTTCATGGCATTAATGAAGTCCAGGTAGCCAAGTGGGGCTGTTAGATGTATTCGTTGGTGGTTGTTAAGGTGTTTACTGACTTCTTTTCTTACGTTTGGGTTTGGATGAACGGGGAATAATATATGCAAATCCTGGTGGGTGTTTGCAAGTTCTAGGAGCGCATCAAATACTTCTTTGTGAGGAGCTCCAAAGTTCTCTCTTCTATGGGTTGTAACGAGAGCAAATTTCTTTTTATTAAATAGCCGTGTGAGTTCTTCTGATGCTTGGTGTGGTATGTTTATGCAGTGTAAGAGCGCATCTATGACGGTGTTGCCGGTGGTAATGATACTTTTATCAGGGATGTTTTCTTTGAGCAAATTTTGTTTGGAGCCATCGGTTGGGGTGAAATTTAGTGACGCCAGCGGAGAGACCAGTCTTCGATTTATTTCTTCAGGGAACGGGTTGTATCTGTTGTCTGTTCTTAGACCTGCTTCTATGTGCGCAACCGGGACTTTGCTGTAAAAGCCTGCCAGTGCCCCTAGAAAAGCGCTGGAGGTATCGCCTTGAACAAAAATCATGTCGAAATTGCCGTTAGGGATTATTTCAGAAAGACCAGTCATTATGCGAGAGGTGAGTCCGAAAAGACTCTGATTTTCGCGCATTACGTTTAAGCGATGAGTAGGAGTAATTTTAAACAGCTCAAGCATTTCCTCCGCCAGCTCCTGGTGTTGGCCGGTGTGGAGGATTTCTACGGAAACATCTTCCTGTTTTTGTGCTTCCAGGATGACTGGAGCCATCTTTACTACTTCTGGGCGAGTCCCAAAAATGAATAGAAAGCGTTTTTGGTGGGTGCTTGATTTGCTCATCCCTTGTCGTAGCTTTCTTCCTTGGTAGTAGTTTCTTCGTTATCTTTTTCTGGCTGCTTGGTTGCTTCGTCGCTTGCAGCTGTTGTTTCTTCTGTTTTAATTTCTTTTGGAGGAAGTGGAGCTAATTCTTTGCCTTCAAGAAGATCTTTAAATTCGTTGCTATTGATGGTTTCTCTTTCCAGGAGGATTTTGGAGATTTTTATTAGCTGATCTTTGTTGTCGGTCAAGATTTGCATAGCTTTTTTATAGGCATTATCGATAAGAAGTCTAACTTCACTATCAATTTTTTGAGCAGTTTCCTCAGAAATATCTTTTCTTGTGTTGAAATCTCTGCCTAAGAAAACCGTTTGATTGTCGTCGCTTAGATGAAGGGGGCCAATTTCAGTGCTCATGCCTAGTTCGCAGACCATTTTACGTGCAATTTTTGTTGCCCGCATAATGTCATTGCTTGCTCCGGAAGTGAGCTCTTCAAATATGATTTCTTCCGCAACTCGTCCACCTAGCAATATGCAAATTTGATGAAATAGTTGAGTTTTTGAAACGGTTAATCTGTCTTCAACAGGCAGTTGCATTGTTAGCCCTAGAGCCATTCCTCTTGGGATGATGGTTATTTTATGAACCGGATCGGTGCCAGGGATGTGTGCTGCTACAAGTGCATGTCCCATTTCATGGTAAGCAGTATTGGTTTTTTCTTTTTCTGAAATAATTCTGCTTTTTCGTTCTGAGCCAGCTATAACCTTGTCAATAGAGGCTTCAAAGTCTTCCATTATAACTATTTTTCTGTCGTGTCTAGCGGCAAGAATTGCGGCCTCGTTTGTGAGGTTTGCTAAGTCTGCTCCCACAAATCCAGGGGTTCTACGTGCCAGGATTGAAAGATCAACGTCATCTGCAATGGGTTTATCTCTTACGTGAATCTTCAAAATTTCTTCTCTGCCCTGTATGTCTGGCTGATCCACGACGATTCTTCTGTCGAATCTTCCCGGTCTAAGAAGCGCTGGGTCCAGAACGTCTGGTCTGTTCGTTGCTGCAACCAGGATTATTCCTTTTGTATTGTCGAAGCCGTCCATTTCAACGAGAAGCTGATTTAATGTTTGTTCTCTTTCATCGTGACCGCCGCCAAGGCCTGCGCCACGTTGTCTACCTACGGCATCAATTTCGTCCATGAAGATGATACATGGGGCGTTTTTTCTGGCCTGTTCAAATAGATCTCTAACTCTGGACGCACCAACTCCAACGAACATTTCCACGAATTCTGATCCGGAAATGTTGAAGAACGGGACGTTTGCTTCTCCGGCTACGGCTTTTGCCAGGAGTGTTTTTCCTGTGCCTGGAGGGCCAAATAGGAGGACGCCTCTAGGGATTTTTGCGCCTAGCTCTGTGAATTTGGTGTGCTCTTTAAGGAATTCGACAACCTCAAGGAGGTCCTCTTTTGCTTCATTAACACCTGCAACATCCTTAAAAAGAACTCTTTTTTCTGTTGGATCAACAATTCTTGCTCTGCTTTTTCCAAAGCTTAATGCTTTTGCGCCGCCACCCTGCATTTTCTGCAGGATGTATAGCCATGCTCCAATGAGTAATATGAAAGGGAACCAGTTGATAAGCAGGCTGAGCCACCAAGACATTTGTTCTGGCGGTTCTGCTTCAACTGGAATTTTGCTGTCGCGGATAATTTTCATTAGCCCTGGATCTTCAGGGGTTACGGTCATGAAATCTGTTGCAGTAGCTTCTTCGTCTGTGCCAATAGTTACTTGTTTCTGGTATCTACCGGTAATTTCTCTTCCGTCTATTTTTAAACGGAGGATAATTTTACTTTTATCTTCGCCTTGAACTATTTTCAAAAAATCAGAATAAGTTAGTTTCGCAATTTTTTTCGTGTTGGCGATGTTGGTAAACGTGATCAACATTATTATTAATAATATTGCGTAAAGTGCTAGAGTTTTTCCCTTTGGAGGTTGTTCTTTCATATTCCCGACCTATTTTATTGCTTAAATGATAGTGTAATATTATTTTCCGACTGCCATGCTACCACAACATGTTCCCTTAATCAATTAACTCTTAGAGTTTGTGTACATCTGTGTTTCTGTGGGCATTTTTATTCTATGATTATTCCGGATCTTTGTTTTTGAAAAGGCGTTTTTGTTTGGTTTTTAACCAGCTTATCCAACCTTTGCTGCTTAACACCTGTTGTTCCAGCATGTCTAGTAGCTTGTTTGCTCTGCTGGCAGTATCTTTGTTTGTTGCCGAATAGGACAAAAGTGGGCCGATAGCAGCCTGACCAAGTTTTGATATTTTTTCTGATATCAGTGTCATGTCTTCCGGGGATTCAATTATTTCTAGCCAGTATGGAATGCAGGCAATTTCTTCCATTTCCATTATTGCTTTTTTTGAATTTTCTTTAACCTTTGGATGGTTGTCAGAGGCTAGAGTGAAAAGAAGCTCTACTCTGCCGGGTATTTCAACTTTACTCAGAACAAAGGCTGCGGAGGTTCTCATCCACGGGTTCTCGTCGCAAGCCATTTGTTGCAATGCTTCCAGTAAATCCGTGTTTTCGTGTTTATTCCAGAGTGCTTTTATTACATTGGCTTTTACTCTGTTGTCTTCGTCTTTTAGTTTTGGTAAAAGAATTTCTGTTAGTTTATTGGTTTGAAGCTTTTCTATTGCTTCAACAGCATTTGCTCTAACTCTGGAATCTTCGTCGTTAAGTGCGTCTGCCAGGAATTTAATAACGGAATCTTCTGTGGTGGCCAATTTGCCAACCGCAGTCAGTATGCAGGCCTTTACTCTTGCGTGGCTGCTTTTGGAAAATTTTCCCATGATTGCGTGGAGGTTGGTAGGGTCTCCGATTAATCCTAGTGTTTCAATCGCCAGGGCTACTAGTTCTGGATTTTTGTGTGAAAAAAGTCTTAAAATTTGAGAGCTTGCGGAAGAATCTTCTATTTCTCCAAGCGCCTTAAGATTATTGTATACAATGTCTTCATCGTCTGACTGAAGATTGTCAGCCAATTCGTCGATTGACATAGGGGTTTGCGGAAGATCGGGGATGATTTTCCAGATTCTTATGTTATCTCGCTCGATGTTGCGGGTCCACGATGCACTGTTGTAGTTTGTATAAGCGTTAAACTCTTTTTCAGCTTTTTCAAGTGCGGTTGCTCTATTTGTAGCTTCAACTGTATACTCAATTTTAAATCTTTTTTTGGGTGATGCAGACTCGCTATATGGAATTATTACCTTATAAGTTTTCATTTTTCGCCAGTTTGCTAAGGATTTTGATGTTAAAATTATTCTAGCAGATAAATTTTTATGACTCAAGGTTGTTTTAATCTTAAAGGAACTCTCTTTAATTGTTATGGATAAAGTAAAATGCTGTGATTGCGGGTGTGGGTTTGTCTTCTCTGAAGGGCTTTTGTCCGTTTTTTCCGGATTGAATTTTTTTCCTGAAAAAAAACGATGCACCGAATGCTGGAAGTTATTTATTGGAGAGTTGAGGAATTTTCCTACAAAAGATAAATCGGCGATTTGTGATGGGTGTGGGAAGAAATTTATAACTTACTTTAAGGTTGTTGAGAGCAGCTCGCTTTTATGTAAAAGATGTTTTAGCGAAAAGTCTGATGATTCTGAGGATTGCTAAAAAAGTGATTGTGGTGCAGTTCCAATTCCTATTTTGTTGGATTTTGAAGCAATTTCCGTAATTCCCGCCTCGGCTTCCAATTGAAGTTTTTCGAGCAAAATAGTGGCTTTGCTAATGTCTATTTTGTCTTCAGTCTGGGTTGCAACTGGTGGCTTTTGATAGGTTTCCTTGAATTTTCTTTTAATGATTCTTGAAATGCTCCTGGTAGGGATGGGTTGATAGTCAAACTTAAATCGCAAATCATCTATTTGCTTTCCTGCAAGAGGGTTGCTTTTTATTGAACCGGATGATGTTTTTGGGATGGACATCCACCTCGACATTGTTTGACTTGCGAGGCTAATCGTTAATGCGCAAAACAGGCTTGTAACAAGGAATTTTACAGGTGATTTCAAAGGCTATACCACATTAATAAATAATCTATGATTTTATATTTTATCTTTCCGTGTTTGAAAAGAGAAGATAAATATCCGTTTACGGTTGCTCTGAATAAAAAATATTGCCATGGCTTTTTTGCCTGAATATTGAATTTTTGCATGAAAGCTTTGGTTACTCTGTCTTGTGGATGGGGGATTTTTAATAGCTCAACCAGAAAATCCAGAGCTTTATTTATCTGTCTTTTGTTTACTTCAATCATTTTCCCAATATCTTCAATTGGTTGGAAGTGACCGCCAATATATGTTTTTGCTTCTATTTTTTTTAGATTTTCGATAGTTTGCAGGTGCATTATTGGATCATAATTAAAGGGTACTTGTTGTTTTGCAAAAAAGGCTTCCTGAAAAAGGGTGTCGGAGATAAAGGCAACATCGCCGATTTTAAAACCTTTTTGGTTTATTGAGTGCCCGGGAAGATCCAGGACTTCAATGGCTCCTCCGTTAATTTCTAAAATTTCATCATTAAATGGTTCCACTACGGAAGGATTGGCGTTAATGAACCTGTTTAAAAGGTCTGGTATTGGTGCTCCACCAAATAAGACAGCTGATTGTATTAGCGGTTGCCTAATTGAGGGAGTTTCTAACGGCGAAGCAAGAATTTTACAGCCTGTTTTTTTTTGCAGGTAATGGTTTCCGCCAATGTGGTCTGCATGCGAGTGGGTGTTCAGTATGTGGGTTAATTCATATTTATTATCTTTGATGATTTCGTAAATGATTTTGGCTTGTCTTGCATCAATTCCTGAGTCAATTAATATGACCTGGCTGTTCCCAAAGCTGACCATGCCAACATTTACCGGACCTGGAAAATAGAAAACCCCATTTCCTATTTTTCGTAACTCCATTTTTTTCCTCTAAATTTCTCTCAAATTTTTTTATTTATTATTGTTTCCAAAGATTTACTTAGGAGTTAAATTTTCATTTTGGAGCAAGTCTTTTTTAAGATCTTTCAGAATCGCCCACTACGACTAAGCCTTCATAACATTCGCTTACAACTTCCACATTACATCCTGGAGTTCCTTTAAAGCCAATTGGTGGGGCGAGAACTTCAACGTAGAATGGGTTGTCGTGGTATGGAGAGAACTGCGCTTTATATATCCAGGCTTCTACCGGTTCGCAGTTGTCAACGGTCAGTTTGATTCTAAGGAATTTAAAAACTTCTCCGCCTTTTACGATTCTGAACGCAGGGTGCCATGGTAGTGGTTCTGTCGTGAAGTCCGGGCTGATTATTACCAGAGGTTTTTCAAGGAGAATATTAATGGTTCCTTCTTTGCAGCAAGCTACTTCAGGGAAACATTTTTTAAAATACGGCATTTGCTCATGTACGGTGTTTTGTGACTCTCCCATGCCTTTTTGGATCTGTCCTCTGATTGATGTCATTAACTTTCTCCGAAGTTTAGTTTTTTCTAGCATAGAACTGTTTTTTTTAACTTACAAGTTTTACTGCAAACTTTTTACAAGCATTAGGCATGGATTTTCTATTCCCCATAGCTCTTTGAACTCTTCTAACGGAGAAAAGCCAAGTTTTAGATAAAACTTTCTTGTTTTTTCATACTCTTTGCATTCTCTTGATGGGCTCAATGTTTTTACTTGTATAAAGTCCACACCGTTTTGTTTTAAATATCTAAAGGTGGATCTGACAAGCTTTTCTCCAATTCCTTTGCGATGATAATCAGATTTAAGCCCCATTACATAAATTTCTGCAGAGGTTGAAA
This sequence comes from Candidatus Ozemibacteraceae bacterium, assembly GCA_965140445.1. Lineage (GTDB taxonomy): Bacteria > Muiribacteriota > Ozemobacteria > Ozemobacterales > Ozemobacteraceae. The sequence continues at coordinate 83,424 of OZ223236.1, read as the reverse complement.
AGTGAATTTTTATGGATAAAAATCCAATAATTTCTTCCTCTTTTTTTACAAGAAAAGTTGGCAATGTATCAATCTCTTTAGCATAGTTTTGGATTGCTTTTTCAATGCCAAACCAGTCTGGAAGCTGTCTTAATATTTTTTCACATTCTTTTCCAAGATTTAATTCTGGTTCAACGATTTTCATCATTCAAGTCATTCCTCCTAAAACAAAGAGAGCTGCCAATTTTTTTTGGCAGCTCTCTTAAATTAGTATTTTATGATTTGCTGAAGCTAGGCATTGAAGGAAGTGGCTGGCCAGCTGACGCTGAGCTTTTTGAACTTTTTCTTTTTCCTTTTTTGCTAACTTTTCTGAAATGGCCTTTGGTATGTTTTTTGTTACCTTTTTTGTAATGGCCTTTTACCCAAGTCTTTTTGGCTTTTTTTCTTGTGATTTTGCTTTTTGCTTTAACAGCAGAGTCTACAACTTTATTTGTTACAGAAGCACCAGCTTTTACAACTGCTCTTCTTGTTTTTTTGACTGTTTTTTTGATTTTTCTTTTGGCTTTTCTAACTGTTTTCTTGATCCAGCTTGCTTTCTTTTTGCTCTTAGCAATTGTTTCATTGTTGGCGCCGAATACGAAAAGTCCAAGAGAGAGAAGAAGAACTGCGAGGGTCTTATACATTTTACTCATTACTCATAACCTCCGAGGTTTTCTTATTTAAGGACGCTTGTCCTTGCTTGTTGATTTTTATTATAAGAATGAAATTTAAAACCCGTAACCCCTTTTGTTAATTTTTTTTAAGACGAGGCTTGTGTTTCTTTGTGCGAGCGGCTTATGGGGGTAAATAAATGTTAAGAAATATGCATAAAACTTGTCACGTATGAGTTTTTTTATAATAAAAAGAGTTTTTTTGGGAGCTGGATTAATCTTGTTGAGGGCTGATCTCGCAGACATTTGAAGAGTTGCAGAAAGGGCAGTTGTTTTTTTCTTCAACCTTTATTGGATTTCCAAATATATCGATATCTGATTCTGGATTTCCAGTAATTAGTGTTTTAAAAACCTTTTTGCAATTGGAACATCGCATTGTTATTTGTTTATTCAAACCGGATAGTCTCTCTGTTGCTATTTTTTTTCTTTAGCGAATTCTTCTCCGTAAAGTTTAATCATGCATTCAGGGCAGATGCTATGACTAAATTCAGCATTTGATCTTTCACTAATGTATTTTTCGATTCTGTCCCATTCTCCCTCATTTGTTCTGATTTTCTTGCAATTAGCACAAATGGCAAGCATTCCTTCAAGAGTTTTAATGTTGTTAAGGGCTTGTTCCAGTTCATTGTGAACTCTTTCTTTTTCTTCTTCTAATAGTTTCTTTTCGTTTATGTCTTCTATGATCCAAACAACTCCATCGTCGATGTTTGGGGGGGAAATAGCTTTTCCATAAAGGTTGCACCAGATTGGGCCTCGATTTTTGGTTAATAACTTGTAATCGACTAGAATTCTGTTACCACTTCTTAATCTGTCAAAATGTTCATTTCCAAAATTAACAAAACTATTTTCATCAATGTGGATTAATCTTACGCTTTGCCCTTTTACTTCTTCTTCGCTGAATCCAAAAATTTCAGAAAATCTGTTGTTAACTTTGTAGAAAAAGCGGCCGTTTTTTAGAACGAGGATTCCAACTGAGCTGTTCTCAAAAATTGTTTCATATTCTGAAAATAGTCTTTCTTTAACTCTTAGTTTGGCTTTTGCTTCTGATATGTCCCTAAACTCAAATACTCTTACTCTCTTGTTCTGATATGGGATGGTCTTTCCCCTGATTTCCATGGGATAGGTTTCTCCTGATTTCCTCAGTCCAAGCGTTTCATAGGTGCTTGAAGTATGTTTTTCAATTCTTTGTTTTACGAATGAACGGTCTTCTGGAGCAATAAGTTCTAGGGCGTTTATTCCGATTAATTCTTCGGGGCTATAGCCTGTTAATTCGGCCATGCTATTATTTACGTCAATAATTGTTCCATTATCATGTATTCCAATTCCACCAAAAGAAGCTTCAAGTAAGCATTTGAATCTTTCTTCGCTTTGCAGCAATTTCTTTTCAAATTCAATGCGTTGAGTGATATCAATCATTACGCCTATGATTCCCACATTTTCGCCTCTGGAATCTTTGACGACAGTTTTATTGAATAGATAGTCTCTCTTTACTCCGTCTTTGCAGAGAACCTGTGCTTCATAAATCTGGATTCCCCCAGAGATCATTAACTCTAAATCTTGTTCATGGTAAATCTTTGCCATTTCTGGTGGGACTAATTTTGGCATGTCAAAAAGACTTTTTCCTATGATTTCGTTTCTTGGGACGCCAAGGATTTTTTCAGAAAAAGCTCTATTGCAATTTTGATATATTCCTTCTTTATTTTTATGAAAGATAGGGCTGGGAATAGTGTTGAGTAACACTTCAAGGAGCTTAAGTATCTGCCCTTGCTGGATTTGCTGTTCAAGATTATTTTCAAGCTCCTGAACTCTTTTTTCAAGCTCAGAATACGAAGGCTTCTCTGTCATTAAAACCTCTCTAAAACAAAATATATATAGAATTAATTATATCTGATTTTTCCTACCTCAAATTAGCAGAGTTATATTGAAAAAATCAAGGTTTGAGTTATGCCATCTCGTTAAGATGGCGGTGAAATCTAAACTTTCTTTTCTAATTTCCAGCCACCATTTTCGTTTTGTTTGTTTACCATAAATCCAAGCTTGATTAAGTAGTCTTTGTGCGCCTTAATCTCTGTGTTAGCCTCTAAGATATTTATTTTTCTATCTCTAAACACGTAGGATTTTTTCATATAGATAAATTTTCCGAACCGGAAGTCTCTGAACTCCGGAACCAGATAATCCATGATTATCTTGGCTCGACCTTCTGAAGCGGAATGGATTGAGAAAATTCCAACCGGGATCATATTTCGAAAAAGGATGGAAGTTTCAGCTTCCGTTAGTTCATTAAAGGATACTTCTGGAAAAAATGCCCTGATATCATCTTCATAGAAATTGTAAAATCGCTGAAAGTAGTTTTCGCCGAGGCTTTTAACTGAATCAAAGCTTAGGCACGCTGCATTTCTGGAATAATCAACGATGTACCAGACATTCATAATAGCTATATACGAATTTACTATTAGAATTGGCAAAGCACCTATTAAATAGCCATAAATAGCAAAAAATGAACTGCCAAATAGATTGATCCAACGTAGCCGCCAAACAGATTTCATACTAAGCGAAACAGCGACAAGTAATGAACCAATATACCCGATTATTTCTGTGGTATTCATGTGTGACTCCCGGATATTTTTGGAATTAAGTCAGCAGATTATGCCTATGTTTTACTTAGGAATCAAGACATAAAAAATGAAATTAATCTCTTTTTACAAAGAAAGTTGCTAGATTTCAATTTTTAGCAGTTGTTGTGGGGAGCGTAGAATGAACTCTTCCTTTACGCAGTTATATAATTCTCGCTGTGTTCTGAAGGGGACCATTTCGCAAGCTTGCTCAATGGTTACCCATTTGAAATCTGAGTGTTCACTATTTAACACTACTTTGGCATCGGGTTTTACAAATGCTACAAAAGCAGGAACCATAGCTATTGAGTTTTTATCAGTCTCATAAAACACTTCGCAGTAGTCGCTTGAATAAAACTCGTAAGGCTTTAAATCTGTTTCTTCTTTTATTTCTCTTAAGGCTGTTTCCCAAGCTTTTTCATTGTCTTCAATTCTACCCGCAACATGACACCAGATGCCATTTAAAGTTTCTTCAGCTCTTTTGAGAATGAGCATTTTTGTTGAATCTTTGTCTTTTTTGAGGACTACAGCTGCGGCATAGTTGCAATTTATTTGTGGTTTTCCTGTTGTCATTTTATCCTCGACTCAAATGTAAGAAATTAAAGATCTGCTGGGTTAACCAGTGAGTTAAGAACGTGATCCTGCCATTGGCCGGCGATTTTTAAATAGGATTTTGCGTAGCCTTCTTTTTCAAATCCCAATTTTTTTAAAAGATTAGCGCTTCTTATGTTTTGCGGAAGATGGTTTGCCATAATTCTATGGAGTTTTTTTTCGGAAAACATAAAGTTTATTCCAGCTGAAACAATTTCTGTTGCCAGGCCTTTTCCCTCCATATCACCAGTTATGGAAAAACCCATAAAGCAAGCCTTGAACGGTCCCATTGCTATTCCTGTGAAATTTACTGCGCCAAGCATCGTTTTAAACTCTTTGTCCAGAGCTACAAAATTAACAGAGGTCCCATCGAGGAAATTTTTGAATGAAGCACCTGTTCTCATTTCCCAGTTTGAAAGCGTAAAAAAATCTCTGGGTCTTAATGGCTCAAATTTTGCCAGTCGAGATTTGTTTAACAGATAGTATTCATGAATCAAATGGGCTTTTTGGGAATTTAAAATGGTCATAATCGTCCTGGGAGTTTCTATTTCTGGAACAATATGACTTTTCTTAGATGACTTCATTAACAATTAAACTCTATATTTGATCGTTGGAGACGGTTTCAGAAGGAAGTGCATTTTCAAGAATGTGTTTTTGAGCTTCTTCATGTATTGGAATTTCGCTATACCTATGTAAAACCTTTAATGCCCATTTTCTTAACTCTATGGTTTTTGGATCTGGTTTTTGGCTTAATACTTTGATTGACATTTCAACATATTTTTCATGTATCCCTCTTTTTGCCTCGGTTTCTTTATAAAGATGGCCGGAAAAAAGAACCAGAGCAGGAATTACCACACTCAGGAAGGCTAAAAGATATTCTATGTGGCTTTTCCCTTTATTGGCCGTAGAGGTCTCTGTTGTTGATGTCATTTAACTATCCTTTCATTTTCTAAACCAAGTGAACTCTAATTGTAGAAAAAAATTGGAGTAAATGATAGGCAAAAGTTTGCACGGTTACAAGACCGAGTTAGGGGAAGTTTTTCTTTTATCTGTCTTTAATAAGTGATATTCTTGCTATGAAAAATTAACTGGCGGAGGAAAAGAACATGACAAGGCACGATGGTCGCGCATTAAACGAAATGAGACCTGTAACCATAGAAACAGGATTTGTAAAATACCCACATGGGTCCGCCCTGATATCTTTTGGCGACACAAGAGTCTTGTGTACCGTCCAGGTTGAAGAAAAAGTTCCACCTTTTGTTGAATCCAGATCTGTTCCACAGGGCTGGTTAACTGCTGAATACGCTTTGATGCCTGCTTGTGGATTGTCAAGAAATCCAAGAGCGGGTTATGGAAAAACAACTGTAAAAGGTCGTGTTCATGAAATTCAGCGTTTAGTAGGACGCGCAATGAGAACTGCTCTGGACTTAACCAAATTGGGCCAAAGAACTTTGATGATTGATTGTGATGTTCTTCAGGCAGATGGCGGAACAAGGACAGCTTCAATTACTGGCGCAATGGTCGCTCTTGAAATGGCAGTTAAAAAATTGATGGCCGAAGGTAAACTTACTGAAAATCCAATTGTCAATCGCATTGCTGCTGTAAGCATAGGGATTTTGGATGGGAAAGCTCATCTTGATCTTGATTATCCTGAAGATTCTAAAGCAGAGACAGATTTAAATCTTGTTATGACAAGAAGTGGTGGTTTTGTTGAAGTTCAGGGAACCGCAGAAGACGGAACCTACAGCAGAGAACAACTAAACCAGATGATTGATCTTGGCGAAGAAGGCATCAAAAAGTTGTTTGAGCTACAAGATAAGGCGTTGGAAAATATTTGATGAATATTTGGGTTGCAACAAAGAACTCGCATAAAGTAGAAGAAATTCAGCACATTTTGGGGAGTTCCTATTCTGTAAGGAGTCTTCGCGATTTGCCTGACTTTCCAGACATTGAAGAAAATGGAACAACCTATAGTGAAAATGCCCTTATAAAGGCCAAAGCTCTTTTTAAAGAGGTGAATGAGCCTGTTTTTGCCGATGATTCAGGGCTTGAGGTTGATGCTCTGAACGGAAGGCCCGGGATTTATTCTTCCAGGTATTCCGGGTTTGATGGCGATCATGAAAAGAACATTGAAAAGCTATTGGTTGAATTAGCCGGCGTTCCAAAAGAAAAGCGAACCGCAAGATTCAGATGCGTTATTGCCTATATAGATGCTTCAGGCATGGAACATGAGTTTGAAGGGATCTTTCCTGGGGTAATCGGCTTTGAAAGAAGCGGAGCAGGCGGATTTGGTTATGACCCGATTTTTATGTTGCCGGAAAAGAACTGTTCGGTAGCTGAACTTGATTCTGATGAAAAAAACAAAATTAGTCACCGAGCAAGAGCAATGAAGGATTTTATAGAGTTCTTGCAGGGCAAATAGACTTCTTTTTGTAAGCGAAATACCATTAGTTAGTGCTTTCTAGCAAGGGTATTGGTCTGAAAAGCTGTTTCTGATAGAATGGCAAAAAATATGGGGGTATAAGATGAACGTTATTAAAGAAATTTCCGACTATGTACGTGCCAGATACCCCATTTTATATCTGGTTTCAAGCGAAGAAGATCGCGCTTTAAGGGGTGTTAGTTCTGTTGCTCAGCAAACAGGAAAGCGACTTTGGGTGTGGTCTGTATCTGATGGTTTGATAGATCCTGACGGTAAAGAAATATTAGATTCAGAGGGAAAGAGCATGTGCGGTCCTCTGAAGGCTTTAAGGTATATTAATAAATCGCAGGAGAAAGCTATTTTTGTGTTTAAGGACTTGCATTTATTTCTGGAAGATCCTTTTCCACAATATGTAACTGACCCTCTTCAGGTTAGAAGAGTCCTTAGAGATATTGCGATCAGCTTTAGAACCAGTTTTAAAAGCTTGATTATTCTCAGCCCAATTCTGAAAATTCCAACTGAGCTTGAAAAAGATATCAGTGTTTTTGATTTTCCTCTGCCAGATTTAAAAGAGATTTCTGATCTTCTTGATTCCACTGTTCAGCAGGTTAAAAAAACTTATGGAGAAAAAGTTACTGTCAGCTTGTCTGCTGATGATAAGGATAGGATTGTAAAATCAGTTTCAGGGCTTACTGTTGCAGAAATTGAAAATGTTTTTAATCGTGCGATTGTTAATGATTTGAGATTTGATGAGGCCGATATTCCGTTCATTCTCTCTGAGAAAAAACAGATTATTCGAAAAAGTGGTCTGTTGGAGTTCTATGAAGTCCAGGATAGCTTTGATAGTGTTGGCGGCCTTGAAATTCTTAAAGATTGGCTTGTAAAGAGAGGCGAAGCTTTTACTGCAAGGGCGAGAGATTTTGGGTTGCCTGAGCCTAAAGGAATTTTACTTCTCGGTGTTCAGGGCTGCGGGAAAAGTTTGATTAGTAAAGCTATAAGCGCTTTGTGGCGTTTGCCATTGCTTAGGCTTGATGTTGGCTCTATTTTTGGTAAATACGTTGGAGAATCAGAAGAGAATCTACGTAAAGCTATAAATATGGCCGAAGCTCTTTCCCCAACCATATTATGGATGGATGAGATTGAAAAAGCTTTTTCTGGAGTAGGTGGAGGAAGTGGCGGAGATGGTGGCGTTGGAACCAGGATCTTCGGTAGCTTCATAACCTGGCTTCAGGAAAAAACAGTTCCGGTTTTTGTAATCGCAACGGCCAACTCTATCAAAGAGCTGCCTCCAGAGCTTCTAAGAAAAGGTCGTTTTGATGAAATCTTTTTTGTTGATCTACCAAATGCAAAAGAGCGTGAAGAGATCTTCAAAATTCATGTGAAAAAACGTGGGAGAAACCCGGAAGTCGTAGATGCAGCAAAACTCTCAGCAGCCAGTAACGGGTTTTCTGGTGCAGAAATTGAGCAGGCAATTATTGAAGCAATGTATGAGGCATTTCACGCCCAGTCAGATATTAATACCGATTTTATTCTGGCTGCTTTAAAAGAAACTGTCCCGTTGTATGTAACTATGAGAGAAAAGATTGAAGAGCTGCGAAGTTGGGCAGAAAAAAGAGCCAAGAAGACTTCGGCTATGGGATTAGATTCTGAATCTTCTGGAGTTATTCCTAGAACACAAATTGAAGCGAATCAGGCTGCAAAAGGGCTTGGTTTGTTCACCGATCTTGGAGATTAAAATGACCCCAATACTTCCATTAATAAAAAGAATTGCCAGAAATGCCCGAGAAAAAAACATTGCTGGAAGGTTTGAAAAATTCTTTCTATTTAATGTTAGCAATAGAGTTTTTGCCATACCGGCTTTAGATGTTGCAGAAGTAAAAATGCCGGGGACTTTGATAAATATACCTGAAGCTTCAGAAATTATCGAAGGTGTGGTAAATATTCGCGGAAATATTATTCCACAGGTTAATTTGCGTGATAGATTGGGGTTCAGTAAAGCTATTGATAAGACGCTTGAGACCAGGATGATTTGTTTCAAGCTAACAGATAATTCTTATGTAGGCATGTTGGCTGATAGCATTGAATATAGGCTTAAAGATGGGGTGGTTGAACCTCTCCCGGCAGCAATTGACGAGAAGTCTGAACGTCCGGTAAAAACTGCTGTAATTGAGGATGAAAAGTATCCTGTTTTTATGGTAGATAATTGGTTGGAAGAGAACGAAGTGATACTTCTTCAGAAAATAGTTGAAACATTTTAAATGGAGGCCATTAATATGGATAAATATGTTTGCACAGTATGCGGTTATGAATACGATCCCGAAGTAGGCGATCCTGATAACGGAATTGCTCCTGGTACAAAGTTTGAAGATATACCAGAAGATTGGGTTTGCCCAGCTTGTGGCGTAGGCAAAGATCAGTTCGAAAAAGCTTGATTTAATGTCTTAATAGAAGTCGTGTCGGGAGTTCCGGCACGACTTTTGTTTTCCGTATTATATGGAGGAAATCTTGAAAATATTTAAAACAAGCGTATTATTTATAGGACTTGTAGCGTTTGGTATTTTGCTTGCAGGCTGTGATAATAAGGCTCCAAAGCAAAAAGGTGGATTTATCCATCCGTCCAAAATCCCACCAGCGGTGGGAATTCCTCAGGATTCTGAATTAACTGTTTTGCCATCCGGGTTGAAATATAGGGTTCTTCGCAAAGGTACAGGACGAAGTCCTCAGGAAACTGAGCAGGTTGAAGTTCATTATCGAGGCACTTTGATGGACGGTAAGGAGTTTGATAGTTCCTATGGCAGAGGTCAGTCTACTACATTCAGGGTTAATCAAGTTATCAAGGGGTGGACTCAAGCACTTCAGATGATGAAAGAAGGCGGCAGATGGCAGGTGATAATCCCTCCTGAGCTTGGTTATGGAGCAATGGGTGCTGGCAACGTAATTCCACCAAATGCAACTTTAAATTTCGAAGTCGAACTTATAAAAGTAATAAAATAGGTTTTGCTTACAACTTGGTAAATCTCAATTGCGGATTGGTTAAAATGGCGTAATTAGTGGTAAAGTTTCTTGCTATTCTTTGTTGTTTTTTGTGGTCGACTGCTTTTGTTGGCATAAAAATCGGCTTAAATTTTGCTACTCCATTTTACTTTGCAGGCATAAGATTTATGATTTCCGGGGTGCTTTTGATACCGTTTTGGTGGCGAGAGCGCCCCGGTTTTATTGACTTTAAGAAAAGTTTCCCAAAATTACTTTTGTTAAGTTTTTTTCAGACCTTTCTTTTGTATTCATTATTTTATGCTGGTATTGCAAAGGTTTCAGGAGCTGTAACCGCTATTATTGTTGGTTCATCTCCGCTTTGGGCTGCGATAATGTCACATTTTTTCCTAAAATCGGATCGACTAACTCCAGGAAAGACATTTAGCCTGTTAGTAGGGGTGATGGGGGTTGGCTTGATAATTCTTGGGCGCAATGGAAATTTTTCCGGAGCGCAGAATAGTTTGTCTGGAATGCTTTTAATTCTTGGATCATGCTGCTCTTCGGCATTTGGAAATGTTGTGGTCGTAAAATACCCGTCCAGACTACCAGCAATTTTTCAAAATTCAATGCAGATATTTCTGGGCGGCTTTGGGCTATTTGTTATTTCTCTTTTTTGTGAGGAAGGGTACATCGTGGGTTCTCAATTGCCAGAGTGGCATTTTCTCGCCTCCTTGCTCTGGCTATCATTTATCTCCGCAGTCGCATTTTCTCTGTGGTTTTGGTTATTGAGGCAGCGTGGGGTTAAAGTCTCTGATTTAAATTTGTGGAAGTTTATTATTCCTGTTTCGGGAGCTGTTTTGAGTTGGGTGTTTTTGCCGGGTGAATCGCCACAGGTACAATCTATTCTTGGTATGGTAATGATTGCAGCGTCGATTATTCTATTTAATAAGTTTTCTTCTAATGGGGTTCCACGTGAAACATAAAGCTTTTAAAACGATTGGCTTGTGTTAAATATTCATGTATACTTTGTATGTATAGATAAAACAATAGGAGAAGGGGATTAAGGGTTGTTATTTGGCCTTTGAATTAGCAATCTTTTTATTTAAAAATGCTAAAAAGTATTTGTGAAACGGGCCGTTTTTTTGAAAAAATGTTTACCACGCATGGTGCAGTAATGCTTTTGGTTGATCCTAGTGACGGCACTATTTTATCAGCAAATGAATCGGCAATCAGGTTTTATGGGTTTGAGCTTGATAAGTTCTGCAAAATGAGAATACAGGACATTAATCTTCTTTCTCAAGACGAAGTTGAAAAAGAATACATAAAAGCAGCCAAGGAAGAGAGAAGCTACTTCATTTTTCCTCATCAACTATCAAATGGCATTGTGAAAATTGTAGAGGTACATTCTTCTCCCATTGAATTGGATGGGAAAAGTATATTATTTTCTATAATTCATGATATTTCAAAGCGTGTTGAAGCAGAGAAAAAACTTAAGCTTAGCGAAGAAAGATGGGAATTTTCTAACGAATCTACTAAAGACGGCTTATGGGACTGGGATATTGCTTCAAATAAAGTTTACTTTTCCCCTTTGTGGAAGGAAATGTTTGGTTATGAAGACCATGAATTAGGCAATTCTTTAGATGAGTGGTCCAAGAGGGTTCATCCTGATGATATTGAGAGCGTGATGAAAGAATTAGAAAGACATCTCGCAGGCGAGACACCTATTTATTCCTCTGAGCATCGAATGATTCACAAAGATGGTTCAATTGTTTGGATACTTGATCGGGGAAAAGTTGTTGAGAGAGACAATTTTGGAAAACCTTTGCGGGCAGTTGGAACCCATGTAAATATTACTGAAATGAAGCGACTGTATGAAGAGCTAGAAAGAGTAAATCAAGAATTGGTTAAATCAATGCAAAAAGTTTCAACTCTTGAGGGCATATTGCCAATTTGCTCAAGCTGTAAGAGAATCAGAGATGATAAAAATCACTGGAACCTTATGGAAGAGTATATTCAAAATAGAACAAAAGCTGAATTTTCCCATGGAATTTGCCCAGATTGCGCAAGGAAATTATATCCTGAGTATTTTGGTTCCGAAGACTAATTGATTCGTTAGCTTTGCCTGAAAACATTTTTGAATTCCTCAAGAGCCGCTATTAAAGCATCTGATTTGTTTTTGGGAAGGTTTTGCTGAGGCGGGAAATTGCCATGGATCACGCTTGAAACAAGAGAAAGGATGCTTTTGTGGCATTCCTGGAATAAGACCTCTGTAATTAGACCGTTTTTTCTTGCTTCAACGAGTTCTGGCAGGTCAATTACTTGAAGAGCTTTATCGGGAAATAAAATTACATCTGCAATGAGGTCCTGTATCCAGATTTCATTTTTTTCTCTATCGTGCCAGGCTTTAACAATGTCGCAATACCAATACATGAATTCATTTTCTTTATTAAATTTTTTTGAAATTTGATATCCATTTGAGAAGGAAGTTAGTGATAGTGCTTTTTTTACTCCCATCTCGCTGTTTGTTGCTTCCCAACTGGTAATCATAAACTCATTATTAAAAAAAATTACTTCATCATCACTGATGTCGTAAATTTTTTCAGGAATAAACTTTTGCTTAAAAATTTTCATGGCTTTTGTCATTTTGGCATCTCCAAAATAGTAAATTGAGTATGATTTATTTTCTTTTTTTACTATAGTTCCTATATAAACTTTTGAAAAGACGTCTAAAGTTGTATTATCTTTTTTGCCTCAGAGATGACTTTTTACTTCTCAAAAGATTTGATAAACAGGAGTTTTAGTTTGGAAAACCAGATATTAGAATTGGAAAAGCGTATCACCTATCTTGAGAAATATGTGGACGATCTTAATGAGGTGGTTGTTTCTCAGCAAAAGCAGTTGGATGCTCATTCTGAACTAATTATTCAGTTTAAAGAGAGATTTCGTGGGATTGATCAGTGGGGACAACTTACTGCAGAAGAAGAAAAGCCGCCGCATTACTGATTTGAACGGGTAACTAAAAGTGAAGCCGGGGCGCAAATTTTTGCGACCCGGCTTGTTTAGCATGGATTATGCCTGCGATAGATTTCTGTATATGTCGTTCGTTTTTAGTAACTCATCATGTGTGCCAATGGCATCAATTTTTCCGTCGTTCAGAACCATGATTCTATCTGCCATCATTGCAGTTGCCATCCTATGAGTAACAATCAGGCACGTTATTTTGCCAAAGCTGGCATGCAGGTCTTCCCACAACTGCCTTTCGTTTGCTGCATCCAGACTGGCGGTAATGTCATCCATTAAAAGCAACTGCGGGCTGTTTACCAGCGCTCTTGCGATAGAAAGCCTTTGTCGCTGCCCTCCTGAAAGAGTTACGCCTCTTTGCCCAACAGGCTCTGAATAGCCAGATGGAAAGGCCAGGACTTCTTTTTCAAATTGGGATAACCTTGTGCAGGATTCGATTACAGAGCTCTTAAAGCCTCTCCAGAAATCAATATTGGTTTCTATCGTTTCTGAGAAGATAACTGGCTCTTGTTGGATGTAACCAATTTTTTCTCTAAACGATGCCTTATTGATCTGAGGAAGCGGGATGTCATTAACAAGGATTTCTCCATGCTCTGGCTTCATAACTCCAGCTACCAGGTTTAGAAGAGTTGTTTTTCCTGAACCAATTTGACCAACAACAGCGATTTTTTCACCTTTCATTAAGTTAAAGCTGATGCTTTTAAATGAAAATGCTTTTTTGGTGTCCTTGTTTTCTTCTTCAGGCTCCACCTCTTCAGATGCATTTTTGTGCTCAACGTGCTCAAAAGATACATTTTTGAAGGAGATTGAATCAAGGCTTTCTATTTTAATGCTACCGTCTATGTCTTGTTCTTGCCATTTTTTGTCAGCAAGTTCCAGATCTTCAAGTCTGTCAATTGCAACGCAAGCTTGAGTAAGTGTTACAAGAAGCATTGGTATATCCATAAGAGGATAAATAATCATTCCGAGATAGCTGAAAAAGGCGTAGTAAACACCAAGTGTGATATCTCCTCTGATGACCATTATTCCACCAAATATCAATACAAGTATTTCTCCGACATAGTTTAAGAATTCAAAAAAGACCATGAATAGGCCCCATAGGGTGTCTACTCTCATTTCCATTTCAATTCTTTTATCCATCAATTTGTCAAAGAGCTTTTTTTGGGGCAAATGGGCATTAAATGAAGCAATGATTTTTATTCCAGAAAAACCAGCTTCAAGAAAGTCATTTGCCTCTGACATTCCGGTTTGTAAATTCTTGAAGCTTGAACCAAAGCCGCTTTCAAGCTTCATGAATATTGCGAGCATTATCGGTAATGGGATAAGCGCAAGCAGAGCGAGTTTCCAGTTTAAAAGCATCATACTTACAAGACAGAAGAATATAATGCTTGCTGAGTTCAATGCTCGGAAGATTCCAGAGCAGCACAGCCAGGATAAACCTGGTGGCCATGTTCTGATATCTTCTGTTAATCTGGTTACAAGATCACCGGTTCTGAATTGCAGGAAGAATTTGTGACCTTTCGCAAGAATCTCAGTAAAGAATTTCTTGCGAAAGAACATTTCAAAGGTCACATTCATTCTTGCACGTAAATACGGGTATAAGCCTGTGAAAACTGGACCAATTCCAAGCGCCAGTAGCATTAGCAGCATTTTGTTTCGCTCTGCTTTGGCGGCTTCCAGAGTTATGGTTCCAGCATCATATTTCTTCAAGCCGTTCACAAGACCATCAATAATGAATTTAAAGACGATTGGAAACAATACTGCGATGGCCGTAGACAGTATTGTCAGGGCCACCAGTATCACAATCATTTTTTTATGTGATTTGTATTGGTTCCATATCCATTTTAGATAGTACAGTCGGCTGTGTTTGAGGTCTTTGGGTTCTACTTTCATGCCACAGCTCCTGATTGTTCTTGAACCAGCTCTGATTCGATCTGCTCTTTAATTTTTCCGTCGGCAGATTGAATATGAACTAATTCCTGGTAAATACCTTCCTGTTTCATTAGTCGCTCGTGTGAGCCTTGCTGAACAAGTCTTCCCTTGTCAAAAACAAGGATGTTATCAGCTTGTCTAATGGTTGAAAGGCGGTGGGCGATTATAATGGAAGTTCTGCCTTCCATTAGTTTATGCATAGATTTTTGAAGTTCTTTTTCTGTAATTACATCAACAGAAGAGGTTGCTTCATCCAGAATCAGTAAGTCGGGATCTTTTACTAATGCCCTGGTGTAGGAAAGAAGTTGTCTCTCTCCATATGAAAGGTTTGCACCTCGCTCAGCCAGAGTAGTATCGTATCCCTTTGCCTGTTTCATTATGAAATCATGCGCTCCAAGTTCTTTTGCAGCGTTAATAACTGTTTGGTCATCAACGTCTGTATGAAAGGCTTTCAGGTTTTCCATAATTGTTCCTGGAAACAGATAAATTTCCTGTAAAACAAGAGATATCTTTTTTCTCCAGTCATGTAACTTGATGTCCTTGATGTTTTGTCCATCAATCTGAATTTCGCCACTAACAGGGTCGTAGAAGCGTAAAAGCAGGTTGATACAGGTTGTTTTTCCAGAACCAGAAGCACCTACTATTGCAATTTGCTTGCCTCGGGGAACTTCAAAATTTGCTTTTTCTAACACTACTTCTTTGTCATATGCGAAAGTAACGTTTGAGAATTTTATGCTTTTTTGAAGTTTCAGGTTCGGTTGCTCAGTCCCACCATCAACAACTTCTGGCTCAGTATCAAGAATTCCGAAAACTCTAGCACCGGCAGCTAACGCTGACTGTAGCTGTGCAAGAACTTCCAGAAGAAACTCAAGTGGCCTGAAAAACTGTCTTAGTAGTTCGATATACATGACCAGTGTTCCAACTGTCATGGTTCCTTCAAATACTTTCTGACTTCCATACCAGAAAACAGCGGCGATTGCCCCTACTTCTGTAAATAGCCTGAAAGTCGAAGAAAACATAACATAATCAATGAAAGCCGCTTTGCATTCCAGATCTGCTTTTTCCTGATTAAGAATGGTCATTTTTCTGTTAATTTCATTTTCACGACCGTGTATCTTGATCAGGGGAACTCCCTGGATATACTCTGTCAGACTTCCTGTTAGCTCACTATTTTTTTCTCTGACCTTGGTGTATAGACCTCTAATGTACTTTAAATAAAAGAACATCAAGATTCCAACAACAAAGACAGAAGCTATTGCAAAAAGACCAATATTTTTATCTTCCCTCATAAGGACGATAATTGTGCCAATTATCAGCATTGAACTGGCAAATAATTGTGCTGTCGATTGTGTGAATAGCGATTTTAATTGATTCGCATCAGATTCTGTTCGGGTGATGAGTTTTCCGGTCTGGTTAAGGTCGAAAAACCTCATTCCTTGACTGACAATCTGATTAAAAAGTTTTCTTTTGATTTCGGCTACTACTTCAGCACCCATTCTGGCCATCAACTTAACTCGAACATACATCGCAAATGCGCCTGTTATGAGACAGAGGATGAACAGAGAAGCCATTTTTATTGCTAGTTCAATGTTTTTCTGCGGGATAGCAGAGTCAATGATTTCTCGCAATATCATTGGCCTTGCAAGGTGTACTGCGGTAACAATAGTCATTGAAACTATTGAAATCAGCAACTTGCCAAGGTGAGGCCTGAAGAATGGCAGTAGTCGTTTGATTACTGATGTGTTTTTGTTTTGCATTTTTTCACTACCATATTTCTGTTCAATTGATCTGCTTTCAGATCGCGCAATAAAAGTTTCATAAAATTTACTTTGATGAATTAATTCTCATAAGAAATACCCTCTCAATTCTAACTAAAAGGACTTTTGAAAAAAAGCCGGGAACTTTGGAAAATAAAAAATGGGTCGCCCCCTGGACAACCCATTTGGTTAAGACTGATTAAAAAGTCAGAGATTGATTGGGTACAGGGAGGCTTTTGCCCGTGTTGGGAATGCGTTAAATATTAAAATTGTCATAGCGCTTGCCTCCTTGTTGATTTAGAACGGTGTGATTATATTTGCCAAAATTGAATATGTCAAGTTCAAAAGAGTCGACACAATACTAATAGCATTAAAAGGTCAAAAAGCATCTAGAATAGACACTTTATAAAGTATGTTGTATCAGACCGGTATTTAAAGGTTCTCGCATGAGCCATCGCAGGCATGCTCTAATCCTGGGTGAGACTTGCAGTCGTTGTTCCCTCCAAGATACTCATCAAGCTTTCCTTGCGCTTTAAATTGTTCAAATTCGTCGTTTGAGCTTACAATACCCGCTTTTATAAATAAGCGCTTTAGGATTGCATCTTGAATTGCCATGTGAAGTCCATCTACAGCTAATAATGAGCAATGAATTTTGCTTTCAGGAAGTCCTCCCAAAGCATTTACGATATCCATGTCTTTAAGCTGCAGAATTTCTTCTACGGGCTTTCCTTCTGCTATTTCTGCAGTAATACTGGAGGTTGCTATAGCAGCAGGACAGCCTTTAATTCTATACCGGATTTTTTCGACGTTTTGGTTGTCTTCGGAAAGATGAATGGTAACTTCCACGTAATCACCACAGCCTGGATCGCCTATTAAGGCAATGCCGTGATAGTCGTCAAGTTTACCGGTATTTTTAGGGTTTGAAAAATGATGCAAGACTTTTTGATTATATTGAAGCATTAGCTTTTACTCCGACCTGGGATCGTCTTCGAATCTATTATCTGCAAGAACCAGGCTCGAACGGTTTTTCTTTTCGCCATACCAGCCAATTTTTTCGGGTTCGTGCTGATCAAAATCAGGTATATATGGTTTTATATCAATTATTGGGGTTTTATCGAGCAGGTCAACACCTGATACTTTTATGCGGTTCCCGTTTACTGAAGCCAATCTGACAACTGTTAACCCGATAGGGTTTGGGCGTCTGGGAGATCTGGTTGAAAATACTCCTCTAACCTCTGTATCCAGGTATGGCTTTACCAGATTTGCTGTTTTTTCAATTCGGTCAAATCTGTAGATTAGATAAATATGACTGAATCCATCCAAGTCCTTTAGTCCTTCAACAAATTCGTCGAAGATTTCAACTTCAGCTGTTTCTTCGGGGGCCATTTTTCCTTGAATAGGTGTTCCTTCTTGTTCAGTGAATCTGGAATGGACTATGCCTATCTGATCAAAACAATATTGTCGAGGTGAATGGGTCATAATGGCAGGAATTCTGTTTCGTTAAGTTGATCAGCAACCGCAGATAGGGCAGCTTCAACGGCAGAGGTGTCGCCATAAAGAGCTATGACCGTAAGATGAGTTGGGCAGACTCCTCGAATTTCGGCGACCTGAATGGCGGCTGCCTTTTCAGCAATGTCTGAAGCAGCTAAAATAGTGGCTACCGGACCTTGAATTAAGCCAACTGCATCGGTTGGGAGTTCTGTTTTATCAAAATAATCGCTTTCTACGCGACGATGTTCTAAAATCGCCCAAAAACCTTTTGAAGGGCGTTTAATTAACCTGAGAGTGACTCCCGGGATTTTTTTACTTTGATAATTTTGGTTCATTCTTTTTTCCTCAGATTAGGCTGTAAGAAATTATATCATAACAGTAGTAAGCAGCTGGTAGCAAAAAACTGTTTTTTTCTACCAGCTACTTTGTCTTTTATGCGTTTAATTCAACTTCTTTAGGGGAGTTTTTGATGAGTTTATTAGCTATCGATTTGAATGAGTCGTTTGCTTTGCTTTCCTCGAAAGAATTGATGTAAGATTTTCCGCTATCGCTGGCTTCGACCATTGAAGGATCAATTGGGATTTTTCCAAGAAACTCCAGATTATTTGCGGTTGCCAGGTGGTAGCCGCCATCTTTTTTGAATAGGTTGATTTCTTTCCCACAATCAGGGCAGATAAAACCGCTCATATTCTCAACTATTCCAGTTATTGGAAGGTTTAGCATTGAGCAGAAAGTAATGGATCTTTTCACATCTGCAATAGCTACGTCTTGTGGAGTTGTAACAATAATGGCACCTTTGGCATCAGGAATTGTTTGCGCAATGCTTAGTGGTTCATCGCCAGTTCCTGGGGGGCAATCAACAATGAGATAATCCAGCTCACCCCATTCAACATCAGAAATCAGCTGTTGAATTGCTCCTGCTTTCATAGGTCCTCGCCATACAACTGGTTGATCGGGCGAATCCAGGAGAAAGCCCATGGACATAACCTTTAGATAATCCGCTGGTTCTGCAGGAAGGAGCATGCCATTATGATTCATCGCTTTATGAGAAGCTAGTCCAAGCATCGTTGGGATGGATGGTCCGTGGAGGTCTATGTCGAGGAGGCCTGTTTTGTAACCGGCATTTGCGAGTGAAATGGCCAGATTGGTTGAAACTGTGCTTTTGCCAACTCCGCCTTTTCCTGAAAGTACAAGATACACATTCTTGATTTTGCACAAAGCTCTACCGATTCTTTGTCTTTGCTGAAACTGTTCGTCATTTTCGTTTTGGACTGGTTTTGAATAAGAGCAATCTGATTTACTGCAACTGCTGCAAGAGTTTTCTGACATTTTCTGCCTCACTGAATAAAATATGTAATATTAAAGAATACGGCTGTGTGAACAAATTCTCAATCTTTTTTTGCTCGTTAAGGCAGAATAGTTTGAAAAATAGGACATTTAGCCATTAATATAGTTTGTGAATATTATAACTGCCATGGAGGAGAAGATGAAAACTCTGTTTAGATTTTTATGCCTGACTTTATTTATGTTTATCGCAGTCAGCAGCTTCGCGGGCGAGCCTCGTGGAATGCAGGCTCGATCAAATTATGTAAAGGTTTGGCATGATGATTCTGGTATTCCCCACGTAGTTGCAAGTACAACTGCAGGTGTTTTTTGGGGATACGGTTATTGTGTTGGAAAAGATCGCATGTTTCAGATGGAACTCCTAAGACGTTCAACAGAAGGGACTCTATCTGAAGTTTTTGGCAAAGATTTTATCGAAGTAGATTTTTTGGCAAGGCGAGACCGTGTACCATTTGATGAATTACAAGATGGTTTAAATAGAACTTCTAATACTTTTAGATCTTCTCTTTCTGCTTTTACTAACGGTTTGAATCGTTCTATTAGCGATTGCAGGTCTGGAAAATTCAAAATGGATCCGGCTTTCAAAAAGGCTGGGATTCATCCAAGCCCTTTTTCTGAACTTCAGGTTTTAAACTTGTTTGCTGGCACCATGGCAGCCAGATACAATGATTTTACTCAGGAGCTAGATAATCTTCATTTGCTGAATATGTTGGTAAGAAAATATGGTTCAAGAGCTGCTTCAAACATATTTGAGGATGTTATTTTTTACGAAGATCCAAAGGTGTTCACAACTCTTGGTGATGTAACTTACTTTAAACCTGGTTTTAGATATCCACCTCATATTGGTACTAAACGGGGAATTAGCTCTCCCGTTCATTCGCCTGGTTTGAGAAATCAGAAAAGGAACAGGGTTTTAAAATCTACTGGAATACCAGATAAATCTGGCAGCTATGGGATTGTTTTATCTGATCAGGCCAATAAAAAGGCCTGGATGCTTGGTGGGCCACAAATGGGTTATTTCAAGCCTTCAGCGGTATACTCAATAGGTCTTCATACTCCGGAATTTGATATTGTCGGCACTACTCCTGTTGGTTACATTTTTATTATGTTCGCTGCCAATCGGAATCTTGCTTTTACCGCAACTGCTGGAGTTGGAAATCTGGTTGATTTAATTGTGGTTAAGCCCTCAGAAGAAGATAAAGATGTTCTAATTGGTGGGAATTTCAATTTGCGTAAAAAAGTTCGCAAAGAGCAGATTTTTGTTAAGGGACAAAAATCCCCAGAAATCCGTGAAGTTGTTGATACTAAGATTGGTCCAGTTATTGCCGATGAAAATGGGGTTTATTACGTTAAAAGTCGAGGCTGGAAAGATCGTGTTGTAGATTCTTATGCTGGATGGTTTGACTCAACCTTTGCCAGAACAATAGATGAATGGCTGGATGCATCAGATCGAAATGCCCTATCTATTAACTGGATTGCAGCAGATAGAAATGCGAATATAAGTTTTGTTCACTGCGGACTTGGAAAAAGTCGAAACAGCTTTGGTGATGACCGATTGCCAGTTACTGTTCCACCGGTGTTTCCGTTTCCAGATAAAAGACTTGCTGGTAAAAATCCAGAAACAGGTTTTTATGTAAATTGGAATTGCCCTCCTGTAAAAGGCTACCGCGACGGAGATTTGCAAACTGGCTGGGCAGCAGATCAGCGATCTAGATATATTGCTGAGCATGTAAGAATCAATTCGGGCTGGTGGTCAACTGATTATTTGAAAAAGCTTGATAAAGACATTGCTTTTACTGATCAAAGAGCTTTCTTTTTCAAAGATTTTTTGATGGCATTTATTGATAAGAAAAAGTTTACCCCACTCACAAGAAATGCTTATGAGATATTGGCCAGTTGGGATAATACCAGAACAGATTTTGATTCTGATGGAAAATTTGATCACAAAGGCGCAGGTTTGTTTGAAGCATTCTGGAATGAAATTTTCAATGATGTGTTCGGAGAAACTTTGAATGACTTTGCATGGATGGTCGGCTCAGATTCAACATGGACACAATCTTCGTTACTTGCCAAAGCTCTTTTGCGAGAGTCTAATTTTAATTACCTTGGAAACAAGAAGACAGGTGATGTCGTTTTTGGAGCTTTTAGCAAAGCAGTTATGAAAATGACTCAAGATGGGCTTAATATTATTGATGCTGATTGTCCAAAAATGGAATTTGCTGGAGTAAATCATCTTGGAGTTCCAACAATGACATCTGAGGCAAGCTTTTCTCCATTTATGAATAGAGGAACTGATGTTCAGATTGTTGAACTGGATAAAGATGGTATTAAGGTATTTGGTTGTATGCCACCAGGCAATAGTGAGTTTGGTAAATTTGAAAAAGATCAGATGAAAAATTTCCAAAATTTCGTTTTTAAACCACGTGCTTTAACAATGAAGGAAGTTCGACATCTTGGCGGGCGGTTTATGGTTCTTCAACCATAACTTAAATTTTTAAAGTATTTTCAAAGCTTGTGATTTCAATAAATGGAATCACAAGCTTTTGATTTTCAGCAGGGTTGTTTTTATTTACTTTGACTTTG
Organism: Candidatus Ozemibacteraceae bacterium; assembly: GCA_965140445.1. Classification (GTDB taxonomy): domain Bacteria; phylum Muiribacteriota; class Ozemobacteria; order Ozemobacterales; family Ozemobacteraceae. The sequence continues at coordinate 62,009 of OZ223236.1, read as the reverse complement.
AGCACCTATTTCAACTTGATTTTTTGGACGTTTTTAAGTTACTTTTGGCAAATATTTAACAGGGACAATAATTAAAATGGAAAAGAATTCCAGAATTTACGTTGCGGGACACAAAGGCCTTGTGGGAAGCGCTTTAATGCGAAAACTTCAGGGGAATGGTTTTAATAACATAATAACAAGAAGCTTTTCCGATATGGATCTTCGTGACTTTGCTTCTGTCGAAGAATTTTTTAAATCAGAAAAGCCTGAGTATGTTTTTCTTGCTGCTGCAAAAGTTGGGGGAATCCATGCAAATGCAACCTATCCAGCTGATTTTATCTATGACAATCTTTGTATCCAGAATAATCTTATTCACTCTTCCTATAAATATGGCGTAAAAAGGCTTCTTTTTCTCGGTTCTTCATGCGTTTATCCTAAGAACTGTCCTCAGCCAATGAAAGAGGAATATCTTTTGACTGGCGAGCTAGAGAAGACTAACGAGCCATATGCTATTGCCAAAATTGCTGGAATTAAAATGTGTGAAAGCTATAACAGGCAATATGGAACAAAGTTTTTTGCAGTTATGCCAACAAATTTGTATGGCCCCTGGGATAATTATGATTTGCAAACTTCTCATGTTCTTCCTGCTTTAATTCGTAAAATACATGAAGCCAAAATTAACGGCGAGCAGGCTGTTAAACTGTGGGGTAGCGGGAGGCCTCGTCGAGAATTTCTATTTTCAGACGATATGGCCGATGCTTGTGTCTATTTGATGGGGCTTTCGGACGAAAAGTTATTTGCTGATGGCTTCCCACTTATTAACATTGGTTGTGGAAAAGATCTTACTATCAGAGAACTGGCTGAAACAATAAAGGAAGTTGTTGGTTTCAAAGGTGAATGGGAATGGGATTCGGAAAAACCAGACGGAACAATGCAGAAATTGCTAAACACCGAGCGTTTAACCGAGCTTGGCTGGCGTCCTTCCCTAAATCTCAAAGAGGGGTTGGAGTTGGCTTATAAAAGCTTTTTGGCAGGAGAGCAAAGGCAAAAATAGAGACAAGTTGGTGTGATTAGTTAATAACCATTCCTGATGCTGATGCTGTGGATAAAATGAATTGTCTAAGCCACCACAAATTGTTTGGAGCTTCTTTTGCCAAAGCGCCATTTGTTGTCATCGGGTAGCCTTGCGGGGTTTCTACGTTTAATATAACCTGGTGCGGGTCGTCTGCAACATTTCGGGGATACCAATAGCTTTCCTGGGGAAGTTGTGCTCCGGCCAATGATATCGTTCCGCTGCTGGTAATTCCATCATGCTTTGCTCTATAAGTGAAAACGACCTGATGACTTCCATAATTCATGTTGTAAAAATGGATATAAGGCTTATACATTACAAAATTAAGATTTGGTTGAGTGCGACCTTCAATTTTCATGTTTTTTAGATTGCCGCCTATTTTCATTATTACCGGGTTTACGCCATCGCACCTTAGCCATATTGCCGCAACTACTTCTATCTCGGCGCTTTCAGGAAAGACTCTGGCATATATATCTGCAAGGTCTATGTAGTATTGAGCAGTTTCCGGAATCGGAGGTATGCCTTGTGTTTGTGCTTGCGCAGCAAGTGTCAGGCTAAGCATCAAAACAAGAACGGTTACAAGTTTAAGTTTGGCTTTTATCATGGGATACTCCTGATTCTGTCTGGTCAGAGAGTGTATTTGAATTTACCCCTTTGTCCAGTTTTTTTATCTCCATGAAAATTCCGCTCATAATTAGCGCTGTGCCTATTAAGGCCGGGTATTTAATTTGTTCTCCGAGAATTAGCCATGCTAAGAAAACTGCAACGGGAGGCTTAAAAAAGAACAGATAGCTGGCTCGGCCCGCTGGCATAAGCTCAAGTGCTTTAAAGAAAGTGACATAGCCAAGTCCGGAACCAAACACTCCTAGACCAATTAAATATGGCCAAAGATGGAAGTCGGGAATGATTTTTTTGTCCATTATTTTCAATAAAGGAAGGTAAATCAACAAGGCCGTGCTACAGCTTAAAACTGTAACTTTTAAGCTACCATGATTTTGGACCATCTTTTTAGAAAGAACAGTGTAAAGTCCAAATCCCGTTAGTCCAATAATCCCCGCAATTATTCCGGTTAGTGTGTCAGCTCCAGGGTCAGGGCGAATAGCAATTAGTGCTATTCCAAGCATTCCCAGGGAAAGAGAGAAAATTCTTTTTAAAGACATTTTTTCCTTTAAAATTATCCAGGAAAAAAAATTGGTGGCAATGGGGTTAGCTGCGATTAGTATTGCTGCTGTTGAAGCTTTTGAAAATTTTATGCACACAGCATGGGCTCCCATACTGATAATGATGTTTAAACACCCAAGCAGGCAAAGCTTTAGCAACTCTACCGGATTTGTGTTCTTTATTGAACCAGGCTTTTTTAATAGCAAAAATGGAAGCAAAAAAGCTGTGCCTATTGCAAAACGCCAAAATGTTATGGCCATTGGATCTATTATATGGCGTATTGGATTGGCGATTATTTCAATAGAGGAAAAAGCTAAAACAGTAAAGCCTAGATAAAAAAGGGCTTTTAAGTTGGAGGAGTTATTCAAATCATCGTTTTGTTTAGCTTGTTTTGAATCGAGTGTAGATTTCATAGTTTATGAATGAAGTTTAAATCAACAATTCTTTTCCGCCAAGCTTATTTTCTTCGCAATCCAGAAACTGGGTTTTTAGGCCTTTTTTAGCCAATTTAGTAGCTGTGGAAGAGCATACGACTATTTTAGAGATATTTGCGTATTTGCTTAACTTTTCCATTTGCGCGGCGGCGTTAACTGCTGGCCCTGTCACAGTGTAGTCTCTTCTTCCTTCCAGATTCCCCAGAACTCCCATAAGAACAGTTCCTGTTGATATGCCAACCCCTGAATTTATCTGAAACTGGTTGTTTAGAGCTCTTTTTTGGTTAAGCACTGCGAGATTTTTGTTCATCTCTAATGCAGCTTTGCATGCGCGAACTGCAGGATTTTCAACTCCAAGGCGAGGAAGAAAAACTGCCATTATGGCATCTCCAATAAACTTTTCTATGTTTCCACCATTTGCTTCAATAGCTTCTTCCATAGAGGTCATATAGCTGTTAAGCATTTCCACTATAACCTCTGGTGGATTTTGTTCACTCAGAGTTGTAAAACCTCTGATATCCGAGAAAAGTATTGTGGCATTGATACGTGTCGCTCTGGTTTGATTTTCTCCACTAATTGCACTTTTGGCTATATCTGATAGAAAACGGCTTAGAAATTCTTTTTCTTTAAGTGAAGTCGCCATTTCATTAAAACTTTTGCTCAATTCTCCAATTTCATCATTGCTTTCTACCAATAGTTTTTGCGTGTAGTTATCTAATGTAAATTGTTCCACTGACTGTTGCATTTTCTGTACTGGTGTAAGGTAAATAATATTGAAATAAAATGCTATCAGGATAATTATCATGACCGGGAGAAAGACTGTTAAGATGGGCAAAATACCAATCTTAGTGAAGTTTCCTTCCGGATTTTTTGGCATCATAGCAAGACCAATCCAGTTTAGTCCCTTCAATTCTCTGCCCAGGCAATAGTATGTTTTGTTTCCGATTTTAATTTCTCTGCGTTGTGTGCCACCGGCTCTGTTAATAAATTTTAGCATCTGAATCATTGCGGGTTGAGTTTCTAGTTCTGTTGGAGCCATATCTTCGGTTATTGCATATTGTTTGCTCATGAAGAACATTTTAGGGAATGTATTTGATTGGGCTTCATTTTTCTGGAGCCTATCGATTTTTTTTACGAGAAAAGGATCACTTCTTAATACGTAAAGGAAATGTCGCAGCGGGGTTCCGGTTTTATCCACCTGAAAATGTGAGTAAAGCCATACGGACCCGTGAATCATTTTAAAAGGCAATAAAAGATCTCTTTTTACGGCAAGTTGAAGTAGAGTCCCATTTCCGAGCGCGTCAGTAGCAGATTCAATATATAAGTCTGATTTATTGAATTTTTTTTCTTTTCCTGCCTTATGCTTTGAGAACTTTAAATTTTTATGAATGTAATCAAGTATTATTCCAAATGCGTTCATTCTACCTATGTTTGATTCTTTTTCATCGAGATCATCATTCTTACTTATAAAGAAATTTTTCCCATTTCTTTCGGAAACGTAAATCTTTGAGAGCATTAGCCCCTTTAAAGAACGAATTTTTTTTCTGGCTTCTGCCTGAGAGAAGGGATTCAGACTGTTAAGGTAGTTTTGATAGGTTTGAATTTTTAAAATATAATCACTCATAGAGTTTTTTTGTTCGCTTTCTATAGAAGAGAACTTTGATTCAAGTTGGCTGTAAATTTTATTTTTCTGCTGTTTTTCCAATGTATCTAATCTGGCCATTGTTTGATATAGGAAGCCAGATAGCGGAAGGACGCATGAAATAAGACTCAGGAAAATAAATTTGCGGGAGATTCTTTGTTTCCAGCCTTTCTCGTGAGTTTTTTTTAGACTTTGAATTCTCACTATAAAAAAGCCTGAAATTATAAGCATTATTGCGAAAAGAAAAAGTCTGCCTGAAATCTTATAGGTAGGCTTTTTCATTGCTCTTATGGCAAATTCTGGTTTTCCATCTTGACTTGAAAGTTCTGTTTGGCAATAGGTAAAGCCCAGGCTTTCACCTATAAAAGTTCCTTGTTGTTTTTCATCAGATAGCTTAAGAAAGTTATTTTTAAGTTCATCAGGAAGTTTCTCATTTTTTAAGATTTCACGCTGTGTGCCCAGAAATATCGGGGGGCCATTTTTTTTGCTGTTAATATTAATTGAGACCCAATCAGATGACTGTATTTCTTTTGTTGGGATAAATGCGAAGATTGCGCCTCTAAATGCTTGTCTGAATTTTTTGGGTTCTTTTAGGTTACACATTGTGTGATTCAATTCTTTTTGATATTTGGGATCTATGATTGAACCTACAATGAAAACCCCGGGAATACCCATATACCTAACTTCGGATGAATTTATAAAGTTTGGAAGGCTGTGCCGATCAGGCGAATTGTTAAAATATTTTGCAAGAAAATCTGAAAAAAATGCTTTATCGGCAGGAAAAATACGCTCATTCAATAAACAGTATTCTTTGATAAATCTGGAAACGTCTGAATACTCTTTTTTGTTTAGATTGAGGCTTTCAATAGGCTTAAATTTATGGTCTAGAAGAAATAGTTTTATTTTTCCATTGAATCTTTTATTTAGTTCATTTACTAGTTTCTCAGAGCTGCTGGAATCTATTATCTCAGCGGAGTTAAGCTCATTGAAGATTAATTCCGTTGCGAGATTGAATGGTATTGTTTTTTCCTGAAGGATTGAAATATTTGATCTTAGAGCTTCTTCAAAAGAAATCAGGCTATTTTCAAACTGATTTTTTTCTTGTTTAGCAGCAATTAACAAAATCAGAATCAGGCTGAATATTTGAATCAAGCTTGATATTTTGTTCATTTTTGAAGATTTAGTCATGATTTAATTTTATCCAAAACTGCTACTGCAGAGACTTTTTCTGTTTTTCCCTTAATCGGTGGTAGTTCTATTTTTATTTGTTTGAAAATCTTATTGTATTTTTCAGCAAGACTTTGTTCGGCCAGGATAAATGCTTTTCGATTGTTTCCGGCTAGTTTCTCAAGTCTGGCCGCGAGATTTACAACATCGCCAATAATCGTGTAGTCGAGTCTTTTTCTTAAAGAACCTATATGACCGGCAATTAAGCTGCCTCCAGCCAGACCTATTCCAAAGTCAAAATTTTGTGGAAAATCTGGAGATGATTTTATCGATTCATTTAATTCATTTTTGATATCAATAGCAGCCTGTAGAGCGTTTTGTTCTTTTGTGCTGTTTTCTTTATCGTAGAATACAGCCATTGCTGTATCTCCGATGTATTTGTCTATTTCTCCAGAATTTTTCCTGATATTTCTTTCGCAGGAGGAGAGGAAGAAATTCATTATTTCCATGGCAACTTCTGGAGTTGAATCTTTTTCAATTTTGGAGAAATTTCTTATTCCCGCAAACAAAACCACCGCATTCTTTCTTTCAACTTTTATTTCTGTATTTTTAGCAGAGCTTTCCAATAAGTTTTCACTGAGATAATTTTGCATTTCGGATTTTTCTTTTAAGCCTTGAGCCAATTTTTTAAGGTCGTTATTCAGAAGTGCCAACTCATCAATTTCGGGTTTCGTTTCAATTTCTGAGTAGTTTCCGCTTGTAACATTCTGTACCGCAGCACTTAATTTTTTTATTGGAAGCAGAAAAGTAAAAACCAGAAGATTGTAAATTGACTGAGAGTTAATAAGACTTATGGCAACTAATAGAAAAAGAAACACTATGTACCATCTGGTATTCTGATTTTTGAATTTTATTACGGCTAGTGCTGCTGTTTCTAGTCCTGGGAGTGGTTTTCCCAGAGCCAGGTAGGCTTGTTTTTTTAGTTTGAAATTTTTGGTAAATTCTCCTCCAGTAAGATTGATGGCTGCTAACATTTTTTTTAAATCTTGGTTCTTGGGGAGAAATTTTAAACCTAATGGGCTTTTTGAAGACAAGAAAACGGTTCCATCAAATTGTTTATTTAAATAGAGTAGTTTTCTCAGTAAATATTGATCCATAACTTGTTTCTCAAAGCCAAGGATTAGACAGGCTATCTTTTTTTCTGGACTGGTTGTTGGACTAACGTAATTAGAAAATACTTTGGCTTTGAAATTACCAAACTCCATGAAGTTAAATTTTCCACTGAATTTATGATCGTATTTTGGTAGCAATTTGAATTTTTCAAACTTACCTGGGAGGCTTAAAGGCGCTTTTGCTTCAAGAGTTTGTATGTCAAATCCATCACTTGCAAGTTGACTCCTGAAAAATCCCAGGAGATAAGAAATCCTTGAATTACATACCTTTTGATCAAGAATGGTAAAATGGTGGATATTCCCATTTCTAGTGAATATTGCAGCGACTTCACAGCCGAGTGGTTTTAAACCATTGAAAAGCCTGGAAAGTTCTTTAATCATTTGAGGCTCTGTTTGGGCGTTATTTAGGTTGGCATTTCGTAACTGGGTTTCGAGCAAGGCGGTTTGATCTGCTAATTTATCTTCAAAGCGCAAAATGGCGCTTTCCAGCTTATTTAATTGCTTTTGTTTGTACTCCATTTTCATTTGAACGAGTTGCATTAATCCCATTATCGTTATTGCTGCAAGAGGAATTGCAGTCAAAGCTAAACTGGATATTTTAAATCTGGTGGACAGTGATAGATCAAACATGGGCTTCAAGTTGCCAAGTAAAACCGCCAAAAAAGCAAACCCAACGAAAATAAAGTGTAGAAAACTGCGGATTGTCTTTATTTTTTCGGGATTTTGAAGAAATGAATTGAAAACAGGTTTAAAAGAAATCGCCAAAAATAGCTCTGGAATATTCGCGCTGTAGTCAAAGTAATAAAAGCTGCCAGGCATTTCAAAGGTTTGATTTTGCTGTGAAAATTCAGTTTTAAGACCATGAAGAAAGTTAACGCCTATTTGTGAGTTTTTTATACAAATATCCTGGCTTATATTATATGCGCCAGCAACAATGCCATTTCTGCGTGCAATCAATAATGCTCTTTCTTCAAGCCAGTTTGGTTTTGCTATATCCAATGGAATTAAAGCTATAAGAAAGCCTTTCATTATTTTATCTGGCCGTAGTTTATGGATACAGAAGTAATGACGTTTGCCTTCGTACAAAATTTCAAGGTTTTGGTATTTTGACTGATTAAAGAATGTTGAGTCTAAAAAATCACTCATGGTTGTTTTTACAAAGCCATCAGAAATTTTGTAGTCGAGTTTTGAGGATGTTTTGGGCTTAAATATGCACTTAATCAAAGCTTGCCATGCGCGCTTCTTTGACGTTTCTCTGAGTCCTGTTGGTTTGATATTTTTAAATTTTGGCGAAAACCAAATCAATTTTGAGCTTTTTGGGTAAATGGAATAAAAAATAGACTCCATGGCTTTAGCTGTTTGGGGGGTCAGATTACTTTTTGATAGTTCTTTTTCCATGGAATTGAAATTTTTCTGTAAAGAGTCATCCAATACGGAATGCATATCCAGGTTTTGCTCTAATTCCGCCATAAGTAGTCTGCTCTTGCCTATGTTTTCCTGCAGATTAGATTTTCGGAGCTCTTTTTCATAAACCATCAAGTATCTATTGAAAATTTCGGCAGTTAGAAATGATGCCAACAAAAAACCAATAGTTAGCCAGAAAAACTTTATTTTTGTTGCTGATTTTCCTGGTTCTTTTTTCATAGTTTGTGTTTTCTGTTATTGGTTAGCATATTACTTGCCAGACTATATTTTCTGACGAGACTGCAGGAAATTTTGCTAATTTTATTTCCGTTTCTTGATTGAATCTTGCTGATTCTGAGCAAAGAACAATTTTGCTTTTTGCGTTTTTACTTAGTTTTTCCATGCTAGCAGCCTTATTAACAGTAATACCAGTAATGGTAAAGTCTTTTCTTCCGGATTTGCTGCCTAGATTCCCCATGAGAAGTTCGCCGGTCGAGATTCCTGCTCCAATATCTATTTCAAATTCTTTGTTGGTTTTTCTTTCAGAGTTGTAATCTTTTAATTTTTCCCTCATGTTGATTGCTGTTTTTGTTGCTCTTATTGCTGGATGAAGTTGGCCATGTTCAGGAAGGAAAACGGCCATGATGGCGTCTCCAATAAACTTTTCTATGCTTCCTGAGTTTGCCTCAATAACCTTTTCCATTTCTGTAATATAGGAATTTAGCATTTTTACTACTTCTTCTGCTGTGTGTTTTTCCGAGATTGTTGTAAAGTTTCTAATATCAACAAAAAGAACTGTACCGTGAATCTTGGTTGCTTGAGCAAGCGCCCCTTCACTAATTGCTGATTTGGCGGTGTTAGATAAAAATCGGCTTAGAAATTCCTTTTCTCTAAGGCCTTGAGCCATTTCGTTAAAGCTTTTTGCAAGCTCTCCTATTTCGTCATTTGATGTGACTTCTATTTTAGTGTCATAGTTGCCTGATGTGATCATTTTAACAGCTTCTTTCATTTTTTCCATGGGCTTTGCGAAAAACTCAGAAAACAGTAGAGATGTTATGAGTATTATCAAAATTGGATAGAGAACGGTTATGGCGTAAATCATTTCAGAAAATGTCACTTTGTTGCGTGCTCTAATTGGCATGGTTGAAATTGCGCTCCAATCAGAGTTTTTTAGATTTCTTCCAGATAAATATATGGGAGAATTATTTATCCATATTTTAAGATCTTTTTCGGTTTCGGTCTCCTCAATCTCCTGGTGAATCGTTTGAATTTTCCCCATGGTTTCATAGCTTGTTGGAGTAAGTGTCGGGGTGACCGAATAGTTTCTGCCATAAAAGAGTAAGGGGGGAATTTTGGCGTTGTTTTGGTGATATTTTTCAAGTCTTTGGGTTACCTGGTTTCTTTGAAGCATTGCTCTGTCCATAACATAAAAAAAGTGTCTTGCGGTTGCCCCGTTTGGATTACGCTGAAAATGAGAAAATGCCCATGCTGAGCCATGTGGCATACGAAACGGGATTAGCACGTCTCTGGTAAAGGCGATATTGTGGATTTTTTTTTGCCCCAATAATTCAGCAAAAGAATCTATCATTAAGCCAATTCTCAATTGGTTTGGTTCTTCTGGTTTATTGGAAGACATTTTAAGGGTTTTATGCATATGGTGTAGGAGCATTGAAATAATTTCTATGGAATATCGCCTCTTGTTTTTGCTTCCTACAAGTTGAAACCCGGGCTGTAGAAATTTAATGTCTCCTCCTGGTTCTGTTACAAATAGATGGGTTATCCCATATTTCCCAAGTATTTCCGAGTATTTAAGAGCTTTTTTCAAATCAAAAGGCTCCATCTTTTCGCACTTTTCGTGAAAAAGCTTTATCTCTAGAAGCATTTCGCTTAAAAAAGCTTTATCACTATCTTCGAGCTCATCGAGCCTTTCTGAGTTCTTTTTTGCATTTTGAATATCAAACTCTGTTTCCTGATAAATTGATTTGGAGTTTGCAAGGTGTATTAGGCCAGCAATAGGCAGCAAGGAGGCAAGAAAAGTTAAGATGACAAATCTCTTAAGCATCGTGGTTTTCCAGTAGGTTGGTTTAAAGATATACAACCAGATGCAAATTGATAGAATAGGGCCTGCTCCGAAAATAAAGAATGCTAGAATCAATTTTGAGGTTGCTTTTGGCTTAGCGGGGAGATCTAGTGAAAAAACTCCAAAGTTGAGATTCATTTTCCTTAAAGTCTTGTTCAAAACTTTTATAAAACAATAAATCTTATTACTATCTTTTATAATTCCAAAATTCTGGTTTTTTATCTGATTTTCTAATTCAAGCAACTTTTTTTGGGGGAAGTCTTCCCATTCAGTATGGTTTGAAAGAAGTTCAAGATCGAGGTTTTTTAGAAATCCTATTTTTTTTATGGCGGAGTCTATCCAACTTTTCTTATGAAAAGATTCGGTCGGGATGAAAAGAAAAAGGCTTTTATGGTTTGTCCTGGTTAAATCCAGTGGGTTTTTTAAAAAGCTAAAAGTGTTGATTAAGTTCTTTTCGGTATTTTTAGGAAAAATTGTACCAAGCGCAATTAAGCCTTCTTTTTGAGAAAACTCTCCCGGGAAAACATTTAAAAAATTGACCAGATCGTCTACTGCCAGTGTGTTTTCAAAAACCCTGGCAATTTTTATATTTACTTCACTTGAGCCGAAATAGCGCGTATCTGATTTATCCACATTAGAGTCTTTTAGAATTTTTGTTAATGTGTTTTTGGTGTCTGAGGCCAGATTCTGTGATTGTGTTTCAACAAAATTTTTGTTTAAAACGAGGGTTCTTATTTCTTTCCCAAACTCAGCGTTAAGTTCTGAAATTACCTGCTTGTCAGGGATTTGCAAAGCATTATTCAATATTTGAAGCACATTTTCTTTTGCCAGGATTTCAGGTTTAAGTTTTTTTTGCAGAATAGGAAAAATGAGCCTTATATTGTCACAGAATCTTTCATTTTCAGTGCGAACAAAGTTTTCATATTGCTTGGAAATGTTTAATGCCACAATTAGACTTGTAATAATTGCTATTGCCACATAAACCACAAAAATAAATTTTTTTGCTTTGTTTTTAACCATTTTTTACTTCAAAAAGGTTTAAGTTTTTGTTTTTCCCTTTTAATTTTATTTCTGGTAGCCGAGTAAATTCGAAGTGTTTTTTTGTGTTTGCATATACGGATTCTGAGACCAGAATCGAAAAATTGTCAGGGGATTTTCCCGAAAGCTTTTCCAGACGAGCTGCAATGTTTACAGGATCACCGATAATTGTATAGTCTAATCTTTTGTTGAGAGAGCCTATATGACCAGAAATTACTTCTCCATTAGAGATACCTATTCCAAAAGAAAATTCTGCTAAGGATTTCAATTCTTTGTTTTCTGAAATTTTTATTGAAATTAATTGTGCGGACTTTATGGCAGCTTCTGAGCTTTCTGTTGGCATTTCATGAAAAAAAACAGCCATTGCGGTGTCACCGATATATTTATCTATCTCTCCACCAAAGTTTTTTACAGATGTCTCACATGTTTCAAGAAAGATATTCATTATTTCCACCGACCTTTCTGGTGAAAGAGCTTTTTCAATCGCTGAAAAATTTCTAATCCCTGCAAACAGAATCGTTACATTTTTTTTGGAAACCGATGCTTCGGGGGTTGTTGAAACTTCTGTTACAAGGTTGGTGTGGAGATAGCTTTGCATGCTTTGTTTTTCTTTAAGTTTTTTTGCCATATCTGTAAAATCCTGGCAAAGCTCTCCAAGCTCATCTCCATTGACGGTTAATGGTTTATTTTTCTCAAAAGCCCCAAGAGAGATTTCTTTAACGGCAATATAAAGTTGGGAAATTGGTTTCAAAAAATAATTTTGGAGTAAATTAAAGACTATGAATGAGTTGGCAATTGCCATAGCTATAAGAAGTATTATGAAATTTCTAAAATCAAACAGTTGAAAAAAACCAGTTTTTGTTTCTTTTAATACCGAGACAATCCCGGTTTGCATTCCTCTTAATGGTCGGCCATAAACCCCGTATTTGGTTCCTTTGTGATTGATCCTTTGTGAAAATCTATTTCCTGAAATATTTATCAGGTCAAGCATTTGCTGTATTTGATTATTTGCTGGAAGGAAATTTACACCTTTAAAAAAAGTCGACTTAAGAAAAAATCTCTCATTTGCCTTTGACTGGTTCTTTATCGCACTTTCAAGAAAACTTGATACCAGCCTGTTTCGGTCTATTTCAACGCAAACGTATCCGATTACTTCTTCCGATTTATTTTTTATGAAATTGGTGAAGATATGGGTTTTTACACCACTTATTTCAAAATTTATCATTTTCCCTTCCAGATCATGTTGAAAGGTTGGCAAGTATTTAAATCTTTTGAGTCTAAATGGAACTGGAAGTTTGGTTGTTTCTTTGATTTTTTTTATGTCAAAGCCATTTTTTTTCATTCGCTTCTCAAAGAAGGCAAGAAAATATGAGGTTCTCTCTTTTGCCATTCCCATGTTAAAGTCGCTGTGGCAAACTACTTCTCCATTTTTTTTAAATAAAGTCGCTATTATGCACCCTTTGTTCTTAAGGGTAGAAAAAAGCTTATCAACAACTTGAGTCTGGCTGGAGAAACTTTCTGGTTTTTCAAAGAAGTCTTTGTTTATCTGATTTTCGAGTTTTAAAAATTCATCCGAAACGAATTTCTCAATTTGAGTTATTTTAGCCTCATGTCTTCTAAGAAGGGTTCGCTCATTTTCCAGCTCAATTTGCGCACTTTGGATTATCCCAAGAATTATTATTGCAGATAAAGGGATGCAAACTACCGAAGCAGAAACTATGGATAGCTTTGCTCTCAATGAAAATTGATAAGCTTTTTTTCTTAAAAAAAACAAAGAAATTGCCATTAGAAAAAAGGCTGGGAATAAGAGTTTTCTAGCATTTTCAATTGATTGTGGGGCTAAAAGTGAATTTTGGTCTTTTAGTGATGTTTTTATGGCGACAAATAATTCAGGGTCTTCGTTAAAGAAGGTCGTGTAATAAAGTGCATTTGAAATAAAAATGTATTTCTGGCCAGCTATATGATGTTTGTATAACCCATGCATAAGGTTCTCTGAAATGCTTGATTGATCGTCAGATAAGCTTGTATTTACATGAAAGGCCCCAGCAATAATTCCTTGTTTTTTTGCCACTCTTAGAGCTCTTTTTATATGCCAGTCCTTTTTTGCTCTATCTGAAGGAATGAGTAAGATTGCGTATCCATGAGACTTGGAAGAGTTATTCCCAATTTCTAATATGGAAAGGTATATTCTTTCTTTTTCGTAAATTATTTCAAGTGGCTCAGCTAATGCTCTGACCATAAAATCAGAAGACAGGAGCCCGCTTACATTAGTTTTAACAAGTGAATTTGCAATTTTCTCATCTATTTTTGACGCTTCTGGTCGATCAAGGACGATTCTTAATAAAGCTTGCCAGGCTCTTATTGCTGGAGGACTTTTGTCAGGAGAGGCGATAATTTGGTTTAATTTCTCATTAAACCAAATGACTTGAGAAGACTTGGGAAATTGGTTTAAGAACTTGCGTTGAATCTTTGAAGCCAAATTGGAATTCAAATTTCTTCTTTTCAGAAAAAAATTAATTTTTTGCGAATATTCTTTCAGAGCTTTAGAAATTACATGTTTCTGATTTAAGTTGCTTTGTATGAACCCTGCTTCTAATTTCGCTTTGTTTAATAGCTTCTTATTTCTATATTCGATAGATTCAAGCTTAAAGATTCCCAGAAAGTTATAAATTAAAAAAAATGGGATAAAAGTTACAGAAAGAATAAGAAAAAATTGTAACCAGCTTTTTCTTAATTGTGGATATTTTTTGGGTGAGTTCATCTCCATGTTTTGTAATTATAGTTTTTTATTATTTATCTGCAAATGCAAAACTTTTTTTCGTTAGATACGTATAGTATACTGAAGCAATTAAAACCGGTATTCGGAGGTAGGAATGTTTTTTGTAAGAAGACACAGCATGAAAAAAATTAAATTTAACATTCTAAGTCTAATATTGATTCTTGGAGTTTTGGGTATATCCCCAGGCATCGGTGATGCCGTAAGGGTTTACGCTGAACCAGCAGCTTCTGTTCCTTTCACTGAACAGAAAGTCAACATTGATGCAGATGTGCCTTCAGTTGCTTTGTCTTCAAGTGACTCAGCAACTTCTCAGAATACCGCAGTTGAAAGTAAAAGCTCTGAAAACGACGAAGTTAAAAAGAGGGAAATGAGTCGTTTTGAACAAATGGCCTGGACTATTGGCAAAGCACTTTTACCAACTTTAGCAGTAATGGCTTTTTCAGCTGCTGTTGTTTTACCTATTGGCTGGATTGTTGCCGGTTCTATCCTTATTGGGGCCGCAACTGCGGGAATAACAACTTTTGCTTATGAAAACAGAGTCAATTCATTTCGAGATCCTGATCAAAAGAAGGAAATGAGTAAGATTTGGAGAGACGTGACTATTGCTGCAGCCGTCAATGGTGCTATGGCGCCATTTAGTATGGCCACAGCGGGTATAGCTCAGGCCATCGGACCTGTAACCGTGAAATCTATTGTAAGAACTGCGGCAAAAGCAGGTGTTGTTAGCTTTGCGGGAAAAACAGTTGCAAACGTGGCTAAGGGCGGAGTGATAAATCTCTGGTATGATCACTACTACAACTATGACGAGAAGGAAAAGAATCTCAAAAATAGAATTGCAACTTTGTCCGCAATTAAAAATAGATCACCACAAATGGAAGAAGATCTGGTTTCTGCTTTAAAAGAGCTAGATACAATTACCAAAGAAAAATATACCTGGGCAAACTTTAGAAAAGATGAAAAAAATGCGGCAATTTATGCCGGAATTAATGGAATTCTGGGCGGTGCTGCGTCTAAAATGGCTGGAACTACCGACTGGGCAAAAATAGCTTCCAGCAAATTGTTTGGTTCAACTGATAAAGCTAATTTAATTGCCAATGCTGTTGTTAGTAATCCTTTTGCTTTTGCTTCCGGGGCAGCGGTTGCCAATGTAACCAAGAAAGAGCTTCTTGATGAAATAAAATACAATTCGTTGTTACAGCAGAAATATGATGTTGGGAGTCCAGCATGGCAGTATTATGAAGACAAAATTGCGAACTTGCAGGAAACATATAAGAATACTTCTCTAGCAGAAGCTGGTAAAAAAGCTTTGATTTCAAATGCAGCCATGCAAACTGCTGTTGTGGGAACAGCGCTGATTCAAAATAGACTTTTTGATTTGCCTTCGCAGAAAAAGCAGAAGATACAGGAAGAGTATGAAAAGCAGGATGCGAAGTGGCAAAAGGCCAATTCAATACGCCAGGATCTAGAAGTATTGAAAGCTCATAAGCCTGTAAGAAGTGAGTTTGGGTCTTATTCGGAATATAGCAGGGCCTTAAGAGTGTATAAGTCTGAATATTCTTCTCTTAGCAAAGAATATCAGGTCGCAAAAGTAGAAGCTTCGGCTGCTCAGAAAGCTTCAGAAAATCAGGATGTTTTGAAAGATATTAAGGTTAAAGTTGAAAAAGATATTGAGTTTGCACGACAGGCTGAGCTTGCTAAGTCTCTTGGGCAGGATTCATATCTAAATTTTAAGCTGAAGCAAATGAAAGACGATCCTGAATTTAAGGATATGAATGATGCTGATTTGAAAGCTCATGCTGAAGCTGAAATTAGAAAAGAATATTACGAAGCTGCAAGGAATAACGCTACTAAATTGGCTCAAATGGAAGGCAAAGTTGATAGAAAAGACGAAAAACTATCCGGGAAAGTTGAAACCGGAGATGATGGGGTTAAAAGAATTGTAGTGCGGACTGAGGATGGCAAAGAAATCATTACAAAAGATTTAACGGGAAAAGGTGGTTTCTGGTGGTCTAAGATTATTAGCAAGGACCCTGCAAAATTAACTCAATCCGAAATTGATAGAGCAGTAAGGCAAGCTTATAACTCTGCGGATATGGTAAAACCTTCAGCATTCAGAAATGAATTTATTAATATGCGAATGAATCAGCAAAGAGCTGATGGAATGTCTGATGCACAAATTGAAAAAGGCTTGAAAAGCATCATTGATGAAGCAAATGGACAAACTCTTGAAAAGTTTGGCGGATCCTGGGCCAGCCTAACAAAGGCAGAAATTCTTGCGGCTGGTCTTGAAAGGGCAAAGTATAGTGAAGGCGATGCTCCCAGTTTTTGGAAAATTCTAGATTTTTTGAAAGCTGAGCTTCCTGCTAAAACCATTTCTCAGGTTCAGAATCAGTTCAAGAGCACTGTTACAAGCAGTGTTCCTGGGTCGGTTTATAGCTATGACCCTATTGGACAGGCTCTTGGGACCAGGCAAAATAGTGATACTTACGTTAACCAGCAGGTTAATGATTATCTAAGAAGACAGGGCTACTGATAAATATTACTGAAAGAGGCTTATCCATAGTGTTTGGGTAAGCCTTTTTTTTTTTGACAAAATTGGCAGGGTTACTTTTGAAGTTTTTGCCAAAATTGAAAAGCAGAACAATATTGTAAAATGTACAAAAAAGTTATTGATAAAAACAAGGAACGGTGATATAAACGTTATTCGGCGAGATTATTCCGAAAAAAATGAGTTGCATATAAACATAATTTTAGAAGATTTTTCGGAAGGAAAAGTGGCAAAAAAAAATAGATAGGCCACATTGGTAATTATTGAAGAAACTGGGATGTTGTGCGCTGGGTCGACACAGCTAATGCATTTTTGCGTCTTCATTACGGAGAGACTTGGGAGGGATTGTCCTGTAAATTTTTTAGGAGAATTCCAATGAGAATGAAATTTGGTTTGTTATGCGTTTTCTTATCTGCTGCACTTTTTTGTGCGTCTGCGGCTTTTGCCAGTGATGATGTTGCCATTCATGGTCTTGTGAGTCAGGGGTTCCTGAAATCAAGCAGCAACAATCATTTAGCCAATACCAATGATGGAACTTTCGAGTTCAACGAATTTATTGTTAACATTCAGAAACAGATGGATGACAAACTGCATCTTGGAATGCAGCTTATCTCTACTGACCTGGGCCCAGAAGGCAACAATAAAGTTAAAATTGATTGGGCATATGGTGATTACAGAATTAATGACAACTTTGGTGTCCGCCTTGGCCGCGTTAAGGCTCCTTTTGGACTTTACAATAAATACCGTGATATTGATATGTTGAGAACCACTGTTCTTCTACCTGGGACTATATACATGGAGAACTTCAGACAGTTCGTAACGGCAATTAACGGTGGATCTATCTATGGAACTGTTCAGGCGGGCAAGGGAAGCCTTGATTTTGAATTCTGTTATGGTGGATCAGATTTTGACGCTGATTCAAACTTTGCTAAAGATGTTCTTGCTAGGGTTCATGGCCGATACGAAGCTGGCTTAACCTCAAGATTGCCTGCTGCTTTGCAAGCTGCTGGACTTAAATACCAACATGCAGTCGAACCTTCAAGAAGTTCAGACTCCAAGAAGGCGTTTGCCGGAACTCTAATTTGGAATACTCCTGTAGAAGGTTTAAGGTTTGCAGCAAGCCGTTTTGAGACTGCAGCCAAAATGAAAGAAGATTTACTTTTCCAACCTTTGATTAATCCAAGCACAAATACTATTATCTCAGCTGGTTTTACAAGCACAATCACCGCTGGATACAGATTTAAAAGTGTTGACGTGGGTTCTTTCGAATATAACCATAAAAGATTTACTTTCGCAGGTGAATTTATGGCGGCCAATGGAAAGCTTAGTACTGGCGCTCAGGCAAACGTTCCAGGATCGCCCTTGATGAAAGGATATAACACTCAAACAACACAGGGAGATTACCTGCAAGTTATTTATCGATACAACGATAAGCAGGCCTGGTCTGCATATCATGGAAGATATTTCTTTGATAGAAGCGATAAAGACGGAAAAAATGCTGTCGCTGCAGGAAATCCAGCCTGGACTGCATATCAGAAAGATACTTGTCTTTCTTACAAGCATAATATTAATCCTAACTGGAGCATCAAGATTGAAAACCATTGGATGAATGGTACTGCTCTTGTTTCTACGACTTTAAACCCAAAAGGGAATTATAAGAAAAACTGGAATTTGTTTGCTATCAAAGCAACCTATAATTTCTAGTCTTTGAGAAAGGAATTTATTATGATAAAGAAATCAATGTTTTTAATGATTTTTGCGGTTGTTTTGCTCTTTAATTTTACGAATTGCAAGCTTTTTGCTGAAGACGTTGTAGTTATTGTTCACAAAGATAGCTCTATAAATGAAGTTTCGTCAGGTGACCTTAAAAAGGCATTTCTTGGTAAAAAGAAAAAAATAGCAAGTGATGAAAAGTTAACTGTTACAACCTTGAAGTCCGGTGAAGCTCACGAATCATTCCTTAAAAGCTACGTAAAGAAAAGTCCTTCTCAGTTCTCGACTTTTTGGAAACAAGCTATTTTTACAGGCCAGGGCTTGCCGCCCAAGTCTTTTGATTCAGAAGAAGATCTGGTTAAATTCGTTTCTGAGAATAAGGGAGCAATTGGCTATATAAAAGTTAGCACTCCACATGATTCTGTGAAGGTTGTAACTATTAAGTAGTTGTATTCCTCGTTTTAGATTGTGAGATGTATTTATGGGTATATGGAAAAATTCTATAGTAGGAAAGATATGGATAGGTATATTCGTTATTATTACCGGATATGTTATTTCTACCGTGTCCTTTTACGGTGCTAGCCAATTTGTTCTCAAGCAGATGAAACGCACTGCAAGTGCAAGATTTCCAGCTTCTAAATTGAGCCAGGATGTTTTATATGGTTTTGAAGATCATATGAAATTGTTCAATGATGCGGTTTTGCTTGGAGACACTGAAAAGGTGTCTCAGGCAATTGTAATTGGTGAAAAGGTCGCAAAGAGCTTGTTAATGTTGGCTCAATTTAAGGAAGATTCAGCTGAACAGGAACAATTGGAAAGACTTGCCAGGAGCGTTGAAAACTTTGACTCAAAAGCTTCTTCTGTATATTCAAAGATGGCAGATGGTGAATCTACTAACGAACTTTTCGCAATTGCTAATCAATTGGCGGGCGAAAAATCAGATCTGCTTGAAAAACTGAAAAAGGTTGAAGAAAGCGCCTCTAGCGAACTTTTAAGTAGCCTTGAAAATACTTCTTCTTTCTTGCTAAAGCGAACTCAAAAGAACGTGGCTATGTTTTTTATCGTTCTTTTTTCCTGTCTCCTTTTGGTTCATTTTATTATTAAAAAGAAGATAATGAAACCGCTTAGAGATATCACAGCTGGTGCTCGTGAGATGGAAAAAGGAAACTTTGAAGCAAACATAGAATTTCAGTCAACTGATGAGATGGGAATTCTGGCGGATGTTTTCAGAAGCATGGCCAAATCTCAATATCAGAAAGCTGTATTGGCTGAGACTATTGCTGAAGGCGTCTTGGATCAGGAGGTTCGTTTAGATTCAGATCATGATAAGCTTGGAAGCGCCCTTGCTAAGATGGTTGAAAGCCTGAACAATATCATGCATCAAATAAACGATACAACCGAGCAGGTTGCAGATAGGGCCGGTCAGATTTCTGGAGCAAGTCAATCTCTATCAAATGGAGCTATCAGTACGGCTTCCGCTCTTGAAGAAATTTCAAGCTCTATGATTGAAGTTGGCTCTCAGACAAAGGCAAACGTTGAAAATGCAGAACTTTCAAATACTTTGGCTGCTGCAACCAAAGAAGCGGCTGAAAAAGGTAATTTGGAAATGGAGCAGATGGTTTCAGCAATGGCTGATATTCAGGCTTCTAGCCGGCAGATCGGTAATATTATCAAGGTTATTGATGATATTGCTTTTCAGACCAATCTTTTGGCTCTAAATGCGGCTGTAGAAGCGGCTAGAGCTGGTAGGCATGGAAAGGGGTTTGCAGTTGTTGCCGATGAGGTGAGAAACCTTGCGGGTAGGAGTGCTAAGGCCGCAAAAGAAACGGCTGAGATGATAGAGAACTCTGTGCGGAAGGTGGATATTGGGACTGAAATAGCAGGGAAAACTAATTTGTCATTGAAAGAGATCTATAATTCAGCTGTAAAAATGGCGGGATTGATAGGTGAAATCGCCGAATCATCAAAAGATCAGGCGCAATTTATTTCTCAAATTGGCAAAGGGGTTGGACAGATTGATGGAATTACTCAGCAAAACTCTGCCAGTGCCCAGCAAATGGCTTCAGCAACAATAGTTATGTCTAGTCAGGCGAACGAACTTAAGGAGCAGATTGGTAACTTCAGGCTAAAACCAATTTCCGGTGAAATGGAGATTGCCAGGAGGGAAAGGGCTGCTGAATTAGAATACTGCTAGGCTTTAAACGTGAACTGCAGGGAGTTGCATTGAATTTGCAGCTCCCTGTTTTTATTTTCCGAACTCCATTGCAATTTTAAGTTGAATAGAAAAGCCTTTTATGGAAAAATAGCAACGTGAAAAAGCAATTCTCAATTAATGAAATGGTCCGCCGACTGGGATTTTGGATACTGATTGGCGGCGTATTTTTTATCACCATAATTATCCTTTTATCCGATTTTGGAAAGGTTGCTGCGGCAATAAGCAAAATTTCTTTGCCTGCTCTTGCCTCTATTATTTGTGCTGTGCTTTTTAATTACGCGCTGAGGTTTGCTAAATGGCAGTTCTTTTTAAGAAAGTTGGAAATAAAAATACCCTTGAGGGAAAATCTTTGGGTATTTTTTTCTGCTTTTACAATGGTGTTGAGCCCCGGCAAGCTTGGAGAGCTGATTAAGTCCTGGCTTTTGAAGTCCAGATTCATGATCCCTGTTTCGAGAACAGCCCCTATAGTATTTGCAGAAAGACTGACTGATCTGATTGGACTTTTGATTCTTTGCTCCATTGGTTTTTCAAGATTTGCTTTTGGTGGAAAAACTCTTGTCATTCTTGGCTGCATTCTTTTTGTAGGCATTATTTTAATGACCAGAAAAGGTTTTTGGGATTTTACGCGCAAGTTTATTCTTCGCTTTGAGAAACTTAAAAAGCTGGAGAAAATTGTTGATGCGCTTCAGGAGAGTACTCAGAATCTTCTATCTTTTTCTTCCATTTTAATAACAGCTCCTCTCAGCGCAATTTCCTGGGCCGGCGAAGGTTTTGCGCTGTTTCTGATCTTTAAATCTCTTGGAGTTGATAAGCCAGATTTATTGGCAATAGCCATTTTTGCTCACGCATTTAGTTCAATTGTGGGAGCAATATCATTTTTACCTGGGGGATTGCTTGTTACAGAGGGAGCTTTAGGAATGTTTTTTCTTTTTGTTTCAATAGATAAAACAACGGCTTTGACGGCGACTTTTTTGATTAGAGCTGTAACATTATGGTTTGCTGTATTACTAGGAACTGTTGTATTTATTGGCGGTCATAGGAAGGCGGATCTGAGTGTAATCGGTAGTGAAAGTGAAAGTGAAAGTGAAAAAGAATAGTTATTTTTTACATGGAGGCTGAATGAAGACGGATTTTTCTTTAAGAAAAAGAGATTGGCGTGTTGGTCCGGTAATTTATCAGGTCATAGTTGATCGATTTGTTCCGTCTGCAAAGATTTTTGAAAAAAAATGCTTTTATGAATCGCCAAGAATCTTAAAAAAGTGGACCGATAAGCCCAAAAAAGGGAAAAAGATTCATGGACAAGGCCTTTGGAGTCATGAGCTGGAATTCTGGGGCGGTGATCTGGAAAGTCTGGCTACTAAAATAGATTACCTTAAGAGTCTCAAGATTGATGTTTTGTATTTGAATCCAATTTTTGAGTCCTTAACAAACCATAAATATGACACCTGGGACTATGAGAACGTTGATCCGGCATTTGGTTCCAGAGCTGAACTGAAAAGATTGGTTGAAGAACTTCATACCAATGATATTAGAGTCATTTTGGATGGTGTTTTTAACCACATGGGAGCTGGCAGCCCTAAATTTTTGAATGCAAAATCGGACAAAAAAGATGCATCATCTCACTTTAGATTCTGTCCAGAAGGAAAATCTATTGGTTGGAATGGGGTCGAAAACCTTCCTGAGTTGAATTTGGATAATCCTGAAGTTAAGCAGTGGCTTTATAAAGGCAAAGATTCAATAGTTAAAAGTTATCTGGCAAATGAAAAAATTGATGGGTGGCGACTTGATGTTGCTTATGAATTTGGGCTGGATATATTGAAAGAAATAACGGATTCGGCCCATGAGCAAAAGTCAGATTGCTCAGTAGTTGGAGAAATATGGAACTTTCCATCATGCTGGTATCCAGCTGTTGATGGGGTTATGAATATGCATGCAAGGTCAATTATTCTAAGACTTACTTCGGGCTGCATTTCTGCTGCGGAAGCCAGGGCACTATATGAAACAATGGTTGCTGATTCTGGCATAGAGCATATGCTTAGGGCCTGGTTGGTATTAGATAATCATGATACTCCAAGACTCGCTTCTGTTCTTTCCGGCAAGAAACAAATGCTTGCCAGGATTCTTCAATTTTCTTTGCCAGGGGCGATTTGTATGTATTACGGAAGCGAGATTGGTTCAAGAGGGGTTAATGATCCAGAGCAGAGGGCTGCAATGGATTGGAAGACGGTTTCCAGGAATCCTTCAATTCTGAAATTTCATAAAAAGCTTTTGGAAATTAGAAAGACTGAAACTGCCCTCAGAATTGGAGATATTTCATTTCTGAACTCTGGAAAGACTTTTTGTTTTCTAAGATATACAGATCAGGTCTGTGAAACTATTGTTGTAGCAGTAAATGCTTCTTCGAAAAAAATTCAAGATTACATGCAGATCAGAGATGGTAGAATACATGATAATACCGAATTCATTGATTTGATTTCTGGTAAAAAGTTCTTTTCCCACAGTGGGTTTATTGATTTTGAATTGCCGGCGGAGACTGGAATGATTCTTAAACCTGTTACTGTTGCCGGTAAATCTGGTTATACGCGTTATAAATATATGAGTTGAGAAAATAAGAAATGCCAACTGATCTAAGATTAAGGAAAATTCTTGAAAGCTTTAAAAACGGCACGCTTTCAGCATCTGAGGCCGAAGCCAACTTGCATGGTATTTTTTCCCATGATGTGGAAACTGATTCTGCTGTAATTGATCTTGGTCGAGAGATCAGGGTTGGTTTTCCTGAGGCTATTTACGCCGAATCAAAAACACCCTCGCAGGTTGTTGAGATTTTTAAACTGATGGAAAAAAGAAGTGGCAAAGCTTTAGCAACAAGATGCTCTGATGATACTATTGCTGCCTTGAAAAGCGAAATCGCTGGTGTAAATATTAGTGAAATTTCCAGAATTGCATGGATTAGAAACGACATTGAGATATGCGCTGGCCTTTCTGTTGCAGTTGTTGCCGCTGGAACCTCAGATTTACCTGTTTCAGAAGAGGCGGCAGTAACTTTAGAATTTTCTGGGTTTCAGGTTGAAAGAGTTTTTGACGTTGGAGTTGCAGGAATTCATCGACTATTTGACAGAATGGATAGAATAAGTAATGCTGACGCAGTTATTGTTGTTGCGGGAATGGAAGGGGCTTTGCCAAGCGTAGTAGGCGGATTGGTTGCCAGGCCAGTTATTGCTGTTCCCACTTCGGTGGGTTATGGCGCAAGCTTTGGCGGTGTTTCAGCATTACTGGGAATGTTAAATAGCTGCTCTGCAGGAATAACAGTGGTTAATATTGATAATGGTTTTGGTGCAGCAGTGGCGGCCATTAGAATTTTGAAGGGAATACAGAAATGACAATATTATATTGGGATTGTTCAAGTGGGATAGCTGGAAATATGGCTTTGGCATCGTTGCTGGATCTGGGCGCAGATTTTGCACTTGTTAAAAAGGCTTTAAGCTCAATGTATTTTGAAGAGGGAAAGATAGAGCTTATTTTTGAAGAGAGGCTTACTCATGGGATTAGAGGAAAGTATTTCAATACCCTTGAAGACCATGTAAAGGCTGAAAGCGACCACGACCACGACCACGACCACACTCACGCTCACGACCACGACCACGATCACGCTCACGCTCACGATCACGCTCATGATCACGATCACGGTCACGATCACGATCACGATCACACTCACGCTCACCCTCACGATCACACTCATGATCACGATCATGGACATGCTCCCCACAGAGGCTTCACTGCTATCAAAAGCATGATTCAAAGTGCTGATATGACTGAAAATGCGAAGAAGATTGCTGAAAATTGTTTCAAAGTATTGGGGGAGTCTGAAGCCAGAATTCATGGCAAGGGGCTCGAAGATGTTCATTTTCATGAAGTTGGAGCAAGAGACAGTATCGCTGATATAGTTGGTGTAGCTGTTTGCTTTGATAATCTTGGTGTCAGCGAAGTAAGAGTTTCTACGATCTCTGTTGGTTCCGGAATGGTGAAGTGTGCTCATGGAAATATTCCTGTGCCAGCGCCTGCTACCTCATTATTGTTGGCAGGCTATCCTATCCGGTCTGAATCAGATGTGCCATATGAGTTGACGACTCCTACCGGTGCCGCAATTTTAAAGGGAATGAATGCTGTAGCGGGAATGCCTGATAATTTTGTTTTTAATGAAGTAGGGCATGGTCTAGGTAGCAAAGAGATTGGGCGCCCAAATTTTTTAAGAGCATTTTTGAGCACTGGAACAAAAGACACTAAAAAAAAAATCCTAATTGATTCTGTTGTAGAGCTTCAGACTAATATTGATAATGCCACCGGAGAGCTTGTCGGGCATGTGGCTGAACTTCTTATGAATTGCGGGGCTTTGGATGTCACTATTAGTCATGTGATGATGAAAAAGGGCAGACCTGGAATTGTTCTAACAGTTCTTGCCTGTCACCAGAAAGCTGAAGAACTCGAAGAAATGATTTTTAATGAACTTCCTACTATTGGGCTGAGAAAAAGGATTGTAGAAAGAAGAATCTTAAAAAGAGAAGCGACAGAAATGGAAGTTTGCTCTGAATCTGTTAATGCTAAAAAAGTCTTTGAGGTAGATGGGACAGAAGATTTACGTCCTGAATTTGCCGAATTGGTAAGGCTTTCTCATAAGACAAATGTTCCGGTAAGAAAGCTTAAGTAGCTTTTTTCCAAGTTTGTAGATTTGGAAGTTTTTAGTGTTAAATTTGTAGGTTTTTTTTAGTTGGATTTCAATTTGTTGAGATTTGTCGTTTAATGCACACTGTGCTATTATTGTGCCATTAAATATCAAAGAGGCAGACAATGAACCCTAAAGGGCAGGCTATTAGTATTGTTGGTGCTGCTAAAAGCGGATTGGCAGCGGCTACAAGCCTTTGCGAACTTGGTGCAAAGGTATTCATTTCAGACATTCAGGCAATTGAAAAGCTTGAAAAGGTTCTTGGCGAAAATGATTTGCTTGATAAGGTAACTTATGAAGCTGGTGGTCATACAGAAAAGGTTCTTGACTCAGAATTTATTGTTCTAAGTCCAGGAGTTCGCACTGATATCCCCATTTTATTGAAGGCTGATAAACTAGGTATTCCCGTTTATTCTGAAATTGAGATTGCGTATAGGATTTCTCAGGGAAAGCGTCTGGTCATTACTGGTAGCAACGGAAAAACGACTACAACTACACTGCTTGCAGAATTTTGCGAGAAGCAGTTTAATTCAGTTTTTCTTGGTGGCAATATTGGTATTCCAATGATGAAATTTGCTGCCAAAACTTCTATGGACTCTGTTCAGGTGCTTGAAGTGAGTAGTTTCCAGTTAGAGACTATTTCAAAATTTACTCCTGATATTGCCATTATTACGAATTTCTTTGAAAATCATCTTGATCGATACCCAAGTTATAAAGCCTATAAAGATGCAAAGCGTAGAATTGCATTAAATATGGATGAAAACGGTTGGCTTATTTTGAATGCCGATCAGCCCGATATGCATGAATTATCGCGTGAGGTTAAATGCAAGGTGGCCTGGTTCGGCTGGAATGTGGAAGGTTTAAAACCGGCAATTTTTGTTCGGGAAAAGGTTATTGTTTTTCGAGACGAAAATGGAATTGAAAAAAACTTGTTTAAAACAAGCTGCGCCAAAATAATGGGTTCTCACAATATAGAAAACATTATGGCCGCCTCTATTGCAGCCATTTTGGCCGGTGTGGACAGTGCAAAACTGCAGGATGTTGTTGAAAACTTTACTGGAGTCGAGCATCGCCTGGAATGGGTGCGGGAGCGAAATGGAGTTACATACATTAATGACTCCAAGGGGACTAATTGTAAAGCTACAGTTATTGCATTAAAAGCATGTGAACAACCTCTTATTTTAATTGCCGGGGGCAGAGATAAGGGCACAGATCTTTCCGAATGGGTTGAGACTTTGCGGAAACATTCCAAAGGCGTTGTTCTATATGGAGAAGCAAGACAAAGGTTCAGATCGGCTCTTGAAGGGCTGGTAGAAATCAAGGTTGCATCTTCTTTTGAAAACGCAGTCGAACTCGCTGCAGATTGGGCCGACTCTGGAGACACGGTATTGTTGTCGCCGTCGTGCAGTAGTTATGACTTGTTTCCTAACTTCGAAGTTCGTGGAAAAAGATTTAAAGACTTGGTAATGGCGCTTGACTGAATATGAATAAATCGGGTCACTTCGATCATATATTACTGTTTGTAGTTGTAGCGCTAATGGGCGTTGGACTGATTATGGTATATTCTGCCAGTTCAGTAACTTCTATTGCGGTTAGATCTGACGGTCTTTATTATTTTAAGCGCCAGTTGATGTGGGTTTTTGCAGGCCTTATGTCTATGTTGGTGTTTTCGCACGTGCCCTATAAAAAGCTGGAAAAGATTTCAGTTCCTTTACTTGGTGTGGCTGTGTTTTTGTTGGTTTTAGTCCTTATCCCGGGTGTTTCCAGGGATATTGGTGGCGCGAGGCGCTGGATTCGATTTGGCGCATTTGGATTTCAGCCCTCGGAGTTTAGTAAGTTGTGCTTTATTCTTTATTTATGCCATTCCATAGCTTCGAGGCAGGAAAAAATAAAAAGTTTTCTTTATGGTGTTCTTCCCGACGCTTTGGTTACTGCGACTTTGTTTTTTCTGGTTTATAAAGGGCCAAACCTTTCTACTGCTACGTTAATTGGCGGGACCTATGTTTTATTATTCTTCCTTGGAAATGGCTCACTATTTCATCTTGGCGGAATGATTGGTAGCGGAGTTGTTCTTGTTTTTGCGTTGATTTTCCAGGCGGGTTACCGCGTGAAAAGATACTGGGCATTTTTAAACCCATGGGAAAACGCGCAGACCAGTGGGTATCATATTATTCAGTCGCTTGTTGCCATTGGCTCGGGTGGTTTTTTGGGCCTGGGTCTAGGTCAGAGCAGGCAGAAGTTTTTTATCCTTCCTGAAAGGCACACTGATTTTATTTTCGCAATTATTTGCGAAGAGCTTGGTCTTTTGGGTGGGGCATTGGTTATTTTGTTGTTTTTTATACTGGTATGGCGTGGACTTTATATTGCAAGCCGTTCCCCTGATTTGTTTGGGTTTTTGCTGGCATCGGGAATTACAATAATTATTGGGCTTCAGGTAATTATTAATATTGCTGTTGTTGTAAGTTTAATGCCGACTACTGGGATTACATTACCTTTTATCAGCTATGGGGGTTCAAGCCTTGTTTTTCTTGCTATATCAATTGGAATTTTGTTGAACATTTCCAGATATGGTTCTGAAAAGAATGTTTTTGAAGACAAAAGAGAGCGACCATTTTCAAAATGGTTTTCAGCACCAAAAGCTGATATGGGAGGGAGAAAAAGATAGCAGATGAGAGTGATTTTTAGCGGTGGAGGAACAGGCGGGCATATTTATCCTGCTCTAGCTATAAGAGAAAAGTTGCTGCAGGAATTTGGCAATGAACTTGAAACGGCCTATGTAGGGCTGGATTCAGGTATGGAAGCAAAAATTGTAGGGCGAGTCGAAGGGCTGCCTTTTCTTTCGGTTAGAGCCCAGGGTATGCCTCGTGGCGTAAGTTTCAAGTGGTTTTCTTTTCCATTTGCTAATTTTCTTGGAATAATTGATGCTGTTTGCCATCTAAGAAAGTTTAAGCCAGACTTTGTTGTTACAACGGGGGGATACGTAGCTTTCCCCGTTTTGATGGCGGCTCGTCTGCTTGGAATTCCCGCTGTTATTCATGAACAGAATGCGGCAATGGGGGTTACCAACAGGTTGTTTGCCAAGTCCGCTAAGGCTGTTTTTTTAACTTATGAATCTGCTTATCAGGTAGATAATAAAAGAGTTTTTGCTACGGGAAACCCTGTAAGAAGCTTTTTTTTAAGTCTGGAGACAGATAAAAACCGATTTGATAAAAAGGACGGCGAGTTTTGGGTGCTTTTTGTTGGTGGCTCAAGAGGGGCTTTATCTATAAATCGTGCTTGTATTGAGTTAACGAAAACCTGGCTGAAGAAAAATCCCGATGTAAAAATTCTGCATATTTGTGGCGAGCGGGATTTTGAAATGGTAAAAACTGAAACAGAGGCCGTGGGAGATCAATATATATTGCTTCCGTATCTACATGAAATGAAAGAGGCTTTTTCTGTTGCGGATGTGCTTGTTTCACGAGCGGGTGCAACAATTCTTGCTGAAATAGCTGTTTGTGCAAAACCAGCTATTCTTGTTCCTTTTCCTTTTGCAACAGACAATCATCAGGAAAAAAATGCACGGGTTTTAGAAAAGTCAGGTGCTGCAAATGTAATTTTAGACAGAAACCTGAACGGAGAATCTTTGGGAGACGCTTTAACCAAGTTAAAAGATGGTGGGCAGCTCGTTCAGATGGCAGAAAATATGAAAAAAACTCGACCAGCTGATGTGGAAGGTCGAATTGTTGGGCTCATTAAGGACTTTTTTATTAATAAGAATTAGCTAATAAATTGTCTCTTGTAAGTTGTGCTCGTGCAGTGATATTATCAAAGTTCCAGATTAATTTTTTAAGCGGTGCTGTTTTGTCAGAAGATCTATCCAATAATAAGCGTGCGTACTTGTTGCCACCAAAAAGAACTTTACCGGATAATACCAGAGAAAAGTTAAGGCAACGAAAATATAGATCCCGGCTGCAAAATTTGTCCCGGTTTGTTGGCCCGCTGAAAGTCCTCGGATTTACTCTCATAATCATAAGTCTGTGCTATTTATCGTTGGTTCAGTTAAAACACATTTTTTTTGGCACATCTTATTTTGAGCTGAAAAAAATTGAGGTGAGCGGGAATTCGTATTTAACAAAAAATAGTGTTTTGAAAATTGCAGGAATTGCTCCTGGGCTAAATGTTCTGCTGATAGACAGAGATGGAATTAAGCAAAGACTTTTGGGCAATCCATTTATAAAGAGCGCAGAAGTAAAGCTGGAAGGTCTTTATAATCTTAGATTGTTGGTTGATGAAAGAAAACCATTCTTATATGCAAAAGTTGGGGCATCCTTTTTAGAAATAGCTTCAGATGGCGTAGTTATGAGCATAAGATCCACGCCAGATTTTAATTTTCCCATTATTACTGGTCTGAATCTTGAAACTAGTAGACCGGGTGATTCGCTTTTAGATAATGATGGTTTTTTTACTGCACGGAAGTGGATAAATTTTTTGGGACCAGAAATTTTATCTCAACTGTCCGAAATTAATTTATTTAGCTTACAAAACCCCTATGTTTACTTGCTTTCAGGGGAGAAAGTTTTCCCTCGGAGCCTCGAAGATTTCAAAAAACGTTATCTTTTTTTGCGTGCACTTCTTGACAACCTGAGAAAGAATAATGTAGAACCAATCTACCTCGATATGAGGGCACCAAGTGAAATCGTCGTTCGACCCCGAAATAAAAAATAATAGTTCTGAAGGGAGCATTAGTGCCGCCAATGGTGGATGATTTAGTTGTAGGCCTTGATATAGGCACAACAAAGGTTTGTGCTGTAATAGGAGAAGTCCAGAAGGACCGAACCATTAACGTCCTTGGCGTTGGCCATTCTTCTTCTGGCGACGGCGTCAAGAAAGGCACTATTGTAGATATTGAAAGAACCACTCAAGCTATTATTGATGCAGTTGAAGAAGCGGAAAAGGTTGCTGACGTTGTTATTGAAGAAGTGTATGTCGGAATAGCGGGCGCTCATATTCACTCTATGAACAGCCAGGGAGTTGTTGCCATCAAAGGTAACAACCAGGAAATAACTTCCGAAGACATAGATAGGGCAGTGGAAAATGCAAAAACAGTAATTTCCATACCCCCTCACCAGGATATTATTCATATTTTGCCTCGTGAGTTTGTTGTAGATGAACAGAAAGAAATAAATAATCCGCTCGGTATGGTGGGCGGTCGGCTAGAAGCCCAGGTTCATATTGTAACTGGCGCTATTACTGCCATGCAGAACATTGTAAAATGTTGTGATACTGCGAGATTAAAAGTTGAAGACATGGTTCTTCAACCTTATGCTTCAAGCATGGCGGTGCTCTCAGAAGACGAAAAGAAACTTGGCGTTGTTCTGGTTGACATTGGCGGTGGAACCACAGATTTAATTATTTTTCAAAACGGCCATGTAACCCACTCTCATAGTATCGATATTGGTGGAAGACTTGTTACAAACGATATAGCTGTAGGCTTGAAAACTTCTACTATTGCAGCTGAAGAGCTGAAAATAAAGCATGGAATAGCTCAGTCCGATTTGGTTGATGACAACATTTTGATCGATGTTCCAGTTGCTGGCGGAGAAAAGACTCGTCAGTATCCCCAAAGATTCCTGGCCGAAATTGTTGAGCCAAGAATGGAAGAAATTTTTTATGAAGTAAAAGATCAGATCGAAAAACATGTGTCACTTGATGTTATTCCTGCTGGAGTTGTGCTTACGGGTGGTAGTTCTCTGATGACCGGGTGCCCTGAATTGGCCGAAGAGATTCTAGGACTCCCTGTTAGACGAGGTTTGCCTATAAATGTAACTGGTTTGCGGGAACAGGTGCGGGATCCAAAATTTTCTACGGCGCTAGGCCTGATCAGGTACGGCGCGCAAAATTATCGCACAAGTACTAGCGAGACCGGTGCGTTTAGTGGTATACTAGATCGCATACAATCAGTTTTGAAAAAATTCTTTACCGATTAAGTATAAAAAACAAAGAAAAATACAGGAATTGCCAAAAGGCAGAGCAGACTACTAAGGAGGCGAGCATGGTATTCGATTTTAACCAGGCTGCAGCAGAAAATGCTGAAATTAAAGTAATTGGTGTTGGTGGCGGAGGAATGAACGCCGTTAACAGAATGATTGAGGCCAATCTGGCCGGCGTTGAATTTATCGCCGCAAATACAGATTCTCAGGCTCTCACAAATTCGCAGGCAAAGATTAAGATTCAGCTTGGTGACAAACTGACTAAAGGTCTTGGCGCTGGAGCCAATTATGAAATCGGCAAGAAAGCTGCAGAAGAAGATAGAGATCACATTGCTGAAGTTCTAGAAGGTTCTGATATGGTTTTTATTACCGCTGGAATGGGCGGTGGAACAGGAACTGGTGCTGCACCAATAGTTGCTGAAGTTGCACGCGAAGTTGGTGCACTGACTGTTGCTATCGTTACAAAGCCATTTACCTTTGAAGGACGCAAAAGATCAAATGCCGCAGAGCTCGGTATTAAAAATCTTAAAGATCGCGTTGATGCAATTATCGTTATTCCTAATGACAAGCTGCTCGAAATCTCCCAGGAAAATGTAACTATGCTGGAAGCCTTTGGTTATGCTGATGACATTCTTAGACAAGGTGTTCAGGGCATCTCCGACCTTATCGTAGTTCCTGGCTTGATCAATACTGACTTTGCTGACGTAAAAACTATTATGAGCATGGCCGGTTCCGCTCTTATGGGTATCGGAACAGCTTCTGGTGAAAACCGCGCTGTTACAGCTGCTCAAATGGCTATTAGTAGTCCTCTTCTTGAGTCTTCAATTGAAGGCGCCAAGGGCGTTCTCATGAACATTACTGCTGGTCCTGATCTTGGTATTCACGAAGTTAACAAAGCCTGTTCTATTGTTCAGGAAGTTGTTGATCCTGAAGCCAATATTATCTACGGTCACGCAGTTAATGAAGATATGGGCGACACAATTAAGATCACCGTTATTGCTACTGGCTTTGGCGAAGAAGCAAGATCTGGTGTGGATCCAAAAAGAAGAATTATCGAAGAACTCAGAACTGTTAGCAGAACTCAGGAATCTCAGATGCCTCAAGTTGCAGCCGCAGGTGGAATGAGTAATCCTGTAACTTCTGTAGACGACAGAGAAGTACCAGCCTTTTTACGCAAACGCCGCAGAGGGTAATTCCTAAAATAATTCCTGATAAATTTTTCTAAACCAGGGGGGCACGTCTCCCCTGGTTTATACATTTTAACGGTTTGTCAGGCGTAGGGTGAATACATTGGGTTTAAAACATAGGCATTCGTTTGAGTCTGTAGTAGATGATTTGCAAAAGAAGGAAAAGCACTACACTCAAACCACAGTTGCTGGAAAGATTAATCTGGCTGTTGTTTATCCAAATCTTTACGCCCTGGGAATGAGTAATCTTGGTTTTTTAACGGTTCATCGCCAGGCTTGCCAGGTTCCAGGTATAGGCGTTGAAAGGTTTTTCCCCGCTCTAAAAGCTGGGGTTCCACTTCCTCCTCCGTATTATTCATTTGAATCCAGGCGTCCACTTGGGGACTTTGATATTCTTGCATTTTCCATAAGCTATGAAGGAGATTTTGATAAACTGCCGGGGATTTTTGGTGCATTGGGTATTCCTATGCATTCTGAAAATCGAAACAAGCACCATCCTCTTATGATTGCTGGTGGCGCTGCGGTTGCTTCGAACTCGCTTGCATTAAGTCGCATATTCGACATACTGGTTCCCGGCGAATCTGAAACATGTTTCACGCAAATGCTGGAGCGCTTTATAGACTCTGGTATCGACCTTTCAGCTGTGCATGATTTACCCGGGGTTTGGGTTCCTTCGAGAGATGCTGAAGTGACCACTTCCAAAGGCTGCCACGAAGTGAGTTTATCTCCAGCGTATTCTCATATTGTAACTCCATACAATACATTTGGCGGCGCTCATTTAATGGAAGTAATGCGAGGTTGTCCAAGGGTTTGCGCTTTTTGCCTGGCGCGTGAAATTTATGCTCCAGCGCGTCCAGTGGACATCGAAGTGATTAAGAAGAGAGTTTTGGCGTTTGATCAGTGCAAGGATATTGGTCTTGTTGCCCCATCATTGTTTGATCATCCTCAAATTGAAGATATTTTTGAATTTATGTTTTCTGAGGGAATTCGTGTTCGTAACTCTTCAGTAAAATGGGAAAAGTTGCCTGATCGCATACTTGAGCTTCTTCGTTTTTCTGATATCAAGGGATTGACTCTCGCTCCAGAAACAGGCAGTGAAAGACTTAGAAAGGCAATGGGAAAACCCTTGTCCGAAGAAAGATTTATGGACACGGTAAAGAGAATCTTTCAACATGGTTTTGAGCATTTAAAACTCTATTTTGTTGCATGTCTTCCAGATGAAAATGATGATGACAGGGATCAAACTATCAGATTCATTGAAGAGATTGTCGAGTTGGCGAAGCCTTTTTCTGCGTCGGTTTCAGCTACTTTTTCAGCATTTGTTCCCAAAAAAAGAACGGTTTGGCAGAATGAAAGACCCAGCAATGCAGGTGAAATAAAAAGAAATTTCAGATATATTAAAAACGGTTTAAAAAAAATTGCAGGGCGAATTAAGATTAATTTTGAGAGTCCCGGAGAAGTAGAAAGACAGATTTTTCTTTCTCATGTGGGGCCTGAATTGGCAGATATATATGCCCAGGAGGCAACTGAATGGCGCGAAAACAGAGAATTTTCACGAAAAGATTTTCCAGAGCCGGATTTCTGATATTCTCAATTTTACTGATATTTTCATTGGGATGTGGTGAAGAAAAGCCAGCTGCTTCTGTAGAAAAGCAATTGCAGATAGGCTTAATGATTACTCCGCAGGGGTTAAACGATAAAGGCTTCAATGACTATGCTTTTGATGGTCTGAAAGAAGCTGAAAAAAAATATAATATTGCCGGAACTATTATCGAGCCTTCTACCATGAAAGATCCGGAAGCCTCTTTAAGATTCTTTGCCGGGCAAAAGTTTGATGCAATTATTGTTGTTGGACTGGCGTTTAATCGGGCAATTAGAAAAATTGCAAGCGAAAGTCCTGAATTGAAGTTTTATATTATTGATACTGATATTGATGAGGGTAATATTAAGGGAATTTCATTTAGAGAAGATGAAGGCAGCTATCTTTGTGGATATCTGGCCGCTAAAATGTCTAAAACCGGAAAAGTTGGTTTTATTGGTGGATTCAAAATTCCTGTGATTGAAAGGTTTTCTGTCGGATTCAGAAATGGTGTTTCCGACGCTGCCAGCTCTACTGAAATTGTTGAACAATATGTGTCGTCAGAGGATTTTTCTGGATTTAATAATGCCAATAAAGCTAGTGATATGGCTTTAAATATGTATCGCAATGGCTGTGATGTTATTTTCCCTGCGGCGGGTGCTTCCGGGCTGGGGGTAATTTCTGCGGCAGTTAAATCAAGAAAATTTGTTATTGGTGTTGATATGAATCAGGACTCACTGGCCCCTGGAATTGTTTTGACCAGTTTGTTAAAGCGAGTTGATCTTGTTGTTGAAGACATTGTAAAAAATCTTCATCAGGGTAAGGGTCCCGAGTCAATTAAACGCTCTTATGGCCTGTCTGATGGAGCTTTGAATTTAACTGATTTTCAGTTGAGTTTTAAGGTTGTAGGTGAAGATTTAATTAGTGAGCTAAATCATGTTAAAAAGCAAATTATTGATGGGAAAATTAAAACCGGTCAGAGATAAAAATGGAAAATGCCAAAGATTTCGATAATAGGCCGATAGGGATATTTGATTCAGGGGTTGGCGGACTAACTGTAGTAAAAGAAGTTCGGGCTCTTTTACCAAATGAAGATATTGTTTATTTTGGTGATACGGCCAGAGTCCCATATGGTGGGAAATCAGTTTCAGTTATTCGAAGATTTTCTTCTGAAATCGCCGCTTTTCTTGAGAAAAAGCAGGTAAAAATGCTTGTGGTAGCATGTAACACTGCATCTGCGCTGGCATTGGATTTTCTTCGCCGCAAAACCACTATTCCTGTAATCGGTGTGATAGATCCCGGAGTCAGAGCTGCAATTAAGGCTGCAGGAGAAGGTTCTGTCGGAGTTATTGGAACCAGAGCCACTATAAGTTCCGGGGCTTATCAGGATAGGATTAAGAGGCTGCAAAATGGGACCAATGTTATTGCAAAGCCTTGCCCATTGCTGGTTCCGCTGGTTGAAGAAAATCTTCTTTTATCTGATATTACAAGATCCACTCTTCAAATGTATTTAGAGGAATTAAAAACTCATCCGGTTTCTTCATTGATTCTTGCATGCACTCATTATCCTCTTTTAAAGCCTCTTATCGCTGAGTATTTTGGTTCTAATGTTGTTTTGATCGACTCTGCTACAGAAACTGCTTTGGAAGTCAAAGAAATGCTTCATGCAAGACGAATTAAAGCGTCACCTGAGAAAAATGGTAGGGAAGTATTTTATGTTTCTGATAGTCCAGAATCCTTCAAAGAGATTGGCGAAGCCTTTCTGGGAAGAAAAATGGAAGGTGGTTGTTTTCAACATATCTGGCATCAGGATGAATAATAAACGCATAAGACTTGACATAAATCTTTAGGAAAGTTAAGAAGACTGAATGGATCAAAAATCCCAAAAATGTCCGCACTGTGAAGAATCAAACTACCCGATGGTGGAATTTTGTCGCCATTGTGGTGAATCTTTGCATTCTTCTGCCCCGCCTACCGGTTCTTCATTGCTTATAAAGTGGATTCATCATGCAATTGATGCGATGTTCTGGATAGTTGATGAAACAGTTAGATGGTGGGAAATTGGAAAACTTGGAATTCATCTTAAAACTCTCAGAAGAGACAGATCTCAGCTTTTAAAAGAGTTTGAGGAAGAAGATGATTCTGGTGGAGAAACCTCCTCTGTAAAAAAGCAGGAACTTATGGGGGTTACAGAAGAGCTTGCCCGCCTGTCTGGCAGAGAAGAATTTCTTAGAAACAAATGTTGGGCAATGACCCCAGAATTGGCTTTTGTGGCTTTTTTTGTGATTTTTATTGCCGGTGTTTTCTTTCTTAAACCAGGCAAAACAATGCTTCCCAGAAAAGCAATTGAATCTCAAATTTTTACCGGGCATGTAGTTAGAGCAAGTGAAATTCCTATTGGTGGGCAAAATGTAATTTGTTCAGCAGCATGGTTTGATAAAAAGCTCTACATTGGTGGAGACGGAGGATTGATTAGAGTTGACGTTGGCACTTCTGTAGCCTCCAGCGTAGCTGATCTTCCAGCTGCTTTTTTTGTCAGGGATCTTGTTGTGGATCGCGATCGACTACTTATTGCTGGTTATTCTGGAATTTATGAAATGGCTCAAACCATTGTCAGACCTTATTATCATGAAAATCAGCTTCCGGTAGATCTCGTAAATAGTATTGCTGTAGCTGAGGACGGAAAGCTTATGATTGGCACCGTCGCCCATGGTGTATTGAAGGGAAATGAAAGTTCTGCGGTTTTTGTTGCAGGGACTAGAGGGCTTACTGTTAAAGACTTTGGTAGTCTGGCGGGTGAGCTCTGGATAATGCACGAAAATGGAATAATAAAGGGGCGTGGCGAAAACTATTCCGACCTTTCTTTGCAGGTTTTGGCCGGCAGACATCTAAGGAGCATGGTTACTACAGAAAAAAGTGTTTTTGTAGGAACCGATCAGGGGGTTGTTGCTGGTTATAAAAACTCAAAGAATTGGGTGTGGACGTTGATTTCAGCAGGTAGACCCGGAAAAGTAAATGATTTGAAAATGATTGGTGAAGTGCTGTTTATTGCTTCCGAGGAAGGAACGTTCAGATTCTATAAAGGGAAGGTTGAACGTTTAGCTTCACTTCCGGCGAAGGCGCTAGCTATCGGGGATGGTTTCCTTGCATCAATTGGCAAGAATTCTGTCGTGGTGTTCAATTTTTCTGGCGGGTCTGGAGCTGTTTCCAATCATTTTTTTGCTGACATTCCAGAGGTTGGTAGTTTCACACCTTCAATGCCCATTGTAACGATGACTCCGGTTCCACAACTGCAGCTTGGGCGCTTGCCTAATTTTAGAATCAATGAGCAAAATCAGATTTCTATCGCAAATACCACAAAGGTTGATAAAAAAGCCAGCATGATAAAAGATGCATTTGGGAATGATTTAATGATTTCTTTGCCAGCAGATTTGCAAAAACCTGTTTTTTCCGATTTGTTGAAGGTAAACGAGTCTTTTTATCTTGCAACTATTAATCGAGGTGTCTGGAACTTTAAGAACAACAAGTGGGTTCAGGTTGATGGAATTCCAACTCTTGGACTTGAACACCTAAGCTGCTATGCAGATACATGTTTTGCCTATGGGAACGGTAGAGGTGCATTTGCAATCAGTGGAAGCAATTCTCAAAAAATGATGGGGAATTCAGAAACTTCTGGTTTAACTGATTTGACAGCTATTGCAACCGATACGGTGCTATTGCTTTTCAAGAATGGAGAAATCAAGAACTTTAAATTAGGTGCAGGGGAACAATTTATTACCAGAGTTCCTGAAGAATTTAGCGGTCAATTTCATTCTGTATGGAAGATAGATAATCAACTTGTAGTTATCGTTGATAAGGGCGTCCTGGTCCAGGAATCAAAAGATCGCTGGAATATGGTTTTCTTCAGAGGTAGACTTGAAAAATCGGCCGTTTCAGCAGTGGAAAAGGGCGAGTCTGAAAATCTTTATATTGCTCTTGTTGATGGTCGAATCTTTGAATATAAACTCGGAAAAGTTGAGCTGATTGGTTCGCTTAACGAGCAGCCAGTTGCATTAAATTTCGCAGGTTATTTGTGGGTAGCTGGAAAAAGCTCTCTTTTCTTTTTTGAAAAAGATAGATTTTTTTCAGCTCCATATCACGAAAATGAACAGGTTCTAGGCGCGTATCCAGCTGATGACAACTCATCTGTGTTAGTTTTTACTGGTTCTGGGCTCAGGGTCATGGCTGGACGATCTGGAAATTGACAGGTAAAATACTTGTGAGATGGAATTTTTTTGCCGATAGAGAAATAGAAAAATCAAACAAAAAGTAAAAGAGTATGACCAAAGAGTATTTACCAGTATTTGCCGAAGAGATTTTTATCGTCAATCTTTATGGGACAGACGATGAAATAGATGAGTTTAATCTCCTGATGAAGGCCAACAACGTTGAAAAGAATTTAATGTCGATGGCTCTGATAATTGAAGAGATTAAAAGAAGAAATTTCCTGAAAATTAATTGGCACTGTTGCTGGCGTTGTCAGTATTACCAGAATTGTAAGATAAACTGGTATCGCGGCGAGCGAAAGATGGAACGTAGAAATTGTTGCACTTACTGCCAAAATTTCTGGGATTGTCACAAGAACTTTTGTGATAAAACCTGTAAGCCCAAAGATGCTGAAGGTCAAAAATTAGACTCTGACGACAAAAATGAAGATAAATTTAGATAAAAAATTCCTCAAAGTATGTGTCGCTTCTGTTGCTCTCCTGTTTTCCGCATTAACTCCTGTTCATGCTGATCTAACAGTTCAGGGGCCATCCGGGTTCATTCAGGTGCCCTCACATCAGACTATAAAGCCTGGTCAGATAGAGCTTGGCGTGCATACGAGAATGTATAAGGTTCCAAAGACATCTGAAGATTCTACTTTGACGCATATGGCTTTTGGATTTTCTCCATTTAGAGATTTTGAAGTGGGAGTTCAAAAGGCTATTGATTCTCGAAAAGCTTCTTTAGATCCAGATCCAACTGTTAATTTTAAGGTCCGATTTCCATCTATGGGCTCTGGAGAATTTTCTGAAGCTGCTTTTGGAATGTTGATCGATACAAATCCCAATAATTACCATACAATGTATTTTACGGTTGGCGGTTTTGGGTTTGGATACAACTTTGGCGGGAATCCTGTCTATGGAACCGCTAGTTATGGGGCATACGATAAAGGGAAAAAAGAACCTGATTCTTTATGCCTGCTGATTGGTGCTGAATATCCAAAAAGACGACCTGGCGAACGTGGATATCATGGCCATTGTTATCTTGATTATAATGGTGATGTGTATTCTGCTGGTTGGCGATATAAATCTCATAGAGGTTTCTGGGTTGATGCGGCTGTCCATTCCAAAAGCACCTATTCAGACTTTTATGACTATCGCCCGTTGATTATTGGTTTGGGCGCAATTTTCTAAAAATTCTATTTTCTTAATCCCTCTGTTATAATTTAGCCATTCCCCGCAGGAGGATGGCGATGAGGCTTTTTAGTTCAGATGAAATGCGTGCGGTAGATTTGCATGCAATAAATGAGGTTGGCATTCCTGGCCCAGTATTAATGGAAAATGCGGGGGTAAGGGTTTTATTTACCCTTGAGAAAGCATTGGGCGGATTGCATGGCAAAAGATTTACAATTGTTTGTGGAAAAGGTAACAATGGTGGAGACGGGTTGGTTGTTGCCAGACACTTGCTTAATAATAATGTTCCAGTAAACGTTTTTCTTGTTTATGATTCAGAGAGTTTAAGCGACGATGCCAGTTTAAATTTAAACATTCTAATTAAATCAGGTTTGAATCCCGTTGTTTTAAGAAAGCTGGAGGACATAAATCGCCTCAGGATCGCAATGGAGTTTTCTGATTGCGTTGTTGATGCCGTCTTTGGCACCGGAATCAGCGGAAATGTAACTGGATTCCCTTCAGATGTTATAAGGGCAATGAATGATTCAAGAGCTAAGAAAGTTGCTATTGATCTGCCTTCTGGATTGTGTGGAACAACGGGAAAAGTTTCTGATCCCACCTTCAATGCAAATTTGACAGTAACTCTGGGAGGGCCCAAAACAGGACTATTTGTTTT
This sequence comes from Candidatus Ozemibacteraceae bacterium, assembly GCA_965140445.1. GTDB lineage: Bacteria > Muiribacteriota > Ozemobacteria > Ozemobacterales > Ozemobacteraceae. The sequence continues at coordinate 22,054 of OZ223236.1, read as the reverse complement.
TCCTGGAAAAAGATTTGCCGGGGAGATCTGGACTGCTGATATTGGGATTCCGAATATTTCATTTGATTCTGTTGCCCCATCTGCTTTTTTACTAACTTCAGAATTGGCTTCTACCTGCTTTGAAGAAAGAGATGCAGAGAGTCACAAAGGGAAAAGTGGTCATTTTCTTTCGTTGTCCGGGTCAAATGAATATGCGGGGGCTGCCGTTTTAACCTCCTATGGAGCTTTGAGGTCAGGTGTTGGTCTTGTTACGCTTGGTTTGCCTGAGGAAGCAAGAAATAATATGTGCCAGCAAGTTCTTCCTGAGGTTATTATTAACGAATTTAGTTCTAATAATGGAGCTTTTGACTTAAAAGAAGAGGAAGTTGATTCCTTTGTTGGAAAATTTAAAGCTATTGCTGCTGGTTCTGGTTGGGGACGAGGGGAATCTCAGAAACACTCTTTGGAATTGCTTTTAAAAAAGTGGCCAGGTATGTTGCTGCTAGATGCTGATGCTTTAAATAACTCTTCTTTAAATGAATTGGAAAAAAATTCAAATAATAATCTGGTGTTAACTCCACATATTGGTGAAATGGCAAGATTGGTGGAGAAGTCTGTCGGCGAAGTTCAAGATAATCCGATAGCAGAAGCGATTATGGTTGCAAGGAAGCTTTCTGCAATCGTTGTTTTAAAGTCTGCAATCACTATCATCGCAGAACCTGGAGGTAAATATTTTATTTGCTCTCGTCCTAATTCTGGATTGGCAAGAGCGGGTTCCGGTGACTTGTTGACTGGGCTAATTGGCGGATTGATGGCTGTTACAGGAGACCGTTTAAAAGCTTGCCTCGGAGGGGTTTATTTGCATGCCGAAGCTGCGGAGCTAGCGCGGGCTGAGTTGGGGGCTGATTCAATGACTATAAGCGAAGTGGCTTCTTTTGTCCCAAAGGCTTTTCAAAAATTACGTGGTTAACGAATAGTTATGCTATGCATTTTTTGCTGGAAAATAAATTCTATTCAGTGCATAATAAAGCAGAAGCAAAATCCCTTTAAAGTGGTTATATAATTGATTGGAATAACTTTTATCGGTTCTGGAAGTAAAGGAAACTCTGCTTTGCTGGAATTGGGCAATCAACGATTTTTGTTGGATGCTGGATTTAGTTGCAAAAGGATTTCTTCCTTTCTCGAAAATAAGAACATGACAGTTTCAGACCTTTCGGGAGTTTTTGTGACCCATGAACACGAAGATCATATCAAAGGGTTACGGGTTTTGCTGAAAAAGGCAAATATCCCTGTTTATGCCTCACGAGGCACTATCGCTGCGCTAAAAAACAAGGATGTTGATATTTCCAATGCAGTCTGTTTAAAGGATGGGAAGGAAGTTGAAATAGAAGGCACAAGGTGCTTTCCTTTCGAAGTTCCTCATGATGCTACAGAGCCTTTGGGGCTTCGCTTTGAAAACCGAGCTGGCGTTATATCTGTAGCAACAGATCTTGGGCACGTAACACCTAAAGTTATGGAGTCTCTGGATTATTCAGACATAGTTTGTCTTGAGAGTAATTATGATGAAGATATGCTAAAGATTTGTTCTTATCCTTTCTGGTTAAAGAAAAGAATTCGCGGAAATTCAGGACATCTTGCTAATACTGGAGTGCGAGGAATTGTAAGTCGCTTAAATAGAAGGCCTGAAAGTTTAATTCTTATGCATCTAAGCCAGGAATCAAATACCCCAGCACTTGTAAGAGAGAATCTCGAGCCGTTTTTAAGTGGCGCGGGATCAAAATTGGCAAACACGCGAATTTATGTGATGGATCAGGATGAATATAGCCCGAGAATTTTTCAATCAACCCCTTTACCAGAGCCTCTTAAAAGGAATCTGCTGATGAAGCAGGCCAGTTTTAATTTTTCTGATTTGCCCGAGGAAGAGCTGGGATGAAAATTGAGATTTTGATGATCGGAAAAGTATCTGAAAAGCCATATAGACAATTGATTGATCAATATATTTCCAGATGTGGGAAAAGACTGAACGTTGAAATCATTCATTGTAAAGACGAAGAAGGGATGCTTAGGAGAATAACTGGAAGAGAAACAGTTATTGGACTTGATGAGCATTGCAAGACCTATGACACTACTGAATTTACAAATTGGGTGCAGAAAAAGATTAATAGCGGCGTTAATAAACTTACTTTTTGTTTAGGAGCTGCAGCAGGTTTGGATGAAAGGGTTAAAGCAAAATCGTCTGAGTTTCTTTCTTTGTCGCCGCTAACGTTAAATCATCAACTTGCGCTATTGGTTCTTTCTGAACAAATTTATAGAGCTATCTCAATTCTTTTTGGGGAGCCATATCATAAAGAATGATTATATTAGACAAGGTCCAGCTAAAAAAGATTGGTGAACTGGTATTTTCTTATTCAGGAATTTTATTTGACAGGATTGCTACCAGACAAATTGAAAAAAAGATTGAAGAGCAGATAAAAAAGCTTGGTATCGGGCGAGTTAAGGATTATATCCAGGCTTTGGAAGGATGTTTAAACTCTTCTGTTAAAACTGAGATGGAAGAACTTATTTCTGAATTGACAGTAAGCGAGAGTTTCTTTTTTAGAAATCCAGATCAGTTTAATTATTTATTAAATCAATATTTCCCTGAAAAAATAAAACAATTCCATGGGCGAGTTTTACCTATAAAAATATGGAGTGCTGGATGCGCAAGGGGTGAGGAGCCATATTCAATCGCTGCTTTGGTTAAGCATTTTATGCAGGAAAACCCTGAGCAAATTTTTCACATTTACGCAGGTGATATTAATACCAAGAACCTTGCTTACGCCAGGGAAGCTTTTTATAAAAAGCGTGCCCACCAAAATAAAATTGAAAACTTTCAGGCCAGATTGCAGGTGAAAATTGGTGAAATAGGGAAAAATGATTCATTAACCGTTTTTGAGGATATTAAAAGCCTTGTAAGTTTTTGTAAATTAAATTTGAAAGAAATAAAAAGTTTGAACGTTTTATCCGGTTCAAACGTAATATTCTGCAGAAATGTATTAATTTATTTTGAAGAAGAGCTCAGAAGAAAATTGTTAAAAGAATTCTTTAATCTTCTTGCTCCGGGTGGTATTCTCTTTCTTGGCGAAAGTGAATGCTTGCCTCGGGATTTTAATTATTTTGAAGTAATTCAATGTGGCAAAGCTTATATTTATAAAAAACCTATAATTGGAAAATAATTGAATGGATGGAATAAGGATTGATTAAAGTACTCATAGTTGATGATTCTGCGTTCATGCGAACAGCTCTGGAAAGAATGTTACGCGACGATCCCTCTATTCAGATAATTGGCTCTGCAGCAAATGGAAAAGAGGCGGTTTCAAAGGTTGCCAGGTTAAGACCAGATGTTGTAACCATGGACGTTGAAATGCCGATTATGGATGGATTACATGCATTAAAGGAAATAATGCGAATCTGTCCGGTGCCTGTGCTTATGGTAAGTTCGCTCACTCAGGAAGGGGCAAAAGTAACTCTTGACGCACTTGACCTGGGGGCTGTTGATTATATTCCAAAACCAGGGTCTACTCTCTCTGTTAATGTTTTACGATTAAAAGAGGAGTTGATCTCAAAGATTCATGCAGTTGCCCACTGCAAACCTCAGGCCGTAAAATTAGAGTATAAGTCCGTTGCTCGCGGAAAAAGATTCCCTTCAAGAGCAAACGAGCCCATTAATAAAGCTGTTTTTATAGGTGCTTCTACTGGCGGCCCGCCCGCAATCCAGAAAATTTTGACTAGTTTGCCACCAAATTTCCCAGCTCCGATAATTATTGCCCAGCATATGCCAAAGGCTTTTACGGCAGCTTTTGCTTCACGAATGAACACTCTTTGTGGTATCAGGGTTAAGGAAGCTGCTTCTGATGAGATTTTGCAGCAGGCAGTAGTTTATCTTTGCCCAGGAGATCATCAAACCCGAGTTACAAAGAATATTGAGGGAAGGTATGTTTTCTCAATTGAATCTAATGAGAGCGTTCAGGATCGCTTTGCTCCATGTATAAATACCTTGTTTTTTTCAGCGGCAAAAGAATTTGCGCATAGAGCCATAGGTATTATCCTCACAGGAATGGGTGAAGATGGAGTAAGGGGTCTGAAAAATATTAAATTAATGGGTGGATTGACCATTGCTCAGGACCGATTGAGTTCTGTTGTATATGGCATGCCTAAAGCCGCGTTAGAACAAGAAGCGGCCTCAAGAATTTTGAAGCTGGATGAAATTGCTGAAGAAATTGAATTAGCTTTGAAGTAATTAGAATTCGAAATTGAAAGCATTTTGCGTTATAATTGCCCTTAATAAATTTTGAAAAGACATTTTCAGGAGATATCTAAATGAGCAATTTTACGTGTAACCCCTCTGAATTGATGGAATTGGCAATTCAGATTGAAACAAATGGCAATAAATATTTTACAAGAATGGCTGATGAAGCTAAAAGCGAATCGGTTAAAGAAGTCTTTTTATTCCTGGCAAAAGAAGAAGCTGGTCATATTGAAGATTTTAAAAGAATAAGAGAGTCTTTACAGGAACCGGCCTACGAAATAGCTGACGAGTATAAAACCCCCGAAATGGAATCGTATTTGACCGCTATGTTTGATGGAAGGGTTTTTCCTAATCTGGAATCCTATGATGGAATTGCAGATGAAATAAAAACTGATGAACAGGCTATCAGACATGCTCTCTCTTTTGAAAAAGATACAATTTTGTTCTTTTCAGAAATTTTGAGAATGCTTGATAAAGATATTGAGAACAGAGCCGTTGTCGAAGAACTTATACGGCAGGAAAAAATCCATATAGCCAAGCTTTTTACCATGCTTAACTGCATAGATAATAAAAAGTAGGCATGGTTTCTCAAAAAAAATCTAGTAGTTCCAGAAGGGCACATTGGAAGTTCAGATTGCCCAGAGGCGCAGAAAAGCTTTTAAATTTCATGTTAATCCCTATGGATGGGATTTTAATGAATGCTGTTTTTCTGTGGATTTTTGGATTTTGGCTTGCTGGAATGCCCCAAAAAGAAATGTATCTGGAATCATATTTTCAGGTAAAGTGGTGGCTCTTTGGTTTTTACTTATTTTTTAGTTTATTGATTGGCAATTTCGAAATAAGAAACTTTAGGGCTGCTTCAGACATTTTTTCCCAAACTACAAATGTTCTACTTGCTTCATTTGTAAGCTTTAACCTTCTGACGTTCTTCTGGAGAAGTATGGCGAGTCAGACCTATACTTTTCCAAGATCTATTTTTCTTTTGGCAACAGGTTTTTCGATAATTGCCATATTCCTTTTAAGGGTCGTTATCGCATCTGTTTTTAAGCCTCAACCATTACTTAAAAGAGCGATAATAATTGGGGATGAAAAAGAAGGAAAAAGAATTATTCAGCATTTCCATCGCCGAGGTGGAGTACGTTTTAAGATTGTTAGAGTTATGAAGTCCGAAGAAATTGAAGATTTGGCTTCTGAACTAATTTTTAAGCATGCTCATGAAATTTTTGTTTCTGATCCAAGTTTAAATTTAGACTCTTTTTGGTCGCAGATTTTTTACCACAGAAAAGAAGAGCCTCATGATTTCAAGGTAAGGGTTATATTTGATCCCAAAAAGACTTCCGGACAGGTCGGTTTGCAAAGTCTGGAGGATTTTCCTCTTACTACAATCAAAGCCCATCCATTGAATAGAATCCAAAGGATTTTTAAAAGAAGCTTTGATATTGTTTTTTCCTTGTTTGCAATTGCGGTGTCATCGCCTGCAATGATTTTAGCTGCAATTTTAGTTAGACTGGACTCAAAAGGGCCAATTTTTTATAAACAGAAAAGAGTTGGGCGATATGGAAAAGAATTTGATGTTATCAAGTTCAGGTCTATGCGGGTTGGAGCGGAAGCCAAGGCGGGCCCTCAAATCGCGACCTCAGATGATCCAAGGACAACAGGGATTGGTAAATTTTTGCGCAGGTTCGGGATTGACGAGTTGCCACAGTTTTTTCTTGTATTAACAGGGGAGATGTCAGTTGTTGGTCCGCGACCAGAAAGACCATTTTTCGTTAGTGATTATTCTGAATTCCAGGGAAGAAGGCTGTCAGTAAAGCCTGGAGTTACTGGTTTAGCGGCAGTTAATGCAAGATATTATTTAAGACTTGTGGATAAGGTAAGTTATGATTACTTTTATCTGGATAACTATAGTTTGATTTTGGATATAAAAATTGTTTTTCAGACAGTTTGGGTTTTGGTTTTTGAGTCTAATAAGGCTTTACAGGATCAACACCACGAACTTGATAAAATGAAAATTCATCCAGATGATTCTGAAGAAAAGACTTTTACTGGAGACAAGAATGAAAATTGATTCGGATATGACCATAGCAGAAATACTTAAGCAGAAGCCGGATTCATCAAAGGTATTGCAGGAGTTTGGAATGCATTGCATTGGTTGTGCTGTTGCCGCGGGTGAGAGTCTTGAAGATGCTGCTAAAGTACATGGAATAGATTTGCAGAAACTATTAGAAAAATTAAATAACCAGGTTGGTTAATTCAATGCTTTGAACGGATAATTGAAGTGTGATATCATCAATGGTGTTGGTGTTCAGGCATTTTCAGAGGAAATATGATATTAGATAAAATACAATCGCCACAGGATTTAAGAAATCTTTCGATCAGCGATCTTGAGATGCTCAGTCAGGAAATCAGAGATCGTATAATTCAGGTTGTCTCCAGAACTGGTGGGCATCTTGCAAGCAATCTGGGTATTGTTGAGCTTACCCTTGCTATTCATAGAGTTTACCAATCCCCGATTGATCAGATAGTTTGGGATGTTGGTCATCAGACTTATGTACATAAACTTATAACCGGACGGCAAAGTGAATTCCCAACTTTGAGAACCCTCGGAGGACTGAGCGGTTTTCCTAAAATTGGTGAAAGCGAACATGACTCTTTTGATACAGGGCATAGTTCTACTTCAATTTCGGCGGCTCAGGGTTTGACTATTGCCAAGGACCAATTACAAAAATCTGGAAAGGTTGTTGCTGTAATTGGGGATGGTGCTTTAACTGGTGGAATGGCTTTCGAAGCTTTGAACTTTACTGGGCACAAAAAGTCTGATCTGGTTGTTATCTTAAATGACAACGAAATGTCTATTTCTCCAAATGTTGGGGCGCTATCAATGTACTTGCATAAGTTAAGGCTTGAGCCAGCTTTCACAACACCCAAAGATTATCTGGCGCATGTTCTTAAGCAAATACCTGGATTTGGTTCAAGGCTTTACAATGTTCTTAGCAGGATTGAAGGAAGCTTAAAATATTTACTTACCCCGGGAATGCTATTTGAAGAGTTTGGCTTTAAATACTTTGGCCCTGTAAATGGATATGATTTTGAGATGATGGAAAGGGCTTTGAGCCGCGCAAAAGAACGAAAAGGCCCTGTTCTTGTCCATGTTCTTACCGAAAAGGGTAGAGGTTACAAACCTGCGCAGGATCAGATATCAAAGTTTCATGGTGTTGGTCCGTTTGAAATTGAAACTGGAACGGTAAAAAAGGAGCAGGAACCACCTTCTTATACTGCTGTTTTTGGTGATGAGCTTGCCGAAATTGCTGCAGAGAGACACGATGTTGTTGCCATTACAGGCGCGATGAAAGAAGGAACTGGGCTAAAAAGATTTGCTTCAGAGTTCCCGTCGAGATTTTTTGATGTTGGAATTGCAGAACAGCATGCGGTAACTATGGCTGCTGGTATGGCAAGAGGTGGTTTAAAGCCAGTGGTTGCAATCTACTCGACTTTTATGCAAAGAGCTTTTGACCAGGTTATTCACGATGTTTGTCTTATGGATCTGCCTGTTGTTTTTTGTTTAGACCGTGCAGGGTTAGTTGGAGAAGATGGTCCAACCCACCATGGTGTTTTTGATATACCATTTTTACGAATGATTCCAGGAATTGAAATATTGTCCCCGTCTGACGAAGTCGAACTTAAGCAAATGCTTAGGTATGCAATTGATCAAAACAAACCTGTAGCTTTGCGCTATCCTCGTGGTGCCGGGTTGGGTTCAAAAGACAGAGTGGTGGATAGACCTCCTGTAGCAACTGGCAGAGGTGTGGTTGTTAGAGAAGGTTCTGACTTAGCGATCTTAGCGGTTGGCAATACCTTGAAACCTTCTCTTGATGCAGCCGATATTTTGTCCAAAAATGGTTTGAACGCTACTGTTATCAATCCGAGATTCGTAAAACCATTTGATAAAGAATTGTTAAAAAGAGTTTTGGAACTCAATATTCCAATTGTTACTGTTGAGGAAGGTTCATTGGCAGGTGGTTTTGGCTCTCTAGTTCTGGAATCATCAAATGAAATGGGATTCTCTCCAAAAGCTTTAAGAATTGGCATTCCTGATGATTTTGTTCAGCATGGAAGTGTTGTTGAGCTAAGAGGTATTTTGGGTCTTGATGCAAGTGGTATTGCCAAGAAGGTTTGTACCTGGCTAAAATCCAAAAAGAATCTTCAGGTTGCCTGCTAAATTTATTTTTTAGACTAAAATTAAAAAATCTAGGTATAGAGCTTATATCTAGATTTTTACTTTTTAGTCTGGTTTATAAGAAATACTAATGTTAAATCATCCTGTGGTGGAAAATCCCCGAGCCATTGGCAATATCTTTCGTAAACGTTATTATAGAATTTTTCAGCATTTTGGTCATACGATTCTAGAAGTATTTTTTTAAATCCATCATAGCCGATTTCTTCGCCTTTACTGTTAGTAGTTTCAATTATTCCATCTGTATAAAAAACTAGCCCGGTGCCGGGTTCTATAAATAAGTCAATTTCTGAAAATTTCGACTTTTTAAATGCGCCCAGGACGGGTGCTGGCAATGAAATTTCATCAGCGGTTCCTTTTTCTGCGTTAACTAAAATAGGAGAACATCCCCCTGCGTTAGAGTATTTAGCCGTCTGGTTTTTTTTATCTATGCAAATATATTGGCAGGTCATAATTTTTCTTTGTTTTTTTGTTCTGGTTTCACAAACCATGTTATGCAGGCCCGCCATAACTTTTACAGGTTGATCAAGAATATCACTCGAATAAATCAGACCGGCTTTAGCCATTGCCATGATAAGTGAAGCTCCAACTCCATGCCCGGCTACGTCTCCAATTAGCACTCCGAATCTGTTTTCGTCAATTTCAAAGAAGTCATAGATATCTCCACCTAGATCCGCCATTGGGATACTCTTTCCGTATAGGCTAAATGGAGATGTTTCAATAGTCTGAGAAGGGAATAGACGACTCTGTACAATGCTGGCAATTGAAAGTTCTTCAAACTCCTGGAAACTTTTATTGAAAATCTTTGCCATTTGTCCGAACTCATTGCTTCCCATGTCAGGTAATTTAAAGGAAAGGTTTCTTTCTTTGAGGGCTTCAGCGCCAACGTGTAGGGCTTTCATTGGGAGAATAAAGCTCTGAGAAGCTACCAAGGCAAGTCCAAGGATAATAAGGAGTCCGAAAAAGCTTGAGAAAATTAGATTTTCCATTTCTTTTCTTATTTTATTATTAATTTTTTCCAGCGGATAGAATGCCAATATTGCAGTGTCTGTTAAGTTTGTTCCAACAAAACCAGCATAAACCCAATCTTTTCCCCAGATGTTTTTAACTTCTGGCTCTGTTGAAGGATGTTTTGATAGGCCGCTAAGAATTTTCCTAAAATCAGGATCTTCAAATTCCGGGTTACTTGTTCCCCACATTACTCCAATTTTTATAACCATTTTTATGTCATCTGGATTTCGGTTTAAATTCTCCTGGCAGCGAGATATGAAGCTGTCTGAAACCATACTGTTAGTGAACAAATACATTATTGTATAATCTTGAATATTTTGTGTGAAAGCCGAAATCAAATCCAGATAATAAAGAAAAGGTCTATCTCCCCAGCCAGTGTATGCTATCTCTTTTGTATTGCTAATATAATCGTTTATTACTTCATAGTAGGGCTTTTGATACGCCATTTCCGCAAACATTTCTGTTTCGGCGGACTTTCTTGGGTCCTGAGGTGTTTTATTGATTATGTTTAGGTAGAAAGCCGATAATCTCGCTGCCATTTTAAATTCAAGTTTTATTCTTTCTGTGAAACTCCATTTTTTTGAAAACTGCTCCTGAACCCTGCCTCTTACTATCTTTGCGTCTTTGGTAACTAACGTTTCAGTTGAGCTTGAGATCAATCTAAAATCGTGAGCGGATTTGGGTAGTTTTTTGGATAGATCCTTTATTAGCGTTTTATCTAATTTTTTATTTTTTAAGCTTTTTTGAAGAAAAAGGTCTGTTTTATTTATTGAGTTAACTAGTCTCGATAATTCGGTAGGAAACCTGAATTCTACATTTTGGGTGTATTTTATACATTTTTGATGGGCTTCTTTTATAAGCAATTTCTGCTTTTGCTGAAGATAATCAAGAGTTACTATGCTTAGGAATAAAGATGGAAGCCCTGCTGAAAGAAGAAGAAGAGCTAAAATTTGCCATTTTATACTTAAATTAGAAAAGCTGCTATTCGAAGAGCTTGATTTTAAAAATATCAGGGTTATAAAAGAAGTTATTAAAAACAATAACAAGGTTAGCCTTTTAGGGCTTTTAACCATTAATTTTAATTTTTTGGTAATTAAAAGCTTATCGCCGGAAGATGTAGAAGCTAATACAAAAAGTTCATTTTCTCTATTCAGGAATGTTTTATTCAGAGAAATCATTTCAGTGAGGATTTTTTTATGGGCAACAGCTTTTGGCAGACTACCACTTATTTTTCCACTGCTATCTTGCCATAAGACTGTTTTGTTTTCATTTTTAAAATCTTCAATTGTTTGTTTTATTCCAGCTTTACTGTTCAGAATTGAATGATCAAAAAATACCATGGCCATGAATTTACTATTTCCATTCAAGTAGGCTAGTGGAAAGTTATTACCTGCATCTGGATAGATAAACTTGGGCCTTATGTCGGATGAATTAAAAAGTCTACCTGGAAAAAAGTGAGGACCCAATAATTTCTCCAATAAAGTTTGTTCCGGAAACGAAAATGAAATCCTTCTACCAGCATCAGAAAATGCTGTTTGTAATATTTTTCCTGCTTTTACCCACAGCAGCTTTTTTTCCTGGCTAAGATCTTGGTTAGTAATAACTTGATTCTTTTGGTCAGTTAAAATGTAGATTATTTTTTCATCTATTATTTTAGAAAGATGAACGACTTTTTTTTGAAATTCCTGTGGATTATCGCTTGATTTAAATAAGTCTGTTAGCCTGTAACACAGAAATTTTTCGGGGTTTGAGTCCTTTTCGATTTGTTTTGAAATTGTTGTTGTGTAACGTCTGAAAGCATTTATTTGTGAAGAAATGTTTTCAGTAGTCAGGTAATTTAAAGCAACATAAAAGAAAAGAATTGGAATAATTACCAGAGCCATGATCAGAAAACTGCTCTGGAATAAATAAATATTAAATGATTTTGTTTCTTTCATTTCAAACTTCTTTTCTTTTAATAATCACAAGGCTTATGTCATCTTTAAGATTTTTTCCCCATTTAGAATGAAGAGAAATTAAGTTTTTAAAGAAAATTTCCGGTTCAGGATGCCATGAATTTCTTACCAATAGTTGAAGCCGGTCAAATCCTAATAGCTCCCCAGAATCGCTAGAACTTTCTACTATACCGTCTGTATAAAGAACTATGGTTTCTCCCGGCAGGAGTCTGGAAGTAAGAGTGGTGTGTTTTGCATTTTTTTGAAAACCAAGGGGGAATCCGCCAATTTTTAAGAATTCAGAATGTTTACCATCTTTTGAAATCTTGATTGGATAGGGATGACCTGAATTAATCAGAGTAATTTTATCGTTTGAGTTATCAAAAGTGAGTAGCTGTCCGGTCATGTATTCTTTAGCACCCTTTTTTCTTAGCGTAAAAAGCATGTTTCCGAGGGAAGTCATTAGTTGTTCTGGTGAAGATTTTTTATTTTTTTCATAGATGATGATAGATTTGGCCATTGCCATAAGCAGGGAAGCTGCAACACCGTGTCCAACAACATCTCCCAGAAAAATGTTTAAACGATCTGGCTGAAGTTCAATAAAATCATAGTAATCTCCTCCAACCTGTGACATTGAAATTGTTTCTGCGAACACTTCTAAGCTTTCTGTTGATTTTCTGTTTCCAGGAAGAAGATTTTCCTGAACAATTCTAGCCGTTTCTAGTTCATGCAAGTTTTCAAGGGTTTTGTTAAAAGCTTCGCCTAGATCACCAAACTCATTTTTTGTTTTGATGTCGGTTCTAAAAGAAAAATTTCTGTTGCTTATGTTTGAAATTGCTTCGCTAAATTGGTTTATTGGAGAAAAGAAGGTCTGGGTAATTATGTTTCCAAGAATTAAAGAGAAAAATATGCAAATTAAGGCAAAACCTATTAGTTTTCTCTTAAGTGAGAGTGTTCTTTGTTTGACTTCTTTTAATGAAACGCACGCAGCAATAGAAAGCTTGCTAAGGTTTAAACCTTTTTGGGCTGAGACAGAATATTCAGAATCGCCTATTTTTATAGTCTGGTTGGGTACAATCAGCTCTTTGTCTGCCTGTCTCAGGATTTGTTTTATTTCTCTGGGAACCGCACCTGATTTGCCTATAAAGCCATCTTCATCAGGGATGTAACCATAGAGAAGTGATTTATTGGTAATTTCTCCAAAATTTGGCAAAGTCTCAAGCAAATATTTTTTTTGTAGTTTTTTTAGTAACCACATTACTTGAAAAAAGGCTCTGATATCATAAGTGCTTTTATTTCCAATGAAGTGATATATGCTGTACACTTCGTTTTGCCCGATTCCAATGTAAGTTAGCTCTCCTATTCTGGTTAAAGAATCGTAGATTATAGTGGTGTTAAAGAATTTATTTTCTGGAATTTTAATCTGACCAAAATTCCTAATTGTTTGTATCGTTTGTTTAGCAAGATTAAGACTGAAAGATGAGTCATAAAGACCAGTCTCTGCTATACCTGAAAACAGGTCTTTTCCGTCCAGATCTATAAGTAAGTGGACGTCAACATTAAACTGCTTTACAATTTGTTTTCTGAATCGCTTTATTTGCTCTTGGTTAGATAAAAATGTTATTGGATCACTATTAATCTTTTTGATAATTTTCCACATTTTATCCTTTTGTTGGATTTTGAAAGCATCAAAATCCTTATCAAAACGATTTAAGATTTCAAATCCTTCGAGTTGTGCTTCATAAATTAATTTTTGCTCTGAATGGTGAATATACTCAAAACCAATGCTTGAAAGAATTAACAGGGGCATGGAAACAGCATAAAGGAAGAGAAATAAGAGCTTGAGCCTTATTGACATGAATCCCCCAAGCTTCCAGTAAATCGCTAAGAATATAATCAGGATGGGTAATGAAAACTTAGCAAACTTAGCAATTAAAGCCATTTTTCTTTCGCTTGGTAGAGGTAAGTTTGAAGACCTGGTAAAGCAGAAGCCCCTTAGATTTTGTGAAAGATACTTACACCCAATAAGTAAATCACCAACCTTATTAATTGAGTTTGGAGCAAGATTTTCAAAATTGGCTAGAGCAAGGGTTATAGTGCCTCGGTCTTTTTCTGAAAACATTGGAAAAAGGTTTGAACCAATTGGGAATTCAGATATGCCTGTTTTAAAGAAATTGTTTTTATTGAAGTGCTTTATGAAATACTTTGCACCAGATCTTTGCTGAAAGAAATCATTGTTGATAAAAGTTAAAAAACTAATTTTTTTTCCAATTTGGTACCATAGCCAGGATTTTTTTCCTGGAACATCCACAAGTACAACTTCTCCTCTTTTACCCTGGAGATAAGGAGTACCTAATTTATCTGTTACAAGAAATCTTCCAAGAAAATTTCTTAAGACTTTTAGTTCTTTTGGGATATCAGGGATTTTAGAAGGCAAGCCTGGGTAGTTTTTTAATACATCTTCTTTTACCTTTTTTAATAGCTTGAATGATTTTTTAGCCATGTATGAAAAGGACTTTTCATCAGACAAGTATTTAATTGGTTTGCCTTTCATGTCCCAAACTATAAAATTAAAACAATCCGGGTATGCTTTTTTTAAAAAGCTTATGCTTTTCTTCAGCTGTTTTTGAGGATTTTTTGACCGGTTTGCTTTTTTAAAAACTTTTAGCAGCAAGCGATGTGCGAAATGCCTATCGTTAGAAAAAGTTGCCAGTCTTTCAAGGCTTAGATTTAATTTTTGATAGGTCTGTTTTTTATCTTTTTCGTATGAAATTTCGGAAACCTGATTTAAACCCATGTTGATTAAAAATCCAGGGAACAAAACAAAACACAAAATCGCAGAAAGCCAGTAAGCTAGTGGAAATCTGGATACTAGAGACAGAACCCCGCCTTTTATTTGTGTTTTCTGATCTTTCATAAGTTTAATCTAAAAAATATATCATAAATTATATAGTCAAGCTTCCAGATACGTTTATTGAAGACATTAGTAACAAAAAAAAGGCTGACGATAATTAATATCGTCAGCCTTTTTTTTGATGATGTTTATTGTGAGAGCTTAAAACCCACAATGGCTAATGGTGGAACATCTATTGTTATTGAATTAGGCTGATTGTGGAGCCATGTATTGTCTGCCCATTTGCCACCGTAATTGCCTACGTTGGAGCCAAAGTAAAGCTCAGAGTCAGAATTTAGAACTTCTTTATAGAAGCCTTCTCGAGGCACACCTAGACGGAAGTCTTTTCGTGCTACCGGGGTGAAATTCGCAATGAAGACTATAAGATCATCTGGAGTTTCACCTTTTCTTGCCCAGCTAATGATACTAGAATCTGCATCATCAAAAGAAATCCACTCAAAACCTTCTGACTCACAGTCCTTAACATGAAGTGCTGTTTCATTTTTGTATAGGTAGTTGAGATGGCTTACCAATCTTTGGATTCCTCGATGAGAGTCAAATCCTAACAGATGCCAATCCAGGCTTTGCCCATCGTTCCATTCATTCCATTGTCCAAAGTCTGTTCCCTGGAATAGGAGCTTTTTGCCAGGCATGGTCCACATGAGACTATATAGAAGTCTGACATTGGCGAATTTCTGCCAGAAATCTCCTGGCATTTTATTAATGATGTTTCCTTTGCCATGAACAACTTCATCATGAGAAAGTACATATACGAAATTTTCATTAAAGCAGTAGATCAGTGGGAATGTAAGGGCACTATGATGATATCTTCTGTAGATTGGATCTTTTTTGAAGTAATCAAGAGTGTCATTCATCCATCCCATGTTCCATTTAAAATCAAATCCAAGACCATCTTCGCTGCATGGCTTGGATACTCCAGGATATGCTGTTGACTCTTCTGCGATGGTCATAATTCCAGGGAATTTGTCATGACAAACGCTATTTAAGTATTTCAGGAATTCAATTGCCTCAAGGTTTTCTCTACCGCCGTGTTGGTTTGGAACCCATTCGCCATCTTTTCTTGAGTAATCCAGATAAAGCATTGAAGCAACTGCGTCAACTCTTATTCCATCAATGTGATATTTATCAAGCCAAAACAAGGCACTACTGATTAGAAAGTTTTTTACTTCATTTCTGCCAAAGTTAAAAATAAGGGTTTTCCAGTCTTTATGCTCGCCTTGTCGAGGGTCTGCGTGCTCATACAACGCTGTCCCGTCAAATCTGGCTAATCCATGAGCGTCTTTTGGAAAATGAGCTGGAACCCAATCTAGTATAACTCCGAGTCCTTCGTTGTGTAGATGATCTACAAAGTGCATGAAGTCTTTTGGCGTTCCAAACCTACTTGTAGGTGCAAAGAATCCAGTAACCTGATAACCCCATGACATATCAAGCGGATGCTCAGTGATTGGAAGCAGTTCAACGTGAGTGTAGCCAAGGTTTTTGCAGTAATCTGCAATCATAGGGGCTAATTCTTTGTAAGTTAAAAATCTATTGCCTTCTTCTTCTTTTCTCATGAAAGAACCAAGGTGACATTCAAATATTGAAACAGGTTCTTTTTTCCAGTTTCTGGCTTTTCTTTCGGTCATCCATGATTCGTCATTCCATTCGTATCCAGTCAAATCATAGGTTTTGCTTGCGGTATCAGGTCTTCTCTCGGCGTAGAGAGCATACGGATCTGATTTTTCCACTAGGGCGCCGCTGGTAAGTTTCACTTCAAATTTGTAATTTTGTCCCATCTGAAGGCCAGGTACAAAAATTTCCCAAATCCCAGAAGAGCCCAGAGATCTCATTACGTGACGTCTGCCGTCCCATGAGTTGAAATCTCCTATTACACTAACTCTTTTAGCGTTAGGGGCCCAAACTGCAAATCCAATTCCACCAATTTTTTCTTTTCCATAATCTATAAATCTTAAATGCGCCCCCAGCTTTGTATATATTTCATGGTGGTTGCCTTGATTATATAGATAGAGGTCGGTGTCGCTAAGGCTTGGGGTGAAAGAATATGAATCAAAAAATTCAGCGCTCGCGCCGTTAGGGTAATAACTTTTTAATCTATATGAAAAAACTTCAGTTCTTGAGCTTATGATGCCTTCAAAGAAGCCAGAATCATGGAGTTTGTTCATAGAAAAACATTCGCCTGTTTTTATATCAACAACTTCAACTTTTTCTGCATCGGGGAGGAATGCTCTTACTACAACGCAGTCTTTCCCTTTAAATTTTGCCTGGTGTGAACCAAGAATAGTAAATGGGTCATTATGATCCGTTTTGATAATGGCTTCTATAGCGTCATTATTGATGATTTGATCCATGAAATGCTCCTGTAAAAAGTTATGCCAGATCTGGCGAAAGTCTGGTTAGTAAGAAAGAAAATAGGATTAGAGGAGGTGCTCTTTTATTTTGGCTTCAAGGTCTGACTCAGTTGTTGCGCCAGTAAATGTATGCACGGGTTCGCCATTTTTAAAGAAAATGAGAGTGGGGATAGATGCTATGTTATATTTTGCGGCAATACTTGCGCTGTCGTCGACATTAACTTTGCCAATTTTAACTTGATCTTTATATTTTTCTGACAGACTATCAATGATAGGACTCATCATCCTGCAAGGTCCGCACCATGGAGCCCAGAAGTCTACCAGTGCTGATCCGGAAAAATCTAAAACTTCCGCCTGAAAGTCATTTTCATTAAATTCTTTAGACATATTATCCTCCTGAAATGAATGTTTTTCAGGGAAAAGGATACACTCAAAGGCCGACTTTTACAAGAAGGTACGCTATTGAGTTTTGTGGCTTTGCTAAAACGGGCTTAGAAAGTAAAATTTATTCTATCTAGCCTCTATTTTATAGACTTCATTTTCTTTTACTGCGAACCACTTTTTTCCTGCTGGAGGAGCTAAAAGTTTTTCTTCCTGTTTTGAAATTATGCCTTGTATAACCCACTCTTCCAACGATATAAATTCATTTGAAGGAGTTAAAAAATTATTGTGAATTATTTTTTCAATCTTTCTGGCTTTTTCATTTTCTTTTTGTCTACTTTGCGTGGGGCTAACTTTTTCTTCTGCTATGTCATCGTTAGCTTCAAAACTGTCGGCCATTCTTGAAGCTAAAACTCTATTTTTTGTTGATAATTTATTTCCGTTACTGATGATTAACTTTGCTTTTTTTCTTAGTTTTGGCGAAGATTCTGTTTCTATTGATTCGGCAAAAGAGCTTTCTGATGGAGCAAGTGCAATGATCATTTTATCAGATTCGGATGACGAGTCCTGCATTGCAGTTTCAGGCTCTGGGCCGGCTATCTTTCGGCTATTGCCAACATGCATTTGTGCTGAAGGTGCAGAGCTTCTTTCTTCTTTTAAAGAAAAAGTCACAGCGCCTGGAATTTCCTCCAGTTCAGGTTTAGATTCTGATTTAAAAGAATCCAGTTTATTTATGGCTCTCATTGGAGCGCTTTTTTTGTTTTTTAATGCAATTTTAAAATCTTTGTTTTTTTGAGAATCGATAAGACCTTCATTAGAAAAAGATACTTCGGAATCATCGGCGTAGGTTTTTATGGATTTGCTTTTCTGGGGTGAGGTTTTGGGGGAAGAGAAATCTTGAGTTGTTTTTGAAAACGTTTTTTGCTCTGGAATTTTGTAGCGACCCGTTGAATTCCAGTTAAAAATGATTGCAGCACAAAATCCGGTTAAGGCCGAAGCAAAAGCTACTCGAACTGTAAAATTGTTAACAAGATCTGTTAATTGCCGTAATAAGCTCTTCTCTGTCGGAGGTTTTATTACTTCTTGCTTTTGGATAGCCATTATTCGTTCAAAAAGTTGTGGAGGAGGTGATTGGTCTGCAATTGTCTGAAAGCCTTCTCTTATTTTGGTTTCCAGCAAAAGTTTTTCCTGGCAGGATTTGCAGTTCTGGAAATGTAAAGACACCTGAGAATTGCTTTTTAAGCTTTTCAGGTTTTTACTTTCAAGAATTAGATTTTTTACTTCATTGCAATCCATACTACTTTTCCAGATTGTTTAATTTCATTTTCTCAGATAGGACAGAATCTAATTTCAATCTTGCCTGCCTTACCTTTGTTTTTGCAGTTCCAAGCGGTATTTCCATCACTTCTGAAAGCTCTGGAATTGCTAATCCACCTAAATATACCAGGCCTATCACAAGACGCTCTTCCTCGGGTATCAGGAGCAATGATTCATCAAGCAATTCTACCAGCCTGTTCTGGTGAAGATCATTTATAACCTGCTCTTCGAGATGTATGTTGTCATCTTTGATATCAAATTTCATCTCTGAGGGGATTTCCTTATTACCAGATTTTCTCCATTCATCAATTAGAAGATTTCTGGCAATTCTATATATCCAGGTTTTCAGGTTGCCATAATGAAAGGACTCTTTGCTCCGAAAAATTTTTAGAAAAACCTCCTGTACTTTGTCCATTGCCAGTTCAGAATTTCGAGTGTTTTTGAGAAAAAACTGATAAAGTCCTTTCCCAAAACACTCATACAATTCTTTCCAGGCAGCTTGATTTCCTTTTAGGGCAAGCTGCCATAGTTCCTCTGGCGTTGCTTTCATTTTTTAAAACGTTTGGCCTTGTACGTAGATTTAGTTTTTCTTAAAGGTATTAAGTATTTCTTTCCTGAGCGATCCGGCGCCACTATTGTGTATTTTGAAAAAATGCTGGTGTTCTTTAATGCATGGTCTTACCTGATAAAGAAGAAGATGCCCGGCGTAGCTTGTAACAACTACTGCCACATCGCATCTGCCAACGATTTCTGAAGTTCTGGCCTGGGAAATTGTGTGATAACCTTCATACCATTCGTAGTCATCAGCAGCCACTCCAGCTTCCTTCAATATAGGAAGGTAATGGTCTCTGCCTACTCCACCAAAAATAACAATTCTTTTTCCTTCGAGAAGTCCTTCAACTGAATAGGCGCTTTCATCTGGAATAGCGTTTAGCTGCTGAAGCTTTTTGGTTAGTTCCTGGTTTTCTTCGTCCATTTTCCGCAAATCTTCCCGGAGCTCATTGTATTCTTCAAGAGTTGCATCTTTTTCGCGTTTCATGGAGTTATATTTAGATTCTTGCGCCTGGAGTTGCTTTTGAACTTCAACAGGATCAAGTTTAGCAAGCTTCTGTCTAAGTGCTTCGCATTCATTTCTTAGAGCTCTTGCTCAGCATTTGCCTGATCTTTTTCAATTATTGTTTGCTTGTGGGTTTTTCTAAGCTCATTGCTTTCTTCTCTTAGATCTTCAATTTTTTCCTGTAGCTCTTCTCTTGTCATTTCAAAGTCTTTGAGAGTGAAGCTTGGTCTGGTTTGATTGAAGAACTTAAGAACGAAATGATGATGAGTGTAAACTTCCAGAATGTCTTTTAAGTAATCTTCGATGGCATCTTGCTTGTCAAGGTGTGGAGGAAATTCCTCATTAAACTCTGCGATAAGTAATTTAATAAGTTTTTTCACATCTCTATAAGCTTTATCCAGGTCATCATAAAAGTTTGGACGGACAAGATGAAGGTTTTTTGTTTCATCATAGACCCAGTTGAGGTGCTTAAAATTATCTGCTTCCAGAAGCGCCCAGGCTTTAATAACATCAACCGGTTTGATTTCAAATTTAAGCTCTTTGATGATTTTGGTTAATTCTGTTTTCCTTGCTTCTTCCTGTTCAGGAAGCTTTTCTGTTATTTCTTCTCTGCAAACGGTTTCGATTTGCTTTATAAGCTTTTTGAAGGCAGGATACTCTTCACTGTCCAGAAACAAGGCTGCAAGAAAGCCTTTGCGTTTTAAGAAGTGTCTTACAAAAACGCGCTTTTCTCCGCCTATTGAAACGTCATATTTTGCGCTTCTTTTCGCCGGAACATTAACTTTGTGAGTGCTTGGCTCAGAAGATGCTTCTTTAGACTTACGCATCTTATTTATTTTCTCTTCAATCATTTCATTGACGAGTTTAGTTTGAACTGGGCCGCTAAGGATTATGTCCAGAAGATCACCTACGAAAAGTGCAAATGGTCTTCCGAATTTTTCATAGCCCTGGGCGAATTTTTTATGGGTTTCCCAGTGCTTTTCTGCAAGAGGATCTACAGCTTCGGTGATTTTGCTGTCAGTTTTCTTTTTGGTTAGATTACCCGCAACTTTCTTTATTATATTCTCACCTTTTGAGGCTGGGGAAAATCCAGCGAGTTTTTCAAGTTCATCTAGATTGCCAATTCCGCTGGAAAAATCGAGATCGTCTAATGGATTGATCATATTCGCATCCTTATAATGTAAGTCTGACTATATCTGGCAATCAGGATATCTGATTGCCGCCTTTTCTCTGTGCTTGTTTAATTGCTTTTTCAGCATATCTAAGTAGGTCTGAAGCCTTTTCGGTGCTTCTCATGCTAGCCCCAATTCCAAAACTAGCGGTAACTTGAATTGAAGTTTTTTCTACTCTGATAATTGTCTGGGAAAGTGCGTCTTTTAGTTTCTGGGCTACAATTCTTGCGCCCGCAGCTTCAGTTTCAGGTAACAACATGGCAAATGAGTCAGGTCCAAATCTAGCTACAAGGTCGTGCACCCTCGTTGTTTGACGGAATATGTTGCCAGCTTCTCGCAAGACTTTGTCTCCATTGTGTTCCCCATAGCTTTCATTGATTTTATGGAAATAGTCAATATCCATTAAAATAAGGGAAATCGGCTTTTGATGCCTTTGTGCCCTGCAAAACTCTTCTGTGAGTCGCTGCATAAAAAATTTCTTATTTCCAAGCTGTGTTTGTCCATCTGTTGTAGCATTGTGGAACATTCTGGCTTTATTAATTGCTACAGCGGCTTGTGTCGCAAAAACCTGCATCAATTGCTCTGTTCTAGATGAAAGTATATTACCGTTGTTTTTGGTATCAACATACAAAACACCTATTATTGAAGATAATTCTTTTAGTGGAACAGCTCCGATAGACATTATTCCCGAATCTGTCAATTGCTTGCCTCGCCGTCCTTCAATTTGAAAGTTATGCGAAGGGCCAACTAGAGGAATTCCAGTTTCAAAAACCTTGTTTATCAAACCGGAGGTTGCAAGAAAATCATTGTAGGTATCTTTTGCTGGAAAATTTTTGGCAACAACGGTTTCCAGTCTTTTTAACTCTGGGTTAAACAAAGAGATATAACCTCGCTCAGCTCCAGTAACAGCTAAGGCCATTTCAAGAGTGAATTCAAGCAGGCGGTGGAAACTGGTAATAGAATTTAAAGCAAATGTTACTTCAATTATTGCAGAGAGTTCTTTTACCTTAGTAATCAACTCACCTTCGGCGGCGGTTAATGCAGAAAAATGTGCGCGTGGGATTTTGGTTTTTACCTTTGAAAAAACTTTCCTTACGTATTGTTCATTACTGTTCATGAAGAAAGGAAAAATTTTATTAGGTTCGACTGGCCCACTTGATTCATCTTCTGGTTCGGCCTGGAGATGCAAAAACACATCTTCAGAAAGTTCAACGTATGTTCCTGGAGAAACTGTTGTTATAAAGCCAGGTTGTATTTTCTGTCCATTTACTGTGGTTCCGAAGGGGCTCTGCAGATCTTGCAAAGTTAAATAACCATCAGCATTGTATCTAAGTTGAATGTGCTGCCTGGCAATTCCAATTTTGTTTATTTGAATGTCGCAGTCGTTGCCTGTTCCTATTTTGACACCGTTCTCGTGAA